>OZ244897.1:0-4562970 GCA_965221515.1 Candidatus Latescibacterota bacterium
CAAGGTGTTCCCCGGCAGCGAAGTCGGCGGCCCGGCCTTCGTCCAATCCGTGCTCGGCCCTTGTCCTTGGACCCGGATTATGCCCACTGGCGGCGTCGATGCCACGCGCGAGAGCCTAGCGGCGTGGTTCAAGGCCGGCGTTGCGGCCGTCGGTGCTGGCTCCAAGCTGATTACCAAGGAACTGGTCGCGGCCAAAGACTGGGACGGCTTGGCCGCAAAGGTGCGCCAGAGCGTCGATTGGATTCGGGAAATCCGCGCTGAAATGGCGGGTTAGTCCGGCGATTCAGCGCGCAGTAAGGGAGGAACTGACGTGATTAGAAAAGCAAGTGAGGGCGGATTTATCGCGGCCGGTGGTCTCCTAATAGGGGCGACCGGGGCCTATGCTGCGAGCGGTGAAGAGCTGCAATTCATCCTCAACACCTTCTCGTTTCTCATCTGGGGTGTGCTCGTAATGTGGATGTGCGCGGGCTTTACCATGCTCGAAGCCGGGTCTGTGCGCACCAAAAACGCCTCCATGATTTGCCTAAAGAACATCGGTCTTTATTCCATTGCTGGGGTCACTTACTACTTGGTCGGCTACAACCTCATGTACGTTGACGTGCAAGAAGGCTGGATCGGTACGCTCGAGTTTTTATACGGACCGTCGGACGATGAACTCGCGCTGTTGTCCGGTCGGGCGGCATCCGCCGCAGCCGTAACAAAGGCCGGTAAGGCCACCATGGCGGACTGGTTTTTTCAGATGGTCTTTGTGGCGACGACCGCTTCTATTGTATCGGGCACACTAGCCGAGCGGGTAAAGCTGTGGGCGTTTTTTGCTTTTACGGCCATATTGACGATAATTATCTATCCCATCGTCGGGGCTTGGACTTGGGGCGGCGGCTGGCTGAGTGCCATGGGGTTTAAGGATTTTGCTGGCTCTACCGTCGTGCATTCGACTGGCGGTTGGGCTGCGCTCGCTGGGGTGCTGGTGGTCGGCGCGCGGCGCGGAAAATTTCGCCGCGACGGCCGCGTCAAGGCCACGCCGCCATCCAACGTGCCAGCCGTGACGTTGGGCGTCTTTATTTTGTGGCTGGGGTGGTTTGGCTTCAACGGCGGCTCGCAGCTGGCCCTGTCGAGCGCAATCGATGCGGTCGCCATGAGCCATGTGCTTGTCAATACCAACCTCGCGGCGGCGGCTGGCGTCATAGCCGCTCTGTTCTTATCGCGGCCCATTTTAGGACGCATCGATTTGCTCGCTGTCCTCAACGGCGCACTCGCCGGACTGGTTTCCATTACGGCTGGGCCAGATATTGTCGGGCACTACTGGGCCCTTGTAATTGGTGCCGTGGGTAGTGTCTTGTGCGTCGGCGGGATACGGTTGTTGGAGATCGCCAAGCTAGACGATGTAGTAGGCGCCATTCCGGCTCATCTGTTTGCCGGCATCTGGGGGACCTTGGCGGTCTGCATTGCAGCCGATGGCCACTTCGGCGTCCAGCTCATCGGGGTGTTGGCGGTGGGCGCGTTCGCGTTTGCGGCTTCGTGGATCGCGTGGTTAGTTTTGGGTAAGATAATGGGGGTGCGGGTGTCGCAGACCGTTGAAGAGCTTGGCCAAGATACCGCCGAGCTCGGCATCGAAGCGTATCCTGAGTTTGTGCTCATGCCCGATCAGGATGACGTTGACCAAGTTAGTAACACTTCTTAAATCAACAGAAACGGTACACACCATTTAGAAAGGTGGGAGATCAAGTGAATACTGAACAGAAGGACGGCGTATTAATCGCCAAGCCCGAAGGCCGCATCGACGGAGTCAATGCCCGCGATTTTCACGATGCCCTCAACGCAGCAATCGGCACCGACAACAACCCAGTGCTCGTCGATTTGACGGCCATCAACTACATCAGCAGCGCGGGTTTGCGGACATTTCTGCTGATTGCCAAAACGCTTCAGCAGCGCAGCGCCCAGTTCGCGCTGTGCTCGCTTTCGGAGCCGATACGGGAAATTTTCGAAATCAGCGGTTTTGACAAGATCATTGCAATCCACGCTTCCGCAGAAGAGGCGCTCGCCGCATTGTCGTAATTAACTGGGCGCTTCCGCCGCAAAGCCACGGACTAGGCGAACTACACTGAAGAGGGCGTTTCGGCTGGGTCCGATTGTAGGGACGCCGACTGCTCGGTGGGCAGTTCGATGGTCATCTCGGTAAATTCGCCAGGCTCGGAGTTGACCTTTATGATGCCTCCGTGTTCGCGTACGATGTCGTTGGACAGCGCGAGCCCGAGCCCGGTTCCTTGGTCGGTCGGCTTTGTCGTAAAAAATGGGTTGAAGATCTTGTCGGCGACATCGGCGGGGATTCCGTTCCCATTGTCGCGGATGCGGACTTCGACTTGGGTGGGCGTTCGCCGGGTGCTGATCCAGAGCGTGGGAACGTAGTCGGATGCCGTCTCTGGAGCGTGCCGCTTCTCGTTGGTGGCGTAGCAAGCATTGCTCACCATGTTGAGAAAGACGCGCGCCAAATCCTGCGGGACCACCTCTAACTCTCCCATCTGCTCATCTAGCTCTTCCTTGATGTCGAGCTGAAAATCCGCATTAGTCGCTCGGGCGCTGTGGAAAGCGAGGCGCGCGTGTTCTTCGAGCAGGGCGTTGATATCCGTCGCCCGCGCCTCGCCCGATCCGCGGCCCATCTGCAGCATGTCGCGGACAATGCGATTGGCGCGGTCGCCGTGGTGGCGGATTCGCTCGAGGTTGTCGGTCAAGTCGCTCTTGATCTCGTTTAGTAGCTCGCGCTGCTCTTGGCTTATTTGGATGCCTTCTTCTTCTAGTAACTCTTGCAGTTCCTCCAACAATTCCTCCGAGACTTCGGCGAAATTTTTGACGAAGTTCAACGGGTTCTGGATTTCGTGCGCCACGCCCGCGGTGAGTTCGCCCAGAGCGGCTAGTTTTTCGCGCATGACGATTTGATCCTGCGCCAGATTCAGATCTTCGAGCACCTTTTCGAGCGTGGCATTCTTCTCTTCTAGGTCGGCGGCTAGCTTTTCTACCAAGTTGAGCCGCTGGGCCTCCAATGAGTTGTGGCGGAAAATTTCGAGGGCCGCGGCCATGTCGGCGACCTCGTCGCGCCCGGGCAGCTCGATTTTTGCTTTTAGGTCGCCTTCGGCCATGCGGCGCATGCGGTCCGACAGAAATTCGAGGCGGCGCAGCAGCATCCGGCCGACGAACAGCCAAGCGATCAAAACCGCTCCAGCGATGCCAACCGCGTTAATAGCGAGCAGGAGCTTGCGGCCGGTGAAGATGGCCTGAGTGGAGGTTTGGGTGGCCTGCTGGGCGCTCTCACGGGCCGTGTTCACTAGCCGCTCGACCTCGGCGACTAGCTCGATGGACAAGTCGCGATTGTGGTCGAGCAGTGTGCGTTGTTGTTCGACGATCTGGAGTTGCCAGGCGCACAGAGCGAAGATTTTTTCATCGCCACGGCCCAAGTCAAACAAGCGGTTAAAGGTTTGTTCGAGTTCGCTATGCAAGTAGGCGCGCTCGATGCGGAAGCCAACCTTGGGCGTCTGGCGGGCAAGGGAGCTGCGCAAGGGGCCTTGCCCAAGCGCGGCGAGTTTGCGCTCGATGCCGTCAACGGTGGAGTTGAAACGCTCCTGTAAAGGATCGAGCAGGCGCACATCCGACAGGTTGAAGACATTGGCCAGCAGGCGCGTGGCCGTAGTCGCTCCTTCCTGCAACTCGGCCAGATCGCGATAGAGAGCAAGTTCGGCCTCTGAAAGGTGTTGAGCGCGGGGTGCGGGCGGTTTGCCGAGGGTGCGGTAGCCGGTCATTGCGTAGAATAGCTGATCGTCAATGGCTGGAATCAGGATATCAGTCAGTTCATTTTGCAGTAACTCTAGGTTTTTTTGCAATCCACGGCTGCGTGTTTTGAGCTCAAAGCGCTTGGCCACCGACTCCTCAATCGCGTTGATGTTGGCGATGAGGGTGTCGCCGCGGGCGCGAATCCGCACCAAGCGTTCCTCGGCGGCGCCCTGCTGGGTTAGGGCCGACAATTGCTTTTTGAAATCGTCGCGCTCGGAGGCGACTTTGGCCGCGACCTCGGCAAAGGCCCCTTGCGTCTCGGTTGCCACCAAGCGCGGGGCTGCCGCGGCTAGGGTGCCGCTTTGCTGGGCGACGGCAAAAGCGGTGGCTATCTCCGGGACCGCCCGCTCGTTTACCTGTCTTTGAGCATTGCCAACTTGGTCGAAGGAAAACCAAGCCACCAAGCTGGCGACCATGGTCAGGGCCACGGCCGTGCCGATGCCCATGTAGAGATGAAAGGCGATGCGGTGCCGCGCTGCGAGTACGCGTTTTAGCAGGGCGATCATGGCTTCGGCGCCCTCTTCAAGGAGCGGATGGGGCGATATTGGCCGTTTCTGTCGATCACGGTGAGGAAGACCGCGTCTGAACCCTGATTGTCGCCATCTCCGTAGCGCAGCTCGAACCCCTCTAGGTCAATGGCTTCGGCGCGGCGCAGGTTGTCTAATAGGCAGGCGCGGCTGACTGCTCGGCCGCAGCCGGTGAGGGCGGCAAAGGCCAAGCGGCCGGCTAAGTAGCCCTCAAAAGAGACAAAGCTCGGCTCGGCTTCAGGAGCGTGCGCTGCGAGGGCGCGGCGGTACGAGCCGATAATAGCCGGCTCGGTGTCTGTTGGGAAGGGCACGACCTGCGAGACTAAAACCCCAGCGCCAACCGGGCCGAGTTCCCGCGCTAGTGCTTTACTGCCGACGAATGAAATGGTCGCAAAGATAGGGGTAAAATCCGTCTCATGCGCCCAGGCGATTAAGGTTGCGACGGGCTGGTAGGTCCCGACCAAAATCACGGCTTGGGGCTGGCCGCTGCGCAGGTCGAGCAGCGCGGTTTTTACCGCCTTGGTGTTGCGCGGATACACGCTGACGGCCACGAGCGCTAGCTCGCGACGCGCGAGGGCGCGGCGCACCCCGCGAAATCCCTCCCGCCCAAAGGAGTCGTCTTGGTACATTATGGCAATGCGCTCAATGCCCAAGTCGCCGGTCAGACGGGCGACGATTTCCTCGGTTTCTTGGTTGTAGGAGGCGCGCAGGTTGACTACGCCTTGCCACTTGGGGTCGCGGAGAAAATCGCTGCCGGTGAAGGGAGCGATGTAGGGGACGCCGGCGTCTTCGGCAATGGGAACGGCGGCGCGCGAGGTCGGGGTGCCGACGGCACCGATCAGCGCGAAGACCCGCTCGCCTTCGATCAACTGGCGGGTGTTGTCGATGGCGGCTTCTGGCTCGTACCCATCGTCGAGCGACACCAATTCGAGCCGGCGCCCGTGGACCCCGCCCTGCTCATTGACCTCCCGGAAGGCCGCCTGCATCCCAAGCCGCATGTTCCGGCCCAACTCCTGGGCTGACCCACTAAAGGCGGCGGATTGGCCAAAGAGAATAGTCCGGTCGGAGACGCCGGGCTGTTCGGCGCCCAGCGCAGCACTCGCCACCAGCAGCGCGGCCGCGCATCGAGCAAGCGCGTTGCTCAACTATCCCTCCGCTTGACCAAAGTCAGGCAGTTTTTGTCTTCTTGTCGCTGGTAGTGGACTTCGTCCATCATGGAGCGCACGAGATGGACGCCGAGGCCACCAACAGTGCGGTCCTCAACAGCGGCGTCCAAGTCCGGCTCCGGCGCATCGACGAGCGGATTGAAGGCGTGGCCGTCGTCCTCAATCTCGATTGTGATCGCCTCATCCTCTGAGGAGATGACGATCTTGATTTGGTGAGCTTTGTCGTCGTCGTGCCCGTAGCTGACAATGTTGACCCCTAATTCCTCGACGGCCAGCCCGATCTGAAAAATGATGTCTGGAGACCAGTTTTCTTGCTCTGCCAGCTCCTCAATAGCGGCGTTGACCTTGTGTAGTTCGTCCAGTTCAGTCGCTATAATCAGCGATCTTTGGGCACTCATTGGTCTGTCTCGCTGCGACGAAGCATCAGGCAAGTGATGTCGTCAAATTGAGGGGCATCGCCGGCAAAGGCCTCGACTGCCGCAAAAACCGCCTCGTTGGTAGCGCGGACATCCATAGGGCCCTTGTTGGCGAAAATCTCGCACAGGCGCGCTAGCCCGAACTGATCGCCTTGGTTGTTTTCGGCCTCGGGGACGCCGTCGGTGTACAAGACGACGCAGTCGCCCGGCTGGAGCAGTATCGAGCTTTCCTCATAGGTGAAGTCGGGAACCACGCCGAGTGCTACTCCGTTGGTCGGCGGAATTTCGGTCGAACTGCCGTCGGCGTGGACCACGAGGGGGGGGTTGTGGCCGCCATTGGCATAGGTCAGCTTGCCATCTAGGGGATCAAACGTCGCGTAAAACACGGTCACGAACATGGCGGCGTCGTTTTCTTGTTGCAGCAGTTGATTTACTTCGCTCAACACTTTGCCCGGCGAATCGAGGCCAATGGCCGAGCCTTTCAACAGGGTGCGGCTCGACATCATAAACAGGGCCGCCGGTACGCCCTTGTCCGAGACATCGGCGACGACGAGGCCGAGGCGGTCGTCTTCGAGGGACAAGACATCGAAAAAATCGCCGCCGACGTCGCGCGCGGGCTTCATGCCGCCAAAAATTTCAAAGCCCTCACCGGTGGGGAAGCTAGTGGGCAAGATGGACTGCTGCATCTTGTTGGCCACGCTGAGTTCGTTTTGCAGGGCGACCAGTTTGTCGCGCGATTCCAGTGCTTCGCGCCACAGCTCTAGATGGCGCAGGGTGCGCTGGATGGTCACCCGCATGTCCTCAAAGTCGATGGGCTTGGTGATGAAGTCAAACGCCCCCCGGTTCATGGCCGTGCGGATGTTTTTCATGTCGCCGTATGCCGAGACGATGACCGAGCGGATGTTGGGATCTACCTTGGGGATCTGCTCTAGTAAGGTCAGCCCGTCCATCCGCGGCATGTTGATATCCGAGAGCACCATGTCAACGTCTTGCTCTTCGCTGAGCACTTCTAGGGCTTCGACGCCGTTTTGGGCAAACATAAAGCTGTATTGGCCCGAGCGAATTTCGCGGCGCATGCGCTGCCGTACTAGGTGCTCTAAATCTGGCTCGTCATCAACGACGAGGATCTTGGGTTGATCTATTGGCATCTTTTTTTCCTAGGTTGGCTTGGTTTACACGCGATGGTCCGGTCGATCAACTGCCCGGCTCGACTACGACCTTCATGGCCTCTTCGCCGCCGGTAATGTCGAGGCCCTCGCGGATGTGGGACAGCGGCAACCGATGGGTGATAAAGCGATCTAAGGGCGCGCTTGTGCGGCGCAAGAAAGATAGCGCGGTCTTGAACTGCATGGAAGGGTAGGCCCACATGCCGCGGATGTCCAAATCCTTAAAACAGACGATGTGCGGGCGAATTTCTACGCTCCCTGGATCGGTGAAGTGCCCCACCTCCACGACGATGCCACCTCGGCGCACCAAGTCGAGCGATTCCTTGAAGGCGATGGGTACACCGGCTGTTTCGATGACGATGTCGGCTCCCACGCCGGCGGTCATGTCTTGCAGGGCTAGCTGGCGCTGCTCTGGGCTACCCTCACCCATTGCGAGCACTTGGTGTGCGCCCATGGCGCGGGCGAGTTCCAGCCGGTTCGCGCTGAGGTCGCCGGCGATAATCAAGTCGGTGCCGATGTGGCTGAGCACCGCCACCACGAGCTGGCCGATGGGCCCGGCTCCGAGGACCAGCACGGATTTGTCGAGGCCCAACCCTTCGCCGATGTGCGGGATGCCCGGTCCTAGGGCGCGCTCTACGGCGCGGGTGGCCACGGCGGCTGGCTCGGTGAGCACGGCCCACTCCGAGGGCAGGTCGTCGGGAATTTTGAAGAGCCACGAATGGCCTGTCAAGTGCAGGTATTCGGCAAAACCGCCGCGCGGCATGGGCGCGAGATCGGCGGATACAAATCCGTACACAAAGCGGTTGGAGCACAGGGTGGGCCGCTGGGGCATGTGCAGGCAGTAGTAGCACCGCCCACAGGCCCGCGATGAGGGCGTTGTCGTCACGCGGTCGCCCACCGCGATGGGGCCGCCGACGATGGCCAAGCTATCGGCTGCGGCCGGCCCCATCTGCTCGACGATGCCGACTAATTCGTGGCCGGGTATCACCGGAAATGGCAGGGCCATGTGGCCGGCGAATAGGTGCTTGTCGCTGCCGCAGATGCCGGTGCGCTCAATTTTTAGTAGGACTTCGTCGTCGCCGATTTGGGGTTTGGGATACGAGCGGACGGCGATTTGGCCTGGGCCGGTCATAATCGCGGCCTGTATCTGACTCATCCTGTTCTTCTCCTGGACAATTTAATAGCCAATGCTGTGAATGTACTGGCGGTTGGATGGGCTTGACCGCCGCGCAACCCCGACAGGGGTTTCAGACCGCTTCTCAGCTTATAAAGCAAGTAGGATATTGAGGTTTCTCCATTTACGCAAGGGTTAGAAGCACTCGGAGCAACCGCTTACTACTGAGGTCCGAAATTCCAGCAAACGGAATATCTTCCATTCAAATACCACACCCAACGTTTGTCGTATTTTGATCGTACCTCCGATTATTATGTATAATATGTATAAGAGTAATTCTACATCATTCAAGACTGGATTCCCGCTGGCAGGGAATGACTTATAGGGCAAGATAGTGGCGGTAAACGTTCCATGCTTGCAAATCATGTAGGATTGCTATAGCATATGGCGACCGAACTAGCATTCTCTTGGAGTCATCCTTTCTCCACAGGAGAAATGAGCATGAGATACTTCCAGCGGTTTATTTTTTTCGTAGGCGTAATAGCCCTGATGGTTTTGGGCTGGCCTTCCCCTATTCACGGACAAGAGATAAAAAAGATAACCACGCCTGCTATTAGAGGCGAAGCGAATATAGACTTGCGTACTAGTTTCAGCGTCGGTGCTCAAAACGACGATGACGATGACGATGACGATGATGGGGATGACGATGATGATGGCGATGACGATGATGACGGGGATGACGATGACGATGGCGATGACGATGACGACGGGGATGATGATGACGACGGGGATGACGATGATGACGGCGATGATGATGACGACGGGGATGACGATGATGACGGCGACGATGATGACGACGGGGATGACGATGACGACGGCGACGACGATGATGACGGGGATGACGATGATGATGGGGATGACGATGATGACGGGGATGACGATGACGACGGCGATGATGATGATGACGGGGATGATGATGACGACGGGGATGACGATGATGACGGTGACGACGATGATGACGGCGATGATGACGACGACGGCGACGATGATGACGACGGCGATGATGACGACGACGGCGACGATGACGACGACGGCGATGATGATGACGACGGCGATGATGATGACGACGGCGACGACATGAAGACCTCCTGCGCTACTGGAGGTGCAGTGTCCGATGCAGTCAACAATCCGGGGTTGGTGGCTGACTGCAACGCGCTACTGAAGACGCGGGATACTCTGGCGGGAGACGCCATGCTGAACTGGTCGGCAAGTACTCCTATCGCCACTTGGGACGGCGTAACTCTCGGTAGTACGCCGCAGCGCGTTATACAGTTGAATCTTCAAAGCAGAGGCTTAACCGGGCAGATCCCAACTCCATTGCGCCGCCTGACCCATCTGACGTCACTGCACCTTGCCGGTAATGGGTTGAGCGGGTGCATCCCGACGGGTCTGCAGGATGTGGCAGTCAATGACCTAGCAGAGCTCAATCTAGCGGATTGTGACCGGTTCGATTTTGATGGAAATGGTCAGGTCGATTCAGCCGACTTGTTCATGTTGCTTTTTGCTTATTTCTACGGCAGCAGCGACCCTCGCTTTGACCTTGACGGCAGCGGCGCGATCGATTCAGCCGACCTAAACTTGTTCCGCGATGTGTTTGCCCTGGCAGCACCGGCCAAGCTAGCGGCGATGGTTCAGGATCAAAGTGGGCTGCCCGGTGGCCCCCAATTGCAGCAGAATGCGCCCAATCCGTTCAACAGCCAGACGGTCCTTTCCTACTTCCTGCCAGAACCGGGGCCGGTACGCATGGAGATTCTCACGTTGACCGGGCAGCGGGTAGCGGTGGTGAGTCAAGGGCAGCAGCAGGCGGGCCATCATCGGCTTGCTTGGGATGGCCGAAGCGACGCTGGCCACCTCTTATCCAGCGGCGTCTATCTGTACAGGCTGGTGACGACTAAGGGCATTTTGACGCGCAAACTCGTCCTGCTGCGTTGAGTAGTACAATGCCTCACAGGCTTCGACGCAAAGAAGCTGCACAGTGATTGGCAAAGAGGTATTGACCAAGTTAGTTGACGCCGCCCCGATCGGGCTTTTTAGGATCCTCTTCGGCCTGCTCATGGTCGTCGAGGTCCTGCGATATTGGGCGTACGGCCGCATAGCACGCTACTATATCGAGCCAACCTTCTTCTTCTCCTTTGTAGAAGGGATTAGGCCCGTTGGCAGCGCGATGTATCTGGTTTTTGTGCTCATGGGTGCCGCAGCGCTCTTGCTGGCAATTGGATATTACTACCGGGCCGCATCCGCCCTATTCTTCGTCCTCTACACCTATACATTTCTGCTCGACAAAGCGCAGTACAACAATCACTACTACCTCATTTGTCTGCTGGCTTTGCTGTTTGTGATGACGGACGCCAATCGCGCGTTCTCAATCGACGCGGTGCGGCGGCGGCTGCCGTCCCGCGTTCCGGCGTGGCAAGTTTACATATTTCGATTGCAAATCTGCATTGTCTTTTTCTACGCTGGCCTAGCCAAAATCAACTCGGACTGGCTGGCCGGCGAGCCGGTGAGAGCATGGTTGGCAGCCAGAGCGGATTACTTCTTGATCGGACCGCTGCTTTTGCGGGAGTGGTTCGTGTATTTGTACGCCTACGGGGGGTTGTTATTCGATCTGTTGATAGGATTTGCCCTGTTGTGGGGCCCGACGCGCGGCGTCGGCTTTGTGCTACTGGTCGGGTTCAATGGTTTGAACAAGTGGTTTTACGACATCGGCATTTTTCCGTACCTGACGCTGGCGACCTTCGTCCTCTTTATGAACGCTTCCACTATCCGACGATGGTTTAATCGATGGCCGCGAACGCGCGCTGTTGGCCGCGCCGTATTGCTCGATCTGTTGGGGTCGCAAAGGTGTGATAACAGCACCATCGGCAAGTGGTGGGGCCAACAGCGCGTCACGGCGTTCCTGATGGCTGTATTCGTGCTCGTGCAACTCGTGCTGCCGCTGCGCCATTTCGCGATTCGCGGCCACGTAGGCTGGACGGACGAAGGGCATAATTTTTCGTGGCGGATGAAGCTGCGGGACAAAAGCACCCACGCGATCGCATTCTACAGCAGAGATCCGCTTACGGGCCGCCGCCGCGATTTGTCAGTAGCGGAGTTGACTAGCCGGCAAAAGAGAAAAATGTCGTCGCGGCCGCATATGATTCTGCAATACGCCAAACACCTCGCTGAGAATTTGCGGCAAGAGGGCGTCGAGAACGCGGCCGTGTACGTGCGCACATCGGTGTCGCTCAACAGCCGCGAGCCCAAGCCGCTCATCGACGAGCGCGTCAACCTTGCGGCCGTGCAATACCGCTGGTTCTCGCATAACGACTGGATTACCTTGCTCGATTAGGAACTTGGCTCATCCTAGTTGCTCACAGCGACTGCAAAAAGGCCACCAGCGCGTCCCGCTCGCTCTGGTCTAGTTGGCGCACAAATTCCCGCGCTGCTTCGGCCTCGCCGCCGTGGAACATGATCGCTTCGATCAGCGTGCGCGCCCGGCCGTCGTGCAGATACGCTGGAATGCCGTTGACCGTTGCCGTCAGGCCAATGCCCCACAGCGGTGGCGTGCGCCACTCGCGGCCGTTGGCCTCAAAGTCGGGACGGCCGTCGGCCAATTCTTCGCCCATATCGTGCAACAGCAGATCTGTGTAGGGATGAATGGTCTGGTTGGCTAGGGCCGCAATCGCGTGGGGCCCCGTCCGCAGGGTGGGGATGTGGCACCCCGAGCACTGGGCGGCGACAAAGAGCGCTTCGCCGCGCAAAGCCTGGGCGTCGTCGATGTTGCGCCGAGCGGGTACTGCCAGCGTTTGCACGTAAAAGGTGTTGATATCCAGCGTCTCTTGACCGATTTCCGGGTCGTCTTGGTGGTCGTCCATTTGCGACTGGCCGGCGGTGGACTCGGCGGGGAAATAGGGATTGGTAATGCCCATATCCTGCTGGTAGGCCCCGGCGACCTGCTGCAATAGGTCGGGATTGTTGGCCTTGAGACCAAAGCGGCCCAATTCAGTCTGGCCGGTGCGGAAGTTGTACACCTGATTGGGGCGGCCGGATAGGCCGTCGCCGTTGCGGTCGCCGGGGTCGGCCAGTGCCAGAATAGTCTCGGCGGGAATGGCTTCGAGCAGACCGCGGCCAAAAACCGGCGGGGCCATGCGCGGCGAGAACAGGACGTCCCCCGGTAGCGGTTGATAAGGCTCCACTACGTCGTACAGCGGAAAGCGCAGGGAATAGGCGGTGCCGTCGGCAAAATAGCGGGTCTCCTCAAAGTAGGTGACGTCGATATGCGCTTCGGGGGCGACCCCAAAAACGGCGCGATCGCCAATCTGTTGGCCAAAGCCCGGCACTGGCTGCGGCCCACCGGGCACTGCGGGGTTGGTGCCGGGCAGGCTGACTCGCATGAGCATAGAGCCGATAAAAGGGGAGACCTCGCCAAACCCTTCGCGCCCCCGGCCATCGCGGGCGTGACAGCCGGCGCACGAGGTCTGGTTAAAAACCGGCCCTAGGCCGTGCCCGACTGCGGCCGGCGAGGTGACAAAGACCTGTTCAAAGGCCGCATCCCCAGCTAGGAAGCGCTCCATTTCCATCCCGTCCAAAGAGGGGATGGGGTTTTCAAATGCCACACTGCTGGCGTCAAAAACCGTCGCCGCCCCGCCCGACAAAGCGCGGTCGTCCGCTACGGGAGCCGCCGGGTCTAATCCTCGGTCGTCGCCGCAGTGGGTGAGCGCGGCTAGGAGGCTCATATAGAGTATGGCAGGGCGGATAGTGACCATTGTGATAGACGAGATTAGTTAGCTAAAACCAACGGCAAGATGTCTTCTGCTAAGGTCTGCTGGACTTTGGCCACTGCCGCTTGCGCCTGCTCGACTTGGCCCCGATCCGAGAAAATAGCGTCGCGGAACGGCTGCTGGATATTGCCGATCTCGTCGATGGCCGTGTGGATTTCCTGCTTTAGCCGCTGATCGAGGTCGGCGTCGGCTTGGCGGATGAATTCGTCTAGCCCGACGCCGCTAGCGTCGGCGTAGTCGCCGGTATAGACGTGCAGGACGCTGCGGAGGTTGTTTTGGAAGTCGGCGATAGAATTGAAGCTGAATTGGGATTCGACCAGGCGGGTATCTTGCTCGACTAAGGGGTCGGCGATTTTGCCGTTGGCCACCTCGTCGCAGATGCCGATCATGCCGTTGACCATTTCCTGGACGGCCGACTGGGCGGACGGATACACGTCGCTGCCATTGCCGGCGTTGCGCACCTTGTGGCCAAAGTTGCCGCCGGAGGCGATCCAGCTCGTGTGTAGGGCCTCGGTCGTGGCCTTTAGATCTTGGGTCGTGGCGATTAGATAGGCGAACTCGCGCTCAGTGAAATCGGCTGTGGTCTTGCTGCCGCCTTCGTCAAAGAGCAGGTACTCAATGGTGTGGAAGCCCTTGAGAGTCCCGTCGAGGCTGTTCGCGTACGCGGTCGTCAATTCGTTGCCGCTGGCCAAGACTCCGTCCAAGTCCGTGCGGTTGACCGGCCAACTGTCGAGGGCAGGATCGTAGCCGTTGAAGTCCACTGGACCAAAGAGAAACCCTTCGCTGGCTTCCCAGGGAATGCGCGTGGCCACCCACGTGTCGCGCGCCGCGCTGAGGTTTTCAGGCGTGGTATTGCGGCGCAGAGCCTCTACAGCGGCGAGTAGTTCGCCGGCCTGCTGGTCCAAGTCCGCGTACGTGGCAATGACGACGTTGTCGGTGAAGTTGCTCAAGATGGGCGCAAAGTCGAACTCGGCGGCGGCTGGCCCGGTGGGCGCAGCGTCATCGTCGCCGCAGCCGACAATTAGCAGCAGGCTGCAAGCGGCTAGTCCAATCCCCAATCGCAAAAACGTGGTTTTCATAAGCGCAGCTCCTTTAGGCAAAATTGAAATCCAGCACACAGGCGACTGCCCCTGTGTCCGGTTTCACAGTACATGTTTTTTAAAACTGAAACCCCAGTCCCAAACTCAGGGTATTTTCAGGGTTGAAGTGGGCGGCACCCAGCCGCCGCATGGCGTAATCGGCTTTGAGCACTACGGCGTCTTCCATGTTGTAGTTCGCGCCAACGGTATAGACCCGGCGTGCAAAGCGCGGATTGTCAAAGGTCTCGTCCGGGACCGCGGCCATGGTGTCGTACGCGTCGAAGCCGACAAACAGGTCCAAGCGGTTGGGCGAAGAAGCGGTCAGCCAAGCCAAGACGTCGTAGCCGACCTCGACGAAGGCTGCGTACGCCGCCTGGCCCACCGGCGAGCGCAAGACGTCGAGGTTGTTCGATAGGGTGCGGTTGCGGGCGCTGACGAGGGCGGCATTCTGCAGATGTCCATAGAGGTATAGTCCGTGCGCCCGGACCCGCCCCCAGCTCAAGCTGCCGTGCACATCGACGATGGAGACATGCGCGTCAATTCCTTCCATGTCGGGCTTAGGGCGGTTGTCGGCGCTGTCGCCGCGATAGCCGGAAATGCCCAGCACACTGTGCGGCGCGAACTGATAATCAAGGCGAGCAACCCAAGCCATATTGGTCGCCTGAACCGTCTCAAAGCGCTTTTGCTGGCCGCCGACGATCCAGTTTTGTGAGCTAAAACCGGTCGCGTCCAAGCCGTTGACTAGCTGTAGTTGGTAGTGCCAGCCCCGGTACGCCCCGGACACTTCCACGCCGGTCTCGTGCCAAAGGGCCGGGATGATCGAAGTCTCGGCTTCCGAGCGCTGGGAGCCGAAGAAATCGGTCGGCTGGAAGTGGTGGCTCAAGTGGCCCACGGCGACGTAGAAATGCCCCAAGCGGACGCGGAAGGCGTCGCTGAAGGTCCGCTCGACGGCCAGTTCTTCGACGATGACTTCGCCGCCTTTTTCGATTTCCTGCTCGAACTCGCCAAATTCCTCAAACTCCAATTCCAACGCAGCACCCGCCCCGCCGTGCTCAAATTCCACCTCGGCTTCCAGCTTGGTATTTTTGAGCAACTCGACTTCTAATTCGAGCGCGAGGCGGGTGATGTCAACGGTGGCGCGGCTGTCCGGGGGCGAACCGTTGGGACCGCTTTTTTGGTCGGGGCCGAAATCGAAGTGGGAATAGATCATTTCGCCGTAGCCTGCTAGAGACGGCTTTGCAGCGGCGTTGGCACCTTGCAAAGGCAGGACAATAAGAAGGATAACCAACTGAAAAATATAAAGATAAGGTCTATTAGGTACGCGTCGCATGGGTCGAATAAAAGGCCGTAATATTCATATTACAAATTTTTTATAAACAAAACCAATGTTTTTAATTATAACCGTTTGTTTTGCATATCAAACAAAAGTATAGCCAACATTTCACACCTGTCAAGGACATTATTTAATTGCCCCGTAGGGGGCGGTTTGAAACCGCCCCTTACGAACCGCCGCGTACCGGATGGATTGCATCGCCGCGTGCGGGGCGGTTTGAAACCGCCCCTTACGAACCGCCGCGTACCGGATGGATTGCATCGCCGCGTGCGGGACGGTTTGAAACCGCCCCTTACGAACCGCCGCGTACCGGATGGATTGCATCGCCGCGTGGGGGACGGTTTGAAACCGCCCCTTACGAACCGCCGCGCACCGGATGGATTGCATCGCCGCGTGCGGGACGGTTTGAAACCGCCCCCTACCGGATGGATTGCATCGCCGCGCACCGGATGGATTGCATCGCCGCGTGCGGGGCGGTTTGAAACCGCCCCTTACGAACCGCCGCGTGCCGGATGGATTGCATCGCCGCGTGCGGGACGGTTTGAAACCGCCCCTTACGAACCGCCGCGCACCGGATGGATTGCATCGCTCCGTACCGTGGGGGACGGTTTCAAACCGTCCCCCACGGGCGTATATTTAATGGATTTGGATTGGGAGCACCTATGGGATTTGTAGAAACATTTGCCGACTCGCTCAAAGAGATGCCTCGTGCGCCGATGGAAAAGGCTCTGCGGCCGTTGTGGCAAGAGGCCCTTGGGCAGATTGAGGCCGAGCACCAAGCCGGGGCCGACGGGCAGAGCGTCGCCCGGCGCATCGCCGAGGCCATGGACGCGGTGGTGCTGTCCATTTATCGCCGCGCCATGCCGCAGACGACCGGCCCACATGCGCTGGTGGCCCTGGGCGGATACGGCCGCTGCGAAATGGCACCGCATTCCGATGTTGACTTGCTGTTCCTATTCGCCAAGAGCCAAGATAAGGTTCCCGAAGTGGTCGCTGGCGTATTCAATCCGCTGTGGGACTTGGGGTTTGAGGTGGGGCACAGCAGTCGGACGTTGGAAGAAGTGGTCCGGGCGGTGCGCGAAGATCTGCAATCGCGCACTGCGATGATGGACGGTCGCCTACTGGCCGGCGATGCCGCGCTTTTTGCTCAGTTCCAACAGCGGCTCTACAAGCGCGTACCCAAGCGCACAGTAGCCGAGTTGAATCGGCTGCGCCAGCAGCAACTTGCCGCGCGGCAATCGGTTCAGCTTTTGGAGCCAAATGTCAAGGAAAGCCCCGGGGGCCTGCGCGAGATACAGATGTTTGAGTGGGCACTCAAGGCCAAAGCCAAAGCGCCCGAGTGCGATGCTTTGCGCGACCAGTGCCTCGATGGTGGCGGCAAGAGCCTCGGCCACAGCCGCGCCTTTTTGTGGCGGGTGCGGCATGCGCTCCACTTTGCCGTGGGCCGCAAGCGCGATGTGCTAGAGCACGATCTCAAGCCGCAGATCGCGGCCGCCTTGGGCTATAAAGACCAAGACCAAGAGCTGGCAGTCGAGTGCTTTATGCGCGAGTACTATCTCCATGCGCGCACGGTGTACCGGCTAGTAGAACGCGCCTTCCAGCAATTGACCCGCAAGCCGCGCAACAGCAGCCGCAGCATGTATTTGGAGCGCGGGGTGGCCGCGATAGAAGGGGAGATCGTCTTCGCCGACGGCGAGGCTTATTTTGCCGCCGATCCTCTGCGCCTGTTAAAAATTTTCCTCACGGCCCAAACCAAGAACTTGAAGCTGAGCGATCAGGCGCAGAGCGCGGTGCGCGCCAGTCTGCCGCTGATTGACGACGGCTTCAGACGGCTGCCCGAGGCCCGCGACTTATTTTTTAAGATACTCAAACGCAAATACCGCACAGCGCGCACCGTCCGCAGCATGCACGACTTGGGCGTCTTAGGCGCGTACTTGCCCGAGTTTGAGCGGCTGACCTGCTTGGTCCAATACGACATTTACCACATCTACACGGTCGATGAGCACACGCTGGTCGCGCTGGAAAATTTGGAAGCTCTCGGTCAGCAGGAGGGAACTATGTCGGCGATTCTCGCCCAATGTACGCGCCGCGACCTGCTGTTTTTCGCCGTGCTCTTGCACGATGTGGGCAAGTGGAAGCGCGACGACCACATCGCGCGCGGGATTGAGATGACCGACGAGCTGAGCGAGCGGATGGGGCTGGACCAAGAGGAGCGGTCGATGCTGCGCTTCCTCGTGGAGCACCACCAAGACATGGTGCTGATTTCTAGACGGCGCAATCTCGACGACTACGAGATGATCGCCGAGTTCGCCGGGCTGTTCGCCAACGAGGAATGGTTGCGCGCACTCTATTTGGTCTCGTACGCCGACCTGTCGGCTGTTGCGCCCGACGCCTGGACCGAGTGGCAAGGGGCCTTGCTGTGGGAATTGTACTACAAGACGGCCGAGCAACTACAGTCGGATAGGCAGGCTCTAGAGGCCAAACAGCGTGCGCGCCAGAAGCTCAACGAGCACCTCGATCACATCGAGGGGCGCTGGTCGGCCCAACGCGTCGTCCAGTTCCAAGAGCACATTGAGCAGCTATCCCCTAACTACTTGTTGGCCTACAACCGCGCGCAGATCAAGGGGCATCTAGCCATGATCGCCCGCTTGCGGGAACAGCCTTTTGTGTTGGAATTTATCGAGCACGAAGGGCACACTGAGATCGTTATCTGCACCCGCGACCAGCGCCAGATCTTGGCCAAGATCTGCGGTGCTTTGGCCGTCAACGACATTAGCATCCTCGGCGCTGATGTCAATACCCGCGCCGACGATGTGGTGCTCGACATTTTTCAGGTGACCAACATCGACGGCAGTCCGGCGCTGCCCGACTGGAAGAAGGAGCGCATGCGCGAGCGGGTGGCCGAGGTCATTTCGCTGCGGCTCAAGGCGCGCGATTTGCTAGCCAAGTACAGCAGCAGTTGGGACCGCCGCCGCCGCCAGCGGCAGTACGACCAGCCACCGCGCATTGCCTTTGACAATCACATTTCAGCTCGCTATACGGTCGTCGATATCGAAGCGCAAGACACGGTGGGCCTGCTCTACAAAATCGCCTACCTGCTGGATGAGTTGGAGCTCAACATCCACCGCGCCATTATCAACACCGTGGCGGCGCGGGCGCAAGATTCCTTCTACATCGTCGATGCCGAGGGGCAGAAAATTGCCAGCTACGAGCAACTCGAGCGGATACAACAATACCTGCTCGACGGGCTGGCGTCGTAAGCGGGGTAGTGATGCTAGACCCTGGCATATTTGCTCCGGGAGGTGAAGCATGGAGGATACTTCAGTCTTTGCCGATGAAATTGTCGTTTACCCCAAGCTCACAGAGGAAAACAATGTCAGAGCATTCCAAGCCAACCTGCAAAGTGTTTCGCTGCCGAGAAACGTACGAAGGCAAACAGGCACTCACCTATGTTTCGGGGATCGCCGCCGAGACCACTGGCTCGCAGGGGATTTGCATGCACCTGCTGAACATGCCGCCCAAAGAACGAGCCAAGGCCCACCTGCACGAAAACCACGAGACCGCTATTTATGTCATCAGCGGCCAAGCTGGAATGTGGCATGGCGAGCGGCTGGAGCAGCACGAAGACATCAACAGCGGCGACTTTGTTTACATCCCGGCTGGCGTCCCTCACCTTCCCTACAATCCCAGCGAGACCGAAACCTGCACTGCTGTGATCGCCCGGACGGACCCCAACGAACAAGAGAGCGTTAAGCTCTTACCTGAACTGGACGAGATACACTTCCGGGAGGTAGAAAAATGACACAAGTTACCGACAAACTCCTCGACCAGATGGTCCAGGCCATCGTCGCCGAGGTCGATCCCGAGCAGGTGATTCTCTTCGGCTCTCGTGCTCGCGGCGATGCGCGGGAAGGTTCGGATGTCGATCTGGTAGTGGTAGAGGCCGAGCCGTTTGGGAAGAATCGGAGTCGGCACCAAGAGGCGGTCCGACTATACAAGGTCCTCGCCAGATCGGGTGTGCCAAAGGACATCCTCGTTTATAGCCGCGACGACGTCGAGTACTGGCGCGACTCCCTCAACCACGTCTTGGCGCGGGCACTGAGGGAGGGAAAGGTGCTCTATGAGCGACCTTAAATGTGTGCGTGTGCTGTTGGCCGCCGCAGACCGCGACATCGAGATTCTGCGACTCATGCACGATTCTACCGGCGGATCTGATGAGATCTTCGGCTTCCACGCGCAACAAGCCGCCGAGAAATCGCTCAAGGCGTGGCTTGCCTTCCTTGGAGAGGTGTACCCGCTGACGCATGATCTCGATGACCTCATCGAGAGGCTCTCCAAGAGAGATGCCGATATAAGCAAGTATCGGGAGTTGACAACCTATAGCGCATTCGCCGTTCAGTTTCGATACGAGGGATTAGCCGAGGGAATCTCCATTGATCGAGAACGCGTTTTACATCTTGTGAGATCCCTTCTGCAACAGGTCCGACGACTGGTAGAGGTGGAGAATAGAACACCTTTGGAGTAATTAGACTAAGGCGTATCCTGCCTACGCCACCCCTAGCGCAAAAAGAGCAACTTGCGCGTCAATTCCACGTCTTCGGTTTCCAAACGATAGAGTTGGGCCAGTGGTCGCTGTCTCGACGAGGTTACAAATTTTGCGGGTATAGGTCTTTGGCCCAAATACGTACCGCCACGTCTTGGCGCGGGCACTGCGGGAGCTATGATCGACCTTAAATGCAACGCCCGCCTAGTACGCCCGCGTCGTCCGCCCTAGTTGCTCGGCCTCAATCCACTGGCGCAACACCGCACCAGAGCGCGCCAGCAACGCTCGATAAGGTCGTTCCAAGGTCTTGTTTTTTGGGTTTTTTCCCGACTGCCGGGGCACGGCGTTGAAGCGCCCACGCACCTCGACGATGTTGCGGCTCGGATTGTGCACGGCGATTGTCACCACGCGGACGCTGTGGCCCTCGGCATCGACCTGCATCGACCACACCGACTTGCTGCCGCGCCGGCAGTTGGGCACATAGGAGGCGACGCAGTGGTTCATCGCCCGTCCTTCAAGCGTGAGCTCTCTTTTAGAAGTCAGCTCGCGGATGGTCCAACGCAGCCCTGCTTCTTTGTCGTCGAGCCACTCAAAGCCCGCTATGCCCGACGATTCCCAACTTCCGCCGGGCTGGCGGTTATCGCGGGCTAGGCGTTCGTGCCATTGGTCAACTTGGCGCAGGAGCTTGACCGCGCTGCGTCCCTTCATGGTGTAGTTGGGTTGCGGTGGCTCGCCTTCTTGGGTGGAGACGTACTTCTGGTGATTGATATAATCGACGATGGGGCCGACTAAGTCTGGGTCGAGCATGGGGTTTTCGACGAGGAAGAGGACGACAGTGCTCCAAAAGGATTCGGCGGCGAAACTGCGACCCAATTCTGTGGCTATTACGGCCTGCGCCAGCATCTCGTTGCCTCCTTGGCCCACCACTTGCGCCCAGCGCAGAGCCTCGGTCGCCGTCAGTTCGCTCGGTGCCGCGGCAAAGACGTGCGCCATGCGCTTGGAGAGTGCCAGTGGCAGGTCGGCGGTGCGGATGTTCTGCCCGCTGCCCACGTGGACAAACCACTGCTGCTGGCGTTGGGCTGCTGGCCCCCAGCCGCCGAACCACACTGAATCCAAGCACGACGGCACGTCGTAGTGGGCCAATAGGAAGCGGGCTAGCGCGGCGAATTGCCGCCGGGGATTGCGGCTGTCTGGCTTCCACGCAGATGGCGGCTGCTGCCAAGCGCGGCTGTGCCGAGCCAATGCACCGAGGGCCTCGGTGAAAGTATTGCCCGCCACGCGCCCCAAGCGCTGGAGTGCGGGCCGGGTGTCGAGCAGGTTGGGCGCTCGCTTTGCTAGATGGAGAAGCAAATCCCGTAGCTGCGCCCGCTGGTCGCCGGCTAGGCCGACAAAAGACCGATGGATCAGGCGCAAGACCTCGGTGTGCAGATCTTGCTCGGCGATGGTTCCGGCCCAGAGTTGGTCAATGATGTCTTTGGTGCGCCGGCGGTGCTTGCGGCCTTTGTGCAGGGCTTGGGTGCTCTGGAACTGCTGGTGGAGCTTGAGTTCCTTGCTGCGCTGGGCCGCGCTTTTGTGGATGGCGTCGCTGAGCCCTTGTTGCCGACACCACGTCTGATAGGCCGTCGCCCCGTCTAGCCCCAGTTGCGCGACGTGTTGTTGCAGGGCGTCTGCGGCTTGGGCGGCTTGTTGGTCGCGCTGGTGTGCGGCGCGTTCTTGCCGCCGTTCCTGCCAAGTCTTGCTCAGGGCTGCGCTAAACCCGTGCTGACGGCACCAGGCCTTATAGGATTCAATCGCCGCTAGGCCCAGCGAGGCCATGTGCGCACCCAACTCGGCATTGGCTCGTGCGGTGGCGCCGCGGCGCCGGCTCTTTTTGCGCTTGGGTTGTTTAGCCATTTTGCAAAATTCGCGCTAGGTGATCGGCGGCGGCGTTCCCGCCGCTGAGGATGCCGACTACCTTTTTGCCGGCCAAAGATGCGCGGATCTGCACGGCTGCCGCCAATGAGGCGGCGCCGGCTCCTTCGGCCACTAGCTTGGCCTCGCGCGCCAACAGGCCCATGGCTTGGTCGATCGCTTCGTCGGATACCAGCTCGAAGCGATCGACCAGGTCCCACATCATATGCGAGGTCATGGCAAAAGGCACGCGGGTGGCTAGCCCTTCGTGCCGCGTGGTCATGGGAGCTTCCACGTCGAGGCACTGCTGTTGCCAGGCGCGGTGGCAGACGGGAGCGCGCTCACTTTGTACGCCGATGATCTCGATGGATGGATTCAAGTGCCGGGCGACGAGTGCGATACCGCAGATGCCGCTGCCGCCGCCGACGGGCACGATCAGGGCTTCGGCATCGGGCAGGGCGGCAAGAATCTCCAAGCCCATCGTGCCCACACCGGCGATTAGATGCGGCTCATTGGCCGAATGCACGTAGCGGCAGCCCGTGCGCTGCGCGGCGTGCTCGACGTGTTGGCGGGCTTCGTCGAAATCGCGGCCGACGAGGCGGACTTCGGCACCGAGGGCGCGCATGGCCGCGACTTTGGCTGGGTTGCTGGCGCGTTCTGGTCCGTAGATAGTCACTGGCGTGCCAAACAGCTGACCGGCGTACGCCAGCGACTGGCCGTGGTTGCCGGTGCTGGCGCTGATGACGCCCCGCTGCCGCTCGGCTGGGGATAAGCGCCCGATGAGGTTGACGCCACCGCGCACCTTAAAGGCCCCCACGGGCTGCAAGTTCTCGCACTTGACGTGGTAGGCGCAGCCCAGCATCTGCGAGAGCTTGTAGCAGTAGATAAGTGGCGTTGGCGCCAGATGCGGGCTGATAAACGCTGCGGCTTCTTCTACTGCCGCGAAGGTAGGTCTGTCTGCCATGGGTTGCGTCCTTTAGCGGGCTTAACGCTTGCAGTGGAATGACACGGCCGGGCGAGATGCCCGTGGGCCGAGGCTTAGAATATTCATCATTTGACGCGAGGGTTCAATATCGCTATGGTCAACCGGCCCAACTCACCCAAATTGCCTTGGTAAAAAATGAACGCCGATGTCTGGGGGCTCGTGTTGGCGGCGGCCATCGGCCACGCCTTGTGGAATTTCGCGGCGTACAAGGTCGCTGGCAATGCGGCTGTGATGTGGCTCTCCTTTGCCTCGGGTATCCTGTTCGCAATGCCGCTGTGCGCTTATATCTGGTGGCAGGGCACGCCGCTAACGCTGTCGTGGCCGGGTGGTCTCTGCTTGCTGGCTACGGGCATTTTTCACGCGCTGTACTTTGCCCTGTTGGCGCGGGCGTACGGGCACGGCGAAATTTCTACGGTATATCCAATTGCGCGCGGCTCGGGCGTGGGGCTGACGGCGTTGGTCGCCTATCTGAGCTTGGGAGAGGATATTTCGCTGTGGGGCGCGGGCGGGATTGCTTTAATTTTTGCCGGGATTTTTTGCGTTGGCGCCCCGGCCCTCAAGCTCCAGAAGCGGGGTTTGCAACTGGCCCTGAGCGTGGGGCTGACGATAGTCTGTTACTCGCTGATCGACAAAATAGGCGTAGGATACGTGCAACCAGTTTACTACATCTGCGGCATGTGGGTCATCGCCACCCTCGTGCGCGTGCCCTTTGTGCTGCGCCAATACGGCGCGGACCTGCTGGCGACGGTGCGCGCCTTTTACGGGTATATCGCCTTGATTGGCGCGGGCTCGCTGGCGACCTATTTGCTGATCCTGTACGCCTATACCCAAGGGCCGGTCAGCTACATCATTGCCGCGCGCGAGTCGTCGGTCGTAATCGGTGCGCTGCTGGGCTGGATTTTTCTCAAGGAACGGCTGACGACTGTTAAAATTATCGGCATCCTCGCCATTGCCGGGGGCTTGATGCTGCTCAGGGCAGGTTGACATGGAACCGCGCATTTTTCCCATCCACCCGCCGTCGGCTGCTCTGTTTGGCAAAGTGCTGGCCGCGATCGTTGCGGTGACTACCGTCTTTTTTGCGGTGCTGACTTTCGCGCTCTACGCGGTTATTGACCCGCACGGCCCGGTGGCCCGTCTCGCCGCGCCGGTGGCTTTGGGGTCGTCTTACGTGCTGATGCTGATCATCTTTTTCTCGGTATTTACGTGGTTTTATTTGAGTGCTCGGCGCACGGATTTCGTCTTGCTAGAGGGCTACTTGCTGATCCGCAACAGCGCCCACGGCAAGCACTTTACCTATGACGAGTTGAAGGTGGAGAAGGCGCGCGTCGTCGATTTGCCGACCGAATCCCAATACCGGACTAAGGGCAAAATTTTCGCGATTAGTGCGTTCTTTTTTCGCGGCGGGGCGTTTTATCTGCGCAGCGGGGAGAAGGCGCACGTTTTCTGCACGAGTGCGCCGCGCGCTGTGTATATTCCAACGCACGGCTCTCATGCCCTCTTGCTCGGCCCGGCCGAGCCAGCCGTTTTTTTAGCCGCCTTGCAAGAAGTGACACCCTAATACCTTTTGGAGGAGACTTTCATGGCCTATCACGTATATATTTCAAATTCGGGCAGCAATTTTTTTTCGCATTTTCTGATGGACGAAGGCAGCGGCGCGTTGGTGCCGCAGGCCAATGTTGAGTTGGAGGGTGCTCCGGGGGCGGTGACGGTGCGCCCGGACGGGACGCAGATGTTTGTGGCCCTGCGCTCGGCCCAAAAACTGGCTAGCTATGCCGTCGATCGAGAAAAGGGGACGCTTGTCAAGCTGGCCGAGACGAGTTTAGCAGAAGGCCCGCCCTATCTGTTTTTGGACAACCGGGGTGCTTTTTTGCTGTCGTCGTACTATGGGTCGGGTCAGGTCGGTGTGCACGGGGTGGCCGCGGACGGTGCGATCTCGGACCAGCCGCTGCAAATGATCCCCACTGCAGTACACGCCCACAGCATTCAGACCGACCGCACAAATCGCTTTGCCTTGGTGCCGCACACCAACCCGGCCAACGCCATATTTCAGTTTCGCTTTGACGAGCAAACCGGGCGGCTGACGCCCAACGACCCGCCGAAGATAGAGCCGGCTACGCCCGAAGGCCCGCGCCACTTTGCCTTTCACCCGACCCGCGATTTGCTCTATTCGGTCAACGAAAACGGCAGCACGGTGTCGGCGCATCACTTCGACCCGGAGGCCGGGACGCTGGCGTCGTTTCAGGTTATCTCGACTTTGCCGACGGGATTTGACAACGAAGACAATACCACAGCCGAAATAAAGATCACGCCCGACGGCCAGTTTCTCTACGGGTCCAACCGCGGCCACGATTCCCTGGCCCTGTTCGCCATTGGCGACGATGGGCGGTTGACGGCCAAAGGACACTATCCGACTGAGGCGACGCCGCGCTTTTTTGAGTTGGATCCGAGCGGTCGTTTCGTCTATGCAGTCGGACAGGGATCGGGGCGGCTCCGTTCGTATAGCATAGACGTGGACACAGGTGAGTTGACGCCTTTGGAGCAACACGAGGTAGGGGCCAGCCCGCTGTGGATCACTTTTGTCAAAAAGGGATAGTAGTGCCCGAGTTGGGCCGCGGCAGATTAGTGTTCGGACTCGGCGTCGCCCACCGCTTGGTAGGCCACCAGCTCCCAACCGTGGAACACCATGGCCAAGCCGATGTGCTGCACCGATGGATAGCGGCGGCGCAAGGACGGATCGGCTAAATAGCCGCGCACCTGACGCACGGCTTCCTGCAGCTTGTCTGCTAGTAGAGACTCGTCGAGAGACTCGCTTCGCTTCACATACTTGAGTTCGAGCACATAGCCGAACCCCACGTCGGGATACTGGGCGAGAAACGGTTCCAAGTACAGGTCTGCATAGCCCTTGTTCAGTTCGTATTCCGAGTGCAGCAGAAACTGGTCCACTAGGCTTAAGTAGGCGGCGACAAAGCCGTGGATGACCTTTTCGCCGTCCATGTAGTCGCGGATGCCGGTCTGCTCGGCCAAGGCATCGCGCAAAAAGTCCAACACCGGCTGCCAAGCCCCGGCGTAAGCCATCTGCCGCATCAAGCGGGAGAAGGTGTACACATCGACGGCAAACACCTCCACATCGCGGTAGGCATCGCGCAGATAGCCGTACATCAGCCGCTTGACCGTCTGATTGGGAACGCCCAACCGAGGCACGCCTTGCGCCACGTCGCGGATGCTGAGCAGGCCGAAGTAAAACAACAACGACAGGAAGTTTTCGCGTTCGTCGAGTTGGTCTAGGGGGAAGCTGAGTTGAATGGTGCTGTCGGTCTCCGCTTCGCCGATGAGGTGGCGCAGCAGGTCGAAGTTGCCGTTGAGTTGGCGGTTGACCGTCAGCAGGTGGCGCAGCTTGCCGTAGTCGATGCGCACGTTGGTGTCGATCAACTCGCGCGGTCCCCGTTTGTTCGGTATGGACTCATCGAGGAAATAGAGCACCATGTCGGTGTTGTAGAGGTCGCCCTCGACTTCTTCGGCGAAGCGATAGCCGTTGTACCACTGGCGCATCACGTCCAGTGTGGCTTCGACCTCCTGATTGAACGCGCCCCAGTCGCGGTATAGTTCCAGCAAGGCCCGCACCTCTTTTTCGGTGAAGCCGAGCAGGTCGTTGAACTCCGGGTGCAAGCTGATGTTCTTGCCGATGTTGAAGCCGCTGGTAACGTCGTCCATAGTGATCGGCGACACGCCGGTGATGAACAGCCGCTCTAAGCCGCCGCCACTTTGTTCGGCGCCCACCTTGAGCGTGGCGAAGAAATTGCGGTAGAAGCCGCCGCCGTGGGTAAACGACTGGTAGGCGGACTCGCCGTGATGCGCCAGCACTGTGTTGGCGAAGTTGTCGTATTCGTCGATGAGCACATAGAGCGGAATGCCGTGGTCGCTCGCGTACAGGAACAACTCGTTGATCTGGCCATTGACTGAATCCGATGCGCGAATGTGCTGCCGCACCGCTTCGGGAAACAAATCTGCATTCCGCTCTAACGCATACCGGACCACCAGTTGACAGTACTCTTCAAAGTAGTGTTCGAGGGTTTCCAAGGCGTTTTTGAACGCCGAGAAATTGAAGCGCAGCACGACGTAGCGATGGCGATTTTCGGTGGGATGCTGCCCCAAGTAGGTGCCGCCGAAGACCTGCTCAAATTGGTCGGCGGCCCGGCGGTCGTAGTAATTTTCTAGCAGGGATACCCAGCAAGTCTTGCCAAAGCGACGCGGCCTAATGAAAAAGGCGTAGCGTTGCTCTTCGAGTGCGTGGACAAAGCGGGTCTTATCGACGTAGAGGCGTTTTTCCAAGCGGATGGCGCGGAAATCGGCCCAGCCGTAGGGGATGCGGGGGTAGGATGCGTTCATGGCCATTCCTCAGTACCTGAGTGTAGCCATTGGACGGGACGGGGGCAACGCATGGCCGCTCGCCGCGGCGACGGTGCTAGCCGATTATAGCGCACTGCGACAGTTGGGACGCACTTTCTCTAACCTATTGTAAAAACGCGAAATAGAGGTTTAATAAGGGGATAGGTGCGTCGAAAGGGGGCAATTAGAGCGCGATGGGGCGTTTTGCGCGAAAGGCCCCTATTTCTTTTAACTCTTTGTTTTACAATTGGTTGTGATTTGATGGCTCCGTTTTGGCACGGAATATGCTTGTACTGGTATGTTAGCCAACTACGGAGGACCACCATGAAAAACAAAGTGCTCTATTCAATCATAGCTCTGCTGGCGATTGTGCTCGCCCGTCAGAGCGAGACCGGGACCGACCGCGTAGAGGCTGAGGATCGCCCCCAGAGCGAAGCAGTAGCCGATACCCGCAAGCCGGTAGCCGTAATGGAGGTGAATGCGGGGCCGCTGGTTCGCCAAGTTGTCTCGTATGGGTACGTCAGTGCCGCGCGGACGGCTGAAATTACGGCCCAAGTTTCCGCTAGGATCAGTCGGCTGCTCATACAGGAAGGCGACTGGGTTGAACAAGGCGATACCGTGGTAGAGTTAGAAGACGACTTACTCAGGATAGCTCGGCGACAGGCGCAAGAGGCACTAGATAGGGCCCTCACCCAATACGCCAATATCGCCTTCTTTACTAGCGATCTCGGCAACCGGGCCCAAGTGTTCAACCGGCTGGGCGTTGATTCGACCAATGCCAACGATGTCGAGGCATTCAAGCTCATTTTTAGCAAGTCGAGAAAGGAACTAGCCGCAGACCAAGTCGGGCTCGACGAGGCTAGGCTAAAACTAAAAAGGGCGCAGCTCGAACTCGAACGCGCGATCATCGGCGCACCGTTCGCTGGATACGTGTCGGAAGTGGTGGTGGACCGCAGCGACTTCGCAAACAAGGGCGATGTGGTGGCGCGGATCGTGTCGCTGGATCGGCTCCGCCTCGAAATGGAGGTGTTGGAGACCGAGATCAGGCATATACGGCTAGGCGCAAAGGCCGAGATAGCGTTGGCCGCGCTGCCTATGCAAGCGGTGAGCGGGCGCGTCGTATCGGTAAACCCAACGATAGATACGGAACGCAGAACGTGCAGAGTCCTAATAGAGATAGACAACCCGGATAGGGCCGTGCGGCCCGGCATGTTCGCCGATGTGCGCATCGAGGCTGCTCGCTATGAAGATAGGCTACTGGTGCCGCGGGAAGCCCTGCTTACCCGCGCTGACCGGCAAGTAGTATTCGTGTACGCGGGCGGGCGGGCTAAATGGCGCTACGTCGAAACCGGCGAAGAGACCGACGAGATGGTGGAGGTGCGGGAAGGCTTGGCCGTTAGGGATACTCTAATTACGGCCGGCCATTTCAACTTAGTCCACAATGCCCAAGTCGTCGTGGTCAATGAGGAACTCTAATGGCTACCTGTCTCACCGCCTCGTCCGTGCGACGGCCGGTGACAACGGTTGTGGTGTACGCCGCCGCCGTTCTGTTGGGACTCTATTCCTTTTATCAGATGGGGGTGGATTTCCTGCCGGATGTCGAAGTCCAGAAACTGGCGGTGAAGACCGAGTGCCCGGGCGTGGCGGCCATCGACATTGAGGAGGAGGTCACGCAAGCGATAGAGGCCGCGCTGAGCGGCCTGTACGACATTAGAAATATGCGCTCTGTATCGCGGGACGATCTGTCGATGATTTACTTGGAGTTCAGTTGGGATGCCGACATGGACTTGACCTTCATCAAAGTCCGCAACAAGCTCGACCGAATCCAACAACGGCTGCCTGATTTTGCTGCCAGGCCAACTATTTTGCGTTTTGATCCGTCGTCGTCGCCGTTTATGATGCTCGCGATCTCTGGAGACCGGATAGAGCACCCGGTTTCAGACGAGGATTATCGAGCGGCCTTAGTCGAACTCAAGAACGTCGCCGAAGAGGTCATAAAACCCCGGTTGGAACAAATCCAAGGCGTGGCGCAAGCGCTCGTCGCCGGTGGGTTGGAACGGGAAGTTCAAGTCGAGATAGACCGCCGCAAATGCCTCGCCTACGGCGTGCGTTTTGCCGATGTCGAGGCGGCCTTGACGCGGTTTAGTACCCATGCTGCTGGAGGGACTATCCGCGACGGCAACTTGGTTTATCCGCTGAGGATAGAAGGCCGCTACCGGGACCTTGAGGACTTAAGAAAAGTGCCGGTTAAACGCGTCGATAATGCGACGGTTTTCCTCGAAGACATTGCCACTGCACACTACGGGTTCAAAGAGCCGACCGGCTACAACCGGCTCAATGGCAAGGATACGATCACCCTGTATCTGTACAAGAAGTCCGGGGATAATACGGTAAAGACCGCCGGCAAGGTAGAAGCGGCACTAGCGGCTCTCGCACTTGAATTTCCCGATTTCAAGGTGATTCCGGTTTTCGACCAAGCGGAATTTATTCAAGAGGCGGTGGACAATGTTCTTTCTTCCCTATACTGGGGCGGTTTTTTTGCGGTACTGGTCCTATTTCTGTTCATCCGCGACTGGAAGAGTCCATTGGTGGTGGGGCTGGCGGTGCCGGTGTCCATTGTCATCACCTTCGCCGTGCTGTACAGCGTTGGCATCCATTTCAACGTGGTTTCGCTCGGCGGGCTGGCTTTGGGCCTTGGCATTTTGGTCGATAATGCCATAATCGTCCTCGACAATGTGCAGCGGTTTAGGCAACGGGGTTGTTCGCTGGTGGCAGCAGCCATTGAGGGTACCAGCGAGGTCAGTCTGCCGATAGCTGCCTCGACGTTCACTACAGTTTCGGTCTTCTTGCCGCTGGTGTACATCGAAGGGCTGGCCGGGGCCCTGTACTTCGACCAAGCCATTGCGGTCGTGGCGTCGCTGACCCTATCCCTACTTGTGTCGATCACTTTGATTTCCATGTTGCTGGCGCACGGCGATGCCAGGGGCTGGCTGTCGCGCCTGTGGGTGCTCTCCAGACTCGGCGACTGGGCCGATAGGCTGGGCGCTGGTGCGATCCGGCGCTACGAAAAGCTGCTGGTGGTCTGTTTGCAGCACAAGGCGGTAACGCTAGGGGCTATTGCGGTCGCGGCTGGGCTGGGTTTGTCGGCGTTGTCGGCGATCGACCGGGAGTTAATGCCCGCGGTTGACAGAAAGCGATTGGTGCTCGAAGTGGAATTGCCAGCCTCGTCTCTGCTGCGGCGAACCCTATCCGAGGTCGCCGAGATCGAGCAACGCTTGGGAGCAGACCCAGCAATTCAAACGGTTTATTCGTCCGTCGGAGTAACGGATATCGACTTTGACCCGTCGCGCCGCCCGGGGGCCAACAAGGCCGTCCTCGAAGTGAAAATTGCCCCAACGGCCGACACCGACGCCGTCGCGGCGCGGCTGGGCACGGCCGTTGGCTACGAGCTGCGCGTGCGGCAGCCGCCGTCCTTTCTCGAGCATTTCTTCCCGCAAAAGACCAGCGATTTCGCCGTGCGCTTAAATGGCGAGGACTGGGGGGAACTGGCCGCAGTGAACAAGGCCATTGTGGCGCTGATGGAAGACATGCCGCACTTTGCCGCCGTCCGTTCAAGCCTTGCGGAGGGAGCTGGTGGGTACGAAGTGTCTATCGACCACAGCACGGCTGCGCTGTACGGCGTTGAGGCGGCTGAACTGGCCAACTTTCTCAGCCGCCAAGTACAGGGCCGCGAGCCGACCCAATTGGCCGACTATTCCCGCGAGGTTGATGTCAAGTTGGTTGTCGGCCGAGCAGGGGCCCTTGGGCTGGAGACGTTCAAGCAGTTGAGCTATCCCATTCGCCGGCAGGAACAGACTGCGTACGTACCGATTCGTCAGTTGGTTCATATTGCGCCCTATGTGGGCTATGCCAAGTTGCCGCGAAAAAATCAGAGCCGCACCGTGGAAATTGGTGCCGAACTTGTGCAAGGGGATGCGGCCGCGGCCGAGCGGCAATTGGCCGCCGCCGCGAGCCGGATCGAAAAGCCTCAAGACGTTTGGCTGGAGATTGGAGTCGGCGACGAGGAAATGCAAGAGATGTTGGATGACTTGTCGCTGACTCTAATCGTTTCTTTTTGCTTGGTATTTGCCATACTCGCGGCAAAGTTTGAATCGCTCAAAATTCCATTTGTGGTCATTTCGATCGCACCGCTGGCGCTCGTCTGTGTGGTCGCGACGCTCTATGCGACGGGCCAGACGCTCAATTTTATGTCGGCGATGGGGGCTGTGGTGCTCGTCGGCATTGTGGTCAACGACGCTATCGTCAAGGTGGATTTTATCCGCAACCGCCACCTGGCCGGGGCCGATCTGAATACCGCGATAACCGAAGCGGGTCGCCAGCGACTGCGCCCCATCGCCATGACCACGGCGACGACGGTGTTGGGCCTGCTGCCACTGGCACTTTCTACGGGTCCGGGGGCGCAATTGCACCAGCCGATGGCTTGGGTCATCATCGGCGGGCTGACGCTGGCGACCGGGCTGACGCTGATCGTGGTGCCGGTGGTTTATTCGGTGGTGTGTGGTCGGGTGCGGGCGTAGATAGCAAGCCGGCCTCGCTTGCGAGCCGTCTAGGGGATGTTATCTTTACTAGTAAAGAATGTAAAGACCTTTGCTCTCCTTACCTTTGGCCAAGCCACTTATGAACTCGATCAGAATTAGCACGATCTCATCCAAAGGCCAGACCACGGTGCCCGTGGCCATTCGTCGCTGGCTGGATCTCCATCCGGGGGACGCTATCGCCTATCGAGTAGAAGGCGATAAGGTCAACATCCACAAAGCGGCAAAAATCGACTTGGAGTGGGCCAAAGCCCTCGAACAAACCCTGACCGAGTGGCAGGACGGGGAAGACGATGATCTGTAACCGCTTTGACGTCATTGACGTGCCTTTCCCGTTTAGCGATATGCCCCACTCCAAACGCCGCAAAGCCCTAGTCCTGTCCGACGCTGTTTTTAACCAGAAAAACGCCGCCAGTCTGCTGGTGATGATCACCAGTGCCGCTCGCAGTGCTTGGCATCTCGATGTATCCATTGAGCAGTGGAGCGAAGCGGGTTTGCGCAAACCCGGTCTCGTTCGGATGAAGCTGTTCACGTTGGATAACGGACTCATCCTCGGCAAGGTGGGATGCTTGACAGCGGAAGACCAGCAGAGCGTAACGCAGGCACTGCGAGCCGCCCTGCCCAGCTGACCTAAAACTCCCGACCGTCGCTTGCCTAGTTGTCCCTTTAGGTGTTTTTAGCGCACCGCGTCTTTTTTGACGCACCTCGCTCTAACCTATTGTAAAACATTTAGATATAAGCAAAATAAATCGTAAAATGCGTCGAAAGGGTGCAGTTAAAGCGCGATGCGGTGGCTGGTGGCAACTATCCTATCCTTGTATAACTCTTTGTATAACAGTCAGTTGTGATTTTGTAACTCGGCTTGGCACGAAATCTGCTATACTGGTGGGTGAAAGGGCGTCGCCCTACTCACAAGAGGAGGTAAGCCATGAGTACCCTAGTCGAGATCAGATACCAGCAGCCCCGGTGGGCATAGTCCAAGTTTTCGCTGCTCAGGACAAAGCCTGCTATGCGTGCGATAGGCTGGACCCTCAACCATCCGGTCGCGGTGTTCACCACAGCGGCTACCCTCGGCATACTGGCGGCTGCTAGTTTCGCGGTCATCTCAGTCGAACTGTCGCCGCCGAGTGAATTGCCCGAGTTGCGCCTTACGGTGCAGTGGCCCGGGGCTTCGGCATTCACCGTAGAGTCCGAGGTAACGCAACCACTGGAGTCGTTGGTCCAGCAGTTGGACCACGTCACCAGCGTTCGCTCGCAGACTCGGGAAGCCCAAGCCGAAATCGCCGTGCGATTCGCCACCAAGGCCAATATCGGCTTGCTCGAAGTAGAATTGAACGAACGAGTCCACTCGCTGTACGAGACCATGCCCCAAGGCGTCTCATGGCCGGTGATTCAACACTCGGTGCCCGAGGAATTGGCGGACTTGGCCGGTTTTCTCAGTTACCGCTTGTACGGCGACCGGCGACCGGGGGCGTTGCGAGAATACGCCGAAACCCGCATCCAAAAAGCCCTGCTCGCAGTCCCCGGCATCAAGGATGTGCAGTTAGAAGGGGGCAAGCCGCTCGAACTGGTAATCGAGCTCGACGGAAACGCCGCGGCAAGCGCGGGTATTTCCGGCGAGGATATAGCGGCGTTACAGCGGCAGTTGCACGGCGACAAATTGAGCTTGGGAACGCTGTGGGAGGCTGGCACGGCGAAAAAAGTGCGCTTTGACGGCGGCTACGACGATATAGCACAACTCAGGCGAATGCCTGTTGGCTTGGTCCGCTTGGGAGATATTGCGCGAGTCTATTGGGATGCCCCCGACGATTTTAGCCGCATCCGCATCAACGGGAAAAACTCCGTATTGATCACCATAGAGAAATACCCGGGGATGGACCTGCTCGAAACGTCGGCTGCGGTCAAGGCCGCGCTGGCCCGTGCCATGCAGGCCGCGCCGCCGAGTATCGGCTTGGTCAAGGAAATGGACAAAGGCGAGGATCTAAAAAAGGAGTTGGCCAAGATCGGCAACCGCTCCTTGTGGGCGGTGCTGTTTATTGCCGCCATCGTTGTCTTTACCTACAAGCGGGTCGCGGCGACTGTGCTTATCTGGGGCACCATTCTGCTGGTGCTGGCCTATACTGTGGGTTTGCTCCATCTGGCCGGTATGACGCTAAACGTGTTGACCCTAGCTGGCTTGACTGTGGGGTACGGCCTGAGTGTCGATAACTCAGTCGTGGTGTACGACAGCGTCCAGCGCCACCTAACAACCGGTGGCGGCTCGGCCCAGCAGCGCATCCTCGCCGCGGTCGCCGGGGTGCTGAGACCGCTTTTGGCCTCCAACCTGACGACCGTCGGAGCCTTGTTGCCGGTCTTTTTCCTGTCGCAAACCCTACAACTGTATTTCAAGCCGGTGGCCTTGGCGCTGGGTGCCACCGTGCTCTTTTCCTTCCTCGCATCCTGCCTGCTACTGCCACCTTTCATGTTGGTGCTGGACAGGCGAGCAGCAAGCGCGGCTTAACCATGAGTCGATATATTGCTCTGCTCGGCTGCTGCTGCAAGCACCGCCGGATCATGCTGGCGCTGCTGGTGTTGTTGTGGGGCTTGCCGGTCTGGCTCTTGCCGGACTCCATTGGTGAGGACGGCGCGCTGGCGCGCACGTATGAGAAGTGGTGGATGGACCCACAGTTCGACGAAGAAACAAAACCGCTGTTGTTCAAGGTGCTGGGCGGAGCCTCCTATCTGTTCTTTCAAAAGGTCCACAAGGGAGAGGTCTTTGGCCGCAATGAGGAGCAGCAACTACGGGTTTCTTTTCGGATGCCGAGCAACGTGCCGATCGAAAAGATGGAAGAACTATGTTTCGGGTTTGAAGCGGCGCTGGCTCCGTACATGGAGCAAATAGAAAAAGTGGCGGTCAACTACTCGCCGAAGTCGGCGCTGATGGAGATCGTCTTGGCTGAGGAAGCCGACCCGCTCGCTTTTCCCAAGAAGGTGTACGCGGCGCTGGCCAGACACGCGGCCAATAGCGGGGGAGTGGCCATTTCGGTGAGCGGCTTTGGCCTTCAGCATCACCAATCGCTGTTGAGCGACTTTGCCCAGTTTTCGCTCGAAGCCACCGGCAGCGACTATCTCAAGCTGCGGGAGATATCCGAACAGTTCGCCGACCAACTCGCCCAGCACAGACGCATCCGCGATGTCGATATAGACGCAGTGGCTCGCTCCAGCATTGATGAACCGTACGAGATGATTGGCCGCTTGGATGCCAGCGCGATTGGTGCGTACGGGCTGGACATCGACCGCGTCGCCGAGGCGTTGCGGCAGCAGACGACCGCAGTGGCGCGGAAAAGCCTGTGGGTGGGGGGCCAGTTGCAGGATGTGGCGATCAAGTTGCGTGGGGTTGATGTCGTTTCTAGCGACGAAGTGAGGGAGACAAGTCTCGGCGGCCACGTGCGGCTCGGCGATCTGATCCAGCTCGAAAAAAGCAGGATCCAACCCGAAATTGTGCGCGAAGACCAGACGTATATGCGCCGAATTAACCTCAATTACTTGGGGGCGCGTGAGCACGGGGAAAAACTCATTGACCTGCTCATAGGCCGGACCGAATTCCCCTACGGTTTTAGCATCGCCCGCCAAGCGTCCTATTGGTATTTAGAAGAGGACAACAAAAAAGAACTCATGGCCATTTTGGGCGTGGCTGTGCTGGTTGTGTGGATGATCGCGGCCTGCCTTTTTGAGTCTTGGACCAAGCCTTTCTTGGTGCTGTTGGCGGTTCCCATGGCGCTGATTGGTCTGTTTGATGCGTTCTACTTTTTAGGGGCTAGCTTTGACACTGGCGGCTATATCGCCGTGCTCTTTTTGGCTGGCATCGCGGTCAACAATGCCTTTCTCATGCTGTATCAGATGGACGAGAAGGCCAAAGCGGCGGCTGGCAACCTTGAGGCCGAGGTCTTCGCCTCTGCGGCCCAGCGCCTCAAGCCGATTGCCATTACCACCCTGACCACGCTGGCCGGGCTCCTGCCCATTGTGTTGTTCGAGGGTACCGAGAGTATTTGGTATCCGCTGGCCGTGGGCGTGACCGGCGGGTTGGTCGCTTCGTCGGTTTTGTTGCCGATCTACCTACCTATGCTGTATCTGAGCCTACATAAAAAGCGTTCTTAGGCATCGCATATTAGCCGCTTAAGGGTCTGATTGGACATCGTCGTCAACCCGCAGCGTTTCCAAGGCCAAATACCGCTCTCACGCCTTGCCGACATCTTGATGTTTAATCTGGCCTATGGCTATCGAGTGCCGGCAATTTTGGTCCCTTGGCCTGAAGACCGAGGCAAGCAGCTTTTGCAAGTCGAGGTTCAGGGATGCAGTACGGACGCTCTATGGAAATGTTAGAAACATTACGCAGCCTCTGTCTAGTAGGTTCGGCAGGGTCGGCTCTTACATAAGTGTTATGCCTGCGGTCCGCCTCGCCGGACATGAACCAAGCGAGCGTCAGTGAAACCCCATGTACTCTATGCTGTTTTAACGCACTGCGCCCCTTTTGACGCATTTGCTCTAAACTATTGTAAAGACGTGAGATAGGGATAAGATGGAGCATTAAATGCGTCGAAAGGGGGCAATGGAAGCGCGATTCGGCGTCTTGTATGAAACACCCTAATTTTTTGTAACTCTTTGTATCACAACAAATTACGGATTTTTGGATCGGTTTGGCACGGAATATGCTATACAATAGGTGAGCACGAAAGTAAGCCGTTGTTGGTCCCACCCGCTGAGGCGCAGGGCCGACGGGTAGGCTTTCCATTTACCTAATAAGAAAAAGGAACTTTGAGCTGTACCTCACCGCCAAGGATAACTCTTATGAATAATCTTAGGCATTTTATCGTGATCGTCTGTGCTATAATGCTGTTAGCCGGGTGCAATGATGATCTATCCGAACGCCGAAAGGAGATCACTCCTCCGGTGACCGAACTCGCGTTTGACGAGGCGTTCGTTAAGGATCGGGACATACACTTCAATATGCCCGAGGACGTCATTTTGGGCACGATCTGGCACCTTGTGGTTGATGCCAAGGGACAGCTCATTGTCGCAGACTTTACTCAAGGGACGGTTTTCCTAGCCGATGCTGAGGGCAATTATCTGCGGCAGATTGGGGCGCGGGGAGGAGCTGAGGGCGAGTACTTTTCTGTTATCGAGTTACTGCTGGCCCCCAACGGCGATCTCTATATCTGGAGTATGGGAGAAGGTTCCAAGTACATGGTCTTTTCCGGCGGCTCTTATGAGTTTAAGCGAGAGGTTCCAGACCCGAACTCCCAGCCCATCGATCATCTCGTAGTCACCGAGGGCGGCCATATGTACGCCTCGCAAGTGGATTTGCGAATGGACGGTACCCACGCCCTGTTCCGCTTCGACGATAACTTCAAGGTGATCAATAGCCTGTATCCAGTCGCAGACCAAAGGACCGCGACGGCCCTGCACCGGTTCCACAACACCATCCTTACCCCCAAGACCGGCGGTGGCTTCTACTTCGTATATCCGACCTCCTACGAGATCCACCAATACAGTGAACAGGGGGAGTTGGAACAGACCCTGTTCAGCAGCTATCAGTCCAAGTACCGGGATGGTATCAAGCCTTTTCCTGCCGACTTGGACCCGTATGGCTGGAACCCCAAAACTGAGACGTGGTTCGCTGAGCATATTGTCCGGCACCAACTTTTTGAATCTGGTTCCGATCTGCTGGTGCTTGTGCAATACCGGAGGGAGGTTGGCAACACGTCCCAATACTATCTAAACCTCTTATGCAAGGACGGCCACTCGGTAGCGGACGGGATTCGTGTGCCAGCCAAGCATATACCATTGACGGTTGTCGGTACGGAACTGTATTGCATGGTAGAAGGCACGTTCGACGAGGCGACCGGCGAGGTGGACGGTCCGCACGTGGTCGTCTATCGGCGCAAGTCGGCAAAGTAGCTTTCAGTCGCTAAGGCGACTAGTAAGGTTCATGGTGGACGAGGCGGTACTATTAGGTTGGAAGGTTAAAGCACATGTCTATCTCAAGCCTGCCGAAAGGCATTTCAATAAGGAGGATACGATGAAAAAGCAGATGCTGTTTATCGCAATGGTTGGTGTAGGAGTGCTTTGGGTTGACTTGGCTAACGCCGAGGATACAACGGAACGACTAGCCGGCGAGCACTCCACCGGTAAGGAGCAGATAGTTGACCTGCCGGGCGGTACACAAATGACGTTTGTGTGGATTGAGCCGGGGACTTTTCAGATGGGATCGCGGCTTCCAGAAGACGAATGGCTAAAAGAGTTAGCAGAAATCGTACGTTACATGGGCTCAACGCCGGTGCATGAAGTAGAGATTAGTACAGGGTTTTGGCTGGGCAAGTATGTAGTCACCCAGGAGCAGTGGGAAGCGGTGATGGGAACGACGCCTTGGCGCAACGCCGATAACACCGACAAAGAGTTTGTTCAGTCGGATCCTTATCATCCCGCTGTGTATATTTCTTGGCACGACGCCCAAGAGTTTGTACAACGGCTCAATAGCATAGCTGGGGAGGAGGTGTATCGGTTGCCTACTGAGGCCGAATGGGAGTATGCCTGTCGGGCGGGGACTACTACCCTGTGGTCGTTTGAAAATGAAGAAGGTTCGTTTTCTTCCATATGGATGTACGATAATGATAAGGTTTCGTTACCCCACTATATGTGGTATCGGGACAATACGTTGGGTAATAATGAAAGGTATGCTCATGCGGTAGGTCAGCACCGTCCGAATCCGTGGGGATTGCACGATATGCACGGCAATGTGTGGGAGTGGGTACAGGACTGGTTTGACCCCGATTATTACAAGCATTCGCCGAAGGTGGACCCTGTAGGCCCTACATCCGGCTCTTTAGGCTCTGGTCCTGAATCTTTACGCGCCAAGAAGGGAGACGACGCTACCGACTCTTTACGCGTCACACGGGGGGGCGACTGGAGTTCCCCTGTCATATACTCGCGGTCGGCGAGTCGCATGTTCTGTGAGCCCGACCAAAGGCACTTTAATATTGGGATACGTCTTTTGAAGATCCGTTGACCTTTGTGTAAGCGGTCTGAAAACCTTCGTGCTGTCGTGGCATCTACCTCTAGAAGGCTTGGATGCGAGGGCACTGGAACTACGAGGTCAACACTATCCTTAAGGAAAAGTTGGTGCCCGTCTCATTTGTCGTAGATGACACCTTCCATGTACTCAACTGGCACTACAGTGACAAAGGAGACAAAGAGGCGACAGAGCAGTGTATCCAAGACTGGCTGGATCGGTATTTTACCTTGTAGATTCGCGGGTTAATTCCCGGCCGCGTCGTTGTCCACCGCTTGGTAGGCCACCAGCTCCCAACCGTGGAACACCATGGCCAAGCCGATGTGCTGCACCGATGGATAGCGGCGGCGCAAGGACGGATCGGCCAAGTAGCCGCGCACCTGACGCACGGCTTCCTGCAGCTTGTCTGCTAGTAGAGACTCGTCGAGAGACTCGCTGCGTTTCACATACTTGAGTTCGAGCACATAGCCGAACCCCACGTCGGGATACTGGGCGAGAAACGGTTCCAAGTACAGGTCTGCATAGCCTTTGTTAAGTTCGTATTCCGAGTGCAGCAGAAACTGGTCCACTAGGCTTAAGTAGGCGGCGACAAAGCCGTGGATGACCTTTTCGCCGTCCATGTAGTCGCGGATGCCGGTTTGCTCGGCCAAGGCATCGCGCAAAAAGTCCAACACCGGCTGCCATGTGCCGTCGTAGGCCATCTGCCGCATCAAGCGGGAGAAGGTGTAGAAATCGACGGCAAACACCTCCACATCGCGGTATGCATCGCGCAGATAGCCGTACATCAGCCGCTTGACCGTCTGATTGGGAACGCCCAACCGAGGCACGCCTTGCGCCACGTCGCGGATGCTGAGCAGGCCGAAGTAAAACAACAACGACAGAAAGTTTTCGCGTTCGTCGAGTTGGTCTAGGGGGAAGCTGAGTTGAATGGTGCTGTCGGTCTCCGCTTCGCCGATGAGGTGGCGCAGCAGGTCGAAGTTGCCGTTGAGTTGGCGGTTGACCGTCAGCAGGTGGCGCAGCTTGCCGTAGTCGATGCGCACGTTGGTGTCGATTAACTCGTCGGGCATGGATTTGTTCGGTATGGACTCATCGAGGAAATAGAGCACCATGTCGGTGTTGTAGAGGTCGCCTTGGGCACGTTTGGCGAAGCGATAGCCGTTGTACCACTGGCGCATCACGTCCAGTGTGGCTTCGACCTCCTGATTGAACGCGCCCCAGTCGCGGTATAGTTCCAGCAATGCCCGCACCTCTTTTTCGGTGAAGCCGAGCAGGTCGTTGAACTCCGGGTGCAAGCTGATGTTCTTGCCGATGTTGAAGCCACTGGTAACGTCGTCCATAGTGATCGGCGACACGCCGGTGATGAACATGCGTTCCAAGCCGCCATCGCTTTGCCCTGCCCCTCCCTTGAGCGTGGCGAAGAAATTGCGGTAGAAGCCGCCGCCGTGAGTAAAAGACTGGTAGGCTTCAGCTCCGCGATGCGCCAACACCGTGTTGGCAAAATTGTCGTATTCGTCAATGAGTATATAAAGTGGAATGCCCTCACCGCCGGCGTACAGAAATAACTCGTTGAGTTTGGCATCAATGGAAGGCAGTGAGAGAATGCGCTGTATTTGCTTTTGGGGAAATAGATCCCCATTGCGCTCCAGTGTATGTCGGACGATCAAGTGGCAGTAGGTCTCAAAGCGTTCCCGCAGAGTTTCCAAGGTGTCATCAAACGCCGAAAAATCAAAACGTAAAACGACGTAGCGGTGGCGGTTTTCGGTGGGATGCTGCCCGAGGTAGGTACCACCGAAAATGGCCTCGAAGTCGTTGGCGCGGGTGCGGTCGTAGTAGTAGTTCAGCAGCGATATCCAACAGGACTTGCCAAAGCGGCGCGGGCGAATAAAAAAGACATAGCGTTGCTCTTCGAGCGCGTGGACGAAGCGGGTCTTATCGACGTAGAGCCAGCCGTTGATACGGATGCGCTTGAAATCGGCTTCGCCGTAGGGGATGCGGGGGTAGGTTGCGGGCATGACGACTCCTCAAACGAGTTGGCGTATCTGAGTGTAGCCATTGGACGGGATGAGGGCAACGTGGCTGAGTGCGTTTTAACGCACGGCGACTCTTATGACGCACTTGATATAACTTGTTGTAGAAACTGGAGATAGCGGTAAAATAGAGCATCAGATGCGTCGAAAGGGTGCAACGGGAGGGCGATTGGGCGGTTGGCGTGAAATAACACGATTTATCATAACTCTTTGCATCACAATAAGTTGTGATTTTATGGGTCCTTTTGGCACGGAATTTGCGATATAGCAAGTGAGCACAAAAGCAAGCCGTTGTTGGCACTACCTTACGGCGCAGAGCCAACGGCAGATTTTTCGTTCACCATGATAAGAGGAGGGAAAAGTGAATCACACTATCGACCGCCAGCCTGTGGAACGGCTCGTTTTCGTGCCACGCTGGTAAAGCCTGTTTCTATATCGAGGAGGTCTAAAGCGATGACCCGGCACAAATACCCCGGTCCACTATGCTGGGATTCCAGAAAACCTATCTATTAAAGGTAGGTGAGAAACCTATCGAGCTGTTGATAGGCAAATGGCCTATGGAGCCTATGGACCTTGACCTATTTCACGGCAAGAGTGGAGAAAATGTCATGAAAAACTTGTCGCCTTTCCTCGTGACTTTGGGCACTGTGATGGTATTTGCCGGGTGTGGCGATAAAATACCGAAACGCCGAGTGGATATCACCCCTCCTAAAGCAGAACTCACGTTTGATGAGGCATTCGTCAAGGATCGAGATATCTACTTCAATACGCCCGAGGACGTCATTTTGGGCACGCTCAATCACGTCGAGGTTGATTCCAAGGGCAACCTCATCGTCCTCGACTTTACCCAAGGGACGATTTTCCTAGCCGATGCCGAGGGCAATTATCTGCGGCAGATTGGGGCGCGGGGAGGAGCTGAGGGCGAGTACTTTTCTGTTATCGAATTACTGCTGGCCCCCAACGGCGATCTCTATACCTGGAGTATGGGAGAAGGCCTCAAGTACATGGTCTTTTCCGGCGGCTCTTATGAGTTTAAGCGAGAGGTTCCAGACCCGAACTCCCAGTACATCGATCATCTAATAGTCACTGAGGGCGGCCATATGTACGCCTCGCAAGTGGATTTGCGAATGGACGGTATCCACGCCCTATTTCGCTTCGACGATAATTTCAAGGTGAGTGGCAAGATGTATCCAGTCGCAGACCAAAGGACCGCAACGGCCCTGCACCGGTTCCACAACACGCTCCTCACCCCCAAGACCGGCGGTGGTTTCTACTTCATGTATCCGACCACTTACGAGATTCACCGATACAGCGAACAGGGCGATTTGGAACAGACCCTGTTCAGCAGCTATCAGTCCAAGTACCGGGATGGTATCAAGCCTTTTCCTGCCGACTTGGACCCGTATGGTTGGAACCCCAAAACTGAGGCGTGGTTTGCTGAGCACATTGTCCGCGGGCGACTTTTTGAATGCGATTCCGACCTGTTGGTACTTGTGCAATACCGGAGGGAGATTGGCAATAAGTACCAATACTATCTAAACCTTCTATACAAGGACGGCTATTCAGTAGCTGACGGTATTAGAGTGCCAGCCAATCACATACCGATGGCGGTGGCCGGGTCTGAGTTGTATTGCATGGTACGGAGTGCATTCGACGAAGCGACTGGCGCGGTGGACAATCCATACTTGGCCGTCTATCGGCTCAAGCCGATAAAATAGCATTCAGCCCCGCTCGTAGGGCGGCTAAGAAGGGAAGGTTGCCAAGGGACGAAAGGATCCGTCTCATCCCGCTGTGCATATTTCTTGGCACGATGCCCAAGAGTTTATACAACGGCTCAATAATGCCGCCGAGGAGGAAGTGTATCGGTTGCCGACCGAGGCCGAGTGGGAGTATGCCTGTCGGGCGGGGACTACTACCCTGTGGTCGTTTGGCAACGAGGAGGGAGTATTTTCTACCCTATGGTCGTATGACAAGGATAAGGTTTCGTTCCCCCACTATATGTGGTATCGGGACAATACGTTTGGTAATAATGAAGAGTATGCTCATGCGGTGGGCCAGCATCGTCCGAATGATTGGGGCTTACACGATATGCACGGCAATGTGTGGGAGTGGGTGCAGGACTGGTTTGACCCCGATTATTACAAACGTTCGCCGAGGGTGGACCCTGTAGGTCCTACATCCGGTTCTTTAGGCACTGGTCCTAACTCTTTACGCGCCAAGATGGGGGACGATGCTACCGACTCTTTACGTGTCCTACGGGGGGGCGACTTTTTTGATCCGGTCATATACCTGCATTCGGCGAGTCGTGCGTTCAAAGAGCCCTACAAAGGTGACCCTACTACTAGTGTACGCCTTGTGAAGATTCGTTGATCTTTGCAAGGAAGACGCGTTCAGAATGCGCTGCCGATCCACTCGTGAATGTCTGCGGCTATTCTGCGTCCATCTGTAGATGGCTATATTATACTGTATCCAATAACAGAAATGAGGTGCGATGGGGAGGTCAGACCGGGTGCCAAACATCGGCACAACCGCAGTCTGGATATTTTTTCTTTTTTCCGCTTGCAGTGCGCCCGACCGCGACGGGTCGATTTATGGAGGCCGCGTCCGAATTGGATCGCAGGGGGGCATGGAGCCGCTCAATCCGCTCGTGCCCTCCTATACCGTGAGCACCAAGGTGTTGGACTTGCTCTTTGAGCCCCTGTTTAGGGAAACGCCCGACGGTCAGCTCGCCCCGGGCTTGGCCGTAGCTTGGCCATTCAGCCCCAACAGGAAGTTTTGGGATATTCTGCTGCGGTCGGATGCCCAGTTCCACGACGGTCGGCCGGTGACAGCCGAAGATGTAGTCTTTACGCTGCAATGGATGCGCCAGCAGCCAAACGGCGAAAATTTGCTCTTTGAGCGAGTGGAAGCACTCAGCGATGACATTGTGCGGCTACACTATGACACTCCGCCGCAATCGGCGGCACTAGTACACTTGCGACGGCACATTTTGCCCAAGCACCTCGTCGCGCCGCAGTTGGCAGCCGGCTATGGGCTAGATGAATTGCCGTTCAATCGGCAGCCCGTTGGAGCCGGGCCGTTCCGCTTTGTCGATTGGCTGGGCGAGGCGCATGTGCAGTTGGTAGCCTTTGAGGCGTACTACGGAGGGCGGCCTTACGTAGATACGGTGGAGGTGCGCGGCAACTACCCGAATACGCGCTACGCATGGGCGGCGTTCATGCGCGGCGAGAGCGATGTAGTTACGTCGGCGGCACCCGACGATTTAAAAAGTATCGCCGACAATCCGTCCTTCAACGTGCTCAAAGGAGGGGGGCCAGCCTACACAGCTCTGAGCCTGAACTGCCATCTACAGTCGGTGTTGGCCGATCGGCGCGTGCGGGCGGCACTCGATCTTGCGATTGATCGCCGAGCCATATGGCGGCTGCTCAGCGGAGAGGCCACGACGGATCCGGTCTTTGTGGCCGGGCCTTTTCCGCCCGGTTCGATTTACAACGATCCGCAAGCGCCCGGGCCGGTCAAAGACCAGCGGCGCGCCCGGGCCGTGCTGCAAGAAGCCGGCTGGGTGGATGCAGACGGAGATGGGCTGCGCGTGCGGGATGGCGCGGCGTTGAAATTGACCTTGGTCATGGTCAAGGAGGTGCCGCATCGGCACGACATCGCGGCTCAGTTGCGCAAGGATCTGGAGGAAATAGGTATTCATCTGCGGGTGCAGGCCGTGCCCTTACAGGAATTGCCGGCCACAAGAGCGCAGGTTGATATGGTATTGGTGCAGGGGTACAGTGCGCTCGATCCGGATATAACCGTATCTGAATGGCATTCACAGGATGCGCGCAATTGGTCGGGCTATGTCAACCCGGAAGTGGATCGGCTGATCGAAGCGGGTCGGGCAGCGTACCGCGAGAACGAACACGTCGCTATTTATCGGAGCATCCATCGCCACCTGCTGGCAGATTACCCGAAAATTTTTATCTGCCGCGAGCCGGTGATGTATGCGGTACGGCAGCCGTTGCGGGGCCTGGACTCCATTATCCGCCTGGGCATTTTCCGCAGTTTGCCCTCTTGGTATTGGCCGCAGGGATAACTCTTGTGGTGGCACCGTTCCCTACGAGATAAATGAAAATATGGCACGTATCGCCAACATGCAGCGCCTCTGGGTGCGGTTGCTGGGCAATCACCTGCTCGTCGGATTGGTGCCGGTGCTATTTGTGGCCGGGGTGCTGGTGTACACGGCGCGCGGCGCACTAGAGCAGGCCGTGCTCGACAGCCATCAGCAAGTGGCCCGGCGGGCGGCGCGGGAAATCCACCACTTACTCGAACAGCCCATCGCCAGCCTCAAGGTGCTGGTCCAGAGCCTGAACGTGGTGCGCGACCCTTGGCAGCGGCAGAGTCTGCTCAGTCAGGTCGGGCTGGAACTAGACGCAGTGGCCGAGCTGTGCTTGGTGGATACGGCAGGTGTGATCCAAGCCACTAATGTGCTCGATGTCGAGGCCCGACTCCGGCGCGGCGAGCGGCTGCCACCCGATTATGTGCCCTATGCCCGGGTGATGTGGGCGCAGGTCAAGCGGGAGGAGTTTTACGCTTCGGAAGTGATCCACCACGAGGGGCAACCGAGCCTCTTGATCGGCTTGGCAGTCAAAGAGGGCGATCAAGTGGCCGGGGTCTTGATCGCCCGCTTTGCCCTGTACAAAATCTGGCAGCAGGTGGACCAAATTCGGCTGGGGGATACTGGTCGTGGGATGCTTGTGGATGCGAGGGGTCAATACATAGCTTTTCCGGCGCGCCAAGATGTCTATCTCGGTGCTGTACATCCCGAATTTGCACTCCACATAAGCGGGCATGGAACCCGGCAATGGCGCGATGTCGAGGGGCGCGAGTGGGTGGCGGGTTTTGCAAATATTGAGGATTGGGGCTGGACTGTGGTGGTGCGGCAGGAGACGCAAGAGGCGTTTGGGCTGGTGGCGATGATGCAGCACCGCGCCAACTGGATCACGGTCACCTCGGTCGCCGGGGCCATTGTGCTGGGCTTGTTGCTGCTGCGGTCGATTACTCGTCCTATTTATCAACTGATGCACACCGTGCGCGCCGTGCAGGCTGGACAGCCCTTTAAGCTCGAATTGCCGGCCATCAAGGACGAGTTGTGGGAGTTAGGGCAGGCGTTTGGCGAAATGAACCAAGCCCTCGCAGCGCGCCAGGCCGCGCTCGAAGCCGAACTCAACTTCAACGACCGGCTCATTGAGGACAATCCCCTCGCCCTCGCCGTGGTGGACTCACAGCAGCGGACCGTGCGGGTGAACAAGGCTTGGCACCAGCTCTTTGACCGGAGCGATGCTTGGGCGCAGACCGCAGCCGGCCGCCAGCTTTGGGACTGGATCGAACACCATCCCGAGAGACGGGAAGTTGACAACTTGGCGATAGAAGGGGCCGCAGGCAGCCGGTTTTGGCACTTGAAGGTCGTGGATTTGGCCGCGGCCCTGCCGGGCCATCGGTTGCTGGTGATCGACGACCAGACCCAGCGCAAGCTGCTGGAATTGCACTACGTTCAAGCCGAGAAGCTGGCCTCCCTCGGCGAGATGGCCGCAGGCGTGGCACACGAGATCAAGAATCCGCTGGCGATCATCCGGCACGCCTACGAGCTGCTAGGGCAGATTGTGCCGCCGGACCTAAAGGGGCGCGAGCAAGCTCTCAGGCCCCTCGGCGCGGCTGTTGAGCGGATCAATGAGCGCGTGGTCAACCTGCTGGATTTTGCCCGCCCGGCCCAGCAAATGCAGGAGTGGGTTGACGCCGCCGGCATTTTACGGCAACTGGTGGACCTCGAACAAAAACACGCCGAGCACCTCGGCATCGCCATAGAGGTCAATTTGCCCGCGGTGCCGTCGGTGTGGGCGAATCGGGACATGCTCAAGGATGTTTTTCTCAACCTAATCAGCAATGCCTTTGCGGCCATGCCCAAGGGCGGCAAGTTGCGGATCGCAGCCGAGCGGCAGGACGATTGGGTGGTGGTGGTGGTCAGCGATACGGGCGTGGGCATTCCGCCAGCGCGCATCCGGCAGATATTTGAGCCGTTTTACTCGACTAAGCCGCCGGGGCAGGGCACCGGGCTGGGATTGGCCATCGTCCACCGACAGATACAGGAAATCGGCGGCCGGATTGAGGTGCAAAGCGTCCCCGACCAAGGTACGCATTTTTCGCTATACCTACCTGTAAAAGCGGCCAATGACCGAGAAAGGAACGATTGATATGGGCGAACGCAAGGGCAGGATACTGATGGTAGATGACGAACAGGACTTGTTGGATTTGTCGGCCATTCTGCTGCGCCGCGAAGGCGTGGAGGTGGCCACCTGCGTCGGCGGCAAAGCGGCCCTGACGCTGCTCAATAACGAGGAGTTCGATCTCATCCTCCTCGACTTGCGGATGCCCGGCTTGGATGGCCTCGGCTTTTTGGAGCGTTTCAAAAAGCAGCAACGCCGGGAAGAAGTTGTCATCCTGACGGCCTACGCGGATGTGGAAAGCGCGGTGAAAGCCGTCAAGTTGGGAGCCTATGGGTACTTGTCGAAACCCTTTGACACTGGAGAAGTGCTGGCCCATCTAGACCGCATCTTGGAACTACAGGCCCTGCGTGCCGAAAACAAGGCTCTGCGGCGGGAAGGCGAGTTTGGCAACTTGGTGGGGCGCAGCGAGGGTATGAGGCAGCTCTACCAACTCATTGAGGATGTCGCCCCCACGCCGGTCGCGGTCCTCATTCGCGGCGAAAGTGGGACCGGCAAAGAACTGGTCGCCAACGCTGTCCACAGCCGCAGCGACCGAGCGGGTAAGCCTTTTGTGCGCTGTAACTGCGCGGCCTTGTCGCCGGGGGTGATGGAGAGCGAGCTGTTTGGTCATGTCAAAGGGGCCTTTACCGGAGCGGTGCGCGACCGCGTCGGCCGGTTTGCCGAGGCCGACGGCGGCACCTTGTTCCTCGACGAGATCGGCGATCTCGAAACCAATATGCAGATTCGGCTCCTGCGCGTGATCCAAGAAGGAGAATTTGAGCCGGTGGGATCGACCCAGACGCAGAAGGTCGATGTGCGCTTGATCACCGCCACGCACCAGGATCTCGAAGCTCGCATTGGCGAGGGTACGTTCCGCGAAGATCTCTACTACCGCATCAATGCGCTGACCATTGAGATTCCGCCGTTGCGGGAACGCATCAGCGACCTGCCGCTGTTGTGTGCCTTCTTTGTCAACCGCTACAACGCGGTTCTCGACAAGCACATTGAGGGATTTGCCAGTCAGGCCCTGCAATGCTTAGAGGAATACAACTGGCCCGGCAATGTGCGCGAATTGGAAAACGCGATCATGCGGGCGATGACGGTGGCCAAAGGCGACGAGATAGAACGCAAACATCTGCCTGCTTCCCTAGTCGGCGAGATGGAGCCGGTCTATCGCGACGAGGACGCATACTACGACATTCCACAGCCGCTTTTCCACCAGGCGCGCGAACAGTTTGAGCGCATATTTCTCCGCCGGGCTTTAGAAAAGACCAATGGCAACGTAAGCCGGACTGCCGCGGCGATTCAATTGACGCGGAGAAATCTGCAGCGGAAGATCAAGCAATACGAGATAGATGTTCGCGGATAAGGGCGCGTGCGCTTATTCTTTTTTGGGCGGACCGAGCAATTCGTCTAGTTTGGCTTTGAGCTTGTGCTCGTCGCCGGGCCGGTACCCCTGATGTTTGTACCACACCGTCCCGTCGGCCGCAATAATTAAAGTTGCCGGGACGCCCGCTAGGTGGAACTGCTTGAGCACCTCGTTGGTCTTGTCGAGCAAAACCGGCAGTTTGAGTTTGTGGCGCTGCATAAAAGGCCGCACCTTGGGCAGGTTTCTCGGGCCATCGACATTGATCGTCAGCACTTGGACGCCGCGCTCGGCGTATTTGTCGGCTAGGGCTTGGAGCTTGGGCAGGCTCTTGATACAGGGCTTGCACCAAGTCGCCCAGAAGTCGAAGACCACCGGCCCTTTTTTGAGCGTCTCCACCAGCGAGAAGGTCGAGCCGTCGAGGTTTTCCAATACGAGCTGCGGGGCCTTTTCGGCGCGAGCCGAGGCGACCAGCAGCAAGCAGGTTGCCAATACAAAAGTTGGTTTCATTGCGGGCCTCCGTTTTTGATAAGGACCAAATCATGCGCTTTGTTACCGCACTGGTGCTGCTAGCCGCGCCGCTCCAAGCCGAGTGGAATTTTTCGACGCTGACCGAAGGTCAAGTCGGCAATCTGCCCGGTGTGCAGCCCAGCGATTTGCAGACGATTTACCACCAGTTTAGCCTCGACTATGCGCTCGCCGATTTCCGGGTCGGGGTGCGCGGCGAGACTTTTGGCGCTAGTGCTGACAGCCGCAACTACGGCCAGTTGCTCCAGCGCTGGGCTTCCTTTCGCCGGAGTGGCCTTGAAGCCACGGTTGGCAATTTTTACACCATCGTCGGCAGCGGCCTACTGCTCCACGCGTTTGAGCTGCCCGGCGTCATCACCGAGTCGCGGGGCAGCCGCCGGCGCTACCAGATCGTGCGCGACCTCGACGGGATTCAGGTGCGCTACCGCGCCAAGCGGGCCGAGCTGCTGCTGCTGCGCGGGGCGCCGGTCAACAGCAATCTGCCGCCCGGCTTGGCGGGAGTTGAGCGTCGGCCGAATGCGCTCCACGCTGGCTCGCTCCAGCTCAAGCCGCACCCGCATTTCGACGTGGGGGTTAGCGCCATCCGCTACCCAGCCGGCCGGCGGCAAGAAACGAGTGCGGCTGTCAATGCCCGCTGGCGGCTTGCGCCGCTGCTGGCCGGTCTTGGTCTCACTGGAGTGTACGCCGATTTGCAGGGCGAATACGCTCAGCGCGCTGTGGAGTTGGCTCGCTTTTTTTCGCTGGACCGCGATTTGGGCCGCGCCTTGTACTGGGCGGCAACCCTAGCGGCTGGGCCGTGGGGCTTGAGCTTGGAATACAAAGACTACGAGGACTTTGCCCTCGAGCACATCAACAATCCGCCGCCCTTGATCCGCGAGCACTCGGCCTATCTCCTCAACCGCATCACCCACGATGTGCTCGCCGACGATGAGCAGGGCTACCAAGCCGAACTAAGCTACGCCCTACCCAGCGGCCAAACGCTCACCGCCAATGCGACCCGCGCCACGCGCCGCCGCGATTCGGGCGCGGCCGACGACCGTGTTCTGCGCGAATTCTTTGTGCAGCTAGATTCGCCGTTGGGCCAAAGTGCCGATGTGCAGCTTTTTGCCGACTTTAGCCACAACCAGATTCTGCTCGACGACAAAAGCCGCCTGTTGGGCACGCACTGGGCGTGGTCGCCAAGTCGGGTCTATACCTGCGAGTTCGACGCCCAGTTCCAAGACGTCGATCGGCGGTTTGGCACTTTAGCGCTTCCGTACACCAACCAATACTATGCGTTGGCGATCCACCGCGCCCCGGGCTTTTCCGCCGCCGTGCAGGTTCAGCGCACCTCGGACGAGTTGGAAACCGGGGGCGATCTTGCGGGTATCACCTGGTGGCGAGGGCTTAACGTGAGTGCTGACATTGGCCCGGGCCACGTGCTCAATATTTTTGCTGGCCAGCGCCGCTCGGGACTAGCCTGCACGGCCGGCATCTGCTATGAGGTGCTAGGGTTTAAAGGCGTCGAAGTCCGGCTGCTCAACCGCTTCTTTTGAGCTCACTGGAGCAGCAGCAGCTTGCGAACTTTTGTGTCCTCGCCGGCTCGCAACCGGTAGAAGTACACTCCACTGGTCACAGCTCGTCCCACTTGGTCGCGGCCGTTCCAACGCACCGCAAATGTCCCGGCGGGGCTAGGCCCTCGGACGAGCACGGCCACAGGTTGGCCGAGCAGGTTGTAGATGGTCAGCTCGACGGGGCTCGGCTGCGGCAGCGCGAAGCGGATTACCGTCTCGCCGTTGAAGGGATTGGGCGCGTTCTGGGCTAGCGAAAACGCTTGGGGAGCCGCCGCAGACAGCGCCACCGCCGTTGCTGCGGGTTGCTCCACTTCTTGCTCGATGGCGGGGATGTCGGCCAGGGCCAGCAGCACCTCGTCGCGCAGCTGGTCCATGGGAATCAAGAAAGCGGTTTTGAAGCGGATCAGGCCCTCGTGGTCGATGATGGTAAAGGTTTGATAGGATTGCCCGTAATCGCTCGCCATTTGGCTGGCGTTGAGCAAGAAGGGCATGGTCACGCCCTGGCCCAAGCGCCAGCGGGCGTGTACTTGTTCGGCGGTGCCATCCCACACATCGGCCCCTAGGGCGACAAACTGCTCGTCGGCAAGGTGGGCAAATTCCTGCCACAGTTGTTCAAAACTCTCGGCACGCGAGAGACAGGCCGGTCAGCTGTGGCCCAAAAAGAAAATCAGCACCACTTGGCCGGCAAAGTCGCTTAGGGCGGCTTGGCCACCGTCGAGTCGGTCTAACAAAAAATCCGGGGCCGGATCGCCGATGCGCGGCACTTGGGCGTTTAAGGCTGAGGCGGCCAACACCGCTAAAGCGGCCAAACTGACTAAAAGTTTTCTCACCGGACCCCTCCTTAGGTTTGCCGCACGAACTTCTGAATGCGGTGGTCTGTTTGCACTTCCCCGACGTAGAGGTCGCCGCGGGAATCCATCCAGATGCCGTGGGGACAGCCGCGGAATGCTCCCGCTGCGTCGCTGCGCTCGCCCGATCCCCACTGCGCCAGCCAGGTGCCGTCGAGGTTGAGAATGCTGACCCGCTGGTCGAGCTCGGCGACATAGACCGTATCCCCGTCGAGGAAAATCGTGTCGGGATGGTGAAAGCCGCCCCACTCCTCTAAGTAGTTACCGTCGAGGTCGAAAAATTGGATGCGGTTGTTGGCGCGGTCGGCCACCATCAGCCGGCCGCGCTGATCGACGCGTACGCAGTGGGGCAGATCGAACTCCCCCGGGCCCGTGCCGGGACGGCCCCAGGTCTTGATGAATTCGCCGTTGGGTGCATACTTGTGGATGCAGGCGTTGCCGTAGCCGTCGGACACGTAGATATAGCCGTCGGCGTCGAGGGCCAAGTCGGTGGGCAGCCGGAAGGGCTGGCCGGCTGCACCTTCTTGATCGGGCGTTCCCAAGGTCATCAGCAGTTGGCCATCGCACGTGAACTGGTGTACGCAGTGGGTTTCGCGTTCGACGCACCAGATTTGGTCGCGGTCGTCGATAAAGATGCCGTGGGCGTCCTTGAGCACCGCTTCGCCCCACGAGGCGAGGAAGCGTCCTTGGCGGTCGAAGACGACCATGGGATGCTCGCTGCGGCTGTACACATAGACCCGATCTGCGGAGTCGCAGGCCACGGCCGGAACCCAGCCAAAGCTCCAGCCCTCCGGCAACTCGAACCAGTCCTGCTGCACTGCGTAGGTGAATGCTCCGCTGCCTACTAAGGTCATGGGATGCTCCTCAATGGTTAATGGTCAGTGGCCACTACTAGGCGCAACGTTTCAAGGTACGCGACCGCCTGCGTCGGTCAAGCCGGGCGCGTTGCCGGGGACGACTGGGGTGCCTACTTTAAAGCCATTTGGAGGGGACTATGGAATACTTTGGCAAAGGGCTGTACCTGATTTTCTTCGCGCTCGTTTTTTGGTTCGTCCACCGGGCCTACGGTCGCGGCCTCGGCCGCCTCGTCGAGGACAACCACCGGGCCCACGAGCGGGTTGACCGCACCCTAAAGGAGCACCCAAAGGGCGGGACGTGGCGGCAATACGAGCAGTGGCTGGAGGATGCAGCATGAGTTTGGCAACTACCACTTTGGGCGCGGGTTGCTTCTGGTGCGTCGAAGCTGTGTACCAAGAGCTGCGCGGCGTTGCCAGCGCGGTCTCTGGCTATATGGGCGGCGCGTTGGCGCATCCTACGTACGAGGCTGTTTGCAGCGGTCAGACCGGTCACGCCGAGGTCGTACAACTGCAGTTTGATCCCGAGGGCATCAGCTTTGACGATATACTCTACATCTTCTGGCGCACGCACGACCCGACCACGCTCAACCGCCAAGGCGCGGACTCGGGCACTCAGTACCGCTCGGCGATTTTCTATCACAGCCCGCAGCAGCAAGCAGCGGCGACGGCGGCTAAGGCCGCGACGGACGCCAGCGACCTGTGGGCCGATCCGATTGTGACGGAGATTGCGCCGGCTGGCGCCTTTTGGCCGGCTGAGGACTACCACCAAAACTACTACCGGCTCAATCCCAATCAGCCCTACTGCGCGGTGGTCATCGATCCTAAAATACAGGCGTTCCGCCGCAAGTTTGCCGACCGCCTTCAGCCGACGGTCTAAGCGCGGTGTCCACGACCATTAGTCGGCTGCAGGCCGCGGATTTTGCCGAGGCCCTCGATGTGCTCAACCTCGCCTTTGGCAAAGCGCCGCCCCGGGATTTTGCGGCCATTTTGCCGGCCCTGTACCAGCGCGAGGAAGAGGCGATGAGTTGGAACTTTGCCTTGCGCGAAAGCGGCCGCATTCGCGCCATTGTCGGGATGTTTCCGCTGGCTTGTCGCTGGGGCGGTGCGAGTCTGCGCGTGGCGGGTATCGGCGGCGTTTCCTGCCATCCGCACGCCCGCGGGCGGGGTTACATGCAACAGCTTATGGCCCATTGCGTCGCCGTCGCGCCGGGCGAGGGTTTTGACTTGTCTTGGCTGGGCGGGCAGCGTCAACGCTACGGCTATTTTGGCTACGAGAAGTGCGGTGTGTACTACCGGCTGACGCTGAGCCAAACCAATGTGCGCCACGCCTTTGGGGCCACCGATTTCGGCATCGACTTTATTCCGCTGGCGCGCCAGGATCGCACGCATCTGCAAGGCGCGCTGGGGCTGCACGACGCCCAGCCGTTTGGCGGGCTGCGCGCTCGGCACCGTTTTTACGACCTGCTTTTGAGCTGGGGGCATCGGCCCTACGTGGTGCGCGCACGCGATGGCCGCATGATCGGCTATCTCGTGGCCCAAGCCGACCGGACGGGCGTAACCGAGCTGTTGGCTGTCAATGAGGGCGAGCCAGAACTGGACATAGCGGCTGCTTGGGTGCAGCGCTACGGAAATACCAGCTTTGAACTGCCGCCTTGGAGCCGCCTCTTGCCCAAGCTGGCCCGGCTCAGTGAAGGGGTGAGCGCATCGAGTTCGGGCAATTGGCAGATTTTCGATTGGGCGGCGACGCTCGACGCCTTGCTCAAGACGCGCGCTGCGCTGGGCCCGCTAGTGGATGGCGCGGTGGTCGTCGAAATCGCCGGCTACGGTCGGGTTGCGCTGGAGGTGCGAGGCGCCGCCGCCCAGTGCGTTGGCACCGAAGCGGCACCCGCGTTGCAGCTAGACGCGCTCACGGCCATGCGCTTGCTCTGCGGTCCCTTGCCGCCCTCGCTTGTGTCGCCCTTGCCGGCTGCGGCTGCTCCGCTCGAACAGTGGTGTCCACTGCCGCTTTTTTGGGCCCGCCAAGACGCGGTCTAACGAACCGCTAAATGCCTTGAAGGCCAGCCCTGCAATCGGTTGCTAAAGCGTCAATATCCGCTCGGCGAATAGCGCTAGAAAGCGCACCCGATCGACGGCCATTGCACAGGCGACGAGGCTCCCCTGCCGATGCTGGTCGCTCGCCAAGGGGCGCTGGTCAACCACCACCTGCCCGCCGGTTAGCTCGCCGGTGGTCTCCACGTCTAGCCACAGGTGCTCGGTGCGAAAAAGCTGGGGCCATAGGGCCGCGCCCAAGGCCACCGGGTCGTGCAGGTGCAGGCCAGCGAATCCGTAATGCGCGGCCTCAAAGGCGATTACTGGCTCGCACGCTGCTTGGCAAAACGACGCGTACGGCCCGGTGCTAGCTTGCAAGGCGGCCTGCTCTAGCCAGACTTGCTCGGTGACATCTAGCCCTACTAACACTAGGTCGGCTGCGGCCGCAAGGACTTGGCGCGCTGCATGAGGGTCGGCGTAGAAATTGAACTCAGCCGTTGGCGTGATATTGCCCGGTACGCGCACGGCCCCGCCCATGATCACCACTTGACGCGCCTGTCGCAGTACGCCCGGCATTTGCGCCTCGGCCTGCGCTAAGTTGGTCAGCGGTCCGGTGGCGACGAGGGTCACCGCTCCGGGCCGCGCCTGCAAGGTGCGCAGCAGAAATTCCACCCCGTCGCCCGCGGGCACGGGGTGCGCCGCGGGGAGACGGGCCGCGCCTAGACCGGTTGCGCCGTGTACGTCGGCGGCGGCGACCGGGTTGCGCACCAAGGGTCGCTCGGCACCTGGGTACACTGGAACGTCGTCTCGTCCCGCCCATTGCAACAGGCGCAGGGTGTTGTCGGTCGTTTGATGCAGGGGCACATTGCCGGCTACGGTAGAGACGCCTATTAGCTGGACTTCGGGCGAGGACAGGGCCAACAGCAGGGCGAGGGCGTCGTCAACGCCTGTATCGACATCCATAATCAGGGGAGTTTTCATCGCCGTTGGGGCACACCGGGGGGTTTAGATCGCTTCTAACATATCAAACGTCAGGCGACGGACAAAATGCGCCCTGTTGCTGGTGCGCCGTTTGGTTAGATTTGTTCCAAGTATCCGTCCCCCCAATCAAGGGAGTAGCTGCTTATGACTACCGCCTCTATCGACATCGCCCCGCTGCCGCAAGCCACTTTTGGCAAGACCGGCCAACGGGTTCCCTTGCTCGGCTTGGGCACAGCTCCCGGAGGCTTTGGCCTAGCAGACGCGGATGCTATCTCGCTTTTTGAACGGGCCATTGACCTCGGTGTCACCTACATCGACACAGCCCCCGGCTATGACCGCGCTCAGAGTCAACTAGCCCAGATCGTCCCCCATTGTCGGCGCGAGTTGTTTTTGGTCAGCAAGGCCCACACGGCCCACTATCAAGAGGCGCTCGACATCGTCGAAAAGAATTTGGACGCCTTGGGGACTGACCATTTGGACCTGATGTACGTCCATTCGCTGGGGCACTTGGATGTGGAACAAGTGCTGGCCAAAGACGGTGCTCTGGCTGGCTTGCGCGAAGCGCAACGGCGCGGTTGGACTCGTTATATCGGCATCACTGCTCACCACGCACCTTGGAAATCGGCCCAGGTGCTGCGCGAGGTCGAAATCGACGCCTGCATGTTTGCCCTCAGTTTCGCCGACTATCACATCTACAACTTTGAAGAGGTGGTCCTGCCCTTGGCGCGCGCCCAGAACGCCGCGGTCGCTGCGATGAAGGTGTACGGCGGGGCCATCGCTATGGCGTACGAAACGCCGCGGCCCTCGGAACTGACCAACAGCGGCTTTGGCGATCACGAGCGGGCACTGCGCTACGCTTTGGGATTGCCGGGGGTGAGCCTGGCGGTAATAGGAGTTTATAACGAGGAGGAATTGCTGCACAACATCGAATGGGTGCGGCGTTACGCGCCGTTGGATTCTGGCGAGCAGCAGGCCCTGCTAGCGCAAGGGCGGGAGATCGCGCGCCAATGGGGGCCGCACTACGGGTCGGTGGAGTGAGCACGACAAAACACGAATGGGGAATCTATGAAAATCACCAAGGTCAAATCCTTTGTTGGATCGAGCGGCTATTTTTTCGTCAAAGTAGAAACCGATGCGGGCATCTACGGCCTCGGTGAAGGAGGGTTGCGACGGCGGGCGCTGGCCTTGGCCGAAGTCGTCCGCTCTTTTGAACCGTTTCTCATTGGTGCAGACCCGTTCCAAATCGAACATCTGTGGCAAATGATGTTTCGCGGGGGATTTTTTCCCGGCGGCGTCGTGCAATCCGCCGCAGTAAGTGCCGTAGATATCGCACTTTGGGACATCAAGGGAAAAGCACTCAATGTGCCGGTGTACGAACTTTTGGGCGGGCGTACGCGAGACAAGGTCGCCTGCTATCCGCACAACGGTGGCGGGACTGTTGACGCCCTTGTTGAGAGTTGTCGCCAAACCCATGAGGCCGGTTGGAAGTTCGTTCGCTGGGGCTTGGCCGATGGCACAGATAAAGGGACGTTTGAACCCAAACGCGCCATCCAGCACGGCGTTGAGCAGGTACAGGCCGTGCGCCAGGCATTGGGCGACCAGGTTGAAATACTAGTTGACGTTCACACTCGGCTCGACCCGGCGGATAGTCTCGATTTTTGCAACCGGGTTGCCCCGTACAATCCGTTTTTTATTGAAGATCCGCTGCGCAGTGAAAACCCAGCTAGTCTCCGGCGGTTGCGCCAACAGACCTCGGTCCCGCTTGCCGTTGGTGAGCAATTTGATAGCAAGTGGACGTTTAGAGAGGTCATTGAGGAAGAGCTGATGGATTACTGCCGCGTTGACTTGTGCATTGCCGGTGGATTGACCGAGGCGCGTAAAATTGCCGGATGGTGCGAAACCCATTACATCCATCTGGCACCGCACAACCCGCTCGGGCCGGTTTCGACCGCGGCCTGTTTGCATTTGTGTTTGGCATCCTCGCTAGTGGGCGTGCAGGAACTTCCACGGGCGCCGATGTCTTCACTCACCGATGAGTTTCCGGTGCAGGTGCCGTTTGAATCGGGGTACCTCTTGCCGCCGGCCAGTCCGGGGCTTGGCATTGAATGCAACGAGGCCGCGCTCGATACCGCGTCAACACAGGATTACGGACCGCCGACCGGCTATCGGCGCGACGATGGGTCTTATACGAATTGGTAGGGAGGGGCCGTGCTAAGGGCTGGTGGGGCGAACTTTGGTCCCCCTTTGCTGGTAGAGTAGCCCGGCGACGATGAGTACCAGCCCCGCTAGCGTCGCCGGGCGAATTGCCTCTCCTAATGCGAAGTGAATCAGCACCAAGGAGCAGAATGGAGCAATGAAAATTAGGTTGCCGACCTTGGCGGTGTTTTCCGCGTAGCGCAGCGCCCATTGCCACAGGACATAGGCGATGCCCATTTCGAAGAGGCCGATGTAAGCCGCCCCCAACAAACCCGGCCAAGCCGGTGCCCGCCCTTGTCCCATCAGCAGAATGCAGCCGAATGTCAGCGGCAGCGACAGAGCAAAATTGAGGAACAGCCGCACTACAGGATCGCGCCGGTCGCGGGTATTGTAAATCCAATACAAGGCCCATACCACGGTGCTGCCCAAGGCCAAGGCGACCCCGAGCGGATCGGAAAAGCGCAAGGTCCAAATTTGGCCGCGCGTGGAAATGACTAGCACGCCGGCATAGCAGATCAAGCCAGCGGCCAAATCGCGGCGGCCAATCCGCTGTCCCAACAGCGGGATCGAGAGCCAAGTCAGGGTGAGGGCCCAAGTATAATTGAGTGCCTGCGCCTCTTGGGCGGGTAGCAATTGGTAGGCTTTAAAAAGGATGAGGTAGTACAGCAGGGGGTTTAACGCGCCGAGCACCAGCGAGCGGGCGTAGTCTGTCGGCTGGCTGCTGAGCACCTGGGCGACTTTTCCCTGCGCGACGACTAGCGCCCCCAAGGCCAATGTCGAAGTGCCGCTAGCCCAAAAAAGCAACTCGGCGTAGTCCATATAGCGGAGCGCAATTTTGAACGCCGACGCCACGGTTGACCACAACAACACCGCGGCCAAGCCGCAGAGATAGGCCCTTTTTTGATCGCGCATGACGCTGGCAACCGCTAAAACTGTGCGACCTGCTTGGGGCCAATATCCACGGCTTGGGCCAGTGCGTCGATTGTATCGTAGCGCTGCTGATCGGTGCAGATCCAGAGAATGTTCGGCTGCATGGTTTTGTTCTCCCATTCGGTCTAGGCGTGGTTCCGTATATTTATCTTTTATATGTCCAACGCTATCAAGGCTCTCGTCTTCACCCTCGCGCTCGCCGGATCGACTTGGGCTGGCGAGACCGAGGTCCGCGGTATTACCATCTCCACGCACGGCATGGGCCGCGATTGGGGCACTGACGCTATCGTGCCGACTTTAGAGGACATTCGCGCCGTGGGAGCCAACTGGGTGGCGATCCACCCTTACGCCAGCATCCGCGCCGACGGCACACTCCGGTGGTCGGCCATTGATCCGACCGACCCGCCGGCCCACATCGTGCGTCCCATCCGCGAGGCCCACCGCCTCGGATTGCGCATCTACATTAAGCCGCATATCGCCTATTGGCGTTCGCCGTTTGCTTGGCGCGGCGAAATCACTTTTGCCCGCGCCGCGGATTGGCAGCGGTTTTGGCGAGACTATCGCGCGTGGATCGCGCTGTTGGCGGCCGTCTGCCGCGAGGCCGACGGCTTTGTCGTCGGCACCGAACTGGATCGCCTGCTGACCTTTGAGGAAGAATGGCGGGCCCTCATCGCCGCGGTGCGCCAGCACACCGACGCGCCGCTGACGTACGCGGCCAATTGGACCGACTACCGCCAAGTGCCCTTTTGGGATGCTCTCGACGTCATCGGCATTCAGGCGTATTTCCCCCTGACTGACAATCCCGACTACGACGACGAGGATATCCGCGCTGGCTGGGCCGAGCGGATGGAAAAACTGCGGGCCTTTAGCCAACTGCACAACCGCAACATTCTCTTTACTGAGCTAGGCTACAACCAGTCGCACCAAGCGCCGCTGATGCCGTGGGCGTATCCGGTCGATGGCGAGGGGGCGCTTCCGGTCCAAGTGGCTTGTCTGCGCGCCGCGCTTGAGGCCATCGCCGCTGAGCCGTGCGTGGTGGGTGCTCTGCTGTGGAAGTGGTTTCCGCATCCGCGTCCGGTGGGCCGCAACTTTCAGCTCGCGATTCCGCCGATCAAGCGCGTGCTTGCCGAAGCGTGGCTCAACCCGCGATAAGCCCAGTCCCGCGCAGCAAGGTTTCTTGCACGAGGAGTTCGTGGTCGAGCGAGCGGTCGGGTCCGCGTTCGCCTTTGAGCACCCTTATAAAGGACGCCAATTCGAGTTGGTAGAGTCCCTGCCGCGAAATTCCGGCAAAAGGCACCATCTGCTCGCCCTCGGTGTAGCCGTCGGCTGCTTCGGTCAAGCAGAGCCGGATGGCGTGGCCCGGCTCAAAAGGCTCGAGCAGAATCGCGCTGCCGCGCTGGCCATAGACCTCAAAGCGCCGCGCCATGGGCGGTGGCTCCATGGCTGCAATATCGACCGAGGCCATGGCCCGTTCGTATTCAAAGACGCCGAGCGTGTTGTCGGCAAACGCGGGCACGACGCCAGTGTCGTTGCGCAGAAAGGTCGTCGCTTTCTCCGGCCGCCCCAAAATCCACACCACTTGGTCGAGCATGTGCCCGGCCAAATCGTAGAAGATGCCGCCGTGGTGCCCAGCGGCGATTACTGCGCGCCCGGCCTGGGGGATGTTGGTGGACATGTGGGCACGCACCGAATAGATGTTGCCCAAAAAACCCGACCGCGCCCACTCGGCGATCTGGTGGAAGCCGGGATGGTAGCGCAGCATAAAGCCCATTTGCACTTGCAAGTCGGCGGCCCGAGCCGCTGCGACGACCCGCTGCCACTGCGCCCAATCGTCGCCGGCGGGCTTGTCGTACCACACGTGTTTGCCGGCTTGGACGATGCGCTCGGTCTGGTCTAGGCTCTCGTCGTTGCGGCCTTCGGAGGCGACGGCGACAATGGAGCTATCGCCGAGCAGTTGCTCCTCGCTATCCAAGAAGCGGACCTGCCGATAGGGTTGCTGGTTGGCAACTTGTCGGCGGCGTTCGGCGTCGGGTTCGTACAGGCCGACGACTTCGACTGCGGGATTGTCGAGCATGGCCTTGAGTTTGCCAGCGGCGTGGCCGTGCTTGGTGCCGTATTGCGCCATGCGGATCATGGAGTCTCCTCGCGGGAAAGGGCCTCTCACGCCCAAAAAGGTACGTAGCCCGATTGTGGGCGTTCGGGATCGGCCGCTTTGATCAGTTGCCGGTCTCGAGCTCGCCGGATCACCTGCGACACCTGTGCGGCATTGCGCCGATCTATACCCAAACGCGCTCGCAGGCTGTTGTTTTTCATCTGTTCTCCATTGACAAACTTCAACACAGCGTGCTGATAGCACGCCCGGACGCGCTCTTCGACCGTCATCGCAGCAAACCGGCGCGGCGCAAAGAGAACTACACACATTGCCTCTATCCCATCTTCTTGGGCGCGAAAATCCGGCGGTGGTAGCTGATACAGTTCCACTGCCGCTACGACCTTGTCGATACCTGTGCCTTGCTCCTCGCAAAACTTCATGCGCCGCATGAAGGCGGCTAATGCTTCGTTTCTCGAGCGCGGGGGCGAGTCAATAAATCGGTTGGGATTGATCAGCGGCTTACCCGGATTAGTGATCTCCAGCCGATTGCTGAAGAGTTCAATTGACGGCCCGGCCCCGGTGATAGTCATGTCTTGGTGAATGAGTGCATTGGCAATCAATTCGCGGAGGGCAATAGACGGAAACAGCGGCTGCTCAATGCGAACAACTTGGTCTATTTGCTCGTTGCGCGGCAATAGCCGGTCAATGTACTCGACAATTTTCGCAAAGCCAACGGCATAACCGCTTGGTTCGTCGTGCCGATGGGTCACTGTAGCGGTGCGGTCTGTTCCATCGTAGGCCGTAAAGCGCAGTGCTTTACGCGCAAGCCGCGAATCAAACTCATCGAGGTGCTTGGCGAACAGAATCGCGCCCAGATTGGTGATATTCCAGCGGCCCCCGACATCCAAGGTGATGATTTGGTCTTGGCTCAATCGCTCGAGAATACCCTGCGGCTGGCTCGGCTGGGTTTGGTCCATACGGTCGAAATAGCTCGCATAGTCAAGGCGAGCCAGTACGGCTTCGCCGGTGAGAAACTGGGCGGCGAGGCCGCGTTCCCAGAGATAGGGTTGGAGTTTGCTCCAGAGTACTTTTTGATGATCGGGATGATTGGCCAAGCGCGGCTTCGCCGAGCCGATTCGGCAATAGGCCGTGCGGTCGAATTCCACCGGACTGGTAGTTGCGGCGGGAATCTCGAGCAAAACCAGCCGACCTTGCGGATGCTTCACCACCTGAAATCGGAACGCGACATCTGGGTTGAGCCGTTGCGCCAGCCAAAACTCCAGCGGCTGGCCTTGGTGTTTGGCAGTATCCGGGTCAAAGCGCGTGCCGGTTATGGTGTGGTCCGAGTCCCGCACGCCCCAAAGCAGATAGGCGAAATCGCGCTCTGCCAGCGCAGCGGCATTGGCTAGGGCTGAGATGTATTTGCCAATCGCGGAGGGCGCGAAGTTGTTCTCCTTGAACTCGACGCAGCTAGTTTCGGCAGACGCTACCAGCAAATCGTCGATCAGCGCGAGGATGCGGGTGTCGTTCATGCGTTCATCTCCCTACCGATGGCGTGGCCGTGTTCGCTGTAAAAGTAGAATCAAAACCCGATCAAACTTTTAAAATCGCCGTAAATTATTGTTTTTACAAGAAATTTTTACGGCCGAGGTGCCTGTTTACCGCCCAGAATCAAAACCCGATCAAAAAATTGCGCTCACGCCGCTTCGCTTTGCGGGGGAATAAGCTGGGTTTGAATCTGGTGCGAACTGACTTAGAAAAAAGCTAAGGGACAACAGGATGCCAACCCCGCGAGCGCGGGGAACATCAAAGGCTAAGAGGTTATTTAATAACCGACAATAGTTCATCCCCGCGTACGCAGGGAACACCCGTAAAGTTATGGCATAACTCATACTTTCCCCGGTTCATCCCCGCGTATGCGGGGAACATTATTCTTGTTAGCTGCTCGCGTCGCCGCGGCCTTCCGACCCGCAGCAGATGCCTTAGCCTTCTTGTCAGCGGCCTTCTTGTTAGCTGCTCGCGTCGCCGCGGCCTTCCGACCGGCAGCGGATGCCTTAGCCTTCTTGTCAGCGGCCTTCTTGTTAGCCGCTCGCGTCGCCGCGGCCTTCCGACCCGCAGCAGATGCCTTAGCCGCCTGCGCGCCGATCTCGTCGAGCCGGTCGAGAGCCTTCTGTGCCCTAGTGACTGCCTTCTGTGCGGCGACGAGGGCGGAGCGAGCAGCGCGGTGAGCCGCGGCCTGTTTAGTCGTAGTCATCTCGGTTAATCTCCTTGGTTGGGGTTAGTTAAACGGTACGGGCATGTCGTCCGCGTCCGGTTCATCCCCGCGTATGCGGGGAACATGGATTGTATTTGACGCAGCAGACAACTGCTGGCGGTTCATCCCCGCGTATGCGGGGAACATGAGCAAGCACGTTCGCATAGCATACGAGCGACCGGTTCATCCCCGCGTATGCGGGGAACATAGCACAATCAGGCTGACCCCCTAAAAGCCCCCCGGTTCATCCCCGCGTATGCGGGGAACATCGAGCCGAGGTAGAAGCCAGCCGAGCTGGTCTCGGTTCATCCCCGCGTATGCGGGGAACATGAGCAAGCACGTTCGCATAGCATACGAGCGACCGGTTCATCCCCGCGTATGCGGGGAACATAGCACAATCAGGCTGACCCCCTAAAAGCCCCCCGGTTCATCCCCGCGTATGCGGGGAACATGACAATTGTTGGCTTGCTCCAGACTTTGTGAGCGGTTCATCCCCGCGTATGCGGGGAACATAAGGGCTAGCAGACAAGCAAGCTAGGAAGATACGGTTCATCCCCGCGTATGCGGGGAACATGATAGGATCCCAACTGAAAAGCTGCCAACTCTCGGTTCATCCCCGCGTATGCGGGGAACATGACGATTCGCCGGACCAGCCATTTGTCTTAAGAGGTTCATCCCCGCGTATGCGGGGAACATTACAAACACACAACGGCCCCTTTTTCGTCCTACGGTTCATCCCCGCGTATGCGGGGAACATTACGACGGTATCGGCAAACAACTCGGCGAGGACGGTTCATCCCCGCGTATGCGGGGAACATGTCGGGCGCACGGGCCATCATCGCAGTAACTCCGGTTCATCCCCGCGTATGCGGGGAACATCGGGCATGGAGTAGTCGTCGTGGGTCATAACTCGGTTCATCCCCGCGTATGCGGGGAACATCGCTGAATAGTCCGCAGGCCGACGCCGTGCATCGGTTCATCCCCGCGTATGCGGGGAACATCCGGCGCATCTCAACAATTGCCGCCCCGATTGCGGTTCATCCCCGCGTATGCGGGGAACATTCAAGCCAACGTCCGACGCCGGTCTCGTAAGGCGGTTCATCCCCGCGTATGCGGGGAACATTATGATTGCCACGCCGCTAATCCGAGTAGCTACGGTTCATCCCCGCGTATGCGGGGAACATATTCATGCCGCGTTTCATGCGCCGATAAAAGTCGGTTCATCCCCGCGTATGCGGGGAACATGCGGGGGGCGGGGCCACTTGCTTCTTTGTGGCCGGTTCATCCCCGCGTATGCGGGGAACATATGACTGCAAAGCCACGTCGCCAAGTAGTTACCGGTTCATCCCCGCGTATGCGGGGAACATGCGGCATGTTTGGTAGCGGTCATAACGGCAATCGGTTCATCCCCGCGTATGCGGGGAACATGAATAAAAATCTTGACCGAATTATGACCAACTCGGTTCATCCCCGCGTATGCGGGGAACATCACAAAAGAACAAAAGTCAGAAAGTTCTAAGACGGTTCATCCCCGCGTATGCGGGGAACATTTTACTCGCTCGCCTCGCATAGCAAGACGTATCGGTTCATCCCCGCGTATGCGGGGAACATTTTATGACTCCTCGGCTTTTTTGGGAGTGGGTCGGTTCATCCCCGCGTATGCGGGGAACATGGGCGTTGTTGCCCTCAACTACTTACAAGTTACGGTTCATCCCCGCGTATGCGGGGAACATTCTTCCTCTCAACGCAGCCATCCGCTCATCTTCGGTTCATCCCCGCGTATGCGGGGAACATGTTTTTCTAAAACCTCCATTGGTCAAGCCTCCCGGTTCATCCCCGCGTATGCGGGGAACATCGACCACATAAAGCGCGGACAACCGCGTCTGCCGGTTCATCCCCGCGTATGCGGGGAACATGCAGTTGCCAATAATGCGCGCATTATTGCGGCCGGTTCATCCCCGCGTATGCGGGGAACATGCCGCCATAAAAACGGCGCAAAAGGCAAGCCGCGGTTCATCCCCGCGTATGCGGGGAACATAACTCCCGACCTGTACGCATGTTTTAGCCTTTCGGTTCATCCCCGCGTATGCGGGGAACATAGACTGAGGCAGACCGTCGTTGGCGCGAAAAACGGTTCATCCCCGCGTATGCGGGGAACATTTCTTCATAAACTCGCAACATAGGTCAATCCCCGGTTCATCCCCGCGTATGCGGGGAACATGCCTTGGCCTCGCATATCGTCAACTTGTATGCCGGTTCATCCCCGCGTATGCGGGGAACATATCACCGGCGGCGCGATTAACCGCGCCTTTCCCGGTTCATCCCCGCGTATGCGGGGAACATATCATTTTTGAGAATCTCCGACTGGATGCGACCGGTTCATCCCCGCGTATGCGGGGAACATCCGGTTTGCGATCAGCGGTTCCGGCTTTTCGGCGGTTCATCCCCGCGTATGCGGGGAACATTCAGCAGCAGATGGACCTCCGTATTATCAAACCGGTTCATCCCCGCGTATGCGGGGAACATGCCTGAGCTACCTCCAACCGACACCTCAACGCCGGTTCATCCCCGCGTATGCGGGGAACATCTAACACGGCAATTCGAGGGACACCCGTAAGTCGGTTCATCCCCGCGTATGCGGGGAACATTAGAGCGTAAAGCCGATTCTCTCTCTGAGCAGCGGTTCATCCCCGCGTATGCGGGGAACATGGCTGAGGCGCACTGGCCGAGCCTGATACGCCCGGTTCATCCCCGCGTATGCGGGGAACATGAAAAACTGCGCGAACTGGCCCAAAACGACACCGGTTCATCCCCGCGTATGCGGGGAACATCAGTAGGCTATCCGCGCCGAGTTCGTTGTGCCCGGTTCATCCCCGCGTATGCGGGGAACATGGGCTTGCTCAGGCATTGGACAAATGCGCCGCCGGTTCATCCCCGCGTATGCGGGGAACATTCCAGCATCTGTTCGGTTGCGTGTTCCCAATTCGGTTCATCCCCGCGTATGCGGGGAACATTCGTTCCTCTGATATTCGTTCGCTTATCGAGACGGTTCATCCCCGCGTATGCGGGGAACATTCTGGTGATATTGATTTTGGTTTTCCTATGCGCGGTTCATCCCCGCGTATGCGGGGAACATCTTGAGTGCTACGGTATGCCACATTATCAGGCCGGTTCATCCCCGCGTATGCGGGGAACATCAATCGGCATTTCTTGACGAAAAGGGGCAAGACGGTTCATCCCCGCGTATGCGGGGAACATACGACACACAAGCCAGCACAGGACGGATAACGCGGTTCATCCCCGCGTATGCGGGGAACATTCGGGGCGGGTTTCTCGCCATGCCATACGGGCCGGTTCATCCCCGCGTATGCGGGGAACATGCTTTGGATTATGTGTCTCTTGCGTTTTCCTACGGTTCATCCCCGCGTATGCGGGGAACATTTTAATACGAGCCAAGTCATGGAGATCGAGCACGGTTCATCCCCGCGTATGCGGGGAACATCCGTCGGCGTATTACCGCAGGTGACACAGTCTCGGTTCATCCCCGCGTATGCGGGGAACATGTCAACTATTGACCTAAGCCCGCACAATGCCGCGGTTCATCCCCGCGTATGCGGGGAACATAGGCTTTTTGACGTTTTTTCTTCCGGGGGCGGCGGTTCATCCCCGCGTATGCGGGGAACATAGGCCTAGGTCTGTCCGTCAGCAGGTCGTCAACGGTTCATCCCCGCGTATGCGGGGAACATGCCAACCCCTCCCTGTGTCCGGAGTTGCTCGGCGGTTCATCCCCGCGTATGCGGGGAACATAGGTTGCGCTGACTGTTGGCGCTCTACCCAGTCGGTTCATCCCCGCGTATGCGGGGAACATTGGATTTGTGGGCCGGGGCATTGCGCCCCGGCCGGTTCATCCCCGCGTATGCGGGGAACATCTTTTTGCATGTGCTCGGCGGTGATTGTTACGCGGTTCATCCCCGCGTATGCGGGGAACATGAATGGACGCCAGCTTGCGAAGCCTGTTCGAGCGGTTCATCCCCGCGTATGCGGGGAACATTATTGCCAATCAAGAGTTTCAGGCTGTTCACCGGTTCATCCCCGCGTATGCGGGGAACATAGCGGTTGCCTTTGGCACATATGACGACCCGGCGGTTCATCCCCGCGTATGCGGGGAACATCTTACGGATCAAACGTCGGGGCAGCAATACGGCGGTTCATCCCCGCGTATGCGGGGAACATAACTACTACGCGGCCAGCGCGGCGTCGAGTTCCGGTTCATCCCCGCGTATGCGGGGAACATTGACCAGCACCCACGAGAAAATTGGTCAAAACCGGTTCATCCCCGCGTATGCGGGGAACATGCTGTTCACGCATAACGCACGAAGGGGCGGTACGGTTCATCCCCGCGTATGCGGGGAACATCGAAAGCCTAAAACCGGCGATCTTCCGCGCTACGGTTCATCCCCGCGTATGCGGGGAACATATAGGACAATCAAAGTTTACATAGCCAAAACACGGTTCATCCCCGCGTATGCGGGGAACATTCTAACGCAGGGGCAACGGGCCTATATACTCGCGGTTCATCCCCGCGTATGCGGGGAACATCGCACCCCCTCGCCGACGACCGTCCGCCAGTTCGGTTCATCCCCGCGTATGCGGGGAACATAAAGTGTCTGCTGGTTGACCGTCAACCAACTACGGTTCATCCCCGCGTATGCGGGGAACATCCCGTCATCCATTCGAGGGCGTTCTTGGTGCCCGGTTCATCCCCGCGTATGCGGGGAACATCAGCGCGATAGTTGGGAGGACGACTGCATTTTCGGTTCATCCCCGCGTATGCGGGGAACATCTCCGCGGCCAGTTTCTCGTTGCGCCGCTTCTCGGTTCATCCCCGCGTATGCGGGGAACATGTTAGGCCGCCGGTAATCAACGAAGTAGTAGTCGGTTCATCCCCGCGTATGCGGGGAACATGTGTGTTGGTTAGGAAGTTAAGGCGGCGTGAGCGGTTCATCCCCGCGTATGCGGGGAACATTCTCGCTCAAGACGCTGGTAAAGTCGGCCTGTCGGTTCATCCCCGCGTATGCGGGGAACATCGCCTGAGCGGTCGTCTTGTATATCTCGTCGCCGGTTCATCCCCGCGTATGCGGGGAACATACGGGCTTGGAAAAGTCTAAGAAAAACCCGGCCGGTTCATCCCCGCGTATGCGGGGAACATCCGCAATATCTTCGTCGCACAGGCACTCAGGGAGGTTCATCCCCGCGTATGCGGGGAACATGCGGCGTCCCTGACTACGCATAAGGTAGCCTCCGGTTCATCCCCGCGTATGCGGGGAACATCATAGAGCAAGAGGCCGATTATATCGGGCTGGCGGTTCATCCCCGCGTATGCGGGGAACATGGTCTCAAGATGAAGACAGTAATTGTCCATTTCGGTTCATCCCCGCGTATGCGGGGAACATCGATAGGGGAGTGCGGTCAACGTGGCCTAAATCGGTTCATCCCCGCGTATGCGGGGAACATCACTTACGAATTGTTACGCTAGTGGGTTTTGGCGGTTCATCCCCGCGTATGCGGGGAACATGGCCCAATAGCCCAACAAAGACGCTATTGACGCGGTTCATCCCCGCGTATGCGGGGAACATTGCCCCCCCTTAAAAAGTCCCCCCGCCTACTACGGTTCATCCCCGCGTATGCGGGGAACATCCCTGGACATGCTCGACGGTGGGTAGCTTGGTCGGTTCATCCCCGCGTATGCGGGGAACATATAAAAGTACCATTAGCCCCGTCGTCAAAACCCGGTTCATCCCCGCGTATGCGGGGAACATAGCCCAACCGCGCAAGGAGCACTTTATGGGAACGGTTCATCCCCGCGTATGCGGGGAACATATCGAGCAGCCGTCGGGGTGTGCTTGCGTTGGCGGTTCATCCCCGCGTATGCGGGGAACATAACCCAAGACCATATCAACAAGGGCGAACCTTCGGTTCATCCCCGCGTATGCGGGGAACATTTGCTTTGCGAGAAGAACGCCTCGACCCCATGCGGTTCATCCCCGCGTATGCGGGGAACATAAGCCCATGTCGGGGCAGTCCATGCAGGTGGTCGGTTCATCCCCGCGTATGCGGGGAACATGTACTATCCATGCGATGGCAACCAGTATGACGCGGTTCATCCCCGCGTATGCGGGGAACATACCTGGAAAGGCGTCCAATGGCTCACCCGCATCGGTTCATCCCCGCGTATGCGGGGAACATCGCTTTGCGGATTTTGATAGCTTGTTCGTTACCGGTTCATCCCCGCGTATGCGGGGAACATATCGCCCCGATGCAAAGCATGAAGCATGCCGTCGGTTCATCCCCGCGTATGCGGGGAACATAATTCCTCTCCGGCGCGGGCTTTGAAAGAGTGCGGTTCATCCCCGCGTATGCGGGGAACATAGACCACTGGTCATCACGCGAGGTGCGAAGCGCGGTTCATCCCCGCGTATGCGGGGAACATTCAGAACGGGACTTTTCGAGGATAACAAGCGCCGGTTCATCCCCGCGTATGCGGGGAACATCAACTAACCAGAAAGGGAAACGAATAATGAGACGGTTCATCCCCGCGTATGCGGGGAACATAAACGGTTGAAGTTGATCAAGAATGGAATTTACGGTTCATCCCCGCGTATGCGGGGAACATTCAGCAGCAGATGGACCTCCGTATCATCAACCCGGTTCATCCCCGCGTATGCGGGGAACATTTGTGTTAGATAAAGGAGCGCTGGTCGATGGCCGGTTCATCCCCGCGTATGCGGGGAACATCAAAAGCAGACCTCCGGGCCTTTATAAAAAGGCGGTTCATCCCCGCGTATGCGGGGAACATTCTCTTATTGAGCTTCGCCAGTTGCGGGCTGACGGTTCATCCCCGCGTATGCGGGGAACATTGCTGACGATCTTCGTTCACCTTACCGCGCACCGGTTCATCCCCGCGTATGCGGGGAACATGACGTGCTCCCAATCCTCGGCGGACAAGTGGCCGGTTCATCCCCGCGTATGCGGGGAACATAATCCGGTTCGCATGAGCATAGAGTATAAGGGCGGTTCATCCCCGCGTATGCGGGGAACATCAGCCGTAACCCTTGTTCGTAATCTGTTCGGGCGGTTCATCCCCGCGTATGCGGGGAACATGACAGTGCAAGGCGCATCTGCTCCGCGCTGGGCGGTTCATCCCCGCGTATGCGGGGAACATTTACGGCCTTCACGGCGCGGCGCGTCATTTGCCGGTTCATCCCCGCGTATGCGGGGAACATGTGCCCACACTTTTTAGGCCGCGGCCCAAGCCCGGTTCATCCCCGCGTATGCGGGGAACATATAGTGTCCAAACACGCAGTGTATGCCGTTGTCGGTTCATCCCCGCGTATGCGGGGAACATGTAACCGCAACAGGTGGGGCGGGGTTGGCGGCCGGTTCATCCCCGCGTATGCGGGGAACATACGGCATAGCCCTTGGTCGCAATCTGTTCGGGCGGTTCATCCCCGCGTATGCGGGGAACATCCCTCGCGCCGCTTGAAGTGGCCGTCGGAGCGCGGTTCATCCCCGCGTATGCGGGGAACATGAACATATAACCATAATAGCGTCTGAGTGCAGCGGTTCATCCCCGCGTATGCGGGGAACATGTACAAGGGCGACCGCAGGCTTTTTCGTCGCGCGGTTCATCCCCGCGTATGCGGGGAACATAACGAGGCTATCGGTCGGCGCGTCGTCGTCGGCGGTTCATCCCCGCGTATGCGGGGAACATACCCACGCGCAGGCTGTCGCCGTCAGGTCAGCCGGTTCATCCCCGCGTATGCGGGGAACATGCCAAAGTTGAGGGCATCTGTTGCGGAGTTGGCGGTTCATCCCCGCGTATGCGGGGAACATTTGGCCGCACCAGCGGTAACACCGTCCGCCGACGGTTCATCCCCGCGTATGCGGGGAACATCCACCCGACGAACTGGACGACGTGCTGCTGCTCGGTTCATCCCCGCGTATGCGGGGAACATTCCTCAACTAAATCCCCATACACGCTGTAGCCCGGTTCATCCCCGCGTATGCGGGGAACATTTAAAGCCGAAAGCGATACGGTTATGCTCATGCGGTTCATCCCCGCGTATGCGGGGAACATCCGACACCTTCTAAGGTGTGATAGTGGACATACGGTTCATCCCCGCGTATGCGGGGAACATAGGGCAGCCCTCAACTGGAGGAGTTGAGAATTCGGTTCATCCCCGCGTATGCGGGGAACATGGCTACCCGTGCCAATCATCGTTGGCCCGTTTCGGTTCATCCCCGCGTATGCGGGGAACATTGCTTTGCTATTAAAATAGTCATAACGAACCCCGGTTCATCCCCGCGTATGCGGGGAACATAGCGCGATTAAAGAGCATATCAAAGATCACGGCGGTTCATCCCCGCGTATGCGGGGAACATAGTATCAGGGATGGCGTCGGCCCGGAAAAACCCGGTTCATCCCCGCGTATGCGGGGAACATAATAGAATGGGCCGCCCCTTGCGCCCCTTGCCCGGTTCATCCCCGCGTATGCGGGGAACATCTACGGTATCAGTCGCCCAACCTCCCAACCATCGGTTCATCCCCGCGTATGCGGGGAACATCCTTGCTTTAAAGTCTCTGGCGTAATTCTAAACGGTTCATCCCCGCGTATGCGGGGAACATGATGCTTTCGGTGTCTCCTATGACAACGCGGTCGGTTCATCCCCGCGTATGCGGGGAACATTGGATACGGCCGGCAATCTCGCTGTCATGCAGCGGTTCATCCCCGCGTATGCGGGGAACATCAATGGACAAAGCAACCAAGTTGACGCGCCGCCGGTTCATCCCCGCGTATGCGGGGAACATTACTCACGTGGCATTGTGGGCCTTTCTGGTGGCGGTTCATCCCCGCGTATGCGGGGAACATCAGCGGAGTTGGTTGTTGCGATGCTTGCAAGCCGGTTCATCCCCGCGTATGCGGGGAACATTTTCGTGCATTATTTCAATTCCTCAAGTTCGTCGGTTCATCCCCGCGTATGCGGGGAACATGGATACCCATGCCGAGACAATATAAAGGCGACCGGTTCATCCCCGCGTATGCGGGGAACATACTCGAATCAAACGGATCGATAAGACCTAAGACGGTTCATCCCCGCGTATGCGGGGAACATCCTAAAAAGGCAAATCATCGTCAGGAGGCGGCCGGTTCATCCCCGCGTATGCGGGGAACATGGTCTCGGTTTCCTGATGCCGATCTTTTCTTGCGGTTCATCCCCGCGTATGCGGGGAACATTTATTTTGGCGCGGCGGAATTGCCGCATAATTCGGTTCATCCCCGCGTATGCGGGGAACATAAACAGAAAGAGACACGGCGCGGTGTGGCGGTCGGTTCATCCCCGCGTATGCGGGGAACATGCACCTTCATGGCGGGGGCTATGGCTGACCAGCGGTTCATCCCCGCGTATGCGGGGAACATGGGCACCTCGCGGATGCTGCGGAGTCCCGAGGTGGTTCATCCCCGCGTATGCGGGGAACATATTTCGTCATTAATCGGCATCAAGTTGATCTGCGGTTCATCCCCGCGTATGCGGGGAACATGTAACCATAACCGCCGAACATATCGCGGAGGGCGGTTCATCCCCGCGTATGCGGGGAACATGAAAGGCAGTTTGAACCCCGGGAGCGATTGGTCGGTTCATCCCCGCGTATGCGGGGAACATAGGTGTTGAGCCTTAGATCGCATTAGGGCGGCCGGTTCATCCCCGCGTATGCGGGGAACATTGAGTTGCTAGAAAAGCAGCGTCAACTATTGGCGGTTCATCCCCGCGTATGCGGGGAACATTCTGAATCACTACCAGAAACCCAATCTTTTGCCGGTTCATCCCCGCGTATGCGGGGAACATCAGTATATCGAAGCTCTAAAGTCGCATGATGACGGTTCATCCCCGCGTATGCGGGGAACATTAACATCAAGCTCTAACTGCCTGGCGTGATACCGGTTCATCCCCGCGTATGCGGGGAACATGCCTGCGCTCTCTGGTGCGACCAAAGCGGCGGCGGTTCATCCCCGCGTATGCGGGGAACATTTAGCGGCTCTGGCAGCCGCTGTTTGGTATTTCGGTTCATCCCCGCGTATGCGGGGAACATAGGCGATTTCGCCGCTGGGTTGGCTTTTATTCGGGTTCATCCCCGCGTATGCGGGGAACATCCGTGCATGATCAGGCCACAACCGCCTATCCTCGGTTCATCCCCGCGTATGCGGGGAACATACCGCCCGCCAGATACTCCGCGGCGATCTCGTCGGTTCATCCCCGCGTATGCGGGGAACATTTGGGTGGATTCTGCGAGGAGGCAGCAAAATGCGGTTCATCCCCGCGTATGCGGGGAACATGCTGCGCGCCTTCCGCGCTTCCGCTTGTTGAACGGTTCATCCCCGCGTATGCGGGGAACATAAAGCGACGGGGCAAGCGTCGTAGCTATCCGGCGGTTCATCCCCGCGTATGCGGGGAACATTAGGTAGTCTATCGCCTCGTTAATCGCATCATCGGTTCATCCCCGCGTATGCGGGGAACATGGCAATGGCTCGTATGGGGCGGTCCATGCGGTCGGTTCATCCCCGCGTATGCGGGGAACATGAAGGGTATCACGGCGAAGTAACGGTCGCCCTCGGTTCATCCCCGCGTATGCGGGGAACATGCTCAGCGCTTCTATACCCATATTGAGCCGATCGGTTCATCCCCGCGTATGCGGGGAACATCACGTCCAAAACGGTCAATATCCGTTCATGCTCGGTTCATCCCCGCGTATGCGGGGAACATCGGGCCGCCCGACGCCGAGAGCGTGTTCAATACGGTTCATCCCCGCGTATGCGGGGAACATTCGCTTGTTTGTGGTGGAAAAGGGCCTTGCGCCGGTTCATCCCCGCGTATGCGGGGAACATGCTGGCGGGCTTTTTCTTTTTCCTCTTGACAGCGGTTCATCCCCGCGTATGCGGGGAACATCCAGATTTTTTCGGCCTGGATAGGCTGAAATTCGGTTCATCCCCGCGTATGCGGGGAACATTTGGGTGGATTCCGCCAGAAGGGAACAAAATGCGGTTCATCCCCGCGTATGCGGGGAACATTTATCTTCTTTCGTCGGTCAATCGCTCTGCGCCGGTTCATCCCCGCGTATGCGGGGAACATAAATAGCGCAACGTCCGTTCCAGCTTTCCCCCCGGTTCATCCCCGCGTATGCGGGGAACATCGCCGAAAAGCCGCGGCCACAGAGCTGCGCGACGGTTCATCCCCGCGTATGCGGGGAACATTAGCGCTGGCGGACATAGTCGATTACGCTACCCGGTTCATCCCCGCGTATGCGGGGAACATTTCGGAATATCGATCGTCGGCGTCGTGCCGGCCGGTTCATCCCCGCGTATGCGGGGAACATTTTTTCTTTTTCCCTCTCTTTTCCCTTGACGGCGGTTCATCCCCGCGTATGCGGGGAACATCCGATGGATGTCGCGCTCTATCTCGTTTTTGGCGGTTCATCCCCGCGTATGCGGGGAACATCTTGGCGTTTGACCGCGTGAGCCGGTCGTTCACGGTTCATCCCCGCGTATGCGGGGAACATCGCCGTGCGCTGCGGCGTATCGCGCTGACTCACGGTTCATCCCCGCGTATGCGGGGAACATCGCAGCCGGGCGCGGAACTCGGCCAGCCGCCCCGGTTCATCCCCGCGTATGCGGGGAACATCTTGAGCACATAGAGGCCGACCGCGCCACCTACGGTTCATCCCCGCGTATGCGGGGAACATAACGTCCTGTAACGCTCCACAACGGTCTCTGCCGGTTCATCCCCGCGTATGCGGGGAACATAAGATCGGCATCAGGAAATCGAGAGCCGACGCCGGTTCATCCCCGCGTATGCGGGGAACATGGACGATTATGCCTTTGATGGTTTTGCGGTTCCGGTTCATCCCCGCGTATGCGGGGAACATGTTGCGCTCCTGATTCGCTTCCGCTTGTTGAACGGTTCATCCCCGCGTATGCGGGGAACATACCCGAACTTTCTGACACCTGTCAGAACCCTGCGGTTCATCCCCGCGTATGCGGGGAACATTTTTCAGGATTTTGAGGAGTCCTATTCAATCCCGGTTCATCCCCGCGTATGCGGGGAACATAGACGCCGCTAACTTTATCGTCGCTCGTATCCCGGTTCATCCCCGCGTATGCGGGGAACATCTTGACCGATACCCAGCCCTTGACGCGACCAACGGTTCATCCCCGCGTATGCGGGGAACATTTACCCGTCGAGACACGCCGCAGCCTCAAGCGCGGTTCATCCCCGCGTATGCGGGGAACATTGCCACCGACGCGGCTGGGATCCTGACAATGACGGTTCATCCCCGCGTATGCGGGGAACATAACGCAAAGCGTGAAACATAAAGAACCCCCCCCGGTTCATCCCCGCGTATGCGGGGAACATTCCTCTCTCCGGGCTGTTTTCTGATTGACTCACGGTTCATCCCCGCGTATGCGGGGAACATTCGTTGTAGAAAGTGCGCTTGATGCGCTTGGTCGGTTCATCCCCGCGTATGCGGGGAACATGCTCTTCCACTTGCCCAGTTGGGTGCGTAGTTCGGTTCATCCCCGCGTATGCGGGGAACATGGCCGTGCTGCAATAGCAGAAGCTATCTGCGTCGGTTCATCCCCGCGTATGCGGGGAACATCCTACTGCGGACTCATTGCCTTGACGCTTCATCGGTTCATCCCCGCGTATGCGGGGAACATGACATATTTTAGCTGCTGAAGAAGACGCCGGACGGTTCATCCCCGCGTATGCGGGGAACATTACGAAGAAGCGCAAGAATACGTCCATACAGTCGGTTCATCCCCGCGTATGCGGGGAACATTCTTGGCCCGCTCAAGCATTAGGTAGTGGTAACGGTTCATCCCCGCGTATGCGGGGAACATTGACGAAGAGAAAGCGAACATAGCGCCGGATTCGGTTCATCCCCGCGTATGCGGGGAACATGAGCGCGAGTGGCCCGGCGTGTCGCTGACGGTCGGTTCATCCCCGCGTATGCGGGGAACATCCCGCGACATCGCCGACAGGTGCCCATGACCTCGGTTCATCCCCGCGTATGCGGGGAACATTTTCTCGGTGATTTGGGCCTAGAACTCTCTGACGGTTCATCCCCGCGTATGCGGGGAACATCGAGCGATTCGGGCCGGAAGTTCGTTGTCAACCGGTTCATCCCCGCGTATGCGGGGAACATGGCGGCGAAGGTCTCGGCCCATACCTCATACTCGGTTCATCCCCGCGTATGCGGGGAACATTTGGAGCTGGCACTGCCTCGGCCGTTGGCGATCGGTTCATCCCCGCGTATGCGGGGAACATATCAGCGTCACCGGGCACTATAAGGACATCCTCGGTTCATCCCCGCGTATGCGGGGAACATAATCCAAATCCAGATCAAGAAGGCAACCAACCCGGTTCATCCCCGCGTATGCGGGGAACATACTTAATCGTAATTGACTGTGACAGTTTGGGTTACGTATTGCGTGAAAATGCTACCGACGATTCTGGCCCTGTATCTGGCAAAAAAGATACGAGGCGAAGACCATCAAAATCTACAGGTACCCGACGATTTGTACCAAAAGTCTCAAACTCAAACCCAGCGTCATTAGGTGCAGTCCAAGCAATCACGGCATCGCCATCACCGATTAGCTCGCATACATTGTCCCAGATCATAGCGCGGGTCTTTGCCGAATAGTTGCCGATATAGACCCCGGCCCGGATTTCCAGCAACCAAACCGCGAGCCGGCCCCGCAGGCGCGGTGGCACATTATTGGTTACTACTACCATCATCCTCTATGCCCCTCATCTCCGCTTGCAGGTGGATCAACAAAGGCCGGTTCTACCGCATCTTCCGGCGGCTTGGGAGGCTCCAATTCCCCTGCCGAAAGCACTTCTCCTATGGTTGGAATTAGCTGCTTAAGTAGTTTGGTCTTGCGGAACGTATCTCGACATGCCAAGCGCACCTCGCGGCCCGGTTCGGCGGCACCCAATCGCCCCTTAGCGTACTGTCCTGCAATGCGAAACGCTACTGGTACCGCTGTTTCAAATTTAAATAAATCGGCAATGTCATATACGAAGGAGAGGGGCTTGCCTGTATGCAAAAAGCCAACGGCTGGGGCATATCCAGCCGCGAGCACAGCGGCTTCTGTAATCCCGTAGAGACAGGCCGTTGCTGACGAGAGGCAGCGGTTGGGCACATCGGAGAAATCCCAATCCGCAGGATTGTAGCTGCGCCTTTTCCATGGCACTCCAAATTGCCGGGCGAAATTCTCATAAAGCGTCCGCACCCGTGCCCCCTCAATGCCGCGAAGTTGTTCGATAGAACGGCGCTGCGGTGCTCGCTCGCCGAACCGAATCTGATACATCCGCCGCACGACCTTTAGGCGGGCGTCGGGGTCAAGGGCGAGGCGGCACTGCCACAAGAGGCGGTCAGATCGGGCACCGCCGGGTTGGCCAGCCGCGTACAGGCGCACTCCGGCTTCGCCCACCCATATCAGCAACGTGCCAACTCGGGCGGCGAGTGCCACTGCAGTGTGACTAACCCGAGCACCCGGTTCGAGCATTATACAAGCGAGCCCGCCGACGGGAATGTGCGTCCGCACCCCGTTTGCATCTACGAGCACAAAAGCCCCGTCAATCACGTCGAGTTGACCTTTTTCTACAAAAACGATGGATGTGCGGTCTTTTATAGGGATTGGTTTGGGGGGTGGGGCACCCGGCATCGCAATAGGGCTAGTCATTAAGCGACCCTCTTTATGAGCATTAGTCCACAACCAAACGCCTTGCCGCGCCCGAAGCCTTGCCGAAGGCGAGCGAGAAACGAGTTAGGATCGGTTATAGTCAAGGCTCCTTTGAGGTCGAATATGCCCAACGTGCCGAATTTTCCGCCGCGCCGTGCAAAACGCTCGGCGCGATAGCCTTCGAGCCTCAGTGTATCAAGGCAGAATCCGCCTTCTTCGGCCCGCGTCGATAGCCAGTCGTCGGCTGCCTTTTGGGCAAACTGCATCCGAAACTTAGCGCGGTTGAGGGGCTCATCCTCGCTTGTCCGTGGGGCATTTTTAAGTAAGTCCATGGCGATATCGCAGCGCTGCCGTATAGCTGGCTTATCCCCGTGTGAGTGAAAAACTTTCCGGTCAACCGTGGCGTTGAGGCGCAGGTCGAACGCTAGCCGGTCTCCGGGTGAGAGTTTTGGCCTGAAAGGCTTGGTCTCGATAGTGAAGAAGGGCGATTCCTCCAACGGCTTGGGGCCGAGAAGGTAGTACCGACCACGCTGGCGGTCAGCCCGCCAAAGAAATGCGGATTGCGGCGTACCGGCAGCCCGGCGTCGCTCTACCTCAGTACGCACATCTGGCGGAATGACTGTCCAGAGAAGTTTATGGTCCATCACGAGACGGTCAGACGAATTAAAAGGCTGAAGTTCTTGAATTAAAGGGGCGATGTTGGCGGCGTCGCGCCTAAGGGTAAGGCGTGAAAAGTAAAGCTGTGCATTCATTGCGAAGTCTCCTCTCGGTCGCTAGGAACGTATTCGTATTCACGCCGTTGCTCAAACTGCCAACTCGTGCGATCGCCTGGTTCGTCCATGCGTAGTCGCAGCCGCAATGGGGCGTCGATCGGGCCAAGGTCTGCTCGATCCTCCACGGCGATTAGGCCATTTGGCTCATTGCTATGGCGTTTGAACGCATCAATAACCGCTTCCACCTCAATGATCTCCGGTGCTAGCGGGTGCGACAGAGGGCAAGATTTGCGCCCTAAATACAATGTATAAGCTGGTTTATTGAAACCAGCCTTGAGATTCTGCAACGAGTATCGTCCTCCTGAGACCGCTCGGTAAGCGGCTTGATAGCGTACATCTGTGCGGTACTCGCGCTGGGTGATACTCGTTGCAAGGTGTAAGGGGTGGGAAAGTGCCTCCCCTCTAGTGTGCGGACGGCCTTTAGCTGAGGGCAGCGACTGATAGGTGTGAAAATCCGTAACCAATGCCCCAGTACGCAGCGTACGAGTAGCAACGCGGAAGGAGGCAGCAAGTGCCCGTTGCCCTGTCGCATCGGCTCGATCAATACCTAGTGCCGCGCCAGCCAATCCCAAAAGGGCCGATCGCGTTGGACGGTCAGCCGTGCCACGTCGCACGTTGCCAGCCTCTTCACCGAAGCTGGCCATGGGTGCTGCAAGGGTGACGATTAGCCATTCCGTCATGTTAAACTCTCCAGCCTTTCCGCTGCGAAGGCGGCTAGTTTGTCCAGCGTGGCACTGTTTTCTTCGCCTATGTGGAGTTCGATATCGTCGCTCCAGTCCTTGCCGTAGGTCTTCTCAAAGTCAGTGCGCTGTTTCTTGAGTGCCTTTATGGAGTCTGCGAGTTGGTTGCCCGCTCCTACTGGCTTGGTGAAGGCACTGGCCAAGCTGCGAGGTTGGCCATCGCCGCACTCCAGCAATAGGTATTCGGCGCGTACGTGATTGGCGAAGCTGTTTTTCTTGCCAGAGGGCGAGGCGGTCGCCGCCGCACGTACAAGAGCAGAGAGCGCACGGCCTGCCAGATCCGTATCACCCGAAAGGTTCTTTAGCAGCAGTTCTCGGTTTACACAGATATAGAGATAGAAAACACCAGCACCGAAACCAGCCTCGCTGATGAAGCCTGCGCCTGCATCCTCTTCCGAGGTCTTCAGGTCGTCAACAGCCGTGTAGTAATCATCTTCGATATCGACTCGGTTGGTGGTAAAAGCATGCGCCACTTGTACGGCGGCATCGCGGTTGAATTCGGGGTTGTCAGCTAACATGCGCCCGAACATGGCGATGTCCACAGCTCCGTCAGCGGTGTTTAGGACCTGTTTTACCAGTTCCTTTTCCTTTGGTAAAGTTTCCCCGCGCAGTGCCTTTTCTGCCAAGTCGAATGCAGCAGCGCGTTCCTCCGGCGAGATGAAGGCTAGCTGTTCAGTATAGGCCGGATTCGCGTCTTTTTCCTTTTTTATTTTTCCGAACAGGGCAGCGATGTTTTTTGCGATTTCGAGTGCCTTGTCCTCTGATGCGCCCTGTTCAAGCAGATGCGAGCGCACTTTGTCGCCCATGCGTTGGGTGCGCTCTCCTAGCTTCCCCGTCAGGGTCGCTCGGAAAGCGTCGTCCGTGCGGATGGCCCGTTTAAGCGCCTGGCTGGAAATACGCATGCGCGATACACCGCCGATGACGGCGGTCTTGGGACGGCCGAGGTCGTCCCGGTTGGGGTTAGACGGAGGATAGGCTGTCAGAATGTGCATTTGTACGAAGCGGCTCATAGTTGAGTCTCCTTTTGGGATTGGGTTGTTTCAGCCCGGGGCGTGTGATAGTAGTCAAAGGTCCACCTTTGCCGGGTCTGATCGTTGAAGAATAGGATGTCGCGGACAAAGCCGCGCACGTTAAAGGGTACGTCGCCCAAGATCGCCAAGGCCCGACGCAAGGCTTGGGCAAATCGGTCTTCATCCGCGCCAGCCCTGAGCAGCGCACTAAAGCGCATGGACGACAGGCGCGGGCGAGCGTCGCCGCTGGGAATGGAACCGTCCCGCGTATGTCCCAAGACGGTGGCAAATTTGAGGAAACGGGCCGGTTGCTCAGCAGGCTTAACTCTAGCAAGGGTTAGGGCCAGCACGGCGAGGGTCTGCTCACGAGCATAGCCCTTTTCACGCACTGCGGCGATCAGCTTGTGTGTCTCTGGCTCTAAGAGGGCGTCGAATACGCTCTTGCAGCGCTTCAGTCGTGCCCGCGCTCCGCGGTCTCCATAGTCCGCGTGAAGCGGTTTCCACCAGTTCTCTATTATTGTATCAGCGATTTGGTCATACTGCATTAAGCAGCCTCCTTTTTTGGGTTCTTGTTTGGTAAGGGTAGTTCAAGCGTTTCGTATAGGAACTTGCTCTGCTTGGTGCGGCCGGCAAAGGTTGCGTTCAGGATGCCATAGGCGTTGACGATATCCTTGGCCTTGGCGGCGTCTTGCAAGGGCACAGGGGCTAAGCGATCAAAGGTCGCAAGGGCCGTGCGGCGTATGATCGCTAGCCATTTCCGAGCCGAGGCGGTCGGATCAGCCAAGCTACCATTTTCGGGCATTTCTTGGAGCAGGTTGTCAAGCAGGCGGTGGAATGAGTTTTCGGTGGCAGCGTAAAAATCCGTCCGCGCTTGGTCGAGAATCCCCTTATCGTTCGAGGTACCCTTCTGGTCGCTGGGGAGAGCCTTTTTCAAGGCTTTCCGCAACTGAGAGACTGCTTGGTCGGCGGCTTCGGAGAACCTGCGGGCGCAGGCGTCGAGTTCTTGCTGTTGGTCGGCAGTCTGCGCTAGATGCAAAGGTTCTTCGGCGAAGAGATAGGCGATGGCTTCCATGTTGTTCATAGCCCAACCGCCAACCCGAACGCGGGCGTCGGCGGCCTGTTTATTCTGGCTAAGGATATAAGAGCGATTATTCTTAGCGAGCTTGATGTTTGTGGGCTGTTCAGCTAGCTTACCCTCCTTGCTGCCTACTGTGACGGCAACCCAGTCGCGGTAGCCAAAGCGTCCCGATTTTGGCTTGGTCGAATACGGCTCCTCGGCCTCTTTCTGGCGGCGATAGGGCGTCAGCGGATGCTGCCATAGCCCGTAATTTGTGCCGTAGGGCTTCTGGACGAATCCGGTGACCAGCGGTCCTTGCCAGTCGGTCATGTCGCAGAGCCCCGGCTCACTGGAAAAGGCTAGCTGGATGCGGCGCGGCATCCCAAAGTATGCCTGCAAGGGGTGGGCTTCAGCCTCAGACACGGTGCGGTCGTTTTCCGATGTGAGCGTTGGGGCCAGCCAAGGGAGAGCCTTGGGTAAATCGCTGTCTTTTAGGCGAGCGCAGTGCCCTACATTGGCAAAAATTTTGCGCCATAAGGGCATAGATAGATCACTATCCTGCTCCGCTGGAATGACCAGCGCCGTCAGGGGACCGCCGCCGCGCATAGAGGTGCGATTCCCTGAACCGCCGGACGGCGCGTAGGCTTGCAAGGTGTACAGTGTCATGGCCGCAGCCGGCAGGCCGAGGGCGGCGTAGCGATCGCGGTGCGTCAGGAGATCCGAATTTTTGCGCTGGCCGTTTTGCCCAGGGGTGTCAATGAGCAGAAATTCAATGCGGGTTTCGCCGCCTTGCAGGGGGGCATAGTCCTGTAGGAAGCGCGGCCCTTCGCCGTTGAGATTGAAGGCGTGGATAAAAGGAGCGAGCTTGGTGGCGAGCGTATGTCGATCTGGCGGAGTAGTCCAAAGCTCCTTCCAATCGTCCTCGTCGCGGATGTCGAAAGCCAGTGAGATTACGCCGATGCAGAACTCGAAACTGGCCATGTTGAAGTCTGGGCGCGGCCAATTGAACTCGACCGGGTAGTCTTCTTCGCCAGACGCCAAATCGGCAAAGGCGAGCCATCTCCGGGCACCAGATTGCATGACGACCGGGAAAAAGGGATCGCTGAGCAAGTTGAAAGTCATAGGTGAAACTCCTCTTTAGAAAATTTTTAACCTACGGCTTACTACATAATGAAAGAATAATAAAAGATTTTCGTAGTCTTGTCAACTCTCTTCTCGTTGCGGTTCATCCCCGCGTGTGCGGGGAACACATGACCCAGACAACACCATGTTCGGGAAAGAACGGTTCATCCCCGCGTGTGCGGGGAACACATTAGCCTACGGCATACTATGGTTCATCCCCGTGTGTACGGGGAACGCGGTTTACTTCATGCGGCCCGAAAAGAAGGGGGCATATGCGAAGTTGGATGTTTACTTATGGTGTCCGCTCTGCATTGCTAGCCGATGGTCGGTTTGCTGCCAAATAGCAGCCCCTCAATGCGACCTTCCAAGCGTGCCAGACGCTCATTGGTTGAGTGCATCTGGGTCTCAATGCGGTCAATTCGTCCATCGAGCCGTTCGATTTGCGCCTCAAGACCTCCATTGAGTGCCAGTGTCAGGCCAGCCAAAGCTGCACCGACTGCTAGGATGCCGACTAACTCGTTGCTGATTCGTCTTCCATTCATGCGCGACCTCATTGCGGGGGAAAATAATCAGCTATTATTCTATATATAGTACACACAGTCCAGATATGTGCAATTGGTATCAATCATCACGGAACATGCCTTTTTCTGAAGAATACCTAAAACTGCTCTCTATTCCTTCCAATCGCATCGTCCCATCGTCTTCTACGACAGCAATCAGCATCTCGTGTTCCCACTTCGGCCAGTCGATTTTTGCCTGATCGTGCAGGGCTTGGTCCTCGGAGGGCGGCACCGCTCCAGCGAGAAATTTTTCCCGCACCCGGATTTCGGACAAGGCCCAAGTCGTCGTTAAATCGCTATCGGCTATACACCATGGGACAATACGCCCTTGTTCCAAACGAGCCAAGCGCAATGTGACAGTCGGCTCGCCTAGTCGGGTGCCTATGTCCTCTGTGCCGCTTAAATCTATTGGTAGGCTGCCGTAGCCATCTTGCAGATTAACAACGTTAAATTGGCCCAGCGAGCGGCTTCCCATTTCCTTCCCTTCGTCCTCGATCTGCTTTTCTTCGAGAGCTGATGGCACATCCTTATTGGCGTAAACGCGCTCGATCAACGGGCGCAAACATTCCGGTGTGTCAATGTGTCCGGCATCGAACAGCACCTTGGCACTGCGCCACATCACGCCAGCGTGTTGATATACCCAAGCCGCCTTGCCGAGTGCTGTTTCAAGCCAGTTTTCGTCTTCTACTGCATCGGGGTCTGACGAGACCACGAGGATTTGGGGCCTCTCTAGTGGGCGGCTTTCCGGTGGCCGCCGGTCCAAATGCCGCCACAGCCGTCCGGCCCGCTGGATGATAAGATCCACGGGTGCCAGGTCTGAGATGACGAGATCAAAATCGAGGTCAAGGCTTTGCTCAACCACCTGCGTGGCCACGAGGATGTGGCCTGTTCGACTTGCTGCCTCAGCATCGCGCCCGAATCGGCGCAGTACATTTTTTTCTATGGCCTGCCTATCGCTTTGGGCAAAACGAGCGTGGAACAGGTGAACGCGATTCGGGGATTCCACTTGACCGGCGAGCGAATTATACACGTCAATGGCCTCATCTACTGCGTTACAGAGGACCAGCACGGCCGCTCCTTCTTTGGCCGCGGCGAGGGCCTGTGTCGCGGCGATCTTTCGGTCAGGCAGGCGTTCTACGGCTACGCGGCGGCGCAACGCCGGATCAAATCCCGATTCGCATTCCGCTACACCGACGAGTGCGACCGAGGCGATCATCGGGTACGCCGTACTGCATAGTTGATCGCTCAGACAGTCCGGGTCGCGCAGGCCGAGCCCCTTGGCAAACGCCTCTGCCATAGCTCGCCGCTGTTCCTGCGACAAGGTTGCCGAGAGTACGATAGCCGATCCGCCATTTTGGGCGTGCAGTTCTAGTAATGCGGAAAGTTCTTCGCCCATATAGGTGTCGAAGCAATGGGCCTCATCGACGATGAGGATGCGACCAGCCAGCCCGTATTGACGCAAGGTTAGATGTTTTTTGGGGAGGATTGAGAGAAAGGCTTGGTCAATGGTCCCGGCTCCGACATCTGTGTAAAAGGCTTTCCGACGGTCATCAGCAAGCCATTGGGCGCAAAGAGCGGATGTGGTTTCATCCTCGCCGCCATTGGCCATGTCCGTGGCGTTGACGATGGCGCAGAACGCCTCAGATAGCTGTGATTGGCCGTGCGCCAAGACCAGGGAAGGGGCTGCTGTAGGTTCAAACAGCTTCTGGTATGTTGTAGCTAGGCGCTCGTACATGGCATTGGCTGTTGCCATAGTGGGCAGCGCAAAGTACAGGCCCTCGCCCTTGCCGGCGGCCATCATCCGGGCGGCGAGCATTAGGGCCGCTTCTGTTTTGCCGGCTCCGGTAGTGTCTTCGAGGATGAACAACTGCGCTCCATCCTTGAGCGGTATTTGTTCCGCTAGTTGCTGCATGGGTCTTGGACGGGCGGCAGCTTGCGGCGCGAAACTAGCATAGTTCGGATGGGACTTAGGGGATTGGGCGAGTAGCCCTTTATTCGCTAGGGCTTCTTCGGCCTGAGTAAGTGCCCAGTCCCAATAGTTTTCCAGCCTCGTATCGACCGATTCAAAAGAGAAGTAATCAGCGTCCGAACCGACCCAGTCGGCCAATGTGACGAGCCCTGACAAGCGCCAAGACCACTGCGCCACCTGTTTCTGCTTTTCGAGAGACGATAGCGGCAGCGGCTCTATTAGGTTCCGGATCATACAAAAGGCAGTATGAGCCGCGTCCACGCATTCCTCGCCAAGCTGCTGGTCGCGCCAGGCTTTCTTTGGATCGGCGTTTACTTCGTCGAGTCCTTTGGGTGGTTGTCCGTGGTGTCCCGCAATAGCAGCAAGGATCGGCGCTAGATCGTAAGGGATGCTGGGGAATAGGTTGGCGAACTCTTGGGCGATTGGCTCGGCCCTGAGAAGGATAGCCGTGTTGCGCCAATGAGGGCGGTCGGGAACCTTTCTCCTCGGGCCAAGAACTTGCTCTGGCCACAATTCGGGTACCTTCGCCTGAAAACTGCGTGAAAATTTGCCGAGATCGTGGACGCCAGCCAGAAAAGCCGCGATTTTGGCTAAGCACTCTGGACTCACTTTCAGTAAAGCGGCCTCGCGCTCAAGACGGGTAGAATTCAATTGCTGCCATCGCAAGGCGACAGCGGCGACATCTATTAGATGATGCAGGACAGGCTTGTAGGTGGTATCATTGGAAATGCCGCAACTACGCGGCGTCTTGCCCCAAAATGCCAAGAGGCCAGCGGCTTCCATCTCAGCGGCCCATCCACCCGCCATCGACGAGCACAGTGGCCCCGTGCACGTAGTCGGCTGCACGCGACGACAGCCATACCACCGCGCCTTTTAAGTCGTCTGGCGTACCCCAGCGGCCGGCTGGAATCCGCACGAGTAGCTGTTGGTTGCGCTGCGGGTCATCGCGCAGGGCCTGATTGTTATCGGTGGCGATATAGCCGGGGGCAATGGCATTGACGTTGACTCGGCGACCGGCCCATTCGTTGGCCAGCGCCATCGTTAGCTGCCCGATGCCGCCCTTGGCCGCCGCGTAGCCCGGCACGGTGATGCCGCCTTGAAAGGTCAGCACCGAAGCGGTAAAGACAATTTTGCCGCCGCCGCGGGCTAGCATCTGCTGGCCGAATTCTCGCGCCAGTACGAACTGCGCGTTTAAGTTGACCTCGATGACGTGGTCCCAGTCTGCGTCGCCGTGTTCTTCAGCCGGGGCGCGCCGGATGGTGCCGGCGTTGTTGATGAGAATGTCGATAGGCCCGACTTCGGCGTTGACCTGCTCGACAAAGGCGCGAACCGCCTCCCGGTCGCTGAAATCGCAGGCGTAGCCTGTGAAGTGCTTGCCGCGCTCGGCAATGTCTTGGCCGACTGCCGAGTCTGGTTCTAGCGAGGCGCTGACGCCGACGATATCGGCGCCGGCCTCAGCCAATGCTTGCGCAAATCCGCGCCCGATGCCGCGGCGACATCCGGTGACCAGCGCGGTTTGGCCGTCGAGCTTAAAAAGATCCAAAATGCCCATGCTTATTATGCCCCTTGGGTGTCGATTAGAATTTTGACCGCGTCCGTGCCGGCGGCCAGTCGGGCGAAGGCGTCGGGTAGCGCGTCTAAGGGAAGGTGTTCGGTAATCAGTTTGTTTAATGGCAATGCGCCGCTGGCCGCTAGTTCGATGGCGCGGTCGTAGTCTGCGGGTTCGTACACGCGCACGCCGCACATTTTTAACTCGCGCCAGAAGAATTGAAAGAGATCGACTTGGGGCGCGTCGGCAAAAATCGCCACCACCACAATTCGCCCCCGCACCTTGGCGAGCTGAGTCATCACCTCGGCCCCAGCCGCTGAGCCGGAGACTTCAAAAACGGCGTCGGCCCCGGCGCCATCGGTCCAGGATTCGACGTAGGCGACCAAGTCCTCTTTGAGTGGATGGACGGTTTCTAGCCCCAGCGCGCGTGCCGCTTGCAGCCGATAGGCGTTGACCTCGGCGACCCGCACCGCGGCCCCGGCGTGTTGCGCCACCAGGGCATTGAGCAGACCGATCGGCCCGCCGCCGATTACCACCACCTTCTCGCCCGGCCCGACCTCGCCCAAGCGCACATCGTGGCAGGCGACCGCCAGCGGCTCGACTAGGGCCCCCAGCGTCAGCGGCATGTCGTCCGGCAGGCGGTGCAGCGTATGGGCGGGTACAGTCCACGACCTTTGGAAGGCCCCCGGGCTGTCGATGCCGATGAAATTTAGGTGTTGGCAGATATGGCCATTGCCGGCGTTGCAAGCGGCACAGGCGCCGCAAGCCTCTAAGGGACGCACTACGACCGGATCGCCTATGGCCCAGCCGGCGACGTCGGCTCCGACTTCGGCGATCCGCCCCGACATCTCGTGGCCGATGACTTGGGGCATGTCGATGCGGCGGTCCTGATGGCCTAAGTAAATGTGGATGTCGGTGCCGCACACCCCGCAATAGGCTACTTCGATCCGCACCTGATTTGCGCTGGGGGATTGTACTTGGCACTCGCCGATTTTGACCGTGCGGTCGCCGCAGTAGTAGGCGGCCTTCATCGCAGATGCCAGTCGGCGTCTGCGAGCGCCTCGTAGATTACGCCGCCCTCTACCTGCGCGGGCATGGGGATGCCGAGCAAGTAGCACAGTGTTGGGGCGACGTCCACCGCTCGCACCTGCCGCTTAAGCGCTAGCCCTTGCTTGACGCCGGCCCCGGCTAGCACGAACGTGCAGTGCTGCCCACCGATGCCGAGGGTGGCCGAAGGGAGCTGTTTGCCGTGGGCGCCGTCGTATTCAGGCCGCAGTGCATAGACCACGTCGCCGACGAGTTCGCCCGCTAGATTGACCATCTCGGCGTCTTCCCGCGTCAGCGCGAGGGCAAAGGGCCCGCGCCCGGTCTGCGGATGGCGATAGGCGTGGAGGGCTTCGATGAGGTCGAGCTGCGTTTGCTGGTAGTTGCTGGGATCGACGATCCCGGTCGGCTCGCGTCCCTTGAGGTTGATGAAAATGTGCACCAGTCCCACATGGGCCGCCCGCGTCCGCTGCCAGTTGATCTGCTTTTTTTGCGGGTCTGCATAGACCAAAAAGCCGGTCTGCTCCAGCACTTCGGCGATATCGACAGGTCGGTGCTGGTTGGGGGTGCCGCCGTGGTCGGCGACGACTGCGATGACGGTGTCGTCGTCGGCCAGCTCGACGACGCGGCCGATCATGTAATCTATAGAAGCATAAGTTTGAGCCACGCCCGCTTGGCAGCGCGCCAGCGTGTGGGCGTCAGCCCCACTGCACGGGTCGGCTTGTGAGAGAAAAAAGTGGCTGGTGTAATCCGAGGCGTGGGTTTCGATGAACAGCACGTCCCAGTCGTTGCTCTCGGTCAGGTAAGCAGCGACCTCGGCCAGCCGCTGGTGGTGGAAGTCCAACAGCTCAAAATAGGTTGCGTCATCGACTACGCCCAAAGCGTCTCGTGCTGGATTCTGCAAAAAATTGCCGACGTTTTCGTCGATCTGCTGCGCTACTTGCTCCGGCTGGGTGTAGCCGGTGGCTGGCCAGACCTGCGGCACAAAAAGCTCGAAGACATCGCCGGCTGCGCTCAGGCTGACGAGCTTCATGCGCACGTAGCCGGCGAGCGTTTGACCGTCTATGTCAAAGTCGTCTTTCCACCACTCGGTCCACTGGCCGACAGCCAATTCGGCGACCCGATCGCTGGCGTCGCGGCTGCGGCAAACCAGCAGCCGGTCGTAGCCTTGGTCGGCCGAGGCGTATATCAGGCCGTAGAAGGGCTTGGGCGTCCCCTTTAGACCTTGTTGGCGCATATCGGCCCGCCCGCGCTTGAGCGGCTCGATGACTAAGGCGACTTCTTTGGGCGGCAGCAGGGATGCGGGCGCGTTTTGCCATCCTTGCGCTGGGACAATATCCACTGGATCGACGTTGCGCACCTTTTGCAGGGCGCTTGGGTCCAAAGTCTCTGGGTCGCGCGGTCCGCCGATTGGCCGGGGCGTCCAGCCGCCGCCGACAAACAGATGGTAGCCGGTGATCTGATGCACGTTGGACACGCCCGGGCCGGTGCCCTCGACTTGGATGCCGGTTTGCACGGTCGGCGGCCAGGACATTTCCCACTTGACCAAAATTGGCTTTTTACCCGCCCGCTCGACCGTGTTCCACAAGTACTCGGCCTGCGAGAGCTCGGTGTTGATGCCCCACACGGTCTCGTCGAGCCGCCCGCCTAACTTGCGGATGTTGAAGTCCATAACTTGATGGGTCCCCGGCCAAGCTCCGGTCGAAGTAGCCGTCCAGCCGGGTGGGGTCAGGGTTGGAAAGACGCCGATCATGGGCCGTTTGACGCCCCGCGCCATGAGCTGAGCTAAGTGGGGCATGTGGCCTTGATCAACCATGTGTTGGACCAACTCCATGGCGGCTCCGTCCATGCCGATGACGATGGCTTTTTGTGCCGGACTCTGCATAGTATGCTCCTGTGTTAGATTCCCAAGCGTTGGTATTGTTCGGCCGGGGCTTCGCACGCTTCCATTTGGACGCGCAACAGTCCCTGCATTCGCTGCTCTAGTGCCGGGTCAGACAGCGGGTTTTCTTGGCGCGGGTCTTGCTCCAAGTCAAAGAGCAGAGTCCCGTACTCGTGCTGCTTGCTGCGCGTGTGGCCTGGCGTTTGCAGCAGTCGGCAGCCCTTGCTAAAACCAAACGGCTCTACGAGCGCCACGTCGGCGAATTCATCGACCGAGAATAGGTCGCGCATGTGCGTGGGCATGAGCGTGTAGTTGTACAAAGGCTGGTTGTCGGGGCGGGCGGGGGCGCGCATGTACACGTAGCGGCCGTCGGTGACGTTTACCTGGCCGCCGTGGTTGCCAAAAATCGCGGCCTCGCGCACCGGGGCGTCGCTTGCGCAGACCTCGCGCAGGCTCTGGCCCAGCATGTCGGCGGTCGGCTCCAGTTCAAAGAGGTCCAGCAAGGTCGGTCCTAAGTCGAGCGATGGCTGGACTAAGCTCTGTCGCCGCTGACCGGCTTGGCCGCAGCGGGGATCCCAGACGAAGAACGGCGTGTTGGACAGCTCGCGGTACCAAGGCATCTGCACCTTGGCCCACAGGTCGTGCTCGCTGAGCAGGAAGCCGTGGTCGGTCCACACGATGAGCATGGTATCGTCCCACAGTGCGAGGCGGTCCATCTCGTCGAGGATGTCGCCGAGGCGGGCATCGCACATGCTCAGCAGCGATGCGTAGTGGCCCCGGCATTGATCGACGAGTGCTTGTTCTTCGGTTACTGGACCGTAGGTCGGCCAGTCGAACAGCACCGACGAGCGGTTTTTAAAAAGCTGCGGGTAGAGGTCTTGGTATTGGCGCTGGGTAAAAAATGGCTCGTGCGGGTCAAAGGTCTCGATTTGCAAAAACCAGTTGTCGGCGGCGTGGTTGCGGCGGATGAACTCGACGCCGGACTTAAAGGTCTGCGCTTGGGGTTGGTCTTCTTCGCGGCGCATGTATTGCCGGTTGACGCGGTCTTGGCGGTGCCACATGCTGCGACCGGCGTTGCTCGCGTGGGCCGCTACCGGCGGCGGGTCGGCCACTTGCCCGATCCACGGGTCGCCTTCTTGGCCGCGGAAGAACTGCCAAGTGCTGTACTGGGTGTGGTAGGTGGCTCCGCCGGTTTCCCAGTAGTGGTAGTGGTCGCTGATCAGGTGCGACGAGATGCCGGCGTCGCGCAGCATCCGCGGCGTGGAGTCGTCAAAAGGCTCTAGGGGGCCCCAGGAGCGGTGGAGAAAGTTGGGCCGCCCGGTGTGCAGTTCGCGGCGGGCTGGCATACACGGCATGGAGCAGACGTAGCTGGTGTCGAAGGTGAGCGACCGTTCGGCGAGTCGCTGGAAATTGGGCGCGTGCGTCCAATCGCAGCCGTAGGGTGGCAACATATGCCGGTTGAGCGAGTCAAACATGACCATGATTGCTTTCATACATTTACCTCGTCTAAGAGTTGAACAGCCTGCTGTCCGCGCTCGGAGTCAGGCTCGCGCCGCGCAATGCGCCGCAGTTGGTACAAGGCCCGCTCGTCGCCGTCGTGCGCTAAGGATAGGGCCTCGGCAAACCCTTGATCGCCCCAGCGGGACGACTGCGGTACCACGTCTAGGTCTAAGTCGTGCCAATAGTACTGTAGTGATTTGCTTTGCCAGCCGGCGTAGCAAGTTTCCCAGTTGAAGCCGGTGACGCCGATCAGGTGCGGGTCTAGCATGTGCTGCGCAATTGGCTCGCCTGGTGCCTGATAGCGGTTGTCGAGCGAGATGCGCAGGCGATCTTCGGTGCGGTTGGGCAGGGCTTGGTGGACGGTTAAGCTCGGAAAGATCAGCGCGTCTCCGGCTTGGTAATCTGCGCTGAGCCAGCGTCCGGTCAGGTCGGACTCATCCACGGCTAGACCGCCGGCCCCCAGCGAAAAGTGATGCGCGCGCACCTTGCCGACCTTGTGCGATCCGGGCAGCACCGCCAGTCCGCCCAACTCCAGCGGGCAGTCGCCTACGGGTGCCCAGAAAGTATAGGTGTTGAAACTGCCTTGGAAGTGGACGAAGTCTTGGTGCATGGGGGTGGTGTGCTCGGTGTATTGGGGAAACCACAGGCGGGCGATTTTTTGCGGATGCGGCAGGACTGGGCCGTTGGTGATTTGCGCCATCACCGCTAGGACTTCCGGCCAATGACCGGCTTGGTGAAACGCCTCCAAGCGGTACACGCGATGATACACTTCGGCGTACTCGGGATCGCCTTCGGTGCACTGTGCGTCGATCTGCGCAATGCCGTCCAGCGGATCGGTGCCGGCGACTAACCACCCGGCCTCCAGCAACACTTGCGTCATCTCTTGCCGCAGCGCTAGCAGCTTGTCTTTGGCCAGGATCTGCCGCAAGAAGAGGTACCCTTGGTCGTCCAGGCGTCGCCGCAGTTCGGCGCTGTCGCCGAGGGCGTCGTTGGCCTGTTGCAGCGGGCCGATTTGTTCGGTCATCGGGCTGTCCTTAGCTGGCCGTTGGCTCGGCTTCGTTGTCGCGAAATCCGGCCACGACGATGTTGTTGTTGCGCGCTAACACATTGTCTTGGTCGATGCGATGCGGATTGTCTTCGGCGCGTCCGACCGGCCGCAGCGCCGTGCTGTGATAGCCAAAGCGCACCGATTTGCGCCAAGAGTCCGTGCGGTTGCAGTCCGACCAGTGAATCGTCTGGTAGCTGAAAAAGATCATGTCGCCGCGCTCTGCTGGTACGGCGACGCTGTCGAGGCGGTCGGGATGGAATTGCTCCGGCGGCAGATGCGGGGCTGTATCCGGGCCCAGCACGTGTTCTAATGGCCCCTGCTTGTGGCTGCCCGGCACGACCATCAGGGCGCCGCTCTCCAGCGGCGTGTCATCTAAGTGCAACAAGCAATCGACAAAATCCGGCCCGTCGTGCGGGTAAAACGGATAGTCTTGGTGCATGGGGAAAGGCGTGCCTTTTTCCGGCGGCTTGGCGTGCAAGACGGTGTGGTGCCACTGGACCGGGCCGTCGATGAGCTGCTGCACGCAGGCGATCATGCCCTCGTGGAAGAGGACGCGGCCCCAGGCGGCCGAGTAAAAGTGCGGGTTGTGCATGAAGACCGCCCGCGTGTTGAGACGGTCTTCTTCTTCGAGGTAGCGATCGCGCCAAGGGCCGATCCAGCCGATGGTTTCTTGCCCCCACTGCTCGATGACTCGCACCATCTCCGCGGCCAACTCTTCGGCCTCTTCGGGCGTGAACAGTTGGGGGACCTTGAGGTAGCCTTGTTCGCGGTATTGCGCTATCTGTTGTTTGCTTAGCATGTCTAGCTCCTTTGAAAAATTTATGTGCTCCGGGATTATTGTGCGGCAAATCTAAGGCTCGCACCGCTGGCTATCAACAAATTGAATCTGTGGCTATACTTGGAAAACGGAGAGAACAGGTGCAAGATGCAGCATAAACGCCCCCAGCCTGCGGGCCCTATCATCACGCTGACGACCGACTTTGGCCAAGGCGATTACTACGTCGGGGCGATGAAAGGGGTCATCTTGGGCATCGCGCCAGAGGCCCGTCTGGTGGACTTATCACACCAGATTCCGCCGCAAGATGTGCTCGCTGCCGCTTTTGTTTTGCGCCACGCGGCGGGCGAATTCCCGCTTGGCACGGTGCATTTGGCTGTCGTCGATCCCGGGGTGGGCACGCAGCGGCGTCCGCTCGCCCTGCACAGCCGTGGCCACTTGTGGGTGGGACCGGACAATGGCCTCTTCAGCTTTGTCCTCGACGGTGCCGACAGCCGGGTACACGAGATCGCCCGGCGCGACTTGGGTCAGCCCGACCGCAGCACCACCTTCCACGGCCGCGACCTCTTCGCACCGCTGGCGGCTCATCTTTGTCGCGGTTTGGCCCTTGCTGACATTGGCCCGCCGGTGACCGATCCGGTGCGCTTGGCCGAGTCCGCACCTTGTAAATCGGCTGGCCGCATCGCCGGGCACATCGTCCACATCGATCGCTTCGGCAACTTGGTGAGCAACATTGCCGCCGCCGACCTGGCGCGGTGGGGTTCGGGGCTGTGCATTCGCCTTGGGGACTATGTGCTGGCGGAGTTATGTCGTACGTACGAGGATGTCGAGCCGGGGGCGCCGCTGGCTTTGATCGGCAGCGCGGGTCTGTTGGAAATTGCAGTCAACCGCGGCCATGCCGCCCGTCAACTGGGGGTCCAACGCCGCGCTACTCTTGTCGTCGAAAGGCTTTGAGAGAAAATTATGTCTAATGATCCACTCATCGTCAGCATTTCTGGGATTCGCGGCCTCGTCGGCCAAGCGCTCACCGATGAAGTTGTCGCCCGCTTTGCCGCGGCTTTTGGCACCACTTTAAAACCGGGCGACACCGTCGTTGTCGCCCGCGATACGCGCCCGTCTGGAGCGGCTTTTGCCGCGGTGGCGGCGGCGGCGCTGTGCCAGACGGGCTGCCGCGTCGTCGATTTGGGCGTGTGCTCCACGCCCGCGGCCAAGCTGATGGTTGCTGCGCTTGGTGCTAAGGGCGCGATCATCATCACCGCCAGTCACAACCCGGCCCCGTGGAACGGCCTCAAGCTGGTGCGCGCCGACGGCGTTTTTCTCAATGCGGAAGAGGGGGCGCGCGTCGAGGCCCTCTTTCATGCGGGGGAGTTTCGCTGCGCGGCGGCTGGTCAACTGGCAACGCACGACTCCGAGGCGGTGGTGGCGCACCACGTTGAGCGGATTGTCAACTATGTCGATGCCGCCGCCATTGGCCGGGCCGGATTTAAGGTGGCGGTCGATCCCTGCAATGGGACGGGGGCCTTGGTGGTTGCGCGCCTACTGGACGCGTTGGGCGTCGAAGTCGTGCTGATCAATGCGCGGCCCGACGGCGATTTCGCCCACGACCCCGAGCCGGTGCCGGCCAATCTCGTCCAGCTCGGACAGGCCGTGCGCGACCACGGCTGCGCCATTGGTTTTGCCATTGACCCGGATGCCGACCGAGTCGCGTTGGTCAATTCGCGCGGCGCGCCCGTGGGCGAAGACTACACGCTGGCGCTTGCCGTGCAAACAGTGACAGCCCAGCGGCCCGGCCCGGTCGTCACCACCCTTTCGACCTCGCAGGCGGTTACAGACGCGGCCGCGATGCACGACTGTCCGGTTTTGCTCACCGCAGTCGGCGAAGTGCACGTGGTGGAGAAGATGATGGCCGCCGGAGCGGTTGTTGGCGGCGAAGGCAACGGCGGGGTCATCGTCGCCGACTGCGGGCCTAGCCGCGACGCGGCTGTTGGCTTGGCCTTGGTGCTGGAGGCTATGGCATGTACCGGACGCTCTCTCGAAGACCTGATTGCCGCGCTACCCAGTTACGCCATTGACAAGCGCAAAATTACCTGCACCCCAGAGCAGCTAGCCACGGCCCTTGCCGCGTTGCGCGATCGCTATCCCCAAGCGCATGTCCACCCGGTGCGCGATGGCTCTAAGCTCTACTTGAGCGGGCGACTCGAATGTCCGTGGATCCACCTCCGCGCCTCCAACACCGAACCCATCGTCCGCGTCATCGCCGAGAGCGCAAGTGCCGCAGAAGCCGCCCGGCTGTGCGACGAGGTGGAAGGGTTGTTTAGGTAGCGAGAAAATGGAGCGCTGGCGACCCGTCAACCAGCGGCGACAATATCTCCGTAGGAGCCTTTGACTAGCTGGTCGCTGGTGATTTCCAACGCTCGCATCAGGGCCTCGACGCGCCGATGCGACTCTTCGACGCCTTTTTCTTCGGTCACGGCCTCTAGCTCGACGAAGTGGCCGAGGCTTTTTACATCGTCGAGGTGGATGCGGACGTTTTCCCACAGCCAGACTTGGCGCGTCTTTTCTACTTCGACCCAGACGCCGTGAATGCTGCTGAGGATGTGGCGCAGGCCCTCGGGGTCTTCGGTCTTGGCAATTTCGTAGTCGCTGCGCTTGGGGCCGATTAAGTCCTCGCGGTGGTAGAAAATCAGATGCCCTTCGTCGGTGCCAAGTTCGCGCAGCTTGAGCCGCCCTTGGGCGACGTTGAAGTAGGTGTCTTTCTGGTGGAAGGTTCCAGCCAGCCCGGCGCCGAGGGCGTTGAGGTTTTCTTCGGCGCGCTCGACATCTGGGTACTGAGCTTTGATTTCGATGTTAGTCATGGCGGATGCGTTTCTGTTGAAAGGAGTAAAATTATAAAGATAGGCGATTCCACAAAAATCGCCCCTGATCACGCCAAAGCACTTGCCCGAAAAATATGCCGCCCTTCGGCCCCGGCCAACTTGCGTGCCCCGGCCCAATACAGCAAAGTATAGCCGATGAAAGCGATAACCGTAGCCAACGACGCCGACCGCTCGCTGTGCTGGCAAGCGGTGCCAGACCCCACTTGCGGCCCGAGCGAAGTCCTCGTCGATATACACGCCACAGCCGTCAATCGCGCCGATTTGCTCCAACGCGCCGGCCACTACCCGCCGCCGCCGGGCGCGTCTCCGTACATGGGCCTAGAAATGGCCGGCGTGGTCGCCGCTGCTGGCGCGGCGGTAACGCAGTGGCGGCCCGGCGACCGCGTCCTCGGCCTGCTCTCTGGCGGCGGCTACGCCGAGCGCGTGGCCGTGCCCGCCAGCCATTTGCTGCCCCTGCCCGCCGAGCGCGACTTCATCTGGGGCGCGGCCATCTGCGAGGTCTTTCTCACCGCTTTTGTCAACTTGTTCGGCGAAGCTAACTTGGGTGCTGGCGAGACGGCCCTCATCCACGGCGGCGGCAGCGGCGTTGGGACGGCTGCGGTGCAACTGTGCCGCCAAGCCGAGGCGAGAGTGATGGTCACGGCCGGCACGGACGACAAGGTGGCGTGCTGCCTAGGGCTGGGCGCCGAGTTTGGGGTCAATTATAAAGAGCGGGACTTTGCCGAGGCCATTCTCGCCCACACCGCCGGCGTCGATGTGATCCTCGATATTGCCGGAGCCGACTACTTGGCGCGCAATGTGCGGCTGCTCAAGTCCGGGGGCCGCTTGGTGATCATCGCCGTCCTGACTGGTGCCGAGGCGCAAATCGATTTGTTGGAATTCCAGCGCAAGCGGCTGCGCCTGATCGGCTCGGTGTTGCGCAGCCGCTCAGACGAGGAGAAAACCGCAATCGTCGCGGCCTTCAAAGAGCGGTTCTGGCCGCTGCTAATTGACGGGAGTATGCAAGCTGTCATCGAGGACGTGCTGCCCATTGAGTGCGCGGCGGCAGCCCAGGACATCCTGCGGCAAAACCGCAACATCGGCAAGGTAGTTTTGCACGTGCGACCCTGAGCCAAAGGAGCGAACATGAGCACCCGTTATCGCCACATTGAAGTCAGCGGCCCGCCGCGCGAGTTGGGGCGACAGATTGGGGAGGCGGCCGGCGAAGAAATTCGCGGTTTTGCCGCCATTGCCCTAGAGCGCGTCAACAAGACCGTGCCCGTTTCGCGTGAGCGCGCCTTGGACATAAGCCGCCAGAGTATGGATTGCGCGGCTGCGTACGCGCCCGACATGATCGACGAGTTGCGCGGCATGAGCGAGGGGGCTGGCGTCGCGCTCGACGAACTGATGCTCTTGCAGGTGCGCAACCAGCTTTGCTTGGAGGAAGACGCGGCCTGCACGGGATTTGCCATCGCGCCCAAGCGCAGTGCCGAGGGCCGGGCGATTGCCGCGCAGAACTGGGACAACGATCCGGCATTGGATCCCTTCACGATCGTGCTGACGCGCCGCCCGGTTGGCAAGCCGGCGCTGATCAACATCACCCAAGCGGGCCTGATCGCCTACATTGGCTGCAACGACGCCGGCCTGGGCGTCTGCATGAACACCCTGCCGGCCCCCAGCCGCCCGGTCGGCGTCCCGCACTACTTTGCCGTGCGTGCCATCTACGAACAGACCTCGCTTACAGATGCGGTCGCCGCGGTGCGCCGGGCCGACCGCGCCATTCCCGGCAACATCCTGCTGGCCACCCCGCAGGGGCCGGCCGACCTTGAACTGACTTTGGGCCAAGTCCACGTCTTGTGCGACGACGAACTGGTCGTCCACACCAACCACTGCTTGCACCCAGAGTTGGCTCCGATCAACCGCGAATTTGCCGAGCTGATTGAGTCCGGCCCGCGCCAGCGCCGCGTCGAACAGTTGCTCGGCTCTGAGCCGCTGGTGAGTATGGCACAGGTGCAAAAGACCCTGCGCGACCACGACCGGCACCCGCACTCCATCTGCCGCCATGTCAACGACCATCCGCAGACGGGCTTTTGGACGAGCGTGTTTTCGGTAGTGATCGAGGCCGATCAAGGCCGCATGCACGTCAGTCGCGGCAATCCCTGCACCGCTCCGTACCAAACGTATTCGCTCAACTGACTGGAGGCACTTTGGGTACTCTGCACGGCACGATTATCGACGCCGGCTCCGGCCAATCGCTCGACGCCAAAGTCCACGTGCTCACCGCTACGGGCACCTTTGCTCGCCCGCCGAACTCCATGCTAAAGCGCGGCCCCGGTACGCCGTTTTTCTTTTGCGACGGCTCGTTTGCCATCAACGGCAGCCGGGGGCGCACGGATGTGCTGGTTGAGCGCGGCACCGAGTACGAACCGTATCGCACCACGGTTGAACTGCCCGAAAAGGGCCGCGTCGAGTTGGAGATTCCGCTGCGCCGCTGGTATCGCCCACAAGAGGAGGCTTGGTATCCGGGCAACACCCACATTCACTATGACGAGCAGGAGACTCGACCCGACGAGCGGCTCGGGATTGATTGCCGCGTCGAAGGCTACAACGTCACCTGTGTCAGCGTGCTCGACCGCCGCCAACTGCCCTACGCATCCAACAAGTATCCCATTGGCGTGATGAACGAGTTTACGACCGCCCATCACGTCCTCGACATCGGCGAGGAAAACCGCCACTACGGAGACCATTCGCCGTGGGGCTTTGGCTACGGCCACGTGATGTTGCTCAACATCCGCAACCTCGTGCAGCCGGTCAGCCGCGGCCACACCCTCGCTGGGCAATTCGATCCGGACTACCCGCCGTTGTGCTTTTGTTGCGACGACGCCCGCGAGCAAGGTGGCTTGGTCATCTGGTGCCACAACGGCCGCGGCATGGAGGCCCCAGTGGCCGCGGCTTTGGGCAAGCTCGACGCCTTCAACCTGTTTGACCCCTTTTGGATGGACCCAGAATACGACCTTTGGTACAAGCTGTTCAACTGCGGCCTGCGGCTGCCGGCCTCGACTGGTACGGATTGGTTTGTGTGCTCCAACAACCGCGTGTACGTCCAAGTTGATGGGGAATTTTCGTATGCCAGTTGGATCGAGGGGATGAAAAAGGGACGGACCTTCATCACCAACGGCCCGGCTCTTCAGCTCACACTCAATGGGCGTCCGATGGGCGACACTGTGGAATGCGGCCGCGGCGCGGAGTTAGAGGCCGAAATGACCTTTAGCTCGTTTTACCCGATTGAGCGCGCCGAATTGGTGGTCAACGGCTCGGTGGTGCAGCACTGGGCCTGGCCGGCGGGCCGACGCGAGGGGGTGCTGCGCCACGGTTTCACCGCCGAGCGCGACGGCTGGGTTGCCGCTCGGCTGTGGGGCGATTCGCGCGACAGCTTTGACCAGTCCATTTACGCCCATTCTAGTCCGAGCTATTTCCACTGCGGCGCAGCACCGGCCGAGCGCGAGGAGGATGCGAATTTTTTCCTCCGCTCAATCGACGAGTCGCTCAAGTGGATCGGTACATATGGCCGCTACAACAACGACCAGCAGCGCGAGGACGTGCGGGAATTGTTCAGGCGGGGGCGCGAGGTGTTTGCCAGAATGCGCAGTTGACAATGCAATCGGTCTTGACGCACTACTCGATCCGCCCCAAGAAAAGTCGCGGCCAAAATTTTCTCATCGATACGGCTGTCCTGCGCCGGGAGGTGGCTTGCGCCGACCTTGCAGCCGGCGATACGGTGCTGGAGGTCGGGGCCGGAATTGGCAATCTAACGCAGTTGTTGCTGGAGCGCGCCGGGCGGGTCGTGGCGATAGAGCAAGACCGTCAGTTTGCTCCGTGTCTGGAAAATTTGCAGCGGCAGCGGGGGCGGCTCAAGGTACTATGGGGCGATGCGTTGGCCGTGGATTTTCCGCGCTTTGACAAGGCGGTCGCCAACCTGCCCTATCAAGTGGCGCTGCCCATTGTATTCAAGCTGCTAAACCAGCGCTTTGAGCGGGCCGTGCTGATGCTACCCAAGCGGCTGGCCCAGCGGCTGTGCGCCACGGTCGGCCAACCGGGCTACAGTCGAATTGGCGTTACCGTTGGACGAGTGGCGCAAGTAGAGTGGCTCGAGCAGGTGGGCCAGGAGGCCTTTTTCCCGCGTCCCGAAGTGGAAAGCGCCCTCGTGCTCATCAAGCGCACCAAGCCCAAGTTTGCCGTACCGTCCGATGATTTTTTTCGCCAGGTCTTGGAAAGCCTCTTTGCCCGCCGTCAGGCCCGCGTCGAGCAAATCGTCCCGGCGGCGGCCCTGGCCGGCTTGAGCAAGAAAATTAAAAACAAACCCGTGTACACCGTCACGCCGCGCGAATTTGGCCAAATCACCCGCGCTTGGTGGGATGGGAAGTAGGAATTGCGTCTTAATGCGCTAAAAACCGCTCGGCTTCAATCGCTGCCATACACCCAGTGCCAGCCGCGGTGACGGCTTGGCGGTACACGGAGTCCTGCACGTCGCCGCAGGCGAAGACCCCGGGGATGGCCGTCGCGGTCGAATCCGGAGCGGTGAGGATGTAGCCCTGCTCGTCCATTGCCAACGCACCGGCGAAAAGCTGGGAGTTGGGTACGTGGCCGATGGCCATAAAGACCCCTTGGCAGGCAAACTCGCGCGTCTGACCGGTTTGGGTGTCCTTGAGCAGCACGCCGCGCACAGCCAACTCGTCGTCGGCCGGCAAAATTTCTTCGACGGTGGCGTTGACCACGAAGTCGATCTTGGCGTTGTCCTGGGCGCGCTTGAGCATGATTTTGGATGCGCGGAACTGGTCGCGGCGATGGACGATGGTGACTTTGGCGGCGAATTTGGTCAGGTAGGTTCCCTCTTCCATCGCCGAGTCGCCACCGCCGACGACGACTAGTTCTTTGTCGCGGAAGAAAAAGCCGTCGCAGGTGGCGCAGGCCGAGACCCCGTGCCCCATGAGCCGCGTCTCGGATTCCAAGCCGAGCAGGCGCGCCGACGCGCCGGTGGCAATAATCAGCGCGTCGCCCGTGTAGTGGCCGTTGTCGCTTTTGATGGCAAAGGGCCGCTTGGACAAATCGACTTCGGTGGCAATGTTGAATTGGCACTCGGCCCCAAAGCGCTGGGCTTGCTGGCGCATCAGATCGACCAGTTCCGGTCCCATGATGCCATCGGGGAAGCCGGGGTAGTTTTCTACATCGGTGGTAATGGTTAGCTGGCCGCCTGGCTGCAAGCCTTCTAAGACCAGTGGGGCTAGGTCGGCTCGGGCCGCGTACAGAGCGGCGGTTAGTCCGGCCGGACCCGAGCCGATGACGACGACCTGGTAGTGGTGATTGGTGCTCATGGTGCTCATGGTGCTCCTTTTTAGACGATGCGGCTCAAAAGTTCTCGGCCCTCCAACCCGGCTAGCAGATTGCCGACCGACCGCTCGGCCATGACTTGGCGCGTCTGGTGCGTTGCGCTGCCTAGGTGGGGTATAACCACGAGGTTGTCCAGCGCTAGCAGGGGGTGGTCGCGGGGGAGCGGTTCGGGTTCGGTCACGTCGAGGGCGGCGGCGTAGATGCCGCCGTTTTGCAGGGCTTCTAGCAGCGCATCGTGATCGACGACGCCCCCGCGGGCGGCGTTGACTAGCACGGCCGACTTTTTCATCAGGCCCAATTCGCGCTGGCCGATCAGGCCGCGCGTCTGGTCGGTCAGCGGCGTGTTCAAGGTGACAAAATCCGCCTGCTGGAGCAGCTGGTCCAGCTCGACGTAGCGGGCGCCAAGGTTGGCTTCGGCCCTGGGGTTGGGGTTGCGGTTGTGGTATAGGACGGTCATGTCAAAGGCTAGGGCGCGGCGCGCTACTTGGTAGCCGATGCTGCCCAGCCCGATGATGCCGAGGACTTGGTGGTGGACTTCCTGCCCCAGCATGAAACTCGGATCGTAGGCGACAAAATCCGGGCCGCGGACAAAGCGATCGCCTTGGATGAGGTTGCGTGCGGCGGCCAAGAGCAGGGCGAAGGTTATATCGGCCGTCGCGCCGTCGAGGACGTGGGGCGTGTTGCCCACCGGGATGCCGCGCGCTTGGGCGGCTTGGAGGTCGATGTGATCGACGCCGACGCCGTAGTTGCTGATGACGCGGAGGTCGGGCATGCAATCCATGTATTCGGCGGTGAAGGCGTAGTGGCCGTAGTTGTACACGCCCTCAATGGTGCGGAGCAGTTCGGCCGGCGGCGGCGGATGCAGTGGGTTCCAGCGCACGATCTCGGCGTGTTGCTCGATCATGGGGATGATGGTGTAATACGGTTCGATTTCCGAGCGGATTAGGACTTTGTAGGGCATTGGCGCATTAGGGCTTGGGGCTTGGGTTACAGGAGCAGGGAATATAAAGCAGGCGTCTATTTGAGCAAGAGACCTTGACGCCTAGGAGCGCGTGGGCGACCTTGAAGCGTCATGCTGATTGCACATCCCCAAGGGCACTATCGCTTCCTCCAGGGCATTGACCCCTATTCCTGTGGCGTCGTCGCCGAGCCGGGCTGGGAAATAGTCCGCGCTGTGCTGGCCGAGCCGCTGCCTTGGCGGGCGGGCTTTGAGCGCGTGGATGCGCATCTGGCAGCCGAAGGCTGCGACCGCGTCGCGCTGTGCGCGATGGAACTGCGCTCGCCCGCGCCCTTTACCATGCCGGGGTTTATCGACTTCAACCGCGAGTACTGCGCCGTCTTGCGGACGTGGGGTTTGTACGTGGATGAGCTCAATCCGGTGGCGCGCACTCACGTCGCGCCGGCGTGCGATCCGCCGCCGGTGCCGTCGCTGTACGCTTTTTCTTACGCGATTCCCAACGACCGGATCGACCGCAAAACCCTGATTGTGGCTGGGGCTGGCGAGTTGCGGGAGGGGCGGCTTGTGGCCGAGGGAATTATCCGCCCGGGCGATACTTCGCCCATTGCTATGCGCGAGAAGGCCGCTTATGTGGCCCAGGTTATGGGCGAGCGGCTCGCCGGCCTCGGCGGGACGTGGAATCTGATCGACACAGTGGACGTGTACACTGTCTATCCCTTAGCGGAAATACTCAAAGATATTCTCCTGCCGGCGATGGGTGCCGCCCGGCGGCGCGGCGTTTGTTGGCACTACGCTCGGCCGCCGGTGGTGGATATCGATTTTGAGATGGACCTGCACGGGGTGGTGACGCAGCGAATTGCAGCCGGCTAAGGCCGCCAGAGCCAGCTCCGCAGCCGCCAAGTTGCGCCAGCCCCACACAAAGCCGCCGCGTAGCCGCCGGCCGGTTCCAACGCCATCAACTTCCACCGTGCGACCTCGTTTGGCCCTTCGTCCGAGCGCAACAGCGCCGCCGTCGCTCCCAGCGACACCGCAAAGGTGTCCAAGCCAGCGGCGATACCGTCGCCCCGCGCCTTGACATAGGCTTCCTTGCGCGTCCAGATGTTGTAAAAAGCCGTCCGCCGCTCCTCGGTTGGCAGCTCGGCTAGTGCTTCTTGTTCCTCTACCGAAAAAAAGCGCGCGGCAATTTGCTCGTGCGCGACTTGGGGCCGCATCCGCTCCACATCGACGCCGACTTGGCGGCTTTGCGCTATCGCGTACAGCGCTAGTTGGTGGGTGTGGGACACGTTGAAATGCAGTGTTTCCTCTGGCAGAAAGGGCTTGCCGTGTGCGCCGTGTGCAAAAGCCACCCCGCTGGGATCTTGGCCGAGGTAGCAACCCAACAACTGGCGCAATGTTCCCCGCGCCACCACAAAGCGCCGCTGATGGTCGCCGGAGAGCAAGCCGTGTGCCCGCTCGCGCTCGTCCGCGCTGAGACAAGCCGCGAGCGCAGCCACCTCAGCGACTGAGTCCAACTCGACGCACCAGACGTGGATTTCATCGTCGCTGAGTCGAGGCCAACTCGACGGGATTTCCCAAGCAATAGTCATCAAAGGTTCACTTGACGCCGCAGGTTATCGCATTCAGATTAAAATGAGTTAGGAATTCTGCAAACACTTAATTCATTGACCAATAAGGAGTGTCGCATGGCTGCTTTTTCCAGCAAAGATTACCCCAACTACACATCCGATGGCAAGTACAAAGTTATTGGCACTCGCCCCATCCGCCACGACGGGGTCGATAAGGTGACTGGTGCGGCGGTGTACGGGGCCGATGTGCGCCTGCCGGGCCTGCTCTACGGCAAGGTGCTGCGCAGCCCGCACCCGCACGCCGAGATCGTCTCGATCGACACCTCCAAGGCCCTCGCACTCGACGGCGTACGCGCCGTGGCCACGGCCGACGATTTGGTCGAGACCGTGGATAAGCTCTCTAACATTGGCGAAACCACCGTCAACGTGCGCGAGATCGCCAAAAACTCGCTGGCCTCGGACAAGGTGCTCTACACGGGCCATGCGGTTGCGGCCGTGTGCGCGGTCAGCCCCCACATCGCCGAAGAGGCCCTCGACCTAATCGAGGTCGAGTACAAGGTCTTGGAGCCGGTTGTGGATGTCCGCGAGGCCATGCGCGACGACGCCCCGCTGCTCGACGAAAACCGCACCACCCGCGCGCTCGGCGAGGACACCGGCAAGAAAAGCAATATCGCCACCCACAATCAGCACGCTATGGGCGACCTCGAAGCGGGCTTTGCCGCCGCCGACGCGATCGTCGAGCGCGAATTTCACACGGCCACCATTCACCAAGGCTACATTGAGCCGCACAACACGACCGTGTGGTGGAAAAACGACGGCAGCGTCACCGTGTGGGTTAGTACCCAAGGGCCGTTTGAAATTCGCTCACAGGTGTCGGAAGTGCTCAACGTGCCAGTCTCCAAAGTCAAGGTCATCCCCTGCGAGATCGGCGGCGGCTTTGGCGGCAAGTTCCCCACTTACATGGAGCCGGCCGCGGCCATTATGTCGCACAAAACGGGGCAGCCGGTCAAAATGATCATGAGCCGCACCGAAGTTTTTCAGGGGACTGGCCCGGCTCCCGGCTCCTATATCAAGGTCAAGATGGGGGCCAAAAACGACGGCACCATCACCGCGGCCCACTGCTACATGGCCTACGAGGCCGGGGCCTACCCCGGCTCGGCGGTGGGGGCCGGAGCGCAGTGTATCCTCGCGCCGTACAACATCGCCAACGTCATCATTGACGCGTACGACGTGGTAGTAAATAAGCCCAAATCGTCGGCCTACCGCGCCCCGGGGGCACCCAACGCGGCCTTTGCCTCCGAAAGCGTCATCGACGAACTGGCCGAAAAGATCGGCATGGACCCGCTGGAAATGCGGTTGCAAAACTCGGCCAAAGAGGGGACCCGCCGCGCCGACGGCACGGTGTACAGGCGGATCGGCTGCGCGGAAACCGTGCGAGCCGCCAAGGACTCGGAGCACTACCACAGCAAGCTCGAAGGCCCCTATCGGGGGCGCGGCGTGGCCGGTGGCTTTTGGTTCAACGGCGGTGGCATGTCTTCGGCGGCGATTGCGGTCAACGACAATGGCACAATTAACCTCACCGAAGGCTCGGTTGACATCGGCGGCAGCCGTGCGGCTATGGCGATGATTGTGGCCGAGACCTTGGGCCTGCGCGCCGAGGACATCAATCCCTCGATCCCGGATACCAGCTCGATTGGTTTTACCGGCGGCACCGGCGGCAGCCGCGTGTGCTATGCCACCGGCCACGCCTGCTACAAGGCTGCTGAGGATGTCAAGGCCGAGATGTGTGGGCGCGCCGCGCAGCAGCTAGCCGTCGCCGAGGACGACATCGAGTTCCAAGACGGCAGCTTTGTCTGCAAATCCGATCCCACGCAGCGGCTCACCTTTGCCGAGGTCGCCGCTAACCAAGGCAGCACCGGCGGCCCGATCACCGGCAAGGGCACGCTCAACGCCGGCGGCCCGGGCAATGCCTTCGCCGTTCACGTCGTCGATGTGGAGATCGATCCAGACACTGGCAAGGTCAAAATTTTGCGCTATACGGCGGTGCAAGACGTGGGTAAGGCCATTCATCCCTCGTATGTCGAGGGGCAAATTCAGGGCGGGGCCGTGCAGGGTATTGGCTGGGCGCTGACGGAAGGCTACTTCTACACGGCCGATGGCCAGATGGCCAATCCGACCTTCCTCGACTATCGGATGCCGACCACCTTTGACATTCCCTTGATCGAGACGGTTTTGGTCGAAGTGCCCAACCCGGCCAGTCCGCACGGGATCCGCGGCGTTGGCGAAGTGCCCTTGGTGCCGCCGATGGCCGCCATTGCCAACGCCATCTACGATGCCATAGGTTGCCGTTTGGGCGAGTTGCCGATGAGCCCAGACCGAGTCGTCGCCGCCTTGCAGGAGCATCAACTTGCGGAAGCGGCCGGCTAAGGGGCCGCGTGGTTGGTAGGGGCTTTGTCTTATGACCGAAAACATCGCCCCTGGCGACTTTATCGACGCGCTGTTGCCGGTCGTTGACCAGTGCGCCCGCGCCTCGCTGATTTTCTACGGTCAAGTCGCCGACATTGGCAAGGCTGCCGACAAAAGCCTCACCGGCGGCAAGGCGCAGGACGCCTCTACAGCTTTCACGGTTATCGACGCAGCCGTGCAGGACATTCTCCTCGCGGCCGTGCTTGAGCACTTCCCGTTTGTGCGCTGCATCGCCGAGGAGCGCACGCCGCTCAAAAAGCGGTTTGCCGGCAATGCCTCGCCCTACGCGGTCATCCTCGATCCCATCGATGGCACCTTGCACTTCAAGCGGGGCGACGCGCCCTATCACATCGTCATCGGTTTGGCTTGCGCTGGCCAGATGCTGGCTGCGATTGTTGCGCGGCCCTCCGAGGACAAAATTTTTACGGCCATCCAGGGCGCGGGTGCTTTTGTGCGCGTCGGCAATGGTCGCCCTCGGCGCTTGCAGTTACCGGCTGAGCCGCGCACGAATAAGGTTTTCATTTCCTCCAAGGCTCGTCCCTATCAGGCCCTTGCCCGCCCGGTGCTGGTCCCGCGCGAAAGTCCCATTGGTGCAGCATTGGTACTGACAGAGATTGCCGAAGGTGCGCTGTGTGCGTACCTGACGCGCCAAGTCGAAGTCTATGACGTCGGCCCGCCGTCGCTGATTGCCGAAGAAGCCGGGGCGTGCTGCTACATTGGCGAACACCGCCGCCCGGCCTATACCCAGCGCCGCAAATTCGGCCACTTCTTGGCGGCGGCCAACGGCGCGATCGCCGAACGACTTTTTGCCATTGTGCGTCGCGGACGCCGCGAGCAACTACTATGAGCCACGAAATCAAAGATGTCCTGCCGGTCGTCCACATGCCGTACACCGACGACCAAGCCATTGATTACGCCGTATTGCAAGCCGAGGTCGATTACCTTTTTGCGATGGGGGCGCAGGGGTTTTGTCTCGCCTTAGTATCCGATTTATTGCGCCTGACGGCTGACGAGCGGCTGGAGCTTCCGGCGCGGCTGGTGGAGTTTGCGCGTGGGCGCGGCCCAGTCGTCATCGGCGTTGGAGCCGAGGGCACGGCTCAAGCCCGGCTTTACGCCCGCGCTGCTGAAGATGGCGGTGCGGCGGCGGTGATGGCGATTCCGCCGATTTCTCGGGCCTTGGGCGAGGGCCAGTTGCGGGCTTATTTTGCGGCCCTGCTCGCCGAGGTCTCCATTCCGGTCATGATCCAAGACGCCAGCTCGTATGTCGGCAACCCCATGAGCATTGAATTTCAAGCGTCGCTTTTTTGCGACTACGGCGACCGCGTCTTGTTCAAACCCGAGGCCACGCCCTTGGGGCCTTGCATCTCGGCCCTGCGCGACCACACCGAGGGTCGAGCCGGTATATTTGAAGGCAGCGGCGGCTTGCTGTTGATCGATTCGTTCCGCCGCGGCATTCGCGGAACTATTCCCGGCGTCGAGTTGCTCGACGGCACGGTGGCTTTGTGGCGCGCCTTGGCAGCCGGCGACGAAGCGCGCGCCTACCAGATATATTTCCCGATCTGCGCGCTGTGTACGTTGCAGATCCAAGGGGGTTTGGACGGCTTTATCGCAATCGAGCGCTATCTGATGCACAAGCGCGGGCTCTTTCCCAATCAAGTCCATCGCGGCCCGTTGAGCTTTGCGCTCGATGCGGAAACGCGCAGCGAAATAGATCGGCTGTTTGAGTTGCTGCAGGAAGCGTTGTGATCTCTAACCATATGCGGAGAGACAATTAGAATGTTTGGCTTAGATATCGAAATAGCAGCAGAATTTGACGCAGAGCAGCACGCCGTGATTTTTCACGGCAACTGCATGGAGTTGCTCAAATCGATCGCCGAGAATTCAATCCAATTGATCGTGACGTCGCCTCCTTACAATATAGGTAAGGAATACGAAAAAAGACTCGATATTGAAACGTATGTAAAGCAACAAAGAGAAGTCATAAGTGAGTGCGTCCGTGTTCTAGCCGATTCTGGCAGTATCTGCTGGCAAGTAGGCAATTACATCAATAATAGTTCAATTATTCCGCTCGATACTATTCTTTTTCCAGTATTTCAAGAGCAGAATCTCGTTATGAAAAACCGGATCGTTTGGCATTTTGAACACGGTTTGCACTGTTCGAGAAGATTTTCGGGTCGCTATGAGACTATAAATTGGTTTACCAAAAAAACAAAAGATTATGTTTTTAACCTAGATCCGGTGCGGGTTCCACAGAAATATCCGGCGAAGAAGTATTTTAGAGGCCCCAAAGCGGGGCAGTATTCTTGTAATCCACTCGGAAAGAACCCGGGCGATATTTGGGATGTGCCCAATGTCAAAAGCAATCACGTAGAAAAAACGCAACATCCTTGTCAGTACCCTGTCGAATTAATCGAGCGGCTTGTTTTATCTATGACAAATGAGGGAGACTGGGTGCTCGATCCATTCTTGGGGACGGGGACTTCCATTATTGCGGCCATAAAAAACGGCCGTCGCGGAGCCGGAGCAGAGACAGAGGGCAAATACGTTGAGATTGCTCGAGATAGAGTGCAAAGCGCAATCAACGGAACGTTGAAAACGAGGCCGATGAACAGACCTAAATACGATCCGGCGGCCCAAAAAAATAAGTTAGCCGTGTCGCCCTGGGGTTAGACAGGGACGTGGTGTACCAACGGTTCCCCTGGTCATCGTAGGCATAGAAGGATAGCGAAGACTCCGCAACCCATGATCGACTCAAAGCGCATGCAGGCGGTACAGAGCCCGGTGATCCCACATGTGGCCGCCCTCATCCGCGACAACCCGGGCACCATTTCCCTCGGTCAGGGTGTGGTGTACTATCCGCCGCCGCCGCAAGCAGTGGAGGCGGTTGCTCGCTTCGGTGGCGAGATTTTCGAACACCACTATCAAGCGGCCCGCGGTCTGCCCGAACTCAGGGAAGCGCTGGGCCAAAAACTGGCGTACGAAAATCAAATTGAGGTGGGCGACGATCAACTCTTAATGGTTACGGCCGGCTCCAACATGGGCTTTTACCACGCCTTACTCGCCGTTGCCGACCCGGGCGATGAGATTATTGTGATGTCGCCTTTTTACTTCAATCACGAAATGGCCGTCGGCATGGCCAATTGCCGGGCTGTTGTCGTGGCGACGGACGATGCCTACCAGCTCGACCTCGATGCAATTGAGGCTGCGATTACAGGGCGCACTCGCGCCATTGTCACGATTTCGCCCAACAACCCAACAGGTGCAGTCTATCAGCCGGCGGACTTGGCCGCGGTCAATCGGCTGTGCCGCGCGCGGGGCCTCTATCACTTTGCCGACGAGGCGTACGAGTATTTTACGTACGGTGCAGCACAGCATTTTTCGCCCGGCTCCCTGCCCGCAAGTGCCGAGCACACGATCTCGTTATTTTCTTTTTCAAAAGCCTATGGTCTCGCCAGTTGGCGGGTCGGCTATCTGGTGGCCCCGCGGCACCTGTTGGGCGCGCTGGAAAAAATCCAAGACACGGTACTCATCTGTCCGCCGGTTATTTCGCAACGCGCCGCACTCGGCGCCCTCGCGGCCGGAGCCGCTTACTGCAAGAACCATCTAGCGGATATGGATGCGGTGCGTCGGCTCTGCCTAGCGCGGCTGGGCGCACTCGGCGAGCAGGTGCAAGTACCGGCAGCCGAAGGTGCTTTTTATTTATTAGCGCGCCTGCAAAGTGACCTCGACCCTATGGAAGTGGTCGCGCGCTTGGTGCGCGAACACAAGGTCGCCGTCATTCCCGGCAATGCCTTCGGATTGAGCGCGGACTGCTATTTGCGGGTTGCCTACGGCGCCTTGCGCCAAGAGGATGTGGCCGAGGGCATGGATCGGCTCGTCCGGGGCTTGGCGCAGGTTCTCTCGGCTTGACACGGTAGGTTATTTTAGCGTATGTTTCGGCTAACAGAGAGCGACCTGAATCGGCGTGAAGAATACCTCAGAGGAAGTTTTCCACTCCTCGACGACGTGGAACTTCGACAAACATTGTATTCGGTATTCTGGCGGATTGGTCGCTCTTCTTTTTGCTTGCTGTTCCTACCAGCGGTTTTGTGCGCCCAATCCCTCGCCATTGACCCGAATGCGCTCGATTTAGGTGTAGTCGGCGTTGGCGTGGAGAGGCGAGCATCCGTTTCCCTCGAAAATCTGCAAGACAATGCGCTCGAAGTGATCGTCGGCATTAGCGGTGTCGGTTTTGGCGCAGCGCCGGACACGTTGCGCTTGGACGGCCAAGGTCGCGGCAGCGTCGAAGTGCGCTTCCGTACTACTGCGGCCGGAGAACATGCCGGCGAACTGAGGTTGCAGGTAGTTGCCTTGTTCAAAGACGAGCGCTTGGTCGTGCCACTCCAAGCGGCGGCCGTTGTTCCGACCTTGGCACTTTTGCCGCCCGCTGGGTTGGATTTTGGCGCGGTGCCGGTCGGGCAAATGGCGACGGCGACTGTCATTGTCAAAAATACCGGAACCGTGCCGGTGGTGGCCGGGCAGATAGGCGTTGCCGATCCCTTTAGCGTTGCGGGCGACGTTGGTGCTTGGCCGGCTCCCGGCGAGCAAATGCCGATCGACGTTGCGTTCACCCCAACGCGCGGGGGGGCGGTCGAGGCTGAGCTCGTCGCCGCGTCCGATTTTGCGAGCTGGTCCATTCCCCTACGGGGACGTGGTACCGTGGCCCAAGCGGCCTTTTCGCCCCTCCCGCAAGTGGGCCTCGACTTTGGCACCGTTGAAGTGGGCCAGCGCCTGACGCGCCGCGTGACGGTCCTCAATCAGGGGCAGGCCGAGCTGCACATTAAAAATGCCGCCATTGAAGGCGCGGCTTTTGTCCTTGGAGTCGTGGACTCGTCGATGACCATTGCTCCCCAAGGGCGGCTTGGCCTGCGTGCGGCGTTTGTGCCGCACAGCGAAGGGGAGCGAAGCGGCGTCCTACGTCTGGCGACGAGCGATCCACAAGCCGCTGAAGTGGCCATTCCCCTGGTAGGCCGCGGCCAAATAAGCCCGCCGCACATTGAGGTTATCAATGGCGACATTGATTTCGGCAATGTGCCCATCGGCGGAACCGCGCGCGGCCATTTGCTGTTGTGGAACAAGGGCGGCCAACCAGGTGTAGTGGAGGTTGCCGTGAGCGCAGGCGAGGGCGTTGAATTTGGTCTCGAACAGCACTCGGTGCTCGTCCAGCCTAAAGCCAGTGCCCAAGTGGTACTGAGGTTTGCGCCCAAGGAAGCCGGTGTGCGCCAAGCCACCCTCCACGTCGAGGCCAAAGCCGGGCGTCAGACGGTGCGCTTGCAGGGCGTCGGCCAGTTTTTTGCCCTCAGTCCAGAGACTGTGGATTTGGGTCGGGTTGCCGTCGGTGAAAGCAGCAGCCGAGTCGTCGAAATAGCCAATGTGGGCAACGCCGACTTTGAGATTCACCAGCTTCGCTTGACGAGCACCGAATTTACCGCCCACACCTCAATCGACGCCGACAGTAAGTTTTTGCTACCGGCCCACAGCCAGCGCACCTTGCCGCTGCATGTGGTCTTTAGTCCGTCGGCTCGCGGAGCAATTTCGGGTACTTTGCGCTTAGACGGTTTGGGAGCCAATGAAATGATGACGCTCGATGTCTTGCTCAAAGGCAACGGCGTGGCTGCCGAAATCGAGGTGAATCCGGCGGGCGTCGTCGATTTTGGCTACGCGGTCTTGGGCAAACAGGCGGAAAGGACTTTTGTGGCCACTAACGTCGGCGATACTGTGTTGCAAGTCGAAGCGCATCCCCAAAGTGCGGAGGCCCACGTCGAGCCAGCGCAATTCGCGCTAGCCCCAGGGGAATCGGCCCGCCTCACGCTCTTTTTTTCGCCCCAAGCCTTGGGCCAGCGCCGCGGGCGCGTTTTGTTGGTCAGCAATGATGTCAAAGATCGCGCCCGGCCGCTCGAATACAAGGGACACGGGGTGCTGGCAGACATCGACTTGACGCAAATAGTCGAAGTTTTGGTCTCGCGCGGCGATAAGACCCAGCCGTTGGCCATTGGCTGGGACAACACGCCGGTGGTGCAAAAAGACGGCACCAAAGTGGATGTGGCCTTTGAGATTCCCGACTCCCTGCGGCCGGCACTAATCGGTCGCGAGTTGGTCGTTGAGTGGACCCGGCTCGACGAAAACTACGACCCCAAAAGCAAAGGCAGCACCCAAAAGCAGAAGGTTGCGATTTACGAGTCGAGTGGCGGGCGCGTCCTAGCCGAGGATCTCAACTTGCGCTTGTCGGAAGAAGACAATCGCCGCGTGCGGCTCAAAATCACCACCCACAGCTACCCTGGGGCCCCGCCGCAGAGCGTATCGCAGCTTTTGGAAGCCGGGGGTTGGCGGTGGGAATTTGAGGCCAAGCCACTGGTTTCCTTTTTGACAATCCGCCCCGGGCGCGATTATACCGACGCTGACGGCAACGCGGTGCCGGGCCAAACCGAGCGCCTGATTGGCTTGCCCGGCTTGGCCTTTGCTGGCTGGCACAACGTGGATAGTCCGTCGATTTCCGGCATCCACTTCACGGCCATCGGCAATGTCCTCGAAGCCCTTTCGACCGGGAACTCGCTGGCCATTTCTCTGGGCGTGGCCGTTTCCTTTTACAAGGATCAGTTTCTGTTCGGCTTTGGCTGGGACATTTACGACAGCCGAGCCCAAGCCAAAAAGAAAGGCTCTCAGGATTATATTATGACCTTTAAGTACTCGGGGTTGTTCGATTAAACAGGCGGCAGTATATCATGGCTGCTGCGCACAAGTCCTGCGCTCCCATGCCCGTTAGATAGACTGCGCTCGGTGCCGACGTACTAAGCCGCCCACAGGCGGCATCGCCGATGTCCAGCACTTGGCCCTCGGCGTTGTGCGCCAGGGCGATCTGCGCCGCTTGGCCGCGCTCGGCGGCAAAGCGAAATTCGCCGGACTGCTCGGCTTGAGCGAGCACATCGACGACCACCGTGCGCTCGCAGAGTACTTCCGGCGCGAGCTGGCGCGTGCGACTGTCTCCGGCTAGGACGGCTAAATATGGGACTTCGGCTAGGGCCTCCGCGGTCAAAATGGGCTGCGCGGTCGGCACGGCTGTCAGCACGGCGTCGGCGCCGGCTATACAGGCTTCTAGCGAGGCTGTCATCCGCAGGCTGGTGCGCAAGTCTGGTGCGACTGCTTGGGCAAACGCCGCCCGGTTTTCCGGCCGGCGACTCGTGCAGGCGATCTCGGCCAAATCAAAGAGAGCGTCGCAGGATAGGGCCAAGGTCCGCGCAATGCGGCCGGTTCCGACAATGGCGACTCGCTTGATGGACTTTCCCGCTAGATATTGCAGACCCAGTGCCCCGGCCGCGCCGGTGCGCCGGTCCGTGATGTATCCGGCCTCTAGCCGCTGCGAGAGGCCCTGTTGCAGTGCTTCAAATGCGATATACGCCTCCCGCTTGGCTAATCGCCCGCTCGCCACGTCTGAAAATTCTTCGATGATCTTGCGGGCGCGAAACTTGCCCGGCCATTCGGCTGGCATATCCAAGCGAAAGTAGTCGAGTGCGCCGCGCTTTTGGACCGACTCGGTGCGCGGCGGATTGTCGATGATCCCCGCACCGTAGTGCTCAAACGCTTGGTGACAGGCGGCGAGAAAATCAGCGGTAGAGAAGCGATGGGCAAAGGTTTCTTCGCGTAGGAGCTCCATATTTCTTCCTTTGTTTGCTTGACGTAACGTGCCGTTTTTTATTCATTTAATGACGTTGGAGCAATGGAGCGAGGAAACCCCAATCTGCAGGAGCTCATTTTGTGGGGGCTAGCCACAGTGGCCATAGCCCTGCTCCTCAAGACGGCTTTCTGGCCGCACACTGCTACTGCCCCCGAGTCCGTGCTCCAGCAGGAAGTTGCCAAGTCGGACGCTGTTCCCCAGGTCAGCCCCATCCGGGTCGAAATTCTCAACGGCGGCGGCGAGCCCCAAATCGCCGCCCGCCTCCGCAAAAAGGCACGCGCCCTCGGGCTAGATGTCATTCACGAAGGCAATGCACCCAGCTTCAATCATCTGCATACGCTCGTCGTTGCTTTGGACGGCGATATCGAGCGAGCCAGACAAGTGGCCAATGTCTTGGGGATACCCCATTTTATTAGCCAGCCGAAGGAAGATCAGTTCAGCTTGGCGAGCGTCTCGATTATCATCGGGCACGACTATCGCCGCATCGGTCTGCTTGACCCCGTTAAGTAATTTTGCGAGAAAATGCCCATGACACTGTGCCAAGAGCCGAGCATCGCCCGCGTCGTAGAAATTTTACAAAATAGCAAGGCCCTTGCAATAACCTTGCTGGACCTGCGCGACATCACCGACACCTGCGACTACTTCCTGCTCTGTACGGGCACTTCTGAACAGCACATCCGCAGCCTCGCCGACCAAGTGCGGGAGCAACTGGCCGAGACTGGGGAAAAGCCCTGGCACATCGAAGGCGCAGATGCGCGGCGCTGGGTGCTGATAGATTACGTCGATTTTGTCGTCCACATCTTTCGCGCGGAGGCGCGGGACTTTTACGCCCTAGAGCGGCTGTGGGGCGACGCTGAACGCACGGATTTCCCCGCTGGGGATGCGCCCGAGCAAGCCGCGGAAAAACCCGTTGGATTTTCGACTTTCTAATGCCGATACAAACGCTCAAATGGCAGGACGACGCGCTGGTTCTGCTCGACCAGACTCGCTTGCCCGCGGAAGTGGTATATACAAGCTACCGCGACGTCGAGGCCATTGCCGGTGCCATTGAAGAGTTGGTGGTGCGCGGTGCCCCGGCTATTGGTTTGGCGGCGGCGTACGGCGTGGTAGTGGGCGCGGGCGCCGCGGTTGATTGCACTGCCGAGGCTTTTTGTCGCCGCGTAGAAGCGGCCATTGCGCGCTTAGCCCGCACCCGGCCTACTGCGGTCAACCTGTTCTGGGCCTTGGAGCAGATGCAGGAGGTGTTGGCGGCAAATCGGGGCCGCGATAACCACGCCATCTGCGCGGCCCTACTAGCGGCTGCTCACTGCCTTTTTGAGCAAGACCGCCAAATCTGCCGCCAGATCGGTGCCCACGGCGCGGCCCTCCTGCGCGATGGCAGCCAAGTCATCACCCACTGCAACGCCGGCGGCTTGGCCACAGCCGACTATGGCACGGCCTTGGGCGTCGTCTATGCGGCTCGAGCAGCAGGCAAGAAAATCGCCGTATTTGCCGATGAAACTCGCCCCTTGCTCCAAGGTTCGCGGTTGACGGCGTGGGAGCTGATGCAGAGCGATATCGATGTCAAGGTTATCTGCGACAATGCGGCTGCGGTCGTACTGCGCAATGAGGCGATTGACTGCTGTATCGTGGGAGCAGACCGCATCGCCAAAAATGGCGACGTAGCCAACAAAATCGGTACCTATGGGCTGGCTATCCTCGCCCGCGAACACGGGGTGCCGTTCTATGTGGCGGCGCCGGTCTCGACCCTCGACATGGCCTTGGCCTCGGGGGCGGAAATCCCCATTGAAAAGCGCGACGCAGCCGAGGTCCGGCAAGGCCTGGGCAAGCCCACCGCCCCGGCCGCAGTGCCGGTTTACAATCCGGCTTTTGACATCACGCCCTGCGACTTGGTGTCGGCGATCATTTCGGAAAAGGGCGTCGCCCGCGCTCCGTACGAACCCGCCCTGCGCGCTTGGATTGAGCCATGAGAACGCACTTTTTTCTCCTCCTGCTGGCTGTGCTCGGCACGGCCCACTGCGCGAGCGCACCGCGCTGGCGCAGCGATGCGGGCGATGCGGCGGCGGTCAACCGCGAAGAATTCGATCCGCGCACCCTCGGCGAAGATTTGCTCATTGAGCCGGTTCAACGCGACGACCGCGAGCGGGCCCAAGCCCCGGTGGAGCCGGCGGCTCCCGCCCAAGAGCACGCTCCGGCAGCAAGTGCTTCGGTCTATCGCCTCCAGCTAGTGGCGCTGAGTAACGAGGCTATGGCCCGCCAGCGCCGCGCCGAACTGGAGCGCACCCTCGGCGTGAAGGTTTATCTGGTGGCGCGCAACGAGCACTCGGTGCTGCAAGCGGGCCAATACACCACCCGCGCCGCGGCCGCAGCCCTCAAGGAAAAGGTCGCCGCATTAGGCCCGGACTATGCCGATTCTTATGTCGTCGAGGTTGCGGCGAGCGCGGCGCACGACTCGGTTGCGGCTGAGGCCGAGCTGGTTGCTATCACTGGCTGGCGGGTGCTGATCGACCAGTTCCGATCGCACCATTACGACCAGGCGGTCCACCTCGCGGAAGAGGCAAAAAAGCGCCTGAAGCGCGAAGACATCAACGTGATCCTCAAGGGGCCTTATTACAAGATCGAAGTTGGCAACTACCGCACCGAGGCCCAAGCTCAGGCCGCGGCCGAACAAATCGGCAGGTATTACCCCAACGCCCTCAAGGTCCGCTCTCAGGTCTTCGTCTCGCCAGAGGAGTAACGCGCCATGCGCTTGTGTTGTTGTATCATCGCATTGCTGCTGCTGGCCTGTGCCCAGAGCAAAAGCACCGCACCGAGGGGCTTCGACGATGGGGCTGTCCCGGGCGGGGTTGTTGCGGATCCACCGCCGGATACGGCCGACCTACGCGCCGTTGACTGGCACTTGCTGCTGGCTCTTGAAAGCCACGCGCTCGGGCAGATCCAACGGGCGCAAGAGGCCCTCGATACGGCCTTTGGCATCCTCGCCGACCTCGACGAGCACGACGCGCTCGTCGATACTGCGCGGGCGGCGGCTCTCGGCTTGGCTATTGAGCGGGCCTATCTGGACTTGTTGCCGCACTTGGATCGCTTGCCCGCCGACAGTCATTTAAACCTGTTGCTTGAAGGACTCGAAGAAAAAATTGAGCATCTGCCAGCCGATGCCGAGCCTTTGGTGCTCATCGACCGTCTCGGCCGCCGCAGCGACATGCCCATTGACGCCAATGACCGCGTCGTTGCCAGCCTCCAATTTTTTCAGACGCGGGGACGCAAGACCTTTGCCACTTGGTTGCAGCGGGCTGGGCGCTATCGCACGCTGATCACCGATATTCTCCAGCGCGAGGGGATGCCCAGCGACCTTTTTTATTTAGCGGTTATCGAAAGTGGGCTCAATCCAAGGGCCTATTCGCGGTCGCGCGCGGTGGGGTTGTGGCAGTTTATGGCGCAGACCGGTCGGATGATGGGACTCAAGCGCACCCACTGGGTTGACGAGCGGCGCGACCCGGTAAAGGCGACTGTTGCGGCGGCCCGGTACCTAAAAGCCCTTTTGGCCGAGTTTGGCGACTGGCGCTTGGCGCTGGCCGCGTACAACGCCGGGCCAGGGCGAGTCCGCCGGACTATCGCCCGCGCTAATACGAACGACTACTGGCAGCTCGAACTGCCGCGCGAAACGAAAAACTACGTGCCGCTTTTTATGGCCGCGACCGTCCTAGCCAAGGACCCACAACTCTTTGGCTTTGAACCCCAAGCCGAAGAGCCAGCCTTTGCATACGAGGAAGTCGTCTTGCCCCAAGACTGGCTTTATGTCGATCTGAAAGCGGCCGCCAAGCTGTTGGGCATCGAACGTCAGGTGTTGCGCGACCTCAATCCCGAGTTGCGCCAAGACATCACGCCGCCAGAAAGCCAGCCGCCTTATGTTTTAAAGGTGCCGCCGGGCCAGGGCCATATTTTGCTTGAGCAGTACGCTAGTCTGCCGGTCTCGCCGGGAGCCGCCGTCCATCAGTACCAGGTGCAGCGCGGCGACACAATCTCTAGTATTGCCCAAACTTTTGGCGTTTCCACGCGGGTCGTCATCGCGGCCAATAGCCTCAAAAACCCCAATTTCATCCGGCCGCGGCAAACGCTCTATATCCCGATTTCGGCTCCGATTGTCCAAAGCGCGAAGCCAACCGCTCGCAGCCATAAGACCTATACCGTGCGCCCGAAAGATTCGCTCAGTGTCATCGCCTCTATACACGGGGTGCGCCTGCGCGACCTGATGCAATGGAACGGCCTTAAGACCACGCTGATCAAACCTGGTCAGGAATTGGTGGTGCAACAGCAGCCTAGTCAAGAAGTGCTGAGCGCTGGCAAAACGTACACGGTGCAGCCGGGCGATACGCTGTGGGAGTTGGCTCGCCGCTTTGCGGTTAGCGTCGCCAAATTGCAGGAGTGGAACGGTCTCAAAAAGGCGCTGATTAAACCCGGCCAACAACTAACCGTGGCCAACGAGCCAACGCAGATATACACCGTAGTAGCGGGTGATACGCTGCACGGCATTGCCCGCAAATTTGGCCTCGCTCCCGGTGCTATTGCCCGCCAGAACAACATGGGCCTCTCGGAGACGCTGCTGGCGGGCACGACCCTGCAAATCCCGAGGTGACATGATTGCAGCCCGCCATATTCTCTTCTTAACCCTGGCCTTCATCCTGCAAACTACTTGGGTTGGTTCTATCGAGATAGGGTCGATCAAGCCCGATCTATTGATTGTGGCGTTAAGTTTCGTCGCCCTGCGCAGTGGGCCAGTGGTCGGGGCCTATATGGGGCTGGGGCTGGGCATCCTCCAAGATCTCTATATGCCGGCCGACCTCGGGGTTAATGCGCTCGCCAAGTCGTTTATCGGCGCGGGCTTTGGCTACAGCCATACGCACATGGTCGCCGACAGCATTCAGGTGCAGGCCGCGCTGATTTTCGCGGCGGTGATCGTCCACGATCTTATCTATTATGTGTGTACCGGCGCGGATGTGCCCTTTGCAGCGATCCAGATCTTGGGCCGCGCGGTGTACACGGGGCTGATAAGTGCGGTTTTATTAACTGGCTTGCTCATCAAACGCTATCTCTTTCCCGCTTGATTATGCAACATCCACTGCCACAACACGAGCGCCCGCCCCTCAGACTCCTCTTCGCCCCTGTCATCTTGCTGTTCGCGATTTTGCTCCTGCGTCTGTTCTACTTGCAGATCGTCACCTCGGCCGACTACGCGCGCGAGTCCGAGGAAAACCGCATTGCTCAGCGGCGCGTCAAAGCCCCCCGCGGGCTGATCTACGACCGCGATGGGCGCATATTGGCCCGCACCCGACCGTTTTACACTGTCGCGTTAGAACGCACCACGCGCAAGGACTTTGCGGCCGCCACCACAGCGTTTACCAGGGCCATCGGGGATGTCAAACTAGACGGCGAATACAGTCGCAAATACCGCACCATCCGCCTCAAGCGCGATGTTGATTTTCGCACGGTATCGATCGTAGAGGAGCAGCTCAAGGCCGATTGGCCCCTGCTCGACATTGAAATCGAGACCCAGCGCTACTATCCCTACGGTACGGCCGCCGCTCATTTGCTCGGCTATATCGGCATCATCCGCGACCAAGATCTACAAGGGAAAAACGACAACGCCTACGTGCTTGGCGATTTTATCGGCAAGACCGGAATTGAGAAGGTGTACGAGAACAGCCTGCGCGGTCGCGATGGGATATTGTACGTCGAGATTGACGCGGTTGGGCGCACGGGTCGGGAGTTTCCCGAACGCGACCGGCTTCCCGTGCCCGGCGACCCTTTGCACCTGACCCTTGACTTGGAAGTGCAACTGGCCGCCGAGCGTGCCCTGCCCGATAGTTTTGCCAGTGCGCTGATTGCCCTTGACCCGCGCACTGGGGCCGTGCTGGCTTGGGTCAGCAAGCCGACCTTTGATCCCAACATTTTCGTGTCGTTCCAAGCCCAAGAGGAGCGGCGGCGGGTGCTGCAGAGCGAGACTGTGCTACTCAACCGCGTTTTGCAAGGCCATTATCCACCCGGCTCGACGTTCAAGATGGTCAGCGCCATCGCCGCACTCGAAACGGGCCTCACCGATACGCTGAGCTTGTTTGAGCCTTGCTATGGTGCCCTGCGGGTGGGGAGGAGCACGTTTCGCTGCCACAAGCGGACCGGCCACGGTAGTTTGACCCTGCCAGGAGCTATTGAGACCTCCTGTAATGTTTACTTCTACCATTTGGCGCGGCTGATGAACATTGAAATGTGGCACCAGTACGGGGCCAAATTGGGCTTCGGCCAGCCGACTGGCATCGCCTATCCCGGAGAAGCGGCTGGTCTCTTGCCCTCGCGCCAGTACTACAAGGAGCGCGAGGGCTGGTCCTTGGGGCACCTGGTCAATCTTTCCATTGGGCAAGGTTCTTTATTGGTCACGCCCATGCAGATGGCCCGCTACGTGGCCGCCATTGCCAACGGCGGTCATTTGGTCACGCCATACGTCAGCGGCAGTCCTCCTCCCCGCCAACGCATTGACGGCATTTCGCCGCGGACTCTCAGCATCGTGCGAAAGACTATGCGCCGGGTGGTGGCCAGCGATATGGGTACCGGCCGCCGAGCGCGGGTTGACGGCGTCGCAATTGCGGCCAAGACGGGTACTGCGCAAGTGCCCAGCCGAGACGATGACGCTTGGATGGTGGCCTTTGCTCCGTACGAGAATCCCGCTATTGCCATCGCGGCCGTGGTCGAAGGGGGGGGCAGCGGCGGGGCGCGAGTCGGCCCGGTTGTGAGCGAGGTCGTCAAAGCGTTTTGCATTCAAGAAGGCCTTATTGAGCCAGCAGACACGCTTTTGGCGAACCAAGGAATGCTCTAACTCATGCGTCTGCTCCGCAGACTCGATGTTTTGCTCCTGCTTGGAGCGTTGGCGACGGTCCTGATCGGTATTATCGCGATCTACAGCGCTACCTATCACAACGACTCTATCTCGGTGCAGAACGCTTGGATTAAGCAGCTCCAGTTCGCGATTTTGGCCTTTGCCGTAGCTATAGCCGTCATCTATATCCCGGAAAAGGTTATTTACAGCGCGGCGTATCTGCTCTATCTGTTCAGCATTGTGAGCCTAGTTGCGGTGTTGATGTGGGGCACGGGCGACGCGACTCGGTGGTTGCGCTTGGGGCCGGTGATGTTGCAGCCTTCAGAACTGGCCAAGATCGCGACCATCATCGCCTTGGCGCGTTATCTGAGCGACCGCAGCGTCGAACGCATCAACTCCTTTGGCGGCTTTTTCGGTGCCTTGTTGCTCACATTAGTGCCGATCGCCCTGATTGTGCGCCAGCCCGACTTAGGGACCGCGATTTCTTTTGGTGCCCCGTTTTTTCCCATGCTTTATTGGGCCGGGATGCGCAAGTTCCTCATTTTCCTCGTCATTTCTCCGCTCATCAGCGTCTTCTGCTCCTTAGATCCGCTGTGGCAACAGAATACTCCCTATGTCTTCGCTGTCTTTGTCGTCGGCAGCATTTTCTTAATTCACCGTTTTATGCGTCGGCTGTGGTTGACCGTTGCCATGGCCGTTGTCAATACTTCGGCGGGTTTGCTGACGGTGTACTTTTTAGAGAATTTTCTGCACCCATACCAGAAGGCCCGCATTATGACCTTCTTCAATCCAGAGAGCGATCCACTGGCATCTGGGTGGAACATCATCCAATCTAAGATCGCCATTGGCTCCGGCGGGCTGATGGGCAAGGGCTTTCTAGAAGGTACGCAGACGAAGCACCAGTTCCTGCCAGCGGCTCATACTGATTTTATTTTTTCGGTCATTGCCGAGGAAGGGGGGTTTGTCTCAGTCCTAGTAGTGCTGGGCTTGTTCTTGCTCATCATCTATCGAGCGCTGCACATCGCCGCCATGGCCAATAATGCCTTTTATAGCCTAACAGCCCTCGGCTTGGCTGCGATGCTACTCTTTCACGTGTTTATCAACGTTGGCATGACCATTGGCGTCATGCCGATCACCGGCCTGCCGCTGCCCTTTCTCAGCTCGGGCGGCTCTTCGCTGCTGGCCAACCTGCTCGCCATCGGCTTACTGCTCCACATCGGCACCTACCGCCACGAGTTCTGAATGCGCACTGCTAGACAGGCTGTTTGCTGCGCCCTACTCGGCGCGTTTGTCATCAGCAACCCACAATGCGGGGCCTATCGCGTCGGGCACGCCCAGCTAGCCCAGGCCTATTTGCGCGACGGCCTCTACGACCAAGCCTTGGCCGAAACCCGCCGGGCCATTCGCCAAGACGGGCCGGATGATCGCTTGTTGCTCATCGCCGCTTTGGCTCGGCTGGGTCTAGACGAAGTGGATGCCGCCCTAGAACGGATCGGCCAAGCCATTGTCTTAGCACCCGACAACGACGATTTGTACGGCGCCTTGCGCGACATTTGCGCGCAAGAAGAGCGCTTTGCCCAAACCGAAAAACTCCTCGCGCAATTGCGCACAGACCACGGGGAGAGTGCGGCACTATGGGCAACCGAGGGCTGGCTCCACGCCCGGCAAGAGCGGCCCGACGCAGCCGTCCAAGCACTGCGTCAAGCCACCCGACTCGACGAGCACTACCTCTTCGCCCACATTGAACTCGGCCGCCTTTTGCTTGCCGAGGGGCGCTTGGCCGAGGCCGAAGTCGCGCTGGTCGAGGCCGTGCGCATTCAGCCCGATGACCGGCAACTCGTCCTCACCTTGGGAGATTGTCAACTCCGCCAAGGGCTGGCCCAACGGGCTGCTCGCACGTTTGAGCAAGCGCTGACAGCCGGATTCATTAGCGCAGTTGATGTAGCCCGCATCTACTACGAGCGCGAGCGGCCCGATGCGGCTATTGAGTACTATGAACGCGCCTTGGCTGGTGCCCCAGATGATCCTTTGATCCTCAACAACTTGGCTTGGACCTATGCCGAAGAGGGGCTGCGTCTTAGCTATGCCCTCAATCTGTCGATGCGGGCGGTCAAACTCGACGCGGACAGTCCGGTCTATTTGGACACCTATGCGGAACTGCTGCACCTGTTGGGGCGGCATGCCCACGCAGTGGCCATTATGCGCCAAGCCCTCGCGCTTGAGCCGACCGATGGCGAACATCGGGCCTATCTCGAAGGTCAGATGGCGAAATTCCGCCGGGCGCTGGCCGCGCACCTGTGAGTCAAGTGCGGTAGTGTTGGTAGTCGATGTCGAGGTGTTCTAGCTTGGCGTACAGGCTCTTGCGCGACAGACCCACGTCTTCGGCTACTTGAGAAATCACCCCGCGGTGTCGGTGCAGAGCCTCGCAGAGGAAGTGGCGCTCAAACGAACTCCGCGCTTGTTTGAAATCGCGCTGGCTTAAATGGGGCTGTTCTTGGTCCTGCCAGTGGACTATTTCTTCGGGCACGTCTTTTTCCCGCAACAAGCTGTCGCTGGCGAGGATGACCATGCGTTCGAGCGCGTTTTCCAACTGCCGCACGTTGCCCGGCCATGGATAGGCCAAGAAGTGGTTTAAGGCCGCGGTGTCGAGACCGCGAATTTTGCGCCTGTTTTGCGCCGCCAATCGGCGGATGAAATGTTCGACTAGTAGGGGAATGTCTCCCTTGCGCTGGCGCAGCGGCGGCAGCTTGAGCGGTACGACGTTGAGGCGATAAAAAAGGTCCTCGCGGAAGGTTCCTTTGCGGACTTCTTCCCGCAATTCGACGTTGGTGGCGGCGATGACCCGCACATCTACTCGCAAGGTCTGTGCGCCGCCGACGCGTTCGAACTCGCGTTCTTGCAGGACGCGCAACAGCCGCAGTTGCACGCGCATATCCGCCGCGCCAATCTCGTCGAGAAACAAAGTCCCGCGATTGGCTAGTTCAAAGCGGCCTAAGTGCTGGCGGACCGCACCGGTAAAGGCTCCTTTCTCGTGCCCGAACAACTCACTTTCCAACACGCCTTCGGGCAGCGAGGCGCAGTTGAGTCGCACAAACGAGGCTCTGCGCCTTGGGCTGCGCCCATGTAAACGCCTTGCTAACACTTCTTTGCCGGTGCCGCTTTCTCCGGTGAGCAGCACGGTCGCCGGGGACTCAGCGACTCGGTCGGCTTGGGCTAGCAAGCGGCGGACTTGGGCGTTTTGGGTGATAAATTCGGGCTGGTCAGCACAGCGGGGGGAGGACGCGCCCATTCGCGTAGTCGCGTCCGAGTTATTAGACGTACCAGAATACACGGACAACCTCCCTTCCTGTTGGATACTCGATGCAAAAGTGAATATAATATGCAGATACGGGCGATTGTCAAGAAAAACTAATGCAGATGGGGGATCAGGCTAGGACAGCAGACCGATCGGCGCAAATTTCGGAGACCAAGCTGTTGTAGTTGCTAAAGCCTCTCGATTCGGCGTCGTAGAGCGCGACGGGCCGGCTAAAACCCGGGGCCTCGGCCAAGCTAATGTTGCGGCTGATGATCGTCTGATAGACCTTGTCGCCGAAGTGGTTGCGCACTTCTTGGGCCACGTGGCGACAAAGCTGCAAGCGATTGTCGTACAGCGTGAGTAAGACGCCCTCGATTTCGAGATTGGGATTGAGGTAACGCCGCACCACGCGGATCGTATCGTTGAGCTTGCTGACGCCTTCTAAGGCATAGTATTCACACTGCACCGGAATGAGCACGGAATCGGCCGCGCTCAGCGCGTTGATGGTCAGCAAGCCGAGAGAAGGCGGGCAATCGATGAGGATAAATTCGTACTGTTGTTTTATCGGCTCCAGCGCTTCGGCCAGCCGCTTGTCGCGCCCGACCATCGCGGCCATCTCCACTTCGGCACCTGCAAGGCGGATGTGCCCGGGCACTACGAAGAGATCTTTTATATAAGTCGGAAAAGTCGCCGAGGAGGTGCTGAGCTGACCTATCAAGACCTCGTAGGTCGAGGCGTGGTCGCTGCCGAGCTCGGCGTCGCAACTACTAGTGGCATTGGCCTGTGGATCTAAGTCGATGAGCAGAGTTCGGTGCCCGAAAAGGGCTAGACCAGCGGCGAGATTAACAGCCGTAGTAGTTTTACCGACGCCACCTTTTTGGTTGGCGATAGCGATGATTTTGCCCATACCGATATTGTGCCGATCAAAGCCGACAAAAAGGCTCAATCAGCTAAGCGAATCGCACCTAAACGCGACTCCGTGCTATTTAGTGAGCAACTGAATTAAGAGGGTCAACTGATTGCTCCTATTAAGCCAAAAGGAGCGTATTCAGGGGAGTTGAACAGAAGACCCTAATCACCGCCTGCATTCAATATAAATTGGGTCAATGGCTTGTCAAGGGTTTGTGCCAATTTGATTACACTTAAATAAAAAAAGACATAACACTTTATAAAATAAATAGTTATATGTTTTAACAATCGCTTGCATAAGCTGCGCTGCACAGTTTTTGAGCCTGTGGTGAGGGCCGTTCTTTATTATTGTTTTTGTTTAAACCGAGAAACGAGAGACGACGATGCAAAACGATTCCACTTTTTTAGAATTAGTTGCTATCATGGCGCGGCTGCGGGCCGCCGATGGTTGCCCTTGGGACCGCCAGCAGACGCATGCGACGCTCAAGCCCTATCTACTAGAAGAAGTGTACGAGGCTCTTGAAGCCATTGACGCAGCAGACGACGCCGAGTTGTGCGAGGAACTAGGCGATGTGTTGCTACAGGTGGTGTTCCACGCCCAGATCGCGGCCGAGGAGGGCCGCTTCGACATTGAGGCCGTCAGCCAAGCCATTGTCGATAAGCTGATCCGCCGCCATCCCCACGTCTTTGGCGATGCAAATGTGGACGGGGCCGACGAGGTTTTGCTCCGCTGGGAGCAAATCAAAAAGCAGGAGCGCCGCGAGCGCGGGGAAACTGCGCCGTCGGTGTTGGCGGGTATTCCCAAGCACCTACCCGCCCTAATGCGTGCCCAGCGGATTCAAAAGCGCGCGGCCCAGCAGGGGTTTGATTGGGACGAGGTTGATGGCGCGCTCGACAAGGTCGAAGAAGAATTTGCCGAATTGCGCCAGGCCTGGGCAACGGCTGAGGCCGCGGCGGTTGAGGAAGAGTTTGGCGATTTGCTCTTCGCGTTAGTCAACGCCAGCCGATTCCTCAACGTAGAGCCCGAGCAGGCGCTCCGGCGTGCCGTCGCCAAGTTTGAGCGCCGCTTCCGCGCCCTAGAGCAGATCGTGCAGGCGCGCGATGAGCAAATCGCCGCGCTCTCGCTAGCGGCTTTAGACGCGATCTGGGACGAAGTGAAAGCCGGCGAAAGGGCCGAAGAATAAGCAAGTGATATGGAACTAGCCCTCGACCGAGTTCCCCTCCGCGTTGACGCGCTCTTTTTGGCCACAGTTTTGGGCGTCTTGGCGCTGGCTGTCCTGGCTATGCGCGCCGCGGTCCAGCGGGCGGGGCTGGCCGCCGACCTGTGGACGATGCGCGCGGCGATGGGAGCGATGCTCTGGTTAGTGGCGACTGGGCTGGCTGCGCTCTCGGGGCTGCTGCGCGACTTTTGGCTGCCCCTTTTCACGGCCTTGATGATGCTAACCGGCGGTGCGGCCTTTTCGCGGGTGGGAGCCGCGCTACTGGCTGCGGTCGGCCCGGTCGGGCTGATTGGTTGCCAGTTTTTCCGCGTGCCAACCGCAGTGTTCTTGCGAGGGATGTACCAAGCCGGGCAGGCACCGGTGCAGGTGACGTACGAGGGGCTCAATTTCGATGTCTTCGTCGGCTTGACCGCGCCGGCTATGGCTTGGCTGGTTTGGCGCGGCAAGGTGGGATCTTACGCGATCTGGGCTTGGAATGGGCTTGGGTTGCTGCTGTTGGTCGAGGCCATTGCCATCGCGGTCCTCTCGATGCCGACCGAGTTCCGCGTTTTTACCAACGAGCCGCCTAGTACGTTTGCCATGTACGCGCCCTACGTCTGGTTGCCGACCGTGTTGGCACCCGTTGCCCTGTTTGGTCATTTATTGGTTCTGCGCTGGCTGTTGTCGAGTTGTTTGCAGTCGAGGTAATCCATGGCCGGGTCGAGCTTCCAGCGGCACTGGTCGGGCGGCTGGATGGTGCGGCCCCACGCGGTTAGGATCGAGCGGTCGGCGCGAAGCGCGGCCATGCGCCCGGCAATCCACGCTGGGTCCCATCCGGCTAGGACTTCGGCTTTGAGGGCGTTGAGCGTTTCTTGGTGCGCCGGATCGGCCGCTAAGTCGCAGCGCTCGCGCGGGTCGGCGCGGAGGTCAAAAAGCTGGCAGGGCTGGCCGTGGTAGTAGTTGAGCTTCCACCGCCCGCGCCGAATCATGCGCTGAAAAATGCCCGCTTCGGCGAAGGGCCCGCCGGCCCCGGCCGCGTCTTGGCAGAACTCGGAGAAGGCGACGTCGTCCCACGCGGCGTTTTGGGGATCGGCCAGCAAGGGTAGTACGCTGCGGCCCCGCGAGTGGGGCAGGGCCGGGCAGCCCAAGGCGTCGAGCATGGTGGCGTTGAGGTCGAGTGAAGAAATCACTCGGTCGCAACGAGTGCCGGCGGGTAGGTGCCCGGGCCAGGCGAGGATGGCCGGCACCTTAACCGAGTCCTCGTAAAAGGTCTGCTTCCACCACAGCCCGTGCTCGCCGACCTGCTCGCCGTGGTCCGAGGTGTAGAGGATGAGGGTATTTTGCTCCAAGTCGTTTTCCCGCAGCGCGGCGATGATTTGGCCGATTAGCGCGTCCAAGCGGTGGACTAGTGCCCAATAGGCTGCGCGGGCGCGTCGAGTCTCTTCCTCGCTGACTTCCTCAATCTCGCAGGCTTGGCGCCATTGTTTGATGTGGGGGTGGAGGTGGTCGCCAAAGGGTTCGGGGGTTTGCGGTGGAGCGATGTTTTCATAGTAGTAGCGATAGTCTTGCAAGCGGGCGACAAAGGGCTGATGCGGCAGCATGAAACCGACCGAGACCGAAAACGGCTCAGCGGTTTGGCCGGCGCGCTTGGCGACGCCGAGGCGGTTGAAGTAGTCAACGGTCGCGGCGGTGACGTCTTCGTCGTGGACTTGGTAGGCACTCTGGCCGTGGCCGGACAGGCGCAGACTGACGCGGCCCGGCCCGGCCGTGCCCGCAAGTTGGCCGTGATCGACGCCTTGGCCGCCGGGTTGGTTGGGCCCGTGATCGCCGACGAGCCGCTCGGCGTAGCCGTGTAGTTGGTCGGGGCCAACCGAGTGCATGCGGCCGATGAGAACCGGGCGGTAGCCGCCGGCCCCCATGGCGTGGGCGAAGGTGGGGATGCCGGAGTCGAGGATGTGGCTGTTGGTCCAGACTTGGTTGTCGCAGGGATAGCGGCCCGAGAGCATGGACATCCGCGAGGGGACGCAAATCGGCGAGGGGCAATAGGTGTTGTCGAACACCACGCCGCGCTCGGCGAGGGCATCAAGGTGGGGGGTCTCGACTAAGGAGTCGCCGTAGCAGCCAGCGACGTAGGGGCTGTGTTGGTCGGAGTGGATGTAGAGCAGGTTGGGGCGCGGTGATTGGCTCATAGGGGTCCTGGTCGGTTGTGTAGTGTGGGCGACAAAGTATGCGGCTGGTTGGGGCCGGGCAAGATGGGTCGATCTTGCAGTGCTGTATCATTCATCAAGTTATGCACAGCTGCCGCCGATGGCCATCGCAGCGCGTTCATAGAGCGCGAATTTTTTAATTCCTATATTTATACCCTTTTAAAATCGGCCGCCGGGCGAGAAAGCCGCACCGTGAAAGCAGCGCATAAAAAAAAGCGAGTTGGGCGCAAAAAAGCCGCGTCTGAGGTTCGCCAAGAGAGCCTCGGCGAGTTATTGGTGCCTGTCTTGGTCGCTGCGGCGACCCTGCTGTTGGGCATCTGGACGTTCGATCCCAAGCTGTCGCTCAGCGGCGACAATGCCGAGTTCATTGCGCTGGCGCACAGTTTGGCCCAAGGCGAGGGGCTATCGCACATCAATTTGCCCGATCCGCGACCGGCGACTAAGTACCCTTTTGGCTTTCCCTTGTTGCTGGCTCCCTTGGCGTGGGTTTTTCCCGGCGATTGGGTGCCGATGAAGGTTGGGGTGCTGGTGCTCTTTGCGCTGGGTATGGCAGTGCTCTACCAATTGGCCCAAGAGCGAATGGGCCAATTGCCCGGCCTAGCGGTGGTGGCGTTGAGTCTGGTGCTCGGCAAAAGCTATCTAACGCACGGGCCGACCGGCGTAGCGTACGGCCCGCTGCTGTTGCACTACGCACACCAAGTCATGTCCGAAGTGCCCTATCTGACCTTTTCGCTTTTGGCCCTATGGCTGGTCGAACGGGGCGTTGGGCGCGAGGGAATCAAGGGCAACTGGTGGCTGGTCGGCGGATTCGCCTGCACTATTTGGGCGTACTACATCCGCACCGCGGGGATCGCCCTGGTGGCGGCTGTGGTGGTTTATCTGTTGCTCCAGCGCGATTTCCGGCGCTGTTTGTTTTTTGGCGGCGCGGCGTTTGTCTGCTGGTTGCCGTGGACCTGGCGCAATCAGGCAGTCGGCGGTGGCGGCGTCTATATCAAACAGCTCTTCATGGTCAATCCCTACCACCCAGAGCGCGGTCTGCTTGATGTGAGCGGCTTTGGCGAGCGCTTTATCGGCCAGGCGCATCGCTATCTGACCGGGGAATTGCCCCATACTTTGGTGCCTTTTTTCAACGGTGCTGAGACGATTTTCCATCCTGCACCGTTGTTGCTGATCGGGCTGGCTATCGCGGCGACGGTGCTTTGCATCAAGCGCGGCAAACACCTGCTGCTGTTGCTCTACGCGGCCTTTTTTATGGGGATTGTGCTGCTGTGGCCTTGGCCGGGCGATCGCTTTTTAGTACCTGTCGTGCCGGTGCTCGTCTTGTTGGGCGTCTGGGCCGTTTTACAAGTTTGCGCTAGGCTCGGTAATCGGGCGGGCAAGTTGGCGGTGTGGATCGGCTTGTTGGTATGCGTGGTCGGCCAAGCCAGCGGCGTCAAACGCTTGGCTGACTACGCGGCTGCCGACTATCCTCCGCCTTGGCGGCGCTACTATCAGGCCGGTCAATGGCTCAAAGCCAACGCGCCGGAAGAGGCCATCGTGCTGTGCCGCAAAGGCTACTGGATGTACATTGTCTCGGGGCGGCGCTGCGTCGGCTTTCCCTTTGACGAGCCGGCTGCCGTGTTGGCCCATATGGAGCGCGAAAAAGTGGATTACGTCGTGCTGGAAAGCCTCGGTTTTCCGCAGACCGGGCAATACCTGTATCCGGCGATCAAGGAATACGAGAGCCGTTTTCAGGTGGTGTGGCACGACGAAGCGGTGCCGACGTATGTGCTGCGTTTGCTCGAGCGATAGGGTGAGCATTATTAACTTCAAAGGAATTTCTCATGGATCACACTCATAAGTTGTGCATCACGAAGGGTTATTCCATCGGCTACAAGCCTTGGCTGGTGGCCTGTTTGTTGAGCATCGGGCTGGCCGCATGGGCGGAGCCAAACTCGTGTTCTAACGGCATTGTCGTGCCGGAGCCGCAGGATCACGCCGGCTTAGTGGCCGACTGCGCGGTGCTTTTGGGCCTACGCGACCGCTTGGCCGGAGACCGCAACTTAAACTGGAGTGCGGACCTACCTCTTCGTCGGTGGGACGGCATTGTGGTCGGCGATTCTGGCGTCAAAACGTTGGAGCTCGGCGATAGTGAACTGACGGGTGTAATCCCCTCCGAATTGGGTCGCTTGAGTCAATTGGAGTGGTTGAGTCTCTACAATAACAAGTTGACGGGTGTAATCCCCCCCGAATTGGGTCGCTTGAGTCAATTGGAGTGGTTAGACCTCGGCGGCAATATGCTAATCGGTTCGGTTCCCTCCGAGTTAGGTCGCTTGAGTCAATTGGAGTGGTTGGACCTTAGCAGCAATGTGCTGATCGGCTCGATTCCCCCCGACCTGAGTCAACTGACAGCACTGCGCGGGCTGTATCTCTACGGCAACCAGTTGATCGGCTCGCTCCCCCTTGACCTGAGCCAACTGACAGCGCTGCGCGGGCTGCGCCTCGACAACAATGGGTTGACAGGTGTGATTCCGCCCGCATTGAGCCGTCTGACAGAATTGGAAGAGCTAAACCTCGACGGTAACGCGCTGATAGGATGTACACCGGAGGCATTGGCCAGATGGGTTGACGATCTGCCGGTTTGCTCCCAAGTCGCCAAGTCATCCGCTGCGGCGGTTAGCGCGGTGACGGCCACGGTCTTGGGCGGCGAGATCGAGCACCTAATTGTTGAGTTTGCACGCACCATCCCCGGTCGCCAACTCGACTACGCTTGGATTGGTGTCGCGGACGAGTTCGGTCAACTAGAATTGATCATCTCCAGTGAGGATCCGGTGAGCGGCTACTATCAAGCCCGGGCTCGCAACGCAGACGGAGAGATAGTGGATCAGTGGCACAGCATTTTCCTCGACCAGGATCGGCATCAGAGCTTGGAACTGACCTTGGGCGGCGATGCACAGGTGGTAGCCAGCCAAATGCTGATCAGAGGGGCCGAATTGATTGCTCACTACCCGTTTAATGGCAATGCCCAAGACGTCAGCGGGAACGAGTATCACGGCACTCTGTCGGGCCCGGGCCCGACCTGGGACCGCTTTGGCAACGAAGATGGTGCTATTCTTTTTGCTGATACTGACCATCGCATTGACCTACCGCACGAAGTGCTCGATGGCCGACTGGATGTGACCATCGCCTTCTGGTTGAAAACAGCCAAGTCTGGGAAGCAAACCATTGTCAGCAGCGCCAACCAGCTCAACGACAACGAACATATGGTCTATTTTTTTAACGAGCGTTTGATCGCTTTCCATGCACACGCCAACGTGACACTCCCTCGGGGGCGATGTGATATAGAAATCCAACCGATTGCCGACGATACTTGGCACCACTTTGCCGTGGTTCGCAATGCTTCGCTGGGCCATGCCGACTTTTTTATCAATGGCGAGGGGGACACCGAGCGTTGTAGCCACTTAGTGTACAACATGCTCGTGGTCGATGCGGGCGGACTCATCATTGGTCAAGAACAGGATTGGGTCGGTGGTGGTTTCGACCCGAGTCAGGCTTTTAGGGGAGCTTTGGACGATCTCAGAATATACGATGGGGCATTGTCGGCCATTGAGGTACAGGCCCTCAGGCGTGAAGGCGACCCAGATGACTCCGGGGCGGCTAAAGAGGTGCCGTTGGTCGCCAGCGGTCTAGATCCCAATTATCCCAACCCGTTCAACGCCAGCACTCAGATCGCCTACCGTCTGGCCTTCCCCGGGCTAATACGGCTAGAAATCTACAATGTGCTAGGCCAGTTGGTGCATACACTGGTAGATGAGTTTCAGGCCGCTGGCTCTTATCAGGCCCGCTGGGACGCCCGCGACCAATGGGGCGTCCCAGTCGCAGCAGGCGTCTATATCGCTCGCCTGCGCTATCCCGACGGCGTGCAGACCCGGCGACTACTTTACCTCAAGTAATACGGCCTGTTACTCACGGCAGCGGGGCGTCGTCGCGGACTAGGCCCTCGGCGCGGAGTTCGGCCCAAAACGAGGCCGGAATCTCCTGCGTGAGCAGGTCGAAATTCTCTTGTACGCGCTCGGGTTGCCGCGTCCCGGGGATGATACAGGTGATGGCCGGGTGGGCGAAGACAAATTGCGAGGCCGCTGCTTTGAGATCGACCCGGTGGCGAGCGGCCACAGCTTCTAGGGCCTTGGCCCTAGCCGCGATTTCGGGCGGTGCTTCTCGGTAGTTGTACGTCGCGCCCGGGCGGGCCCCTTTGGCCAAGATGCCGCTGTTGTAGGTGCCGCCGGCCATGATGCCGATGTTCTTTTCTACGCACAGCGGCAAGAGTTCGTCGAGCGCACCTTGGTCGAGCAAGCTGTAGCGTCCGGCGAGGAGGAAGCAATCGAAATCGCCCTCACGAGCAAAGCGGGCCAGCATTTCCCATTGGTTCATGCCGGCACTGACCGCGCCGATGACGCCTTCGCTGCGCAGCTGGTCGAGCGCGGGATACGCCCCGTCGATGGCTTCCTGCCAGTGGTTGTCTGGGTCGTGAATGTGGAGGATGTCAATGCGCTCTACGCCTAGACGTTTGAGGCTGTCTGCAAACGAGCGCATGACGCCGTCGTAGCTGAAGTCGAATACCGGTTGATACGAAGCCGGGCCGTCGAAAATGCCGGCCTGCTGGTCTTGCTCGGTGGGGACCAAAATGCGCCCTACTTTGGACGCGAGCACATAGCTGTCGCGCGGCACGCCCACGAGGGCCTGCCCGAGGCGGAGTTCGCTTTTGCCCGACCCGTACAGCGGTGCGGTGTCTAAGAGATTGAGGCCCAAAGACAGCGCGCGGTGCACGACGGCGACGGCTTGGTCGTCTGGTATGTCGCCGTATAGACCGCCGATGGAGGCGCAGCCCAAGCCGAGGCGGGTGACGCGCAGGCCGCTGCTGCCGAGAGGGACTTTTTCGAGTGGATTCATGGCTTGCTCCTAATAGTTTGTAGAGGTAAAGGGCCAAACATAGGCCAAACTATCCGCGACAAAAAGCCCATCCCTTGGGGCTTGCTTGACGTTGACAGGGGCATACCGTACATTAAACCGCCTTTGTAAATTGTTCCGAACTTATTGAATATAAAAGAGATGTGTCAATTTAAGGCCAAGCTGCTGGCGCTGCTCCTGCTGGCTGGCTGCGCCGTCCCCGAAGAGCCGCCGCAAGAACAGGTGGTGCGCCGCCCGCCGCCTGCTTTAGCCGAGTGGCAGTGGGTCGATGGCGAGCTGTCTTGGGGCACTTGGGACGAGTCTTTGTTGGCGCGCGCCCAAAGCGCAGACAATCCCATATTGGTGTATTTGGCTGCCCCGGGATGCGAGGGCCTGTTTCCGGCGCCGACATCGGCGTTGCGTCAACTGATCGCCGAGAAATTTGTCAGCGTGCAGGTCGATCCATTCAAGCGGCCGGATATTGCTCAGCGCTACGACAGCGGCGGCTGGCCGGCCTTGGTGGTAGCCCTGCCGGACGGACGGGTTTTTGCCCGGGCGGTGGATATTGCGCCGGCCAACGTCGAGCCTTATTTGCGTCGCTTGCGCACGGCCTACGAGCAAAAGCGCGCAGTACTCGTTGCCAAGGTGCAGCGCGCCACCCGTCCAAGGGCTGAAAAACCCGTTGCGATAGATGCTGTGTACCGCGCGTGCGCGGCGGCTTTTGACTCGACCCACGGCGGCTTTGGCGGCCCGACTAAGTTTCTCGAAACTTCGACGTTGCGCTTCCTGCTGACCTATGCCGAGGCCCGGGGGGTAGCCCCGGCGCGGCAGATGGCGTTGGCCAGCTTGGATGCGGTTGTGGCCTCGCCGCTTGGCGACAGCGGTGGTTTTCTCGCATACTCATACACACCGGATTGGAGCGCGCCTGCCGGCGAGCGAGATGCGCTCGACCAAGCGGCCATGCTGCATCTGTTGCTGGAGGCCGGCCAGTCTCGCTACGTCGAGGCGGCCAGAGCGTTGCTCGGCTTTGTCGAGGGTACGCTCTTTGACAAAACAGAAGGTGTGTTCCGCGGTCGCCAAGTCATGGCCGACACTTGGTGGACCGACCCCGCGCTCTACGCCGACCGCCAAGCGGCCTTGATACGGGCTTGTTTGGCCGCCGCCACCGCGCTAGGGGACGACCGCGCCGCTGAGGTGGCACTGCAAGCCGGCGACGCGCTCGTCAATCGCTGTATCGACGGCCGCGGCCGAGTACAGCACGTGTGCGACGCCGCGGCCGAAGGCAGCGCCGGCCTACTGGTCGATCAAGCCTGGGCGGCCTTGGCCCTGTGGGAATTGGGTCAGTGGAGTGGGGAGGCGCGGTTTGCTAGGGCTGCTGAGCAGGTTGAGCGTTTTATGGCGCGCGCGTACGATCGTCCCGCTGCCGGCGATCGGCTAGCGCATCGCGGCCAAGCCCTCGCTCTCCAGTTTTACCGGCGACAGGGACGCGCCGAGCGGGTGGTCGCCCTGGCTGCCGATCCACCTTTGGCCCAGGCCGCCGACCGAGCGCATAGCGCGTGGGCACGGGCCTTGCTGCTGTACGGCCCGCCGCTATGAGAATTTTGGTGACCGGCGCCACTGGATTTTTGGGCCGTACGCTGCTCTCTCTGGCCGGGGAAGCCGAGTGGATCGGCTGTGGGCGTCGGCCCGCCGCCGCGGGCATTGCCTATCGCCAAGTCGATTTGACCGACTGCCAAGCGGTGGCCGCACTCGTCGCCGAACTAGCTCCAGATTGGGTGATCAACGCGGCGGCTATGACCGATGTCGATGGCTGCGAAAAAAATGCGCCGGCCGCGCGGCAAGCCAACGTCGATATTCCCGAGCACTTGGCCGCCGCTTGCGATGCGATTGGCGCCGGCTTGGCCCATATTTCTACGGATTACGTCTTTGATGGCCAGCGCGGCCCATACGGCGAAGCAGATGGAGCCAACCCGCTGTCTTGTTACGGCCAACTCAAGCTCGAAAGCGAGGGCGTACTACAAAAAATGGAACGAGGGCTAGTCGTGCGGACCCTGTGGCTGTACGGCTATGTTCCGCAGGTCGGGGCCAATTTCCTCACTTGGGTGCTGAATGGTTTGGCTAGCGGCCAATCTCTGCGGGTGTTTGCCGATCAGTGGGGCAATCCGACGTACATCTGCGACTTAGCCCGTGCCTTGGTGGCTCTGTGCGGTCAAGAGGCGCGCGGCTTGTTCCACGTCGGCGGCGCGACCTTTATGACGCGCTGGGAGATGGCGCGGGAGATAGCCTGGTTCTTTGGTCTAGACGATGGGTCGATCGAACCGGTGCCGACCGGTGCCGCCGAATTGCCAGCCGCGCGTCCCTTGCGCTCCGGTTTGCGCACCGACGCGCTGGAGGCCGCGCTCGGCTACCGGCCCATGAGCTTTGCCGCGGGCCTGCGACACTTGGCCGCGGATCCGCTTTTTCGCCGCGACTTTCCCCAATTTGCCCGCTAGCGTACTCCTCATGGCTCCGGTGCAGATTTCACTGATAACGCCCACGTATAACGAGCGGGAAAACCTGCCGCTTTTGGCGGCAGAAATTTTCGCGGTCGTCGGCCAAGAGGCGGATATTGACTTGGAGCTGATCGTGGTGGATGACAACTCGCCCGATGGTACCGGCGCGGTAGCCGAGGCGCTGAAGGCCCACTATGCCATGCAGGTGATACACCGGCCGGGCAAGCTCGGTTTGGGGTCCGCGGTGATGGCGGGTTTTGCCCAGTCGGCGCGACCGCATCTCGGAGTGATCGACGCCGACTTGAGCCACGATCCGGCGATTCTGCCCGAACTCGTTTGCAGCCTGCGCCAATGCGATATTGCCATGGGCAGCCGCTTTGGCGAGACCAGCCGAGTCGAACGATGGGCGTGGCACCGCAAGCTAGTGTCGCGAATCGGCGTGGGGGCGGCCCGCCTATTGACCGGGGTCGAGGACCCGCTGTCGGGTTATTTCTGCCTGCGCCGCCAAGTGATAGAGGACTTAGTGCTCACGTCTTCGGGGTACAAAATTCTGTTCGAGATTTTGGTCAAGGGCCGCTATCGGCAGCATCGGTCGGTGCCTTTTGTCTTTCGCAATCGCCAGTTTAGCTCCAGCAAGCTAGATCTGCGCGAGCATCTACTTTTTGCCAAGCAAATCCTCTACTTCAGCGGCTACAAGCTCATGGGCCGCCACCGAGGGGCGCGATCGTGCGACTGAGCATCGTCTTCCTCAACTACAATACCCGCGACCTGACCCGCCAGGCCCTGCAGTCGGTGCTGGCAGCAGCCGAAGGGCTCGCAGTGGAGATATTCGTCGTCGATAATGCCTCGGTCGATGGCAGCGCGGACATGGTCGCCGAGGAGTTCCCGCAAGTGAAGCTGATCCGCAATGCCGCCAATGTGGGTTTTGCAGCCGGCAACAACGTGGCCTTGCGGCAGGTGACCGGAGAATACGCGCTGCTGATCAACACCGATACCATTGTGCGCCGAGATGCGCTGCGCACGATGGTAAAGTTCTTGGACGCGCACCCACAAGCCGGGGCCTGCGGCTGTAAGATCGTCGATCCGGACGGCACCTTGCAGCTCGACAGCCGCCGCGGCTTCCCCACGCCGTTGGCTGCCTTCTGCAAGATGTCGGGCCTGAGCCGCCTCTTTCCCCAGCACCCGCGCATCGCCCACTACCACATGACGTATCTCGACCCCGAGCAAACCACCGAGGTCGAGGTGCTATCTGGATCGTGCATGATGGTGCGCAAGGCGGCCATGGACCAAGTCGGCCTGCTCGACGAGGACTACTTCATGTACGGCGAGGACATTGACTGGTGCTATCGCTTCCACCAAGCCGGCTGGAAAATGTACTACGTGCCGACGACCCAGATCATCCACTTCCGCGGCGAAAGCGGCCGAGGGGTGCCGTTGCGCATTCTCTATCGCAAGAGCCGCGCTATGTCGATTTTTGTCAACAAGCACATGGTGCGGCGCTTTCGCTTCTTCCCGATGTGGCTTTTGCAGGCGGGTATTGCCCTGTACGGGACGTTTCGCTTCCTCGCCCGCACCGCCCGCGCCTTGGCCATGCCCCTGATCGACGCCGGCTTGGTGCTCGGCGGCCTGAAGCTGGGGTTAGCGGTGCGCTACCACCAAGAGCTGGTGCCTTTTATCTATCGCATTGAGCAGGTCGGCAACCTTTTCGGCCTCGCCGTTGAGCCGACGCGCTGGCTGGTGCCGCCTCCGTACTCGGATTTGCAATGGGCTACGGTGTACGGTGCTTCGACTTTGGTCTGGCTAGTGGCGTTTTACGCATCGGGCCTGTACGATCGCCGCCGCTACTCGGTGGCCTGGTCCGCGCTGGGGGTGACGCTGGGGTTTGCCTTTATCGCGATACTGGTCTTTTTCTTTAAGGCCTATAATTTCTCGCGGCTGGCCGTGGTTGCGGCTTGGTTTTGCAACTTGGTGTTAATCGCCGGTTGGCGCTGGGTCGTGCGTTGGTTTTTGCACCAGCGCGGCCGCGAGGGCCGGTGGCGCACCCTGTTGGTGGGAACCGATGCGGTTGCTGGGCATTTCGTCGAGCAGTTAGAGCGCACGGATATGGCCCACTGCAACCTGATCGGCGTGGTGGGAGAGACGCCCGAGCAGCGCGGCCCCCTGGCCGGTCGTCCGGTGGTCGGCCACGTTGGCCAACTGGAGGCGTTGATAAGCGATTTTGCCATCGATCACCTCGTGTTCACTCCGAGTGCGATGGCGTCTTTTTTGGAGCGGCCGGTGCCGTCGCCGGGGGCGCGGAATTTGCGCGTCAGCATGGTGCCGATCGCGTTTGCCGAGCTGGTTGCCGAGCGCCGCACATACGACTCGGCGTCCCTACCGCTGGTGGAAATTAGAGCGGCCAGTTGAGTGGAGAGGTGTTGATTTTTTGCCTTTATTTGCGTATTGTGAACGCGAGCATTTGCTGGGAGAATAACTATGTCTGAAAGGCGTTTGGCCGGCGGTCGGGAGATCGTGCTGCCGATGAGTAAAGCAGTCGAAATCAGTTTTCGCAGCCTAAAAATTCGCTTTGGCCGCTCGCTGATCACCACCAGCGGCGTGATTCTGGCCATAGCTTTTTTAATGTCGGTGTGGAGCAACAACGAAATCATCAGCAGTCTGCGCAACGCAGACAAAAGCGAGATCAACTTGCTGTTGCAAAAAAACGGCATTGAGACTGGCGTCGCCGAAGCGGGCGACTCTTCGGCCGAGGCCCAGGCCCGCATGGAGGAAGAGCGCTCCAAGCAGACCTGGCTTATCAGTCTCTCGCTGTTGGTCTGCGTCGTTGGCATTGCCAACGCCATGTTGATGTCGGTGACCGAGCGCTTCCGCGAGATCGGCACTATGAAGTGTCTCGGGGCCTTGGACACCTTTATCGTCAAGCTCTTCCTGCTCGAATCGACTTTTCAGGGGCTGGCGGGAACTTCGGCCGGGATCGTCATTGGTTTTGCGCTGACCTTGGGGTTGGCTCTGATCGATTACGGCGGTTACACGTTTGCCTATTTCCCGCTGAGCGGCATTGCCGAATCGGCTGGTTACGCCTTGGTGGTGGGAACCTTACTTTCGCTAGTCGGTGCTATGTTGCCAGCGTACCGGGCGGCCAAGATGGAGCCGGTCGAAGCCATGCGCTCCGATACTTGATTCCTTACGAGGAGAGCTTAACAATGACCGAAACCGCCCCGGGCGAAATTGCTGTCCAAGAAGCGGAAAAACGCACGGTAGTACGAACCCAGCAGGTCAAGAAAACGTACTTGATGGGCGAGATTGAGGTTCACGCCCTGCGCGGCGTAGATATGGAGATTTACACCGGCGAGTACTTGTCGATCATGGGGCCTTCCGGCTCGGGCAAGAGCACCTTCTTCAACATGGTCGGCGGCCTCGATAAGCCCTCGGAGGGCAAGGTGTACATCGACGAGGTGGATGTCGCCCAGCTCGACGCCTATGAGCTGGCTTGGCTGCGCTGCCGCAAGATCGGCTACATCTTTCAGTCGTTCAACCTCATCCCGGTGATGACCGCGCTCGAAAACGTCACCTTGCCGATGGTTTTCGCCGGCCTGACCAGCGACGAAGCCCGCGACAAAGGCATGGAACTGTTGGGCAAGGTGGGCCTGGGCGAGCGCTACTCCCACAAGCCCTACGAGCTTTCGGGTGGCCAGCAGCAGCGCGTCGCTGTCGCCCGCGCCTTGGCCAACGATCCAGCCGTGGTCCTCGCCGACGAGCCGACCGGTAACCTGGACCTGCGCACCGGCACCGAAATCATCGAATTGCTCAAAGAAATGAACAAAAATTCCGGCGTGACCGTCATCTCGGCGACCCACGACCACAAGATGCTCAGCGTCTCCGACCGCGTGGTGTGGGTCAAGGACGGCCAGGTCGATCAGGTGCGCAAGCGCGAAGATCTGGATATTGAAGTAACCCACGTAGAAGGCGAGTAGTGCTGCCGCCCTACCCGGCCGCCTTTTGGGTCTGCGCGGTCGGGGCCGTGTTGTTGATGGGGGTGGCTAAGGCCGGTTTTGGCGGTGGCATCGGGATTGTGGCCACCCCGCTGTTGGCGCTGACCGTTTCGGTGGCGGATGCGGCGGCTTTGTTGCTGCCGCTGCTGATCGCCTGCGATGTGTTCGCCGTCCGACACTACCGCCGCACCTTCGACAAAACGAGCGTCCAACGGCTCCTGCCCGGTTCCGCCTTGGGGATCGGCGCCGGGGCCTTTTTTTTCGGCTACTTTAGTCAGCACGAGCGCGTTCTAGAGGTGGGCTTGGGCTGCTTGGCCTTGCTGTTTGTCGCCTTCCAGTGCGGGCGGGCGGCGATTGTCGGGGCCGTGCGCAAGCAGCATTCGGGGCCGTTGACTGGCGTGCTGATGGGCGCCGCCTCGGGCTTCACCTCGACGATTGCCCACGCCGGGGCACCGCCGGTGGTCATCTATCTGCTGCCGCAGCAGCTACCGCGCCACGTGTTCGTCGGCACCACGGTCATGTTTTTTGCCGCGCTCAACTTGCTCAAACTGCCGCCCTATTGGGGCTTGGGGCTTTTTCACGCCGATATTTTTAAGACGACTTTGCTGTTGGCTCCGCTGGCGTACGTCGGGGTGAAGCTGGGCGTGTTTTTGAATCGGCGTTTTAGCGATTTGTGGTTCAATCGGGTGGTGTATGGGACGTTGCTGGTGACAGCGGTGCAGTTGATTAGTGGAGACAACTTAGTGGAGGCTATGTTCGATGGACGATAGACCGCATTCGCGCCGCACTTTCCTCAAACTTTCAACTGCGGTGGCCGCTGGCCTTTCCATCCATGCGGCTCCCAACCACCGCGACATGCCCCAGCGGATATTGGGCCGCACCGGCGAAGCTGTTTCTCTACTCGGCTTGGGCGGCGCGCACATGGCCGACCACGGCAACATCGAGCAAAAGGCCGCCATCGCCTTGATGCACGCGGCCATTGACGAGGGAATTAACTTCTTTGACAATGCTTGGGGCTACTCCAACGGCGCCAGCGAGAGGCGCATGGGCCAGGCGTTGCGCGGCGGTTATCGCGACCGCGTATTTCTAATGACCAAGGATGCCAGCCGCCATCCCAAACGGGCGATTGCCCACCTCGAAGAAAGCCTGCGTCGCCTGCAAACCGACGTGATTGATCTGTGGCAGTTTCACAGTATCAGCCAGCCCGACGATCCACAGCGAATTTACGAGCAGGGCTTGCTGGAGGCCGCGCTCAAAGCCAAAGAGCAAGGCAAGATCCGCTACATTGGCTTCACCGGCCACACTTTGCCCGCCCTGCACGTAGAGATGATCGAGCGCGGCTTTGCTTGGGACGCCACGCAAATGCCGATCAACGTCCTCGACCCGCACTACCTCAGTTTTGTCGATCAGGTGTTGCCACTGGCAATAGAAAAAAACATCGGGGTCATTGCGATGAAGACCTTGGGGGGGACGCCCGAAGCGATCGTCGCAACGGGTGTGGCGACGGTGGCAGAGTGCCTGCGCTACGCCATGAGCCTGCCGGTAGCTACGGTGTGTTCGGGGATGGATTCGCTGGCAAAGCTGCGGCAGAATGCGGCCCTTGCCCGCCAGTTTGCGCGCTTGGGCGACGACGAGCGGCTCGCGCTGTTGTCGCGCACGCAAGAGCTAGGGATGCAGGGCACACACGAGTCGTACAAGGCGCGTCAGCCCTGATTGCCGTGCGCTGTACTGTTGTGCTGCTCTTTTTTGCGGTGCCGCTGTGGGGCCAAGACCTCGACGTCGCGCCAGCTAAACCCGTCGGCCCGCCCAAGATCGAAAGTGCGCTGTGGGAACTGGCTAAGCCGGCAGCGGCCAAGTCAACTCGCGCCAGCGCTGATGTGGTCGTCATTTTGGTGCCCGCAGCCGGGGTGGCGGCCGCGATTGACACTACGGCGTTTGCTACTCTTGGCCTTAAAATTTTGGCCCAGTCTAAGAGCTTGATGCGCGTGTCAGCACCGACCGCAGCATTGCCGGCGGTGTCTGAATTGCCGAGCGTGGCCTTCGTCCGCCGGCCGCACCGGCCGCACGCCCAGCAGACCGTTAGCGAGGGGGTGGCTCGCATCCGCGCGCTCGAACATCATGCCGCTGGTGCAAAGGGCCAAGGAGTCAAGGTGGCGATTATCGACGGCGGATTTAAGGGGGCCGATAATTTGCCCGCAGACCTGCCGCTGCGTTGGTGGCAGCGCGACTATACGGGCGAGGGGATCTACGCTGGCACCGACGCCCACGGCACGGCGTGTGCCGAGGTTATCTACGATGTGGCTCCAGCAGCCGAACTCTATCTCTATAAGGTCGCCGACATAGTGGATTTGGAGAATGCCAAAGACCGCTGCATACAAAACGGCGTGGCCATTGTAAGCTATTCGGCGACTTGGGTGGGCGAGGGCTTTGGCGATGGGCGCGGGATCATCTGCGATATAGTAAATGACGCGGCTGACAACGGCATTTTGTGGGTCAACGCCGCCGGCAACTACGCCCAAAGGCACTACGCGGGTTTTTGGCACGATAGCGATGCCGACAATCGGCACAACTTTGCCGCTGGCGACGACGCAGTGAATTTTGCCGCTGAAATCGGCGACGCCATAAGAGTGACGCTGACTTGGGACGATTGGCCCGTCGCCGCTGCCGACTACGACTTGTATCTCTACTATCAAGATCAGTTCGGCAACATCAAAGAAGTTAGCAAAAGCACCGATGTACAGGGCGACGGCGGTGCTCCGGTGGAGTTTATAGAATACTTTGCCGGGCGAGCGGGCACCTATGGCCTTTCCGTGGTCCGCGTCGGCGAGGCCGAGCCCAAAAAGCTGCGGGTGTGGTCTTGGCACCACGACATCGAATATCCGGTTCCGACTGGCAGCTTGGGGGTTCCAGCCGACGCGCGCGGTGCGCTGAGCGTTGGGGCGATTCACTACGACCAGTGGGAGTTGGGTACCCTCGCAAGTTATAGCTCGCGCGGCCCTACCGCCGATGGCCGCATCAGGCCCGAGCTCGTCGCGCCTTCGGGGGTGACAACGGCTTCTTACGGTGTGGATAGGTTGTTTGGGGGAACCTCGGCTGCGACTCCCCACGTGGCGGGTGCCGCCGCCCTACTTAAGTCGGCAAACTCTTCGCTTTCGCGCGCCGAACTGTGGCAGGCCCTCGTTGAGTCCACCGTCGATTTAGGGGCCCCAGGCAAGGACGACAGCACCGGATACGGCAAACTGGTGCTGTCGATGCCGGCACCGCACATTGCGGATGTCTCGCCGCCGCGCATTCAATACGGCCAAGCAATTACCATCGTTGGCCAAGGTTTTGGCGCAGATAGAGGAATGAGCAAAGTGGTTTTTTTTGCAAAAAAGGAGCCGAGTGATTCCGACTATCTTGCTTGGAGCGACGCGCAAATCCAAGTGCGCGTACCAACGGGTGTCCGCACCGGCGCGGTGCAGGTGATAACCGGCGGCGGCCGCGATAGTGCACAGGTAGTGGTCACGTCGCCTTACATTGAGGCGATCGCCAATCACACGCACGTGGATGCGGGAGCCAAGACCGACGACCTCATACAAATTGTCGGAGACAATTTTGGCTTCTCGCAGAACAGCAGCTCGGTGTGGATTGATTCGGTCGCGGTGTCTTTGTTCGAGAGTTGGTCGGGTCAGACGATACGGTTCCGCGTTCCGCTCAATGCGCCCTCGGGCGACCTAGCCGTTGTGACGTCTGAAGGCACTAGTAATGCCGTCCGCCTGGAAATCGCCAGCCCGTATTTGGCGCGCCTTTCGCCACCGCAAGTACAGGTTGGCGAGTACTTGACGCTGACCGGCGGCAACTTTGGCCCAGAGCGGGGCGCGGGGTACGTGTTGTTTAATCCCAATGTGCAAGCGGTGGCAGACGATTATGCGGTTTGGTCTAGTGGCGTTATTGTCGTCCGCGTTCCGCCCGCGGCCCGCAGTGGTGGAGTGCGGGTTTTTACCGCCGATGGGGGAGGCACCGGGGCGGCGCAAGTGGAGATTGGCAGCGAATGGATCGAGCCGTTGCCGAGCCGTGGAATTTTTGGCTACAGTCCGCCGGCAGTTAGCAACAATCCCAAAAGCGTCAAGTTCGGTTTTGCCGGCATCAACCGCGATGTCCTGTGTCAATTTTCGATTAAGGAAATAAGCGACGACGAGATCGCGGTTTTGCTCAACGAACAAAGGTATGCAGTGCTGACAGCCGGGGAGGATTGGCGGACTTGGTATCTCGTGCTCGATAAAGCGCATCTCCAATCTGGGCAAAACGTCCTTGAGTTTCGCAATGTCATCAACCAAGACCGCTCTGCATCCTTCGTCCGCTGGCAGTTAAAGGATGTGGCGTTGTGGCAGCCGTTTAGTGCCAAGCTCGCTGCTGGGACGCGGCTTTTGTCCCAGCGGCCGGATGGTCTGGGCGATCCTTTTCCTTCGCCTTTTAATGCAGCAGTGACTATTCCTTTTGCGCTAGCCGAAGCCGGTTGGGTGCGGCTTGCCGTCTATAATTTGCTGGGACAGCAGGTTCGTCTGTTGGCGGCTGGCTGGGTGGATGCTGGAGCACATCGCGTGCGTTGGGATGGTCGCACCGCGGCGGGTGCGGCGGCGGCGGCTGGGGTCTATTGGGCTGTGCTGCACGTTGGCGAGGCCGTCCAGACGGCTAAACTGGCGTTGATTCGCTGAGCTGAGCAGTGCCCGCCGCAACGGTTTGAAGTTTTTAAGCCGCTTGGGCTTTAACTAAGCCCGACTTTGCCCACTTTTCAATTGCTATCACGTAGGTCGTCTAACAGCTTACTAAAGGCTTCGAGGCTGGGTACCTGTATGGCGGCGCGATGCAAGTGCTTGAGGTGCTGCACATCTTTAATGGTGCCAATGCGGTCGGCCAACGGGCGCACTTGATCGGCCGGAAAGCGCAGAGTCAATACGTCAACGAGAAATTCTCGGCCTCCTTGCTCGATGCCCTGCTCGATGCCTTGCTCAAGTGCTTCTTCACGGAAAATCTGGGCGAGGTATTGGGCAAAGGAGGATTCGCGGATGAGGTCCATAAGGCTCTCCTTGGAAACAATCGCCATGATCGTTTGTGGATTATACGCCAAACCGCTCAAGATCGCCATCCCGGTGAGAAAATCAGCCTTGGCCGGCTGCTCTAGTGGCAAGGTCGTAATCCTTGCCACACAATCCTCCAACCACGCTTCCCTGGCCCGGCTGGCCGGCGGCTGCATCAAGGGCGCAAACGGAAACAAACCCGCGTACCCCTTATCGAGCACGGCACGGCCGTCGAGCCATGGATGTAACCTTTAAGGGATAGGCCGTTCCCTCTACACGAGGGGTATTTTTCAAAGTAGTCCTCTATCCTAGTTTCCCTTGACGTCTCGTTTTGAGAGCATATTATAGCCGCTGCCAATCCGCCTACTTATTCCCAAAGTATGGAGCGACAGTGAAGCGAACTAATTTTTATGGAATCACGACGGCCCTTTTCTTAGGCGTCCTTGGCTACGTACCTGTCTGGGGGCAGAACATAAATTTCACCCCTGACAGACCCGACGGCCCGGCCAAGATACAGAGTGCGTTGTGGGCGTTGGCAACGCCGAGAGCGGGCAAGTCGAGCGGCGATGAACAGGATAGGGTCGTCGTTATCTTGGTTCCACACCTTGGCCAAGCGTCGGCTTCGCTTGACACGTCGTCGTTGGCAGCTCTTGGCGGGAAGGTGCTGGCGCAGTCGAAGAGTCTGATGCGGGTATCGGTTCCGGCGTCGTCGTTGCTGGCGGTTGCGGAACTGTCGGGGGTTGGCTTTGTCCGCAGGCCGTATCGGCCGCATTCGCAGAAGACAACAAGCGAGGGGGTATCTCGCATCGGCGCGTTAGCTAATCACTCGGCAGGTGTGAAAGGACAAGGGGTCAAGGTCGCTATTATTGACGGAGGATTTAAGGGAGCAAACAAACTGCCTGGAGATATGCCAGCGCGTTGGAACTATTACGACTATACAGGCGAGGGGATATATGCTGGCGATAGCGTCCATGGCACGGCGTGTGCTGAAATTATTCACGATGTGGCCCCGGAAGCCGAACTTTATCTCTATAAGACGGGAGATATGGTTGACTTTGAAAACGCCAAAGATAGTGCCATACGAGACGGCATTGACATAATCAATAATTCTGGATCTTTCTCTGCAAACGGCTTTGGCGATGGGCGAGGTTTGGCCTGCGACATTGTAAACGACGCCGCGGACAATGGCATTCTCTGGGTAAATTCAGCGGGCAATTACGCTAAGAGCCATTATTCCAGATTGTGGTCTGATCGCGATTCTGACGGTTGGCACGACTTTGACGGCGAAGACGAGATGTTGAGCTTTGAAGCCGAGAGGGGGGATGAGATATCCGTTTCCTTGAGTTGGGATGATTGGCCCGTCACCTATCAGGACTACGATCTGTATCTCTATTTCAGGAACTCTTCCGGCGATCTCAGACGAGTCGCCGAAAGTACTAATGCTCAAAATTCCGGCGGCCCCCCTGCAGAATGGATCGACGACTACACGGTAAAAGAATCGGGTATCTATGGCATCGCTGTTTCTAGTATAGACGCCCAGCCCAGAAGGCTAAAAATATGGTCAACCCACGATTTCGAAGAGTATGCAAGCTCGAGAAACAGTATCGCGATTCCTGCGGACGCCAGAGGGTCTATGAGCGTCGGGGCGATCTATCATAGATCGGGTTATTGGAATACTGGCCGAATTGAAGAGTATAGCTCGCGTGGTCCTACCACCGATGGACGCATTAAACCCGAACTCGTTGCCCCTACTGGCGTATCGACGGCTTCTCATGCGCCGTACGTCTTTGGTGGCACCTCCTTTGCGGCGCCCCACGTCGCCGGCGCGGCAGCCCTGATCAAGTCGGCGAATCCAGCGTACTCGCGCACTCAATTGTGGAACGCGCTTGTCGCGGCAACGGTTGATATAAGAACTCGGGGCCGGGACAACGACAGCGGATACGGCAAACTCGTGTTGCCGACTATGCGAGTTTCCGCCAGGACCTCTCCTTGGATCAGTCGTATCTCTCCACGGACTGGCAGGACGAATACGGTTGTTACCATAAGCGGAGGTAATTTTGGTTCCTCGCGAGGTAGTAGTACCGTGCGAATTGGTTCGGTTGCGATTCCCTCCTCTTCGCTATCCTCTTGGTCGAATAGCACAATACGATTCCGCATTCCCCTCAATACGCCCCCCGGCAACCTGACCGTTCGAACGTCGGCAGGCACTAGTAATGCCATTCGCCTGCAAATAACGAGCCCGTATCTGACGAGTATCGCGCCGACGCGGCTTAAAACCGGGGATCGTCTGACGCTAGCGGGTGGCAATTTTGGCACCAGACGGGGCACCGGATACGTTTTTTTCACTTCTAGTGTCCGGCCTTCTGCGGCCGATTATGTGAGTTGGTCCAGCAGCAGAATTGTCGTCAAGGTTCCAGCTAGGGCGCAAAGCGGCAACGTGCAAGTTGCTACTTCGAATGGGACATCGGGAACGAAGCTGCTGCAAATAGAAAGCGGGCCTCCTCGAATTATTTCTATATCACCCAGTCGGGTTCGGTACAATCAAGTCGTAACCATTCGCGGGACGGCTTTCGGTGCAAATCGCGGCACGAGCCGGGTGATTTTCCACGGGGGTAGGGTGCCCAGTTCTTCCCAGTATGTTAGCTGGAGCAACACCCAGATCCGAGTGCGGGTGCCGGCAGGAGCGCGTACGGGCAGTGTGCAAGTTGTAACTACGAGAGGAAGGTCTTCGGCTCGACTGACGATTACCTCTCCTTGGATCAGTCGTATCTCTCCACAGACTGGCAGGACAAATACAGTTGTTACCATAAGCGGAGGTAGTTTTGGTTCCTCGCGAGGTAGTAGTACCGTGCGGATTGGTTCGGTTGTGATTCCTTCCTCTTCGTTGTCCTTTTGGTCGAATAGCACAATACGATTCCGCATTCCCCTCAATACGCCCCCTGGCAACCTGACCGTTCGAACGTCGGCAGGCACTAGTAATGCCATTCGCCTACAAACGACGAGTCCGTATCTGACGAGTATCGCGCCGACGCGAATTGAAACCGGGGATCGCCTGACGCTAGCGGGTGGCAATTTTGGCACCAGGCGCGGGACGGGATACGTTTTATTTGGTTCTAATATCCGGCCTTCTGCGGCCGATTATGTGAGTTGGTCCAACAGCAGAATTGTCGTTGAGGTTCCAGCTAGGACGCAAAGCGGCAATGTGCAGATTGTTACCGCGAATGGAAGGTCGGGGACGAAGCGTATTGTGGTTGATTCATCTCCTCGAATCACTTCTGTCTCTCCCCGCCAAGTGCTGTACAATCAGGTGGTGGCTATCTCTGGGATCAATTTCGGCTCGTCGCGGGGAAGCAGTTCCGTGCAGATCGGATCGGTCGCGCTCCCTGCCTCTTTATTGGATAGTTGGTCGAATACCCAAATCAGGTTTCGCGTTCTCACGAATGTGCGTTCTGGCGATGTCACCGTCCGCACCTCGAAAGGAACGAGCAACGCCGTCCGCTTGGAGATACTAAGCCCCTACTTGGGCCGTGTTGCTCCGAGTAGCGTCAAGATAGGGGAACGTTTGACGTTGATCGGGGCCAATTTCAGGAGCAGCCGGGGGGGTAGTTACGTCCGCTTTGCGCCCAATGTCCGGCCAGCGTCCGACGATTACGTAGCTTGGAGCGACAGCCGAATCGTGGTCGAGGTTCCGGCTGGGGCGCAAAGTGGAGACGTAAAGGTCGCCGTTATAGGAGCTGGAGCCTCGGGACCTAAGCGTATTACTGTTGAAGGCACTGGCGGCGAAGTGGTGGAGTCGCTGCCGAGCAGAGGGCTGTTCGGATATAGCCCGCCCACAGTTAGCAAAAACCCCAAAAGCGTCAAGTTTGGCTTTGAGGAAATTGGCGAAGATGTGGCGGTTAATTGGTCTGTCAAAAGCGATGCCGAGGTCGATATTCTGGTCAATGGTCGAAGAATGTGGAGCACTCCAGTAAGCGACGATTGGGAGGTGTGGTGGACCACTTTAAGCCAGACGGATCTCAATTCCGGTCAGAATGTGATCGAGTTTCGCAATAGGGCAAATCAGAACCGCACTAGCTCTTTTATTCATTGGCAATTGAAGGATGTGTCGTTGTGGAAGCCTTTCAACGCCAAGCCGATTGCCGGAGCGAAGTTTTTGGGCTCCTCTCGATCTGTCGTCGAACCCGGTCTGGGCGATCCTTTTCCTTCGCCTTTTAATGCAGCAGTGACTATTCCTTTTGCGCTAGCCGAAGCCGGTTGGGTGCGGCTTGCCGTCTATAATTTGCTGGGACAGCAGGTTCGTCTGTTGGCGACTGGCTGGGTGGATGCTGGAGCACATCGCGTACGTTGGGATGGTCGCACCGCGGCGGGTGCGGCGGCGGCGGCTGGGGTCTATTGGGCTGTGCTGCACGTTGGCGAGGCCGTCCAGACGGCTAAACTGGCGTTGATTCGCTGAGCTGAGCAGTGCCCGCCGCAACGGTTTGAAGTTTTTAAGCCGCTTGGGCTTTAACTAAGCCCGACTTTGCCCACTTTTCAATTGCTATCACGTAGGTCGTCTAACAGCTTGCTAAAGGCTTCGAGACTGGGTACTGTCGGTCGTTTGAAATTCGTGGTGGACTAGGGCGTCCTCGCACAAGGGTTTTACCGACACTGTGCAATATCAGTTATTAAGTTAGCAGAAGGGGACTTGTGTATGACTTTCGAGTCTCTTACATAGTATAGTAAAGAGGAGATAATCATGTTTAACGAAGAAAAGGCCACTGAACTGGCTGCCTGCATGCTGTCGTGGGGTGGCTCGATGAAGTTTATCAAGCTGCTCAAACTCATCTATCTAGCTGATCGCGAAGCACTAGACCAAGAAGGGCATAGCATCTCCACTGATCGCTGGGTATCGATGAAGCATGGTCCGGTGCCCATCCAGACGTACAATCTGATACACCAAGAAGAGGACCCCGATCGCCATCCTATGTGGAATCAGTACATCGAGAACCAAGCAGATTACTGCATTGGCCTGAAGAAAGAGATGGAAATAAATCACCTATCTGAAGCGGAACAGGCGATCGCCGAGGATGTCTGGAGACAATACGGCCATTTGCCTCCTTGGGGTTCCAATGGTCTCGTCGAGCTTACTCACCGTTTCCCCGAGTGGGAAAATCCCGCAGAAAATCCGCACAGTCCCCAAGCGACTCCCATCCCTGTCCGACGCATCTTGCTCGCCTTGAAGAAGAGCGACGAAGAAATCCAAGCCATCTTGGCTCTGGAACAGACCGACGCCTGGCTGGATAGGATCTTGGCGTGATACGGGCTGGCACTGTCGTCCAGTCAAAACCAACGCCTCCAAGCCGAAGCCAAAGCGTCGGGCTGTTTGCCACCTGCGTGGATAGACGATCTGCCGTAACTGGCGTTGATTCGCTGAGCAGCTTGACAGGTGCTAGCGGCTCCTTTACTTTTGGCGCATTATGAACTATTCGTCGCACATTCGTCGCTGGTGGTGCGCTTGGTATTCCCCGAGCCGGGAGAGCGGTGCGTCCATCTGCTAGACTGCGACAGGATGATTTTTAATCCAACGCGGACGCCCTCGGGTGTCCGCGTTTTTTTGTTCTTGGAGAACAATTATGACCATGCACACGGAAGTTTTTCGCACGGCTGGCGGCGTTGAAATCAAGCGCCAGACCGAGGAATTGCCCATAGCAAGGCCGCTGGCGTCCCTGCTCGAACGGCTCAATACCCATCGGGGTGCTGTCTTTGCCAGCGGCTACGAGTATCCGGGGCGCTATAGTCGCTGGGACATTGGCTTTGTCGATCCACCGCTGGAGTTGGTGGCGCGTCAGCGCACCTTTGCCTTCCGGGCACTCAACGCCCGCGGCGAGATGCTGCTAGAGACCTTTCGCGGCAGCCTCGCCCAGCACGAGCATGTCATAGAGTTGGAGCAAACCGAGGGCCAACTCAAAGGCGCAGTGGCTCCGATGCCCGAGTACTTCGCCGAGGAGCAACGCTCCAAGCAGCCGACGATCTTCAGCGTCCTGCGCGCCCTAGGGACACTAATGCGAGCCGCCGGCGAAAATCACTTGGGCTTCTACGGGGCGTTGGGCTACGACTTGGTGCTCCAGTTTGAGCCGCTGCAACTGCATCATCCGCGTCGCCAAGACCGGCCCGACCTACACCTGTTTTTGCCCGATGAACTGGTCGTAGTCGATCACCGCAAGGAGCAGGCGCGGCGCTATCGCTACGAGTTTGCCGCCGGTGGGTTGTCAACCGAGGGTATGGTCCGCGGCACCGACGCGGTGCCCTATGTGCGCGGTACAGCGTCCGAGATCAGGTGCGACCACGCCCCCGGCGAATACGCCGACAAAGTGCGCGCGGTCATCGCCGGTACCGAGCGCGGCGACTTCTTTGAAGTAACGCCGAGCCAAGTGCTCAGCGCTGGCTACGCGGGCAGTCCGCACGATCTCTTTGCCAATATCCGCCGCACCAGTCCCAGCCCCTATGAGTTTTTTATCAACTTAGGCCGCGAGTATCTGATCGGGGCCTCGCCCGAAATGTTTGTGCGGGTCAATGGGTCATTGGTCGAGACTTGTCCGATTGCCGGGACTATTGGTCGCGGCAAAACCGCGATGGAGGACGCCGAGCAGATTCGCGACTTGCTCAACTCAAAAAAAGACGAGGCCGAGTTGAACATGTGTACGGACGTGGACCGCAACGACAAAGCGCGGATTTGCAAGCAAGGCTCGGTGCGGGTTATTGGGCGGCGGATGATCGAAAAGTACTCGAAGGTTTTTCACACGGTGGACCAAGTAGTAGGCGAGTTGAAAGACGACTGCGATGGGTTTGATGCGCTGCTCTCGCACATGTGGGCGGTGACGCTTACTGGTGCGCCCAAACCAGCGGCCATGCAGCAGATCGAACAACTGGAAAACTCGGCGCGGCGCTGGTACGGCGGCTGCGTTGGGATGTTGCTCTTTAGCGGCGAGATCAACACCGGGATCACCATCCGCACGGTACATTTGGCGGATGGCATCGCCCAAGTGCGGGCGGGCGCGACGCTGCTTTGCGACTCGGATCCCGACGCCGAGGAGCGCGAGACGCGGGCCAAAGCCGAGACCTTTATCAACGCGGTAATCGGCGCCGACGCCGCCGAGGATAAGGGCACGCAAATTGCGACTTCGGGGCAGGGCAAACGGGTGCTCTTGGTCGATAATCGCGACTCGTTTGTCCACACGCTCGGCGATTACGTGCGGCAGACCGGAGCGGAGGTGGTAACAGTACGCGCTGCCAGATCGCGCACCGGCAGCGGCCAGCGGGGCCTGCGCGACCCCCGGCGCATCTTCGCCGAGTTTGATCCCGATTTGGTCTTTATCTCGCCGGGGCCTGGTACGCCGGCAGAATTCGGGGTGCCGGCGTTGGTCGATGAGTGCGTGCGGCAGGCGCGGCCGGTTTTTGGCGTGTGTCTCGGATTGCAGGGCATCGTCGAAGCACTCGGGGGCGAGTTGGCAGTACTTTCCTATCCGATGCACGGCAAGGAATCGACGATCCGCTGTACGCCGGCAGGGATTTTCGCCGGGTTTCCGAGCGAGTTTGTCGCCGGGCGCTATCACTCGCTCTACGCCGTGCCGGAGAAGTTGCCCGAGTGCTTGCGGGTGTTAGCGCAGACCGACGATGGGGTCATCATGGCGGTGGAGCACCGCGCGTTGCCGGTGGCGGCGGTGCAGTTTCACCCGGAGTCGATTTTGACGCTCAAGGGCGATTTGGGCTTGCGGTTGATCGCCCAAGTAATGGGGAAACTAGCGCGCTGAAGCCATGCTGCTGATACTTGATAACTACGACTCCTTTACCTACAATTTGGTGCATTACTTAGAGGAATTAGGGGCGGCAACCAAGGTCTTGCGCAACGACGAGTTGACGGTCGCCGAAGCGGTGGCCCTCGCACCGGAGCGCGTCGTTATCTCGCCTGGTGCTGGCGGCCCAGCGCAAGCGGGGATTTCGCGTGCGCTCGTCGAGCGGTTGGCCGGTGCGATCCCCATTTTAGGCGTGTGTTTGGGGCATCAGGTCATTGCCCAAGTTTGCGGCGGTCGCGTCGTGCGGGCGGCTGAAATCGTCCACGGCCGCGCGACGCGGGTGCAACACGATGGCCGCACGTTGTTTGCCGGTCTGCAAAATCCCCTTGTCGCTACTCGCTATCACTCGCTGGCTGTCGAGCGCGCCAGCTTGCCCGCATGTCTCCAAATATCGGCAACCAGCGAGGACGGGATCATTATGGGAATCCGGCACCGGCGCTGGCCGCTTGAAGGAGTGCAGTTCCACCCCGAATCGATTCTGACCGTAGAAGGCAAACAATTGCTGGATAATTTCCTTCGCTTATGAGGAGCACGAGTATGATACAAGAAGCCATCAGAGACCTAATCGCCGGATCCGATCTGGACCGCGCTAAGATGCGGGCGGTGATGGAGCAGATTATGAGCGGCCAAGCCACCGACGCGCAGATCGGGGCTTTTCTCGCCGCTTTGCGGATCAAGGGCGAGACCATCGACGAAATCGCTGGCGGGGCCGAAGTTATGCGCGAGAAAGCTACGCCAATAGTGACGGTACGCCCCGATCTGATCGACACCTGTGGCACAGGCGGCGATGATTCGGGGACTTTCAATATTTCCACGACGGTAGCTTTTGTCGCGTGCGGCGCTGGTTTGGCAGTGGCCAAGCACGGCACCCGCTCAATATCGAGCCAGTGCGGCTCGTCGGACGTGCTCACCGCGCTGGGGGTCCAGGTCGAAGCGACGCCGGAAAAGGTCGGCGAGTGCATCGACAAAGTTGGCATCGGCTTCCTATTTGCGCTAGCCTTACACGGGGCGATGAAACACGCCAGCGGCCCGCGCCGGGAGTTAGCGACGCGCACGGTTTTTAACATCCTAGGGCCGTTGACCAATCCGGCTGGCGCCAAAAGGCAATTGCTCGGCGTGTTCGACGGGGCGTTGACTGAGGCACTCGCCGGCGTGCTGCGCGAGTTGGGATCGGAACGGGCGTTGGTGGTACACGGCTCGGACGGACTGGACGAGATCACGCTGACCGGGCCGACGCAGGTCAGCGAGCTTAAAGACGGGCAGGTGAGTACGCGTCAGATCCATCCGGGGGATTTTGGTTTGCAGACCGTCCCCGCCGAAGCCCTCAAAGGCGGCGACGCATCCTGCAACGCGCGCATCCTGCGCCGGGTGCTCGACGGCGCGGAAGGGCCGCAGCGCGACGTGGTGCTGCTCAACGCGGCGGCGGCTATAGTCGTTGGCGGGCTGGCCGAGGATATACCGGCGGGTCTCGAAGTGGCCCGGGCGTCCATCGACTCGGGCCAAGCGCGGCGCGCCTTAGAGCAGCTAGTCGAGGAAAGCAACGCCTGACCATGGCAGATATTCTCAGCCAAATAGCCGCGTACAAGCGCGAATTCGTCGCCGCCCGCCAGCGCCAGCGCCGCTTGGCCGATGTGCGATCGCAGGCGCGCGATACGCCGGTGCCGGCTCCTTTTGCCGGTGCGCTGGCTGCCGATGGGATGGCGCTAATTGGCGAAATAAAAAAAGCCTCGCCGTCCAAGGGCGTCATCCGCGCCGATTTTGATCCGGAGCAAATCGCCGATGCGTATGCTGCCCATGGTGCGCGCTGTCTTTCGGTATTGACCGACGAGGCGTATTTTCAAGGGTGCGACGCGCACTTGCAGATGGCCAAAGCGGTCGCTGGCTTGCCGGTGTTGCGCAAGGATTTCACCATTGACGAGTACCAGCTCTACGAAGCCCGCGTCATTGGTGCCGACGCCATTTTGCTGATCGCCGCGCTGATGGACTCCAGCCAGCTCGACGACTACCTGGGCCTAGCGGAGGAGTTGGCATTAGACGCGCTAGTCGAAGTCCACGATGGAGCGGAATTGACGCGGGCCAAGGCGGCTGGTGCCCGGCTCATCGGCGTCAATAACCGCGATTTGCGCACCTTTGAGACCACCTTGGATACGACCTTCGCGCTCGTCGAGCAGATGCCGGCAGGAGCGGTGGTCGTCAGCGAGAGCGGCATCGGCGATCGCGGCGATGTTGAGCGGCTCGCCGCCGCTGGCGTCGATGCGATTTTGGTCGGCGAAGCTCTGATGCGCCAAGCCGATATCGGGGCTAAAGTGAGGGAGTTACTAGGCACGTGAAAAAGCGAGTGTTTTCGGGCATTCAGCCTTCGGGCCACATCCACATCGGCAACTACATCGGGGCCGTGCGCAATTGGCTGGTCAATCTAGCCGACCGCGACAATATCTTCTGCGTGGTCGATCAGCACGCCATTACCGTGCCCTACGACCCGGAGGCTTTGCGCCGCGGTACCCGCGAGGCGGTGGCCCTGTACATGGCCTGCGGCCTCGATCCGCAAAAGTGCCGCCTCTTCGTGCAGTCGCACATCCCCGAGCACACCGAGTTGGCTTGGCTGTTGACTTGCATCACGCCGATGGGCTGGCTGGAGCGGATGACTCAGTTCAAAGATCGGGTGGGGGCGCGGCGCGAGCGCGTCGGCGCGGGGCTGTTGGTCTATCCAACCTTGATGGCGGCCGATATCCTGCTCTACCAGGCGCACGAAGTGCCCGTCGGCGACGACCAAAAACAGCACGTGGAACTGACCCGCGACATAGCCGAGCGGTTCAATCGCCAATTCGGCGCGGTATTCACCGTGCCCGAGCCGGTTATTCCGCCAGTCGGTGCGCGGATTATGGGGCTGGACGATCCAACCGCAAAAATGTCGAAGTCGGCCGCGGGCCAATACCACAGCGTCGGCCTGCTCGATGAGCCGGATAAGGTGCGCAAGACGATCATGCGGGCGGTGACCGATTCGCAGCGCGGGATTGTCTTTGACCGGCAGCGCCCGGGGTTGTGCAACCTGCTGACGATCTATCAGGCGTTGACTGGCCTAACAAACGCCGAGATTGAGGCGCATTTTGCCGACAAGGGGTACGGCGACTTAAAAAAAGAACTGACCGAAGTGGTCATCGCCCAGATCGAGCCGATTCAAGCCCGCTATCGGGAGCTGATGGCCGATCCGGCCTATATTGACGAGGTGCTCAAAAACGGCGTGGAGCAGTTGCGTCCGATTGTCGATGCAACCATGGACGCGGTGCGCCGGGCTATGGGGCATCGCTAAAGGGAATAACTATGGAACTAAGTGACTGGCGCAAGCGCATAGATGGTATCGACCGGCAACTGATCGAGCTGCTCAACGAGCGCATGCAGTGCGCCTACGAGGTTGGGCAGATTAAAAAGGCGGCGGCAAAGCCAATACGCGATCCCGAGCGCGAGCGCGATGTGATCGCCAAGACCAAAGCCTACAATCAAGGACTCCAAGGGCTGATGAAGGACGAAGCCCTTGAGAGACTCTACTGGTTGCTCATCGAACTAACCACCTACTTCGAATGCGAGGAGAGTTAGCCTTCTTCCGGCGGGCCGTCATCGTCGGCGTCGGCCTGATTGGCGGCTCCATAGGCTTGGCGCTCAAGCGCACGGGCTTTGGCGGGCGCTTGGTGGGCGTCAGTCGCCCGGCGACCGTTGCCCGGGCGCTGGAGTTGGGCGCGATTGACCAGGGATGGAGCTACGACCAGTTGGGGCAAGCGCTCAAAGGAGCGGACCTAGTTTTTATTTGCACGCCGATCAAGCGGATTCTCGCGCTGATTGCAGACATCGGCCAGCTCGCCGAGCCGGGGACACTCGTTACCGATGTGGGGAGCACCAAGCGGCGCATCGTCGCGGCGGCCCAAGCCCATTTTGGCGCCGAGTTGTACTTTGTCGGCGGCCATCCCATGGCCGGCTCGGAAAAGGCGGGCGTGGATGCGGCCGATCCGTTCTTGTTCCAGAATGCGATCTATATTTTGGTCCCCGACCCCAAGGTGCCAGCCGACCGCTACCAAGCATTGACCGCGCTGTTGCGGCAGGTCGGGGCGCGGGTGATGGAACTAGACGCCGGGGCCCACGACCGAGCCGTCGCCGCGATCAGCCACCTGCCGCAGATGATGGCGACTGCGCTGGTGAGTATGGTCGGGCACTTAAATGCCGAGCGGGACCACTTGCTGCCGCTGGCCGCTGGCGGTTTCCGCGACTTGACGCGGATTGCTTCCAGCCCGTTCGCGCCGGTGTGGGAGGATATCTGCGCGACCAATGCCGACGAGATCCGCGCGATGATCGACCGCTACAGCGCCGCGCTGGCGGATGTGAGGGAGCGGCTGGAAGCCGCGGAGTTGCAGGCGGATTTTGACTTTGCCAATGCGATTCGAGGGTCCATCCCGCGGGATTCAAAGGGCTTTATCCACGTGCTGCACGAGGTCTTGGTGCTGGCCGAAGACCGGCCGGGCGTCATCGCCGAGATTGGGCAGGCCCTAGGGGCAGATGGGATAAATATCAACGATATTGAGGTGATGAAGGTGCGCGAGGGCGAGGGCGGGACGCTGCGATTGGGATTTGACCGCGCCGAGAGTGCGGAACGTGCGCTGGGAATTTTGGCGCAGCTTGGCTACGGGGCGCGGAGACCCTAGGCGATGGCAGTAACGCTGAGGCCAGTTAAGAGCATTAGGGGGCAAGTGTCAGTGCCCGGCGAGCGCGCCCCAGCCGAGCGCGCGCTGGTGTTGGCTGCGCTGAGCGCAGGAAATAGCACGGTCCGCGGCGTGCCCGTTGCCGCCGACCGGGTGGTTGGTCTGTTGCGCGCGTTGGGCGTCGATATTGCCGAGCGCGTGGGCACTTGTGAGGTGCGGGGCGTTGGGCTGCGGGGGTTTGCGGCGTCGGCCACTCCAATGGACCTAGACGGATTGGGCGATACGGCGCTGTTGTTGCTGCCTTTGCTGGCCGGGCAAACGTTTCGCTCGCCGGTACAGCTGGGCGCGGAAGTCGAGCGCTGTCGGCCCCTGCTCGACCTGCTGGCCCAGCTCGGATTCGCCGTCGAACACAAGGACGCAGACCGCTTGGTAATCGGGGGCCAGCCGGTCAAAGGGTTTGTGCTGTCTGAGGCCCCGCCGACGGATGCCTTAGCGCTGGGCGCTATGGTGGCCGCGCTTTTTGCCGAGGGGACCAGCGCGCTAAAAGTCGGCCGGCGGGTGGAGCGCTGGTTGCGCGAGCGCGGGGTTGCCGTCGAGCGGCGCAGCCTGCTGTCGATAGAAGGCGGGCAGGTGCTGGCCGGGGTTGACGTACAAGTTGCGGGGCAACTCGAATGGGCGTATCCGCTGATGGGGGCGGCGCTGTGTCGCCAGGGGTCGGAACTGACCATCCAGCGCGTGGCGGTTCGGCCTGGGCAGCGGGCCTTTTTGGATTTGCTGCGGCAGATTGGGGCGCCGATCGTCGCGACAGACCTTGGGGAAAACGAGTGCGATTTGCACGTGAGTGCCAGCCCATTAAAGGCCACGCGGGTGGCCGGGGCGCGGGCGGCTAAGGTCGCCGACCAGGTTGCGCTGCTCGCCGTCTTGGCGACCCAGGCTAAGGGGACGACGGTCATCCGCGACATCGAAGATGTGCCGCAGGTGGAGCATTTGTGCGTGGCGCTGCGCTCGCTCGATGCGCGGATTGGTCAGTTCCCGGAGGGGCTGGCTATCCAAGGCGGCTTCCCGCTGCAAGGCGGCGCGCTCGACAGCAAGGGCGATCCCGGTTTAACGATGGCCTTTGCCGTGGCCGGGCTGTTGGCCGAAGGGGCGTTGACTATCCAAGGCAGCGAGTGCTTGATGGCGGTTTGGCCCGATTTTTTTAAGACCGTACAATCTATTTGAGGAGATTGAATATGCGAGGAATTTTTCGGCTCTTTGTGTGCGCGGCGGTGATGTTGTGCGGCGGTCTGCTGGCGATCCGCTTGCTCTACGGTGTATCGTGGCGCGAGTCCTTTGAGATTGCCAACTGCTTCGTCGAGGATTTGTTGGAGTGATTGCCGGGACGACGCAGGTGCTCGGCGTCATCGGCGATCCGGTAGCACACAGCGCGTCGCCGGCTATGCACAATGCCGCGCTCAGGGCCTTGAAGCTCAACTATGTGTACGCGGCATTCTGCGTCGCTCCGGCGGCCTTGCCCGCCGCGCTGGCCGGAATGCGTGCTTTTGGCCTGGTTGGGCTCAATGTAACGGTGCCGCACAAGCAGGCGGTCATGGCGCATCTCGACGAGCTTTCCGCCGAAGCGCAAAGCATTGGCGCGGTCAATACGATTGCCAACCGCGACGGACGGCTCGTCGGCTACAACACCGATGCCTTTGGCATTGTCCAGAGCCTCAAAGTCGATGGCGGTTTGGCCCGGTTGCCGCCAAAGGTCGCGCTCCTTGGCGCCGGGGGCGCGGCGCGGGCTGTGCTCTACGCGCTGCTGGCGCGGGATGAGGTAGAGGAGGTGCTGTTGCTCAACCGCACGGTGGCAAAAGCCGCCGCCCTCGCCGAGGACCTCGACCGCGCTGGTCGGGTGCAAGTTGGGTCGCTGGCCGAGGCCGGGCCGATTGGCGACGCTGGTTTGCTGATCAACGCCACGTCCATTGGGATGCACCCCCGCCAAGACGTTTCGCCGCTGGCGGACCCGTCGTGTTTGCACGAGGGCATGTTGGTCGCCGACATTGTGTACAATCCATTAGAGACGATGCTCATGCGGCAAGGTGCTGCCGCTGGAGCCGCGGTGATCAACGGCTTGGGGATGCTCGCCTGGCAAGGTGCGCGCTCGTTTGCGATCTGGACCGGCGTCGAGCCGCCGGTTGAGGCGATGGTTGCGGCCGCCTTGGCGCATTTTCCGGCTTAGGCCGCGACGTATAGGAAAATTTTATGCTTGCACAGTACCTAGGACTGCGATAGCAGATGATAACCGAATTATTAGCAACGCGGATTAGCGCGGCTTTGGCGCAAGCCGGCGCACCGGTGGATTCCCCGGCGTTGGTTGGCCCGGCCACCCGCCCGGAGTTCGGCGACTATCAGGCCAACGGGGTGATGGCTGCGGCCAAGAAGCTGAAGACCGATCCGCGCGCCTTGGCCGCTCAGGTCGTCGAGGCGCTAGCGCTGGACGACGTGGCCGCGTCCGTAGCTATCGCCGGTCCGGGCTTTATCAATATCCAGCTCAAGCCCGAGTGGCTAGCCGCGCAGTTAGAAAACGCGTTGGCCGACCCGCGGCTGGGCGTGGCCAAGGACGCGCCGCAAAAGGTCGTCGTCGATTACTCGCATCCCAACTTGGCCAAGGAAATGCACATCGGCCATCTGCGCAGCACAGTCATCGGCGACGCCATTGCCCGGGTCCTCGAATTTTTGGGCCACCAGGTCGTGCGCCACAATCACGTGGGCGACTGGGGGACGCAGTTTGGTATGCTCATCGCCCACTTGGACGCGATCGCAGATCCAGCCACCGAGTTGGCCGATCTAGAAAAGTTCTACCAAGCGGCGCGGCAACGCTTTGACCAAGATGAAGCCTTTGCCGATTTGTCGCGGCAATACGTGGTTAAGCTGCAAAGCGGCGATTCGCACGTGCGGCAGATGTGGCAGCGGTTTATCGCCGAATCGCTCGCCCACGGACAACGCATATACGATGCGTTAGGAGTTGGCCTTCAGCCAGCAGACGTGCGGGGCGAAAGTGCGTACAACGACGACTTACCGCGCGTGGTTGAAGACTTGCGGGCCCAGGGCTTGCTGGTGGAATCCAACGGCGCGCAGTGCGTCTTTTTGGCCGAATTCACAAACAAGGACGGCCAGATCACGCCGGTGATCGTGCAGAAGTCGGACGGCGGCTACCTCTATGCGACCAGCGATTTGGCGGCTGTGCGCTATCGGGCCGAAGAGCTGGCGGCCGACCGCATCCTCTACATCGTCGATGCGCGTCAGTCGTTTCACTTGCAGCAGGTCTTTGCCGTGGCGCGGGCGGCTGGCTACGCGCCGGCGACGACCGCTTTGGAGCACCATGCGTTTGGCGCGATTCTCGGCGCCGACAACCGGCCGTTCAAGACGCGAGTTGGCGGCACGGTCCGGCTAATGGATGTGTTGGAGGAGGGCGTGGCGCGGGCCTTTGCGCAAGTGAGCGAGAAAAACCCCGCGCTGGACGAGGCCGAGCGGCGGCAGATCGCCGAGGTGATTGGCATTGGCAGCATCAAGTACATGGAGCTGTCGTTCAACCGCACTTCGGACTACGTGTTCGACTGGGACAAGATGCTGTCGCTCGACGGCAACACCGCGCCGTACATGCTCTACTCGTACGCCCGCATCCAGAGCTTGTTTCGCCGCGCTGGCGTCGATGAAAGCGCCCTCAGCGGCGCGCTGGTCCTTGGCGAAAGGGCCGAAAGGACGCTGGCGATCAAGCTGTTGCAATTTCCCGAAGTGGTCGCGGCGGTCGCCCGCCAGTGCTATCCGCACGTACTGTGTACCTATCTCTACGAGTTGGCCGATGCCTTTATGAAGTTCTACGAGCAGTGCCCGGTCTTGCGCGCGGCCGAGCCGGTGCGGACCAGTCGGTTGTTGCTGGCCCTGTTGACCGCGCGCATTGTGCGCCAGGGCCTCGACCTGCTCGGCATTGAGACCCTCGAACGCATGTGAGGGATGGGCGATGACCAAGGGGCCGATATTTTTGGCTGGTTTTATGGGCGTCGGCAAGACCCGGGTCGGGTGCATTTTGGCCCGGGAGCTAGGGCGTAGCTTTTGGGACACCGACTGGATGATTGAACAGCGCGCCGGCCAGTCGATTGCGGAGATTTTTGCCGACCAAGGCGAGGCCCACTTCCGCCAGCTAGAGCGCGCCTGCATCCTCGAAACCTGCCAATACCCAGACGCCGTAGTGGCCTTGGGCGGCGGGGCGATCACCCACGCCGACAACGTCGAGGCCGTGCGCCGCGCTGGTGTGTTGGTGTGCCTCAAGGCCGATGTCGAGACGATTTTGGCCCGCGTCCGTCTCCGCTCAAACCGCCCTCTGCTGGCGGGGTTGGACCCGCCGGCGCAGCGCACCAAGATAGAATCGCTGCTCCGCCAGCGCGCCCCGTTTTACGACCAAGCCGACATTGAGTTGTACACCTCACAGGCGCAGACGCCAGAGAACACGGCCCGGCAACTGCGAGACTTATTGGCAAACTATGCAAAGAATTGACGTAGCCATCCCGGGAGCTACATACCCGATTTTCGTCGGACACGACATTTTAGGGGAGTTGGGACCGCGTTGCCGAGACTTGGCTTTGGGCCGGCAGGTCGCGCTTGTGACCGATGAGGGCGTGGCGGCGCGCTACCTGCAACCGGCGGGGGAGAGCTTGCGCGCCGCTGGCTTTGAGGTGCTGGAGATTGTCTATGACGGCGGCGAGGAAGCCAAAAACTTGCTCGGAGTCGAGGGCCTTTTCGCCCAGCTGATTGAAGCCGAGTTTGACCGCGGTGCTTGGGTGGTGGCACTCGGCGGCGGCGTCGTCGGCGACATGGCCGGCTTTGTGGCCTCGACCTATTTGCGCGGCGTGCCCTATGTGCAGGTGCCGACGACGATTGTCGCGCAGGTGGATTCGAGTATTGGCGGCAAGACCGGCGTCAACCACGCGCTGGGCAAAAACCTAATTGGCACCTTTCACCAGCCGCGCTTGGTCTTGGCCGATACCAAGGCGCTGCACTCGCTGCCGCGGCGCGAGCGGGTCGCCGGCCTGGCCGAGGTGGTCAAACACGGGCTGATCCGCGACGCTGCGCTCTTTGCCTTTTTGGAGCAGCACTTGGAGCAAATCGTCGATATGACGCTGGCACCGGAGACCTTGGACTGGCTCATCGGCTGCAATGTCCAGATCAAGGCCGCGGTGGTGGCCGCCGACGAGAAAGAGCAGGGCTTGCGGGCGATCCTCAATTACGGGCACACCATTGGCCACGCGATTGAGGCCGCCACCAACTACGACCGCTACCGGCACGGGGAGGCGATAATTTTGGGCTTGATCGCCGCGGGCGAAATCGCCTGCCGCGAGGGCTTGTGGGCCGAGGCGGAAAGGCAGCGGCAAGACGCGTTGCTGGAGCGGTTGGGGGTGCCCGAAGGGCTGGGCGAGGTCGAAGTGGAGCGGATTTTGACCTGCGCCAAGGCCGACAAGAAGCGGGTCGATGGGCGGCTGCGGTTTGTGTTGGGGCGGCGGATTGGACAGGTAGAGGTGGTGGAGGGCATAACCGATGACACGGTGCGGGCGGCCATTGAGTACGTACAGCAGGTGGGAGGCCGGCGATGAGCAAAAACCAGCCCCATAAGGTGCATCTAGTCAGCCTGGGCTGCCCAAAAAACACGGTCGATTCCGAGCGGATGCTGGGGCTTTTGCAGGGCCATGCCTATCAGCTGACCGACGCAGCCGAAGAAGCCGATGTGGTGGTGGTCAATACCTGCGGGTTTATCGAGCCGGCCAAAGAAGAATCGCTCGCCGCGATTATGGACGCGCATCGGCTTAAGCAAGAAGGGCAGTGCCAAGGGGTGATCGTCACCGGGTGTCTGGCGACGCGCTACTACGAAGGGCTAGCGCAGGAGTTGGCAGAAGCCGACAAACTGCTGACGATCGCCGACGAGGCCGACATCGTTTGCCACATTGACGATGTGTTGGGCGTCGAGCGGCCCCAGTACTTGGCCGGCTTGCCGCGGACTTTGCTGACGCCCAAGCACTGGTCCTATCTGCGCATCTCGGATGGCTGCGATCACCAATGCGCTTTTTGCGCCATTCCCGCCATTCGCGGGCGGCACGCCAGCGAGCCAATCGAACAACTGGTGGCCGAGGCCGAGCGGCTGGCCGCGGCGGGCGTGCGGGAGCTGGTGTTGGTCGCGCAGGATTCGGTGCGCTACGGGGCCGACCTCTACGGCCGGCCGCAGCTCGTGCGCCTTCTAGAAGCGCTCGCCGAGGTTGCGGGCATTGAGTGGATGCGCTTGATGTACACCTATCCGGCGTTTTGGACCGAGGAACTGATCGACTTTTACGCTAGCTGCGACAAGATGTGCTGCTACATCGACATGCCGCTGCAACACATCTCCGACCCGGTGCTCAAGCGCATGAAGCGGGCGACGACGCGGCAAAAGACGCTCGATTTGCTGGCGCGGCTGCGGGCGCAGTTGCCGGGGGTTGGGCTGCGCTCGACGTTCATCGTCGGTTTTCCCGGCGAAACCGAGGACGATTTTGCCGCCTTGCTGGAGTTTGTGGCCGAGACGCGCTTTGATTATGCGACTGGCTTTCTCTACTCGCCGGAAGATGGAACTTCGGCCTACGAACTGGGCGATCCGGTCAGCGCGGAGGTCAAGCAGGAGCGCTACAGTCGGCTGACCCAGCTCCAAGAGCGCGTGAACACCGAAAAAAACGACGCGCTGGTCGGTACGCGGCAGCAGGTTTTAGTCGATGCGCACGTCGGGGCGGCGTGCTATGGGCGGATGGAGCGCGACGCGCCAGAAATCGACGGTCAAGTCGTAATCACCCAAGGTACGCCTCCGGTGGGTTCTTTTGTCGCAGTAGAGATCACCGCCGCTGCGCCCTATGAGCTGAGTGCTAAAGTGGTGGGAGCACCGCGGTGAACAAGGCCAGACCACGCGACCTAGCCGTGGATGACCGGGCGGGCGAGTTGGTCATCGGGTGGAGCGATGGCCGCGCGCGGCGCTACGACTTGGAGGCGTTGCGGCGCGCCTGCCCTTGCGCCCACTGTCGGGAAGTGCGCGATGCGGACGAGGGCGGCTTGACGCTGTTGCAGCCCGAGGCCGCGTCCGCTACGGCTGCGGTGCGGCGGGTTAGCTACGTCGGGCGCTACGGCATTCGCATCGAATGGGCCGATGGCCACGATCACGGCATTTATACGTTTGAGTTTTTTCGCGCCCTAGCGGCGGGCGAATAAGGTGGAAAGTTGCGCAAGCCCGCGCTGTCAATGCCGCAGCGAATGCCCATCGCGTTCGCATACGGGACATGTCTTACATAGGTGCCGATTTAGCAGATGTGCGGCTGCCAGCAGGACGCCTCCCGTGGCATGGAGCGCTACTTCAAAGGTTCCTTCGCTGGTAATGTGAGCGGTGGCGATAAACGCTACTGCCACTACGAGAATGAGAAATGCGCCCCAACTTTTGTGATGCTTCATTCCCCAAACGACGCTACCTAAGGCGAGCGCAGCGGCTCCAACGATGATTAATTCGGCGCGTTCACTGGCGAGGAACCCCAGCCCTAGCAACGGCAAAATTGTTACTAACAGCGGCATGGCCAAGCAGTGAAGCGCACACGAAAGAGATAGCAATGCTCCTAGAGCATCTACTCGTTGATGAGCGAAATAGTTTTTCACGTTTTCCATAGATCTCCTGGCCGCTTGTTCACGGCGCATTTTGTTGGTGTAGGGTCATCAATAAATCCGGCGTTATGCCGCTGGGCGCACCGCAACGTCGCGGGGGGCCCGGGCGATCCACTGTTCGGCGAGGAGCAGGCCGAGGGCTAAAGTTAGGAATTCGCGCCACAGTTCGCGGCCGTGGCGGTGGTCCAAGACCGCCGGGCCGAGGTCGTCGCCCGGGTTGAAAAAGTGGACTTCGGCGTCGGCGAAAACGCTGCGGACGTACTCGGGCGCGACCGGCGCTAGCGCAGACTCGCGGGCGTCGAGATTGACGGCAAACGCATCGACGGCCGTGCCGCCGGTGTGCAGTCGCCAGATGCCAGCCTCGCCGACTTGGGGGATTTTCCACAAGTATTGGCCGCCGCTCGGCTCCGGCTGCAAACGCCGGCGCTCCCCCGATGGCGTCTCGGCTTCTACGACCGCTTCGAGGGGCACGTCGGCCAGCCGGCGATAGATCGTTTCTCCGACCAAATAGATTGAGTGGCGTTGGGGCGGCAGGCTCAACTCGCGCACCAAGCGGTGCAGCAAGGGAGCGAATAGCCCGCGTTGGTGCAAGTCGTTCCATTGCGGGTCAATGGGAAATGCCGCCAGGGCGACGCGCCCTGCTTGCTGCCAAGATAGCGCTAGGGCGGGTTGTCCGCCGCCGAAGCGGACCAAGGGCCGGAGGTCGGGGGTGGAGACCATAGAAAAATAGGCGTAGAAGCGCGGTTGGTCGCCGTTGCTGGCGAGGAGGTCGTTGAACAGCGGGTGATGCGGTTGGTCGGCGGCTAACGTTTGATAGTTGGCTGGGTTGCCCGGGGTGCCGACTTGGTTTTTGAAGCGGCCCGCAGTCAGGCCGGGCAAGAGGTCGCGGTTGTAATAGCCGAGGTCGCTGTGGGGCGCCGGAAAGAGGGCCACGCCGCCGCCCCGAGCGACAAACTGGTCCACGGCTGCTTTTTGCGCCGCGCTCAGCCGCCCGAGGTTGCACAGCACCAGCACATCGACGCCGGCGAGGGTGCTGGCGTCGAGGTTGGCGAACAGATCGGTGCGAATTTTTACCACTGGATCGGAAAAAGCCGCCGCCCCGAGTGCTTGGCGCACATAGTACGCGTCTGCTGGCTGTTGGCTTATTAGCAGCACGGTGATGGCCGTGGGCAGGTCGAGCGTGAAGTAGCGGCGGTTGTCGAGGGCGAGGGCATCGTCGGCCAGCGCCACATGCCCGGTCAGTCGCCCGGGGCGGCGCGGCGAAAAGCGGAGTGCCACTTGGGTCGCCCCCGGTGGGCCGGGCGCGACGCGCTGGCTGCGCACGCGCTGGCCATCGACAAATAGGTCGAGTGCCGTGCCTCCACCGCTGTGGGCAAGGGTGGTTTGGACGGTGGCTTTGGCGTCGGCTGCAAGCATCCAACTCGGAGCTGCGACGCTTTCGACGTACGCATTGGGTCGGGGCTGGGTGTGGGAGCTGACGACATAGACTCGGGTGTCGGCAAAAGACGGGATCGAGTCGTCGAGCGCGTCCCAGTTGTATTGGGCCAGATCGGTGAAGAGGAAAAGCTCGTGCGCTGCTAGGGCGGGTTGTTGGTCGAAGTGTTGGGCTGCTGCCTGCAAGGCCGCGGGCAAATCCGTCGCCTCTTGGGTGGGGGCGAGTTCGGCTAGGCGCTCGGCTAGGTAGTGGCGGTCGCCGGCAAAAGGGGCGTGAGGCCGTTGGGCAAAAGGCTGTATTGCTACTTGATCGCGCGGCGGCAAAACGGCCAACAGGTCGCCGAGGGCCCGCTGGGATTGGTCGAAGAGGGAGCCTGCGGGTTGTTGGTAGCGGGTGCTATACGACAGGTCCAAGAGTGCGTACACGGCCACCGGACGATCGCCGCCGCCCCAGCCGCCGCCAGCCTGATAGGTCGGGCGGGCAAAGGCGCAGACGATGAGCACGATGATGAGGGTGCGCAGCAGTAGGACTAGCCACTGGCGCAGTTGCAGCCGCCTCATGCGGTTTTGTTGTAGCTGGCGCAGAAAGCCCAAGTCGCTAAAAGGCTGGGGCTGGGTGCGTCCGCGATGGAGCAGGTGAATGGCTAGCGGTAGGGCGGCGGCGGCTAGCCCGAAAAGGACGGCGAGGTTGAGAAACTGCAAGCTATGGCCATCCTATGTCATTCGGGACTGGATTCCCGCTTTCGCGGGAATGACGCTGCTTAAGGACTGCGAGGTTGAGAAACTGCAAGGTAGGGAAGGGGCTGGCTAGTTGGCAGCGGGAATGTCGCGCTCGGCCGCTTCGATGGCGGCGATGATTTCCTCGGCTGAACTTGCGTTGATGAGTTTTTTGGTGAACTCTTCGTTTTTGAGCAAGCGCGAAATCCGCGCTAGTGCTTTGATGTGGGGGCCGGAGCTTCGGGTTGGGGAGACCAGGAGGAAGAATACGTAGGCTGGTTCGCCATCAAGGGCGTCGAAATCCATGCCCCGCCGCTGGGTGCCCATCGCTGCGACTAGTTCGTTGACTGCCGCCGACTTGCCGTGGGGGATGGCGATGCCGTCGCCAATGCCGGTGCTCATGATTTTTTCGCGGTCGAGGACGGCTTGTAGGGCTTGGTCGCGGTCGGTGATGGCGTCGCCGATGGGAAGCGAGTTGACCAGTTCGGTGATGATTTCCTCTTTGGATTCTCCTTTGAGGTCAACTATGATGGATTCGAGCGACAGAATGTCCAACAGGTTCATGCGTGTCATCTCCGGGTGAGTTGTTGAAAAATAAGCCATCGCCGCGACATTCGTCAACTGCCCTTATTATTGAAAAGCTGTTGATTTATTCGGCGCACTCTACGGATAAGTGGTCAAATGGCCTTGACATGTCGCTTTATTGTCTTTAATAATAGTAAGTTGAGTCCGATTTGAGTGATGGCCGTAGGGTGAAACGAGCCATTATCGACACCATCCTTGATTAACTCAAAATTTAGTCAGAATCCATTTTCCATTTACTTTCACAATCAGGGCTGCGTTCCCTGGGGAGTTTTATGATGAAACGGGCGAAGTCGTTAATCCGGCGTTTGGCTTTTGTGCCTTGTTTACTGGCGTTTGGTTTGGTGCTGGCGGCTGGGGAGGCTGCGGCGCAGACTGAGGTGGCTTTTTCGTTTGAGCCAGCGAGTTTAACCAAGGATGCGGGGGCTACCGATGTTGTCGTGACGGCCACGTTGAAGAATGGTGCTGTTTCAGCGCGAAACATTTCCATTCCCTTGACGTATAACAGCAACCCTAATGCGGATGCTAGTAAAACTATACTAGCACGCGGTCCGGATTACGCGGGGAGTGAGGCTACGATAAAAATTCTCAAGGGTGAGTCGTCGGGTCAGGCTACGATTCGCATTGATCCCCAAGGCAAAGCAGGCTTTATCGCGCTAGATGGGGAGCTGCGGTTTGAAGGGATTGATGTAAACCAAGATGGCGATACGGACGACGTCTTTAACCTTGCAACAGGGGCTGGGCAGTGGGGGGCACTATATGAATCAGTAGTAGGCAGAGATACAAACGGCGATGGCGATACGAGGGACCGTGTTCTGGAAGCGGACATAGATATTGACCTGAATAACGACGGTGATAAAAAAGATGACCACTATTCCTATGACTCGCACGAGGATTTGAAAACTAGATGGCCCTCTGGCAGTAACCCTTTTGACCCCTATGGTACTGCTCCGGGGGTTATTGAGGAATCGAAGCTACGAGAATCGGAGGACGGTCCGCGGGGTTTTTTCGAGATAACGGGCTTTCCTCCTTTTCCTAAAATTGAGCTCTCGGTGGACAAGACCGAGGTTCGCGAGGACGGCGGTGCGGCGACGATCAAAGTGACAGCTAAGACGTATAATGCCGATGGGGACCATGCGGCGTTGGGTACGGAGCGGGTTGTGATCTTGACGCAAGCTAGTGATCCGGCGAATGGGTTCGGTCGTCGTTTCACGATTACGCTGCCGACTATCGTCATTCCAAAGGACGCCAAAGAGGTGTCGGTGAATGCTGTTCTGACTCCCATACCGTCCGATGATAACAATCGCGATATTGAGATCAACATCGAAGGCGATGCTGGCGCGATACTTGTCGAGGCCCCGAACCCGATCAAGATGCTCGACACCGATAAGACGAGTACGCAAATCAGGCTTTCGTTGAGTCCGGCCAGCATCAGCAAGGAGGCCGAGAGGACGGCGGTTACGGTGACCGCTTCCTTGAACGGAAAGACGGTCAACGATAAGAATCTGTCTTTTCTGGTGCAGCAACAGGCCGGCGGGTCCGCGACACGCGATGCGGATTACGACATCACGTCGAGTACGCTGACGATTGCGCGGAAGAAGCCGTCGGGCAGCACGACGATTTACATCGAGCCCAAGAATGCTGGCGTTGGCACTATTAGGATTGGGAGTGGTGCCGATGTAGGTCTGACTATCGTCCCCGCGGACTTTGAGATCAAGGCGACGGCGATTGCGGCGACGAAGGGTCTGACGGCGACGCCTAGTGTGCTGCGGGAATCCCTTGTGGGTCAGACGGAAGGTTCGCGGGAAGAATCGATTGCGTTGAAGGTTGAGCTGGAAAACGCGCTGACGGAAGACGCGAATGTGCGGTTTTTAGTGCGGGACGACTTGAGCAATCTGGCCGACGATTTCACCGACGACGGCACGGAAAAAGCCACGCGGGGTCAGCACTACGAGGCGACGGTCGATCCGTTGGTTATTCCGGCCGGTGAGACGACGGGCACGACGACGCTGAATCTGACGCTGTTTGACGACGGCGGCAAGAATCCAACCAGGGCGTTCCGGGTGCAGGCTCAGGTGGGCACTGTTACCAAGTACGTGGGTATCAAGATCACCGACGATGAGACGCCAACGACTCATATCGCTTTGGCGGCCAGTCCGAGTGAAATCAAGGCCGGTTCAGGCGAGCAGACGATTGCGATCACAGGCACGGTCAACGGCGATGTTTTTGAAGAAGACCAGAAAATTACCTTGGTCGTCGTTACTGGTGATGCCTACGACAAGCCGGCGACGCGGGACACCGAGTACACGGCGGTTTTTCGCTCGCTGACGATTCCGGCCGGCCAGATTGAAGGCTCGACGACCGTTTCGATTACGCCGTTGGCTGGCGGCGACAAGAAGGTGTGGATTGGTTCGGTGAAGAACAATCCATTCACCAAGAATATAGAAGACGACGATGTCAATGTTTCTGCGGTAGCGGTCGTGCTGAAAGATGCCGATCCGGCGGAAGAAGTGGCCGATCCGGGCGCCCTTCGCTTTGATGTGGACCTGTCGTCAACCGTTTATGAAGGCATGGTGGGTTCGGCGCTGAAGGTTCTCGAGTTGCCGGAAGCGACCGGTGGCGAGGGCGACCGGACTTATACGATCTCGGCGAATCTGCCGGCGGGTCTTTCGTTTGACCCGGACACGCGGACGATTTCCGGTACGCCGACGACGGTAGGGACGGAAGTGGTTACGTACGCAGTGATCGATGACCAAGGCAGTGCGGCGACGCTGTTGACGATTGAGATTGCGGCGGCGGCACCGCCAACGGTGGAAGTAGCCGAGGTAAGCGTGAGCCAGACGTCGGTGCGCGAAAACGCCGCGACGACCGAGATCGCGGTCAAGGCGACCTTGTCGGCTCCGGCTCCGGCGGCTGAGACGATCCGCTTCACGATTGAAGCGCCCAGTGTTGGCACGGCGGCGGTTAGGGATGTGGATTACACCGCGTCTATTGGTGGCCGGGTTGCCGTAGCAGCCGGTGCGACCCAAGCGAGCACGACGTTGATGCTCACGCCGATTGACAACGGGCGTGAGGACGGCAACCGGGTGCTGGCGGTGGTCGCTTCGGGTTCGGGTGGTTCGGCTTCGACGGACGTTACCATTGCCGACGATGAGACGGCGAGTACGTCGATTTCGCTGTCAGCGGAGCCGCACACGGTCAGCGAGAGTGCCGGTGTTACCAGTGTGATGATCACGGCGACGTTGAACGGCAAGGTGCTGGACGCGGATGCGCTGGTTACGCTGTCGGTGGATCTAAGTTCGGAAGCGACGCGGGATGCCGATTACTCGGCGCTGTTTAATCCGCTGCTGACGATTCCCGCCGGTGAGGTATCTGGTTCGACCGAGTTGCTTATCGATCCGACGGCTGATGGCGCAGACGAAGGCAACGAGACGATCACGCTGGTGGGCGCGATTGCGGGGCTGTTGGATGGTTCGGGCACGATTACGCTCGAAGATTACGACGCGCCAGCGGAGTCGGAGTCGGTTGCGCCGTTGGCTTTTGCTTCGGACGCGGGTGATTTCGCGGGCACGGCTGGCGAGGTGCTTACGGCGGTCGCGTTACCGGCGGCTGACGGTGGTTCGGGCGATGTGGCCTACAGCGTGTCGGAATTACCGGCAGGCTTGTCGTTTGATGCGGCGACGCGGACGGTTTCGGGTACGCCGGAAGTCGCCGGTGTCACCGAAGTCACCTATACGGCGACGGACAGTGCTGGCGCCACGGCAGAGTTGACCTTCTCCATCACGATCAACGAGCCGTTGGTTTTCCCGCAGGATTTGAGCGACCTGTTCGGTCTTTTCAACGCGGCGGCTGGCAAGCGCGTGCCGATGGAGGCGGGTCTGAATACCGATGCGCGGCTGTATCTGGACGCGCCGACGGAGCTGCCGAACGTGGGCGAAGATTTCGTCCTCGACGTTCGGTTGGCTGACGTTGCCGCGCTCAAGGGCTACGGCTTGCAGGTGGCGTATGAAGCCGACAAGCTGGCGTTCGTCGAGGTGTTGACCGATCAGCCGTTGGAAGGTATCGCTGCGCCGCAGACGCGGGTGGACCAAGCCGGGGTTTTGCTGGTAGCCGCCCTAGGCGAGGTCGTCTCCGATGGCGAGGTGATGTTGCGCTTGGTGTTCCGTCCGACGACGGAGATCGAACACACGGTCGTCGAGATCACCGACAACCAAGCCTACGATAGTGCGTTGGGCTTCAACCGCTTGGCGTTGCCGGCTCCGGTGGCGTTGCAGACGCGGCCGGAAGTATTCGCGTTGGCCAACAACTATCCGAACCCGTTCAACCCGGCGACGACGATCCAGTATGCGTTGCCGCAGGCTTCGGACGTGGCTCTGACCGTATATAATGTACTGGGTCAGCCGGTGCGGACGCTGGTGGCCGAGCATCAGAATGCAGGTCGCTACGTCGTCGAGTGGGACGCGACGAATGATAGCGGTCAGAGCTTGTCGTCGGGGATGTACTTCTACCGCTTGCAGGCGGGTGGCGCGTTCCTCGAAGTCAAGAAGATGCTGTTGCTCCGGTAAGCACTCACGGTACAGCGAGTTCGTAACAAATGGGACCTCAACGTCAAGTTGGGGTCCCATTTTCGTTATTAACGGATGGTCTGCCGTTTGTGGCTCCGGCGCAGGCTGGATTCCCGCTTGCGCGGGAATGACGACTTTTAACCTTCGGGCTGGATTTCCGTTCCGTGTCGGGGCACGAGATGACGTTCTTGCGCGGGAATGACGACTTTTAACCTTCGGACTGGATTGCCGTCCCGTGTCAGGGCGCGAGATGACGTTCTTGCGCGGCAATGACGATTGCTGGTCAACGACAAGAACTATGCCGTAGCGCGGACTGGATTGCCGTTCCGTGTCAGGGCGCGAGATGACGTTCTTGTGCGGGAATGACGACTTTTAACCTTCGGACTGGATTGCCGTTCCGTGTCAGGGCGCGAGATGACGTTCTTGCGCGGGAATGACGACTTTTAACCTTCGGGCTGGATTTCCGTTCCGTGTCGGGGCACGAGATGACGTTCTTGTGCGGGTTAAGCTATGGCTTTTAGCAGTCTCGGCACCACGAAGTAGAGCAAGCGGCCGCGCCTGATTTCCGCCCAAGCGTGGATGCCCAATTCGACGGCGGCTAAGCCGGCAGTGGGCAAGGCTACATACGCACCCGTCAGCTCGCCGATCCACGCTTCCAGCCCGGGGTTATGGGCGATGATGAGGCCAGTCTGGGCAGTGTCTGGCAAGTCGGCTGCCGCTTGCGTCAAAGTCCTAGCAGGCGCGAGGTAGAGGGCGTCGTCCAAGAGCAGGGCATCCGCCGGCAGACCAAGACCGTCAACAAGCCCGGCGGCCGTCTGCTGCGCTCGACGGGCGGTCGAGGATAGCACGACTTGGGGGCGCGGGCCGTACGCGGCGAGTAGGCGGGCGATGCGCGGCAAATCGGCGCGCCCGCGCTTGTTGAGCGGACGGTCAAAATCGTCGCTGATGTCGGGCGGATAAGCCGACTTGGCGTGGCGCATGATTAGCAAAGTTTTCATGGGGCTCAGGAATTAATAGTTATCAATTCCCAATTGAATTGGGAACATCGTTGGTTGCGTGAGCATGTACTAGAGGATATGTTTTAAACAACAGCAAGATAGTGTGCGTCGGTGCTCGATACAAACGCGACTCAGGACTATATGGCCTCGCAACCTGTAGAACTCAACCTAACCATTCGCCCCCAACACCGCTTTGCGATCATCGACATCGCCGAGTTGGTTCGCCAGCAAGTCGGCGACCAGTTGCGTCCCTTTCGCAAAGCCGCGTACTGTTCGTTTCACACGACCGCCGGCTATATGGAGCAGGGCACGAGCAGGCGTTTGGGCCACAGCCGCCGGCAGATCGATCCATTTATCCGCGCCATCCAAAAGATATTTCCCTACAACGCTGGCTATTTCCACGACCGCATGCAACTGCGCGACGAGCTGAGCGAGGGCGAAAAACAACGAGAGCCGGTCAACGCCGACTCGCACCTAACCTTTATCGCCGCGGGTCTCAAAAACTGCGTGACCTATATCCACCGCCCCGAAGAGCCGGTGTACTTCATTGAGCTAGACGGCATCTACAAGCACTACGTGCGCAGCCGACACACCGCAATTATGGCCTACAATTCCACCGAAATTGTGCAGCGCAGCCGAGTGGAGATTCCGGTGGGTGGCAGCCATGCAATCGACGCTTTCAACCTCAAGGACCCGCGCTACGGCCTCTTTGCAACGCTCGCCGAGCGGTTGCGGCAGTCCGGCATCGACAAAGGCTGCATCGACATCCGCCTCGCTCCAGAGGAAAAGCACGTCGGCATGACCGTCAATGAGTACGAAACCCTCTTGATGCGCAATGACTTACCCCACGCGCTCAGCGATCCGCTGCGCTACGTGTTCCAACACGGCAAGCGGCTCCTGCGGCACCCGGCTTCCATCCCGGGCAAGATGCACGCCTACGCCGCGTACGATTCCCTGCGCTTCTACAACGAATTGCTCGACCAAGTGCCGGTGGGCCGGTCGGTCATCGACCGCATCTTTTCGGTGTTGTCAACGCCGGCCCAGCGCATCTTGCGCCTCAAGCGCCACATCCGCTTGCTGGTCTCAGACCGCGCCGGAACCGGGGCCGACCGCATCCTCCAGGGCACGTATCAGAGCCCGATTTTGGTGCAGCACCAACCGGCTGCGGGCGGTGTGCGCACGCTCGATATTACTCTGCGCCGCTTCGTCTGAGTATGCGGGTCGATCCTTCCATTTTCAAAGCGTACGATATTCGCGGTATCTATCCCGACCCCCTAAGCGAACAGGTGGCCTACGCCATAGGCCGCGCCTTGGTGGCCCTGCTACAGTGCGAGGAGGTCGTCGTCGGGCGCGATATGCGCCTGGCGAGCCCGGCCATAAAAGAGCACCTCTTGCGCGGCTTAGTCGAGCAAGGCGCCGACGTCATCGACATCGGCTTGGTCAGCACCGATCAGTACTACTATGCCTGTGCGACCATGGACCGTCCGGGGGCGATGGTGACGGCTTCGCACAACCCGCCTGAATACTGCGGCTTTAAGATGGTGCGCCAAATGCCCTATCTGCTCAGCGGCGAATCCGGCATCCAAGACCTGCGCCGGCTGGTGGCCGAAGAAAGTTGGGGCCCGGGTCGGCGGTCGGGTGCGGTTCGGGCCGAGAACGTGACGGCGGGCTTTATCGACAAGGTGTTGAGCTTGGTCGATCCGGGCCTTATCAAGCCGCTCAAGGTGGTGGCCGACACCGGCAATGGCATGGTCGGGCCGGTCTTACAGCAGGTGTACGAGCAGTTGCCGATCGAGTTTATCGGCATGTATCTAGAGCCGGATGGTCGCCTGCCCAACCACGGCCTCGATCCGATGCAGCCGGAAAACCGCGCCGACTTGGAACGCCGCGTCCTAGCCGAAGGGGCGGACGTCGGTTTTGCCTTTGACGGCGACGGCGATCGCTTCTTTATCATTGACGACCGCGGGCGCTTCGTGCCCGGCGACTTTGCGACCGCGCTGATGGCCTGCTACATGCTAGAACGCTCTCCTAAGGCTAAGATCGTGTACGATGTGCGCTGCTCGTGGGCGGTGCCCGATCTCGTAAAAGCAGCCGGCGGCACTCCGCTAATCGAGCGCGTTGGCCATTCGTTTCTCAAGCCGAGGATGTTTGAGGAAGGAGCTGTTTTCGCTGGCGAGCTGAGCGGTCATTACTATTTCCGCGACTTCTTTGGCGCGGATTCCGGCATCGTGCCCTCGCTGGTGATGTTAGAATTGCTGTCGCAGCGCGGGGTTAAGCTGTCGGAGCTGCTGGCCCCGCTGGAGCGCCAGTACTTCACGACCTCTGAGATCAACTCCGAAGTCGCCGATCCAGCCGCCAAAGTCGCGGCCCTCGCCGAGCGCTACCAAGACGGCCGCGTCCTGCGCCTCGACGGGGTTTCGGTTAGTTACGACGACTGGCACTTCAACGTGCGGCCCTCCAATACCGAGCCGCTGTTGCGCCTCAACCTAGAGGCGCGTTCGGCAAAGCGGATGGCCGAGAAGCGGGACGAGGTGCTGGCCTTTATTCGCGCGTGATGTGCCATGACGCAATGGGTCCAACGGCGCGCCGATTTGGCCAAAGTAGGCTACAAAGGATTTGCTGTTTTTCTGCTAGTCCAAGCCGTGGTTTTGGTCTGCTTGCTGTTCTTGCCGCGTGCAACAGCCCTATGGGGCTTGGGGGGAGCGGCCCTTGTCGTCGCGTTGTGTCTGGCGTTATTCCTCTTGAGCCTATATCCTTGGCTGGCGATCCCGGCAGTCATTGTCACCACGGCCTTGGATTCGGCCGGGCGCGTCATCCAAACAACCGCCCTCGGGGTGTCGATCACTGGTTTTCACCTGTCGTTTGTCCTGCTTTTTATTGCGTTAGCCAGTCACATTTTTTTACAAAAGCGCCGCACTTTCCCGCCGCTCGAAATACAAGCACCGCTGGTGCTGTTTCTTGGTTGTATGGCGGTTTCGCTCACCTATTCTCCCAACCAACCAGAAGCCACGGTTAGTTTCTTCCGCATCGTCTTTTTGGCCTTGTTTCTCTATATGACCCAAGTGTTGGTTGACTCGCGTCGGGTGCTCAATCTGACGATTGTGTCGCTGGGAGTCGTCTTGGCGGGCGCGTCCGTGCTGGCCGTGTTCCAGATCATCTCGGAACAATTCTACCTGCCGGCGAGCGTGGTGTCTAGCGTGGGCGCCAATACGCCGCGTGCTTCGGGGACCTATCGCAACCCCAACATTTTCGGCACCTTTCTCGCCGTGAGCATTCTCTTGATGGCCGGGATTTTCTTGGTGCCCAAGCTGTGCTGGTGGAAACGGCTGCTGTTGCTGGTGGCTATTGGGCTGGGCAGCGTGGCTTTGGTCATCACTTTCAGCCGCAGCAATTGGGTCGCGCTGTTTGTCGGGCTGGTCGTGCTGCTGTTTTTGTCGGGTAAATTGCGCTATCTCTTTTACGTTACAATCGCGTTTTGCGCCGCTGTCTTGGTCATCAAGAACTACGTCTCTTTTGCCGAGTACATCTTCGAGCGGTTCTATTCGATTTTCTCGCTATTTGTGGAGTTTGGGGCCGACAGCCGGGCTTCGAGTACTGCGCGGGTTTACTTCGTCATCGCCGGGTTCAAAATGTTCTTGGAGCACCCGTTGCTCGGGGTCGGCTGGCGCGCTTTTCCGGTCGTTTTTGAAGACTACAAGCCAGAAGATTTTCCCTACTGGTTGCCGACGCGCGAGTCGCATACCCTGTTTGCGACCATCATCGCCGAACTCGGGATCGTGGGGCTGCTGGCCGCTGCTTGGGTCGGCTGGCGCATCTTGGCTTTTGCCTTTAGGCATATAAAACGGATGGAGGACGAGTACTTGCGCGGTGTGATGATCGCGTTGGTGGCGATTTTTGTCACCTTCCAAGTCAGCCTCTCCTTCACCGGCGAGTTTGCCAACAACTTCTTGTGGATGTTCACCGGAGTCATGTTTGCGGTGCCGGCGCTTGAAAAGCGCGAGGATCAATCGTGAAAGTTTTGCTGCTATCGCACCTCTACCCCAATGTCATATCTAAGCTCTACGGCAGTTTCGTCCACAACCAAGTGCGCTTCCTCAAGGAGCATTGTCAGCTAGAGATAGTCGCACCCGTGCCTTGGTTCCCGCTGCCGGGATTTGGGTTGTGGAGTGCCTACCGCCATGTTCCGCGCCGCGCAGTGCTCGACGAAATCGAGGTGCGGCATCCCCGCCGTTTTGCCCTGCCGCGGCGGCTGTTTTTTGCCCAGCAGTGGCGTTTTCACTTCAAGGCTTTGCTCGGCGCTGTTGAGGGAGTGCCGGACATCATCCACGCCCACTGCGCTTATCCCGACGGCCGAGCCGCTATTGAGTACGGCGCACAAACGGGTCGGCCGGTGGTTATTACAGTACACGGTTCCGACGTTAAAATTTTGCCCAAGCTCAAGTCCCAATGGCGGCGACCGATTGCTGAGGCCCTAACGCGAGCCGCGGCCGTTATTGCCGTCAGCCAACAGTTGCGCCGCGAGGTTGTGCAATTGGGCGTTGCGGCCGACAAGGTGCGCTGCATTCCCAACGGCGTTGACTGTCGGCTGTTTGCGGCGACCGGCGCGCGCCAGCCCAATAAACAAGGGTGGCGCCTACTGTACGTCGGCCGGTTTGTCGAGGCCAAGGGGTTGCGCGTCTTGCTGGCGGCCCTAGCTGAAGTGCGCCGCCAGGGCCGCGACGTTTCGTTGACCTTGATCGGCGGCGACCCGACGACTGGCACCGCCGGTCCTTTTTTGGCTCAAGTCGAGGCTTTGAACTTGTCCGAGCATGTGTCGTTTGAGGATGCAGTACCTTGGGAGCAGCTACCCGCGTATATGGCCGCCGCCGATCTGTTCGTGCTGCCCAGTTTCAGCGAGGGGCTGACCACATCGCTGGTCGAAGCCATCGCCTGTGGCCTGCCCGTAGTTGCCACTCGTTGCGGCGGGCCGGAGGAGGTCGTCAATGAGGAGGTCGGCCGGCTGGTGGCCGTCGGCGACGCGGCGGACTTGGCGGCCGGTATCCTCGCGGTGCTAGACGAATACGGCCGCTACGACCGCGCGGCGATCCGCCGACAGGCTGAACAGCGCTACGACTATCGCCGGGTGGCGGCGCGCATTGGCGCGCTCTACGAGGAGGTGTTGCGTTAGGCCCGCTGGGGATTGTTCGGCGACCCGGGATCGCACCTTGTACATCCTACAAAAATCCGCCTGACTCATCTTGAGCAACGCGCGGTACACGGTTGCATAAATGGATACAAATGACGAAAATATAACGAGATAAGATATGTCGTAACCCTGTTTTCTATCGCCAGAATCCCATGCTCATAGCCATTTTTTGGGCTGCTTTATTCCTCATTGTCTATACCTATTTGCTCTACCCGGTTTTGCTCTGGCTGTTGGCGGCTGGTCGCAAGATGCCCGAGTACGGGCCGCTGAGCGAATGGCCCGCCGTATCCTTGATTATTGCCGCGCACAACGAAGAAGCCGTATTGCGCGCCAAGCTGGAAAACGCGCTGGCCATGGACTATCCGGCTGAGCAGCTTGACATCATCGTCGTCTCAGACGCCTCAACCGATGGCACCGACGGCATTGCCGCCGAATTTGCCGCGCGCGGGGTGCGGCTGCACCGGCAGGCGGTCCGCAGCGGCAAGACCGCGGCGCAAAACGCGGGGGTGCGCTTGGCGCGCGGGCGATTTATCGCGTTTTCCGATGCCAACAGCATGTACGCGCCCAATGCGCTCAAGCGGCTGTTGGCGCCCTTTGCCGACGAGCGGATCGGCTGCGTCTGCGGCGAGTTGCAATACGCCAATCCAGACCAGCAAGGCGCGGGCAAAGGCGAGGGCCTATACTGGCGCTACGAGCAGTTTCTCAAGCGGCGGGAGAGCTTGCTCAGTTCTACGCTGGGCGCGAATGGGGCGATTTATGCGCTCCGGCGCGAGCTGTTTGTCGAACTGCGCGACGATATTATCAGCGACTTTGTGGTGCCGCTGCACGCTTGGCGGCGCGCCTTTCGCATTGCGTACGAGCCAACAGCCGTTGCCACCGAGTACAGCAGCGGTCGATTTGGCGACGAGTTCCGCCGCCGCCGCCGCATTGTCTCGCGCTCGCTCTATGGGCTGTGGACCGAGGTGGGGGTGCTCAATCCGTGCGCCCACTTTTTTTTTGCATTTCAGATGTTTTCCCACAAGTTGCTTCGCTGGCTGGTGCCGGTGTGGTTGTTGGTTGTGCTGGCGGTCAATATCCCGTTGGCCACCAGCGAGTACTACGACCTCTTGCTCGCATTACAAGGGGCGTTCTACGGCTTGGCGGCCTTGGGCCTGTTGCTGCCGGAGCGGCTCGGGCGGTATGGGCTGTTCTATGTGCCGGCCTATTTCACTGCTACCAATGGGGGTACCCTGCTGGGGCTTTTGAACTTCCTAGTGGGCCGCCGCCACCCCATCTGGCAGCCGGCGCGGTAGAGCGTTTATGTCGCGCCTGAAACGAGTGGTCCTGCTGTTGTTGAGTGACACAGTCGCCGTCAGTTTGGCGTCGGTGTTCTTTTTGTGGATGAAGCTGGCCGGCGGCGGGCTGGAGGTCGTCCGCCACCACTACGAGCGGCTCTACCCCGACGCGGTGGCCGGGCCGAGCTTTTGGTATGCCCTCGGCTATTACTCGGATGTGCTGCCGCTGATAAGCGGTTGCTGGCTGCTGCTGTTTTTGTTCTTTGGCTTTTATCAGTCCTCGCCGTCTAGCTCGCGCTTTGATGAAATGTACGAGGTCGTCAAGGTCGTTACTTTGGGCATCTTGCTGGCCATGGTCGCCACCTTTGACCGCGACATCCGCCTGACGCGCTTGCTCGTCTTGTTCTACTGGCTGGGCCTGACCGCGCTGGTGGCGGGTGGGCGGGTGCTGGTGCGCAGTTTTGAGCGGCAGCTTTTGCTGCGCGGCATTGGCCTCCAGCGCACGGCCATCGTCGGCGTCAATGCGCGTGGCATCCGGCTGTTGCGCACGTTGCGGGCGGCACCGGCGCAGGGATATGCGATCGTGGGTTTTGTGCGGGCCCATGGCGAAAACGAGCACGCGGTTGTCGATGGCCTGCCGGTGCTCGGCTCGGTCGGTGATCTGCGAACGATTCTCGCCGCCGAGGGCATTGAGGCCGTGCTCATTGCCCTGCAAGCCAATTCGCACCAAGAGATCATGCAGATCGTCGAGGAGGCCGAGGGGCTACCGGTGTCCTTTGGCATCACGCCCGACTTGTACGACATTGTGACCGGCCACGTGCGCACGACGCAGATTTACGGTGTGCCGCTGATGGAGCTCAAGTCCGAGTTGATGCCAGCTTGGCAGCGGACGGTCAAGCGGCTCATCGACATGGTAGTGGCCGTCGTGGTGCTCATCGGCTTGGCCCCGTTGTGGCTGTTGGTGGCCGCCGCGATTAAGCTGACCTCCAAGGGGCCGGTGTTTTTTCGCCAAGAGCGCGTCGGCGCGGGGGGCCGGACTTTTGCGATGCTCAAATTCCGCTCGATGTATGTCGATGCCGAGGAAAAGACCGGGCCGGTGTGGGCCAAGGGTGCCGACCCCCGGGTGACTCCGATTGGCCGGGTGCTGCGCACTCTGCACTTAGACGAGATTCCCCAGTGCATCAACTTTCTGCGCGGCGACATGAGCTTGGTCGGCCCGCGGCCTGAACGGCCGTTTTTCGTCGAGCAATTCAAGCAGCAGATTCCCCTGTACATGCGGCGTTTCAACGTCAAGCCCGGTCTGTTGGGTTGGGCGCAGTCCAAGCACGAGTTCGACCTCGATTCCAAAGACGTGGTCGGCATCACCCGCGAGCGGTTGGAGTACGATTTGTACTACATCGAGAATATGTCGCTCAAGCTGGACTTCAAGATCATGCTAAAAACGGTGTGGTTCGTCCTGACCGGCAAGAGTACGCGCTGAGCATCGACGTTACCCGCCGCGTGGATCGCGGCGCAACGTCGCTAGGTGATCGGCGAGGACTTGGACGCCGTAGCGGAGGGCATTGCCGACGCTGAGGAAGCGATAGCCCCAGCGAATTTTCTCTTGGATCTCGGACACATCCATCAGCGTAGTGCCCACGGCGATGGCCGTGTCTGCTAGCCGTTGCGGCACGTCGCGCATGATTTGCTGCACTGGTTGCGACCCGGTGTCGGTGATCGTCCCCACTGTAGCCGACAGGTCCAACGGCCCGACGAACAGCACGTCAATGCCGGGCACGCGCTTGATTTCGTCTAGGTTGTCGTAGGCCCGCTGGCTTTCGAGCTGGAGGACGACGAGCGTTTCCTCGTTGGCGGTTTTGATGACCTCGTTCCAGTCGGCGCCGGCGATTTGGGTCCACATCGGCGAGAGCCCGCGCCGGCCGGCGGGTGCGTAGCGGGCGGCCTTGACGGCGGCTTCGGCTTCGGCCGCCGTATCAACTTGGGGCACCATCACGGCCACTGCGCCGGCGTCGTACGCCTTTTTGATCAGCGCCGGGTCGTTCCACGCCACGCGCACCATCGGCGCGACGCCGCGCATTCGCGCCAGCACCAAGATCGAGTCGAGTGCTTCGGTGGCGTGGGGCATGTGTTCGGTGTCGGCCCAAAGGAAATCCGGGTCGGTGGAAATAATCGACCCGGCCACGTGTGGGGTGGGAGCCGACAGACTGGTGCCGAGGACGATTTCGCCGCGGCGCAAACGCGCTTTTAGGTTGTTGGGATACATCGATAGCTCCGTTGGAATTAGCCGTACAGTGAGTAGAAGATGAGTCCGCCGAGCAGGATGCGATAAGCGGCAAACGAGTAGGTGCCGTGGCGCTGGAGGAAGCCGAGTAAGAAGCCGATGGACAGGTAGCCGCTGACGGCGGCGGCGAGGATACCCAACCCCAAGCTCAGCAGTCCGGTGCTGCCGAGGCCCGCGTCGAACAGGGCGACCAATTGGAGGAGGCCACTGGCACCAATGGCTGGCAAGCCGAGCAAAAAGGAAAAGCGGGCCGCGTCTGCGCGTTGCAGGCCGACAAAGAGCCCGCCCATAATCGTCGAGCCAGACCGCGAACACCCGGGAATTAGGGCCAGGGCTTGGCACAGGCCGATGAACTGAATTGACCAGAAGCCGAGGTCTGGCATGGTGCGCTCGCGCCGCCCGACGCGCTCGGCTAGTATTAAAAACAGGGCGAGGACGATCAAGCTCGCGGCAATGAGGGGCAGTTGGCGGGCCTCGGTCTCGATAAAGTCGCGCCCCCCCAGGCCGAGCACGGCAATGGGGATGGTGCCCACGGCAATGGACCAGGCCATGCGGCAGTCGGGGCTGTGGTTGAAGTTGCGGTGGACCACCCCTTGGAGCGCGGCGACTACTAGCCTTTTGACATCGGCGGTGAAGTACGCGAACACGGCGGCGAGCGTTCCTAGCTGAATCACCGCAGAAAACGCCGCGCCTGGATCGTCCCAGCCGAGAAAATGAGGCACGACCCGCAGGTGCGCGGTACTGCTGATAGGCAAAAATTCGGTCAGACCTTGGACTAGGCCTAAGATGAGTGCTTGTAGCCAGTGCATGGAAGGATTAAGCTAACCGTCGCCGCCCACTCCGACAAGGACGACGCGCTCTTGACAAAAACGCGGGCCGGTGTGCAGAATACCCCCTGATTTTCACCACCACCAAGGAGGCTGTATGTCCGTTATCATCAAAGATGTCCAAACCATCCTCACCCAACCGGCCGGCTCGCGCTTGGTCATCGTCAAAATTACAACGTCGGACGACGGCTTGTACGGACTTGGGTGCGCGACTTTTACTCAGCGCTTTCGCGCCGTGCATGCGGCCATCGAACAGCATCTCAAGCCCTTCCTCATTGGCCGCGATGTCGATCGCATTGAAGAAACGTGGCAGATGTTGATGGTCAACGGCTATTGGCGCAACGGCCCGGTGCTCAACAACGCCATTTCTGGCGTCGATCAGGCGCTGTGGGACATCAAGGGCAAGCGGGCCGGGATGCCGGTTTATCAGCTTTTGGGCGGCAAGTGTCGCGAGGGCGCGGCGGTGTACGGTCATGCCGGCGGCGACACGCCCGAGGCGGTGGTCGATAGCATCCGCCAGTTTCAGGAGCAAGGCTATCGCTACATCCGCTGCCAGATGGGTGGTTACGGCGGCAAGGCTTCGACTTTGGTCAAGCCCGACGGCGCGCCCGACGGCGCGTATTACAATCGCAAAGAGTACATGATGAACCACCTGCGGATGTTTGAGCACATCCGCGCCGAACTGGGCTTTGCAGTGGAATTGCTGCACGACATTCACGAGCGGCTGCACCCGATTGAGGCGGTGGGCTTTGCCAAGGATATGGAGGAGTTCAAACTGTTCTTTTTGGAGGATGCGCTCGCGCCCGAAGACATCGAGTGGTTCCGCCACATCCGCCAGCAGTGCGCGACGCCGCAGGCGATGGGCGAGTTGTTTAACCACCCGCACGAGTGGACGCCGCTTATTGAAGGGCGCTTGATTGACTTCATGCGCATGCACGTCAGCCAGATGGGCGGGCTGACGCCAGCGCGCAATGTGGCGGCCTTCGGGCAGCTATACGGGGTGCGCACGGCTTGGCACGGCCCGGGCGACACCTCGCCGGTGGGCCATGCGGCTAATCTGCATCTGGATTTGTGGGCTCCTAACTTTGGCATTCAGGAGTGGTGCAGATTCCCCGAGCACGTGTACGAGATGTTTCCAGGGCTGCCCGAGGTGCGCAACGGGTACATGTATCCGAGCGACGGCCCAGGGCTGGGTATCGACATCGACGAGGACTTGGCGGCTAAGTATCCTTGTGCCGACGAAGTTATTGGCTGGACGCAGACGCGCTTGCCCGACGGCAGCCCGGCGCGGCCCTAAGGTGAAAATCCTAGTTGCCAATCTCGGCAGCACCTCGTTTAAGTACAAGCTCTTTGCCATGCCTGAGGAGGTCGTTTTGGCGCGGGGCGGCCTAGATCGAATTGGGGGGCCAGGCTCGGTACACACCTTGCAGTTGGGCGAAGGCGCCGAGGTTGCGCGGGCCGTGGATTTGCCCGACCACGCCAGCGCCATTGACGAGGCCCTGGCGCGCTTGGCCGAGGAGGGGGTGTTGGCTGCGGTGGAAGAGTTAGACGCGGTGGGGTTTAAGGCCGTCCACGCGCGCGCTATTTCTGGGGTGGTCGAACTCGACGCGGATGTGGTCGGGCGGATGGAGGACTTTTATCCGCTGGCTCCGGCGCACAATCCCGCGTATGTGGCGGCGATCCGGCAGTTTGCGCGCGTGGCCCCGGCCGCGCGGCGGGTCGGGTGTTTTGAGACGGCGTTCCACGGCGCGATGCCGCCGCGGCGCAAGCGGTACGCAGTGCCCTACGCTTGGTACCAACAATACGGCATCCAGCGCTACGGCTTCCACGGGGCCAGCCACCGCTACGCCGCCGAGCAGGTCGCAAAACTGGCTGGCCGCGCCGATCTCAAACACGTCAACATGCACTTGGGCGGGTCCTCATCGCTGTGCGCGATCCAGGCCGGGGTCTCGCAGGGGGCGTCGCACGGGCTGAGTCCGCAGAGTGGTCTGCCGCAGAACAACCGCATCGGCGACTTAGACCCGTATGCGCTGGATTTGGTGATGCGCAACGAGGGCCGACCGTGGGATGAGGTGTTGGCGCAGTGCGCTAACGAGGGCGGCTTGGTCGGGCTTTGCGGGCACAGCGATATGCGCGACATTGAAGCGGGTGCGGCCCGCGGCGACGAGCGCTGTGCTTTGGCGATAGCGGTGCTGGCGACGTCGGCGCGCGACTGGCTGGGGGCTTTTGCGGTGGAGATGGGTGGGTTGGATGCGATTAGTTTTACCGGCGGCATTGGCGAGTATTCGGCGGTCGTGCGCGGCCAGATTCTGCGCGACTTGGAATTTTTGCAGGTCGTGATCGATGCGGCGAAAAATGAGCGGGTGCAAGGCGAGGGCAGCCTGCACGCGGCGGCTAGCCGAGTGCCTATTTACGTGCTGCGCACCGATGAGGAACTGGTGGTGGCGCGGCAGACGTATGAGTTTTTGAATCTATGAATACATCGACGATATGTCCTTAGCAAAGAAGACAGAGGAGGTTTAGTTCATGTCACAGGCGGTTCAATCTACAGTGACGCAACATGCCAATCCGCGGGAGAGGCTTAGCGATTTCAATGAGAATAATGTCCCTTTGCCGCAGCCGAGCGCACGTTGGTCGCCGTCTGCGACCCTCCATCCTCTCCAAGAGTGGGAAGGCTATGTTACTGAGATAAACGATACGGAATTCACTGCAAACTTGACCGACCTGACAGCTAAGGCGACCTATGCTGAAGAAGCAACTATCCCCTTAGACGAAATATCAGAAGACGATGCTGCCAAAATGCGGGTCGGGAGTATCTTCCGCTGGGTGATCGGCTACGAGCGAAGGTCGGGAACCAAAAAGCGCGTTTCCTATATCGTGTTTCGCGATCTTCCGGCGATTACTAAGGCGGATCTGCAGAAGGGCGAGGAATGGGCGCGTAAGATTATGGCGGCTTTTGCTCAGAAGGGAATCGGGAGTCCCGCCAGACGAGGATGAGTTTGAGATCGTATTGCTCGGTCCCGGTTACGGCGAGAGCATCGTCATGCATATAGGGGTCAGTATTGATGATTATGTTGCGCTGCTGCCGCCGGATGCTGACACCAACTAATACCTGTGGAGAACGAACCTATGTTTGGAACTATTCGCAATTCGTCCGGCCAAGTGCTGGACTACACTTTTCACGCCGGCACAAAGGGATCGCGGCACATGGCCGTCTTGGGGCACGGCGTGACCGGCAACAAAGATCGCCCCTTTGTCGTAGCACTCGCCGAGGGGCTAGCCGCTGCCGGCATCCACGCGCTGCGCTTTTCCTTTGCCGGCAACGGCGCGTCCGAAGGCCGCTTTGCCGACGCGACGATTGCCAAAGAAGTTGAAGATCTCGGGGCCGTGCTCAGCGTTTTAGCCGGGTACTCGGTCTGCTATGTCGGCCACAGCATGGGAGGGGCCGTCGGCGTCTTGAGCCGCCACGAGCGCATTGACCTGCTGGTCTCGCTCGCCGGCATGGTGCATACGCGGGCCTTTGCCGAGCGCGAATTCGGCGCGGAGGTGCCCGACGAAGGCTGCATGTGGGACGACCCAGCCTGCCCGCTCTCGCAAGCCTATATGGACGATATGGCCCAAATCGACACTGTGGTGCGCCGCGGAGCCGAGATTGTAGTGCCTTGGCTGCTCGTACACGGCACCGAGGACGACGTGGTGCCGATTGATGACTCGCACGACATCCTCGCCCAGGCCGGCGACAACGCCGAACTCGTCGTCATCGACGGCGCCGACCACGTCTTTAGTGCACACACGCCGATTATGGTCGCAAAGGTCGTCGGCTGGCTGCAAGAGCAGTGGGCGTAAGCGCGCAGCCTACCAGAGATTGCGCTGGCCTCCTATCTTTAAAAGAATAAACCCGGCAATCCCGCCGGCTATGTGCGCTAAACCATGTCAAAGAAAACCCCGAGTCGCCTAAGCACCCGCCAGCAGCGGACCTTGCTGGTGGTGGTGGCCTTGGGCGTCTTCATGGTCGCCGATACGCTCTATTTGCTGACCAACCGGCTGGCCGACGCCCTCGACGTTTCTTACTTCGCCGTTACCGACATTTCCCTGCCCAAATTTTATCAAGGTATGGTGCTGTCGCACACCGGCGTCGGCTTGGTGCTGGTGGTCTTGGCGCTGGTCTTTGTGGCTTGGCACCTGCCGGCGGTGTGGCGCAAAAGCCGCAAGCGGGCTATCTACACTGGCATCGCTACGCTGACGCTGGGCGTTGTCTTGGCCGTCAGCGGGTTGTTTATCCTCAGCGCGGCGAGCAATCGCGGCAATCCGGTGGCCTACTGGAGCCATGTGGCGGCGGCGGCTTTGGTGCCGCTGTTTTATTTGGCACACCGCCGTCTGTCGCTGTGGAAGCCCTCGGCGCGGAGCTATCGCGTCGTGCCCGTAGCGGTGGTTGGGCTGTTGGCGGTGGCGGTGGTGCTGCACGGGCTGAGCTATAGCGGCGAGCAGTACACGTCGGCGGCCGAGCAAGCCTTTGCCGCTGGCAAGCACACTGGGCCAGGGTCTAAGGCCCGGCAGATCGCCGCCGTTGCCCCGGCCAATTTTGTGCCGGCTGAAAGTCCTTTTTTTCCGGCGGCTACTACGACTACGACTGGCGACGTGCTGCCCTCGCGGATCATCACGCGCGGCGATATTGCGCAGCCGGACAAACTCGCCGGCGACCTCGACGAGTATGGCTTTGTGGTTGACGAGCCGATTGGGGCCCACACCTGCGCTCGCTGCCACGCGGCGACAGTCGAACAGTGGTCGAAATCGGCGCATCGCTTTGCCTCATTCAACAACCCCTTCTACGAGGCGACGATCAACCACATGCGCAGCAACTCAACTGAGAGCAATGCCGAGGTCGCCGCGCATATCGCTTATTACAAGGAGTTGGCCGGCGAGGAGGCCAAAGTCAAATCCAAGTGGTGCTCGGGTTGCCACGATCCGGCGCTGATGCTGGCCGGCCAAATGACCGAAGCAATCGACCGCGCCTCGCCCCAAGCCCAAGCCGGTTTGACCTGCCTTGGCTGCCACGCCATCGACGCCATTCACAATCAGACCGGCAACGGCAACTACAACATCGCCGACGAGCAGGAAGATCCCTACCTGTTTGCCGAGGCCAAAGAAGGCGTCGGTCGCTTTGTACACGACACTGCGCTGAAGGCGCGGCCCATCGTGCACAAAAAGCAGATGCTCAAGCCGTTTTTCCGCACCGCTGAGTTTTGCGCTACCTGCCACAAGGTCAGTCTCGACTCGCGCGTCAATGGCTATCGCTGGTTGCGCGGCCAAAACGAATACGACAATTGGCACGACAGCGGCGTGGCGCGCAACGCGGCTAGAACGTTCTATCTGCCTGCTGTTAAGCAGGTCTGCCAAGACTGCCACATGCCGCTGGAGGAAGCGGTGGGGGGCGATGTGTCGGCGCGGGATGGCTACGTCAAGTCGCACCGCTTTTTGGCGGTCAACACGGCCCTGCCCTACATCCGCGGCGACGAGGAGACCCTGGCGCGGATCGAGGAATTTCTGCAAGACGAAAAACTCAGCGTCGATGTGTTCGCGCTGCACGACCAACAACAAGTACACTACGCGCTGGACAAGAGCCAGCCAGCGCTGGTGCCCGGCGGCGAGTACACATTCGACGTGGTGGTGCGCAACAAGGGCGTCGGCCACACTTTCCCGGGCGGGACCAACGATTCCAACGAGGGCTGGCTAGAGGTGTCAGTAGTGGGTGCTGGCGGTGAGGTGCTGGCTTTGAGCGGGGCGGTGCAAGACGACGGCCACGTCGATCCAGCGGCGCACTTTTACAAGGCCCTGATGGTCGATGCAAAAGGCCAAGCTATCCAGCGGCGCAACGCCCAGGATATTGTCACCGCCGTGTACGTGCGCACGATTGGGCCGGGTACGGCCGATGTCGCGCACTACAGTTTCCGGGTGCCCGACGACTACGCGGGGCGCAAACTGACGCTGCGGGCGCGGCTGTTGTGGCGCAAGTTCGACCGCGCCTATACGGAGTTTGCCTTTAACAACAACCGCCAGGGTTTCCGCCGCTTCGACCAAGTGCCGGATTTGCCGGTGACTGAGATTGCTCGCGGCGAGGTCGCGTTGGTGGTGGGCGAGTCGGCGGCGCCGGGTGGACCGGATGCGGGCGACTGGATGCGCTTTAACGACTACGGCATCGGCCTGCTGCTCCAAGACGATACCCAAGGGGCTGCTCAGGCCTTTGCGGTGGTGGAACAGCTAGTGCCCAAGCAATTGGACGGCTGCCGCAACTTGGCTAAAGTGGCCGTGCGCGACGGCCACTTGGAGCGGGCCTACGAGCATTTGGAGGACTGCGAGGGGTTGGTTAGCGGCGATGGGCAGACCGCGTGGGTGTGGGGCGTGGTGTTGCAGGAGGACGGCCGCTACGAGGCTGCGGCGCAGGCGTATCGCCGCGTGTTGCGCGACTTTCCCGAAGATCGGGCGACCTGGCGCAACTTGGGCCGGGTGCTCTACCTCGATGGCCGCTTTGAGGAGGCTTTGGAGGCCCTCGACGGCGTGCTGGCCATTGACCCGGAAGACCGGGTTGCCCACTACCACCGGATGCTTGCGCTGCGCGCCCTTGGCCGCGAGGATGAGGCCCTCGTCGCCGAGCGGGCTTACCAGTACTACCAGATCGACGAGTCGGCGCAAGAGCTGACGCGCCGCTACCGGCTAGCGCATCCGCACGCCAACCGCGAGGCCCTTAAAATTCACGTTCATCGGTTGGGGGAGGGCGGTTGATAATCGGTCTGTTGCGGGCGCACGTGGAGAATTTCTTCCATGCCTAGTGCCCGCACTTGGTTGGCTTCTAAGGTGAGGACGGCGTGGTTGGGAAACTCCACCTCGTAGGCGGCCCCTTCGTTGTGAATGAAGACCACGACCCCGACATCGCCGGCGATCAGTTCGGCTTCGGGTTGATCGGTTGTCAGGACAGCTTGCCGGTGTTCGGCTAGAGTATTGGTATTCACGAATTAGCTCCTTTGTGGAACGGCCGTTACAAAACGGAGCGCGGTCTCGCCGTGGCGGATAAACCACACGGTGCGAATATAAAATAGGCCGTATGACGGTGTGTTAATATATCCAGGGATAATGTATTTGGTGCCGTGATCAGTTGCAATACGTTCGGCAAGCGGTTGCGTCCTGACGATGACTAGCAGACCTCTGCGTAAATCTCCGACATTGTGGTCTCCATAGCCCAGTACCGCAAATAGACCGCGCTTGCTACGACTATGCAGTAAGTAAGTCAATTTTTCGTCGGCGATGTAGGCTTCGCTGCGATTCATGTCGAGCTAATCCGATTGCATTCTTTTAAGATGTCGGTTACTCTAGCAAACACCGGTGTATCAACCTTTCACACTGCTAAGGCTTAATGGGAAGAGATATGACGAGGAAGTACGCAATAGATGCAAATTTTGTGCCAACATTTCGCAGCGCGGCTTGGCGTCTGTTGGGCGGTGCGTTGATGCTGGCCGCCTGCGGCCGGGAAGAGCCGGCGGAACCGATTGCGACGCCCGAGTACGCCAAAGCACCGACTGCCGACTATGCGGTCGGGCGCGGGCGCAAACAGGCCCCGGCGGTGCGCTTTGTCGATGCGACGCAAGAGGCTGGTCTTGCATTCAGGCACGAGACGGGTGCCAGCGGCGATAAGTGGATGCCGGAGACTATGGGCAGCGGCTGTGCGCTGTTTGATTACGATGGCGACGGCTGGCTGGATGTGCTGTTGGTCAACAGCGACGGTTGGAGTGGCGAAAAGGCCCCCGGCAAGCTCTACCGCAATCTCGGCAACGGCACGTTTGCCGACGCCACCGAGCGCAGTGGTTTAGATTTTTCGGTCTATGGCATGGGCGCGACGATAGCCGACTACGACGCCGATGGCGACCCGGATATCTACCTGACGACCTTGGGCCCGAACCTGCTGTTGCGCAACGACGCGGGTCGCTTTGTCGATGTAGCCCAGGCCGCGGGCGTGGCGGGCGCGGTCTGGCGAGACGATGCGGGCAATGACAATCCCGAGTGGTCCACGGGCGCGGCTTGGGTCGATGTGGACGGCGATGGCTGGCTGGATTTGTTGGTCACCAACTACGTGCGCTGGTCGCCGAGCACGGACATCTACACCACGCTCGATGGCAAGGGCAAGTCCTACGCTACGCCCCAGCAGTACCCTGGCTCAACGCCGCGGCTCTACCGCAACTCAGGCGCGGGCCGCTTCCGGGAAATAACCGAACAAGCAGGCCTGCTGTTGCCCGAGGGCAAGTCCATGGGCGTGGCGATGACCGACTTTGAAGACGACGGCCGCATTGACTTGGTGGTCACCAACGACACCCAGCCCAACTTCCTGTTGCAAAACTTAGGTGGGGGCCGCTTTGCCGAGCGGGGGCTGGCCGCCGGCATTGGCTACGACGAGACCGGGCGGGCGCGCGCCGGCATGGGCGTAGATATTACTTCGGTGGCCAACGACGGCGTGCTCTCCATCGCCATTGGCAATTTCAGCCGCGAGGCGCTTTCGCTCTATCGTCAAGCGGGCGGCGCGGTCTTTGTCGATGCGGCGGGCCGGGCTAGACTGATGCAGGCGACGCTGCGGCCGCTGACCTTTGGGCTGCGTTTTTTCGACTACGATCTCGACGGCTACCAAGACTTGATCTTGGCCAATGGGCACATTGAGCCCGAGATCAACTCGACGCAGAAGGAGATCGAGTACCAGCAGACACCGCAATTGTTTTGGAATGACGGTGCTGGGCGGATGGTCGAGGTGTCGGAGCAAACGGGCGGCCCGTTTGTCAAGCCAGTGGTGGCGCGGGGCCTGTCGGTCGGCGATATAGACTTTGACGGCGACTTGGACGTGCTGCTGACGACCAATGGAGGGCCGGCCTATCTATTGCGCAATGAGGGACCGACCGGCCGCGTGGTGGCCCTCGACCTGAAGGGTAAGGCTCCTAATAGAGACGCCATCGGCGCGAAGGTGACGGCGCGGGTAGGCGAACAGGAGCAGGTGTTTATGGTGCGCACCGGGTCTTCCTATTTGAGCCACAGCCCGCTGACGCTGACTGTTGGTTTGGGAGCCGCTGAGCAGATCGACCGCTTGGAGATTCGCTGGCCAGATGGGACGGTGGAATCTCTTGCACAACTGGCGGCCGGGGCGCACTACGACATTGTGCAGGGCGCGGGGATTGTGGCGCAGAGGGCTTTTGTGCGGTAGCAAGCAGCGAACGAAAAAAGTGTTGAGCTAACCCGGATTCCGACGGTTGGCATTAGATGGAGATGGGGGACACTCTATCTTCTGAGCTTAAATAGTACGAAAACGGCGAATGCACAGCGGTCAAGCCGTTGGGTTTTTTGGAATGTTTGTCTCGGGCGACCTCGGTTCCTGCCAAGTGCCCCGGCCGCTAGTTGCCTAGCGATTCTGAGCAGATCCCTAGGATTCACGATACTTGTTCGCGAAAGATTCTGCCCACTCGGATTTTTCGACGAATGACTGGATTGGAATACCGTGGAAGCCGAGTTTTTCCGCATACGGCCATAGGCGCCCTGATAGGCCGGCAGTCCATGTGGGATCCAGTCGTTTCTGATTCCCATCAAACACGATATAAGTGTGCAGGTATTCGTCGCCATCATGGTCTATTCGAGGCTCTACGATGATGGGGGAAAATACGAATTCGTCGTGGAATCGTTCGGTTAGCATCTCTCTGATGATAGCGGCAATTTTGTCCGTTCCTGTCTCAGTTGTCATGGTCTGTTCTCTTGGTTCGCGCTGCTTTGGTCTGCCCTATTGCTTACTGATCCTAATTGTGAATACAAACGATATTTATAATGCTGTCAATTTTCAACCGATCAAGCGGCCTTTTTGGTCGTGGCTGACCTTGTCGGGGTCGTGCGGCTCGGAGCGGGCGCGCTTGGCGTTACGGCCTTGGAGTCTGGCGGATTCGAGGTGGATCCGCGCAGCGAAGAATTGAAGCGGCTGCCGGCTGTTTTGTTGAAGGTGTGCGGCTAGAGGCGATGGAGCGAGACAAAATTACCCGACGTTACGCAGCCTCTACTCGGCTTCGTCTAGTAGGAGTCTAAAGGCTTCGAGGCTGGGCACTTGGATGGCCGCTCGAAATAACTGCTTGAGACGCGGCACATCGTCCATAGCCTCCAGGCGAGCGGCCAACGGATCGGACGCGGCCAGTCCAAAGCGAATCTCCAGCACGTCAAGCAGCGCTTCAAGGGCGCCGTCTCGGCCTCCTTGCTCAATGCCTTGCTCAATGCCTTGCTCAATGCCCTGCTCAATGCCCTGCTTGATGCCTTGCGCCAGCGCCTTCTCCGTGAAATACTGCACTACCGACGATTCATACATGGTCGCCTCCGAGATGATGGGTCGAATCGTTTCTAATCTATACACCAATCCGCTCAAAATCGCAAGATCGGCCAAGTAATGAGCCTTGCCAGTCGCGTCCAGCGGCACCGCTTGTGCTTGCTGGACACACCGGCGCAACCATCTTTCGGCGTCCACGCCCGCCGGCCGCTGCATCAACGGCGCAAACGGCAGCAAGCCTACATCGCCCGCGTCGAGGATGCGCTGGCCGTCTAGCTCACTCAACCGAATCACTTTGTATTGGATCACCACCTGAAAGCCGGCTCGCTCTTGGAGATAGCAGCCCGGATCGCGCCGGCCGGCGTCGGGGCGCAGATAGATGACAGTGGAATAGACAGGTAGGTCGTGTTGCTCAAGGCTGCGGCCGATATAGCCGGCCATGCGCCGCGGCATGGGGGGGGTACTGTCGGTGGTTTGAAACTCGTGATGGACCAAGGCCTCTTCGTCGCCGACTTGCACGCGGATGAGGCTGTCGGTGCGGCGGGTTTCGATGGTGTGTTGCTCGGTGTCAATCACGTCGATGACCTCGACGTCGTCTTGTTGGAGGGCGAAGCGGGCGAAGTCGTGGGGGTAGGTTTGGATGAGCTGTTTGGCGATGGTGTCGAATTCGGCCATGCGTCCTGCCTTGGGTTGCGGGTGGGCTGATACCCGCAAGACAGGCAAGAATCGTGCCAAAGCGGTGGCTCAGAGGGGAACAGGGGCTATGAGGCGTTGGTGTGTAGCCGAAAGGGTACAGGCATGGGTCGGATGGGAGCCAAAATAGAACGCTACAAACGCATCCCCGGTCTGTTACTGGACAAGATCAAGAGGCTTGATAGCGTAACTGGTCTGTAATTAATTTTTGTGTAACTACCGGAGGCGAAGCAGAAAGCGATCAAAGCGTGTGTTCGAGCCTTTTTTATTAAACCGTCTTTAAAAAAGAAGGCACGGGATTTACTACGCACATTCTCTCGAAGGCCAGTCGAAGGAACACTGGCAGCCTCTACTCGGCTTCGTCTATTCGTCTAGTAGGAGTCTAAAGGCTTCGAGGCTGGGCACTTGGATGGCCGCTCGAAATAACTGCTTGAGACGCGGCACATCGTCAATAGCCCCTAGGCGAGCGGCCAACGGATCGGACGCGGCCAGTCCAAAGCGAATCTCCAGCACGTCAAGCAGCGCTTCAAGGGCGCCGTCTCGGCCTCCTTGCTCAATGCCTTGCTCAATGCCCTGCTCAATGCCTTGCTCGATGCCCTGCTCAATGCCCTGCTTGATGCCTTGCGCCAGCGCTTTCTCCGTGAAATACTGCACTACCGACGATTCATACATGGTCGCCTCCGAGATGATGGGTCGAATCGTTTCTAATCTATACACCAATCCGCTCAAAATCGCAAGATCGGCCAAGTAATGAGCCTTGCCGGTCGCGTCCAGTGGCACCGCTTGCGCTTGCTGGACACACCGGCGCAACCATCCTTCGGCATCCACGCCCGCCGGCCGCTGCATCAACGGCGCAAACGGCAGCAAGCCTACATCGCCCGCGTCGAGGATGCGCTGGCCGTCTAGTTCGCTCAACCGAATCACTTTGTATTGGATCATCACGTGAAAGCCGGCTCGCTCTTGGAGATAGCAGCCCGGATCGCGCCGGCCGGCGTCGGGACGCAGATAGACAGGTAGGTCGTGCTGCTCAAGGTCCTTGATAGCCTAACTGGTCTGTAATTAATTTTTCTGTAACTACCGGAGGCGATCATGGCTCGTTTACAAGATGTCAATACTACGGATGTGCGCAGCGCCATTGAATTGGGTTGCCACACCATGTCGAGCGTCTTCAATGCCGACGATGGCGATATACCCTTTTTTGGCTCGTGCGTGCGTCCCCAAGCCGAATTGCACTTCAATGCCGCGCACTCGGAGGCGCACGTGCCCGGCCGCCATCTCAACGCCCTGCTCAACGCCGAGGATGCCGCGGGCGTTGAAGTAGATGAAGCGGTGGTTGAAAAACACGCGGCTGCGGCGTTCTATTCGTACAGCGGTCCCATCGCCATGCCGCTCAATCGGGCCGAGTTGGGCGGTCCGCTGGTCAACTTCATCCCGCACAATATCCGCGAGGGCTTCCACGCGCTCTATCCGCTGGTGCAATACCGCGACTCCGAGCGGGCGCGGCAGCTAGCGGAGGCCAGTATTGAGGCGTTTGGTCGCTATTGGAACGCGGACCAGGGCTGGGACCGACCGGCACTACAAAAATTGGGGCTAGCGGCGTGGGAGAGTCTGTTCATACCGGGGGAAGCCCGGGCCTTGGGGCCTTTGGTCAAGTACTATCGGGCTACCGGCTATGGGCCGGCCTTGGCGTTGGCGTTGGAATTGGCCGCCAAGATCACCGGCGAGTTCTTCCCTGTGGATGGCGGCCACGACCGGCAACTGCTCGGCGACCACACGCACTCGGTCACCTGCGTCATGTCGTCGTTGGCGCAGTTGGCCGATCTGGCGGGCGATGCCGCGCTGCTGCTGCGCGTCAAGGCTTTTTACGACAACGGCCTGTGGGCCATGCGCGACCCGCTGGGCTGGGTCGTCGAGAGCACGCATCCCGATGCGCCGCCGGACCGCGGCGAAGTCAACAATACCGGCGACATCGTCGAGACCGCTCTGATACTAGGGCGCTGGGGCTGGAGCGACTATTTCCAAGACGCCGAGCGCATTGTGCGCGGCCACATGCTGCCGTCGCAGTTGCGCGATATTTCCTTTATTGACGAGCCGCCCAATCCCGCAGGCGCCGACGGTCGGCGCGACGTGGCGCAGCGGCACCGGGGTGCCTTCGGCTTTCCAGCGCCATACGGCCACGAGCCGGTGGGAGCGGCAACGGTTGGTTTTAACATGGATATCGTCGGCGGAGCGGTGGCGTCTTTGTGCGCGGTGTACCGGCAGATGGTGTGCAGCGGCCCGGCCGGGCACCGGGTTAATTTGCTGTTTGACTGCGAGACTGAGGCCGTGCGCGTTGAATCCCCTTATACGCATGATGTGCTGCGCGTTGAGGTTAAGCAGCCGGGGCCGTTGTGGGTGCGCCTGCCCGGCTGGGTCGCGCCGGCTGACTTAGAGGTTAAAGGGGCTGATCCACCGCGGATAGACAGCGGGTTCCTGTTCTTTGCCCAACCGCCTTTGCACACGCCGATTGAGATTTGCTTTGCCCTGGCCACACAAGAGTTGGTGCTGGAGCATCAGACCCGTTCCATCCGCGCCCGCCTGCGCGGCGACGAGGTGGTGGCGATGGATAACTTTGGTGCTGAGCTGACCTTTTTCCCGCCGTTTGATTGAGTGGGCTAGTCGGCCAACGGGCTGCCTCGGCGGTTGGCGATGGAGCGCGGCGTTAGGTCGAAGAGGGTCTCGTGCCCGTGGAAGAAGCGGTCGAGCTCATCGACCATTAGCGTAAAAAAGCGCGGGTAGCTCTGCGCGGTCACCCCGGCGATGTGGGGAGTGACAAAGGCGTTTTCGAGGCCGAGAATCTCCTGGTTGCCATAGGCGTTGTCCTCGCCTATATCCGGGTCGAACACATCCAAACCAGCGACGATGTCGCCCCGCTTGAGCCGCCGTACTAGGGCCGCTGAATCCACTACTTTACCCCGCGACACATTGACAAACACCGCACCCGGCTGGATTAAGTCTAGCTCGCGTTGCCCGATCATGCGCTCGGTGTGCGGAGTGTGGGGAGCTAAGCAGACGATGGCGTCGCACTGGGACATTACGTTGTCCAGTGAGGTTTTGAGGAAGCCGACCGCGTCGGCCATCTCTGGTGCCAGATAGGGATCAAACACCCACACTTGGGCTTGGAAGGGGCGCAAAAACTGGATGAGCCGCCGGCCAATGTGCCCGCAGCCGATCAGGCCGACGCGCTTGCCGGTCAGATCGCCGTGGATAAAGCCAAAGTCGCTGTGCGGACGGGGGCGCACGTCGCCGGCGATGAGGCGGCGGAATTGGGCGCCGGCGTTGCGCAAGGCGATGATGATCAGGGCCAAGGCCCACTCGGACACTGGATACGACGAGCCGTTGGTCGTATCGACTGTGCGGACGCCCCGGGCCCAGGCGGCCTCGACGTCGATGCGGCTGGCAAAGCGGTCGCCTTCCAACTCGCCGATGATTTTTAGGTCGGGGGCTTGGTCTAAGACGGCGGCATCGACGGTGGGGCAGCCGTGGCAGACGACCAAGCCGTTGTAGCCGCTCAGCCGCTCGCCTAGTGCCCGAGCGGTTTTGGGGTCTGCGTTGGTGTCGTAAATGCCGCCGCCGGTGCATTCGAACCAGTCCCAGTCGGCGAAGGCGTCGAGGCGTTCAAAATCGGCTGCGGCCAGGTACTGCTCGCGCACGTGCTTGTTGCAGGCGATGAGTATTTGGGGGCGTGCGTTCATGGTGTAGCTCCGTTCTTAACGTGATGCAGCGAAGTGCCGGGGTGGTCATTCCACTTCTACTAGCACCTGGCGTTGAGTTGGGTCAAAGGCGACTAAAGTAGCTTCGTCTTCTAGCAGGAAAGTATCGCTTTTGAAAGCGGCGCGATTGGCCGCGCGCGTCAAGGGGCGGCCATCCACCCGCACCGAGCGCACCGCTCCATGCGTTAGGCGCAGGGTCAAGTCAGGGGTTTGTACCGGCAAGTCGAGGCGGATGGTGTTGCCTTCTACTGCGACCTCGGCCATGGTGCGGGCGCAGGCATAGGTGGTGATTTGGCTACAGGTGCGCCATTGGGTGCGCTCTCCCCTCGGATCGCGCTCGGCGAGGCGGCTCACCACTTTCTTGAATGCGTTAAAGCCGCGCCGGTCCCCATCGTGTAGCCCATAAAACCCCTGCCAATGGCTGATGAGCACCGCCGGCTCGCCCGCGTCAATGAGAGCGGGTAGGCGGCCGCTTGCTAGGTCGGGCGTGATGTACTTGTCGGGATTGACCTCGCCATATCCGGTCCAACTGCCGGTCCAGTCGCCGGTAGAGGCGATGATTTCGCCGGTGGCTTGGCCGGTTTGGCGATCGGGGTACCACACGGGAGTATCTACGGTGTCGTCTTTGGCAACCCGCTGAAAAAAGTAGGGCACTGGGTTGCCCGTGACGTGGCGCACGGCCTCGCCTGCACAGCGGGCGTAAAAAGGCAGGGTGCGGCCGCCGAAACCGCCCGGCGAGGTTACTCCTTGGGGCGTCAGGCCGACAGCGACTAGAATGCGGCAGGCTTGGGCGATGTACTCGGTGACCAATTCCTCTTGGTCTGCGGGCAGCGCGGCCCAATCGTATTGCTCCCATAGGCCAGCGGGCAGCGGCTGCAAGGTTTTGGGGTCTAGCACGAACGTGTGGGTGAGCATCTCGGGCGTGATGTCAAAGGCGGGGACGATGACCTCGCGGCACATGGCCAGCCATTCGTCTTGCTGGGCTTTGCTGAAAAGAGGCAGCCCCTCGTCAATGCGCCCTAGGGCCGCCGGGCAAGGCACCACCGAGAACTTGCCCCGCACGCCGCTGGCCAGACACCACTCGGCAAACTCGCGGGTAAAGGAAGCTGGGTGGACCACTGGCAGGTCCTCCCAGCGCTGGGGGCGGCCCTCGGCGATGGTGCGGTCGCGGAGGAAGAAATAGTTGAGATTGACCAGCACCGTGGAATCGTCGAAGATGATCGACAAGGGCACTCGATCAAGGGCGTGGCGGGCGATTTCAGCGAACAGGATCGTTCTCCTTTTTTGCAGCGATTCTAAATATACTGCACACCCGCGCCGCGACCACCATCTATCCTTGTAAATTCACCGTTTGGCGGTTAATATACAAGGTAATTTGAGCCCTCAGCTAGAAAATTCCATGTCTCTGACGCTGCCCAACGGGGTGTCGGCCCTGCCGTTGGCCGAGGCCATGTAGGCCATGCGCAGCAAAAAACGCCCGCGCTTGGCCGGTGTGGCCTTGTTGCTCAGTGGCTTGGCGTTCAATCCGCTGGCCCTCGCGCATTTTTGGCGGGCCCATCCGCTTGGCACCGAAGCTATCATCGCCGTTCAGATCGCCTTGCTGTTTGGCGGCGGTTGGCTGGTGTGGCGCTGCCCGCGGCTGTCGCTTATTGCCATGGTGGTGGTCGCTGGCGTCTTTGGTGGGCTTGCCGTTGTTGGGGGATACGGTACGGTGCGGTCGCTGCAAAAGGTGCAGGAACGCCATCGACTTTTGGCGGCTATTGACCGCAGCGAAGCCGTGCAGCAGCACCTGAGCGGCGAGGCTTTGCCGCTGCTCGCCTTGGGGATGTACCAAGGGCAACTGCCGGCGGCGGCGGCTCGGCCGCTTTTTGCCGCGGCGGTTGATGTTGCAGACGTAGAGCCGGAGCCGGAGGCGACCGAGGTCGTTGCGGCGCTGGGCATTAAGCGCCAGCGCTGGCGGATTGCACCCGCTGAGCAATTGCGCGCTTCCGACATCCAACTGTGGGAGCCGCTTTTTGCCGCCCTGCGCTCCTGCGACTACGCGGCCTTCCACCTTGAGACTGGGCATTTGCTCGCCGAGACGATCTACCAAGCTCGCTTGCGCTTTGACGGCGCGGCCCAGACCCAAGGCGGGGAACGGGCGCAAATCCGGGCTTGGCTGGTGCTTGACTGGCAGCAGGGGGAAGATGCGCGGTGGCGGATTCGGCGCTGGGAGACCGAATCGCTGGAAGTGCTCACGCGGTCGCAGGCGCTGTTTGCCGAAGTCCTCGACGAGGTGCTGCCGCACGATGAGGACCGCGCCCGGACTCGGTTGTCGCGCCACGCCGCATTGGTGCGCCAGTCGTTTGGCGACTCCGCGTTTGTCGCACCGCACCGCCATTTCACTCGCCAGGCCTTTGACCGCCATCCCGGCATTAGCGTCGTCGATATCGACGCCGATGGGTACGACGACCTGTATGTTGCCGTGCGTCAGGGGCGGAACATGCTGTTGCACAATAGTGGCGACGGCGCGTTCGCCGAGCGCGCCGCTCAATACGGCCTCGATGTGGAAAATCACACGGCGGCGGCGCTGTTTGCCGATTTTGACAACGATGGCGATGCCGATGTGTTCCTCGGCCGCACGTTGGCACCCAGCCTCTACTTGGTCAACGAGAAGGGTCGTTTTGTCTCCCGCGATTTGGGCGCTGGCACCTTGCCGTTGCTGGTGGCTTCGATTTCAGCGGCTGATTACAACGGCGACGGTCTGCTCGATGTGTATTTTTCCACCTATGCTGCGCGGATGTTGCTCGCCGCGGCTTCCTCGGCGTCTGGAACTGATTTTTTGGGCGGTGCGCTGTTGGCCGACTTTTTGCCGGCGGACCATGCTCGCATACTCGGCGATTTGAGCCGCGACCGCCTTGGCCATCTCATCTACGACGCGCCCGGGCCGCCCAACGTCTTGCTGCGCAACCTCGGCCACGGGCGCTTTGCTGCCACGGCCGCTGTGTGGCGCAATACGCTACAGGCGACGTGGGCTGACTACGACCGCGACGGCGACCCGGATGTTTACCTGGCCAATGATTTTGCCGCCAATAACTTGCTGCGCAATGACGGCGGCGTGCTCGTCGATGTTACGGCCGAGAGCGGGGCGGCCGATCCGGGCTTTGGCATGGGTGCGAGTTGGGCCGATTACGATGGCGATGGCCGCCAAGATTTGTACGTGACCAACATGCACAGCAGTGCCGGTCGCCGCATTACGGAAGCCGCCGGCTGGGCGGGTGCGGCGTTTGCCCCGTTGGCCCGCGGCAACTCCCTGTTGCGCAATGGCCGCGAGGGCTTCTCGCTGGTTGCAAACTCGCCGGTGGAGGACGGCGGCTGGGGCTGGGGCGGCCAGTTTTTGGACTTTGACAACGACGGCGACCTCGATATCTACGCGCTGAGCGGCTACTACACGCCGCCGCCAGAAGTCGCGCTCGCCGAGGATACCTGAAGCTTGTTTTGGCGCACGGTCGTGCGTCATGGCCGGACGGATGGGGCGTACAATGTGGGGGCGCGGCTCGACGCCGGGGCTGCGCTTAGCGGCTACCAGCGCAACCGCTTGTTTCTCAATGTAGAAGGCCGGGACTTCATCGACGTGTCGGGCTTGTCGGCGGCGGATTCGCCGGCCGATGGCCGCGCCTTTGCCACGTTGGACTTTGACCGCGATGGGCGCCTTGATTTGGCTGTCGTCAATGCCAATGAGCCGCTTTGCGAATTGTTTGCCAACCGCAGCAAAGCAGGGCACAGCCTCGGGTTGCGGTTTGTCGGGGGTAACAATCGCAATGAGGTCTCGCGCCAGTGGAGTGCGCGCGATGGGTATGGCGTACAAGTGGAAGTGGATGTCGGCGGGCGGACGCTGCTGCGCGAGCACCGCGCTGGCGAGGGCTTCTCGGCCCAGAACAGCGCGACCTTGATCGTCGGCTTGGGGGCACATCAGCAAGCGGATGCGGTGCGCGTGCGCTGGCCTTCGGGACGCCGACAGCAAATAGCGGCTATGGCCGCTGGGTCGTTGGTGACGGTGTACGAAAATGCTCGGCATTCGCCTGCGGGGGCGGCGTTTGTGGTGGTGCCGTACCGTAGTACGCCGTAACTTCATGACGCTCGACGGGAATACAGCTGCCATCGCTGGCTCGCCTACCTTCAAGAGGTTTAAAAATGGTCGTTAATGTTGCGCATAGGGGTGCGTCGGGAAACTATCCCGAAAATACGTTGATCGCCTTTCAGCAGGCGTTGGAGATTGGCGTTGATGAGATTGAGCTGGATCTGCACATGACAAAGGACGAACATCTAATTGTCATGCACGACTCAACCGTCGATCGGACGACAGATGGCACGGGCGCGATTGCCAAACTCACACTAGCTGAAATCAAATCTCTTGACGCCGGAAGAGTGTTTGGCGAGCGGTTTCGGGGGGAGCGTGTGCCGACATGGGAGGAAGCATTAGACCTCGTACAGGGAAAGGTTAGACTCAATGTCCACCTCAAAAAAGGGGGCAATCCAGACGGTCGCTATGAACGCAAGGTCGCACAGGCATTGCGCGAGTTTCAGATGGTAGAGGCTTCTATTTTGGCATGTAGCGATGAAAGCGTTGGAATTTTTGCCGAGATCGACTCGCGGATTGAGTGCCGGATCTTTCGCGCGAATCGCACTCCAGAGGAATATATCCGAAAATCAGTAGAGATGGGGTTGCAGACGATGCAGCCGGGACGGGACATCACGACTGGGGAGTTTGTGCAAAAGGCCCATGCGGCAGGACGAGTTGTGCACGTCTTCTATGCGGATACCCCTGAAGATATGCGAGCGTACATCGAGATTGGTGTCGATGGGATTTTGACAAACTATCCGGAACGACTGAGAGTGGTTATCACAGAAATTGGCTAGCGGGGCCGCAGCGGCTCAGACCGCTTCTTAGAGGTGTTGGTCTTGCTCGGACGGAGGGCCCCGCCCTCTGGAGTGGGAGGCGGGGCACTAACCACTATTCGGCCCATATATTGTCCAACGCCAATGCAAACTTCGGTAGCACCGGCTCGCCAGAAACAGCGCTCATGCCGATCAACGCCTCCACAGGTTGTCCGCGGCGATACACTTCCACCCGCTGTTCCGACGGGTCGATCAACCAGCCCAATCGCGCTCCATACGCCGCGTACTGGCGCATCTTCTCCTGCACCGCATAGAGGGAGTCGCTCTCCGAGCGCAGTTCGACGACAAAGTCGGGACACAGCGGCAAAAAATGTCGGCGCTCCTCAGCACTCAAGCCTTCCAAGCGTCCCTTCTCCACCCAAGCCGCATCGGGCGAGCGCACCGTGCCGTTGGGCAGGCGAAAGCCGCCGGAAGAATCAAATAAGACTCCGCTCCCATCTCGCCTAGCCCATATCCCCAATTGCACAATAATCTCGGCGTTGCGCCGACTGGTATCTCCTCCGGTAGGCGGCATGATAACTACATCTCCATCGGCGTTGCGCTCTAGGCGCATGTCTGGATTGTTCTGGCAGAGGGCATAGAAATGCTCGTCATCCATATCGACGACGTCTTCCATGCGTAGTACCATTTCCATCGTCGTGCTCCTTTTTGTATGCAGCTGTGCATGTCGTGCTATAATTTACACCAAATACGGACTTTACCAACTCGCCGCATTTGCTCACACCCCTTGAAAATTGTCCAGGTCCGGCACGATGGACTGCCCGCGCTCCAAGTCGAAGTCGATTTCCACCGAGTGCGCTTGGTAGTATTGGTCGCCGCGGGTTCGGTCGGGACTTTGCCGAGTAGTCCCTGTGATCTATAATTAAAGCTAATCAATAAAGATGAAGTCCATCTCGCAGAGATAGAGGTAGATTGATGAATGAGTTTATCCGTGTAGATCTAGAGATTTGTTCGGGGAAGCCTACAATTAACGGTACGCGGATCATGGTGAAAAATATCTTGGGCATGGTGGCTGGTGGATACGCAGTTGATCAGATTGTCGAAGCGTATCCCGAACTGACTCAGGAAATGGTGCAAGCCGCTTTGGAATATGCGGCGGCAGTCATAGATGAAGAGCAAGTGATCGCACGTGCATAAATCGCGATTGGCGATCTTACTCGATCAGAATGTGCCACTGATCGTAGCGAGTTGGTTGAGGGGTCAGCGTCCTCATTGGAAGGTACAACATGTAAATGAACTCGGTTTTCGTGGTCATTCCGACGAATTCCTATATCGCTGGGCTCAGGAGAATGAAGCGATCATCGTTACATACGATGAGGATTTTGCTGATGCCCGCATGTATCCGCTTGGCCACCATCGAGGCATTGTCCGGCTGCGCGTCTGGCCAACGACAATAGAGCAAACACAGAGTGCCCTTTCACGCCTACTAGCCGATCTGCCTGCATCTGATTGGCGCAATAGCCTGATCATTATCGACAATCAGAAAATCAGAGTGCGAAAATTGTAAGAAGCGGTCCGTGCGATCCAAAGCGCGCCGCATTTGCTCACACCCCTTGAAAATTGTCCAGGTCCGGCACGATGGACTGCCCGCGCTCCAAGTCGAAGTCGATTTCCACCGAGTGCGCTTGGTAGTCTTGGTCGCCGCGGGTGGTTTGATACACGTCGTGGCCTTTGACGCAGATGGGCATGGTGTGCCACACCCCCAGATGCAAGCAGACGCCGACATCGCCCGCCGAGTAAAAAGCGCGCAGTTGTTCGGCGCGGATGTCGTCTTGGATCGCTCCGACGAGAAACACGCTCGGCGAGTGCAAGCTGGGGTAAAACGACTGGCCGGCATCGGTGTGAAAGGCAAAATGGGCGCGCGCTAGCCCTTCGGAGATGGGCACGCGCTGGGGATGGGGTGCGTACCAGCCGGGGCCGTCTTTGGGCTCGGGGCCGGGGGTGGCGAGGACTGGGTAGGCGTTGGTGGCGTAATCGCCTTTGACCTTGTCCGGCTTGCGCTCGGCAAAGGTGCGAATCACGTGGCCAAAGGGGGCAAATGTTGCGGGGACGAGCGGTTCGACTGGGATTTTCACGAGGTTCCACATGGCAAGCTCCTCTCGTTGGGTGGTTAGTCGATGCCCAAGGCGGCGTCTATCTCCGCTTGATAGGCGTACGATTGGCCGGCTTCGACCGCGCTGAGTGCCACCGGGCCGCCGGTGCGCCACGACTCGAACACTGCGTAGAGCGCGGCCACGTCTTGCAGGCCGCAGCGGCCATCCACTTCGACGGTGCGCCCTCCGCGCACGGCCGCGGCCATTTCGTGCAGTTGGTAGGCGATTAGCTTCAGATCGACGAGTGGGTCGCCGGCTGAGACGCCGTGCGGAAAGAGGTAGCGAGTTAGCGGGTCGAATGTCAGGCCGGCACCCTCGGCAGACGCTAAGATGTCCTCTTGGCTGAGAGGTGCGGCATCGCGCCGCGTCAGCGTTATGCGCCCTCCGCGCCCGCCAAAGCCGTCTATGCTGCCGTCGGGGCCCATGATTAGTTCGCGGTGCGCACTGGCGTGGCCGGCGATCCCAACAGCCCAGTTGAGGGTTGCGCCGCTTTCCATTTTGAAGATCGCTTGGGTGGTGTCCTCGGCCGCGGCGGGTATGCGCTCGGGCATGGTGGCGAAGCGCTTTTTGTAGAATGCGTAATCCATGGACAGGGACGCCGATTTTTGCCGCTCCGGCTCCACCATCCGCGCATCGGCATAGACCTCGGCAATGTCGCCCAACTGGTAGCGGATCATGTGGGTGAAGTGGACGGCCATGTCGAGGATAAAGCCGCCCAACTCTCGGCGGTGCCGCCAAGGAGTGATAAAAATGGGATTGCCCGCGCCGAGGGAGTGGTACAACCCCATATAGGGGGTGCCGATGGCGCCGGTGTCGAGCAGGTGGCGCACGATGCGGGCCGACGGGTCGCGGCGGAAATTTTCAGCCACCGAGACAATGCGCTCGTTGCGCGTGGCTGCGTCGAGGATCTGCTGGCAGGCGCGCACCGTGATGGCTAGTGGCTTTTCGACTAGCACGTGCAAGCCCAAGTCGAGGGCCTCGCAGACGATGGTGTGATGCACCGAAGGCTCGGTCACCACGTCCACGGCCTCCAAGTCTGGCACCTGCTGGACCATCGCCGCCATATTGGTGCAGACTTTGGGGCGGGTTCCGAGGAGTTGTGCGGCTTCGGCGGCGGCCAGCTCGGCGTTTTCGGCGCGGATGTCGCAGACTGCGCTCAGCTCGATGGCGTCGAAGGGGGAGTCGGCTAGTTGCTTAAGGCCGTGCAGATGTCGGGTGCCCATGCCGCCGCAGCCGACCAGGGCTAGGCGCACTTTGTCCACGGGCTACTCCTCGGAGCGGTTTGGGTGGGTTAGCTGTTGTTCACTCACTGGATGCTTTTTTCTGCGCGGCTTGGACGAGCTGATTGTAGATTTTCATCTCAGCGGCGGCCCGCGCATCTAGCCCTTGGCTTTTGTAAAGACGGGCGAGATTGAAGCGAGTCTCGGCGTTGTCTGGTGCTAGCTTGAGTGCCTTGGCAAAGGCTTGGACGGCTTGCTGCAAATCGCCGTTGAGCATATAAGCCGAGCCCAGATTGTTAAAGCCCTGGGCATAGCGCGGGTTGAGGGTCAGCGCGATCTCGTAGTGGTCGATGGCTTCGTCAATGCGTCCCTGTCGCAGCAGGACATTGGCCAAGTTGTTGCGGGCACTGAGGTCTTGGTCGTTGATGCGCAGTGCGGCTGCGTACTCAGCACCGGCCTCGGCATAGCGACCCAGCCCTCCGTAGAGCACCCCTAGGTTGTAGTGCGCGTTGGCGTCGTCGGGGTAGAGGTTGAGGATGTAGCGGAAACGCTCGATGTCGGCGCTGACGGGTTGGATGCGTTTGAACATGGCCAACAGCTGCTCGCCTTGGTCTTGGTCGCCGCGCCGCAAAAAGAGCGTGCCGAGCCGGTGGTAGGCTTCGCCCTCAAAGGGGTCAAGGGCTATGGCTTGCTTAAAGAGGCGCTCGGCTTGGTCTAGCTGGCCTTGCTGCAGGCGGATTTGGCCAAGCCCGGTATAGGGTGGGGCGTAGCTTGGGTCTAGGCTGATCATACGGGTGAAGTTGGCCGCCGCCGCCTCGAATAGGCCCTGCTGGCCTTGGATTTGCCCCAGCCGGAAATAAGCGTCGCCATAGGCGGTATCTATCTCAGTGGTACGGGCAAAAGCACGGCTGGCCTCGTGGTAGCGCGCCTGCCGCTGATAGACCACGCCCAAGTTGTAGTGAATGGCCGCGTCGTCGGCGTATTGGAGGGCTTGCTGGAGGGCCTCTACGGCTTCGCTGTAGTGCCCGTCGTCGGCGTAGGCGATGGCGAGTTTGCGGTAGAAGTCGCCCCGCTCGGCAGTGGCGTATAGGCCCTCTTGGTAGATTATGGCCGCATCGGCGTTGCGCCGCTGCCGGATGTAGATGTCGCCCAACAGGAGATAGGCCTCGGCGCGATCGGGGGCTAGCCGGACGGCCTGTTCGGCCCGTTGCGCCGCCGCCGCTAGCTGGCCTTGAACCAGGTTGAGGTGGGCCAACAGCAAGAGCGCTTCAAGGTGCTGGCCATGGGCTGCGAGTATTTGGTTGCAGGCGGCGACGGCCTCGGTGTATTGGCCTTGTGTCGCTAGACGCTTGGCGGCTGCTAAGGGGTCGTCGGCACCATCGCAAGCGCCAAGCAAGGCGCAGACAAAAAACAGGGCCCTAGCGCTGAGCCGCGTCATACAGGGCCGCCAGGCGATCCTCGTGGATAAAAATTTGGCCGGCATACTTTTCTCGCAGGCGGTCCATTAGCTGGTTGTAGAGGCGATTTTCCTCTCCTTTGGTCCACCAGTAGCGAACTTGTTTGACCACCCGGTCGTATGGCTTGGGCTTTTCGGGGGTCTTTTCTAGCACCTCAAACAGCGAGAAGCCCCCTTGGCGATGGGGCGTCGCCGTGATGGGCACCGGACCGGTGAGCACGCCAACTTCTGCGGCTAGGGCCGCTGTTAGCAATTCGCCGAACACCACCCGCTCGAAGGAGTGGATGTGGAAGCGACCTTGGTCGTTGCCTTGGCGGATGCTGTGGCTTGCGGCTAATGTCGCCAGGTCTTCACCCGCTCGAATGCGCGCCGCTAGCGCCTCGGCCTCTTCGCGGGTGTCGACTAGGATTTCCCGCACGGTCACTTCTCGATCTTCCATGAAACGGTGCAGGTTGGCCTCGTAGTAGCGTCGCAGTACCGCTTCGCTCAGATCGATGTGGTCTTCCACGTCGCGGCGGCGCAACTCTTCGATGAGCATGGCGCGTTTTTTGCGCCGCAGCCAGTCGGCTAGTGCTGGCTCTTGGGCTAAGCCGCGGCGTTCGATTGCCACCGGGAAGAGCACCTCGGGCACCAAATAGAGCCGCACGAACTCGTCAATACCGCTACTGTCAGTGCCGACGGAGGCGACCCGGCGCACCTTCGGATAGAGCGCGAGGAAGTCAGCCAGCGTTATCTGGCCACCGTCGTAGCGTCCGACAACGCCCGCTGGGTCGATAGCCTCCATATTGTTTTGGGCGACGATGGCGGCTACTTCGGCAATAGTGTGGGAATCTAGTTCGACTTGGTATTCCCGCATCAACTCGGCAATGAGCGCTCGCCGGCGTTGGCCGAAGGCGGCCATTAGCGTGCCTTGGGAAAAGATCAAGTAGTAGCTCGCTGGTGCCGGGCGTTCGTCCAACACCTTGTATATGTCGTAGCCGGCTTCGACTTTTAGCGGTTGGCTAATCTCGCCTTTGGCGAGCTCGAAAAGCACGTCGGCTATATCGAGAGAAACCCCGAACTCTTCGATGTTATTTCGGCCAACGTAGGCGTTTGACGGCCCTTGGAGATTTCCTTGCTGCTGGAGGGTCAAGGGTTGGCCGGACAGGTCTGCAAACCGGGTCCCACTCTCTAAGGCACGCCGGACTTGGGCGGCTTCGTCGGCGGTGCGCGAGCGGATGCGGGCCAGTTTTAGGAGCCGATTCCACTTACTCTCACCCCACTGTCGCTTTATTTCTTCTTGCGGCAGGTCGATTTTGTCTTGGATTTCTCGTTTGACGAATTCTTGGAAGAGCTTTTCGCTGCGCGCCTGTTGCCATTGTTCTATAAAATCGGGGTCGCTAGCGATTTGCCTGTGGTGCGCCGCTAGCAACAAAAGCTCCATGTCGATCATGGCTTGGAGGTATTCTGCCAGTGCCGCGACGCCCTCTTGCTCGGAGAGCAGGAGGGGGGGCATGTCGCTTTTGAAATGCTGTAAACGGTCAAAGGTAATAGCGACCTCGCCCACGCGGGCGACAACGTTTTGGTCGCTTTGGGGGGAGCTACAGGCCGCGATAATGACCAGAGACAAACAACCGATCGCCCGCGCTGCCATTTCAACTGTTGTCTGCCCGCCGGGTGCGGGCGTAGTACACTTCGCGCTGAAAATCATAGGGTATATCTACGGTCTCTACTGGAGCGTCGCGGAAGTCGAATCTCAGCACCATATCGCGGACCCACAGCGTGAATTTTTTGACGTCGCGGTCGAGCGGCGGAAAGACCAAATAGCCCTCTTGCTCTTGGCCGCTGAAGATCATGTTGTCGGTAAACAGCGTGCGCTGCAAGAGATCGCGCCGCGCCTTAAAGCCCTTGCGCGCGTTGCCGCCGTAGGCTTGGGCGTAGGGCCAATAGTACTCGGTCAGGGCGAGCAGGCTGAGTGCCTCGTAGCGCCGCCCATTGGGGGCAAGCAATTCGATATTGGCTGGATTTAGGCGAACCTTGGGATAGGCGTAGTTTTTGACTTTGACTAAAAATACGGTAAACCGCGTTGGCGCCTCTTCTTCGCCGGGCGGCGTCCAATCGCCATAGGTGTAGGGATTGGTCGCCACGGCGTAGGGATTGGGTAGGGTAAAACCGGCTGGGGCCGCTGAGACGCCGACGAATTGCCGATTTAGGGCCTCAGCCGACATCGGCAACAGCGCTACTTCTAGCCGATCTTTGACGAAAGTGACGCTGTGATCGTCGCCGACTACGTAGTTGTCATCGGCGACTTCGGTGGGCACTACCGGACCGGTAAAATGCCGGTAGCCAAACTTCAAGCCGCAGCCGGCGAGCGCGATTAGCAATAGGAGCAAGCTACCCAATGGCTTCATGGCGATCCTCGGTTTTTTGGGCTAATACAAAGACGAGGAGGGGCAACTTGCCCCTCCTCTCTTTGCTAGACGGCTGATGCAATGCAGCCTTGCTCAGTCGAGTTGGCTGTCCAGATGGCTCTTGACTCGACCCCAACTGGTGGCTTCAACCGACGTTTCTTCCTCGGGTTCGTCGGCCTCTAGCAAGATGTAGTCGAGCATCTGGTCGCCCTTCTGGTCTTGACCCGTCGAGCCGCCCAGCGGATAGAGCTGGTGCTTGGCCCCGGTCTCGCCGCCGTCGCCATCGAGCGGGCGGACGCCGATGTGGGTCACTTGATCGTTTTCGAATATGTGCCGAATCGCCTCGTCTTGAGTTACACCGTGGATGGCCCAAAAGGCGTTGCGGAATTCAAAGGTGTAGGAGACGTTGGTCGAGAAATGCTCGGCATCTGGCGGACTGACGGTCCAGGCGATCTCGAAGATGTCGCCCGTTGACTGCCCTTCAAACATATCCGAACTCCAGCCGATCGACGGCAAGTCGATGTACTCGAGCAGGCTGTTGAACGCTACAGGCTGGCCCGGCAGCGGCTTGACGCGCAAGTGATAGCGCTGGGCGTTGAGCACCTGATCGACGTTTTCGCCCAAGAAGTCGCCACCGGAGTGGTCTGGGTCGAAGGTGATCTGGATGCAGTCGTCGTTCCACCAACGCTTCTGGTCTTCTTCGAGCAGACGCAGGGTGTCGTCTTGAACGCGGATGAAGAAGTAGAAACGATTGTCCGGCGGCGTGCTCCACGCCATCAGAATGCTGACATCGTAGTCTTCTTTGGCGATGGTTTCACCGCCGGCGGTGAACATGCCTTCGGTCGTGAGGATGAATTCCTCGTCCAACCAACCCCAATCGTCTTCGAGGCCGTCAATGGTCATGGCACTGGGATTGGGCACCCCTGGGATGAAATACTCAGCACCGACGTGTGCGTTGGCCGGGCTAACTAAGGCGACCGCTGCGGCGCAAACGAGACCAAGAAAAAGAACCTTTTTCATACGCTCCCTCCGTGGGTAGTGGTGCGGCTATGGACAATTTACCCTTTAAGACGCCCTATAGTACGTCTTTTAAGGGTGCTTAGCAAGTTCAATTTTTCGCCGTTTTGGCTTACTCTTGCCCCGTGCTGGCGAAAACGCGAATGAAGCCGAGCGAGGTGTTGCGCTGCTCGGCTGCGAAGTTTTGTTCTTCGAGCTGAAGGCCCGCATTTAAGGTCAGTTGGTAGCCCAAGTAGGCCGAAGTATTTGAGAACAGAATCGAATAGACGCGGCTGGTAAAGTCCTCGACATAACCGACTTGTAGCTCGGCTGGCCGGTCGCGCAAGTTTTCAAACCAACTAAACTCTAGACCGAGCGCGATCCAGGTCTGTTCGAGGATCGCGTAGCGCGAAATTAGGAACAGGGTTTCTTCTAGTTGGCGGATATTGGCCTGTGCCGGGTCGGTGGGCGTCTCGCGCCTGAAAGTGCTCTTCCACTTGGGCCAGATGGTCAGGTGTGGGCCAATGGGAATGGTGTAGTCGGCTTTGGTAATCAGCCCAAAAAACGAACGGTCGCGCTTGTCGGGCTGCTCGCCGCGCTGGTTGAAAATTTCGTGTTTGACCTTGGCGGTCGCTCTGAAGTTGTCAATGCGGTAGTAGTTGCCCTGTAAGTAGATGCTGTTGACGAACGTGTCTTGGTTGTCGAGTGGGTCGGTAAAGTCGGTCCGGCCCGTTGGGTCGATCCAGCGCAAGCGGTCTTCTGGAATGTTGTCCGCCACCCATTTGGCGTGTTCAAAGAGCGCGATCTGCAGGCCCGGGAGGTTCCAGCGCACGGTGAACAAACCATAGTTGGCCTTGCTCCGCCGCGCCGAGCTGAGCTGGCGCTCGCTTAGGCGACCAACGGTTAGCTGCGCGTCTTCGCTGAGCATAAAGCCGCCGTAGGCGTTGTAGCCTCGGTGATCGCGGTCGTAGGGATAGTCGGGCTGGCGATCGTCTTCAAAGCGGTCAATCAGGGTGTTGTTGTTCATGTCCATGCCAAAGAGGAAGGCCGGCGGATCGACCTCGTAGCGCAGAAAAGGCTCGTCGTAGTCGGGCCGCGAGTTGCGGTTTTGGTTGAAGTCGGAGACGAAGTCGTTGTTTTCGTCTAGACCGGGGAACACCGCTAAGTCGGCGCCGACCGACCCGCCGGAAGCGCCCACCCCGGTGCCAAATTGGCCGGCCCGCTGCCAGTCGGCAAAGCGGTCTTGGTCGTCGTTGTCATCGACGAATTCAAACAGATGGAAAATTTCGCTGCTGTAATCGATGCCGCCCAGCGAGTTGGCCATAAACGCGGTCGTGCTGTAATCGGGGTCCATGGTAAACATCTCGCCGTAGGCAAACCACGGGTAGGAAGTGTAAGACGCGGTGATATAACCGGCCTCGGCCTTGGCTTCGGCGAGCGTATGTTGGGTTAGGTTTTGGTTGGGGAAGCGGCGGAAGCGGCGGTTGCGGACAAACTCGGCGCGCAAGTCTAGGCCGCCGAGGCTGAGAATCTCGAAATCTACTCCGATTACATCGCTGCCGGTGGGCAACCCGTACTCAAAGCGCAAAAACTGTTGGTTCGACCCGTCGGATATTTCGCCGGCGGCTTGGGCGACGGGCAAAAAGACGGGGTCGCCCAAGCGGTCGGTCTGCACGTTGGAGGTGACGGCCACCCGGTAGTCGTTGGCCAGAATCAACTCGAACTCGATTTTGCTTGCCTCCTGGTAGGTCGGCACCTTTTCGGTGGGACGGAAGCTGTTGCGGATGTCGTAGATCAGTTCGATGTTGTCCACGCCCTTGGCCTCTAAGCTGCCGCCGGTGCGGATTCCGCCGCGGACAATCGGCGTGATTTCCGGGTGAATTTCGCCGTCGATTAGCACGCGGTCGAAAAACAGTAGCGCGCCGTTGTCGCTCGACTCAGGCGAATCGTCTGCGATGAGGATGGTCACGGTCTCGACGCTGCCGGTGTTCTGCGGCGTGGTCAAGACGCCCTTGAGCGAATTGTCGCCCATGTCGAGGGTGCTCCGCGCGTTGTGGGCACTGACCCAGGTCGCCCCGACCTTGGCGAAGTCGCCTACTTGGGCCACCCCCCGGCCGCCGAGTAAGCGGGTGGAGTTTTCCACCAGCGCAGCGGCCTCAGACTGGGTGCCGGCCGGGTTGGCCGGTGAGCTGATGCGCGAGCCGAGGAAGGTGAATGCGTACTTGTCGGAGAGGAAATCCCACTGGATGCCGTTGAAGGTCGGCTTGGAAAAAGTCAGTGGGGTCAGCGTGGTGCGAATGGCGTCGCCTACGGTCAGCGCGGTGTGGAATTGGCCCTTGTGCGCCGACGAGATCACCACGCGGTCGAACCAACTGCTGTAGCGCGGACTTTTGAAGATGCCGCTGCCTTGGCGCAGCGGGTTGTTTTCGGTCCAGTCGTAAATCGTCCAGCCGCGGGCAATGTAGTTGCCGAAGGCATCGTAGTGGCGGTTGCCCTCCAGCTGTATATCGACGTAGCGCTCGTACTCGTCGCGGGCGTAGTTGCTGTATTCCCAGCCCCGCCAGCCGTATTCGTAGAAGAGATTTTGCGGCAGGTAGAACTTGCGGCGGTTGGGCGCTAGGGCACCGGGATGGATTCGCACTCCGTAGATCCCTGGCTCGGCTATGGGTCGATAGCCGGTAGTTAGATCAGCTAGAGCACTACCCCCGTCTAGCGCCAGCAACACAAGTGCTGGATACAATGCCGAGCGGATGCGAGACCAATACATGAGATACCCCTCCCTCAAGAGGCTTTGCCGAATGGGCTAAGCAGCCAGCGGCAATTTAGCTAGTACGCTACGTTGATAATTTGAGCCAAGTTTTGCACTGCGGCTTGAGCGTCAATTTGGATGCGGCACACGTAAATGCCCGGGGGGACGCGCTGGCCCTGGTCGTCTGTGCCGTTCCAGGTATAGACCAGGTAGCCGTCGCTTGTGCGGCCCCCGGTCAACGAGCCGACCTGCCGCCCGTCGAGCGCATAGATAGCGACGGCGACTGGGGCGTCTGCCTTTAATACCGCAAAGCGAATCTCGGCTAGGTCGCCGATCCCATCGCCGTTGGGCGTGAGGACTTGGGGCGCAATGGCAACTTGGTCGAGCAGGCTTGCCGACGCGGGCACGGCGGGCAGAAATACCGTGGTGGCGGCCCGGGCGGCCGGATCAACCTGCTGCCAGAACTCGATTGCGTCGGTGTGGCCGACGAACGCAGAAAAGAGATAGGGATTGGCAAATACGTTGACCTGTAGGTCAATTTCGACTTCTTGCCGCCGGACGACTTGCGGCAGTCTTGCTACCAGCGAGTCGGGCAATAGCACCAGCGAGACGGGCTCGACTTCGGTGCCAGCGACGCGGATGACCACGCTCTCGGCGACCGCTTGCGATGGCGTGTCTAGCCGCAGGCGGTTAAAGCCCTTGTCGCCAGCTTGGAAGTCCGGCTGCAATACGTAGGTAAAGTTTTCCGGCTGGCCCACTTGGGCCTCGTTGGGGGTGACTTGACCGAGTGCCCCGTTGAGAAACGAGTCCGTGTAGTTGAGCTTTAGTCCCTTTAGGGTGGGGGCCACGTCTGGGCTGTCCGATTTGAGCAGCACCCTGAATTGCACGTAGCGCCGGGGGCTGGGCGAGAGAAACTCTTGGCCAGAAAACAGATAGGTGTTGCTCCAGCCGCTCCAATCCGCGCTCGGCCGGATGTAGGGCACGATGTCGCCTTTCCACCGTTTCTGCAAGGCGTTGTATTCGTCTTCGGTCACTTCGTGGCCCTTGCGGTGGTAGTACGTATTGCCCTCGTCGAGGCCGCTACCCGAGCGCGTCTGCGCCAAAATTTGCGTTCCCGCCGGCAGGTCGGCGTCCCATTCGAGCGTGCGGAAAACCTTGGGGCTGTCGTCTATCTTGAGAAAGTCCGAGCGCAATTCCACTTCCGCGACATAGCCGGTGGGTACGACGACGGCTTCGGCCATCGCACCGCTGCTGCTGCCGCCGAAGATCATTTCGAGATAGCGCAGGGGCCGGTACGGGTGCATGAGATAGGTAATTGGCTCGGGATTGTTCCAATCGCTGGGGGTGGGGAAGTCGAAGAGAACGTCGAAATCGATGTCGCCCGAGGGCTTGAGTGCGCCGGATGATCCCAGCAGCCGGTGGCGCAAGATGCGCGGCCGGCCCCAAGTGGTGGTCTCCTGAAACGCCACGAAGATGACGCGGTTGATCCAAAAGACCGCGCCCAGATCCCAACGCCATTGGGCGATGAACTGGCCGGTCTCACTCCAGTTGAGTTCTTCCCAGAACGTATTGACATTGCCGTCGATCATCGCCGGGGCGCGCTCCTTGCCCTGGTCGTCGATCATTCCGCCGCGGGCCCCGGTCCCTTGGGCGATGTTCTGGCCAAAAGCGATGACCTCGACTTCGGCTAGAGCTGCGTCTTCACTTTTGCCGTCCACGATGATGCGGATGTATTGGGTGGGCGCGAAGGCCGTGGAGATGTCGGTGTCGGCGGCCGGTTGGCCAAAGCTCAGCACCTTTTTGGTCGCCTCGCCAAAGGCGACTGGATACGACAAGAAGGTCTCTTCGTTGCGCTTGGTGGTGCCGCCGATGAGGTTGAAGAGAAAGACGTCGTCGGTGATCGATTGGAATTTGCCGTCGGAGCCAAAGACTCGCAGAGCGCGCAGCGGGCGGGCGCCTTCCTCGTCGGGGAAGTGCAGGCGAACTTCCTTGACGGCCACCATCCGGCCCAAGTCGATTTCGAGCCACCAAGTGTCGAGCGGGTCGTCTTGGTTGGGTTGCCAGTAGGTGGTGAGGTCGTCGTCGATGATCTGGTGGGCATCGGCGGCGTTGGAGCCGGCCTTCCACACCCCGCCGCGCTGCTGTTTGACTTTCTTGAGCTCGTGGGTGAACAGCGGGGAACTCGGGGCGGCATTGAAGGGCTGCTCAAACTTAACTGGCCGGATCGATCCATCGGCGCGCAAGTCAACGGCGCCAAGCGGGTAGGTCCAGGTCTCCCACTGGGCCTTGGTGTTTATTGTAAAAACCTCTTGAGAATGGGCAAAACTGGCTACTAGCGTCAGCAAACAAAGCCACAGTCGGTTCATAGCTCCTTTTCCTTTCTCAATACGCCACCCCGACGCTGCTTGAACGCACGAGTGTCTCGCGCTCGGTGTGGACTTGGACCACCGCGAGGTATAGCCCTGGTGGGACTATCCGTTTTTGCGCGTCGCGCCCGTCCCAAACCACCGCATAGGCACCACTGGTGCTTTCGCCGTCGAGGACGGTGTGTACCAGGCGACCGGCCAAATCGAAAATTTCAACCGTTACTTCAACCGGTTTTACTAGCTGCAATAGGCTGTAGATTAGCTCTACTTGGTCGTTGATTCCGTCTCCGTTGGGCGTGAAGACTGGGCTGCTCACCGCTAGGGCGGACAGCAAGCGGCTGGCCGAAGCCGCCGTCGTCAGCACCCGCAGGGCATTGGTCAGTACTTCGGGGTTGGCGTCGCCGGGCTGCACCCGCTGCGGTACGCTGTCTGCGGCCTGGGCGTCGAAGACCTCAGCTTCGACCGAGGTGCCTTGGATGAAAATCTGCGCGTCGAATACGGCGCGCATGCGGTGAATGCCGACGGCGGGTCGCTGCGAGGAAAAGAAGATGGTCAGACTGCCTAGTTCGGCTTGGACGCTGTCGGGCTTGACCTCGACTTGGTCTGCGCCAGTGAAGAATTGGCGAAACACGGGCGTCGATTGGGGCGTGAGAATGCGCAGGGCGTCAAAGCCTGTGTCCGCCGCTTCGACTTGGGCGACGACATCGTAGGCAAACGTCGTAAAGTCGCCGGCGGTTACAATGGGCACATCGCCGGGGGGGCGGGGAACGGCTAACTGGGAAATCTCGGCGACCAAGATTTGGGCCACAGGCGGGATGGTGTGTTCGATGTTCAGCGATGTCAGCCGCAGGCCATCGAGAATCGCGCCGCTTTCGATTCGCACCTCAAACTGGAAGTAGCGCCTTGGGCTGGGTAGCTGGATGGGCTGGCCGGACTCAGTAAAGGGGGGTGACCACAAACTCCAGTTGACTTGGTCGTCGTCAATTGGGCCGCGCACACTTTCGTTGAGGGCCTGGTACTCGGCTTGGGTGACGACCTGACGCTCGCGGGTAAAGAGGTCGGTGTACTCGTAATAGACCCGGGGACTGTCGTCTAGACCGGTGCGCATCACCACCGTCAAATCGGCGTCGGCGTCGGGCTCGACGACTAGCGTATCGCCGCTTTGCCGCAGCTTTTCTAGCGTCCACTCGAGGCGGCTGAAATTGGCCGGCTCGCCGAGGTCAATGATCTTTGACCGATAAGAGCCGGCCGGCGCGAAGCCGGTGCCGAAAAGTTGGAATTCGGCCAGTTCAAACGGGTTGGCCGAGGTAACTTCTAGTTCGATATAGCGGACAAATTGCAGGGGAAAGTCGATCTGCGCTGCGTTCTCGCGGGTAAAGTCAACGCGCTTGATGGGGGCGTAGATCGGCTCGTCCCGCTCGTTGAAGCTGGCGCCGTCATTTACTTTGAGCACGTAGCCGCGGATGTAGTCTTCGCTGAACGGCCGCCCTTGTGAACTGATGCCCGCCAAGCGCGGAAAAAACGCAATCCGATTGGCTGGGAAGCGGGTCCCTAAGTCAAAGAAAAACTTGGTGCCGTCTTGGGCGATGCCAAAGCGTTTGAACGCGAGGTGGGTGGAGGTCGTGTCGATGCCATCGACGATTTCCAACAGGGGACGCACGACCGCGACGTTGTCCCAAATGAGGGCTTGGGCGCGTTCCTGCACGTAGCCAGTGGGAAACCCATCGACCCAAGTCAAACTCGGAATGACATTGTCTTCAGAGGTAAAGGCCACCAGTTGGATAGTGCCCGGCACGTCGAAGTTCATCGCGGTGGAGAGCAACTCGTGTTCCCGCCAAGTGGCTCCTTGGTCGCCGCCTACCACCCAGTGGCGGACTTCGGCCATTGCCGATTGTGGGGCGCAGACCGCCGAGGCTAGGCACAGAGCCGCCAGGCGAGAAATTGTCGTGCGCAAGCCCATCGCTAGCAATTCCATGCTTAGTAGGCGACGGCCACCGCCCCGAAACGCACCACCCGGCCTTGGTCGGTGTTGGCCCCAATGCGCGCTAGATATACGCCTGGGGCTACTAGTTGATTGGCTTGGTCGCGGCCATCCCATTGTAGCGAGTGATACCCGGCGCCCTGCACTCCGCCCGACAGGCTCCGCACCCGCTGGCCGGCCAAAGTCAGCAACTCGACGTCCACTTCGACTGCATCGAGGACGCTGAATAAGGTGTATTCAATGGCCACTTGGTCGTTGATGGCATCGCCTTGGGGCGTGAAGACAGCGGGGGTGATCGCCACGTCAGACAGCACCGATTCGAGCGAACCCGCACGGACTAATACCCGCAGTTGGTCGGTGCCCAATTCGTCGCTGGCGTCGCCGCCTTCCACGCTTTGGGGCAGTGAATCGCCGTGCCGGGCAAAGACCTCGGCGCGCAACTGGTCGGATGCACCGTACACAGTTGTTGCTAGGCGCAACCGCAGCCCGTCGTTGGTGTCCGGCCCGATTGTCTGCGGCAAGTAGATCGCCAGCTCGCGCCCCTCGTCGATGATGCTATCTGGTTCCACCGTCGCCAGCGGGTCGCCCATTTCGAGGGCTAGCACCCGGCCCGCAGCGGGCAAGCCCAACCGCACCGCGTCAAATCCCGGCTGACCGGCGGCGGAGAACTCGGCGCGCAGGTCGAGGACGAACTCGGTTAGCGCGCCGGCCGACACTTGTGGCACTTTGCCGTCGGGGTGCGATTGGTCAAGCGCTGCGACTTCGCCCAAAATTCGGTCGGCCAACAGCGGGGAGGTCTCGATGGTGATCCAATCGAGGCGAGCGAACTCCCACAAGGCTTGGGTCTCTAGCTGGATGTGTAGCTGAATATAGCGCCCCTTAGACACGCGGGGCCGCTGGCCTGACACCCGGATCGGCGGCGACCAAAAGCTCCAATTATTGATGTCGTCGGCGATGACGCCCTGCCAACCCACAGCCGGGGGGTCCCACGGCCACACGCGCGGTTTGAGCCTGGCGTACACATCCTTTTCCACTTCCACCGGCTGGGCCAAATCGCTGTACGAGTGGTAGGCGATGGGGCTGTCGTCTAGCCCGGTTTTGATTTCGATGTTGACTCCGGCTTGGGCGTTGGCAGATTGGATCAATTGATCCCCGTCGCGCTGCCAAGTACTCAAGCCGAAGTTCACTGCGCCGACATTGATCAGGCCGCCTAGGTCAATCACCTGAGATAGCCAGCGCGCCCGGGGGACAAAACCGCGGCCATAGACCTCTAACTCGGCCAGCGCGTAGCGGGTGAATTTCGGCGGGGCGTCTGGGAGCACTCGCATGCGGAAAAAGCGCAGATACTGGAGCGGAAAGTCGATTTCGATAACGGCGTCGAAGTTTTGGTCCACCTTGGCCAACAATTTGTCCAACGGCAGGTAGTATTCGGTCTCCTGGGTACCGGCGACACCCGAGCGAAACTGCGGCGGTAGTTGGCTTTCGACGGCGACCTTGTCGTTGGTGGCCGTCAACTCGTAGGCTGCGAATTTGTAATTGGGGCGGTACGGCTCTTGGAAGAAGGGGTCGTTGCCCTCGGGCGGCACCAATTTGAAGTGGTCGGCGGGAATCTGTAGGCCCATATCGAGCGTGTAAAACTCGCCCCAGATGCCGCCTAGGCCACCGCTGCCTTGGAAGTCGCGGCCCTCGTAGAACGTGTTGAGATCGCCATCGATAAATTCCATTGGGTTGGAGACGTGGCCGGGCCGGGAGACATCGCCGATTGCCCGCCAGATGCGGGGCATTCCCTCTTGATAGTTGATGTCGATAGGCTGCCGATAGCGCGTCCAGTGGCGCAACTGGGTTACCACATTGACGTCGGGCTTGAGTTCGAGTGGTTGAATGGCGCCCGGGGTTGTCGTGTTATCGACCATCAAATTGACCAAAGTCTGCTCTTCCCAATCGAGGCCATCGGCGCCGCCGAGACGGAATTGCGACACTTGCGCGCTCGCCGTGCAGACTTGGACTATGGCCATACAGGTGGCAGCCCAACAGAGCTGGGATTTCATACCGGCTATCTCCTAACGCGGGAAATCTCACGGCGAATATAACGCAAAATAGCAAGTGCCTGTCAAATTTATTAATTCAGCCCCAGAATATCACGTTCCAAGTCATGCCGGTGAAGTGATCGATGATTAGGTAGAACCCGCCGGGGGTGAAATAGCCGAGGATCATCCCCATGAAAAAGGGCCGCGTCTTCAGATAGAGCCGCACGCCGCCGTATTTGAGCACGAGGACTTTGATGCCCCAAGCGATGAACATATTGAACCACAAGTGGTCCATGATCCAAATCGGCCCGATCACGTAGCCCAGTGGATGCAGCGGCCACCACACGTAGAGCCAGCGGGCGGCCATGAGCCCGGTCATAATCGCCGCGCCAATCCCCATATTGACCCAGCCCCAGCCATAGAAATCGGTCGGCGTGCGGATGACTTTTTCGATGTAGCTGTAGTTGCCACCGCTCCAGATCCACAGGTTGATCGCTCCGTATTTGTGGCTGAGTAGCATCACCATCCACACGGCCGCGGCTACGGCCACGACCAGCGCCAAGACGATGATCCAAAACAGCGGTCGGCGGTTGCGCCCCAACTCCTCGCCTAGCCGCAGACTGTTGGCGCAGGAGACCATGACGAAATTGCGCCCGGTGGTCCACAGGAAGGTCGTCGCCAGCACGACTAGGCCTTGGGCGCCAATGACCGACGAACCCACCGCGGACACCAAAATCCCCGCTGGTACCACCGGCGGCGAGCCGTCTGAAAGCCCGCCCTCGGCCACGACCCGCGAATAGCCAAAGATGATGACGACGCCCAAAAAGAGGATGGCCAAGCCAAAAATGAGCGGCAGTCCGGCCAGCCACAGCCAGCCGACGATCACCAGACAAGAAACGGTCAGCACAATCAGGGCCGCGCGGTAGGAGAGGATTTCGTCGCTGTCGTCGATGCTATCGTCGCCTTTGTAAGCCTTGCGCCACACCCCCTGCAGATGCTTGCGGGCGGTCCAGATGCCACCTAAAAAGAGCACCAGAATCGCGCCCATCGACTGGTAGGCCAAAAAGGGATCGCGCACGGCGTGGCCGGCGCCGGCGGTCTCGCTGCTGACCACACCGAGAATGCCAAAAATGCCGCGCACCGCAAAAGAGAGCAGGTTGAAAAACCACAGGCTAAAGGCGATGTCGGTCTTGAGAAAGTAGAAGAAGCCGATGATGTTGAAGCGCAGCGCGACATACAGGTCGGCTGTGCGGCGGAAAACCGGCACCTCCATGCGTATTGGATCGACGTCTTGGGCGATGGGGATGGTTTCGGGAAAGTAGTTGTACAGCCCGTGTAACGTGCCCCACAGTGCGGGGATGGCAAAACCAGCCCACATGACGGGGTTTTTGAAAAAAGGACTTAGTTTTTGGTCGTCTGCGCCTTCCTCAGTCATGGCCAGCGGCACCTGCATCAGTGGATAGATCAGCCGCTCGTGTTCAATCCACTGTTTGCGCAAGATCGCCATGAAGGAAATCATCATCAGAAAGAGGGCGCAAATAAAAGGCGTCCACACCCCGATGACGCTGCGCCATACTGGCCAGGGAATCGGTTCGCCGCGCCCACTGCCTTCGTAGAATTTGCGGACGGTCTCCACGTCGTGGATCATCAGCCAGTCGGGAATGTAGGGGTGGATCAGGTCCCGCCACTCGTTTTCGGCCGTGGCGTAGTAGAAGGGGTAGCTCAGGGCGCTGAGGAACTTGCCGACGAAGAGAGTCGGGATCGGCGAGGCCATCACCATCATACTATAGACGACCAACAGTTCGCGCCGATTGAGCCCCCAACGCGGGTGGATGAGTTTGAGGAGGGGATTGATAAAAAGGGTTAGTAAGAAGAGGATGAATACCGCTCCAGGCATACTGGTGCCCAACGCCATAAAGGAGCCGTGTAGATAGAGGGTGCCGTAAGCGGCTCCAGCCGACACGCTGAAGGCTGCGGCGCATCCGACCAGCACGGATTTGGCCGTAAAAGCCGGCACTGCGTCTGCCTTTTTGGGCGCGGTCTGCTCGGGTGTTATTGACATTAGCTAAGGCGCGAGAATCAGCCGTAAAATTTGGCGACCAACTCGGCGGGTTTGCCCTCTACGGTGGCTGGGTCTAGCGCTTGGGCACCGAAGACTAGGGGAAAGGTTTGGCCGGTGTCGCGGGTGCGGGTTGCGGCATCCATGTAGGTTGCGCTGAAGGCGCGGCGGGCCGCGGCGGTGGCGTTAGTCCCCGAGCGATGCAGCAAGAAATTGTGCAGCAAAATGGCCTCGCCGGCCTCGGCCGCCAAGTCGATCACCGCCTCTGGGGGCGCGTATAGGGCTTCTTGCTCGGCGGCGAGAAAGTGCCGCTGGTTGATGATGCCGTGCTTGTTGCTGCCCGGCACGATCTGCATACAGCCGGTGGCTGTGGTGGCGTCGTCGAGTGCCGTCCACACGGTGATGATGGGATTGGTATCGATGCCCCAGCCAATCCCCACGTCCTGATGCCAAGGCAGTTCGCGTTGGAGTTCGGGCGGTTTGTTCATAAACATCGAGCGGAAAACCGACACTTCCTCGCCGATGTAGCGGCGGGCGATCTGGTGGAAGAGGGGATGCTGGATATAGGCGAGAAAGAGCGGGTCTTGCTCTAAGTCGTCGATGCGCCGATAGGCGAGCGTCTGCACTTGGTTGCCCATAGTGCGACGCACCTGACCGTCTTCTTCGACAACCTGCAAGCGCATGTGTTGGTAGCGGACGCGGCCCAGCATGATGTCGTCGATGCGCTGCTGCAAGGCGGCCAAGTCGTCCGCCGACAGGACGTTGCCCAGCCGCAGGTAGCCTTGATCGATGAACTGCTCGTGGTGGTCATCGTCAAAGGTGGAAAGGGCTTGCATGATGCGATCTCCTTTTGGGGTGCTGAGGGATATAATACAATCGCTGGGGTGCGCTCGTGCAATGCCGCTGCGATCAAGGCTCGTGGACGGTTAGAATTTGGTCGGCGGCAATGTGTTGTAAGCGCTGCACAGTGCCGCTTGGCCAGTGGATTTCCACGGTATCGACGCGGGTGCGATTTGCCAAGCCAAAAAAGGGACGCATGGCGCTTTGGCACATATAGCTCGATCCGGTGCGCACCACGTCCCACCGCACCCAGTCGGCCGCGGCGACGCGGACCTCGGCCCCGACCGAGTTCCCGACCAATCGCAAGCTCAAATAGCGCTGGGTGTTGCCGCCGTCGTTGCGCAACAGCGCGGGGGGTTGGTTGTTGTTGGCTACTGCGATGTCGAGGTCGCCATCGTCGTCGTAATCGCCCATCGCTGCGCCGCGGCTGACTTGCTGCAACAGCAGGCCCGGCCCCACCTGATTGCTCACGTCGGCAAAGCGCCCTTGGCCGTCGTTGCGGAAGAGTTGGTTTTGCTGCGCGTACGTTACCGCGTCGAACAAATGGATGTTGTCGTCGAGGTGGCCGTTGGCGACAAACAGGTCGCGGTCGCCGTCGTTGTCGTAGTCGATGAAAAGGGTGCCCCAGGCGAGAAACTGCAAGCTGGGAACCCCCAGCCCGGCCTGAAAGGTGGCGTCGGCAAAAAATCCATTGCCGAGGTTGCGGTACAGGCTGTTGGTCTCCCACTGGTAATTGGTGACAAAAAAGTCGAAGCGGCCGTCGCTGTCGTAATCGCCCACGTCAACCCCCATGCCGGCCAGTGGTTTGCCGGCGTCGTTGTAGGCGACTCCGGCCAAAGCGCCCACCTCGGTAAAGCGGCCGGTGTCGTTGCGGTAGAGCAAGTTGGGAGTGCGGTCGCCGGCCGCGTACAAGTCGAGATCGCCGTCTGAGTCGTAGTCGATAAAAAAGGCCCCTAATTCCTTGGCGGCATCCGGCAGCAACCCGACTTGCCCGGTGACATCGGCAAAGGGGGCGTCGCCGTCGTTGCGATAAAATACATCGCGCTGCGGCTCAAAGGCCTCCGGCCCGCAATACACCGCAATCCCAGAGCGGAGACAGGGCTGGTGTATCTCGGGGCGAAACTTGGCGTAATTGGCGACGAAAAAGTCCAAGTCGCCGTCTAAATCGTAGTCGGCAAAGGCCGCGCCGGTACTCATCGTTGGATTGACCAGCGCGGGTCCGGCCACGCCGGCTTGGTCGGTTACATCGGCAAACTGGCTAGTGCCTTCGTTGCGGTAGAGGATGTTGGGACCGTACGCGGTGATGTACAAGTCCAAGTCGCCGTCCGAGTCGTAGTCGGCGGCGGCACAGCCCAACCCGTAGCCGGAATGGGCCACGCCGGCGTGGTCGGTTGCATCGACGAACGGCCCGGCGCCCGCGTTGCGGTAAAGCGCACCCGGCCCGGCGCTGTTGACGAAGTACAGGTCGAGCCTGCCGTCGCCATTGTAGTCAAAAAAGGCCGTGCCCGAGCCCATCGTCTCCATTGGATACTTTTGCCCGTTGGCTCCGTTGTGATGGCGAAAAGCGATCCCAGCCTCGGATGCTACCTCGACAAATTGCACCTCGGCGTGGCCTAGCGCGGCCCACAGGTACGCCAGAGCCATTGCGAAGAGGGTGCGCTGCGTCACTCGGGCTGAGAGTCAGCAGCCGATTCGCTAGCCCCGCGGCCGGCGGCCATGTTGCGGATCATCTGGGCCACATCGCCAAAGGCCTGGTAGGCGACGGCGATGACAATGCCGTAAAAGAGGACGCTGGCGGCGATAAAGACGATTTGCCACAGGGCTTTCCAAGTTTCGACGTCCATTGCACTACTCCATGTTGCTAAAGTCTAAGGGCCGCGGTGGGTGAGAGCGCTGCGTCAGCGAGGCGACGATCAGCATGGCGAGGCCGCCCAAGGCTAGGCTGGTAATCCCGACGAGGTTGGAGTTTTCGACCAGCGGCAACAAAAACTCGGGCACCAAGTGCTGGTTTTCGGTCATGATCAGAAAATTGAGCGGCACCAGCGCGCCCAGTATCAACGCGCAGTACGCGCCCGGGGTATTGGCCTTTTTCCAGTACAGCCCCAAAGCCACCGTACCGACGCAGCCGGCGAAATAGATGGTGCCGGTGACGTACATAAAGCGGAAGGCCGTCTCGGGCAGCTGGTAGAGGGCGCCGAAGATGGCCAAAAAGGCGGCGAGGATGACGACGATGGCTCGGGTCCAGTAAATCTCGCGCTCGCTCGACAGCCCGCCCCACGTGCCGTCGGCGGCGCGCTCGCCGCTGGACTTGGCGAGCATGGCCTTGATGGGCGAGACCACGTCGCGGACGATGACGCCGCTCCAAGCCAGCAGGTAGCTGTCGTGGGTGGACATAAAGGCGGCGAACATCCCGGCCATGAGCAGCCCGGCGATGCCGATGGGCAGGATTTTGCCGAGCATTTCGGGCATGGCGTAGTGGGGGTCGAGCGCGGGGTTGCCAAAATAGGCCAGCGCCGCGATGCCCCAAAACATCGGCACCATCGCCCGCCCCATGACCGTGCCGGCGGAAATCCAGAACACGCGGCGGGCCACCTTGGGGCTTTCGGCGCTCAGCGGCCGCATCATTTCGGGTTGCCAGACCACGCCGACTAAGCCGACGCAAAATAAAAATAAGATCATTGAGATGCCGTAGCCGGGGTTGGCTATGGGGTCAAAGCCGATGTCGCCTTGGTGGGTTTGCACGGCTTGGACGAGGTTGTCCCAGCCCAGTTGGGGGTGATTGAGAATGATGTACGTGCCAAAGAAAAACCCCAATGCCAGCAGCACGAACTGCGCGAAGTCGGTCAGCACCACCGAGACCATGCCGCCCATCAGCGTGTAGAACACGACGATGAGCAACATGCCGATCATGACGTAATTGACGTACTCTTTGTCGAGGCCGGTGAAACCGACGACGAATTTGCTGCCGAGGATGGGAAAAAGCCCCATGTTGAGCGTGCCGGCGAGGGTGAGGATAATGCCGCCGAGCAGGCGCACGCCGCGCGTGTACTTGAGTTCGTAGAACTCGGGCACGGTCATTACCTGCAAGTGGCGCAGGCGGCTGACGATAAAGCCGGTGCGGCCGATGATCAGGGTGGTGATCAGCGCCATGAGGCCAAAGACGAAGGGCACGAAGCCGTATTTAAAGCCCTCCTCGGCCATGTACATGACTGTTACTAGCCCGAGGCCGGTTGAGACCATCGTGGCAACGGCCATGTGGGTTTTGAGGCCGCGGCCGGCGACGAGAAAGTCGGAGATGCCCTTGATGGCACCTCGCGCCAATGTGCCGGCGACAATGGTGCCGCCGACATAGACGAGGACGATGGCGTAGTCGATCCAACTCAGGTGCATGGGTACTCCCGTGGTGTTCTTAAAAGTAGAGAAAAAACCGCACAGCCTGCGAATCTAACACTTTAGCGAGGGCATGTCACCTCGCGGCGATTGACCGGCCAAGAAGTGGTCTATATACTTGCGCCGCGCTGTGTTGGGCAAACATCAACTACTACGAGGGCATATGTTGCTACGACTTAGGCGTTTGTCGCTGCTGTTGACCGCAGTCTGGTGGGGTTGTGGGGGCGAGGACTCGACGGTGGGGCCAGACGGCGCAGGGGCTACGCTAGCACAGGTCAACGAAGTCTTGGCGGTGAGTTGCGCCATTTCGGGCTGCCACAGCGGCGGAGAGCCGGCGGCCGGTTTGTCGCTGGAGGGCGACTTTGCCGGGCGCATCGTCGGCATCGACAGTGGTCAGCGGCCCGATTTTAAGCTGGTTGATCCGGGCAATCCCGACGGCTCGTACCTGTTGATCAAGGTGCGCGGCGACGACGAAATCGTCAGCCAGCAAATGCCGCCGGACGCGCCGTTGTCCGCCGAGCAGGTAGAGATAATCCGCGCGTGGATTGCCAGCGGGGCAAAAGACTAATGCCGATTTTTACGCCAGCGTCTTTGCGCGAAACCACCACCGCCATTTTTGCCGCGGCTGGTATGCGCGCTGACGAGGCGCGGGTGGTGGCCGAGTTGCTCGTCGAGGCCAATCTGGTCGGCCACGACTCGCACGGCGTCATTCGCATTCCCCAGTACTTGGGCCAAGTCGAAGCTGGCGACATGGTGCCAGACGCGGTTGTCGAAGTGGTACACGAGGCGCCGACGCTGGCCGTGCTCGACGCGCATTGGGGCTTTGGGCAAGTGGCGATGAGTCGCGGCGTGGACTTGGCTTTGGCGAAGGCGCAGGCCACGGGTATGGCCGCTATCTCGGTCCGCCAAGCCAATCACGTCGGCCGCCTCGGCAGCTACGTCGAGCGCATTGCCGAGGCGGCGGCTCTCGCTCTGATGTTCGTCAACGGTGCGCCGGTCTGCCGCATGGCGCCGTGGGGTGGGCGCGAAGCCCGGCACGGCACCAATCCAATCGCCATGGGGTTTCCCTCGCGCAGCGGTCCGCCGGTGGTCCTCGACATGACCACGTCGGCTGTGGCCGAGGGCAAGGTGCGGGTGCAGCGCAATCGCGGGGCCGCGGTGCCCGACGGCTGGCTGCTCGACGCCGCGGGCCAGCCAACCAACGATCCCCACGCCCTGTATGCCGATCCGCCCGGCACCATTCTGCCTTTGGGCGGCAGTCTCGGGCACAAGGGCTACGGCTTGAATGTGGCGGTTGAGTTGTTAGCCGGGGCGTTGGCCGGTGCTGGCTGCATCGGCCAGGATCGACGCTTCCGCAATGGGGCCTTGCTGTTGGTGCTCGACGTGGAAAAGCTGGTGGGGTTAGACGCCTATTTTGCCGAGGCTGACGCGTACATTGAGTTTGTCAAGTCCGCAGCTACGGCACCGGGCGTTGAGGCAATTTTGATGCCTGGCGACAGCGAGCGGGCGGTGGCCGCAAAGCGGCAGGTGGAGGGGATCTTTATCGAGGATGAGACGTGGGCGCAGATTGCGGCGAGCGCGACGAAGGTGGGGGTTGAGGTGGAGGGGGAGGCTAGTAGGGACCGCTGACTATTACCGCTCCTGGCTGAATTGGTCTAGCAGGCGGCCTAGTTGTCCCACCAAGTAAAGCGGCAGCGAGAGCAAGGTCATTGCCACGCCCTGCCGCGTTCCGCTTACTGGGTGGTGGATGGCCTGGACGGTGGGTGGATTGAGGTCGAAGCGCACCGCCAGGCGGGTCTTTTTAGCCCAGGCGAACTGATGCAGCGAGCGCAGGGTACCGCTGGTGCCGGCTTTGACTTCAACCGGCACGATTTGAGCTCCCCGGGCAATGGCATAGTCCACTTCGGCGTTGGTACTTTTGCCTTCCCGCAGCCAGTAGTGCAGACCGGGCGTTTCTCGCCCCTCTTCCAAGTAGAGTAGGTGTTGCCCGACGAACTGTTCGGCCAAGGCCCCTTCGTTGACTAGTCGGCGGTCGTCCAAGTCCCGCAGAGCGAGCCAGTCTAGGCCGCACAGACGGTTCATCAGGCCGATGTCCAAAAAGAGGAGTTTGTAGGTTTTCCCATCGACATCGGCGTGGAGGGGCACCCCTGAACAGGTACTGTGGAAGACGGGTGCAATGACCCGGGCCTTGGCCAGCAAGTCAATGGCGGCCCGCAGTTCGCGGGCAGTTTCCTCGCGGTTGATCTGAGTGTATTTGACTTTGCGGCCCACAGCGAGGGGAACGTAGTTGAAGACTCGCTGCAAGCGCAGCCGGACTCGGGCTGAGGCGTACTTGGCAAAATCGTCTTGGTAGGTATCGACGATGGACTGATGCACCCGCCTCACTGCGGCAAAGTCGCCGGTGGCGCTATAAGCGGCTACGGCTTCGGGCATACCTCCCACCAGCAAGTATTCTCGCTGATAGGCCGACAAGCGGGTGTGGACAGTATGGGGCAGGGGTTGTTCTAAGGTGTAGTCTTGCAGATAGGCTAGGAGGGGCGGGTCCAGTTCGGCGATAAATTCTTCAAAGCTCATCGGGCCTAGATGGAAGTATTGAATGCGCCCTACCGGCATGGTAAAGGCGTGTTGTGAGAGGACGAATTCGAGCAGAGAGCCAGCGGCGATAACCGGCAGTTCGGGGTGATCTTCGAAGAAGTAGCGCAGGGCCGGCAGGGCGTGCGGGGTCGCTTGGATTTCGTCGAGGAAGAGTAGGCTGCCTGGTGCCAATAGCGGTTGGCCTAGTAGCCCTTCGAGTTCTCGGCGGATGCGCGTCAGGTCCAAGGTTTGGAAGATGGAATCCAAGTCTGGGTGGCGTTCGAGGTTGATTTCGTTGAGATGCAGGCGATGGGAGTGGGCAAATTGCCGCACTAGGGTGGATTTGCCCACTTGGCGTGCGCCGCGGATGACCAGCGGTTTTCGCGGTGGGGCGGCCAACCATTGGGCCAGCGCATGTTCAGCCGATCTATTCATAATGTATAAAAATGCCCCCTTTTTTGTACGTATAGTGTACAGAAAAGGGGGCACTTTTACAATACTACTCTGGCGTTCCTCAAAACACAATACTCGACACCGCTTTAGAAATCAGCGCCAGGGCGATGGAAGACATGCCGACTAAGCCCATGCCGCACGAATAGCCGGCCAAAAGAATCGGCGCGTATGCCCGCCAGCGCGCCTGGCCAAAGCGCTTTTGCAAGTGATAGCGGCCCAGCAACGCGCCGATGAAGTTGGGCAGCAGAAAGTGCGGCCACGCACCCACGCCGCCGATGAATCCGTAAAACAGGGCGATCGGCCAGCGCAACAGGGATAGCGCAGCCAAAATCCCCGCGCTGCCCAACGCGCCCGTGAGCACGTATTCCCAGCGAATAATGGTCCTGATCAGTTCGTTGCCCCCTGCGGCGAGCGTTGATTTGGCCCAAAACGCCTGCATGGTGGCGTGGAAGGGCCAAAACTTCTGCACGTAGGGATAGGCCGACGAGGGAATCGGCCCGAGTTTCCAGATAAAAGACCAGAATATAAAGGAGCAGACGAACATAATGAGCAAGGTTACGCCGGCCAGCTTGACGATGCTGCCAAAATGAGTGCGGGTCAGTTCGAGTTGCTTGAAAGCCGCGGCTTCGTAGCCCCACTGAAAAAGCGGGATCGGCGCGAACCACACCGCCGCGCCCTGATAGCCCGACAGGTAAAAGGAGCCTTCGCGCAGATAGGGGAAGGATGCCCCTTGCGGCGAGCCGGTTAGGCCGATCATGCGCGCCCCGATGTACGAGTAAATCGGCGTCCACACAAAGCCGAAGAACGCGCTGATCCACCAGGGAAATTCCGGCACTAAATACCACACCAAGATCACAAAACCGAGCGTGCTCACCGCCCAGATGCCCAAGGCGAGGGGGATGGGGATGTCGCCGCGTCCTTTGGGCAACCGTTGGGCGTCGCCCGCGCGTTTGACCCCGCGCAAAGTCCACAGGGTCTTGCCGACCATCGCAAACCCCATCACCGCCACCAAGACGGCGCCGCCAATGGAGAAGCTGAGCCAGAAATCGAAGGAGTTGGCGATCTGGGTGGGGATTGCCGACATGCCCGGCTCCCAAGTGTGCAGCACGTCGTATGCGTAGAGCACTGGGTTGACGAGGATGTTGACGAGCAAGGCCGCGGCAAAGGAGCCGACCACGATCCAAAAAGGCAGGACAAAGCCGACCATGACATGCCCGAGGTCGGTGCCGATGCCCATGATGCTGGCCGGCAGCATTTCTTTGAGCGAGACGGTCAGGTCGATAAAGGGAATCGGCAGTATTGTCACGGTTTCGGTGAAGAAGATGCCCGACACCGTGGGGATGACCACGTAGAACAGCCCCCAAATAATGCCAATAAAGGCCCCGACGCTAAAGACCTCCCAGCGCCAGCCTTGGCTGGCTTGCGAACTCTCGGCGAGGGCGGTGGCGCCGCCGGCTTGGACTGTGGCTAGCGGGTACGGCAGGCGCTCGATGTCGTTGGTGATGCGGAACAGCACATAGCCCAAGGACAGGCTGTTGACCTTCTGCATCACGATGACGGTCAGCAGCAGGACGATGGGCTTGAGCCAAGCGGGGTGCAAAAAGGAGCGCCCCTCCAAGGCCGGCGAGCCGCGCGGCGGCACCACCCAATCGGGGATGTGCTGGTGCAAGCCGTCGGCTTGCGGCGACTGAATCAAGTATTGGTCCCAGATCAGCCCGCCAAAAGGCCCGCCGAACAGCTCGGCGCCGGTGCCCAACTTGCCGCCCATCACCACTAGGCCGCCGGCGACCCAGTAGAGAATAATCACCTCTTGGGTGCGCAGGCGGGCAAAGGAGCGCTTGGCGATTTCGATGAACAGGATGAGCGTCACCCACTCGGCGCCACCGGCCATGCTCTGGCCGGTTACCAAGCCCAAGTAGATGGCCCCGGGCAGCATAATGAAGCCGACAAAGAGCGCCGCCCACAAGGTTTTGAGGTTGAAGCCCGGTTCAAATTGGAGGTCTGAGGGAATCAGTTCGGGCGTTTTGTCGTCGTTTTGAGCCATGCGCTAGTTTCCGTACAGCGGGTGTCCCTGCCCGGGGAACCAAATCATATCGATGCAAAAGGACAGGCCGATGGCGGTGAAGTAGCCGAGGATGAGGCCGATGAAGAAGGGCTGAGCGCGGTGATAGAGGCCGATGCCACCCGAGCGCATGATGGCCCATTTGGCCAGCCAGGAGACAAAAATCGAGAAGACGATAATGGTCATGGGGTAGGAGCAGATGCCGACCGGCATGCCGATTGGGTGTAGGGGCCACCACGAGAAGCGGTAGCGCATAAAGGTCAAAAGTCCCATCGCCGCCGCGCCGCTTAAGAGGTGGCCCAACCGCGTCCAATCCGGGGCTTTGAGGTCGATTTTGCGCAGGCTTTCGACGTAGGGCACTTGCGATCCGGTGCCAAAAATCCAACCGCCGTAATTGTACGCGCCAAAGGAGTAGCCCATGTAGAGCGCAAAGGCCGTGGAGACGACCAGGGCCACCAGGGCCGAGAGTAGAATAAAAAAGCTCAGCCAGCGGCGGTGGCCGCGAATATGGCCGGCCATCTTGGCACCGTTGGCCGCGGCGACCATGAAGAAGCCCTTGAGCTCGTGGTGCCAGCCGTAGGACAGTCCCATGGCGATGTTGCTCTGGGCGGTAGCGTACGGCCCGAGGGCGTAGCCGACAAAAGTCTGGCCGACTAGCGGGGCGCGGCTGAAAAGCAAGCCGCCCTCCATGACGATGCGCGTAATGCCGACGTAGAGGACCAAAGTGGCCAAGATGAAGAGCGCGACCGTGGGCGGGTTCATGCCGGCCCGCCACATCCACAAGGCGATGTAGAGCAGGGCGAGCCCGCCGCCAAAGACGATCATCCGATAGGACATCAGCTCGTCGGTGTCGTCGATGTCCGCATCGTTGCGCACGGCTTTGCGCCAGATTGCACCAAGGTGCCCACGCGCCATCCACAGCATTGCGCCGACCAGGGCGATCAGCGCGCCGAAAGACTGCCAGCCGATGCCGGGGTGGCCGAGAGTGTACACGTCGCGGCCGGCAATGGTGTAGCCAAAGCGGTTGAACAGGCCCTGTTGCAACATGGTCAGCACTGTAAAAAACCACATGCTGAACGACACGTCGAGATTGACGAAATACGTGAAGCCGACGATGGCCCAGTTGATGTTGGTGTTGATGGCGGGAAATTCGCGGCCAATGCGGATGGGATCGGACAGATCGCGCGGGATGGGTGGAAAGGCCGGAGTAAAGTACGTGACGACGTTCCACATCACCATGCAGAAGGGCAGAGCAAAGCCGAACCAAAACGCCTTTTGGCGCACAAAGCTGGGCCAGTTAGAGCCTGGCGGCGGGGCGATGAGCTGTTGGGGCAATTCCATCAGGGCGAAGGGCAGGCGTTCGTACTCGACCCACTGCTTGCGCAGAGCCGCGATTATGCACTGGCATAAAAAGAAGATGGCCATCACCAGACTGGTCCACCAAAAAAGCGGCACTATCCACGCGCCCCAAGGGATGGATTCGCCGGCGGGCAGGCCGTTGTAAAACCACTTGAGGGCAATCGGATCGTTGGGCACTAACCATTGTTCGATGTACTGCACTACTTTGCTTTGCCACTGATTTTCGGGCGAGGCAAAGTACTGGGGGGCGGCGACGACCGCAATCATGTACGTGGAGGTGCCCCAGGTGGGAATTGAGGCGCCGACCAAGGACATGATGAAGATGAGACCGAGCTCGCTGGTGCTCAGGCCGCGTACTGTTAGCAGCGACTTGGCGGTGGCGTTGATAAAGACCAAGCCGGTAAAAAGAAAAACCACGCTCAAGGGCAGGTAGCTAATAGCCCACTGCGAGGACTTGAGGATGAACATGCTGTACGGGGCCCCGATGTTGATCAAGACCACGAGGCCCAAGCCGATGAGCAAGGCGCGTGCGGTCATAGCGGCTGCCCAGACGATGCGCGCTGGCGGTACTCTGGGCGGATTGCCGGCGACCGGAGTGGCCACACTAGCAATGGTTGGCAAAGCACGTTGAGGATTTGGCTCATGCTTGCTCAATCTTCTTTTGACTGTTCAGGGCTTCAAACCTCCATGGTGGCCACATCGTATCGCCGAATGTGGTCGTCCCGGGTCACGAGGATTAGCCCTTCAGTTCGAGCTTGGGCAATCAGCAACCGATCAAATGGATCCCGGTGGTGCATCGGGAGGCTGCCGGCCTGCTCAGCGTGATGAAACGTCAACGGAAGATGCGTGAAGCCCCTTTCCTCAACCAACACCGACAGATTGTCTGGCGCGACTAAGCGACCCTTTGCTCGCTTGACCGCGATTTCCCACCCGGTGATGGCACTGACGAAGACGTCATTGTGCGGATCGGCGATGGTGGTGCGGGTATCTTCAGCTAGTTGCTCAACATCGGATAGGCACCACAAAAAGGTGTGGGTGTCCAACAGTAGCTGCGACATTGCTAGTGCTTAGCTGGGAAGATTTTCGCGTTCTCCAGTAGGTCCATGAGTTCTTCATCGGGCTCGTCAAAATCTGCCGACAGCCAAATTTTTCCTTCTAGCCCACCAAGCTGACGTTCCTCCAGACGATCCCGATACGGTTCCAGCCGCAAGTACGGCTCGCCGGCTTTGGCGATCACAACTTCTTCTCCTGCCCAAGCCAACTTCCCTAGGCGCGAAAGTTGCGATTTGGCCTCGTGCATGTTCACTTTGGTCATTGCGCATCCTCCAATAGCTAAGTTAAGCTAAGTCTATTTTTGTGGCGGGGCGTTGTCAAGGAGGCGCGGCGTTTGCCTGCCCAGTCCCGGCAAACGCCTTTTCCGCTTCCTCCTGATACCCTTGGCGAATGCCCGGCGCTAGGGTGCGCCAGACGAGGAACCGCTTGCGCAGCACATTGAGGAATTTGCGATTCATCCGCTGCCAAGAGGCCACGTCGCCGCTGAGGCGCTCGATGTGGGTCTCGATCTTGTAGATGTGGTGCTCGCCGGTGGGCGTTGCCAGCAGGCGCACCTGCTGGCTGATGCCGAGGTCGTAGGGGGCCAGCCAAGTGCGCATGGCAATGACATAGGACGGCTCTGGCCGGTCTGCGGCGACGGATAGCTCGACATCGCGGGCGATGAAGTCGCCAATGGAGCCGGCGCCATAGGCGGCAAAGACCGACTTGAGATACGCGTACATGCTCGGTACTTCGGCCCCGCCGACTGTGAAGGGAAAGTCAAAGCGCCAGTGGTCGCCAACCGGCGGCGGGAATTGCCATTGCCGCGTCACGTCTGGGACGGCCATGTTGGCCGCCAGGCGCGCTGGATACAGGGTCGATAAATAGACCGTGCCAATGACGACGACTGTAGCCCACACCGCCGACAGCGACGAGTAGTTGAGCGTCAGGCCGGCCAGCAGCCCGTATTGCAGCATGAACAGATGGGCGATTTGGCCTAAGACGTAGCCAACTACCGCGCCAAAGGTGGCAAAGACCGTGGATTCGGCCAAAAACAGCAGGCCGATGTGGCTGGGGGCCAAACCGACGACGCTGTAGATGCCGATTTCGCGCACGCGCTCGTACACGGCGCCCATCATGGTATTGAGTACGATTAAGGCGGCGATGATCACCGGCACCAAAAGCTGACCGGCTCCGCTTATTTGGGTGGAGCCGATTGAGCTGTAGGCCACGACGCGGTCGCCTTGGCCGACGAACAGGGTCAGGGCCACCCGCGACATAAAGGACTCTACGCGCTCGACGAATTGCGGGTCGTCCACATCTGCGGCAACGGCGATGGAGCGCAGGCGGCCGTCCATGGCGCGGACGCGCTGATAGGGCAAAAACAGGGTGTTGACCACTTCGAGGTGGTTGAAGGTCTCGACTGCGGTGGCGGCTAAGGCGCGCGGATCTTGGGTGCTCTCGCGGGCGATGAGGCCGGCGTCTTTGACTGTATCCACCGGCGTTAGGCGCTCGCCATCGAGATCGACGACTTGTTTGAGGGCCGCGCTGTCGAACAGGCCGATGACCCGGTACGCTTCGCCGTAGAGCGCAACCGAAGCCGTGCCCACGTCGGCGGGGCCAATGCCGACGAGTGCCGCTAGGCTGTCGGGTATGATGACGACTTGGTCGTCGCCGGCCGCAAAAAAGCGGCCGGCCGAGATGTGCGCGTCGAGGCCGGTGACCGCGGCTTCGGCTGGCTGTAAGCCCACCAAGCCGTGCGCGAAACTGGCCGCGCCGGTGGCGGTGGCGGCAAAGTCGATATAGGCCCGCTCGGATTCGACCGGCGACAAGTACCAGGCGCGCGGCACCACTAAGGCACGGTCGCCGAATGCGCTCTGTACGTAGTCCAAGATGGAATCCTGCATCCCGCGCCAGGCGCGATCGCGGACGAGGGCGCCCTCGTATAGGGGCGGGGTGTCGCGCGGCAGGCGGTAGAAGTCGAGGCTGGACTTGACCGAGGTAAAGGAATTGACGGTAAAAGTCAAAAAGGTCAGGGTCGCGGCTGTCAGCGCGGTGCGCAGGCGGCGCTTGCTCAAGTTGGAGATGCCCAATAGCACGGCGGCAAACCCGGCGGCGATTCGGCCCACGTCGGTCTCGTGTACGCCGGCGGCGGCGCCCTTGCGCCGTTGCAAAAGCGCCTTAAAGCGCGCCACGACGATGCCGATGACGAGCACGCCCAAGGCGAGGATGACAAACGCCAGAAAGATAATGTATGGCGAGGTACTCAGTTTAAAGGCCGGATGGACGAAGCGCAGGATCAAAAACGCGAGGACGAAGATGCCGACAAAGCCAGCGATTTGCCGCCGCACGTCCGGGAAGCCAAAAAAGAAGCGCTCGCAGAAGAAGGCAAAGGGCAACAGCAGGGCGAAGTAAAAAATCACCGCGCGGACCGCGTCGTTGGCCGTGGCTTTGACTTCCGGGTAGATGCGGGCCTCCAGCCCAAGGGCGCGGCGCACGGCCTGCTGATAGCCGGTGTAATCAAAAGCCGCCAGTTTGTCGCGGGCCTCGATTAGGGCCTCCCGCGCTTGGTTGTGCATGGCCTGTAGCTGTTCGAGGACGATGCCGTGGCGCACCATTTGTTTGATCCGCGCCTCGTTGATGATCCAGATGTCGCGGGCTGCCTGCAACGCCGGGTAGAAAATGAGGCCCTGTTCAACTGGGAAGCCGGTGCCTTGTGCCCGCTCAATAGTGGCCCGATCAACGCCGGCCGGATCGAGATCGGCCAGCAGGGCGGAATCTGCATTGGTGAGCATGTAGCGCACGCCGGCCAGTGCGCTCTCGCCGCCAAAGGCGCCCTCGCCGGCGAGGATTTTGACGCGGGTGCCCGGCTCGGCGAACACCACGCCGGCCTGTACTACTCGATCTTGCACTGCGCTCTGGTTTTCGATGTAGTTGAAGGAAAAAGACCGCGGCGGCGCATCGTTGGTGCCGAGGACGTTGACGCGGTCTAGGGCCGACAGATAGCGCGGATCGACCACTTCCAAAAAACTCAGGGCGCGGCAGCGAAACAAGACCTGCAACATGCGGTTTTCCCACCAGCCATACGGCTGGGTGCCCGGGTAGGTTTTGTCGCCCTCTTCGCCGAGGTCGGGCGCGGAGACGATGCGGCCGTATTGGTCGAGTTCAAAGGCTTGGATTTGGTTGGCAAAGCGGTTGCGCATGATGTCGAACTTGAAGTAGCCGCTCTCGTCTCCATGCGTGGCCATAAGGGTGCGCACGCCGGCGACGGAGTTGGGCCCGGGCTGGCGATAGGTGACCAAAGCGTTGGGCACAGAAGCCTTGGGCACGGCAAAATTGACGTCGCGGTCAAACCAGTAGATGTTGCCGGCTAGGCTGTGCCCCCAATCGCGCAAGGTCAGCTTGGTGTCGTTGAAGAAGTCGGGGTCGGAAGCGGCCTTGAGCATCAGCCCAGCTATGGTGCGAGTCTGTTCGGCGAGATTGTCGAGCGCGACGAATTCGAGCCGATCGAGCGGCGTATCGACGCGCTGGCGCAGTTGGTTGGGGGTGACAAAAGAGAGGGCCTCTTGGCCGACGAAGGCCGCGGCCTCGCTGTCGAGGGCCAGCCGCACCGGCATGAAGTTTTTCCACACTCGCTTCTGGGGCGCAATGGCGTCTTGGTAGCGGGTTGAGTCGGCGAAAATCTCGCGGTTATAGCGGGCAAAGCGCGCCGCATAGTGCGCCATCAGGTTCTTTTGATAGTCGTCGTTGCGCCAAGCCGAGTTGTAGAACGTGCCCATGGTAAAGCTGCCGACTCGGGGGCTGTGGCTGGCCAAGTCGAGGCCGACGAAAAGGCGGCAGTCGATGCGCTCAGCCGGCGAGAGCTGGTCGCGGAAATGCTCGCTTTTGCGGACGTGGCGATAGAGAAAATCGTTGACGCCGGCCAAGCCCTGAAAGTGCCCGGGAGTGGCCAAAAAGAGCACGGTGTAGCGGGTGTCTGAGGTGGCGAGCAAGCGCGCAATTTCGAGCAGCGCGGCCATGCCGGTTGCGTTTTCAGCCCCTGGGGCCAGCGCCGGGACCACCGAGATCGCGTCGTAGTGCGCTTGCAGGACGATGATTTGCTGGTCCCACTGCTGGATTTGGCGGCGCTGACCGCGCGGCATGTCCGCGGCCAAGCCGGGGAGGACGGCGAGTATATTGCGCGCTTGGACCGGCTGCCAGTCCATGCGCGCTGCGAGCTGGACTGGAACGTCGCCGCGGTGCGCTTGCTGCCGCAGCATGGCCGCGTCTTTTGCTTCCACCCAAAAGCGCGGGATGTCCACCGGTACTTGGAGGAATTTTTCCGCGGCCTCGCTGCGGGTGACGCGGCCATCGTCGTACAGCAAGATGGCTTGGGCGCCCAAGGCCCGCGCTTGGACGTGGGCGCTGCCCGAGCCAAATCCCAGCAGCGCGATGCTGCCGGCTAGCCGCTTGCCATCCATTTCGGCTAAGCTGCCGCGCCCCAAGTCTATGAGGTGGCCGGAGACGCCGCCCGGGGGTAGCGAAGGCGAGCGCACGTGATTGGGCCACAATCCGTAGATGGGGATGGCTTGCTTGGAGCCGACCAAGCGCAGTCGGCCCCCGCGATCGATGGGGACGGAAACGGCAAAGTGCTCGCTGGAGACTTGGAGGCCGAGGCGGCGGAATTCTCCTTCGATGTAGCGAGCGGCGTTTATGGCTCCGGCATAGCCGGTGACGCGGGATGAGTCGGCGGTGAGGATGCGGAGATGACGCGCTAGCGCGGCGGCGTTTATTTGCGCGACGGCTTCGCGCAGCGAGGACGCGGCGCCGGTGGCCGGAACTTCGCGCCGGGGCACCCAGCCGATGGCCCGTTCAATCCAGCGTGAAATGGTGGCTGGGTCAAAGGCCGCGACGGATAATAAAAAGAAGGCCGCGGTGCCGAATAGGAGGAATTTTTTTAGCATTAAACGGCCGCGGCCGGCGGCCGGCCGCTCGGCTAGTTGGCCGCCAACTTGTCGATGTTTTTGACCTTCTTGATGTCGCGCTTGAAGCGGAAGCGGAGGTCAATAGTCTCGACGGGTTCGTTGCGAAAGTTGTAGCGCAGCCCAAACTGGGGAATCTCGACGGCGATCTCGGCGACGTCGTCGTGGATCTTGGAAAAGACTACGTAGCCTTCGACTTCTTGGCCCGAAAAGCAAAAATCGTCGTCTGGATAGCGGGCTCTATTGTAGATGTCGCGGCGCTCGTCAAAGCGCAAATAGCCCAAGCCGTTGAACGCTAGCGGAAAACGCCGGAAATACTCCTCCACGTCATAACTCCCCCAAGGATAGTAGTGCCGTCCATTGGCCGACTCCACCGTCACCGTCAGGGGATCGAACTTAACTTTGGGGTATTCGTAATTTTTGACCGTGATTTTGAAAATGGACAAACGCTGCGGAGACGTACCAGTGCGCGGATCGATCCAATTGCCATAGGTAAATGGGTTGGACGGTAGCTCGTCGGCCGGACCGCTGGCATTGGTAGATTGGGCTGGGTACTGGCGATTGATCTCTTGGTCGGTCATCGGCCGCACCGACACTTCGAGGCGGTTCTGGATGAAGGTTACGGTACCGTCGTCGAGGATTTTCATGCTCGATCCTTGCACATCGGTCTGCTGCTGGGCCACCTCTAAAGGCTGGAACCGCCCGGGCACTAAGTAATGGCCACAGCCCAACAAGAGGGCCGCCGCGGCGAGGATGGAAATTTTGTTGCCAGCGTACATAGAAACACTCCTCTCTAACAAACTCATAGCTCGACTGGGTTGGCAGCCTGTCGGCGTCGGGCGACAAACTCCCCTAATTGCTGTTCTTCGACCGCGATGATCGCGGCGTATTTTTTGCGCAATTGCTCAATGTAGCGGTCGAACAGGGGCGCGGCTTGGGCGTCGCGCCAATCGCGGGCGACTTGCGCTTGTAGTTCCCGCCCGACGGCCCCCGAACGGGCGTAGCGTTGCGCGTTGGCCTCGTAAAAGGCGCGCACCGCGGAAGGGTCAATTGGGATGTGGGCAAAAATTTCTCGTTCCCACAAGGCTTGGATTAGCTTCTGTTTGTGCACGGTGGCGCGGCGCGCTTCCAGCTCGGCATTTAGGCCGTGCTTGTGCGCTTCCTGCGGGAGAATCTGGTCGGCGACAAAGGCCCGCGTGACCTTGAAGCCGAGGGCACTGACATCGGTCGGCTGCGGCTGGGCGTCTGCCCCGAGGCGGGCGAGGGCCTGGTGGTAATCGCCGGCGTTCCAATCGCCTACGGCACTGCGGACCAAGCGCATTGCTGGTCGGACTGCGCCGGCGGCGACCTGGCGCAACGCAGCCGTGTCTAGCTGCACTGAGTACTGGCTGGTCAACTGTTCTAGGTAGGCCAAGTTTGCCTGTTGCCGCTTGTGTCGCGTTAGGGCCGCTTCGACGAGCGGGCGGCGGTCTGCCAGCGAAACGGTGCGCTCGGCCGCAACGGCTACCACCAAAAATTGCCCGTCGGTTTCGACCAACTCAACGGTGCCCACCGCTTGCAGAAAAAGGGCGGCGGTGCGAGCGTCGGCCGCGTTGAGTACGTTGAGCCACCCGCTCTCGCTCCAATCCCCGTCCAGTTCCGCTCCTTTTTGCGCCTTGCTAAGCGCCGCTAAGGCTGCGGCTCGCTCGCGCACCGGCAAGCGGCGCAGGCGAATTTCGCGGCTGGCACCCGATTCGGCGAAGAATGCTGCAAGCTCGGTTTCCCCATAAGCCAACTGTTGGCCCATGGTGCGCTCGAGCAGTGCCTCGACTAGCTGCTTGCGTTGCCAAGCCGCCATCGCAGCGGCGATCTCTTCATCTAGCCCTTGGGCCTGTGCTTCGAGCAGCAGCAGTTGTTGGTCGATGAGGGCCTGAAATTGGCGCCGCCAATCGGCCAGCGGCTGGGCTTGGTTGCCGGCGGGCAGCTTTTCTAGTGCCGCGGCAAAATCCCGCTCGCTAATCTCGACCTCGCCCACGCGGGCCAAGATCGCCGATGCGCTTTCGGGCGGTGCGTCGGCGCAGGCCGACAAGCCCAAGGCCACCAGGACCGTCTGTGGCTTTAGAAACTCCATCCCCTTCTCTCGGCTGGCCGACCGCCCAAGCGCTCTTCTTCTAGCCCGGCATAGAGCTCGATGAAGGCAATGGTGTTGCTCACGTCTTGGTCGGTGAGATTGGCAAAGTTGATGTCGTTGACCTGAAAACCAACGTTGGAAGTGACGCTGTAGCCTTGGTACTGGACTCGATTGGTGTACTGCACGGTGAACACCTTGCCGATAAAATCGTCGATGTATTCGGGCGGCAAGGGGTCGGGGACCGCCTCGGCATTGCGGAAAATTATGGCTTCGACGCCGACTTCGACGCGGCTTCTGGTCAGCACCGGGAATACCGCGGACAGGGAGAAAATTTCGCTCAACTCGTTGAGCTCAAGCTGGACGGTGCGCGGTTGGGTGCGCTTGCGCCACATGTTTTTCCAGCGCGGGATCAAGGTGATGTTGCGCCCGATGGAAAACGGATAATCGGCCTTGTTGATCACGCCGTAGAACGCGCTGTCGCGCAGGCGCTCGGCTGCTTGGCCGCGCTGTTTGAAGTGATCGAGGCGGAACTTGTTGACAAAAGTCAGGTTGCCGCGGGCGTACTTGTAGCCGACGAAGCTCTGATTGACGATGGTATTTTCGGTGATTAGGGGGTCGTCAAAAGGTTGCAAGCCGCCAATGGAGCCAGGCCGCTGCACCCATTGCAGCAGATTATCGGCGATGTTGTCTTCAACGGACTTGATCATGTGGAAGACCTCAAACTTGCCGGTTTTAGCAATGTCGCGCACCGCGCTCAGCAAGGCGTACAGGGCTGTTGACCGCTCTTCGCCGGCGATGAGCCATTGGCGATTGCGGCCTACGGTGAGATTGACCCCGGGGTAAATTTCGGCGCCCCCGTACACGTTCCAGCCGCGGTGGCCCTTGCGGTAGGGATAGTCGGCCTCGTCGTCGTTTTCAAAGCGATCGACTACGGTGTTGTGGTTCATATCGACGCCGAAGAGGAAGTCGGGCGGGTCGATGTAGTGGCGCAAAAATGGCTCTTCGTAGTCCGGGGTGAGGTTGGAGTTTTCGTTGAAATCCGAGAGCAGGTCGTTGTTTTCGTCGAGGCCGGGGAAGACGGCGTTGTCGCCGCCGGCACCGCCATAGCGCGGCCAATCGACGAGTTGGTCTTGATCGTCGTTGTCGTCAATGTACTCAAACCAGTTTTGGCGCTGATTTTCGTAATCTACCACATCGTTTTGGTCGGTGATGTACCCGCGCGTGGTGTACCCGTAATCCATGCTGAACACTTCGCCGTAGCCAAAGTAGCGGCCGGTGCGGCGAGTGGCGTTGACAAACCAAGCATCGGCGGTGCGGTCGCTCTTTTTGAGGTTGCTCAGTTTTTGGATGTTGATGTTGGGGTAGCGCTGAAACTGGGTGTTGCGCGCAAATTCGCCGCGCACTTCTAGGCCCCAGATATCCTCGATGGTCAAGTCAACGCTGGCGATTTGGTTGGCCGAGGGCAGTCCGTAGTCAAAGCGGACGACGCGCTGGTTGGTGTTGTCGCGCACATTGCCGGCCGAGCGAGTGACCGGCAAGAAGATGGGCTGGCCGTTGATATTAGTCTGCAAGTTGGAAGTTATTTCCACTCGGTAGTCGTTGGAGAGCACCATGGCAAAGCTGACTTTTTGCACTACCAGCGGGTCGGGCACCCGATAGCGGAGCAGGATCGGGGCTTCTTCGAGGGCTTCGAGAAAGCCCTCGCGCTGGCGCCCCCCTTCAATCGTGGGATTGACGGCAGTTTCTTGGCCATCGACGATCATCTGCGCCGAAAAGAACAAAGCACCGGAGCCATCGCCGGGCGAGTCGTCGGAGATGCGGATGACGATTTCGGTGACATTGCCCGAATTCTGGCTGCTGGTCAGCAAGCCAGCGCGCGAGTTTTCCGAGAAATTGCTGCTCGCCGAGCCGAAGTTCGTATTGACATACGTGACCCCCAACCCCATGAAGTCGCCCACTTGGGCGGTGCCGCGCAGGCCGATGAAGTTGGTAAAGTCGGTGTCTTGCACTCGGTTGCCCCCCTGCGCCAATCGCACCGGTTCATTGACCCGCGACAAAAGCACGGTGGCTTCGTACTTGTCGGAGGCAAAGTCCCATTGGACGCCGTTGAAGCGCGAGCGGCTGAAGGTCAGCGGGGTCAGGGTGGTGCGAATGTAATCGCCGACGGTCAGAGCGGAGTAGTACTGGCCTTTGGAGTCGGCGGCGACCAGTAGGTTTTGGAACCAAGAGCCAAAGCGGCTGTCTTTGAAGACCGAGCTGCCAAAAGCCAGCGGCTGCTGTTGACGCCACTCGTAAATGCGCCAGCCTCGGGTGATCCAGTTGCCGAAGATGTCGTACTGGCCGGTGCCTTCTAACTGCGTGTTGACATAGCGCTGATACGGTTCCTTGGCGTAGTTGGTGTACTTGTAGCCTCCCCAGTGGTAGATGTAGTAGAGGTCTTGGGGCACGTGCCACTTGCGCAGAGTCGGGATCAGCGGGTCGAAACCTTCGATCCGAACCTGCGAAGTGGCGCCGCGCTCGCGCCCCGGGGTGGCCGCTTGGACGCTGGACGCCGCAACGGCTAAGACCAGTAGGGCAACCCCCCACAACATAACTTTGCGCATAACAATCTCCCTTATTGGTGCACGGCGCAGCCGCGCAGCAAAAAATCAGCGGCCGACCTGGCTCCGGCTACATGGATTAATACACTACGGCAATACTCCGCATTTGCGTGGCGATACCCGCGTCGGTCGCGGCCTTGAGGCGCAGCAAGTACAGCCCCGGCGGCACGGTGCCATCGGCGGCGCGGCCATCCCAGCTGACCCGGTTGGGGCCGGAGCGGTCGCGGGCTTGGTAGAGGCGATGCACCGGCTGACCGCTCAAGTTGTACACCACGACCTCGACTGCCACTTCGTCGGTCGCCTTGAGCAGGATGTAGTCGAGCGCGATCTGGTCGTTGATGCCGTCGCCGTTGGGCGTGATTACTGCCGATGAGAACACAACGCCGGTAAAAAGGTCATCGTCGATGTCGGCACTAACCACGAGCGTGTTGTCGGCGGCTTCCGCGGCCGCATCGCCGAAGGTGACTCGCTGCGGAAATGCGTCGGATTGGCTGTCGGCGACCTCGCCGCGAAATTCCGTGCCGGAGACGGTGACCAAGCTGGCAAAGCGCACGGCGACTTGTTGGCCGCTGCGAGTGATGCGTTGGTCGGGAAAACTCACCTGTAAGCGGCCCAAATCGGCGGCCGCGGTGAAGTTGTCTAGCTCGACGCCATCGACGCGCACGCCGGTGGCGCGGGCGGCGAACGGCGTGTGGATGATAACGGTGTCAAAGCCGCGGTTGCCGCTTGAGACGACCGAGCGCAGGTGATAGGTAAATTCGTTTTCCCGCCCGAGGGTCGCGGTGGTCGGGCTGATTTCGGCGATGACCGAATCGGCCAGCGCTGGGACTGTGTAGTTGAATACCACCGAGTCGATGACGGCTTTGTACTGCAAGCTGCTCGAGAGGAGCTTGAATTGGAACTGGAGGTAGCGCCGGTTGTCCGGCGAGTTGATCGGCGCTTTGAGCAACTGGGCGTATGGCGGCGACCACGCACTCCAGTCGCGGTCGTTTTCGAGGACGATGCCGGCGTACGAGGGGTCGAGTGTGCGATCGAAATCGGCTAGGGCCACCTCGGCGAATTCACCGGGAATGCCGGTCTGGCGGAAGTAGAGCGAGTCGGTAGCGACAAAGCCAGTCTTCGTGCTGAACTGGGCTTGAGCGCTGCTGTCGATGCGGCTGTACACATCGACTGGACCGAAGTTGGCTGCTTCGCCTAGGTCAATCACTTGCGATATGTACTGGGCAAAGGGCGTAACGCCGACGCCAAAAACTTCGAGGTCGCCCATCTGAAAGCCGCGTTCGCCCGTGCTGCGCAGCCGAAAAAAGCGCACCTGAGTTGGCGGGAAGCTCAAGTCCAGCTCGGGCTGGCCGTGCGAGCGGTCTTGGGCGATGAGCGCGTACACCGGATTGCCGCCGATGAAGTTGAGCGAATCGCCATCGTTGGCGTAAAACTCGTAGCCGCGCAGCGAGCGTTCGTCGTCGTTGAGGACGCCGCGCAGTAGGCGGATGCGCTGGAGGACGAAAATCGCGCCCATATCGACTTCGAGTTCGGCCCCGTTGGGGTTGGTGTACACGCGCCAGCCGGTTTTGTAGTCGCCGTCGATGAGTTCGTTGAGTATCTGATTGGAGCGCGCGGCTGCGGTGCGCACCGAGGTGGTCGCGCTGCCGCCGAGTTCTTTGATGCGCGGCAGGATGTTTTCTTCCGGGTCGGCCTCCAGCGGCGACAGCCCCCCATCGTCGGTGACTTCGAGTGCATTGAAGACGAGCGAGTTGCCCTCCCAATCCAGTCCATCGCCGCCTATTTTGAGCCGTTCTGCGGCCGGAGTGCTGTATCCTATCGCTAGGCAGGCTAATGCGAGTGCGACACGAGTCATCGCGGTTCCTTTTTGCTATAAAGTGGCAAAAGCAGTCCCCTCAGTAGGCCACCGGCACGATTTGCTGTACTGTCTCGGTCTGGGAGTCGCCGGCAATCTCGATTTGCACCAGATAAGTCCCCGGACGCACGAGCGTCCCGGTGTCGTCGCGACCGTCCCAAGTGAAGCGATGGCGCCGAGCGAGTCCAGCGCCGCTGTCGAGGGTGCGCTTTTGGCGCCCGGCCAAGTCGTAGATGTGGACCCGAATGGGTCGCGGTGTCACTAGCTTGAGCGCGTCGAATTCAATAGCCAGTTGGTCGCCGATTCCATCGCCATTGGGTGTCAGGACGCGCGTCGAAAGAGTGAGGTTGGTCAGCAAGAGGTCGTTGATTGGCAGTTGCACCGAGACGGATTCGCTCGGCACATCGGCTGTGGCGTCGCCTTGGTCAACGAGTTGGCGCACCTCGGTGTCGAGGTTGCTGTTGCCGAGGAACAGGTCAAAGCGGGTTTGGTTTTGGTAGATGGTGCTGCTAAACGAGAGTTCGATTAGCTCCGAGCGGCGGACCATCGCCGGTAAATCGACGATAAATCCCTCGGCGATTGGGGCGACTGCGACTTCTACCGGCTGGTCTCCCAACGTTAGGCTGGTGAAATCAACGGGCACCGACGCGGTCATGGTCAGGCGGTCAAAGCCCTGCGAGCGCCCGCCAAAAATAGGCAGGACGAAGTACGTAAAGTCCTTTTTGACGCCTGGTTCTACTTGGCTGGGAAATACTTCGGCGCGGGTTTGGAGGGCAATGGGATTTTCCATATTCAAATGCAGGGCCTCGATCGACGGTGCGGCGTTGGGATCGGTGGAAATCAGGCGCAGGTCGAGTTGGGCATAGCGGCGCGGCGAGGGCGAGTTAAAAAGCGCCCCCGAAGCCACGTACGGATCGCTCCAGACGCTCCAGTCCGAGCCGACGGAAATTGTGGTTTCAGTCGGCCCGCGCAAACTTTTGGGCGTCTTTTCCCACTTCCGCTGGGTGATCTCTTTACCCTTTTTGTCGAAGTAGTGAATGTTCTCGACGACTTCATCGCCGGTGCGGCTGCGCAACTCAATGCGCGTGTTGGGCGGCACATCGGCGTCCCACTCGACTGAGGTCAGGGCTTTAGCTTCGCCGAGGTCGAGAATCGGCGAGGTTAGCTGCAACTCGGCTGGAAAGCCGGCGCCGTAGATTTGGAACTCGCTGATCAGGGCAAAGAGGCGGTAGGTGCCGTGGGTGCCGGAGCGCTCGCCGCCGTGGCGCGAAGAGGGGAAATAGTGCTTGATGTAGCGGATTTTCTGCAACTCGAATTGGTGGTCGAAGTTGCGGATCGTCGTCTCGTTCAGCGGGCTGTCATCGACAAAGGCGATCTCGTGGAAGTTCAAGGTGCCATCTGGGGCGATCGAGCCGTCGGAAGCCAGCAGTTGGTACCAGAAAAAGTTGGCGTAGCGGCTGCGAATCCGCGATGGGGCACCGGCCGGCTCGCCGATGATGCGGATCTGGTCAACCCAGTAATGGGCTCCTAAATCGAAAATGATGCGATTGAAGATGTCGAAGCCGGTCTGGGTCTGGTGGTAGGTCTGCATGCCCCAGTTGGTGACAATATCGCCATCGACCATGTTCTCGCCGCCGGAGAGCACGGCCTGCAAGTCGGTGATGAGTTCGATGTTGCCGCCGCGCTCAATGATCCCGAGGGAGATGTTGTCGCCGATGGTGGACACTGAAATCTCGGCCAAGCCGGCCCCGGCGACGAACTTGGCCAGTTCGATGCGAATGATGCGCACTAGGCCGGAAGATTCCTTGAACTCGCGGACCGTGCCATCGACAAAACCGCCGCCAATATCGTCCGAGCCAGATGCGCTCAAACCCAAGGTGCGCTGGCGAGGGTCGAGCACGAGCTGGTGGCTTTCATTGAAGCCAATTCCCTTGGCCAGGCCGTAGCCCAAGGTGCCTTCTACCGGTACTAGGGCGTTGGTAAAGAATTTTTCGCCGCTCGACAGTAGGATGGTAAAAAACTCAAAGGGCGGCGCGGACTCGTCGAACGTGATGACGATTTCGGAGGCCGTTACTAAGCGACCTAAGTCGAGTTCAATATAGGCGTTGGCAATGCCATCGGCTGGGTCGGGCGACCAACTCGTCGCGGGGTTGCCGTCCATGATCAGACCGGCGTCGCGGGCGTTGCTGCCGACGCTGCGGATGCCGCCGCCAAAGTCGGCGGCATTGCGCACGGCGTTGATGTTTTTGCGCACGGGTACGGGCTGGACGCGGCCGGTTGCTTGTAGCTCGACCGCACCGACCGGGTGCGTCCACGTTTGCCAAGCCGAGCGGGTGTCAAACGAAATGCGCTCGCCAAAGGCAAAACTACTCAACGCTATAACGAGGCCTAGGGCGCCAGTGATTGTCATAGCCGTGCTCCTCATTGTGGAATGGACTCAGGCTGCGCTCTTAGTACGCTAGCCCGACTAGCAACGACCGGTCCTCAGAGCCGGTATCGGTATCAATGGAAAGCCGCAGGATATAGAGGCCGGGCGGCACCCTAGCACCGCTTTGGTCTAAGCCATCCCAAGTCGCGTGCTGCGGCCCGTTGAGGGCGCCGCTTTTTTGCAAGTGCCGCACCCGGCGGCCGGCGAGGTCGTACACGATTAGATCGGCGGGCACCTGCGAGAGGGCGCGCAGCAAGATGTAGGACACCTGCAATTGGTCGTTGACCCCATCGCCGTTGGGACTAAATATCGGCGGAGCGGCCTGCAATTGGAGGACCAGTTCTTGGCGCAACGCGCCTTGGATCGACAGGCGGTCGGCCAGTGCCCCGGGGGTGGCGTCTCCGGCGACCACGTCTTGGCCGAGTTCGCCGGTCTGGCTGTCGAAAACCTTGGCGAAAAAAGTGGTGCCATAGACGGTCACCATGGCCTCGAAGCGGATGCGCAAAAGTTGGCCCGACTCGGTTACGCGGTCGTCGGTCAGTTGGATGGCCAGTTTGCTCTCGTCGTCTGCGTCCTCCTCGGTAAAGGATACCGGCGTCCCATCCAACTCGACGCTGTGGACTGTGGCCTTAAAAGGCGTGCGAATTTCCACGCGGTCGAACCCATCGTTGGCAGCCCCGAAAGCCGAGCGGATGTAGTAATCGAAGGTATTGCGCTGGCCGAGCGCGACCGTTGCCGGAGTGATTTCGGCTGTTAGCTCCTCGGCTAGGGTCGGGATCGAATAGTCAAAGGAAAAAGAATCGACGAAGGCCGACTGGCGCGCGTCCTCGGACGAAAACAACAGGCGGAACTGGACGTAGCGGCGGTTGCCCGGCGAGAGTAGAGTGCCAAAAAAGTCCTCGTATGGGGCCGACCACGGGCTCCACTCGTCGATGTTGTCGCTAATCGCGCCCTTATCGGACGAGGTCAGATCGTCGTATTCGTCGGCGGCCTCGGGCGAGCCTATCGGCAAGATGGGCTCTTCCTGCCGGTCTTCGCCCTCAAAGACCTCGGTTTTGCGATAGTAAATTTTGGGATCGGGCACCGAGCCGGTGCGCGTCTGCAATAGGACGTTGGTCAAAGGATCGGAGCGGGTCTGCAAGCGCAGTTGGCCGAAGTTGGCCGCTTGGCCCAGATCGATGACTTCGGACAGATAGCTGCCGGTGGGCGCGAAGCCATCGCCAAAGACCTCGACTTCCTCAATGATGAACTCTTGACCCGAGCGGCTAATCAGGCGAATGAAGCGCACAAACTGCAGGGGAATGGACGCGTCGATATCCGCTTCGCTCTGTTCGAGGTTGGCGCTGACTTGGTTGATGAAGGCGATGGGCCGATCTTCGCGCAGTTGCGCGGGATTGCCGTCGTGGACAAAAAGCTCATAGGCGCGGAGAAAAATGTCGGGGTTGCCCTGAAAGCGAATGCGGTTGATCGGCAAAATCGCGCCGAGGTCGATGAGCATGGAGGTGCCGTCGGGGCGTCGCTCGCGGGTGACGCGCCAGAAGGTTTCGGCGTTGCCGTCGGTGAGCAAGCCGGTCAGCTCTTCGCGCGATTGTGGCGAAGAGATGCTGCCGCCCCGCCGCCTCAGCGTGAGGTTTTCGACGGCATTGGTGGTCGAGTCCACCACGGCTGGAAGCAGGACGGATGCGTTGGTGGTGAGTCCGGTCAGCTCGCCGACGTCGTCCCAGGCAAAACCAGCCCCTCCGGCGGTCCACACATCGACCGCACTAGCCGCCCTAGCCCCCAACAGAATGCAGATCAACAGCTTAAACATAGCGCGTGTCGCCTCTCGCCCCTCTAGACAAAACAAGGGGAGAGGAATCCATTCCCCTCCCCTTGTGAACTACTTACTTAAGACGAAGACTGCTAAAGTCTGTTTATAGCTCTTCGCCTACCAGCGACTTGATCTGGCCCCAAGAGCTTTCTTCGACTGACGTGATTTCTTCAATCGGCGTCAGGAAGACATCGGGCATGCCGCCGCTGTTCATAAACTGCTCGGCCATGCTGTACTGGGCCTGCCAGAAGAAACCGTTCTCGCAGCACTCTTCAGAGAGCGGATCGTTGCCGTTGGCGTTGAGACCTTCGTCGGCGTCGTCAACCGAAATCGACATGCCGATGGTCTGCTCGGCCGCCAGCGTCCACACCGTGCTGGCGTCTGGGCCGCCGCTGATCGAGATCGGGTCCATCAACTCGGCGCTGAACTCGTAGTAGTACTCTTGGCCTTGGTTGACATGACCGGCATCGACGAAGTCGGTGTGGGTCCACCAGAAGTTCAGGGCGTCCTGCTCGAAGTTGCCCAGCGCGCCATTGTACATTTGGACGCGCGAGAACTGCTCGGAGAAGCTCAGGCACATCTGGTAGGCCGGCTGCAAGTCTTGGTCGTTGGGCGCCGAGTACGGGCCGCCGCCTTGGTTGTCGGGATCGAAATGCACTTCGCAGTTGTCGTCGCGGAAGGTGCAGGTGGGGTTCTTATCGACGATCAGGAAGTCGTCGTGGACGTGAATCATGGCGTGAACGCGGTTGTTGGCATCGCTCCAGCCAATGATCAGGTCGATGAACAGATCATCGGCGTCGTCGGCGCCGCCGGTCAGCGGATTCATGTCTTCAATGGTGATCTCAAAGCTGCGATCGACCCAAGCCCAGTCGGAATTGTCGCCATCGATGGTGGGCAGGGCGTTTTCGGGGATGCCGACAGCAAAAAAGAGCGGTACTTCAGCCGGCTCCTGCGCGAAGGCAGAACCAGCGACGAGCAATACGCCTAGAGTCAAAGCTAGGACTTTGCGCATTGTTAAATCCTCCTTGAGTTGCTGAACGTAAAAAGTGAACAGAAAAGGCCCGCCACAAGGCTTCAACGGGCAGAATTGCGATCTTGTTCAAAATCAAAAGTGCAGCGGTTGGTCCGGCAAACCTCCTTTCCTCGGCGATGTTTCGGGCCAAAAATTAATAAAATAATGCGGTAAGCAAATAAATATGTGCTTGGCTGTCAAGATATTTTTGCCCGCCAATTCTTTAGTAAGCCACCGAAATAAGCGCTTGCGCTTGCTCGTCGCCCGCATCGCCCTCGACGAGGACTTCGAGCACGTACAGGCCTGGGGCGACCCGGTTCCCGTGGCGGTCGCGGCCATCCCAAACGAGCGTGTACAGGCCGGCGCGGCTGTCTTCGCTGCGGTCGTACAGCAGGCGCCCAGCCAGATCGTACAGGCGCAAGCGCAGGGGGCGCGGCGCTAGCACATTGACCAGCGCGATTTCCAACGTCAGTTCGTCGTTGACTCGGTCGCCGTTGGGGGTAATCGCCTTGGACGAAAAGGACATATTGGCCAGTAAATCCCGCGAGATCGGCAAGCTGACGATGTTGGTGCTGCTCTCGACTAAGTCGGTGGCGTCGCCCGGGTCCACGCGCTGGCGCACACTCTCGTCTTGGCGGCTGTCCTGCAAAAAGACGTCGAAGCGCGTCGATTGCCTAAATACCGAAGATTGAAATTTTAGCTCAATGAGCTGATCGGTGCGGATGCGGTTGGGCAGCTGGACTAGGAAACCGCTTGCGGTGGTGTCCAGCTGGGCGTTGAGCGCGGTGCCATTGTGCGCGACATCGACAAAGTAAACGGGCGCGTCCGACTCCACTGCGAGGCGGTCAAAGCCGATGGCATTTTCCGGTCGCAAGTAATAAGTAAACTCGGTCCGCATCCCCGGCTGGGCCTGCTGCGGAGCGATTTCGCCCAGGACGCGGCTGGCCAGCGGCTGGGTGAAGTTGACGGCCAAGTGGTCGAGAGAAGCCCCGACAGCCGGTGAATCCGAGGTCATGCGCACGTCGATTTCGAGGTAGCGGCGCGGCGACGGCGAGAGAAAAGCCTCGCCCGAGAAGCTGTAAATGCGGCTCCAAGCACTCCAATCGCCGCCGGCGGCGAGGGTGGTGTCAATCGGGCCTTTGAAGCTGGGAATGAGCCTGTTGTACTTCCGCTCGGTAACTTCTTTGCCGTTTTTGTCGCGGTAGGTGTATGTCTCGATGACCTCATTGCCGGTGCGGGTGCGAATCTCAATGTGCGTCCCGGGCGGCTGGTTGCCGCTCCACTCCACGGAGTTGAGGTTCTTGCCAGAGCCTAAGTCAATCAGTGCCGAGCGAAAATCGACCTCCGATGGGAATCCCTCGCCAAAAATCTGAATCTCGTCGGTGGTTCCCCCTGCTCCGCAGCCGGGAACTCTGTTGATGCCGCCCTCCTCACCGAGCCGTTGAAAGGAATAGCAACTGGTGTCCCAGTACTTCCAGAAGATGCGGACAAAGCGCGTCGGCAGCAGGTCGAAGCGGTGATCGACTAGGCCCTTGGAGGTCTGATTGCCAGGCGAGGCGCCGGAAAAGTGCTTGGTCCACAGGCGAGTGCCGTCGGGTGAAAGCGAGCCGTCTGAGGTCATAAACTCGTAGAAGCGGAAGTCCCAGCGCCGGCGCGAAACATAGTGGTTGGTGGTGATGCCGCCGCCAAAGCCGGAGCGCACCACCACGCCCCCGATAATCCGCGTTTGATCAACCCAATAGACCGCGCCTAAATCGAGGATCATATGGGCGAGGATGTCGGTGAGGCCCCGCGAGGCCGTGCCAGCACGCCAGCGCTCGTACAAATCGCCGTCGAAGAGCGCTCTTGCTTTACCGAGCGGCTGCAAGTCGCTGCTGGCGAGATTTATATTGACATCGACCGCCCCGCCGCGCTCCAACAGGCCGAGGGCGATGTTGTCGCCAATAGTCTCGACTTTGACTTCGACCAGACGCGCATCGGGCACTAGGAGCAGCGGCTCAAAGCGGATGAATTGGATTGGTTCTTCGTCGATTTGTTCGATTGGGTACGTCACCTGATGGCGGGTGTTTTCTTTGATGCGCTCTTTGACGCGATAGACCAAGGAGCCGGCAATGGGTGCGGCGATAAAGTCGGTCTCTGGCTCGCCGGTCGAAAGCAGCAGGTCGAACAGTTCAAAGGGGGGAGCCGCGGCGTCGAATACCAAAGTGACGCTTTTGGCCGAGACCGCACGGCCCAAGTCGATTTCGATAAACCACTCGTCTGGATCGGCCGCTGGGTCGGGTGCCCAGCCGGTGGCTGGATTGCCATCGATGACCAACCGGGCGGTGCTGAGGTTGGAGCCCGCATTGCGGATGCCGCCGCCAAAGGCGTCTAGGTCGCGCACGGCGTCGGTCCCCTTTTCGATTTTTGTCAGTTGGATCGCACCAGACGGGGTTAGTTCGACCGCGCCTAGCGGCAGGTGCCATTGCCGCCAATCGCGCGCTGAGTCGTAGCGCAATTGGTCGGCTGCCAGAGGGTAGCTGCCCAACATCAAGGCAGCGAGGGCGATGCGAAAATTCATAAGTACCTGCTTTCGCGCACGGACCGCAGCGGCGGGGACATCCCAATCGCTTAAGCTGTTTATGTTAATAATACCTGCGGGGCAAAACAAGGCTAATAGGCTGTCGGCAGGCTGGAGCGGAATTTTTATTCTAGTTATATCTTACAATATAGTAACAGTCCAAACCAAGTCCTTGCTGGAGAATGTGCCAATATGATCGGTCGAATTGCCCTCTGTGCGCTGATCGCCCTGCCGGTTTGCGCCCAGCACGAAAAAGTCGAGCGGAACGTCCCGCTGCCCACCGGTTGGCCCACGGCTATGGTCCTAGTACCGGCTGGGTTTTTCCCCCGCGGCATGGAAGGCGAAGCCTTTGACGAGCAGCCCGTGCGCGAGATTTACCTCGACGCGTACCTGATCGACAAATACGAGGTTACGGTGGCGCAATGGGGAGAGTACCAGCGCGCCACCGGTGCGACGATCCCGGAGTGGACCTTGCAGAATACGGCTGCGCGGCAAAACCACCCCATTACGCTAGTGACCTGGTACGACGCCGCCGACTTCTGCCAGTGGGCTGGCAAGCGCTTGCCGACAGAAGCCGAATGGGAGCGCGCGGCGCGCTGCGACGACGGGCGCAAGTATCCTTGGGGCGACGGCCTCGATGCTTTCCGCGCCAATTACTTCCAGAGCGACGATCCATTTGAGCGCGGCTTTGGGGCGATCCTCAGCACCAACCCGGTCGGTTTTTTCGACGGCTCCAACCAAGACGGCTACCAAACGCGGGACGGCGCTAGCCCCTTTGGTGCCTACGACATGGTGGGCAATGTATTCGAGTGGACCAACGACTGGTACCATCCGAGTTACTACACTGTTGGCCCCGACATCAATCCCCAAGGGCCGGATGAAGGCGTCGTCAAGGCCGTGCGCGGCGGTTCATATGCGATTGACGCCAGCCACGTGCGGCCCTCGTACCGAGCGCGGGACGCCCCGGACTTCAAAGGCCCGGACGTGGGGTTTCGCTGCGCGGCTAGCGCCGCTGTGGGCACCGGTACCGGGTTGCGCGACCAGACTTGGGGTGCGGTAAAGAGCGTTCGGCTGGTTTGGCCCAAAGGAGGGGACTATGAGTACGATGAATAAACAGAAGTACATAGCCGCCATCGCGCTGGCCTTGCTAGTCAGTGCCGCCAGTGCGCCCGGACAGCAAGACGACCTGCGGCAGCGCTTTGGCCTCCAGCCGCTGCCGCCGGTGCCCTACCCCGACAACAACCCCTACAACCCCGAGCGCGTCGAGCTGGGCCGCTTGCTGTTTTTCGATCCCATTCTCAGCGGCGAGCAGGACACAGCCTGCGGCACCTGCCACCTGCCGACTTTTGGCATGGCCGACGGCCTACCCCTTGCAATCGGCGTTGGCGGCAAGGGCTTAGGACCGGCGCGGGTGCCGGGGCGTTCGGCGGTCACCGGCGATACGGTGATTACCGAGCCGCGCCACACCATGACGCTTTTTAACGTCGGGTACAACGGCGACGAGTCTGGACAGCCTTCGACTAAGGGTTTCATGCTGTGGGACGGCAAAGATCGCGGGCTGGAGGCCCAAGCGCTGCGGCCGCTTATCGTGCGGGTGGAGCTACGCGGCGATGCCTATGAGCGCGAGATGGCCGTCGATAGCGTGCTGACGCGGCTGCGGGGGATCCCCGAATACGTGGCCCTGTTTGAGCAAGCCTTCCCGGCCGAAGCCGACTCGGTGGCCCGCCAGCTACCGCGTCTTGGCTGCGCCTACGACCCGACGCCTTTGCAGTCGGTCATTACGCGCTCGACCTTTGGCCGGGCTATTGCCGCGTTTGAGCGCGAGCAAAACACGGTCAACACCGCGTACGATCGCTACGTGGCCGGCGACGACCAGGCGCTGACGCCAGCGCAAAAGCGCGGGCTCGAACTCTTTCACACCAAGGCGCGTTGCGTCAACTGCCACAGCGGTCCGCTGTTTACGGATTCGAGTTTCCGCGCCCAAGGCGTCGAGCAGGTTGGGCCGGGCCGGGCGTCGGCGACGACCAACACCGGCACCCCGCGTCCCACCGGCCGAGACGAAGGCCGCTTCCTCAATACAGGCAATCGCAGCGACATTGGCGCCTTCCGCGTGGTGGGCTTGCGCCAGGTTGCGCAGACGGCCCCCTACATGCACGACGGAGTCCTGGCGACCTTAGAGGAGGTTATTGAGTTTTACGACCGCGGCGGCGGCGACGAATCCTCCATTCCCGTTGAGAATATCGATCCCGAACTGGTGCCGCTCAACTTGAGTGCCACAGAAAAGCAAGACCTACTGGCTTTTATGCACGCGCTGACTGATTCGACGATAGCGGTTCACGTGCCAGCGCGCGTGCCCAGTGGGCTGACGCCGGCGGGCCTCGAATTGGCGGCCGCGGCGGGTCTGGTGATCCCGGTGCCTGCGCCAGCGGCTCGACCGCTGGCGGTGCGAGTGTTCAACTTCCCCAACCCTTTCAACGCTTCAACTTCCATTTCAGTGGCACTGCCAGCGGCCGGCGAGGTCGAGATCGAGGTGTACAATATCTTGGGTCAGACCGTGCGGCAGCTCTGGCGGGGCTACCGGCCAGCCGGTGTCTATCAGCTAGCATGGGATGGGCGCGACGAGCATGGGCGGGCGGCTGCCAGCGGTGTGTATCTCGTCTCGGCGCAGATGGATGGTGTGCGCTACTTGGCGCGGATGACCCTCGTGCGCTGAAGTGGCAATGCCGGGTGGCTCGACCGCCGCGCAATGCGCTCTACTGCAATCGCGCCGATGGACGTTTCGTCGCTATCCTTTTTGTGTGGAATCAAACGAGAGGATTCCTCATGGCACATTACAAATGGATCGCCAGGGTGCTCTTGTGTTTGCTTGGGCCGGCTTGGGCGTCGGATACCCAAGCCTTGGTTCCGTCGGATGCCCCGCGCTTTACTGTTGGCGAATCCGTGGACGAATTTGATGTGCTTGAGGATGGAACTAGCGGATATTATTACGAGGCGGTGGCAGACCGGGGAGACCATGTTGGGGCGATAGACAACAGCCAAGGGAAGAAGCGCCGAGTATTTGTCGGCGTTAGTATAGAAAGTGGAGGAGCGTACGTAAACCCTGACTGGGAAGGGGCGTTCTTTGATTTCAGGACTGGGCGTTATGTTGAGGTTGGCGAAGAGCCCAGTTATAGTCCTATCTCTGGATGGTCTGTTCAGGTGGGAAGAGATCCTTTGGCTATCGAAGCGGGTTGGGAACAAGTTTTTTATTTCACCTCTGAGCAAACCGTATCTGATTCTTTTTTTTTAAATTTAAAATGTAATGTGGGAAGACTGAAACAATTTCCTATTTGGGCCGTGATAGGAATTGGCAGATCTAATTTGATGGACCCGGATAGGTTAGGTTTCCTTTTAAAAACTTCATTTGGAGTAAAAAGGTGGACGAAATCAGAGTTATCGGTCGATATGGGATATAGGCATATGATATCAACTAGAGTTTTTTCTCCTGGAGGTAGTGGCGTTAGCATAGACTACAAAATCATATCGGCCACTATCAAATGGACTTATTTTATTTATGAATCTCCTATTAGAAGTCGTCTGAAAACCCTTCATGTGTCGTCTATTTGAACAGGCGTACTCATCGATCCATATTCAGGTTTCACCAAAAAACCTGAAGAGCAAGGCTTCTATGATGAGTACGCCGCGTATGCAATATGCGACCGATCGAACCGATGCACAATGGCAGCGGATCGAACCGTTGCTGCTGAGTACGGCGGGTCTTATGCGTTCTTTGTTGTTGTTTTTGCTGCTAATGGTTGGGTGGTACGGCGTCAGTCATGGCGACCACGATGTAGAAGCCGATTCTTTTGTCATAGACCCCAAGGGGTTTGTTCCGTTGGAAGTGGGTAATCGTTGGACCTATGAGCATAAATATATCAATAACGCATATGGCCATTGGGAGCCTGGGGATGAAGCCGATCCTGAGTGGGCAGCCTACCTCAAGCAATTTGAAGTGCCTGGATATCCGATTGGGGAGTCGAGCCCGCCTCGATCCCTAACTGAAATAACGTATCGAGATTCTCTTATTCTAACTATTGAGATCACACATACAGAATGGATTGACGAATTTGAGTATTTTGTGCTTAGCGAAGTGCCATATGACTGGCCACCGTTACCGACGTTCTTCTGGGCTGGCTACAAGGTGCGCTGGTCAGACGACGATGTACTGCTGGTTCGCGGGAATGACGCTGATATTCCTTTGTATGACTTTAGTCTGCAGCGTGAAGGGATCGAGCGATCCCATTGGGAAAGTAGCGAGTGGTATTACTATGGGGTCTCAGTTTTTGAGTACAACCCAATTGACACTAAACGATGGATGATAGATCTGCTTACCTATCCGGATTATTCGGAGTACGTCGTTATAGATCCGGCGAGTCGAGGTCAAATTTTGCAGGCCAGTTTTAGTTTTTCTTATTCTATATTATGTAATCATTGTATTTGGAGAGTTCCTTTTGTGCAGGGCTATGGGATAGGACATGTTCAGAAGGTACACTTGGGTATTAGTAATAAACCGCTCTTTGCAAATAGTCTCTGGCCTATTTCTGCGATTATTTCTGGGAACGAGATATCCTATGGGCAAGCGACGGGTCAAGCTGCCCCCACTGTGGTCCGGGAGCGTTCTTGGGGTGCTGTAAAACGCGAGTTTATGCCGATGAAGTAGGCGTCTGATGCCATTTCTTTTGCTGCGTTTTAACTGGAGATATTTCGTTATGAGTCGATTTCTTCGCTATTTTACTTGGGTATTGGGAGCTGCCGTGATAGGGTCTGCTCCCTGCTCTGCCTCTCACACTTGTTGGACTGTCTTGCCCCTCCCTGCTAGTTTGGACGTTGGTCAACGTTGGACGTACCTGACTATCTCTGAACAACTTGACACGGGTAGCGAGGAGGTCATCGATAGCAGCACTGATACTTTGACTATTTCCGTTGTCAGTAGTCATTTAATAAAAAATCGGACTTACTTTTTAGTAAATGATAATGAGAGTGGTAGTGGTTTTTACTGGGTAGATAGCTCGAGTAAGGTTTGGAAGTATGATGAGGAAAAGGAAACTGAAACGCTTTGTTGGGATTTATGGAGACCTCTTTCGTATAATTTTGATAGTGAAACGATGGTATTTGGAGGAGCATTTATATCTTCTGATATAGATTTTAAAAGATTTGGTCCTTATGATTTATATAAACAAGAGCCATTTGATATTTACCCGCTTCCTTATCTATACCCATCTAACGAGTATGGATTCCATAATTTTAATACGTGGGTGAAAAATCTTTTATTTTGGGAGGCAACACCTTTATATAATTTTTTTATCGGAGCATACGAGTCTAGTTACCACTTAACAATCGCACCTAATGTTGGTGTTCTTTTTTACTATACTGGATCTTGGGAATTTAGACTTCGATATATTCTTTTGGCATACGAATCGGATGGAAGCGAACATATTAGTACTAGCGTCGAAGACATATCCTTTGGTGAGCTAAAAAACAAAAATAGATGATAAAACATACAGGAGAATGAATTTTACTCTTTTCGCATTTTATAGAGAGGAAAAAATGATACGCAATAGCATAACTTATATTGGGTTCTATGCTGGTAGGTGCTAGGATAGAAACTCTGCGGAAATCTTCCTCGGAGGTTTTATGATGCTTGTTTTGAATCGGGCCTTGTCGCCGTTATCACTTGATCGGCTTTTGCTGCTGAGTACGGCGGGTCTCATGCGTTCTTTGTTGTTGCTTTTGCTGCTAATGGTTGGGTGGTACGGCGTCAGTCATGGCGATCACGATGTAGAAGCCGATTCTTCGACATTCGAGCCTTTTGTCATAGACCCCAAGGAGTTTGTTCCGTTGGAGGTGGGTAATCGTTGGACCTATGAACACAGGTACACTAATTATATGTATGATTCTTGGGACCCTGAGGCTGCCGCCTATCCGGAGTGGGCAGCCTACTTCAAGCAGTTTGAGGTGCCTGGGTATCCGATCGGGGGAGACTCCCCGCCCCGATCCTTAACTCGTTTTATAAGACAAGATGCTGTTATCTTAGCTGTTGAGATCACGCACACAGAGTGGATCGACGGATTTGAGTATTTTGTGTTTAGTGACGTGCCGTATGACTGGCCACCGTTACCGACGTTTTTTTGGGCTGGCTACAAGGTGCGCTGGTCAGACGACGATGTACTGCTGGTTCGCGGGAATGACGCTGATATTCCTTTGTATGACTTTAGTCTGCAGCGTGAAGGGATCGAGCGATTCTACTGGCGGGATGTTGAATGGTATTACTATGCAGTCCCCGTTTTTGAATACAATCCAATCGACATTCGTCGATGGATGATAGATTGGCTTACTGAGCCGGAGTACTCGGGCATCGTTATAAACCCAGAGCATCGAGACCAAATATTGGAAGCCGGTTTTGATTTTTCTTATCCTATTTTATGCGATCCTTGTAGTTGGAGGGTTCCTTTTGTGCAGGGCTATGGAATGGGCTCGGTTCGGATACTATACCTTGGTGCGGGAATGTCTCCGATTTTTGCGAACGTTCTTCGTCCTATTTCGGCGGTTTTGTCTGGGGAAGAAATTTCCTTTAAGCAAGCGACAGGTCGAGCTGCTCCCACTGTGGTCCGGGAGCGTTCTTGGGGTGCTGTAAAGCGCGAGTTTATGCCGATGAAGTAGGCGTCTGATGCCATTTCTTTTACTGCGTTTTGGATTCAAGGAGGTAACGAACGTATCGTCGGGTGCGAACCTGTTGTCGGCGTTTTCGCGGGCGGAGGTATCGTGGATCGACGATACGCGCTTGGAGATCATCACGTCCGATCGGCTGAACATTCCTATCTATGACATCAACAGCACGGCGACGGGTAAACAAGGCAAGGTGTACAAGATCCGGCGGCGTAGATGACGCCGACAAAGCGGCGCGAAAAAAAAGTCTAAATGCGATACTTACGCTCGCTCAAATTGCTCTTGGTGGTAGCCGCTGTCGGTGCGGTGCTAGCCTTTTTTGAACGGCAGCGCACAGCCGAGTACGGGCACCTTTTGGAGCGCACAAACGCCCGCGGACAGCCGCAGCTAAAAGGCACCTCCTTGCAAGAGTTGGCGCAGGTGCTGCTGGAGCTATATCCAGAGGGAGCCGAAGCCAATCTATTGATGGGTACGGCACTGGCCGATGAGGGTCGGTTGGCAGAGGCCCGGGTGCATCTGGAGAAAGCACTAGCCGTGGACCGACGCAATTTGCAGCTACTCTTTTTGTACGCGCGGCTTTTGCTGGATATGGGAGAGGATGTGGCAACAGTGCAAGAGTTGGTCGAAGAATTGAATCGGTACTTTCCGCGTTCGCGGGAGAAGGTGGAAGAGTATTTTGGCGAGGCCTCAAAAGGGAAGATGCGATTTGGCGAGGATGGTCTTTACTGATGAGATGGCCTTGACCGCCTGTCCGGGCTTTGCCGGCCGCAGTTAAGAATTCCCTTGGCGCAGGCGGTCCTCGTAGATGCGGATCTGGTTGGAGTACTGATCTTTGAGTTGGACCAGCAGCGCATCGAAGCGCTCTTGGGTTAGGTCTTGGAGCAAGTGGGCGCGCACGCGGCCCCAGACCTCGTCCAAGCTCTGTTGGTAGCCAGGCGCCTTGCTGAGCACCTTGAAGACTGTAAAGCCCTGCGCGGTCTTGACCGGGCCGACGATCTGGCCGACTTCGGCGTCTTTGGCCTCCCAACCTAAATTGCCGTACTTGTCTGGCCGCAAAAGTTGGATGTGCCCTTCGGCGCGGCGGATGCGGGTGCTGCGCCGCGAGTAGCGCCGGGCTAGCTCGCCGAGCTCGCCGCCGCGTTCAATGGCGGCCAACAGTGAGTCGGCCTGGGCGCGGGTATCGACGAGGATCTCGAGAATTGAGATCCGCTCTTCGCGCACGTAGAGGTCTTTGTGGGCTTGGTAGTAGGCGCGAATTTCGTCCTTGGACGGGCTGAGTGTTTCGAGCACTTTGACTTGGCGGATGCGCTCGATAAGCGCTTGGCGGCGCGTGGCCTCAATGCCTTTGGCGACGCGCTCGGCTTGGTGGATGCCTATTTCGCGGGCGTGGCGAGGCAGCAGAACCTTGAGCGCGTAAAGGCGACGGGCAAAGCGGCGCAAGTCGTCTAATTGGCGGATCTCGGCTGGGTTGCGCTCGCTGGTCATGGCCGCCATGAAATGGCCGAGCGTCCACGGCTCGCCATCGAGTTCGAGCAGGACGAGCTGGGTCTCGCCCTTTTTGAACGTGGGCATTTGCTCGCCGGCTTGGCTGAGTCGGGCCAAGAGCAGCTCGAAGGTCTCGTCTTGTTCTGTAATGTCGGCGCGCTTGGCCAGTCCTTCGAGGAATTCAAAGGTGGCGATGGCGTGCTTCTGCTCCTGCATGGCCGCGATGACGGCTGGGGCCATGTCCTCGAAGGGCACTTCGCGCTCGTCGGTGGCGACGAAGACCGAGAAGCCGTCTGGCTCCTGCACGGGGCCGATGATCTGGCCGAGTTTGGCGGCGAATATCTGGCGGCGCAGAACGTAGTTTTTGAAATCGAGGCGGCTTTTCCAGCCCAGATCGCCGCCTTGCTGGGCGGTGTTGCCGTCGTCGGACAGTTCGCTCGCCACGGCGGCAAAGCTGTCGGGGCCGCGCAGGCGGGCGAGCACTTGGTCGATGGCGGCTGGCCCACTGGCGAGAATGCGGCTCAAGCGGCGCTGCTGGCCGATGTGGTGCTGCGCAAAGTACTGACGCGCCTCGGCGTGGCTTATGTCTTCGGCGACAGCGACCACGCCGCGGCGGTACATTTCGTCGAGGATGAGTTCCTGCTGTCGTTGCGCGACCTTGCTCGTGACTTGAAAGTCGTTTTCTAGGCCGTTTTGGCGGGCGGCCAACAGCAACACCTCGATGTCGATGAGCCGCTCAAGGGCTTGGCGCTGGAGGTCGCTTGGGTCGTTTTTGGGAAAGAGCCGCGCGGCGGCGCGCTCGACGCGGGCGCGGTCGATGGCGACATCGCCGACGCGGGCGAGCACGTCTGGGCTGGGCGGCGGTTCGGCGGTGGTACAGGCGAGGAGCAGAACAGTGAACGACAAAAGCAAGCGATGCAGCAAGAAGGCCTCCTAGTGGAAATTGTTATTTATTCTATCAAATATATAGTGCGGTGTAAATTTGCGAAGCACTAGTTATGTTATTGTAAAAAGGAAGTAATGCTGCATCCATTCAAATGATCCCGCGTAGCCTTTCAACGTACATCGTCGCCTTAGTATGCGGCTGCACTACCAGCGAGCCGCCGCCGGCGTCCGTCGTGCGCTTTGTCGATGCGACGGCAGAAGCAGGGATCGATTTTGTCCATACCAGCGGTCGGTCCGGCCGCAAATACGGAGTGGAGACGATAGGTTCTGGCGCGGCGTTTTTGGATTACAACCGCGACGGGTGGATGGACTTGTACGTGGTCAATGGGGCGGATTTGCCCGGCTACGTCTCGGCGGTGCCGCCGCAAAATGCGCTGTATCGCAACGACGGCGGCCACTTTGTCGAGGTCGGCCAAAGCGTCGGGGTGGCCGACACCGGCTACGGTATGGGGGCGTCGGCCGGGGACTACGACAACGACGGCGACGCCGATCTTTTCGTCGCCAACTTTGGCCGCAACCGGCTCTATCGCAACGAGGCGGCGGCTTTTGTCGATGTAACGGTCGCTGCTGGAGTCGGGACGGACCAGCGGTGGTCAACCGGATCGTCGTTTGTCGATTACGACCTCGATGGCGACTTAGACTTATACGTGGCCAATTACTTGCACTACGAATTTGAGCGCGGCGAGTTGAGCGAGGGGGGGACCCTGCGTAGGCCGCGGCGGCACTTGGCCCCCACCGAATACCCGGGGGAGCGCAATGCGCTCTGGCGCAACGACGGCGATGGCTTTGTGGATGTGACCGCCGCAGCCGGACTACTCACCCGCGCCGGCCGCGAGTTGGGTGCCGTGTTTTTCGACGCTGACGACGACGGCGATCCCGATTTGTTTCAGGGCAATGACGCCACGGCGAATTTTCTTTGGCGCAACGATGGCGGCCGTTTTTTCGAAGTGGGGCTGGTCGCCGGCGTAGCGTACAATGTCGGCGGCAAGCCCGAGGGGACCATGGGCGTGGATGCAGCCGACGGCGATGGCGATGGCGATCTCGACTTGGCGATGACCAATTTCCAGTGGGAGAGCAACACCCTGTACCGCAACATGGGCGGCGGGATGTTTGCCGACGAATCGCTGGCCGCGGGTATTGCGGCCACTAGCTTGGACAAACTGGCTTTTGGCATCAACTTCCTCGATGCCGACAACGATGGCGACCCGGATCTCTACGTGGCCAACGGCCACATCGACGAGGACATCAACCGGTTCGATCCACAGGCTCAGTACGGCCAGAGCGATCAGTTGTACCTCAATGATGGCCGCGGCCGCTTTACCGATGTGAGTATGGCTGCTGGGGTGGCTGCGCCGACGCGGGATTTGGTCGGCCGTGGTTCGGCTGTGGCCGATTACGACAACGACGGCGACTTAGATATTTTCTTGCTCAATAGTGGGCAGCGCGCCCTGCTTTGGCGCAACGACACGCAAGCGGGCCACTACTTGGCCCTGGCACTAGAGGGCCGGACCAGCAACCGCGATGGCTTGGGTGCCCGCGTGGTGGTGCGCGTGGACGGCCGGACGCTGGTGGCGGAAAAGCGCAGCGCGGCGAGCTATTTGTCGCAAAATGACGCGCGGATGTTCTTTGGGTTGGGGGCCAGCCAAGAGGCCGATCAGGTGACGATCGGGTGGCCGTCGGGCATTCGCCAAGTTTTGACCGATGTGCGCGCCGGACAGGTGCTGCGGGTCGTCGAGCCGGATGCGAGGGCACCGCAAGCGGTGGCTGACGCCGCCATCGCGCCGGCTGTGCCGCAAGGCCGCGAGGCCGAAGCGCTAGCGCAATTCTGGCGCGCAGCGCCGTTGGTCTTGCCGGAAAAAACGCGCGCTCGGCTGCCGCCCGCCGCCCCGTTGTCCGAGCTGCGCACTGCGACTGCCGCCCAGCCGGAAGCAGCCGAGGTCCACATCGAATTGGCGGCTGCGCTTGTGCGCGAGCGCGCGTACCGCGAGGCGGAGACGGTTTATCGCCGGGCCTTGCAAATCGATGCGCGCGCGGCCCAAGCCTATGTGGGTTTGGGCAAGCTCTACGCCGACCGCGGGGAGCGAAAGCAGGCAGTCGCCGCGCTGAGACAAGCCATGGCCCTCGACAGTACTCTAGCTGAGCCGCACTACGTGCTGGGCAACATCCACCTGAGCCAACAGCGTTTGGCCGCGGCTGTGCCGTTCTATGAGCGCGCCATCGCGCTGGCGCCGCGCTATCTCCAAGCCTATTTCAACTTGGCCGGCTTGCACGCGCGGCAGACGGATTACGGCCCGGCGATTGACGTTTTGCAGCGCGGGCTGGCGGCTCTGCCCACACAAGTGGAGCTGATGTTGCAATTGGCGCGGATTTATTTTGCCCAAGCGCAATACGAAGACGCGCTAGCCCAACTTACCCGCGTGGTGCAAGCGCAGCCTACCCGCGCTGAAGCACATGAGTTGGCGGCGCAGATTTGGATGGTGCGCGACAAGGTGGATGCCGCGCGCGCGGCTTTGCAGCAAGGGCTGGAGCACGCTCCGCACAGCGCCGCGCTGTTGGGACGGCTGGGCATTTTGCTCTTGCAGGAAGGCGCAGACGCCGAAGCGATACCCTTGTTGCAGCGGGCCTTAGAAGCAGACCCGGACCGCGCGGAAGTGTACTATCACTTGGGTCAGGCGTTGTTGCGGCGCGGTGAGGCGGTGCGCGGCCGCAAGCTGCTGGACTATTTCCACTCGCTGCAGCAGGAGCAGCAAAAGTTGCTGGCCCACAAGACGGCCGTGGTGCTCAATCCCAACGACGCGGACGCGTACTACAAGTTGGGGGCGGTCTATGCGCGGATTGGCCGCTACGAGGCTGCCAGCCAAGCGTACCAAGCGGCCTTGGCCGTGGCCCCGGGGCATCTCGACGCCCGCAACAACTTGGGCAACATCTATCTGCGCCGCCGCGCATTGGGGCGGGCCATTGCGGCCTACCAAGAAGTGTTGCGCCGCGACCCTCAGTACGCGCGCGCCCACTACAACTTGGGCAGCGCGTACCTATTGGCTGGCGAGGAGGAGCAGGCGGTGGCGGCTTTTGCCAAAGCGGTCGCAGCCGACCCCGAGCATCGCCAGGCGCAGCAGATGCTGGCCAGGCTACGTCAGCGCGAGGCCCAAGGTGAGCACTGAGCGGCGGCTACAACTCAGCGTGGGGCTGGTGGCGGCGGCCGTCATCGGCTACGAGATTGGCCTCGTCCGGCTGTTCTCTTTTTTGCAGCACTATCACTACACGTTTTTGGTGGTCTCGGGGGCGGTGTGCGGCTTGGGGCTGGGGGCTGGGCTGAGCGCGGTGCTGCGCGGGCCCTTGGGCTATTGGGCATTCGGCTGCGGCGTCGGCATGATCGGCAGCGCGGTTGCCATAGCCCAATTGCCCCGCATGACGCTCGTGCTACTAGTCGGCATCGCCGGCCTGCCCTTCATCGCCGCTGGCGCATTCCTCGCCCTCGCTTTTCGGGCGCGTTATCAACAAAGCCAAGTTCTCTACTTTTGGGACTTGGTCGGCGCGGCGCTGGGCATCCTCTATGTCGTGCCGGCCCTCGAATGGCTGGGCGGCGTCGGGGTCCTGTTGGGCGCCGGTGTCTTTGCCATGGCGGCGGCGGCTTTGCTGTTGCGTGGTTGGGCATTGATTGGCCCAATTGTCGTCGCGACTGGGCTGGTTGTTTACAGCACCCAACAACGCGAACTCATCGATCTGAGGGCCCTAGCGGAAGCCGGCGACAAGCCGATGTTTCGCGCCTTGGCGGCCGAGCACCAGCGCGGGGAAGTGCAGGCCACGCGCTGGAGTGCGTACGCGCGCACCGACGTAGTCGATCGCAGCGGCGACACGGGCTTGAACTTGTACGTCGATGGCGGGGCTGGCTCGTACATGTTTCGCTTTCTTGGCGATTACCGGCGGCTGTTTTTCTTGCGCGGCGAGGCCGCGTTTTTCCCGTACTATTTCGGCCACCGCGACCGGGTGCTGATCGTCGGGCCGGGCGGTGGTGCCGATGTGCTCTACGCCCTGATGACTGGCTGGCGACATATTGAAGCGGTTGAGATCAACCCGGAGATCGCCGCCCTGGTTCGCTCATACCGAGAGTACAACGGCCATTTGTACGACTTGGAGGGCGTGGAGTTACACATCGGCGATGGCCGCAACTACTTGCAGCGTTCGCAGGCGCGCTACGACTTGGTTGCCTTGCCCTTGGTCTATGCCGAGGCGGCCGATTTGGTGGGGTACACGCTCTCTGAGAACTACCTGTTCACGCGCGAGGCATTTGCCGCCTATCTCGATCACCTCGCCGAGGGGGGTCGGCTGGCCCTGGTAGTTCACAATCACGCGCTGATGTTGCGCGTGGTCGCCACGTTAGCCGACTTGTGGCAACAGCGCGGCCACGAGCCGGGGGCAGTCCTCGACCACCTCGTCGTCGTCAATGGGGCGCGCGGCGATCCAGGGCGGCAAAAGGCCCACCGTCCCTTGTTACTGGTGCAACAGCAGCCCTATACAGCCGAGCAATTGGCGCGCTTACACGCGGTTATGGAGGAGTTGGGGCTAGAGGCGTACTTTTCACCCGGCCGGCGCGAACGGCCAGCGTTGGCCGGATTGCGCACGACTACATTGGCGGACTTTGTCGCCGCATCGGCACTCGATATTTCGCCGACGACTGACGACCGGCCCTTCTTTTACGACGCGACTCGCGGGCTGGATTCCAAGCTGACCCGACTGTTGGTCGGTGCGTTTTTGGCCTGTGTACTGGTGGTGTTGGTGCCGCTGGGTGCGCCGAGTATGCGCCAGCCGAGCGCGGCTGGGCCGCCGCCGCTGCTGTGGGCGTTGTTCGCCGCTGGGTTGGGCGCGGGCTTTATGATGGTCGAGATCCATCTCTTGCAACGCTTTGGCCTGTTTTTAGGCTATCCGACGCTGACCCTGGCGGTCGCGCTCTTTGGGCTGTTGCTGGGGACGGGCGCCGGGAGCTTGGCGAGCGGCTGGTGCCGCACGCTTGCTCATCCCCGGGGATTGGGGTTGGTCGGCGTGGCCGTCGGCTTGGTCTGCTATCTCTATGGATTCTTGCTCGACGGCGCACTGGCGGGGCCGTTGGCGTGGCCGCTGGTTGCGCGCGTTGGGTTGACGCTGGCTCTGGTCGCGCCGCTCGGAATGTTATTGGGCACCTGTTTTCCGGCCTGTCTGCGCTTGGGCGGCTCACAACGCGCCGGAATGGTCCCCTGGCTGTGGGCGGTCAATGGTTTGTTCTCGGTGCTTGGGTCGGTCGGGGCGGTAGCTTTGGGCATGGAGTGGGGGGTGAGTGCATCGTTGGCCGTCGGCGCGGCGGCCTATGTGGTGGCGGGTGCGCTGCTGTTGTTGGGCAGCCGCCGGGCGGCGGCCGATGTGGAGGCTGTCCGGCCGGCTGGCGTGGGCCGCTGGGCGGTGGGTGCGCTGTTGTTGGTTGCGCTGCTGTGGTATGCGGCCTTTAGCTTTATCGGCGCGCGCTATTGGGGCGCGGCTCCTGCGGCGGCTCATCCGCGCCCGCCGGTTGCAGCCGAGGTGTGGCCAGTGGCGCTTAGGGCTTTTTGATTTAGGATCGCTTATGCCTGCCTTTGCTAGTCTACGCTTGGCCGACTCGCCCTCTGCTCGGGATGCTTGGGAGGCCCAGCGCCCGGCTCTCTTGGAGGCCATGCAGCAGGTCATGGGGCCTCTGCCTGCACCGGAAAGGCGCGGGCCGCTCGATGTCCAAATCCAAGAGCAAGTGGACTGCGGCTCTTATACCCGTCGCCTCATTACCTACGTCTCCGAGCCGGCGTGTCGAGTGCCAGCCTATTTGTTGATTCCCCATGCTGCTTTACAATCTCCGGCTCCGGCCGTGCTTTGTCTCCATCCCACCGACGACCGCATCGGCCACAAGGTGGTCGTCGGTTTGGGCGGCCGCGCCAACCGTGCCTATGCCAGCGAACTGGCCCAACTAGGCTTTGTCGCGCTCGCTCCGGCCTACCCACTGCTGGCCGACTATCGCCCCGACTGGCGTGCTCTCGGCTACCAGTCGGGAACCATGAAGGCGATATGGGACAATATGCGCGGCCTCGATCTGCTGGCCGAACAGCCCTTTGTCGCGGGGGAGTCTTTTGCCGCCATCGGCCACTCGCTGGGCGGCCATAACTCGATCTACACGGCGGTCTTCGACCCGCGCATCGTTGCTGTCGTCTCCAGTTGTGGCCTCGATTCCTACCAAGACTATATGGACGGCGATATCACCGGCTGGACCAGCGATCGCTACATGCCGCGCTTAAAGGATTACGCTTTAGCGGACCTGCCCTTTGACTTCCACGATATGATCGCCGCGTTAGCGCCGCGCCCGTGCTTGATCTCGGCGCCTTTGGGCGACTCTAATTTTGGCTGGCGCAGCGTCGATTCAGTGGTCGAAGCGGCCCGAGCGGTGTACGATCTGTACGGAGCTGGCCAGGCGCTGCAAGTAGTCCATCCCAATTGCGGGCACGACTTTCCCGACGCCATCCGCCAGCGGGCGTACCAAGTTATCGCCGAGGTCCTGCTAACTCCTGGTTTCGGGCGGCAACCATAGACTTGGTTTGCTATAAAACGAAGATGCGATAGTTTTTGGACGATGCTTGCCGCGTCAAGACATTTACCGACAGGTCTCCTAGCCTCCAACCAAATGCTCAAGTTCCCGCTGCTCCTACTGCTCTTATCCGTCCCCCTCTACGCCAATCCCCGCTTCCACGACGCCACTCAAGAAGCGGGTATCGACTTCGTCCACGTCAATGGGGCCAATGGCCAGAAGTTCGTCATTGAAACCGTCGGCCCTGGCGTCGGCTTGTTCGATTCCGATGGCGACGGCCGCCTCGACATTTATCTAATAAACGGGGCTGCGGTGCCCGGGACCGAATACGATCCGGCGCCGCAAAACGCGCTCTACCAAAACAGCGGCGACGGCACGTTTGTCGATGTAACGGCACACGCTGGCGTCGGCGATACCGGCTACGGCATGGGCTGCGCGGTCGGCGACTACGACAACGACGGCGATCTCGATCTGTACGCGACCAACTTCGGCGCGAACGTGCTGTATCGCAACGAGGGCGATGGCACGTTTGTCGATGTGACGGTCGCGGCCCAAGTCGGCGACCAAGGCTGGGGGGCGAGTGCTGCGTTTGCCGACATCGACCGCGATGGCTTGGTCGATTTGTACGTGGGCAACTACCACAACTTCTCCTATACTAACCACCGCGTCTGCGCCGAGGGCGGCAGCGGCTTGCAACTCTATTGTGGCCCGGAGGCTTTTGACGGAGTGACCGATGTGCTGTATCGCAACGAGGGGGATGGCACGTTTGCGGATATTACGACCGCCGCCGGGCTGGGCAGTGCCGAGGGCAAGGAACTAGGCGTGGTGTTCGGCGATGTGGACCTCGACGGCGATCCCGACCTCTACCTAGCCAACGACAAGACCTTGAACTTTTTGTATCTCAACGACGGCACCGGCCGCTTTGCCGACCAAGCGCTGCTGGCCGGCGTTGCGTACAACGAGGATGGCGATGTCGAAGCGGGCATGGGCGTTGACATGGGCGACTACGACAACGACGGCGACCCGGATCTTTTTGTGACCAACTTTCAGTGGGAGACCAATACCCTGTACAAAAACCTCGGCGATGGCACCTTTGTCGATGAAACGTTCCTAGCTGGGTTGGGCAAGGGCAGCATTGCCTACTTGGCGTGGGGTACGCGCTTTTTCGATGTCGATAACGACGGCGACCGCGATCTTTTTATCGCCAATGGGCACTTGGAAAGCGACGTCGAGCAGTACGAGAACGCGACCTTCGCGCAGCGCAATCAGCTGTTTGTCAACGTTGGCGATGGGCGCTTTGCGGAATACATAGAGGACGGCGGTGCCTTGGCGTTGCAGCGGGTCAGTCGCGGCGCGGCCTTTGGCGACTACGACGACGATGGCGATATGGACGTGCTGGTGGCCAATGTCGCTGCCCGGCCAACCTTGATGCGCAACGACAGCCCGGGCGGCCACTGGGTGCGCTTGCGGCTGGAGGGCCGCGCCAGCAACCGCGCCGGCATCGGCAGCCGCGTCGAAGTCACAAGTGGCGGACAGGTGCAGACCGACGAGGTGCGCTCGGGCGCCAGCTACCTGTCGCAGAGCGACCTGCAACTGCACTTCGGGCTGGGAACGGCCACGAGCGTTGAGCGAGTGGTGGTCTATTGGCCGAGCGGTCGGGTTGATGAATACGCGGATTTAGGCATCAATCAAGAGCATTTGCTCGTCGAAGGAGCGGCGCGATGAGGCTGCTGCTGCTCGGCCTCGCATTGTACGCCTGTGCGCAAGAACAAGCCCAAGAAAATGTGCGCCCTGGCGCGGCTATGGACGCCGAGGTGCTCTTCACCCGCGGCACTGCGCTGGCCGCCGAAGGCCGCCACACCGAGGCCATTGATGCGTACCAACAGGCCGCCGCGCTAGCCCCTGAGGCTAGCAAAATCCACTACAATCTCGGCAACGCCTACGCCCGCCAGCTCGACTACCCCAGTGCGATTACGGCCTATCAGCGCGTCTTGTCGCTGGATTCGACGCACGTATCAGCGCGGCACAACCTCGCGGCGATGTACGTCAAACAGCTCAACTACGCCCAAGCTATTGCCGAGCACCGCCGGGTGCTCTCGTTAGACCCCAGCCATCTGACGACTTACTACGACCTCGGCTACATCTACTTTTTGCGCGGCGAGTACGGCGAGGTGGAAACGCTGCTACAAGCCGGGCTAGCGCGCGACCCGACCAATGCCTCCTTGTACCGGCTCTTGGGCCGGACGCGGCTGAAGGAACTCGACTTTGAGCGGGCCGTGGCCGCCCTGACGCGCGCGGTTGAGTTGGATAGTACGGATGCGGCCGCATATGTCGATCTGGCGCAGGTGGAGCTCAAGCGGCGCGAGTACGCGGCGGCCGAACGGGCTGCGCGTCGCGCTATTGCGCTCAATGCCTTGGCCAAAGAGGCATACTTCGCGCTGGCCAATGCCCTCAAGCGGCTCGATCGCCGCGCCGAGAGCACCCAAGTGCTGGCGCAGTTTCGCGCGCTCGATCAGCAACTCGACAAAATTGACGATCAACTGCGGATGCTGGGCAACGCGCCCGACGATCACGAGGCGCGGGCGCAACTGGGCTTGTTGTATAGCGAGCAGGGTCGTTTGACTGAAGCGGCGGAAGCGTATCGCTTGGCGGTGCGTCTGGCGCCGGACAGTTTGCGCTACCGCAACAATCTAGGCAATGTTTACCTGCGCTTGGACCAATTCACCGCCGCCGTCGCCGAGTACCAAGCCGCGCTGGGCTTGGACTCAACATACGCCAAGGCCCACTACAATTTGGGCCAGGCGTACCTGCGCTTGCAGCGCTTTGACGAGGCCCTAGCCAGCTTCGCCCAAGCGCGCCGCTTAGCACCGGAAGATGTGGAGACGCATTACTTTTTGGGGCTGCTACACGCCCGTGCTGGCGACTACGCCAAGGCCGCCGAGATGCTGACCGTGGTGGTGGTAGCTCGGCCGGACTGGCTCGACGCGCGGCAAAAATTGGCCGTGGCGTACTTGAAGTCGGGAAAGGTAGCAGAAAGCAAGCGGCAGCTAGCCGCTATTCAGCAGATGAAAGAGAGCGGGCAGCATGAATAAGCGTTGGCTGGCTAGGGCGTTTTGCTCGCTGCTGGTGGGCCTAAGCGGCTGCGCTGATTCCGACCCGGCCGTGGCCACTGAAGATGCCGTGTTGGTGGAGGTGGGGCCAACGGCGATTCGGGTGGCGGATTACCGCCAGTTCATCACGCGGTTGGCACCGCCATTGCGGGCCGAGTACGGGGCCGAGCGGCTGTTGGAGGCCATAGTCGAGCAAACGCTGCTCGTGCAGGAAGCCGAGCGGCGAGGCTTGGACAAGAGCGCGGAGTTTGTCCAATGGCAGACGCAGACCCAGGCGCGACTGGTGCAGCAGGCTTTGTACGAACGCGCCGGGATCGTCCAACCGGAAGTCGCCGAAGCGCAGCTGCGAGCTTATTTCCAGCGCAGTCCGTACAATCGCCGGGTGCGCTTCAGCCTGCTGATGGTGCGCGACCCCGAGCCGCTAGCGGAGATTTTGGCCGCGCTGGCCGAGGGAGCCGACTTTGAGGCGCTGTCGATGCAGCACTCGCAGGACTCGCGGATTTTAGAGCGTCAAGCCGACATGGGCTATCACCGCTGGGGCGATACGATGGCCTCGCACGCCGCCCTGACCGAACGGGCGTTCTCCATGCAGGTCGGCGAGATTTCCGCGCCGCTGCAGGTGGCTGACGGGTACTTTCTCATCAAGCTCACCGACATGCACCCGGTCAGCTTTGAGCAAGAGCGGGAGACGATTGAGCGCTTGGTGCTGCGGGAGCAGCTTGGGCGGCAGCTGTTGGCTTACTACGACACTTTGCACGTGCGCTATAATGTGCGCTACGCGCTGGACGGGCTGATGGAGTCGCCGGAAGCGGTCGTGGCCGAGTACGACGGCGGCGTGTTAACCGTCGCGCAGGCCGGCCAACTGCTAAAGGGCCAGGGCGCAGATGAACAAGTGCTGCGGCGCGAGTTCGGCCGCCGCGTGTTGGTGCCGCTCGAGACCGCACGGCTGGCGCTGGCCGCCGACCCGGACTTGCAGCGCGAGTTGGAACGCCTGCGGCAGCTACAGCTTGTGCGGCGCTTGCAGGACGCGCTGCGAGCGCAGGTGCCACCGCCCAATTCCAATGGCCTAAGCCTATTTTACGAGGAGCACAAGCTCGGTTACACTGTGCCGGCTGAGGTGGAGGTGCGCCGGCTGCTGGCCGGCGACGAGGACGAGGGAACCGCCATTGTCGAGCGGCTGCGCGCCGGTCGCGATACGACTGAGCTGGTGGACCGTTTCGTCAGCGTGATTTACGGCCGCGGCGCGTTAGCAGGCGACAATCCGGTCAGCCGCGCCCTGCGCGCTGATGAGGGGACTTTTCACGGCCCCTTTGCCACGGATAATGGTTATATTGTCCTACAGGTGGTGCGCCGCCGGCCGGACCGGCTGCCGCCGCTAGACGAAATCCGCGCGCAGGTCGAGGCGGATTGGGCGACGGCGCAGCTCCAAGCGGCGGTGCAGGAGCTGACCGCGGCGCTGCGCCAACGCCGGGCCCATGAAATCCGCTTCAGCCCAGACGCTGTAGCACTAGCCTTGTTGGCTACTACCGATGGCGAATAATTCTATCGTTTTGCAACCGGCCTATATCGTCGATCGCCGGCAGGACTATATCTGGTTTGTGAGCCTGCCCTTTGCCGCGGTCTGCTTTGCGCTGGTGTCGGGGCACTACTTGCCGGGGGCGGCGCTGGCGGCCATTGCCTTGTGGGTGACCATTCCGCATCACTTTGTCACTTGGCTGCGGGTCTATGGCTCGCCGGCCGAGTTTGCGCGCTTTAAGGAGCGGTTCATCCTCGGGCCGATAGTGTTGGTCGCCTTTGCCTACGGCCTGATTCAGTGGGCGCCGTTGAGCTTGGTGTTGATTGTAACTTTGTGGGATCACCAACACAGCTTGATGCAGCAATACGGCTTTGCGCGGGTGTACGATTTCAAGGCCAAGGCCGGTACGCCGGCGACCGCTAAGTTCGACTTGGCCTTCAATTGGATCTTCTTTGGCAACATGCTCGTGGTGTCGCCGCTTTTTTCTGCGGTGTGGGTGCGGATGTTGCACGAGTGGCGCCTGCCGATCAGCGCGGAAGCGGTGACGACGGTGCATCTGGTCTCGTGGACTGTTGCCATTGGCTACGGCCTGATCTATCTGGGGCACGTCGCCTATTGCGCTTGGCGCGGCTACGCGCTCAATCCTCTTAAGTACGCCTTTTTGCTGTCGAGCTATTTCCTGTGGTACTTCACCAGTTTTACCACGGCCTATCTGCTGGTTTTTGCGGTGGCGCATCGGATTATGCACGGAATTCAGTACATCGTCATGGTGTATTTTTACAACCGCCACAAAGTCGAGCGCACCGGCGGCGACTCGGCCCTGCTGCGCTACGTGGCCAGCAAAGGGGGCGTCAAGTTTTTTCTTTTGCTGTGCGCCGCCTACGCGGTCGTCTTTCACGCGCTGAGCGAGGGCTTGGTGCGCGACTTTGGCTTTGGCCTCGTTGGCTTCAACACCAATTTCGACCTCTTCAGCTATTCGCTGCTCAGTTCCTTTGCCCTGATCCACTACTACTACGATGCGTTTATATGGAAAGTGCGGAAAAAGGATGTCCAAGAGGGGCTGTAGGCGCAGCACTAACCAAGAGATGGAGCGATGATCGAATTTGCCGTCTTTTTCGCCGCCCTTGCCGTGGCCGCCGCCTTCGTCCGCCGCGCGGTGGCCGAGTCGTGTTACGATCTCTCCGACGGGGAGCGCCATCCGCACAAGTGGGGCTACACAGATACTCGCTTTGAGTTCGACGGGCCGAAGACCGTGCGAGTTACCGGCAGCCGCTATCCGCTGGCCGGCTTCACTATGCCGCACTTCATCCCGTTTGTCGAAGAGATGCTCGGGGTTGCGATTGAACCCGACGAGATGGCCGTTGAAAAAGAGCACCACGCGGTGCCGCCTTCGCGGGCCGCCGCCAGCCTGGTCGCCGCGTGGCAAGACGCGCTGGGTGCCGAGCGCGTTTCGCTCGACGACAAAGAGCGCCTAATCCACAGCCACGGCCAGCTCAGCGTCGATGAGGTCTATCGCTTGCTCTACGGCGATGCTTTGGAGCGAGTCATCGATCTGGTGCTTTATCCCGACAGCGAAGACCACATACGGGCCATCGTGCGCCTGGCTTCCGAGCACAATGTGTGCCTCGTGCCCTACGGCGGCGGCACCAATGTCAGCGGCGCGTTGGCCCTGCCCACCGACGACGACCGGGTCTTCGCCTCGGTCGATATGCGGCGGATGAACCGGATTGTCGAGCTCGACGAGGACAATCTCCAAGCCTGCATTGAAGCGGGGATTTCGGGTAAGGAACTAGAGCGGGAACTCGCCGCTCGCGGCTACACGGCCGGCCACGATCCCGACAGCATTGAGCTTTCGACTTTGGGCGGCTGGATTGCCACTAACGCCAGCGGCATGAAGAAAAACCGCTACGGCAATATCGAAGACATCGTGCTCGAAGCGACCTTGGTGACGCCGACTGGCGCGGTGGAGACCTTGCACACCACGCCGCGCAACTCAACTGGCATTCAGCCGCGCGGGTTGCTTTTTGGCTCGGAGGGCAACCTCGGCATCATCACCAAGGCCGTGCTCAAAATCCATCCGCAACCAGCCGTGCGCGAATACGGTTCGCTGGTGTTTAAGTCTTTTGCCCAAGGGGTGGAGTACTTGCAGGCCTTGCGTCAGACCGGGACGTTGCCGGCCAGTATTCGCTTGGTCAACAACCAAGAATTCCGCTTTGGCCAGGCCCTCAAAGCCGCGCCCTCTCCCTTGCAGCATCTCAAAGAAAAGGTGCAAAAGTTTGCCTTGTTGAAGGTGTTGGGATTTGATCCGCTAAAAATGGCGGCGTGTACGATTGCGATGGAAGGGACGCGCGCCGAGGTGGACCACCAGAAGCGGACGATTTTCAAGCTGGCCAAAGCCTACGGCGGCAAAAGCGCCGGTGCCACCAACGGCCGGCGCGGCTACATGCTGACCTTTGGCATTGCCTATATCCGCGACTTTTTAAACCAGTTCGATTTTCTCGGCGAGACCTTTGAGACTTCCGTGCCTTGGAGCCGCATCCACGACGTGACGCAAGCCGTGCAAGCGGAGCTGACCGCGCAGTGTGAGGCGCGCGGTGTGGCCGGGCGGCCCTACTTGTCGTATCGGGTGACGCAGACGTATCACACCGGGGTGTGCATTTACTTTACAATGGGGTTTTGCGGGCGGGGGTTGGCGCAGCCCATTGCGGTCTATCACGACATTGAGCACGCGCTGCGGCAGGCGATTTTGGACCACGGTGGTTCGCTGTCTCATCACCACGGGGTGGGCAAAATCCGCCAGAATTTCGTCGCTGACATCCAGAGCGCAAACAGCATTGAGGCCCTGCGAAAGACCAAAGAAGCGCTGGATCCGCAGAATATTTTCGGCATTCAGAATGGGATTTTTGGCCGTGTGCGCCGGCAGCCTGAGTCATAAGACGGTCGTCATCACCGGTGCTTCGGCGGGCTTGGGCGCGGCGCTGGCGCGGCAGTGTGCCCGGCAGGGAGCGCAGCTGGTGCTCTTGGCGCGCAACGCCGAGCGGTTGGAGGCCGTTGCCCGCGAGTGCGAGCAGTGGGAAAGCGACGTGCTAACCGTCGTTGGGGATGTCGCCGTAGCCGAAGATGGCAGGCTAATGGTGGCGGCGGCCATTGAGCGCTTTGGCTGCATAGACTACTTGGTCGCCAATGCCGGCGTCAGCATGTGGACGGCGTTTGCCGCGATCGAGGAGGTGGCTTTGTTTCGCACGCTGATGGAAGTGAATTACTTAGGAGCCGTCCACTGCGTGCATCCGGCGTTGCCGCAGCTCAAAAAGAGCAAGGGCCTATTCGTGGCCATTTCGTCGATTCAGGGGCAGGTGGGAGTACCGCTGCACACGGGGTACTCGGCGTCCAAACACGCGCTACAGGGGTTTTGCGATGCCCTGCGGATGGAGGTGGCCGAGAGTGGGGTGGGAGTGATGACGGTGCTGTTGCACTGGCTCAAGGGGACGGAGTTGCGGCAACGCGCACTGGGCAAAGACGGGAAGGCGTTGGGGGCTGCATCGCGCCAACATCGGGCGGAAGCGGTGAGTTTGGAGGAGGCCGCGCAGGCGATTGTGCATGGGATGCTCAAGCGGCGGCGGCAGCTCTACGTTCCGCGGCGACTCAGGCTGCTGGCGGTGGCGCACGCTCTGTGGCCGGCGCTGGCCGAGCGGGTGGTTAAGGGGAAGGTGGCGCGGGAGGAAGGGTAGGACGGGGGGCTAGGATCGTTCGACGTGTACTCGATTGCCTAGATCGAGATCGTCGAGCACCTGCCGTAGTTCGGCTTCCAGATTGTGGGCCTGTTGCGAGCGGACGTGCACCGTGCATTCTAGGCCGACGCGGAGGTCTTCTCCGGCGCGGAGTTTGGGCAGCAGCTTAGTGCCCAGCCGATTCCAGACTTCGGGAGGCACGGTGCCAGTAAGCCGCAGCGTGGTCTTTTGATTGTCTGGCTCTGCTGCTGATTCAGGCTCGGGTTGAGAGACTTGAGGGGCTAAATCGGTGTGCGGCCCCGGCTCCGATTGCGCGGTCGGCTCGCTAGGGGGTGCTTTGAGTTGTTGCGCTCTGGCTTTGGTCACCAAGAAGACGTTCTCTTCAAACGCTACTTCCTCGGCTGCGATCGGCTCTCCATACCACAGCCGGTTAAAGCCGCCGTCGTCTTTGGCCCCGGAGGCTAAGCCAAACTCTCCATTGGCGACAAACTCAACGACCTTCTGACGCAAGACCGCATCGGGATCGATCAGCCGCGTCAATGCGCCGTTTAAAAAGCTCTGGCGCAGACTGGTCAGCGGCCAAGCGCCGGTGTCTTTGAACGCCGATGGCCAGTGGCGGTCGATATAGCCCGCCCCCACGTTCTCGTTGAGCAGGGCCTCGGATTTCAAGGCACTAATAATTCGTCCACAGAGGGTTTCACTGGCACTGGCGTGGCCGGCGCCAAGGTCGATGATCTTGAGCTGGTGCTGTTCCTGAGTGTCTGCCAGCGCGACAAAGCGGTAGCCGGCCCATACTTCGTCCTTGGCCGCTTCCTCGGCGTCCCGAACGTGGGTCTGAATCTCGGTGCGGTCGGCGCGGTCGTATTCTGAGCCGAGGACGCCTTCGGACACCTCTTGCGCTACGCGCTGCCAAGCAAGCCATAGCTCAACCTTGTCGCGCAGTTCGCGCCCTGGTTTCCGCGCACACCAGACCAGCGAACCTGGGTACAGCCGCGGCGCAGTGCCCCGCTCCTGCGTCCAATGGCCAATGCGCTCGACCACTTGATTGCCGTTTATCCATTCCTCAGCCGGGTCGAGGACGATGAGGGTGAGGCGCGGAGAATCTTGGACTGTGGTGCTGTCTGGCGGGAAGAAGGTTATCGGCCGGGTTGCGCCGCGTTTGAACTGGTCTTCGACAAACTTGCGGATCGCTGGCTTGATTTCTGTCGCTTCGTCGAGCGAAGCCCGTCGGTCGCTGACGACCTTGCGCAAGGTCGCCTGGTGGTAGATGCGATAGCCGTCGGTGCCGACTTTGCGGATAAAAAACCCCGATCCTTCGAGGGCTGTCGCCGCATTGTCAATGGTCGTGGTATCGATGTCGGGTTCGCCGAGTGCAAAGCGCAATTCCGGCAGATGGGCCACTTTGTCCGTTTGTCCGCCAGAGGACTCAAACAAGATGGCTGTGCCCACGCGGCGGTGGATGTCGCGCAGTGCTCCGGTGGCATCCGCATCCAGAGGTCTGGTACGGGCCGTCGTCCCCGCCAGGTCGGCGTCAATTGCCGCATCGAGCCGCGACTCGCCCAACTGGCCTAAGACCACAGCGCGAAACTCGGGCACGTCTAGCGGGGCTGACCCCAGCGTGATCAGTGGCTCGGTGCGCGCCTTAGTGAACTGCTCGCGCGCGGCCCAGGAAATCCATTGCGCCAGCATGGCCAGAGCACCGCGGGTTTGCTGGAACTGGGCGAGCGCGCGCCACTTGCGCTGAAAGACCGACAGGGTCGCCGGATGAAAGGGATAGCACGCCTCAAATCGGCTCCGCAGAAACTCCTTTGCCTTGGCCTCGGTCGTCGCGGTATCGACCGCCAGCCATTCGGCGGGTAGGCGGGCGGTGCGTTCAAAGCACCAGTCTGCGTAAGTTTTGGCGACGCGCTTGCGCACGCGCTCGTTGCCGAGGTCTTCGAATAGTCGTCGGCGCACCACCTCGCTGATTTCGGATTCGTCATTGGCGATCAGATCGCGGGCGACCCGCCGCACTACCTTGGTGATTCGATCTTGCCACTGCTGATCCCAGTCGGTCATTTCAACTTGGCTGCGCGGCAGGCTGATGACGGCGGCGGCCTGCGTGGTGCCGGTGACGGCGACGGTTAGGTTTTGCAGGAAAGCGTGGAAGGGCTCGGCCATGGAGCGATGGCGGTTGACGAAGTTCAGGACTTCATCGAACAACAGCAGTACGGGCGCATCGGCTGCGGCGAACACCTTGGCCAGTGCTGCGGTGCCCGGTGGCGTGGTTTTCGCCGCCGCGCCGAGTGCTGCGACGCCCTTGTCGCCGGCTAGTTGGTGCGCTAGATCGATCCAAGGCGTCTCTCGGCCTGCCGCCGGATCCCAAGCATTACCGACAAAGACGCCGACGCGGGCAGACGGAGCTTCTGCGACGCCTGCTTCGCTGAGGAGATCGGACACGCCGGCGAACTGGGTGGCATCCGCACCGGCGTTGGCAATGTGGTACAGGGAAGCGAGTGTATGGGTCTTGCCGCCGCCGAACTGGGTGACGAGCGTGAGGACCGGCGCGGTGTTCTCGGTCTGGCCGACAAGACGCCGGAGGACCATGCCGGCGTGTTCCTTTAGGGCGCGGGTGAAGCAGGTGCGCGCGAAGAACGGCGCTGGATTGCGGTAATCTGTCGGGGCAGTTTGGGCGACGATCTGCTCAAGGGCGATGGCGAACTCGTCCGGGCTGAACGAGCGGCCTTCGCGCACTTCTTTGCGGAGCGTTACGATTTTGTACCAAGAGTCAAGGGCCATTGTTTCACCGTGTTTGGTTATTTCGTTTTACCTAGGCATCGCTAACAGTATGGTGCTGAGCAAACGTTTTGCGGGTACGGGACTGAATCGTGGTTGTCGCTAGCATAGATCTTGCCGGTTAAGTAGCTTCTTGTGGGCAGGCGTGAAGTCCTTACTCTGACTTGTCGAGTAAACCTTACCTGGCGGTTGATCGATCAAGTCCTTTTTTTTGAAATCTTCATGCAGGTCTTTATCACAAGAATATAATAGCCGCGCTCCGCTGACTTGGGCTAAAGCGATGATGTGCGGGTCATTTGAATCGCATTGAGCCTCGATCTCTTTTTCCTTGGCATCGACCTTTTCTTTATTCACAGTTCTCATTAGGCCCGCTTTTTCCAATTCACTCGCCAATCTTCTGAAATGAGAACTTTTTTTAAGTTCTGCAAGCAACTTACCGCCGACCACTAGGCCTCCCCCTGGCTTCTTAATCCAATCATAGAATTTCTCTCCTGCCGGAGATCGCTTAGGACCGAAAACCTCATGGGCCACGTTCGCATCAACAATTGCACACATTGTTTAACTTTCTTTGGAATTCTGCCTCTTCCAAATAGACCGTTCCATCTCATCTATGAAGAACTGTCTGTAGCCCGGAGGTGCATTCTTCAGATTTCCTTCGTCGTCTAGTTCTATCGAATGAATATGCACGTCGAGATCGCGCCGCTCAAAGAATAAGATGGAAACGTCTTCGGGTTTCAGGTTGCCGTCGCCGTCGCGGACATCCATGCGTACCCGGTCAAGCAGGTAGTCGCTATGGGTTTCGATCACCAATTGACGCTGAGGTCCGGCGATCTGACAGAATAGGCTGCCTAAGGCGGCTTGGGCACTGGGATGGAGGTGTACTTCTGGTTGTTGTAATAGGAATATGGGCGGAGCGTCGGTGCTCAGTAACTCGGTTATGACCGGGAGTACTTGGCTTACTCCATAGCCTACGTCAATTAAGTTTCGCTGTGGGCCCTTAACCCGTTTTCCAAATTTTCGCACCTGCATTTGAAAAGGCTCTGTCTCTTTCTTTCCCAAAGGCTTGATTGAAATTTCATCAAAGAGACCGGCGTCTTGACCGAAGTTTTCGAGTTTGTCCTTAAGGATTGGCCATTGCTTTTTGTCTTGGAAATACAAACTGGATAAATACATGGGAATGTAGTCGCCTTCGGGGTCCGGTGTCGAGCGGGCGGGGTCGTACGTGCGACGCGGCTTGGAGCGGACCGGTGCGCTGGCATATATCCTTTTTTCATCAAAGCCGTAGTTCTCAGCTAGAAGAGAGGATGAGATTTCACTGATTTGGTCAAAGTCTTCTTGCGTGGGTTGTTCCGATCCTGATCCTGATAGTGCAGTCCATTGAGTACCTTCGACCTCCGCTATTGTTGAGATTAAGTGGCTAATATAAAAATAAAGAGGAATATTTAGACCCGGTAACTTGGTAAGTTCATCAAAGGTATACTTATACTGACGCTTCCAAGAATTCTTTTTTGTTCCGAAGCTAAGCTCTGTTTGCGAAAGCTCGGTCCACACATCCTTTAGGGAAAAGCGCATTCGCTCTGGTACTGGGAAGGTTCCCTGTTTTTTGAAAGTTGCTTCGAAATGAACGAATCTAGCTGAAATACCTGCTTCTTTTTCGGCTCTGCCAGAGACCTTAATTCCCCCCTCAAAAGTGGCAGATCGACCGCCCCGTCCTCCTCGGAAGTGTGCTATTTCGTCAAAGCTACCTAAGTCGTAGGGCGTTTCCTTGAAGTCGGGTGCCCTCCTATAGATCATATCCCAAAGTGCCCGGATCATGGCCATAAACGAGGTCTTGCCGGTGCTGTTCTCGCCGACGAGCAGCGTTAGCGGTGCTAAGCGAGCGGTTTGTTCCTCGCGGAAGCAGCGAAAGTTTTTGAGTGTGATTTGGTCCATGAGAGCCTCTTTTTACGTTCTCACCTCGGCACTGCCAACGGCATGGCGTCGAGGAGGCGTTTTTCGTTGCTGCCTTGAGGATAGAGGGCGGATAGGGTGGGAGGAAGCGCAAGAAGTCCCGTCGAGCAGGATCTTCATGCAGAGGTCGCGTGAAGGGGAACCTCGCGCTCTTCCAGTCTCCACGCCGCGTAAGCCAGGCACTGATCGATGTCTTCGCGTTCCAGATACGGATACGCCTGCATAATCTCCTCGGGCGTTCGGCCCGCCGCCAGCAGACCGACGACGGTTCCGACTGTAACTCGCAAATTCCGTATACATGCCTTGCCGCCCATGACGGCAGGGTCGAACGTGATTCTAGAGAATGATGACATGCGCGTCTTCTATTGATGGGTATTTCGCCCCGCTACCTCGGCACCGTCAACAGCATGGCGTTGAGGAGGCGTTTTTCCTGGCTACCTTGCGGGTAGAGGGCGGATAGGGCGTTGGCAAGGCGGAGGAAGCCCGGGCCGCGGTCTTGTTCGGCGTTGCGCAGTGCTTTCGGCATCACATAGAAATTACTGGTTCTGCGTGATGAGCCGACTTCTGTGTGGCTTCAAGGCTGGCTTGGTTTCAAAGGAATTTGTCGCCCTGCTACCACTGTCTTCCCACACTCCCAACTTCTCGAGCTCTCGACGCATTTGCAGCGCCTCTTCGACGATCTTAGGATCAACCGCCGGATTTTTTGCGAGTTGCTCTTCGGTAAGTATAGATCGGTCTTTCCTTGGCATGGGACTCCCCTCAGAGGTAATAACGGTTATGGACTAGAATATTCGCCTCTTCCTTGAATGCAAAATCCCTGAAAAACCAGAAGTACTCCTTGATCAAATTGCTCAATGTAGGATCGTCTTCCAAATCGTCGATTTTGAGCTTCAACTCAGAAAGAACACCCCGGTTGATTCGGCGTCTATGAGTACCCCATCTTTCTTGATCGTTAAGTGCTTGGGCGATTTCTTCTGCACGCTTCTTCTTTTCTTTTTGAGTAACATTTTCACTTGTAGAACCGTGTTTTGACCAGTCCTTGAATTTGTACTTTACAAGCCAATCTTGAATGAGTCGAACTGATAGCTTGGCTGCCAGTTCGTACTGACGCAAATCAGCGGCATCGAGTTTCTGAAGCAGCACCAAGTCCGCACTTGTAAGAGTGCCTTCTTCGGCTTTTTTGACGAAGCGTTCGTATTGTTCAAGATAAGAAAGAACCGATATTGGGATTGGTTTGCCTTCTTCATATAACTGGGGATCAACCGGCCCCAGACAAGAAAAGTGATCCATCAAAATCGCGTCCCCAGACATCACGAGCACCGTCCCAGCCGACATCGCCTTATCGGGAATGAGGAACGTCACCTCTTCATAGTAATGCCTAAGCGTGGTTACAATGCGTTCGGCGACCTCGACGGTTCCGCCAAGCGTATCAATGATAACGAGCAACTTTTTGCGGCGTTCCGGTGTTTTTTCGATTGCCAACCTTACGCGGTGATCGACCGGCTCCAAAATCGGACCAAAAATCGTCAGCGTATCCATACAGATATGGCCCTCAATCTCAGTGAGCTTGGAATGAAGCCATTCGACCGCGATTGAATCACTCGTGGCTGGATTTTTTTGTGGTGCAGGTTGCACGGTGATGTCATCAGCCATGAAGTTGATCTCTTTCCAAGGAATTCGACGAATTTACGTGTATGACTCGGTTTTTAGTATATGTAACCGGAATTTTTACTTAGTGTCAACCTCTGCTAGGAAATCTTCGTTGTACACCTGATCGCTGGATCACGTATCACCTCGGCACCGTCAATAGCATGGCGTCGAGGAGCCGCTTCTCCTGGCTGCCTTGTGGGTAGAGGGCGGATAGGGCGTTGGCAAGGCGGAGGAAGTCCGGGCCGCGGTCTTGTTCGGCGGCGATTAGCGTCCGCAGGGCGTTGGCGTGGCCGCTGGACTGGAACAGCATGGCGGTGTGGATGCGGTCGAGGGTGGTGTCGCCGAGGGTGGCAGAGGCGTCGGGTTCGGTGCTGTATTGCGGGCTCGACTCTCGCACGAGCGTGGGGGCGCTGTCTTGCAAGTTGGGGAAGAGGGTCTGTTGCAAGCTGGCGTGTGAGGCACTTTCGATGTGGGTGGCGGCCGCGGCGGCACCGTCCTCGCCGAAGAGTTTTTGGGCGCGGTCGGCTACGGGCAGCAGGCGGACGACGCCTTTTTCTTGGCCGATGATGCGGTCGGTCCAGGTGTCGAGGTCAATGCCCATGGGCTGGGCGAAGCGGCGCACCACGTCGAAGGGGAGCGCAAATCCGCTGGAGGTTGCTGGGGCGGCTTCTTCGTCGGCGTCGGGGGCTGGCTCTTCGGCAATGGGTGCGGTGCTCTGGAGGGTCCATAGGAAGAGCGCGGTCAGGCGGGCGTCTTCTTCCAATGCGCCGGACAGGCCGTTGTGCGCTTGGGCCTCGGCTGTGCCGAGCACTTGCTGCAAGGCGGCGCGGCCAACGACTTCCCACACTTTTTCCAAGTATTCGGTTAGGCCGATTGTTTGGCCGGCAGCGGTTTCGACGGCGCGGTAGCGGCTGAAAATTTCGAGGGCCGGGCCGATGCAGGCGAACACGAGGTCTGCGCCGCGAATGCCTTCTTTTTGTAGGCGTTCGATCCAGTCGGCGACGCGCAGGGGGAGGTCGCGCAGGACGTCGGCCCAGTCGCCGATGGGGGCGTCGTCTGGGCGGGGGCGGCAGATGAGGTGGATGCTGGTAGCGAGGGATGCATTATCCCGCGCCCGAATTCGTGAAGCCATTTCCGTAGCGATGGGCCATGAACCTGTGACTATCCAACCAGCTTTCACAAGGCCGCTGAGGAACGCTTCCCAGCCTTCAGTGCTCTGATGTGCAAAGACAACCGCCCCAATGCCATCAGGAGATAAGATCCTACACCCCTCCTGAAATGCCTTCGATATCGTCGCCTCGAAAAAGGCTGCGTCCTTCGGACGGCCTTCAGAATCATGAGCCTGATTCCAGACGCACTCGCGCTGCTTGGGTGACAACGGGTTCACTGAATCGAATGGATCATACAGAATCGCGTGATCTCGCAATGTCCGTTTGAGCCATACTAGAAAAAAGTCGGAGAGATCGGCGTATGGAATTGCATCGTAGTACGGTGGGTCAGTAAACCAGATCCCAGCAGCTTGGTCAGGCAGGGGGTGATCGGTCGCATCAGACTGCTGCGCTTGGCATGATGCTGTCTTTTCTGTTTCTAACTGTCGTGTGTAGTTTATGACCTTACAAGCTGCATCAACTCCAGAGAGGAAAACCCCCCGTGCGTTACTTTTTGGTGTAGATTCGCAGAAATCCCATACCATGGGAACAGCTTGACGTGCAAAGAGATTTACAGGGTTTTCAGCACCGCTTTCCCATCGGGCGAGTGAATTGTTCCCATCCGCCATCTTGCCAAGTAGTAGTGCGATCATAGTCTGTTCAAGGCTTGGTGTAAGCTTCATTGTTGATCTTCCAAACTCTACCAATGCCAGTTTTTGCCGTGCTGTATAAAGGTCGCCAAAAGCCGACATCGCGTAGCGCGTGACTGCTGAGAGACCCCTAGCATTCGGGGAGGGCCTAATTGGATTAAGCGGCTCATCCGGCACCGGACACAGCCCCTGCTTCCCACCGCGCTCCCATTCGCCAATCACCTCCGCCAGCCGCGCCTGCGACCGCCGCACCGCCGCATAATCCGCCTCGGTCGGCAGCCGATAGTGCCGCCCGGTCTCCCCGGGCCTCAGCGTTACCACCGCCGTCATCCGCGCTCCACCCGTGCGCCGTCCCTCTGCATCAAACACCACATCGGCACCGCCTTTTTGCGCGGCAAGCTGCGCCCGCACCCGCTCCGGCGGCAATACCGCGCCGCAGCACAGACAGGTCGCCCGCGCCCGCGCTACTGTGCCGCCGCGCACTTGTTTATCGGCGCTCGGCTCGAACACCGCAAACTCGACGCTCGGTGGCTCTCCCTCGCGCCGCTCGACTTGGTGGCGCAACGCCCGCTTGCGCTTGGCCTTCTTGCACAGCCAAAACGAACGCATCAGCGGAATCTCCGCGCCGCAGTTGGGGGCTTCGCAGCGCACCGTGCGCGCCCACAAATAGGCAATCGGCGTCGCTCCGTCCGGGTCCTTGGGATACAGATCGGCCAATTCCCGTTCGGCCTGCTGCTTGATTTGGCCGCCGACCTGCCGCAACTCCTCGGCCAGCCCCGGGCCGTGCCGCGGAATGTCCTCCAGCATCACCTTGAGAATCAGGCACGCCACCGGATTGAGATCGCTGGCAAACGCCTCGCAACCCAGCCGCAGTGCCTCCAGCGGAATCGAGCCGCCGCCGGCGAACGGATCGACCACCAGCGGCGGTTCCTCGCCGTGTGCGGCGGTGACCAACGCCCGACTCACGTCGAGAAAGGTGCGGTCCGCGGCATTTTTCCAGTTGGCGAAATTGGCGATAAAGCGGAGCAAGCCCTCCCTCAACTTTTCATCGGTCTCACCTCGCCCACAGCCGACCGCCGGTAGCAGTTGACGCGCCTTTTGCTTAAACGCCTCCGGGCAGTGCGCGTCGCCCGGGTCTGGCAGTAGCAACGCCAGCAATACCGCCCGCGACGAAGCCAACGGCCGCCGCGCCCACCACAGGTGCAGGGTTGAAGGGTGGCCGTGGCGAATGGACTTTTCCCGCGACGCGTGTTGCGATACTTCGGCGATGGGGAAATCGACTTCGGCGAGACGCTTGCATTCGCGGGGGATCATCGTATGCGTTCCTCGGCCCAGCGGAGGATATGTTCGGCGATTTCCAGTGCTTCGGCGTATTCCTGCTCGGTGACAGATCGCATGTCTCCTGGATAGCGCGTTACAGAGGCATATTTGGTCAACCCGCTTGCCCGGCCAACCGAATCCGGGATGGGCTCTCCCGCGTCCTCGAGTATCGACAGCAGGCGAGCGAGATCATGAATATAAGGGAACTCCATGTCACGACTGATTAGCACGGCCTTGATGAATTTTTCGGCGGCCTGCTGGGCGTTGAAGCACAGGTCTTCTAGGTAGGCTTGTGGTACGCGGTTTTTCGCTATCGCCAGACTGCTTCGAGCGCGATTCATCCATTCCCGCGGGTCGTCGGGCGGAAAGCGTTCAGGCGGCTTCATACACGACCTTTCCTTCGCGTAGGGCTGGCTTGATGACCAATGCGTGGCTGTCCTTGTAGCGCTCAACCGCTTGGGGCGTGACGACGATGGCATCTACGGCTGCGCCGACCCCGCCGAGGTTCATGTAGATTTCGCCCATCAGGTCTAGCGCGTCTCCGCCTTCTTTGATGATCAGCAGATCGACGTCGCTGTGGCGGTTCATCTCGCCGCGAGCGGCCGACCCGAACAGAATGATCTTCTCCGGCTGCGCCACCTCGACGACGCGCTGGATGATGTCGTCTAAGGTTTGTTGGTCAAGCATTCCCTTGTTCATGGCTTCGGTTCCTTCCACAAGCGAACCGTGAAGCGGTGCTCCTCCTCAATCAGGTCAGGATCGGTGCCATTATGGTGGCGCATAGCCTCAATAATCCGTTTGCGCACCCCCATGCCGAAATGTTCAACATAGCCGTAATCTCGAAGGGTCTCTTTTAGCAATTCATTTCTGGCGGCCCGTAAGCCCTCCTTCATCTTCTCTACTGTCACTCCATTGGGAAGACGCCCAGGCGAGATCACTTCTAGGCGATCACGATACAAGGAGACTTCGATGTCTGTGCCGGTAAGCGTATAATCGCGGTGTGCAACCGCATTCACGATGGCTTCACGAACCGCGGTCGATGGAAGCGACTTCTTGCGGCGTCTCCTCCCACCATCGAGCCACGCGACAGAGCCCATATTACGGGCTACGAAATCTACGGCTCGGTCAATGACACCTTTGTCCACAACATGTTTTTTCGCCGATAACATTGAAACTAGAGGACCTCGAATCAATTCTTCATCTACGGCATTGTAATCTTTTTCATTTTTTGGAAATGCCGCCGCCGTAATGCCCGACTGCGGCAGCCGACGGTTCGGGTTCTTGCCGAAGAGCAGCAGGCCCGCGACTGTTCCTACAGTAGTTCCCGCTGCTTCCGCAAGAATATCAATACTCACAAGGACTCGCTTCCATTCCTCGGTATTCTGAGCCGCCGGTACATCGCGCTTTTGGATTACGCGAAAGTAGTTCTCGATCCGGTCCAGATCGAGTTCCTCCAGTTTTGTATCAAGTACGGGCTTGATGTCATAGCGCATAATACGGGCTGATTGGTAGAGGCGTCCTTCTTCATCGCGACTTGCTTCTCGTGAAGTACTACCGACACGTACGAACGTCACCCAAGCACTGCTGCGTTTAGCCTTGTACGGCTTATCCGGTGCATCGCTAGGAAGAGATACTATGCCGACGATTTTCCCTTCTTTCCAGTCCACGGTTTCCCAATAGGGAATCGTCGCCGGAAGGATATGGGTACGCGCAGTTTCCATCACCCATTCTTCTACCTTACGCGGCTCGCGAGTGAGACCGGAAACCGAGCCATCGTCCTCGACGCCGAGGAGAATGTGGCCGCCTTCTAGGTTGAGCAAGGCGGCGATTTCAGTGGCGAGTCGTTCAGGGCGAACGTCGTCGCGCTTGAATTCTACGCTGGAACTCTCGCCGTTGCGGATTAGTTCGATCAAATCGGCTTTGTTCATGGTGCTCCTCAGAATCCGTACTTCCGGCGGCGGCGCTCAAAGGCATCCTTGCCGCCTTCGAGAATCTCCTCAACCATTTCCCGCACTGGGTGCGCATCAATTGATCCCATGTGCTCAATGTTAGCCTTGCCTCCGTCCCCACCAGTGGCGGCGAGGCCAATGATCAATTCCGCGTCTCCAAGCACCGGGATGTTGGCGTTGTGGGTTGAGAAAACGAATTGACGACGGCGCTTCTCATTGCGCATTTCGGGAACCACGCCCTCGGTGATGAATCGATTGTCGAGGTCGTCCTCTGGCTGATCAATGATCAGCGGAGCATCGGACTCAAGCAGTAGGAGCAGTAATACCGCAGTAGCTTTTTGACCAGTCGAGAGGGCTTCGAGGGCTTGCCATGATTGCGGCTGGCCGGAAGAGGCCGTGTTGAGACGTATTGTAGTAGTGGGAGAAAGCTCCAACTCTTCAATTCGCATCAAAGTCTCGGTAGAAGCCTCGGCAAGCCGCTGTGCTTGGGCTTTGGGAATCGCGTAAGTTTGGTGAACTGCATCCGCGCCCATCCGACAGCTATCGACAAATTGAGGCAGCGAAAGATCCTCCGCTTGGTCGAGCAGGGACACGGCCTCGGAAAGACGACCGCCGATCTCATCGCGGAGCAGTTGAAGTAGCGGCTCGCGGTCGCCGGTGGCGGTGACTTCCACTTGGACATGAGCGCAAAGTTTCTGGCTGACTGCTTGCGCGGCTTCGTCGAAGTGTCGGAACTCCTCCGCTTTGACATCTTCCCATTCGGCAAGCAGCGTACGCCGTCGTTCGAGAAGTTCTTTTTCTAAACGTTTCAATAGAGACTTACGCTCCTCGAGCGGGCGAAGGTTTTCGATTTCGCGCCGCAGACGAATGAACTCTTGTCCGTCCACTGCCGATTTGTCAAGTTCGCGCAGAATTTTCTCATAGGCGGCTTGAACCTCTTCCTTACGCTCATTCCAACGAGAGCGGATTTTGGCGATCCCTTCATCTGCTTGCTTTAGGGCTTCTTCAAATTGGCCAGCCAATTTTTCGAGATCAGTGCTCAGGGACTCTAGGATGTCATTGCCACCCGCAAGAATCTGCTTGCCCGGCAGATCCTGGAGTGCCCTCTCAGACAGGAATACCCGGTCGATCGGGAGTTCTTGACGGAGAAAGTCGAGGCATTCGCGGAAATCCCGCAGGCGTTCGGGCATCGAATCAAGCACCCGCTCCTCGCGAACGAGCAAGCTCTGTTCGCGCAGGCGATCTTCAAGACCGGCTTCCTGAAAGCGTTTGAGTGTCTCCTCAAGTCTTGGCAGGGAGGCTAGGCGCTCCTCGATCTGCTGGAGCTCGGTATGCACGTCTATTATGGACCGCCGCGTCTTTTCGAGTTCTCGGCGGAGGTCGGCCTTGAGCCGAGCCGAGGAATCGTCTCGCTCGACGAAGCGGTCGAGAAGGCGTGTGCGCTTCTCGGGGTGCTTAGTGAGTTCGGAGATTTCGTGTTGCCCGTAAACCTCGACGCGAGGGATTATCTCTTTGGGAAGAAGGTTCAATATCTTGCCGTCCTCATCGCGAACTACAGGCGGGTTTGGCATCGTCCGCTCGATGCGGTACTCGTGTTGCGCCGGTCTATAGCAGCGCACGAGAAGCGAAACCTTCGTCCCGCTGCGGAGTACTTGGCTCACAATCCCTTTATGGGCCTTGTCTGCTTCCTCGCCAATGGGATCCAAGCCGAGCACGTATCGCAGACTCTCAATAACGGTTGATTTGCCGGTGCCGCGGCCGCCGACTAAGACATTCATGTTCGGATTGAGGTTAATAGTTGCACCGTTTAGAAATCCGCCTTCCCAAGTCAGCGAAACGAGTTCAGCATGTTTGTCGGGCTTGGGGTCGCTTTTTAGGCGGATTCTCGATCCGGGATCGAGAAAAGCCTGCCGCAGACCCTCAATGCTCACTTCGGACATCTTGATCCAGCACGTAGCCGAAGGGTCTTCCAGATCGCTAGAATCAACGACATCCTTCGCGTTGATCGCGGCTATGGCCAGATCCTCATCTGCAGGGTGGTTCCGCCGATACTCTGGATTCTCGTTCTGGATTATTTTGCGTAAATTCTGGGGTAGCTCGGCGACAGGCCCGGGTATCTGTATCGCGAGCAGGTTTTTAGTGCGCCATGCTTTGATCCGCGCTTGGCCTTCAAGTGCCTCGAAAAGACCTTTGTCATTTGTCACGTGTGCCGCAATAGCGACTCCGCCCTGATCTTTGACCATTGTAAGCACCTTGTAGAACGGCTCACTCGACAAATCAGATGAAGATCCAGTCTCTTGGATTCCGAACCGGCCGAGAAACCGTTCCAAATGGTCCTTACTAGTATCCGGTGGGTAGATGCAAAGAACGTGAATGCCTTCAGAGGAAGAAAGCTCAAAACCGGGAAATATCGTGATATTGGTATGTTGGGCGGCTTCACGGAACGCGGCTACTCCGCTCACATTGTTGTGATCGGTGATGGCAAGTACTGAGACATCAATTTCGACTGCCTTTGCGACAATGGCCTCTGCGTGTGATCGGGCATCGCCTGTGCCTTCCCGTCCGCGGAAGGTATCGCCATAACCGTGTGGGTTCACTTGAAGGGCACACCGGTGAAATACAGCACCTTCTGGCAACGTACTTGCCTTGGCGATGGGGTCGTTATCGCTCGCGCTCGACATGGTTTCCATTTTGGCTTTCTCATTCATCGCGTGTCTTCCATTTTGCCGATGTCTTCTGACCTTCCCGAATTTCCATCGGCTGTTTGAGCGTGTCAACGCTCAGATAGTAGTGGGCGACCTTGGTGACTTCGTGCCAAGGGAACTGGGCTGGGTCTTTGATCGGCTCCTGAAGCTGTGGGGTGTTGTCGCAGTTAGTCACCACGTAGAGCCAGTAGCAATCGGGGCGATCCTCGGCGACGCGACGCTCATTGGGCGTCAGCAGAATGCTGCCGGTGGCATTGGCGAGACCTTTTATCTCGATTAGGCGCAACTGGCCAGACGCGGGATCGAGGCTGGTTATATCGTAGCCAAGATTTTTCTCGTGGACATCTGCGACCTGACGGCCTTGCGCGGTCTCATACTCCATGACTACCCGCATCGCCGTCATCTCGGTTTCAGGATGCGGGCGTAGCTGCCGGACATCGAGGGTCTCGCGTTCGGGATGGGGCAGGACCAAGACGCTGGCGAGCCGCTCGACTCCCTGCAAAGTCAGCGCCCGCTGGTGCTCGAACTCATCGCGCCGACGGTCGCGGCGTGCCATCACCTCGGCATGGCGGTCTTCGGCCTGCGCCCAACGGCCCTCAGCACCAATTGTGTTGTTCTCCTTTTCCTCGGTGGCGCGGCCAATCTCATCATCGGCTCGCTGTATAACTTCCGTCAAGGACAGTTCGACGTGAGAGGCAATGCGCTCGACTTCGGCTAGACGCTCGGCGCGAACCTCGTCAATAAAAGGCATCAAGGCGTTTTCGTTGAGCCAAGCGGTCGGCTCTGGGAGATTAACTACGGGCGGCAAATCGCCCGGAGCAGCCGCCGGGCTAAAATTGCCAAGGACATTGAGTGCGCGGAAGCTGGGAGAGCCGCCGTCTGTCAACTCCACGGTGAACAGCCGTTCGCGAATGACCTTTCCGAGACCATCTACGACCCGCGCCCGATAGAAGTCGAGGCGCGCCGGTGCTGTGTGCGCTAAAGAATGGAAACAGGCTCCCCTGGCAAAGGAGTCTTGGCCGAGCTTGAGACTGTGCCGGCGCAGCGCCTCAAACAGGGGATGTCCCGGAGTTACCCATTCGAGGTTGTGCTCCTCGGCGGTGTCACGGTCCGTTGATAGGCGCGGATAGCGCAGCGCTAGCTCCGAGAGCTTCCAGTCTGGATTGTGCTCGTATTCTTTTAACTTAGAGGGGGTGCGCCCTGGATCGAAGGTATGCGCCAAGTGGCCCACTGGCTTCAACGTTAGGGCCGCGTGTTGAGCGCATTCGGCGATGAAGCGCGCAATGGTCTCGGGCACGAAGCGCTGCTCCCGGGCCTTGGCCCGACGCTCGACGAGCATGTCGAGGTTGAGCTTCTTGGCGGCCAAACCTTCCAGTGCCGTTTGGCAGATGGCGCGGAAGTGGCTTTCATCCACGTCCTGCAAAAGCCGCTCTTCCAAGTCAGAATCCCCCAACTTCCCCGCGTAGTAGTCCCGCAGTACGCGCTCGACGTGAGCCGACGGCAAGACTTCGCCAACTACGTTGAATACGGCGTCGTCGTCGAGCGCGTCGCGGATCGCTTGGAGCTTGTCTAACAAGCGTTGGAGCACCCGTCCCTCAATGGTGTTGGTCGCCACGAAGTTGAAGATGAGGCAGTCGTGCCGCTGGCCATAGCGGTGGATGCGGCCCATGCGCTGTTCGAGTCGGTTCGGATTCCAGGGGATGTCGTAGTTGAAGAGGATGTGGCAGCACTGAAGGTTGATGCCTTCGCCAGCCGCTTCGGTCGCCACCAAGACTTGGATAGCCCCTTCGCGGAACTGCTGTTCGGTGTAGAGCCGGCTCCCTGGTTCGCGGCGCGAGCCAGGCTTCATGCCGCCGTGAATGCAGCCGACGCGAAAGCCCCAGGCTTGCAAGCGCTCCACCAAGTAGTCGAGGGTGTCTTTGAACTCGGTAAATAGCAGCAGTCGCTGAGTGGGCCGGTCAAAAAATCCCTCCTCCTGCATGATTTTGTGAAGGTGTCCGAGCTTGGCTTCACGACCTGAGTCTTCGATGGCTTTGGCCTCTTGGGCAAACTGGAGAAGCTCGCCGATTTCTTGGCGTATCTGTTCGGCATTGCCAGCCAGCGTAATGGCCTCTAGCACGTCCTCTAGACGCTCGCGCTCGGCGTCTTCCAATTCTTCCAGATCTTCTAGGTCGGGAAGGTCCGTCGGTGCGGTCCGCACCAACTTTTGGGCGCGCTGGAGGCCATCCTCCAGACGCCGGGCGCGTTTTTCGAGCGACCGCCGCATGGCGTAGGTGCTGGAGGCGAGCCGCCGCTGGTACAGCGACATCAGGAAACCAACCGCCCGAGCACGCGGGTCGTCGCCTTGTGCTGCGGCGCGGGCACTCTGCCGTTTGACAAACCGCGTGACATTTTGGTACAGCTCGAACTCAGCACCCTCAATAGCGAAGTCAGCAGTGCGCGGAATGCGTTTGGTGAAAACCGGCTTCGCCGTCCATGTTCCGTCTGCCTGACGCTCTGGGAAATAGACCATCGCCTCTTTGGTCCGGCGCAAGTAGAAAGGCGCGCGTCTCCGTTTCATGGCTTGGTCGATTGAGCTTACGTCGGCGTAGGCGTCTTGATCGAGTAGTTGCAGGAATAGCGTGAAGTTCTGCGGGTCGCCCTTGTGGGGCGTGGCAGTCAGCAGTAGTAAATGGTCGGCGCGGTCGCGCAGCAATTCACCTAGCCTGTAGCGCTGGCTCTTGTGGGTCTCGTCGCGCGCCGACATGCGGTGCGCTTCGTCGATAATTACCAGATCCCAGCGCACTTGTTGCAGGCCGGGCAATATCTCGCTGCGCTTGGCGAGGTCGAGCGAGGTGATGATTTGCTTTTGTTCTAGCCACTGGTTGACCCCGAATTGATCGCGGATATCGCGGCCTTTCATTACGACGAACTGCTCGTCGAACTTTTCCTTGAGCTCGCGCTGCCACTGGAAGGCGAGGTTGGCCGGACAGACCACGAGCACTCGCTCGATCAGCCCCCGGAGCTTGAGTTCGCGGATCAAGAGGCCGGCCATGATGGTTTTGCCGGCCCCGGCGTCGTCGGCGAGCAAGAAGCGCACGGTGGGCAGCTTGAGGAGGTGCTCGTACACCGCTTCGAGTTGGTGCGGCAGCGGATCGACGCGCGAGATGGAAAGCCCGAAATAGGGGTCAAACTCGTAGGCCATGCCGAGCGCATAGGCTTGCAGGCCGCTGCGCAAAAGCTGCCCGTCGCCGTCGTAAGCCAGCGCCGCGTCGGCAATGGTCAGGTTGGAAATGTCAGCGGCAGACAGCACGACCCGACAGAATTGCTCAGACTGTTGGCCGACGAGGCCCACTTCCCAAGAGTCAGTGCCGTTTGTGCGCACGGTCTCCACCCGCATCGGCTCGTTGAACTGCGGGCCAGTCAGTATCTGTCCTTGGCGGATGGTGGATTCAACTGTCATTTCACTGTGCAAAAAGCTCGCCTACTTCCATGGTCAGCGCGTGGCCCAAGCCTCCGTCTTCGCGCACCACGAGTTGGCCTTCGGCGTATTCGACGGCGGCGACGCCAGCAAAGTCAGCGGGAATCTCCATCAGAAAGTTGGCGTAGGTAAAAACTTGGGTCTCGTCGGCGTCGATGTAGCGAAAGAGGTAGCGGCCGAAAATCTGGCCCTTTGCCAACAACACCGGGGTCGGCTGGTGTAGGCCGGTGGTGCCAAACTCCAAGCCGCGGGCAAAGGGCTTGCCGTCGCGGACGTGCCGCCAGGCGTCGAACCAAGGGTATTGCTCGGTCGGCCAGATGTAGCCAATCAGCAGCCCTTGGCTGGCGTTGATGGCCGTAGTCCAGCCGTATTCTTCTTCGACGATGTACGAGACGACCGCGGGCGAGGCGTCATCGGTCAAATGGCGGATATCGACTTGGGTGCCGTCCTTTTTGAGTGCGAAGGGCCAGTGTACCGCTGGGTCCTCGGGCGTCGGCATGGGCGTTTCCTGCATAAAGCCGCGCGTGCCGTTGGCATCAACACGGGTGCTCTCGTCCAAAAAGGGCGGCCCAAGGGTCGGGTGCTGGACGATGTTGTACACGCGGCCCAAATGGCGGGTGTTGGCCACGGCCTCGGCGACGGCAAAGACGGCCTGATTGCGATTCATGCGAATCGACCGCGACACTTTGAGGCCGGCCAAGGGCAGTTCGGCCGACATTTGGGCGACGAGATGACCATTGGCGGTGCGGACGTCCTCATCGACAGTCCACCACACGCGCGTGGCCTCGCCGTGCCAGCCCATGCCGTGCGCCTGCTCGGCTTGGGTGGCCGGTCCCCAGCGGTCGAGGCAGAGGAAGTGCCCCATCGAGCGCGGCTCTATGGGCGGTGCCTGCTCGGGGGTGTCGCCGAAAGACCAAGAGTCCCACTGCAGGGGATTGAGCGGATTGCTCTTGAGGTGGAAATCGGCAATGGAGCCGCCGCCTAAATCGACCACCAGCATCGCTGCCTGGCCGTCGAGTACGAGGGTGGGGCGGTCTTGGGCGATGCTGGGCGCAACGGCCCAGAGCAAAGCGACGAGTACGAGGGTCCCGCTCATTGTGCGTGCTCCTGCTGATGGGTGAGAGGATGGCCAACCAACAACGTACTAGAAATTGACAGCAGGCAAAAGACGGCAGATGTTGTTTTGAGTATGAAAATTTGGCTGATCATCACGCTACTCGTCCTAAGCGGCTGCCCAGCACCGGCCGACCGCTCCGCGGCGTTTGTCCAGTCGTACTACCGGGGATTGGACTTGCTAGAGCGCTATCGGCTGGGGGCGGCCGAGCGCGCTTTTGCGCATTGCGTCCGGCTGGAACCCGAGGCCGCCGAGGGCTACTGGCAGCTAGGGCGGGTGCGGCTGGTGCAAGGGCGCATCGAACAAGGCGTGGAGTTGCTGGAACAGGCGGCGGACTTGGACCCTGAGTTGACGGCGGCGCGGTCTTTGGTGTTGGAGACGTTTTTGGGGCGCGGGAAAGAGGCGCTCGAAGAAGGGCGGTTTGCGCAGGCGGAAAACTATTTGCAGCGGGCCTTGGCTGTCGATCCGAAGGGATACGAGTCGCTCTACTGGGCGGCGATTGCCGCACTGTGGCAGGAGGATTACGCCGCCGCCGATTCGATTTTGCAGCAGGCGGTGGCATTACATCCCGAGCCGCTGGAGTTGCGCTGGCACCGCAAGTGGTTGCAAGAGGCCTTGGGGCAGCCGGCGACTGAGGTGTTTGCCGATGCCGTGCCACAGGGGACTATAAGCGGGCGGTTTAGCGAAATTGGCGTCGAGGCCGGGGTCGATAAATTCGACGGTGGGCGCGCCAGCGCTTGGGCCGACTACGACGAAGACGGAGACCTCGACTTGGTGGTCATCGGCCATCCAGCCCTGGCGTATTACCGCAACGACGGGGCGCGCTTTGCCGAGCGGACGCAGGCGGCTGGATTAGTACTGCCCGAGGGAGGAATTGGGGTGCAGACCGCCGACTACGACAACGACGGAGACGCCGATGTGTACGCGACGCGCGACGGGTGGTTTGGCGGCGGCGTGAATGCGCTCTTCCAAAACGATGGCCGCGGCGTCTTTGCCGATGTGACCGCGGCGTCGGGCACCGGCGACCGAGGGTCGAGCTTTTGCGCGGCGTGGAGCGATTTTGACCGCGATGGATACCTCGATATCTACGTGGCCAACGGCACGGGCGCGACCGGGGACTCGACCAATGTGCTCTATCGCAATCGCGGCGACGGCACTTTTGTCGATGTGGCAGAAGGCGCCGGGGTGGCGCACCAGGGGCAGGCGTTGAGTGCGGCGTGGGGCGACTTTGATGGCGATAGTTGGCCCGATTTGTACGTGTGCAATTTTACCGAGCCGAATGTGCTTTTCCGCAATCGCGGCGACGGCACTTTTGTCGATCAGACCGAAACAGCCGGTGTCGGGGCCGAGTACATCGACGGCTTTATAACATTCGTGCTCGACTACGACAACGACGGTAGGCTGGATATTTTTGTCGGTAACTGGAGCCAGTACGGGGTGGTGCTGGCCGATCGGGTGGCGGGCAAATCGACGAGCCAGCGCGACCGGCCGGTGCTTTTCCGCAATCGCGGCGACGGCACCTTTGCCGATGTGACGGAAGCGGCCGGGCTAAGCAGAGCACTCGGCACGATGAGCGGCGTTGCCGGCGATGTCGATAACGATGGCTGGGTGGATATCTACCTCGGCAACGGCGGGCCGCAGATGGGCCGACGCGAGCCGGATGTGCTTTTCCGCAATCGGGGCGATGGCACTTTCGTCGATGCGACAGCAGCCGCTGGGCTGGGGCACTTGGGCAAATCGCACGGCGTGACTTTTGCCGACTACGACCGCGACGGCGATCTCGATTTGTACGCGCCAGTGGGTGGTGCTCAGCCGGGCGACCAGTGGCCCAATGCGTTCTACCGCAGCGAGGGGTTTGGCAATCACTATTTGGTGCTGGAGTTGGTAGGGGTCGCCAGCAATCGCGACGGAATCGGCGCCAAGGTGTGGGTGCATTCCGGCGATCTGGTGCAATACCAAGAGGTCGCTTCTGGGTACAGTTTTGGCAATAGCAACAGCTTGGAGTTGGAATTTGGCTTGGGGCAACGGGCGCAGGCCGACCGCATTGCGGTGGCGTGGCCGAGCGGGCAGGTTGATGAGTATCGCAACGTTGAGGCCAATCAACACTTGTTGCTGCGGGAAGGTGAGACCCGGTGAAGGGGCTGACCGCCATCGCGCTGTTGTTGGCCGGGTGCGCCGAGCCGGATGCGCCGACTGCGTACCGCCAAGCGCAGGAGTTGATCGGCGACCGGCCGCTGCGCAGCTTGAGCCAGGCCGAGTTGGCACGGGCCGAGCGGCTAGCCGGGCAGGCCCGGACAATCGACCCGGCGCTGCACGAGGCGACCTTTGTCTTGGCCGCGCTCTACGTGGCGCGCGGGGCGTACGAAGATGCAACCGCGCTCTACCGCAGTCTAGTGGAAGCGCGTCCCGACCACGGGCGGGCCTATGCCGAACTGGGGCTTAGCCTAGCCGCCCAAGGCCGCTATAGCGGCGCGCTGCGCGCCTATCAGGACGCCGTGCGCCGAGGCGAGAAGTCGGCGCTGATTTACGCCCGGCTGGGCCACGCCTATCAGGCACTGGGCCACTTGCCAGAAAATCTCCACGCCGCCCAGGCGGCCTATCGCGCATCTCTACGGCTTGCGCCTGAGCAGGCCGAGGTGCGCTATCAACTAGCGCGCGTAGCCGCTCGGTTGGGGCAAGACGAGCAGGCGCGAGGGCTGATGGAGCAGGCCCTCGACGCCGCGCCCGCAGACCCCGGCATCCGAGCCGACCTCGCTGCGCTCTACCGAGAGGCCGGGCAACGACAACTGGCCCGCGCCGCGCTCGTCGAGGGCTTAGCCGACGGCGCAGAAGCCGTCTTGCACTACGAGCTGGGGCGGCTGCTGTGGGAGGAAGGCGATGGCGGGGGGGCGCTGGCGCAGTTTGAACGGGCGCGGGCGGCCGATCCCAACCTGTACTCGGTTTATCGCTATCTTGGCTTGATCCACAGCGCCGAGGGGCGGCTGGACTCGGCGCTCGCCGCGTTTGCCGAGTTGGCCAACCGACAGCCCGGCAATGCGGCCGTCCAAGTAAGTATCGGCATCATCCACAGCCGCATGGGGGCACTCAACGCGGCGGAAGAGGCGTTTAAGGCGGCGATCGAGCTGGGCGGTGCCGCAGGGGACGCGGCGGTGAAACTAGGCGGGCTGTACGTGCATCAGCGGCGGCTGCGGGCGGCCGTACAGGTGTTCAAAGAAGGCGCGGTTGCGCATCCGCAGCACGCCGAGCTGTTCGCGGCGTTGGGCGATGTCTATCGGCAGTTGGGCTTGCTGACCGCGGCTGTGCAGGCCGGGGAGGAGGCGGTCCGGCTCGAACCCGAACGGGCGCTATGGCGCTTCCATCTCGCCTCGACCTACGAGCGCTTCGACCCCGACCAAGCGCGGGCTGAGTGGCGCGCGTACGCATCGTTGGCCGCAGGCGACGCGAGCGAGGCGCAGCGGCTGGCCCATGCGCACGCGCGTTTGCAAATTTTGCAACAGGAGGAATGATGATCGACCTAGTGGCTTTTGACCTCGACGGTACCATACTCGACCCCGAAGGGCGGCTGGCGGCTTCGGCGGCGGCGGCGCTCGAGCAGCTAGTTGAGCGCGGCATCCCCATAGCCAGCGTTACTGGGCGCAGCATCCTGCGCATCCAGCACCCATTTGAGTCGCATCCAACCCTGGCACCGGCCCTGTACATGGCTGGCTACAATGGCTCGGTGATGCTCGGGCCGGCAGTAGGGGGGGAGCGAGAGGTGCTGCACGAGGAGCGGTTGGATGAGGAGTCCTTTGCCCAAATAGTCGAATACGGGCGCACCGCGGGACTAAACCTGATGTACTGCCTATGTGAACGCACGGACGCCGGGATTGTCGAGGAGTACCGGCACGTCCGGCCCATCGATCACCTCGAAGCACTCAGAGGGCCGGGCATGGTGCTCGACGTCGATTTGTACGCGCGTTGCCAAAGCGGCGAGTTGGGTGCGCCGCCCAAGCTCATGTTGGAGGTCGATCCGGCGCGGCGGGAGCAGCACATCGCCGATATTAAGGCGCTGTGCGGCGATCGGGTCTATATAGCGTGGGCGATTCCCGATCGGGTGGAATTTATGCGGCGGGGCGTCAATAAGGGGGTGGCCCTGCTGACGCTTACTGAGCGGATAGGGGGGCGCATCGATCGCGTCTTGGCGGTAGGGGACGCAGACAACGACTTGCCGATGTTGCGTGCGGCGGGGATTGGGGTGTTGCTGGGCAATGCCAAGGACGAGGTAAAAGCCGCCGTGGCCGCGGATGGAGTGCGGATTGGACCGAGTTTTGCCGCGGATGGATTTGCCCAGATGGTGCGGGAATACGCGCTGGATGGGCCGGAGCTAAGATGATGCGGGTGTTTTGCGGGATTGCGCTGGGTGTGGCCGTTGTGGCCGCGGCTTGGGCGACCGACGCTCCCAAGGGCGGGCCGATGGTAAAGATCGAGGGGGCGGATCACCGCTTTTACATAGATAAATACGAGGTGACTAACCAAGAGTACGCCGCGTTTTTAACCGAGCAGGGCAATGCCAAGGTGGAGGGCGTGTACTGGGTGGAATTGGGCAGTCGCTATACGGCGCTGGTGGAGGAAAAAGGCGCGTACCAGGTCAAAGAGGGGTTTGCGCGGCATCCGGTCATTGAGGTGTCGTGGTATGGAGCGATGGCCTATTGCCAGTGGGCGGACAAGCGCCTGCCAACGCAGGAGGAATGGCAGTTGGCCTGTGCCGGACCTGAAAAGCTCAAGTACCCGTGGGGCGGGGACTTTGAGGTGGGACGGGCCAATATCTTTGGCGACCAAGACGGCTATGGGCGGACCGCGCCGGTGGGGTCCTTTCCGGGTGGCGCGAGCCCGTTTGGGCTGTTGGATATGGGCGGCAATGTGTGGGAGTGGACGCAGGGAGGCGATAAAATGCAGTTCTTGCGCGGCGGATCGTGGGTCAACGGCCCGACCTTGACTCAGTGTAACAAGCGGACCAACACCAAGGACTCGCATTCGTACATTAAGGGCAACACCATAGGCTTCCGCTGCGCCCGCTAAGTCTATGCCGCGTCGCAAAATTCCAAGTTCTGCGCTTCTCTGCGCTTCTCTGCTGGTCGCCTTGTTGTTGCTCGCCGCCCGCGCCGAGGCTGTGGCCTTTTTCGTCGATGCGACGCGGGAAGCTGGTCTGGACTATGCCACTGTCAACGGCGGCCCAGACAAGCGCTTTATCCTCGAATCTACCGGCAGCGGCGCGGCGTTTTTCGACTGCGATGGCGACGGCGACCTCGACCTCTATGTAATAAACGGCTCGACCTATGCCACCTACAATGCGGGGCCGGGCAATGCGCTCTACCGCAACGATGGCGGCGTCTTCGCGCCGCTGGGAGCTGGCGTCGAGGATCGCAGTTGGGGCCAGGGCGTGGCGGTGGGCGATTACGACGGCGACGGGCAGGGCGATCTGTATGTGACCAACTACGGGGCCAATGCGCTCTATCGCAATCGCGGCGATGGCACCTTTGCCGCGGGTCCAGCGCTGGCTGGGGTTGCGGGCGATGATTTCAGTGCCAGCGCGGCGTTTTTCGACTACGATGGCGACGGCGACCTCGACCTCTACGTGGCCAACTACGTGGTCTTCGACATCGAGCCGATGCTGCAAGACCCAGGGTTAGAAGACCCCTGCATCTACTTGGGGGGGCTGCGGGTTTTTTGCGGCCCCCAGGGCATGGCCGGCGGGCGGGATCGGCTCTACCGCAATGATGGCGAGACCTTTGCCGATGTTACGGTCGCATCCGGCGTGGCCGCGGCTAATTTTTACTATGGTTTGGGCGTAGTGCCGGCAGACTTTGACGGCGACGGCGACTTGGATTTGTTCGTCGCCAACGACGAGACGCCCAATGTGCTGTTCCGCAACGACGGCGGTCGTTTGGCCGACATCGGCTTGTCGGCCGGGGTGGCCTACAACGGCGATGGCGAGCTGGAGGCGAGCATGGGCGTGGATGCGGGCGATTGCGACGGCGACGGCGACTTGGACCTGTATGTGACCAACTTCTACGGCGAGACCAACACGCTCTATTTGAACGCGGGCGGCGGGGTGTTTATCGACGCTACGAGCGAGCGCGGCTTGGCCGCCCCGAGCGTGGGCTACCTCGGCTGGGGGACGCGTTTTTTCGACTTTGATTTCGACGGCGACTTAGACCTATTCGTGGCTAATGGCCACGTCTATCCCCAAGTCGATGACGCCAGCAGCGGGGGCGCGTACGCCCAGCGCAACCAGCTTTTTGCCAACGCCGGGGCGGGCGCGTTTTCGCTGCTGGCAGACGCTGGTCCCGGGCTCCAGGTGCAAAAGTCGAGCCGGGCGGCCATCAGCGGCGACTACGACCAAGACGGCGATGTCGATTTGTTGGCGACCAACATCGACGACAGCCCGACGCTCTTGCGCAATGAGACGCGCATGGGTCGCTATCTGGTGGTGCAAGTCGAACCGCCGACGGCTGGCACTTGGGTGCGGCTGGTGGCGGGTGGGCGAACGCAGGTGCGGTCGGTCGGTGGAGCCGCGAGTTATTTGGGCCACAGCGACGTGCGCTTGCACTTTGGCTTGGGCCAGGCCGAGCGCGTCGAGCGCTTAGAGGTGCTGTGGCCCGATGGCGCGGCGGCGCGGTTGGAGGATTTGCCGGTTGATGAGGCGGTGGTGGTAAAGCGTGGGGACAATTGACGCGGCGCTGTTTATCCCCTAGCTTTAAGGCTTTTCCCAATTCACCCGCATATCCTCATGTCTTGGAATTTTGTCGTCAAAAGGGTCGCCCTTTTCCTGATCGTAGTGTGGGCGGCGGCGAGCGTGAACTTCTTCGTGCCGCGGCTGGGCACGGGCCGCGACCCGATCCGCGAGAAGCTCGGCCAGCTAGCGGCTAGCGGCGGATTGCGCCAAGACGGCATTGAGGCGATGGTAAAGGCCTATCAGGCCAAGTTCGGCCTCGACAAGCCGCTCCACATCCAATACTTCAACTTTCTCGGCGACACCTTTACGCTCGACTTGGGCTATTCGCTGGCCAACTATCCGGCCCGCGTCGGGCAAATCATCGGCAATGCCATCCCGTGGACCATTGGGCTAATGATCATTTCCGTGCTGATCGGGTTTGCCTTGGGCACGCTCTTGGGGGCGCTAGCGGCTTGGCCGTCGGCCCCGCGCTTTATGCGCAATTTGGCGGTGCCGATGATGACCTTGTCGGCGATCCCGCCCTATCTGTTGGGGCTAATTGTGCTCTATCTATTGGGCCTCAAGCTAAACCTCTTTCCGCTTTCGGGTGGGTACTCGCCGGGCATGTTGGCGATTTTTAACCTCTCGTTTGTCCTCGATGTGCTGCACCATTCGATTTTGCCGGCGCTGGCCATTGTCTTGCAGCAGGTCGGCTTCTGGGCGCTGGGGATGCGCGGAATGATGGTTACGACCTCGGGCGAGGATTACATTACGCTGGCCGAGGCCAATGGTCTGCGCAACCGGACGATTTTCTTCCGCTTCGGTCTGCGCAACGCCCTGCTGCCACAGCTTACCGCCTTGGGGCTGTCGCTGGCCAACGTGGTCGCCGGGCAGGTCATCGTCGAGGTGATTTTTGCCTATCCGGGAATCGGCACCGTGCTCTTTCAGGCCATTCAGGCCTCGGATTACACCGTTATCAACGGCGTGGTGCTCATTCTCATCATGTCCATCGGCTTGGTGACCATGCTGATGGACTTCTTCTATCCGCTGCTCGACCCGCGGATTTCCCACAGCCGCCACCACTAGCCATGCACCGCTTAGACCAAATTCTCTACTACTTGCGCGAAAGCCCGATGCTGGCGGCCGGCCTGTGCATGATTCTGCTGGTGGTGCTGTTTGGGGTGTTGGGGCCGATTTTTGTCGATACTTCAAAGGCCCAGCCGCTGGCCACGCAGCCGCGGCAAGCGCCCTCGCTGGAACACCCTTTTGGCACCGACGACTCCGGCCGCGATCTCCTCGCCGTGATGGTGGTAGGGGTGCCGCTAACTATGCGGATTGGTCTGTTGGCTGGCACGGTAGGGCTTGGCTTGGGCATTTTCCTCGGCTTTACCAGCGGCTATATGGGCGGCAAAATAGACACGGTGATCCGCGGCTTGGTGGATACGCTGCTGACGGTGCCCGGCTTGGTGGTGCTGGTCTCGATTGCCTCGACAATTCGCGAGGAAATCAGCGTCAATATCATGGCCTTGGTGGTGGCTTCGCTGGCTTGGATGTGGCCGACGCGGACGATCCGCTCGCAGGTTTTGACCATGCGCGAGCGGGCGTATGTGCAGATGGCCAAGCTCAACGGCATGAGCAACGCCGAGATCATTTGGAAGGAGCTTTTCCCCAATCTGCTGCCCTACCTGGCGGCCAATTTCACCAATGCCGTCAACTGGGCGATTCTCTCGTCGATTGGCCTAGAGGCACTCGGCTTGGGGCCGCAAAACGATCCAACAGTCGGCATGACCATTTACTGGGCCATTACGTTTAGTGCGCTCATCCGCGGCATGTGGTGGTGGTGGGCGATTCCCATTCTCTTTATTGGCGTGATCTTCGTCGGCTTGTTGATGACCGCGGCGGGCTTAGACGAACTGGCCAACCCCAAACAGCGCAAGGCCGTATGAGCACGGCCGCCAAAGAGGCGCTGCTGGACATCCGCGGCTTGGAAGTCCACTTTGAGACCCGACGCGGTATTGCCCGAGCGGTCAACAATGTCGATCTGACCCTGTACAAAGGCGAGCGTTTTGGCCTGGTCGGCGAGTCGGGCAGCGGCAAGACCACGTTGATTTTGGCGCTGTTGCGGATGATTAAGACCCCGGGCCTGATCGCCGGTGGCAGCGCGACCTTAGACGACGGCACCGATCTGATCCAACTCAACCGCGAGCAAGTGCGGCAAGCCCGGCTCAAGCGGGTGGCGATGGTGCCGCAGGGCGCGATGAACTCGCTCAATCCGGTGATGAGAATTGGCGAACAGCTCATGCTGACCATGCGCGAGCACGCTACCGATCGGCCGCCGCCCAAGCCCGCGCAAATGGAGCGCGCCATCGAACTGTTGGACAAGGTCGGGCTGAAGCCCGAAGTGGCCGGTCTTTATCCGCACGAATTGAGTGGCGGCATGAAGCAGCGGGCCTGCATCGCCCAAGCTATCTCGCTCAATCCGCAGCTCATCTTGGCCGACGAGCCGACCTCGGCCCTCGACGTGGTGGTGCAGCGGCAAATCATGCAGACCTTGCGCCAACTCCAACACCAGCTCAATGCCACCGTGCTGTTGGTGGGCCACGACATGGGCCTGATGGCGCAGTTTGCCGAGCGCGTGGGCATTATGTACGGCGGCAAATTGGTCGAGGTGGGTCGGGTTGAGGATATTTTTCACAACCCGCAACATCCCTACACCCAACTGCTAATTTCCAGCATTCCCTCGTTTGAGACCAAAGGCGAGTTCAAGGGCGTTCCCGGGGTCGCGCTGTCGTTATTGGAGCCGCCGTCGGGCTGCCTGTTCCACCCGCGCTGTCCCCAGGCCATGCCCCAGTGCAGCCAGCGCATACCCACTTTGAAAACAGTGGCCCCCGACCACTTAGCGTCGTGTTTATTGCACGAGGAGGACGCCGATGCCCCCGCTTCTTGAGGCGCGCCACCTGCGCAAGGTTTTCCGCAGCGGCGGCCAGCGCTTCGGCCCCAGTACCGAGACGGTAGCCGTCAGCGAATTTTCCCTGTCGATTGACGCCGACCAGCCCTCCTTTACCACGATTGCCGGCGAGTCGGGCAGCGGCAAGACTACCATCGCCCGCATGTTGCTCGGGGTGCTCGCTCCCACTGCCGGCGAGGTGCGCTACCAAGGCTGCGATGTCCACCAACTGCAAAAGGAGCAGCGGCGGCAATTCCGCAAGGATGTACAGGCGATTTTCCAAGATCCCTTTGAAGTGTACAATCCCTTTTACAAAATCGATCACATCCTGACGACGCCGGTGCGGAAGTTCGGCTTGGCCGCTTCCAAGGCCGATGCGTACGACAAGATCCGCGAGGCTTTGCAGACGGTCGGGCTGCGGCCCGAGGAAACGCTGGGTCGCTACCCGCACCAGCTTTCGGGCGGGCAGCGCCAGCGCATTACCATTGCGCGCGCGCTGTTGCTCAAGCCCAAGCTGATCATCGCCGACGAGCCGGTGTCGATGGTCGATGCTTCGCTGCGCGCCACCATTCTCTCGACCCTGCACGCGCTCTATCGGGATTTCGGCATTTCCTTCATCTACATCACCCACGACCTTACCACGGCGTACCAAGTCAGCGAAAACATCGTCGTTCTGTTTCACGGGGCCGTGGCTGAAGCCGGCCACACCGAGAAGGTGATCAAAAACCCGCAGCATCCCTATACGCGCGAGCTAATTCACTCCATTCCCGTGCCCGAGCCGGGCCGCGAGTGGATCGACGAAGCGGTAGAAGAAAAAGAAGTGGTCGATATAGCGGCTATCGCGGCCGAAGAGGTGGCCGCTGGCTGCCGCTACGTGCTGCGCTGTCCCCAAGCGATGGCCCGGTGTGCGGCTGCGCCGCCGTTTTACCGGCCCGAAGCCGAGCGGGCGGTGGCTTGTTTTTTGCACGCCGAGGCGCCGGTGTTGGCAAGTGGCGATTTAAACGAAGTGTTTTCGGCTGCGGCCGACGCACAAAAATAACTTTCTGGAGCAATGCGATGCAGGGCCTGTTGTTGTGCTTAGTGGGCGTACTAGCGGTCGGCTGTGGAGACCAAGGGCACAAGAATGTGCCGCGCAGCCGCACCTTGATCATGGACTGTTCCAGCTTGCAGGACTGTAGCGGGCAGATTAAGGACTACAATTCGTTTAACCCGTTTTTGCTGACCGGCGTTTCCAAGACCGGTTGGAACTTTCAGTACGAGCCGCTGTACTTCTACAACGCCTACAGCCAGCAAGCCGACAACATCATCCCTTGGCTTGCTACTGGACACGAGTACAACGACGACTACAGCGAGGTCACCATCGACATCCGCGCGGGCGTCGAGTGGAGCGATGGGCAACCGTGGACGGCGCACGACTTGGTCTTTACGATCAACATGCTCAAGGATAACGCGCCGCATCTGTCTTTTTCTACCGACATGCAGACCTGGGTAAAAAGCGCTGTCGCTGACGACGACCTCACCGCTAAAATCGCGCTGACTAAGCCCAATCCGCGCTTTGTCTTTAGCTACTTTACCAACAATTTCGACAACGGCATCCCGATTGTGCCCAAGCACGTGTGGGAAAGCCAAGACCCGCAGACGTTTAGTAACTTCGACCCGGACAAGGGCTGGCCGGTGACCAGTGGCCCGTACGAGATTTTTATCTCGGTGCCGGCGCAGCGGGTGTGGGATTTGCGGCCGGGGTGGTGGGCGCAAAAGACGGGCTTTCATCAGCCGCCGGCCGTGGAGCGCATCATCTACCTGACGCACATGGAGGAGACCAAACGGGTGCAGAATTTGATCTCCAACGCCATGGACACCTGCCTCGACATTCGGCCGCCGAACATGCAGTCGATTCTCGACGCCAATCCCAACGTCTCTACTTGGACCGGGCGCCAGTTGCCGCTGGGGTATCTCGACTGGTGGCCGGTGTGCTTGGGGTTCAACAATTTGGAGCCGCCGTTTGACGATCCGGAAATCCGCCGCGCCATCAACTACGCCATCGACCGCGACCAATTGGTGGCCATTGGCTGGCAGGGCGCGGGAACTAAATCGCATCTGCCGCTGGCGGATTTCCCACCTATCCGCCAATATACCGATACGATTCAAGATTTGGTCGAAAAGTACGAGATCGGCGTCCACGATCCGGCCAAGACCGCGGCGATTATGGAGCGCAAGGGGTGGCGCCAGGACGCCGAGGGCTTCTGGGCCAAAGAGGGCGAGCGGCTCAAAATTGTCATCGACATTTTCGATATTTTTACCGACTTAGCGCCGGTTTTGGTCGCGCAGTTGGAACGGGCGGGCTTCGACGCCGACTTCCGCATGACGCCCGATGCGTTTTCGCGCATGGCGCAGGGCGCGGCGCGGGCTTTTTTGATGGGCAACGGCGCCAGCGTGCGCGATCCGTACTTCACGTTGCGGCTCTATCACAGCCGCTTTGTCCGCCCCACCGGCACCCACTCCGAGCGGTTTTGGCGCTGGTCGAATCCAGAGTTTGACGCGCTGGTCGATAAAATGGGGCAGACGTCACCCGACGACCCGGCGCTAAAAATGCTCTTTCGCGAGGCGATGGAAATCTGGCTGGCCGAGCTGCCGTCCATCCCCATTGTGCAGTGGTATCACCGCATTCCGCACAACCAGACCTACTGGAAGAACTGGCCGTCGGCGGAAAACCCCTATATCAACAGCGCCTACTGGCACAACACCTGGCTTTTGGTGTTGCTCGGGCTGGAGCCGGTGGAAGGGTAGGGGGGGAGAGTAGCACGAGCAATTACAATAGGTGAGTAACGACGACTGCGTAACATCCGTTAGGAGAGTAGGAGAACAACCTCATGCACCAGATAACCGCTCGCGTACCCGACGGCCTAGCCAAAGCGCTAGACGAGGCCGCTACGGAGCTCAAGCAGAGCCGCGCCGACATTATTCGCCAGGCATTGGAGCGATACCTAGAGGATCTCGACGACCTCAGCCTAGCTTTGGAGCGGCTGCACGACCCTGACGACCCGGCGCTGGATTGGGATCAGGTCCGGCATGAGCTACGCAATTCGGATTAAGCGCAGTGCCGTCAAAGAGTTGGCGCGTGTTGCGCACCGCGATCGCCTGCATATTGAGAGGGTCATCAACAGTTTAAAAGAACATCCACTCTCGGGGACTCTACTGAAAGGGGAATACCGCGGACTTCGACGCTTGCGCTATGGCGACTATCGCATTGTGTACGCGGTACTGGCTAGCGAGCTTGTAGTACTCGTGGTACGAATCGCGCACCGACGGGAAGTTTACCGCCGCCGATGACCTTTTAAAAAGAGAACAACCATGCGCTATCGGCGATTTGGGCGCACACAATTGCAGGTGAGTGTGGTCAGCTTGGGTGGGGCCTACTTGGGAGGCCAAGATCTAGAGCACGCCGAGGAAAACGCCCGGGCAATTGTGCGGCGTGCGTTGGATTTGGGCTGCAATTACATCGACACAGCACCACTCTACGGAGCGAGCGAACAACTGCTGGGCAAGGCACTAGCCGGGGAGTGCCGCCCCTTTTATTTGGCGACTAAAGTAGGGTTTAAACCGGAAGGCTTTGACTATCGGCGCGATTCGGTCTTACAGAGTTTGGAGCGCAGCTTGGCCTTGCTGGGTCTAACGAAACTGACGGTGGCGCAAATCCACGAAGTGAATAGGGCGGGCTGGGAGCGGATTGTGGAAAAGGGCGGAACCCTAGAGGGGTTGCGCGCCGCGCAAAAACAAGGGCTGTGCGATTTTGTTGGCGTGACGGGTCGGGCCATTCCCCTGCTGGCGCAGCTAGCAGCGACCGGCGAATTCGACGCGGTGCTGTGCTACCACGACTACCATCCCTGTGTGCAGTTAGCGGCGGAGCAAGTCTTGCCGGCCGCCGCGCAAAGCGATATGGGTGTGGTGTTGGCGACCGTGCTGGCTGGGGGGATGTACGTCGCTGGCAAGGACCAGCGCACGGCGGTGGAGCGTCGGTTTGAGGGTGAGGAAGAGTGCCGCCGCGCTTGGGCGACGATCGCCCGGTTAGAGCAAGAGGAGTCCACGCTGCCGCAGAGCGCGTTTCGCTGGGTTTTGGCCGATGAGCGGGTCGCGACCGTGTCCAGCGGTGCGGCGAGCGTGGCCGAGCTAGAGGAAGTGGCGCAGGCCGGGGATATGACGCCGCTGGAGTGCTAGGGCTTAAATCCACCCGTGTTCAGTGGTTACAGGCGAGCCAGAAGTCTGGGTTTGCCAGTGCGGGCGGCGGCCAATTTTGACTTCGCGGCGGGTGAGGGACGAGGCTTCGGCGGCGAAGAGGATTTCCATGATGTGCCGCCCGTATTGGCCGTGGGTTGGCGGCTCGATGTTGAGCGCAATGGCCTCGGCAAAGTGCTGCCACTCGTGGTACATTTCGGTCGGCGCGTCTTCAAACGGGACATCTTCCCACGTATCGCCTTGGCCTACTTTGACGTACTTCTCGCCGTGCTGGCTGAAGCGCAACGAGCCGTTGGCGCAAATGACTTGGCATTCAAAATTCGGCGCTCCGTCCGCGTAGCCTATGGCCACGGCCGTGCCGGCGAGGCCGTTTTTGTAGCGGATAAAGGCCGTGGCTGAATCGTCGCTGGCTTGGTAGTGAGCGCGAGTGCCGATGGCGGCCGAGACCGACGCGGCTTGCGAAGCCATCACCCATGTGAGTCGATCGACGACGTGAACGCCGTTGGTCAACCACATGCCACCGCCGTGAAAGCGGCTGCGGTATTGGGGCCGGCGGCCGGCGAAATTCCAGTTTTTTGACATGTAGCTGACAGCCGTAATCACCGGGCCGAGTTGGCCGGAGTCGAGGATTTCCTTGGCCTTGAGGCTGGTGCTGTAAAAGTGCTGCGACAGCCCGACCATCAGCTTGACCTTGTGCTCGGCAGCGGCGGCGACCATGGCGTCGCATTGCGCTAGGTTGATGGCCATGGGCTTTTCGACGAGCACGTGCTTGCCGGCGCGGCAAGCGTCGATGGTGAGTTGGTGGTGGAGTTGGTGCCCGAGCACGACGGCAACCGCATCGACATCGGCATCTTGCAAGAGTTCGTGGTGCGTTGAGTAGCCCTTGGGGATGTGGTATTTGTCCATGTACTCGCGCCGCTTTGCTTCTAACAGATCGGCGACTGCTATTACTTCTACTTGGTCGAGATGAGCGATGGCATCACAGTGGGAGCGGGCGATGCCACCGAGGCCAATGATGCCGACTTTGAGTGCTGCCATAGGGTATCCTTTGCTGTGAATGAGGGAGTGCTAAGTATAGAATGCGGTTGAGTCAGCCACAACTAGCCGGGCGTTTGCGCCGCAATAGATAATGTCCTAAAATGCCCTAATGCCCGGTAATTTTACCTATCGCTCGTTTGCCGTGGGCGCGTTGCTCTCGCTGGCGATCAACATGTTCTTCGCCTACGCCCGGCTAGCGATGGCCACCGCGGGCATGTCCTCCGATTACATCACCGCCGGCGCGGTTTTCCTGTTTTTTCTGGTGGTGGCTTTTATCAATCCTGCGCTCAAGTTAATGCGCCGTTCTTGGGGCTTCAATCGCGCTGAATTGATCGTCATTTACGCGATGATGATCATTGGCTCGGCCATTCCCACCTGGGGTTTTACCGGCAACTTGATCGCGATGTTGCCCAACATCTACTACTACGCCACGCCCGAGAACAACTGGTCGGAACTGCTGCATCCTTACGTGCGCGAGTGGATGGTGCCGCAGGACCCAGACGCGATCAAGTATTTTTTTGAGGGCCTGCCCAAGGGACAGCCCATCCCTTGGGAACATTGGCTGGTACCGCTGGCGGCTTGGGTGTCGTTTATTTTGGCAGTTTACCTGATGATGATTGCCATTGCGTCGATCGTCCGTCGGCAGTGGGTCGATTACGACCGCTTGACCTTCCCGCTGTTGCAGCTACCCATTGATCTGACCGAAGAAGGCAAGAGCGGGTCGATCATCGGGCCGCTGTTCAAAAGGCCGCTGTTGTGGATTGGCTTTGCGCTGCCCTTTTTGCTGTACAGTACCAACGCCTTAAATCACTATTTCCCCTTTATCCCGGCCATACAGTTGCGCAACAGCGTCTCGCTGTTTAACCACGCGCTGAATCTGACGACCAACGTGAACTTTGTCGCGCTAGGACTGGCGTACTTTTTGAGCCTAGACGTGGGGTTGAGCATTTGGCTTTTCCACTTATTGACCAAGGGGCAGATCACCACTGAAAACGTCCTCGGCTATTCGCTGCCCGGCCGCCGCGACCTGTTTATGGAAGGCTCGATGTCGGTGTCCTACCAAGGGATGGGGGCCATGCTGGTGCTGGTGCTCTACGGGCTGTGGAACAGTCGCGGCTATCTGCGGCAGGTCTGGCGCAAGGCGCTGTACGACGAGGGAGGACTGGACGATTCGCAGGAGATTCTCTCGTATCGGGCGGCGCTGATGGTCTTGGTTTTGGCCAGTGCATACGCTACCGGCTGGTTGATTCTATCGGGTGTGCCGTGGTGGGTTGCGCTGTTTTTTCTTTTTGTCGCCTTCTGCATTTTTTATGGGCTGACGCGGATCGTCGCCGAGGGGGGGTTGGGGTTTGCGCGCGCGCAGATGACGGCGCAGCCGTTTGTGATTGACGCGGTGGGCACGGAGGCGATTGGGCCGTCGGGATTGGTGAGTTTGGGCATGACCTTTAGCTGGGCGGGCGATTTGCGGACTATGGTGATGGCCTCGGCGATCAATGGCCTCAAGCTGGCCGATATTGGCCGAGTGCGCGGGCGGCCGCTGTTTTGGGCCTTGATGCTCTCGATTGTGGTCGGCTTGGCTGGTTCGATATGGATGGTGGTGTGGATGGGATACCAGTATGGCGGGATCAATTTGGACTGGTGGTTCTACAACCGCTTCGGCGAAATCATCCACGGCGACTCGGCCTACAAAATCGCCAATCCGCGGCATCCCCTAAGCGATTTTGACGAGATCGGGCCGCGCTTTCTGTTTGCCGGGATCGGGGCCGGGATCATGGGGCTGTTGATGTACGCGCGGCACCACTTTCTCTGGTGGCCGGTACACTACCTCGGCTTCCCCATTGGCGCGACCCTGACGATCATCTGGACGTGGTTCAGCATTTTCATCGGCTGGGTCTTGAAGGCGCTGGTGCTCAAATACGGTGGTGTAACGCTCTATAGGCAGCTGCGGCCTTTGTTCTTGGGGTTGATTTTGGGGCACATTTTTGTCTCGGGATTCTGGGTGCTGTTCGACTATATCACTGGCGAGACCGGCAATCGGATTCCGATTTATTAGTCGTGGCCACTGACTTTAAAGGAGGTAACAATGCGAGCAGGGGATAGAGAAAAAATTGGGCCGCATGGCTTGGAGGTAACGCGCTTGGGGCTGGGCGGCACGACCTTTGGCAATATGTACTCGGTGCTCGGCGAGCAAGAAGGACTCGATGTGCTAGACGCGGCTTTTGCGGCTGGGGTGCGCTACTTCGACACCGCGCCGCTGTATGGCTACGGCCTAAGCGAGACGCGCCTGGGGTCGGGGCTGGCGCGCTACAACCGCGACGAGCTAGTCCTGTCCTCGAAAGTCGGCTATACGTTGGTCGAGCGGAAACCCGGCGACGACTATGTCGAGCTGTTCGTCGATGCGCCCGAACTGACCAGCTACTTCGATTTCTCGCGCGACGCCGTGCTGCGCTCGATTGAGGGGAGTTTGGCGCGGCTCAAAATAGATCGCCTCGACCTGGTGTTTATTCACGACCCAGACGAGTCGAAAAGCATTGCGCCGGATTGGACGCCGGGCGAGCGGGGGTACTTCGATCAGGTGATGGCCGAAACCTATCCCGCGCTCGACGAGTTGCGGCAGCAAAAGGTAATCAAGGCGCTCGGCTTGGGCATGAACCAATGGCAGATGCTGGCCGATTTTGCCCGCGCTGGAGATTTCGACGCCTTTTTGCTGGCTGGCCGCTATACGCTGCTGGAGCAGGAATCGCTGCGCGAGTTGTTGCCCCTGTGCTTGGAAAAGGGGGTGCGAATTGTCATTGGCGGGCCGTACAATTCGGGGATTTTAGCGAGCGGAGCGGTGGAAGGTGCGCACTACAACTACGCGCCGGCGTCGGAAGATGTGCTGGAGCAGGTGCGCCGCATTGAGGCGGTCGGGGCGCGGCACGAGGTGCCCTTAGCGGCTGCGGCCCTGCAATTTCCCTTTGGGCATCCGGCGGTGGCGACCGTCATTCCCGGGGCGCGGACGGTTGCCGAAGTGGCCGCCAATGTAGATTGCCTAGCGCGGGCGATTCCCGCCGATTATTGGGCTGAGCTCAAACAGCAAGGGCTGATCGACGCCGCGGCCCCAACGCCTTAGAAGCCCATTTTGATCCATCCATCACACCGAGGAGTACGCACTATGTCCAATTGGCCGATGCTCAAGCACTACGATCGGGATCACCTCGCCAACATTGCCATGCCCATTGGCGGCATTGGCACGGGCACTGTTTCGCTGGGCGGACGCGGGGATTTGCGCGACTGGGAGTTGATGAACCGCCCGGCCAAGGGGTTTGTCCCCAAGCGCGAAGGGAGCCGCGAAGGCGGCCCATTTTTTGCCCTGTACGCCAAACCTGCTGGCGGTCCAGCCGTTGCCCGGGCCCTCGAAGGGCCGATAGATGGAGCCGAATACCAAGGGGCGAGCGGTAGTATGGCGACCAATCACGGCTTGCCGCGCTTTGCCCAGTGTGCGTTTGCCGCGGCCTATCCGCTGGCCCAAGTCCAGCTATCCGATCCGAGCGTTCCAGTCGCGGTTTGTCTCGAAGCGTTCAATCCGCTCATTCCGGCCAACGCCGACGACAGCGGGATCCCGATCGCGGTGCTGCGCTATACGCTGACTAATCGGACCAACAAGCGCGTCCTGGCCGCGGTGTGCGGCTCGCTGCCCAATTTTATTGGCAACGATGGCGTGGAACAGCTAGCCCAGGCCAATCGCAATCGCTGGCGCCAGACAGCGCACTGTCAGGGCATTTTCATGGACAGCGCAGGGGTTGATCCGACGGCCATCAGCTATGGCACGATGGCCCTGACCACCACGGCCAAAACCGGTATTACCTATCGCACGGCGTGGAAAAAAGCCGGCTGGGGCACATCGCTGCTCGACTTTTGGGACGACTTTGCCGCCGATGGCCGCGTCGAAGAGCGCCCCGGCGCCGGCGCCGACATGCCGAGTGCGTCCCTGGCGGTGCGCACCCACATTTTGCCCCGCGCCCACAAGACGATCACCTTTTTGTTGGCTTGGCACTTTCCCAATCGGCACACCTGGTCGCCAGCCGACGAGCCCTACATTGGCAACTACTATGCGCTGCACTATGGCGATGCGTGGGATGTGGTTGGCCAAACCGCGCCGCGGCTCAAAAAGCTCGAACAACAGACCGTGCGCTTTGTCCAAGCCTTCGCCACCAGCGACCTGCCCGAGGTCGTCAAGGAAGCCGCCCTGTTCAATCTCAGCACCCTGCGGACGCAAACGTGCTTCCGCACGCCCGATGGCCGGTTGTTTGGCTGGGAGGGCTACAACGATCACGACGGCTGCTGCATGGGTTCCTGTACGCATGTGTGGAATTACGAACAAAGTACGGCGTTCCTCTTTGGCGAGTTGGCGCGGACGATGCGCGACACCGAATTCAACCACGCCACCGACGACCAAGGCATGATGAACTTTCGCGTCCATTTGCCGCTCAGTCGCGCCCGTGAATTTGGCAAAGCCGCGGCTGACGGTCAGATGGGCTGTATTATGAAAGCCTATCGCGACTGGCAGCTTTGCGGCGACGATGCCTTCCTCCAATCCATTTGGCCCAAGGTTAAAAAGGCCGTTGAATTTTGCTGGATCAAAGGGGGTTGGGACGGCGATGGCGACGGCGTTATGGAAGGCTGTCAGCACAATACCATGGATGTCGAATACTACGGCCCTAATCCACAAATGGGCATCTGGTATCTGGGTGCTCTACGCGCTGGCGAGGAGATGGCGACCTATCTGGGCGAGTCCGACTTTGCCCAGACCTGCCGGCGGCTCTACGAGAGTGGCCGCGCGTACATCGACGAGCAGTTGTTCAATGGCGAATACTACGAGCATCGCATTGAGCCGCCCAAGCAAGTAGCCGCCGCGTTGCGGCTGAGTATGGGCGCGGCCGAACTGTCCGATCCCGATTATCAACTCGGCCGGGGTTGTCTGGTCGATCAGCTCGTTGGCCAGTTTTTCGCCCATGTCTGCGGCTTGGGCTATCTGACCAAACGCGCCCATGTGCGCCAAACCCTGAGAAGCATCCGCAAGTACAACCACCGCAAGCAACTGACCGATCACTTCAACTGCATGCGCTCTTATGCTTTGGGCGATGAGTCGGCTTTGCTGATGGCGAGCTATCCCGGCGAGCGGCCCGACAACCCATTTCCCTATTTCACCGAAGTGATGACCGGCTTTGAATACACCGCGGCTATTGGTATGCTCTACGAGGGGCAGCTCAAAAACGGTCTGCAAACCATACGCGACATTCGCAATCGCTACGACGGGGCCAAGCGCAGTCCCTTTGACGAAGCCGAATGCGGCCATCACTACGCCCGCGCCATGGTGGCTTGGGCCGGGGTGCTGGCGCTGACGGGATTTAATTATTCGGGGGTTACAAAGTCTATCGCCTTTGCCGCAAAGCCCGGGACTTTTTTCTGGTCTAATGGTGCTGCTTGGGGCACAGTGTGTATGGCCCAGCACCCGTCGGGCTATCGCATTGTTTTTGCTGTTTTGTATGGGCAGATCAAAATTGAGCACTTTCGGCTGACCGGTGTGGGCGAGCATGTTTTTGATCCGGAGCTCGTGCTGGGCGAGCAGGACCAACAGACCTTTGTCGTGGAGTCGGGAACGCAGCGCACGATATGACGCGGGAATAATAAAGCTATTCAATTCAGCAAAGGAGCAATCGACATGAGTACGCCGGATATTACCTTGGCCTCGGGCCATGCCGTTCCGCAGTTGGGGTTGGGCACTTGGATGTTGCGCGGCCAGCAGTGCAAAGACGTGGTCAAAGAGGCCCTCGAACTAGGCTACACGCATTTGGATTCGGCTTGGATGTACGACAATCAAGACGCCATTGGCCAAGCCCTCAAGGAAGTCGGGGCCGACCGCGACGGCCTCTTCATCACGTCTAAGATCTGGCATTCGCACTTGGAGTACGAGGCGACCTTGGAACAAATGGAAGAAATTCTGCGCGATCTGCAAACCGAGTACGTTGATCTCCTGCTCATCCACAGCCCTGGTCAGGGGGTGCCGGTGGAGCGCACCTTGGCCGCGTTTGAAAAAATCCACGCGGCTGGCCAAGCCAAAAGCATTGGCATTAGCAATTTCAGTATTGAGCAGACCGATCGGGCGCAGGCCGCCACCGGCTTGCCGATTTGCACCAATCAGGTGGAATACCATCTGCGCCACAACCGCGAAAGTCTGCGCCGTCATTGCCACGCCGACAACGTGGTTCTGACGGCGCACCGCCCGCTGGCCCGCGGTGAACTGGCCGACGACGAGGTTCTTGCACAGGTGGCCGACGGACACGGCAAAACTCCAGCGCAGGTGGCCTTGAAGTGGCTTTTGCAAAAGGATATGATCGTCATCCCCAAGGCCAGCTCAACGGGCCATTTGCGCGACAATCTAAATTTGTTCGATTGGCAGTTAGGAGACGAGGAAATGGTGCGCCTTGATGGAGTAGGAGGCGATCCTGATTGAAGGTCAAGGCAACTGCTTTTAAAGGTGGCCTCGGTCTATACAGAAGCTGAAGCTGTTATCGATCTGCCGACGATGAATCGTACATTCAATGGATAAGCGCACCGATGCCAACTTAGACTGGCGCTTAGGCTGGCTCGTCTTCGCCGGTGCCCTCGTACTGCGAGTCGCCTATATCCTCGAAGCAGATGCAAGTCCGCTTTTTGCCCATCCGGCGGTCGATGCCAAGACCTACGCACACCACGCCCAGCGCTTGGCTGCCGGCAACTGGTTGGGTATCGGCGAGGGGCCGTTCTGGCAGCCGCCGCTCTATCCGTACTTCCTCGGGGCGGTAAAAATTGTTTTTGCCGAGTCTTTTTTTTACGCCGTGCGCTTTGTGCAGGCCCTGCTAGGGGCGCTGGTCTGCGCGATGAGCTGGTGGATTGGATGCGCTTTGTTCAATCCGGTGGTGGGGTTGCTGGCTGGAATCGGCACTGCGCTGTGCGGTACGTTGATCTTTTTTGACGGCGAGCTGTTGCCGGCTTCACTGGCCGCCTTCGTCGATTTGCTGGCCCTAGTGGTGCTTTTGCGCGTCTGGCGGCGCCCGAGTCGTTGGGGCTTTTTGGGGGCTGGTGTGGCTTTTGGTATTGGTGCGTTGGCCGTGCCGACCGTGCTGGTCTTTGCCGCGGCTGTGCCGATCGTCCTGTTGTGGGGCCCGCCCCGGCGGCTGGCCTGGGCTGGTGCGTTCTCACTCGGAGTGGTCTTGGCCATCGCGCCGGTGGCTTGGCGCAACTGGGCCATCGGCGGCGACGGCGTGGGGATTTCCTACAACGGGGGGATCAACCTGTATATTGGCAACAACCCCAGCTATGCGGAGACTGTGGCCATCCGGCCAGGGTGGGAATGGGACGACTTGGTTGCCCAACCGGCGCGGGAGGGCATTGAGCGGCCAGCGGCTAAGTCGGCTTATTTTGCCGCGCGGGCTTGGGACTACATCCGCGGCGATCCGGTTGGCTGGCTGGGGCTGATGGGGCGCAAGCTGGGGGCGTTTTGGCACGGCGATGAGCGCGGGCGCAACCAGCCGATTTACTTCTGGCGCACGTACTCAGCCGTGCTGTCGGCGACCCTGTGGAAAGCGGGTATTGCCTTCCCCTTTGGTTTGGTGGCTCCGCTGGCCCTGTGGGGTATGTTGCTGAGTCTGCGGCGAGTTGGGCCGACCTGGCCGCTGCTGTACGTGCTGTGCTATGGTCTAGGGGTCATTGCGTTTTTTGTCGCGGCGCGCTACCGAGTGCCGGTGCTGCCGGTGCTGGTGGTTTTTGCCGCCTATGGGGTGTGGGTGCTGTGGGACTGGGCACGGATGGGCTGTTGGCGCAACGTGGGGTTGGGAGTGGTTGTTTGCGCGGCTTTTGGGTGGGCGGCCAATAGCCGCTTGGCGCCGATGGACATGGAAGGGGATGCGGCCATCCACTACAATTTGGGCAATGCGTATGCCGAAGCTGGCGACAAACAGCGGGCCCGGGTGGCGTTTGAGCGGGCGGTGGCCGAGGATCCGGACTATTGGCAGGCGTGGTTAAATTTGGGGGGAGTCAAGGCGGCCCTGGGCGAGCTGGCCGCTGGCGAAGAAATTTTTGTGCGCGTGGCGCAAAACGCCCCGCGCCAGGTCGAGCCGTGGATGAACTTGGCGCACGTGCGGATTATGCAGCGAGATATAGAGGGGGCCTTTGGCTACTACGAGGCCGCGCTCAAGGCCCATCCCAAGTTCTTGCCAGCGTACCTGGAGATGATGCGCCTGTACGGACAGATCGGCGATCTGGCCCGAGCGGCGCATGTCCTCCAGCGCGCGGTTGAGCATTGGCCGGCCGAGCGCGAGCGCTTGCGCCAGTTTTACCAAGAGCTACAAAGGCAGGCGTTGGGCCGCGCTAGGGGTCCGGCTGGACGACCCTGAGCACCTGATTGACCGCGACCTGCTCTATGATCTGCTGCGTCTTGTCCGGCCAGTAGATTGCCACTTGGGCGCTGGTGGCTGTGCCCAGTCCGAAGTGCAGGCGCGGGTCGTGGCTGGACAGATAGCTGCCGCCCGATTGGCGCTCCTGTACTTGGCGTATTCCGTCGGCGACGACCTCCACCCGCGTCCCGAGGGCGTCGGGGTGGGTTTTTCCTACTAACAGCAGTTGGAGCCAGTGATGGGCATTGCCGCCGTCGTTGCGCAACAACCGTGGCCGGGCCGCTACTGTCGTCACTAGGAGGTCGAGGTCGCCGTCGTCGTCGTAGTCGGCGACCGCGGTGGCGCGGCCGACATTGGCCCTTTGGAAATCCGGCCCCAGCGCGGCCGAAACGTCGGCAAAGCGGCGGCCGGCGTCGTTGCGGAACATCTGGTTGGGTTGCCGATAGGTCTGGCTCGAATCCACTTCGGCGATGCGGTTGATGACGTGGCCGTTGGCGGCAAACAGGTCGAGGTCGCCGTCGTTGTCGTAGTCAAAAAACTTGGTGCCAAAGCCGAGGGGGTGATGCGATGGATCGGCCAGGCCTAAGCGCTGGGTGGCGACGGCAAATTGGCCTTGGCCGTCGTTGCGGTAGAGGGCGTTGGTCTCAAAGGCGAAGTTGGTGACGAACAAGTCGGCGTCGCCGTCGCGGTCGTAGTCGCCAAAATCGACGCCCATGCCGGCGTCGGCGTGCCCGTGCTCGTTGTAGCGGGTGCCGGCAATCAAGCCCACTTCGGCGAAGATGCCGTGCTGGTTGGCGTAGAGGAAGTTCATGGTGCCGTCGTTGGCCACGTAGATGTCGGTGTCGCCATCGCGGTCGTAGTCGGCCAGCGCGACGCCCAGTCCCTTGCCCTTGAGCGCGATGCCGCTCGCCGCGGTGATGTCGGCGAAGGTGTTGCCGTCGTTGCGGTAGAGCAGGTCGCCGGTGGGGTCGTACGCGCTGGGCTCGCAGTACGAGCGCACTGGGCCCTGCTGGCAGATGGCTTCGTCGTCGAGGGCATAGCGCACGTAGTTGGCGACGAACAGGTCGAGGTCGCCGTCGAGATCGCAGTCGAGGAAGCCGGCACTAGAGCCCCAGCGCGGATCGGCTAGGCCGGTTGATGTTTTGGCAAAGGTGCCTTGGTCGTTGCGGTAGAGGGCATTGGGGCCGTAGTTGGCGACGAACAGGTCGGTGTCGCCATCGCCGTCGTAGTCGGCGGCAGCAACGCCAAAGCCGTAGCCGGGATCGGCGCTGCCGCTGTGGGCGGTAACGTCGGTGAAGGTGCTGGCGCCGGTGTTGCGGTAGAGTCGGTTGACTGGTAGTTGGTCCGGGGGATGGCCGGTTAGGTAGGTGCCGTTGGCGAGGTAGAGGTCGAGGCGACCATCGCCGTCGTAGTCGAGGAAAGCGGCGCCAGCACCAAAGGTTTCGACGTAGTAATACTGACCAGAAAAGCCGTTGTAGTGGACAAAGTCGATGCCAGCGGTGTCCCCGGCGTCGGCGAAGTGCACTGGAGGGGCTGGGGGACCTTGGGGAGCACAGGAGCAGAGGGTGCTGGCGAGGGCGAGGCCCCATATGATGTAATCGTCCATTGCCTGCTATCCCTTTGAACGGTACTTGCGCGATGCGGTCGCCGATTATTTAATGGTGGCGTTGCTAACCCCTAACCAGGAGAATGGATAATGCCATTTATCAATGTGAAAATGCTCGCGGGGCGTTCTGTCGAGCAGAAGCGGGCTTTAGTCGAAGCGCTGACCGAGGCCATAGTCGATACCTGCGATGCGCCCCGGGAGGGGACGACGGTAGTGCTCGAAGAATGCGAGCGCGAGGACTGGGCAAAGGGTGGGGTGCTGGTCGCGGACCGCTCGCAGTAAGGTCTCCGCCCCACTTCGGATGCGGATTTTTCGGTTTCCCGTGACATAGTTTCTAAAATAAGGTACAAAGAGCCCAAGTTACAGCACGTGGGCCATAGCTACGGCGATGAGCAGGCCAAAAAAGACCCAGCCTAGCAGGGCCTCGGCGACAGCGAGGAGTTTGAGCTTGCCGGTCGCGTCCCAGGCGCGCGAGCTGACGTGGATGAAGGTATAGAAGCTAAAGACCATGCAGTCGGCGAGGGTCGGCTGGCCGGTGCCGGAGACGGAGCGCATAGCGCTGGAAGCTGTGCGGTAGGCCAAGCCGCAGAGGAGGATGATGGCGACCATCAAGGCGATGGTCCGCTGGGGGGCTGTACCGTAATTGGCACTCAGACGCCACAGTTCTAGGCCCCAGCGGGCTGGCTCGTGCCAAGCGCGCGCGAGGCGCTGGTGGTCCAAGCGTTCGGCGTGGCAGGCCGCGGCGTCGCCGTTTAAGCCCTGGGCTAGGAACTGGTGGTACAGGGCGGCGTAGGTTGGGTCGAGGTCGGCGTCGGTTGCGGCCAGATGGCCTGCTAGCTGGGACCAGCGCACTTGGAGGCGGCCGAAGCGCGGCTGGTGCAAAAAGAGGCGACTGTTGGCAGCAAAAGTCGAATCTGCTCCGGTTGCCCGCAGGTCAATTAGGGCGAAGGCGGCGCGGCTGAGGTCGAGGGAGCGGTTGAAGAATGCACTGAGGCGGATGACGCGGCCCTCGCTCTGGCTGAAGTCGGCCTCTTGGCGGAAATAAGCGCCATCAAAGTGGGCGCGGCCAAAGGTCGCCTGGCGAAAGTGCGCCGCCCGTGCGAAGGTGAAGTCGGCAAAGGACGCCGCGCCGCCAAAGTGCGCCCGATCAAAGGCGACCTCGCCGTCGGCCCGTCCGCGGTCGAAGGACACGGCCGCGGCAAAGCGCGCGTCCCAAAACAGGGCTCGGTCGGCAAAGCGGACGCCGGCAAAAGATAGAGGCTGCGCCCAAGCGGTCTCTTTGAAGGAGGCGATGGCGGCGAAGGTGGCATCGGTGAAGGTGGCTGGTGCGGCAAAAGCGGCCTGCTCGAAATAGGCGGCGTTGTCGAATTGGGTCTGGGCGAAGTGGGCGCGTTGGCCGGCAAAGCGGGCACCGACAAACGAGGCTACGCCGGCAAAGTGGCTTGCGGTTAGGTCGGCATCGCCGAGGAAGTGGGTCTTTTGGAAGGTCGCGTGCTTGGCTAGATGGCTTGAGCGCAGAGCCAAGGCGGCGGTCAAATGCGCTTGGGTAAAGGAGAGGCCAGCGGCGAAGTGGGCGCGTTCAAAGCGCACCGGGGCGAGGAACGCGACTTGGCTGAAGGATACCTCGTCGAGAAAGTACACGTCCTCTAAGTAGAGGGGGACGCGCAGGGTGTCGAGCCCGGCAGTCGGCGCAAACAGGCGTCCGGCAAAGGCGACCTGCCGATGGATGACGGCTGGGCCGTTGGCCGGACGTTGTAGCTGGGCGATTAGCGTTTCAATGGGGAGCAGGGGCAGGGTTTGTCCGGCGATAGTGGTATCGGCTGTAGGCGTCTGGGCACTCAAGACAGTGCTCGAAAAGAGCAGGGCCGCTAATTTGGGTAGCATACCACGATTGTACTCTACAGATATAGGGTGTAGCCAGATTTTTGCTACTTTTTCTGCCTTGATAACATGTCTATGCGGCGGATTCTTGACAAGTTCGGCGGAAAAGCGTAACAAAAAGCCATGAAATATCCCCTCGGTTGCGCCGTTTTCATCGCTGGTAGCGTTCTGGCCGCTGTTGCCGACACCATCGTCGTTGGTGCGAATGGACTGCGTTGGCGCGATGGCGGCGGCGATATTCAAGCCAAAGTCATTCGCAGTGCCCAAAGCGTGGAGAGTACCAACGCGCCCGGCGGGGTTATCGACTTTGCCGCTGCTAATTTTGCCGACTGGATTTTTCCCCAGCGCGCCGATACCACGCTAAACATCGCCCTCGGAGCCAACACCGAGTCGCGTGGTGGTTCGATTACGTCGCCCAACAACCTCAACGTCCGCGGCGAACTAGCCAAGCTCATTGACGACGATGGCCAGAGTGGACTCGATCTGCGCTTGAGCGCCGGGGCCAAAAGTGCCCAAGTGTTGGGGCTGATCATCGACTTGGACTTGGGTGCGCGTTTTGGCGTTGATCGCTTCCGCTTTTTTCCGCGCAATGCCGCGCCCGAATTCCCCGCACCGAATTTTCCCTTCCAAAACGACTTCATGCGCAGCTTTGAGATCTTCATCAACGACGGTACGCCAGACACCCAGCGCGAAGGAGTGCCCATCCGCACGAGCGTGGCCCTGGAAGGCCAAAACGAAGAGGCGGTCGTCGATATTCGCATCGCGCCGCAATACGTGCGCTTTGTACGACTCAAATCCCTGACGGCACTCGGCTTTGACATGGCCGAGTTCCAAGTCTTTGGTACGGGCTTTGTGCCCGAGGCGATTTATATCTCCAATATCTTCGACTTTGGCGATTTGGCGCTGTTGGGCCATGTGCGCTGGGTGCAGGAGCAGGTCGGCGACCCGCAGCTTTCGCGGATTGCGGTGCGCACGCGCACGGGCATTGATCCCGAGCCGGTGGAATTCAATAAAGTGCGGCCCGGTGAGCAGATCTTTCGCGTCAGTGGGGGCAATGTTGGGTTGCAGTCGGATGGGGCGGGGGTTAGCAGTGGCAGCGGCCTGCGTACCAACGAAGTTGGGGTGCCGTGGAAGTTCGCCAAAGACGTGGAGGACGAGGTGCTACAAGCGCTAGTCGCCGAGGTGCTCGACAATGAAGAAGTGGATTTGCGCGACGCAATGCAGGCGTTTAATGCGCTGTCGCAAAAGGAGCGGGAGCAGGTGACGTTGAGTGAGGCCGACTATAAGAAGCTCGCGCGCGGCGACCGGGCGACGATTCGCAACGACGTCAGTAACTGGAGCGCGTGGTCGCCGCCCTATCCGGCCAGCAGCATTGTCGCCGCGGCGGACTTGGGTGTTGAAGGTGCCGGCGGGCCTATCGTCGCGCCAAGCCCGAGACGCTACTTCCAGTTTATGATCGAGTTCTTCAGCGACGATTTTGAGGCGGCTACAGGCGTTGGGGGCCTTTCCTTTGACGTGCTGCCATCGCCCTTTGCCGAGCAATTGATCGCCGAGATCAGCCCCCGCAGGGCGGCCTTGGGAGCACAGACCGACTTCACCTATGCGGTGCGGAGTACGTTCCGCTCCGGCCAGGATCGGGGTTTTAATCGGCTGCGGATTGCTACCCCGCTGCGGGTCGAACGGGTAGGTCAAGTGCGGATACGGCCGCCTGAAGGCGATGAGCTGGAAGCCGATTTTAGCGGCGCAGTGCTCGACGAGTTGCCGGTACTACGCGGCGACTTTGCGGTCGTCGAGGTGGCCGACGACGCCTTGGTCATTGAGTTCCCGACTGTGGCCGAAGACGACACCGAGTTGCAGGTGAGTTTTGCCAACGCGGTGTTGCGCTTTGGCACCACGTTTAGCGGCCAAGTTTTTAACACCGCATCCGCGGGGCCGTTGGGGCAGCGCGTCGTGGCCGGCAATGCGGCCGATTTGGGGGCGGGCGACCCGGACACGCAGGCGCTGGGTACGCCTTTGGCGGGCAATCTGTCGGTGCAAGTACCCATCTCCGGCGACCTGCTGATCAACGTGCGCGCCGAGCCGTCGGTCTTTACGCCCAACGGCGATGGCATCAACGACCAAGCCCAACTGCAATACGATTTGACCAATGTGGGCCGCCCGACGCGGCTGCAGGTTGTGGTTTTCGATTTGGCCGGGCGACCGCTGCGGCATCTGTACGACGCGCTGGATCAGAGTGGGCGCTTTGCCCGGCTTTGGGATGGCCGCGACGACGCCGGCCAATTGGTGCCGCCGGGCCACTACATGTTCAGCGTCGCGCTAGACGCCAAGACCGGACCCGCTAGCGCGGTGGCCGTGGTTGGGGTGGTTTATTGAATGGCATCTACGAGGGTCAATGGGAAGCGTTCGACTATGAAAACGCATATCGTCATTGTAGGATTGGTGCTGCTGCTGGGCACCCCGGCTGGGGCAGTCCGCTTTGAGCCGACTGGCCCGGGCGTGCTCTTTGGTGCCTTGGATCCATCGGTTAAAAAGTGGTACGTGCCGCAGGAGCTTTTTATCGACTACGGCTGGCGCCAGTGGGAGTATTCCAACTACGCCCGCACCCCGTATGAGCGCTACGTCAACACCACCCGTGAGGGCGACTACTTCTACGATGTGTACGGCAACTTCACCACGCGCGGTTGGCTGATCTACGACTGGCGTCAGTTTCAGCCGCAGCCTTTGGGCAGTGGCATCTTCCAGAGTACGCGCTTCAACCGCTGGTTCAACGCAGTGACCATCAGCGGCGATTCGCAAGGGCAGTACCACTACGCGATCACGGTGGGCGACCGGATTCGCACGACGCTGACGCCGTTGACGTTTTCCAAACCGGATTTTAACGGGGTGCAAATCGACTTTGCCGCCGACAAGTATCAGGCGACGATTCTCGCCTCGCGCATCAGCGAGCCGATCCGCGGCTCGTCCCAGCTTTCGGGCGGGATTACCGAGCCGGTGACCCAGACTAATATCACTTCGTTGTTCGGCGGGCGGGCGACGCTCCAAATAGGCGATTTCGTCGAGATCGGGGCCCAAGTGATCGACGCCAGCAATGGCAATACGCTGCTCGATATGTTCAACGGCGATTTGGTTGCTGGTAGCCTCACGGCTGGGCAGAGCACGGCACCGCTGACGGCGATTGCGGTGATTTTGAGCGACGACTCGCCCGAAGACAACGAAGGGGGGGCGGCCTTGTTTAGCCACGACGTGCGGATTACCAGCCGCGACTTCGACACCGGTAAGGAGACGGTTTTTACCTTGCGGGAAGTGGTCCGGCCCGGCTCGCAGTGGCCGGTCGTCTTCGGCGGCTTCCAGCGCCCGGGCTTTTTGGCGGCCGACGGTCCAGAACGGATCATCGTCAACTACGACTTCAACGACCCGGGTTATGTCGGTCCAGACCCGACGACGATTGTCGCGGTGGATTTCAACTACGTGTTGGCCAACGACTTCAAGGTCGAGATGTGGTCCGACCGCCAGACCGGCTTGCGCGCCATGCCAGCGCCGCCGTTGACCGCCGAGGTGATCGACGCCGCGCAACCAGCGTTGATTGCGGTGCGCCGCGCTGCCGGCAATGTCGCCGACATTACCAACTTGCAGCGGGTCGAGTTTTTCTACGGCCTGCCAACGGCCAATCTAGTCGGCGGCTTCACCATTGAGGGCACCGGGGTGCTTGGCTTTGACTTCTACGGCGAGTGGGACCGCAACCAGCGCTATTTCCAGTTTCCCAATGCCGCGCTGTTCAACGAGGGCGAAGAGCACGCGGTCTCGGCGGCCCGAGCCGACGCTTGGTACTTCAATGTCTCGCGCAACGTGTTTCCCTACTTTTTCTACGGCGAAGCCTACGCTATTGACCAAGCCTATTCGACGACCGCTTTCTTGGTCAGCGCCACCGGCGATGTGCAATACGACAATAGCCAGCGGCATTGGTACGAGTTTGTCGATGACAACGACGACCAAGACCGCTTCCCCGACTGGATTCGCTTTGGCTCGACTAACGACCGGGCGATTTTTCCCGGCTGGGACCAAAACAACGACTTCATCTCCGACTTCAACCAGAACGATAACGCGACTGCGGCCAACATCATCCCGGATTACGACGAGCCGTTTTTGCGCTACCGGGTCGAGCGGCCGGAGTTTCTCTTTGGCATTGATTTGAACAACAACAATTGGATCGACCGCTTTGAAGACGACGATCGGCCCGATTATCCATATCAGCCCGATCGGCGGGGGTACAATGTTTTCGGCGGCATCCACCTCGCGCTGGATATGCGGCTGACTATTGGCCGCATGGACGAAAAAGCGCCGGCCACCGACGCCTTTAACCAGACCCATTACGCGATGTTGACGCTGGAACGGGACTACGCAAACGTGGGGCGCTTGCGGGTTTTTAACATGCTCAAGCAAGCCCAAGACACCATTGCCGATGTCCGGCGGGCGCCGACGCCCTTTGTCGGTGCGCCCATCCAGCCGGTGGTGCGCGACATCTTGGCGGCGCAGGACACTTGGGTCAACACCGCGTACGCGCAGTTCGATTATCAGGGCATCGAGGGGCTGAACGCGATCAACAAACTCAAGTGGGAGCATTTCCAGCAAAACGCCGCCGACCCACGCGACAGCATGGGGCGCCCGCTGGCAAGCACGGCGAGTTTTCTGGGGCTAGTCAACAAGATCGACTACATCTATGGTTTGGGTCGCTTTGACTTGCAGCCGAGGTGCAAGAGCGAGTATTTGCGGCAGACGCCGTTTGTCGCCGCCGACGAGCGGCGCGAGGAGTGGACGTTGACCGTGCAGTTGCTCGTCCGCTTGCCCGTTATGCGGCGCACGGTTATCGAATCCGGCGTCGAGCAGTTGTGGTTTAGCGACCGAGTCCAAGACGAGGACGCACTGCGGGCGGCGGGGCTTTTGCAGGACACCGGGGATTGGCGTTCGACCCATATCGCGTTGCAGCTTGCTACTACTTCCGACTACCAGGGATACCGGCTGACCACGCAAGCGGGCCTGCGCTTTGGCCGCATCCTCAGCGAACGAGTCATTGAAGACAGCGACCGGCCGGGGGTTTTCACAACCGACGACAAGGGCAAAAATGAGACTACGACTTTTATTACGGTATTTGCTGGGCTGGAGTAAGACTGCTTTTTGCTTGCTGGTGCTGGTAGCCTTGGGTTGCGCCCAAGAGCCTGAGGAGTTGGTCCTGGCCCGAGTGGCTGGCGAGCCGATTACGGCGTCGGAGTTCAGGGCGTTTGATGCGCGGATTCCCGCCGGGATGAAAGAGGGCGGTCCGCGCCAAGTGCTCGAAAGTTTGATCGACAAAAAGCTGCTCCAGCGCGCAGCGGACGCCGCCAATATGGCGGAAGATGCTTGGTTCAAAAGCGAGTTGGCCCGCTTCAAACGCGCTCGGCTGATGGAACTGTACATGGAACGAGAGGTCGTCGCCAAGATCGAGATTACTGCCGCAGAAATAGAAGAGCACTACCGAGCAAGCGGCCGGCACCGCGCCCTGCGTTTGGGCGGCATCATGGTCGAGAGTTTGCCGGCCGCAGGTGCAATCGCCGACCAGCTTGCCGCCGGGGCAGATTTCCACCAATTAGCTCGCGCACACTCGGTACACGAGCGGACTGCCGCCCGGGGCGGCGACACCGGCCTATACCAGACGCGGGACCAGCTGTCGGCGGAGACGGTTGAGCAGGTGTTCGGGCTGGGGCTAGGGGGCGTTTCCGCGCCAGTGCGCGAAGTGTTCGGCCCCGAGGACTTTTACGTCATCTACAAAGTGCTTGACGAGATTCCAGCCCCGCTGAGTGCGTCGGAGCGGATTATCGTCGAGGAGCTGACGGTGCAAAAGCGCCAGCAGCGCTTGCAGGCACTTAGCGATTCGCTGCTGCAAGCCTACGCGCCGGTGCCGCGCCCGGCTGCAATTGAGCGACTCGTCGAGGACGGGGTCATGGCCGACCAAGCCGAAGTTCTCTGTGCGTATCGGGGCGGCCAACTGACTGTCAGCGGTTTTTTGGCGGCCTACGAGCGTCTCACTGGCCGGGGTTTACAGGAGGCCGACAGTGCGCACGTGGCTGAGTTTTTGCAGCGCCGGGTGTTGCCCGACCTGTTCGTCAGGGCCGAGATCGAGGCGGCTGGTCTAGCCGCGGACGAGCGTTTCAAAGAGACGCTAGCGGTGAAGAGCGAGGAGTTGATGCTCAGTGCTTTGCGCCGGCGGGAGGTCGATCAGTACGTGCGTGTAACCGCAGAAGAAGTGCGCGCCTTCTACGATGCGCATCCCGAAAAATTCACTCGGCCCGAGACGGCGACTATCGTCGAGATTTTGGTGGCGTCGGATTCGCTGGCCCGGCGCTTGGGGGATGAGTTGCGCGCCGGGGGTGATGCCGCAGCGCTGGCCAAAAATCACACCCGGCGCGAGGGCAGCGTACACCACGGCGGCCAGATCCAGCTCAATGCCTATACCCAAGGGCTGTTTCCGGTGCTGGCGGCTGCGGTGCAAGAGGTTGCTGTTGGCGAGGTGGGGGGGCCGCTGAAGACCGAGCGGGGCTATTCGGTTTTCAAGGTGTTGCAGCGCACGCGCGAGCCGATCCCGTACAACGCCGAATCCCAGCGCCGCGCCCGGGCCTATGTGCGAATAGACAAGTCGAAAAGGGCTTACGTGCGGTTCGTGCGCGGTTTGCGGGATGAGTATCCGGTGGAAATTGTCGAGGAGAGTTTGGCGAAGCTGTGAAAATTGTCGCGGCTAGGTAGGTTTCACGCTAGCAGAAATGGGGGTTGTGATGAGATTGCTAATGCTGTTGCTGGTTTTTCAAGCTGGTTATACAGCCGCTGGGAGTGCTCAAGAGACTGATGACGCTGCCAGCGCGATCAATCCGCTCGATTTCGTCCTGTTGGAAGTAGGCAATCGCTGGACGTATGAGCATCTTTATATCAATTACGATCATGGGATAGGGGCACCCTTTGATATCCCGGGGTATCCGCCTGGGTACCCGCCCGATTCCCTAACATTTGTCGAAAAAATAGTGACCATCGAAATCACTCATACGGAAGTGATTGATGGCTTGGAGTACTTTGTTTTTAGCGATGCCGAGTATGATTGGCCGCCCTTACCCGATTTTTTTTGGGGTGGTAAGAAGGTGCGCTTGTCGAATGAGGGTTTTTTAGTTTTTCGCTGGAATGGGCAGGATACCCCAGTGTATGATTTTGGTAGTGATTCGCATACATATACAAGTACACTTCCATTCGGCTCTGGTACGACAGAGGCCCATCTCGATCGCTTTTATGTCCAATACTGGCGTTCCAGAGTCCACTTTGGCCTTAATAGCTATTCTCTATATGATAGAGCAGAAATTATCTTTCTCCAGGAATATGGGGTAGGGCCAACTTACAGCGAATACTACTCATACCCAAGCGGATGTGCGCCCGCCTCCTTTCTGAATCAACTTACGCCGATCTCGGCGACGATTTCTGGGGAAAAGATCGCCTATGAGCAGGTGTATTTATTCTATCAGTCTCTCGCATCTACCGGGTTGGGCCAAATAGATCAAGTGCAACTGGAGAAGGGATTTGACTTTAGCGAAAGAAGTCATTCGGAGTCTTCTAATGATTTTGAGTTGGTGCGGCGCGGTTCGGACTTTCGCGCTTGGGGTTTTCGCGATAGGGACTCCTTCGACTTCGGCACTACTAGCGGAAAAGTTTCTTGCGCCCCATCAGGCGGTTTTTACTCTGTCCTTTTTGCCGAGACTGGCATGGCCGATCTCGGAAAAATGGACTTTGGTCTGCTAATTGCCCAAGGCGTTCCTTCCGACTTACGACTCGACTTTGGTACTGAAGTGATTCACCGGGAAGGCCACACCTATGCGGTGCGGAGTCGCGAAGGGGGAGTTGCGCTCCTGTACCTCTTCGATGTGGAATTCTTTGAAAAAGATTATAGGAGAGAGTTCAGCATCGACACATCTGCAGAGAATGTAAAGTTTGACTGGGTCTATTATCCCAATGGGCTGCCCAAAGCGGACACTGCTGTCCAGTCTATATCGTGGGGGCAGTTGAAAAATTCTTTTAAAACCAAGTAGCTTTTGCGACACATACTTTTGACGCCCAACTGGAGAAGCCCAAGGTAACACAGCATGATTGCTCAACTGAACCATCTGGTGGCTCTGTTGACGCTGTGCGGACTGTCGATTCGACCCGTGCTGGCCGAGCCAGAGCACTTGCAGACCGTGGTAGTGGATGGCGACACCTTAGTGGTACCAATGGCCGTCCCCCAGCCAGCAGGCTTGCAGACCATGGTAGTGGATGGCGATACCCTGATGGTGCAAGTCTTGGCCGACCCTCGACCGGAAGCCGACTCGCCGGTGGCCGCCAGCGACAAAAAATTGGTTGGCTCAGCCCAAACCGGACAGGAGGCCGCCCGTAGCGATAGCCTTTCGGAGAAGATGAAGGCGATAGTAAACAGGAACGAACGGATTGCCAAAAAGGTGGTCGTTGGGGCTCTTGCTGGTCTCACTACTACACTTATAGCCGTAGTAATTCAGGACAAGATATTGGAGCCAACGGGCGACCCTGATATTGATGCTTGGAGGCCGATAAGTTTTTACTTCCTTGGTGCCGCTATCGGCCTTACAGTCGGGTTCCCATTGGGTGTTACGCTAGTCGAGCCTTATGATTCTTTTTTTAAAACTCTACTCGCCGGTGTGATACCGGGAGCGATAGGAATGGAGTTGCTCAGTCCTCTTACTTCACTCTATGCGTCGGAGAAATGGCGCAAGCTCCCTCAAGATCGCCGGGTCTCCTTTGGTGTAGCCCCTATCTTTAACGGAGGTCTCTCCGCTGTTGCCCGATTCCGCTTTTGAACATTTTGTGAGAGAAGGCCCACTAGGCCCTTTGTGATTATTATGCTTACTCTGTTTGCTGTCCTCATAGTAACATGTACCTATTCGAGATGCACCCGTCACCCTAGTTCTGAAACGAGCCGTTGCAAATTTCTGGTGCAAGACAAAAAGATAAACCGTGCGTTGGACAACTAACATAGCATTCGTCTTCGCACTGGCCGTACAAGCTGGAGCGCAGACGGATTACGGCTATCGCTTGGAGCGGCAGGGGCAAGCCCAAGGCCCCAGCGTGCTGATGGGAGCTTTGGATCCCACAGTTATGCGCTGGTACATGCCGCAGGAGTTGTTCGACGAGTATGGTCGCCGCCAATGGCGCTACACCAACTACGCCACCGAGCCATACCGGCGCTACATCGACCGCAACCAAGAGGGCACGTATTTCTACGACACCTACGGCAAGCTGGTCTCGCGCGGCTGGCTGGTGTACGACTGGCGACAAACCCAAGCGCGGACGGTCGCCAGCAGCCAGTTGACCAAAGAGCGGCGCTACGACACTTGGTTCAACCGGCTGATTATCTCCTCAGATGCCAGCGGCGACTACAACTACTCGCTGATGATCGGCGACGAAATTTTCGCCACTCTGACGCCGATGACCTTCCGCAAGGTCGGCTTCAATGGCGTCGTGGCGAGCTTGGCCGCACGGCATTGGCGCGTTACAGGCTTGTTCTCGCGCCCAAGCCTGCCGATCGTCGAAATCGACCCAGATATTCCCACGGCTTCGCAGGACAACTTCACCAGCTTGATCGCCGGGCGGTTGGAGGCCGATGTGGGGGCCAGCGCGACCTTGGGCTTGACGTTGGTCAATGCCCACAATGGGGCCGGCAACCGCGAGAGCTTTGCTGGCAATCCGCTCAAAGGCGTACTGACGACCGGGCAGCTAGGCCGACGGCTCAACAAGCTGATCGTGCGGCTGTCCGACGATTCGCCGGCCGATGGCGAAGGCGGGCCGGTGTTGTTCGGCGCGGCGGTGGAGATCACCACTGCGCTGAAGCGCGAAGTGCCCGTCGCAGGCGGTGTGCGGAGGGTCTTTAAGGATACCACGTTTACCGGCCGCAGCGTTGGCTTTGCCCCGGTGGTAGAGGGTGGGCAGGAGCGCGGTGGGTTTTTGCGGGCCGATGGGGCCGAGAGCATTGTGTTGCAGTATGCGTTGGCCGCTGAAGAGGGCGAAAGCGAGGAGGGCACTTTGCGCTTGGCCTTGCAGCGCCGACTCAATCTGGGGCTGGACGAGGCCGACGAGGCCATCACGCGCGTCAAAAACGTGCGCTTCCGCTTTGTGCTGGCCAATGACTACCGAATCGAAGTGGCCTCTGATCGGCAGAACAACCGCATCGGCATCCCAGAGTTTTTGGTGGTGACGCGGGCGGCGGGCAATGTCAAGAATCAACTCAATCCGCGCGAAGTGGTCTTTGACTACGGCCTGCCGACCGCCGCGCAAATCGCTGGTGTTACCGCCGAGGTGCGCGACTGGTGGGGCTTCGACTGGTACGGCGAATTCAACGTCAGTACCCAGTACCGCCAATTCCCCTCGCCGACGCGCGAGTCGCATCGCTCGTTTTCCGGTATCCACGGCGACGAGCACGCGGTTGGTTGGCTGTTCCATCTGGTACGACACGTAGAGCCTTGGCGCTTGGCGTTCGAAGGCTTTGGCATGGACGACGCCTATGCCACTAGCTTCAAGCCGGTGGATAGTCGCGGCTTGGTTGACTATTCGCCTGCAGCCACCGACCGGCTCTACGACTTCGTTGAGGACAACGACGACCAAGACCGCCACCCCGACCAGCAGCGATTTTTCCAAGGCGGGTTGGTGCCGCCGCAATCGACGGCGCTGGGCGGCTTTCAGGTGCGCTCGGACGGCGTACCCGACCCGGCGGTTTTTCCTGGGTACGACGAAAACGGCGACTTCATCTCGGACTTCAATCAAAACAGCAACGGCGACCGGGAGAATTTCTTCCCCGACTACGAAGAGCCTTTTCTGCGCCACCACTCGGACCGGCCAGAGTTTCTCTTTGGCATTGACCTCAACAACAACGGCTGGGCCGAGCGCTTTGAAAACGACGATTTGCCCGACTATCCCTACAAGAAGGATCACTGGGGCTACAACGCCTACGCCAGCGTGGAGGTCAACCCGGAAATCCGCCTCGCTGCTGGCTACCTGCGCCAGAACATGCGCCAGACGGACCGCAAAAACCACACTGCGTACGGGCTGATTACCTTTGAACGAGATTGGCCCGGCCGCGGGCGGGTGCGGGTCTTTGACATGCTGAAGAAGGCCGCCGACACCATCGCGGATCCGCTATCGCAATGGATCGTGCCGACGCTCGAATTCGGGGCGGCTGGGCAGACGAGCGGGCAGCACATTGCCGTGCCTGATGTGCTGGCGGCAACAGATACTTGGATCAATGCGTTTTACGCTGAGTGGCAGTACGCTAGTCCAAGGCACTGGCAGACTAAGCACCGGTTCAAATGGGACTGGTGGCACCAGCGCGACGCCCAGCGCGGCGTGGGCCGCCAGACCTCTGGTTTTGTGGGATTGATCGACAAGATCGACGGCGTTTTTGCGTGGGGCGCGGTGGCGTTTTTGCCTCGCTTTAAAAGCGAATTTCTCAGTCAATCGCCGTTTTCTCTGGCCGAGCGTCGCCGCCGTTATTGGGATGGGATTGGGTCGCTGTTGATCCGCTTTGCTGTGCTGCGGGATTCAGCGCTGGAACTGGGGTTTGAGCAGCGGTTGTTCTTTGAGTTGTTGCAGGACGAAGAGACCCTAGCAGAAAATGCGCTGACCGGCGATTTCCGCGGCGCGGTGTGGGCGGCGCAGCTGAGCAATCAGCGGGAGTATCTAGGGTACGGATTGACGACTCAGCTCGGGTTGCGTTTTGATCGGCGTTCGTTGGAAGTGATCGGGCGAGCGCGCCAGACGCGGGCGGCGGGATTGGCGTTTTTGTCGATATTTGCGAGTCTGTGAGGTAGTAAGTAGTATGCTGAAGACCTGTATCCGACTTGTGCTGGCGTTTGCTTGGCTGACTAGCGGGGCTGACGCGCTGACGATTTATCGGATCGGCGGTTCGTCGCTGCCGCAGCCGGCATTGGCCGAGGGAATAGCGAATGAAAATAGCCTTTGATACCGACGTTATTGTTGCAGCACTTCGCAGCAGCTCAGGTGCTTCTAATGCGCTCTTGCGTGCGTTGCGTACGGGACAAGTTGAAGCTGTCGCAAGTGTGCCTATGATGCTGGAGTATGAAGCAGTCCTGATGCGTCCAGAACAACGCCAAGCCGCTGGAATGAGCGTACAGGATATGAACATCTTTCTCGATACGCTGGCCCTGCTCGTTACACCAGTGGTGCCTTATTTTTTATGGCGTCCACTGCTGAGAGACCCCGACGATGAAATGGTGTTTGACGCCGCAGTCAGTGGTGGTGCGGAGGCGATTGTGACGTTTAACACGCAGGATTTTTTGCCAGGTTCCACCCTATTTAACGTGCAGATTCTAACGCCTGCACAAGCAATACGACGGCTAAAGAAAGGATGAAGATCATGGCTACCACGAACCCATATTCCCTCCATCTGCTTGCCTCGCTCAAATCCGAGGCCGAAAAAGTGGCGGCAGCCGAGGGCACGACGCTAAACCAGTTTATCAACGTGGCCGTAGCAGAGAAGCTAGCGGCTTTGCGGACCGCCTGCTATTTCCAAGATCGGGCTTCCAGTGCCGATTTGGAGGCTTTCGACCGTCTGCTGGCGACGGCGGGCGATGAGCCACCGCGCCCTGGGGATGAGATATTACCGGCAGAAAATGAGTGTTCCGATTAACATGGGGCGTTTCCTGCGGCTATAAAAAGGGAACCGCGCTCCGCAAGCGGGAATCCAGTCTTGGATCATATGGAATGGCTCTAGGAATAGAAGGTTATGCTAAAGACCTGTATCCGACTTGTGCTGGCGTTTGCTTGGCTGACTAGCGGGTCTGACGCGCTGACGATTTATCGGATCGGCGGTTCGTCGCTGCCGCAGCCGGCATTGGCCGAGGGGGTAGAATTTGTCCAGCTCGATTGGGCGGCGGTGGCAGCGGCGCAGCACGGCGCGGTCGAATTGCTGAAAACCGATGCGGACTTTATTGAGCCGGAGCAACTAGATCCGTCGGTAAACTTGACGCCGCGTCTCAAACAACGCGGGGGCCGGGTGCAGACGCTGGTCTGGCGCGGTTGGGAGCAAAGCGGCGATACCGAGGCCGTACTGTGGGACGAAGACGGCGAGACCGCCTTCTTGGGCGACGGACATTGGACGACCTCGGGCATTGGCGTGCGCAACAAGAGCCTAATTTTTGAGTTTGGCGGCAACTTCACCATCGAGCGCGTCAAGTTCTATCCGCGCCAGCGCTTTGAGGGCGAGCGCTTCCTCCAACGCTTTATCATTGGCGTCAGCGACGGCAATCCGCTCAAGGAAGGTACGCGCGAATATACGGCGGGTACGCGCGGTTCTTTCGTGGACTTTGATATCGTCCATCAGGCTACCGAGAACACGACCTCAGTCGTCGAATTGGAACTGCCACCAGCACCGATTCGCCGCCTGCTTTTTGAAGCGCCCGAAAACACCCAAGGCATCTGGGAAATCGCCGAGTTTGAGATGTACGGCAAGGGCTTTACGCCAACGGCGCGCTACGTGTCCAATGTGCTCGATTTGGGTGGGCCGGCGGCGTTGGGCCAGCTAAGCTGGGGCGCACAAGTCGATCCGGGGGCGCAAATCGAGCTGAGTACACGGGCTGGCGACGACAGCGATCCCAACACGTATTGGCGCAGCACGTTTCGCGGCGCTGAGCGGACGCGGCTGGATGCGCGCGGGCGTCCTTTGACGCTGCGGTCGTACAACCGATTGGAGAAAGCCCAGCAGGCCGGCATCACGCCCGATACGGAAAACTGGGAAGGCTGGAGCGCGGCCTATGACTTGGCGTTGGACAGTGCTCCGATGCAGGGGATGCAACCGCGGCAATTTGTGCAGATTCGGGCCAACTTCGAGTCCATGGTAAAAGCGGGGGGGCGGCTAAACTTCGTGCAATTTGCCGTGTCTAGGCCGCCGCTGGCTTCCTTGGTGTTGGCCGAGATCACGCCGGTTGTGGCGACTACCGGCGCGGCGACCGAGTTTACCTACATGCTGCTGCCGCAGGTAGCAGCCGGGGACTTGGGGTTTGATACAATTGAGATTGACACGCCGACTCAGGCGCAGGGCATTGATGCGGTGCGCTACAGCGGCGAAGCGGTCGCCTTTGCGGTGCGGCGGCTCGATCGGCGCGGTTTTGCCGTTGGCGTTCCGCGGATAGACCCAGCGCGCGATGGCGAGTTAATCGAGGTGGTTTTTCGCTGCGAAGTGTTCAAGTTTGGGACGCTGTTTTCCGGCCGCGTGTACGACAGCACTCGGCCGCAGCAGGTGCGCCAAGTAGTGACGCCGGGCGAAGTCGTCGAACTGGTCGAGGGCAATACGCTGAGCGTGGGGCTGACTCATATCGCCGAGCAGGTAATCGGCGCGCTCAGGCTCGTGCCAGCCGCGTTTACGCCCAATGGCGATCAGATCAACGATGCGGTGCGGATCGAGTACGATTTGTTGAATGTACTCGGCCATGCCGAAGTGGCGGCGGTGCTCTACGATTTGTCGGGGACGCGGATCGGTGAGGTTTTTCGCGGCCCGGCGCAAAGCGGCCAGTTTGCCGCCGAGTGGGACGGTCGGGACAAAACGGGTGCCTTGCTTGCGCCGGGGCTGTACGTGCTGCGTCTTGCGGTAGAGACCGATGGCGGCATCCAGGCGCGCTCGCGCGTTGTCGCGCTGGCGTATTGAGACACCGGTAGAATGCAGAGGAGAAGCTGATGCGTTACATCGCCGTCGTTTTGCTGGGGGTAGCCGCAGTCTATGCCCAAGGAAGCGGCTACCGGATGACCGCGGACCAGCTCGTCATCGACCGAGCCGCCCACTGGAGCGCTTGGGAGTTTCCGCTGGGGACGCTGACAATCGATCAAAGCGGTGCGGTGGCGCCGTCCGAGCTGCGCCGCAATACCGACGCCACCAAGGACATCGTCGGCTTCTTGCGCCTGCATCCACCCGAAGACCTCGGGCGGGAAAAGGCCGCCGAGGAAATCGCGCTTGCCGATGCGATAGAAGCGGGTTCCAACGCGCCCGGCGTACTGCGGGTCCTCGACGGAGACTTGACCACCTACTGGGAGCCTGAGTTCGTCGCCGATGCTGCCGAGTTGGGTTCGCAGTGGTGGTTTACAATCGACCTGGGCCGGCTAGTCATTGCCAAGCGCATCGTGCTCAAGTTCGTCGCTGAAGAATTGGGCGATCCCTTCCTGCAGTACGATGTGCTTATCTCCGACGGCGAGGTGCCAGAAAAGTTTATCGCTTCGGCGGAGCCGGAGTTCGATGTGGTGTGGCGCACCTTGAAGCCGAACAAGACCGAGCGGCGGCTGGAAATTGCCCTCGGCGAGCGCGTCGAGGCCGAGGAGCAAGAACTGTCCGATCAGCCGATCAATGCCCCGCCGACGTCGGCGATCTCGGTGCCGCAGCAAGAGTTTGCTGGCACCGGCGTGCGGTTGGTGCAGGTGGTGGTGCAAGGGTCGGACTTCGAGCGCGGTTTTGCGGTCAGCGCGGAGCAGTACGAAGCATTGCCAGCCGCTGAGCGGGGGGCGATTGTCTATTACAAGTTGCAGCGCGACGGGCGGCTGACCGAAGTGGATGAAGCGGATTACGCGCAGCTTTCGGCCAACCAGCAGGGCGGGGTCTCCTATTACCGTTGGGAGCGACCCCGGCTGGCCGAGCTTGAGGTCTGGCACGAGGGCGACGATGCGATGATTGCCGCCTTGGCTCGGGGCGGCGATGTGTTTGCCTCCCAGGGGCTGCCGGTGGGGCGGACCATCGACGGCAATGTGCAGACCTATGTGGATTTGATTTTTTCCTTCGACCGCCAGACCATTCCCGGGCCCGAGGGCCACCTGAGTTTTGACCTTGGTTCGACGTACTGGATCGACACCTTCCGCCTTGCCTATGGCGGTCAAGCCCTCCGCGACCGCTTTAGCTTTCCCTCCTACCGCCTCGACGCCTCGGACGGTGCGCTCAATGCCGACGGCAGTCTCAAGTGGACGACCGTGGCCAGCCGTCAGCAGTCGAGTACGCGCAAGGAGTACGAAGGGCACGACTTTGAACTGATTAAGACGCGCTTTTTTCGTTTAGTGTGGGAGCAAATCATCGTGGCCGTGGGTGGGCACCGGGGATTTCCCGCTTCAGTCCAGCTATACGGTCGGGGATTCCAGCCCGAGGTCTGGCTGGAGTCGGGGTTGGTGCAGCTGGGTGGGCGGCGGAACTTGCTGTCGATAGAATGGGATGCCGATACGCCGCCGGGCACCGCGGTGCTGGTGCAGACGCGCACCGGCAACGAGTTGAGCGAGGTGTTGCACTATTTCAAAAAGGACGGCACGGAGATTTCCGAGCGGGAATACAACAATCCAACGCTGTTGGACATCTTCAAGGGGCCGATTGTCGCCGAGGAAGTGGCAGGGGACGACTGGAGCGGTTGGAGCCAGCCGTACGACGATCCAACGGGCAGCGCGATTTTTTCGCCTAGTCCACGCGAGTTCCTCAAGGTGCGGGCGACCCTGCTGTCGGAAGACCCGGACATCAACGCGACGCTGCGGGCAATTCGCCTCAATTTTACCAGCCCGGTGGCCCAAGGACTGACCGGCGAGATTGCGCCGTTTCGGGTTGATTCGCTGGGTGTGGAGCGTCTCTTTTCCCTGTACGTGCGGCCGCAATTCGACCGCCGCGACCCTGGTTTCGATCAGTTGCTGCTGGTTGCGCCAGCGGATATGACACTCGGTTTTGCCGGGCTGTACGCAGACGAGTTGGCGATGGCCGGCGTCGAGGTTATCCCCACCGGCGCCGACAGCTTGCGGCTGTCCTTTGCCGAGATTCAGCCCACCGCGGACATTGAGGTCGTGCGCCTCGACTTCCGCACGGCGCTTTTTGGCATGGGGGCGGTGCTGCGCGCGTCCTTACTGCACAGCGCCGGCGGCGAGGGCACTTGGCAGCGGGTCGATCCGGGCAACGCGCTCGACGAGGTGGCGGGCAATACGACGACGCTGGTGGGCGACCCGACGCGCGGGGAGCTGCTGCTTGATGTGGAGGTGCGCCCGCCGGCGTTTACGCCCAATGGCGACGGCGTCAACGACCGTGCGGTTTTTGCCTGCAAGGTCGTGCGCTTAGACGACGATGGTCCGGTGGAAGTTGCCATCTACGATCTGAGTGGTCGGCTAATGCACCAACTCGTCGAGCAGCGCTCAACTACTACCGGCCAGTACGAGATCGCTTGGGATGGAACCGACGAGCAGGGCGTGCGCGTTCCGCCGGGCGTCTATTGCGCGTTGCTGCGCGTGGCTGTTGATGCCGGGGGATTGAGCGCGGAGCGAACCGAGGTTTTGCGCACAGTGGCGGTGGCGTACTGATATGGCGATCCTAGGTGAATATCGCTTAATCGCACGGGTGGACTTTGAACTTAGACTGGTAGAGATTCGCTTTGCGGGAACTCATGCAGAGTACGACAACATCCCCGACGCGAGAAAGGCATGACCATGCACCGCTTAGATTCCATTCGTACTGAAGATGATCATGAACGGGCTATGGCCCGTATTGATGAGCTGTGGGGATCGCCCACAGGCACTCCACAGAGAGAAGAATTAAAAGCCTTATTCCTATTGGTAGAAGCCTATGAGCGTGAGTGCTATCCGCTGCCTGATGTAGATCCGCTTGTCGCTATCGAGTTCGCTATGGACCAAGCAGGGCTAACGGCAAAAGATGTAGAATCGTTATTGACTCAGAGCGGCGTAGTGGATGCTAATATCGAGGATATTTTATCGGGTAAGCAATCACTGCGGTTAGATATAGCCGAAGTCCTTCATCGACATTTGAGCATACCGATGGAGGACCTTATTAAAGGGCAGAAGCGAAAAAAAAAGAAAGGAAAACAGCATTCATCTAATAGGGAGATCACAAGATCGAAGCCACGACGGGTTCAGTTGAATGTTCAGACTCACACCAGCGAAATCGCCTTTAATGTCCAGCTTTTGGGTGTGCTGCGGACCAAGCATCCGCGCTGGCGCGATCACACCGGTGTAGAGCAACAAGGCGTCCTCCGCGAGAAGGCACTGCAGCCGGACATCGTCATTCGCCCACCAGGCGGCATTCCGGTTGTCTTAGAGACAGAGTTTATGCCAGCGCGTAGTGTAGAAGCGGATGCTCAAGCCCGCTTGGGGCAATTTTTGCAGTACAATGGCGACCGGATTGAGCAGACGATCGCCGTCCAGGTACCACAGGAACTGAGCCAAGTGCCGCAGGCGGACTTGGAGCAGCATATTGAGGCCGCTGAGTTCCGTTACTGCACGTATTCGCTGCAAGAAACGGCTGTGCGTTGGCCGGCCACGGGTTGGGTCGAAGGCAGTGTTGACGACCTCGCTAACTGTATTGAGAATGTCTCACTGTCCGATCGGTTACTCGCCAAGGGAACGCAGATTCTGGAACAGAGTATTGGTGAGGCCGCTGGTAAGTTGCGCGAAATGGCTGGTACGCATGCGCTGGAGAATATGGCGCAGTCTCTCCATCAAGAGGACGGCGAGCAAACGTCGCGCATGGCCATGGCCATCGTCGCCAACGCACTCGTTTTTCACACCGCGATTGTCGAAGCGCACGGGATTGCTACTATCGACCAATTGCGTATTCCGGGGCGCAAAGCCGTCAGCAAGAGCCGTTTGCTTGAGTGTTGGCAGCACATCCTCGATGACATTAACTACTATCCGATATTCCGCATCGCCTCGGATTTGCTGCTACCAGTCCCCGACGGCACGGCGAATGCAGTCCTCAGTCGCCTTGCTCAGGCGGCCAGCGACTTGGCAGGCTTGGGGGCTACCACTTTGCACGACCTTTCCGGGCGCATGTTCCAGCGGCTTATCGCCGACCGGAAATTCCTCGCCACATTCTACACATTGCCGACTTCAGCGGCCTTGCTGGGGGAGTTGGCCGTGTCGCGGCTCGATGCCGATTGGAACGATGCGGACGCGCTCACCCGTCTCCAAGTCGCCGATCTAGCCTGCGGCACAGGCGCGTTGCTGTCGGCGGCGTATCGCGCTCTAGCGGTGCGCTATCGGCGCACCGGCGGCGACGATCAGGCGCTGCATCAGCAGATGATGGAACGCGCCCTCATCGCGGCGGACATCATGCCAGCGGCAACGCATCTTACTGCGTCCATGCTGTCGAGTGCCCATCCGGGCACGACCTTTGGCCGCACTCGCGTCCACACGTTGCCCTATGGACAGCAGAGTCAGGAAAAACGACATACGATGGCGTTGGGGGCACTTGATCTGATTGAGGATGACGCTGCGCCATCGCTGTTTGGCACTGGTGCCACAGTGGCGCACGGTACCGGTGAGGATGTGGAAACCGAGGGGAGCCAAGACATGATTCTCCCCCGTGAAACGGCTGATTTGGTGATAATGAATCCTCCCTTTACGCGGCCAACCAATCACAAGAAGGCCGAGGTGCCAGTGCCGTCGTTTGCTGGGTTGGGTAAAAGTGAAGATGAACAGCAGCAAATGAAAAGTCGGTTAAAGGGAATATGCGCTAAGTTACAAAAGAGCGGGTACCTAGCTGGTCACGGCAACGCCGGGCTTGCCTCCAACTTCATTGATTTAGCCCACGCCAAAACCAAGCCTGGGGGAGTCCTTGCACTAGTGCTACCGGCTGCGTGTGTGAGCGGTAGTTCTTGGGAGGACGCCCGTCGTTTGCTGGAAAGCGAGTACGAGGACTTAGCCGTGCTGACCATTGCGGCCTACGGCGACACGGATCGGGCTTTTTCAGCGGATACGGGCATGGCCGAGGCACTCATTGTGGCGACCAAGTGTCGCGGTGGGAGCAAGGGCACTGGGGACGCATTATTTGTCAATTTTTATCATCGTCCGCGCAGCCTTGCAGAAGCGGTGGAAATGGCCCGGGCAGTGCACGAGGTACCGCCCGAAAATAGACAAGGGCGGCTGTCCATAGGCGACTGCGAGCGGGTCGGCACGTATATTCGCGCCCCTTTGAGCCAAGGTGGCTGTGCGTCTCTCCGCGAAACGGCCCTTGCAGACGCGGCTATCGGCTTAGAAACCGGGGTGCTACGGCTGCCGCAGGGCTACACTGCTCGACTTTCCACGACTTGCCTTGGATCTATTGGCGAGAAGGGGCTGCTTCACCGCGACATCTCCGGGAAAACTAGCGACGGAGCACCGCGAGGGCCGTTTGCCATCATCCCTATTCAGGGCGTACCCCAGTATCCTGTACTGTGGAGCCACGACGCCAAGCGCGAACGAAGCCTCGTCGTCCCGCCCGATAGCGAAGGCGAAGTGCGTCCCGGCTGCGACGATCGCGCCGTATCCGTCTGGAATCGCACGGCTTCGCGGCTACACTTCAACCTCGATTTTCAGATCAACTCACAAAGCCTTACTGCTTGCGTCACGCCAGCCAAAGCAATTGGTGGCCGGGCATGGCCCAATTTTATCTTGGAGCAAGAGGCTTGGACCTCGCCTCTCGTCTTGTGGGCCAACGCGACGTTGGGCCTCCTCGCCTTCTGGTGGATCGGCACCCGACAGCAGCAAGGCCGGGCAAATCTCACCATCACGCAGTTGCCCCGCCTGACAGTCTTGGACCCACGTTCACTCAGCCAAGAGCAGTTAGCCCAAGCCGAGGACATCTTTGAGCAGTTCAAGGAACAGGAGTTCCTGCCAGCCAATGAGGCGTATCGGGACGAAGTTCGCCAGGCCCTCGATCGCGCTGTTTTAGTGAAACTGTTACAACTCCCCGAAGAAGTTCTCGAACCGCTCGCCATCTTGCGCAACCAATGGTGCGCCGAGCCGAGCGTTCACGGCGGCAAGAAGACGAAGATTGACGCTTAGAAGCTGTCTGAAAACCCTGTCGAGCTGGGTTGCGCGGCGCGGTCCAGCCCCCTCCAGTTTTTTTCGCGGGAATCTCAGCGGCTTGAAGGCAAACAAAAGAGCGAAATAGTATTCAGATATAAACTCCTATCGAGAAGGCCGACAAATGCAAATGGCCATGGCTAGAAACAAACAGCGATGAACACTAGACCCAACATCCTTTTTTTAATGGCCGACCAGATGCAGGCCCGCGTCCTCGCGCCCGATCACGTCTGTCAAACTCCGCACTTAGATCGGCTAGCCGGAGAGGGGGTGCGTTTTCGGCGCGCCTATACGCCCAATAATATCTGCTCGCCGACCCGGGCGAGCCTGATGACCGGACTGATGCCGCACAACCACGGGGTGCTGGAGGTGCTCTATCCCAAGGTGCCGGATTTACATGCGCTGCGCACCGATAAGGTCCATTGGGCCGAGCGCCTGGTGGCGGCTGGCTATCGCACGGGGTATTTCGGCAAGTGGCACGTTGAGCGCGATAATGCGCTGGGCCGCTTTGGCTGGCAGGTCAACGGGGTCCGCGGCGGTGCGCTTTACCGCGAGTTGGTCGCCGAGGTGCTGGGCGATAGGCCACTGCAACCGGCGTGCGATCCGGCGCATTATCTCGAAGCGCCGCCCGGCTATGGCCCTCATTTGCTCTACGGCGTGACCGACCGGCCAGCGGCTGAGCGCAGCATGGGGCTGACGACGACGCTGGCGTTGCGCTATTTAGAGGAAGTGGTGTTAGGCGCCGATCCGTGGTGTGCTTTTGTCAGCTTTGAGGAGCCGCACGATCCCTTTATCGCCAGCCGCCAATGGTACGAACACTATGCGAAGCAAGCGCTGCCGCCGCCGCCCAATGCCGATGATGACTTGGCGGATCGGCCGGGGCTTTATCGGCGGGCGCAGGGCATTTGGCGTCAGCTCAACGAGGAGCACAAGCGCCTGGCGCGGGCGTGTTATTTTGCGTCGATTAGCGAGATAGATGCCCAATTTGGGCGGGTGATCCATTTTCTTGCAGAGACCGGCAAGCTCGACGATACAATCGTGGTAATGTGCGCCGACCACGGAGATTTGTTGGGAGCGCACGGTCTGTTCTTTAAGGATATTTCCGCGTTTGAAGAAGTGTATCAGGTGCCGCTTATTGTGCGTGGGCCCGGGATTGCGAGAGACGCTGTTTGTCAGGGGCGAGTCGGCTTGCACGATCTGTGCCCGACATTGTTGGAGCTGGCCGACTGCGAGCCTATTGATGGAGCCGACTCGCGCTCTTTTGTGGAGCTGTTGCACGAGCCAGCAGATGTCGCCGACGAATGGACCCGAGGGTATGCCGAATACTTTGGCAACCGCCATCGGCTGACGCAGCGGGTGGTGTGGGATGGGCCGTGGAAGTTTGTGTTTAACGGCTTTGATTTTGACGAGTTGTACCAGCTAGACGAAGACCCTTATGAAATGAAGAATCTGGCGCCAGATCCGGCCTATGCCGAGCAGGTCAAAAAAATGATGCGGCTCTATTGGCGCTACGCCCGCGATACGGGCGACACGCCGCTTTTTGAAACGCTCTATCCCGCGCTGCGTTTGGGTGTGGTGGGGCCGCTGGCGGCGGATGAAAACGAAACCTCACAAAAATAGAGGAGCTACCAATGGCACGAGATATCAAGATCACCCGCATCACTACAACGCATTTCAACTACGAGATCGTCGATATGGATTTGTTGCTCGATCCGGCCGGGGTTGGGCGTGGAGGTGGACTGGGATTGGATCGAAGACCACAAGAGCGGGGCGATGGTGTATGAGTGAGGTCACGGCCAAACGCCGACTGCCCATCGGCATTCAGAGCTTCCGCGAGATCCGCGAGGAAAACTGCTACTACGTGGATAAGACTGCCTACATCTGGCAGTTGCTCAACGAAGGTAAGCACTACTTTTTGTCGCGGCCTAGACGCTTTGGCAAGAGTCTGTTTATCGACACTTTGAAAGAATTGTTTGAAGCGAACGAACCGCTATTTGCCGGTTTGTACATCCACGACCGCTGGGATTGGCAGGTGCGCTATCCGGTCATTCGGTTGAGCTTTGGCAGCGGCAACTTCAACGAGGCGGGAATGCTGGCGATAAACCTAATGGCGCAGTTGGACAGCGTCCAGCGTCAGGCCGGTGTACAGTCGGATTATGCGACCGGGCCGGAGCGGCTGCGCCATCTGCTCGAAATTGTGCATCGCCAAGCTGGACAGCGCGTTGTCGTTCTCGTTGATGAGTACGACAAGCCGATTCTGGACGCGCTAGAAGTGCCAGAGATTGCCCGCGCCAACCGCGATTTCTTGCGCGGCTTATACGCCACCATCAAAGATTGTGACGCCCACATCCGATTCGCCTTGCTCACCGGAGTCAGTAAGTTTTCTAAAGTGCGCTTGTTCTCGGGCCTGAACAATCTCAAGGACCTGACATTGGATGCGCGGTACTCGGCTATCTGCGGCTATACCGAAGCGGATTTGGATACCGTATTCGCACCCGAGTTGCCCGGTTTGGACCGCGAGCAGATCCGTGCGTGGTACAATGGCTATAGCTGGCTGGGCAACGAGAAGGTGTACAATCCATTCGATATTCTCTTGCTCTTTGACAAGCGCAGTTTTGAAGCCTATTGGTTCGAGACGGGTACGCCGACTTTTCTCATCGAAACCCTGTTCAAACGCCAAGTTGGTTCGCTCCAATTAAATGAGATGATGGGTAGTAGCGATTTGCTATCCACTTTTGATGTCGATGAGATCGCCACTGAGGCGCTGTTATTTCAGACCGGCTACCTGACCATCACCGGGCAAGAAGATCTCGGCGGGGAATCCTTTTACCGCTTGGGGTATCCCAACCGGGAGGTGCGGCAGAGTCTCAATCGCAGCCTGTTGCGCTATTTAGTAAAAGATGCCACGAGTCAAATGGTAAATACCGTGCGCCTCTACCGTTTGTTGGAAGCCAACGATTTTGCCGGACTCAAGACTTTGTTCCAGGCCTTTTTTGCCAGCATTCCCTATGCGTGGTACACCAACAATGACATCGCCCATTTTGAGGGATACTATGCCAGCGTTTTTTACTCTTATTTTGCCGGGTTGGGGCTGGACATCGCGGTTGAGGATAGCAGCAGTCATGGGCGTCTGGACATGGCGGTTCGATTTAATGGGAATGTGTATCTGTTCGAGTTCAAGGTGGTAGAAATGGCGTCTGAGGGGGCGGCCATGGCCCAGTTGCAGGCAAAGGGATATGCAGACAAGTACCGGGGGCTAGACCAGCCGATCCATCTGATTGCGGTAGAGTTTAGTCGGCAGAGCCGCAATATCACGGCTTTTGAAGTGAGGGACGGGTAGTAAGCGAAGTGGACCGATGCGAAAAAAGAGCAAGATAGACGCCGAAGGCAAGACAACGCAGATGGTTCCTTGAGTGGCGAAAAGAAAGGTTTTGTCCTTGCGCAACCTCAAGTTATTGTGTATTAGTCTGACGGTTTGCCCCGATGTACAGGGGATTGAAACCCGTCATCGATGACAAAGACCGGGGCTACTACGAATCCACCTATGTGTGGACCAGCGGCGACGTGGCACATCGCTTCTCAGGCAAGCGCAACGACGGCCATTATGCCCGCACAGATGGCAAACTATCCGCCGAGCGACGCGACGAGATTCTGAGCATGATCGACCGGATCTATCGGCGGTAGGCGGCAACGCACCCAAACACGGATAACAACTCTAACGAGAGGGAGATAAGTCATGAGGAAACTATTGACGCTGAGTGTGGCCGCATCGCTTTGGGGCCTCAGCTCGCCTGCTTTGGCGCACGTGCCCGAGGGGCTTATTTTGGGCGTCTGGCAGTGGCCGACCTCGCATCTGCCGGTGATGGACGGCGATATTTCCGAGTGGGATGTAGTGCCCGACAATTTGTGGCTCACGCCGTTTAGCGAATTCAACGGCGAGCTGCTGCACGTGGTGGTGGCCGGCGAAGTGGGGGCCGAGGTCAATACCGCGGATTTGAACTTCCGCTGGACCTCAGGCTGGAACGATGAGCTGGACCGCCTCTACTTCGTCTATGACCGCTTCGACGACTTGTGGGATCGCGATGCGGGTGGCATAGGGGGGGCTGGCGGCGACGACAGCTTTGAGATCAACCTCGACGCCAACCACGGCGGCGATGTCTCGTGGTTTGGTGCCGACGATTTCGACAGCGAGGAAGAAGTGCTGCGCAATCGGGGCCGCCTCAACCAGATGAGCCACTACCGCTGGCCGCCGATGGAGCCGATTGGCTGGAACTGGCTCTGGGCCTCGAGTGCTACTTGGCACGACGTCGAGCCCTATTCGTGCTGCGGCAGTTCCTTCAATCTCAACGGGGCCCACGCCACGGAGGCGACTTTCCAGGCCGAGTGGTGGACTGTGGGCTGGGACGATTTTGATCACGCATCGCCCGAAAACAGCATCCAGCACGACTTTGGCGAAAACGATATCATCGGTCTGGGCGTCGCGATCATCGACAACGATGTCGGCACCGACAACGAGACCGACCGCCGCTTTGCCGCTTGGCGGATGGGCGGTGCGCGCTGCGGCAATGGCGACGGCAAGTGCATCACCGACTTCATTTTGCTGCCGGCGCAGATGGACCTTTTGCCAACCTCGGTTGAGAACGATAGCTGGGGCCACATCAAGGCTTCGTACATGCAGTAGCGGCCCGGTAGGTTGCGGGCTTGACTCAGGGAGGGGGATCAATGGCGATCCGCCTCCCTTGTTTTTTTTGTCCGCAGATCGGATTGTGCAAGGCATTGAGGATGGCTATAGATGACGCGGAGAAAAGTTTTTGCTCTGTTGGCGTTTTTTGTCGGTATCAGCGCTGTGTATGCTCTCGCCGAGCGGCAGGCGCACCGGATGCAGGCGGCCGAGGCCGAGCTGAGCATCGACTGGGATGCGGTCGTCGATGACCCACAACAGCGGCTCGAGATCGCTTGGATGAGCATTCCGCGCTTTCCGACGGCGCGCGAGGGCACTTGGATCGAAAAGCGGCTCGAAGCGCGGTTCAATGTCGATTTCAAGCCGCTGTTTACCAGCCATTTTGCCTATATGCGGCGCCGGCCGCTGGTCTTTGCCGGCGGCAATGTGCCCGATTTGTTTTACGCTGGCGATCCGGTGGTGGTGCAAAAGGACGCCCACCACGGCTATGCCCTGCCCATTCCCTACGAGGTCATCCAAAAACACGCGCCCAACTACGTGCGCTATCTCAACGAGTACGCGCCCGCGGCGTGGCTTTACGCCTACTGGAAAGGGGCCAACTACGGCATTCCCACTTGGGGCAGTAGCCTCGGCTATCCCGTGCCGGGGATCTGGCGGATGGATTGGTTGCGCAAGGTCGGCATCGACCAGGTGCCGGAGACCCTCGATGAGATGTACGCAGCGCTGTGGAAATTTCGCCATGAAGACCCAGACGGCAATGGCCTACAAGACACCTACGGCATGTGTCCCAACGCGCAGGCTTGGTTCAACGTCTTTGGCGAGGTATTTGGGGCCTACGGGATTGTGCCGCACGGCTGGATGCTGGACGCTGGCGAGGTCGTGTGGGGCGGCACCCGGCCCGAGGTGCAAGAGATCTTGGGCCTTTTGCACAAGTGGTACGCCGACGGGCTGATCGACCCCGACTTTGCGATCGGCCAAATCAAGAGCAGCCCCATACCCTATCAGAAATTTGTCAGCGGCAAGACCGGGTACTTATTTAGCTATGGCGGTTACAGCAGCTTTGACCAGTACAACAAGGCGTCGTTGGTGTCGGTCATTGCCGAGTTGCAGCCGGGCGCCGAGGTGGTAGTCGGGCCGTTTCCGGCCGGCCCCGCAGGCATCCGCGGGGCGCGGGTGTGGAGCACCGCCGCCCATGTTTTTGTTTTTGGCAAGCAGGTAGCGGCAGCGCCTGAGAAGGTCGTGCGGATGCTCAAAATTTTTGAGGCACTCGCGGTGGAAGAACAGCTTTTTGTCGAGGTGCGGATGGGCCAGCGCGGCGTGCATTGGGAGTTCGACGCCGAGCGCGGCTTGTACCATCTGCCGCCCTACGACGACCGCAATGTTGCCAGCAAGCATCTGACCGTGTTGAACGTCGATGGCCCGGGCGGCTTTTTTGCGCCCTGCGGGGTCCGGCCCGCCATTGCCGACCAGTACTTGCCGACGGCGATGCTGCAACACCGCGCCCGCTATCAGCGCACCGAGTGGGCGCAGGCCGGCCTGTTTGGCAAGCCGGACGTGGTGCCCTCGTCCATTAAGTACTTGCGCGATCTGCGCAATTTGCAGATGACGGTTTACGCCGAGATCATCCGCGGCGAGCGCAGCCTCGACTCTTTCGACGATTTTGTCGCCGAATGGACCGAGCGAGGTGGGGCCGAGATGACCCGGGAGGCGCGAGCAATCTACAAGGTGCGCGAGGAGATTTACCGCAAGGTCGGGGTTGTGTTGCCCGGCAAGCAAGCCCAACAAACCAACGCGAGTTTTTAGACCAAAGTGCGACTTATGAAAGGAGCTGTTGCATGTCGTCAGTTGACACGATAACGCATGGATTGACCGCCAAAGAACGCGAACAATACGAGGAGGATGGGTTTTTTATTCGCTTGGCTGCTTTTAGTACTTGTGAGATTGATGCTCTGCGCGACCGAGTAGAAGCCCTGGTAGAACTTATCGAGACCGCTGAGGTGTTGACCGAGCAACAAAAGCAAGCAATTCTAAAACGCAATGTCGGAGTCGATGCGACTGCTGGTCCGGCGTCGTTAAATAGTATAACGCGGCTTCATCGGTTTAGCGCATTGGTTCGCTCTCACATCCGCGATCCGCGGCGCTTGGCTGCGGTTGCAGAGATCGTCGGAGCCGATCTGTTTTGCCCAAACGATCTGTATTTTTTTAAACCTCCGGGCACCGGGCGGCCCATTGCGTGGCATCAGGATTCGTGGTATTTCCGCAATACGTATGTCAGCAGCGTCGGCGAGGCCATCGAACAATCGACGATTGGAACTTGGCTGGCCTTAGACGATGCAGACGAAGAGAACGGGTGCTTGTGGGTGATCCCCGGCAGCCATCGCTTGGGCGTGATCGATCACAGCCAAGTCGAGAGCGATGATTATTTGTTGCAAAAAAGAGTGACCGTGTCCGACGAGATGGCAAAACAGGCCATGCCAGTAGAAGTGCCAAAGGGCGCCCTGATATTTTTTAACAACGCCCTCTTGCACCGCAGCACACCCAACCGATCCGATCGGTTTCGGCGGGCCTATATCGTGCATTACATGAAGGCGACCATCCAGCATAGCGGCAATCGACCGAGGGTTCCCGCCGGCACAGAGCAGTGGGGTACTAATGAGATGTACATCGGCGGACGGCAATTGCCTGGGTGTGTCCAAACAACGCTTGAGCAAGACAGCATGGACTGGGACCGGGCATTGGAACGGACATTGACAGCAGACGATATTCGGGTTTCGGGGCCGTAGCAGCCGACCCGAACCAAGGGACGAACAAATACTACGCCTAAGTAAGCTATCGATGGATGTGAATTGGCCCAAACATATCGTCGCGGCTGGAATGCTGGTGGAACGGGCAGACGAGGTCTTGCTGGTTAAAACAGAGCGCAGAGGATGGGAGTTTCCAGGCGGCCAAATCGAAGAAGGTGAGTCTGTCCTCGATGGGGTGGTCCGCGAAGTCCGCGAAGAGGCCAACATCGTGGCTGCGGCCGATCAACTCGTCGGCGTGTATAGCAATCTGAGTAATCATCGCGTGATATTCGATTTCTTGGGTCATTGGTTGTCTGGCGATGCCCGGATGGGAGAAGAGACGCTCGATGTTGCCTGGGTGCAAAAGACGGAGGCTAGCAAGATGATAGAGCACCCTATTTACAACCGGAGACTTCAGCAGCTTTTGTCCTTTGATGGACGAGTTTTGTTCCAGTCGTACACGACATCGCCCTTTGCGGTACATGCTCAGCAGTTTGTCTGATCGAGGAGAGGGTATAGCTATGCTACATCATTCAAGACTGGATTCCCGCCTTCGCGGGAATGACTCCGCATAGTTGCAAATCATTGAGGACTGCTATATGTACGAACAATTAGCAATAGACTATGAAGGACAGACGGAATTCGTCGCCACAGACCAGCAGGTCAAGCCCTTGCGGTTATTTGTCATTTGTCCGGCGGGCTTGGAAGCTGGGGCCGATGTGCGGGTTTCGATCAGCTCTTTCCATTCCTATTCTCGCCAGTGGACGCTGGCCGATCCGTTTGTCGAAGGAGGCGAGGGAGTGGTGGTGCTGGGGCACGGGTTGGCCCGCGACTGGACCGATATGACGCGCGGCGGCGATGGGCCGGCTGGCGGCGGCTTGGTGGGCCGGCCGATCAACGAGCTCTACTTGTGTACCATTCAGGTCACCAAATCGCTGAGCGCGGGAGCGCGGCTGGTTTTTCCCTTTGGCGTGGTGCCATCGCCTCATGCGGATATAAGCGGTGCCCTGCAAGTGCGGGTGCGGCGCCCTAACGCCGAGGTTTTCGCAAAGGTCGGCGAGCCCATTCGGCTGCATAATGCCCCCGGCCCCCTGACGCGGCTCGAAGGGAGGATTTCCGCTACGGCGAATGCAGCGGGCAAGCGCCGAGTCGTAGTTTTTGCGACCGACGATCAGCTCAATCCAATACCTAGCTATCGGGGGACGGTGGCTGTGCAGGCCGACGGCGCGGTCGCCGGGCTGCCCGCTGAGGTAGAAGTTGGCGCCGATGGGCGAGGGGTGATCGAGGGCGTTGCAGTAGCGGCCGATGGTCCAGTCCGCATCGCCGTGCGCGATGTCGAGCGCGGTTTGGCAGCGCAGAGCGGTCCGACGCCAGCCGGCGGCGAGCGCGGCTACTACTTTGGTGGTATCCACTTTCACACGCGGCTTTCGGTCGATGGCGACCGCGAGCCGCGGGCGGCCTATGCCTATGCCCGCGACTTTCTCAATCTCGACGTGGTCGCGATGACCGACCACGCGCCAATTGGCCCGGGATGGGCCGAGTGCTTGGCGGTCAATGAAGAGTTTTACGAGCCGGGTCGCTTGGTGACGATCCCAGCGTGGGAAAGCTCCAATGCCTACGGGCACGCCAATCTCTATCTGCGGACGCCAGCCGTCGATGGCGGCCCTTGGCACTGGAAACCCGATCTGTGCCCGGCGCAAGTGCCTTGGGCCGAGGACGTGGTCATGGTGCCGCACCATCCCAACTGCGGACAGCCCATAGAGTACGGCAAGCACCGCGAGGTCATGGGCAAGACCTTTTACTGGTCGCAATACCACTGGGAGTTTCCCAACAAGCGGGCCAGACTAGTAGAAATCGTCCAAGGGCGGGGCAATTTTGAAGCCGATGCACTCGACCAGTACTGGGGTATTGGCCTAGGAGAGTTGGGTGCTTCAGTGCAGGACGCTTTGGCCCGGGGCTGGCGCTTGGGGTTTGTGGCCGGAACCGACAACCACCAAGGGCACCCAACGCAAAAGCCGGGCGGCTACGTGGGCATGACCTGTTTCCGGGCGACGGAGCTGACCCGCGAGGCCGTGTGGCAGGCGATGGACCAGCGCTGGACGTACGCAACGTCGGGGGTGCCGATTGTCGGCGATTATGCCGTCAACGGCGTCCGCTCGGGCGCGGAGGGCGCGTTGAAAGCAGGCGAGCCGGTGCATTTTTCCGCCAGCTTGCACGGGACGGCGCCGATTGAGCGAGTGGAGATCATCGCCAACGGACAGTGCGTCTGGCAGGACACGCCCAATGCTTGGGACGTAGAAATCGACGCGGCCGAGTTGCCAGGGCCAGCGGGCGCGTGGGCCTATTACTATTTGCGGCTGCGGCAACAGGACGGGCACCGAGCGTGGTTGAGTCCGGTGTGGTTGGATCAGAAGTAATAGACCGAATAGACCAACGACGACCCGCCGATGCCGACGCAAGCTCCCATGATAAACCCCAAAAAAAGCGGCCGTACTTTGCGGTATAAAATGACCCCGCCGTAGCTGATTAGCAGCGATTTAACAAGCCAGGCGAGGAAGATGCCAAACCAGTCGCCGCGCACGGTATTGGTCAGGGCCACGGCCAGCCCCACCGGATGCAGGGGCCAGCCGGCCAGCCGGTGCTGGGCCAAAGAAAGCAGTCCGGCAAGTCCGGCGCCGATGCCGGTAAACAGGGTGGTCAGGTGTTGAGGGGGGTGCGGATTGTTGATTGTTTTGGCAACCCAGCCCCACTTGTTCAGCGGCGAGGTGATGTAGTACCAGCCAAAGCCGTGCATCATGCCGTGCTGATAGCCCAGCCATATATAGACTGCGATGGTGGTGATTGCGCTGACGACGAGGGCCGAGGCGAGAAAGAACAGCAGCTTGCGGGCGCTGATTTTTTCTTTGACCTCCTCGCAGACTTTGAAGGCGTGGGCTATGGTGCCCATGAAGAACAATTGCACGTCTGCAGCCCAAACCATGTTGAGCCCCATAGCGGTGAGCCCCTTATCGCCGAAGTAGGCCGTGCCGAAGATGTTGGTAAAAAGTGGCGGAATGGAATGAGGGGCTCGCAGCCGCCCCAAGCCGGTTTGTACCAGCAGGCGCGCCGTGCCCAAAAAGACTAACAGCGCGACCAGCAAAAAAGCCAAGCTCCAGCCGAGCGAGAGGCCGGTGGCGTGGAGGAAATACGCCATGTAGCCCAGTCCGGCGACGCCCATCAGGGCCGAGGTGCGCGGCGCCGGCAGGTGCGCGTTGGGGCCGCTGCTGCCGCTGACGATAGCGCGCCACTGATCTTTGAGGAAGTCGCGCGAGATCCACAGCGACGAGACGATCAGGAAGATGAGGGCCCCCATCTGCTGATGCGACATCAGCACTGAGACTTGCTGATGTGGCTGCGCCGGCAGACTGACGCCAACGCCCAAAAAGCCCAACAGGCCGTGTTCGAGATAGATGAGGATGTGGAAGAGCCAGACGCTCAAGAGCACGTGGAGGTTGAGTAGGTAGCTCAAGCCGATGACGAGGAAGTCAACGTTGATCCCATAGGAGATGCCGATGCGGCGCAAAAAGATGCGCGTGGAGGGGATGCCAAAGTTGTGAATGGTCTCAAAGTCGAATAGTTGGTCGAGCATGTTGACGATTGGGATGGTCGCGGCGATAAAAAAACCGGCCCAGAACAGCGGATTTCTAAAGAGGCTTTTGGCTGGATTGGCCACGCTTTCGACCATGGCCGTTGGTACTACGGCTAAGGGATAGACCAAGCGCTCGCCTTTGGCCCACTGGTGGTGGAGCAGGGCGATGAGCGAGAAGCTGACCAAGAAGAAGGCGACCATAAACAGGCCCCAGAAGATAGCCGGGCCGAGCCAAGCGTCCCACGGCAGTGGCGCACCTTGGGGGGCCCCCTCGAAGAGGTTGCGGATCATTTCTAGGTCGCGTGGGGCGGCCCAGTCTGGAATGTGGTCCCAGAGCAGTTCGCGCCAGTTGTTTTCTGGGGTGGCGTAGTAGAATACGCCAGCGAGCAGGGGAATAAAATAGCCGCCAAAGCCCATCGTCGGCATAACGGTGGCCACCATTAGCGCGGCGTACATGAGGGCAAAAGTCGAGGTTGGCAGCCGCAGGAAGGGGCGAATTAGTGCCAGCAGGAGAGCGGTAAGCGCGACCCAGAACAGGGCGAAGATGACGCCGACGGTGTTGAAGTGGTCGGCGTAGCCCGAGTAGCGGTCGAGCAGGATGTAGCTGCGCACCCCGATAAAGTTGTGGCCGACGCACAGCGCCATGGCCAGGGTCCATTCGAGGGCGGAGCGCATCACGTGTTAGTGCCCATGAGGATAAATGCGTGGGGGAAGTCGTTTTAGGTAAAAAGGCCCCAAAAGATGATGTAAGCAAATCTGAGCAGAGTCGGCAGAGCGAAAAAGGCTATCTTGAAAGGACGGCTAGCCGTCGCCTATATTAGCATTCTTTAATCTATAATCTATTCAGAAAAGACCCGCACTATGGCCCAATTGATCTCTGAGACCAGCCGCGACCTGGACCGCCTCCTTGAGGGCTGGCGACAAAAGGCTGCCACGCCTGGGTATCGCCGCGAACGCGACAAGGGAGCCGCATTCGAGGATCTTTGTATCGCCTACTTACAAAACGACCCGATCCAAGCGCAGCAATACGAGCAGCCCATGCCCTATGCGGATGCGGAACCCAAAAGGAACCCGACCGCACGACCATCATCTACAACAGCAACATTACCGTTACTGGCATCCCCACCGCCGCGTGGGACTACGAAGTCAACGGCAAACCTGCCCTCAAATGGGTCATGGAGCGGCAGGCCGTATCCACCGATAAAGCTAGCGGCATCGTCAACGACGCTAACTGCTACGCCACTGAAACCGTTGGCGATCCCTCCTACCCGCTAAAACTCCTCGCCTGCGTCATCCGCGTCAGCATGGAAACCAACCGCATCGTCAATGGACTACCAGAGCCTGAGTGGGTTGAAGAGAAAAAGCAAGACGCGACGCCCGACGAAAAATAGGAAAATGGAGCAGGCAGCTCGTAGAATCGGTAACATCAGGCGATTCTACGATGATTTCAGCACCCGGCGAATCTGCAAAACGAGGCTTATACGGCTGAACCCCGCCTTTTTCCGTAGATTATCCCTCTAGACCGAGCTGCTACCCGGCTACAACCTAAATAGGAGGGAACAAAATGTCCCAACCGCAGCCGTATGTAATGATAATACGCCAAGCATCTGATGGGGAAGTTGCCCGCTTTACAGGGGAAATTCCTAGCGATCTTTGGACAATACTATTAAAATTCCGCAAGGAAGTCAGCAGACTGGAAACGTGTTTACGTGAATGTGAGAATTTGAACCTGAATTGTACCCTATCGTGGTCTCGCGATGATAATACGCTAAAATTCGAGACGCATAGCACCGTCAGGCCCAATGACCTTTCGAGCATCCTGCATCGTCTCAGGCCCTTTCAAATTACGAATAATAAGCCGGATATTTCGTTCAACAAGACAGTCAATAGGCTCCAGAGGTGTATAAGAGAGGGAATCAAGGGAAAACATAAAAATGATATACATTATGTATGGCTAAAGAAATCTTTTAAGTATTTCTTCAAAGATAAATACAACATCCAAGCGGGTCGGCAACAATGGTTTATTGAGTCTGTAAAATTCACTTCACTTGGTCAACCAAACAAAAACAAGCTTATCAATTGCGAAGAAATGTTAAAGAATTGGCTTAATGCTTGTGAATATCACCATGAAGAAGAGAAACAACATTTGATGGAAGACATTGGAAAGGGATTTCCTCCTGGCCTTTTAGATTCTATTTTTGTAAGTATGGTAATTGATAAAATAAAAGCAATTCTCTGTTTTGCAGGCCTGATTGATCACTTAGGTGCTGGCCAAGCAGATATACCTCTACCTCTTGAATGATTTAGTATTGCTATAGCCGTCCTATATCACTCAATACTGGATTCCCGCCTGCGCGGGAATGACGTAGAGGGAAAGACCGTGGCGGTGAACATTTCATGCTGGCAAAGCATTTAGGATGGCTATATGGGCCAAGTATTAACCCAATACCGCCGGCACCAGGGCCTGTTGCTGCTGATAGTCCCCGGACTGGCCTTTTTTCTCGTCTTTAACTACCTGCCCATGTTCGGGCTGGTGCTGGCCTTTAAGGAGTTTCGCCTGAGTGCCGGCATCTTGGGCAGCGAGTGGAACGGGTTGGAGAATTTCTCCCGCCTCTTTGGCGGGGCCGACTTTCCCAATGCCCTGCGCAACACCGTTACCATTAGCTTGTTGCGCCTGCTGTTCGGCTTTTTTGCGCCGATTGCCCTGGCGCTGATGCTCAACGAAATCCGCGTCTCTTGGTACAAACGCACCGTGCAGACAGTGACTTATATCCCCTACTTCCTGTCGTGGGTTATTTTGGGCGGCATCTTCTTGATGATTTTCTCGCAAAGCGGACCGGCCAACCAAATTGCCCAGCTTTTTGGCGTCTCCCCGATAGAGTTCCTCACCGACGATTTTTGGTTTATCGCGGTGGTCGTCGTCACCGGGATTTGGCAGGCGGCTGGCTACGGGGCGGTCATTTACTTGGCGGCCTTGGCCGGGATTTCTCCCGATCTGTACGAAGCGGCGGTCGTCGATGGGGCCGGGCGCTGGAAGCAGACCTTGCACATTACCATCCCGGGGCTGGTGCCGACGATTATCACGCTGTTTATCCTCAATCTCGGCCACGTGCTCAACGCCGGCTTCGACCAGATTTACAATATGTACAATCCCATGGTGTACGACGCGGCCGACATTATCGATACCTACGTTCTGCGGCGGATCGTGCTGATGGATTTTGGTCTGGCCACCGGGGCCGGGCTTTTCAAGTCCGTGGTTGGCCTGTTGATGGTGGTGTGGGCCAACTGGCTGGCCCGGCGGCTCAGCGGCGGGGAGCAAGGCATATGGTAAGCCGCACGCGAGGTGAGAAAGTATTTAACGTCTTTAACCTGACGGTGTTGGGCTTGGTTGGATTGATGGCGCTCTATCCGTTCGTGTACACTATTTCGATGTCGTTGAGCAGCGCGGCCGAGGCCATGCGCACCAGCCTGCGGCTCTACCCACAAGATATTTCGCTGACCTCGTACCGCATGGTGCTGTCCAACCCCGAAATCGTCACCGGGTTTAGCAACTCGATTCTGCGCACGGTGTTGGGCACGGCGCTGACGCTCTTTTTTACGTGCCTGACGGCCTACCCGCTGGCGCGGCGCGAAATGCCCCACCGCAGTCCGCTGCTGTTCTTGGTGCTTTTTACCATGCTCTTTAGCGGCGGCATTGTGCCCAATTATCTGTTGGTCAAAAACCTAGGGCTGATCGACTCGATATGGGCCTTGGTGCTGCCGCAGATGTTGACGGCGTTTAATATCATCGTGGTCAAAAATTTCTTTCAGGCTATCCCCGAAAGCCTAGCTGAATCGGCCAAGATCGACGGGGCGGGCGAGTTCAGTATTCTTTTTAGGATATACGTGCCGCTCTCCAAGCCGGTGCTGGCGACGATTGGGCTGTGGACGGCGGTGGCGCACTGGAACCACTGGTTTGACGCCATGCTCTATATTGCGTCGGACGAGCATCAGGTCTTGCAGACTTTTTTACAGCGGATCGTCATCGAAAACAGCGTCGAACTGATTGAGCAGGGGCTGGTCGATCCGAACATCACCGAGTTCACGCCCGAAACGATCAAGGCGGCGACTGTGGTCGTTACCATCCTGCCGATGTTGTTGGTCTATCCGTTCGTGCAGAAGTACTTCGTGCGCGGGATAATGCTGGGGAGCGTCAAGGAATAAAAGGCCCGCTGTCACATCTGGAAGCCGCCGGCTACGACCAGCGCTACGCCGGTGAGGTACTCGGCTTCTGCTGAAGCGAGAAAGGCCACGGCGCGGGCTACGTCTGCGGGCGTGCCAATGCGGCCCAAGGGGGTTTGCGCTTCGAGGTCGTTGACCAAGGCGGCGGTGGTGTCGGCGTCTGGCTCGTCGCGTTGGGCGAGGCCGGCGGCGATGTAGTGGGTGCGCTCGGTGAGGGTGTTGCCTGGGCAGACGGCGTTGACGTTGATCCGGTGGGGGGCGAGTTCGCCAGCCAGCGATTGGGTAAAGCCGATGATGGCGAATTTAGATGTGCAGTACGCGGCGTAGCGCGGTACGCCTTGGCGGCCGGCGGTAGAGGACATGTTGATAATTTTGCCGCCGTCGCCGCGCTCGATTAGATGCCGGGCCACGGCGCGTGCGCAGAGAAAGGTGCCCTTGACGTTGACGGCTTGCACTTGATCCCAAGCGGCTTCGCTTAGCTCGACGACCGGGACGCGGTCGGGCCCGGGGCGCGAGCCCGCGTTGTTGACCAGCAAATCGATGCGGCCAAAGCGGGCGAGGGCGGCTTGGACCAGGCCCTCGACTTGGGCGGCGTCGGACACGTCGGCCTCGACTGCGAGGGCCTGCCGACCGGCGGCTTCGACTTCGGCGACGAGGGCCGGCAGGCCGCCCCAGCCAGACTCGCTATAGGGCTGGGCGCGTACGTCATTGACTACGAGGTTACAGCCTTCGCGCGCTAGACGCTGGCAGACGGCGCGGCCAATGCCGTGTTCGCCGCCGGCGCCGGTGACGAGGGCGACTTTGCCGTTGAGGTTGTACATGAGGTCCTCCGTTTAAGGGGGTGTAGTTTGCCCACGCTCGTTGCTGTAGAAAGCGTCGGTTACGTCAACTGCTCAAACAGCGCAAATTTAGCTGCTTTTCTGTCAAAAGTGAGAACGCCATCACAGTTTGAGAATTTTGCCGAATGTGCAATTAACAAATCTGCCAGATCTATTTTGTTGGTCTGAGCAGACGAAAGAGTTTTTTGCAGAGCAGATTGAGCCTCAAATCGCAAAATAGGCATAAGAAGCGTTTTTAAAACTCTTTTTTTTTAGTTTTTCTTTTGAGCAACAGATGGATCATAACGATGTGTATAAAGGCTTCGCTATTGCCAGGTAAGACCTCATAATCTTTGGCGTGGATTCGATAGTTGCCTAACCAAGCAAACGTTCGTTCAACCACCCATCGGCGTTTAAGCAAGGTAAAGCCATGGTGTGGTTTTTCACTGACGTCTAACACGATTTTATGGGTGCGTTTTAGGTTGGCGACCCATGTTTGGAGTGCCTGACCTCGATAGCCGGCATCGACCCACACTTTTTTCAACCGTTGGACGCCCGGTAAAAAATAGGCTTTCAACAGTGCTTTTAAGCCATCGGCATCGGAGTCGTTGGCGGCGGTGACCTTGCATTGGAGGATCGAGCCTTGGCTATCGACCAGCGCATGGCGTTTGCGTCCTTTGACCCGTTTACCGGCGTCATAGCCTACGGCATGGCCTTGCGTAGCGGTCTTAACGCTCTGCGAGTCGATACCGCCAGCCGAAGGCGCCGGTTGGCGCCCTTGCTGGGTACGTTGTTGGCGAACCAAGGCTTGCAGAATCCGCTGCCAGTGCCCGTCTTGACGCCAGCGATTAAAGTATCCATACACCGTTTGCCACGGCCCAAACGTCGGCGGCAACATCGGCCACTGACTACCGGTTTTAGCCCGATAGAGAATACCATTGATGACTAAACGTAGATCGCGAGGTGGGCGACCCGGACCACCACAACGCCACCGACGCGAGGGCAGTAAAGGAAGTAGCCGCTGCCATTGCGCGTCTGTTATATCGGTCGGATATTGATACTGCGTACTCATCGGAGACCTTTCGTTCAGGGTTTTTTGCCGAAACCTGAAGGTGTTCGGTGAGTACGCCAACGTCAAATCCAAACAACAAAAGGAGTTTTAAAAACGCTTCTAAGGAGAAGTTGCTGCAGAGACCCGCGGATTTTCTCTCGTGGGATTTCATATACAGATTCGAGTACCCAGATGGTTTCAAGCACGACTAGCAAAGGAACAAAAAAGGGTTCGTTTTTACTTTCTGCTTTTTTAAAAAGTCTGTACACAATTTGTGCTTGTTTTTTGTCATCCCGGACCAGAAAACGAACAAGCACGTTTGTGTCTAATGCTTTCACTTAAAACGCACTTTCATTTTTTGTTTAATTCCAGACTTCATTTGGTGAACTGAGACAGGCTTTCTGTCAGATTTATACAACGCCCCAAAAATTTCATCTACTTTTACTGTTTTGGTCATAGGCTTTAGCAGTGCTTGACCATTTTCTGTAAGCATAAAATTGAGTTTATCGCCTTCGCGGAGTTGCAGAGCATCGCGAACGGTTTTGGGAATTGTGACTTGCCCTTTGCTTGTTAGCGTTGCGATTGCCATACTGAGATCCTCTTGTTTGTTTTGGGCGTTTATTTCTTACTCAAAAGTAAGGAAAATAACGCCTGAACACAAACCTTCGCGCTGTAGGGTGATAAAAGCTATTTGCGACGTCGGTGCTCTTCGGTAATTGGCAACCACAAAAGCTGGAGCGCACCTTGCCGCACCTCGACGGCCAGATCATCGAGCGGTGCGGCGGCCTCAATTGGGTAGGAGCGGTGCAGGACTTTGGCTGGCGTCAATGAAGTCGTGTCGCGCGCGGTGGCTTGGCCAGCTACCGACACTTCGATGACGACATTGGGCATCTCGAGCGCGGGCGCGAGGGCGATGTCCAGCAACCCATCGTTTAGGCTGCCGTGCATGGCGCCGATCTGCGCTGCCGCACTCAGCCCCTGGGTCCCCCAGTAGCTATACATCCACTCGGTCCAGGCAAGCGATTCTCCGGGTGGGAGCGGCCGCGTCTCATCGGGAAAAAGCACCGACGTGCCACCCCACATCTCGACATAGCCCTTGTTGGGCTGGCCAGAGCCCATGGGAATTTTCGTTGGCTGGAAGCCGTAGGTCCATACATCGACCCCTGGGTTGAGGACGGGATCAAAGACGCGGACCACGCCCTCCTCAGCGTCGTGGGAGTAGGCGCTGTAATAGCCGGCTGTTAGTCCGTCGGCCATGATGTCGCCGGCCTTCCAGCCGCGGATATAGCGCAGTGGGCTGTCGCGCCAGGCCTGTGGACTTGATCCTAGGTTTTGCTGCCAGCGGTCGGCGATTAGGATGCTCTTGGTGGGGATGATGAACTCGGTGTTGTCGGTCAGTTCGTTCTCGCCGCCAGGGGCCCACATGGGATTGACCCAGTGGGCGAACTCAACGGTGTCGGCGGTGGGATTGTGGATGCGGATTTGGGTCTCTAGGGCGGCTGAGCCTCGGTGGACTGTCAGTTTGACTCGCTGGCTCAGGCCGGTCAGCGGCTCGGTCGTGGCCATCGCTATCGACACCTGTTGTGGGCTGTCTGCCAAAATTTTCCACGTCCAAGGTAGCGCGAAGGTCGTGCCGTGCTCGTAGCCGGGAAGCGTGTACTCAATGCCCCCGATCCACAGCCACCAGCCAGTGGGGTTGTTGGCGCCGCCGGGACGCACGATGTCGTTTTTCCACAGCGGGTCGTGCCCAGTTCGCTTGTCGATGAGGGAGTACACCCGTCCCAGCTCGGGCAGGACCTCCACGCGCAGATAGTCGGATTCGAGCACCACGCGCCGATGCCGCTTGTCGATGATGCGCTGCCAGTCGATGCGCGCGAAATTTAGCCGGGGCAGTGGGTCGCCTTGGTCGTAGTAGAGTGCCGGTTCGTAATCGACTTGCGGAATGTCGATGTGATCGACGACAAGGGCTGTGTCGGCGTCGGCCAGACGCGCCGACAGCGCTAGGATTATGAGCGGAAGAGTGCGAAGTTGAGTTGTCATTTTTTACCTCGGGCTTGTCGGCCTGCCGCTGGGAGCGTAAGGGTCATTGTTGCTGAATTTTGCGCTGGCTTGGGCTGCCGCGGCCCAGTCGCCTGCTTGCCGATAGGCCAACACCAGACCCCGCTGGGCCGCTGGCAGATTGGGATCTTGGGCGAGTGCCTGTTGGTAGTGCTCGGCTGCGGTGTGGGCATCGCCTTGTTGCAACGCTAAGTTTCCCAGCGCGATAAAAACATCCACGCGATGTTCGGACCACTCCAACGCTCGTTTGTACGCCTGGCGACTTAAGTCCGCGTAGCCGCCGGTGGCATAGGCCGTACCCAAGTTGTACCACGCCAAGCCATAGTCGGGCTTGAGGTTCAAGGCTTGACGGTACGCTGAAATCGCCTCGCCGGGCCGATTCAAGCGGATGTGGGCATTGCCGAGGTTTTGCCACGCTCGGGCGTTGTCTGGCTGGAGGGCCAAACCGCTGCGCAGGTGTCTTATGGCTCCGGCGTCGTGGCCGAGGCGGACGTAGAGGCCAGCAAGGTTGAAGTGCGCGCTGGGATTGCGGCCTGGCTGGGCTAGCGTGCGCAGCCGCTCGATTTCAGCTACGTGCGGTTCGATTCGCCGCTGGGCCGCGCGCTGCTCGGCCGCGTCCTGACTGCGCCCTAGGTGGCGGTAGGCGGAAGCCAACTGAAGACGGACAGCGGGATGCACGGGGTCGAGTTGGAGCGCCTGCTCTAGCGCGGAGGCTGCTTCAACGTATTTTGCCAGTTTGGCTTGCGACACGCCCCGGCCGATATGCGCTTCCACTGAAGAGGGGTCGAGATTGGCTGCGGCTGAGAAGGCCTGTAGCGCCTGGCGGGTCTGGCCTACCTGTAGGAGGGCGCGGCCTACTGCTACCTCATATCTGACGCTGTCTGGGGCCAAGTCGCTGGCTCGCTGGAGGAGGTGCAAACTTTCCGCACAGTGCCCTAGCCGCTCGCACTGGAGAGCGCCCAAGGCGAAGAGTGCCTCGTGCGAGGTGGGAGCCAATTCGACGGCGCGCGCCAGCGCGGTCTGCGCGGCTGCTACCTTTCCTTGAGCTGCCTGTACAGCCCCCATTAGCTGGTGCAGCGTCGGGCGGGCCGGCGCTAGCGCGATGGCTTCGGCGAGTGGGGCTTGGGCGTTGGCTAATTGTCCGACCCCGACCCAGGCCACTGCTAGGCGCTCCAAGGTCTCGGCATTGCGCTTGGCCGCGACCGCTTGCTGGGCTAGGGAGAGCGCTGTGGTGTAATCGCGGATGTGGGCTAGGACTTCACTGAGGCCGATCAGTGCGCCCACGTGCATACTATCTGAGCGCAGGACTGTTTGGAATTGATCCATCGACTGATCTAGGTGCCCCAAATCGGCCAACACGTGGGCTAATGCCACCCGGGTTTGGCTATCGGCTGGGCGTTGGCGCAGTTGTTTTTCGTACTTGAGTCGCAGCTGTCCCAACTCGTCGGCGGTGGGCGGCGGGTCCGCCGCAGGGCGTTGGCAGCCGACGGCAGCCACCATCAAGGCGAGCAACCACGCCGGTGCTCTCACAGCGGCGTCCATGGCTGGCCTTCTACGATTCGCACAAAGCGCCGTGCGGGCACGGGCCCCACGGTCTGCGATTCGCCCGATGGCCAACGAATCAGGATGCGGTCCACCCTCGTCCGGCGACCGAGGCCGAAGTGCAGCCGCAAGTCGTTGTGAGATAGGTAGCTACTGCCACCTCGCACCTCGGCAAGCTGCCGCAGGTCAGCGGAGACTACCACGATGTGCGTCCCGATGCCACTGCGATTGCTCCGCGTCCCTTCGACTTCGACTGAAATCCAGTTGCCGCGGTTGCCGCCGTCGTTTCTGAGCAGATGTGGGTGCTGGTTGTTGTTGGATACGAACAGATCGACATCTCCGTCGTTGTCGTAGTCGGCTGCGGCCGAGCCGCGCCCTACGCCGGCTGAAAACGCCGTTAGACCGCTGGCCGTGGTTACATCGGTGAAGGTGCCGTCGCGGTTGTTGAGGAAGAGTTGGTCGGGCTGTGCATAGTGCGGCCCGGCGCTGTCGAGGATTTCGATGTTGGGTTCGACGTGGCCGTTGGCGAGGAACAAATCGGGATAGCCGTCGTTGTTGACATCGATGAAATCGGTGCCGAAGGTGAGGGTTTGATAGGTCGGCCCTCCCAGGCCGCTTTGCGCGGTGTGGTCGGCGAATTGGCCGGCTCCGGCATTGTGCAGCAGTCGGCAGGGTTCCCACTGGAAGTTGCACACGCCTAGGTCGAGGCGGCCGTCGCGATCGTAGTCGGACCAATCGGTGCCCATGCCGGCCTCTGGAATGCCATCGGGGCTGGTCGCCACGCCAGCGGCAACGCCGATCTCGGCGAATTGGGCCCCGTCGTTGCGGAACAGGAAATTCGGCTCGTGGTCGTTGGCGACATAGAGATCGGGGTCGCCGTCGTCGTCGTAGTCGGCAAATCCCACGCCTAGCTGACGACCTGCTTGGGTCCAGACTCCTAGCGAGTCGGTGATGTCGGCGAAGCGGAAGTCGCCATCGTTGCGGAACAGAGCGCCGGAATCGCCCGGGTAGGCACCAGGGCCACAATAGATTTGGATTGGTCCGCGATAGCACTGCGGGAGATCGGCGCCGACAATCCGCACGTTGTTGGCGACATACAAATCCAAATCACTGTCGAGATCGATGTCGGCGAAAGCCGTGCTGGTCGATACCCGTCGATCGCCGGTGCCCGACTGTTGGGTCACGTCGGCAAAGTGGCCGTTGCCTAAGTTGCGGTAGAGTCGGTTGGCCCCCCAGTTGGTGACATAGAGGTCGGCGTGGCCATCGTTGTCGATGTCCCCAACGCCGACCCCGAGGCCAAAGCTGGTGTCGGCGACCCCGGCTTGGGCTGCTCTATCGACGAAAGTCCCATCGGTCTGGTTGACGAACAGAGCGTTGGTGGGCAGCTGAGTGGTGAAGACGCCGGGGGTAGCAGCGCTGTTGACGACGTAGAGATCGGGGAAACCGTCGCCGTTGAAGTCGGCAAATGCCGCACCTGAGCCATGGGTTTCGGGGTAGTGGTAGGCCCCGGCCGCGCCATTGAAGTGGCGGAATTCGATGCCGGACTCGGCCGCGACCTCGCTGAGTCGGGGGGTAATAGGCGCGGATTCCCGATCGTCGCTACAGCCGGCCAGAAGGGATGTTGCTACTAAGGCAACTGGCAGCAGCCGACGGACTATCTCGTTGTTGTCTGGGCAGTTGGACATTTGCTGTGCATAAGTTAGTGGTCGGTGGCCACTGGTTGGTTAAAAATTCAAGTTACTGATCCGGCAAAGATGCCGTCAAGCGGGTCGCGTTTTGTTTGCACGCAAGAAAACTATTGAAGTTTTTGCTGCCGCGTTATAGATTATCCGCCTCGCTGAACTGGCGTGAATGCCTACCTTATTCGCGCCCATCCTACCGTCTTCCTCCGATCCAAGCGCGAAGTGAAGACACCAACGAGAGGAGATCTCATGCACAAGAACGCAGTTTTAGGGACTATAGTCCTCGGTGCTGTGTTACTGGCGGGTATTGCAGCCCCAGTAGCGGCGTACGAAAACTGCAACGGCGTTGGCTATTTCGCCTTGCAGGTGCCCAATCCAGAATCCATGAACCCCGATGGCGACAGCAGCGACTGGGGTTGGTTCGATCCGGATTTCATCATCGGTAATGACCAGTTGTGCGACGTGATCGGCGAGGGCGAGTTTCCGGCCCGTAGCGACCTCGACATTGCTCACCACGTCGGTTGGACACCGGAGCCGGACAATCGGCTCTACGTATTCACGCGCGTCGTCGATGACACGCTCAACGCCGACGTCACCGAACTGAACGACGGTTGGCACGACGATGACCTCGAGCTGATTTTGGATCCCGATCACGGGGTGTGGAACGAGGCGCCTGATGCCCTCCGCACCGGGCACCAACAGTGGACTTTCCACTACGCGCGTCCCGGCGGTTACCCGCTCGTGTCGTTTTTGCGTTGGAACCAGCCGGCAGAGATGCAGTGGGGCCCCGAGACGGGCGCTGTTGAGGGAGCCGTTGTGGTCTCTCCAGCGGGTGCTGGCCACTTGGCCACGGACGTAACGGTGAACTACGAAGTGCGCATGGAAGCCTACGACCCGTACATGCCGGATGGTCGCGATGCCAGCGTTCGTTGGGTCTTTGAAGCCGGCCAGACGATCGGCATGTCCCTGAGCCTCAATGAGGCCGACAGTGGCGGCCGAACGCACCAGATTACGACCCACATCCAAAACGGCGGTGCGCATAGCTCGGAATTCTCCTCGGAATTCACCTTGCTCAGCACCGATGAGTACGCTACGTCCGTTGAGGCGAGTAGTTGGGGCGCAGTCAAGGCACTGATGCAGTAAGCACAAAAGACGCCCTTGTTTTTTGTCTAAGGAGGGAGGACTGTCCTCCCTCCTTAACTTTTCTAACACATATTCGAGCCTACGCCGAGAGGTTGTTTTGCAAGCGCTTTGTAGCTGTTTACTGATCTTGGTTGCGCTCGGCTGTGGGCGCTATTTCCCCGGGCCTCTCCAGCCTAAGCCTAAGTCTGCGCAGGGCGAACACATGGTGGTCCACGACGACGGATCAGTGGCCTATGTCTTCGAGCGGCTCGATATTGCGGTTCGGCCGATGACCGATGCAGAGCTCAACCGCAGTTTCGCCACCAGGTCGGCCAACGGCCCCCTATCTACTAACCCCTTCACATTCGGCGATTGGACTCCCCCGGGTGAGTCATTTACGCCCCAGCGATTTACCGTCTTTCTCCTGCGGGTCAAAAACTATGCGTATCCGAAGGTCAAGATCGATCCGTCTAAGATCGAGTTGCGATCCGCCAGCGAGCGTTCCTACAAGCCCCTGACATTTCTCGAAATCAGCGAGTACTACCGAGCGTATGCGTTGGCTTGGGCCGGAAACTACTATGCGCGTATGCGCGAGCGCGAAGATCTGTTGCGGCTCCATATGTATGCCGACAAGATGATCTTCAGCGGCCAGGAGCACGAAGGTTTTATCGTATTCCCACCCATGCCTCCAGATGTGACCGAGTTGACCGTCCACGTCAACGACGTTGCCGTTCGTTTCAACTACGCCGATGAGCCGGTAGAGACCGTAAGTCTGACCTACGGATTCCAACGCGAGGTCTTCAGGGGATACCAGCCACCCGCCACCGCCGCGGCACGCTGACGTGCCCCGCATAGCCAAACCGCTTGTCCTGACGTTCCTCCTAAGCATTGATGCGGGCGGCCAGATCGAGACTGTGCGCATTGGACCGGGCGGCGACACTTGGCAGAGCATGGAGCTAGTCGCGGCCGGAGCGCAGGTTACGGCCGACTCGCTGCTACCGGCCGGCTTTACGGCCAACGAGAATATCGTCGCCGCCGTGCGCTGGACCGATGTCGGAACGGGCCCGGACGAGTTTATACCCGAAGGGGGTGCGCGGGTGTGGGCGCGGGTTGCCGACGGTCAGCCAAATGACGTGCTCGTCGATGGCCGGTCCAGCACATCCACCGGGGAGCGATTTCAGATTCCGGGTCAGTCGCAGGACGGCCGGATCTTCGTCTTTGATTTGGGCGCCTCGTTTCCCGTCGAGCGGATTGCCTTCTTTCCCAACCCGGCAGATAGCACCGCCTTCCTGCGGGCGTACGAGATCAAGGTCAGCGACGGGCGCTCTTTTGGCACCGACGAGCGGCCGATCTACGAAACCCTGGCCCGGGTCGAGATTGCCAACGAGGTTCGGACGGAGGCCGAGTTCCCGCGGCAACTGGTCCGCTATATCCGCTTGGAAACGCTGGAACCCAATCCCTTCGACATTGCCGAGATTGAGGTGTTTGGCCGCGGCTTTGTGCCCCGGGCCCAGTACGTGTCCAATTTTATTGACTTTGACGGAGGAGGGGTGCGCAACTTTGGCGGCCTAACGGTGCGCGCGACCCGCGTATCGACGGAGCCCGATGTGGTTGCGGACGATCTAGTACAGGCCGTATTCCAAGTGCGGGCGGGCCGCGACACGTCGCCTGAGTCCTATTTCCAGATCGATTTGGAAACCGGCAGTGAGACCGAAATCTCAGCCGAGGCCTATCAAAACCTCATCGACCGCGAACGCACGGCCCGATACGATGCAGAAAACTGGAGTGCGTGGTCCAACCCGGTGACGATTGATGCGACGGGTTCCTACGAGCTCAGTCTCGATTTTTTGCCGATGCCGCGGCCGTTCTTCCAGTTCCGATTCTTCTTCGAGGGCACTGCGACCGACGTGATCCGGATTGACGCGCTGGAGTTTACCCACTCGGCTCCCCTCGCCCAAGGGACGCGAGCCGAGATCGCCCCGGTCGGCGATCCCTTTCCGCCGGCCGGCGTGGCCACCGTGGCTACCGGACAGCCGGCGACCTTGGAGTACGCCTTGGCGGCGGAGTTGTCTGGCGACGAGGGATTTGATGGCTTGCGCATTGCAATGCCGGGCCGTGCTCAGTTGGAATCGGTGTCGATCGGCGACGACCGCGAGCAAGTGATCGTCGATAGCATTGTTGTCGATGACCGCGGCCTGTCGTTCTTTTTTCCGACCCGCCGGATCACGGCCGCAAACAACGCCACGCTCTTTGTCCGATTCACGGCAACGCCCTTGCGCTATACGACCCTGTTTCAGGGCTGGCTCTTAGATTCAGTTGGCGCGGTTCCGCAGCGGGTTGCTGCCGGTGATGCCACCAACTTGCTCGGCACCAATTCCGTCCTCGTCTTCGGTTCTCTTGGCGATCCGCTCGGCCGATTTGATTTGGGCGCTGGAGTCGTAACGCCTAATGGCGACGGGCGCAATGACGACTTGGTGTTGCAGTACGACCTCGTATTCCTCGTCGAACCCGCGCAAGTAGGCATTACAGTACACGATCTCTCGGGCCGGCTCGTTGACACCCTCCAGCAAGAGCAGCAGGCGGCGGGTCGCTACCTAGCCACTTGGACGGAAGCCCACCAACTGCCGCCGGGGCACTACATCGTCCGCCTGCGCGTCGAAACGCAGACTAAGACGTTTGAGCGCCTGCGAATTGTGGCGGTGTCCTACTGAAAGGCATGTATGCGTACGCCAACGATGCTCACTACAGCGATCTTGCTCGTCGCGACCGCCATTGCGGGCTACGGTCAGCGCCGCGTCGTGCAGATCGGCGGGGCGGCGGGGGATTTTTCGTGGTCTCAGGTGCGCCAGCAGGCGGTCGCCCTTGACGATACGACCGCGGCGGGTGCCTTGCAGCCGCGCGAGCTGCGGCCCTGGGAAAACATCATGGTTGGCCCTGGGGCTTTCGCCAATATATTCGGCCTATCTTGGGCCGAAGGGCAGGTAACAGGTAAGGCCTTTGGTTTCCAAGCTGGCGTTGACCCGCGTTTCTGGCACGGTGGTTACAGCCGCGAGGAGGCCGCAATCATCGACGGCGATCCCGAGACGGCCATCTCGCTGCGTCAGCTAATCGGCGAGGGGCCGGTACAGGTCTTCAATCAGATTCTGCGCTTGCAGGAAGAAGTGTGGACTTTTGATCTAGTCTTGGCGACGCCGATCAACCGGATTTTGTTCTTTCCTCGGCAATCGGGTGTCGATAAGCGCGGCATCCCCAACAAGCAGGGATCGCCGCGGGCCTATCGCCTCTCGATACAGAACGAGGTGGAAGAATTCCTGCTCGAAGGCTCCGAGCCGGTTCCGAAGCGGACGCTTGCCACCCTCATTGAGGAGACCAAGTCCAACACCAAAAGCCAAGTCGATGTCAGCTTTCCGCTGCAACCGGCTCGGTTCATCCGGCTCGATCTGAGTTTGGCGGACCAATTCTACAGCATGGCCGAGTTCCAAGTCTATGGCGAGGGCGTCCCGACCGAGGTAAACTACGTTTCGACGGCCATTCCGCTCGATGAACCGGTCAACTTCGGCGCGATCACCTATTCCTTCCGCTCGCTGCGACGCGACCGAGAAGCCGACGTACTGGTCGCAGACCCCCAAGGCGATGCCCGGCTGCTGTTGGAAACGCGCTCCGGCACGGACGATACGCCGCTGGCCTACTACGTCGTCGATGACTTCGGGCGCGACCAGGAGGCGACAGAGTCGGAATGGCAGCGCGCCTCGCTGCCCCGACGGGAGAGTCTCTCGGTGCGCTATCCCAATCAGCGCAGCGTCGTCCTCGACGATGAGACCAACTGGTCGCCGTGGTCTTCGCCTTATCGCTCATCTGGTCAGTTGAACCGATCGCCGGATGGTCGCCCGTATTTGCAATTTCGGGCGACGTTCCTCACCGACGATGTGCTGTCGATCGGTCGTTTAGACTCGCTACAGTTTGAGGTTTCGCCGCTGCTGGCCGCGACGCTGGTTGGCGAGGTTTCCCTAGCGGGTGCTGCTGCGACCGGCCTGACGACGGAAGTGCAGCCAGCGGAGTTTCCCGTCGGCGAGCGCCGGCAGCTACACTTTGACATCGCGGCGGACTTCGCCAGCGATGCGCAGGGATTTGATGCGGTGCGGCTGACGGTTCCTTTTGGCACTCGCTTTGCGGGGCTGAGGATGGGCGATGAGCTGGTCTCGGTAGTGCCCGACAGCGTGTGGCCCGGGGACGGGGTGGCCACCGACGGCGCGCTTTTCGTCTCCTTTGCCTCCAACAGGGTGTCGCGCGGCCGTGATATTGCGGTCCGCATCGATCTCGAATCCTCCCTTTTTACCTCTTCGACGATCTTCGCCGGGGAGGTCATCGATTCGGCCAGCGCCAACCTGCCCCAGTCGGTGGACGGGGGCAACGCTCGGGACGATATCCCCACCAACAGTTTGCAGGTCTTCGCGCGCGATGCGAAGACGACCGTTCTCGATGGAGTCCGGCTCATGCAGCCGGTTCTGACGCCGAATGGAGATCGAATCAACGACGAAATCCACGTCGAGTTCAGTGTCCTGTTTGTCGATCAAGCAGATGTGACGGTCAAGGTCTATGATGTCGCCGGACGCTACATTGCGATGTTAGACGCTGAGAATCGGGGTCGATCGGCCCAGCAGGTGTCTTGGGACGGTTTTGATGACCAGCGCAACCTAGTCCGGCCCGGCCTCTATCTGCTTGTGGTCGAAGTAAATACTCAACGGGAAGTCGCACGGCAGCTACTGACAGTTCCCGTCGCCTACTAGGGATTTAACGACTATGGCAAAAACGAGCTTGTGCATCATCGTCATGGCTGTATGGCTGCTGTCCAGCCTCGCGACAGCCGATGAAATTCGCTTTGAAAGCCTGAGCGATTGGCAGGATTGGACCAGCCCGACTGGGGCCATTCAGTTGCGGCAAGACGGGCAAGTCGAGTTGGGGTGGTACGGGACGGATACCGATCCGATGGACGACATGTCGCTTTTTTCGCATCCCACCCGGAAAAGTGGTGAGGTCTTTGGCGGCCTGACGGCACACTCGAACGACCGCAACGCTCGGTTGCTGTTCGATAACGACCACGACACCTGGTGGCAGCCCGATGCCGGTGCCACTGCTGACAATGCGTGGATAAACATCGACTTGGGCCGCCTGGTCCTGCTGAAGGAAATCCGCTTGGTCTTTCCCGACACCCTCGACGTCCGCCCCTTTCGGGATTTCTCGGTTTTTGTCAGCGAAGGTTCGACGGTGTCGCCGTCCGAGGATGTCTGGCGATTCCAGCGCGTCTTCACGACCACCGAGCCCAACCAGTTAGGCGAGATCGTCATTCCCTTGTCGATTGAGGACTTTGGCGACGTTGCGACCGGCGAGAATCTGGTGACCGGCAAATTGCTGGACTTCATGCCCGTGCACTACATCCGCTTCCTGCCGCACGAGGTGGGGCCAGGCGCGGCACTGGCCGAGATCGAAGTGACCGCTATTGGCGATAATATCGCGTTGACGACTTTTGATCGGGGGGGGACGATCCGCTCGGGCCGCCCCAAAGTGGAAGAGTTGCGCGATGGAACCGTGGACAATGCCTGGCCCTTGATTGCCAATAACCTCAATCGCTTCTGGCAGGATGGCGGGATGTGGTTTGAGTGGGATTTGGGGGCCCTCTTCCACGTCAACCGGATCGTGTTTTACCAGTGGCCTCCCAATCATCTAGGCCGAACGACATTCGGCATCGGCGGCACCAACAACGGGTACAATTTGGAGATGACGGATGGGACGCCGATCGCCCGGGACGATTTGTTCCGCAGTCCCTTTGACTACACGCGCGTTTCGCTGGTTGACAACAGCCGGGCACCGGTGCGCTACGTCTTCGACCACCCGTTAGAAGATCGAGTTGGCCGCTATCTGTTCTGGAACCACTTCGATGTTCAAGACAGAAGGGTTGGCTATATCATGCTGGAAGTATTCATCTATTCGGCTGGCTACCCGGCACAAGCCGCATTGACCTCGGATTTCATCGACCTGGGGGGGGCCAAGAGCATTACGGGAATTTCGTGGGATGCCGACACGCCGCCGGGAACCCGAATTACGGTGCAGACTCGAACGGGCAATGAACTGGATGCGGAGCAATTTTTCTTCAAGAAAAACGGCGAACAGATCACCCAAGAGCAGTACAACAAGCTGCCCAAAGTGGTCCGCGGGGAAATCGTCGAAGTGCCCAAGGAGGGCGCCGACTGGAGTGGCTGGAGCGAGCCGCACCTGGCGCCGGGCCAGTCCTTTCGCTCGCCGACCCCTAGACGGCTATTGCGAATGCGGGTGAGCCTGGAGACCGACGATCCTAAAATCACGCCGGTTCTCAACGCAGTGACGCTGCACTTTGACGAAGCACTAGTGCAAAAAGGCGTGGCGGCGGCGATTTATCCACGGGAGGCGATCGCGGGCCAGTGGCAGGAGTTTCGCTACCTGCTGCAACCGACCTTCACGGTCAGAGATCAGGGCTTCGACCGGGTGATTCTGCCGGTGCCGGGAAGAGTGCGGAATGTGTCGTTGCGCATCAATAGCCAAGAAGTTGAAGGGGCTGTTGAGTCCACTGTGGACACGCTCGTCGTCGCCATGCCCCGGCGCACGCTGCGGGACTCGGTAGAGGTGATGTTCACGGCGCGACCGCTGAACAATCCGACCCGCTTTCTCGCGTCGGTGGCCAACTCGGCACAACCGGATAATCGACAAGAGGTAAGGCCGTTAGAGGTTGATGATGACGGCGATGGCCAGCTCGATCGCCCAGACCGAGAGGCCCTCTTCGTCTTCTTGCCGAACACAGCTTCAGGCGGTACTATCCGCAATCTCGTTGCATCGAGCCGCGTGATTACGCCCAACGGCGACGCCATCAACGACAAGTTGCGCATTACTTTTGATTTATTTCGCACCAAAGTCGCCGCTGAGCTACGGCTCTACAATTTGGCAGGACACTTGCTGCGGGTCGTCGCCGGTCAGCGAGGGGAGACCCAGCAGCTAGTGTGGGATGGGATGGTGGACCATCGGCCGGTGCCACCCGGGCTCTATGTCTGCCGCGTAGAAGTGCCGGCCGACGCGGAGCCGGAAGCCGAAACCCTGTTGATAAGTGTAGCTTACTAAGAAGGTTGCGCTAGTGAAAATACGCGGCGGGAAACTAACACGGGAGAGTTGGACATGAAGTGCAAATGGGTTGGCTTCATCTTGGCCGTCTTGCTACTGCAAGGGGTGCCAGGTGGAGCAGTCGAAATCGGTCTGTTCAATCCCTACATCACCGAAGGGGCCAGAATCAGTCCTGAGACCCTGGTGCCAACGCTGCGGAAGTGGTATCTGCCGCAAGCCCTGTACTCGCTATACGGCTGGCAGGGGAGCGCGTACACCAACTATGCTCGGGACCAGTACCGGCGCTATGTGAGAACCGAGCTCGAAGGCGACCGCTACTACGACCTCTACGGCAATTACTTCACCAAGGGCTGGAACATCTACAACTTCACCAATGAGTATCCGCGCGATTTCGGCAGCGGAATCTGGAAGGATCCCAATTTTAGCCAGTGGTTCAACCGGCTCATCGTGGTCTCTGGGGCCAAGGGACAGTTCCACACTTCCCTGACCATCGGCGAGGGCATTCGCACCACGATGACGCCGCTGACTTTCTCCAAACCACTGTTCGACGGTCTGCAATGGGACTTCCAGACCGATAAATACGGAGTGAGCGTCTTGGCGGCGCGCGCTGATTCGCCCGGGCGCGTGGCTATCGCAATTGACCAAGGCGCGGCGCGGCAAACGACTTTCACTCAGTTGCTCGGCTTGAACGGAAGCGTCGGCATCGGCGATTTTGCGACCGTGGGGGGAACGTATCTGACGACCTTTCACCAAAACTCGGCCCTCTCGCTCGACGAAAATTCGCTGCGTGGCGTCTTGGGCGGTCGCCTGAATGCGGGCAATGTCCAGCGGCTGATCGTGCGCCTATCAGACGACTCACCAGAGGATGGCGTCGGCGGTGCCCTGCTGCTGCGCGAGCGCATCTTCATCAACGGCGTTGAGCATCCCGAGATCGATCCGATCATCGAAGGGGGCGTGGCGCGCGAGGGCCTGCTAGAGGCCAGTGGTTCCAATACGGTCACTTTGACCTATAACATCGAGACCGATTTCCGACCGGGCCCCGGTGAGGAAATCACCGATTTCCGCGAGATCGAGCGCATTGAAGTGGGGCTGGTCGTGGCCAACGACTACCTGATAGAAGTCGCGTCGAACTTGCAGACCAATGCCACGCTAGAGCCGGCCTTCCTGCCCGTCGCCCAAGCAGCCGGCAACGTCACGGATGCCTCCAACCAGCGATTCATCCGCTTTCAGTACGGGATTCCATCGAGCAACGAGTTGCGCGGCCTGAATCTGGCTATCAGCGACGTGGGCGGCTTCAATCTCCGGTCTGAGTACGTGAGCAACCGGCGCAACCGACGGTTTCCCAACCAAACCATCCGCAGCAACCAAGCCCTCGCTCACGACGCGTCTGCGGCTTATTACGCCACAGCATCGCAGCTTACGTATCCCTTTTTCGGCTATGGAGAGCTGTTCAGCGTCGAGCCCGGGTACTCGACATCGATGTTCATTCCCGACACCCAAGGCTTTATCGATTACGAAGACGAGAAGAATTATCTCTACGAGCTGATCGACGACAACGACGACCAAGATCGCTTCCCGGATTGGCAGCGCCGGGCCATAAATCTGAGCGCCCTGTTTCCGAACCAGAATCAGTTCCCCGACCGCGAGGTGTTTCCAGGCCTCGACGAAAACCAAGACTTCATCTCCGACTTCAATCAAAATCAGAACAACCAGCCCGATTACAGCGAGCCGTTTTTTCGCTACCACGTCGATCCGCCCGAATTCCTTTTTGGCATGGACATGAACAACAATACCATCATCGACCGTTTTGAAAACGACGCGGAAGCGGATTATCCGTACAAGCGAGACAGCAAGGGGTACAATCTCTACGTCGGTGTCGAACTGATGCCAGACAGCCGCTTCATAGTAGGGCGTTCGCGGACGGAACAGCACTCCAGCGACCGCCGGGCGGCCTCCACCTACGGTCTGCTGACGCTGAAGAAGGAATATCCGCAGCGCAGTTTGTCGATCCAGCTAATGGAGTTGGTCCGCGCCGTTGCGGACGACATTCCCGACAATCTCATTCAGTGGGTGCAGCCGGCGTTCTCGCCGGGGACGATGCAGGACTTTAGCGATCCGTTGATTGCCCAGGATACCTTCATCAACACCCTCTACTTACAGGTAGATTGGAATCAGTTCGTCACAACCCAGACCAAGCTCAAATACGATGCCTACAATCAGCGAGGAGATGCGGCCGAGGGTGTGCGAGATGAGCGGTTTTTGGGGCTGATCAACAAAGCCGATCGTCAATTTTGGGCCACGCAGACGGTGCTTTTGTGGCCGCAGTGGAAGCAGCGGTTTTCCTCGCGGACGCCGACCAACCCACGCGAGCGCAGTACGCGCGATTTGGCAGAGCTTTTCTTCTTGCTCGTCAGCTATAGCATTTCTCCGCAGATGACGCTCGGTTTTGGCACCGAGTACGAGCTTTTCAACAACTTAAAAAGCCGCCCTGAAGGGGGGGCTGTTGACTACCAAGACGACTTCAGTCGATTGACGTTGGCGTCGCAGTTTTCCAATCAGGCGGCGTATCTGGGGTACGAGCTGACGGCAAACATCGGCATACGGTGGACGAGACGCAGCGTTTATGGAGAAGATGCCGACACCAACACCATGATCTTCGTAGATGTGTTTGCCGGGCTGGGAAGCGATCGCTGATGAACATCTTGTCGGGCGCTGTTATCTTGCTGGCAGCGGCGCTGCTGGCCTGCCAACAGACCGAACAATACCAGCCAAAGCCCATGGTCGTTGCCATCGTCGGCCAAGATACGATCGCTGTCGAGGCATACGACGAGATGGCGAGGACCCTGCTGGCCTCTACCCATCGCGGCCAAGATCCGACCCGCCTCGACACGAGACGGCAACTACTGGATGCGATGATAGACAGACAGCTGCTGGTGCTGGAGGGACAACGCCGGAAGCTGGACGCCGGGCCTAAAACCGCAACGGTCCTGGCGCAGCGCCAGAGCAAACTCCTCTGGCGCACTCTGTTCGACGCGGTCGCCGTTGACGCCGGGCTCGATACGTCGGGTATCCAGGCCTTCGCCATTGAAGCAGGCTTCACCGAAGAGGTGTTGCTCCAACACGTGATGTTGGCCAATGAGGCTGATGCGTGGAGTGTCCTTGAGGCCCTCGATGCGGGAGAGCCGATGGATGTGCTGGCGGTCGAACGTTCGACCCACCACGAGACCGGAGGCTTGGGGGGCTACTTCAGCTACATGTCTGTATCGCAAGTGCTGCCGGAGATCCGAGCGCAGATTTTGTCTTTGGCGCCTGGTCAAACCTACCCGGCACCGCTGACTTCCCGCTATGGGATTCACGTGTTTCGCCTGCTTGATCGTCGCCCGGCCGACCTGGCCAACTGGTGGGATGCCGTGCTGGCGGAGTTCCGCGTCCGCCAGCGGAGCCGCGCCTTTGAGGCCTTCGCCGACAGCTTGGCGGATGCAAATGGCCTAGTCTGTGAGCCGCTGGTCGCAGACCGCCCAGCGTCGGAGCCTGTCTGTACTTGGACGGGTGGCCAGCTATTGTCAGCCGACGTCGATCTGGCCGCCGCCGCCGCCGCGGCCGATGTGCACAGTTGGTTGCGTGCCAAGGCCCGCGATCGGCTGGTCGTCGAAGAAGCCCGGCGTCGTGGCCTAGACCGCGAACCCACCGTGCGCGAGCCGGTCGAGGCCCTGCGGGAAGAAATGATGATCGACAGCCTCCGGCGGGTTGTCGTTGGTCGCATTGAGATAGCGGATGCCGAAAAACGAGCGTATTACCAACAACACCCTCAGTTGTATGGGCCGCGTCCGACGGTTCGCGTCGCTGAGGTTCTCGTCGCCGATCGCACGCTGGCGCAACGACTCCGCGGCCAAGCAGAGGCGGGTGCCCCCATCGATTCCCTAGCGCGGGTCCACAGCATTCGCGAGGTGACTAAAAATAGCGGCGGGTCCATGTGGCTGGTCACCAGAGACAATCCGCTCTTAGGGGCGCTGGCACCCTTGGCGCTCGACGCGGAAGTGGGGACGCTGCTCGGCCCCCTCGAAGTACCTGGCGGGTATTCGGTTGTGTACATCGCCGAAAAGAGTCAGACCCCGGCCCGACCCTATGAGGCCGTCGAACGGAATATTGAAGTGATTCTCCGGCTGCGGGCCGAGCATCAGAAGATGGACTCGTTGCTCGTCCAACTGCGCGTGGACTTCGCCGACGAAGTTGCGGTCCATGAAGATGCGCTGGGATCGGTCCTAACCGATTGGGGGGCGCGCGAAGATGATGCCCAAAATTGAGTACTGCGATCGGCCCGGGTCATGGCTGCCGTTGTCGTCTTCTTCCTACTGAGTGCTTGCCAAGGGCCCGAGCACCAGGCCCCGGACAAGCCGCAAGCCGCCCGAGCTTTGCTCGACAGCGCGCTGGCGCACTCGGTTCGCGGTGAATCGACTGAAGCGGTTCTACTGCTGCGACGCGCGGTACAGCTAAATCCACAAGACCCGATCATCCACTACGATCTCGGCAACAACCTAGCGCGGCAGGGCTATCTCGACCAAGCCGTTGCGTCGTATCAACAAGCGATAGCCCTCAAACCCGAATACGCGGCCGCCCATTACAACCTAGCCTCGGTACACGCTGCGGCAGGACGGCACAAACAGGCCGAAGGACTAATGGCGCGAGCAATTGAGGCCAATAGCAGATATCAGCCGGCCCACAAGGCTTTGGCGCAGCTGCGAGAACGGCGCGGCGACTACGATGGGGCCATTGAAGCACTGGAGATTGCGGTGGGGATTAGTCCCGACGATGTGGAGGCACGCAACCTGCTGGGCTATCTGTTGAAAAAGCAGGGGCGACGCAACGCGGCCGCAGTGATGTTGCAGCGAACGCTGGAGATTGACTCGACCCACGCAGACACTTGGGCGCACTTGGGGGCGCTACAACTGGCGGCCAAGGATTTCGCCCGGGCGCGTCGCCATCTCGCGATGGCCATTCAGCTCAATGCGTACCACACGAAGGCGCACTTTGATTTGGCCAACTGTCTGCTGCGGTTGGGGCAGAAGGAGCGTGGCAGCAAGGTGATGCGTCGGTTTGAGATGCTCAGCGCGATCGACACCGACATCGCCCAGTACCGCGAGGCGATCCGCCACGACCCTACCGCCCCGGCTCTCTATTGGGAATTAGCTCGCTTGTATTCGCGACGGGGCGAGACGGACAAAGCAATTCAGCTGTATCGACAGGCTATTGCACGAGATGCCGAATTTGCCGCGGCCCACAACAACCTGGGCAATCTCCTATTACAGCAGAATCGCCCCGCAGAGGCCGCTTGGGCCTATCGCGCCGCTTTGCGCGCCGATTCCACCTACGCCTTTGCCCACAATGGAATTGGCACGGTCAACCTGCTGGCCGGAGATAGGATAGGGGCTATGAAGGCCTTCGAGCGGGCAGTCGAGTTGGATTCCACAAACCAAACGTTCGCCGACAACCTCAGATCCGTCCAAATAGTACAGCGGGCTGAACGACGGTCATCGCAGACGATAAACCATTGAGCTCGCCCGCTCGCCAACTGCGTCAACGGAGGAATTCCCAATGAAGATCAGGCGTATCGCCTTAGCCGCGATGGTGTTGGTTGCAAGCAACGGGTGTGGGCCGCAGGCTGAATCGCCCCAAGCCGGCACTGCGTCGCCGGACGAGGAAAAGATCCGGCTGGGGTTTCTGGTGAAAATGCCGGAGGAACTGTGGTTCCAAAACGAATGGAGATTCGCCCAGCAGTGCGCCGACCAGTACGGGTTTGAGCTGATCAAAATCGGCGTTCCAGACGGGGAGAAACTCCTCGCGGCGATCGACGTCCTCGCGGCCAAGGGCGCACAGGGATTTGTCGTTTGTACGCCCGACGTTCGGCTGGGCCCAGCCGTGATGGCCAAAGCCGGCAGCCATAACATGAAAGTGTTCACGGTAGATGATCAGTTCGTCGGTGCCGACGGCGAGTTGATGGACGTCCCGTACATGGGCATTTCAGCCAAGGAAATCGGTCGCCAAGTGGGGCGGGAACTCCACAAAGAGTTCACCAAGCGCGGCTGGCCGTTGGAGGAAACGGGCGCACTGGGGATCACATTCGACGAACTCGACACCGCCCGCGACCGCACCGATGGGACCATCCAAGCGCTGGTCGAGGCTGGCTTCCCGCAGGAGCGCATCTACTTGGGGGCCGAGAAGACCACCGACATCCCAGGAGCGTTCGATGCGGCCAACATCGTCCTGACTCAGTATCCAGCGATCAAACGCTGGCTGGTGTTCTCGATCAACGACGAAGGGGTGCTTGGCGCAGTGCGCGCCTTAGAGGGGCGCGGGTTTGGCGCGGCAGAGACCATTGGTATCGGCATTGGTGCTGGTACGGGGCTGACCGAGTTTGCCAAACAAGAGCCGACCGGGTATTTCGCGACCTGCATGATCAGCCCGCGCCGGCATGGCTACGAAACGACGGAACTGCTCTACAAGTGGGTCAAAGAGGGCGTCGCCCCGCCAGCCGACACGCGCACGGCCGGCGTCATGGCCTACCGCGACAACTACAAAGAAGTCCAGGCCAAGCTGGGTCTCGATTAGGTCGCAGCCTTGCAACCCTCGCCGCCGGTAGTTGAGTTCGATGGTGTCTCAAAGACATTTCCAGGCGTCCAGGCGCTAGACGACATCTCGTTTTCGATCCGCCGCGGTGAAGTCCGCGCCCTAATTGGCGAGAACGGGGCGGGGAAGTCCACCCTGCTGAAAATTTTGAGCGGCGTTTACCTGGCCGATGCCGGCAGCGTGGTTGTGGATGGGCGCAAACGAGTTTTTCATTCGACGGCTGAAGCCTTGGACGCGGGCATTGCCGTCATTCATCAGGAACTCCAACTCGTCCCCGAAATGTCGGTGGCCGAAAACCTCTACCTCGGCCATCTGCCCGCAAGGCTGGGAATAGTCGATCGCCCGCGTCTGCACCAAGCCGCGCACCTGGCGCTAGCGCGTTTGGGCGAAGCCATTGACCCGGCCGTCAAAGTCGGTCGCCTGCCCATCGCGCAACGGCAGATGGTCGAGATCGCCAAAGCCCTGACGCGCGGCGCCCGCGTGTTGGCGCTAGACGAACCGACTAGCAGCCTTGCTGCCCCAGAAGTAGAGCGCCTCTTTGCGATGGTGGCGGAACTCAAGCGCAACGGCTGTGCCGTGCTCTACGTTAGCCATCGCATGGACGAACTGTTTCGCGTGTGCGACTCGGCGACCGTCCTCCGGGATGGCCGCCACGTTGAGACGTTTTGCTCCTTGGCAGGCGTCTCCCACCAGATGCTGGTCAACCGCATGGTTGGCCGCGCGGTCAAAGATGTTTTCGCCTACCGCCCCAGTGCGCAGACCGAGACCGCACTGGCAGTCGTTGGCGTGGAGGGTCCGGGGCTTGCGCGGCCGATTTCTTTTACCGTTGCGAAAGGCGAGATCGTCGGCCTATTTGGCTTGATTGGCGCGGGCCGCAGCCAATTGTTGCGCTTGGTGTTTGGCGCCGAACCGAGGCAATCCGGCGCGGTGAGAGTTTGCGGTCGGCCAGTCCCGAGTGCTGCTCCGCACGCATCGATTGGCTCGGGCGTGGCTTTTTGTCCAGAAGACCGCAAAAAGGACGGCATCGTGCCCACGGCGTCCGTGTTTGAGAACCTGAATCTCGTAGCTCGTGGTCGCCTGGCCCGGCTGGGCTTTGTCATCGACGATGCGCGGGAGCAACGCAACGCCCGCGTCCAGATTCAACGACTGGGGATCCGCACCCCGTCGCTGGCGCAAAAGATCGTCAACTTGTCCGGCGGAAATCAGCAAAAAACCATTCTCGCCCGGTGGTTGTCCGAAGACGTCAAGGTGCTGTTGCTAGACGAACCGACGCGCGGCGTGGATGTCGGGGCCAAGAGCGAGCTCTACGCCATCATCCGCGATCTGGCCGACCGCGGGGTGGGGGTGCTGTTGGCGTCTAGCGAGCTGCCGGAAGCTCTCGGCGTGGCCGATCGCCTGCTGGTGATGCGCACCGGGGCCATCGTAGCCTCCATTATCCGCGGCGAAGCCGCTGAGGAAGAAGTCCTGCGGTTGGCACTACCAGCGTCTCTTGCTTGAACCTCGCTGACGGAGGAGAAATTGATGACAAAATCGGCAAATTGGCCAACAGCTTCCCCCGGCGTGGTGGTGCTTGTCTGGGATAAGGCTGGCATGTTGGTGGTTTTCGCGGTGCTGTTTGCGGCGTGTGCGCTGTTTGTCGAGGACTTTTTTTCGTGGGTAAACGTCAAGGGCTTGGCGTTGGCGGTGTCGCAGATCGGCATGGTTGGATGCACGATGTTGTTCTGCTTGGCGTCGGGGGATTTCGATTTGTCGGTCGGAGCGGTCGTCGCCTGTGCCGGCGTCGTGGCGGCCGTCGTGACCAACGCGGTAGGTAGCGTCCTGTTGGGCATGTTGGCCGGGGTGTTGAGCGGCGGCGTGGTCGGGCTTTGCAACGGCGTCGTGATCGCGCGATTTCGCATTAATGCGTTGATTGCAACGCTGGCGACGATGCAGATCGTCCGCGGGTTGGGCTTTATCATCTCAGGCGGCCGGGCGGTTGGCGTCACCGATTCGGGATTTTTCGCCTTGGGTACGTCGTCGTTGCTGGGCGTTCCGACGCCGGTCTGGATTGCGCTGGCCTGCTTTGTGGTATTCGGACTTTTGCTCCAACGGACCACCTTTGGTCGCAATACGTTGGCCATTGGCGGCAACAAAGAGGCCGCCCGGCTCTCCGGTATCCCGGTCGTGCGGCTCAAGGCGATTATCTTCAGCATCCAGGGCCTGATGGCTGGGTTCGCCGGAGTGGTGCTCGCCTCGCGCATGACGAGCGGACAGCCGAAGCCGCCTGAGATGTTTGAACTCCAAGTCATCTCGGCCTGCGTCTTGGGGGGCGTGTCCTTGACGGGCGGCGTGGGATCAATCGGCTGTGTCATAGCGGGCGTTCTCATTATGGGCGTAGTCGAGAATGCGCTGAACCTCCTCAACATCCCGACGTTTTATCAAAACGTGGTTCGAGGCTTCATCCTCTTGGTCGCCGTCATGCTCGATCAGCTCAAAAACCGCGCCAAGTAGTTCGCCTGGCTAGCACTGACGAGTTTGACCGCGCGGCGAATTCCGAAGTATATTACACCCCATATCTCGGCTGGCTTATGTCCGGCGACTCACTTGCTTTTTTAGGTCTTGCAAAGCAGAACGTGTAACGACAAGGAACGCGAAATGGACGAGGTGCGCATTGGCATCATTGGTTTGGGCGGCATGGGAAGCAGTCACGCTCGCTATCTTTCCCAAGGTCAGATCGCCGGTGCGGAGCTGGTGGCGGTAGCCGATGTCGATCCAGCCCGGCTCGCCGGCGTGCAAGACAAATACGGCGCGGGCGTACAAGCGTTTGCCGGAGCCGACGCCTTGTTTGCAGCCCAATGCGTGGACGCGGTGATCGTAGCGACCCCGCACTACTTCCATCCCCCACTGGTGATTGAGGCGCTCGAAAACGGCCTGCACGCGATGAGCGAGAAGCCAGCCGGGGTTTATACACGCCAAGTCCGCGAAATGAACGAGGCCGCAGCCCAAAGCGATCGGGTCTTTGGTATGATGTTCAACCAGCGGGCGCGCGGCGAGCACCAGAAACTTAAGGCGCTGGTCGAGTCCGGCGAGCTGGGGCCGATTCGGCGCACGATTTACATCATTAACAACTGGTTCCGCGCCCAAAGCTACTACGATTCGGGCGGCTGGCGAGCGACATGGGCCGGCGAGGGCGGCGGCGTGTTGGCCAACCAGTGTCCGCACAATCTCGACCTGTGGCAGTGGATCTGCGGGATGCCGCAGCGGGTGCGGGCCTTTTGTCGCTTTGGGCAATACCACGACATCGAAGTCGAAGACGATGTAACCGCCTACGTTGAATACGACAACGGGGCGACGGGCGTTTTTGTCACCTCTACCGGCGAGGCTCCGGGGACCAATCGACTGGAGATTTCAGCCGACCGCGGCAAGGTGGTGTTGGAAGGCGGCAAAATCACCTTTTGGCGCACGACCGAGTCGGCGAGCAAGTTCCTAGCGGAGTGGCCGCATGGGTTTGGCAGCCCGGAGGTCTGGAAGTGCGAGATCCCGGCCAGCGGCGGTGCCGAGCACCGGGACATTACCCAAAACTGGGTGCAGGCTATCCGCACGGGGTCGCCGCTGTTGGCTGCGGGAACCGAGGGGATCCATGGTGTGGAGTTGGCCAATGCGATGTTGCTTTCGACCTGGACCGACGACTGGGTGTCTATTCCGGTGGACGAGGATTTGTACTACGAAGAGTTGCAAAAGCGGGTGGCTACTTCCGAGGACAAGGAGGGCGGAGGACGGGTGATGGACGTGCAGGGGACGTTTTAAATGCTGTGCGACGTGCGGAAAGCATATAACCAGGGGTACAGCGCGCCCCATTAACCAAGATCGCCTATACACGGGCGATTCGCACCTAAAAGCAAACCTAAAGGAGGTGCTTTTATGCGACTCATCAGTACGTTTTGCCTCATGCTGGCCCTTGTACTGGCCAGCACTACCCATGCCCACATCGGCGAAAAGGTCTTTTTGATCTTCGAGATTCCAGACGCCGATTTAGTGGATATTGATCTCTTCGATGCGGACATCTCCGACTGGGAAGACGTAATCGGCGATGCTTCGCTCACGCCTGAGGATTTTTTCGCCGACCCGACTGTCGGCGACGGTGCTCAGTACAACCCGGCTGATATGGACTATCGGATCTGGCTGGGTTGGAACGAGACCAACAATCGGCTCTACCTTGCGGCCGAGCGCACTGACGATGTGTACATCAACGAGTACGCTGGCGGCGCACCCGCTTCGGTGTGGCAGCACGACTCAGTCGAGTTCATGGTCGATGGCGATCACTCTGGTGGTCAGTACAATTTCGGCAACGACGAAACCATGACCGACGAGGAGAAGGCGCTCAACCAGAATCGCCAAGCCCAGAAGTGGAATGCGATTTTCGATGCACCGGATGGGCGATTTTTGGGCTATCCCGGCCGGGCCGATTGGCTCAACTCAGCACCGCTGAGCGATGGCGGCGGTGGGTCGGTCGGCGAAGGACCGACCGTGTCGGTGCTCGAGATTTACGTCACGCCCTACGACGACATTATCTTCACCGATCAAGGCGGTAGCGTGGCCACCGACTTAGAGACCGGCAACATCATTGGCCTCCAAATCGCCATGCCGGACTTCGACGAAGAGCCGCAGACATACCGCGGCTACCACACGCTCTCCGGCCAAGCGGCGACCTTTCGCTATGCCGAGCGCTTTGTCGATGCCCGGTTAGTTGGGGCCGACGCTACTTCGGTTGCCGATCTGTCTTGGGCGCGGATCAAGGCGAGTTTTAACGAGTAGGCTTTCTACGTTACCCCTGTGAGGGAGGTTGTACTTCTCTCGCAGGGGTAATTTTGTTTTAGCACGAGCGAATGGGCAGGTACTACCTCTTTTGCAAATAACAACACCGAACAAAGTCATTGGCTGGACGGCTGTTGTGCTGGGGCTGCTTGGCAGTCCGGCGACAGCGCAAGCGGCAAACCGCGTTGAAGTGCCCATTTTTGAGGGCGGCGCGGGATTGGACTTTTTCTTTTTGGCGGCCCGCGAGTACGAAAAAGTTCGTCCCGATGTGCAGGTCGATCTCTATGGCGATCCGCGTATTGCCGACAAGGTGCGGGTGCGGATTCTCGAAGGGACGTTCCCGGAGGTTAGCAACGCCGGCCTCAATTACTGGGCACTGATTCGCAACGGCGAGATATTGCCCCTCGACGATTTTTTGGACGGGCCGAGTTGGGACGGAGACCAGACTTGGCGAGAATCCTTCCTACCCGGTAGCCTTGACCGCTATGAGTACGAGGGCAAGATCTACGGCATTCCCTTCCTCTACTCGGTGTACGCGGTTTGGTACAACAAGAACATGTTCGCAGAACACGGCTGGGAACGGCCGCGCACTTGGGATGAGTTTTTCTCCCTCTGCGAGCAAATCCGTGCCGCCGGGGTCTGGCCGCTGGCCTTTCAGGGGCGCTATCCAGGTTACATCGGCGGCGTTACTGACAACGCCTACTATCACCTCGCGGGCCGCGAGCGGTTCTACGAGCAGAAGGAGTTAGTGCCAGGCAGTTTTGCCAATCCCGAATTTGTGACGGCACTCGGGCTTATTCAGCGCACGGCGCAGGAGTACTTTCAGCCTGGTGCTCTCGGCATGAGCCACACCGAGGCGCAGCTTGAGTTTTTCTTGGGCCACACTGCGATGGTCTTTTGCGGGTCTTGGCTCAAGAGCGAGATGATGGGCAAAATCCCCGATGGCTTTCGCCTGGGGGCATTTAATTTGCCCGTAGTCGAAGGCGGAGTTGGCGAACCTGGTGCCATATATACTGGTGCCGGGTATTACTTTGTCTTCAAAAACAGTGCCCACCCCGAGTTAGGCGTGGATTTTTTGCGCTTTATGACCTCGCGGCCAATGGCCGGTACCTTTGCCGAGATGCGCGATGTTTTGGTGGCCGTTAATGGGGCGATGGAGGGGCGGACCAGCGAAGATTTGCAGGACTTGGTGGTGCTGGCGCAGCAGGCTTCTACGGCCTATGGCACGGCCCCGGGCGAGGGTTTCCCAGAGATGGATCAGTTCCTCAACGATGTGCGCTTCAAGATCGTCAATGGGCAGATGACGCCCGAGGAAGGGGCCAAAGAGCTGGAGTTGGCCGCCGAGACCGTGCGCAACCGCAGCCAGCACCCGGATCAGATTACCAGCCGCCACTTGTGGAAGCCGGCGCTGCTGTTGGGCCTGTTGGCGCTGGCGATGGGCTATTGGTTTTACACGACAGTGCGGCAATGGCGCCAAAGACAGACCGGCCAAGCACCGCGACCGACTAGCACTGTGCGCCTGCCTTGGGCGGGGGTGGTGTTCTTCGTCGGGCCCGCCGCGGCGTTCTACACGCTCTTTGTGGTAGTGCCTAGCATCAAGTCTTTCGTCTGGAGCGCGATGCGCTGGGACGGGTTGACCGAGATGGCGTTTGTCGGGCTGTTGCACTTTCAGCGGCTGCTGTTTGAGAGCGACGAGTTTTGGATCGCGCTGTCGAACAACCTCTTCATCATGTTCGTCATTCCGCTCTGCGTATTGCCGTTGTCGCTTTTTTTAGCCGTGTGCATCAGCCGCGAGGTCGTAGGGGCTAAGCTGTTCCGCATCGTGTTTTTTTTCCCCAACATTCTCGGCGGGGTAGCAGCGACGCTGCTGTGGATGCACTTGTACAATCCACAGGGCGGGCCGATTAATACGGTGTTGGTGGCTTTGGGCTTAACGGGGTTTGAGGGGTTTGCGTGGCTGGCGCAGGACAACCTCTACTGGGCGCTGATTCCGATGTCGATTTGGGGCGCGGCTGGGTTCAATATGGTGCTTTTTTTGGCGGCAATGGAGAGCATCCCGCAGAGCATGTACGAGGCCGCCGACATCGACGGGGCCTCGGCTTGGCGGCAGTTTTGGTCGATTACCGTGCCGCTGATTTGGGAGGTCTTGTCGATCGCAATTGTGTTTATGATCATCGGCGGGATGAAGGCCTTTGAGGTGATTTGGCTGCTGACCAATCAGCGGCCGACGACCGACAACCACGTGATTGGCACGCGGATGGTGCAGGCGATGTTTACTGAGTTCAAGGTAGGAGAGGCTACGGCGATTGCGGTGTTGCTCTTTTTGATCGTGTTCTTTGGCACCACTGCTACCTTGCGGGCGATGAAACGCGAAGCAGTGGAGTTTTGAATATGGCGGAACAAGAAAAGTTTTCTATTGCCAAACCTTTTGTCTATTTGGCACTAGGTGGCTATCTAACGGTTGTGGTTTATCCGATGCTGTGGCTGCTGTACACTTCGCTGAAGACGGACCGCGAGATTTTCCTCAACCCTTTCAGCTTGCCCGAGCTGGGCGATCTACAGTGGATCAACTTTACCAACGCTTGGACGAAGGGGCACTTCGGCGACTATTTCTTCAACAGCGTCTTTTTGACTATCTCGACGGTGGCGGTTTCCATGCTGCTGGCGGCGATGGCGGCCTACGCGCTGGCGCGCTTTAACTTTTTTGGCGTGCGGCCGATGTTTTTCTACTTCTTGGCCGGACTGATGATTCCGTTGCAGTTGTCTATTGTGCCGCTCTTTTTTCAGATGAAGGACTTTGGGCTGCTCAACTCGCGGCTAGGCATCTTAATAGTCTATGTGGCCTTTGGGATGCCGTTTGCCATTTTCATTCTCACTGGGTTTTTCAAGTCTTTGCCCTCTGGGTTGCACGAGTCGGCGCTGATCGATGGGGCGGGGGAGTTTCGGGCGTTTTGGTCGATTATGTTGCCGTTGGCGCGGCCGGGGCTTATTACGGTGGGCATTTTCGCCTTTTTGGGGACTTGGAACGAGTTTTTCATGGCCTTTATGTTCCTGTCTGGGGAGGGGTCGCAGGCGTTGCGCACGCTGCCGTTGGGGCTGGCCAATATTACTATTGTCAGTCAGTATCGCAGCGATTGGGGCATGGCTTTTGCCGGGTTGGTGCTGATTATGGCCCCGACGATGTTGGTGTATGCGTTTTTGCAGCAATATCTGACGAAGGGGATTACTGTGGGGGCGCTTAAGGGGTAGCAAGCGACTGCGGCGATTGATGGGCAACGACGACCCGACTGACGATAGCCTCTGCTGACTAGTGAGGAAGTAATATGCCAAAATTAAAGCATATCACGATCAGGGGTTTTCGATCGATCAAAGAAATGACGCTGGAACTCCGGCCACTCAATGTTTTGATCGGTGCCAATGGGGCTGGTAAGAGCAATCTCATTGCCTTCTTCAAGCTAGTAAATGAGTTAATGGGCGGACGGCTTCAGCAACATATTGGAGCGACCGGACGGGCCACGGCCAATTTGCATTTTGGCCCTAGGGTAACTCCTCAGTTGGAAGCGGAGATGACGTTCGCGGTGGAGAATGGAACAGATACCTATAGGATGCGGCTATTCCACGCAGCCGGTGATTCGATGATTTTTGCCGAAGAGACGCTGTCGTACCATCAGGCAGGCTTTCCGCAACCAAAGGTCGTATCGCTGGGGAAGGGCCATCAGGAAACGCGGATTGGAGACGAGGTAGCAAAGGGCGAACCAGCGGCAAAAATGCTCCGGTTTCTGCTGAATCGCTGTCGCGTCTATCACTTTCACGATACATCGCCGACTTCGAGAGTCCGGCAATATTGTTACATTGCCGACCAACGCGGGCTCATGCCCGATGCAGCGAATTTGGCGGCTTTACTGTATGCCCTCAAGTCTTCTAAAGAAACGGTTTATCGCCGGATTGTGGGGACCATTCGGCAGGTGGCACCGTTCTTTGAAGATTTTGATCTGGAGCCGACCGATTCTAGAGACCTTATTCTCAACTGGCGACATCGCAAGTCCGATCTCGTATTTGGGCCCCACCAACTCTCGGACGGCACGCTGCGGGCTATCTGTCTGATTTCGCTGTTGTTGCAGCCCAAAGAAGACCTTCCAATACTCATAGTGGTGGACGAACCGGAAATCGGATTGCATCCTTACGCGCTCAATGTAATTACCTCGCTACTTCGCGCCGCAAGCCACCATACGCAGGTTCTTGTCAGTACCCAATCCAGCGCGTTTCTCGACCGCTTTGAGTCTGAAGATATCGTGGTTGTAGAACGGAATGGTGAAGCCACCGAGTTTTCCAGGCCAGATGCCGAAGCACTCGAAACATGGCTGGAGGAGTACTCGCTGGGGGAAATCTGGGAGAAGAACGTCATTGGCGGAGGGCCGCACTGATGGTGCGACTCCATCTTTTCGCCGAAGGTGAAACAGAGCAGACGTTTGCCGATACGGTCTTGAAGCCACATCTGGCGAATCTCGGCGTCTATATGCAGAGGCCGACCTTGATTGCCCACGCCCGGAAGAAAGGAATAGTCCATCGAGGCGGAGGTAGAAACTTCAGGGCGATGCAAAATGACATCAACCGCCGTCGCAAACAGGAATCGGGAAATGACGTGTTTTTTACCACCATGATTGACCTTTATGCCTTATCGATGGAATTTCCCGGCGTTGCAGAAGCTGAGAAATTACGCCACGATCCATATAAGCGGGTGGAAGCTCTCGAAAGATCGTGGTCCGATGAAACCGACGATCATCGGTTTATCCCGTTCATTCAGTTGCATGAATTTGAAGCGTATTTGTTTTCCGATGTGTCTCAGTTCGCTTTCTTCTTTGACAATGCAGATTCCTCAATTTCCGCTTTGCAGAGCATGGTCAATGATGTGCCGTCACCAGAACTGATTGACGATGGACAGCATACGGCCCCATCGAAGCGGATCAGCAATGAATTTCCCGAATACTCGAAAACAACAGTAGGATCACAGATGGCCGAACGGATCGGCTTGGAGAACATCCGCTCCAAATGTCCTCACTTTAAGGCATGGGTTGAGCGACTTGAGAAACTCAGATCCCGTAGAGGACGAGCATACCGATGAACGAACAGGACGTGCAGATCATTAAAAAGAACGGCGAGCCAGAATACGCCGTTGTCCCAATTGAGGACTACCGTAGCATGGTCGCCGTGCTGGAGGATATAGCCGATTCTGCGGCTATCGAACGGGCATGGGCCGAGGACGCGGCAGGCGAGACGATTCCGGCCAAAGCCGTACGGGCCATTCTCGCTGACGAATAGCGGAAGCACCGCGGATTCACGCAGATCGAGACGATAGCTTATACCGCTTGCCCGGTGGTAGAATTGACGCGGCGGAAGATGTGGATGAGTCGGTCGCGGGTCTCTGGCGTCAGCGGCGGGCGGGCAAAAGATGCGAGGTTGGCGTCGAGGTGGTCGGCGTTGCCGGTGCCGGAGAGGACGATGTGGACGCCCGGCTCGTCGCGGCAGAAGCGGTAGGCAACGTCGGGGAGGGATGGGGCCGCGGCCAACAGGAAGTCGGGAAAGTCGTCGAGGTCGGCGGGGTCAATTTGCCCCTTTTTGACGAGGGCGTCGGTGAATGTGCGCAGGTTGTCGGGGTGGCCAAGTGCCTTGCGGACGGCGAACATGATTTGGATGCCGACGTTTTGCGCGCTGGCCTGCGCGAAAACTTTGGCGCGAGCAGTCTGGTTGAGCACATTGAAGCCGACCATCAGGACATCCCACAGATCGTCGGCCAAAGCCTGCTGAAGCATGGTGTGTTCGCAGTCTTCGTTGAACATCTCGCTGAGGCCGACAAAGCGTATTTTGCCCTGCTGCTGCGCCTTTTGCAGCGCCGGATAAACATCGTTGACCAGATAGGCGTAGTCTTGGGGCACGACGCCGTGGAGATTGTAGAGGTCGATGTAGTCGGTGCCTAGGTGCTTTAGGCTTTGGTCGAGGCTTGCCCGCAAGGTGTCGGGTGTGACCTGTTGGTTGCGGGTGGATTTTTTGGTGGAGAGGACAACAGCGGTGCGGTCGCGGCCTCGTAGGGCTTGGCCGATGATGGCTTCAGTGCCGTAACCTTCGGCCGTATCGACGAAGTTGACGCCATAGTCTAAGGCGCGACGAACGAGGTCGGCAGATTGGGCGTCGGTTAGGCCGGCGTTGCGCCCGATTCGGCTGTGGCCGCCAGCCCCCAAGCCCATGCGCGAGACGGTTAGATTGGTGCGGCCTAGGATAGTGGTTTGCATGGAATGTCCTTGCTGGTTGATTCTTTTAGACCAATATAGTCAAATTATATTGTTGGGCAGTTATTGCATAGTCAAAGCTCTATTTTAGCATATTAGATCAAGACGCGAGTTTACATCGCTTGCCCGGCGGTAGAACTGACGTGATTTTATGAAATGGAAACCCAAAGTGAAATACATTGCATTAACCCTAGCCCTACTCGGCGGCAGCGTCTATGCCGAAGAAGCCGACTCCAGCCGCGTCATTCTCTTTTTTGGCGATAGCTTGACTGCTGGCTATGGCCTCGACCGCGACCAGGCCTTCCCGGCTTTGATACAGGCCCGAATCGATTCGCTCGGTTGGAATTTTGTAGCCTTCAATGCCGGGCTTGGCGGCGAGACCTCAGCCGGCGGATTGCGCCGCATTGACTGGCTCTTGCGCCGTCCCATCGACGTCTTCGTCCTCGAACTGGGGGCCAACGATGGCCTGCGCGGCATAGACCCCAAAGACACCCACGCCAACCTACAACGAATCATTGAGCGAGTGAAGGCAAAAAATCCCGCCGTGGCCTTGGTCATTGCCGGGATGCGGATGCCCCCTAATTTGGGTGCGGAATACACCGAGGCGTTTGCGGCGATTTTTCCGGTATTGGCAAGAAAAAACGACGCGGCTTTAATCCCATTCTTGTTAGCAGGGGTCGGCGACCAACCCGCGCTGAACCTGCCCGACGGCAACCACCCCAACGCCGAAGGCCATCGGATGGTCGCCGAGACCGTGTGGACGACGCTGGGGCCGGTACTGGAAAAGTTGCGCCACTAACCGAGCGAGCGCAGGACTTCGAGTGGTGGGCTGCGGTGGACGCCGCGGCTGGAGGCCATGCCGACGGCGACCGTGAGCAGACTGACCGCGGCAAAGGCGAAGATCAGCGGCAGGTAGTCGGGTGCAAAGCGGATCTCGAAAACATAGCGGCTCAAGGCCCAGACGCCGCCGAGCGACAAAACAGCCCCGGTCGCTGCGGCAAAAGCTCCTAAAAACAGATATTCGAGTGCCATGATCGCTACCACTTGGCGGCGACTGGCCCCCAAGGTTTTGAGCAAGACGCTTTCCTCAATGCGTTGGTAGCGGCTGCTGGCAATCACGCCGACGAGCACAATAAGACCAACCGAGACACTAAAAAAGGCCATAAAGCGCACCACCAGCGCGACCTTGCTGAGGATGGTATCGACCGTACTGAGGATGCTGCCGAGATCGATGACTGAGACATTGGGAAACCGCTGTACGGTGGCCTGTTGCAGCGCGGCTATTTGCTCGGTAGTGGCAGCGCGGGTGACTAGGACGTAGGATTGCGGTGCGGCTTCGAGGATGCCGGGGGGAAAGACCGCCAAAAAGTTGGGCATGATGCGCTGCCAGTTGACTTGGCGCAGACTGCCGACGACCACTTCGATAGGAACTCCTTGGACATCGAAGGTCAGCAAGTCGCCCACGCCCACGCCCAAAGAAGCGGCGACGCCTGTTTCCAAAGAGACGTAGAGGGTGTCGCCGGTCGGTTGGCTGCGCCACGTGCCGGCGACGATCTCTTCGGTCTGGGTGAGGAAGTCGCGGTAGGTTGCGCGGTACTCGTGCCGCAAGGCCCAATTGCCGCGGCGGCGTTGGTTGCGAGTGGTATCGCGGAGGATGGCGCGGGCGGGTTGGCCTTTGACGCTGTGGATGTGCATGGTGACGATGGGTATTTGTTGTAACAGCGGCAAATCCATCCCGGCGACGAGGTTATTTACTCCTTGACGCTGGTCGTTTTGGATGTCGAAGAGCACGGCGTTGGGGTTTTGGTCGGAGCCGACTGTTTTGATGTAGGACAGCAGGTTGGTCTGGGTCAAGAACAGGGTGCTGAGTAGGAAAGTCCCCAACCCGAGGCCCAACATCAGCAGGGTCGTCTGGTTGTTGGGCCGGTAGAGATTGGCCAGCCCCTGACGCCAGATATAGCTCCAAGAGGCCGGAAAAAATCGCCGGGTGCCGTAGATTATTGCGCGGGCTGTAAACGCTAGGAGCGCAAAGGCGGCTCCAACTCCGCCGACAAAGCCAAGGGCCAGCGGCCAGCGGCCGGTGAGCCGGTAGGCAAAGAGTGCTATTATGAGGACGGTGCCCACATATAAAGCCCAGCGCAACCACCCGCTGTCGGCTGGTTGATCGTCTTCAAACGAGGCGCGGAGCGTCAACAGCGGCGAGGTCTTGCGGATGGCCAATAGGGGTCGTGCGGCAAACAGCAGGGACAGGCCGAGGCCGAGACCGAGACCTTCCAAGACGGCGAGAAAATCAAAGCGCGGCTCGACCTGGAGGGGTAGCACATCGGCGAGGACATTGGGCAGCAGGTAGAGGACTCCGACCCCGAGCAGGGCACCAATGAGCGAGCCGAGCAAGCCCATGCCTCCGGCTTGGATTAGATAAATCAAGACGGTCTGCCGGGCCGTGGCACCGAGGCTGCGCAGTACGGCGACGGTAGATAGCTTCTGGCGCGTATAGGTGTGAATGGCACTGGCGACGCCGACGCCGCCGAGCAGCAGGGCGATAAAGCTGCCGAGGTTTAAAAAGCGGTAGAGGTTGTTGAGAATGCGGCCGAGGCGCGCCTTGCGGCTTTCGATGGTTTCGAGCCGGAGGCGATCGCCGCGGGTGTGCGGCCGGATGGACTTGGCTAGTGCTTGGACATCCCGCTCGGCAAAGCGGAAAAAGGCGGTGTAGGTGACCCGGCTGCCTCGTTGGACCAGGCGAGTGCGGTCGAGGTAGGACATCGGGATATAGATGCGCGGCTGGATGTCGCTGAAGAGGGCGTTCTCGCCGGGGATGCGCAAAAGCCGCCCACCAATGCAAAAGACGGTGTCGCCGATTTTGATCGAGTCGCCGACTGCCGCGCCAAACTGCACCATGAGGGCTTCGTCAACGAGGGCATGAGGCTGAGTGCGAAAGGTCTGGGCCGCCGAGGCTGGGGCCGTTTTTAGCGCGCCGTAAAAGGGAAAAGGGCCGGTGAGGGCGCGGATCTGGGCGAGGCGGGTGCTCTGGCTCTTGGGCAGGTAAATCATGGAATTAAAGGCCACCTGCCGCGCCTGAACGCCGCCGAGCGAGTCGATGAGGGCCTCGGTGGCGGGCGTGAAGGGTTGGCGGCTGGTCAGCGCCATGTCGGCTCCTAAGAGCGCGGCGGCTTGTTGGTCCATGGCCTCTTGCAGCGTGGAACTGAGGCTGCTCAAGCCGACGAGCGCACCGATGCCGATGGAGATCGAACCGGTAAAAAGCAGCAATTTGCGGCGGTGGCTGCGACTGTCGCGCCAAGCCATTTTGCCGAGCCAGATCATCATAAAATTATCCGCAGAATAGTCGCATTGGGGATTGCTAGGCGATTAATTGATCGTCGGCCACCCGGCCCCCTTGGAGGCGGATGATCCGCTGGGTGAGGCGGGCCAGCGTCAGATCGTGAGTGACTAAAATTAAGGTGGCCCCGGATTCTTCGTTGAGGTTGAAGAGCAGATCGCGCACTTTGCCGCTGGTGCCGTCGTCGAGGTTGCCGGTAGGCTCGTCGGCAAACAGGAGCGCCGGGCGGTTGATAAAGGCCCGCGCAAGCGCGACGCGCTGCTGCTCGCCCCCTGAAAGCTGGGCTGGGTAGTGGTGTAGCCGGTCGCCCAAGCCGACTCGGTTGAGCAGGTCAATGGCGCGCTCGCGGATGTTGGGCTCGCGGCGCAATTCGAGCGGCACCATGGCGTTTTCGAGGGCACTGAGGGTGGGGATGAGTTGGAAGGTCTGGAAGACGAAGCCGACTTTTTCGCTGCGGAGGTGTGCGCATTGGTCTTCGTCGAGATCGCCTAAGTTCACGCCGTCGAGCGCGACCGAGCCCGAGCTGGCGCGGTCGAGCCCGGCGCACAAGCCGAGCAGCGTGGTTTTGCCGCTGCCGGAGGGGCCGACGACTGCGCAGGTAGAGCCGGCCGCGAGGGCGAAACTCACATCGTTGAGGACGGTCAGGGCGTTTGCTCCGCTGCCGTAGGTTTTGGTCAGGTGTTGGACGTGCAGGGCTATGGGGTCGCCCATGATGCCTCCTGTGTGGGCTGGCGGTTTAGGATGCCTAGCAGGCGGTCGGGATAGTCGGTGATTAGGCCGTCAACGCCTAGGTCTAGGTAGTGCTGCATGGCGTCGGGGTCGTTGATGGTCCAGACGTGGACTTGGATGTTATGGGCGTGGGCCCGGGCGATGAAGCGTCGGTCTATCAGGTCGATGTTGCCCAAGCGGGCCGGGAACTGAAAGGCTTGGCTAGTGGGGTGGTAGGCCGCGTCGAGCCGCAGCCAGTGGAGTAAAATAAAGGACATTGCCACCGCTGAAGAAGCTGAAGTGGCCACGGCGGGGCACGTCTGGCGCAAGCGCTCTAAGGGGCGGCTGTGGAAGGAAGCGGCGATGACGCGGTCGCTTAGTTGGAAATGCTCGATTGTGCGGCAAAAGTCTTTTACTAACGCGGCGGAGTCGTCTTTGATTTCGATGAGAAAGCGCATGTTGGGAAAGGCTGTAAAGACCTCTGCGAGCGTGGGTATTGCGACGCCTTGGCCGCGATAGGGAAAGGTTTGGCCGTCTGGGCTGAAGTGGTAGCCAGCGTCTAGCCGCTTCAATTGGGCGATACTCAAGCTATCGGCGGCGCCTTGGCCGTTGGTCGTGCGGTCGACGCGTCGGTCGTGCAGGACGACGAGTGCGCCGTCGCTACTTTGGCGCAAGTCCATTTCCAGCACATCGACCCCCAACGCGGCGGAGTGGGCAAAGGCCGCTAGCGTGTTTTCTGGTGCTAGTCCTTTGCCGCCGCGGTGGGCAAAGACTAAAAAGTCCCCGGACGCGAAGTAGGGATGTGGCTCTACGGAGTGCGATGTTAGGGCGAAGGTACCGTATAGCAGCGGTGCTAAAAGCAGCGAGGCGATCAAGGCCCGCTTGAGGAATAGGCGCATGGGTTTCTAGCCGGACAGTTGTTCTAAAAAATACCGAACAGACGGATTTGGGCAAGTTTTGGGCTGCTCGTTTTTTTAGTTAGCAGGTCGCTTTTGCCGAACTCGCGCGATGATTATGTTTAGGATAACGCCGAGGTGTGCCCGGAAACCGTTGGAGAGAGTGCAACACTGACATGACGAGAGCGCTTACCTTCGCCGAAGATTTCTGTCTGCTCTTGCAGGACGATCCCTTGGGGGACCTCCATCCGCTCGAAGGGCGGACTTTGTCCTTCGGCCTTGCCACCGCGGCGCTGCTAGAGCTTGCTCATCGCGATCGCATAGACACCGATCTGACCAATCTTCAGCTTGTCGATCCGACGCCGCTGGGCGATCCCATCGCCGATCCGGCCTTGGCCCTGATTGCGGAAAACTCGGAGACTCTCACCCCCCAATACTGGATCCGCCGCATCGGGTTACAGTTAGGCCTGCAGATACTTGATGCGGCCCGAGACCGCCTGTGTGAGCGGGGCATTCTGGAACGGGATCCGGGCGACCACTTCTTCCTGACCCCCGCTGTGGCGCACGCCAAGCGCTATCCTAGCGTGGAGGGCGATAGCGCAGAAGAGGTTCAGGTGCGCGTCATGCGGATTCTCTTCACCGAGGATATTCCCCAACCGTGGGAGGCCGACCTGATCGGTCTGGCCGCCGCCTGCGGTGTATTTGAGAAGGTGCTGGGCGGCCGGGATCTAGAGCGGGTGAGTGCGCGGATCGAGGCGGTGGGGTCGCTGAATCTCCTGTGCCGGGCGGCCCGCATTGCCATTGACGAGGACTTAGAGGCCCACCGGGACACCCCACACCAACAGTACCAGCCGATTCCCAAAGTGCCCGGATGGCCGTTGCTAGGGAATGCTCTCAGCATGACCGGGAACCTAAGCGATTTCTTTATCAAGCTGTATCATCGACACGGGTCCATCTTCCGCATTCGGGTGCTGGGGCGGCGTATCGTCGTCTTGGCCGGCTATGAGGCGAATTCCTTCGTACTGCGGCACGCGCGGACGCATTTGCGCTCACGTCGGGAGTTCGACCAGTTCTGCCAAGCCATGGAGACCGATCGCGCCATGATATCGATGGACGGCGCCGATCACGTCAGGCTCAGGCGGGTGGCTCAGGCCGGCTACTCAAGAGCGGTCATCGAGCGAGACATAGAAAAGGCGATAGAGATAGCCCACAACCATGTCAACTCTTGGCCGGTGGGACAGCGGTTGCGGGCATTTGAGACCATTCAGCGAATTGCAACCGAGCAGGTAGGCGTCTTGGCAACGGGCCTGTCGCCGCGAGACTACATCGACGATCTCAAGTACTACCTCGATACGTTGTTTTTTGCCGTCCGGCGCGACCGTCCTCGGTTCATGTACGCGCATCGCATGCGCCGAGTGAGGGGCCGAATCCGCGAGCTGTGCCGGAAGGTAATCGAGCTGCACGATCCCAGCCTTCGACAGGGGTGCCCGCACGACGTCATTGACGCCTTTTTGGAGTTGCACCGCCAAGATCCGCAATTTTTGCCCGAAACCGACCTCATGTCCGCTGTGGTTGGGCCGTACATTGCAGCCGTGGATACCGTGGCCGGGACGCTGAGTTTTGCCGTCCTGAGGCTTCTCTCCGAACCCAAGTACTTAGAGATACTTAGGGCCGAGGCCGATGCGCTCTTCGCAAACGGTATGCCCAACGCCAAAGACGTGCGCGCCCTGGCCAACACCCATGCTTTTGTGACCGAGTCGCTGCGCTGTTACCCGACTGCGCCGGCGATGTTGCGCACCGTTTGCAACGGCTTTGAGTTCCAAGGGCACTGGGTTCCCGCTGGAACCTCGCTCATGGTCGCTACTACGGTGGTTCACAACGATCCGGACTATTACCCGGAGCCCGATCGTTTTGCGATCGAACGGCATCTGCCGCCGCGGCTGGAATCAAAGCAGAAGGGTGCGTTTGCTCCGTTCGGCATTGGGCCGCACACCTGCTTGGGGGGCGCGTTCGGTCAAGTGCAAATGGCGACGATCATCGCCACGATGCTGCACTACGGAGAGTTTGAGCGCGACCCCTCGCCCGAGGACGGGGCGATCCGGGCGACGGGCTATCCTTCGTATCGTCCGCACCGCAAGGTCGGATTCCGCCTGGTCCGCCGCAGAAACGAGGGGCGCTAGGCCGGTTTACGTGCGTCGGTCGCATTTAGGAGATTCCTACTATGGCTCAGCCAGCAGAATTCAATCCGATGTCGATGGCCCCTTTGCGCGTTTGGTTGCGGCTTTTGGCCAAGGTGGGCGGCGTGAGGCCCCCCTACCGGGCCAGACTCAAGCAGGCGCTTATCACCAGTCTGATCACGGCCGTTCCGCGCTGGCTGGAATGGGCTTTATACGGCCTGCCGATTGGGCGGACCCAAATCACTAAGCCGCCGATTATCATCCTCGGCTTTCCGCGCTCGGGCACGACTTTCCTCCACAACCTCTTGGCCCACGATCCCGACTTAGGTTATTGCTCCAACTATCAGGCCGCGATCCCGTTCTGCCTAGTTGGCGGGGAGCGTTTAAAGAAGAAGCTGGCGTCCCGGGTTCCCGAAAACCGGGGCATCGACAATGTGGCGGCCGATATGGATTTGCCTCAGGAAGAGGTGTTCGCGCACGCGATGCATTCGCACCGTTCAGTCACGCATGCGTTCACCTTCCCCTCGCTGATGGAAGAATTGCACCAGAAGTACGTGCTCATGGAGGCCAGCGACGCCGAGCTTCGCGCGTGGCGCAAGGGATACATGAACGTTGTGAAAAAGGCGACCTACATGCACGGCGGCAAGCGCGTGGTGCAGAAGGCCACCCCGAACTTGGGACGGCTCCCCCAGATCATGGAGATGTTTCCGGGGGCCTACTACATACACATCGTGCGCAATCCCTATGACCTGTATCCGTCGTATATACACATGCTGTCCACGCTGACTAGGGCATATACCATGGAGGACTATGATCCGGCCGAGTTGGAGAATGGGGCCGTCCACATGTACCAGCAAATGATGCGGAACTACCTCAGAGACCGATCGGCTATTCCGTCCGACCGGTTCATCGAGCTGCGCTTCGAGGATTTGCGCCGAGAGCCGATGGCCGAGCTCGGGCGGATTTACCGAAACTTCAATCTCGACTGGGAGCGAGCCGAGCCGGCGATTGCGGCCTACGCCGCCACTCTGTCGTCGTACAAGCAAAACCAGTACGAGCCCGATCCCCGCGTGCGCGAGCAGGTTGACGCGCACTGGAGGTTTGCGGTTGATGAGTGGAACTACGCGCCATAGCGCATCCTGACGGGTGCTCGGCGGACGGGGAATTAGCAACGATATGGGCGCGGTCGCCGTTATTGGCTCGGCGACGATTGACCGGGTAGTGCAGGGCGACCTAGTGGCGCACAAGCGCGGCGGTGTGGTCGCGTATGCTGGACTGACCTTTGCCGAATTGGGCGTAGAGACGCGGGTGTTGACTAATGTCGCCGCGACCGACCAGGCGATGCTGGCGGTTTTGCAGCAACGGGGTATTGCAGTCTATGTGGGCGAGAGTGCCGCGACCACCCGTTTTGTCAACTACGTCGATGGCGACGCGCGGCGGCAGCAGTTGCTCGCTGGTGCCGCGCCGATTGTCGCCGCGCAACTTGGGCCAGTGCTCGCTGGCGCGGAGTACGTGCATTTGGGGCCGCTCCATCCGCATGATCTGGCCGAAGATGTGCTGACGGCAATCGACGGCGTGGTGAGCTTGGATATCCAAGGCTATGTGCGGCGGATTGAGGGGACGCAGGTGTACCAAGAGGTTGCCAGCAGTCTGTATGCTGCTTTGCAACGTGCGGACTATGTCAAAACTTCCAACGATGAATTAGAGCTGGTGCTAGCCGATTGCGGCTTGCGGCTGGACCAGTTGATGCGCGATTGCTCGGTGGCAGAATGGGTCGTCACTGGAGGCTCAGACGGCGGCTGGGTCGCCAGTCGGGAGCAGCAGCCGACGAAGTTTGCGTCGGTTCCGGTGGCAACAGTCGGTGATCCAACAGGAGCAGGGGATGTGTTTTTCGCCGCGTATTTGGTGCATCGGTTGCACCGAGGAGCCGGGATTGCTACGGCCGCTCAGCGTGCGGCTGCGTTGGCTGCGCGCCAAGTGGAGGGAGGGTTTATCGACGAGGCGACGTTGCGTTTGGCGGAGGGGTGATATTTAGCGTTCAGCACTCGGCGCCGCGCACTTCGCCGCCGAAGTGCTGCATGCGTTGGTCGGTGTCGATTGGACTGGCACTGGCGGGGCGGTAGTGCAGTTGCAGGGCGCGGCGCATTTTTTGCGAGGGGTTGGTCGGGCTGCCGTGGTGGGTCATGCCGTGCCAGAGCAGGCAACCGCCAGGGGCGAGGGGCACGATGACGTCGCGCTCGGTTTGGACGTCGGTGTCGCAGATCTGCCAATCGCGCCGCTTGAAGTGATCGACCGGCCCCTCGCGGTGGGTGCCGGGCAGGATGTGCAGGCAGCCGTTGTTGGCGTCGGCGTGGTCGAGGGCAATCCAGACGCCGATGATGGTGGTGCCGAGAGGATAGTTGAAGTACGCGCAGTCTTGATGCCAGGGTTTCTCCCGGCCCTTAGGCGGCTTGAGTAGGGCCATCTCCTGAAATAGAACGGGCGTGTCGTCCATCAGGCGGGCGAGGACAGCCAAAAGATCCGGGTCGGCGGCTAGGGGCTGGAAGCGCGCATCCCAATCGACGAAATTCATCAGTTTGCGCACCGCCCTACGCCTTGCTGCGCCGGTCTGCTTTTGGCCCTGCGCCGAGGTTTCTAGCTGGACGCCGCGAAAGTCGGGCTGCTTGCCGTCAATCAGGTCGTACACGGCGTCGCCAGCGCTCGCGACTTGGGCCGGCGAAAACGCCTTGGCTATTGCGAGGTAGCCCTGCTGATCAAAGAAGGCTAGCTGCTCGGGGCCAACGTCGGCAAAGCGGGTGACCTGCTCGGCCTCGGTGTCGTAGCGGTAGAGGTCCGGGGCGTAGTCGGCGTGGACGCCATCGTCGATGATGGGTTGGGTACTGGTCATGTCTGTTCCGTCTCGTCTCCCTGGTCGGCTGGTTGGTCCCGGAGCAAAATTGCCATGGGCATCAGTACGCAGTAGCCGACCACTAGGAGTATCGGTGCTAGGGTCAGGGAGAGAAAGCCCTCGGCCGGTGGGATGCGCAAAAACACATAGCCGAGCGCGATCACAGCTAAGCCGACTAGGGCCAAAGACCAGTTTTTGCGCGTAAAAGGCAAATCGCCGCGTGGGGCCATGACCAGGCCTCGGCTTAGCGTGCCCGTTTTTCGCGGATGCGGGCGGCGCGCCCTTTGCGACCGCGCAAATAAAAGAGGCGGGCGCGGCGCACCCGGCCCTCGCGCAGGCGTTCGATTTTGGCGATGCGCGGCGAGTGCATGGGAAAGATGCGCTCGATGGCGATGCCCTGAGAGATTTTGCGCACGGTAAAAGTCTCTTGGATACCGCTGCCTTTGCGTTGGAGGACGGTTCCTTCAAAGATTTGGGTGCGCTCTTTGTCGCCCTCAATGACCCGCACGTGGATGCGCACAGTGTCGCCAGCGCCGAATTCGGGAAGATCGGTTTTGAGTTGGTCTGAGGTTAGTTCGCGCAGAATACTTGCGTCCATTGTATCACCTTGTTTGTTACGGGGCTTCTTCCAGCCCGTGCTCCTGCCAAGTGGCGATGAGCTGTTGTTCTTCTTCGTCGAGTTCGAGCTGTTGCAACAAGTCGGGCCGCCGCGCAAACGTGCGCCGCAGGGCTTGACTTCGCCGCCAGTGCTCTATGCGTGCGTGATCCCCCGAAAGCAGGGCATCGGGGACGCGCTGGCCGCGGAATTCAACCGGCCGCGTGTACCAAGGGCAATCGAGTACGGCTTCTTGGAACGAGTCGTCTAAGGCCGAAGAAAAGTTGCCCAAAACATAGGGTATGAGCCGAGCCACCGCGTCGATGAGGACCAGGGCGGCGGGTTCACCGCCGGTGAGCACATAGTCGCCGATTGAGATTTCGCGGTCGATGAGTCCGGTGCGGATGCGCTCATCTACGCCTTTGTAATGCCCGCACAACAGCACCAACCGCTGCTCTAGCGCCAGTTCGACGGCGAGTGCTTGATCGAGCGGCTGGCCGTCGGCGGTCAGATAAATACAGCGGCCAGCGGCTAGGCCCCGCTCCTGCCAAAGCTGGTACATGGGCTCGGGCTTGAGGACCATGCCGCCGCCGCCGCCGTACGGCGCATCATCGACCGTGCGGTGTTTGTCGGTTGCGCAATCGCGCGGATCGTGGGTCTCGATGGTAAGCAGGCCCCGGGCGATGGCGCGGGCCAGCATACTAGTGGACAGCGGCGAGGCAAAAAAATCCGGAAAAAGGGTTACAATGTCTATTTTCATAGCTTAAATAGCTCTTCAATGCCCTGTACGACGACCCGACCCGGCGCGATTTCGACGACAAAGTCGCCGACGGCCGGCACGAGGGCTTCGCCTTTGGCTCCGCGGACTACGTAGGCGTCTGTAGTCGGCATGGATAAGACCTCGACGATGCGCCCCAATGGCTCTCCGGCCGAATTGACGACCGCACAATCGACTAGTTCGTCGATGTAGTGCGTGCCCTCCGGCAGGGGATCGCGCTGATCGGGGGCAATGGTAACGTAGCCTCCGGCCAGAATTGAACGCGCCTGTTCGGGCGAGTCGATGCCAGCGAATTTGAGCAACAGGCTCTTGGCATCTGTGCGCCAGCGCTCGAGTTCGAGCGGCTGGTCGGGTCGGCCCGCGCATTGGAGGACGACATCCCGCAGGTCGCTAAAGCGCTCGATGCGGTGCGTTAGAGCCTCGGCCCGAACTTCGCCGCGCACTCCCCACGGGCGGGAGATATAGGCTACGGCGACGCGTCCAGCCATGCGGTTGTCCCTCTATTTTTGCTCTTGCGCGTCTGGTTCGGCGGCTTCAGCGGCCTGTTCTGGTTCGGCGACTTCGGCGGCCTGTTCTGGTTCGGCGGCTTCGGCGGCCTGTTCTGGTTCGGCGGCTTCAGCGACTTCGGCGGCTTCAGCGGCTTCGGCGACTTCGGCGGCCTGTTCTGGTTCGGCAGCTTCGGCAGCTTCGGCGGCTTGGACTGGTGCTGCCGCTTTTTTCTTGCGTCGCCGCTTGGGCTTGTCGGCGGTGAGGGCGTCGTCGCGCACCCGGCCTTCTGCACCCTTCCAGCGGGCCAATACTCCTTGGCTGTGGAAGAGGTCGGCGACGGTTTCACTCATCTGCGCGCCTTTGTTGAGCCACTCGATGGCGCGTTCTTCGTCGATTTTGACGCTGGCGTGTACGGGGTCGTAGAGGCCGACCTCTGCGAGGGCGCGGCCATTGCGGGCGACGCTGACGTGCGCCGCAACGATCCGGTAGTAAGGCTGTTTGCGTTTGCCTATTCTCTTAAGGCGAAGTTTGACCAATGCTATTCTCCTTGGCGAAGGATGCCTAGCCCACCAGGGGCATTCTCATTTTCAGGCGGCCACCTTTGGTGCGGCCCATTTGCCTGAGCATTTTCTGCATCATGTGAAATTGTTTGACTAGTTGGTTTACCTCTTGGACGGTTGTGCCGCTGCCGTGGGCGATGCGCTTGCGGCGGCTGCCGTTGAGAATTTTGGGTTGGACTCGCTCTTGGCGGGTCATGGAGTTGATGATGGCTTCGACTTGGGTGAACGCACTGTCGTCGAGCTGCATGTTTTTGGCGGCCTTACCGGCCCCGGGAATCATGCCCATGAGCTGATCGAGCGGCCCCATGCGGCGCACCGCTTGCAACTGCGAGAGAAAATCCTCGAAGGTGAAAGAGGCCCGGCGGAACTTTTGTTCTAACTCTTTGGCTTGGTCGCGCTCCATGGCCTGCTCGGCCTTTTCCGCGAGCGAGACAATGTCGCCCATGCCGAGGATGCGCGAGGCCATGCGGTCGGGGTGAAAAGACTCTAGGTCTTCGATTTTTTCGCCGGTGCCGACGAATTTGATCGGTCGGCCGGTGACCGCGCGGACCGACAGCGCCGCTCCGCCGCGCGCGTCGCTGTCGAGCTTGGTTAGGATGCAGCCGGTAAACGCGAGGTGCTGATTGAAGCGGACGGCGGTTTCGACCGCGTCTTGGCCCTGCATACTATCGGCGACAAAGAGAATCTCGTGCGGTTCAACGGCCTGCTGGATGCGGTCTAACTCGCCCATCATCTCTTCGTCGATACTCAGGCGGCCGGCCGTGTCGATGAGCGCGATGCTGCGATGGGTTTGGCGGGCTTGGTCGATACCGCGACGGCAGATGGCGACTGGGTCAACGCCGGCGGGCTGGCTAAAGACCGGTACATCGATGGAGGCCCCCAGCGATTGGAGTTGGGCTACGGCGGCCGGGCGATAGACGTCGGCGGCAATCAGTAGCGGCGGGCGGCCTTTTTCCTTGAACTGGCGGGCTAGCTTGGCGGCCATAGTTGTCTTGCCACAGCCTTGGAGGCCAACGAGCATGACGATGGTCGGCGGGTGTTCGGCTAGCTTGGGCGGGCTGTTGTTGCCGCCGAGCAGGGCGATGAGCTCGCGGTGGACAATTTTGACTAGCTGCTGGCCCGGGGTCAGGCTCTTGAGGACGTCTTGGCCGAGGGCCTGCTCTTTGACTCGCTGGATAAAGTCCTTGGCGACCTTGAAATTGACGTCGGCTTCGAGCAGAGAACGGCGAATCTGGCGCAGCGTATCGTCGATGTTGCGCTCGGTGATGCGTCCCTGCCCGCGGAGCGAGCGGAAGAGGTCGTCAAAGCGTTCGCTAAGTCGGTCAAACATGGGCCGATGCGTCGAGTAGTAGAATGGGACAAAAAAGCTAAAATATAGTTTAATATGTAGATATAGCAACAGAGACCGGTCAGCCGCGCAGGTCGGCGATAACGCGGGCGGGGTCTTGCGCGCCAAAGACAGCCGAGCCGGCCACTAAGCTCTGGGCACCGGCCCGGCGGCAGGCGGCGGCGTTGCCGGGCTGGACTCCGCCGTCGATGCCGACGGGTAGGTCTAGCCCGCGGCGTGCGATTTCCGCGCACAGGTCGCGGATTTTGTCGAGCGCCGCCGGTTGGAAGGCTTGGCCGCCAAAACCTGGCTCTACGGACATGACTAAGGCCGAATCGAGTTCGTCGAGATAGGGGTAGAGGGCACAGACGGGCGTTTTGGGGTTGACTGCGAGGCCGCACTGGAGGCCGTGTTGGCGGATGGTGGCTAGGACGGCCCGGAGGTCGGACTCGATTTCCACGTGGACGACGAGCGAGTCTGCGCCGGCCTTTTTGAAAGGGCCGATAAAGGGCAAGGGGTCTTGCAACATCAGGTGCGTGTCGAGCTCGAGGTGGGTCGTTTGGCGCACGGCGGCGACAACCGGCAACCCAAAGCTGATGTTGGGGACGAAGTGCCCGTCCATTACGTCGAGATGAAGAAAATCGGCTCCGCCGCGCTCGACGCGGCCGATGTCCTCGGCTAGGCGGGCAAAGTCGGCGGCTAAGAGGGAAGGGCCGATGCGCATGGCGTTCATGGTTGCTCCCAATTGTCAAAGGCATCTGGCTTGGGGGGAGGAGCCGCAGCGCTGACGACGAGGTCAATGCGGCTGTGGCGCCGGATGCGCTGCTCACTGGTAGGCTGTTGGGCTAAGACTGTGCCGACGCGCTTTTGCTCGTCAATGCGCTTGGCGATGTGGCCGATGCGCAACTCGTATTTGCGCAGGGTGTCCTCCACGGCTCTGATGGACAGGCCGATTAGATTCGGGACGCGCTTGAGGGCTGTGGGTGGGCCGTTGCTGACTTGGAGGTCAACTGCGCTGTGGCGCGCCAACTGCGCCCCAGGGGGGGGCGACTGCCCGACGACCGCACCGGCGGGAAGGGCGTCCGAAGAGCGGTAGAGGATTTGGCCGATTGCGAGCTGGTTTTCTTCGAGTTGTAAGCGCGCCTCGCGCAGGCTAATGCGGCGCAGGTCGGGGACTTCGTAGTAGCGCGGTCCTTTGCTCACGGTCAAGACGATGCGCCGCCCTTGTTTGACCAATTGGCCGCCACCGGGGTCTTGATCGACGACCGCGTCGGCAGGAACGGTTTCGTGGTGCAGCGAATCGCCGATGGTCACTTTGAGTCGTGCTTGTTCGAGGCGGGCTGATGCTTCGGACGCGAAAAGTCCTTGGAGGTTGGGGACTTGGACGCTGGGCGTGTCAACTAAGTACGGCATGATCGCTACGTCGAGCAGGATGAGGGCGATGAGGCCGGCGAGCAACGCGCCCGTGGCGAGTAGGCCCAATTGGCCGAGGATTTTTTTCACGATGCGGCCTTGCGGATGCGGGCGGCAAAACTGCCGTCGCCGGCGTGTTGGCCCGGTATGGTCAGGACGTAGCGCCCAGCCCAGGGCTGGGCGGGAAAGTGAGCATCGGCGCGCTCTAGCTGCGCAGTCGGGGTTTGCTTGAGAAAACGCTCGACAATGGCTTCGTTTTCTTCCCGTTCCAAACTACAGGTGCTATAGACCAAGACGCCGCCGGGGCGCAGGTGCTCGTAGGCGCGTTGGATAAGCGCCTGTTGCCGCGTGGTCAGTGCGGCCAATTCAGTGGGCTTGCGGTGCCAGCGGGCGTCTGGTCGCCGTCCGAGGACGCCCGTGGCGCTACAGGGCACATCGGCGAGGACGCGGTCGAAGACACTGCACCCAGGGGTCGTGCCGTCGCGGGCTATGGGGCGGATGGCCCGCAGGCGCAGGCGGCGGGCGTTTTCGCGCACCCGCTTCAGGCGCGGCAGTGAAATGTCGGTCGCGACGACCCAGCCGCGGTCGGCCATGGCGATGGCGGCTTGCACGGCTTTGCCGCCGGGTGCGCTGCACAGGTCGAGCAGGCGTTCGCCCGGTTGGGGGTCCAGGAGGGCTACGGCCAACCCGGCGTTGGGGTCTTGGACTTGAAACTGGCCCTGCTGGTATGCGCGTGAGGCAAAGAGGTCTGCGCTGTTTGTCGCTCGATAAAAGCCCGGCCTGGCCTCGACTGGAACTAGGTCGAGTTCGGCGGCGGTTGTGCAGCTGGTGCGCAGCGGATTGAGATAGATGTTGAGCGGGGCGGGCTGGTTGTTCGCCGCGAGCAAATGTTCGGCGATTTGGCGGCCCCAGCGGCTGACCCAGCGCTCGACCAACCATTCGGGGTGGGAGTAATAAACCGCTAGGTAGCGCGTCGGGGTCTGCTGCTGATCGGGGTAGCGAACCTGAGCGCGTTGCCGCAGCAAATTGCGCAGTACGGCATTGACCAGCGAAGCGATGCCTTGGTGCGTCAAGTGCTTGGCCAGCTCGACCGAGGTATGGACGGCTGCCGACTGGGGTACGCGGTCGAGCCAGAAGAGCTGATAGGTGCCGAGGCGCAGGATGTGGCGAGCCCAAGGCGAGAGTTGAGCGACCGGCCGCGCACAACAGGTGGCGATGATCCAATCGAGCCGCTTCTGCCACCGCGCCACACCGAGGACTAGCTGGCGGGCAAAGCGCACGTCGCGATTGGTCGGCAAGCGCGCGTCGAGCACTTGCAGCAGGTCGTCGAAAGGTCGGGCTTGTTGCTCTAGGTCGCGCAGGAGATGGGCCGCTGCCAGGCGGGCTGAGTCGGGAGGACGCACGGCTCAGCGCAAGAGCAGCATGGCGCGGTGCAGCTCGGCCGAATCCGTCCGCAGCCGGTAGATGTAGAGGCCGCTGGCCGCGGGTGCGCCGGTTGCCGACTGGCTGTCCCAGCGGACTAGGTGTCGCCCCGGGGGGGTGCTCGCCGCAAAGGGTGTGGCCACCTTTTGCCCCATTAGGTTGAAGATGTCAATTTGGGCAAACTGAGCTCCTCCTGCGGGGATGGCAAAGGGGATAGCGGTAGCGGCGTTAAAGGGATTGGGGTAGTTCTGTGCGAGGATGAGGTCGTGCGGCAGCGCGAAGCCGGATGGCTCTGAGACAGACGTGGCAGCGTCTTGCCATACTACTTGGTTTTCTGCACACGATCCTGCCGCACAGGTATTGAAAACGAGCGTGGTAGCCTGTTCGGCGTCGAAGAGCAAATAGGTCTGGCCGCGCTCGTCGCTGGTGGTCGTTAGCTGCTGGGCGGTGCCGGCCGGAATGAGGATGGCCTCGTCGTTGACTAGCGCGTAGGCCGGCCCGGCGCCGGGATTGGTAATGTCCCAAGTAAAAGACGCGCCAGGGCGGAACTGTCCGGTTTGCAAGAGGCGGGCGGACACGAGGATTTCTCCGGCGCTGCTGTCGGCTAGGCTGCCGCGGCCAGCGGCAGAAAAGGAGGGGTGTTGCCCAACCAAGCGAAAGAAGATGCCATCCGGCAAAGCCCGTCCGGCGGCGTCGCAGTAATTGCGCAAGAACGCGACTTGGGGGCGGATGTCGTCGCGCTGGTCAAAGGAAGGCCCGAGCGACACCACGTCGAGGTAGATGTCTATGGGCGTCGCCGGGTCGATGGAGTCGGACAAGGTGAACGCCATATTGGCGAGATGGCCCTCGCCGGCGATTCCGGCGCCGCCGAGGGTGGCGATACCCCATTGGGCGTTTTGGCCTTGTATCTGCGGCGGCCCTGGAGCGACAAAGGAATTGGCCTTCGCCGTCTCGCCTAGCGCACCGGCAATCTCGGCGATAGCGTTGGCCGGCTCCCAGCTAAACTCGAATTTGATTTGGCGCACACTGCTCATGTTGCGCGCCGAGACACTGAACTGTACGGTGCTATTGGCTGCAAGCCCGCAGAAGGGGCCTTCTTGGCCGATAAAAATTTCGCTGTCTGCATTGGGGCCAGCGCCTGCCAGGCCGGGCAACGCAGCTATACCTAGGAGGGCTATATAGCAGAAAAACATGCACTTTTCCCCAATAGTAAAGTTCAAAAAGTGTAGCGGCTAAATGTACACAACACTAGCTTCTAAGCAAGCGCGTTGGTGCCGCCTTGACCGGTTTTTGCCGCGTTTTATTTTGTCTGAGCACCCTCATGTAAACTCCCATCTAGGTGGACCGTCTTAAAAATCATGCGCCGTTACCCGATCTGGAATATCCTCGGCGACGATTCGTACGATAGCTTGATCGACGCGCTACTGGCCGGCCGCGGCCTGACCCGCACCGAGCTGGACGTGGGTCCCGAATCCCTGCACCCGCCCGAGCAAATGCAGGACATGGCCACTGCGGTTGCGCGGCTAGAGCGCGCTGTGCGCGCTGGCGAGAAGATCGTCGTGTACGGCGATTACGATGTCGATGGGGTTTGCAGCACTGCCGTGCTGATGGATTTTCTCGGGCGCGTGGGGGCCGACTGTGACTGCCTTTTGCCCGATCGCCACAAGGACGGATACGGCCTCAAACCGCCCGGAGTCGAGTGCGCCATCGCAAAGGGTGCGCGGGTCATCGTCACGGTCGATAATGGCATTTCGGCCTATGAAGCCCTGGCGTTGGCCGCGGCGCGCGGCGTGGAAGTCGTAGTAGTCGATCACCACCAACAGCTCGCCGAATTGCCGCCGGCCCTCGCCATCGTCAACCCCAATCGCCGCGATTGCCCCTATCCGTTCAAAGATTTGGCTGGCGTCGGCGTTACCTTCAAGCTGGTGCAGGCCCTCAGCGCCGCCTTTCTCGCCGGTGAGCAGCGCCGCCGCTATCTCAACGAATTGCTCGACTTGGTGGCTTTGGGGACGGTCGCCGATCTCGTGCCCGTGCTGGGGGAAAATCGCCTGTTTATCCAGCGCGGCCTGCAGATCCTCCAGCGCACCAATCGCCTTGGACTGGGCGCGCTCAAGCAGGTGGCCAGCTACCGCGACCAGCCCCTTGATGCCGCCAGCTTGGGTTTTCGCCTGGGGCCGCGGATCAATGTCGCCGGTCGCTTGAAGACGCCCGATATCGCGCTGCGGCTGTTGCGCTCGACGAGCGAGGGAGAGGCCGCGCAGTTGGCCGACGAACTCAACAAGCTCAATTCCCAGCGGCAGGCTTGGCAGCGCGAGGGCATCCGGCAGGTCGAAGAACAAGTCGGCCCAGAACAGGACGTAGAAGATCACATCATCGTAGTGCTCGGGGAGTGGAATTTGGGCATCATCGGCTTGTTGGCCAGCAAGTTGTGCGAAAAGTACGCCCGCCCGGCAGTCGTGTGTAGCCAAAGCGGCGATCGCGGCCTGTGCGTAGGCTCGGCTCGCAGTATCCCAAGCTACGACATCAGCGCCGGAATCCACGCCTGCCAAGAGTACTTGCAAACGCACGGCGGCCATCCGGCCGCCGCGGGTTTTTCGCTTGCCGCCGATGCCTTTGCGCCCTTTCGCCGGGCGCTGATCGATCACGCCAACGCCCACATTAGCCCTGAGGCACTGCAACCGGTCTTGGATATCGACCTGATGCTCAAGCCGGCCGATTTGACGCTAGACACGGTGGAGCAACTCGCTGCGCTGGAGCCTTTTGGCAACGGACACCGGCGTCCGGTTTTTGCCCTAGCGGACTGCCGAGTTGTCGGGGCGCGGCAGATTGGCCAGGGCCGGCACTTCAAGGCCGAATTGGCAGTGGGGAGTCGCCGTTGTGCTGCGCTGTGGTGGAACCAAAACGACCTCGCACAAAAGCTGCGACCAGGCGACCGACTCAACGCCGCGTTCGAGTTGGAAGCAGATACCTATACCGGCAACGGTGCCGTGCAGATGGTCATCAAAGACCTGTTTTTACAGGAGCCGACGGCCTAGGCGGTTTGCTCGGAATTGGAGAATGCGAACGTGATCAGTTCTCAATACACTAAGGATTTGTGCATCCGCGACAGCGACGCCAAGATCGTTTTGTTGGTCGTCGATGGCTTAGGCGGATTGCCCCATCCTGCCACTGGTAAGTCCGAATTAGAGACGGCTCGGCTGCCCCACTTAGACGCGCTGGCCAAGGGGGGTAGCTGCGGCCTGATTTCGCCTTTGGGGGCTGGCTTTACGCCGGGCAGTGGCCCGGCCCATTTGGCCCTCTTTGGCTACGACCCTTGGCAGAGCCAAATCGGTCGCGGTGCCCTTTCGGCCCTCGGTTTGGGATTGGACTTTGCCCGCGGCGACGTGGCGGCGCGCCTCAACTTTTGCACGGTAGATGCTGCGGGACGGGTATGCGACCGCCGCGCCGGCCGCATACCCACGGAAAAAGGCCGCCAGCTTTGCCAGGTGCTAACGGCGATTACCGTGCCTGGGGTGGCGCTGCAAGTCGCCGCTGAGATGGAGTATCGCGCCGGCGTGGTGTTTCGCGGCGCGGACTTGGGCGATCAAGTCGCGGATTCAGACCCGCAGGTGACGGGGGTGCCGCCCAAGCCGCTGGCGGCGCTCGCCCCGGGCTCAGAGCGCACGGTCGAAGTGGCCAAGGCCTTTTTGGAGCAAGCGGCCGCTTTGCTCGCCGACGAGCATCCGGCCAACATGGTGCTGCTGCGGGGGTTTGGTCGCTATCCAGAGTTGGTGTCGATGGACGAGGCATACGGGTTAAAGGCGCTGGGCATTGCCGGGTATCCCATGTACCGCGGGGTGGCCGGGGCCGTGGGCATGGATGTGGAAGCGGTCGGCTGGGACCTCGAATCCGAGTTCGCCTTGCTCGAAAGCCGCTATGCAGACTACGACTTTTTTTACGTCCACGTCAAAAAGACCGACAGCGCGGGCGAGGACGGCGATTTCGACTTGAAGGTGCAGCTATTAGAGGAGTTGGATACCTACATTCCGCGGTTGCTGGCCCTGCAACCGGAGGTCCTCGTCGTTACGGGCGATCACTCAACCCCGTCGATTATGCGCAGCCACAGTTGGCATCCCGTGCCCACCGTCATCGCTGGCCAGTGGGCGTTGGCCGACGCTGCGGATGAATTTTCCGAGCGCGGTTGCAGCACCGGCTGTCTCGGCACCGTCCCGTCAACCAGCTTGATGGCGCTCGCGCTGGCCCACGCGCGTCGGCTCGACAAGTTCGGGGCCTGAGATGATCGCGCCTCTGCGCATTGCCCACCGCGGCGCATCCGGTCCGGGGTTGGCCCCCGAAAACACATTGGCCGCTTGCGAAAAGGCACTGCAAATAGGCGTCGATATGCTCGAAATCGACGTGCGCGCCACCCGCGACGGCCAGATCGTAGTTCTGCACGACGCGGCGCTCGACCGGACCACCAACGGCACTGGCTTAGTCGCCGATCTCCTGGGCGAACAAGTGCGCCAATTCGATGCCGGCCAATGGTTTGGCGCGGATTTTGCCGGCGAGCGCGTCCCCCTGCTTGAAGAGGTCCTCGAATTGGCGCGCAATCAGGCCCTGGTACTGATAGAGATCAAAGCCGATGGCATTGCCGAGCGCGTGTTGCAGGTGATTGAAACAGCAAATGCGCGCGAGCGAGTCGTGGTGCAGGCGTTTAATCCGCAAACGGTCCAGCGGCTCAATTTACTGGCGCCGACCGTGCCCACCGCGCTGTTAGTCGGTCAGTTGCCGACCCCGCCCTCGCGGGTGCGCGCCCGCCGCCTGGTGCGCCAAGTGCTGCAAGTGGGGGCCAACGCGCTGGCGATGTGGTACGCGGCGCTGACCCCGCCCTTCCTCGAAGAGATGCGCCAGCGGGGCATCGCGGTGTGGGCTTGGACTGTTGACGAGGATATTGCCATGCGCGATTTGGCGACGATGGGGGTGCAGGGGATCATCTCCAATCGGCCCGAGCTGCTCAATCAAGTGCTCGACGAACTAGTCGCCGCCGGCCCGCTGCGGCTGCCATTGGGCCGGCGCAGCCAGCGCAGCCGCTGGGGGCGCCGGCGTCAGTGGCGCAAGCTCCAAGCGGCCAAGCGAGACCGCTGAGCTTCCAGGTGCTGTACACTTTGTTGGCGCTATTGCTGCTGGTTGTCGTGGTGCTCAAGTTCTGGTCGCCCTTTGGCCAGCGGTGTCCTCAGTGCCAAATTCGCCGCGAGGATGCAGCATACCCCTTGTGTCCAAATTGCGGGTGGATTTACCAAGTGCCTGGGGAAGAAGACGATGATTTTGTGTCGGACGACGACGAAAATGCGAAATTCTGAAGGGTGCGCCGCCGCGCTAGCGCACCCTGTTTGAGCTTGACAATACCTTGTACTTCCCTTTAGATTGTCTCTAATTATATAGGGCACAGAAAGTTCAAACTCAGGAAGGTGAACCATGAAAATGCGGGCAATATCGCTGTTTGTCGCGGTCGCGGTTTTGGCCGGCTGCGACGACCCCCCTACAGCCGAACTCGACGCGGCCAAGCAAGCCCTCGACGCGGCTCGGGCCGCCGACGCCGAGCGCTTTGCCGCCAGCGAGTACTCGACTGCGCAGGGCGCGTACAGCGAAGCCGAAACAATCACCCAAACCGAAGATGAGCGCTTTTTCCTTTTCAAAGACTTTGAGCAGGCGCGGGCGCAAATCGCCGATGCCAACAGCAAGGCCACCCAGGCTGAGTCGGCCGCGCACGCCGAAAAGAAACGCCAGCGGGAGTTGGCCGAAGCCGTAATTGCCGCGGCCCACGACGCGATCGCCGCTGCCTATACAAGCCTAGAGGAAGCGCCGGCCGGCAAGGGCACGGAAGCCGATATTGAGGCCCTGCGAGCCGAGTTAAGTGCGGCCGAAGCGGATATAGACGCGGCCGAAGCCGCACTGGACGGCGAGAATTTCGCCGATGCTGAGTCCTTCGCCGGAAACGCGGATCTGAAGGCTACCGAAGTCGCCGACGGCGTGATTGTGGCAGTGGACAAGTACCACGCGCTGGTCGAGGAAATGCGCCCTTGGTACGAGCGCTTCTGAGCGTGTGTCCTTGCGAGCTTCAAGTACAGGCGGCCGGGAATTGCTCCCGGTCGCTTTATTTTTTTTCGCGCTGCTGTGGGGGCCATCCGCCGCCTGGGCGTCCGCGCTGTGGTTAGAGCACCAGCAACTGGTGCAAGCTGTTGAGCACCACGACCTAGCTACGCCCTACATAGTCGTTAATACCCAAGACAATCTAATCGTGCTCCGCGACGGGGAGCAGGTGTTGCGCCAAGCCGCTTGTGCAACCGGCAGCGGTCGCAAGCTCGAAGGGGCCAAGCGGTGGCATCGCTGGACGTTTGACACCCCTAAAGGCCGCTTCGCCATTCGCCGCAAAGTCGCCGATCCCCTGTGGATTCGGCCGACTTGGTACTTTATCGAAAACGACGAGGAGATTCCCATTTTCGCCGAAGATCCGCGGCGATTTCAACGCGGGGTCTTGGGCGCGTATGCCTTGTACTTCCTCAAAGATTTTATGATCCACGGTACGCTCTTTGAAATCAACTTGGGCAAGAGCATTACGCACGGCTGCGTCCGGGTGGGCAGCGCGGACTTGGAGTACCTGTACGAAGCCGTCGAAGTCGGCTGGCCGGTTTTTATTTACTAATGAAGCGCCTAGCGTTGTTGTGGGTCTTGGCGCATGGCGCCAGCGCGGCGGCGGCGGCGGACTTGGCCTATGTCAACGCTGCGTTGCGGGCTTGGTTGCAGGTCCTAGAAGCGGACGCGCCGTACCTGTTGGTCGATCGAGGTGTGGGCGAGTTGCGGTTGATGCACGGGAAGGCGCTCTTGCGGCGCGTGCCACTGACAGCCGATTCCCTGGGCCCCAAGCCGCCGGTACAATCCACGCTCGAGGCGCGGCTGCGGCGCTATCGAGCCAGCAGTTCTTGGCGCGGCTTGGTGGCCAGTCCTTTCGATTGGGAGCAGAATTTGGTAACTGCGGCCGCGGCCACCAGCGCGCTGTATTTTTCTAACGGGTTACTGATTTACACCCGTTCAGTGTGGTACCGACCAGGGGCTATGGACCTACAAATTGGGGCTGATGATTTGCGGGCGCTGTACAATGCCTGCGGCCTGGGCACGCCGATTGTCGTCCTGCCTGCCAACTGGAGAGCGGGGCCGCGGCCGTGACTTTGCACTTTGGCACGGCCGCCGCGGACATCACGCCACCGGTCGGCATTGCAATGGGCGGGTACTGGGAGCGGCGGTGCGGGGCCACGCACATCCGCGACCGCCTGACGGCTAAAGCCCTCGTCTGTGGCCAAGCGGCGGTGCGGGTTGCTGTTGTCGCGGTCGATTTGGTGGGGTTAGACGCGGATGTTGTGCGGGGGATTCGGCAGCAGGTAGCACGGGCTACTGGCATCGAGGGCGCGGCCGTTATGGTCTGTGCCTCGCACACCCACTCCGGCCCCCTGACCTTTCCCTTCCGGGGCATGGGGCGCATCGACAGCCGCTACTTGGCCCAGGTCGTGGACGCCGTAGTGGAGGTAGTAGTAGCTGCGGCCGCCGACAGCCGACCGGGCCGTTTGTACTATGCGCGTCCCGAGGTGCAAATCGGCATCAATCGCCGCCAGTGGCACCCGCAGGGGATGCGGATTGGACAGAATCCGGCTGGTCCGATGGTGCCCTACGCACACGTGCTGCGCTTTGTCGCTGCCGATGGCGCGGAGGCTACGCTGTTCAACTACGCCTGTCATCCGCTGGTCTTGGGCCCCGACAATCACCAGATCAGCGGCGACTTTGTCAGCGTGGCGGTGCGTTACATCGAGCAGCGGACCGGTGCGTCGGCGCTCTTTGTCAACGGAGCCTGCGGCGACGTCAATCCGCGGATCGCCAACGGCTCGTTTGCCGATGTGGAGGGCTTGGGGGAGGAGTTGGGCCATGCGGTGGTGGAAGGGCGGACGGCGGCGGTGCCTTTGGCGGTTTCAGCGATACGCTGGGCGCACGAGCGGTTGGACTTGCCGTTGCAGCCGGCGCCGTCGCGCTGGGGGGCTGAGGTAGAGAAACTCAAAGGGCACCTGCGGGCGCGTTGGGCGCGGGGCGGCGAGGCATCTAAAGCGCAGCTAGAATGGGCTGTGGCCATGCACAAATGGGTGCGAACTGGTGCCGGGCGCATTCGGGTGCAGCCCTTTGAGATACAGGTGCTGGCCTTTGGCGAGTTGGTGCTCTTGGGCGTGGAGGGCGAGCTTTTTGCCCGCTATCAGCTCGACTTAGAGGCCGCGCATGGGCCAGCCGTGTTGTGCGGCTTGGCCAATGGTTGCATTGGCTACGTGCCCACGGCTGACGAGTACGCACGCGGCGGCTATGAGATTGACCAAGCCTACAAGGTCTATCCGAGTGTGCAGATGATCGCGCCGGCGAGCGAGTCGCTGATATGGCAGCGGGCCGCGGCGTTGATAGCAAAGGTGCGCTAGCGTACAATCAGGAGGAGTTATGCGCGATCTAGCAGTGCTCTACGATCAAGTTCCGGCGACGCGGTGCGCGGGTACGGGCGATTGCTGCTGGCTGACGGACGAAGAGTTCAATAACCACTACGCGACCATGTTCCCGCTCTATCGGGCCGAATACGTCCACATCGTCAACTACGTGGAGAACCACTTTTCCCCGTCGCGCCGTCAGGAGTTGCTGAGCTTTACCCAAGAGCGGCCGCGGCGCTGCCCTTTTCTCGGTGCGGACCATAGCTGTACTATCTATCCGGTGCGGCCGCTGATCTGCCGCACGTACGGGGCGATGAATCCGGTCTCGATCGCCGGCCAAGCCATCGCCCATCAGGGCGATTTGCCGTTGGCGCACATTCGCGCCTTTGTGCGCCGCGAGGCCGGTATGGTGTGTCCGCGGGTGGCGGTGCTAGAGCCGGAAAAAATCGCCCGCCACGCTCGGATGCTCATGGAGGGTACATACGATCGGGAGTTGGCGCGGCTCAGTGCCGAGGTGGAGCTGGCGGACGCGGCGCGCAAACAGCTATTCCAACGGCTCACCGGCCGCAAACAGTGGCCGCGCCGCTGGTCGTGGGGCGGCTTTAATGCGCTGCGCTTTGCCCCGCTGGCGTGGCTGCGTCAGCACTTTGCTGGATATTGGAAAAAGGCGGAGTTAATCGATGGCAAGTAACGCCAGCATTGGCGTCGCAAGGAGATTGCACCATGCAACAATATCGAGTTGCCATTTTGGGCTGCCGCGGCCGGGGCACGGCTGCGGGACGTGCATATCACCAACATCCCCGCACCGAGGTTGTGGCCCTGTGCGACCTCGTGCCCGAGCGGCTGGCGACCCTCGGCGACGAGCTGGGGGTTGGGGCTCGCTACGACGATCTCGATCGGATGATCGAGGCCGAAGCCCCGGACATCGTCGCCATTCCCACCGGCACCGAGTTCCACTATCCGCTCGCCATGCGAGTGCTGGAACACGGAGTCCACATCGACATTGAAAAGCCGATCTGCACGACCTTGGCCGAGGCCGACGCGGTGTTGGCCAAAGCGGAGGAGAAAGGGGTGCAAGTAGCGGTGCACCACCAAGGGCGCAGCGGCGGTGCGCTGCAAGCGGTCAAAGCGGCGATTGCCGAGGGTCGGATCGGCGATTTGCGCTATGTGCAGGGCAGCGGCAAGGGCTACTACGGCGGCTATGGCCTGATGAATATCGCCACCCACTCGCTCAACGCCATGCTCGGCGTGGCCGGGTCGGTACGAAGCGTCCAGGCCGTGGCCCTGACCGATGGCCGCCCGATCGGGCCCGAGGATGTGGTGCCGGCGCCCAGCGGCATGGGCTATATCGCCGGCGAGCACGTGACCGCGGCCCTCGCCTTTGAATGCGGGATTTCGGCTACCCTCTTGCAGCATCGCTTTGCCAAGGTGGATTCAACGGCCTATATGATCGAGATATACGGCACCGAGGGCCGACTCTACTGGAAAAGCGGTGCGCCGTGGTTGTTGTCCACGCCGCACTTTGCCCCCGGCCACACCCAGTGGCAGCCGCTGGTCCCCCTAGTGCCCGATCACTACGACCCCGCCGGCCCGGCTGCTGTGGAGGACTACCAGTTCGCCGACGAGTACGTGCAGGCACTCGACGAAGGCCGGGCGCACGAGTGTTCAGGCGCGGCGGGTTGCCATGTGCTGGAGATATTGATGGGGATTTTCGAGTCCGGGGCCCGTGGCAAGCGCGTGGATTTGCCGCAAGCCGATCGCGCGCATCCATTATTGCGCTGGCGCGAGGAACACGGCTTAGGTCTGCCCAGCCCGATGCCGCGCCCGTATGCCGAGTGGCTGGCCGCCGAAGACGGCCGCTTGGGCCGGAACGCGAGTTAGCCGCTGAGTTTTCCCACCAAGCCCCAACCGCTGACGGCGGCTGAGGCGACTAGCACCACGGTCGAGAGGACTGCGCCGATGAGGACCCAAGCGCGGGTGCGGTAGGAGGCGGGCAGTTTGAAGTTGAGATAGATGGCCGCCCCCATCATTATGGCAATGGCCAGATTGGCGATGAGGAAACCGGCGATCTGGGTCAGGATGTCGAAGGGGATGTTGTTCCAGACGATGAGCATGGTGGCGGCGAAGATGTAGAGGCAGATGACGCGCTTGATGGCTTGGTATTCCCAAGTGCGGTCGGGCCAGCGGGCGGCGAGAAACTCCTGCGCCACGCGGGCGTAGATTTCGGGCAGGGCTTGCAGGGTGCCCCACAGCGCGGCGAGGATGCAGACGTAGTAAATCCACACCAAGCTCGGATGAATCTGGCGCCAGACGTGGGCTTGGTGGGTCAGCAAGTTCCAGCCCTCAAAGCGGGTTTCGAGCGGGAAGAGCACGGCTGCGCCGGAAATCATAAAAGCCCCGGTGACGATGAACAAAACCAGTGCTCCCAGTGCCACATCCCAGCGCAGCGGCGCTACCCGTTGTCGCAGGTGGTGGATTTGCTGGGGATCGTCGGGTAGGTAGTCGATGTTCTCGCTTTGGCCAGCGCGGTCGCGGATGGCTTCGATGTCTTGGTGGCCGGTCAGCCCCCACTTGTGCAGGCCGACCCAGTTGGCGTAGGCGATGTAGCCAATGACCGAGCCGCCGACGTAACCAAAGGTGGTGCCCAACGCCAGCAGCGGGTGCGCGACGGTGTCGGCGGGTGCCCACTGCGGAAAGGGCGGTAGGTCGCCAAAGCGGAAGGTCCCCACCAACGCTGCGACAAAGTCTGGCCGCACAATGAGGGTGCCGGCGATAGTACCGGTGACTAGGATGCCGCAGATGAGGAGTTGTTGCTTTTCGAGGCGTTCGAAGGACAGGCGGATGCCAAAAAACAGCGCCAAGGCAATAAAGGCCGAGGTTATGGCGTTTTCCCACAAGACTTCTTGCTCGCTGGCGGGCAGTATGTCGCGCAGCAAAAAATGAAAAAGGTCGCCGCAGGGCTTGGAGATGGGCACCCAGGCTAGGGGTGCGCCGATCATTTCAAAGAGTAAGATGGTCAACAGCAGCCATCCGCGCGGTCCGGGTAGGCGCACGAGGCGGTGGCCGATCAACTCGCCGCTGACGGCGGTGTAGCGGCCGATCAGATAGGTGAAGAAGACGCCTTTGACCACGCAACTGAGCAAGACCATCCACAACAAGCCATAGCCGGCCCAAGCACCGGCCCGCACCACGACAATGGTCTCGCCCGCGCCGATGGCGACCGAGGCGACGATGGCTGCCGGGCCGAAAACCGCGAGCATCCCAAAAATTTTCTTCAGCGACCACGGCTGGGCGAAGACGCCTTCGGGCGGTGGGATTTCTACTTTGTTCATGCGAGAGAATGCGCTTTGCAGAGCGGAATAAGGCGCTGGGCGACGGTGCTGAGGCGTAAATTCATGGTGGGGCAAGATACAGCGGGCCGCGCGGCGGCGCAATAGGCCGCTTTTAGGTGCGCAGTCGGTTGATGACCTCCTGCGGCAGGACGCTGCCGAGTGAATGGCCGAATTTGCGAACTTGGCGTCAGCAAAGCTGTGCCTTATTATCCGTTCTCTTATGACCACCAACTCTTTCGCGGATTTTGCTCATGTTGTGCGCCTTTCTCCTGCTGTTTATGCTGGTGCTCCACGCCAGCAGCCAGCCAGCCGCCGCCCTTGAGCGCAGTACCCCCGAAGCTCAGGGTATCTCCTGTCGGGCCATTCTCGGCTTCGTCGATGCCGCCGAGAATTCGATTGATGCCCTGCACAGCTTCATGCTGCTGCGCGGAGGAAAAGTGGTAGCCGAGGGCTGGTGGTACCCCTACAACCCCGACAGCCCTCATAACCTCTACTCTCTGAGCAAGAGCTTCACCTCCACAGCGGTGGGTCTGGCCATCGAGGAAGGCTTAATGAGCCTCGACGACCTAGTCCTTGACCACTTTGCGGCGGAAGCCCCGGCCGGTGCGGACGAAAACCTGGCGGCGATGCGCGTACGGGATCTGCTGCGCATGAACACCGGCCATCTGAAGGAGCAGGCTGACGCCATAATCCGACTCTGGGCGATCGAGCGGGACACCTGGGCTGAGTCCTTTCTCGCCGTGCCGGTGGGCCTTAAACCCGGAACCCACTTTGTCTATAACACGGGAGCCACCTACATGGCCGGCTTGATGGTTCAGCGGCTGACGGGCGGGACCCTGATCGACTACCTGACCCCGCGGCTTTTCGCGCCGCTCGGTATTGAGAGGGCGACTTGGCAGAGCAATGACGAGGGCTACAACGTCGGCGGCTGGGGACTGAGAATTCGCACCGAGGATATCGCCCGTTTCGGCCAGTTGCTACTACAGCAGGGGATGTGGGATGGCCGGCGGCTGCTGCCGAAGTGGTGGGTGGCCGAGGCCACCGCCCTACAGACTTCCAATGGCAGCGATCCCGCCAGCGACTGGGACCAAGGGTACGGCTACCAGTTCTGGCGCAGTCGGCACAATGCCTACCGGGGCCACGGCGCCTTCGGCCAGTACTGCATCGTCATGCCCGACCAGGACGCAGTGGTGGCCATCACCGCCGGCGTGAGCGATTTGCAGCAGGTGCTCGATTTGGTCTGGGATCACCTGCTACCGGCGATGGAGAGTGAAGCCCTGCCAGCGGCCGATAACGGCCTGCTGGCCGAGCGGTTGAGGGGCTTATCTCTCGCGCCGCAAGAAGGGTTGTCCACCTCCGCGCTGGCCGACAAACATTCGGGCCGGCGGTTTTTGTTTGCCCCCAACAAGCGCAACCTGCGGGCGCTCACTTTTGCTTTCGGCGAGGAGGAAACCCTGGTGACCGTCGAGGACACGTCTGGCGTGGAGCAGCCGATCCGCATCGGCCACGGAGCTTGGGTAGAAGGCAGCACCTCATTCACCAGCGACCATTCCCAACCAATCGCCGCTAGCGGCGCATGGAGCGCGGACGACACCTACACCGCGAGGCTCTGCTTTTACCAGACGCCCTTCCGCGCCCTGCTGACTTTCCGCTTAGCCGAAGACCGGCTGATCTTCAACATGGAGTACAACGTCGCCTTTGGGGAGACGAAATGGGAAGAACTGACCGCCACAGCGCAATAGGCCGCGCGATCTTCCGCCAGCGTCGGCTTATGGCAATTCGGTCCCCTCGCCGAGAATGGCAAGATATCGATCATAGCCGAAAAGCCGGTTGCGCTTCTTGCCCGTCAATTCGCGTACCACTCCGACCTGTTCGAGTATCTGCATCCCGGCGGTAACCGCGGGGACTGACAGTTCAGTGCGCTTGGCAAGTTCTTGGAGCGATACAATCGGGTGCTCCTGCAAAGCTTGGTGGACGCGCAGAGCCGACCCGGCCGCACGACCTGTCTGTTGTATCTTTGCTCGGTCTTCCGCAAACAGAGAGAGCAGCCGCTGTGCCGTCGAGACGGCTCCCGCCGCGGTCTGCGTCGCGCCGTCGAGAAAGAACGCAAGCCACGCTTCCCAGTCTCCGTTTTCCCGCACAGCATTGAGGAGTTCGTAATAGCTTGCTCGGTGTTGTTTGAAGTAGAGGCTTAAATACAGCAGTGGCTCGCGTAGCACTCCGTCGTGACAAAGCAGCAACGTGATCAGTAGGCGGCCAACCCGTCCATTGCCGTCGAGGAAGGGATGGATCGTCTCGAATTGGACATGGGCGAGTCCCGCCCGCAGGAGGGCGGGCAATCCGCAAGTCTCAGTATGGAGAAATCGCTCCAAATCCGACATGCACTCTGCAACGGTGTGCGCTGGCGCGGGTACAAAGTGTGCCGTTGCGGGCCGACTGCCGCCAATCCAGTTTTGTGACTGCCGGAATTCACCTGGGGTTTTGTCGCTGCCACGGCCCTGTGCGAGCAACTTGGCATGGATCTCGCGGATGAGGCGATTGCAGAATGGGAACCCTTCGCGTATCCGGCGCAATCCATGTTCTAGTGCCGCCACATAATTCGAGACCTCGATGGCGTCGTCGAGGGGTGTGCCTGGCGCCGCCTTTAGTTCGAATAACAGAAGATCTGACAGTGAAGACTGGGTACCCTCGATCTGGGAGGACAGCACGGCCTCTTTGCGGACATAGGTATAGAGGAAAAGATGCGGGTCGGGTAGCAACACCGAGAGACTATCTAACCGGCCTAGTGCCAGTAATGCCTTCTCTAGAGGGTCTTGTAGAGCTACCAGATTTAGTGCCGGCGTGGGCGGAAGCGGCACTGGTACAAAAGCCCGCACCGTCTCAGCGCCAACGATTGTAGTCTCGTATCGGCCGGTTTCACCGCGTCTCATGGCGTGGTTTCCTTATTAAACACACTTTAATAAGCAAGGCTCTTATTAATAGTTAAAGCTAAAGTATTAATAAGAATTATCGAAGCCAGCAACGAATATCAGCAATGTGAACGAATTTTTGGCCGGCTATTGCTTCCTCAGCTAGCGCTCAAACGCCGCCAGCGTCGGTGAGCAGGTCGATGACCGCCGCGAGCCGATTCTGGTCTTTGACCTTTGAGCGCAATGCAGTCGCCAGCGGCGTTGCGCCCTTGTCGTCTTTGGCGTTGACATTGGCTCCACGATTGAGCAGTAAGGCGACGATTTGGTCGAAGCCCGCTTTGGCGGCGCAGTGCAGGGCGGTTTGGCCCTTGTAGTTCCTGACATTGACGTCGGCGCCGGCGTTGAGTAGGGCGCACACGCGCTGGACATTGCCGCCGCGGTCGCCGCGCGACTGGAAGACAAGGGGCGGCCAGCCGCCCTCGGCGTGGTCTATATCCACGGTGCCGCCGCCAGCGGTCAACAATTCGATGATCGCAGGGTTGACGATGCCGGAGCGAGGGGCTTCGGCGTGGGTCGGATCGGCCCCGGCGTCGAGCAGGGCCTTGAGGATGTCGGCGCGATTCCGCCACACGGCAAAGCGAATCAGGCCGCTACTGTACGGCCGCGGATCGGCTCCGCGCTGCAATAGCATTGCGACGATGGTGAGGTGCCCGGCACTGACGGCATAGTGCAAGACTGTCATGGGCCGACTGGAACCGTGCTGGGCTTTTTCGGCTGTTGCTAGCATCGGCTCGCCGTCGAGGTAGGCGGCGACTGCGGCGCTTTCGCCGAGAAAGGCCGCGGTGTAGATGTCAGTCGTTGCACCGCGTGTTAGCAGGCGGTCGGCGACTGCCTGGTGGTGCTTGTAGCGCGCGGCGCAATAGGGGGATATTTCGACTAGCAGTGGCGTGAAGTGGCAGCCGCAGGCGTGGATGTCAGCGCCTTGGTCGAGCAGGTACTCGACTGTGGCGAGCCGCCCCCGGTATGCGGCTTCCCACAGCATGGTGCGGCCGTGCGAACCAACGCGGGTGATCCACGCAGGTTTTTGCGCCAATACGGCTTGGACTGCTGGCAGGTCGCCGCGGCCGGCGGCCGCGACTGCGATCTTGAGAAAATCGCTGATTTTTCCCGGTAGAATGGACATGTGGGCTATAGTAGCTCCAAGTTGATAGCGATTTGCAAGGTCATGGAATGTTCAAGTCCTGTTTGAGCGGGTGCAGTAGGTTGGATTCGACCGGCGAGAACTACTTGAGGTAAAGCAAGTGTTGCGTCTGGACGCCGCCGGGATAGTGTAAATGGGCTAGATAGACCCCCGCTGACACGGCAGCACCCCGCTGGTCGCGGGCGTCCCAGGGGACTTGATACCAACCGGCAGTCTGGACTTGGTCGATCAGTGTGCGCACGGGTTGCCCCAAGAGGTTGTAAATAACCAACCGCACCGGGCCAGAGGCGGCTAGGCGGTAGGGAATTTGGGTGCGGGCGTTGAAAGGGTTGGGGAAGTTGGGGTCTAGGCTGCTGGTGGTCGGCAAGTTGCCTAGGATTGTGGCCTCTACTGCGGTAATAGCCTCGCAGTTGGGCAGACCGCGGTGCCACGAGGGCAATGTTCCGGGAGCGCAGCCGGTGAATTTGTTGTTGCGGAGCCGCAAGATGCTAAGGTTGGTCAGTTGGCTCAATTCCGACGGAATCAACCCCGTTAGCTGGTTATCGTTGAGGTATAGCCCCTGCAAGTTAGTCAATTGGCCCAATTCTGGGGGTATCAGCCCGGTCAACTGGTTGTGGCTGAGATACAACTGTCTCAGTCGAGTCAGTTGGCCCAGTACTGGGGGTATAGGACCTGTCAACTGGTTACTGTAAAGATCGAGCCATTCGAGCTTGGTCAATTGCCCCAACTCCGGTGGTATAGGACCTGTCAACTGGTTACTGGAAAGATCGAGCCGTTTGAGCTTGGTCAATTGCCCCAACTCCGGTGGTATAGGACCTGTCAATTGGTTACTGTAAAGATCGAGCCGTTTGAGCTTGGTCAATTGCCCCAACTCCGGTGGTATAGGACCTGTCAATTGGTTTTCGTCAAGGAGCAAGATCTCGAGATATGTTAGCTGACCTAAACTTGGCGGAATCGAACCGGTCAATCTTGCGAACCACATCGCTAGCTCTGTCACGCCAGAGTCGCCAAGCACGATACCTTGCCATAGCGTCATAGGAGTTTCTGAACTCCAGTTCAAGCGGCGACTACCGCCTAACGTGTCGCGTAAAGCTAAGAGCACCTTGCAGTCTTTTACCAAATCAAGGTTATCCTGTGGATTCGGCACGGCTAGTCCGTTTTCGCACGGATTGGGCGCGGACGGGCAGACCGGCCCGCTGATCCGATGGACTAAGGCATCTGGAATGCATTCAAACTTGTTATGATCGAGTCGGAATTCCCTGATCCTAGTCAGTTTGTTCAACTCCCGAGGGATTGCTGTTAGCTGGTTGTTGTTGAGGTGTAGCCACTGCAAATTCGTCAATTGGCCCAGTTCTGGCGGTATCGGCCCAGTCAACTCATTGTGGTTAAGGTACAACCGCCTCAATCGGGTCAGTTTTCCCAATTCGGGCGGGATCGAGTCGGTCAACGCGTTGTTGCTGAGTTCTAACTCCCTTAGTTCGGTTAGTCGGCCTAGCTCCGGTGGTATCGGCCCTGTTAGATGAGTGTTGCTGAGGTTGAGGAACGTCAAATGTTTCAGTTGTCCTAATTCGGGTGGTATTGGTCCTGTTAGCTGGTTGTCGATGAGGTATAGCACCTGCAAATTCATCAATTGGCCTAGTTCCGGCGGTATCGGCCCCGTTAGTTGGTTGTTGCTGAGGTTGAGGGACGTCAAATGTTTCAGTTGTCCTAATTCGGGTGGTATTGGCCCTGTTAGCTGGTTGTCGATGAGGTATAGCACCTGCAAATTCATCAATTGGCCTAGTTCCGGCGGTATCGGCCCCGTTAGTTGGTTGTTGCTGAGGTTGAGGGACGTCAAATGTTTCAGTTGTCCTAATTCGGGTGGTATTGGCCCTGTTAGCTGGTTGTCGATGAGGTATAGCACCTGCAAATTCATCAATTGGCCTAGTTCCGGCGGTATCGGCCCCGTTAGTTGGTTGTTGCTGAGGTTGAGGGACGTCAAATGTTTCAGTTGTCCTAATTCGGGTGGTATCGAGCCCGTTAGCTGGTAGTTGTCAGCGAGGTACAACTCCTGCAAATTTGTTAGTTGGCCCAATTCGGGCGGTATCGAGCCGGTCAACGCGTTATTACTGAGAGACAATATCTGCAAATTTGTTAGTTGGCTTAATTCGGGTGGTATCGAGCCCGTTAGCTGGTAGTTGTCAGTGAGGTACAACTCCTGCAAATTTGTTAGTTGGCCCAATTCGGACGGTATCGAGCCGGTCAATCCGTTGTGATAGAGATATAACTCTCTTAGTTCGGTTAGTCGGCCTATCTCCGGTGGTATCGGCCCCGTTAAATGAGTGTTTCTGAGGTATAGCCGCCTCAAACTAGTCAATTGGCTTAACTCTAGTAGAATCGGCCCCAATAGGAAGGGGCCAAACTCGCCGGAGCTGTCGACATGAAAACCTGTCACGCGAGCATCGCTGACCTCAATGTAGTACCACTCAGTAATGGGTAGGTCCGCGCTCCAACCAAAGGAGAAGAGATTGCCGACTAACTGGTCTATGGCCAAGAGCACCTCGCAGTCGGCTACTAAGCCGGGATGATCCTGCGGGTCCGGCACGACAAGGCCGTTGACGCACGGACTTGATGCCGCACTATCCTGTGCCGCCACCAGTCCGACGACCAGCAAACCGAGCGCAAGACGCCGACCATGGACGTATCCGGTATTTGCCGCAGAGAGTCGTTTGCAATCCATGAGAGGCTCCTTTAACGTAAAAAGGTTGGGGTTACTGGGGCTCCCAAGTAGTGCCGCGGTCGGGCGAGGGCATGATGCTGGCGGGTCTTTGTGACAGCCTGTTAGGCCGTATGAAAGGGATAGCTTCTAACCCTGTCAAGCCGCATCGGGACAAATGCGGACCGATGATTTGACGGGCCTTCGCACCGCGTCGCCGCCTGCCTGCACACTATTTAAAATGGCGCAAATCCCTTATGTTGCTAAAATTGGATTGTCGATGATGCGCTATACTAAAAATCTGGAGGAAAGATGGTTCTCAGCGACCGAGCAATCAAGACGTTACTGGCAGAGGGGTCAATCGTCGTCGAGCCGTTGGCAGCAGGATGTATTCAGCCGGCCAGCGTTGATGTTCATCTCGACAAACGCATTCTCGTGTTCCGCAACTCGCGTCGCCCATTCATCGACGTGCGCGAAGATTTAAGCGACTTGACTGAGATGGAGGAGATTGGCGATCAGCCGTTTATGCTGCATCCGGGCGAGTTCGTGCTGGGCAGCACCCTTGAGATGATAGGGCTGCCCGACGACTTGGTAGCGCGGCTGGAGGGCAAGAGTTCGTTGGGGCGCATCGGGCTGCTGATTCACTCGACTGCGGGGTATGTAGATCCCGGCTGGAAAGGACACCTGACGCTGGAGTTGAGCAATGTGGCGAATCTGCCCATTACGCTGTATCAGGGCATGAAGATCGGGCAGCTTTCGTTCTCGCAGCTCTCGACGCCAGCGGATAGCCCCTACGGTTCGCCGGGACTGGGTAGCAAGTACCAGGGGCAGACTGTGCCCACGGCTAGCCGCGTCTATCGGGATTTCGAGGATGGTGCACTCGACGGTGGTTATCGCACCACGTAGAACCGGGTGCGATCGCTAAAGCCGTGGGCATCGACGATCTCCAGCGCGTGGGCACCCGGCTTTAGCGACACCGCCAAGCGGTGCTGGTTTACGGTTCGCCCCAAGAAGCGACGATTTACATACCAGAATAACGCCCGCTCCCGGTCGCTATGGGCTGCCCGCAGGACGATAGACTGCTGCTGGCCATCGAAATCTCGGCCGACCTGTAGGCGGGCCTCTGGCGTCGGGTAGAGCACCTGTAGCGGCTTGGCTTCGGGTTGTACGGGACAGTCCGCTTTGTGGGGCGGTAGCTCGTGGGGCACCTGCCCCCGCTCCCGCAGATATTGTACAACATCGGTCGGATAGACCATGTGCTGCGCTAGTCGGTGGTCGTTTGGCTGCCAGCACAACGAACACACCTGATGCGTTCCCGCTTCATTGAGGACGATACTGCGATGGTAGGAGCAACGGGCCATGGGGCGTCCATGCCGGGGTGCCAGGGCTTGGGTTGGCTGAGGACAATAGGGACTGACAGGCCGGCCGCTGTCGCGACAGAGCGTCGCGGTTGTCAGGTCGGCGTCGGGCCGCAGAAACCACGCTTGGTCGCGGTCTTTGGGGACGCGATGAAAAATATCAAAGAGCAATGGACCGGCCGCTTGTGCACCGCTTAGGGCGGGGTTGCTCTCGCCCGAGAAGTTGCCGAGCCAGACGGCAATAGTCCACGCCGGACTCACGCCTATCGCCCAAGCGTCGCGCTGGCCGTAGCTGGTGCCGGTCTTCCAAGCGAGGGGCCACTGGTCTTGGTACTGGTGCCAGTAGTACTCGACCCCAGGCCGCCGCACATTGCGGAGCGTCTCTAAGACCAGATAGGCGGCCCCTGGGCTAATAAGAGGTTCCGGTGGTGTGGCCTCGGTCTGTTGCTGTAAGTAGCGCAGGGGCTCAATCCGTCCACTGTGGACGAGGCCGCGGAAAAGTCGGGCCATGTCCCAGAGCGTGACTTCGGCGCCGCCGAGAATCAGCGGTAGGCCGTAGTCATCGGCTGAGCGCACTAAGGTGGATAGGCCAGCATCTTGGAGAAAGCGGTAAAAGTTAAATAGGCCATAGTGCCGCAAGAGGCGCACGGCCGGGACATTGAGAGAGCGCACCAGCGCTTCTTCGGCTCGTACTAGGCCGTCGTATTGCTCGTCGGCGTTGCGCGGGGAAAATCCACTATAGAAAGTGGGGACATCCTTGACTAGGGTCTGGGGCAGAATCAGGCCGGCGTCCATGCTCAGGGCGTAGAGGAAGGGCTTGAGCAGCGAACCCGACGAGCGCGGCGCGATCACGCCATCTACTTGCCCTTGGTGCGTCGGATTGAAGAAGTCGCGCGAGCCGACGTAAGCCCGGACTTTGCCGCTGCCGGTCTCCACCAGTAGGGCGGCACCATTGCCAATGCCTTGGTGGTCGAGGTAGCGCAGGTGCCGCCGGACTAGAGATTCTAGTGCCCGTTGTAGGCCAGCGTCTATGGTGGTCTTGATGAGGCGGCCTTGGCGACTGCGTTTGAGCGTGCGCGATAGGTGTGGTGCCGACACCGGATAGGGAAAGGCCCGCGTGGGCACGGGCTCGGCCAGAGCCAAGCGCAAGGTCTCGGCGTCGAAGTGACCGGTGCGCTGTAGGCTGGCGAGTAGTAGATTGCGCTTTTGTATTAGCCGCTGCGGATTGGCCGTAGGGGAGACGAGGCTGGGTGCGTTGGGCAGCACCGCGAGGGTCGCGGCCTCGCTCCAGGTCAGTTTGTCGGGTGGCTTGCGAAAGTACTTGTGGGCTGCGGCTCGGTAGCCGACGAGATTGCCGCCGTAGGGGGCGTGGTCCAGATAGAGGCGCAGAATCTCGTCTTTGGTGTAGTAGAGTTCGATTTTGAGCGCTAGCAGGGTCTCGCGGGTCTTGTTGATATAGGTGCGCTCTTTGGGATGCATCAGCCGCGCTACCTGCATTGTGATGGTACTGGCACCGCTTTTGATGGTTCTAGCTACGGCGTTTTGGTAGAGGGCGCGGCCCAACGCGAGCGGGTCAACACCCCAGTGGCGGTAGAAGTGCCGGTCCTCAAAGTGCAGGACAGCCGTTTGCAACTTGGCGGGTACGGCCAGGCTAGTGTCGGGGGGGAAACACCACTGCTGGCTGTCGCTGAGGAAGATGCGCAGGAATTGGCCGTCGCGATCGACGATCAGGGTGCTGTAATCGGGTGCGAACAGGGGGCGAGGTAAGGGGAGCAAGAAGTACAGGACCAGGCTCAAGGTCGGGACGACGAGAAGGTATAAGGCATATCTGGCGATGTGCATGAGGGCACCCTACGGCCCGACAACGACCGTGCCGCCGGCTTTGCGGGCGCGGAAATCGCGGTCGTACATGGCTTCGACTTGCGTCGGCGGCAGGGAAAATTCGCCTTGGGTCACCGCGTTGAGCTTGACGGCAAAATCAAGCGGTTGGCTGCGGCGGGGTAGGTCGAAGAACCAGCTGATGCGATCGTCGCGGATATCGAGGTATTCTTCGGTGTTGAGCTGCCATTTCTTCATCCAGCCGGGTCGGGTCTTGGATGACAGGCGGGTATTTTCAATTTCCCAGCCAGCCGGCAGTAGCTGGGTGAGGGCCACTTCTTCGAGGAGGTGGTGGGGGCTGCGGTTTGCGACGCGGATGTGGCCCCAAAAGGTGGTGCCTTGGGCTAAGGTGTCGGGGGCAATGCTCATCCCGTCTTCATCGAGCCATTCCACTTCCAGGCCGATTTGTCCTGCCTCGTCTTGATCTATGCCCCGCAGCGGCACTCCTTCCCAGTCGAGGGCGACGAACGCCCGTTCCACAGTGTTGGCAGAGTCCAAATGCACCTCCACCGGCGCGCCGAAACCGCTGGTGAGTTCCATCTGGTAGCCGAGGGCGTCGGTGCTAAAGGGCACAAGCTGGCCGCCGGGTAGGCGGATGCGGCCGGTGAGTGAGGCCGCCGGATCGCTGTCCTGTTGTAGAGATTGGACGTACTTGCCCAGAGCCAACAATGCGACGCTGGTCGTCTGAGTAGAGTGCCAGCCCTCACTTATGTCGTGGGCCACCTTTTTGGCTAGCGAATCGGCCGCGTCTTGGCGTTGGAAGGCGACCAAGGCGTCGAGGATGAGGGCCTCGTCGCGGAGCCCCGAACCATAGGTGTTGGCAAACTCCCGATAGGCCTCGACTTTGACGCCGGTGGTGCGGGCGATTTCGTTTGCCGTCGGTCTGATTCCCGCGTGCAGGTACGCTGTGGCCAGCAGCCACTTTTCCACGTTGGTCATACTGTCGAGTGCGTTTTCCTTGAGCAGGTTCATTGCACCCAGTGCCGGATCGCCGGCTAGTGCCAGCAGATAGATCCGGTACGCACGCACCTTCAGGTCATCGCCGGTCAGGGTGGCTTGAGCCTGCTGATGGCGGAGCCATCCTTGGAGCATGTCGTCGGGAATGTGGTAGCCCAAGCTGCGGGCTTCGATCAGGAAGTGTCCGGCGTAGATGCTGCCCCAGACGGAAGCTCGACGTTGGCCCGGCCACAAGCTGAACGAGTTGTCGTGCAGTTGAAAGTGCCGCAACCGGAGGATGGCTTCGTTGATGCGCTCGTCAATATCCGCCGCGACAGTGCGGCGCTCCGCCGCTTTGAGGTCTAGTAGGTCCTTGAGATAGAGTTGGGGAAAGACGGAGGAGACGGTCTGCTCCAAGCAGCCGTATGGGTAGCGCACCAAGCGCAGTAGCTGGTTGTCAAAGCTGAAGTTGGGCCAGCGGCGTATGCTGATTCGCGCTTGGTTGGTGCCGGGCATCCCCTGGTCGGGTATGGTCAACGACACCGACTCGCCGGGGGTCACTCCGCGCTCGTCGCTTTTGTAGATCGGCGGGGATGCGGGCCGGACCTCAAGATGCGTCTGCCGTGAAGCGCGTGCTTTGGTCGCTGCGGCCTTGACCACTATGGTCGCCGGCCCTACGGCTTGGTCTGCTTGCAGGTGGAAAGACAGGTCGCGTTCCCCCACGCCGGCAAAATCGACCCGCTTACGCGCCTGGCCAACGATGGCGAGCGGCCCCTGCACCTCAATCGATACCTCTACGGTACCCAAGCTATCGGCCATGGCAAACGCGGTGACCGGCACCTTAAACTGGTCGCCGGGACCAATGACCCTAGGTAGGGTCGAAAGCACCATTAGGTCGCTTTTGACCGCGGTCGTCTTCTCGGCATGTCCAAACCTCTTCCCCCGAGTACCTATGACCATAGTCCGCACTGCGCCGACGTAATTGGGCATGGTAAATTGCACTCGGGCATGGCCTGTAGCGTCGGTGTGCAGGGGACCGGCGAACATGGAAACTGAAGGGAAGCGCCGATGCGAGTCGCGCTGTGCTTGCTGCTCGGCGGCAAAACCGCCGCCAATGGCAAAGGTCTTAAATGGGTCGCCTTTGGCCACGCCAATGATGTGGGCAAACAGGTCGAATGTGCGCACGCTTAGGCGTTGTTTTTGGAAGAAGTATTGCCAAGGGGCCGGCGTGTGGAAGTTGGTCAGAGCCAGCAGGCCCTCATCGACTACGGCAATGGTGAACGCGGCCGAGTCGGCAGCACTTTGTACTTCCACTGCAAAAGGCTGGCCGGGGCGCAACAAGTCGGGCATGTGGATGTCGAAGTCGAGGCGGGTGGCCGGATCGTGGACCGCGATGGGAACGACGCCAAACAAGCGCATGGGCCGGTCGTTGTCGGTTTGGGCGTGGGGCTGGATCAGGGAGACGGAGGCGTAGGTCGTCGGGATCATCGCGGGGCTGATCGCAATGGGGATCGTAGCTTCTTCTCGAGTGCCGTCGAGGCGATGCCAGCGGGACTCGATTACCCGTCCATCTTGTTCGACGGCAAAGAGGACGGAGCCTTCTTGGGGCACGGCAAAGCGGATGATGGCCTCGTCGCCGGGCTGGTATTGCTCGCGGTCGGTTCGCAACACGAGTGCCCCCTCGTTGTCCTCGCCGGTTGGCACCCGACCCCCGTGAGAGGTGCGGACGAAAAAGGCCGCGGTATGGCCCTTGTTGTCTCCATCGGTGACTTCGATGAGGTACTGACCGCTGTCGTCTGGCTTGAAGAGCAGGTCTATGGGCGTCAACGCGGAGACGACCCGTTGTTCGGCGACGAGTTCGGTGCGGCGGTCGCTTTTGAAACGCCGCTGGAAGGCTTGGCGGTTTTCGTATTCCCACCACCAGTGAGTCGTGCCCCGGTAAACTCGGTAGAGCAGATTCCGGCCAGCCACTAGGTTGCCCTCGACGTCAGTTACTATGGCGGGAATTTGCACCGGCACCCCGACCCGGGTATAGCCGTAGTTGAACTCGGGTTTCTGCAATCCCACGTAGTAATCGTAGGGGTCTATGGGGAGCCGGTGTCGCTGGTGGTTGGGGCGGCCTCCTTTTTCTAGGACTTTGGCGGTGAGCACGGCTTGGAGTGCCGAGGGCGCATTGACTAGCGGGGGGAGGGTCCACTCAGCGCGAGCGCTGCCCTTGGCGTCGAGCCGACCTTTGAAGAGCACGGCCTCGACCGGCTGGTAATCGATCAACTCGTTGGTGAAACTGAATGCTCGGTAGTGCGGGAAGGTCTTGGGGACGCTGTGTAGCGAGACGGCCAACTCCGCTTCCAACCCGGCAGCCGGACTACCAAACAGGTAGGTGCTGTGCAGATCTGCGCTCAGGGTTTCGTCTTGTCGGCCCAAGTGCTCTTTGGCGGTGGCGATTTTGGTCTTGAGCCGGTAGGGGACGACGGTCTCGATTTTCAGTACGCGGTCGAAGGTGCTGTCGCCGATCAGAATTTGGGCCCGCCAATTACCCGTGGGGTCTTTGGGATGGGTGGTGAAGGTAAAATTGTACAGCCCTTGCCGGCCTCGTCGTTGTACTTGTTCAAAGACTACCTGATTCCTGGGGTTGAAGATCGTACAGGTGACGGGATGGTCGGCGGGAAAAGTGTAGTCTTGGTGGCGGGCGATAACCGAGATGTTGATCGGGTCCCCGGGGCGGTACACACCGCGTTCGGTGTAGATGAAGGCGCGAGTGCCCTGACGCGATTCGGTGCCATCAATGTCAAAGCTCGACAGGTTCCAGGCCATGTCGTTGGGTTTGACTACGCTGCGCTGCCCTTGGTGTTCGGCTTCGACGTAAAAGACTTCCTCGTCTAGGTCTTCAAAACGCGCCAGCCCCCGATCATCGGTGGTGCCCCTAGCTGCGACTTGGTTCTGATAGGTGCGCAGGCTGATCGCCACGCCGGGCAGCGGCTGGGCATCGTCGATGTGCGTGGCGTACACGAGGTGCTGGTCGTGGCCGCGCTTGTAGGTCAGGCCGATGTCGCTAACTACTAAGGGCTTGTAGGCCTGGCCGTGGCCGCGGATGTAACCCGGGGAGTTGGGGTCTGAGTAATACGTGTTATTGCGACTGCGGTGTCTTTGGCCATAGTGCTGGCGGATCTGACTGGCGGTGCTGGTGGGGGAGCGATAGAGCATGTCATCCCGACCAAAGCGGAGTCCGATCAGAAAGAGGCCCTGGGCGTCCTCGGCGAGCAGAGCACCAAGGTCCAGTTCGTGTTCCAGCCACGTGTTGCGCTGGTCGGATATTTCGAGCGTGTCGTGGGCTACCTCGACGCCGACGCGGCGGATGTAGGAATCGCGGAAGGAGTCGCGCCGTTCTTTGCCGCTGTGCAGGCGTTCGGTCTGCAAAAATTGCCCCAAGTTGGAGGCATAGACCTTCTTTACCTCCAGCACGACGCGGCGCAGATTGAGGGTGGCAAAGCGCAGTCGCTTGTCTTTGGACGACGGCAGGAACATGCCGTCGCGGGCAAACCGCAACTGCGGTTTGCGGTCGGCGAAACCGACCTCTTGGAGCGTGGTGCCCTCGGTGCGAGTGCCCCAGTGGCTGCGGATGCCGGCGTGAACTGCCAACTCGTAAGTATGGCCGGGGGCAAAATCTCCATCGACGAGAATTTGCTTGCCCGTGGCCTTCAGGCGCACTGGCACTTCGGGCCGCACTTGCACCAGTCCTTCGATGTGCTGTCGCAGGTCCAGTTGATCAGAAAAAATCAGGATCAGGCGTGGGTAAGTGCCCTCTTGCTCTTTTTCTATATTCACCAAGCGCATGTCCTGTAGTGGGGCGAGGGGGATGTCCTTCTCGTATCGGTGGGAGATCGCTAGTTTCTCATCGTCCACGATCAGCGCATAGGTCTGCCGGGTCGTATCCCTTTCGATGACGGCACTGGTGAAGGTGAAGACTTTGCCGCTGGCATCCGCCTGCCAAGTCAGAGGCCGCCGGGTCTCGCCTCGGCGCAGGGTCACGGCCTCGCGCACGCTCTGCATGTCGGCTTGCTCGGTCAGTTCGAGGCGGCCCTGGTATATCAGGTAGCGAGGGTCGTTGGCGGTTTTTAGGTCGAAATCCCCTTCAAGGGAGAGGATTTCGCGCCCGGCGACCGCGAAGTCGAAGTGCAGGGGTTGCAGGGTGGTGTGCGCCGGCAGCAGAGCCGCAAGGTCGAGGCGGCCTTGGTATGGCTGGCGCATGGGCAAGGGACGATTGGGACGAAAGACTAGCACTTGGGTCGTTGCCCACGCAGCGGTGCCGTCTATGGGCGGGGTAAAGGTGAATACCTGCTTTTTCAGGGAGTGGCCGACTAGATGGGTGTCAACGGCCGGTTTGACGAACCGGACTTTGATGGCATCTCTAGAGGACACGGTCCCCGACGTTACTGTACTGACTAGTTGAGCGGTTTCCGACGCGACGGTTTGGCGGAGGTCCTCCACTGGCACTTGGGCGCAACCGAGCGCGAGAACGGACAGCAAGACGAAGCGTCGGCAGAAAGTTGCTGTGGTACATTTACGACGCGATTGCTTGGGGAAAACCACTTGGAACTCAACGATCCGTTTCTCGTGCATATCGATTCTCCTTTGGCGACGAGCGGCCTACTTTCATCGACGAGGGCTAGGGAGTAATTGGCGGACATAACTTTTCCGCCGCACGCACAACACCCGAACCGGATCGCAGACTGCTGAAAATTACACTCAACATCAAAAACGGCAACTCCATAGTCGTCGGGGGCTACTATCGACGAGCGTACATACGCAGTCATCGTCAAGGCCAAGGTGCCGGCCCGCCCGGCCTCCATCGCTAGCCGTCGGTGTAGGCGTTTATCAATTCGCACGTTAAATTGACCGTCTGCATCCTCAAAGAGATTGTTGTTGTTCCTCCTCATAAGTACTTAAGTTTTTCGGGCAAAGTGTCAGCCACCCCAATCGGAGCCTCGCCATGACCACGCCCATCGCTTTGGGATCCCGCCGCGAATTATTCGTCGATCACTTCCTCATCGAACAGCTCGATGGAGCCGCTCTGCACCTGCATCCGCCCATCCGCCGCGAAGCGGTCTATCAAGTCTCCCAGCCTTGGGACAACGCCTGCACGGGCTGCTACAATCTCACTCAGGACGGGAGCCGCATTCTGCTGTACTATCGGGGCTTTTATCCGCTTGGCGCGGACTACGCCGACGGTGCCGCCAGTCAGACTACCAACTTGGCCGTCAGCACCGACGGCATCCACTTTACGCAGCCCGAGTTGGGCTTGGTCGAATTCAACGGCACGCGCAAAAACAACGTCCTCATCCAAGGCCACGAGAGCCACAATTTCTGCGTCTTTCTCGACGCCAATCCCGCGGCCGATCCAGCGCAGCGCTTCAAAGCCGTGGGCGGCACCGGCCAGTCCAACTTGCACGGCTTTGCCTCGCCCGACGGCATCCACTGGACTCCGGTCAAAGAAGGTCCCTTGGCCGTCACCGGGGCCTTTGACTCGGTCAACGTAGCCTTGTGGGATGCCTACATGGGGTGCTATCGGCTCTTCAGCCGCTACTTCGACACCACCGGTGCTCGGGTGCGGGCCATCCAGAGCTGCACCTCGGAGGACTTCATCCACTGGACGCTGCCACAGCCTCACGAGTACGCCGCCGACGTGCCGCTGGAACACTTCTACACCAACGCCACCACGCCTTGCCCTGGTGCTGAGCACATCCTGCTGTCGTTTCCCATGCGCTTTTTGCCCGAACGTCAGCTCGACATCGCGGCGATGGATTACCCCGGGTCGGGCCTGTCCGACGCGGTGTTTATGAGCAGCCGCGACGGCGTCCACTGGGACCGTCCCTTTATGGAGGCTTGGCTGCGCCCCGGCCCAGATCAGCGCAACTGGTCGCACCGCAGTTGTACGCCCGCCCCCGGCTTGGTGCAAACGGCCCCGGATGAATGGTCTATGTACGTCTCGGAAAATTACGGCTGGTCAACCAACCGCCTGCGCCGCGTGGTGGTGCGGCCGCACGGTTTTGCCTCGGTGCGGGCGGGCTATAGAGGCGGTGAATTGCTCACCCGTCCCCTGCTGTTGGAAGGGGCCGTCTTGCGCCTCAACTACGCAACCTCAGCGGCGGGATCGCTGCGAGTGGAACTCCAAGACGAGTCGGGCCAGCCTCTGCCTAAGTGTGCTTTGGAGGAAATGGACCCGATTTACGGCGACCAACTCGACGCGCCCGTGGCTTGGAAAGCAGGCGGCGACTTGTCTGGGCTCAAGGGCCGTCCGGTGCGCCTGCGAGTGGTATTGCAGGACGCTGATTTGTTTGCGGTGCGGGCCGCGTAAAAATTACGAGTTACTACCTCTCATTGTTACGTCGTTGATATTTCCTTGGCCGTTTTCTTCGATAGCCCGGATGAGAGAGAGTGGATTGACGGATTTTTTGCACCAAATATCAAACACCACCACGACCGTTCCATCCTCATCATTGATCACGTCTGCTACCTGCCAGCGCTTGGTATTGGAATTGAGGATCGCGTCCGTTGCTTTTTGAATCTCTTCAATGTTTGCGGCCTGCACTTGAAGCTGCGCGTCGCGGGGTTTGTGTGCGGCAATCGCCGGGTCGCTCGCGTCAGAGACTTGGGCCGACTTTTCGGGATAGACAATAGTCCAGCCAGATATTACGGCCGGCCGGGCGCCAAAATTGCTTTTCCACACGCCGAGTGCTATGGCGACAAAAACCAACGATGCGAGGTAGGCCACGGTGGTAAGCTGCGTGCCCGCCGCTAGCCCTATGCCAATGGCCATAAACATGTACACGGCATCCATCGGCTCTTCGAGTGCGGTGCGAAAGCGCACCGCAGCGACGATGCCGGCCAAGCTGAAGGCAAGGGCTAGACTGCCTTTAACTAAAAAAACGACCAGCGTTATGGAGGTAGGTATCACGAGTAAAGTATGAGCAAAGGATTGACTGTACTTCTTGCGTGGCCGCGTCCAGCGATATACCCAAGTGACGGGGAGCGTAACTCCGAAGGCCAGCACCAAAGCGACCATGACTGGAATGGTGTGCGCTGGATCGGCAAGCCGGGCCACTCCTTCTTCGATGTTGCCGAGGGGGAATGGAACGGTGTCGGTGCCGAAATCCAAGGATTTGGCGACGAAGATGCGTTTGCGCTCTTGGGCGACGTAATAGAGAATCTGGGGAAAGAGGTAGAAAATCCCGCTGAGGACTAAAAGCCATGCCGCGTAGTAAACGAGCAGGCGGACGATCATGTTGTTGAGCATTAGGTATCCCTCCTTAATGAGCTAGAACACCAAACCAGTGCGCAGATACACTCCGAGCAAGTCATCGCCGTTTACGGCTGCTACACTGACGGTTTGCCAACGCCGCAGAAAAGACAGCCACAGGCCACCTCCCACGCCGGTGTGCCAGGTATCGGCATCGTCGGCATCGTTGGCGAAAATTACTCGCCCGGCATCAGCCGCACCGAACAGGCCCAACTCGCCCGGCAGCAAAAGTTTGATGTTGGCCAGCACCAAGCGCAATTCGCAATTGCCGTATAGGGCGGTGTCGCCGGCGAACCGATTTTTCCGCAAACCGCGGACATTGCCAGCCGACGCGCCACTACCGGTTAAGCCGGGCCCCCCCAAGAAGGCGCTCTCGTGAAAGGGAAAGGTGCCCCACACTTTTTTGCCGCCTGCTCGTAGGGCCAGGGTTGGGTTGGTCGGCAGGCGAGCTGTTGTGTACGTGCGTGCTTCCGCGTCGATGCTGCCAAAAGCCGAGGCCACATCCCAAACGCCCGGATAGACGGCTCCGGCGACTCTGAGCAAAAATCCGCGCGTGGCATAGGCTGGATTGTTGCGCGTGTCGTAGAGGATTGCGCCCTGTGCGCCTAGTTGGCCGAAGGAGTTGGTGCCGTACAACGGGCGATTGAGCGAGCCGATAAATTTATCCTTATTGGAACTGAGCGGCGTGTTTGCATACTTGATGATTGGCCCCAAGCCAATGGTTAATTTCGAGCGCAGCGATTCGAGGTCTTCCGCGTCTGCTTGATGCGCTGCTGCGCGGAATTCGAGGGATGGAGCGAAGGCGAAATAGTTTTGCTCCACTTGATAAAAAGAAGCCGGACGCCGAGTGGCGGTTTTGTTACCCAATCCGTTGAACCGGATCACTTGGATGCCGGAGTATTTGAGGTGGACTTTGGCGTCGAGGTCCAACAGCAGTTGGCGGAAGGTTCCGGTATAGGAAACAGATGGCTTGAGGCGATTGAGTGCCAAGCCGGCGTTGAAGGAATGACGCGAAGCGAACGGGTTTTTGCGATAGCCGAAATAGTGCCGGCTACCCAGACCGCCGACGAACACGCTTAGGTCTGGATTGGCGATAAGGATTGGCAGCGTAACCGCCTGCATGCCCCAGTCGAGTGCATACCGCGCGCGGAGAATCCGGGCGGGCGGACGCTTGTAGGGGCGCGTATCGACTTTTGCGCCCTTGCCTTTGGCGAACTGATTTTTGCCGCGATAATCGTAAAAGAGGGTCTTTGCGGCCCCCGCTTGGGATACATTTGTCGCCGCATCGTCGCCGCCTCCGCCGTCGATGCGGACGGCGATTTGTCCCTTGGCCCCTGCTATTTGTGCGCGATCGGCTCCGCCGCGAAGATAGATGCGGACTTCCCGGGTTTCTTGGGGGTGGAATGTCCGCTGGAAATAGGGCGTCTGCCTTGCTCCATTGGGGCTTTTGCTGAGACCGATTTGGACTAGCAGATCGCCGCCCGGCAGGTGTTCACAGTAGGCGTATTCGTCCTGATCGGTCGCTTGGATTTCGGCCTCGCGGGTAATCAGGTCGTAGTATTGGCTGGCAAATTCGGGCAATGCGTCGCGTCTCGATTTGAGGGCCTTTGTCAGTGTTTGTCCAGCGATTTTGTAATACGGCGGGGGGAGTTTCCGCACGGCGTCTTCAATGATCGGGTCTGGAAGGTCGCGGCGAAAGGCCGTTACGACCGAATCCCAGGCTGTCTTATTGAGTTCGGCTAAGAACTGGCGATCTAGTTCCCAACCTGTAGTCGATAGACCCACCAGGCTCGGATAGGCGGCGCCAAACTCGATTTGCATCGGCAGCCCTCGGCGCGCCACCGCCATGCCCAACCCGTCGAGATCGACAAAGGCTTGGTCGCGGTCTTCTGGTATGGGCAGCCAAGTGTAGCAATCGCCAGCGGGGAATCGCGCCCAGCGCCACTGACCGTGGTGGCGATCCCGGTCGTTGATGAGAAAATCCATCAGCCGCGCCGTTAGATAGGCGCGGGCATTGACGCGGTTGCAGGGTGTTTTTTCTAGGCGCTGCCACAGTTTTTGGGTGCCGCTGATTTTGCGCGAACCGGCAAAGCCGGGCGTATCGTCCGGCCCTTCAGAAGGGTGTTCTTGTAGCATTCCGATAAGGCCGGCAAAATTTTTGCGGTACTCGTTTAGCCTATGATCATCTGGGATGACGACCAGTGTATGCTTGGCGTGCAGGATCCCGGTGGCTTCCATTAGCCGATCGACGACGAGGGCCCCGGCGGGCAGCAGCGCACTGATCATGTCCTGGAGGACGTCGTCAACGACCGTATTCTTGAGTTCGTCCCATTTCCTTTTCATCGGATCTTTGTCCAGGGAGCGAACCGTATAGCGGCGGCCATCTCGTCCGGTGAAGTGAAGCGATATGGACTGTCCGGCTCCGCCGATGCGCAGCGGGGTCAAGCCGCCTCCTACGCGGTCGAGGTCGAGGACTGTAACCTCGACGGGAGTGGCCCAGAGATCGCGGTAATCGCTGCCGTAGAGCCAGCGTTTGAACCCGCCGGCGCGAAACCTTTCGCCTATAATCACTACGTGGGTTTTGGCGCCCGGCGGCGGAATAGAGCGGTGAATTTTGGACCCTGGCGGCGGGGATTGTTCGGCGGACGATTCTGCTGGCACAAAAATAGCGAGTACTAACGAGAGTACTATGAGAATGCGATTGGGAGATACCATTTGAGGATGCCTTAGGCAACGAACCCCCGAACAGGTCGCCCAACAGTAGCGACAATGCAGCGGAAGGTGAGGTTGAGGCGCAGGGTACACGGGCGTCGGGTCTTGGGGACTTGGTGTTGCCAGTGGGTTTGAGTTGGGCCGCGCATGATCAGCAGTGCGCCGTGTTCGAGGGGAATTTCGACTGGGGAATGGTCGCGGCGCTTGTGCCGCAGCAGGAAGCGCCGCGTCTGGCCCAAACTCAGCGAGGCGATGGTCGGGTTGGCTCCCAACTCGGGCTCGTCGTCGCTGTGCCAACCCATGCTGTCGCGGCCGTCGCGGTACTGGTTGAGCAGGACGCTGTTGAAGAGACAGTCGGCGGCAGCTTCGAGCCGCGTCTTGAGGTCTAGCAACGGTCCGGTCCACGGGCGTGGCTCTAGCGCGAGTCCCGAATAGGTGTAGCGCGCTTGTGGGGACCCGTACCAGGCCGAAAGACGCGGCGTCGGCTGCTGGCGGCCAAAGACGACGACGTGGTGCTGTTGCCACTCAATACCGTCGAGCAGTTGCCGCATGAATTGGTCGGCCTCGGCTGCGGTCAAAAAGTCGGGGGCGTAGCGCAGGTCGCCGTCTGGGAGGGGAATGGCCCTCATGCTACGGCAATGGGTCGCAGATTTGTGCGGTCAATTTGTCAGTACGCCACGGCGATGGTGCGCAGGGCGGTGTCGTGGCCGGCAGCGGCACCCAGATTGACGCGCAGGACGTACAGGCCGGGGGCGGCGCGGGCTCCGTCGGCGGCGCGGCCATCCCAAGTGCAAAGGTGTTGCGAGCCTATAGTGCTTGCGGTAAGGGCTGCTATTGGGCGTCCGGCTAGGTCTAAAACTTCCACCTGTGGCTGGGTGCTTTCGACTTTGAAAGCGACAAATCGCACCGCTAGCTGGTCGTTGATGCCGTCGCCGTTGGGGGTTAGGATTGCCGAGGTCAGTTGCAGGTCGCTGATGAGTTGGCTGCTGCTGGTCAGCTCGGGTAGCATGACGATGTTGGAGCGGCGCTCGGCCGCCTCGACCGACTGCCACAGGCCCGGTGCTTGGCTCGACCCTAGGTCTAGGGCAAAGACGGTGGCGTTTTGCAGCAGGCGGGTAGTGAAGCTGACTTGCAGCGAGTCGCCGGAAATCACCTGGGGCAACGCGATCAGCAGCGAGTCGGCTTGGATGTCTAAGGTAGCTGGGACGACTGGTTCGGCGCCGATTCGTAGCGACACGCTCTGGAGATCGACCGGCTCGGGGACAATAAAGCGCATTAGGTCGAAGCCGCTGTCGAGTTCGTCGCTGTCGGGCCAGAGGGTGTAGGTGAAATGCGTGTCTTGATTAGGGCTGGCCTCGCGGGGGGCGACGCTGCCGCGCGCACTTTGGACTAGGGCGTTTTCGTATTCGACGGATACCGAGTTGACGGTCGGGGCGACCGCGGGATCATCGGTGGCGAGGATCATCTCCAGCAGCATGAAGCGGCGCGGGCTGGCCGATTTGAAGGACTCGCCGGAAAACTGGTACACATTGCTCCAAGCGTCCCAGTCCTCGCCGACAACCAGCGAGGTGTCGATGGCGCCGCGCAGCACTTTGGGCGAACTGGTCCATTTTTCTTCGGTGATTTCTTCGCCGAGCTTATTGTGGAACGTAAAGACCGGCGCCAGCGCGTTGCCCGAACGCGAGCGCAGTTGCATCCGAGTGCCCGGCGGCAAGTCGGCGTCCCAGTGCAGTGCCTTGATGACTTTGGGGCGCCCATCGCCCGCTTCTTGGCCGAGGTTGATAAAAGCAGACTGCAACTCGACTTGGGCTGGATAACCCGGAGAGAACAATTGCATTTCGCCCCACTTGACGATGCCCCAGCCCCTACAGGTAACGCCGTGCCAGAACAAATAGCGAGCCTTGCGCGGCGCGAACAGGTAGCGCATGTAAAGCAAGTTGTCGGCATTGGGAGCTAAATGGGTAAAGACTTGGGCGTAATCGACGTTTTCGGGCACTTCGACGAGCGGGGCGGTACCGGTGGCCGGGGTGCCGTCGGAAAAGAGGAGGGTGTGCCCCGGCCCGGTGCCAGAGATGGTAAAACCCAAGGTGCCTTCGTCGGGCTGCATGGAGTAGATGAACATCTCGTCGATAAAGAACGTCGCGCCTAGATCGGCGCGGAACCACGTGCCGCCTTCGGTCCATTCCGCCAGGGCACCGCGACAGTCGGTGACGGTGTTGTTGGTGTTGAGATTGGCGTCGAAGAGGTTAAAGGTCGAGCCGGTGCCATCGCCTTCGACGAAGTTGCCGCGCTGGCTGGTGCCAATGGCGATGTTGTCGCCAATGCCGATGACCTCAATTTCGGCGAGGGCGGCGTCGGGGTTTTGCTCTTCGGAAATGATTTGGATGTACTGGATCAACTGGTAGTTGTTGCGTTCTGCAGGCGTCAAATCCAAGTCGGGGTCAATCACCAGTGCGCTGTCGCGGCCAGCGTAGCGCAGTGGGATGACGATTTCGGATTCGGTGTTGGGCCGCGTGGTGCGGAAGGCTTGGCGATAGAGAAAAAGGTCGTCGGTGGCCGAGATGCGCACGCCGGAGGTAGTGAAGACGCGGAATTGGCGGAACGGGCGCGCTCCTTGTTGGTCGGGGAATTTGAGGCGGATCTCGCGGGCCAGTGCGGCGCGGCCGAGGTCGATGGTGATAAACCAATCCTCGCGGGCGTCTGCTGGGCTGGGTTGCCAATAGGTGGTTGGGTCGCCGTCGATGGCCCGCGGCGCGTCGGCCTCGTTGGAACCGGCTTGCCAGAGGCCGCCGGCCACGGCGTCGCCCCGGGTGCGGGTCTCGTGGACAAAGCGGTGCGCGTCTGCGACGAGGTTGATGTCCTTGCGAAATTTGACCAGCGAAAGCTGGCCCTGCTCGCCGACTTGGACTAAGCCGAAGGGTTGTTGCCATTGGGCCCATTCCGCGGCGCTGTCAAAGGAGAGCATGTCAGCCGCCAGTGGAACAGCTAGCAGGAAGCCGGCGATGATTGCGCGTCGCATCAAAATCTCCTCTTAATAAGCGATACCTAAAGGGCGTAAGTGGGGATCGGTGGCAAATTCCGAGCGCAGACTTAAGGCGGTCAAGTAGAGGCCCGGCGGCAGCCGCTGGCCCGTTTCGGCGCGACCATCCCAGCGCAGACTCTGCGGGCCGGCGTTCTGCAAGCCGGCCTCGACTAAGGCCACGCGCCGCCCGTCGAGGCTATAGACCTCGAGGACGACGGGCACGGGTTCGGGCAGGCGGAACAGCGAATAGGCCACGTGTAGTTGGTCGTTGATGCCGTCGCCGTTGGGCGTAAGAATCGCCGCGGAAAAAGTTAGGTTTTGGATGAAGGCGGTCGTTTGCTCGGTGGTGCCGAGCACGCGCAGGCTGTTGGTGGAGAGGGCCGCGCCGACATCGGCACCTACAACAGGTTGCGGTAGCACATCGCGTTGGCTGTCGAGGACCTCGCTTTGGAATGTGGTCGCGAATTCAAAGATCTCGGTGCCAAAGACAATGCGAATGGGCGGATTGTTGGCGCGGGTGATGCGCTCGGGCAAGTGGATGAGTAGGCCCTCGGGCTCTTGGGTGACGGCGGTGGGTGCCGTTTGCGTGCGGTTGGCGCCCAGTTGCAGGCTTTTGAGTTCGGTTTGGTGCCCGGTGCGAATGCGCAGCAGGTCAAAGCCGGGTGCATTTACCGTCTCGAAGTCGGCTTGGAGGTCATAGACGAATTCAATGGTTTGGCCGAGGGGAACTTGGGTGATCCCGCCGACGGGTTGCAGGTCGTTTAAGGGAGCCACTTCGCCGCGTACGTTGGCGGCCAACAGCGGGGCGGTTTCGAGCCACAGCGAGTCGAGGCGCACCAAGTCGTCGAAAGAGTCGCTTTCGAGGGTGACGCGGAACTGCAAGTAGGTGCCGTTGCGCAGGTTGATCGGTTGCCCGGATTCGACGAAGGGGGCCGACCAAAAAGTCCAGTTGTCGGAATCGTAGCTGATGGAAGCGCGAACGCCCGGCTTGGGCTGGCGTTCGGTTAGGTCGTCGGCGGCAGTGACGCGCACGAAGCGAGTGCGCAGGGCATTTTCGTAGTGGGCGCGCGAGACCACGCGCTCCAGTCCGGTATCCATGTATTCGTGATAGACCGCCGGGTCGTCGTCCATCCCGGTGCGCACCTCGATTTTGACTTGGGCTGCCGCGTCGGGCGTTTCCACGGGCGTCCCATTGACCAGGCGGAATTTTGTCGCCTGCCAGAACAACCGCCCGAAATTCACCGGCTCGCCGAGGTCGGTTATCTTGGTCTTGTAGATAGCCTGCCGCGGTACGCCTTGGGCGAAGAGCTGGAATTCGCTGATTGAGCCGATGAGGGCGATGGCGACGTTACCGCTTTTGGCTTGGGCGTCCTCGTCTAGTAGCGAAAGCGTCCGCCGATAGCGGAAAAAGCGCAGGTACTGGCGGGTGAAGTCGATGCGCACCTGGGGTTCGAAGTTGGATTTGGTGTCGGTGATGACGGTCGAGAGCGGGTTGACATTGCCTTCGAGGACTGGCGGTTCGGGCGCGACGGAGGCGGTCACCTGAAAGGCGGGAACAAAGTCTGTTTCGAGCGGCGTACCGTCGGAGCGAAAGCCCTCGCTGGGTGGGATAAAGCCGAAGGCCACCGCTGGCACCGACACCGCCAAATCCATGGTGAAGGTTTCCTTCTCAAGGCGGTCGGCTTTGGGTGGATTGTAGGTGATAGGGTCGCCGTCGATGAGCCAAGAGCCGTTTTCCGAAGGGTCGGGTACGCCGTGGTTCCACTTCCACATGCGCGGCGTCTCGCCGTCGAGGTAGTCGAAGATGCGGTCGCTAGGGTCGCGCCAGAAGGCCCAGTTGTCGATGTGCGAAAAAACCGTCTCGTCCAGGGTGAAGTGCGTGGGTTGGATAGCCCCGGGCGTGGTGGCGAAATCGACGAAGAGGCCGGTGGTGTCGTTCGCACTCCAGGCCAAGCCGCTGCCGCCTAGTTGCCAGTGAGAGACTTGGGCGGTAGTGCTTTGCGCTAGGCTTAGGATCAACGAGGCCACGAGCCAGAGGGCGATTGAGGCGCGGCGCATGAAGGCTCTCCTTTGCAGAGCGAAATTGGCGATATAAGCCCACAATATAATACGCGGTCCGCGATTGGCCTATTTAGTATGCTACGCCGATCGTGCGCAGCACTGTGTCGTCGCCGGCGTCAGCGCCTAAATCAATGCGGCAGAGATAGGTGCCCGGCGGCACGCGATCGCCTTGGCTGGCGCGTCCGTTCCAAGTAAAGACGTGGGTTAGGTCGTCGATGGTCGGAGTCGCCAGTTGGGCGACCAGCCGTCCGGCGAGGTCGAAAATGTCCACGCGGGGCGTGCGTTTTTGGACCTTGAAGGCGACAAAGCGGATGACCACTGCGTCGTTGATGCCGTCGTCGTTGGGGGTGAGCACTGGCGGGGCAATCGACAGGTCGTTGATGAGTTGGGTCGCGCCGGTTAGTTCGGGTAGCATGACGATGTTGGCGCGGCGCGTCAGCGGCTCGACCGATTGCCACAAGTCTGGCTGGCGGCTCGAACCCAAGTCGAGGGCAAAGAGCGTGGCGTTGTGTAGCACGCGGGTGGTGAAGCTGACTTGGACGGAGTCGGCGGTGATCGCGTGGGGCAGGCCAATTTGTAGGGTATCGGCGCGGCTGTCGATGGAAGATGGCTCGATGCGAGTGCCGTCGATGTGGATTTCGATGGCGGACGATTTGGCGGGCAGGGCAAAGCGCAGCTGGTCGAAACCCGCGTCCTCGGCATCGGCTGCCGACACTAGGGTGTAGGTGAAACGGGTGTCTTGGTTGGGTTGGGCGATTCTGGGGGCGATCCGGCCGTGCGCACTCTGCAACAGCGCGTCCTCGTACGCAAGCGCTAGGGCGCCAATTGTCGGGGCTTTTTGTGGATCGTCGGTCGAGAGGGTCAGTTCCAACTGGACGAAGCGGCGCGGATTTTGCGACTTGAATGCCTCGCCGGAAAAGTGGTACGCCTCGCTCCACCCATCCCAATCCTCGCTGACCACGACCGCGGTGTCGATTCTCCCGCGCAGCACTTTGGGCAAGCTGAGCCATTTATCCTCGGTGATCGGCTCGCCGATCTTGTCGTGGAAGGCATAGACTTCGCTTTGGGTATTGCCCGAGCGCGAGCGCACTTGCAGGCGGGTGGCGGCTGGAATATCGGCGTCCCAAGAGAGACTGTTGATGACTTTGGGCCGCCCGTCGCCGGCGGCTGCGCCGAGATCGATAAAGTCCGAGCGCATGACCACCTCGGCGGGATGGCCCGGCGAAAACAGCATCAGTTCAGTCCAACGCGAGCCCCAGCCTTGGGGAATGTGAGCGTGCCAAAACAGGTAGCGGATTCTGCGCGGCTGGAACCGATAGCGCAGATAGCGGATGGGGTTGGGATCGGGTTGGTTGATGAGGATGGCGAAGTCGAAGGGTTCGGGGATGGGGAGTTGCGAGTTGATGACGCGGGTGCCGTCCGAATAGAGGAAGTTAAAACCGCGCGGCGCACCGGCCACCGTGCCAACGGTGCCCTCGCGCGCCCGCAGCGCGTAGAGAAAAAGCTCGTCGAGCCAGAATACGGCCCCTAGATCGATGAAAAACCAAGTGCCCTGTTGCTCCCAAGTGCGCACGCGGCCCTCAAAGCCTACGGGCAGGATGGAACTGGCGGTGTTCATGTCGCCGTCGAGAATGTTTTCGGTCGAGCGGGCGGTCAGCCCGTCGATGATGCCGCCGCGGCGGTTGTTGCCCAAGCTGACGTTGTCGCCGATGGCAATGACTTCGATTTCGGCTAGTGCGCCTTCGGGGTCGAAGTCTTCGACGGTGAAGTTGACGTACTGGATGAGGCGGTACTGGTTGAATTGTTCCACATCGACAGCGAGACCCGGATCGAGGACTTGAGCGCTGTCTTGGAGGTCAAAGGCGAGGGGGAACGAGACCGTAGTGTCTTTGTTGGGTTGGGTCGTCTGATAGACCGGGCGAAAGATAAAGAGGTCGTCGAGGGCGTCGGAAGTGATGCCGGTGGCGGTGAAGACGGTGAACTGGCGGAAGGGGCGGGCCCCTTCTCGGTCGGGAAAGTGCAGACGAATCTCTTTGGCTAGCACGGTGCGACCAAGGTCAATTTGCACGAACCAGTCGCCGAGCGCGTCGTCGGCTGCGGCCTGCCAAAAGGTGTTGTGGTTGCCGTCGATGATCCGGCGGGCCGCGGCTGGGTTGCTGCCAGCTTCCCAGATCCCGCCCGGCACGTTGGCACCGCGCGAGCGCGTAAAGTGCGTGAAGTGGGGTGCATCGGCTACGGCGTTGATGTCCTGGCGGAATTTGACCAGTTGCAAGCGGCCGCGGTCGTCGAACTCGATCAGGCCATAGGGCATCTTCCAAGTGGACCATTGCGCGGCGCTGTCGAAGCGGAATTCTGCCGCAGCGAGCGCGGTTGCCCAACAACAAAGGACTAAAAGCAGCCGGCGCATCGGACGTTAGTACGCAATGCTGAGGGTTAGCAGCTGCTTGGCCTGGACGAATTGGGTGTGCAGCGCGAGGGAGAGCAGGTAGAGGCCCGGTGGCAGAAGCCGACCGGTCTGGTCGCGGCCATTCCAGGCGATCGCCTGCGGGCCGGAGTCTTGCAGCCCTTGGTCGAGGCGAGCGATGCGCCGGCCCGCCAAGGTGTACACTTCGAGTGCCACCGGCACCGCACCGGGGAGGCGGAAGAGCGAATAACGCATCTGGAGTTGGTCGTGGATGCCGTCGCCATTGGGGGTCAGCACCGGAGTGGACAAAGCGAGCGATTGGACAAAATCGGGCGTTGCGTCGTCGGTGCCTAGCACGCGCAAACTGTTGGTCGAGACCGTCTCGCTGGCGTCGCCGGCCAAAATAGGCTGGGGAAGCGATTGGCTGTCGGCGGCAAAGATCTCGCCGCTGAAGGTGGAGGCGAATTCAAAGACGGCAGTGGCAAAGGTTATGCGGATTGGCGCGTTGTTGGCGTTGGTGACGCGCTGGGGCAATTGGACTGTCAATCCGTCGTCTTCAGTTACTGCGACCGGATTGACAAAAGCGGGCGGAGTGCCCATTTCGAGGCCGCGGAAGGCGGTGCGGCTGCCGGTGTGGATGCGGAGTGCGTCGAAGCCGGCAGCCGCATCGCCATCGAATGCAGCTTGCACCTGATAGACGAATTCAGTCTGTTGGCCCAAGGCCACTTCAGTAAAACCGCGCTTGGGTTGCAAATCGTCGCGCCGCGCCACTTCGGCCAAGACCTCGGCGGCCAACAGCGGGGCGGTTTCGATCCACAGCGAGTCAATCCGCAGCCAAGCGTCGAAGTCGCGGCTTTCTATGGAGAGGTCTATCTGTAGATGCGAGCCGCTGCGGAGCCGGATAGGTTGTCCCGATTCGGTAAAAGGCACCGACCAGAACGACCAGTTGGCCGCATCGTAGCCAATGGAGGCGCGGATTCCGGGGCGCGGGTCGCGGTTGAGTTGGGCGGTGAGCGTCTCGTAGTGCTGGCGCGAAACCTCCTTCTCGCGGCCGATGTTGGTGTATTCGTGGTAGGTTGCCGGGCTGTCGTCGCGGCCGACGCGGACCTTGGCCTCAAGCCAGACCGGGGCGTCGGCATCTGCGACGACTGCGCCATCGACCAAGCGCAGGGGCGTACTGGCCCAGTGCAGGCGGCCAAAATTGACGACTTGGCCCAGATCGACGACTTGGCTGAGGTACACCACGCGCTGGGGTATGCCTTGGCCGAAAATTTCGAAGCCCCCAATTGAGCCTTTGAGTGCGATGGCTTGGTTGCCTTGGCCGCCGCAGTCGCGGCAGATGTTGAGGGCCTCTTCGTCGGCCAGCGACGTTTGCCGTCGCCAGCGAAAGAAGCGCACGTATTGGCGCGGGAAGTCAATGCGGACAACCGGGTCGAAGTTGGCGCCGACGTTGGCGATGACTTGAGTGAACAGATCGCGGCCACCCCAGTTGACGGCGGGTTCTGCGTCCGAGCCGATGGAGACGTCGAAAGCCGGTGTGGTGTCCAATGGCAGGGGGGTGCCGTCGGAGCGAAAACCCCGCGAGGGCGTGAAGAAGCCGAAGCCAACCCCGGGGATGGGCACGGCGACGTCAAGCGAAAAGAAGGTGTTGGTTATCGATTGGCTGGTAGGGGCGTTGTAGGTGGTCGAATCGCGATCGACTAAGAAGACGCCGCTCTGGGTTGGGTCGCCTCCGACGCCGTTCCAGCGGTTCCAAAAGCGCGGCTTTTGGCCGTTGACGTAGCCGAGATCGTGCAGGGAGGGGTCGCGCCAGAACTGCCAGTTGTCGAGCAGGTGAATGACGTTTTGCTGCGGCTGCAAGTAGCGCGGCTGAATTGCCCCGGCGGCGAAATCGACGAGGACTTGGAGCGAGTCGCGCTGGTCCCACGCCGCCCCACTGCCGCCGAGTTGCCACTTGGCTACTTGCGCGTGGCTGGGTGCGCTGGCAAGGAGGAAAGCTAAGAGATAGGTGCGGCGCATGGGCACTCCACCAGTAGAGGGAATTGTGCGCGAGCCGACTGGAGCACATGCGATGGAGAAGATAGCAAAAAGATCGCGTTCCCGTCGGCTAATAAGCGATGCCCACAGGCCGCAGGTGGGTCTGGCCACCCGCTTCGGTGTGGACTTCGACGCTGAGTAGATACAGACCTGGAGTCAATAGATACTCGTTTTGATCGCGGCCATCCCAAAAGACGCGCTGTGCGCCCGCCGCTTGGAGGCCTAGTGGACGGGCCGCGACTTGGCGTCCGTCGAGGGTGTAGATGCAGAGTTCGGCCGCAACGGCTTGGGGTAGGCCGAACAGGGAGTAGGTAAGGGTCAGGCGGTCGTTGATGCCATCGCCATTGGGCGTAAAGGCCGTGCTGGATAACGCCAAGTCTTCGATGAGGTTGTGGGTGCTACCGGCTGTGCTGAGGACGCGCAGACTATTGGTTGGGATGGTGGGATTGGCGTCGCCGGACTCGATGGGTTGCGGCAAAACTTCGGCCGTCGAGTCGAGAACCTCTCCTTCAAACGTGGCGGCAAAAGTCCGCAGGGCAGCGGCGAAGACAATGCGGATCGGCGCGTTGTCGGCGGCGGTAATCCGGCGCGGCAAAACCAAGAACAAGCCATCGCCATCGGTAGAGACTTGGGCTGGTGCTACTGCATCCACGCCGAGGGTCAGGCTTTTGAATTCTGGCGCCGAGCCGGTGCGGATGCGCACGGCGTCAAAGCCGCGTTGGTCGGCAGCCAAATCAGCGCGAATGTCGTAGGTGAAATCGGTCGTTTGTCCCAACTCGACCTCGGTAAAGCCACCCCTAGGTTGCACTTGGTCGAGGCGAGCGACCTCACCGCGCACAGCGGAAGCCAGCAGCGGAGAGGTTTCAACCCATAGTGAGTCAAGGCGCATAAAGGTCGCGAAATCCTCGCTGTGCAAGGTGAGCTTGAGTTGGATATGCGAGCCTGAGCGAAGTCTTAGGGGATGCCCAGATTGGCTGATCGGCGAAGACCAAAAAGTCCACTGGTCGCTGTCGTATTTGATGGAGGCGCGGACCCCGGGGCGTCCGCTGGCCACATAGCCGTAGCCGACCGACTCCTTAAGCTCGAACTCAAAGCGGTCGCGATCGACGACGACCTCGCGGCCCTTGTCGTCGAATTCTTGGTAGATATTGGGGTCTGAGTCGCGGCCGGTGCGCGCTTCGACTGTCAGCCAGACGGGGGCCTCGGGAGCTGCGATGGCTTGGCCGCCGACCATGCGCATGGGGGTGGCCGACCAAAACAGGCGACCAAAGTTGACTTCCCGCGCTAGGTCGATAATGCGGGTCGCGTAGAGTGCTCGGCGCGGTACGCCTTGGCCAAAAAGCTCAAAGTCGGCAATCGTGCCTTTGCGCGCCGAGCCCGAGGCCGAGGATTCGGTCAAGCCGTAGGCTTGGTCGAGGATCGATTCCTTGCGCTGCCAACGGATGAGGCGCACGTACTGAGGCGGAAAGTCGATGTGGACTTGCGCGGCCAGATTCTCGGCCACATCGGCAATGACTGAGCCGACCCGCGTGTAGGCGTTGGTCTCTTCAAAGGCGAGCTCGTTTTCAGGGGCGATCGAAACCTCGAAAGCCGGGACCGCATCTTGGGCGTAGGGGCTGCCGTCGGCACGATAGCCTTTGGGCGGCGTGAAAAATCCGAAGCGGTAGGCCGGCACGGGTACGGCTAGGTCAATGGTGTACCAGATGCCGCCGATGCCAGCCGAGCCGGGTGGGTTGAAGGTGGTGGAGTCGCCATCGACGAGGTAGGTGGCGTTGTGGACGGTCCGCTCGTCGCCGATGCTGCCTTTCCAAGCCCGCGGTCTTTCGCCATCGACATACCCCAATTGCAGGGGAAACTTGCGCGGCGACCAGTTGGAAAAATAGCTAAAAATGCTGCGGTCGGTGGTGATGTAGTACGGCTGGATGGCACCGGGCGCGGTTGCCACGTCGATCATGATGCGGGTGGTGTCGCTGTCGGCCCAGGCCAGGCCACTTTGACCGCCCAACTGCCAAGGTTCTATCTGGGCTGACGCGGTGTCAGCCGCCCATAAGGCAAAGACGCAAAAAAGAAAACAGGCCATGCTGTATTCTCCTTAGTAGGCCACCTGCAACAAGCGGAGTTGGGTGTCGTCGCCAGCATCAGTGCCGAGGTTGATGCGGTAGCAGTATATTCCTGGCGACACTCGGGCTCCATGTCGATCCCGGCCGGCCCAAGTGTAGGTATAACTGGCGTCCTCAATGCGCTCGGCAGCCAGTAGAGCAACCAGGCGACCGGCGAGGTCGTAAATGTGAATTTGGGGCGCGAGGTCGGCGGCCTTGAAGACGACCAAGCCGAGGTGTACCGCGTCGTTGACGCCGTCGCCGTTGGGTGTAATGACCGGAGTGGAAATCTGTAGGTTGTGGATGAGGCGGCGGCTGTCGGCTAGCTCGGGAAGCATGACGATATTGGCGCGGCGCACGGCGGGTTCGACCGACTGCCAGAGATTGGGATGGACGCTGGAACCAAGGTCGAGGGCAACTAGGGCGGCGTTGCGCACTAGGCGGGCGGCGAAGTCGATGTGCAGCACAGCATCGCGGTGGGGCTCGGCTAGCGCGATGAGCACCGAGTCGCCGCGGGTTTCGACCTCGGCCGGGATGGTGCCCTGCGCATCGGCGCGGACCAAAACGCTCTGCGGGTTGACGCGACCGGGCAAGACAAGGCGCAAGCGGTCAAACCCTAGGTTGTCTGCGTCGGCAGTCGGGCTCAGCGTGTAGGTGAAGCGAGTCTCCTCGTTGGGGCGGGCGTTGCGCGGCTGGATGCTGCCCAGTGCTTGGTTGACCAAGGCCGCGTCGTATTCGATGGTCAGTGCGTCGATCGCCGGGGCGACTGCCGGGTCGTCGGTAGCAAGAATCAGTTCTAGTTGCACAAAGCGGCGCGGACTTTGCGACTTGAAGGCTTCCCCCGAGTACTGATAGAAATTGCTCCACGAATCCCAGTCCTCGCCAACTACCAAGGTGGAGTCAACCGGCCCGCGCAGCACTTTAGGCGAACTGTTCCATTTTTCTTGGCTGATTTGCTCGCCGATTTTGTTGAAGAAGGTATAGACCGGCGTCAGGGCGTTGCCCGAACGCGAGCGCAGGCGCAAGTGGGTGTTGGGTGGTTGCTCGGCGTCCCAGTGCAGGGCCTTGATGACCTTGGGGCGTCCGTCGCCGGCTTCGGCCCCGAGGTCGATAAAGCTCGAAGTGAGCGTGACTTGGGCTGGGTAGCCTGGCGAGAACAGCATAAATTCGGCCCATTTGGACTCGGCCCAGCCTTGGTCGGACAGGCCGTGCCAGAACAGATAGCGCATCTGGCGCGGGCGAAACTTATAGCGGATGCGGTAGAGGCCATCGGCTGCCGGCTGGTCGTGGGTGAGCAACTCGGCGTAGTCGAGCGACTCGGGCACCGGCAGCGAGGTGCCGACGCTGCGGCTGCCGTCGGAAAAGAGAATGCGGTGCCCCGAACCCGCGCTGCCGCGATGGCTACCGGTGGTGCCCTCAAAGCGGCGCAAGACGTAGATGAACAACTCATCGACGAAGAACACGGCCCCCATATCGACGTAAAACCAAGTGCCGGCCCCCTCCCATCCTTGATCGCCGCGGCCGGAGGTGATGAGGTTGTTGGTGTTGATATCGGCGTCGAAGAGGTTGGCCGGCGCGGCGGCGACGGTGCCGTTGAGGAAGCTGCCGCGCTGTTGGGAACCGATGCTGATGTTGTCGCCGACGGACCAGACTTCGACCTCGGCGAGGGCGGCGTCGGCGTGTTGCTCTTCGGCGACGATGCTCAAATACTGGATGACTTGGTAGCGGTTTTCAAACGCCAAGTCTAGGCCCATGCCGGGATCGACGGCAATGACCGTATCTTGCGCGGCGTATTGCAAGGGAATGGCGATTTGGCTGGCGGTGTTGGGCTGGGTGGTGCGATAGATCGGATCGAACTTGAACACATCCTCGGTGGCTTGGATTCGCGCGCCGGTGGTGGCATAGACTGTAAATTGGCGCAGGGGACGGGCGCCCTCGCGGTTGGGAAAGTGCAATGCGATCTGACGAGCGAGCACCGCCCGGCCTAAGTTGATGTCGAGGAACCAAGTTTTGAGCGGGTCGGTCGGGTCGGGCTGCCAGAAGGTGTTGGGGTCGCCGTCGATGGCCAAGTCAGCGGTAGCACCGCCGCTGCCACTGGCCCAGATCCCACCGGCCACCTCGCCGCGTTGCTTGGTCTGGTGGGTATGGCGATGCGCGTTTTGGACGGCGTTGGTTTCCTGGCGGAATTTGACCAAGCGCAAGACGCCGGTCGCCGCGTCGATTTCGACCAATCCCCAAGGCCTAGTCCAGCTTTGCCAAGCCGGCCCCTTGAAGCGGAGGAATTCGGCTTGGACGGGCCCGGTTGCGGCCAGCAGTATAATGATCCACGTCAGTAGATGCGTCATTGGGGTGGAGTCGTGCGGATGAACGAAAGCGAAATAGGGCTGTTGCGTCGTTATTTTACGCAAAATCGGTCGTCTCGACAAGCGAGCTATACCGCGAATGGCACCAGCCAATCCTCTTCGATCCCCAAGTCAAAACCCGGTCCCCGTGGCACAAATTCCAGATAGCTATCTTGGGGCACCAGTGCCCCCGGCTCGGTTACTTCCTCCAGTGGGATGCCCGGATCTGAGCCAATGTAGTATTCGCCCCAGGGCGTGTTGGCCATTGCCCAAGTCAGGTGTTGGCCATAGGGGTCGCGCCCGCCGCCGTGGAGGCAGACTTCAAGGCCGGCGGCTTCGGCGAGGTGGCAGATTTTGATACAGGCGGTCAGCCCGCCGACCCAGTGGATATCGGGTTGTAGCACGTCGAGGGCGCGGTGCTCGATCATTTGTTGGTAGGGGTAGGGGGTGTAGAAGTGTTCGCCGCTGGCCAGCGCTTGCCAGGGCAGGCACTGTTTGAGTTTGATATGGCTTTTGACGTCTTCGGGGATTAGGCACTCCTCCAGCCAGCGCAACTTGTAGGGTCTAAGGCGCTCGGCTAGGCGGATGCTGTATTCGACGTCAAAGGCCATGTAGCAGTCGAGCATCAGCTCGCAGTCGTCGCCGATCAACTCGCGGACTTGGGCCACTCGCCGCTCGTTTTGGTCTAGGCCCCACAGGCCGTCGGCTGGGCCGTATTGGCAGGGGAGTTTGAAGGCGCGGAAGCCCAACTCGCGGTACCAATCGACGTCGTCGCCGGTGGCGTAGGTGAAGATGCGCTCGCGGGCCGGGCCGCCGATGAGTTGGTACACGGGCTTTTGTTGCAGCTTGCCGGCTAGATCCCACAGTGCTAAGTCCACGGCGCTGATGGCGACTGTGGCAATGCCGACGGTGCCGAAGGGTTTGGAGACGCGGAACATCATGTCCCACAACTTGTCGATGGCCAAGCAGTCCTCGCCTATGAGGATGTGGGCGAAGGCGTCTTCGATGACCGCGGCGGTGGGCCGACCTGCCGTTGTGCCCAAGCCCCAAGTGCCGTCCTCGGCTGTGACTTTGACTGCAAAGCCGGGCCATTGCCGGGCACTGTAGAGTTGGCGGCGGGGCTTGAAGCGCGAAAAGCGCGACATGGGGTTGGCCACCTCGATTTCGGTGGGCCAAGCCTTGCGGCGGGGTTGGCTGTGCTGAGCTGGGGCCGTCGAGGACGAGAGCGTTGAGCCGGCTTGGGAACGGGCGCGGAGCGAGGGGCCATCGGGCCGTTGGATGCGAACTAGGTCGATGGATTTGATTTTCATCGGTTAGATGCCTTAGAGCTAAAGTTGCGTGAATGTATCTATAAAAACCAGCCGAGCTATTCGCTGGGGTAATCAGCCACATTCAATCTCGATCGCTGGTTGTCTGTATTCCTCCGATGGAATATATTGAAACACTGCAAAAGGAAGGATTAATCCCATGAGCGGTCGCCGTCCCTTTAGTGAATTGACCAAAGACTTCACGCCGGAGCGCCGTCGGCGCGTTGAGATAAAAAAGGCCGAGTTGCAGGCTGCCATGCCGCTGCACGAGCTACGTCAGGCACAGGTTATGACTCAAAAGGAACTGAGCGAGACCTTGGCGGTAAACCAACCCGCCATCGCCAAGATGGAACGGCGGACGGATATGTACGTCTCGACCCTTCGCTCCTACATTGAAGCGCTGGGCGGACGGCTGAAGATCGTCGCCGAGTTCCCGCAAGGCGAGGTCGCAATCACTAACTTCTCGGACGCGGGCAACGACGAAGGTGCAAATTCTAAAAAGATGAAAGATGCCGTCTCGGACTAAAACAAGGCTTGGCGGCATGGCCCCGTTACCCATTTCCGCCCCAGGCCAGCGCGGCGGCTTCGGCGGCTGACAGAGTGAGGTCGGCTTCGGCGGCGGCTGGTTCTTGCCACGCAGATAGCAGATCGGCCAACTCGGCCAGGGATGCGGTCGTCAGCAGGCGGCGGCGCAACTGGGAGGCGCGGGGCAAGCTCTTGAAGTAGAGCGCGAGGTGCTTGCGCGTCTGGCGGATGCCAGCGCGTTCGCCTTTGTACGCGGCCATCAGGCGTAGCTGCTCCAGCGCCAAGTTGATGCGCTCTGCAAGAGTGGCGCCGCTGCGGCCGGAAAAAAGCCAGGGATTGGCCAACGCGGCGCGACCCACCATGACTGCGGCGCAGCCTGTTTGCCGCTGCATCAGGCGGGCGTCGTCGAGGGTGAGTACATCGCCGTTGCCGATGATCGGCAGCGCGGAGGCTGCAACGGCGCGCCCGATCCAGTGCCAGTTGGCGCGGCCTTGGTATTTTTGCACGACCGTGCGGGCGTGAATGGCCACGGCTTGGGCGCCGGCGTCCTCGCAGCGGCGCACCACGTCGAGGATGTTGATGTCGCCCTCGTCCCAGCCTAGGCGCGTCTTGACAATGACCGGGACTGAGACCGCTTTGACGGTGCGCTCGACGGCTTGATAGAGCCGATCGAGATCGCGCAGGTAGGCCGCGCCGCAGCCTTTGGCCACGATTTTGGGTACGGAACAGCCGAAGTTGATATCCACCACCTGGGTGCCGCGGCGCTCAAACTCGCGCGCTCCATTGGCGATCAGATCGATGTCGTTGCCATAGATTTGCGCGGCCAACAGCGAGATGCCGGTGTCGGCGTAGATTTGCGCGTCGGAAAAGTCGAGCATCTGCATGCTTTTGCGCGAGCGGATGCCGATGGCGCGGCAGTTGATGAATTCGACCCCGACCAGCCGCGCTCCGAGGCGGGCGCAGATAAGGCGGAAGACCCAGTTGCTCACCCCGGCCATTGGGGCTAGGGTGAGGATGGGCATGTCGTCTTTGAAGGGGGTGAGCTGGTGGGGGCCGAGTTGCACGGGCTTACGGGGGATTTTCCATTTGCAGCCGGGCGGCGAGGGCCTTTTCTCGTTCGGCCTCGGCGATCATGCCTTTGCGCTGGTAGAACATGGAGAGGCTGGTGTGGACGAGAAAATCGTCGGGGTCGTGCTCGGCGGCCTGTTGGGCTGCGCGCAGCGCTTGGTCGAGATCGCCCAACTTTTCGTGGCAATGCGCCATCGCTTGGTAGGCGTCGGCAAATTGTGGGTCGAGCTCGATAGCTTGGGCTAGATCGGCCAAGGCACCGGTAAAGTCTTGCTGGGCAAATTTGTTCATGCCGCTCTTGTAGAGGGTCATTTTGTCGGTCATGGCGTGGATTTGCTTGGGGTGTTGTTGATGTTGTACTATTCAGAAAGTAGCACAAAGTGATATATTGATGCAATAGTATAAGGCTTGGGAACAAACCAAGGAGCAGCCATGTTGCACCGGGCTATGTTGAGCGCGGCCTTGCTGGCCTCGGTCGCCGAGGGGCAGCCGCGCTTTGACATTGACTACGTAGAAAGCATTGAGCCGCGGACCTATGTGGCGCATCGCACGGCCGGGGCTATCGACATCGACGGCCAGCTCGACGAGCCGTCTTGGCAGCGGGCGGAGTGGACCGAGGCTTTCGTCGATATCGAAGGCGAGCGCCGGCCCGTGCCGCGCTGGCAGACACGGGCCAAGATGCTGTGGGACGACGAGTATTTGTACATCGCCGCTGATTTAGAAGAGCCGCACGTGTGGGCCACTATTGACCTGCGCGACGCGACGATCTACCAAGAAAACGACTTTGAGGTCTTTATCGACCCAGACGGCGATACGCATCAGTACTACGAGTTTGAGATCAACGCCCTCGGCACCGAGTGGGATTTGTTGATGCTCAAGCCCTACCGCGATGGCGGCCCCTACATCAGTGCTTGGAACATCGCCGGTCTGCAAACGGCCGTGCGGGTGTGGGGCAGCATTAACGATCCGACTGACGAGGACCAAGGCTGGTCGGTGGAGATGGCCTTTCCGTGGGCGGTACTGGCCGAGGCCACGCGCCAGCAGGTGCCACCAGCCGCTGGCGATCAATGGCGGATCAACTTTTCGCGGGTCCAGTGGGCTATCGCCGACGACGCCGGCAAATACGTCAAGGTGCAGGGCCGCAGCCCGGACAACTGGGTGTGGTCGCCGCAAGGGCTAGTCAACATGCACTACCCAGAAAAGTGGGGATTTGTGCAGTTTGCCACTGAAGTCGTCGGGCGGCAAGAAGTGTCCTTTCGCCCGGCTGCCGCCGAGGAGGCCAAGCGCGTGTTGCGCGGGGTTTACTACCGCCAACAGAGGTTTCGTCGCGAGCGCGGTTACTATGCGTCTAGCTTGGACTCGCTTGGCATGGAAGCGCAGGTCTTGCAGCACTTTAGCTGGCCGCCGGTCCTGCAAGTGACGGACCACCATTTTGAGGCCCAGCTAGCGGAAATCGCCGACTTGGACGGCGATGGCCAACTCAACCGCTGGTTTATTCGCGCCGACTCGCGCACTTGGCGCGATTAGGGGCGTTGCCCGGCTGGCGCAATCGCCCTATAATGCTTGGCCCATCTCTACCAACCCTTTTCAAGGAGGTCCTGGTGAAGAACAAAAAATTGCTGCTCCTGCTCGCCTGTTGTCTTTTGGTTCCGGCCGCGCCGCTGTGGGCGCACTGCGAGATTCCCTGCGGGATTTATGGGGACGAGGCGCGTTTTGCCGCGCTGGCCGAAGATCTGACGACCATTGAGAAGTCGATGCAGCAGATCGCGGAATTGGCCGGCCAAAGCGACGCGCAAAGCGCCAATCAGCTAGCGCGGTGGGTGGCCGCCAAGGAAGAACACGCCAACAGAATCCAACACGTCGTCTCCCAGTATTTTATGACGCAGCGGCTTAAGGAAGTAGAAGAAGGCGACGAGGCAAGGGCCGCCTATACTGAGAAATTGGTGCTTTTGCACCAGATGCTGCGCGGGGCCATGAAGTGCAAGCAGACGGTGGATGTGGAAGAGGTGGAGAAGATGCGGACCTTGTTACACGAGTTTAAGCACGCCTATCAAAACTGAGGCCCGGCCAAACGCTGCTCGTCCAAGCCCCATTTCCCGCGGTGGAGATGGGGCTTTTTGTGGCTGATTATGGAGCGCGGCCAGGCGAAAAAGGATCCTGAGTTGCAGAGGCGGCTTTGTGCGGCACCCATGCGCTGTCGGCTAGGGCGGCGCGGACGATGGACTGGCCGGCTGGCCAAGTAAGCAGGGAAACGCGGGCTTTTGGATAGCCGCGATCGTCGATCAGGTAGATGGCTTCGCCAATGTCGGTTAAGCCATCGCCGATTTTGCCGTCGTCGGTATAGACCGGCACGTCAAAGCCGGCCGGCTTGCCGCCGCCAAAGAGCACGGCGTATGAGTCGGGTGCGATCACCGCGCCGGGTGGAAAGCGGAAGTACGCGCCGAGGGATGCTGAGTCGCCCACGCGCCAGCCAGCCAGAGACAAAGTATCAGGACCGGTATTGTACAGTTCGATGAATTCGTCTTCATAAGGGTCTGTGCGCCCGTCGCGATTGGCGTCGCCAGCGGGTCCTAACGGTGGGTCGGCGAGTATTTCGCTAATGAAGAGAACGCCACTGCGGCGGCTAGTGCGCGGCTGGACAATGGACGTTAGGGCCACTGCGGGCTCAGGCTCCCGTTTTTCTAAGGCGCGGCCAGGCGAAAAGGGCGCCTGAGTGCGCGAGGCGGCCTGGTGCGGGACGAGCGTGTCGCCATCGGATGGGGTGCGGGCCAGCGATTGCGCTACCGGCCAAGCGGAAGAAAACAGCGACGCCACCTCGTGGCCATGCGTGTCGATTAGGTGGATGGCTTCGCCGCTATTGGTCAGACCACTGCCGATTTTGCCGTCGTCGGTATAGACCGGCACGGCAAAGCCCGTGGGGGTGCCGCCGCCGAAGAGCACCACGTATGAACCGGGGGCGATCACCGCGCCGAGCGGGAAGCGGAAATACTGGCTTAAAGCCCCGGCGTCGCCCAAGCGCCAACCGGCGAGGGAAACGGGCGTGGTTCCGGCGTTGTACAGTTCGACAAATTCGTCTTCGTACGGGTGGGAGTACCCGTCGCGATTGGCATCGCCGCTGTCGTCCCAAGGCGGGTCGGCGAGTACTTCGCTGATGTAGAGGTTGTAGAGCAGGGCCGGTCGCCCGGCCGGGGCGTATCCGGGCGAAAAGGGCGCCTCCGTCGGGGAGGCGGTTTGGTGCGGAACTAGGGTCTCGCCATCGGATGGGGTGCGGACCAGCGATTGCGCTGCCGGCCAAGAGGATTGAAATAGGAGCGCGACCTCGTGGCCATGGTTGTCGATTAAGTGGATGGCTTCGCCGCCATCGGTCAGGCCGTCGCCGATGGCGCCGTCGTCGGTATAGATTGGGATGGAAAATTCCACCGGGTTGCCGCCGCCAAATAAAACGACGTATGAACCGGCTGCTATCGCCGCCCCGCCGGGGAAGCGGAAGTAGTCGCTGAGAGGCCCGGCGCCGCCCAAGCGCCAGCCCGCTAGGGAAATGCTACGCGAGCTGGTGTTGTACAGTTCGATGAACTCGTCTTCGTGCGGGTCGTACTGACCGTCGCGATTGGCGTCGCCCGGCGGGTCGGCGAGTACTTCGCTGATGACGACGTCGGCGGCGGCCAAGGATGGGAGCAAAAAAAGCGTCAGTCCAACGACTAAGGATACACCCATTAATCAACCTGTAGAAGGGCTTGGTGGCGGTCCTTGGCCGGGCTGCACGCACCAAGGGACACAAGGGACACGTTATCGCCCGGCAATGGCCAGGGCTATAAATATGCAATCGGGGTCGCTAATTTACAACCTAGACCGAGTTGGGATTCAGCGGAGGAGGATGAGCTTGGCGTAGTGCGAGAGGTCGGGCGCGATGCGGAAACGGGCGAAGTATGGGCCGGAAGCGGCGGCGCCCCCCCGCGCGTTTTGGCCGTCCCATTGCAGCCGGTGGGTGCCGGCCTGGAGCGGTGAGTCCACGAGCGTGTACACGAGTTGGCCTTGGGTGTTGTAGATGGCTAAGTGAACGGCTGCGGCGCGGCTTAGGTGGAAGCCGAGGTGGGCTGTTGCGTTGAACGGGTTGGGCCAAATTTGGAGGGGTGTTGTAGGTACTGTTGCCGGGATTTTGGCCGCTGGTTGGCGTGGTGCGTCTGGTGCGCGTCCGGGCGAAAAGGGGGCCTTGGTCAAAGACGCGGTTTTGTGCGCGACAAACGCACCGCCGTTGGGTGGCGTGCGGACGATAGACTGGTCTTGCGGCCAAGTAGCTAGGGAGACGCTGGCTATTGCATCGCCGGTGCCGTCGATCAAATAGATGGCTTCGCCGCTGTTGGCCAGTCCGTTGCCAATGCGTCCGTCGTCGGTGTAAACGGGCGCGGCAAACCCGGCCGGATGGCCGCCGCCGAACAGAACGACGTACGAGTTGGGCCCGATGACGGCGTTGGGCGGGAAATGGAAGTACGAAAGTAAGGATGCAGCGTCGCCCAACCGCCAGCCGCCTATATCGACGGCTGTGGAGTCGGCGTTGTAGAGTTCAATGAACTCGTCTTCGTGGGGATCGGGCCAACCGTCGCCATTGGCGTCGCCAGCTAAGCCCGCCGGTGGATCGGCGAGTACTTCGCTGATGAAGAGGGCGTAGGTGGGCTTGGGTTTGGGCGGCGGTATGGGCTTTGGGGGATAGAGCGGCTTTTTGAGGTCGTGTCCCGGGGAAAAGGGATCGGCAAATGGCGAGGTGTCTTGGTGCGCGACCAGTGCGTCGCCGTCGGGTGGGGTGCGGACCAGCGACTGCTTGGCCGGCCAATTGGATTGGGCGATGAATGAGACCTCATCGCCGTGGTCGTCGATGAGGTGGATAGACTCGCCGCGATCGATTAGGCCGTCGCCGATGGTCCCGTCGTCGGTATAGACGGGCACGGAGAATCCGGCGGGTTTGCCGCCGCCGAAGAGCACCAGATACGACTTGGATTCAATGATGGCGTCGCGCGGGAAGCGGAAGTAATCGCTCAGGGCACCCGCGTCGCCCAGCCGCCAGCCAGCCAGCGCGACCGGCACTGGACCGTCGTTGTACAGTTCGATGAACTCGTCTTCGTGGGGGTGGGTGCGGCCGTCGCGATTGGCGTCGCCCGGCGGGTCGGCGAGCACTTCGCTGATGTAGAGGGGGTAACTCAGGATGGGCCGCGTGGCCGGGTGGTATCCCGGGGAAAAGGGTGCTTGGGAGGGCGAGGCGGTTTGGTGGGCGACCCATGCGCCGCCGTCGGGTGGGATGCGAACGATAGACTGAGCCGCCGGCCAAGCGGAGAGAAAGGCCGCGGCCGCCTCGTTGCCGTGGTTGTTGATGAGGTGAATGGATTCGCCGTGGTCGGCTAGGCCATCGCCGATGGTGCCGTCGTCGGTATAGACTGGAAAGGTAAATCCGAGGGGTTTGCCGCCGCCGAACAGGACCACGTACGAGCCGGGTTGGATGACGGCTTTGCGCGGAAAGTGAAAGTAGTCGCTCAGGGCACCCGAATCGCCCAGCCGCCAGCCAGCCAGCGAAATGGCGGTGGTGCCGGCGTTGTATAGTTCGATGAATTCGTCTTCGTGGGGGTGGGTGCGGCCGTCGCGATTGGCGTCGCCCGGCGGGTCGGCGAGCACTTCGCTGATGTAGAGGGAGTAATTGAGGATGGGCCGCGTCGTTGCGGCGTGGCCAGGCGAAAAAGGGGCCTTGGTCGGCGAGGCTTGTTTGTGCGGTTGGAAGGGGCCGCCAGCGGGGGGGATGCGGACCAGCGACTGCTTAGTGGGCCAATCGTAGTACTCAACGGCGTCGATTTGGTGGCCGATGTTGTCGATTAGGCGAATCTCTTCGCCCTTGCCGGTCAGTCCGTTGCCAATTCTTCCGTCGTCGGTATAAACGGGGACCGTAAATCCCGAGGGGTTGCCGCCGCCGAAGAGGATGACGTAGGAGCCGGGTTGGATGACCGCGGCGGCGGGGAATTGGAAGTGATTGTCCACAGGTGTGCTATCGCCCAGCCGCCAGCCAGCCAGCGAAATGGCGGTGGTGCCGGCGTTGTATAGTTCGATGAATTCGTCTTCGTATGTGTCGCGTTGGCCGTCGCGATTGGCATCGCCGGCGTCGCCGGTGGGTGGGTCGGCGAGCACTTCGCTGATGTAGAGGGGGTAGTCTGGCTTGGGGATAATGTGGGTGTGTCCGGGCGAAAAGAGGGCCTTGATCGTCGAGACGGTCTTGTGCGGGACCAACGCATCGCCAGCGGGTGGATGGCGGACGAGGGATTGCTTGCTAGGCCAAGGGCTGTGCGAGAGGACGGCGATTTGGTGGCCGATGTTGTCGATCAGGCGCACGTCTTCCCCTTTGCCGGTCAGTCCGTTGCCGATTCTTCCGTCGTCGGTATAAACGGGGACCGCAAATCCCGCAGGGCTGCCGCCGCCGAAGAGGACCACGTAGGAGTCGGGAGCGATTTGGGCGTCGGCGGGGAATTGGAAGAAGTTGGCCAGATTGGAGCTATCGCCCAGCCGCCAACCAGCCAGCGAAATGGCGTCCGATCCGGCGTTGTATAGTTCGATGAATTCGTCTGCGTATGTGTCGCGCTGGCCGTCGCCATTGGCATCGCCGGCGTCGCCGGTGGGTGGGTCGGCGAGCACTTCGCTGATGTAGAGGGGGTAATCTGGCTTGGGGATAATGTGGGTGTGTCCGGGCGAAAAGAGGGCCTTGATCGTCGAGACGGTCTTGTGTGGGACCAACGCATCGCCAGCGGGTGGATGGCGGACGAGGGATTGCTTGCTAGGCCAAGGGCTGTGCGAGAGGACGGCGAGGGTATCGCCGGCGGCGTCGATGAGGTGAACGTCTTCTCCTTTGCCGGTCAGTCCGTTGCCAATGCGTCCGTCGTCGGTATAAACGGGGACTGCAAATCCCGAGGGGCTGCCGCCGCCGAAGAGGACCACGTAGGAGCCGGGAGCGATTTGGGCGTCGGCGGGGAATTGGAAGAAGTTGTTTAGGTTGGAGCTGTCGCCCAGCCGCCAACCGGCCAGTGAAATAGGGTCGGATCCGGCGTTGTATAGTTCGATGAATTCGTCTGCGTATGTGTCGCGCTGACCGTCGCCATTGGCGTCGCCGGCGTCGCCAGTCGGCGGGTCGGCGAGCACTTCGCTGATGACGACGCGGGCTTGGGCCGGAAATGCCAGCGCGAGCAGGAGGATGAGCAGACAGGTCATGGCCCGGTGTATGCAAAGATCGGGCCAAACCCTTGCTTTAGTCGTTATTTCTTTAGAAACAAATGGTTAGAAAAGAGACGCTCCAGTTGGCGTCCGGCGCCGATGTCCCATTGCGGACACAGTGGCGTAGGCTGTGGGTAACGGAGTGCAGTGCTATGCTTGTCAGACCCAGCGATAAGTGCGAGCACCGCGACTGGAGACGCGGGCCAATTTCCAAGCCGTCAGCCACTCTTGGCGGTCGCGGACCACCAGTTCGGGATGCTCTTGGCTGCGGACTAAAAGGCCCGGCAAGTGGGGCCGGCCATTGGGCTTGCGGGCGTCGTTCCAGCGCAGGTCCATGCTCCAGCGAATCGCATCCGAGCGATTGGGTTGGCTGCCGTGCGGGGTGCGGCAGTGGATGGCGATTAGGCCGCCGCGCTGGACCGGGATGGTGACGGGCGGCCAAGGCGGCAGGGTTGCGGGGTCGATGGTAAAGCTGCCGCCTTGGTCGGCCGGCGGGCGCACGTGTGGCCGCAGCGGCTGGTGGTGGCAGCGGGGATAGATCATCAGGGTGCCGTTTTCTTCGTCGGCATTGACCAGGGGAATCCAGGTGGTGACGACTAGGGTGTCGTCGGCTTCGGGCAACAACACGCCGAGGTCTTGGTGCCAAGCGGTGGAACGCGCCCATTCGCTTTGCGAGAAGCCGCCGGCGTACTGGTCGCTGGCTGGGACTTTGGCGCGGATGTGCTGGCAGGAATTGGCGTAGATTTCCGGGCCGATCAGGGATTCGATCAGGTTGAGCAACCGCTCGTTGTGCAAAAAAGCGAAGATGTTAGGCCCCAAATTGGCCGGGAAGTTAATACCAGTTGTGGCGCTGGCGTCGGCTTTGGCGAGGGGAATTAGGCGTTGGGCAAAAGACAGCTCCGCATAGTCGCGGTCTATTTTGCCGGCGGCCAGCAGGCGTTGGGCTGCTCGATCGACGATTTTTTCTAGTTCCGCTTGGACTGGATCTAAGTCTGCGGCGGTCAAGGCGTCGGGCACGTGGACATAGCCTTCGGCATGGAAGAATGCCAACTGATCCGCGCTCAGGCCGGGCATAGCGCGTTTTAGAAGGTGCCGATGATCGATGCCCGATGGACTTGGCCTAAGTCGGGCGAGGACGAGTAGGCGTAATCGATTGCGTAGTGGTCCATGGTTAGGCCAGCCCCGGCACTCAGGCCCAGCGGCTCGTCGTCTTGGCTGCCGGTCTGTTGGGTGGTGTAGCCGGGCCGGACATAGAGACCGGCGACCAGTTGTATCTCAAGGCCGAAGGCCAGGTAGGAGTCGTTGTCGTTGGGCAAGTTGAAATCGGCGACCAAGAGCACGGGCACCGGCATGTGCGCGAAGTGATGGGCCATGCCCAAGCGGATGTGTACCGGCAGCGAGTCCTTGAATCCCGCGGTGTAGCCCGAGCGCACAAAACCAAGGTTGGAAATGGCCGCGCCGAGGGTCGTGCCCTTGATCGGGGCGCGGACGAGCAGGCCTAGATCGGCCAGATAGGCGTCTGAAGAAAACTCGGCGATGTTTGAATAGACGGCTTTTAGATTGGCCCCCACGGCCAGCCAGTTTGGCCCAACCTGTTGGGCAACCGACAGGTAAGCGGCCAGATCGGTCGCCGAAAAGGTCCCTAAATCGCGCCCTTCCAAGTCGGTGTGTAGCAAGTCGCCGTAGGATACATAGTGGACGCTGAAGGCTTGGACGCGCGACCCGGTGGGGGCGGCGATCGAGGCAAATCCGGCTTGGGAATCGACGAAATAGCTGTTGTAAGCCAGCGCGGCCGTGCGCTGGCTCAAGCCGGAAAGCCCGGCCGGATTCCAAGCCGAGGCTTCGATGTTGCCAGACACCGCCGCATAGGCTCCGCCGAGTGCGGCCGCCCGGGTGCCGACGCCGATCTTGAGAAAGTTGAATCCGGTGGTGCCGGCGTTGGGGTTGAGTGCGGTAGCAGGCGTCAAGGTCGCAAGCAGCAAGCAGGCCGCGAGGGCACAGTATCTCATGGTTGGTCTCCAGAATTTCAGGCGGCCGCCCGTTCAAGGGTATGGGCGGTGCGCAGCAGACGGGCCTCTTCGAGGGGCGGGGCCAATAGCTGCACGCCAATGGGCAAGTCGCCGTGGCTTTGGGCAAAGGGCACGGATATGGCCGGAATGCCGGCGAGGTTGACCGCGGCTGTATAGATGTCGTTGAGGTACATTTGCAAAGGATCGTCGAGCTGTTCGCCGAGGCGGAAGGCGACGGTCGGGGCTACGGGTGAGATCAACACGTCGCAAGCGGCAAAGGCGCGGGTAAAGTCTTGGCAGATCAGAGTGCGCACCTGCTGGGCCTTGCGGTAGTACGCATCGTAGTAGCCGGCACTCAAGGCGTAGGCCCCGAGCATGATGCGGCGTTTGACCTCGGTGCCAAAGCCCTCACTGCGCGTCTGCCAGTACATCTCTTGCAGGTCGGAACCCCCCTCGGCGCGATAGCCGTATTTGACGCCATCGTAGCGCGCCAGATTGGCCGATGCTTCGGCCATGGCGATGATGTAATAGGTGCTGATGCAGTATTCGGGATGGCCGGCCACGGGTAGCTCGACATCCACGAGCGCGGCGCCGGCATCGACCAGGGCGTTGGCTGCATTTTGGGCCGCAGCGGCTACTTCAGCGTCGAGGGCGGCGGGAAAATGCTCGTGCGCCAAGCCCACTCGCAGGCCGCGGACATCCCCGTTGAGCGCGGCCCGATAGTCGGGTACGGGGGCGGTGCTGGAAGTCGGGTCGCGGGGGTCGTGTCCGGCGATGGTTTGGAGCAAGAGGGCGGCGTCTTCGACATCTTTGGTCACCGGGCCGATTTGGTCGAGCGAGGAAGCGTAGGCTATGAGTCCGTAGCGCGAAATGCGGCCGTAGGTGGGCTTGAGGCCGACGACGCCGCAGTAGCTGGCTGGTTGGCGCACTGAGCCGCCGGTGTCGGAGCCGAGGGCGAGGATGGTCTCGTCGGCGGCTACGGCCGCGGCTGAACCGCCGCTGGAACCGCCCGGCACTCGCTCGGGATCGCGGGGGTTTAAGGTGGGGCCGAAATAGGAGTTTTCGCAAGACGAGCCCATGGCGAACTCGTCCATGTTGGTCTTGCCGATGAAAACAGCGTCGGCAGCGCGCAGCCGCTCGACGGCCGTGGCGTCGTATGGAGCGATAAAGTGTTCGAGGATTTTCGAGCCACAGGTGGTGCGGCCGCCGCGGACGCAGAGGACGTCCTTGAGCGCCAAGGGAATGCCCGCCAAAAGCCCCAAAGCCGCGCCCGCTGTGCGCCGCTGGTCGATGTCGTCGGCGTGGGCTAGGGCCCCTTCTGGATCTACGCTGATAAAGGCGTTGATCTGGCCGTCGATTGCGCCGATGCGGTCGAGCGCGGCTTCGACTAGCTGACGAGCGGTGATTTCCCCTTGCTGCAGGCGAACACTAAGCTCGTGGGCAGTGGCTTGGTTGAGTCCCATGAGTTAGGAAGTGGCTTGGTCTTTGTCCTTGGCCTGGGGCTCGGTTTGGTCTTGGCCCTTGTCGTTGGCCTGGGGCTCGGTCTGGGCCGGAGGGGCCGTAGGCTGAGCAGGTTGCTTGGGGGCTTCGATTTCGTCTTGCACATCGCGCATGGCAGTGCGGAACTCGCGGATGCCCTTGCCCAAGCCCTGTGCCATCTCGGGGATGCGCTTGGCGCCGAAGATAAGCAGAATGACGACGAAGATGATGAGTATTTCCCAATGGCCCATACCGAACATGGCTCTAGCTCCCGAAAGATGTTTTTAATAGCTGTGGCGGAAGTAGTACCAGCCGACGAAGATTCCCAACAGAGTGATTAGGTTGAACTTCAGCGACAGCTCAAACGAAAAAGATAAGATGACGAGGTTTAACATGTGCGGCCCGATGGAATACTCGATATAGCGCAAGAGGGCGAGTTCGACGATGGTATCGGGGCCGACTATAGCGACGAGGACAAATCTCAGGATCTCGCCGACGATATTGGCGCCGATCATCGTGGTGAAGAGGATGAGGATGAGGTGGCTGAGAGGTTTGTCGCGCAGCATATAACTCAGGCGTGTTGGGTGACGGCACCGTGCACGAGCCGGACGAGCCAGCGAATGGGCCCGGAGCAGACGTACACGAGAATCATCGGAAAGAAAAAGATGCCATCGTAAATGATCAGCCCGACCGTGGCGATAAAGTAGAGCTGTTTGAAGCGGTCGCCGAGGGAAGTGCCGCGGAAATTGGGCACACTGTCGTAATCGAGCCGACTAACCATCAGCAAGGACAACGCTAAAATCAGCAATACGGCCAGCGGTGTGGCGTGGGGAATAGGCCATGGCAATTCTTTGACAAAGACCACGTACTGGGTGAGGCAGACGGCAGCCGTGGGAATGGCCAAGCCCATGTAAAATTCACCGCGCTCGCCATCGAGGCTAAGCGTATTGAAGCGGGCCAGACGTATAGCACCGCAGAGCAGGAACACAAAAGCCAGCGCCAGCCCCCAGCCAGTGGGCAGGTGGGCCTGATAGATGATGGCCGCGGGCACGATGCCAAAGGTGCAGGCATCGACAATGGAGTCGAACTGGAGTCCAAACTGGGAGTCGCGCCCCATGGCCCGGGCGATTTGGCCATCCATTTTGTCGAATACCGCGCCCAAGAAGAGCAGCCAAGCGGCTGGCACATAGTTGCCGTTGAAGGCGTAGTGCAGGGCGAGGAATCCGCAGAACAGATTGCCGATGGTGAACGCGGTGGGTATGAACTGCCTCATTTTCGCATCCTTCCTGTCGCTAACGCCGCGCCCGATGAGGGTGCTCTGCAAGGGTCAGGTCTAGGTTGTAATGCTCGTTGTGGCGCACCACATCGAGCGCAGCGACTTCGCCGACGCGCAAGCCGCGCAACACGCCAATGGCCTCGTCGGTACTGCGGATCTTTTCGTCGTTGACCGCAACGATTACGTCGCCCTTTTCGAGGCCGGCTAGTTCGGCCGGACTGTTTTGGGCCACCCTGACAACTAGGACTCCATCGGTGGAATCGAGCCTTAAGTACTCGGCTAGAGGCGGAGTAATGTCTTGGACGGCTAGGATGCCAGTCCAAGAGCGACGCACTTGGCCGTATTGGCGAATTTCCGCCAAGAAGCTCGTGGCCGTGTCGATGGGAATGGCGAAGCCAATGCCAATAGAGCCGCTGGCGTATTCGCCGCCGGTGTAAATAAAGCTGTTGATGCCAATGACCTCGCCATTGGCGTTGACCAAGGGGCCACCGCTGTTGCCGAGATTGATGGCCGCATCCGTTTGAATCATGTCTCGGTAGTAGTAATCGCCTTGAGGCTCGGAAAAGTCGCGATCTAGGGCACTGACGACGCCGATGCTAACGGTTGGCCCCAAATCGAAAGGGTTGCCAATAGCAATAGCCCATTCGCCGACCAGAATATCGCCCGAAGTCCCAAGGGGCGCAACCGGCATATTGCCGTCATCTACCTTGAGGACGGCGAGGTCGAAATTGGGGTCGGCGGCTATGTAGCGGGCCGCAAAGGTGCGGCTGTCGGGGTCGGGTAGCGAGATGGTGATTTTTTGCAACTGGCGCGGATCGCCCACGACGTGGCTATTAGTGAGAATGTAGCCCTCGCCATCGACGACAAAACCCGAGCCGGTGGAGACGCGGTCTTGGTCGCGGGGCACGAAGTAGAAAGGCGAGAAAAAATTCCAGAAAGGATCGCCGCGATACCGGTATAGATGCTGGACGCGCTCGCGGTAGCGCACGTGCAGGCTGACGACCGAAGGCTGCACTCGCTCCACAGCCTGCACGACGGCCGTGCGGCGCGACTCCCCAATGGACGCGCCGGCATAATTGAGAGCGAATACCAGCAGAGTAAGTGAGCAGAAAACGTGCAAGGTTAGACCTCGGAAATAAAGTGTCCTAACGATGATAATTATATAATAAGCATATATATACTTGCAAGTATGGCCAGTTATCTCGCCGGGTCGCTAGTCCGGCAATTGGCCGCCGAGGCGCAAAATTGCAGCAAAGCGGTCGTTTTTGGCGGCCTTATTCCTTTTGACAGTGCCGCATTTGGTGCAGCGGTGGACGAGGATGTAATCGCCGCGTTTGACGGTAAAGCCCACCGGCTCCATCGAGCCGCGACAGCGCTCGGCGCGATCGCCTGGGTTTACATCGACGTGTCGGCTCCAAAGGCATTCGGGACAGTGGTTGGTGTAGCCATTGCCGCGCACGGCAAAGCCACAATTTCCGCAGGTAAAACTTTCAATATGTCGCTGGAATTTTTTGCCCATTTGCCCTAGCTCATTTCCGCGCTAAAACGGCCATCTAAATACTCTACCCACAGCAGGCAGAGACCGCACGCCGGGGCCGTGACACCGGCCGCGGTGCGGTCGCCGCTGGCGAGTAATTCAGCGATGGTCTCCGGCGGTCTGATGCCGCGGCCGATTTCGACCATCGTGCCGACGAGGATTCGCACCATGTGGCGCAGGAAGCGGTTGGCCTCGATTTCAAAGACCAGTTCAGGGCCGCGTTGGGACCAGGCCGCGTCAAAGACGTGGCAGGTTAGGTGCTCGGGAATGGGGTCTTGTTTGCAAAACGCCCCAAAAGTGTGCTCGCCGCAGAGCGAGCCAACGGCCCCGGCCAGGCGATCGAAGGATAGGGCTGAATAATAGGTCCATACCTGAGTGCGGTTGATGGCTGCTTTGCCTTGGTGAATGCGGTAGCGATAGCGCTTGCGGGTTGCGCTGTAGCGGGCGTGGAAATCCGCCGCGACCTCGGCGACGGCACGCACGGCAATGTCCGGTGGCAAGAGGCCGTTGAGGCTGCGCAGCAATCGGTCTGTCGGCAGCGCGGCCGCGGTCTGGAAATGGGCCACTTGCCCGAGGGCGTGGGTGCCGGCGTCGGTGCGGCCGGCGCCGATGAGGCAGACCGGCTCTTTGAGCAGGATGTGCAAAGCTCGGTTGAGCGCGTCTTGCACGGTGCGGCCGCTTTTTTGGCTCTGCCAGCCAACAAAGTGCGTGCCGTCGTACTCGATGACCAAGCGCAGCGTCCGCATCGCCCTAACGTAGATAGACCACAACCGCAACCAAGCCTAGGGCCGCTAAGGCGCATAGACCGTCGGCGCGACCAAAGCGCAGCGGGCGATAGTGCGTGCGTATGGCTCGGCTGGCGTAGCAGCGACTCTCCATGGCCAAGGCGAGGCGATCGGCCCGACCGCAGACTGCGACGAGGAGGGGCACGAGGAGGGGCACGAGGTTTTTGATGCGGCGTAGAACAGAGCCGCCAAAATCGGCCCCACGCGCCAGTTGGGCCTTGCGCAGACGCTCGGCTTCGTCGAGCAGCACGGGGATAAACCGCAGGGCAATGGCGATCATCAGCGCTAGATCGCTAGCCGGAAAACCGAAGCGGCGCAAGGGGTTAAAAAAGCACTCTAGGCCGCTAGTTATCTCGGTCGGTGCCGTAGTTAAAGTCAAGAGCGTGGCGGCGACCACGGCGGCGGCTAGCCGGGCGGTGAAGAAGGCACCCAAGCGCAAGCCCTCGGCGGTCAGCACGTGGTCGGAAAAGGGCAACGGCAAAACGGGCCGCCCAGGCGTGAGCAGCGCGTGGAGGCCAAACGTGAACAGGAAGAGCCAAGCAAAGGCTTTGAACTGGCGCAGGATGAGGCGCCAAGGCACCCGCGCCAAGGCGATGGCCACAAGCAGGAAGCTGCCAAGTAGCAGCAAAGCGAGTGCGCTCGGCGCGGCAAAAGCCGCCAGCGTCAGGGCGAAAACAACGCCCAATTTGGTGCGCGGATCGAGGCGGTGAACCGGCGAATCGAGCGCGAGGTAGCGGCCGAGCGCAATGTCCTGCAAAAAGGCCAACAGCTAGGGCAAAAAGCGGTTAGTGAAAGCCGTGGTGGCGTCCACGACGCCTGCTTCGATTAGGCCCGCGGCCACCATTTGTGCTAATAGCTCCTGCCAGCGCTGCAAGGTCATGTGGCCGAGGCCGTGTTGCTGGGCGACCCGATCGAGCACCATGGCGGCGGATTCGGCGGCCCCATAGGCGAGAATGTCCAGACCCATTTCGGGGTTGAGGCTGTTGATATGGCGGTTGGTTGCCTCTGGCTCGGCGAGGTATTTTGCCCAGCCTTTGACGCTGGCTTGGACGACGGCTGCGACGAGTTGGGGATCGGCCGCGATGTGCTCTTGGGTGGTGATGAGCACACTGGCATAGGGGTTGAAGCCGATGTCGGCCACCAGCAAGGTCTTGGGATCGCCGCCTTTGGCCTTGGCGACGTATGGCTCGCTGAAGATGTAGCCCTGTTGGGCGAAGTTTTGGTCGGCGAGAAATTGCGTGACGTTGCCCGGATAGGGGACAATTTGGACGCCCTCAAACGGGTATTTCCAGCGCAGGTAGTGGGAAAAGGCCGGGCGGTTTGACATCGCCAAGGTGATGTTGGCAATGGCGGCGATGGAGTCGATGCCCGAGCTGGCGTGGACCATGATGCAGCGCGGGTTGACTTGGTAGGGGGCCATCAGCGCGACGATCGGGATTTGTTGGGTGCGGGCGTAGAGGACATCGTCGGCGTTGGTGACGCCAAAGGCCACTGCGCCGGTGGCCACGCGCTGAATGACGGGCGCGTCTGGGCCGCCGCCGAGGATGTTGACGACCACGCCGTGTTCTCGATAGTAGCCGTGGATATCGGCTGCGTAAAAGCCGCCGTGTTCGGCTTCTGGGAACCAGTTGAGCGCCAGTTGCACCTCGGGCGAGGCGTCGGCTTCGACAGCGCAAACGGCGAGCGCGGAAAAAGCGATTAAAAGCGAGTACAGGTAGCAGATCATGCGATGTTCCCCTTCGGGTGAGTAATGGCGGCTCAGGCCGGTGAGCCGGTCCAGCGTTTGAGCAAAAAGGTACTCAATGCCCCCACGGTGGTAAACAGCACCAAGCCGAGGGCGGTGCAGAATAGGATGCAGGCGAAGAGGTAGTCGGTTTTGGCTTGGCCGTTGGTGAGGATAATCAGATAGCCGAGACCAAAATCTTCGGTGCCGTAGCCGGCGAAAAACTCGCCGACAATCGCGCCGATGACCGACAGGCCGCTGGAAATGCGGGCCCCAACGAGCATCTGCGGCACCGCACCGGGGACGCGCAGCTTAAACAGCACCTGCCAGCGGCTGGCTTGGTTGAGGGCGAAAAAGTCGAGGATCTGGGGATCGACGCGGGTCAAGCCGGCGGTGGTGTTGGCGATGACTGGAAACAGCGAGATGATGAAGGACACGGCGACCACGCCTTGTAAGCCGTAGCCGATCCACAGCACGATCAGCGGCGCGATGGCGACGATGGGCATGGTTTGCAGGAAAATGGCGTAGGGGTAGAGGCTGCGCTCAATGAGGCGCGATTGAGAAAAAAGCAGCGCGATTAGGAAGCCGACGACAAAGCTCAAGGCAAAGCCCAACAGGGCGCCCGAGGCCGTCAGCAGCGTGGCCGACAAAAGGCGCGGCAAGTTGTCGGCTATGGCCCGGGCTACGCGCAGCGGGTCGGGCAAAATGAAAGGCTCGATGGCCAACAGCGCGACCGCCGCTTGCCACGCGCCGAGGACTAGGGCAAAAAACAGCAACGGGGGCAGGGCGTTGGTCGTTAGGTATCGCAGGGGGCGCATGGCTGGTCGGCGCGGGCGAGATGGTGCGAAATCGCGCTGGTGTGGCGGATGAATTGCGGGTCGTTGCGCAGGTGCGAGGTGCGCGGATAGGGAAAGGCAATGGCCTCGTCGGCGAGAATGCGGCCGGGGCGGGCGCTCATCACCAAAACCCGCTGGCTGAGGAACACGGCTTCGGAGACATTGTGGGTGACGAACAGGCCGGTCCAGCGGTCTTGCTGCCACAGGCGCAACAGTTCCTCGTTGAGCCGCTGGCGGGTAATTTCGTCGAGCGCAGCAAAAGGCTCGTCGAGGAGCAAAAGCTGGGGGCGGGTCACCAGGGCGCGGGCAATGGAGACCCGCATGCGCATGCCGCCGGATAGCTGGGCTGGATAGGCGTCGGCAAAGTCGGTCAGGCCCACCAGTTCAAGCGTCTGGGCGACGCGCTCGGCTGCGGCTTCGCGGCGCAATTCTAAGGGGAGCGTGATGTTGTGGGCAACCGATCGCCAAGGCAGCAGCGTGGCGTCTTGGAAGACGAAGGCGAGGCCGAGTGGATCGTGGCCCTCGACGCGCAGTTGGCCGCTGGTGGGCTCGTCGAGGCCCGCTACCAGGCGGAGGAAGGTGGATTTACCGCAGCCGGAAGGGCCGACAATGGAGACGAATTGCCCGCGGTCAATGGCTAGGTTGAGGCCGTGCAGCGCTTGGACCCCGGAGGAGAAATACTTGTTAAGTTGGGTGGCGACGACTAGCTGAGGATCCATTTAACCTCGGGGGTGGTAGGTCTTGTGGACCTCTTTGAGATAGCTGAGGTCGAGGTGGGTGTAGATCTGAGTGGTGGAGATGTCGGCGTGGCCCAACAGCTCTTGGACGGCGCGGAGATTAGCGCCTCCTTCTAACAGGTGGGTGGCAAAGGAGTGGCGCAGGGTGTGGGGGCTGATTTCCCGGTCAATACGGGCTTTGTCGCCGGCGGTTTTGATGATCTTCCACACGCTCATCCGCGAGAGCGGCCCACCTTGGGCGTTGAGAAAGATGTGGTCGCTGGAGTCGGGGCGGGCCAGGTGCCGGCGGCCTTGGCGCAGGTAGTGTCTGAGCGTGCGCGCGTCTTTGGCGGCGATGGGCACGATGCGCTCGCGCCGACCGCGGATGCGGATGAGGCCCCGCGTCAACAGCAGGGCCTCCTGTTGCAGCGCGGTCAGTTCGGAGACGCGGATGCCGGTGGCATAGAGCACGGCGAGGATGGCCCGATCGCGCTGGCCTAGCGGCTCGTCGGGATCGGGCGCGGCGAGGAGGACGGCGATTTCCTCGACCGAGAGGACGTCGGGCAGGCGGCGCTCTAGTTTGGGCGAGTCGAGCAGTTCGGCTGGGTTGTGGGTTGTCGCGCCTTTGAGCAATAAATACTGGTGGAAGCGCTTTATCGAGGTGAGATTGCGGGCTACGGTCGAAGGGGTGAGACCGGCGTCGCGCAGCGAGTGGAGCAAATGGGCGATGTGCTGGTGTTGGACCGTTTCTAGGCACTCGACGCCTTGAGCGGATAGGTGATGCAAATAGCGGTGGAGGTCGCGGCGATAGGCGTCGAGGGTGTTGGCCGTCAGCCCATGGTCGTGCTCCATGGTCTTGAGGAAGCGCTGGCAAGGGACGGACAGGCCGGCTGGCAGTAGGCGTTCAGGAGCGGATTTTGGGCGGGCCATGATTCGGGCCATTGAGATGAGCCAGCAAGGCGTCGGCCTGTTTGCGGCTAAATCCGGGCAGGGCGGCGATTTGCTCAGCCGGTGTGGCGGCGATGCGCTTGACCGAGCCAAAGGCCACCAGCAGGGCCTTGCGCTTTTGCGGACCAATGCCGGGGACGTGGTCCAAGGTCGAGCTGAGCACGCTCTTGGTGCGTTGCTGGCGGTGGTTTTTGAGCGCGAAGCGATGGGCTTCGTCGCGCAGTATCTGCAACAGGCGCAGGCTAGCCGAGGTCTTGGGCAGCAGCAGGGGATCGCGTCGGTCGGGTAGGAATACTTCTTCGAAGCGCTTGGCGAGACCGACGACGGGTTGGTCGGCCATGTCTAGGGCGCGCAGGGCGGCGACTGCGCTGGCGAGTTGGCCTGGGCCGCCGTCGATGAGCAGCAAATCGGGCCGCGGCTCGTTGCGCTCGGCTAGGCCGCGGAAGCGGCGATGGACTACTTGGTGGATGGCGGCGTAGTCGTCGGGCTGGGCGAGGTCGCGGATTTTGAAGTAGCGGTACTGGCTGCGCTTGGCCCGGCCGTCGATAAAGCAGACCACTGAGCCGACCGGGTGCGCCCCTTGGAAGGTGGAGATGTCGATGCCTTCGATATGGCGGGGCAGAGCCGCTAATTGCAAGTCGCGCTGGAGGGCATAGACCGATTGGGGGATGCGGTCGCGCTTCAACTCGCGCTTGAGCTGGCGTTCGGCCAGCATTTGGCCGGCGTTTTTGGCGGCCATGTCGAGCATTTGCGCCTTGGGGCCGCGCTGCGGAGTGGCCAACTCGACTTTGCCGTCGGCCTTTTGCGACAGCCAAGCGGCTACGGCGTCGGCGTCGGCGAGCTGGGCTGGTAGGTGGATTTGGGGCGGAACGAAGTCGTTTTGTAGGTAGAACTGCCGCGCAAAAGCCGAGAGGATTTCCCCGTCGGACGACTCCATGACCCCGCCGAGGAAGTGGTGCTTTTTGCCGAGCAGGCGGCCCTCGCGGATTTCGAGGACGCTGCAACAGGCTTCGTCGTCGCTGCGGGCTAGGCCGAGGATGTCGCGGTTGACGGGCTCGTCGAGGACGACCTTTTGGCGCGCCCGCATGGATTCTAGGGCTTGGAGTTGGTCGCGGAAGCGGGCGGCTTTTTCGTAACGCATGTCTTGGGCGGCTTCGGTCATGCGCTTGTGCAGTTCGCGGATGACTTCGGCGTTTTGGCCGCGCAAAAAGCGCACAGCTCGCTCGACGGTTTTGCGGTAGTCTTCGACCGAGACGAGGTTTTCGCACGGGCCTTCGCAGCGCTTGATGTGATATTCGAGGCACAGCGGCACTTTGTCGGAGGGCAGCTGGGCGTTGCAGGTGCGGATGGGAAAGACCTTGCGCATGGTGTCGATGGTGGTGTGCATGGCGCGGACGTTGCTGTATGGGCCGAGGTAGCGCGAGCCGTCGCGGACTATGTCGCGGGTGGAGAAGATGCGGGGGAAAGGCTCGGCGGTGATGCGGATATAGGGGTATTTTTTGTCGTCTTTGAGCAGGATGTTGTAGCGCGGCTTGTGGGTGCGGATTTGGGTGGCTTCGAGGATGAGGGCTTCCTGCTCGCTGCTGGTTACGATGTAGTCAATGTCGGCGATGTTGCGGACTAGGGCTTTGAACTGCCGCCGCCCATCGCCGCCCGAGCTGCGAAAGTACGAGCGCACCCGGTCGCGCAGGCTTTTGGCCTTGCCGATGTAGATGATCTGCCCGTCGCGCCTTTTCATAATATAGACGCCGGATTCGTTGGGCAGGGCGTCGAGTTTGAGGCGCAGGTCTGCGGAGAGGTTCTTCATTTAGACAGCGATGCGGGTTGACATATTGCAACGAGGATAAGCGTTTTGTTGGGGGGCGTCAAGGAAGGGCGATGGATGCGGGATTTGCCCGAAGCGCGTCCTTTATTTCGTCGAGGGCGATCTGGCTGTGTGGCATGAGCGCATGAAATAGGAGCAGACCTATGGTGTTGATGCTGACAATCGCCCTTGTTCAGACTGGCTAAATTGGGCTTGGACGTTCATTGCCAACTGCTCGAACCGCTAGCTGGCGCAGGAATTTTTTGATCAACGCTGAATTTTTTTAAAAAAATTAAATATATCTTGACTTGATTGTATCGTATTTATATTTTGCAGTGCCATAAACAGAGGAGGGAATCATGATGAAAAGCCTTTCGATTGTAGCGGTGGGGTTGGTTGCTTTGGCCAATGTGGTTTCTGCCCACGTCCCTGAAGACAAGGTGTTGGGTGCTTGGCAATGGCCCACCTCCCATCTGCCCGTCCTCGACGGCGATATCTCCGAATGGGAGGTGTTACCCGAGGAACTATGGATCGAGATCAACGAGCAGGATTTCGGCGGCGACTTGGGCACCACTAAGGAAATTGATGTATCCGACATGTGGTTCCGCGTTGCCGTCTCTTGGCACGACGAAACCGACCGCCTTTACTACGTCATTGATCGCTTTGACGATTTGTGGGACCGCGATGGAGGCGGTTTTGGCGATTCAGGCAACGATGATAGCATCGAGATCGGCGTGGATGCCGACCACTCTGGCGACTGGTTTTTCACCCTAGACCGCGGGCTGCCCGAAGAAGAGCTCATGCGGATGGACGGGGCCCAGGCGCAGACTTATCACTATCGCTGGCCAGCCATCGAGCCGGAAGGTTGGAACTGGTTCTGGATGAACTCTTCGACTTGGCACGATGAAGAGCCTTATTCCTGCTGCGCCGATTCGTTTACGCTAGACGGCTCCCACGGCACTCAGGCGACGCTGAAAGCCGAGTGGTACACCGTAGCATGGGACGACTTCAACTTCCAAGGGCCCGAACAAAGCGTCCAACACGACCTCGTCGAGCTCGAAATTATCGGCCTGGGAATCGCAGTCATCGACAACGATATAAGTCCGTCGCAAGAAGACAAACGCTTCGGTCGTTTCATACTCGGTGGCCAGAACGATGTATTCGGAAATGCTAGTTCGTTTACCGATTTCGTGCTGCTGCCAGTTGACGAGGAACGTTTGCCGACCTCGGTCGAGAGCGACACTTGGGGCAGCATCAAATCCTATTTTATGGAGTAAACTTTCCCGCTGTATCTTGCGATTGCTAAAAAACTGTGCTCGGCCAATCCGGGCACAGTTTTTTTATGCGTAGGCTGAAGGCCGTATCGCATAAGTCGCTCTCTCAGCAGCGGCCTGCGCCCCTACGTTTTAATAGGCGATGGAAATGACGCGCTGTGCTGAATCGCGGCCTTTGCCCGCATCGACCGCCAGGCGCAGAAGGTAAATACCCAGGGGCACGATCTCGCCTTGGCTGTTGCGACCATCCCAGCTAAACGAAAAGCGGCCGCTCCGGGCCTCGCTCCGATGTATAGTTGCCAGTTGTCTGCCTGCCAGATCGTATAGTTCCACCGCTACCGCCGCTGGGCTGGTCAAATTTAACAGGTCGTAAACGATTTGCACCGCATCGTTAATCCCGTCTCCATTGGGGGTAAAAGCCGCCGGGGAAAGTCGCAAGTTCCAGATCGTCTCCGGTCGCAACCGGCTCAGGTCCACCGTCAGGGTATTGGTGTCAGTTAGTGGGTCCGCGTCGCCGGGTGCTACGGCCTGGTGCATTTCGTGTGGTCGCGTACTGTCGAAGACCCGTCCGGCGAAGATAGTACTGAATTTGAAGACCTCGGCGCGAAAATCTACTTCGATCAACTCACCTGTGCGCGCAAAAGCGATTGTCGGCAACTGCACGGTAAACCCGTTGTCTGCCAGACGCTTTATCTCGAATTCCACCGAGGTGCCGCTAATGCGCACTGCGTCCACACCTTTAAGGGCTCCGGCTACGTCGATCTCGATGCTATCGAAACCCAGATCATCGGGGGCAATTTGCGGGCGTAGTTTGTAGGTAAAACTGGACTCTTCGCCCGCCGGCACTGCCACCGGAGTAATCTCAGCGAGAACTTGACTGGCCACCGGCGGCAGCGATACCCCAAACTGAAGGTAATCCAGCCGGGCGCCAGCTTGCACCGTAGAGGTAAAGTCGATCTGGAATTGGATAAACTGCTGTGGTTTGGAACTGACTAGAGCGCTACTCATCGCTTGGAAGTCGTATGGAGCCGACCAGAAGCTCCAGTTTTCACCGTCGTGCGTAATCCCGGCCTTTTCGTTAAACGATAGTTTCTGGTAGGTTGGCCTAGTCAGTTCTGCGCCGTTGGCATCTAGGCGGGTGCGCTCGCTGCCCCGCTCGGTGAAGCGCCAGTACGTGTTGGGTTCGGCATCGTCGCCGCTGCGCGACTTCAGCTCGACTCTGGCCTCCGGGTCAACGCGGCCGGACCATGCTATCCTGCCCAGAGTGGCCGGAGCACCCAAGTCGATGATATTAGATACATAGCTGGCAAAGGGTGCGTAGCCGATACCGTAGATCTCGAACTCGGCGATCTCCCAGACATTGCGGGTATTTTCAAAAGCCTGAAAGACCAATTTGCGGGAAGGGATCTGCGGTAGTTGCAAATCGACGACGGCTTCGGTGTTTTCGCTGATATCGTAGATCAAGTCGAAGTCGCCGGCACTCTGCGTAGGGCAACTGGGGCATACGCGGAAGAGGACGTTAAATTCTCGCGTACCATCTTTGAGTGAATCCCCGTCGCTGATACCGATCTTGAACTTCTGCACAAATCGGTCGCTTGAGAACTGGTCGCGCGGATAGAAGCGGACCCGGTGGAGGATCACCCGACCGCCAAAATCGAAAAGTAGATTTTTTTCGGTAGCCGAATACGAAGCGAAGCGGCCGTCTCCTAGGTAGATGGTGCTCAGATCTTGGTCGAATATCAAGGCATCTTCATCGCCATGCTTTTCCCAGCCGCGGAAACTCAAGTTTTCTATCTCGCCGCCGCGCTCCTTGATGAGCGGCGTGAGGTTGAGATTGGGATCAAGGCGCAGTGGAGCGATCGAGTCGGAACGGACCTGCATCAATTCTGCGCTGCCGTACAGATTTTCTGCTAGCGCTTCCCAAGATAGCTGCACAAACTCGTGTGGTATCTCTTCGGCGGGAGCAGGCAGATGTTCGCCGCCGATTCGATAGATAGTGAGGGCTGTAAGGTGCTCTCCATAGCCTGCGCTGAGCAAGACTAGCAGCACAACCCACCGCTTATAAAAAAAACGCGCGCTTGTCACGGCCGTACTTATTACTCCTTCCCGCGGCAACCCGAGCTGTTGCCGCAATAGCTTGTAGCAAAGTCTTGCAACCGCGTTGGCCGCCGCAGCCGATCAGTAGCTTACGCCTACCGAGCGCACGATAGTCTCGTCGCCGACGACCGCTCCGAATGTATTAGTCGCGATCCGCAGCCGAGCAAAGTAGATTCCCGGCGGCACCATAATGTTGTCGCGGTCTCTGCCGTTCCAGCTGAGCTCGTAATTTCCCGTGCTCAAGGGGCGTTGTTCGGCTAAGTGCTGCACGGCCCGACCACTGAGATCGCAAATGGTTACTTCCACTGGGCTAGAAGTACTCAAACGAGTGACCCGAAACGAGAAAACCACTTCGTCATTGATCCCGTCGCCGTTGGGGGTAAAGACGAGCGGTCGCACCTCGATTCCGGCGATCAGCTTCTTGTCCTTGAGCGTACTCACTATCGTGATCGTATTTCCTTGGACTGACGCTAGGACATCGCCCGGATCTGCCCGCTGCCACGTGTCCTCGCCTTGAGTGCTATTGCGGACGGCTAGACGCAGAACAGCACCGGAAGCAAAAAGCGCGGTTTTGAAATCGAGCCGCAGTAGGTCAATGTCCTGATTGGGTGTTATGCTTGGAAAGGCCAGCCGCAGGCTGTCGGCTTGGGTGGGTACAACCGAGACTCCTGCCACCGCTGACTCCCCGTCGTTCCTGTACAGACCTACGAACTGTAGATTCATATCGGATGGGGCTAGGAGGAGCAATTCGTCGAAGCCGGAATCTCGGGCCGAGAATTGAGGCTCCAAGTAGAGCGAAAAGACTTGTTCCGTTCCTAGCGAGTCCACTGCAAATGGCGCGATTTCGCCGACTAGTCGACGGACTACAGGATCGACAAAGCGCAGCCGGATCGATTGGAGCGCGGCGTGGAGTTCGGGATGTTCTGACAGCAGAGTCGCCCGTATTTTGAGGAATTCGCGCGGCGAAGGCGAAGTGATTGGGCTGCCGGTCGGTTCGCGGTAGGGTTCGCTCCAGTCGCTCCAGTCGCTGCCCGGCATATCTTCGGCAATAATATCACCTCTGAAAAGCGACAACAAGTCTTCGTACTTTTCCTTAGTCAGCTCAGTGCCGTCTTTGTGAAAGTAGTGCAGCTTTTCATCCAATTGACTGCCGCTGCGCGTCTGAATTAGCACCTCCGTACCTAGGGGGGTGTCCGCCTGCCACTCAATGGAGAGCAGATTGCGGCTGCCGCCCAGACGGATCAAATCGGACTCTAGGAAAACCCTCGGTTGGAATCCTGCGCCATAAAGCTGTAGTTCGGCTAGCTGGGCACTTCCTTCCAGGCCAGCTAGAAACCATCTCAGGCGAAAAAAGCGCGCCATTACCTGCGAGAAGGTATTGACTTCAAAATTCTTATAGGTGATCTCGTGCTGGCGCTGTAGCAGTTTGTCCCACTTCAGGCTGCCGTCCGGAGCTAGGGAACCGTCTGAGATCTCGGCGGTGTATTCGGCGAAAGACTCTCCTTGGAAAACCATGCGGTGCGTATCGAGCCAAAAATGCGAACCCAGATCGACGACCAATTGTATCTCCTCACCAATTCTGGTCGGGTCTGGCACCCCCCAAGGCAGCCGCGACTTGCTGTTTGGGTCGCCATCGACGAAGTTGCCGGTGGCCGCCGCCGGCTGGTTAGTCGATAGCCGGCCACCTCGTTCGATAGCGCCGCCGACTATCTCATCTCCTTCGCTCCATACCTCCACTTCTGCTAGCCGCGGTCGCTCGCGCCGGAAATGACGAACGGCCCCCTGCTGCTCCACCGACAGTTGTTGATAAATCTCCTTTTCGACTCTGAAGCTGCCTTTGTCGGGCAGACGCTTGTAGTATTCAATCGCGCCTCGATCGGCGGCCGACAGCGCATTGTATTCTTGCTGAGTAAGTTCTTGGCTTCGGTCTAGGTTGCTGCCGCTGACGAGCATTTGCAATAAACGCACCGCTTCACCCTCTACTTCACTGTCTGTTAGATCAACCTCGAAGAGCCTTTCGCTTGTGTTGGGCTGTAGCGTGCGAAGTACAGTCCTAAAGGTGGGACGCGGAAACTGGGGTCGTTTCTGCCCGTCGGTCACGAGTAGTTCAAACAAGAGAAACGGATCGCCCTCTTGGGCAAATCGCACCACTATCTTCTTAGCGAAGACGAGCCGTCCTAAATCGACAGTGAACCACCACTCCGCAGTGAGATTGTCGGGATTTTGCGGAGGATCGGGCTCCCAGTAAGTACTAAGGTCGCCATCTAGGACGTGGATTACATCCTCTGGATTGGAACCGGCTTGGATGGCATCAGTCAGGCTGATTTGTTCTGGGGCTTTCTTGGCTAAATCACCCGGCGGATGTCGCCGGAGAAATTCGACTATATCGTCCACCGCATTGGTCCCGCGCCGCAATTGACGGGGCCGCACGGTGCCGGTGGCAGAAATCTCCACGGTTCCGGCGGGGAACTCCCAGTTCTGCCAGTGATTCTGGGTATGGACCAGGACTTCGGCGCTGCCGATTCGATGCCCCCGCTGCTGAGCCCATCCTATCGTCCCAGTCAGCAGCAGAACCAACGCACATAGAATATGTCTCATGTTTCCAGTCCCTTTTTACAAGCCGGCGAACATCGACAGGAAGGCCAGTCCCGAAGTCCGTATTTTGCGTTCATCGGTGGCCGCTTCCAAGGAGCGCCTGTCGTAGCGCAGCCCCAACTGCGTGGTTAAAGAGTACCCGGCGTACGGGTGGGTAGCCGATAGTTGTAAGGCTAAGACGGTGCCGCGAAAATCCCCGGTCAAAGTGCCAGTAGGCAAGTGGTCCTCCTGCCCTTTGAGATTGTAGAATAGTCTTTGCTCCAAGCCTAGCTGGATGCGGGTGTTTTGCAAAAAAGGCACTTCGGTTAACAAGAAAAAGAGAGCGTCCCAAGTCCGCTGCGTATCCTCGTTGTGCGCAAAGGGCACGATGTGGAGGAACTCACTTTTGAACCTGGGCAAAAACGTTAGTTCTTGCCAAGTTAAACTGCAATCTACTTTGTCAATTAGCCCTACCATGCCGGAAGTCCGGCGACCAGCGAGACGCTCCGCTGCCAAGGGGGCAAAATCCGCTAGCCGATTCTCCTGCTCAGCTAAAAAGATGTTCCCTGCTTCGTCCAGCGAGAATTCGTTGTCGATTGCCCGCTGCCTGAAAACCTCCCACTTGAATCGGTGCCGCGTACTCCACTGACGTGGGCTGGCATATTCCCAATCGATGTAGAATGTATTGATCCAAGTGTTCTTAGCCGCCAGTAGATCGGGCACCGCCACGTTACTGCCGCTGGTCTCTCCGGCCTGCCCGAACAGCGGACTGGGCATGATCCACTGGGAGAGTGGATCGAGAATGTCGTCCTCGGCCTTTTTGAGCATATCAAAAATTCGCACTCGGCCCCCAGTCGGCCAGTCCCTGGTTAGGGCGAAAATTCCGTAGGTAGTCTTATTGCGGCGGTCGGTCTTGCGCTGCACTTGGTTTAGATGCCCCAGAGTCATTTTGACGGTGGGATTGATTTGGACGCTGCTGTAGAGGTTGTAGCCCCAATGATCTTTTTTGTACGGGTAGTCTGGCAAGTCGTCGTTTTCGAAGCGGTCAATCCAGCCATTGTTGTTCAGGTCGATGCCGAAGAGGAACTCGGGGCGGTCCGAACTGTAGCGCAGAAACGGTTCGTCGTAGTCGGGGAAGAAGTTGGGCCGCTCACTGTTGCTGTTTTGGTTGAAATCGGAGATGAAATCGCCGTTTTCATCGTACCCGGGAAAGACTGCTGGATCGGCTACGCCCTCCGCGCGGATCGAGAACGCGGTCTGACCTGGAATTGGGATTAGGCTGCCCTGATTGAAGCGAGTTTGGTCGGGATGACGGTCGTTGTCGTCGTTGTCATCGACAAAGTCGTACAGACGATTAGTGGCCTCGGGTGAAAAGTCAACTAGGCCACGGCCATCTACTGGCTTGACGCTGGTGCTGTATTCGTCGTCCATGCCGAAGGCTTCGGCGAACAAGTGCCAAGGACCGACGCGTTTGCTCAGGTTGAGCATCCAGCCGATGGCCTGGCGGTCGCCGGCAGTACCGGCAATGGCCCGGTGTTTTTGGCGGTTGATGGCCGGATATTTGCGGTACTGGGTACTGAGATTGAATTCACCGTAGAAGTCGAAACCATAGAAATTTCGCACTTCGGCAGTAATACCGTAGATCAGCTGGGCGGTGGGTAGGCCGTACTCGAAAACCACTTGGCGCTGGTTCAAGCGATTTTTGATGTTGCCGACGGCGCGCTCGACTAGGAGAAATTGCGGCTGGCCATCGAGGTTGGTTTGCCGGTCGGAAGTCACCTCGACTCGGTAGTCGTTGGCCAGCACCAAGCGGAAGCGGACGTTGCTGATGGCGTTTATGGCGTCTGCGGCTTCGGCTAACGTCAGCTTGAAATGTCGCTGCAACAAAAAGCGCAGGCTGCCTTCTTCGCTTTCGGTTTCGCTAGGACTGAGGACGTATTTGAGTGTAATACTTTCGGCTCCGTCCGCCGTGAGGAACCCGTCGCGTACGTTGCCGCCCTCGCGGGCCGCGTGGAAGCCGATGCTGCTGCCTGTAATGACCGTATCGATGGGCACCACCTGTATGCTGTCGGCGACCTCGATCGGCTGAAGCAGGGTGGTGGTGATCTCTACGTCTTCGCTAAAAAGCACCGCCCCACCTTCATCGTCGGCTGGCGAGTCGTCGCTGAGACGCACGACTAGCAAGTTCGTTTGCCTACTTAGCTGCCCGGCAGTTAGCATGCCCTTAAAGGGATTGTCCCTGAAGCTTTCCCGCGAGCCGCGGACGTTGTGGGAATTCACTGCGGTCAGGCCCAAAGTCAGAAAATCGGTTACGTCGGCTTCGAATCGTCCGGCTGAAAGGTTGGTGGAATTAGACAGGGCCACTGTGGGGGCCAGATAATCGATCTCGACGATTGGGGCCGAAATTCTCGAAAACAGCCCGGTGGCCCGGAAGCGATCGCTCACTAGGCTGGTCGCGATCCCGTTGAAGCCGGCCTTGCGGAACGTCATGGGCGTTAAGGTGGCATTGAGCTCGTCGCCGATGAGGATTGAGTAGCCGTAGTTTCCGCTCCTGTCTTTGCCGATAACCAGGCGCTGAAACCAAGTTTCGTAGCGTCTGGGCTTGGTCAGTTGGCTGCTCTGGAAGGGGCGCGGGCGGGTCTGTCGCCAATCGTAGATGATCCAGCCTCGGGTGACAAACGAGCCGAAATCGTCGTAAAAATGAATCCCTTCAAGTTGGCGTCTTAGATAGTGCTGGTAGGGCTCTTGGGCGTAGTTAGTGTACTGCCACTGGCGGCGGCCGTACTCGGCGAATAATTCTTGGGGCAAATACCACCGCTGGACGCTCGGGTCTAAGGCGTCTAGCAAAATGCTCGGCCCCACCGCCGTATAAGTCGTCTGGCCACTCGTCTGTCGGCCTAAGCGGTTGCCGTAGTCCTGCCCGGCGGCGAGGGGAAAAGCCAGGACGACAATCAGCGTCAGGGCTTTTAAAAAGTGGCAAATAGGTAACGTGCAGCCCGGGGTCATGGTCAGTCTAAACCGGCATAGACCGTTATAAAAGTGACGGTTTGGTTGCTAGTCTCTATATCCTTTTCGAATAGCGATGGATTGGCGCGTGGATCTTTGCGTATCACCCGCTCCGCTCCAATGCGACTAAAGCGCAGGCCCAGTAGGGTGGTTAGCTGGTAGCCTTGGTAGGCCGAGGAGTTGGCTAGCTGGATGGCGATGGTAGTTGAGTTCAGGTCTCCAGTCTGGCCGGCGATGCCTTGGTCTAGCATCTCCTTTTCGTCCACCCACAAATCCCTAAATCGCAGAACTTCCAAACCTCCTTCAAGGACGGTATATCGCAGGATGGGGAGCCGAGCCAGCAGCACCGCCGTGCCCGTCCAGCTACGCAGCTCTTGCTCGGCGGCGAGGAAGGGCGTGCGCCGCAAGTATTCGCTTTTGAACTTGGGCTGTAGATCGAGGCGGCCCAATCGGTACAAATAGTCGATTTTGTTCACTAGACCGAACAGACTAGACCTATCCCGAAGCGAGCGTCCCTCGATGTCGCGTGGGCGATCTTCTTGCTGGTGGAAGGTCTCGTATTTGAGTTTGTTGACGAAATTGAGATCCCTAATGCCTTTGTAATCGAACCCGATCCACAGCGTGTTGATCCAACTGTTCTGAGCCGGTAGCAGGTCGGGCACTAGGGGCTGGATGACCGCCGATTCTAGGTAGGGTGCCGGTTCGCGCCGGTCGTCTGCGATAGCATCTGCTGCTCGTTTGAGCATGTCAAAGACGCGCACTCGTCCCAAGCTGGGGTAATCGCCGTCAAAGGTCAGCAGCAGATAGTTGGTCTGGTTGTGACGGCCCTCTGATGGTTGCTCCTCATCCGTCCGCCCGATGGTCAGGCGCGTATCTGGCGTGATATGCACACCGGCGAAGATATTATAGCCGCGGCGGTCGGGCTTGTAGGGATAGTCAGGCAAATCGTCGTCTTCAAAGCGGTCGATCCAAGCGTTGTTGTTTAAGTCGATGCCAAAGAGGAATTCGGGGCGATCTACTTCATAGCGCAGGAAAGGCTCTTCGTAGTCGGGAATGGTATTGGTTACTGCTTCGTTGTCGTTCTGATTGAAGTCGTTGATGAAATCGTTGTTCTCGTCCCAGCCGGGAAAGATCTGCAGGTCGTTGAGCGTGCCAAAGCGAATCCAGTCGGGAAAGCGGTCTTGGTCGTCGTTATCTTCGACGAACTCGTACAGATAGCGCTGCGTATTGTCGTATTGGACATCGCCTCTGGAGTCGACGATGAATGCCGTAGTAGCGTACGCTTGGTCAAATGAGTATCCCTCGGCATAGAAAAACCAAGGATAGGTTTGTTTGGCGAGGTTGAAGTTCCAAGCGTCAGCGTCTTGCGAGGATATCTTGTGGGCCTTGTTGGTGCTAAAGAGCGCGGCGTTAGGATACTGGGTAAAGCGCTTGTTGCGGTCCCACTCGCCATAGAAGTCGATGCCCCAGATATCGGACCCCTCTATGGAGAAGCCGCCTACTAAGTTAGCCGTGGGTAGGCCATAGTCGAAACGGACCCGCTGTAGGTTGGAGGTGTCTTTGATATTGCCCGCGGCCCGGCGCACCGTCGCTAGCGCGGGTCGATCTCGGGCGATGGTTTCCGGGCTCAGCGGCGGGATCGGCATGTCGTGCCGGCCGCTTTGTCGGTCCGACCACATTTCTATCTTAAAATCGTTTCCTACCAGATAGTCGAATTCCACTTTGACGATAGTGGTCGGGTCTGGACCGATATAGCCTGGGTCGTTAAAATCGTAGTTGAGGACGATGCGCTCCTGCCCATCGGCGGCTAGAAAGTCCGGCCGGACAAACCCCCCGAAGACGATCGGCCATTCGGCTCCAGGCCGCGTGACTTCTTGGAGCGTAAAAACGCGCTCTTCATCGGTCGCAAAATCTCGGCTGACGATGCTCATGTCGTGGTTGAAAAGAGCCGTGCCGCCCTCGCCGTCTTGGGGCGAATCGTCGCTGAGGACGATGGCAATAGCCGTCAGCGGGGTGCTGCTCTGGCCGTTGGTCAGATTGCCGGCAAACAGGTCGCCGCCGAACAGGTCGAGGGCCGTGTTGGCATTGTGGGCGTTGACTAGCGTTGCTCCCAACTCTACGAAGTCGCCTACTTGGAAGGTCGCTCGACCGCCAAAAAAGGTCGTCTGATTGGTGCGAACAACAGGTTCGCGGGTTGCTCCAGAAATGGGATCGCTAATGCGCGAGGCCAGCAGGGTAGCATGGTACTTATCGGAGGCAAAATCGATTTGGACCCCGTTAAAAGTAGGTTTGGAAAATGTCATGGGGGTGAGCGTGGTGCGGATGCGATTGCCGACAGTGATTGAGTAGAAGTACTGTCCTTTGGCGTCGCCACCGACAGTCACTGAGTTGAACCAACTGCTGAAACGAGTGTCTTGGAAAATGCCGCTGCCCAGTTGCTGGGGCTGATTCTGACGCCAGTCGTAGATCAGCCAGCCATGGCCGATGAAATTGCCGTAGAAATCGTAGAAATAGCCGCCTTCCAGCGCGGTGTTGACGTAGCGCTGGTACGGCTCCCTGGCGTAGTTGGAGTATTCCCACTGGCGCCAAGAATAATCGAGGAAAAGCTCTTGGGGAACGTACCACTTTTTTACGGCCGGATCGAGCGCCCCGAATAACACGCCGGGACCCCGCAGCTCAAAACTCACCTTACCTCCGCGTTGCCGGTCGGTGCTCTGGGCGTCTAGTACTCCAACGCAGAGTAGGAAACAGGCCAGGCCGCTCAGGAGACAGTTGTTGGCGATGTTCACTTTAAATCTTCCTCTCCCGGGTTGAAGTTGTCGCGTTTGGACCAAACCTAATAGACCACGCCAACCAAGCCTGCTCGTTCTGCTTTACCGGTCCCGGCCGTCACCGACACGCTGAATACGTAGTGCCCTGGCGGCACGAGATTGCCTTGCTCGTCTCTGCCGTCCCAAGAGCGGGTAAAGCGGCCACTGAGATCCTCGGCTTGGTAAAGATTGCTGACCAGACGGCCAGCTAAGTCGAAAATGCGCACTGCAATCGGCGAGAGTCGCCGTAGGCTAGTAATATCGTATTGGATAAATGTTCGGTCGTTGAGGCCATCCTCGTTGGGGGTAAAGACAGCCGGCTTGGCCTGCACGTTTATTAGTAAGTCTCCGACCAAGGGGCCGGTTACAGAGAGGTTGCGGGCCACTGGAGCCCCCACAGGCTGCTGATCGCCATCGGCAAAACCCAGCGGACGCAAATCTGCTGCGTTGCCGGCAATAACCCCTTGGCCGATGGTCGAATTCGCTTGACTGTGTAGGGCCCGGCCGGTAAAAGTTGTACCAAAGCGCAAGACGGTGCCGGCAAACGCCACTTTGAGCAGTGTGCGGTCTTCGACGATGGGATTAAAGGCAATGACGAAACCGTCCTCGCGCACCTCGACGACATGGAAGCCGTTCTGGGCTAGGGGCAGTGCATCTAAAGAGGCGGTTGAGAAGTCAGCTTCCTGTACGGTACCGTCCGCTTGCTCTATTTCGATCCGGCCAATTGACTCCACCCGCACCGGCGTATCGATTTCGAAGCGATCAAACCCCCGGTCTTGCCCGGGTCTAGCGCGATTCCGCACGGCGTACATAAAGTCAGTCCTCTGCCCCAAAATAGCGGTACGCGGCGCGATTTCTGAGACTAGTTCGGCGGCAAAGGGAGGTGATAGCACTTCAAAAGCCAGACCGCCAACGCCGGTAGCGGCATTGAAATCGGCACTGAAAAAGTCGATGGAAAACTGGAAGTAGCGCCGCGGCACGAGCGAGAAGACTTGGACGCCTAGGCCGGTGTTCGCTAGTTGTTCTTCGCTGGCAACGACCCCGGTCCTTGCTTGGGGGGGAGACCAATCGCTCCAGTTGGTCAGGTCATCGCGAATGCCGCCTTTGTCGTCATTATTCAGTCTGCTGTAATCTCCCTGATCGATAGTAATCAAGGCCTGCTTGGCCAAGGGCAACTCCTTGAAGACTCTAAAGGCTTCCCGCGCGTCGATTGCGTCGTTGTCCAAGACGGTCTCGATCAGCGTTTTGAGTTCTTCGTCCTCTACATCTTCAGCCTGTTTCCACGGCACCTCTATTTGGGAGGTGTTGATGCCTCCCCGGTACACGCTGCTGCTGATCCCGGTATCGGTGCCCGTGCCGCCGCCCACTCGGAAGAGGCGCTCGCCTGGACGAATTTTGTTGAATTCGATAGGCTGCGGATCTAATCCCGAGCGCGTCCGGATCTCCACCTTAGATTGCTCGGTGTCTCCCTCTTGCTCCTCCAGCCAGCGCAGCTTGCCGACTAGCGCGAGGTCGCCAAAATCAAATACATTCGAAACGTAGCGAGCTTCGGGGACGAATCCGATGCCGAATACTTGAAATTCGGCGATTTCAAAACCGACCGTAGTTAGGGACTTTAGCCGGATAAAGCGGACGTACTGTGGTTCTATGCTGATGTCGACTACTGCTTTGTCGTTCTGCGTATTGAGGACTACGGTCTCAAAGATCGGCACTCCTTCGAGCTGGGTCTGCGGAGTGCCGTCGTTGACGAAGAGCTCGAAACCCCGAATAAAATTGTTCTGAAAGGGAAAATCGGCCGCCAGATAGTCGGGGTCGGCATTGCGCGGGAAGAATTTGAAGCGGTTGACGCCAAATCGAGAGCCTAGGTCGAGATCGATAATAACGCCCAGTAAGGGAGATGCTTGGCGCAGATCCAAGGCCGTAGTTGCCTCGTCGTCGATCATTTTGGCGAACTCGGCTCCGCGGGAAGAGTTGAGGGAAAGGATGCTGCCGCCCCGCTCTTCGCTGTCGGCCCCGACGGCGATATTGGCCGTTATATCGGCGCGTTGCGGAAAGATCCAGTTGGGCCAGTCTGGCGGGTCAAAGTCGATGACACCGCCCGGCGCATTAGTGCGCTCGACCGTGCGAGCGGTTCGGATGACGGTCGCCGGAATGCTACCGCCGCCGCTTTCCCAGCCCAAGCCCCGACTGCTACCCAAGATGACCACTTCGGCCATCGACCGACTAGTTATCGGGGCGAGCGCCGCTAGTCCCGCCAGGACTAGTCTGGATAAGTGTAACACTGCAAATCACCTGGGTTTAGGGCCTATATATTGCCAAAAGAGACTTAAACCCGCTTAGCATCGATGTTTAGACAATATAAAGAGAATCGAGAAAAAATTTCAAGAAAATTGAATAAATTTAACCCAATATCACGATCGCTCCAGGGTTTGTTTTCACAGTGGGGCCAAACCCGCCCACCGGGCTTATGGTTTTAGATCGGAGTGAAGTGCTGGGCAATGTGTTCGTTGTTATCGAGGAGCTTTTCGGCCGTGCTGCTGTCGGTGATTAGACAGTTACCCCAGCCTCCTTTTAACATGGCGCGCAGAGCCTTGACCTTGGGGTGGCCGTAGGCTAAGATGACCACGTGCCGGTTGCGGCTTCTGGCCGCTTTTTTGATTTGCTCAGGTGCGACCTTGAGGATCTTTTCGTCTAGTTCGCAGACAACATGCTCTCCTTGGGCATCGAAAGCCGAGTAAGCACTGATGCCGACGATACCCCGATCTTGTAGCTTCTCGTAGTCTATGCCTAAATCGTCTATGTTCTTCCTTTTGGCCCTAGCAAGAAAGCGGCCTAAAGCACCAACACCAAGAAAGAAAACGTCAGCTTTTGCGGCTGCTTTCAAAGTATTCTCGGCCTTCTTCCTGTACATAGGTAGATCTTTGTCTCTAGGGCCTGGCAGGATATGGGGATTCATCCGCGTTGCCCCGAACTGGACCAGCAGGCAGTTGACTAGCAGGTTGACGGAAGTATAGGGATCGTATTGCGGGCCGCCCGCGACACCGTACACCTCGATCTGCGAAAACGCCCGGCGCAGTTCCTCTATCATGCAGAAGATCGTCTCGCCCCCGTCGAGAGTGATGTGGATGCCATCGCGCGCAATGGCTTCGAAGTAGCGGGCTGCTGCTACGCCGATTCCCCGCAGGCGTTCTCGCCCAGATATATTTTTTGCAAAGGGTACCACGATGGCGTTAGGTGTTGGAATGGTTGGAGCGAACAATTCTTGGACATGGGCGGCCAACACATTCTCTTTAGGCATGGAAATTAAGTTTTGCACAAAGCCATTCTTTTTGGCCTGGGACAGGATCGTGTTTACTAGACCGGGACTAATGCCCATCTCTTGAGCGATATCTTTTTGTTTTTTGTGAAAGTGGTAGTACTTAATCAGGATTGACGCCATGCGTGCCATTTCGCTGTCGTTGAATTTGGTGTTTTTTAACATCGTGAACGACTCCAAAACTGAGTGTTTATATCCCTGACCTAGCCAATTATCCACCGGATCGCCAAAGATTTTTTAGCTATTTGATCGCCTGAAAAAAATCAATAAATTTGAAGATTCTAGCCAACTAATTCAATCCAAGCGGTGCTTATGCCAAAGTATCTGTTGACCTTTCTCATAGCCGTTAGTTCGACCATCGCCTTCGCCGACGATTCTGACCTGTTGCCGAAGACCAGACCTATCCTCGCTATAGTGGGGAGCGAGGCGATCGCTGCCGCGGAGTTTAAGGCGTTCAAGTCCCGCGTTGCTGCCGGTATGCAAGTGGGTGAGACCCCCCTAGAAATCGATAGGAACCTGCTTGAAGCCCTGATAGACCTAAAACTCCTACTCAGAGAAGCACAGGCCCAGAATATCGCTGGCGATCCGGTATTCCAGCAGCGGATGGACGAGCAGCTAAAGTCCCACCTGCTCAAATTATATAAAAAAAGAGCGATCGTTGACAAGGTGCTAGTTACCGATGAAGAACTACACAGGCACTATCGCGCTACGCACCGAGATCGCGCCCTCCGGCTAGGTGGAATCATGGTCGAGACTAAGGAGGAAACCCAACAGGTCATCGCAGCACTCCAAGCCGGTGCTGATTTCGACCAACTCGCCCGCGAGCACTCCTTACATCAAGACACCGGAGAGCACGGCGGGGATAGTGGCAAATACAAGCTGAGAGACCAAACAAGGCCAACCATTGCGGAAAAAGTTTTCCATCTAGAAATAGGGGAAATCTCACAGCCTGTGCCTTTTTCCTACGAAGGCCAAAAGGGGTATGTCGTTTTTAAAGTTCTGGACGCCGTCCCAGTGCCGTTGGAGTCGTCTGAACAGAGAATAAGGCAAGAGTTGCTATCTTGGAAAATGGCGACTAGAACCCAAGCTCTGCTCGATTCGTTGAGAGAGGAATATGCCCCTAGGATCATGTATCACAGGATTCCGCTGCTGATCAATGATGAGGCTGGCTGGTCCGATTCTACGGGTCAAAAAGCTCTCTGCACCTTCAGAGAGGGACAGATTGCGCTCGCCGACTTTCTCCAGAGTGCCCAGCAGATTCGCATCGCCCGGCGGGAATTGGCAGACAGCAGTCGGGTTGTGGCTCTGCTGCAAAACATATTCATACCGGAGCGCCTTTTTCTCCAAGCAGCCAAGGCTCTTGGCTTAGATCGGGATGCGGAACTTTTGGACTTTCTTAGCAGGAAACGGGAGGAATTGCTTATCAGCCTTTTGCGGCAGCGCGAAGTGGATCGGCATACGACCGCTAGCGATGAGGAGGCTCAGGCGTTCTTCGACGCCCATCCCGAGAAGTTTACCTCGCCCGAAACGATTGTGGTGACCGAAATTTTGGCGCCTAGCGATTCCCTTGCTCATCGCCTTAAGCGGGAACTCCAAGAGGGAGCGGATGCAGTCCCGCTAGTCGTGCAGCATACGATGCGGGAGGAAGCGCTGCATCATAGTGGCAATCTGCGTCTCAACGTTTACACTCAAGCGTTTTATCCGAGCATCTACGAAGCAGCGCAGCATTTAGAAGTCGGCGAAGTAGGTGGACCTGTGCCCACCGGGGAGGGGTATTCTGTGTTTAGGGTAATAAGCCGAGGGCGGGAAAAAGAGCCCTACAACGCCGATGCCCAGCGTCGGGCTCGGGCTTACGTAAGAATCGACAAGGCCAAGCGAGGCTATGTGCACTATGTCCGCGGTTTACGGGAGAAATACTCCGTGACCGTATTCGAGGAAAACGTGGCGGAAATGCAGCGACTGGCTGAGGAGTGAAGTCTCTACCAGTACGCGTTGGGGGCCGCTTCGGCGCAGCAGCGAGTGGGTGGTGGGCCGCGCTGCTACTTGAGCAAGAGCAGTCGTCGGGTCTGCTCGCCACCGGGGTAGTGCAAGCGCACCAGATAGACGCCGGCGGCCAGTAGCGTGCCATGCGCGTCGCGGGCGTCCCAGCCGACTTGGTAGGAGCCAGCGGCTTGGAATTGATCGACGAGTGTGTGTACGGGTTGGCCCAAGATGTTGTAGATAGTCAGGCGCACCGGGCCGGCAGTGGCGAGGTGGTAGGCGATTTGGGTGCTGGCGTTGAAGGGGTTGGGGTAATTGGGCGACAGGCCGCTGGTGGTAGGTGTTGGCGAGGTGGGCACAGGCGTTGAGATCGAAGTTGAATGGGAGATGTCTAAAGCGAGGTCTGTTGGTACTATAGATGTTCCTCTATATAGTGTCCATGTATCTTGTAGTGTCCATATATAATCTTGTATTGTTATCATCCATATATCTTCGAGGTTGGAGCCATCCAAGTTGGACCAGAAGAATTGCGCCCAATAGTAAGAAGGTTCTCCATGCCTCCAAATGCCGCTGCCCCGAGCAGACCAGTATATTTTATTCCCTGTTAGATCCAGAGCTAAGGCACCGTAGTAGTCCCAAGCCGAACTCTTATTGACGACGATAGTTTCGACGTTTGAGCCATCTAATCCCGCTCTTCTCATTGTCTGTACGTTTTGATCGTCTATGTCTAGTTCTATCCAGTATATCTTACCTGCCAGTATGTCGAGAGCTATTTTTCCCATTCTAGAGGCTTCTGAGACAATAATAGTTTCGACACTTTGTCCATCCAAGTCCGCTCGCTGAATGGTGTGTTCCCACTGCTCTCTCAAGTGGCTCTCCCTCCAGTAGATCTTACCCTGGACGCCATCAAGGGCAATATCTCCGAGGTGGCTCAAATCTGTAAGGATAGACTCGACATTGGAGCCGTCCAAGTCCGCCCTCTGAATTTTCCCGTCGCTCGCCCAATAGATTTTGCCCCCTGCTAGCAGGGCAATGTCCCTAGGACTATTTAAGCCGCGGATCAGGACTTCGAGGTTTTGTCCGTCTAGGTCAGCCCGCTGGATCGTCCCCTTCACTGCGTCGGTCCAGTACATCTTGTCCAGATGCAGGGCAATACCGTGTGGTTGCTTTACGATTGGATCAAATAGGGTTTCAACATTTTGTCCGTTTAAATCGGCTCGCTGAACAAGCCGCTGTCTTGAGTCGGCCCAATAGATTTTCCCCCCTTCTACGTCGAGGGCGATGCCTATTCGGGGGCCCTGGTGGAGGGAATAGAGGGCGTCTTCCTGTAAGCTGAATAGAATTTCGATGTTTTGTCCGTCTAAGTCGGCTCGCTGAATTGTCTGGGTGCTTGGATTGGTCCAGTATATTTTGCCCCGGTCCATGTCGAGCGCGATTTGTTCGGGATAGCCATCGGATACCGCGAGCACCTCTTCGATGTTTTGTCCGTCCAAGTCGGCTCGCTGAATTGTCTGCATGTCTTGGCTGGTCCAGTATATTTTGCCACCGTCCAGATCAAGGGCTGTCTCTACAGAATAATCTGAGAGATGAATCCTAAAGTCCTCGAGGTTTTGGCCATCGAGGTCGGTTCGGATTATATACCTCCCAGATCCCGCATAATACACGTTGCCTCGGTCCGCATCTAGAGCAAGGTCCCCCACCGACCGATAACCATCAATGATTTCGCTATTGGACCCGTCTAAGTCTGCCCGTGCCACATGTCCATCGCCGTAGTCATATCCGGGTAGAAGCGAGATCCAGTATATTTTGCCGCCGAGTACATCGAGCGCGATGCTCACTACTCCGCTGGCGACGTTTACCCCCTCTTCCATCCATTCAACCTGCAATGCTAACAGGTCCCGATTAAAGTCCTCATCATCATGATCTACGAAGGCGATAAAGGGTTTGAGATTGGAGCCGTCTAGGTCAGAGTAATAGATGTTCCAATTGTCTGTCCAGTATATCTTGCCCCGCAGTAGATCGACTGCGATCTCGGCTGGACGCCTCAAGTCGGGTTCGACGAGTTGTTCGAGATTGGAGCCGTCGAGGTTGGCTCGCTGGATGCCTATTGCTGAATTCGTCCAGTATATTTTGCCGGCTTCGGCCAGCGGCTGACCATAGCCGATGCTTGGGCTGAGGCAGGCCAACCACGCCATGGCGAATAAGCCCGTCGTCGTTTTTCGAGTGGCAATCAGGGGTCGCATAGGTAGGTCTCCTTTTGGCCGGGCGGATTAGGACCGGCGAGAGATCCGAGCGAAGATGCACTTGAGGTAGCGTCCGTCGGGGAAGGCGGGGTCTATGGGATGGTCGGCTGGGTGCAGGTTGTAGGCGAGGATGCGGGTGCGGACTCGGGCGCCAGCGGCGGCGCGGCGGACGATTTGGAAAAAGTCCTCTGGGGAAATGCGCGCCGAACACGAAGCCGTCACCAGTAGCCCGCCATCGTCTATGAGGCGGAAGGCGTTGCGATTGAGTTTGGTATAGACGCCCATGGCCTGTTTGTACTGGCTGCGTTTGCGCATCAGCGAGGGCGGGTCGCAGACGACGATGTCGTAGCGGGGGCCGCGGTCGGCTAGTTGTTCTACGAAGGGAAAGACATCGGCGATCAACAGCTCGGAAGAACAGCCTTGAGGGCGGTTGGCGGCGAGGGTGTGGCGGGCGACGGGCACGACTTGGGGCGATATATCGACGTCGAGCGTGCCGGATGCGCCGCCTTGGAGGGCGTGGGCGGAAAAGCCGCTCGAATAGGAAAAAAGGTTGAGTACGCGCTGGCCGCGGGCGAGTTGCTGGAGGTAGAAGCGGTTGGTGCGCTGGTCGAGGAAAAAGCCGGTCTTCTGGCCGCGATAGAGGTCGGCGTAAAGACGGGTGCCGTGTTCGGTGATTTCGACGAACTCGGGGGGTGGCGCGCCGGCTAGTAGGCCGGTGGGCCGGTCGTTGAGGCCCTCGGCGCGGCGAGTGCCCACGTCGCTGCGTTCGTACAGGCTGCGGGGGGCGAGCAGAGATTGAAACGCATCGAGGATAGCCGAGCGGTGCTTTTCCATGCCAGCGGTGTGGAATTGCACCACTAGGTAGCCGGCGTAGTCGTCGGCAATGAGGCCGGGCAGGCCGTCGTTTTCGCCGTGGACTAGGCGCATGGCGTTGGTGTGGGCCGACAGGCCGGTGCTGCGGCGCAAGGCGATGGCTTGGGCGATGCGCTCGGCGAAAAAGGCCGCGTCAATGGAGTGGCTGGGGTCTTGGGTGAGGCTGCGCACGCGGATTAACGAGCGCCGATTGTAGAACCCGCGACAGACGAAGCGCTCGTGCGCGTCAAAGACATCGACGATATCGCCGGTATCGGCGTCGCGGGGCGGGCTGGCGACCGCGCCGGAGAAAATCCAGGGGTGACCGTTGCGCACGGTGCGCTCGCTGTTGGGGCGCAGGTAGAGGGGTGGATAGTGGGGGGACATTTTCTGTGCCCTAATCCCAGCTCGGAATCGGGGTCTGAAGCGGGTCGTCGATCCAGAGAAAGCGCCCGTTGACATCGCTGTCGATGATGTCGATCACGAGCTGGGCGGCCTTCTCCGGCGGGTCCCCACCGGTTTGCTCCACCCACGCTACCCAGTCGTGGTAGCCGCGCTCGCCGACGGCGCCCATCTTGTCGCGGATGTCGGCCCACATCGCGGTTTTGACGTCGCCGGGATGGATGACGTTGGCGGTGACGCCGGTCCCTGCCAACTCGGCGGCAAGGTGGCGGGTCAACTGGTTGAGCGCGACCTTGGCCGTGCCATAGGCGCTGTTCAGCCGCCCGGGTGTGTGCAGCGACGCGGCAGAGGAAAGATTGACGATGCGGCCCCAGCCGGCGTCCAGCATGCCGTCGAGGAATGCACGGCACACCAGATAGGGCCCCACTGCATCAATCATAATGGTTTCGATCCATTCTTCGGGGTCGCTGTCTTGTACGAGGGCGATCGGGCCGAAGACCCCAGCGGCATTGACGACAACGGTGGGGCGGCCGAGCTGGGCTTCGACCGCGGTTTTGAGGCGGTCAACATCGGCCGGGTTTGAGACATCGGCTGTGAATTGGGCCGCGCGGCGGGCGACGGTTGCGACGGCCAGGCCGCGCCCTGCTAGCGCATCTGCAATGGCCCGTCCGACGCCGCGACTGGCTCCGGTGACAACGGCGACGTGTCCTTCGAGGTTCATGGTTAGACCGCGGCGGGCACCACCGGATTGTCCGAGTTATTCAGGCGTTGCCGCTCGCTGCCCCAGTTGGCGGCACTGCCGTTCCAGTAGCGAGTGTCGGCGGGGCTGTACGAGAACAGGTAGGACCAGCGCGGCTTGTCGGTGGTGTTGTCCGGGCCTCCGTGGACGGTGTATCCGTGATGGACCGTGCAGTCGCCTGGCTGGTAGTGGAGGGGGGGCGACAACTCCAGCACGGACGTCAGGTTTGGAAATTGCTTGAGCAGGTCGCCTTGGTCGTCTTTGAACACCGAACCCAGCGGGCCTTCGCGATGCGAGCGGCTGACAAACCGCATGGCCCCCATCTCGGGTGTGACTTCGGCCAGCGCCAGCCAGAACTGGAGCTCGCCGACCCGATCGGAGCCGTGTTCGGACGAATCTTGGTGATAGGTGGACCCGGTTGCTCCGGGGGGTTTGTTTAGGAGGAGGTCCACGCGGTAGCGGAGCGGAATATCCACGCCCTTGAGCCTTCTCCTGTTGACCAGCCGCGTCGCGTTTTGTGCCATGCGCTCACTGAACATAAAAGAACGAAACGGCTCGGTCTGTTGGTTGCGAGCCAGGCCGGCGACCGGCATCTTTTGGCTGTTGCGATCGGCGAACTCCCGTCCGACGCGCAAAAGCTGTGTGGCGAATTCCGGCGCAACCAGCCGCGGCATCATAACCCAGCCGTATTCGTGATAGAAAGCCACTTCTTCGTCTGTGACCTCTCGGACGATGGTTTCGATCTGGTGCTTTGTCAGTGCTTGTCCCATGACTCGTGCTCCTTTACGCTGCGGTACGGATTGGAAGACGATAAGAAACTTTTATCGCCGTGGTGTCAAGGGGCTGTTGCTTTAGGGTGGGCGCGGCAGCACGGGTCTGGCTGCTACCAAGCAAGGTGCCAGGGCACAGCGCGGATGCCCGGCCGCAACGGGTGTGGTGCATCGACGCGGCAGGCTAAGACGCCGCGCGCTTGAGGGCCGACGAGGGCGCACCAGCGCGCCAGGCCCTCGGCGTGGTTTGGCGTGGGCGTGGCCGTAGCTTTGACCTCGATGCCGTAGAGTGCGCTGCCGCGCTCGATGACGAGATCGACTTCGGCGATGGTGTTGGATTGCCAGTAGTACAGGTTTGGTTTTTCGCCCTGTTGCCGACAGGCTTTCAGCCACTCGCCTACCACGGCCGTTTCTACTAGTGCTCCTAGGCTGGGTCCTTGGAGCACTGATTCTGGGGTGTGGAGGCCTCGGCGAGGAAGGCGATTGGATCGGCTTGGGCGCGTGCCCGGATGTCGGGGCGTTCAAGTGAGAGATAGCGGTGGGAAGCTCCGAACTCGCGGCGCAACAAGGTGGTTTTGCCCGTCTGCCGCGCACCTGTAATCAGCACGGCGGGAAAGGTTGCAGCGGCCCGAAGGATGGTTTGCGTTAGATGACGCTTGAGATAGGGCATATTATGCGAGACCATTTCTTGCAAATTTAACATCTGATATTATATCTGCAAGAAATAGTCGCCGTTTTCGATTGACAGAAAATTCAGCTCGTCAACTCAGATGCTGCTTGGCCTCTTGGCTTACTAGCTCCTGTAGGTCGGGGTCGTCGATGCAGAAGATGCGGAAAATTTTGGCTTGGTCTTCGAAGTTGTGCAGCAGCGAGTCGCGCAGGCGCGAGACCTCTGGATCGGCAAAAGTCAGGGGGTCGGTCTTGTCGGCGGGGATCGTGCGGCCGTAAAAGACCCGCAGATCGACTTCGGGGGTTTTGTTGAAGCTGGGGATGTCGATGAGGATCTCGTGGCCTTGGAACGAGCGGCCGAGCCGCTGGCCGAAAATTTGGCACAATTCGATTTCCTTGGCGCGGCGCTTGTAGGGATGGCGAAAGAGAAAGTCGAGGCGGTGCATCAGCGGCCGGGTGCGCTCGCTGGGGTGGATGACAGTCCCGACCTTGTAGAGGCGGCGGTGGATCGTGCCGTCGAGGAGCTGGGACGAAGTTTCTAGCCCTAAGTGCTTTTGTTCGCGCTGGAGGCGAGCGATTAGCCCACTCTCGGTGAGGTGGTGGAAATCGGAGAAATCGAGCCGGTTGTGCGGGCAGAGGAGAATGTCTTGTACGGCGCGCTTGAACATCGCCGATGCCGAGCGCACCGCGTGATGCCAGTACACGTTGCGGTACATTTGGTAGTTGGTAAAGACGAGGGCCTCGACGGCCGAGACGCCCTTGCTGGTGATGGCCAGCCGCTTGCGCTCAGGGTCGAACTTGATCGAGGAAATTAGGCGGTCGCGGTTGACGCTCTCGCCAAAGGGGACGCCGCAGAACATGGAATCGCGCAGTAGATAGTCGATTTTGTCGGGGTCGAGGGTGCTGCTGAGAATGTGGGCTAGGAGCAGGTCGGCGGCAGAAACTGCGCGGCCGTTGCTCTCATAGTCGATGACGTTGGCCACGCGCACCGGATCGATGTGGAACGCATCGGCGAGGGTCTGATAGATTTCGCCGTTTTGGTCCTCGATGATCTGCCTAGCCCCTTCTTCGTGCCGGATGAAGAAGGGCCTTAGCTCTTCGAGGGTATGCGAGAAGGGGTAGTGGCCGATGTCGTGGAGCAAAGTGGCGGCGATGAACACGCGCACGTCTTCGTCGCTTAGCACCAGGGGCGGGTCCGAGTCGAGCAGGCGAGTTAAAAACCGCTTGGCCAAGTGATAGACGCCCAGCGAGTGCTCAAAGCGGGAGTGGCGCGCCCCCGGATACACTAGATGCACGTAGCCGAGCTGGGTGATATTGCGCAGGCGTTGGAAGGCGCGGGTATCGACGAGGGCGAGGACCGGGTCGGGGACGTGGATATAGCCCCAAACCGGGTCGCGGATGACTTTGCCTTCTTCGGCTAAAAGCGGATGTTCCATAGCGTCGGCCAATCTAGGTAGGGCTTGTTACCGTGTCAAGAAAATGTGCATCGAACTCGTTATAGAAGCGATACTTAGGGCATTTTGTTGCGCGGGATGTCCATTGACACACAATCGCTTGACACCTATCTTTCAGGGCTTTATGTGACGTGATAAACGCACTTATATCGAGGAAATAAATTTTATATCTTATGGAACGCACGTTGATGATCATCAAGCCCGATGCGGTCGCCAAAAACGCCATCGGCCAAATTATCGCCCGCGTCGAGGGCGCGGGGTTTGTGGTGTGCGCCCTGCGAATGGTCGAGTTGTCCGTCGAGCAGGCGCGGGCTTTCTACGCCGTACATCGGGAGCGACCCTTTTACGGCGAATTGGTGGAATTTATGATCTCAGGGCCAGCGGTGCCGATGGTGCTTGAGCGCGCCGATGCGATAGCGCATTTGCGCGATTTTATTGGTCCGACCAACAGCACCGAGGCCCCGGCCGGCACGATTCGCGGCGACTTTGGCACCGACGTGCAGTGCAACGCCGTCCACGCCTCGGACTCAGCGGCCAACGCCGAGTCCGAGATCGCGTTTTTCTTTGCCGACTGAGCAATACCATGAGCACTTTGCTAGTACTCGACGACCTCGCAGAGGGGCCCAATGCGCTCGCCTTTGAACTGGGGGCAGCAGACTTGGGGTTAAAAGACGAATTTTTCGCTTTTCCCTCCCGCGTTGAAGCCCGCCTTGAAGTGCGGCGGGCGCTCGACAATTTTAGAGTTGACGGGGTCGTTAGCTGTTGCATTGCCGGCGAGTGCTATCGCTGTCTAGAAGCAGTACAAGAAGCGGTCACAGCGCGCTTTCGCTTGCTCTTACAGCGTCGCCAAGCGACGCCCGAAGAGTTGGCGTCGGCCGAAAAAGACGGGTTTATCGAGATCGTCGATCCCGGCACGCGCGAGATCGATTTGTCGGCGTACATCCGCGAGGCCGTGATCTTGGACTTGCCAATGCGCATACCCACCCCGGACGCCGATGGGCGGTGCCCGCACTGCGGCGTAGCAGAGATCGCCAAACCCACCGTCGAACAACAGCGAGAAGCGGACCCGCGTTGGGCTGCACTCGCACAGATCGAATTTTCCCAACCCAAAGAAAATTCTTGAGAGGAGTTCCCCGTGGCTGCAGTACCTAAGAGGAGAATTTCACGCACCCGCCGCGACAAGCGGCGCACTCACTGGAAAATCAAGGCAGCGGCGCGGACGACTTGCTCCCACTGTGGACAGCCGGCGCTGCCCCACCGCGTCTGCCCGAGCTGCGGCTTCTATCGCGGCCGCGAATACGTCGAGCCTGAAGTATAGGCTGCTCGGGGCGGCTGCTTGCGTGACTGAAAAAGGGAAAAAATTTCGTGCGGCCATTACGGCAACGGCATCCTTTCTGCCCGACCAGGTGATCACCAACGCCGATATGGAGCGGCTGGTAGATACCTCAGACGAGTGGATTCGCACGCGCACCGGTATTGCCGAGCGGCGCTTTTTGCCGGCGGACGAGCCGACTTCCACTATGGCTATCGCGGTGGCCCAACAGCTTTTGGTGCGCCGTGGCATTGACGCTTCCGACATCGACTTAATCATCGTCGCAACCATTACGCCAGACATGATCTTTCCGGCGACGGCTTGCTTGGTGCAAAACGCCATCGGTGCTAATGGGGTCTGGGCTTATGACCTGTCGGCGGCTTGCTCGGGCTTTGTCTTCGCGCTGGCGACGGGTGTGCAATTTATCGAAAGTGGTGCGCACCGCCGGGTAATGGTCATTGGCGCCGACAAGATGAGCAGCATTCTCGACTTTGAGGATCGCTCGACCTGTGTGCTCTTTGGTGACGGAGCCGGTGGGGTGTTGTTGGAGCGCGGCGAGGATGGAGCCGGCATGATCGACTTTGAGCTATACGCCGACGGGGCCGCAGTCGAATGCCTGCACATCAAAGGCGGCGGCAGCCTACATCCCCCTTCGCACGAGACGGTCGATCAGCGCATGCACTATATTCGCCAAGAGGGGCGCGCGGTTTTCCGGTTTGCGGTAGAAAAAATGGCCGAAGTGTCGGTCAGCCTGCTGGAGCGCAACGGTCTTAGCGGCGCAGACCTCAAACTCTTTGTCCCCCATCAAGCCAACAAGCGCATTATCGACGCCGCGGCCCAGCGGATGAATCTCCCGCCAGAAAAAGTGATGCTGAATATCGACCGCTACGCCAATACCACAGCCGCGACGATTCCCATTGCCTTGGCCGAAGCGGTGGCGCAAGGCCGATTGGAGCGCGGCGACTTAGTCCTAATGACCGGCGTCGGCGGTGGCCTCACGTGGGGCAGCACCTTGTTTTGCTGGGGGCAGCCAGATGGATAACTGCGCCTTTTTGTTTCCAGGCCAGGGCTCGCAGGCGGTGGGTATGGCCGGCGATCTCTACGAGCAGCACGAGTCGGTGCGGGCGCGCTTTGCCGAGGCCGACCAGGTGCTGGGTTTTTCGCTCAGTGCGCTGTGTTTTGCCGGCCCGGCCGAGCAACTGGCGCAAACCAACGTTACGCAGCCGGCCGTTTTTGTCCACAGCGTCGTCGCCAACGAATTGCTCACCGCAGCCGGACTACAGCCGGTGGCCGTAGCCGGACACAGCCTCGGGGAATACTCGGCTCTGGTGGCGGCTGGTGTGCTCTCTTTTACCGCGGCGCTGACGCTGGTGGGTACGCGCGGTCGGTTGATGCTGGAAGCCGGCCGCCACCGGCCGGGGACGATGGCGGCGGTTATTGGTCTGGAGGACGACCGCGTCGTCGCCTTGTGTCAACAGGCCGCCGAGGCTGGAGTTGCCGTTGCCGCCAATTTTAACGCGCCGGGCCAAGTCGTGGTGTCGGGTGAGCCGGCGGCGGTGGCGCGGGTGAGTGAGTTGGCCACTCAAGCGGGTGCTCGGCGCGTGGTTGAACTGGCCGTCAGTGGGGCTTTTCACTCACCGCTTATGGCGGCGGCGGCGGCGCAGATGGAGTCTGAGTTGCAGGCGGTGTCCTTTGCGCGGCCACGCGTACCGGTGCTGACCAATGTCTCGGCGATGCCGGTAGAAGACCCAGAAACACTGCGGCGGCACCTAATCCGTCAGATCACGGCTCCGGTCCGCTGGAGCGCAACCGTACAGCGGCTGGCTACCATGGGCATCAACTGCGCGTTTGAAGTGGGGCCGGGGGCTGTGCTCCGGGGCTTGGTGCGCCGCACTGCGCCCAAGTTTTCCGTCGCATTGGCCGGCACTGTGGAAGAGATTGCCGCAGCAAAAGGAGCGGAGTAAATGGGACTGTTGGCCGGAAAAGTCGCGCTCGTAACCGGTGGGTCGCGGGGCATTGGTCGGGCTATTGCCCGGCGCTTGGCGGAAGAGGGCGCGGACTTGGCCATTTGCGCCCGCAATGCGGCGGCGGCCGGCGAAGTAGCCGCGGCCATTGAAAGCCTAGGGCGCCGCTGCTTGGTGCGCCAAGCCGATGTCGCCGACGCCGAGCAGGCCGCCGAGTTGGTCGCGGCGACCATCGCGGAATTGGGCCGACTCGATGTGCTGGTCAACAACGCCGGCGTCACCCGCGACAATTTGCTGATGCGGATGAAAGAAGAGGATTGGGACCAAGTGTTGGCGATCAACCTCAAAGGGGCGTTTAACTGCGTTCGAGCCGCGGTGCGTCCGATGCTCAAAGCGCGCGGCGGGCGGATTGTCAACATCGCGTCGGTGGTGGGATTGCTGGGCAATGCCGGCCAGGCCAACTACGCCGCATCCAAAGCCGGATTGATCGGGCTGACCAAGAGCTTGGCGCGGGAGTTGGCCTCGCGCGGGATCACCGCCAATGCCGTGGCCCCGGGGCTGGTGCCGGAAACGGGCATGACGGACCAGTTGACGCAACAGCAGCAGCAACAGATGATCGCCGCGGTGCCGCTGGGTCGAGCGGGGACGCCGGAAGATGTGGCGCACGCGGTGGCGTTCTTAGCGTCGGAGCAAGCCGCTTATATCACCGGTCAGGTCCTGTCGGTAGATGGCGGCATGGCCATGTGATTTAGGTATTAAAAATTTTGTTTATCCCCTATATTTAGCCCCTAACTTTAAGACCGCACAGCGGTAAAACGTTTACTCCTATCCCAAGAGGAACACATTATGGCTTCTGGTTCTATTGAAGATCGCGTGAAAGATTTGGTCGTCGAACAGCTCGGCGTCAGTCAAGATCAAGTCAGTCCCCAAGCGTCTTTCATCGACGACTTAGGGGCCGACTCGCTCGATACTGTCGAGTTGGTCATGGCCTTTGAAGAAGAGTTCGGCATCGACATTCCAGATGAGGACGCCGAAAAAATTATGGTCGTCGGCGATGCCATTAAGTACTTAGAAGAAAACAGCAAGGCGTGAGCGGCTCTCCACAGCAAGGGCGCCGCCGAGCAGTCGTCACGGGCTTGGGGGTCTTAGCGCCCAATGGCAACGACCTGCTGTCGTTTTGGGACGCGCTGCTAGCGGGCCGTTCGGGGGTTGGGCCAATCACCAAGTTCGACGCTTCCCAGCACCGGACTACAATCGCCGCCGAGGTCAAGGGTTTTGACCCGGAGGCGGTTATGGACCGCAAAGATGTGCGCCGCAACGACGCCTTCACCCACTACGCAATCTGCGTGGCCAGGGAAGCGGCTGGCTGTGCTCGGCTCGATATGGAAGCGGTGGACCCCGAGCGCGTGGGCGTCATCTGGGGCTCGGGCATCGGCGGCATCCAGACCCACGAAGAGCAGCACACCATCCTGTTGGAAAAAGGCCCCAGGCGCATCAGCCCGTTCTACGTGCCGATGATGATTTCCGACATGGCGCCAGGCATGATCTCGATGGACTTGGGAGCCAAAGGGCCTAACTACAGCACGGTGTCGGCTTGTTCGTCGGCGGCCCACGCCCTCGGCGAGTCGGCGCGCAAAATTCAGTACGGGGAAGCCGACGTGATGGTGACTGGCGGCTCAGAAGCGGCCGTCACGCCCATTTCGATGGCCGGCTTTTCCTCGGCCAAGGCCCTATCGACGCGCAACGACGCGCCCGAGCAGGCCAGTCGGCCCTTTGACTCTGAGCGCGATGGCTTTGTGCTCGGCGAGGGGGCCGGAGCCATCATCTTGGAAGAATTGGAGCACGCGCAAAGGCGCAAAGCCGAGATTTACGGCGAATTTCTCGGGCTGGGTTTTACCGCCGATGCCTATCACCAGACGGCGATGGCCCCTGGGGCCGAAGGGGGAGCGCGGGCCATGCGCATTGCCTTGCAGGACGGGGGCTTGAACCCGGACGACATCGGCTATGTCAATGCCCACGGCACCTCGACGCCGATGGGCGACCAACAGGAGACGGCGGCGATCAAGGCGGTGTTCGCCGGGCACACCGATAGCATGGCCGTGAGCTCGACCAAGTCGATGACCGGGCATCTGCTGGGTGCCGCCGGAGCCATCGAGAGCATCGCCTGCATCATGGCACTCAAAAGCGGGGTGCTGCCGCCGACGATCAACTACGAAAACCCCGACCCCGACTGCGACCTCGACTACGTGCCCAACAAAGCGCGCCGCGTGCCGGTAAATTACGCCCTCAACAATTCCTTTGGCTTTGGCGGCCACAACGTGGCGCTGGTATTTGGTCGCTTCACCGGCTGACGCGATTCCCTAGCATCCCCCGAGCACTCCCCGTGCAAACGAGGTTTTCAATTCGGGCATTAGGCAGATGAGCTGGATTTCAACTCTTTGGAATCGCTGCAAGCCGGCGAATGACCCAGAAGATAGTACCGCCGATTCGCAGCACGTTCTCGAAAAGTTGTTGGGCTACCAATTCAAGGACAAGAATTTGTTGGTCAAAGCCCTCAAGCATCGATCCTATGTGTACGCCGAGGAGGGTAGCGACCGCATTGAGTCGAACGAGCGGCTCGAATTTCTCGGCGACGCCGTCTTGGAGCTGTTGGTCACTGACTACCTTTTTCACCGCTTTGAGGGCAAAGGCGAAGGGGAGTTGACCCAGATGAAGTCGCAACTAGTCAGCCGCAAGACGCTGGCGCACCAAGCCGATCGGCTTGGTTTGGGGGGCTTTGTGTTGCTGAGTGAAGACCAGCGCGAGGCCAACGGCGGGCAGCAGCCATCGATCCTGTGCGATACCTTAGAGTCGTTGATTGGGGCCATCTATCTCGACGGTGGCTTAGAGGCGGCCCGCTGCTGTATTCGGCGCACGGTGCTAGCGGATTTTCGCCAAATAGTCCAATCGGACGAGAACTTTAACTTCAAAAGTAGGTTGCTCGAATACGCGCAGAGCAAGGGCAATGGCCACCCTCGTTACTTGGTCCACGCCGAGTATGGGCCCGACCACGACAAGGTCTTCAGCGTCGAAGTGTGCATCACTGGCCGGCGCCTGGGGTGGGGCCACGGGCGCAGCAAGAAAGAGGCACAACAGATGGCGGCCAAGGACGCCCTTGAGAGTTTGGACGCGCTCTAATGGGCCTGGCTTGGCGCGTCGTCGATACGGGTGCAAACTGTGGTGCGTACAATATGGGGGTTGACCAAGTTCTCGCCGCTGACGCGGCTGAAAGTCCAGTACTGCGGTTCTACGGCTGGAACCCGCCGGCTATCTCCTGCGGCTGGAACCAGCAGCCCGAGTGCGAGGCCAATATAGAAGCCTGTCGGGCGTTGGGTATTGACGTAGTTCGTCGGCCCACAGGGGGGCGCGCGGTGCTGCACTGGGAGGAACTGACCTACAGCGTCGCCTGCCGTGCCGAGGCCCTGGTCGCAGGGGGTGGGATAGAGGCCACGCACCACAAGATCGGCGCGTGTTTGGCCGAGGGGCTGCGGCTTTTTGGGGCCCCTGTCGAGTTGGCAAGAGCGGGTCGTTGCGTTGGCGGTTTGCGGTCGGGGCCTTGCTTTGGCAGCACGGCGCGCTGGGAACTCAAGTGCCAGCAGCGCAAGCTGGTCGGCAGCGCGCAGCGGCGCTACGGCCGCCGCCTGCTGCAACACGGGTCAATTTTGCTTGGTCGGGCCCACGAACGCCTGCCGCAACTGCTGCGGATTGACGAGCACGTGCGGCAAAGATGGACCCGCCAGGTGCGCGCCCACAGCACGAATTTGCAGGCTTGTCTAGGGCGACCTATTGACCGCACCGCACTGGTCGATTGCTTGGTTGAGGGCTTTAGACGCCAGCTTGGTGCGACCATGCGCTGGAGTGCGCTGGCCACCGATGAGGAGCGCCGGGCGGCGGCTTGGCAAAAGGATGGCGCATGATCGCCCACGATCCCGTGTTAGAGGTCCGCAACTTGCGGACCTATTTCCACAGCGAAGAAGGCGTCGCCCGCGCCGTAGATGGGGTGTCGTTTGCGGTGGGGCGCGGCCAGACGCTGGGGCTGGTCGGCGAAAGCGGCTGCGGCAAGAGCGTCAGCGCCTTCTCGATTATGCGCTTGGTGCCCGATCCACCCGGCCGGATTGAGGAGGGACAAATTCTGCTCAAGGGGCGCGATTTGCTCGCGCTGGACGAGGAAGAGATGCGCCAAGTGCGCGGCGACGACATCGCGATGATTTTTCAAGAGCCGATGACCAGCCTCAACCCAGTGCTGACCTGCGGGTTTCAGATTGCCGAGGCCGTGGTTTTGCACCAACAGGTCCCCATGCAGCAAGCGCGCATCCGAGCGATCGAAATGCTGCAACTGGTGGGGATTCCAGCGCCTGAGCAGCGGGTCGATGAATATCCGCACCAGCTATCGGGTGGGATGCGCCAGCGGGTAATGATCGCCATGGCGCTGTCGTGCAACCCCGATGTGTTGATTGCCGACGAGCCGACCACGGCCCTTGACGTGACGATCCAAGCGCAAATTCTCGCGCTGTTGGAGTCGCTGCAACAATCCCTGCAAATGGCGATTGTGATGATTACCCACGACCTTGGGGTGATCGCCGAGACCGCGGACCAAGTGGCCGTCATGTACGCTGGCCAAATCGTCGAATGCGCGGCAACGCAAGCGCTTTTTGCCCGCCCGCGGCATCCTTATACGCACGGCTTGCTGCGCTCGATTCCGCGGCTGGACGACGAGCAGGAGCGATTGGACATCATCCCGGGCGTGGTGCCCGACGCCCGGGTCTTCCCAGCGGGGTGTCGCTTTGCCCCGCGCTGCCCGCTGGCCGACGACCGCTGTCGGGCGGAAGCACCGCCGTTAGCCGAGGTTGAGGCTGGGCACTGGGCGAGTTGTTGGAAAGCAGGGGACGCATGAGCCAAGCTGCGCCCTTGGTCGAGGTCGAGGGCCTCAAAAAATACTTTCCCGTGCGCCAGGGGTTTTGGGGCCGGGTGCAAGCCCACGTCAAGGCTGTTGACGGAGTCGATCTGACGATTGGCCGCGGCGAGACTTTGGGCGTCGTCGGCGAGAGCGGTTGCGGCAAGACCACGCTGGGCCGGCTCATGCTGCGGCTAATTGAAGCTACGGCTGGGCAGGTGCGCTTTGCTGGGGCTGAGCTATTCGCGTTGAGCAAAGAGGCCATGCGGCAGCAGCGGCGGGATATGCAGATCATTTTCCAAGATCCGTATGCGTCGCTCAATCCGCGGATGACGGTGGGCGGCATTATCGGCGAGGCCCTAAAAATCCACGGTCTTACCCAGCGGGTCGGGGAGTTGCTGGATATGGTCGGGTTGCCGGCGGATTGCCAGCACCGCTACCCGCACGAGTTTTCCGGCGGGCAGCGCCAACGCATTGGCATTGCCCGCGCCTTGGCCGTGCGGCCGCAGTTTATCGTTGCCGATGAGCCCGTGTCCGCGCTAGACGTTTCGGTGCAGGCCCAAATCATCAATTTGCTGCAAGACCTCCAGCGCGATTTGGGTCTAACCTATATGTTTATTGCCCACGACTTGAGCGTGGTGCGCCACATTTCAGATCGGGTGGCTGTAATGTACTTGGGGCGCGTAGTTGAGGTGGCGGCGTGCGATCAGCTCTACCGCCAGCCGTCTCATCCCTACACCCGAGCCCTCTTGGCGGCGGTGCCCGCGCCCGATCCGCGCGCTAAGCGGCAGCGCGTCCTCTTGGAGGGCGACGCGCCCAATCCGGCGGCGGTGCCCGCCGGATGCGCCTTTCACCCGCGCTGTCCAGAGCGCGAAGAGGTATGCACTCGCGTGGTGCCACGCCTCGTCGATCTGGGCGGCGGTCACTGTACGGCCTGTCTGCTCCGCTATCCGGCGGAGTTGAAAAACCGGCTGGTTGCCGAGGCCGACGAGAAAAACGCAAGATAGCAGGAGAACTAGAGCTTATGATGACTTTGTTGCGCCAAAAGACGGTGCTCGTTTTGTGGTTTGTGATATTCGCCTTTATCGGCTTGATCATCGTCGAATGGGGCGCCGATTACTCAGGGGCCGGCCCAAACGCCGCCAGCGATGCAGTCGGCGTGGTCAATGGCGAGACCATTTCGCTGCAAGAGTTCCAAGACGCACTGCGGCAGTTCGCGCGCCAGATGCCGCAGGAGCAGCGCGCCGATCAGGCCCTGCTCGTCCAGCAGGTGTGGGACTACTACCTCCGCGAGATCATTCTCAATCAAGAGTACGAGCGCTTGGGCTTTGCGGTGACCGACGGGGAAATCGCCTTTTATACGCGAAACAAACCCCCGCAGGCCGTGCACGAATTCGAGGTTTTTCAAACCGATGGTGCGTTCGATATGGATAAGTACGCCCAGTTCATCGGCAATCCGGCCAACCTCAGCGACCCTAACAGCCAAGCCATAGTCCTGTGGATCGAGAGCGCGATTGAGCGGCAATTGCTCGAGTACAGGCTACAGCGGATGCTGCGGGGCACCGCCCAGGTGAGTCCCAGCGAAGCGCACCAGCACTTTGCCGAGGCCAACGAAAAGGTGCGCATCGAATACGCATTTGCCCCCAGCGACACCCCGGATGACGAAATTGAGGTTACAGACGAAGATTTGGCCGCCTACTACCAAGAGAACATGGCCGACTACAAGCACCCCGAGCAAGTAAAGATAGAATACGTTTACTTTGCCAAGGTGGCTAGCGCTGAGGATTCGCTGGAAACTAAAAAAGAGATCGGCCGTCTGCGCCAAGAGATTGAGGCTGGTGAGGATTTTGCCGAGTTGGCTGCGGTGGTCTCCGACGATGAAGGCTCCGCCGCCCAAGGGGGAGACCTTGGTTTTTTTGGTCGCGGGCAGATGGTTGCGCCTTTTGAGGAAGCCGCCTTTGCCTTGGCCCCTGGCCAACTGTCCGAGCCGGTGCAGACGCGCTATGGCTGGCATCTGATCAAGGTCGAAGAGCACTTGGCGGAAAGCGATGGGGAGCAGGTGCGCGCCCGCCACATTCTGCTTAGCTACCAGCCCTCGCGCACGACCGAAGACAGCCTGCGCAGCCGGGCCGAAGTGTTCCAAGAGCAGGCCACAGCCGAGGGGTTTGCGGCTGCGCTGTCAGCCTCTGGCGCCGAGGCGATGCCGACGAATTTCCTGCGCCAAGGCCAAGCTGTGCCGGGCATCAGCGCGAACACCACCTGGCTCGTCAACTGGTTTTTTGAACAGGAGCCTGGCGCCATCAGTCAGGTCGTCGAGGACGATTCAGGGCTGTGGGTGGCACAGCTGGTAGCCAAGCGGCCCGCCGGCACAGCACCCTTAGACCCGCAGCTGAGCGATCGGCTTGAGCCGCTGGTGCGCGCCAGCAAAAAGGCCGCCCGCGCTGCGGCTCAGCTAGAAGCGGTGCGGCAAGCAGTGGAAGCCGGGGGCACCTTGGCCCAAGCAGCGCAAAATGCCGGGGTGGAGTTTCGCGCTCCCGCGGCTTTTGCACGCACTGAATTGGTGGAGGGGCTAGGTCGGGTGAACGCCGTGATCGGCGCGGCCTTCCGCTTAGCAGAGGGCCAACTCAGCGAGATAATTGAGGTCTCCACGGGCAGCAAACGCGGGGCGTACTTGCTGAAGCTGCTGGAGAAGACGCCGGTAGATGAAGAGCAATTCGCCGCCCAGCGCGAGCAGGTACTAGCTCAGCTTCAGGCCCAGCGCGAGCAGGAGGCTGTACAGAACTGGTTCACGCATTTGTACGAGACCGCCGAGATCGAGGACAACAGACATCGCTTTTTCACGTTTTAGCTTGGAGAGGAAAAATGTCAGCAGCACCAGGGCAAACGCAAATCGGCTTTATCGGCTTGGGGATCATGGGGGCGCCCATGGCCAAAAATTTGCTCAAAGCCGGCTATCAACTCAACGTGTACAACCGCAGCGACCGGCCGCGCGTTGACGAGGTCGTCGCAGCCGGCGGGGTGCGCGTTGGCTCGCCCAAAGAGGCGGCGACCGGGGCGGATGTCATCATCAGCATCGTCACCGACACGCCCGATATGGAGGCGGTGCTCGTCGGTGAAGACGGCGCGATTGACGGAGCCAAAGAGGGGGCCGTGGTCATCGATATGAGCACGGTGTCGCCCAAAGTCACCGGCGAAGTGGCCGCGGCCTTGCAGGAGCGGGGCGTGGCCATGCTCGACGCGCCCGTCAGCGGCGGGGATGTGGGCGCGATCAACGGCACCTTGTCGATTATGGTCGGCGGCGACGAGGCCGTCTTTGAGCACTGCCGACCGGTCTTTGAGGCCATGGGCACCAATATCAACTTGATTGGTTCCAATGGCGCTGGCCAGACGACTAAGCTCTGCAACCAGATCGCGGTGTCGGTCAACAACATGGCGATGGCCGAGGCCCTGATGCTGGCGGCGACTTCTGGCTTGGACGTGCAAAAGGTCATTGACGCCATCAGCGGCGGGGCGGCTGGCTCTTGGCAATTGAGCAATTTAGGACCGCGCATTGCCGCTGGTGATTTTGATCCGGGTTTTATGGTCTATTTGCAGCAAAAGGACCTGCGCTTGGTCTTGCAGGCCGCCAACGATGTCAAGCTGGCTCTGCCGGCTGTGAGCATCGTCCACCAGTTTTTCAACATCGTCGAGCGCGCCGGTTGTGCCGAGGAAGGGACTCAGGCGCTGATCAAGGCCTACGAGGCTCAGGCCGACAGACAAGCGCGGGCCAAGTAGGCGTCGGTGCAACTGGAGCTAAAAAAGGTCGGGGTCCTGCTGCGCGACCAGGATTTGGACTATCCGGTCGCCGAAGTGCGCGACCTATTTGCTCGGCATGGGATCGAGGTGTGTTTTATCGAAGGGGACGAGCACCCGGGTGCCTTGGACTTGGTCGTTGCGCTCGGTGGCGACGGCACCGTGCTCCGCGCTGTGGCCCGTTTTCCGCAGCGGCCGGTGCTGGCGATCAATTTTGGCACCGTTGGTTTTCTGACCGCTGGCGACCGCAAGGACTTGGCGCACATCGTCCAGCTTTTAGTCGATGGCCAGTACTTTGTCAGCGAGCGCTTGGTGCTGTCGTGCCGCTATCCCGGCGGCGAGAGTCTGGTCTTCAACGAGGTGAACTTGCGGGCGCACCACAAGATGCTCTCGACAGATGTCTTTGTTGACGACGCCAAAATTCGCACTATTCGCGGCGACGGCGTGGTGGTTGGTACGCCGACGGGCAGCACCGGGTTGTTGTTGTCGATGGGTGCGCCGCTGGTCATGCCGGAGGTGCGCTGCATGTTGCTCGACGGCATCAATGAATACAACTTCACGTCGCGGACGCTGATTCTGCCGGCTGAGAAGCGAGTGCGGTTGCGCGTCAGCCCCGAGACGTTGGACAGCCACGTGGTGCTCATTGCCGATGGCCGCGAGATATGCAGCTTAGCGCCCAAGCAAGAGGTGTACGTCGCTCAAGCGGAGCACACGGCGCGGCTGATATACCTCGACGATAAGTACTTTTTTCACAACTTGTCGGAGAAACTTTCTTGGTAGAGTAGATCCTATGCGCGTGGCGATAATCGGCACCGATCGTTCTTAGGGTGCGCTGTTCGCGGCTGAGTTGAGCCCCATGCTAGTTTTCAGAGCGCTGCTAAAAAGGAGATATTGCGATGAGATTTTGGCATAGGCACACTGAGGTGCTAGTCGCCGCCTTTTTGGCTTGGGCTGCGCCGGCGTGGACGCAAGCGACAGGAACGGTCGTCGTCACCGTGTTTGACGACGACAGCGGCCGAGTGTTGGAGACGGCCTTGGTCTATATCCCGGCCTTGAACTTAGGTGGGATGTCGGATGCACAGGGTCAGTTTACCATAGCTGACGTGCCGGTCGGCGAGCATAAATTGCACACCGAATTGATCGGCTACTCGTCGGCGATCACCACTGTTGTGGTGGCCGCCGGGCAAACCACGACCGTTGCGTTGCGGATAAAACCTTCGGCGCTACTTGCCGAACTGACAGTAACCGGCACGGCGGTGAGGAATTCTCACGTTAGTTCGACCTATGCCATTGCGGTGACCGGTCGGGACAAGATGGCCGAACAGGGGTCGCCACAGGCGGTTGATTTCTTTAAGAACTTGAGCGCCAGTCACGGCGTGATCGGCGAGCGCAGCAGTTGGTACAACGCCAACCAAGCGGCCACTCTTGCCGAGAGCATTGCCAACGTCAATCTGCGCGGTGTGGGAGCCTCGCGGACGCTGGTGTTGATCAACAGCCGCCGCCAGACCTATGTCCCGGCGCGCTTGATCGGCGGGCGCTTCGTCGATGTAAATGCCATTCCCGCTATCGCCCTAGAGCGAATTGAGGTGCTCAAAGAAGGAGCCTCGGCTATCTATGGTTCGGATGCGGTGGCAGGGGTCGCCAATTTCTTGACTCGCGCCGACTTCGAGGGGTTTGAGGTTTCGGGAGCGCACGAGTATATCGCGGGCGCGGGCGATTCCAACGTCGGCGCGATTTGGGGGAGGAAAATCGGCACCGCTCATGCGGTTGTCGCTGGAGAATGGCGCGGGCGTCAGGCGCTACCGGTGTCGGCAAGAAGCTATTTGCTCCAGCCGTGGTATGGCGGCGGCCAGCGTCTGGGCTGGTCGAGCTTGGGCAATCCGGGCACGTTCGCCGTTGGCGCGCCAGCCCCTTGGACCGCTGCTATCCACGCCCCGCGTTGCGAGCAGTTTGGCGGCTTCCGGGAATCTTGGACCTGCCGCTTTCGCTATCAACAGTACGAGAATCTGATCGAGGCCGTCAGTCATACCCGGGCCTTTGCCGAGCTCAACGGCGAGTTGAACAATGGCACCGAGTATCACGTAGAGGGCCTGTTTGCCCAGGCCGCTATTCCCGAGTGGTACACGACTCCTTCGTATCCTCCCTTTCCCTTGACGGATACCAGTATCATGGAGGTCGCGCCCAACCATCCGGGCCGTGCGGCTTTCTGTGCCGACTACGGCCGCGCGGAAAGCGACCCCTACTACGACGAGTGCCAAGGCGGCGAGCATTGGTATTTCAACGGCCGTCCATTTGCCAACTCCGGTCCCGGGCGCGTGTTGGGCCGCGACTCCCAGACCTGGCGCTTTGCTGCTGCCGCCAATGGTGCGCTTAGGCAAAATACCCACTTTGATCTAGGACTGTCCTATTCCCGCACTGAGGGCAACTACAATCTGCCGGGGGTGTACATTGAGCGGCTGTTCCTCGGCTTCCGCGGGTTTGGCGGGCCTGATTGCGGCGTTGGCGTGGAAGCGGATAATACGTCCCTCGCTGGGATGCGGCTCGGCCCGCTCAACGGCCAAGTGGCCGGTCAGGGCGATTGCCAGTACTACAATCCCTTCGGCAATGCCATTGAGTTTGCCGATCAATACGGCGCACAATTTGCCAGCCAAGCCAATCCCGATTACCGCGCCGACCTTGCCAACAGCCCTCAGTTGCGGCAGTGGCTCAATCAGGAAGTCGATCTGCAGAGCACTGCGGAGCTGCTAGTCGCCGATGCGACGTTGAGCGGAACTTGGGTTGAGGGCGTCGCCAGTTATGCGGCGGGCTACCAGTTCCGCCTGCTCAATGCCAGCGGCGATCCCAACGACGAGGGCGATGTGACCATTAACCCCTGTCCGGTGGTGGGCGATGACGGGTGCTCAGCCGAGGATAGGTTCGGGCCCTATGTGTTCACCAATGTGAATCGGCCCTATGACGAATCGCAGACGGTGCATCGCTTCTTTGCCGAGGTTCCCTTGAGCTTGGGGTCGCGCTTTGACTGCCAACTGGCCGCCAACTACGAGTTCCACGATGTGGCGAGCAGTTTCGATCCCAAGTTCGGCTGGCGCTATCAGCTAGTGGAATCGCCGACGCAATCCATGTTTCTGCGCGGCTCGGTGCAGACGACGTTTCGCACGCCATCGCTGGACGATGTAAATGAAAGTCCGCTATCGACGCTCGAGTGGATCAATGAGACGGGTGCCTATCAAACGGTGGACCGAATTGGCAGCAAAGACCTCAAACCCGAGCAGGCTTTTACCTATAATGCCGGCCTGGTCTTGGTCACTGAGACGGGCTTTGATGCGACGTTTGACTACTGGAGCTACGATTTCAAGAATGTCATCGGCTCGATGCCGCACGGGGCCATTACCGCCTTGTATGCCGATGAAGCCAACAAGGAGGCCCTGAAGCAGTTCATCGTCTGTCCAGACGGCATCGGCCCGAGCCCGTGCGCGGCTTCCGAACTGGAGCGGGTGCAAGTTGATATCGTCAATTGGCCCGGGGTCAAGACTTCGGGGATCGATTTGTATTTGGGCGGCAACACCGACGCCGGAGTCGGGAAAATTGCGCTCAGCTTGGACGCTACGTACACGCTGGAGTACCGGACGAAGGCTCTGGTGTTTGGCAACCTAGTGCTGCAAGAGGAGGCCGACGCGGCCGGCTATCTAAACTTTGGCAATCCGATTGCGACCTCACTGCCGCGGTTGAAGGGGCGAGCGTCAGCCGGCTATCACTGGGCCAACTACCGTCTGGTGAGCTTTTTGAACTACATTTCGTCGTACGAAGACCGGGGCTCAATCAATTCCGGCAATGATGCCGTTAAAGAATTATTCGGCACCATTGACTCGTTTGTCACTTGGGATGTGAGTTTGCTGTGGGATGTGTCGGCGGGAGTCCACATCGCGCTGTCGGCGATCAACCTGCTCGACGCGATGCCGCCGCTGGCCAACATCGAGCAAGCGTACGATGGCTTTACGCACGACCCGAAGGGACGGCGATTGAAGTTGGCTGTGTCCTATGCGTTTGGCGAGTAAAATTCGGTCCTTACGCCAGGCTGTCCAATACCAACGCACCGAGGTGCAAAAAACGACGACTCGCTACTTTTTGCTTACTGACTGATTGAGCAGCAGATAATCAATCGGCTCTTCGACAAATTCCACATTGTGATTTAGACCGCAATCATCGGGAAATGCCTTTTCACAACCGGTGTTGAACATCAGCGGTCCGCGATTCCTGTGCCAGCGGATACAGTGAACCTGCGCAATCATATGCCGCGGCCGATCCGACCGATTTGGTACGCCTCTATGCCAAAGCCGCATGTCCCTGATCAGTACGCTTCCCTTTTTCGCGCACCCGCTCACCGGGGGAGCAACCTTCCTTTGCGCTTCTTCGGTTTGCTCGTCAACTACCGTTTCCGGGAAGGGGTGCAGATGCGTACCCGGCCACAGCTCCACTGCTCCGTTCTCTTCCGTCACATCGTGCGGAGACATATTTACCGCCACGCTGGCGGTAGGGTGGGGCGGTTCGTGACCCGGCCATAGATGAGGCCCGTCCCGGTGCAACGGCTGGGTGCCGCTGCCGGGAGCATTGGTGTTGCCGTTGTAAAAGCTGTTGAAGACCCCCTCGCCTAGGAGGGCGGTGCTGATCTGAATCACAAACGGATTGGCGACAATCTCGCGAAAAACAAAGGGAGCAAACGGAGGTGGTCCCTGTTGCAGGTGCCCTTTGAGCTGTCCGGCACCGCCCCACTGCTCGCGATCGATCAAAATCGTCGAATCCTGATCCATCTTCTCCCAGAGCACATCGAGCGGCTCATGGGGAACCGCGTTTTCGATGACGACATATCCGTCCCGTCTGATCGCCTCCACCGCCTGTTTGAGCCGCCTGGGACCCATGCGCTGAGATTCCGTTTCCTTCTTGGTAAGCGAAATTATCATCGGCTTCCTTCTTTACAGTTGACTCCTATATCATCCGCCATCTGGCTCGCTCTATCGGGCCATTCCCGAGACAGAAAATACATAGGCAAGAAAAACGGAATTTTGGCTGGTTCTGGAAAGGGGCCTAGGCCGTCCGCCGCCGTTTTAGTTTAATTATAGATCGTTGACATCGCCTGCCTGCCGCTCTATACTGCTCGCCAACAGTACATGGCTAATTACATCATTGAGGATCCCATGATTATATCCCGCATACTCGTCCATCAGCCGGCGGGTCTGTTGCGCATTCTGACCGACACCGGTTTGGAAGGGCACTGTACTGGCGTTGCAACTACGGTCGTCGCGGCCGATGTGGCGGCGGCCGCGGCCGTCCTGGTGGATGCGAATCCGGTCAATCGCGAGCGGATATGGCAGATGTTCAACCCAGTAGATGGGAGCGTGTCTGCCGAGTTGCGCGCCTGTATCGACGTCGCCTTGTGGGACCTGGCGGCCAAGGTCGCTGGTCAGCCGGTTTATCGGCATGTCAATGGCTTGCGCAATCGCATTCCAGTGTGCAGGAGAGGTTCGGAGCATAGCTCGGCAGCAGCGATCGTCGAGGAAGCGCAAAAAGCGCGGGATGCTGGTTTGCGGGCCTACAAGTTTGCCGCGCTTGGGGACGAAGAATCGCTGGTCAAGCTAATACGCGATGTGCGCCGGGCCGTCGGGCCGGATTTTTGTCTGTTGCTCGATGGCCGAGCGCGGTGGGTGCTCGACCAAGCGCTACGGATTGGTCGAGCGCTCGACGCGGCGGACTTTTTCTGTTTTGACCGACCGCGGCCCGACAGCGACATATCTGGTGGCAGGCAGCTAGCCGCTGCGCTAGATACCCCGACGAGCACCGGCGTGTCCAGCCCCCTAGCAGCGGCCCAGGTTTTGGCGGCTCAGGCGGCTGACCACATTCGCACTGGGGTCGTGCAGGCCGGCGGCATGACGGCGGTGCTCAAGGCCGCCCGCTGTGCCGAAGCCTTTGGCGCCTACTGCCATTTGGACGGTTTGGGCATCTGCGATGGTTTCGCCCATTTGCATCTGGCGGGCACCGTCCGCAATACGCCCTTTATGGAAGTGGCCGAAAACCAATCGCGTTCGCCATTCATCGAGAATCCGCTGCGTTTATGCGATGGGTACATCCAGATTCCCGCTGCGCCGGGACTGGGCATGGAAATCGACATGGGGGTTGTCGCCGAGCACACCGAGGAACTGATTGATAGCTGAGGTCCTATGCACATTCGAGATGTAAAATGTTATCTGTTGCCAGGGGAACCCGCGACGCGGCAAGAAAGTTGTCGGGCCCGAGGAAGTATTGCCCCGGTGCCGCCGGGGATCTCTGGGTTGTTTACTCACGACCAAGGGTTCGGTGCCGCCGACTGCGCGGGATTTACGTTCACCGGGGAAGAGCTGGAGCCGACCTATCGGCTGATGATCCGGCTGGTGACGGATGGCGAGCTGGATGCGTACGCCAATTACGCCACCGGTTACAATGCCCGCGAACTAGAATGGGAGGCCAAGGCGTTTTTGGCCCGGTATGCCCACATGTTGATCGGCGTGGATGCCTTTGACCGGGAATACATCTGGCAGCGATTGTGGATGGCTCAGCGGTTTATGTACACGGGCCGCGGGCTGCTCGACACCATCGACCGGATGTTGTGGGACTTGGCCAGTCGGAGTGCCCGCCTGCCGATCTACAAGCTGCTCGGAGCCTGTCGCGAGAGCGTTCCCGCGTACTGCAATGTTGGTGGCCAGACCATCGACGATCTGGTAGCCCATGCGGTGCAGCGCGTCGAGCAAGAGGGGTTTATCGGCTGCAAGGATCACTCGTACCGAGGAGTGAAGGGCAACGGGGAGATGGCTAGGAAGCTGCGGGAGACGCTGGGCGACGACATCTTGCTCTTTCACGATCCGGTCGAGTCGTACACGGTTGAGGAGGCTATAAAAATTGGCCGCATACTAGAGAAGTATCACTACAGGTGGATCGAAGAGCCGCTGCAGGACTACGACATCATGGGTTTGAAGAAGCTGTGCGACGCCCTCGATCTTCCGGTGCTGACTCTCGAATGGATCGGAGCTATTGGCGGACAGCCCTACAATACGGCACCGTACTTGGTGTTACAGGCTGCGGATATCGTCCGGCAGCGGGGTATTGGCATCACCGGTCAGGTCAAACAGGCCCAACTGGCCGAAAGTTTCGGCGTCGAGGTCCACGGCGGCGATCCCCAAGTCATCTTGGCCATTGGCAACGATCCGGTCTTTGAAGCCATGGGTGTGCAGCCACGGCCGCCGGCCGCGGCGTTGGACTGCCGGGGTGCGGTCGTGGTAGAGGATGGCACTATGTCGATAGCTTGGAGCGACCGGCCTGCCGAGGAACCAGACTGGGACGAGATGGCTCGGCGTGCTGTTTTGGTCATTTGACCGCCAGGAGTGCCGCGGCTAGCTTCCACATCGGGTCGATACGGCGTTTCTTCGTAGGGCAGGGCATTGCGGTTGACAGCCGTACTGTAGTCCCGTTACCCGGAGGAGTATCCGATGAGAAAATGTTCTGCTGCTTTGACGCTGCTAATTGCGCTGTCGTCTGGTGTGTGGGCCATCGGCATTGACGTATGGGGCGAAGTCACCCAGCCGGATGGCACAATTTTTGTGTACCGTGCTTGGGGAGACGAATTTGAGGGCAACCGAGAAACCGCGGACGGCTATGTCTTCGTTTATGGTAGCGATGGCTGGTATTACTATGCGGAATTAGACGCCCGCGGCGAGTATGAAGCGTCGCCTTATAAGGTCGGCATTGACGACCCGGCTGGGTTGGGCATTCCGAAGCACCTGAAGACGCAGCGGAGTGCCGTGCGCCAAGCGGAGCTAGACGCGGCGTGGATTATTCAGGGCGGGTACGGGCTGTACCTTACCCAGCCTGATGGCACGACCTTTATAGCTTTTGGTTTCAACCCCGATGAGTCCGACCCCGCGGAAGGCTATGTCATATCCGTAGATGGCACTCCCCTTATAAACTATAGCGGCGACGACCCCTATTATGTCTTCTTTTATGGTAGCGATGGCTGGTATTACTATGCGGAATTAGACGCGCAGGGCGTATCTGTGCCGTCAACTTATGAACTGTTTAGAATGGCACTGACTGGCAACATTGATTGCCTCGTGCGAAGTAGATATATGGCGTCGCCCTATAAAGTCGGCATTGACGATCCGCCCGGTTACGACCCGCCTACAGTAGTCCAAGAACGCTCTTGGGGTGCTGTGAAACGACTCTTTCACAAGTGAACGGACTAATAATGATAGGGAAGCGGCGTACTCATCATACAAGCCTTTCTCTTTAGATTTTGTGATGCAACCTGAATGTGGCTCGATGAGTACGCCTGTTCAAATAGACCACACATGGAGGGTTTTCAGACGGCTTCTCATGCGGAATGTTATGCTTTTGACGTCTTCGTCTTCTTGGTCTCGTCCTTTAGGCGTGGTTGGGTGCTTTCTGACGGCGGTCGTGGTCGGCTTGTTGGGTGGCAGTCCGGTGGTGGCTGATGCCAGCGACTGGTTGCCGCTGGAAGTGGGTAATGAGTGGACGTATGAGCATGAATACTACGACTACGACAACTATGAGTACAGCCAATGGCCCAATTACACGGCGCAATTCGACAAAGGGACGCCCCAGTTCACTATCTCAGTGCTACGCACCGAGGTTATTGACGGCCACACGTATTTCGTCCTGAGCGACATGCCGGAGTATTGGCCGCCCCCTCCGTCGTATTTCATTGCGGGCAAGAAGCTGCGATGGGCGGGCGACCAGTTGGTGGAACGTACCGCCGATGGCGAGCAGGCACTGTTTCGCTTTGGTGGAGCGAGTGCCGCTAGCGGCGGTCGCTATGCCATAGCCACTCAAGAGGGACTCACCCAAGCTAGTACAATGGAAAATCACAGTCACTACTCACATCATTATAATTTTACCTTTGATCACGATGACGACGCAGGGGCGACAAGCAACTCTAAATCTCATGGGCCCGTTGAGCATCGTCCTTACGAGGTAGGAGGAGTTACTTTTCTAAAGGGTTTCGGCATCCGAGAATGTACTCTTGAGGCCGGCAGCGGCGATGCCCCTTTATTCATTAACCACCAAGGTGCCAAACACGCGGTGCTTGACGGGCGGACGGTGACGGTTGAGCAAGCCCGCAAGGCGTCGGTTCGCCCCTCTAAGTCGTCGGACGGAACGAGCATCCAGTGGTATTCTTGGGGGCAGATCAAAAAGGAGGTCAGCCGATGAATTCGCTCCTTTTTGGGGTCTCGCTTCTGTGGTCTTCGCCCGAGGTGCGGAGTGGACGTGGCCGCCCGACAATAATCCCATCATAGCTGCCCAGGCTGATGCTTGTACGTTAGACGGCGTGCTGTTTTGGTCATTTGACCGCCAGGAGTGCCGCGGCTAGCTCGGTAAAGTCTCCCACCTCTACATCGGGTCGATACGGCGTTTCTTCGTAGGGCAGGGCATTGCGGTTGACAAAGGCACCCCTCATGCCACAGGCCCGCGCCCCCAGCACGTCGAAGGAATTGGCCGAAACCATCATGCACTGTCCCACCTCTAAGTCCAGCAAGGTCGCGGCCCGGCGGTACACCCCAGGATGCGGCTTGAAGGCACCTACTTCTTCGACCGAGACAATGCGATCGAAGTCCCAGCCAATGCGATTGGCCGCTAGATGGGTCAAAAAGTCCGCCTCGCCGTTGGACAAGGCGACTAGGCGATAGTGCCCCTGCAATTTTTTTAGGGCCGCCCTCACATCGGCGAAGGGGTTGAGGTGCTGCCAGGCTTCCATGAGCCGGGATACATCTCCTGGGGCCGCGGTTATGCCCTCTAACTGCAAAACGTAGATCAAGGCTCGCCGCACCGTCTCCAAATAGCCGCTGTGGCCCAACAGGAGGATGTTGTCCTGATATTGCTCCAGACGCTGGCGTGCCCGCCATTGGTTCCACAGGTGCTCTGGCGAGACCGGAGACCCTTTATCGCGCAAGTAGGACTCGATGGCCGGGGTCAGGCTGCCACCTAAGTCGAGGACGGTGCCGAATAGGTCGAAAGTGAGGGCGTGTACTGCTGGAAATTTGGTCATTGATCCGCCTTTATCGGTTGGTGAGTAGGGCTGTTAAAACGAGTCTGGATATTGGCCGCGGCGCGTTTGTTATACGCTAAGCGATTGTGTAATTTATTCTATCTGCGAGCGGTAGAACAAACACGTACTAAAATGCCCAGTATGCAATGTGCGGTATTGTTGGACTGTATATAAAAAACCCCGACTTGGCCGATCAGCTCGGTGCGCTGTTCGCCGAGATGCTGATATGCATGAGCGACCGCGGCCCCGACAGCGCGGGATTGGCGCTCTATGGCAATGAGCCGCCGCCAGGTTTTATCAAAGTAACCCTGCGGCACGCGGCCGACGACTACCACTGGCCGCGGCTGGCCGACCAACTCGGCGCGCGCTTTGATTGCGAGACTAGCTTGCGCGTCAACGCCAACTACGCGGTCATCGCGGTGTGTGCCGACGCCGAGTCGCTCGGCAGCGAGTTGGCCGGTTCAGACCCTAACCTGACGGTGATGAGCATCGGCCGCAGCATTGAGATCCTCAAAGAAATCGGCGCACCCGCCGCAATCGTCGAGCGCTTCGGCGTGCGCCAGATGCGCGGTACGCACATCATCGGCCACACGCGGATGGCCACCGAAAGCGCGGTTACTACCAACGGATCGCATCCCTTCTCCACGGGCTTGGACCTCTGCTTAGTACACAACGGCTCGCTGAGCAACCACAATCGGCTGCGCACGCGCTTGCAGCGCAAAGGGATTGAGATCCGCACCGAAAACGACTCGGAAGTGGCGGCTGGCTACTTGATGTGGCGGATGCAGCAGGGGGATTCCTTGCAGCAGGCGCTGCAAGCAGCCCTCAGCGAGCTGGACGGGTTCTATACTTTTGCCATTGGCACCGCCGACGGCTTTGCAGTCTTGCGCGACCCGATCGCCTGCAAGCCAGCGGTGCTGGCCGAAACAGATGAGTACGTGGCGATGGCCAGCGAGTTCCAAGCGCTATCGAGCTTGCCGGGAATCGACGATGCACAGGTGTGGGAGCCCAAGCCGGCGCGGGTGTACACCTGGGGAGGAGCCGCTTGATGGGCGCAGAGGTTTTCGACTTGGCGACTGGACCGTTGCGCCAGCTCAACCAGCGGCTGCACGATTTGACTGACGAGACGGCCAAAACGCCGTGGCGGATTTTGCATCCGCGCGGTGCACACGCGGTGGCCGCCGGCGTCGATGCGCCGGTGGCAATCGACATCGAAGGGCACGTTGGCTACTATTGCGCTGGCATGAATCAGCGGGCCCACATCACCGTCCACGGGATGGTCGGGGTCGGAGTGGCCGAGAATATGATGTCCGGGGTGGTGCGAGTCAAAGGCCACGCCAGCCAGTGCGCTGGGGCCACCGGCCACGGCGGTCTGCTAATCATCGAGGGCGACGCGTCGAGCCGCTGCGGGATTTCGATGAAGGGGATCGATATTGTGGTCGGCGGCTCGGTCGGCCACAGCAGTTGCTTTATGGGCCAAGCCGGCACCCTAGTCGTCTGCGGCGATGCCGACGAGGCCTTGGGCGACTCGCTGTACGAGGCGCGGATTTTTGTGCGCGGTCGGGTCGCTGGCTTGGGAGCCGACTGCATTGAAAAGCCCATGCGCGCCGAGCATTTGCGCGCGTTGGCCGAGCTGTTGGCGCGCGCCGATTTGCCCGAGGTGGGCCCCGAACAGTTCCGCCGCTACGGGTCGGCGCGCCAGCTTTACAATTTTAAGGTAGATAACGCATACTAGAGTCGTAGTCGGCGAGGGAACAGGTGCTTATGACACAACCCAACCACAGCTCAGCGGGCCTGCGCGAATCAGCGACATTTGGCCGCGATGTCATCTGCGAAATCCAGCGTGCGGCGCGCACCGGGATTTACGATATCCGCGGCTGGGGGGCCAAGCGCCGAGTGCCCCATTTTGACGACTTGGTCTTTTTGGGCGCGAGCATGTCGCGCTATCCGCTGGAAGGCTACCGCGAGCGCTGCGCCACCGATGTGGTGCTGGGGACGCGCTATGCCAAAAACCCGATCCATATCGACATCCCCATTACCATTGCGGGGATGAGCTTTGGCTCGCTGTCGGCGCCGGCCAAAGAGGCACTCGGCCGCGGGGCCAGCAAGGTGGGCACCAGCACCACGACCGGCGACGGCGGCATGACGCCGGAGGAGCGCGCCCAGTCGCGGATTTTGGTCTATCAGCTTTTGCCCTCGCGCTACGGCATGAATCCCGACGACCTGCGGCAAGCCGACGCTATTGAGGTGGTGCTCGGCCAGGGGGCCAAGCCTGGGGGAGGCGGTATGCTGTTGGGCCAAAAAATAAGCGACCGCGTAGCCCAGATGCGGACCTTGCCCAAGGACATCGACCAGCGCTCGGCCTGCCGCCATCCCGACTGGACTGGCCCGGACGACTTGGCGATCAAAATAGTCGAGCTGCGCGAGATCACCGACTGGCAGGTGCCGATTTACGTCAAGATCGGCGCGACGCGGACCTACTACGACACGCTTTTGGCGATCAAGGCTGGGGCCGATGTGGTGGTGCTCGACGGGATGCAGGGCGGCACGGGCGCGACCCAAGAGGTGTTCATCGAGCACGTGGGTATCCCGACGCTGCCCGCCGTGCGCCAAGCCGTGGAAGCACTCGACGAGTTGGATATGCACCGCCAGGTGCAGCTTATTGTGTCGGGCGGCATCCGCAGCGGCGCGGACGTGGCCAAAGCCTTGGCGCTGGGGGCCGACGCCTGTTCGATTGGCACGGCCGCGCTGATTGCGCTGGGCGACAACAGCCCGCATTTGGACCCCGAGTACCGCCAAATCGGCTCGGCCGCGGGCTTTTACGACGACTTACAGGACGGCCAAGACCCGGCCGGTATCTCGACCCAGACCGACGCCTTGGCCGAGCGTCTCGACCCAGTGGTCGGCGGCCGCCAACTGGCCAACTATTTGCGGGTGATGACCATGGAGTGCCAGACTATTGCCCGCGCCTGCGGCAAATCGCACGTCCACAATCTGGAGCCCGAGGACTTGGCGGCCCTGACTATTGAAGCCGCGGCGATGGCCAAAATACCCTTGGCCGGAACGGATTGGATCCCCGGCGACACGCCAACTAAAGGAGCCTGCTGTGACTGAACGCACCCAGATCAAAAAACGCCTCGCCCAAGAGGGCATTGAATTCCTGCTCGTCCAGTTCGTCGATATGACCGGCGCCCCCAAAGTCAAGATGGTGCCAGTCGCGAAGCTCGACGATGCGCTCGACGAAGGCGCGGGTTTTGCCGGCGCGTCTATTTGGGGTTTAGGGCAGGGGCCGCACTCGCACGATATGCTGGCGCGGATCGATCTCGATTCGTACGCCCGGCTGTCTTGGCAGCCCAACACCGTGCGCTTTGCCAGCAATTTGTTCGTCGATGGAGAGCCCTATCCCTATTGTGCGCGCACCAACCTCCAGCGGGTGCTGGCCGCGGCCCGGCAACAGGGCTATGTCTTCAACGTGGGTATGGAGCCGGAGCACTTTCTCGTAGAGCGCAATGACGACGGCTCGGTCCGGCCTTGGGATCCGGACGGCGTGGACTCGCTGGCCAAGCCCTGCTACGACTTCCGCTCGATGTCGCCGGCGATGGCGTACTTGCAGGAGCTGACGCTGGCACTCAACAGCTTGGGTTGGGGCGTGTACCAGTGCGACCACGAGGATGCCAATGGCCAGTTTGAGGTGAATTTCGACTACGCCGACGCGCTGACGACGGCGGATCGCATCATTTTCTTTAAGATGGCCACCTCGCAGATTGCCAAGCAGTACGGCGCCATTGCCTCGCACATGCCCAAGCCGTTTGCCGACCGCACGGGCAGCGGCTTACACGCCCACTACCATCTGGCCGACGCCGAGTCCGGCGAGAATCTCTTTTTAGACACCGGAGATCAGCGGGGTTTGGGTTGTTCAGCGTTGGCCTATCACTTCCTCGGCGGCATTTTGCACCACGCGCGCGCCCTGTGCGCGGTGACCAGCCCGACGGTCAACTGCTACAAGCGTCTGCAACTGGGCGCGGGAATTTATTCGAGCCGCTCGGGTTTTACTTGGACGCCGGCGTTTATCACCTATGGCGACAACAACCGCACCCAGATGATCCGCACAGCCGGCGAGGGGCATTTTGAAGATCGCACGGTCAGTGCCGCGGCCAATCCCTATCTGGCCTTGGCCGCCTATTTGGTCGCCGGGCTCGACGGCATTGAGCGAGGCTTAGACCCGGGCGAGCCCAATTTGGGCAACATGTACGAGCGTCCCCTCGACGAAATCGCAGCAGCCGGGATACAGCTTTTGCCGCAGTCGCTGGCCGAGGCACTCGACGCGCTGCGCACCGACGAAGTGGTGCAGAGTGGGCTAGGCCCGATAGCCGACGAGTTCCTCGAGCTAAAAGCCAACGAGTGGGCCGAGTACGACAGCCAAGTCAGCCGCTGGGAGGTGGAGCGGTATTTGACCTCGTGTTGAGGCTATGCCCTATCGGTTGCTCAAATACGGCTTGGCGAAAGAGTATTCCGAGCCGCGTATGTTCCGCTCGCCCGAGCGGCTGCGCGACCGCTATGAGGTTGTGATCATCGGCGGCGGTGGCCACGGGCTAGCCGCGGCGCACTACCTCGCTCAAGAGCACGGCATCTGCGACATCGCCGTGCTAGAGCAGCGCTACATCGGCCACGGCGGCACCGGCCGCAACACCGCGATCATCCGCTCGAATTATCTGACCGAAGAGGGGGCGCGCTTTTATCAATTCAGCGTGGATCTGTACCGCGATTTGGCGCGCCAACTCGACTACAACCTGTTCTATTCCGAGCGCGGCCACTTCACCTTGGCGCACACGCCGGCTGCGCTGCGCACCCAGCGCTGGCGCGCCGAGGTCAACAAGCACCTCGGCATCCGCTCTGAGGTGGTCGGCCCGGCGTTTATCAAAAAGACCATCCCCGAGATCGACCTAAACTGCGGTGGGCACCAGCCGCCGATCGTCGGGGCGCTCTACCATCCGCCGGGCGCACTGGCGCGCCACGACGCAGTGGCCTGGGCGTACGCCCGCCGGGCCGATAGCAACGGCGTAGAAATCCACCAGCAGACCACTGTCACCGACATTGCCGTTGAGGACGGGCGGGTTGTCGGCGTCCACACCGATCGCGGTTTTATCCAGACCCGCAAGGTGCTCAGCGCGGTCGCGGGCTGGACGCCCCAGGTCCAACGGATGGTCGGCTTGCGCTCGCCGCTGGTGGTGCATCCGCTGCAGGCGTTTGTCACCGAGCCGTTTAAGCCGTGGCTCGACGCGATTGTCGTATCGGCCAGCCTGCACACCTACGTCAGCCAATCCTCGCGCGGCGAGTTGGTCGCCGGTGCCTCTTTAGATCCCTACGAGCTGACGTCCATGCGCTCGACGCTCGATTTTGCCGAGGGCTTGGCCGGCCACCTGCTCGACCTCTTTCCCTGCTTGGGCGACGTCAAGGTTTTGCGCCAATGGGCCGGACTGTGCGACATGACCCCGGACTTTTCGCCGATTATGGGCACGACGCCGATTGCCGGCTTTTACATCGACGCCGGTTGGGGCACCTGGGGCTTTAAGGCCTCGCCGGTCTGCGGCTACACCATGGCCCACACCATCGCTCACGACGCCGATCACCCGCTGATCGGCGCTTTTAATTTGGCGCGCTTTGGCGCGTTTGAGTTGGTCGGGGAGAAGGGAGCGGCTGCGGTTGGCCACTAGTCCGGCGAGGGGACGGTCGTGAAAGTTCTCACCTGCCCAATCAACGGCCCGCGTCCACTGGCGGAATTCGTCTTTGGCGGCCCGGTGCGCTCCATGCCCGATCCCAAGCAAGCAGACGACGCTGTTTGGGCCGATTACGTGTTTAACCACTCGGGCGAGCCGGGCATCCAGCGCGAGTGGTGGTACCACAGTGCTAGCAGCACTTGGTTTATCGCCGAGCGCGACACGGCCAGCGACCAAATCGTCCGCACCTATTTGTGGGGCGAGGAGCACAAAGCGTGAAGCGCCGCCTGCCCGCACAGCCCGGCGAGTGGATCGACCGGACGCAGCCTATTGAATTCCGCTTTGAAGGAGAGGCGTTCAGCGGCTTTGCCGGCGATGTGATCGCCAGTGCGCTGTTGGCCCATGGCGTGCAGATGATGGGGCGCAGCTTCAAATACCACCGGCCGCGCGGGGCGTATAGCTTGGCCGGGCACGACGCCAATGCGCTGTTTACAGACGGCGAGCGCACGCATCTGCGCGGCGACTGCGAGCCGTTGGCCGCGGGCATGGACCTGCGGGCTGTCAACACGATCGGCGGGTTAAAACGCGATCTGCTCAAGTGGCTGGAGTATGTAGGCCGCTTCATGCCGGTGGGTTTTTACTACAAGACATTCCATCGCCCCCGCTGGCTTTTCCCCTTCCACGAGCGGATCATCCGCCACATAGCGGGCTTGGGACAAATCAACCGCGACCACGCGGCCCCAGCTAGCCCCAAGGAATACGCTTGGTGCGATGTGTTGGTCGTGGGGGGTGGGATGGCTGGGTTGGCAGCGGCTCGGGCTGCCGGGGAAGCGGGTGCTCGGGTGCTGTTGGTCGAGGAACAAGCGCGTTTGGGCGGCAGTTGGGCGTGGCAACAGGGTGGCAACGGCGACGAGCTGGTTGCGGTCCTCGCGGGCCTGCCGCAGGTGGAGCTCCGCTGCGGGACGGTGGCCGGCGGCCACTACGCCGATGGCTGGGTCGCCTTGTTCGACGCGGTGCGGCTGACTAAGGTGCGCGCCGCCGCCGTCGTCTATGCCAATGGCGCGATTGAGCAGCCGGCGGTCTTTGGGCACAACGACTTGCCGGGCGTGCTGCTAGGGTCGGCGGCCCAGCGGTTGGTCAAGTTGTACGCGGTCAAACCCTGCGACCGCATGGTGGTGCTAGCGGCCAATAGCGATGCGTATAGGGTGGCACTGGACATGCTCGCGGCGGGGGTTGAGGTGGCGGCCATTGCCGATTTGCGTCCCGCCGCGGCCCGGCCGGCCCTAGCGGAAAAAATCGCGGCGGCCGGGGTGCCAATCCACAGCGGGCACGCAGTCTATGCAGCCGTGCCCAATCGCCAGCAGAATGGCCTGCGCGGTGCGCTGGTGGCCCCACTGGCCGCCGACGGCACCCTAGCGGCCCAGCGCGCTACCGAGATCGCCTGCGACGGCCTTGTCGCGTCGGTCGGCTGGATGCCCAACGCCGCGCTGCCCAGCCAAGCCGGGGTGCAATTTGCGTACGACGAGGCGCTGGCGCAACTGGTGCCACAGTCGTGTCCAGCCGGCGTCTTTGTCGCCGGGCGCGTGCGCGGGGTGTACGATTTAGACGCGCAGCGCGAAGACGGGCGGGTCGCCGGGCTCAAGGCCGCCCACTACGCGGGTTGCGGCGGGGGCCCAGTGCCCGCGCCCCCGTCGCCTGGCGGCGAGGCTTGCAGCCACGGCTATCCGATTTTTGCCCATCCGAGTAAAAAGAACTTCGTGGATTTCGACGAGGATTTGCACTTGGCGGATTTGGTCCATGCGCACCAAGAAGGCTACGACAGCGTCGAGCTGCTCAAGCGCTACAGCACGGTGGGGATGGGGCCAAGCCAAGGCAAGCTGTCCAACATGAACGCGATGCGGGTCTTGGCCAAACTCAACGGCGACTCCATCGCCGCGACCGGCTCGACAACCGCCCGTCCCTTCTACCAGCCGGTGCCGCTGGGGCATTTGGCGGGTCGGCGCTTCCACCCGATGCGCCGGACGCCGATCCACGCTTGGCACTGCGAGCACGGCGCGGTCTTTGCCCACGCTGGCGACTGGTATCGGCCCGAATACTATGCCCGCGGCAGCACCCGCCGCAACGAGTGCATTGTGCCGGAGGCGCAACAGGTGCGGGCTGGGTTGGGGATTATCGACGTGAGTACGCTGGGCAAGTTGCAGGTTTGCGGCCCGGACGCCGCCGAACTACTCGAACGCCTCTATACGGGCCGCTTTAGGAAGCTGCCGTTTGGCCGCTGCCGCTACGGCGTAGCGCTCGACGAAAGCGGGGTGGTAATCGAGGATGGGGTGATTGCGCGGCTGGGTGAGGACCGCTTTTACGCAACGACTACTAGCAGCGGCGCGGCGGTCTTTTACCGCGAGATGCTGCGCTGGGCTGCGATCTGGGGCTTGGACGTGACCTTGAGCAATGTCACCGGTCAACTGGCGGCGTTCAACTTGGCTGGTCCGGCCAGCCGCGCTGCGCTGGCGGCGTTGACGGACATCGATCTGCGGTCGGGGCCTTTCTCCTATTTAAGGGCGCGCGAGGGCGCGGTAGCCGGGGTGCAGGCCCTCGTGCTGCGGGTGGGTTTTGTCGGCGAACTGGGATACGAGATTCACGTGCCGGCTTGGCAAGGCGAGCACGTGTGGCGCACGCTGGTGGCGGCTGGTGCGCGGCCCTTTGGGGTGGAGGCGCAGCGCTTGTTGCGCTTGGAAAAAGGGCACCTAATCGTCGGCCACGACACGGACGCGCTGACGTATCCGCAAGAGGTGGGGTTGGCGTGGACTATTGGCAAAAACAAGCGCTTTTTTGTCGGTCAGCGCAGCTTGCAAATCCACGGCGCACGCCCCGTTGGGCGGGCGCTGGTCGGGGTGCGCTGGCCGGCTGATTTTGCCGGCCAACTGCCCGAGGAGTGCAACTTGATCGTGCGGAACGGGTCGATTGCTGGCCGCATAACCAGCATCGCCCCGGTTTCGACGCTGGGTTATCCGCTGGGCTTGGCTTTTGTCGCAGCGGATATGGCCGCGCCCGGCACGCAGGTGGATGTGCGCTTGGACGACGGCACGACGAGCACGGCGACGGTGACGGCGCTGCCTTTTTACGACCCCGACGACCAGCGGCAGCGGCTGTGAGGTTGTCGGGGCGGCACTAGGAAAGGATGGGTCTTGCTCCGACAAAATCTGGTTCTCGATTTTTCTCGCGTGGTTTATCAAGGCCCTAGTGCTGCGCTTTGGGGGTGCGGTGCTCTACCACAAGACCGTGCCCTTCTTCCTCGGCATAGCCCTTGGGCAGATCGTCGTGGCGGGGGTCTGGCTCATCGTCGATGGGTTGACCGGGACGGTGGGCAACCGCCTGTCGGTGTATTAATTTTTGGTATTGGGATTTTGCCCCGGAGGACATCGCCGGCTGGACGCGGCGATTGACGCAAATCGGAAGGCCCTCGGGTTGGGAGATAAGCCATGAACTACACGGACCAAGACATCGCGCGCCAACTTCGCTTAGGCGAGGATAGCCAATGGGAATTTAAGCAGATCGAGTTTTCCGGCAGCCGTCCCAAGAGTCCGAGCCGCGATGATTGGGCCGACGAGATCGCCGCTTTTGCCAATACGGACGGCGGAGTACTACTCTGTGGCGTCACCGACGCCGGCGAAGTTCAGAGCATGTCGCGCCCACAGATCGTCGAGTTGGACTCTGTGCTGGTCGAGGTCAGCTCCGACGCTATCAGACCAGCCGTTCGCATCAGCACCTACCACAGAGAATTGGATGGCAAGCGGTTGCTCCTAGTCGAAGTCCCTCAGAGCGACTCGCAGCATGATAGTCCAGGCGGCAGTTATGTTCGAGTAGGCGGATCAAAACGCCGCATGACAAGCGATGAGCGGCTGCGCTTGGCGCAACGACAGGGACAAGCGCGGTTCCTTTGGTTCGATAAGCAGCCCGTGCCCAACACCGGATTGGCAACGCTGGACGAAGTGCTTTGGCGACCGTTGTTGAGTGCGGAGGGAAGGACTGATCCGGCGACGGCCTTGGAAAAAATGGGCCTTATCGGCCGCGACGAACACGATGCGATGCGAGCGACCGTCGCCGGCCTCCTCTTTTGCAGTCACACACCGGAAGAATGGCTGCCCAATGCCTGCATTACGGCCACCCACTACCGCGGTACCGATCGGGCCTCTGGCCAACTCGACACCCAGACAATCACCGGCCCTCTCAATCGACAAATTGCCGAAGCGGTTGCCTTTGCCGTGCGCAATATGCGCGTTGGAGCCTACAAAGACCCGGCGCGCATGGACTTGCCGCAGTACAGCGCCGAGGCTCTGTTTGAGGCTATCGCCAATGCCGTGGCCCACCGCGATTATTCGATACGCGGCAGCCGGATTCGCCTGTCCATGTTCGCCGACCGGATAGAAGTTCAGTCGCCTGGTACCTTGGCCAATAGTCTGACTGTGGATGAGTTGGAGCATCGGCAGGCGACGCGCAACGAGGTGCTTGCCTCGGTCTTTGGCCGGATGCCGACCAGCGGTATCCAAGGGGCCGGTGGCCGACTTTTTATCATGGAGCGGCGCGGTGATGGCGTCCCCACCATCCGGCGAGAAACCCGCGAACTTGCCGGGCGTCTGCCGCGGTTTGATCTGGTTGGGGGTGCGGACCTTCGCGTCACCCTACCGGCTGCCTCCACCGAGCCGAGCCCGGCCCGCGTGCTCATTACCGTGTGCGCTGGCGACCAGCCGCTTGTCAATGCGGATGTACTGGTGCTGTTTCCGAACAAGACTTGGAAACAGGCTACGACAGATGCGCTGGGCCAAGCCATTATCGGCCTGCATACGGTTGATCTACCGATGACCGTGTTCACCGCTGCCCACGGCTTTGCCGCCCACTGCGAACGCGAGTGGATACCTGCAGAAGGTACGATCTCCATTGAGCTTGATCCGCTTCCCGGCGGCGGTGCCGTCATTCTTTGCGAAGAAAGCGGCCAAATTCCGGGGCTGAAAGGATCGCTCAACCCGATTCGAGACAACCTTGACCGGACCTATCTCTACGCTTCGAACATCGCCATTAACCAAGGCCAGCAGCAGCCGGTGCATTTTGTGCTCGGCGAAGATCTGCGGCTGACCGATGTCAATGGCGTCGAGATGACCGGGCGGATCGTGGAGATTGTCGGTCGGTCAGCCTTGGTGGAGTATCGGCCATTTAAATAGGCCCGGGCGACTACGCCTATTTTGTAATCCAATAGGGACTGGAGGACACGCGATGAACAAACGCAGACTGCCCATTGGCCTGCAAACCTTTCGCGAAATACGCGCGGAAGATTGCTACTACGTCGATAAAACGCCCCACATCGGTCGGCTGCTCGACGAGGGTAAGCACTACTTTCTGTCTCGTCCGCGTCGGTTTGGCAAGAGCCTGTTTTTGGATACGCTCAAGGAGTTGTTCGAGGGCGACGAAGCGCTTTTTGCGGGGCTATACATCCACGATCGGTGGGACTGGTCTGTGCGCTATCCGGTGCTGCGGCTGGACTTAAGCGGCGGTAGTTACACCGATCGGCATGGTCTGCACGAGGACGTGATGGCGCAACTGGACGACATCGCGCAAGTAGCGGGATTGGCGACTCGGTATGAGAGTGCGCCGGCGTGTTTGCGCCATCTGATTCGGGCGTGGAGTCGGCAGGTTGATGAGCGGGTTGTGGTGCTGGTGGATGAGTATGACAAGCCGATTTTGGATGCGCTGGAGGAGCCGGACATTGCGCGGGCCAACCGCGACTTTTTGCGCGGTCTGTACGCGGTCATCAAAGCAAGTGATGCCTACATCCGCTTTTCGTTTATTACTGGGGTGAGCAAGTTTTCTAAGGTCAGCTTGTTTTCTGGGCTCAACAATCTCAAGGACATCACGCTCGATGCGCGTTACTCGGCGATTTGCGGTTACACCGAGGCGGATTTGGATGCGGTGTTTGCGCCGGAGTTGCCGGGCTTGGACCGGGAGCAGATCCGCGAATGGTATAACGGCTATAGCTGGCGGGGCGCCGAGAAGGTGTACAACCCTTTTGACATCCTGCTGCTGTTCGACAGCGGCGAATTCAAAGCGCATTGGTTTGAGACGGGTACGCCAACGTTTTTGGTGGAGACATTGTTTGCGCGGCAGGTGAGTTCGCTGGACTTGGACGGTCTGGTCGGCAGCGATGAGTTGCTGTCGAAGTTCGATGTGGGCGACATGGCCACCGAGGCGTTGCTGTTTCAGACGGGCTACTTGACGATTGTCGAGGAGCAAGACCTTGGTGGCAAGACCTTGTATCGGTTGGGTTATCCCAATCGGGAGGTCAGGCAGAGCCTCAACGAGAGTCTGCTGCGCTACTTGGTGCAAGATGCGACGCGGCAGATGGCCAACAGTGTGCGGCTGTACCGGCTGTTGGAAGCCCGTGATTTTGCGGGGTTGGAGGAGCTGTTTCACTCCTTTTTTTCCAGCATTCCCTATGAGTGGTACACCAACAATGACATTGCGCGTTACGAGGGATATTACGCGAGTGTGTTCTATTCGTATTTTGCCGCGTTGGGTTTGGATGTTCGGGTGGAGGATAGTAGCAATCAGGGTCGGCTGGATATGGCGGTGTTGTTTAATGGGTGCGTTTACTTGTTTGAGTTTAAGGTGGTGGAACTGTCGTCGTCGGGTGGGGCGTTGGCTCAGTTGCAGGCGCGGGGGTATGCAGCGGCGTATCGGGGATTGGGTCAGCCGATTTATCTGATTGGGGTGGAGTTTAGCAAAGAGGAGCGCAATATAACGGCGTTTGCCGTAGAACGCCTCGAAGAAACCGAAGAAGGGGTTTTTCTGTACAGCCACGAAAAGAACAAGCTCTCTTGGCAAGAGACCTACCGCGCTATGGCGGCGGACTGCGAAGACTGGAGCGATCTCGATGTCGCGGTCGCCGATGGGCTCGATTGATGGTGGATTTTCCGCGGCGCTACGCCATCTACTTTGCCGATCTCAATCCCACTGTGGGGAGCGAGATCAGTAAGGTGCGTCCAGTGGTTGTCGTTAGTCAGAATGAGATGAATCGATTTCTCGATACGGTCGTCGTCTGTCCGCTCACTTCGGCGTTGCATCCGCAGTGGCGGAGCCGACTGCAAATCCAATGTGCGGGCAAGAAAGCTGAAATTGCCGTAGATCAGATTCGCACCATCAGCAAGCAGAGATTGAGGGACCAAATCGACAGATTGTCGGCCGAGGCTACGGGCCAACTCCGACGCCTTATCACGGAGATGTACGGAGCGTAGCGTGCCACCGGCCTATGGTTATTGCTGCGCCCTTATACGGGACGAGAATCCAGCAAAGCAAGAGAGTGCGCGATGAACAAACGCAGATTGCCCATTGGCATTCAAACTTTCCGCAAGCTGCGCGAGGAAGACTGCTACTACGTCGATAAGACCGACTATATCTATCGGCTGCTCGACGAGGGCACGCATTTTTTTCTATCTCGTCCGCGCCGGTTTGGCAAGAGTCTGTTTTTGGATACGCTCAAGGAGTTATTTGAAGGCGACGAAGCGCTTTTTGCGGGGCTGTACATCCACGATCGGTGGGACTGGTCTGTGCGCTATCCGGTGCTGCGGCTGAGTTTTGGCAGCGGCAACTTTAAGGAGCCTAATTATGTAGAGGCTGCGCTTATGGAGCAGCTAGCGGCGGCTGAACGCCGGATGGGGATTGTGTCGGAATATGTCACGGCGTCCGGGCGTTTTGCGGCTTTGTTGGAGGCGTTGCACCGTTGCGTTGGGCAGCGGGTTGTGGTGCTGGTGGATGAGTATGACAAGCCGATTTTGGATGCGCTGGAGGAGCCGGACATTGCGCGGGCCAACCGCGACTTTTTGCGCGGTTTGTACGCGGTCATCAAAGACCAAGATGCGCACGTTCGCTTTGCGTTTATTACCGGGGTGAGCAAGTTTTCTAAGGTCAGCTTGTTTTCTGGGATCAACAATCTCAAGGATATTACGCTCGATGCGCGCTACTCGGCGATTTGCGGTTACACCGAGGCGGATTTGGACGCGGTGTTTGCGCCGGAGTTGCCGGGCTTGGACCGGGAGCAGATCCGCGAATGGTATAACGGCTATAGCTGGCGGGGTGCCGAGAAGGTGTACAACCCTTTTGACATCCTGCTGCTGTTCGACAGCGGCGAATTCAAAGCGCATTGGTTTGAGACCGGGACGCCGACGTTTTTGGTCGAGACGCTGTTTGCGCGGCAGGTGAGTTCGCTGGACTTGGACGGTCTGGTCGGCAGCGATGAGTTGCTGTCGAAGTTCGATGTGGGCGACATGGCCACCGAAGCGTTGCTGTTTCAGACGGGCTACCTGACGATTGTCGAGGAGCAAGACCTTGGTGGCAAGACCTTGTATCGGTTGGGTTATCCCAATCGGGAGGTCAGGCAGAGCCTCAACGAGAGTCTGCTGCGCTACTTGGTGCAAGATGCGACGCGGCAGATGGCCAACAGTGTGCGGCTGTACCGGCTGTTGGAAGCCCGTGATTTTGCGGGGTTGGAGGAGCTGTTTCAGGCCTTTTTTGCCAGTATTCCCTATGAGTGGTACACCAACAATGACATTGCGCGTTACGAGGGATATTATGCGAGTGTGTTCTATTCGTATTTTGCCGCGTTGGGTTTGGATGTTCGGGTGGAGGACAGCAGCAATCAGGGTCGGCTGGATATGGCGGTGTTGTTTAATGGGTGCGTTTACTTGTTTGAGTTTAAGGTGGTGGAGTTGTCGTCGTCGGGTGGGGCGTTGGCTCAGTTGCAGGCGCGGGAGTATGCGGCGGCGTATCGGGGATTGGGTCAGCCGATTTATCTGATTGGGGTGGAGTTTAGCAAAGAGGAGCGCAATATAACGGCGTTTGCCGTGGAACGGGCGTGAGGGGGATATAGCCATCCTACATGATTTGCAAGCATGAAATGTTTACCGCCCCTGTCTTTCCCTGTACGTCATTCCCGCGCAAGCGGGAATCCAGTCTTGAACGATGTAGGATTGCTATGTTCGACGCATTGCCAACAGTGAATCGGCTGTGAAACATGAACATCCATACTGAATTTCTCACTCGCGGTATCGACGCTTTAGAGAGGGCGTTGGAGCGGTTGGAAAATATGGCTGACGCCAAGGAAGGGGCGCAGGTTGCAATGGAGGCGGAGGATGATTGAGCACTTGGACTTGCCGCGCCGCTATCGGGAGCAAATTGAGGACTGGCTTTATCATCCTCAGTTTCCAAAGCACTGGAAACGCGAGCCGTTATATGGCATGGCAAAGTGGGTGAACGGCCTTGCTTTTCGGAAAATTCAGTTCAGCTCTACTGGTAAACCAGTCATCAAGATTGCCGAAATCAAGGGTGGTATTTCTGGTCAAACTAAGTTTACAAATCAGACCTTTAGTGAGTCCGTTCGCGTTCGCTCTGGTGATCTACTGTTTTCGTGGTCTGGCCAACCAGAGACCTCTATCGATGCCTTCTGGTGGCGAGGTCCAGAGGGTTGGCTAAACCAGCACATTTTTCGCGTTACGCCGATCAGTGGTGTTGACGATACTTTCTTTTTTTATCTCTTACAATACTTAAGGCCCAATTTCGTTTCTATTGCACGGAACAAGCAGACAACAGGCCTCGGGCATGTCACAAAGCGCGATCTGGAAAACATTGAAGCCGCACTCCCTCCTCTCTCCGAACAACGCGCCATCGCCCATATCCTCGGCACCCTCGACGACAAGATTGAACTGAATCGGCGCATGAATGAGACGCTGGAGGAGATGGCGCGGGCGCTGTTTAAGGCGTGGTTTGTCGATTTTGAGCCGGTTCGCGCCAAAATGGCAGGGCGGGATACCGGACTGCCAAAAAGTATAGCCGATTTGTTTCCCGACCGGTTGGTGGAGTCGGCGTTGGGGGCGATACCGGAGGGGTGGGAGGTTGTTTCCCTTCCTAAAATAATTGAAGTCAACCCACCGCGATCGCTGCGAAAGGGAGAAGTCGCCCCATATCTTGACATGGCAAATATGCCGACGAGAGGACATGTCCCCGACACCGTGATTGATCGGCCTTTTGGCTCAGGAATGCGTTTTACTAATGGAGACACTCTTGTTGCGCGCATTACTCCTTGCTTGGAAAATGGCAAGACAGCCTATGTAGATTTCTTGCCTCCTGACCGGATAGGCTGGGGTTCGACTGAATATATTGTCCTGCGGCCAGTATCTCCGCTCCCAAACGAGTTTGCCTATTGCCTCGCACGCAGTGTAGGCTTCCGAGAATTTGCCATTCAAAACATGACCGGGACGAGCGGCCGTCAACGCGTACCCGCGAAGGCATTGTCTCAACTTCTGCTTCCCTTTCCGCCCGAGCCGATTGCCGTGAGATTCGGTAAAGTTGTTCGACCGTTGTTTACACGGGCTAGCGAGGCTGTTCGGGAGTCCCGTTCCCTAGCTGTCCTCCGCGACACGCTGCTGCCGAAACTCATATCAGGCAAACTGCGACTGAACACACCGGACGAAGAGAGCGAAGCTATAGGAAAGTGCCAATGAAATTTTCGCAAATATGGTGTATGATCGTTGTCTTACTGTCGGTGTTTTCAGGGACGGTGAGCTTTCTCGCCGCGCAAACCGAGGAACCTGCCGCCGTCCATACTCCCAGTAGTGCCGAAGTCCAGTCCAGTAGCGACGAGCCGGAGCAAGAGCCACCGACGCTTGCCACCGAAGGCGTTTCATCCAGCACAGAAAAGCAAGTCAGTGCGCCCGCAAGTAGGGAAATCACGTCCCGTGCCGCCGATGTCGAAACTGAAAGCCTTTCCAACGAACTGTGGCGTGAACTGCTCGACTACCGAGCGAAGATGATCGATTGGTGGCTCGCCACCACAGCTATCTTCCTCACGTTACTTGGCGTTTCTGCTGCGCTTCTCGGCTATTTCGGTTTCAAAAAGCTCGATACAATTGAAAGTGAAGCCCAACGCCTCCTTGAAGAGATAAGGTCAATCCATGCCGAATCCGATATGTATCGAGAGAGCGTACGATCCATCCTCTTTATGCTGCAAGGTAGGAAGCGTGAAGCTGTTGAAAAATTGCGTTCCATTGCCAGTAGAGCAGAAGGAACTGACGACGATCTTGCCGCTGATTCATGGTTTTCTGTCGGCTATCTATTGCTTTCCAAGGGAGATTTTAAGGGAGCAATGGATGCCTATGACAAGGCACTCCGTCTGCATCCAAGCTATGCTAAAGCCTATAACAACCGGGGTAAGTCGAAGTTCTTCCTCAATCAATATGACGAGGCACTCGTTGACTACGACGAGGCACTCCGTCTAGATCCAGACCATGCTAACGCCTATTACAATCGAGGCGAAGCTAAGGATCAGCTACAACGCATAGACGAGGCCCGACAAGACTTTGAGAAAGCACGTGATTTGGCTCAAAGTGAAGGTGACGAAAAATTGATGCAAGCCGCGGAAGATTATCTTGAAAGACTCGGCGAGAGTGCTGATTCATAACGGCCAACCTCGCCAAAGCTGGTATAGCCATCCTATTCATTCAAGACTGGATTCCCGCCTTCGCGGGAATGACTTATAGGAAAAGATCGTGAATGACTTATAGGAAAAGATCGTGGCAGTGAACATGCCATGCTTTCAATTCATTTAGGATGGCTATATCAAGGACGCAACATGGGATTTGGATGAAATACAAAGGAGGCTGCACAATGATTCAACCGACTGAAGTGCATCCACGAGCTGGCTACCGCATTTGGCTGCGATATGCAGATGGCGTCGCCGGTGAGATAGATCTGTCGCACCTAGTCGGACAAGGCGTGTTCAAGGTTTGGGATGAGCCGGGATACTTTGCCAAGGTTCATATAACTCCTTATAGAACCATAGCTTGGGACGATGAACTAGACCTTTGCGCCGATGCTCTGTACATGGAACTCACGGGCCAGTCTGCCGAGGTTTCGTCACTATGACCCACCCAACCAAAAAGAAGCAGACCGACAACGGGGCCACCACTGGCTATGAGGCCGAGTTGTGGCAAATGGCCGATGCGCTGCGCGGCAGCATGGACGCAGCCGAGTACAAGCACGTCGTCTTGGGCCTCATCTTCCTCAAGTACATCTCCGATGCCTTCGAGGAAGTACACGCCCGGCTGGAAGCCGAGCGGAGCCAAGGGGCCGACCCCGAAGACCCAGACGAGTACCGCGCTGAGAACATTTTCTGGGTGCCGGTAGAAGCCCGCTGGTCTCGTCTCAAGGAGCAGGCGCGGCAACCGACCATCGGCCAAGTCGTGGACGAGGCGATGGCTGGCATTGAGCGCGACAACTCGGCCCTCAAAGACGTGCTGCCCAAAGACTACGCCCGGCCGATCTTGGACAAGCAGCGGCTTGGCCAGCTCATAGACCTTGTGAGCAATATCACGGTCGGCGACGCCGAGGCGCGCTCCAAAGATGTGCTGGGCCGGGTCTATGAATACTTCCTCGCTCAGTTTGCCAGCGCCGAAGGCAAGCGCGGCGGCGAGTTTTACACCCCGCGCAGCGTGGTCAAGCTGCTAGTCGAGATGCTGGAGCCGTACCAAGGCCGAGTCTATGATCCCTGCTGCGGCTCTTCGGGCATGTTCGTGCAGTCGGTGGAGTTCATCGACGCCCACACCTCGGGCAATGGCAACGGCGGCAGCGCCCGCGCTGACATCTCTATCTATGGTCAGGAATCCAATTACACTACCTGGCGGCTGGCCAAGATGAACTTGGCAATCCGCGGCATTGAGGGCCAAATTGACCACGGCGACAGTTTTCACAACGACCGCCATCCCGACTTAAAGGCCGATTTTATCCTCGCCAATCCACCGTTCAATATCTCGGATTGGGGCGGCGAGCGGCTGCAAGACGACCGCCGCTGGCAGTTCGGGACACCGCCGAAGGGCAACGCCAACTTTGCTTGGGTGCAGCATATGGTCCACCACCTGGCGCCTACGGGCGCAGCCGGCTTTGTGTTGGCCAATGGCTCTATGTCGTCTAACCAGTCGAGAGAGGGCGACATCAGAAAGAAGTTGCTAGAGGCCGACTTGATCGACTGCATGGTCGCGCTGCCCGGCCAGCTTTTCTACTCAACCCAGATACCGGCCTGTCTCTGGTTTTTGTCCCGCAATCGGCGCCAGGGTAAATACCGCGATCGCCGGGGCGAGATTCTGTTTATCGACGCGAGGAAGTTAGGTTTTATGGTGGATCGCACCCACCGCGACTTTGCCCCAGCCGACATTGACCGCATCGCCCGGGCCTATCGCGCTTGGCGCGGCGAACAAAGTGCCGGCGACTACGAAGATGTGCCCGGCTTTTGCAAGAGCGCGTCGCTAGAAACGGTGCGCAAGCACGGCTATGTCCTCACGCCGGGACGCTACGTTGGCGCCGAGGCACCAGAAGACGATGGCGAGCCTTTTGCCGAGAAAATGCAGCGGCTGACGACGCAGTGGCGCAAGCAGCAGGCCGAGGCGGTTGGGCTGGACGCGGCTATTGCGGAGAACTTGGAGAAATTGGGGTTTGGAGAAAGGGGATGCGTATGAACACAACAGCCATCAAATGCCAATTGGTTTTGGGGGAGGATAGTTACTGGGAGTTTAAACAGATCGAGTTCCGCGCCGACCAGCCGATAGCACCAAAACGGGACGACTTGGCAGACGAGATAGCGGCTTTTGCCAATGCCAGCGGCGGGGTGTTGCTGTGTGGGGTCACCGATGAGGGGGCAGTACAGGGCATGTCGCGTGAACAAATGAATGCTTTGGAGCGCATGGTCGTCGAGTTGTGTTCCCACTCGATCAGGCCATCGCTGTTGGACGTAGCCATTACTCGCCACGAACTCGACGACAAATCACTGTTGGCTGTCTCCGTGGCCAAAGGTACCGCTCAGCACGACAGCCCGGGGGGCAGCTTCCGGCGCGTTGGTAGTTCCAAACGACAGATGGCCAGCGACGAGCGGCTGCGCTTGGCGCAACAGCGCGGTCAGGCGCGTTATCGCTGGTTCGACGAGCAGCCGGTGCCGGATACGGGGTTCCAGACGCTGGACGAAGCACTTTGGAAACCATTGCTCAGCGTGGGCGGGCGGGCCGATCCCGAAACGGCACTGGAAAAACTCGCCCTGCTGGGTCGAGACGACGACGGCGCAATGCGAGCCACAGTGGCGGGGGTTCTTTTGTGTACCCACGCGCCGGAGCAATGGCTGCCCAGCGCTTGCATTACCGCGACCCACTATCGCGGTGCGGATCGGGCTTCCGGCCAACTGGATGCCCGGATTATCGCGGGGCCGATCGATCGGCAGGTCGCGGACGCAATGGCCTTTGTGATGCGCAATATGCGCGTCGGGGCGTACAAGAAGCCCGCCCGCCTAGACCTGCCGCAGTACAGTGCCGAAGTGCTTTTCGAGGCCCTGGTCAATGCCGTCGCCCATCGGGACTACTCGATCCGCGGCAGTCGTATCCGTTTGTCCATGTTTGCCGATCGCCTAGAAATCAACTCGCCGGGTGGGCTGGCCAACAACCTCACCATTGACAGCATGGCCGCTCGGCAAGCAACGCGCAACGAAACCATTGCATCGGTGCTCGGGCGGATGTCCGTCGGCGATATTCCCGGCTCTGAAAAGCGTCAATTTTTTATGGAGCGTCGCGGGGATGGCGTGCCCATCATCCTGCGCGAGACCGAAGCGTTGAGCGGTAAAGTGCCCCACTATGAGATTCTCGATGAGTCCGATCTTTTTTTGACGCTTCCGGCTGCCGACACGAGTGCCTCGCCAGCCACGGTCGCGGTGACGGTTCGTCAAGAAGATCGCCCGGTCGCGGGAGCCGATTTGCTGGCGTTGTTTCCCGACAACACTTGGCAACGAGCCGCCACCGACGAGAACGGAGAAGCGGCCCTGGATTTGTACGCGACGAACTTGCCCATGACTGTGTTCGTTGCCGCCAAGGGCTTTGCCGCCCACCTTGAGCATGGGTGGGTGCCGGCGGATGGTGCGCTGGCAGTGGAACTCAAATTTTTTGCTGACGGCGGCGCGGTGATTTTTCCCGAGGCAACCGGTGCTATTCCCGGGCTCAAGGGACGGCTCAATCCCATTCGAGACGCTCTCGACCGGACTTATCTCTACGCCTCGAACATCGCCATTAACCAAGGCCAGACACAACCCGTTCACTTTTCTTTTGGTGAAGATTTGCGGCTGATGGATGCCAATGGCGTCGAAATGTGGGGGCGCATTGTTCATATCGTGGGCCGGTCAGCCCTGATGGAGTATCGGCTAGTATGATGCCCGGGACAGCACTTCCGGCTGATGGTGGTGCCGGCATGAGTCGTGTAACCGAAACCACCGTCGAAGACGCCGCGCTGGCCTATCTCGAAAACATGGGCTGGACGCGGAGCCGCGCCGCTGAGGAACGCACCAGCTACGGTCAGGTCGTCTTGCAGCAACGGCTGCGGGACGCCTTGGCCCGGCTGAATCCCTCGTTGCCCACGGATGCCCTCGACGACGCCTACCGCCAGCTGGTCCGCCCAGCCGGCGCGACTCTCGAAACGCGCAATCGCGCTTTCCACCGGATGCTGGTGGCAGGCGTAACGGTCGAATATCGGGCCGACGACGGTTCGATCGGCGGGGCCCAAGTACAGGTCGTCCACTTCGACGACGCGGCGGCCAACGACTGGCTGGCGGTCCATCAGTTTACGGTCGCCGAAAATAACCGCACCCGCCGTGCGGACATCGTGCTATTTGTCAACGGCCTACCGCTGGCGCTTTTTGAACTCAAGAATCCAGCCGACGAAGACGCCACCATCTGGACGGCTTGGCAACAACTGCAGACGTACAAAGCCGAGTTGCCCACGCTGTTTGCCATGAACGAAGTGCTGGTGGTCTCAGATGGAGTCAAAGCGAGAATAGGGACGCTTACCAGCGGCAGGGAGTGGTTCAAGCCGTGGCGCACGGTCGCTGGCGAGGAGCTGGCGCCGGCTGGCCTGCCCGAGCTGCAAGTGCTGATTGAAGGCGTATTTGACCAGCGGCGCTTCCTCGCGCTCGTGCGCGACTGCATTGTGTTTGCCGACAGCGGCGGTGGTGTGCTGGCCAAGAAGATGGCCGGCTATCATCAGTTCCACGCGGTGCAGGTGGCCGTGAGCGAGACCCGGCGGGCGGCTGCGCTGCAACAGGCCGATGAACGCGCCGCCGAAGAGCGCGGACGCTACCAATCGGGCCAACAGCCCGGCGGCGACCCCGGCGACCGGCGCATCGGCGTGGTCTGGCACACCCAAGGGTCGGGCAAAAGTCTGACGATGGTCTTTTATGCCGGGTGCATCATCCGCGAGCCAGCGATGGGCAACCCCACCATCGTCGTGCTGACCGACCGCAATGACTTGGATGACCAGCTTTTTAGCACCTTTGCTGGTTGCCAAGACCTGCTGCGTCAGGCGCCGGTGCAGGCCGACAGCCGCGCTGATCTGCGCCGCAAGCTCGCGGTCGCAGCGGGCGGCGTGGTCTTTACGACCATCCAGAAGTTTTTCCCCGACGACAAGGGCGACGCGCATCCGGTGCTTTCCCGGCGATCCAATATCGTGGTCATCGCCGACGAGGCCCATCGCAGTCAGTACGACTTTGTTGACGGCTTTGCCCGGCATCTACGCGACGCCCTGCCGCAGGCTTCCTTTGTTGGCTTCACCGGCACCCCCATCGAGCGGCAGGACGCCAACACCCGCGCTGTGTTTGGCGACTACATCAGCATCTACGACATCCAGCGCTCGGTCGAAGATGCGGCCACCGTGCCCATCTACTACGAGAGCAGGCTCGCCAAGCTGGCCCTAAACGAAAGTGAACGTCCGCTGATTGACGCCAAGTTCGAGGAAGTAACCGAGGGCGAGGAGGTCGAGCGCAAAGAGCAGATCAAGACCCAGTGGGCGCAGTTGGAAGTCCTCGTCGGCACCGAGGATCGGCTGAAGCTAATTGCCGCAGATATCATCGAGCACTTTGAGCAGCGCCTTGAAGCCCTAGAGGGCAAGGCCATGGTCGTCTGTATGAGCCGCCGCATCTGTATTGAGCTCTACCGCGAGCTGGTAGCCCGGCGACCCGACTGGCATAGCGAGGACGACATGCAGGGAGCGATCAAGGTGGTGATGACCGGCTCGGCGGCCGATCCGCCAGAGTGGCAGCCGCACATCCGCAGCAAGTCCCGACGCGAGGGCCTAGCCAAGCGGTTCCGCGCCGCTGAAGACCCGCTGCACATGGTGATTGTGCGCGACCTGTGGCTGACCGGCTTTGACGCGCCGAGCCTACACACCATGTACGTGGACAAGCCCATGCGCGGCCACGGCCTGATGCAGGCGATTGCCCGCGTCAACCGCGTGTTCAAGGATAAGCCCGGCGGTCTGGTGGTGGATTACTTGGGGCTGGCGCAGGAGCTAAAATCCGCGATTGCCACGTACAGCGAAAGCGGCGGCACAGGGCAAACGGCACTCGATCAGCGTGAGGCCGTGGCCGTGATGCTGGAAAAGTACGAGATATGTTGTGGCTTGTTCTACGAGTTCGACTGGTCGGAGTGGATCAGCGGTACACCACAGCAACGGCTGGGCCTGCTCCCGGCTGCTCAGGAACACATCTTGGCACAACAAAACGGGAAAGACCGCTGTGCCCAGGCCGTGCGTGCGTTGTCCCAAGCCTTGGCCTTGGCCGTGCCGCACGAGGACGCTTTGCGCATCCGCGACGACGTGGCGTTTTTCCAAGCCGTGCAAGCCGTGCTCGCCAAGAGTGCTCCGGCAAGCGCACCGTCGGCAGCGGCGATGGACCACGCCGTGCGCCAGATCATCTCGCAGGCCGTGGCTTCCGAGGGCGTAATGGACATCTTTGCTGCGGCCGGGCTGGAAAAGCCGGATATTTCGGTGCTGTCAGACGAATTTCTAGCCGAGGTAAAGGGGATGCCGCAGCGCAACCTCGCCGTGGCGTTGTTACAGAAGCTGCTCAAGGGCGAACTCGCTAGGCGCCGGCGAAAAAACGTAGTGCAAGCGCGCTCCTTCACCGAGCTGTTAGAGCAGGCCATGCGCCGCTATCAGAACCGAGCCATTGAGGCCGCCGAGGTGATCGAGGAACTGATTGAGCTTGCCAAGGAAATGCGCGCCGCCAACGCCCGCGGTGAAAAACTGGGTCTTACCGAAGATGAGTTGGCTTTGTACGACGCTTTAGAGACCAACGACAGCGCCGTGCAAGTCTTGGGCGACCATACCCTGTGCTGCATCGCCCGCGAACTGGTCAAAACCGTCCGCAACAACACGACTATTGACTGGACGCTACGCGAAAACGTGCGGGCGAAGTTACGCACATTAGTTAAGCGCACGCTGAGACGCCACGGCTACCCGCCGGACAAGCAAGAAAACGCCACGCTGACCGTCCTCGAACAGGCCGAAGTGCTGTCCGCCGGATGGGCAGGTGAGGATTCTGCAAAAGCGGCCGACCCCGCCGAACTGATTGCTACCCCATGACCACGACGCGCCAAAGTCCCATCGCCCATCTCGTCGCCGATGCACCCGCTTCGGTGCAGGCGGCTTTGCACCATCCGCTTGATATGGTCAAGCTCGGGGCTAAAGGCCCGCGCTTGGTCGAGTGGGCCGAGCAGTGCGGGCTGGTGCTGCCAGCGCGGATCTACGACACGCGGCCGGTGGGCGCGGCTGGAGTTTTGGCGCGGGTGGGCGCGGGCGAACTAATTTTGGAGTGCCGGCCCGCAGACCAGTTGTGGGCGCGGCTGAACGCGGCGTTGGCTGCGGCCGCGGCCGGGGTCTATCGAGTGGAGCAGCAGTCGGTGACCTTGGTGGTGCAAGGAGCGGATGCCGAGCGCATTTTAGCGCAGGCTTGCGCGGTGGATTTGGCCGGTGAGCCTGCCGAGCGGATGGTGTACACGCAAGTGGCTGGGACGGCTTGTGGGGTGTTGCCGCACGGTGGGGATGGGCCGCGCGCCTACCGCTTGTGGGTCGATTACAGCTTGGCGACCTACCTGTGGGAAGTGCTCAGCGCCATTATTTGCGCCAAAACGCCGGACTCAATAGCACCAACAGCGTGAAAATCTCCAGCCGTCCAATCAGCATCGCAAAGCACAAGATCCACTTGGCGACTGGATTGATGGTGCCGTAGTGCAGGGCCACATCGCCGAGGCCCGGGCCCAAGTTGTTGATGCAGGCGGCTACCGCCGAAAAGGATGTGGTCAGATCTAAGCCGGTGGCGAGCACGGCGATGAACATGATCGTGAACGTCAGCACGTACACCGAGAAAAACCCCCACACCGCTTCCATGACCCGATCGGGAACCGCCCGTTGCCCCACCTTGATGGGGAGGACGGCGTTGGGATGAATAAGGCGGGTGATCTCTCGGCTACCCTGCTTTAGAATGAGCAACAGCCGCATCACTTTGATCCCTCCTGCCGTCGAGCCAGCGCAGCCGCCGACAAACGAGCCAAGAAACAACAAAAACGGCAATACGCTGGGCCAGACCGAATGGTCGGCAATACTGAACCCGGTGGTGGTGACAATAGACACCGTGGCGAAGAGACCATAGCGCAGGGACGCGACGGCGTCGTGCTCGTGGTGGCCAAAGAGTATCAGCGAGGCGATTAGGGCGGTGATTAGCAAAATGACTAGGTACGTGCGGCATTCAGGGTCGATGCGATACGGATGCAGCGACCGCTGGCGAAAGGCGTAAAAGTGCAGCGTAAAGTTGATGCCTGAGACGACGATAAAAAAGATGGTCACCGACTCAATGACTGGGCTGTTAAAAAAGCCGATGCTGGCGTCGTGGGTGGAAAAGCCGCCGATGGCAACCGTTGAAAAGCTGTGGGCGATAGCGTCAAAGGGTTCCATGCCGGCCAGCCAATAGGCCAGGGCGCAGGCCACGGTTAGGCTCAAGTAAATGTACCAAAGGGCTTTGGCGGTCTGGGTGATCCGCGGCGTCAGCTTGGAATCCTTGATCGGGCCGGTGATCTCGGCGCGAAAAAGCTGCATCCCGCCGATGCCGAGCATGGGCAATACGGCAATGGCCAAGACGATGATGCCCATGCCGCCTAACCACTGGAGTTGCTGGCGGTACAACAAGATGGAGCGCGGCAGGTCGTCTAGGCCTTGGATGACCGTAGCGCCGGTGGTGGTCAAGCCAGAGAGGGATTCAAATACGGCGTCGGTACAACTCAAGCGCGCTTGGTCAGACAGCATCAGCGGGAAGGAGCCGTAAAAGCCCAAGACGGCCCAGAACAAGACCGTTATCAAAAAGCCGTCGCGGATCCGCAACTCGGCGCGCTGTTTGCGCGTGGGCAACCAGCAGGCCAGCCCGGTCAAAAGCGTAATGGCAAAGCCCGAAAGAAAAGCGGTTGCCGCACCATCGCGGTAGAGAACGGATACGCCGGCGGGCACTAGCATACTGACGCTAAACAGCGTCAGCAGCACGCCTAAGACCCGAAATACAACTGCCGCGCGCATGCGTTGTTAGCCCCCGAAAATTTTTCTCACTTCCTCGTGGACGTAGTGCCGGGCGAAGACTACGGCTTTGTCGCCCGGGTGGATGCGCGTATCGCCGCGGGGAATGATCACGCTATCGCCGTGGACGACGGCGCCGATGATCGAGTCTTTGGGCAGGCGGATGGAGATTAGGGGTTTTTGGGTGATTTTGCTGCCGCCGTGTGCGATGTACTCGACGGCTTCGACGTCGAGGCCGGGCAGGCTGGCGATGGAGGCGATGCGCTGATGCCGCACGTAGCGCTGGAGGGCATTGACGGTCAAAAGCTGTTTGCTCAGCACCGAATCGAGGCCAATAGCCGGGGTGATGGGCATGTAATCGGCGTTGTTGACCAAGGCGATGGCGCGCGGGACTTCGAGGTGCTTGGCCACGAGCGTCGAGATGATGTTGACCTCGTCGTTGCCCGTAACGGCGATAAAGGCGTCCATGTCGGCTAAGCCCTCAACCGCCAGCAGGTCGTAGTCGGTGCCGTCGCCTTGGATGACTAGGACGTTGGCAAGTTGGTCGGCGATTTGCCGCGATTTTTCGGTTTGGCTTTCGATGAGCCTGATGTGCATCTGCGAGGAAAGCTCTTGCGCGACGAACTGGCCGATGAGGCCGCCGCCCAAGATCGCAATGTTCTCGATGCGGTGGTCGGCGTTGCCGGTTAGGCTGATCACTGCGGGAATGAAGTCGGGATCGCTGATGACGAAAATCCGGTCTTCTGGTAGCAGCGTGGTGTTGCCCCTAGGGATCAAGGTCTGCTGCTTGCGCTGGATGGCGACGATGCGCATGGGAATGTCGGCGAGCTGCTGACCCAATTGGGTCAAAGGCGCGTCAAGTAGGCCAGACTGATGGTCGAGGCGCATGCCGAGCAAGACCAGCTTGCCCTCGGCAAACTCGACTAGATCGGTGGCACTCGACTGGCGGATGAGGCGGACGATGGCGTCGGCGGTTTCTTTTTCGGGGTGGATGAACTGATCGACGCCGAGCTCTTGGGGGCTGAAGATAAAGTCGGGCGCGGCGAATTCGGGATTGCGGATGCGAGCGATGGCCGATTGGACGCCTAGCTGCTTGGCCATTCTACAGGCGAGCAGGTTGACCTCGTCGTTGGTGGTCATGGCGGCGACCAGATCGACTTGCTCAATGCCGAGCCCGCGCAAGTCCCGCAAACTGGTGCCATTGCCCTCAGCGACGATGATGTCGAGCTGTTCGCTGACGCGTTTGACGCGGTTGGGATCGGTGTCAATCTGGGTAATATCGTGCCCGTCTTGGCTTAGTTGCTTGCTCAACTGGAAGCCGATGGCACCGGCACCTATGACCAAAATGTGCATGGTTGTTCAGGCAAATTCCGCAGCAAAGGTGGAGTAGTATAGAAGCTAACGACGACGCGCCCTCAACGCTAACTCAGTCGATGTGGAATACCTCGCGCAGGTTTTTGGCTTGGGGGCTGTGGTCCGGGTTGGCGGCCATGATGTCCTTCATGTAGGTCCACCAGCGGCGGCAGTCCGGCGTTGCGGCGATGCGATTCCAGCGCTCCTCGTCTTCGATTTCTACGTAGGCAAAAAGCTGGTGGGTGTCGGCGTCGAGGAAAATGGAGTAGTTGTGGACGCCGTGGTCCTTGAGCGTGTGCTCCAGCTCGGGCCAGATGGGGTTGTGGCGTTTTTCGTACTCGGTGTGTTGATCGGGGTTGACTTGCATGACAAAGGCTTTGCGGATCATAGGGGCTCCTTTGGCTTAAAGTGTGCGCCAAGTGTCTGGTATTTGGCTTGTTGAGTCAAACTGCATGTATAGTACGAGACTCAATTAGAAGTTGAAGATCATGTTGCCCTCGACACCGTAGATGCCGTCGATGAACAGCCATAGGCAAGCGGTGGTGAAGTCGCCGAGGATTAGGCCCAAGAAAAACGGCAGCAGGGCGCGGTAGGTGCGCACTCCGCCGTAGCGCAGGATGGTCGCCTTGAGCAACCAGGCCAAAAAGATGGACAACCAGCCGTAGTAAACAATGGTGAAGGTGGAGGCGATGGGAAAACCCAACGGATGCAACGGCCACCAGGCAAAGCGATGGCGCAAAAAAAGTAGGGCGGCCATGACAAAGCTGCCACTGGCAGTAAAGGCGAGACGCGGGGCAAACGACGGCTCGGGCGCGTTGTACACTGAGGCCATATAAGTGAAGGGCCAGCGCGGGGCGCCGCTGAAGTACCAGCCGTGTAGGTTGATGCCGCCGTAGGTATAGGCGAGGGTCATGGTAAACCAGATCGAGCCGAGCAATCCCACGGCGATGGCGGCAAACAAGGCCCAAGGCAGCCAGCGCGGGGCGGGCGAGTCGCCGGAGGTGAGCTTGAGGCTGTGCATGACCGCGTTCATCATGTTGGCCGCGGTCTCGCCCATCCACACCGTGCTCAGGCCCAAGCCGGTCATGTTGCCGAGGCCGAGGGTCTCAGGGCCAATGCCTCGGGTGATAAACGCCTGCGGGGCCATCGGCGTCTGGCAGCCGGGGATGCCGGCCTCGCAGACGATGCGCGACAGGCCGATAAAGACGACCAGCGCCCCTAGCACCAGCAGCACGGCGACGTACAGAGAAAGGCCGGTGAGGGTCAGCCAAGCGACCATGAGGGCCACGCCGACGGCCAGGCCGCCAAAGGCCGTGCGCGGGGCCATGAGTTCGCCGGGGGCTGGCTCGCCTTTTAGGGCTTGGCTCCACAGGCGGCGCAGATGGGCGCGGGCGGTCCACAGCACGAACAGGACCAGCACCAAGAGGCCGCCGGCCTGCTGATGGGAGACCGGCACCGAGCCGCCGCCTGAGGTCCAGATATCGCCGCCGCCGATTACGAGGCCGATGCGGGCGAAGACGACTTTTTCTAGGGTGTAAAACAAAAAGAAAAACCAGATGCTAAAGGAGACGCTAAGTGCCATCAGATAGGCTAGGCCCAAGATCGGCAGGTTGATCCGCCAGGGTAGGCCGACGCTGCCCTGGAGCAGGGACAGACTACCGCTGAGGGCGATGGGCTGGAAGGCGTCGTGGTAGTAGTTGAGCGAGTTCCACGAGTGGATCAAGAGCGGTACGGCAAAGCCCAGCCACAGCAGGCGGTTTTTGAACAAGCGGCCCAACAAAGACCCCGAGTCGGCGTCGTCGAGCATGGCCAGGGGCAGGCGCGTGAGGGGAAAGACGAGCCGCTCGTTGGCGACCCACTGGCCGCGGAGCAACACGCCGAGGCAAAAGAGGACCCAGTAGAAGGTGAAAAGCAAGCAAAGCCAAGCGGATAGCGGGCGGCTCCAAGCAGCCCATGGTATGGTGCTGCCTTGGGGCAGTCCTTCGTAGAACAGGCGCACGGCCTCGGCGTTGGTGGGAGCCAGCCACGGGTGGATATATTCGACGAAAAGCTCCTGCCAGGCATTTTCTGGCGTAGCGTAATAGGCGGCTCCGGTGATGACCGACAGAAAGCTGCCGGTGAAGCCAGTGGTGACCACCACCGAGCCGACTAGCATCATGGCGTACACGGCGATGAGTTCGGCGCGCGAAAAAGCCCAGGCGCGGCCCAGCATCTTGAGCAGCGGCAGGGCCGCGGCTGTCAGGAGCAAGAGGAACAAGACCGCGATGAGGGGGATGGCATTGCTGGTGATTTGCGATCCCTTGACGATGAGGATGCCCCAAGGGCTTAGGACGCTGATCGCCCCGACGAGCAGCAAGCCGATAAGGACCGCGCGCCGGGAAAAGGCGGGTGGCTGAGGTGGCAAGGAAGACATGAATTAATAATATATTACAAAACGGGAAGGATGTTGTATCAGTGCTGAGTTATAGGATGGTTTGGCTTATAGGTGCGGTTGCCTGGTGGGGCTGTGGGCCGGTCGATGGCCAGCCTGCCGGGCCGTCGGGCGACATTCCGCAGCGCGCGTGGCCAGCCGCTTGGTTCCGGCCGCCGGCCACGGCCTCAGCGGTGGGATTGCAGACCTTCGGCCAAGCGCCGATGCTCGATGAATTGGTGGCGACAGGTCAATTGCCGCCGGTCGCCCAGCGGCTGCCCGACGACCCGGTGGTGGTCCAGCCGTATGGCGAGATTGGCCGCTATGGCGGTACGGCTCGGCTGTTTTTTGCCGGCGAAAGCCTGATCAACGTGCCCGAGGGGGTGCTGCGGCCAGGGCCGCAAATGCGGTTGAATCTGCCGAATTTTGCAGCCAAGGCCGAATACCGCAACGGCGCCCGGACCTTGCAGATTACCCTGCGTCCCGGCCACAAGTGGTCCGACGGCCAGCCGGTAACGGCTGACGACTATCTGTTCTGGTTTGACCACGTGCTGATGAACGAGGAGCTCACGCCAGTGGTGGAGCCTCGGTTCAAGGGGGCGCGCATCGAAAAGCACGACGCGCATAGCTTTAGTTATCACTTTCCCCAGCCGATGCCGCTGTTTGTCAACCATCTCGCTCACAACAGTTCGCGCTTGGTGATGCCAGCGCACTTCATGCGCCGCTACCATCCGGCGTTTACCGATCCCGCGCAATTGGAGCACGAGGCCGCACAGTTGGGGTTGCAGGACTGGCTTACCTATTTTGGGGCGGTCAACAGCACGACCGATCTGCTTGACTTCAACCGCCCCGTGCTGACGGCCTACGTCCTAGTCAGCCGGACTTCGACGCGCGCCCTGTTGCGCCGCAATCCCTACTACTTCAAGGTGGATCCGGCCGGCAACCAACTGCCCTATATCGACTCGCTAGAGGTGCAGCGGGTCGATAGCCCCGAGATTATGGCGGCCAAAGCCTCGACCGGACAGGTTGACTTTGCCGGGCGGCAATTTATGACCGCCGATATCCCGCTGTTTAAGCGCTTTGAGCAGCACAATGGCTATTCGACCTATGTCTGGCCGCGGCCGTACGGCTCGGATGTGGTGTTGCAGTTCAATTTGAATCATCCCGACGAAGGGTTGCGGCGGATTTTTCAAGACGTGCGCTTCCGCCGAGCGATGTCGCTGGCCATCAATCGGCGGGAAATCAACGACATCGTTTACTTTGGGCACGGGGTGCCGCGTCAACTTACGGTCGTGCCTGCGAGTCGCTACTTCGAGCCAGAATTTGCCACGGCGTGGGCGGAGTTTGACCCGGCGCGGGCCGGGGCCCTGTTCGACGAGATGGGGTTGGTCGATCGCGATGGGGATGGCCGGCGCGAGCGGCGCGATGGCCAACCGCTGCAAATTACCTTGGAGTACATGATTGGCGAGACGCCCAAAGAGGTTACTTTGGCCTTGGTCGCGGCCTACTGGCGCGAGGTGGGAATAAGCGTCAGTCTCAAACAGATCAGCGGTACATTGCAGCGGATTCGCGCGCGGGCCGGCTTGATGGACATGACCATCTGGCACGCCGACCGCAATGCAGATATCCTCTTTCCGATTGAGCCTTATTGGTACGTGCCGACCAATGGCGGTTGGGAGCAGAGCCAGTGGTCTAAGTGGACGCGGTGGTATTTTTCCGACGGCGCAATCGGCTGGGAGCCGCCAGCGCAGGTCAAGCAACTGATCGGCTGGTGGGAGATATTGCGCCGCACTACCGATGAGCAGGAGCGCATTGCGATGGGCAAAAAAATTCTCGCCAGCCAAGCCGAGAACCTGTGGGCGCTCGGCGTTATTGGCTTGGGGCCGCATCCGGTGGTGGTCAGCCGCAAGCTGCGCAATGTGCCAGCGCAGGGCTATTGGGGTTGGGATTCGCGCTGGACGTGGCCGTATTATCCAGAGACTTGGTATTTGGCCGCGGGCGCTCAAAAATAGCTATACGCGCTAAGCAGCTAGTTGTCTTTTGCCGTTGCCTTTTTATATATTGTGCTGATGTTTGGCAATTTAAGAGCTGTTGAAAGGAGGTATTTTAGGCATCAGAAGCTCGCTTTTTGTTTATCGACGAGTGTTCAAACCACGAACCCATGAGGTGAATTGCATCATGAAGAAAACTTTGCACAGCGCGACTATTTTGGCTCTAGGCATCATGCTACAGGCCGGCGCGGTATCGGCCCACGTGCCGATTCCTGGCATCGACTCTGGTACGCTTTTTCAGTGGCCGGCTGGCTTAGAGCCGACCTTGGATGGCGATCTCTCTGAATGGGATATCGTCCCCGAGGATTACTACGTGCCCTTTGAGTCCCACTTTGAATACTATCTTGGGTTGGGCCACGAAAACGACGAGAGCAATTTGTCGTTTCGGGTGGTGGCCGCTTGGAGCGCGGCAACCAACCGCCTCTATTTTATGATGGAGCGCTTCGATAATCTCTGGGTCCGCACCGGCTTTGGGCAGACCGCCGCTGGCGACGATAGCTGGGAGATTATGATCGACGCCGACCACGGCGGCGACCGGCACTTTGCCCTGCCCGACGACTTTGAAGACGAAGACGAGCGCCAGCGCAACCAGGGCCGCTTCGCCCAGAACGCTCATTACGTCTGGCCCGAAATGCCCGACGCCAATCGGGCCGTCGGCTGGAAGTGGTTTTTCAACAGCCAATCCACTTGGCACGACGTTCCCCCGTGGGGCGATTACGGTTTCCAGCTAGATGGCGAAGTCAACTCGGGCGAGGCCACCGCGCGCATTGAGGTGATGACGATCGCCTGGGACGACTTCCACTGGGTCGGGCCCGACGAGAGCTTGGTCCACACCTTCACCGAAGGCAATACCATTGGTCTGGGTTGGGTTGTGCACGACATCGACAACACCGCCGAGGACAATGGCGGTCAAAGCGCTGGCGGCTGGGGCATCAACCCCAACATCCAGATGTGGTTCGACTGCGTCAACTGCTCGGATTTCCTGCTGGCACCGATTGATCCTCGGGTCGATTTCAGCAGCATTGAAACCTCGGTTGAAGCCGAAAGCTGGGGACGCATTAAGGCGGCCTATATCGAGTAGTTGGCTGAGTACCTGCTAGTCTGAGAAGGGGAGGTGTCTTTGTGCATCTCCCCTTCTGCTTGCTGCCTTCCCCGTAGGAGATGTCGTCATGGTCGCATTCAGAGGTTGCTGCGCCGCGCTGTTGTTGGCCGCCAGTAGTATGCCGGTTGCGGGATTGACCGTCTATCGGCTAGGGGGCGAGGGGTTACCGCCGCCGCCTGAAGTGGCCAACGGCGAAGCTGATTTGGTCCAGTTTAGCTGGGCCGAACTCGATCCCGACCTACAGGGAGCAGGCCAATCCCTGACGATGGCCCCGGACGCCATTGCCCCGTTGTTCTTCCCCGCCGATGTCAACATCGCGCCGACGGTCAAAGATCGCGGCGGCTATCTACAGACCCAAGGTTTTCAGGCTTGGGTCGAAACAGATGATATAATTTTGCTAAACGACGGCGATCCGGCGACGGCCTATTACGAAGAAAAGGGCTCCAATCAGGTGAACGTGGGAGATGACTTGCGGTTCGGCAAAGTTTTACTGTTCGACCTCGGCGGTTTGTTTGCCGTAGATCGAATCCACTTTTTCACCCGCGCTGGCAACCAAGCCAACTACATCGAACTCTTCCACATCTGGACCAATACGCTGACCAATGAAGAAGCCGGGATCAGTAGCGTTGACCTGTGCACTGCTGGCAGGACCGACAACTGTTTGGGCTTCATCAACCGGGCACACCGCGACCTCTACGACCGCAAGGACATGTATTTCAACACGCTGTTGGAGGTCAAGGAAAACACCCGGGCGACCGTAGAAGTGGAACTCACCGGCGAATACATCCGCCGCGTGGTGCTGTTCGTGCCGTCGCAGCTAACCCGCGACTGGGAGATCGCCGAATTTGAAATTTTTGCGCCCGGCTATGTGCCCAACGCCTCGTATCTTTCCAACATCCTCGATTTGGGCCAAGAAGTCTCGCTAGGCGAGTTGCGCTGGTCGGGCACCAAGGACGCGGAGGCTACAGTCAACATCCGCAGCCGGAGCGGCAGCGATGGCGATCCCAACATATACTGGCGCCACACCTTCCGCGGCGACGAGCAGGTCAGCTACGACGCCCGGGGCAACCCGCTGACTTTGCGCACGTATGGACGGTTGGAAATTTCCGAGCGCGGCAAGATCACCCGCGATGCAGCAAATTGGGATTTCTGGTCGAAGACCTACGATTTTGGCGACAGTGTTGGGACCCGCTGGTCGGCGACTAAGCCGCGGCGCTTTGTCCAGGTTGAGTTGGACTTTCAATCGAACATCGCCGCGGGTAGCCGGATGAATTACGTGGAGTTTACGGCGTCGCCGCCGGCGGTTTCGACGCTGGTGGGAGAAATTGATCCCTATCAGGTGGAAACCGCCCAAGTAACGCAGTTTACCTATGCGATTCGGCCGACCATCGGAATCGACGACGCTGGATTCGACCATTTGGAAATCTCGGCCGCGGGCGGGCGGCTGGTGAGCATCGACGATGTGCGCATTGGGGGCCAAGCGGTGGCTTTTGCGCGGGTCGCCGAAGAGGCTGAGCGGCTGGTCGTGGGCGTACCGCGGTTGGACGTGGACCGCACTGAAGAGGTGGTGGAAGTAGATTTTAGGGCCGAGATTTTTCGCTACGGAGCGACGTTTGCCGGTCGCGTGTTCGACAGCGAAAAACCACAGGAGATTTGGCAGCCGGTGCAACCAGGCGACGCCACAGCACTCAGGGACGGCAACCGTCTTTCGGTGCAGGCTCTGGGGCTAGGCACTCGGGTTCTCGGCGCACTCGATTTGGCCGGTGGCGTTGTTACACCCAATGGCGACGGCGTCAACGACGGGTTGGACATTGCCTATGATTTGCTCAAACTGGTGGCACCGGCTCCGGTGGTGGTGGAAGTGCGGGACTTGGCCGGTGGGCTGGTGCGCACAGTGTACCGCGGTCTCGATACGGCCGGTCGCCACCGGCGGCAGTGGGACGGTTTGGATGAGCGCGGGCAGCGGGTGGCTCCCGGGGTGTACATTTGCCGCGTCGAGGTAGAGACCAAACAGGGGCGGCGGCAGCGCGTCGGGGTCGTCGGGGTCGCCTATTAAAACCGGCTAGTTGAGGAGATTGAGCTATGATGAGCGGGAAGTGTGTACTGGCCCTGGGTTTGGGCCTCGGATTGTGGGGGTTGGCAAAGGCGCAGAATCACGCCTTGCGGTCTGACCACGTCGTCGTAAACAGCCAAAGACACTGGAGCAATTGGGCCTTTGTCGAGGGGACGCTGCACATCTCGGCCAGCGGCCAGATCGCTCCCGCTTTTGTGCCCAAAGATCACAACGCCGTAACGGACATTGTCCAACACCTGCAACGCCGCGCTGATAATGCGACTATCCTCGACGCGATCGAAGCCGGTTCTAACAAGGCGGCGGTCGCCAATCTCTTCGACGGCGACGCAACCACCTATTGGCAGCCAGACCCCGACAGCCCCTTGCGCGACTGGTGGATCCAGGTCGATATGGGACGATTGATCAATGCCACCCGCGTCGGGTTGCAATTTGTACCCGCGGGGCAGGGCGATCCCTTTTTACAGTTCGCAGTGCTGACAGCCGACAACGCCGATCAGGGCAACAAAATTGCCGGCAAGGTGCCTATGCACTTGGTGTACCGGACGCCAAGCGACAACAAAAACCAGCGCGCGTTCGAGTTCGATCTCAACCGCGGGGAGCTGATCAACCCCACGCCCGGCGTGGATTTTGCCGGCGACATGGTGCGTTTGGTGCAAGTTGTGGTCACCGAAAGCGATGGGGCGCGGGCCTTCGAGGTGTCGGCTGGCGAATACGAGGCCTTGGCCAGCCGCGACCAGGGCGATGTGGTCTTCTACAAGCAGGTGGGGGACGGGGAAGTGGAGGTCGCGGCGGCGATCTACGAGGCGATTGACCCGCCGTTGCGCGGCTCGGTGCGCTATTATCGGCGGGAGCAACCGCGTTTGGCTGAGTTGGCCGTCTATGAGTTGGGCAAGAACATTTCGCAGGGCATGATCTCTGGTCGCAACGGCAGTGCCGAGAGTTCCCACGATGGGTCTGTGGGCAACTTAGTCGATGGGGAAGGCACCTATCTGACGTTCAATCTCAAAGCCTTTCAGACCGGCAACGTGGAATTCGGCGAGCGCTTTCTGGAGTTCGACCTCGGCGCTTCCTACTGGCTCGACACCGTGCAGCTATGGTACAATCTCAGCGTTGCCGGCGGTCGGCTGGCTGGAGCCAGTTTTCATCGCTACGAAATCCAGGTTTCGGACGGCACCCCGGCGCCTGGTGGCGGTCGTCTGTGGGCGGTACCCGCACAAATCCGCGGCTTGGGTACAGCCTATGAAGTCACCACCTTTCAGCCGACGCCGGCCCGCTTTATGCGCTTGGCCTATCCTTTTGCCAGCAGCGAGTCGGGACGCGAGGGAAATAAAGCGCGCCCCCGCGAAGTGCAAATCTACGGCGCCGGGCACCATCCCGAGGTGGAGCTAAAATCGGGATTGATCCCATTGCAGGGAGCCAAGAATCTAGTGTCTATTGAATGGGAGGCGGACACGCCGCCGGGCACAGCCGTGCAAATCCAGACCCGCACCGGCAATGAGGTCGCCGAAGCGTACCGCTACTACGACAGCGGCGGCGTGGAAGTCTCGGAGGGCAAATACGCGAAGCTGGGCTTTTTTAAGAAGGGCCGCATCGACACCCTACAGGTAGCTGGCTCTGACTGGAGCAACTGGAGTGCGCCCTATGTGCGTTCGGGCGACCCGGTGGCCTCGCCTAGCCCGCGCCAATACCTGACCCTGCGCGCCCGCTTGACGACTACCGACCCCATGCACGCCGCCAGCCTGCGCTCGATTCGCTTGAATTTCAATCCGCCGGTAGCCAAACAACTGCAAGGCGAACTGGATGTTGGGGTTTTTGAGCACTTGGGGGTGCCGCAAGCGGTTTCGCTGTTTGTCAAGCCGATTTTCGCGGCGCAGGATTTGGGCTTTGACGAGATTTTGGTGCGCACCCCGCCGGATATGTCGCTCGAATTTGGTGCGCTGCGCTTGGGCCGCTTGGCGCAGTGGGAAAGCGGCCAAGCCGCCGAGTTGGCCGCTGTGCAAGTCGTGGAGACGCGCCCGGATTCACTCTGGTTGCGCCTCGATAGGGTGGTAAAGCAGGGCGGAGGAGTTGATCTAATTGAGGTGCGGTTTACCACGGCGCTGTTTTCCCCTGGGGTAGTGCTGCAAGCGGCGCTGGGCAATTCGGCGCTGGCCAACTCGTGGCAACAGGTCGATCCGGCGGACGTGACCCCACTGGCCCAGAGCCAAGGATTGCAAATCCTCGCTTCGGTGCAGGACGACAAAGTACTCGGCGATTTGGGAATTCAGCCGGCGGTCGTAACGCCCAATGGCGACGGGGTCAACGATGTGCTAACCGTTGATTTTACGGTGCGTCGGTTGAGCGGCGAGCGCCCGGTCAAAGTGCGGATCTACGACTTAGGCGGGCGGCTGGTGCGCCGCCTCGATACCCAGAAGTCGCTAGTGGCCGGGCAATACGCGCTCGCCTGGGCGACCGATGACGAGCAGGGACAACGGGTGCCGCCCGGAATTTACATTTTGCGCATCGACGTTGATGCGGATTCAGATCGCGACGTGCGGCAAACGGGTGTGCAGCGCCTGCTGCACGTGGCGTATTGACCTACTCCCTGAGGAGCACAGCGATGCGCTTTTTCAATACCGCCGGTCCAGTCCGGTCCGCAAAGCACTACCTGATCCCGCCGTTGGAACGGCTCAACCTCGCCGATTGCATCATTTAAGGAGATAGTTGGCTGTGTTGAATCCGCGTGCGAAGGCGCTGATAATGGTCCTGTTAGCGGTCCAGACTCTGGGAGCGGAACGCCGGACTATTGTCATGGGCGGCGAGGACGGGTTGACGTGGGCCAGCGGCGGCGGAACTATCGCGGCCTTGGTCCAAACCGGTCCGACTAAGGTTGAGGTCAACAACACCCCGGGCAATGTGCTCGAATTTGACGCCAGTGGCCGGGTGGGCTGGCTGGCACCGCAACAGGCCGATGAGACCGTAAATATCGCTTTGGAGCTCCTCGACCGGGGCGGACGGCTCGGCGCACCGACCATCTTGTCGCAGGTCATCAAAGACCAGCTAATTTTTATGATCGACGACGATCCCCAAACCGCCTTTGAGCGCAAGACCGCTCGCGGGGGCAGCCAAGTCAACTCGCTGGGCGTCATCATGGATTTTGATCTCGGGGCGCGGTTTGGCGTCGAGCGCATTCAGTTTTTTCCCCGCAACGCCCACCCGGATTTTCCCGCCCCGGATTTCCCGTTCCAAAACGATTTTTTGCGCGGCTTTGAACTGCTGCTCAACGACGGCAGCGCAGCAACACAGGTGGCCAATCAGCCGGTATTGACCACCGTCGAACTGGAGACGGAAAACGAAGAATCGGTCGTCGAACTGACCATTCCGCCGCAATACGTCCGCTATATCCGCCTGAAATCGCAGACCACTGTGGGGTTTGAGATTGCAGAATTCCGCGTCTTTGGCTCTGGTTTTGTGCCGCGCGCCGACTACCTGTCCAACATTTTCGATTTTGGCGAGGAATTGGCACTGTGGGGGCGCATTAGCTGGGCGGAGGAGCACTTTGGTTCGGCGCGCCTGTCGCGCTTGCTAATCAGTTCGCGCAGCGGCTGGGACGACACGCCGTTGGAATTTACCCGCCTGCATCGCGGCAGTGGGCAACAGGTGCCGTGGCGGGAGGGAGCGGTCGCTACCACGGCTGCGGGGGATGAGGTTGACTTAGACGCGATTGACGATGTTGAAGAAGCCCTTGACCTTTTCAATGCCCTGCCGATTGATGGGCGCAATCAGGTGGCGTTGACCGAGGACGAGTACGGCGATTTGCGCAGTTCGGATAAGGGCGATATACGCGACGACTTAGTCGCTTGGAGTCGCTGGTCGCCGCCGTATAAGCTAGCGGCTGGTGCTGAGTTGGGCGTGCCAATTCTCTCGCCCGGCCCGCGCCGCTATTTCCAGTTGAAGGCCGAATTCTACAGCCAAGACTTGGAATCGGCCCGGGCCTTGGGTGCTCTCGCCTTTACGGTATCCAATCCGCCGCTGACCGAGCGGATCATCAGCGAGGTCGCCCCGCGCCAAGTCGAATTGGGTGTGCCGGTGTCGTTTACGTATGCCGTGTTGCCGACCAAGATGCGCCAAGGCGTGGATTTGGGCTTCGATGTTTTTGAGATTGCCACGCCCGTGCGCTCGGAAGAGGTCGAAACCATTGAGGTGGTCCACGCCGATGGCGAGGTGCAAACGGCGGATTTCACCGGGGTTGACTTGACTAATTTGCCGGTGCAAGACGACAGTGACCTTTTTGCCGTGGAGTCGGTGACCGAGCGGCATCTGCGGGTGCGCTTTCCCGCAATCACGGCCAGCGATTTGGCTGCGGGCCGAGCAGCCGTGCTCAAAATCCGCTTCAAGTGCCGCGTGCTGAGGTTTGGCACGACCTTTACTGGCACGGCTTGGAACAGCGCGACCGACGACCTCGGCCAGCGGGTTATCGGCGGCAATGCAGCCGATTTGGGGGCGGCCGACGACGACCTAATACCCATTGGAGCCGCTGACCCCAACGGCTTAGCGGTAAGAGTGCCGCTGGCCGCTGGCCGCCTGATGATCAATGTCGCCGCCCAACCGCGTCTGTTTAGTCCCAACGGCGATGGGGTCCATGACCAGACGCAGATACAGTGCGATCTGGTGCGGTTGGTTGATGCGGCGCCGCTTACAGTGCGCGTATTCGATCTGGCCGGACAGCGCGTCCGCACGCTGTTTGCCGGCGAGCAGGGCGGCGGCAGTTTCTCCGCGCAGTGGGACGGCACCGATGCCGCGGGGCAACGGATGCCCCCGGGTATTTACTTGTTTCGCATCGATTTGGCCACCGATGCCAAACAGGAAGCAGTGGTGGGCATCGTTGAGATGGTTTATTAGCGGATGCTTTGTTTTATGACGGAGGAATTTGATGGGCAAAATTAGGGGGATACCTGCGGGGTTGGTGCTGTTGGCAATGGTATTGTCGGCGACGGCGGCAATCGGCCAGTCGCTGGACCGTCGTTTCGGCACCCAGCGCGGGGCCCAACTCACCTTTGAGCCGCGGGGCCCGGGCGTTCTCTTCGATGCGCTCGACCCGGCACTCAAGAAATGGTACGTGCCGCAGGAGTTATACGTCGATTACGGCTTTCGCCAGTGGGAGTACTCGAACTACGCCAGAGACTTGTATCAGCGCTACGTCAACACCAACCGCCAAGGCGGGCCGTTTTACGACCTGTACGGCAACTACCAAACTTGGGGTTGGCTGGTTTTCGATTGGAATCAGACGCAACCGGGCCAATTCGGTTCGTCGATCTACAAAGACCCCAGGTTCAACTCGTGGTTCAACGCCGTTACCGTCTCTGCTGATTCGCGCGATCAGTACTACTTGGCGATAACCATTGGCGAGCGCATCCGCACCGCCTTAACCCCACTGACCTTTTCAAAGCCGCGTTTCAACGGCATCCAGATGGACTTTGCCGCGGACAAATACGAGGCGACGCTGTTGTTTTCTCGCGCCAGCGAGGCGATCCTCGGCACGACCCCCGCACTCCAGCCCAGCACTTCGACCAATGCGACCAACATGATGGGGGGCCGGGCCACGGCGCAGGTGGGCGATTTTGTCAAGATCGGCGCGACTATGGTCAATGCCCACCACTCGCAGACGCTGGCCGAGGCGTTTGAACGCAACCCATTCATCGGCACCTTGGGGGCCGGGCAAGGCAGCGATCCGGTGCGGGTGCTCGCCGTGGTCCTCAGCGACGATTCGCCGGCAGACGGCCAAGGCGGTGCCGCGCTGTTTGCTCACGACATCATCATTACCGCCGAGGATTTCGACACCAAAAAGCGGACCAAATTCCGCCTGCGCGAGGTGGTCGCCGATCCGACCAAATGGCCGGTGATTACTGGCGGTTTCCCGCGGGAGGGGTTTTTGGCTGCCGACGGCGAGGAGCAAATCGTCATCAACTACGATTTCACCGACTTGGCATACATTGGTCCGCGACCGACCGAGATCGTCGATATCCAGTTTGATCTGGTGGTGGCCAACGACTACAAAATCGAGGTGTGGTCGGATCGCCAAATTGGGCGGGGCAGCTTGCCCAGCCCGCCGCTTACCGGCTTGGACTTGGCGCAAGCGGGTGCCGTGCTGTTCGATGTCCGCCGCGCCGCGGGCAATGTGACGGACAATTCCAATCAGCAGCGCGTCGTCTTCGACTACGGACTGCCATCGGCTAACATGGTGTTCGGATTCACTATGGAAGTGTTGCAATTGATGGGTTTTGACGCCTATGCCGAGTACGACATTAATCGCAACTATACCCAGTACCCCAACCTCACGCTCGCCAATGCAGACCGCAACCTGCAAACCCACGCCCGCGACGCGGCGGCTTGGATGATCAACGTTGCCAAACAAGCCTATCCATTCTTTTTGTTCGGCGAGGCCTTCAGTATCGATCCCAACTACTCGACGACGGCGTTTATCGTCGATTCGGGTGGCAACATCTACTACGACGACGAACGCACCTCAATGTATGAGTTTGTCGATGACAACGACGATCAAGACCGCACCCCTGATTGGAGCCGCTGGGGGCAGGGCGGCCCGGACGCAATCGTCTTCCCCGGTTGGGACGAAAACAACGACTTCGTCTCGGACTTCAACCAGAACGACAATATCTCGCTGAGCAATCGCATCCCGGATTACGAGGAGCCGTTTTTCCGCTACAGCGTCGATCGGCCAGAATTCCTCTTCGGCATCGACCTCAACAACAACAACTGGATCGACCGCTTTGAAAACGACGACTTGCCCGACTATCCCTATCGCCGGAATCACCGCGGCTACAATGTCTATATCGGCCAATACCTGACGCCGGAGGCGCGCTTGACGGTGGGGCGACTGCGCGAAGACGAGCTATCCTCCAACCGCCGCAGCCGGGCGACGTACGGCGTTTTTACCTATGACCGCGATCACCCGCAATGGGGTCGCTGGCGGTTTTTTAATTCGCTGAAAAAGGTCGCCGACAACATCCCCGACGTGCGCCGCGAGCCGACGCTCTATCTACAGACGGTCTCGCTGGCCCTAGTCGAGGATATTCTGCCGGCCAGAGACACTTGGGTCAACGACAGCTACGTGCAGTTCGATTGCGAACTGCTCAAAAAGCTGAACGTGATCAACAAATTCAAATACAGCCTCTTCAGCCAGCGCGGTCAGGCGTTTAGAAGCGGCGATGCGCCCATCCTCAATCAACGCACGCAGTTTGTGGGGTTGATCAATAAGGCCGATTACACCGGCAAAATTGGCCAGTTCGTGCTGCAACCCAAGGTGAAAAGTGAATACCTCAACCAGACCGCTTTTTTGGCGTCTGATCCCGACCGCCAGGAGTGGATGGGGATCGGCATTTTGCAGGCGCGGCTGCCGGTGTTGAACAACTCTTTCCTCGAAAGCGGCGTGGAATATTCGGTTTTCCGCGAGTTGGTCTTGGACGAAGACGCCTTGCTGGCCGATGGCCCAACCCAAGACACGGGTGATTTCCGCAACTTGGTCTTGGCCATGCAGTGGACGACCCTGGGGCACTACCTCGGCTACAAGCTGACCACGCAGTTCGGCGTCAGCTATACCAAGCGCTGGGACGAAGCCGTGGTGTTGGGGGCCGAGGGCCTGGTGAAGCAAAGCGAGAGCCGTTCCTTTGGCACGAGCTTTATTTCGGTGTACGCGGGTGTAGAGTGACCAGCCGCGCATGGGGAGTGCTCGTGGGCTTGCTGCTGGGGTTGGCACCGGCGGCGGCTCAGCCCGATTACGGCAACCGCTTGGGGGTCAACGAGGAAGACCGGGTTTCTTACTACGCCTCGGGCCCACTCGTGCAGCAGGCGGCGTTTGTTCCGGCGTTGAAGCGCTGGTACATGCCGCAGGAAATCGCCCCCGAATACCGCTGGCAGTGGGAGTACACCAACTATGCCCGGGATTCCTACCGGCGCTATTTTTCTCCGGGTCAGGAAGGCGACTATTTTTACGATCTGTACGGGCGCTATCTGACCAAAGGTTGGCTGGTGTACGACTGGCGGCAGCGGCAGCCGACCAGTTCTGGCGGCTCGGGGCTGCTCAAACCGGACGGGCGCTACAACTCGTGGTTCAGCAACCTGCTCATTGCCACTGATTCCAAGGGCCAACACTATTTGGGAGTGACCATCGGCGATTTGATCAATACTACGTTGACGCCGATGACGTTGCGCAAAACCCGCTTTAACGGAGTGCAGTTCGACTATGCGGCTGACCGCTTGGCCGCTACCGTGCTGATGTCGCGGATTAGCCTGCCGGTCCATCAAATTGCGCCAGGGGTCCGCGTCCCCATCGTCACTGAGAACTTTACCAACCTGCTCGGCTTTAGGGGGGAGTGGAAGGTGTTTGATGCGGTGCGTTTGGGCGCGACTTTTGTCAACGCCCACAACGGCCGGTCGCAAACCGACCGCGGCGGCAATCCCTTCAAGGGCAAGCTGACCAATGGCCAACTAGAAAACCGCATCAACTGGATCATCGTCCGCATAACAGACGACTCGCCCGAGGACGGCGTGGGCGGTCCTACGGTTTTCGACCAAGATATTGAGGTGCGGACCCAGATCGGCGGTCGCGACACCGTGCTAGTCGGCAGTCAGCTCGGCTTTCTACCCCAGGTGGAGGGAGGCACCACGCGCAATGGCTTTCCGGTTGCCGCCGGGGCTGGTAGCGAGGGCGAGATTACCTATCGGTACAATTTCTCGGCGGAAGACCCGGCCGTAATGGCACTGGAAGACCTCATCGACGATGCCGATTTGGTCAATAACATCACCGCAGTAAAATTCCGCTTCCTGCTCAACAACGACTACCGGATTGATGTCACCTCGGATGTCCAGACCGATAATGAACCGTTGGGTGCCCAATCCAAGTTCCTAAATGTGGTGCGAGCCGCCGGCAATGTGCAAGATAACTCCAATCAGCGGTGGGTTGTTTTCGACTACGGCCTACCGACGGCGACCCAAGTGTTCGGTTTTAGCTTTGAGGTCAGCGATTGGGCCGGCTTTCGGATGTACGGCGAGTACAATGTCAACCACCAGTTCCGCCAGTATCCCAACATCGCTCGTCAGACCCACCACAGCGCGTCCGGCGTGTTGGGAAATGAGTCAGCGACCGGTTGGATGGTCAACGTCGCCAGAGAATTCTACCCCTTCTTCCTGTTCGGCGAGGCGTTTGGCATGGACGCCGAGTACAACACCACGTCGTTTCTCGTCGATCAGGGCGGGCGGATCAATTACAGCGACGACGAAGAGGCGCGGTCGGAGTTTCTCTACGATTTAGTCGATGACAACGACGACAACGACATTCGCTTGGACCAGCGGCGCGACAAGGAAGGGCTGGCCGACGGAGCGGTGTTTCCCGGGCTCGACGAAAACAACGACTTTATTTCCGATTTCAATCAGAACAACACTCCGGTACGCCCCAATTTCATGCCCGACTACGAAGAGCAGTTCCTGCGCCACTACGTCGATCGGCCGGAGTTCGTCTTTGCCCTCGATTTGAACAACAATGGTTGGGGCGAGCGCTTTGAAAACGACGACGAGCCGGATTATCCCTACAAGCGCGATCGGCGCGGGTACAACGCCTACTTGGGGGCGTGGCTGACGCCGGAGCTGAAGTGGATGGTGGGGCAAGAGCAAGTGCAGCACCTATCGGTCGGCGCCGAGAACTTAACTCGCTACGCCCTACTGGCCTACGAGCGCAATTTCCCGACGGTGGGACATGTTGCTTTTTACGACATGTTCAAGCTGGTGCAGGACGACATTGCCGACGATGTGGTTCAGTGGGTGACGGCCCGGCCCGAGCTAGGCCGGCCGCTGGATTCGCCGGGGTCGATGCAGCCGGTGATGGATCCGCTGGCGATGCGCGACGCCATCGTCAATCGGCTGTGGGCTGGTTTCACTGGCAAGACCTATAAGGGCATCCATAGCGAGGGTAAGTTCATCCATGAATTCATTCGGCAGCGCGACGCCAATGCCCGCGACCGCGCTGGCCGCAAGATCGCCCGCAACACGCGGCGACTGGGTTTGATCAACCGCATAGATTACCAGCTTTCGCTGGGCCGGCTGACGATACAACCGCGCTTCAAGCACGAACTTTTCATGGACGACACGCCCTATAATATCGCTCGCCTGACCAGTGCCTCGGCAGCCGAGCGCAAAGACTGGAGCGGAATTTCTTCGCTTTTGCTGCGGCGTTCCTTTTTAAACCACGTATCGCTGCAGTTGGGCGTTGAGCATCTGATTTTCCGCGATTTTATTCAGGACGAGACGGCTGCTGCTGGCTTGCGCGTCGGCGATGCGACCGGGGATTTCGCCGAGACTTCGGTCGCCGTGCAGTTTTCTATCGACAAGCCGTATCTGGGCTATACGCTGCAAACCCTGCTGGGGATTCGGGTGACTAGGCGCTATCTGGAGCGCTTTGCCCAGCCGAGTGCTCGGGAGACGGGGGCTCTCTCCTTTGCGACGGTATATGGCAGCATCCGTTGAGGTGCTGGGTTGTCGCATTAGAACCGGGCCGCTGTTTTTGGGAGACGACTATGATAATGCGCCGATTGTTTGTTGCGATGTTGTTGGTGATGCTGTGTCTTGCCGAGGGGGTGGTTGAGGCGGAGGGCGGAGCTGCACAGACGGAGGTGGTGTTGACTGGTGATGAATTAGAGCGCCATCCGATCGAGGCGGGGATGTTGGTGGAGATTGTCTATGGTGAGGGTGCGCGGCATGGGTTTTCGGGGGCATGGGAGAAGCTGGTGAGGGTGCATGGCGTTGTTGAGCGGGTGGATTGGGAACGGCGGCAGTTGGTGGTGGCGCAAGAAGAGGATGAGGCGAAAGAGACGGTAGCCGTGGATCGTATTCAGACGATGACGGTGATAGGCCGTGCCGAACTAGTGGATTCCCAGACCCAAGGCGAACCGAGTGATTCCTTGATCGCGAAAGAGATCGCTGCACTGGAGCGGTGGCCTCATGCTCCTTTTGATGACATAGAAAATAGGAGGCTACGGGTTCTCGCAAAGTTGGGTACTGGGACTGTTTCATGTGTCGTTTTTACAGTCCTGACCATGGGTGCTCTGGAGGAAATCTGGGAACGAACGGGGGACCCTGACGCTGATGCTTATAGAGCAATAGGCTTTATCTTAACTGGCTCAATTGTCGGCTGTGTTGTCGGATTCCCGATTGGTGTGACCTCGGTTGATCCTTATGATTCTTCGCTCAGGACTCTACTGGCCGGTGCCATACCGGGAGCGATGGGACTGGGTGTGATAAGAGCCGACCAAAATAGAGAAGGAACAGCGGCCTTGTTAATGTACGTCGTTCCTGTTATCAGTTCACTCATTGTGTCGGAGCAATCGCGCAAGCCTCCCCAAAGTAGTCAAAACAGCCGGGTCTCCTTCGGTTTAGCTCCCGCTCTCAACGGCGGCTTCTCCGCCTCTGCCACGTTGCGCTTCTGACTATTTAACAGGCTCTAAAGTTTTTTAATTTGGTACAGCCGCGAGGGGCAAAGCGACGAACAGACGCGGACTCTATTTTGATTGCTGTAAAGGGATGTTTTTTGTATTTCAAGCCTCACTGATTCTTGTCATTATATACCTCCGACGGGGAATTAACTATGATAATGCGCCGAGTGTTTGTTGCGACGTCGTTGACGATGCTGTGTCTTGCCGAGGGGGTGGCTGAGGCGGAGGGAGGTGCTGCACCGATGGAGATAGTATTGACTGGTGATGAATTAGATCGCTATCAGATCGAGGCCGGGATGTTGGTGGAAGTAATCTATGGGAAGGGTGCGCGGCATGGGTTTTCGGGGGCATGGGAGAAGCTGGTGGTGGTGCGCGGCGTTGTTGATCAGGTCGATTGGGAACGGCGGCAGTTGGTGGTGGAGCGCGAAGAGGATGAGGCGAAAGAGACGGTAGCCGTGGATCGCATTCAGACGATGACGGTGATAGGCCGTGCCGAACTAGTGGATTCTCTGACGATAAAGATAAAAAAGAAACATCGCCCTGCTGATATAGAAAACGAGGGTTTACGGTTTTTCGCAAAGGTAGGTGCTGGGACCATTTCGGGGGTCGCTTCTACAGTCGTAGGCTTTGTGAGTCTGGGTGGGGGGCTAGGTGGTTACTTCTGGGGCCCAGCTATCGGATGTAGTGTCGGATTCCCGCTTGGTGTAACCGCGGTTGACCCTTATGACTCTTACAGTTGGACTCTACTCGCCGGTGTTACGCCGGGATTAGCCGGCTATTACTTGATAATGACGCAACAAGACGGTTTTGGGATAGGGCTCTTAATGTACGTCGTTCCTGTTATCAGTTCACTCATTGTGTCGGAGCAATCGCGCAACCCCCCTCAAGCCCGCCGCGTCTCCTTCGAGTTAGCTCCCGCTCTCAACGGCGGCTTCTCCGCCTCTGCCAAACTGCGCTTCTGACCATTTAACAAGCTCTAAAGTTTTTTTAATTTGGCACAGCCGCGAGGGGCAAAGCGACGAACAGACACAGGCTCTATTTTGATTGCTGTAAAAGGGTGTTTTTCGTATTTCAAGCCTCACTGATTCTTGTCATTATACACCTCCGACGGGGAATTAACTATGATAATGCGCCGATTGTTTGTTGCGATGTTGTTGGTGATGCTGTGTCTTGCCGAGGGGGTGGCTGAGGCGGAGGGAGGAGCTGCACAGACGGAGATGGTGTTGACTGGTGATGAATTAGATCGCCATCCGATCGAGGCGGGGATGTTGGTGGAGATTGTCTATGGTGAGGGTGCGCGGCATGGGTTTTCGGGAGCATGGGAGAAGCTGGTGGTGGTGCGCGGCGTTGTTGAGCGGGTGGATTGGGAACGGCGGCAGTTGGTGGTGGCGCAAGAAGAGGATGAGGCGAAAGAGACGGTAGCCGTGGATCGTATTCAGACGATGACGGTGATAGGCCGTGCCGCACTAGTGGATTCTCTGACGATAAAGATAAAAAAGAAACATCGCCCTGCTGATATAGAAAACGAGGACTTACGGTTTTTCGCAAAGATAGGTGCTGGGACCATTTCGGGTGTCGCTTTTACAGTCGTAGGCTTTGTGAGTCTGGGTGGAGAGATAGGTGGTTACTTCTGGGGCCCAGTTATCGGATGTAGTGTCGGATTTCCAATAGGTGTGACCGCGGTTGACCCCTATGACTCTTCCGATTGGACCCTACTCGCCGGTGTTATGCCGGGATTAGCCGGCTATTACTTGATGATGAAGCAACAAGACGGTTTGGGAATAGGGATCTTAATATACGTCGTTCCTGTTATCAGTTCACTCATTGTGTCGGAGCAATCGCGCAAGCCTCCCCAAAGTAGTCAAAACAGCCGGGTCTCCTTCGGTTTAGCTCCCGCTCTCAACGGCGGCTTCTCCGCCTCTGCCACATTGCGCTTCTGACTATTTAACAAGCTCTAAAGTTTTTTAAATTTGGCACAGCCACGAGGGACAAAGCGACGAACAGACGCAGGCTCTATTTTGATTGCTGTAAAGGGATGTTTTTTGTATTTCAAGCCTCACTGATTCTTGTCATTATACACCTCCGACGGGGAATTAACTATGATAATGCGCCGATTGTTTGTTGCGATGTTGTTGGTGATGCTGTGTCTTGCCGAGGGGGTGGCTGAGGCGGAGGGAGGAGCTGCACAGACGGAGATGGTGTTGACTGGTGATGAATTAGATCGCCATCCGATCGAGGCGGGGATGTTGGTGGAGATTGTCTATGGTGAGGGTGCGCGGCATGGGTTTTCGGGAGCATGGGAGAAGCTGGTGGTGGTGCGCGGCGTTGTTGAGCGGGTGGATTGGGAACGGCGGCAGTTGGTGGTGGCGCAAGAAGAGGATGAGGCGAAAGAGACGGTAGCCGTGGATCGCATTCAGACGATGACGGTGATAGGCCGTGCCGAACTAGTGGATTCTCTGACGATCAAAAAGAAACACCGCTCTTTCGGTATAAAAAACAAGGGACTACGGATTCTCGCAAAGGCAGCCACTGGAACTGGTACAGGTCTCTTTTTTACAGTCATAAGCACTGAGAGATTGGGTGGAGAGATAGGCAGTGATTTACTTGGCTTATTTATCGGCTATAGTGTCGGGTTTCCATTGGGTGTAACTTTGATTGATCCTTACGATTCACTTGCCGGGACCCTAATGGGAAGTATTCTGGGGGTATTAGGGATATGGGCGATTGCACTACCCGCAGATGACTCATTGGGAAGTATTTTAATTATAGGTCCTATTATAGGCTCATTATATATGTCTGAACTATCGCGCAAGCCCCCTCAAGCCCGCCGCGTCTCCTTCGGTTTAGCTCCCGCTCTCAACGGCGGCTTCTCCGCCTCTGCCAAACTGCGCTTCTGACCATTGCGTAAGAGAAAGGTCCCTCCATGGCAGCTAATGCCAATGCGGAGACGGATAGTGAGCGTCAGCCGAGAAGTTTTCGCCGATCTCAATCCCAACGGAAGAGACCGACCATAAATGGGATGCTGGCGGGCCGGGGGCATCGGGTATATACTTTGTATTGCTTGCATACTCCCACCCAGACTCTCGTCGATAAAATGGCCCTAATTTGATGATGCAAAAGATAGTAGCGCGGATTTGCGTTGGCGCAGCCCTAATTGCGTTGGGTTGTGTCCAAAATGCTCAAGATTTGGAAGACCCCGTTTTGGCCGAAGTAGGAGACCGCCAGATAACCGCTTCCCAACTGATCGACTTTGAACAGCGCTTGCCGGCGCAGCTAAAAACGAAAAAGTCCGGCCTAGACGGCTACCGCGACTACTTACAGACGCTCATTGACAAGGAGATATTCCTCCAAGAAGCGACCAACAGGGGACTCGACGAGACGCCAGCGGTGGCGCAGAAGCTACAGCGAGAAAAAGCCGGACGGGTGTTGAGCCTGTTGTTCGAGCGCGAATTTCTCGCCAAGGTCCATGTCGATGAGCAGGAGTTGCGGGCCGCTTACGAAGCCGCGGATAAGGAGCGCGAAGTTAAGCTGCGTCTGATCATCGTCGATGCGCAGGCCGCAGCCGAGGAGATCCGGCAAAGCCTTGCCGATGGTCGTGATTTCGCCGAACTGGCACACAGCCGATCGCTGCACAAATCGACGGCACCGCAAGGCGGGGAACTAGACGGCTACCTGACTCCCAAGCGCATCCCGATCTACCTGCAAGAATACATAAATGCGCTTGCAGTCGGCGAGTACTCCGAGCCGATTAGGCTGCCCAATGGCCAGTTCGGAATTTATCAAGTCATGCATGCCCGACCGGTGAGTTTTGCCACCGCGAGCAACGAGCTAGAGGCCAAGCTGCGAGAGCAAAAGACGACCGAACTAATAGAAACATTCTTGGCGCAACTGCGAGCTGACCTGGACTTGCAGGCCAACGCCGAAAACTTGCAGCAGCTCCAGCAGTGGGTGGCGGCAGGGCGCAGAGAATACACGGAGCAAGAGCGCGCAACGGTGCTCTTTCAATTTCGTGGCGGCCGTGTTACGGTGGGCGATTTTTGGGATTATGCCGCAGAGTTGAACATGGGTTTTTCCGGCGACATTGCCGAGTCGGTTCGTTGGTTTGCCGCGGACGTGCTGTTGTCCCGCACCTTGTTCCTGCACGTAGCCGATGAAAAAGGGATTGACCGCGAAGCGCAGATCGAGCACTGGTATCAGCGTCGCAAAGACGCGCTATTGCTGTTGGCGCTGAGGCAGACGGCGGTCAAGGACCAAGTCGATATCGAGCCGGAAGCTATTAGAAAATTATACGATGAGCGGCCCGAGTTGTTCACCGCCCCAGAGGAAGTTGCGCTGCAGGAGATCATGGTGCAAACCCGGGAGGAGGCCGCGCAGCTCAAGGAGCGAATTGAGGCGGGCGAGGATATGGGAGTACTGGCCGACGAATACACCTTGCGGGCGGCGGGCAAAGGTGCGCAGGGCACATTTCACATCCACACTTTTGAACAATCCTTCTACCAAGAGTTGATCGACGCCGTGCGCAGTGCCGAGGTCGGTGCGTTGTACGGCCCGCTCGCGGTGACGGCGCAGGCCGCCCAAGTGGTTGGGCCGGAGGCTATGCCGCGGGGCGGCGAGTACTATTCGGTGTTCAAGGTGCTGAAGTCGAATTTTGGTAGTGCTCCCGAGCCTTTTGACACCGCGGCGAAGCGGGCGCGGGCGCTGTTGAAACGCGCCGAGGAAGGCCGCTTAGCCGATGCGTTTTTGCTGGGGTTGCGGCGGGACTACGAAGATAGAGTTGTCGTATATGAAGACCGCCTCAAGACGTTGTTGCCCTAGTAGCCGGCTCCGTGTACGTTATCACTATTGTCGTGTAACAAGCACTGATCTTAGCCGTTAAAAACAATTAATATCGAGAGGCTAAAATGCGTAAAATTAACCTTACAGAAGCAGAAAGCTGCCTTGCGGCACTGGTCAAAGAAGTGGCCGATGGTGAGGAAGTAGTTATCGTCGAGGAAAGCGGTTTGGCCGTTAAGCTCGTTCTGCTGGCAGACGTGCCAAGTTCGCTTGGCTCTAGCCGCGACAGGCTCTTTAATCCCGAAGGGTTGTGGGAACATGCGCGGCCAATAACCTCTAAGGACATAGACGAAGTTCGAAGAGAAATGTGGCATAAATTTGAGCAAAAGGACTAAGAGTGATGTCGCTGGTTGTAGATACACACTCATTGATCTGGTAGTTGAAACTATTTGGTGAGTTCCCGATATAGCAATCCTACGTGATTTGAGTGTGTGGGACGTTTATCGGCACCGTCTATTCTGTCTAGATGTCATCCCGTGCCTCGACACGGGACGGAAATCCAGTTCTAAGGGGAACAAATCATGAAAATTACCGATGTCGAAGTCATCCACTTTCGCACCAAACACCGCGGCCGCAGTGCTGGATCGCGCTGGGGCTATGGTGTGTGGATTGACGACGAGGAGGTGGCAGGCACTGGTGCGATCACCAGAATTTCTACCGATGCGGGCGTCAGCGGGCACATGCTGGGCGGCAATAAGGCGACGATGGAAGGGGCCGTTAAAAATTTGCTCGTCGGCGAAGATCCGCTCAATCGCGAGAAGCTATGGCATTGGATGGATCAGATGTCCACGTTTGGTCATGGCCTCGCCGAACACGAACTCGGCGTTGTCGATTGTGCGCTGTGGGATTTGGCCGGGCAAAAGGCCGGGATGCCGGTGTACCAATTGTTGGGCGGCACGCGCGACAAAGTTGAAGCATACGCCAGCACGTACCCGAATTTAGGCGGTGCCGAAGTATATGCAGAACTGGCCCGCGAGTGCGTCGGGCGCGGTTATAAAGCCTTCAAAGTACACGCCAACATCTGCTGGAATCCGCACACCCGGCAGCCGGCGCCGCAACTGCCGGGATTTCCCAAAGAGGATGTGGAAATCTGCCGCGCCGTGCGCGAGGCCGTGGGCGACGATATGGTGCTGATGCTCGATCCGTTTGGGGTCTATACCCTGGAGGAATCGCTGTGGGTGGCGCGGGAGTTGGAGGCGTTAAACTACTACTGGTTGGAACACCCGATGGTCGAGACGCGGGTGGAGTCCTATCGTCGCTTGACGCAGCAGACCGCCATCGCCATCTGTGCGCCCGAACACGTCAAAGGCGGTCCCTTTGCCCGGGCCGAGTGGCTGTTGCAAGGAGCCTGCGACATGCTGCGCATTGATGTGAACTACGGCGGCATCACCGGCTGCTGGAAGCTGATCAATTTGTGCCAGCTCTACGGCGTGCAATGTGAGTTGCACGGAGTTGGTGCCCCGCATGTGCATTTGGCTGCGGCCGCCCCGGAAGCCACCTGCCGCTATTACGAGCGCGGCCTACTGCGGCTTGGGCGCGATTACGAGGAGAGTCCGCCGCATCTGGGGCAGATTGCCGATCCGATGGACGACCAAGGGCGCGTCCACGTGTCGCCGGAGCCGGGGCTGGGGATAGCCTACAACTGGGATTATATCGATGACAACCGCATCTGATTGGCGGAACCGACGCTGCGCTTTGCTAACCGTTGGCGTGCTGTGGGCCCTAGCCGCGTCTGCACTGGAACGGCCGGATACCACCTTTAAAATTTTTCAGTTCCCCACCGATCAGATCCCCCGCGTCGATGGGGATGTAGCCGACTGGGGCATCGTTCCGGCTGACTACGCCATCGGCATCGACCAGTTGCAAGACACCGTCCACAACAGCCCGATTGATACTACCGATCTAGACGTCACCATGCGCGTCGGCTGGGTCAACGGGCTAAACCGACTCTACTTCCTCTACCAAGCCTATGACGACTACTGGGATTTTAGCCACCGCGACCTGCACAACGACATTTTGGAGATCGTCGTCGATGGCGATTTGTCCGGCGGTCCTTTGATCCCCCAACTGCGCGAGGACCAAGAGACCAGCGGGCTGGAGGGCCTCGACGGCTACTTCAAATTCCACGGCGTCCACGCCCAGAACTACCACGTCTTGACCCCGGCCGACGGCAAGCCCTGGACTATGGTCTGGGGGGCCAATCAGTGGATTTACGAGCTGCCTTGGGCCAATGCGGCGGCGAGATACGATTTTGCGCCGGGCGACAGCGGGCACTACACGCTTGAATTCTGGATCACTCCTTTTGATTACGCCCCAGCCGACGGGCCGGAGCGCGCCGTGGAGTCAAAGCTCGAAGAGAATGCCTTAATTGGCCTGAGCTGGTGCATTCTCGACTACGACGATGTCGAGGTCAAACAGCAAGAGTTCGAGGGCTTTTGGAATCTATCCCACAAGACGACCCTGTACGGCAACGCCTCCGATTTGGTCGGCTTCCGGCTGATGCCGCTGGAAAAAACCTGGCGCGACCCGGTCGAAGCGCAATGGGCATTTACCGTTCTCGATATGGAACGCCGCTTGGTTGCTTTCAAGGATTTGTCCTACGGAGATATTCGCTCATGGCGTTGGGATTTTGGCGACGGCAACACCTCAACCGAGCAACACCCCATCCACCAGTACGCAGCGCCTGGTACAACCTATACCGTCACGCTCTATGTCGAAGGCCCTGAGGGGAAGGCGCGGATGTCGAAAGTGTGGGACGTGATCGTCCGCTAAAAAGGTCGAACTAAGAGTCCTATGAGGCGACTCCGGCATTGGGGCTGGGCGGCTGCGGTCATTGGGGGGCTGGCGCTGAGTCTGCGCTTGGTGCATATGTTGCAGATGTCGGCCAGTCCTCTTTTTAGTATGCCGGCGGTGGACGCGGCCACGTATGCCGAACAGGCGGTAAGTCTGGCCGAGGGCAACTGGTTGGGACGCGGCCAAGGCCCGTTCTGGCAGCCGCCGCTTTATCCTTATTTTCTCGGCGTAATCAAGCTCCTATTCCCAGAATCCTTTTACTACGTATCCCGTTTTGCCCAGGGGCTAATAGGGAGCCTTAGCTGTGCGTTGCTGTACTGGGTTGGGCGGCGGCTTTTTGGTCCGGGTATCGGTTTTGTTGGCGGCCTCATTGCGGCGCTGTACGGGCCGCTGATCTATTTTGACGCTCGGCTCCTGCCGGCGGGGCTGGCCACTTTTTTTGTCCTCGTAAGTCTCTTGCTGTTAATGCGTGCCGTCGAGCGGCCGACGAGACTCATTTTTATGGCCGCGGGTTTTGCGCTGGGGCTGGCGTCGCTTACTGCGGCGATTCTCGCGTCTTTGATTCCGTGCGTGGCGATCTGGTTGTTTTGTCGGGGACAGAAAAGGGCCGCGTTGACAGTCGCTGCTTTTGTGCTGGGGGCCGGGCTGGCGATTGCGCCGGTGACGCTGAGAAATTACACCATCGGCGGGGACATCGTGCCGATCTCCTATAACGGAGGGGTGAACTTCTACCTAGGCAACAACGCCAACGCCGCGCAGACGCTGGCGCTGCGCCCGGGCTGGGAGTGGGAAAAACTGGTGGCCCTGCCGGTGCGGGAAGGGATCACGCGCCCTTCGGCCAAGTCCCGGTTCTTTTACCGCCAGGCTTTTGAGTACATGCAGGATGCGCCGCTCGATTACATGGGATTGCTAGCGGCAAAAGTCGCCCAATTTTGGCGCGGCGATGAAATAGAGCGCAATCAGGAAATGTACTATTGGCGCAACTATTCAAGCGTGCTCGCGGGTACCTTGTGGAAATGGGGCGTGGCTTTTCCCTTTGGCTTGGTAAGCCCTCTCGCGCTGCTGGGGCTGATAGGGTACATCCGGCGGCAGGGTATCACATTGCCGGTGCTTTTCGTCCTCGGCTATAGCGTGGCGGTCGTTGCCTTTTTTGTCGCGGCGCGCTATCGCCTGCCGCTGGTGCCGCTGCTAATTCTGTTCGCTGCGTACGGGGGGAACTGGCTGTACGCGAGATGGCGGCAACGACCCTGGCGCCAAGCCTTGGTGCCGACGGCTGTCGTAGTCCTGTTGGCGCTGGTGATAAACTGGGATCTGCCGCCGATGGATGGGCGCGGCCAGGCCGCCACACACAACGACTTGGGCAACGCCTATTTGCAACAAGGCCGCCGCGATTTGGCGCTGCTGAAATACCAACAGGCCACGCGGCTTGACTCGACGTATTGGCAGGCTTGGTTCAACCTCGGCTCACTGCGGGTGCTGCGCGGCGATTTGCGCGGCGCGCTGCCCATTCTCCTCAACGTGTTGGAGCACGAGCGAGAACGCGCCGACGTGTGGAGCAATGTGGCCGGTGTCTATGTGGGGTTGGGACAATATCAGCAGGCGGCCGAGGTGCTCGAACAGGCCGTGGTGGCGGCACCGCGCGAGGATATCTACGCGGCGTTGGCAAGGGTGTACTCAATGCTGGGAAAGCCGAGGCGTGGTGAACGCGAAGAATAGAATCTGGTTTTTGCGTTTGGCGACGGTAGCAGTAGGCGCAGCCTTGGTGGTAGTGGCCGAGGGTTTGCTGCGGCTGGTGCCGGGGTTGGGGCCAGCGCCGTTGGTCGCAACGTTGGCCGAGGATGAGGCGACCGGCGAGTTGCTGCAGGCGACGAGTCGGTTTTATGCGCAGCGATTTTTTAGCCAATACAAGGGCCGCCTAACGGCGGCGGGTCAGATGGGCGAGCACTTCTTTGTGGAGCCGGCGCCAGCCAACCGCTACCGCGTCGCGTTTGTCGGGGCTTCTACGGTGCAGGGTTTTCCCCATCCGCGCCGGTTGGCCGCGGCGTCCTTTTTGCAGGCGATGCTGGCGGATGCTTGGCCGGAGCGGGAGGTAGAGGTCGTCAATTTGGGCATTACGTCTATTGCCAGCTTTGCGGTGGCGCAAGTGGTGGAAGATGCGTTGGCGCTAGCGCCGGATCTGGTCGTCGTCTATACCGGGCACAATGAATTCTACGGATTGTACGGGGCCGGGCGGTATCAGCGGTTGCAGTACTTTTTGCGGCAACTGCATCTGACGCATCTGGTGGATGGATTGCTAGGGGGCCTTGGGGCTAGGGACGAGCCGACGGATTTGATAAAAATGGCGGCTGCCCGCGGCGAGGTGCCGTTGCACGGCGCTGCTCGCAAGACAGCGGAGCAGAATTTGCGCGACAATTTGCGGCGCGTGAGCCGGCTCTGTCAACGAGCGCAGGTGCCTTTAGTGCTGTGTACTATTGTGGCCAATGATGCGGGATTGGCACCGGTTGGCTCGACAACGGGGGACGAGGCATGGAAGGCGCAGGTGGCGCAAGCGGCGCGGCTGCTGACGCGGGGTTACGTTGGGCTGGATGATGCGGAGGATGCGTTGCGGCAATTGGCGCCCGCGGCGGCACTTTCGCGCGAACACGCTTGGTTGTGGTATTTGCAAGGCCGGGCGTTGGAGCGGTTGGGGCGGGATGCCCAAGCGCAGCGGGCTTTTCGCAAGGCGCGGGATTTGGACACTATGCCGTGGCGCGCTCCCACGGCGCACAATGCGGTCATTCGCGCAGTCGCCAAAGAGTATGGAGTTGTGTTGGCCGATGTAGAAGGTGCTTTTGCGGCGGCTGCACCCGCGTCGGGCGTGGGTTGGGAGTGGATGGTCGATCACGTTCATTTTTCTGTTGCTGGGCAGGCTTTGTTGGCGCGGACTGTTCTCTACAGTATCGCCCAATTGCAGGACCTTAACTTGGGATTGCTGCGGAGCGCGGCGGCGTATCGACGCGATTTGGGCGACCTACCGGTGGAGCGCATGGTGGCGTACAACAAAATGGGGGCGATGCTCGCGCAAGCACCTTGGCATCAATACAACGGGCACAATGCGCGCTATCTCAAGCAACTGGCGGCGATGGAGGGGCAGCGGTTGTCGTCGGCAGAACGGCGAGGCGTTGAGCAGTGGGTCGAGCAAGGGCGGCAGGGGCCGTTGGCGTTGGCGGTGGCAGATCAGCTTTTTACCGCGCGGGATTTTGCGCGGGCGCAGGTGTATTACGCGGCGGCGCAGCGCGAGGTGCCGTTTACGCGGCGCGGGTTGTGGGCGGCGGTGCAATGGGGGTGGTGCCTCAAGATGCAGGGGATGGTGCTTACCAACGAGCAGCGCGACGAAGTGCAAGCCGTGCTAAAACAGGCCGGGTTTCTCGCCCGCGATCCGGCTGTGGGCACGGCCTTTAGCGATTTTGTCAAGGGTCAGTTCTACCATTTGCTTGGCGAACACGGTCCGGCGTTGCTGCATTTGGAGCGTGCTTTTTTCGCTGAGGAGTTTCGCCGCCGCTATGCGTTGAGTTTGTTTCAGGCGTTGGCGGCAGAATTGGTTTGGGCGGGTCGGGTGGAGGATGCGCGGGCATACGCCCGCTTGCTGGGAGGCGAGGTTGGACAGGAGGCACATTTTTTGCGGGTCGTGGAAGGGCAATTGGGGCTGTAGGAATGGTTGCATTACATGCTTGCAATCATGTAGGATTGCTATATCAGGGGGCGCGGTAAAGTCTCCTAAACAACTCATTGATGGATACTGTTCGACACAGTTTGCGCCGATCGCAAGCTATCCGCTAAGAGGACCATTACTACTGGCACGAATGTTGCATTACAAGGAGGGAAGCCGCCTGTTGGTGGTTTTTAGTCCTTCGTTTATTTATATTTTCCGCTGAGGAGACCAGCCATGAGCGAAAGCACCGATCCCCAAATCCGGGCGACCCCCAAACCCGAAGAAATGCCTTGGGTTATTAGCTATCTGCACGACGACATTCAGGACCTGCGTCAAGATTTGCGTACCCAAATAGGGGTCGTCAACAACCGCATTGATGAGTTCAATCGCTCTTTGAGCGACCGCATTGACGAGTTCAACCGCTCGTTGGGCGACCGCATTGACGAGTTCAACCGCTCGTTGGGTGCTCGTATTGACGAGACCAACAACCGCATTGATGAGTTCAATCGCTCTTTGAGCGACCGCATTGACGAGTTCAACCGCTCTTTGGGTGTTCGCATTGACGAGACCAACAACCGCATTGACGAGTTCAACCGCTCTTTGGGTGTTCGCATTGACGAGACCAACAACCGCATTGATGAGTTCAACCACTCGTTGAGCGAACAGATTCGCGCGCTCCACAAGCGCATGGACATCTATTTCCTTTGGATGATGGGCACGTTGGTGACCATCACTGGCGTCCTCGTCGCTGTCATCAAACTCTGAACACCCGGCGTTAGAGTGCTCATGCTCGCCAAGCAACCGCCTTGAGGCACTCAGGGGCGCAAGAGTGGGCCAATACTCCATCGTTCTCAAACCGTCCTGGAAGATCGTCCACACTAAACGCCGACTACCACTTTTGAGATATTTCCTTTTCTCGAAGGGCTGCCGCCCGACATTCCCGCCGTTGATTATGCAGACGATCCACGTGCCATCGCCATCGCCGAAGCCACGCGGCGACTGGTCGAACTGCGCGACTGTTGGCTCAACCCCCCCCCGAGTGGGTAGAATGGGTGGACGAGCCGGTGCCCGGCTATCCCCAGCGTCCGATTCCGCGAGACGAAGCAATGGCGAAGCAACTGAAGAAGCGGACGCTTAAAAAACGCGCCCTCCATTAATCTTGCCGAAAAGCGGGCCTCGTGCAAAAGAAAATTCCCACCCATTATCTCGCTCATCTCAGCGACCGCTACTTGGTGGAATTGCCCGGGTCCGGCCTGAGTTGGCGGTCTTTGCTGCTGGGGCTGGGGCTGGTGGGTGCCATCAGCGTTGGCGGTCCTTATTCGATATGGCTGGTCGGCTCCTCGGAGATGACGTGGTCGTACTTTCCCATTGCCGTGGGAGCGCCGCTGTTGCTGCTGGTCTTGGGCAATGCGCTGCTCAAGCGCGCCCTCAGTGCAGCCGAACTGATTACCATCGTCATCATGGGGCTAGTCGCCAGCGGCATGCCCATCTTTATGGTCGGCTTGATGCTCAGCGTCATCTCCAAGCCCTACTACGGCGCACTCCCCGCCAACCAATGGGCTGAGTACGTCCATCCCTATTTGCCGGCTTGGGCCATCCCAGACCCGGCATACGACGCCATGCGCTTTTTTTATGAGGGCCTGCCGAGCAAAGACTTGGCCATTCCGTGGGGAGCGTGGGCCGCGCCGCTGCTGTGGTGGCTGCTGTTGGTGCTGGCCATATACTTCGTCGGCCTGTGCGCGGTGGTGGTGTTGCGCCGGCATTGGATGGAGCGCGAGCGGCTGACTTTCCCCCTGACTGAAGTGGCTTTGATGCTGACCGAGCAGGCGCCGGGCTCGGTGCTGCCGCCGGCGCTTAAAACCCGGATCTTTTGGCTCGGCTTTGCCATTCCCTGCGGCTTAATAGCCTGTAACATTCCCAGCTATTTTTACCCCGGATTGGCGCAAGTGCCCGTCTTTGGGGGATGGGCCTTTTCCCTCATTCCGCAAGCACCAGCTATTGACTTGGTGCTGTACTTTCCAGTCTTGGGGTTTATGTATCTGGCTCCGCTGGCCATTTCCTTTAGCGTCTGGTTCTTCCATTTGCTCTACTTGGTGCAACTGGGTCTGACCACCCAAATGGGTCTTTTCAATTTGCGCGCCGATCCGTTTGTGTACAGCGGGACGCCCTTGTCGTGGCAGTCTTGGGGGGCCTTTGCGGCGATGGTGGGGTGGAGCTTGTGGACGGCGCGGAGTCACCTGGCGGCCGTGTGGCGCACTGCGCTGGGTCGCGCCGGGCGGATTGACGACAGCGACGAGATGATTTCCTATCGGGTCGCCGTGGGCGGTGGGTTGGCCGGGCTGTGTTTTATCCTCGGCTGGCTGTGGCGCAGCGGTTTGGAGCTGCACTTGGCGGCTTTTTACTTGGCGGTCGCGCTGACGATTTTTTTGGGCATTACGCGGCTGGTAATACAAGCGGGTCTGCACTATTTGACGACGCCGATGAGCGCGCAGGGCATGGTCGTGGCGGCGGTTGGCTCGACCTTGGGGCCGCAGAATTTGGTCGCGCTGGCGCTGACTTTTGCATGGTGCAGCGATGTGCAATCCACTTTTATGCCGTCGGCCGCCAACGCGCTCAAGCTGCACGATTACTACGCGCATCGACGCAGCGGTGGGTTGGCCTTAGCCATTGGCTTGGCCGTGGTGGTCAGCTTTGTGGTGGCTACTAGCTTTATGATCTACTTGTGTTACGACTACGGAGCGAGCAATCTGCGCTCGTGGTTTTTCAATGCAGCGGGCGGTGCCGGCGGTCAAGCCTTTGACTGGGTCGGCGAGCAGACGCGCAATCCCGCGCCCATTGATTGGGACAAGCTCGGCTTAGCCGGCAGCGGGGTGCTGGGCTATGTGGTGCTGGCGTTTTTGCACTATCGGATCGCGTGGTGGCCCCTGCACCCGGTGGGCTTGGCCGTGGCTTCGACGTGGATGGTCAAGCGGATTGTGTTCTCGGTGTTTTTGGCGTGGGCCTGCAAGGCGTTGATTTTGCGTCTGGGCGGCGTGGCACTCTACCAGCGGCTCAAACCGCTATTCATCGGGCTGGTAGTGGGGTTTTTCTGTGGGGTTTTTCTGTCGTTTATCCTCGACTGCGTTTGGTTTAAAGGCGCGGGGCATCCGATTCTGCACGGGTGAGCCGATTGCCGCTGCTTGGATGCACCGATACACTTGCCGGCCAGGCCCGATCCCGAACTAATTGGGATGGCCAACAAACTGCGGCGCATAAAAGGCTACTACTGAGCTGCGAGATATTTTGTGGCCCAGCTATAGACGGCGTTGATCGGCACGAGGATGCGAGGGCAGGTAGGACAAAGTTCACTCTAGTCCGACACTTTTCCGCAGCACTTGATTGATCCTAGTCTGCCAACCGGGGCCATCGGCCTTAAAGGCCGCTAGTACGTCCGGATCTAGCCGAATAGTGGTGGAGACTTTGGTTACGGCGGCCTTAGGTCGCCCTCGCTGAACGGGGACTTGGGCGAATTTTGCCTGCCATTCCGGGGTGGCGAGATCGGGTAGATCGTCATCGGAATCGAGGTCCATATACAGCTTGTTCTCGTTCATTGGCTTTCCTCATGCTGATAATCCGGCGCACCTTGCCGCGTTGCGTCCATGCAAGGATTACCATGCGGTTGGCGAGAAATCCGATCGTGATGTACCGAGGCTCTCCATAGTCCTGGCGATTATCCTCGACGGTCAGCGTCGCCCCGGCAAAAACGTCCGGGGCACGGGCCATATCTAAGCCACGAATTTGCAGGGTGGCATTGCGTTTGGCCGGATCGAATTCAATCTCCATTTATTTTATGTTACTACAAAAAAGAACAACCGTCAACTTTGGCGAGCGGTTGCTGTCGGTCGGCGACCGCTACTTGTCAATTGCCGACTCAAAGTGCAGTTTTGCTGATAACGGATAGGAGCAAACTATGAAAAATTACGCAATCGTCTCACTGCTGCTCGTGGCTGCTTTAGGCGCTGGTGCTGAAGAGTACTGGCCTCAGTGGCGCGGTCCCCACCACAACGGCGTTAGCCAGGCCGTGGACCTGCCGACGACTTGGAGCACGAGCGAGAATGTGGTCTGGAGCAAGAAGCTGCCCTCTTGGAGCGGGAGTACGCCGGTGGTGTGGGGTGAGCGGATCTTTTTGACGTCGCCCAATTCAGGCGAAGCGATCCAAGGCGGCGAAAAGCTGCTTTTGGGCTGCTTGTCGGCGACAGATGGCAGGGTGTTGTGGCAGCGCACACTCGACGAGGGCAATGCCTATTGGCGCAAGCACAACAACACCTCGCCTTCGCCGGTCACAGATGGCGAGCGCGTGCTGGCTGTTGCGGGCACGGGAATGATCCGCGCCTTTGACATGGATGGCGAACAACTGTGGCACTACGACTTGCAGGCCGAGCACGGCTCCTTCGGCCTGATGTGGGGCTACGCCTCATCGCCCTTGCTCTACGATGGCCAGCTCTTCGTCGAGGTGCTACACGGGATGAACACCGACGATCCTTCCTACCTGATCGCCTTTGACGCGGCCACCGGTGAGGTCGCGTGGCGGCAGGAGCGGCCAACCGACGCGCCGGGCGAGTCGCCGGATGCCTATACCACGCCCGTGATGCTCGAACACGACGGCCAGACGCAAATCGTCGTCTCCGGCGGCGATTATCTTACGGGCCACGATCCAGCCACCGGCGAGGAGGTGTGGCGGGCTGGTGGCTTGAATCCGCGCAAGGAGCGCAACTACCGGATAGTCGGGTCGCCGGTGGCGGTGGGTGGGATGGTCTATGCGACGAGTCGCCGCAATCCAGTGTTAGCCTTTCGCGCCGGTGGCACGGGAGACATCAGCGAGAGTCACTTGGCGTGGAAGTGGACGGGAGCGGGCGGGCCGGACGTGCCGTCGGCTGTTACCGATGGCCGCTATTTCTACATGGTTGATGATCGCGGACGGGCTACCTGTCTCGACGCCAAGACCGGCGCGGTCGTGTGGGGGCCAGAGCGCACGGCCCAGGGGACGGTCAGTGCCTCGCTGGTCTTGGCCGACGGTAAGCTCTACGTGGTTAATGAAAACGCGGTGACGACCGTGCTACAGGCTGGCCCCGAATACAAGGTGCTGGCGACTAATGAACTCGATGGCGGCTATACGCTGTCGTCGCTAGCCATTGCCGGGGGGCGGATTTTTCTGCGGACCGAGTCGCACCTGTACTGCATCGGCCAGTAGGGCTGGTCACTCGGCTTTGAGGGCCGCCAGCAGGGGGCGGCGCAGGGCCGAATAACTGGCCGCAGCACACGCCAACAGGCCAGCGGCCAAGACCAAGCCGAGCGAGAGGGCCAGCGCGGCCCAAGGCACGGGGGCGGGGGCCAACAGGCGGGGGGCCACGGCGATGAGGGCGGCGACGCTGCCTATTGCTTGGCCGACGAGCAGGAGGAAGCCGTGCTCGTACAGCAGCATGGCCGCTAAGTGGGCGCGGCCAAAGCCGCAAGCACTCAAAGCGGCCAACTCGCCCCTGCGCTCGAGGACGTTGCGCAGGATGAGAATTGCCAAACCCAGCGTTCCCAACAACATTCCGAACAAGCCCAACGTCTGAAAGGTCGCCAAGTAGGTGTTTTCGACGGCGCGATAGCCTCGGAGGCGCTCGGTGCTCAAGGTGGCGTCGAAGCCGTAGGCGGCTAGTCCCTTTTCGAGGGCGGCAGCGACGGCGGCTGGCTGTTCGGTTTCGACTAGGAAATAGCCGTAGCCTTCGCGCTCGGGAAAATGCGTGGCGAAGTGCTCTTGGGCGATGAGCAACTCGCTCTGGAAAATGCTGCCGTCCAACAGGCCGACCAACCGCAGCGTCAAGCCCTCGGCAATCGGGATGTCGTCGCCTAGACGCTTGTGCAAAATCCACTGCGCTGAATTAAAATCGCCGATGGCCGGGATGACGCCCGGGCCCAAATCGCGCTGGAGCAATCGCCAGGGATTGGCGCGTTCGTCTGCGGTTAGGGGGAGCGTCTGCCGGAACGGCAAGCCGCCGCGCTTTACCAACTCGGCTGGTGCGCCCAAGACGCGCGGGGTCTGGGGTATATAGAGATTGAGGCAGCTTACGTCGTCGCCGGGCAAGACGCGGAAGGGCAAAAAGTGCGCGGCGCCCAAGTTTTTTGGTAGGCCCAACTCGAAGCGGCCGTCGGCACTGTTGAGGTCTTGGTGTAGGGCGATTGCTGACTCGGCGATCAGCGCGAAATCCCCGCTGCCTGGATTGTCAGACCACTCGACTTGTCGGTGGGCTCCGGCGGCGACGATGACAAAGGTGGCGGTGGCGACGAGGGATGTGCAGAGGGTGCTGCGGCTCGGCTGGCGCGTGCTGTTTTGGCGACCCAAGCTGAGGCTGGAGCGGAGGCGGCCCGATATTGGAACGCGCAACCATACTGCGAACAGGGCCAATAGAGCCAACAGGGCTGCGGTGCCGCTGCCTAAGAACAGCGCGGCGGCTGTGGCGGCGTCGGCCATACCAGCGACAATAGTTAAGGCGAAGGCTAGGCCCAAGCCGCCGATGGCGAGGGCGGCACTGCGCCGCCGCGACAGATGGGGCACCGGGTCGAGGGCACCGGCCAGCAGGGCGCGGACGGGCAGCCGGTGGAAGCGCCGCACAGTGTACCACAGGGCCAGCGAGACCAGCAGCAAAGTGGCTAGATAGCCCACCGCCAGACTGAGCCAGCCGATGTGGAGTTGGAGGAAGGGGGCGCCAATAGCTTCCACCCACAGCGTGTGTAAGCCAACCAGCATCAGATAGGCGTAGAGTGGAGCACCGGCTAGACCGAGCAGGGCGCCCAACCCAGCCAAGGCGATACTCTCGCCCAAGAAGCGGCGGCCCACCGCGGCGAGCGGGTAGCCGGTGGCCAGCAGCAACCCTGCTTCAGGTGCGCGTTGTTCGAGGCCGAACTTGCACAGCAGGACTACTAGTAGCGCGGCTGCGGCGATGAGGAAGAGGCTGAAGCCGATAAAGAGGCCGCTGAAGTCGGTGGCTCCGGTTGACGCCCGTAGAGCCTCTTGGCGGACCGGGCGCAGGGAGAAGCCAGCCGCGGCCGGAGACTGGTGCGTTAGCAGGGCTTGGCGCAGGCTCTCGTACTGACCAGGCGAGGAAGGGTAGAAACGAATGGCGGTCAGCGCACCGTGGCGGCTGCCCCACAGGCGTTGTCCGGTGCGAGCCGCGACAAAGGCTTTGGGCGCGGCCCCGTACTGGTCCCAGTAGGCTTCGTCTTGCGGGCGGATTTGCCCCAGGTCGATGGGGAAAGGCGCGTCCCAAGCCGTCATATCGCCTTCTTCTTGCAATCCTGGGTATTCAGGCGTCAGGGTCCGATCAATGGCCAAGTCGCGCATCTGCACAATCCCTTGGAGGCGGAAGTGAGCCTGCTCAGTCCGCAGCGCGTGGCGCGGGCCGACGACGTAATAGGTCAGGGCGATCGAGTCGCTGGGGGTCGCGGCCAGTTGTTGAGCGGTCCAAGCGTCGAGGTAAAGCGCGTCGGCGGCCAGGGGCGGCGCGGGCTGGCCGTTGGTCAGGTAGAGGCCGGTGGGATCGTCGAGGGCGGTAATGGTTGAGTAGGGAACTCGGCGACCGTTGCCCTCAATGGCGTTGGCCAGATAGGTCGAGAAGGTGGCGACTTTGAGTTGTTGGGCGGCTGCACTTGCCAAGGCGGCGGCGGCGGTTGAGTCGTCGAGGACCAAGCGGGTGCTGGTGAGCTCAATGTAGTTGGCGTGCCGGGCGAGGTCTAGCTTGAGATCGGAGAGCGTAAAACGCTGGGCGAGGGCGCGTTGCAGGTCTTGAGGCCGGGTGTCGGGCGCGGCGACGAGCAGGGCGTTGACGTGGCCTTGTTGGCCGAGGGTGCGCTGGAGGACTTGCAGGTCGAGGTAGGCGTTGAGCGGCAGGTGCTGGTGCGGTCGCAGGCCGAAGCGCCCCGCCCCGCTGTCGGGCAAGACGCCCGTGAGCACCACGCGCAGGGTGGTGACGAGATCGCCGGTGGCGCGGCGGCCAAAGAGGGATTCGCGGTAGGTTGGGCTAGGGCGCGCTAGCGACAGCAGTACTGCATCGCCTAGCTGAAGGCCGAGGGCGCGTTGCAGCGAGGCACTGACGACGAGCGCGGGAAACGGCTGGTCGGGTATTGGTTTGAGCGCGGTGCGCAAGGCAGAGCCGCTGGCGGGAAAGAGCGCGGCAAAACCAGAGTCAATGCCCTGGATTTGTACGCCCGTAGCCAGCGTTTGGGTTTCAGCGTGGCGGGCGCTGCCGTTGAGCAGGATGGCGGGCGCGTGGTCTCCGGGCAGTTGGGTGGTCAAGTCGCGGCGAAAAAAGTGCGCGGCGAGCAGGGCGTAATCGATGCGGCCCAAGCGCTCTAAAGCCAAGTCGCGCAAGCTGCCGCGCATGGAGTCGCCCACGAGCAGGGCACCAGTCAGAGCGGTTGTGGCGACCGCGGTTCCCAGCAGCAGCCCCAAGTGAACCCGCCAGTAGTACATCAGGCTTCGACGCACGTCCCCTCATGCAGATGCAGGCGGCGGTCGCAACGCGCTGCCAACTCGAGATCGTGGGTTGCAATGACCAAGGCGGCTTGCTCGGCGCGGTGCAGCGCGAAGAGCAGGTCGGCGACTGTGGTGGCTGTCTGGCGGTCGAGGCTGCCGGTAGGTTCGTCGCCCAGCAGCAGCCCGGGTTGGTTGATCAAGGCACGCGCTACGGCCACGCGCTGGCACTCGCCGCCGGACAGCTCGGCTGGGCGGTGGTGTAGGCGCTTTGCCAAACCGACGGCGGTTAAAAGGTCGCGGGCGCGCTCGCGTTGGTCGGCTTGGGGAAAGGCGAGGGTGGGGATTAGGGCGTTTTCGAGGGCGGAGTACTGGGGCAGTAAGTGATGGTTTTGAAAGACGAAGCCGATATGCTGGTTGCGGAAGCGGGCCAGTTGTGGTTCGGCAAGGGCTAGTGGGTCTTGACCGCTGATGGCGATTTGGCCCGAGGTGGGAGGTTCGAGGGTGCCGAGCAGATGCAGCAAGGTGCTCTTGCCCGAACCAGACGGACCAATAAGCGCGAGGGATTGCCCCCGCTCGGCGCACAGCGAGACGCCGCGCAGGACTTCGATGGTCTGGTCGCCGCGGGCAAAGTGTTTGCAGACATCGGTTGCGGCAAGGGCCGAGGTTGCGTTCATAGGTGCGCTGCTAGTTTGCGGGTGATAAAGTCCGGGATGGCGATGGCGCGGATGGCCGCGCCCGGATTGCAGACGCAGCAGGCGACCTTGAGCCGCCCTTGGGCGATGTGCTGGTCGCCGCAGTGGAAGTCGAAGCCAAAGCTAAGGGACTTCTCGCCCTGCTTTTGCAGGTGGACGTGGATGTCGAGGACGTCTTCGAAAGCGATCGGGCGGAAGTACTCGCATTCGGCGGCGAGGCGCGGCCAGCTAATGATGTCGCCGTCGCGTTGGCTGTGGACGCTCAGGCCCAAGCTGCGCCAGAAGGCGTGCTCGGCGGCTTCCATAAAGACAAAAAAACGGGCGAAGTGGACGATGCCGGCTGCGTCGGTATCGGCCCATTCGACGCGGCGGCGGGTGTGAAATTGGCCGGCCACGTCAGTTGCCGGGGCGGAAGAAGGTGACTAGGCAGCCGCCGACAGCGGCCAAGACGATGCCGAGGACAAAGGGCCAGCGCACGGCTGCCCAGCCGCCAGCGGGCGGATGCAAGAGCACGGCGACGATTGCGTTGACGATGGGGGCACCGGCAAAGACGATGGACATGACCACGGCCGGCGTCCCCTTGGCCCCGAAGGCGAGGAGGACGCCCAATGCGCCGATGGCTCCGGCGATGCCGGCGGCCGTGGACCAGAACACGCCCTTGGCCGGGTAGAGCCAACTGGCGCCGTTGTAGGCGAGGACGATCAGCGAGCCGAAGACTGCGGTGAGCAGGTAGGCCAAGCCGACGAAGAGGAAGGCTTTGTAGCGGCCGTTTACCGGGTCGCCCATGGCGATTTGGCCGGTGTGCAGCAGGACGCCGTAGAGGCCCCAACAAGAGACGGTGAGCAGTGCGAAGACGAGCCAAGTCATGGAGTATCCTTTCACGTAGGCGTTTCGCCTATAATGTGGTTAGGAGACTCGCTGCTGTCGAGAGGTCGCGCGATCTCGATTGTGAACCAAATCGCTGTTCCGAGTGGCCTGATTACGCGAAACTCGGTGGATTTCTGCTCATGTCGTCAGATTGGGGCAAGCTGTGCAACGTGGGAGGTATAGCCATCCTATATCATTCAAGACTGGATTCCCGCTTGCGCGGGAATGACTTATAGGGAAAGATCGATGGCTATATATTTACCGATCGGCGGCACGCTCATTCACCCCGCTTCTAAGGCTTCCTAGCGACCACTTTATTGACTGGATGCGTATGCTGAACGCCTCCAGGATGCTTATCATCGAATACATAACTCTGCTCCAACTCAATCTCCCAGTCTGCATAAATCGAGAAAATTTCTCCTTCGTGGAACAAGCCTAGGCATAGGTCTTTCAGGTCATCTGGAGGCGGAAGCCGATCGGTGAACACAACAACCACGTTGAGACCTCCCGGATTGGTATTTTCCTTAAATAGAGGAATCAGTCGTTGCCATGATTCTCGTTCAATTAGGTGAAGGCATCCGTGTGATATGATGAGGTCAAATGGATTCGGAAATTTGAAGTGCCGCATATCGGCAACTTCAGAGTAAATGTTTAGGTTCCTCTTTTGTGCAGAAACCTGCAACTTGCGAATCCCAGCCTCTGAAATGTCCACGGCAGTCACATCAAAACCGCGCTCTGCCAAGAACAGAGCGTTGCGGCCTTCGCCTGCCCCCAAGTCAAGGACTCTTGAACCAGTTGGCAATTTTGCTGCAATGTCTCGAATCTCTTGGCTCGGCCCACCGAATGTGGAAGCATTTATATCTGAATATGTGTCTTCCCAAAATGGTTTTCTCATTGGCTATTAGACTCCTTTGTCGATGTTACGCCGTTTTGAGCGTTTGTAGCTCCTTTCCCGCCAAGATGCTCGGCTAGCAGAGACGAGTGTGTACTCTTGACTGCTCCATCATGCCCATTTAACACGAGCGACGGTAATAATACCTTTGCGACCACTATTCCGACCTCCTGTCGATAATCATATCCCTCTTGGGTCCCACCGAGATGTATCTGATTGGGCATGGCATATGCTGCTCAATCTCCGTCACGTAATGCCTTGCGTTTTTCGGTAGGTCAGCAAACCTCCTACATGCTGATATGTCCTCCTGCCATCCCTCTATTTGCTTGTATATAGGTCGAGATTCCTCTAATACCGTGATGTTGGCCGGGAATTCATCAATACGAGATCCATTGTACTCGTAATGCTCGCAAATGTATAATGGAGAACATCCTGTCAGACTATCCAGCTTTGTAAGGGCGATCTCGGTTGTTCCTTGAATCTGTGCCCCGTATTTGGAAGCAACAATATCTAAGTGCCCAATTCTACGAGGTCGCCCGGTGGTTGCTCCGTACTCATATGCGGTTTCCCTCAGAGTGTGAGCAACATCGTCATGCATTTCCGTGACAAATGGCCCAGCTCCGACGCAGGTTGAAAAAGCCTTCATAACTCCAACAATTCGATCTGGAGAAGCGCTGAACAGGCCTCCGCCAATGGGTGCAAAACTAGCAAGAGTGCACGACGAAGTGGTAAAAGGATACACTCCGAAGTATAGATCCCTAAGCGCACCTAGTTGAGCCTCGAATATGACTTTCTTGCCGCTCGCCAAACACGACTCCAGCAGGGTAGTCGTATTACAAACGCAATGTTTTAGTTTCTCAAAGTGCGTATAAGCCCACTCAAGCATCTTCTCATAAGAGACAGCCCCCGGTTCATTGTATAGGTGTCTGGCAACAAGTTCTTTCCAAGATACAAGCCCCTGCAAAGCCCGCTCAAATTCACGCGGATGGAAGAGCGTGCCGATCTGAATGGCCTTTTTGAGTGCTCTATCACTATATGCGGGAGCGATTCCTCTCTTGGTAGAGCCAAAAGCATTCTTTGAGAGCCTCTGTTCTTCCCAGGTATCCTCAGCAACATTGAATGGAAACGAGATCGTAGCTCGATTTGATATTCGAATGTTATCCGTCGAGATGCTCTGCTCCTCAAGCAATGCGATTTCCTCGGCTAGTACCTGCAAGTCAACAACCATGCCTGGGCCTAAAATATTAACTATTTCCGAATTGAAGATTCCCGAGGGAATGATATGCAAGGCAAAAGTACCATGATCGTTGACTACGGTATGCCCGGCATTAGCGCCACCTTGGTATCTAACAACTACATCCGCATTTTGGGCAAGATAGTCCACCATTCTACCCTTTCCCTCATCTCCCCAGTTGATACCGCAGATTACTTCAATGCTCATAACTAGACTTCCTCCCTTGAAAGTATATAGCGGGCCACGCCGTCTTCTTCGTTGGCGTCAATGATTCCGGTGGCTTGTTGCTTGAGGGCGGGGATGGCGTTGGCCACGGCTAGGGCTTCGTCAGCCGCCTTGAACATGTCGATGTCGTTTACTTGGTCGCCAAGATATTGCTGATAATAAGCGAAATGGTAAGATAATAAAAATTTATATATCTTATTCTTAAGATAATTGATATAAATAAGGACTCCGAATGGATCTCTATCAATTGCGCAGTTTCTACGAAGTCGTCCGCGAGCAGAGTTTTACGCGGGCGGCCGACAAACTCTTTCTGACTCAACCGGCCATCAGCCTGCAAATCAAGGCGTTGGAGGACGAACTAGACGAGATTTTACTCGAGCGCAATCGGCGGCAGCTTCGTCTGACGCCGGCTGGCGAAATCCTCTTTGCTCATACAAAGGCGGTTCTCTCCCGGCTGGAGAAGGCACACGACGATATTGCGGCGCTCAAGCAGGTTTTGCGCGGGCGGCTGGCAATTGGGACTAGCGATACCAACTGCACCTATGTTTTGCCCAACGTACTCGCTGAGTTCCGCGCCCGCTATCCGGCGGTCGAGCTGGACATCCGCAATCGAATGTCGCCGGAGGTGGGCAATCTAGTGCTCAACAACGAAGTGGAGTTCGGGCTGACGACCTTGCCGGTCAAGCACCGCGACTTGGTCAGTGAGTCGCTTTTTGAGCAGCGGGATGTGCTCATTTGTCCCCCGAACCACGCGCTGGGCAAAAGGCGCAGGATAGGGCTCAAACAGCTTGCCGAATATCCGTTTCTGGCCTTGGAACGCGGGAGCACTAGTCGGCAGTTGCTCGACGAGGTTTTTCAGCAGCAGGGCCTGACGTTGCAGGTCGAAATGACGCTCGGCGGGATCGAGATTATCAAGCGCTACGTCGAGATCGGGTTGGGTATTGCGCTGGTGCCAGCGGTGGCGGTGGAAGCAGAAGTTGCGGCAGGGAAAGTGTGCGCCATCCGGGTCAATGGATTGGCCAAACGCCAGATAGGACTAATTGAGCATCGGCAGCGTCGGCGTTCGCCGGCGACCGAGGCTTTCTTGGCGCTGCTGCGGGAATTTGTCGCCGCCGGGAAAATTTAAGGCGCGAAGTCTGTTTCAAATAGCAAACCACGGCCGCACCGCCACTTTGTTGCGCCGGTACGCACAGTCGCCGCCGTAGACTAGCGAAGCATTCGCAAGATCCTGTTCGGCGGTGCGGCTCCACCAAGTAAGGGCAGTGAACGCATCTGAGCTGACCGTCTGTCCAGACTTGATCTCAATCGGGTAGAGTGCCGATCCCTGTTCCAATAGTAGATCAACCTCGTGGCCGGTGCGGTCGCGCCAAAAATACAGCGGGGGCTTCTGGCGGTGGTGATAGAAGGCTTTGGCCACTTCGGCGACTTGGTAATTTTCAAAAAGGGGGCCGCGCAACGGATGGGTGGGCAGCACTTGGGGAGCTTTTATGCCCAACAAGTAACAGGCAAGGCCAGTGTCGTAAAAGTACAGCTTGGGACTTTTGATCAACCGCTTGTTGAAATTGCGGTAATGCGGCGGCAGCAGAAAGACGACAAAACTGGTTTTCAAAACGGATATCCAGCGCCGCGCCGTGTCTACGGTGATGCCGCAATCGCTGGCCAGTGCAGCGCAATTGAGCACCTGTCCGATCCGACCGGCGCACAAAGCCAAAAAGCGCTCAAAGGCATCCATGTTGCCGATATTGACCAGTGAACGCACATCGCGTTCGAGATAGGTTTGCACGTAGTCGGGAAGCCATATTGCGGGCGGGATGCGCTGGTCGTGAATCCGCGGATAGAAGCCGGTATATAGGGTCTGCCATAGCTGGAGATGGGTCTTGCGACCGGCAAATAACGTCGCCGGGGTTTCGGGTACCGGCTGGACTTGGCCTTCGAGTTCGGCACGCGAAAGCGGCAGCAGATGCAAAACGGCGCACCGGCCCGCCAAGGTCTGCACAAGGCGATCCATGAGCAGGAAATTCTGCGAACCGGTCAGCACAAATCGGCCGGTGCTACCATCTGCGTCAACTATGCTCTGGATATAGGAAAACAACTCGGGTGCTCGCTGGGCTTCGTCCAAAATGACCGGGCTGTCGATTTGGTCGAGGAATCCTCGGGGGTCCTCTAAAGCAAAGATGCGTTGGTCGGGGTCTTCAAGGGAATAGTACCCATGCTGGGGGAAGGTCGCTCTAGCTAAGGTCGTCTTGCCAGACTGGCGCGGGCCGGTGAGGGTGAGCACCGGGTACAAGCGGGCGTCGCGCTCAAGGTACTGTTGTAGAGTTCGTCTAATCATATGGCGAATTTACGATTGAATCGTAAATCTGTCAAAAAATACTAGCTTGTTGGCGACCTCTTGCTACAGATACTGCTCGTACACGGCGAGCGTCCCAGCGGCCATGGCATCGGCGTGGAAACAACGGTGGACCGCCTCTTGGCCGGTTTGTCCGAGTTGGCGTCTGCGCTTTGGGTCGCAGAGCAAGGCGGCAAGCTGGTCGGCTAGAGCCTGCGGGGAATTGGGTGCAACGAGGAGGCCGCCGCCAGTAGCTGCGATGAGTTCGGGGAACGCGCCGTGGTCGGGTTGGACGACCGGGATGCCGTTGGCCAAGGCTTCGAGGACTGGTAAGCCCTTGGGATCGGCGTACACTGAGGGGACGGAAAAGACGTGGAGCGAGGAGAGGAAGCGGATTTTTGCGCGGCGATCAACCGAGCCGTGGTAGGCGAACGAATCGGCTAGCCCCCAGCGGCGAATTTTTTGCAGCTGCTCGGCGAAATAGGGCTTGTCGTACGCGCTGAGGTAGCCAGCCGCTTCGAGGCGCAGGGAGGCAAACTCGGGTTGTTCTTTTAGTCGGTGGAAGGCATCGACGAGCAGGTGAAAGCCCTTTTCGGGGCAGATGCGGGCGAGGTAGCCGATTTTGTCGGGGCCGTCGGCAGGGGGGGGCTCTTGCCGGTGTCCGCTCAGATTGAGGCCGAGCGGCACCACGTGGATTTTTGTGCGCGGTATTTGCAGGTACTCGGCCATGTGATCTTGGTAATACGCACATGGAGCGATGAAGGCGTCAATGGCTTGGGCGCGTTGGCGCAGGGTTTGTAGGGCTTGGGACTGGTAGGGTTCGGCTAGGCCGTCTAAGAACAGGTCCTCGCCTTGGAGGGCGCAGAGGACGGGGACGCCGAGTTGTGTTTTTAATTGCCGGGCCATGCCGGCGAACATGGCGTTGGTTAGCTGGATGAGATCGGGTTTGAAGTCGCGCTGGAGCCAAGCGATGAGGCGGGTGAGTTCCTTTTGTTGATTGCCCTCTTCGCCGGCGAGAATCGAGACGGTCAGCGGCCCTAGGGCGCGGGCGTTGGTCGAAGAACCAAAGCGCGCCAGGGTGCGGATCAGCAACGGCGAATCAAGGATGCGATCAAAGAGGCGGTGCGTGCGGCGAAAAAACGACCACTGTTGTTGCAAAAAGATGCTGACGCCGCCGTAGAAGACGCGGTCCAGCGAGACGTTTTCCTCGTCCGTGCGCAGGGGCGTATAGGTCGGGATCAGGGCGACATCGGCGTCGCGGCGCACCAGGGCAGCCGCCAGCGCGTTGTCGTGGATGCAACTGCCGCAGTACATGCCGGCGGCACCGGCCGTGATATAGGCGACGCGCATCGCTAGAAAAATGTATCGACGGTGCTTTTGGCTGGTGGCTTAGTCAGCAGCGAGCCGACGACCATGGCCACGGCAGAAGCCGCTAAGATCACCGCCACCGGCATGACCCCGGTCATGCCGACCGTATAGCCGGGGATTTTCCACCCCTGAAAGAAGAAATAGCACCACAGCACGGCCACAGTAAGCACCGAGGCAACAGCACCGTATTTGGTGCTGCGCTTCCAGAACAGGGCGGCGACGACCACCGGGAAGAGTGCTGCAAAGCCAGTGAAGGACCAGACGGCGAGGGCAAAGATGCTGCGGTCCGAGACCAGCGACAGCACATAGGTAACGGCGAAGATGGCGATCACAAAGAGGCGGCCCGACAGGACTTGGGCCTTTTCGCTCAACTCGTCGCCCTGGCGGTAGTGGCGGACGATGTCTTGGGTGAACATGTTGCTGATCGACAGCACCTGCGAGTCGAGCGAGGACATGATGGCGGCAAAGACGCCGGCGGCGAGCAGGCCGGCCAATGCCCCGGGGGCGTGTAGGTCGATCATCTTGACCAACACCGAGTTGGCGGCCGCGCCCTTGAGGCCGGGGAAGTCAATGCTGCCGAAAATTCCCAACAGTACGCTGGGGATCCAGACGATGGCGATGCAAAGCGGATACAGCATCAGCGGATAGCGGAAGGTGCGGGCACTTTGGGCAGTGAGCCAGTGAGTAAAAAGATGGGGGAACATGCCCACTGACAGGGGGATGCAGGTGTAGGTTAAAAGTTTGATCGGACTGATGCGATCGCCCTTGATCAGCAGCTCGGGGTGGGCTGCTGCAACTTGGGCTAGCGCGTTGTCTAGCCCGCCTAGTTTATTGACGATGACGAAGAAGGTTACGCCGCCCAAGATCATAAAGACCAAGGTCTGGAAAGCGTTGGCCCAAGCTGTGCTCCTCATGCCGCCGAAACTGACGTAAGTCAGCACCACCAAGCAGATTAACAGGCCGCCGGCCCATTGGGGAATCTGCCCTTTGGTGACTTGGGCGAGGGTAATGCCGCCGCCCATGACGCCGATGAGCAGGTAGGGAATCAGCAGGGCAAGCATGACGACGAACAGCAGCAAACCCAAGCCGTCGGAGTCCCAGCGGCGGCGGAAATACTGGACCTGGGTGAGCAAGTTGTGGCGCTTGCCGAGCGCCCAGATGCGAGTGCCGATGAAGAAAAAGACAGTGGGAATAATCAAGGCCGCCCCCGAAGGCATCAGGGCAAAGACACCGATACCGGTGTGGTAGGCTTCGCCGGAGGCTCCCAAGATGGCAAACGCGGTCATGTTGGTGCCAAACAGCGACATCAGCAGCAGGAAGGGGCCGATGGAGCGGCTGGCGACAAAGTAGTCCTCGCCCGTGCCGCGAAAAAAGCGATTGGAGAGGACGCCGATGCAGAGTACTAGGCCGAGGTAGCAAAAGATGATGATCGTGGTCATGTCGATTGCTGCTCCTCGTCTTTTGCGTCTAGTTCGGACGGCCAAGCGTAGTTGACCAGCAAGACCATCAGTCCGGTGGCGGCCAGGCAGAAGCCAATGTGGTAGAGCAAGCCGATGGGCAGCCCCAAGACGATGCGCCGATCGTCCCAGAGCCAGAGGTCGTTGTGTAGGAGATAGAGGACCAAAAGCCCCAAGTAGAGGAGCCGGCGGATGGGGGTATTCACGAGATTGCTCCTGAAGGTTGTGGAGTTAAGGGGACGGCAGTGGGCAGCGGGCAAATTTTGCTCATTGGCTCAAAGATGGGATCGACGCGTTCGCTGAAGAGGTTGCCGCTGAGCACATCGATGACTCCCTGTTTGCATTCGGGATGGCACTTGAGGAATTCGGCGAAGCTGAAGTCCTTGGAATAGAACGCGTACACCATTTTGCGCACCGCCTCCATGCCGCGCACCAGCTCCGGCCCAAAACCGCCCAACTGCTCAGCCGAAAAGTCCCCTTGGGCAAAAGCCTCGACGATGGCGTCGGCGGCCATTTCGCCGGATTTGAGGGCTAGGTACACGCCCGAAGAGTACATCGGGTCGAGAAAACAGAACGCATCGCCGACCAACACCCAGCCCTGGCCGGCGATGCGGCTGGCGCGATAGGAAAAGTCCTTGGTCGTTTTGACCGGAAAGAGTTGCTCGGCGCGTTGCAAGCGCTCCTGCATGGGGCGGCATTTGGCCAGCTCTTGGTCGAAGATGGTCTGTGCATCTTCGCGGCGGCCTTGCACCAAGTAGGAAATAGCGCCGACTACGCCGACGCTGACCTTGTCGTCGGGCAGGGGAATATACCAAAACCAAGAATCTTGGTTTTCGGTATGGAGGATCAAGGTCGCGCCCGCGTCGATGCCCGCGTCGCGCTGGCCGCCGCGATAGTGGGTGTAGATCGAAGCCTTCTTTAGCTCGGGCTCGGGCTGGGTCAGCTTGAGCTTGCGGCCGATCAGCGCACTTTGGCCGGTGGCATCGACGATGACGGGCGCGTTAAAGTCGCGGGTTTGGCCGTCGGCGAGCTTGGCGCGTACGCCGGTGGCGCGGTCTTGGTCGAATAGGACTTCGAGGACCCGGGCGCCCTGATGTACTTGGGCGCCTTTGGCGCGGGCGTTGTCGAGCAGCATTGCGTCGAATGGGCCGCGCAAGACCTGCCAAGTTATTGCGCTTTCATGGGGGTTGCTAGCGGAAAAGTAAAAGGGCGTTGAGCCGCGACCCGACTGGCCAAAAAACTGCACGCTGTGCTTGCGCGGAAAGGCGCTGTCTTTGAGCTGGTTGAGTACCCCGAGCCGTTTGAAGGTCCAGTAGGTGTCCGGCATCAGGGACTCGCCGATTGTGAAGCGGGGAAACTGGGCGCGCTCGAAGAGCTGGACTTGGCGGCCGGTTGCGGCGACGAGGGCGGCGACGGTGCTGCCGGCCGGGCCGCCGCCGATGACGATGACATCGCTCATGGGTTGCTCCGGTGATCGGTAAAGCGCTGGGCTTTGAGCTCAAAGCGCGGCAAGGTGTTGGGTGCGGCTATTTGAATGGCGGCGCGCAGGCCCAGCCGGTGGGCGAGGGCGCGTTCTACTTCGGCGGCGGTGTCGTTGGCGCAACCGGCCAGTTCTAGGCGCACTTCCAACTCGTCGAGTGCTTGGCGCCGATGAACATCAACGGCGAATTCGGTGACCGCGGGAAACTGGCGGACGACGTTTTCGATGGCGCTGGGATAGACGACCACCCCGCGGATGAGCAAGGCGTCGTCGAGGCGGCCAATGACGCCGCCTTGGAGCCGCCGGAAGGAGCGGCCGCAAGCACAGGGCGTGCGATTGAGGGCGACGCGGTCGCCGGTGCGGTAGCGGATAACCGGCATGCCCGTGCGGCCGAGATTGGTAATGACCAACTCGCCCTCGTCGGCGGGTGCGCCGCTTTGCGGGTCAACTACCTCGCAGATGAATTCGCTCTCGTTGAGGTGCAAGCCGGCTTGTTGACGGCAGTCGAAACCCCAAGCGCCGACCTCGGTGGCCCCGGCGTGGTCGAAGCAGCGGGCACCCCAAGTGCGTTCGAGTTGGGCGCGGGTCGCCAGCAGGTTCGCGCCTGGCTCGCCGGCGTGGATGGTGGTGTGGACGCTGCTGGCGGCGAGGTCGAGGCCGCGCGCGCGGGCGACTTCTCCGAGGTGCAAGGCATACGTTGGGGTACAGACGAGGACGGTGATTTCGTTTTCGACTATGGCGTCTAGGCGCTGTGCCGAAGACATGCCGCCGCCGGGGACTATTAGCGCACCAATATGGCTGGCGCCTTGGTGCCCGCTCCAAAAGCCGATGAACGGGCCAAAGGAGAACGCGAAAAAAATGCGGTCGCGGTCGCTGACGCCGGCGGCGCGATAGACTTGGGCCCAGCAGCGGCCCCACCAGTCCCAGCTCTCGGCTGTGTCGAGCCAACGCAGACGCTGGCCGGTGGTGCCGGAGGTCTGGTGGATGCGGGTGTAGCACTCGGGCGGATAGGTTAAGTTGGTGCCGTAGGGCGGATGGGCGACTTGGTCGGCAGACAGTTCGGCCCGGGTGGTGAAAGGGAGGTCGGCCAAGTCGTCGAGTGCGGCGATGTCCGCGGCCCGCGCGATTGCGGCCGCGTTGAGTTTTTGGCGATAAAATGCGTTGGTTGCCAGCACCGAGTCCAGGAGCGCGTGCAGGCGGTTGAGTTGATGCTCGGCCCGCGCGTTGCGGTCGAGGTGTTCGCCGGTACTCATAGCGAATAATCTAGGGTCGCTTTGAAGGAAAAAGGAGCCGCCGGGATGACCGAGGCACTGCCAAAGCCTCGGGTCTCGTATTCGCTGCCGGTCGCGTTTTTGAGGTTTATCCGCAGCCGTCCCGGACCCCAGCGATAGGTCAGCCCGCAGTCGAGCGTCAGGGCGCTGTCGATCGCATAGACGTTGTCCTCGGCAACGAACTGGCTGCCAACGTAGCGGATGCCGGCGGCCAAGGTGAGGTTTTCGCCTAGGTCGCGGGCGGCCCACAGCGTCCAAAGGTGTTCGGGCGCGAAAGCTGGCACATTACCCGTGCGGTTGAAGACCTGAGGGGCGAGGCCGTCGGCGGTGGGGACTAAGACGGATTCGTTGAAATGCGTCAGCTCGGCGTCCAACAAGGCATAGGTGGCTTGGGCATACCAGCTTTGGTGCAGCCGCGCTGCTAGGTCTAACTCCAAACCCCGAGTGCGCTGGTCGCCGAGTTGCTGGGTGACGCCGTTGTCGTCGGGGATGGCAATATGCTCTTTGTCGAGGTGGAAGACGGCGAGGTTGATGCTGAGGTTGCCGTCGAGCAGCGCGGCTTTGGCACCGGTTTCGTACTGGGTGCTTTGCTCGGGATCGCGGTCGCCGACGACTTGAGAAGAAGGCGGGGCAAAGGCGCGGCCGGCATTGACGTAGAGCGAGAGGGTCTGCGTGGGGGCCAAGATTGCGCCGAGCATTGGGCTTAGTTGGCGGTAATCGCGCTGGGTGGCGGTGCGATCGTCTTGGTAATCGATCCGGTCAAAGCGGCCGCCAAGCAAAAGCTCGAAGTGGGGACTAAAAATTATGCGGTTGACAAAGTAGGGTGCCAGGGTTTGGGCTGTGGCTTGGGCGGCGGTTGCTTGGTCGGGGAGGGGAACCACGAGGGAGTCGGTCCCGGCTGCCGCTGACATGAAGGGGGCCAGACTCGGCGGCAATGCTGGGTCGAGCGTGAACAAATCGACCAACGAAAGCAACGCCACATCGAGGGTGAAGTCGTCGGCGTGATTGGCGACCTCCAAGCCAAAGAGGAGCTGGTGTTCAATAGTGCCAGTTTGCAGTTTTAGCCGGCCTTCGAGTTGGTTGCCGACGATCCGCTGCTGGTTGTCGAGATCGAGCAGAGTGCGGGCCAGGTCTAGCGAACCGGCGGCGTTGGGAAAGGCGCCGTTGAAAATGGTTCCCTGCGAGGGCCAGTCGAGGCTGGTGTAGTAGAGTTTGTCGCGCAAAGTGAAATTGGGACCTAAGTGCCATTCATAATCGGCGCGCAAGCGCACGATAGTCTGCTGCGAACGATCGAAGGGCGACTGGTACGAGCGGGTGCGCGGCACATCGGGCAAGGAGCCATTGACGATGGGCAGCCCCGAGTCGGAGCGATGTTCGCTGGTCAAATACTCAAAGTCGAGGTGCAGCGTCGAGCGGGTGCCGAGATTTAACCGCAGCGTTGGGTTTACGGCGAGTATGGAGCTGTGTTTGTCGTCGCGATGGCTTTGCGCGTCTTGCCACAGCGCGTTGAGACGCAGCGCGAGGTTTTGGTCGGGCCGGGCGCGGCCAGCGTCGAGGGTGGCGCGGTAGGTAGAAAAACGGCCTAAGGAGGCGTTGATGCGGGCGAAGTCGCTGGTCGGGTCTGGCCGTTTGCGGACGAGATTGATGGTACCCGACAGCGGGTTGCCGCCGTAGAGGAAGGCGCCGGGGCCTTTGAGGGCTTCGACGCGGTCCACATTGTAGAGTTGGTAGAAGGTCGCTTCGGGTTCGGCTGCTCCGTCGGAGAGCACCAAGCTGTTGGCGAGCGAGTCGAAGCCGCGCAAGTAGAACAGGTCGTGGACGCCGAAGTTGGTGTGGACGCCGACCCCGCTAACATTGGCCAGCGCGTCGCTGAGCGTCGCGCCGTCTTGGGTTTCGATAAGGGCTTGGCTAACGATCCCAACGCTTAAGGGGGTTTTGCGCAGGGGCAGCGGCATTTTAGTGGCGATGGTATGGGCGCGGGGAACGACCAGTCGCGAGCCGGTGACAATGGTTTCATCGACGACGTGGAGTGAGTCGGCGGCACTCTGGGCATGGACGGGGGGTGCCGTCAGCCATAGAGCAAAAAACAACAGCGGGACCCAAAAATTGCTCATTGGGCCGCCCCCACTACGTTTAGGCGGACGATTTCTTTATCGTCGCGGAAGTAGAGGCGGCCATCGGCCAGGGCCGGGGCCGTCCAGCACTTGCTGTGGAGGACTTGGGCGTTGGCCTTTTCGACGAAGCCGGCGGGCGTGGCTTTGGCTAGGCCTAGATTGCCGCGTTCGCCCAAGATGACGAGGTGGCCGTCGGCGACGATCAGGGTGCCCTTGCCGTAGCCCCGAGTTTTCCACTTTTCCGCGCCGGTTGCCGCGTCGAGGCATTTGAGGATCGAACCGTCAAAGCCGTAGAGGTGCCCCTGGTAGTAAATGGAGGTGGCAAAGTGATTTTCCATCTCTTTGTTGCGCCAGACCTCGGTCGCCTCATAGCGCCCGTCTGTGGCGGAGACCTCTACCACACTGGCGCCCGTACCGTAGCCGGAGGAGATAAAAAAGCGGTTGGGTGGAATAAAAACCGGGGTAGCGGCGTTGACGTTATGTCGAGTCGTCCAGGGGTGTTTCCACAGCACTTGGCCGCGTTGTGGCGCGACTGCGATCAGCCCGTTGCCGGTGAAAAATACCGCTTGGTGCGTTTGGTCCATGGTGGTGGTGATAGGAGAGGAGTAGCCCAGTTTGTCGCTGCCGGTTGTCCAGGCGACATCGCCGCTTTTTTTGTCAAAGGCGATTAGCGAATGACCGCCCTTACCGCCGGCTTCGATTAGCACGAGGTCGCCGGTGACTAAAGGCGACGGGCAAAAGCCCCAGCGGGCTTTCTTGCTGCCGAATTCGCTTACTAGGTCGTGGCTCCATTGGGGGGAGCCGGTCTGGCTGTCGAGCGCGTAGAGTTTGCCGTAGGCGCTAGAGACATAGACCATTCCGTCATCCACAGTGGGGGTGGCGCGCGGACCGTCGCCGCCTTGCCGTTCCATTAACATGCCGTCGGTGCGAGTGCGCCACAGCACGTCGCCGTTGCGGGCGTCGAGGCAGACGGCGTATTCATCGCCGCGGTGGATGTACATCGTATAGAGGCGATCGCCGACGATCGACAGGCCGGAAAAGCCCTTGCCGCCTTGGACGCGCCAGGCCTCGGCAAAAGACGGCGCGTCGCCGAATAGACCCGTCTCCGGCGAGATGCCGTTGCGGTCGGGGCCGAGCCATTGCGGCCAGCCGGTCGATTGCCAGTTCGACCAATTTTGGGCCGAGGCTGGAAAGACGCATAGAGCGAGGACTAGGGGCGTTGTCAATATCTTTTTCATTGGACGGGCTCCCGTATGTCGAGACAGACGATTTCGCTTTCGTCGCGCAGGTAGAGACGGCCATTAGCCAGCGAAGGGCTCGTCCAGCAGCGGCTGTCGAAAGCGGGGTAGCTAGCCTTTTCGACAAAGCCTTCAGGCGTGGCTGCGGCTAGGCCGAGATTGCCTTGTTCACCCAACAAGATGAGGTGGCCATCGGCTGCGATTAGGGTGCCTTTGCCGTAGCCGCGGGTCTTCCACTTTTCTTCGCCGGTTTTGGCGTCGAGACACTTGAGGATCGAACCGTCAAAGCCGTAGAGATGGTTCTGGTAGAGGACCGAAGTGCCAAAGTGGTTTTTCATGTTTTTGTTTTGCCAGACCGGCTCAACGGCGAGGCTGTCGCCGGCGCTTTTGATTTGCAAGACCGCGCCGCCGTTGCCATCGCCGGTGGAGATAAAAATTCGGTCCGGCTCGATGAAAACGGGCGTCGCCGCGCTGACGTCGTAGCGGGTCTTCCAAGGGTAGCGCCAGTAAACGCGGCCGTCTTCCGGTGCTAGGCCGGTAAGCGAATAAGCCGTAAAATAGGCAAGTTGGCGAGTGCCAGCAGCGGTGAAGGCGATGGGCGATGAATAACTCATCTTTTCATTGAGGGCGGTCCAAACAGTTGCGCCGGTGGTCTTGTCGAGGGCCACGGCGGTGACCTGGGTTGTGCGGTCGATGGCCATATCGACGACGAAGTTGCCGTCGTGGCCGCCGGCTTCGACTAGCAGCAGGTCGCCTTCAACTAGTGGGGAGGTACTAAACCCCCACCTGGGCACTTGGCTTTTGAACTCGGCGACCAAGTCCTTTTGCCAAATGGGCGTGCCACTGGCGGCGGCGAGGGCAAACAGCTTGCCGGTGGCACCGAGCACATAGACGACCTGGCCATCGACAGTGGGCGTTGAGCGCGGGCCGTCGCCGCCTTGGGTCTCTTGGTAGTAAGGACCGGTGCGGTGGCGCCAGTGTTCCGCGCCGGTTTTGGCGTCGAGGCTGATGGCGAACTCGTCGTCGCCGTGGGCAAACATGGTGAAGACCCGGCCGTCGGCGATGGCCATACCGGAGAAGCCATTGCCGAGCGGGACGCGCCACGCTTCGGCAAAAGGCTGCTCAGCGGTGAAGAGGTCGGTTTCGCTGGAGATGCCGTTGCGCTGGGGGCCGAGCCACTGGGGCCAGTCGGCCGCTGGTGCTGCGGCACTGAGCAACAGCAGCAGTGCGATCGCGTTTTTCAAGGGTGCCTCCTATCAAGTATAGCGTGCGTTGCGGTATTGGGGTTGGTAAAAGTCGGGCAACAGCTGATCGACGCGCATGAGGCCCTCGTCGGTCAAGGTGATTGAGTCGGCGTCGAATTGGAGCAGGCCCTCGGCGCGCAGGCCACTGAGGGCGGTGGCGAAGTGGGCGACGATATCGACGCCGAATTTGGCGCGAAAATACGCGGTATCCAGCGCGCCTAATTTGAGCTGCAAGATCACCTCGCGGATGAGTTGTTCTTCGCCATTGGTGGCAAAGGCGCGATGGATGGGCAGGTCGCCGCGGTTGATGGCCGCGAGGTACTCGTTCCAATTCGGCGCATTCTGATAGTGGACGCCGCTCAGGTGCGAGAAGGAGGAGATACCGGTGCCGATTAGGTCTTGGCCAGTCCACACCGCGTCGCGGTACACGAAGCGGGCGGCGGGCGTTTTCTTCATGGTGTAGGCGCTCGACGGCACGTATCCGGCGGCGGCGAGTTGCTCGAAGGCATAGGCGTGCCAAGCGCGCTTGGTTTGCCAGTCAGCCAAGGCCAGCGGCTCGCCGTCGCCAGCGAGCAGGTCCTTGGAATAGACGGTGTTGTAGGGCAACTCCATCTGATAGACCGTAACGCTGTCGGGCTCGAACTCAATGGTCTTGTGCACGGTCTGACGCCAGCTCGGCCAGGTCTCGCCGACCATGCCGGCGATCAAATCGACGTTGACCTGATCGAAGTCGAGCGCGTGGATCCAGGGCACGACTTGGTAGATTTCCTTGCTGACGTGGGCGCGGCCGTTGTGGCGCAGAATCTCGTCGTCGAGGTTTTCTATTCCTAGGCTGAGGCGAGTGACGCCGATGGCGCGGATGGCTTCTAATTTGGCTTGGGTCAGGGTGCCAGGCTCGCACTCAAAGGCGATTTCTTCGGCGTGGTCCCAAGGCATGGCGTCTTTGAGGCGCTGGACTAAGGAACGCAGATGGCGCGAACTAATGTAGGAGGGAGTGCCGCCGCCAAAGTAGATAAAGTGCAGCGGCCGGTTTTGGACCGCTGGCTGCTGGGCGTAGTGTTCGACCTCGCAGGCGAGGGCGTCTAAGTAGGTTTGGATTTGCTGGCTGTTTTTGTCTGTGTAAACGCGGAAGTAACAAAACTTGCAGCGCTTGCGGCAGAAGGGGATGTGGAGATAGAGGCCGAGCTTGCTGTCGGGTCGCGGCGACTCAGCGAGTGCGCGGTGTGCTTGTGGCACGTCGGCCTCACGCCAAAATGAATAGGCTGGATAATTGGAGACAAAGACGCTGCCGACCTCGGTTTCGCTGCGGTCGGCGCGGGTGGTTGCAGGGTCGCTGCTGAGTGCACTCATGGTTTGACTTCTTGTTTAAAACAATACAAAACGCCGTCGGTGGCTCCGATGACGAGATGATCGGCCGCGACGGCTGGCGAAGCCGCGATGGCTGCGCCCGTTTCAAAGCGCCAGACTTCTGCGCCCGATGCGAGCGCCAAGGCGATGAGGGCCCGGGCACCGACGTACATATAATCACCGGCGATGACCGGCGAAGAATCGACCCGCGATCCAGCGGCAAACGTCCACCGAGGTTGGCCCGTTTGGCGGTCGAGGGCGTGGACGAGTTGGTCTCGGCCGCCGATGACGATGGTTTGGTCGGCAACGGCCGGCGACGAGTAAAACGGGAATTTCCGCACTGCGTGGGCGTAGCGCCAGCGGATTGCTCCAGCGTTTAAATCGACACCGAGTACTTCGTTGCCAAAGGTGCCTAGATACGCATATCCCGCGTCGATGGCGGCGCTAGAAGCTACGTACCCGCCCAGCGCGAGTTGGTGGTGCTGGGTGCCGTCGGCGCGATCCAAAAGCCGCAAGTAGCCGTCGCAACCGGCGACGGCTACGCGGTTTTCATACAGCACTGGCGTACTGTGAATATATCCCTCTGTGGCGATTTTCCAAATCAGGGTCCCGGTGGTTGCGTCGAGGCAGTACAGGTGTTGGTCGTAGCTGCCGAAGTAAAGCTGACCATCGGCGTAGTTGGCCGAGGAGGTGATGCCGGCGGCGGCGGCGAAAGTCCAGCGACGCTGACCGCTTTGGCTGGCGACGGCGTGGAAAGTGCCGGCTTCGTCGCCGAAGTACACGGTGCGGTCGGCGATGGTGGGAGAGGATTTGATTTCGCCATCGGCTTGGTATTGCCATACTAGTGCGCCGGTGTGCAAGTCGAGTGCGTAGAGTTGGCCGTCCAGGGAGCCGACGTACACGGTGCGGTCGTCGATGGCGGCGGTGGATTCGATGGCGTCTTGGGTGGAGTAGGCCCACAAAAGCGTTAGGGGAGGGGCCAGATCGGCGGTGGCGACGCCGGTGAGTTGGGGATTGCCGCGGAAGGTGTTCCAGGTGTCGGCGGCGGCGGCGGTGCCTAGGAATAAAATGAAGCAGTAGAAGGGCATATTCTGTTAGTTGCGAGATTCAAAAAAGTAAAGAAGAGGGCCAAATTATCAAAACGCCGTCTCGTACAGCCGCAGAAAGTCCGCTTCTTGTAAGGGAAGCGGGTTGCAGGTGCCGGTCCATTGGCCAGCGGCTTCTTGGGCCATGGCGGGTAGGTCGCTTTGGGCGACCTGACAATCGGCGAGTCGGCGCGGTAGGTCTGCCGTAGCACACAGTTTTTCGAGGTGTTCAGCCAGCGCGAAGGCGCTGCCGTCGAGTTGGATATCCGCGCAAAGTTCGCCGTATAGGTCGTCCACCACTTGACTATTCAAGCGGATTACGTGCGGCAGCATCAGCGCTACGGTGCGGCCGTGGGAGAGTGGATAGCGGGCGGTGAGGGGGTTGGCGGTGGCGTGGGCAGCACCGAGCATGGAGTTTTCAATGGCGGTGCCAGCTAGGTGGGCCCCCAACAGCATGGCGTCGGCGGCGTTTTGAGGATCGGCGACAGCCGCCTCGTAATGGGGCACTAGTAGCCGCCAGGCTTGGCGGGCGAACATTTGCGAGAGCGGTGTGCGGCGGGTGGAGACGTAGCTTTCGACGGCGTGGGCGAGGGCGTCCATGCCAGTATCGGCGCGGACGCGCTGGGGAGTGCTGGCTATCAGAGTGGGGTCTAAGATGGCGATGCGGAAGCGCGCTTTGCGGTCGCCGCAGGCCATTTTGGCTCCGGTGTCGGCGCAGGTAATCAGGGCGTAGGATTGGGCCTCACTGCCCGTTCCGGCGGTGGTGGGGATGCCGATGGAGGGCAGCATGGGTTGGGCGGCTTTGCCGTAGCCTTGGTAGTTCTGGATTTGGCCGCCGTTGGTCAACAGGAAATTGATGCCCTTGGCGCAGTCCATCGCGCTGCCGCCGCCCACGGCGACGATTAGGTCGATGGGGCCGTGGGCGCGGGCGTGGCGGAGGCCAGCCGCTACGTGTTCGGTTGTGGGGTTTTCGCCTACGGCGGAAAAAGTGATTGTCGTTAGGCCGGCGTTTTGCAGTGCGTGCTGGGCCTGTTCGGCGCGGCCGGCTTCGACGAGGCCGGGGTCGGTTACGAGCAGGGCGCGGGGGCCGGCCAATTGGCGGGCGAGGTCGCCTAGCTGGCCGAGGGTTCCGGCGCCAAAGACTACGCGGATCGACGGATCAAAGTCGAAGGGGGTCATCCGGCCCGACGCTGCAAGGCGCGTTGCTGGTAGAGGAAGTCGAAGAGGTTGCCCTCGTGCGGCTGATCCCAGGCGATTTCGTGGGTGGGGATCGGGCCGAGGTTGAGGCGTTCGATGTGGGGCGCGGCGAGCAGTTGGCGCGTTAGGTGTTGGTCTTGGGTGAGGGCGGTGGCTACCAGCGTTGGGCCGATGCGTGCGACCATTTCTTTGGGTGGAACTTCTACTACTGAGGCGAAGGGGAAGAGGTATTCGGTGTTGGCCAGTGGGTGTTGCCAGTCGGGAGCGTGAATCAAGGTTGGGTTGAGGAAGGTGCAGCCGCCGGTCTCGGCGACGCGTTGGCCTTGGCCTCTGGCCGTGTCTGTCGCGTCGCCCAGTTGCGCGTCGATGAGGGATGAGATCTGGTGCGCTACTGTGGGGTTGGGGAAGGCGGCGATTTGGGCTTGGGGGTCGTCGAGGGGGCGGGCTTGGATTTGGCGTAGGCGCTCGCCGAGGGCAGCGGCGATTGCCCGGCCGTGGGCGGGCACCCAAATGCCGGAGGCGTTGAGGCAGGAACGGCCTCCGTTGGCAGCGATTGAGGCGACCATGAGGTCGAGGTAGTGCTCCCAGTGATCGATTTTGTCCGCGCCGATGATGATTTTGCTGCGCCCTGGTCCGTGGAGTTGGACGCGGGGGTCGTCGCGCCAAGGAGCGACGGTGGGGCCGCCGCCAAACAGCAGCGAGCGACCGCAGCGGAGTAGGATTTCAGTGCTGCCGCCGTGGTCGGTTGGGTAGTAGTTGAGGGCTTGGGGTGGACAGCCGGCGGCGATCAGGGCTTGGGCGATGCGGTAGGGCGTCCACGGTTCTTCACGGCCCGGTTTGAGTGCCAGCGAAATTTTGAGCGGGATGGCTGGCAGCCACAGCGCGTGGACGCCGGGCGAATTGCTGGGCAGGACGCAGCCGAGGGCCTGGGCGTGGGACGCGAAGTGGAGCGGGCTCGGGCCCTCGTCGAGCGCAGTCAGGTCTAGGCCGCGGGTCAGGCCGCTGAGCACGGCGGGCATTTCGACGCCGACGCGGTGGATTTTGGCCATGTTGGCGCCGGCCAGCGACTGCGGCAGGCCGGTGGTGGCCGAGACTTGCGCGACGTAGTCGTCCGGGGTTTGGCCATCGTCGCCCAAAGGTAACTCGGCGTGCAAAAAGAGCTCGGCGGCTTGTTGGCAGATGGCGACGAGTTCGGCGACGGTGAGGGCTTGCAGGGCTTGGCGGCTGCGCTCTTGGGTGGCTAAGTCGCGGGCGATTAGGCCGCGGTTGGCTTGGCTGACTTGGGCTAGCGGTTGGCCGCTGGCGATGTGAGCGACGGTGAGGCGGTCGAGGCTAGTGTAGGGCTGGCCAGCGCGCAGGATAGGTAAGTGCATAGGTTTGGGCTTTAGAGCCGTATGCAAATGCTACTGGAATAGGGCAGCGTGGAGCGTCTGAATTCGCGCAACCGGCAGGTAGGCGTGGGCGAGCTCTTGCAGCACCTCTGCCGATGTGCATAGAGGAGTGCGGGAGCGGGTGTGTTCGGCGAAGAACTGGCGCGCTGGATCGCGGAGGGGATGCGGTCGGCCCACCGCGTACATGAAGACATTGGTATCGACAAAGATCACGTCTTGGCTGCATCGCGTTTTCGCGATTGGTCGATGACGGCTAAGTGCTCTTGCCAATCCGGTTCTCGCTTGGGGCCTTCCAGCGCGTCGCAGGTGCTGAAGAACTGCTCAAGGTCGGCTGGGGATTCAAAGGGGTGGGATTGCTGCTGTTGGTCGATCCGTTGGCGGGCGGCGGCCCTGAGCCACGCGCTCAAGGTCATGCCCTCGCTCCGCGCCTGATGGACGAAGCGATCGCGGTCTTCGTCGGGGATCACTAACTGAACTCTAGCCATCTTCCCTTGCTCCTTTTACATAAGCGTGTGTATGGACAATACACATTTTTGTCCTAGAGTTCAACTTGATAAAACGTCAGATATGTTTCCTCGCTGTCGAAGAACTTGTGATTTGCCTGTCTTGGTAGATGATATGTGCGCTTGATGGTCTTCTTGCGAGAATTTGCCCGTTTTATTATATATTATATAGACAAAAATTCACATAAAACGCGATTTTTCGCAGTTTTACTATATATCATGTCGCACATCCCCATAAACTTAGAGATCACCATACCTAAGGGACGCCGCCGGCTGTCTGACGTTATTCGGGCATCCGGCGACATCATTCATATCGCCGATGCTGAAGAGGTGCTTGACGTTAGCCGTTCCGACGCCGCTAAGTTACTCTCCCGTTGGAACGGGCAGGGCTGGTTGCGGCGCGTCGGTCCGGGTGCCTATGCACCGGTTGGACTTAACTCCCTCACCAGCGAGCAGGTTCTCGATGATCCTTGGGTATTAGTGCCTGCACTCTTTAAGCCGGCCTACATCGGTGGTCGGACTGCCGCCGAGCACTGGGACCTGACCGAACAGATCTTCCGCGACATTGTTGTGATGACAGCGCATGCCGTGCGCGTAAAAAACCAGCAGCGGCATGGCACACACTTCACTCTAAAGCATGTCCAGCAGGATATGATCTTCGGCACGAAGACTGTCTGGCGCGGAAAAACCCAGATCGCCGTATCGGATGTTCATCGCACCATCATCGACATGCTCGACAATCCTGACCTTGGAGCTGGTATCCAGCATGTTGCTGACTGCCTTGCGAGCTATTTCGACCGCAAAGACAGGAATGATGATAAGTTGATTGCTTATGCAGACCGGCTGGGTAACGGTGCCGTATTCAAGCGATTGGGCTTTCTGGCAGAATGCGGACCCGACACTACCACTCTTGTTAAGGCATGCCGTGCGCGTCTGACCCAAGGTAACGCCAAACTTGATCCAGGCCTGTCATGCCGCCGCCTCGTATCTCGATGGCGTCTCCTTATGCCTGAGAGTTGGGCCAAGGCAGCGTCGGTGTGATCAACCGCCGCGAAATTCTCGATATCGCGCATACCCTGGGCCTGTTGCCCCAAGTCGTTGAGAAGGACTATGTGCTCTGAGATTGATCGGGAATTCTTGGTCGCTGTCTTTCGCCCCGCTTTCGCTCGGGCACACCCGGAGTTTTCAGACCGCTTCTTAGCCTAGAACACGCCCCTCAGTACACCCCCACCACCACAGACTCCTGCAACTGGGTCAGCAAGCGCAAATTTTTAACTCCATCCCAAGGATACGCATCAATTGGCGCGGCGCGTTCGGCCTCGTCGCGTTCGAGGAAGCGGGGCATGAAAAATTCCTTGGTCAGGGTGGTAAGCATGACCTGGCCGGTCTCGCCGTAGCCGACTTTGCACGTGGGATCTTGGGGATCGACCAATTCGATGACGGCGCGGGGCTGCGGCGGGTAGTAGGTGATGGCGTATTCGTCGGCCGGGTCAAAAGGCTTGGGGCAGGCCAAGCCCATCAGGGTGTTGCCGTAGGTGGGCACAAAGGCGAGGCCGGGCACCAACTCCTCGCGGGCGAAGCGGTGGAACTGGGCGTTCATTTCCGTGCCGCCGCAAAAGATACCCTTAATGCCGAGCTTGGGCAGGGAGACTTTTTCGCTGAGGGCTTCGAGGAGGCGGGGCGTGGTGAAGATGCACTGCACGTTGTCGTGGGCCTTGAGAATTTTGAGCGCCTGTTCGACGACGTGGGCTTTGTAGTCTTCTAACTCGCGCATCTTGCCGGCGCGGATGAGCTGGTTGACCCAGCGCGGGTCGAGATCCACCAGAAAGCACAAGCCGCCGCGTAGCTGAGCGAGGTGTTCGATGGCTAAGCGCAGGCGGCGCGGCCCGGAAGGCCCCAGCATCAGCCAGTCGGCTCCGTGGGGAAAATCCGCCTCGGACAGGCTCTCGCTGTAGAGCGCGTAGTCGGTTTGGAAGTCGCGGATGTTGATGCGGTATTTGGGCAGGCCGGTCGAGCCGCCCGTCTCGAAGACATAGACTGGCTTGTCGGCGTAGGCTTTGGGCACCCACTGGCGCACTGGGCCGCCGCGCAGCCACTCGTCCTCAAAATGGCCGAGCCGAGCCAAGTCGTCGTAAGAGTGGATTTGCTCGCGTGGATCGAAGTCGAGTTGTTGCGCGTAGGACAGCCAAAACGGGCAGCCGGTCTCGGGGCTGAAGTGCCACTCAACCATGGCGCGGACGTGCGCGTCGAGGTCGTGGCTGGCCGCGGCGATTTTGTCAGGTGAGACGCTCATTGGCTTTGTTCGGCGATGGCGAAGAGGGTGTTGCGCGCGGCGATGTACAAAACGCCGTTGTGGGCAACCGGCGTGGTGTACACGGCACTGCCCAAGTTGGTTTCGTGGAGTACTTGGAGTGTTTTGCCCGCCTTGAGCACATCGACATCGCCGTCCTCGTCGCCGATATAGACCTTGCCGTCGGCGACAAAGGGCGAGCCCCAAATCGCGGCAAAGGTGTCGTGGGTCCAGTGGTGGGCACCGGTCTTGGCGTCGAGGCAATAGACAAAGCCGCTTAGGTCGGCGGCGTAGAGCAGGCCGTCGGCAATGGCGACGGTGGAGATGGTGCGGTTGTAGTCTTTGCCGCCAAAGTGCCAGATTGCGCCCGTGTTGGTGATGTCGCCGGTGCCGCTGGCATCAATGGCCCATAGGTGGCCCTCGCCTTCGCCGTGTTCGGGGTCTTGGCCGACGCCGATATAGACTGTGCCGTCGTGGAAAACCGGCGTGGAGACGAGGTTGTTGCGGGTGCCGCGGCCGCCCAACTCCCACACCGAATCCTTGGGGTTGCAGTCGAATTTCCAGATCAGCTCACCGGTGTCGGGCGCGAGGGCATAGACCCAGCCATCGCCGCCGGGAAAGATCACCTGCTCGCGGCCACCCGCTTGGCCGTAGGCCGGGTTGGACCACTGGCCGTGTAGAATCTGGTCGCCGGGCAGGTCGCTGTCCCAGAGGAGTTTACCAGTCTGCATGTCGAGGGCGATGAAGCTGGGAGCAAAGGGGGCTGGGATGTGGATGTGGCCCTCATCGACGCCGTTGCTGGTCAAGGCGAAGAGGCGGCCATCGACGCCAATTGGCGAGCTGGTGGCGAGGTTGTGGGGAAAGACGTCCAACTCGGCGATCATGTCGAATTTCCAGATCAGATCGGCATTGGTCGGTGCGGTGGCGGCCTCGTCGGTGATGGGGCCGTCGTTCTCGCCGTCGCGGAAGCCCTCGGTGTCGAGGCATACGACTTCGGCGCGGTTGGAGACGTAGTAGAGACGGTCGCCGGCGACAAAAGGGGTGGAGCAGACGCCCTGCTGCGGCCAGTCGTTGACGCGGCCAGCCGGCAGTTTGGGATGGGCGATTTGCCAGAGAAAGGTGCCGTCGGCTAAGGAAAAGGCCATCACCACGCCGCGGTCGCCCTGGTGATTGGGATCGCGCTCGGCTTGGTTGTTGGTGCCGACGAAAATTTTGTCGCCGGCGATTAGAGGACCGGCATACGTCTGCGAGCCGAGCGTGGCACTCCATTTGACGTTTGCGCCGGTCTCGACGTCCCAAATGGTGGGCAGGTTTTGCTCGTCTGAGACTTGGTTGCGCCCGGGCGAACCGCCCCACATGGCGGTTTGGGCACCAGCGGCGGCGGTTAGGGCTAGGATGAGACTGCAAATAGTTAGCGTCATTACCAAACTTTCAGATTGTCGTAGTAGATTTCAGCGGGAGAGTAGCCGTAGAGTCCAGGGCTGCCGCTGCGGTTGGGTAGAGGATCGACCGCTTGGATGCTCCACCTGGCTGGTTCTGGCTGGTCGCGGGGCCATACTTTGCCGCGTATATGGGCCTTATCGCCCTCGATTTCCACCTGCATCTTCACCGTGTACCAGACGCCAGTCTCCCAGGCGAAAGGCGTGGTTTTGGCCATCCGCAACTCGGCGGCCCAAGTGCGGATTTGCAACTGCTGGTGGTAGCCCATCAGGTCGAGGGTATAGCGATGAGAAATCAGGCCCATGTCGGGGACAGCGCGGCGCTTCTTGGTGCCGAGCAGGTCGGCTTGGATGGTGTAGCCGGTCATGTCTGGTGCGCCCAGATAGGTGTTGGCGCGGTGCAAACCGCGGGTGGCGGGTGGTTTGACCAGCACCTTATTGCCGTCTATTGCGCGCACCTTGAACTTGCTGCCCGTGCCGACCCAAGCCGGTGAGGTTTCGGCGGCGAACGCCTCGAAGTCTTCGCTGTACGTCGGTGGTGGTAGCACGGCGATGCGCGCTTGGGCGGTCAATTCGCCGGTGCTGGCGATGATTTTGCCGCCGCTAGGTGCGTCGGCCAGGACGAGCGTATTGCCGTCGAGTTGACCGACCGAACCAGAGAGCGACCATTCGGCTGCGGCCGGGCCGATGAGGCGGCCGCGGGCGTCGAAGGTGCGGGCGCGAAACGATACGCTGGCTCCGGGCTGGGCTACTACTTCGGCGGGAATGATTTGCAGATGCACCGGTGTTGCGTCTGCGGGTGCTTGCGCACGTGGGTAGTTGGCTGCGGTTGCTGAGACTTTGAACGGTGTCGCTGGGTCGCCGAGGCAGTAAACGCCCGCTTCGGTGGAAAGGTAGATGCGGCCATAGGCTACGGCTGGCGAGCCGAATAGTTCGGCTGGCCGGCCGTCGGGCATTGTAATCTCGGCGAGGTCGAGGGTCTCGGCCGTGTCGCTGTTGGCAGCGACGATGACAAAGCGGCCGTTGACCTCGGGCGCGTAGAGCTGGCCGGCGGCGAGTACGGGCGATCCCCTGCCGACGGTGCCGATGTTGTGGATCCAGTGAACTTGGCCGCTGGCGGCATCGAGCGCGTGGATGTTGGCCGAGTTGTCGATGAGGTACAAGCGGCCATCGTCGATGACCGGGCTGCTGTAGCCGGCGAAGACGCCGTCGTAGCGCCAGACCTCGTGGGTGTTGGTAACGTCGCCTTGGCCGGTCGCGTCGATGCACACGACGCGACCGAGGGCGGTGTTGTCGAGGTTTTCCTCACTGTGGGCTGCATACACCTTGTCGCCAGCGACGACAACCGAAGAGTTGATGCCGCGCCGGCTGAGCTTGAAGCCCCAGACGCTTTCGCCGGTGCGGATTTTTAGCGCATAGATAGAGCCATCGGCGTTGCCGCCAATGAGTAGGCGGACGCCGTTGATGGTGGCGACGACGGGCACCGAGTACGTGGTGTCGAGGGGGCGGCCGCCCGGCGTGGCAATCCAGACGACTGCGCCGCTGCGTTTGTCAAAGGCGAAGTAGCGGTGGCGGCCCGGCGTGTGCTGGCCCCAATTGGAACTGAGATAGCTGATGATGACGAGGTCTTCATCGACGACGGGCGTGTGGACGCGGCCGCCGTAGCCGGAGATGCGCCCGAATTCCTCGGTCAGCGAGCGCGACCATATTACTTGGCCGTCGCGGTCAAAGCAAAGGAACAGTCCACTGACGGTATGGGCATAGATGTAGCCGGTCTCTGGATCGCCAGCGAGGCTGGCCCAGCCGACGCGGTTGAACGGGATGGTGGTGTGGAAGATGTTGTAGGGGTGTTCCCAGAGTAGGGTGCCGTCTTGGGCGTCAAAGGCGGCGACAACCCCTTCGTGCTCAATGCCCTCGCCGCGGCGGCCGATGACAAAGACTCGTCCGTTGAGAACGATGGGCGTGGAGCGGCCGGTGAATTCGGTGTGCCAGATAGGCGACCAAGATGCGACGAGGCCGGTCTCCGAGGAGACGCCGTTTTGCGCTGGGCCGCGCCAGGAGGGCCAGTCGGCTGAATAGGCGCTAGATGCGGCGAGCAGGAGGCTGAGCAAGGCACGGGAAAGTTGCAGGCGGAGATTGGACATGGCTGGGCCTTGGTAAGGCAAGAGTAGCGGTTGAATGGGCAAGAAGCATTTAACGTAAAGCGTGCCGCCAATTCTTGTCAATCGGTACGCCGGGGGTTGCGGTCTATCTGTCGGAACAAATTGGCAGCTACAGCTCGGCCCGCTCGCGGCCTTAATACCCCTTCTTCTTGTCGATGATATTGAGCACCGGCTCGCCCTTGAGGTAGCGCTCTAATTGAGCGCAAAAGAACTCGTAGATTTTGCGCGGTCGGTGCTGGGAGGCCCCGGCCCGATGCGGGGTGAGGATGATGTTGGGCGCGTCCCACAGCGGCGATTCTTCGGGCAGCGGCTCGACTTCGGTGACGTCAAGGCCCGCGCCAGCAATTTGCCCGTCGTGCAGTGCTGCGCAGAGCGCGTCCTCGTCGATGATGCCGCCGCGCGTTACGTTGATCAGATAGGCGCTCTTTTTCATCAGCGCTAGTTGCTCGCGCCCGATGAGGTGGTAGGTCTCGGCGGTGCGTGGACAGGCCATCATCACCACGTCGGCGCGCCCGAGGAGGCTGTGCAGGTTTTCGCGGGTGTTGTCTTTGAGTTCAGAAATGCCCGGCGGCCGGTCGCGACGCACCGGGTCGATGGCGATGATCGGCATATCGTAGCCGGCGGCCCGCTTGGCCATTTCAAGCCCAAAGCCCCCTAGCCCGACCAATCCCAACGTCTGTCCAGTTAGCTCGACGGTAGCCCCGCCGGCCCACTTGCGCTGGTCGTTGTGGCGAATCGCCTGATCGATGCCCCGGGTCAAGGCGAGGAGCAAGGCCCAAGCGTGTTCGCCGCCTTGGGGGGCGTACAGCCCGGCTACGTTGGAAATGGCGACTTGGTCGCGGGCGATGATTGCGGGGAAGAGGAACTTGTCCATGCCAGTGCTAAAGGACTGGACCCAGCGCAGGTTGGGCGCGGCGGCGCAGACCGCGGGCGGGAAGTGGCCAAAGATGACCTCGATCTCGCCCGCTACGGCGAGGGCTGCTTGTTCGTCGCTGGCCACAAAGACTTCGTGGCCACCGTTTTCGTGGGCGATTTGGCGCAGGTGATCGTGCTGTTCGTCCGTGAATGGGTAGTGGACTAGGATTTTCACGCGGACCTCCAAACTAGGTTGAGAAATGGGATAGGATGCGATCGATGCGATCGGCGAGCGATTGTTCTAGGCGCGGCCCGAAGCGGGTTACCACTTGCGCGGCTGCATAACAGCCCAAGCGCGCCGCGTCTAAAGGGCTGTACTCGTGGGACAGCCCGTAGAGTACGCCACCGGCAAAGAGGTCGCCAGCCCCGTTGGTGTCGATGGCTTGCACCGGGACGCCGGGCACTTGGTGGTGGGTGCCGTCGGCATACACTAGGGCCCCGTCGGCTCCGCACGTTACGCAGACGGTGCCGACCCGGGCCGCAAGGGCTGCACCGGCTGCTTGGCGGTCGTTGGTGCCGGTGCTGGCGCGGGCTTCTTCCTCATTGCAGAAAAGCAGATCGACACCGTCTTGCAAAAGCGCGTCAAAGTGCGCCCGGAAGGCCCGGACGGCAAACGGATCGCTCAGAGTTAGAGCGACGGCCGTACCGTGGCGTTGGGCCATCTGCTGGGCTAGGCGGGCGGCGGCAAAGCCGCTATCCGATCCGAGGAGATAGCCTTCTATATAGAGATACTGACTGTTGGCGATGACCTCCTCGTGGAGTTGGGCCGGGCCGATGGTGCTGCTGACACCCAAGAAAGTGTTGAGGGTGCGGTCGGCGTCGGGCGTAATCAAAACCAAGCACTGGCCGGTCTGACCCGCGCTGCGGTTGGCCGGATGCGTGGCCACGCCGGCGGCTTCGAGATCGCGCTGGTAAAAGTCGCCCCAAACGTCGCGGCCGGTCAGGCAGGCGTAATAGGCCCGGCCACCAAAGCGGGCGACGCCAATGAGGGTATTGGCCGCCGAGCCGCCCGAAGCGGAGGCGACCGGTTCGGCGCCGATTGCTGTGGTGAGGTGGTGCTGCCGCGCCTGATCGACGAGGGTCATAACCCCCTTTTCGATTTGGTGCTCGGCGAGGAACTCTGCGGCGACTTGATATTGGATGTCCACTAGGGCGTGACCGACGCCATAGACGTCGTATGTGCGGGGCATAGGCTTTCCTTGGCGTAAAAAATAGGCAAAATAACCCATTCGTTGATGGCTGCCAAAAAGGGCAGGGGCAAATCTTTGCTTGTTTTAATTCGCGCTGAGAATATATTAAAAACTCTGCGGGAGACGCCCGCGCTTTCCACCCTTTACGGAGGTTGATGCAATCGCAATAAAGAAAAAGAGTTTTACGAGAGTAAACGATGATATTCGCGTGCCCCAAATCCGGCTCATTGGGTCTGATGGGGGGCAGGTGGGTATCATCGAAACGGCTCGCGCCTTGGCCATGGCAGAGGAAGCCAATCTCGATCTAGTAGAAGTGGCCGCTGAAGCGCGCCCACCGGTCTGCCGCATTATCGACTACGGCAAGTTCCGCTACGATCAAGAAAAAAAGGCCAAGGAAGCGCGCAAAAAGCAGCACAACGTGCAGATGAAGGCCATTCGCATCGCCCAACCTACTATTTCCGAACACGATCTCGAATACCGGACGAGCCACATCCGCACGTTTATCGAAAAGGGGAACCGGGTCAAAGTCAGCGTCCGCTTCCGCGGGCGGCAGATGGCCTATCAGGATCGAGGATACGAGCTACTCCAAAGTCTGGCCGACAAGCTCAAGGATGTAGCCGTCGTTGACCAAACTCCCAAGATGGAAGGCCGCGAAATGTCGCTCATTCTCAGACCCCTCTGAGGTTGTGCCCAACAGCGCGAAAAGGCCGATGTCCGCACGGCGGGCGTCGGCCTTTTTTGTGCTAGCTGGTTACAGCACCGGCTTCGTTGGCGCTTAGGGATATAATCTCTTTCTTTTTAAGAGGTTGCTCAGGAAGCGACTAGTACGTGTTCGGCTGCGCCATTGAGGCCAGCGATGACCGGGAAGGTCTTCGACTGCGGGCCCTTGGCACCGGGCACGTAGCGCACGTGCGGCGAGAAATAGGCGTAGAGTGCGGTATTGCGCGAGCGGTCGGTCTGGTTGGGGCCGGAACCATGGACCATCAAGCTGTGGAACAGCACAGCGGACCCAGCCGCCAGCGGCACGTCTAGCTGGCGCGAGTCGTCGATGTCCTCGCGGTTAGTCAGCGGGGTCCCTTGCTGCTGGGCGATGGGTCCCCATTCCTGCAAGCCCCAATGGTGACTGCCGGGAATAATTTTGATGCAGCCGTTGTCCGGGGTGGCGTCGTCGAGGGCGATGCTCACCGTCACCAGAGCGGGCGGCTCCATTGGCCAATAGGCCGAGTCTTGGTGCAGGGCGTGGGCTGAGCCGTGGAAGGCGGGTTTGAGCATGAGGGTGCTGCGGAAGAGCAGCAAGTCGTTGCCGAGCAGCGATTGCACGATGGCGACGAGGTGGGGATGGGCCGCGAGTTGGGCAAAGCACGGCGACAGGGCGCGGGTGTTCTCGATTTTGCGCAGCACCGGCAGGCCGTTGCGGTTTGGGTCGTCAGAAAAAGGCTCGCGCTGAAAGTGGCGGCTGAGCGGGTCGTGGCTGACCTCGCAGTCGGCGGCTAGTTGGTGCAGGCGTTGAATTTCGCGCTGGCATTCGGCGACTTCGCGGCTGTTGAGCAAGTCGGGGACGATTAAGTAGCCTTGCTGGGCAAAAAAAGTGCTCTGCTCGTGGGGTTCCATGCCGCACTCCCGCTCTTGAGGTGGTGACCCGCTAAGTGTACACTGGTCGCCGACTCAGTGTCAACTGATTCCTAGCGAACGCATGAAGCGATTTTTTCCATTTATCGATTGGTTGCCCGAACTCGGTCGTCTGTCTGTCTTGCGCGCCGATGTGCTCGCGGGCCTGACCGTGGCGACGATTCTCGTGCCCCAAGCTATGGCCTACGCCGAGTTGGCGGGGCTGCCGCCAGTGTATGGGTTGTACGCGGCCTTTCTGCCGCCGGCCGTAGCCGCGCTCTTTGGCTCGTCCCGACATTTGTCCACCGGCCCGGTCGCCATCGCGTCGCTGATCAGCGCGACGACCGTCCAGGGGCTCGCTCCCGAGAGCGGCGAACTGTATATCGCCTACTCGCTGGCCTTGGGCTTGCTGGTCGGTCTAATACGGATCGCCTTGGGCGCGTTGCGGTTGGGCTTGCTGATTGATCTGCTGTCGGCCCCGGTGGTCGTCGGCTTTACCAATGCCGCAGCCTTTATCATCGCCGCCTCCCAATTGCACAAGGTGTTCGGTGTGGAGCCGCAGCCGGCAGGGCATTTGCTGGCGGCCGTCCGCGTTATTGACCTGGCGCTGTTAGCGGTCCATTGGCCGACTGTGGGGATGGCGGCGTTGGCTGGCGGGCTGCTGGTGGTTTTGCGTCGCGTACAATGGGAAGTGCCGAGTATGTTGACGACGCTGGTAGTTACCACGCTCGTTTCTTGGTTGATCGGGTTTAGCGGTGAAGTGATCGGCGAGGTGCCGCGCGGTTTGCCGCGGTTTTTGGTGCCGGACTTCGACGTGGAGATCGCATCTCGGTTCTTCGTCGGTGCCTTGACCTTGACCATGCTCGGCCTGATGGAGGCTATGGCCATTGCCAAAACCCTGGCTGCGCGGACGCGGCAGCAGCTCGATATCAATCAGGAGCTCATCGGCCAAGGGGTGGCCAACATGGTCGGTGGATTTTTCCAAAGCTATGCGACTTCAGGGTCGTTTTCGCGTTCGGCGGTCAACTACCAAAGCGGGGCGCGGACGGGTTTTGCTTCGGTCGTGACGTCGCTGGCCATCGCCGCGACCCTGATCTGGCTGACGCCGCTGTTGTACTACTTGCCGCAAGCGACCCTCGCTGTGGTCATCATCGCCGCGGTGTGCGGCTTGGTGCGCATCCAGCCCCTAATAGTAGCTTGGCGCGTCAGAGCCCACGACGGGTTGATTGGGATTGCGACGTTTGTCGGTACGCTAGTTTTGGCACCGGACCTGCACTTGGGGGTTGCCCTCGGCGTGGGAGCCTCATTGGTGCTCAACTTCTACCGCACCATGCGGCCCCGGGTGGTTTTTCTCGCCCGACGCCTCGATGGCACGATGCGCGGAAGCGATGCCGGCCTGCGGCCAGACCAGCAACTGGCGATTATGCGCTTTGACGGCCAGCTATACTTTGGTTCGGGCCGTTATTTTGAAGACAAGGTCCTCGAAACAATCGCCTCAGCACCCAAACTGAAGTACTTGATTCTCGATGCGAACGGGATCAATCGAATCGATGCTTCTGGCGAACAGACACTGCGCAACGTAGTAGAACGCCTGCGCGAATTGGGGCTAGATCTGTACTTTACGCGGGCCAAACGGCAGCTTACCGACGCGCTGGAGCGGTCGGGCCTGATGGATCAGATTGGCCGCGATCATTTTTTTCGCTGGAATCAGCACGCGCTCGATTATCTGTGGGCACGGCTCCATCCCGGCTACAAGGCGCGCTGTCCGCTCAATGTGCCCCGTTCGCAAAAGCCGCAGAATGGGGAAATCGAGTATTATATATAGAAGAAAATCAGAACCGCTTGGTGTCGGTGGAGGGACTATCGGTGGTGGAAGGCTCGTCGGACAGCAAGCGGTTGAAGGAGTCGAGGCGGGCATCAGTGCGGTTGAGCAGCGCGTCCTTGTGCTGACGAGCGCTGAGCACTTCCTCGGCGATATTGAGCGCAGCTAGAATCGCAATGTCGAGCGGGCTGCGGTGCTTGATCGTCGCGGCAATCTGCTGCATTTTCTCGTCGAGATAGGCTGCGGTGTGCCGAACGTACTCGGGATCTTGATCGTCGCTATTGACGAGCTGATAGGTCTGATTGTAGATGCGGACCGCGACTGGCTGTGTTTGCGACATGAGATTTTGTTAGATAAAAAAGTGGGGACTTCCGCGATCTCCCCTTGTCCCGGAAGCCCCCTCTTTTGCGCGCTAACCACGTGGTGATTAACCAATCTATTGGGGTTGAGAATGATTGTCAACAACATGTTGGATATTTTTTTAAAAAAATGATTTGCAAAAACAAAAAAGACGACCAGTGGGGAAATTTGACGGTCCGCAGCGTACGTTCTTACTATTGAAGTGTCCCTACCAAGTTGACCCCAGTGTGCGCTAGCCCCTCGGCTGGGCGCAGCAGGCGTGCGCTGCCGATCAATGCCTAAATATATGAATAGACATACACTCGAAGTGGCCTTGCAGCAGGTCATTCAAGGCGAAGTGCGCTTTGACGCGGTTGCGCGCATGCTCTACCGCACCGACGCCAGCATCTACGAAATGGAGCCTTTGGGGCTGGTCGTGCCCAAAGAGGCCGCCGATGTAGTAGCCGCCGTAAAAATCGCCGCTGAGCAGGGAGCGGCAGTCTTGCCGCGGGGCGGCGGTACGAGCTTGGCAGGTCAGTCGGTGGGGGCGGCAGTCCATCTCGATTTTTCCAAATACATGAACCAGATACTGGAGTTCAACCCGGACGAACGCTGGGTCCGGGTCCAGCCGGGCTTGGTGCTCGATGAACTCAATGCCTACTTGCAGCCCTACGGCCTGATTTTCGCGCCCGATGTTTCCACTAGTAGTAGGGCCAATATCGGCGGCATGATCGGCAACAATTCCTGCGGTGCCCACTCCATGATATACGGCAAGACCATCGACCACATTCTAGAGCTAAAGGTGGTGCTGGCCGACGGCTCGCAAGCGGTATTCGGACCGCTAAACGACCAAGAGTGCCAACGCCGGGCGGACTTGGACAGCCTCGAAGGGCGCATTTATCGCGAAATTCGCCGCATCGTCCGCCAGCGCGAAGCGCAAATTCGCACCGGTTTTCCCCAAGTGATGCGCCGCGTCTCGGGCTACAATCTCGACGAATTTATCGACGGTGCGCCCTTTGATTTGAGCAAGCTGGTCGTCGGCTCGGAGGGGACGCTCTGTGCGGTGGTTGAAGCGCGATTGAACTTGGTAGAGCTACCCGCGCACAAGAGTTTAGTGGCCGTCCACTTTGACGACTTAGTCGAGGCTATGGAGGCCAATTTGGTCGCGTTAGAGACTGCACCGGTCGCCAGCGAACTGATCGACAAAATTTTGCTTGACCAGACGAAAGGCTCGGTCGAGCACGCCCCGAGCCGCCGCTTTCTCACCGGCGATCCGGCCGCCCTGCTCATAATCGAGTACTATGCGGACTCCCAAGACGAGTTGGGGCACAAAATGGACGAATTGGAAAAGCGACTGCGGCAACGCGGGATGGGCTACGCATGTACGCGGGCCGTGGCCGCCGGCGATCAGAAGGCTATCTGGGACTTGCGCAAGGCTGGGTTGGGGCTTTTGATGGGCATGAAGGGCGATCCAAAGCCCCAGCCGGGTGTGGAGGATACCAGCGTCCCGGTCGCCAAGTTGCCCGACTACATCCGCCGGGTGGTCGCGCTGATGGAGGAATTGGGGATTGAGGCCGAATACTACGGCCACGCCAGCGTCGGCCTGTTGCACATCCGGCCGATCTTCAGCCTCAAGGATCCGGAGGGTATAAAGCTCCTGCGCCAGATGGAGGAGCGGATCAGCGATATGGTGCTCGAATACGGCGGCGCTATGTCGGGCGAGCACGGCGATGGCTTGGCTCGCAGCGAGTGGATCGCCAAGATGTTTAGCCCGCAATTGGTCGCGGCTTTTGTCGAGGTTAAGGACGCTTTTGATCCACAGGGGATTATGAACCCCGGCAAAATTACCCGCTCTCCTCGGATGGACGAGAACCTGCGCTACCACCAGGATTATCAGACGCCCAAGGTGGAGACGTTTTTCAGCTTTAGCGCGGCCGGTGGGTTTCAAGAAGCTGTTGAAATGTGCTCCGGGGTGGGGCACTGCCGCAAAAAGCTGGTGGGCACCATGTGCCCTTCGTACATGGCGACCTTGGACGAGGAGCACACCACGCGCGGCCGGGCCAATGCCTTGCGCGCTGCGCTCGCCGGTACGTTGCCCGACGGCCTGCACAGTCGAGAAGTCCACCGCGTGATGGACCTTTGCTTGGAGTGCAAAGCCTGCAAGGCCGAGTGCCCGTCGAGCGTCGATATGGCCAAGCTCAAGTACGAATTTCTCGCCCACTACCATCGCCAGCACGGCTATCCGCTGCGGTCGCGGCTGTTTGCCGACATCGCGCGTATCAGCCGCTTGGGCTCGGCGTTGGCACCGCTGTCGAATTGGATCGGTCGCAGCAGGCTCAACCGCTGGCTGTTAGATGCGTTTTTGGGCATTGACCGACGGCGGCAACTGCCGGCCTTTGCCCGCCAGCCGTTTTCGCGCTGGTTCGCCGGGCGGCATCCGGCGCGCGGGGCCAAGGGCCGCGTCGTGCTCTTCAACGATACTTTCGTCGAGTACAACGAGCCGGCTATTGGCATGGCGGCGACTCTTATCTTGGAACGCGCCGGGTACGAGGTCGCTTTGGTTGCCAACAAAGTCTGTTGCGGTCGGCCGTTTATCTCCAAAGGCTTTCTCGATCGGGCCCGCGCATTGGCGCAGCGCAATGTGGAGGTGCTGGCGCCTTGGGCCGAGCAAGGAGTGCCGATCATTGGCTTGGAACCAAGTTGCGCGTCGGCCCTCAGTGACGATTACCTAGACTTGGTTGACAGTCCACAAAGCCGGCAGGTGGCCGAGCAGGTCGTCCTACTCGAGGACTTTCTCGTCGGCGAGGCCCCGCTCGATTTGGAGTTTGCTCAGACCGCCCGCCGTATTTTGGTGCACGGCCACTGCCATCAAAAGGCGCTGACGGGAACGGCCGCGACCTTGGCCGTGCTCAACATGCCGCCCCATTTTTGCGCTGAGGAAATTCCGTCGGGCTGCTGCGGTATGGCGGGTAGTTTTGGCTACGAAAAGGAGCACTTTGAAGTATCGCGCACCGTGGGACAGGAGCGGCTCTTTGCCGTGCTAGAGGAGGCAGCAGAGGATGTGGAAATTGCTGCAGTAGGCACTTCGTGCCGCCACCAGATAGCCGATTTTACCGGGCGGCGGGCCCGGCATTGGGCCGAGATTTTCGTCGAAGCACTTTGACAATTAATGAAAGGATTACTATGGCATTTAACGTCAAGCAACGCGGCCGATTGACCTATTACTACGGTGGGGACCACCCGACCTTATCGGCTCTGGTGACCGAAGCGCTGGACAATGGCGACTTGAAGATCTATTTCGCTGGCTTGACCGGCGGGCATTCGGCGCATGGGATTCTCGGCCGCGACGAGTTGGTGAGGATGGCGCCTAGCGTCGAGGTTGAGTTGGTCTTCCGCTGTTGGGAAAAGTGGTTGCGGGAAGCCGGCATTTGCGACTCGATTGCCCAGATAGATTTTATCGAGGTCCACGCCTTTGGCGCCCAGCCCAAGGACATCAATCCGTTGACCGATCCGCAGCGCTTTCACGAGGAACAACAGCGCATGTACCAAGAATACGCCCAAGCCTATAGCAACTTTTTCCGCGACTGCATGCCCGACACCGGAGTGCCGGCCCGCTTCACGGTGCACGTAATTGATTTCCCGGACAAAGCCGCTTCCTATGAATTCTACAGCGTCGGCCTGTATCAGCCAGCTCTACACCGAGCTTGAGCGATGCCGATGATGGCTGCGACGCAAATCGAACTGCCTTTTGGCGACTCTCAGTTGCAATTTGCCGTGCCCAGTCAGCGTCTGCTCGGAGTCGTTCTGCCCAGCGCAGAACGAGGGGGCGACAGTGCGGAGCAGGAGGTGGTGCGGGATGCGTTGGCCCAGCCTATAGGTACGCCCGCATTGCGGGCCTTGGTGCGGCCCGGCCAGCAGGTCGCTATTGTCGTCAGCGACATGACGCGGCCCTGTCCGACCGATCGCCTGTTGCCGCCGGTGCTGGAGGAACTGGCCGCGGCTGGTGTGCCGGACGCCAACGTGACCGTGGTGGTGGCCTTGGGGCTGCATCGAGCGCAGACCGCAGCCGAGTTGGCTGATTTGGTCGGGCCGACGGTCTATAATCGGGTGCGGGTCGTCAACCACGATCCGCAAGATGTGGTGCGGTTGGGCGTTACTGCTCGCGGTACGCCGGTGGAACTTTTCCGTCTCTTGGTCGAGGCCGATGTGCGGATCTGTCTGGGCAACTTGGAATTCCACTACTTCGCCGGCTTTTCGGGGGGGGCCAAGGCGGTCCTGCCCGGCTGCGCCTCCCCCAGCACGGTAGCGGCCAATCACGGCTTGATGGCTCGGCCCGGCGCCGAGACGGGGCGGCTTGCGGGCAATCCAGTGCGGGAAGACTTAGAAGAAGGGGCAGCCATGTTGGGGATCGACTTCATCCTCAATGCGATCGTCGATGATCGCCATCGCATAGTCGCCGCTTTTGCCGGGCACGTGCGAGAAGCCCACCGCAAAGGGTGCGAGCGAGTCGCCGAGCGCGGGGCCGTGCCGATCGCGCAATGCGCTGATATTGTCCTCGTCAGCGCGGGTGGCTATCCGCTAGACGTCAATATGTACCAGGCACAAAAAGCCCTCGACAACGCCGTGCATGCCGTGCGAGAAGGAGGCGTTATCGTTTGGGTGGCCGAATGCCGCGAGGGGCTGGGTAGTGCTACCTTTGCCTCTTGGTTGCAAAAGGCGGATTCGGCCGACGAAATTCTCGGGCGCATAGAACGGGAATTCGTCTTGGGCGGACACAAGGCCGCGGCCATTGCCGCGGTATTGAAAAAAGCCCGCGTCCATTTGGTCTCGTCGCTGCCAGCCGAGGACCTTGGTCGCATCGGCTTAGTGCCCTTTGACGACCTAGGCCAAGCTATGGCGGCCGCGCACGAGGTGGTCGGCTCTGAGGCTCGGATTTGGGTGCTGCCCTATGGAGACTCGGTATTGCCGCAGGCTGTAGCCTAGGGTTTTTTATCGACAAACAAATCGAGCTGCTCAAGTTCCTCGTCGGCAAATCCCCCCAACCCAATGCCGAGCAGGCGCGTGCCCAAGTCGCCGACCTCGGTCTGCTCCAACAGTTTGCAAGCCGCCGCGAAGACGGCTGGGGCGCGATCGGTACAGGTCGCCAAGTGCAATGTGCGCGTCGCGGTGCGGGCATTTGGGTAGCGCACCGTTAGGGTTACGTCGCGTGCTTGCAGCCCTCGGCGCTGCAAGTGCCCACAGAGCGCGGTGGCTAGCGCGCGCAAAGTATCGCGCATTTCTTCATCGGTATAGAGCGGAGCGGCAAAAGCGGCTTCCTCGCGGATTTGATCGAGTTGTTCGGCTGGGGCGACCAGGCTGTCGTCCCAACCTTGGGCGAGGTGCCAAAAGCGGCTTCCTCGCTGGCCAAAGCGGCGCACGAGTTCGTTGAGCGGTACTTGGGCCAGCGCACCGACGCGCTCTATTTGCATAGCCGCGAGTTGTCGGCGCGTAACCGCTCCCACGCCGGGCAGCAGGTCAATGGGCACGTCGGCGAGAAAATCCCCTATCTGTTCGGGCAGTACGACTGTCAGGCCATCGGGCCGCTGGTGCTCCATAGCTAGCTGCGCCAAGAACTTGCTGGGTGCCAACCCTACGGAAACGCTCCAGCCTAGCTGCCGCTTGATATCGTTTTTGATCATCTTGGCGACGCGCATTCCGAAGGGAATATCGAGCTTATTATTGGTGACATCGAGGATGGCATAGTCGTTGCCGCATTCGATCCAATCGGTGTATTCGCGCAGGAGCGCGGCGAATTCGGCGCTAGCTTGGGGGTTGTGGTGCGGGCCGCTATCGAGCCCAAGGTGGACTATCTTGCGGCGTCTGCTGATCCTAGCCGGACTCATGGAGCAAAAAAGGCAGGGAGACTACGGTGGCTTGCGCTCCATCTGCGTCTAACGTCGTGCCCGCAGCGCAAGCACTACGCCGCACATAGGCCAGAGCAATTGGGCCGAGACTGGGAGAGTCGATTGCTGAGGTGATGCGCCCTACTGCGCGTGCGCCGTCGCGCAGCGGTTGCCCGGTTGGCGGCAGTTCGGCGGCGGAAAGTCGCAGTCCGACTAGCTGCTGTTTGACTTTGTCATAGGTATCTAAGCGGGCGATGACTTCTTGGCCGATATAGCAGCCTTTATCTAAATGAATGGCGCGCCCCAGCCCTGCTTCCCAAGGGTTGTAATTTTGGGTCAACTCTCGCCCCAGCCGGGGAAGGCCCCGTTCGATGCGCAAAATTTCCCAGGTCGCCGCTCCTATTGGGCGGGCCCCTGCGGCGGCGAGGCGTTGCCAAAGGCCAGCCACGGCTGCGGGCGGGCCGAAGGTGCGCAGCCCCGGCCCGGGGGTGCGGGCCAGCCACAGGCCGTCGGCGACTTGTGGATTGAGTAGTTGGTGGTCCTGAAGCCTTGACAGATCTGCGTTTAATGTGTGGGAGACTAGCTGGGCGGCCTGCGGGCCGATCAGTTCGAACATGGCCGTCTCGTCTGTGCGGTCGGCCAATTCGAGGGCCTCGGCAAAGATAAAGCGGTCCAACCACGCGGGGATTGCAGTGCGCGAATCGGGACTCAAAATCAAGGCGGTGGCATCTGGGCCGCGATAGCAGGTGGCGAGATCGAGAATCCGCGCTCGCTGTTCGATAAAGACGGCTTCGAGGCCGTGCCCTATTTGCAGGTGGTGGAAGTCGTTGGAGGTCATGCGGTGCAAGAAGTCGAGGTGGTCGGCACCGCACAGGTACAAGCGAAATGAGGCTTGCTCGTCGCGTAGAGCCGCGCCGGTATGGGCCGCGTGGTATTCGTCGTAGTGAGCCATAATAGACCAGAAGCTAGGCGTGCTGGGTCACGGAGAAACTCGAACCTAAATCGGGATGTTTAGTGACCTCAATTTGCACTGGAAAGGCCGCTTTGAGTTGGTCGAGATGGGTGACGATCAACACCTTTTTGAAATCCGCGCTGATTTTTTGGATTGCTTCGATGAGTTGTTCTAAGCCCTGTTCGTCTTGGGTGCCGAAGCCCTCGTCGATAAAGAGGGTGTGGAGGCGGGTGCCCGAGCGCATGGCCAGTACTTTGGAGAGCGCAATGCGCAAGGCAAAATTGGTGCGGAATGCCTCGCCGCCGGAATAGAGATGATAGGAGCGCTCGCCCACTTCGTCGGCGATTTTGACGTCGAGGGTTTCGCGGGTGCCGCCCTTTTTGAGATCGCGCAGTGACTCAAAGGCGACTTGGATGCGGTTGTCGGTCAGGCGTGCGAGGATGGCGTTGGCCTCGTCGGCGATTTGCGGCACGGCGTTTTCAATGATCAGGGCTTGGATGCCATCCTTGCCGAATGCTTTGTCGAGCTGCTGGTAAATCCAGGTCTGCCGCTGGGTGTCTTGGAGCTTTTCGCCTAGCTGGTCTTGCTCCTGAACCCACTCGGCGCAGCGGGCGCACAGGGCCTCTAGATTGCCCCGGCGCTGGAGGTGTTGGTCCCGCTCGGGCCGTAGCTTTGCCAATTGAGCTTGGTTTTCGCCGAGTTGCAAATCAATGTCTTCTAACGCATTGGCCCGTTCGTGCAACTGTTCCTTTTCTTGTTTTATCGTCTGCAATTGTCCCGCTAGATTGGAGTCTTCAGCCTCGTAGCGCACCCGCGATTGGTCGGACGCGGCGCGGCGTTGGCGGGCGTGTTGCAGGCGCTCGAATTGCCGGGCGCTGTCGCGCAGCTGGTCCTGTTGTTGGCGCAACGCTGGTTTTCGGCACTGTCGTAGCCCAAGGCTGCAATCTGCTGCTCGACTTGGCCGAGTTGTTGCCGTTCCTCTTGGGCATAGCCGGCCTCGGCGAGTTGGCGCTTGGCCCGCTCGAGTTGGTTTTGGGCTTCGGTCTGCTCGTTTTTGAGCCGGTCCGCTTGGTTTTTGGCGTCCTGCAAGCGGGCGTGCTCCGCTTCGACTGGGCGCAACTCGGCGAGCTTTTGGCCGAGGGTCTCGTGCTCGGTGTTGCTGTAGCCCAATAGCTCGATTTCTCCAACTAGCTCGTGCAGGCGTTGGCGTGTGCTGGGGGCGTACGATTGGTCGCTGAGTTCTCGGTCGAGGGCGGCTAGTCGCTCGGCTAGTGCCTGGGCTTCAGCGGCCGATTCTCGCAATTGCTCGAGACGAGCTTGTCCAGCGGCCAGTTTTTGCTGTACCTGCTGGAGGGGTTCGATTTGTTCGCCAAGGGCCTTGTAGTGCGCGCGCATCTTTTGCAACTGGTCGTCGAGCGTGGCTAGCTCGCTACCGAGGACGGCGATGCGCTCTTGGCGGCGCGCTTCCCGCTGCGAGAGTTCGGCCGCAACCTGCTGGCGATGCTCGGCATCGAGGGTGCTGCCGCACAACGGGCAATTGGCGTCGTCGGTCGCGGCCAAGGCCAGAGCCTGTTGGCGCTCGTTGGCTAATTCTTCTTCTTCGGCGCGAAGTTTCTGCTGTCGCTCGGCGATCTGGGCATTGAGCTCGTTGCCCTCGTCTTTGAGGTGGTCCCGTTGCTCGGCTTTGCGCTGTAATTGGGTCTGTTGGGCTTGTAACTGATGGATCTGGGCTTTTAAGGTTTGCTCCTCGGCACTGGCTTGCTCCAACTGTGCCAATTGCTTGGCGAGTGCTTGGCGCTGGTTTTTGCGCTGCTCCTCGGCAAGCGATAGTTCGTGTTCGAGGTCACGGCGTTGGCTGAGCAAATTTTCGCAGCGAAGCCGCGCCTGTTCTAGCGCTTGGGCCTGCTCGCTGAGCGTTTTGAATTGGGCGTAGCGGCTGGCGATGGTCTGCTCTCGATCGAGCAAGGCTTGGTGCTCGTCGAGTTGGCGCTGGCGTTCGTCGAGGGTGGCTGTCCAGCGCTCTTGCTGCCGCTCCACTTGTTGGCGCACTTGGGCGATTTGATCGGCTAGCTCGCGGCGGCGGGTTTCTAGTGCGCTGTGTTGCTGAGCTTTTTGTTCGAGCAGGCCCACTTGGGCGTGGAGCTGATTGTAGGTTGCAAAGTCTCGCTCGATGGATTCAGCGGCGGCTAGGATTTCGCCATCTTGGCCCTGTTGCTGCCGCAGGTTTTCGAGTTCAGTAGAAATTGCCTGCTTCCGCTCGGCGACGCGCTGTTGTTCCCGCTCTAGCTCGGCGACGCGCTGGCGGATTCGCACCAGCGCTAGCCGCTGGGTCTCCAACTCGGCTTGTGTTTTTTCTCGGTTGCCGATTTCGCTGCCGAGTAACGCGAGGCGCTCGTCAACGGCCCGCAGGTCGGCTTCGTAGTCTTCGCGCTTGGCCAATTCGGCATCGAGTTCATTGAGGCGGGTTTGTAGGGCCTCGCTCTGGCGCTGGTGCTCTTGGTAGCGGGTTCGAGCCATACCTTGGAGTTGGTCGTAGCGCTCCAAGCCAAGAATTCGCCCGAGTATTTCTTTGCGCTGTCTGGCGTTTTTGCGGGTGAACTCGTCGGCGCGGCCTTGGACGATGAAGGCTGAGTTGACAAAAGTGTCGTAGTCCATCGATAGCAGCTCGTTGATGCGCCGCTGGGTGGGGTTGATGCCCTCGCCTTCGCTGAGGGTGCGGAAAGTGCCGTCGCTTTGTACTTGTAAGTCTAGGGCTGGGACGCCTCTCTTGGTGCGCCGCCAACTGCGGATGACGCGGAAGTGCTTCTCGCCGAGGGCGAAGTCGAAATCGACGCGCATTTCTCGGGCCCCGATTCGACATAATTCTTCGTCGCTGCGGCTTTTGCGGGCTTGGCCCCATAAGGCGTAGGTAATCCCGTCGAGCAAGGCGGACTTGCCGTGGCCGTTGCCACCGGTAAGGCAGGCGACGTGGAATTGGGTAAAGTCGAGCAGCGCCGCCTCCTCGCCATAGCTGAGAAAGTTGCGCAGGGAAAGGGAAAGAGGGATCATCGGTCGTCTGCGTCGCGTTGGTCTGTTTCAAGCGCGCGCTCTAGGTGGAGCGCATGGCTTTTGAGCTCGGCGCGGTGTCCTTGTAGGTCTGGGCTGTTGTCAATGTAGCGGTCGAGGGCATCGCCTAGTTCGACTTGCTCGCTGATTTCGGCGCGGCGTTGGATGACTTCGGGCGCAAAGCGCGGCTGAATGGAGGCGACGTGGAAAGCCGGTTCGAGTGCTTGACGCACCTGTGGTAAGTCCACCGGGGTGGCATAGCCTGCCGGCAGGTCGTAAAGGACGCGGACTACGGCGTCTGCCAGGTCGGCGGCGGCGCAGGCCGCGACGATGCGTTCGGTGGCGTCTTGGCCCTCGTGTACTTTTAGCTTGACGGTCGCAAAGCGCCGCGCTGGGACGGGGATGAACTCAAAGGTGGTTGCCCGGCCTCTCGGTGCCGTTGCGTCTGCTGCGATGTGAACTAGGCAGAAGCCTTTGTCTTCGCCTTCCTCGCCGAAGTCGATGCGCTCTAGGCTGCCCGAATAGACTACGGGCGGATGTTGGCCGGCATTGAGGTCTTGGTATTTGTGGATGTGCCCCAAGGCGACGTAGTCGTAGGCCGGGTTGGCCAGGGTGCTGGTGAGCAACACAGGGTCTTGGCCGATAATAGCGGTGCGTTCGCCGCCCGAATAGACGGCATCGGCCGCGGCAAGGTGAGCGACGAGTACGCCCGGCAGTTTGGGGTCGAGCTGGCGGGCATACTCGTCGATTTGCGCGGCGCAGATCTTTTGGATCTCGACGCGGACTTCCTCTAGGGGCAAGTCGCGGTATTTATCGCGGGTGAGTAAAGCATGGCGCGTTGGCCAAGGCAGGCAGGCCGCTTGCACTGGGCCATTGGCCGTTTCGATGCGCAGGAGTTCTGGGCGGCGGATGACATGGGTTCCCTCTAGTTGTAGAGTGCTGAAAATGTCGACTGAAGTGGCCTTGCCGAAAGCGCCCGGCGCGTCGTGGTTGCCCACCACTAGCACGATGGGAATGCGGGCCGCTTGTAGGCGCTGGAGCTGGCAGGCCAAGACGCGCTGATGGGTCGGGGTCGGATCGCAATTCTTGTACATGTCGCCGGCGAAGACAACCAAATCGACCGGCTTTTCAACCGCTAGGTCAATGACCGTTTCTAGGCTGTTGGCAAAATCTCGAACCCGCGAATGCAGCCCGGTGCTTGGGTCGAGACTGCCGTGGTTTTCGACGCCTAGATGCAGATCGGCAAAGTGCAGGATTGTCAATGCCATAAGGTTGGTAAGTGCGTTGTTTGGGAAGCCGTGGTTCGGTCTGTGGATTTATTAAAAGGACGGTGGCGAACTTGGGCAAGTCCTTTAGCTTGTTTGCACCTGAGCAGCGTTCTTATTACATTACTCTACTTTGCGTAGCGGAAGCCGGTAATGCGCTTCCGCTTTTTGTATTGCATAACGCATGTCGTTCTCTCCGCTAGAGGCTTGGTAATGAGTGAAGTATATCTTTCGCGCGAAGGCTACGAAAAACTTCAGGCCGAGTTGAAGGGACTCAAGGAGACCGAACGCCCGGCCGTGCGCCAAGCGTTGCAGCGGGCGCGGGAGTTTGGCGACCTGTCCGAAAACGCCGAGTATTCGGCGGCTAAAGAAAGGTTGCTCTTCCTAGAGCAGCGCATCGGCAAGCTCGAAGAGACACTCAGCCGGGCCCGCCTGCTAGAAAACGAGGCCATTCCAGAAGACAAGGTCTATATCGGTGCCACTGTCGAGCTTGAAGACCTCGCGCAGGCGCGACAGCTAACGTACACGCTCGTCGCGCCCGAGGAAGCGGATTTTGACGCGGGCAAAATTTCCACGGTTTCGCCGATAGGCAAGGGGTTGCTCGGGCACCAAGAAGGAGAGGAAATCGAGATTGAAGTGCCCATTGGCAAGCTGCACTACAGGATTGTCAAAATCACGCGCTGAGCGCAAGTATCCAGTTTAGCTGGCGACTCCCGGAAAGGCCTGCGTCTCTCCGGGAGTTTCGCGTTTTGGGCCGGTGCCCAGTATTCTTGACATATTGAGAGGGCTGTCATATATTAAGACTTCTGTAGATTAAACGGGCATTAATCCGGCTCGAGCGGGAATAGCTCAGTTGGCTAGAGCGCGAGCCTTCCAAGCTCGGGGTCGCGGGTTCGAGTCCCGTTTCCCGCTCCAGATCACCAATAAGGATTGCAGCCGATGTAGCTCAGTCGGTAGAGCGCATCCTTGGTAAGGATGAGGTCACCAGTTCAATCCTGGTCATCGGCTCCACTTTCCTACGAGTGCTTCCATCTAAACGCGACAAGTTCTGATGCCAAGAGATCAAATAACGCTGGAGTGCGAAGTGTGCAACCAGCAAACGTACACGACGACCAAAAATAGACGAAACCAGCCAAGCCGCGTTGAGTACAAAAAGTATTGCCGTTTTTGCCGCAAGCATGCGGCTCACAAGGAAGCTCGATAGGCATAGGGCAGTAGCTCAATTGGTAGAGCACCGGTCTCCAAAACCGGCGGTTGCAGGTTCAAGTCCTGTCTGCCCTGCCAGGCTTCTGCATTAGGGAATGGGATGTGGAATAAACTTACCAATTTCATCAAAGATGTGCGGGTCGAATTTTCCAAAGTGAGTTGGCCTACTCGCGAGGACTTGGTCAGTTCCACCGGGGTGGTATTAGTCTTTTCGGCGATTTTTGCGGTTTTTATTGGCATATTCGACCTGATTATCTCTTTTGTTTGGGGAATACTTCTAGGCCAGTAATGCCCGCTAGGGCGTATCTAAGGGAAGCGGTGCGCAACGTGTACCGCTTCTTTTCCTTATTTATGCTATTTACGCTCAGCGAGTGGGAGCTAACACCGGATTGAAGCCATGGCACAGCGCTGGTACGCTCTACATACATATTCGGGGCACGAAAATAAAGTAAAGACCTACTTGGAGTCGCTCATTGAGTTGGGGGCTGCCAACGGTGCGATTGCCCAGGTCGTCGTGCCGACCGAGGAAGTGGTCGAACTCCGCGCTGGCAAGAAAACCAAGACTAGGAAGCGGTTTTTGCCTGGTTATGTGCTAGTGGAAATGGAAATGTCCAAGGACGCTTGGTATCAGGTGACCAACATTCCCGGGGTGACCAACTTCGTCGGCCCAGCGCGCAAGCCACAACCGCTGCGGCAGGAAGAAATCGACCGCATCTTGGGGCACGTCGATCGCCGCAAAGACCAAGAGGTCGAGGAGATTCCCTTTGCCGTTGACGATCAAGTCAAGGTCAACGATGGTGCGTTCAAGGATTTCATCGGCACTGTGCAGGAGGTACTGCCGGAGAAGCGCAGGTTGAAAATCATGGTGAGCATCTTCGGGCGCGGCACATCCGTAGAATTGGACGTGTTGCAGGTCGAGCCGGTGCAAGAAGTGGTCGGCTAATTTTTAGAGGATATATAAATGGCTAAAAAGGAAATAGCCCAAATCAAATTGCAGGTTCCAGCCGGTCAGGCGAATCCGACGCCGCCGGTTGGGCCGGCACTGGGTCAACACGGCGTCAACATCATGGAATTTTGCAAGACGTTCAATGCCCAGACGCAAGAGCAGCAGGGGTTGATCATTCCCGTAATCATTACGGTGTACGCCGACCGCACGTTTTCGTTTATCACCAAGACGCCGCCGGCGGCGGTGTTGCTGTTGCGGGCTGCTGGAAAAGACAAGGGATCAGGCGTACCCAACCGGGATCACATCGGCGCTGTCTCTTCGGATCAGGTGCGCGAAATCGCCGAATTGAAAATGCCCGATTTGAATGCGGCCTCAATGGAAGCCGCGATGTCGATGATCGCGGGAACGGCCCGCAGCATGGGGCTGTTAGTCGAGTAGCTGCTTCGCATTGTACCCCTCATAAGAGGTTTAAGATATGGCCAGAGGAAAAAAATATAGAAACGCCTTGGCGTCTTTCGACCGCGACAAAGCCTATTCGTGGGAAGAGGGAATTAGCATCCTCAAGAAATTCCCCTCTTGCAATTACGATCCGACTGTTGAGCTTTCTTGCAACTTGGGGATTGATGGTCGCCAAGCCGAGCAATCGCTGCGCGGCACGGTGATGTTGCCGCACGGTACCGGCAAGGAACTCCGGGTCTTAGTCATCACCCAAGGACCGCTAGTGCAAGAGGCCGAAGACGCTGGAGCCGATTTCGTTGGTGGGGCCGATATGGCCGAGAAAATCCAAGGCGGTTGGCTCGATTTCGACCTAGTCATTGCCTCGCCAGATATGATGGGGCAGGTCGGTAAGCTGGGGAGGATCTTGGGGCCGAGAGGCTTGATGCCCAATCCCAAAAGCGGCACGGTGACGCGCGAGGTTGCCCAAGCCGTCCGCGAGTCCAAGGCCGGCCGCATTGAATACCGGGCCGACAGCAAGTCCGGCAATAACGCCCAAGCTCCCATCGGTAAGCTGTCCTTTGCCGATCAGGCACTGATCGAAAACGCTCAGACGTTTACTGACGCCATTTTGCGCGCTAGGCCGGCCGCGACAAAAGGGCAGTACATCCGCAAGCTAGTCCTCTCGTCGGCAGTAGGGCCGGGCATCAAGATCGACCGCGCCCAGTTGGCTACCTAAAGAAAGCGGTATTATGGCGACGGTAGAAAAAGAAGCGAAAGTAGAAGAATTGAAGGCCATTATGGTTGAGGCCAAGGGCTTTTATTTAGCCGATTTTACGGGCATTGATGTAGCTGCAGTGACCGAGTTGCGCAACAAGCTGCGCGATGCCGATGTCCAATACCAAGTGATCAAGAATCGCTTGGCCATTCGCGCGGCTAAGGAAGCGGGCATCGCCGGCATTGAGGAGTATTTCTCCGGGCCTACGGCCTTGGCCTATTCAATAGAAGATCCCATCGCACCAGCCAAAATTCTGCAAGATTTTGTCGGTGATGGCGGGAAAATTCAGATCAAGACTGGTTATATGGAGGGTGAAATCCTCGCCGCCGACAAAGTCGAGGCGTTGGCTAAGCTGCCCTCTAAGGAAGAATTGCTAGGTAAGGTAGCCGCCAGTGTCCAGAGTCCGCTGTACGGGTTAGGCGGTGTCCTCAATGGATTACTTAAGGGCCTAGTCGGCGCGTTATCAGCCATTGAAAAGCAACGAGGAGCAGGCGGGGAAAACGCCTGATTCTCATTCGTCCCCTTTAACAAACTCAAATACGGACTACAGGAGGCTGTATCCCATGACCGAAGAAACCACTGCCACCACCGCCAATAGCAAGGTAGGCGAAATCATCGAGACCATCGGCGGACTGACGGTCCTAGAACTAGCCGAGTTGGTCAAAGCCCTCGAGGACAAGTTTGGCGTGTCGGCCGCAGCGCCGGTGATGATGGCTGGTGCGATGCCCAACGCTGGTGCTAGCGAGGAGGCCGCCGTCGAAAAGGATTCCTTTGACGTAGTGCTTACTGGCGCTGGCGAGAAGAAAATCCAAGTTATCAAAGTCGTCCGCGAGATCACTAGCCTAGGGCTGAAAGAGGCCAAGGCGCTGGTTGACGAGGCACCGAAGCCGGTCAAAGAAGGGGCGACTAAGGAGGAAGCCGAAGAAATCCAGAGCCGATTGCAGGATGTGGGAGCCACGGTAGAACTCCAGTAGGGCTGCTGATTTAGGAGCTCATTTGTTCATACCTGCTTTTCGGCAGCGCATATTCATGGAGCTATTGGCCAATAGCTCCATGAGCATTTGGCTTTAACCACAAATTGAGGAGTTGGACTTTGGCAAAGACGAACGGCAGTATTAAAAGGCACTCTTTTGGCAAAATCAAAGAAGCCGCGGAGATGCCAAACCTGCTTTCGGTTCAGCTTGACTCCTTCGAGGACTTCCTGCAGATCTCGGTCTCGCCCCATCAGCGCCAGCGGCGCGGTTTGCACTTGGTCTTCCAGAGTATTTTCCCGGTTACCGATGTCCATGGGCTATACTCTCTCGAATACGTCAGCTACTCCATTGGCAATCCCCGCTACAGCGAAGAGGAATGCCGCGAGCGGGACATGACTTTCGCCGCCCCGCTGCGCGCGACCCTGCGCCTTGTAACCCGCGACAAAGAAAGCGAAGACCGGCCGGTCAAGGATGTCGTCGAACAGGCCGTATTCTTGGGCGAACTGCCCCTGATGACCAGCGAGGGTACGTTTATTATCAACGGTGCTGAACGCGCAGTCGTCAGCCAGTTGCATCGCTCGCCTGGGGTGTTCTTTGACGAAACTTTGCACCCCAATGGCAAGCGGCTGTTCTCGGCGCGGATCCTGCCCTACAAGGGGATGTGGCTAGAGTTCAGCATGGACATCAACGATATCATGTACGTGCATATCGACCGCAAACGCAAGCTGCCGGTGACTTTGCTGTTGAAGGCGCTTGGTTTCTCTAAGAATGGCCAAATACTCAGTCTGTTCCGCGAGGAAGTCAATGAAGCGATAGACGAAGAACTGATCGACCGCTACAACGGCGGCGAGGACATCGTCGATAAAGATAGTGGTGAAATTTTGTTAGATGCCTACGATCAGATAAGCGGCGAACATCTAACGAAGCTACAAGCGGCCAAAATAAAGAAGTTAAAGGTTTTGGCCACCCCGCCGGACAAAGATCTCGGGGTCATAGAGAACTCGCTGGCTAAAGACCCGAGTGAAAACGAGGAAGATGCTCTCACGCGCATCTACAACCTGCTACGTCCCGGCGACCCACCCAATATCGCGACCGTGCGCGAATTGCTAGATCGACTCTTTTTTAACCCCAAGCGCTACAACCTAGGCGATGTGGGCCGCTATCGCATCAATCGCCGTTTGGATGTGGGTATTCCCTTTGAGAGCACGGTGCTGCATCTCGAGGATTTCATGGCGATAATCCGCTACCTGCTGGGGCTGCGAATGGGGCAGGGCAATACCGACGATATCGATCATCTGGGCAATCGTCGCGTGCGCTTGGTCGGCGAATTGCTAGCCCAACAATTCAGCATTGGCCTGACGCGCATGGCGCGGACGATTCGCGAGCGCATGAACCTGCGCGACGAAGATCAAATCACGCCGCACGACTTGGTCAATGCGCGAACGGTTTCCACCGTGATCCAAGCGTTTTTTGGTTCGAGCCAACTGTCGCAGTTTATACAGCAGACCAATCCGCTTGACGAGTTGACCCACAAGCGTCGCCTTAGTGCTCTTGGTCCGGGCGGGCTAAGCCGCGACCGCGCTGGTTTTGAAGTGCGGGATGTGCACTATACGCACTATGGTCGGATATGTCCCATCGAAACGCCGGAAGGCCCCAATATCGGCCTGATCTCCTCGTTGAGTACGTATGCCCGGGTCAATTCCTTCGGCTTTCTCGAGACGCCGTACCGCAAGGTGATAAACGGCAAGGTGACAAGTGAGATCGAGTTTCTGACGGCGGCCGAAGAAGACAAATACATCATCGCCCAAGCCAACGCACCCATCGACAACGCCGGCAAATTTCTCAACTCATTAGTCAAAGCTCGCAAGCGGGATGATTATCCGATGGTAACTCCTGACGAGGTTGACTACATGGACGTATCGCCTAATCAGCTCGTCAGCGGGGCGGCGGCCCTAATTCCCTTCCTCGAACACGACGACGCCAACCGAGCGCTTATGGGCTCCAACATGCAGCGTCAGGCCGTGCCGTTACTGTTTACCGAAGCACCGTATGTCGGCACTGGCATGGAAAACAAAGTCGCCCGCGATTCGGGGGCGATCGTCGTAGCCCGCAATCCCGGCGTGGTCGTCAGCGTCGATGCCGAGCGCATTATTGTGCATCGCGACAAGAAGCACAGCACGCGATTGACTCCGTTGGACACAGCCGACGCCGACGAGTACAAGTTGACCAAGTTTGCCCGTTCCAACCAAGACTGCTGCATCAACCAGCGGCCCTTAGTCCAAGTCGGCGACAAGGTGCAGACCGGTCAGCCTTTGGCCGATGGTGCCGCTACCGACCGAGGCGACTTAGCCCTAGGCGTGAACGTCTTGGTGGCCTTTATGCCTTGGAACGGCTACAACTTTGAAGATGCTATCGTCGTCAGCGAGCGCCTCCTTAAAAAGGACATCTTCACTTCTGTCCACATTGAGGAATTTGAGCTGCAAGTGCGCGATACCAAACGCGGCCAAGAGGAGATTACTCGCGAGATTCCCAACGTCAGCGAAGGTGCGGTGCGCAATCTCGACGACGAAGGTATTATCCGCATTGGGGCCGAGGTCGGCCCCGGCGATATTCTAGTCGGCAAAGTAACGCCCAAGGGGGAAAGCGAACTGTCGCCCGAAGAGCGCCTCTTGCGGGCAATTTTCGGCGAGAAGGCCGGCGATGTCCGCGATGCGTCGCTGAAAGCGCCGCCCGGCATGGAAGGCGTGGTCATTGACCGCAAGGTTTTTTCGCGCCGCGAGCGGAGCGGTTCGCCCCGGCGTCGGGATAGCATCGCCGCTTGTGAGAAAGAGGCCGCCGAGCGCAAGGAGCACCTGATTGCCGAGCGCAACACTAGGTTGCTGGAGGTGGTGGGGAAAGTCAAGTTGGGCAGTTTGTACTCTCAAGATGGCGAATTAAAGGTGCGCCGAGGCACTCAATTGAGCCAGCGGTTGCTCGAACGGGTGGGCGAAGATTTTTCTGCGTTGCAGCCCGATAAAGACTGGACCGAAGATCCCGAAGTCAGCCTTGAAGTCGCCGAATTGTTGCGCTATGCCGAAGAGCAGCTAAAGCTAATTGACGAGCAAACCGAGCGCCAAATAGAGCGCATCTCGCGCGGCGATGAACTGCCGCCGGGCATCGCCCAGCTAGTCAAAGTCTATGTGGCCAAGAAGCGCAGGCTGTCGGTCGGCGACAAGATGGCCGGTCGCCATGGCAACAAGGGCGTAGTCGCGTATATCGCGCCGGAGGAGGATATGCCCTTCCTCGAAGATGGTACGCCTGTAGATATTGCTCTCAACCCCTTGGGGGTGCCCTCGCGCATGAACTTGGGCCAGATCTTTGAAACCCATCTAGGCATGGCCGCCCATGCCTTGGATATACATGTGGCGACCCCGGTTTTCGATGGGGCATCTCTCGACGAGGTGCGAGCCATGCTCGATGAGGCCGAGATACCCAACGACGGCAAACAAGTGCTCTACGATGGGCGGACCGGCAGCAAGCTAGATAAACGGGTGACCGTGGGCTACATATACATGTTAAAACTTTCGCATTTGGTCGCCGACAAAATTCACGCTCGCTCCATCGGGCCGTACTCTTTGGTCACTCAGCAGCCTTTGGGTGGCAAGGCGCAGTTTGGCGGCCAGCGCTTCGGCGAGATGGAAGTGTGGGCCCTAGAGGCCTACGGCTCGGCCTATACGCTCCAAGAGATGCTGACGGTCAAATCCGACGACGTCGCGGGGCGTTCTAAAATCTACGAGGCCATCGTCAAAGGCGAGAATCCACCAGAACCAGGCATTCCAGAATCGTTCAATGTGCTGGTCAAAGAATTACAGAGTTTGTGTCTGGATGTGATCCTCGAAGACAGCAGGATCGTCGAGACACATTGAATTGCAGAGCATTCGCATAAAGCGCAAAGGGGGTGCCAGTGTTACAGACTGCCAATGCATCGCGCAAACCGACTGATTTCGATTCCATCCGCATTCAGCTCGCTTCTCCCGAGACCATTCGCGCCTGGTCGCAAGGGGAGGTCACCAAACCCGAGACGATCAACTACCGCTCCTTCAAGCCGGAGCGCGATGGGTTGTTCTGTGAACGCATCTTCGGGCCGGTCAAGGACTGGAACTGCCACTGTGGCAAGTACAAGGGCATCCGCTATCGAGGGATAGTATGCGATCGTTGCGGGGTCGAGGTCACGCAGGTCAAGGTTCGCCGAGAGCGCCTTGGCCACATTGAGTTGGCCGTACAGGTTTCCCACATCTGGTATTTCAAGTCGCTACCTTCGCGCATCGGCGCCCTGCTCGACATCTCGATGCGCAACCTCGAGCGCATCCTCTATTACGAGTCCTATGTCGTCATTGACCCACGAGGTGCTCCGGTGGAGGAGTTGCAGCTTTTGACCGAAGAAGAACTCTTCGAGGTGCAGGAAGCGGGCGGCGATCCCGATGTCGAGATGGGAGCACCGGCGGTCAAGAGGCTGTTGGAGGAAATCGACATTGAACAGCTCTCGGCCGAATTGCGAACCTTGGTTCGGATGGAGAGTTCAATTCAACGCAAGCAAGAAGCCCTCAAGAGGCTCAAGGTCGTCGAAGCCTTCCGCCAGTCCGAAAACCGGCCCGAGTGGATGATTCTCGACAACATTCCGGTCATTCCGCCCGATCTGCGTCCCTTGGTGCCCTTAGAAGGGGGTCGCTTTGCCACTTCCGACCTCAACGACCTCTATCGCCGGGTCATCAATCGCAACAACCGCTTGAAGAAGCTGATCAATATCAAGGCCCCCGAAGTCATTCTGCGCAACGAGAAGAGGATGCTTCAGGAAGCCGTTGATGCCCTCTTCGACAACGGGCGGCGCTCGCGGGCCGTGCGCGGCGACGGCAATCGCTCGCTCAAGTCGCTCAGCGATCTGCTCAAGGGCAAACAGGGCCGTTTTCGCCAGAACTTGCTGGGTAAGCGCGTTGACTATTCGGGCCGTTCTGTTATCGTCGTCGGTCCAGAACTCAAACTGTACCAGTGCGGCCTGCCCAAGGGAATGGCCCTGGAGTTATTTAAGCCATTTGTAATTAAAAAATTAGAAGAAAAAGGGCTGGTGCAAACCGTCAAGAGTGCCAAGAAATTGGTTGAGCGCGAGCGCTCAGAGGTCTGGGATATTCTGGAAGAGATCATCCGCGACCACTGCGTATTGCTCAATCGGGCACCGACGTTGCACAAGTTGGGCATTCAGGCGTTTCAGCCCATTCTCGTCGAGGGTAAGGCCATTCGTCTGCACCCGCTGGTCTGCGCCGCCTTTAATGCCGACTTCGATGGCGACCAGATGGCTGTACATGTCCCGCTGTCGTTCGAGTCTCAGATCGAGGCGCGGCTTCTGATGCTTTCTACCAACAACATCCTCAAGCCGGCCGATGGTGAGCCAGTCATCATGGACAACCCGCAGGACATCGTGCTTGGCAGTTATTACCTAACTAAGGTTCGCTTTAGCGAAGCAGATGGAGTCGAGCGCACCTTTGCCAACAAGATCGAGGCGGTTGCGGCTTTTGAAGCGGGTCGCATTACCTTGCACCAGCCGATCGCGGTGCGCATTGATGGTGAGATGGCAAATACGACCGCTGGTCGCTTGCTTTTCAACGAGGTCCTCCCGCAGGAAATTGGCTTTATCAACCGCACGGTTGACAAGGGCGATATTAAGAGTATTACCGCCCAAGTCCATCGGCTGCTGGGCAACAGGCGCACCGCCGAGTTCGTCGATCAGCTCAAGAATATGGGCTATCACTATGCAACGCTGGCCGGGATATCCATCGCCGTTGACGACGTAGTCGTACCCGATACTAAAACCAAACTCATCGATGGAGCGCTCAAGGAAGTAGAGAAAGTCCGCGACCAGTATGCCAACGGTATCATCACCGATGGCGAGCGCTACAACAAGATCATCGACATTTGGACTCATACCACATCGGAGGTCTCGCGTGCGGTGCAGCGCACGCTCGAGGAAGCCGAAGAGGGCTTTAACTCGGTTTACGTTATGAAGGATTCTGGTGCGCGCGGCAGCGAGGATCAGATCAAACAGCTAGGCGGCATGCGCGGCCTGATGAACAAGCCGCAGAAAAAGCTGACCGGTGCCGTAGGCGAAATCATCGAAACGCCCATTATCGCCTCTTTCAAAGAAGGGCTGTCGGTGCTAGAGTACTTCATCTCGACCCACGGAGCCCGCAAGGGTTTGGCCGATACAGCTCTAAAAACGGCCGAAGCCGGATATTTGACGCGGCGGATGGTCGATGTAGCTCAAGATGTGGTGATCAGCGAAGAAGACTGCATGACTAGCCAAGGGCTGAAAATTGGTGCTCTCAAGGACGGAGAGGAGGTAATCGAGCCGTTGGCCGACCGCATCGTCGGTCGCGTATTGCAAGATGACGCGCTCGATGCCGACAAAAATGTGGTGGCTCGTGCGGGTACCTTGCTGGAAGAGGAAGACGCCAACCGCATTGCTCAAGCCGGTATTGTCGATCCAGCCTCCGGTAAGGAGGAAGTGCATATTCGCTCGGTCCTCACCTGCGAGTCCGAGCGCGGCGTGTGCATCAAGTGCTACGGGCGCAACATGGCTACCGGCCGCGAGGTCAATGTGGGCGAGGCGGTTGGGGTCGTGGCTGCGCAGAGCATTGGCGAACCCGGCACCCAGCTAACGCTGCGCACTTTTCACATCGGCGGTACGGCGAGTCGCATTGCCGAACAGTCGCAGATTACTGCTCGGCGGGCCGGTCGCGTCCAATTTTCCAACGTCGATACGGTGCAAAACCCGCTAGCCGGCGTCACGGTTGTCGGACGCAACGGCGAAATTGGCTTGCTCGACGAACAAAATCGAGTGCGCTCGTCTATCGCCACCCCTTATGGCGCAGTGCTCAAGGTTGAAGATGGGGAGCAAGTCGAGCTGGGGGATGTGCTGTATGAATGGGATCCATACAACAATGTGATTCTCACCGACCGCCCGGGGCAGATCCGGTTCACCGACATCAACAAAGAAACTATGCGCGGGGAATTCGACGAAAGCACGGGCCTGAGCGTTCGCAGTATCGTCGAGCAGCGCGACCACTCGCTGAATCCGCAAATTGAGGTAGAGGGCGAAGAATATGGAAACCGTTCTTTCATTATTCCGATCGGGGCGCGTCTGCTGGTCGAAGATGGCGATCAAGTCGCACCGGGGCAGGTGTTAGTCAAAATCCCACGCGAGCGTTCCAAGACCCGCGACATCACCGGCGGTTTGCCGCGGGTTGCTGAGCTCTTTGAGGCCCGTCGGCCCAAGGAACCAGCAGTCATATCGGAAATTGCCGGTACGGTGAGCTTTGGCGGTCTAGTCCGCGGCAACCGCGAGCTGTTCGTCACCCCGGAAGATGGCGAAAACGAAAAAAAGAAATACTTGGTCCCCTACGGCAAGCACTTGCGCGTGCATGAGGGCGACCGAGTCGAAGCCGGCGAGCGCCTCTCGGAAGGGTCGGTCAATCCGCACGACATCTTGCGGGTCCAAGGCGTGAATAAGGTGCAGGAGTACTTGGTCAACGAGATTCAGGATGTCTATCGCCTCCAGGCTGTGGAGATCAACGACAAGCACATTGAGGTGATTGTTAAGCAGATGCTGCAGAAGGTGCGCATCATGGACCCAGGCGATACCAATTTCCTCGAAGGAGAGGAAGTAGATAAGACCCGCTTCAACAAGGAAAACGACAACGTTATCTACGAGGCCGGCGACCCAGCTACCTGTCAGCCGATCCTGTTGGGCATTACTCGGGCCTCGCTGCGCACGGATAGCTTTATCTCTGCGGCCTCTTTCCAAGAGACGACGCGCGTGTTGACCGAGGCGGCCGTACAAGGCAAGATAGATCACCTGCGCGGCCTCAAGGAAAACGTCATCATCGGTCGCTTGATTCCAGCCGGTACCGGGCACTACCACGATGGTGCTTATGAGAGCTTGGAGACCGAAGGCAATGGCAAAGCCGAGTTGGCCGAAGTGGCCGCTGCGGAAACAGGTGTTTTGGGTCAATAGTATTGACAGTCATACAATTTGTGTGTAAATTGTGGGCTTGCTATTTAACGGAATGACGAGGAGAAACAGCGTTTGCCAACGGTTAGCCAGCTGGTCCGCAAAAGCCGGCAAAAATCACTAAAAAAGACCGATTCCCCAGCGCTGAGAGGTTGCCCCCAGCGCCGCGGCGTTTGTACGCGTGTCTATACCCAGACGCCCAAGAAGCCCAACTCGGCTCTGCGCAAGATGGCTCGGGTGCGTTTGACTACGGGGATTGAAGTCACGGCGTACGTGCCAGGCGAGGGCCACACGCTGCAGGAACACTCCATCGTTTTAGTACGCGGGGGGCGGATCAAAGACTGCCCCGGTGTCCGCTACCACATTGTGCGCGGTGTCCTCGATGCGACGGGCGTGGCGGATCGCCGTCAAAGTCGCTCCAAGTATGGCACCCGGCGGCCAACCTAAGAGTACGAGTAATGTCGCGGCGTAAAAAAGCAATCAAGCGCAAGCTGCTGCCGGATCCGAAATTCCACAATGTCTTGGCAGCGAGGTTCGTAAATTCGCTGATGAAACAAGGCAAGAAAAGCGTGGCCGAGCGCATATTCTACGACTCGATTGACCTGGCCGCTGAGCGCAGTGGCCAAGACGGGATTGATGTATTTCAGAAGGCACTGGAAAATGCCAAGCCCATCGTCATGGTTAAGTCGCGTCGCGTCGGCGGGCAAACCTATCAAGTGCCAGTCGAAATGCGGCCAGACGAGCGCACGGCGCGCTCGATTCGCTGGTTGATTCGCTTCGCGCGCGAGCGCTCTGAGCGCACCATGGCCGAACGGTTGGCCAACGAGTTTATCGCTGCGTCCAAGGGAGAAGGTGGGGCTGTGCGGATGAAGGAAGACGTCCATCGCATGGCCGAGGCAAATAAAGCCTTCGCTCATTACAGATTTTAGGAGTTCCTAGGCCAAATGGCACGAAAGTTCGCACAAAAAGACACGCGCAATATCGGCATTGCGGCTCACATTGACGCTGGCAAGACCACCACGACCGAGCGGATTCTCTACTATACTGGTCGAGTTCACCGCATGGGGGAGGTCCATGATGGTACCGCGACGATGGACTGGATGGAGCAAGAGCGCGAGCGCGGAATTACCATTACCTCTGCCGCTACCGCTTGCCAGTGGAAGGATCACCGCATCAATATCATCGACACGCCCGGCCATGTAGATTTTACGGCCGAGGTCGAGCGTTCGCTGCGCGTACTCGACGGTGCGATAGGCGTTTTCTGTGCTGTCGGCGGAGTTGAACCGCAGTCCGAGACCGTCTGGCGCCAAGCCGACAAATACCGCGTCCCGCGCATTGCTTTTGTCAACAAAATGGATCGCAACGGAGCTGATTTTTTTCAAGTACTCAACATGCTCCAAGAGCGATTGAACAGCAATTTTGTGCCGGTCCAGTTACCTATCGGCGTTGGCGAGACGTTCAACGGCTTGATAGACTTGGTCGAGATGAAGGCCATTACCTATGAAGAGGCTAGCCAAGGCGTCAAGTTTTTCGAGGACGAGATCCCCGCAGACCTGCTGGAGGAGGCCTTGCAATACCGCGAAAAGCTGTTAGAGTCGGTGGCTGAATTCGACGATGGGCTGCTCGAAAAATTTCTCGAAGGGGAGGAAATTCACCCCGACGAAATTCGCGTTGCGTTGCGCCAAGCCACCATCTCGCTGAAGGCCGTACCTGTAACGTGCGGCAGTGCCTATAAATACAAAGGCGTCCAGCGCTTGCTCGACGCGGTGCTGCACTATTTGCCGTCTCCAGCCGATGTCGGCCAAGTCAAAGGTATGCTGCCCCATTCTAGCGCAGAAGCGGTGCGGCCGGCCCTCGACGATGCGCCTTTTGCTGGGTTGGCCTTTAAGGTTATGACCGATCCTTTTGTCGGGCGTCTGACTTTTGTCCGCGTCTATTCAGGCGTCCTAAGCTCGGGCACTTATCTCTACAATGTGACGACTGAGCGTCGCGAGCGCACGGCGCGCCTGCTGGAGATGCACGCCAATGACCGCACTGAGTTATCTCGGGCCTATGCCGGTGATATAGTCGCGGTAGTAGGACTCAAAAACACGACTACTGGCGATACGCTTTGCGACGAGCAGCATCCCATTGTCTTGGAAAAGATCGAGTTCGCCGAGCCGGTGGTCCACGTGGCGATTGAGCCAAAGACGCGGGCGGACCAGGAGCAGCTACACATCGCCCTGGCCAAGCTCGGCGAGGAAGATCCAACCTTTCGGATTAAACACGACGACGAGACGGCCCAGACGATCATGTCGGGCATGGGCGAATTGCACTTAGAGATTCTTATTGACCGCCTCTTCCGCGAATTCAAGGTCGAAGCCAATGTCGGCAAGCCCCAAGTCGCCTACAAAGAAGGTCTGCGCAAGGCCGTCGAGATTACAGGTAGGTTCGTGCGACAGACCGGAGGCCGTGGCCAGTACGGGCACGTCGAGCTGGAAATCGAGCCGGGCGAACCGGGCAGTGGGCTGATCTTCGAGTCGAAAATTGTCGGCGGCAACATTCCCAAAGAATACATCAATCCAGTACGCGAGGGCATTATTGAAGCGATGAGCACCGGTCCTGTTGCCGGTTACCCAATTGAAGACGTTAAAGTCGTGCTGGTAGATGGGTCGTATCACGAGGTTGACTCATCGGAAGTCGCCTTTAAGGTGGCGGGATCGATGGCCTTCAAAGAAGGTGCTCTGAAGGCTGCTCCCTATCTGATGGAACCGATTATGGAGTTGGAGGTCGTCGTCCCCGCTCAATATCTGGGCGACGTAGTGGGCGATCTCAATTCGCATCGCGGCAATATACAAGGCATCAATCCCCGTTCCGATGCCCAAGTCGTCCAGGCCTTCGTGCCACTGAGCGAGACTTTTGGCTATGCCACTCGTTTGCGTTCGCTGACCCAAGGACGGGCACTTTTTACCATGCAGTTTTCCAAATACGAACCCGTCCCCAGTACCATCACAGAAGAAATCGTCGATAACACTCGAGGTTAAAGCTGTAACCGCCTTCCCAGAAGACTAAGGAGAGGATTAAGGAAATGGCTAAGGAACAGTTTCAGCGCAACAAACCGCACGTCAATATCGGTACCATTGGCCACGTTGACCATGGCAAGACCACTTTGACGGCGGCTATTACTTTGCACTTGGCCAACAAGGGCTTGGCCGAAGCTAGGAGCGTCGATGATATCGACAATGCTCCAGAAGAAAAGGCCCGCGGGGTGACGATCAACGTCTCGCATCAGGAGTACGAGACCGACAAGCGCCACTATGCACACGTTGATTGCCCCGGCCATGCTGACTACATCAAGAACATGATCACCGGTGCTGCTCAGATGGACGGTTCGATTTTGGTCGTTAGTGCCGCTGATGGGCCGATGATCCAGACCCGAGAGCACATCCTATTGGCCCGCCAAGTCAACGTACCCAGCATTGTCGTCTATCTCAACAAAGTTGATCAAGTAGATGACGAAGAACTTTTGGATTTGGTCGAGCTAGAAACGCGCGAGTTGCTCTCCGAGTATGGCTTTGATGGCGACGAGACTCCGATAATCCGCGGTTCTGCTCTCGAAGCACTAGAAGGGGCAGACACGCCGACTGGCACCCAGTCCATTGACGAATTGATGAGTGCCGTTGACGATTTCATTCCCGATCCAGTGCGCGATATCGATCAGCCCTTCTTGATGCCGGTCGAAGATGTGTTTACGATCCAAGGACGCGGCACGGTTGGTACCGGTCGCGTCGAGCGCGGGCGAGTCAAAGTCGGCGAAGAGGTGGATATCGTCGGCATCAAGGAGACGCGCAAGACCACGGTAACCGGCGTTGAGATGTTTCGCAAGTTGCTCGACGAAGGCGAGGCTGGAGACAATGTTGGCTTGCTGCTCCGCGGCGTCGAGAAGGCTGAATTGATGCGCGGGATGGTCGTCTGCAAGCCCGCTTCCGTTCAGCCGCATACCAAGTTCAAGGCCGAGGTCGTGGTGCTGACCCCCAAGGAAGGTGGCCGCGAAAAGCCCTTTTTCTCCGGCTACCGTCCCCAGTTTTTCTTCCGTACTACCGACGTCACTGGGTCCATTACTTTGCCCGAGGGCACCGAGATGGTCATGCCTGGCGATAACGTCAACATGGAAGTAGAGCTAATCCAGCCGATTGCCATTGAACCGCAGCTGCGCTTCGCCATTCGCGAAGGTGGGCGGACCATCGGCTCCGGCGTCGTCACCGAGGTCTCCAATTAGGGAGCTACGAGCCAGTGGCAGTTGACAGAATACGCATTCGCCTCAAAGCCTACGACCACATGGCGCTGGATAAGTCTGTAGATGAGATCGTCCAGACGGTCAAGCGCAGTGGGGCTCGTATTGCCGGTCCGGTGCCGCTGCCGACCGCTCGCACGGTGTACACTGTGCTGAGATCTCCACACGTAGATAAGAAATCGCGCGAACAGTTTGAGACGCGCATCCACAAGCGGCTCATCGACATTTACGACTCAACACCGCAGACTGTGGACGCGCTAATGAAGCTCGATCTGCCGGCGGGCATTGGCATCGACATAAAGGTTTGATCGGATCATGGGCGTGCAAGTAGAAGTGCTAAACAGCGAGGGGCAGGCCAATGACTCAGTGGAATTGCCCGAGAATTTGTTCGGCATTGAGGTTTCGCAGTACGCCCTCTACCGAGCGGTGGTCGCCACCCAAGCCAATCAGCGGCAAGGCACGGCTTCGACTAAGACCCGCTCTGAAATAGCCCGGACGAGTAAGAAGCACCACCGTCAGAAAGGCACAGGTTGGGCGCGTCGGGGTTCACTGCGCTCGCCTTTAGTGCGCGGTGGTGGTGTTGCCTTTGGTCCTCGCCCCCGTTCGTATTCTACTAAGCTACCCAAGTCCCTCAAGCGTCTAGCCTTCCGCTCGGCCCTGACGATCAAAGGCACGGAGGGGCAAGTCAAGATCGTTACCGATTTCGACTTACCCGCTCCTAGCACCCGTTCCTTTCAGCAGGTTATTGAAGCGTGCGGTCTCAAAGACCAGAAGGTCCTGTTCGTCACTGCGGAAAGCTCCCCGGTGTTGGTCAAATCGAGCCGCAATTTGCCCAAGGTAAAAATTGCTCATCTCGGTTCGCTAGCCACCTATGATTTGCTGGCCGCGGATGTGGTCTTGTTTACTCGCCAAGCCTTTAACGGGCTGGTGGAAACTCATGGCCAAAGGGGCTGAGAAGATGAACCCGCGAGCGATTATTCAGGAGCCGGTGATTACCGAAAAAGCCTCGGCGCTGCGCGAGGGCAACAAATACGCTTTCCGCGTCCATCCCAAGGCCAACAAACTCCAGATCCGCCAGGCCGTAGAATCCATTTTTTCGGTCAAGGTCGAATCCGTCCGCACCATCAAAGTCCCCAGCAAGCCTAAGCGACAAGGGATGTACCTAGGCCGACGGGCTGGTTGGAAAAAGGCCTATGTGACACTTCGGGCTGGCGACTCCATTGAATTTGCAGAAAATACCTAGCTAAACTGGACCTGAGATGGCAGTCAAGAAATTTCGCCCGACAACCCCGACGCTGCGCTACAAAACGGTCAATTCCTTTGAGGAATTAACGCGCAGCAAGCCCGAGAAATCGTTGCTCGCTGCTGCCGTTGGCAAGTCGGGTGGGCGCAACAATCAGGGTCGCATGACCATGCGGCGGCGTGGGGGAGGGCACAAGAGGCGTTACCGCGTCATCGACTTCAAGCGCACCAAGCTCGGCGTGCCAGGTCGGGTCGCCGAAATTGAATACGATCCCAACCGCTCGGCGTTTATTGCGCTGATCGTCTATGCCGATGGAGATAAGCGCTATATTCTCGCGCCTTTGGGCCTGAAGGTTGGGGCCGAGATCTCGGCTGGTCCCGACGCGCCAATCCGGGTTGGCAATGCGCTGCCGTTGGCCAATATTCCCTTGGGAGCAACAGTTCACAATGTCGAACTCAACCCCGGCCACGGTGGGCAGCTAGCGCGCAGTGCAGGTGCTGAAGTGCAGCTTCTCGGTCGCGATGCCGGGCGGGCGCAACTGCGTCTCCCTTCTGGAGAGAATCGCGAAGTACCCGTCCAGTGCATGGCTACCTTGGGGCAGGTGGGCAATATAGAGCACGCCAATATTGTCATTGGCAAGGCGGGTCGCTCCCGTTGGTTGGGGCGCAGACCCAAGGTGCGGGGCGTAGTTATGAATCCGGTTGACCACCCGCATGGGGGCGGTGAAGGCCGATCTTCAGGTGGACGGCACCCGGTCACCCCTTGGGGCAAGCCCACCAAGGGGTACAAGACGCGCAAGCGCAAAAACCAAAGCAATAAGTGGATCATACGTCGGCGCAAAGCGAACTAGCGAAAAATTATGCCAAGATCGATCAAAAAAGGCCCTTTTGTTGACGGGCATTTAGCCAAAAAGGTTGAGCACCTCAATCGCACGGGGGACAAGCAGGTCGTGCGGACTTGGTCGCGGCGCTCAACCATTACGCCCGACTTCGTCGGCCATACGCTAGCCGTTTACAACGGCAACAAGTTCATCCCAGTGTACATCACTGAAAACATGGTCGGGCACAAGCTCGGCGAGTTTGCTCCGACCCGCACTTTTCGGGGGCACGGAGGCCGGTTGACCGAGCGCGGGACGAGATTGCAATAATCATGGAATCCAGAGCGGTCCTCAAACAAATTGGCGTACCGACCACTAAAGTGCGCCAGCTCATAGACCTGATTCGCGGCAAGCCCGTCGATGAGGCCCTTACCATTCTTCGGTTTTCGCCTCGCCCGGTGGCCAAGCAGATCGAAAAAACCCTGCGTTCGGCTATAGCCAATGGAATCAATCAGGACGAGGAAAATCCGGTTGATGCCGATGATCTCTACGTAACGCGGGTCTTCGCCGACGAAGGACGCGATCTTAAGCGCATTCGTCCGCGAGCTCGCGGCTCGGCTGATCGCATTCGCAAGCGCCACTGTAATCTCACGGTCGTCGTCAGCGACGAGGTCAACTAAGGGGGTATCTTGGGCCAGAAAACACATCCATACGGCTTCCGTCTTGGGGTCATCAAGCCTTGGCGTTCAAATTGGTTCGCCGAAAAAGATTTTTCCGAGTTACTCAAGGAAGACCTCATGTTGCGGCGCTACGTACGCCAGCGTTTACAACGAGCTGGCGTATCTCAGATTAGTATCGAGCGCCAGCCTAAGCGAGTCACCGTTGAAGTGCACACAGCGCGTCCGGGTATTGCCATTGGTCGCCGTGGGGTTGAAGTCGATAAAATTCGCGACGAGCTCAAGGCATTGACCAGTAAGGATGTCTCGCTCAATATCCAAGAGATTAAGAAGCCCGAACTAGATGCTCAGCTAGTGGCCGACAATCTGGCCCGCCAACTAGAGCAACGCGTTTCCTTTCGCCGGGCGATGAAGAAATCTGTCGCCTCGTCGATGCGCATGGGAGCCGAGGGTATCCGCATCGTGTGCTCCGGGCGCATCGGTGGTTCGGAGATGGGCCGGCGCGAGCGTTCCGAGCCCGCTGGTCGGGTTCCGCTGCACACGCTGCGCGCTGATATCGACTACGCCATGGCGACGGCTTATACCGTGTCGGGGACTGTGGGCGTAAAGGTTTGGATTTGTCACGGCGAAGTTATGGCCGAAGGGGAAGGGGCCGCTCAGGCGGTCTAATACACGAGGCTTTCTTATGTTGATGCCCAAGAAGTCTAAGTGGAGGAAACAGGCGCGAGGTCGCATGCGTGGCCAAACCAAAGGTGGGGACATGGTCTCCTTCGGCGAATACGGCCTCAAAGCCCTCGAGCCTTGTTGGATTACCAGTCGTCAGATCGAGGCCATGCGCGTGGCGATTAGTCGGGCGATGAGCCGTACGGGCAAGATGTGGATCCGCATTTTCCCCGACAAACCGATCACCAAGAAACCGGCCGAAACTCGCATGGGCAAAGGCAAAGGATCGCCCGAAGGATGGGTTGCGGTCGTCAAACCCGGGCGGGTGATGTTTGAGCTTTCCGGCGTGCCTGAAGCCATGGCCCGCGAGGCCTTTCGTCGCGCTGGACACAAACTGCCCATCAAGACCAAGGTCGTCAAACGAGTTGCGTGAAGCTATGAACGTCAGCGAATTGCGTGAAATGAGTTCAGAAGAAGTGCAAAATAGGTTGGAAGAGCTACACGAGGAATTCTTCAATCTGCGTTTTCAGCACGTAGCCGGCCAGTTGACTAGCCCCATTCGGTTGCGGCAAGTGCGGCGCGATATTGCCAAGGCTCACACCGTGCTCAAAGAGCACACACTCGGCATTCGTTCCTTGGCCGGTGGGAAGTAGGTAGGCAGATGGCTAAACAAAAAAGAGATCGGCGCCAGACCGAAGGCCGAGTGCTCAAGGCCAACAACGCCAAGACGCGAATCGTGGCGGTCGAACAGCGCATTCCACATGCCTTGTACGGCCGGATCATCCGCCGGACCGCCAAGTTCGTCGCCCACGACGAGCGGGAAGAGTCGCAAGTTGGCGATCTCGTGCGCATTGAGGAGTGCCGTCCGATGAGCAAAACCAAGCACTGGCGGCTCGTTGATATACTAGAGCGGCAGTAAATAAAATTTAGACTTGTAGGAACAAAATGATTCGGGAATACAGCGTAGTCAAAATGGCCGATAACGCCGGGGCCCGCACAGGTCGTTGCATTCGCGTCCTCGGCGGTTCTCGCAAGCGCTATGCCGGTATTGGCGACCTAATCGTAGTCGCCGTCCACGGCGTCGCGCCGAACGGGTCTTTAGAGGAAGGACAAGTCGCCAAGGCCGTAGTCGTGCGGACCAAAAAGGAATATCGTCGTCCCGATGGCTCTTATATTCGCTTTGACGATAATGCTGCCGTATTGGTCAACGACGACAAAGAGCCAACCGGTACTCGCATATTCGGGCCTGTAGCCCGCGAGTTGCGCGAAAAGCAATACATGCGCATTGTATCGCTGGCCCCCGAGGTAGTCTGAGGAAGAGTGGAATGGATATTCGCAAAGGTGATGCAATACAGGTGATGAGCGGCAACGACAAAGGTCGGCGCTCGACGGTGCTCAGCGTGTTTAAGGATCGGGGGCGGATCATCGTCGAAGGGGTGAATATGCGCAAGCATCACACCCGCCCTACATCGCGCGATCCCCAAGGGGGTATCGTTGAGCGCGAGGCCCCCATTCACGTTTCCAATGTCATGATCGTCTGCCCCAAGACTGACCTCCCAACGCGCATCGGTCACAAGAAGCTGGATAATGGCAAATGCGTGCGCGTCTCGGTGCGCAGCGGCGAAATGATCGATCCAGAATAAGCCATGTACGAAGCCAGACTCAAAAAACACTACCGAGAAGAGGTCCTGCCCCAGCTCAAGACCCGCTTCTCATTCAAAAACGACATGCAGGTGCCGCGCCTGCAAAAGGTCGTCGTCAATATGGGTGTCGGTGAGGCAGTGCAGGAGCCTAAAGTGCTTGAAAGTGCGGTGTTTGAATTGACGGCGATCACCGGTCAAAAGCCAACCATCCGCCGCGCCAAAAAGGCGATCTCAAACTTCAAGTTGCGCGTCGGTATGCCAGTCGGCTGCATGGTCACTTTGCGGGGGGGAGGCATGTACGATTTTCTCGACCGCTTGATCAGTTTCGCCCTGCCGCAGGTGCGCGATTTTCGTGGGATTTCTCCTAAAAGCTTCGACGGCCGCGGCAACTACAATCTAGGAATCAAGGAGCAGATCATATTCCCCGAGATCAACTACGATATGATCGACCAAGTCCGGGGCATGAATATCACCATCGTCACCTCGGCCGAAAGCGACGATCAAGGCCGAGAGTTGCTCCAGTTATTGGGAATGCCTTTCAGTCAATAGACTCGGAAAGAACCTACTAATGCCTAAAAAATGTTTGATAGCCAAAGCGCAGCGCAAACCCAAGTTTTCTTCGCGAGCTTATACTCGTTGTCACCGCTGTGGGCGTCCGCGTGCAGTATATCGCAAATTTGGACTGTGCCGTATCTGTTTTCGCGAGTTGGCCCTCAAGGGTGAGATTCCGGGTGTTAGCAAGGCGAGTTGGTAGTAGGTTGGAGAAATCAATATGAGCATGACCGATCCCCTAGCGGATATGTTGACCCGCATTCGCAACGCTTGTAATGCTAAGCATGCAAAAGTTGACGTGCCCGCTTCTAAGCTGAAGCGCGAAGTGGCTCGCGTATTAGCCGAGTCCCGTTTTATCGACAACTTCGCTTTTATTGAAGACGGCAAGCAGGGCATTTTGCGGCTCTATCTGCGCTACGATCAGAATGACAATAGCATCATTCGCGGGCTACGACGTGTCAGCAAGCCCGGGTTGCGTCAGTATGCGGGTAAAGCCGATGTCCCGCGTGTGCTCCGCGGCCTAGGCATCGCCATCGTCTCTACTTCTAAGGGAGTGATGACGGATAAACAAGCGAGGATGAGCGGCATAGGCGGCGAGATCCTCTGTAGCGTTTGGTAAATGAAGCCACTGGGAGAATGTTAGATTGTCGCGCATAGGCAACAAATCCCTTCCCCTACCGCAGGGGGTTGAAGTCGCGTTGGCTCCTGCCAAGGTTTCCGTAAAAGGGCCAAAGGGCCAGTTACAGGTGCCGGTTGTCGCTGAGCACCTCGCTGTGTCTGAGCAGGATAGCGTTTTAACGGTGATGCGGAAAAGCGAGAGCAAACAGGCTCGCTCCCTACACGGATTGACCCGAACTTTGATCGCCAACGCGGTCGAAGGAGTCTCCGAGGGCTTTTTCAAGAACTTGGATCTATTCGGCGTAGGATACCGAGCGGAGGTCCAAGGCAACCAGCTCGTGCTCCACGTGGGGTATTCGCATCCGGTGATTTACCAGATGCCCGAAGAGATCCAAATCGAAGTGTCCCCAGGTGTCGGTGGGGCACAAGCCCGTATCGTCGTCCGGGGCATCGACAAACAACTCGTGGGTCAGGTGGCCGCCGATATTCGCTTCAAGCGTCGCCCGGAGCCCTACAAAGGTAAGGGGATCCGCTATGAGAACGAGACTATTCACTGGAAGCAAGGCAAGGCGGCTGTAGGCTAATGAAAGACAAAAAACACTTGGTAGAGAATCGCCAGCGGCGTCAGCGGCGGCGACACCGGTTGCGCAAGATCGTCTCTGGTACGCCCACGCGCCCACGCATGGTGGTGCATCGTTCCTTGCGCCATATCGAAGTGCAACTAGTCGACGACGTGGCGGGTCACTCCCTTTTAGGGCTTTCGACACAGGCTCAAGAGCTGAGGGAACGGCAGTTTGACAGCCGCGTGGCGCAAGGGCACGAGGTGGGCAAAATAGTCGCTGCTAAGGCGCGCGAAAAAGGCATTGAGCAGGTCGTCTTTGACCGCGGTGGATTTCTCTATCACGGGGTAGTCAAAGCCGTGGCCGACGGGGCGCGGGAAGCCGGTTTGAATTTCTAAGGGAGAACGGCGTGGCGAAAACAGATACTAGCAGAGCAAAATCCGATCCCAGCGGTGGAGAACTGAGCGAGGTGGTCGTCCAAAGCAGCATCAAGCGAGTTTCGCACGTGCGCAAGGGGGGTCGGCGCTTCAGCTTTAGTGCGATGGTCGTAGTTGGCGACCGCAATGGCCGAGTGGGATTTGGTGCTGGTAAGGCCGGCGAGATCGCCGAGGCCATCCGCAAAGGAACCGAGGCGGCCAAAAAGAACGTCTTCGAGGTGCCGGTGACCGATGGAACCATACCGCATGAAGTCGTCGGGGCCTTCGGAGCAGCCAAACTTCTTTTTAAGCCGGCTACCCCAGGGACTGGAGTCATCGCCAGCGGTGGCACCCGCATCGTACTGGAATTGGCCGGCATCCACGATATTCTGACCAAATCGCTCGGGTCCAACAATGTGCAGAATTCAGTGAAGGCGACTGTCAAAGCCCTGACCCAACTGCGCAGTGCCGAGATGATCGCTCGGGAACGCGGGGTGCCGGTAGAATCGCTCCGTGCTTGGGATTGACCGTACATGAAACTGGTCATTACACAGCGGCGCAGTGCCATCGGCCGCGCCAAAAGTCAAAAAGCGACGATCGAGGCCCTGGGAATCAAACGCCTGTATCAACAGGTCGTACACGACGACACGCCCCAGATCCGAGGTATGATCGCCAAAGTCAAGCATTTGGTCACAGTCGAGGAAGTAGCAAAGTAAGCGAGAGCATACCATGCGTCTAGAAAGCATAAAATGCCCGCCGGGGGCTAAGCGGAACCGCAAGCGGTTGGGGCAAGGCCCAGGTTCGGGGACAGGCAAAACCGCCGGCAAAGGCCACAAAGGTCAGCGAGCCAGGTCCGGTGCTAGACGCGGCAATCGCGTTGGGTTTACTGGCGGTTCGATGCCGCTGTTTCGCCACATCCCCAAGGTGGGGTTTTCCAACCACAAATTCAAAACGATCTATCAGGTCGTCAATCTGCGCGATCTCGCAGAGAAGGAGCTCAGCGGGGAAGTCGGACCAGAGCACATGGCTGCGGCTGGCTTAATTGCCAAGTCATCAGGACTAATCAAGGTCCTAGGCGAAGGAGAACTGAGTCAGCCCTTGGTGGTAAAGGCGCACAAGTTTTCGGCTACAGCAGCAGAGAAAATCGCTAAAGCAGGCGGCCAAGCCGAGGTGATTTGATGCAATTGGTGCAGAGTTTCCAAAACTGCTTCAAAATCCCCGATTTGCGGCGTCGCATTCTCTTTACCATAGGGCTTTTGGTCGTCTATCGCATCGGTGGTCAGATCACGGTCCCTGGCGTCGAATTGGTCGTGCTCAAAGAGTACTTTGAAAGTGCCGGCAACACCCTCTTTGGGTTGTACGACATGTTTGTCGGCGGTGCTTTCACCCGGGGGACGATCTTTGCGTTGGGGATCATGCCCTATATTAGTGCCTCAATCATTTTGCAGTTGTTAGGCGCGGTTATTCCCTACTTCCAGAAATTGCAGCGCGAAGGCGAAGAAGGGCGCAAGAAAATTACTCAGTACACGCGCTATGGTACGGTTTTTCTAGCGGCTGCTCAATCCTATGGCGTCAGTTTTTTCATTACCAGCATCAAAGCCCCGTATTCGGGTCAGCCAGCCGTTGCCGACCCAGGCCTTGGCTTTACGCTGGCGACCATGCTAACAATTACCACCGGCACGATTTTTATCATGTGGTTGGGCGAACAGATCACCGAACGCGGTATTGGCAACGGCATTTCCCTGATCATTTTTATCGGCATCGTCGCCGAGTTGCCCTACGCGATCAATCAGGAATACAATCTCTTTATCATCAATCGCGGTTTCAGCAAGAATATCATCGAAGAAATTTTCCTCATCGCGCTCATGTTTGTCGTAGTGGCCTTTGTGATTTTGTTGACTCAAGGGCTGCGCAAAATTCCGGTGCAGTACGCCAAGCGCGTTGTCGGGCGCCGGGTTTACGGTGGCCAGACCACGCACATTCCCCTGCGGATCAACACCGCGGGCGTGATTCCGATCATATTTGCCCAGTCGATCATGTTTCTGCCCGGCACGATCACGCAGATGTTTCCAGGCCACGAATTCATGCTGGCGATCGGTTCGTTTTTCTCGACCGAATCCATGTTTTATTGGTTCGTCTATGGGTTGATGATCATCTTTTTCACGTATTTTTATACGGCCATCGTCATGGATCCCAATCAGCTTGCTGACAACATGAAAAAGCACGGAGGATTCATCCCGGGCGTCCGCCCCGGACCCCGGACTGCCCAGCACATTGATGGCATTATGACGCGCATCACCCTGCCGGGCTCTATTGCCCTTGCTATGGTAGCCATCTTTCCTTTCTTCGTCACCCGGCAATTCAATGTGGCTCCTTCTTTTGCTCAGTTTTTTGGTGGGACGGGGCTTTTGATCGTCGTTGGCGTGGCGTTAGATACCTTGCAGCAGTTAGAGTCCCAGTTGATGACGCGCCACTACGAGGGCTTTATGAAGCGTGGCAAGATCCAGGGGCGCCGCAGCTAAACTTCACTTGGAGCGAGTACCGTGAAAGTTAGAGCATCCGTCAGCAAGCGCTGTAACGAGTGTAAAATCGTCCGTCGGCACGGGGTCGTGCGCGTTATCTGCAAGCGCAATCCCCGCCACAAACAGAAACAAGGCTGAGGAATAACACTATGGCGCGCATAGCAGGTGTAGATTTACCCCGCGACAAGCGGGTCGCCATCGCATTGACTTATATCTTTGGCATTGGGCACGCGATGGCCGATCGCATCGCCTCCCAGGCAAGGATTGAGCCTCAAACCCGCATCAACGAGTTGAGCGAAGATCAGGTCAGTAGTTTGCGTTCGATCATTGAGGTAAGCCACAAGGTCGAAGGGAGTCTGCGCGGCGAAACTACCATGAATATCAAGCGGCTGATGGATATCGGCTGCTATCGAGGTTTGCGCCATCGTCGCGGGCTGCCGGCCAATGGCCAGCGCACTAAGACCAACGCCCGCACGCGCAAGGGGCCGCGGCGGGCTATTGCCGGCAAGAAGAAGGCCCCCGTCAAGTAATCAACCCAAACGGAGAGGATTGACCTTTGCCGCCCGAAAGACGCAAAAGACGCAAGAAAGCAAAACAGGTAGAGGCTGTGGGCGTGGCTCACATTCTGGCCACGTTCAACAATACGATTATCACTCTTACCGATACTAGGGGCAATGTGATTTCTTGGGCGACCCCAGGGAAAATGAGCATCAAGGGCAGTCGTAAATCTACGCCCTTTGCCGGCCAGATCGCCGCTGAAAAGGCCGCTCAAGAAGCCATGAACATGGGATTGCGCCGCGTGGAGGTCTGGGTCAAAGGGCCGGGGGTCGGGCGCGAGTCGGCCATCCGCGCCTTGCAAAACGCTGGTCTCGAGATTTCCGCCATCCGCGACGTGACGCCCATGCCGCACAACGGTTGTCGGCCACCCAAGCGTCGCCGCGTTTAGAGGAGCTAACCACGTTATGAGCAGGCATACCGGTCCCAATTGTCGCTTCTGCCGCCGAGAAGGAGCCAAACTCTTCCTTAAAGGCGAGCGTTGCAATCTCGAAAAATGCTCCTTTGAACGACGCAGCTATGCCCCGGGCCAACACGGTCAGGGCTTGCGGCGCAAGCAGTCCGACTACAGTGTACAGCTACGGGCCAAGCAAAAACTAGCTCGGCTCTACGGAATCCGCGAAGGCCAGTTCAGGGGCTATTACAAAGAGGCGTCGCGCGTGCCGGGCGTTAGTGGCGAAAACCTGTTGCGCCTGTTGGAGCGCCGCCTCGACAACATTGTCTATCGGCTCGGTTTCGCGCCGTCGCGCAAGGCTGCACGTCAGTTAGTGCGCCACAACCACATCGTGGTAAACGGCAAACGAGTTAATATTCCTTCCTACCTGACTCGGATGGGCGATGTGGTCCAGGTCGCCGAAAGAAGTCGCCAGCTAGAAGCCATTCACGAATCGCTACGGCGCTCGCGGGAGACTGTGCCTTGGCTGGCCATAGACAAGGTCAACCTGACTGGGACTGTAGCAGAAGTTCCCAGCCGCGAAGACATCCCCACGGTTGCCGAAGAACAATTGGTCATCGAATTTTATTCTCGCGTCTAAAGTTTTACTCCGTCCAATCCATCAAGGGACAAGAGGCTAAGTATGAAATTAGAAGGTCTCCAGATGCCGAGGCTGGCCGAGGTGAAAAAAGAAAGCCTCAGCGAGACATATGGCATGTTTGTCGTCCAGCCGCTCGAGCGCGGTTTTGGCGTTTCTATGGGGCACGCACTGCGCCGCGTCTTGTTGTCCTTTATCCAAGGAGCCGCGATCAAGCAAGTCAATATCGAAGGGGTGCATCACGAATTTTCCACCATTGAAGGGGTCCGTGAGGATGTGCCGGAGATCGTGCGCAACTTCAAGGAAGTGGCACTTCGCTATAGTGGTGAAGAAGACCGCGTTTTGCGCGTCGAGCGCACGAAAGCAGGAGCCTTGGTGGCCAAGGATATAGCAGTGGACCCCAGTGTCGAGGTTTTGAACCCCGACCTCCACATTGCCACCTTGGATGAAGGGGCTGCGCTGAAAATGGAACTGACGGTTGGCTGTGGTCGCGGCTACCTGTTCGCCGAGGAAAACAAAATCCCCGAGCAGCCCATTGGTGCTATTCCGCTCGATACGAACTATTCGCCGGTTCTTAAAGTCCACTACGATATCGAAAATGCCCGCATTGAGCGGCGCACCGACTACGACAAGCTGATTATGGAAGTCTGGACCGATGGCTCAATTTATCCCGAAGATGCCATGTCCCAAGCCGCCCAGATCCTGACCGAACATCTGAGCCTGTTTATCAATTTTACAGAACAGCCCGAAGGCACCGAGGAAAAGGAAGTTGACGAGGAGGTCAAGAAAATCGCCCAGCTCTTGCAAACGCCCGTCGAAGAGATTGAGTTGACGGTGCGCTCGGCCAATTGCCTCAAAGCCGCCGGGATCACCCATCTTAGGGACTTGGTGTCGCGCACGGAGGCCGAGATGCTGAAGTATCGCAACTTCGGCCGCAAATCGCTCAATGAGTTGCAGAAAATACTCGAGGAAAACAATCTTAGCTGGGGTATGGATTTGACTCCGTACGACGGCATTGAGATTGGCCAGACAGCGGACCATTCGCTGGCGGAAGAATTCTAGCTATGAGACACGGAAAAAAAATAGCCAAACTAGGGCGCACGGCTCCGCATCGCAAAGCCATGTTGTCCAACATGATGGCCTCGCTCTTTATCAACGAGCGCATCACCACCACTCAGGCGCGTGCTAAAGAACTCAAGCGCACGGCCGAGCGGGTGCTGACGTGCGCCAAGAAAGGGGACTTGCACGCGCGTCGCCAAGTGCTGCGCGTCATCGCCGACAAGCAGGTGGTCGCCAAGCTTTTTGACGAACTGGGACCGCGCTACAAAAGCCGCAACGGAGGCTATACGCGCCTGATCAAATTGGGGCCACGACGCGGCGACGGGGTGTTTATGAGCATCGTCGAGCTTATGGACCGCCCTGGGGCCGAGGCACCCGCAGAAGAGGCCGAGGAGGCCGAGGCTGCAAAAGAGGCTGAGCAGACCGAAGCATAGGTCGGCGTCCAAAGCAGTAGCGACGGGGCAAGATGATGACCATCTTGCCCCGTTTGCATTTTGGATAGAGAGCACGTGAAACGAGGAGATCGCATCGAGGTTGAAGTGTCCGCGCTCACCGCTAAGGGCGACGGGATGGCGTGCGTTGGGCACCGCGAGGTCGTCGTGCGTCGGTCGGTGCCTGGAGACCGGGTCGTCGCCCGAGTCGTCAAGCAGCGCAAGGGGCGCTTCGAGGCCGAGATAGAACAGTTCCTTATAGAAGGCCACAAACGCCAAGAGCCTCGCTGCGCCCATTTTGGCCATTGCGGCGGCTGTCGCTGGCAGGAATTGCCGTACGCAGCCCAGCTTGCCGTCAAGGAGCAGATGGTCGCCAGCGCATTGGCGACTAGTGGGCTAGCGCTGCCGCCCGCCGCGCCGATTTTGCCCAGTCCGGCTCCCTTTTTCTATCGCAACAAGATGGAATTTTCCTTTGGTAGCGATCGCGCCGGCTTGCTGCAACTGGGCTTGCACGCCCGCGGGCGTTTCAATTGGATCTTCGACGTCGAAGAGTGCCATCTACAGTCTGACATTTCCAACCGCATCGTCGGGGCCGTCCGTCGCATCGGCCAAGCGTTGGGCCTGAGCGCGTACGATCTAAAGCGGCACCAAGGACTGCTGCGCTTCTTGGTCGTCCGCCAGAGCAAGCGGGGCGGGCAAGTAATGATCAACCTCGTCGTGTCCGCGTATCCCGACGTAGGGGTCCAACAGCTCGCCGAGCAACTATTGGATGCGGTACCTGAAATTGATGTTTTGCTCGTCACCTTACACACCGGCAAGGCCCAAGTTGCAGCCGGGGAGCGCGAGTTTGTGCTCAAGGGAAGCGGGCGCATCACCGAAGTGTGCGCTGGCCTCAAATTTGACATTTCTCCCCAGTCCTTTTTTCAGACCAATTCGCTGCAAGCCGAGCGGCTCTACGAAGTCATAGCCCGCATGGCCGGGCCGCAAAAGGCGGTGTTAGATTTATACTGCGGCACCGGCAGCATCAGCCTGCTGTTGGCGCGCCAGTCCCAGTTTGTGTTGGGCATCGAAGTGGTCGCTGAAGCAGTCGAGGATGCCAAGCGCAACGCTGGGCGCAATCAGCTAGGACACTGTAGGTTTGCGGTCGGCGCCGTCGAAGACATACTGGGGGAATTAGCAGTACAAGGCCAACGTTTTGATCTGGCCGTCGTTGATCCCCCGCGCCCTGGAATCCACAAAAAGGCACTGGCCGGTCTGTGTGCGTTGGCACCGCCGCGCATTATTTATGTCTCCTGCAACGTCTATACACTAGCCGACGATTTGCGCACCTTGGGCCAAGCGGGCTACGGCGTCGGCAGCGTGCAGCCCGTGGATATGTTTCCCCAAACGCCGCACTGCGAAGTGGTCGTCGAGTTGTGCAAGCAGGGCGCCCCGTGAGTGAAAAGCGCCATACGCAGCCCCGGCTCTTGGTCGTGCTGCCCGAATCCCAGCAGGCCCGGGCGCTGATTTTTCATCTACAACAGCGAGCCTACGAGGTGCTCTGGGCACACGAGGGGCAGAGCGCGTACGACATACTTGATGCCGATGCGATTGACGCACTAATCTACGCTCTGCGCGAAAAGCGCATCGACGGGTTGCGGGTCCAGCAACTGGCTCACAAGCGAAACCCAGCCATCTGTGCCATTGCCGTCGCCGGTCCCGAAGACATTGAGCTAGGGGTTGAAGCGATGCGTCAAGGAGCCTACGACTTTCAGCTCCAGCCGCTGAACTTTGCCAAAGTCGGCGCCGTGTTGGAAAAGGGGCTGAGCTACCAGCAGCTAGTCGGGGAGGTCTCCGATCTACAGCGCCGCTTGGACGAGCGCTACCGCTTTGACGATATAGCCCGTCGATCGTCGCCGTGGCAGCGCATTTACCTCCAGATCGAACAGGTGGCTCAATCGCGGACGAGCGTTTTGATCGCCGGCGAGACCGGCACGGGCAAGGGCGAGGTCGCAAAGGCCATCCACCAGCGCAGCCGCCGGCGGGAAAACGCCTTTGTCGAAATAAATTGCGGTGCCCTGCCGGAGAGCTTAGTCGAAAACGAGCTTTTTGGCCACGAAAAGGGAGCATATACCGGGGCCGGAGCAGCGCGCAAAGGCCGCTTTGAACTGGCCGATCAAGGCACCTTGTTCCTCGACGAAGTTGGCGACATTTCCCTGCCGACCCAAGTAAAACTCCTGAGAGTGATTCAGGACGGCTGCTTTGAGCGGATCGGCGGCACCCAGACCCGGCGGGCCGATGTGCGCCTGATTGCGGCGACGCACCGCGATTTAGAAGCCATGGTGCGGGACGGTACTTTCCGGGCGGATCTCTTCTATCGGCTCAATGTTATCAAAATCGAAGTGCCGCCCCTGCGCGCGTGCCGCGAGGATATACCCATTCTGGCCGACGCGTTTATCCGGCAGTTTGCCGCCGAGAACAACAAGCCCATCGAGGGCATCCGACCGCGGGCCTTAGACGTGTTGCGCGATTACGACTGGCCGGGCAATGTGCGGGAATTGAAAAACTGCATCGAAGGTATGGTCGTCATGTGCGCCCGCGCCGGCGTCCTCGAAGTGGGGGATATTCCGCGCTACATAAATCGCCAAGAGCGCGTCTTCCCTGGCTTGGGTTTTCGCGTCGGCATGAGCATGTCCGAGATCGAGCAGATGGCCATCGCCGAGACGCTAAAGGCCGTTGGCGACGACCGCCGGCGGGCGGCTGAGATTCTGCAAATCGGTCTCAGTACGCTCTACCGCAAGGTAAAGCAGTACGGTAAAATTTAGCTGCGTTGATTGTAGTAGTGTTTGACCAGCGCATTGAGTGTTTCTTGGGGCTGGGCGACTACATCGGCGTCAATGCAAAACTGGCTCAACCCGGCTAGCTTGAGGCCGTGCCCATAGTCGCTGAACATTTCTTTGCACAATTCGTCGGGGGTAATGTTCCGCGTGCTGGCTAGTGCCTCGATTTGGCTGGAGGCTTCCGGCGTGATCGCTAAGGTGATGTCGTGTTCGCGTTGAAAATCGTCGAGAAAGCGACTCAGCGAAGTGTCTTGGAGCAAGCGTTCCAGACCAGCCGCGGGGTCGAGGACTGTATCGGCTCCAACGGCAAAGCGCTCGACGCCGACCGAAGGGAGCTTTTTTTCATAATTGAGTAATACCTTTTCAATGGCGCTGACTAGGCCGCGGGCCCCAATGCGTTCGGCGTGGGCGCGCTCGGCTAACAGGGTGAGGGCCTCATCGGCAAATTCGATCTCAATGTCGTAGGCGCGGAAATCGCGCTTTTTGGACAGGATGACGCTGCTTTTAGGATTGCGGAGGATTTCAAGGAGATCTTCGGGGCCGAGGTCGTGCAGCACGGCAATGACGGGCAAACGCCCAATGAACTCGGACTCGAATCCATATCCGATCAAGTCCTCGGCCCGCACGTGGGATAGGAGCTGATCGGCGTCGAGGTGGGTTGGATCGGCTTGAGAGCGAAACCCCATGGTGCCTTTGTTGAGCCGGCGGCCGATGATTTCGTCCAGCCCGGAAAAGGCCCCGCTGACGATAAAGAGGATGTTGCGCGTGTTGACCTTCTGGCGTTCGATTTTGCCTGTCTGCTGCATCTGGATGACGGATTCCATTTGCGAGGCTATATCGTGTGGAGCTTTGAGATCGACGTCGGTTTCCTCCATCAACTTGAGTAGGTTGCGCTGGACACCAGAGCGCGACACATCCGGCCCGTGTACTCCCTGCGCGGAGGCGATTTTGTCAATTTCGTCGATGTATATGATGCCGTACTGGGCGCGTTCGATGTCGCCGTTGGCCTCGCGGACTAGGTCGCGGACCAAGTCTTCGACATCGCCACCGACATAGCCAGTCTCGCTAAATTTGGTGGCGTCGCCCTTGACGAAAGGGACGCCGATTTTGCGGGCGATGAGGCGGATTAAATAGGTTTTGCCCACGCCGGTAGGGCCGATCATCAGCACGTTGTTCTTGATGTTGCCGACCAATCCCTCGTCTTCTTCCGGGGGCAGTTTCAGGCGGTTGAAGTGGGTGCAAATTTTGGTGGCGAGAATGGCCTTGGCGTCTTGCTGCTTGATGACGTATTGATCGAGATAGGCCTCTAATTCTTCTGGTTTGAGGTCGAAGTCAATAGCCTCAGACTCGGTGATCTGCGTTCCTTCGCCTTGGGTGGAAGACGCCTCGGGCTGGGCGGGTGCTTGCTCTTGTTCTTCGATTTGGCTAGCTAGGAGACGGCGCAGTTTTTCTGGGTCGATCTCCACTTTTTCAGCACGTGGTTGCATATATTAACCTAAAGGAAGGGTTGGAAATGCCGTGGCGTAAAAAATATACTCGCCCGCTCAGCTGTGGACAACCTGGGCGCTGGTGTCGGCTGCACATTGCTCGCTACCTATGCGCGGTCTTTGCCGCTATCCTAGTGCCGAACTTGGCCGCCGGGCAGGTGCGCACGTGGACGCATTCGACCGACGCCGAAAAGATCTTTGGCAACGGGCTTGCAGCATATAAACAGGGGGATTTCGACGCGACGCTCAACCACCTGCGGCAGCTAGCCGAGTTCCCGCTCAACCAGCGGTCCAGTGCCGGCCAATTGCTCTTGGGGAAAACCCTGTACCGCTTAGGTCGCTTTGCCGAAGCCATTGACGCAGCCTTGGTCTTGCAGCGCAGGTTTCCCGCCAGCCGCTACCTGCCCAATGCCCGGCTGTTGATTGGCGACTCGTTTTTCAACAGCAAGCACTACTCCGAGGCCGCATCTCAGTACGGCCGTTTGTTGGCCACGCAAGCCCCGCTTGGCATTCAAGCCCAAGCCGCCGAGCGGTTGGCAGCCATGGATTGGAACAGCCAAATAAAAGACCAAGAGCGGTCGCGTCTGCGTCAGGCCGTAGGCACCGGACGGCTGCGCGAAGCCCTGTTGTTTGGTCGGGTGCGCTGGTTTCAGCGTCTGGGCTGGCAAGCGGAAGCCGCCCAAGCGATGCAGACTTATCGCGATAGCGTCGCCAGTGGCATATTTGCTCCGATAGCCGCCGTCTGGGGTAGCGACTTGACTGCATATAGCCCGCGCGTTGGTGCCCAATCGCCGCGGCTGGGCCTGCTGCTGCCGATGACCGGGGTCGATTACCGGATCGGCGAAGAAATCCGCGATGGGGTGCAATTGGCCAATCGGGAAGCCGGCAGTCCCTTTGAACTGGTCGTTGCCGACACCGGGGTTGACTACGGGAATTTACCTATCGCTACTGATCACAGCGACGACATTAGCGAAAGTCCGGCCAGTGGCTTGCTGCGCGTGGCGTACGGTGCCCAGCAGTTGTTAGATCAAGGAGTAGTAGCTATTGTCGGTCCACTCTTTAGCAGCTCTAGCGTTGTGGCGGCGACGGTTGCCGCGCCCGCTGGTGTCCCCCTGTTGGTGCCGTTGGCTCAACAGAGTGGCTTGGATTTACTCGGCCCTAGCATCTTCCAGCTAAACACGGTCCCGACGACCGAGGCGCGCTTATTGGCCGAGTACGCCACCCTCGTCCTCGGCTTGGAGCACTTGGCGATCATGGCGCCGCTGAGCGACTATGGCTGGGATTTTGCGCACGAGTTCACCCGCACCGCCGAGCGCAACGGCGGCCAGATCGCGCACAGCGATTGGTACGTCCCCGAGGAGACGAAGGATTTTCGCCTCATCTTTGAGAAAATTCGCCAGGCCGGTTTTGCGTTGAAGCCGCCGCCGCCAGATACGCTTGAAGTGGTCGAGGGAGCGCTCGAAGTCGAGCACGAGCTAAAAGCGGACATGTTTATCGACACCATCGATGGGATAGTGGTCGTGGTCGAAAGTTTTGCCGATGCCCAGACCATCGCCCCACAGGTTCATTTTCATCGCTTGCAGACCCAAATTCTCGGCAACGATGCTTGGTGGGACCCCGAAGCCATTCGGCAGATGCGCCCGGGCGAGCGCAAGAATTTCGACGGAGTTATTTTCGTTTCTGCCCGGCAAGCCGAGTCTGTGGCCGAGCAGTCGTTTGTCAGCAACTTTCGCAAGCAATTCCGCCGCGACCCGCACTACGCGGCGGCTGGCTACGACGCCACCCGCTTGCTCCTCGAAGGGTGGAAGCAAGGATACCGCGATCCAGCCGCGCTGATTGAGTGGTTGACCGCGGTCCGTTTTTACCAAGGAGCCTCGGGCACCATCTCTCTAGCGCCAGACGTGCGCTCCAATAGTGCGCTGACCCTGAGCAAAATCGAGCGCGACAGGGTGCGCGCGCTCGGCCCGGGCGATCTCCCGCAAATGGGTGCCGCCGAGTAATCGCGGTGCCAATCGCTAACTATTGCGCCCCTAGTTGGCCGAATTTATATTAATATGTTTGTATCTTTAGTTATAACGAGAGTCAGAAGCTATGCCCACATATGAATACGAATGTCAGCACTGCGGCCACCGATTTGAAGAGTTTCAGAGCATCACAGCCGCGCCGCGCCAGACCTGCCCGCAAGCAGAGTGTCTAGGCTCGGTCAAGCGACTCATCGGCACCGGCGGCGGCCTGCTCTTTAAAGGGAGCGGTTTTTACATAACTGACTATCGCAGCGATGGCTATCAGAAGGCCGCTAAGGCCGAAAAGGACGGCGGCAGTAGCAAAACGGGCGACAAAAGCGATGGCAAAGCAAAGGCCGCCAAAGCGGATTGAGGAACTTTCCCCCGCGATGCACGGTTAGAACATAGATGCGGTCAAGTATCCTAGTGGGACTTTTTATTTGCGGGTCTTGGTGGACAGCTTGCGGCCCGCAAAGCGCTGAAGAGTTGTTCGCCGCCGGTGAGGCCGCCGCGGCCGATCCGGCTAAGGCCGACCAAGCGGTCGCGCATTTTACGGCTTTTATCGAACGCTTTGGCCAATCTCCCAAGGCACCGGCGGCACTGAGAAAACTCGCCGGCTTGGCCCAACAGCAAGGGAAGATGCCGGAGGCCATCGGTTATTACGAGCGCGTGTTGGCCGAATATCCCGCTAGCGGGCACGGGGACGAAGCCCAGTTTATGATCGCCTTTATATACGAGGAGTACATCCGCGATCTGGAGCAAGCGCGGCGGGCCTATCAGCGCGTGATTGACAACTACCCTGATTCCGAACTCGCAACCAGTGCCCGACACCTGTTGCCCAACGTCGGGCGCACGCCCCAAGAATGGGTCCAATTTCAGGATGAGGTCGCTACTCCTTGACCCATTAGAAGTTACCATAGAGGTTTGAGGCAGATGAGGCCAGCCGCTTGCGAATCCGCAGGGCGGTTTTTTATTGGCTAAGGCTCAAAGCATATCGAGAATACAACCGATGACGCAGACGACAATAGACATCCACGCCATTAGCGACCAGGTCCAGCGCGAGAGCGCAGTGGTAGATCGCATCTTGCAGGAAATGGACCGGGTCATCGTCGGCCAACGCGCTATGGTGGAGCGCATCTTGATGGGGTTGCTGTGCAATGGCCACATTCTCCTAGAAGGAGTACCCGGGCTAGCCAAGACCCTGACGGTAGCGACGCTGGCAAAGATCGTGGCCGCTCAGTTCAAGCGAATCCAATTTACCCCCGATCTGTTGCCCGCCGATTTGACTGGAACCACCATTTACAACCAGCACCAAGGGGTCTTCGTACCCAAGAAAGGCCCGATCTTTGCCCATTTGATCTTGGCCGACGAGATCAACCGCGCCCCGGCCAAGGTGCAGAGTGCGCTGCTGGAGTGCATGCAGGAGCGGCAGGTGACCATCGGCGAGGAAACCTATGCCCTCGACGATCCGTTCTTGGTCATGGCGACCCAAAACCCGATTGATCAAGAGGGAACGTACCCGTTGCCAGAAGCCCAAGTTGATCGCTTCATGCTCAAAGTGAGAGTTGACTATCCATCGCGGGCCGAAGAACGGCTGATCTTAGACCGCATGGCCAACGACAGCCCGATAGAAGTGGAGCAAGCGGTGAGTATCGACCAAATCCGCCGCCTCCGCCAGGTAGCAGAGCTGGTCTATATCGACGACAAGATCAAAAATTACGTCGTCGATCTGGTCCAAGCCACCCGGCGACCGGCCGACTACGGGCTGGCCGACATGGCGCCGCTGATCGAGTATGGGGCTTCGCCTCGGGCGGCTATTTTCCTCGTTCGCACGGCGCGCGCCCACGCCTTCATCCAGCGGCGCGGCTACGTCAGCCCAGAAGATGTCAAGGCCATAGGAGCCGATGTACTCAGGCATCGGATCATAGCCTCGTATGAGGCCGAGGCCGAGGAAATCGACAGCGATCACATCGTGCAACAGCTTTTCGACCACATCGAAGTTCCCTAAAGCCCAAGCGAGCTGAGCCGTGATTCCCACAGAGATACTCGACAAAGTTCGCCTGATCGAGATTCACACCCGCAGCATGGTGAACAATCTTTTGGCCGGCGAATACCACTCGGCGTTCAAAGGGCGGGGGATGGAGTTTGCCGAGGCGCGCGAATACCAGCCCGGCGATGATGTGCGCCACATCGACTGGAACGTAACGGCGCGACAGGGGGCGCCGTTTGTCAAGATATTCGACGAAGAGCGCGAATTGACCGCGATACTGGTGGTCGATGCCAGTGCGTCTGGGGCCTTTGGTTCGCAGCAGCAGATGAAGGGGGAAATAGGGGTTGAAGTCTCGGCGCTGCTGGCCTTTAGCGCAATCAAGAACAACGACCGAGTGGGCTTGCTCATTTTTACCGACGAGGTCGAAGTCTTCGTGCCGCCAAAGAAAGGACGCAAGCACGTCCTGCGCGTCCTGCGCGAGTTGCTGTACTTTCAGCCGCAGGGACGCAAGACTTCGATCGCCGGAGCCTTAGAGTACCTCAGCCGCGTCCTCCATCGCCGCAGTGTGATCTTTGTTATCTCCGATTTTCTCGATCAAGGCTACGAGCCAGCGCTGCGGCATTTGAGCCAGCGCCACGACTTGATCGCGGTGGTGGTCAGCGACCCGCGCGAGTGGGAGCTACCCGATGTTGGTTTTATCAATCTGCAAGACGCCGAGACCGGCCAACAGGTACTCGTCGATAGCGGGCACGAGGGGGTGCGGGCGTTTTTCGCCGCCGAACAGCAGGCCATCGCCGAGTGCCGCAGCAGTCTATTGCACAAAGCGGGCGTGGACGAAATCGCGATTGATCTGTCGCGCCCTTACGTCGAACCCCTTATTCACTTTTTTCGCACGCGGATGCAGCGACACTAAGGAGAAAGTACCGTGATTGAAGTACGCGAACTGTCCAAGCACTACGGGGATGTCGTCGCCGTGGAGAATGTGTCCTTCAACGTTGACCAGGGCGTCATCCTCGGTTTCCTCGGGCCCAATGGCGCGGGCAAGACCACGACGATGCGCATGCTTACCTGTTATCTGCCGCCTTCGCAGGGCGAAGCCAAAGTCGCCGGTTTCGACATTGCCGAAGAGTCGATGGAGGTGCGCAAGCGCATTGGCTACCTGCCCGAGCAGCCGCCGCTCTACCACGATATGACGGTAAACGCCTATCTGCGCTTTGTGGCCAAAATCAAGGGCGTGCCCAGCGCGATGCTCAACAGCCGAATTGACGACACGATGGAAAAAACCGGCATTGCCCACCAAGGCCACACCGTCATCGGCCACCTGTCCAAGGGCTACCGGCAGCGCGTCGGCTTGGCTCAGGCCCTCGTCCACGAGCCGGAAGTGCTTATTCTCGACGAGCCGACTGTCGGCTTAGACCCCAAGCAGATCATCGAAATCCGCGAGGTCATCAAGGGGCTAGGCGGTGATCACACGGTCATTCTCAGCACGCACATTCTACCGGAGGTGAGCATGACCTGCGGACAACTGGCGATCATCAACAACGGCCGCATCGCCGGTCAGGGCACCCCTGAAAGCCTCATGGCCCAGCTCAAGGAGGGCGAGGTGCTGCGCGCCCACATAGACGGCCCCAGCGAGCAAGTGCTGGGCATGATCGGCCAGCTAGAGGGCGTGCTGGAGGTAGAATCCAGTGGCGAGGAGGGCGAGTATGTAGTGACCAGTGCCCCCGGCGCCGACGTGCGCGACGCCCTGACCCGCAAGGTCGTGGAAAGCGGATTCGGCCTGCGCGAATTGCGGCCGCTCGACATGACCCTCGAAGACATTTTCCTGAGCCTGACTAGCGAGGAGGTAGCAGCTTAAAATGCGTAATTTTGCCGCCGTGTACACCAAGGAGATGCGCTCCTATTTTGTTTCGCCGGTCGCCTATGTGATCGCCGGCGTCTTTTTGTTTCTTTCGGGCTATCTGTTTCGCAACATCCTGATGCAGTTCAACCTCTGGTGCTTGCAGTTTGGCCAGCGGGCGCAGATGGGGATGGGAGGGATGCCGGCACTCAATCTCAACGAGATGGTCGTAACCCAATTTTTTGCGGTCATGGACTTCATCTGGTTGTTGGTCATCCCGATGCTGACCATGCGGTTGTTTGCCGAGGAGAAGAAATCGGGCACCATCGAATTGCTGATGACCTCGCCGCTGCGCACCGTCGAAGTGATGTTGGGCAAGTTCTTGGCTTGCTTTTCGCTTTACGGCATCATCGTCAGCCTGACGCTTATTTACTTTGTGATTCTCGAAGTGTACGGTTCGCCCGATTGGGGGCCGATTTTTTCTGGTTATTTAGGCTACTTGTTTCTCGGCGCGACTTTTATCTCAGTCGGCATCTTGGCCTCGGCGTTGACTGAAAATCAAATCGTCGCCGTGCTGTTGACCTTTGGCATGTTGCTGCTGTTTTGGCTCATTGACTGGTCGGCTAGCTTTGCCGGTCCGACAGCCGCCAAAATTTTACAGTACCTCTCCTTTATCGCCCACCTCGAAGATTTCCAGCGCGGGGTCATCGACACCAAAGATGTGGTGTTCTACCTGAGCTTTACCTTCTTTTGCTTGTTTTTGACCACGCGCGTCATTGAATCGCGGAGATGGAGGCGCTGAGCATGAAGGCATATACCACGCCCTTGGGGCTGGTCGGCGCGGCTTTGATGGTCGCCGGCGGCCTCGCCTATTTACTCAATGCCGAGAGCGGCTCAATTGGGCTTTTCAACTTGGTATTGGGTGCCCTAATGGTCGCTGCGGCCGGGCTGTTTAACCCGGCACTTTTTCGCCAGTACGGCCGCTGGCTCAACGCCTTTTGGGGCGGCATCATGGTCTTCGGCATTGTGGCCATGGTCAATTTTTTGGGCAACCGTTATCCCGAGCGCTTCGATTTGACTGAGGGGCGCTTGCACAGCCTCGCCGACCTGACGGTGGAGACGCTCAAGGCACTAGATCGGGATGTCCACGCCCTGGCCTTTATGGAGGGGGGAGAAAACGCCGACCTCGAGCTGCTGCTGGCCGAGTTGGAAACGTACAACACCCGCTTCAGCTACGAATTCATCGACCCAGACCGCGACCCGCGCCGCACCGAGGACTACGGCATCCGCCGCTACGACACCCTAGTCTTGGCAAGCGGCGACAAACAACAGCAAATCACCGAACTCGAAGAACGCGAGATCGTCAACTCGCTACTCAAGCTGACGCGCGAGCGCCAAGACCGGATTTATTTAACGGTGGGGCACGGCGAGCGCCAGTTGGCCAACCAACCCGATGGGCTGGAGCAACTAAAGGTCCAATTGGGGGCGATCGACTATGCGGTCGAGGATTCGCTCTTCCTCGCCCGCGAGGGGGCGGTGCCCGAAGATTGCGCCGTGCTGGTCATCGCGGGTCCGCGCACGCCCTTGTTGCCAGTGGAAGTCGAAGCCACGCGCTCCTACCTAGCAGCAGGCGGTGCCGTGCTGTTGCTCTTGGATCCACTCGCCGACAGCGGCCTAGCCGAGCTGTTGGGCGAGTGGGGTGTGGCCGTCGGCGACGATTTCGTCATCGACACCAGCGGCATTGGCTCGCTTTTTGGCCTCGACTTTACCACGCCAGTTGCCCTCTCCTACGGCGATCATCCGGTCACGCGCAAGCACCAGGGTGTGATGACTTTCTTCCAACTCGGACGCTCAGTGCGCTTTGACGAGGGCAGCGGTCGCGAGGGCGGCCCGTTGGTTATGACCTCGGAGGCCGGTTGGGCCGAGACCGACTTGAGCGTGCTCACCAGCGAGGGCGACCAGACGGTAAAGCTCGACGAGGGCGTCGATCAGCCCGGCCCGGTGTCCTTGGCGGTAGCCGCCCGCGACACCGACGCCGGGGGCCGCTTGGTCGTCTTTGGGGATTCGGACTTTGCCACCAACCAATACTTCGGCGTCCAGGGCAACGGCGACTTGGTGCTCAATGCCCTGAGTTGGCTGGCCGAGGACGAGGCGCTCATTTCGATCCGCCCCCGCGAGCCAGGCCACAATCCCATCGCCCTGACCGAAAGCGATGGCGAGTGGATTTTCTGGATCAGCGTGGTGGGCTACCCAGGGCTGATCGCCTTAGTCGGCATGGTGGTCGTCTCGCGCAAGGGGCGCTGGAGCTTGGCCGACTTGAGCGCGGCCGGGTTGGGCATTGTGATTTCGCTCGGCATTGCCGCGCTGGTCAACTTCCTCGGCGACCGCTACCACTTCCGCCAGGATATGACCGCCGACGCGCTGTTTACGCTCTCCAACGACACGCAACGACTCCTCGCGCCGCTTGCCGACAACGGCCAGTACGTCAGCGTCAAAACCTTCATGGGCGAGATGGAGAACAAGCGCTTTGAAGATCTCTTAAAGGAATACAGCTATGCGTCGTCCAACTTCGACTACGAGTTGCTCGATCCGCAAAAAAATCGGCTGCGCGTTGAGCAGAACAACATCCGCGAGCGCGGGACCTCGATCATTGAAGTGATCGACCAAGGGCAGGTGCGCACCGAGCGCATCACCGCCCAGAGCGAAGAGGCGTTGAGCAATGCCATTCTCAAGGCGCTCAAAGGCCGCCAGCTCAGGGCCTATTTCACCAGCGGCCACGGCGAGGCCGAGCTCGACCAAGTAGATGAGCTGGGCTATTCCACGCTCAAGAGCCGCCTCAAGGAGCTCAACTTCGCGGTCGAAGGAGGGCTGACGCTCGCCGATCCGGTGCCCGACGACGCGACCTTAGTGGTGGTTTTGGCACCTAAGGAGCGCTTTGCCGCGGCTGAGGCCGAAGGGCTGCGGCAATACTTAGCTGGCGGGGGCAGTGCGCTGTTGTTGCTCGACCCGGGCCAGCCGACTGGGCTCGAGGCGTTGCTAAACGAGTACTCAGTCGAGTTGGGGCAGGACTTCGTCGTCGATTTGAGCGGCTTGGGCCAGCTTTTTGGCGCGGATGTCTCGGTTCCGGTGGTCATCAACTACGGCGATCACCCGATCACCCAAAAGCTAGCGGCCGGCACGATGAGCTTCTTTCCGCTGGCGCGCTCGGTGCAACTGACCGAACACCGGCTCAAGGAGCCTGATATTGCCGCGCTGGCCTACACCCACAAAAGCAGTTGGGGCGAAGTGGACCTGGCGCCGATAATGGGCGAGGGCGGCGAGGTGGATTTCGACCCGGAAATGGATGTTCGCGGCCCGGTGCCGCTGGCCGTGGCCGTGGCCGCAGATGTGGATACCAGCGTGGCACCCGCAGGACGGACGCGACTGGTGGTCATCGGCGACGCGGATTTTGCCTCCAACCAGTACTTTGCCCAACAGGCCAATGGCGAGCTGGTGCTCAGCAGTGTCAGTTGGCTCACCGAGGACGAAGACCGCCTGACCATCGCCGACAAGCAACCGGCCTTTAACCCCATCAACCTGATCGGCAATCAGGGCGCGGTCATTCTCTGGGTGTCGGTGTTCATCGTGCCGTTTGCCGTCGCGTTGTCGGGCATGGTCATGGTGCTTCGGCGCGGCTATCAGACCTATGCCGACGGCTTTGTCTCGTGGCTGGTGTACACCTTCTGGGGCAATGCGATGTTCTTTTTTATCAGCGGCATCATTGCCACCAGTGAGGGGGCTGTCTTTGAAGGCGAGTTCAAGTTGATCGCGGCTTTGGCCTCGGCGGCCATTGGCTACGGTCTCTATCGGCACGCAGCGTGGGCTTGGCAAGCTGGCTTGGTGTTTGCGGCGTTGTGTGCCGGCGTGGTTGCGCTGACGATTTTCACCGGTGCCGGCCTTGGTTTCTCGCTGATTCCCAACGAGACAGTCCAACTACTCTACGCCGCGGTTTTTGTGGTCAACGCAGCCATTCTCGTGTGGATTAAAAAGGTCTTTGTCCAAGAGGAGCTAGCATGAAATTCAAAACCAATGTCGCAATCGGTGCCGTCTTTGTGGTGCTATTGGCTTTTGTTTATTTCTACGAGATCAAAGGCGGCGAGGAGCGCCGCCAAGCTGCCGAAAAATCCAAGCAGCTATTCGTCTTCCAAGATGGCGACGCCCAGCAAATCGAGTTGTTGCGCGGCAGCGCTGCCTTGGTGTTGGACAAAGGGACGAGCGGCTGGAACCTGAGCGAGCCCATGACCGACGGCGCGGACCAAGAGGCCGTTGAGCGCTACTTGCGCAACCTGCGCGAGTGCGAGCGGGAAAAGGTGGTCGTCGATAGCGCGGCGGCCAGCGCCGAACAAGCCGCCCAGTACGGGCTTGACGCGCCGCGGCTCAAAGTGCGGCTGCAAACCGCAGACGGGGCCGAGCAGGTGGTGGCTTTCGGGGCCGACAGTCCGACCGACCGCTTCACCTATGCCCAAATACAAGGCGACAATCCCGAGATTTTCGTAGTGCGCGCTTGGCGCTTCGACAACCTCGACAAACAGGCTTTTGACCTGCGCGACCGCCGAGTGCTGGCCTTTGCCAAAGACGAGGTGCAGCAAGTGCAACGGTGGGGCGCCGGCGGCGCAGTCGTGCTGGCGCACACCGAGCCGGGCTGGCAATTGCGCGAGCCGGTCTCAGCCCGCGCCGACGCCGACGCGATAGACGCTCTGCTCGACAAAATAGACCAAGCCGAAATCGAGGCTTTTATCGCCGAAGATCCAGATACTGCCGCCTTGGCTGGCTATGGCTTGGGCGAACGCGCCTCGCAGGTGGAGCTCGCCTTGCTCGTCGGCGCCGACCGCGCCGAGAAGCGCTTGGCCATTGGCGGCGCGGACCAACAAGGCCGTTGGTACGCCCGCGACGCCAGCCGGCCGCAAGTTTTCTTGGTCGATTCGACGCTGGTGCAAGAGCTTACCAAGAGCATTGCCGACCTCCGCGACAAAAAGCCTTTGCGCTTTGCGCGCGACCAGGTAGAGCGCATCGTCTTGGCGCGCGGGGCTGCGACCGCGTTTGCGGCCGATAAGGATACCAGCGGTGTGTGGCACTTGTCCGAGCCTGGCGGACGCGACGCTAAGTCGTGGAAACTCAACAGTCTGCTCAGCGACCTAGAGCAACTTGAAGTCGCGGATTTTGCCGAGCAATTGCCGGCCGAGGCTGCGTCGGCTTTCAGCATCGAACTCCGCGGCGCCGAGCAAACCGTGCTGGCTGCGCGTTTTAGCCAAGCGGCCGGGATTTCGTACCTGCAGCAGGAAGGGGACGACGCAGTGTACATTGTCAGTGGCGACGACTTCGCCGAGTTGGACTTGGGCCTAGACGACGTGGCGCAAGCCCCCCCAAAGCCGGCGGCACCCGCTGCTAGCAGCGAAGAAGACCCCAACGACGGCAGCGCTGACAGTCCGTAATGTATATCGGCGGTCTGCTCGCCGCGCTAGTAGTTCTCGCCGAGGGGCTGCCCGCCCAGGTTCCTCGGGCCGAGGCGGCCTTGGACACCGCGACTGCTCGGGTCGGCGATCCCATTCGTTTGACGCTAACGCTTCACCACGACGCCACCGCACATCCCGAAGCCCCGGACCTGCCCCACATTCTGCGGGATTTTTCCCCCCGCTGCACCGGTTGGCACCAACGCGAGACTGAGGCTGGTTTCGCGCTAGGGCAAGAGTGCGAGTTGCGTCTCTACGAGTTGGGGCTGCACGAGGTCCCGGCCGTGCCCGTGCCGTTTGTCGCCGCTGCCGGCGATACGCTCCTGCGCGAGACGCACCCCTTGGCCATAGAGGTCGTCAGCGCCCGGGGCGAAGGGGAGGACCAACTGCGCGACATCAAACCGCCGGTGTTTATCAGTGGGGGCGTGCCGTTGTGGGTAGTCGTCGCACTTGGCTTGCTAGTGCTAGTGCTTTGCGCGCTCGGCGGCGTTTGGCTTTGGCGTCGCCGCACCCGCACTGCCAAGCCTCCGCCCCCACCCGAGCCGATAGACTACGCGGCTGAGTTCGCGCGCATTGCCGCCAGCGGCCTGTTGGCGCGCGGCGAGTTCAAAACATACTACTCGCTGCTGTCGGAAAATCTGCGCCGCTTCTTGGAGCAGAGCTTGGCGATTGAGGCGATGGAGCAGACCACGGCTGAGTTGGCAAACGCCTTGCGGGAGGTTGAAGTCGATAACGCACTTCGGCAGCAAATCATTGACTATTTGGCCGCGGCCGACTTGGTAAAATTCGCCCGCTTTCATCCGGCACTGGCCGCGGCTGAGGGCGCACCAGACGCCGGGCTAGCCCTATTGCGGGCGATTGAAGCGGCGGTCGCAGCCCGCACTACTGAGACTCATGCAGAACATCCGGTTTGAAAATCCCGAGTGGCTATTGTTGCTGCTGCTGTTGCCGGTCTTGCTCTACAACTATGTGCGTACGCACCAAAATCGCCAGAGCAGTGTGCAGTTTTCCGACCTCGGCGTATTGCGGCGCGCCACCGCGTCGGTGTGGACCAAGCTCCGACACGGCCTCATCGTCTTGAAGATACTCGGCTTGGGCTGCCTCATCGCGGCCCAAGCCCGCCCGCAAGCCGGGCGCGAAGTACGGGAAATATCGGGCGAGGGCATCGACATTATGCTGACGTTAGACATCTCGTCGAGCATGGAACTAAACGACCTAGACGAGGGCCAAAAGAGCCGCTTACAGGTGGCCAAGGAAGTGGTGGCCGACTTTATCTCCGGCCGCCACAGCGACCGCATCGGCATGGTGGTCTTTGCCGGCGAGAGCTTCACCCAGTGCCCGCTGACCCTCGACTATCGAGTGCTGTTGGAATTTCTCCAAGGTGTGGAAATCGCCAGCGAGGAATGGGATGGCACGGCCATTGGCATGGCGCTAATCAACGCCTGTAACCGCCTGCGCGACTCGGATGCCGAGAGCAAGGTGATTATCTTGCTGACCGATGGCGTCAACAACGCCGGCGAGGTCGAGCCGTTGACCGCGGCTGAAGTGGCTGCGGCTGTGGGCATTCGGGTTTATACGATTGGCGTGGGCAGCGATGGGGAGATTCGCCGGCCCGTGCGCGGGGTTTTCGGCACCCGCTATCAGACCGTACAGGTGGAGATTGACGAGGAGACCTTACAGGAAGTGGCCGAGCGCACCGGCGGCCAGTACTTTCGGGCGACTAGCGAGGAAAAGCTAGAGGCCATCTACCGCGAGATCGGCCAGTTAGAGGCGACCGAGATCGAATCCGCCATCCACCTGAACTACTCGGAGCGCTTCGCCTATTTTCTCTATGCAGGCTTGGGCCTGCTGTTGGTGGAGATGCTGCTAGCCCATACCCGCTTCCGCTCACTGCCCTGAGTTATTTATATGCGTTTTGCCAACTTATACAACTTTTGGCTTTTGTTGCTGCTGCCTTTTTTGGCGGCCTTTTTGGCCTGGGCGCTGTGGGCGCGTCGCCGCGCCTTGGCCCATTTTGCCCGCGGCCCGCTGGCCGAGAAGCTGACCCGCAACCTGAGTCGCAACCGTCAAGTGGTCAAGTGTGTCCTATTAGGACTGGGGACCTTCTTTGCGATTCTCGCGCTGACTGGCCCGCAATTTGGCACGCAACTCGAGATGGCCCAGCGCAAGGGAGTCGATGTGATGATGGTGCTCGACGTGTCGCGCAGCATGCAGGCCGAGGATGTCAAACCGAGTCGCCTGGCGCGGGCCAAATACCAAATTCGCGGTCTGTTGGACTTGCTCCGAGGCGACCGGGTTGGGTTGGTGGTCTTTGCTGGCCAGGCTTTTGTCCAATGTCCGCTGACGACCGACTACGGCGCGGTGGAGATGTTTCTCGATGTGCTGGACGCCGGCGCCATACCCGTCCAGGGGACAGCCATTGGCGACGCGGTGCGGCTGGCCACGCGCTCGTTTGCCGCAGATGAGGGCCAGCACAAGGCCATCGTGCTGTTCACCGATGGCGAGGATCACCTGGGGCAGCCGCTGGCCGCCGCGCAGGCCGCTGCCGCCCAGGGCGTGCGTATCTTTGCCCTGGGATTGGGGACGCCCGATGGCGAACTCATTCCCACTCAAGAGGATGGCGGCGTGAGTTTTCACAAAGACCAGCGCGGCCAATACGTCAAAACCCGGCTCGACGAGAGCACCTTGCAGGACATGGCGCTGGAGACCGGGGGCGATTACTTTCGCACGACCTTGGGGGGCGCGGAATTGGATGCTTTGGGCGACCAGATCGCCCAGATGGATCAACGCGAAATTGGCTCGACCCGCCTCACCCGCTATCAGGAGCGTTTCCAATGGCCCTTACTGTTGGCCCTGTGCTGTTTCTTTGCCGAGGCGTTGTTAGGCGATGCGCGGGTGCAGACCCGCGAGTGGCAAGGACGGTTCGCCTAATGGATACCCGGTGGGTTTTATTGGCGGTCTGGCTGCTCGCCTGCGGGGCGACCGTGGGCGATTTGGTGGCCAGCAAGAGTGCCGCGGCACTGGAGCACTACCAGCGCGGCGAGTACGAGCAGGCCCTGCAACTCTACCGCGACGCGCTCCTCGAACGGCCCGACGCGCCCGAGCTGCACTTCAATGTCGGGGGTGCGCTTTTCAAGCGCGGCGAGTACGAGCAAGCCCAGCGAGAATTCGAGCGGGTGCTCAGCGCCGAGCCAAAAAAAATCCAAGCGCAGGCCCATTACAACATGGGCAATAGCTTCTTTCAGCAGCAGGCGTTTGAACAGGCTGTCGCCGCGTACAAGCAGGCACTGGAACTAAACGCTGACGACGAAGACGCCAAGGTGAACTTGGAATTGGCGCTAGAGAAGTTGCAGGAGCAACAAAAGCAAGAGCAACAGCAGCAGGATTCAGAGGAGCAGCAGGAGCAAGAGCAGGAGCAAGAGCAGGAGCAAGAGCAACAGCAGCAAGACCAAGAGCAAGACCAGCAGCAAGACCAACAGCAGCAACAGCAGCAGGATGCCGAGCAGCAAGACCAACAGCAACAGGATTCGGAACAAGACCAACAGCAGCCCGCCGAGCAGCAGTCTATTAGTCCCGAGGAAGCCCAGCAACTGATGGATGCACTCAAAAACCGCGAGTTGGAAGCGCAACAGCACCGATTTCGCGCCACTGGTAAAGCGCAGGCAAGAGACTGGTGAAAGCGCGGCTGACCATATCGTTTGTGCTGTGGGTGCTAGCGGTATCCAGCGCGGCGGCGACGACGATTCAGTTTGAGGCGTCCGTCGATCGCACGCGCGCTAATGAGGGCGAGCCGATTCGCCTGACGCTCCGCATCGCCTCAGACGAGCAGTTGGGGCAGGTGACGCCAGCATTCGACCTAAAGGATTTCCACATCGAGGGGCCGGCGACTAGCACGCGCATGGAGATGAGCAATTTCTCCAACATTAGCTATACCCGCGAGCTAACCTACGTGCTCTATGCCAAGCAGGCTGGCACCTTTACTATTGGTCCACTCCAGCTAGCAATGGACGGCGAGTACTATCAGACCAAGCCTATTACCCTTGAGATCGTCAGCGGCACTAGCAGTGCACAAGCAGCCGGTCAAGCAGACAAGCCCATCTTCGTGTTGGCCCGCGCCGACCACCAGCGGGCTTATGTGGGACAGCAGATCACCGTGTCCTACGATCTGTTTTACCGCATCCAACCGCGCAACGTCAGCTTCAACAAGCTACCCACCTTTGTCGGGTTCTGGACCGAAGACCTCTTTGTCGCTCAACAGCTAGATTCGCACCAAGAAGTGCGCGACGGCGTATCCTTCAACGTCGCGCCCCTGCGGCGCGTAGCCCTTTTTCCCACCAGCGCCGGCACTCACGCTGTCGGCACATTGGCCGTTTCTTGCGACATTCCCCACCAGCGCTCGCGCCGCGGTGGCTTGCTCGACGACTTCTTTGCTGGCGATCCATTTTTTGGCCGTTCGCGCTCGTTGCTCCTGCAAAGCGAGGAATTGCAAATCGAGGTCCAGCCGCTGCCGGCACCGGGCCGCCCGGCGGAATTTACCGGCGCGGTGGGGCGCTTCCAACTCAGCGTCGAGGCCCAGCCGACGCAAGTCGCCGTCGGGGATCCGGTGACATTGCGGGTGTTGGTCGAGGGGGAGGGCAACATAGCCGCGGTGCAGCCTTTGCCAGTCGATGCGCCCGCTGGCGTCAAACTCTACGATCCCAAAGTCGAGGAAGAAGAGCGCACTACCAACGGCGTGTACGGAGGCCGTCGCCTCTTCGAGTACATCCTAATCCCCGAGCAGGGCGGCACTCTGAACATCCCGCCGCTGCGCTTTGCGTACTTCGATCCGCACCAAGGGCGCTACGAGGTGCTTGCATCGGCGCCCATCGTTATTCACAGCGAAGGGAGCGTCGAAGAGGAAGGAGTCAGTTACGGGCTAAGCCGGCGCGACATTGAGGCCGTCGGGGAAGACATTCGCTACATCAAGCCCGACATCGAAGCTCTCGGCGCGGCTTTCATGCTGCACCAGAGCTATTGGTTTTGGACCTTGCAGGGTGTGCTGCCCCTTGCCTTTTTGGCCCTGCTTGTGTGGCAGCGTCACCAGCGGCGCTTGCAGGGGGATGTGGCATACGCACGTCAGCGCCGGGCCAAAGGCGAAGCTGGCCACCGCTTAGCCCGCGCCGAGGCTTTGCTGGCGGCTGGCACGGAGGCCGAGTTCTACGGCGAGGTCCGCGCTGCCGTCCTGGAGTTTGTCGCCGATCGTCTCAACCTCGCCGCGGCCGGCCTGACTATTGAAGTCTGCGCCGAAGTCTTGGCCGCGCACCAAGTCGAGGCCGAGACAATTGATGCGTTGCGCGACCTGCTGACGCGCTGCGACTTTGCGCGCTTTGCCCCTGCGGGTGGCCCACCCACGGATAGGGCGGCGGCGCGGCAGTTGGCTGGAACAGTGATCGCAGGTTTGGAGAAACGGATATGATGCGCGCATTGGCGCTGTTGTTTTTGTTGAGCACGCAACTCGACGCCGGGGCCGCGGCCGGACAGTACAACGAGGCCAATGCGCTCTATCGAGACGGGGATTTTGCGGCGGCGCGGCGCAGCTACTTGGCGGTAGTAGAAGCTGGGGTGCAAGACGCTTGGCTCTACTACAACTTGGGCAATGCCTGCTTCAAGTCCGGTAAGCTGGGCGAAGCGATTGTCTGGTACGAGCGGGCGCAGCGCTTGCTCCCACACGACGAAGACATAAAAGCCAATCTGCGCTTTGCCAACCTCGTCAAGCAGGACCGCGACCCGCAGACCGAGGATGGTCTCAGCGTGCTAGTGGCTGCGCTGGTGGCCGCCTATTTTTGGCCTACGTTCAATCAGCTCAGCCTGCTGTTTGCCGTGCCGTTTTTCGCGGCCTTTGTCTTGGGGGTTCGCTGGCTATTGGCGCCGACGCGCCCTGGCGTACTGTGGCTAACTGGATTTTTGCTCTGTGCGGGGCTCAGCGTCGGAGCTGCGCTGTGGCTGGGAACGCGCCTGCGCCATCAGGCACAGACCAGCGAAGCCATCGTCACGGTTGCTGTCGCGCACGCGCGTTCTGGCCCCGATCGCGGACAGACGGAAGTTTTTGTCGCGCACGAGGGTACCAAGGTGCGCTTGGTGCGGCAGGAGGGCGGGTGGATGCTGGTGCGGCTGGCCAATGGTCTCGGCGGGTGGATGCCAGCGGAAGCCCTGACGCAGATTTGAACCTAACAATCACTTTTTCGCATAAATCAAACCACAACCAAAACAAGGATAAGCCATGAGCACGCTCAAAGTAGGTATCGTTGGCGTCGGCGGGATCGCCCGGACGCACATTCCCGGCTGGGAGGCTGCTAGCGAAGCGGAGTTGATCGCTGGTAGCGATGTTAGCGAGGATGCGCTGCGGCGCTTTGGCGCAGAAAACGGGATTACCAAGCTGCACACCGACCCGGAGGCGCTGTTCAGCGACCCCGACATCGACATTATCGACATTTGCACGCCCAACATGTATCACGCCCCGTTGGCCATAGCCGCGCTGTCGGCTGGCAAGCATGTGATCTGCGAAAAGCCTTTGGCTCCCACGCCCGAGGATATTGGCCAGATGATCGCGGCGCGCGATGCCGCGGGCAAGGAACTGATGACAGCGCAGCACTTTCGCTTTCAGGGCTCGTCCCGTGCGCTGAAGGCCGAGATAGAAACAGGTGCGCTCGGCGACATTTATCACGCCCGCAGTTGGATGTTGCGCCGGGCGGGTGCGCCAATCGGCGGCGGATTTATTCTCAAAGAGCACAGCGGCGGCGGCCCCTGCATCGACATTGGGGTTCACATCCTCGACCTGACCTTGTGGTTTATGGGGCACCCCGAGCCGGTGGCCATTTCGGGCGTGGCCCGCGCTGAATTGGCCCACCAAGAAGGGGCGTTCAGTCAATGGGGTCGCCAGCCGATTCCATCCCACTACGATGTTGAAGATTTTGCCGCGGCTTTTGTGCGCTTTGACAACGGCGCCACGCTCGTTTTGGAGGTGAGTTGGCTGTTACATCACCCGACTCAAGGCGAGGACATGCAGATGTGGCTCTACGGCACTCGCGGCGGCGCCCATTGGCCCCAATGCTCAATTTGCGAGAGCAACAACCAGACCCGCCAGCAGTACGACCGCAAGCTCATGCTGATGTACGACGGCCTTGAAGCCCACGCGCAGGAATGCGTGGAGTTCGCCGCGGCGATTGCCCAGGGGCGGCCCTCGCCCGTGCCGCCGGAGCAATCTCTACAGGTGATGAAGATTCTCGATGGGATCTACCGCAGCCAAGAGACGGGAGGGGAAGTGCGGTTGGACTAAAGGCCGGCTTGGCGACAGTTTGAGTATATTGTCGCAAGATGATATGGCAGACTGAGCAGTCCTCACCGGTAATGAAAAGCCTTGATAAGGCTCTCTACCGCAGTGAACTGTGCGGATCCGTATTACTGAACAAAAGTATAGTTTTTTCTTGCCTAAAGTTCAAATATGCGGTATTTTGATTTTAGAAGAGGCACTTAACCTACGCGCAGTACTCGGTAGCTTTGGACTACAACTAATCACGCCCAGGCCAATCTTTAACTAACTTGCTTGTGTGAAGCTCGCAAGCAGGTTGTACATTGGAGATGGTTGCATGAGCGAATCTCTTAATCTATTCGATACGTCTCAGCCCGCGCTTCGGCCTATCTGCTTTGGTACAGCTAGGCAAGTGAGAGTGTTTGATGTGTTTTGTAGTATTGGAGGGCTGACCTATGGGCTAAAGCAGGCTGGAATCACGGTTGATGCCGGTTTGGATATTGATGGCTCGTGCCGTTACGCTTATGAAAACAACTGTAAAGCAACTTTTGTTGAAGCGGATATCAGGGAAATCTCTTTTGCAGATGTCTCAAAGTATTTTGGTGATACAGCATATCGCGTACTTGTCGGTTGTGCGCCCTGTCAACCGTTCTCCAGCCATACGGCCAAAATGAAGTCTTACCAGTCGGATTCGAGGTGGAATCTGATCGATGAATTTCTGCGAATAATTCTCGAGGGTAGGCCAGAGGTTGTCTCAATGGAGAATGTGCCGCAACTCATGGATAAGCCAATTTACAATCGGTTTAAGCGCGAGTTAGCCTATGCAGGGTATCGCGTTTCTGATGGGGTTATATCCTGTGCCCACTTTGGGGTTCCGCAGAGTCGAAGCCGTTTGGTTATGCTGGCGTCTTTGTTGGGCGAGATTAATATGCCAAGGCCCGATCCTCAAAAAACCAAAACGGTTAGGCAAGCAATTGGGCAACTGCCGCCTCTTGAACACGGGCAATCAAGCGAGACCGATCCTTTGCATGTTTGTTCGCGATTGGAGCCGGTCAATCTAAAGCGCATTCGGGCTTCAAAGCCTGGCGGAAGTTGGCGCGATTGGCCCGCTGAATTATTGCCCGATTGTTATAAGAAAGATAGTGGTTTGAGCTATGGGAGCGTTTATGGTCGTATGAAGTGGGATGCGCTAGCACCTACGCTGACCACGCAGTTTTATCGCTATGGTACTGGGCGTTATGGGCATCCTGAACAAGACAGAGCTTTGAGCTTGAGAGAAGGGGCTATTATCCAAACTTTTCCCGAACAGTATCAATTTGTTGCGCCCGGCGAAAAAGCGTCGTTTTCGATAGTGGGCCGTCAAATTGGCAATGCTGTTCCACCGTCTTTAGGGTATGCTATCGGGAAAACAATTGTAGGTCATATCAGAAAAAGGGCGAAAAACAATGTCTGACGAGTACACGCTGGACATTGACTTAAATGTACTCAATCACCTGGGATTGAATCTGTATAGCAATGTTCCTGCTGTTTTAGCGGAATTGATTGCCAATGCTTGGGATGCCGATGCTTCTCGAGTAGATGTATCCGTAAAAGAAGCGAATTCTGATAAAGAAATTGTTATTAAGGACAATGGTTGTGGGATGGATGATGCAGATTTGCGCGAGAAATTTTTGACCGTTGGCTACCAACGCCGAAGTCAAGAGAATGGCGATCTGACAGAAAGGAAGGGGCGGCCCGTTATGGGGAGAAAGGGCATTGGCAAGCTGTCTGTTTTGTCTATTGCTGGTAAAGTGCGTGTCTTTACAAAAAAAGCGAACGCTGATTTTTTGGCAATTGAGCTGGACGTTGAAAAAATTCAAGAAGCTATTGAGAGACAAGAAAAGTATCATCCTCCTGTCATAGATGTACCAGATAATGTTGATCTTAATAATCCTGGCACTGTACTCGTTCTAAGCGACTTGAAGAAAAGAGTTAATGCGTCTCTTGAAAAATATTTACGGCAGCGCGTGGCACGTCGGTTTTCAGTTATTTCTAATGATTTTCAAGTGTTCGTCAACGGGAGGAAAATAACGCTGGATGATAGGAACTACTTCGGAAAACTGGAGTACGCTTTAGTGTACGGCGATTTCAAAAGGTCTTATTTTAAGCACGATGAGAAGTATGTGGTTCAACGAGAGAAAAACACAGTAGATGAACAAGAACAATATTTTGTTCGCGGCTGGATTGGTCTAGTGAAAGAATCGGGATCATTGCAGGAGGGTGCGGATAATCTTAACAAAATATCCATCCTCGCCAGAGGGAAGGTTGCACTAGAAGATATCTTAGACTCGTATCGAGAAGGTGGTTTATATACAAAATTCGTCATAGGCGAATTGGAGGCGGATTTTCTTGACTCAACGGAGGAAGACGATATTGCCACATCTAGCAGGCAGGATTTTATTCAGAGCGATGAGCGATTTGTGCAACTGAGGGGGTTTGTCGAACAGGAACTAAAATATTTGGCAATAGAACGAGCAAAATTAAAGAATGAAGTAGGAATGAAGAAAGCAACGGAAATTCCCGCTGTTAAAGAATGGTACGAGTCGTTAAGAGGAGGTACAAAAACTGCTGCAAAGAAATTATTTGGCAGGATCAATAAAATAGCAACCGACGAGAATCACAGAAAAACGCTCTACAAACATGGGGTTTTGGCTTTTGAACACTTGCATCACAAGGAAAAGTTAAATGAGCTGGAGCAACTCGATATCGACAATCTTGAAGTTGCTGTAAAACTATTTTCCGAGTTAGATGATATAGAAGCCTCTTGGTATTACCAAATTACTGAGGGACGCTTGGAGGTCATAAAAAAATTGTCTGAACATATTGACGATAATGTGCGGGAAAAGGTCATACAACAGCATATTTACGATCACCTCTGGCTACTGGATCCCTCATGGGATAGAGCTACGGAAACACCCACATTGGAACAGACTGTTACTACGGAATTTCAGAAAATCTCCGACAAGCTGACTGATGAAGAAAAACGAGGACGGCTGGATATCAGATACAAGAAAACATCGGGCAAGCATGTGATTATTGAATTGAAGAGAGGGTCTGTTGAAACTTCATCTTTTCGTCTTGGTGAACAAGTTGATAAATACATAAGTGCATTGAGAAAACAGCTAGGCGTAGCAAGGGAAAGCGAGTCTATTGAGGCAATTTGCTTGGTTGGAAAAGATCTCAATGATTGGGATACACCAGATAGACGACAAGAATCTGAACGTCTTTTGGATGCAAAAAATATCCGCGTAATTACCTATCAGCAACTTATCCGCGATGCCGAAGCAAGTTACCGGCAATATCTCGAAAAGAGCAAAGGCAAGGGAAAAATTAAAAAGATATTAGATGAGATTGAAACTTTCGAAGACTCTACATCCTGATTTTTTTATCCAGCCACGCCTTATGACTCGTGCTTTAGACAATACTTCCCTCACCCTACACTCGTCCAATCGCCACTTTGAAGCAAAATGCCGATGAAGAATCCGTCCCATCCGGGACTATCAGTGCTCTGCGATTGCCTGGAGCCACTTGGGTTGAGTGTCGCGGAAGCCGCGCAAAAATTTGGCGTTGGTGACGAAGAACTATCGGATGTTGTGAATGGCCGGGTTGGCATATCGCCCGAGATGGCGATTCGTCTGGACAAAGCCTTTGGCGGTGGCGCAACCACCTGGTATCGAATGCAGGCGGCCTACGATCTTGCCCAAGCGATGCAGAAGGCCGACAAAATTCGCGTTGAGCGCGTCGCAATCACTGCACTATCTGACTAATTTATATCTATCCACCCCACCTGTATCTCCCTTTTTATCCGATCTTTTATCAAGAAATTGCTACTTGAGCTTGCGATTTTTATTTTAATATTCATATCGTAGTTCATTGGACTTTGATTTGGTAGTTTCTTTTATTGACTTCTCTGCATTTTCCTGTTATTTTACCTCCGGCTTACAGGCAGAACTGTATCGCGTATCGCGATAAAAGATGTAATGTTAGGATGCGTTATTGCTCCATCCAAATCTTTAATGCAGGGGTCGTCTTTGATCTTGTTGTGACTTCGTGCTTGCATAGGAGTGCCTGTAAGCCGTTTTCTTGCGACTTGTCCTATGGCCTATTTAAAGAAGATTCGAGAAGCTCAAACACTTAAAGACATCGCACATATCCTTGGTGTACAACCCAAGACAGTTTCATATCTGCTGTATATCCTACCAGAAACCGAAAAATATCGCTCCTTCGAAATCCCAAAAAGCAACGGAGGTACGCGACTGATTAATGCACCTGAATGTCGGTTGAAAATGGTACAGAGGAGATTAGCAAACGTACTCTACGAGTGCATCGCCGAAGCAGAGAAATGCGCTCCATTCCGTCACCCGCTTGCTCACGGTTTTGTACGCGCTCGCTCAATGGACATTGATGCTTTAAAAAATGAAAAAAGTCGCGACACGTTGAGTATCTTCTCCAATGCTTCCACACATAAAAACCGCCGCTATGTCTTGAACTTAGATCTCGAAGATTTTTTTCCTTCAATCAATTTCGGGAGAGTTCGAGGCTTCTTTATAAAGGACAAACGTTTTGAGTTAAATGATAAAGTCGCGACAATTATCGCACAAATTGCCTGTCATAAGAACGAGCTACCACAGGGCAGTCCGTGTTCTCCAATTATCTCAAATTTGATTGGGCACCTACTTGATGTGCGCCTCTTTCGATTAGCAGGGAAATGTAGATGCACCTATTCACGCTATGCTGATGACATTACTTTTTCCACGAATAGCAAAGATTTTCCCGCTGCGTTAGCGGAACCAATTTTGGAAAAAGCGTCGCATTGGAAACTTGGCTTGCCTTTAGTGAAAGAGATAAAGCATGCTGGTTTTAAGGTAAATAATAAAAAAACACGGATGCAGTGGCGTGGATCACGACAGATGACGACTGGCTTGATAGTCAACAAAAAAGTCAATATCAGATCTGAATACTATAGGACTGCACGTGCGATCTGCCATAGGCTATTTATGACCGGAGAGTATTACATATCTGATCCCCAAAACACCTTGAATAGCTTGAACAAAATTGAAGGCATTCTTAGCCACATATATTACATAAAAGATCGAGCTGATTTCAGAGAAAAAAAAGAGGAAGAACGGCCCACGGTATGGCACTTGTATAGAAAGTTTCTGTTCTACAAGCATTTTGTAGCATTAAAAAAACCATTGATTCTAACAGAAGGAGAAACTGATCCTATCTATTTGCGTGCGGCAATTTCGCGATTGTCAAAATATCATCCTAAGCTCGGGAAGTTTGCCAACGATAGATTTTCTAGTGCGATTCGTTTTATGAGATATTCAAGGACAACTAAAACAATACTTCAGCTTAGTGGTGGCGGTGGCGATATAAAAAATTTTATCTGTTATTACGAAGAAAATACTAAACCATTCAAATTTGCGCCTTTTTCCCATCCTGTAATCTTGCTAATCGACAATGACGACGGAGCAAAAGATATTTTTAATCTCATAAAACAAAAATTTCAAATTGGTATTTCACATAAAACCAATGAATCATTCTATCATCTTCGCAAGAATCTTTATATTATAAAGACGCCAGAGATCGGAGAGGATTCAAAATCTTGTATAGAAGACTTGTTCGAATCAGAATTATTTGAAACGACTATAGATGGAAAGAAGTTTGATCGATCAAATAAGAGCAACACGGACGATACGTACGGAAATAAGAGCAACACGGACGATACATATGGAAAGACTATTTTTGCCAAAAAGGTAGTCAGACCAAAGGCTGATAAGATTAGTTTTTCGGGATTTGAAAAATTGTTAGATCGCATTATAGAGGCCCTAGATGATTATTATTCGAAGCAAAAATCATTTTCTGTAGATTCTTAGCCATTCTTGCCTAATTCTCCTGTACGATACCAATTGGCAGAAGAGTAGGAGGGCGAACGGGCTGCTTTAGAGGTAGCGGTCAGTTCGATCACTGTATATACTAATCAAAGGAAGAAATATGGAAACCCGTGTGCAGAAGTGGGGCAATAGTTTAGCCCTGCGTATTCCCAAGCCGCTCGCTACGCAGATCGGGCTTGAACCCAATTCACCCGTGGAATTATCGCTGCGCGGTAAGGAGTTGGTCATCGAATCTGTGAAGTCGTCTAACTTGAAGCTGGACGATCTTCTATCTCAGGTAACAGAACATAACTTACACGGTGAAGTAGATACTGGACCTGCGACAGGCAGGGAAATATGGTGAAACCAGATGAGTATGTCCCCCAGTGCGGCGATGCGGTGTGGATTAACTTCAATCCACAATAAGGCTATGGAAGTCGCGTTTTTCGCTGACCAAGAACGGCGGCGAGGCAATGAGAAACAGGCGGCGGAGTTGTTTGAACAAGCACTGGATTTGGAGCTTAAGGCCCTTGAGGAGATAATCGAGCCTATTGAACCGAGGTACTCCGTGCTACATATTGACTACCACTGAGGAAAAAAATGCCGATGAAGAATCCGCCCCATCCGGGGCTGTCAGTACGCTGCGATTGCTTGAAGCCACTTGGGTTGAGTGTCGCCGAAGCCGCGCAAAAACTTGGCGTTGGCGACGAAGAACTATCGGATGTTGTGAATGGCCGGGTTGGCATATCGCCCGAGATGGCGATTCGTCTGGACAAAGCCTTCGGCGGTGGCGCAACCACCTGGTATCGAATGCAGGCGGCCTACGATCTTGCCCAAGCGATGGAGAAGGCCGACGAAATTCGCGTTGAGCGCGTCGCGTTTATGGAATGATGTTTGTTGACCTATGCGAAAATATAGCATACAGATTGAAACTTTTGACGGTTCTACACCTTTATTCTTCTATTCATCTGTTCTTTTTTAAGGTGGTCAACGTGCTTTATTGTCATTTGTCTTGCTCTTTTTTTTCGTCTGGGTACTTCTCATAGAAACTAGTGAGCCTTGACCTGAAACGGTGTTTCGCCGCCCACTCGACGAGAAATCCGTCGGCTTCTTCAATGGTCAGGTGTCCCGATTGGATCAGATTCAGCACCAAATCCTCAGTCTGGCAGAGTGCCAGATCTTCGCGCCTGCGTTGCCCTTCAACTCGCGCCTTTCGGTCTTGAAGTCCAGCGACGCAATCCCGAATAAGCGCGACAGCCAGAACCGCACATTCTCCCGCACCGAGTCGCCCGTCTGCCCGAAGATTGGCAAACAGAGCGACCTCTACCGGATTGCGAACACTTTGCAAATCAAGTATTCCCGCCTTCACGGCATCTTCAACCGCCTCCCTCTGTTCAGGACGCCTCACCTCATCGAGAACTTGGTCAAGCAACACGACCGATGTATCGAGATACCCGAGCAATTCAATACGACCAATTTTCACAAAATTCAGCAGCACTGATGCATCTAGAACAATCGGCTTTGGGCCTTTCTGTTGCATTCAGAAAGCCTCAATTAGCCAGATTGAGGATCGTCTCGTCCTCAATATCCAACAGGCGACCCACTTCGAGTAATCGCCCCTGTGATATTTCCCCACGCCACCACGCTTCCAGAGCCAACCCCAGAATCTGCCAATCCAATTTGTGGTTCCAACGTGCCTCGTCTTCGGAACTCTCTGAATTGGTATAAGCGTTTACCGCATGCAAATAGCGATTGGCCTCTTCCGTTTGGCCGAGAAGCGTTTCGGTCTGTTTAGCCCCCAGGAGATTCAAACCGCGCAACCGCCAAACCGCCGCAGCATAGCTTACCCAAAAGTGTCGGGCCAAAAGTGCCACATCTACATAAGTTATATTCTGGGAACGCGCAGGATTGCGCAATGCGCCGTGTATGCCTTCTTCAGTAACGGCATCCATCGCTGCTTCCTCCCTGCGGACACCTCTTCCTTTGCCCACACTATGCAGAAAATTCCGCACCCCTTCTTCGGGCATTAAAAAAGCGGCTGCAAAGGCATTGGCTCGTTGCTCGGTTCTCGTTTTCGCATTATGGGTGCTCGTAACAGTCGCGGCCTCATCGCGGTCCATAAGCGCGTGACCGTGTTCGTGTGCATAAGAAAACTGCCGTCGCACCGGTGCCTGATTGAGATTAGCCAAAACCGCCATACCAAAGTTGGTGCTCCACAAAAAAAGACCCGAAATCTCATCGGGCAACGGCAAAGCCGCTGTCCAGATATTTTGACGAGCCAGAGTCTCAGACATCTTAACAGGCGCATTGCCCAAATCGAGACGCCGACGCTCTTGCTCGGCCACAAGCTGGCCCTGAGCGATCGCCTGTCCTGCCGATCGCGGAGGTGGAAGTTCATAACTGGGTAGAGAGACATCTATCCCGCGGCCCGTCAACCGTCGAAGCGACGCGCCTTCTCTGAGCAAGCGCAGACAACGCCGAGCTTGTTCCTGAACGAGCTCGCTTTGCAGGCCTGGCTCTGCGCGAAAGAGTGCGACCACCGGATCTTCCTGTTTGAGCGGGCGCGGATTAACGAACCAATCAACGGAGTACCCGTACAGATCGGCAAGACGGGTCAGTTCAAGCGTGGAAACCTGCCGCTGACCGGATTCCAGGAGGCTGATTGCAGATCTCTGTAAGCCAAGTACTGTACCGGCAGCCTCCTGAGTGATATGTCGGCTTTCGCGTGCCAATCGCAATCGTTGGCCAATCTCTTTGGCGGTAATGGACATTGAGCACCTCTGATTTTTGGTAATATTTCCGATTTGTAACCGTTCAGACACCGCTGTAAAGGAGGTAATGTCAATTTATATAATCACACGGTGTTTGTCAATAATATACAAATATATTTCGATTATCGCACATTACAAATACTTCAATGGCTTTATATCCCGATTTCCCTCATCTGGCCATCTCTCAAGCGGCGATGCGGCGTGGATTAACTTCAATCCACAAGCAGGACATCAATTTTTAGTCTTCTTCCTCCCCCCATATCCGTCCTATCGCCGCTTTGATTTTTCGCTCCATCCGCTCTATCAACTCCCGATTTGCATCCGCCAACGCCTGCTCAGCTTCGATTTCTGCGACGATGGCGCGTTGCGTTTTGAGGGGTGGGATGGGGATTTGTAACTCACAGAATTTTGACTTGGAAATCTCTTTGAATGTACCTCCGCTCGCCCAAGCTTTCATTGTGGGCACGAGTTTTGTCAGCATGTGAGCGAGATATTCGGGGATAGTACGGTTTGGTTTTTTGATGACAATGTTCTTGAAACCTTGATTTGTCGCCAGCGGCATGCGATTGATAGCGATTCGCCCAATGGTGGCCCGGCTTGAAACAATAACAGAATTTTCTGGAATCAGCCTCGCTGAGGATTTATTCAGACCAAGCTCGGTGATTGTGCGCTGAGTAGTCTCGATCTCAGTAATAAAGTTGGTTGGTGGCAAATCGACCAAGGTCACCCAAGAAATCATACCATTCCAGTATTCTGGTACTGCCGTTTTAGGAGTCCCTCCGCTTTCGATACAGAAAAGTTTTGAATCCCCCAACGCCACCATCGGCCACTTTGGATCAATCGCAATATGCGGGCGGTAGTTTTCAATCACCGCTCGTGCGCCGTCAATCACGCGCTGGTAGCCTTCAATCTCGGCGACGATTTCTCGCTGTATTTCGAGTGGAGGGAGAGGGATCTGAAATCGATAGAGTAACTTCGCACTGAGATTATTGATGCTTGCACCAGAGATCTGTTCGCGGAGAAAGTCGTTGAAATGGGTTTGACGAAGTTGAAAGTAGAGGAAATGTGAGTCAACTAAAGAAGGGTTGACTCGAATGACACCCATGAAACCTCCAAAATAGTATCCCGTATTAGTCAGCGATAAAGCAACTTTTCCAATATGACTTTTGCTACCACTCGATAGGCAAATAAGAATGTCATTTCTCTTGAGTTTTTTAGTATTCGGAAATTTGAGTTCACTAGAGACATTTTTGATCTCTGATAGATTCAAGGAATGAGTATTTATATCGATGTTGTTAGCGCGAAGAACTTGGAGACCTTCATCTTCAATTTCATCGCTCTTACGATATGTTACGCCACGGATTAATTCGCAGATTTTACCTAAATCCATCATTGGAAATGTTAAATTAAAGGTCTGAGTTGTTCGATACCGCTCCCCGCTCAAATTATACTCCCCACCCTCTGCGATTCTTGCTTTTTCGACAATGAGTCCGTGTGTGATGGGTTCGCCTGCCTGTGCGAGGTATTGACAAAGTTCTTTCGCCACTTGTGGGAGGTCGTCTTGGTCTATGGAGCGGCGTTGAGCGCCCAGGTCAAAGCCATCGTTTTCTACTTTGAAGAAAGCGATATGGTCTGTTTTTTTAGCGAGGGTTTTGTCCAAGATGAGAATAGATGTCTTGACGCCGGAGTATGGATTGAATACGCCAGCGGGGAGGGAGACGACGGCGACGAGATAGGCTTCCACCAGCATTTTGCGGAGTTGCTTGTGGGCGTTTTGGCTCTGGAAGATGATGCCTTCGGGTACGATGATGCCAGCGCGTCCTGATGGAGTTAGGTGTTCGGCGATGTAATCGACAAATAAGACTTCACTGCGTTTGGACTGAACAGAGAAGCGGTTGTGCGGGCGGATGCCGCCCTTGGGCGACATGAATGGCGGGTTGGCCAGAATCACGTCGGCGTACTCGTTCCAGCGCTCATCGCTGGTGAGGGTGTCGTATTCAGAGATATGCGGGTCTTTAAGATCGTGCAGGTACATGTTCACCAGCGATAGGCGCACCATGTCGGGCGATATGTCGTAGCCTTTAAGATTATCTGCCAGTTTTCTGCGCTCGTCTGGCGTCAGTGTGCTGTGGCCCTGGTCGTTGGTGTTGGCGCTGCGTATGTGCTTGTAGGATGAGATTAAAAATCCGGCGGTGCCGCAGGCCGGGTCGAGGATGCTGTCGTCTTTTTTAGGGTCGAGGATGGCGACGATGAAGTCGATGATGTGGCGCGGGGTGCGGAATTGCCCGGCGTCGCCTTGTGAGCCGAGGACGGAGAGGAGGTACTCGAAGGCGTCGCCGAGCCGTTCGGAGTGGTCGTATTCAAATTCGTCGATGATTTTGAGAAAGGCGCGCAGGGTTTCGGGGTCGCGGTAGGGCAAAAAGGCATTTTTGAAAATGTCGCGAAAGAGAATTGGGATGCCGGAGTTTTCGGGCATTCTGGTGATGGCTTCGGCATAGAGATTGAGCATTTCGTGGCCGCCGAGGCCAGAGCGCATGAGCTTTGCCCAGCCAAAACGGGCGAACTCTCCAGCGAAGAATTGCCGTCTTCCGCCGAGTTCTTCACTTTCGGCGTCTAGGTCGTCCATGAATTTGTAGATGAGCGCAATGGTGATTTGCTCCACCTGACTCTTGGGGTCGGGAACTTTGCCGACCAAAATATCGCGGGCGGTGTCGATGCGGCGTTTGGTATTGGTATCGAGCATCTGGCTTCCTTTTTAGTGGACAGTCTGGGCCCTACGCGGCGAACTGGTTTAAAGAGACATAATCTTTGACGTATTCGGGGATGAGTGTGCGGTATTTCTTTGGCACGGCGTGGAATTCGCCAATCGAGAAGACCGGGTTGGTGGCGAGTTCGGCATAGCTGCGGCTTTCGATGATGTGACGTATCTGATCGCTGGTGAGGTACGCTTTGAAGTAGGTTTTGAGGGCGGGAATGGCCTGGGCGTCTTCTGGTTTGTTATCGGCGACAAATTTGTTGAATTCCTCTTCCAATAATTCGTCTTTGGACTTGAAGCGCGGGATGAGGTCAAAGACTTTTTCCAATATTTCGCGCAGGGTCAGGCGGCGATCTACGGCTGCTGCTTGGCGGAGTTTGTCGAGGGTATAGTATTCTTCGGGCTTGTCAAAGACTTCGCGGTTCACATAGTCAATGACGCGCTCCCATTGCCCGGCTTCAACGGCTTTTGCGATGATTTTGTCGTCGCGCACGGTGTCGGCGAACTTGTCGAAGAACATGTGGTCAATTTTCATGCCGTCGTAGCCGACGGCTTCTTCTGTGATCGTCGAGAGAAAATCTTTACCCAGATGCTCGTATCCGTAAAGTATCGTTGGTCCGGGCTCGCTTTCGCCGGCACTTTTATGACTGTACGCAGGTAGTTTCAGTATTTCATCGTAGTTGAATTCGCTTTCGAAGTATTCGCAGTTGGCGAAGAAGTCAAAGAGCTTGAAGGTGGTTTTTTCAGGGTGGGCGATGTGGTGCTTGGGGCTGTTGTCTAAGAGCAGGTCGCAGAAGTTGTGTTTGCGCGTACCGCGGCCTTTGATCTGAATAAAGTCGGTGGGTGAGAAGATGGGGCGGAATAAGCCGAGGTTGAGGATGTCTGGGCAGTCGTAGCCGGTGGTCATCATGCCGACGGTGACGCAGACGCGGGCTTTGCTCGTGCGATAGTGGGGCCGGAAGTTGGCGGTGCCGAGTAGGTTGTTATTGGCAAAGTTGATGGTGAATTGTTGTGCGTCCTCTACCTGCGAAGTGACCTGTACGGCGAAGTCGGACTGGTACTGGCCGGGAAACATCTGATGGGCCATGTCGTTGAGGATATTGGTCAAGCGGGCGGCGTGGTTCTGGCTGACAGCAAAGATGATGGACTTGCCTATTTCACCGCTAATGGGGTCGCGCAGGGCGTTTGCGAGAAAGGTTTTGCAGAACAGTGCGTTGGTGGCGTCGGAAAAAAAGCGCTTCTCGAAATCGCGCTTTTTGTAGGTTTCCTCTTGTGTGTCGCCGGTCTCGGCTTCGCTAAAAGACGCGAGAAAGCCCTGATCTGACAGCAGTTGCGCGGTGACATCGGTGCGGGCGTCAACAACGGTTGGGTTGATCAAGACGTTATCTCTTACGCCGTCTAATAGGGAATAGCGAAAGGTGGGTTGTCCGCTGTCGCAGCCAAAGGTGCGGTAGGTGTCGAGCAATAGGCGTCGCTCAACCTCGCGTGGGTCGCGCGTTGCCGGGGCCGATGTTTGGGCGCCGCGCAGGTAGTCGCGGGGGGTGGCGGTCAGTCCGAGTTTGTATCCGAGGAAATAGTCAAAGACTGCACGGGCATTGCCCGATATAGAGCGATGTGCTTCATCGGAGATGACAAAATCAAAATCTGTGGGTGAGAAGATTTTCTGGTACTTGTTGTCGAATAGGAAGGATTGCACCGTGCTGACGACAATCTCGGCATGTCGCCAGTCGTGGCGGTTCTCTTTGTAAATGACGGTTGCAAAATCGGCTGAGAACAATTCGGTGAAGACCTTTTTGGCCTGGTCTTCCAATTCGAGGCGATCTACCAAAAAGAGCACGCGGCTGGCGTTGCCCGAGCGGAGGAAGAGCCTGATGATGGCGGCAGCGGTGAGGGTCTTGCCCGTGCCGGTGGCCATTTCAAATAGGAAGCGGTCTTTGCCGTCTTCAACCGCGCGTTGCAGGGCGTGGACCGCTTGCAGTTGATATGGGCGGAGGAAGCGCAGTTTGTTGGCCTTGATGAAAGCGGGGCGTTCCGTTTTGTTCTGCCACGCGGCTTCTGACGCATAATTGGGGCGTTGGGCGAGAACGATGTAGTCGTCGTTGACGCGCTCATTTATCAGATGCTGCGGGTTGGGGGCGGTTTTTTGGTAGCCGGCGACTGAATCCGGGCTTGGGAATGCGGTGATGATGTGGGGGTTGCCGCGTTCGAGGTCCCAGAAGTAGTGGAGGTTGCCGTTGGAGAGGATGACGAAGCGGCAATTCTGTGAGCGGGCATACCTCCGCGCCTGTTCTTTGCCCGTCAGTGGTTGCTTTTCTTCTGCTTTGGCTTCCAAAACGATGAGGGGAAATCCCCTGTCGTCGAGGAGCAAAAAGTCGATAAATCCTCTGCTGGTTTTTTCGAAGTTGTCGCCAAGGGTGTTGATTGCAACCCCTGCTTCGAGACGGATATTGGCGGGTTGGTCGCCGTCGTCAAAAAATCGCCATCCCGCTGCTTCGAGCAGTTTATTGATCTTTAGCCGGGCAGTGGCTTCGTTCACCGGTTCTCCTACTGTTTCTCAGCCGTACGCCAAACGACAGTCCTTGCGTCACGGTCCGGCCAGCCATACTCATCAAAAGCTGCTTGCAGCGCGGATAAGTTAGGTTGAGCAATAAGCCTGCCGCGTCGCGTGTTGTCAAGCCGCTTTACACGCGCCTTTTGTCTTTATAAAATCATCCCACCGATCGCTACCAATTCCTCAGGAGTACGGACATGCCCGCCATAACCGCCAACACCCCACTCAACGCGCCAGCCCATTGGGCCGTGTGGCAGCGTCGCCTCTTCGCCGCCTTGGACCAATCGGTGCAGCCGTTTCTAGATCACTTTACCCGCGAGGATGGCGAATTCATTTGGCAGGACGAGTGGGGTGGCGGTAGTCCCGACGATTTCTACGAGCCTTTTTTTAACTGGCCGCTCGTGTATCTGATGGGCGGCGGCGAACACCTGTTGCACTTGGCCGACCGCCAGTGGGAGGCCGTTACCCGCCAACTGACCCGCTTGGGCACCGTAAGCAAGGAATACGGCATCCGCGAAGACCAGATGCACCAAGCCGAAAGCGACATCTGTTTTTATCACTTGTGCCTAGCCCATCCCAACGCCCCGAGACGGGTCGAACGAGCGTGCCGCTTTGCTGGCTTTTATCTCAACGAAGACCCCGAAGCGCAAAACTACGACCCCGAGCACCAGATCCTGCGCTCGGGCCTCAACGGCAGCCACGGCCCCTATTTCGCCCCGTTATCCGAGCGCGACCACCAAAGCTACAATCCCTTGGGCGGCAGCATGGAAGTGTACAATCTGCCCTTTTTTGATCTACCTGGCATCACCAGTGTGCAGGACTTAGCCGATCCGGCCAAAGCTCGCCTGATGGGGCAGACCCTGTTCGATCGCTGGCGGCAGGGCGACACCCCGACCAACTTGGCCGTCACCTCGCTGGTGGCCAATGCCTTCCTGATTACCGGCGATGAAAAATACCGCGCTTGGGTAGTGGAATACACCGACGCTTGGGTAGCGCGCGCCCAAGCCAACGGCGGCCTGTTGCCCGACAACGTCGGTCTTTCTGGCCAAGTGGGCGAATACTGCGCTGGCAACTGGTACGGCGGGCGCTACGGCTGGACCTTTCCGCACGGCTTTTTGACCTTGCAGAAAGCCACGCTCGACGCGGCAGCCAGTGCCTATCTGTTGACCCGCGACCGCGCCTATCTCGACTTACCGCGCCAGCAGATGGACCGCATCTTGGAACAAGGGCGCATGGAGGATATCCGCGACCAGTACATGAGCGTGGCCGAGCGTTGGGCGAGTCAATTTGCCGCTATGGGCGCAAAGCGCGAGACCTTTTTGGTGCCCTACCGCTACGGCGATGCCGGTTGGTTCGACTGGCAGCCTATGAGTCCGGTGTACCCGGTGACGCTGTGGAATTTGTCTATGGACGAGGGCGATTGGGAGCGGGTGGAGGCCATTCGGCAAAAAGAAGCGTTCGACTGGGCTGCGGTGTTCCCCTTCCACAACAAAGAGGACTCGGGCCACGAGGCTCCTTGGGTGCGCTTTTTGGCTGGAGCCAATCCGACCTATCCAGAGCAAATGCTACAGGCCACCTACCAAGTGGCCGGCCGCCGCTTGGCCCAACTGCGCGCCGACCAAGATGTGGGCACCCGCCACCATGTCCATCACTGGCAATGGGGCAATCCGGTCTCTTCCGAAGCACTCATCCAGCTAACTATGGGCGGTCCGCAACCGATCTACAACGGCGGCTTGCTGCACACCCGCCTGCGCTACTTTGACGCCCAGTGCCGTCGGCCCGGCCTGCCCGAAGACGTAGGGGCCTTGGTCGAAAAGCTCGAAGCCAACCGCACGGTCGTGCGCTTGGTCAATTTGAACCACAATGAGGGCCGAGAACTGGTCATTCAGGGGGGTGCTTTTGGCGAGCACCGCTTTGGTCGGGCTGCGTACCACAGCCGTACCAGTGAATATCCGGGCTGGATGGGCGGCTATGCCGGCACGTACGCGGCTCCGCCCTTGGAGACTGAAGAGCGCCAGCTAGCCGTTGATGACAAGCACCTGAGCATCACCTTACCGCCCCATTGCGAAATCACCCTCGATCTAGAGACTCAGCGCTACGTCAACGAGCCTTCGCACCACGCTGGGCCGTTTTAGGCAGATAATTTTTTGACAGAATCAACCACGAAGGGCGGCTAGGATGGTAGCGACCTGTTGTTTGGTGGACGTGCTGCCGTCGAGGAGCAAGTCCGCGTAGCGGGCAGTGGGTTGGATGTGGCGGCGGTACATTGGGCGGACCTGATTTTGGTATTGGGCGCGGATTGAGGCGGGGGAACGGCCGCGCTCTATGCGGTCGCGGGCGAGGCGGCGCTCCAAGCAGAGCGCGTCGGCAGCGGCGACGAACAGGCGCAGGTGGTAGAGGGCGTTGATGGTGGGCCAGTAGAGGGCAAAGAGGCCTTCGACGAGCAGGAAGTCGGCGGGGGCGATGCGCTGCTGGTTGGTTTGGCGGGTGTGGGTGGCAAAGTCGTACACTGGGATTTCGACGCGGTGGCCTGCGGCGAGCTGGCGCAGATCAGCGGCGAGGCGTTGGTGGTCGATGGCCGCGGGATCGTCGAAGTTGACGCGGGCTCTTTCGGCTGGGGAGAAGGCGGCTAAGTCGCGGTAGTACGCGTCTAGAGAGAGCACGGTGGCTGGGCCCGGCAAGCGGGTTTGGAGCGCACGGGCAAGCGTGGTTTTACCGGCACCGGATGGTCCGGCTAGGCCGATGAGGCGGGGTGGCTTTTGGGTGAGGGTCTTAAGGGTCATGTCGGCTGGGTTGAGACGCAACTGGCACGAGGATCAAGCTAAGCAACCAGTGGATTGTTAGCGAGCGCGGGGCGGGCGACCTAATTTTGGTATCCCGGGCGCATGTGTCATATTATCCGCGACGGCCCCCAAGGAGGCTTTTTATGCAGACAGTCTTTCGATTTGGTCTTTTGCTCGCATGGCTGGCGTTGGGCCTACCTGCGGCCGAGGCCCAGAGCGAATGGTCTTTTGCCGCTGGCGTCGATTCTGCTGGATTCGCCCGAGCGCAGAGCAATGCGCAAGGGCAGGTGCTCATCGAGTCGCCGCAGTATCCACGCGGGCTGTGGCTGCACTTTGCCGATGAAGCAGGCCAAGCGCTGGCGGGTCTGCAGATCGACTATCAGAGCCAGCCCGACAGCTTGATCGCGGTGTACTGCTACGATCCGGCCGAGCGCGTGCAGGCGACGCTGATTTGGAGCCGTCCGCTAGGGGATGCTTTGCGCTGGACGCTGAAGCCGCAGGCAGCCAACGACGACCTGCCGACTGGCGGCGCTGCGCTTGATTGGCAAGGTCTGGTGGCGCCCGACGAGGAACTCCGGCTGGAGAGTTGGGAAGAAGTGGCCGCCTTTTTGCGGGGGCGTTGGCAGGGCCAAACCGGCCGCGTGGTGCTCCAATTTCCCAATACTTCCTTGACGATTGCGCTCGACAAAGGGCCAGCCCTCGACTGGCTGCTGGCGCATCTGCAATCGTTGTATTCAGCCGCCGCCGCTGATGGGGCACAATATCTCTTCCTTGCAGTGCATGACTTCAAAGACGCGCTTGGTTTACAGGAAGGTATCGTCGTCTATACCTCTTTTTTCTCAGACCCGAATTTAGAGCGCGTGGTGCGGCAAGCCTTAGGCCATCCGCACGGTCTTCTTACGAAAGAGACCCTCGCTTCCTTGACCGAGCTCTACGGTCGGAATGAGGGTATCCGCATCTTGCAAGGCATAGAGCATTTGACGAACCTGACTGAGCTAGATCTGGGCGGCGATCATCTTTCGGATGTGTCGTCCCTTGCTGCCTTGACCAACCTGATCCAGCTAGATCTGGGTCACAATCAGGTTTCGGATGTGTCGCCGCTTGCTGGTTTGACCAACCTGAACTACCTAAGCCTAGGATACAATCAGGTTTCGGATGTGTCGCCGCTTGCTGGTTTGACCAACCTGAACTACCTAAGCCTGAGATATAACCGGGTTTCGGATGTGTCGCCGCTTGCTGGTTTGACCAACCTGAACCAGCTAGTTCTGATCGGCAACCAGACCGTGGACGTGTCACCGCTTGCTGCCTTGACCAACCTGAACTTGCTATGGCTGAGCAGCAACCAGGTTTCGGATGTGTCGCCGCTTGCTGGTTTGACCAACCTGACCTGGCTAGACCTAGGAAACAACCCCCTCGGCTCCCGAGCACTCAACGAACACATCCCCGCCCTGCAAGCCAGAGGCGTCGAAGTCTTCTACTAACTCTGCATCGTCTCAAAAGATTATCCACCCCGGCGAGGCTCTTAGCCTTGAAACCAAGCGGCAATAGCTTCGCGGCCGAGCGCGTTGGGGATGTCGGCGGCGCCGAGCCATCCCTTGCGGGCGATGCCAATGCCGTAGCCGAGATGATCCAGGCCAGCGATGCTGTGGGCGTCGGTGTTGACGGCAATTTGGACGCCGCAGTCGCGCGCCTTTTTGACGTGCCGCCAGTCGAGGTCGAGCCGCGCCGGATGGGCGTTGATTTCGAGGGCGACCCCACAGCGGGCGGCCGCTTCGATGATCGAGTCGATATCGACGGCATAGCCTTCGCGGTTGAGCAGCAAGCGCCCGGTTGGATGGCCGACGATGGTAGCTGCCGGGTGCTCAATGGCGCGGACGATGCGGGCGGTCATGGCGTCGCTGCTCAGGTTGAATTGCGAATGGACCGAGACGACCACGAAGTCGAATTGGGCGAGCAAGTCGTCGTCGTAGTCGAGCGCGCCGTCGGGGAGAATATCCGACTCAATGCCCTTGAAGATGCGGAAGGGAGCCAGTTTTGCGTTGAGTCGGTCGATTTCTTCCCACTGGCGCTGGACATCCCCAACGCCAAGCCCGCCCGCGTAGGCCGCAGCTTGACTGTGGTCGGCAATGCCCATGTACTCAAAACCGCGTTCTTGCACGGCGCCGGCCATGGCCGCTAGACTGTCCGTTCCATCCGAGTAAGTCGAATGCACGTGGAGCATACCGCGAATGTCGGCGGCCGTTACCAACTCGGGCAGTGCGTCGGCGGCGGCGGCCTCGACTTCGCCTTGGTTCTCGCGCAATTCCGGCGCAATGTAGGCCAGTCCCAAGGCGGCGAACAAAGCCGCTTCATCGGCGCACTCGATGCGCTCGTCGCCGCGCCAGAGTCCATGTTGGTTGAGGACTAGCCCGCGCTCGGCGGCTCTAGCGCACAGGGCAGCGCGATGTTCCTCGCTACCTGTGTAGTGGTGGAGGGCCATCGGGAAGGCATTGTCTGAGACCACGTGCAAGTTGGCTTGCAGCCCGCTGGACAACCGCCCGGCGCCCGGGGCGAGGACTTCGGCGATATCCGGGTGGGCGATAAAGGCCGCAGTCGCCGCCTCAGCGTCGGTGGTGCTGAGGACGAAGTCGAGCTGTTGGACTGTCTCGCGCGCTCGGCGTAGTGCTCCGGCGACGGCGAGTTGCTGCGCGTGCGAGCGCAGGGTGGCGAGTAGGCTTTGCGCGTTTTGGTGTGCGGTATCGGCGCGGCAGTAGCCCCGGTGAGCGCGAATGAACTCGACGCCCTTGAGAATGGTTGCTTGGGTTTTGGCGCCAAAGCCTTTGAGGGCGGCGAGTTGGCCACTGCGGCAGGCTTGTTCGAGGGCGTCGAGGGTCTCAAGGCCGAGGGCTTGGCGGATGGCGACTATTTTGCGCGGTCCCAAGCCCGGGACCCGCAGCATGTCGAGCAGGCCGGCGGGCGTTGCGGCGCGCAGGGTTTCGTAGGCTTGGGCCGTACCGGTGTCGGCGAATTCGGCGACCAACTCGGCTACGCTGTCGCCGATACCTTTGACCTTGGTCAGCGTTCCAGCGGCGAGCAGTTGGTCGAGCGGGGATGTTAGGGTGGCGAGGGAGCGCACGGCATTGGCATAGGCGCGGACCCGGAAGGGGGAGGCCCCGCTGAGCTCGAGGAGGGTGGCGTATTCTTCGACAAAATCCGCGGCGCTCCGGGCCGTTATCATTGCTTTTACTCGTGCATTAAGTGGAGAATGTGCGATACCAACGTCGCGTTGCCGGCGGCGAGTCCGTCGGGGATGAGGGTGTCGGCTTGGTTGTAAGTCCGCACTTGGTGGTCGTATGTGTGCATGAGGCCGCCGGCCTCGCGCACCAGCAGGTCGCCGGCGCAGACATCCCACTCGTTTTTGCCTTGGACGCTAAAATTGAGGTCGCAGGCCCCTGCCGCTACTAAGGCCAATTTGTAGGCCACGCTGCCGACGGGACGGATTTGGCCGAGGTGCGGGCGAAAGGAGTCGATTTCGCCGCGTTTGGTCTCGCTGCGGCTGACGACGGCTGTGGCTTGGCCGAGGGATTGGACCTCACTGCAAAACACGCGCCGACCGTTGCGGAAGGTGCCGCTGCCAGTGACGGCGGCGAAAATTTCCTCCTGCGCGGGATTGTAGATAACCGCCAAGGTCGGTGTGCCGCCTTCGACTAAGGCCACGGCAACTACGTATTCGGGGATGCCTTCGACAAACTCGCGGGTGCCGTCGATGGGATCGACGATCCACACGGCTTCTTGGGCCAGACGCTGGCGGTCATCGACGGTCTCTTCGGAGAGCCAGCCGCAGTCTGGGCGCAGCTCGCGCAGGGCTTGCTTGAGGTACGCGTCGGCTTGGAGGTCTGCCGCAGTCAGTGGATCGCTGCGGTCTTTGTAGGCGACCTCAAGCGGTCCGCCAAAGTACTGCAAGGTTAGTGCCCCGGCCTGGCGGGTGGCTGCGATGACTTGTTGGAGTTGGGTCTGCATTAGCGCGGTTGAAAATAGGGATTGACGTTGGGGAGAGCAATGGGTCAAGTCGGGGCGCGGGGCGGCTTGACAAGACAAAGAGGCGTCCGGTAGATTGAGAAAGCAGAATTGACAATTTAAAATGAGGTGGAACATGCGTTGGATACTATGGATTTGGTGGCCGGTGATCCTGCTGGCAGCACGCGGGGCTGAAGCGACGATGGAGACCGAAAAGGTGCGGAGCCTGCTGCAAGAAATACAGGCCGCAGAGGCGTGGGGCGAAGCTGTATTTACCGATGGCCGGGTGCGCTCGTTGCGCGTGCAGGCAATCGAAGCGGATACAGTGGCGGTCGTCGAGGTCGTCGGGGCCTTGCAGGAGCGCGAAGCCGCGTATGCGCTGGCCGAAATCCGCTCGTTGCGCGTCCTGGGGATGCATCGCATCCAGGCGCGCCACGCCGCGTACCAACAACCAAAATCCGGGCTATTGGCCTTCCTGCTGGAGCTGCCAGTGCCGGGCGCGGGCTATTTCTATATTGGCGAGCACAAACAGGGGCTCGCGCTGATGGGCTTGACGGTGACGGCTGTGGGGACGGCTGTTCTGACGGGTGCGGACACCGCGGCCGGTTGGATACCGCTATCGGCGTGGGTCAAGATCGCGTCGCTGGCCCATTTGCGCGACGAAGTTCAGTCTATCAACAAGCTGGCTGAGAGCGTAGAACTGGGCGTTTTGCCTGGGCGCGCCGCCGCCGTTCCGGCCCTGCGGCTGAAGCTTGGTTTTTAGCGCTGCAAGACAAGCTGTGCTCGACTGGAAATACCGGCCCTGGCGGGGGCCGGTATTTTTATTTTTTCCAGCCGCGGCCAAGCCAAGTCCTCATATCCATGGCCAAGCTGAGGAAGGTGGGCACCAAAAAGAGAGTGAATAGGGTAGAAAGCAGCAGGCCGCCGATGACGACGCTGCCCAAACCGCGGTATAGTTCGGAGCCGGCACCGGGGAATATGACCAGCGGCAGCATCCCCAACGCACTGGTGATCATGGACATGAAAATCGGCCGGACGCGACTGGCCACTGCGTCGCGCAGGGCTTCTTTGAGCGGGATGGGTGTATCGCGCAGGATGTTGAGCGTCTGGTGGACGATGAGGATGGCGTTGTTGACCACCACGCCGATGAGGATGACGAAGCCGAGCATGGTGAGGATGTCGAGCGGCTGATAGGCCAGGGTGCGGTTGACGACCTCCAGCCCGAGAATGCCGCCAGCCAAGGCGGGTGGTACGCTGAGCATGATGACGAATGGGTAGAGGAAACTCTCAAAGAGCGCGGCCATCAGCAGGTAGGTAATCACCAAGGCCAACAGGAAGTTCCACTGGAGGGCTTGGCGGGTGCGCCGCAGATCGTCGGCCGAGCCAGAAAGCTGGATTTGGTAGGGCGGGGCCAACTCGCCCGAATCGACGAGGGGTTGGACGATTTGGGTCTGGATAGCCTCAAGGGCGGTCTCCAAAGCTATGGTTTCCGGTGGAATGACTTGCACGGTAATGGCCCGGCTGCGCTCGATGTGGTTGATCTGCTCAGGGCCGGTGGTCACTTCGACGCGGGCTACCGTACTGAGCGGTACCAGTTGGCCGCGCGGGGTGTAGATGGGGAGCGACTCAATGTCCTGCGTGCGGAACCAATCCTCTTCACCCCGCAGCACCAGGTCGATTTCCTCCCCTTGAAACTGATAGCCATCGACGAGCGCACCGTCGAGCAGCGCGTTGACCGCCGCGCCGATGTCGCGGGCCGAAAGTCCGCTGTCGGCGGCGCGCACGCGGTCGGGAATAATGCGGACTTCTGGGTTGCCCAAGTCGAGGCTGGGGATGGGACGAGCTTGGGCCTCGGGCACGACTTGACGCACTTGGCCGAAGATCCGACCCCCCAGCCCAATGAGGCGGCCCAGATCGGGGCCGGTGATGTCAATGTCGATGGCGCGGCTGCTGCCGCCGCCGCGCTGGAAGAGGCTCGACTGCTGGACGATGGCAAAAGTGCCTGGCACCCCACCGAAGACCGGTCCTTGGATGACCGGGATCAGATCGCGGACGCGCGCCGGGTCGGCTGAGCGTGCGCCCATGAAGGCCGAGCGGCCAAAGGCTACGAAGAACATGTTGTCAACGGGCGGTCCCGAGAGCGCTTGGGCTTGCGGGCTGTCTGGGGCTGCGGCCGCCTCCCAGTGGGGCCGCAGGGCGTCTTCGATGGTTTGGCCGACTTGGATTAGCTCGTCGAGGTTATAGCCGGGCGGCGGCAGGATAATGCCAAAGACTAGGTTGCGGTTGCCAGTGGGTAGGTATTCGGATTTGGGCAGCAGAGTCCAAGCAATGCTCAGCGAAAGGCCAATCAGCCCGGTGATGACCCCCAAGCGCAATAGCGTACTGCCGCTGATGCGGAAAACGCTTTCGGCGATAAAGGTGCGCACGCGGTCGCCCCAAGCAACCAGTATCCCTTGACGCGGCTTGTCGCGGCCGAGGAACTGATTGGCCAAACAGGGAATGACGGCGATGGCCACGATCAGGCTGAGCACCACCGAGCAGGAGACCGCGATGGCGATGTCGCGGAAGAGTTGGCCGGCTTCGTCCTCGACGAAGACGATGGGCAGGAAGATGGCCACCGTGGTCAAGGTGCTGGCCAGCAGCGCCCCCCAGACTTCTGAGGCCCCGTCCAAAGCGGCGCGGGCGCGGGTTTTGCCCATCTGCTGGTGGCGAAAAATGTTTTCGAGCGCGACGATGGCGTTGTCGATGACCATGCCGACGGCAAAGCTCATCCCGGCCAAGCTAATGACGTTGATGTTGCGGCCCAACAGCCACATGGCCAAAAAGGTGCCGACGATGGAGATGGGAATAGCCGTGGCGATGATCGCCACCGAGCTGACGCTGCGCAGGAAGATAAAGAGCACCGTAACGGCTAAGGCCCCGCCGACGACGATATTGGAACGCACCAAGTTGATGGCGCTGTCTATGTAGTCGGTCTCGTCGTACACCTGGGTGAGATAGAGGCCCTCGCGGGCTAGCGGTCCTTGGTTGAGTTCCTCGATGGCGTGGCGGATGCCGTCCATGACTTCGAGGACGTTGGCCCCGGTCTCGCGCTGGGCATTGATGGCAATGGCCGGCCGGCCTTTTTGCCGCACGGCCGCTCCGGTGCGGACGTAGCCGAGGCGAGTGCGGGCGATCTCGCCGACCATGACCCGAGTGCCATTGGCCGAGCGGACGACGACCTGCTCAATGTCGCTGGGCTGCTGGTACTGGCTGACGGTGCGGACGATGTAGCGGCGCTTGCCCTCGTCAAAGGCCCCGGCACTGATGTTGGCGTTTTCGCGGGCGAGGGCTTGGGCGAGATCTTGCACAGTGAGTTGACGAGCGGCTAAAGCATGCGGATCGACGATGACCTGTAGCTGGCGTTCGTAGCCGCCATAGATATTGCTGCGGGCCACGCCGGGCACGCGCTCGAGCGCGGTTTTGACCACATCCTCGGCATAGTTGCGGTAGCGCTCGACATCTTGTTGGTCGCGACCGGGGAGGGTGTCGAGTATTATCCACGTGATGGCTCCGCTTGGGCCCGTGCCGCCGGCCGAGATTACCGGCCGCTCGGCGTCAAGTGGATAGCCAAATACCTGGTCGAGTTTGTTGGAGACCAACAACAGCACGGCGTCTGGATCGACGCCGACGTTGAACTCGAGGGTTACTACCCCGCGGCTGTCGTTGCTCTCGCTGGTCATCAGCACCAGTCCCTCGATGCTTTTGAGCTGTTCCTCTTGGCGCTGGACGATCTCTTGCTCGACTTCTTCCGGGCTAGCGCCGGGCCACGCGGTTGTAACTGTAACGATGGGTCGGTCGACGTCTGGAGTGAGCTGAACGGGGATGCGGAACAGGGATATCAGGCCGAACAGCGCGACGAACAACACGCCGACGATCACGCTGACGGGACGCTTGATGGCGGTATCGACTAGACGCATGATAGGCTATGGCTGCCGACGGATGATGCGCACGGCTTGGCCGTCCATCAGTCGCTCGTTGCCGCGCACGACCACGAGGTCGCCGGGTGCAAGGTCGCCGGTAACGGCGACGTAGCCTTTGTGGGCTAAGCCGGTTTCGACCGGGCGACTGACGGCTTTGCCATCGCGGGTGAGGTACACGACCTGCCCTTGCGGACCGGAGACTAGGGCGTCCTTGTGCACCAGAATCGACGCCTTGGGTTGCGCGATTTGGAAGCCCACCCGGGCGGACATATTGCTGCGCAGCTGACCGTCTGGATTGAGCGCCCCGACGACGACCGGGAAAGTGTGGGAGGAGGCGTAGCCCTCGGCGAGGATAACGGCCACGCGGCCGGCAATGGGGTCGCCGCCGAGGGCATTGACGAAGATGTCGGCGGGGTCGCCCAAGGTCAGTTGCGACACGAAGCGTTCGGGCACATCGACGTACACGCGGACGGTGTCGATAGAGATTAGCTGGGCAATCTCACCGCCGCGCCCGACCCATTGGCCGACCTCGGTAAAAGTCTGGATGATGTGTCCGGAGAAAGGGGCGCGGACGAAGAGATTTTCTACTTGTGCTTGGAGGCCGGCTAGCTTGGCTTGGGCGCGGGCCAGTTCGTAGGCGTCGTTGCGCAGATCTTGCTCGGATACCGCCTCGGTGGCGCGCAACTGGCGGCTGCGGTCGTAGTTAAATTGGCGCAGTTCAAAATCGGCTTGGGCTTCGGCTAGCGAGGCTTGGAGCGGATCGTTGGCTAATTCGAAGAGCGCCGCACCGCCGCGCACGGCTTGGCCGGCTTCCGCAAAGCGTCGCACCACAAGCCCCTCGGTCTCAGCGGCGACGCGGCTGGCGTACCGCGGCTGGATGCGCCCGACAAAGGAGAGGTCTTCGACAAGCGGCTGTTGGAGGACCTCGGCGACGATGACTGGCGTTGGCGGGCGCTCTTGACCGAGGAGTGCGCTGGGTAGCAAGGTCAGAAGCAGGAGCAAGACACGGAACATTTAGATGTCCTTGGCGGAGTGAAAAAGTACTTTCAAGAAAGTAGGAATTGGATTGAACTGAGACAATGGGGGGCTATGGCCGTTGGCTTGCTTGCGATGAAGATAGATTAAACATCAAACCCCTACTCTTTAGTCTGCCGGCCAAATTCGATCACTTTTTTTTGCGGCGAGAGGTTGATTTCGTCGAGCACCGTGCCGTCGCGCACGGTCAGGGCTTGGACGATGACCGCGGCGACATCCTCCGGCAAGATGTAGTTATCCGAAGCTGGACCGGGGCGGAAGTCCAAGTCGGCGAAAAAGGGCGACTGGACCAGGCCGGGGTTGACCACACTGATGCGGATGCCAGCGCGGGCGCACTCGGCGCGCAGGGCTTGGGCGAAGCCGCGCAGGGCGAATTTGGCCGCGCAGTACAAGCTGCCTTGCGCCGTGCCCGCCAGCGCAGCCTCCGAGCCCATAAAGACCAAGTGCCCGCGCCCGGCCTTTTTGAGGGAGGGCAGAAAAGCGCGGGCGACGAAGACGTGGCTGGTGAAGTTGAGGTCTGTTAGGGCGCGGATTTGCCGGTAGGAAAATTGCTCTAGGGCGCCGAAGCGGCCGACGCCGGCGTTGAGAACTAAGGCGTCGAGGGCTGGATGGGCAGCGACCAGAGTCTGGAGGTGCTCGGGGAGCTGGTCGAGGTCGGCGAGGTCGATTTGGTGCGCTTCAAAGCGGCGGTCAGCGCAGGGAAACTTGCTAAAATCGCGGGCGATGCCAATGGCGTGATGACCGTCGGCTAGCAGCCTTTCGCAGACGGCGCGGCCAATGCCGGAACTGGCCCCAGTGACTAAGACGTGCATATCAGACCCGTAGGGTGGTAGAGGGGCAGGGGAAGAAACGCTCGACGGGAATGTACTGGAGTACTTGATCGGCGCAAAAGTCGTGGAGCTTTTGCGCCAAGTCGGGCCGGTAGGAGACCATGCCGTCTTTTTCCGCCAAACCATAAGCGAGGAGTTTTTCGTCGGGGTAGAGCTTGTGCATGGTCTTGTACATGGCCTGCGGCAGGCGAAACTGACCCAAGCTGACCGAGTGCAGGCCATTGCGGCGAACCTTGGAAAACACCAGGGCGAACAGGTTGCGGTAGCGCTCCTCGTAGGCGCGGTCGTAGAGCAGCGGGTCAAAGCGCAGTCCAACGGGCCAGCCGCGCTCTTGCAAGGCGGCGATGGCTTCCAAGCGACGAGCTACTGGTGGTGCGCCAACCTCGAATTGGTCGGCCAGTGCCGGCGGAGTCATGCTAAAGGCGACGACGCAGTTGGGCAGCGGCTCAGTGGCGAGGAGGGTTTTGATGCGCACGCTCTTGGTGCGCAGCTCAAAGTATGCCTGCGGGTGGTCGGCAAAGAAGGGGAGGAAGTCGGCGGTAAAGTGGGTTATGCCCTCTAGTGCGAGGCTGTCGCAGTCGTAACCGGAAAAGAAATAGGGCGCAGCGGGGGCGTCCGCAGCGATGTGCTCGGCTAGGTCCTGCTGAAAATCCTCGTAGTTGACAAAGAGCACCAAGTGCGCCGAGCGGTATAGCCCTTGGAGGAAGCAATAGCGGCAGTCGTAGGGACAGTTGAGCAGGTGGGAAAAATAGTAATTGCGATCGCCGCCGATGCCGTAGCCGTCGGGTGCTGGCAGGACCCGACGCCCGGCTTTGTGGGCGAGGATGAGTGCGGGACGGCGCTTTTGCAGGCGAAAGTTTTGCGCCGTGCGGTTGAAGACCTCGCCGTAGCGAACGCAGGGGACTAGCTGAGCGCGGGAGAAGCGCGAGCGCAGGGTGCGGGTGCGCGGGTGATCGCGGATGGACTCTTCGACGTAGATGAAATCGAACATCGGGCAATAGGCTCACGCGGAGTAGCTTGATTTTGGTTCCATGAGCAACGTCATTTGTTGTTCTGTCTCGAAATTTGGTTGTTCTGAGTGAATAAATTGTTCCAATTCTTCCAACCTTAGTACCGCGTAAGCAAGCACAAGGCGACTACACCGCGTTAAGGCTACCACATGGAGACTTGAGGAAAAGCGATCTCCATAAGTAGTCTTTTGGTGGTGGTACGCCGATAGTGATGATGTCCATAAATCCACCACTTCTACCAGATTCTTTGGTCGAAGATACTGGCCCCGCATATAGCTGAGATTCGCATAGAGGGACGATCCCAGAATCCTCTTCAGGTTCGGGATCGTTCCCGTATCCAAAGGACAATATGTTCACCTCATCTGGGATGGTACTGATAAATCGTTGGAGATCCAGTCCAGTCGAAGAAGAAATATAGTCCGCTAAGACATCCTGTACAACCCAAATAGTTTTTCCATTCCAAGCCAAGCCAACCTGTGATTTTACAATAAGCTGACTGACCATTCGGGCCCATACTTGTCGATAGTTGATGCCAGGGCCTTCGTGTTCATCTCCTTTCATAAGTGCATCTTCAAAAGCCATTCCTATTTGTGTTCTCTTCTTTTTATTTCCTCCAGAGGTAGATGAGGTCATAACCTCGACTATTACTATTGGATCAGCGGGAAAATCGACTACCCAATGCTCTCCAGCATGCCTTTCCAGCGTAAAGTTGTTTTGGATTGCAATTTTTTCACAGTCGCGCTCGCTCTTTTTGACTAATTTTGATATTTCGCTAAGTGACTTTCTGCACCTTCCTGCTAAAACATAATCGAAGGTATAGTCAAATGATTTCTCTCGTTCTCTGTTCTGAGCTGAGAATCTTATCTTTACCTCAGACCATGCCCGGTATTCGATTGCTCGATCTAATTTACTGTATCGGATCAGGTCTGCTCGAATTCTTGTTTGAAGCTGAGAGAAGTTGAAATCCCGAAGGGCGAATAAGCGTCTAGGGCAAACAATCCAAGGTTTTTCACGCACCAAGAGCGAGCAGACACCTACATGAATATCTTTTTTCCCGGGAAATTGCTGCACTAATTGTGGATAGTCTTGCAACTGCAAAACAGAGAGATGTCTATTGCCTCCACCATCACATTCACTTTCCATAAATGGGCACCAAGCCCTAGTGCGGCAATCAATTGCATCAGAATGGCTTGAGGTTAGTGGATAGCCAAATATTTCAAAAATTTTACTCATTTAGGCATTCAAAAATTTTGCTTGCTAGAGCCTCTGCAAGAGGAGGTGGAACTGAATTTGCAACTTGCCGATGCTGGTCTAGGTTTTTTACGGTACCTGTTCTACTGCGTATAGGTCCTTTTAGGATATACGAATCGGGATAGCCGTGAATTCTCATATATTCTCGTGGAGTGAGATACCTATCTTCGCTGGGATGATAAAAAATCTCTCCGCACCTCAATGTATTAGCGGGTCTATTCCTATGAAGTCTTAAATATTTTGTGGTGTCTTTTGGTTTAAGGCCTCTAAGTAGTTTTTTATCTAAATGAGTCTGGGCGGCCAGATATGAACCCTCGGGGACCTGTGAGATGCGTTCCCGGTCTCTGTCTGGCGTTACATCGACGTGGCTGTCCACGCGATCGTAGAAAGTGGTTCCTTTAATTTTCGGTGAAGGTCTTCCTAGATCTTCAATTGCAGAGCCGATGCCAAGGTGAGGTTTATACGAAAACAGTCCATTACATTCTTCTAGCGGGGCATATGTTCGTTCTGGAAAAGAAAAACCGTTTTTCCCTAGTGTAGATATCACGAATAATCGTTCTCGCAGTTGAGGTATTCCATAGTCTGCGGCTAAAACAACTCTCCATTTGGAAGAATAACCAGCATTTTCTAAGGCTATCAAAAATTTTTCAAAAATTTCGCCTTTTCGCCGCTCCGCTCCTTTTGATGAGAGAAGTCCTTTTACTTGCTCAACTAAAATTACCTTCGGCTTCAATTCTTCGGAAAATCGAACTATCTCGAATAGTAACATACCTCTCTCATCATTTAAGCCAAGCTGCTTGCCTGCTAAGGAGAAAGATTGACACGGAGGGCCGCCAAAAAGAAGATCGAGTTCGCCTTTTTCTAGGTGCAGGTCTTTGCAAAGTTTAGCTGGATTGATCTCTCTAATATCTTCTTCGATAATCTCGGTACTCCTTTTTTCGCGCTCGCTTGCCGTACGTAGTGTATTGCAACAATGTTCATCTATTTCTATCTGCGCTAGGATATTGAATCCCGCATCCTGGACACCTATATCCATTCCTCCGGCCCCAGAGAAAAGACTTAGTGCGCTATATCTTTTGGGACTGTGCATCCTAGTTCTGCGCCTCCATTTTCAACAAGTTGAGTCGAACTCCATGTTAGCCAACCGCTGCTGAAAATAACCTAGCACCCGGTCGCGGCTGTGCAAGGCCAGCATCGGCCCGCGCGATACTCAAAACTGGTAGAGCAAGCTGAATCCCGCTGCCCAGAAGTGGGTGTCGTCGGTGGCGATAGAATACAAGACCGGCTCGCCGCGCCCGACGGTGGAATCGTGGCTGCGCAGCTGGTCCCACTCGATTTTTTCGCTCTCGAAGCGGCCGCAGGTGCCCCAGCGCAATTTGAAGTCCAATGCAGCGCGGTCGCCGATCTGATAGGCCGCGCCAGCGAGTAGTTGATAGCTCGCCAGGCGATCGCTCAGCCGCGCTGAGCCGATTGTAGTTGAACCGGCGATTTTGGCGTTCAAGTCGGAGTCGGTAAAGGTCTTAATATGGCTGGGATCGTCATTGCGCTTCCAATGGGTAAAATAGTACAGCGATGTGTTGGCTACCCCGGCACCGGCTCCGGCATATGCCACTAGCGCTGGCCCCACTGCGAAATCCCGATAGGCGTTGGCGAACAGGTGGTGCGCCAGCGCATTATCGAGGCCACCGACGGCCCGTTCGATTTCTTGCTCCTGCTTGTCGAGAGTGGCGTCGTCGACGATCGCGATGTCGGCGCGCTGGTCGTAGATGGTGCTGCGGTGGAAGTACTCGCCCTCAATGCGCCAACTTCCCCAGCGATAGCCGAGGGCGAGCCCGGACCCGAGGCCCGATCCGCTGCCAAACGCATTTTTCCACTCCGTCGGCCCTGGTATCGCATCGCATTCGTCGGTTATTTCTAGGCCGTCGGGATTGATGATGCGGTCGCACTCGGTGCTCCAGTCGTTGTCGCTGCCGGTCGCGTTTACCGGTGGTGCTACAGTTAGGGCCAAGCCTAGCTGTAGGTACGGGCCGTCTTGGCTGCGAGCGGGGCTACAAAAAGTTAGCCAGGCGATCGCCAACGGCAAAAATTTCTTTAGCATCGCTGATTCCTTTCGTATAGGTATCATGGACTAGCTAAGGCTAGCGGCAAGCGGTCTAGCTGTTTTTTAATGTAGTCTAAAACTTCGTCGCGGCTTTGCAAAGCCAGCAAGGCATCGTCGAGGGAACAGTCCGGTGCCAGTGTTTGCCAGCGCGTCAGTAAGCCGCGCAACTGGTGCTGTTGCGTGGCCGTAAAGGACCAGCGGGTCGTCAGCGCGGCAAAACCGGGCGGGTCGCTGTGCAGCGCGTGGAGTTGCCGACTGAGTGTTTGCAGGTGTTCGCCAACTTGGGCTATTACATCGAGTTGGGCTTTTATGAGCGCTGCCACTTTTTCCGCATTCAGGGTTTGATGGGGCGATTGTGGGTTGTCGGAGACGACTTTGAGGCAGTGGATTCGCTCGCTGGTAGCAAAGCGCTGGGCGGCTGCGCAAAAGCCGCTGCCTTCCATGTCGTAGGCCGCATCATCGTCGGGCGACTGGACGCGATCGACTGTGGACAATAGCGTCGTGCGGCAGGGCGGCGGTGCGGTGAAGGTGGGATAAAAAGGCTGGCCGCTGGCTGCGTCCACGACCTTGTGCGCCAGCAGCGGCGTACCCACTGCTTGGCTGCCGTGCCCGGCGATGCCGATGTTGAGCCAAGCCGCTGGCGCATCCCCGATCCGGGCGCGCAAATACGCCGTGGCGGCGGCCGCCGCCACTTTGCCGACGCCGGAGACAATCAGATGCGTTTGTTCTCCGGCGCAGATGCGATAGGGGTGGCCGCCCACGCCACGGAGGCGGTAGAAGGCCAAGAGCGGGCGCGCCTCAGCCGCGAGTGCGACAACTAAGCACAACATGATGGCTAATATACTGGCTAGCCTCCCGGCGGCAACTTTGTTTGACCCTGCTTGAGCAGGGGTCTAAGTTCTGTAATACAGACGAGAAAGGGCACGTATGAACAACGAATTTTTCAAGGGCCATGGCCTCGGCAATGACTACATTGCCGTCGATCCGGCCGCGCTCAGCTTCGCGCTGACACCGGACAATATCCGCGCCATTTGCGATCGCCATTGGGGTGTGGGCAGCGACGGCATTCTCGCACTGGCACCGTCGCAAAAGGCCGACTTTGGTCTGCGAATCTACAACCCGGATGGCAGCGAGGCGGAAAAATCGGGCAATGGCCTGCGGATATTCGCCCGCTACCTGCACGCCACCGGCCAAGTGCAAAAGCAGTCGTTGACGGTTGAGACACAGGGCGGCCTAGTAAGCGTCGATTTGCACCTTGATCAGCACGGCGACGCCAGTACCGCTACGGTGCAGATGGGGCGCGCGACGTTTGCACCGCAAGCCTTGCCCTGTACGCTAAAGGCCGCAGAGCTGGTCGCACAGCCGATTGATGTCGGCGGGCGGACGCTGACCTTTACCGGCGTTAGCGTCGGCAATCCGCACTGCGTCGTCTTCTGCGAGCAGGGCAATCGCTGGAGCCAAGACGAGCTGTGCTCCTTGGGGCCGGCGTTGGAAAACCACCCGCTCTTCCCCCGGCGCACCAATGTGCAACTAGCCGTGCCGGTGGGGCCTCAGGCGATCTACATCCTGATATGGGAGCGCGGTGCTGGTCAAACGCAGGCGTCGGGTTCGTCGGCTTGTGCGGCCGCCAGTGCGGCGGTGCGGTTGGGCTTGGTCAAGAGTCCGGTTGCGGTTAAAGCTCCGGGTGGGACATTGCACATCGACGTGAGCGCGCGCTACGATCTGACGATGAAGGGCCCGGTCTCCGAAGTGGCACGCGGCGCGTTCAGCGCGTCGTTTGTGCGCGAGCTGGGCTGAGCGTGCAATGCGCTATTTAGCTTGGGTCGCGCTCGGTTGGCTGTTGATGGCCTCGGCAGCTATTGGCCAGAGCTTTGGCCAAAACAAAGTGCAGTACGCGGAATTCGCGTGGCGGAAAATGGAGACTGAGCACTTTGACGTGTACTTCTTTGCCGAAGAGGCGGAGTTGGCCGCGTACGCCGCGCAAATGGCCGAGCGCCAATTTGCCGACCTTGAAAAGAAGTTCGCCCACACCGTGCAGCGGCGGGTGCCGCTAGTGGTTTATTCCTCGCACATCTACTTTGAACAGACCAATATCATCCCCAATCTCTTGCCCGAGGGCGTAGCGGGTTTCACCGAATACCTCAAGGGGCGGGTCGCGCTGCCGCTGAGCGGCTCCCTGCCCGAATTCGAGCGGGTACTGCACCACGAGTTGGTCCACGTTTTCACGTTTGACCGCATCGCGCGGGTGTTGGCGCAGTACGGGGTGTTGGACTTCCGCCCAGCGCCGCTGTGGTTTTCCGAAGGGCTAGCCGAGTACTGGTCGAGCGAGCCTAACAGTTTCGGCGAAATGGTGGTGCGCGATGCGCTCTTTGCGCGGCGGCTGGTGTCCATCGCCCAGATGTATCGCATCTACGGCACCTACCAGATGTACAAGAAAGGCGAGTCGATCTGCCACTTTATGGTGGCGCGGCACGGCGCCGATGTGTTCGAACAGCTTTTTGCCAATTGGTGGCGCGGCGAGACTTTTGGCGAAATTTTTGCGATCACAACCGGCGAGAGCTTGGACAAGTTTGACCAAGCTTGGCAATACCACCTACACAAACGCTACCTGCCGGCGATTGCCGACCGCGATCCCCCGTCCGAATTGGCCACCGCCCGCACGCAGCGCGGGTTTAACATCAAGCCCGAAATCGTTCCCAACGACAGCAGCGCGTTTTACCACTTTCGCAACGATCAGGGCTATACGCAGATCGTCCGGGCGCGCCGCGACGGCAGCGAACCCGAAGTCGTAGTCGAAGGCGAGCGTCTGCCGGTCTTTGAGTCTCTGCACCCGCTTGCGACGCGGCTGGCCGCTTCCCCGGATGGCAAGTGGTTGGCGTTTGCCGCCAAAAGCCGCGGCCGCGATCACCTGTACATTTGGGATGTGGAACAAAAGCGGATGGTGGGGGATTTGTCGTTTGCAGAAATTGTCGCGATTGCGTCGCCGTCGTTTGCGCCCGACGGGCAGCGGTTGGCTTTTGCCGGTAGCGACCCAGGGGGCTGGACTGACATTTATCTGGTTGATGTAACAGGCGATAGCCTCCGCGCTTTGCGCCGCGATCTCTATCACGACCGCGAACCCGACTGGTCGCCGGATGGTCGGCACATCGTCTTTAGCTCCGACCGCTGGCCCGGGGGGCGGCGCGGGCGCTACAACCTGTTCCTATACGATTTGGCAACCGAGCAGATCTCGGCCCTCAGCCACGGTGAGCACAACGACGGCCAGCCGCGTTGGTCGCCGGATGGCAAGCGCATTGTCTTTAGCTCTGACCGCGCGGGCGCGTTCGACATCTATGCCTTGCAGCTGGCGGGCGAGCGCACGGAGACCCGGCGCTTGACCCACGTGTTGACGGGGGCATTTGATCCGGTGCTATTGGCTGATGACCAGCACCTGCTCTTTGCTGGATACGAGCGCGGCGGCTTCCAAATCTACGAACTGGCCGTCGATTGGGCCGACAGCGCCGAGGTCAGCTATCAGCGCGTGGCCGCGGCCGCGGTCGAGCCGTGGGCGCTGGCGAGCCGGCGCGGCCAGAGCGAGGTCGCCAGCCAGCCCTATGAGCGCAAGATGAGCTTAGACATAGCCCAAGGACAGATCTCGCAAGACCCGCAATTTGGCACCTCGGGCGGCATTCAAGTGGCACTGAGCGATGTGCTGGGCAACGATCAGTATTACTTCGTGCTCTCGCACATTGCCGCCAGCCAATCCGGCTTCTTCGACGGCCTGAACGTGGCGTTGACGCGCCTTCACCTCGGGCAGCGGCTCAACGCATCTTGGGGCGTGTTCCGGCTCAACGACCGCTTTTCGAGTCGCTTTGGTCGGTTTGTGCGCGAAGAGCGCTTGGGTGCCCACGTTGGGCTGAGCTATCCCTTTTCCCAGCACGATCGCATCGATACTCGGCTCTCGCTGCGCCACGCTGAAATCGACCGACAATTTGAGGGGCGGAAGCTGTCGGGCTGGCTGGTCAACAACTACGTCAGCTATACCCACGACAGCAGCCTGTGGATTCCGACCGGGCCGCTGGAGGGACGGCGCTACAGCCTTGGGCTGGCGCAGACTATCGACTTTAAGACCTCGCGGCGGTTCAATATCGCGCTCTTTGGCGATTACCGACACTACTTCCGCCTCTCGCAGCGCAGTGGGTTGGCCGTGCGCCTGATGGGGCGGCGCTCCACTGGTGCAGTGCCCGAGTTTTTCTCCTTGGGGGGCAGTTGGACGTTGCGCGGCTATCGCTGGCGCTCGCTGTGGGGCAGTAAGATGGTGCTGTACAACCAAGAGCTTCGCTTCCCCTTGGTCGATCGGTTCTTGCTCCGCTTTCCGTTTGGGGCGATGGAGTTTAGTGCCTTCCGGGGTGCGCTCTTCTTCGACGTGGGTAATGCGTGGAACGACGACTTTGAGCAATGGCGGGCGGCGTTTGGCGCCGGGGTGCGCTTGGCCTTGGGCGGGGTTTTCGTCTTTCGCTTAGATGCGGCGCGGCGCACCGACTTCAAGTCCATCGACAGCGACACGCGCTGGGATTTCTTTTTTGGCTGGGATTATTAAATGCGCTACGTCTTGCTCGGATTTTGCCTGTTGGTGGCCTGTGGCGAAAAGGTGCTCTACCTCGGCGAGCCGCGGCGTGGAGCGGTGGGGGTTGAGCCGCCGCTGCAACTTTTGTGGACGCACAAAATGGACGGCTCGCCCTTGGGCGGTGCGCTCTTTGCCGGTGATCTGATTCTCCAACTGACGACCGAGCCGACCCTCTATGCGCTGGACCGGCGCAATGGCACTCAGGCGGGCAAGCATGGATACGACAATATGGCGTGTGCGCCCGGGCAGTTGGCCGGGATGCAGTACGCACTGGGGGTGCTGGGCCGCAAGCCGAGTTTGCGGGTGTTAGACCGGCGAACGGCCGCTGAGCTTTGGCGGCACGAGGGGACGTTCTGTCAGGTGCCGCTCGTGCGCGGCGATACCCTGATCGCGGTCGATGAGCAGGGTGCCGTGCAGGCACTGCGCCGCGCCGACGGACAGCTGCTGTGGCGCACTCAATTGGGTGGGCTGGCGCGGACCGGCTTGGTGCTGAGTGGCGATCTCGCGTTTGCCGGCACGGCATCGGGGGACTTGGTGGCTTTGAGCGCGGAAAGCGGCAAACAACGCTGGCGCACGAGCTTGGGCGAAGCGGTGCGCTCCAGGCCTGTGCCTACTGGTGGGCATATAGTTACGGCGACGGCTGCCGGCCGAGTCATAGCTGCCCGCCGAGACTCGGGGCAGGTGGTGTGGGAGCGATCTTTGGGCGCGCTGCCGACGGCACAGTTGGCACTAGCCGCCGACGTGTTGGTCATCGGTTGCGCTGACCGCCACTTCTATGGACTAGACGCGGCCACTGGCCAGGTGCGCTGGACGTTTGCCACCGGCGGCGTGGTGCGGAGCAGCCCAGCCGCCACGCAGTACACCGCGTATGGTGCTTCCAGCGACGGCCATCTCTACGCCTTGGATTTGCACGACGGGCACTTGTTGTGGAAATATCGGTTGGATGGGCCGGTTTTGGCACCGGTAGCTTTGGGCCCACAGGTCGTCACTGTCGCCACTGAGAAGCGGCTTCTCTACGCGTTTGGCCGGCGATGAGCAGCGACGGCTTGTTGCGATACTTTGGTCGAGACAGCATACTTTGGCAAGTCTCGTACCTTAGTAGAGATAACCTCCTACCGCTCACCGCGAGCAACACAGCACTAATGTAGTGAAAATCGGTTTGAAAAATTTTGTCGTGAACAAGACTAAGGCGGCTTTCTGCGGTCTAGTGATCGTGCTGGCTGCAAGTACAGCGGCGTCGGCCGAGCCGTTGGAGTTACCTCGGCGGCTGGCTCCGTTGGCAACGGCGTTGGCCGAGCAATGGGCTGGGCCGCCGCGGCTTGAGCAGCAGGCGATGCCAACGGCCGTTGCGGCTCCGCGCAAGGAAAAACGCTCGCGCAAGAAGCTCTACTTGAGCGCGGCCTTGGCCGTGGGGGCCGGTGCGGTGGCTTACTGGAGCAAGGAGCGAGCCGACGCCGCGTACGACCGCTATTTGCGCTCGGCCAGCGCGAAGCGTCAGCAGCGCGAATTGGACGCAGCCAAGCGCTTTGACCGGGTGACTGGCGCGGCGTTCGTCGGCATGGAGGTAGGCTTGGTGCTCAGCTCGTATCTGCTTTTTTTTAGGTCTAGATCGTGAGAAGCTATCTCTGGATAGGGTGCTGCCTCGGTGCGCTGGTTTTAGCTTGCAGCGACCGCCCGCGGCGCAATCCCCTCGATCCGCAAGCCGATGATCTACAAAGTGAGTCGTTTAGTACTTTGACGGCCTTGGCACTGGACGGCCAAGTGGAGTTGCGGTGGGACTTTTCCCACTTTTCCGATATCAAAGGCTACCGACTCTACCGCCGCCGGCCCGGGGCTGAGTGGGAGCCGATAACTCCAGTGCTGGCACCAGACGCGACCACGTATGCGGACGCGGGAGTGCAAAACGGGACGAGCTACGAGTACCAGATCAGCTTACTCGTCGCCGGCGAAGACGAGCGCCCTAGCGGCGAGCCGGTGTCTGCGACACCTGGCCCAGAAGTCGCTTGGGTGGCCGACCGCCACGCTGGCCTGGTGTGGAAAATCAGCGCGGATGCGCGCAGTGTGCATTTTGCTCAGGGTCGCTTTTTTGACTTAGCGGCGATTGCGCTCGACGTGGCCAATGGTTCGTGTTGGGTCAGTGACCGGGGGTTTGCCGGGCTGTACCGGATTGCCGAAGACGGCGCGTTGGCCGCGCTGGGTGCAGCGGTGGACAGGCCCGATGCCTTGGCCATTGACGCGACGGCGCGGATTGGCTGGCTGGCCGACGCGGGGCGCCAGCGAGTCTTTTGGTTTTCCTTGGACGCGGCCGATTCGCTGGCCCTCATTCCGGTTGATGTCTCCTTTGCCCGGCCGGTGGCGTTGGCCGCCCAGGCCGGAGGCTGCTGGATCGCCGACCAAGCCCAAAGCCGCGTGCTGTTCTACCAGACCGACGGCACCCGCGTCGCTGAATTCGACGTGTTGGCCGCTCCCAAGGCGCTGGTGGCAGGCAGCGGGGGAGATGCGTGGCTGTTGGGCGGTGAGGGGCATCGCTTGGCGCGCCTAGATCGGGCCGGCACCATTCGCTACGTGGAGTTGCCTTTTGCCGCGGCGGTGGGACTGGCCGTAGATGCCGCCAGCGGAGCCTGTTGGGTGTTGGGGGAGCGGGACTTGGCGGTGTTCTCGGCCGCCGGGACTTTGGCGCAGCACTGGACCGACGTGCCCGGCGGTAGCGCCCTGTCCTTTGACGCAGTGCAGCAGCGGGCTTGGGTAGCAACCGACGATGTGCTGTGGAAATTCACGGCCGAGGGGCAAACTCTTGCCCAACTCGTCGGCTTTTCGTCTATCGTCCGCATTGCGGTGAACCCCGGACGCTGAGGCTGCCCATCCTCTCTTGCATCGGATGTACTCCTTAACGACTTTCCTTAAGGCATAACATCAGGTTGGACCTTCAACCCCGCGAGAAGCCATATGACTGAGCCCGCTTCCATTCAAAGCATGACCGGTTTTGGCCGCGCTACAGCCGAGCGGCGGGGTTTGCGGCTGGCCGTTGAACTGCGGTCGGTCAACAGCCGCTATCTCGACATCCAGGTCCGCTGTCCGGCCGACCTCCAGCCCTTTGAGCTAGCCATTCGCGAGCGGATTCAGGCGCGGGTCAGGCGCGGTAAGATAAGCGCCCACCTCGCTTGGGAAGAGGAAACCCAGCCCGAGGCCCTGCTCCAATTAGACGAGGAAGCCGCCAAGCACTATCTGGCCCAGTTGCGCCGGCTAGCTGAATTGGCGCAGATCGAAGCTGCCGAGAGCCGGGCTACGCTGTCGCCGTGGAAGGGGTTTTTCACTCGCGTTAAGAGCCTAGAGTATTTCAATGTGGGAATTGAGCGGGTGCTGTTGGCGAAGCTACCCAACCTCTTTCGCGTCCAGGCCGCAGCGCTAGATAGTGCGGTCGTGCAAGAGGTGCTGCGAGTAGGGTTGGACCAAGCGCTGGTCGAATTAGTGGCCATGCGTGCGGCTGAGGGAGCGGCCCTCGCCGCGGACTTGCGCAGTCGCGTCGAGGCGGTGGGGGCGCATCTGGAGCGCGTCGCCGAGCGAGCGCAGGCGACGCACGGGCAGATCGCCGAGCGGTTGCAAAAAAAGATCGCCGCCCTGCTTGCGTCCGGGGCCGTTGCCGAAGATCGCCTCGCTACGGAAATTGCCCTGATCGCCGAGCGCAGCGATATCGTCGAAGAGATCGTCCGCTTCCGCAGCCACAATGCCCAGTTCCTCGATACTTTGGCACAGGCGGGCGAAGTGGGCAAGCGCTTGAACTTTCTCTTGCAGGAAATGCACCGCGAAGCCAACACCATCACGGCCAAAGCCGCCGACGCCGAGATCGCCCATTGGATCGTCGAGGTCAAAGAGGAGATTGAGCGGCTGCGCGAACAGGTGCAAAACTTGGCGTAAGGGCACTGATGGCATCTATGCAGATCATCACCATCAGCGGCTTGGCTGGCAGCGGTACTACCACGGTGTGCGACCGGCTGTGTGCGCGGCTGGGCTGGGCTTATGTCAATGCCGGAACCGTCTTTCGGCGGTTGGCCCAAGAGGCGGGCGAGAGCTTGGCCGAGTTTGGCCAGCGGGCCGAAGCCGATGGTCGCATCGACCGCCAGCTCGACGCGCGTTTAGTAGCGCAAGCACAGGCGAGTGCGCCGGTCGTCGTCGAAGGGCGGCTCACCGGCTGGATGGCCCAGCGGCATCAGCTTCCGGCGTTCAAGGTCTGGCTGCAAGCAGCGCTTGCTGTGCGGGCCGAGCGCGTGGCCCAGCGCGAGGGCAAGCCGCTGGCGCTCGCCCGGGCGGAGACGCGCCAGCGCGAGGCATCCGAGGCCCAGCGCTACGCCGCGCATCACCAAATCGCCATCAGCGACTTATCGGTGTACGACTTGGTCGTCGATACCCAGCGCTGCAACGCCGAAGCCGCCTGTGCGCAGATCTTGGCGCACCTCGATCCGCCATGAGCTTGGCGGGCCGCAACATCCTGCTGGGGGTCACCGGCGGCATTGCCGCGTACAAGACGCCGGAGGTGGTGCGGCGGCTGACGGCTGGCGGGGCCGAGGTGCGGGTGGTATTGACCCGGGCGGCTGGCGAGTTCGTCGCTGCCAAGACGCTAGAAGTTCTTTCGCGCCATGTGGTACACAGCGACCTGTTCAGCCGCGACGCAGAATTTCCCGTCCTCCATGTGGGGTTGGCCGAGTGGGCCGATTTGATTTTGGTGGCACCGGCTACGGCGCACTGTTTGGGGCGCATAGCCGGCGGCTTGGCCGACGACTTGCTCACCGCGGTGTTGTTGGGTGCCGGGGTGCCGGTGTTGTTGGCGCCGTCGATGGAGGAGACCATGTTCGCCAATCCGGCCGTCGAGGCCAATGTGCAGGTCTTGACGCAGCGGGGGTTCCACCTGCTCGAACCAGAGGTGGGGCCTTTGGCGTCGGGTGCCGTTGGCCGCGGGCGGATGCCCGAGCCAGCGGATTTAGTCGCGGCGGTGGCCGCGCATTTCAGCGGCGACTTGGCTGGGCTGAAGCTGCTGGTAACGGCTGGGCCCACCGTTGAGGACCTCGATCCGGTGCGCTTTATTTCCAATCGCTCGTCGGGCAAGATGGGCTATGCGCTAGCCGAGCGCGCCGCAGCGCGTGGGGCGCGCGTATGGCTGGTTTCTGGGCCGACTGCCCTGCCCGTGCCTGCGGGCGTGGAGCGGCAGTTGGTGCGCTCGACGCGCGACATGCAGCAGGCGGTCGAAGCCTTGTTTGAGCAAGTAGATGGAGCGATTTTGGCGGCAGCCCCGGCCGACTACCGGGCCAAGGAAGTGGCCGCGCAAAAAATCAAGCGCGGCACCCCGTCTAGTGCCATCGAGTTAGTCGAAAACCCAGATATTGCCGCTGGGCTGGGTCAGCGCAAGGGCCAGCGGTTGCTGGTCGTCTTTGCGCTGGAGACGGAAAAAGGGCTGGAACGGGCGCGCGAGAAGCTGGGGCGCAAGGGCGGCGATTTAATCGTGCTCAACATGCTCAACGACCAGGGTGCCGGTTTCGCTGGCGACACCAATCGCGTTACCCTAATCGACGGCACCGGCCAAGAGCAAGCTCTGCCCCTGCTGACCAAGTCCGCAGTCGCCGACCGCATTCTCGACTGGGTGCGGGCGCGGCGCAGTTGATAAGGAATCAGGCAGCCTGTTTGATCCCCCTGCTGATCTTTTTGAGGAACGATGAACGATCAACGCATAGACACCCTAGCCGAGGCCCGGCGCTATCTGGCCGATTTAGTGGCTTTTGAGGGGACCCAATTCACCGCACCAGAATCGGCTGTGGAGCACAGCAGGGAGGAAGCAGTGGTTGATACGTTAGAGGCCTTTCGCCAGCAGATTTGCCAGTGTACGCGCTGTCGGCTGGGTGCGACGCGGCAAAACTTTGTGTTTGGCAGCGGCAACTCTGCGGCTGGCATCATGTTTATCGGCGAGGCCCCAGGAGCCGATGAAGACCGCACGGGCCAGCCTTTTGTGGGGAAAGCGGGCCAACTGCTGACCAATATCATCGAGGCTATGGGCCTGTCGCGCGACGAGGTCTATATCTGCAACATACTCAAGTGCCGCCCGCCCAATAACCGCGATCCTCAGCCCGACGAGATCGAGCAGTGCGAGCCGTATCTCAAGCGCCAGATCGAAATCGTCCAGCCCCGCGTCATCTGCACCTTGGGCCGCTTTGCCGCGCAGACTTTGCTCGGCAGCCGCGAGGCTATGGGGCGCTTGCGCGACCGGCAGCACCACTACGAGGGCATCCCCTTGGTGGCCACCTACCATCCGGCGGCCCTTTTGCGCAACCCCCAGTGGAAGCGTCCGACTTGGGAGGACATCAAGCGAGTGCGGAAGCTCTACGACGGGGTTGAACTCTAAGTTTTTGGAGCTGAACTATGACCCAAAGTCCAACGGAGGCCCAAGATCTCGGGCGGATGCCGCCGCAGGCCGTAGAGGTCGAACAGGCCGTGCTCGGGGCGATGATGCTAGAGCAACAGGCCATTGTCCGCGCCGTTGAAATCCTCGACGAAAGCTGTTTCTATCACGCCCCTCATAGCCGGATATTTGCGGCCATGATCGAGCTTTTTGATCGGGGGACAGCCGTCGATCAGCTGACCTTGACCGAGGAACTCAAGCGCCGTGGCCAACTCGACGACGTCGGTGGGGTAGTCTATCTGGCCAAACTCGGAGCTGAAGTGGCGACGACGGCCAACATCGACTTTCACGCGCGGATCGTTTTGGAGAAGGCACTGGGCCGCAAGTTGATCGAAACTTCTAGCGAAGTCATTGAACGGGTGTACGCGGCCGACGAGGATGTCCAAACCCTGCTCGACAGCGCCGAACAGAAGCTCTTCAGCCTGAGCGAAAACCAAATCGGCGAGGGCTTTGAACCGCTGGAAAAGGTGATGGGCGAAACGGTCAACCACCTCGATCGCATCCACGCCGGGGCGGGCACGGTTTTGGGCGTGGATACGGGTTTTGCCGATCTCAACGAGCAGATGTCGGGCTTTCAGAAGGGCGATCTGGTCATTCTCGCGGCGCGACCGAGTGTCGGCAAGACGGCACTGGCCCTGACGCTGGCGCGCAATGCGGCTGTGGAGGCTGGAGTTGGGGTGGCGATTTTTAGCTTGGAAATGTCTAAGATACAACTAGCTCAACGCCTACTCAGCATTGAAACCAAGGTCGATTTGCACAAGCTGCGCACCGGGCGGCTGCGCGATGAAGATTGGATGAATCTAACGCACAATATCGAACGCTTGACCCGGGCGCCTATCTACATCGACGACACCCCCGGCATCTCGGTGCTCGAAGCGCGAGCCAAGGCGCGGCGGCTGCAGCGCGAGTACGGGGTCGGCATCGTCATCATTGATTATCTGCAACTGATGAGTGGACATGTTAGAGCACAGAGCCGCGAGCAAGAGATTTCGCAAATCTCGCGCGGCCTTAAGGCCATGGCCAAAGAATTGGACGTGCCGGTCTTGGCCTTGTCGCAGTTGTCGCGCGCGGTAGAAAGCCGCACCGATCGGCGGCCGCAGCTATCGGACCTGCGGGAGTCGGGCAGCTTGGAGCAAGACGCCGATGTGGTAATGTTCATCTATCGCCCGGAGATGTACGATCTCAAATCACCAGACGGCGAGAGTCTCGAAGGCCTTGCCCAGATCATCATCGGTAAGCAGCGCAACGGCCCGGTTGGCTCGGTGGATTTGATGTGGAACAAGGAAAGTGCCACGTACGAGGCGATGGCCCCTGGATGGCGGGCGGAGTCAGAAGAGTATTAGCCGGCCTCCATGTTCATCGACGAAATGACGATCACGGTAGAGTCGGGTAGTGGCGGCAATGGCTGCTGTTCGTTCCGGCGCGAGAAGTACGTGCCGCGTGGCGGACCGGACGGGGGCGATGGGGGCGATGGGGGCGATGTAATTTTCCGCGTTGACTACCAACTCAATACGCTACACGACTTTCGCTACCAACGCCACATTCGCGCCGGTCGCGGCGCGCACGGCGAGGGCCAGCGCCGGACTGGCCAGCGCGGTGCGCACGCGATCATCTGCGTGCCGCCGGGCACCATCTTGCGCGATGCAAAGGGCGTGCTGATCTGCGACATGGTTGAGGATGGGCAGGAGTTGGTGCTGCTGGCAGGTGGGCGCGGGGGTCGGGGCAATGCCCGCTTTGCCACGTCTCGGGTGCAGGCTCCGCGGCGCGCCGATCCTGGGCGCGAGGGCGAGCAAATGGTGGTGCGGCTAGAGCTGAAGTTACTGGCGGACGTGGGGCTGGTGGGCTTTCCCAACGCGGGCAAATCCACGCTACTGTCGCGGCTTTCTGCCGCCCGTCCCAAAATTGCCGACTATCCCTTCACGACTTTGGAGCCACATTTGGGGATTGTACAATGGGCTGAGGGCGAGAGTTTTGTGTTGGCCGATTTGCCCGGACTCATCGAGGGGGCACACGCCGGCAAAGGTTTGGGTACGCGATTTTTGCGCCATATCGAGCGGACGCGCATTCTGCTGTTTGCCATTGACTGCACTGGCCCGGACCCACGCGGCGAACTGGAGGCCCTGCGCGGCGAGTTGAACGCCTTCGACGAGGGGATGCGGCACAAGCCCGCTGGCATTGCGCTGACCAAGGCCGACTTGCTGGGGCCGGACGCGGAGTTCGAAGACCCTTTTGGCGACCTGCGCGTACCGCGCTTTTTAGTCTCGGCCGTCAGCGGCCATGGGATGCCTGAGATGCTGCGCGCGGTAGGGCCGGCGGTGAAGAAACTGCGCGCCGACGAGGTGGGCAAGGACGATCTATGAGAGACTTCGCGGAACCGTTGCCGCAAGCATCGCTGAATATTGCAGGGAAGAACCGCTCCAATATTTTCGCGTGGCGGGGACAGTTTTCCCCACAACTTGTCGAATCTCTGCTAGCGGAGTACTGTCTTCCAGATTCGGTCGTCGTCGATCCATTTGCCGGAAGCGGGACCGTTCTCCACGAAGCAGCTCGCAGGTCTCTTCCGGCATTTGGGTTTGAGATAAACCCGTCGGCGTGGTGTTTCAGCAAGCTCTACGAACTTTCCGCCGTGCCTCAAGAAACGCGGCGGGAAGCGACCTTGGAGCTCCAAGAACAGATAAATCGAGAATTTCCGCTCGCGTTCTTCGCCGAGGACCGCGAATTGAGGGAAGAAGAGGTTAAGGAAAAGGTGATTCGCATGAGTGAATCGCTTAGCGCACGGGCCAAAATCATATGCAATGCACTAGTCGTTTTATTGGATATTTACAGGAATCGCATATCCAGCGATTTCGTGCAGAGCCAGTTTGGTTCTTTGATGTCGTTGATACGGAGGTTGCCGCTTGCGGACCGCCCGATCAAGGCGGACCTACAGGATGCAAGGGCACTCCCTCTTCCCAATCGTTCGGTCGATTTTGCGATCACATCGCCGCCTTACATCAACGTCTTCAACTATCACCAAAACTATAGGCGCTCGGTCGAGTTGCTCGGATGGGATTTGCTGCGCGTAGCTAGGTCCGAAATCGGCTCTAATCGCGCCAATCGCGCCAATCGCTTTTACACGGTGGTGCAGTACTGCATCGACATAGGCGGTGCATTGCAGGAATTGGCCCGTATCCTCCGTCCCAAGGGGCGCGCCATGCTGATCCTCGGGTATCAATCTAAGGTGCTAGAGACGCCTTTTTTCAATGCAGACATCGTCGCCCGACTCGCCTGCGAATCGGGGATGTTCGGCCTTGCCCTCCGCCAGCAGCGCGTCTTCAAAAATCGCTATGGCGAGCCGATTCGGGAGGACGTGCTGAGCCTGCGCAAAGAGGGACACGGGAATGCCGTCATGCTTACCGCTCTGGGGAGGAGCGTGGCTCGCGATTTTCTGCACTCGGCTTTGCAGTGCGTTCCGAAAAAGAACAGGACCCTGTTGGTTGATGCTATTGATCGCATCGACCGGATTGACGGAACGCCAATTTTTGACAGCTCGTGCTATACCCAATACCAGACTAGATCTGGCGTTGCAATGGTAAAGGAAGGCAAACAGGCTGATGAACAGTGAAACATTGGTTTTACCAACGCCGCATCGGGACAAGATCGAAGCCCTTCTTGAGAACAGACGGCTTCCCAGTGATGATCGGGGCCAAGTAGAAGAAGCACTTCGGCGTTATCGCGATTGGATCAGTGAGATCGAGACGGTGGGAAGAGGGCAACAAGATGCGATTCAACGACTCGTAGAAGCGACAAATCGATACAGAAATTTTATCGACTTAGACCTCGTTTTCGACAGCCGGCAGGATTTTCTCTATCGGCAGAAAGGACAGTTAAAGCTCGACAATACGATCATCGAGGAATTTCTGCCGCATTTGTTCTATCGGGGATTGAGCTTGGGGGATGACATTTTCGAGTTAGGTCCACGCCAAACGTTTGCCGGTTTGAGCTTTGCGTCGTCGCTGGTGGAGCCGGGAAGTGGGGGGCATCCACGGTTTAGAACCAAGAATCAGGATTTCATTCTTGGAAAACGCCTGTACATGATGCTGTCGTTCGACAAAGACTTTCGCGAAGCTGAGCGGGTGAATTCGTATCTGGGATATGTTTGTGCAGAATGCAAGATCAATCTCGATAAAACGATGTTTCAAGAAGCCGTGGCTACGAGCAGGGACTTGAAGACTGCCGTCCCTTCTTCCCTCTATTTCCTCGTATGCGAATTTCTGGACATGACGCCGGTTCCCCTCGCCGCAACGCATATAGACGATGTTTTGATCGTCAGAAAGGCGAAGCGGATGTCGGCAAACCTCCGTCAAGAGTTCCGGACAGCAGACGAGAGACAAGCCCGCAGAGATGAGTACGTCCATTTCCTGCGAGCGTCGGAGTACTGTGCGGACGTATTTCAGCGCATGATCGACAAAATTAAACTCGCCCTAGATATGTCGGCTCCAAAAACGGACGATGTGCTAGATCGAGGGCATTTTTGATCATCCCAAATAACGCCAACACGGGCCGGGCCCTTTAGCTAAAACCGAGGAACCGCCGCGCCGTCTCGCCCATGATGAGTTGGCGCTTTTCGCTGTTTAGGTCGGGCAGCAGGTGATCGAGCACCTCGACGCACTTGCCGTAGCCGGGGTCGGCGACAATCCAGGGAAAGTCCGAAGCCCACAGCAGGCGCTCGGCACCAAAAGCAGACAGCAGGCTGCGGTGCCAAGCAGCTAAGTCGGGATAGGGATAGGCCGCCTTGCCCATGGCGTATTGGCCCGATAGGTGGACGCAGACATTGGGCGAATCGGGCGCAGGGCTGAGAAGCCCGGTTGGCGGCGGCATCTCCACATCGATTTGCGGACGGCCCTTGGCGTCCCAAGTAAACCGGTCTTGGCGCGGACAGACCATGAGGTGATTGATTGCGACGCGCACTTGGGGAAAGGCGGTGAGGAACTGAGGCAGCAGCGGGGCGGCGGTGGCGCGCAAGTAGAGCCAAAGGACGTAGTTTTTGCGGGCCGCGTGTTCCCATATAGGCTGGGAAAAGTCGCCGAGCGAGCGGAGCCGGAAACCGATGATCGACCCGTTCTCGGCGAGGCGATCCATGTGGTCGGCAGGGGCTGCCGCGTCGGGCGGTATCAAGCCGATGCCCAAAAAGCGGTCGGGATAGGTGCGCAGGCAGTATTGTAAATAGGCGTGATGCGCCGTGCTAGTGCCGCCGGTTTGCACGAGCACGGCCTTGTCGATGGCGTGGTCGGCCATGTGGGCCAAGAGATCTTCGACGGGCGCTTCGCGCTCGGCCGGCATACTTGCGGTAATCTCGCGTGGGAACTCGGTGCTGGGGCGGGCAAAGACGTGCAGATGGGAGTCGATGCGCATAGTTTTATTGGGTTGGAATGAGTTGCCATAAAATGGCTAAGCGAGCGTTCACAGACAAGACATGGCTCCTCGGCCTCGCCGTCGAGGATGTGCAATGCGCCAAAGAAAGGTAAATAATGGTCAGCGAAGAAGCACTCATCGACGAGATGACGACGCCGACGCCCGCAGTCGTGGAAGCGGTGCGCCAGTTGGACGGACCGATCGCACTGCTAGGGGTCAGCGGCAAAATGGGGCCGACCTTAGCCGAGTTGTTGGTGCGGGCCGGGGCGCAGCAGGTGATAGGGGTGGCGCGCTTTACGGATGCAGAGAAGCGGCGCTATTTGGCAAGCATCGGCGTGCAAACCATTCCCTGCGACCTGCTGGCCGATGCGGCACTACGGCAACTGCCCGATGCGCCCAACGTTTTCTTGCTCGCTGGGTTTAAGTTTGGTGCCACCGGCCAGGAAGATGCGACTTGGGCGATGAACACTGCATTGCCCAGTGCGGTGATGGCGCGTTACGCCCAGTCGCGGATCGTCTATGTGAGTTCGGGCAACGTGTATGCGTATGCCAAGGCTCCAGGGCCGGGAGCGGCCGAAGATGGGGCTTTGGGCCCGGTGGGTGAATACGCCCAATCGCGCTTGGGCGGCGAGCGGGTCGCCGAGTACGCGTCGCGGGTGCGGGGGACGCCCTTGCTGATTGTGCGGCTGTTTTACGCCACTGAGCCGCGCTACGGCATCATCCGCGATCTGGCCGATAAGGTGTGGCAGCAAGAGCCGATTGACCTGACTATGGGGTACGTCAACCAAATTTGGCAAGGCGACGCCAACGCCTATCTGTGCCGCTTCTTTCCCCGGTGCGACAGTCCAGCCGACCGTATCAATCTGACCGGCCCGGATACCTTATCGGTGCGCGAGTTAGCTGAGCAGCTAGGAAAAATCATGGGCAAAACGCCGCACTTTACGGGCACCGAGGCGCCGGACGCACTCTTGGGGGATAGCCGGCGCTTGTGTGCGGAATTTGGCCGGCCGCGCGTTGGCCCGGAGCAGATGCTGCGCACAGTGGCCGAGTGGGTCATGGCTGACGGCCCGAGTTTGGGTAAGCCGACCCAATACCAATCCCGCAGCGGGCAGTTCTAATGACCGAGCAGATCGCCGCGGCCGCGGCCCGGTCTGTCGAGGCGCTGTTGGCCAGCGGCAGGGGCGCGTTTGGGGACGGCCAATTGTTGTGGTCGCTATCGCATTTGTGCGATCAGCCGCGCTACCGGATACTGGCTGAGCAGGTGGCCAAAAACAGCAAGTGCGACGGGGCTGCGGTGCGCGACCTGCTCGCGTTGGCCGAGGGGCTGGCGGCCTGTGGATATTGGGAACGGGCGCGGGCGCTGGTGTTGCAAAGCCTAGCGCGTTGCGATGCGGCGGATTACGTCGGCCAGTCGCCCGCAGGGCAACCCATGCCCCAAGGAGCGCGTTGTCTCGATGACTGGGCGCAGGTGCTGGGCGTATGTACGCGCCTTTTGCAGGCCCGCGCCGACCGCGCGCTGCAAATAGCGGCCGCGCGCGCCGTGGCCGCCATCTTGAACTATCACTATCACCCAGACTCGGGGCTGTTGCTGTTTGCCGTTCGACTTGACTTCTTCCACTTTGACGATCACTGGGGGACTTGCGTAGCTAGCGAGGCGGCGCTCGCCGCGCTGACCGCGCTGTTGGACGAGGCCGGTTGCCGCGGGGAGATGCACCTTGGTGCCTTGGTGGGCCGCTATCTGCGTCAACACCTAGCGGCGGCTTGGGATTCGACCACCGGCGGTATCCGCAGCGCGTGCTGCGCTGGCGTCTGGAGCGCGGAAAAGCCCGGGGCTGTTCAAGCCGCAGCTATGGGTGCCTTGGCGACGTTGCGCTGCTATCAGGGCGGCGACTGGGCGGCTGAATGGCTGGAGCGAATGCGAGATTACCGAAGCAACCGCCCTGCTGATCCGCTCGCCGAGCTGCGCTGTTTAGTGCGTTGTACGCGGCAACCGAACGAAAAACTTGACATTGTGAAGTGAGAAAACCATGCTGATGGCAGGCGTTTGAGAACTCGCAATGGACTAGGGAGTAGTTAGGAGGCCCATTATGATCGTCTATCACGGCACGACGCGCCGCGCCGCCCGCCAGATTGCCCGCGACGGCTTTCAGCCGCGATCGCCTTCGCGGCGGGTGTGGCTTTCGCGCAGCAAGAGTTACGCCAAGCAGCGGGCACACGCCAAATCGCGGCACGCGCGGGATCGCCCCGTCGTGCTGGCCGTCGATATCGACTTGAAAACTCTGCGCCAGCGCTACGGCAGTCAGCAGGTGCGCGAAAGCGGCGGGGTCATCTCGATCAACGCCGCCATCCCGGCGTCCTCGTTGCGCAGCCACTACGGGCTGGGAATGCCGGAGACTGCCGAGGAGATCGCCCGCTGGATCAACGCCGTCTTAGCCGTCAAGGCGCACAAAGGCGTCAGCCCTCGCCACGAGGGCGTCTTGCGCTTGGCGCGCTGGATCGATAATCGGCTGGCAACCCATCCCAATGCGCGGCTCGGCGAAAAGGAGCTGCTCGCCCGTGCCGCACAGTGGCTCCCCGACCACTTTGTCGCGGTGGAGATTGACTTCGAGCACTTGCGGGTCTGGCCCAAAGTGGCGCGAGAAGCTCAAGCGCAGCAGGCCGCATTTGAAGTTGCAGGGCCTGGCGATCGCCGCGAGGAAGAAGCCATCGCTTGCTTGGAGTCGGACAAACCGCAGCGGCAGGTGCGCGGCCTCCAGCTCTTGGCCGACCTAGACGACCCAGACCTGTTTGAGTGGTGCGTATTGCTGCTCGGCGCAGGGCCGCCGCAAAGCGCGGTCGGCATCCTCAAGGTGATGCGGCGTTGCGCGGACATTCAGCCGGAGCTGTTGGTTCCCTACGCCGAGAGCGAGCACAAAGCGGTGCGCGGCGCGGCTATTGAGGTGTTGGTTCTGCGCAGTGGGGAGCAGGCCCCCAAGTGGTTTTGGCGCGGCCTGACCGACCCGGCACCGCACGTGCGGCTGAGCGCGGCCAAATTCCTCAACCGCTTGGACCCGCGCACGCATCGCGACAGTTTTGCCGCCGCGCTCTACGACCCGCACCCGCAGGTAGCACAAGCGGCGCGCAAGCTGACGCAGCACATGGGATTTGAGCCGTTGGCTTGATGAATGCTCAGCAGCTAATGACCGACAAACGTCGCGTAGCCCTGGGCGCGATTTTTACCGAGTGCAATCAATTTGGCGGTGCGCCGATTGAGTTGTCGTGGTTTGAGCGCTATGAGCTGCGGCGCGGGCGCGAGGTGCTCGCCGCCGCAGACGGAGTAGTCGGCGGTATGCTCAGGGTACTGGCGGCGCACGGCGTAGAAGTCGCGCCCTTATTGTTTGCCAGTACCTGTCCGGGCGGGCCGCTGACGCGGGCTTGTTACGATCTGCTCAAGCAAGAGCTTTTGGCGCGGCTCAATGAGGCACTCCCGGTAGATGGCGTCCTCATGCCGCTGCACGGGGCGGCGGCGGTAGAGGGTGGCGTCGATTTGGAAGGGGACTTGCTGGCTGCGGTGCGGGCCGTGGTCGGCGATGCCGTGCCCGTTGTCGCGACGCTCGACTTGCACGCTCATATTTCCGCGCAGATGATGGGCGCTGCCGACGGCTTGGTCGCTTGGGAAACCTATCCGCATTGCGATGCCTTTTCCACCGGCGAGCGCGGGGCGCGCCTGTTGTGCGACGTGCTCGCCGGCGCGTGCAAACCCGCGATGGCCTTGGCCAAGGTGCCAGTGCTCACCGGGGCTATTCACGGCTCGACCGGCGACGACGACCCCTTCGCGCAAGTGATGGCCTTGGCCAAGGCCGGTGAACGGCGCGACGGCATCCTCTCGACCAGTGCAATTTTGGTGCATCCCTATCTCGATTTTGCCGGTATGGGCAGCGGCGGGCTGGTGATTGCCGATGGCGATTTTGCCAAGGCCGAAGCATTAGCCCGCCAGTTGGCCGCCGCGTACTGGGAGCGGCGTTTTGCCTTAGAGCCAAAGTTATACGCGCCCGAGGATGCTGTGGACGCTGGTTTGGCCATCGAAGGCGGCCCCGTAGTGTTGGTCGAGGCCGCAGACTGCTGTGGCGGCGGCGCGGCTGGCGATAGCGTGGCGGCACTGGCGGCGCTGTTGCAGGTCGAGTTGGATGGCCCCGCGCTGGTGCCCTTAGTCGATGCCCGCGCGGCTGCGGCCTGCCACCAAGCGGGCGTTGGGGCCGAGGTGGAATTGGCTTTGGGGCACGGGCACGATCGGCGCTGGGGACAGCCAATTGCCGTGCGCGGTCGGGTGCTGCGGTTGAGCGATGGCCGCTTCCGCTATCGGGGCGGTATTTGGGAAGGCGTCGAAGGGCAGATGGGGCCGGCGGCCGTGCTCGCGCTGGGTCAGATACAAGTCCTGTTGGCGTCGCATCCAACCTACGAGTGGGATAACGAGCAGTTTGCGGCTTTGGGGATGGACGCGGCACCAGCGCGCTTTATCGTCGCTAAGAATCCGATGAATTACCGTCTTGCCTATGGGGCCATAGCCCAGGCCGTTTTTGTGCTCGACACGCCGGGACCGACGCCGGCGACCGTGCGGCATCTGCCTTTTGTCCAGCGGGCGCGGCCCTTTTTTCCGCTAGACCCAGATATGGCGTTGCAGATGGAAGTACTGCGCTCGGAGGCGCGATAGAATGAAGAAAATTGAAGAGCAAGAAATACGGCGCGTTGCCGAACACATCGGTCGCCAAGCAGATGCCGAACGGGTCGTCCTATTCGGCTCCTATGCGCGCGGAGAAGCTACTGAACACAGCGATGTCGATTTACTCGTCATCGCTCCAAGCGACCTGCCGCGCTGCAAACGCAGCCGTGCCCTCCATCGGTCGCTGCGTCCCTATCCATTCTCTATGGACTTGTTGGTCTATACTCCGGCAGAGATGAAAAAGGCCCAACAGTCGCCCCTGTCCTTTATTTCTACCGCGATGCGCGAGGGCAAAACGGTCTATGTCCGCCGAGACTGAACTTTTAGAAGCGGCCCCTCCTACCGGCAGTGCAAGCGAGCAAAGCTGGCCAGACGAGGGGTACGAGAGAGGATAGATCGACACAAATGGAAAAACTAATCGCAGCTATTGACCGAGAATGGGTAGCCGAGCGGACCCGGGAATTGGTCGATATTTACAGCGTGACCATGGCCGAAGCCGAAGTGTGCCGCGCCTATGAGGCGATGATGCGCGCGATCGGCTTGGAGGTGGATGTGCGGGAAGTGACTGCGGGGCGCAACAATCTTTATGCACGCATTGCCGGCCGGGGGGATGGTCCGGCGCTGATGCTCAATGGCCATCTCGACACCATTCCCGTGGGGTCCTGTCCGCCCGCCCGCCGCGAGGGCAACCGCGTGTACGGTCGGGGGGCGACCGACATGAAGGGAGGGATGGCGGCGGCGTTAGGTGCAGTCAAGGCTCTGCTGGAAAGCGGGGTGGAGTTGCAGGGCGACTTGTGGCTGACGGCCATTGTCGGGCACGAGGAGGTCGAGGCGCAAAAGGACGGACCGCTGGCGCTGATCGCCGATCGCAATAGCGGCCGGATTGGCGGCGACCGGATCTTGATCGTCGAGGGCCGCGACGCGCTGTGGGTGATGAGCATGGGGTCTATGGTCTTTACCATAACACTCGAATCGGCCGCGGGCGGCAAGCATACTCAATACGTGCCTTTTGCGAAAAACCCGCTCCGCTTTGTCGGCGCGCTCATCGAGCGAATCCACCAATATCAACTCGAACTCGACGCCGGGGACGCCCACGCTTTGGCCGGTGCCGAGCGCATCGACTTAGGCATTGTCTCCGGCGGCGACTATTTCAATCGCACGCCGCTGCGTTGCACGTTGACGGGGACCCGGCGTTGGCTGCCGGGGCGTTCCGCGCCGCAGGTGTTAGCGGAGTTGGACGAACTAGCGCGGCCGTTGGCCGAGGCTGGGGGATTGGAGTTGCGGGTCGAGATGGGGCACGAGCGCGAGCCGTTTGAGACGCCCGCGGATGATGCGGCCGTGCAAGCGGTGGGGCGGGCGCACGAGCAGATGACTGGCCAAGAGGCCGAGTTGGTGGGGCTGCGGATTGTGGGAGATGCCAATTTATACGTGCACGGGACCGGGGTGCCGACCTTTTACTACGGCCCTTCAAACGAGACGGCACACGCGGATGTGGAGTGGGTCGAAGTGGACCGGCTAGAGCGGGCGGCGCAAGTGTACGCGCTGGCCGCCGCTGACTATTGCGGCGTTGCATCCCCGGATTGAATTGCCCATGGATGTTGAAGCAATTCGCCGCGATTTTCCCGCGCTGGAGCAGTACACTTGGTTCCAGAATGGGGGCGTGAGCATCACGCCGGTGCCGGTGGCTGCTGAGTACGCGCGGTGGACGGAACAGATGGTGCGGCGGGGGCCTTTGCACATTGTCTATCCAGAGGAAGAATATCCCCGGCGCAAGGCGGCGCTAGAGCGGCTAGCGCAGTTTTTCGGCGTGGCGGCTGGGGATTTGGCACTGATGCGCGGGGTCAGCGAGGGGTTTCAGACGGTGGTGCGGGGAATGGAATGGGCGGCTGGCGACGAGATTGTGATCAGCGAGGATGAAGAAGCAGCGCTGCTTTTGCCGGCTCTGCACTTGCGAGATTTGTACGGGGTCGAAGTGGTGAAGGTGCCGCTGATTGACGACGACGATGGGCAGGTACAGGCTGTAGAGGAGCGGCTAGGAGAACGGACCAAGCTAGTGGCGCTGAGTCATGTGACGACGGACTTGGGGTTCCGCCTGCCAGTGGAGCGGATTTGCTCGGTAGCGCGAGTCAGGGGGGTCCGCAGCTTTGTGGATTTGGCGCATTCGGCAGGATTGTATCCTTTGGACGTACGCTCACTGGGGTGCGATTTTGCGGGGTTGCTCTCCTATAAGTGGATGTATGCACCCTATGCGGCGGGGTTGCTCTACGTGCGGCCGGAGGCTCTCGACGCGGTGCAGGTGCGCTATGCCGGCGGGCGGGCTGAACAGTGGTTGGATCCGGTGGCAGATACTTTCGCGCTGCGCGAGACAGCCGAGCGCTTTCAGTACGGCCCTTGGTGCTGGCCGCTGGTGCTGGCTTGGGCCTTTGCCGTTGAGTATCTGTCGGCCATCGGGTTGGAGGCAATTTGGGCGCGGACGGTGGCGTTGGCCGAGCGGCTGAAGGAGGGGCTGGCGCAGATTCCGGGTGCAGTGCTCTACACTCCGCGCGCTCCTGAGCGGTCTGCGGCGCTGGTCAGCTTTGGGCTGGAGGGATGGCAGGGAGAAGAATTGAGTCAAGTGCTCCGGGCGGAGTGGAACATGGTCATCAAGCCACTGCCGCACGGGCGCGAGGGCTTGCGCGGCAGCATCGCCTTTTTCTTACTTGAAGCCGAAATCGACGAACTGCTCGCGGCACTCAACAGCTTGGCCAAGCAAAGGAGCTAGTGCTTAGGTCTTGCTCATTCCGCGTCGCCAAAGACCGTGCGCCGTAGCGCGTCGTTCAATCGCGTCTGCCAGCCTGGACCGCTGTTGCGGAAATGCTCTACAAGGTCGGCGTCCCTAAAATCGTCTGATACAGTCCCATCGCGAAAGGAATCTCGTTGGCCTCACAACAAGCTGGATCGGCTACAGGTAGCACCTCTGAATCTTCTCAATCTGGGCACGGCTTTAGCACCGCGCCGGTTTTTCTCGCGTCAATCAGCACGATTCTCGGCGCGATTCTCTTTTTGAGATTTGGCTACGCGGTCGCGCATGTGGGGCTGTGGGGCAGCCTCGGGATCATCGTCTTGGGGCACCTGGTGACTATTCCCACGGTGTTGGCCGTGTCCGAAATCGCGACCAATCGCCGGGTGGCCGGCGGCGGCGCGTACTACATTATCAGCCGCTCCTTTGGCACCAGCATTGGTGGCTCGATTGGGCTTGCGCTATACCTCTCGCAAGCGATTTCGGTCGCCTTTTACTTAGTCGCCTTTGCCGAAGCGTTTGAGCCGCTATACGAATGGGTCGCCGCGACGTATGCCATCGAAGTCGATCCGCGTTGGGTGAGCTTGCCGGGTACGGTTTTGCTGGCTGTGCTGATGCTGACCAAAGGCGCAGACCTCGGCGTTAGGGCCTTGTGGGTCGTCTGCGCTATCTTGGGCGCGTCGATTGCCGCGTTTCTCTTGGGACAGGCCCCGGAGGCAATGCGTCCGGACGGACTCAATTTGACCGCGCGCATCGAAGGCGGCGACGCCTTTGGCATCGTCTTTGCGACCTGCTTTCCGGCTTTCACGGGCATGATCGCCGGCTTGGGGCTTTCCGGCGATCTGAAGAATCCTCAGCGCAGCATCCCCATCGGCACCATTGGAGCCACAATTGCCGGGATGCTGGTGTACACGTTGGTCGCCATCAAACTGGCCCAGAGCGCCACGCCGGAAGCCCTGGCCGACGATCAGTTTATCATGGCCAAAATCGCCCTGTGGGGGCCGGCGATCTACGTGGGGTTGGGCGCGGCGGCCCTGTCGTCGGCCCTCGGCTCGATTCTGGTCGCGCCGAGGACGTTGCAAGCCCTCGCCCGCGACAACGTGTTGCCCGTTCCGAAACTGAATCGCCTGTTGGAAAAAGGCTGGGGCCAGGCGCAGGAGCCGCTGTATGCGACCTGCGTTTCGAGTGCCATTGCCATTGTTTTTGTCGTGCTAGGCGATGTGGATTTCATCGCCCAAATTCTCAGTATGTTCTTCATGGTAACATACGGTGCCCTTTGTTTGGTATCATTCCTCGAATACTTCGCCGGTAATCCGTCCTATCGTCCGACCTTCCATTCGCGCTGGTATCTGTCTCTATTGGGCGCGGTGATGTGCGGTCTGATGATGATTCAGATGAGCTTGCTCTACGCGTTTGTGGCGGTCTTCATCATGTTGGCGACCTATCTCGGACTACAGCATACCCAGCAGGGAGCGCGCGGCCTGACGGCTATCTTCCAAGGGACGATGTTCCAATTGACCCGCCGGTTGCAGATCGCGCTACAGAAAAACCGCGCCGGCAAATCCGAGGGGGGCTGGCGGCCCTCGATCGTGGCGGTGACCCGCTTTGGGGAACGCCGACTGGGGCACTTCGACTTGCTGCGCTGGATCAGCCATCGGCATGGGTTTGGGCACTTTATTCAGTTTTTTGAGGGAGAATACTCATTTACCAAAGAGATCGAAGCCCGCATGCAGGTGGGCAAGCTGATTGAACGGACCGAGGTCAGCGGGGCGGGCATTTTCGTCGATTCGCTGATTTGTCCTTCGTTTGACGCGGCACTGACACACACGCTCCAGATGCCGGGCATATCGGGCTTGCCCAACAACTGCGTCCTGCTCGAATTCGACAAAGAGCATCCAGGCGAAATCAAAGAGACCGTACAGGGCGCACGCCTGGCAACCGAATCGATGTTCAATGTCTTGATTTTGCGGTCAACCAATTACCGCTTCGGCTATCGTTGCTCGATCCACCTGTGGGTAAACGAGGAGAATCTGGCCAATGCTCCGCTGATGCTGCTTCTGGCGTACATTATCGTGGGACATCGGGAGTGGAGGCATGCCGAGATAAGGCTCTTTGCGTGCTTTGATTCTGGCGACGGAGAACGCGAGGCCGACAAGCTGTCTAGGTTGATGACGGATGGGCGGCTGCCGATTTCTCGCCAGAATGTGACGTCGGTTCCTTGCGCGACCCGTGAAGCGCTTGAGCAGGAGGTATCCCTGCGCTCGTCTAAAGCCGATTTGGTCATCGCCGGCCTGACTGATGACGACATCCAATCGGGCGACGCCGAGCAAGTGCTCCAGTGCTACGATGGGGTCAACGACGTGCTGTTTGTTCATGCGGGCGAGTTGGTCACAATCGAGTAATGCGGGTGCTTGTGCGGTGTGCTACAATTGCTTTTGGAGGTGGCTAGTTTGTACTGCAAACGAAGTTGGTGGTGTGCGGTGTGGGCGGTGTTAATCGGGAGTATGGCTTGCTGGCCGGTGGTCGCGGCGGCTAAAAAAAGCGTACATCGGTTGACAATTCTGCACACCAACGACCTGATGGGCCGCCTACTGCCAGAGCCTTATTTCAATGAAGCCGACCGCGGCGGTTTTGCTCGCTTGGCTAAGTTGATAGACCAACAACGGAGCATCCGGCCCGATTCAGTGTTGCTCGTGGACGGGGGCGACGCCTTGGGCGATTCTCCCCTCGCTGGTTTAGACGCTGGCCGGATGGTCGTGCGCTTGCTGAGCACAATGGGCTACGATGCACTGGTAGTGGGCAACCACGAATTCGACTATGGTCTCGACTCCCTGCGCGTCCGCGCCAGCGAGGCGACTTTCAGCGTGTTAAGTGCCAATGTGCGGGTAGCATCAGATAGCACGGCCTTGTTTGCGCCCGTTGTCTTGGAAGAGCGAGCCGGATTGCAGATCGCCCTCATTGGCTTGCTTTCGCCCCAAGTCCTGAAAGTGATCAATCCGGTGAAAAATCCCGCGCTCGACATCGACGATCCCCACTTCGTCTTACAGACGTTGTTAGAGGGAGCAGCCGGGCAGGCGGACTTGCAAGTGGTCTTGGCACACATGAAGGCTCAGGAGGCGCGTGCGCTGATGCGTGCTTTCCCGCAAGTAGATCTGTGTATCGCCGGAGGCTTTGCCAAGGCAACCCACAAAGGGGCTCATGAGCATGTGGTGCGCTTGGCCGGGGGTGGGCATTTGCTCTCTACGCCGGGCCGGGGTGCTTTTTTGGGCCGGGTTGATGTGGTCGTGCATCGAGACGAGGGCGGGGTGGTTTTGGCCGATGTGCAACCTCAACTCGTGCCCATAGGGCCGCAAGTGTCCCCGGACCAGACGGTGGCGGTGCTCATTGACGGGCAGCAAGCAGCCTTAGCCGAGGTCCATCAACGCCGGCTTGGCCGCACCCACAGTCCCATTGAGGATTCAGCCCAGTGGGTGACCGACCTAATCCGTACGCGGCTGAATACTGAAGTGAGCGCGATCAACCAAGGGGCCCTGCGGCCCTTGACCTTAGACGGCGATATTCAGCTAGGGACGCTGGCCAGCCTAGTGCGCTACGACGATGTATTGGTGCGCGTCGAGGTGCGGGGAAGCCAGTTGGTGGCCATGGCTGACAGCAGCAGCAAGCGGGCTTTGCGCGGCCAGCGACTGATCTTTTCAGGATACGATGCCCAGACCGACTTGATTGGCGGCCGGCCGCTAGTGCCAGAAGAAATATACCAAGTGGCCACTACGGCCTATCTGGCCTCCGGGGGAGACGACTACTGGCCTAAGAAAAGATCCCTAGAGACGGAATCGGCGGATTGGCTTACGCTGCGACAGGTGCTGGAGGAACACCTCCGTACCTACCCCAATTTGGGTCGTTGGGATGGAGTGCAGCGGGGGGGACGGAGCATTTGGAAGAACAGTACCAAGCTCAACGGCTCGTTGGCGCATACGACGCTTGATGCTTCGGCCAGCCGCTACAGCGGCGTTTCTTTTTTTGGCGGTGACGACGCCTTAACTTGGAGCGGGCAGCTCGAAAGTCGCACCAGTTACGAAAGCCAACGCGGCACCCTAACTGCCTTGCTGCGCACTGGTTTTGGCCAGCTGCGCACCCGCAGTCGCCTGCGCGAGGCCGTGGATCGCTTGGAAGGCGAAGTGCTCTACACGTGGTCGCAGCGGCGGACTGCTCCTTTCGTGGGGTTTGACATCAATACGGTATGGACGGCCGCTGCCGGTGAGAAACACCCCCTTGCGCTGCGGAGCAAAGGGGGGTTGCACAAGAAGCTGGGGGCTGACTCAGGTGTGCGCGTTAGTCTGGCGGTGGAAAGAGACCGCTTTCACGCAACCCATGTGGTGGGGCTGGAAGTGGCGCCTAAGTACAAAAGAGAGTTGCGGCTGGGCAATGTCTTGTCTTCACAAGCTAAATTCTTTTGGGTGGCGAGCCGAAAAAGTGCGTTTTCGCTGCAGCATTACAACAGCCTGCACATCCGGCTGCTGGGCAATCTGGCGGTCGCGCTCGACGCCAACTTGTTTCTCCACCGCGACAGCCAAGTCCAAGCGTTGGCCGTCAAATCGGAGTTGCAAGTGGGGTTGGGCTACTCTTGGCATGAGAAATGGCTGTAAATAGCGTCCGTCCGGTTCTGCTGTGGTTCCGCTGTGACCTGCGTCTGGCTGACAATCCGGCGTTGGCATGGGCTGCCAGCAGCGGTCGGCCGCTCATTCCGGTGTTTGTGTTGGACGAAGAAGCAGGCGACCGCTCCATGGGGGGGGCTTCTCGTTGGTGGCTGCACGGTAGTCTCGGTGCCCTCGATGCGGCCTTGCAGCGGCTGGGCAGTCGTTTGATTCTGCGGCGCGGGCCCTCCGCTCCGACGATCGCCGCCTTGGTGCGCGAGACCGGCGCGACGGCTATTGCGTGGAACCGGCGGTACGATCCGGCCCTCATTCAGGGCGATGAGCAGATTAAGGCACAGTGCGAGGGCATGGGGTTAGAAGTGCGGTCTTTTAATGCGGCCTTGCTGTTTGAGCCTTGGGCGATCCACACTGGCCGCGGTTTGCCCTATCGGGTTTTTACGCCGTTTTGGCGGCAATGTTGCCAACAGGGGTTTGAACGCCCGCTAGGGCCTCCATTGGCGTTGCCGTCGTCCTCGGTGTGGCCGGCTAGCGACGCCCTCGCAGCGTGGAATCTGCGCTGCTCCAGCCCCGATTGGGCGGCCGGCTTGCGGGCGACATGGCAGCCGGGAGAACAGGGGGCCCGGCAGCGGCTCGATCGTTTCGCGGATGACCAAGTGGCCCGCTATCACGCGGAGCGAGACCACCCGGGCCAGCCGGGGACCAGCATGCTCTCGCCCCATTTGCACTTTGGCGAGATCGGGCCGCGTCAGGTCGTTGCCGCCCTCGCGCCCGAGCAAGACGCCTTTCTGCGCGAACTCGGTTGGCGAGAGTTTAGCTATCACTTGTTGTTTTACAATCCCGAGATGGGGACGCGCAATCTGCGCCCTGAATTTGACCGCATGCCTTGGCGCGACGATGCGGCCGCGTTGCAGTGCTGGCAGCGCGGACAGACCGGATACCCCTTGGTAGATGCGGGCATGCGCCAGCTTTGGGCTATCGGTTGGATGCACAACCGGGTGCGTATGCTGGCGGCCTCGTTCCTGACTAAGCACCTGCTGATTGACTGGCGGCCTGGTGCGGCTTGGTTTTGGGATACGCTAGTTGATGCAGACTGGGCCAACAACAGCGCTGGTTGGCAATGGACCGCCGGCTGCGGGGTGGATGCGGCCCCGTACTTCCGCATCTTTAATCCGGTCGCTCAGTCGCAGCGGTTTGATGCCGCGGGGCATTATCTTCGCACTTGGTTGCCCGAACTGCGGCAGGTACCGGCTAAGTGGATGCACGCGCCTTGGCAGGCACCGCACGCCGTCCTCGCCGCCGCAGATGTGCGCCTCGGCGACACCTATCCGCGGCCAATGGTTGACCATGCGGTGGCCCGTCGCCGCGCCTTGGCAGCCTATCGGACGCTGCAAAGTGCCCAATGAACGCGCTTGTACGCCGGTACGCCCCCGATCTCGTTGCTGTGCTCATGGCAGCCAATGGCTTTTACACCTTGGCGTCTGGTTTGAGCGAGATTTTCCACTTAGACCAGTATCTAGCGCTGGAACTGAACCAAGTGCGTCCCTACCTCGAAGTGGTAGCGGCTCCGCAATTAGACGGTTTTGTCGCGGTTTTTTTAGGCGTCTTATTCATTGCTTTGGGCAAGGGATTGGCCGAGCGCCGCCGCCGCGCTTGCCACTGGGCGGTGGCGGCGCTGCTGCTCAACGTTTTGTCTCATCTAGTCCAAGGACTGCCTTTGCAAAATTGCATCCTGTCGGCCGCTGGGCTGGTGCTTTTGGGGCTGCTGCGCACCGAGTTTACTCGCCATAGTCAGCCGCGCCGCGGGACCTACGCCGAAGTGATTGCCGTGCTATCGATTTTCTTTGCCTTGGCCTACGGCATTGGTGGGGCGTATTTACTGCGCACGGAATTCAGCGGCATTGATACATGGACGGACGCCGTTTATTTCACCGTCGTCACCTACAGCACTTTGGGATACGGGGATATGCTGCCGCAGAGTGCCAACGCCAAGTGGTTTGCGATCTCTATGGTGAGTATTGGCATTGGATCATTCATCACGGCCTTAACTGTATTGTTAGGACCGCTGATCGAGAACCGACTAAAAGGAGTATTCGCTGTGGTGAGCAAGTTGCAAAAAAGCGTTGACCATATTGTGGTGTGCGGCTATACCAAAGTAACCGAAAGTATTGTCGATGAACTGCAAGCGCGACAAGTGCCCTTTGTCATAATTGACGAGCGCGAAGCCATCGTCGCATATCTCAAAAATAGCGGCTTGGATGTCCTACACGGCGACCCCACAGAACGGGCGGTGCTGAAACAGGCAAATGTGTCTAGGGCGACCGCAGTGATTGCGGCCACTGATTCGGATGCCACTAATGCGTTAGTTGCCCTGACGGCCTGTGTACTGCGCCAGGACGAGCAACAACACCCGTTCCGCATTGTCGTGCGCATTGAGGACGAGGAGAATGTCGCCAAGGTAGAGAGTATAGGTGTCGATGAGATCATCTCGCCTTCTACTTTGGGCGGGCAGCTTATGGCGCAGCGAGCCTTGGACTCGGCGGAGAATTTGGATCATGGTTGATGTCTATACAGACCGTCTATGGAGTTGGTTGATAGGTGCCCTTCCCGATCTGGTGCTGGGTATGCTTATTGTCGTAGCAGCCTGGTTGGCTAGTCGTTGGATCAAGCGATTTGTATCTCGCACTGCCAAACGCCTGCAATGGGACGAAATTCTGTGGGATTACTTTGGCTCGGTGCTGCGCTACCTGACCTTAATTGTGGGATGGGTATCGGCCCTCAAGAAGATCGGCTTTCCAGTGGAAGCAGTACTGGCCACCTTCGGCATTAGCGGCATCATCATTGGCTTGGGAGCCCGCCAGTCGATTGCTAATTATTTTTCTGGGTTGATGATGCTAGCGGCCCGACCTTTCAAGCAGGGCGATCTCATAGAGTTTGGGCCGCCGCCGCAAATAGGCCAGGTCACAGAAGTCAAAATGACGTACACCGGCTTGGTGACACTCGACAATGTGCGACTGGTCGTGCCCAATATGGTGATCTGGCGCAATAAGATCGCCAATTTTTCTTCCTTGAGGCAGCGTGCTATCCGCATTCCCATTGCCGTGCCGTACGAAGTAGATGTAGATTGGGTAGCAGATTTGGCTCTTGACGTGCTAGCTCAGCACGAGCAGGTGCTCGACGAGCCAGCCCCTTCCTGCGCGGTAGCCGAAGTAACGCCCGAAGATGTGAAGATGTTGCTCGTGGCTTGGAGCGATGCCGATAATATGAATATCTTCGGCGAGGTGGTTATCCGTATGCGCACTGCTTTCGAGACCGCTGGTATGGCGGTTACGGTGCCGGCCAAAGCTATTGACCTGAAGCGCGAGGAGTGATTATGGCCCAACAAAAAGGTCGCTTTCTCTCTCTTGCCGAAGCGGTCGATAAACTCGGATTGAGCCGCCCGGAAATTTACCGCCGGGTGCACAACAAAGCCCTCGAAGGCGAGAAAAGCGATCGCGGTCTGCGCTTTGCTATCGAGGAGATTGAGCGCTACGCCGTGGTACTAGAGCAAGAGCGCGGTTTGTTGCAAAAAGCCGTTGACCATTGGCTGGCCTTTTTCGCCACCCGTTTGGCAAATTACCCCGGGACCGTACTTGAGGATGTAGCCGACAAACCTATTGCTGATCAGGTGGCCGAGTTGGGCGAGCGCATTTTGCAGGACGCTTTGGGGGCGGGGGTCCAAGATGTGTATTTCGATCCTCTGGACGATGGATTGCGTCTTCTATACAGGGCGGGTTCCTGCCGGGAAATGATTCGTTTTGAAGCCTATTTGACAGAGCTTTTGGAAAGGTGGATCAAGGGATTGGCCGCCTTGGGAGAGATCGGGTCCGAGCGAGTGGGCGAAGGTCTAGCTAGGAAAACTTGGGGGGAGACGGGCTGCCAACTGCGGCTGACCGAAGTGCCCACTACACTGGGACCCCATTTTCATATCCACCTGTTCACTGATTGCGAAGGAACGAGCTTGGCCGATCTGGGCTATACGCCAGAGCAGGCCGAACGCCTCAGACGGGAATTTGGGGTGCGTCCAGGGCTTTTTATTATCGTTAGTTCGGGCGTCGCCGAAGACGATCGCAATCGCTTGGTGCTGGCTCGGGATTGGGCCGATGCAGGTCAGTTGGTGGTGTGTGTGGAACACCGCGTTGGGTACCAGGCCGAACAGTTGGTCCAGCTAGAGCTACGAGACGGCACCGGGCCTGACTTCAAAACGTTGTGGCAAGTGGTTTTGGACATGAGCCCCGATGTTGTGGTGCTGGACGAAGTGCGCGATGCCGTCCAAGCCCAAGCTCTGCTTGAAGGGGCACAAAGCGGTGCCGTAGTGCTAGTGCAGATCCGGGCCGGTAATACGACCAAGGCGGTGCAGAAGTTGCTGGACTTTGAGCTGGATCGAGCGGCTCTTGGTCGGGCCTTGTTGGGCGGGATTGACAAGGCCGTTGTGCGTCGGCTGTGCCCTCGGTGTTCCCAATGTCGGCCGTTGCGGGACGAGGAAGCAGCGCAGCTAGGAGTAGCGATTGGCACGGAGGGCCGCACCCCGGTGGGGTGCTCGGTGTGCGGCGATGGGTACGTGGGGCGGCGACCGGTGTACGGTCTGTGGACGGTGGACGCCGAACTGACGGCGTGGATCGCCGATCCGCAAGCCGAGTTGCCGCACTTGCCGATTGACTCTGAAAGCCTGACCGCAGCCCTGCGTCGAGCCGTGCTCGCTGGCGAGGTGACCCCGGAAGAGGCACTAGCTTTGCTGTAGTGAATCCTCAGACTGTCCGAAGGTAAGAGGGAACAATGGAACACAACCGACGGGCGTTCAGCGGCTCGTATCGGTATCGTCCATTAGTTCGTGCAAAACAGCATCGACGACCTTGGTTTGCGCTGTTTTGTCAAGCTGCGCCGCCGATTCGACGGCGGCCTGTGCTGCCGCCTTGCCTGCCTGCTGTTCCGAAACCCCCAGCTCGGCCGCCGAGCCGCGTGCCGCCTTCACAACGTGCTTGACGGCGTTGCCCATGTGTAGCCCGGCTTCATTGGCCCCTTGGATGACGCCGTGTATTGCGCCTCGCAGCGCGTCTAGCGGATCGGCCGCCGTTTTGGCAAGTGCCTGTATCGTGCCATGTACTGCTTCCTCGACGACTCGTCCAACTTCCATCGGTGCCCACATGGCCCCGGTGGTCGCGCCGGTGGCTATTTCGGCTCCTTGCTTACCGATCTGCTCTACTGTGTCAGCCGCTTTTTCGACGGCCTGTCTGACGCTTGCAGTCAATTGGCCGGCCCGCAACTGCCCGTAATTGAGTCCCTCGACGGTGGCTTTGATGGTGGAGGATAGCTGGTGGGCAGTGACGCCGACAGCCACGTCGAGTCCGGGTATGGGGGGCAGCCTGCGCAGCGACTCCACTGGAAAGTTTGCGACGAAGCTCAAGCCCGGGACAGAGGTCAGCACTCGCAGGTTCTGGCGCGTCTGCGACACTAATTCGTCCATCACGACGGTGCTTTCGGCTTCCCCTTCCTCGCGGATGCCCGCCAGTACGCCTAGGGTGAAAAGACCGAGGACGAAGGCGATGGCGAACAAGAAGTCGAAGCCGGTCAGGAAGACCGCGGGAAAACCAATCGTGCGCACCGGATCGACCCACTGCACGGCGATTTCGAGGTGCCGGACGCTAAAAAAATCGGCAAAAGCACCGCCGAGCAATGGACTAATGCCGGCCCCAAGGTTGGCCGCCAAAGATGCGGCCGTCAGGTAGGTCATGGCTTGGGCCTGTGGTGCCATTTTCATGCGGATTGTCGTGGTGGCGATGTTGATGCCGGCACTGGCAATCCCCATCAGCATGTGCAGGGCTACGAGCAAAGGCAGGGTGAAGGCGTGTTTTTCCGGCAGCGTGGTGAAGGTCCAGCCGAGGATGACGAGGAAGTAGAGAGACGAGGAAAGCGACAGCACTACCTTGCAGCCGAAGCGATCGACAAACGGCCCCCAGACCCGCAGGAAGAGGATGTTGGCGAGTTGGCTCAGGACGCCCAACCCCACGACCCACGTCAGGGTCATGCCAAGCTTGGTCAGCATGTACACCGTGAAGAAGGGCACTGCTAGCTGGGCGACGAAGTTCCACAAGAACAGAAAACGAATTAGCTGGCGAAAATTTCGGTCGCGGAATGGAGCCCCTAGGCTGCTGAATACTGAGGGGCGTTCGCCGGCGGGGACCAGCATCTGTGGTTCCGGCATGCGCGCCATGAACCCGACGGCACCAAATCCGAGCACGACGCTGCCGAACAGCATTGCGTATGAATAGGCGAAGATCTCACTGCTCGGACCGGACGTCTTCCACCAGTCGATGTAGAGGGCCGCAATGAGCCCGGACACAGCCGAGGCAATCGTCGCCACTCGCAGGCGCTGGGCGAAAAACTTGCCGAGCAAACTCTGCGGCACAAGGTCGCGCAGCCAGCCGTTCCAACTCGTGTTCACGAAGGCGTTACTCACACCGCGGAGGGCGATGAATACCAGCATGAGGACCACGGCGGACGGATTGGGCATGTCGAACAGGAAGGGGAGTAGCGCGATTGGGATCCAGGTTGCGTAGGCAAAGAAATAGGCGGTGACGGCCACGGCCTTGCGCAGCCGCAGTCGCTCGACGGCGAGCACCGCGACTAACTGCAAGGGCTGCATGGCAAACGGGATGGCCGTCATGATACCGATGTGGAAATTGGACGCTCCGAGAATCAGAGCAAACGAGGCCAGAAACCCGCCGGATGCCAGGCCGTCGGCACCCGCCGCCGAGATCGCCTGTCGGGTCATGTTGCCCAACCCGCGCTGGCGTTCTTGGTCGTTGAGTTCGGGGATGGGGCGGAAGAATCGAGGAATAGCCATGTGCGCTTTTAGCAGAGCCGAGTAGAAAGGGTAAAAGTTAGGGAGTCAGAAAATTAGGGATCGGGACGCACAGCGGGCGATCGGATGGCCGCGCCGAATCGGACCAGTAAGTAGCCGAGCAGGCCGGATAAGATCGAGCCAGAGAGTACGCCCAGCCGTATCGGAGCTGCGAAACTTTGGTCGTCGGCCGGATTCTCAAAGGCCAAGCTGCCAATGAACAGACTCATCGTAAAACCGACCCCGCAAAGGGCTGCGACGCCATATATCTGTGGCCAAGTTGCTCCCTCCGGCTTCGCGGCGATACCCAGGCGAATGGCTGCTAAAATTGGCAGGAAGACCCCCAGTTGCTTTCCCAAGAACAGACCGGCTGCTATTCCCAGTGGTACTGGTTCAAGCAGAGAGGAGGGCGTCACCCCGGCGAACGAGACGCCAGCATTGGCAAATGCGAACAACGGGAGGATGCCGTAGGCAACCCAGGGGTGGAGGTCGTGCTCTAACTCCTTGAGCGGCGATCGCTCCTGGTTGACCCGACTCCGCGTGGGGACGGCAAGGGCAACCAGGACACCGGCCAGGGTCGCGTGGACGCCGCTTTTCAACACAAACACCCACAGCGCAACACCCAACAGAACATAGGCCGCAATCCGCTCGACACCGAGCCGATTCAGAATAACCAGACCCACCAGGCAAAGGACGGCACCTTCAAACGCCTCTAAAGAAAGCTGGTCGGTGTAGAACACCGCAATGATGACGATGGCAGCCAGATCGTCGAGGATGGCGATCGCGGTGAGGAGAATTTTAAGGGACAGCGGGGCCCGACTGCCGACCAACGCTAGGATGCCAAGGGCGAAGGCGATGTCTGTAGCCGCCGGAATAGCCCAGCCGTTGAGGGTCAATGGGTCGTGGCCAAAATTGAGATAGATATAGATGCCCGCTGGCAAGACCATGCCGCCGACAGCACCGACCAACGGCAGCAGTGCCTGTTTTGTGGTGGAGAGTTGCCCTTCGGTGAATTCGCGTTTGATCTCAAGGCCGACCAGCAAGAAAAACACCGCCATTAAGCCGTCGTTGATCCACAGTAGCAAGGGCTTGGCCAGACCACTGGCACCAACGCTGATGGTAAGCGGGACATCCAACAGGTGTCCGTAGATAGGCGCAAGAGCCGTGTTCGCTAGTATGATTGCGATGGTTGCCGTGGCGAATAGCAAAGACCCGGCGGCCGCCTCGTAGCGCAAAAATTCTCGGATGGCGCGGATGGGCATGTCAGCTTCCCAGTTTGTTGCCGTTAGACAAGGATTCTGCGGCCAGCAAAGCCGTAGAACAATTTGTTGAACCTTTGTTCGATTGAGCGTACGTTGTGGTGCGGCCTCGATGCGGGTTGATCTGCAATCAGCACCAAGTTGCAGCCAACCCTCTAGCGAGGAACGACATAGAAATTATACATACGCTAAAGCAAGCTCTTGTGCAAGGGCACCCGCCGTCGCATCAGTTTTCCGAGCGGTCCATCGTCGCAGAATAGGGAGCGAAGAATATGCCACAAAAAGATGCTGCAGGGGCCGGTTTGAAGGAGCATAGAAATTCGTTCAAGGGGAGCGTTGACCGAATGTTCGAGGCTGCCGCCGACGCCCTAGCGCTCGAACCGGGGCTGGCCGATCAGATCCGGACGTGCAACTCAGTGTTCCAAGTCAGTTTCCCGGTTTACATACGGGGCGAATTTCGGGTCTTCACCGGTTGGCGCGCCGTCCACAGCGAGCACTTCCTGCCGGTAAAAGGCGGCATCCGCTATGCGCCGAGTGCCGATCAGGACGAGGTGGAGGCCCTGGCCGCCTTGATGACCTACAAGTGCGCCATTGTCGATGTCCCATACGGAGGCTCTAAGGGGGCCTTGCAGATTGATCCACGCGACTACGACGCAGCCGAGCTGGAGCTGATCACGCGCAATTTTACGATGGAACTGGCCAAGAAAGGGTACATCAGCCCCAGCCTCAACGTGCCAGCTCCCGACATGGGCACGGGCGCCCGCGAGATGGGGTGGATTGCGGATGCCTATCGGGCCCTGTATCCCAACGACATCAACGCCAACGCCTGCGTCACCGGCAAACCCGTGCACATGCGCGGAATCCGCGGCCGCAACGAGGCCACCGGGCGCGGGGTGCAATACGCCCTCAGAGAATTCTTCCGCCATCGCGAAGATGTCCAGCAAGCCGGGATGGATGGAGACCTAGCGGGCAAGCGCGTAATCATCCAAGGGCTAGGCAACGTCGGCTACCACGCCGCGAAGTTCCTGTCCGAAGAGGATGGCACCAAAGTCGTAGCTGTGGTTGAGCGCGAGGGGGCCGTGGTGTGTGAAGACGGGCTAGACATCGAACAACTCGCCGCCTATCGCCGCGAAAAGGGCAGTGGCCAGGGCTTTGGGGACTCCGAGTTTGTGGCGGACGGCCGCGTTTTGCTGGAAGCAGACTGCGACATCCTAATCCCGGCGGCTACTGAATCGGTGATCAACGCCGAAAACGCCGAGCGCATCCAAGCATCGCTGATTGCCGAAGCCGCCAACGGTCCGGTTACTTTCGCGGCGGACGCCATCCTGCGCGATCGCGGCAAGGTGATGATCCCAGACGCTTACCTGAACGCCGGGGGCGTGATAGTCTCCTATTTCGAATGGATCAAGAACCTGTCCCACATCCGCTTCGGCCGCATGGACCGGCGTATTGATGAACTGCGCGGCCAGCGCATCGTCGAGGCGATTGAGACTGCGGTCGGCAAACCCCTTCCGGCAACCCAGCGGCGCGATCTGATGCGCGGAGCCGACGAGCTGGACTTGGTGCGATCTGGGCTAGACGATACCATGCGACAGGCCTATAACGAGCTGCGCGAGGTCTTGTTGGGTCATAACAAGGTACACGACCTGCGCACGGCGGCGTACGTCGTGGCGATCGAGAAAATCGCCCAGAGCTACCGGGAGATGGTGTACTAATGGTTACTGGTTGTAGCGCTCTTGGTACATCTCCCTGAGTGCTGCCGCTTCTTCAGGATCGAGGCCGTGCATCCAAGCGTGCTCTTCTTGGGTGAGCAACTGCGCTACCTTAGCGCGGTATTTGTGCTCCATGGCTTGGCTTTTGCTCGCCGCCGCTTCGATTACAGCCGGCAAAAACTCGATGTAGTAGTGCTTGGACACTTCGTACATGCCGTGCCAGTGCGTGTAGTCGGGGCCCATCATGCTGGCGCCGTGGCGGGCGCGCCGGCCTTCGTGATGCCACAGCTCCCAGAACACCCACTGCACCTTGTGTTCAAACGGAGCGTCTGCCTTTAACACCCCGTCGGCTTTGAGCTCGTCCATCATCTGTTTGGCTGGTCGGGCGAACTTCTCGTTGTAGAGGACGACCAAATCGTCGAACTGCTTGTAGAAGTTATCGACGTACGCGTCGCTGTGGCAGTTGAGACAGGCCCCTTTCATATTGGCGCGCCGCTCTTGCCAGGTGACGATCTGTTGGACTGTGCGCGGAACCGTCTTGCCGACGAGCTGTTCATCTTCGACGACCTGCTCAACTGTTTGGACGATCGCCCCCACCGCGGGCAAGGCGCGCGTGTCGGGATAGTCCTCGCGGAAGCCGTCCTCAAAAATCACCAAGTTCTGTTTGGTGCTGATTATTGGTCGCAGCGTCCAGCTAATGCGCTCGCCCACGTCGTGGGTGTTGGCCTCGTACACGCCCTGCGGCGTCATGTAGCTGCTGATGTGGCAGGTAGCGCACGTCGGCGCAGCCGAATAGTCGCGGCCGAGCACCCAGTCGCCTTCTTTGTCTAAGGCCATGCGGTCGCGGTTGGCGTAGAAGGCGATGCCGTGCTTGGACTCGTTGTAGATTTCGATCTGTGGGTGATCGGGGCCCATGTGGCACTTGCCGCAGTTTTCGGGGGCGCGCGACAGCTTAGCTTGGAAGGCATGGCGCGAGTGACAGGCGTGGCACGAGCCTTTGGACCCATCGGGGTTGAGCCGTCCCATGCCGCTGTTGGGCCAGGTGTCGGGATCGATTACTGGCTTGTTCTCCTTGCCGCTGCGCACAATCTCGCCGGCCTCGTCGCGGACAAAGCGCACGATACTGCCGTGGCACTGCCAACAGCCGTTGACCGCGGTGGCGATGTTGTCGGGCCGGCCGGCTACTTTCTCGGCCAGTACGTTGTCGAGACTGGCGAGGATTTCGCCGGCGCGGGCGTGGTGGCTGACCGCGAATTGCTCAAACTCGCGGACGTGACAGGTGGCGCAGTCCTTGGGCGTTACCAGGGCCGAAACCCAGACTCCTTCGTGTTGCCACGCATCGATGTCGCTGCTGTTGGCCGCGTGGCAGTCGAGGCAGCCGACGCCGAATTCAGCGTGCCGCGACTCCTCCCACTCCATGACTAGAGCCGGGCTGTCTTGGCGGTGACAAGACACGCAGGCTTGGCTGGCCGGGGTTATGATGGGCCCGGGGTCTTGTTCTTGGCGGGCCAGCCGCGACTCGTGGAAGGCGACCACCAAAAGCGACAGCAGAAACAAAAAAGAGAGCACCGCTACGATATAGCGTTTGGCCGTCAGAGTCATCAGAGCAATCCTCCTAAGTTCAGGGGATGGGGCCGGCGTCGAGGCTTTCCCACACGGTCAGCGCGAGAAAGCCGAGAAAGGCAAAAACGCCCAGCAACACAGACGCCGAGTCCGAAAGACGCAGGTGCTTTTGTAGATAGCTTTCGATAAACGGCCACAGCAAAATTACCACCAGCCCGGCCGCTGCCAGCACCACGCTCAGTTGTAGCGACGTCAGCTTGAGCAGGCGAAAGCTGAAGTAGAAATACCACTCTGGTTTGATGTGGGCTGGGGTTTGCGTTGGATTGGCCGGCTCGCCGAGGCCAGCCGGAAAGATCAGGGCCAGCAGGGTTAGCCCATACATCAGCAGTACGCCGATGAGCAACTCGGTAGTCAGGTGGTCGGGCCAGAAGCGGAAGAAGCGCTGCTCTTGGGGGACTTGCTCGCCCTCGAACGATAGCTCGGTAACGCCCTGCATTCGCACCAGCATGATGTGCAGTCCGATCAGGACAAAGGCGACGGTCGGCAGCACGCCGATGTGGAGGATGAAAAACCGCGTCAGGGTGTTGGCGCCAATCTCCTCGCCGCCGCGCAACAGGTGCGCCGCTAGTGGACCGACCAGCGGCAGGGCTTCTATTAAGTTGGCCGCTACGGTGGCTCCCCAAAAGCTGAGCTGTTCGTAGATGAGCGAGTACCCGGTAAACCCAAAGGCGAGCGTCGTCAGCAGCAGGCCGATTCCCACCATCCAGTTGAGCTGGCGCGGATGTCGGTAGGCCCCGGTGAAGTACACGCGCAGCATGTGCAAGAACACGGCGATGATCATCAGGTGGGAGGCCCAATGGTGCAGCGAGCGGATGTACCAGCCAAAGCGCACCTCGCGGGTGATGGTTGCGACGCTGGCATAGGCTTCTTCGGGCGAAGGTACGTAGTAGAAAGTCAGGGCGATGCCGGTGAGAATCTGCACGACAAACAGGTAGGCGACCGTGCCGCCGAGGCAAAACCACCACTTCTTGAGGTGGTAGGGCACTGGCTCGGCACCGGCGTGGCGGACGAGGTCCCAGTCGAGCGGAAACAGCTCGCTCCAGCGTCGTTGTTGCGACGCGCTCATTTTTGCTTGCTCCGCGGCTGTTCTACTTCGAGATAGACCACTTGGTTTGTCTCGTCGATCAACAGCGGGGCTGGATAGAGGCTCTGCCCGGCGTCGGCCGGCGGCCCGGCAATCGCCACGCCGTCGGGGTTGAAGATGCCGTTGTGGCAGGGGCAGAAAAAGCGCGTCGCTTCGGCTTCCCAGCGCACCTTGCACCCCAAGTGGGGACAGGTCGAGCTAAAGGCTTGGAAGCCGTCTTTGGTGCGCTTGATTAGCACTTCGTTGCCTTGGAGGTCGAAGATGGTGCGCACGGCATCTAGCGGGAAAGCCGCTACGGGCCCAATAAAGAGCCGGCGTTTGCGGCTGGCTAGCCCGGTTGGCAACAGAAAGCTGAGGGTCTGCCCGGCGAGCGTGCCGTAACTGGCCAGCAAGCCGACGCCCATGAGCACCGACGCCAGCCAAGAGCGGCGCGAATGCGCTCGGTCGTTGGGTGTGGGTGTGTCCGTCATGTCGGGTCCGCGCTCTCCTTGGTGTGTAGGGTAGAGATGCGAAGGCCTAGACCGACCATCGGCGAGACGCCCGCGTTCACAAGTGGTCGCGCCCTCGCTTTATTCTTAATCATACTATACGCGGTGTAGATGGGCAAACGCTGTTTTGCCGTCTATGGCGCGTGGCCAAAAACTGGGCGTCGCAACGGGTCGTTCAACCATTGCGAAAATGCGCTACTCGGTTTTTTTAGGGCGCGCGGGCTTGCGCGATGGCATGGGCCTTTTGTTACTCAAAGCTAAAATAAACTCACCACGCGGCATCGGGCCGCTTGCAAAGGAGCACATCGTGAAAATCACCAAAGTAGAAACCATTCAGATCGAGACCCCGCGCTACTACGGCCACATCTCCGGGCACGTGCTGGTCAAGGTTTTTGTCGATGACGGCCCAGTCGGCTGGGGCGAGGCGTCCGACTGCCGCGCTGCTGATTTGGCCGCGGTTGCCCAGCAGTACAACGAACTGCTGGTGGGACGAGATGCCCGGGCCATTACCGAGATCAACCAACTGCTGCTCGGCCATCGGTTCGCCAGCACCGTCAGCGACCTCACTCTCGTATCAGCTATTGACTTGGCGCTCTACGATCTCAACGGCAAGGTGCAAGGGGTGCCGGCCTATCAACTGTTGGGCGGCAAGATGCGCGACCGGCTCTATTGCTGTTATCCGATTTTTGGCTGGCAGGTAAAAGAGGATTTCGAGCGCACGCTGGGCTACCTCCAGCGGCTGCTCGATTTGGGCCATCACCTGTTCCGCTACTATGTGTCGGGCGATAGCGCGCTCGACGACCGCTTTCTCGCCGCGGCCAAGCACCGCTTCGACGGTCGGCTCAAGCTCAAATCGATCGACTTTTCCGGGCGTTTCACCGACTGGGAGACCGCCGTCCGCTACGCCGGTGTCCTCCGCCATCACGCGCCCTATCACTTTGAGCAGCCCTCGCGCAGTCTGCGGGTGTCGGCCGAATTTGTGCGGCGCGTTGATCTGCCAGTCAGCTGGCACATCAACAGCTTAGAGTTGGGCATGGAAGCCATTGAAAAAAGGGCTTGCACGGCTTTCAACTTGGCCTGCGTTAGTGGTGGTCCGACCCATATCCGCCGAATTTTTGCTCTAGCTGAGGCCGTCGGATTTCGCTGCCTGGTTGGCACCGACCAAGAATCGACGCTGGGGGTGTCGGCGCAGGTCAGCGTCGGCATTGCGATGCCCAACACCAACTTGCCCTGCGACCCGATGGGGCCGGTGCTGTACACGGCGTCGCCGGCGGCCCAAAGAGTGCGGGCCGAGGGCAGCTACTTGTATCCGTTTGAAGGGCCGGGCTTGGGCGTGGACATCGACGCAGACAAACTGGCTGCAATAACCGTTGCGCAAGCCTAGGAGCGGGGAGTCGGTTTGACCTTTGGTCGGTTGTGTCGCAGTATATATCGTTTCGGCAATACTTGAGTTACATACATAAACAGGAGCGAGCAATGAGCGAGGAAAACCGCGCAACTTGGGCCGACAATTGGCTCGGATACCGCGAGGAAATCAAGGTCGTCGATGTCACAATACGCGACGGCGGCTTGATGAACGACCACCAGTTTACCGACGACGTAGTACGCGGCGTGTACGCAGCCTGCGTCGAGGCCGGAATTGACTACATGGAAATCGGCTATATCAACTCGCGGGAGCAGTTTCCGCCTGGCGAGTTTGGGCCGTGGAAACACTGCCGCGAAGAGGACATCCGCCGCATCGTCGGCGACAACAATACCACGCTGAAGTTGGCGGCGATGGCCGACGCCGAAAAAAGCGATTACAAGACGGACATTTTGCCGGCGTCTGAAAGCGCGTTGGACATGATCCGCGTGGCCACCTACATCCACCAAATGCCGCTGGCGTTGGACATGGTCAAGGACGCCTCCGACAAGGGATATGAGACGACTCTAAACTTAATGGCCGTTTCCACGGTGCCGGAGTCCGAAGTCAAGGGCGCCCTAGAAATGTTGGCGCGTTCGGATGTGGGGGCTGTGTACGTGGTGGATAGCTTTGGTTCGCTCTACAGCGAGCAGATCCGGGCGCTGTGCAACATGTTTTTCGAATACTGCGCGGGGAGCCAAATCGAGGTCGGGATCCACGCCCACAACAATCGGCAGCTGGCCTTTGCCAATACCATCGAAGCCGTCGTGCTGGGAGCCAATTGCGCGGACGCGAGTTTTGCCGGCTTGGGCCGCGGCGCCGGCAATTGCCAGATGGAGCTTTTGTTGGGCTTTTTGCACAACCCAAAATTTCGCTTGCGCCCGGTGCTCCAGTGCATTGAAGAGCACGTTGAGCCGCTGCGCGCGGCGCTTTTGTGGGGCTACGACTATCCCTATATGATCACTGGTCTGCTCAACGAGCATCCGCGGGCTGGCATGGCTTTCAACACTTCTGAAGACCGGGGCAAAATAGTCCAGTTCTACGACCAGATGAAAGAGCAGGAGTGAGCCTGCTTAGTTTCCTAGATGATTGGCGTCGAAGCGGTGATGTCGGCTGTGACCACTGGGTACCTCTTTGAGCATCCAGCACCTGCACACCTCGCAGTCTGTGCTGCCGGCTAGCCCGAAGGGCGGGCGGTAGAAGGAGCTTTTGTCATGCGCCAACATTCGGTGCGTCGCTCATTGCAAATCTACGAGCGCGCCAAAGCACTCATACCCGGCACCACCCAACTCATCAGCCGCCGTCCGACTCGGGCCGCGTTTGGCGTCAGCCCCATCTACGCCGAGCGCGCCAAAGGCTGCCGCATCTGGGATGTGGATGGCAACGAATACATCGATTGGACCAGCGCCGTGGGGCCGGTGATCTTAGGCTATGCCGACGAGGTCGTCGATGCCGCGGTCCGTGCTCAGATTGACCGGGGGACGATCTACAGCATTGTCCAAGAGTCGGCTGTGGAACTGGCCGAAGAGTTGGTGCGGATTGTGCCGTCGGCGGAAATGGTGCGCTACTGCAAAGGCGGTGGCGAGGCCTGCACCATTGCGGTGCGGATCGCACGCGGGGTCACCGGTCGCGACAAGGTGCTGTTTTGTGGGTATCACGGCTGGCACGACTGGTACCAAGCGGCCAACATCGGGGCCGAGCGGCTGGCCACTCATCTCTTCAACGGCATTGAGCCGATTGGTGTGCCCCGCTGTCTGGAGGGCACCGCCCTGCCTTTTACCTATGGCGATGCCGATGAACTTACCGCTCTGCTCGAAGAACACGCCGGCGAGTTAGCCTGTATCATCATGGAGCCGCTGCGCTCGGACCAGCCGCCGCCGGGCTACTTGGAAAAGGTGCGAGAGTTGGCGTCGCATTACGGGGTGGTACTCATCTTCGACGAAGTCTCGTCGGGGTTCCGCCTAGCCTTGGGCAGTGCCCAAGAGTACACCGGCGTGACGCCGGACCTGTCGGTTTTTGCCAAAGCCATCTCCAACGGCTATCCCATGGGCGCAGTGGTCGGCAAACGGGAGTTTATGGCCCCGGCTGCGCAGATGTTTATCTCCAGTGCCTATTGGGACGACAATATCGGCGTGGCGGCCTCACTGGCGACCTTGCGCGAGTTGGAACGCCGCGATGCTGTGGGGCACTTCCAGCGCATCGGCACCTTCTTTAAGGAGCAGATTGACGCGGCTGCCGCGGCCGTTGGACTCGACGCTAGCTGCGAAGGGATCGCAGCGCATCCCCGCATCCGCTTAGGCGCGGCGGATGCGGCGGCAGCGGCCAAAGTCAACACGCTGTTTATCCAGGAAAACGCCCGCCGCGGAGTGATCTTGGCGACTGGGTTCATGTTCAATTGCGCCCACGGCGAGGCCGAAGTCGAGCAGACCGCGGCTGTAGTGCGGGAGAGCTTTGCCGTTATCGCCGCAGGCTTGGAGCGCGGGACGTTGGACGAATTGCTCGCAGTACCGCCTCAAGCGGATCTTTTTCGGCGACTAGTGCGCTAAAGTTTCAGGATCGAGCTCGGCAAAGACGGCGATTAAGTGGGGGAAGAAGGCGGCGAAGGTCGGATAGCGGTCGCGCTGGGATTCGTATGCTTGGAGGCGGCGGGCTACGGCGTGGATATAGCGGAATCCGCGCTGGGATTCGGCGCGCAGGGCCCGGCGACCTGCTGCCGCGCCGAGGTGATGGTGGGCCAAGCGCACGGTGAGGGCGCGGATGAGGTGTTCATTGGCACAGTCGAACCAGTGGGTATAGCCGATGCTGGCCATCTGTTCGGCTAGCGGGGTGAATAGATGGGCATAGGGTCTCAGCATTGGATAGTACTCCTCGCTGAGGGGGTTGACAAAAGCGTGGCTGAACTCGTGCCATATAATGATCAAAAGCTGCTCGCGGGGGCCGTATTGGGGCCGGCCGTGCTGGGTAGCACCTGTAGGACCGAGTAGCGTATAGACATCGTACGGGCCGCCGGGCCGGCCCATGTGAGGACCAAATCCGCCGTGGTGCAAAAGCGGACTAACGACGAGGTGATAGCTGAGTTGGCGGGTGCCGAAATAGGCTTCGACTTGGCCCGTCGGATCGGCATCGGCCAGCGCTTCGCGGAGCTGTGCTGCAAGGAGCTGATAGAGCTTTTGGTTGCGGGTGAAGAAGAGGTTGAATTGGGTCTGGCGGGCAAAATTGCGCAAGGTGTGGACAAAGCGGGTGAAGTTTTCCTCGCCGCCGAAGGCGCGATGGATATGGGGGGGAATGGGTTGGGTTGGCTCTAGTTCGGGGGGATCGGACAGGTAGAGCATGGCGGTTGGGTAGGCGTCGGACCACCCGGTGTTCGCACTCAGGCTGCGAAAAAAGGCCACTGCCTGCTGGGGCGGGTAGCGGGCAAAGTGCGCGACGAGATCGTCTGCGTATTCCACCCGATAGGGCGTCAGATAGCGATACTGGCCGAGAAGCTGAACCGCGGTGAGCAGCTCAATGCGCGGATCCGCGCCGATGTGTAGGCGTTGCTCGGCGCGGCTATCAGACGCCATCAGCAGCGCAAGGCCAACGCACACACGATAAAAGCCGACTCGCAAGGAGTCGGCTTTTATTTTAGCGGAGCAAATTTTCAACGATGCTAGGGCGATGGGTTGACCGATCGGGTGTCGTGTAGGGCTTCTTTGAGTTGTTTGCCCGGCTTGAAGTGGGTTTTGCGGCGAGCGGGCACGTACACGACTTCGCCGGTGCGCGGATTGCGGGCGGCGGGCTTGGGCTTGGTATCTTTGACTTCGAGGACGCCAAAGCCTCTGATTTCAATGCGGTTTCCTTCGATGAGCGTTTCGCGCATGGTCTCGAAGAGACTATCGACCATTTGCAACGTCAGGTTGTTTTTGCAGCCGATGGTGTCGGCTACCGATCGGGCTAGATCTTTTTTGGTTATGGTGGTCACTAAAACCTCGCTAGCTGAGGAGTTGAATCGGTGCTTATTTTGTGCATAAGTGCTTGTATTATACGAAATTCTGTAACTTAAGCAAGAGAAAAATAACAGAGACCCCAAGCGCGTCACCGGGCTTGAAATTGAGCGTCGGAAAGGGTTTTCAAAAAGGCTACGAGGGCGCGTTTGTCGGCTGGAGTTAGGTCGAGGTTGGGCCGGATGAGCAACAAGGGATCGGTGAGGGCGATGCGGTGAATGCCCGCGTCGTAGTGCTCGATGACTTCCTCTAAAGTCTGAAAGCGACCGTCGTGCATGTACGGGGCCGTGTATTCTATGTTGCGCAGGGTTGGCGTCTTGAACTTGCCGCGGTCGAGGCGTTTGCCGGTGAGCGCGGCCAGCCCCTGATCTGGGGGGTCTAGGTCCAGCCCATTGTTGTGGAACTCGTTGTCCGTAAAAAGCGGCGCGACGTGGCAGTGGAAGCAGTCGCCCTCCTCGGTGTGAAAGAGGATGAAGCCCCGTTCCTCTTCGGGGGTGAGTTCCGCTTGGCCGGCCAGCCAGCGGTCGTACTGGCTGTCGGCCGAAATGAGGGTGCGCTCGAATTGGGCGATGGCTTGGACTGTGCGTTGGCGGTCGATACGTGGGTCGCCAAAGGTGCGAGCGAAGAGCGCGGGATATTCGGGGTGGCGCTTCAGTTTGGCCACCACGCGGTCCCAGTCTGCGCCCATTTCTACCGGATTCTGCACTGGTTCGAGGGCTTGTTCTTCGAGGCTAGCGGTGCGCCCGTCCCAAAAAAAAGATCGGCTCCACAGCAAGTTGACAAGCGGCATAGAGTTGCGGCTGGTGAGCCCACCGACCCCTTGGCTAAACGGCTGCGGATCGGCGAAGGCGTGGGCGGGCAAGTGGCACGAGATGCAGGCGATGGTGCTATCGACCGAGAGTATGGGGTCGGCAAAAAGCCGCTCGCCCAGCGCGATGCCTTCGACCGTCAGCGGATTGTCCGGCGGGATTTCCGGCGCCGGAAATCCCGCCGGTACGACTAGTTGATAGGGCGTTGGGCCAGGCCGAGGGGCCGGGGCAACGCCGGCGTCTTGGTCGCAGGCGACTAGTCCTAACAGGATTAGTGCCCCAAATTTCATCCACTGTTCCTTACGTGTTGTGGCTAGTCTTAATCGGGGCGCCCGATGGGGCCTAGGGAAAAGACAGTCGCACCGTTGCCTTGCAAAATCGACTGCGCGTCGGCGTTGCCCATAATCCCGCCGCGGCCGCCAAAGTCGTACCGCGAGGGCGCGTCGTACCACTCGTTGAGATCCATCACCACGGCGATTGTCCACTCATCGCCGCTAACGGTTAGGGAAAGCGGCAGGGAGACTCCAAGCGAAAAATCTTCCCCGCCGGCCGGGCCGGTGTGGGTGAGAAAGGCCTCTTCGCCGTCGTCGGTGCGGAAGAGGCCCTCCATGCGCATGTAGTGGTAGCCGCCGCCCATGGGAGCCGGCCAGGCCATGTTGTTGAAGTGATCGACGCTGGGCAGCGCGCCGGTTTCGTTTTTAGGGCCAGCGATGCCAAAGGTAAAAAGCAGGGTAGCGTATTGGCCACCGGGCACTTTGGCCGCAACGCTTCGCGTCGCACCGACAAAGGCGTTGCGGTAGTGGAATTCGGCCAGCTCGACGCGCTTGCCGCCGGCGGTCTCTAGGGCGATATCCGAGACGATGTACTCTAGGCGGGTGACGCTATATTGGTTGCCGGCGGCGTTGGTATAGACGATCGCCTCGTGTTCGAGCGCGGCACCGGCGACGCTGTGGTTGAAGTGAACAGTCACCGCGCCTTGGTCGTCGTCGGAGTTGCCGCAGGCTAACAAAAAACAACAAGCGGCTAATGGGAGGTATTTCATGGGATATTCCTGCTCGTCGTGGTCAGGGCGCTGAATTGGGCCGCAGGTTGGAACGCGATTGCGAGAACCACGGCTTGGCTTGTTCGTCTTTTTTTAAGACGGTACATTAACTAAATAGAATGCGCCAATTTGTCGAGTCTGTCCAAATGACCAAAGGCAAGGTCGCCCCCAGCGAGCGTCCGCGGACGCGGATCGGCCACAAGCTGATTTTGAGCTTTGTGCTGCTGGTCATGGTCGTTGTCGGGCTGTCGGGCTGGGTGCTGTTTGAGCTGACGGACCGCAGCTTGGAGCGGCAGATGCGCGACCACCTCGTGTCGGTTGCCACGCTGGTGAGTACCAAGCTGTCCGGTAGCGTGCTGCGCTATTTGCACGAGGGCCGCGAGCACTCCACGCTCTATCGCAACCTAGTGCTCAAGTTACAGCGCGCCGAACAAGGGGTTGGTGCCCGGCACATTTTTGTTTTTGACCGCCAATACCGCTCGCTGCTCGACACGGATGGGCTGATGCCCATTGGCCGCGAGTACCCCAAACTGCTCTTTCACCGTCGGGAACTAGAGCGAGTTTGGCAGGGTCAGACCGCGCATTCAGTGCTGTTCTACGACGGCGATATCCCGTACATGACGGGCTACGCCCCGATCTTTTACGATGGCGAGGTGGTCGCGGCCGTCGGAGTCGAAATCGGGGCTGGGTTTGTCGATTCGATCCGCGTCTTTGGGCGGTCGGTGCTGATCTTTGCGGGATTAGGGGCCTTGCTCACCGTCGGGGTGGCGTGGGGATTGGCGCGGACGCTGACCCGGCCGATTCAAAAGTTGGTCGAGGCCGCCCGCGAAATCGGCCATGGCAACATGAACCAAGAGGTGGTAACCGCGTCCGACGACGAAATCGGCTATTTGGGCGAGACCATGGAGGAGATGCGGCGCAAGCTAGTCGCCCGCGACGCCCAACTGCGCCTCATGTTGGGCGGCGTCGCCCACGAGATTCGCAACCCGCTGAGCAGCATTGACTTGTATGCCGGCCTGATCGCCGGCGACTTGCCGGCCAGCGACGAGCGCAAGCAACACATTGAGAAGGTTATAGAAGAAGTGCGTCGGCTCAATGGCGTAATTTCCGAATTTCTCGAATTTGCCCGTCCGGCACCGGCCCAACCGCAGCCGACCGAGCTGGCTCCGCTAGTGGCCAATGCGGCTTTTTTGCTGGCCCCGGAAATGCAGGCTGCCGGTATTAGCTACCAGGAGCGCGTGGCGGCCGATTTGGTGTGCTATATCGACGCCGAACAAATGGAGCGGGCGCTGGTCAACCTGATGAAAAACGCGGTCCAAGCCATGCGCGATGGTGGGCACTTGACGGTGCAAGCCGCGGTCGCAGGTCAAGAGGTCGTCGTCGAGGTGGCCGACGATGGCTCGGGTATGTCAGAACAGGTGCAGGCGCGTCTTTTTGAGCCTTTCTTTACCACCAAAGAGCAGGGGTCGGGTTTGGGGATGGCGCTGGTGGCGCGGGCGGTTGAGGAAAGTCGCGGCCGGATCGAAATAGACAGTCGGCCAGGCCAAGGCACGGTGTGCCGCCTGCGCCTGCCGCAGTCCCAAAACGGGGTACTATGGGCCGAATCCTGATTATCGACGACAACAAAAGTCTCGGCGATGGTCTGGTCCTGAGCTTTAATAGAATGGGGCACCAAGCCGTTGCCGCTAGTAGTGGTCGCGAAGGTTTGGCGCGGATCAAGGACGAGCCATTTGACTTGGTCATTACCGATTACCGCATGGAGGAGATGGACGGGTTGGCGGTAATGGAAGCCGTCCAACGCCAAGCACCAGACACGGACGTGATGATGATGACCGCCTACGATACTCGGGAGTTGGCCGTAGGGGCGATGGAGCGGGGGGCGATTGACTTTATTGTTAAACCCTTTCTGCCCGACGAACTGTGGCTGAAGGTCAATAAGCGGCTCGACTATCGAACCAAGCTGCAGGAAGCCCAAGCCAAGCTGCGCGAGGCGCAAAACTTGCGCCGAGAAGCGGAGGCCAAGTTGCGGGACTGGGAGCACTTATTCGAGCAAAATCGCTACCTGCGCGAAGAGATTGACAGCCGCTACAACTTCGGCGAGATCGTCGGCCAATCTCCGCATATCAAGGCCGTGCGCGAGCAAGTGCGCAAGGTGGCATCGTCGTCGTCGTCGGTGCTGGTCTATGGCGAAAGCGGCACTGGCAAGGAATTGGTCGCCCGCGCCATCCACTACCAGAGCCGCCGCAGCAAGGGGCCGTTTGTCAAGGTCAACTGCGGTGCTCTGCCGACCGGGTTGGTCGAAAGCGAGTTGTTTGGGCACGAGCGAGGAGCCTTTACCAGCGCCGTGCGGAGCAAGAAGGGCAAGTTTGAGCTAGCCGAGGGGGGGACGATTTTTTTAGACGAGATCGGCGATATACCTTTGGAGACGCAAGTGCGACTGTTGCGGGTGTTGCAAGAAAAGCAGTTCGACCGCGTAGGAGGCGAGCAGCCGATCAACGTAGATGCGCGGGTGGTGGGGGCTACCAACCGGCCGCTCAAGCGCATGGTCAAAGAGGGTACTTTCCGCGAAGACTTGTTCTATCGGCTGGAGGTCATCCCCCTGACGTTGCCGCCGCTGCGGGAGCGCCGAGAGGACATTGAATTATTGGTCAAACACTTCATGCAAAAAAAATGCGGGGAAATGAACATCCCACCCAAGCGTCTAACCCAAGAAGCCCTAGCCGGCTTAACCAGCTACCCGTGGCCTGGCAATGTGCGCGAACTGGAAAACGTCATCGAGCGCACGATGGTGTTGGTCGATGGCGAGGAAATCGGCTATCACGACTTGCCGTTGACTTTTGCCGAGGCCACGGCCGAGGAAGCAGCGGTTGAAGAGCGGGTGGGGGACGCCGACGCCGAGAGTTTGCTGCTCAACGAGCGGCTCGACGAGGTGGAGCGCGACCTAATCGCTCGGGCGATGGAGGAAGCCCATCACGTTAAGACGAAAGCCGCTGCGCTTTTGGGGATTAAGACGAGTGCTCTGTACTACAAGCTCGACAAATACGGTCTAGATTAGCAATGAGAAATCCATCCATTCTTTTGTTGGTTTTGGGATTGGTGCTGCCCGGAGCTGCGCTTGGAGATTCGAGCGGGCTGGGCGACCTAAAGGCCCAATATCGCGCCTTGGAAGTCCAGCGCGATTCGCTCGTCGGTCAGCGCTTGCAGGTTGCAGCCTCAGCCGAGGCGTTGTCGGCCCGCATCGACAGCCTGAAGCTGAGTGCCGCGGATTCGGCCGTGCTGCGCGAGGCCCTGCGCTCTTCGCTCCGCTTGGTGCAGCACATGATAGAACTGGACTGGGAGCTGGTCGCCTTAGAGGCGCAGCAGGATAGCGTGGCTGAGCGCTTGGGTCTTGCCTACGATTGGGAAATCGGCGTCCTCATCCAAAAGTTGGCCGAACAACCAGACCGGGGCTTGTCGGCGCAACTAACGCTCTATCAGGAGTCGCGCGAACTACTCGGCGTCGGGCTCCGCAGTGCCAACCTGCGCTATAGCGGACAGATGAAAATTGAGGTCGATGACGGGCCGGACGAAATCCAGCAAAAGCAAGAGCTATTGGAGGACATCGCCGACCGCCTCAAGGCCGAATGGAATGCCAATGCCGACTTGATGGAGCGCTTGGAGACCGAGTACCAGCTGTGCGCTGAGGTGGAACGGGCGCGGGCTAAAAAAGCGCGGGGGGCCGAGGAGCGGATTTTGGTCAACGGAGAGCAGGCGCGTACGCAGGTGCGGTTGTTTGGCCAAGACGAGTCCTTGGCCGAATTCGATCTCGAATCGTCGATTGCTGAAGTCGCGCTGAAAATTCACAAGCTGAAGGCGCGCCAGCAGGAAATTCTCCAGCTACAGGCCGTGATTGAAGACCGTGCTGAGGCGTTTAGACGCTATTTGCGCAATATGTTAGAAGGCGAAGAATAGCCCGTACTTTTACCGGCGCGGGCCGGCGCCCAATCCTCGGCTGACTTCCACTACATTGTCCCGCGTCGCGCCGAAGGCGCAGCGGAGCCGTTGATAGGCTACCCACGGATCGGTCTGGTGGCCACAGGTAAACAGATCGAGGGCGGCGTAACCGCGCTCGGGCCAGGTGTGGACGGCTAGGTGGCTTTCTTGGACGATGAGCACGCCGGTGACGCCCCCCGGGCTAAAGCGATGGAAGGCCCGGCCCAAGACGCGGCTGCCGGCCGCTTGGGCTGCGGCCTCTAGCTCGGCGGCGATGTAGGCTGGGTCGTCGAGTCGGTCGCGGTCGCAGTCGTAGAGATCGACCAGTAGATGGCGGCCTAGTGCCTGCATGGGCGGTGGTGCAGCCAGCGACCAACTCCAACCAAACCCTCAGACATATTCGACAATATCAGTGGGCAGGCACTTGAGGTCTCGGCATATATTGGACAAGGTGTATGGATCCATGTCTTCGGTGCCTTGGTCGATGGCCTTTTTGATGTGCTGGTAGGTAGTTAGATTGATTTTGGGTTTGCGCTCTTCGAGCATTTGTTCGATCGCTTCTTTCTTAAAGCGGATCATGCGACCTCCTCGCTTGCGGGTGGGCTAAGTAAGTAAGGTCAGGCGGCGGCTGCCGTCAAAAAGCTATTCGTAGCGCAGGGCGTCTATGGGGTTGAGGCGGGCGGCTTGACGGGCTGGGTAGATGCCAAAACCAATGCCGACTGCCGCCGAGACCCCAAAGGCGAGGGCAATCGTCCAAGGCTGAACGATGGTGCGCCAGCCCGCGTACAGGGTAATGGCTTCCGGGATGGCAAAGCCCAGCACCACCCCAATCAGGCCGCCGATGAGGCTGACCAACAGCGATTCGACCAAAAACTGCGCGAGGATGTCGCGGCGCCGGGCACCCAAGGCGCGGCGGATGCCGATTTCGCGCGTGCGCTCAAGCACTGAAGCCAACATGATGTTCATGATGCCGATGCCGCCGACCAACAGGGAGATGCCGGCAATGCAGCCCATGACGACGTTGAAGATCTGCTGCGTTTTTTGGCTTTGGCGCAACAGCTCTTCGGGAATGGCGATTTTGAAGTCCTCAACGCCGCGATGCCGGCGGTGGAGGATGGTGCGGACGATGGCCGCGGCCGCTGGCAATTGGTTGGAGTTGGGCACCTTGACGGTGATTTGGGTCAGCTCGGGCTCGTCTGGCTCCCAGTGGAAGCGGTTGAGCAGGGCCGTCAGCGGGACGTAGATGTCCTCGTCGGTGTTGCGCACTTCGAGGACGCCGCCGATTTTGCCGCCGGCCGCGCCCTTGTCTTCGAGTACGCCGATGACGGTAAACCACTGGTTGCGGATTTTGACCCGGCCGCCCAAGGGATTGTCAAAAAAGAACAAGGCCCGCTTGGCATCGGCGCCCAACACGCAGACGCGCTGGGCGGTGTTTAGGTGTTCGGCAGAAAAAAACACCCCGCTGCCCATGCGGGCGTCGAGCACCGTCAGATAGTCGGGCGTTGTGCCCACCACCATGGTGCGGAAGGTGTGGTCTTGGGCTTGGGCTTTGACCTTGAGCTCGCGCTGAGGGGTGACGTAGTCGGCCCAAAGGCAGATGCGGGCAATCGACCGCGCATCGTCCCAAGTCAGGCCCGGGGAGCGGTTGTGGTCGGTGTCGGCGTCGGTGTCGGCGTCGGTTTCTTTTTGCCAATGCTGGACGATGATATTGCTAATGCCCATCTGGCGGATTTGTTCGAGCGATTCCTGCTTGGCGCCTTCGCCGATGGAGAGCATAGCAATGACGGCGGCTACGCCGAAAATGATACCGAGCATGGTCAGCAGAGTCCGCAGCTTGTGCGACAGCAGGCCGACGAGGCTCAACGAGGCGGTTTCGCGCAGGTTCATCGGGCGGGTGCGGTAGTCGGTGGGGCTGCCTCCATCAGGCCGCTGGCGTCGGCGGCTTGCAGCGGGTCGCGCAGGGCGACGCGGTCGCCGGGGGCTAGCCCTTCTTCGACGATGACAAAGTCCTCGTTTTTGTGGCCCAGTGTTACTTGCCGCTGCTCGGGCTGGCCGCCTGCTAGGCGATAGACGAGGGTGCGCCCGTCTTGCTCAAAGACCGCGTCTAGGGGGATGTAGAGGGGCATGGCCGCGGCGGTGGCCACTTCGGCGGCTTGGTTTTGCACCGAGTCTGGGGCGGCTGTCGGCCGCGGCGGGATGGTCTCGACGACGACGTGACAGGTGGCGGTCATGCCGGGCTTGAGGCGGACATCTCGTTCGTCGATGTGGATGATCACGTCAAATACTTTGACGTTTTTTTCGCCTTCCTTCTCGCGGCCGAGTGAGGCAATGCTCTTGATTTTGCCGTGGAATGTGGGTTCGGGCAGGGCGTCGAGCTTGATGGTGGCGACTTGGCCGGTGTCGAGCTTATCGACCTCGACTTCGTTGACGTAGGTTTTGACCTGCATCTGGGAAAGATCGGGCAGAGAAATGACGTTGACGCCGCCCCAAATTTCGTCGCCGACGCGGATCTTTTCTGGCCGCTCGCCTTTCCAAACCTTGCCGTACACCACTAGACCAGGCTTTTCGGCTTTGATCGTGGTGCTCGCCAGATCGGCGCGGGCCTTGGCCAATTCGCGTTCGTCGCGCTCGATTTCGAGTTGGCGCTTTTTGACTTCAGCGGCGTTGACAATTTTTTGCGCGGCCAGCTTTTCTATGGCCTGCTGATGGCTCAGCTTGGCTTTGTGAGCTTCGATTTCCGCTTCTTCCTTTTGGACGGTGGCCTCAAAGGCCATGCGCTCGACTGTTAGCTCGGCCAAGCGCAAATTGGCCTCCTCGTTGGCGATTTCGGCTTCGAGCTTGGCGATTTCGGCCTTTTGGGTGGCTAGCGTTTTTTCTAAGTCGGCCTTGGAGGACTCGACTTGCTGTTCGGCGTCGAGGACCCGCTTCTGAAAATCCGTCTGTTCAAACTGCACCAATAAGTCGCCGACTGCGACCTGCTCGCCTTCGGGAAACAACTCGACGATTTTGAGCTGGCCGCGAACGCGGGGCGCGACGATGTTTTCGGCTTCGACTGATTCCAACTCACCGCCCTTGAGCTTGAGCGCGATGACGAACTCGCCCTGCTGGACTGGATAGGTGGGGATGGAAGACGACGCGGCTTCTTCGGGCAGCAGGTGCCCACCCAGCCAAACCCCGCCCAAGACAAAGACGAAGAGCAGGGCGACGATCCACCAGCGGCGTTTGATTTGTGTCATAAGGTGTCAGCGCACATTGGGGTTTTGCAGGGCGACGATATCGCCGGCGGTCAAGCCAGCGGTGACGACTGCTGCGGTGGCATTTTGGGGCCCGATTTCTACCGACACTTCCTTGAATTTGCCCCGGGCGAGGCGGAAAGCGACTAGGCCATCTTGCCGCTTGAAGAGCGCACCCAGCGGCACCGAGAGGGCCTCGGGGAGGGTTTCGAGGACGATTTCGACCTCGGCCGACATGCCGGGCTTGAGCCGGTTGTCTTGCTCGTCAATGTCGATGACCAACTCGAAGACGTGGATATCGGGTGCCCCAGGCTGGGGCGAGGCCATCGGAGCTAGTGCGGACACCACCCCATTAAATACCGGGCCGGGAAAGGCTTCGAGGCGGATGTAAGCCGGCTGGCCGACGCGGACGCGCTCGATGTCCATTTCGCCGATCAGGCACTGCACTTGCATCTTGCTCATATCCGGGATTTCGAGCAGGGCGCGACCGCCCCAGACTTGGTCGCCGACTGCGACTTTGCCCTCCTCGTCAGTGCCGGGTTTCCAGATTTTGCGATAGACTACAATCCCCGGTTTAGCCGCATAGACGCTGGTGCGTTCGTAGTCGCGGCGCGCCCTTTCGTAGCGCTGCTGCCGGCGGGCAATTCTCAGTTCGTGATTGAGAAAATCCACGCGATTGACCACTTCTTGGGCTATGGACTCCTGGCGCGCTGCGGCCACCGAGCGCCGGGCCTTTTGCAAATTGATGCGCCCTTGCTCTTGGTCGATGGTCGAGGCGAATTGCTGGCGTTCTTGGTTGAGTGCGGCGAGGCCAAGCTCGGCTTGGCGCTGTTGGATTTTGCGCTTGATGTCGGCGAGGCTTTGCTGGCGCTCGGCCTTGGCCTTGGCAAAGTCCGAGCGAGCCTCTTCTAGCTCGCCTTCGTGGTCGAGCATCTCGCGTTCGAACTCGGCTGGGTCGAATTGGAGGAGCAAATCGCCGACATCTACTTGCTCTCCTTCGGGCCAGAGGTGGACGATTTTGAGCCGACCGCCGATTCGCGGCGATGTCACGACTTCGCCGCTGGCGGCTCGCACCTCGCCGCCTTCAAAGTGCGTTACCGCAAAGTCGCCGGCGACCACCTCGGCGGTGGGTAGATCGGGTGGCCCGCTCTGACAGGCACCCAGTACGAGCAGGCACAAGACTATTTTCACCGGACGACTTCTTCGCTTTCGATGCGGCCATCGCGGAAGCGGACGATGCGCCGGCTGCGGCGGGCGAGGTGCTCCTCGTGGGTTACGAGGAGGATGGTATTGCCGGTGGCGTGTACTTGGTCGAACAGGTCCATAATCTCGTCGCCGGTGCGCGAGTCGAGGGCACCGGTCGGCTCGTCGGCGAGGATGATCGAGGGGTCGTTGACGAGGGCGCGGGCAATGGCCACGCGCTGCTTCTGGCCGCCGGACAGCTCGTTGGGCCGGTGCGCAATGCGCTCGGCCAAGCCCACCGAGTCGAGGGCGCGGGTGGCGCGCTGGCGGCGTTGGTGCGCCGGCAGGCCGCTGTAAATCAGAGGCAACTCGACATTGCCCAGGGCGTTGGCGCGGGGCAAGAGGTTAAAGGTTTGGAAGACAAAGCCGATCTCCTGATTGCGGACGCGCGCTAAGTCGTCGTCGTCCATGTCGCTGACGAGGATGTTGCCGAGGGCGTAGCTACCCGAGGTGGGCACGTCGAGGCAGCCGAGGATGTTGAGCAAGGTGCTTTTGCCCGATCCCGACGGCCCCATGATGGCCACGTATTCGCCGGTGGCCACGCACAAGTTGACTTCACTTAGGGCGTGGACTGCGGTGGCTCCCATGTCGTAGGTCTTGGTCAGATTGCGTATTTCAATGATCGGGTCCATCGGCTTTTTTAACGACTCGCACGTGCTTTCGTTCCAGCCACCCGGCCGCATCTGCTGGCGATTGGCGCACATAGTCGGTGCTCTCTTCCTCGGCGAGCAGCACCGCAAGCATACACCATGCGTCCGACATAACTGTCAACCGTAGCTCTAAACACGGCTAGAACTGGGGGAGGTAAGCAGGCGGGCGCGAGCAGTATTTTGAGGATGCAGACAGCCAGCATGATAAAATCCTAGCTTAGCGGCATATCTCTGTCAAGGTAATGCAATACAGATCGGGTGTACCATCAAAGAAAAACAGCTTTAGGATGGCGGTCGGTCTGTCATTATTATACAACTCTTTAAATACTTATTATATTCAACCGCTAACCGCCGCTAACCGCTTGTTCTTCTGCTTTTGCCCGAGCGAGCAACGACTCATTGCATTCAAAAGGATGATCATGAGCAAAATCTTCTTTGAAGACGTTTTAGCGCATCAGTACACGGTCTTTGATGGGTTGGGCGGGATGCACGTTGAGGATATCTATCAAGACCGCCAAGGCTTTCTCTGGGCGCCACGGCCGACGGCGGCGTCAGTCGTTTTGATAGTGCGCGGTTCGATCGCTTTGGAATGTTGGAAAATTGGGGATTGGAGGCTTGGATAGATGATGAATAAGATGAGCGACCTATCATTTGAGCATGTGCTCAGTGAGCAGTACACGGTTTTTGATGGGCTTGGTGGGATGCACGTAGAAGACCTCTACCAAGACCGCCAGGGTTTTCTCTGGATCGCCACGGCCGATGGCGGTGTCAGCCGCTTCGATAGTGCGCATTTCGATACGTTTTCCCTTGAAGAAGGCCTGCCCAATCTGACGGTCATGGCCATTGCCGAAGACGCCGCCGGGCGGCTTTTGTTCGGCACATTTGGCGGGGGTATTGCCGCGTATGATGGGTGCGATTTTCAAGTGTACACCACTGAGCACGGCCTGCCGTCCAATGAGATCGTCGGCCTGCAAGGCCAGCCGGATGGTTCGGTGTTGGTGCTGACCGGTGCGGGTGTGGCGTGGTTTACAGAAGGCCGCTGTATCAAGAGCATGACCGAAGTGGGTGGCCAACCGTTGGGGCGGGTGTACGATATGGCCACGGACGCGACGGGCACCACTTGGCTGGCGACATGGGAGCAAGGCATCATCAGCGTGGATGGGCGACGCATGAACACTGGCGACAAGGCCCGATGGCCGTGGAAATTCGCGCAAGACGCCGCCGGTTGTTTGTGGGTCGCCTTTCACTATACGGGGCGGGATGCCTTCATCGGCTGCTACGATGCGCGGATTGAGCAGTTTGCCTTCATGGACGTGGGCCATAAAGCCGAGCGGGCTGTGCAGCAGGGAACGCGGCATGTGCGGGTGGACGACAGGGGTTGGATATGGATGGTACGCCGGGGAGTCCTCTGTTACGACGGGCAGATGTGGCACCATTTTTCTGCAGCCTTGACAGACATTGACTTTTCCAATGCGCGTCTGACGTACGAGGATCGCGAGGGCAATGTTTGGATCGGGCTTTGGGGCGGTGGGTTGATTTTTTGCGATCCAGTCAGTATCCAGCACTACACTGAAGCCGATGGCCTGCCCGACAACGAGGTTGGCCACTTAGGCGAAGATGCCGAGGGCCGGCTGTGGATCGGTACGATGGGCGGGATGGCCTATATGGAAGAGGGCCACATCCGTCCGCTTGATCAGGCTGAAACCGTGTCGGCGTTGATGGTGGACCAAAAGGGGCAGGTCTGGAGCGGCGGTGATGCCGGGCAGGTGTATCGATGGGAAGGAAAGACCCCACACGCGATCGCTGTGGGGGAAAAGGTCGACTCCGAAGAGATCACCGGACTCTGGGAAGATGGGCAAGGGCAGATATGGGTGGGTACCTTTCAGGGCCATTTTGGCTGGATAGCAGAAGATCGCTTCGTCTCCTTTGACGAATGGGGCGTTGGTGAGTGCCGCGCCCTGCTGCAAGACCAAAACGGAACGTTCTGGATCGGTTTCTACGCGAGAATACCGGCACTCTACTGGTACGAAGATGGTTCATTCCGCCCAGCAGCTATGGCCGAGGCCGAGACCATCGCTTATGTCAATGTGTTGTGGGAGCACCAAGGTGCTTTATGGATCGGCACGGCTAAAGGACTTTTCGTCTTTGATCTCTCGTCGCGGCAGGTGCGCCACTTTACGGCCGGTCAGGCTGGGCTGTCGGCCAACGGCGTTTTGGCTTTGGCAGCCGATTCGCAGGGCCACGTTTGGATTGGGACCAGCGGTGGGGGCGTACTCCGCTACGATGGCCAGACCTTTCACCGCATCCGCTTGGGGTCCTCTGTGCTGATAAACATAGTCGAAGCGATTGTGTGTGACCACCATGGCCGGTTGTGGTTTGGGACGCGGGCCGGGCTGGTCGCCTATCGGCCGAGTAACAGTCCTCCGCGCTTGGTCCTCCGCGAAGTGATGGCCGGGCGTCTGTTTGTCGAGCCCGAAACCGTATCGTGCTCGGAGAATATCCCGGAAATCCGCGTCCACTTTCAAGGCATTGGCTTTCGCACCGGCGCGGCGCAGATGCGCTACCGCCATCGCTTGATAGGCTACGGTCCCGCCGCAGCGTGGAGCGCGTTCACCTTTGCCGATGCGGTGGTGTACAGTGCCCTGCCGGCAGGCGACTATCGCTTTGAGGTGCAGACCATAGACCGGGATGGTCTGAAATCCGAGGTCGCCAGTTTAGACCTCCATATCCTTCCCGACGTCCAACCCGAACGCCTCCGCGTCCTTGCAAATACGCTACGGACTACCAATTATGTTGTGCAGAGCCGCAGTCAGGTTATGCAACAAGTGATGAAAGAAGTCTCGCAGGTCGCCAAGACCAATATGAATGTGCTGGTGCTGGGCGAGACCGGCACCGGCAAGGGCCTGCTCGCTCAGACCATCCACGACACAAGTCTCCGCTACGAACAGCCCTTTATCCAAGTCAATTGTGGGGCACTGCCCCCCGGCCTGATCGAAAGCGAGCTATTCGGCCACGAGAAAGGGGCCTTTACCGGCGCGGACACCCGCCAACTCGGGCGCTTTGAACTGGCCGATGGCGGCACACTCTTTTTAGACGAGATCGGCGATTTGCCGTTGGAGTCTCAGCGGGTACTGCTACACATCTTGGAGGAGAAGGCCCTGACTCGCATCGGCGGCGAGCAGCCTGTGCGGGTGGATGTGCGGGTGATTGCGGCGACCAACCGCGATCTGCGGCAGGCCATACAGGCGGGCACCTTCCGCGAAGACCTTTTTTATCGGCTGAGCAACTTCACGTTTGAGCTGCCGCCACTGCGGCAGCGGAGCGAGGATATACCGGCTTTGACCGCGCATTTTGTGGAGTGGTCTGCTCAAGACCTCGAGCGGCCGGTGCCGCGGCTAGATGCAGAGACGGTCGCGGCCTTGCAGGCGCATGCTTGGCCAGGGAATGTGCGCGAGTTAGATCATGTGCTCCAACGCGCTGTCTTGCTGTGCAAGGGCGGTGTGGTACGGGTGGAGGATTTATCGCTGGCTTCGGTTGCGCTGCCGGCCGGGAAGGGAGAACGCCCGCTGGCTGAACGACGAACCGAGGATGCGGGTGAAGCAACGCCGTCGGCTGAAGAGGGAGACGAAAAACAACAAATCCTAGCGGCCCTGCAAGCGACGCACTGGCGGGTTTATGGCGTACATGGAGCGGCCGCGTTGTTGGGTATGCACCCGGAGAAGCTGCGTTACCGGATGCAGAAATACGGGTTGCGCCGTCCGAAGAAGTAACACCGGACACCGACGACTAACGGCCAACACAAGTTGTGTCGGTCCACGGAAAAGCCGTGCCGATCCACGGAAAAATCGTGGAAATACACGGAAAAATCGTGGAAAGTATTGCGCCGCCAGCGAGGCGATGCCTCATAGAAAGCCCCGCCCCATAATTTAAGTGTCATATTTTTCAATATTTTAGGTTCGCCCTAAAATATTTTTTTGCATAGGGCCTGATTGTTGGCACGAAACATGCTTTATATCGTCGTTGAAGGCGAGGCCGATGCGGAAGAAAGGGGGTGAGGGGTACGCATTCGTATCGGTTATTGCTCAATCCCACATTCAGTACCGAAGCGGCCTTGGGTCGCGGAGGCACTGGGCAACCTAAGGAGATGGATCATGGATAGTTTGCGTGAATTTATGGGTTCGTCTAGCGGTTTGGCTCCGGCTCGTCAGGGGTTGGGGCTCGGGTGGGTTATCAGTGCTCTTACGGGGGTTGCTGTCCTGCTCGGGGCGCGAGAAGCGGCAGCCGACTGTGACAAAAGAAGTTGGATAAGGTTGTTGGGGTACAGCCAAGGTTGCGACGAGGCCACGAACGGTGCAGCGGCTCTTCACTGCCAAGACTGTTGGCTGGACTCGAACTGCGTGACGAGATGCGGGGGGAAATACTGCTGTGCTTGAATCATATCTGAGAAGACCTTAGTTGCGTAGGATCGTTTCTTTCACTCACTGATGTTACGCAGTCGTGTCATTCCCGCACAAGCGGGAATCCAGTCCAGGCCTCAAACGGGGCTTTTCTGGATGCCTGCTTAGGCAGACATGATCAAAGCTGCGTAACATCAGTTACTAAGGTGGTCAGGTTCGTCGCAGCGATTGAGTCGGCCCCCTTTTTCTCTCTTACTTCACTTATTGAATTATCGCAGAGGAGGCGTGTTATGAAGCCAAAGTTCGCTATCATCATAGGGATTGCGCTATGGCCCACTCTCGCCGAGGCGATCAAATGGGATTTCGACGATGGAACGACGCAAGGGTGGACCACCAAAGAAGCTCTTGTATGGGGTGGTACGCGTGAATTTCACCAGTTTCCGGGGACGGTTGAAGACGGCGTTTGGCGGGTGCGGGTCAATCCCGCCATCACCAATAGTTTGTACGCCTCCCGTCCGGGTGTCGAAGTGGTTTCTTCAGCCATTGGGTACGATTCGGGCTTGTTCGACCAAGTCCGCGTTCGATTCCGCACTATCCATGATCGTCCTACGGAAGGTGTTTTTTCCATTGAATGGGAAAACTCTTCAGGTTTTTATTCTTTTATTGACGATAACGATATTGATCGGGAAAAAAACACCATAGAACAACTGGTCTATACCACCGAGTGGCAGGAAGTGGTGATGTCCTTGGCCGATCACAGCAGATGGGAGGGCCTGTTGAAAAACATTCGGCTCGGTTTTGTCCTGGATTTTGGTTCGGATACCGATCCTGGAGTTGTCGAGTCGTTTGAGATCGACTGGATCGAACTGACCGGCGTCGAAGAGTTGATAGAAGGAGAACTGCCGCCGCCATCGGTAGAGTACTACTTTGGCTTTGAGGAAACCGGCCTTTTTGCGCCGCCGGTATTCTATCCGGTTGCCCCAGGCATCGGGGAAGGACCTAGCAGCGGTGGCAGCGGAGGGTATCTAGGGGAGAGGACTGGTGGTGTGTTGACGGACTTGGATGGTGACGGCGACTTAGACCTGTTCGGTCTCTGGCAAACGCAAACGGAAACACCGCAAAGGCCCGAGTCTAAGAGTGGCTGGCTGATGGCCCTAAACGATGGCCGAGGTGGTTGGGAACTTGGGCCTGTTATGGAGGAAGTAGCCGAAGGTGGGGTGACCTTAAAGGTGCTGGGTGCTGATTTGACAGGCGATGGCAAAGACGAAATAGCGATATCGAGAAGTAACCGGGATCCTAGCACAGAAGTTTGGTCTATCGGGCCCGATCTCCACATCGAAGTGCTTGTGCAGGTCGATAGGTCAATTCATAGTGTGGCAGATTGGGACGGCGATGGCCGGGTCGAATTATTGGTCGGGGGGGCGACGTTTGAAGGGACTTTAGAGCAAGCGATCGAGGGGACGGCGACGTTTTTTAGCACTTTAGTGATGTGGGATACAGAACAAGGAGTTTGGACCTCTGAGGAGGTGGCGTATTCCCAAGACTATACTCCCCTTCACATCGGCTACTTTACCGAGGATGGGATCATAGATGTGTTTTGGACCCCGATTCAAGCGCGGGTGAACCGGTGGATTGTGGGTGCCTTAGACGAGGAGTTGCAAAACAGCGAAGTCTTTGAATTCGACGAATGGAAAGAGCCGCTAGGAGTGGGCGATTTTGATGGCGATGGGCACGTGGATTTTCTCACCGAATTCACCTCTGATTTAATCGAAGGGAGCAAGGGGCTAGTCTTGCAGAGCAAGGGCGTTGGGGATCGGCTAGAGTCGGCGGTGCTCTACGATGCTCGGCTGCTGCGGCGCTCGCCGGTGGTGGTGCATGATCTCAACGCCGATGGGGTTGAGGATTGGGTGTTTATCGGCGGCGACCGCGCTTCGGGTTTTGGGGTGTTTGTCGAATGGGGTGGGAGTATCAACCCAACACAAGCTGGGGAGCGGTATCGGCTGGAGGGCACCGGGCGGTACGTGCTCTTGGGGGATCTGGATAACGACGGCGATGTCGATTTGGTGGTGTTAGATCCGATTTTAGGTGGGGTGCATGTGCTCAAGAGTTCGTTAAGTGAGCAACCAACGGCAGTACAGACGTCGACAATAGTTCGACCGGTGCAACATCGGCTTGGCGATAGCTACCCCAATCCGTTCAATCCATCTGTAGTAATCCCTCTTGATTTGGCGACGGATGCGGCGGGGGTGTCGTTGACGGTGTATGATGTGTTGGGTCGTCGGGTGCGGCAGGTGTGGCAGGGGTCGTTGGAGGCGGGTGTGTATCGCTTTACTTGGGATGGCCGCGACGCGGCAGGCAAGATGGTGGCCGCTGGGGTATATATCTATCAGGTTGAGGTGGACGGACGAGTACAAGCAAAAAAGACGACGAAGCTACCGTGAGTTTTCAATTTTTTAGGTTCGCCCTAAAATATTTTTTTGCATAGGGCCTGATTGTTGGCACGAAACATGCTTTATATCGTCGTTGAAGGCGAGGCCGATGCGGAAGAAAGGGGGTGAGGGGGTACGCATTCGTATCGGTCGTTGCTCAATCCCACATTCAGTACCGAAGCGGCCTTGGGTCGCGGAGGCACTGGACAACCTTAAGGTAAGGAGATGGATCATGGACAGTTTGCGTGAATTTATGGGTTCGTCTAGCGGCTTGGCTCCAGCTCGTCAGGGGTTGGGGCTCGGGTGGGTTATCAGTGCTCTTACGGGGGTTGCTATCCTGCTCGGGGCGCGAGAAGCGGCAGCCGACTGCGGCCAAAGAAGTTGGACAAGGTTGTTGGGGTACAGTGCAGGTTGCGACCAGGTTACGGGCGGGGCCAATGATTGCGTTTGTCAGGATTGTTGGCGGGACTCGGGCTGCTCGATAAGATGCGGGGGGAACTACTGCTGCATTTGCTAAGAGGCTTTCTTAAAAACCTTGTCGGGTCGCCTCAAGAATCGCTGGGCAGGCTTCGCATTGAGTGTCTTTTATACGGAGAGATTAAGACTGTTTATGGTGTAAGGTAAGGGGCTAGTTTAATGATAGCAATTAAGCTGGCCCCTTTTTAAACAGCTATTACGCTATCTGTAGGAATTCTACTTGTTGAAAGGGGTCTTATCATGTTGAAACTCGCCGTTGTTATATGCGTAGTGTTGTGGAGCGGCCCTGCCGAGGCGATCAAGTGGGATTTTGACGATGGGACAACCCAGGGATGGACCACCAAAGAAACTAATACATCGGGTGGTACGCGTGAATTTAACCAGTTTCCAGGGGATGTTGAAGATGGTGTGTGGCGAATAAGGGTGTCTCCTTCCGTCACTAAGAGTTTGTCCTCTAAGTCGAGTGTCGGCTTGGTTTCTTCTACTATCGGGTACGATTCGGGCTTGTTTGACCAAATCCGCATCCGGTTTCGCATCGTCCATGATCGACCTACGGAAGGATCTTTTTGGGTGGAGTGGGAAAACTCTTTAGGTTTTTATTCTAATATTGATCTTGATACTGATCCAAAAGAAAGGCTCATCCAACAACTAGTCTATACTACCGAGTGGCAGGAAATAGTGCTATCCTTGGCCAATCACAGTAGATGGGAGGGCTTGTTGAAAAACATTCGGCTAGATTTTGTCCTGGATTTTAGTTTGGATACCGATCCTGGGGTTGTCGAGTCGTTTGAGATCGACTGGATCGAACTGACCGGCGTCGAAGAGTTGATAGAAGGAGAACTGCCGCCGCCATCGGTAGAGTACTACTTTGGCTTTGAGGAAACCGGCCTTTTTGCGCCGCCGGTATTCTATCCGATTGCCCCAGGCATCGGGGAAATGGCCTATGGAGGATTGGGCGGAGGGTATCTAGGGGAGAGGACTGGTGGCGTGTTGACGGACTTGGATGGCGATGGCGACTTAGACCTGTTCGGTCTCTGGCAAACGCAAACGGAAACACCGCAAAGGCGCGAGTCTAAAGGTGGCTGGCTGATGGCCTTAAACGACGGCCGAGGTGGTTGGGAACTTGGGCCTGTTATGGAGGAGGAAGTAGCCGAAGGAGGGGTGACCTTAAAGGTGCTGAGTGCTGATTTGACAGGCGATGGCAAAGACGAAATTGCGATATCGAGAAGTAACCGGGATCCTAGCACAGAAGTTTGGTCTATCGGGCCCGATCTCGACGTCGAAGTGCTTGTGCAGGTCGATAGGTCAATTCATAGTGTGGCAGATTGGGACGGCGATGGCCGGGTCGAATTATTGGTCGGGGGGGCGACGTTTGAAGGGACTTTAGAGCAAGCGATCGAGGGGACGGCGACGTTTTTTAGCACTTTAGCGGTATGGGATACAGAACAAGGAGTGTGGACCTCTGAGGAGGTGGCGTATTCCCAAGACTATGCTCCCCTTCATATTGGCTACTTTACCGAGGATGGAATCATAGATGTGCTTTGGACCCCGATTCAAGCGCGGGTGAACCGGTGGATTGTGGGCGCCTTAGACGAGGAGTTGCAAAACAGCGAGGTTTTTGAATTCGACGAATGGAAAGAGCCGCTAGGAGTGGGCGATTTTGATGACGATGGGCACGTGGATTTCCTCACCGAGTTGACCTCTGATTTAATCGAAGGGAGCAAGGGGCTAGTCTTACAGAGCAAGGGCGTTGGGGATCGGCTAGAGTCGGCGGTGCTCTACGATGCTCGGCTGCTGCGGCGCTCGCCGGTGGTGGTGCATGATCTCAACGCCGATGGGGTTGAGGATTGGGTGTTTATCGGCGGCGACCGCGCTTCGGGTTTTGGGGTGTTTGTCGAATGGGGTGGGAGTATCAACCCAACACAAGCTGGGGAGCGGCATCGGCTGGAGGGCACCGGGCGGTACGTGCTCTTGGGGGATCTGGATAACGACGGCGATGTCGATTTGGTGGTGTTAGATCCGATTTTAGGTGGGGTGCATGTGCTCAAGAGTTCGTTGAGTGAGCAACCAACGGCAGTGCAGACGCCGGCAATAGTTCGACCGATGCAACATCGGCTTGGCGATAGCTACCCCAATCCGTTCAATCCATCTGTAGTAATCCCTCTTGATTTGGCGACGGATGCGGCGGGGGTGTCGTTGACGGTGTATGATGTGTTGGGTCGTCGGGTGCGGCAGGTGTGGCAGGGGTCGTTGGAGGCGGGTGTGTATCGCTTTACTTGGGATGGCCGCGATGCGGCAGGCAAGGTGGTGGCCGCTGGAGTGTATATCTATCAGGTTGAGGTGGACGGACGAGTACAAGCAAAAAAGACGACGAAACTACCGTAATAGGAGGTTAAGTTGAGCTATTTAACTCGAATGAGGATAAGACGGCATGGGACAGCCTAAGCATCCATTATACTGGATTTACTCGGGTTTAATCCTGCTATTAGTGCCTGCGATCTTTATGCTTATTGGTCTCTATGAAAAGAGCCTTAGCCCCGAATCGCCTCTACCGCGCATTCCGCCTAAAGAAGTCGTGATTCATCATCTTGTTGCTTTTGATTCCACAGCAAGTGCTCTCCACTTAAAAGAAGTGTATCAGGCTACACCCGCGCCGCGTTCTGGGGTGTTATCAGCCTATCGCGTTGTTACGGACGAGGAGGCGTTGGCCTACAAGCTAGTCGTCGTTCGCCACGATATTACCTGTCCTACCTGCCGCGATCTGTTGGTTGGCATCCTCATAGAGCCGAGAGAAAACCGCGTTGCGGCCATTTTGCCCTTGGAATCTTGGGAGCTTGCCGATGGCCTCTTCGATCCGGCCGCCTTCTTTGCCCAACTGAGCGGGCGGGTACTCTCTGAGCCTTTAGTCGTAGGCCGGAATATTGATGGGATAACCGGAGCAACCCTGTCCGTAAACGCCTTGGTGACTCAGTGGAGCCAAGCCGGAACTTGGCTAGCGGAGTCCGAGGGAATCGCTTTTTGAGGAGTATGTGCCGATGGATGTGTTGCTAAATGAGATTGATGCCGTCTTCTTGCTAGAATGGGCCTTATTGTGCTCAATCATGGTTATTGCTTCCTACACAACTTATACGGACATCAGCCACAGAGAGATTCCCAACTTGGCTACTTGGACCTTGCTCGGTCTTGGGCTGGTAGGGCAGATGGGATTATGGGTATTGGGCGAGGTTGCACTCGTACAGATTGGGTTATCCTTTGTGCTGGGGTTTGCCGTCGGCTACCTGTTGTTTATCTATGGCTTCTGGGGAGCGGGGGATGCTAAGCTGTATTGGGCTATGGTCGCGGCGATGCCTAATACGTTATTTAGTCAGAAATGGCCGACGTTCTCCTTCTCCTTCTTTTCGCTAGATACCCCTATTTGGGCCTTGTTGGTCAATACTATTTTGACCAATACTGTTTTTCTTGTAATCCTTCTGATCGTCCACAAACCCGCAAAACCCATCAAAACACCTGCAAGTGATAATAAAAAGGGCATGAGTTGGGAATGGGTGCGCTCTGGGGTTGAGGCGGCGGGAGTGAGCGGGTTGGTATTAGGGGGGACGACATTAGTCGGTGCGACGTTGACCCTCGCCGAGGCGATAGTAGTAGGGGCTGTGCTGTATTTGATCCACGAAGATCGGACTAAGGTCCCCAATAGAATCATTTGGGTCGTCCCCGGGCTCGTAATAGGTGTCTTTAGCGCGATCGGCACCGGGGATTACCTGATCTACCTAGTGCTTTGGGTTGTGCTGTGGATCATACGGAACGTCTATGTGTATATCCACTCTCTCGAGTACCAGAGGTTTGTGCAGCCGGTCTCTATTGATGCCTTACAGCCGGGCATGGTGCTGCACCAGTCGATTTACGAAGCCCCCAAGGAAGGCCGCGTCGAAGTGGTTTCGTTTGGTGAGCAGAGTAAGGATACCCAGGAGTTCATAGGCCGAACGGGAAAGCCGTTGACCATCAGGAAAGTTCGCCAATTAAAAGAATTACAAAGGAAGGGATTATTCCGCGAATGGGACGATCAGTTGGAGGTTGAACTGTCGCTGCCCTTTGCGCCGATCTTGATGGTTGGCGTCGGTCTAACCTTGGTATGGGCAGGCAGTATCGTTGGGCCAGCCAATCGGTGGATTCAGCCGTTGTTCGATGCGTTTTAGGAGAAAGGAAGGATATGCGATGGAAGAAATGAGTCCAAAACCGCAAGTAGCGATGCTGTTCCTTTCGACGGTTCTAGGTATCCTCTTAGGGACCAGTATATTGTTGGCTACAAAAATCAACAATCCTCCCGTCATTCTAAGGACTACGAGCTTAGATCACCTGCTTGGAGAAATCGTTCCGGAATACGAACTCGAACAGTTAGATGGCGGCCCGGTCTCTACCCATCTGTATCAGGGTGAATCCCACCTACTGGTCTTTACGCTGCCTGGCTGCGATGCTTGTGATACCATGTACCCCATTATAGGGAAAGCGGCTACAGATATTCCCATCTTGATGGTTTCCAACACGCGGGAAGGATTGATGGAACAGGTCACTAAATACGACTTGGTCTTTCCCATTGCCGTAGATACTCTGTTGTTGACGATGGAGCATCTCAACATCACGAATTTCCCGACCGCGCTCTTAGTCGATAGGGAGCAAAGGATCGTCGAGGCCGTTAGGGGTACAGGCCCTCCGATTGAGAACATTGTGAAGTCCGCACAAAAAGTAACAGAAAAAGAGAGGGCAGAATAATGGCTGATCAAAAGCATTGGAGGATCGCCGGGGTTGTTAGTTTGGTCTTGTTGATCGCGCTGATTTTCAAGGAGAAGTCTGAGGAACCAGTAGGGATCGTCTGGAGCGCAGGAGAGACGAAACCTTCTGAGCATCTGTCTGAAGGAACAGACGCCCCTGATTTTGAATTGCCCTCTGTGCAAGGAGGTCACGTCCGTCTTAGCCATTTTAAGGGGCAGCGAGTAGGGCTGGTTTTTGTAACTCCTACCTGCCCGTATTGCAACGACTTGGAACGTCTCTTAGTAGAGTACGATCTTCCTGAAGAGAGGCACTTGCTACTGATCGGTCAAGGCACTAAAGACGAAGTACAACAAATTGTCGAAAACCACGACTTGGCCATACCTGTTTTGGTCGATTCTACAGGTGCAGTTTCCCAAGCCTATCAGATCGGGGGCGTACCGCAGTTTTACGTGGTAAGCGAGGAGGGAACCGTTGATGCTTTTGCGCACGGGATGCCTACGGTATGGGAAGCCGTGCAAAAGCTATAACGTCTAGGAGGCACTGCGAGGTATGGAAATAATTCCCTTAATTCCCGAACGCGATGTAGCGACGCAACATGAGCGTGTCGCACAAAACAGCGATGTACACGCCCAAGTGAAAGCTTGCCTCCTCTTGGGCCGTTATTACAAAGAACAAGGCGAACTCGACAAGGCCGAAGGGCTTTATCAGAGAGCTCTTGCGAAAGCACGGCAGTTGCAGGCGCATGAGATGGAAGCCGATGCGTGTAGCGGCTTGGGGCTTATGTACCAAGTTAAAGGGCAGATGGATAAGGCGGTTGACTACCTCGACGATGCCTTTGAGATCAATAGTAAACACCGCGATGAGGAGCGTCTGGCCGTCAACTATAGCAATAGAGGTTTTGTCGCTCATCTCCAAGGAAAAATCGCCGAGGCGCAAGAGTTGCACACCCGCGCTCAGCAACTCCACGAGGCGTCGGGCAATAGGGCTTATTGGGCGGAAGAATGCGGCAACTTGGGGCTATTGGTACTTCAGCAGAACAAACCGGAGGAGGCCGAAGCCTACTTCCAGCAGGGACTGAAGGTTGGTCATGAACTCGGCGATCTGCCGGGCATTTCTGGCCATTATCAGGGTTTGGGTATGGTCTATCTTGGACAGCAGCGTTTGGCCGAGGCCGAAGCCATCCTAAAAAAAGGCATTGAGATCGAAAAGCAGCTCCAGCGCGACGAGGGGCTGGCTCATCATTACAGCGTCTTGGGGAACGTATATAGACAGACGAGCCGGTTTGCTGAGGCGGAAGCCATGTATCGTCGGACGCTGGCCATCCAACGAAAATTAGGCCATAAACAGTTTGAGGCCCGCACCCTGAGTGGTCTGGGGCAGGTGTTACGGGAAAAAGGCGACACGCGAGAAGCTACGGCGTTGTTCCAGCAGGCTAGGGAACTGTTTGACGAGATTGGGGATAACAAAGGCCGGGCGGTACAAGTGGCTCTTTTGGGCGATGCCTATATGAACGTTGAAAACTTTAAGGCGGCCGAGGAGGCATATCGGCAGGCGGTGCAACTGTTTGGGAAAGTATCGGACTTGGAGGCCGTCGCCGATGTCAGAGTCAGCTTGGGAAGGGCCTATGAGTCAAATCAAGCCCCTTTTGATGCCTTACTTCAATGGCGGCAAGCACTCGAGCTATACCGCGAACTCCAGCTAGACGATAAGATTGAATTCGTAGAAGAGCTGCTGAGGACGAGCGGCCGAATGTAAAGGATAAAATAATGTTCAACGCAATACGACAGCGAATAGTAACCGGACTCTTCAAGGTCATCAGACGACTCGAGGAAAAGGAACGCTCGCGTCGTCTGGGGCGAGACCGTGTGTCCATACTAATTTTTTTTCACGGTTTTGATCGCGTTTCTGTACATCGCTCTTTAGTAGTGGGAACAACGCTCCGTCGCCGAGGATACAGGGTCGAATTTGCTGGCACGGGTCCGTTTGCCCACCAAGTCCAGCAAGCGGATTTTCCGTTGCACAACCTCGCTACACCGATACAAGACTTGGGAGCAGTATTGGATTTTGACTTGGATGAAGCCGGCTACGACTCATCCATTCGTCAGAGTGTGGAAGCCGAGCGGGTGCTAATGGGTCGCTTAAAGCCCGACCTTGCTATTGTAGATTCCCGTCCCACGCTGCGCTTGACTGCGGGGTTGGAAGGAATTGACGTGGTTTGGATAGTGTCGGCATACAACACGCCCGAATACTCCTACCCTATCCATTTACCTGAGTTTGTGCGTACTTGGGATGATATAATCAAACGTACCACTCATCAAGAATGGACTGATGGGGCGACATTTAAGGAAATGTATCTGATCTGCGATATTCCAGCGCTTCATCCACTCGGACCGGAGACGCCTGCCAATTACTCCTTCGTAGGACCGCTGCTTGAGGGGCTTGATGCAGAGGAGCAAGGCGATGTGGAACGGGAGGGAGTATACTGGGATCTCAGAACGTTAGAAGCTGACTGGCCCTCCATTCAAGAGGCTCTGCAAAAGCTGGGGATGAAGGGGGTTCGGCAATGGGTGGTTCCTCCTGTTGGGATGCGTATTGGCTCAATAGAGTGCGGCGAGATCGTTGATCCAAGTTTTTTGCGGCAGGCCGTCTCCCAAGCAGCCGTCTTTGCTGGCGGTGGCGATCATAGTTTTTTCTACCAAGCTCTGTTCAACGGCATACCAATCATTGGGCTTCCCACGAATAGTACGCAAGAGTATTTCATTGACCGCCTGCAAGGACTAGGGCTAGGAATTAAATTGAGCTACCGAGATTTCATTCGACCGGTGGCTCTCGTCCAAAGTGCAGAAGGACTGCTAAACCATTACGCGATATTCGCTAGACGATGCCGTGCTTTCGCCGCCGATATACGAGAATGGCAGGACGCGAATCGCGTCGTGGACAGGATCGATCGGTACTGGATGGGTCGCGTGGAAGAAGTCCGACTCGATCCGTATTACCAGATGAGTCAGCGCGACTTTGCTCGGCAGTTGTCGTTGAGTACGGTGCTCAGCGACGAGCAAATTGAAGAGGTGCTTGAGAACGGGCGAAAACGCCAGATGCCACATGAAGTGAAACAGGATGGTATTTGGTACGACCGTTTCGATTCGTGGAATTGGCTGTACGACCACGACGCTCGCTTTTTTGCATGTGATTACGAGGCGCGTGAAGAGATGCGTTCGTTCTTTATTCTTCAAGCAAATGACGCGCTTCGTCCTGCTATGAAGTGTCAACGCTTGCGGCTGACGTACACCCTCACCTTGTCTGCTGTCGAGGATACAACACATGATATGCGGATATTTATGCCGTACCCAATAGCTGCCAATTTTCAGACGGATATAAAGCTGCTATCTTGCTATCCGGCGGAAATACAGAGTCACTTTTTGCCGCATTCGGGTTTTTTCTATGGCTACCCTGCGGTTTGTGATTTTAGCTCCGGTGAAGCACATACGTTTTCTTACGTGTGCGAACTGACGGTTCATTCGAGAGTTATGGGTATTACAGGGAAAACGGAGACGATCACGCCCGAACAGTTCGAGTGCTACACAACCGTCGATGAGTCCTTGGTAGAACATCCACTCGTCCGCAGTTGTTGGGAGGATGTAAGTATAGAAGAAGGGTCAAGGGACTTAGAAAAGGCTCGTTCATTATACTACTATTTGGCCAAGAACAAGCATTTTAAGAAAACTAAAGATAGTTGTCAATGTTATCAGTGTAGCACTTTAAAAGCACTGACGGACGACGGCGGACATTGTATTACGTTGGCCCGCGCTTTTATTGCTCTTTGTCGTCTACAAAAAATACCAGCTCGCGAGCAGACCGGAGCTATAGCGGTCAACCCGCTGGGGCCGGGAAGGTACGAGAACCGGACGTATAACGAAGTAGTCTTTGGGCACACATGGGCTGAGATCTTTATCTCGGATCTCGGATGGATTCCTGTGGAGTTTCACGGCATCAGCATCGGCACTCCAGCACTAACGAAAACCAACGTGCAAAATGAGGTATTACGTCATAAGATCATGGATAATAGCGATCCCTATTTTGACTTTTTCTTTGGCCATTTGGATTGTTTCCACATTGTGTGCTCAAACGCTGTCAAGGAAATGCCACAAGCCGTTGTGTATGAAGCCACAGATAACGGCTTGCCTCGCATGAATCGGCCGGATTCTCTGAAGGAGGAGTGCCGCTTGGTCTTTGAATGTTTATAAAGGAGCTAGCACAATGGATATTTCTGTCGTTATCGCCGCACACAATCAGCGCGATAGGCTGCGGCTTGTTTTAAATGGCTTGGCCGTTCAAACACTCTCCGAGGACCAGTTTGAGGTTATCGTGGTGGACGATGGCAGCACGGACGGAACGGGTGATTTTCTGCGTGAGTATGAGCAAATCCCTATAAAAGTCATTTTCCTGAATACCAATGTAGGACGTTGTCGGGCCCGGAATATCGGTATAGCGGAAGCACGGGGAGACTTGGTCGCTTTTCTAGATGGAGACGCTCTACCGGCTCCCGATTGGTTGGCTCAACATTGGAATCTGTTTAAGTGCTATAACGGCGTAACGAGCGGGTTCCAGTATTGCTTGCCTCGCTTGGAACACGTTGAGGATCCGCATAGTGGCCTTCCCTGGGAGGATGTTCCGGCATCGGTTGCTTGTATTATGCGTACGCATTCAGACGAATTTCGGGTAACCGAGACTATGGTACAGTCCGATTTCGCTGCGATCACCCTATTGGCCGAAGAGGGTGGTTATCCCTTTCCAGAGTTAAAGTTGATACAAGACCAAGTACGAGTGCTCTTTGACCAAGTGCCCGACTCGCCGATCGGTTGGATCAGTTTTTACCCACACAATGCTGCGGCCCCTCGCGTCGCTCTTGAGGGGATTGGTGGGTTTGACGAAGAGATGCTGCACTCTGAAGGGTGGGATTTAGCCTATCGACTCATGCGGCATGGATATAAGATGCGCTTTGCCGACAAGGCGCAGAGCTATCACCTGTATCATTACCACGACTTTTTCAGCCCACAAAATGCGTTCGCAGAATCGCAAAAACGGCGTAGGGCTATAGACCATATGGTGCAGAAGAATAACGATCTCAAGCTGCATCTGCTCGAATTTTGGTTTGCCTCTATATGGCCGGACCCCTTAATCCCAGAGGAGATGCGCCTCAACAACCTGATGGCATTTCACGAAACACATCAGACTATCTCGAGCGACGAAATGGTGGAGCGTGCGTTGATGCTTAATCTACACCCTTTGCGACAGGATGTGCATTGATGAAGCGGCCGTGGAAAGTACCGCTGTACAAAAATAGACAGCTCCAAAATGCCTTGGCGCTGTCGCTGGCCTTGCATCTGCTGGTGATTTTCGGCCTCGCGCACCGCCAGCAAGTTACGCAATATCCCATCCTGCCGCAGATCATGCTGAAGTTTACCAAGCGGCCACCACCGCAGCGTTCCCTCACGCGCCGCCAACGCCCCCGGGAACGCCCGTTGGTGCGCCGCCCGACGCTCCAAGCGGCTCCGGTCGCAGCGCTGCGACCCGCTCCCACAGCGTCGCGCCTGTTGCCGGTATTCAAGACTTCAGCTTTGCGGTTGCCGTCGGCGGCGCTGCCGGATCGGCTGGTGCTGCCGCTGCCGGATTTCCCGGCGCGGCAGATTGGGCCGCAGATGCGGGCTGGGGCACTGGCAGGAACGCGGCAAGGGGCCGATGAGATTGACTTGAGCGTTGAGTTGATGGATGTGCAGGCGCTGGACACGGGTCGGCATCGGGCGATGGTGGTAGTCGATCCACACGATCGGCGCAAGCTCAAAGGATTCCTCTATATGTCTGGCGTTTATAGCCCCTCCATTGAACGGGCCGAGTACAGCGAACAGGCTAAAAACATACAAGTGCGCTGGTATCACCAGATGCCGCGCCGCTTGGTGGAACGGCGGATGCTGCAAGGGCTGGCCGATAAGATGACCGCCCAAACGCAAGTTCACGTTGAAGTGCGCGATGCAGTTCGGCTCGACGATCCGCAGCTATTGCAAGTTCCCTTCGTCTTGATGACCGTCAACACCCCCTTTGATTTTACGGCCAGCGAGGCGGCCAATTTGGGGGCGTATTTGACCGGAGGTGGCTTCCTGTTTGCGGATATAGTGAGTATGTTGTGGGACAATTATAGAGACGACCAATTGGATATTCCAGCGATGCGGACCCTCATTCGCGCTAGCTTCCAAGCGGTGGGTTATCAAGAATGGAAGGATTGGAAGTTTAGACGCCTGGCGATAACCCATCCGCTCTATCATTGCTTCTATGATGTAAACAGTCTGCCGCGTGGGATGCGCGATATGCACTTTATCGTTGGCGGACAAGACTACCCGCCGCCAACCCCGGACTATTTGGAGGGCATCGTGGTAGGAGAGCAATTAGTGGGGGTGTACTCGATGCGCGGCTACGCCGATTTTTGGGCGGGCATCGGGCGAGAAACGGTGGATTGGTCTTTGGCTAATAACGCAATCAACCATTCGTCTCTATTCAGTGCCGAGGAGCCGTTGGTGTATAATTTGGGTGTCAACCTCGTGGTGTATGCCTTGACGCGCGAAGGCTCATTAGCCCGGCAATTAGTCGATGCGGATTGAAGATCGGAGGTATCAGCATGATACGCATTAATACATTAGAGCACTGCGGTGAGACGCTGACCATCGAAATCATGGGGTCTATCGATAGACCGGAGTTCGACATCCTATATGATTTCTTACAATCGCAGGTTGAGGAAGGGGTCGCCGAGGTGTGCATCGTCGCCAAAGAAGTGCGAAGCATCAATCCATTTCTCGATCAAGAGACGACTAGTTTGGGGCAGTTGGGCCTGAAGTTGCGCTTTCAGCAACTTCCTTTTGCCCTAAAGCACACATTAGAATACTGGGGATTGGAGGATTGGGTAGATGATGAATAAGATGTGTTGTTTGCTCGCGCTGAGCGCGCTGTGCGGTACGTCGGCGCTGGCTGGCGAGTGGGTGCAAGAGGGAGCCGACAGTTTTGCGCCCGGCCTTTTCTCGGGCACCGAAATCGACCGCGAGGGCCGGGTGTCGCTGGCGTCGTTTGGCGGGGTCAATCTCGCCTTAGAGGCGGTGGCTTGGTCTGGGCCCAACACCTTGAGCGGTCGCCGCAGCGTCACCGACGGCAATGCCGACACCGAGTGGCGCTTTGACAACGAAGTCGAAGTGTTGGGCAAGTGGATTCGCATCGACTTGGGCGGCGATCGCGGCGTCAGCCAAGTGCGTCTGCTGCCGGGGCGGACGGTGGAGCAACGGCCGCTGTTTTTCGTCAAAGGCTATCGCCTCGAAGTGGCGCGGGAGGCCACGCCCGATGATTGGATATTGGTGGCGCAGCAGGCGGAAAACACCCGCCCAACGGTCGATACGTCGGTGGATTCGACGTGGATTGAGACCGGCGTGGATGGGGGGCCGCTGCCGGTGTTGGGCCGCTTTGTGCGCCTGCGGCTGACGCGGGAAGACCCGCCCAACTGGGTCTCGATCGGCGAGGTGGAAGTATTCGGCGAGGGCTTTCGCGCTGAGGGGACGTTTGAGTCGGCGGTGTTTGACGCCGGGCAGCCGGTCAACTTTGACAAGGTGTGGTTTGCCGGGCAGACGCCGCCGGGCACGACCCTGCGGGCGCAGTTTCGCACGTCGGCGGATGGGGCGGCGTGGCCCGAATGGCATCGGGTGCCGGCGTGGAACTTGGCGGCAGTCGGTGCTGGCGTGGCCCTGACCGAGCCGGAGCCGGCGCGGTTTTTGCAGTATCGGGCGGTGATGGAAACGCGCGATCCGCTACAGACGCCGAGGCTGGCGCAGGTGGCGGTGGCCTTTGGCGAACAGCTTTTTGCTCAGGTCGTAGCAGGGGCGATTGCGCCAGCGCGGCCGGTGTTGGGTGCCGAGACGGTGTTTACCTATACCTTGGACGTGGAAATCGGCGCGGCCGATCTGGGCTTTGACCGAGTGCTGATCGGCCTGCCGGGGGCGGTGGAGCAGGTGCGGTTTGATGGGGTGGTGTTGCCGGAGGATGGGTATGAGGCGGTGTGGGATGATGCGGGTATCCGGTTGGCATTGGCGGCCGAGTACGCGGTGCGCGGCTCGGGGCGGCTCGAAGTGGAATTTGCCTCGGTGCTGTTGCAGCCGACGCTGGCGGTGCGGGCGGCGGTGGCCTTGGGCGATGATGCGGCGTGGCAGTACGTGCGGCCGGGGGCCGCAGAGGCGTGGACTTTGGTCGGCGCGGGCGTGGTGGCCCGGGCCCTGCCGCGGGCTGGCGTGTGGGTGCAGCCCAATCCCTTCAACGCGGCCTCGGGGCCAGCGCAAATTCAGATCGATTTGGCTAAGGTGCAGCATCCGCAGGCGTTGACGGTGGCCTTGTACGACTTGGCCGGCCGCAAGCAGCGGGTGCTGTGGGACGGTCAACCGACTGCGGCGGGCCGCAAGCGCTTGGCCTGGGATGGCCGCGACGACCGCGGGCGGCGGGTGGCGCCCGGGCATTATCTGCTGCGCGTTGCCATTGACGCGGACCGCGCCGATGTGTGGACGGGCTTGGTTGGGGTGGTATATTGAGTGCGGCGGAGCTACCCACCAAGCTGCTCATCCCAAGGAGAAACGAGATGCGCTTTTTTAACACGGCCGGCCCGATTCGGGATGACGACCACTACCACATCCCGCCGTTGGAGCGTTTGGATTTGGCTGGAGTGTTGACCCTCATTGAGCAAAAAAAGTACTTCGTGCTGCACGCGCCACGGCAGACGGGCAAGACGTCGGCACTGCTGGCGTTGCGCGATTTACTCAATGCCGAAGGGGCCTACCGCTGCGCGTACGTCAATGTCGAGGTCGGACAGGCAGCGCGGGAAGATACCCAGCGCGCCATGCAGGCGATCCTTGGCGAATTGGCCTTGCGCATCCGGCAGACCTTGCAAGACGAGTTCGTCGAGGGAATCTGGTTCGATGCGTTGCAGCGGTTTGGTCCCGATGGGGCACTGCGGCAGGTGTTGAACTGCTGGGCGGCAGCCGATCCGCGGCCGCTGGTGCTGCTGATTGACGAGATCGATGCACTGGTAGGCGACACCCTCGTATCGGTGCTGCGACAATTGCGCGCTGGCTACGACATGCGCCCGGAGGGTTTTCCGCAGAGCGTGGTGCTGTGCGGGGTGCGCGATGTGCGCGACTACCGCATTCAATCGACGGCCGAGAACGCCATCATCACTGGCGGCAGCGCATTCAATATCAAGGCGCAGTCGCTGCGCTTGGGGGATTTTTCGCGGGAGGAGGTGTGCGCGTTGCTGGGGCAGCACACCGAAGAAACGGGTCAAGTGTTTACAGCCCAGGCGCGGGATATGGTCTGGGAGCAGACGCAAGGCCAGCCGTGGCTGGTCAACGCGCTGGCCTACGAAGCCTGTTTTGCGGGCGAATTTGCTCAGGTGTGGCATCGTCCGGTCGCGGCCGAGGCGATTCGCGCTGCACAAGAGCAGCTGATTGCGCGGCGCGAGACGCATCTGGATCAGTTGGCTGATAAGCTGCAAGAAGAGCGGGTGCAGCAGGTGGTGGAGCCACTGCTGAGTGGTGGTCAGGCGCACTCGCTGCCAGCCGACGACTTGATGTATGCTCGCGATTTGGGCCTCATCAGTATTGACGACCCGCTGCGCATCGCCAATCCGATTTACCGCGAAGTCATTCCGCGGGAACTGACCTATACTACTCAAGCGACGTTAGCCCAAGACACGGCCTGGTATGTGGATAGTGCGGGAGGGTTAGATATGGGCAAACTGTTGGCGTCGTTTCAGCAATTTTTCCGCGAGCATTCAGAGCACTGGGTGGAGCGGTTCCAGTACAAGGAAGCGGGTCCGCAGTTGCTGTTGCAGGCGTTTTTGCAGCGGATTGTCAACAGCGGCGGCCGGATCGAGCGCGAATACGGCTTGGGTCGGATGCGGACGGATTTGCTGATCGCGTGGCCACAGGGCGAGCAGACGCGTAAAATTGTGGTCGAATGCAAAATTTTGCATCAGAGTTTGGCGCAGACGATAGCCGCCGGGTTGGAACAGACCGCTGCGTACATGGAGCGGTGTGCGGCCGATTCGGGGCATCTGGTGATATTCGATCGGCGCGAAAATAGGCGTTGGGACGACAAGGTGTTTCACGGGCGTCGGGCGTCTGACCGGGGCGTCGAGATCGACATTTGGGGGACGTGAAATGGCTATGCGCACATGCTACCACATCGCGCTTTGGGTTGCCTTGGTGTTGTGCGGGCGTCCGCTGGCCGCCGACTTGCCCGACGCCGAGCCGTCGCGCCACTTTTTGCGCCGGCCGCCGCTGAGTGCCTATGCCAATTACGGCGAGGACTTATACCGGCCCTATCGCCGCGAGATCCGCTTGGCTCCGCGCTACGACTTTCTCGGCCGCTTTCTCGCCGAGGGCTTCTTAGTCTATGAGTTGGACGAGCAGCGGCCCGGCGGCAGCCGCATCCTCAAGGACCGCCTCTACCGCTCGCTCAACAACCTGATCATCGCCCACGACAGCTACGGCCCTTGGCACTGGTCGTTGACGGTGGGCGACGAGGTGCGCACGGAATTTACGCCGTTGACCTTTCGCCAGGCCGGCTTCAATGGCTTGCGCTGGGACGTGGTGTTTCCGGCTAATAAAATTACTTTGCTGACCACGCGCGGCTTTGACTCGTCGCTGTTTCCCACGCTCAACAGCTTTTCCGACCCGGTGGCCCAAGGGCGGGGATCGCTTATTGACTTCTTGGAACGCACCGAAGAAAACCCAGTGTACAATATCGCCGGGCACTGGCAGACCCGTCTAGGCGATGTGCTGCGCTTTGGTGCGACGTTTGTCAACCAACATCAGGCCAACACCGCCCGCGGCAGTGCCGGTGGCTTTTTGAGCGGCGGTATTCCCTATCCGGCGATGCAGCCGCCCAGCGAGCTTACGGTGCGGGTGCGCGACGACTCGCCGCAAAGCGACGAGGCCGGGGCCATTGTGTACGACATCGTTCTCGAATTGACCGGCGAGGGGCCGGCGGGGGAGGCGACGATAAGCAGCGACCCGGCTGACGACCGCTTTGCGCCGAGTTTGCAGCCGCAAGTGTTGGGTGGGCGGCGCGGCGATGGCTTCCGCGAGGTGCGCGGCGAGGAGGCGGTGGAATACTTGTTTGTCGTGCCAGAGGATTTCGCGCCGCGCCGGGCGCGGGTGCGGGCTTTGGTGGCCAATGACTACCGCATTGAAGTGGCGCAACAGCATCCCTTTTTCGACGCGCTGCGCAATCAGTTTACTCCGCGCAACACGTCCTTTGAGACGCGGGTGCGGGCGGCTGGGGAGGTGCGGGATTTTTCCAATCGCCGGGCCGTGGAATTTGACCACGGCTTTGCTACCGGCCAGACGATTTTTGGCTTTGACGCGGCGGCCACGTTTGTCGGCCTGAAGGTGCGCGGCGAATACCAGCGCAACCTGCTCTATCGCAGCTTTCCGGTGCTGCGCGGCCAGCGCGACCAGCAGCGGGCGGCCGCCTGGTACGTCCACGCGCTCAAGGATGTGGGGCTTTGGGAGGTGGGCGGAGAAATCTTCCACCTGGGGCCGCGCTACGGCGGCGGGTACGACAGTCGGCGCGGCGGGGTGCGGCTCTACACGGACTTGGGTGGGGAAAGCCAAGACCAACAGATGCTATCCGAGTTCCCGCTCGTCGATGACAACGACGACAACGACCGCTACGCCGACGACAATCTGCGCGATTATCCCAACGGCTCAGAGACCGAATCCGGCGTGTTCCCCGGGCTAGACGAAGACAACGACAACATCCCCGACGACGACAAAAACGCCAATGGTGTGCCCGACTTTGAGGAGCCGTTTTTGCTCTATTACTCAGACCCGCAGGAGTTTGTCTATGGCATTGACCTCAACAACAACGGCGTGATTGACGAGCGCGAAAACGACAACAAGCCCGACTATCCCTACGACCGCGACCGGCGCGGCCTGCACGGGTTTGTCGCCCTGCCCGGGTGGCGTGGCCTATCGGCTGGGGTGGGCTACTATCGCCAGGATGAGATCGCCGGGCCGGGGCAGGCGGTGTCGCGCTACGGGCGGGTATCGTATCGCTTTGACCTGCCGCGCTGGGGGCAAGTCCAGTTCGATCACGACAGCAAGCGGGTCGAGGATACGGTGCCGGACTCGGTCTATGTGTTTCGCGCTGGCGAGAACAACAACCCGGACCAGCCGCCGACGCCCGATGCCTTGCTGATGGCCGATTCGTGGGTGCATACTTCGTTTGTCGGCACCCGGCTGGCGCGGCTGGACCAATTCCACCTTGAAAACAACGCGCAGTGGATCTTAAACCGGCAGTTGGCGGCCGATGCCCGGGTGCAGACATTTACGATGGTCAACAAGGCCGACTACACCTACGAGTGGGCCCGCCTGCGCGTCCAAGCCATGATCAAGCATCTGTACAAGCACGTTACTGCCAGCGACCGGCGGCGGGCGGTGGAGTCGTGGAATCAGATCGCGCCCATTTTGCGCGTGGATTGGACGCTGACCGAGAATACGTTGGTGCAATTTGGCCAGCAGGGGATGGGGGTGCCGTTTACGCGCACGTTGTTGCCGGCGCTGGCCTTCCGCATCCTCGACCGAGTAGATCGGGAGCGCGCCCTGCGCTCGGCCAGTTCGGTGCTGATGTTCACGGTGCGCGGCACGTACATTGGCTACACTATTGTCTCTAACACCGGGATTGAGTTGCGCCACGAGGAATTTGCCGACCCGGCCGTGGCGCGGACGCGCGACGGCGGGGTGTCGCGGTTTTTCATCTCGGTCATCGCCGGATACGATCGCTGATGGTGCTGTCGCGTCCTTTTTGTACTCCGTGGTCGAATCGGTATATTCGAAGAATTAGGAGAGGGTATTTCACTGGCCGAACTGTGCCGACGGAGTCTAGCAGAACTTGTGTATAAGCAGTCGAGCGACAAACCGTGGATGGCGACGAAGAGAAGACATTGAGCGGACTAAATAAAACTGATGGCAATGGGTGAGAAAACAGTTTACATCGAAACCTCGATAGTGTCGTATTTAACGGCTCGACCTACGAGCGATCTGCTAGCGGCTGCTTGGCAAAAGACTACCGTTGACTGGTGGGAAACACAGAGAGGCCGATTTAGCCTCTATACGTCCGATGTTGCGATTGAAGAGGCTGGAAAAGGCGACACCGAGGCCGCGGCACGACGGCTTGAGGTTTTATCCGGTATTCCGATATTGCCCATCACAAGACCCATAGTCGAGTTGTCCAAAGTGCTTCTCCAAAGGAGGGCCCTTCCGGCCAAAGCCCTAGACGATGCCCTTCATATTGCTGTATCTGCCGTACATGGTGTCGATTACCTACTGACTTGGAATTGTCGCCATCTCGATAATGCCGAAACCAAACCCATTGTGCGAAGCGTTTGTACCATACATGGGCATACTAGTCCCGAAATCTGCACCCCTCAAGAACTTATGGGAGTATTTGAAGATGTCTGACGAGATAATTGAGGATATTTGGCAGATCAAAGACAGCATCGCTCGGCAACATGGATATGATATCGAGACCCTTGTTGCCCATCTCCAAACCAAAAAGCGGCCGAAAGGTCAGCAAGTTGTAGATCTATGCGCCCTGAGAAGGGCCGCCGAACAAGACGCTCTAGCGGGAACAGATAAGCCGCGCCGATGAGGTTGGTCGTTATGTTATCGTCTCAGTCTGCCTATTTGCTCAATGCTGTCGCCGTTTTCATTGTCCTAACCGCCGGATACGATCGCTGATGGCTATTTGGCTTCCCTTGATGCTAGCCGGCTTAGTGGCCGGTAGTCAGTTGGTGACCAATCCAGAGGATTTGGGCAAGCGCTTTGCGCGGGCGCAAAAGCTTTTGGCCACCGGCGACTTTGCCGGGGCGCAGCGGATATACGAGGGCGTGTTGGCCGAGCCGGATGGGGTGCTGCTGCGCGCTTCGCAGGTGCGCGTGGTCGTCGATGAGCGGGTGGTGGGCGTCCAAGCGGCGGCGCGCTATCAGTTGGCCAATATGGGTCGCAAGCAGGCGCAGTTGTGGCAGCAAGAGGCTGCGTTGGCCGATTCGCTGGCGGCCGATTCGTTGGCGGCGTTGGCTGCCGCGTCTTGGCGCGCGGCGGCGGGCCAGTTTGCTGAGTTGCGCGATGAGGTCGGCTTTGAATTGCGCGCGACGGCGGCGTATCTCGTGGTGGAGTGCTTTTTTGACGCCGCGGAGTACGCGGCTGCCGCTAAGGCCGGTCAGGTGTTGTTGCGCCTGTTTCCCAACGATCGCTATGCCGAGCGGACGCGCTATACCTTGGGCTGGGCGTGGTTTTACCAGCAGGAGTATGCACAGGCCGTGGCGGCCTTTGCGGCGTATTTGCAGGACGCGCCAGCGGGGACCCGGGCGGAGCGGGCGCGGTTGCAGATGGGATTGGCGCTGGAGAAGTTGGGGCGCTATGAGGACGCGCTGGCCGCGTTTGGGCTGTTGGCCGACGCCTACGACCCGGCGAATATGGACGCCGCAGAACAGCAGGCGGTGGCGTTGACCGGATTGCGCCAAGGGCTGTCGCGGCGCTCGCTGGCGGCCAAGGCGTGGATCAAGCGCGGAGATATGCTCAAGGAGTTGGGCCGCTATGAGGAAGCCCTAACCGCGTATAAGAAGGTCAGCCGAGGTTTTCGGCAGGAGCCGCAGCTTGCCGAGCAGGCGTGGGTGCGACAGGCGCTATTGGCCCAGACCGCGCACGGGGTGGAGGCCAGCTTGGAGGTGTATCGCTATGCGGCCGAGCAGGCCGAGCGTCCGGCTTTTCGGGCGCGGATGCAGGCCGGATTGATGAGCTTGCTGTTTGATCAGGGCCGCTACCGCGAGGCGTTGACGGCGCATCGGTTCTACCTGACGGCGTACCAGGCGGTTGCCGAGGCCGCCGGGGTCTCTGTCGATGAGGCCGTGTTCCGCCAAGCCGAGTGTCTGCGGTTGATGGCCGAGGAGAGTACCGGCGCCGACAGTGTCGATGTGTGGTTTGCCCAGGCGCTGAGCCTGTACGGCGAGGTCGGGACGTACTTGGAAGCGGAAGCCCAGTTTTGGTCGGGGACGATCCATCAGACGCTGGGCGACTCGGCTGCGGCCTTGGCGCAGTTTGAGCAGGTAGTAGCCGGTAAGGCCGCCCCGGAGTTGGCCTGCCGCGCCCTGTTGCAAATCGCCCGCCTGCGCCACGAGCAAAGCGACGCACTGTACGAACAGATTTTGAGCCAATGCAGCGATGAGGATGTGCGCGGGTTGGCGGCGCTGATGTTGGGCCGGCGCTATCGGCAGGCTGGGCGCGGCGAGCCAGCGCGCCGGATGCTGGAGTCCATCCGCCCGACCCAGCCCCAGTACACATACGCGCAATTGGAACTGGCGCAACTGCACGTCGAGGCGGGAAAGGCCGATGCGGCCATCGCGCTGATTGCGCGGCAGATAGCACAGGCGCCAAATGCCGAATTGACCGCGCAGTTGGGACTGTTGCATCAAAAACAAGGCGCGCACCAGCAGGCCCTGCCCCTGTTGCGCGCGGCCTTGCCGCAGTTGGAGGGGGCTACGGCGGCGGCGGCGCAGGTGGGATTGGGTTGGAGCTTGTACAAGACCGGGCAGTACGAAGCCGCGTGGACGGCGTGGCAGGCCGCGTGGCAAGCGGGCGGGTTGGCCGGCGACCAGCAGCGCACTCTGTTGCAGGCCATGAGCGCGTGTGCGCAGACTTTGGCCGACAGCCAGCGCATGGAAGCGGTCTATCGGGCAATGGTTGCCAACGAGGACACCCGCGTCGAGGGCTTGTTGGGGCTGGGGCAGTGGTATTTGGACCAAGGCTCGGCGGCGCAGGCGGCTGTGCAAGTTCGGCCCTTGCTGGCGCACGAAGACCGCGCTTGGCTTCTGCTGGGGCGGGCGTTGGTAGCCCAAGATAGTTTGGCGGCGGCGCGCACGGTCTTGGCAGCAGGGCTGGCGCGGGTGGCGGACTCGGCTCAAGCGGCTGAATTCCATTTTGAGCTAGGCAGCGTGGCCTTGGGCACGCGCGATTACGAGGCGGCGGTGCGGGCGTTCAGTGCCGCCTTGGCGCTGGCACCGCGCCGGGGGCTTCAGGCGGCGGCCCTGTTCTACAAGGGGCACAGCCTGCAGGCGCGGGGCGAGCGGGCAGCGGCGCGGGCGGCCTTTGAGGAGTTGGTCGCCGCCTATCCCGATCAGCCGCAGGCACCCGAAGCCGAGTTGCTCATTGGGGAACTGTACTACGAGACGGCCGAGTACGAGCGGGCGCTGACCTGGTACGAGCGGGTCTTCGGCACGTACCCGGATAGCAAGGACGCGCCCGAGGCCCTATACGGGGCGGCTTGGTGCCAGTTGGAACTGGAGCGCATCGAGCCGATGCGCGACCTGTTTTTGCGCTTGGTGCGCCAGTATCCCCAGCACGAACGCGCCCATCAGGGGCTGATGCACCTGGGCGACTATTATTACAACGGCCACCAATTCCTCAAGGCCTCGCGGCTCTACGCGCAAGTGGTAGAGCGCTTCCCGGAGACGACCGAGGCCGTACAAGCGCGCCAGTTGTTGGCCCATCTGGCCGACGCCGAAGCCGACTCGCTCTACAGCGAGGGCATGGCACTCTACGATCAAGGCGAATTTGTGCGGGCCATCGCGGTGTTGGAGGAGGTGATTGAGCGCTACCCCAATACGCCGAGTGAAGCAGCGGCGCGGTGCAATATCGGGGTTTCCTATTACCAGATGGACAACTGGCGCTTGGCCGCGCTAGCGTACGAGGAGGCGGTTGTGGCCTTGGCAGACAGAAAGGAAGAATGGCGCGCCTTGGAATTTGCCCGCAGCAATCGGGCGATGATCGGCCGCACGTACTTGGGCGAGACCAGTGAGCAATGAACCGGCGCCTACTCGGACCCTACAACCTCGGGGAGTAATTAAATGGCTATACTGCGATGGGGCTTGCTGGCGCTGCTGGTGGCGGCTGGCTGCATTCGGTTCCCGCCGGATTTGCGCTATGGGCTGCGCGTGATGCCGCCGGAGAGTCTGTTGGCGGATGATCGCTATTACTTCGACGCCGAGGATAGCACCACCGTCTTCGAGCAGCAGGGATTCCGCCTCAAGCTGCGCTACCTAAGCGATCAGGCCCTAAATCAGGAGTACGCCCGCTTTACCTTCCGCGAGCCGAATTTGAATCCCTTCACATACGGCCAAGACCGCGACTTGGACCAAGGCTATGCGCCGCCGCGTTTTACCGTCTTTGAGATGACAGTGGTCAATCAGAGTTATCCCAAGGTGATGGTCGATCCGGCGCAGATGGTGCTGCGGACAGACCGCGGGGGCGAGTACCGATATTGGGATGTGCTCAAACGCGACGCGGACAACAGTTTTGAGCGTTACTACATGGCGCGGCGCGGCAAAGGCGGCAACGAAGATTACTACTATCAGGAGCGCATGGGCCTGGTGCGGGAGGCGTTGTTTAGGCGGCAGACCTTTGTGTTTAAGGGAGACGCCTATACCGGCAAGGTCGTATTTGCGCCGCTGCACGAGACGGTGCGAGCGATTACCGTCGAGGTAAAAGATATGGTTTTGCGGGTCGATGCTTTTGATCGGCCCAAGGAGGCGACGAGTGCTTCGTTTGCGTTTGCGGTGGCGCATGAAATCGCGCCAGTGCCGCCAGCCCAGCCGTGAGGGCGGGTTAAGTAGTTTACAACCGGCAGCCAACGGCCAACCCAAGTCGTCGTTGTTTGACTAAATGATATATACGTCGTAGAATAGTCATGACCATTTTACGACATATACCCCATTTAGTCAGCGCATGAGACGCCTGTACGAACACCTGATCCAAACGCATTTGGCCGAAAACCGACAGATGCTGTTCCTGATGGGGCCACGCCAAGTCGGCAAGACGACCAGTGCCCGTCGCGGGGCTAGCGACAGCGGTGCGGCGGTCTATCTCAACTGGGACAACGGCGATGATCGCCAGCGCATCCTCGCCGGACCAGCCGCTATTGCCCAAGCACTGGGCCTAGACCGGCTGCGCGAAAATTTTCCGGTCTGCACTTTAGACGAGCTGCATAAGTTTGGCCGTTGGAAAGGATTGCTCAAAGGTCTTTTTGATACCTATGGCGACCAAGCCCGTTTTATCGTTACCGGCAGTGCGCGTCTCGATGTCTTTAAGGCGGGCGGAGACAGTTTGATGGGGCGCTATTTCGGTTATCGCATGCACCCGCTCTCGGTGGCCGAGTTGCTGGCTCCCGCGGCCGATGCACTCGTTCGTCCTCCGGCTCCCCTCGGTGCTGGGGCCTTTGCCGACCTGCTCCAATTTGGTGGTTATCCCGAGCCTTTGCTCCGCGCTGATTCCCGTTTCTGGCGCCGCTGGAGCAGAACGCGTGTCCAGCAGTTGTTCAAAGAGGACTTGCGGAGCCTGACGCAGGTGCGCGAGCTAGGGCAGATAGAGACGCTGGCCGAATTGATTCGTCAACAGTGCGGCCAACTGACCAGTTATGCCAGCCTCGCCCGCGCCATCAGTGCCTCGGTAGATAGCGTGCGGCGCTGGATTGGGATTCTCGAATCGCTCTACTTTTGTTATGCGATTCGGCCTTGGCACGTCAATGTGGCCCGCTCCCTGCGCAAAGAGCCTAAGTACTATTTGTGGGACTGGTCGCAGGCTCCCACCGCTGGGGTCCGCGCCGAGAATTTGGTGGCCAGTGCGCTCCTCAAAGCGGTGCATCTGTGGAGCGATCGCGGCGCGGGGGATTTTGGTCTGTTCTTTCTGCGCGACAAGCAACAACGCGAAGTGGATTTTGTCGTCGTCCGCGATGGCCGGCCTTGGTTCCTAGTCGAAGTCAAGCACTCCGGCAGTGCCTCCCTGTCCCCGGCCCTGCATTTATTTCAACGCCAGACCGAGGCCCCGCACGCTTGGCAAGTGGCACTGGACTTGCCGTACATTGAGCGCGATTGTTTTGCCCATCACCAGCCCATTATCGTCCCGGCGCAGACCTTGCTCTCGCAACTGGTCTGACCAGCGAAACGTTGAGGAGAGTACACCCGTTGTGATCTTAGCTCTGCCGACCGAGAAGTTGACGCCGCGCACCGCCGACGAATTCCTCGTCGCGTTTCTCGACTACGCGCACGGGGCGGTACCCGGGCAGCCGTTGGAAGTCGATTTGCGCCCCTTGCATTTTATCGACCCCTACGGCTTGGTGGCCTTGTGCTTGATGGCGCGCTACGGGGAGGGGCTGTCGTCGCGGGTCGTCTTTCACCTGCCCGAAACCTTCGCCTTGCGCACCTATCTGGGGCGAGTGCGATTTGCCGCGGCCGTCGATGAGGTTGAACTCGCCGGGCCGACGCTGATTGTCGATCAGGAGCGAGAAAAGGAAGCCAGCGAGGCCCTGCTGGAAATCACGCGCATTGAGAAACGGACGGACATCGAGACTGTGTTGGGCAAAATTGGCCAGCGCGTCGAGGCGATTTTGGCCGCAGAGTTGCGCTACACCGAGGTGGAGATCAACCAGTTCAAAAACGTCGTCGCCGAGCTATGCCACAACATTCTCGACCACAGCGAGAATTGGGGCTACCTGACGGCCCAGCGCTACTTGGACTCGCGCGTGGGAAAAAAATACGTGGTCATCGGCGTGGGAGACCTCGGAATCGGGATCAAAAAGAGTCTGTCGGTGCGCTACAACGCGGCGGACTGGTCGCACGGTACGGCTATCCTCAACTCGTTGCAGAAGCATTTTTCCCGCGACGCCAGGCGCGGCTTGGGGCTGTACATTGTCAACCAGATTTGCAATCGCTACAACGGCTCGTTGCACATCCGCTCGGGCGATACGCGGGTCTATATTCGCGGTCGGCGGCACTGGGAACACGCTTCGGTTCACTTTCCCGGCACGCAGATCGCCATTGCCCTCTATCAGCGCGAAGGCGAGGACTAAGCCGTGTTTGGCCAGCGACATACTCCGCCAAAACCCCCGCGCTACGAGCCGTGGCTGCTGTTGGCCCTAGCGGTGCTGATCGCCGTTTTGGGGGTGGCCGTCTATGTGGCCGTAAGCATTCTATTTCCGGGCTTCTAGCCCCATCATATTGGTATCCGTCTAATTCGGTATCGCTCATTTTGTGGTAAAATTGGCTTGACAGGCGAAAAATCTGCGCGTAAGTTTCTTTAATTGGATACAGTTAAGCTGTTTTTACTACCGGAAAGGCGCGACGCATGGACCCAGCCGTTGAAGAGCGCGTACAGCCGCAGGCCATACACCAAGCCCCCGCATACCTGTTTGCCGGCGAACAGGGCATCCTCAGCGGCCGGCCGCGCGGTGCCGAATTGCTCGCAGAATTGATGCATCACCTGCTCAGCGGTCCGACCGACGCGGCCACGCCACTGGACTTTTCCCGCGTTTCATTCATGGATGTCTCGTGCGCCGACGAGATGCTCAACAAGTTGCTCTTGCGCCTGACCAGCGGTGAGATAGGGCACCGCTATGTCTATATTGCCGCGGCCAGTGTCTCGGTGCGCGAGACTATCGCGGCGGTGTTGCAACTGCGCGAATTGGCCGCGCTGTACAAAAACGGCGAGCACATCGAAGTGTTAGGGGTGCTCAAGACGCCGCTGCGCGAAGTGCTCGATGTGCTGCTGGCGCATAAGTGTGCGACCTCAGCCGAGATCTCTGACGCGCTCGGCAAAAACATCAATATCGTCTGCAACCGCCTCAACGCGCTGCAACGCCTCGGGTTGGTGTGTCGCCTGCGCGATGGTTCGGTCGCCGGCGGTGGACGGCAATTCTACTATGTCTCGATTGTCTAAATGTTTCCTCGGCGTGGCCTTAGTCGCCGCCTTGGCTTGGGCCGCGGTGGCGGCCAAGCTGCGCAGCGATAACACCTTTGTCGTGGAGGCCAGCGTGGAAAACTTTCGCGCCGCGCCCAAAGGGGTCAAGTTGGGCACACTGCTGGCCGGTACCCAAATCGAATCCATCGGCGAAGAAGACCAATGGGTGCGTTTCCGCGTCGAGGGCTGGGTCTGGGGGCCTTCCCTGGCCGGCTATGTCTCCGAGGAGGAGCGCGCGGCGTTGGCGGCGGAGCCGATTCCGCCGCTCCAAGACGAACGTCCGCGGATCAAGGAACTAGTGAGCGGCCGCTATGGAGTGTTCTACGGGGTGGGATTAGACGAGGACATCGGCCGGCTGTGGCTGCGGTTTCGCGTCCGCGACCTCGAGCGCGAAGCGTGGGAGCAGCGCGCATTTGCCGTGCAACGCGGCGCGGCCGAGCTGTTGCGGGGCCGCGTCGATTTCAGCGAAATCCGCATTGAGACCAACCGGCCCGACGGCAGCGGCGAGGTCGGCCAGTACCTTGCCGCGACTGCGGTGGCCGACTTAGCTGGTGCCGGTGAGGATTGGGCGGTGTGGCGGCAGCGCACGCGCTTTTCGACCGATGGGGGCGAAACGTGGGAAGAGGCCGAATAAATGCGCGCCGGGCGTCGGGGCCGATCCAGAGCGGCCCGCAAGGCTAGTGCCATGTTGGATCTGTATGCGGTAAAGACCCAAATAGACAGCATGGTGGCCGACGAGCGCCGGGTCCAAGAGGACTTTCGCGCCAAGCTCGAATTGGCTTTGGCCGAATACCAGCGCTGGCTGCCCGAGTGGGAGCGCTTGGCCGGCAAAATCGACGCCAGCCGCACTTCTTGGCTGTTGCCCGGCTTGGGCGCGGGCTTTGGCGGCGGCGTCACGCCGCCCGAGCGCCCACCCACCATTAGTATCGCCGCCACCGACGGCTCGCAAATTTTTCCCGACCGCCACGAGATCTCGGCCTGTTTTCTGATCAATATCGGCTACATCCTGCTGCACTACGGCACGGGTGAGAAGCCGCTGATGAGCAGCAAGCCGCGGCTGTACTACCGCGAGGAGGAAATCTACGAGGAATGGGGGGGGGCGCGGGTTTTTGTCAATCGCGAGTTGGTCGGCTTCAAGCGCGGCCTGATGGAGTTCACGGAGTTGGCCGATTTGGCGTTGGCCGCCCAAGCCGAGGGACATCGGACGCTGGCGCTTGCCGACGGCACGCTGATTTTGTGGAACTTGGAGGGCAAGCCCAAGGACTTCCGCGCCGCGCACTTAGAGGCCACCCTAGCGGCGATGGACCAGTTGCATCAGGCGCGGGTGCCAGTGGCGGGCTACATCAGCCAGCCGGGCAGCCAAGAATTGATCAACGCTCTCAAGCTGGGCCTGTGCCCGCTTGAGGCGGCCGACTGCGACCGCTGCCCCTATCAACAACAAAATCAACTCCACTTAAGCCGCGAAGAAATCGACGCTCTGAATGGGGATTTGTGGCAGGGCCACAGCTTGCCGTGTAGTCCCATTGAAGGGCTCAACGACGCGGTCTTGGTGCGGCGCGTACTGCGCCCCGGGCAGCGCACGCCGCTCTACCGCAGCGCGTCCAAAGTCCTCGCCGAGTACGGACCGCATCACATCTACTACTTCTACCTGCACGTCGGAACCGAGATCGGCCGGGTCGAAATCCCGGAGTGGGTGGCGGCCGACCGGGAGTTGCTCGACTTAGTCCACGCCTGTTTGTACGACCAAGCCGAAAAAGGCCAGGGTTATCCGGTCGCCTTGGCCGAGGCGCACGAGCGCGCCGTCGTGCGCAGCGCCGACCGCGAGGCGTTCTATCGCTTTTTGCGCGACACCTTTGTCAAAAACGACCTGCAAACCCGCTTGTCAACCAAGAGCTTTAAAAAGCGCTATACCGGTATTTAGGAGAGGCCCACTGTGGAGACTATCAAAGAGCGCGCCCCAAGCCCGCTGAGCCGCTTTCGGTCTGAGTCGCTGCCTGGCGACACCGCCGCCGAGCGGACTCACGTCGGCGAAGTGGTCGAGAGCAGCACCACCGAGTTGATCGCCCAAGCGCGCCAGTTGCACGGTGCGCCCTCCTTTGGTCAGTTCGTGCGCGTGGAGGCCGCGATGCCGGTGGTCGGTATTGTGTTCAACGTCTTTACGCACTCCATCGAGCCGAACCGCCGGCCCACTGCCTACGGCAAGACCGAAGAGGAGCTGCGCCTGGAGCAGCCGCAAATTTTTGAGCTGTTGCGCACCGAGTTTCAAGCGCTCGTCATCGGCTATTTGACCGGCGATGAATCCGTGCAAATACTGCCCCCGCAGCCGGCGCACATTCACAGTTTTGTGTACTTGTGCTCCGATGAGCAAGTGCGGGCCTTCACGCGCACCGACGACTATCTGCGCAGCATTCTCAACACCTCTAAAATACCCACGGACGAGTTGGTAATCGCAGTGTTGCGCCACACGGTGCGCGCCCACGCCCACGCGCCGTCCTACCTGGTGCAGATGGGCAAAGAGCTGTCGCGGTTGCTCAGCGACGACTACGACCGGCTCAGCTCGATTATCCGACGGGTGGTCAACTAACGATGGCAAAATACGCGCACAATGGAGCGCCGGCGACAGCCGGTCGCGGCAAGCAGATTGGGGTCATTACCAAAGGCTCGCTAGTGGAGGGGCTGGAGATGAAGCTAGACCCCGAGCAGAACGTCGAGGACATGAAGGCCGGCAAATTCGTGGTCATTGAGGGCGACAAAAACGACTTCTTCTCCATGGTCACCGACATGCGCCTCGACGCCAACAACCAAGAAATTCTCCTGCATCCGCCGGGCCAAGAAGACGCTCTTTTGCGCCAAGTGCTCGCCGGCACTAGCACGTACAACATCGTCTCGCTGCGGCCCATGCTGATGATGCCCAAGGACGCGGCAGCCGACGACGGCCCGCGCCCGGTCAAGGCCATTCCGAGCCACTTTTCCGAAGTCCAAGAAGCCATGGCCGACGACGTAGCCAAGATCTTCGGCTGCGAGGGCGACGCCGAGGGCCGCTACTTTAGCATCGGCAACCCGCTCGACATGGACACTCAGGTCTGCCTCGACATGATCCGCTTTGCCGAGCGCTCCAATGGCATATTCGGCAAGACGGGTACGGGCAAGTCCTTCCTGACGCGGCTGGCACTATGCGGGCTGATTCACTACGACAAGGCCGTCAACCTGATCTTCGACATGCACAACGAGTACGGGTTCAAAGCCATGAAGGAAAACGGCTCGACCACGACGTTTGTCAAGGGCCTCAAGCAGCTTTTTGGCGAGCGGGTGGCGATTTTTTCCTTAGATCCCCAATCGACTCGCGCCCGCGGCGTCCAGCCAGATCACGAGGTCTATATCTCCTACGACCAGATCACGGTCGAAGACATTGCCCCGCTGCAAGACGAGTTGAAGCTCAATCCCACGGCTGTGGAGTCGGCGTACTTGGTGTACGCGATTTACAAGGAGCGCTGGCTGAGTACGCTCTTGAAGTTGGAAGGCCCGGATGTGGAGGAATTCGCCCGCGAGATCGGCGCGCACGCTGGGTCTTTAGTCGCGCTGCATCGCAAGCTCAAGCGGCTCGAAAATTTTCCCTTCATGGTCTCTAAGTTGCGGGACGGCGACGTGGTGGACCGCATCATGGAATACCTCGACCAGGGGGTCAACGTGGTGTTGGAGTTTGGCCAGCAGACGAGTATGTTGTGCTATTTGCTGGTGGCCAACATCATCGCGCGGCGCATCCACGAAATGTACGTCAAAAAGAGCGAGCGTTTCTACGCCACTCAGCGCCCGGAAGATCAGCCGCGTCAGCTGATGATCACCATTGAGGAGGCGCACAAATTTCTCAACCCCCTGGCGGCTAAGCAGACCATCTTCGGCACTATTGCCCGCGAGATGCGCAAGTACTATGTCTCGCTGCTGGTAGTCGATCAGCGGCCGTCGAGTATTGACGACGAAGTGCTGTCGCAAATCGGCACGCGCATCACGGCCTTGCTCAACGACGAGAAGGATATTCAAGCAGTACTCACCGGCGTCAGCGGCACCGAAGGGCTGCGCAGTGTGTTGGCCAGCCTCGACTCCAAGCAGCAGGCCCTGATTATCGGCCACGCCGTGCCCATGCCGGTGGTGATCAAGACCCGCGACTACGACGCTCAGTTCTACAGCGCGATGGGCTGTACAGACGACCTGCCGGCCGAGGAGCGGCGGGAAAAGGTGGAGCGGGATGTGGCGGCGTTGTTTGGCGAATAGGGCGGGTGCGATGGAAACATTTTCGAGTGGACGACACACCATCTACCACGGCGATGCGGTCTTTGTTTTGGAATCGGATCGGATTCCAGAGGCTAGCATTGACTTGATATTTGCCGATCCGCCGTATAATATCGGCAAGAACTTCAACGGGCGGCGAGACAAATGGCCCAGCGAAAAAGCGTACTGTGCATGGGTATCCCGCTGGCTCGATCTCTGTGTCCGTAAGCTCAAGCCGACTGGCAGCCTGTACTTAATGTGTGCCACACAGTGTTTTGCGCCGCTTGATTTGCTCTTGCGCCAACACCTGACTATTCTCTCGCGGATTATCTGGCACTACGACAGTTCCGGCGTTCAAGCAAAGCGGTACTTTGGCTCCCTATGGGAGCCGATATTTCATTGTGTGAAGGATCCCAATCATTATACTTTCAACTCAGGCGACATCCTCGTCGAGGCCAAAACTGGGGCGCGGCGCAAACTAATTGACTATCGCAAACCGGTTCCCGCCCAGTACAATACTAAGAAAGTGCCTGGCAATGCCTGGTACTTTCCACGAGTACGCTATCGTATGCCTGAGTACGAGGAACATCCAGCACAAAAGCCGATTGTGTTACTAGAACGCATTATTACCGCTAGTTCAAATCCTGGCGATATCATCCTCGATCCATTTGCCGGAACATTTACCTCGGCTCGCGCTGCCGCTAATCTCAACCGTAGAAGCGCGAGTATTGAGATTGACGAGGACTACCTAAAAATTGGACTTAGGCGGCTCGAATTAACCACCGAGTACAAAGGAGAGCGTTTACATCGGCCGCTAAAGTCCTACGAAGATAGGTATTCCAACGAGTCCAAAAACCTTACACTTTTCGAGTAATGAATCACTCCTTTACCTTCAAGATTATCGAGGAAGTAGGGCGCGAATTTGACGGGCTTGGAAAGACCATCTTTGAATTAAGCCCGCTTCTTCAGTATATCAACAGAAAGACAAGATCTGCTAACAGAGGTTCAAAAGCGCGAAGTAGTTTTGCCAACCTTTATGCCCTTTACGTCCTGATTGAAGACTATGTGAACAAGGGGCATCTCGAAAAGGGCGACTATGCAGAATATGAAGGGGCCGACTTCACCCCACTGTTGCGCCGGATGCGCGAACTACCTTTCGGGGCAAAGTTGCAGAATCACGCGCTCAATAATCGTGCTAATGACGATTTTCACAAGTATTTTCCCGAAGATGATCGACGCCCAATACTCAGAGATGTTTCGAGTCGGAAGTATTGGATTAATGAGGCATTACTGACTGTCTTGATAGGAGAGCGTAAGTGTAGCCTTGCTCAAGTGGTACTGCGAATTATTGATCTTTACGTTGAAACTAAACGCGAATCGTTTTCTCAGTTTATTGAAGACTGTGAAAGACTACAGAGAGCAACAAAAAAAGAGCATGATGAAGCCGCAGGATTTATCAAATCGTTGTTATCTCCAGAGCGAGATGCCAGACTATTTGAAATAGCGAGCTATGCGATTCTCAAAGCTCATTTTTCGGCAGAAATCATTTTCATTGGAAAGACTCACGATACCATCGAAGAAGAAGCATTAGAGTTGTTCAAGACAGGACGAACTAATGCTAATGACGGCGGTATTGACTTCGTTATGAGACCGTTGGGTAGGTTTTTTCAAGTTACAGAAACTCTCGATGTAAAAAAATACTTTTTGGACATAGACAAAATCGAGAGGTATCCAATCTCGTTTGTGATTAAGACTACGCTTGGGATCGATGAGATTCGCTCGCGCTTAGAAGATGGTGCCAAAGAGCAATATGGAGTGCGTTCGATTGTAAGGCGGTATATGGATGCTATTGAGGAGGTTTTTAATAGCCCAAGATTGATTGCTATTTTGGACTGTCTAGTGCATCAAGGCCGCATCACCGAGGTGCTAGATGAAATAATCCGCTGGAGCAAAGTGGAGTTCAATATCGAAGATGCTCTAGATTCTTCTGAAAGTGTCGCTGACGAAGACGAGGATGCCGACGATTGAAAGAAGTAGTATGGCGACCTGCCGGCCGAGGAGCGGCGGGAAAAGGTGGAGCGGGATGTGGCGGCGTTGTTTGGCGAATAGGGCGGGTGCGATGGCGGAAACGGGTCCAACCGGTCGGACGCGAAAAAAGCGGGCAGCCCGTTTAGGCACTGCCCGCTTTTTCCGCGTTATTCAAATTAAAGCCGCCAGGCCGATTATATGGCCGAAAACAGAAAAGAGTGCGGCAACTTAGCGCTATAGATAACCTCTACAAAGCGCCACATCGCCCGCTCTGAATCCCAGACTAGCCGACAAAAGAAGGGAGTGCAAATCGGTCCTTCCGACCCGGCGAACTCCGTCGGCTCTGCGGTGACAAACGCGATGTCGGTGAAGAGCCGCTTCTCGCCAGATCGCAGTGCCGCTTCAACCTCTTGCTGCAATTTGAATTTGCTCTTGACAACGTTTCTCGGGTGCGCCTGATAGCGCTCGTACTGGCCCTGCATCTCGAACACCTTGAACGTACTGTGGCGGAAGAAGGCTTGGCCAAAGCGGTAATCATGTTCTCGATAGTCGAGTATGGCCCGGTGCATGGCCCGGAAGAGGTCAAAGGGCGCGTCGCCTTTGAGGGCTCCCCAGTTTTCGAGGGTCGCTTTTAGCTTGGTTAGGGCCATGGGGTTGTTGACGCCCTCGCGCAGATAAAACTGGGCGGCGAGGCTGTCATTGCCGGAGCCGGAGAAGGCGACCAAGAAGTCGTAGAGCCAGTTGCGCAGGTTGGCTTCTTGGTCGGGGGTAATGGGGATGTCCGTCGCGACCGGGATGGACTCAATGATTTGCCACAACTTGGGCCCAGCCTTGACCTCGACCTTCTTCGCAGTATGGACATAGTCAAGCAAGCCCTGGAGTTTGTCGAGGCGGGGCTCAAAGCCGCCGTGTGGATACTTGGTCTCGACGGCTGCTGCGCTGGAGACACCGCCATAGACGGCAATCAGGGCGACGCATAGGATGCGAATGGCTACGGGTTGCATGATGCCCTCCTTTGTGGAAGAGTGCGGTTGTTGCTTCGGTAAGCACTACTGCAACTATCGTGCCAATGGAGTGCCCCAGCGGTCGCCAATCGCGCCAGTTACTTTATATTCGCATGTCTAAATTGCTGTTAAATAAGGCTTTATAAAAGTCGAATAATTTTTTATTTATCTCTCAAATCCCTCCTCTCTGCTTTAATACGTTCGTTTTGATGAGCTGATCACTGTGCGCCAGCGGACAGTAGGTGTTCGCTAGCGGACAGTAGGGGTTAGGCGATGTGGAACAGGTGAAAACTCGGCCGCGGACAGAAGTTCCCGACCGCCGAGGAGCGGCCGGATGCGGCGGGTTCTTCATGGTAGTTAGTGCCCGACGACTGCGTCCGAGAAGGTGAGGATGCCGAAGCGGTTGGCGCGGTGGAAGTCGGCTACGGGCGTGGCGGTGTCAGACCACAGGCCAAATTGGCCGCGGTAGCCCTTGGTGCGGTTGAGTCCAGCGCGCCATTGGTCGCCGTCTTGGGGCGGGATTTGCCCACCCAAGTGGCGGAAGTTGTCGTGCGGAATGGCGATTTCGAGGATCCAGCTGCGGTCGGTGTCGGCGTGGTCGTTGAGGGTGCCGTCGTAGGTCGTGGCAATGACCACGCCCTCGCTCTGCCAAGACGGGTGAATGGCCTTGGTGCGGTCGGTGCCGCCGCCGAAGGCGATGTAGTCGAGCAGGGTGCCGTGGATGTTCATCTCGTAGCCGTAGTAGTTGCCGGGGGTTGCCGCATTGGGGGCGGCGAAAATCTCAACGGCGTCCTCTTGGTACACCGCGCCGTCGTGTTGGGTTACTTCTGAGTGCAGGTGCGGATCGACGCACTCGTAGATGATGTAGAGGTTGGCGTCGTCCCACAGCAAGCGGGCGGTGGTCGATTGCGGCTCCGCTTGGGCGAGGTCGCTCCACGGCATGACAAAGGCGATCGGCGCGGCGTGTCGCCAGTCGGCTTCGTCGAGGCGGCCATCGACTTGGATGCCTTCGTTGGTGCGCAGGACTTGGTAGGTGGGTAGCTCGTCGGGTGGAGCTTGGAAGCGGGTGGTTGCTTGGGCGCTGGCGGCACCAGCGAGGGCGAGGGTCAAAACCAGGCTGTAGAGCATGGTCAATCCTTTCGGTAGAGGTTGAATCAATCGCAGTGCAGGGAGGGCGTCTCCCGGCGCGCAAATGCTTTGGCGATCTGGTCGCAGCGTTCGTTGTCGGGGTCGCCGGCGTGGCCTTGGGTGTGTTGCCACTGAACGGACGGCGTATTGAGTTGGTCTAGGATGCGCCACAGGTCTTGGTTGAGGACGGGTTTTTTGGTGGCCGTGCGCCAGCCTCGTTTTTTCCAGCCGCCGATCCACTCGGTGATGCCCCGGCGCAGGTACTCGCTGTCGGTGACCAGCGTGATAGCGCTGGCCGGCGCAGCGGCTTTGAGACCTTCGATAGCCGCTTGCAACTCCATGCGATTGTTGGTCGTCTCCGGCGCAAAGCCGCCTAGCTCGACGACGCGGCCATTGCCGTAGAGCAGTCGCGCCGCCCAGCCGCCTGGGCCTGGATTGAACGAACAGGCGCCGTCGGTAAAAATGGTTACAGTTTGCGCGCAGTTGGATTGTTGTTGTCGCACCGGATTTGCCTTTATTTTAGATGAGCCGCTAGTTTGCTACGATAAAACATGGCGCGAGTAAGGGCAATTGAGGCAGGGGCACATGCGGTTATTTGTACCCAAGGTGCATTGCTTGTACATTGGGGGATTCTCGGAGCTGAACTTTAAAGAAAAAAGGCAACATGGCAGCGTATGATGTGGTAGTTATCGGCGGCGGCCCCGGTGGGTATTCAGCCGCTATCCGGGCGCGGCAGTTGGGCTTAAAAACCGCGCTGGTCGAAGACGCCGAGTTGGGTGGCACTTGTCTCAATTGGGGCTGCATTCCCACCAAGGCCCTGCTCAAGCAAGCCGAAGTGTACCAGCTTATCGGGCGCGCCGCCGAGTTTGGGTTGCGCGTCGATACGCCGGCCGTGGATTGGGCGGCGGTCATTGGCCGCAGCCGCCAGGTCGCCGCGCAGTTGTCCAAAGGCGTGGCCTACCTGATGGAGAAAAACCAAGTTGAGGTGTTCGCCGGCCGGGGTCGATTGACGCCTAGCCGCCAAGTCGCGGTTGAGGACATCGAGTTGGCGGCTGAGCATGTGGTGCTGGCTACTGGCGCCCGCCCCAAATCCATGCCAGGCGTCGAGTTCGACGGCGAGCGAATAATCGCCAGCCGCGAGGCCATGGTCGCGGCCGAGCAGCCCGCTTCGCTGGCGATTATTGGCGCCGGCGCCATCGGCGTAGAATTCGCTTATTTTTACCGCGCCTTTGGCAGCCAGGTGCTGCTTTTGGAAGCCCTGCCTCAAGTTTTGCCGCGCGAAGACGAGGAGATCGCCGCCGGGCTGGCTGAGAGCCTGACGCGGCAGGGAATCGAAGTGGTGACCGGCGCGCGGGTTGAGGAGGTCAAAAAACAAAAGCGCGCCGTTGCGTTGCGCTACCGAGTCGGCGACCAGCAACAGACGCGAAAAGTAGATCAAGTGCTAGTCGCCACCGGGGTGCAGGGCAACATGGAAGGACTGGGGCTGGAAGCGTTGGGCATCCGCACCCGCGACGGCGCAGTTGTGGTTGATGAGCGGATGCAGACTAGTGCTAAGGGTATCTACGCCATTGGCGATGTGGCCGGCCCGCCGCTGTTGGCGCACGCCGCCGCGCAGGAAGGGATTGCGGCCGTCGAGTTTATCGCTGGCCGCGACCGGCCCACCTTAGACCCGCGCCAGGTGCCCAACTGCATCTATTGCCAGCCACAGGTGGCCAGCGTTGGCCTGAGCGAAAGCCAAGCGCGCGCGGCTGGCCACGATGTCAAGGTCGGGCGCTTTCCGTTTGCGGCCAGCGGCAAGGGCCAAGCGGCCGGCGAAACCGAAGGGCTAGTCAAGCTGGTTTTTGACGCGCGCTACGGCGAGTTGTTGGGCGGGGCCATTCTAGGAGCTGAGGCCACCGAATTGATCGCCGAGCTGACGCTGGCCTTGCGGCTCGAAGCCACCTATGAAGAGCTGTTGCTGACCTCACACGCTCATCCGACGCTGTCCGAGGCCGTGATGGAAGCGGCCGGGCAGGCGTTTGGCGAGGCGATTAACTATTAACCGACGTTGCGCCGCTTTGGTCCTGCCGGCGCCAGCAGGCCGCTAGGCAATGGGCTACTGACGTAACGTCATTTTGAGAATTGGGAATTAGAAAGTTTGACAATGGGGAATGTAAAGTCGCACGGCATTGAGCCGCCAAAGTTGCCACCGCTCGATCAGCTCTTGCCAGCCGAGCCGTTGCTGTTGATGGGGGCCGGGCCGGTGCCGGTGGCGACCGAGATCTCGCGGGCCGGCGGCATGGTCATCAACCACTTGGGACCGACGATGGATCGGCTAGTCGAGCACATCAAGCAGTTGGCCGGCTATGCTTTCCAGACGCGGGATAAGCACATCTTGGGAATTGGCGGGGCGGCGTCGGCGGCCATGGAGATGGCGATGGGCAATCTGCTGTGGCCGGGCCGCCGCGTCTTGGTGCTGCAAAACGGCTGGTTTAGCGGGCGCTTTGCCGAAATGGCGGCGGGCGTGGGGGCCGAAGTCGAAGTGCTGGCCGTGCCGGAAGGGCAAGCCATGGGCGCCGAGCGCGTTGCCGAGCGTCTCAAGAGCGAGCGCTACGACGTGGTGACGATGGTGCAGGGCGAGACCTCCAGCGGCGTCTGCACGACCGAGCTACCGGCGATTGCCCGCTTGTGCCGCGAGCACGAGGCGCTGGTGGTCGTCGATGCGGTCTGCACGTTGAGCACCATGCCGTTGGAAAAGGACGCTTGGGGCATTGACGTGGTGATCACCAGCAGTCAGAAGGGCCTGTCGTCCCTGCCGGGCGTGGCGCTAATCGCCTTTTCCGACGCGGCCTGGCAGCAGGTACAGCAGCATCCCGGTCCTAGGCCACACTGGTGTTTGGACGCCCAGCGGGCCGAAAATTTTTGGCAGCACCACCAATACCACTACACTGCGCCGGTGTCGGGGATGTTGGCTTTGCACGAGGCCCTGCGGTTGGTCTGCGAGGAGACGCTAGAGCGCCGCTTTGCGCGGCATCGGCACTCGTCGCTGGCCCTGCAAGCTGGCATCGAGAAGATGGGGCTCGTGCTGGCTGCGCCGCGGCATATTCGCCTCAACTCGGTGGTGGCAATCCAAGTGCCGGCTGGGGTAGATAGCGCCCGAGTGCGCGCCGATATGTCGAGCCGCTTCCACGTCGAGATATCCGGGGCCTTTGGCCTCGACATTGTGCGCATCGGTCAGATGGGCGAGCAGTGCCGAGCACCCCACTTGTTCCGCGTATTGCACGCCTTGGGCGGCGCCTTAGCACGCGAAGGAGCCAGCGTCGATACCAGCACTGGGATGGCGGCCCTGGAGTATTATTTGGCCGGCTATACGGACGATTTGTTTTAACTTTCTTTACCTGTCAAATGGCGTTTCTGGAGAAAGGTTACTAATGAGCGACCCACTTGCGTATCCAACCTACGAAAGCCTCGGTGTGCGTCCCCTAATCAACTGTCGCGGAACCTTTACTATTATCAGCGGTTCGCTGATTTTGCCGCAGGTGCGGCAGGCCATGGTCGAGGCCTCTAAGCAATACGTCCATCTCGACGAGTTGATGGAAGCGGTTGGAGCGCGTATCGGCGAGCTGATGCAGTGCGAATGGGGGCTTGTTACCAATGGGTGCGCCGCGGCCTTGTGCCAAGTTACGGCCGCCTGTGTGGCCGGCACCGATCGCGAAAAAATGGCGCGGCTGCCCGACACGACGGGCCTGAAAAACCAAGTCCTCGTCCAGCCGAGCCACCGCCACGTGTACGATCACGCTGTGCGCATGGTCGGCGTCGAAATAATCGAAGTCGAGACGCTGGCCGCGCTAGAGGCGGCCCTGTCGGATCGCACCGCTATGCTGTTGGTGTTTGGCGATGCGGCCGAGCGCGGGCCGATCGCGGTAGCGGATATGGCGGCGGTGGGGCAGCGGCACGGCGTGCCGACGTTGGTCGATGCCGCCGCCGAGCGGCCCGATAGGCCCAACTGGTATCTGGAGCAGGGAGCCGATGCAGTGGCTTATTCGGGCGGCAAGTGCTTGCGCGGGCCGCAGGCGTCGGGTTTGGTCTTGGGGCGCAAACAACTGTTGCAGGCGGCCTTTCTCAACGGGGCACCCCATCACGCGCTAGGCCGGCCGATGAAGGCGGGCAAGGAAGAAATCATGGGGCTGTTGGCCGCAGTGGAGCAGTGGGTGGAACGCGACCACCAGGCCGAATGGCGGGAGTGGGAGCGGCGCTTGGCGGTGATCGCGGCGGCCGTGGAAAAATTCCCCTCGGTAGCCACGCAAGTCACTCAGCCTGGCCGCTCGAATGTTGCGCCGAACTTGGCGGTGCGCTGGGATCGCGACCAGCTAGCGGTTGATGGCCACGAGCTGGCGCGTCAGTTATCGGCTGGCCAGCCGCGCATTGAAGTGCCAGCACACGACAACGGCTTTGGGATCAATCCCTATATGATGGAGCTGGGCGAGGAAGATATTGTCGCGCGGCGGGTGCGCGAGATTTTGGCCGCAGTGGGTTAGTGGTTAGTTGGGCCGCTGGCCGCGGCGCAAGGCTACCGATAGCGGCTGGGTCCCGTCCTTGCTGGGCTTTGAGCTGACCTTGCCGGTGTGGGGATCGACGCTGTAGATCTGCACATCCTCGGGCACGTCAAAATCCTTTTCCGGCCGTCCCTGGTTTACCGCAATCATAAAATCCGCCCAGATGGGTGCCGCGCCGCTGCCACCGGTGATTTGCACCCCATGCGCATCCATCAGTTTATGGGCGCGGCGATCGTCAAATCCCACCCAGACGCTGGCGATTAAGTCCGGCGTGAAGCCCGTAAACCAAGCGTCGGTATTGTCGTTGGTGGTGCCGGTCTTGCCAGCGGTGGGTCGGGTAAAGCCCAACGTGCGCACTCGGCGGCCCGTGCCGCGGTCCACCGCTTGGCGCAAGAGGTGGACCATCTGCGCGGCGAGGTCTGGTGGGATGGCTTGGCGGATTTGCGGCTGGTGGGTAAAGATCGGCTGGTCCTTATCATCGACGATTCGCTCGATCAAGGTCGGCTTTACTTGCAAGCCGTAGTTGGCGAAAATCCCGTACGCCGCGGCCATTTCCAACACGGTAACTTCGGCCACGCCCAAGGCAATGCTCCGGTAGGCTCTTATTGGCCCAGCAAATCCCAGGCGATAGGCGGTCTCAGCGACGTGCTCCGGGCCGACCAACTCGGAGATTTGTATGGCCGTGGAGTTGGCCGAGCGGACTAAGGCCCAGGCCGCCGTCGTCGGTCCCAAGTAGCGGCCGCCGTAGTTGCGCGGTTGCCACTTTTGGCCATTGACGATATAGGTGCGCCGCTGGTCGTCAAAGACTGTGACCGGGCTTATTTTGTCCGCTGCCAAAGCCGCTAGGTAGGCTATTGGTTTAAAGCCGGAGCCGGGCTGGCGGCGGGCGGTGAGCGCGCGGTTGTAGTAGCTGACGAAAATGTCTCGCCCCCCGACCATAGCTAGCACTTTCCCCGTCGGCGATAGGCACACCAACGCGCCTTGGACGTAGGCTGGACGCTCGGCCATTGACGCTTCCGCATAGGGCTTAAACCCCAGCCGCTGATCCAACTGGACCAGCCCCTTGGTCACGGCTTCTTCGGCTGCATCTTGCATGGCAATGTCCAAGGTGGTATAGACCTTCAGGCTGCCGTAGTGCAAAGCGGTCGGCCCCCACTGCTGGACGATTTCGGCGTTGATGGCTTCGACCCAATAGGGCACCGGGTTGCGCGGCGGGTAGCCGGGATCGATGAGGTCTGCGGCGCGGATGGCGGCGTATTGCCGGCGCGTCTGTGGGCTGAGGAAGCCGCTGGCAACCATGCGGTCGAGCACGTGTTGCAGTCGGGCGGTGGCCCGTTGGGGGTGCCGCAGGGGATTGTACTTGGTTGGGGCGTTGACTTGGCCGATGAGCATGGCGGCGCGGGGCAGGCTCAGCGAGTCGGGGGTCGTGTTGAAGAAGGTGCTCGCAGCGTCGTGAATGCCGTAGGCGTTGGTGCCGTAGAATACCTCGTTGAGGTACAGCTCTAGGAGGCGATTTTTGTAAGTGGGTTGCCCTGCGGCGTTGGTGTCGGGATACGAGGTGGCAAAGAACGCCTCTAGCTGCAAGGCGAGCAGTGCTTCCGAGAGCTTGCGGGTAAAGGTCTTTTCCGGCGAAAAGAACAGACGCTTGACCAGCTGTTGGGTCAAGGTGCTGCCGCCGCGGATGATGCTCCCCTCGCGCAGGTTGTCGCGCGTCGCACCGACGATGGCCAGCAGATCGACGCCGCGATGGTGGTAAAAGTGCGCGTCTTCGGTGGCGATGAGCGCTTGCACGACGTAGGGGTTGATGTCTTTGAGGGGCACCCATTGGCGGCTCTGATTGAAGGTGTAGATGCGCTCGCCAGAAGCTGCGTACATCTCGGTGCCAGGGCGGATGCCCAATTCGCGCGGATCGGTGGGCAGGCTGGGCAAGGTTGGGGCCGTGTGCCAGATGGCGTACCCCACTGCGGCCCCGCCGGCCAAGACGAGCAACACGGCCAGGGCTACGCCGATGAGCAGTGCGCGTTTCATTGCGCTGCTAGTCCAAGGTGTTGTTGCACGAACTGGGCCGGAAGCACCAGGGCGGTGGCCTCTTGGCCTGGCACGAGCGCGTACGCGGCGAATTGGTCTTCGTCGCCAGTGCGGGTCAGGCGCAGCTCAAAGCCGTCGGCACTGTCCCAAGCCGCGAGTAGGTGCTTGACTGCACCTTGGCGCAGCGAGTCAGCCCGCGCTTGCACGATCTGGGCTAAAGCCGCGGTGATGATTGGTCCGGCATCGCTTGGCGTGTGCCCGGGGTCAGGGCCCAAAAGCGGCGCTAGCTGCTCGCGCCAGTAGGCGATGTCTTGCTCTTTCATCTTCAGAAAGGTCCAGGCTTCAGGCTCGTCTTTGGCCAGCAGCCACTTGTGGAGTTGGTGGAAAAGCGAGCCATCCTCTAGGGCTATTTGTGCGCTGACTAGGGCGTGTAGATGCGCTTGCTCACCGGGGACGATGGCTTGAGTTAGCAGGTCGCGCCCCTGCTCGTAGATCTGTAGGGAATAGGCTAATTCGCGCCAGGTCTCTGGGTGGGGGCGATCGGGTTGAATGGCGGTGTCGCGCCGCGAGACCGAAAAGAACGCCGCGTGGGGGCCGTGGTACTGGAGTTGGTAGTGATTTTGCAAAACCGGCAGTGGGGCTTGGCTAGGCTCTAGTGGCACCTCGGCCAGCGAGTCGGATAGCGCTATGCGAGTTTGCCGACTGGCGAGAATGCCCTGCCACAGCGCACCTCTGGGCTGGCGTTGGGGGTTTTGCTCCATCAGGAATTGGCCGATCGAGCGGGCCGCGTATTGGGTTTGGTATTCGCCCCAAAAAAGCACACCCGCCGCCGCCAAAGGCACCAGCGCACACAGGGCAATGCGGACGAGGCCGTAGAGCAAAGATAACATAGCGACACAATAAGTTCGGGGCGGCTACTTGTCAAAAGTGCTTGCTCATTTTGGGCGGCCAATGATACTTTTGACCAAGAGGTTGTCAATCTATCTGGGGAGGTAGAAAGACTATGCTGACCATGAGCGTTTTAAGGTAGCTAAGTAGAATGGCAGCGGATATAGACGCTGGGGTGCTGCGCGTCGTCGAGGTCTTGCGCCGGGCCGGCTTCCAAGCGCTGCTAGCCGGTGGTTGCGTGCGCGACTTGGCGTTGGGGCGCACGCCCAAGGACTGGGATGTGGCTACGGATGCCGGACCAGAACAGGTGGCGGTGCTCTTTGCGCACACCGTGCCGGTGGGGGCGCAGTTTGGCGTCTCGTTGGTGATGCTCGATGAGGGCGACTACGAGGTAGCGCGCTTTCGCAGCGACGGGCCATACCGCGATAGCCGCCGCCCCGCATCCGTCGAGCCAGCCGATGCCCGGGCCGATGCCGCGCGGCGCGACTTTACCATCAACGGTCTGTTTTATGACCCGGACAGTGGTCAACTGCTCGATTACGTCGGCGGGCAGCAAGACCTCCGCGCCGGAGTCATCCGCGCCATTGGCGATCCGGCGGCGCGCTTTGCCGAAGACCATCTGCGCCTGCTGCGGGCGGTGCGCTTTGCGGCCCGGCTCGGCTTTACTATTGAGCCGGCGACGTGGGCTGCGCTCTGCGCCCGGGTCGAGTCCATTGCCAGCGTCAGTGCCGAGCGCATCCGCGACGAGCTAACCCTGCTGTTGACTGAGGGGGGGGCTAGGTGTGGCTTGCGCTTGTTGGACCAGTCGGGCCTGCTGCAAGCCGTGTTGCCGGAAGTCGCGGCCATGCGGGGTGTGCCGCAAGACGCTGAGTTTCATCCCGAAGGCGACGTGTGGACTCACGTCCAGCTTCTCTTTGAACATCTCGACGCGCCGTCGGCTGAATTGGCTTGGAGTGCGTTGCTGCACGACATTGGCAAGCCCGCTACGATGGTGCGAGCCGAGCGCATCCGCTTCCACGGCCACGACGCGGTTGGGGCCAAAATAGCGGCGGCGATCGGCGGGCGATTGCGGATGTCCAACGAAGCGCGGCGGCTCATATGCACACTTGTGGCCGACCACATGCGGATAAGCCACGTGCGCCAGATGCGCCCGAGCACGCTGGTGCGCCTGTTGCGCGAGCCGCACTTTTCCGAGTTGCTCCAATTGCACCGCGCCGATTGCTTGGCCAGCCATGGCCAACTCGACCTATACGAGTTTTGCCAACAACAGTTGGCGGCGTTAAAAAAGGAGCACCTGCGCCCGCCGGCGTTGCTTACTGGAAACGATCTGATCGCCTTGGGCTTTGTCCCTGGTCCGTTGTTCAGGGAAATTCTCGCCGCGGTCGAGGACGCCCAGTTGGAAGGGCAGCTCGACAACTACTACGCGGCACTGCGTTTTGTACAGCGCAAATTCAGCGCCGAGCCGGCTGCTTAGCTGGCGGGCTGTTTGGATCTCGAGCAGAGGCTTGACGCGGTGCGATCCATTAAGCAAAGTATGATACAGTAGCTTTTCATCGCCCGGGTGTGACCGGTGAGGTCTGTCTAGCTATAGTAAGGATTGCAGGGTTGGAGAAGCACTTGACGCGATCAATCGACTACGAAGTCAGAGTTCTCGAATTGTAGGAGGAGTCCTTATGAAACGTCCCGAAGTCGTGTTGACGGCCATGGCGGCCGGTGGAGCAGGGGCGCAGTTCGACCCAGTGCGAGTACAAAAGCTTCTCTTTTTAGTCAATAAGGAGATCCCGCAGTTTGTCGAGGGACCACACTTTGATTTTAAGCCCTACGATTACGGTCCATTTGATGTGGCTGTGTACCAAGAGCTCAATAAGTTGTCTATGGAGAACGAGATGAGGATCAACCACTCTAATAGGTACCGCCTGTACTTACTGACAGACTCTGGGTACGCACGGGGTGCGGCGATGTTGGCAGAACTTCCGCAGTTGGTATCCCGCTATCTGAAAGACACTGCCCAATGGGTTCTCTCGCAGACATTTAGACAACTGCTGGCCGCCATTTATCAGCGTTATCCCGATATGGCGGCGAACAGCATTGTTCCGTACGCAACCTCATCGCACTTTCGGACGTCGTATCTGTTGCCGACGCCTTCCTTTCTTTCCGGTATGGCGCGGACTCTGGATCTCATGGGAATGCTCGACGACCCACCTACCGGGAAAGAAGGAAAACAGATGGATGCCTTGGCGATTCGTAAAGATTGGATCGCAACCGGATACGATCTGGAAGATGCCATGGAGCGGGCGAAATCGTCCGGTGATTTTCAGTGAGTCGCAAACGCCGCCAGCAACGTCGATCTACGAAGCCGCAATTGCCAGCTAATCGCGAAGCTGTGGACGATTCGGTCGAGACCTCCGACGACTTGGAGGCTGTTGTTCGGAGAGAGGTTAGTAATTTTACACAAGAAATTCTGGTTGCCGAGCAAGAACTATTTTTAGGGCCGATTCCCCATCCAAAACACCTTGCTGAATACAAAAAAATCTCCCTTGATGCACCGGAACGTATTATGCGAATGGCTGAAGATCAAGCCGAGCATCGTCGCAAACTTGAGTCCTCAATTATTGGGTCTAATTTGAAGCTGGAGGTACGCGGGCAGATATTTGGGTTTGTTATTGCAATGACAGCCGTCATTGGGGGCATCTATCTAATGGCAGAGGGCCAATCTTTATCGGGAGCTGCCACGGCAATTTCAGCCTTAGCGGGTTTGATTGGTTTGTTTCTCTGGGTGAGGCAGGAAAGGAAGCAAGAGTTGAAGGAATCAAAGACAGGTGTTCCCATAATAACTGGCGAATCGTCGCCACCTGTATCGCCGCCTCGTTCTCCGCAATAGTCAAATCCTCTCCATAATATAATCTCTCACAAAATCCACGATTCATAGTCTTCGACGCTAGAGTCTAAGACAACTTATCTTATGATTTTGTCCTCTAATGCCGGTGCTCGTCGTCGGTGTTTGCGGCGTATTCCGCGGTTTTGGCGTCTAGTTGCCCGCGGCTGAGCAAGCCCTTGGCAATGAGCAACTCTTCAAGCGAAGCGACCCAGCGGGTGTAATAGCTCGATGGGTCGTCGTTTGGGTCGGCCACGGCAATGGTCGCCGCTAATTTTGCACTGAACTCGCGCCACCGGTAGAGCTCTTGCTGATTGAGTGCAACCGCAAGGCCAAAAGCGCGTGCTTGCCAAGGAGCTGCAAAAACCAGTTCGCCATTTTCTCTCGGCAGGGCGATTTGTGCTTCCATGGCGGAAATTTGTCGGTCGGTTGTTTGCATTGCTCAGCCTCACTTTGCCGGCGCTTCGATTTTGGCCACGCCGATCATTGAGTCGCGGGTGACGAGCGCAATGAGTTGTTCTTCGCTGTAGCCTGCGGTGTTGGCGGGGCGTTCGGGTAGCACCATGTAGCGCAGATCGGAGTTGCTATCCCAGACGCGGATTTCAACCGCAGCGGGTAACTCGAGGTCAAACTCCCGCAAGACCGCGCGCGGCTCCCGCACCACCCGAGCGCGATAGGCATAGGATTTGTACCAGTTGGGCGGCAGGCCGAGTACGGACCAAGGATAACAGGAGCAAAGAGTGCAAACGACGACGTGGTGGACGCTAGCGGTGTTTTCTAAGACGACGATTTTGCTGCCGTGGGCGTCGCTAAAACCTAGTTCGGCAATCGCCGCGGTGCCGTCTTCGAGCAGCCGTCGCTTATAGTCCGGGTCGCTCCAAGCGCGGGCAACTACTTTGGCGCCATTGAGCGGGCCGATGTCCTGTTCGTATTGCTGCACGACCTGGTCTATGATATCTGTTGTCAGCAAGCCCTTTTCGATTAGGAGCGATTCGAGTGCTCTGGTGCGCAGGGCGGCATCCGTCTCGGTTTGAGTGCGCAGGTTGTTCATAGCAAAACCCTTTTGTGACGGGGACTGGTCACGCCGGCTCTAGGTAGCTTTCCCACATATCCAAATAGACGGCACTTTTCGCGTCGGCGGCACTGCCCCACAGTTGCTCAGCGTCAAAGCGCACCGAGTACAGGGGTTGTTGACGAGTCGTACAACGGGTGGGTAGCTCAGCGTCTTGAAGGTCGTAGATGCCGTAGAAATTGGCCACCGTGCCGCGTTTGCCCCGCGCGTAGCGGGGAAGTCGGGTATGGCCGGCCGGGTGGATGTTGCGAGCTTGTACGCGCGTGCCGATGGAAAATTGCGGCTGGATATCCCCGGGCTGCCGAGGTGGCTGCACCGGGTGCGAGTGCTTGAGTTGGGCGCGCACCGCAGCGGGGTCGGGATGCGTCGGGGTTTCGGCGTCGGGATGGTCGCGGAAAAGCGCCATCCGCGTCGCTAGCTCTTGCGGGGTTAGCACGCCGGCGTCAATCAGTCCTTTGCTGCGGGAGTACAGCCATTTTTCGTAATAGCTCGACGACAGGTAATGGGTTGGCTCCATGTTTTCGATGTTGTTGCGCGCGCCGCCGGGGACTGGTACCGGTGTGGCTACCGCTATGGCAAACACCCGGCTTTCCCAGGGATGGTGGAATAGAGGTTCGTTTTCTTCGCGTATAATGGGGCCAAATCCGTGCATCCCGCCCATGTCGTGAACGCCGTCCATGGTGACTCCTATCGCTATAGTTTTTGCCCGCCGGTAAATGTAAGGCTCACTTGATCGTTTGCCCAGTTGTCGGCGCTTCGATGTGGTCCAACAATTGTATGACGTCTTTGGGCTGGACTTTGTTGCGAAAAAAGAAGACCCCGCCGGGCACGTTTTTAAAGTCATCGGCGCTGACATTGAGGTTGGACGAGACGGCCACGAGCAAGTCCGGGCGCTGGGCTTGGCGCAGCTTTTCGAGCTTGCGGCGCAAATACTCCGGCCGCCAATAGCCCATGATTTCCAAAAGCGCCGTGCGGCCGTCGGGATGGCGGAAGGTGAAGTCTGGGATCATCACGGTCTCCTTGAGGTTGACGACTTCGCTTTCCCGCTCTAGCTGCCATTGGGTTTTGGCTTTGGCAAAACGCGCGGCAAACGTTTCTTCCAACAGCGAGTCATACAGGGTCTGATCTTGGTAGTGCGACACCAGACCCGATTGGTCGTCGAGGACAAAGTGTTGGCGGCGACCGTCTTTACGCAAAATATCGGCTTGCATCGACCAGCGGCTACACAGCAATAGGGCTGGCAGGAAAACTGCCATTTGCAGGCCGTATTTCTGCGAGTGGCGAAACATGCTTACTGGGCCGTCGAGGGCGATTTCGTAGCCGGCATCGACATCGCCTTCGATGGTGTGGATCAGCCGGTAGAACTTGATGAATTTGAAAAGCTGCTTGTAGCGCACCGGCAGGTTGCGATACACGCTCAGGCGCAGAACTTCGCAGCGGTAGAGCATGGCTTGGGCTAGAGCCACGTTGTAGCGCAGTAGCAACTGGTTGGCCGAGGGGGCGACAAAGGTTGTAAGTTGGTGGTTTTCGGGCAGGTCGGCGTACAGCCCGGAGAGCACCTCTTCGCGGCTTATTTGGTGTTTGCGGGCGATCTGGTCCAGCACCTCTTCGCGCTTGACTGGGTAGATGAGGCTGGGCTCGCGGACGACTGGATGATGGGCGCGGGCCAGCGTAAAAACGGCGTGGCGCAATGCTTGCGGAGGTTGGGGACTCGCGATGTGGAATTCGCAATAGTGGTCGCCCAGTAGCTTGGCTAAGCCGCGCTGGATGCGGTAGTCGGTGCGGTCCCCGGCGAGCAAGTCGAGGGCTTGCTGTAGTTGGCGCCGAGTTTTGCCTTGGCAGTCGGCGTGGATGTCGATGAGTGCTTGGGCTAGGTCGATGAGTGCTGGGTCTTCGACGGCGACATAGCGGGGTTCGATGTAGGGGCCGCGCGAGCGGGTCAGCAACAGATCCGAGGTCAGCACAGTGCTTACTCGTAGGCTTCGTGGCGGCGGCGGCGGTCGCTGATGCGGTCTTCGACGGTGTCCTTGGACACCACTTCGTAGAGCACGGCTTCCTTGCCTTGGCGACGGCGGAGGATGCGCCCGAGGCGCTGAACGTGCTCGCGGATGGTGGCCGAGCCGGAGAGAACTACCGCGACGTTGGCGGCGGGGATATTGACGCCCTCGTTGAGCACTTTTGCGGCGACGAGGGTGAGGTACTCTCCCTTGTTGAAGGCTTCGAGGATGGCCTGGCGCTCGCGCGTGCGAGTGCGGTGGGTAATGGCTGGGACCAAGAAGGTGCGGGATATCTGATGGACGGTCTCGTTGTCGTTGGTAAAAATCAATACGCGGTCGCGCGGGTGGGTTTTGAGAATGTCTTCGAGGACGCGGAGCTTGGCGGTGGCGCCAAGGGCGAGTTGGCGGTGGCGGCGGTAGGCGTGCATGGCCCGACGGCCGCTGGTGCTTTTGGCTGACAGCATGACAAAGTGCCGCCAGCCATCTTTGGTGCCGAGGCGGATGTTTTTGGCGGCGAGGAAGGCTTGATACTCGTCGCGGGCGGCCTCGTACTGAACGCGCTCCTCGGCCACCATAGCCACTTGGCGGCGCTCGACGCGATAGTCGGCCAAATACTCGCCGGACAAGGCGCGGATGCCGCGCTCGTAGGCTATGGGCCCGACTAAGGTGTCGAGGCGCACGTGGCGCCCATCGGCGCGTTCGGGCGTGGCCGTCAGCCCTAAGCGGTAGGGTGCTAGGCACATTTCGGCCGCGTGGCTGTACATTTCGCCGGGCAGGTGGTGGACCTCGTCAAATACTATGAGGCCGAAGCGATTGCCGTAGCGGTCCATCTGCATATAGGCACTGTCGTAGGTGGCGACGGTCAGGTCGGCTAGCTCGTGGTAGCCGCCGCCGAGTAGGCCGACTTCGACTGCAAACGAGCGGGTGAGCAGGTCGTACCACTGGTTCATCAGGTCGATGGTCGGCGCGACGACGAGGGTGCTGCGCTGGACTTCTACCATCGCCATGAGCGCGACTTGCGACTTGCCCGTCCCGGTGGGCAAGACGACCACGCCGCGGCCGCCGTGCTGCTGCCAAGCGGCGATGCTTGCGGTTTGGTGCGGGTGCGGCTCTGGCGCGGTGTGCAGTTGTAGCGCAAGGGTATTGTAGCGCGGGGCTCTATTCTCGAAGGCGACGCCGTGTCGTTTGAGGTGTTCGACGCTTTCGCGGTAGAAGTGGGCTTGGGCACGCCAGTGATCGACGCGCGCATCCCAGACAAAGGCCGGGGGCGCGTCGTCGCCGCGATAGTCGCGTAGGAGTAGGGTGCCTTCTTCAAAGGTCAGACGCATAGGCGTAAATTGATGGCAAGAAAGAGAAATGATACATTGAGACCAGCAAGCGGGCAAGCATCCCCAGCCTAGGGCGCGGGGACAAGCCACCGGCTACAGACTAATTCACAGGAGACCTGCGATATGGATTTGGCCATGACGCCTCCCAACATCCTCTGGATCTGCACCGATCAGCAGCGCTACGACACGATCGGCGCACTCGGTTATGCCCACGTCGATACGCCGCATGTCGATCGGCTGGTCGCCGAGGGCGTGGCCTTTACCCACGCCTATTGCCAAAGCCCGATTTGCACGCCGAGCCGCGCGAGTTTTCTCACCGGCCAGTACGCCAGTGCCGTCCACATCAACGGCAATGGTCTCGACCGTTTTCCCGACCACCCGCCGCTGGTCACGCGGCTGTTGGCCGAGGCCGGATACGACTGCGGGCTGATTGGCAAGCTACACTTGGCCAGTGCCTATCGCCGCATTGAGCCGCGCGTCAATGACGGGTATCGCTACTGGGAGTACAGCCACGCGCCGCGCGACGACTGGCCGCAGGGGCACGGCTATGCCGACTGGGTGCGGGAAAAGGGCGAAGTCTTGGGCGAGCTGATGAAGCAATATCCCTACGGATTACCCGCCGAATTTCACCAGACGACGTGGTGCGCTGAGAAAACCATTGAGTTTATCAGCCAAAAACGCGACAGTCCTTGGCTAGCCAGCGTCAATATCTACGATCCACACCCGCCGTTCAATCCGCCGCAAAGCTACCGCGACCGCTTTGACCCAGCGGCGATGCCCGGACCACTTTTTGCCGACAGCGACTTGGCGCAGCAAAAAAAGCTAGCGGCCATTGATTTCCAGTCCAAGGTGCGGCGGCCCGACCAGCTAGACATCCGCGATCCCCTGCACCAAGATCGCCCAACGCCCGGGGCTGACGCGCGCGTGTTGCAGGCGGCGTACTGCGCGATGATCAAGCAAATTGACGACCAAGTGGGCAGGATGTTGACCGCGCTCGAAGACACCGGCCAGCGCGACAATACGGTGGTGATTTTTACGTCCGACCACGGCGAAATGCTCGGCGACCACGGGCTTATTCAAAAGGGGTGTCGCTTTTACGAGGGCTTGGTGCGGGTGCCGCTGATTTTCTCGTGGCCGGGGCACTTTACAGAAGGCTTGGTGCGCGGCGATTTGGTCGAGCTGACCGACAAGGCACCGACGCTTTTGCAACTGGCCGGGCTGGCGGTGCCGGAGCGGATGACCGGCCGTTCGTTGGTGCCGATTTTGCGCGGCGAAAGCGAGCAACAGCACCGCGCCTTTGTTCGCTGTGAGTACTACGATGCGCTAGCGGCGCCCGATGGAACCTTCGCCACCATGTACCGCGACGAGCGCTACAAGCTGGTGCTCTACCACGGGCACGACTTGGGCGAGCTGTACGACTTGCAAGAGGACCCGGGGGAGTTTGAAAATATGTGGGACGAGCCGCAAGCGCAGCCGCTGAAGTTGGAACTGATGCAACAGAGTTTCGATGCGTCCATGTTGGCCATCGATCGGGGGCCTCGGCGCGTGGGGCCGATGTGATGGAGCGGCAGCAGCGGATAACGCAGCGGCCAATCTGGCGCTTCCGCGAGGCCGACAAAGCGGCCGCAGACGACCCCGTAACGGTCGAAGAGCCGCTGGAAATCCGCGTCGAGGAGACGCCGATCGCGGTCGTCATGCGCACCCCGCGCCACGACTTTGAGCTGGTAGCTGGCTTCTTGTGTACCGAGGGGCTGATCCAATCGCCGCAGCAGTTGGGCGCGATTTCGTACTGCACGGCCGCTGAGCCGCCCAACGAGGAGAATATCGTCGAGATCAAGCTGGCCGCTGGCGTGGCCTTTGATCGGCAGCGGCTCCAGCGCAACTTTTACGCCTCGTCAAGTTGCGGAGTCTGCGGCAAGGCCAGCATCGAGGCCATCACCTGCGAGGCTCCGGCGCTGACGGGAGATTTTACCGTGTCGCTGGCCATGCTCTACGACCTTAGCGACCGCATGCGCCAAGCACAGGATGTATTCGAGCAAACCGGCTCGCTGCACGCGGCGGCCCTGTTTGACCAAGCGGGCGAGTTGCTCGTTTTGCGCGAGGATGTGGGCCGGCACAACGCGGTCGATAAGCTGATTGGCCACTACGCGCTGCGCAACGAGTCGGTGCCAGCCAAGAGCGTACTGATGGTCAGCGGCCGCACCAGTTTTGAGATTGTGCAGAAGGCGCGGATGGCCGGGATTGCGGTGGTCGCCGCCGTATCCGCGCCGTCGAGCTTGGCCGTGGATCTGGCGCGGGAATCGGGGATGACGCTGTTGGGATTTTTGCGCGGGCGGGGGTTCAATGTATATACCGGAGAAAAGCGGATTGCCGTTTAATTTTTCACCTAAAAGGAGCGAACAATGGCCAAAAAAAAGCAGGCTAAAAGACCGCAGCTCAAACTCTGTGCCGCGGCGTGGACGTTGACCCATTACCCATCCGCAGCCAAGCAGTGGTCTATGGAGCGCAAAGTTCGCGCGGCCAAGGACGCTGGCTTTGTTGGCTTCAGCGCTGGGGCCGATCCCGAGATCGCCGCGGCGTGTGCCAAGCACGGGCTCCAGCTCGTCGGCGGGGTCGATGTAGCCACCGTAGAAGAAGCCGAGCCCAAACTGGCGGCGTTTAAGGAAGCCGGCGCCAAACACGTCAACGTTCAGCTTTGCGACCACGATACCGAGATCCGCAAGGCGGTGACCGTGGCGCGGGCGGTAATGAAAGCGGGCAAGAAGCTCAGGATCAAACCGGCGATTGAATGGCATCGCGACACCTGTACTGAGACGCCGGAAAAGGGGTTGGCGCTGGCAGCGCAGTACGAGAAGCGCTACCAGGAGAAACTGCGCACGAATTTCGACCACTCGCACCCGGCGATCATCAAACAGCTACGGCCCACCAACTTCTGGGAGCGCATCTCAGAGTATCGCCCCGACTTGCTCAAAATGAGCGAATTAATTCACTTCCGCACCTTTACCGGCAGCCATTGCCAGACGCCGGTCACCAATGGCCGCGGGGTACTGGACGCGGATTTTATTATTTGGCGCGACAACTTCCTCAAGCACTTGCTCTACAACTGGGTCCAGGGACAGCGCGGTGCTACCGAGCTATGGGCGGTTGTCGAGTTGGGACCAAAGGGGTCGGGCTATGCGCTCGACTGTTTTCCCGACGTGTGGAAGGACGCCATCGTCGCACGCGGTGAGATCGAGAAGGCGTTTAAGGGGGCGCTGAGGAAAGCGAAGAAGTAGCGTTTTACTCGGCGATCGAAGCCGCTGCGTTAGGATCGGGTTTGGGGCGCATCAACTCCGAGACGACGTTGGTGTCGAGCAGGAGAATGCCCAAACCTTATCCGAACTGAGGTGGAAAGCGCATCAGTTCGCACGGACTATCCCGTAATCCGCAAGTTCATTCCCAATGCTCGCGTGATTCGCATCACCGTCGCGAACGTAGGATTGCCGTCCTCCGATAAGGCCTTGTAAAGCCCTTTGCGGCTCATTCCCGCCTTGCGGGCCAGCCGACTCATATTCCCCGCCCGGGCGATGTCGTTCAGGGCGGCGCAAATAAGACTCCCGTCGCCTGGATCTTCCTCGGCGCATGCTTCTAGGTAAAGACACATGTCTTCTTGGGTGTGTAGGTGCTCGGTGACATCCCATTTTGTGAATGATTCAGTCATGTTTGTCTCCAATTCTTCGCTAGCTGTCTCTGCGGTTCAGATAATTCCACTCACCTCCAGCGATCATACAGGCCATGGGTTGATTACCTCAAGACCACAGTGCTCGAAATGCCCGACATTTCTGGTAGCGATAGCCGCCCCGCGACAACGAGCGATGGCCGCCACCTGACAGTCTGCGTGGCTGATCGGCCGGCCAGCGGCTCGTCGGCTAGCCCCAATCTCGGCATAGATGTGTGCAGCCTCGCTATCAAAGGGCAGGATGCGTCGGGCGAAATCTTTTTGGAGCATATCCTCGACTGCGGCAGCGATCCGATCCCGGCGCTGGCCGGCTGGCAGAATGGCGACGCCGTAGCGTAGCTCGGCCTCCGTGATTACCGAAAGAAAGACATCTGCGGTGGGTTGGTCGGCCAGCCATGCCGCTACACTGAAATCAGGTTTAGGACGCATCAACTCTGAGACGACGTTGGTGTCGAGCAGGATCATCCCCAAACCTTATCCGAACTGAGGTAGATCGCGCATCGGTTCACGCGGCGGTATATCCAGTTCGACACCGCCCAAGGGCGCGAATCGAGTGCGTATGGCGCGTGTCAGATTGATGGGGGGCGCAGGCTCGGTGAGTGCTGTACGCAAGATCGCCCGCGCTTCCTCCTCCATTGAGTGGCCATGCTCAGCCGCTTGGACGCGCAGCCGCTGCTTTATGTCATCGTCGAGGTTGCGAATTGTCATGCTAGCCATTTTCTCTATCTCCGAGTCTAAAAAAATACGCAATGATGTCATTGCATGCAATGACATCAAATTTCTCGTGCGGTTTGGCGTCGATTTCTACTGCAACCTGTGGTCGGCGTTGCGAGGTTCATCCGCACTTACTCAAGGCCCTAGGCTCCCCGACGTCGCGGGAAGACTTAGGTGTTGGGATTCATAAAGTGGGCGAAGAAGTCGTTGCCCTTGTCATCGACGACGATAAAGGCGGGGAAGTTTTTGACCTCGATTTGCCAAATGGCCTCCATGCCCAACTCTGGGTATTCGAGCACTTCGACCTTTTGGATGCAGTCTTGGGCCAGCCGCGCTGCTGGCCCGCCGATGGAGCCGAGGTAGAAGCCGCCGTGTTTTTCGCAGGCTTGAGTGACTTGGCGCGAGCGGTTGCCCTTGGCCAGCATGACCATACTGCCACCTGCCGCTTGGAACTCAGCGACGTACCCGTCCATGCGCCCGGCCGTCGTCGGCCCAAACGATCCCGACACGTAGCCGGTGGGCGTCTTGGCTGGACCGGCGTAGTACACGCACTGATCCTTGAAGTAGTGGGGGAGGCCCTCGCCCGCGTCGAGCCGCTCCTTGAGCTTGGCGTGGGCGATGTCGCGGGCGACGATCATCGGGCCAGTCAGCGCCAGCCGGGTGCTGACCGGGTGCTGGCTGAGGGTGGCGCGGATTTCGTCCATCGGTCGGTTGAGGTCGATATCGACGACCGCGCCGCCGAGTTGTTCGTCGCTGATTTCGGGTAAGTATTTGACCGGCTCGGTCTCCAAGGCTTCGAGAAATAAGCCCTCGGCGGTGATCTTGGCGAGGATTTGGCGGTCGGCTGAGCAGGAAACGGCTAGCCCGACCGGGCAGGAAGCTCCGTGCCGCGGCATCCGCACCACCCGCACGTCGTGGCAGAAGTACTTGCCGCCAAACTGCGCTCCGATACCGATTTCCTGACTCAGCTTGAGCACTTCGGCCTCCATCGCTAAATCGCGGAAGGCTTGGCCGTACTCGTTGCCCTGGGTCGGTAGGCTGTCGAGATAGCGGGTGCTGGCGAGCTTGGCCAGCTTGAGGGTGTGCTCGGCTGAGGTGCCGCCGATGACCAAGGCGAGGTGATAGGGCGGGCAAGCGGCTGTGCCGATCATGCGCAGCTTATCGTCGATAAAGCTGCGCAGCCGTTGTGGGGTCAGTAATGCCCGGGTCTCTTGGAAGAGGAAGCTCTTGTTGGCTGAGCCGCCGCCTTTGGCCATGAACATGAACTTATAGGCCGCGCCCTGTTCGGCGAAAATCTCGATTTGGGCCGGGAGGTTAGTGCGGGTGTTTTGCTCTTCGAACATGCTCAGAGGAGCCAGTTGGCTGTAGCGGAGATTGGTCTCTTGGTAGGCTTTGGCAATACCGGCCGAGAGCGCGGCTTCGTCGTCGCCTTCAGTCCACACTTGATGCCCTTTTTTACCCATGACGATGGCGGTGCCGGTGTCTTGGCACATCGGCAGGACCCAACCGGCGGCGATGTTGGCGTTTTTGAGCATGTCGAGCGCGACGAAGCGGTCGTTGTCGGAGGCTTCTGGATCGTCGAGGATGCGGCGCAGTTGGGCTAGATGGCCGGGACGCAACAAGTGGGCCGAGTCGCGGATGGCTTGGTCGGCGAGCAGGGTCAGGCCTGCGGACGCAACCTTGAGGATCGGGCGCCCTTCAAATTCGCCGGTGGAAACGTAATCGGCTGTCAGCAGGCGATAGGGGGTTGGGTCTTCGCCGAGGGGCAGGAGTTGGTGGTGGACGTAGCCGTTCATTGATTAAATTAAAACCTCCGTTGGGATGCGATTGTCGATAACAATATAACTGATTTGGCTGGCTGGCGTGCCGGGCAACTAAGTGAGTTGAGAAAAGCGGTTGGGTGTGAAGAGGGTTTGTAGCGTTTGGGCAATGCCAGCGCGGGTTACTTGCCGGCCGGCGTCGTGTAGGTCTTGGTACTTTTCACTTAGGACATTGGCGAGGATGTCGCGGAAGCGCTGCCACTTGGGAATGAGGTTTTCCAGCACACGAGCGTCTGAGTTGAAGGGGATAAAGCGGTCGCCGGTCATTTCCAAGCGCATCCGCAGGTCCTGTTCGACCAAGCCCGGATGGTAGTTAAACCACCAGTGGCCAATGACCATGATGTTGTCGTTGTGGCAGGAGAGGACGCTGGCGTCGTACTGGTTGGCGTTGTGGAGCGGCGTGATGAAGAAAGCGTTGTCGGGATGGCGGCGCACTAACTGCTGGTAGGGATACATGTCGGCTAGGCCCACGCCGTCGCCGGCGTCGCGCCAATCGGGTTTGAGCTGGCGGATGGGGCCGGGCATCATAAAGAAGGGCAGATTGAGTTGGCGCAGGGCCGGCAGCACCGCGTGGTGGAGGACGGCGCCTGTTAGTTGGCTGAGGTCGTGGACTTGGCAGTGGGGCGGAAACGAGCACGCGCCGTAGGCGACGTCGTGCAGTTTGTCGTACCAGTCGGCGAGGAAGCGGCAGATCGCCCCGGCGGTGGCGGGTTGGCTGGGGTCGTTGCCGACTTCGTAGCCCCAGGCGTTGAGCTGGACGGCGGCGCGCGGGTAGTGCAAGACGAGTTCGTCGAGGCGGTAGCCAGACCGATAGCACTGGTCCCATTCATCGCGTTCGTAATAGGCGCGCTCTTGGTCGTTGAATACGTCTTGGGTGCCGACGATGCGGCGCACGCCGGCTAGCTCCATGCAGCGGCGTTGGATTTCTTGCGGGGGGGTGTCCGCGTAAAATTGGCGCGCTTGGTCGAGGGTGGTGGCATTGGCGTCGAGGCCGAGGGCTTCCAACGCTACGACTACGCCGCGACAGCCTTCGTCGAATGGATCGGAAGCCGCGTCGGCAAATAGTTTCTGCCAGGTAAAGTCGCCTTGTTGTGCTAGGCTCCAGGAATAGAAAGTAGCCGGGTCGATGTGGCCAGCGGCAAACAGCTTGCGGCGCACGTAGTGATAGGCGAGTTGCTGGTCGATGCCGTACAGACAAAGCTGGGGGCCAGCTTGCGGGCCGAGGAGATGGGTGTGCCAATCGTCAACGATCAGCCGTTGGGCTGAGGTTTCTGCGGCGACGACGGCGGGAATTTGGTCGCGGGATAGGGTGCTCATGGCGAAAGGCTCCTGTCGAGGTAAGGGCCATAACAGTAGGCCAAGAGCGACGAGGCGTCAAAGTTGCCCTGGTACGCCGGCGGACCAAGAGCGTTCGCCGTTGCTTCGTCTCTTGTTATTTCAACAAGGAGCATTCATAAAAGCAAAGCCTCCGCCGTGCGCATGGCATTAAATGAATACCTCCGCCTGCAAAAGCTCCGCCAACTAGCCGGTCTGGCCGGTACCGTTGAACTGCGCTATTCCAACGACGAGTTGGAGGCGCTGGAGGAGCCTGTACTCCGCATGTTTCCGAAAGCTCAGCTGTCTCCTTCTGCGTCGGACTCGCACTGCAAATAAAACTCTTGTAGTTTGGCTTCCAGCAATTTCTTGTCAGGCAACTGCATCTGATACTCGGCAATTAAGGCAGGCGAGAGCGTCCGGTTGAGGGCGTACTCGACGACTTCCTCGTCTTTGCTCGCACACAGCAAAACACCGATGGATGGGTGTTCATGCGGCTTCTTCACATCGCGGTCCAAAGCCTCTAAGTAAAAACTGAGCTTGCCCAAATACTCCGGTTCAAACCGTCCTACCTTCAGTTCAAATGCGACCAAACAGTTGAGCCCCCGATGAAAGAAGAGCAGGTCCAGCGCAAAATCGCGATCGCCAACTTGGAGGGGGAACTCGGCATCCACAAAACAAAAATCTCGCCCTAGTTCGACCAGAAAATCCCGCAGCCTTGCGACCAGTGCCCGCTGTAAATCGGGTTCGGCGTGGTCGCCCGGCAAGTCGAGAAACTCCAGCAAATAGGTGTCTTTGAGCACTTTTTGGGCTTCTGGCTGCATTTGTCTCAGCACGGCTGAGACTTTTGGCGGATTGAGCACGACTCGCTCAAATAAGGCTCCGCGGAATTGGCGCTCCAATTCCCGTTTACTCCATTTTTCGCGGCTCGCTGTTTTCAGATAAAACTCGCGTTCTTGCGGGGTTTTACTCTGCGATAGGATGATGAGGTTGTGTGTCCAAGGCAATTGTCTCACCAGTGGTGCGACTTTTTCCTCGTCCTGATAAGTAGCGTAAAATTGCCGCATCCGAAACAGATTTGATCGCGTAAATCCACGCAGGCCAGGCTGCGTCGTTTTGAGATACTCGGCCAGTTGATCGACAACTCCTTCGCCCCAAGAAGCAGATTCCAGTTTGTTGTGAATATACGCCCCGACCTGCCAGTAGAGTTCGACCAGCATGGAGTTTACCGCCGAGTACGTGCGCTGTTTTGCCGCGGCAATCATCTGAGCGATTTCATCGAAATCGCGGCTGGGAATCACTGCGTTACTCATTTGCAGCCAGCACCTCAATGCGCACCGGGCAGACTTTGAGTTCGGCGGTGTGGGTCACCGGATCGTAGCCGGAGCCGGTGAGGATGTTGATCGGCACGTCGTTGAAGCTGAAGCTGGCAAAGACCGTGCCACGCGGCGAGCGCGCGGTGCCCTTGACGCGCACTTCAATGGCGCCGCGCGCGCTGGACAAGCGGCACAAGTCTCCATCTGTTAGGCCCCAAGCAGTCAGGTCTTCGGGGTGGACTTCGAGGCGCTCTTCGGCGAGCAGATAGTCGATTCCTTGGGAGCGACCAGTCTGGGTGCGAGTGTGGTAGGCTTGGAGCCGACGGCCGGTCGTCAGCCAGACCGGAAACTCGGCCGAAAGGGTCTCGGCTGGGTCGCGGTAGCGGATAATTTTGAACAGGCCGCGGCCGTTTCGGAAGGCCCCCTCGTGCAAAATCGGCGTTCCCGGATGGCCCTTGTCGGGGACGGGCCAGTGGTATTGGCCCTTGTCGATCCGCTCCCAATCGAGGCCGGCGTAGATGGGCGAGAGGCCGCACAACTCGTTGAACACATCCTTGGCCGAGGTGTAGTCGAAGCCGCTAAAACCCAGCCGTTGGGCGAGCTGGCTTATGATCCACCAGTCGGGTCGGGCCTCGCCGGGTGGGGGCACGGCTTGGCGCAGGCGCTGGACTCGGCGCTCGGTGTTGGCGCAGCTCCCATCGGTCTCGGCAAAGGCACTGGCCGGGAAGACCACGTCGGCCAGCGCCGCGGTCTCGGTGAGGAAGATGTCGATGACCACGAGGTGATCTAAGCTCTTGAGGGCGTGCTCGCAGTGATGGCGGTCCGGGTCGGAGACGAGGGTGTTTTCGCCGTCGATAATCATGGCAAAAATCTCGCTGCCGCAGCGGTTGAGTGCTTGGACTTTGGTGATGCCTTTTTCTAAGTCCATCTCTTGGCCGTAGAGCGCGGTGAATTTCTTTTGGTAGGCCGGGTCGTCCACCGGCTGGAAGCCGGGGTAATTGGAGGGAATGGCCCCGGAGTCGCCGGCCCCTTGGATATTGTTCTGCCCGCGCATGGGGTTGATGCCCGTGCCCTCGCGGCCCATGTTGCCGGTCAGCAGGGCGAGATTGCACAAGCTCTGCACGTTGTCCACGCCGCAGATGTGCTCGGTGATGCCGAGGGTGTAGTAGATGGCTCCTTTGTCGGCGGCCCCGTACCAACGAGCGGCTTGTTCAATGGCTGCGGCGGGCACTTCGGTAATAGTCGCAGCCCACTCGGGCGTGAACTCGACGACGTGCTCGAGGAATGGCTCAAAGTCGGCCGTACGCGCTTCCATAAAGGTGCGATCTATTAAATCGTCGCGGACGATCACGTGGGCCATGGCCAACAGCAAGGCCACGTCCGAGCCGACGCGGATGGGCAAGTACAGATCGGCCAGCTCCGCGAGGTCGGTCTTGCGCGGGTCGGCGACGATCATTTTGGCTCCGCGCTTGAGGGCCTTTTTGATGCGCGTCGCTGCGACCGGGTGGCACTCGGTCATGTTGGTGCCGATGCAAAAGATCAAGTCCGGTTTGTCCATATCGGCCAAGGGGTTTGACATGGCACCGCGTCCGATGGTGGCTGCCAGACCGGCAACCGTGGGGGCGTGTCAGGCACGGCTACAGTTGTCTATGTAGTGCGTACCGTAGCCGCGGCGGATGAATTTTTGCAGGCAGTAGTTGGCCTCCGAAGGGGTGCGGCCGGAGGCGACGCCATAGATGGCGTGGCGGCCGTGCTCGGCCAGCACCTTGGCAAAGCCTTGGGCGGCGCGGTCGAGCGCAGTGTCCCAGTCGGTGGGATGCAACTGGCCGTCCGCGCCGCGGACTAGGGGCTGGGTGAGCCGGTCGCGGTGCTGGACGAAGTCAAAGGCAAACTGGCCCTTGATGCACAGGGCGCCCTCGTTGGCCGGGCCGTCCATGGCCGGTTGGATGCCGACGAGTTTATCCCCTTTGGACAGCAAATCGACCGCACAGCCGACGCCGCAGTACGGGCAAACCGAGCGAGTTTTTTCGATCGCGCCGGCCAGGTCGGCGGCGCGCAGGGCCTTTTTGTCGGCGAGGGCACCGGTGGGGCAGGTCTGGACGCATTGGCCGCAGAAAGTGCAAGACGAGTCTTTGAGCAGGCCATTGAACTCGGTGGTGATCTGCTTGTGGAAGCCGCGCCCCATCGCGGCAATAGCGTGGTCGCCTTGTTGCTCGGCGCAGACGCGGACGCAGCGGTTGCACGAGATGCACAAGTCGTAGTCGCGCAAGATGAAGGGGTTGTCGTCGGTGGGATGGGTTTGGCCGGATTGGGCACCGTGGAAGCGGCCGGAGCGGGCTTGGTAGCGATCGGCGAGGTCGCTTAGCTCTTGCGAAGCGTATCCGCGCAGCGGATCCACTGCGACTTCGCGGTTTTCTGAGACGACCATTTCCAGCAGTGTCTTGCGGTGCTTTTCAATGGCCTCAGTCGCTGTTTTGACGACCATGCCGGGCGCCGCTTGTGCCGTGCAGGCGGCCACTGGATTGCGCACTCCTTCGACTTCGACGACGCAGAGCCGACAGGCCCCAAAAGGTTCGAGGCGCGGGTCGTAACAGAGGGTGGGAATGTCGCGGTGCTGGCGTTGGGCGACCTCGTAGATCGTCTCGCCAGAAGCAAAGGCGACTTCTGCGCCGTCTAAGGTCAGGGTGTGTTGCTTGGTATCCATAACGAGATTCTCATTTAAGTGCACACGTGCTGGGCTACTTGGTCGGGAAAGTACTTGAGCAGGCTGTCGGTGATAAAGGGGGCGGCCATGCCGAGGCCGCAGGCACTGGTGGACTTCATAACGTCGCCAATGTCTGTTACTTCGTCGCGCCAAGCGGCTAGGTTGGTTGGCCCATCGCCGGCGAGTCGCTCGGTCAGTCGCTGGGTGCCGATGCGACAGGGGAAGCACTTGCCGCAGGACTCCTCGGCAAAAAAGGCCATGGCTTGGCGGGCAATATCCACGATGTCGCGGCGATCGTCAAAGACCATGATACCGCCGGCGCCGAGCATCGAGCCGCGGGCGCGGATCGCTGGTTCGTCGAGGGTGACATCGAGGTCGTCGCCGGCGAGAAAGCCGCCGGAAAGGCCGGCCATGGTGACGGCTTGGATCGACCGGCCGGACTCGGGTCCGCCAGCCCATTGGTGGAGCAGGGTGTTGAGCGGCAGGCCAAAGGGGACTTCGTAGTTGCCCGGCCGCTGCACGTCGCCGGAGAGGCTGATGACTTTGGTGCCTGCAAGACCATTGAGACCTAGCGAGCGATACCACGCTCCACCGCGCCGCACGATGGGGGGCACTGAGGCCAAGGTTTCGACGTTGTTGACGGCGGTGGGCAAGTCGGCAAAACCGTGCGTCACCGGATAGGGCGGGCGGTTGCGCGGATAGGGATGCTTGCCTTCGAGGCTGTTGAGCAACGAGCCTTCCTCGCCGCAGATATACGCGCCGGCGCCGCGGCGGATGTAGAGCGCACAAGAAAAGTCGCTACCGAGGATGTGCTCGCCGATCAGGTTGGCGGCGCGGGCCTCGGCTAGGGCGTTGGCGAGGATGGCGTTGATTTCTGGGTATTCATAGCGCAGATAGATAAAAGCGCGCCTAGCGCCGGTGGCATACGCGGCCAAGAGCAAGCCTTCGATGACCGCGTGTGGATCCCATTCGAGGAGGGCGCGGTCTTTAAAGCAGCCCGGCTCGCCCTCGTCGGCATTGCAGACGACGGTTTTGGGCTCGCCTGGAGCCTCGGCCACGGCCTGCCATTTTTGGCCGGTGGGAAAGCCGGCGCCGCCGCGACCGGCGAGTTGGCTGTCGGCGATGAGGGCTACCAACTCGGCGGGTTGCCCGGCGAGGGCTTGTTGTAGTGCTTGGTAGCCGCCGCTTTGGCGATAGCCAGACAGGGTGGCGCGGCCGGGGGTGCGAATGTCGGCAAACACGCACTCTTCATAGCCGCCGGGATTGGGCACCGGCCGGGGCGAGGGAGCGGGTGTAAGGGCCTCGGCGGCGGTGCCGACCAGCACTTGCTGGCCTTTGATGACCGGAATGGGATCGTCGCAGCGGCCAGCACACGGCATGGGCGTGGCGTTGGCGAGGCTGGCGCAAAGCGCATCGGCTCCGCGCAGGGCGCATATCGGGCCGGTGCAGACGCGCGGGGCACTTTGGCCGGGTGCTTGGCGGGCGAAGTGGTGGTAAAAGGTGACGGTGGCAAAAAGCTCGGCGAGCGGGATTTTCAGGCCCGTTGACACGGCCTTGAGCGCTTGCTCCGACAAATAGCCGTCGCGGTCGTGGAAGGCGTGCAAAAGCGGCAAGAGGGGCGCGGTTGCGCGCTGCCAGCGTGCGACGAGCGCGTCGTCTGTCGGGGCGATTGAGCTAGTCTCTTCTGCGCGGTGCTGGTGAACCTTGGTTTTAACTTCGTTCATCGGCTTTCCTTTGGCATTGCGATATAATAGCCCTGTTCTGGTGCATTGACAATCCGCAGCGCACGATGCCGCGCCCTGAATGCTTTGCAAGGCTTGCGGTACACGCATATTTTAACTCTATGAAAATATGCTTATAAGAATTATATTACAGTGTTATTATATGCATTAAGAGTGGAGAGACGACATGTTTCGAACGGCACTTTGCGATCTAAAAAATTGGCAGGCCAAGCCAAAGCGCAAACCGCTAGTGGTTCGAGGCGCTCGCCAGGTGGGCAAGACCTATCTGATCCGGCAATTCGGCCATGAGTGCTTCGACAACACGGTGGAACTAAACTTCGAGCGGCAGCCAGATCTAGCACAGCTGTTTGCGTCTAAAGATCCCAACCAGATTCTCCCGTTGCTCGAGTTGCAGTACAACACAGCTATCCGCTCCGGCGAGACGCTCCTATTCCTCGACGAGATTCAAGTGGCACCCCAGGTATTCGAGGGGCTGCGCTACTTCTTTGAGGAGCGCCCTGACATCCACGTCATCGCCGCGGGCTCACTGCTCGAATTCGCACTAACCGGGCCCTCCTTTGCCGTGCCTGTCGGCCGCATTGAATACCTGTATCTCGGGCCTATGACCTTGGAGGAATTCTTGCTAGCCCAAGGCAAAGAGCGTCTCGTTTCCCTTATCCGTTCCTTTGCGTTTCCCGCCACCATACCCGATCCTGTCCACCGTCAGCTATTGGACGCTGTGAGACAGTACTTGGTGGTGGGAGGGATGCCGGCCAGTGTGTTTGCCTACACGCAGTCTGCGTCGCTTGCCGATACCGAGTCTGAGAAACAATCGATTCTCGAGACCTTTGCCGAGGACTTTGGCAAGTACGCGCGCCGAGCCGATCCCGACCGGCTGCACAAGGTATTTACCCGCCTCCCGCTACTGATTGGTCAGCGGCTGAAATACGCTCGTATTGACCGGGACGATCAGGCGCGCAATCTGGCCCATGCCTTGTCGTTGTTGTGCAAGGCTCTCGTCGCTTGGCGCGTCCATCACAGTGCCTGCAACGGCGTTCCGCTGCGAGCAGCGATCAAAGAGACTGTGTTTAAGCCGCTCTTCCTCGACGTTGGCTTGATGTCCAGTGCCTGCGGCCTCAATCTGCTGGACTTTACCAGCGCAACCGACGTGCTGCAAGTAAACCAAGGGAGCATCTGCGAGCAGTTCGTCGGACAGCATCTGCTCTACGGGGGGCAGCCTTCGTTCGTTCGGCCGGAGTTGTTTTTTTGGCTGCGCGAGAAGTCTTCTTCCAATGCCGAAGTCGATTATGTGATCAGCATGGGGACCAAGATCATTCCCGTCGAAGTCAAGGCCGGCAAGACCGGCACGCTCAAGTCGTTGCAGGTCTTTCTCAAGACCAAGGCGCAAAAAATAGGGGTGCGCCTAAACAGTGCGCCGCCCACTTGGCACACGGCCACCTATGCTTTGCCCGGGATGGCGAGCCAATCCTTTGAATTGGTCTCGCTCCCTTTCTACCTAGTGGGGCAATTGCGTAGGTTACTTGGAGAAAAGCAAAGTGGTGGCTAATGGCGTGGTAAGGTTGACATCGCGTCAGCCAGCGGCCTTATTTGCGCCCTTTGACCAGCAACCAAAGGAGCCGGAGAAATGCCAGATGTTATCGTCGTCGGAGATGGGCCAGGTGGATTGAGTGCCGCGCTGTTTCTCGCCAAAAACGACATGAGCGTCACTGTCTTTGGCCAAGACCAAACGCTCATGCACAAGGCCATGTTGTACAACTATTTGGGCATTGCCAAGATCGCCGGACCTGAGTTCCAGCAGATCGGCCGCGAGCAGGTGCGCGGCTTTGGTGGGACGATCCGGGATGTCGAAGTCAGCCGCGCTGAAAAGGGCGAGGGGGGCTTTGTCGTCGAGACCGCCGATGGCCAAAACCATCAAGCTCAATATCTGATTTTGGCCACCGGGCCAAGCAATCCGCTGGCCGAAAGCCTGGGCGTGGCCAAAGAAGCCGAGGGGTTAGTAGCCGACCGCCATGGTCGCACCTCGGTCGCCGGGCTATACGTCCTTGGTTGGAGCACGCGCCTAAAAAAGATCCAGGCCATTATCTCGGCTGGCGACGGAGCCTGTGCCGCGCTAGACATCCTCTCGGCCAAGGCCGGCGAAGATATGCACGACTTCGATTTGATCGAAGACGAGTAGGCTACAGCGCGACGACGCGCCCTTCGCTGGCCGATTGGGTGGCCGCGAGGGTTGCGGCTAGCGTCTTGACCGCCTCGGCGTAGTCGCAGCGGATGCCCGCCGGATCGCCGGTTTGCACGGCTTGGAGAAAGGCTCGATCCTCGGCTTGCGTTGGGTTGTTGCCCTGTTCGACGACTTCTCGGCCGCTGGGGCGGTCGATGGTGAGCGCAGCGGATGCAATGCGCAGGACTTGGTCTTTTTGGTAGAGATCTAAGCCCACGTGCCCGCCGGCGGAGAGCATACAGGCCGAGGTAATGCTGGCCACCGCGCCGCTTTGGAAGCGGAGGTTGGTGACAGAGGCGTCGTGAATGTCGTAGTTGGGGACGTCTTCCAGCAGGCCGGTGCGCGCCATGGCGTGGACGCTTTCGACCTCGCCGAGCAGATAGCGGGCCAAGTCGAAGATGTGCGTGGTTTGTTCGACGATTTGGCCGCCGCTCTCGGCGAGTACCCGCCACCAAGACACCCCGGGCATACCGCCTGTCCAAGCGCCGAGGGCAAACCCCACCGGCGCGTCGCCGAGGAGTTCGATTGCTTTGGCGGTCGTATCCATGTAACGCCAGTGATAGCCTACAGCGCTGATTAGGTTTTGGGCGCCGAGGGCCGCTTCAACGGCGCGGGCTTGGGCTAGGGAAGTCGCCACGGGTTTTTCGACGAAAATGGGCAAGCCGCGCTCAATGGCCGCCAACTCGGGCTGGGCGTGGGCAAAAGGCGGCAGGCAAATGTAGATTGCGTCGAGTGTCTCGCTATCGTATAGGGTTTCGTAGTGGCTGTAGGCCCTACCGCCGTACTGGCTGGCCGCGGCCAGCGCCTTTTCTTCGATGACGTCGCAAAAGCCAACCAGCTCAGCCTCGTCGAGCTGGGCGAGGGTGCGCAAGTGGTGGTTGGCGATGCCGCCGGTGCCGACGAAGCCGATTTTAATCGTCATAGAAAATTTGGCTCGTGGTTAGAGGTTTGTGCTTATGTGGAGGATACAAGGACTGAAAAATGGATCATTTTAAGCGCAACGAGAGGCATAGTATGGGGCTAGGCCGCCGTTGTCAAGAGACGGGATAATGAACACAACTCCAAAGGGCCAGCTTAGCGACTACAAGGTCCACTACCAGGCCGATGCTGAGGCGATTGTCGATCCGCAAGCATTAGACCCGAGGCGTCGAGCCTCGGAAAAACGACGGCTGGAGACACTCGTGCGCCTACTTGATTTGCGCGCTGGTGAACGCGTCCTTGACGTCGGGTGTGGCTCGGGCTGGTTGGGGGCGTACTGCCATCGCCGCGGGGCTCTAGTCTGTGCCATGGACATCGGCTGGGTAGGGGTCGCCGGGGCCAAGGCCCGCTTTGCCGAAGTAGCCTATCAGGTCGGCGATTTGTACTATCTTCCCTTTGCGGCCGAGTGTTTCGACGCGGTCGTGCTTTCCGAAGTGGTGGAACATCTCGAAGACATTGACGCGGCCCTAGCGGAGGCGCGGCGGGTATTGCGGCCGCGGGGTCGGCTGGTAGTGAGTGTGCCGTACCGCGAGACCATTGTCGAGCACCTGTGTATCCACTGCAATAGACTCACGCCAGCCAACGCGCATCTCCACCGCTTTGACGAAGAAACGCTCGCGGCCTATTTACAAGACCAAGGTTTCGAAATACGCACGGTGCGGTTGATGACCAACAAACTGCTGGAGTTGGCCGGGTTCCCCCGCTTGAGTACTGGCTGGCCCTATGCGGCTTGGCGCTTGGCCGACGCGGCCTTGAACAAGATCGCGCCTAAACCGGCCTTCCTTTGCATATTGGGCGTCCGTGCCTAGACCGGGCGGAACGGATGCCTTAGCCGTTGAGCAAAGTGCTGGCGATTTGTTCCCACTCTTCGGGTAGCGACGCCTCGCTGTGGGGCTTTTGCGCCCGCCGGTACCAATAGCCGGCGTTGCTTGCGTCGCCTTCGACCCGGTGTAAATAAGCGTGGACCCAAGCTCCGATAGGGTCGGGCGTTTGCTGGGCTAGTTCGTGGGCTTTGTCCCATTGACCTTTGGCATCGTACCAGAGGGCTTGCAGGGCTTGGGAGGTTTTCGGCGGGGTTTGTTCCTTTAGGCTCAGCTTGAAGGCTTTGAGGTCCATAACAGTCAGCTCCAATCGTCGGGTGGGCCTTTGATCAGCCGTCTGAAAACCCTCGGTGGCCGTCGCCGGGTATCTTCAGACGGCTGCTAATATAAGCGATCTCGGGGCAGCTATCCACTAGGGTGCTGCCTTGCCAAAAAAGCGCGTTGCTCTCTATATTTAAAGGCTTTAACTTGATGCGAAACAAGGAATTGGACAAAGATATGCCAGTAGGAGTGGGATTGATTGGTTTGGGCACAGTCGGCAGCGGCGTGGTTGAGTTGTTGCAGGATGCGCCCGCGTCCTTGCGGCGGCGCAAGCACGTGGATTTTGCCTTGCGCCGCGTGGCTGTGCGCGACCTAGACAAGCCGCGCAGCCCGGCCTTAGCACCGGAGTTGTTGACGGCCGACGCCAGCGCAGTGGTCGCCGACCCGGAGGTGCAACTGGTGGTGGAATTGACCGGGGCGGCCCCGGCTTTTGAGTGGGTGAGCCAAGCCCTGCGGCAGGGCAAGGATGTGGTAACAGCCAACAAGGCCCTGCTCGCCGAACGGGGCGAGGAGCTGTTTGAACTGGCGCTGGCCCATGGCGCGGATTTGATGTTTGAAGCCAGCGTCGCCGCCGGCATCCCGATCATTCGCTCGCTGCGCAACGGCTTGGTGGCCAATCGGGTCGAGTCCCTGTACGGCATTCTCAACGGCACGACCAACTACATGCTTACGCGCATGAGTCGCGGCGCTGGCGATTACGCCGCCGTCCTCAAACAAGCCCAAGACCAAGGCTACGCCGAACCGGACCCGACTATGGACGTCAGCGGCATGGACGCCGCGCAGAAGTTGGCCATCCTCTGCCGGATTGCCTTTCACTGCACGGGTACCGGCCGCGACGTATTTTGCGAAGGGATTGAGCAGATCGAGGGCCGCGATATTGAATACGCCCGCGAATTAGGGTATGCAATCAAGCTGCTGGCCGTTGCCAAGCAGCAGGATGGGCAGGTCGAGGCTCGGGTGCATCCGGCTATGGTGCCAGAGGACGCACTGTTGGCCAACATCCACGATGAATTCAACGCCATTCAGGTGCAGGGGTCGGCGGTGGGGCCGCAAGTGTTTTCCGGTCGCGGTGCTGGGCGGCTGCCCACGGCTAGCGCGGTGGTGGCGGATATGGTCGAGCTAGTCGAGCGCAAAGCCGCTGGTGCTAGCACCTCCATCGGCGACATGATCTTGGGCGAGGACGCCGTCGCGGTCGTGCCCATTGAGGACGTACAGATGCGCTACTTTATCCGCGTCTTAGTCCGCGATCAGCCCGGGGTGCTTGCAGGTATCGCGCGCATTTTGGCCGAGGAGCGCATCAGCATCGCCTCGGTCATCCAAAAGGAGCGCGACTTTGACGGCGGCTCGGTGCCGCTGGTCATCGTCACCCACGAGGCGCGCGAGGCCGCGATGCAGCGGGCGCAGCAGGCCGTGGCCGCACTCGACGCAGTACAGGGGGCCGTCAAGCTCATCCGCATGGAGGATATCTAGAGTGCGCTACGTGGTGTTGGTGCCCGATGGAGCAGCCGACTATCCGCTCGACGAACTGGGCGGGCAGACGCCGCTGGAGGCCGCCGCCACGCCGTGCATGGATCGCTTAGCCCGCGAGGGGGCCGGGGGCTTGGTGCAGATGATCCCAGCCCAGCGGCATCCCGGCAGCGACATCGGCAACCTCGAAATTTTTGGCTACGACACCCGAGTCCACTACACCGGTCGCGCGCCGTTGGAAGCGGCGAGCATGGGCGTCGAGCTGGGCGAAGACGGGGTGGCTTTCCGCCTAAACCTGATCTACCGAGAGGGCGATGTGCTGGTCGATTACAGCGCCGGCCACATCGCCAGCGAAGAAGCGGCACAGCTGATAGCGGCTTTGGCGGCACAGCTGGGGGGGCCGTCTTTGCGTTTTTATCCCGGAGTGGGCTATCGCCACTTGCTGGTGTGGGAACGCGGCCCGGAAGAAGTGGAGAGCTATCCGCCGCACGACATCATGGGCGAGTCCATGGCCGCGCATGTGCCTACGGGGGCCGGCGCGGAGAAAATCTGCGCGCTTATGGCCGCGGCTGACCCCATTCTCGCGGCCGCGCCAGTCAATGCCGCTCGTTGCGCCCGCGGCGAGCGACCGGCCAACGCAATTTGGCTCTGGGGAGCCGGTCGGGCGCTGCGCTTGACGCCCCTGTCGGAGCGCTACGGATTGCAGGGCGGCGTTATATCGGCTGTTGATTTGGTGCGCGGCATCGGCAAGAGCGCGGGCTTGGCGGTCATTGAGGTGCCCGGTATTACCGGATACCTCGACACCAACTACGAGGGCAAGGCTGAATACGCGCTGGCCGCCTTGCAAGATGCCGATTTGGTTTATGTCCACGTCGAGGCCCCAGACGAAGCCGGGCACAACGGCGATTGGCAGGCCAAAGTGCAGGCCATTGAGGATTTCGACGCCCGCGTCGTGGGGCCAATCTTGGTCGGCCTTGAGTCGATGGGGCCGCATCGCGTGCTGCTCACCCCCGATCACCGCACGCCCATTGCGCGGCGCACCCACAGCCGCGAGCCCGTGCCCTTTGTGTTGTGGGGCACCGGAATTGAGGCCGACGCAATGCAAGCCTATGGGGAGCGGGCGGCCGAGTGGGGTAGTATGCAGGTAGAACACGGACATGTATTGATGGATTATCTAACGGAGAGACGTAAGTGACCGATACGTACAACGTAGCTATTATGGGCGCGACTGGTGCCGTCGGGCAGGTACTGTTAGAAATACTGGCCGAGCGCGACTTTCCGGTCGGCCAGTTGCGGCTGTTGGCCTCGGCCCGCTCGGCGGGACGCGCCATTGCCTTTAACGGCCGCTCGATCGAGGTGCAGGAGTTACAGGAGGATTCTTTTGTCGGCGTAGATATCGTCTTGGCCTCGGCCGGAGGCAGCTTGAGCAAGCGGTTTAATCCGCACGCCCAAGCTGCGGGTGCGGTGGTCGTCGATAACACGTCGGCCTATCGCATGGCCGCGGATGTGCCGCTGGTGGTACCCGAGATCAATCCCGAAGACTTAGCCGCCCATCGCGGCATCATTGCCAATCCGAATTGTTCGACGATCATCATGGACTTGGCGATCTGGCCGCTCTATCAGCGGCGGCGGATCAAGCGCATCGTGGTCTCGACGTATCAGGCCGTCAGCGGCGCCGGGGCGCGGGCGATGGAGGAGTTGGAGACGCAGACGCGGCAGGTGCTTGCCGGGCAGGACCCGGAGCCGGCTGAGTTCCCGCATCCGATCGCTTTTAATTTGTTTTCGCACGACTCGGCAGTCGGGCCGGAGGGCTATTGCGAAGAAGAGTTGAAAATGGTGCGCGAGACCCGCAAGATGTTCCACGACGACGCGCTGCAAATTTCGGCCACGACCATTCGCGTGCCCGTGCTGCGGGCCCATTCCGAGGCGATCAACGTGGAGTTTGCCGAACCTTTTCCGGCGGCCGAGGCCGAAGCTATCTTGGCCGCGGCGGCCGGCGTGCGGATCGTCCATGATCCGGCGCAGAATTATTTTCCCATGCCGATTGAGGCCTCCGGCTGCGATGAGGTGTTGGTCGGGCGCATTCGCCAGGATATTTCGCGGCCCGACGGGACTGGGCTGGACTTGTGGGTCAGCGGCGATCAGTTGCGCAAGGGGGCCGCCCTAAACGCCGTGCAAATCGCCGAGGAACTCATCGCGCGAAACTTACTGGGGAAAAGGCGGCGGAGTTGACGAGGGGGGAAAATCGCGCCGCGGCCTTTGTTTTTGGCCGCTAAACGCATAGGTGCTCGATGAAGCGGGTGTAGAGATCGACGCCGGCGTGCAGTTGGTCGGTTTTGATCCATTCGTTGGCGGTGTGAGCTTGCGCAATGTCGCCTGGGCCGAGCACGATCATTTGTTTCATCTTCTTAAAAAAAGCCATGCCATCGGTGCCGTAGGCCACTGTAGCGGGTTTGCGGCGGCCCGTTAGCTTGAGTGCCGTGCGCACCAGCGGGGCGTCCACTGCCGTGTAGAGCGGTTCGCCGCGGTGCTTGAGCTCAAAGTCGAGCCCGTGCTTTTTCGCGCTTTTGCGGGTTTTGTCTATCAAATCATCGACGTCCATGCCCGGCATCGGGCGGTAGTTGAGCGTGCAGATGCTTTGGGCCGGGGAAATGTTGGTGGCGCGGTTGTGATCGTTGATGCCGATACACCATTCCGAATGCGGCGGCGCGAATTCCTCGTTGCGGTAGCGGCGCCCGCTAAGCACGCGCTGGTTAAACCGCTTCATTTCCGCGAGAAAGGGAATCATTTTGAGGTTGGCGTTGATGCCTTTTAACGTGCTGGTGTGTGCCGGGCGTCCTTTGGCGGTCACTTGCATGGCCAGTGAGCCTTTGTGGGCGTGGACCACGCGCAGGTTCGTGGGTTCGCAGATGATGCCACAGCCAGTGCTGGCCTCGGCAAAGAGCTTGGAGTGGGCCGCGACCTTTTGTGCGCCGACGCAGAGGACCTCTTCGTCGGCTGTGACGACGATGTAGAGCGGGGCTTTGAGATCGGCGGCTTTGAAGCGGGCCGCCGCGCCGATCGAAGCGGCGAGCGGGCCTTTCATGTCGCAGGAGCCGCGGCCATAGAGCTTGTCGTTGGCCTCGTAGGCTTGGTAGGGATCGCGGAGCCAACCATCGGCGGGATTGGCGGGTACGACATCGTCGTGGCTCATCAGGGCTAGCCCACCTCGGCCAGTGCCCAACTTGCCGACGATGGAGAGCTTGTCCACGCCGGCCTCGTCCGTATAGGGCACTTCTTCTATGAAGAAACCAAGCTGGTCTAAAATCCCAGCTATGTATTGGGTGACCTCGACGTTGCTGGTCTGGCTTTCTGAGGGATAGGCGACTAAGGCCTTGGTGAGTTCGACGACATCGATTTTCATCGCAGATTCGCTTTCCAAGAAGTTGAGGGGCACAAAGTACAAACTTAGTAGAGGGCTATCAAGGGCGTTGACAGCCCGGCCAAAAGGCGGTATGAATAGGCGTGCGGCAACCAACAAAGCGGCCCGCCTCCAACGAGCGGAAGCGGGCCAACAAACCAGCGGGATGCGCCCCCTTAGCTCAGGGCGTTGTGCAGTTCAGTCCAGTCGTCGAGGTTGTTGAGATTAACGGCGTCGAGGATGCTGCCGTCGTCGCTGAGGCCCGCGGCGTCGAGGATGCTGCCGCGGGTTTGGTCATCGTGGTTGTAGCCGCGGATGGCGGCATTGGAAGCCTCGATTTCGCTCTGGGGAATGGAGCCACCGCGCTGGGCCTTAACCCAGTTTTCAAATTCGCTGTAGCTGGCTTTGTTGTCTTTGACGTACGCGACGGCCGCGTCGCGGTCAATACCGAGGCCGTCGAGCACCATCTGATCGAAGCCGGCGCCGCATTCCGGGTAATCGGCCGGCAGTTGGCCAGCCGCGCTCAAGCGCAGCTTAGACCACAGGCGGGGCAGGTGAATCGCGCCGAGCGGCCCGGCGATATCCGAGCTGATGTTAGGTATAATGGCCATGAGATTCCTCCTAAATATGAGAAATGGGTTGAGTAAAGGGCCAAAACAATACGGTCGCTGAGGCCGGTTGTCAAACAGATAGCAATGGACAAAATACGCGTTGGCGTCATTGGGGCCGCTGGTCGCGGAAGCGGCTTTATTCCGACTTTGCAGGCCCATCCGGCCACCGAACTTACCGCGCTGTGCGACATCCGCCGGCAAGAGGTTGAGGGCCAGGCCGCCGAATGGGGCGTTAAACAGGTTTTTACAGACGCCGACGCCATGCTCGACTCCGGGGGGGTAGATGCAATCGTCGTGGGTACGCCGATGCCGTGTCATGCGCCTCAAGCTATGGCCGCCTTAGCGCGCGATATCCACGTGCTCAGCGAGGTGACAGCCGGAGTATCAATCGAGGAATGCCGCGATTTGACGCGGGCGGCTCGGCGCAGTCGAGCCATCTATATGATGGCCGAAAACTACGTCTATACCAAGCCCAACACACTGGTAAAAGCGTTGGTCGAGCGCGGCTTTTTCGGCGAGCTGTACTATGCCGAAGGAGCCTATATCCACGAGTTGAAACAGCTCAACGAGACCACGCCTTGGCGGCGGCACTGGCAGACCGGAATCAATGGCTGCACCTATGGTACGCATAGCTTGGGACCGGTGCTGACGTGGTTTGCCGGTCAGCGGGTGGTAGCGGTTTGTGCTGTGGGCACTGGGCACCACTATCGCGATCGGCGTGGCGATTTGTACGCAATGGAGGATTCTGTGACTATGATGTGCCGGCTGTCGGGCGGCGGGTTGGCGCACATTCGCGTCGATATGCTCTCAGACCGGCCGCACCACATGGTGCATTATGCGTTGCAGGGGACTGATGGTGCGTACGAATCGGCCGACGGCTTTGAGGGCCCGGCCAAAATTTGGTTGCGCAATCGCAGCGAGCCGCCGCGCTGGGAGTCATTGGCGGCGCTAGCGGAGTTTTTGCCCGATCCTTGGCGGCACCCGCCGCCCGAAGCGCTCGCCGCCGGACACGGCGGTGGCGACTATTGGGAGGTTGAGGACTTTGTCGCGGCTATCCGCGCCGAAAAGGCACCGGCCATTGGCATTGATTTGGCGATGGACATGACCCTGCCCGGCCTGGTCAGCCAACAGTCGATCGCCCAAGGGTCGGCTTGGGTGGCCGTACCCGATTCGCGCAACTGGACCTAAAGGAGCCTGGCCATGCCCCAGCCCAAAATTATGTTCTACCACGACGGGCGGCACCCCCTGATCTATATGTACGAGCCACCGATCCAGCCGGAGGAATACCAGCAGGGGGTGGACGAGCTGTTGGGGACGCCAGTCGAGGCCATCATGTTTTGCCTCGGCGACGGCCGCACGATGCTGCACGACACTCAAGTGGGGGAGTTGTGGGGCCACAATGTCAAGCGTTGGCCGCATCTTATTTTTCGCCGCGCCCATCAAAATGCCCGCGACTTAATTCGCCAAGGGCGCGATCCGCTGCGCTTGATTTGCGACCGCGCCCACCAGTACGGCAAGCTGGTTTACCCGACGCTGTTAGTACAGCAGGGCCGGGGGCCACGAGCCGAGGACGTGCGTTGCTCGGACTTCCGCTTTGACAACACCCAACTCGAAATCGGCGCCCAAGACGGTGTTCCCGACGACTATCCCGGCTATACCTGTCTCGACTTCAAGCACCAACAAGTCCGCGACGAGCGCTTGGCCCTGATTGCCGAGACGCTAAAGAAATATCCGGTCGATGGCTTTGAGTTGCAGATGAACTACCAGCCTTACTACTTCCACCCCGCCGAGGTTGCTGCGGGCCGCAAAATTATGACCGAGTGGGTGCGCCAGGTGCATCGCGCTGTCAAGCGGAGCGGCAAGCAACGCGAATTGGCCATCCGCATTCCCCATAGTATCGAAGGGTGCTATGCCGTTGGCCTAGATATCGCAGCGTGGCTGCGCGAAGGGCTAGTGGATGTGCTGATTGGCCAGGCGTTTTCCGGCCCGGAGCTGCTGGATTCGACGATTGATTTTCGGCCCTTGGTTGCGGCGGCCAAAGGCACGGGGTGTCGGGTATTTGCGGCTTTGCAAAGCCACGTGGACTCGGATCGCTTGGGCGAGGCCACCATTGAGATGGTGCGCGGAGCGGCCTGCAACTACTGGGCGCAGGGCGTCGATGGCCTGTACTTGGCGCACTGGTTTGGCAACTGGCCGTATCAGGCCTCCTTCTACGAGAAGCTGCGCGAATTGCCCTATCCAGAGGTCATGGCCGCCCGCGACAAAATTTACTACGTACCGACGATGACCGGCCGCTACCCCAATCCCACCACTGAGCCGGGGACGACCATGCAGTTACCAGCCTATTTGCAAAAGGGCTGCCAGGCCGCCATCGCCTTGTCGGTCAGCGACCAGCTACGGCGTTGGGCCAAGGTCGGCCGGGTCCACGAAGTGTTGCTGCGGATACGAGTGATGGGCCACACCGAGCGCGACCAGCTAAAGTTCTATTTTAATGGCCGCGAGTTACCCGCCGGTCTGTTGCGCAAGATCAACGAAATGTACCGGATGTCGGCCCCGCGCTACCGCACCGGATCGGGGTATTGGTACGCGTTTCGGCTAGACGCCACACACTGGCCAAAAAAGGGCAACAACACGCTTGCAGTTGAATTGGTGCGGCGCGACGCCCAGGTGCTGCCGGAGATTTTTGTCCGCGATGTGGAGTTGGATATCAAATACCTGATGGGGCGCAATTTCCACCGCGGCCAAGACGTGGATTTAGGCCCGAGTGAACCGTCGGGGATGTGAGTTGATGGTACTGCCCGTGGCGGATCAGGTCATTTTTGCCGACCAGTACGGCGAGCTGGCCGTCTTAGCCGGCTCACACGTCCTGCGCTGGGATGGAGTAAGCGACAGTGGGCGCATCTTGTCTGCGGGCCTATATTTCTATCGTTTGCAAACCCCTTGGGGCGTGCAAACGCGCAAACTGCTTTTGCTCAAGTAAAGCTACTTTTACTATCAAACCGAAAGGAGCCCCATGCCCAGAGGCATTCGCAACTTCGCCATTTTTGCCATCGCCCTGCTCTCGTCGTGGATCATCGGTCTCAATGTAATGCCGACGTGGACGGTTGAGCGGATCGAGTTGGACGTGAAAACGGACGACGACGGCAAGCTGTATTACATCTATCGCGAAAAACCGGCCTATTTCGAGGCCGTGCCCATGGCCCAAGCCCAACTCGACCCGGCTAAAATCCACGGGTCGAGGACGGCGCCGTCGATTACCGAAGAATTTGTCTCTGTAGCCGAGACTGGCCGCTACTACAAACTGGTGGCCAAACGCCACTGGAGCTATTGGTCGCTGCTGCCGGCGATAGTGGCTGTGCTGTTGTGTTGGCTGACCAAAGAACCTGTTACCTCGCTGTTGGGCGGCATCGTCGCCGGTGCGCTGCTGATGGGCCGCTACGACTTCACTGGCGATGTCCTCATTCCCTCGTTGGCCACTAAAAACGCAGCCGGCGTGCTGCTGCTCTACTTGTGGCTGTTGGGTGGGCTCATGGGGATCTGGTCGCGCACGGGCGCGGCGCAAGCCTTTGCCGAGTTTATGACCGTGCGATTTGTGCGCGGCCCCAGAAGCGCCAAGCTGGTCGCCTGGCTGCTGGGGGTCGTCTTCTTCCAAGGCGGCACCGTCAGCACGGTGTTGGTCGGCACTACAGTCAAACCGATTGCCGACAACGAAAAAATCAGCCACGAAGAGCTGGCGTATGTGGTAGATTCAACGGCTTCGCCGGTTGCGTCCCAGCTCGCATTCAACGCTTGGCCTGGCTACGTGCAGGCGTTTATCTTCGTCTCGGGCGTCAGTTTCTTGGCGACTGAAGCCGATCGCCTGGCGTTCTTTTTTCAAAGCGTGCCCTTTTGTTTTTACGCCATCTTTGCCGTCTTGGGCACGTTCCTCCTCAGCATTGAAAAACCGCTATTTTTGGGCAAGCAACTCAGGGCGGCGATGGAGCGCGCGCGCACGACCGGCCAACTCGACGCCCCCGGGGCCGACCCGCTGAGCGCCAAGGAACTGCAAGGCAGCAACGTACCCGAAGGCTACACTCCACACGTGCTCGAATTCTTCTTGCCGCTGGGCACGCTCATCGCCATTGCCGTTGGTACTTTTATCACCAGCGGATCGCCCAATGTGCAGTGGGCTTTTGGCATTGCGCTGTTGTTGGCCGCGGGTATGGCCTTGGCCAAGGGCATGGCGCTCAAAGACCTCATCGCCGGCTTTCACGATGGCATCAAAGGCGTGGTGCTTGGCTCGGTCATTTTGCTGCTGGCGATCACCATTGGCGGCATAAGCAAGGAGACGGGCGGCAGCATTTTCTTAGTCGAACAACTCGGCGAGTCCATTCCGTATTTTCTGCTGCCAGTGTTGCTGCAGATTTTGACGATGTGCATAGCCTTTTCCACTGGCACCAGTTGGGGCACCTATGCTGTGGCTTTCCCGCTGGCCATGCCGCTGGCTTGGGCGGTGGCCGGGGCCAATGGGCTGGCGCATCCAGAGCTTTTTATGACGCTGTGTTTTGCTGCGGTCATGGACGGCAGCGTGTACGGCGACCAGTGCTCGCCGATTTCGGATACTACCGTGCTTAGCTCCATGTGCACCGGCTGCGACCTAATGGACCACGTCAAGACGCAAATCCCGCAGGCGACGCTTGCGGCGGGCGCGGCGGCTGTGTGCTGGACGGCCGTGGCTTTCTTGACCGCCTAGATTACTCAGCAGCGGTCTGAAGGTAATCAAGCAGGATTGCAAGAGCCGGCGGCGATGGCCCGTCGGCTCTTGTTGTTTGCAGGCAAGGAGCGAATTTTTGTCGCCGCAGTAACACTCGGCGCCGTTATCGGTGTTTAAAGTAGTACACCGCCAGGGAATACATGGACGTAGATACACTGTACCGCCGCTACGGGCCGATGGTCATGCGTCGTTGTCGGCAACTTTTGTGCGACGAAGACCAGGCGCTCGACGCCACTCAGGATGTTTTTGTACGGCTGTTGACGCGGCGCGACCGCCTGCGCGACGACGCGCCCTCTAGCCTGCTCTATCGCATGGCTACCAATCTCTGCCTCAATCGCATCCGCGACGCCCGGCGGCGGAAGACTAAAGCCGACTCGACGCTGTTGGAGCAGATAGCCTGCGCCGAGGACGCCGAGGGCCAGATAGATGCGCGCACCATGCTCGCCAAGCTCTTTGGTCAACAGCTTGAGTCAACGCGCACGATGGCCGTCTTGTACTACGTGGACGGCATGACCTTGGCGGAAGTAGCCAAGGCCGTGGGCATGTCGGTGTCCGGTGTGCGCAAGCGGCTGCTCGGCCTGCGCACATCGCTGCAAGAGATGGAGAAGCCATGAACCAACAAGACAAGCACCCCATAAGCGACTACCAGCTAGAGCGCTACCTGCTGCGCGAGGGACCCGACGACCAGTTGGCGGCTTTGGATCGCCGCTTGGCCGACGATCCAGAACTCGCACAGCGGCTAGCGGTCCTAGAGCGCTCCAACGAGGAATTGCACCAGCGCTACCCACCCGAATGGATGAGCGGCCAGATCGAGCTAAAACTCAAGCGGGCGTCGGGCCGGGGTGCCCAACCAACGTGGAGTGGGTATCGCCTGTGGGCCGTGCCGGCTGTGGCCCTGATCCTGGCGGTGGTGGCGGTGCCCACTCTCTTTGACCAACAAACCCCGCAAGCACCGGCGACTCGCATCAAGGGGGACCAGCAGGAGCCGCAGTTGTTGGTCTTTCGCAAGCTGGCCAGCGGCGCGCAGCGTCTGCAAGAGGGGGCCTTGGCTCAACGCGGGGACTTGGTGCAGCTCGCCTATCGCTCGGGCGGCTTGCAGTACGGGGCGATTTTGTCGGTTGATGGGCGCGGTATTGTAACCGGGCATCTGCCCACGACTGGCGCCGAGGCCGTGCCGCTGGCCGCGCAAGACACCCTCGACGTTGCCTACGAACTGGACGATGCGCCGCGGTGGGAGCGGTTTTACTTGGTGGCGGCCGACCGCCGCTTTGACTTGGCAGCGGTCCAGGCCAAGCTGGCCGCTGGCGATGTGGTGTTGGAAGATGATATCCGCCTGTTCCAGTTTACCGTAAAAAAACCTAGCGAGCCCTAGATTCTGCCCAAGGCAATCGCGCAGGGGGGAAGTTGGCAACCAACGACGATGCGTGAGCGTCTTTGGGTTGTCGTTGTCGGGGTGCCCTATGGTCTCTGAGGAGTTGTCCCTATGTCTTTGGTGCGCGTCCTGCTGGTCGTTGTCGCTGCGGCGGGTCTGTCCCAGCCGGTGGAGGCGGAAGTACGTCGGCTGATACTGGCGGCGGGGGCCAACAACGGCGGGGTGGATCGCCCATTGCTGCGCTACGCCGTCTCGGACGCCCAACAGTTCGTCGAGGTGCTGCAAGAGATGGGGGGCTTGGACCCAGCCGATGTGTTGCTGTTGCGCGATCCCGATTTGGCTGCCTTCGAGCAGGGACTGGCCGATCTAGGTCGGCGGGTGCAGGCGGCCAGTCGCCGAGGAGACCGCTTAGAGGTGCTGTTGTATTACTCGGGCCATGCCGACGAAGAGGGCCTGCTGTTGGCCGGCGACCACCTCGGCTATCCGCAGTTGCTCGACGCGCTGAAGACGGCCAACGCCGCCGTCCGCATCGCCGTCCTCGACGCCTGCAACTCCGGCAGCATAACCCGCATTAAGGGCGGCCAACCCAAGCCGCCTTTTTTGGTCGATGAGTCCTTTGATATGCGGGGGTACGCCTTCCTCACGTCGAGCTCGGCCGACGAAGCGGCCCAAGAGTCAGACCTGATCGAAGCGTCTTTTTTCACCCACTATCTAGTTTCCGGGCTGCGCGGTGCAGCCGACGTTACCGGCGATGGCCGGGTGACGCTCCACGAGGCGTACCAATTCGCATTCGACGAGACGCGGACGCGGACTATTGGGACTGCGGGCGGCACGCAGCATCCAGCCTATCAAGGCCAGATGCGCGGCACCGGCGGCGTGGTGATGACCGAGGTGCGCCGCAATGCCGCGGGCCTGTCGCTGGACGAGGCCCTCGCCGGTCGGATCTCTATCCGCAACGGCCAGCAGCGCCTCGTAGCCGAACTGAACAAATCCCTTGGCCGGGCGGTCGAGTTGGGATTGGTGCCGGGGGATTATACGCTGTTTTTGGAAACGTGGGACGCGAACTGGCGCTTGGCCGAATTGGTTTTGGCTGCGGGCCAATTCGTTGCGGTGGATAGCGGCGACTTCCGCGCCTTGACCCCAGAGGAGACTAAACTGCGCGGTGGCTCGCGGCCGAGGATCACCTTGGGACGACAGCTCGAGGTCGCCACCCGCGAGGGCTACACCTTGTCGCTGGGGCTGTTGACCAATACGCAGAATGAGGCGTTTCGCGGGGTCCAGTTCGCCTGGTTGGTCAACCAAGCGCGTGGGCGGACGGGCAGCCAAGTCGGCGGATTGGGCAACTTGGCACTCAAAGAGGTCGATGGCTGGCAGACATCCGTCGTCGGCGTCAACTGGGCGCTGGGGCCGTTGCAGGGCGGTCAGGTGGGCTTGCTCAACATTGCCTCGCAGGTGCGTGGCTGGCAGGTGGCCCAAACGACCAACATCGTCGGCAAAATTCGCGGTTGGCAATTGGCCGGGATCACCAATTTTGTCGGCGAGGTCAAGGGGGGCCAAGTTGGATTGTTGAATGTGGCGAGCGAGGTTAAGGGCTGGCAGGTGGGCGTGGTCAATCTCTCCGGCCACATCGAGGGTGGGCTGCCCATTGGGTTGCTCAACTACTCGCGCAGTGGTCTTTTCAATCTCAGCGCTTGGCGCGACGAAATCGGCTTTACCATGTTCACCCTCGCCTCGGGTAGCCGCTCGTTTTACACCGCTTTTACCACGGGTTTTACTGACGAGGATGGCCAGCGCCGATGGATGCTGGGCGTGGGCGGTGGCGTGCAGAAACGCTGGCGGCTGGCTTTCCTCGGTCTCGATGTACACACCTACCGAATCAGCCGCGACCTCGACGACGATTACAAGGCGGGCATTGGATTTTGGCCGCCGACAGTGAACTTTGGCCTAGACCGCTTAGCGCGCGACAACTATCTGGCGCGGCTCAAACTTGAGACCGGGGTCTCTTTGCATCGTCATCTGGCGTTGTTTGGCGGCGTCTCCCTGAACCAGTTGTGGACCGATGGCCACTTGCGACTGGTTGAGTCGGGCAGCCGCTACGAGCGGGAGTGGGACGATGGGCTTTTCGCTTGGCCGGGCTTTTTCTTTGGCCTGCGCTACGGGCGTTAAACGGTCCTAGTCGTAGCGGATTAATACCTCGACGTCGGTCAGGAGCAAATCACAAGCAAGTTGGGGATGGCGTTGCAAGAGAACGACTGCTAGGCGATGGCGACCGCGGGCGGCTTGGTCGGCTGTCAGCGCGAAGCAGTGCCAAGCGGCGGTGCTGACATCGGCTATTGGTCGGGGGTCGTCGCCGTGGCAATAAGCGATGTCCGGGTCGGCTAATACCTCGCGGTCCCAGTAGCAGCAAATCTCGTCGCCAGCGACCCAATTTTGCAGCCGCAGCCGCACGGTAATGGTCGTCGGTGGGTCTGCGCTCAAGTCGTCGGCGAGATCGAAGTCGAAGTGCGGGCCGGTCTCTTGCATGGTTGGGTAGAGGGCAACGGGTAGGGTGCCGCGCAGCCGATCGTGCTGGTACGCGCCGCGCCACTGCCCGGTGGGCTGGCGGAAGCGATGGGTCGCGCTGTAGAGCTTGTCTTGGCGGCGCAAGGTTTGGACTGCGCCCACTTGGGTTAGCAACGCGCGCTTTGAATCGCGGTCGGCATGCCAGTTGAACGCGTATATACCGGTCGCGCCTTGGCCGTGATACTGCATAGCCGTGGCCTTGGTGCGCATGTGGTGCCGGGCCGTTTCGCCTTCGGGACCGGCCGCCGGGCCCGGGACGCCGCTGTCAAAACCTGGATAGAGGGCGATGGCACCGTCGGCGCAGAGGGCGCGGAAGGCGCTGACTTCAATCGCCGGGTCGGTAGCGGCAGCACCGGCTGGGATTAGGATATCGACGAGGTTTTCTTTTGTCCAAGTTTCTATGTCGTAGCCAATGCGGTGACAGCCTTCGAGCGAGCCAGCAACGCGGGCTGCAAGGTAGAAAGGTCGGCCGCGCTGTTGCGCTAGTTGATTGGTTAGTTGCCGCGCCGCTCGCATGAAGTCGGTGAGCAGGTAGCGCAGGCGATAGGCATCGTCGGCGGGGAAGTGGAAGGGGTGGCGTTGCCAGTCGAGCTCGACGCCGTCCCAGGGGTAGTTTTGGCAGACTTCGCGCAGGTGTTGGAAGCGATTTTCGCGCACTTGCGGAAGGGCCATGTTCCACGACAGGGCAAACCACTCTTCGGTATCTTCGCCGAGGAGCCATTCGGGGTGATCTTTGCGCAGTTGGGTTAGTTCGACGTGGTGTAGGGTCTGGAGGTCGGCGAGCTGGGCGCCGTTGAAGTGATTGTCGTTCATGCGCAGCGAGGCATACACGTGCAGGCCGAGCTGATGACCGCGGTCGATGACGGCCTGTTGGGGGTCTTCGCCGCGCTCCAACATGCGGCGGATGTTTTCGGTGTGGGTGTAGCTAGCAGCGCTTTCATAGCGGCGCTGATACATGTCGCCGACGAGTTCGAGCGCGGCGCTTGGCCAGCGGGTGGCGTGTTCGCCGACGCACCAGAATAGAGCCCCGACTTGGGTGTCTTCGAGGGGGGCGTATGTCTTGTCGAGGAAGGCGTCCATAGACTGGGGAACGGGCGAGTAACCGTGCGGTGCGCCGTCCCAGTTGTAGATGATGCCGTAGTCAGGGGGGCGGGACATAAGGTGTGCTCCTTTGCAAATTGAAGTCAAAGTACAGAGATTGTCAGAGGTGGACAATATGGCGAGCAAGTGGACGCTTTGTATGGCGTTGGTTGGTTGCGGGTTGAGCGATCCCCAAGGGCCGGTCGATCTGCCTAAAGATCGGTGGGAGCGTGCCGAAGAGCAGCGGCTGGAATCGCTTGAGGAAAAATGTAACGGATCGCCTTGGGAGCGCGGGTGGCTTTGTCCGCGCGGCGTGGCCGATGCTGATACCGCTAAATCTCAAAGTGGGTAAAGGAGTCTTAGTATGGCAGACAACATACTACAGGCTATCGACGAGCAACGCCTAATTGATACGGCCAAGGCGCTGATTGCGGTGCCCAGCCCGACGCTGGATGCTGGCGCGGTGGCTGATGCGTTGGCGTCCATATTGGCTGCGGAGGGATTTGCCGTAGAGCGCCCCCAAGCCGATTGGCCGCAAGCACCGGCCGTGGTTGCTCGCTTCGATAGCGGCCAGCCCGGACGAGTGTTGCAATTCGACGGCCATTTGGACACGGTGCATCTGCCCTTTGTGCCGCCCAAGGTGGAAGGTGGTCAGCTCTATGGGTCGGGGTCGTCCGACATGAAGGGAGGGATCGCCGCCTTCGTTGAGGCGCTCAGGGCGTTGAGGGATGCGGGCGCACTGACCAAGGGGGCGATCCTGCTTACGGCCCACGACCACCACGAAGCGCCTTGGGGCGACCGCCGCCAGCTTTTGGCCTTGATCCGCGAAGGCTTCGTCGGCGACGGGGTGTTGCTGCCGGAGTACTTGGGCGACGTGCTGCCAGTCGCTGGGCGCGGGATGGCCGTGTTTAGCGTGGAGATCGAGCGCGATGGCGAGCCAGTACACGAGGTGCTAAGGTCTGCCGGTCTGCCGGATGTGATCGCCGCGGGAGCCGAGGTGGTGCTGCGGCTGAATGGGCTGAACGAGCATCTGCGCGAGCAAACGGCCCCTTATGTCGGCAGCGACACGCTGTTTATCGGCCGGCTCGAAGGCGGTCAACTCTACAATCAGGTGCCGGTCCAGTGTCGGATCGAAGGGACGCGCCGCTGGGTGGCGGCCGGCTCGGAGCCAACTGTGCGCCGCGAAATGGAGGACCTGCTCACCGAGGTAGCTGCGGCAAGCGGCACCCGCATCTGGCTCGCCGACTGGAACACGCCTGGAGATGCCTTTGCGCTAGATCAAAGTAGTCCGCTGGTGGGCGCGTTTCAGGCCGCGCATCAGCAGATAACGGGGGCACCGCTGCCCTTGGCAGGCAAGCCCTTCATCGACGACGGCAATGTCTTTATGGCTGCCGGGATTGAAGCCCTAACTCACGGTCCTTGTGCCACGGGGGCGCACACTACCGACGAGCAGGTGCCGGTGGCCGAGTTGGTGCGGGTGGCGAAAGTGTATGCGCTGACGGCGCAGGCGTTTTGCTAGGTGGTCTCAATGGCGTACGCCGCGGCCGTGCCTTGGATATTCTGTCTATGATCCGGGGGGCGGGACATAAGGTGTGCTCCTTTGCAAATTGAGGTCAAAGTACAGAGATTGTCAGGGGTGGACAATATGGCGAGCAAGTGGATGCGCTGTATGGCGTTGGTTGATTGCGAGTTGCCAACGAGTATTGGGCGCCAGCACTCGACTTAATTCAGGAAGAGCGTTATGGAATACCGCAATTTAGGCCAGGCTGGCGCGAAGGTAGCCAAGGGGTGCTCCAACCCATGAGCAGACACTTACTTCCCATTGGCATTCAGACATTCGGCGAGATTCGCCAACGAGCGGGTTACTACGTCGATAAGACAGCATACATCTGTCGTCTGCTCGACGAGGGCAAGCACTATTTTTTGTCGCGCCCGCGTCGCTTTGGCAAGAGCCTATTTTTGGACACGCTCAAGGAAGTATTTGAAGGCAACGAGCCGCTGTTTGCCGGCCTTGCCATCCACGCTCGGTGGGATTGGTCGGTGCGCCATCCAGTGCTGCGGCTCGACTTCAGCAGCGGCAACTACCAAGGACCGGACGACTTGTCCAGGGAAGTGGCGGCGCAATTAAACACCTTGGAGGACGAAGCGGAAATCGTCCCACGCGACGACGAAGCCCCGGCCCGCTTGCGCTACTTGATGAAGGTGCTGCACGAGCGCAGCGGGCAGCGCGTTGTGGTGCTAGTTGATGAGTACGACAAGCCGATTCTCGATGCTCTGGAAGTTCCAGACATCGCCCGCGCCAACCGCGACTTTCTGCGCGGCCTGTATTCGACCGTGAAGTTTGCCGACGCGCATATCCGCTTCACGTTTATCACCGGGGTGAGCAAATTTTCCAAGGTCAGCCTGTTTTCCGGTCTCAACAACCTCAAGGACATCACCCTAGACCCGCGCTATTCGGCCCTGTGCGGCTACACCGAGGCGGACTTGGATACGGTGTTCGCGCCGGAGCTACCCGGCTTGGACCGGGAGCGGATCCGCGACTGGTACAACGGCTATAGTTGGCGGGGCGACGAGAAGGTGTACAATCCGTTCGGCATCCTGCTGCTGTTCGACAGCCGCGAGTTCAGAGCGCATTGGTTTGAGACGGGTACGCCCACGTTCTTAGTCGAAACACTGGCCAAGCGCCACGTCAGTTCCTTGGCACTCGACGCTATGATCGGCAGCGACGAGTTGCTATCGACTTTTGACGTCGATGACATCGCCACCGAAGCCCTGTTGTTCCAGACCGGCTATCTGACCATCACCGACGAGGAAGACGTTGGCGGCCAGTTGCTTTATCGCTTGGGCTACCCCAACCGGGAGGTACGCCAGAGCCTGAACCGCAGCCTGTTGCGCTACCTGGTGCAGGACTCGACGCGGCAGATGGCCAACAGCGTGCGGCTGTATCGGCTGTTAGAAGCCAACGATTTCGCCGGGCTGAAGACGCTGTTCCACGCCTTTTTTGCCAGCATTCCCTACGAGTGGTATAACAACAACGACATCGCCCGCTACGAGGGCTACTACGCCAGCGTGTTCTACTCCTATTTTGCGGGGTTGGGCTTGGACATCGCGGTGGAGGACAGCAGTAGCCACGGCCGGCTGGACATGACAGTGCTGTTCAACAGCACCGTCTATTTGTTCGAGTTTAAGGTGGTCGAGATGGCGTCTGGGGGCGCGGCGATGGCGCAGTTACAGGCGCGAGGATATGCGGATAAGTACCGGGGATTGGGGCAGCCGATTTACCTGATCGGCGTGGAATTTAGCAAGGATGAGCGCAATGTGGTGGCATTTGAGGTGGAGCAGGCGTAGCATGGGGTAGAACCGATGACCATTCATCCTATGCGAGATCGGAGGATGCGACTATGGAAGTTTCACAAACAGTTACCGATAAACAAAAAAGTACCCGCCCCGTTCCTGCCGGCGAGCAATGCGATACTCTGCCTCCCTTGGAAAGCGGCGACCGGCTCACGCGGGAGGAGTTTGAGCGACGTTATGAGGCTATGCCAGATGTAAAGCGGGCGGAATTAATCAATGGAGTGGTGTATATGGGTTCACCTGTTCGCTTTCGTGCGCATGGCAGGCCGCACGTATTACTACTGACTTGGCTAGGGACGTATAGTGCGCTTACGCCGGGGGTTCTTTGCGCGGATAACGCCACCGTTCGCCTAGCAGTTGATAGCGAACTACAGCCAGATGCCTTGCTGCGCCTAGAGCCAGAGATGGGGGGCAATTCGCGGATTAGTGCCGACGATTATGTGGAAGGTGCGCCCGAGTTGTTGGCCGAAATCGCGGCTAGTAGTGCCTCGTACGATCGGCACGATAAAATGGAGGTCTATCGCCGCAGCGGAGTGCAGGAGTATATCGTCTGGCGCGTATATGAGGATCAAATCGCCTCAGTTCTGATCGGCCTGTCGGAGTAAGTTGCCGACTAATTTTTTGGCGGCGTCGAGGTTATCGACAAAACGGTCTCTGGGAATATCACTCAGATCAACCAGTGCCCGCAGCATTTTTGCCTTGATCCCGGAAAGACCAACGATAACACAGTCGCCACGATTATTGGCCTTTGTGATCAATTCGCCAATCACCAGCGCTGCGCTGTCGTCCATATAGGCAACTTCTGAGAAATCAAAAATGACTATCTGGTGAGTTTCGAGGTCGGTGCCAGCCAAACGCGCCAGATCGCGAGACGAGGCGACCGAAAAGCGTCCCGACAAAGCGAGCATTCCCGATCGGGCCTCGTACTGCATTTCTTCGGGGGTATCATCTTCGCCCAAAACTTCCATATCCAGCAAGGGGACCATGATAAGCCCGCTGAGTTCATCGTGTCTGGACCGGTGGGCTGAGACAAAGCCGGAGATAATCAGGCCAACCGCCACAGCCGTTACCAGATCGACAAAAACTGCGAGGAGAAATGTCACGCCCATTACGACCACATTTTCTTTGGGCGTCTTGTGCATCTGGGTGAAGAAACGCCAATCTACAATGTCTATGCCGACTTTCATGAGTATGCCAGCAAGGCAGGCGAGGGGGATGTTTTGGGTAATGGGAGCAAGCCCCAAGACGAGGGCCAAGATGATAAGCGCGTGGGTGGCACCGGCGATGGGAGTTTGTGAGCCGGCTCTGATGTTGACCACGGTGCCCAAGGTGGTGCCAGCACCGGGAAGGCCGCCGATGAGGCCGGCAAATATGTTGCCAATGCCCTGGCCGACCAACTCCTGGTCCGAGTCGTGATAATTCCTGGTTATGGAGTCGGCCACCAAGGAGGTGAGCAAGCTGTCGATGGAGCCCAAGAGAGCCAGAATGATTGCTGGTTCGAGGAGCCTAACCACAGCATGTATCTCAATCGTGGGCCAGGACAGGGTTGGCAGCCCCATGGGAACTTCGCCGATCACCGGGATATTTTCAAAAAAGAGCAGCGCGCAGGACGTGCCCACAATCAGGGCTGCCAGCGGCGGTGGCAACACTCTGCGCCAAGCGTGAGGCCAGAAGATGCAGAGCCCAAGCGAGAGTAGGGCCACGATTAGCGCACTCAGGTTGAGATTGGCAATCGCTGCTGGCCAGGCTTTGATTGTGCCGACAGGACCACCGGATGCAACGGGGAGGCCAAAAAAGGGCAGGGTTTCGATGAGGATGATAATGAAACCAATGCCCGACATAAAGCCCGAGATGACCGAGTAGGGCGTGTAGATGACAAATCGGCCGAATTTAAGCAGGCCAAAGAGAACCTGTAACAAACCGGCTAGAATCACGATGGCAAATGTTTCGGATAAATCGTTGGCGTGTGTGGCTATAATAGCGACAATCGCGACGGTCATTGGCCCGGTCGGTCCCGAAATCTGGTTGGGCGTTCCGCCCAAGAGAGCGGCGAAGAAGCCCACCGCAATTGCTCCGTACAGTCCAGCGATAGGACCCAAGCCCGAGGCGACGCCAAAGGCTAGGGCCAGAGGTAGCGCGACCACGGCCGAAGTTATAGCCCCGAAAATATCGCCTTTGATATTTCTGAAGTGGATTTTTTCGAAGATCATGCTTTTTGTCCTTCTCTTGCTGGGGATAGCAGTCGAGGGGTTACTCTTGTTCTATCGCGCGCGCTGCGGCCGCGCCTTGCTCTTCATCGACAAAACAGAGGCAGATTCCACCGGCGACAAACAGGACCACGATCGACAAAATGCCTAGGCGCGGGCTGCCGGTCAACACCCCAATCCAGCCCACGAGCACTGGGCCGATGACCGCGGCGAACTTGCCCAACATATTGTAAAAGCCAAAAAACTCGGCTGCGCGGTCGCGGGGAATGAGTCTTGAGTAGAGCGAGCGGCTCAGGGCTTGCACCCCCCCTTGGACTAAGCCGATGGCGACAGCCAAAGCGTAAAATTCCCAGACAGCGTCTAAAAAGTAACCCCAGACCGTTGCGGCGATATAGACGGCTAGGCCGACAAAAATCCCCTGGCGGGTGCCTATCCGCTCGCCGAGCCAGCCAAAAGCCAGCGCCGCGGGGAAGCCAACAAACTGAGTAATGCCCAAGGCGATGAGTAGGTCGTTGGTGTCAAAGCCGAGGGACAAGCCGTAGTCAATGGCCATGCGGACGATGGTATCGACGCCATCGATGTACAGCCAATAGCCAATAAGAAAGACAAAGGTCGTGCGCAGCTGCCCAATGGCGCGGCCAGTCGAGATGAGCTGGCGATAGCCGGCCGCGACCGCGCTCCAGCCGCCGCGGGTGCGCTTAGGCGGCGATTCCTCGACCCACAAAAACAACGGCAGCGAAAAACCAGCCCACCAGATGGCGACTAGCAAAAAGCACACCCGCACGGCTTCGCTGGCGTCGGCCAAGCCAAAGGTCGCAGGGTAGAGCACCATCACCACATTGAGCGCAAACAGCAGGCCGCCGCCCAGATAGCCGAAGCTGTAGCCAAGCGCCGAGACCGAGTCGGACTGGTCGCGCTCGGCCACTTCCACGAGCAGGGCATCGTAAAAAGTGTTGCCACCGGCAAAGCCAATCGCGGCCAAGACATAGACCACAACCGCCAGCTCCCACGCGCCTTGGGCGACCGTATAGAGGCACCCGGTGGCGAGGACGCCCAAGAAGGCAAAGGCAAACAGGAACTTGCGCCGGGTGCCGCCTTGGTCGGCAATCGCGCCCAATAAGGGGGCTAGTAGCACGACGATCAGACTGCTGAGCGAGTTGGCCAGCCCCAGTTGGAAGGTGCTCTCAGTGACGTCGCTGCCAGCACTCCAGTAGGACTTGAAAAACACCGGGAAGAAAGCGGCGATGACCGTAGTGGCAAAGGCCGAGTTGGCCCAGTCGTACAAGGCCCAGGCGATGATCGGTTTTTTGGCGTTAGTAGGCAATTGCGTACCCTCGTTTTGGCAGGTGGGATTGCTCGTGTTCGCGTTGTATGGCGTATCGGTTATATAATAAGGCGTCTGACTTAACAAAAGGAATGATTTTCCATGAGCGACCAATGGCTGCGCTTTGACGCGGCGACCAATCCGTACGGTCCCTCGCCCAAGGTGCGCGAAGTGCTGGCCGCTTGGGCCCAAGCGGGGGACTTTAGCCGCTATGGCGACGAGGAACGCGCCGAGTCGCTGCGCGAGGATTTGGCGGCGCACTGGGGGCTTGCGCCGGAGCACTTTGCCGTGTACAACGGGTCGGGGGAAGCGGTGGTGTGGCTTTTTTTGGCGCGGTTGCTGCTGGCCCAACAGCGGCTGCTCATCCCCGCGCCTTCGTATGAGCGCTTTGTCGCGCTCGGGCAGCGCTGCGCGACTGAAGTGATTTCGGTGCCGCTGCACGAAGAAAACTTTGCTTTAGAGCCGGAGCACTTTATTGCGGCGGGGCAGCGGTCGGGGGCGCGCGTGTTGCTGCTGAGTAGCCCCAACAATCCCACCGGCAACCTCCTTTGCGGCGAGCCGGCCATGGCGCGATTGCTCGACGAGTTGCCCTACTGCTTGTGCATCGTCGATGAGGCGTATGCCGACTACGCCGGGCACAGCTTGGTGTCTTGGGTGGCGGCGCGAGAAAATTTGCTGCTGCTGCGGACTTTTTCCAAAGCATACGGCTTGGCTGGTCTGCGGGTGGGCTACGCTGTTGGTCCCAAGTCCGTGATCGCCGCGCTGAGTCAGCTGCAGGTTCCCTGGGCCGTCAATGTGCTGTCGCTGGCTGCGGCCCAAGCGGCGCTGGCCGATCAGCGTTATTTGCAGGCGGTTGTCGCCCAGATCCGCGGCGATTGTCAGGCATTCTACGAGGGGCTGAACGAGCGGCCGTGGTTGCGGGCCTATCCGAGTGCGGCGAACTTCTTTTGGGTGCGCTACCGGGGGGTTGATCGAATGCGGCTGCGGGTGGAGTTGGCAAAGCAGCGGATGCGCGTGCGCTGGCGGCAAGACGCGCCCGACTTTGTGCGCCTTACGTCGCTACGCCCCCAAGACAATGCGCGTTTGTTGGCCGCGCTCGACGCGATTGCGGGCGCGGATTAATTCAGGAGGAGTGTTATGGAATACCGCAATTTGGGCAAAGCCGGCGTCAAGGTGTCAAAGGTGTGTTTGGGCGCGGCTTTTCGCGGTCAAGAAGATGAAAAGGTCTGCATTGAGGTGGTGCAGCGGGCCTTGGACTTAGGCTGCAATTTTATCGATACGGCGCTGTACGGACAGGGCCGCTCCGAACAGATCGTGGGCAAGGCCATCAAGGGCCGGCGCGAAAATGTGGTGCTAACTACTAAAATTTTTGGCACCTTGGGCGACAGTCCCAATCACGTGGGGCTGTCGCGGGTCAATTTGCTGCGCGGCATTGACGCGTCCTTGCAGCGGCTACAGACCGATTACGTCGATTTGTACTTGCTGCACAGCTTTGATCCGCACACGCCGCTGGAGGAGACCTTGGGAGCACTCGACGACATGGTGCGGCAGGGCAAGGTGCGCTACGTGGGGTGTTCCAATTTTCCGCCGTGGAAAATCGTCGAGGCCCTGTGGATTTCGCAGCGCGAGCACTTGGCTTCTTTTGCCTGTATCCAGAATCAGTACAATCTGCTCAACCGCTGGGAAATGGAGCCGGAGCTGATGCCTCTTTGTCGTCAGTTTGGCTTGGGTATTATGACCTACAGCCCGCTGGCCATTGGCCTGCTTTCGGGCCGCTTCCGCCGCGGGCAAACGCCGCCGCCGGGGACGCCGTGGAGCACGGATACGTTGCGCGGCCTGAGTCCGGGTAAATACAACTTTGCCGAGGCTATGACCGAGCGGGTCGAGCAGATCGTCCAGACCCTGATCGACATTGGGTCACAACACGGCAAGACGCCGGCACAAGTGGCGATTGCGTGGCTTTTAGATCACCCCGAGATCAGTGCGCCCATTTTAGGAGCTGACGAGCCGGCGCATGTCGAGGAGGTATTTGAGGGCTTGGATTGGTCTTTGGCAACAGAAGAGCGGGCTTTGCTAGACGAGGTCTCAAAGGTGAAGGGGCCGCGCAAATACGCCTGAAGGCAAGAGGGCCACACCATGAACAAACGCAGACTGCCGATCGGCATTCAAACGTTGCGCAAAATACGCGACGAGGACTGCTACTACGTCGATAAGACCGCGTACATTGATCGGCTCCTCGACGAGGGGACTCACTACTTTTTGTCGCGTCCGCGTCGGTTTGGCAAGAGTCTGTTTTTGGATACGCTCAAGGAACTGTTCGAGGGGAGCGAACCGCTGTTTGAGGGTTTGTACATCCACGAGCGCTGGGATTGGTCGCGGCGGTATCCGGTGGTGCGACTCAGCTTTGGTGGCGGTAACTTCAAGCAGGCCGGCTATGTTGAGACGAGGCTGATGGCGCAATTAGACGCGATAGAACGGCGCAGCGGAGTGGCGTCGGACTACGCGACGGGAGCGGAGCGGTTCGGTCATTTGCTGGAGATGTTGCACGATAGGGCTGGGCAGCCGGTTGTAGTGTTGGTCGATGAGTACGACAAGCCGATTTTGGATGCGCTGGAGGAGCCGGACATTGCGCGGGCCAACCGCGACTTTTTGCGCGGTTTGTACGCGGTCATCAAAGACCAAGACGCGTACGTCCGCTTTGCGTTTATTACCGGGGTGAGCAAGTTTTCCAAGGTCAGTTTGTTTTCCGGGCTCAACAATCTCAAGGACATCACGCTCGATGCGCGTTACTCAGCCATTTGCGGCTACACCGAGGCCGATTTGGATGCGGTGTTTGCGCCGGAGTTGCCGGGCTTGGACCGGGAGCAGATCCGCCAATGGTACAATGGCTATAGTTGGCGCGGCAACGAGAAAGTGTACAACCCCTTCGACATTCTGCTACTGTTCGACAGCGGCGAATTCAAAGCGCATTGGTTTGAGACCGGGACGCCGACGTTTTTGGTCGAGACGCTGTTTGCGCGGCGGGTGAGTTCGCTGGCGCTCGAAGAGTTGATGGGCAGCGCCGAATTGCTATCAAAGTTCGATGTGGAGGATATGGCGACAGAGGCGTTGCTGTTGCAGACGGGCTACTTGACCATTGCCGAGGAGCGCAACCTCGGCGGCAATATCTTGTATCGGCTGGGCTATCCCAACCGGGAGGTCAAGCAGAGCCTCAACGAGAGCTTATTGCGCTATTTGGTGCAGGATGCGACGCGACAGACGGCCAACAGTGTGCGGCTATACGAACTGTTGGAAGCTAATGATTTTGCTGGTTTGGAGACCTTGTTTCACGCTTTTTTCGCCAGCATTCCCTACGAGTGGTACACCAACAATGACATTGCCAATTACGAGGGATATTACGCGAGTGTGTTCTATTCGTATTTTGCCGCGTTGGGGCTGGATGTTCGAGTGGAGGATAGTAGCAGTCAGGGGCGGCTGGATATGGCGGTGGTGTTCAATGCGTGCGTTTATTTGTTTGAGTTTAAGGTGGTGGAATTGGCCGCGGCAGGGTCGGCGCTGGGTCAGCTGCAGGCGCGGGGCTATGCGGATAAGTACCGCGCCTTGGGGCAGCCGATTTACCTGATCGGCGTGGAATTTAGCAAGGACACGCGCAATGTGGCGACATTTGAAGTGGAACGGACGTAAAATGAGATAAGACGGGTTGTGCGCCCCCATTTGTAGCGATTGGAGAAGCCCGATGCGCCTGTGTGATTTTCCCATACTGACTTTTGACACCTACGGCACCCTAATCGACTGGGAGACCGGCATCTGGGATGCGCTGCAGCCGCTCTGTGCGCGGTTGGCCGATCCGCCGACCCGCGAGCAGGCACTCGCCGCGTTTGCCCAAGCCGAGTCCGCCTGCCAAGCCGCCACTCCCGACCTGCTTTACGCCGATCTTTTAGCGGCGGTCCACCGCAGGCTAGCCCAGCGCTGGGGCGGCGAGGCCAACGCGGCTGAAAGCGTCGGCTTTGGCCAGTCGGTCGGCGCTTGGCCGGCCTTTGCCGACGCGGCCGAATCGCTCGCCTATTTGAAGTGCCATCACCGGCTGATCACGCTGACCAATTGCGACCGCGTCAGCTACCAAGGCAGTGCCGCCCGCTTAGGCGATCCTTGGGACGCGATTTTCACTGCCGAGGAGATCGGCTCGTACAAGCCGGCGCTGGCTAACTTTGAATTTCTGCTCGCCCGAGTAGCCGCGGACTTTGGCGGCGCTGCCGGAGACATCCTACACGTTGCGCAGAGCTTATTCCACGACCACGTGCCGGCCCAGGCCATCGGACTGACGACGGCATGGATTGACCGGCGGGCTGGTCGCGGCGGTGGTGCGACCGCGCTGCCCGAGGAGGCTGTGGAACCCGACTTTTGTTTTAAGAGTATGGCCGAATTGGTCGCCCGGCATCGCGCTGAACGGGCCTGAGTCCGGCGGTCGAGTGCGGGCACGGCGTTGACTGACGTACAAAGTATTGCTTGACACCGGACGCTTTGTGAAGCATGAAGTAGCTACATTGTGCTGTTCCAACAGGTTAAAATGTCATCTCCCACACAAGGGATAGTTCTCATGCGGAATGTTATGCTTTTGACCCTCTCGTCTTCTCGGTCTCGTCCTTTGGGCGTGGTTTGGTGCTTTCTGATGGCGGTCGTGGTCGGCTTGTTGGGTGGCAGTCCGGTGGTGGCCGATGCCAGCGACTGGTTGCCTTTGGAAGTGGGTAATGAGTGGACGTATGAACATGAATTCTACGACTACGAACAGAATTATGATGGCGACTGGAGCAATTTCAAGGCTCCATATGGTGTGCCTCAGTTCACGATTTCAGTGCTACGCACCGAGGTTATTGACGGCCACACGTATTTCGTTATGAGTGATATGCCGGAGCGTTGGCCGCCCCCTCCGTCGTTTTTCATTGCGGGTAAGAAGCTGCGTTGGGCTGGCGACCACCTGATGGAGCGCACCGCCTCCGGCGAGCAGGTGCTGTACCGCTTTGGTCGCATCGCCGGAGCGGCCAGTGCCAGCGGTGCTCGGGGGGCTAGCTATGCCTTCGCTACTCAAGAGGGAACCAACCAAGTCTCCAAAAAAGAAAAAGATAACCACTACTCACATGAATACGATTTCACTTTTGAGCACGATGCCGGGCCAGAGTTAGAGGGGGATTACGAGGGTGGGGGGAGTGTATTCTTAAAGGGCTTCGGCATCCGAAGTTGTGGCTTTGCGACCGGCAACGGCGATGAAACTTTTTTTAATAACATCCTAGGGGCCACACATGCGGTGCTTGGGGGCCGTACGGTGACCGTGGATCAAGCCCGTAAGGCGTCGGTTACTGGCTCTCAGTCGTCGGAGGAAACGAGCATCCAGTGGTCTTCTTGGGGGCTGATCAAACAGTAGCGTACCGTGATAGGAGATATTCCGCTTTGGTCCGGTTCATGCGTTATTTTATCTGGGCATTAGGCATTGCCGTGATGAGGCCTGATACTTGCTTAGCTTGTACTTTCTTTCCTCTTCCTTATGATTTGAAAATCGGCCAACGTTGGACATACCTGATGGTCTATGAAGATCTCGATTTGGATAGTGATGCGATTCTTGGGAGTGGCACTGATACTCTGGTCGTCTCTGTTGTTAGCCGTCATATAATAAACGACAAGACCTATTTTATGGTGAGTGAAAGTAATAGAGATAATCGTCTCTACCGGGTCGGTTCATCGAGAATGATATGGCAGTATAATGCAGAGAAGGGCACTGAACAACTTTGTTGGGACATATGGAGACCTCCATTCCATTCGGATAACGGGAAATACATCAGGTACGATCCTGATCTTAACGAAGTGATGGTCAGAGGGGAGCCACTACCTCCGGACTATATCGAAAGATCTGGTCCGTATGAACTAAGTGAATTTGCGTTACTCGGCGGTAATTATTCTTTTTTTTCTATGTATCCAGATAGTAAATACAGGCCCCCCGATCCCAAGATATGGCTGGAGTCTCTCATATCTTGGGGAGTAACCCTCTTGTATGATTTCTCAATGGACGTGTTCGAATCTGGCCGGTTTATGGTATTCGCTCCTCATATTGGTACTGTCTTGTACTATTCAGGTTCATGGGAATCTAATTTTAGATGTGTCTTGCTTTTATATGAACCAGAAGGTACGGATCAAGTTGGCACTGGCATTAAGGATATATCTTTTGGCGAGCTTAAAGAACAAATCAAACAACGCATAGAGGAACGATAAGTCGCTTGTAAATATCTCGTACTGGAGGAATCCATAATGACATGCAAAATGCTAAGAAGCGTTTTTAAAACTCCTTTTGTTGTTTGGATTTGACGTTGGCGTGGTGGTCCAGTCGCCGACCGACGCCTTCGGCTGGCGGTATCGACTCATAGCGTGTTAATACAGCTACGCAAGGCAATATAGGGTATGACGCCGGTAAACGGGTCAAAAGGCGCAAATGGCGTGTGCGGGTCGATAGCCAAGTACCTTGTGCTATCCCAACAGGTTAAAATATCTCCCACACAAGGGGTAGTTCTCATGCGGAATGTTATGCTTTTGACGCCTTCGTCTTCTCGGTCTCGTCCTTTGGGCGTGGTTGGGTGCCTTCTGACGGCGGTCGTGGTCGGCTTGTTGGGTGGCCGTCCGGTGGTGGCCGATGCCAGCGATTGGTTGCCGCTGGAAGTGGGTAATGAGTGGACGTATGCACATGAATACAACGACTACGAAAACTATGAGGCCTATAACCAATGGCCCAACTTCACAGCTCAATACCCTAATAGGCCCAAGCTGCGTTGGGCCGGCGACCACCTGATGGAGCGCACCGCCTCCGGCGAGCAGGCACTGTACCGCTTTGGTCGCATCGCCGGAGCAGCCAATGCCAGCGGTGCTTGGGGGGCTAGCTATGCCGTCGCTACTCAAGAGGGGACCACCCAAGCCTCCAAAAAGGAAAAAGATAACCACTACTCACATGAATATTATTTCATCTTTGAGCACGATGCCGGGGCAGAGTCGGAGGTGACTTCCGAGAATGGGTGGGGCATTTTCTTAAAGGGCTTCGGCGTCCGAAGTTGTGGTTTTGCGACCGGTAGCGGCGATGAACCTTTTTTTAAGAACATCCTAGGGGCCACACACGCGGTGCTTGGGGGTCGTACGGTGACCGTGGATCAAGCTCGGAAGGCGTCGGTTACTGGCTCTCAGTCGTCGGGGGGAACGAGCATCCAGTGGTCTTCTTGGGGGCTGATCAAACAGAGAGCCAGCCGATGAATTCGCTCCGTGTAGTGTGCATCCTTTTTGGGGTCTCGCTGCTATCGCGCTGAACGGGCCTGAGTCCGGCGGCACTAGTCGAGTGCAGGGTGCTGGCGCGGTGGGCGTTTAAGGTTAGACATCCAGACTAACAGCTTCTATATTAGAAAAATAAGCCCTTGCTGGAATACAAGCGGGGATCGCTTCTACTGGTCTGAACGACTTTACTTAGTAAAAATCGATGAAGTACTTGCTCACCGGCGGCGGCACAGGTGGCCACGTCTATCCGGCCTTGGCCATTGCCAACGAAATTCGGCAGACGCGGGCAGAAGCCCAATTCCTCTACGTAGGCCATCGAGACAAGCTGGATGCTTGGGTCGTGCCCGAGCAGGGGTACCCCATCCGCTTTGTCCGCGCCCGTCCCTTTCCGCGAACGCGCTCGCTAATGCCCCTGCTGCGCTTTGCCATTGCGCTCGCGGTTGGGGTCGCGCAAGGGGCGTTTATTCTCTTGCGCTACCGGCCGCAAATTATCATCAGCACAGGTGGCTTTGTCAGCGCGCCGGTTCTCTTCGCGCATGGTGCTCTGGCCGCGATCGGCCTTTCGCGCGCCCGGGTCTTTATCTACGAGCCGAACGCCTATCCCGGGCTTTTGAACCAAATTACCGGGCGGCTGGCGCAGCGAATCGGGGTGGCGTTTGAGCAGGCGAGCCGCTGGTTCGACGCGCAGAAGGTGGCGGTGGTCGGCTACCCGGTGCGCCGCTCTTTTTTACACCTCGATCGGCTGGCGGCGCGAGAAAAGTTGGGTATTGACCAAGGCCGCAAGGTCGTGCTCGCCTTTGGCGGGTCGGGAGGGGCCAAGGCCATCAATGAAGCCGTGCTCGCAGCCTTGCCCCGCTGGCAAGCGGCCGGTTTGGTGGTCATCCACGTCACGGGCCGCTATAAGGGGCCGGATTACGACGCTGTGGCGGATACCGAGGCCGCTTTGGCTGCAATGGGGATAGAGGGCGAATGCCCCTGGTACCGACGCCTCGATTACGCCGATCACATCGTCGATCTGGTTGCCGCGGCCGATCTGGTCATTTGTCGGGCGGGCGCAGGTACCCTCACCGAGATGGCGGTTAGCGGGACCCCGACGCTCATTGTGCCGCTGCCGACAGCAGCCGAAGACCATCAGGCACTGAACGCCCGGGAAATGGAGCGGATCGGGGCCGCTCAGGTGCTCTATCAGGAGGCGTTTTGGGACGACGCCGGCATCCACAGCGGACTGGATGGCGAGCAGTTAGCACAACAGGTGCTCGCGTTGTGCGCCGACGAAGAGCGGTTGCAGGCTATGAGCGCGGCGGCCAAGACCATGCCCAAGGCCAATAGCCTCGAACTGATCGCGGCTGAGTTGGACGGCCTGCGTAGCGGGCAGCATCCGCCGGCACTGCGCTTGGAATCGTCGCCGGCCCAAAGCGGCTTGCCGACCGCCCCCAACGCCTTGCTGCGCTGGGTGCAAACGCGGGTCAAAGAGGTGGGGGGCGTGGCGGCGATGGAGCGCGGCGAACTGGCCTATCTGCGCTATCAGGCCGACCGCCTGCTCGCGTCTGAGGGGTGGTGCGAAATCCCGTTGGGACGGCGCAATGTGGGCATCAAGCTGGTTGCGGTGTTAGACTACCAAGCGCGGCTGCCGTTGCTTTTGCACATGCTCACCGATCGCACGCCGACCGGGTGGCTGCGCCGCGTGTGCGGCGGGGACTTCCGGCACGGAGGCATTATACGCCGCAATGTGGTTGAATACGGCCTGCGCGGCTTGGGGGCGACCGATGGGCCCACCCGGGCCGCGCTGCTTAATGCGCTAGCGGCCGATCCCTACTTTGAGGTGCGGGCGTGGTCGGCGCAGGTCTTCGGCGAGCTGTTTACAGCGGACGACGAGATCGAAAATGCGCTCTGCGCGGCCCTCGACGATGGGGCGCCAGAGGTGGTCGTCCAAGCCCTGAGTGCGCTGGGCAAAATAAGCCACAACCCCGACCTATTAGTGCGGCTGCGCCGCTTCTACCTGCACCCCAAATGGCAGTTCCGCGAGCAGGTCGTGCTGGTGCTGATCGAGTTTTTGCAGCGCGGCGTCTTAGAGCCAGCGCAATTGGAGCGCGATCTCGACCAAGTTTTAATCTCGATGCCTTATTTTGAGCCGGAGTTCACCCTCGGCGCACGCCTGGGCGAATTAGCTGACCGCGTGCGCGCCGGCTTGCCACTGGCGGCCTCGCAGCGATGATCTACTACCTTGGTCTCTACCTGCAAGATGCTGTCGAGGCTCTGTCGTTTTTGCGCTTGGTCGATTCGATTAGCTTTCGCGTCCTCTGCGGCGCGATTACTTCGCTGATTCTCACCATCCTCTGCGGCGGGCGGGTCATTCTCTACTGCTACAGCCGGGGGCACCGCGACATGCCCCGCGACTATCTCAGTTCCGCCGCCGTCAGCAATCAAGCCAAAACGTACGGCGGTGGCTTAATCGTCGCCGCGATCTTGATCAGCATCGGTCTGTGGTGCAAGCTGCACAGCTTCTTCGTCTTGTTTTGCGTGGGAGCGATTGTCTGGTTTGCCGCGCTTGGTTGGATCGACGACTTCCTCAAGGTGCGCTATCGCTCTAGCGATCGCGGGCTATCGGAGAAGGTCAAGTTGGCGTTGCAAATAACGTTTGGTACCGCGTTTGGCACCGCGTACATCACCCAAGCCCTGCCAGCCGAGTCGGCTGGTTTGGCGACCGAGCTTTACTTGCCCTTTTTCAAAAATCCGGTCCTCGACCTTTCGTGGGGCTATGTGCCTTTTATCGCTTTCACGGTGACGGCCATTGCCAACTCGGTCAATCTCGCCGATGGGATCGACGGCTTGGCCATTGTGCCGACTTCTTTTGTCGTGCTCGTCTTCGGGGTGTTCGCTTATGTGTCCAGTCACGCCGAGATTTCGGCGTTTCTGATCTTTCCCTTTATGCCCGGGGTGGGGGAAGTAGCCGTGATTTGTTCCATTGTCTTTGGGGCCTGTCTTGGCTTTTTGTGGTTTAATTCCTATCCGGCCAATGTCATTATGGGCGACACCGGATCTATGGCACTGGGTGGTTTGTTGGGCACGGTCGCCGTCTTGGTCAAACAAGAGTTCCTGTTCCTGATCGTCGGGGGGATCTTCGTCGGCGAGACGCTGTCGGTGGTGATTCAAGAAAAGATCGGCATCCGCTGGCTGGGGCGGCGCTTTTTTACCCGTTCGCCGATTCACCACCACTACCAACAGCGCGGCTTGGCCGACACCAAGATCGTCATCCGCTTCTGGATTGTGGCCGGCATCTTGGCGCTGTGTGGCTTGGCCACGCTCAAAATTCGCTAGTTTGCTAAGAGGCCATAGGCGCAGAGCAAGACGATGGCCATGCCTAGCAGGAGCGGCACGGAGGTAGGAAGCGGCACGGGCTGGCGGTTGACCTCGCGCTGATAGCGGTCGTATTCAGCCGCCAAGATGCTGTAGCTGGAAACGAGCGCGGCGATCAGGCCGGCGATGAAGCAGGCGATGACTACCGGATCGGTCGAGAACGCGCGGGCGATGCTCGCGGCATAGGTGCCGATGTTGATCAGCAGGCCGTAGCGCCGCGTCAGCCGACCATAGAGGACCAGCCCCAGGCCGAACGAACTGACGACTAATGCCGCCAAAATCGACAGCCAGTCGCTGGCCTCCGATAGGGCTAAGAGGCCGGTGCCAACGAGCAAGTGAAGCCACATCCCGACATAGGCGTAGAAGAAGGATGCGCGTTCAAATGGCGCGTGCCCCATTAGATAGTGGGCAAAGATAATGGACCTAGGCATGGCAATATGCGGCCAAAGATAGGTCTCAGCCCGGTCGCGTCAACGCATGGCCAATCATGGAAATTCTGTCGATCCCGATTGAAAAAGTCAAAGGCGTAGGAGTCAAACGCGCGGCGGTGCTCAAAGAGGTAGAGATTCTGACGCTGGGCGATTTGTTGTACTATCTGCCGCGCCGCTATCTCGATCGCACGCAGATTTTGCCCATGGCTCGGGCGCCCATCGGCCAAGAAGTGACGCTGATCGGCCAAGTGCGCCAGACGCGCTTTATTCCCGGGCGGCGGCCGCGCTTTGTGATGGTGGTCGCCGACGAGACCGACGATATTACCTGCACCTTTTTTCAGGGGGGGCGCTACTTGCAGCGCAACTTTGCCGTCGGCGACGAGTTGGCCATCAGCGGCAAGGTCGATCTCTTCCAAGGGCGGCGACAAATGGTCCATCCCGAATACGAATTCATCGCCGGGGAAGAGCGGCTCCACACCGGCGTCGTCGTTCCGCTCTATACGACCAGTGCCGATATGAAGGAGCGCGGCCTGCGCAGCCGGGGGTTTCGCCGCTTGATCAGCGGGGCGCTGGACCTTTTTGCCGAGCGCATCGAAGACGATTTGCCCACAGCCTTGCGGCAGCGCTTGGGCTTGGCCGAGTTGGGGGCTAGTCTGCGCCACGTGCATTTTCCGGCCAGCCTCGCCCAAGCAGAAAAGGCGCGGCAGCGCTTGGCTTTTGGCGAGCTTTTCGCCTTCCAACTGCGCTTGGCGCGGCGGCGCAAGAAAAGCCGCGAGCAGGCCGACGGCATTGCCTTTGCGCCGAGCGCAAAACTGGTGCCGGCCCTGTGGGATTCGCTGCCGTTTGCCCCGACTCGCGCCCAGCTTCGGGTCGTCGCCGAGATCGCCGCGCAGATGCAGCGTCCCCAAATTATGAATCGGCTGGTCCAAGGCGACGTTGGTTCGGGCAAGACCTTGGTGGGCCTGAGCGCGATGCTGACGGCGGTGGAAAACGACTACCAAGCGGCGATGATGGCCCCGACTGAAATCCTCGCCGAGCAGCACTTTTTTACTATCCAGGCCTTGGTCGAGCCCCTCGGCCTGACAGTGGTTTTTCTCAAAGGCGGCCAGCGCAAGGCCCTGCGGCAGGAGTTGTTGACGGCGGTTGCAAGTGGGGCAGCGCACATTGTGGTGGGCACCCACGCGCTGATTCAGGAGCAGGTGCAATTTGCCCGTTTGGGGCTGGCGGTCATTGACGAGCAGCACCGCTTTGGGGTCGTGCAGCGCGGCGCGCTCTACAAGAAGGGCGCGCGCCCCGATTTGCTGGTGATGACGGCCACGCCGATTCCGCGCACCTTGGCCCTGACTCTGTACGGCGAGTTAGACGTGTCGGTCATCGACGAACTGCCGCCGGGGCGCAAGCCGATCCGCACCGCCCTGCGCGGCCCGGACCGCCGAGCGGCGATCTTCGAGTTTGCCGGCGATCAGGTGCGCCAAGGACGGCAAGTGTACGTAGTGTACCCGCTGATCGAAGAGTCGGAAAAGGCCGATTACAAATCTGCGGTCGAAGCCTACGACGAGTTGCGCTACGGTCCGTTGGCCGAGTTCACCGTGGCCTTACTGCACGGGCGGATGGCCGCCGAAGAAAAGGCCGCCGTCATGGAAAATTTTAAGCAAAATCAGGTGCAAGTCTTGGCCTGCACCACGGTCGTCGAGGTCGGCGTCGATGTGCCCAACGCCACGGTAATGATCATCGAACACGCCGAGCGCTTCGGCTTGGCGCAATTGCACCAGTTGCGCGGTCGGGTGGGACGCGGGGGCGAGCAGTCGTTTTGTATTCTCATCAGCTATGCCCACGCCGGGGCTGAGCTAGCCGATTCGCGCGCGCGGCTCCAGACCATGGAGCGCACCCAAGACGGCTTTGAGATCGCGGAAAAGGATTTGCAACTGCGCGGCCCCGGCGAATTTTTCGGCGTGCGCCAAGCCGGGATGCCCACCTTTAAGGCGGCGAATTTGATCGCCGACGGCAACTTGCTGCAAAGCGCGCGCCAAGAAGCCATGCGGATTGTCGATAGCCAATAGGATGGGCTATGCCAGCATGGAATGTTCACCACCACGGTCTTTCCCGCGCCGGCGGGAATCCAGTCTTGCATGATATAGGATGGCTATATGACAAGCGAAAGTCTCATCTCGCCCGCGGATTTTGTCGGGCTCGACGCGGTGACTCATCTGTGCACGGGAGGGGAAGCTCCTTGGCTAACGGGGCAGGCTGCGACCTACGCCGAGTTTGCCAGCGACAAAAGCGCCGGCGACCGCGGCCGGCGCGCCATCTACGCTCGCGGCGAGCGCAGCCGCCAACGCTTGGGGCAGTTGTGGGGCGTTCCGGCCGAGCGGATTGCCTTTATGCCTTCGGCGGCCGAGGGCATGGCGTGGTTGGCGCGGGGTTTGGACTGGCGGCCGGGCGACAATGTGGTCACCACCAACTTGGAATTTCCCTCGGTGGCGTACAATTGGCGCAACGTGCGTCAGCAAGGGGTTGAGCTGCGGCTGGTGCCGCATTGCGATTGGTTGGTGCGAGAAGAAGATTTGTTGGCCGCAGTTGATGAGCGCACTCGGGTTTTAGCCGTCAGCCAAGTCAGCTTCTACACCGGACAAAACTTGGATGTCGAGCGGCTGGCGGCCGGGCTTGCCGGACGAGACGCGCTCTTGGCGGTGGATGCAACGCACGCCGCGGGTGCGGTCGCTGTACCGGCAGCGTGTACCGACTTGTGCGTTAGTTCGTGCTACAAGTGGCTTTTGGCAACCCACGGGGTCGCGCCGTGTTATCTAAGCCAACGGGCCGAGGCGCACGTGCGCTCGACGGCTTTTGGCTGGCGCAACTTGGCGGTGTGGCCGGCCCAAGGAGCTGTACGGGCACCAGATGCCGACGAGAAGCCGATGCCCGACAAAATGGAGCCGGGCAATCCGGCGATGGTGGCGGTGCTCTACCTCGACTACGCTTTGGGGCGGCTGTTGGATGTGGGGATTGAGCAGATAGCCGAGCACAACCGCGACTTGTCCGAACAAATCAGCGCTGGGCTGGTGCGGCTCGGGCGGCAGGTCATTTCGCCGAGTGCGCGGGCGCAGCGGTCGGGCAATACCTGCTTTGCCGACGCCGACGCGCACCGGCTGTGCGAGGCACTCGCCGATCGCGGGGTGTTGGTGTGGGGGGAATACGGGCGGGTGCGGGTGTCGGGGCATTTGTACAACAATAGCAATGATGTGGAGCGGTTTTTGGCGGTGTTGAGCGAGTTGGTGTAGGGCGGGCGCCGCCCAATCAATCGCCAAAAAACTCTCGGTAGAGCGAGCGCACTGCCGCGGGAATGTCCGTGGCCGCAATGCCAAACATCATGCTGACCTCGCTCGACCCCTGATTGATCATTTCTATGTTGACGCTGGCGCGGGAAAAGGCCGTGCAGGCGCGGGAAGCTAAGCCAATGGTGTGGTGCATCCCCTCGCCGACGACCATCGCCAAGGCCAGGCCGCGGGCGACCGACAACTCGTCTATTTCCAACTCGGTGCGAATCCGGCGCAGGACGCGCTCTTCGGCTGCGTGGTTAAAATACGACTCGCGCACGATCACCGACATGTTGTCAATGCCCGAAGGCGTGTGCTCAAAAGGGATGCCCTCGTCTTCAAAAATGGCCAGTAAGCGGCGGCCAAAGCCCACTTCGCGGTTCATCAGGTACTTGCTAATGTACACGCTGCAAAATCCGTCCGTAGCGGCAATGCCGACGACCGGGTGATCGCCGACTGTGCGCTGGGGGACAATGCGGGTGCCGGGTGCCTGCGGGTTGTTGGTATTTTTGACGACAACCGGAATCCCGGCGTGGAACACCGGTTCGAGGGCTTCGTCGTGGAACACCGAAAACCCCGCGTAGGAAAGCTCGCGCATCTCGCGGTAGGTAATCTCGGCGACGGCGACTGGGTTATCGACCAGCGTGGGATTGGCGACAAAGACCGAATCGACATCGGTGAAGTTTTCGTACACGCTCGCATCGACGGCCGCGGCCAGAATCGCGCCGGTTATGTCCGAGCCGCCACGCGAGAAGGTGACGATGCGGCCGGTGGGTGAGTAGCCGAAAAAACCGGGGAAAATGGTGATGCCCGGCCGGGCTTTGAGCTGGCGCAGCTTGCCGTAAGACGCCTGCAAGACGCGGGCGTTGCCCGGCTCTTCCGAGAGCATGAGGCCGCCCTCGCCGGGGTCGAGATAGTGGGCCTCGGCCCCGGTGTGGCGCAAGTACTCGGCGACCAGACGGGCACAGTTGTCCTCGCCGCCGGCTTTCATGGCGTCTGCGTAGAGTGCTTCGTCGCTGGTGCTCATAGCCAGCCGCCGCTCAAAGTCGGCGACAATGGGCGCGAGCGCGGTGTCCGGCAAGCCGAGGTCGCCGGTGATGGCGGCATAGCGGTCGATGACGTGGGTCAACGCCGTGCGGCCATCTTGGTTGGTTAGCTGGGCGCGGACTACCTCGATGAGCAGGTCGGTTACTTTGGTGTCTTGGCGGTCGCGCTTGCCCGGGGCCGAGACCACCACGAGCCGCCGCTGCGCATCGGCGGTGATAATGGCGCAGATTTTTTTTATTTGCTCGGCTGACGCCAGGGACGTGCCGCCGAATTTAGCTACTTTCATGGGATGCCTTTTGCGAATGTGGTTTACCTCATAAAAAATGCACCGATCGCCGTTTGTTCAAATTTGTCTCAAGCAGATTTTATGGTTACTTTAGAAAGTTTACTGTTGACATAGCTAACATTCTGCCGCGCCAGCGGCTTTGATCCCACGCAAAGGTCCACGATGAAAGCAGTGCGTTTCCACCAGTGCGGCGGTCCTGAGGTCCTAACCTATGAGGATGTGCCCGCGCCCACACCCGGGCCGGGCGAAGCCGTCGTCGAAATCAAGGCCATCGGTCTAAATTACATCGACACCTATCACCGCCAAGGGCTGTACCCAGTTGATTTGCCCTGTATCCCCGGCATGGAAGCCGCTGGGGTAGTAGCGTGCGTTGGTGAGGGGGTCGAGGATGTGCAAGCCGGCGATCGGGTGGCCTATGCCGGCGTGATGGGGGCGTATGCCGCACGAGCGGTTGTGCCCGCCGACCGCTTGGTTTTGCTGCCGGCCTCGGCGTCTTTTCAGATGGGAGCTGCCGCTTTGCTACAAGGCATGACGGCGCATTACCTCTCCCATGGGTCCTATCGGCTAGGCCGCGCAGACACGGCGCTGATCCACGCTGGTGCTGGGGGGGTGGGCTTGCTGCTGATTCAGATGGCCAAGCGGTGTGGCGCGCGAGTGTTGACTACGGTTTCTACCGCGCAAAAGGAACAACTCGCCCGAGATGCCGGAGCCGATGAGGTCATTCGCTATACTGAGCGCGACTTTGAACAGGACGTGCTGGCGCTCACCGACGGGCGCGGAGTCGATGTGGTGTACGATTCGGTGGGGCAGGCGACCTTTGACAAGAGCTTGAATGTGCTCAGGCCCTTGGGCTATTTGGTATTGTTCGGACAGTCGAGCGGCCCGGTCCCGCCCTTTGATCCGGCCATCCTCAGCACCAAGGGGTCGCTGTTTTTGACGCGGCCGACTATGCTGCACTACATCCAGACCCGCGCGGCGCTATTGGAACGCGCTGGCGCCGTATTGGAATGGATCGCCAGTGGCCAATTGGAGTTGCGCATCAGCGAGCAGTTTGCCCTGGCGGACGCGGCCGAAGCGCACCGCGCCTTACAGGGGCGCAAGACGACCGGCAAGGTCGTTCTCATACCAGAGTGAAGTAGCCAAGGAGACAGGCGATGACAGAGGCAGATTCCAAAGACGAACTAACCCCGGCCGCCGACCGCGCTGAACAAGGGGAAAACTTTGCTCAGATGCTCGATGCCGAAGGCGTGCCACCGGCTCCTAATACCAGTGAAGTCTCAGTCGGCGACGAGGTCAGCGGCGTGATCGTCAAAGTCGAAGATGAGAACAGCTTTGTCGAGTACGGCAGTCGGGACGAGGCCATAATCCGCACCAGCGAGCTCAAAGGCCCCGAAGGGGAATTGCGCTACAAGGTCGGCGACCCGATCCGGGCCTTTGTCGTAGCTACTGGGGATGAGGTCTTGCTCAGCCGCGGCTTGAGTCGCCAAGATGTCCAAGCCGACTTGCTCTACCAAGCGTACAAGGCCGGCCTGCCGGTCGAAGGCCGAGTTGACGCGGTCAACAAGGGGGGGTTAGGCGTGACTATTGAGGGCGAGGTGCGCGGTTTTTGCCCGATCTCACACGTCGATACTCAGTACGTGGAAAACGCCGAGGAATACCGCGGTCAGACTTTGACCTTTAAAATTATCGAGTTCCGCCATCAGGGCCGGGTGATCGTCCTGTCGCGTCGGGTTTTGCTCGAAGCCGAGCAGGACCAGGCCGCCGGCGCGGTGCGCAGCCAGCTCAAAAAAGGGGCGCAACTGGCGGGCAAAGTAACGCGGCTGGAGTCTTTTGGTGCGTTCGTCGATTTAGGTTCCGGGGTGGAGGGTTTGGTCCATGTCTCGGAGATCAGCCATCAGCGCGTTGGCCATCCCGAGGAAGTCCTCGCGGTCGGGCAGCAGGTTCAAGTCGCCGTCTTGCGCACCAAGGACTTGGGCCAGCGGCGCAAGGAGCGGATATCGCTGTCGATCAAGGCGCTGGCAGAAGACCCTTGGGCAAAGATCAAAGAGCAGTTCGCAGTCGGCACGGTCGTCGTCGGCAAGGTCGATGGGTTAGAGGATTTTGGCGCGTTCGTCGAGCTGGCCGAAGGCGTGCGCGGGCTGGTCCATGTCTCGGAGATTGCCGACCGCCGCATCAGCCACCCGCGCGAGGTACTCTCGCTTGGCGAAGAGGTCAAGGTGGTGGTACTCGAAGTGGATGTCCGCCGCCAGCGCTTGCGCTTGTCAATCAGCCAAGTCGATGCCCTCGAATCCGCGGCGCATCTCGCCGAATTTCGCCAGCGGCAGCAGCAGCAGCAGGAAGCAGAGCAGGGCAGCAGTGCGATGCTCGACGCGCTCCGGCGCGCCAATCTGACCGATTGAGATGGGGCTGACAGACGCCATTTTTAACCACCCACGCGCCGGTTACTACGGCGATTACGGTGGAGCCTTTGTCCCCGAAATTCTCCGCACGACCCTCGACGAATTGACCCAAGTTTTTGAGGACGCCCGTCGCGATCGCTCCTTTTGGCCGGAGTTTGAGCAAGTAATGCGGACGTATTCCTGTCGGCCCACTCCCATTACCTTGCTCGAAAATCTCTCCCGCCAGGTCGGCGGAGCGCAGATTTTTCTCAAGCGCGAGGACCTCAACCACACCGGGGCCCACAAAGTCAACAACGTGATGGGCCAAGGCTTGTTGGTGCGCCGCATGGGCAAAAGCCGGGTCATCGCCGAGACCGGCGCCGGCCAGCACGGCGTGGCCACGGCGACGATGGCCGCTCGCTTGGGGCTGAAATGCACCATCTACATGGGGGCTGTCGATGTCGAGCGTCAGCGGCCCAACGTATTCTGGATGGAGCAACTTGGGGCCGAGGTGGTGCCGGTGACCGATGGCTCGGCCACGCTCAAGGACGCGATCAACGAAAGCCTCCGCGATTGGGCCTACTCCATGGCCGACACGCACTACGTGCTCGGCACCGCGTGCGGCCCGCATCCCTTCCCGCAAATTGTCGCCTATTTCCAGCAGATCATCGGCGCGGAGAGCCGCCAGCAGCTAGTGGACTCAGTGGGCAGTCTGCCCGATAGGGTGTACGCCTGCGTCGGCGGCGGGTCTAATGCCACGGGGCTATTCTTGGGATTTCTCGACGACGCCGACGTTGAGTTGGTCGGCGTCGAGGCGGGCGGCCGGGGGCTGGAGACGGGCGATCATGCTTCGCGCTTGGCCGGCCTCGTCGGCACGCCTGGCGTCGCTCAGGGCTACAAGACCTTCTTCTTCCAGGATGCCGAAGGTCAAATGCGGCACACGCATTCGGTAGCGGCGGGGTTGGACTACATCGGCGTCAGTCCGATCCTCGCGCACTTGGCCGAGATAGGCCGGGTGCGCATTGAAGCTGCGACCGACCAAGAAGTGATCGCAGCCCTTAAGCAAATGATGCGCAGCGAGGGGATCATCGGTGCGCTCGAAAGCACCCATGCCTTGGCCGGTGCCCTGCGCGAGGTGGGCGCCATGAGGCCTGACCAAGTGGTGCTTATTGGCCTATCGGGTCGCGGCGACAAGGACATTTTCACCATCGCCGACGCGCTCGCCGACCAAAACTGGCAGCGCTTCCTCGCCGCTCGGGCCGCTGGATCGTGAATCTGCAAGCCTATATCGAAGGGCGGCTCAGCGAGCGCAAGGTGCTGCTGATGACGCATCTGATCGCTGGTTTTCCCTCGCTGGAGGCCAATTGGCGGATGCTGGAGATCATGGCCGAAGCCGAGGTCGATTTGGTCGAATTGCAGATGCCTTTTAGCGAGCCAATCGCCGACGGGCCGATCTTTGCGCGAGCCAACCAACAGGCTTTAGCAAACGGGCTGGCCCTCGACGAATACTTCGACTTGATGCAGCGCGCAACAGCGACTTTTCCCTTTCCGCATTTGATGATGGGCTACTACAACACGGCGTTCCGCTTGGGGCCTGGGCCGTTTTGTCGCCGCTTGGCCGCCAGTGGAGCCTGTGGCTTTATCCTGCCAGACTTGCCGGTCGAAGAGTCCGGCGACTTGTGGGCAAAAGGCGCCGAGTGTGAGCAAACGCCGATTGTGCTGATGACCCCGACCAACACCGAGCAGCGGCTACAGCAGATCGGGGCCCAAGCCAAAGGGTTTGTCTATGCAGTGGCACGCAAGGGCGTAACCGGCCGCCAGACCGACTTAGGCGAGGAACTCTATCGGTTCATTGCGCGGTGCCGCCAAGCGACCGACTTGCCGCTGGGCGTTGGCTTTGGCCTGCGCAGCGGGGACGATTTGCGCCAGCTACAAGGCCAAGCCGAAATCGGCATTGTCGGATCGGCGCTGCTGGAAAGCTGGCAACGAGACGGGGCGGCAAGCTACGCGGCTCTACTGCGCGACTTGGCCGCTGGTCGCGATTAAAAATCCTTTACACGTATCCAGGTAGATAGGGGGCGGTTTGAAACCGCCCCCTATCAGTCCATGTACAAACCCCCATTGACATCGATGGTCTCGCCAGTGATGTGGCGGGCGTCGTCCGAAGCCAGAAACAGGGCGCAGTTGGCTACGTCGGCGGGCTGGCCGGAGCGGCCCAGGGGGATGGAGGCCTTGAGCGGATCGTGTTCGGGGGCGGCGGTCATGGCGGTGTCAATGACGCCGGGGGCGATGGCATTGACGCGAATTTGGTCGGGGGCCAGGGCGCGGGCGAGGCCGATGGTCAGGGTGAGGACGCCGGCTTTGGCCGCTGCGTAGGGCGGGCCAGCGGCGAGCCCGCCGGTCTTGGCCGCTAGGGAGGTCATGTTGATGATCACTCCTTGGCGGCGTTCCTTCATATGGGGAATGACCGCTTGGGCGCACAAGAAAGGGCCTTTCATGTTGACATCGACGATGCGGTCCCAGTTGTCTTCGCTGCACGATTCAAAGGTGGTATAGACCAAGTAGCCGGCGTTGTTGACGAGGATGTCGAGTTGGCCGAATTCGTCGAGGACGCGGTTGGTGGCGGCGCGGACTGAGGCTTTAGACGACACGTCCATTGCCAAGCCCAACGCGCCGATTTCGGTGGCTGTGGTGCGGGCGGTGCTCGCGTCTATATCGGCGACCGCTACCTGTGCTCCCTCGCCGGCAAAGCACTCGGCGATGGCCCGCCCGATGCCCCGGCCAGCACCGGTAATCAAGGCCGTCTTGTGTTGCAATTTTCCCGCCATAAGGCTGCTCCTTCGGTGAGATAAAATATACTATTTTGCGCGGCGGCCCAATTCGCTCGTGGTGGGCTTGCTATGGTGAGAAAAAACTATAAGATAAGGTTATTTAGCGGGAGTTTTCAGTTATGAGAGACGTCGTTGGAGTTATCCTCGGAGGCGGGCAGGGTACGCGGCTTTTTCCGCTGACCCAGCTGCGCTCTAAGCCGGCGGTGCCGATTGGCGGCAAGTATCGCTTAATCGACATTCCGATCAGCAATTGTCTGCATTCTGGGGTCAACCGCATCTTCGCCCTGACCCAATTCAATTCCGCTTCGCTCCACCGCCACATTAGCACGACGTACCGCTTTGATTCTTTTTCCGATGGCTTTGTCGAGATATTAGCAGCCGAGCAGACCCAAGACAGCGCTGCTTGGTATCAAGGCACGGCCGATGCGGTGCGCCAACAGCTCAGGCACTTGCTCTCGCGCCGGGCCGACCAGGTGCTGATCCTGTCGGGCGATCATCTCTATCGCATGGATTACCGCGCCTTTGTCGAGGAGCACCGAGCGCGGGGCGCGGACGTGTCGATTGCGGTCAAGCCGGTGCCGCGGGAAGCTGCACCCGCGCTGGGGATCGTGCAGGTGAACGATCAGGGGCGGATTGTGGATTTTCGCGAGAAGCCGCAAGACCCCGCCGAATTGGACGCGCTGCGACTGCCCGCGGCTGCCGACCCGCAGGCGTGCTATCTGGCCTCTATGGGTATCTACGTATTTGAACCCCAGGTTTTGGTCAGCCTGCTGATGAGCAGCGACCAAGACGACTTCGGCAAACACATCATCCCGGGCGCGATCGACAAGGTGGGCGTTTTTGCCCACACCTTTGACGGATATTGGGAAGACATCGGCACGATTCGCTCTTTTTACGAGGCCAACTTGGCGCTGACCGAGCGGCGGCCGCCGTTTGACTTTTACCGAGCTGACGCACCCATTTACACCCATGCGCGCTTTCTGGCCGGTGCGCGGTTGGAGAATTGTCACGTCGAGCGTGGGATTATCTGCGAAGGCTCTTGGGTTGAGTCGGCTCAGATCGAGCACTCGGTGATCGGGATCCGCTCGGTCATTGGTGCCAATTGTCAGATTGCCCACACCATCGTCATGGGGGCAGATTCGGAAGAGTCTCCGGCGGATCGACAGCGCAATGCCGCCCAAGGCATTCCAGATATGGGAATTGGTGCCAACAGCGCGATCACTGGCGCGATTATCGACAAAAACGCGCGCATCGGCGCGGGCGTTTGCATCACCAACAAGGAGCGCGGCGTCGAGGCCGATGCGACCAATTACTACATCCGCGACGGGATCGTGGTCGTGCCCAAAGACGCGGTGATTCCAGCGGGGACTACGATATAAAAACGAGGGATGAGAGTCATATATAGGGAGAAAATCATGAATGAGACGGACATGAAACGGCTTCCATCAGGAGCGCATTTTTTTAAGTGTGCGCTACAAGTGAATCCGTTTGAATACCTCGCCGCACATGACAAATCCTCATCGTTTACAAACGAGAGCGAATATAACGCAGCGCTCATTGAGGCATGCCAAGAACAGAAGATCAAAGCAATTGCTGTGACAGACCACTATCGCGTCCGCTCTGCGGCGAGCCTGATTGAGTGTTCCAAGTCAGCCGGAATTATGGTGTTTCCCGGTTTTGAGGCGGTGACTAAAGATGGGGTTCATTTGCTCTGCCTATTTGACCCTGCGACAGATCTCAACGAGTTAGAACGGATTTTAGGGGCTTGTGGAATTCGACGAGAGCACCAAGAATCGCCCACCGGGCAGTACGATGTCATGGAGTTTCTAGACGAGGCTCACAACTGGGGGGCAGTTTGTATCGCTGCCCACATAGCCTCTGACGGCGGTCTTCTCCGCAAGCTGTCGGGACAATCGCGTATAAACGCTTGGCAATCACCCAATTTGCTGGCCTGTTCTCTGCCTGGTCCAGTTGACGACTCTCCTGATGACCTGCGGTCAATTCTAAAAAATAAGAACGCCGAGTACCGGCGTGAGCACCCCGTGGCGGTACTCAATGCGAAAGACGTCAGCGATCCGAGCCACCTAAGCGATCTTGGCACTTCGTGCTGGATCAAGATGGCCGAGATTACTATTGACGGCCTGCGCCAAGCATTTCTTGACCCGGACTCGCGGATCCGTCTGAACAGCGATCCCAGGCCAGAGGATCACGCAGAGCTTCTCACCTTGGCGTGGGAAGGTGGATTCTTGGATGGCGCGGCTATCCATCTCAACCCCAACCTGAACGTCCTTATTGGAGGGCGCGGTGCTGGAAAATCTACGATCATTGAAAGCTTGCGCTGCGTACTCGGCCTTGAGCCTAGCGGCGAGGAGGCCCGCAAGGCTTACCGAGGGATCGTCCATCAGGTACTGCGGAGTGGGACAAAAATTTCGATCCGTGTACGCTCTTATCGCCCAGCCAAGCAGGAGTACCTGATTGAACGAACCATTCCGAACCCATCCGTGGTTCGCGACGAGAGCGGGCAGATATCGAATCTACTTCCCCAGGATATTCTTCCCCGTGTCGAAGTGTACGGACAGCACGAGATAGCGGAACTTACTAAAAGCGGTGCGGAGCTAACTCGGCTACTATATCGCTTCGTGGAGCACGATGCGTCTCTCGAGCGGCGTAAAACTGACTTGCGAAGAGAGCTTCAGAAGACAAGACAGGCCATCCTGGATGTCCGCTCCGAGCTTCAGCAGATCAACGAGAGACTGTTGACGCTGCCTAGTCTTGAGGAAATGCTCGAGCGATTTCGAGAAGCCGGACTCGAAGATCGCCTGCGAGAGCAGAGTCTTCTCGTTCGTGAAGAACGGGTAATTGATTCAATCCCCGAGCGAGTGAAGGCGTTGCGAGAGTGCCTAGAGGTATTCCGCCAAGAGTTGCCGATTGATCGGGCGTTCTTGTCGCCGAAGGCTCTTGAAGAACTGCCAAACAGGGAGGTTATCGCCGGGGCGGACAAAGTTCTTGAACACTTGAGCCATGATATAGAACAGGTGGCACGACAATTTGCGGAAGCTCTCAAACGGGCTGACGAAGGAATTGATGGAATTCGCAATCGTTGGAGCGAGCGCAAGGACGAGGTTGAAGCCACTTATAACAAGATACTGCGCGAGCTTAACAAATCGGCCGTGGATGGGGAGGAGTTCATGCGTCTGCGGCGCGAGATTGAAAGTTTACGCCCACTACGCGAGCGCTTGCCCCTGCTCGAACGATTGGAAAAAGAGTCTGTAGAAAGACGGCGTACGTTACTGGCGGAGTGGGAAGATGTCAAAGCGGAGGAATTCAGGCTCGTAAACCGCGCCGCAAGGGCAGTAAACACTAAACTCAGCGGTAGTGTCCATGTCGAAGTAACCGCAGCGGGCAATAGGGAACCGCTCCTCAATCTGCTCAAAGAAAAGATAGATGGTCGCCTTTCCGAGGCGATTGAAAGGCTTAGGGGGGCACCCGATTTCTCGTTGCCAGAATTTGTCAATTGTTGCATGACTGGTACGGAGGAAGTTCAGAAAATCTACGCAATTACGTCGGCCCAGGCAGAGCGTCTCGCCAAAGCCCCGCCTGATGTTCTGATGCAGATTGAGGAGTTAGAGCTACCACCAACGACAGCGATCCAACTCAACACTGCGCCCGCTGGCAAGCCGCCTTCTTGGCAGGCACTTGAGGCACTGTCTAAAGGTCAAAAAGCCACCGCCGTCCTGCTGTTGTTGCTGCTTGAATCCGAAGACCCCCTAATCGTCGATCAGCCGGAGGACGATCTCGATAACCGATTTATTACCGAGGGCGTGGTGCCCCGGATGCGCGAAGGGAAACGTCGTCGCCAGTTTATCTTTTCGACTCACAACGCCAACATTCCGGTCTTGGGGGACGCCGAGTTGATTCTCGGACTGACCGCTGCGGGTGAGGCCGACGAAGGGCAGGCACGCATCGATCCCGAGTATATAGGCTCAATCGATACGCCTTCAGTGCGAAAGTTGGTTGAGGAAATTCTCGAAGGAGGAGCGGCGGCTTTCAAGCGGCGGCGATTAAAGTATGGATTCTGAGGGAGAGCATGAATAGAACCGAACTAGCAGAATTGATACGCAATGGCGAGAACTCTGGCGTCGAGTTCAAGCGAGACGACATACAACCGGAGCAACTGGCCAAAGAGATCGCCGCTCTGCTGAATCTGGAAGGCGGACACATTCTTCTTGGTGTGGAAGACGATTTCACAGTCTCGGGACTGACTCGCGATTCCAAGAAAGCGGAAGAATGGGTTATGGAAATTGCGCGTGTCCATGTTAGACCAGCTACAATGCCCGTTTGGGAAACGTTTGCATGGAGCGACGGGAAAATTATAGGCATTGTGTCGATTCCCGCGGACTCGCCCGACAAGCCCTACAAAGCAAAGCGGGGCTCCGCTTGGGTTACGCAAGTTCGTGCGGGGTCGACGACACGCGACGCCAGCGACGAGGAGGAGATGCGACTGTACATGCAGTCTGGACGCATTCAGTATGACCGCAAGGTGCTACCGGGATCGTCTTTTGAGGACTTTGATTTGCGGAGGTTGGTCAATTATTTTCGCGATATTCGCCAACAGGAACACCCAGCCGAGGATGACCCCGAATCTTGGATAAAGTTGCTGGTGAATACGGAACTGATGGTTTGGGATCGAGGGTACGCCATGGGGACTGTTGGCGGCTTGCTGCTGTTCGGCAAGAACCCCAATAAGTATCTGAAGCAAGCCGGCATCACGGCTACCGCGTATTCTGGCACCGAGAAAGATTACGACGCGAAGGCCCGAGCCATGCTGCGCGGTCCCGTAGTTTCGCTGTTTACACTGCCGAACGCCGACCTGCCGCGGCCATATCCACCTCTGCCGGAAACATTCTCTAAAAGTGGAGAAGAGGTGGAAAGCGGGGTCGTTGAACAGGCTATGGAGTTCGTAAAACGCGCTATTGATATAGAGGCATGGTTAGAAGGCGCAAGGCGCGTTGAACGCTGGGACTACCCACTGTCGGCTATTAGAGAATCGGTTGTCAATGCGGTTGTGCATCGCGATTATACGATGATCGGTACTGACATTGAACTCTCTATCTATGCTGACCGGATCGAGGTCGTTTCACCTGGGCGGCTGCCGAACTCAGTGACGGTAGAAAAGATGCGCGACGGATGTCGAGCCGCTCGAAACGAATTGCTCAAGGAGACTATGCGCGACTACCGATACATTGAGGCCAATGGGCTTGGTGTGCCACGAAGGATTGTTCGAGGTATGCAAGAGCACAACGGCACGGATCCCGATCTCATCGAAGAAGAGCACCGCTTTACTGTTCGGTTGTGGAAAAAACCAACGCCCGCGTGATCCCCAAAAATGCAAATTACTACATCCGCGACGGGATCGTGGTCGTGCCCAAAGACGCGGTGATTCCAGCGGGGACTACGATATAAAAAACAAGTAGGCAGACAAAAAGCGGGACGGGTTTTACACCCATCCCGCTTTTGTATTTGCCCGGGCCGTACAAAAGGCTTTACTACCGCGGGGCGCAGGAGGAAAACGTCACCGTTTTGTAACATTTCTGTAACAGAAGCGTCGCGCGGTGAGGCCATTTTTAAAAAAACGCCCAATAAGGAGGAGTTGTAACACAGATGAAAAAAGTGATGACGCTCGGTGTGTTGCTCTTAGGCTGGGTCTTTGCCGCGCAAGCGGAGAAAGGCCAGATCAAGGGCGTTATGTTTTACGACTACTACTATGTATTGGCCGCCGACGAGGCTGATGCCAAGCAGCCGCGCCAGCGCAATGCGTTTCGGTTCCGCCGGCTGTACTTCACCTATCAAAAGGACGTCGCCACCGACTTTGCGATTCGCTTTCGCCTGGAGTCTAAGGACGCGGGGTTTGCCCAAGATGCGAAGATGGAACCCTTCGTCAAACACGGCTATTTACAGTGGAAAAAGGGGTTGGGCGATGCGGATATATACCTAGGGCTTTCGGCGACGCCGACGTGGGCGGTGGCCGAAAAGGTCTGGGGGTACCGCTCGATAGCCAAGACCGTGCTCGACTGGAATAAGATGGGTGCTTCGGCCGACTTGGGCGTGGCTTGCAAGGGCGGGTCGGGGCGGTTGAGTTACTACCTGATGGTCGGCAATGGTCCCGGCCAGCAGCCGGAGGACGACCACGGCAAGAAGTTGTATGGTTCGCTGAGTTTTAAAGCTGCCGATCGCTTGATAGTGGAAGGCTACGCCGACTTTAATGCCAAGCCAGCCGGTCGCAATGAGCGGACCTTCAAGGGCTTCGTCGGCTGGCAAGGAGCAAAAAGCAAGGCGGGGTTAGAGGTCTTCTCGCGCACCAACGAGCAGGCCGGGGCTGGCGGCAAAGCCCAAGTAATCAGCGGAATTTCAGCCTTTGGCTCGCTGCCACTGAGTGCCGCGTTGCGGGGCTTTGGCCGCTTGGATGCGCTGTCCTACGACGCTGCGGACAACCGAGATTTGCTCTTGATCGCCGGCCTCGATTACGCCGCCGCCCAAGCCGTTCACCTGATGCCCAATGTGATCGTCGAGTCCTCCACCGGTCGCGCGGCCAATGTCCAAGGGCGATTGACGTTTTTCGGTAAATTTTAGCCTTATTGTAACCCAGATTTTATCCATGCGACACGCGAATGCAACACAAACCCTAGGAGATGGGCTGATGAAGATAAAATGGAGTGGAGTCGCGCTGATGGGCTGGCTGTTGGCCGCCGGCGTCCAAGCGCAGACCATAGCCGTTGATGAGCAAATTGCGCCCTACGAGAAGGTGCGCGGCCTGTCTGGCAACGCCAACAGCATTGGCTCGGATACGATGAACAACATGATGGCCCTCTGGTTGGAGGCCTTCCGCAAGTACTATCCCAACGTCAAGATTCAGATTGAGGGCAAGGGGTCTAGCACTGCGCCGCCGGCCTTAATTGAAGGCACGGCTCAGCTTGGGCCGATGTCGCGGCCGATGAAGTCGAGCGAGGAGGACAAATTTGAGCAGGCCTTTGGCTATAAGCCAACGCCCTTGCGGGCGGCGCTAGACGCGCTGGCGGTCTTTGTCAACAAGGACAACCCCATCGAGGGGTTGAGCCTACCGCAAGTCGATGCGATCTTTTCCAAGACCCGGCGCAGCGAGTTCGCCAATGACATCGCCAGTTGGGGCCAGTTGGGGCTGGAAGGGGATTGGACCAAGGCCCAGATCAGCCTCTACGGCCGCAACTCGGCTTCGGGCACCTATGGTTTCTTTAAAAAGCAGGCCCTGTTCAAAGGCGACTACAAAGACCAAGTGAAAGAACAGCCCGGCTCGGCCTCGGTAGTCCAGGGGATCACCGAAGACCGCTTTGCCATAGGATACAGCGGCATTGGCTATCAGACTTCGGGGGTGCGCGTCGTGCCCTTGGCCAAAGCTGAGGGACAGGCGTTTAAACAAGGGTCGATGGAAAACGTACTAAACGGTTCTTATCCCCTCGGACGCTTCCTGTACATTTATATAAACAAGGCACCCGGCCAAGCGATGGATCCGCTAATGCAAGAGTTCTGCAAGTTTATTTTTTCTAAAGAAGGTCAAGAAATTGTCGTCAAAGACGGTTATATGCCGGTGCCGTTTGAAGTAGCTCAAGCAGAATTGGCCAAGTTGGATATCTAAGGACGCAAGCGCGTGGGTGAAAAGCCATATAAGCGCGGGATCACGCCGAGAGCGCGCCTTTTTGACTGGCTGGCTGGGCGCTGTATCTCCATTGGCGGCGTCGGCATTATTGCCGCTGTCATGGGGATATTTTTCTTCGTCCTCTCCGAGGCCTGGCCCTTGTTTGGCTCGCCAGAGGTAACAGCAGAAAAAGCCCAGCAAGTAGCCGGCCCATTCGCCATTGGGCTCGATCCCTACTACCAGACCGCTTATGCAATCGGTCCGCAAGGGGTGGATTTGTTGCGGTTGGATGATGGCCAAATCATCGGCCGCCAACGGCCAGCCGAGCTGACCGGCCGCCAAGTAACAGCCGCCCAGCGCATGCCAAACGACGTTTTGGCGCTGGGCACCGACGACGGCCACTTGCTGGTGGCGCAGGTCCGTTTCCAACTCGATTATAAAAGCGGCCAGCGCCAAGTGGTGCCGCAGTTTGCGGTTGAGCGCCTCGTCGCGGTTGATCCGGCCGGCGAGCCGCTGGTACAAGTGGCCTTTCGGCAAGGGGACGACGGTCGCTCGGCCGCCGCGGCGATTACGGCCAGTGGCCGTTTGGTGGTAGTAGTGGCCGAGCAGCAGCAGGGCCTATTGGGCCCAGGCGAGCGCAAAGCAAGGCCATATGACCTAACGGCTGATTTCGACGGCAAGGCCACGCAGGTGCTGCTAGACGGCCGCATTCGCCAGTTGCTGGTGGGAACGGACCGGGGGCTAGTGTACGAGTGGCGGCTGGGTGCAGTCGAGCAAGCGCCTGAGTTGGTCGGGCACATGGCCGTTGCGGAGGTCGCAGTCTCGGCGCTGGGGTACGCTTTGGGTGAAGTTTCGCTGGTCGTCGGCGACGCCGCCGGCCACGTTAGTGCTTGGTTTAAGGTTGAGGAAGACGGCCAGCGGTCGTACCGCAAAATCCACACTTTTGCCCCCCATGGGTCAGCCGTTACCCACATTGCCGCCTCGCGGCGCGACAAGCAGTTTGTCACCACCGATGCCGAGGGGGTCATCGCCCTACACCATCTAACCTCCACCAAGACAGCCTTCCACCTGCCGAGCGACTCCCCGGCGACCGCCTTGGTCTTTGCCCCCAAGGCCGACGGGTTTTTGGCCCTCGGCCAAGACGGGTGGTTGCGGCGCTTTGCCCTCGACCACCCCCATCCCGAAATCAGCACGGCGGTGCTCTTCGGTGCCATCTGGTACGAGGGCTACGGTGGCCGCCAATACGTGTGGCAGTCCACGGGCGGCACGGATGAGTTTGAGCCGAAGCTCAGCCTGGTGCCGCTGATTTTCGGCACGGCTAAGGGGACGTTCTACGCCCTGCTCTTTGCGTTGCCGTTGGCCGTCTTAGCGGCGATTTACACGGCTGAATTTGCCTCGCCGCGCGTGCGGGGCTTGGTCAAGCCATCGGTGGAGGTCATGGCCTCGTTGCCGAGCGTCATCTTGGGCTTTCTCGCTGGCTTGTGGCTGGCGCCACTGCTCGAATCGCACTTGTTGGGAACCTTGCTGCTTTTGCCGACGGTGCCCGCTGTAGTTTTGGCTGCGGCTTGGGGCTGGCAATATGCTCCAGAGTCTTGGGTGCGCTCGGTGGAGAGCGTTGGGGAGATATACTTGCTCGGCGCGGTGACCTTGCTGGTCGCTTGGTTGGCGTACGCGCTGGGGCCGGCTTTTGAGCAACTGGCTTTTGACGGGCACTTCTTGCGCTGGCTGCGGCAAGACGCCGGCGTTGGCTACGATCAGCGCAATTGCTTGGTCGTGGGGTTTGCCATGGGCTTTGCGGTCATTCCGCTGGTCTTCACCATCTGCGAGGACTCGCTCTCTAGTGTGCCCAGCCACTTGCGCGCCGGGTCGCTGGCCTTGGGAGCCACGCCTTGGCAGACGGCCATCAAGGTGGTGTTGCCCATGGCCCTGCCGGGCATTTTCTCGGCGTCGATGATCGGCCTGGGCCGCGCCATTGGGGAAACCATGATCGTGCTGATGGCCACGGGCAACACCCCAATCATGGATTGGAACATTTTCAATGGCATGCGCACCATTGCGGCCAATATCGCCGTGGAGCTACCCGAAGCGCCGCACCAGGGAACGCTCTATCGAGTGCTCTTCCTCAGTGGCTTGCTGCTGTTTATGGTCACCTTCTTTATCAACTCGCTGGCCGAGATCGTGCGCCAACGCTTGCGGGATAAATACAATCGACTGTGATGAAATTTTGGCGACGGGGCGACCCTTTTATCTGGCTTACGGGCGGCGCACTGGCCCTGTGTTTGGCGATGATCGCTGGCTTGGTGGGGATTATTGTCTATCACGGCGCGGGCGTGTTCTGGCCGCAAAATTTAACCCTGTTGCGCCTCAAAGACGCTCCGCCGATCATGGGCAAACTGGTCGATCGCCAGTCCATTCCCGGGGCCGCCGGGCACTATCGGGTGCAGCTAAAGGTCGGCAATCGCGATGTGTATGGCCAAGACTTTCGCTGGGTAGATGAAGACGCGATTGCCGAGCGCGCCACCCCGGCCGAGGCCGTGGTTTTCGAGCGGGTCGAGTGGGGCGATATGCACGGCTTTATCGCGGCCTTATACGAGGAAGAGCAACTGCTGGCAAAAGGCGCAGGGGGTTGGGAAGCCCTGCAGGAGGTGATGGCCCAAGCCGGCGAACTAGGCGAGCGCATCCACGCCTTAGAGCGCGGCGAACTGGGCAAGCTCAACCGCGCTATAGATGACTTGCGCCGGCAAGAGCGGCGCTGGCAGCGCGAGCAAAACGACGCCCAACTGGCGGCAAACCAAGTGCGTCTCCAGGCCCGGTGGGACGAGCACGAAGCGCTGTCGGGGCACTTGGACAAGTTGCGGGCAGAGCAGGAGCGTTGGCAAGTGGAGGTCGTCTTGGCCGGGGGGGAGACGCGCCGCGTGGTAGTGGCCGCCATCGTCCGCGCCTATAGGCCCAATTTGATGGGCGTCGGGGCCAAGGTCCAGACCTATTTGTCCAAGGGCTGGGAGTTTGTCGCCGGCGAGCCGCGCGAATCCAACACCGAGGGCGGCATATTCCCGGCCCTGTTTGGCACGGTGATGATGGTGATGCTAATGAGTTTGGCGGCCGTGCCGTTTGGGGTGCTGGCGGCGCTCTACCTGCGCGAGTACGCCCGGCAGGGTTTTTTGGTGCGCCTCGTGCGCATTGCGGTCAACAACTTGGCGGGCGTGCCTTCTATTGTCTTTGGCATGTTCGGATTGGGCTTCTTTGTGTACGGCGTTGGCGGTAGCATAGACCAGCTCTTTTACGCGGATGCCTTGCCGACACCGACCTTTGGCACCGGCGGCATTCTCTGGGCCTCGCTGACGCTCGCCCTCCTGACGGTGCCAGTCGTCATCGTCGCCACAGAGGAGAGCTTAGCGGCCGTGCCCCGAGAGATGCGCGAAGGTGCGCTGGCTTTGGGGGCAACTAAATTTCAGATGATTTGGAGCGTGGTGCTGCCCAGTGCCCTGCCGGGCATTCTCACCGGCGTCATCTTGGCCACGGCGCGCGGGGCCGGCGAGGTCGCGCCGCTGATGATTACTGGCGTCGTCAAGTTGGCCCCGGATTTACCGCTCGATGCGTTCGCGCCATTTTTTCACTTGGAGCGCAAGTTTATGCACTTGGGCTTCCACATCTACGATGTGGGCTTCCAGTCGCCCAACGTGGAGGCGGCCCGGCCGATGGTGTACACCACGGCCCTGATGCTGTTGACCATCGTCCTACTGTTGAACTTGACGGCGATTGTCGTCCGCAACAAATTGCGCAAGAAATACGCCACGGCGGCTTTTTAGGAGATGCCATGAGCCAGCCTTTAGCCTCAGACCAGGCAAATTCCATTGTCGAGGTGGAAAACCTGAACATGTTCTACGGTGAGACTCAGGCTTTGTACGACATTGACCTGAGCATTCCGGCGCGCGAAGTAACCGCGTTTATCGGACCGTCCGGCTGCGGCAAATCGACGCTCTTGCGCTGTTTCAATCGCCTCAACGACCTGATCGAATCCGCCCGCATTGAAGGCTCGGTGCAGGTCAGCGGCCGCGACATTTACGCGCCCGATTGCGATGTGATCGACTTGCGGCGGCGGGTGGGTATGGTGTTTCAAAAGTCCAATCCCTTCCCCAAGTCTATCTACGAGAATGTGGCCTACGGGCTGCGAATCGCCGGCGAGAACCACCGCCGGGTGCTCGACGAGGCGGTGGAGAAAAGCCTGAAGGCCGCCGCGCTGTGGGACGAGGTCAAAGACCGGCTCAAGGACAATGCGCTGAGCCTGTCGGGCGGCCAGCAGCAGCGGCTGTGCATCGCCCGGACCCTTGCCGTCGAGCCGGAGGTGGTGCTGATGGACGAGCCGTGCTCGGCCTTGGACCCGATTGCCACGGCGCGCATTGAGGAGACCATTACCGAGCTGAAGGCCGATTACACCATTATCATCGTCACGCACAATCTGCAACAGGCGGCGCGGATTTCGACCTATACGGCCTTCTATTATCTAGGCTCTTTGATCGAATTCAGCCAGACCGAAGACATGTTTACCAACCCGCGCAGCAAACAGACTGAAGACTACGTAACCGGCCGCTTCGGCTGAGGCGAAAAATCACTATGGAACGAAGATTCGACCAGCAATTAGACGAGCTCAAACAGGACTTATTAAAAATGGGTGGGGCCGTCGAGGAGTCCATTGAGCAGGCCGTGTGCGCCCTGGTAGAGCGCGACGACGCGCTAGTGCAGGTCGTGATTGAGGGCGGCAAGAAAATCGACGATTGGGAAATCGGCATCGAAGAGTCCTGCTTGAAGGTGTTTGCGACCCAAGGGCCGATGGCCAGCGACCTGCGGCTATTGGCCTGCATTCTAAAAATCAACGAAGACCTAGAGCGGATCAACGACGAAGCTATCAACATCGTCCAACGCGCCGCGGTGCTCAACAAGCTGCCGTTGCTCAAACCGTTGATCGATATACCACGGATGTCTGAGCTGGCCCAAGGCATGGTCAAGGATGCCCTAGATGCGTTCGTGCGCCGCGATGTGGACTTGGCGCGCGCTGTGGGTCAGCGCGACGAGGAACTCGACTTGTTGCGCGATCAGATTTTTCGCGAACTGCTCACGTACATGCACGCGCCGTCGATTCGGCCGGATACCATCAACCGCGGTATCTACCTGATTTTGGTGTCGCGACACCTCGAACGAATCGGCGATCACGCCTCCAACATCGCCGAAAACGTGGTGTTCCTCGTCGAGGGGCGCATCGTCCGCCATCAAAAAGAAAGCTGGTGGGAGGAAAAAGACGGATGAACGACAAAATCCTAGTCGTCGAGGACGAACCCGACATCCTCGCTTTGGTCTCATACCATTTAGAACAGTCCGGTTTTGCCGTCGTGCCAGCCGCCGACGAAGAGCAGGCCCTACGCGCGATTGAGCAAGAGCTGGTCGGCCTGATAATTTTGGACCTGATGCTGCCAGGCATCGGTGGCTTAGAGGTCTGCCGCCTGCTCAAGCAAAACCCCCGCACTAAGGACATACCGGTCTTGATGCTGACAGCACGGGCCGGAGAAATCGACCGCGTCGTCGGCTTGGAATTGGGGGCGGACGATTACTTGGTCAAGCCCTTTTCGCCGCGCGAGTTGGTCTTGCGCATCCGCGCCATCTTGCGCCGCGTCCAGGGCCGCGGCAAAGCCGAAGCTACGCCGATTGTGGCTGGTCCTTTGGCCATTGATCCGGTGGGATGTCAGGTGCAACTCGATAGCGATCCCATTGAGTTGACGGCGACCGAGTTCAAGCTGTTGACGACCCTGGCGCAGCGGCGCGGGCGGGTGCAGTCGCGCGAGGAACTGCTCAAGGTGGTGTGGGGCTACGAGTACATTGGCTATCGCCGCACGGTTGATACGCACATCCGCCGCCTGCGCGAAAAGCTCGGAGCGGCAGCCGAGTGGGTCGAAACCGTGCGCGGCCTGGGCTATCGTTTTCGCCGAGAAGGACGATAGGGTGCGCCTAGGATGGAGCTTGTTGCTGGGCAACGCGCTTTTGGCCGCGTGCGTCTGGTGGAGTGGGCACATCGTCCTTGCGCTCGTGTTGGCTGCGCTGTGGACTGGCGGCCAAGTCTGGTTCTGGAGCCGCACGGCCCGGCGGCAGGGAGCGTGGTTGCGCCAGCTCGACGAAGCGACGCTCGGCGACTCGGCTTGGCTGGAAGCATTCCATCCCGAATTGGCGCGTCCGCTCGAGGAACTCGCCGAGCGCATTCAACAGCGCGTCGATCATCTAGCGAGCGAAAACAACCGCTTAGAGGTCATCCTCGAAAGCATTACCGAGGCCATTTTGGTCATCGACTGCGAGGGCCGGGTGGTGCTGGCCAACAAGGCGCTGGCCAACCTGTTTGGCTTAACCCCGCCGCTAGAGGGGCTGTTGACCGCCGAGGTCGTGCGCTACTCGACGATCCAAGATGCCTTGGCCGGGTGTTTGGCCGATGGCCGACCGCGCGCCATGGAAGTGGAGCTGACCGGAGCACCAGAGTGCCATTTGGACATGCAGGTCGCGCCGGTCTTCGAAGGCAACGAGTGCATTGGCGCGGTGGCGGTCCTATACGATATTACGCGCCTGCGCCAACTGGAGCGGGTGCGCCGCGACTTTGTGGCCAATGTGTCCCACGAGCTGTGTACGCCATTGACAGCGATTAAGGGCTATGCCGAGATTTTATCCGATGGGGCGCTTGACGACCGGGCGACGGCTCGTCGCTTCATTGGCATTATCGAAAATCACGCCGACCGCCTGACCCACTTGCTCGGCGATTTGCTCGACCTGTCGCGGCTGGAGTCCGATCAACTCGAAGTCGCGCTGGTCCCTTGCGAGTTGAAGCCCTTAGTCGATACGTCGGTTGGTTCGGTCAGCCAAGCGGCCGCGCAAAAGCAAATTGCCATTCACTGCGACATTCCGCCGTCTGTCAAGGTGATTTGCGACCCCAAATTGATTGAACACGCCCTCATAAATTTGCTCGACAATGCCGTCAAGTACACGCCCGTTGGCGGGAGAGTTTGCCTTGGCACGCGGCCGGTAGCGGGCGCCGATCGCCTGACGATTTACGTCGAAGATACCGGCATTGGCATCCCCTCCGAGGACTTGAGCCGAATTTTCGAGCGCTTCTATCGAGTTGACAAGGGGCGCTCGCGCGACCTCGGCGGCACGGGCTTGGGCCTGTCCATTGTGCGCCACATCGCCGAAGCCCACGGCGAGCAAGTGAGCGTGCAGAGCAAGTTGGGAACGGGGACGACGTTTAGCTTTGAACTGCAAAGCAGTGATTAACACCGCGATAGCGTTGGCGGCGTTGGTGGCGTTGGCGGCCGGCTGCGCCGAGGAGCGCGACGAGGCCCAAGGTGCAGTAGCCCAAGGCAAAGCCCTCTTTATGCGCAATGGGTGTGCGATGTGCCACGGCCCGGATGGGCGCGGCGATGGTCAGATTGCGGCAACGCTCCAGTCGCCCCCGCGCGATTTCCGCGATCCTGCGGCCTACAAAAACGGCCACAGCCAAGCCGCCATCGCCCGAACGATTCAAAAGGGAATGCCCGGTACTTCCATGCCGGGCTATGGACACCTATCGGCGGAAGACCGCGAGCAGATTGCTGCGTATATCCGCTCTTTACTAAAACAAGAAAAATGAAAACACGCCTTAGCTTGTTGCTCATATTGGCATTCGCCTTGCTGTTTGTGGCCTTTGCTAGCCCAGTCCGTGCCCACAAGCTCAACACCAGTTACACGAATTTGATCGCCGAGGACGCCGCGCTCAAAGTGCGCGTGCGGATGGACGATTTCGACCTGTTCAAAATCGGCATCGATCAAAACGGCGACAGCCTGCTGTTTTACGAAGAGATAGAAGCCGGGCTCGACGACGTGTTCGCCTTTGTCGAACAGCAGATGCGCCTGCGGGCCAACGGCGAGTTGCTCACCCTCGTGCGCGATAGGGGGGACATCACCCCAGATAATCAGGGCAATATGTTTGCCAACTTGTACTTCAGCGCCGAGATGGAAACACCCGTCAACGAGTTGGAGGTGTGGGTCGGTTGGCCGGAGCGCTTTGGGGACGCGCACAAAAATTTGGCCAAAGTTATGTTGCCCGGTCAGCCGCTGGTCCAAGCCGTGTTTTCGGCTGAAGCGCCGCAGCAGACCTTTGCTGGCGAAAAGTCGCTGTGGGACCAGCTATACGAATTTACGGTGCTCGGGGTGGAGCACATTTTTCTCGGCTACGATCACGTCATGTTTCTGTTGGCCCTAATCGTGGTCGGGGGGCGGCTGCTCAGCCTGGTCAAGGTCGTAACGGCCTTCACCGCGGCGCACAGCATCACCCTCTGTTTGGCGGCACTCGAAATCGTCCGGCTGCCGAGCCAGTGGATTGAGGCTGGCATCGCCTTGAGTATTGTGTACGTCGCCGCGGAAAATTTTTGGCTCAAGCGTCTGGAGTACCGCTGGATGATCACCTTTGCCTTTGGCTTGGTACACGGGTTTGGCTTCGCCAATGTGCTGCGCGAGTTGGGCCTACCCACGCGGGGGCTGGCGGCCTCGCTGTTTGCGTTCAACGCGGGCGTGGAAATCGGTCAGGTAGCCATTGTCGCGCTGGTTTTTCCACTGATCGCTTGGCTTAGTCGGCAGTCCTATCAGCGCCGGGTCATCTGGGTGGTGTCGGCCGTGATTGGGCTTTGCGGATTGGGCTGGTTTGTCGAGCGGGTCTTTGGGTTGGAATACATGCCGCTGTAAGGCGTGGCTGACTAAAAATCGGCCAAGGAGCCATCCTCGGGGTGGCGGCGCATGGTCCGCTGCCGCCAAGGGCCGCGGTGGGTAGCCGCCGCTAGGCCGTCTGGGTCAATTTCCACGCCTAGCCCCGGTCCTTGGGGCAATTCCACAAATCCATCCTGCATTTGCAAAGGGTTGGTAAAAAACCCTTCGCCGCCGCCGCCGCCGTATTCCATGATCAGGAAGTTGGGGGTGCCGGCCATGGCGTGGACCGAGGCTACGATGCCGAGCGGATCGGCGGCGTTGTGGGGCGCGACCGCGATCTCGTGGACTTCGGCTAAGGCGGCAATTTTCTTCATTTCGAGCAGGCCACCGCAGTGGCGGATATCGGGCTGGACAATGGCGGCGGCCTGGCGCTCGCACAATTGGCGGAAGCCCCAGCGGGTGGCGCAGCGCTCGCCGGTAGCGATGGGGATGGCCGTCGAGCGCGTCAGTTCCAGCAGCGGGCCGATATTGTCGGTCGAACGGGTCGGCTCTTCGACGAAAAGCGGCCTTAGCGGTTCGAGTTGGCGCAAGAGCACTTTGGCCAATGCCGGACTGGTGGCGCGGTGGAAGTCGATGGCGAGGTCGATGTCCGGGCCGACGGCTTCGCGCATGGCCGCAATGTGGGACACGACTCGCTCAATGCCGGCCGGATTTTCGATGAGCCGCACCGGGGCGGGGAAGGGCGTGGTTTTGAGTGCTGTAAAGCCTTCGGCGACGCGCTGCCGGGCGGCTTGGGCGGCTTGCTCTGGGGTGGAGCCGCCGGCGGCTCCATAGACGCGAATTTTCTCGCGCACTGATCCGCCCAATAGCTTCCACACAGGTAAGTTAGCGGTTTTACCCAACAGGTCCAGGCAGGCCATTTCTATGCCGCTGAGGGCTGCCAACAAGATCGGCATCTGGCGGGAATAGCTGGAGCGGTAAAGCGTCTGCCAGTGGTCTTCGATTTGTAGGGGATCGCGGCCGATCAGGTAGTCGCCCATGTCGAGGATGGCTCGCTCGACGGTGCGGCCGTGTTCGTAGTTCATGGGGGCCCCTAAGCCGGTGAGGCCGGCGTCGGTTTCGACTTGCAGCAGCAGGCCGCGATTGTTGAGCGGCGTGACGGCGAAGCGGGTTATTTTCACGTGCTCACTCCTTGAGCCACGCCTTGACCCGTGGGTGGTTGAGGACCGCTGGGTTGAGGATGTGTTCGGGTTGCCGGCCGGCGATGGCGGCTGAGACTTGTTCGATGCCTTTGGCGTCGAGGCGCATGGTGGATTCGACGGTAATGCCGGCGTTGTGGTTGGTGCAGATGATGCGTGGGTGGTCCTGGTGGATGGCGCGGGTGTCGTTGACTGGATCGTCAACCACGTAGTAATAGAGTTTTCCCTCCTCAATGGCGCGATGGACGTCCGCGTCGTTGACGAGATTGCCGCGCGAGGGATTGATCAGCGAGGCGTGGGGCTGCATCTGGCTGAGTAAGTCGTAGCCGACGATGGGATCGTCGCCCGAGACGTGGAGCGAAATCGTGTCGCATTGGCCAAAGAGCATTTCGGGCGAGTCGGCGACTTCGGCTTTGTATTGGGCGGCGATGTCGGCGATGTCGGGGCGGGTGTCATAGATGAGCAGGCGACCGTTTTGGCCCAACAGTGGCACGGCGCGCTGGGCTACCTGTTGGCCGATGCGACCGCAGCCGTACAGGCCGAGAGTGGTGTGTTGGGCCTCATAGGTGCGGATGATGGAGAAGTCGCCGCGGTGGGAGAGGCGATTGAGGGTATAGACCCGCTTGAGGGTGGCCATCCACTGGGCAATGGCGTATTCGGCGACCGCGTCCATGTGAACCGGCGTCACGGTGATGATCACGCCGTGGCGCGTGGCTGCTGGGACATTGACCTGGTCAAAACCGACGCCCCAACGGGCGACGATGCGCAAGTCCTCGGCCGCTTGGTAAAATTCGTCTGTATAGACCGATGAACTGGCGATAGAGGCGATCAGGTCGGGAGCGTGTTCGGCGGTGAGGACGGGTGGTTCGGGAATGAGGGTGCCTAGAAAGCGGAGCTTTTGCAGGCCCTGTTCGCGCTCGCGGGAGGCGAATTCGGGGTTTTGGAACTGGGTGGTGAGCATGATATTAGGCATACATATTCCTTTCTGCTACAATGGGTTAGTCTATATCACTTGCGGCCGGAATTGAATCCAGCGCGCCCGGGCGGGTGACGCACAAAGCCGCGGCTTGCACCGCGCGATCGATAGCGTCTGGCGCCGTCATGTCGGCGGTTAGGCCGTGGAGAAAGTAGCCGATGAAAGTATCGCCGGCCCCCGTTGTATCGACCGCTTTGACCTGCGGTGCTAGCAGGTAGAATTCCTCGGTTGGGGAGCGGTACTGGACGCCAGCGGCTCCTAGCGTGAGCGCGATCTGAGCGTGGGGGTAGAGTGCGGCCAGCGCCGCGAGTGTAGCGGCGCCAGCAAGGCCGGCGGCCTCGGTTTGGTTGACGATGAGCACATCGACCAGTTCGAGGGGATAGGCGCGAACCTGCTGGCCAAAGGGCGCGGGGTTTAAACAGATCATCAGGCCTCGCTCAGCGGCTGAGGTGATGATATAGGAAATGTCGTTTATCTCATTCTGTAAGAGGAGGATATCGCCTCGATCAAAACGGGATAACACGGTGTCTATAGCCCCTCTGGCTATTTGGGCATTGGCCCCGGCAAAAAGGACGATGCTGTTTTGGCCGCGGCGGTCCACTTGGATAATGGCGTGGCCGGTCGGTTGGTCGCCGACGCGAATGTGTTGCACATCGACGCCCAGCCCGGCCAATTTATCGACCAACCATTGCCCGTCTTTGCCGACTTGGCCAGCGTGAAAGACGCCGGCGCCCGCGCGGGCTAGGGCCGCCGATTGATTGGCGCCCTTACCGCCAGCAAAGACTTGGTGAGACCAACTGGCGATGGTCTCGCCCGGGCGGGCGATGTGTTCGACTTGATAAACGAGGTCGATGTTGAGCGAGCCGAAGTTGACGATGTTCATCCAGCCGTGGCTTCGCGGTAGGCGGCTTGGGCTGTGGCTTGCAAAAACCGCATATCGTTGCTGAAGTCGATAAACTGGAAGCCCTCGGCGATGCGCTGTTTGACCTCGGCGGCATCCTTGACCGGGATGCCACTGGGTTTGCCGGCTTTGGCGCAGCCAGCGCGAAAAGCCTGCAAGGCGGCCTCGTGGTCGGGGTGGCCAGCGGCGACGCCCATAGACATGGCTAGGTCGCCCGGCCCGAGGAAACCGATATCAACGCCTTTGACGCCGGCGATGGCCTCGGCGTTTTCAATGCCCGTCAGGTCCTCGATCTGCGGAATGCAGAGGACGGCGTCATCAAAGCACTGGCGATAGTCCGGGGCTAAGGTGACGCAGCGGCCGGTGCCTACCGAGCGGTTGCCGTGCGGGGGGTAGCGCACGGCTTGGGCTAGTTGTTCGGCCTGCTCTGGGGTGCTAACGTGCGGAAAGACCAGCCCCCAGGCTCCGGCGTCGAGCAGGCGGGCGGCCGTGGTTGGGTCGTGATCCCAGGCGCGGGCCAAAGGCAGGGCACCCCGCGCCTCGATGGCGCGGAAGGTATGGGCGATGTGGCCGAGGTCAAAGGCCGAGTGCTCGGCATCGACGACTAGCCATTTGAAGCCGGCCGCAGCCATGACTTCGGCGGCTAGCGGCGAGGTTAGATTGAGCCAGGAGCCAATTGAGGGTTGACCGAGGGCAAGTTGTTCTTTGATCGGGTTTTGCATGGGATTCCTAACGTTGGTTGGTATCTCGGCTTGCGCTTGGCATATCTCAGCGCCAAAAGGCCTAGCCAACTGCAATCAGCTCGTCAACTTGCTTTTTGAGCACGTCGAGAACCTCGTCGTACGGGAATTGGCCGATGAGCTGGGGGCCGCGCTTGAGGTTGACGAAATTGGGGGCGCACCACAGCCCCAAATCGGCGTCGTCGGTCTCGCCCGGGCCGTTGACCCGGCAGCCCATGACGGCGATGGTGATCTGGTGATCGCGGGCGTACTCGGTTAGCGCGCGCACTTGATGAGCTAGGTCGATGAAGGCTTCGTTTTCTACCCGCGAACAGGAGGGGCAGGAGATGATGTTCAGCCCGGCCGGGAGCAACTTGGGGACCGAGCGGAAACGGCCCGAGTAAATGTCGTCGAGAATCTGCCGGCCGACTTTGATCTCCTCGCCTTTGTCGTCAAACGGCAAGGTCAACGAGACGCGGATGGTGTCGCCAATGCCGGCGCTGATGAGCTGTTCAAAGGCAATGCGGGTCTTGATTATGCCTTCGGGAGGCATGCCGGCTTCGGTGACGCCCAAATGCAGCGGCACATCGGGCCGCTCTTGGGCAAAGCGGGTGTTGGCGGCAATGACCTTGCCCGGATCAGAGTCCTTGAGCGAGACACAGTAGCGCCTAAAGCCCAAACCGTCGAGTAACTCGCAGTGTTCTAAGGCCGAGGCGATCATCGGCGAGATGGAGTCGGCGGCCGGAAAGCGTGCGGCTTGGGCCGGATCGACCGAGCCGCAGTTGACCCCCACGCGCAGGGCGCAATCGTGCTTGGCGGCCTCGTCGGCAATAAAGGCGACCTTGTCGGCGACCGGCTTGTCCTTTTCGTGGTGGTAGAGATGCCCGGGGTTGTAGCGGATTTTCTCTACGTGCGGCGCCACGCTGCGCACCAAGCGGTAGTTTTCTTGCAAATCCACCGATAGCGGCACGTCAACAGTAGGTGCGATTTGGGCGAGGGCTTGCACGTCTTTTTTGCTATCTACGGCAACGCGGATGACGTCCGCTCCGGCCGCGGCTAAGAGCCGCAGTTGGCGGATAGTGGCTTGGGTGTCTTGGGTGCGGGTAGCGGCCATGCTTTGGACGGCGATGGGGTAGCCGCCGCCAATGGTCGTGCGGCCGATCTCAACCGCGCGGGTGGGATTTCTCGGCGTTGGATTCATGGTGCAAAAGTTAAAGGCACGGTCCTGTTTGTCAAAGGAAGCAGGCGGCAGGCGGGTGCTGTCTCTTGCTGGAAACGCGCCTCTTTGTGTATTTGTGTATGTTGCAGTGCATTCTGTTGATTGAGGAGTTTTTGTCGTGCAGGTATTGGTGTTAGCAACCGGTGGTTTGAAAAGCAGTGCGCTAGGCTTGCCGCTAGCGCGGGAAATTGGGCGCGACCGTGCCGCCTAAAGTCCCCCAGACCAGGCCCTGTATCCCCGAGGAGGACGTGGCTGCGCTACTCGACGATTTTGCCGCTATCCTCCGCAGCGGCCGCCTGACGATGGGGCCGTATTTGGAGCGATTTGAGCGAGAATTTGCCGCATGTGCGGGCACGGAACATGCCGTGGCGATGAGTTCGGGGACCGCGCCGCTGGAGATGGCCTTGCGCTATTGGGGGGTCCAAGGGCGGGAAGTGGTGGTGCCGACGAATACGTTTATCGCCTCGTCCAATGCCGCGCTGTTGGCCGGCGGCCGGCCCGTTTTGTGCGACATTGACCCGCAGACGCTGTCGAGCGGCTTGGCGCAGATCGAGGCCGAGGTTGGGCAAAAGACGCGGGCCGTAGTCGCGGTCCACATCGCCGGTCTCATCGCGCCTGACATTGAAGACATTCGCTCGTTTTGCCGCGCCCGCGGGTTGTTGCTGCTCGAAGACGCGGCCCACGCTCACGGCGCTAGTGCAGGCGGCCAGACCGCGGGAAGTTTGGGCGATGCGGCGGCCTTTTCTTTTTTTCCGACCAAGCCGCTGACGACCGGCGAGGGCGGCATGTTGACTACTAACGATCGCGATTTGGCCGACTTTGCCCGCAGCTTCCGCATGCACGGAGTCAGCGCCAAGGGCCGCTCTTTGGAGCGCTTGGGCAACAACTACCGCTTGCCCGAACTGAGCGCGGCGCTGGGCTTGCGGCAATTGGCGCGACTGGCCGAACACACCGCTGGGCGCAACCGGCTGGCCAGCCGCTATCGCCGCACACTGGCGCGCTTGGGCTGCGGCGAGGTGCTCTTGCCAGAATTTGCTGACCGAGTACACGCCTATTACAAATTTCCCGTGCGCTTGCCCGCCAAAGCCGCCAAAAGCCGCCAGTGGGTGGTCGCCGAGTTGCGCGCTCGTTGGGGGATTGAAGCGGGCAGCATATACTGGCCGCCGTGCCACTTGACGCCGTTTTACCAGCGGGAGTTAGGCTATGGCCCGGGGGATTTTCCCGTGGCCGAGCACGTGCTAGCGCGGGTGGTGAGCCTGCCGATGTTCCCAGGCTTGAGCGACGAGGCCGTAGAAAGGGTGTGCTGCGGCTTGGCCGAACTGTTGGCCGAAATAGGAGGCAATTGTCGTGTCGGTCAATAACCGGGTCTTAGTGCTGGCGCCCCACACCGACGATGGCGAACTCGGCTGCGGAGGGGCGATCAGCCGCATGGTGGAGGAAGGGCGCGAGGTGTACTACGCGGCCTTTTCCACGGCGGCCGAGTCCGTGCCGCCGCCCTTTCCGGCCGACATTTTGGAAAAGGAGGTGCGCGAGGGGACAAAAGTGCTGGGGGTCCCCGCGGCCAACTTGCTGGTCTATAAGTACAAAGTGCGACACCTGCCCCACATGCGCCAAGAAATCCTCGAAGAGTTGGTGCGCATGAAAAGGGAAATCGATCCAGCAACCGTGTTCTTGCCCAGTGCGCAAGATCTGCATCAAGATCACCAGACCGTTCACATTGAGGGCCTGCGCGCCTTCAAGACCGTCACTGTGCTCGGCTACGAGCTGCCGTGGAACAACTTGAGCTTTGACTACCGACATTTTTGCGTCCTCACTCGCGCCCACGTGCAGACCAAGATCGCCGCATTGGGCTGCTACCAGTCGCAACAGCATCGTCCGTACACCCAAGAGGAGTTTATATGGAGCTGGGCGCGGACCCGGGGTGGGCAGATTATGGTCGAGTACGCCGAGGCGTTTGACGTGCTCCGATGGGTGCGATAATGAGTCGGGTGCTGGCGGCGCACCAACCCAATTTCCTGCCTTGGTTGGGCTTGTTTCACAAGGTGGGGCAAGCCGACGTGTGGGTTTTGGCCGACGACGTGCAATACAGCCGTGGCAGCCTGACCAACCGCAACCGCATCCGCACGGCTTCTGGCTGGCAATGGCTGACCGTGCCAGTGCTGACGCGGGGCCGAGGCCAGCAGCGAATATGCGATGTGCAAATCCCGCCCGACGGCGACTGGCGGCGCAAGCACTGCCAATCCCTGCGCTGGCACTACGGCCACGCGCCCTTTTTCGCTGCCTACGCCCCGGCGATAGAGGACTTATACGCTGAGCAGTGGACGCAGTTGCTCGATTTGAACGTGGCCCTGCTGCGCCATCTGTTGCAGCTTTTGGACTTGGAAGTCGAAGTTCGCTTCAGCTCGCAGCTGGACCTGCGCGACGAGCGGACCTTGCGCTTGGTCGATATGACCAAGGCGTGCGACTGTCAGGTGTACCTGTCGGGAGCCGGAGCTGCGAAGACGTATTTGGACCCCGAGGCATTTGCCGGAGCCGGTCTTGAATGCCGCTTTGCCCGCTTTCAACACCCAGAGTACCCCCAGTGCCACGCGGGTTTTGTCGCCGAGATGTCGGTGTTGGATTTGCTTTTCAATTGCGGCCCACAAAGCCGGGAGGTGCTTTTTGGCGGCGCCTGAGGTGTACCACCTGACCAATGTCCACAGCCCGTTTGATGCGCGGATTTTCTACAAACAAGCGCAGACTCTGGCGCGGGCCGGATACGCGGTGACGGTGGTGGGGCCCGGGCTGGCAGAGTGGTGTGGAGAGCGAGCCGGGGTGCGCGTGCAAACCGTACCGCTGGCCCGAGGGGCTGGCCAGCGGCTTGTGAATCTGTGTCGCTTGCTGCGGGTTGGTTTGAGTGCCGACGCCGATTGCTTCCACTTCCACGACCCCGAGCTGTTGCCGGTGGGGGCGGTGCTCAAGCTCTGCGGTCGCCGGGTCATCTACGATGTCCACGAGCACTTCCCCCTGGTAGCCATGGTGCGGCCGTGGGTGCCCCAACGGCTGCGGCGACCGCTGGCGTGGTTGGTCAATTGGGGCGAGCGCTTGCTAGCGCGTTACTTTGTCACGGCGGTGGTCGGCGTGGTTGAAGAGCAAGGCGATCGCTTTGCCAGTCGCCCCTTTGTGGCCGTGAAAAACTACCCGCGCTTGGAGTGGTTTTCCCCCGGTTGCAGTCGGCTAGGGCCTTGCGCCCTGGTCCACATTGGCTCGCTATCCGAAGACCGGGGCGGGCTGTTCCTGCTCGAAATCATGCGCGAACTGGCCAAGACCCATCCCCAGGCCCGCCTGTTGAGCGTCGGGGCGTTTCACTCGCAGGCGCTGCGGCAGCGGTTCGAGGCCCGGCGGCGCGCCTGGGGGCTGGAAGAGCAGATATGTTATAGTGAACAGCGCGTGCCGTACGACGAATTAGGGGCGGTGATCGCCGGGTGCCAGATCGGTTTGATTCCAGGGCAGGTCTCGCCCAAGAATTTGGCCTCCTTCGTGCCGACCAAGCTCTTTGAGTACCTCGCCTGTGGCTTGCCCGTAGTTGCCAGTGATTTACCTTCTATACGCAAGTTTAGCGCGACGGGGGATTGGGGACTGCTCGCCGATCCGAGCGATCCGGCCTCCCACGCGCAGGCCATCGGGTGTTTGCTCGACGACCCCGTGGCAGCGCAGGCTAAGGGGGCGCAGGCGCGGCGAGTTGCTGAAGAGCATTTTAACTGGGAAGCTGAGGCCGAGAAGCTGTTGGCACTCTACGAGCGGATTGTACCGCAGAAAGAGGTTGGCAAGTGCGTTGGTTAGCAATAGGCCTGTTGGCCCTGTGTTGGTCAGGCGAAGTCTGGGCGGGGGCTTGGAGTCAGCCTCGGGGGGGCTACTACGCCAAAATCTCGGGGATTGACTACTCGGCCACGGAGGTATTTAACGACATGGGCAACCGCGCGCCCATGGGCATGGACGACAATCAATTCCGCGCCCGCCAAGTCCTCGCATACGGCGAGTACGGGTTGTTTGAGCGATTGACGCTGACCGGGCAGGTCGGTGCAGGACGGCTGGTGTCTGAGGATACCTTTGTCGAGCGCATCACTTGGGGGCTGGGCGATGTCCATCTCGGCGCGAAATACCAACTCACCGCAGGCCGGTTGGTGCTGTCGTCGCAGGTCGATGTCGCGTTGCCCAGCGGATACGACCGAGAGCACGACCCGGCCCTTGGCACCGGTTATTCCGCACAGGGTGCGCGGCTGTTGGCCGGGCTGTCGCTCTACCCACTGCCGCTCTACGCGGGGGGTGAGGTGGGATACAAGCGGCGCGGCGGTCCGTTTTCCAACCAAGCGTCCTATTTTGTCGAGTTGGGGGCCACGCCGCGTCGGTGGCTGTTTGCCAAGGGCTTTGTCGCTAGTGTGTCCACGCTCGCGGCGGACTCGGAGGGAGGGGTGGTCGGCGTAGTGCAGGTTTCGGAGGGGGATTTCACCGAAGTGGGCGGCAATGTGGCCGTGCGGCTGGCTGGTCCGCTGTGGATCGACTTGTTGTGGAAGTCGGTTTTCAAGGGAGCAGACATCGGGGCCGGGGCGTCGTTGGGGCTGGGGTTGGCTCTCATTCGCTAAAGGAGTTGTCATGCACAGATCAACTAGGCGTGAGTTTCTCAAGTCGAGCGGGGCGGTTATCGCCACGGCGATTTTTCCCACTTGGGGCTGCGACGGCAATGAAGTGCGCTTCAAGAGCATGCCGACCGGGCCGGACATGGACCTGATGGACATGGACTTGGCGGAGATGCCCGCGGGAGAGGTGCTACCGCTGCCGCCGATTACGGCCAATGCACGGCACTATCTCCAGTCGATTAACGGAAAAAATTACGACCCCAAAATCGCGGCCGATAACTGGCGCTTGGTAGTGGATGGGTTGGTGGACCAGCCGCACGCCGGCTGGACGTATGCAGATATTACTGCGCTGCCGGTGCAGCGGCAGGTCTTGACCATGCAGTGCATTGGCAACTGGATCGGCGGGCCATTGGTGGGCAATGCCGAGTGGGGCGGTACGCCGCTGGCGGAAGTGCTAAACGTCGCCGGCATTAAAAGCGAGGCGACCCGAGTCAAGTTTTACAGCGACAGTTCCGATGGCTATACCACGTCGATTCCGCTAGAGCGGGCACTCCGCGACGAGGTGATCCTCGCTTGGGAAATGAACGGCGAGCCGCTGCCATCCAAGCACGGATTTCCCCTGCGCTTGATAAACCCTGGGCACTACGGACAAAAAATGCCCAAGTGGATCACGCGCATCGAACTGATCGATTACCCCTATCTCGGCTATTGGGAAAGCAGGCCCGAAAACAAGCCTTTCAAGTGGTCGGACGAGGCGGTGGCGACCGTGAACTCGCGGATTGACGCGCCGCTGTCGGTGTGGGATGATGTAAAAGACCCGGCCAACGGCGGCGTTTCGGTGGTTTTGCAAACCCTGCGCGGAGTCGAAAGCAGTCCTTTTGTCATCCACGGGATTGCCATGGCCGGTGAGCGCACGATAGAATCGGTCGAAGTCAGTACCAATGGCGGATTGTCGTGGAGCGAGGCGCAGATCACCACCCAGCGCTTGCCCAACATTTGGGTCACGTGGGCCTACGAATGGGAATTGCCCGCGTCAGGCGAGTACGAAATCGTCGCCCGCGCAACCGATAGCGCGGGCGACAGGCAGCCGCGGACCGACGCGGGAGCCGATCTATACGATGGCCGCACGGGTTGGCACCGCGTGCGGGTCAAAGTCGCTAGCAGAGCAGGGTAAACAGCGCGTTTATTCTGGCGGGAACCAGTCTTGTATCTTGCTGCAAATAGCGCGCGCTTGCGCGGCACTTGACACTTCGAACTTGCTGCGCTGCAAAAAGGTGCCGTCGCGCTTTTGGTAGCGGCGAATGGATACTTTGCTCGGGCCGTACTCGCCGGTTTTGCGGTCGAGGTCTTGGTAGAGGTACATAATTGTTGTCCAAGCCCCTTTGCTGAGTACTTCCTTGGCTACTTCTTGGCGCAAGACTTTGCCGTCTTCCTCGTATTGGATGGTGAGTTCGTCGATCGTTTCGGCCATTGCTAAGCTCTACGTTGTGGATTAAGGGTTGGCGTGCGTCTGCGGTGCTGTTGTCTATTATATGGAATATTGGATAACGAACAAGAGTTGCGAAAAAAAGTAGCGCAAAAGCCTCTTAGATCCATCCGCAATCATTCATCAAGTCATCCGCAGATGACGCCGATAGCTAGCCTCGCGTGTTCATGCAGGAGTGCCAAGGGCACCGCTTTTAATTCACGTAGGATTGCTATATGAAGCTGGACATTCAGGACAAATTTCTACAGCGCGATGGCCGGGTCTTTCTCACGGGCCTGGAGGCGATTGTGCGCTTGGTGCGCGAAAAACAACAGCGCGACCAAGCCACCGGCCACGTCAATCAGACCTATTTTACCGGCTATGAAGGGTCGCCGCTAGGCGGGCTAGATTTGCAGATCGTCTCCCAGCTCGAAATGCTCAACCAACTCGGTCGCACGGTGCATCAGTTTGGCATCAACGAGAAAACGGCGGCCTCGGCCATGTTGGGCAGCCAGTTTGCGGCCAGTGGGGACGTGGATGCCTTTTGGTATGGCAAGGCGCACGGTACGATGTGGATTCCCGACGAGGTGTGGTTGGCCAATCTCAGCGGCACTGGGGCCAACGGCGCGATGGTCTTGCTGTCGGGCGAGGACCACCGCTCCAAAAGTTCGGTCTCGCCTGGGGCCAGCGATTGGGTTTTGCGCAGCAGCATGGTGCCGATTTTCTATCCGACCAGCGTCGCGGACATCATTCGCTTGGGGCTGCACGCGGTTGCTCTGTCGCGACACGCTGGCGTCGTAACCGCGCTCAAGCTAGTGACGCCGGTATGCGATGGTGCGAGCACGGTTGACTTGGCCGGGGTGCGGCCAGCCATCGCCTGGCCCGAGCGCGCGTTTGCCAAGCGATTTAACCAGATCGTCATGGCCACCGGCGCGTTGCCCATGCAGCGACAACTGGTAGAGGAAAAATGGCCGCTAGTAGAAGCCTATGTTCGCGCCAACGACCTCAACCGCATAGTGGATGGGGACGCCGGCGGCGGGGTTGGCATCGTGGCTGTAGGCAAAAGCTATGCGGATGTGCGGCAGGCTCTCGCCTACTTGGGGTTGCGCGTACCGGTGTTGCACTTTGCGGTGAGCTACCCGCTCGATGGCGAAATCGTCCGTACATTTGCCCGTGGACTGCGGCGCATCTACGTGATTGAGGAGCCAGGCCCTTTTGTCGAAGAGGGCGTCAAGGCCGCGCTGTGGGGAACCGATGTAGAGGCTGTGTACGGTCAGTGGGACGAGGACGGGCAGCCGCTGATTCCGGCGCACGGCGAAGTGGATCCCGAGCAATTGGCGCTCAAGCTCGGCCCGCGTCTGGGGGCGGCCCCCGACCGTCTTGTCGCGTTGCGGCACGTACTCGATCGCACGTATCCGACTGTGCCCCGCGTCACGCCGATGTCCTGCGGCGGTTGTCCGTACAACAGCTTCCGCGACTTGCGCGAAAAGCCTGGGGGGGCCATTGGCTGCTCTTCCATTCGGGCGATTGAAGCCTACGACTCCGGCGTGCTCTACATCCCCACGATGGGGGCTGGTGGCTCCATTTACAGCGGCTGGGCACCTTTCAACGGCAATCAGCACATCTACCAATACTTGGGCGACGGAAGCTATTTCCACAGCGGTCGCGGCGCGATCCAAAGCTGCGTCCAAGGCGAGGTAAACATCACCTTCCTGCTGCTTTTTAACGGCGCGGTCGCGCTCACTGGCGGCCAGACGCCCGGCGGGCAGCGGCCGGTGTCGGATGTCGTGCAGGAGCTTTTGGGGTTGGGAGTAGTGAAGGTGGGAATCGTCAGCGAGGATCACACGCGCTACCGCCACTTGGATGGGGAGCGGATCGAGGTGTTCGGCCTAGAGCACCACGCCGCCGCCCTCGATCAGTTTAAGCAAATCGCCGGGACGACCGTGCTCATCCTCGACAAGGAATGCGCCACCGAGAAGGGCCGGCGTCGCCGCCGTCAGGGTTTGACGCCCGACGAATACGTGCTTATTGACGAGGATATTTGCGAGGGTTGCGGCGACTGTTATACCCAGTCCGAAGGCTGCGCGGCACTCTACAGCGTGGCGACCGAATTCGGCGACAAGACGCAGGTGCGGCAGGCCCAGTGCGCCCAAGACGGGCTGTGCCTCGACGGCGAGTGCCCGTCCTTTGCCGTGGTCAAGCCGGCTAAGGGGACGCGCTTGCGCCGCCGCCGCCCCGAGCCTTTGGACGAGTTGCCCGAGCCGCCGGAGTGCCGGCTGGAGCGGCCGTATGCGATCTTCGCCATCGGTCGAGGCGGGACGGGGGTGGTGACGATTTCCCATCTGATCGCGTACGCGGCCATGCTGGAGGGCAAATACGTGTATTTGTCCAACAACACCGGTCTGGCGCAAAAGGGCGGACCGGTCGAAGCGCCGATTGTCATAAGCACCGCTGAGCAGCCGGTGTTCAACCGCCTGTTCCCAGGAGAAGTCGATCTGTATTTGGGGTTTGACCTGCTGCGGGCGGCCGAGTCGGACAACCTCAAATACGCCGCGCCCGAGCGCACGCGCGCCTTGGTCAGCACCGCTGAAATCGCCAATGCCGAGATGAATCGCAACCCACGCACCCAGCCCTTTCCCGACGCGGCTCAGCTGCGCGCCCTAATCGACCGCTGCACGAGCAAGGACAACATCTACCTCGATACCTACTGGCTGGCCGAGCGGCTCTTTGCGGACGCGATTTTTGCCAACATGCTCTTGTTGGGGGCTGCGTATCAAGCCGGGGTGCTGCCCCTACAAGCGGCTTCTATTGAGCAAGCTATTGTCCTAAACGCACAAGCCGTAGAAAACAACATCCAGGCTTTCCGCTGGGGGCGCTTGGCCGTGGCCAATCCGGCGCGGGTCGAGCGGGCGTTGGGAACTCAGCAAGGGTCTGCGGAGCAAACGTTGGCCGCTGACGCGGCGGCGCGGGCGCTGCTCGACGAGGGGTTGGCGGCGTTGGCGGGTTTGAATGCGGAAGGGCAAAAGGAGTTGGCGGTGCGGTTAGCCCAGTTGTGCGCCTATCAAGACGTGGCCTATGCTCGGCGTTACTTGGAGTTTGTGCGCCAAGTGTGGGATGCCGATCGAGGTTTGTCTGGCGGCTTGCAGTTCACGCGGGCCGTAGTGCGGGGCTTGTACAAGCTGATGGCGTACAAGGACGAATACGAGGTCGCGCGGTTGGCCACGCGCAATGGCAGCGAGGAGCGGATGCGCGCCTTGTTCGACGGGGAAGTAAAAATCGTCCGGCAGTTGCATCCGCCGACGCTGCGGCGTTTGCTCAAAAGCAAAATCGGCTTTGGTCCGGGCCTGCGTCCGGCGCTGGTGCTACTGAGCCGGCTAAAGGGGTTGCGGGGCACGGTCTTCGACCTTTTCGGGTACACGGAGGCGCGGCGCTTGGAACGAGACCTGATTGGCTGGTACTGCGCGTTGATTGCAGAGGTCTTGCCGGCATTGGCCGAAGAAAGCTATGGGCTAGCCGTAGAAATCGCCGAATTGCCAGACGACATTCGCGGGTACGAGCAGGTAAAAGAGGCGTCGGCGGTCCAAGCTAAGCAGCGGGCCGAGCGTTTGTTAGCGGCGTTGGGGGCGAAATATTCTTAAGCTGAAAACCCCTGTCGAGACGCTGCGGTCGGCGATCACAGCATCCGGCTTGACCCAGCGTAAAATCAGGAGAGGAGGTACTCTATGCCTACGATTTTGAAACCGGAAATGGAGGCCCAAGTCGAGGGATTGGCGGAACGATTGGCCCTTACCGATGCCGATGCGCACGAACGGGTGCTGAAAATGGCCCTCGATGACTTGGATGCAAAAGTTCCTCCACTGAAGCGTAAGATGACAGCGGAAGAGATCGCCGAGGAGAAGGCTCATTGGCTGGAGGTCGGTCGCCAGTTGCGTGCGAAATATCCTTATGACGATGATTATCCACCATCCAAAATTTGGCAAGAGGAGCTGTACGACGATCAGGGGCTGCCGAAATGATGGTGGCTGATACCTCGGCACTAATGGCCATACTGATGGACGAACAAGAGCATCAGGACTTTCTCGATGCGATGCTGAGCGATGGAGAGGTGCTGGTATCTACAGCTACTGCCGTTGAGCTTATGATCGTCGCAATGGGAAAAGGCGATGCCTTCTATCAAGCCGCTGTTCAGTTTCTAAGGCGGCCTTTTATCCGTCTAACGCCGCTGGACGAGACACAGCTATGGGCTGCAGTTAGAGCCTATCAGAGCTTTGGCAAGCGCCGCCACCCGGCCAGTCTAAATTTTGGCGATACCTTTTCGTACGCTTTGGCTACGACGCTCCAGCTACCTCTGCTGTTCAAAGGCGACGATTTCGTGCAGACAGATATTAGGTCAGCGATGTAGCTTGAGAGCCGAAGCATGATTGAACGAGTTGTTCTCGAACAATGCGTTTATGTGGAATTATCCTCTGCTGTGTCTCCCTGTTGGCCGCCGAAAACTAAGGGTAGAAGAATGGCGTGAATTTCTTCTATTTCGCTTGGACTAGTGACAAACCACTCTGAGCCTGGAGCTCCTTTCATCTGCTTGCCTTCTTTGACCAAGAGTTTGTGTATTGCCTTCTCCAGTTCAGATGGCTTGTCCGTTTGTATGCGAAGTGCGATTTTGGGCTTTTCTGGCATCGCGGTAGCCGCTTGTGCCTCAACCCTGGTGGCTGGATCGCGCTCACTTTTGCCAACCTTGCACGGCCAAGAAGATTCTCCATTCAATTCTGCTAACTGTCGGTAAGCGGGGTAGTAATAGAGATAAACCGAACCTTTCCCCGATCCCACGGTCTTTTCATAGGGCGAATCGGGTTGATCGCGTTGGGTGATTTCTTCCTCATCGGATAGCTGAGGCGATTCGACGCTTGCGACAGCCTCTGTTTCAGAGGAGTCGGGGCTTGAGCCGATTCGCCACATTCCTAGGGAAGGATTTTCTGCTTTTCCTGCTGACTTCAGAGCGGCCAATGCCTTCTTGACAACGCCAACGGCTTGGGATTGTGGCGGCTTTCCCCCTTGATCGCAGTGAATTTTGACGATGGTGTCAACTATTTCCTGTCTCTCGGCAACCCTACCCGAAAATTTATTCATAATAATTGGTTGAGCACTCTTCGGAGTCAGAGGTATATCAGCATACTTATAATCGTTGTTCATACTGATTTCACCTTTCTTCTTTCGTTTGGGATTTAGAAGCATTCCTCATCGGAGAAAGATCGACCCAAACCGGCTGGCGCGTCTTCAGTGCCCGTCGCAGGCCGCTGAGCAGGGCTTGGCCGTCATCGTCTGAGTGCTCGCTCGGCGCGTTTTCTTTCACTAAAAAATCGCTCAACCACGCCAGTTCAGCCGGAGGGGTTGCCGCGTCGGGCACGACGTGGGTTCCCTTGGCGCTGGCTAGGGCAATCCCGCTTTGTGCGGCACTGGCCGAGATTACGCCGCCCCGGCCCAATAAAGTTAGCTCGGCAATTGCTGGTTGGGGCGCGACGACTAGCTGAATCGCCGCGCCGCCGGCAGCGGTGGCAGTCAACGCTACTTGGTAGGCGCGACCGTGGCGGTTGGCGCAAAGATGGGCTTGGGATGGGGCCTCGCCCAGCAGGTCGCTGGCCAAGGCTAGCTGACGCCAGATGGCCCACCACGCCGGCAGCAATCCCGGCTCTTGGGCACCGGCCACCAGGCGCAGATAGACCGGCTCGGCAAACGACGGATCGCGCCGCTGCTGGAGTGCCTTGACAAACAGGGGCGACCGGCGATGAACGCCACCGCTGGCGATGGGCCGGTCGGCCTTGGGGACTGGTCCGGCACTGAGGACGGCGACGCCGGCTTGGAGACAGGTGTGGACGTCGTGGTGGAGATCGGCATAAGGCGAGAGGAAGGCGCAGACGCGGGGGCTGGTTGCTTGGAGCATGGCTGGCAAGTCGCTAAAAAAAGGCAGGTCGGCGTTGGGGGGCCGACGCGCTGGATAGTACAGGCCCTTGATGGGCAGGGCGGCGGCGAGTTGGCCGACGAGAGGGGCGAGGGCCGGATGGGCACTAAGGGCGATCGTCATAGCTTTTGCTCCAGCGGCAGGTCAACGGCCGCGTTGCACTCGACGGCGCGGTAGCCGGCGAGAATAATTTCCATCAAATCCCGCGCTTGACGCACGCCATAGCGGGGCGGTCGGTCGTCGTCGATGGCGGCGACCAAATCGTCGAGTCCGGCTGCTAGGCCTGCGGTGTCACCGGATAGGGCGGCGGTTGGCACGGGTGGACCGCCGTGCCACTGCATGGGGTCTTGGGGGGCGGGCTGATAGTCGTAGCCAGTGCTATGGTCGCGCAGATAGGCGTCTAGCGCGGGCCTTTTGCCGTCGATGGTGGCACTCTGGCGGGTGCCGATTAGGTACGCGCGCGACGGCCCGCCTTGGGGATGGGAGGCTGTGCCAATGCGCCCACCGCACAAAGTGGCTACACGGCCGTCGGCATCGGTCATGGCCAGGGTGCCAAAATCGTCGCAGCCGTGGGCGGCGTGTTCGGGGAAGAAGAAGGCCCCGGCGTGGCCGACGACGTGGCGGATGGGGCCGAGGCATTCTTGGATTAGGCCAACGGCGTATGCGCCGACGGTCAGCAACTCTCTTTTTATGTCGGGATATTTCCACCGGCCGTTGGGCGCGGCAAAAGCGCGCCGTTGGGTTATCGGGCGTGGCCAGCCCTTGCCAAACATTACATCGACGTGGACGCCGAGCAGGGTGCCCAAGTCTCCGCCGGCGAGGACTTGGCGGGTGTGCTGGGCGAGGGTGCCATAGGCGTAACCGGGGATGACTGCTCGGACGCCCGTGCGCTCGACCGCGGCTGCCGACGCCTCAGACTCGGCGAGGGTGGCGCCGGGAAACTTGTCGATCCACAGGTGCTTGCCGGCCTCGGCAGCGCGGACGATGAGGGCGGACCGCCGCTCGATCTCGCAGCCGACGCTGACAATATCGACGGCCGGATTGTCGATGGACTCGTTGAGGTCTTCTGAGTAGGGCACGCCCAGTTGGCCAGCCCAGTGTTGGTTGTAGGCGCGTAGCTCTGGGTTGATGTCGGGGTAGTCGGCGACGCCGATGATGCGCAGGCGGGAATGGGTCTGATACAGGGGGATGAAGTGCTGCTGGTGGCTGTGTTTGCTGAAGCTGACCAGCAGCATACCGTAGGTTTTAGCGGGCATGGTAATTCCTCGTTGCATTATAGAAACGCACTGGACGCGAGATAGTATAACAGCCCTGCGGATGAACGCCAAAAGGACGCTTAGTGGTTCGTGGAGTTGGGCCGATAAGTGCCGTCTTTTTTTGAAAAAAGTGCTCGAAATTCGCACTTTTATCTTCATAAAAGTGCTATTTATTGTATTTTTATCTTCGTAAAAATGATGTTTCCCATAGAATAGGAGCGATTCTTTGCAACGCTTATTGATCGACGATCTGGTAGAATGGAAGCGACGACCAAAGCGCAAGCCAGTATTGCTTGACGGCCCACGTCAAGTCGGCAAAACCTACCTGATCGAACAGCTTTTCGGGCCGCAGGAGTTCCGCCAAGTACACAGGCTCGACTTCCGGTTGGAACCGGGGCTGGCGGAGTTGTTCGCCGCTAGCCTCGACCCACAGGCTGTGCTATCAAATATCGAGCTGCGCTTTAATGTGGACATCGATGTGGAACAAGATCTCATCTTCTTCGACGAGGTGGGAGAGTGTCAAGCCGCGGTTGATTCGCTCAAGTATTTTGCCGCAGATCTCCCCCAAGCGTTCGTCTGCGCCTCCGGCTCCAATATCGGTCTGCTCGACTCGTTTCCGGTCGGCAAGGTCCAGCAGTTAGCGTTGTTCCCGCTGTGCTTTGAGGAATTTCTGCTGGCCGCCGAGCAGCCGCGGCTTTTGCAGGCATTTCGAGCGCGACGGCGCGAGCAGGCCGTTCACCAACAATTATGGCCTTTGCTGCTGGCGTACTATTTCGTCGGTGGTATGCCGGAAGCAGTGGCTGAATGGTTTGCAGTGGAAGGCAGTATCCGCGCACGGGTTGAGCGGGTCGGACGCATTCACCGCGATCTCGTCGCGGGCTACCAACGAGATTTTGGTAAGTATGCTGGCAAGATCCACGCGCAACACATCGATGAAGTGTTTGTGAGCGTGCCGCGTCAATTGGCCACTTGCCAGGACGACTCTGTGCAGCGTTTTAGGTTCAGGGATGTAGTCGAGCGGAAGCGGCGCTACCAACAGTTGCGCGGCCCTATTGACTGGCTGGAGACCGCCAAGCTGGTGCGGAAGTGTTATCCGATCAAGGGAAGACCCCAAGCCCCGCTATGGGCGCAGGCGCGGCAGAACATGTTCAGGCTCTACCTATTTGATGTGGGGTTGCTCGGCTGCATGCTTGGGCTGAGATATGCTGACCAACGGGCACAAAGCCTTAACTTCAAGGGCTACATTGCAGAAAACTTTGTCCAGAACGAACTGAATGTGCACGTAGCATATCCCACGTTCGGCTGGGAACAGGCCAACGCCCAAGTGGAGTTTCTCCATCGCGACCTCGATGGAGAAATCATCCCCGTCGAGGTAAAAAGCGGGACCCGCACCCGCGCTCGCAGCTTGCGTTCTTACGTGGAGCGCTACCAGCCGCGGTGCGCCATTAAACTCATCGGCGGTCCTGGCGGGGGAGAAGGTCTGATTGAGACTTGGCCGTTGTATTATGCACAGCACTTGCGCGACTTGTAGCACGACGCTTGACAGCGGTCGGGTACGCGGCCTATTTAGCCGCCTTATACGAAAAAAATAATGGGCCAGAGCGGAGGAGCACTTGGGTGCAGCCGCGCAAAATGTGAAACGAGAGTTCCCAAATGAAGCTGACCACCGTTGATATTCGCAATTTCCGTTGCATCAAGGAACTCCACGTCGAGCTCGACGAAACGACAGTCCTGATCGGCGAAAACAACTCGGGCAAGACAGCGTTTTTGGAGGCGATTCGCATCTGTTTGGAACGGTTGCGCGGTCGTGGTCGCGGGCCGTTCAACGAGTACGATTATCACCTTGCCGACGCAGGCGCAGCCCCAGCGGACGCCGCTCCGATTCAGATACAGCTATCGTTTGCCGAAACGGAATCCGAGGAATGGAAGGACGAGGTTGTACAGGCTCTTGAAGATCTGGTCGTCTTCTATGATGAGAACCGCCGTAGAGTAACGCTGCGAGTTACGTCGTCGTTTGACCGCAACGGCACCGGACCCACAGCGGATTGGGACTTCCTTGATGCGAACGGTAATCCCTTGCCGAAAAAGGCAGTAGCCCAACTCATGACTTTTCAGCGCATGGTGCCGGCGTTCTATCTTTCCGCACTACGGGATGCGGCTCGGCATTTTGTTGCCAATGGTCGCTTCTGGCGCACGTTTCTCGCCGAGTTGGGCGTTCCTAAAAATAAAAAGGAGGAACTGGAAAAGGAGCTTGTCGCTTTGAACCGTCGGTTGATTGAGGCCAATCAACCCTTGCTGGAGGTCCGCCAGCGTCTTGAAGACGCCGCTAAAGTAATCGAATTCGGTGCCAGCGATGTAGTGGCAATCGACGCGCTGCCGACCAAGCTCTTTTCCTTGCTATCGCGTACTCAAGTGAGTCTCGCTTCCCGTTCGGGTGCTAGGATTCCGGTGGAGTTTCAGGGCGAAGGAACGCAGAGCCTGACGGTGCTTTTGCTGTTCGGTGCTTTTCTCCGCAGCCAGCTTTCCGACCTCGATCCCGCGGCTGAGCCGATTACGGCACTCGAAGAACCAGAGGCTCATTTGCATCCGTCCGCCATCCGCTCGCTAATGAGTCTTGTTGGCGATCTACCGGGGCAGAAGTTGGTATCGACCCACAGCGGTGATTTGCTGGCGAGCGTCAAGGCGTCGGCCATTCGGCGTTTCGTCCACGAAGACGGTGGCATCAAATCATATCGGATCCAGCGAGAGACTCTGACTAATCAAGAAGAACGGAAGTTCGATTTCCATGTTCGCCGCACCCGCGGCGAGTTGCTCTTTTCGCGGTGCTGGCTACTGGTCGAGGGCGAGACGGAGACGACCCTCTTTACCGGAGCTGCCGAAGCACTTGAGTTGGACCTCGAGCGCAAGGGAGTGCGCTGCGTGGAATTCAGTCAGACGGATGTGGGGATGCTGGCAAAGGTTGCCAATCAGCTCGGAATCGCTTGGTTCTGTGTACTGGATAATGACAGCGGGCGTACAAAGTACGAAAACCGCGTAAAGGAGCAGTTGGAAGGGACCAATATGGCTGACCCGATCGTCATACCATACGAGAACGTAGAGCTCTTTCTCTGTGAAAACGGTTTCGGCGAGCTTTACAAGTCGCGCATGTCCCCACAAAAGCCTGGCCCAGCTTCTGAGCCAGGAACTCGACAGTATTGGCAAGAGGTTCTCGCTGCGTTGCCAAATCGATATAGCAAACCAGAAATTGCCGCGGAAGCAGTGGCGGAAATGACAGCACCCGCCAAGGTCCCTCAGCCGCTGGCGGATATTCTCAATAAAGCGATCGAACTCGCGGACAAATGACTATGCTCGAAATGGAATGCCTGAATGTCAATCAGCGGGAAGCGGCGCAATGGAACGACGGCCCCATGCTGGTCCTTGCCGGTCCAGGTTCGGGAAAGACGCTGGTGTTGACTATGCGTGTTGCACGGCTGATTCAAGAATCTCCTGAGCGCCGTTTCAAGATTCTCGGGTTGACATTCACCACGCAGGCCGCCGATGAGATGAGAGCTCGGGTATCGCAGAGGCTCGGTCTCGATGCCTATCGGGCGCATCTTACGACATTTCACTCCTTCGCGGCCGAAGTGCTGCGCCAACACGGCAGTTACTTCGGCCTGCGCCCGGATTTCGAGATACTCACCCAAGAGGCCGATCGGTTCCTATTATTGGACAAAGCCCTTGAGGACGCTGAGGTCGCCAATTTGCCGGATGCGGTGACGGGGCGCGGCATCGCACTGATGATTGATCGCTTGCTGCGGGAAGGCCATTATGAAAAAGATGCGCCGCTGCCGTTCCAGACTGCTGATAGGGACTGGATCCGACCGATCTACAACGCCTATATACGCCTGCTGATCGGTGAAAACTATCTCGACTTCGGGTCTTTGCTAGTTTGCTGCCTGCGTCTCTTCCGCGAACGGCCGATAATAGCCCAACACTACCGCACAGTATATCCATTCGCTTGCGTGGACGAGTATCAGGATACGAACAAGGCTCAGGATCTGCTGTTGCGTACTCTTTATCCTGATCCCAATGCCAATGTTTTTGTCGTCGCAGACGATGACCAAGCGATTTATCAGTGGAATGGTGCCGATCCCGAGCGACCCCGAAGACTTCGGGATGATTATAAGATGAAGGTCATCCAACTCCCAGAGAGCTACCGGTGTCCCGCAGACGTGATTGAACTGGCGAACAACCTGATTCGGCACAACTTAGATCGGGAGGAGAGCAGGCTGCCACTCGTATCGGCCATTGGCTCGCCGAATTCTGGTGTTGTTAGATTCAGGCAATTTGTCGATCACAAGCAAGAAATGGAGTGGATTGCTGGCGATATAAAGAAGAAGCCCTGCCCCGGGCAATGTACGATCCTTGCACGCAATACGGAACTGCTGGAATATGCCTCGGCTGCATTGGAACAGGCCGGATTGTCTCCATATCTCGTAAAACGAAAGAACGAATTCGAGTCGCCCCTGTTGCGCTTCATTCACTCGGCGTTGCGTTTGGCGAATGCTCCGGGGGACGGCGAGCAATTGGCTATTTTGTGCAAGGCATTTTGGGATCTTGCTTCAGTAGATGTACAGCCTGAAGATGCCGATGTGGAAAGTAGCCTAAATGGAGGCTCTTTGTTAAGAGGAGTTGTCGCTAGTTTGTCTCCGTCGGTGGGAGAAGTAGCTAAACCCTTATTGCAGGCTCTACGCGATCATCTCTTGGAGCGGCTTATGTACCGCGATTTTGTAAAATCCGTCTTTGAATGGCGCGATGCCCGCGATGCCCTTGAAGAGTCCGAGGCAAACTACGGTGAAGAAAAAAAAGAAAAACAGGTGTGGAATGAATTAGCGAACAGTATTCAGCAAAAACTTGGTGGCGATCCGACGTTGAATCAATTTCTCCAAGAACTCGACCTGCGTTCTAAAGCATCACTCCCGTTGAGCACTGACATCCAATGTCGGACGATTCACAGTGCCAAAGGCAGAGAATTTCAGCATGTCTATCTGGTCGGGTTAGCCGAGGATCAATTGCCCTCGTATCACGCAATACGCAATGGCGACCGCGATATTGAGGAGGAACGACGCAACTGTTTCGTGGCAATTACACGCGCCCAAGCAAGTCTAACGCTGACTTGGGCCGAGTCTTATTCTGGTCGGCCCAAGCAGCCTTCGCGGTTTCTGAAAGAGATGGGGTTTAGATGCCAGCTTATATGAGCAATAAATATCGCAGGGCTTGCAGCGTTCCCCAAGCCTATCCTAGCGATTCCACACCAGGAGGAAAATAATGGTCAACATCGGTATTGTCGGCATCGGTTTTATGGGCATGACCCACTACAAGGCTATGGCCCAAGTCGCAGGGGGCCAGGTTGCCGCTATCGTCTCCCGCGATCGCAAAAAGCGCACCGGGGATTGGCGCGCTATTCAGGGCAATTTCGGCGACAGCGGCGGGGAGCAGGACTTGTCGGGCATACGGTGCTATGAAACATTGGACGAGTTGCTCGCCGATGGGGAAATCGACTTGGTGGATATTTGCCTGCCGACACCAATGCACGTCGAGACCAGCATCCGCGTACTAGCGGCGGGCAAGCACGTGCTAGTGGAAAAGCCCATTGCCTTGACCTTGGCCGACGCCGATCGAATCGTGGCCGTGGCCGAGCAGCACCAGCGGCAGTTTATGGTCGCTCACGTGCTGCGGTATTTTCCAGAATTCCGCCTGATTAAACAGCTCGTTGATGATGCGGAACACGGCCCGGTGCTCGCCGCTCACTTTAAGCGCATCATCGCGCGCCCGGCGTGGTGGGCACCAGAAGATGTCCAGCGCACGGGCGGCCCGGCAATTGACCTGCACATCCACGACGCCGACTTCGTGCAGTTTTTGTTTGGAATGCCCACCGCGGTCAGCTCGCAAGCATACATGGGTCGGGACGAGACGGTCGAGTACATCAATACCCACTACCAGTACGAAGGCTCAATGGCCATCAGCGCCGAGGGCGGTTGGTTGGCCCAACAGGGCTGCCCCTTTGAGCACGGTTATGATGTGTACTTTGAGGAGGCTACGCTCAAGTACAACTCGTCTTGGGGCCAGCCGCCGCAGCTATTGGGCAAAGACGGCGAGGTCTGGACGCCAGCTCTGCCGGGCGAGGACGGTTTTGTCGGCGAGTTGCAAGAAGCCGTAGATGCGATCGCGCAGGGCCGGACGTCGCCGGAGCTAGGCGGTCAGAGCGCGCGCAACTCGCTGCTGTTGTGTTTGCGGGAAATTGAATCGGCAAAGACCGGGGAGAAGGTAGCGATCTAGTTAATGTCCTGCGTGCGTCTCTATGATAGGTCCGTGGAGGGCGCTGGCTTCGACGTGATATAATATGTAGGCGAGGCCGAGGCCGATGAGGAGGGAGACGATGAGCTTGCCGCGATCGTGGCTGTGGAAGTGCATCTCCGGCAGCAGGTCGCTCAAGGCAATGGACAAAAACGCGCCCGCGGTAAAGGACCGCACATAGCCGATCACGGGCCCTTGTTGCGGGCCAAGCAATTTCACCCCGCCAAAGCTGGCCAGCGCCACTACTGGGCACAGCATGGCAAAGCCGACATTGGCCCAAGTGCGGGCGCGCCGGCTGTGCCCGGCGTATTTCATCATGCTGACAATGGAGTACGCATCGAGCGGCTTGTGCAGCAGAATGGCAAAGAATACCCCTAGCCCGGCCAAGGCAACTCCGTCTTCATACGGCGATGCCAACCTCATGCTGGTACCCAGCGCGATGCCTTCGGTTGCGGTGTGCAGTCCTAGGCCGAGGGCAACGCCGAACAAACTCGGCGCATGGACGACACCGGGGCCGTGGTCATCGCACCGATCACTGGCCTCGCGGCTGAAGTCGTGTTGGTGAAAGTGAAAGACGCGCAGCAAGACAATCATCAGCACCATGCCTAACACCATCCAGCCCACGGCTGTTTTTATTGGGCTAGGCCCAGGCATGTGCTCGAGGCTATCGGGCAGCAAGTGAAACATGGCGATGCCGAGGATGAAGCCGGCGACGAGACTCATTACCATCTGAGTGCGCGTGTGCGTCATGGTGCCCAAGGCCGCCAATTTGCCGCCGAGCAGGGCCGCGGCAAAGATAGCGGCTGAGTAGGCCGACAAAATCAGTAGAGCGTTTGCATCCATGATAGCTATAACCGGCAGCTCGCTAGGTAGCCCGAGGTCGCGGTTTTGTGCATACGGGCAGAAGCAGACCTAGTTGGTGTGCCGGGCAAGATGACGCTTGGCGCGATCAGGTGCTTTTACTCCGATCGCCGGTGCTGGACCAGAAGCGCAGATTGAGCAACATATCCTCGTAGCCGCGGCGCAGGGCACCGGCTTGGAAACGCCAGATGATCAGGGCGATAAGCAGCAAAGCACTGCCCCATTGCAGCAATTGAATGGCCGGCGCATGGCCAGCGTTGAGGTTTACGGAAATTGACAGACCCGCCGCGAGGAGCAACGCGTCGATGGCGAGGCCAAAAACGACGGTAACTGCAACGACTGCGGCGACGTAAATGGATGCGAAACGGGAGCCAAACTGGCTGACGATGATGGCGATGGTGCCGGTGTTGGTCGCCGGTCCAGTCATTAAAAAAATCAGCGCCGCGCCGGGGCTGACCCCTTTGGCGACTAGCGCGGCGGCAATTGGAGTACTGGCCGAAGCGCAGATGTAGAGAGGCATGCCGATTAGCACCATCAGCGGATAGGACAGCCAGCGGGCATACTCGGACGCCATCAGCTCGCTTGGAAGCACCAGAAAGAGGACGCCGCCTAGCGCGACCCCGACCAGCAGCGCAAAGAGAATGTCGTCGGCTATCTCAATGAAGCCATAGCCCAAGATGTGCTTGACCAGCTTTTTGAAGTCGAGATCTGGCTCGTTGGTGGCGACTGCTGCCGAACGAGAACCACCCGTGGATGGTCGGTGCGCAATTTTCTTCAACCAATCGACTAGTAACACCTTCAGTTGCGCCGGGCTGACATAGCAATCATCCCGGTCGGCGATGAGGGCTTGGTGATGCTGGTGGCTACATTCATGGTCGGGGTCGCTTGCCGCGGCTTGATGGCGGTCAGCTCTCGTCAGCCCCATACAGAAGATACCGGCGACGACTGCGGTGATGAAGCTGATGACCGGCCGGACGATGGCAATGATGGGTCCGAAAAAAGCGTTGGTAACTAAAATTGAATCCGCCCCGGTCTCTGGCGCGGTGATCAGGAAGGACATGCACGACGAACGAGACGCCCCTTTGTTGCGCATCTCGGCCACCACGGGCACGACCGAACAACTGCACAGTGGCACCGGTACGCCGATGGCCGAACTGACGGTCACGGATTTTAGACTATCGTCGCGGAGCCAGCCGACAATGGCCTGACGGGAAATGAATACGTGGATCAGGCCAGAGAGGAAAAGCCCCAGCATAAGCATGGGGGCTAGCAGTAAAAAGGAAGACCAGACAAAAGCAAAAAAACTGGTTAAGAGCCCAACAGATTCAGAGGTCATTGTCATAAGAAGGAAGCATTGGCGAGAAAAGGCAAGCCCATCGCGCAAGTTTGAAGTTGCGCTTTTTGGGTCAGACCACTAAGATCAAAAGTTATGCTAACGCGCAAAGCGAACATCTCGATAGGCTCGCCTTCGGCGCTGGCCCTGCTGGTGCTGACGGTGCTCTTTGCGGCTGTAATCGGCGGCTTGCCCTTCAGCCATCAGCTTTTCCACGAGAGCCTCGTCGAGCCTGAAAACTGCCCGGCCTACCTGTTGCAGAGCAGCCTAGCGCTCCTTTTGGGCGGCTTGGTGCTCGCGCTGGTGGTGCTGAATGCCGCTGAGTCAAGCCCGTCCGCGCTGCGCACAATACTGTTCCCTCTGTTTTCTCCTCGCTTTACCCATCTCAACCGAGGCCCACCCCGGTGCTAGTGCATCCACGCGGGTAAATCGCCTTAGTGCGTGGGTGCCTCTCTCCATATCCAATTCGCGTATCAAACTTCCCGTTCTGCGCCCAACACCTAAGCAAAAGTGCGCGTGGGCGGTCAAACCATTGGAGACTAGTACCATGTTTAAAAGAAGTCTATCTGTATTGAGCATTTTCGCTGTGGCCCTATTTATGGCTAGCTGCGGCGACGACGACAACCCCGTCGATCCCGACGACCACGATGATCATGTCGAGGCTGTCGGCTTGATTGTGCGCGATAGCGGCGCGGAGATCGTCCGCGTTGAAAGCGGTGAGGTAACTGGCGAGATCGAGGTGGGTCACGGCAGGGAAACCGCTCTGCTTTCGGTGCGCTTTATCGCCGAAGACGGCGACCTCTTCACTCCAGACGAAGACGAGGACTACGCCCTCGACTGGGAAATTGCCGACGAGAGCATCGCCGAGGTCGAGCATCACGCCGAAGACGGGGCTTGGGCTTTTCACATCCTCGGCTTGGAGGAAGGCGAGACGACCATTCGCATCAAAATCAACCACGAAGGCCACGCTGATTTCGTCTCGCCGGAGATTGAAATCCACGTCAGCGAGGACGGTCCTGGTGAGGAACACGACGACCACGACGATGAAGGGTAAATAGGTAAAAGCGCCGCGGGGCCGGCGGCAAACTCCGGTCCCGTGCGCTTATGCCAATTGAATAGCCGACCGATAAAAGCCCCAGGTCGCCGGCTACTGCGAGCTTTAGCCGGCCCGGTGATCGACGCCGAAAGCGGCCAATCCATCGAGTGGAAGGGCAAGGCCGCTAGGGGTTGAAGTTGCGTTTTTTGGCCGGACCACTAAAATTAAAGATCATGCTAACGCGCAAAGCGAACATCTCGATAGGCTCGCCTTCGGCGCTGGCCCTGCTGGTGCTGACCGTGCTCTTTGCGGCTGTAGTAGGCGGCCTACCGTTCGGCCACCAGCTTTGCCACGAAAGCCACGAGAGCCACGTCGAGCCCGAGACCTGCCCGGCTTGCCTGCTGCAGAGCAGCCTAGCGCTCCTTTTGGGCGGCTTGGTGCTCGCGCTGGTGGTGTTGAATGCCGCTGGGGCAAGCCCGTCCGCGTTGCGCACAATACTGTTCCCTCTTTTTTCTCCTCGCTTTACCCATCTCAACCGAGGCCCACCCCGGTGCTAGTGCATCCACGCTGGTAAATCGCCTTAGTGCGTGGGTGCCTCTCTCCATATTCAATTCGCGTATCAAACTTCCCGTTCTGCGCCCAACGCCTAAGCAAAAGTGCGCGTGGACGGTCAAACCATTGGAGACTAGCACCATGTTTAAAAGAAGTCTATCTGCGTTGAGTATTTTCGCTGTGGCCCTATTTATGGCTAGCTGCGGCGACGACGACAACCCCGTCGATCCCGACGCCCACGATGATCATGCCGAGGCTGTCGGTCTGATTGTGCGCAATAGCGGTGCCGAGATCGTCCGCGTTGAAAGCGGTCAGGTGACTGGCGAGATCGAGGTGGGTCACGGCAAGGAAACCGCTCTGCTTTCGGTGCGCTTTATCGCCGAAGACGGCGACTTTTTCACCCCAGATGAAGACGATGACTATAGCCTTGGTTGGGAGATTGCCGACGAGAGCATCGCCGAGGTCGAGCAGCACGCCGAGGACGGGGCTTGGGCTTTTCACATCCTCGGCTTGGAGGAAGGCGAGACGACCATTCGCATCAAAATCAACCACGAAGGCCACGTCGATTTCGTCTCGTCGGAAGTCGAGATTCACGTCAGCGAGGACGGTCCTGGTGAGGAACACGACGACCACGACGATGAAGGGTGAAGTGGTTAGAGCGGCTGTGGCCTTGCTCGGTAAAAGCGCCGCGGGACCGGAGTTTGCCTCCGGTCTCGTGCGCCAATTAAATAGCCGACCGATAAAAGCCACAAGCCGCCGGCTACTGTCGATACTCGCGTCCACAATTGGCCTAGCAGTAGGTTCGGTTTGGGGCGACCAGACTGGCGCTTTAGCCGGCCATGTAATCGACGCCGAAAGCGGTCAACCGGTCGGTTGGACTACCGTCGTCATCGAAGGGCTTGAACGGGCGCGGATGAGCGACGCCGAGGGGTACTTTTTTTTCGCCAACGTGCCCGACGGTGCACACGTCTTGCAAAGCCTGCACGTCGGCTACCAAGAGGCCCGCTTTAAGATAGAGGTCGTCGCCGGGGATACCACCCATGTCGATTTGGCTATTGGCCACCAGTCTCTACAGGTAGAGGGGATTCTCGTCGAAGGCGAATACAAGCGCCCTGTTTCTCCACTGCAAGCACCCGAAGTCGTCTTTAGCGGCAGCAAACTGCGGCAGAATTTGAGCCGCACCATTGCCGAGACCATCGACTACGAGCCGGGCATTGCCCAGCGCTCAATGGGCCCGGCGCCGGCGCGTCCGGTGCTGCGCGGGCTAGGCGGCGACCGCTTGCTGCTGATCGAAGACGGCGAGCGCACCGGCGATTTGTCTGCCACTTCTTCGGATCACGCGGTGGCTATCGAGCCGATGACCACCGAGCGCATTGAGGTGGTGCGCGGCCCCCGCACCTTGCTCTACGGTTCCAATGCCCTGGCCGGTGTCGTCAACGTGGTGCGCGGGTATGTGCCCGCTGAGCGGCCCGATGGTTTGCTGGGCTCGGTGACGTATCAGGGGGAGAGCGTCAACCGCGGGTTGTCCGGCGGCCTGACCCTCCAACAGCCGCTCGGCCCACTGGTGCTGCGCTTGGATAGCAGTCTGCGCAATGCCAACGATATTGTCACGCCGCATGGGGTGCTCGCCAATACGGACATTCGCACGGGCAATGCCTCAGTCGGCCTGAGCTTGGTGCGCCCCTGGGGGCACGTAGGCGCGTCCGGTAGTCTGTACAATTCCGACTACGGCATCCCTCCCGATCCAGAGAGCGGCCACCCGCACGGCGTATCTATTGAGCTCCAGCGCCAGCATCTCGAAGGGCGCGGTGAAATCCTCACCGGACCCGACTGGCTCCAGCGTCTAGAATTGCACCACTCGTTTTCGCGCTATCAGCACGGCGAATTCGAAGCTAGTGGCGACTTGGGGCTGGAATACGGCGTGCTCCAGCACAACGGCGGTGTGTTGGCCCACCTCGATCGCCTGGGGCCTTTTACCAACGGTGCGCTTGGCTTGTGGTACGAGTACCGCAACTATGCCGCGGCTGGGCTCAACTATACGCCGCCGGCCGAGGAATACGCCGGTGCTTTGTTTGCGTACCAGGAGTGGGAGCATGGGCCTTGGGCGGCCAATGCGGCTTGGCGCGTTGACGCCCGCCGCGTCGAGCCGCGCGAGGAGCGCTATTCGCGCCGAGTTGGCAGCATCCAGCCGCGCGACTTTGCCGGTTGGTCTGCCGGTTGGTCCAACCACTATCGCGCCAGTTCGACTTTGACGTTGGGAACGACCTTAATGCGCACTTTTCGCGCTCCCGGCATCGAAGAGCTGTTTTCCGAAGGGCCGCATCTGGCTGTCTATTCGTACGAGGTGGGCAATGGCACCCTCGACAGCGAACGCGGCTTGGGCCTGGAATTGTTCGCCGACTACCACCGCGAAGAAGGCCATGTACACTTGGCCGTCTTCCGCAACGCGATCGAGGGGTTCATTTTTCCCAAGAACAGCGGCGAGCGCAGCTTGCGGCGCGCCGATCTCTTTCTCTATCAGACTGTGGGCGAGCGCGTCCTCATGCACGGCGTTGAAGCCAACTTTGGTTGGGACGTAGCCGAGCCTTGGCAAGTGGCCGGTTCCCTCAGCTATGTGCGCGGCCACCTCACTGATCTCGACGACGAACCCCTGCCGCGGCTGCCGCCCCTGCAAGGCCACTTGGGTCTGACCTGCGAACCCACTGAGGCGCTGAGTGCGACTATTGCCGTGCGCTGGGCTGCGCAACAAGACCAGATCGGCCAGTTTGAAGAGCCTACCGAAGGCTACGCCGTGCTCGATCTTTCGAGCCAGTACTACGCAGAGTGGGGGGGACGGTTGCACACCTTCGCCCTGACCGTGGAAAACGCCACGGATGCAGTGTACCGCAATCACCTCAATCGCGTCAAAGAGATCCTGCCCGAGCCAGGCCGCAACCTGCGCCTGTTACACAAGATGTTCTTCTAAATTCTTACTAACTGCCCGGCTGCCACTCGTTGAGAGTGCGGGCAAAGAGGATATCCGAGCGGGTGACGGCCCCTTCGCTGTGGGTTGTCACCGAAACGGCAATGGTGCGCTGGCCGGTATCCAAGGAGAAGTCCGGGTGGTGGTTCTGCTCGGTGATGGTGCGGGTTAGGTGGTTGAGGAACGAGGTGATGTCCTTGAAGTTGGCAAAGACGAAGTCGCGCGCGATGATGATGCCGTCGCGGCTCCAGCCTGCTAGAGTCTGCAATTCGGCATCTACTTCGGCGGCGCTGAGGGTGGTTTTGTCTTCGGTCATGGCGGATTGGCTCCTCGTTAAAGGTGATTAAGTGATTAGGATTTGGCGCAGGCGGTCGGCGATGATTTCGGCTTCGCCGTCTAGGAGGGTTTGCGGCCCAATGCTGAGCGCGGTGTCGCCACCGCTGACGAGGATCGACGGCTCACCTGCTTCGAGGGCGCGCGCTACGTCGCCGGCCGAAAGGGGGGCCGAGTCGCCAAAGTGCAGATGTACTAGCGGCGAGGCGGGCGGAAATTTGTTCTCGTAGGCTTTGGTGAAACGAGTTTCAATGCCGGCGATGCCCTCGACGGCTTGGGCGACAACTCGGCAGCGGTGCTCCCACTCGGCGACGACCGCTGCTTCGTCCATTGCAAAGAAGAGTTCGACGGCGCGGAGCAGGCCGCAGATTTCCTCTTTGCCGACCTTCATACCGCGGCCGATAGCCGAGTGCGGGTTGGAGTTGAGGTGGCACGCGGCAATTAGGTCTTTGCGCCCCAAGATCAGGCCCGATGACTGCGGCCCGAACAGGCCCTTGCCGCCGCTGAAGACCGATAAGTCGCATCCCATCGCCGGCAGATCGGTCAGGTTGGAGCGCGGCGGCAATTGCGCGGCCGCATCGACGATGACCGGTACGTTGCGCTTGTGGGCCGCATCGACGAGCGCGGGCAATTCGGCCAAGGGTTGGCTGCCGAGAAAGTACACTACGGCTGCGGTCTTGGGGCCGATGCCAGCGACGTAATCGTCGAGCGTTACGGACTTGGTGGTCCCCACTTTGACTAGCTCGCCGCCGCTGAGGCGAAAGCCTTGGTGGACGTAGTAATGCGAATCGACCAAGCTGATGACGAACTGGTTGGGCCGGTCGCCAACATCGGGAAGCTGGGCAATGGCGCGGGCGTCGGTGCCGGTCAGGCAGGCCGCACCGGCCAAGAGCATGCCGCCGGCTGCGCCCGAAGAGACAAAGGCCGCTTCGGCTCCGGTGAGCGCGGCGATGCGGGCCCCGGCTTTTTCGTGCAGCTCATTGAGGTGGACGAATTGGCGCGACGCTTCGGCCATCGCCTCAACCACGGGCGCGGGCATGATGGAGCCGCCGAGCGTGGTGATGGTGCCGCGGGCGTTGATGAAAGGACGCAGGCCAAGGCGTTGGTATAGAGTGGACATGGGTGGGTCCTAGGGGAAGTAGTGAGTTGTGCCGTCGCACAGCAAATGTAGGTCTGTTTTTTTATTTAAACAAAAAAAGCGGGCGGGATAAAAACCCCGCCCGCTTTTGCGTGTTTGCCAAGCGTCCCTTAGTGCGGGTGCGCGTGGCCGTGGCCGTGGCCGGCCGCCGCCTCTTCTTCCTCTTCTGGTTCCTCGGCCACCAAGGCGTCGGTGGTCAGCAACAAGGTGGCGATGCTAGCGGCATTGCTGAGCGCGGTGCGCACGACCTTGGTCGGGTCGATGACGCCCATGGACACCAGGTCGCCGTATTCTTCGCTGCGCGCGTTGAATCCGTAGGCGCCCTCGCCGCCGGTGCGGACTGTCTCGACGACAACGGCCCCTTCGAGGCCGGCGTTGTCGGCGATCTGGCGCATCGGCTCTTCAAGAGCGCGCCGCACGATGCGGACGCCAGTGTTTTCGCCCTCGGTTTCGCCAGCGACCGAGTCCAGCCCGGCGATGGAGCGCACAAGCGCTACGCCGCCCCCAGGCACGATGCCTTCCTCGACCGCAGCGCGCGTCGCGTGCAGTGCGTCCTCGACGCGAGCCTTCTTTTCCTTCATCTCGGTCTCAGTCGGTGCGCCGACCGCAATGACAGCCACGCCGCCGGCCAGCTTGGCCAGCCGCTCTTGCAACTTCTCGCGGTCGTAGTCGGAAGTAGTCTCTTCGATCTGATTGCGGATCTGATCGACCCGGCCCTTGATGTCAGCGGCCTTGCCCGAGCCTTCGACGAGGGTGGTGTTGTCCTTGTCGATGGCGATGCGCTTGGCCTGACCGAGGTCGGTCAGTTGGACGCTTTCGAGGGTGATGCCCAAATCCTCGGTGATCACGGTGCCGCCGGTGAGAGTGGCGATGTCTTGGAGCATGGCCTTGCGGCGGTCGCCGTAGCCTGGGGCCTTGACCGCGGCCACTTGCAAGGTGCCGCGAATTTTATTGACCACCAGCGTGGCGAGGGCTTCGCCCTCCACGTCCTCGGCGATGACCAACAGGGGTTTGCCGGCCTTGCTGACCTTTTCGAGCAAGGGCAGCAGGTCCTTGAGGTTGGAAATTTTCTTCTCGTGGATCAGCAGGTAGCAGTCCTCCAAAGAGGCTTCCATGTTCTCCTGATCGGTGACAAAATAGGGCGACAGGTAGCCGCGGTCGAACTGCATGCCCTCAACCACGTCGAGGCTGGTGTCGGTGCTCTTGGCTTCCTCGACGGTGATGGTGCCGTCTTTGCCGACCTTGTCCATGGCTTCGGCAATCAGGCGGCCAATGTCGCTGTCGCCATTGGCCGAGATGGTGCCGATTTGCTCGACCTCGGAGTGATCTTGGACGGCCTTGCTTTGTGCGCCGAGGCTTTTGACCACCGCGGCGACGGCTTGGTCGATGCCGCGCTTGATCTCCATCGGATTATAGCCCGAGGTAACAGCTTGCAGGCCCTGAGTGTACATGGCTTCGGCGAGGACGGTGGCGGTTGTGGTGCCATCGCCGGCCACATCGCTGGTCTTGGAAGCTACTTCCTTGACCATCTGGGCGCCCATGTTTTCATAGGCGTCGGGCAGCTCGACCTCTTTGGCAACGGTAACCCCGTCTTTGGTGACAGTGGGCGAGCCCCAGCTTTTGGCCAAGACGACGTTGCGGCCCCGAGGCCCAAGCGTCACCTTGACGGCCTTGCTGAGCTGTTGGACGCCGGAGAGAATGCTCTCGCGGGCGTCTCTGCGAAAGGCAATTTGTTTTGCAGCCATAAGTATTGTACCTCCCTTAGGCTACGATGGCGAGGATGTCGTCCTCGCGCATAATCAGGTATTCTTCGCCCTCAATTTTGACCTCGGTGCCCGAGTACTTGCCGATGAGGACTTTGTCGCCTTCTTTGACCTCCAAGGGAATGCACTCGCCGTCATCGCGGCGACCGCCGGGGCCGACGGCGACGATCTCGGCTTCTTGGGGTTTTTCCTTGGCCGTGTCTGGGATGATGATCCCGCCGACCTTCTGCTCTTCGGCCTCGTCGAGACGCTTGGCTAGCACGCGGTCGGCGAGGGGCTTAATATTGATAGTGGCCATAATTGGCTCCTCCTTTTAAGGGTAAAATGGCTATGGGATGCTATATGCAAAATTCGTGCCAGTGGACGAAAATTTTGCTAGTGTTTTGTTTATAAAGCACTTACGACATACCTCGGCGCAGGGCAATAAATGAAAATTTTGTCATATTGAGAATATATGCACAAAAAAAATATAAAAAAAGACATAAGTATATTAAAAATAGTTTATTGTGTTATTTTCTCTAAATGACAATAAGCCCATAAAATTCTCATTATGAAAAAAATTGACGGATTGACGAATTGGGACGACCAGCGGGTTGTACTGACCGGAGCCAGCAGCGGCATCGGGCGCGCCTTGGCTGTTGTGCTGGCCGAGCGCGGGGCGCGCTTGGTATTGGTGGCGCGCCGCGCTGGGGCGCTAGCCCAACTGGGAGCGGCCATTGAAGCAAGCGGCGGTCGCCAGCCGCTGGTGGTGCCGTGCGACATAGGCGATCGGGCCCAAGTCAGGGCTTTGCACGCCGCGGTCGAGGCGCAATGGGATGGGGCCGACGTGTTGATCAACAACGCAGGTCGGGGGTATTACCGCTCCTTCGCCGAAGCGGATGTGCGCGAATGCGAGGCCGTGGTGCAAACGAATCTGCTCGGTAGCATGTACTGCACCCGCGCCTTTTTGCCGGGGATGCTGGCGCAAGGGCGGGGCCGGTTGGTCTTTGTATCGAGTATTGTCGGCGAATTTCCCGTGCCCAAGCACGCCGTGTACAGCGCGACCAAATGCGCCTTGAGCGGCTTGGCCGAAAGCCTCGACTACGAGCTGGCTCCGCAGGGCATTGGCGTGCACTTGGTGGAGCCGGGCTTGGTGCATACTGAGTTTGCCGCCCGGGCTGGCACCAAGCGGCTGCCAGTGCAGGAAAAATTCGCCAAGTCGGCAGAGGAAGTGGCCGCGGCTATTGCAGACGCCGTGGTCGCCGGCAAGCGCAAGAGCGTCCCAGACGCCGCCGCGTTGTTGCTGATCAAGCTGCGCCAGTACTTGCCCGGCTTGACGCGGTTGGCTTTTCGGAGGGTCTGCCGTCGGCTCTAGACCGGGCTACTGAGCGGTGTACCCGCCATCGACGACTAAAGTCGCCCCGGTGGTAAAGCCGGATGCTGCTGAGGCAAAGTAGAGGACGGCCGTGGCCAGTTCGGCCGGTTCGCCCCAGCGGTCCATGGGGACTTTGGCGATCATGGCCCGCGCCTTGGCTGGGTCTTGTAACAGAGGCTCATTGATCGGGGTGATAAAGGGGCCGGGGCAGATGGCGTTGACGGTGATTCCGTGCGCTGCCCATTCGAGGGCGAGGGTCTTGGTGAGCTGGACGATGCCGCCCTTGCTGGAGGCATACGGCGTGCGGTCGGCGATTGAAACCTGAGACACGGTGGAGCCGAGGTTGATGACGCGGCCGTAGCCGCGCTCGATCATCTGCGGCCCTACGGCTCGGCAGTAGTACATCGGGCCGGTGAGGTTGATGGCGATGACCGCGTCCCAATCCTCGTCGCGCAGTTCGACTAGTGGGCTGCGGATGTTGATACCCGCGTTGTTGACCAAGATGTCGATAGGCCCCAAGGCGTCGTTGGTTTGGCGCACCGAGGCTTCCACTTGGCCGCGGTCGGCCGCATCGGCTTGAAAAGCGAGGACGCGGCCGTTGGTGTGGGTGCTGATCTGCGCGGCGGCGGCGCGGGCTTCTTCGAGCGTGCGACTGGTCAGGGCCACGTTGGCACCGGCGGCCGATAGCGCCCAGGCCATAGCTTCGCCGAGGCCCTTGCTGCCGCCGGTGACCAAAGCCGTGCGGCCTTTGAGGCTGAAAAGGTCGGGCGAGGAAGGGGGGATCATCACAGCGAAGACCAGCCTTCGGCCTCGACCATGGACTTGGCGAGGTCGCCCAACTCGGCGACTAGCTCGGTTTGCTCTTGGGCGCGGGCTTTATTGGTGATTTGCATGGTTAGGGCGATCAACCCCAAGCCGAAGATCCGCTGCAAACTCTGCGGCGAGTCTGGTTCGAGGTCGGGAATCAGCTCGGACAGGCGGTTGAGCAGGTCGCGATGCTCAGTGGGAATTTCAATGACTTCCAAGGACATAAGTAAGTAGCGTTAAAAGTAACGTATGGCCTCAACGCGGTCAAAGTTCCACGTGGCGGGCGGCGAAGTCTTTGCCGTCTTGGACAATACGGCTCCACGGCACATCCGGGTCGTGGTCCCAAGCCACGATCCAGCCTTGGGCGGCGGCGGCGGCCGCAAACTGCTGTTTGCGGGTCAAGGTCTGGTAGGGGAACATGTCGTAGGCCATGTTCCAATAGGGCCGCAGGTGGGGGCGGGTGGGGATTAGTTCCCCGGGATAGACGAGGGTGTGGCCGCTGGCCTCAAAGCGAAAACCCTGATGGGCCCGGGTGTGGCCACCGGTGACAAAAGCCGTCAGTCCGGGGGCCAATTCGCCGTCGCCATCGAGGTAGCGCACCTCGACTTGACGGGCGAGAGCGTGGAGTTCTGCCGGCCGATAGCTGCTCCGCATAGTGCTGCGCCCGGCCAAGGCATCGTCCCATTCGCCGCGTTGCACTGCATGGACGGCATTGGGAAACAGCGGCGCTAGGCCCGTAGGCTGCTCGACGAGACAGCCGCAGAAGTGGTCAAAGTGCAGGTGGGTGAGCGCGACGATGGTGATCGCCGCCGGGGCCACGCCAGCGGCGGCGAGCGAACCGCGCAGCGCAGGCGCGCCGTCCATGCCGTACATGGTGCGCTCGCGCGGGGAAAAGCGCTCGCCAAACCCGGCGTCGAGCAGCACCAGCTCGCGGCCTGTTTTTAGCAGCAGGCAGTTGCACGACAGGCGGATGCGATTGTGCTCGTCGGCGCTGGCAGCGCGCTGCCACAAAACTTTAGGTACTAGCCCGAACATGGCTCCCCCGTCGAGGCGAAAGTCGCCGCCGGGCAGGTGTACGGCCTCTGCATCGCCTAGGTCGAGGGTGTGCATCAGGTGTGGATGAGGACTTCGACGCCCTCGTGCGCAAATTGGCAGCGCATTTCGCGTAGGCCGGCTTGGGCCATACTTGTGCGCAGCTTGGCGTGGTGTTCAGCCGGGCAGTAGAACATGAGGAAGCCACCCCCGCCTGCTCCGAGCAGCTTGCCGCCGAGGGCCCCAGCGGCGCGACCGGCCGCGTACCAGTGGTCGATGTCCGCATTGGATATCTGCTGTGCCCGCTGTTTTTTGACCAGCCAGTGCTCGTGGAGCAATTCGCCGAAGCGATCGGGCGCGTCTTGTTCGAGTGCCTTTTTGATCTGGTAGCCTATTTGCTTGGTCTGATGCAAACTGGCTAAAACCCGATCGTCGCCTTGTTGGCTGTCTTGGTTTTGCTGGGCGAGGATGTCCGAACTCTCGCGCCGGATGCCGGTGAAAAAGACCAGCATGTTGGACGCTAGGGCCTCGGCGGTGGGCGCGGAGAGGGCCAAGGGCGCGACGGCGACGCGACCGCTGGTGTCGATGTCGAGGCAGGTTAAGCCGCCGAAGGTGCCCAAGTAGTGGTCGTGTTTGCCCGCTGGCTGGGCGGCCCGCACCGTTTCGATGTAGTGGGCTTCCTCGGCTAGCGCTTGGGGAGTGGGTTGTTTGCGCTGATAGGCGTGGAGTGCGGCTAGCAGCGCCACGGTGAACGCGCCTGACGACCCCAAACCGGTGCGGCCTGGCACGTCGGATATTGCGCTGATTTCTATCCCGCCCTCGATCCCGGCGTAGAGCAAGCATTCGCGCAACAAGGGGTGTTGAATTTGGCCGGGCCCATCGACCTTTTCGGTCTGCGAGTACTTGACGCGAATGAAGTCTTCGACCTTGAGGTCGTTGAGTTGGATATAGACGTATTTGTCGATGCCAGCGCTGAGGACAAAGCCTCCGTAATGGGTGTAGTAGGAGGCTAGGTCGGTGCCGCCGCCGCCGAGTGGAATGCGCAAGGGCGCTCTGGTGATGATCAAACTAGCCTCGTTTCAAGGAAGGACAAAAGCACCCGAGTCCACGCACTGACAGGCGTGGCGGTAGCGCTCGGCTGTATCAGTTGACAGGAGCTGGCCTTGCATGGGATGCCCGAGTAGGGGCCGGCCGGCGGCGAGCAGGTCGGCGAAGACCTCGCTGAAGTCGCAGTGGGTATCGGGTGGGATGCAGTCGAGGATTGCGGGTTGGACAACATAGATTCCGGCGTTGACCCAGTAGTTGTCGAATACTTGGTCGGCTCGCGGTTTTTCGCTGAAGCGCGTGATGCGATTGCGGGCGTCGAGACCGACGATGCCGCGCGTGGTTGGGTCGTCCATCCGCAGCAGCCCGAGGCTGGCGATTTCGCCCTCGCAGTGGTGGGTTTGCCACAAGTCGCCCAGGTTGAAATTAGTCAGGTTGTCTCCGTAGTACACTAAAAAAGGTTGGTCAAAAAAATCGGCCACTTGCCGCACCGCGCCAGCAGTGCCGAGTAGCTCATCCTCCGGCGAATAGGCAATCGACACCCCCCAGTCCCGGCCATCGCCGAAATAGTCGGCGATGACTTGGGGCAAGTGGTGGAGGTTGATAACGAGGTCGTCGAATCCGTGCTGAGCCAACAGCCGCACCACGTATTCGAGTAGGGGTTTGTCGGCAAAGGGGACCATTGCCTTGGGAAGCTGGTTGGTCAGCGGGCGCAGGCGCGTGCCGCGCCCGGCGGCTAGAATCATAGCCTTCACGCGCTAGCCCGGCGGAGGACATTGGCAGTGCGCATGTTCGCTTGGGCGGCGGCGTAGCAGTCGGCGAGGTTGGGTTGCCGTTTGACCCATTCGATGTATTCGCCAATAGTCTGTTCGAGCGAGATTTTGGGCTGCCAGCCGAGGGCTTGCAAGGCCGCGCCGGAAGAGACAGTGTGGCGGGTGTCGCCAAAGCGGTACTCGCCGCTGACGAGTGGTTGGATGGTTCGCCCGGCGATGCGCGTTACTAGCTGGGCGTATTCGAGGACAGTAGTGCCGCGCTGGCCAGCGACATTAAAGGAGCGGAAATTGGCGCGCTCGTCTGCGAGACAGAGGACATTGGCGCGGGCCACATCGCCGACATAGACGTAGTCGCGCAGCGATTGGCCATCCTCGTAGCAGACCGGCGGCTGGCCGTGCAGGACGCGGAGGGCAAAAATGCGGCCAATGCCCGAATAGGCATTAAAAAAGGAGTTGCGCGGTCCTTGGACGATGGAGTAGCGCAGGTTGACTGTGGGGATGTCGTATTTGCGGCCGAGGCTAAAGGAAGTCAGCTCAGCCGCGTATTTGGAGATGCCATAGGGCGTGTGGGGGTTGACGGTATCTTCGGTAATCGGCAAGTGTTCAAGTGCTGCGGTGCAGTGGGGGCAGCAGATGTCCCACTCGGCTCTGGTTAGCTGTGCATCGGGACGGGCGTGGGGGTAGATGATGCCGTGTTCGCCGCAGCGGTATTTGCCCTCGCCATAGACGGCTTGCGACGAGGCTAGAACTACTTTCTGCACGGGCAACTTCTCGGCGACGATCAGCTCGTAGAGCAAGGTAGCGCCGACGGTGTTGACGTGGTGGAAGGTGGAAAAGTCGGGCATGTAATCTTGGTAGGCGGCCAAGTGAATGACGCCGTCAATGCCGTCGAGCGCGGCCAGCCAGTCGGCGCGTTGGCGCACGTCGCCGTGCACCTTTTCCACGCCCGCAGGCAGATAGTCGGGCCAGCCGTTGGGATGGACCCGCTCCTGTAGGGAGTCGAGCAGGCGGACGCGATAGCCGGCGGCGACGAGGCGATCTACAGTGTGCGAGCCGATAAAGCCGGCACCGCCGGTGACGAGGATATGGCGCATGATTTGAGGGAAGGATACGTTGTCGATTTTGTCCATAATATAAAAAAGATGATTTTACTGTAAAAATGACCCCGTTGACCGACGACTCGCATTCCTAGGGGTAGCGCGGCGGCCAATTTTGGGCTGGCTTGGGTGCTGGTCTTTCCAAAACCGTCAATTTAGTCTATTTCATATTCGCAATTCCACGCGATTAGACATGACAAGAAGCAACGCTCGAATTAAACAGACCAAACAGAGCAGGCGCTACGCGCCCCAAATAGCCCTGGCACTGCTTAGCTTGGCCCTCGGTATCGCGCTGTGCGAGCTGGCGTTGAGCTTTTGGCACCCGCAGCTTTTTCGCCGGCCCTCGGTCTGGCGCTACGATGCCGAGTTGGGCTGGAGCCACGTCCCGGCTAGCGTTGGCCGCTTGGTGACCCCGGAATTCGCCGTAGAAATGCGGATCAATAGCATGGGGTTGCGCGACCGCGAGTTCGCGGCAGACAAAGCTGTGGGCGTCCGCCGCGTGGCGCTGTTTGGCGATTCGTTTGTCGAAGGGTGGGGCGTTCCCATAGAGGCCGCGGTCAGCCGCCAACTCGAAGCCTGTCTCCAGCGGGCGGGGGCCGCAGTCGAGGTGGCTAACTTCGGCGTGGCTGGCTACGGTACCGACCAAGCACTGCTGTTTTTTGAGCAACAGGGGCCGCGCTTTGGGGCCGATGAGGTGGTGCTCTTTTTTTACGGCAACGACCTGTGGAACAATGCCGCGCGCCGGGGCATTGGCGCCGAGCGGGGCTTCAAGCCATACTTCCGGGTGCGCGGCGATGGGCAGCTTGCGCTGGCGGGCGTCCCGGTAAAAGAGTCGAGTTTTTGGCGGCAGCCGGCGGATTCTTTGCCCCCGACGGCGCGCTTGCAGCGCTATTTCTCGCAGCACTGGCACTTGTACCGGCTGGTGCAAAAGGCGTGGCAGCCAGAGGTGCCGCGCGGGCAGCAGCAGGATTTTTACGCCGGCCTGTACGGCGCGGATGCGCGCTTTGCTCCGGCTTGGGAGTTGACCGGCCGCATTCTCGCGGCCTTTAAGTACAGCGTTGAGCAACACGGCGCACGCTTAACCGTTGTGTACGTGCCGTCAATCGTCCAAGTAGAAGAGGACAATTGGCGCGCCAAGCGCGCCCTGTATGGCCTGATTGGCGAGTTCGACCTGGGCAAGCCCAATGCCAAGCTCGCTGGTTTTGCCAAGGAGTACGGATTCGCGTTGATAGACTTACTCGACGAGTTCAGAGAAAAGGCCCAATCCCAAACCCTGTATTGGCGCGATAGTCACTGGAATGAGGCGGGCCACGCCTTGGCGGCCGAGCGACTCTGTGCACATCTGCGGAGGCCCTAAGCGGTGGCGTGGCGCAAGGACTTGGGTGCGGTAGGACTACTCGGGGCTGCGGTCGCCATTTTCTTTTGGCCGGCTACAGCACTAGAGGGGGCTTTTTTCGTGCAGGACGTGATGGTGCAAAACCACCCGTTCCGCGACTTTTTCGCCCGCGCTCTGCGCGCTGGTCAATTGCCGCTGTGGAATGCGGCCATCAACTGTGGCTTCCCGCTGTTTGCCGAAGGTCAAGCCGGGCCGCTGTATCCGCCCAATGTGATTTTGGCGTTGCTGCTGCCTACCTGGGCGGCGCTCAACTGGAACGTTGTCTTGCATCTGTGGTTGGCGGGCGTGGGCATGTACGCGCTGGTGCGCAGTTTGGGCGCGGTGCGGCCGGCGGCGCTGGGCGCTGGGCTTTGCTACGCTCTGAGCGGATACATGGTTGTGCGGGCCATGTCGCCCAATTTCATCGACGTATGCGCTTGGTTACCCCTGCTTTTTTGGCTCGTCGATCGCATCCTGAGCCGGAGACACTTTTTTTACGTCTTACTCTTCGCTTTGGTGATTGGTTTGCAACTTTTGGCTGGCCATCCCCAAGCGGCCCTGTACGGAGCTGTTGCCGTCGCTGGCTATTGGCTCTATCGGAGCTGGGTTCAAAGGGCGGGATGGATCGCTGGGCTGACGTTGGCTGGTGCCTTGGCGTTTGGTGCGGCTCTCGCCGCGGTGCAGTTGCTACCTACCGCCGAGTTAGTGCAGCTATCCAATCGCGGCGGCGGGTTGTCTTGGGCCAGCTTTGTGGCGATGTCGCTGCCGCCCGAGCGCTTGGCTACCTTGTTGTGGCCCAACTTGTTTGGCAATTCAGCGCACGGCACGTACGGGAGTCGGGAGATAGGGTTTTTCATCCAACTCTGCGCGTATGTCGGCGTGGTGCCGCTGTTTTTGGCGTGGGCGGCCCTGCGCGAAAGACGGGACGGCCAGGTCGGTTTTTTTGCCGTGCTTGCCCTGGTCGGACTAGTGCTCGCGCTGGGCAAATACACGGCCATCTTTTCTTTTTTATATCAGATTCCAGGGTTTAGCTTGTTCCGCATCCCGACGCGCTTTTTGTTGTGGTTTGCCCTAGGGACTTCCGTGCTTTGTGGCCTCGGACTGGACCAAGTATTGCGCCGGGCGCGGCCTTGGCCGGCCAATGGCTGGTTGTTGGCCGCCGGCCTCGGCGTGGCTAGTGTGGGTCTGCTATGGGTCAGCGAGATCGCGCTGTTTGCGGGCGGAGCAGAATCAACGCGCTACATCCATCACTTGCGCGGCGACGGCCTGCGGCTGGTAGGGGCGTTGCTCGTCGGCGCGTGGTTGCTTAGTCGGCGGGCGCGGCCAGCCGCAGCGTGGGCTGCGCCGGTGAGCATTTTCGTCGAGCTGTACAGCTTTGGTGCGCACTTTAACGGCACTATAGAACCGGCTGCATACACTGAGACTCCGGCGACGGCCGGCGAGATTTTAGCCGACCACCAGGCGGTTGCGCCGCCGCGGATCGTCAGCTTGGTCAACGAGCGGAACTCGCCGTTTGACTGGCACGGTGGCTGGGCCTACGACTTGGAGTCCTATCGGCGCTATAACGAGACCTTGCGGATGTATTCAGGAGGGCTATACGGCGTGGCTAACGCGCTGCCGGGGTGGAGTCCGCTGCACCTATATCGCCACGGGGAATTCGCCCGCGGCTATCCGGCGTTTGCCGCGTTGGCCGGCGTGGAATACGCGGTGCGCTACAGCCGCGACCGAAGTTTCGCGGTGCAGCGTCTGCCTACGGCCTTGCCCCGGGCGTACGCAGTGGGTCAATACCACCTCGCTACCAGTGCGCGGGCTGGGCTAAGTTATATGGCTGGCGGATTTCCCATGCGGCGCGAAGTAGTATTAGAGGAAGCACCAACCGCCCCGATTGGGCCGGGCGGTGCGGCGCAGATCGCCCGCTACAGCGACGAGGAAGTGGCCGTAAGCCTCGTTGACTCGGTTGGCGGAATTTTGGTCTTGAGCGATACGTATTATCCGGGCTGGCGGGCCTTTGTCGATGGAGTGGAGCACCCGATTCTGCGCGCCAATCACGTGTTTCGCGCCGTAGTAGTTCCCGCCGGGACGCGCGAGGTCGTCTTTGCGTACGAGCCGAATAGTTTCCGCTATGGTTTGCTGGTCAGCGCGGCGGCGGCCGTGCTCTGGTTGGGGCTGGCTTGGCGGAGCCGGCGGCTGACTTGGCCTTCGGTGGCGAGCCGGCCAACGGATGCCGGGGCGCAGTGGCGAGTCAGGGCGGTGTTGGGCGTCTTGATCATTGTGATTCACGCCATAGCCACGCAGGGCCCTTTGTGGAGCGGGTGGCTGGAGCGCCTGCGGCTGGGAGTGGGAGCGTGACGGCCGGAGTCGTCGGACTAGCCACCGGGGTTGCCGCGCTCGTAGTCTATGGGATGACGCTGTGTCCGACCGTGTACGTGGAAGGGAGTGGCGAGCTGATCGGCGCGGCCTATGGGTTGGGGACGGCGCATCCGACGGGATATCCCCTGTTTTGCCTCAGCAGCCGCTTGTTGGTCCTGATGCTGTTTTGGCTCAGTCCGGCTATGGCCATCAATGCTGCATCGGCTCTGTTTGCCGCGGCCTGTTGCGGGGTCTTGGCGGCTGTGCTTTACAAACGCGGCGTGCAGCCGGTGGTGGCCTTGGCGGCGGCCTTAGCACTGGCCTTTTCGCGCACTTTTTGGTCCCAAGCTGTCATCGCCGAAGTCTATGGTTTGGCTTTGTTGCTGGTGGTCTTGGTGCTGGCCCAAACCCTGAGAACGTGCGAGCGCCAGGAGCCGCGCCAAGTACTCCTCTTGGGCTGGCTGATGGGTTTGGGGCTGACGGCTCACTTGATGCAGGTACTGGTCTGGCCGGGCGTGGTCGCGGTCTTGGTTTGGCGCTGGCCCGCGCTTTGGCGGCGGCCCCTATTGCTGGCGCAGGGGGTGCTCGCGGCCCTGGGAGGGTATAGCTTGATAGCGTACCTGCCGCTGCGCAATGGGCGGGGTGGGGGGTTTCACTGGGGGCCGCTCGACGATCTAACGGCCCTGTGGCAGCACATCAGCGGTGCGCTGTATCGCTCGTCGTTTTTTTCTTTGCCCATAGAAGGCATGTTGCTCAATGCCCAGCGCTGGCTGGCCCAAGCAGCAGGTGAGTTCCATCCGGTGTTGGTGCCGTTGGTGGTTTGGGGTGGCTGGGCGATGTGGCGGCGCGATCGCAGTGCGTTTGTATTGGTTGGCGGGGCGATTGCTTGTAATTTGATCGCCGCGCTCAACTACCACCGCGACCCCAACGGCCTGCCGGTGTTTTACCTGCTCAGCGTAGTGGGGTTGGCCGCGTGGTTGGGGGTGGGATTGGCCGCGCTGGTTGGCCGATTTCGGCCGGCCGTGTCGATTCCGGCCGCCGCGCTGGTCGTCGCCTTCGTGCTAACGGCGCACTACGAGGCATCCGACCGCAGCAAAAATTGGGTGGCCGACCGCTATGGGCGCGACCTTCTCGCCGACTTGCCCGAAGGCGCGATCTTGATTACCGAGGGAGACGATGCGGCCTTTGTGCTCGACTACTTGTTGCGGATAGAGGGCTTGCGCCCGGACGTGACGCTGTACAACCGCTTGGGGCGGGGGACCGATTTGCTCGACTGGAGCGAACATGTTCTGCCGCCGGCTAAGCGGGATCGGCTGCGCTGGCGGCGCGAAGCCGCCTTGGCCCGGGGCGAGCGGCCCCTTTTTTATTTAGTCCCGCGTCATGCCCCGATTGCCGAATGGGTGTTCGTGCCAGCCGGCTTGGTCTATCGCCTACAAGCCCCCGGCGACAGCACCGGGGCCGCCCCACAAATTGAGATGGGCAACGCGTTGGCCGCGGGCTTTTTCCGCGACCCTTGGGTGCGAAAAATCCAGAGCAATTACTATTTTATGGCCGGTGAACAGCGCCGGTGGGTCGGAGATCGAGCCGGGGCCACCGCCGCGTACGAACAAGCGGTGACCTTGGCCTTTGACTCGCGTACCACGCGCTTTAACGCCGCGCTTAAGTTGTTTGAAATCGGCGCATTAGATCGCGCTATGGACCATGCGGCCGCGGCCGCCGCCATCGACCCTTGGCAACCGATGCCCTATCGCCTAATGGCGCACATTGAGCGCACCCGCGGCCGCTATGACGAGGCGCGCCAACTGACCCAAAAGGCCAATCGGCTAAAGAAAACGCCTTGACGCGGTTGCGCGGTCGGTCCTTTTTCTGACCAATGGACTAATGAGCGATTGAGTATGCAGACTTTATTCGACGATGCACGAGCGTTCGCTCCGCGTACGCTGTGCTATAAGCGTGCCGAGTTGTGCGCCGCTTGGGAGGGCACACGCGCTCGACGCGCGTCTTTGGCATGGTGGATAAGCAAGCGGCCTTGCAGGAGGTGAATTCCTGCTCATTGGATGAAAGGAAATGTCTCAATGAATTCGAGTAATTGGACATTTATTGATTTGTTTGCTGGAATCGGCGGGATGCGTATCCCGTTTGCAGAATTAGGTGGAGAATGTGTTTTTAGTTCAGAATGGGACGAATTCGCTCAGCAGACCTATTGTAGCAATTTTGATGATATGCCAGCGGGAGACATTACAGAAATTGACGAGTCGGCCATTCCCGACCATGATGTCTTATTGGCGGGATTTCCTTGCCAACCGTTTAGCATTATCGGTAATAAGCAGGGTTTTGGAGACACAAGAGGAACCTTGTTCTTTGATATAGAGCGAATTTTAAGAAAAAAGCAGCCGAAGGCATTCCTGCTGGAAAACGTGAGGCAGTTGGTAAGCCACGATAAAGGAAAAACTTTTTTGGTAATACGCGAACGTCTCAAAGAGTTAGGATATACGATATACTATAAAGTTTTGAATGCGCTCGATTTTGGGTTGCCGCAGAAAAGAGAGCGGATTTTCATCGTTGGGTTTCGCGAACAGATAGTCTTTGATTTTCCCATGAGCAACGGGAAGTATAAGCCTTTAGCAGAAATTCTTGAGCCCGATCACAAGGTGGACGCCAGTTTTTTTGCATCGGAGAAAATCCAAAAATCTCGTCTAAAAAAATGCAAAATAGAGCCTTTTTATCCTTCTGTTTGGCATGAAAACAAAGGAGGTAATATATCGATATTGCCATTTTCGTGTGCATTGCGAGCCGGAGCATCCTATAATTATCTCTTAGTGAACGGCGTTCGTCGTTTTTCAGGGAGAGAACTCTTGCGCCTCCAAGGCTTTCCCGAAGATTTTAAGATCGTTGTAAATATCACGCAGCTCAGGAAACAGACTGGAAACAGCGTCGCAGTTCCAGTGATTCGCGCTATTGCTAAGAAGATGCAGGAAGCCTTACAGAAACAAAAACGGTCTGAGCCTCGTACTAAACAACTCAGTTTTTTTGAGTAAGGACTTCTACTTAATGGACAATTCACATGCTAAACAATGCTTGGATAAAGTTGTCAAAAAAGCGCGTGTTCACTTTTACAAACCCATACAGATTGCAGAGATATTATACCGAGATAGAGTAGAATGCGATATTGATCTTGGTAATATAGAAACCTACAGAACAAGATCAAGAAAATGGCGCGACGAAGTTTGCTTGAAACTTTTGGGAAGAACTTCTACTTCAAGTGCTAGATTCCAAGATAATCTTTTTGAGACAAATGCGACGCCTCCGTCTGTTTTGATAAAATTGGCAGAGATAAATAGCAGATATGACGGAGCAGTCGAAGCCTATATTTACGATGCTTTTAGGCGCAGACATTTTCAGATGTCGGCCGGATTAGGGCTAGTAAGCCAGTTAGGCAAAACAGATTTTGTCTTGAAGGATTTTATCAAAGTCTTCAGACGTGATCCCGGGCTTTCACGAAGCGTCGATAAAATTTTTGAAATCGTGGTTTATGCTCTGTTTTCAGTGCTTTTGGAATCTCTTGAGGTCAAAGTAGGTGTAAAAATTGAGAATATTGAAAATACCATTCTCCAAGAGTTCTCAGATTTCACCAAGAAAGTGCTCGGCTTATCCCAAGAAACACTAGAGACATATCAAGAACCTAAAGTCTATAGAGCTGGAGTGACCAATGCTGCCGATAGGGGGCTCGATATGTGGGCAAACTTTGGGGTCGCTATTCAGATAAAGCATTTATCTCTCACTCCGCCAATGGTGGATGATATTGCCAGCGACATAACAGCCGATAGAATTATTATTGTTTGCAAGGAGTGCGAGAAACAAGTTCTCGTTTCTGTATTGCAACAATTCGGAAGTGCCAGCAAAATTCAGAGCGTGATAACAGAAGACGATCTCGACGTGTGGTATGAAAAAGCCTTAAGAGGTCAATCGGCGGAATTGATTGGAGGCAAAGTAATGAAAAGGCTGGAAGACGAAATCAAAATTGAGTTTCCTTCAACTACTGAATTTGAAAAATTTTTTGTCAAAAGAGGCTACGACCTTTTATCACCTATTGGCATTTGGGACGAGTGAGTAGCCAGTTTTTATTTTATTATCGATGACTTGAAGAGAGCCATTCAGAAGCTGGCTGAAAACCCCTGTCGGGCTGCTTCGTGCGGCGCACCAACGGACCGAAAAGGCCAACCAGCTAAAGAAAACGTCTTGACGCGGTTGCGCGGTCCGTTCTTTTTCTAGCCAATAGACTAATGAGCGATTGAGTATGCAGACTTTATTCGACGATGCACGAGCGTTCGCTGTCTTGCGGACCTGCTCGGGCAGACTTGTTGAAAATTTTGCTGGCGCGTTAGATTACGAGGGATACGGGCTGGAAAATCTATGGAAAAATTAAAACGCCTGCTCGATCCGAGTAAGGTCGTCCTAAACTTAGCGGCACAGCGCAACTTCGACGCCATCCGCGAACTGGCTACTGTGGTGTGGCAAGACGAGGTCGTAGCCGACCGGAAGAACTTGCTCGCAGCCCTGATCAGACGCGAGCAACAAGCCTCTACTGGCATTGGCAAGGGGGTGGCCGTACCCCATGCACACGAGGATGGAATTCAGCGCCAGCTTTTGGCTATCGGCATCTCGCCGGCCGGCATTGACTTCGACGCGCCCGACGGCCAGCCTGTCCACATCATCGCCCTGTTGGTCACGCCCCGCAAACACCAAAAACAGCACATGGCGCTGCTGGCGGCCCTGTCGCAGTGCTTGCAGCAGGAAAAAGTGCGCCAGGGCTTGCTGCAAGCAGCCGATGCAGCCGAGGTCGTCGATATTTTTACTAGCGCTTCACCGCCCGGCTGAGCGCAGCGCAAACATCATGGTTCCAGCATTCACGAAGGCGGTGCATGCTCCCCTATACGAGCGGCACTCTTGCTTTCTCGCCGGGCCGCTCGTCGCTGGGCAGCGGCAGGTGCTGATCGAGCGGCTGCGGGTTTTGCTCGCAGCAGGGGTGCCCGGGTACGCGATCTTAGTGTTGCTGCCCGACCGGGCGACCGTACGGTACTTTCGCCAAGCAGTCGATCGGCTCGACTTAGGTCCGTACAGCACTGTTGATCTACAGACCTACTACGGGCTGGCATCTCGGTTAGTGCGGCTGTTTTGGCCCCTGGTGGCTGGCCGCGCCGGCTTTGCTGCGCCGGCGCAGCCGCCGGTTTTGCTCAACTACGAGGCCGCGCAATACCTGATGGGGCAGGTAGTCGATCCGCTGCTCGCCGAGGGCTATTTCGAGGGGCTATACCTGCGGCCCCAGCGCATTCTCTCCCAGTTACTCGACAATTTGAACAAGGCGGCCGTAGCGGATTTCGCGCTCGCCGAGGTGGCGCCGCGCCTGAGTCGCGCTTGGGCTGGGGAAGATCAGCGGCTGCGCGTGTACGAACAGGTGCAGACGTGCATTGACCGCTACCGCAGCCACTGTCTGCGGCACGGCTTGCTCGACGCGTCGCTGGTCTTTGAAGTCTGCAACCGCCACCTGATCGCGCAAGAGCAGTTCTGGCGCTACTTCACCGAGCGCTATCGCCACCTTTTGATCGACTCAGCCGAGGAACTGGTCCCGGTGGCCGGCGACTTAGTGCAGCGACTCTTGCCGCTGTGCGACTCGGCGCTGTTGGGCGGGGATGCGCAAGCTGGTTTCCGCATCTTTTTAGGCGTCGATGCGCCCGGTGCCACCGAGCTACAGCAGCAGTGTACCGAGACCATCACCGCAGCGTCAGAGACCTGTGCCAGCCGCGATATGGTGGCTTTTGCCGACCGTCTTGGCGCGACGTTGGGGCAGCCAACCGATGGGGCCGCAGGAGGCTCGCCGCGGCTGGCGGTGGCAGATGTGGTGCAGACCCGCTACCGGGGACAGATGATCGAGGCGGTGGCCCAGCAGATCGTCCAAAAGATCGCCCAAGGCGTGGCCCCGGGCGAAATCGCCGTTGTGGCTCCACATGCCGACGGGGTGTTGCGCTTCCTCTTGGCCGAGACCTTTCGCGCTGCCGACATTCCCTTTGCCATTGTCAGGCGTTACGAGACGCTGCGCGAAGAGCCGGTGGTGCGAGCCTGTCTAGCGCTGGCCATTCTCGCCCACCCCGATTGGGGACAGCGGCTTTCGCTTTTTGATTTGTCTGGAGCGTTGGAGCGGGCACTCAAGCCCCTTGACCGACTGCGGGCCGAGTTGATGGGGCGTCTCTTGTACGACCCGCGCTCGGGCCAACTCAAACCTGCGAGCCAGTTGAATGCCGCGCTGAGCGAGCGGCTAGGCCAAGCGGCGCTGGCGCGCTATGAAGTGCTGCGCACTTGGATTGCAGCCTATCAAAGCGGCGCAGCCGACTCTTGGGACCACTTTTTGCGTCGGCTCTTCGGCGAGGTGCTATCGCAGGCCGCGCTGGAGCCGGAAGATGCCGAGGTGTACAGCAAGCTGATCGCCTCGGCTACCTCGTTCCGCGAGGTGGCGCCAGCGCTGGCGCTAGCCGACGCGGCGGTTGGCCAGCGCTACGTCGAGATGATAGGGTCTGGGGTTGTCGCCGCCCAGTATTTGACCGATGTCGATATCGACGAGGCTCCAGAGTCCATTGCCCTGGTCGCGCCGGTTTATACTTATTTGCTCTCCGGTCATGTGGCGCGCTACCAGTTCTGGCTGGACATTGGCTCGGCCAACTGGTGGGAGCCGCTGCACCAGCCCTTGACCAACCACTACGTGCTGACCCGGCGCTGGAACCGAGAGGAACGCTGGACTGACGCGGTGGATTACTCGATCCGCAATCGCAATCTTTATCGCTTGGTGCGGGGCTTGTGCCTGCGCTGCCGCGATGGGATTTACCTTTGTGCCAGCGAGTCAGAACGCCACGGATCGGCGCAAGACGGGCCGCTGATGATGGCGGTGCAGCAGGTCCTACAGGAGGATCGCGGGTGAGCTTTGAGCCGCGTCGGGGACAGCGCGAGATCTTGGCCTATCAAGGCGGCCTGCTGGGCGTGTCGGCCGTGCCCGGCAGCGGCAAGACCGCGGCGATTGTCGCTTTGGCGACTCGGCTGATCGCCGAAAGGCGCACCGAGGGGGGGCAGGTGTTGATCGTCACCTATCAAAACGCGGCGGTGGACAATGTGCGCGCGCGGATCGGCCAGCGCTTGCAAGAGATGGACATGCTCTCGGTCGGTTACGACGTGCGGACTTTGCACAGCTTGGCCTACGGCATTGTCCAAGCCAATCCTGGGCTGGTGGGGGCCGCAGCCGAATTTACAGTCCTCGACGAGCGCGCCAGCGAGAGCTTGCTCGACAAGGCGGTGCGGGCTTGGAACGACGACAACAAAGGGGTATGGGGCCGGTTGGGGCCTGGCGACTACGTCGATCAGCGGTGGGAGCAAGAGTGGCGCGATATTGCGCGCAAAGTGGCCCGCACCGTCATCACTACGGCTAAGAACCGTCGGCTGCGGGCCGAGGACCTGTTGGCGCGAATCGGCGGCCAGGACGACAGAGACCAGTTTCTGCGAATCGGCGCAGAAATCTACCGGCTCTACCAACAGCAAGTCGAAACCATTGGCGGTCTCGACTTTGACGACTTGGTGTGGATGGCCGTAGAGATGTTGCAGCAATACCCGGATTTGTGCAGCCGCTATCGGCGGCGTTGGCCCTTTGTGTTGGAGGACGAGGCGCAAGACAGCGTTCCCTTGCAGGAGGAGCTGATTGCGCTGTTGGCAGGTCCGGGCGGCAATTGGGTCCGGGTCGGAGACCCCAATCAGGCGATTATGAGCACCTTCACCGCGGCGGATCCGCGCTATTTGCGCGACTTCTTAGATCGCCAAGACGTCGCGGTCGCAGAGATGGCGATTTCGGGCCGCTGCGCGGCCAAAATCATGGGCTTGGCCAATTTTTTAGTCGAGTGGGCCGCAGTCGAACATCCACTCGTTGAGGTGCGTCAGCGCGCTTTCCGAGCCCAGCAGATGCAGCCCACCGACCCCGGCGATCCCCAGCAAAACCCGGCGGACGCCGACAGCGCCATCGGGTTCCGAGAATACAACAACCGCCACGATGAATTCGACAGCATCGCCCGCCGTGCCAAGGGCTTTGCCGCGGGCCATGCTAACTTGACGATAGCGGTGCTAGTGCCGACCAACCGCATTGGTTACGACATGGCCGAGCGCTTGCGCCAAGCCGGGGTGGACTTCGACGAGGTGCTGCAAAGCCCGCGCTCGGCGCGGCGGGTGGGTGAGACGCTATGTACATTGTTAGATTTTTTTGTTGATCCTTTGGGGCGCAATCAATTAGAGCGGGCATACCGAGCCTTAATCGGCTTTTGGCCTGGGCCGAGTGGGCCGGGGAATGAGGACGCTGTGGCCATGCTGTTGCGCAGTTGCTATCGGCCCGAAGCCCTGCTCTACCCGGCGGTCGGCCAACCCATGGAAGCGGCCCTGCCCCCGGTGGATCACATCGAGCCGCAGGACTTGGAAGCCATTGATCTTTTGTGTGGTTATCTACGGCGCTGGCTGCGGGCGGTTGCGCTGCCGGTCGATCAGCTTTTGCTGACGGTCGCCCAAGATTTGCTAGTAGAGGAAGTAGATATGGCACGGGCGCAGCAACTGGCGGTCTATGTGCGCATCCGCGCCGACCAAAACACAGACTGGCAATTGCCCGAATTGGTGCGCGAGTTGAACGAGGCAGTGCAGGGCCGAGCGGGTGCGCTCGCCGAAGCCGAAGAAGCCTTGGGACCGCAGCCTGGCCGGGTTTTTCTGACGACCATGCACAAGGCCAAGGGGATGGAGTGGGATTTGGTATATGTCGTCGGGGTTGATGGCGATTGGTTTCCCCACGACCTCGACGCGCGATTTTTGGGCGAGTACGAATTTTTAGGCGGCGACCCCTGCGAAGATGCAAAGGCCGAGCTGTTGGACCTACTCGGCGAGGTTGGGGCGAGCCGGCTGTCGGCCACCGATCGCTCGCACGCCGAGGTAATCGCCGAGCGGCTGCGGCTGCTCTACGTGGCTATCACCCGCGCCCGGCGCTATTTGGTGCTGAGCTGGAGTCGCCAAATTCCGCGCGCTACGCGGATGCAGCCCGCGCCCATGGCCGAGGTGTTCCGCCAATTGCAAATCTATGACCAACAGCAGGGCCGATGATACCGCGAGGATTCAATTACAGCCAGAGCAGTTTGACGGCTTTTGACCGCTGTCGGCGGCAGTTTCTGTTGCGCTATGTCGAGCGGTTGGCGTGGCCAGCACCGCTGACCGATCAACTCGACAAGTGGGAGGCTGCCGCCAACCGCGGGCGGGCGTTCCACCAGTTGGCGTTGCAGGAGAGTTTGGGCCTGGATGTGGAAGACGCAGTGCAGCGCAGTCGCGATCGGCTGTTGGCCGCTTGGTGGCGCAATTGGCGCGAGCAGCCGCCGATGGTACCCGCCGGGGTGGTGTTTGGCGAAACCATGCTCTCGGTGCCCCTAGCCGGCCGGCGTCTCGTCGCCAAGTTCGACCGCGTGGTGTTGGCCGAAGAGGGTCGCGCTTGGATATTCGACTGGAAGACGGGCCGCAAAAAGCCCGACCAAGCCGCTTATGAACAAAGCTGGCAAACGCTGGTTTATCGGTTTGTGCTAGTGGAAGCGGGCGCGGTCTTGAACGAAGGCCGGGCACTGGCGCCCGACGCCGTGACATTGGTCTATTGGCACGCGCAGTATCCCCAGGCTCTACAGCCGATTGCCTATTCAGCCGCCGAGCACGAACAGGCGCGGGTGCTTTTGTCAGAGGCGATTGCCGCCATCGAGGCGCTGCCAGACGCGGCGGCGTTTGCCAAAACCGACGACCAAGGCCAGTGCCAACGCTGCCAATTTCACTCCTATTGCAACCGACCAGCGGCGCGGAGCGACGATTGGGACATCGACGAAGACGAGCTGGAGTGGGAGCCGATTCCCCCAACAGAGCTTTGACGCTGATCAGCCCTTGAGTGCGCCGAGTTGGATGCCGCGGACAAAAAACCGCTGGCCGAAGACAAACAGCACGATCATCGGCAGCATCATCAGGACGCTTCCGGTCATCAACAGCGAGTAGTTGGTGCCCTGCGAGGAATCGAAATAGCGCAGGGCCACCGGCAGGACCCGCATGTGCTCGGAGTGGGTGACAATCAGCGGCCAGGTAAAAGACTGCCAAGTGCCCATAAAGGAGAAGATAGAAAGGGTAATCAACGCCGGCTTGGACAGGGGCATGACGATGCTCCAGAAGGTTTTCCACAGGTTGGCCCCGTCGATTTCTGCGGCTTCTTCCAGCCCCTTGGGCAGTCCGGTCATAAACTGGCGCATCATAAAGGTGCCAAAAGCGGTGAACATGGCCGGAATGATGAGTGCTTGGAACGAGTCGAGCCAGCCGAGGCTTTTGAGGATCACGTAGTTGGGCAGCAAGGTGACGATCCCGGGCACCATCAAGGTGGCTAAGTAGAGCAGGAAAACCGCGTCGCGGTAGCGCCATTCAAGGCGGGCAAAGGCAAAAGCCGCCATGGCCGAGGTCACCACTTGGCCGACCATCACGCAGACTGCGACAAACAGGCTGTTCCAGCCGTAGAGCGAGAACTTGATGTCTTGGTCGCGCAAGACGCGGATGTAGTTGGACCACATAAAGCGCGGCTGGCTGATCTTCAACACGTCGCTGCCGTAGGCAATGCGCAGTTGGTCTTCCCCAGGGAAGCGGGCGTAGAGGACATCGCCGGTTGGGGTCGTCAGCGGGTCGTTGTCGCTGCGGAGGACGGGAAAGGCCGAGTGAAAGGGAATGGCGTTGCCATCGGCGTCGAGAATTGGCTCTTTGGCTTGGATGTCCAATACCGGGTCGCCAATGCGGTCCCAAGAGATGTCGCGGTAGGTGTACGCTTCGCCATTGGGGCGCAACAGCGGGGTGCCGTCGGCCAATTCGACCGAGGCTGGCGGTAACTGCTCAGCCGTGCGCCAGCTTTTGCGCTGCTGGACGAGCCGTTGCTGCCACTTGTCGCGCAGCGCTTCGGTCAGCAGCAGGGGCCCCCCATCGACGAGGACTGGGTTCCAGCGGTTTTTGTACACGGCCATGCCGCCGCGCTCTTCGACGTTTTTGCCGGGGATGGGTTGGCCTGCGGGATCGTAGATCAGGCGGCCCTGTTGATCGCGGATGGGGTCGCCGGGGGCCCCCAGTATCACCGGGTTGCCCAAGGTGATGCGAATCGGCTCGCCTTGGGCGTCGCGCAGCGGTTGGCCATCGCGGGTCCGCAGTAGGTCGCCTTCGTTGCCCAAGCGCACTTGCTGCGGCCATATATGGCTTTGGAAGACCTCGTTTTCGCTCTTGAGCGAAGTGAGCACCATCCATAAAAACGGCACGAGCGTGGTGAAGCCGAACAGAACGAGCAGTCCGTGGCTCAGAAAGTGGAGCGCAGTCGTGCGGGCAACTGTGGCCATGCGCCTTTCTCTTTTAGTTCACCGCGCCCCGACCGAAGCGCCAGTTGAACAGGGTGATGGTGAATATGATGACGAACATAAACCAAGCCACCGCGGCCGCGTAGCCAAACTCTAGGTTTTCAAAGGCCGAGCGATAGATGTAGTAGCCGAGCGTGACTGTGTTGTCGCCGTCCTTGCCCGGGCCGCCATTGGTCATCAAATAGGCGATTTCAAAGCCGCCTTGCAGCCCACCAATAACAGACATGACGCAGATAAAGAAAGTCGTAGGGGCGATCATCGGCCACGTGATGTGCCAAAACTGCTGCCACTTAGAGGCTCCGTCGATGTCCGAGGCTTCGTATAGCTCCTCGGGCACATTGGCCAGGGCTGCGAGGTAGAGAATCATGTTGCCCCCGCCCATAGACGCCCAGATGCCCATAAAAATAATCGCCGTCTTAGCCCAATAGGCGGCTTGCTCTAGGCCGAGCCAAGAAAGCCAGCCCAAATCAACGCTGCTAGAAAGCCAATTGGGCAAGTCGTCGATGTTGTTGAGACCCGCCAGCAGAGCCAGGCGTGCCGACAGCCAAGCCCAGGGGCCGCCGTATTCGTACAGGCCGCTGGCGATCCAATAGACCGTGGCGGCCGCCAGGAGTGCGAACAGGACTTGGGCTGGCCGTTCAGACATAGCCTTGCGCACCAGGGATTGCAAAGCCAAGCCCACTAACACGAGAATTGCCAGGCGCACGGCGAGCGAAAAGTAGGGCCACGAGAGGATGGGCAGCAAGACCGAGTTGACGAGGCCGTACTTGGGGTTGTAAAGCCATTTCCAGAGCAAGAACAGCGCGACCCCATTGGTGACAGTAGGGAGATAAAAGACGGTGCGATAGACGATGATGCCGCGCAGTTTTTGCGAAAGAACAATAGCGAGGATCAGCGAGCCGCCGATGGATAGCGGCAAGCCTATCATTAGAAAGACGGTATTGTAGAGATAAAACCAGAGCTTGGGGTCGGTCAGGAGCCGAATAAAGTTGTCGAAGCCGATAAAACGGGGCGCCGAGAACGTGTCCCATTGAAAAAACGCGAGGCCAAAGGAAAAGAGCACCGGCAGGGACGTGAAGATCAAAAACCCGGTCAAATTGGGGGCCAAAAACAGCAACGCCCAGCGCAGAATTCTCTTTTCGCGGGGTTTCAAGTGTTCATCTCCGCACGTTGCCGCCGGGCGTAAAACGCCAGGCCGATGCCAATTGCCACCACGAGGACTGCAAGCCCGAGCAGATCGAGGACGTGGCTGCGGCTGGAGAGCGTGCGGTTGCGCTTGGCTTTGGCCAAGGACTCGCGCATGCGGACCGACATTTCAGCGACGGCCGCTTGGCCGACTGTGGGATTGGTCTCCACGCTCTGGTCGGGCATGCGGCCGAGAAACCGGTAGGTCTGACGGGCTGTTGAATCGACGGGCTGGTAAGCCGCGTTGATGAGGTTGGTGCCCAACGCGCCCTGCAAGCGGGTAATGTCAAAAGCGGCCCCGTAGGCTGCGGCCTGCTCGGCAACCGGGTGCTGCATGGCGTCGAGCAGGGCCGAGCGGTGTTGGTCTTCAGCGGGGAATTCGGGGTCGGGCTGAGAGAAATAGTGCACTGAAAACTGCTTGCGGCTGCCGAAGGCGTCTGCATCCTTGGTCAGCAAGTTGTTGAAATCCGGGCTGGACAAGTACTCCAAAAAGTAAAAGGCCTCCCGCTCGTGCTGGGTGCCCTTGCGGATGGCGGTCACGCGCCCGCCCATCTCGCCGGCTTTGCCGCGGTGGCGGCCGGTCTTGCTGATTTCGCCCCAAGGCCCGTCGCGCAGACTCGGATTGGCGCGGATGACCGGATCGCTCATCCAGCGCTCCCACTCCTCGTAGGGCACGTAGCGCGGCATGGGGTAGATTTCGGTGGTAAAGCGGGCCTCGCGGCGCACCTTGATCAGTCCCCAGCGGCCGATGAGAATAGTACCCAATTTGCCCGCCGAGTACAGCCCGAGTATGGATTGTCCGCCCCAACCGCCTCCACCTGTTTGCGCCGATTGGTCTTCGGCTGAGGGCACGACGCGGAAGGTGTTGACCAAGTCGTACAGATACTGGGCGGCGGTGGCACCGGCTGGAGAATCGAGGGCGATTTCGGTGCCATCGTCGTTGAGGAAGCGGCCACCGGCCTGGTAGATAAAGTTATTCAGCCCGCCGCCAAAACCCGCCCCGCCCGAGCCAAAAGTCTCGTAGCGCCGGCCATCGGCACTCTTTTTAGTCAGGGCCTGGCACAAGAGGACATAGTCCCACCAAGTCCAGTGGTTCCACGGCAACGGCGGCATGGCCAAGTTCTGCGCTTGGCGCTCGCGCTCAACTGCGTCGTAGAGCGAGCGGTTGAGAAAAGTCACGCTAACGGTGACGTTGTTGGGGACGGCAAAGATGCGGAAGCGCTCGTATTCGTCGGCCTCGGCTGGGGCGCCGGCTATGGGCACGGCGAGGGCGTTGCGCCGGTGCAGCCAAAAGTCGTCGAGGCTCAGCTTGGCTGAGCGCATGTAGTCGTTTAGTTCGACCATGACGCCCTTGGCAGCGTAGAGCGCGAAGGTCGCATAACTATACACATCAAAAACGTCCGGTCCAGAGCCAGCCGCGGCTTGGGTGAGGATTTTTTGCACGTCTGCGCTTGGGTCGAGGACGACGCGCACTTTTTTGTCTTCGTAGAGCCGGTTGAAGAGGGCCATTTGCTCGGTCCGGGCCGGATTGGGGTCGGAGGCCCAGCGGATGACCGTGTACTCGCCGTCGGCGGACGGGTCGTCTGGATAGACGGATAAGCCCCAGCGGTTGAGGGCGTACCAACCGGCCAAGATCAGAGCGAGGACGGCAATGGTGGTAGATAAATCGCGCAAGGAAAACCTGTTAAAGATGCGAGGCGAAAGGGCCAAGTCTAAAAAAAAATGCGAGATTGTCAATGCGTCGAGCCGCTAGTGATGCAATAAATATAGACAATAGATGAATAAAATTGCTTGACAGGCATATAGACAAGTCATAAATTGAGCACTTCTTCGTCTCTTATTCTCTCAACCTTGCAAAGGAGGGTTCCCTGTGAAGAGACTAAGCCTTCTTGCTTTGGTGACCGTGATGGCTGCTTCGGCGGCTTTTGCGCATCAGGCTAACTATTTCATGCCGCAGATTCCCAACCCCGACAACATGGTCATCGACGGCAACGACGACGACTGGGGCTGGATTGATCCGGCTTTCGCCATTAACCCCGACACCATGTTCGAGATCCTCGGTAGCGAGTGGCCCCCGGCCAAAGACGACTGGGACTGCATTCTCTACGTGGCTTGGAGTTCGGCCCCTGACAATTCACTGTACTACTTTTCTCGGGTTACCGATGACTCGCTGGGCCTCTTCGTCGAGAACCCTCAGGAGTATTGGAAAGACGACTCGCTGGAAATCATCGTTGATGCCGACCACTCAAGCGAGAACTTCAACGAGACCGAGATGACCTCCGGTCAGCAGTACGGTATCCGCGTGCTGCCCGCCGCCGGTCAGAAGGACACTTGGATTTTCAACGTGCCGCAAGAGAGCATTTTGTGGTCCACCGAGCGTCCTTGGTTCGTCTATGAGTGGACTCTCGATCCGCCGGACGCCCGTCCGATGGAGCAGCCCGCTGGTAGCTCGGTTACTTACACCTACGAGGTCAAGCAGGCGTTGTGGACTTTCCACGACAAGACCGGTCCCGAGGGCAGTGCTCGTCACAACTTTGCCTCCGATCAGATCATCGGTCTGACCTTCCAGTTTGACGAGACCGAGAATCCCGAGGTCGGCCGCGAAAAGCAGCCGGGCACGACGCCGGTCAACGGCGCGTTCCAAGACAACTCGAACGGTTCGGACTTCATCACCGTAGAGACTGAAGGTGCTACGGGTGGTTCGGGCGGGACGAACGTCGAGGCCGATAGCTGGGGTCGGATCAAAAGCTACATGGTCCAATAAGGCGCACCCTAGCATTTTTGGCTAGATCGCACATTGTGCGCAATTGATAAAGAGAGGTGAAGGCGACTTCATCTCTCTTTATTTATTTGTCGCCGTTGCATTTATACGGCTATCCTCTCGGCACTGCGGTTGGCGTCAATACATTAGGGCCACGCGACCGGTCTAGAATGTCCCGGATTATGTCTCTAGGTGCGTGCCTGGGCGGTAGTATAGTGGGGTTCATTGGGGGCATTGGATTAACGAAGGCCAATGATGTGTTCTGGCCATCTGTCCTCGTCGGTCCTGCCGTGGGTGCGACGCTGGTGTCGGAGCTGTGGAGTAAGCCGCCTGCTGTCATGTCTATCGGTTTAGCGTCGAACTTAAACCGCAGCTTGTCTGCGGTGGCTAGATTGCGTTTTTGATATGGTACACCGGGGGTCCGACGCTTGGAGCAATATAGGCCATACGACCACCAGCATCGCCAGCGGCTTGACCGGCGGTACCAGTTATTTTTATATACGGGCTGTAAGTCGGGCATCATACTGTTGCTTGGGACGGCCGCGACGCCCTAATTCGAGCCACTACTTCTGGGGTGTACCTATACCGCTTGCACACCCCCATCCAAACTCTCGTCGGTAAAATGGTCCTAATCCGATGAGTAAAGAGGAGGCATTCTATATGAGGATACGGAACATCGCCACGAGCGGACTTTTGTCGGCTCTTTATCTGTTCGCGCTTGCCGGGTGCATCTCACAGGTGGGACTGCGGCGTTTTGCCACGTTGCCCGAACCAGTTCCACAACAAAGCGAGGCCATGACCGTCCTCGACGACGGCACGATTGTCTATGCCAAAGATCGCTTGGAGATCTCGCTACAGGTGTTGGATGACGGATTCCTCAACCGCCAGTTTGCGGCCGATTCTAGGAAGGGCGCTGAATCGACCAATCCATACACGTATGGCAATTGGAAACCTTGGGGCCAAGATTGGACCCCAGAGCGTTTTACCGTGGTCTTGCTGAAGGTCAAAAACTACGAGTATCCCAAGGTTTTTATCGACCCCGGGGCACTGGTGATCACTACGTCGAACAACCGAGTGTACCATGCGCTCGACGACGGACTGCTCGAAGATCATTTTAGCCCGTATCTGCGGTCTTATGCCGGCAACCAGCGGCAGCAGTTTGAGGCCACCACCGACCTGCTCAAACGCACCATCTATCCGCCCGACATGGTCTTTTCCGGTCAAGAGTCGGTCGGCTATATCGTCTTTCCGGTTTTGCACAAAGACGTGAGCAACTTCGCCGTCAATGTGCCGGACATGGCCGTGCGCTTCGACTACAAGGGCGAACCAGTGGAGACTATCGACTTAGCGTTTGAGTTCCAACGCGAAATTTACTACGCTCTTCATCCCCGTGCGGAGATGCCGTAATGAATGGGGCAATCAGACATATGGCGGTACTATTGGGTGCCTGGAGCATCGGCGCGCACGGGCTTGCCGCCGATGAATGGGTGCTGGGGGGTAGTGGATTGCCGTGGGGTGAACTCGTCCAGGTCCGCGCCCAGATCGACGACCAAAGCAGCCCCGGCGCGATTCAGATCCGCGGCTTTACGCCCGACGAAAACATCATCACCACGCTCTCTTGGAAATACGGCAAGCCCAACGACTTAGTCAGCGAAGGCAGTGCGGTGCTATGGGATAATACGGCGGCTAGGAATTCCATTTCGCTGTCGATTGTCGATGGCGACGACACCACAAGCACGGCAGACCTTTTTAAAACCGCTGGCGTCGATCAAGACGGGCGCACCTTCTTTTTGGATATGGGCTCGCGCGTGCCAGCCGATAGCTTGGTCTTTTTTCCGCGGCAAGAAGGAACCTACGCCAATGGCAAGCCCTTTAGCGACGACTTTGTTCGCAAGCACCGGATTTCCGTCAGCGATGGGCTGACGTATGTCAACGAACAGCCACTGTTCACCCTACTGCGCGACGTCCCGGTGAACCCCAACAGCGTGTTCACCATGAAATTTCCCCAGCAGTTTATTCGCTTTATTCAGTTGCGCGTGGGGTCGCGGAGTCCCTTTGAGATTGCCGAATTTGAACTCTACGGCAACGGCTTCGTGCCGCGAGCCACGTACCGGAGCCAAGTTATCGACTTGGGCGAGGTGTCCAACTACGGCACCATATCTTGGGCCCAGCGGGCACTGGAGCTGGTGGCAGGTGAGTTGACCGAGTTGCCCGATTTGGGGCAGACCTCGGTCGCGGTGCGCATGAAGACCGGCCAAGACGACAGCCCGTTGGTACACTTTCAAAAGGTGGTTGACAACGAAACGCGCGCCGTCAGCCAAGTAGTGGTCTCGGAAGCGGATTACAACAAGCTGCCCTCGGGCGAGAAGGGCGATATCGAAGACGACGCTGATAATTGGAGCCCTTGGTCGTTGCCGCTCGAATCTGGGCAATTGATTCCGCTGCCTAGTCCGCGTCCCTACTTTCAGCTCCAGATCATCATGGAGAGCCAAGCCGTGACGCAAACGGTGCGCATCGACTCGTTGCGAATTGAGCATTCGCTGCCCCCAGCGGCGGCTGTCGTCGGCGAAATATCCTTGGCCGACGAGCCCAATCCACCGGCCGACATCGGCGTGATTGACAAAGACGACGCCGTGGTGCTGCCGAGCATTGACGGGGGCGAAGAGGTGCTTTTTGCCTATGACGTGCGCGCCACAATAAACAACAACCAGAACGGCTTTGATGCTTTGCGCATCGACACGCCGACGCCGGCGCGCTTTGTCGGCCTACAGATGGGCGATCCGCTCGAACCGGTGGAGCCCGATCGCGTGCATGTGGACGATAGCAGCCTCGAAGTGATGTTCACCAGCAACAAGATCACCTTTGACAACAATGTGCCGCTACGGGTGCTTTTTGAGGGTTCTACGGTTGTATTCGGCACGATTTTTACTGGTACGGTCTGGGATACCGAGGCCGATATCCTCGGTCAGCCAGTGCTCGAAGGCGATGCCAACTTCGACGTCAGCACCAACTCGTTGCGCGTGGCTCTGACCCGGCAGTCTGTGGGCGAAATCGTCCGCGCTATAGAGTTTAATCCTTCGGTCTTCACGCCGAATGGAGATGGCATCAACGACGACATTGCCATCCAGTACACGGTAATTCAGATTTCCGAACCCAAACCCGTTGAGGTGGCCATTTACGACTTGGCGGGTCGGCTAGTGCGCGTACTGGCCGACCGCCAACAGCCCGGCGGGATTTACACTGAGGTGTGGGATGGGCGGAGCGATGCCAACGAGGCTGTGCCCCCGGGCAGTTACGTGGTCTCGCTCTCGGTTGACAGTGGGATCGGCAACTTCAGGCGAGTCGGCGTCGTCGGCGTGGCCTATTGATGGTTGGATGTGTTCAACGAATCGGCAAAAATTCAACAGGGAGGACTCTAACGTGAGGTGCATACTCTACGCAGCAGTAGTCACAGCCGGTATCGCGCTGGTGTGCGATGCCGCTTTTGCCCAACGGGTCGGCTTTCTGACCGGACGCGAACCGCAGGGTGTGGATGTCTATGAGATGGCGATGACGCCAGCGCAGCGCAAGTGGCAATACCCGCAAAGTCTATACCACTTTTATCGTTGGACCGGCGAGGAATACAGCAACTACGCCCGGCAAAACTACGAGCGCTACGTATCGACCGAGCTCGAAGGCTTTCGCACCTACGACCTCTATGGCAACTACATCACTCGTGGTTTTGAGGTGTACAATTGGTCTATGGATAGCCCAGTGACTTCCGGCAGTACGGTGCGCAAGGGCCCCAAGTACAGTAGGTGGTTTCAAAGCCTAATCGTCTCGTCGATGTCCAAGGGGCAGTTTTATTCCTCAATGACCATCGGCGAGGCCCTGCGCACGACCCTGACGCCGCTGACCTTTTCCAAGCCGGCTTTCAACGGGGTGCAGTGGGACTTTGCCGCCGACAAATACCAGATGACCCTCTTGGCCTCGCGCTTGGCCTCGCCGGGTTCGGCTGTGCAGTTTGAAAACTCACTTGGCCAGATATTGGGCGACATGACCAATCTCTTTGGTGCCCACTCCAAAGTGCAGCTCGGGGATTTTTCTAAGTTGGGCTTTACTTATCTGAACATTGCCAACTTCTCCACCGGTCGCAAGCTGGGCGATAACTCGCTCAAAGGCGTGTTGACCGAGGCCCAAAACGGCGGCAACGTCGAGACGATCGTTTTGCGCCTCTCGGACGATTCGCCCGAAGACGGCGTGGGGGGTGCTCAGCTTTTTAACGAGCGCATTATCATCGACGGGGTAGATCACCCCGAAATTGTCCCCTCGCCGCGTGGTGGCGTGCGGCGCGCTGGCGTTATTGAGGCCAATGGGGCGGAGACGTTGGAGCTGACCTATAATATCGCCCGCGACTTTCGTCAACAGCCCGACGACGAGATCACCACGTTTCAGGAGATCAGCGAAATCGAGTTCGAGTTGGTCATCGCCAACGACTACCGAATCGAAATTACCTCTAATCTCCAAGTCAATGCTCAGGGCGAGCCGGTGTTTTTGGAAGTCGAGCGCGCCCACGGCAACGTCAGCGATGGCTCAAACCAGCGCTTCATCCGCTTTGAGTACGGGCTGCCCACCGGCAAGGACATTATTGGCTTCAACTTTGACATAGACGATATCAAGGGCTTCAATTTGCGCTCGGAGCTTGCTTTCAGCCGGGCGTTTCGCCGCTTTCCCAACCAGAACTTCCAAGATCACGCCCTCGCTCAAGACGAGGGTATGGCCTACTACATTACGGCCTCGCAGGACGCGTATCCGTTTTTCGCCTACGGAGAATTCTACCGGCTGGAGCCGGAGTATCAGACCAATGCGTTTATCTCGGATGCGCGGGGTTTTATCGACTACGAACACCCAGAGCGCTATTCCTTTGAGGCGGTTGACGATAACGACGATCAGGACCGCTTTGCCGACTGGAAGCGCCTGTGGCAAAATGGCGACAACGCCTTTGGCGAATCGCCTTTTGGCACCGGTGGCCAAGCCGACCCGCAGGTTTTTCCTGGCTACGACGAGAACTCGGACTTCATCTCGGACTTTAACCAAAACGACAATAGCCAGCCGGATTTTGCCGAGCCATTCCTGCGCTACAATGTCGATCCGCCTGAGTTCCTCTTTGGCGTTGACATGAACAACAACAACGTCATCGATCGCTTTGAAAACGATACGTTCGCCGACTACCCCTACCGACACGACCGCGATGGCTACAATGTGTATGGGGGCGTTCACTTGACCGAAGGCATCAAGGCGACGCTGGGCTATTCCGCGGCCGACGAGATCAGTTCCAAGCGCCGGGCGCAGATGAGCTATGCGGTCGTCACCGGCGAGTGGAAATGGCCGGGCATTGAGGCTCGGGCTTTCCAATACGCTCGCTCGGTCCAAGACGACATTGAAGACGATGTGATTCAATGGGTTGATCCAGATGGATTTCGCGAAACTATCGACCCACTGATTGCCCAAAACACCTTTGTTTGGACCGGCTATCTGACGTTTGATTACCTGCGCCTTAAAAATTTGAATATCTACAACAAGGTGAAGTACGAGTGGTTTAATCAGCGCGGCGAGCAGGCCGAAATCAAAGACAATCGCCTCTTTTTTGGCGCGATCAACAAGGTTGATTATCCGCTGTCGATTACCGACAACCTATCTTTCTGGCCGCGCTACAAAAGCGTCTTCCGCAAGATCAACCCGACCTTTGGCACGGACCTCGACATCACCGAGTGGTCGCAGTTTTACATGTTGACCTCGAAGTACTTCTTGCTGCCTGGGACCTTTGTCGAATACGGCGTCGAGCTCAATCTCTTCCGCAATCTTGAAGAGCGCCCGGAGATCTTGCCGCCTGGCTATGTCGATGATTTCACGGGTTCGGTGCTGGCCTTACAGCTTTCCAACCGATCGGCCTATCTGGGGTATTCGTTGACCATGAATACCGGCTTTCGCTGGGAGCGCCGGGCCTTTGCCGAGGCGACCGAAACCAACTCGCTGCTCTTCATTCGGGTTTTCGCCGGCCTCCAGGAATAGGGGCATTTTTTGGTGGCTCTAAAGCGTCCGGCCTCTCCATTAGAGAACGCCGGGCGCTTTACTGCCTAAACAACATGGACATGCGCCTTGCCATGGTGTGGATCGGGCTAGTGGCCCTGCTCGGAGCGAGCGGCTGTGGCCCCCCAGAACGCCACAGCCTCAAAAAACCCGCCACGCCCCAACTGCTCGAGTTCTACCAGCGCGCCTACGAGCAAAATCCCACGGACCCAGAGGTGCTGTTGGCCTTGGGCTGGCTCTACTTGCAAAAGGACCGCACGCGCCGCGCCGTCGCGGTGCTAGCCGAACGGGTTGCGGTGGCGCCTGACGACGCGGATGCGCACTACTACCTCGGGGTTGCCCTAGCCAAGGAGCACCGCAAGAGCGAGGCCATCGCCGCCTTTAAGCACGCCCTTGAAAAGGCACCGGGATTTGCCGAGGTGTACTGGGCCTTGGCCCTGCTGTACAACGAACGCGGCGATGGCTACGAAAAGGCACTTGCAACGGCCGCCGAGGGGCTGCAATTGGCCGGGCAGAGTGGCTATGGCCACTTCGTGTTGGGATTTGTGCTGTGTTCGCGCGGCGACAATGAAAACGCCAAGACCGCGCTGTTAAAGGCGATTGAACTCGACTCTGACTTGGCCCATGCCCACTACTATTTGGCGTTGGTTTACTTGCGCTTGCAAGACGATGAGCGCGCTATGGCGGCGATGGAGCAGACCATTGCTGCCGATCCGGGCTACACCGCGGCGTACTACAGCTTGGGTACGCTCTATGCGCGCACGGGCCGCGCCGCCGCAGGAGCGCGGATGATCGAACTTTTCCAGCAGTTGAGTAGCGCGACAATGGACCAAGATCACTACCACCGCTTGCTCTATCGCCAAGCCGTGCCGCTGGCGGCCGATAAGCAAGTGGCCACGCATTTCAACTTGGGACTGGCCTATTTGCGCAGAAAGGAGTTGGCGGCGGCGCTCGAGCAATTCGAGGCGGCCTTGGCCCTTGATTCTACCTATGCCGAGGCCAGCCACAACATCGGGGTAATCTATGCGCAGCAAGAGCAGCACGCGGCGGCGCGGCCCTTTTTCCTGCGCGCAGTCCGCCACAAGCCCGACTATGCGTTGGCCTATAAAAATATAGGCAACAACAGCTTGGCCCGCGGCGAGTACGCGGCGGCGGTCGCTGCGTTTCGCCGTGCCTTGGCCCTTGATGGGAGCATGAGCTCAGCCCTCGACGGCTTGGGAACGGCGCTAATCCAGCAGGGGCATGTAGCAGAAGGTCGCACGGCGCGCGCCGAGGCCGCAGCCTTGAAAGCGCAAGAGTAAATGTGGTTTGTGCTGGTCGCTGTTGGGGCGTTAGTAGGATGCGAAAGCGACCCGCTGCGGCCTCGTTTCGTCGATGTAGCTGCTGAAGTGGGGGTTGACTTGCGCACTGTATCTGGGACGCCGCAAAAAGAGCATATTGTCGAATGCAACACCGGCGGGACAGCTCTTTTAGACTACGATCTAGACGGAAATGTGGATATTTTTATCGTCAACGGCTCGCGTATTGCTGGATACGCCTTGGGCGGCGAACCCCGCGCTGAGCTGTACCGCAACGACGGTGCTTGGCGCTTTGCCGGCGTTGGCCAAGAAGCGGGCGTCGCGCATGTGGGCTGGGGTATGGGGGCGATGGCGGCCGACTACAATGCCGACGGGTGGCCCGATTTGTACTTGGCCAACTACGGCGCTAATGCTTTGTACGAAAACCAGGGCGACGGCGCGTTTGTCGATGTGGCGGCCGAGCGCGGCGTGGACTTTGGCGGTTGGAGTTCGGCGGCGGCCTTTGGCGACTACGATCAAGACGGCGACTTGGACTTTTACTTAGCTAATTATATCGACTTTGACCCGGCGTTTCGCCCGGTCGATCCGAGCTATTGCACTTGGCGCGGGATAGACGTATTCTGCGGCCCGCGCGGGATGCCGGGCGAGCGGGATCAATTCTATCGCAACGAGGGGCCTGGCGCAGATTGGACTTTTGTCGAGGCCAGTGCAGCAGTTGGCATCGCCGACTACGAGTACTATGGTTTTGCCGCGCTAGCCGGCGACTGGGACGAGGACGGCGACTTGGATATTTACATTGCCAATGATTCGACGCCGAATGTTCTCTACCGCAACGACCAAGGTACATTTGTCGATGTATCGCTTTTGTCGGCGACTGCGTACAGCGAAGATGGCCGCGAACAGGGCGGCATGGGCTTGGCGGGAGGCGACTACGATCAAGACGGCGATTTCGACCTGTTCGTCACCAATTTCTCGCACGACAACAACTCGCTCTACAACAACAATGGCCGGGGGTTTTTCACCGACGCTAGCTTCAGTTCGGTACTAGGCCGGGCTAGCATTAGCTTTTTGGGGTGGGGCGCCGGCTTTCTCGATTACGACAACGACGGCGACGACGACCTATTCGTCGCCAATGGCCACGTCTATCCAGCCGTTGACCGCCGCGACTTGGGGACGGGCTATGCCCAGCGCAACCATTTGTTTGAAAATCGCGCCGGCGCATTTGTCGAAGTGGGCGCAGCATCGGGGCCGGGCCTAGCAGTAGAAAAGTCGAGTCGCGGCTCGGCTTTCGGCGATTTGGACAACGACGGCGACTTAGATCTGGTAGTGGTCAATATCGACGACACGCCGACCTTGCTGCGCAACGACGGAGGCAATCGCCACAACTATCTGCTGGTGAGGCTGCTCGGCACGGGCGGCAATACAGAGGCCATTGGGGCGCGCGTCTCAGTGTCGGTGGGGGGGGCGATGCAGATGCGGGAGGTGCGGGCGGGCACGAGTTACCTCTCGCAAGACGACCTACGGTTGCACTTCGGCTTGGGGGCGGCCACTTCGGTTGATCGCCTCGTGGTGCGCTGGCCCGATGGAGTGGAAGAGCGCATTGACCAGGTGGTAGGCAACCGACTGATCACCATTCGGCGCGGCGCGGGCCTGGTCGCCGAGGGATTTGGCCCGGTGCCGAGGCTGAGGCCGTGAAGGCGCACTACGGAATGGTCCTACTGCTTTGTTGCAGTGCCGCGGCCCAATCGCGCTTTGTCGATGTCGCGCAATCGGCTGGGGTGGATTTCGTCCACCGCAGCGGCGCGACGGGCGCGCGCTATTTGCCCGAGACCTATGGCTCTGGGGTCGCATTTTTGGATTTCGACGGCGATGGTGCGCTCGATCTCTACTTGGTCAACGCCGGGCGATTACCCCAGCTATCAAACGAGCCTGAAGCGGCCAACGCGCTTTTTCGCAACGACGGTGCCAGCGGCTTTTCAGAGCAGACCGCGTCGGCTGGGGTCGGCGACCGCGGTTATGGCATGGGGGCGACTGTGGGCGACTACGACAGCGACGGCTGGGCCGATCTCTACGTTACCAATTTTGGCCCCAACGTGCTCTTCCACAATCGCCGAGCGGGTCGCTTTGCCGATGTTACAGCTACAGCCGCCGTAGGTTGTCCCGGCTGGGGGACGAGTGCGGCCTTTGCCGACGTGGACCTCGACGGAGATTTAGACCTATTCGTCGGCAACTATCTCGACTATCCGACCCAAGATCCGCTCGTCTGTCGAATCGGCAACAGCCAAGAGCGGCTCTACTGCGACCCACGCAAGTTCGCCGGTCAGGTCGATCGCCTCTACATCAACAAGGGCCGGGCCGGCGGTTGGACTTTTGCCGACCGCACCGAGGCTTTTGGTCTGGTCAGCGTGAAAGGTAAGGAGTTGGGTGTCGTCTTTGGCGACTACGATCAAGACGGCGATCCCGATCTGTATTTGGCCAACGATCTGGTGTCCAACATGCTGTACCGCAACGACGGCACGCGCTTTGTCGATCGCGGGCTGAGAAGCGGCACCAGCCTCAACGGCGAGGGGGTCGCTGAGGCTGGGATGGGCGTTGATATGGCCGATGCCGATGGCGACGGCGACTTGGATTTTTTTGTGACCAACTTCCAGTGGGAGAGCAATACCCTGTACCGCAACTTGGGTGGGGGGTTCTTTGCCGACGCGACCGTGGCGTCGGGCATTACCCGCGCCAGCATGGCCTTTCTCGGATTTGGCACTGGCTTTTTCGACTGCGACAACGATGGCGATCTCGACCTTTTCGTTGCCAATGGCCACGTGTATGACAATGTGGAAAAGGTCGATCGCGCAGCGGCGTACGCACAGCGCAATCAGCTACTCGAAAATATCGGTGCGGGCGTCTTTGTCGATCGCCGCGACCGCGGTCCGGGGCTCGCGCTGGTCCAGGTCAGTCGCGGCTCGGCGTTCGGCGACATAGACAGCGATGGCGACTTGGATATTGCGGTGAACAACTCCAACGACCGGCCCGCGCTGTTGCGCAACGACGCCGACGGCGGTGGGTGGTTGGGGCTTAGGCTGCGGGGCGCGGTGAGCAATCGCGACGCCCTTGGGGCGCAAATCGCGCTGACGGTCGGCGGCCGCACCCTGGTGCGCGAGGTTCGCCGCAACGCCAGCTATCTGTCGTCGAATGACCCCCGGGTGATCTTTGGCCTTGGGGATGCCGAGGTCGCCGAGCGGGTTGAGATTCGCTGGCCATCCGGTGCCGTCCAAGTCGTTGAGAAGCTGCCCGGGCGGCAATACGTGACCATAGAGGAGGATACGAGTCGGTGATTAAATGGGTTTCATTGGCACTGGGCGTCGCGCTGGTAGCCGGCTGCCAAACCGAGCCGGAAGTTGCGTCCGTTCCGCCTGTAGTGCAGCCGCCGCCGGTTGAGGATCCACTGCTGATCGGGCGGGCGCTGTTGCGGCAGCAGCGCTATGCGGACGCACTTGAGGTGTATGGAGAAGCGCGGAAGCGTCATCCGCAGTCGGGCGAGGTGCTGGCTACGCTGGGCCGGATCCACTTGGCCTTGGGTCAGCCCGAAGAAGCGATCCAATTCTACGAAATGGCTGTGGCCCTCCAATCAGACCAACCTGAATGGCTGGTCGCCTTGGGCAATGTGCATCTGAAACTGAGCCGCTACGACCAAGCCCACGCCGCGTTTGCCGCGGCCTTGGCCTTGGACTCGACCTATGCGCCAGCGCGGCGCAACAAAGCGGCCGTGTACAGCAAGCAGGGGCGGTTGGGCGACGCCGCGCACGAATACGAGCGCGCCTTAGCGCTGCGGCCTGAACACCTCCACACCCGCTTCAACCTCGGGCTGGTGTACGCCAGCCTGGGCCGCTATGCAGACGCCAGCGAGGCCCTACAACAGGTCTTGGTGGCCGCGCCGGAAAACGCCCGTGCTCTCTACGCGATGGGGGAAATCAAGCTCCAAGAGGACGACGAGGGAGGAGCCATCGAGTACTTTGAGCGCACCCTGGTAGCCGACACCACCTACGCGGAGGCGCATCTGCAACTGGGCAGAATTCGGATGAACCAAAACGATCTTGCGGCAGCGGCCGAGCGCTTTCGCCGAGTCATTCTAATCGAACCTGGGCTGGCTGAGTCCTTTCGCCTGCTGGGCCAGATTCACCTGCGGGAGGGCCGCGAGGCAGCCGGCGAAAAGTCTCTCGCGGCCTACGAAAAGGTCAAGCAGGTTGAGGGGGATATCCAGCGCTATCGCGAGCGGCTGCGCAGCGATCGAGACGACGCCGACGCCCATTACAGCCTAGGTTTTATATACAATCGCTTGGGGTTTACCGGCGTGGCCCTGCCGCACTACGCCCAAGCCGTGCGCATCAATCCCGAGCACGTGCGGGCGCTCAACAACATGGGCAACATCTACCTGCGCACCGGGCATTTCGAGCAAGCGGCAGCGGCCTATCAGCAAATCATCGAACAAGACCCCGAGCACGTGGCCGCCTTTGCGGCGCTCGGACAGGTCTATTTGAATCAGCAGCGCACCGACGAGGCCCTTGCCGCGCTCAACCGCGCCCTCGCGCTCGACCAAAACTGGCTCGGTGCTCACCAAGCCTTGGCCGAAGCCTACAAACGGCTGGGGCAGATTGCCAAAAGCCAAGAACACCAACGCAGGGCCGACGCCTTGCTTAGAAAGCAGAAAGATGATCAATAATGCGAGACAATGGGTAGGGCTTGCAGCCTGCTCATTCCTTTTTTGTTGTGCGCAAGAGCCAGCAGTACCAGCCACCGAAGCTGGTGGTCTAGTGGTAGCTGGTAGTGCCTTGGCCCAAGTCGGCGACGACCTAATTGACGAACGCGAATTCCGCCGCTACGAAGCCCGAATTCAACCGCAGCACCGCTCGCTAGCCCAAGGCGTCGAAAAGCACCGCGAGCACCTGATGAGTTTGATCGACATCAAGCTCATTGTGCGCGAAGCATACGCCCGAGGACTGGACAAAACCCCCGAATGGGTCAAGGCTGTAGAACTGGCCCAACACAAGGCCATGATCGAAGCCTATTTGCGCGAGCAAGTTGGTCTGCAAATCGAGATTTCCGAAGACGAGTTGCGAGCCAATTTTGCCGCGCATCCAGCCCGCCACGCCGTGCGCGGGGCGCACATTTTGCTCGACAGTCGCGCTCGCGCTGATTCTATCTACGCGGAAATCGAATCGGGGCGGGCTACGTTTGAAGACCTGGCGCGCAAGCACTCGCTGGACGAGGCGACGGCCGCCGATGGGGGCTGGTTTGATTCGTACTATGCCTTCGACCGAGTCTCAGACCGCGTGTACGAGCGCGTGTTTTCGTTGGCCGTAGGCGAGGTCAGCCAGCCGTTCCGCACGCCCCAAGGCTGGGAAATCGCCAAGGTAGTAGATAAGAAATTGGTTCCTTTTGAGCAGTATCGTTCGGTGATCCAGCGGGCGACTTTTTTGGCAAAAATCGAGAACTTGCGCAGTGATCACATTGATTCGCTAATCGTCGAAAGCGGCTTGCGCCCGGTGGCCAAACAGCTGCGGCGCTTTATCGCGGCTTGGAACCAACAGCCTGGCGCGCCGCCGCTTGCGCCCGAGGAGTGGGCCGCCCCGCTCTACGAGTACGATGACGGCGTCATCACCGTGCAGCAGGGCAGCAACTTGTTGCACAATACGCGGCTGGGCCGCGCCCAAATCGACAGCGCCGTGCTCGACGATCGCGTCCGCCGCCGCGGGGCACCAGACCTGTTGTTGGGTTTGGCCGCCGAGCGCGGAGGATATGCCGAGCGGCCCGAGGTACAGGAGCAAGTGACAGCCGAAAAAGAGCGGTTGCTGCTACAAGGGCTGTGGGAAGAGATGCTCGAAGACTCCTTGGCGGTGAGCGACGACGAAGCGCGTGCTCACTACGAGAAGCATCCAGAAATGTACTGGGCACCCGAGGAAATCATCGTTCAAGAAATCATGGTCGCCGACGAGTCGCTGGCCCGAGCGTTGCTGGAACAAATTCGCCATGGGGCCGACATGGGGGCCTTGGCGACCAAGCACAGCATCCGCCGCAACGCCGACCAAAACGGCGGCCTCTACGCGCTGCGCGCATTTGAAAAGATCGTTTACAAGGAGTTGATGGACGCGGCCGTATCCGCGCCTGAAAGGGAATTACAAGGTCCGATTGAACTAGTCGAGCCCTTGCCGAGTTCGCTGCGCGATGCTCGGCCTTTGGAACGGGCCTTTTCAATTTTTAAGGTCTTACAGCATCGGCCTAAGCGAGTGCAGGAATACGCCTTGAGCCAACAGAAGGCCCGCTACTTGGCCCGCCAAGAAAAACAGCAGCGCGCATTGCGCACCCTCAACCTACAGTTGCGCGATAAATGGCACAATGCCTGGGGCATCAACGACAATGCGCTCGAAAAATACGCCGAGGCTAGGCCGTAAAAAAAGAAAACAGCGCCGCTTTGGTAAATTTTCTATACTATACGTAGATATCGGGGGTAAAACTATGAAACAGCTAGCGAATTTGTGGCTTTGGTTTTTCGCCGCAGCATCAGCTACCGGCGCGGCGGCGGACATTTCTTGGTGGCAGATCGGCGGCAGCGGCCTGCGCTGGGCTGGCAGCGACTCGGCCCAGGTCATGATCGACTTTGCCGGGCCCAATAACTCGATTCAGCCAGTGCTGGTGCGTTCGGATACGACGGTCTTTCCCTTGCTCGAGAATTGGTCGCCCAAAAAAAACCCGGACGAGTTGGGTTTTGTCGATGGCGAGCGGCCGCGCGCTTGGAAGGGCTGCTGCGGCACCTCTTCGACGGTTGACAATGCGCTCAACCTCATCGACGGCAACGGCAAGACGTACAATCCAGTGACCAGCAATAGCATTAACAGCGAGTACTACACCATTGACCTAGGGGTGCCAGTGCCGCTGTTCCGCTTTGCCATGAGCACGCCGGATAAGGGATTTTTCCGCTCGGACGGAACCCCGCTAGAAGAAGACTCCATCCCGGCCTTTGAGGTGTCGATCGCCCCAGACACTAACCACGACGTGCTGCACACGTCCAACCCCATCGGGGAAGTCATCTTCGAGGCGCGCGAGAATGTGGTCTCCAAGATAGCCGCAGATTTTCCTTTGCAATACGTGCGCTACGTGCGCTACAAGCGCAAGAATTCCATCCTCGACGAAGCGACCAATCAGTCGGCTGGCCATTCAGGCACAGCGCGTAAAGGTACGGTGGCTGAGTTTTTCCTCTGGGGAGAGGGCATCCCCAAACGGGCCACGTACAAGACTGTTATTTTCGATCTGGGCACCGTCGTCAATTTTGGCCGGCTGTTCTGGAAGGCCACGCCCATGCGGCTGGTCAACGGCGTGGCCGAGGAAGCCCCAGACGCCAAGGTGCAAATTGAGGTCGAAGCGCGCACTGGGATTGACTCAAATCCAGACATCTACTACGAATTCACCGATATGGGGACCCGGGTCGTCGTTGAGCAAGCCCGCTATCAAGGCGTACTAAAAAATCAGAGCGCGGCCATTACCAATGCCGACGGGCTGGGGGGTACTCTGACCCTTTCCACGCGGCCCAAGCCCGGGCTCCGCGCTGGCATTGAGTACGACCAACAAAACTGGACCTTTTGGTCTTTTCCGACGACCGAATCCGACCGGCCCCTCAACCTCAACCGAGGGTCGCATTTGCAGATCAAGTTGGTGCTACACAGCGAGCGATTCGACGAGTTCGTGCGCCTCGATTCGCTGTGGATTGAAACCTCGCCAATTCTCGCCAGTCGCGTCGTCGCTGAGGTGGCCGAACTCGGCCAGCCCAACCCGGTGCGCGGTGTGACCGAGGTGGCCTTAGGCGAGCGGACGGATTTTACCTACGACCTCAAGGCCGAATTCGCGGCTGGTGAAGTGGGTTTTGACGCGCTGCGGATTAGCACCGGCAGTGCGCAAGCCGAGTTCAAAACCCTGGCAGTGGATGGGGTTACAACCGACCCGGCTGGAGTCGCGGTTGTCGATGACGGCTTTGTCGTGCAGTTGCCGCAGCGCATAAGCAGGGCCCACAATCCGAATCTGCGGGTGACTTTTGCCGCCGAAGTCTTCGACTTTGCGCGCACTTTTGGGGGCGAGGTTTTCAACACCGACAGCGCCGCGCTGCCGCAGCCAGTCGAGGGAGGGGACGTCAGCGATGCGATCGGCACCAATAGCCTGCGGGTCTTGGCGGCGAGCGCGGCCAATCCGCAATTAGTGCAAGATGTGCAGTTTTCCAGCGGCGTGATCACCCCCAACGGCGATGGGGTCAACGACGAGTTAGTTATTTCCTACTCGCTCTTCGCGCTGCCGCAATCAGTGCCTGTGCAGTTACAGGTGTTCGCGCTGGACGGTCGTCAGGTGGCGCAAGTCCAGCATGGCCAGCAGGGGTCTGGCCCTCAGCACTTGTCTTGGGATGGCCGCGACCAACGCGGTAAGACGCTCGTTCCGGGCCTCTATCTTTTGGGCATCGGCATTGAAGCCGAAGACAAAAGTGCCCTACAACTGCGGCCCATTAACATCGCCTACTGAGGAAATTACTCATGTCCAATCGAGCCATCGCCTTAGTGATGATACTCGCCTGCTACGCACGCGCCGAGTTTCTCACCTTTGACAGCCAACAGGCTTGGGAGGCCAATTGGTCGCTCAAGCCCCAGTTGAACGTTTTCACGCCGGAGGGGCACTTGGGGCTGATCGAGTTCCGCAAGGACATCAACGCCGCGCTCGACGCCCATCTCTTCGTCCACCCGACCAATGAGCGCGGGGATGTGGCCGGTGGCATCTGGTCGGCGCTGAGTAATCCAAACGACGCTCCGCGAATCATCGACGGGGATGCCACCACCTTTTGGCAGCCAGCCGGCAGCGATCCGCTCGACAAGTGGATCGTGCAAATCGACTTGGGCCGGGCGGTCCTGGCCAAAGAAATTCGCATCCACTTTCCCGATCAAGAGGGGGCCAAACCCTTCCGCCAGTTCAGCGTTTTCGCCTCTACCGGTGCCCACGTGGCGGCCTTAGAGGACGTATATCGCTTCGCACCGGTCTATCGCACGACGAAGCCCAACTTGGATACGTATGTCAGCTTTGGCTTTAAGCCGGCCGTGGAGGATACCACCCGCGCTGTCGAACAACTAAGCGATGTCGGCGGTCTCGACGATTTTACCGTTGACTTATTCAGATTCAAGGCCAACGCCGCTGCCACCGGGGATTCGCGGGTGTCGGCCAATTCGCGGTGGCAGATGGTCCAGTTCATCCGCTTCCTCGTCGATGAGCACCAACTCGATGGTGCCCTCGCCGAAATAGAGGTCATTGCCGTCGGCGACAACATCAGCCTCGGGGTCGAAGAAAAAGGCGGCACGTACATCAATGGGTCGCGGGCGACCGATCCGTTCTTCTGGCTCGACGGCAACCTCAATACGTACGGCGTTATCGAGGTGCATCAACAGTTTACCGAGTCGCGCGGTACGGCCTATGAAGGGGGCTTGTGGTGGCAGGTCGATCTGGGAGCGACCTATTGGGTTGACGACGCGTTTGTCTATTGGCAAAAAGCGGGTGAGCGTCTGGCCGACTTCCGCTTGGGTACCAATAACGCCGGCACCGGGTACACTTTTTTCTCTTCTGACGGCACCAAGACCCTGTCCGGCGATATCGACTTTAACACCTGGATTTTTGAACCGGAGTGGACCAATCCCCGCGAGCAATACAAGCGGCGCTACCGGTATTTGTTCAATCCGCGCAAGGTGCGGCACATTTTTTGGCTGGCCCTACACGACTTGGGTTGGCGCGCCCATCCCATGGAGCTACAGATGTTCTCTCCAGGCTACCCGGCCGAGGTCGTGATCCAATCGAATTTTTTGGATCTGGGTGCACTCGCTGGTGATGGGCAGCCCAAGGTGATTAAGGCCCTGCACTACGATGCGCTGCTGCCGCCCAATACTCAGATCGAACTGCGTTCCCGCTCGGGCAACGAGATGGGCGAGGTGTACACTTTTCACAACAAGATCGGCGAAGTCGTCACTGAGGAGAAGTGGAACAGCTCGCCCAAGGTGCTGCGGGGTCGAGTGGATACCTCGATTGTTGTTGGGGAGGCTTGGAGCGAGTGGAGCAACGTGTACAAGCTATCGGGCGAGCCTTTCAAGTCGGATTCGCCGCGCAAATTTGTGCAGTTAGAGTTGGCTATGAGCACCGAAGACCCAGCGGTGGCTCCCGCGGTGCGCTCGGTTGAATTGGAATTCGTCGATGCGCTGGTCAACCAAGCGCGCGGGTCGATTCTGCCCCGCCAAGCCAAGCCCAACGAGGATACCCGTTTCACCTATATGCTGTGGCCTTCGGTGACCGCCGATAACAAGGGTTTTGACCGCCTGCGCTTGGTTGTGCCCGACTTGGTTCGGGCCGATGAAGTCGAGGTGACAGTCGCTGGTCAGGTGGTTGCGCCAACGGCTATGAACATTGCTGCGGATTCGCTGTTGATCGACTTGCCACAGGTGGTGCAAGGGGACTCTGTGCAGGTCGCCTTCACCACGCGGCTGGTGCGGAACGCCGCAGTCGTAGATGCCGATCTGGGGCTGAGCGACGCGCTTGGCTTGTGGCAGGACGTCGAGCCGGCCGAGCGGCGCTCTAATGTCGTGCTCTTGCCCGAACTGGCCGATAGCGACCACTTGATTGGCGACTTGCAGCTTTCGAGCCGAGTGCTCACCCCCAATGGCGATGGAGTCAACGACGCTGTGGAGTTGAGCTTTGTCGTCTTCAAGGCCCAAGATGCGGTGCCCATGGTCGAGGTGCGCGACTTGGTTGGTCGGCCCGTGGCTCAACTGACGGCGGTCGTCGCGGGGCCGACCCGCCGCTTTAGCTGGAATGGTCAAGATGCGAGCGGTGCCACCGTGCCGCCGGGTATCTATCTCTGGCGCATAGACGCAAACGCAGACTCAGGCGACGCCATTGAGCTGCGCGTCGTCGAGGTGGCCTACTAAACCGGGTTAGAGCAGGAGAATGCGGGGAAAACACGGCATTTACTACGCGCTTACGGCCCTGTGCATCTGCAGTACTAGCCGGGCTGAAGAAATCCGCTTTGACACCCCGGCCGAGTGGGCCGCTTGGGAAGTTCCGGTTGATATCGTCCAGTTTGCCGACGACGGCTCGCTACAACTGAGGAAGTTTCGCAAAGCGATCAACGCCACCCTCGATGCTCATCTTTTTACTCAGCCCACCCAGACCCGCGGCGAAGTCACCGGCGGAATCTGGCAGGCCGGCTCCAATTCGCCGACGGCCCGGCGCATCATGGATGGGGATCTAGAGACGGTCTGGCGGCCTAGCCAAGCCGACGATTTGGTCGATTGGGTGGTGACCATCGACTTGGGCCGGCCGGTGCTAGCCGAGCGCATTCGCTTGGTGTTTCCCGACCGTGCCGGGGCCCGTCCCTGGCGGCAATTCAGCGTTTTCACGGCCAATGGTGCGCGCATCCAATCGACGGATGACGTATTCAAGTTCGACCAAGCCTTTCAGACGACCCAGCCCAACCAAGAGCAGGTCGTGGATATCGAGCTGGTCGGCGAGCGCGATGTAACGCGGGTCATCGACGAAAGTCTCGGGCTGGAACCGGCCGAGCTAAATACCTTCCGCATGGTGCGCTTTGTGCGCGTGCGCGCTGACCAAAAGAGTGCCGCTGCGGCCTTGGCCGAAGTGGAAGTGATCGCCGCTGGCGACAACATCAGCCTCGGAGTTTTGGCCCGTGGGGGCCGTTTCGCCAACGGGCTTTTGGCCCGCGAGCCGCAGAACATGTTTGACGGCATCACCGACACCTACGGCAATATATTCACCGTTCAGAGCAAGGGTGGCTGGCGCGAGAGTGGGGTGTGGTGGTCGGTTGATTTAGGAGCTCTGTTCTGGCTCGACGAAGCCTTCATCTACTGGCAGAATCGCGGCGAGGGCCTGTCGAGCTTCCTGTTCGAGGGCTTGCAGGCTGGCACCGGCTACCAAATCCTCTTTTCCGATGGGCGGCGTACTATTGCCGGCGATATCGACTACACGCCCCTGATCTTCGAGCCAAGGCCCGTCAGCGGCCCGGAGCGGAATTTGCGCCACCATCGCTACGCGTTCGCGCCGCGCAAGGTTCGCTATTTGTTCTGGCATTCGCTGACCGATACCGGCTGGTTTTCGCATCCGATGGAGTTGATGTTGTTCTCGCCGGGGTATCCCGCGCAGGTGGTGTTGCGCTCGGATTTTATCGACTTGGGTCAACTCGCCGGCGATGGGCGCGTCAAGGCCATCAAGGGCTTGCGCTGGGAGGCGACCACGCCGGCGCAGACGCGGCTGCAGGTGCGCTCGCGGTCGGGCAATACGCTGCAAGAGTTCTATACTTTTTACGATAAAAAGGGCGAGGAAGTTACCCAAACGCGCTACAACAGCCTGCCCAAGGTCATTCGCGGTCCCATTGATACCACGGTCGCCGTTGGAGCCGATTGGGGTCCGTGGAGCAACTTCTACCAGTTTTCCGGCGAGGCGTTTAAGTCGGAGACGCCGCGGCGCTTTACCCAACTGGAGTTGATTCTCTCCACCGAGGATCCGGCGGTTGCGCCGGTGTTGCACGCGCTGGCGTTGGATTTTGAGGATGCGCTGGTCTCGCAGGCGGCTGGGCAAGTTATGCCGCGTCATGCGGCACCTAACGAGGCCACGCAGTTTAGATATGTGCTGTGGACCAGTGCAACGGAGGGCGACACCGGCTTTGATCGGTTGCGCTTTTCCATGCCGAGCGCGGTGGATGCCGCAGATGTGGGGTTGTGGATCGGCGGCGTGGAACGCGAAGCGAGCGCGGTGCGCGTGGTGGGAGATTCGCTGCTGTTTGTCGATTTGCCGGAGGAGGTGCGGACGGATTCCGTCGCGGTGGAGTTTACCACCAAGGTATTGCATAACGCCACGGTTTTTGCCGCCGACTTAGGGCAAAAAGCGCGGCCCGATCTGTGGCAGTCGGTCGAAGCGACCCAACGGCAAGCAAACTTGGTCTTTTTGCCGGAGCTGCCCGGCAGCGAGCGGTTAATCGGCGATTTGCAGATTGTGCCGCCGGTGTTTTCGCCCAACGGCGATGGAATCAACGACCGCGTGCAGATTCGCTTTGCGCTGTTCAAGGCCGTAGATGCCACTCCACGGGTGGGCATTTTCGACTTAGCCGGCCGACCGGTGGCCGCTCTGGTGTCGTCTGGTGCAGGTGTTTTGCAGTCGTTTAGTTGGGATGGCTTGGATGGATTGGGCAAGCCAGTTGCGCCGGGCGTGTACGTGTGCCGCATAGACGCCGGAGCCGATGCCGGGCAGCAAAAAGTAGTGCGCACCCTAGCGGTAATTTATTGAAGCGAGTTAGAGCGGTATGATGCAGAGAAAACGCACGGTTTACTGCTTGCTGATCGGCCTGTGTATCGGCAGTCCGAGCCGCGCCGAAGAGGTCCGCTTCGACACCCCGGACGAGTGGGCGACTTGGGAATTTCCGCTCGATATCGTTCAGTTTGCCGACGACGGCTCGCTGAAGCTGAAAAAATTCCGCAAGCAGATCAACGCCACCCTCGATGCGCACCTGTTTACCCATCCTTCCCAGCAGCGCGGCGAAGTCCAAGGAGGAATCTGGCGGGCCGGTAGCAATCAGGAGGACGCGCCCAAGCTCATAGATGGCGATCGGGCTACCTATTGGCAGCCCGATGCCGTGGATCAACTCGTCGATTGGTCTGTCGATATCGACTTGGGAAGGCCGGTCTTGGCGCGCGCGCTCAAACTGACGTTTCCCGATGCCGAAGGCGCCCGGCCCTTGCGGCAGTTTAGCGTCTTTATCACGCAGGGCGCTCGGATCCAGGCCCAAGACGATGTGTTCCGCTATCGCAAGATCTTCCAGACGACCCAGCCCAACATCGCTACTACGATTGCGATTCCGCTGCTGGGCAGCGCGTTAGATACTACGCGGGCACTGGACGCGGATAGCAGGGTGGATTTGAATGCCGAGCAGGATTTCCAGATGGTGCGGCTGATCCGCATCACTGCGGACGAAAAAAACAGCGATGCAGCCCTAGCCGAAATCGAGGTCCTGGCCCAAGGCGACAACGTCAGTCTGGGAACCTTGGAACGAGGTGGGCGCTTTGAACACGGCTTGCTGGCACGCGAGCCGCAAAACATGTTCGACGGCAACATGGACACCTTCGGCAATATCCTCACTTCGGGGGGGAGCAAGGGCGGCTGGCGCGAGGGCGGGCTGTGGTGGCAGGTGGACTTGGGGGCCCTGTTCTGGATCGACGAGATATTTATATATTTCAAGACTCGGGGTGAGGGCACGTCGAGTTTCTTGTTTGAAAGGCTGCATCACGGGCGCGGTTACAACATCTTGTTTTCGGATGGGCGCCTGACTACCGGCGGGGATTTGGATCTGACCTTCCTGCTGCGCGAGGACATGGCCATTGACGCGGCGTTGGCATCCGCGCGGCAGGTCCGCCACATTCGCTATCTTTTTCAACCGCGCAAGATGCGCTACATCTTCTGGCACGGCCATGAAGACAGTGGCTGGTTTTCGCATCCGATGGAGTTTATGATCTTTTCGCCGGGGTATCCCGCGCAGGTGGTGTTGCGCTCGGATTTTATCGACTTGGGTCAACTCGCCGGCGATGGGCGCGTCAAGGCCATCAAGGGCTTGCGCTGGGAGGCGACCACGCCGGCGCAGACGCAGTTGCAGGTGCGCTCGCGGTCGGGCAATACGCTGCAAGAGTTCTACGCTTTTTACGACAAAAAGGGCGAGGAAGTCACCCAAACGCGCTACAACAGCCTGCCCAAGGTCATTCGCGGTCCCATTGATACCACGGTCGCCGTTGGAGCCGATTGGGGTCCGTGGAGCAACTTCTACCAGTTTTCCGGCGAGGCGTTTAAGTCGGAGACGCCGCGGCGCTTTACCCAACTGGAGTTGATTCTCTCCACCGAGGATCCGGCGGTTGCGCCGGTGTTGCACGCGCTGGCGTTGGATTTTGAGGATGCGCTGGTCTCGCAGGCGGCTGGGCAAGTTATGCCGCGTCATGCGGCACCTAACGAGGCCACGCAGTTCACATACACGTTGTGGACGCAGGCGACCGCAGGCGACACCGGCTTTGACCAACTGCGCTTTTCCACGCCGAGCGTCGTCGATATAGCGGATGTGCAGCTGCGAGTCGGCGGCGTGGAACGCGAAGCGAGCGCGGTGCGCGTGGTGGGGGATTCGCTGCTGTTTGTCGATTTGCCGGAGACGGTGCGGACGGATTCTGTCGCGGTGGAGTTTACCACCAAGGTATTGCGCAATGCCACGGTTTTTGCCGCCGACTTAGGGCAAAAAGCGCGGCCCGATCTGTGGCAGTCGGTCGAAGCGACCCAACGGCAAGCGAACTTGGTCTTTTTGCCGGAGTTGCCCGGCAGCGAGCGGCTAATCGGCGATTTGCAGATTGTGCCGCCAGTGTTTTCGCCCAATGGCGATGGAATCAACGACCGCGTGCAGATTCGCTTTGCGCTGTTCAAGGCCGTAGATGCCACTCCGCGGGTGGGCATTTTCGACTTAGCCGGCCGACCGGTGGCCGCTCTGGTGTCGTCTGGTGCAGGTGTTTTGCAGTCGTTTAGTTGGGATGGCTTGGATGGGTGGGGCGAGCCAGTTGCGCCGGGCGTGTACGTGTGCCGCATAGACGCCGGGGCCGATGCCGGGCAGCAAAAAGTAGTGCGCACCCTAGCCGTAGCCTATTGAGGAGGGCCATGACTGTAGCCCCAGCCGTGTACCGCGATCAGAAGTGGATCATCTCGCCCTTTGGCGACCTGTTCTTTTTTATCGGTACGCCCCTTTTGTGCTTGGTGACCATGCTGCCACTGCGAGCGGTGTTTGACTCGCAGACCATCGCCTTCTACGCGCTGGCGCTGTTTGCCACCGGTCATCACCTGCCGGGCTTTATGCGCGCCTACGGCGATCCAGAGCTATTTGGCACCTTCAAGGAGAAGTTCGTCGTCGCGCCCATCGTCGTGCTCTTCGTGACGGCACTGGCGCAGTTTAATACCCTGCACGGGCTTTTCTTGATGGTGCTAGTGTGGGAAATCTGGCACCTGTTTATGCAGCACTACGGCATCATGCGGATTTACGATGCCAAAAACAAGATATTCTCCAAGGTCAATTCTCGGCTCGACTGGCTATTGACCTTGTGTGCTTTTGCCACGGTGGTCGTCTATAGCCCCGAATACTTCCATCGGATCCTCGACCACAATCAGCGGGTCGGCGTGCCCTTCCTGTCGGCCGAATTGACGTTCCTGCTCAAAAAGGTGCTGTTCTATGGCACGATGGCGGTGCTCGCGGCGTACTTGGCCAATATCGTCCGGCGGGCGGTCACCGGTCAGAAGATAAGCCTGCCCAAGATCGCGGTGATGGCGACGACCGTGTTTATCATCTACTACGGCTGGATCCATATCAACGACCTCGTCATCGGCTACGCGGCTTTTGCCGTTTTCCACGACATCCAGTACTTCGCCATCGTCTGGATTTACAACAACAACCTCGTCAAAAGGCAGGAGCGCACTACTAAGCTGCTGCGCACTTTCTTCACCACGCGCACCTTGCCGATACTGGTCGCGTACGTGCTGGTCTGCTTCGCCTACGGCAGCATCAACATGATGGAGGGTTTCCTCAAGTCCGAGCAGGCGATCAAGATGGTCGAGATCTTCGTCATTACCTCGACGCTTTTGCACTACTACTTCGACGGGTTCATCTGGAAAATCCGCGACCGCAAAAATCAAGCCAATCTGGGAATCAATGCCGAGGAAGGGTCCAACCGCATCGGCTTGCAGGCCTTGCCAAGCGGCTTGGTGTCGTATGTCCGCGAAACGGGCCGACAGTTGGCCTATTTCGCGGTGCCGGTGGTCGCGCTGTCGCTTTTTCAGTTTTACTGGACCGCCGACGAGGCCGAGGCGCGCGAGAAGATGGTCGAATTGTTCCCGGACTTGGCCGGTGCCCACAACAATCTTGGCGTCTTCTATGCGCGGCAGGGGGACTGGGAAAGGGCTGCCGGCGAGTATCGGCGGGCGTTAGCGCTCGATGAAGGGGCCTATGAGGCGCACAAGAACCTCGGCCTGCTCTACGTGCGGCAGGGCGCGCTCGACAAAGCGCATATGCACTACCAGCAGGCGATAGACCACAAGCCGCGCTACGTCGAAGCACTCAACGCACAGGGGTTGGTCTTTTTGCAGCGGGGCGAGTTCGCCAAGGCCGAGCAACGCTTTCGGTCCGCCCTCGACGAGTTCGACTACGCCCCGGCGTACAACAATCTCGGTACGGCCTATTTGCAGATGGAAAACATGCCGGCGGCAATCGACGCCTACGAAAAAGCGGTCGCTATTGACCGGGCCGATGCCTCGCACCACTTCAACTTGGGGTTGGCCTTGCAGAAGGCCGGACAAAACCAGCGGGCCGTCGCGGCCTTTGCCGCGGCGCTTTCTTTAGAGCCACACCACGTCAAAGCCTATTTGAGCATGGCACTTTCCTATCAGCGATTAGGCCGCATTGCCGCGGCGCGTCAGGCGTTGCAAAAGCTGTTGGCGGTGGAGCCAAACCACGCCACGGCCGCGCGGCTGTTAGCCCGGCTATAATATCGCTCCGCGCTAGTGGCGATGGACGCTCGGTCCTTGGCTGGCTAATGCGGGAGAAGCCACGGCCAAGCGCTCCAAGGCCGTGGCGTCCTCGCGCACCCGATACACCTGATTGACTGGCACGTTGGTAAAGGTTTGTACGGTGCCCGATGGCCAGTGCAAAATCAGCGCGTCGAGTACCTCTGCTTTCCCTAGCCCTATTTCCTGTTGTAAGGTTGAGGCCCCAAAACTCGCGCCAGTGCCAGCGAGGATGTGGATCGTCCGCCTAGCTGTGCGGGCTTGGATTCGCGTCCCGATCCCGGCTCGATTGGATTTGGTTCCCGTCAGTTTGAGGGTAATCCAATGGTTGCCGTGTCCGGGGTTTTCAAAAAGCACATTGGTGTACACGTCTCCCGAATAGGCTCCGCCGACCACTGCGTAGATGTCCTGATCGCCATCGTTGTCGATATCGCCGAAGGCAACGCCGTGCCCTTTTTGTAGGTGCCCAAAGCCGCCGGAGGCCGTTACATCCTCGAAGTGCTGCCCGGCGGCGTTGCGAAACATGCGGTTGGGGATGAGTGAACGGTAGTCCGGGTCGCCGGTGCCGACGTAGAAATCGAGCCAGCCGTCGTTGTCGAGGTCGCCGAAGTTGCAGCCCATCGTATAGAGGACTTTGGCGCTGTGGGTTTGTTGGGCCATGTCGGCGAAGGTGCCGTCGCCTTGGTTGCGGTAGAGGCGGGGTGGTTCGCCCTTGTGTGGCAAGCCCATGTAGTCGGCGGCTACATCGCCGGCGTCGGCTTTGTAGCCGGAGACGAATAGGTCCAGCCAGCCGTCGTTGTCGTAGTCCCAAAACCACACCGGGAAGCTGAACGTCGGCTGACTCACGCCAGCGCGGGTGGTTATGTCGGAGAAACGCCAGCGGCCGTCGGCGCTTGGGCCATCGTTGCGGAAAAGCAGGTTGGGCTGCCCGAGGCGGGAGATGTAAAGGTCGGGTCGGCGGTCGTTGTCAATGTCGCCCCAAGCGACCCCTTTGACGAAGCCCTCGACGTCTAAGCCGACTGCTGCTGCTACGTTGACGAAAGTGCCGTCGCCTTGGTTGCGGAATAACTCGCAGGGATGTCGTTGTTGGGCAGACGACTCGTTGCCGACGAACAGGTCGAGCCAACCGTCGTTGTCAAAGTCGGCCCAGGCCGCCGTCTGCGTGGGGTGCAAAGTGAGGAGTCCCGCCATCTCGGTGACGTCGGCGAAGGTGCCGTCGCCTTGGTTGCGCAACAGCGAGTTGGGATGGAGGCCGTCGGCGCCAAACCAGCCACCGCGCAAGACTAGTACATCGGCCAAGCCGTCGTTGTCAAAGTCCGTCTGCACGGCGTTGAGGCCGCCGACTAGGCCGGTCAAACCGGCGGCGGCGGTGCGCTCGGCGAAGGTGCCGTCGCCTTGGTTGCGGAAGTAGCGCAGCGGGTCGTCGAGGCCCCAAGAAGTGGCGATGATGTCGAGGAAGCCGTCGTTGTCAAAGTCTTCCATGATGCCGCCGCCGGCCAAGCCGAGGACATTCAATCCTAAGGCGGGAGCGCGGTCGGGGAAGTGGCCGATATCGGCGTCGGCGGCGAAGACTTTTGGCGGAATGAGATAGGCGGCTGGTACTTGATGCGGGTACTCGCCCACGGTCATATAGGCGATGTTGAGTAGCCAGCGCGAGGTCAGGTCATAGGGCGTCTTTTTTAGAATTGCTCGGTAGTAGGCGATGGCCGCCCGCGAGCCCTCTTGTAGTTTGTGAACTCCTTCGGCTGCGATGGGCAACAGGCAGGAAGCGAGGTTGTGGTCGTCAATGCAATTTTGCTGCTCGCCGAGCCGCAAATAGGCCAGCGCGATCATCTCTTCAAGGCTCGGGCGGGTGCGGAAGCGCTGGGCGTCGGCTTGCTGGCGCACCTGCTCGAATAGGGTGGCGGCCTCGGCGGATGCGCCGGCGCGCAACAACTCTTTGGCCAGTTCGACCTGTCGGCTGAGCTGTTGCACCGGATCGGCTGGCGCGGGCTGGCGACGCAGCCAGTCAACGCGGAGCTGGCTCAAGTAGATGTTGTCCTCGGCGTTGGCTTGAGCGGCGAGGGCAGCCAGTTGCGCGGCCATGCGCTGAGTGCCGGGAGCTTGGTATAAATCGGCCGCGCAACTGGCTAAAAAGAGGGCCAAAAAGACGATGCCGCAAAGGTTCATAAGGGGCTAGGCAGAAGGTTAGAAGATTTTATTTGAGTAGGGTCAGTTGTTTGGTGGCTACATATATCCCGGCCTGTAACCTGTAGAAATAGGCACCGCTGGCGACTGAGCGCTTGGTGTCGTCGCGTCCATCCCACTGGGTGCGGTAGCGTCCGGCGGCGAGATGTTGTGCAACTAAGGTGCGGACTTTTTGGCCGAGCGCGTCGTAGATGTCCAACTCGACGGCCGCCGGGGCTGCTAGCTCAAATTGGATGGTCGTGGCTGCGTTGAAGGGATTGGGGTAGTTCTGCGCGAGAGCAAAAACGGTCGGTGTGGTTGCTGCGCCAGCGGCTACCGCTGTCGAGGTCCCCAGACTGGCGATCCACGCTGCGATGAGGTCGGCCCCGCGCTCGTCGATGATCGAGGAAGCCAGCGGCGGCATGCGAAAGGTGCCCAGCGTCAACATCCGCCGGTAGAGCGTAGAACGCTGTGGGTTTCCGGGCGCGAGAATCAAAGCTTCGGGTTCGCCCAAATCGCCGAGCGTGGGGAAGGCATCAACTGTATTGGTTTGGGCCAAGGGCGTGTCATAGCGCAAGTCAATGATGGTCCGGCTGACGCTCTCGGGCCGATGACATGGTGCGCAGTTGACTGCGAGGTACGAGCGGGCGCGCTGGGCGAGCGGGACGCTGGCGTCGAAGGGGTTGGGCCAGCGGGGTAAAGAAGACAAGTCGGCTGGCAACTCGGCGGCGAAAAGGTCCTGTTGGGCCAGGGTATGCAACTGGTTTTGCTCTGCGCCGGCGTGCAGTTGGGCCGTGTGGACGCCGAGGACGTAGCCGGCGCCTTTGGTATGGCAGACCTCGCAGTCTTGGCGCGCCGGAAAGTAGTATTCCTGCAAGAGAAATCCCACCGGATCTTGCGGGTCGTCAATCACGTGAGTAACCGTCGTGCTGTCGGCCAGTAAGGTCGCGTCGGTGCCGGCTTCGTTCCACAGATAGCTATAACCGTCCCAGCCGGGGTCGTCGGTGCGCTTGATGAGAAAGCGCGTTTCGATAATGCGCCGACTGGCCGGCTGGCCGCGCACCAAGTCGAGGTAGAAGTTTTTGATTAGCAGGGTTTTAGCGGGAAAGCCCCAAGGGCCGCTGTTGGCAAAGGCAATGCGCTCGCCGGGTGGCAGGCGAATGAATCGCGTTTTGGTGGCTCCATCCGACCAAAACGGCGCGTTGACTTCGTACGGGACCACGCCGCTGGCGGGTGTTTGCGTGGGGAGGTCGCTAAAAACCTGCGCGGCGGCCAAACTGGCAGGCGGGAATCGATCCGCCGGCGGCAGGACGATTTCCCACAGCCCGCGCTGGCCGCTCCATTCGATCACATAGAGGCGATTGCCGATGATTTCCGCGTCGATGGGGTTGGAAAACCCGCCGACGATGCGGGTGACGTGGGCCTCGTAATGGTCGGCGGTTTTTGTTAAATCGAGGTGCAGCAGGTCTTGGCTGGGGTCGTTAAACGGGCCATTGACGCTGTCGCCGTTGGGATCGCCCGGTGTCCAACTGAGTGTAAAACCGTCGCCTTGGAACGGCTCGGCGAGGGCCTGCTCTACGTCGAAGACCAATCCGAGCGGCGAGCGGTGCGCGGTGAAGGTACCGAAGCGCACATTTTCTCGGCTGGCGTCCTTGATACGGCCGTCGGCGGGGTCGCGGTAGGCATCGGCATCCGGGCCTATATTGATCACCGGGTCGGTGAAATCGCGCGGTGGTGGTGGGTACGTGGGATCGTTGTGGTAGTAGCCTTCGCGCACGGCTGTAGAGCGAGGGGAGAGGAGCCGATCGCTGGCCGGGTCGTAGTCGGGAAACTGCTGCGGGGTATCGTCCAGACCCATGCGCCAAGGAAAGCCGTAGTGATGCCCTTGGCGCAACCAGTTGAGTTCCTCGGGCATGTCGCGGCCCGGTCCGTTTTCGGTGGCGAACAGGTCGCCGTTGGGAGCGAAGGCGAGGTCGTAGGCGTTGCGCAGGCCCTCGGCAAAGAGGAATCCTTGGTTGCGGAGGACATCGCGATCATTGGCCAGTACGAGCGCACGGGCGTCGGTTGGGACGCGCAACATTACGGCGGTGAGCGCGGTTTCGCGCAGCCCGGGGAAGTGCCCATCGCCATCTTGGATCTCGCCGTGATCGGTGCGCGAGCCGCTGTTGATAAAAAGCCAGCGATTGTCCGGGCTGACGATTAGCGCGTTGACCTCGTGATTATAGATGCAGTCGCAGCGCTCATAGGGGGCGGTTGCGGCCAAGGTGAACCAAGTGCGCTGGCCGCTGCTAGGATCGACTTCACCTTTGGTGATGGTGGCGATGTTGTAGATAGACAAGTCAATGCGTTTGAGGATGTAAAATGTACCGTCGGCGGCGATAAATAGGCTGCTGGGGCGGCTGAAACCGTGGTCGGCGGCGGTGTACACCACGCCTTCAGGCACCAGGGTGATGTCGCCGTTGGTTTTGAGGACGTAGCGGTTGGTGGTCGTGGGGTCGCGGCCAAAGATCGAGGCGGCGAGGATGTCGTCGATGGGAACGTCGGCCGGCAGGTTGTCGGGGTCGAGTTGTTCCCACTGTCGCTGGCCGGTGTCGGCGTCGAGCAAAATGCCGCGGGCGAGGGCAAACTGGCCGCTGTCGCGGGGGCCGTGGCGGTTGGACGCAAGATAAAACGAGCCATCCGGCCCGATGGCAAAGCCGGTAAAGCCGCTGCGGATGCCGTGTTCGCGGTGGGAATAGGTTGGGACGCGCCTGGCCGCTGAAAGGTCTATGCGTTCAATCGCGCCGTCCTGCCGCAATAGATAAAGCGCGTCGTCGCGCGGATCTTTGGCGATGCGGATGGTGCCTTGGGAGACGCCGAGGATGCGGCGAATTTCAAGGTCGTCGCGGGTAGCCTGCGGGTCGGCATAGGCAGTGGAATACAAGACGACAAGCGCAGCAAGCGAAAGGCAACAGACCAGCATGAAGTTCCTTAGGGCAGCTCACTTGAGTAGCATGAGTTGCCGGGCGGAGACAAAGTCGTCGGCCGATAGCTGGTATAAATACGCGCCGCTGGCTACTGGCTCGTTCTGTTGGTTGCGGCCGTCCCATTGCCGGCGGTGGTATCCGGCGGGGAGAAAATCGCTGATTAGGGTGCGTATGCGCTGGCCGCTGATGCTGTAAATGGACAATTCGACGTGGGAGGCGACCGGCAGTTGGAAGGCAAGGGTAGTGCTAGCGTTAAAGGGGTTGGGGAAATTCTGCGCTAGCGCAAACTCGGCGGGTACCATGCCTGCGGCCTCGGCAACGGCTGTTTCGATTGTCGCCTGTGGTAGGACGATTTCCCACAGCCCGCGCTGGCCGCTCCACTCGATGACGTACATGCGATTGCCGATGATTTCCGCGTCAATGGGGTTGGAAAACCCGCCGACGATGCGGGTGACGTGCGCTTGGTAGTTGTCGCCGACTTTGATTAAGTCGAGGTGTAGTAGGTCTTCACTGGGGTCGTTAAACGGGCCGGCGACATCGTCGCCATCGGGATCGCCGTTGGTCCAGCTCAGCACAAAGCCGTCGCCTTGGAACGGCTCGGCCAGCGCGTTCTCGGCATCGAATACCAACCCCAGCGGGGAACGATGCGCGGTGAAGGTGCCGAAGCGCTTGCCCTCTTGGCTGGCGTCCTTGATTTGGCCATCGACTGGATCGCGGTAGGCGTCGGCATCCGGGCCGAGATTGATCACTGGGTCCGTGAAATCGCGCGGCGGTGGTGGGTAGGTGGGATCGTTGTGGTAGTAGCCTTCGCGCACAGCCGTAAATCTAGCCGGAAGGAGGAAGTCGCTGGCCGGGTCGTAGTCGGGAAATTGCTGTGGGGTGTCTTCGAGACCCATACGCCAAGGGAAGCCGTAGTGATGGCCTTCGCGCAGCCAATTGAGTTCCTCGGCCATATCGCGGTCGGGTCCGTTTTCCGTGGCGAAGAGGTCGCCGTTGGGGGCGAAGGCCAAATCGTAGGCGTTGCGCAGACCCTCGGCATAGAGCAAGCCCTCGGCGCGGAGTGCATTGCGGTCGTTGGGCAGCACGAGCGCGCGGGCGTCGGTCGGGACGCGCAAGACGATAGCCGTGAGCGCGGTTTCGCGCAGGCCGGGGAAGGCGCCGCCGTTGCCATCTTGGATCTCGCCGTGATCGGTGCGCGAGCCACTGTTGATAAAGAGCCAGCGATTGTCCGGGCTGACGACCAGCCCGTTGACCTGGTGGTTGAAGATGCAGTCGCACCGCTCGTAAGGTGCGGTCTCCGCGAGGGTAAACCAAGTGCGCTCGCCACTGCTTCGATCGACCTGGCCCTTGGTGATGGTGGCGATGTTGTAGCCGGATAGATCAATGCGTTTGAGGACGTAAAAGGTGCCGTCGGCGTCGATAAACAGGGCGCTGGGGCGGCTGAAGCCGTGGTCGGCGGCGGTGTACACTGTGCCCGATGGCACCAGCGTAATGTCGCCGTTGGTTTTGAGTGCGTAGCGGATATCGGTCGTGGGATCGCGGCCGAGGCTGGTGGCGGCGAGGATGTCGTCAATGGGAGCATCGTCCGGCAGGTTGTTCGGGTCGAGTTGTTGCCATTGGCGCTGGCCGGTGTCGGCGTCGAGCAAAGTGCCGCGGGCAAGGGCAAACTGGCCGCTATCGCGCGGGCCACGGCGGTTCGAGGCCAAGTAAAAAGAGCCGTCCGGCCCGATAGCAAAGCCGGTAAAGCCGCTGCGGATGCCGTGATCGGCACTGGAATATGCCGGCACGTGCGCGGCTGCCGCTAGGTCAATGCGATCGATGGCGCCGTTTTGCCGCAAGGTGTAGAGCGCGTTGGAACGCGGATCCTTGGCGATGCGGAGCGTTCCTTGGGGGACATTGAGGATGCGGCTAACTTCAATGTCATCGCGGTTAGCTTGTGGAACGGCATAGGTGGTAGAGCAAAGGGCAAAGAGTACGGCCAATGGGAAGTAATAGGCGAACATGAGGTCCTTTCGGCAGGGATGAAAATATTAAGTTCGCAAGCTGCGGACGTAAGCATCGACATCGGTCATTTATATCGCGCCGTGTCGTCAATGCGGTCGCCGAACAGCGTGTGCGAAGTGGTGCGGTTGATGCGGACGACTACAAGTTCGTTGCTCGCGGTTGGTTGTGGGAAAATTGTTGTCTTGCCCTGCCGGGTGCGACCGTAGTAGCGGGGCTGGCCATCGGCGGCTGGCCGCTTGGACGGGCCTTCGACGAGGACTTCGACAGTGCGGCCGATTTGCCGCTGGTTGATCTGGCGCGAAATCCCCTCTTGTAAGGCGATGATGTGCTGGAGGCGCTCGCCCTTGACGGTTTCGGGGACGTCATCGGGCAGCTTCTTGTGGGCGTATGTGCCCTCGCGCTCCGAGTACTTAAACATAAAAGCCGAATCGTAGCGGATCTCTTCCATTAGATCGCAAGTCTGGCGGAAGTCGGCGTCGGTTTCGCCGCAAAAGCCGGTGATGATGTCGGTCGTCAGGGCGAGGTCGGGCAGGGTGGAGCGCAGTTTGTGTACGAGCTGTCGGTATTGATCGACAGTGTACCCACGACGCATGCGGGCTAGTTGCTCGTCTGAGCCACTCTGGACCGGCAGGTGCAGACTGGGGCACACTGGGCCGACTTCAGCCATAGCGTCGATCACGCGGTCGGTAAAATCGACCGGATAGGGCGAGGTGAAGCGCACCCGTTCAATGCCCTCAACTTGGCTGACCTGCCGCAATAGATCGGCGAAATCCACGTTGCTGGTGCGGTAGGAATTAACGGTCTGGCCGAGTAAAGTAACTTCCTTAAAACCCTCGGCTGCGATGCGCTTGACTTGGTCCACGATCTCGTCGGCGGGTACGCTGCGCTCGCGGCCGCGGACAAAGGGCACAATGCAAAAAGTGCAGAACTTGTCGCAGCCGCGGATGATAGTCACCCAAGCATTGGTGCCAGTTGTGCGCTGGGGTTGGACGCCGCTGTAGTTTTCAGAGCGGTCGAGCCGCACGTCTAGGAGCGAGTCGTCGCTGGATTGGGCCAGGAGTTGGGGCAGGCGGCGGTAGGAATCCGGCCCCATGACCAAATCGACGAAAGGAGCGCGGTCTGGCAGCGTCTTGCTCAGGTGCTGAGCCATGCAGCCGAGGATGCCCAAAGTGAGGCCGGGCCGGTGGGCGCGGAGGCCGTTGAGCTGGCTGACGCGGCCAATGACCCGCTCCTCGGCGTGTTCGCGCACCGCGCAGGTGTTGAGCAGAATGATGTCGGCCTGCTCGGCGCGTTCCGTAATCTGGAATCCGGCGTCGGCGAGGATGCTGGCCACCAACTCGCTGTCGGCCACGTTCATCTGGCAGCCGTAGGTCTCGATGTACACGCGGCGGCCGGCCGGACCGGGGCGCGTTGCCACGGGCTGGTATTGGGTCGTCTCAAGGAGCGGCAAGTTCATTGGCGCACGGCAAAAGTTAGATCTTCGCGGGCTTGCTCAATTTGCACATCTACAAACTCGTTGGACGCAACCGGGCCGGCGAAGAGGGCCTTGACGTAGTTGTCGCTCAAGCCGACCTGCAAGCCGGTGGCTGGGTCTGAACGCCCTTCGGCGAGGATTTGGAGCGAGCGGCCGACAAAGCGCTGGTGAAAGGCGAGTCGCTTGGCTGTGCCGAGGGCGATAAGCACTTGAGTGCGCTCTTTTTTTGTTGCGGCTTCTTGGTGATCGGGCAGGCGCTCGGCCGGGGTATCTTTGCGCTGAGAATACGGAAAAACGTGGAGATAAGTCAGCGGCAGATCGGCCACCAGCGCGCGAGTCTGGGCAAAATGCGCGTCGGTTTCCCCAGGGAAGCCGACCATGACGTCAGCACCAATGGCACAATCGGGGATGCGGCTAGCGATTCGCTCGATCCGCTCGGCGTAATAGGCGCGAGTATAGCGCCGCCCCATACGCTTGAGAATGTGGTCGTCGCCGCTTTGCAAAGGCACGTGGAAGTGGCGACAGATCGCCGGGGAAGCGGCCGCTTGGTCGATCAGCGCGTCGGTGACATAACCCGGCTCAATGGAGTTGAGGCGAATGCGTTCCAAACCGTCGATTTGCTCCAGCGCGGAGAGCAGTGCGCCGAGCGCTTTGGGCTGGCCTTGGTCGAACCCGTAGCGGCCGGTGTGGACGCCGGTCAGGGCCAGCTCGCGGTAGCCAGCCGCGACCATGCGCTGCGCTTGGGCGACAACTTCGGCGGCCGGGCGGCTCGCGCTGTGCCCGCGCACCGTTGGGATGATGCAAAAGGTGCAGTGTTCGTCGCAGCCGTCTTGGATTTGCAGGCCGCCGCGCGTGCGGCCCTGAGGCACGGTGTCGTCAATGGCGAGAAATTGCTCGGTGCGCGGCCTCGTTGCCAAGGGCGCAGGAGTCTCGGCACCCGCTAGATGCGCTTCGAGTAGTTCGACGAGTTGGGCCTTCTGGCCGTTGCCCACCACCAAGTCGGCACCGGCCGTGGCGAGGTCGGCTGGTCGCCGCTGAGCATAGCAGCCGGTGGCGACGATCTCGGCCCTTGGGTTGCGCCGCCGGGCGCGGCGCACAGCGGCGCGCGAGTCGGCATCGCCCGCGCCAGTAACCGTGCAGGTATTGACCACATACACGTCGGCCTCACCGCCGAAGGGCACGACCAAATAGCCGCGCTTGGTCAGGTGGTGGGCGAGCGCTTCTACTTCGTAGGCATTGAGCTTGCAACCCACGTTTTGCAGGGCCACGCGCACGTTGGTGGATGTTGGAGTGCCCATAAGTCGGTCAAGGAAAAAGAGATAGACTATAAAACTTAAAGATCAGCGCTCTCTGAGGCAATGGGCCGTTCAGGCGGGTTCGAGCTGGGCGTAGGCAACGGCGATGCGTTTGGTCCGGGTCCCAAAGCGGATGGAGAGCTTCATTTTTTCGCCGTGCCCTTCGCGGCTGACGATCTGGCCGCGCCCCCATTGGGGGTGGCGCACCCACTGGCCAACGGCGAGGAAGTCATCTTGGTCAACCCATTCGTCGAAGCCGGGCGACGGCTCGGCATCCCACTCGTAGTGGACGCCTTCGGCAGCCTTTTTGCGGCGCGGTGGGCTAGGGCGCTGCCGCGCGCGAGCAAAACCGCGGTCCAACTCGTAGTTTTGGGTCGTTAGCTCGGTGGGGATTTCACTTAAAAACCGCGAGGGTTCAGTTGTTATCAATGAGCCGTAGGCATAGCGACGCAGGGCATAGGTGAGGCTGAGCTGTTGGCGCGCCCGGGTCATGCCCACGTAGCAGAGCCGGCGTTCCTCTTCGATGGCTTGAGGCTCGCCGACCGCGCGCGCCGTGGGGAAGAGGTTTTCTTCGAGGCCACAGACAAAGACCACAGGGAACTCTAAGCCCTTGGCACTGTGCAGGGTCATCAAGGTAATGACGTTGCCATCGTCGTCGCTTTCGTCCGCCGAGGTCAGCAGGGCCTTATCTTCGAGATAGGTCGCCAATGTCGAATCGGGGTTCGCGTCGGCGTATTCGGTCATTTCGGCTAGTAACTGGTCGAGATTCTGTAAACGAGCCTCGGCTTCCGGGGTATTTTCCGCTGCGAGCATGGCACGGTAGCCACTTTTTTCGACGACGGCAAAGCCTAGTTCGGGCAGCGAGAGTGCATCGGTAGCGGCCATCAGTTGGCCAATCAAGTCGGCGAAGGCAGCGAGGCTGTTTTGGGCGCGGCCGCTGAGGTTGGGTACCTCGTCGAGGTGCTCAAGTGCCGTAGAAAGGCTCCAACCTTTGGCTTGGGCAAAATTTTGCAAGCGCTCGAGGGAAGTGTTGCCAATGCCGCGCCGGGGCGTATTGATGATGCGGCGCAGGGCAATGTCATCGGCCGGGTTGACCAACAGGCGCAAATAGGACAGCACATCGCGGATTTCGCGGCGGTCGTAAAAGCGGATGCCGCCCACGATGACGTAGGGCAGACCGGCGCGTTGCAGCTCCTCTTCAAAGGGTCGGGATTGGGCATTGGTGCGGTAGAGCACTGCGGCGTCTCCGAGGCCGTAGCGTCCCAAGCGCTCGTAGCGGCGGATGGCATCGACGACATGGCGCGCTTCGCGGCGGTCTGAGTCGCATTCTACTACTGCGACCGGATCGCCTTCGGGACCGTTGGTCCACAGCTCTTTGCCCTTGCGGCCTTGGTTGTGGCTGATGACGGCGTTGGCCGCGGCGAGGATGCGGCCGGTGGAGCGGTAGTTTTGCTCTAGCCGCACTAGGTGGGCGTCTGAGTAGTCGCGCTCAAAGTCGAGGATATTGCGGATGTCGGCACCGCGAAATTGGTAGATTGACTGGTCGTCATCTCCGACCACGCAGATGTTGCGGTGATGAGCCGCTAGCTGGCGGCAAAGCAGATACTGAGGCCGATTGGTGTCTTGGTATTCATCGACGAGCAGGTGCTCAAAGCGCTCTTGGTAGGTTTGCAGAATATCTGGGTGGCGGTTGAACTGGCGCACGACCTCGATGAGCAAGTCGTCAAAATCAAGGGCTTGGTTGCGGCGCAGTTCGCGCTCGTAGTCGGCGTAGAGTTCGGCGATTTGCCGTTGGGGCTCGCTGGCTTGGTGGGCGAATTCCAACGGGTCGAGCATGGCGTTTTTGGCCCGGCTGATCTGGCTGGCGACCGCGCGCGGCGCGAGTTCGCGCTCGTCGATTTGGTGGGCCGCGAGGACGCGGCGGATGGTGGCGCGGCGGTCGTCTTCGTCGTAGATGGAGAAGTTGGAATCTAGACCAAAACCCTCGGCTTGGCGGCGCAGAATGCGCGCACAAATCGAGTGGAAGGTGCCGATCCATAGTTGGGTGGCTGCCGAACCGACGAGCTGCTCAATGCGTTGGCGCATTTCGCCGGCCGCCTTATTGGTAAAGGTTGCGGCGAGGATGCGCCAGGGGGGCACACCGACTTCTTGGATGAGGAAAGCGATCCGATGGGTGAGGACGCGGGTCTTGCCCGAGCCGGCCCCAGCGAGGATCAACAGCGGGCCGCCTGCGGCCTCGGCCGCCCGGCGTTGCTCTGGGTTGAGGGCGTCTAGTATGGACATCCTCAGTTGGTCTGCATGCGCTGGGCTAACTTGACTTGGCGCTTGGCCCGTTCGTGTTCCTTGTTGGTGCGGCTGAAGATATGCGTGCCGTCGCCGCGGGCGACAAAGTAGAGATAGTCGGTTTTCTCGGGGTAGAGCACCGCGAGGAGCGCGGTGCGGCCGGGGTTGCTTATGGGGCCGGGCGGCAGGCCGTGGTGGCGATATGTATTGAAGGGCGAGTTCACCTCCAAGTCGGCATAAGTCAGCCGCTTCTTGTTGGTGCCGAGCGCGTAGTTTATTGTCGCGCAGGATTCGAGGCGGCGGTTGAGCTTGAGGCGGCGTTGGAAGACGCCCGAGATAATGGGCTGTTCTTTGATGGCCACCGCTTCGCGCTCGACGATTGAGGCTAACGTCACCGCTTCGTGCAGTGAAAAATCAAGCTCATTGAGCCGCTGGCGCAGAGAGTCGGCGAATACGCGGTTAAACTGGTCAACCATCAGCGAGACGATGGTGCGTTCATCGGTGTTTAAGTCGAAGAAGTAGGTTTCGGGGAAGAGGTAGCCTTCGAGACTAGGCGCGGCCAAGCCGAGTTGACGGATCAACTGCGGGTCTTCGACAGCGGCGATAAAGCGGGCTGAATCCGCCACGCCCGCGGCCTGTAGATGGCCGGCGATCTGGTGGCGATTTAGGCCCTCGGGGATCGTCGCCGGCTGAGTTTGGATGGGGGCTTTGAGCAGGGATTGGGCAATGGCGGCTGTCGTGCCGGTGCCGTCGAGCTGATAGGTGCCGGCCTTGAGCTGATGACCAAGGTTATTAAGTCGGACGGTCCAGGTAAAGACATGGGCGTTGTGGATCAAGTTTTCCCGCTCTAACAACTGGCCGATCCAACGGGCGCTCGCACCTTGGGGGATGTGGATTGTCCGCGCCGGGTATTGGTAGGTCGGTTGGTTCAAATACCAAAATCCCCCAAGCGGCAACGCCACTCCGACTAGTGCAATAGCTGCAATAGCCGCGACGAGTAAAAGGGCGCGGTACCGGTGTGCAGATTTGGCTTGCGTTGGCATACTATCGGCCTTACCTGAAGTGATGTGAGGGGGTCGAATTTCGGGCCCGTCCACGAGAGCGGTGGGCTGCGAACTCAAGGTATAGCACAAGAGTATGAATCGGGGTTTTTTACAACCAAGGCTGAGATAAAAAATGTATGCGAAAAGATAACCTCTGTCAATCGGATTCGCTTTCTTGACGCTAGCGGAGAATTCGGTTAATTCTTTTTGGCCCGTCGCTTCGACGGGCCTGACTTTTCGGCGCAGGAGATTTTCGTTGGACCCCCAAGTGCTCATCAGCATCTCGCAGCTTTGCCATGTCTATGCGGATAGGTTCAAGAAAGAGGGCCATCGCGCACTGCACGAGATCGATTTCGACATCCATGCCGGGGAGACAATGGCCCTGTTGGGACCGAATGGCAGTGGTAAATCGACCCTCCTGCGCGTGCTGACTACTGCGCTGGTGCCCACCTCGGGTGCGGTGCGAGTTGGCGGTGTGCTCTTGGGGCAAGATCGGTCCTCCGTGCGCCGTCAGTTGGGGGTCGTCTTTCAAAATCCCGCGCTCGATGGGAAAATGACGGTTGGCGAAAACTTGCGGATGGCGGGTTTGCTCTACGGCATGGGCCGCCGCGCCGTGCGCCAGCGCAGTCAACAACTGCTGGAGGGCGTCGGCTTGTGGGAACGGCGCAATGAGCGGGTGGAGCAGCTATCTGGAGGGATGCGGCGGCGCGGCGAATTGGCCAAGGCGCTGCTGCCGGCGCCGGCTATTCTGGTCCTCGACGAGCCGACGGCTGGCTTGGATCCGGTGGCGCGCCAAGATTTCTGGAATCAAGTGCAAGCACTCAAAGCGGACGAACAACTCACGGTCGTGGTATCGACCCATCTGTTGGACGAGGCCGAGTGCGCAGACCGAGTTGCCATTTTGCACCAAGGGCAGTTACTGGTGTGTGGTTGTCCAAGGGTCTTGCAGCGCCAATTGGGGCGCGAAATTCTCACGCTGCGCAGCGACGATGCAACCGCGCTGCAAGCCGCCCTGCGCTGTGACATGGGCTTGGAGGGCCTAGTGGTCGATCGGGACTTGCGCGTTCCGCTCAACAGCGACATCAGCATCGACGAGGTATTTCAGCGTTTCGGCTCCCAGATCCGCTCGTTGTCTTTGGCTCCTCCCTCGCTCGACGATGTGTTCGTGCGCTACACCGGCCAGCATCTCGACGAAGGAAACGCCGCTTGAACGGCGCGTGGATTCTGGCCCAGCGCGAAGTGCTGCGCTTTTTGCGCCAACCTTCGCGGCTTTTAGGGAGTTTGGTGCAGCCGCTGATGCTGTGGTTTTTCATGGGCTCGGGTTTTGCCGACAGCTTCATCAGCGAGGGGAGCCCGTTGAGCTACAAAGAGTTTTTCTATCCGGGCATCGTGCTAATGCTGCTGCTTTTTGCGGCCATTTTTTCTACCATTACCCTCATCGAAGACCGCAGCGTTGGCTTTTTGCAAGGTGTGCTAGTAGCTCCTGTGCCGCGGCTGAGTATCGCGTTGGGTAAGCTGGTGGGCGGGACGCTCATCGCCTTGTTGCAGGTGTTTGTGTTTTTGCTGCTGGCACCAGTGGCTGGCATTGCCTTGGCAGTGGAGATGGTCTTGGCGCTCTTGGCCTTCTGTGCACTGATCGGCATGGGCTTCACGGGTTTGGGTTTCATGGTTGCGTGGAAGTTGGATTCAGTGGCAGGCTATCATTCGGTGATGAGCGTCGTTCTCATCCCCTTGTGGTTTCTTTCTGGTGCACTCTTTCCCATTGAAGGAGCGGCCCCGTGGCTCGAATGGGTGATGCAGTGCAACCCCGTGACCTATGCGCTAGTCGTTTTGCGCAAGGCGTTTTACTTGGTGCCGACGCAACTGATAGCCGATGGGGTGTTTATACGCGCCCTGCTAATCACCGGCGGCTGGACGGTGCTGACGACCGCTGGGGCCGCTTGGATGGTGGCCCGCAGCCGCAGTTTCTGATCTCAGAGTTGGTAGAGCATTAGATAGACCGCCACGCCGCTAACCGAGACAAATATCCACACCGGCCAGACCCAACGGGCCAACCGGCGGTGGCGGGCAAAGTCTTGGTTGTAAGCGCGCCAAACGACGAGGGCGACAAAAGGGACCATTAGTGCCGCGAGGATCACGTGGGGTATGAGCACGGCGAAGTACAGGGGGCGGGTCCAGTCGTGGTGGGGATAGGGCACTGAGCCTACCTGAACGTGGTAAACCAAATACGAACAGAGAAAGAGCGTGGAGCAGACGAGGGCGGCCAGCATGGACTTTTGGTGGGCTTGCTCGGCACCGCGGCGGATCTGTAGAAAGCCGCGCACGAGTAGGAATATGCACAAGAGGTTGAGGCAAGCGTTGAGCGTGGGAAGATCGGTAACAGACACAGGCTAGCAGCAAAGGAATCAATGTATCAACGCGAGTTGACGACTAGTGCGCAAGCCCGGGTTGGGTGGTGGAGCCGCCACCCGGACTCGAACCGGGGACCTACTCATTACGAGTGAGTTGCTCTACCAGCTGAGCTATGGCGGCTATGTAGTAAAAACTAGGTGGCGCTAGTTGCGGTGTCAAGAACCGCTCCGGTTTGCGTCGCCATTAAAAGAAATTGAACAGCTTGCCCAGCGCATGGGCAAAGCCATTGCGAGACCGATCGGCATCGTGCGACTCGACGGGCGTGCTCTGGTCATTGGCGACAAAGCGCAACAGGCCGATCGCGGTAGCATAGCTGGGGTCGCTAATCTCGGTGGGGGCGATCACGTTTTGCGACACACCCGTGCGGACTTGGTGGCCGAGAACCTCCTCGGCGAGTGGCGCGACTTGATCGAGCAAGGCCGCGCCGCCAGTGAGGACGATACCAGCGGCTAAGCGGTCGTTGTAGGAACTGTTGACGAGGGCTTGGCGCACGTATTCAAAAATTTCGCGCTGCCGGGCTTCGATGACCGCGCTGACCTGCTGCTTAGTTAAGGTACAGGTACGGCCAGCGGGCGTGTGGTAGGTGACGGTCTCGTCGCCGTCTTCACCAGGACAGCTAACGCTGCCAAAGCGGCATTTGAGCTGCTCGGCTTCGCGGATGGGAATACTCAAGACGACCGAGAGATCGCGCGTTATATCGTCGCCTCCTAGCGGAATTTCCTCTAGGTGCCGCATCGAACCTAGGAACACGGCCAGGTCGCAGGTGCCAGCGCCTAAATCGAGCAGAGCCACCCCCATGTCGCGCTCGTCTTGCGATAAGGTAGCATGGGCCACGCCCACGCTTTCGAGAATGACGCCGACGATCTCAACGCCGGCTTTGGCCGCCGCATGCCGAAAGGCCGTGCAGAGATGCTCGGCTACGGAAACGGTCAACACCTCAATTGATAGGCGATTGCCGTGCAACCAGAGTGGGTTTTGTACTGACTGACCATCTACAGCATAACTCTGGACAAAGCGGTGCATCACCATCTGGTCTTCGGCGACTTGTTCCTGGGCGACGGCGAGTAGCGCGCGGTCCCGGTCTTCTTCGGAGATCGGGTTGGAGGCACCGGAGATGCCCACCGTGCTATAATTCGTCTGGGTGCTGATGCCTTCGCCAGCCATGCCGAGATAGGCCCCGGCGATTTTGAGGCCAGTTGAGCGCTCGGCTTCGGTGAGGGCCACGTGGATGGATTCTGCTACTTGGGGCATGTCGATGACGGCACTGCGGCGCAGGCCCGTGCAGGGACTTTGCCCCAAGCCCAAAATTTTGACTTGGGAGTTGTTTTGTACCTCGCCAACTAGGCATAGAACTTTTGAGGCACCAACATCGAGAACTACGACGGGGGATCCAGCCATGGTTGGCGTCCCTTCTTTGACTTAAGCGCAGCCGCAAAATGCAGCGCAATAGGAGCAAGCCGAGGACGTATTGGCGGGGGAGAAGAGCTACAGACTAAAAAGATGCGACAGAGCGGGGCACTCAGCCCCTAAGTACCAGTGCTTACAGCGCCAGACAAAGGGGGAAGTCGGCTTGCCATAAACACTTTACTAGCTAAGGATATGGAAGAATAGGAAAGCCGCCGGAGAAAGTCAAGCCCGACGAGGGCTAAGTCGGCCTTGACTGGGATAAGTCTTGCGCCTAAGATAAGCGAAATTGAGAACATTAATGAGTGCGCTTGCGCTTGCGCCGCGCTCGCAGAAAGGAGTGAATATATGGCTCGTGGGGTAAACAAAGTAATCTTAATCGGCAACTTGGGCAGCGATCCCGAAGTGCGCTACACGCCGGACGGAGTGCCGGTAGCCAATTTTAACTTGGCCACTTCTGAAAGCTGGAACGACCGCAATTCGGGCGAGCGCCAAGAGCGGACCGAATGGCATCGGCTCGTGCTCTGGCGCAAGCTGGCCGAGATCGCCGGACAGTACCTCAAAAAAGGTGCTAGAATCTACGTCGAGGGCAAACTACAGACTCGATCTTGGGACGACCAGAGCGGCCAGAAGCGCTATACGACTGAAGTTGTGGTCAACGACATGCAGATGCTCGATTCTCGCGGCGAGGGTGGGGGCAGTGGCGGCAGAGATGCTGGCTACTCCGACCGGCCGGCTGGAGGACAAGAAGCCGGTCCAGCCTCCCAGCCCGCTGGGCCCCCGCCGCCGGGTGGGGACGACGACGACCTGCCGTTTTAGGTTTGGCAGGCAGCTTCTTCCATTTGTGGCTGGCCGAGCGGGTCTTTCCCTTAGTTTTTGGCGATTGCGCGGACCAAGGAAAGATGCAGGCGGCCTTTGCTGCCGGTTCCATAGGCCCAGACATCGGTTTTTTCCCCGGCGGCCCGGCGGCCTTGTCGCACCGCGTACATCTGGAGCGTTGCGGCGATTTTTTGCGCGCCCTCAGCCAAGGAGCTGCCCGCGCTGACGAACGGGCGTTTGCTGCGGGTTGGGGACTGCACGTCTATGCGGATATGGCCGTGCATCCTTGGGTCGAAGCCCGCGTAGCCGCCTTGCTCCGCGCGGGGACTCGGCCAACTGTGCCTGATTTGTGGCACATGCGTTTGGAATGGGGGATTGATTGCCGCTTGCTGGCTAGCGCGGGCATGGACGGGTTGTGGCGTGCGCGTTTGCACTTTCCCCGCCGCGCTGATGGCCGCAGCTTGCTAGGAGAAGTAGGGCGGGCTTTCTACGGTCGAGATGCCGATGAGCGCCTGCTGGAACGAGGGGCGGCGGCCGCTACCTGGTGGCTGCAACGAATTCCCAAAATTCTCTGGTGGGGAGGACACATCCGCGTGGCCGGACGGCGCCCTAATCCCCTGTGTACCCTGGCATTTGCCTATCTGGGGCGCAAGATCCTCGGAGATTGGCTCCAGCACTGGGTGCGCTTTAAGGATGGCGCGGCCTTAGCCCGTCCGCTGTTGGCTTCAGACCAAGCCTACGAGCAGGTCGTCAAGCTGGGTGAATCGGCTGTAGAGCAGTTTTGTTGCGGGTTTGACAAAGGCTTCGCCCAGTTGGGCAATCCCGATTTATATACCGGCGAAGCAGGCAATGGCTAGCGCCGGAATGCTCCTGAGTTTTGGCGTGGGGCTGGCCGCCGTGGGGTTGATTTACGCCGGAGTGCGCCTTTGTCAGTCGCGGGCTTCCCAATCACTTCTTGTGACCGAGCTTTTAGCCTCGCGCGTCCAGTACGCGTTAGCTGGAGTAGTTTTTGGCTTGCTCGCGCCGTTGGACATGCGGCCGGTACTCGGCGCCGCCGCCGATCTGGCCACCTCGTTTTTGGTGGGGATTTTTGGGTTGATGGTCGGCTGTAGCCTTGAGTTGCGCCGGCTCAGACACGTTAGCCGCCCCCTGCTGTTGCTGGAAATCGGCTATCTGGTCTCGTTGGGCTTAGGTTTGTGGGCACTGAGTTATGGCTTTTCGCAGGGGGGTGTGGATGGGGCTGCATTGTGGGGCGTTTGTGGCTTGGGGGCCGCTTGCTGGATACGCCAGAGGCACAGGAGGAGGGCTAAAAAAAACAAAAGCATCGGTTGGTTGCCTTCGGTTAGTGCGCTGGTCGGCTTGCTTTTAGCTGGCGTGGGGGGTATGCAGCTGCGGCCAGGGGGATTTGAAATACACTTGCCTTTGGGCTTTCCTTCGGTCGTGCTCATCGAAGGGACGTGGGCAGAATGGGGGGGGTGCCTGGTATTGGGTGCTTTGGTTGCCCTGATTGTGGACTTAGCGACTCGAAGCGTCCGTAGTGGATATTTGTACTATGTGATAGCGGGTGGGATTCTGTTAGGTAGCGGCCTAGCTGGGGCGCTGGGCTTGGAACCGCTGTGGGTGGGGGCTGTGGTTGGAATTTGGTTGGTCAATACAACGATACGCCGCTTAGATATATTGCGCACCTTAGACCAGGGCCAAGACCTGGTGCGGACGGTGTTGCCTGCGGTCGCGGGGTGGGTGCTTGGCGCGGCGCTCATCGAGGGGGGCTTGGCGTTGGCGTTTGGTGCTTGGGTCTTCTTGGCCTTGGTCGCCGTGGTGCCGGGAGTGCGGTTGGCGATGTGGCAAATATTCAGCCGCTTTGGAGACCAACGCACCGGCGTAGAGCCAAGGCAGCTTTTGGAACTAGATGACTTGGGGCTAGTCATCGCCCTGAGCTTGGCGACCGTTCTGCCCGCCGGACAAGGAGCGGCTCTTTTGGCCGCGGTGCTCTTGGGGCAGCGGATGATGCACATTGTTGCTATGTGGACAACGGGCAGACTATCTCAGGGTAAGTTGTAAAAGGCGGCCTGTTGCGGGTAGAGTGCTTGTCGTTGGAGGTTTTCCTCGATGCGCAGCAGTTGGTTATACTTGGCCACACGGTCGGTGCGCGAGGCCGATCCGGTCTTGATCTGGCCGGCATTGGTTGCCACGGCAATATCGGCTATAGTCGTGTCTTCGGTTTCGCCCGAGCGGTGCGAAATGACGGCTGTGTAGCCCGCTCGCTTGGCCAGTTCAATGGCGCTGAGGGTCTCACTGAGAGTGCCGATTTGGTTGACCTTGACGAGGATGGAGTTGGCGATGCCTTGTTGGATGCCGCGGTTGAGCCGTTCGGTATTGGTCGCGAAAAGATCGTCGCCTACTAGCTGGAGCCTGTCGCCCAAGGCCGTGGTTAGCTGCGCCCAGCCATCCCAATCATTTTCGTCGATGCCGTCTTCAATAGAAACGATGGGATAGCGGTCGGCCAGTTCGGCGTAAAAAGCAACCATATCTGCGGCACTGCGCTTTTGGCCTGAGGACCAGTGCAAGGTGTATTTGCCATCGGCGAATAGCTCGCTGGCCGCCGCGTCGAGGGCCAACAGCACATCCTCGCCTGGCTGATAACCGCTGCGTTGGATGGCTTCGACAATGATGTCGAGAGCCTCGTCGTTGGAGTCAAGATCCGGGGCAAAGCCGCCTTCATCGCCGACGGCAGTGTGGCGCTTTTGCTCTTTTAACACGGCTTTTAGATGGTGAAATATTTCGGCTCCCATCTGCAGGGCTTGGCCAAAAGAGTGCGCCCCGACGGGCATGACCATGAATTCTTGCAGATCGACATTGTTGTCGGAGTGGGCACCGCCGTTGAGGATATTCATCATCGGCACTGGCAGCGTGTGGGCCGCCGGGCCACCGAGATAGCGATATAGGGGAAGGCCACAAAATTGGGCCGCCGCTTTAGCCGAAGCCAGCGATGCACCGAGTATGGCATTGGCACCTAAGCGGGCCTTGTTGGGGGTGCCGTCGAGGTCGATCATCGCTTGGTCGATTTGATTTTGATCTGTAGCGTCTAGCCCTTTGAGTGCCGGTGCTATTTCTCGGCGCACGTTTTCTACGGCTTTGCGGGTGCCCTTGCCGAGATAGCGCGCCGGATCGTCGTCGCGCAGCTCTACGGCTTCGTGTTCGCCGGTGGAAGCACCCGAAGGCACGGCGGCCCGCCCGAGATAGCCAGCTACGAGGCGCACATCGACTTCGACGGTGGGATTGCCGCGCGAGTCGAGGATTTCGCGGGCGTGGACATCGGCGATAATAGACATGGGATTTCCGGCTTTCAAACGATGAGTAAAAAAAGGCGTAACCGATTAATATACAAGCCTTTGGGAATACTGTCAACACAGGTTCTACTGGGCTTGTTGATTCCGTTGGGCACCATTGCGGCCGGGGCCGATTCGTCGGTTTACGTGTCTTTGGACCACTGGGTTTATCGCTTTGTCGAGCGGCTCGAGGCCCAAGGGCGAGCTGACGGCTTTGCAGATGGGATTAAGCCATACAGCCGCAATAAAATAATAGAATTACTTGATGCAGTTAATAAGAAGTATCGCCGCGATCTATCGCCGATCGAACTGGGCGAACTCGACTTGTTGCGCGGCGAGTTTGTCCAACAGCGAGCCATGTTTCAATACTACGCCCGTGGCGGGGCTGTTTTCGCCGACTTTCTCGCTGGCCAACAAACCGATCGCTTTAGCGGTCTAGGGCGGTCGGAAGCCGAAGTGGTGTTCCGCCATCGCGGCGGCGGTATCGTCCGCGGCCATCTAGGTAGCAAAGTGGGCTTTCGCATGGCTTTTGAACAGGTGCGGGAGCAAGGATCGCGTCATTATGCCTATCGCCACGACTTGTACGAGCGACGAATTGACCTGCCGCAGCTAAAGGGCGGGGCGGCCGATTTTCACGAGGGTACGGCGTACGTCAAGTTCGCGGTGGGACCGGTAGATGTGCAATTGGGCAAAGACGAGGTCCTGTGGGGACCGGCCCCAGAGCAAAATTTGGGGTTGAGCAATAACGCGCCATCGTTTAACATGGTCCGCTTACAGTCGCAGCTTGGAGTTTTTAAGCTAGTCAGCATCTCCGCCGAACTTCGCCCATGTCCCAACCGATCCGACTCGCCCCTTTGCGTGGGGACGGCTGATTCAGCGGCGACGTATGCAGTCAACGGGGCGACTAACGTGCGCCTATTGGAGCGTCAAAAGTACTTGGCGGCCCATCGCTTGGAGGTCGCGCTGGCCCCGTGGCTCGACTTGGGTTTTCAAGAGGTGGTAGTGTACGGCGATCGGGGGTTAGAACCTAGCTACGTCAATCCACTGATGTTCTACTGGGCTGCCCAAAGTCACTTAGGCGACAAGGACAACCTCCTGATGGGCATCGATTTGGATATCCATCCGGGGTCCGGGCGGCGCTATTATCTGGCGTATGTGATTGATGACCTGAAAAAAGCCCGCATATTTTCCAACGATTTTGCCAATAAGTTTTCCTGGCAGGCCGGCATGTTATGGGTTGACCCGCTGGGGTTGGCTGATTCCGAGTTGCGCGCCGAGTACGTGCGCATTGAACCTTGGCTTTACTCGCATCGGTTTCCCATAAACACCTTTCGACACTTCGACTCACCGCTGGGACACAGCCTCGCACCTAACAGCGACCAATGGCAATTGGGGCTGACCAAGCGGGCGACCCGAGACTTGGAGTTTGCAGTATATGTTACGCGCAGTCGCCACGGCGAGAACGAGTTGGGGGCCGACGGCACCATTCGCAACGTCGGTGGCGATATGCACTATGGCTGGCGGCCGGGGGACGAGCGAGAGACCAAGCAATTTCTCGATGGACATCTAATGCAGCGGACCTCGCTGGCCGTTGGCTTGAATTGGCGGATTTTGCCCGAGCTCCAGCTAGCGGCCGAATACACACGGGAGTGGGGCCAAGGTGTACCGTTGCCGCCGGCTTGGGGGCCGGCCGTGCCGCTGGCGTGGCGTACTGGCTACGGCGATGGCCGCCAGCAGCACCTGCGCTTTGACTTGCGCTTTAACCACTTCTGAGCCGCCTTATGGAAATGATGGGGCTGCAAAAGGTGGGTTTGATCGCAAGCGGCGCGATCTATATAGGCAGTGTGCTTTGGTTGTGGCGCGGTTTGAGCGAGCGGCGCTCTAGGCCTGTGCTAGTCAGCCATCAGCCCGCGGTCAGTGCTATTGTCGCTGCGCGCGACGAAGAGGCAACCTTGCCGCACTGCTTGGACGCGCTCGCTCGGCAGGATTACCAGGGAACATTTGAAGTAATCGTAGTAAACGATCGCTCGCGCGACCGAACTTGGGACATCATAGCTGCAAGAGCGGCGACTTGGCCTGTACTCAAAGGCGTGCAGGCCGCGCCGGACAGGCCGTTTAAATGTCCCAAAAAAAGCGCTCTAGCCGAAGGGATTGCAGCGAGCACTGGAGAGATATTGCTATTTACCGACGCCGATTGCCGCCCGCCCGCAGATTGGGTCCGCTCGATGGTGGCGCATTTCGCGCCAGGGGTCGGCTTAGTCGCCGGGTACGCGCGGCCCGATCCGGTCGCCGGTGTGCTGGCCAACATGTTGGCCGTGGACAATATCGGAGTTGGGGCGCTGGGAGCGGGTAGCTTTGGCATGAGGCATCCGCTGTCGTGTACGGGCCGCAATTTGGGCTATCGCCGCCAAGTGTACGACGAGTTGGACGGTTTCGCGCAAATCGGGCATCTGATCGGGGGCGACGATGTGTACTTCATGCGTTTGCTCAGTGCCCAAGGCCGGTGGGCTATGGCCTTTAACCGCCAGGCAGTCGTTCTCTCGCAGCCACCGCCGGCCAAACTCGCAGACGCGATCCAACAAAAGATCCGCCACGCGGCCAAAGGAGGCCACTATAAGGGCCGCGCATTCTATTTGGCTGTCGGCGTCTATTTATTTCACGCCTTTCTCGCTTGGGGGCTGGTGCAGATGTTCTGGACTCAAAGCTGGGATAGCTGGGTAGCAGGGGTGTGGTTTATGCGCTGGGGCGTTGACTTTTTGCTGCTCAAGCGGATGGCCACGCCCAAGGAGCACCCACTTCTGCGCTATTTGCCACTAGCGGAAGTTTTATATATTCCCTATGTGCTAATTTTTACGGTCGTCGGCCGTTGGGGATGGTTTCGCTGGAAAACCTGACAAAGGAACTGATTTGGCCTACCTGATCACGCCTAAAGCACTGCCGCGCTATGTTCGGCGCTACGCGCGCGCATTTTCGTGGAAGCGGCTGGGCAATTTTCTCGCCGTTTTGGCATCCATGGGGCTATCGTGGATAACCCGCCGACCCATCGTGTGGGGACGGCCTTTTATGCTCATGGTCGAGCCGACCAACTTCTGCAACCTCAAGTGCCCCTTGTGCCCTTCGGGCAACGGCCAGATGCGCCGTCCGCGGGGCACTATGGGCTTGGAGGACTTCAAAAAGCTGGTTGACCAACTCAGCGGCGAAGTCTTTATGATGATGCTGTGGAACCAAGGCGAGCCGTATATCAACAAGTGCTTTAACCAGATGGTGCGCTACGCCAGCGACCGCGGCATCTTCACCTTCACCAGTACCAACGGCCACTTCGTCCGCAACCCTGAGCAGGCCCAGGCCATCGTCGAGTCAGGGCTAGACGAGATGATCGTCTCGCTGGATGGGGTCGATCAAAAAACGTACGAACGATACCGAGTCGGCGGTCAGATCGAACGCGTCTTTTCCGGGGTCCGCCTACTGGTCGCAGCTAAAGAGGCGCTGGGAGCGCAGACGCCGCTGATCAACTTGCAATTTATCGTTATGAAGCACAACGAGGGCGATTTGGCCACGGCTGAATCGCTGGCCAAGCAGCTGCGCGTCGATAAGTTTTTGGTCAAGACCGCCCAAGTTTACTCCGAGGCAGACGCCGCGCAGTTCTTGCCCGAGGACGAACAGTACAGTCGCTACGAGCGGACGGACGACGCATTGGTGGTCAAGGGGCAGCCGGCGCAGGGTTGCAAGGTGCTGTGGTATAGTTCAATGATCAATTGGAACGGAGCGGTCGCGCCCTGCTGCTTTGACAAGGACGTCGATTTTGACATGGGGCAGGCTTTCAACGGCCGCTCTTTTGACGAGATCTGGCGCAGTCGGGCCTATATGGACTTTCGTCGTCAGGTGCTCTCCGATCGCAATAGCTTCGATATGTGCCGCAACTGTTCCGAAGGCTATCGCGGCATGTTCTCGCTGATCAAGGAAATCAAGGGCTAATGTCCGCGCTAGGCGCACCCGAATACCTCTTGGCGTTCTGTGCGCTGGCCTACTTGCTCGGAGCTTGTTGGTTCGTCACCGGGATGCGCCGCCATTGTGGCCAGGCCAATGCCGAGCGCGTCCAGTTTGTCTCAGTCGTCGTCGCCGCTCGCGACGAAGCCCAGCACATCGCCCGCTGCCTGCGCACTCTGCTGGCGCAGGACTACCCCCAAAATTACTACGAAATTATCGTCGTTGACGACGGCTCTACCGACGGCACTGGCCACATCGTGCGCGAGTTCAGCGGAGCGACGGCGTCCGTGCACTTGCTAACAACCGAAGGGGCGGGGTCTAAGAAGGCCGCGCTCAGCTTGGGAATCGCCAAAGCGCGGGGGGAGGTGATCCTCACTACGGATGCCGACTGTCAGGTTGGTCCAGAATGGATCCGCGGTATGTTGTCGCACTTTGCCGATGGGGTAGGCATGGTCATTGGCTTTTCACAGATTGGTTCGCCATCCGCGATCAAGGGCTGGCGTCAGGGATACGAAGCGGTTGACTTCACCTGTTTGATGGCTTGTATATGGGGCAGCACCGGTTGGGGGCATCCCATGGCGGCCTCTGGGCAGAATTTGGCCTTTTTGCGGGAGGCGTTTTTCGCCGTTGGTGGCTACGAAAAGATCATGCACCGGGCTTCTGGCGACGATGTGCTACTCATGCAGACTATGCGCCGCTCGGGCCGGTGGTCGATTGTCTTTGCCAACCAGCCCAGGACTTTTGTGCGGCATCCAGTGGCGACTTCTTGGAGTGGGTTATTTGGCCAGCGCAGCCGCTGGGCCTCCAATGCCCCAGTCCTCGCCCGTCTAGATCCGCTCTTTTTTAGTTATATGCTGCTGACCTATGTTTTGAACTGGGCGACGCTCATGGCTCCTTGGCTGTGCTTGGCCGGCTTGCTGAATCCGCTGTGGGTATTGGGTGCGGTGGGGGCGAAAATATGGGGCGAGTGGGGCGTATTTAGCGGTGGAATGTTGCTGGCGGGGCGGCGCGAATTGCGTCGCTACTTTCCGCTTTGGGCTTTGCTGCAACCCCTGCACGTAGTTTTAGTCGGCACCGTTGGCTGCTTGGGTATTTTTCGCTGGAAGGGTCGGGGCCACCTGTGGGGCCGGCGGGTGCGCGATGCCAGTACCGGCGTTGAGTTATCCGAGCCGTTCCGCCGCTGAGGAAAGTTGCAGTGGCAAAGCGCACAGCCGAACGGGCCCAAATCGTCTGTCGAAAATTAAAAAAAACCATTCCCAAACCGAGAGTGGAACTCAACTATAGCAATGCCTTGGAGTTGATGGTGGCCACTATGCTCGCGGCGCAGAGCACAGATGTCAAGGTCAACGAGGTCACCGCTGTGTTGTTTAAAAAATATCAGTGTGCAGCCGACTACGGGGCGGTGGAAGCCGAGCAACTAGAGGAAGATATCCACTCGACCGGTTTCTATCGGCAAAAGGCCCAAAATATCCGCGCGGCTATGGCGATGCTCACCGACGAGCACGACGGCCAAGTCCCTAGCGACATGGACGCCTTGCTCCGCTTGCCCGGCATTGGGCGCAAGAGCGCCAATGTCATCCTCGGTAACATATATGGCGTACCCGGCATCGTGGTCGATACGCACGTAGGTCGGGTGAGTCGGCGCTTAGGACTGACTGCAGCAACCGATCCAGTCAAAGTCGAAATGGTTTTAACGCAGCTACTGCCGGTCGAGGAATGGACGGCTTTTGGCCAGCGCGTGGTCTTGCACGGCCGCTACGTATGCAAGGCGCGCAAGCCCCTCTGCGACGAGTGCGTACTCATGGCTCATTGCGATTATTTTGCCAGCCAGGTCGCAGGGACTTAGCGGGGTGGTTGCGGCAGGCGCTTGAGGATGGCGGTTACTTCGGCTGGCGTCTGCGAGGCGAGCATGTCGCGATGGGTGGTATCGGTATGCATCAAGGTCGCGATTTGGGCGAGGATTGGGATGTAACTGCGGTAGTTTTGTTCCGGGGTTAATAGCAAGAAGATGAAGTGGACCGGCTCGGCGGTCGGGCCTTCAAAATCGATCCCTTGTCGGCAAATTCCCAAGCAGCCGATGATCCCATCCAGATCGGGGATCGGCGCGTGGGGGATGGCTGTGCTGTGGCCTAGCGAGGTCGAGCCTTTGCGCTCGCGGTCGAGCGCGGCCTCGAGTACGGTTTGGCGTTCGCTGGCGGGGATTTGCTTTTCTTCTATTAACGCATCAACCATCTGCGCAATGGCGTCCCACTTGTCTTTGGGGGTGAGGTTCAAGCGGATGGTGTGTTCCCAGAAAATGCGACTTAACTGCAGGTGGTTGGCCGCGGCCGAGCGGACCATGAGCACCGAACAGGGCACCTGATAGGCGATCTCGTCCGGGATGGAGCCTGCGAGGTGTTCCTCTTGGCGCCAGTCGTTTGAGGCACCCAGTACGATCAAGTCGTGGTCTTGTGCCTTTGCAACGATAGCCGGGACTACATCGGCGGCCGGGATTACAGTCAACGGCACGTCGATGTTGAGCAGCTCTAACTGCAAGCGGGTGTCGGCGGCTAGCTGCGCACAGTAGCGTTGGAGGATCGGGTCGGAAGGGTCGCGGGAGTCGCGGACGATGCGGAGAATTTCTAGTTCGGCTCCCCAGTTCTGGGCCAAATCGTAGGCGATCTGGACGCCGACCAATGCGTGATTGCCGCCACTGAAAGGCACGAGAATCCGGCGCACCGCCCCGCGCTTTTTTTCTTTAAAAATCAGGGTATCGACGTCGGTGTCCTTGGTGAGGGCGCGATTGGGTGCGGAAAGGATGGCGGTGCGCTCGACATCGCCTTTCCAAGCCATGAGCATCATGTTGCAACTCCAGCGGCGGACAGCCCGCTGAATGGTACTGGTTACGTCTGCGCCTTCTTCGAGGTGCACAATCGCGCCAATATTGCGGGTCATAGCCCGGCCGGCCAAAGCAGCGAGTGCTTGGTCTATATCGGCTATCGGCTCGGCGTCGGGAGTGAGGATATGAGTTAGGTGCAGTTCTCCCCAAGGAGGAACAGCCAAGCTCGTGGCCAGATCAACGAGATTGTGCTCTTGGTGCGGATTTTCGAGGGGGACCAGAATGCGAAGTTGAGCAGGTGACATTTTCGTTGTAAAGCTGCAAACCAAGGACTAGTCCAAGCAACACATTACTTGTGGAACAAATATAAGACAGACCGCCATCTTTTGCAGCCTTCTTTCTAAATAAGATGGGGTTGCCAGTAGTCGGGCAATGCGGTTTGTTGTTGACAATTCAACCGGGAGGATTGCGTGAGAATCTTGATTACTGGTATTACGGGTCGCGTTGGTGCCAACTTGGCCACCCAGCTCGTTGAGCGCGGGCACCAACTGCGCGGGTTGGTCTGGCCCCGCGACCTGCGAGTGGAAAATCTCCAAAAGATGCCGGTCGAACTCGTTGAAGGGAGTTTGACCGATCTGAGCGCAGTCAGTCAGGCAGTCGATGGGGTCGAGGCCGTCTATCACTTAGGGGCGGCCTTTCAGGGGGGTGGCCCCTTTACCGACGAGGAGTTTTTTGAGATCAACGTGCGCGGCACCTTCAACATGCTGGAGGCCGTGCGCCGGGCTAAGGGGATAGGTCAATTCTTGTTTGCCAGTTCGGACGCGCTCTACGACAAATACGTCCCCGGCGGCATGCGTGTGCCCCTTGATGAACAGACGCCACGCCTGCCCAAGGGAGCGTATGCTTTGACTAAGGCGTTGGGGGAGGAATTGTGCAACGGCTATTGGCAGGGCTACCAAGTGCCGACGACAATTTTGCGGTTCGCCATGGTCTGGACTGCCGACGAAATGTTGCGGTTTCCTCAGTTTTACCTGAGCAAGATGAAGGAGGTCCACCCAGAACTGGCTGACCTGTGGCAGGGTGAGGAGTGCGCGGTGCTGCTAAAAGACCAGCGCAACCGCCCCTTCAAAAAGCACATCGCCGATGTGCGCGACATCGTCCATGGCTGCCTCTGCGCCTTGGGTAAAGAGAGGGCGTTCGGCGAGACCTTCCAGCTAGCCGGCCCGCGCCCCTTCACTTGGGATGAGGTCAGTTACCGGCTCGCCGAATTGCGCGGCATCCCCCACGTCGAAGCGGCCGTACAAGCCACGCCGACTTTTTACGAGTTCAACCTGCACAAAGCCGAGGAATATCTAGGATTTAGCCCTAGTTACGACATCGTGCGGATGATGGCTGATGCGCTTGATTATCAGCGCGGCGAAGACCATGGCGTGTTGCCGCACGGCTGAGACTCAGGTCGCGTGCGGTACTAATTCTGCGGCGATGGCGGCGAGGAGTTCTTCGGTGCGGAAGGGTTTGTAAAAAATGGGGCAGCCCTTGAGGGCTTGCAGCAGTTTTTGGCGGTCGTCGGAGGTGTGCTTTTGGTCCGACAGGAGGGCGATGACCTTGGTGGTGTCGAGCAAGCGACTCGCCGCGACAAAAGGGGCCGGGTCGTCAACCTCAACCCCAAGGAGGACCAGATCGGGCGCGTGGGTTCGGTGGTGGTCGATTCCGTCGTCTAATTGGTTGACGACTTCGACCTGATAGCCGGATTGCTTGAGTAGTCCGGCGAGGGTTGTGCCAAATATGGGATTGCGGTCGATAATAAGGATTTTGTACAAGGCAATGACTCTGAGTGGATTTGAATCTGAACAAAGGCTTGCGACTTAAAAAAATTAAGGGGTGCACTATACCTACGCAAGGCGGGACGTTGCTTGACAAGCCGGTGAATATCGGCTATGATGGCCAACCTAAAAAGACGGAGATGTATGCGGAGCAAAGAGGAATTAAAGGCCGCCGTCTGCGCGGCCATTGATCGGCAGAGCGAGCAGATCATCGGGCTGGGAGAGGCTATTATGGACCAGCCCGAATTGGGCTTTAAGGAGCAACAGACGGCCCGGCGCGTCTGCGAAAATTTTGGCGCGCTCGGACTGCAATACGAGAGGGAACTGGCACTGACCGGCGTGAAGGCCCGGCTCAAAGGGCGGCAATCGGGGCCGACAGTAGCACTAATGGGCGAGCTCGACGCGCTCATCGTGCCCGACCACCCGCGCGCCGACCCGGCAACGGGGGCGGCACACGCCTGTGGCCATAACGCCCAGATCGCTGGGATGGTAGGGGCCGCTTATGGGCTTGTCGAGGCCGGCGTCAGTGAGGAACTGGCCGGAGAAATCGCGTTTTTTGCCGTGCCGGCCGAAGAATACGTCGAGATAGATTACCGCTTAGGGTTAGTCGCAGAAGGCAAAATTAGATTCCTCGGCGGCAAGCCCGAACTGGTCGAATTGGGGCACTTTGACGACGTAGATATGGCTGTGATGATCCACACTAGCAGTTCGGGCCAGAGTGAGGGGGCGGTGGGGATTGCCCGTTCATCTAACGGCTTCTTGGCCAAAAATGTGCGCTTTATTGGCCGGGCTGCCCACGCCGGGGGGGCGCCGGAGAAAGGCATCAACGCGCTGAGCGCGGCGACGCTGGCGCTCAGCGCGATTGACGCCCAGCGCGAGACCTTCCGCGACCAGGACTGCGTGCGGGTGCATCCGATCATCACCAAAGGGGGCGATTTGGTCAATATCATTCCGGCTGAGGTACGGCTGGAAACGTATGTGCGCGCCCGCACCTCCGAGGCGATACTCGATGCGTCGCACAAGGTTGACCGGGCGCTGCGGGGTGCGGCAGTTGCCCTCGGCTGTTCGGTTGAGATCGAAACCGTGCCCGGATACCTGCCGCTGCGCAATGATCCCAGTTTAGGAGCGCTTTTCAAGGACAACACGGCGCGGGTTTTTGGCCCCGATCAGTACCGGGATTATCCGCACGGCGGCGGCTCGACCGACGCTGGCGACCTCAGTCAAATCATGCCCGTGCTGCATCCGGCCATGACTGGGGCCAGCGGTGTGGTGCATGGCCCCGATTGGGAGATTGCCGACCCCGCCGCTGGGTACTTGGCCCCAGCTAAGGTCCTGGCTATGATGGCCATCGATCTGCTGTATGGCGATGCGTCTGCGGCCCGAGACATCCTGCAAAACCACGCGCCCAACCTGAGCAAGGACGACTATCTCCAACAGCAAAAGGGACTTTTTCACCGCGAACTCTTCGCTGGTAATCAAACGGGGAGCAATACAACATGAAGCTCGGCATGGTGACTTATAATTTGGGGCGCAATTGGGATGTAGAGACGCTGATTACCCATTGTGAAGAAACTGGTTTTGCCGGCGTTGAGTTGCGGACCACGCACGCCCATGGGGTCGAAGTGGCACTAAGCGGAACTGAGCGGGGCGAGGTCAAAAGACGCTTTGCCGACTCGGCAGTCGAATTGGTAGGGTTGGGCAGTGCTTTTGAATACGACGCCGTCGATCGGCAGGTGCTGCAAAGGCACATTGACGGGACCAAAGAGTACGTGCGCCTAGCCCACGATCTCGGTGTCGGCGGCGTCAAGGTGCGTCCCAACAACGTCCACGTCGATGAGGGGATCCCCATCGAGCAGACCTTGGAGCAAATCGGCGTCAGCTTGCGCACGTGCGGCGAATTTGCCCGCGATCTAGGGGTACAGATTCGCCTGGAGGTTCACGGCCGCACGACCTCAGATCCGGCCAACATCCGCAAAATCCTCGACTACGCTGACCACGACAACGTCTTCGTTTGTTGGAACTCCAATGCGACGGACTTAGTTGACGGCTCCATTGATGGCAGTTTTGCCTCTTTGCAGGAGGCCATTGCTTTGGTCCACATTACCGAGTTGTGGAACGATTACCCATGGGAGCGGCTCTTTACCCTGCTGCGGCAGAGCGGCTACGCAGGTTATTGCCTCGCCGAAGTCCCCGAAAGCCCACAGCCCCTGCGCCTGATGCGCTACTATCGAGCCTTGTGGCAGGCCCTCGCCAAAGGCTAGCCAAAAAGCGATGCCTGAGCTGGCCTATGTCAACGGCAGCTTCGGTCCATTGGCCGAAGCTGTAGTGTCGGTCGAAGATCGAGGCTATCAGTTTGCCGATGGGGTCTATGAGGTCGTTGGGACCTATGGCGGCTGTCCTTATGCCTTAGAGCCTCACTTGGTGCGCCTTCAGGGCAATCTAGCAACGCTTCACTTGCCGTTGGATATCCGCGAGTATGGCCTTAAGGCTAAGCTGCTGGAGGGCATTGAGCGGAGCGGTTTTGGCGAGACCTTAGTCTATATCCAAGTCACGCGGGGAGTCGCCCCTAGACAACACGATTTTCCCGCGGTTCAAGTCGCGCCCACGGTTGTAATGACGTTTAAGGAATTGCGGCGCCTGCCAAGGCCGCTTTATGACCGAGGCGTCGAGCTTATTAGCGTCGCAGACTTGCGCTGGAAACGCTGCGATATCAAAAGCATCGCCTTACTGCCCAACATTTTGGCCAAACAGGCCGCTACGCAAGCCGGCGCCTTTGAGGCTCTGCTAGTCGATGCGGAAGGCCGGGTTACCGAAGGAGCTTCGACCAGTGCCTTCTGCGTCCAGCAGGGGCGCTTGTGTACTGCGCCGATTGGCCCCCATATCCTGCCGAGTATCACCAGAGGGATTCTGCTCGATTTGGCCCGCGAGCTCGGCATACCCATCGACGAAAAGTTCTGCACTCTGGAGCAATTTAAGCAAGCCGACGAGGTTTTTATTGCCGGTACTACCCTTGAGGCGATGCCGGTAATACAGATCGATGATGCCGTTGTCGGCGATGGTATGCCGGGGACAATAACGCAGCAGATCCGCACCGCGTTTATGGAGACGCAGGATTTGACCTAAGTTACAAGGATTGAGAGTAGCAGCAAAAGGGGGAGAACGCTCGCCTGGCGTCTCCCCCTTTTTGCGTTGTGATCAATGGTGTTTAATGAATGACAACCATCTTGGTTTCAGTCATTTCCTCGACTGCGTAGCGGGGGCCCTCCTTGCCCATGCCGCTTTCCTTGAGGCCGCCATAAGGCATCAGATCGGCGCGCCACTGAGTGCCCCAGTTGATGTGGATGTTACCCGATTCCACCTGCTGGGCAAACTGGAGGGCCCAGTTGAGGTTCTCGGTAAAAATTGCGGCACTGAGACCATAGTTAGTATCATTAGCCATGGCGATGGCTTGGTCAATATCGTCGATCCGGCTGATGCCGAGCGCTGGGCCGAAAATCTCGTCGCAAGAGACCTTCATCTCCGGTGCTACATCGGCCAGAATGGTCGGAGCGTGCATCGTGCCCTCGCGGGTCCCGCCGGTGACGACACTGGCCCCAGCCCCAACGGCTTCTTGGACCCAAGCCTCGACGCGCTCGGCGTCTTGGACGCGGATCATCGGGCCCATCTTGACGTTTTCATCGAGGGGATTGCCAATTGTCAGGGCCTCGACCGCTGGCTTGAGGGCATCGATGAAATCTCCGTACACCTCCTTGCTGGCCAATACTCGCTGAGTCGAAATACATACTTGACCAGCGTTGGCAAAGCCGGTGTTGGCGGTGGCGGCAGCGACCTTTTCGAGATCGGCGTCCGGCATGACAATAAGCGGGGAATTGGAACCTAGTTCCATGGTCACTTTTTTCAGGCCAGCGACCTGACAGATGTGTTCGCCGACATCGCGACTGCCGGTGAAGCTGATTTTGCGAACCTTGGGATTGGCACTGATCGCGTCGCCAATGACGCCGCCCGAACCGGTGACGCATTGAATGGCTTCTTCGGGCAGGCCCGCATCGACAAAGATCTCGGTCAGTTTGATTGCCGAAAGCGGGGTGTCGCTGGCCGGCTTGACGATGATCGAATTCCCCGCCGCCAGTGCCGGGCCCACTTTGTGGCAGACGAGGTTAAGCGGGAAGTTAAAGGGCGTAATGGCGGCTACCACGCCACAGGGGACTCGCAGCGTAAAGCCGAATTTGCCCGCGCCGTTAGAGGCTCCGCTCAGGTCGAGCGTTTCGCCTGTCAGGCGCTTGGCTTCCTCAGCAGACAGCACAATGGTCTCTTGGGCCCGAGACGCCTCGCCCATGCCCTCGGCGAGAATTTTGCCTTCTTCGAGGGTGATCGTGCGCCCTAGGTCTGCGAGTCGCTCTAGCATTAGATCGGCCGCGCGATGGATGATCTCGTAGCGCTCATAGGCACTCATTGCGGCCATGACTTTGGCACCGCGCTCGGCTGAATCAATGGCGCGGTTGATGTCTGTGGCATCGCCCCTGGGGACGGTGTCGATGACCGAGCCATCATAGGGGTTGACCACATCCATGGTTTCGGCTTTGTCAACCCATTCTCCGGCGATGTACATCTTCATAGTCAACTTCCTTTTTAGATGAGTAATTAAGTAATTAACAAACAAGTTAAGTGCGCGCTTTTAGCTGTCAAGCGAGCTTGGGATTAAATACCCAAGCGATTTTTATCATCTAGGGGATGTCCTTCGGCATCGAGTAAAGGTTGCGGCGGGGCCTGCTTTTGGGTTAGCAAACTGACGATTACCAAGGCCAAGGCGGAAAAGGGCACGGCCAAAAGGTCGGCCGGCAAATCCACCGGCAGCATTCCCAGTACTTGCCAAGCACCCAGGCCGACCCCGATGGAGGCCAAGGCTCCAGGGCTGTTGCTTTTGGGCCACCACAAACCAGCAGTTAGCGGGACGAATAGCGAGGCGAGGAGCACAGACCAAGAGTTGACCATCAAGTCGTAAACTGAAGCGGTTCGCAGGGCCAATAGGAGCGATAGTACGCCCAACAAAAGCACCGACAAGCGCGTCACGCGCAGCGACGACCGCTTGTCGGCATCGGGTTTGAAGTAGCGCAAGAGATCCCAGCCAATGACACTCGCTGGAGCGAGCAGGGCACTGTCGGCGCTGGACAGGAGGGCCGAGACGAGGGCTCCCATAAACAGCACCAAGGCCAAATCCGGGAGGTACTCTAGCGCGAGGGCCATCATAACTAGGTCCGGATCGGCCAGATCTGGGAGGATGACTGCACCCGCCATGCCGAGCAAGACGGGTAACAACCCGACTGTTATATAAAGCAACCCAGCGAGATAAGCGCTGCGGTACGCTACCTTTTCGTCGCGGCTTGAAAGACTGCGCTGAATTAGGTCTTGGCCCGCTAGGTTGCCGAGGCCGATGACCAGCCAATCGCGCGCATAGGCCAACCAACTGGCCGCGTCGCCGCGAGGATAAAAATCGAAGCGGGCGGCTGGAATTTGGGCGACGAGGGCCTGCCAGCCGCCCATGTCATCGAGGAGGATCGGCGTTAAAATAAACAACCCGAGTACGAGGACCGTTACTTGGATAAAATCGGTTAGTGTAACGGCCCACATGCCACCGGCCCAAGTGTAGATCAGGACGATAGCCGCGGCTGCACAGATGCCAATGGTGGGATCGATGCCAGTCAAGCTCTGCAAGATCCGCCCAAAGGCCACCAAGAGCGATCCGGTCCAGCCAACATAGGCGGGAATAGTGCAAAGACTGGCTAGCAGGCCGGCCCGAGGGCCGAAGCGACAGCTAAAAAAGGACGCGATTGTCATCAAGCCCATACGCCGCATGAGCCGGACGTAAAAGAGGCCGGCGATAAACAGGCACAAAGCCGCGCCAAAAGGATCGGCAATGACTCCGAGGATGCCGCCTTGGTATGCTGCACTGGCAGCGCCAATACAGATTCCACCGCCAAACCACGTTGCAGCAAGGGTTGCAGTGCAGAGCAACAGGGGCAGGCGTTGGCCAGCAACGATAAAGTCGGTCGAGTCGTGGACGCGGCGACCAGCGTATAGACCAACGCCGAGCATTGCCACGAGATATAAACCCAAGCCGATTAAGACCAATGGATGGGCCATGGTAAAATCCTCTGCGAAAATTTGTTATAATAACTAAGAGAGTGAAAATGGCCAATGACGCCAGCCAAGTGGCGAATCTGGCCATTAAAACGTAATACTTCGATCTATGTTTTTACTATAATAAGTTGGGCTGTAGTAAGTTATGAATATTATAAAATTTTGGCACGCCCCTTGCAAGGTTAGACACAGCACACGATAAGCACCACTCAATCAAGGAAGGTATGCAATGGCTAAGGGAGCCTTAGGGAGGATAAGCGATATCCTCAAGTCCAATATCAACGAGATGCTTGACCGGGCCGAAGAGCCAGACAAGATGATCCGCCAGATGGTGCGGGACATGGAAGAAGCAGTCGGCAAAGCCACGGCCTCGGTAGGCACCGCTGTGGCTAACCACAAGCGACTCGAGCGTCAGTTTAACGATAAGCAAAGCCAAGTCGCCGAATGGCAACGCAAAGCCGAGCGAGCAGTCGAAGCGGGCGAAGATGAACTGGCGCGCCGGGCGCTGGAGCGCAAGGCGGTGTTTGCCAAAGCTGCCGAGGACTTGGCGCCGGCCTTGGAGGAGAGTCGGCAGACGGCTGAGCAGTTGCGGGAGCAGCTACGCGAACTAAAGACCAAGCTCGAAGAAGCGAGAACCCGGCAGGGCACGTTAGTCGCTCGTCACCAAGCGGCTCAGGCCCGCAAGCGTCTGGCCCAGAGCATTTCCGGGTTGGGTGAGGATGCCTTTTCCAGCTTTGAACGCTTTGAGCAGAAAGTCGAAGAGAGCGAGGCAGAGGCTGCTGCGCACGCGGAGATTTCGGGCGAGTTGGAAGATGTTGAGAAAGAAATCCGCCAACTCGAAGCCGACCACAGCGTTGACGACGAGTTGAAGGCCCTAAAAGACAAGATGAATAAAGACAAGTAATCCTTTGTCTATCAGCATGTTGTGCAATCTGCTAAATTTGAATAACTAATGGCTTTGACGATGAGACCGCCCGCTGCGGCAAAAAGCGAGGTACGAAGTGCGATGGAAGGTGGATTTAAGCGCCTAGGCGCTCTTTTTCTCAAAGTAATGGCCGTGCCGATGGTGCCGGTAGGGCTAGGGTTTATGCTCTACGGACTGTTTCAAATTCTCCATGCCGATGGTCCAGATTCTCATTTCGAGTTTTTTGCCATTGGCGTCACGCAGGCCATTTTTGGCAGCTTGCTTTGGATATTGGCCAAAAAGCTCGATGCAGCCGCGCATTTGGTCCGCTACCGACGGCAGCAAAACCGCGTAGTGCGTCTAGCGCAAAAGACAAATGGCCGCTTGACGGTGACCGAAGCGGCAGCCGCTACCGGGCTGACCGTTGAGGAAGCCTCGGAGATTCTCAAGCGCTTGGCCGATGGTGGATTCGTCGAGGTCGAAATAACCGATTCGGGCCTTATTGTCTATCGCTTTCCAGAAGTGCTTTTCGCGCATGAGAAACACTGGAGCCGGGGCGTTGAAAGTGCCTGATACAAACCGGCTATAGCTCGGACAGGGAGGAGCAAATGAGTGGGGTTTTGCAGATTGCCATTGGCGTATGCCTCATCATCCTGTGCAGTGGATTGGTCCATTGGGGCAACCAGTACTATTCGAGTCGTAAGAGACGAGACAAAAAATTCGCCCAGGAAGAAGATCGGATCGTCAAACGGCTAGAACAAGTGGAACAGCGGCTGACTGAAGTACAGGACGTGATGATCGCTCTCAGCGAAAAGATCGACCGCATGGACGGAGTAGAATCTAAGTCTTGGCAGGGCCAAGAATCGCCAGAGCAAGGCTAGGCCGTGGATTGGCTCGACCGCGCCGTAGAGGCTTGTGAAGGCGCGCGTTGGGCCGAAGCTCTCGACTGGTGTGAGCGCGGTCTAGCGCAGCAACCCGACGACTTGGAACTCCAGCACCGCAAAGGGCTTTGCCTCTTGGAACTGGGCAACGATCAAGCAGCCAGCGCGGTGCTGGTAGCGGCCGCCGAGCGTGGCCATCTAGCAAGCCACTACCAACTTGGTTTGCTCGCAATGCGCCAAGGGCGGCGGAACGCCCGGTTCCGCCAGCAGTCGCTCGCGCACTTTGAGGCCATCGTGGGTGCCGCCGAGGAAGGGCGCGAATATCCAGCCCTAGATCGCGTCTTTTTTGCTCTTGGTAGTCAATACAACGAAGATCCACAGCGCTACGAGGAAGCCATCCGCGCGTTCCGCCGGGGGTTGGCTATCAATCCGCTTTCCGCCGTAGGGCACAACAGTTTGGGCCAGCTCTTGTTGCAAGGTGGCCAAGTGTTGGGGGCGATGGGGGAATTCAAGGTCGCCATCCAACTTGATCCTAAGCTCAGTCAGCCGTATGCAAATTTGGCCCGTTTGTTTTTTCGCCACGTAAAACCCCTTGAATTAGAACAAGAATACCAGCATATCTGCGCGGAATTTGAGCAAATTGCCCCGCAGGTCCTCGCGCGTCTATCGCTGGAAATGGTCAAGTTGGGCAAGGAACAGGTGTACGAGGGGTTTTACACGAAGGGACATCGCATTAAAAACCTGATGGGGATCATCGGCAGCCGCTTGCGAGGGCTAGGGCGCAAGGCCAAAGGAGGACCGCAGGAGGAGTTGAATCGCTTAGGGAGCGAGTACGAGGCTCTATACGACGAATGGGTGGGGTTCTTGGAAGCGATGAAAACGGATAAAATCCATCCGGTAGTCACCGATCTCGGTCGCTTGGTGCGCCGAGTAGCCGCCGGATTTGACCGCCAAACTTGGAAATCCGCGATCCAGACGCGGATCCAAGCGGGCTTGCCGCGCCTAGAAGCCGACGAGCGAATGTTGCGTGAAGCCATTACCAACCTTTGCCTCAACGCCTTGGAAATCCTCGAAGAGGGGCGCGGCGGTCAAGTGATGCTGGGGGCTGGCTACGACGCGGAGCAATCGCTGGTATTTATTGAGGTCGAAGACGATGGGCCGGGCATTGAGGAAGAGTATTTGGAATTGATATTCGAGCCTGGATTTACTACTAGGGAGCGGGGCAATGGCTATGGCTTGAGCATTGCGCGCCGTATCGCCCAGGCTCATCAGGGCGTACTCCGCGTCAAGAGTAGCAAGGGACATGGAACCGTTTTTCGGCTCGATCTACCGCTCAATTTCGCCGGCGACCAGACCTAGCCTTTCAGCGGATGAACGAGGACGAACATGGCAATCAAAAAACAAAAAGCTGTCTTAATCGCCGATGATCAGCGGGAATTGCGCGAGATCCTGGCGGACAAACTGCGCAGCTTGGGCAAAGAGGTTATTTCGTTTTCCAATGGCCAGCGTTTGCTCGGGCATCTGGCTGCTAAGCCGACAGATGTCGAGCTCGTGGTGCTGGATTTGGACTTTGGCGTTGGCCAGCCCGATGGCCTCGAAGTGCTAAAAGAGATTAAAAAGCAATGGGCCGAACTGCCGGTTATTATCCTCACGGGCAAGGGCAGCGTCGACTTAGCCGTCGAAGCCGTGCAGGCCGGGGCCGCGGACTTTATCGAAAAGGACCTGTACGTCGAGGACAAGCTCGAAGTAGAGATGGAAAAGGTCGAGCGGATGTTGGCGGTATCGCGCGAAAATGCTCGCCTCAAGGCCGAGAATGAAGCGCTGGGCCGCGACAACACCTTTTACCGAACCCAGCTAGGCCAGCGCTATCAGATCGTCAGCCGCAGTCCCCTGATTCAAAGCCTACTAGAGCAAGTTGAACAGATCGCCTCCATACCGCGGCCCGTATTGATCTGCGGTGAACGCGGCACTGGCAAGGAGCTGATCGCCGCCGCCTTGCACTACGGCAGCAACCGCCGCGAAAGAGCCTTTGTCAAGATGAATTGCGCGGCGTTGTCAGATACCCTACTCGAAAGCGAGCTGTTTGGCCACGAGAAGGGGGCCTTTACCGGCGCGACCGAAATGCGCCATGGCCGCTTTGAAGCCGCCGATGGCGGTACGCTTTTTCTCGACGAGATCGGCAACACCTCGCTGGACTTTCAAAAAAACGTATTGCGCGTAATAGAATACCAAGAATTTGAACGCACCGGCGGGACGCAGACAATCCACGTTGATGTGCGCGTCGTGGCGGCGACCAATGCAGACCTGGAGCGAGAAATAGCCAGCGGGCAGTTCCGCGCCGATCTCTACGACCGCCTGCGGTTTAGCGTGCTCCAACTGCCGCCTTTGCGGGAGCGCCCCGAGGATGTCCAACCCTTAGTTGAGTACTTTACGCGGCAGCTATGCGACGAAGTGCCGGCGATTGCAAGACGGCCATTTGCCGAAGGCGTTTTGGCCACGCTAGAGACCTACGCTTGGCCGGGCAATGTGCGCGAGCTCAAATTCGCCGTCGAACGCGCCCTCTGCGTTGCACAGGGCGACGAAGTGGTCGTGGAAGACTTGCCCCCGGAAGTGCACGGCAGCAGCGGCGTTGCCCTTCCTGATGGGGGCAGTTTCGATGAACAAGTCGAGCGCGTCGAGCGCGGCTTACTCGACAGTGCGCTCGCCCGGGTGGGAGGACGGCAGAAAGATGCGGCACAGCAATTGGGCTTGACCTACGACCGTTTTCGACACTTGCTCCGCAAATACCAAATCGCCGCCAAATGACCCTCCGCGCCCTCTGGATGCGGTCTTGTTGACAGTGGGAACGCGCCGGGTATATTAACCGCAAGGCTCCCACACGGGCGAGAGGTGCATGGAAAAAGTTTACAAAGTCGAAACTACGCTTTCTCATAGCTTGGCCGAACTCTACGCCGGTCTCGAAGAGGAATTCGCCAACAAAAGCAGTATCCCGCTCTCGGACATGAACCGCACGTTGTTGCAAACGGGCTTGATCCACCACCTGACGATGATGAGTGGCCTAGGATTGATCGAGCCTGAGAAGGCCGCGCGGCTGCAGGCGCTGATCGACCAAGTAGCAAAGGATACCATACTCTGGGACGTCTTGCAGATGGTGCGGACATACTGGCGGGATTGCGGTTTTGGCGGACCGGGCGATTCCGGCGGCCTCAACGCCTGATGTGGTGTTATAACTCGTTGTACAGATTGTAGTTCAGAGGTGTGCTTAGTTGACAACCTCCTCGGTTCCAAGTATTATACAACCCGTTTCTCGGACCTCTTCACTATGCTGCTAAAGCGAGCAGATGACCTCCTTTAGTCCAGTGGTCTTTGACCACTACCGGCACCCCCGCAACGCGGGGCAAATCAATGATGCCAATGCCTCGGGGCAAGCTGAAAATCAGGCTTGCGGCGACGCGATGCAGCTTTTTGCCCGCATCGAAGACGGCCGCATCGTTCGCGCTAGTTGTAAGACCTTCGGTTGTGCTCCTTCAGTCGCGGCTGGTTCGGTGCTCACCGAGTTGCTAGCAGGCTCGCTGCTGGCGGACGCAGCCCAGTTAAAGCCGGCAGCTATTGAAGAAGCGCTAGGAGGGTTGCCGCCGATGAAGCGCCACGCCGCTCAACTAGCCGCTGACGCGACTCGGACCCTAGTAAAAAACTATCAAGCCAATACGGCCTCCTAACGCATTCTTACCTTGCGTTTTAAACCTCAAGCCGAAAGGATTGTACCATGGCTCACGCTCTTCCCGATCTCCCCTACGCCTATGATGCACTAGAACCCATCATAGATGCCCGCACTATGGAGATTCACCACACCAAGCATCACAATACCTATGTGACCAGCCTCAACACTGCGCTCGAAGGGCACGGCGACTTGGCGGCTAAAAGTGCCGAAGACCTCATCAGCGCCCTCGACGCCGTCCCCGCGGACATCCGCACAGCGGTGCGCAATCACGGCGGCGGTCATGCCAACCACAGCCTATTTTGGCAGATTATGTCTCCGGCCGGAGACCGCGGCGAGCCTTCGGCTGAGCTGATCGCCGCAGCTACAGCCAAATTTGGCAGCCAAGACGAAGCCCTCAAAGCCTTTGTGGACGCCGCAACCAAACGGTTCGGCAGCGGCTGGGCTTGGGTCGTAGTCAAGGATGGCCAGCTCGACATCCTCAGCACAGCCAATCAGGATAATCCCCTAATGACTGGCGATGGAGTGCCCATTCTCGGCATCGATGTCTGGGAACACGCCTATTATCTCAACTATCAAAACCGTCGGCCCGACTACATCGCCGCTTGGATTGAGACTGTCAACTGGAACGAAGTCAATCGCCGCTTTGCCGCGGCGATGGGGAGTTAGCAGATGGCGATCCAAATAGGGGATTCAGCGCCCGCGTTTAGCCTCAAGAATGCGGCTATGGAGGACGTAAGCCTCGGCGATTTCGCTGGTAAAAATGTGGTCTTGCTCTTCGTGCCGCTGGCCTTCACTGGCGTCTGTACGCAGGAGTTGTGCGAGATTTCCGCCGGAATCAACGCGTACAATGATCTCGACGCCCAAGTCCTGGGAATCAGCGTTGATAGTCCGTTTAGCCTCAATGCTTGGGCCGAAAAGGAAGGTATTGAAATTCCGCTGCTCAGCGATTTCAACAAGGAAGTATCCGCTGGATACGGTGCCCAGCACGAAGACTTGCTGGGCTTTAAGGGCGTCGCCAAGCGCTCGGCCTTTGTCGTTGATGGGCAAGGCATTGTCCGCTACGCTTGGGTATCTGACAACCCCAAGGTCTTGCCGGATTTTGCCGCCATTAAGGCCTGTTTGCAGTCGCTCAACTGAGGCACTTCGTTTTCGCAGTAGAGTGGGGCAAGGCGCAGCAGGCTTTGCCCCACTGTTTATAATGTCTGCAAAGGAAAGTAAGCAATGGAAGATGTGACGGCCGGGCCGCTTGGCGAGCGAGATACTCCGAGTTGGCTCCAGGGCCAAAACAAGGCTAAGGCCGCCGAAATAGCCGGCCACTTCGCCCAGATCATGCAGGTTTTGGGGCTCGACTTGAACGACCCGCACTTGCGGGGGACCCCAGACCGCGTCGGGCGGATGTACATGGAGATATTCCGGGGACTAAACAACCAAGAACCGAAGATCACCTGTTTTCCCAATAGCGATGGCTACGACAATATGGTGATCGTTAAGGACATTGAGTTCTTTTCGGTTTGTTCCCACCACATGATCCCGTTCTTCGGCAAGGCGCACATAGCATACATACCTGGGGAGGCGATCGTCGGCTTGAGCAAAATCGCGCGCATCGTCGAATTTCACGCCCACCGGCCTCAGCTCCAAGAGCGGCTCACCCAGCAAGTTGTCGATTTCCTCGAAGCCAAACTGGCACCGAAAGGTTCTATCGTCGTAACGGAAGCTCGGCATTTGTGTATGGAGATGCGGGGGGTGCAAAAGCCCGGAACGGTGACGACCACTTCGGCGCTTAGGGGCCGTTTTGCCGAGCCGATAGTGCGCGAAGAATTTTTCAACTTAATCAGGAAGGATTGAAGCAGCACGGGACCAACCCATGGCTGAAATTCAAGAGCAGGTACTGACGCCGCCCACTGGCGCACTAGTCGATATTTCCCACCGAGACTTGCGCGACGACGAGTATTGGCGCACCATTCCCGCCTATGCTGATTTGCGCGCCGATGAGTTCCACGAGCACCGATTTCAGAGCCGCAATAGCGTGACGAGCCTGAAGAAACTGCGGGAGGTGCTCGGCAGCCTCGTTTCAGAGGCATTTTATCGAGATGTCGAGCAGGGGCTTTTGCGCTCGCCGATGAGCCTGCGTATTTCTCCGTATCTACTGAGCCTGATCGACTGGTCGGAGCCGGCTGAGGATCCGCTGCGCATTCAGTTTTTGCCCATGGGTTCGCGGATGCGACCCGACCACCCAGAACTCGCCTTAGATTCGCTGCACGAGCAAGTAGATTCCCCGGTGCCGGGCCTGACCCATCGCTATGCCGACCGGGCGTTGTTTCTGACGCTCGACACCTGTCCGGTGTACTGCCGCTTCTGCACTCGTTCCTATGCGGTAGGGTTGGACACCGAGGATGTGGAGAAGGTGCATTTTGGAGCCGTTGCCCAGCGGTGGGAGCAGGTTTTTGCCTATATCGCTTCGCGGCCCGAGTTAGAAGACATCGTCATCAGCGGCGGCGACGTGGCCAACCTCAAGGCCGAACACCTCGAATACATCGGCACTCGCTTGCTCAACATCGAACACGTGCGGCGGATGCGCTACGCGACAAAAGCACCAGCGATTATGCCGCAAAAACTCGCCACAGACCGCGCGTGGATTGATGCCCTTACGCGGGTTGTCGAAGCGGGACGCAAAAGGCACAAAGAAGTCGCGTTGCACACGCATTTCAACCACCCGCGCGAAATCACAGCCATTAGTGGCCGGGTGCTCGACGAGTTGATGGAGCGCGGCATCTGCGTCCGCAACCAAACCGTCTTGCAAAAGGGCGTCAACGACGACGTCGGCACCATGCAGCATCTGGTGCGGCAGCTCAGCTACCTCAACGTGCATCCGTACTACACCTTTGTCCACGATATGGTGCGCGGGGTCGAAGAGCTGCGCACGACTTTGGCGACGGCGATTTCGCTAGAGAAGGCGGTGCGTGGGTGGACCGCGGGGTTCAATACGCCGGCCTTTGTGCTCGACACCATGGGGGGAGGAGGGAAGCGCGATGTCCACTCCTACGAACACTACGATCGCCAGACGGGTATCGCCGTATTTACCAGCCCAGTCGTGCGGCCCGGTGCGTTCTTTTTTTATTACGATCCCTTAGATGAACTCGACCCGATGAGCGTCCAGCGCTGGAGCGATCCGGCCGAGCGTGTGGCTATGCGGCAAGCGGCGTTAGAGGCTGCCAGCCAGGCGTAGCGAGATTTGCCCTTGTGGACTCGTATGCCTTATCTATTAGCCATATTAAACCTTAAGACCATCAAGGTGTACAGCAATGGAATATCCAGATATGATCCAAGCATTAGTGGGCTTGGGGCTGCTAGCTTTGGGCGGTGGTCTGGGTTTTCTGCTGAGTTATCAATTAAAAAGGGGCATCCTACCCCAAGTGGAACAAGAAGCAGAAGACCGAGTACGGCAGCAGCTAGCCGAAGAGGAGAGTGCAGTGCGGCTGAGCTTGCTCGAAGAACGAGATGACTGGTATAAAACCAAAGCCCGCCAAGAGGCCGAGTTAGAAAATCAATTGGCCGATATCAACCGCCGCGATAAGAATTTGGCGCAGTTCGTGCGCGACCTCAATAGCCAGAAAGAAGAGCAGAACCGGGCGTGGAATCGCCTCAAAAATCAGGAGCAGCGGGTTGGCCAGCGCGAACAGACCTTAAAAGAAAAACAACAACAACTAGGTCAAATGCGCGCCGAGTACCAACAACGCCTAGAGTTGGCTAGTGGGCTGCCGGCAGACGAGGCGCGCGAACAGATGATGGAGCATCTGGTCGGCGAGGTGCGCGGACGGGCGGCGGCGATGATTCGCAGTGAGCGCACCAAGGCTAAAGAAGAGTCGGACCGAGAAGCCAAAAAAATCATCGCCCAAGCCATTCAACGTTGTGCCGTTGAAGAGACCGTCCACCTCGTCACCTCGACGGTGCCCTTGCCCAACGAGGGCATCAAAAGTCGCATCATCGGCAAGGAAGGACGCAACGTACGTGCATTTGAAACGGCGACCGGGGTCAAAGTCGTGGTTGATGATACGCCCGACGCCGTATTGCTTTCGTCCTACGATCCGGCGCGGCGCGAAGTGGCTAGCCGGGCCATGCAGCAGCTAATCAGCAGCGGCGGTTTCACTCCAACCAAAATTGAAGAAGTAGTAGAGGAGTGCCGCAAGACCCTAGACCAAGACATGGTCGAGGTTGGCAAGAGTGCCCTGAGCGAAATTGGCGCTAGCCAGTACCACGCTGATTTGCCCTATTATGTGGGCATGTTCAAATATCGCGCTAGCTTTGGACAAAACCTTTTACAGCACTGCTTGGAAGTCGCCCATTTGGCCGGAGGGATGGCTGCCGAGGTCGGATTGGATGTGCCGTTGGCCAAGAGGGCCGGTCTCTTGCACGATATCGGTAAGACCGTCAGCAAGGAGCTAGAAGGGGGCCACGTCGAGTTGGGTATCAAGCTAGGCGAGCAATTCGACGAGCATCCGACCGTCCAGGAAGTTATCGCCGAGCACCACGAAGACCACGATCGCCTTTCGCCGATCTGCTTCTTGGTCAAGGCGGCCGATACTATATCGTCGATCCGGCCCGGAGGACGGCGCGAGGACCTTGAAGGTTATACCCGCCGCATTATGCGTTTGGAAGAAATCGCGACTTCGTTTGCCGGCGTCACAGACGTGTACGCTATCAACGCCGGCCGCGAGATTCGCGTCATGGTCTGTGGCGAACAGATCGGAGATGAAGACGCCGAGATGCTGGCATTCGACATAGCCGAGCGCGTCAAGACCGAGTTGACTTTTGCCGGTCAAGTCAAGGTCGTGGTCGTGCGCCAGACGCAGGTGGTACGCCATACTGAGCGGGGCCGTGGTGATCGGCGCAACAACAGTGCCCGCAATGGGAGCAGTCGTCGGCCGCGCAACGGGGGTCGAAAAAGAGCAGACAGCAGCTAAATTCGTGCCAACTAAAATGGTTGATGACGGTAAGAAAATCGTCCTCCTCGGCTGCACCGGGTCTATTGGCGACACGTGTTTTAAGGTACTCAAAAACTTAGGAGCTGGGTACGAGGTCGTGGGCTTGGGCGGTGGCACAAAGGTCGAAAAACTGATTGCGCAGGCGCACCACTGGCAGCCACAAAAAATTTGCGTTATAGACGCCAAGGCTAAAAAACAGGTGCAGAGCGCCGTGCCACGAGTCGAGGTAGTTTGCGGCGAACAGGGGCTGTGCGAGTTAGCCACCATGTCGGAGGCCGATCTAGTGCTCAATGGACTCGTTGGTGCCGTCGGCCTCGCTCCGACACTGGCGGCTTTGGCGCAGGGCAAGACCGTAGCCATGGCCAACAAAGAACCTCTGGTCATGGCGGGCGGTTTAATTTTGCAGCAAGCCGAGCGCGGTGGGGGAACCCTGCTGCCGTTGGACAGCGAGCCCAATGCCATTTGGCAGTGCCTGAAAGGCGAAGATAGCAAAAGCCTGCAGCGGCTCATTCTCACGGCCTCTGGGGGGCCTTTCTTTGGCTACAGCCGAGAGCAAATGCACAACATCACCCCGGAGCAGGCCATCGATCACCCTACTTGGAAAATGGGTCCCAAAATCAGCGTCGATTCGGCAACTCTGATGAACAAAGGCTTTGAAGTCATTGAGGCCGCTTGGCTTTTTGGTGTGGCGGTCGAACAAGTGGATGTGGTCGTCCACCGCCAGTCGGTTGTGCATGCGCTGGTTGAATTCACCGATGGATCGCTGCTGGCGCACATGGGCAAGACCGATATGATGCTGCCGATCCAATACGCGCTGACTCACCCAGAGCGGCGGGAGGTTCCCCTCGATAATCTCGATCTCAAACAAGTGGGGCAACTAAGTTTTGCCGCGCCAGACAGAGGGAATTTTCCCGGCTTGGATTTGTGCTACGAAGCCGGCCGGAGTGGCGGGACCTTTCCAGCCGTTCTCAACGCGGCCAACGAGGAGGCGGTGGCGGCTTTTTTGGCGCGCAAAATCGGATTTCTCGATATCGCCGACCTCAACTGCGACGTGTTAGCACGCTGTGGCACCCCGGAGGCGGTTTCGCTCGAATCCATATTAGACGACGATCGCTGTGCACGGCGGTTGGCCCGGGAGTGGGTCGCCGGGCGGGCGGGATAAATTTATGGCGCAAAACACCAACACATCACAACACAAAGCACTGGCACTATGCCATAAGATACTCCGCATTAACACCGGGGTTATACTCGGGGCTTTTGCGCTTATTATCGTCCTAACCACGATCTCGACGGGCGAGTGGGTGCGAGTTGCTGGCAAAGTGCTCTACTATGTCATTGCGTTACAGGCTCTCACGTCGCTAGGGACTTGGTTTTACCGCACTCGCTTTGAGAAAGCGCTGGCAAGGGCCGAGGGGGATAGCCCACATGGAGACGATTAAGGCCCGAGGTAAATTCCACGCCGCCCATCGGCAGCTAGACTACGACGGCAAATGTGCCTATGTGCACGGGCATACTTGGCGTGGCGCATTCGTCATCCGCACCGAGCGTTTTCCGCGGCTGGAAAAACTGGATATGTCCGTTGACTTTGGTGCGCTCAAAGACATCTTCAAATTCTTGGATCACAAAATGTTGGTTTCGGTGCGCGATGCGACCTTTCTCGACGCCAAGCTCTTCGATCCACAGGGCGTCGTGGTCGTGCCAGGCGAAAATCCGAGTGTGGAAAACGTGGCCGAGTACTGTCTCGACCAAGCGGTCGAGGTCTTGCAGGGGTTATTCCCACAGCGCGGCTACCAGTACCACATTGAAGTTTCTATCCAGGAGACGGACAACAATTTCTTTGTCGCCGACCGCCTTCTCTGTTGCTGAGCACTGGAGTCTGACCGATGGTGCAAAAAAAGATGATGATCGCCAGAGAAGTCGCCGCCTATCTCCGCTGTTCGTCCTCGACTGTGCGTCGCATGGTCCGTCGTGGCCAGATTCCCCATTATAGATTGGGCAAGCTAGTGCGGTTTCGCCTAAGCGAAATTGAGCGTTGGTTAGCCCTACACCACGAAGGCTCGGTGCTCTTGCGGGGAAAGGGGGGGGCGGCCAATTCAGATCAACTTTCCCTCTTTCCGACCGGGGAAGAAAATGACTGAACAAGCAAAAAATGTAGTGGTACTCGGCGCTGGAGTTATGGGGGGGCAAATCGCCGCGCTGCTCGCTTGTGCGGGGCACAAGGTGCATCTACTCGACTTGCCATTGGCCGGCGATGAAGTGGGCTGTGCTCGTCAGGGGTTGGAGAAAGCCCGCGCGAGCCGACCCTCTGCTTTTTATATGCCGGAAATGGCCCAACGCATCGAGCTGGGGAATATCGAAGATCTGACCTGGGTTGAGGCGGCCGATTGGGTCATTGAAGCCATAGTAGAAGACCGCGCCCCCAAGCAGGCGTTGTTGGCTCGGCTAGAGTCGTACCTGCACGACGGATTAGTCATCAGCAGCAATACCTCGGGGCTATCTATCGCCGAGTTGGCGCACGGCCGCTCACCGGAGTTTGGCCGCCGCTTTCTCGGGGTACATTTCTTTAATCCGCCGCGTTACATGAAGCTGGTCGAGGTCATACCTGGGCCTGATACCGAGCCGGCCATCGTCCAGCAGATGGTGGATTTTCTCACTGGGACGTTGGGCAAGGGCGTGGTCTGGGGCCGAGACACGCCTAATTTTATAGGCAATCGCCTGTGGATTTTCGCCGCTTGCGACATGTTGCATAGAATGGGGCGGGACGGGCTGAGCGTGGCCGAAGTTGACGCGTTGACCGGCTCGCTGATGGGGCGGCCCCCAAGCGCGACCTTGCGCGTCTGTGACATCGTGGGCTTGGACACGGTCGCGCGCGTGGCTGAGACGAGTTACGAGGGGTTGCCGCAGGATCCGTGGCGGTCGCTTTTTGCGCTGCCGGCGTTTTATCGGCACATGTTGGATGAGAACTTGCTGGGGGCCAAGGTCAATGCTGGGTTTTATCGCAAGGCCGAGACGGGCATTGAAGCCCTCAATTTGGCTACTTTCACCTATCAACCCGTGCAAAAGGTGGAGACCTTGGAATCGGCCTTGAGCGAGCGTTCGCCACAACGCCGCCTCCTCGCCCTGTGGGACAACCCCGGTCGATGGGGGCAGTTGGGCAGGGCACATCTGGCGGCTGTGCTGGCCTACGCCGCCGAGCATGCGGCCGACATTGCCGGCGATATCGGCCAAATCGATCGGGCGATGCGCTGGGGGTTTAACTGGGCACTCGGGCCTTTTGAGTTGTGGGATCTCTTCGGCGTTGAAGAAGTCGTTGGCACTCTCGAAGCCAACCAGCAGCGAGTACCCGAGCTGGCCACTCAATTGCTCGCCGCAGGTGAGACGCACTTTTACCGGCAACAGAGCGCGTTCTCACCGACTCGGTTGCAGCACCAAAGCTGGCAACCGCCAGCCGACGATTGGGATAAGTTAGCTGTCGAGTGCGCCATCTGGTCCAATGACAAAGCGCACTTAGTCGAGCTAGACGAGGGACTGGGGGCCCTGGTTTTCAGCGGCAAGATGAACGCCTTGGGGCCAGCGGCACTAGAAGCGGTCCATCACGCGGTGGATACGGCTCCCTTTACTGGCTTAGTACTCGCAGGTGCTGGCTCCTTGTTTTCGGTCGGTGCCGACTTAAAGCACCTAGCCAAGCTCGTTGACGAGCGCGACTGGGCAGCGCTAGACGTCTTTGTCGCGGCCTTCCAAGAGGCCGTGCAAGCATTGCGCCACGCGCCTTTTCCGATCGTTGCGGCCCTCCGTGGCTTGGTGCTGGGCGGCGGCTGCGAGGTTGCGTTGGGGGCTGCTGGGCGGGTGGCGGCGGCTGAATTAGGCATGGGTTTGGTGGAGACCAAGGTCGGTCTTATTCCCGGCAGCGGTGGCTGTATGGAGATGGCGCGGCGGGGAGCAAACGATATAGGAGCCGCGTTTGAGACAATTTTTACTGGGAACTTCAGCGACAATGCTTTCCAGGCTCAAGCGTGGGGTTTGCTCGACAGCGAGGACGAGATTGTCTTTGCCGAGGATCAACTCTTAAAGCGGGCCTTAGCCAAATTGCGCAGCCTGCTAGCCGCAGGCTACTGTGCTAGTGCGCCAGCTAAAGTAGAAGTGTCTGGAGACGAAGGGTTGGCGTTGTTGCACGAGCGCCTAGATGGAGGCCGGGCGACTGGACAGTTCAGCGAGCACGATGTAATCATAGGGCGCGGTTTGGCGCGGGTCCTTACGGGAGATGGCGGAGTGCGCCGAGCAGTGGCGGAGCGCGACTTGCTCGATTTGGAACGCGAGGTCTTTCTGCAGTTGTGCGGCACCAAGCATACGCGCCAGCGCATAGCGCACATGCTGCACACGGGCAAACCATTGAGAAATTGAAAGGTAGGGATTCTATGGGCTTGCGTAGTGCCGCCGAATTTAAAGAGGGATTGCGCGATGGGCGCGCAGTGTACCATCGGGGCGCGCGGGTCGAAGACGTAACCGCGCACGACGATTTGGGAATTGGCGTTGATCACGTTGCCTTGGATTTTGAACTGGCCGAGGACCCAGCGCATCGCGATTTAATGACTTGGATGGATGATGAACTGGGCGAACCTGTCAGTCGCTATTTTAAGACTCCGGTGGATGCCACCGATTTGCTCAACCGCCGCGAGATGATTGAGCGTTCGACGCGGCTGGGCAGCAGCGTGGTGTTGCTAGTCAAGGAAATTGGCACTGACGCGCTCTTGGCCCTCGACTTGGTTTCCGCGCATTTGGCTCAAAACGCCGGTGGACCATACAACGCGCGGGTGCAAGCCTTCCACCGCGAATGCAAGCAGCGCGACCTGAGCTTGGCCGTGGCCCAAACCGATGTAAAAGGAGATCGCAGCCTCTTGCCTTCGCGGCAGGCGCACCCTGACTATTACGTCCACATTGTCGAGGAGCGGAGCGATGGGATCGTGGTGCGCGGAGCCAAAGCCCATACGACATGTGCCCCGTATGTAGATGAACTCATTGTCTTGCCGACTCGTGCGCTCCAAGAGGACGATGCGGCCTATGCGGTTGCCTTCGCCACGCCGGTCAATACGCCAGGGATCAAGCTAATCGCCAGTCCCTTTGGCTCGCCGCCGGTCAGCCCGTTCCACCATCCGGTCAGTTCCGCGCACCGCATGATCGATACGCTGACGATTTTCGACGACGTCTTTATTCCCAATGAGCGCGTCTTCCTCAAAGGGGAATGGCAATATGCCGGGCCGCTGGCCAACGCCTTCGTCGAATTTCACCGCTTTACAGCCGCCTCGTACAAACCGCCGCTGTGCGACCTCTTTATCGGAGCAGCGGCACTCCTAGCCCACTATAACGGCATCGCCAAGGCTGGCCATGTGCGCGAGAAACTGACCAAGCTCATCACCTATGCCGAAACTGTTCGCGGTCTGACCTTGGCCGCGGCCCACGATTGTCGCATCGCGGCAAACGGTACGGCTGTGCCCAGTATCGTCTTTACCAACTTGGCCAAATTCCACTTTGCCAATAACTATCACCAAGCGGTGTCTTGGGTGCAGGACATTGCCGGTGGACTAGTCGTCACTGGGCCGTCGGAAGAGGACTTAGCCAACCCCGAGACCAAGGGCTATATCGAACACTTCTTAGGCGGTGGAAGCGGCGTCGATGCCGAGGCCCGGCTGAAGGCAATCAACTTGGTGCGCGACCTGACAGCTTCGACCTTTGGCGGGTACAACCAGCTGTTGGCCATCCACGCCGAAGGATCACTGGAAACCCAGAAAATCACCATTTTGCGCGATTATGATGTCGAGCGCTGTGTCCGGCTGGCCAAAGAAGTTATCGGCATCGATTGAGCCAAAATCGAATAATTAGAAAATAAAAACGACAAAAAGAGTTGATTATATAAATTTAGACCCTATATTGGATTGAATCTTCCTCTGTGCGGTTTGCTCAAAACCGTTTCATTTTTGGATGTATTCCCCCCACATCCGAACTCCCTGCTCATTCGTAGGTACCATCATAGCTTAATGCAGCCACGAGTCCCCTGCTGGCTCATTAGCAACAGGAGGCGTCAAGTTATGACTACCTTGCAGACCGATTCTATCGTCGATCAGTATTTTCACGAGATCGAAGATTCCGTCGGGCTATCGTCCGAGGACGAAGTGGCCATTGCCCAGCAAATAAAAGAGGGGGACGAAGAGGCCCTATCCGATTTGGTCAAGGCCAACCTGCGCTTTGTCGTGAGCGTGGCCAAGCAATATCAAAATTTGGGTCTGCCGCTTTCAGATCTGATCAACGAAGGAAACTTGGGGCTGATCATCGCCGCCAAGCGTTTTGACGGCACGAAAGGCTTCAAATTCATCTCCTATGCCGTGTGGTGGATCCGCCAGTCGATCCTGCAAGCATTGGCCAATCAGTCGCGCATAGTGCGACTGCCACTGAATCGCATCGGCGAATTGACGCGCGTCAATAGGGTGCTTAACAAACTCGAACAGGGACTGGGGCGCCCACCGGAAATAGAGGAAATAGCCGAAGAGCTAGAGGTCGAACCCGGTGATATGGAACTCCTGTTGCGGCTGGCCCAAAGGCCGGTTTCGCTAGAGATGCCCTGCGACGAGTCCGAACCGGATCGCTGTTTCGGCGATTTGATTCCCGACTATAGTCAGCCGCTCAGCGACGAGACCCTCTCCAGCGACGAGCTCAAAGAGGAGATTTTTAACGCCATGCACGCCCTGACCGAGGGCGAGGCGCGGGTCTTGAAGATGTACTACGGATTGGATGGACACGAGCCGATGACCTTGGAGAAGATCGGGGCCTATGTCGGGCGTACGCGAGAGCGGGTTCGGCAAATCAAGGAAAAAGCCCTGCAGAAGCTCCGCCACCCGGCTCGCTGCGACTCTCTCAAGGAGTACTACGACTAATTATTCGCTGCTGCGGGACGAGCAAAGTGGGCACACAGGGCCGCTGGTGTCCTAGTGCCTTGGTCTCATTTGATTTCTGCCCGATTTTTCGTTAATATATGTGTTTATTCCGCGGTAGCTCAGCTGGCAGAGCGGGTGGCTGTTAACCACTTGGTCGTAGGTTCGAATCCTACCCGCGGAGCCACTTTAAAAACAGCCGGACCAACCGATCCCAATTTTGGCTAAGGTGGTCCGGCTGTTTGCATTTTTGCCGTGCAACAAAGCCCTCGCGCTCACTCAAACCGAGCCGCGTACTCGCCATAGCCTTCCTCGGCCAAATGCTCGACGGGAATAAAGCGCAGGGCCGCCGAGTTAATGCAGTAGCGCAGCCCGGTGGGGGGCGGGCCGTCGGCAAAGACGTGTCCAAGATGCGAGTCGGCGTGTTTGCTGCGCACCTCGACGCGGGTCATAAACAGCGAATTGTCAGCGTGCTCAACGATGTGATCTGGCTCTAGCGGCTGAGTAAAGCTGGGCCAGCCGGTGCCGGATTTGAACTTGTGCTGCGAGCTAAAGAGGGGTTCGCCGGAAACGACATCGACGTAGATGCCCGCGGCCTTGTTGTCCCAGTACAGATTGTGGAAGGGCCGCTCGGTGGCGTCTTCCTGCGTGACGCGAAATTGCAAGTCCGTCAGTTGGGCGCGCAAGGAGTCAATGGGCGGTTTGGCGTATTGGCCGCTGGCCGTTGCCGCTGGCCGGTCTTGGCCCCATGTCTCTTCGATAAAGCGGTCGCGGCCCGATCCTCGACGATAGCGTTTGTAGTGCTGGGGGTTCTTTCGGTAGTAGTCTTGGTGGTACGCTTCGGCCGGATAAAAGGTGGTGGCTGGGCGGATGGGTGTGACGATGGGTTTGGCAAAGCGGCCCGACTCGTCGAGGGCCTGTTTGCTAGCTTCGGCTAAGGTGCGTTGCTCTTCGTCGTGAAAAAATATGGCCGAGGTATATTGATGGCCGCGGTCGTAAAAAGAGCCTCCTCGATCGGTGGGATCAAACTGACGCCAGTAGATGGCTAGCAGCTGGCTATAAGAGACAACTTGCGGGTCAAAGGTGACCAGGACGGACTCTATATGCTGGGTCGCGCCGGAGCTGACTTGCTTGTAGGTCGGGTTTTCGCGCTCGCCGCCGGTGTAGCCGGAAACGGCTGAAACGACTCCTTCAACTTTGTCAAAGGGTGCTTCGATGCACCAGAAACACCCCCCGGCAAATGTCGCTTGGGCGTAGTCTTGGGCGCGGCTGGTGTGAATGCTAAGCACCCCTAGGACCGCGCCGAGCAAAATGAGTAGTCTGGCGTTCATAGTTTCTCCTTCTTTTAAAAACTCTAAGTAAGCACTGCTCGCAACGCCGGCATCCAGTTTTGTTAGGCCCTCTTAAGACGTTCCAAGTAGGCCGGAAGATTCTCACTAGCTAAAAGTACTGCCCCAATCCGACCGATAACTCGTCCGCGCCTTCCGCTAATATCGCCGTGCAACGGGCAATATGGATGGCTGTAGGGTAACATGGGCTGGGCGAAATGGATGCGGAACTAATTTTATTAAACTATAGTCTGGGCAAAAAACGCGACGCAAGAAAGTTGACAGCTCGGGTGCGAACGGCCTTATTTTCGCGCTCTAAGTTCGCGGCGTTCCCCAACAACCGTCAACGTGCTGTGCGCGAGCAGTTGTGGAGGAGAGGTCGCCCCCGCTCGCGTCGGCCTATTCACTTGGGAGAATTTGTGATGCTAAAGAGTATTCTTCGAGCTCAGGGCCGATTTATGTGGGTCTGCGCTGGGCTCCTTGGAGCCATCGGATGCAGTCAAAATTTCAGCGACCAACAGCCAGCCGAGGCCATAGCTGAGCGGGGATTCACCGCCCAGTCTAAGACGTCCACCAGTACGATGCCCGCGTACCCTTTGGATCAGGCCAGCGGGCGACAGACGTTGGGACCACTCAGCGCAGTGGCGCCCAAGGGCTGGGTGGCCCAGCAGCCTGCTAGCTCGATGCGGGTGGCCCAATACGGCCTGCCCGGCCCGGCCGGAGAAGCGACGCTGGGCATCTTTTTTTTCGGCCCGGGGCAAGGTGGAAGCGTCGAAGCCAACATTGAGCGCTGGCACGGCCAGTTCAAACAGGAGGACGGCCAGCCCGCCCGAGGGCGGCGTTGGACGCGGCAGGTGGGGGACATCGAGATAACCGGAGTTGACGTCAGCGGCACCTTTGCTGAGGGAATGGGGATGGGCAACGCCGAGCCGCAACCCGGCTATCGGATGCTCGGGGCCATTGCCGTCCATCGCTTGGGCACGGTATTTTTTAAGGCGACTGGACCGGCCCAGACCGTTGAGCAATGGACCGCTAGCTTTGATGAATTCTTAGGTACTCTACAAGCCGGCTCGGTTGAGCCTGAATAGCGAGGAACATGTACACGCAACTAGAAGATGAGTTTGGCGATGTCGTCGCCAAGGCTCGGCGCGGGCAGGAAATTGCGGTCGCAGCACTGGCCGATCGGGTGGGATTGACGGCGGGCGATATTGCAAAAATCGAAGACTACCAATTGGTGCCGGCCGCCGACGCAATAGAGCGGTTGGCGCAAGCGCTCGGCTTACACCCGGGCAAGTTGTCGGCGAGTGCCGCGCAGGCATTTTTTCCGCGCAATCCGGCGGGTCGCCCAATTGCCAAGGCCCGGGTAGAGATGATGGTGCTCGGCAGCGGATTTCTGATGAACGGCTACCTCGTCGGCTGTGTAGCGACCGGCCGTGCTGCGATCATCGACCCAGGGTTCGACGCGGATAAAATCCTCCAGCAGGTGGCCGCCTCTGGGTTGACAGTCGAACAGATCTTGCTGACGCACGGGCACCAAGATCACATCAGTGCCCTCGTCGAGATTGGTCGCGCCACGGCCGCGCCAGCGCGGATCCACCGCGGCGACTTGGCCCTAACCGGCAGCTTAGCCAACCAAATCGAAGGCGAACTCGCAGCAGGCGAAGTCGTCGCCATCGGCCAATTGCGCTTTGAGGTTTGCTCTACTCCTGGCCACACAGCGGGCGGCATTAGCTTAGTCCACGAAGAAATGGCGTTTGTTGGAGACGCACTGTTCGCGGGTTCACTTGGCGGCACTCGCCGTGTTGGCCACTATCGGATGCAGCGCCAAGCCGTGGCCGAGAAGCTGCTCGCGCTGGACGCAAACGTCGCGCTCTTTCCCGGCCATGGCCCGGCCACCACCGTCGAGGAAGAACGGCAGAACAATCCGTTCTTTTTTTGATATTCTCCAGGGGGTTGGAACGATTACGGGGAGTCTGCCGCTGGGCGGGGGCTTCCCGTTTCTTTGTCCTCGTTGAGTGCCCAGTCGTAGTCGTTGTATTTGATGGTTAGATCTTCGGTTAGCCCAGCAGCTAGGTCTGCAAGAAGGTACGGGCGCAGGTAGTTGACGATGGTGGGCATGTTTTGGGGGTTGGGGCGGTCAGTCGGGAACCAAGCGGTGAAATCCTCGCCGTACCAGTCGAGAATTTTGGACAGATGGAGCTGTTTTCCTTGCCGGCGCACGTGGTTGGGGTCTTGGGCAAAGCGCGTCAGTGCTCGTTCTAAACGGGCGTCGAGGTCGGAGGCGGTAAAGGCCTGGTTATCTAGTTGCGGGCAGCTCAGGGCTGCGCAGTTGACCGCAAAGTGGATGCGCGGCTCTTGGTAGGTTGGGCGGATAATTTTGTTTTCAATGTGGTCTAGTGTCATCTCGTGCCCGCCAGCGACAAAGGTCTGGCGGTTAAAAAAGCCGCTGAGCACAAAGGCATCTTTGACGCTGGCGATGGGATAGGCGTCGATGACGCCCCGCAGGGTAAAAGCGTTGTACGCATTGATCCAGTAGGCCAGCTCGTGTTCGCGGGTGGGAAAGCGGTCGGGATGAGTTTCGGGGCTGTAGAGGCCGAGGCTATCGACATAGGCGTCAAGTTGGGCGCGGTCGTTGGCTAGGGCGGCGTAGCGGACTAAGCCTTGGTCATTGACGTATTCTCGCAGCACTTGGTCGAATAAGCTGTGCTCAAAGGGAGCGGCCGCGCAAAGGGCGACTGGGATGGACAGGCACGCGAGCAAAAAGTAAAGTGGGCGCATGGTTTTTCCCATGGGTTCGATGGGGATGAAATGTATGACTAGACTAAATTTTGTGCCAATCGCGGCAGACCAACGGAGACAAGCCCAACATCGACCCATTGGCCGCAGAGGAAATAGCTGATGGACGTCATCCGGCGAGAAGGAGCCATGCTCGGGGGGCTAGTGCTGTTGTGGCTGTTGCTGTTTGTGGCCTCGATGCTCTACCACACCGGCGGCCGCTTGGCCCTGCCGCTGGACGATTCCTTCATCTATTTCCAATACGCGCGGCAAGCAGCCCAAGGGCATTTGCTCGAATACAATACCAGCGCGGAGCCAACGGCGGGCGCGACTAGTTTGCTATACACCTCGCTTTTGGTGCCGGGCTTTTGGCTGGGGCTAGATGGGATGGGGATGGTGCTATACGCGTTGGCATTGGGGGCGGTGTGGCTGGGGTTGAGTGCCTGGCTGCTCCTGTTGCTGGGCCGCAAATTGGGCGGCTCGTTCAGCGGCTGGCTAGCCGCGTTGATGTTTCTGGTGTGCGGCCCACTGTTGTGGGGCTACTACAGCGGTATGGCGATTGGTTTATTTACCTTCGCCATCTTGCTGACTCTGTATCTGTACATAGTGGAAGATCGGCGCGCTTGGCTGGCGGCGGTTTTGTTGGCGTTAGCGCGACCCGAGGGCGTTGCTTTGGTCGTGCTGCTAATAATACTAGTCGCCTATCGCCGAGCGTTGAACTGGCGGTGGGGGGTGCCTTTGGGGGCGTACGTGCTCCAAGCCCTACTACTGGCTTGGTGGACGGGCGAGGCTGGGGCGTCTGGGGTTGAGGCCAAGTGGCGCTTGGCCGAGCCGCCCGGCTCGTTACCCGAGCAGATTCGGGCCGTCTTTTTCGACTTCGCCGAGTTTGTCAAGGGGATTCTCGCCGGGTCGCTGGGACATCAGACCAGCGTCAATTTATACGCCTATGACGGCAACTACCGCCGCATGGTGTTTGCGCCGTTTGTCGCGCTCTTCTTTTTGGCCGAGCTAAGCTATCGGCTCTGGGGCGAGTTGTCCGCTAGGAGGCCTGGGGCGGCGACACTGGGTGGAGCGTGGTTTGCCGGCGGCGTTTTACTTACCTGCACCCTCGTCGAGTACGACGCCCACTTCAATCGCTACCAGCAGCCCTTCTTGCCGCTCTACATTCTCTTTGCCGCCTTGGGCTTGGGGCGCTTGGACGCAATGGGAGGGGAATGGGGCTGCAAGTTGGCTCGGGGGTTGGCTTGCTTTTTTGGTCTGTGGGGATTGATGTCGGTGGGATTTTTCGCGGTCGCGTACGGGGAAAATTGCAGCGATATCCGCAACCAGCAGGTCGAGATGGCGCACTTTATAGACGCCGAGTTGCCCGCCGATGCCTGCGTCGCGGTCAACGATGCTGGTGCCTTGCGCTACTTTAGCGGTCGCCAAACTATTGACTTAGTTGGATTGACCACGGCTGGGAATGGCGCACCTTGGCGGCACGGCAGCGGGTCGCTATTCGAGCGGCTGGAAGCTATGCCGCTGGACCAGCGCCCGCAGTACTTTGCTATTTTCCCCAATTGGTTCAATTTCCCCGAGGGCATCTTCTTGCAGCCATTGCATCGCATTCGCGTTTTTGAGCCGTCGATTATCGATGCGGAGAAGGTGTTGTATCAGGCGCATTGGAGCGCCGAGCTAAGCGGCGAAGCTATCCGCAACCGGACGCTCTTAGAGGAGGGCTGGCAGGAGGTTGACAAAGTGGATGTGGCCGATTTGGCAAGCGAACGGCGGCATGGCTACCAATCTAAGGTGCGGGTGCCCGGTAGCCGAGAAGCGAATCTGTTGATGGCATTGAACGCGGCTGACGATCCGCAAGCCGTGTACATCGACGGAGGCCGGACGGTAACAGGGGGCGAGCGGATGGAGTTCGCGCTAAATGCTGGTCAACCGGCGACGGTGATTATGCGCACAGTTACGGGCATCGCTCAGCACTTTGCAGTGATCGCTGATGGGAAAAAAATTGCCAACGTGGAATTACCAGGGGGGCGGGGCCGTCAATGGCTTGAACTGGTCATCGGTCGGATACCGGCTGCGGATGTGAGCAGCCGCGTCGCGATCGCGACGCAGCCGATCCACTTTGGCGGCGATTTGCGGCCGATTGTTTCGTTTCACTATTGGGTTTTGCAGCCGTGATCTGGGCGATTCTAATCGCCGCTCTCGGTGTGCGCTTAGCTTATCTTTACCAAGCGGTTGACACGCCGCTTTTCGATGTCCTGCTGATCGACTCCGAATTTTATGACCGCCGCGCCCGAGCTATTATCTCGGGCGATTGGCTGGGCGATCAGCCCTTCTTTATGAATCCGTTTTACTCCTACTTTTTGGCCGCTATTTACGCGCTGTTGGGGGCTGAATACTGGTGGGTTGGCTTGGTGCAAGCAGTGCAGGGGACGGGTAGTTGCTATTTGATCTACGCGCTGGGCCGGAAACTGTGGAGTGCGCACATTGGCCTGTTGGCCGCTGGCCTGGCGGCGATTTATCAGCCGTATGTGTTTTACGACGGGGCACTGCTGACCGCCGCACCGATTACCTTTTTGAATCTCGCGGCTTTGTATTGCTTGACGCATGCGCAAGGTGCAGCGCGTTGGCTAGTGGCTGCCGGCCTGCTGCTCGGGCTTTCGGCGACGGCGCGGCCTATGGTCTTGCTGTTTGTCGCGGTGGTCGCAGGCTGGTTTGTCGCGCATTGGGGACGGCGCGGTTGGCGGCACTGGGGATTGATGGCCATGGCTTGCTGCTTGGTGGTGGGCGCGGTGGCTGGCCGCAACTATCTCGTCGGAGGAGAGTGGCTGCTGACTACGTCCTCGGCTGGGATGAATTTCTACGTGGGTAACCATCCCGAGGCCAACGGGATCTACGCGCAGGTCGATTTCCTGCCCAGTGCCGAGCCGGATTTGGAACGCACGGCGTTTATCCGCGAGGCCGAGGTGCGCACCGGACGGGAACTGACCCCGGCCCAAGCCTCTAGGTACTGGCTTGTCAGCGGCTTGCGTTTTGCCGGGGAAAATCCGCTCGCGTATCTGGCGCTACAGGGCCGCAAACTCTACATGTTCTGGAATAGCGTCGAGGCGCAAAACAACCTGAGTCTGTACTTGGCGCGCGACTTTGTGCCCCTGTTGCGCTGGTGCGTTTTGGGGTGGGGGCTGGTAGCTCCGCTGGCGGTTGCGGGCTGGGCGACTAGTCGTCGCTTTTCTCTATTAGATTTATATCTGGCCAGCTATTTGGCCGCGTGTCTGCTGTTTTTCACGTCGTCGGAATACCGCCTGCCGGTCGTGCCGGTGATTCTGCTTTACGCCGCTTGTTGGATTGCCAACGCTGCGGCTTGGGCAACGGGCGGAGCGCATCGCCGCTTGCTGGGGTCGTGCCTGCTGGTGGCCTTAGTCGCGTTGCCGATCAACTACCGCGACGCCGGAGCCGAGCGGCTGACCCGCAAGAGAGTTGATTACTACAATTTTGGTGCCTTGTACCAACGCCGCGGGGATTGGGAGTCGGCGGAGAACATGTTCCGTGCGGCGCTGCGCATTGATCCGTCGTTTGTGCCCGCCACCTCTGGTCTAGCCGCCGTATTGGCGCAGCAAGAAGGGGGTGATTTGAACATCCAACGCGGATTAGAGCGCTTCGGCGCCGGCGACTACCAAGCGGCGATTGCGGCCTTTAGTCGTGCTCAGCCCTCGCCCGGCCGGCACAACAACCTCGGTCTGTGTTATTATCGCCTGAATCAATTGAGCGAGGCTGCCGCGCACTTCCACAAGGCCCTCGCCCTCGACGCTGGCTATGCCCGGGCGCATTTCAATCTCGGTTTAGTATATGCCAAGCAGGGCGATGACCAAGCCGCGGCGGATGCTTTTGCCCGGGCACTTGACCTCGACCCCGACCACGCCCAAGCGCACTATCGGCGCGGGGAAGCGCTGTTGCGATTGGGGCGTCCCCAAGCAGCCCAAGCCCACTGGGCTGTTTTGCGTGCGCACAACCCCGACGACGAGCGCTTACAAGCAAAAATCGATTCTATGACGCAGGCCAACCCTTGACGGCTACTCTCTGCGTGCGCGGTGCCCGGGCCGGCGGTCTGGCCAATGTCGATATGGACTTGCCGTTGGGCCGGATTATTTGCTTTACCGGCCGCAGCAGCAGTGGTCGCCGGGCCATGGCTTTAGACATCCTCTATGCCGAGAGCCGCCGGCGCTACATGCAGGCGCTGTCTCTGGTCGAACGCGAAGGCGTCAGTGGGACGGTGTGCGCGGATGTGGAAGAAATTTCGGGCTTGCCGCCGGTCATTTACTTGGGCCCACCGCGTCGCGGGCGCACGGTAGGGGACTACTTGCAGCTAGAGGGAATTTTGGCACAGATCATGGTGGAAGAGGGGCAGATGCACTGCCGCGAATGCGGCGGCCGCTGTCGTAGCTATGCGGCCGATGAGGTTGAGCGCGAAGTCGCCCGCGTCTATCCAGACACCCGCTGTTTGGTGTTGGCTCCCTTGGCTTTGCGCAACCAGGGGATGTGGCAGCAACTCGTGCAGGCCGGGTTTACGCGAGTCGCAATCGACGGCCAACTCCAGCGGATAGAAGGCGACGGACCAGCATTGCCAAGCGACGCAAGCGAGGTCCACGTCGTGATAGACCGCTTGGTACCCGACCCCAATGCCAGCGTGCGTTTTTTGGAAGCGGTGCGCGTGGCCCGCTCTATTTCGTCGGGGCAGACTGTGGTCTGGGTGGACGGGACTAACAAAATGATGCACTTAAACCAGCAGCCGACTTGCAGCACCTGCGGCTGCCAGTACGAACCACTGGCTGCGGCAGACTTCGGCTCAGACCAGTCCTTGGCTGGTCAAGTGACGCTGCACGGTCGCACCATAAACGAATTGCTGGATGCTCCCCTCGGCTCGTTGGGCGATTGGCTGGAAGAGACAGCACTGGTTGAGGCTTGCCGCTTGGGGCTAGGGCACCTGCCGTTGCGCCGTCGGCTTGAATGGCTAGCGGCTGGCGAGTGGCAGCGACTGCAACTGGCGTCCTGTCTCAGCAGCGGCCTGACGGGTATCCTCTACATTTTAGAAGGTTTGGGTAGCCAATTGGCCGGGGAGATGCTAGACGCGGTCGCAGCAGGTCTAAATCGGCTAGTCGCGGGCGGCAATACCGCGCTGTTGTTGGACCACGCGCCCGAACTGGTGGCAGTCGCAGATCAAGTCTGGGCATTTGCGGACGGACAGGTGCGCGCAGGGCAGGCGGCGGAAGTAGAACCAAATCAAATGGGTGGTGCGCAGGTTGCCGAGCAAGTTGAACTGGCGTTGAACATTCGCGGGAACAGTGTGGCCGGGCCGCTGGCTATCGAGCTGCCGCACGGAAAGTTGACCTGCGTGTGTGGGCCTTCTGGCAGTGGCAAAACTCGCTTGCTAAACGAGGTCTTGCTGCCGCTGCTCAAGGGGCGGTCCGTCGAGTACGCTGCTGTGGGCCTGCCGAGGAACAGCCGCATTGTAACGGTCGAAGCCCCCAACGGCAAGGCTACGGTATTGGAGGGGCTGGGCCTTTTTGGGCGCGTCGCCGATTTGTACGCCGCATCGCCCGCTGCGACGGCGCGCGGCTGGAATCGGGATACCTTCTTGTTGGCTAGGCCAGGGGGCCGTTGTCCTAGCTGTGAAGGCCGCGGCCAATGCTACTTCGATTTGGAGTTTCTGGAGGATTTAGCGCTGGTGTGTACCTCTTGTGAAGGCCGCCGGTACCGCGACGAAACCTGCGAAGTAACGCTGCGCGGCGCGAGCATTGCCGATGTGTTGGATATGACTTTGGCACAGGCTAGTGCCCACTTTGTCCGGCACGACTCAATTCGCCCGCGCTTGGAGGCCGCTATCGACTGCGGCCTCAGCTATCTGCTTTTAGGGCAGGAAGTGCAGGGGTTGGAACCGGGGGAATGGTTGCGGTTGCGGCTGGCGCTTGAATCGACGCGGACTTCCCGGCGCACTTGGGTGCTGATTGACGACCCGGCCAGCGGCGATCATCCAGAAGATGTGCGAGCCATGGTTGGGGCCTTGCGCACGTTGGTGGAGCGAGAGGCCACAGTCGTCGTCGCCGACCAGCATCCGATGGTGCGGGCGGCTGCGGATTGGGTGGTGGATTTGGCGAAGTAAAGCTCGCAACCTCGTTGCGACATATTACCTTGCGGGATATATCGCTCCTATCTATTTTAATTTTAATGATCATTGAGTAAACGAGGTGAATAATGCGGTATTTAAGCCCCGAGCAAGGGGCTTTCTAATGAAGGTCGTGCAGAAGTTACAAGAAGAGGTCATCGGCCACCTAGACTTGGATGGGTATGCCCTGTGCAAACCGCAGGAGTCGGTGCTGGACGTCCTCAAGAAAATGCGCCACCAACACGTTAGTGCCGTGCTGGTGGAAGAGGATGGCCGCTTAGTGGGGATCTTTACCGAGCGCGATGTGCTGACCAAGGTAACCGATCAGCCAGCGACATGGATGCGGCCAGTGGCCGAATTGATGACCTGTGATCCGCATAGCTTGGATGCCCAACAGCCGATTAGCAGCGCCCTGCGGCTGATGAATGCTGGCGACTACCGCAACGTGCCAATCGTAGATGAAGACGGCCGCATCAAGGGGAATTTGCCCCAACACGAGGTCATCCGTTTTCTCACCGATCAATTTCCCGAAGACATCTACAATTTGCCGCCGGACCCCGAGCGCATCGCTCGCACCAAAGAGGGAGCTTAAGCATGCGTTGCGGCTGGAGATTTTTTTCTTTTTAAGGAGATCGCGTGCATGGCCGAAATTGTGGCCCCATCGGCACCTACAAGTAAGCGAGAATACGCGCAAGAAGAGCGTCAAGCTGTGGTCATCGCATTTTCCGGTGACTCAGGCGATGGGATGCAGCTAACTGGCGGTCAGTTTACCAATACTTCTGCCGTGATGGGCAACGACGTCAGCACTTTTCCCGACATTCCCGCCGAAATCCGCGCCCCGGCCGGGACTATTCCCGGGCTGAGTGGTTATCAGGTCAATTTCGCCGCCAACGATCTCTACACCGCCGGGGATTCGCCCCAGGTACTAGTGGCGATGAACCCAGCTGCGCTTAAGGCCAACTTGCCCGATCTCGAGCTAGGCGGGACTATCATCGTCAATACCGATCCGTTCAACCGCAATGGCCTCCGCAAGGCTGGCTACGAGACCAACCCACTCGAAGATGACAGCCTCAGCGGCTACGACGTGCATCTGGTTCCCGTGACCACCCTGACTCGCAATGCCCTCGCCGACATCGCGGGTATGAGCAACCAAGCAAAAGACATGTGCAAGAATGCCTTTGTCTTGGGCTTGGTGTTCTGGATGTTTGACCGCCCGCTCGACTACACGCTCAAGTTCTACCAAACCAAGTTTGCTGGTCGGCCCGAGGTTGTTGAGGCCAATACGAAAGCCTTGAAGGCGGGTTACTACTACGGCGAAACGGCCGAGACCTTTCAGACCCAGATCTCGGTGCCCAAGCGGGAGGTTGTCGAGTCGGGGATGTACAAGCGGATCACCGGTAATGAGGCACTTGTCTTGGGGCTGGTCACAGCCGCGCAAAAAGCCAACAAATCGCTCTTTTACGGCTCGTATCCCATCACGCCGGCCAGCACTATCCTAGAGGGCTTGGCGGCGCTGAAAAACTTCGATGTGCGCACCTTCCAAGCCGAGGACGAAATCGCGGCCATGGGGGCGGTGATTGGCGCGTCTTTTGCCGGCAGCCTCGCCGCGACCGCCAGCAGCGGCCCGGGAATCGCGCTCAAGAGCGAGGGGATCAACCTAGCCGTCGTTATGGAGTTGCCGCTAGTCGTCATTGACGTCCAGCGCGGTGGCCCCAGCACGGGCTTGCCGACCAAGACCGAGCAGGCCGATTTGCTAGAGGTGCTTTACGGGCGCAACGGCGAAAGCCCGATCCCGGTCCTTGCTGCGGCCACCCCGGGCGAATGCTTCTACATGGTCATTGAGGCCTTTCGCATTGCCGTTCGCTATATGACGCCGGTTTTTCTTTTATCCGACGGGTATGTGGCTAACAACTCTGAGCCGTGGAAAATACCCGATCCGCATTCAATCGCGTCCATTGATGCCGAGCCGTACACCGATCCGGACGGCTACCAACCCTACATGCGCGATCGGCAGACCTTGGCCCGGCCTTGGGTCGTGCCAGGGACGCCGGGGATGGAGCATCGGATCGGCGGCTTGGGCAAGCAGGATGGGACGGGCAATGTCTCCTACGCGCCCGAAGACCACGAGCGCATCGTCCGCGTCCGGGCCGACAAAATCCGCGGCATTGCCGATTTTATTCCCGAACTGGAAGTGACCGGCCCCGACCAAGGAGACCTGCTGGTCTTGGGCTGGGGCGGGACCTACGGGGCCATTCGCGCCGCCGTTGAGCAGGTTCAAAACGAGGGCCTCGACGCGGCCTATGGGCACCTGCGCTACTTGAATCCGTTTCCTCGCAATCTTGGCAACGTGCTCGGCCGCTACAAGCAAGTGTTGGTGCCAGAGCTAAACCTGGGCCAATTGGCCTTGTTGCTTCAAGCTCACTTTCCGGTGCGCGTCGTCAAGTTGAACAAGGTTCAAGGATGCCCCTTCCAAATTCGGGAAGTGGCCGACAAAATTCGCCAAGTGCTAAGCTAGGGAGATTGAGATGGCCGAAGCAGTTGTAGAAACTGGGTTGAGCCGTAAGGATTTCGTTTCCGACCAAGAAGTCCGCTGGTGCCCCGGGTGCGGCGATTACGCAATTTTGGCCCAAATGCAAAAGATGCTGCCCGAAGCGGGAATCGCCCGGCAAGACCTCGTATTCGTCTCTGGGATTGGCTGCTCTAGCCGTTTTCCCTACTACATGAATACGTACGGCATTCACTCGATCCACGGGCGGGCGCCCACGATCGCCACGGGAATAAAGATAGCCAACCCGGACTTGAGCGTCTGGGTCATCACCGGCGATGGCGACGGACTCTCTATCGGCGGGAATCACCTGTTGCACAGCCTGCGGCGCAATGTCGATCTGAAGATTATTCTGTTCAACAACCGCATCTATGGGCTTACGAAAGGCCAGTATTCGCCAACCTCGCTGCCCGGGCACCGCACCACGTCCACCCCGATGGGGTCAATCGACTATCCGCTCAATCCCATATCTGTAGCGCTGAGTGCCGAGGCGACCTTTGTCGCTCGCTCGCAGGACACCAATACCAAGCACCTGAGCTATGTGCTCAAGCGAGCGGCCGAACACCAGGGCGCCGCTTTTGTCGAGATATACCAAAATTGCGTCGTGCTCAACCCCACGGCTTGGCAGCACACCACGGATTCGGACATACGCGACGATAATATCGTGTTCTTAGAAGAGGGGGAGCCCCTCATCTTCGGCAAAGACCGCGATCGAGGCATTCGCATGAACGGCACTGAACCCGAAGTCGTCGCCCTTAGCAACGTGGCCCCAGACGAGTTGGTCGTGCATCGCGAAGGGCGCGACAACGCCAGCTATGCCTATATGCTCAGCCGGATGGAATACCCGTCAATGCCGCTGCCCTTTGGCGTGTTGCGCGCCCTTGATAGGCCAAGCTATACCGACTTGCTGTTCGACCAAATCGCTGAGACGACCCAACAGCGCGGCCAAGGAGACCTCGCGGCCTTGTTTAGCGCGGGCGATACTTGGGTCGTCGAATAGGAGAAGAGCCATTGATTTGCCCGTTGTGTTCGCACGACAATATCGCTGGAGTTGAGCTTTGCGGAGAGTGCGGCCAGAGCCTGAGCGATGCGTACCAAGATTGGGGCAGTGAGGAGTTCAAGGAGATTTTCACCGAGCCACTTTCCGCGCTCAATCCGCAGGAAATGGTCTGCGTGTCGCCGACTACTTCGTTGGCCAAGGTCATCTCATTGCTCAAGGAACGGCACGTCGGTTGTGTGTTAATAACCAGCGAGAACGGGCAGCTAATCGGCATATTTACTGAGCGCGATGTCCTCTACCGGGTGGCGGGTCTGATTGGCAATCTGGAACGGATCGCGGTTGAGAGCCTGATGACCCCGCGACCCACTGCGATCAAAGCGGATGCGGCTGTGCAGCACGCTCTACATTTGATGAGTATCCACGGCTTTCGCCACGTGCCGCTGTTGGACGATGACGACCGCCCGGTTGGCTTGGTGTCATTTAGGTACATCGTCCGTTTTATCGAAGATAATTTTTCGCCCGCAGCTTGAGCGAGTTGGCCACTAGGCTGGCTTCAGTTTTCTTGAAAGGCGGTTGTGCTATGTCATTGATCCACAAGGCAATATGTTCGCTTCTGGCGTTGGTGCTGTGGAGCCCCTTAGCGGTTAGAGCTGAACTGGACTGGGCCACCCTCAATGCCACCCGCGAAGTCACCGAAGCCAAGTGGTTGCAGCTACAACTGTCCGTATTGGGGTTAAAACTGAGCTATCCAGCCTACCGCATCAGCTTACAGCTGACCGAAGACTCGGCGATTGAATTTACCTTTGTCGCCAGTAGTGGGATGGCCGAGCATTTGACTGAAGAGTTGGACAAAAGGGATGCCGACGAGGTTATTTCCTACCATGCACAGGGCATAAGAGACCAAGTAGAAACACTGATCCGCGACGAGTTCCCGAACTTGTGGGCGAGCTTTGACCCCCGCCAAGATTTTCGCGGGCAATTTCTCGGCCCAGGCGAGAAGTGGAACGACCCACCGCGAGAAATAGGCACTTGGTTGGAAAACAAATTCTCCTGGGGTCGCTAAAGGCTAATGCCCTTATTCCGGGTCGCGGTGGGGCATTGATCCGTGCGTTGATTCGTCGAGGGGAATGTCCTTGTCGATGACCGGCTCTTCGGTGGTTACGATCCAGCCGTGTACCCGCCGACCGAAGACATCAATTTCCTTGCGCCGGGCGTTGATGACCTTGGACGAAGCGGTGTGCCGCTCTTTGTTAATGCAAAAAAAAGTGTGTCGGCGCGTCGTACCTTTTTCTTGCCCTTCCAGGTGTTCCATCGGCCGTACCCTTTCAAGTTTGCGCGAACTGGTGGACTACATCCACTAGCAATTTGACCTTTTCATAGGGCGTATCTGGATAGACGCCGTGCCCCAAGTTGAAGATGTGGGGGCGGCCTCGACCCTGCTTTAGAATGTGCTGAGCGGCCTTGGCAATGCTCGCCTCTGAGCCGTAGAGGGCGCACGGATCTAGATTGCCCTGTAAAGGCATGGTATTGCCGAACAATCCGTACGCTGCATCGAGATCAATTCGCCAATCAAGGCTTAGGACATGGGCACCGACACGGCCAAAACTGGACAGATTTTGCGCCCCGGCGAGCGGGAAGTAAATAACCGGAGCATCCAGCGCGGCGAGGCTGCGGCAAACTCGTTGCACATAGGGCAAGGCGAATTCGTTAAACTGTGCCGGCGACAGCAAACCGATGGAAGTGTCGAAAATCTGGACGGCTTGGGCCCCGGCTGCAATCTGGGCGCGCAAGAAGCGGCTGGCGAGGTCGGCGAGCAGGTCGAGTAGCCGATGGGCGAGGGCAGGGTCGCTGTGGACCATGCGGCGAAAGGCGGGAAAGTCTTTGGCATGACTTCCTTCCACTAGCCAAGTGGCCAAAGTGAAAGGGCCGCCGGCATATCCGATGAGTGGAACCGCGGCAGGCAGGGCGTTGCGCACCAGTCGCGCCGCTTCTAAGACGTAGGCGAGGTCGTCTTCGGGGACGGGGTTGCGGAGGCCGTCGATGTCGGCGGCCGAGCGAATTGGGCGGGCGAAAACAGGGCCGGGTGCGTACGTGAGCTCGCAGCCGAGCGCCTCTAAGGGCGTCACTAAATCGGTAAAGAGAATAGCCGCATCGACTCCGAGCAGGTCAACCGGCATGAGGGTAATTTCGGCGGCGAGTTCGGGGGTTTGGAAAAGTTTGAGCAAATCGTGCCGCTGGCGCAGTGCTCGGTACGGTTTGAGGATGCGGCCAGCTTGACGCATGATCCAGATCGGCGGCTTCGACGGTGCTTGGCCCCGACAGGCTTGGAGAAAGGGGGCGGCTGAATCGGACAAAGTGCTAGCGACCCGGTTCGACCATCCACTCGGGCAAGGCGATGCGATAGGCAACTACGTCCTCCAGCGGTTTGAAGCGGACGCGGTCTCCTTCCATGTCGGCCCGATAGACGTCGGGATCTTCGTCATCGGATTTGAAGGCCAACAGGCGCAACGGGGGCAGTTTGCGCTCTGGCCAGTACTGGCCCACTTCGATTACTATATCGGCTTGGCAGGCAAAAGGCACTACGTCGATTTCCCACTTGCGCTCTTTAATGGCGACTGCGCCGTCGAGTTCTACCGGGCCAAATTGCCCTCGTTGCCCTCGGGTATCGACGAACAAATAGTCCGCGCAAGAGGCGTAGTCTATATGCCCTGAGCCGGCGTCGGCCGAATAGACCAGCAGCGATGAGTCCCGCCAAGCGCAAAATGAACCCGGGGGCAGGAGGTAGGTCTCATTGTCTCGCTGGACGGTCCAAGACTGCTCCCAGCCGAGATTGGCATAGACTTCGAGATCATTGTCGTAGGTCACCCGTACCTGTCCCTGGGCATACGCGCCGGAAAGCAGCGCATCGTTGGTCGCCAAAAACTGGTCGTTGTGGTAGTAGGCGATGGAGCGAACAGGGACGCGGAGATAGTGCTTTTGTAGTTCGTGCAGCATGTAATAGGACTTGACCGCAGATGCAATACCCCACTCTCGCTGGTCGGGAAGCAGACAGGCGTGGCCAAAGGCCGCGGTAGCGGCCAGATAGCGGTCTAGGTAGGCACTGCGGCTGTGCTTGTCGCCTGGCGGGATAGGTCCGGCAAAGTACTGGTCAATGGTGCCCATACCTACATCCGTCTCAATGGTATGGAGATTGTGCAGGTCGAAGTCCACCAACGGTGGGATGCGGCTGGGGTCGGCTCCAACGACGCGGGCGAGGTAGCCAGCTAGGATGCCGGCGTAAAACCAGTGGTTGCCGCCGCTGCCAATAGCCAAGCCAGCCTGGGTTTGGGAGTGGAGAATGCCCTGTTGCAGGGAATAGCTGTTGGCCAAGTGGCCGGTTGCTGACCAGTCGCCGCTGAAGTCGTTGAATTCCCAAGGTGGAATCTCGGCGTGTTCACTTACGTACAGCGCGTCGCAGGGGTATTTGGCGACGATGGTGCGCGCGTGTTCGGGGGCCCGCACCAGTGCTTCGGACGGCTTGAACAAATAGAGCCCAGATCCGGTCGGGGTTGAGGTGCCGTCGGCGAGTTGGGCCGCCAATTCGGGCTGCCAATAGGGGTTGGTAGGGGCCATGTGGCGGTAGTTGACTTGGAGACTCGTTTTGTAGCCCAGATCGGCCAGGGCTTCGAGGTACTCGCCGAGGGCGTCTTCGCCGCCTTTAGCCTCGGCTCCTGCCACCGCGAGTGCGCCGTCGCCGTCGCCGTCGTGCCACGTTTCGCTGGGGTGGTTGATCAGCAGGTTATCAACGCCCATCAGCTTGAGCAGGCGCATGTTCTCGTACAGCTCGACATAGCTTTCTTGGGATGCGTCGATATAGGGGATGTTGCACCAGACCCAATCGGCCAGCGTTTCACTTTGCTGGGGCTCGGTCGTAGAAAAGGTCGGCAGGACTTCCTCGTATTGAGTAGATACCGTTATGAGCCAGCGCTCCTGAAAATCGCTGCGCTTGCCATCGCCTTGGCTGGCGTAGCTACAGCCGCCATTGAGCTGGACGAGCTGCTGAGATTCTGCTGCGGATGGGGCGTATAGGGTAGAAGCATGAGAGTAGTGCCAATCGACAAAGCTAGACAGGAAGTAGCCCGCCGTGCAGAGGATGAGCGGGTAGTTGTCGCCGAAGTTGAAATAGGGAATGGCGATCAGGCGCGGGTGCAAAGCCCCGGTGACCCGGCCGAGCGAGAGGCCGGCCCCCTTGCCGTGTCCGCCTTCGATTTCCACCACCAGAGACTTGCCGCTGATGCGGAACCGGTAGAGGAAGTTGGCTTGTTCTTCGCCGAGCTTCCACTGCCAGCGGGCCTCGACGCAATCGCCTACTTGCTCGCAGGAGATAAAATGCCGCTCGACTTCTTCGCTGTCAGGCGACCAAACCGCGCCGCCCATTTCTACGGCGATGCCCCCGTCTTCGGCTGGTGTGATCGGGTCGCTGTTGTTGACTTCTACCTCGATATCGGCGAAGGTTCCATCAATTGGCGTGTAGATAAATTGGACGACGGCAGAGATGGAGCGGCTCTCAAAGACAAAGGAAATACCTTCTTTGCGGATCGAGGTTTCGACTTCTTCTTGGAATGTGGGGAGCATGGAGGGTTGGCTTTGGCTAGCGGATACGGGCGGTTGCTCGCCCAGAGCCGTTGCCGCTCCTGTGAGGTCTGCCATGAAATGTCCTGACTCAGCGCGTTTTTAAATTTTTACAAAGTCAAATAACTTAGCTAATAAACGAGAGTCTGTCAAACTGAAGGCCCTTTGGTTTGACCCGAAGGCTAAACCGATCTATCTTATTGTTTTTATAATAACTTTAGTAGTGTGTAAACCGACTTGAAATCAGGGGATTGCATCGTCGTTGGCGGTGGGGCTGCTGGGATGATAGCGGCCATTGTCGCCGCCGAAGCAGGCGAGCGGGTGATCCTGCTCGAAGGCAGCGAAAAATTGGGGCGGAAGATATTGATTTCGGGCAATGGGCGCTGCAATCTGACCAATAGAGCCGCCGACGACCTCAGCCACTATCACGGTACGCATCCGCGCTTTGTCCGCAGTGCGCTAGATCAGTTCCGCCTAGACAAAACCTTGGCGTTTTTTGCCGATCTGGGAATCGAGTTCCGCGAAGAAAAACGGCAGCGCCTCTTTCCGGTGTCGGATCAAGCGCAGTCGGTTATCGATTTGCTCGCCGACCGCATGCGCTGCCTAGGCATCCGCGTCGAAACCAATGCCAAGGTGGTGGGCATGGCCCGCGCTTCCGGCTTGTCGCGCTTTGCCCTGCGCGTTGCCGAGGGGCCGTGCTACACTGGGACGCGCGTGATATTGGCCAGCGGCGGCGTCAGCCTCGCCCGCTTGGGCGCGGACCGTTCGGGGATGGACTTGGCCGTAGCTATGGGGCATCAGCTCACCGACCTCAAGCCCGGCTTGGTGCCGCTAATCAGCCCGGAAAAATACGTCGCTCGGATGCAAGGGCTTAAGATCCGGGCCGAAGTGCGCGTCGCGCTTAAAGGGGGCCGCGAGGCCGTTGACACCGATGACTTGCTATTTACAAAATACGGGGTCTCCGGGTTCGCCATCTTAAACCTCAGTGCTCGCTTGGTGCCCCAGTTGGGGGCCCAGCAGGCCGTACTGCGGGTCAATTTCTTCCCCGGCCGCAGCCCGGAAGCAATCAGTCAATTGCTCAAAGAGCGCTGGCAGCGCCATCCCCATCGCTCGCTCGAATTGAGTTTCGCCGGCCTACTTTCCAGTAAATTGGTGCGACCTCTCTTGGATCATTTGGGGTTTGACGCGGTACAGCGGGTCGATCGGCTAAGCAAGGGCGTGCGCTGGCAGCTTGCCCAGCGTTTGACCAATTGGCCGATTGTCGTCAGCGGCCCGAGGCCCTTTGACTACGCCGAAGTGACCATCGGGGGGGTGCGCACCGAGGACATCAATCCCGCGACGCTCGAGTCCTTTTTGGTCCCCGGCCTGTACTTTGCCGGCGAAATGGTGGATATTCACGCCGACTTGGGGGGATTTAACTTCCAATGGGCTTGGGCCAGCGGTGTGCTCGCTGGTCGCCGGTTGGGATCGTGAGCACTGGCGCGAATTGCCGGTGGCTGTAGATTGAAAAAGATGCAAATAGATGAGACAGACCGGGTGGCCGGCCTCATTTTGGCGGCGGGCATGTCCACCCGCATGGGCCAGCTCAAGCAGCTATTGCCCTTGGGGGGCCGGGCGGCCATTGAATGGATCGTCGAGGTTGTCGGGCAGCGGTTGGACGAAGTGGTAGTCGTAGTGGGCCATCGCGCCGAGGAGATTGTCCCGGTATTGGCTGCTTATCCGGTCGGTTGGGTCGTCAACAACGACTATCAAAAGGGAATGCTCTCTTCGGTGCAGTGTGGGGTGCGGGCGGTGGCCCCAGCCGCCGATTACTTAATTTGCCTCGGCGATCAACCCCGGCTGAGCGGAGTCGTAGTAGAGCAGGTTTTGCAGGCGAGAAAACAGGTCGGAGCAGGCATCGTCATACCCACTGCCAACGGGAAAAGGGGCCATCCCGTATTGATTGGCAATACCTACCGGGCAAAAATTTTGGCATTGCCATTGGAGCTGGGATTGAATGCGCTAACGCGGGGCTATCCCGAAGATACATACGAGCTGCCTGTGGCCGAGGACGCCATTTTAACCGACATGGACACGCCGGCCGACTATCGGCGCGAGTTGGCCCGCTGGCCCGCGTAAATTATGGATGATATCATCGCTGAAATTGTCCGGCGCAAAAAGCAAGGCGAGCGCATGGCGTTGGCCTCGCTGGTGTGGAGCACTGGCTCAATTCCGATGAGCGAGCGAGCCAAAATGATCGTCGCCGAGGAAGGCGCTGTCGTCGGCACCATCGGCGGCGGCTGCCTCGAAGCCGAGGTCTTGAGCGCCGGCCGCCTTGCGCTGGAGACCGGAGAAAACCAACTCATGCGCTACACCATGACGGAAAAACAAGCTGGGGAAAGCGGCTTAAATTGCGGCGGCAGCGTGCGAATTTACACCGAAGTTATCGAGCCAGACGAGAAAGCCGACTTCTATGGCCGCGTGCTAGCGGCGCGCCAGTTGCGCAGCGGTTGTGCGCTGGCGACCCTGCTCAAGCATCGTTTTGACGCCACTGGGGTGGGGCGTTTGTGGTTGGGGGCCGACGGCAGTACGTGCGGTTCGCTGGGCACAACGGCAGCCGACCTACAGGTGGAGGAGCGCTTGTCCGAAGTACTAGGGCGCGAGCGTGGCCTAGTCTGCACACTGGACCCGAGCGCTGAATTGGGAGAGGCTGCGGAAGTATTTATCGAGCCGTTCTTGCCCGAACCGGTGCTCTACGTCTTCGGCGGCGGCCACGTGGGCGGGCAGATTTGCGCCCTGGCCAAAAACGTGGGCTTCCGCGTCGTCCTGATTGACGACCGCCCGGCGTTTGCCAATTTTGCGCGGCATCCGCAAGCCGACGAGTGCTTAGTCGCCGGCATGGAGGAGGTGTTCGCCGATTTGCCGATTGACGACCAGTCCTACATCATCGCGGCCACGCGCGGCCACCAGCACGACGAAATCGTCGTCGAAGCGGCGATCAAGACGCCAGCGCGCTACATCGGAATGCTGGGCAGCGAGCGCAAGAAGCTCATTTTGTGGCGGCGGATCGCCGAGCGTGGTGGGAACCGACAGCGCTTGGCCGCTGTCTTTGCGCCGATTGGGTTCAACATCGGGGCAGATACGCCAGCCGAGATCGCGGTCAGCGTCGTCGCCGAACTAATTGAGCAGCGACGCCAAACCGCCAAAGTGTGGCAGACTAAGAGAAAAACTCATGGGCGATGAATTGCGCTATGGGGTGGCCGCCTGTCAGGTGTCCCAACCCAATCCCACCGACCGCGCTGAAATGGCCCGCAATACGGCGCGCATGGTCGAAATGGTTGATATGGCTGTTGCAGGCTATGGGCCGTTTATGGACGTCAAGTTGCTGGCTTTTCCCGAATTTGGCCACGCCGCGCCGATTTATCCCACTGCTAAGAGCTTGCTGGCCAAATTGACCGTTCCCATTCCCAACGAACACACGGCCCGCTTGCAGGACAAGGCCCGTGAATTGGGCGTGTACATCCAAACGGCTACCTTCCTCGAAGAAGACCCCCAGTGGCCGGGCAAAGTGTTCAACACGACCTGCCTGCTCGGGCCGGAAGGGCTGTGGTACAAGTACCGCAAGGTCAATCCTTGGATTCCTTGGGAAGTCCACGCCAGCCCCCACGACTTGGCTGATTACGCAGACGAACTGTTCCCGGTGGCCCACACGCCCATCGGCAGCATTGGCGCGGCAATTTGCTACGACTGGCTCTTCCCCGAACCACTGCGCCAACTCACGGCCAACGGCGCTGAAATTCTCGTCCGCGTCTCGGCCTATATGGACCCTTGGGGGGCGACGCCGCCCATGGATTGGTGGACGACGGTCAATCGCTGTCGCGCCCTAGAAAATACGGCGTATGTGCTCGCCGCCAATCAAGGGGCCGAGTTGCGGCACTATCCCCCCTTTTCTTGGCCGGGCGGCTCAATGGTAGTCGATTGCGATGGCCGCATCCTCGCCCAAGCCGACCCGGGGCCAGGGGAAAAAATCGTCGTTTGCGAAATCGATATCGGCGGCTTGCGGCACACCCGCAAGCGGCGCGCCGGCCACCACACCTTGGCCCACCTGCGCAGCGAGGCGTACCCTATGTACGGACAGTCGCACTATCCGCCGGGCAGTTTCTCCGCCGAGAACAATCACACCGTCGCCATGAACGAAGACCGCATCGCCGAGGTCAAGCAGAGGATAACCCGGCAGTCGTGAAGCACTATGGCGACCGGCAGATTCGCCGCGTCCTGAGCAAATACGACACGCGACAGGTGTACTGCACTTTGGCAACCGGCTGCCAGTTGCAAATGACGGCAGTCGGCGATGTAGATGCCTTGGTGGACCGCATGATCGAGCGCGAAGGGCGACTCCAGAGAGTGGAGCGCTTTCCCTATTGGGCCGAACTGTGGCCGACGGCGTTGGCCATGGCCCGGTGGTTTTGCCACGCCGAGGAGCCAATCCCCAAAGGTTGGGTCTGCGAATTAGGCTGCGGCTTGGGGTTGGTGGGCATTGCCTTAGCCAAGCTCGGTTGGCGCGTCGAAGCAACTGATTTTGTCGAGGATGCGTTGGTGTTTGCCACTCGCAATGCCCAGCTCAACAAGGTCCCGCACAACCACCGGGTGGCCTATTTGGATTGGCGAAATCCCGTGGGCGAGCCGCGCGAGTGCTTGGTGGGGTCGGACATCGTTTACGACAAGAAGAACCATCGCTACCTAGAACGCATTCTGGGCAAGCTGCTGCTGCCCGGCGGTCGATTTTACCTTGGGGATCCGCAGCGCAAAGATGCGGCCGACTTTGTCGCCCGACTCGTCGCCCAAGGTTATAGTCAGCGGCGCGAAACGCGGTTTGAGACGTGCACTATCCACGTATTTACCAAGCCTCAAGACGCCAGCAAAAGCGGCGGCGCAGATGCCGGGCAGACGACGTAACTCACTGCATTAGGATGAACTTGCGCGTCTGCAGCAACGAACCGGCCTCTAAGCGGTAGAAGTACAGACCGCTGGACACGGCGTGCCCGCGCTGATCGCGGCCGTCCCAGGGGATGGCATACTGGCCGGACGCTAGAGCGCCCGACAACAGGGAGACGACACGCTGCCCGCTGAGGTTGTACACCTCCAGCCTCACGAAGATATTTTCACCCACCTCAGCAGCGGCAATAGTGAAGGGGATGATAGTGGTGCTGTTGAACGGATTGGGGTAGTTCTGTCCCAGCAGCAAGCTCGACGGCAGCGGATCGTCGCTGCTGTCGGTCGCGGCCGTGCCCGTACCGTAATTGTCGCCCCCCGGCGTGGGCTGGTCGAGGAAGCCGAAGCGGGACGGGTCCTGCGGCAGACGCCCATAGGAGACATCGTCGAGCTGGCTGCCAAAGGACACCAGATCCAGCAGGGCCCCGCCATTGCTCGCCGCGTCGGTGAGGGCCACTACTTCGCCTGATTGCGAGAGCTTGAAGTTGGCGTGTAGGCCCGGGTTGTCGCCTTCATCGTCATCGGCCCACACCACGAGGCTGGCACCGGGTGCCAGCACCGTCCCTCCGGGTAGGCTCCACTTATGCAGATCCTCGGTGTCGTCGCTGAGGAACATCCCCGACAGGTCCACCTGCTCATCACTGACATTGGTCAACTCGACCCAGTCGTCGCTGTCGCCTTGGGGATCGAGGACGGCCCCTCGGTTAGCCGCCATCAGCTCCGTGATCCAAATCGGACTGGTAGCGGCCAGTGGTGCGTTGGCGAGCAAGGCGTAAACATCGTGCTCTGCACCGGCGGGAGCATAGGTGGCCGTGCCAAAGCCGTCGTCGGCGCGGGCCTCGACATAGTAGCGGACCCAGCCCGTGTCGGGTAGGGGCAGGTGGGCGCCGTAGGTGCCGTCGTTGGCCGAGCCATCGCCGTGGGTGCCGTCGTCGCGCATGACTAGGGTGCTGAAGGACCCGGTCAGACCGATGGACCAGTGCAGGAGCACCTCAGCCACGGCGGGCGTGGCCGCAAGACTCGCGGTGATGTGTGCCTGCGAGTTGGTGCGCTCGGTGTTGACGGCGCGGATCTCGGGCGAAGGCCGATTCACCTCCGCGTGGGATAAGAGGAAGTCGCGCCGCTCCTTGACAAAGCGCTCCAACTCGGCGGGGCTGGCCTCGAAGTCCTCAGTAGAGTAAAACTTGTGCGGGTCGGCTCGCACCGCGGCCTCAATGAGCTGCTCGTACTGCTCTACCTGTGGCCCCAGGGTCTCCCAGGTCAGAGACCGGTTCAATACGGTGCGCACATGTGCCAGGTAGCGCTGCCGTAGGGCCGGTACGCTCAGTAACTGGCGGATGACGGGCCGGTCGGCGTTGTCTTCGCCGTCCATGGGATCGCGGGTGATCAGCCTAGCGTTGAGGGCTTCGTTACCGTCGTACTGGAGGGGGTGCATGCGCCCGCTCTCAGGCTCGTAGTAGAGCTGGTAGTCGGAGCCCTTGGTCAAGTAGCTGTCATCGTCGCCGAGGACGCTCTCCACGGCTATAAACCACAACCAGCGGTCCACATCCATGATCGGTTCGAGCGCTGCCTCGAGTTGGTCGGCGGGCGTACTGTTGAGCACCTCACACAGCGCGATAAGGTGCGCCCATGGGTCATCGGTGTTTTCCGCCTTGATCAGATAGAGGGACTCGTATGTAGTTGGATCGTCGCCCTGCCAAGTCAGAGCCTTGTCACCGCCGAAGGCACCCCCCCCTGGCGGTTGCTGGCCCGGGTTGGTTCCCGTCGTGTCGGCACCGGGTGGTGCCCCGTCCCGCGGGGGCCGTTGGCCCGGGTTGGTTCCCGCACCACCGGGTTGGCGATCTCCCGCACCACCGGGTTGGCGATCTCCCCCATCATCGGGTTGGCGATCTCCCGCACCGCCGGTCTCGACTTTCCAGCGGTCGCCATCGTTGCTGGGAAACCACTCGGCCACCATGTCGGCGTTGATTTGCTGGACATTGGCGTACACTCCCCAGTTCTGTCCGTTGATGGTCAGATGCACGTGGTTGGCCTTAGGCGTGGGGACGTAGTTGCGGGCCTCGTGGAAGTAGAGGACCTCGCGCATGAAGGAGGGATCCTGATAGGCATTGTTGAGATTGAGCGTCCGGTAGCCCATCAGCGTCTGGTCTTCGTTGACGAAGTCCAGTTCGATGTTGAAGGACTTCTTGACGGAGTCCCCGGTCCTCGTGTAAGACGTGTTGCCGCGGAAGCGCACACCCACCTCGGGATAGGTGATGCCTTCCACGGTCAGGTCGGCGAGGATGTTCTCTCCGGTGCCGTAGTTGGCGGTGAGCTGGTCCCACCAGTCGGCTGGCTCGAAACGCAGTTCGAGTGTCCGCAGGACTGTCTCGTCGTATAAGATACTGGCCGACGGTCCGGACTGGACTAGGGTGGACTTATCATCGCTCAGGTGTATGCTGGGCGACAGATCAGCCTGCAGGGCCGTCCTTGACAGCAACAAAAAGATCAGGGGCAAGGCCCCCCCGAGCCGGCGCGAGAACTGAATGGTTGACATGGCGTGGTCCTTTTCTGAATGGCCAGTGGTGGAGTGATCAGTCGTAGTCTTCGTCAAAAAACAGGTTCACGCGACCGATTTGAGGCAAGTCGCGCAGTTCCGAGACCAGCCGGCTGGAGGCGTCCTCGTTGCGAAGACTCACGTAGAAGGAGAGTTCGAGGTCGTTCCCCCCGGCTTGGGACTGGGTGTTGACGAGGTGGTGGCGGCGGCAGAAGCGGCGTAGGATGTCGGGGTAGGGAGGTTCAATCCCGGCACTCGGTGTGTAGGTCATTTGTAGCAGGTAGTCGCGTTGACGGCGGGAGCGCGACTGGACCTTCTCGACACCCAGCATAGCCAGACCGATCGCCACGGTCCCGCCCAGACAGATGGCGGCCAGGCCGACACCGGCAGCCATGCCCCCGGCAAGGCTGAAGAAGATGAAGACGATGTCGCGCACATCCTTGACTGCGGTGCGGAAGCGGATGATGGACATAGCGCCGACCAGCCCGAAAGCCCGGGCTAGATTGTTGCCAATGACCATGATGACGATGCAGGTGATCATCGCCAGAACGATCAACGCACTGACGAAGGCGTTGGCATTGCTTGACCGGTGCGTGACCCAGCGGTAGAAGCGAGCCACCATCAGACCGCATACTAGGGCCACGGCTAGGTTGGTGGCCGCCTGTTGCGGACTCAAGGCCAGTGGTGAGATTAGGCCACTCACATCTTGGAAGGCATGCACGGGCTCACCTGCCGCTAGCCGGGGCCGATGCTAGCCGGGGCAGATCGTGATCGTCAAGGCAGTTGCAGTACTTGGAGAACGTATCGCGCCTCAGACCGAAGTCGTTGACGATACTCTTGAGCCACGAAGGACTAGCACCGTAGTGCTTGATCTCGACCACTGTATCGCGCCGTGCCGGCACCACAGGTTGTCGGCCGAACAGCTCGGTGGCTCCGGGGAAGGCTCGACTGCGGAGACTGCTGTCCAGCGTAATGCGCAGATCGTCGTTGAAGCGTCCAAAGTAGGCCTCGCGCTCGTAGCGGGTGAGTACCACCGGGTGCAGCCGGTGGCGGCGGATCCGGTACAGGAAACGGCACATATCCTCCTTCGCCCGGTCATCACCTAGAGCGTAGTGCTCCACATCGCCGGTCGCCAGCAGGGCGTCGAGGTCTCGGTGTAGCACCCAAGATCGGGCCTTGGAGACGACGCGGTCGTCCTTGCGCTTGATCTCGAGCACCACCGGGGCATCATCGGCACCCTCGTTATAGCCTCGAAGACGTACTTTGTACCGATGCTGTAGTCCGTCCATTTTCTGGTGGTAAGCGTCAAAGCCCGGCGTGTCGAAGTAGATGCTGTGGATAGTATAACCCCCTTTTTTGCCCGGCGGCGTGTGCCTGTCTAGGACCACGAAGGGTTCTAAGGCGTGTCGTAGCGACTCCAGCATGTCCTGCGTCGCCGGGTACTTCAACTCGTATCGGTCTCTTCGAGCGTCCATTCAAGACATCCTTGTCTGTATTGTGCGTTTTAACGTTGTCGTCGGCCTGGGTCAGAGTGCCAGAATACGCTGCAGGCGCTCGAGCCAGGTTTGGCTGTCGGTGGCGATGCGGCACTGCCCCACCAGTCCGGGCACGAGGGCACCGTCCACGCTATCCAGCCGGGCCACAACGACCACGAACTGTCGCCCATCGACGGCCGAGAACGCCTCGGTCTTCAGCCGCGTCAGTTGCCCCGTCGCTGGTAGTAGATCGGCCTCCCATTGCAATTGGACCCGGAGGCCCGGTTGCAGCCGCAGGTGGTCGGTCCAGGCCACGGGCATGATGGCGGCCCAGGCCGTGGTATCCTGTACCACGGCCAGCGTGTCGCCGTGGCCGCCGAGGAAGCGGCCGTCGATGGGCGAGCGCACCACATCCGCCTCGATATCGAGGCGCACTTGGTCTAGCTGGCCCAGCAGATCGGCGATCCGGGCTTCGATCCACCGGATCTCCGGATCGGAACCGCCCGTCCGAGCCGTCTGGAGCTGGGCCTCGGCGATGCGGACGCGAAAGTCGGCGGCCGCAACGGCGGCTTCAACGAGCTCCAACTCGGCGGGGGCCACCAAGTCGCGCTCGAAAAGCGACCGCTGACGAACTAACGTGCGCCGCTGCTGGGCGGCTTCCGTCTGCGCTAGGGCGAGGCGCACGTCAGCCTCGCGCACGAGGGATGCCTTGTCGCCGGAGCGGGTCAACGCTAGATAGGCCCGCTCGACGTCTAGCTGCCCCTGCAACTCCGCCTGTCGCCGAGCGGTCAGTGCCGAGATCCGGCGGCCGATGGGATCACCAGCGGCCACGGCCACTCCTGAGGCCAGTTCCGGTAGCGTTTCGAAGCGAATGTGGTCCCCACGCTCGGCGCCAAGAATCGTCCGACGGAGGTAGCGCCCCTGTAGGTGGTCGGTGAGCGAACCGGTGATCACCCCATCCGCGTCTTGCTGCAGCACCCACTCCTGACTCGGGACGGCCCGGGCCGACGTAGTAAGATCGCCGGTCAAAGGGTCACAACCAGTTCCCAACAGGAGGGTTACCGAGAGTCCGACCGAACCCATGGGGCGTGCGGCGAGTCGCATCTTTTTGCTTTCCTTGCGTTTATCGCTATTGACTGTTGCCGATAACAAATGGTTCGGGTACTGTCCCTTAGACAATCCATTCCCCTCGCTCATTCCCAGCAGTGGCGTCTTTTTTATGGATGTTGCGCAGCGGCCCCGATGCTTGGCACCAGGCCGAGGCGTGGTAGTGGAACGGGGTCCGAGTAGGCGCTCAATGCGCATCGTCGAGTCGCACCGTATTGAAGCAACATGCGTACCACACGAGCGCATTTTTCGGCAAAATGTCGTTTTACAGCGGGCAGAGCCTTACATTTGGTGCAAAAGTGCCGAAGACCTGAATGGGACGAATTCGACCATTTGGTCGAAATAGCGAGAGCTTATAACCTAATAACATTTTGTTTTTATTTGACCTATGGCCAATTCGACGATCTGAGCCGAAAATCGACCTAATCATCGCTAGCATTGCGGTTGGTGAACGGTATTGGGTCGTCATTTTTGGCCGCGGGACCGCTGGTGAACTGACCCAAGAATTGAATTCTCAAGACGCCAGCAGGGTACTCAGGTGAGCGGCCACCGAAGCGGCGGTTGCCTCTAAGTCATATCCACCCTCTAGCAAGGAGACGAGGCGGCCCTCGCAGTGGCGGGTGGCTAGCTGGAGCACTAATTCGGTTAGCTGGCTATAGCCGTCTGCGCTGAGCAGGATTTGCCCGAGGGGATCGCTGCGATGGGCGTCAAAACCGGCCGATAGGAGAATGAAATCGGGTTGGAACTGGTCTATGGCTGGAATGATGGTATCGGCGAAATGACCGAGATAATCGGCATCGGTGCTGCCGGCTGGGACGGGGATATTCAAGGTTTGGCCGCGGCCCGCTCCCAGCCCGCGCTCATCGGCTGCACCAGTGCCCGGATAAAGGGGGGATTGGTGAATGCTAGCAAAAAATACCGAGCTGTCGGCCTCAAAGATGTGCTGGGTGCCATTGCCGTGATGGACGTCCCAATCGATGATTGCCACTTTGTCACAGCCACATTCGGCCCGCAAGTAATGCGCGGCGACCGCCGCGTTGTTAAAAAAGCAAAAGCCCATGATTTGCTCGACTTCGGCGTGATGGCCCGGAGGTCTCATGCAGCAGAAAGCACAGTCGGCGTGGCCGGCGCGGAGGGCGTCAATGGCGGTTAAGGCCGCTCCGGCTGCGAGGAGGGCGGCCCGGTAGGTGCCTGCAGAGAATGCGGTGTCTTGGCTGACATAGATAGAGTGCTCAACCTGTGCGAGGGCCGCTACTCGGTCTAAGTGGGCCGGCGAGTGGGCTCTAAGCAGGGCGCGACGCGGTGCTAACTGCGGTTGCAGGTGCAGCACTTTGTCCCATAGCGAGCGGTCTTTTAAGTGCTCGACAATGGCTTCCAACCGCGCGCGGCGCTCTGGGTGCCCGGCGCCGGTGTCGTGCAACAAGACGTCCGGGTGATAGACTAAAGCCGTTCTAGCCACAGTGCAGCACTTCTCCGGCGTCGATGGATGCAATGGCCCGGCGTCCGAGGATGCGGATGTCCTCGGCGATGGCCGCATCGCCCAAGGCGGCGTGGTCGCACCAGCGCAATTGCGTGGATTCGCGGGGATTGACGCGAGCGCGTCCGCGTACTAAGCGGCCAAAGTAGATTAGGTCTATGTGTTGATGGCCTGGTTCGATGTCCTCTAGGAGGATACACGCGGGTTGGTGTAAGACAGCGACCTGTCCCCATTGCTGTTGGCGGCCCAACAATTCAACGGTCAGACCGGTTTCTTCGCGCACTTCGCGGAGGGCGGCCTCTTCGGGCAGTTCGCCCGGGTCGATGTGGCCGCCCGGGGGCAGCCAAGCCTGCATTTTCTTGTGCCACAACAGGAGGGTGGCTCCTTGGTGGACGACAAAGGTAGTTGCCGTGAAGTCGCGGGTAATTGTCGCCAAAGTGTCCGTTCGTCGCACGTCTGATCAAAAGAAAAAGCCCAGGGCGTTGGCAGTGCGCCGGAGGTCAATATAGCCGGTCGCTTGGTCGAACGAAAGCCCGCGCCAGCCGCCGGCTGCATTGACCAGCTTTGCTCGCCAGTTATCTTACAAGGCTGAGCTTTGCATCCCTTTATCCTGAGAGCGATATGGCTACTGAGATCGTCATGCCCAAATTGGGGTTGACCATGGAAAGCGGCGCAATAAGTGCTTGGCTGGTAGAAGAAGGCCAAGAAGTGCAAAAGGGCCAAGCCCTGTTGGAAATCGCCACCGATAAGGTGACGATGGAAGTCGAAGCGCAGGCCGCTGGGATCCTGCGCAAAATTCTGGTGCCAGTCGGCCAAGAAGTACCAGTATCGACGACGATTGGCGTGATTGCCGCTGACGACGAAGACATCAGCTCGTATAGCACCCCTGCTCCGAGCGGCGCAGATCCAGCCCCAGCTACTCCGCCAACTCCAGCCCCACAGGCTTTAGCTGCTGCTGATTCCGCTGGGCGGCGACCGCACAAGACCTCGCCCAAAGCGCGCAAAATAGCCGCCGAGCATGGCCTCGACCTTGCTGGGGTCAACGGCAGTGGTCCCGGCGGTCGGATCGTCAGCGCCGATGTGCTGGCCTTGGTTGAGCAAGCCCAGTTAGCCCCGGTTGCGGCCCCAGCAGCCCCGGTCGCCGAAGGGCTAATTGAACTGAGCCGAGCCGAACAAGTAGCTGCCGAGCGGCTGACGGCCAGCTACCAACAAATCCCACACATTCACATCAGCATGGATGTGTCAGCGGTGTGGTTGCAGCAATTCCGCACCGGGTACGAGCTTGAAGGCAAAAAAATCTCCTTCAACGATTTGATCGTCAAAGCCACCGCTCGCACTCTAAGCGAATTTCCCCGCGTCAACAGTTTGGCAGAGGGGGGGCATTTCCGCTATGCCTCCCAAATCAACATCGGCGTTGCCGTGGCGGCTGAGCAGGGCTTGGTGGTTCCGGTCATTCGCGGCGCAGCCGAAAAGACGATCGAGGAAATCGCCTTAGAAGGGACGCGGCTAATCGACGCAGCTCGCCGCAGTGGGCTAGCCCCTGACGACATGTTGGGCGGCACTTTTACCATCTCGAATTTGGGCATGTTCGGCGTCTCTCGCTTTACCGCGATCATCAATCCTCCGCAAGTGGCGATCTTGGCCGTCGGGGCGATAGAAAATAGAGTAGTAGCCTCGGCGGCGGACGCATTTGCCGTCCGTCCACAGCTAACCTTGACGTTGGCAGCCGATCACCGGATCGTCGATGGGGCGCTCGCCGCCCGCTTCCTCGGGCGGCTCAAGGAGATCCTAGAAACGCCCGGCTTGCTCGGCTAGCCGCTCTTCACCTTGACCGTAGCTAGGCCGCCGGTTATTTTCAAAACCGCAAAAATTTGGTCCTTTTACTCTTGTGTACCGGCACTAGCAGAGTGTGTCCTGGCATTGGAAAATAGTGCATGAAATTCGAAAAAAAGACCCAGCTTTCCATTGCGTACGCCGTCCTTACGCTGCTCCTGCTCATGAGTCTGCAAAACTACTTTGCCGACCAAGTCGAAACCCTCCCATACAGCCAATTCCGCGAGTGGATCAAAAGCGGGCAGGTCATAGAGTGTACCTTTAGCGGCGAGTTCATCCGCGGCCGCGCCAGCGTCGATGGCCGCGAGATTAGCTTTCGCACTGCGGTCATCGACGATCCCGAGATCATCGGCCTGCTCGAAGAACACCAAGTCCAGTTTACCCGCCAGCCCACCAACAATTGGTTCACGCAGCTTTTATCGTGGATCCTGCCAGCGCTGATCTTCGTAGGGATCTGGCTGTTTATCATCCGTCGCATGAGTGGGGGGGCCGGTGGTCTGATGTCGATCGGCAAGAGCAAAGCCAAGGTGTACATGGAGAAGGGGACGGGCATTACCTTCGACGACGTGGCGGGCATTGACGAGGCCAAAGAAGAGCTTTTAGAGATCGTCGATTTTTTGCGCACGCCCGAGCGATTTCAAGCCCTCGGCGGCCGGATTCCACGCGGGGTCTTACTCGTGGGGTCTCCGGGCACAGGTAAGACGCTGTTGGCCAAGGCGGTCGCCGGTGAGGCGAGCGTGCCCTTTTTCTCGCTGAGCGGCTCTGATTTTGTCGAGATGTTCGTCGGGGTAGGGGCCGCACGCGTACGCGACCTTTTTGACCAGGCCAAAAAACACGCTCCGGCCATTATCTTCATCGACGAACTCGACGCCTTGGGCAAAGCTCGGGGAGCCGGCTCTTTTGGCGGGCACGATGAGCGCGAGCAGACGCTCAACCAGCTCCTGACTGAACTCGATGGCTTTGACACCAACGCGGGCGTGATTCTCATGGCGGCAACCAATCGGCCGGAAATCCTCGACCCGGCCTTACTGCGCCCCGGCCGCTTCGACCGCACCGTGGCCGTGGACCGGCCCGATGTCAAAGGGCGCGCCGCCATTCTCCAGATTCACGCCAAGGAAGTCAAGCTGGCTCCAGACGTAGATTTGTACAAGCTCGCTGTGCGCACTCCGGGTTTTGCCGGTGCGGACTTGGCCAATGTGATCAATGAAGCGGCCCTCTTGGCAGCGCGGCGAGATAAAAATTCGATCACCATGTCCGAGCTGGAAGAGGCGGTAGAGCGCTCGGTGGCCGGGCTGGAGCGCAAAAGCCGGGTGCTCAACGAGAAGGAGCGCCGAATTGTCGCCTACCACGAGGCCGGTCACGCCATCGTCGGCGAGATTTTGCCCGAAGCCAATCCGGTACAGAAAATATCCATTGTATCGCGGGGTATCGCCGCCTTGGGCTACACGCTGAATATGCCACTGGAGGACCGCTATTTGATGACCAAGGAGGAGCTACAGGATTCCCTGGCCGCAATTTTGGGCGGTCGAGCGGCCGAGGAAATCGTCTTTGGTGAAATATCCACTGGCGCGGCCAACGACTTGCAGCAGGCCACGCAAATGGCCGAGCGGATGGTCAAAGAGTTTGGCATGAGCCAGCGGATTGGCTTGGTGGCCCACCGCACGGACCGCTCGCAACAATTGCTGGGCATGCCCGCGGCCGATCGCGCGTACAGCGACGAGACGGCCCGGCTCATTGACGAGGAAATCAAGGGGATCATCGGAGCGGGATACACGCGGGCCAAGGACCTACTCACCCAGCATCGGCAGGCGATGGAGGATGTCGTCGAGATACTTTTTGAGCGCGAGGTGATGGACGGAGACCAACTGCGCAACGTACTCGTAGCCAACGGAATAGAACTACCTCCTAGGCCCAAACAAGAGGCTCCGCCCGATAGCCCCGCCGCCAAGCCGCAGGCCAACGGCAATGCCCCGCGGTCGGAAGAGCGCGAAGCCCCTTAGCCGACAGCGGCGATGACTTCCAGCTCGACGGCCGCTCCCAGCGGCAAGCTGGCGACGCCGACGGCCAAGCGCGCGTGTATTCCCTTATCGCCAAAGACTGAAGCCAGCAGATCGGAAGCGCCATTGATCGCGCTGGCATGGGCCGAAAAACCGGGTGCCGCGGCGACGTATCCTCCCAAGCGGACAATGGAAACCGAGTCGAGATCGCCGGTTTCGGCTTTGAGAACGCTCAGGGCGTTGAGGGCGCACAACTTGGCAGCCTCATATCCGGCTTCGACATCCAAGTCTTGGCCTACGATTCCCGCGTATTGGATCTGGCCAGCTAGTAGCGGCAACTGACCTGAGACGAAGATCAAAGAGCCGCTTTGCACGGCGCGGGTATAGGAGCCGGCCGGTTGGGGCGGCGGCGGCAGTTGTAGGTTTAGGTCGCTTAGTTTTTCTTCCACAGACATGTTAAATCTCCCATGGTTTCGGGCTGGTTGGCGCGAGTAATATAGGACGCCTAATGCTTCGAGCAAGACAGCGGTGCCCAGCATGAGATTGGCCAGAGAAGGCTTGCTCCAACCGTTGGCCAACGGCGATTTCGTGCGCCTGTGGTTGGCCAACGGCCTTTGGTGGCAGGCGATGTGGATGGAGATGCTGGCACTGGGTTGGTTGGCGTTGGAGCTGACCAATTCTCCGTGGTGGGTCCAGGTCATCGGCTTTTACCGAGCCTTCCCGTTGCTGATTGTGGGTTTGTTCGGTTCGGCGATTACCGATCGCTTTAAGCGGCGCTACATCGTTTGGACTTTGCAGTTGGTCAATGTGCTGGGGACCGGGCTTTTAGCCCTCTTGCTGTTTTGGGGACGGCTCGAGCTGTGGCATTTGTCGGTGGTGTCGCTGGTCTTGGGGGCCTCTTGGGCACTGGACTGGCCGACTCGGCGCAGCATGGTGCCCGATCTAGTCGGCAAGGCCCGCACGGTCGATGCCATGGTGCTGGAGAACGTCATTCAAGGCTTTACGCGCATTACAGGTCCCTTGGCGGCGGGCTATGTTACCAAGGTCTATGGCAGCTTGGGTGCTTTGTTGGTGTTGGTCGGCTTGGGAACGTTGGCGCTGTTTTTGTTGGGGGGCCTTAAGACCCATTCCAAGGCACCTAGTGCCAGTGCTTGGTCGGCGGGATGGGCGGGGCGGCAGAGGTGGGCTAGGATGCGGGCTTCGGCGCCGATATTCGGCGTTTTTCTGATTACGATTTTTATGAATGTCTGGGCTTTTCCCTATATGAATTTGCTGCCGGTTTTCGCCCGCGATGTATTCGGTCGCGGTCCAGAAGCCATGGGGTGGTTGGGCGCGGCTAGTGGGAGCGGAGCGATTATGGGCTTGGCCGCAGTGCAGCTTGGCCGCAGCAAGCTGAGCAACGAATGGCTCTTTGTAACCGGCTCGTTGCTGGCGTGTACGGGCATTATCGCCTTTGCCTTTAGCCCTACCTTTGGCCTCGCCTTGCTGATGCTGTTTTGCTCTGGGTTGGGGCAAGCCGGCTTTAGCATTATGCAGAGCAGCATTATCTTGGTCGAATCCTCAGACCAGATGCGGAGCCGGGCGATGAACACCTTGGTCGTAGCCATTGGCGTCGGTCCTTTTGGCCGTTTGCAGAGTGGGGCCATGGCCGAGGCTTGGGGAGCGCAAGGCGCGGCGGGCGTCATGGCCCTGTTGGCGGGGCTGGGGACGGTGGCAACGGCGGTTTTGCTGCGGGGGTTTTTGGGTAAGAAGTAAATCTGCTAAAGGCCGATGACGTATCCGATGTCGGGGCTACGGGTTGCCACGCTTAGATGCTGAATTGACGCTGGGGGCGACGGCGGCTATATTGCGCGGAGTTGACAAAACACAGGAGACGACATGCCTACTTCAGCGATTGGTGCGCAACTGTTCACGGTGCGCGATTATACCAAAACTCCAGATGACATCCGCCAGACTTTCGCCAAGGTGCGAGCACTCGGCTATGAGGCCGTGCAAGCCTCGGCCTTCGGGGCGATTTCGCCAGCCGAACTGGCCGCGATAAGCCAAGCCGAAGGAGTGCAGATCGCGGCTACGCACATCAGCTATCAGCGCATCTGCGACGAGCCGCAAGCCGTTGTCGAAGAACACCAGATGTGGGGATGCCGGCACGTGGCCATCGGCGGCTTGCCCCAAGAATACCGCAACCGCGAGGGGTTTGCCCGCTTTGCAGCCGAGGCTTCAGAGGCGGCGCGCCCGCTCATTGACGCGGGCCTGACCTTTAGTTACCACAACCACAGCTTTGAACTGGAGCGCTTTGCCGGGCGCACTGGGCTGGACATCCTCGGCGAGGAGAGCGATCCCGCCGTTTTTTCCTTTGAAATAGACACCTATTGGATCCAACACGGCGGCGGCAATCCGGTCTCGTGGTTGGACAAGTTCCGCGACCGCCTGCACATCGTCCATCTAAAAGACCTGAGCATGGACGGTGCTAAGCAGTGCTTTGCCGAAGTGGGCGAGGGAAACTTGGAATGGGAGCCTATTTTGGCGGCTTGTAAAAGAGCACAAGTCGAGTGGTACTTGGTCGAACAAGACACCTGCCCGGGCGATCCCTTCGACAGCCTGGGCTTAAGCCTGCGCAACCTGCGGGCGATGGGCTTGGATTAGGAGAAAATTATGCAGGAAATTTTGCTCCCGTGGGCCGCTTGGTACGGCAAGGCCCCGTTCAAAATGGAATTCCCCGAGCACTGGAAAGTGGCGGTGCATCACATGCGGGGAGGGCCGGACATCGGCGATGCCGGTATTCGCCAAGCGTTGCAGGCGACCATCGGTGCTCCGCCCCTGCGCGAATTCGCCCGCGGCCGGTCTTCGGCGGCGATCTTGGTTGACGACCTCTCGCGTCCCACGCCGGCTTTTCGGCTGTTGCCCTATGTGCTTGAGGAGCTGGCGGCGGCCGGGATTGGGGCCGATGCCGTAAAAATTATCTGCGCCTTGGCAGCCCACCGCCCGATGACGCGCGACGATTTGATTAAAAAGGTCGGCTTGGACATCGTCGATACCATGCAGGTGCTCAACCACAATGCCTATGAGAACTTGGAGTTTTTAGGCTACTCCAGCCGTGGGATACCAATTTGGGTCAACCGCGATATGACCTCCTGCGAGGTGCGCATCGCCTTGGGGATGATCACGCCGCGCGGGGGGATGTTCGGCGGCGGAGCCAAATTGCTCATCCCCGGTGCTTGTGGACAGCAGACAATTTTGCTCAATCACCGCCACGTACGCGAAAATTTTCGCGCCCACCTGTCCGAGGTGGCGCAGATGGCCGGGGTTACGTATATCGTCAATCCGTTGCTCAACGAAAACTTGGAGATCTCGGGCTTGGTCGCTGGCGACACGGATGCGGCTTTTGCGCGGGGCTGCGAGCTGGGGCGGGAACAATACGCCACCCAAGTGCCCGACGCTTTCGACATCGGGGTGTTCAACGCCTTCCCCAAAGATACCGAGTTGTGCCAAGCCGGATTGGCTATGACGCCGTTGAGCGGCAGCCAAAAAAATCCTTTCAACGAAAACTCGACCACGGTCATGTGCTCGGCTAGCCCCGAAGGGCTGGGTTGGCATTCGGTGTTGGGTCCGGGTACGGCCTTGCGGGGCAAAGCTGGGCCGCCCGCCCGGCGCACTATTCTATTTTCGCCTGGCGTCAACAAGTGGGATGCGGCCTCGCTGTTTGGCGAGGGGGTTATTTTTTGCAAAACTTGGCCGGCCGTATTGAGCGAATTGCAAAACTACCACGGAGCGGACGCAACCGTGTCGGTCTTTCCAACGGGCGCCCTGCAACGGGCAGCCGATGCCGAGTATTAGAGAGAAAAAATGCCACCACTAGCGCGTTTTGGTTTAGCGGGTAAGATCGTTATTGTCACGGGAGCTGGCCGGGGGATTGGCCGGACGATTGCTTTAGAATGCGCCCAGTCGGGTGCCCAGCTCGCCGTTGGCAGTCGCACCACGGCTGAGTTGGAAACGCTGGCTGCGGAGATTGAGGCTGCGGCCGGGACGTGCTTCTATCACAAGCTCGACGTAACGGACGTCAGCTCCATTGAGCGTTTTATGGCTGCGGTTGTAGCGCACTTTGGGCGCATTGACGTGCTGGTCAACAACGCCGGTTACAACAAGGTCGGCAAAATCCTCGACTACGACGAAAAACTATACGACTTGATCGTCGATGCCAATCTGAAAAATGTATTTTTTTGTAGCCAGATTGCCGCGCGGCAGATGATTGCCCAAGGGGGAGGAGGCAACATCGTCAATATCTCTTCCCAAGCTGGCGTGGTCGGCGCACCAGAACGCGGCCCGTATTCTGGTGCCAAGGGCGGCGTCAACAACCTAACGCGGACTATGGCCGCTGAATGGGCTGAGTATCAGATACGAGTCAACGCAGTGGCCCCAACCGTAACTCGCTCGCCGCTGGCCGAAACCGCGATGCGGGAAAGCCAGGCTTTCGCCGATGCCGTGAAGACCAAAAATTTGCTGCGCGGTGCCTTGGCCGAGCCGGAGGAAATGTCGGCCCCGGTGATCTTTTTAGCGTCGGATGCCGCGTCGATGATCACCGGACACACACTCGTGGTGGATGGGGGCTGGACGATCGTCTAACATTGGGTTCCAACTTGGCTTTTTAACCATAGGAGCTGGCATGATGCAGAAATCAATCGCCGTTTTGCTCGGGCTGGTGTTGTCGGTCCCTGCGGTCGCCGAGCCGTTGGTGAAAGGATGGGTGCGTCTTGCTTCGGGTCAACCAGCAGTCGCAGCGCAGGTGCTGGTGTTCGATTTGACCGATTTGCGGCGCGGGCCGGTAGCGCGGGCGACGACCAATGCAGCGGGCTATTTCGCGCTGGCGTCGTTGGCTGGGCCGGCGCGGCCGTCGGGGTTTGGGTTAGGGCAGAATTATCCAAATCCGTTCAATCCTTCGACGATTATTCCATACCAATTGCCGCTGGCCGCGCCGGTGCGGTTGGAGGTGTTTAATGTGCTGGGGCAGCAAGTGGCGACGCTGGTCCATGAGGAGCAGTCGGCGGGTTTTCACACGGCGGTTTGGGACGCGACCAATGCGGCTGGACAGGCGGTGGCCGCCGGAGTATATATGTACCGGCTGACAGCGGGCGGGGAGCAACATACGCGGCGGATGGTGCTCATTGATGGGCAAGCGGGTGTGGCGGCTAGCGCGGCCCCAGCGGCGACGACTCCCACGGCTGCGGTGGAGCGGACGTACGGTCTGGCCGTGGTGGGCGCGGGCTTGGCGACCTACGTAGATGCGGATTTTAGCGTCGGGACAGTACCAGAGACCATTGTGGTGGAAACGCTGGCTAGTGCGCCGCCGGCCAAGAGGCTGGCCGGGGGCCTGTTGGGCGATGTCAATGCCGACGGTCAAGTAGATCTGGCCGACGCGCTGGTGGTGGCATTGTACCTTATCAATTCGTCTATCGCGCCGCCCAACAATGGCGATATCAATCTCGGCGATGTCAATGCCGACGGCCAGCTTACGACCGCCGACGTGCTGCTGCTTGCGGCCTATAGTGCCAATCCGTCCGATCCGTCGCTGCCGCCGGGGCTTGGGCAGGCAGTTGGTGGCGAGAGCTTGGTCGCCGGGGTCTTGCGCCGGCTGACTGACCACTCGGGATGGGACTTTTCGCCCTCCTTTTCGCCCGATGGCCGCCACATCGCCTTCATATCCCACCCCGAAGAGCACGACGGCAATTGGGATGTTTACGCGATGGATGCGGATGGCAGCAATCTGCGTCGGCTGACCGACGATCCGGCCGACGATTTTTCGCCCTCTTGGTCGCCCGATGGTCGCCACATCGCCTTTGCATCCGAGCGCGATGGCAACTTCGAGCTTTACGCGATGGATGCGGATGGCAGCAATCTGCGTCGGCTGACCGACGATCCGGCCGACGATTTTTCGCCCTCTTGGTCGCCCGATGGTCGCCACATCGCCTTTGCATCCGAGCGCGATGGCAATCGGGAGCTATATGTGATGGATTCCGATGGCAGCAATCTGCGTCGCTTGACCGACGATCCGGCCGACGATTTTTCGCCCTCTTGGTCGCCCGATGGTCGCCACATCGCCTTTGTATCTGAGCGCGATGGCAACTTCGAGCTTTACGCGATGGATTCCGATGGCAGCAATCCGCGTCGCTTGACCCACCATGCGGCATGGGACTTTGCTCCCTCTTGGTCGCCCGATGGCCGCCGCATCGTCTTTGTATCCGAGCGCGACGGCAATCAGGAGCTTTACGTGATGGATTCCGATGGCCGCAATCCACGCCGCTTGACCCACCATGCGGCATGGGACGGTTCCCCTTCGTTTTCGCCCGATGGTCGCCACATTGTTTTTGATTCTGGGCGCGACAGCAAAATTTACGCGCTGGAGCTTGGGGAAGAAGGCGGCGATAGCGCTTTTACCGATGGCTTGGCGCTCGCCGATTATACGACGTGGCATTTGCCGGAGGGGGCACTCGCCCGTTTGGGCAAGGGAACGCTTGAGGGGGTCGCATTTTCGCCCGATGGGCAAGTGCTGGCAGTGGCTAGTGGCATTGGTATTTGGCTGTACGATGTGGCGACCTACCGCGAACTGGCGCTTTTCTCCGAATATAGGGGCCGGGCTTATTCGGTGTCGTTTTCGCCCGATGGGCAGATGCTGGCGTCTGGTTCCGAGGATGGCACGGTAATCCTTTGGGACGTAGCCAGTCGCCGTCAACTGGCTACCTTGGAAGGACATAAATGGCGGGCCTATTCGGTGTCGTTTTCTGCCGATGGACAGATGCTGGCGTCTGGTTCCGGGGACCGCACGGTAATTCTTTGGGATGTAGCTAGTCGCCGTCAACTGGCGACCCTAGAAGGGCATGAGCATGGGGTTTCTTCGGTGTCGTTTTCTGCCGATGGACAGATGCTGGCGTCTGGTTCGAGGGACGGCACGGTAATCCTTTGGGACATAGCCAGTGGCCGCCAACAGGCCACCCTGAAAGGGCCTGAGCGTGGAGTTTCTTCGGTGTCGTTTTCTGCCGATGGGCAGATGCTGGCGTCTGCGGGAGGATCGGACACCATCGTTCTTTGGGACGTAGCCAGTGGCCGTCAACAGGCCACCCTGAAAGGGCATGAGTATGCGGTTTCTTCGGTGTTGTTTTCTGCCGATGGACAGATGCTGGCGTCTGCGGGAGGATTCGACACCATCATTCTTTGGGACGTAGCCAGTGGCCGTCAACAGGCCACCCTGCGCGGGAGAGGTCCATTGTCCTTTGCTCGGGATGGCTCCCTGCTGGTGTCTGGGGGACAAGACGACGATGTGGTGGTTTGGGACGTAGAAAGTCGCATTCAGCTAGCCTCTCTGCCAGGGCATAAATCCGTGGTAGAATCCGTATCGTTTTCCCCAGACGGCTCCGTGCTGGCCGCCGGAGGGGATTTTGACGTCGTGCTTTGGGACGTAGCCAGTCGCAGCCAACTAACTACCTTGAACGGAGGCAGTCTGGTGTCGTTTTCTGCCGACGGCTCTTTGTTGGCCGGAGGGGGATGGGGCAACGCCGTGCTCTGGGACGTAGCCAATCGCATTCAACTGGGCTTCCTGCAAGGAAGTGGTCCGGTGTCTTTTTCGCCGGACGGCTCCCTGCTGGTGTCTGGGGGACAGGACAACGATGTGATTCTTTGGGACGTAGCCAGTCGCAGCCAATTGGCCACTCTGCAAAAGAGTACGGATAGAGTCTGGTCCGTGTCATTTTCTCCAGCCGACCCCATACTGGCGTTTGGCAAAGTAGATGGCACGGTGATTCTTTGGGACGCAGCAAGCGACCGTCAGTTGGCCATCCTACCAGGGCATGCCTCTGTGGTCGAGTCGGTGTCTTTTTCCGCCGACGGCTCCCTGCTGGCGTCTGGCGGCAGGAATAACGATTTGATTCTTTGGGACGTAGCCAGCCGCCGCCAACTAGCGACTCTACAAGGACCTGCGGAGCGGGTCGAATTCGCGTCTTTTTCCGCCGATGGCTCCCTGCTGGCGTCTGGGGGCCAAGACGACGATGTGGTGGTTTGGGACGTAGAAAGTGGCCGTCGACTAGCCACCTTGCCAGGGCATAAGATCGAGTCGGTATCGTTTTCTCCAGACGGCTTGCTGCTGGCATCCGGATCGGGCGATGGCACAGTCCTACTCTGGCGGCTGGCGGCTATAGTTCCAAGTCAGTAGGAAGGGTCTGCTACAGGGGGAGCAGGCGCTCGCGGTAGTGCGCTAGGCGGCCGGCGAGCATGGAGTCGAGCGCGGCAGCCGAATGGGCCAGCCCGGTGCCAATGCCGCGTTGAGCCACGTGGACGAGCAGGCGCACCAGCCTGTTGGCATCGTCGAGGTGGATGTACTCCGGGGCCAATTGGGCACCCGGGCCCGAGTTGTGGTAGTTGCCCAGAGGCAGTGCCACTGCGCCCGTGCGGTAATCGGCTTGCATGAGCGGGGTGGCCTCGCAAGCACCGCTGTCCATCAGCTTGCGTTGATAGCGGAAAGAGGGCTGTTGGGAGGCCAGTTCGTCGGCTAGTGCGGCCAGCCCGCCGCTGATGTCCGGGTCGAACACCCAGAGCCGGTCGCCCACCCGCAAAATCGGTCCCGCGCCCAGCACAGCTCCAGCCGCCACGCTAGAGCACTCGATATTGATGTAGCGGGCGCGTCGCGGCAAGAACTTAGCCTCTAACGCGGCGAGCATACCGACGAAACCCACCTCTTCAGCGCGCGTGAGCAAGACGCCGAGGCGGACCGGGGCTTGCTGGCGAACCAAGGAATCCAAGACGCACAACGCCACGGCCGCGCCGGCCAAATCGTCGAGCGCGCGTCCACTCAAGCGCCGACCCCGCACCCGAAAGGCCGGCAAATCCCACATCGCAAAAGCCCCCGGCCCTTGGAGGCTGTCGCGTGCTGTGGCCACTTCAACTAGGGGATAGCGCGCTTCTGTTGCTTCCACCGTGCGGACGATGGTCCCAGGGATTCCGCGCTGGGTCGCCGGGCGATTTAGGTCGAATAGGCGGACGCCCGTCGCTAGCGCCTTTTCCAATTCGACGCCACCGACTATTTCAAACAGCGCGCGGCCTGACCCCTGTGAAGTTTTCCACACTAGGCCGGGATGGTCCAGGTGGGCCGTTAAGACGATGAACTCGTCCTCTTCTTGTCGGCCGCCGCCGTCGTAGATCAGCAAGCTGTTGCCACAGCGGTCGTGGAGCACTTGGACTAGCGGCCATTGGGCTGCGAATGTGCGCACGATAGCAAAGGCAAAATGTTCGTGGAAAGGGGCGGTGGGGGCGCGGAGGAGCGGCTTGGCGAACTGGAGAAAGTCAAGTTCCATAGACTAAAAAAAAGCCCCCAAATGCCCATGCCGTCAACTCTCGTTGTCTCAATCGGTTAAGCTGCTTATTATAACACCCCATTGCAATGCCTCAGGGAGCTTTACTTGCTAAGACGCTTGCCGACTCACTACCTAGACCACCTTGCCGGGCGCAATCAGGCCCTGCTGGCCTCGCCCGGTAGCCAGCAGCTAACCATGCGTGCGTTTTGGGTGGGAGCGTTCCTCAGCTTTTTCTTAGCTATCGGCGCTCCGTACGGCAACATGATCATCCGCGGCTCGTACATGGCCTTGGACTTCAGTACGCCAGGGGCCATTTTTTTGTTTCTCGTCCTCATTGGACTGCTCAATGTGCTGTTCAAGGTCGCTGCTAGCCCGTCGGGCGCCGCGGTGTGGGCTTTGGTCTCGTGTGCGCTCTACAGCTTTTACTATGGTTGGGTGGCTGCTCTCGATCCTTTTGCCCCGGGTTTTTTCTTTGCCACCTTCATCGTCGCCTCATCCTTGCTCAATATAGTATTGGTTTCTTGTGGGCGGAGTTTGGTCCTCAACCGAGCCGAGCTGATTCTCGTGTACGTCATGCTGTTGATCGTCTCGGCTCTTTGCACGATGGGCCTGAGCGAACAAATCCTGCCGATGATCACGGCGGTGTTTTACTTTGCCTCGCCGGAAAACAAGTGGCAGGAAATGCTCTTTCCTCATTTTTCGGCGCGCGAAGTTTTAGTCAACGACGGCAGCGACAGCAAGGCCTTTTACGAAGGATTGGCCCCCGGAGAGGCGATTCCCTACGCCGCCTGGGTAGAGCCTTTGTGCTGGTGGGCCGTTTTTCTTTTAGCACTATACGTGACGATGGTGTCGGCCGCCGTTATCATCCGCCGTCAGTGGATGGAGCGCGAGCGGCTCCCCTATCCGATCACGCAGGTCGGGCTGGCCATGGTGCGAGGCGAGGAACGCGGGTTTAAAATCAATACCTTCTTTCGCCAGCCGGCGATGTGGGCCGGTTTTATGGTGCCGATTTTTTTTGGCAGCTTGAAGGCCCTGCATCGCTACGACCCGGCTTTTCCAGTCTTCGCCCTGGCTAAATGGATACCCTTAGTGGGCAAGCAGACCTTGCAACTGACCGTTAGCTTCGCCATAGTCGGCTTTTCGTACTTCATCAATGCCAATATCGCGGCTGGCATCTGGTTTTTTCACCTGTTGGCCAAGTTTGAAAAGGAATTCTTCGCGGTCGCCGGTTTGACGTCCGAGCAGAAGATCACCTTTGGCGTGGCCGATTTTCCCCTGATGGCCTACCAAGGGGTCGGTGCCTTGCTGGCGATGGTCGGGATTGGCTTGTGGGTGGGCCGGCAACACTTTGGCAATGTGTGCAAAAAGGCGCTGGGCTTGGCTCCAGAGGTAGAGGATGGGGATGAGATCATGTCCTATCGCGGGTCTTTTTTCGGCGCGGTGGGTGGGGTCTTAGTCATGTCGTGCTGGCTGTGGATTATGGGGACGCCGCTGTGGGTGGCGTTTGTTTTTGTCGTCTTGGCCTTGCTGGTCTTTCTCGGCGTGACGCGAATCGTCGCCGAGGCTGGTCTAGCAGCCGTGCGCGCCCCAATGACGGCCCCCGACTTGGTGATCTTAGGGCTGGGTACTGACCTAGTAACGCGGACTGGGGTGTGGAACTTGTCGTTGGCCTATATGTGGGGCGCCGATGTGCGGGTGTTTGTCATGGCGACTTGTACCAACGCCCTCAAGCTCATCGAGGAGATGGAGCCGCGGCTGCGGCGGCTGGTGTTTTGGGCTATTATTCTCGCGCTTTTCATCGGTGCTCTCGGGGCGTTTTGGATGATTTTCCACATGGCCTATCAGCACGGCGGCGTGAACCTCAATAGTTGGTTTTTTAAAGGCGCGCCCGAAACCGCCTACAACAACGCGCTCCGCAACCTAGAGCCGGCGGGCGTCCATTGGCCGGGGCTAGGGTTTTTGTCCGGTGGCGCCCTGGTGATGGGGGCGATGATGTGGGCGCGACAGCGTCTGCCGTGGTGGCCGGTGCATCCCATCGGCTTTCCGATTGGCGGCAACGGCCTACTCAACTACGTGTGGTTTAGCGTGTTTTTGGCTTGGTTTATCAAAAAGCTGATCATGCGCTTTGGCGGGGTGGCCTTGTATCGCCGCAGTCAGCTATTTTTTTTGGGACTGATTTGCGGGCAGGTTTCGTGCAATGGACTGTGGCTGATCATAGATTACTTCACCGGCAAAGTGGGGAACTCCATTTTTTGGGCATGAAATACTCGGCTTACTATATCCTCTGCGTTGTCGCGCTGGCCGCCGATAGCGGCTGGGCGTCCGAAGACGGCGTGGGCGAAACCGTCGCTTATCTGTCGTCGCTCGGCTCTAGGGTCAGTGGCTATCCCGGGGCGGCTAAGGCCGCCGATTACGTCGAGCAGCGCCTGCGCGCGATTGGCTTGCCCGAGCTGACTCGTCAATCCTTTGCCGTCACTGTGCCCATCGACCACGGGGGCGAATTGCTGCTCACCGAGAGCGGGGAACGCTATGGCCTCTACAGCCTGTGGCCGAACTTAGTCCGCACCTCAACCCTACCCGAGTACGCGGGCGAGATGATCTACGGCGGCGACGGGGAGTGGCAAGAGTACGCCGGCCGAGAACTCGCCGGCCGGGTGGTGCTTTTGGAGTTCAATAGCTGGAACCGCTGGTTACAGGCCGCTTCGCTGGGCGCGCGCGCCATCGTCTTCATCGAGCCAGAGGAGACCACGCGCAATCAAGCCACAGCCAAGTACTCGACTGCGCCGCTGGACATTCCGCGCTTTTGGATTGAAAGAAAAGCCGGGCTGCGGCTAAAAGAGCAACTCGTCGAGCAGCCAACGGCCGTAGTGCTCAAAGGGCGGATGGATTGGCAGCGCAAGACGGCTTGGAATATCTGGGGCCGGCTCCCCGGCACCGACCCGGCGTTGGCCGACGAGACCATTGTCATCGAAACGTATTACGACGGCATGTCGGTGGTGCCCGCCTTGGCGCCGGCGGCCGAAGCGACCAGCGGCATCGCTGCATTGCTGGCGTTGGCCGAGCATCTGGTGCGCCATCCGCCGCGCCGACCGGTCGTGCTGGTGGCCACGGGCGCGCATTTTCAAGCTCAGCAGGGGATTGTCCACTTCATCGAGCGCCACGCCCGAAGCCATCCCTACTACGCCGAGCGGATGGAAGAGCCGCTCAAGCCCAAACTATTTATCTGTATTGACCTGACGAGTCAGTCCGACGGGCTGGGGATTTGGAACAACACCTTCAGCTACGATCTCAAGCGATTCTTCGTGCCCTTTGGGCGTCGCTTTACGGCCTATGCCGAGGAGGAGGCCGCTCGGTTGGGCTTGGAGCAGAAAAGGCCGCTGGCCAATGGGATTAGCCCAATTCGCGGCATGGACTGGTCAACTTTTGTGCCGGGTGGCGTCTCGGTCAGTGGGGAGCAGGCCCTGACCGCAGGAATTATCTCGCTGTCGTTTGTGACCGTCAACGATGCTCGCTATATCGTCGATACCCCGCTCGATACGCCGGCGCGGATGAACATCGACAATCTGTCGCGCCAAAGCCGCCTGCTCAACGCCATGCTAGCGCGGGCGGTAAACGACGAGGCCCTGTTTGCCGATTTGGAAGACTTTGGCCCGGTGCTCAAGGACAAATTGCGCTCCCTGCGGGTCAAAGTCCGCTCGTTCCCGCGCCGCAGTCAAGTGCCGGACCGCCCGATCGCCGATGCCCTTGTGGTAATTGATCCTTGGTTCAAGTCGCACAAGGGAGTGCGCTGGGCGCAGTACCACCTCACCGACGACCAAGGCGTCGCCGATATTGCCGGTCTGCAGACCGGGGGCTATCCAGTGGCGGCCTACCAAGTTAAGCCTGAGACGGGCGCGATCGCATTCGCGCCCGACCTTTCGAAAAGGGCGCAGCAGTTTAGTGGCAAGCCCGTCAATGGATGGATGTTCGACAGCAAAATTCGCTGGAATACCAACGAAAAAGTCATCGTCGTCTTTCCCACTATTTCGCGGTCCTTCTACAGCATGATCGACCCGCGCTATCTGCGGTCGTTTGGAGAGATCAAAGTCGTTGACCGCAGCGGAGTGGCCCCGCGGCAATTTGGGCTGGCGCGGGGGGCTGACGTAGGTGAGGCCGTCGGCGTGGTCTTTGGAGCGCAGGACGCCGACGAAGACGACGGCATCAAAATGATCATCGACGGCCGCATGCTCTTGCTCAACAGCGAGGGCAACGAAGACGAGAAGCAGGCGCGGGGACGGGGCTACGCGCTGAGCAAGGAATCGCTAGTCCGCACCGGAATGCTAGCCGTTGAGGACATGTGGCAGCTCAATGAGGCGCGGATACGCACCTTGCGCGAACACGCCATTGAAAATCAGCGTTTGGCCCGGCTACACCAGCGCGGAAAGAGCCTGATCGAAGAGGCGCGGCAGGCCGAAGAGGTCAAGGATTGGGAGCGCTATGTCGGGCACGTCCGGGCCGCGCTGGGAGTGACATCCCGCGCGTATCCAGAAGTGCTACAGACGCTCAACGACGTCATCACCGGTATGGTGTTTTTTCTCGCCTTGGTCATCCCGACGGCCTTTTTAGGGGAGCGGTTGCTGTTTGCAGCCTCTGATATTCGCTGGCAGCTAGCGGGGTTTGGCGGGTTGTTGGTTTTGATCTGGTTCGCCATTTCTCAGGTTCACCCGGCCTTTGCCATCGCCGAACCGCTGGTGATCTTGCTGGCCTTTGCGATCATGGCGATGGCGGCGTTTGTCTTGGCGATGATCAGCACCCGCTTTAACCGCTACATGAAGGCCTACCAAGCCAAGGAAGCCCACGTCCACGAGACCGACATCAGTCGCGCCAGTGCCAGCTACGCGGCCTTTATGCTCGGCATTTCCAACATGCGCCGCCGCAAGCTGCGCACCGGGCTGACTTTGCTGACTTTGGTCCTGCTCACCTTTACAGTGCTTTCCTTCACCTCGTTCAATACCCAGATCCGCTACATGGCCTTTGCGATGGACCACGAGGGCACCTACGAAGGAGTACTAATTCGCGATCGCAATTGGAATGTGCTCAACCGCCCGACGCTCGACTACGCCCGCTCCCATTTTGCCACCGAGGGAGTAGTTGTGCCGCGGAATTGGTATGTCGCCTTTGACGACGAGCAGAAGAAATACATTGAAGTTTTTGGCGATACCTCGGTGGTGCGGGCGACCGGGATGCTGGGGCTGATGCCAGAGGAAGTGCGCGTCACGGGCATTGACCAAGCCCTGGTGGCGGGGAGCTTCTTCACCGACGAGGACGAAGCAACCTGCTTGATGGCCGTGGGCATGGCCAAGGCGCTGGGCATAGAATCGGCCGAGTTGGGCACGGCGACGGTGCGGGTTTTCGGCCGGAATTTTGTGGTGCGGGGCGTGTTCGACCCCGATCTGTTTGAGGATATTCGCGATCTCGACGACGAGCCGTTGACGCCAGCGGATTTCCAGATGTCGAGTGCCCAAGCATTGGGACCGGTGGCCCAAGACAATATGAGCATCGCCTTGGAGGAATCCGCGCTCGATATTCGCCCGTTCATCCACCTAGAGTCCGACAATGTGTTGGTCTTGCCCTATGGGACGCTGCGGGAGACTGGGGGGATGCTGCGCTCGGTAGCCGTGCGGATGGAGGACGGAGCACGCGCCCAGGAAATGGTTGAGGATTTTCTCCTGCGGCTGGCCATTACGCTCTTTGTCGGCCTGCAGGAGCCGGGTGAATTTGCCACTAAGGTATTTTCGTACACCTCGATTGGGTCGCCCGATGTCGAGGGCTTGGGGGCCTTGGTGATTCCGATGTTCATCGCCGCGCTGATTGTGCTCAATGCGATGATGGGAGCGGTCTATGAGCGCTTCCGCGAGATCGGCATTTATTCGTCGGTGGGGTTAGCACCGCTGCACATTGCCCTACTCTTTGTCGCCGAGGCCTGTGTCTATGCGGTTATTGGCGTTACCTTGGGCTATATTCTCGGCCAGAGTTTGGGCAAACTACTCATTGCGCTGGATTTGCTACAGGGGATAAGCCTCAATTATTCGTCGATGGCGGCGATTGTCTCGGCGATGATCGTGATGGCCGTGGTCTTGCTTTCGACTATCTATCCGGCTAGGGTAGCGGCCCGCACAGCTGTGCCCGATACAGTCCGGCGCTGGAAGCCGCCAGACCCTGATGGGGACCGCTGGGAAATGGAGTTTCCCTTTATGGTCAGCGAGGCGGAGGTGCGGGGCCTGTGCGGATTTTTGGCCGCGTACTTTAGCGCCTATAGCGAAGAGTCCATCGGCGACTTCTACGCCGAGAAGGTGCAGTTGGTCGAAGAAGCCGGCGAGCGCGGGCCGGAGTACGCGGTGCAACTTTTGCTCTGGCTGGCGCCGTTCGACATGGGGGTGAGCCAGTTTGTGCAGCTCGAATTTTTGCCCACCTCGGTCAAATCGGTCTATACAGTGGAAATCTATATCCAGCGAATTAGTGGTCAGGACACCTTCTGGCAGCGGGTCAATCACCGCTTTATCAATGGGTTGCGGAAAGAGTTCCTGCTCTGGCATACGCTGGCCGAGGAATCCAAAGCCCACCACCGCGGGGTCGCCGAAAAGATGTTGGCCGAGTCGGCAGAAGTTGAGCAAGTGGAATGATGGAAGCGTTTTTTCAAAGACTGTCTGCGTCTTTTCAGCAGCTATTTGGTCGCGAGCAAAAAAAGGAGCGTCAGTGGGCCGAGGTTGACGAATACCGAGATTTGCTCGAAGCGCCCAACCGCTTTGAAGAAGGCTTTACGATCCGCACCATAATCGGCGTGCTTTTCATCTCGCTGATTATGACTCCGGGCGAGATGTTTCTCGGGCTGTACGCGGGTATCGATATAGGCGTGGCGGCGCAATGGGTGACGGTGATCCTCTTTTTAGAGGTCTCGAAGCGTTCGTTTACCTCGCTCAGGCGCCAAGAAATCTACCTACTCGTGTACGTGGCCTCGGCCTTGGTCTCCCGCGAGGAAGGCGCATTCCTCGACTTACTTTGGCGTCAGTACTTTGTGACCTCGGCCGAAGCCGAGCAATTCGGCATCTCGCGTATTTTGCCGTGGTGGTGGGCACCCGCGCCCGATTCAGAGGCCATTGCCGAGCGCACCTTTATTCACCGCGACTGGCTGGCCCCGATTCTGCTGTTGGTGATCGGGACGATCATGGGTCGCATCGCTTGGTTTACGTCTGGCTACATGCTCTTCCGGCTCACTTCTGACCGCGAGCAATTGCCCTTTCCGACCGCGCCGATGTCGGCGTTGAGTGCGATGGCACTGGCCGAGGATTCGGGTGCCGAGCGGGAGACGTGGAAGTGGCCGGTGTTCAGCATTGGCGCGGCCATTGGTGCGTCATTCGGGGTTGTCTATGTAGGGATTCCGGTGGTCACTGAACTATGGGGTTCCAAAGTGGAGATTTTGCCGATTCCCTTCTGGGATTTGAGTCCCTATTTAGGTAATATCATACAGGCCGCGCCGCTGGGGGTCGTCCTGCACTTGGGATCGGTGTTCGTTGGTTTGTTCATGCCCTTCTGGTCGGTGGTCGGCTCCTTTGCCGGGGTGATGCTACACACGGCTGCCAGTCCCTTGCTCTACGCCTGGGGCTATCTGCCGCGCTGGGAAATAGGCATGGGCACCATCCAAACTACCATCGCTACTGGAATCGATTTTTGGCGTGCCTTTTCCATTGGCATTACCATCGCGGTCACCATCGTCAGCTTTTACCAGCTTTTTTCTATTGGCCGAGAAAAGCAGGCCGAATTGCGGGAGAAGCTCCAGCTCAAAGGGGTCGATCAGTCGGGGATTTGTAAGCACTCAGACTGCCGCCGCCCGGCCCAAGTGAGGGGGTACTGCTTAAAGCACCTTGGCCGTGGCGATTTCAACCTGTGGGTTTGCGCTTCGCTGTTTTGCGTAGCGGCGATCTATCCGATCGTCTTGGCCAAGACTTTGTTTCCCACTTTGGTCAGCACGGGCCTGTTGGTGCTTTTTGTGCTCATCGCCTTTGTCTATGCGCCGCTCATGTCGTTTGTCAGCGCCCGGCTTGACGGCTTGGTTGGTCGAAACATTTCGATTCCCTATGTCGAACAGGCCATCCGCTTTATGACCGGCTTTCGCGGGGTCGAAATCTGGTTCGTGCCCTTTCCCGCCCGCGACTTCGGCGGGCACGCCGAAGGGTTTAGGGTCGTAGAGTTGACCGGGATGAAGTTTACCAGTCTGCTCAAAGCTGAGCTCTTTATGTTGCCTATCGTCTTTGGGGTGAGTTTGATGTACTGGACCTTCCTCTGGAGCTTGGCCCCTATTCCTTCGGAGAGCTACCCATACGCGCAAATCATGTGGCCGCTACGGGCCTTTGACCAAGCACTCTACTTATCCAGCACAATGTACAGCAAAACGTGGCGCGCCGGCGAGGAGGTGGAAGGGGATATTGTGCCCAACGGTCAAGTCGTATGGAGCCCGCCCAATTTGCAGGACGGTCGTTGGTGGTACTGGAGGGTGAGAACCACTAGGGACTTAGAGGTGCCGGATCCGGTAAAGCGCGACTATGAACCTTGGTCGCAGACAGGCTACTTCTACACGGACTTCAGCGGCGGCGACGCCCCACTGCCTCCAGAGGCCGCCCAGAGGCTCGACGCCGAGGTGGTTCCTCGGTCGGATGGCCCCCAGCTACTTTGGCCTCCCAACGGCGAGGCCATTGCCACGCCGAATCCCAACTTCCGAGTTGCGATCAATTTGGCCCCGGGCGACTCGGTTGACTTCTACTTTGAAGTGGATCGCTTGCCCAGCTTTGACGGCGAGTTTTTGCAGCGTTCCTCGGACATGCCCTTGCTCTTTGAGGTTTTGTGGCAGGACATGCGCTTTACGGGCAACCTCAAGGACGACGACGGCGACCTCAATATCGCGGCCATCGTCGAGAGTGTAGCACCAGAGGGGCTAGGAGACCAACTCGGACTGGCCGACGGCGACCGCCTCCGGGCGATAAACGGCGTCGAGCTCCGCGTCCCGCAATGGGATACTGAGCGGATTGATCGGTATTTTACCCAAGGAGCAGACTCGGTGTTTGCCGCTTGGGAACGGGATGAGAAAATCATGCGTCGCGCTGTGGTGCGTCGATCGGGAGAAGCACTGGGGCTTGAGTTTGCGGCGGACACGTCATGGGTCGAGGGATGGACCGAATACGACGCGGTGTGCGTCGCCACCGTAGCCGACGCGGGGCTAGGCCACCGCTTGGGCTTGCAAGCCGACGACCACCTTATGACGATCAACGGCCAAAGCATTGCGCAGAATACGTGGCGCAGCGAAGAGGTAAAGGCCGCCTTTGCTGCGGTTGTAGAGGAGACTGCTACTACGGTGCTAGTCGAGTGGGAGCGGGATGGAGACCGACTTCAAGGCTTGGTGGCCGATGCGTCGTCTCTCCCCCTGGGCTTGGCCTATCGGGCGGGGGCCATTGAGGGCATCGACGAAGAGCTGGTCAACAACCGCGACGACGATGGCGACGGCCTGATCGACGAGGATACGGCCCATCCTCTCGGCGGCAAGAAGTGGCCCATCATCGTTGGCGCGGCGGGCTTCGGCTTAGCAGCGTACTTTACTATGGCCTTTTTGGGAATGCCGATCTTTATGATCTGGGGATACATCCAGAGCGTCAACGGTATGCCGCACGCTCTCATTCCGCAAATTATCGGTGCCTTGCTGGCTCGGCACTACTTTTGGAAGCGATACGGCAAGCAGCAGTGGCGGCAATACGCCATGGTCTTGAGCGTGGGCTTTGGAGTTGGCATGGCCCTGATCGGCATGTTCAGCGCGGCCTTATCGATGATTAAAAAAGCCGTTTCTTCCCTCGCCTATTGAAGGGGTGGACAAGGACCACTATCCCTTGTATTTTCGCCATTTATGGACTTACTCGGGCGCTTATTTCGCGTCGTACGAGCGCATACTGCGGCCACTGAGCCACGCTCCACCTACGAGCACTGGCAACCGCCGCCGCCTGAACCGGCCCAAGACCCAGTCATCGCCGGGTATTACGCCAATCTGGAACTCCCCTATGGGGCGAATCTGGAGGAGGTAAGGGCGGCGTGGAAGCGGTTGATGAAGCAGTACCATCCCGACCGCCACGCCCAGGATCCGGCCAAGCGCGAGGTGGCCAACGCGCTGTGCGCCCAGTTGACGCAAGCCTACAAAGAGCTGGAAAAGTCTCTGACGACTCATTAAACTAGCATTGGAGGAAGCTTATGGCTGATTTTGCCACAGTAAAGGAGTACATCCTCGATTTGGGCCTGGCCATTGCCGAGGAAATACCCGAAGAGGAAATCATCATTGTCAACGACGAAGAGCGGGGAGTGCAAAACCTCGTCGTCGATTGCGAAGATACGGTGCTCGTAGTAGAGCAGCTTATCCTCAAGATCGCTGCTGGGGCCGCCGATACGTATCAGCGGATTTTGCAAATGAACCGCGACTTGGTTTTTGGTGCTTTCGTCCTCAACGAAGAAGGCGATTCGCTGCTTTATCGCAACACGCTGGCAATGGAGAATTTGGACTTAAACGAACTCGAAAGCACAATCAACTCCCTCAGTCTTGGCTTGGCTGAGCACGGGGAGGAATTACTGGGGTTTGCCGCCCAATAGGAGGACAAGACATGGCAGGTATATTTCAACGCTTGTTTAAAACCGGGCAGGCCGAGGCCCACGCCATTGTGGATAAGCTCGAAGACCCGATCAAAATGAGCGAGCAAGCAATCCGCGACCTAAAAAAGGACTTGCAAGACAGTCTCAAGGCCCTCGCCGAGGTCAAGGCCATCTCCATCAGGCTCAGCCGTGAGTCCGAAGACCATCGGCGGCGCGCCGAAGACTACGAGCGCAAGGCCATGCTGCTGTTGCAAAAGGCCGAGTCCGGCCAGATGGAGGAAGCCGAAGCCGACCGCTTGGCCCGCGAAGCACTCACCCGGGTTGAGGAATCGCAGAGTCGGCACACAGAATCTTCCCAACAGGCCCAAGCCCAACAAGCGATGGCCGACAAGCTCCAGAGCAATGTCAACGATCTGAAGTCGAAAATTGCCTCGTACGAAAACGATCTGGTCACGCTCAAGGCGCGCACCAAGACCGCCAACGCCACCCGCAAAATCAACCAGCACTTGGCCAACATCGACTCCAAGGGCACCACCGCTTTGCTCGAACGGATGAAGGAAAAGGCCGAAGAACAGGAAGCCCTCGCCGAGGCCTATGGCGATATGGGAGACGCTGGGACGGCCGTTGAAGACGAAATCGACAAGGCCCTCGCCGACAGCAAGGGAGCCCAAGTCGATGATTCGCTGGCCCAACTCAAGGCCCGAATGAAGACGGCCAAATAACAGCTACCGCTCATGCCATGGGATGAAGGCCTTTAGCCGCAGGCAATTTCTCGGCTCGCTCGCCGCCGCCGGTAGTTGGGCCGCTTGGAGCGGTTGCTCGTCTGGCAATCAGCCGCCGCGGCCGATTGCCGGTCGGATCGTCAACGAGGGACCGCCGCTTGGGCACCTGCTGCGCGATGTACATTGCTGGGCGGATTTTGCCGCGGCTGAGCCGGCGTGCGATGTCGCCATCGTCGGCGGCGGGATCTCCGGCTTGGCGGCGGCGTGGAAGCTGCGTCGGTCCGGGGTGGAGCCAATCCTTCTTTTTGACCTCGACGACCAACTCGGGGGCACCAGTCGCAGCGGCCAATGGGGCGACTGGGTCTTTCCCTGGGGTGCTCACTACATCAACATCCCGCCGGCCGAAGCCGACTGCATCCACGAAATACTGCAAGACCTAGGCGTCATCGACGGCTACGATGCGGCGAATAAGCCGCTGGTCGCCGCTGGGGCCATGCTGCGCTGGCCGCACGAGCGGCTGTTCTATCGGGGCCGCTGGACCGATGGACTAGACCCGTTTATCGATGCATCGAGCCGAGAGCGCGAGGTGTTGTTGCGCTTTGAAGACGAGATGCTGCGCTGGGCCTTACACCGCGGCCGGGACGGGCGGCGGGCCTTTGCCACGCCTTTGCGCTACAGTACGGCTGATTCACGAGTGCGGCGTTTGGACCAGATTAGCATGGCCCAGTACCTGCGCGAAGAAGGCTGGCACGACGACCGGCTGCGCTGGCTAGTCAATTACGCCTGCCGCGACGACTACGGCAGCACGGCAGCCCAAGTCTCGGCCTGGGCCGGGATTCACTACTATGCCTGTCGGTTCTACGACTACCGATTGCACGAAGCGTATCCAGCGCACACGCTGACGTGGCCCGAGGGCAATGGCCACTTGGTTACACAACTTGCTAACAGGTTGGGAGAAAACGAGATAAAGCGACAATCTCTGGTGGCTCGTCTAGTCGAGGAGCGGTCGCAGGTGCGGTTGGGCTACATTGACTTGGCGACCCAAGAAAAACGGCAACTGACCGCTCGGACCGTGATATACGCCGGCAAGCTCCACACGGCTCCTTATGCGATTGCAGACCTGCCGGATGCACAGGCCAAGACCATGGCGGCCATTGAGTATAGCCCTTGGCTGGTAGCGGCGATTTTCCTCAAAGAGCCGCTCGCGGCTAAGCAGACGACTTGGGACAATGTCTTGTACGATAGTCCGTCGCTGGGCTATGTGGTCGCCGACCATCAGTCGGGCGGTGGCCGCGTGTTGCTGTACTATTGGCCCTTTGTCGAGCAACTCGCGGACGCCCGGCATACCTTGCTGGCGCAAGACCATTCATTTTGGACCGAACAGATCATGGCCGATTTGCGCCGCGCGCACCCGGCGCTCGACGACCTGGTTGAGCGCGTCGATCTGTACCGCTGGGGGCACGGAATGATGCGGCCCAGTCCCGGGTTGCTTTGGGGGCCGTCGGCCGCTTGGCGGCAGCAGCCGATGGAGCGGATATTTTTTGCTTCGTGCGATGCGACGGGACTGCCTCTGTGCGAAGAAGCGATTTTTGCCGGTATGCTGGCGGCAGAGCAGGCCATGGACTGTCTCGGCGTGGCGTATTCCTCCTCGCTGGGAGGGCTCGCGGATGCCTAGACTGGGTGCGCTGTTTTTGCTGGTAGCCATTTTCTCGGCCGCGGTCTGCGCCATCGTCTATCAGCTACTCATCGGCAGCGTGTCGTCCTACTTCCTCGGCAATAGCGTTGAGCAGTTTTCCCTGACAATCGGCTTTTTTCTCGCCGCAATGGGGCTTGGCTCTTGGCTTTCGCGCTTTGTCGCCGATGACTTACTGCTGACGCGACTGGCCCAGCTAGAGATTTGGCTGGGTTTTTTGGGCGGAGTCTCGGTTGGCGTACTCTACGTGCTCTACGGATACACCGACCACTTTAGGGCTGGCATGTTGGCGTTGAGCACGTCGATTGGCTCGTTGATCGGGTTGGAAGTGCCGCTGATCACCCGGCTGTTGCGCGGGCACGGTACGCTGCGTACGGCGTTGTCTAATGTTTTGTCCCTTGATTATCTGGGGGCTTTGTTGGCCTCGTTGCTCTTCCCGTATATCCTGTTGCCCTTCCTCGGCAGCCTGCATACGGCGCTGGTCGCTGGCTTGGTCAACGCCGGCCTCGGCCTTGGCGTGGTGCTGGCGTTTAAGGGGGAGTTGCTCAAGCAGCGCGCCTTCCACGGGCTCGGGGCGCAAGCAGTTGTGGTTATTGCGGCCTTAGGGGCGTTGGCATGGCAGGGGGAAGCGTTGCGGGCGCGGTGGGAAAGCGATTTATACGAAGACCGCATCGTCCACAGCGAACAATCGCCCTACCAGCAAATCGTCCTGACCCGGCGCGGCGAACATCTGCGGCTCTATCTCAACGGGCACTTGCAATTCGCCTCCATTGACGAACATCGCTACCACGAAGCCCTAGTGCATCCGGCGCTGGCGTTGGCTCCCTCCCGCGCAAGAGTGCTGATCATTGGCGGAGGGGATGGGCTGACGGCGCGGGAAGTGCTCAAGTACGAAGAGGTCCAGCACGTCGATTTAGTCGATCTCGATCCGGCGGTTACGCGCTTGGCCCGGCGCAATATCCACCTGACCCGACTCAACGACAACGCCTTAAATCGCCGCCAAGTCCGCGTGATCAACGAAGATGGCTTTGTCTTTTTGCAACGCGAGCACGTGCCGTATGGCGCGATACTAATTGACTTGCCCGATCCGCGCGAGGAGAGCTTGGCCAAACTCTATTCGGTCGAAGCCTATAGGCTGTGCCGCAAGCTGCTCAGTCCGCAAGGTGTGTTGGCGACTCAGGCTTCTAGCCCGTACCACGTCCGCGAGGCGTACTGGAGTGTTGCCGCCGCCTTGGAAGAGGCGGGCTTTGCCGTTCACTCTTATCACTTGCCCGTACCGTCTTTTGGCCAGTGGGGGTTTCACTTGGCGGGCCGATCCGAGCTGGATCCGACGGCAGTCGCCTTTGCGGTGCCCACGCGCTATATCGACCGCCAAGTCTGGGGTGCCCTCTCGGTGTTCGACGGCGATATGGCCCGCTTGCCGGTGCAGGCCAACCGACTTGATAGGCCGGTGCTGGCGCGTTATTATCGACAAGGTTGGAGCACTCAGTTTTGAAAGGACGTGCCAGATGGGTTTAAGGAAATGGTTGGGGGGTCGCCCAAACGAGGACCAACCGACCTATCAGGAGTATTCACTCAGCACTATGAAAGTAGGCTTTCTGGTTGATTACGACCTCAAAACCTGGCAAGTCATAGGCCGGGCAAGTTATGACTACGAAGGCTATACTACCGAGGAGTGGGAATTGCAGGCCGACGATCAGGTGCGTTTCCTTGAACGCGCTGTAGAAGACGGCAAAGCCTATTGGACCTTGACGCGGGCGATTGGCATCGATGCGATCGAAGGCGATATTGCAGCGGCGATCATCGCCGCCGGCGACCCACCTGAAACAGTGCGGTTTGCCGGCGATGAATACGTGGGGAACACCAGCGACGCCGGCCTGTACCGCAAAGACGGCTCCGACGCCGAGCGCGAATTTGTCAGCTGGTCGTTTGCCGGCGCAGAAGGCCGGGTGCTTTTTGTTAGCCAGTGGGGCGAGCGCGACTTTGCCGCGTACGCGGGCTTAGAGGTAGAAGAATACCAATTCACCGACATCTTGCCGGTGGCGGAGGGCAGTTGAAATGGCTTGGCGCGTAGCGGCCTTGGCGTTGTGGGGCCTGATTGCCTGCGGGTCAAAAGACCCCGTGCGAGAATTGGTGCGCGACTTAGATCGCTATCCCGAGTATTCCCTGATCGTCGATGATACCCGAGTTGAAGGCTCGTTTTTTCCCAACTACTTTCTCCGCTTTCAGATACTGACCGCTGCGGGGCAGCGCGTCGCCGGGCGCGATACCATCGTCTATCAGGAACGCCACACCGATTGGATGGAAGTCAACGAACAGGCCTACTACCGCTATGATAACTACGTCGGCATGGTCGTGGCCTCCAAGTCGCTAGACGGTCGCCGCACTGGTGCCAATCAAGCGCATCCGCCTGGCTATCAATACGTCGGCAATCCTCAGTACGGGTTTTGGGGCGCTGGTGGATTTTGGCAATTTTACGGCCAGTACGCACTAATGCGCGACTTAATGGGAGGATGGGGCGTTGGTCGGGGCGATTGGGAAGACTATCGCCGCAATCGGGAAAGGGGCCGCCCGTACTACGGGCCAGTGAAAGGGGGGCGGCCCACTTTTGGCTCGCGCGGATCGCAAACCCAAAAGACGCGACCGCAATTCTACCAGCGCCAGCAAAGCCGCCGCCAGGCCTTTAGCGGCCAAGTCAAAAACCGCATGAACCGCACTACCTCCGGGTGGGGACGCGGTTCTTCGCGCTTTGGAAAATAGGGGGAACGCAGTGGATATTTTAACGACGATGGCTCAGACCCTAGTCTATCTGTTAGAGGCTTTTGTCCTGCTCTTTGTTGCCAAGCAGGTCTATGCCCGAGTATATCGCCGGGTCAATCTCAAAGACGAACTCTTCGGCCGCAACAACCACGCGCTGGCCGTTGCGGTGGGCGGCTATTTCTTTGGGATTTGCTTGGCGTTAGGCGGGGCGTTGAGTGGCCCTTCGCTGGGCTGGCAAGCCGACTTGCTAGGCATCGCCCAGTACGGTCTCTTAGCGATTGTCCTGATGGTCATCGCCGGCGTACTCTGCGAGCGGGCGCTCCTGTTCCACTTCGACAACCGCAAGGAGGTCATCGAAGATCACAATATGGGGACCGCTTTTGTCGAGGCGGGGATGCACATTGCCAATGGCCTGATCGTGCTGGCCATTGTGCTGGGTGAAGGGCCGCTGTGGAGCGGCGTGGTTTTCTGGCTTTTGGCGCAAGCGGTGCTGGTAGTGGTCGGGCTGCTCTACGAGTGGATTACCCCACATTCGATTCACCGCGAACTAGAGCGCGACAATGCTGCGGTTGGCTTGGCCTTCGGCGGTGTGCTGGTAGGCATGGGCAACATAATCAGCATTGCCGCGGCTGGCGACTACGCCGGGTGGAGCGAAAGTCTCAAAATTTTTGGCCTGGACGTGGTTTTTGGCTTTGTCGCGCTCTACCTAATCCACAAGTTGACCAATATGCTGTTGGCACCTGGCGCACGCTTGGGTGCTGAACAGGTCGAAGAGCAGCCGAATGTGGGAGCCGGGCTTATAGAAGCCTTCGGCTACGTGGGGGGATCGATCCTAATCGTTTGGATCTTCTAACCTACGCCGCCGGCTCCGGTACCACTGCCATAGCAAAGTTGGGCCGCCAATGGATATATAGGTCAGCGTTGCTAAAGCATGGGTCAACGTAGCGCAGGCCAAGGCGGTGGCCAGCGGCACCGAGTAGAGGCGGTGCATGGCCTCGCCGAAGAGCAAGTGGTACGAACCAATTGCCCCAGGCGTTGGAATGATCACCCCGATCGACGAGATAGCCATGATCGCCAGGGCCGCGGTTGCGTCGAGGTAGTATGTTTGATGCAAGCCCATGCCGATAAAAGCCGCGTACACAATAAACACATAGGCTGCATTGAGCAGGACTGAGCTGACGAAAATTTCAAAGTACGTCGTCGGCTGTTGGCGCAGGGCCGAGAGCCCGCCGATGAAGGTCTCGATGACTTTGAGGACTCGCTCGCCGCTTGCCCAAGCGCGTCGGGCGAGCAGCGGGCGAATGCTAGCTAAAATTTTTTCTCGATAAACCGACACCAAGACCAAGGCTCCCAGCGCGACCAGACAGCCGGCTAGGGCGAGCAGGCCGATGGTGTCGTGATCGGCACCGCCCGGCAGCCACAGGACGGGCAGGGCAATATCGATATAGACGATGAGCCAGAACAAGACGATGAGCCAAAACAGATCGATAATGCGCTCCACCACTATCGTGGCCATCAAGGCACTTATGCTCACCCCGCAGGTCCACTTGAGGCTGACACAGCGCAAAACCTCACCGGCACGGGGCACGGCCACATTGGCCGCATAGCATATAGCTAACGCCAGCGACGCGTTGAGGTTGTTCACTTGCGGCGCAAAGGGTCGCATGAGGGCCTGCCAGCGCCAAGCGCGCAATGCCAAAGTCCCCAGCGTTGTGATGCACATGACTAGGCCCCAAACCAGCGAGAGGCCGGTCATCGCATCCCATAGTTCCCTTCGGTTTATCCCGGCAAAAGCCCAGTAAATAAAAAGCCCCATCAGACCTAAACTTAGGCCGTACTGGAGGGCTTGTTTCAGCATCTTGTGCATCGCATTGGCAGACGCAAAACAGGGAATCTGGCGATCTTCATTGTGGATGACCGAAGAAATAGGCTGGCTGGGTTTGCTTAAGGCTGGCTGGGTTGAATTTTGCCCATTTTCTCTAATAGAGCGATGACCTGCGCGGCCGCCTCCGAGGGGGTTGCGGTGTCGGTTTCGATGACCAATTCAGGCTTTTGAGGTTCTTCATAGGGGTCTGAAACGCCGGTAAAATTGGGTATTTCGCCGGCTTGTGCCTTTTTGTAGAGGCCCTTGGGATCGCGGTCGGCGCACACTTCGACTGGGGCACTGACGAAAATTTCGACGAAATCGCCCGCTGCCATCAGTGCCCGCACTCCATCGCGGTCGGCCCGATAAGGGCTGACAAAGCTGGCGAGGGTTAGGAAACCTCCATCGACAAAGAGCTTTCCTACTTCGCCGATCCGCCGGATATTTTCCGCCCGGTCTTCAGCGGAAAAGCCCAAATTTTTATTGAGCCCAAAGCGGATATTGTCGCCATCTAGGACATAGGCCAAATGGCCGCGGGCGGCCAACGCGTGTTCGACGGTATAGGCGATTGTGCTTTTGCCCGAACTTGGCAAGCCCGTCAGCCAGATCAACACCCCTTGTTGGTGCAACAGGCGTTCGCGTTGCTCGCGGCTGACATGCCCCTCGTGCCGGACTATATTGGTCGCTTTGATAGTGGCCAAAGTTCACCTCGTGAGTTTAGAGTTAAGTTCTATAGAAAAATCATAATAACGACTATAAGGTCTTGACTCGTCAAGGAAGTAATCTAGGGGCGCAGTACTATTTTATTGACGGTTGATAGCCTATAATTTATATATTAAAATATGGCCATACATTACAAGACAAGCGCATCTCACCAAGTGGAGGAGGCAAGCGTATGAAAATTGCAATTAGCATCACCTGTGCGGCCCTGCTGGCAACGGCCAGCGATGGGGTTGTCAACATTCAGAATGTGGGTTCGGGGGCGCGTGCTCAGGGTTTGGGCAACAGTTTTGTGGCGGTAGCCGACAACGCCGATGCGGTGTTTGCCAATCCGGCGGGCTTGGGTCAAGTGTCCCGTCGTCAGGTATCGTACACGAATGTGTCTCTGTTGTATGGGGGCATTGAAGGCGACGATCTGGGTCAACACGTGGTGTCCTATGCGCAGCCGTTGGGCGATAAGGTGGGCTTGGGTTTGGGCTATGAGCGGATAGGCTCGTCGCTGATGAGTGAAAACGGCGCGTTTGTGTCGCTGTCGTATCAGGTTCAGCGTCGGCTTCAGGTGGGTTTGTCGGCCAAGTATTTGTTTTGGAGCGTGGGGCCGATTCCCGACGATGGGGGCCGGGCGGATCCGCTTTCGAACCAAAGCGCGGGCAATGTCGGGGTTGATTTGGGTTTGTTGTGGCAGAGTCCGGTGCAAGGGGCGCAGGTGGGGGTTTTGTTGAAGAATATCAATCAGCCGAATGTGTCCTATGGCGAGGTGGCCGACGACCCGGATGCAGGAGCGCTGCCGCTGGATGTGCAAGTGGGGGTTGGGTATCGTCTGAGCAGTCAGTCGCTGGTTTCGGTTCAGTATGTGCGTCGCGATTTGACGGGTGAAGGCTCGGATCACGGGTTGTTGGTTGGGGGCGAGACGCAGTTGGTGGAGGGGTTGTTGTTGCGGGCGGGGGGTCGTCGTTTGTTGACCGAGGACGCTGGTGGGGGATTGAATGCGGGGTTGGGCTATCAGTGGAACCAGTTGGTGTTCGACTATGCGTATGACATTGGATTGGATTTGACTGAGACCAATGGCGCGCATCGGTTCTCCTTCGCATACGAGTTTTAAAAATAAAGCCTCAAAAAGAAAAGGCCGTCCCGATAGCGGGACGGCCTTTTTTTATTCTACGATGTCTTCATCGACATCTGCCACCAAAGTCCCGATGTCTTGGCCGTGGCAGATGCGCTCTATGGTGCCCTTGTCAGAGAAGTCAAAAAAGTGCATGGGCATCTTGTGATCGCGCGCTAACAAGACCGAGGATTGGTCGGCGATGGTGAGGTTTTTTTGAATAATCGTATTGTAGTGCATCCGCCGGTAGAGCCGGGCGTGGGAATCGGCATGGGGGTCGGAGGTAAAGATGCCGCTGACTTGATTCTTGGCAAAAAGCAGGGCTTGAGACCGCGTCTCAATCGCGCGCTGGGCCGCGGTGTAGTCGGTCGTGACATACGGATTGCCAATGCCGGCGGCAAAGATGACGATGTAGTGCTTTTCTAGGTGGCGAATCGCGCGCAGCCGAATAAAAGACTCGGCCACTGTGTTAATGGGAATGGCGCTCATCACCCGGACCTCGACATCGGATTTAGAGGTCAGCACCCCGCGCAGCATCAGGCTGTTGATCACCGTGCCCAAGGTGCCGATATTATCGGCTTCGGCCCGTTCAATACCCCACTGACTGGCAAGTGTGCCGCGAAATATGTTGCCGCCGCCAATGACGATGGATATTTCGACTCCACAGGCGTGCAAGGTGAGGACTTCGTCGGCAATGTGCTCTAGGGATTCAGGGTCGAATCCCACGTCGTGCGCACCGGAGACGGCTTCTCCGCTCAGCTTGAGCAGGACGCGCTTGTATCGCATCAGAGCAGCCGCCCCTTTTCAATGGCGTGTGCTGCTGGATGGGCGGCGGCCAATTGCTCTACCCGACCGACGAAAAGCTCGACTTGTTCAGTGGCTGCGCCGGTCAGGTGCCGACTGCGGGAGATCGTGGCGGAAATTTCTTTTTCACTGAGCGGAAAGCGAGAATCTGCGCCCAAGCGACGCGCCAAATCGCTGGGGCCTTGTTCGCGCATGTCGATAGCCGCGGCTAGGGCATGCTCTCTAAGTGCCGAGTGCGCCTGTTCGCGGCCGGCACCGCGTTGGATGGCTGCCATCAGCAGAGTCGTGGTAGCGAGGAAGGGCAAATAGCGGTCGAGATCGCGGGCAATTACCGCTTCATAGACGCCCATGTCGTCGAGGATGTGAAGCGTGGTTTCGATCATGCCGTCAAAGGCGAAGAATCCATCGGGAAGGGCTATGCGGCGCACGACCGAGCAGGAGACGTCGCCTTCAAACCACTGATCGCCAGCCAGTCCACCGAGCATGTGGACATAGCCGCCGAGGACGACTTGCAACCCATTGACGCGCTCGCTGCTGCGAGAATTCATTTTGTGTGGCATAGCCGAAGAGCCGACCTGGCCGGCGGCAAAGCCCTCAGTGAGCATGTCGTGGCCGGCCATCAGGCGAATGACTCGGGCCAAATTGGCAATGCCCGCTCCGAGCTGGTAGAGGCAGCTCAACACTTCAAAGTCGAGACTGCGGGGATAAATCTGGCCGACGGCGCCTAATTCCCGTTGAAAGCCGAGGTGGTGCCGCACTCGGGCTTGGAGTTGATCGAGCTTGCTGGCGTCGTCGTCGAGCAACGTCAGTTGGTCTATAGCTGTGCCGACGGCGCCTTTTAGCCCCCGCAGGGGATAGCGCTGGACGAGTTCGGCGAGGCGGTCAAAGGCGACCAGCATTTCCTCGCCAAACATGGCGAGGCGCTTGCCCAGCGTCGTGGGTTGTGCGGCCGCGTAGTGGGTTCTGCCAGCGACTGCCAGTTCCTTCCATTGCAGGGCCCGCTGGCCTAGGCGCAAAAGGAGGGCCACGTATTTGACTTGCAGATGCTGCAAGGAGCAGAGAATTTGGTACTGCTCGACATTGTCGGTCAGATCGCGGCTGGTCATTCCCTTGTGAATGTGCTCGCAGCCGGCCAAGCTGCAAAATTCTTCGATACGCGCCTTGACATCGTGCCGTAAAACGGCTTCGCGGCGGGCGATGGATTCAAGGTCAACTCGATCTTTGACCCGCTCGTAGGCGCTGATAGCGGCGGCGGGCACATCCAGCGCTAAGTCGCGCTGCGCTTTGAGAATGGCAATCCACAGCTCGCGCTCGAGGACGATGCGGCCGCGCTCAGACCACAGGTCTTGGATCGCTTGGCTGGCGTAGCGCTGGGCGAGAACATTGGCAATGGCTGTAGGCATGACGCGATTTATCATAAGCATTGCGCATCCTCAACGCCAATGGCCCGTCAAATTAGCCCTAGCCACCGCCAAATAGAGTCGGTAGCCCACAAGCCCCGGATTTTGAAAAGAGCGGCCTAAACCTATTATTTTGCAGAGAGGATACGTGCGATGGCTCAATTGAAGTCTATCCGCCTGCGCTTAGACAAGCCTCTGACCGGGCCGTACGACCGACTTTTGCGTCGCCCCGGTCCCGAGGTTGCCGCACTGGCCGCGGGCGAGACCATGGCGATTATGCGCGGCACGCGACTGCTAAAAGCCATGCCCTTATGGGAAAGTGAGGTCGCGTGTTATTACGCCAAGGCAAAAGCGGACACCGGGTGGTCGGCCAAAGACTTTAGGGACCCAGAGCAAGCCGAGCGCTGGGCAGAACGTGGACTGGTGGATTCGCTGGCCGTGCCGGTAGGCTACTTCAAGCTGCCCAATGCCGCTTGGGTCAGTGCGCTGGCCGCCGAACTGACGCCGTGGACGGCCCAAGTCGTCGAAGCATGGCGGGCGGGGATTGAGCGGGACATTTGGCTGACGGTGCTAAGAGTGTATCGCTGTGTGCCCGCTCAGCCGAAGTTTTTGCGACAAACCGGCCTGCATCTGCGCGTTAGGCCCTTTGCGGTTGAGCCATTACAGCCAGTCGTTTCCGAAAGCGAATTCGAACCGCGCATGAAACAGATCCAAGAGGTGGTAGAACGGCACGCTCGCGGCGGCACCCGGGTGGGGGCAAATTACGACGCCCAAACCTTCACCGCCGAGACCGGCTACAGCGCAAAAAAGCTAAAGGAGTGGATGGGTCAATGGCGGCGCAAAAAGCAGCTCATCCTGTACGGCCCGCCCGGCACCGGCAAAACGTACTTGGCCGAGCGCCTAGCCCGCTATCTGGTCCGTGGCGGCGGTTTTAGCGAGCTGGTCCAATTCCACACCTCGTACGCGTACGAGGATTTCGTCCAGGGCATTCGACCCCAAGCAGCCGCGGGTGCCCTGCGCTACGAATTAGCTGCTGGGCACTTTCGGCGGTTTTGCGCCAAGGCCGGCCAAGCCGAAGCAAGCCCCTGCGCGTTGATCATTGACGAAATCAACCGCGCAAACCTGGCCCGCGTTTTTGGCGAGCTAATGTACTTGTTGGAATACCGCCACCGCTCAATCTCGCTGGCGGCTGGCGGTGCCGAATTTTCGATCCCCGCCAATGTCTATCTCATCGGCACGATGAACACCGCCGATCGGTCGATCTCTTTGGTTGACCAAGCCATGCGGCGACGATTCAGCTTTATCCGGCTGCGACCCAACTACCATCTTTTGGCCCATTATCTCGATAACAAGGGGATACCGCCGGAGAAATTGGTCGCGCTCTTAAAAGAAATAAATCAATCTATTGGGGACGAGGACTGCCAACTGGGCATTTCTTTTTTCATGGTCGGCGATATCGCAACAGCGCTGGCGCATATTTGGCAAGGTGAAGTCGAGCCGTATCTGGAGGAGGTGTTTTTCGACCGCCCGGATCAGATGGCGCGCTTTCGTTGGGCTAAGGTCGTCGGGCGTTTGCAGGACTAGGCGTGCGACGCTACAGGCTAAACGAAGAGGAAGTGGCCGCGATTCCAAAGGCTGAGCTGGCGGTCAAACAGGTCTTGGACCTGCACGGCCAATATCCAAAAGAATTGGCAATTGGCTTCCCTAGCCCGCTCAATGGCCAGTGTTATCAGCTCAGATCGCGGGGTTATGTCGGCGTAGTGCCACTGGGCGCGGATGCTGCCTTGGAAATCAACCCCAAAGTACGCTGCTCGCTGCTCATGTCGATGCTAGAATATGCCTATCAGTTACCCAAAATAAGCGAGCACCAGGCCCCGGCGACCATGGGGGATATATACGAATTTTGGGCCGAGGTGCTCGCACGTCAGGTCTTACAACGAGTGCGGCGCGGACTGTTTTGGGACTATCAAACCCGCGAAGGTCCCAGTCGGTGGGTGCGGGGGCGCACGTGGCCGCAACGCAGCTATTTAGACATCCATCCCTACTGTCGGTTTGCAGAGCACACCCCCGATATCATCGACAACCGCATTTTGGCCAACGCGCTGTCCGGCCTGCGGCGCTTTGCCTTCCGCCGCCAGAGCGTTCGGCAAATGGTCAGCCGGGCTTGGTGGCCACTGAGCGAGCTAAATTACCGCCACATTCGCCCCGCCGATTGCCTCGGCATAGCGTACCATCGGCTAAACGAGGACTACCGACCTATGCATGCCCTGTGTTATCCTTTGCTCCAACAGCGCAGTCCGGCTTGGGGGATAGGGGCCGAGGAAGGGCCAGCGTACCTGCTGCACATGCCGACTTTATTCGAGCGGTTTTGCACGGCGTTTATTGGCCACAAGCTCAATCACCAGGTCGCACTAGAAGCCCAGTATCACACGAGACTAAAGGGAACAAAGCGCCTTTCCTTTCGCTTAGATATGGCCCTATTTTCGACCGCAACCGGGCAGCCGCTGGCGGTAGTTGATGCAAAGTACAAGGCCGATGGTCCCTCAGAAAGCGATGTACAACAAGTGGTTGCCTATGCTGTGCAACTTGGTACGCGTCGAGCCTTTTTGCTCTATCCCAGCAGCAACATAGACGAGCAGTTTGAGGTTGGCCCAGTAGCTGTGCGAGCACTTGGCTACGACTTTGAAGCCGAAAATATAGAAAAAGCCGGCCAAGACTTGATCTGGAAAATAAAAAACGACATATAATATATAATATGTTAAATAAACCACTCATCCTAATCACCGGCCCCACAGCCACCGGCAAAACAGAAGTAGCTCTCCAAGCAGCTCAGTACTTGCCCAAAGTGGAGATCATTTCGGCCGACTCGCGGCAAATCTACCGCTACATGGACATTGGCACGGCCAAGCCAACCGCTGAACAGCAAAATCAATGCCCCCATCACTTGCTCGATGTGATCAATCCCGAGCAAAGCTACAGCGCGGGGGCATATGCTCGGGCCGCACGGAGCATCATTGCAGAGGTCTGGAACAGAGGGGGTCTTCCCATACTGGTCGGCGGGACGGGCCTGTACTGGCAAAGCACACTGGACGGATGCTTTGAGGATGAAACCGAATACGCACCAATCCGCGCTGAATTGCAAAAGCGCCTACATGGCCAAGGGCTGGCGTCCCTTTACCAAGAATTGGGCCGGCGAGATCCGGTTGCCCAAACGCGGTTGCAGCCGGGCGACACACAGCGAATTCTGCGGGCGTTAGAGGTCGCGATGGCGGAGCAGGGTCCGCTCAGCAAGCTCTGGCGAGAGCGCCAACAACAGCCACTGGTGCGGCAACCGCAAATGATCTGCCTAACCATGGCGCGCAGTCGGCTCTATGAGCGAATTGACCAGCGCGTCGAACAGATGGTTGCCCGAGGTTGGGGCGAGGAAGTCCGCTCCTTGTGCGCCATGGGCTACGGTCTAAGCGATAGCGCCTTGGGGACGTTGGGCTATCTCGAAATGTGCCGGGCACTGGCCGGGGATTGCCCTTGGCAAGAAGCCATCGAACAGATCAAGCAGCGCACTCGCCACTTGGCCAAACGGCAAATAACGTGGTGCCGCCGCGACCGCCGCTTGCGCGAATTAGACCTCGACGTATGGGGAAAGGCGGGCGTCGTCCAACGCATCGTCGGCGAGTGGGCGTATCGCTGGGGGCGTGGGGCGGGTTGACAGCGATTGAGACCTTGGCTTACCTTAGACGCAAAAATTAGCGGGAGTAGTTCAGGGGTAGAACGCAAGCTTCCCAAGCTTGATGTCGCGGGTTCGATTCCCGTCTCCCGCTCCATTATCCGCCTGACTAACTGAGTCGGGCGGATTTTTTATTTTTTTATACTATTGCCGACGGCGCAATATCCACATACCTTTACCGATAGAACGTATTGCCCCACATTATGATACAGAGATTAATTGCTTGATTTACTATGGTTGTCGTAAAACAAATTGAGCCCGATAGCCTCGGCGCCCGCGCCGGATTTTGCATCGGCGATCGCATTTTGCGCATCAATGGCGAAGAAGTGCGCGACTTGATCGATGTGCAGGTCAACAGCGCCGAAGAGGTAATCTGCGTAGAAATTGAGCGCGACAAAGAACGGTACGAGGCCGAAATCGAGCGCCACAGCGGCGAGTCCTTAGGGCTGGTCTTTGAGGATATGCGCCTGCGCAGTTGCAACAACAAATGCGTGTTCTGCTTTATTCATCAAATGCCCAAGGGCATGCGGCGCAACCTGTATTTTGAGGACGACGACTTTCGGCTCTCCTTTCTCCACGGCTCGTACGTGACGCTGACGAACGTCCGCGAAAGCGATATAGACCGCATTATTGAACAAGGACTGACGCCGCAATACATCTCAGTCCACGCGACCGACCCCGAGCTGAGACAAGTCATGCTTGGGCGCACAAAAGCGACTGTCGATATCAACGAACGCTTGCACAAACTGGCCACCAACGGCATTGAAATGCACACCCAAGTCGTGCTCTGCCCGGGTTGGAACGACGGGCCGCATCTAGAGCGCACGGTGGCCGATTTGTCCGCGTACTATCCTGCGGTCCGCTCGGTGGCATTAGTGCCGGTAGGGCTGACGGATCATCGGCACAAGCTGGCCCAACTCGATCCGGTGACTCCGGCCAAGGCCGCTGAGTACGCAGATGCAGCCGAATTGTGGGGCGCGCAATTCAAAGCGCGTTTTGGCGAGCGGTTTGTCTATGCGGCGGACGAGATTTTTTTGCTAACGGGCCGGCCCCTGCCAGCCGCGTCGTATTACGATGCGTTTCCCCAGCTAGAAAACGGCATCGGCATGGTTTGCTCCTTCCTCGACACTTGGGACGAGGCCAGCAAGCGGTTGCCAGCGCGCACGGCCAAGGCCATGCGGATTGGCCTGCTGACCGGCCGCTTAGCCGAGCGCATTCTCGCGCCTTTAGTAACCAGACTCAATGCCATCGAGAACATACAGATCGATCTCCTGCCGGTAGATAACGATTTTTTCGGCCGCGGCATCACCGTGTCGGGCCTGCTGACCGGCCGCGATATGGCGGTAAGACTGCGCGATGGAATCCGGCGGGATTTAGTCTTGCTGCCGCCCAATTGTGTCAATGGCGAGGGGCTGACATTGGACGACATGACCGTGCCGCAACTGGCCGAGGAGGCTGGGGTCCCTCTTGCGGTCGGGGGGTACGACTTGGTCGAATCGCTTGAGCGCGTTTGGACCGATCAAGGCGTGGACGTGCAAGGCCAGGGGCGACAGCTAACCGAGCTTGGTTACTACATCGGGCGCGAAAAATGAGCACCCAAACCGTCGCCAGCCATCGCCGCCCCATCGTGGCGATTGTCGGTCGGCCCAATGTGGGCAAATCGACTCTTTTCAACCGCATCTTGGGGACCCGGTGGGCCATAACCGATGGGCAGCCCGGCGTCACGCGCGATCAAATTTTCGCCGAGGCTGAGTGGGGTGGGCGGACTTTCACGCTGGTCGATACGGGTGGCTATATGCCCGGTGCCAACGATGCGCTATCCGCAGCCGTGCGCTCGCAAGCGGCCAATGCACTGGCAGAAGCGGATATAGCTATTTTCCTCTGCGATGGGACTACAGGTTTGACCGACCTTGACCAAGAGCTGGGAGCCATGCTGCGCAGTGGAGGCGGGAAGTGTTTGCTGGCCGTCAACAAGGTTGATGAGGCCGGGCCGATTGCGCCGCTCGACGAATTCTACCGGTTGGGCTTGGGGGATCCCCTACCGGTTTCGGCTGTGACTGGGCGGCGTTCTGGGGACTTGCTCGACGCGCTGATTGCGCTCTTTGACGAGGCCGAGGCGTATGGGACGCAATGGGACCAGGCGGCGATTCGGGTTGCCTTGGTGGGGCGGCCCAACGTGGGTAAATCCACGCTTATTAACCGCCTCGCCGGTTATCAGGTTTCCATCGTCCACGACCGGCCCGGCACGACCCGAGACCCGACTCAATTGCGCTTGGCTTGGCAGGGCAATCACCTGCAGTTGGTCGATACGGCCGGTTTGCGGCGGCGATCTAAAGTCAATGACCCGGTAGAATTCTACAGCACGCGCCGGGCAGCCAATAGCATCGACCAAGCCGATGTAGCGGTTGTGCTCATAGACGGTACCGAGGGATGGGTCATGCAAGATGCTCGCATCATGGAGCAAGTGATAAAGTCAGGCTGCGGCTTGGTGGTGGCGATCAATAAATGGGATTTAGTCGCCCAAGGCACTGCCAATGAATATCGCGGCGCGTTGCGCAATCGCTATCCCTTTTTGCGCAACTATCCAGTGCTGTGCATATCGGGTTTGACCGGGCGGCAGGTTCACAAGTGCCTTGAAGTAGTCGCCGCAGTGGGCAACAAGCGCCGGACGCGGATTCCCACTGCGCGCTTGAACAAGATTATTCAGCAACTATCCGCCGAGTACCTAACAACGCAAGCAGGCCGCGACATTCGCTTGCTCTACGCCACCCAACATGCGATTAACCCGCCGGCGTTTACGATCTTTACGAATCGGTCTCGCTCGGTGCCGGGAAATTATCGACGCCATATCGAAAATCGACTGCGGTCGGAGTTTGATTTTGAGGGAACGCCCTTGCGCATTGTCTGGCGTCATCGCAAAGGATACAGGGAAGTGCGATCGTGAAAAACCCATTGCAAAACAAGCTGTATTACAGCATCAGTGAAGTCGCCGAACTCACCCAGCTACAACCCTATACGCTCAGGGCGTGGGAGAAGGAGTTTGCGTGTTTGCGACCGCGTCGTGCGCTCGGTGGTAAAAACAGAGCCTATAGAGAGCGAGATATAGGCATCATTCTATTGCTCAAACGCCTCCTCTACGAGGAGCGCTATACCACGCAGGGCGTCAAGAAAAAGCTCAAAGACGAACCTGAACTCCTGCGTCAAGTTGGCGAGCAAGTACCTGCTTGGCTGACTAAACAACAAGGCCAGCCTGAATCAATCGGGGAGCGGCCAAACCCCAAATCCGCACAGAACCAGGAGGCTGCACTTAGCATGATCGAAGAAACTAAAAAAGAACTGCGCGAGATTTTGCGCTTCCTCTAAGAGTTGGCACTTGGTTGTGGCTGTTAAATCGTCTTGCCTAAATCAATATAATCCCATATTTTATAATCCCAATCGGGCGTTATAGCCCGCTTTTTTGTTGAGGGGGAAAAGCGCGTATTTCCGCCGTAGATAAATTCGCCCTAAAGGCCGATTTAGTCGCTCTTGTCGGACCGATTGTCCGCGAGCACGAGGCCGAACTCGTCGATATTGAACTCAGCGGCGCCCAAGGTAATCAGCTAGTCAGATTATTGGTTCACAAAAATTGCGGCATAACCCTGACTACCTGCGAGTCGATCAGTCGCGAAGTGGCCGATCTTTTCGACATCGAAGATCCCATTACCGGACGGTATCGGCTCGAAGTTTCTTCGCCCGGATTGGACCGGCCCCTAGAGACCGATGGGGATTTTGCCCGCGCCCAGGGCCGGCGGTTAAAAGTCGTACTCACGTCTGGCCGAGCCATCAAAGGTTGGCTGGTCGCTTGGGAAGCCGACCAGATTGAGCTTGACAGCCCAGCCGAGATCGTGGCACGCACTGATATTGCCAAAGCCAACATCGAACCAGAATTGTAAGTAGTCAAGGTCGAGAAAACAGTCATGAACAACGCAAATATCGTCGAAGCCTTGGGGCAGATTGCTCGCGAAAAAAACGTCGATCGGGAGTTGGTGGTACAAACTCTTGCCGACGCCCTAATTTCAGCCGCCAAAAGGCACTACGGCAATAGCGAAAATTACGAAGTTGACATCGACGCGGCCCAGGGCAAAATGGCCGTGTACGCCCGCAAGACCGTCGTTGAAGAAGTGGTCGAGCCATCCTTAGAGATTCTCCTCGCCGATGCCCGCAACATCGACCCTCATGCCCAATTGGGCTCTGTGCTGGTCCAGCCACTCAATTTCGCCGATTTTGGCCGCAACGCCATCCAGACCGCAAAGCAGATTCTCATTCAGCGGGTCCGCGAAGCCGAGCGCGAGCGAATATACGACGAATTTATTGGTCGGGTCGGTCTGGTCGAATCCGGTACTGTGCAACAAATCAGCCACGGCGACATCATTCTCAACCTGGGTCGGGCCGAGGCCGCCGTGCCATACAAAGAGCAAATCCGCCGCGAGCGCTACCGCCAAGGCGATGCGGTGCGAGGCTATATATACGAGGTACTCAAGTCGAGCCGCGGGCCGCAGGTTTTGCTTTCTCGCACGCGACCCGAATTCCTCCGCAAGCTCTTTGCCACAGAAGTGCCGGAGATAGCCGAGGGCATCGTCGATATTCACGGTGTGGCCCGCGAGCCGGGCGAGCGAGCCAAAATTGCGGTCAGCAGCAGCGACGAACGCGTCGATCCGGTCGGGGCTTGTGTGGGGGTGAAAGGATCGCGGGTACAAGCCATCGTCCGAGAATTGAGTGGCGAGCGCATAGATATCGTTCCGTGGATTGACGAGCCGGATATATTCATAAGCCGCGCCCTAAGTCCGGCCACCGTAGTGCGCTGCATTACGGATTCGCGCCGTCGGCACGCAGTGGTGATAGTCGAAGAGGAGCAGCTATCGCTGGCCATTGGCAAGGGCGGCCAAAACACCAAGCTCGCCAGCCAACTAACGGGTTGGGGCCTCGATATCATCACCGACGAGCAATACCAAGAGCGCCGCGCCAAGCAGGAGAAATACCAGCAAGTATTCCGCCAGATAAATGGTATTAGCGAGTTGATCGCCCTGAGTTTGACCACGTCCGGTTTCGACTCCATCACCGCGATCGCCGAGGCCGATACAGAGCTATTACAGACCGTACCGGGTCTAGAGTTGGCCGAAACCGCCCAAGGAGTAAAGAGTGCTGCCGCCGAGTACCTTGCCCAACATGGTGAAGTCGATATTGAAGCATTGATCGCCGCTGAGCAAGAAGCGGCTGGGCAAAAGAGTGAAGAAGCGCTGGCCGCGCCGGCTGTAAGTGGAGAAGACGAGACAGACCAAAGGGCTGATTCTGAGTAGCTGAGGGGATAGTTTTGGAAAAGCGTCGGGTATATCAAGTAGCCAAAGAACAGAAGCTGTCCAGTGATGCGCTCATATCCATGCTCAAGGGCATGGATATGGAAGTTAAAAGCCATATGAGCGTACTTACGCCCGAGATGTTGGAGGCTATTGACCGCAAACTGGCTGAAGAGAAGAAAAGCTCGATAGAGGAAGTAAAGCGGCAGAAGGCCAAAGAAGACAGCCGCAAACAGGCCGATAGCTTGCGACCTGAGCGTCGCCGCAAAAAGACGGCGACGACTCGTAAGCAGGGCGCCGAAGGGCAGGCCGAGGACCGCGCCGTGCCCCTGCCCGACAAGGCCGAGGGCGGTCGCCGGCGCGGTCGCCGGCGCGGCAAGGGGCCAGACGGTTTAGAAAGTATCCGTGAGGGCTTGGGCGAGAAGCGAGAAGTAACAGCCCAAGCCAGTTTGTCTGGGTCGCCGACCAAGCGCCGCCGCGGGAAACGGCGCAAAGGGGCACCCGATGCCAAGGAAGTCCAAGAAAGCGTGCGGCGGACCTTGAGTCAGCTCAACGAAGGGCGCGTGCGCCGACGCTACGAGCGCGGCCCGCGCGAAGACGGTGCCGAGGAAGCCGGTGAGGTTCGCCAGATCAAGGTCAGTGAGTTTATCACGCTCGGCGAATTTGCCGAACAACTCGGGGTTAAGGTCAGCGAAGTGATCGCCCTGTGTTTGCAGTTGGGTACCATGGCGACGATCAATCAACGCCTCGATATGGACACCATGCAGACGCTGGCCGATGAGTTTGGCTTTGAAGTGGTTCCGCTGGAGGCCGAAGAAGTCGAGCTGGATGAGATCGTCGAGGAGGAAGAAGTCGGCGAAGCCGAGCCGTGTCCACCGGTTGTAACCGTCATGGGCCACGTCGATCACGGTAAAACCTCGTTGCTCGACTACTTGCGCAAAAGCAAGGTGGTTGAGGGGGAATCTGGCGGCATTACCCAGCACATCGGGGCGTATGTGATCAACATGGAAGACGGTCGCGGCGTGACGTTCCTCGACACCCCAGGCCACGCAGCCTTCACGGCGATGCGGGCGCGTGGTTCAAGAGTAACCGATATCGTGATCTTGGTCGTGGCGGCCGACGACAGCGTCATGCCGCAAACCATTGAAGCTATTGACCACGCCAAGGCCGCGCAGGTTCCCTTAGTCGTCGCGATTAACAAAATAGACTTGCCGACGGCCGATCCAGACAAGATCAAACGGGAATTGTCAGAAAGAGGAGTTTTAATCGAAGAATGGGGAGGGCAGATTCCCTGCGCCGAAATCTCCTCCAAGACCGGACAAGGCATAGACCACTTGCTGGAATTGCTCCTCATTGTAGCCGAGTTGCTTGAGCTGCGGGCCAATCCCTATAAGAAAGCGCGTGGGACGATTGTTGAAGCCCATCTCGACAAGGGGCGGGGGCCGGTTGCCACCGTTTTGGTGCAAGAGGGAACGCTGGGCGTCGGCGAGCCTTTTATTACCGGCGTACACAGCGGCCGGGTCCGCGCCCTGCTCGACGAGCATGGCCAGCGCGTCGAAACAGCAAAACCCTCGGTGCCCGTCCAAGTGCTCGGGTTGCCCGGGGTACCGCAGGCTGGAGATACTTTTGCTGTTGCCAATTCCGAGCGCGAAGCCAAAGACCTCAGCCAGCGGCGGCAGCTCCTCAAGCGCGAGCAGGATCATCGCAAGCTGCGCACGGTTACGCTGAGCGACTTACACGATCAAATCCAGCAAGGCCACATCCAAGAGTTGCGGGTGGTGGTCAAAGGCGATGTCGATGGGTCGGTCGAGGCCATTGCTGAAGAGTTGGGCCGCATAACTCACGAAGAAGTGCGAGTCCACGTCATTCACAGCGCAGTGGGAGCTATCTCGGAATCGGATGTACTGTTGGCGGCGGCCTCTAGTGCTATTTTGCTCGGTTTCCACGTAAACACCCAACCCTCGGCCCGGGACCTCGCTGTGCAGGAGGGCGTGGAGATTCGCAACTACCGCATCATTTATGAGGTCATCGAGGATGTGCGCTCGGCCTTGGCTGGCCTTTTGGCGCCAACGACCGAAGAACAGGTGGTGGGCCGAGCCGAAATCCGCCAGATCTTTACTTCATCCCGCATGGGGACGATTGGTGGGTGTTTGGTGCAAGATGGCGCCATCGCCCGCAGCAATCAGGTGCGAATTTTGCGCGATGGCCAAGTTGTCTTTACCGGGGATCTTACTTCGTTGCGGCGGTTCAAAGACGACGTGCGGGAGGTTGCTGAGGGGTTCGAGTGCGGCATGGGCTTCGCGGGCTTTGACGACATCGCAGAAGGCGACATCGTTGAATCCTTGGTTACGGTCGAGACCGAGCGGACGCTGTAGGAGCGGTTGAGTTGTTTTGATTGTTATGAGCTGTGCGGTGCAACTCTATATCGGCGATAGCCATTCGCTCAAAGACAAGCGGCAAGTCCTCAACAGCCTCAAAGGACGCATCCGCAACCGCTTTAACGCGGCTGTGGCCGAAGTAGATGACCACGCGCTCTGGCAGCGGGCGGTGTTGGGGGTTGCGGTGGTCAGTTCGGCCGTTGAGCACTGCGATGAGATGCTGACTAAAATCGTCAACTTCGTCGAAGGCGATCCCCGGGTGCACATCCTTGACTATCAAATGGAAATACACTGAGGACCGGTGGCCTCCCCGCAACGAATTAGCCGAGTGCGCGGGCAGTTGCTGCGCGAGTTGACCGACATTGTTGGACGGATGAAAGATCCTCGGTTGCAGCTGGTCCAAGTAGTGGATGTGGAACTCTCCACCGACATGAGCTATGCCACGATATTTGTCAGTACACTCGGCAATGCAGACGACAAAAAGCAGGTACTCCAAGGGATGCAGCGAGGCTTGGGTTTTATACGTCGAGAAATCGCCCAGCGCATGCGCTTGCGCTACGCACCCCAGTTGCGAGTTACATACGACGACACCGCCATGCGCGCCGCGCGCCTGACGGCTCTAATCGATAGTCTCGGTGAGTCGCAGCATGGTTGATCTAGACCGGACCGGGGTTTTAGTCATCGACAAAGCCAAAGGTCCCACTTCTCACGACATAATCGCCTCGCTTCGGCGTCTGTTGCAATTACGGCGCATTGGGCACTGCGGTACGCTTGATCCTTTGGCCAGCGGCGTGTTGGTCGTTTGCTTGGGGCGCTACACTCGGCTCAACCGGTGGCTCAGTGGCGCGGATAAAGAATACGAGGCTGAGATTTGTCTGGGGGCTGTCAGTGCTACAGGCGATGCCGAAGGGCCGATTCGCCACCAAGCCGACTACACAGCTCCCGACGACCAAAACGTAGCCCAAGCCCTGCGCGGTTTTACCGGGGTTATAGATCAAGTTCCGCCGGCGTATTCCGCCGTAAAGGTAGCCGGGGTGCGCTCGTACAAGCGGGCGCGGCGCGGAGACAAAATTGCCCTCAAGCCTCGCCGGGTCCACATCCACGCCATAGAGTTGCTCGGCTACGATTTTCCCAGACTAAGGGTGAAAATCCATTGCTCGGCAGGAACATATATCCGCTCGCTGGCCGCCGATTTGGGGTGCGCCTTAGGGACGGGTGCCTATTTGGCCCAATTGCGCCGCCTGCGTGCCGGCGGTCTGGGGTTGGACAAATCCCTGACGTTAGACCAAGTAGCCCGTCTGAGTAGAGCCGGCCAAATTGAAAAGGCCTTCGTCCATCCGCGACTGGCCTTAAGCGAGTTGGCCGCCGTAAAACTAAACGCCGGCAAGCTGGTTGATTTTGCTCATGGGAAGACAATTGAGTTTCCCACTGGCGCAGGCCCGCGCGAGGTTTGCGCAGTTTTTGACGCAGCACAAACCTTGTTTGGTCTCGCGCGCTGGGAGCAGGGGGCATTGCGGCCCCTGTGCGTTTTGCGCCAACCTTAGATGGAAGGTGCTGGCATTCATTTTTCCGGCCGCGTCACCAGGGGCCAAGGACGCGGCCGGACCCTGGGGTTTCCCACGGCGAATTTGTTACCCCAAGACGATAAGCCCTTGCCACAGGGAGTATTTGCGGCTGAAGTCCAATACCCCGGTAGTCGGGTTTTACCGGCCGTGGCCAATGTCGGCCCGCGGCCGACATTCGCTGAAGTAGCACTCGTCATTGAGTTGCACATACTCGATTTTACCGGCGACCTCTATGGACAGCTCCTACAGGTTGCCTTAATAAAAAAGCTGCGCGACCAACGCGCATTTGCCTGTCCAGACGAGCTGGTAGGACAAATTCGCCAAGACATTCATCAAGCTCGCGCCCTATTCGCCTCCAAGTGCTGAAGGCGGAAAGCGCGGCGTGAAATACGGAGGCTGACGTTGTCGATAACAACTGAGCGCAAAAAAGAACTGATCGAACAGTTCGGGCAAGAGGGCGGTACTGGGGCCACCCCGGTGCAGATTGCCATTCTCACCGAGCGCATCCGCAACCTGACCGAACACCTCAAAGACCAGCAAAAGGATTTTGCCACGCGGCGAGGTTTACTTGTTCTCATAGGCAAGAGGAGGCGATTGCAAAGCTACTACCAAAAGAAAGATCCGCAGGCGTACGCGGCGTTGATCCGCGAGTTGGGATTGCGCCGTTAGCTCGCACTGAGCTAGTCACCGCGGTGTCCGCTGCGCGGGTGCTGCACAAAATTCAAAACCTCAAAGGAAAGAGCAAAAGATATATCTAATGACTAAACTAGAACATGAAATAGGTGGGCGGAGTCTGTCGCTGGAAACGGGCAGAATCGCCAAGCAAGCCAATGGCGCCGTGTGGGTGCAATACGGAGAGACCGTAGTGCTGGTAACGGCCTGCCGGACCAACACGCCGGAGGATCGAGGTTTTCTGCCTTTGATCGTAGATTACCGGGAGAAGGCCTATGCCGGTGGCAAGATACCGGGCAACATCTTCAAGCGCGAAGGGCGCCCTTCTGAAAAGGAAACCCTGAGTGCCCGATTAATAGACCATCCCATCCGGCCAATGTTTCCCAAGAAGTTTCCCTATGAGCTCCAAGTCTATGTTTCGGTGCTTTCATACGATGGCGAAAACGATGCCGATGTCTTGGGTTTAATCGGGGCTTCGGCGGCTTTGAGCATCTCCGACATTCCCTTTGCTGGCCCTATGGGAGCCGTGCGGGTCGGGCGCATCAACGGCGAGTTCGTCGCCAATCCGACCTCGACCCAGCTAGAGGAGTCCGACCTCGAAATCATGGTCTGCGGCACGGCCGATTCCATCGTCAGCGTCGAAGGGGGTGCCCACGAGATCGTCGAGCAAGATCTGGTCGATGCGTTGGCCTTTGGCCACGAGTGCATCGCCGAACTGGTTGAGCTACAGCAGCGGCTGGTTGCTGAAGTAGGTAAGGAAAAAATTGTCATCGAGGTCGCAGAAGCCGATCCCGAATTGGTCCGTTCGGTTGCCGAACTGGCGCAAGAGCGGATCGCCGAGGCCAACAGAAGTCCGCACAAAGAAGAGCGGCAAGAGCAAATCGACGCGATTAATGCCGATGTTTTGGCGCAGTTAGCCGAGCGCTTTCCAGAATCGGAAAAGCTCATCTTATCCGAGCTAGAGGCGCTGCTCAAGGCCGACATGCGCACCATGATCCTCAAGGAGAAGCGACGCATTGACGGCCGGGCACTCGACGCGGTGCGCGACGTCACCTGCGAGAGCACGGTGCTACCGCGGACGCACGGTTCGGCGCTGTTTACGCGCGGACAGACGCAAGCACTCTGCGTGGCGACGCTGGGTACCAAGCTCGACGAGCGCATGGCCGACGATCTGCAAGGCAAGCGGTTTAAGTCCTATTACTTGGATTACAACTTCCCACCGTATTCGGTCGGCGAAGTGCGCTTTGAGCGCGGTCCGGGACGGCGGGATATCGGCCATGGGCATCTAGCCGAGCGCGCCCTAGAGCCGGTCATCCCATCGGTAGAGTCCTTTCCTTATACGATTCGCTTGGTGTCGGATATTACCGAGTCGAGCAGTTCCAGCTCTATGGCCACCGTGTGTGGCTGCTCTCTCGCCTTGATGGACGCTGGCATTCCGGTTAAAACTGCGGTGTGCGGCACGGGCGTGGGCTTGGTCAAGGAAGGGGACGAGTACGAGTTGCTGACCGACATCCGCGACGCCGAAGATTTTCTCGGCGACATGGACCTCAAAGTAGCTGGCACCAAGGACGGGATTACCGCGATTCAGATGGACATCAAAATCCAGGGCTTGCAGCTAGACATTTTTAAGGAAGCCCTCGACCGCGCCAAAGAGGGCCGGGCCACGGTTTTGGCCCTTATGAACGAATGCTTGGACCAGGCGCGGCCTGAGCTTTCGCGCTGGGCACCGCGTATTGAGTTTGTCAAGATCAATCAGAGCAAAATCGGCGCGGTCATCGGCCCGGGTGGCAAAACCATCCGCGAGATCGAAAAGACGGGTGCCACGGTCAATGTCGATGAAGACGGCACGATTACCATTGCCTCGGTTGAAGCCGGCCCGGCCGAAGAGGCGCGGCGCATGATTGAGGGTATCACAGCCGACGCCGAGGTGGGCAAGGAATACGACGGGGTGGTCAAACGGGTCATGCCGTTTGGGGCCTTCGTCGAAATTTTGCCCGGCAAAGAGGGCCTACTGCACATCTCCGAGCTGGCACATCGGCGCGTGGACAAAGTCGAAGACGTCGTTGAACAAGGAGACAAGATCGCGGTCAAGGTGCTCGAAATCGACACCGGCGGCAAAATGCGGCTCAGCCACAAGGCCCTGCTCAAAAAGTAAGTGGCGGTTTTGCGCTAAGCAGAGCAAGGGCTATCGAGCTAGACTCGATGGCCCTTGCTTTTATTATATAGTAATGCGAATCTTCTTTTGAACACTCACTACGATGGCTCGTCGGTGTCATCTGCGGATAACTTATAGTATATGGATAAGCAAACGGAGTTAATTCAGGTGGCTAACATTGGCCGCTATGAGGGCCAACAAGTGGTGTTGCGCGGTTGGCTGTACAATAAGCGCTCGAGCGGCAAACTGCATTTTTTGCAATTGCGCGACGGCAGTGGCGTAGTGCAATGCGTTGTTTTTAAAGGGGAAGTCGCCGCCGAGCTGTTTGAGCAATGCGATCGCTTGCCGCAAGAGTCTTCGCTGGTAGTCCGCGGCCAAGTGCGGCAGGAAGTGCGCGCACCCATCGGCTATGAAGTGGGAGTTTCTCACCTCGAAGTCGTGCAGGAGGCCGAGCCATACCCCATTACGCCCAAAGAACACGGGGTGTCCTTTCTCCTCGACCATCGCCACTTAGCGCTGCGGTCTATGCGGCCTGGGGCCATTCTCAAGATCCGCAGCGAAATCTGCAAGGCCTGCCGCGACTTCATGGAAGCGCGCGACTTTGTGCTTGTAGATGCACCGATTTTTACGCCGGCGGCTTGTGAAGGGACTTCAACCCTGTTTGAGACCGCGTATTTCGGCGACACGGCCTATTTGACTCAGAGCGGTCAGCTCTATATGGAAGCGGCCGCTATGGCTTTGGGCAAAGTCTATTGTTTTGGGCCGACATTTCGAGCGGAAAAGTCCAAGACCCGTCGGCACTTGACCGAATTCTGGATGATTGAGCCGGAGATGGCCTATTGCGATTTGGCAGGGGCGATGGCCTTGGCCGAGGATATGGTTTTGTACCTGCTTGACCGCGTGCTTGACCGCTGCCGCGCCGAGCTAAAGCTGCTCGAGCGAGACACCGCCAAGCTCGAACGGGTCTGTCGGCCCTTTCCGCGCCTAACCTACGATGAAGCCGTCAAGCGCTTGACGGACTTGGGCAGCGACATCGCATGGGGGAGCGACCTAGGCGGGGACGACGAAACTATGCTCGCGGCCCAGTTCGAGGCCCCGGTTTTCGTCCATCGCTATCCCAAGGCGGTCAAAGCATTCTACATGAAGGAAGATGCCCAAGACCACCGCTTGGCCCTGTGCATGGACTTGTTGGCACCTGAAGGGTATGGGGAAATCATCGGGGGCGGTCAACGCGAAGACGACCTCGCCATCTTACAGCACAAGATCGCCACCCATCAATTGCCGCAAGAAGCCTTTAGCTGGTATCTCGACTTGCGGCGCTACGGCTCGGTTGAACATGCCGGCTTTGGCATGGGAATTGAGCGGATGATCGCTTGGTTGTGCGGCCTTAAGCATGTGCGCGAGACGATTCCATTTCCGCGCACAATGCAGCGCCTCTATCCATAAATGTCTTATAAGGATTATTATGTCAATCAAAAAACAATACAACTTCCAAAACATCGAAACCAAATGGCGAGCTTATTGGCAACAAGAGCAGACCTATCAAACGCTGGGCCCGGGCGATCGCGGTTTTGATGATAGCAAACCCAAGTGCTACATCCTCGATATGTTTCCCTATCCCAGCGGCGCCGGCTTGCACATTGGCCATCCCAAAGGGTATATCGCCAGCGACATCTACAGCCGCTACAAAAGGATGCAGGGATTTAACGTCCTGCACCCGATGGGGTTTGATAGTTTTGGCTTGCCGGCCGAACAATACGCCATCGAACACAACATCCATCCGGCGACTGTAACCGAGCAAAATATCGCTGCGATACGCAGCCAATTACAGTTTCTCGGGCTGTCGTTTGACTGGACTCGCGAAGTGGTCACATCGCGGGCGTCGTACTACCGTTGGACTCAGTGGATTTTTGCCCAACTCTTCGACAGTTATTTCGACGAAGACGATGTCTGGGAAGATGGCAACGGCCGCCCAATAAAGGGACGCGCCAAGCCCATTGCCGACTTAGAGGCCCAATTTGTCGCTGGCAGGGCCTTGTCGGCCGCCGATCGCCAAGTTGTTGGTACCGAAGCCGCTTGGTCTGCGCTAACCGCGGCCCAACAACAAGCCGTGCTCAACAACTATCGACTGGCGTATCAGCAAGAGGCCGTCGTCAACTGGTGTCCGGGTTTGGGCACGGTGTTGGCCAACGAGGAAGTGACGAATGAAGGCCGCAGCGAGCGGGGCGATTTTCCCGTGTACCGCAAACCATTGCGCCAATGGACGATGCGCATAACAGCCTACGCCGAACGACTCTTAGAGGACTTGGATTGTCAGTTGGACGATCGCAATGGCGACCCCTTCCGGCTCGATTGGCCAGAGCCTATCAAGCGGATGCAGCGCAATTGGATCGGCCGCAGCCAAGGGGCTTTAGTATCCTTTGATATCCTCGAGCCACAAACCGACGCGATCGCCGGACAATTGCCCGTGTTCACGACCCGACCCGACACGCTGTTTGGGGCGACCTTTATGGCGATTGCCCCTCAGCATCCGCTGGTCGATCCGGCCGAGCAATCCTACTTGGTTCCCAATAGTTGGCCCGACGAGACGCCGGAGCAGTGGAAGGGGGGCGGGGAAGCCATCCGCAAAGCGGTAGCCCAGTACGTAGCGCAGGCTGCCGTGCAGACGGCCGATGAAACAAAAGAAAAAACGGGCATTTTCTCCGGCATCTACGCCCGCAATCCGGTCAATGAACAAAAAATTCCCATTTTCGTCGCCGACTACGTCAGCATGGACTATGGTGCGGGAGCAATTATGGCGGTGCCAGCTCACGACGAGCGCGATTTCGCCTTTGCCACTGCCTACAACTTGGACATTGTAAGCGTGGTTGACGGCGCGAAAAAAGGGGCCGAAAGGTGGTACGAAGGGGAAGGGACCGCCATTGATTCGCCGCCGGCACTGAAGGCTGATGGCGATAATCCATACGCCATTAACGGGTTAGCAACAGCCGAGGCCCAAGCGCAGATCGTCGCCGCATTAGTCGCCCAAGGGCGCGGCCAAGCGGCGGTAAACTACAAACTGCGCGACTGGACCTTTGCGCGGCAGCGCTATTGGGGCGAACCTTTTCCACTGGCCACGCACCCCGATGGGTATTCGGTTGCGGTACCCCCTCCGGTGGAACTGCCAGACCTAGCGGATTTCAGGCCCGAGACCTCCGACGGTCCTGCCCAATCTGTTTCGCCGCCGCTGCACCGGGCCGGAGCGGAGTGGACGACAGTAGAAATTGACGGGATAGCCTGCCAGCGCGAGCTCAACGTCATGCCCCAATGGGCCGGGTCTTGCTGGTACTACCTCCGCTTTATCGATCCGCACAACGAAGTAGCCTTCTGCGACCGGGCCAAGGAGGGCTACTTCATGCCTGTCGATCTCTACATCGGCGGTGCTGAACACGCGGTGTTGCACTTGCTCTACGCTCGATTTTGGCACAAGGCCCTCTACGATTTGGGCCATGTATCCACACCGGAGCCATTTAAGAAGTTGTTCAACCAAGGCATGATGACCGCGGATGCCTTTCAGGACGAGCGCGGGGTGTATATCGACATCCGCGAGGTCGAATTCCGCGACGGGACCCCGGTCGAGAAGGGGACCGGCAAGGTGCTACGCCGGTCTTTTGGCAAAATGGGCAAGCGCTACAAAAATGGGTTGCCGCCCGAAGAGATTGGCAAGGAATTTGGCGTCGATACCCTGCGGCTGTACGAAATGTACATGGGGCCGCTTGAAGCGAGCGCACCGTGGAGCATGGAAGGCATCCGCGGGATGCAGCGCTTTTTGCAGCGCGTGTGGCGCAACTTTGTCGATTCACATCGACGCGAGATGGAGGAACCTGCTGCGTTGACAGCGGATATGGAACGCAAGCTGCACCAAACCATCCAAAAAGTGACCGAGCACATAGAGGGGCTGCGGTTTAACACCGCTATTGCCGCCCTGATTGAGCTAAACAACCTGCTGGTCTCTTCAAATGGAGTGCCACAAGCCGTGGCCAAACCTTTCTTGATGCTCCTCGCTCCTTTTGCTCCACATATTGCCGAGGAACTGTGGGAAATGGCGGGTTTTGGAGCTGGAGATCTCAGTGGCCAAAGCTGGCCGGAGTCGGATGCAGCCAAGGCCGCCGAAGACCTAATCGTAGTGCCCATTCAGGTCAACGGCAAAATGCGCGGCCAGCTCGAAGTGCCGGTCCGCACTGGGGAGGACGCGATAAAATCGCTGGTGCTCAATATGGAGAGCATTCAAAAATACGTGGCCGATGAAACGGCTATAAAGCGGTTTATCTGGGTGCCGGATAAAATTGTTAATATTGTGGTGTAGGAGTTGGGAATAGGGGCAGACTCAACTACCAATCCTAATATAATCAGACGCATTATCGAGTAGCTTTTCGCGGTTTTCGTAATAGCGCATGGTCGTCTTTAGGTCCTTGTGCCGCAAATGGGCTTGTACTTGCTGAGGCTTGGCTCCGCCTTCAATTGCCAAGGTGCAGCAGGTGTGGCGAAACATGTGTGCGGTGACGTTGTGGGGAAGGCCAGCGCGTAGGGCGTACTTCTTGACGATGTGATTTACCGATTGGTCGGTCAGTGGCTTGCCGCGCGAATGGTTGCGCGACAAGCTGATAAAAACCTTGCCGGCAACCGGCAAGCCGGCTATCTGTAGCTGTTGTTTGTACAGTTCTAGATGATGTAAGACGATATGTTGCAATTTGATTTCCTGCGCTACGCCCGATTTAGTCTGGGGTAAGTGAAGGATGTAAAAGACGCCTTCCAAGGATATATCCTCCCAAGCGATACCTGCCACTTCGGAACGGCGCAGCCCGCCGAATGTAAGCAACTGAAACACGGCCGCATCGCGCGTGCGGACCAAATCGTCTTTTTCTTCTGCAATGGCTTGCTGAATTTTGTTCAACACCTGATTGGAAAGCGCTTTGCCAGCCAGTGTTTCATCTACCTTGTAGCCACGCACCAAAGTAGAGTCAGCGGGATTCTTCTCGATGTGGCCCAAAGCGACCAGCATCTTGAACAGCGACTTCAGGCTCGATAATTTTCGGTTGATGCTGCTGCGCTTGTAGCCTTGGCTGGCGAGCTGATTTCTAAAGGCGACTAGGTGCTCAAAGGTAATTGATTGCAAAACCGCGAGGGAGACATCATTTAGTTCCAAGCCGATAGATAAAAAGAAATGCTGGAGATCGGCGTAGTAAGCGCGCCGCGTGCGCTCGCTAAGCTGGCCGCTGAGAAATTGTTCCAAGGGATCGTTGGCTACGTTGGCTACCAACGCTGGTGTTGGCGTTAGCCGGCCGACGATTGGATTGCGTGTTTTGTTCATAAAATGCTCACTCGGGCTTAATTGGGGTCTAGCTGTTCCAAATATAGTGAACTTGGCAGGATTTTGCCGTTGCGTTTCACTAGGACTTCGGCTAGTTTTTATACTAATGATAATGCCTGTTATCGTTAGTATAACGACCCAAATTGAAAAACTAGAACTTTTGCAACAAACGCTCCATATCGCTCAATTTCATCCGCGCCATAATCGGCTTATCCGTTGGGCTTATGTGCGACGAGTCCACTTTTAGCAACTCGCCGATCAAATGCGCCATTTCCTCGGTATTCAGTTTTTGTCCTTTCTTGATGCTCGCTTTGTGCGCGTAGGCCAACACGAGTGCTTCGCGCCAAGAGCGGCCCGAATGCCGGCCATCGCGCACATCGTTCAATAGTTGATAGAAAACATCGCCTTCGCCAAAGCGGTCCAATTCAGTCGGCACAGCTTCCACTAGCACCGTCCGCACCCCAAAATCCCGCACGACAAAGCCCAGCTTGGCAATATCATCTTGTATTTGTTTGAATAGCTCAAAATCGGCTGCACCCATTTCTAGCTGGATGGGAAAAAGCAATTGCTGGCTTGTGCCGGCCACACCGTCCATTTGCGCCATCGCCCGATCGTAATTGATGCGTTGGTGTGCAGCCTGCTGATCGATAAAGAGCAAGCCGTCGGCTACCTCGACGAGGATGTACTGGTTGTGGACCTGCCACAGCGCGGCGTCTTCGGCTAAGGCGATTGGGGCCGTGGCTGGAGCGACGAAAGTCATTGCGAGCTGATCGTCTCCATCGTCGGTTGGCGCCCCGGGTGCTGGCAGCTTTTGCAATGCTGGCGCTGGCGGTTCGCCCACGTGCGCTGGGATAGTAGGGCCCGTACTCTCGCCCGGCCGTGGGGCCGCATAGACAAAGGCTTGCGTGTCGGGCAGGCGCAAGCTTTGCCGGACGCTGCGCTCAATCGCTGCGATGACCTGCCCTTGGTCGGCCAAGCGAATCTCCCGCTTGGTCGGATGGACATTGACGTCGATTTTTTGGGGATCCATATCGAGCCAAAGCATAAATACCGGATGATGGCCTTCGGGTAGTAGCCCGGCAAAACATCGCTGGACAGCACCAACTATCAGTCGCGAAGAAACGGGCCGCCCTTGGACGATGAGATACTGCTTGCCCTTGCTCTTGCCGCAGTGCTCGGGAGCGGCTAAGACCCCTTCGATTTTGAGGCCCTCCTCCTCGTGGACCAGATGTAACAGTTCAGCGGCTCGCTCAGTCTGGATGCCCAATAACTCGGCTGCTCGCTGCCGACGAGATGCCGGGGCGTAGTTTAATACCTGGCGATTTTGGTGTTCTAATTCAAAGCCAAGGGCTGGATAGCCCGCCGCCAAATGAATGATGGTCTGAGCCACGTGGCGCGCTTCCACATCGACGGAGCGGAGAAACTTGCGGCGGGCTGGTGTATTGAAAAATAGGTTCTTTACGACGATGGTCGTGCCGCGCGCTCGGCCCATACTGTGCATTTCTCGCGCTAGGCCCCCTTCGACAACCAAGCGCGTCCCCACTTCATCTTCCTGCGCCCGCGACTCGATGGTCAAGTGGGCCACTGCACCAATGCTGGCTAGGGCTTCGCCGCGAAACCCTAGCGTCTGAATGCGAAACAGATCCGCCGCGCAAGCCAGCTTGCTCGTGGCGTGGCGACGAGCGCACAACGCGATATCCTCTCTGTTGATGCCCCAACCATCGTCGGTTGCGACGATCGACTGCTTGCCGCCGGCCTTGATTTCGACGCGGATTTTAGTAGCCCCCGCGTCGATCGAGTTTTCGATCAATTCCTTCACCACTGAAGCGGGCCGCTCGACCACCTCGCCCGCGGCGATTTTGCCAATGAGACTTTCGTCGAGAACGCGAATAGTACTCGCCATATACCCTCACAACTCGGCCCAGAGCCGCTCGGCCCGCTGCTGGAATTCGGCTTGGGTGATTTTGCCTTGTTTGAGCGCGGTTTCCAAGTTGCGCAAGCGGCGGCGTGGCCCTCCTTCCCCTTTGCGATCCAGCCGTATTTGGGACCAGATATGCCATACCCCGAGGCTGAGTAATAAGGCAATAAAAACCGCACCTGCCCACCACGAGGTAGCTTGCTCTTGACGCACCGCGCCCCCCTTTTGTCGCCAATCTTCGGCCACAGCGGGGTCAGGCTCGGCTAGCGCAATCCGCTTGGCTACGGCCTCGCCGTTGGTTCCTTGGACGCGGATAGATTTTGTAAGCTGCCAAGTAAATCCCCGGGGTTGCATGATTAGATACTCAATCAGATCGGCCTGTCGTATCCGGTCAAATTGTTCTCTAGTAACCGGCACAGCCATAGGACTCAGCATGTTGAACAGCAATACGATTGCCAGCAAGAAAGACGCCAGGGCCAAGGCGAAGTAGGTAGGTTGAGTGGATGGTTTTTTCATTTTGTTTACATAAAATTAATTATGAGACATTATTTTATTTGTTTACGATTCAAAATCGCATCTTGTCTCGCCGACATCCGCATCCATTGCAAAAGACGATAGCTTCCGGCCACCTGCGCTAAACCCAACAACGGCCGAGCGCAGCCTTGGATGCAGGCAACAAAATTGCGATAGTACGCCGTCAGATCGTCCGCTTGCCATACCCAAGGCCAACAAGTATCGACTATTTCGTCTTGGGCGTATGTGCGGATGCGCAACGCTGGAGCCACCGCCGGAAAGTCGAGCAAGGCCACTGAGCCTTCGACCCCGTTGCACATCCGCAGTAGCGCGACCGACACGTCCTCCATCCGACCACAATGCAAGAAGTTGCGCATCCTACTGTACAGCACATCTACCGGTCCCCAGGTATTCAGCAACAGGTCGCATACATCCAAGGCCGCTTGGTTGCCGATCATCTCGCGACTAAGCGAACTAAATAAAGCCGAATCAAAAGAAAGCTCCAGCGCATAATGCGCTATGCCCGCTCGAGCGGCTAAAGCCGCGCAAAAGTGCGTATGCCTTCCCAACGACAACACGCAGACTTTGGAATGGCTCGGCTCCGGCACTGGATGAGTCGCCATAACAGGTAAGCCCGCGGCTAGGGCCACGTCGATCCAATGCGCTTTATCTTCTACGTGCAACAACACCAGCCCATCTATTTTTTGTTGCAAGGCTGCGGCACAATCCGCTTGGTGTACAAGCTGGATATCGCGGCAACCGCGCAAGGCATCCCGATGGGCGGCAATCTCACGAGCATGACCTACCACGCCGAGCGTCATCATAGTTTTTTGCCCGCCTTAATCCGCTCTTGCAGCCGCTGGCTAAAGGTCCGTGCCGCGTACTCCCCGTCCAAGCGCAAGAGATAATCTATCGCTATGGTCTCGGCGAGTACCGTGATATTTTTGCCGGGAAACAGCGGTATGAACACCTCGGGCACCTCCACGCCAAGGATTGCCCTCTTATTGTCTTCGAGGCCAAGGCGTTCGTAGCCGTATTTTTCGTCCCAATCGACGAGGTTGACCACTACCTCTACCCGCTTCTGCCGCCGAGTTCTCCACGCGCCAAACATCTTTTTTACATCCAATATACCGATGCCGCGAATTTCGATGTGGTCTTGGAGTATTTCTGAGCTACAGCCGACCAAAATGCCTTGGGGCTTGCGATTGATGATGACCACATCGTCGGCTACCAACCGATGTCCGCGCTCGACCAAATCCAAAGCGACCTCGCTTTTGCCAATGCCGCTGCGACCGCGAAACAACAATCCGACCCCAGAGACATCAACTAGCGTTCCGTGCATGGATATTTGCGGTGCGAATACCTCGTCGAGGTAAAAACGGATCAGATGCGAAAATTCGGCTGTGTTGAATCCAGACTTCAGCAGCGGTACCGCGCACTCATCGGCCAGCTGCCGCAACTCGGGAAACATACGTCCCCGACCGGTCCAAACCACACATGGAATATCAAATTGATATATGATTTTGAGTGCCTGCCGCCTTCTGTCTGCCGACAAGGTGCGCAAGTATTCTGCTTCTGTATTGCCCAAAAGCTGGGCTTGATCCAAAGTAAACAGCTCGACAAAACCCGTCAGAGCCAAGCCGGGACGATGGATGTCGCTGTTGTTGATAGTCCGCTGTAGGCCCTCAGCACCGGCAACCAGCTTTAGCCGCAGTTGCTGCTTGTAGGTGGTGAGCAAATCCTTGATGGTCAGTTCACTCATCGCTACTCAAACTTTCAAAGATGCGTCGATACCCTTCGTAGCGCGCCGACGCGATGCGGCCGCCTGCCACTGCTGCGCGGACGGCACAACCTGGTTCGTGCAAGTGGCTGCAATCGCCGAATTGGCACAGGCCGCGCAGCGGTTCTAACTCGGGATAATACGCGGCTAGTTCAGAGGATTTTACTCCCCATAAGCGCAGTTTTTTAACCCCTGGGGTATCGGCTACATAGCCGCCTTGTTGTAGCTTAAACAAATGCACGACCGTGGTCGTGTGCCGCCCCTGGTCGCGGTGCTTCATTATTTCCTTGGTCTTGAGCCCTAAGCCTGGCTCAACACCGTTGAGCAAGGTCGATTTGCCAACCCCGGATTGGCCGACCACGGCTGTACTGCGGTTGATAAGGGCTGCTTTGAACGCATCCATGCCATCGCCTCGTAGAGCACTGGTGCGATAGACTGGATACCCCAGTGCCTCGTAGGGTGCTGTTAGGGTGTCTAACACTTCTTGGGAGACTAAATCGACCTTGTTTATGCAGACCACAGGCTGGAAATTCCCTTTTATGGCCATGACAATCGCTCGGTCGATAAAGCCGCGGCGAGGCTTTGGTTGGCTGGCCGCCACGACGACGACCAATTGCTCCATATTGACAAAGAGGATCTGCTCAAACGGGCGCGCTCCACTAGCCCCGCGCGAGAACTTGGAAAAGCGGGTATGGACCGCTTCAATGACGCCCGTCCGTTCCGCTATCGGCACAACCTCAACCCAGTCACCGACGACGACCGGCGAGCTGGTCTTGCGGTCTCCGGCCTTGAGGCGGCCTCTAATTTCGCACTGCCAGTGGCTTTGCTCAACCTCGACTAGGCACTGGAGCCCAGAAACTCTGATGATGCGGCCCTGCATGTGCGACCAGCCTGGGCCTATTCCCCTTTGGCGAGGCGCTCGGCTAGATAGTTAGGATGACCGAGGTTGTCGATCTTTTGTTGGGTCCGCTTGATGGGGTATTCGACGCGCTGGAGTTCGACCCATTGTTCGTCGGTATCCCACAGGGTGTACGCGGACCGCCAATCGCCATCGCGAGGTTGGCCGACGCTGCCGACGGAGACCAGGAATTGGTGATTCCCTACAGCTGCCGTCGCCGAGGTCAGCGGTATGGGATTATCGCGCATCTTGCAGTAAATACGCGCCTCGTGCGTGTGGCCGACAAAAGCCAAAGGCCATTTGAGATGGCTCATGCACCAAGCGACGCGATTGTACATGAGGAGGGGCTCCCATTCTTCAGGCTTAAGAGGGTTGGCGTGGGACAAAGCCGCATTGCGCTCTACGCGCCGAAAGGCCCCTTGCCGCAAAAAATCGCGTTCTTCCTCTCCCAACATCTCGCAGGCTTGGTAGAGCGAAGGACGAGCCAACAAATTAAAAGACTGAATGCGCACCGGCTCTAGCATGGCTTGGTCGTGGTTGCCCAATATGATCTGGGCTTCTACCTCCTTGAGCCGATAGATACAGCCCAACGGATCCGGACCGTACCCCACTATGTCCCCCAAGCAAATAATGCGCTCGGCCCCGGCATTGGCCGCAGCGATCAGGACCGCCTCTAGCGCTTCGAGATTGGCGTGGATATCGGCGAGCACTGCGATCTTCAAGGGGGCACTCGCCTTAGTTGAATAGTGCGCTGATGGACGTTTCTTCGTGGATGGCGCGGATGGCACTGGCAAAGAGCGCAGCGACCGAACACACCTGCACCATCGGGGCGTGGGCGTCGGCTGGCAAGGGGATCGTATCGGTAATGGCTAAGGCTTGGAAGTTGAATTGAGCGAGCCGCCCGATCGTCTCTTTGGTTAGGGTGCCATGGACGCAACCGGCATAGACTTTGCGCGCCCCGCCCTCCTTGACTGCGGCGGCTCCTTTGAGAATGGAATCACCAGTAATAACCGCGTCGTCGAAGAATACGACGTCTCGGTCGGCGACATCGCCAATAACTCTGTTGCCCCCAGCCGCTTGGTCAACGACGACCAGAGGCAACCCCAACCGTTGGGCGTAGGTTTCGGTGACCTTGGCGCGGCTGATGTCCGGGGCCGCTGCGACCAAATTACTTTTGTCTAGGTCGGCGTAGTAGGAACATATGGCCGGGACGCCGCTTAGTTGATCGACTAGAATCCGGCTAAAACCCATAGTCTGCGGGCTGTGTAAAGTCATGGTGAGAATGCGGTCTGCTCCGGCCTCGGCGATCAGATCGGCCACTAAGCGACCCGTCACAGAAATTCTCGGCTCGTCCTTGCTGTCGGCCAGCGCATACGGATAGTAGGGCAAGACCGCAGTAATGCGGCCAGCCGAGGCGTATTTTAGGGCGTCGAGGGCTATGAGCAACTCCATCAAATAATCGCTAACCGGCGGCCGCGAAGTTTGGATAAAGAACACATCGCGGCCCCGCACGTTTTCGCAGATTTTCACCTTTATATTTTCATTGCTAAAGTCGATAAACTCGATGCGGCCTGGCTCAATGGCCAGCGACTGATAAATGCCCTCGGCGAGTGCTGGATTGCTCCGCCCGGCGAAAACCTTGAGATCAGTACGGCTCATCAACAGATCCTTTAAAACATGGCTAGTGCCGCTCGGGCTTGCGCGGCAATGGGGTACTGGGCGAACGTGCGACTGACCTGTTCGAGTAGGGCCTGTTGCTTGCCGCTTTCGCCGGCCAATCCATATATGCGGGCTGCTTCCATGCGCGCCATCGCCTCGCGGATGGTCCCGGCCTGCTGGGCTGCATACGTTTCGTAGTGCTGAGCCGCGGCCACAAGCTGTCCCTCGGCTTCGAGGCAGGCACCCAGACCGCTTTGGGCTGCATAGGCCAACACATCCACAGGCTGGTAGTTGTCCAAGTAGCGCTGGTAATAGCTCTGAGCCTCGGCATAACGGCCCTGTGCGTAGTAGAGATTGGCCAAAAGCACAGTCCCTTGAGCGGCGGCTGGAGTCCCGGCATAGGAGGATACCAACTCCTCGGCTAGGCGGATCGCTTCGGTCGGCTCGCCACCTTGTTCGACCATCAGCACATCGCCGAGCAGGGCCGCGGCGTTGAGCTGATCGCGCTGTTTGGACTCGATGAAATAATTTATGGCCACAATGACCGCGAGCACGGCAACGGCCCCACTGACAAAAAGACGCGCGCGCGCTTTGACGTATTCAACCGCTTCCATGATCCATTCGACGAACTCGTCTTCGCGGAGTTGGCTTTTGCTCAGTTTGCGACGTTCACTGGACATGTAAGGTATGGTATCTCCATTGTTTGGGGTTTGGGTTTCAATAGACGACAGCACTTTCCAATGTGTATCCAGCCAAGTGGTCTCGGCCTGATAGAAAACTCAACTCAGCTAAAACGCTCATGCCGACGACAACCGCTCCTAGGTCTTTGAGCACTTGGCATGTCGCCGCTAAGGTTCCGCCGGTGGCCAAAACGTCATCTACGACCAATACCCTTTGGCCGGGTGCGATGGCATCGGTGTGAATTTCTAAAGCCGTCGCGCCGTATTCGAGGACGTAATCGCGACTCAGCGTGGCCGCCGGCAGCTTACCCGGTTTGCGCACTGGCACAAAACCGCATCCCAATTCGAGTGCGATGGGCACCGCAAACACGAATCCGCGGGCCTCTATGCCGACGACTAGATCTACTTGGGTGTCGGCAAAGGGGGCGAGCATCGTTTGGATTGCGGCGGATAAACCAGCCGAATCTTTGAGCAACGGCGTGATGTCTTTGTACGAGATGCCGTCTTTGGGGAAATTGGGGATTTCGCGGATGAGATTTTTTAGATTCATTTTACATATTATACGTTATAAGTCTTAAAACAACGCATAGATAAAGGGAGCCACCGCGGATCCTTGAGTCGAGACAATTAACAACCCCAACAGGACCAAAGTAGCAAATATCGGCCCCAACCACCACTTTTTGCGGATCTTCATAAAATCCCATAACTCAGAGAAAATACTCAGTTTACTTGGCATTACCTAGCCCTCCCACTCGATCAAGCGGCTTACTGATTCACCGTGGTGAATGGCTTTAATTGCATCCCCTAACAGACGAGCGACGCTCAAGACGGCGATTTTGCGCCTCGGCTTGCCCTCGGGCAAGGGGATGGTATTGGTGGTGGCGAACGATTCGACCGGGGAGGCATCGATTTGCTCTAAGGCTTGCCCAGAAAAAACGCCATGCGTACAGCCAGCCAGTATTCGCCGCACCCCCCTTTCTTTAAGGACTCGGATCGACTCCATCATGGACCCCCCGGTCAGCACCTCCTCGTCGAAGAGCAAGGCATCGCGTCCTTCAACCTCGCCAATCATATTCTTGATTTCGACCTTTTCGTCGTCTGCGTGGCGGCGTTTGTCCATAATCGCCAGTGGCAAGCCGAGCCGGCGCGCATACGCACTGGCTTCGTCGGCACTGCCCACATCGGGCGACACCACCACAGCGTTACTGAGGTCTTTCATCCGCATGAAATTGCACAGCAGGCTCGTAGCCCACAATTGGTCAACCGGGATGCGCGAGAACGCCGCGATTTGCGGGCTGTGCAAGGTAATGGTCAATATCCGGTCGGCCCCGGCCACTCGGAGTAAGTCGGCGACGAGGCGGGCCGTAATAGAAATGCGGGGTTCGTCCTTTTTGTCGGCGCGCACATAAGGATAATAAGGGAGCACCGCCGTGATCCGGCGCGACGAGGCGTATTTGAGTGCATCGATGAGCAATAGGAGTTCAATGAAGTGATGATTGACCGGGGATGCTGACGTCTGGATAACGAAGACGTCGTCTTCGCGCACGTTCTCCTCAATTTTAACTTTTATATTGTCATTGGGGGCTCGGACGATTTGGCGCCGAGTCGGCATAATAGCCAAGTAATCACATATTTCTTGGGCTAGGTCTGGATTGCTTGAACCCGACAGTATTTTTAGATGATTTTTCATGCTCTAATCCCAATTGTAACATTAAAGACCGGCCCAAACTAAAGCAAGAGGCCCGTCTTGACAGCCTATTAGGGCAAAACTAACTTGGCAACTTTACACCCGCTTGGCCGAGGGATATGTTGAAGCCCGCCGCCTCAGGCGGTACAAAGGAAAGGGGCTTATGGCTCGCGTAAATATCATGCTGCCCGACGATCTACTTGAACGCATCGACCAAGTTGCCCAGCAAGAAGGTGTAAGCCGCAGCAAACTCCTGCGTTTGGCTTTTGTGGCATACTGCCAACAAAAGGAAGCAACATACGAGTACCAGCGGCGACAGGCCGCTATTGAACACGGAATGGCACTCCAAGACAGCTTGCGCGAAAAGGCACTGCCTTGGGAGCCGCTTAAGGTCCTACGCGCCGAAAGGCAAGCGCGGTGATTCGCTACGTGTTAGATACCTCTATTATGTTGAGGTGGTTTTCTCCAGCCCACGATGTGGATACCCACAAGGCCCTTGGCCTGCGCCAAGAACAACTAGCGGAAAGAATTGCACTGATCGCGCTCGATCAATCTATATACGAACTGGCCCATGTCCTCAAGGAAAGCCGCCAATTCGATCGCACCCACATCGACGACGCCTTGGCCAGCTTAGAGTACATGCACTTGGATATTGTGCCCTACAACGCCGAAATCACCCGCAAAGCCACGCAAATCGCCTTTGAACATTCCATCAGCATGTACGCCGCCGGCTTCATTGCCTTAGGTGCTCATCTCCGCTGCCAAGCCGTGACCAGCGACAGCGACTTGTACCGCAAAATCGCGTCCCTGCCCTGGGCCGTGCTGTTGGCCGACTTGAACTTCTGATTTCTTAGACTTGCTCAAGCGCCCGCTCTATATCGCCGATCAGCTCATCGGCGTCCTCAATGCCCACAGCATAGCGCACTAACTGGTCGGTGATGCCGATGGCCAGCCGATCCTGCTGGCTCAAATCGTAATAGGAAACAGTCGCCGGATGCGAGACCAGGGTCTCTACTCCGCCCAAACTCGGGGCAATATAAGGCACGGCTAAACGATGGACAAAATGCCGCGTCTGCTCGGCGGTGCCGTCAATTTCAAAGCTGATCAACCCGCCAAAACCGCGCATTTGCTCTTTGGCGATGCAGTGATCAACGTGGCTTGCTAAGCCCGGGTAAAAGACCTGACGAACCTTGGGATGAGCCTCTAGGAAACCGGCTACTGTCAGAGCTGTATCGTTTTGCCGCAGAACGCGCAACGCCAGCGTCTTCAATCCTCGAATCAACAAAAACGAGGTGTTGGGGTCGACGATTCCGCCGGTGATTCGTTGGTATTCGCCAATGGCCTCGACTAAAGGAGCCTTGCCGCAGATGGCACCTGCCATCAAATCGTTGTGCCCACCGAGGTATTTGGTGGCACTGTGGATGACCAAATCAACTCCGAAATCGAGTGGCCGCTGATTGATCGGCGTGGCCAAGGTGCTGTCGATGATAACCTTGAGCCGCCGCTGTTTGGCAAAAGCGACGAGCTGTTCTAAGTCGAGGACGTGCAAATGGGGATTGGTCGGCGATTCGGTAAAAATCAAGCGGGTGTCTGGCCGCACCGCCGCCGCCAACGCATCTATATTACCGGGCTTAACTACGGTCGATTCAATGCCAAATTTGGCCAAAACCTCGCAGAATTTAGCCGTCATGCGGTAGCAATCTTCCATCAGCACCAAGTGTTGTCCGCCACGCAGCATTGCATAGAGCACCGAGGTAATCGCGCTCATACCCGACGGAAACAGCAAAGCGGCTTCGGCGTTTTCCAAGGCCGCTATTCTACGCTCGGCTGCCCGCTGGGTCGGATTGCCGTAGCGCCCGTATTCATAGAGTGATTTTTCGCCGGCCTTAAAGGCCGCAAATTCATCTAAATCGGCAAAGGTATAGGTAGCCGTCTGCGCAATGGGGTCAATGAGAGATTGGGCGAACTTATCCCGTTCTGCCCCCCCGTGCACCGAACGAGTCGATTCTCCAGCAAAACCATCTTGGTTCATTGTATTGGCTCTTTCAGTGGCCGGCCGTAGCCAGCGTCCGCTGCTCTATGGCCTCGAGGACAGCCCGATGCACGGTTTCGTACTCAGCTTCGACCTCAATGGGCAAGTTGCGATGCTGTGGTTCGACATGAAATTCCCGCAATTGGTCTTCGTGGTATTTGACTTTGAAATCTGGAAACTTCAGCCCGTGCGCCGTGGAAATTACAATCACCCGACTCTTGGGATTGATCTGCCCGGCGGCAATCATTTTCTCTAGTGCCGCCAAGGCGACGCCGGTGTGCGGACAGGTAAAAAGCCCATTGCGGTCGGCCCGAGCACAGGCATTGGCCAATTCGTCTTCCGTGGCTTGTTCGACGATGCCATCAAACGACTGCAAGGCGCGAATGGCCCGTTTGCGGCTTACGGGGTTGCCGATCTTGATGGCACTGGCCAAAGTATCGCGGGCCGTTTGCGGCTCAAAGGTGCGGAACCCGTCTAAATAACTCAGATAGAGCGGATTGGCCTGAGCGGCTTGGGCGACAGCAAGACGCGGTAACTTGTCGATAAGCCCCATTTGCTTGGCCTCAGTAAACCCCTTCCCCAAGGCACTGACATTGCCTAGATTGCCGCCCGGGATAACGATCCAGTCGGGGACTTCCCAGTGAAATTGCTGTAACAACTCAATGGCGATGGTCTTCTGCCCTTCAATGCGGAGTGAATTCATCGAGTTGGCCAAATAGATTTGGTCGCGGCGACAGATTTCCTGCACTAAGGTCATGCACCCGTCGAAGTCGGTGCGCAGAGCCAGCGTCAGGGCCCCATTGGCTATGGGCTGGATGAGCTGAGCAGTAGAAATCATGTCTTTGGGCAACAACACGATCGCCAAAATGCCAGCGGCCGCGCAATACGCCGCCAACGCCGCCGAGGTATCTCCGGTTGAAGCACAGGCTACTGCCGGTATAGACTGGCCCTCGGCAATCATCTGGTTGACCATAGAAACCAATACGGTCATGCCCAAGTCCTTAAATGAACCGGTGTGGCTATTGCCGCATTGCTTTATCCACAGATCGGCCATGCCCAGTTCGGCCCCCAAGCGCTCGGCCCAAAGCAGATTGCTGCCCCCCTCGTACATAGAGACCACATTTTCGTCTTCGACGAGAGGACAAACTATCTCTTTTTTGCCCCAAACCGAACTCCCATACGGATGCACCGAACTCATGTAGCGCTGATCGAACAGCGTCCGCCACTCACCGCCGGAGCGCCGCTGTAAGGATTCTATGTTGTGACGTACTTCGAGCAGCCCCCCACACTTTTGACAGTGATAGACTATTTCGTTTAGCCGATAGCGTTCGTCGTCGCAATTGAGACACTGGAACCAGGCATCATAGTTATAGGGCATGCCAACTCGCTCCGTTGGGGTGAATCAGGGCTTGTTCAGCCAAAAAGGACATTTATTTCAATTCAAAAAAGCAGCATTAACGTGGAACCGCTCTCTTGCTTGGGACGTTTAATCTATGCGAGCCATTCCGGTCATGGTTCGTATCCCTCCCAGCGGTCAGGTGCATCCAAGGGTGCCCCTGGCCGCGACTTATTTTAATTCAATCTCTGTACTACAATATATCCCATCGGCAATTCTACAACTGGGCTCAGTTCCCCGACTTTCAGTTCTACTACCACTTCTTCAATCTCGGGCATGAGCTCACCCGGCCCAAAAAAACCCAAATCTCCACCTTGATTGGCATTGGGTGCGATGGAAAGCTGCTGCGCTAATTGGGAAAAATCGGCTCCCTGAGCCATTTTTGCGAGAATTTCGCGGGCGGCCGCTTCTGTTTCGACCAATATATAGCGCGCCCTCATCTCACCGGCCAGCATCGCCTGCACCTCTTCGATTTTGGCCGTGATTGCTTGGGCTAGATAGGGATCTTGTGCCTGATTTTTAGCTCGTTTGTAATACGCAAGCGCTTCGGCATAGCGTCCAGTTCCGGCGAGGAGGAAGGCGATGTTGTTGTAGGCTTCGACATGGTCCGGCGACAACTCCGCCAGCTTTTGGTATTGTTCGATAGCTTGATCTACCGAGTCTTTTTCCGCGTAGTAGTATCCATAGAGTCGATAGGCTTCGGCGTTTTCGGCATCTAATGCCAAGGCCCGGTCGAGGCGTTCGCGCGCCCTTTCGCTCTGCCCGGCCTGCATGTAGAGATAACCGAGGGTGCTGTGAACTTTGGTTGAGGACGGGGCCAAGATACTGGCTTGTTCGACGTAAAAAATAGACGAGTCTAACTGGCCCAGCGCCAAAAAGGCCTCTCCTAACGCCGAATATGCCGGAAGCTGTCTAGGGTCTTCAACCAGCGATTGTTGCAGCGATTCAGCCGCCTGGCGATAGCCGCCGGTCTGCATATAGAGACTGGCTAAGCGATTGAGAAACATCGCGCTGCCAGCACCCCGTTGGCGCGCCTTTTCGTATTCGGCTAACGCCTGCTTGGGCTGTCCTTGGGCCAACAAGGAGTCGCCGCGCTGGACCGCCTCGACGATAGCTTGGCCGCTAGCCGGAGCGGCGATACCGATTAGCGCGGCGATTAGTCCTATAAACTTCATACTCCCTCGCATCGCGTACCAAGCTAGCGCAGTTGGCGCAAGACTTCCTCAGTAATCCGCTCGACTAGATCGCTTTCTCCAGCCACCTCACAGGACGGCCGATCGCCAATTCCAAAGCGCTTTCTTAGATTGGTGAGATCTGCCACGTCTTTACCCCCCAGCGTGCGGATCCCGCCGAGTTGGTGCGCCACCAGGGCGATCTGGGCAAAGTGTTCGACGGTCTCCATCTTGAAATGGGCGTCCATGACGTGTTGGCCTACGGTTACCACCCCGTGATTGGCCATTAAAACGGCGTCGTATTGCCGCAAAAGCGGCTTCATCGGCTCGACGATATCGGGACCGCCAGGCGTACCGTAGTCTGCAAGCGGTATGCCTCCGAGGCTGACGATGACCTCGGGCAATACGCACTGAGTCAGTTCAATACCAGCAACGGCAAAACCTGTCGCGGTCGGCGGGTGGGCGTGGACGACAGCGCGGACATCGGGCCGCAACTTGTACACTTCAAGGTGCATGCGGATTTCCGACGATATTTTCATCGATCCGGCTACTTGCCGACCCTCCATATTGCAGGAAACCAGCATGTCTGCACTCAGATAGCCCTTGCTTACGCCGGTCGGAGTGCACAGCACTAAGTCGTCTTCTATGCGGACGCTGATATTGCCATCGTTGGCCGCTACGTATCCGCGCTGATAGACTCTGTGCCCTACTTCGCATATTTCTTTTTTTATCGCATACGCCGAACTCATAAGGCGACCTTTCCCATCGTCCGCACTCGGCGGCTACCAATCCATAGCCAGCCTAGGCCGGCCGGCAAACACACATTGCAGACAAAAATTAGGATGCTGGCCACAAAAGCAGGTTGCGGCTCTAAGCCCAAGTTGCTAAACACCATAATAGCCGCGGCCTCGCGGACTCCTAGATCTAAAAATCCCAACGGCAGCAGGGTTTTCAGCGCAAATATCACCGGCACTGCCAACACAACTACTGAGTTGGCAGCCACACTGGCGGTGACTACATAGAAAAATTGCGCCATGAATACCAGATTGAACAAGACCGATAACCCGGCTATAGCCCCCCAGGCAATCGGCCCACTCGCTTTCCAGCGGCACCAGCCCCAATACAGCAGTGCGCCGAGGATGCAAAACAGCAACAGCAAAAAGCCCCTGTGCTGGGGCCATAAAATCCAGGCGGCTATGGCCCCCAAACCCAGCGTGACCGCGGCCGAACTCAGCTTGTCCACAACTGTCAGCAATGCAGCCTTGGCCCGGCTTCGGCCCAAGAAAACACCGCGGCCCAACTCGCCCAGACGACTCGGTGTCACCAAGCCGAGGGCGGCACCGCCCAGCAGCGAATAGAGCGCATCCCGCCTGTTGATCTCGGGGATTTGGTCGCGCAACAATAGCTGCCATTTCATCCATTGCACGCCGATGCCCACTAGGGCAATACCCCCGCAGAGGAGCACTTTATCCGTCCCAACCTGCCCAAAGGCCGCCAGCAATTCAGTCGGTTCGAGATACCATGCAGCCCAGCCGAGTAAGGCCATTGCCAAGATGATTTTCGCCCAAGCTACCATACTGGCGGACCGATTAGGGACAATGCCGCTTCCGTGCTCTGATGCGGCCGAGGAATGATATTGAGCGCGACTATTTCACCTGCACTTGCTGCGGCCACGGCCCCAGCCTCGGTAGCTGCGCGTACCGCAGCCACATCGCCGCGGACGATGACTAAGACTAGCCCACCGCCTACTTGCTTCCAGCCGACTACCTCGACTTCAGCGGCTTTGACCATCGCGTCTGCCGCTTCAACCACAGCCACCCAGCCGCGGGTTTCAATCATGCCCAAGGCGCGTCCCATTGCTCTGTTTGGCTCTTGTTTAAACGGGAGAAGATAGGCGACCTAACCCCTTCCGTCAAAACACAAAAAGCGTTCCTCAAGGCGATTTTTGTCGGGCTCAAACCTTAAAAAGGAAAGAGACGACATCTCCATCAGCGACGACGTAATCGCGGCCTTCGCTGCGCAATTGCCCGGCTGCTTTCAGCGGTGCCCATCCTCCCATAGTAATTAACTGCTCACAAGAGGCTAGCTCGGCGCGGATAAAGCCTTGCTCCATGTCGGTGTGGACCCGCCCGGCTGCTTTAGGTGCTTTTTCCCCGCGCGGCAACTGCCAAGCCTGTAGCTTGCCGTTGGCGAGCGTGTAGAAGGTAATCAGATCCAGTAGCTTGTATCCGGCTTGGACTAAGCGCTCTATCCCCCCATGCTCCAACCCCAATTCCCGCACGAACTCAGCCCGCTCCTTTTGGCTCAGACCGGCCATTTCCGCCTCGAACTGGGCCGAGACGACCAGCACTTGGTCTGCTCCATAGCATTCGACTAGCCGATCCACCCACGGCCCTGGCCGGCTAGCTTCTACTTCTCCGACGTTGGCCGCATAAAGCACCGGCCTGGCCGTCAACAAGCGATACGCAGCCAGCGCGTCCTTTTTTTCCGGAGTCAACCCCATCGCCGCCACACCCGTTCCGCGCTGCAATCCCGCCAAGACCTCAGCGCCGGCCGCCAGCTCTTGTGCGCGGTCGCTACGCGGTTGAGAGCGGACCACTTTGTCTAGATGAGGCACGGCCTTTTCCATCACCGCCAAATCAGCCAGCAGCAGCTCTGTTTCAATAGTCTCGATATCGCGCAAGGGGTCAATTGCCCCGTCTATATGGCTTATTTCCGCGTCGTCAAAACAGCGCACCACATGAACTAAGGCATCGACATCTCGGATGTGGGCGAGGAATTGATTACCCAACCCGGCCCCTTGGTTGGCACCCCGCACCAGCCCGGCAATATCGACAAAACGGATGCTGGTAGGCGTTGTAGATTGCGGCTGAATGACTTTGCTTAGCCGCTCCAAGCGCGGGTCTGGCACCTCGACGGTGCCGACATTGGGGACCACTGTGCAAAATGGGTAGTTAGATACCTCGGCCGCATCTGCTGTCAGCGCATTAAAGAGGGTTGATTTTCCCACATTGGGCAAACCGATTATGCCGATGGAAAGAGCCATACCTTATAGCGTAAATAAATTAAGCCCCTGTAAGTCAAAAACTCACAGGGACTTAATAGTGGTCGGGGTGGCCGGATTTGAACCGGCGACCCCCTGCTCCCGAAGCAGGTGCGCTAGCCGGGCTGCGCTACACCCCGACATGGGCAAACAAAAGCTGCAATTTTTATACTACTTTATGAAAATGGTCGGGGTGACTGGATTTGAACCAGCGACCTCTTCCACCCCAAGGAAGCGCGCTAGCCGGGCTGCGCCACACCCCGACTCAATTATCCGACCATACTCTGACGACAAAATGGTGAGCTAACCAGGATTCGAACCTGGGACCTCCGGTTCCGGAGACCGGCGCTCTATCCAGCTGAGCTATTAGCCCTTAGCCTAGACGTTCTTTTTGTGTCTATTCTTGCGCAGTCTTTTTTTGCGCTTGTGCGTAGCGATCTTATGCCGCTTTCTCTTCCTGCCACAGGGCATCTTTTTTGTCTCCTGGATCTTTGTCCGCTGCGTTTTCTCCATTGAGGCGCGCCCGCAATTCCTTTGAGGGCTTAAATGTCGGCACTTTGCGACCGGCGATTTTTACTTCGGCACCCGTGCGTGGGTTGCGACCGATGCGCGGGGCCCGCTCGACGACTTTGAAAGTGCCAAAACCACGAATCTCAATGTGATCTTCCCGTTCCAAAGCCTCGACCACCGATTCAATAAAGCCATTGACCACAGCCGCAGTATCGGTCTTGGTAAGTCCTATTCCCTCGGCGATTAGACGCACGATATCAGCTTTGGTCAAGACCGCACTCTCATTCGGATGGGTTGAAGTTGCGTAACTATCACGCCAACAGATAGTTTTAAAGGATATAGCACGGTTTATGCCCTGTCAAGGCGAGCGGCACCCTCTTAGTCTTTGCCCAGTACGAAAACCTCTTCAAGGACCGAGAAATCCACAATCGACTTGAGGATAACCCGCAAAAAGACCGGGGCTCGTTTTTCCTGATTCACCGCCACCACCGTGCCAATCGGTATGCCCTTGGGGTATCGCCCACCCAACCCCGATGATACGACTAAATCGCCTGCCCGCACCAAGTTACTCGATTCGACGAATCGCAACCGGAACTGGCCATCAATCCACGAGACGATGCCTTGGGCGCGCGTCTCTTGGATCAAAGCACTCACTCTCGTACGCATCAACAACTGCACGACCGAGTCCGAGTTGCCAACTTGGGCAATGTGCCCGACGAGTCCTTCTGGTGTCACCACGGACATATCTTTATCTACGCCGTGGTCGCGACCAACATTGAGGACAATAGCGTCGTAGAGATGATCGGGATCTCGGCCGATCACCTCGGCAGAAATAACGCGCACACCTCCCTCTAAAGGCCGAAAAGACAGGGCCTTGCGCAGGCGTATATTTTCCCATCCAGCTTCCCGGAGCTGCATGTTGTCAAGGGATAGAGCTACGTTTTGGGTCAGGAGCAAGCGGCCCTTCTCCTCGTTGTGAGCAGAGCGGATGACTCGTGAAAATAGGGCTTGCCCTGCTGCCAATAAACCGACTTGGCTGCGCTCGGCGATATAGGTCTTATAGGATGGAGGTAAGCCCAGCAAAACCAAGGCGCAGGCAAAGGCTAGTCCAATGACGATGAGCTCTCGAGTATTGGCCATAACTCCGTTAGATCAAAACTTGGCGGTAGTTATCAAACTCTTCGAGAATGCGGGCATTGCCCCGTACTACGGCCGAGAGCGGATCTTCACTATCGACATACGTAGGTAAATTAGTCGCCTCAAGCAGGTGTTCCCTCAGCCCCTGCAGCATGCTTCCGCCACCGCACAGTACCATGCCCCTATCGAGGATATCTGCCGCCAATTCGGGCGGCATTCTCTCCAGCACCCTGCGCACGCTGGCGACAATTTGAGCTATCGAACCGGATAGGGCTTGGCGTATCTCTATTGAATCTACTTGCATGACTTTGGGTAGTCCGGCTACGGTGTCGCGACCACGCACCGGCATACTCTTTTCTGTTGCCAACTCCGTTGCCGACCCGATTTCCCACTTGATGTTCTCAGCACCTTGGACGCCAATAAGTAGGTTGTGCTCTCTGCGCATCCACTCGGCAATTGACTGATCCATAGCTTCCCCAGCCACCCGCAGCGACTCGTGTTCGACTAGACCGGAAAGGGCAATTACGGCAACCTCCGTCGTCCCGCCACCAATATCTATAACCATTGAGCCAACGGCTTGGTGAACGGGCAACCCCATGCCAATAGCTGCGGCCATCGGCTCGCTGACCAAGTGGACTTCTCTGGCTCCCACGCGCTCGCAGGAGTTTCGCACGGCCCGCTTCTCTACTTCAGTGCTGCCTGCCGGGACCGCTACCACGATCTTGGGCCGCACAAAGAGTTTGTTCTTTTTTACTTTGCGGATAAAGCTGCGAATCATCTCTTCGGTAACTTCAAAATCGGCGATAACGCCGTCTTTCAAAGGGCGAATTATTTGGATCCCAGCGTTTTCACGCCCCATCATTTCCTTGGCCTCGGCGCCGACGGCAATGACCTTTTGGGTGGAGACTTGGCGCGCAACAACCGAGGGTTCGTTGAGGACAATTCCCTTGCCTTTAACATACACCAAGGTATTGGCGGTGCCCAAGTCTATACCTATTTCATGCGAAAAAAAACGCGAAAAAACGCTCATACTATAATCTCCAGACAAAAAGTTAGATATTGAAATTGAGCTCCCCGGCATCGAGAGGATCGGATTGGTATCTACCTATAATAACCAAGGTGATTTGGATTTGCCAAATCACCGGCCCCCTTATATTTTCTAGCGCTAGCCAATTCTGTACACACTGTACGTATCTCAGGGAGGCAGCCCATTCCTTATGAACAAGGCCGCACGACATGTACTACGGAGATTAGGTACCGACACTAGCTTGGACCAAGAGCGTCAACAGCGCCTTTCGCGCGAAGTCCAAGAAGAGCAGCAAAAACGCCGGGAACAAGGAGCGGACCAAGATACCGGATTCGAAACCATCCCCGAGGAAATGCTGACCGAGTCGGAAAAGCGCCACGAGAAGTATCGCCGCCAACAGGCTATGGCCGGGCGATTCACCCCCGCTGCTGAGCGCCTGCCCATTATGACGACGGAAGAGCGGGCCGCCCACAACAAAGACCGGCCTAAGTGGCAGCAAACTTCGTTTGAGGGGCCGATTGAAAAGCTCATCGAAAAATATCAGGACTTAGCAGAAGTACAACGCCATCTGACCTTGGGGCAATCCATGAAGTACGAGTTTACCAGCGACGGTCGAGTCCTCGACAAAGAAGGCAATGTAATTTTCGATGGAAAAAAAATCGTCAGCAAACTCTAGACTGGCTGACTGGCTTTTCTAAGACGCACAAGTGGCTGTTGGCCTTTTATTTCGAGTTTTTATTGGGCTTGGTCTATTGGGCATTTGTGGCTGTAATCTCGATTACTATTGGCATCTAGCCCGCGGCCAAAGCCGCGTGATATACAAGCGCGTACCAGTTCAAACCCTCCTCGCCCGCCCCAATTTGGCCGAGCAAACTCGGACCCAGCTAGCGCTAGTTCAAGCCATTCTGCACTACGCCCAAAGCGTGGGGCTGAAAACAGGCGATCAGTACACGACCTTCTACGATACGGGCGATGGCCCGATCAGTTGGAATGTCAGCGCTTGTCCACCCGACCGCTTCTCACCCTATACTTGGGATTTTCCACTCGTCGGCGAGGTCCCCTACAAAGGCTTCTTCCACCGCGCTCTGGCCGACCAGCAGCGCGATGCCCTCGCCGCCGAGGGATACGATGCCATGGTCCGCCCAGTTAGTGCCTACAGTACCTTGGGATTTTTTTCCGATCCAATTCTCAGCTCAATGCTCGACTACGCACCCGATCAACTAGCCGATTTGATCCTCCACGAACTGACGCATGCCCTCGTCTATGCCCCAGGGCAGACCGATTACAACGAGAGTTTGGCCACTTTCGTCGGCCGCCAAGGGTCCCTGCTCTTTCTGGCGCATCACTTCGGCCCCGACACCCCGCTTTTGCAACAAGCCAAAGTGCGCCGGGCGGACGCAACTCTCTTTCGGAACTTCATGGCCAAAACCGTTGCGGCACTCGACAGCCTCTACTCACTGGGCTTGCCTCGCAACATGGTCCTGCGAGACAGGCAAGTCGTTTTTGCCCAGCGCCAGCGCGATTTTGCTCTTATAAGAACGCAATTTGCCCACAACCAGTACGATGTTTTCCGCCAATGGGAACTAAACAATGCGCGTTTACTGTCTTATCGTCGCTACAACACCAATTTAACGCTCTTTGCCGCTGTTTATCGCGCCCGCGGCGAGGATTTGGCTAGTGCCTTGGCAATTTTTGCGGCCTGTGCCGAAGCCGACAATCCTTGGCGATGCCTACGCGGCACGGCGGGGCTTGACGAAGAGATGAACAGGGACAAAATTGGCGGACTTAGGGGTTAAAAAACAAACGCCGAGCCCCCTTAGCCGATTTCTTAGGTACCAATGACAGCTAAACATCTTTTGACCATGATCTTGCTGGCAACCCTCGCCTTGGGGCCGGTTGGGTGTGCGGCGCGGTTGCAGTCTGCGCTGGTGGGGTCGCTGATCGAGGACGTCAGTGAGGCCACAGCCCGCCACGACGATTTGGATTTGGTCGCCGCGGGCGTGCCGACCTTCTTGCTCTTGTTAGAAGGGCTGTTGGTGGCTAATCCCCAAGACCCGCAATTGCTTCTCAGTGCTGCTGAGATTTACACTTCCTATGCTACTTTGGTCGAAGTCGATGATCCCGAACGGGCCAAGCACCTGTACTACCGGGGCAAGGTCAACGGCTTAAAAGCCCTCGCCCGGCGCCTTAGCCAACCCGATTTGCTGCAAGCCCCGTATGCTGAATTTACCCGCGTCACCGACGACTTAGATGCCGCCGATTTGCCGACCGTGTTTTGGGCCGCTTCGAGTTGGGGAGCTTGGATTAGTGCCAATCTTGAATCTATGGTGGCACTGGCCGAATTGCCCAAAGTCATTAAACTCATGCAGTGGATCGTAGCCCAAGACGAGGCCTTTCAATACGGGACTGCCCATGTTTTCTTAGGGTCCTATTACGCGGCCCTGCCGCCGATGTTAGGCGGCAACCCGGCAAAGGCTGCCGAACACTTCGACCGAGCTACGGCCATCAGCAAGGGCCAGGCGCTCATGGTGTATGTGGCCAAGGCCAAATTCTATGCTCGAAACACTTTTGACCGGCCACTATACGAATCCCTGCTCAACCAAGCCCTAGCGAGCCCGGCGGACGCCGTACCGGAGCTTACCTTGCAAAACGTCGCCGCCCAAAAACAGGCGCAGATCCTACTAGACCAAGCCAATGATTTCTTTTAAGAGACTTTTTGTCGTAGTCGCCGCGCTCGTAGCCAACTCTGTCGCGGCCCAACCCAATCACCTCCTCAAAATTGCAACCCTCGCCCCAGAGGGTAGTAGCTGGGCCAAAGTCCTCCGCACCATTGACGCAGACGTGCGGCGGGAGACAGACGGCAACGTGGGGTTCAAAATTTATCCCGGCGGCGTCCAAGGCGACGAGAAGGTCGTCTTGCGCAAAATGCGCATCGGCCAGCTACACGGCGGTAATTTTGGCGGCCAAGGCATCAGCCAGATCTTGCCCGATGTCCTCGCGCTGGAAATGCCCTTTCTCTTTGGCAGCTATGCCGAAGTGGATTACGTACTAGAGAAAATGGATGCCTTTTACCGACGGGGATACGAAGACCGGGGGTATGTCTTTCTCGGTTGGGCTGACATCGGCTTTGTCCACATCCTCTCGCAGCAACCCGTAGCTACGGTCGAGGACATGCGCACCCAAAAGGTATGGCAGCTACCCGATGAACCACTGACTTCCGTACTGTTCCGCTTGGCCGGGGTCTCTGCGGTTCCCCTCAACATCCCAGATGTCCTCCTCGGCTTGCAAACCAACCTAATCGATGTAGTGTACGCCTCGCCATCGGCGACTATTGTCCTCCAATGGTTTACCCGCGCAAAATACGTCACCCAACTTCCGATCAACTACACTTTAGGTGCGCTCTTGATCGACAAGCGATCGTTCGACAAAATTTCCGCCGAAAATCGCCAGCACATCCGCCGTATAGCTCGGCAGCACCTGGCCGCTCTGAAGAAGCGCAACCGCCAAGAAAACGACGAGGCCATGACCGTGTTGCAGGCCAACGGCCTGTCGCTGGTCGAGGTCAACCCAAGCGATGTAGCGACCTTTAAGGGCTTGGTCGCGAGCGCCGAAGCCGAACTCGCAGGTCGAGCCTTTTCCCGCGAGGCCCACGAACAAATAGCGCAGCACCTGCAGGACTTCCGCCGGACTGCTCCTTGAACGGCCAACCCATCCTCCACCGCCTTGAGGCCGGCTTGCTGGTCTTTTTAGTAGGCTGCCTGCTGGTGCTAACCTGCGGACAGATTATCATGCGCAATCTGTTCTCGATCACCTTTCTGGGCACTGAAAGCCTCGTGCGGCACTGCGTGCTGTGGATTGGGCTAGTGGGGGCTTTGGTGGCCACCCGGCTGGACAAACACATCCGCATTGATGCTGCGTTGCGCCTGCTACCGGCCCGGGCGCGCGCTGTTGTCTTGATCGGGGCGGACTTTTTTGCCGCCGCGCTTTGCTTCTATCTAGCCTATATCGCTGGGCATTTCGTGCTCGACGAACGCGCATTCGGCACCACGGCCTTTTTTGCCGTCCCGGCTTGGATCGCCCAACTGTGCTTTCCCCTCGTCTTTGGCCTGATGGCACTGCGCTTCTTCTTGCAGGGCGGACGACGCCTGCGCACTGGAGCCGATCCCCGGTGAGCAGCCTCCTAGCCACCCTAGCCGCCCTAGCGGGCGTCCCGCTCTTTGTGGTCATCAGTGCGATGGCTCTTTTGCACTTCTCCATCGCCCAGATCGATTTAACCGTTGTCTTCATCGAGATGTACCGGCTAGCCGAAACGCCGACCTTAACGGCTATCCCGCTCTTTGCCCTCACCGGCTTTCTCCTCGCTGAAAGCGGCGCACCGGCTCGGCTGGTGCGATTCTCTCAAGCTCTGCTCGGCTGGCTGCCAGGGGGGCTGGCCATTATGGCCATTATCGTCTGTGCCCTCTTCACGGCTTTGACCGGAGCTTCGGGGATGACGATTGTCGCGCTCGGCGGCCTACTCTTACCTGCCCTGCGCCAACAGCGCCTACCCGATTCGTTTTCCCTCGGGCTGATTACGACCTCGGGCAGCTTGGGATTGCTCTTTCCGCCGAGCTTGCCCCTGATCATCTACGGGATTGTATCCGCGACGCCCGTAGATCAGCTTTTCATCGCCGGTATCGCGCCTGGCTTGCTCTTAGTAGGTGCCTTATCTTGCTACAGCCTGTTCCAAGGCCGGCGCAGTACTAGGCCGGAGCACCCCACCGGCTTTCGGCAATTGCCAAAAGCCTTTGTCGCGTGCAGTTGGGAGCTGCTGTTGCCAGTGGTGATCTTCGGCGGGATCTACGGCGGGATCATCGCCGTCAGCGAAGCCGCGGCCTTGAGCGCTCTGTATGCTTTGGTGGTGGTAGTACTAATCCGCCGCGAAATCTCCATCGGGCAATTGCCGAAGATCATCTGCGACAGCATGGTACTCGTCGGCGGCATTTTCGTCGTTTTGGCCGCGGCTATGGCCTATACCAACTACCTAATTGATGCGGAAATTCCCACGCGCTTGCTCGCCTATATCGAAACTCACATCAGCAGCCGCTTGCTCTTTTTGATACTCCTCAATGTGTTTTTGCTAGCCGTTGGCTGTATGATCGACATGTTCTCGGCCCTCCTCATCGTCGTGCCCCTGATTCTGCCCATCGCCGAAGCATACGATGTGCACCCCATTCACCTTGGGATCATTTTTTTAACCAACTTGGAAATCGGCTACTCAACGCCACCGGTTGGGCTCAACCTCTTTATCGCCAGCATTCGCTTTGAACAGCCCGTCCATCGGCTCTACCGCGTTTCCCTGCCTTTTCTGTTGATTTTGTTGGCTTGCTTGGTCGTGATTACTTACTGGGCTGATTTAAGTTTGTTTCTTGTTGAGTCTTAGGTTTTTTTGTTTTTTGATTTACATATTAAAGATTATATGACTATTTAGTTGATTCTTTTTCTAACAAGACCGGCTCTACGACAAGGGTCTTCTCGCGGCGCAGCAGCGCTTGCCCTGGCGCACCACCACGCGGTTTGGTCACGTGCTTTACCAAAGTGTACGCCACCGAGACCTTTTTCGCCGTTTTACCCTTGCTCCAATACGCGGCTAAGGCTGCGGCTTCCGCAATCGTTTGCTTATTGGGGGCTTCCTTGCGGCCCTCGCTCCGCAAGACGACGTGCGAACCTGCATATCCCCGAGCGTGAAACCACAGGTCGTTCTGCGCAGCCATTTTATGCGTTAGCACGTCGTTTTCCTTGTTGTTGCGTCCAGCCCACACCGACCACCCGGTGGACGTCCTATAGCGCCGGGGATGGGCTTGGGGCTGCTTGTTTGCTGCTTTATCGGCACTTATCACCTTGCTCTCCAACCAGTTTTGCAGCGCAGCATTAGATTGCCAAATGCCGGCATCCACCGCACTAATCCAATGCTCGTATTGGTCGCACTGACGCCTGAGTTCGGCTAGGCGTTGCGGCAGGACTTGTTGGCGACGCTCGTATTTTTGCACGGCTTTCAGATAAGATGCAGCGTTTTCAGCCAAGCTGCGGTTGACATCCAAATCAATCTGTAGGGTTGATTTTCCTTCTAAATCGAAGAGGTCGGCCAGTTCTACTTGTGCCGGCCGACCCGATAGCTGCCCGATATTGGCCCACAGCGCATGGCCTTTTCGCTTGTACTCCTCGGCGCGCGCAGCCTCGTCGAGTTCGACTTGCATGGCAGCCAAACGCCGCCGGGCATTTTTTAGACTCTGGCTCAGTCGGCGGCGAATTTGTTGCTGCGCCTGCTGGGTCTGGCGCTGGGCCCGCTCCTGTTGGTACGCCGCCCAGATCCCGGCGCTGACCGCGTCAAACTGCTCGTAGGCCCCTTGTAAGCGGCGCGGTTCAAGGGCGGAAAACTGCAACCGGCCGGCCTCTTGCCACACGTAGCTGTGACCAACTACCGGACTGGTGTACGCCTCTGTGGCCGCGCGCCACAAGGCTTTGGCCGGTTCGCCTTCCCCGCCACTCTGCTGGCTGCGGAAGAGCAACTCGCGCACCACTGAGGCATCCGCCCCCGCCAACCAACGCCTTGCCGCCTTTGCCAAGGGTGCATCCTCGCTCACCAGCCGATCATGCCAGACGCTGAGTGCGTCCGCGTCGGGCAACAGTCGGCCTGACGGATCGGGCGGCTGATACGACGTCCCCACCGGCGACTTGTCCTTAGCCGTTCCCCAATAGCCCAAAATCGCGCCATCGGCTTGGCGATGGAGCACAAACCGCACCTTATTGGGAATGAGTTCGCATACCAAGACGCCAAAGCTCGCCCGGCCTTTGCGGTCTCGACGCTCTAAACGCAAGCGCAAGATGCGCTCGCGCCGCTCGGCTTCGATGTCCACAATTCTGGCACGCACCAAGTACTTTTCTGGGCCATCGCCGGCCCGCCAGGGTTGCGGCCACGCCGCGCGCCGCAGGCAAAGCAAACCCTCCCGGCCACTTGCGCCGTACAGCCACTCACCTGTGTCAACGGCAAAGGCAAGTTCGGTCGGCTGAGCATAGGCCCGCTCGATGCGCATCCCCTGCAGGCGGTCCTGTAGCTCCTGGGCGAGAGCTTGAATGGTGAAGTAATCAAACGCCATTTAGGCTTCGACGAGCTTGAGGCTGGCGTTTAGTTTTTCTTGGGTGGCGCGGTATTCGGCTTGACGCTGGCGTTCCTGCTCGACGATTTCGGGCGGGGCTTTGGTGAGGAAACGCTCATTGGCCAGTTTGGCGTCTAACCCCTTGAGCAAGCCGTCCATCTTGTGGATTTCCCTTTTGAGACGCTGGCGTTCTGCATCTAGATCGACCAAGCCCTCTAAGGGCACGAAAATTTCGGCCGCCGCTGTCATCGCACTACCCGAAGCCGGCGGTCGGATAAGCCCTTGGCCGACTTGCACCGATTCGGCCCGGGTCAACAGCGAAATATAGGGGATGGCTTGGCGCAGGGTCTGTTCGATCTCGTCTGAGACGACCGAAATCAAGACTTCGACTTTGCGCCCTGGCGGAACGTTCATCTCACCGCGAATGATCCGCACCCCGGTCACCACCTCTTGCAGGCACTGCATTTGCGCTTCGGCCTCTGGGTCTATCAGCTCATCGTCGCATTCCGGCCAAGCCGCAACCATGATGCTGTTGGCCGACGCACTGTGCGGCAGGGCCTGCCACAAGGTCTCGGTGATAAAGGGCATAATGGGATGCAACAGCCGCAGGGCGGTTTCGAGTACGCGCACGAGATGCTCTTGGGCTGCGCTCCGCGCTTGGGGGATGCCTCCCTGCAAGCGCACCTTGGCCAATTCGAGGTACCAATCGCAATAGTCGCGCCAGACGAAGTCGTAGATCACGCGCGTTAGGTCGCTGAAGCGATAGGATTGCATGGCCTCGGTCATCTCGCGCACGGCTCCCTGCAACCGACTCCAGATCCAGCGGTCAGCCAATTCGCTCCGCTCACCGGGACCCGGCTCGTATCCGTCGATGTTCATCAGCACGAAGCGGGTCGCATTCCACAGCTTGTTGCCAAAGTTGCGGCCGACTTCCGCACTGGCCGAAGCCTTCACTTGGTTGTCGGCAACTACCGCATCAAAGCGCACGTCTTGCATGGCTCCAGCCTGTGCCAACAGACAATAGCGCGTTGCATCCGCGCCGTAGCGCGCCACCAAGTCGAGCGGGTTGAGGCCCGTCCCCAAGCTCTTGCTCATACGGCGGCCGTCTTGGGTCAGAATCGTCGGGTGGACCAGCACCGTCTTAAAGGGAATCTGCCCTACGAACTCTAGCGAGGTCATGGCCATCCGCAAAACCCACAAATAGAGAATGTCGCGGGCCGTGATCATCAAATCGGTGGGATAAAAGTACTCCAGCGCGTCCCGGCGCTGCGGCCAACCGAGGGTGGCAAAGGGCCACAAAGCGGAAGAAAACCACGTGTCGAGCACATCTGGGTCTTGCACCCAGTCTTGCCCACCGCACTCGGGGCAGACCTCTGGCTTAGCCACCCTAACTACGGGCTTGGCCCCAGCCGCTACTGAAACCCTGAAGTTGCCCTCGCGCAGGGCTTGCTCCTGGTCCATGTTGTCCATGGCGTTTAGCCCATCGGCACTGCAATGCGTGCAATACCAAGCGGGAATGCGATGTCCCCACCAGATCTGCCGCGACAAGGCCCAATCGCGCATTTGATCCAACCACTCGATGGCATAGTGGCGGAAGCGGTCGGGCGCGTATTGAATATCCGGCCGCACGAGCACCGGCCGCACCTTGGCCGCTATCTCCTGCATGTTCATAAACCACTGCTCCATCGGCAGCGGTTCTACTACTGTGCCGCACTTGTCGTGGTGCGGTACGGCGTGTTGGTGGTCTTCTATTTTTACCAGCAAGCCTTCGGCGGCCAACGCGGCTACGACCGCCTCGCGAGCCGCGTAGCGATCTAATCCGCCAAAGCGGCCGGCCGCCTCCGTCATAACCCCATCAAAGCCGATGACTTGGATTTGCGCTAGCTGGTGGCGCAACCCTAGCTCATAGTCGTTGGGGTCGTGGGCCGGCGTGACCTTGACCGCTCCGCTGCCCAACTCGGGATCGGCGTATTCATCGGCGACGATGGGGATGACGCGGTCCGTCAGCGGCAGCTTGACTTGTAGGCCAATGGCCTCGCGCCAGCGGTCGTCGCTGGGGTGGACGGCCACGGCTGTGTCCCCGAGCATGGTCTCCGGCCGGGTAGTGGCGACCACGACTTGCAGCGCACCCTCTTGGGCCGGATAGCGAATGTGCCACAAGTGGCCGGCGACCTCGCGCTCTTCAGTTTCTAGGTCGGAAATGACGGTGCGGCACTGCGGACACCAGTTGATCATGCGGGTTCCGCGGTAAATCCACCCTTTTTCCGCAAAATGCTCAAACGCCTGTAATACGGCCTCGGCGTACTCTTCGTCGAGCGTGAACCGCTCCCAGCGCCAATCATAGCTGGCCCCAAGTTGGCGCAACTGGCGGTAGATGGCGTCCCCGTATTTTTCTTTCCACTGCCAAATCCGGTCGAGCATCGCGTCGCGCCCCAAGTCGTAGCGATTCTTTCCCTCGAGCGCTAAAAGCTCCTGCTCAACCTTCATCTGGGTGGCAATCCCTGCGTGATCTGTACCCGGCAGGCAAAGCGTCTCAAAACCCTGCATCCGCTTCCACCGCACCACTAGGTCGTGGATGGCGTGTTGAATCGCATGTCCCATGTGCAGCTCGCCTGTCACGTTGGGCGGAGGAATTACTATGCTGTAAGGAGGCTTGTCCGGGTTGATCGCCGCGTTAAAATAGCCGTTTTCTTCCCAGAAATTGTACCATTTCTCTTCAATCGCCACCGGATCGTACGTCTTGGCCAATTCTTTCGTCATGCCGTATCCTTATCCGTATGTTTAATATGCAGGTTAAACTAAAAATATAATCCATTCCCCTCCCCTGACAATTTTGCGCACCGCGCCCGACTGTCTATTTTGTGTCGAGTCCATTTCATCTGTACCAGAGATTCAATATGGGCAACTGGTCCAAGTTGCAAACCGAACAACGCAATCCAGCCACTGAGCGCATCGACGAGGTTTCGACCCTAGCGATGCTGTCGATCATCAATCGAGAAGACGCCCTCGTGCCGGCGGCGGTCGCCACACAATTGGCCCCCATCGCCGCGGGGGTTGACTTAGTGGCCAGTCAACTTGGGAACGGAGGCCGCCTGTTTTATCTCGGCGCAGGTACCAGTGGGCGGCTCGGCGTATTAGATGCGGCTGAATGCCCCCCCACTTTTGGCGCCGATCCCCAGTTGGTGCAGGGCTTGATCGCCGGCGGCCCAGCGGCTTTGTGCCAAGCCGTAGAAGGCGCAGAAGACGACCGCCAAGCCGCCCCCAGCGAACTGGCCCAGCGGAAGTTGGGGCCGGATGATGTACTCATGGGTATTGCCGCCAGCGGCGTAACCCCTTTCGTTATCAGCGGCATGGAATACGCAGCCTGGCAGGGTTGTCCGACGATTTTTTTTACGTGTAGCCCCACAGCCGCCAAATCCGTTGCCGCGTCTATCAAGATCGTACCCGAGGTCGGGCCAGAAGTGATCACCGGATCGACGCGGATGAAGGCCGCAACGGCCACCAAGCTAGTGCTCAACATGATCAGCACCGGCGCGATGGTGAAATTGGGCAAGACCTACGGCAACCTCATGGTCGATTTGCAACCCACCAATGCCAAACTACGCGACCGCGCCGAGCGCATTTTTGCGACGCTGACCGGCGCTTCTCCGCAAGTGGCCGCCGCCCGACTGCAAGCGGCTGAAGGCGGCTTGAAACTGGCGCTGGTCATGGAACTATGCCAACTAGATCGCACCCAAGCACAGCACCTGCTCGATGCCTGCGGCGGCAGCGTCAAGGCCGCCACCCTCGCCACTGGAGCAAACCCTTGCAATACGCAAACCTAGGCCGCACAAACTTGCGCCTGTCGGTCTTGGGCCTTGGCACCGTGCAACTGGGCATGGCGTATGGCTGGGAACAACGACTGCCGCCGTCAGACTACCGGGTGATTAGCCTGATCCGCCGCGCCTTGGAACTGGGCATTAACTACATCGACACGGCCGCGGCGTACGGCCGCAGTGAAAGTCTCGTGGGCCGCGCGTGTGCTGGACTGACGTGTCGGCCGGTGATTGCCACCAAGCTCTCCATCCGCCATCCCGATAACTCAGAGCTATTAACCGGACAAGTGCTGCGCCAATCCGTCGAGCAATCGCTGAGCCAGAGCTTGCAGACGCTCGGCATTGATGTACTTGATCTGGTGCAACTGCATAGCCTCGACACCAGCTTTGCAACTTCGGAACTGCTGGACTTACTAGCGCAGTACTGCCAACGGGGCTGGGTGCGCTATTGGGGCGTTACCACGTACGGCGAAGAGGCACCACTCGACGCCTTAGACTATCCCGAGCTAATTTATGCGCTACAAATACCTTATAGCGCCCTCGATCGTCGCATGGAACGCAAGGTCATTCCCCGAGCCCAAGCACAGGAAACGGGCGTCATCTTGCGCTCGATTTTCCTCCAAGGCATCCTGTCGCATCGGCTCGATTCGCTCCCAACTGCACTCAATAGTCTATCTCCTTTGGCCGCTCCCCTGCTGCGGATAGCACAGGACGCCGGCATGGACTTGGCCGAACTGGCTTTGCGCTTTGCCGCCTTTGCTTGCGGTGCTCATTCAGCTATTTTCGGCACCACGAGCATCTCCGAACTAGAGGCCAATATCCGCGCAGTCGAGGCCGGTCCCCTCCCGCCCGATCTAGTCGCAGCCGTGCGCGCCATCAAAGTCGCGGATTCAACTTTGCTCAACCCCGGCAACTGGAGGTTATCTACGCCGTGAGTGAACCCACGCCCGGCCAAGCAGTTGGCGATTTAGAGACCCCAGTGCTATTGCTTGATCTCGACTGCTTTGAAGCCAATGTGCAGCACATGGCTGCGTATTGCCGCGACCATGGCAAGCAATGGCGGCCCCACAGCAAGGCGCACAAATGTCCGGCCATCGCCCACATTGAACTGGCCAACGGGGCCTGTGGCATTACCTGCGCCAAATTGAGCGAAGCCGAGTGGATGGTCGCCCATGGCGTTCCCTCCATCCTGCTGGCCAACCAGATCGTCAGTTCAACGAAATTCGCCACCCTAGCTCGCCTACAACACCAAGCTGAAGTCATGGCCGCAGTCGATAACATCGCCGTCGTCGAACCTATGGCTGCCGCGGCCATCGCGGAGGGCGTCCGCATTCCCGTGGTCGTGGAGATCGACATTGGCATGAAGCGGGTCGGCGTGGAGCCTGGTCTTTCTGTTCTGGCCTTGTCCAAGGCCATTAGCGACCAACCGGGACTGGCGTTCAAGGGCCTGATGGGCTACGAGGGCCACGTGCTCAAATGCTGGCCACTGTCGGCCAAGCAAAAGGCCTGTTATCAAGCATTGGATATATTAACAGAATCGCGTAATTTACTTGAGGACAATGGAATAGCGGTGGAAATCGTCAGTGCCGGCGGCACCGGTTCGTACGAAATCAGCGCCCTTCACGATGGGGTCACCGAACTCCAAGCCGGCGGCGGTGTATTCATGGACGCCATGTACCGCCGGACCTGTCACGTCGAAGCGCTCACCCCGGCCCTGACGGTGCTCACTACCGTCACCAGCCGCACCGCCGACCGGGTCGTGGTTGATGCTGGCTTTAAGACGCTGTCGTCGGACCACCAGCCGCCGGAGGTGCTGGGCCGAAGCGATCTGCGCTTGCGCGGCCTGTCTGCCGAACACGGGATCTTCGACCTGGTAGAAGGTCGGGCCGGACCGGCGTTGGGCGAGCGGATCGAATTGCTCGTCGGCTATTCTGATTCGACGACCTTTTTGCACAATTACTTCGTCGCCGTCCGCAAGGGGCGCGTGGAGAAAATATGGGACATCTCGGCGCGGGGCCTCTTGCGCTAGTGCCGAGTATAATAGCAACGGAGAAAACAGATGACGAAGGCCGAAATCGCCCAGCAGCTAGCCCGGAGTACGGGCCTATCGCAAGTGGAGACCGCAGCCGTTATCGAGGGGTTCATCGAAGCCGTAGCCCAAGCATTGGCAAAGGGCGACCACGTCGAAATCCGCGGCTTTGGCACCTTCAAGGCCGTAGAGCGCGCACCGCGCACCGGACGCAATCCCAAAGCCGACACAACCATCGCAATCCCCAAACGCAAGAGCCCGACCTTCAAACCCTCCAACGCTGTAAAGAACAGAATCGTCCAGCCCTAACATGAACCTGCTGTTGATTTCGGTCGATAGCCTGCGCTTGGATTTTTCCCCCGGGGTCAGAGCGGCCGAGCACACGCCTCGATTTTCCGCTTTGATGCGCGATTTTCACCTCTGCCAGCACTGCTTTTCGGTTTCTTCGGCAACCCGCCCGGTCCACACCTCGCTTTTTACCGGATTATATCCGTTTGAGCACGGTATCGAGGGCCAGCACTCCTCCACTATGCGGCAAGGCGTTGCCGACCTTTTCGAGCTCTGCCGTCGAGCCGGCTATGCAGTTGGCGCGTTTTCAGAGGTGCCGGACATTTTTACGGGACTCAGCTACGCCCAGCACATCGCTCCCTTGCCCGCCGACGAGCAACTCGCTGGCTGGCTACAACCCCGCCAGCCGACCGTTCTCTTTATTCACTATTGGAGCGTTCATCCTCCTTATGGCGTCGCCGATGGGCTGGCCTTTGGCAAGGTGGGGCAACTGCTGGCGACTGGGCGCATTGGCGAGGTGCAGACGCTTTATAGCGCGGCCATTGAACAGCTCTTCGAGCGGCACATCGCCCGCTTGTTGGCCGCTTTAGACCTAAGCGCGTGGGCTGTCTTTATCATCAGCGACCACGGCCAGAGCTGGCGAGATGACGAACCCTACCACGGTCAGACCTTGCGCAACGACGTGCTGCGGGTGCCTCTGTACTACCGATTTCCCACCCGAGAATCCGTCGGCCGCCCCCTCATTTCGCTGCTGGATCTTTTCCCGACTTTTTTGTCCCTGTTGCAGTTGGATGCCCCCTACAGCGGCTTTGCCCGCGACATCCGCACCCCTTCCGCACCCGAGTACTACGCAGCCGAAATCGACCCCGGCCCGGCCGCACAACACGGTCGCCAATGGTCTCTGTTCAACGCCAGTGCCAAATTCACCTGTGATCAATCAACCCAGCGCGAAACCTTGGTCGAGACCTTTAGCGAGCGACCGCTTCCAGCACTCGATACTCGCCCATACCACCAAGCGTACGCAGCTCTCAAAGCAGCTTCTAGCTATGTCCAAGCGGAGTTTGGCCCGGCTACCGATCGCGTACTATTGGAAAAGCGGCTGCGCGCCTTGGGTTATCTCGACTAATTTGAGGCGACGAACGCGGGCTTTAGAGCCTGATAGTCCGCCCCCAAATGGGCAAAAATGTCGGCCCATCGGCGCGGGTAGGATGGATGGCTGTTATTGGGCAAGAAGCCCAACTTGAGATAGCAGCGCAGAGCGGGGATGCGGAAGTCGTCGGTCAGCAAGTATATGGGCCTAAAGCCTAGCGCCTTGGCTTGGGCCACCGCCGCTGCTACGATGAATTTGCTTAGGCCGCGCCCCTGAAAGTGTGGGTGTACAGCAACCCAACCTATTTCCCAACACGGCCGCAGTTGACGGGTGCGGTCGTTACAACCTGTGCAGGCGACGATCTGGCCCTCGCACTCGACAAAGAGTTGGACGCGCGTCCCGGCCAAGACGTCGGCTAGCCGCTGTCGATCCCAATGGCCCAATTCGCCGTTGGCCTGCAATAGGGCTAACCAGCCCTCTTCGTCGCCCGGTTGGTACAGCCGCAGCCGATAGCCAGCCATTTCCGGCAAGGCTGGCGCTCGCTCTCGTCCATACCAGAGGATGAGTTGGGGCACGGGCCTCAAGTGCGGCCTTCTCCACGTCGAAAAATAGACGACTTAAACTGCTCGGGACGATGGGGTTGGAGCACGACGATTTCGCATTGGGGGAAGGCTTCGGCCAAGCCCGCTGGCCTCCTTTGGTCGTAGCCGAGCGCAATGATGTGAGGCGCGATTTCGCCGACGATGCGCAAAAAATTGCACCCTTCGTGGCCGAGGCGAACTTGGGTGACCTCGGTCAGCTTCGCCAGCGCCGCTTTGCGCTCTTGTTGGGATTGGTCGGGATAGTGTCCCTTGATGCGGCGGACATTCTCATCGCGAGCGACCACGACGAACAGTTCATCGCCCAGCGCAGCCGCCTGCGCGATAAAGGAGCGGTGGCCTGGGTGCAGATAATCAAAAGTGCCGCAGCACAATACGCGAGTTTTATTCATTGGCGCGCCGGGCTATCCAATACTCGACACCGCGATCCTGGGCAAAAATGCGGCCAAAGCGGTCGGCGTCGGCGCGGTTGGCAAAATAGCCGATCCGCACCCGCACCCCAGCATCGCTCGGCAGGCTGTAGGCCGGATACCCCTCGTCCTTCAATTGGCGCACCTGCTGACCGGCGCGTTTGGCGTCGCGAAAGACGCCGACTTGCATGGTGAATTCGCCTTCGGGATCAAAAAATACCGGGCTGACGGCGCTGGTATCGCTGGCGTCAGTGGCATCCTTGGCATCGCCAGCCGGGCTGACATCCGCTGGAGTGGACGCAGAGTCAGCCGGCGTTAAAATGACTAGTTCGCTGCGGCCCGAGGGTTCGGATGCGGGAGTATTGCTGTCGGCGCAGCCCCCGATCCACAAGACCGCCCAAGCGAACATCCACAGCCGATTGGAATTGACCGCACTCAATGTACAGCCTTAAGTGCGTCAAAGTGAATGCGGAGCGTTTCTTCGATGTCCCCTTCTCCGTGGACGAGCGAAGGGAACATGCACTCGTATTGGGAGGGCGCTAGATAGAGGCCCCGCTCTAGGCAAGCCCAAAAATAGTGCTTAAAGCGCTCTAAATCGACCGTGCCGACGCTGGCAAAATCCACCACTGGGCACGGCGTAAAAAACATGCAGATCATCGCACCGACCCGGTTGAGGGCGTAGTTCAAGCCCAGTTTTTGCAGGTTGTCGGCCATGCCGTCGGCCAAGTCGGCGCACCGGCTCTCTAGTGTTTCATAAACTCCGGGCTCAGACAGCATGGTCAGTTGTTGCAAACCGGCGGCCATGGCGAGCGGATTGCCCGATAAAGTACCAGCCTGCGAGACCTTTAGGCCCAGCGGCGACACGTTTTCCATGATCGCTCGTTTGCCGCCGTACGCCGCCGCCGGCAAGCCGCCGCCGACGATTTTACCCAAGCACGTCAGGTCGGGCATCACCCCATAGCGCTGTTGCGCCCCACCCGGGCCGACGCGGAACCCGGTAATGACCTCGTCGAAAATGAGGACTATATCCTCTTCGTCGGCTATTTGGCGCAGCGCGGGGAGGAACCCTTCGCACGGAGGCACGGTTCCCATATTACCGGCCACCGGCTCGACGATGATGGCGGCTATTTGGCCGCTATTTTCCCGCACGGCCGCCCATACGGCATCCGCGTCGTTATACGGCAGCGTCAAGGTCGAATCGACCACGCTTTGCGGTACGCCTGGGCTGGTGGGAACGCCCAAGGTCAGGGCCGAAGACCCAGCCTCACTCAAAAAGCTGTCCCCATGCCCGTGCCAGCAGCCCTCGAATTTGGCGATTTTGTCCCGGCCGGTATGGCCGCGGGCCAAGCGCACCGCCGCCATCGTCGCCTCGGTCCCCGAACTGACCATCCGCACCATTTCGATGGAAGGCACCATCTCCACAATGCGCTCGGCCAGCGCAATCTCTAACTCGGTTGGAGCACCGAAACTAGTACCCTTTGCACAGGCTTGCTGCACGGCTTTTACGACGCGAGGATGGGCGTGGCCGAAAATGAGTGGCCCCCAAGAGCACACATAGTCGATGTATTCGCGGCCATCGATATCAAAAATCCGCGAACCGGCCCCTCGGTCGATAAATCGAGGGCCACCGCCCACTGCGCCAAAAGCCCGCGCCGGACTGTTGACGCCTCCGGGGATAACCTGCTGTGCTTGAGCAAAGGCTGCTGCGGATTTAGATGCCGACATGAGTCTATCTCAGAAGCTGTTGACTTAAAAAAAGCGCATTCAATCCAATGAATATCTGACCAACTCGACCGATGCGCAATAATGGCCAGTTCCCTAAGCGGATCACGGCTAGCTTCCCTGCTCTACTTGTAAGAGCCCGGCATCTTCTGCGGCCAAACGCTCTAAAACGACCAGCCGATACGCCTGTCCGCGCTCGTGCGTGGCCAAGTCGGCCAAGACTTCCAGAGGATAGTCCTCGGCTTGTAAAAGGGCGATGAAGAGATCAAAATCAGCGACTTGAACCACGGCGATTCCACCGCTGCGCAACACCCGCGCCAATTCGGCCAGTTCAGCGGCAGCGTTTTCACCGACCAAGCTGAACGCGTAATCAAGGCGGGCAGCCACAAGCGGCAAATGCCCCAACGCGGCGATTAGGTGCGTTGGGATACCTACCAGCAGGCGCGGCGCAAACGCCTCTTGCAGTGCGGCCAACTCGCGCGGGTCGCGGCGCGCCCACAAGACGCAGGATTCCGGCTGCATGGCCACCAAGCGAGCCAAGCAATACGCCACGGCCGCATTCGGCGCTAGGCCCTCGCCTAGCCGCACCCCCAACAGGGCACGGCGCCCGGTCAGTTGCAAGTGAAGTCGCAGCAAATCTGGCCCTTTGCCTGGACGCAATCCGTGCTTGTCGCGCAAAACCGCCGCCACGGCGGCGGTCAGCTCGGCCGCGTTGAACCGGTAGCGGCCGCGCAGCGTCGTGCTCAGAGCAAAAGCCTGGGGGTCAATGGTCGCCGCCTGGACCTGAACGAGGCTTTTGACTGGCGTCAAATCGCAGCGGGCGATGCGTTTGCAGATGTATTCAAGGCCGGGTCGCCCCACCGTAACACCGTGCATCTGAACGAGTAAACCGGCGCACTGCATGGCCGAGCGCAACTGTAGCAGCCGCCCCGGGCTGCGCTTGTAGGTGAAGAAAATTTGCCCCACGCGCCCCCCCGGTTCGACCTCAACCTGCCGTACCTCGGGTGCGCACGCGCGCAACTCGTCGAGTGCCACCGCCTCCAACCCGCTCGGCACCGAGAGCCAATAGCGATAAATTTTGTCGGCCATTACTCCACGCGCCCGGTAGGTACAATCTGCATCGCGCTCGAATGAGCCAGCGACAAACAGCTATCCAGCACTTCGAGGATATCACCGACGGCAATCTGCTCGTGGACGTCAAAATAGACGCTGGGAGCAGCCCCAAGCACCGCGGCCGAGCAAAGCATATCGGGCACGTCCTCGGCTTGCTCCCACGCGCGCAGCAGCAGGCCGTAGGCTTTGCGCTTGGCGCGGCCCAAATCCGCGGCCACAACGCGCTCGTCGAGACCGGCCAATGCGGCCCCTATTTCCTCGCCCAATCGCTCGCCCTGCTGGGTATATCCGCCCACCGTGCAAAAACAGAACGTCTGCTCGGCATAGACTTCGGCACCAAAGGCATCGCCGTCGATTAGGTCATCTTCGTGGTGGGCGGCAAAAAAATCGCTCGCAGGCCCCAAGGCAATATCCAAGGCCAGTTCTAAGGCCAACTCCCGCAAGAGCAAGTCGCGGCCCGATTGCCCCACCTGGTCGTCGCCAAAAAATAGCAAGGTATAAGGTCGGCTGACCGGCAGGGCTAAGGTGGCAAGCGGTAGCGGCTTTGGCAACATCATCGGGCGTTCCACCCGCTCCCAGGCCGAGAGCGACCAACGGTACTTTAGCAAAGCGGATTCGACGGTCTCGTAAGTAGCCTCGACATCCAAATCCCCGCACAAGTACAGGCCCATGTATTCGGGCCGATAAAACACCTCGTGGCAACGAGTTAGCATGTTTTCGTCAATCTGCCCGATGCTCTCCCGCGTGCCAGCCATGTCCCAGGCCAAAGGGCCATTTTGGTACAACCCCGCAAGGCCGTACAAAAACCCGATCCACTCCGGGTCGTCGCAGCTTAGCTGGAGCTCGCGGTCAATGATTTCGCGCTCTTGAGCGACGCCGTCTGGCAGGACGTGTAAGTCCAAGGCAAGCTCTAAGAGCAAGTCTAGGTGGGCGGCAAAGTTTTCAATGCACGTTAGCGAAAAGATGGTTGAAGTAAAACTAGTACTGGCATTTACGTCGCCGCCAAGGCGGCTGATTTGCTCGGTGATGTCTCCAGACGGCTTGGCGAAAAGGCGGTGTTCGAGAAAATGCGCGGTGCCAGCAGGTGTGGTCTGTACCTGCCCGGAGTTGCGGGCGCGCAAATGCAGATCAACCGAACCATAGTTTATATACAGTACAGCCGCTTTTTGCCGACTGCCCGGCCGCGCTACCGCCCATACATCGAGGCCGCCCAAGCGGTTGCGGTACACCGCTTCCCCCAATAGCGCATCCGCGATCACGTCATCACGTCCCTTGCAATAAAAAGGCTGTGTCTGCTGTAATGCCACCGGCCACGCGGGTTAAGTCCTCGACGCCGACCTGCTCAATGCGCTGCCATAGCGTTTCCGGGGACTGGTTGCCCCCTATCAGCCCCTCTCGCAGTTGGTAGCGAAAAAAGCTCTCGCGGTCTTCGACTAACCCCAACAGCCGCGCTCGCAACAAGTGCCGAGCCGCTGCGATTTCACGGCAATCAAAGACCCCGGCGCGCAGCAACTGGAGCTCTTGTTCTATCTTATCCCGGACCTCGGAGTATGCGGCGGCTTCAATGCCGGCGGCGACAAACAGCAGTCCACTCAATGCTTCGATATGCGATTCGATGTAGTAGCACAAGCCCTCTTCTTCGCGGAGCTGTTTAAAAAGCCGCGATGGACCATCGCCACCCAGCATCAGGTTTAGCAGCGCCAAAGCCGGATAGTCGTCTGTGCCGGCGGCGCCATACGCAACTTGCGTGCGATAGCCCAGCACTACTTTGGCCTCTCGGACCGCTTGGCATTCAAAAACTTCGCGCTGCAGCCCAGCACGGCGCGGGTGCTGCGGCTGAGGCTGGGGCTGGTTTGCCACCCGCTCCCAAGTAAAAAGCGACTCGATCAAGGACTGAATCTGTTCTAAGCGCAAATCGCCGCTTACAAAGAAATCTAGGCGGTCGGCTGTAATCCGCTCGCAGTGGAAAGCCCACAGCTGGTCGGCCTGCACCACCGCAAAGTCCGCGGGATTGCCCAGCGGCGACAGGCCCGCAGGTTCGCCCCGGCACATCTCTTCGCTGCATCGTTTTTGTGCGTAGCTGAGTTTGTCGTTAAAGCCAGCGGCGATTTGCCGCGCCAGGCGGTGTTTTTCGCGCTCCAGATAGTCGCGTTGGAATCCATGACCATCGCGCAGGACGTCGCGCAAGAAGGTCAAACCTCGTTCCAGTATTCCCTTCTCCCCAAGGAAGTTATCGTCTATGACTTCTAGGCATAAATGAATGACCTGATGCGCCCCCAAGCGCTCAACTTGTACCGAGTAATGGGCCCCGTATAGGTCGTCGATAAAACGGTTGAGGCTCTGTACATTGGAAAGCTGGTGCGTCCCTCGCGCCAGTAGTCGGCTGCTTAGGGCCACCAATGAATGGCGCGGCGCACAAAGCGGTGTGCTAAGGCACACATCCACCCGGATCGTCTTGTAGAGCGCCAGGCTGTGCAGATGCAAATAAACGCCGTCTGCGAGTTGGACGCGGGTGAGTTCACCGATTGTGTGCATTGGCGCACAGGGTCCTTCTTGGTTTAGTTTGACAAGCCGCATGAATCCTCTCGACAACATCCGCGTCGTGCTCGTCGAGCCGGCGACGCCCGGCAATATCGGTGCTACGGCCCGCGTGCTCAAAACCACCGGCATCAACCAGTTGGCCTTGGTCAATCCCGGGGCGTGGGATACGCCCCAAGCACGCGCCTTTGCCCACGGCGCAGGCGATATTCTCGACGGTAGCCAAGTCTTTCCCAGTCTCGCAGCGGCCGTAGCCGATTGCCACATCGTCGTCGGTACCACCCATCGGCAGGGACGCTTCCGCACGGTTACTTCCACGCCGGATTCTCTTATTGACCAACTAGCCTCTCAAGTACATCACCGCCGGATCGCCCTGGTGTTCGGGCGCGAAAGGGACGGCTTGTGGCACGAGGAACTCGCGCTATGCCACCAAGTGCTGAGGTTCCCCACCGCGGTGGCCTATCCCTCCCTCAACCTCTCCCACGCCGTGCTCCTGTTCACCTATGGCTTATATGCAGCGGTGGCCGAAAAACCACAGGACTCGCCCGGGCAATTAGCTACCGCTGGCGAGCGCGAGCGCATGTTCGCGCAGATATTGCAAGCCCTTGCCGAGCTAGAATTTACCCCGTATAACGACAAGCCAGAACACTTCGGCCGAGTGCTGCGTCGCTTCTTCAACAAGGTCGATTTGGAAGTTCGCGATGTGCGGGCAATTCAGACGGTATGTAGCCAAATCCGCAAGTTCAGCCGCCGTTATCGCCGCCGTGGCGGGCAGTCCGGCTTCCGTGCTAGGGCCGATTGATGGGCCACCTGCTCCAAGTCCCAGTCGACCATCTGCTGGACCATTTTCTCAAAACCGACCTCGGGTTCCCAACCGAGTTTTTCCCGTGCCTTAGTCGCATCGCCCAACAGGGTATGCACTTCGGCAGGGCGCAAAAAACGCTCATCCAAAACCACGTATTGCCGCCAGTCCAAGCCAGCGTGGGCAAAGGCGACCTCGCAGAATTCTCCGATGGTTCGACAGGTGCCGGTGGCGATGACGTAATCATCGGGTTCGTCCTGTTGCAGCATCATCCACATCGCCCGGACAAAGTCGCCGGCATAGCCCCAATCGCGACGAGGAGTTAAGTCGCCAAGGCGCAGTTCTCGGTCGAGTCCGCATTTGATGCGGGCCACGCCATGCGTGATTTTGCGGGTGACGAATTCGCGCCCGCGACGCGGCGACTCGTGATTGAAGAGAATGCCGGTGCAGGCGAACAGACCGTAGCTTTCGCGGTAGTTGATGGTGATCCAATGTGCGTAGAGTTTGGACACGCCATAGGGCGAACGCGGATAGAAGGCCGTTTGCTCGTTCTGCGGCGTCTCCTGGGCCTTGCCAAATAACTCGCTGGTGCTGGCTTGATAAAAGCGAATACTCTCGTCGCAGACGCGGATAGCTTCAAGCAGCCGCGTAACGCCCAAGCCGGTAATCTCCCCAGTCAACATCGGCTGCTCCCAAGAGACGGGTATAAAGGATTGGGCACCCAGATTGTACACTTCCTGCGGTCGCGCGGCCTGAAGCGCCGAAACCAGCGACTTTTGGTCCAACAAATCGCCGGAGATCAGCTCGATTTGGTCCTGCAAATGGCCGATCCGCTCGAAATTGACCGTGCTACTGCGACGCACCAAGCCGAAAACCTCATAGCCCTTTTCCAACAACAATTCGGCCAAGTACGAACCGTCCTGGCCGGTAATACCGGTGATTAAGGCACGCTTCTGGCTCATTTCACCCCTTTTATCAATACGCCTCTACAGGCAGACAGGAACAAATCAGATTGCGATCGCCCTGTGCGTCGTTCAGCCTCCCTACAGAGGGCCAAAATTTGCGTTCTAACAGCCAAGCAGCGGGCAGGGCGGCAACCGTTCTAGAATAGGGCCGATCCCACTCGTCGGCCAGCACGACGTCCACCGGATGCGGCGCATGGACGAGCGGGTTGTTGGCGCGGTCCATTTCCCCGGCGGCTACCTGCCGGATTTCTTCGCCAATGGCGATCATAGCCGCGCAAAATCGGTCCAATTCGGCTTTGGACTCGCTCTCAGTAGGTTCGACCATCAGGGTTCCGGCGACCGGAAAGGATACTGTAGGTGCGTGGAACCCGTAGTCCATCAATCGCTTAGCTACGTCTTCGACGCCAATGCCGTGCTCCCGCGCCCAGCGCAAGTCGAGAATGCACTCATGGGCCACGCGGCCATTGCGCCCCTTGTATAGCACCGGGAAAGAATCGGCGAGACGACGACTCAGATAATTGGCGTTGAGAATCGCCACCTGCGTCGCCTTGGTGAGACCCGCGCCGCCCATCAGCCGCAAGTACGCCCAAGATATGAGCAAAATCGAGGCACTGCCCCACGGAGCGGCCGCAATCGGGCCGATCGACTCAGCCCCGCCGGTATCGGCAAAAAGATGCGAGGGCAGGAATTCGACTAAGTGGTCGGCGACGGCAATCGGGCCCATCCCCGGGCCTCCTCCACCGTGGGGAATGCAAAAGGTCTTGTGCAAATTCAAATGGCACACGTCAATGCCGATTTCCCCAGGCCGACACAATCCCACCAAGGCATTCATATTGGCACCGTCCATATAGACCTGGCCGCCCGCTTGATGGACGATCGTACAAATTTCGCCGATGGCCTCTTCAAATACCCCGTGGGTCGAAGGGTATGTCACCATCAAGGCCGCCAGCTGCTCGCGGTGTGCGTCGGCTTTCGCCCGCAGGTCGGCCAAGTCGATGTTGCCATCGCCATCACAGGCGACAACGACCACATCCAAACCAGCCATCGCCGCGCTGGCCGGATTCGTCCCATGAGCCGAGGCTGGAATGAGGCAAACGTTGCGCTGGGACTCCCCGCACGTCTGGTGGTACTTGCGCACGATGAGTAGGCCGGCGTATTCTCCCTGCGAACCCGCGTTGGGTTGCAGCGAAATGCCCTTGAGGCCGGTGATTTCGCGCAACATGTCCTCCATTTCGGCGAAAATCGCCGCATACCCCCGAGCTTGCTCTACCGGCGCAAATGGATGCAGCCCAGCAAATTCGGGCTGCGTAATTGCCATCATTTCCGCGGTCGCATTGAGCTTCATGGTACACGAGCCGAGGGGAATCATTGCGTGGACTAAGGACAGATCTTTGGCTTCGAGTCGGCGCATGTAGCGCATCATCTCGGTTTCGGAGTGATGCGACGTAAAGACGGGATGCTCCATAAAACGCGAGTGGCGGCCGTGAACAGGCTGCCAAGCAGGATCTGTATCGACTCGGCTAGGCAACTTGCCGCCCAGTACGGTGAGGATGGTTTGCAAATCGCCCTTGTCAGTCGTTTCGTCGAGGGCAATGCCCCAGTGCCCGTCTCCTAGATCGCGGAAGTTCATCCCCGCCGCCTGTGCCCGGGCCAACAGTTGGTCTCCGCGCGCTCCCACTTCAACGCGGAGCACGTCGAAGTACTGGTCGTGGACGACGCGGTAGCCGGCTTCCTCCAACCCTCGGGCCAGCGCCCGCGCTTGGCGGTGTATTCGGTGGGCCATGCGCCGCAAGCCGTCTGGCCCGTGATAGACCGCGTACATGCTCGCCACCACGGCTGGCAAAACCTCGGCCGTGCAGATGTTGCTCGTCGCCCGTTCTCGTTTGATGTGTTGTTCGCGGGTTTGCAAGGCCATGCGCAGCGCGGGCTGGCCGCGGACGTCCTCTGAGACGCCGATGATGCGCCCGGGCACCTGCCGCCGGAACTCGGGCCGCGTCGCCAAAAAGGCAGCGTGCGGGCCGCCGTACCCCATTGGCATACCAAAGCGCTGGGCACTGCCAATGGCTACATCGGCGCCAAATTCTCCAGGGGGCCGCAGCAAACACAGAGCGAGCAAATCGACTGCCGCGCACACAAGCGTCTGCTGGGCGTGAGCCTGAGCGCAGAAGTCATCATAGTCGTATAAAGCCCCGTCTGAAGCTGGATACTGGAGCAAAGCGGCGAAGGCTCCGCTCGCAAAATCGTACGCTCGGTGGTCGCCTACTACAACTTCCCAACCCCGCGACTCGGCCCGGACTTTGACCACCGCTATGGTTTGCGGGTGGCAGGCTGACGAGACAAAGACGCGCTGGCTGGTGTTTTTCTTTTGCACCGCCCACAACATGGCAATGGCTTCGGCGGCGGCTGTGGCTTCGTCCAATAAGGAGGCATTGGCCAAGGCAAAACCCGTCAAGTCGCCGATCATAGTTTGGAAATTGAGCAGGGTTTCTAGCCGCCCTTGGGCGATTTCGGACTGGTAGGGCGTGTACTGGGTGTACCAGCCTGGATTCTCCAGGATGTTGCGCTGGATTACCGGAGGGGTTATGCAGTCTGAGTAGCCCAGGCCGATAAAACTGCGGCAGATGCGATTCTGGCTGGCCAATTCGCGCAACTGACCCATCAGTTCGTACTCGCTGATGCCCTCGCCTAGCGCCAAGCAGCCTTGCATCCGAATCCCCGCCGGCAGGGACTCGGCCACAAGGTCGTCCAAGCTGTCGGCTTCCACAGCCGCGAGCATCGCGGCTATATCCGCTTCCGTCGGGCCGATGTGCCGGCGGACAAAATCATCGTGCGATCCAAATTCGTCGCCCATACGTCTCCGTTGACTGCCTAAAGGCAGCGATTAAAACGTTGCAGTTTTTTTTATGGCTGAAGGTACAAAGGGTAGCTTGGCCACCTCGGCGGATTGCCGCTTACCCTTCATGTCAATGTACACTTGGGTGCCTATTTTTTGCGCACTGCGCTGTAAATAGGCCAGCCCGATCCCAGCGCCGAGCACCGGCGAGTACGTCCCACTGGTGACGGTACCCACCTGCTCCTCGCGCTGGTCGAAAATCGGATAATCTGGCCGCGGAATGCCGCGCTCCAACATGCGGAAACCGCGCAGGCGGCGATACCCTCCGGCCGCACGCTGCGCCCGTAGCGCGTCGGCTCCGATACAATTCGCCGCTTTTTTTAAGTCCAAAGTCCAAGACAAACCCGCTTCTAAGGGAGTGGTCTGCTCGTCCAGTTCACGGCCATAGAGACAAAACCCCATCTCGACGCGCAACGTATCGCGCGCGCCTAACCCGCAAGGCTGCGCACCGGCGGCGCGGAGTTTGGCCCACAGCGCGACAACTTGGTCGGCCGGGCACATAATCTCAAACCCGTCTTCGCCAGTATAACCATTGCGACTGAGTACCGTTTGTATCCCGGCGATCTCCATCCTCGCGCAGCGATAGTAGCCTAGTGCTACGCTAGCCGGTCCAGCGAGTGCTTCGACTAAAGCAGCGGCCTGCGGCCCTTGCACCGCCACCATGCCCTTGTCACTGCTCAAGTCCTCGATCTGCACCTTTGACCATCCGGCGGCACGCGCGGTAATCCACTGCCAATCAACGGACTTCCGACTCGCGTTGACTACCAAGAGGTACTCCTGCTGAGCGAGCCGATACACCACCAAATCGTCTAGGCAGCCCCCCTGTTCATTACACAGCGGCGCGTAGAGCATCTGGCCGATGGTCAATTCGCGCAACCGCGCCGGCAAGAGGCTATCGAGGAAGGCCAATCCACCCGCCCCGGAAACGGCGATTCGGCCCATGTGCGAGATGTCGAACAGTCCGACCGCTCGGCGCACAATCCAGTGTTCGCTGCGAATTCCCTCGAACTGGACCGGCATCTCCCACCCGCCAAAGGCCGCCATGCGCCCACCTTCGGCGACGGCCACTTCATAGAGCGGCGTCCGCTGCAAACTCTCATCTGTCATAGCATCCCTTTCCCTGCTGTGCGGCGGTCAACTCGGCCCATAGCACTTTTGCTTGCACGGCAAGGGCGGCCAAGTCCTTGTTGTTATCGATGACAAAGTCGGCGCGGGCTTTCTTTTTTTGCCGATCCATCTGGCGGGCCATCCGTTGCCTAATTTCGCCCACCGGCAAGCCGCTGCGCTTTTGCACCCTCGATATGCACTGTTGCTCTTCAGCATCAACCACCACCACTAGGTCAAAGTTCCCTTCGTTTCCCCACTCGTATATCAGCGGCGCGTCAAATACCACGATGCCGCCGTCGGCTTTCTCCACAGCCTGCGCTAGCCGACGCTCTATGGCCGCTGATAGGGGCGGTCGCATAATCGCCTCCAACTGCTGATTTGCCTCGTCTGACCGCAGGGCGCGCCGTCCCAACTCCCGGCGATTCAAGCACCCAGTCGGGCCGAGCACATCGCGACCAAATGCCGCTTGCAGGCTCTCTATGACCTCTGGGATAGCCGCCACCTCGCGGGCCACTTCGTCGGCATCAACCCGCAGGGCACCTAACTCGGCAAGCATTTGCGCCAGTGCGGACTTGCCTGCCCCCATGCCGCCAGTAATCCCTACAAGCACGTGTTCCCGTGGCCAGCTAAGCCCAAGTAACAAAATATAATAAACCGCAACACTATGCCTTGCAATGGGTTATATACTTTACCTTCGGCGGGCAACAACGTGCTATAAGCAGCGTAAAATGTACCGCACCAACCCAGTGCGGTCAACCGATCTAAGCGGGGTCCCATTGACACTATATTGGGCATCGCCTATAGTCCATTAACCAACAGTAGGTTCCCTTCTAACCACAGAATAGCACATGGCCATCGTACCTGTAGTAATCGAACAGACCGGCCGCGGCGAGCGCGCCTACGACATTTTCTCTCGCCTCCTCAAGGAGCGGATTATCTTTATCAGCACTCCGATCGACGACCACGAAGCCAACCTCGTCATCGCCCAGTTGCTCTTTTTGACCTCAGAAGATCCCCAAAAAGACATCTCGCTCTACATCAACAGCCCCGGCGGCAGCCTCACAGCCGGCTTGGCCATTTACGATACCATGAAGTACATCCCCTGCGACGTAGCCACGCTGTGCATTGGCCAAGCGTATAGCATGAGCGCCATTCTTCTCGCCGGCGGGACCAAAGGCAAGCGCCACGCCTTGGCCCATTCTCGGCTCATGCTGCACCAACCTTGGGGGGGCGTCCGCGGCCAAGCGGCTGACATCGAAATCCACGCCCGCGAAATCGTCGAGTGGCGCGACCGGCTCAACCAGATCTTAGTCCAAGATACCGGCCAGCCGCTCGAGCGCATCGAGTTGGTCACCGAACGCGATTACTTTCTTTCGCCGGCTGAGGCAATCGACTTCGGCCTGATTGACGGGCTGCTAGCATCCGAAACAGAGCTAGCCGCCCTCGCCGACTAATGCCCCAGTGGAAAGGCGACCACTTCTTCTAGGTAAGACGCACCAGCAACAATCATAACCAACCGATCCAACCCCAAGGCCACGCCACCGGCCGGCGGAATGCCCCGTTCCATAGCGGCGAGAAATGCCTCGTCGCAGGGTGCACCCTCTGCCTGTGCACCTCGCGCAAAGCGCTCGCGCTGCTGGGTCGGGTCGTTTAACTCGGTATAGCCGTTTGCTAGCTCCACGCCCGCCAAGTACGCTTCCGCTCTCTCGGCTACGGCTGGATCGCCTTCTTTTAATTTGGCCAATGCAGCTAATTGCCGGGGATAATCGAAAAGGTGGACAGCCCCTAGTTTGGCCAATTCTGGCTCGACTCGCTCCAGCAGAATTTTGTAGTATAAGTCCTCCCAACTATCCTCTCGTCTAGCACTGCCATAGCCCAGCGTACGCGCCCGGCAAAAAAGTGATTCCGCGTCGGCACAGGCCGCCAAATCAATGTCGGCCCAGCGCACAAAAGCATCGCGGACGCTGAGCCGCTGCCACGGCGGCTGCACGCTGATTTCGCGCCCTGCGCGGACTACGCTCGACCGCCCCAAGACGCTTTTGGCCACATGCGACACCAAATCCTCGACATCGACCATGATTTCTTCGTAACTGGCATAGGCCCGATACCATTCGATTAAGGTAAACTCGGGGTTGTGTTGAGGCCCCAACTCCCCGTTGCGGTACGAGCGGCCAATCTGGTAAATCCGCTCAAAACCCACCCCTAGCAACCGCTTCATGTACAGCTCGGGCGAAGGGGCGAGGTAAAGCTGCTGCTGCGATTTATCGCCTTGGTACTCAGTGGCGAATAGTTGGATGTGTTGCTCTTGCGCCGAGGCGCGGGCCAGTGTGGGTGTCTCCACCGCGAGAAAACCCGCAGCCTTAAAAAAATCGCCGACAGCGTCTAATACTGCGGCCCGCACCCGCATATTGGTCCCCAATCGGCTGGCGTGGAACCGCGACCAATCTCCTTGGCCCCAATCCGCTCGACTAGAGGCTAATAAGCGAACTTGATTAACGTCTATAAATCCTTCTGCAGCAATGCCATATAACTCTACTATATCCCCGGTCTTTATCCCTGCTACCCATGTCTTGACGACGAAATCAACCCCCCCGCTCTCGTCTGCGATTCTCCCTCGACCGGCAGCGAAGCGGAGCAGTCGCCCCCGGACGGCCACTGCTCCGACTGCGGTGAGCGCGGTGGCCGCAGGCTGGTGTTGCCATAGCACCCGCGATGGATAATGCCTGGATTGCATTGCGCTTTGCTCACAAAAAACCCTTCTCCACCAGCGCGTTTACGCACGGAGAAGGGACTAGTTAAAGCTCGGCACCCGGTTTGGGATCAAGCCCGCTTCTTGTTGTACACGAAGGTGGGCGGGGCCTTGCTTTCGATGAATTCCTTAGTAATGACGCATTCGGCGATGTCGTCTCGGGTCGGCAGATCAAACATGATTTCAAACATGACGGTCTCTAAGACCGCCCGCAGACCGCGGGCCCCCATTTCCTTTTCTTGGGTTAATTCGACGACCTTGGACAGGGCTTCATCCTCAAACCGCAAGGCAATACCATCCATCTCAAACAGTTTCTGGTACTGCTTGGCGAGTGCGTTGCGCGGTTTGAGCAGGATGTCCATTAGTGCCTGATCGCTCAAGGGATGCAAGACGCCGACCACTGGCAAGCGGCCAATCAGCTCGGGGATCAGGCCGTACTGGATCAATTCTTCGGGTTCGACCCGCGCCAACAAATTGGCCTTGCTCACTTCCTCGTGGTCGTCGAGCGAGCTGCCAAACCCCATGGACTTAGAGCCGATGCGCTGGCTGATAATTCTATCTAGCCCATCGAAAGCCCCTCCACAGATAAAGAGAATGTTTTTGGTGTTTATTTGCACCAACGGCTGCTCGGGATGCTTGCGCCCTCCCTTCGGCGGCACGCCCGAGACGGTCCCCTCTAAAATTTTAAGGAGTTCCTGTTGGACGCCTTCGCCTGAAACGTCGCGCGTTATGGATGGATTACCGGATTTGCGGGCAACTTTGTCTAGCTCGTCAATAAACAAAATCCCGCGCTCGGCTTGTTTGACATCGTAATCGGCGGCTTGGAGGAGCCGCACGAGGATATTTTCCACATCCTCGCCTACATACCCGGCCTCGGTAAGGACCGTAGCATCAACGATCGCAAAGGGCACTTGCAATATGCGCGCCAAGGTCTCGGCCAAAAGCGTCTTGCCCACTCCGGTGGGGCCAATAAGCAGAATATTGCTCTTGCTCAGCTGGACATCCCCAGCACCGGAATGCACCCGCTTGTAGTGGTTGTACACGGCGACCGAAAGCGCCTTTTTAGCGCGTTCTTGGCCGATAATATGAGCGTCGAGATGGGCCTTGATTTCGGCCGGTTTGGGCAAAGGACGGCCGTTGAGACTAGGCTCGTGCTTATCGTCCTCTGACAGCCTCTCATTGCACAGGCCGATGCATTCACTGCATATATACACGGAGGGGCCCTGAATGATCTTCTCGACTTGGTCGCCCCCCTTGCCGCAAAACGAACAGGTTATATCAGACGTTTTTTTGCCCATCTTCTCCTACAGCCCGCCCTTCGTCATCTTGGGATTCTGGGACGCTGTCTTCGCTCTCAGAGGAAGAAGAGGCGCCATCGGCACTTTCAAGCTCCTCGGTTTGGTCGAGGCTTGCTGTCTCTTCAATCGGGGCCGCTGTCTCTTCGCCCGGGTCGATTTGGTCGGGGCTTGCCGTCTCTTCGCCCGGGTCTTGGCCAGCCTTCATCACGTTGATGGCTTGGAATCCCTTGGCGGTGCGGGTCACCATGAACTCAACTTCATCATCTTGGGCCAAAGTCCGGTCCCAAGATGAAATATCTCGCCAGTGGACGAAGACATCGACATGGCTGTCTGTCGAGATAAAACCATATCCCTTATCGTTGTTAAACCACTTGACTATGCCACGAGTCCAAGTGTTTTCCGCCAAGGCCCGGCGTTCGTGCGGCGGGGCACTGCTCTCTGCACTGCTGGGAAGCGGACGAGATGGCTGTTTCTTTCCATCGATCTCTAGAACGCGAGCGAGCAGGTCTTGCCTGAGCCCTTGGCCTCCCTCGGCATCTTGGGTTATCCATTCGACAGCCGTCATCACACCGATGATGTAAGGACTATCGTTGCCGTAGAGCTTGCGGGCATCCCCAATGCGTTGAGCCAATTCGCTCACCGCCGTGCTTTCTAAGTGTATTGAACTACCCAATTAGTCTATTCCTCCTCCTTAAGTACCTCGTACCACAGTTCGAGATGTAAGGTGTAGTTAAGCAAAATATAGATGGGTTTGTCAACCTATCTCAAGCGGTATTGCTTGACCCCTTCGTAGATGGTTTGGCCGCTTACTTTCGCGATGCCTGTCAGCGGCACGGCGATCAGCATCCCGACGATGCCCATCAACTGGCTTCCCACCATGACGACAAAAAGGACGACCAAGGGGTGTAACTCGACGCTTTTGGCCACCATTGTAGGTTGAATGAGTACGTTGTCTATAAGTTGAATAACCAAGAATATGACGATCACTTTGGCCACCATGGCCAAGCCCCCACCGGTGGCCAAGGCCACAATCGAAGAACAGACGATTCCGATTAGTGGCCCGAGAAATGGAATTACGTTGGCCAACCCAGCCAACAACCCCAAAGGCAGAGCATAATAGACGCCCAGAATGGACAAGCCGCTAATTGCGAGCACCGATACGACGAGGACCGCCAAAAGCTGACCGCGAATGTAATTCCCGATTTGCCTATTGGCTCGATACATCAGGTTTAGGCATAATTCAAAATAAACGTTGGGAACCAGTGCCATCAGGCACCGCGTCAAGTGCCGTCCTTCTTTGAGAAAGAAAAAGGCCACAAACGGCACGATCACCGCAAAAGTAAGGCCCGAGATCACGCCCTCGATAAACAGCGTAGTGCCTCCCAACATAGTCCTCATCAGCCGTTCGCCATGCTCCCGAATCAACTCGGCGAGGCGGAAATCGCTCCCCAAATAGGGCTGTAACATAGGCTCAATTCTCGCCGCTCTGGTGCTGGTTTCGGCCAAGATCTTATCGCCGATTTCCACCAAGATGTTGGGGTTGGCCCTGCCAAAGCCAATATCGGCCCGCGAAAACACAACAGACCCTGACCTACCAGCTTGGCCTTTTGCGACCAAACTGTCATTGCCGTGAACGCTAATGCGCCGACTGTACTTATCTTGGCCCTGCGAGTACGCAACCAACAGCGCGTTTGTAGCCGGTGCTTGGTCATTGGGCACAAAGCGCAAGAAAACGGCTAACTCTTCCATAGGGGCGATCTCTAGCGGCCAGCGATGTTCCTCTCTTAAGACAAATGGCTGGTCCGGCGAATCGTCTTCCCAATCCATTCCGTGGATAATCATAGGTTGGTCGCCGATGTTGGCGATGGTAAAAACCCTATCGACCGTTTCTCCAGCCAGTTTGCCGCCAACCTTGAATGCGCCTAGCCCCAACCCGGCAAAAACGAGCGAAAAGACAAGCAAAGTACTCCAAGCCCGCCCCAATCCCCTTCTCTCCATCCAATCGATGATTGGGTAGAGGACATAGGCTAAGATAAAAGCTAAAACAAAAGGCGTGAGGATGCCGCGAATCTCATAGACAAACCATCCGCCGACTGCTACGGCCACCAAAGCGAGTACTACTTTAACTTGCCAATTCATCATTGAATACTGCCGGCGCGCCGTGCGCCCTTTAATAGGCGCTCAGCGTCGCGCAACTGCACCGAGAGTTTCTCTATGACTTCGAGTAGGTCCGTCGAGATGGCTTGCGCCAAACCTTCGACGATCTTTAGGGCGAGCGGGAGATTGTTGTCTATGAGTTCGAGTAAGTCGGGGCGGCAAAAAACGAGGAGGCTACAAGGCTGGAGGGCATAAGCTGAAGCGGGGCGCGGCGCTTGATCGACCAGGGCCTGGGCACCAAAAAAATTCCCCCGGGTTAAGGTGGCTAACTGCTTTTCAAACCCATCGTCGCCCATTTGTACGATCCGCACTTGGCCGGAGGCGACGATGTACATCCCCATCCCGGGGTCTCCTTGGTTGATAATCGCCTCGCCGACGCGCCAATCCCGTGGCCCGTAGAGCATCGCTTCTATTTTGTGCAGCTCGCGCCCACTTAGTTCCTGAAAAATGGGCACTTTCTGCAAAAGCTTGCAAGCGGCAGTCTCTTCATCGTCGCGGCCGCTCCTTACGCGCTTTTGCAAACGACGAAAGACGTGTTTCCATAGAGGATCAGACGGCATGTGCTTAGCACTTTCGCTTAGACCAGCAACACCCCACGCCCACTCGTCGGCACAACTAGGCCAAGGCGGCCTCTAGCTTTTCGGTAATTTGCCCTTTGGGGACGGCGCCGATGATTTGGTCGGCGACTTTACCCTCCTTGAAAATGAGCAAGGTAGGAATGCTGCGGATGCCGAATTCGGCCGCTGTTTTCTGGGCTACGTCGACGTCCAATTTGCCCACTTTGGCCCGGCCTTCGAATTGGCTGCTCAATTCTTGGACAATGGGCGCAATCATTCGGCACGGCCCGCACCACGTCGCCCAAAAATCTACGAGCACCGGCTGGCTGGCGTCGAGGACTTCGGCACTGAAATTGTCATCGGTTAAGACGATAGGTTCGCTCACGATAGCTCATCCTTTGCTTGTTAGCTTATACTTTTCAACATGTTGTAAACACAATACCTTGTGTTTTAATTATAGTTGTGGCACTACCCATCGTCAAGCTCAGCCCTTCCTGCACAGCTTGATCACCAGCAGATCTAAAACCAAATGCTCTTGGCGCCGTCCCTGCGATTTCAGGCGCCAATCGGCTTGGCGCAAGGTGCTCAACCCCGCCCACAGCCAAGCGGCGGAGCGACGCTGGGCCTGTTCCAAATATCTGGATAAAAAGAACGGCGCAACCCCCAATTCAGCGGCCATTTTGTCGCGTGGTAGCGATTGGTCCATTAACCCCTTAGCCTTGAGCAAAAGCTGGAAGTGGCGGGTGACCATGGCTACGGCGCGAGTTGGCTCTTCTCCCTGGCTGAGGAGCTGTTGCATCAGCTTTTGCGCTAGCTTGCCCTGCCCTTTGCCGAGGGCATCGGCCAGTTCAAACACGCTGGCCCCGCGCGTGATGCCAGCGACTTGTTCGACCGCAGAGGCGGTAATCGGCTGGCCGGCCCCAACAAAACTGACCAACTTTTCTATCTCGCTGACCAATTCGCGCGGCTTGGCTCCTACGTACTGGCTGAGTAGCTGGACGGCCGCAGGCTCTATTTGCACCCCCTGACGCTTGGCGTACCGCTGTATCCACTGCGGTACTTGATTGTCGTAAGGCGGCCTAAATTCTAGTGCGCGACCTCGGCGCGAAAGTTCGCGAAAGAACTTCCGCCGCAGATCGACTTTTTGGCCGACTACGAGCAGGCGACTGGTCTCCACCGATGTGGCAAATACGCGCTCCAAGCCGCGACACTGGTCGGCCGTGAGAGCCTCGGCAGCGCGCAGCACAATCAGCCGACTCTCGGCCATCATGGGATAGGTCTCATAGAGCTGAAAAAAATCCAGTATTTCTAGGCGTTCAGCCCTCAGGACGTCGAGATTAAAATCCCGCGTCTGCGCTGGCACTAAGGCTTCGATCACAGCCGCGGCCAAAGCTTCGCGCTCGTATTCCTCTTCCCCGTGGAACAAATAAAAAGACCGAACATCTCCCTGGGCGATTTCGGCCAGCAGTGCATCGGGGCTTAACCCTTTGGCTTTCTTAGCCACGATCTTTGCGTTCGACCTCTTCTTCATCCAATATGCTGTATTCGGCCTCGGTAACTTGGCTCGGATCAATGCTGCCGCGCTTGTTGGACCTACTGCGGCGAGGAGCACCCCTTAACTGCCGGTACACAGCGTAACACAGCAACACGATCGCTATCGCCAATAGCAATTTGAACAACACGAACATCATGGTTTATTCGTCTCTTCTTTCTTCTGCATGGCAATTTAACACAAAAAGCTCCCCCAGTTACCGGGGGAGCTCTACGCGGTGCAGCGGGCGACAGCCTCAACTAATTTGCGGCTTCCCACTTAAGCGGGAAGGGTTCGGTTTTGCCGGCCTTTTCCCACATTAGCTCTAGATTGCCATATATCTTGGTGAATTCACCTTCGACGACCAAAATGCTCTTTTGGGCGTTGGGCACAAACGTCGGGAAGTCCGGCTCGACCAGCTTGCGCATCGCCGCCTTCAAGGCCCGCTTCATGGCGTTGTGCAAGGCCCGGAGGCGCTTGTCTTCGAGATCGACCTTTTCCAACTCGTCGAGTAAGGTCTGCATGACCTGCTCGACGTCGTGGGCCTGAGAGGTCATGCCCTCGGTTGTTAGATATACCTGATAGCGCATTAGCTGTTGGCTATAGCGATCTAAGTCTTGCAAGGTTTGGATATAAGGGGTCAGTTCATCTTTTTGTTCTCCACAGGCCAAAAGCCCGCCGACGAAGGCAACTAGGATTAAGTTTTTGCACATGGGCTACTCCTTTCCCAAAGACCCTACTGCTACAAGCCCCAACCTAATAATCTGTTGGGTATGCGTCAACTGGGTGGCGACGGCGATAGAGCACCGCGTTTAATTCGCCACCCAACAATAATGAAAACGCCAGCAAGTACGCAGACAGCAAGAGGATGATGGCAGTCCCGAGCACGCCATAGACGATATTGTAATAGCTGAACTGCTCGATGTAATCCAAGGCAATGGCAATGACCCCAGCCAGCCCAGAAAACATCACACTCCCCGGCAACACATCAAACCAGCGCAGGCGCACGGCGGGCATGATATAGTAAATACAGGCGGCCGTGGCGACCATGCCAATCATCACCACTACACGCCTCAACAAGGCCACCAACGGAGAAAAGTGAGGAGAAGTCCAATAGCCCCTTAGCCCATTCTCGACGTGTTCGCCAAATACGATGAGAATAAAAAAGAAAACAAAAGAAATTCCCAAGACGACGATTAGGGCCAGCGAGAGAACGCGCCGCTGGTAGAAGGACCGATGCTCTTGCACCCCATAGGCTCGGTTGAACGCCATCATCGTAGTGGACATGCTAGCCGACGCCGGCCAGATGACGCCCAAAAACCCGATGACGAACAAACTTTGCGACGAGAGAAAGCTGATGTTGTCTTCGACGACCTCGAGCAGCGGGACTGGGATGACAAGGCCCAAAATTTCGAGCACTTTGATGAAATCCTCAGACGATATGCCCAAGAATCCCAATAGGGCCGTCAGAACGAGAATGCCTGGGAAAATGGCAAAAATAAAGTCAAAGGCCATGGCCGGAGCCGCAGTCGTGCAATCGTGGCGGTATGTCCCTACCACGGCATCGCGGCCGACGGCTAGGCAAAAGGCGATCCGGCTTCTAAGTGCCTCTCTCACTGTGGCCACCCAGCTGCCCGATGATGGGCTCGAAGAGACACCCATTAGAAGAGAAGGCGTCTTTGCCGTATATCGTCGGCACGCCCTGCCAGTCGGTAAAGGTGCCTCCAGCTTCCTGCAGAATCGGCAACAATGGCCCGCAGTCCCACGGATTCATAATGGGGTCAAAACTGGCCTCGGCCCGGCCAGTGGCCACGAGTATATGGCCGTAACAATCGCCCCACCCCCGGTGCATCCGAGTACTGGCGACTAGCTTTTGCCACTGCTGTTGGCGGCCCTGTTCGGCAAAGCTCGGCCACGACGTATAGCAGATACAGGCCTGGCTTAAATCGGCCACTGAGGACACCGCCGCCCGCCGACCATTCCACCAACAACCTTCGCCTTTGGCGGCCCACACCATCTCGTCGAGGGCCGGCATATAGCAACATCCCACGTCAACTCCATCCGGTCCCTCCCGCGCAACGAGCACTCCGTAGAGCGGCACTCCTTGGACAAACGATTTGGTCCCGTCAATCGGATCGATAATCCAGTGCGTCCCGGAGCTTCCTTCGACTCGGCCAAATTCCTCGCCGACAATTCCATCGTCGGGATAGGCTTTGGCCAACAAGTCCCGTATCTTGGTCTCAGCTTCGCGGTCGGCGACAGTCACCGGCGATAGGTCTTTCTTCCACTCGGCGTGGATGCCCGACTGGAAGTAGCGCAAAGTGATCTTACCGGCTTGCCAAGCCGCATCTACTGCAAAATCTAAGCAGCTTTGCAGCGACGCGCTCAACCCAAAATCTCCCGGCGTAGGTCGGTGAGTAGTTGCAAAGCCGTGCGGATATCCCCGACTTGGTCTGGGGCGTATTCGCGCTCAATGGTCAGCGGTCCTTCATACCCTAAATCGCGCAACTTCAAAAGGAATGCCCGGATGTTGACGTCGCCTTGGCCAAGCGGCGCGTCCTCATACCACGGCTGGCCCGGGCGGCGCTCAATCGCGGCGTCTTTGCAGTGTACGCTGCGGACAAAGCGCCCCACTAGATCCAAGGCCTCTAGCGGTGGGCCGGCTTGGTAGAGGATCATATTGGCCGGATCGAAATTGACCGCGAGGTTCTGGCGATCGACCGCTTCGATAAAGGCGAGCAGTTCGGCGGCGGTCTCTTGACCGGTTTCTAGGTGAAAATACTGGTCGTGCCCCCAACAGCAATCGCACACAGTGCGCGCAACTTCAACGACCGCGGCAAAATCCGGATCCGACGCCTCCGGCACAAAACCCAAGTGCATGCCAACGGCATCTACGCCTAGCGCAGCAGCAAAGTCCGCGATAGCCAGCGTCTCTTCGAGTCGGCTCGCCCGGTGTGCTAAAGGCACGAGCCCGACCGTTTGCTGGGCAGTCTCCGGCGTGGTGTAATCGTCGTCGGGAAAACCGACGAAGACCACGCTGATTTCAATCCCGGCCGCGGCGAATTGGGACTTGATTGCCGCGGTTTTCTCGGCCGTGCGAAAATCGCGGCCCGGCGCGTGCAAATGCACGGTGGCAACTCCTAGCTCCTTGACCGAATCCAACCCGGCTCCTAAGCCCTCGTCAATCGAGGTAAATATGCCTGTTGGCCACTTGTCCATTTTGATCTTCTCCATTTGGTTGCAGACAAATTAAAAGAGGGGACAGCCAAGCCATCCCCTCTTTGGTAAATCTACGCGTCGCTTATCTCCTCGCACTCCCTTCCTTTTCGTTGCACCGCGTTCCCTCGGTCTGGGCAGCGTCCAAAACGGCCCGCACCCGCTGGCGAAAACTTTTGATCTGATCGTCTACTTCATCTATAGAATTCAGCAGATCCTCCTCGACTGCATCTTCTCGCATGGCATACTCCTGCGACTATTGGGGAGCAGGGGAGCCTTGTGGGGGTCCTCTTCAAGTGCGGCTATAGGAGCGCAGATGGTCGCAGCGGCTGGGGTGGCGCAACCGGTGTAGTGCTTTCTCCTTGATTTGCCGGACTCGCTCGCGCGTAAGCCCAAAGCGCATACCAATCTGGTCTAAGGTCATAGGCTCTTCCCCATTCAACCCAAAGTAGAGGCGGAGAATTTCGGCCTCGCGGCCGATGAGTCTATTCAGCGCTGTATCAATCTGGCCGCTCAGACAGCCGCGCATCACTTGGTTTTCAGGGGACTCTTGCCGCTCGTCTGGCAGCACGTCTAGCAGACTGTGATCTTCGCCACCGAGAAAGGCCGCGTCAAGCGACCGTATCGAGCGACTGCACATCAAGGTCTCCTTGACCTCTTCGACCGAAACATCGAGTTGCTCGGCGATAGCTTCTGGCGGGAGATCGTCGGTGCGCTCTTGCTGCAAGGCGCGGGACGCTTTGGATATCTTGTAGAGCAAACCGATCTTGTTCAGCGGCAGCCGGACCGTACGCGACTGCTCGGCCAGCGTCTGGAGGATCGCTTGACGGATCCACCAAACGGCATAGGAGATGAACTTGAACCCCTTGTCTTCGTCAAAGCGCTCGGCCGCGGTGATCAATCCCATATTCCCGGCACTAACCAAATCTGCGAGGGGAACGCCGCGATTTTGGTATTCCTTTGCCACGCTGACCACAAAGCGCAAATTCGCTTCGACTAAGCGATTGCGTGCGCCCTCATCTCCTTGCTTGATTTTTCGCGCTAGATTGGCCTCATCGGCCGGGGCAAGTGGCTTGGAATGGGCAATCTCAGCCAGATAACTGCCGAGGCCATCTTCCATATCCCAAGATGGGGCTTTAGTCGTACCTGCCATGGAACCATCCTCTTCGTTTAGAGTGGGGAGGAAAAGGAAAGCTACACATGCTTCAAACTAAAACTTAGCCGGGCACACAAAACCTGTCAAGCAATTTCTCCCAATCCCCTAACCCCCTATAAGTGCCCTTAAAACAGTCTGTTGCACAGCTAGTAGGTGCTTTATGCCCACGGCCGCCAAGTCGAGCAACTCAATGGCCTGCGCACGAGTAAAGGGACGCCCCTCGGCCGTGCCTTGGACTTCGACTATTCCCCCCGAGCCGGTCATAACGACGTTCATATCGGTTTCGGCGCGGCTGTCTTCCTCATAGCATAAGTCCAATAAGGAATGAGGCCCCACTACTCCGACGCTAACGGCGGCGACCTGATCTACAAGCACAGCACCTTGCCGCGTCTGTAACGCCTCAACCAAAGCCACATAGGCCCCCGTTATTGAGGCCGTGCGCGTGCCGCCATCCGCCTGTATGACATCGCAATCGACATACAGCGTCCGTTCGCCTATTTGCTTCAAATCCACTACCGCTCGCAGGGACCGACCGATTAGGCGCTGAATTTCGCGCGCCCGACTATTGGGTTCGCGGGCTACTCGGCGCGTAGAGGATCCAGGCAGCATGCTGTATTCGGCAGTCAGCCAGCCTTTGCCGGTTCCCACCAGAAAGGGCGGCACTCCATCGACAGACGACACAGTGCAGAGAACCTTTGTATCGCCCATTTCGATCAGAGCCGATCCGGCCGCCGTTTTCAGGTACCCTGGGGAAATTTGCACCGGCCGCAACTGATCGGGCTGGCGTCCATCGCTCCGCTTCCAGCTTGTCTCACTCATTGAGATGCATCCGATAATCAGGGCCTTCCATCGGGATGGGTTGGCACATCTCTACTAGGCGCGAATAGATGCGTCCCTTGGCTAGATCCTTGAGTTCGTCTAAGGGCTGATTGGTAGTAACAACCGTGAATCGCTGATCGCCGTAGCGGGCATCTACGAGATCGTAAAGCATTTCTATTTCCCACTCGGTCCCCCGCTGGATACCGAAGTCGTCTAGGACGAGGTAGGGCATATTGCACAACTCTTCGAGTATTGACCAAGTGTGGCCATAGCGCTCGCTATCGGCTGAATAGGTATCGCGCAATTTCTGAAAATACGTGCGCGACAGACTCAGGAAGCGGCCCGGTTTGGTCCAGCGAAGCATGAGTTCGTTGAGTGTAATACAGCCCATCAAGGTCTTGCCCGTGCCGGGATTGCCGTGGAGCAAATAGCCGCGCTTAGGCTCTGATGAGGCATCGATTAGGTCTTGGTGAATGCGGAGATAAACCTTAGAAGCTAGGTCAATGCGGGTCCCATCTGGCGCCGCCATGCGGAAGTCATCGACGAACTTCCACTTGTAGCGCTCGGGAATATCGGCTTGGCGAAACAGGCGATTGGTTTCTGTCATTCTGCGGCGATAGGGACGGCAGGGACACCACTGATGGCGAGAATCGTCGTCCCAGTACTGGTACGGGGGCCTCCCCCCACAGCGGCACTCGACGCACTCGCAAAGCCGCAGCGTACCGTAGCGGCCCACCTTGACTATCGGGTCATAGTACAGGCCGCCACCGCTGCACTTAGAACAGCGCGTCGCGGCTTGGTTAGACACTGGCAAACTCACTGGTGGCGCTCCTTGAGGGCCCGGGCGACATCGCGATCGGCCTGGCGTTGCGCCAAAGCCTGACGCTTGTCGAACTGCTTCTTGCCGCGGACCAGTGCCAACTCCACCTTAGCTTTGCCGCGTTTGAAAAAGATCTTTAGCGGCACCAAGGTAAGGCCCTGTTGTTGCGTTCTCCCCGTCAGTCTGCGGATTTCACTGCGGTGCAAGAGCAATTTGCGCACGCGCTCTGGGTCGTGGTTGAAACTGTTGCCGCATTCGTACTGGCCAATATGCACATTGTGGAGGAAAATTTCACCTTGTTCAACTACAGCGAAACTGTCCTTGAGATTCGCGCGCCCGGCGCGCAACGACTTGACCTCCGTACCGCGCAGGACAATGCCCGTCTCGTAGCGGCCCATCACCTCGTAGTCGTGTCGGGCTTTGCGATTTTGCACGACGATTGACTCGCGCTTGGCACCGCTTTCCGTTTTGGCCATAACTGTCTATTTCACCAAGGAAACGGGCTTGACGGCTACAAGCCCTGCGCTTAATTTTTGTCGTTATTTTGCCGAAGTGGCGAAATTGGTAGACGCGCATGGTTCAGGACCATGTGGGGGCAACCCCGTGGAGGTTCGAGTCCTCTCTTCGGCACCATTTTTTGATTCTTTTTTGCCCCTAACTAATCTACACGCCTCGTTCCAACCCGCGCAAGGGACGGCCTCACACACGCGGCAATTCCCGCCTTAAATTTCAACTCGCGAAAGGATGGCCTATGGCTCGCTTTCTGCACACCCGCATCCGCGTCGGCGATCTCGAACGCTCTATTAAGTGGTATTGCACCCACCTCGGCTTTGCCGTTCGCAGCCGCTCCGATAAGTCGCCCGCAGGCAATCAGATCGTCCATCTCGAACTGCCCGGCAATGAACACACCTTAGAGCTGACCTATTCCGCCGATTATCAACTGGCCGTCCCCGAAGATCTCATGCACCTGGCTATCGCGGTTGCCGACTTAATCGGCTTTTGCGACACGCTAGAAAAAAACGGGATTGAAATATGGCCTAGCGATTGGCGCGAGACTTTCCCCACCGGCCGCAAAATGGCCTTTATCGACGATCCCGACGGTTACGAAATCGAGCTACTCGAAGGTTGATTTAACGGGCCCTTGTCGCATAAGTATTGCGGCAAGTAGGCAAAGATAAAATCCCGCGCCGTCCGGCCGCCGACTAAATCGTGGTTATGCCGCATCCGCCAAACCTCAAAGGCGGCCAATAATTCCTCTGCTGGCTGGTCAATCCCCGCTCGCCGCGCATAGGACAATACCATAGCGTGATATTGCTGTTTGCTAGGCAGGTCGAGAAATACCTTGAGGGCAAAACGGTCATCGAGCGCCCGTTCTTGATCGAGGCGTTGCAGTTGTTGGGGATCGTAGAATTCGGCTTGAATGCCTTGGTTGACTAGGTTGGGGCGCTCGTCGTCTAGCGGCATCTGGCCCAACCCTTGCGGGCGCTCGCCCTCCCGATCCACTAGGTCTTTATAGTTGGAAGTTGCATAGAACACCAAATTGTCTGGGCACGCTTCCAACCCCCCGTCGAGTACGCGGGACAGTAGCTGCAAGCTGTTATCGCCCCGGTTTAAGGACACATTGTCCAGTACGCCGACAAAACGCTGGCGACGCCCCCGAACGAGGGCAAACAGGTCGGGTAACAGATGGTAGCAAGACCGATCGATTTCAATGGCGCGCAGACCGCGAGCAAAAAATTGCCCTATCAAGGCCCGTATCAACGTCGATTTGCCGCCGCCGCGCGGCCCCCAGATTAGTGCGTTGTGTGCCCGATAACCGGCGAGAAAATGGCGCGTGTTGTCCGCTAGGATGCGGATTCTCGCTTCGTTGCCTTCCAACCAGCCCAGGTGAAATTCTGCGAAGTGGCGGATGGGTTGCAAAATGGATTTGGCCCCCCTATCAACTAGACGAAAGGCTGGGAATCGGCGCAGCGCACCTCGACCGTATTCGCGTATTAAGCATCCGAGCACTCCGGCCAATCCAGCCCAATCCTCACTGCGGGCAAAACGCTCTTTCAGTTGGTCAACGGCTGCGGGCTCGGTCCCATCTCCGGGCATAGGAGCCAAAGGCTCGGCAGCGCGGCCGACCAGCCGCAGCCATATTCCCCAGCGAGGACCAGCCAAGACCGCGGCACTTTGCAAATCGCGGCAGCCAACCTGATGCAGCGCAGCGGGAATGTCGGCCGAAGATTTACTTTCGCAAGCGCGCAAAAATGGATGTCGGCCATCGACGAGCCGGTTGAGCAACAGCCCTTGTAAATCCGGCGCACCCCCTCCCCAATCGCCGTTCAGCGCCGCCGCGAGCAGTGCATCTGAACAACGCTGGTGCTGCGCGATCAATTCGCGCGCTGTGCCCGGCGCCTGTTTACCGGCCATTAATCTGTCGGCACACGCTTCTGCACAGCGCAGCAAGGAACGCAACGATTTCACCTCGGCGGGTTTGAGCAGGCGACTAAAGGATGAAAACTGGTCCAAGGCCGTGAGCATGGCCTTGACTTGGCCGGCGATTTGCCGCGTCTCTTCGCGCTTTGCCATCTATTAATGTAAAACCTAATTAAAATTCGCGGCTAGAAAGGGCTGTGGCATTCTCATGGCCCTCATGGCCGAAATAGCTGCTAGATTGCCCTCGAGCGGCCCTGCACTTGGCATTTTTACGCGCTCTTAAGCCTGTGCCACACGACCGTAGCTGTATGGCAGACAGCCGGTTTCGAGGAAAGGAACTACCCCCGGGCGGATTCGAACCGCCGACCCACAGATTAGGAATCTGTTGCTCTATCCTGCTGAGCTACGGGGGCTATAGGAAGGGCGCCATTCATATTATATTGCGCCAGACCCAAAGTCAAATGCCCGATTTTTTGTCTCATGTGTTGACACCAACTTAAACTGGCCTAATTTACAGAATTGTTTTGGTCAGAAGAAGCACAGGCCCGTTTTCTACAACCTTAGCTAAAACTCAAAATATGGCTCAAGTATTTCCGCGCAGCGCTAACTGGGCTTCCAAAGCCAGCATCCTCGTTGGCCTCGTCCTAGTCGGCAGTATCCTCGGTATCGCACTCAACATCAATCGCATTTACTTCGTCAATCAAGTCAACGTGCCCATCGATCAACCCGTTCCCTTCAGCCACAAGCACCACGTCACCGGCATGGGCATTGATTGCCGCTATTGCCACACCACCGTCGAGGAAAGTGCTTTTGCCGGCGTTCCCCCGACCGAGACCTGCATGACCTGCCACTCGCAGATCTGGACCGAAGCACCCATCCTCGAACCGGTGCGCGCCAGCTTCCGCGACAACGTGCCCATCGAATGGAATCGCGTCCACGATCTACCCGACTTCGCCTATTTCAACCACAGCATCCACGTCAACCAAGGCATCGGCTGCCAGTCGTGCCACGGTCAAGTCGATCAAATGCCCTTGATGTGGAAAGCCGAATCGCTGAATATGGAGTGGTGTCTCGATTGCCACCGCGATCCCGCCCAGTACATCCGCCCGCGCGACCAAGTATTTAACATGAACTATCAGTACCCGGCCGACCAAGAAAGCCTGGGCGCACAACTCGTCGCCGAATACGGCGTACAGACCAGCCAACTCACTAACTGCTCTATCTGCCACCGCTAAACATGGAAACCAGAAAAAACATCGATCTCTCGGCCATCCGCTCCCGCCTCGAAGCTGCTCAGGGCCAAGAGTACTGGCGCAGCTTGGACCAATTGGCGCAGACCGAAGAATTCGCCGCCATAGTCCAGCGCGAGTTCCCTGAGCAAGCCGCCGAGTTGAAGGATCCGGTAAGTCGGCGAAATTTCCTCAAGCTCATGAGTGCATCGCTGGCACTGGGCGGGCTTTCGGGCTGTACGATTCAGCCGAGCGAAAAAATCGTCCCCCAAGTCCGAGCGCCCGAACACGTCATTCCCGGTAGGCCTCAGTACTTTGCTTCAGCCGCCTCGCTCGGCGGTGTTGGCATGGGCATCCTAGTCGAGAGCCACATGGGGCGGCCAACCAAAATAGAAGGCAACTCCACGCATCCTTCTGGTAGTAGAGGCTCTAATGCGCTCGTCCAAGCTGCAATTCTCGACCTCTACGATCCCGACCGCTCGCAAACGGTAAAAAACGCCGGTCGCATCAGTGCTTGGAGCATTTTTCTAGCCGATCTGACCCAGCGGCTAAGTTCGCACGAAGCCAACGGCGGGGCCGGCCTGCGCATCCTGACCCAGACGGTGACTTCTCCGACCCTCGGGCACCAGTTGCAGGCCCTACGGGCCAAATTTCCCCAAGCCCAGTGGCACCAATACGAACCCGTCAATCGCGACAATGTCCGCGCCGGAGCCCAAATGGCTTTTGGCGAGCCGGTCCATGCGTTTTACGACGTGGCCAAAGCCAAGGTCATTCTATCGCTAGACGCGGACTTTACCTACAGCGGTGCTGGCAATGTTCGCCACGCTCGGGACTTTGCCGCTGGTCGCAACTTCCGCAACGGTCAAAAGGCCAGCAATCGGCTCTATGCAGTCGAGAGCAGCCCAACCGCCACAGGCAGCATAGCCGACCACCGCTTGGCCCTGGGCACGGCGCATATCGAAGCCTTGGCCCTAAAGGTAGCCCAAGGGCTTGGCATCGGCTGGGAGGGGCCGAGCGTTGCCGCCGACTTTTCCGACCACGACGCTTGGATTGCGGCCCTAGTCGATGATCTAAAGGCCCACCGCGGCCAAAGCCTCGTCGTCGCGGGCGATCAGCAAGCCCCAGCCATACACGCTTTGACCCATGCCATCAACCACGCCCTAGGCAATGTGGGGGCAACCATACACTACACCGAACCCCTCGAAGTCGAGTCGGTTGACCAGCGCGAGTCGCTATCGGCTTTAGTCGCCGACATCCACGCCGGTCACGTCGATTCTCTCTTCATCCTCGGCGGCAATCCAGTGTACGACGCGCCGGTGGATCTCGACTTTGCCACCGCGCTCGATAGGGTCGGCTACCGCATCCATCTCGGCCTATACGACAACGAAACGTCGGAACTCTGCCACTGGCACATCCCAGAATCGCACTTTCTCGAAGCTTGGAGCGACACCCGCGCCCACGATGGCCTTGCCACCATTGTCCAGCCGCTGATTCGGCCGCTCTACAAAAGCAAATCAGCCCACGACTTCTTGGCGGTGCTCACCGGCCAGCCCGGGCTTCCCGATCTCGACATCGTGCGCCAGTACTGGGAAAGCCAAGGGCTAGATGCGACCGCTTGGCGCCGAGCACTGCACGACGGCTTCGTCGAGGGTGCACACCTCCAAGCCCAATCTCCGCAGCTGGTCCCACTGAACTTGCCCGCAACCACCGGCAACCTGCCCGAGGAAGAGGAGCTCGAAATCCACTTTCGGCCCGATCCCCTGGTGTGGGACGGTCGCTTTGCCAACAACGCTTGGCTACAGGAGACCCCTAAGCCCATCACCAAGCTCACTTGGGACAACGCCGCCCTCGTCAGCCTAGCCACGGCCGAGCGCCTGCGGCTCAAAGAAGAATTCCTCGCCGAATTGCGCTTTGATGGGCGCGCGATCAAGGCCGCAGTTTGGATCGTACCCGGCCAAGCCGACGGCGTCGTCACCCTGCACTTGGGCTACGGCCAACAGCGCAGTGGCCGCGTCGGACGCGACACGGGATTCAATGCCTATGCCCTGCGGCCTACTGCGGCCTTGTGGAGCGGGGTCGGCCTACAAGTCAGCGGCTCGTACGACCCCTATCGCCTCGCCTGCACCCAAGATCACAACAGTATGGAAGGCCGCGACTTCGTGCGCCAAGCCTCGCTGGACTACTACCAAGCCCATCCGCACTTTGCCCACGAGCGCTCGCACGATCCCCCCGACGATTTGACGCTGCACAACCGCACCGATCACCAGTACACGGGCTACGCTTGGGGTATGGTCATCGATCTAGGGGCCTGTATCGGCTGCAATGCGTGTGCAACGGCCTGCCAAGCCGAAAACAACATCCCCATCGTCGGCAAAGACGAAGTCCTCAACGGCCGCGAAATGCCTTGGATTCGCGTCGATCGCTACTACGAAGGCTCGCCCGACAACCCCCGGATCGTGCATCAGCCCGTACCTTGTATGCAGTGCGAGAACGCTCCTTGCGAGTTGGTCTGCCCGGTCGCGGCTACGACCCACAGCGACGAGGGGCTCAACGACATGGTGTACAATCGCTGCGTCGGCACCCGCTACTGCGCCAACAATTGCCCCTACAAGGTCCGGCGCTTCAACTTCCTCCAATACGCCGACCGCGATACCGAGAGCTTAAAATTGCAGCGCAACCCAGATGTCACCACGCGCTCCCGTGGCGTAATGGAAAAGTGCACGTACTGCGTCCAGCGCATCAACCACGCGCGCATTGAGGCCAAAAAGGCCAGTCGCACCATAGGCGATGGCGAGATCGTCACCGCCTGCCAACAGGCCTGTCCCACCGAAGCCATCGTCTTCGGCGATATCAACGATCCCGATAGTCAGGTCTCCGCCCTCAAGGCATCCCCGCTCAACTACGGCATTCTCACGGAGTTGAACACGCGCCCCCGCACTACGTATTTAGCAAGTATCAAAAACCCGAACCCCCAAATTGCCGAGGCTTAGCATGTCCGAAGCTGCGAAAACGCCTTATCGCCCCCCGGTATCGGAACTCGGCCCGAACCAAACCTCGTACACTTCGATCACCGACAAAATCAGTGGGATCGTCCTGACCAAAAACACCCCGCTGGCTTGGTTTATCTGCTTTGCTTTGGGCTTTCTGCTGCTACACGGGTTCATGATCGGCGTTCCCTACCTGCTCTTTGAAGGCGTGGGCATCTGGGGCATTAACAATCCCATAGGCTGGGGTTGGGCCATCATCAATTTTGTCTGGTGGATTGGTATCGGCCACGCCGGCACCCTGATCTCGGCGATTTTATTGCTATTCCGGCAACGGTGGCGCACCTCGATCAACCGTGCGGCCGAGGCCATGACTATCTTTGCCGTGCTCTGCGCCGCGCAGTTTCCGCTCTTCCACACGGGGCGGCCCTGGCTGGCTTGCTACTGGCTGTTGCCCTATCCCAACTCCATGGACCTCTGGCCGCAGTTCCGCAGCCCGCTGATTTGGGACGTCTTTGCGGTCTCGACCTATTTGACAGTATCTCTAGTCTTTTGGTTTGTCGGCTTGGTGCCAGACTTGGCAAGCCTGCGCGACCGCGCCAAAAATCGCATCGCCCAAGTCATTTACGGCGTGTTGGCACTTGGCTGGCGCGGCTCGGCTATTCACTGGGAGCGCTACGAAATGGCGTCCCTGCTGCTGGCCGGCCTATCCACCCCCCTCGTCCTCTCTGTCCACAGCGTCGTCAGTTTCGACTTTGCCGTCGGGCTGATACCCGGATGGCACACGACCATCTTTCCCCCCTATTTCGTCGCCGGGGCGATCTACGCGGGCTTTGCCATGGTGCTGACCTTGATGATCCCCATGCGCTTCATCTATGGCTTGGACGATTTCATAACCGAGCGCCATCTCAACAACATGGCCAAAGTCATGTTAGCTTCCGGGCTAATTGTCGGCTATGGCTACTTCATGGAACTACTCATCGCCTGGTACAGTGCCAGTGTCTTCGAGGGCTATATGATGCAAAACCGCATGCATGGCCCGTACGGCCCCTTCTACTGGGCTTTGATTGTTTGCAACATAATTGTGCCACAGCTTTTGTGGTTTAGGCACTTCCGCACGAGCATGTTCTGGCTATTTTTTATTTCCCAGTTCATCAACGTTGGCATGTGGCTGGAGCGCTTCATCATCGTCGTTACGAGTCTGCACCGGGATTTTATGCCCTCGTCTTGGGACATGTTTCACCCGACGATCTGGGACATCGCCATCTACGTGGGGACTATTGGCCTGTTCATCGTCCTGTTTTTCCTGTTCATCCGCGGGCTACCGATGATTTCCATCCACGAGATCCGCAATCTGCTGGTCTCCGCAGACCACAAGTGAGCCATTGAACTTATGCTGCAGCACGAAGAATCAACGCACTACGGCCTGCTGGCCGAATTTGAATCTCCCGACGACTTGCTGGCCGCAGCCAAGGCGACCTTCGCGGCTGGCTATCGCAAAATTGACGCCTATTCACCCATGCCCGTCCACGGCTTGGGCGAGGCTATAGGCTTTCGGCGCACTAGATTGCCCTGGTTGGTTTTTGCCTTCGGCCTGCTCGGTGCCATCTCCGGCTACGCCCTGTGTTATTGGGTCTCGGTCGTAGATTATCCGCTCAATATCGCCGGCAAGCCCTTGCACAGCGGGCCGATGTTCATTCCGGTGACCTTTGAACTGACCATCCTCTTTGCGGCCCTCAGTTCGGCTTTTGGCATGTTCATCGCCAACGGCTTACCGCAGCCCTATCATCCAGTTTTCAACGCGCCCAATTTCGCCCGCGCCAGCCAAGATCGCTTCTTCCTCAGTATCGAGGCCGCAGATCCTCAGTTCGACCGCAAAGAGACTGAGGAATTCCTGCGCGGCCTGAATCCGCATGAGGTGGTCGAAGTTGAAAAGTAAAATGACCATCGCCCGCCGTCCCGCTGCCCTGTTGGGAGCCGTGCTGTTGCTGATTGGCACCGCCGGTTGCGAACTGCGGCAGGCGATGTACGATCAAGAAAAATACGAGCCGTTGGAAGCCTCGGTGTTCTTTGCCGATGGCCAGTCCTTTCGCCCGCAGGTTGATGGCACCGTAGCGCAGGGCCAACTAATGCTCGACGAGCACTTCTACCAAGGCAAAATACACGGCCAACTCGCCGAGACCTTGCCAGTGGCCGTGGACCGCCAGTTGCTAGAGCGCGGCCGAGAGCGCTACAACATTTTCTGCGCCCCCTGCCACGATCAGACTGGCGCGGGCAACGGCATGATCGTCCAGCGCGGGCTCAAGCAGCCGCCCAGTTATCATCAACAGCGGCTGCGCGAGGTGCCCGTTGGCCATTTTTACGATGTCATTACCAATGGATTTGGTGTCATGTATAGCTATGCCTCTAGCATTCCGGTGGCCGACCGCTGGGCCATCGTCGCCTATATCAAGGTGTTACAGCTAAGCCAGAACCTCGAATTCGACCAACTGCCGGCCGAGGACCAAAGGCAACTTCAATGAACGAGTCGATTACCCAACAGTCCACTGCTCTGCATCCCTATTTGGACAACCTCCAGCGGCGTGCGTTAGTCGTGGGCTTGGTCGGTTTGGCTGCCACTGCGGTCGGCTGCTTCACCGACGAGGAGCAGTTTTTTCGCTCTTATTTGCTGGCTTTTACCTTCTGGATTGGCCTGCCTTTGGGCAGCTTGGGCATCCTCATGATCCACCATGTCGGCGGCGGCACTTGGGGATTTTCGATCCGGCGGCTGCTCGAAGCCGGGACTCGCACCTTGCCGTTGCTGTTTGTGCTGTCTCTGCCGATCCTGTTCTTCGGCCTGCACGACCTCTACGAGTGGACGCACCAAAACGTCGTGCAAAAAGACAGCATCCTACAAAAGAAAGTCCCCTTTCTCAACGAGCCTTTCTTTATTGTGCGCACCGTGCTCTACTTCGCCATCTGGGGCCTGTTCGCCTTCTTGCTCAATCGCTGGTCGTTGCAGCAAGATCAGACCACCCAGACGCACCCGACCCATCGCATGCAAGTCCTGAGCGGTCCGGGCATCGTCATCTTATTTCTGACGGCGACGCTGGCCTCGATTGATTGGCTAATGTCGCTTGAGCCGCATTGGTTTTCGACGATCTTCGGCGTCATCTACATCGTCGGCATGGCACTGATGACTTGGGGATTTATGTACCTCGTCGCCGTCCCGCTCTCGCGCCGGCAGCCGCTACAGGGCGTAATTACCCAGCAGCACTTGCGCGACTTAGGCACCTTTATGCTGGCCTGTGTCATGCTCTGGGCCTATACTTCGTTTTCCCAGTTGCTCATTATCTGGTCCGCTAATTTGCCCGAGGAAATTACTTGGTACATGACCCGTTTGGAGGGCGGCTGGCAATACGTTGGCTACGGACTGCTGGTGTTTCACTTTGCCGTCCCCTTTCTCTTTCTCATATCCAGCACCATGAAGTCCAAAACCAAGCTGCTCGCCGCCATTGCCGCCGGTTTGGTGTTCATGCGCTTGGTCGATTTGTACTGGATTACGGCACCGACCTTCACCAAAGTCCACGCCGAAAAGGGACCGAGTTTCCACAGCACCGGAATCACCCTACACTGGCTCGACTTGGCCATTCCAATAGGCATCGGCGGCATCGTCTTGGCCCTGTTCTTTGCCCAGCTAAAAAAGCGCACCCTGATCGCGCAAAACGATCCCCGCTTTGCAGACCTCTACAGCGGCGAAAGCAATCATGGCTGAACAAGCACACGACCACAGTAATCCCGGCTACGAGACGACCGATGCGCGGGTAACGCCGCTAGCACAGATCGGCCTTTTTATTACCGCGCTAGTCATCGCTGCCTTTATCGGCATGATCGTCTTATTCAGGGTTTTCGCCTATTATCAGCCAATCTTCGACGATCCGGTTCCGCCGCTAGTCGAAAACCGCGTTGACAGCGCCGCGCCGCGGCTGCAAGTGGATCCGCCAAAGCAAAAGTTCGAGTTGGCCCAAAGCGAGGCTGCGACTCTCAACTCCTATGGCTGGATCGACGAACAAGTACAGGTAGTGCGCATTCCCATCGAGCGAGCCATTGATCTAGTGAGCGAGGGCCAAATGCCGCTCATCGCTCCGCCAGCGACACCATGAACAGAACGACGACTACATTCGCTCGCAGCGCTATTTTTTTGGTCTTGGCCCTACCGCTTTTGCTAGCCAGTCCGGCTCGGGCACAAAACTATACCCAACAGCTACAAAAAAGCATCGGTATCGACCAGAAATTGGGCGATCAGATACCCTTGGATCTCGAATTTATCGACTCAAGCGGAGCGCGCGTCTTGCTGCGCCAATACTTTGACCACAAGCCCATCGTGCTTACCTTGGTGTACTACGAGTGCCCGATGCTCTGCACCCAAGTGTTGAACAGTCTCTTGCGGGCCATGAATGTACTGAGTTTCGGCATTGGCACGGAATTCGACGTCTTGACTATCAGCGTCGATCCCGGCGAAACGCCGGAATTGGCCGCAGCCAAAAAAGCCGAGTACAACAAAAATTACCGCGGCCGCGCCGGTTCCACGGGTTGGCATTTTCTCACCGGCAGGCAAGACCAGATCGAACAGCTAGCCACAGCCGTCGGCTTTCGCTACGAATACGACGAAGACACCGACCAGTACATTCACGCCAGCGGCTTGATGGTGCTGACGCCGGAAGGCAAACTAGCGCGCTATTTCTATGGCATTGACTACCCCCCGCGCGATTTGCGCTGGGGCCTTGTTGAAGCAGCCGACGGTGCTATTGGCAATCCGGTCGATCAGCTCCTCTTACTCTGCTATAGCTACGACCCAATGACCGGCAAATACGGTCTCTACATCCGCAATTCTCTGCGCATCGGTGGGCTGATTACCGTGCTCGCTCTCGTTGGTTTTATCATCGCCATGCTCAAGCGAGATCGCCGCAACAACCTGCATCACCCTCAGTTCAACTAGTTCGGAGCCTTGAACCGCATGTCCGACTTTCCACTTTTTCCCGCCCAAGCCTCCACCATCGCCTGGCAGGTAGATGCCCTGTACGCATTCTTGCTTGTCTTGACCGTGCTCTTTTGCCTGCTCGTCTTTGGCATGGTAATCATCTTCGCTATCAAGTACCGCCGCCGTTCTGAAGAAGAACAGCCCGAGCAAACCCACGGCAATCTGGTCCTCGAACTGTCTTGGACTATCATTCCGCTCTTTTTGGCGCTTTTTGTCTTTTTGCTCGGGGCCGATGTCTTTTTTCGGCTCCAGCGGCCGCCGGCCGACCCCTTGGAAATCTACGCGGTCGGCAAGCAGTGGATGTGGAAAATCCAGCACGAATCGGGCAAGCGAGAAATCAATACTCTGCACGTACCCAAGGGACAACCCGTCCGCCTGACCATGACCTCGGAGGACGTAATCCACGATTTTTTCATTCCGGCCTTCCGCGTCAAAAACGATGTGCTGCCCGGGCGTTACACGACCTTGTGGTTCGAGGCCACGCAGACGGGCGAGTTCCACTTGTTTTGCGCCGAATATTGCGGCACCCAGCACTCGGGCATGATCGGCAAGGTGATCGTCTTAGAGCCAGCCGAGTACCACGACTGGCTGATGGGAGCGTCCAGCGGCGAATCCATGGTCGAGGCGGGCCAGCGCCAGTTCCAGCAACTCGGCTGCGAAACCTGCCACAAAACCACAGCCACCGGACGTGGCCCTTCGCTGGTGGGGATTTACGACAAGCCGGTAACACTCAGCAACGGGCAAGAAGTCATCGCCGATAGCGACTACATCCGCGAATCCATACTCCAACCCACGGCCAAGATCGTCGCCGGGTACGAGCCGATTATGCCCGTCTTTGAAGGACAAATCAGTGAGCAATCGCTGTTGCAAATCGCGTCCTACATAAAATCCCTGAGTGAGTCCGCCGAGTGAACATCTCAACGAGGTCATGCAAGCTATGAGCCATGCAATTAGTACCAACGGCGAGCCGAGAAACTATCTCAACGAAACGTACGGGATCAAATCTTGGCTCCTGACCCTAGACCACAAGCGCATCGGTATCCTCTACTTGATAACGATGGCGATCTTTTTCTTAGTCGGCAGCATGTTTGCCAGCCTCATTCGCTTTGAGTTGATGACGCCCCAAGGCGATTTAGTCGAAGCCGAAACCTACAACAAGCTCTTCACCATGCACGGCGTGGTGATGATCTTCTTCTTCCTCATCCCCTCCATCCCGGCGGCACTGGGCAACTTTCTCATTCCCCTGCAGATTGGCGCACGGGACGTGGCCTTCCCCCGCTTGAATCTCCTCAGTTACTATCTCTACACAGCCGGAGGGCTGTTCGCCGTGCTGGCCATTATCATGGGGGGCATTGACACGGGTTGGACCTTTTACACGCCCTACAGTAGTACGTACTCTACCTCATTTGTTTCCTTAGCCTTAGTCGGCGTTTTCGTCAACGGCTTCTCTTCGATTCTCACCGGGGTCAACTTTATGGTCACCATCCACAAGATGCGGGCCCCGGGTATGACGTGGTTCCGCTTGCCGCTTTTTATTTGGGGGCACTACGCGACCAGCTTGATTCAGGTCCTAGGCACCCCAGTGGTGGCCATCACCTTGTTGCTGGTCTGCTTCGAGCGCCTGTTCAAAATCGGCATTTTCGATCCCAATTACGGCGGCGACCCGGTGCTTTTCCAGCACATGTTCTGGTTTTACTCGCATCCGGCTGTGTACATCATGATCCTGCCGGGCTTTGCCGTCATCAGCGAAGTCGTAGCTTGCTTCGCGCGCAAGCGCGTCTTCGGCTATTCTTTTGTGGCTTTTTCCTCGCTGGCCATTGCCGTCCTTGGCTTCCTCGTGTGGGGCCACCATTTGTTCGTATCGGGCCAATCCACCTATGCCAGCATGGTCTTTTCCTTTATCACCTTCTTCATCGCTGTGCCCACGGCGATCAAAATTTTCAACTGGGCTTTTACCCTTCACAAAGCCTCGGTTAAGCTAGACTCGCCCATGCTCTACGTGATGGGTTTTATCGGCCTTTTCACTATTGGCGGGCTGACCGGCCTGTTCCTCTCCACTTTGGGCGTGGACGTCCATCTCCACGATACCTACTTCGTGGTCGCTCACTTTCACTATGTCATGGTGGGCGGCATGGTCATGGCGTTCCTCTGCGGCCTACATTTTTGGTGGCCCAAAATGATCGGGCGCATGTACTCGGAAGGGGCGGCCAAGCTCGGCGTCATGTTCATCTTCGCCGGGTTCAACTTGACTTTCTTTCCCCAATTTATCTTGGGTTACCTAGGAATGCCTCGGCGCTATCACGCCTATCCCGAGGAATGGCAAGCCCTCAACATCATGTCCACCGCAGGTGCCTCCGTCCTCGGGCTGGGCTTCTCGTTGACTATCGTCTATCTGCTCTGGTCTCTATTCAAGGGCGAGAAGGCCACTGCCAATCCGTTCCACGCCAAGGGGCTGGAGTGGGACATCCCCTCGCCGCCCACAGCCCACAATTTTGAAGCCATTCCAATAGTCACTTGGGAAGCCTATCCCTACGGCGAGGAGGAACCAGCGGCACCAAGCATCAAGGCCGTGCCTGAACGCGCTAAGGAGGATGAAGTTGTCTGAGCACGCACATAGTGCCCACCACCTGCATCAGTTCGAGACAGCGCAGCAGCAATACGAAGCCGCCAGTCTCGGTATGTGGGCGTTCATTATCCAAGAGATCCTGTTCTTCGGCGGGCTATTCGGTGCCTATACTGTATATCGCTACAAATATATCGAAGCCTTTACCGCTGGCTCGCACCACCTCGACATTTTCTGGGGCACTTTCAACACCATCGTACTGATTGCCAGTAGCCTGACCATGGCACTGGCGGTCCGCGCCGCGCAGACCGATGCCGGTCGCAACGCGATTACGGGGTGGCTCGTCGCCACAATTGTGCTCGGTTGCGCCTTTTTAGGCGTCAAGTACATCGAGTACAGCCACAAGTGGCACGAGTATCTCGTACCCGGCAGCATGTTCCAGTGGAATGACCCGGCCTTTCCCGAGGTTGCGCTTGGCAACGCCAAAATTTTCTTCTCGTTCTACTTTGTGATGACCGGGATGCACGCCCTGCACATGATCGTCGGCGTCGGTATTATGCTGTGGATGATCGCCAAGGTCCGGCGCAATGAAATTTCGGCGCAATACTTCACGCCGATTGAAATCAGCGGCCTTTATTGGCACTTCGTCGATATTGTGTGGATTTTCCTCTTTCCGCTGCTCTATCTGATTGGACGCCACTAATGTCTGAACATCACTCTGAACATCACGTCGTCCCGCTCAAGATCTACTTTTTGATCTTCTTCGCCCTGATGATAGGCACAGTCATCACGGTGGCTGTGGCCTTTGTCAACATGGGCTTTTTGAATACTCCGGTTGCCCTGATCATCGCCATAGCCAAGGCATCGCTGGTCATTTTGTTTTTTATGCACGTAAAATACAGCCCCAAGCTGGTCGGGCTTTTTGCGGTCGCTGGCTTCTTCTGGCTGTGTATCCTATTGGCCTTGACCATGCAGGACTACTATACGCGGGGCTGGGGCGAGGAAGCGCCGGTGGAGTTTCTCAAGCAAGGGGCGTTTTTCTAAATCCTACCCCCTTACAGCATCTGACGACAATAGCCCGGGCCGCTCAAGCGATCCGGGCTATTGTCGTGCTGCAATGTTCTACTTTGCCGGTCGTTTTTACTAAGTAGCAGGAACTGCCGGCTTGCCTTACGCAATGTCGCGCACGAGCACCAAAATCGCCGCCTGCGGCACGACGATGAACTTTTCGTCGTCGAACTTGATTTCTATCGCATCTTTGCGCAGAAAAATGGCGTGATCGCCTTTTTTGGCCTGGAGGCCAATGTAGTGCATCTGCTCGCCCCCCTCTTCCCAAGGCACGTCGTCGTCATCGGCTTTCGGCGGCAAGGGAACGCCCGGCCCCACTTCTTCGATGCGCCCGCTTTGTACATTCTCCTTTTCCAAGGCGGTCGGCGGCAAATAAAGCCCCACAGCTGTGCGCTCTTCCATGTCGTCAATCCGGATTAGCACGCGATCGCCAACTACGTGCAATTCCTTGTCCCCCCTAATCATCTGTTTCTCCCTAGGTTAAGACGCCAAGCGCAAACACTCGCTGTAGCACTCAAAGTGCTCCCCTTCCTCCTCGGCTGGATCGACGTACTTGAGCCAAAGCGCGCTGTCCTTCTTGTCGCCGCTGAGTTTGCGGCGGCTGCCGAGGTTGCTCGGATCAAGGCCGTTCCACACCACTTGTCCGTCCTGCATATAGATAAATTCCCCGCGATAGCGGTCGATGAGCTTGCGCTGTTGGTCTTGGTAGATCAGCCCTTGCTCGCAGGTAGTGCGCCGCCAGTTGGCCACCGTGGCGTCTGAGTCGGTAGATACGGAGTCAAATTCGGCCAGCGGGGCCTCGACCTCGCTGACAAAATCGATCTCGTTCAAATCCACGGTGCCAAAACCGCGTTCGGCAGCGATTAGCAGGTGATTGCGGTCGCGGCGGAAAGGCGGGGTCGGCCAATCAGAGTGGGGATCGTGGCCCATTAGAGTCATGCCACAGGCATCGGTCGCCACCGGATGATCGCCGGCCAGCAAAGCATTGCAAATCCGGCCCTCGCCGCCCCATTCACGGCCCCATTGACCGGTGAGGGCCTCGACGATATTGAGGCAGGGGTTGGTAATCATGCCCAAGTCCGGCAGGACGTAGGAAAGCCGGATGAGATGGTGGTAATACGACCGCGTCCGCCCTTCTGGTGGGATCATCGGCGGCAGGCCAAAGAGGTTTTTCAGGGTCAATGTAATCCCCATAAAGGCGTGATTCTTCATCTTGGCGATGGATACCACCTCGTCGGCCTCGGCAAAAATGGCGTTGAGTAGGTAGCGGTTGAACATGCAGCCGCCACCGGGCACGTCGTACGAGGCAAAGGGAGGCAAATTCGAGTCCACATAGCGGACGCCAAAGTCGTCCAGAATATAGCGGTAGTTAAAGTCGTCGGGCGTTACATGGCCGTTGCCGTAGGGGTAGGTATCGGTGGCGACTAGCTCGGCTGTAGTCCGCTCTCGCAGCAGGCGCAGCACTGCGCGAGCCACGGCATCATCGACCAACTCTCGCCGACGACCGGCGAAGTACTCGATGCGATCCGGCGGCTTGATCATATTGAATTTTAAGACGATGCGCCGCGCTTTTTCCAGTTTCTTCCAAGATCGCTCAAGCGGATCAGTCGTCCGCTTGAGGACTCCGTATATTTCCTCCTCGCTTGCCCGATGGTCGCAATGCGAGGCCCTAACAGTGTACTGTCTATCGTCCATGATGTCTTTCCCTTCCTGCTTGAGTGTTTGTGGCTACTCGCCGAGGATGCCCACGGTCTGTTCGAGCCGCATCAAGGCAAGTGCCTTGTCGCGGCGGACGACAGCGCTTTGGGTCCGCGCCTCTACTAAGGCCAACTGCGCATCCAGATTTTCCAATTGCGTGCCGACCCCACTCGCATAGCGCACCTCGGCGACTTCTAGCCCCTTTTCAGCCTGCAATACCGCATCGCGGTGGGCTTTGATGCGCTGGCTGGCTTCTTCGACCATATAATAGGCCTGCTGGATTTGCAGCCGCACCTGGCGCGCGATCCGTTGCTGGTCGTACTCTATCCGGCGCAGGTCCTGCCGCGCTTGCGCTACTCGCGCCCGGGTGAGCCGCCCGTCGAAAAGCGGCACTTGCACTACCAGCCCAGTATTCCAACTCTTGCGCCACTCCCGCTCGGCTAGGTCGAACTCGTCGCTCTGAAACTGGGTTTGCCCAGCGGCTACCAGCTCTACGCTAGGCCGAGTGGACGACTGATCGGCGGCGATCTTTCGTTCGTGCCACCCTATTTCCTGCTCGACATGTGCCAGCTCTGGCCGCTTCGATAGCCCTAAGGCGACGAGGGCGTCCAAATCATTGAGATCGAGTGTGGTCTCGGCGCGGAATGTGCCCCGCACTTCGATGGTTTGATCCAAGTCTAAACCAACTATATCCTTGAGATCCATAGTGGCCAGCCGCAGGTTGTTTTCAGCGCGGATGGAGTCAGCGCGCATGTTCGAGACCTGCACTTGAGCGCGCAACTGGTCCAATTCGGCGGCCCGACCAGCCTGTGCCCGTGCCTCCACTTGAGCCAGATTGCGTCTGGCCCATGCCAGCCCCAAGTGCGACACAGTGCGCAACTCCTCGGCTAGGAGCAGGTCGTAAAATTGCTCCTCGACCTCGGCTAACACGAGCTGAGTTGTCTGCCGCTGGGTTTGGCCGAGCATGGCAAATTGGCGGCGAGCCATGTCCTCAGTGGCGCGAATGCGGCCGCCGGCATAAAGCGGCTGGCGTATGCTCACGACGCCCGTGAGGTTGTTTTCGGTGCCAATCCTGACGGCATTGCCAGCAAAGACAAAAGAAGGCAGCAGCCAATTGCGGCTATACGTTAAGGAAGCATCCACTTGCGGCAACCCCGCCGCTCGTGCGACGCCAAGTTCTTCGCGCCCGCGCAGCAGGTCAATACGGGCTTGCAACAGGCGCTCGTTGTTTTCTTGTACCAAAGCCAACCCGGTTTGCAAGTCGAGGATCAACGGCTCGGCTTCGGCGTAGGCCGGGCAATTGGAGACTGCACACCGGACCATCAAGCAAAACGCCCCTAGCGCGGTCTTGCTCAACATAGCAAACCGCGCTGCCGCAACCACGCCTCGACCTCTGCTCCTCCTACATCGGCCAGCATAACGCCGTCAATTTCGACGCAGGGTGAGGCGTATTGTCGGCTCTTGGCAACCATTTCAGCAAAGGCTTTGCGGTCGCTGGTAATATCCAATTCCTCGTATGAAAACCCGGCTTTATCGAGTACCGTCCGCACGCCTGGACTCCAAGGGCAATGCGGATTGAGATACGCTTTGATCGCAGGAGTAGTCTGTTCCACTTTGGCCTTTCCGATGTTGGGGAGACGCAATATATTGAGAAAAACATATCGCCCGCCGCTTATCCCTGTCAAGGAAGAGACCTCAATCTATGAGACCGCTGGTCCTGTTCCACGGAGGCTGCAACGACGGCTTCTGTGCCGCGTGGATCTACCGCCGCTACGTCAATCCGCAAGCCGAGTTTAGGGCCGTTCAATACAACACCGATCCGCCGACTACGGCCGGCCGCGACGTCGTCATCCTCGACTTCAGCTACGAGCGGGCCCAGCTCATACAGATGCACGCTCACGCCCGCTCGCTTTTGGTTTTGGACCACCACGAAACGGCTGCACACGCCTTGGCCGGGCTCGACTACTGCGTATTCGCCGAGGATAAATCTGGGGCCCGCATGACTTGGGAATACTTTTTCGACCCTCGCTCGCAAGTCAGTGCTGACGACGTTCCCTGGCTGGTAGCCTATACCGAAGACCGCGACCTGTGGCGGTGGGCCTTGACCGACTCCAAGGCCGTCAACGCCGCCCTGACTTCGTACCCGCGCGATTTTGCCGTGTGGGACGAAATTGCCGCAAAAGGGCCGCAAGCCCTCGCCGTCGAAGGACAAGCCATTCTCCGCTTCCAACACCGGCTCATTCGGCCGCGCGTCCGCTACCACGGTTGGACCACCATTAGCGGGTTTCGCGTCCCCATCACCAATGCCACGTTTCTGACTTCTGAAATCGGCAATGCCCTCGCCGAAGGACATCCTTTTTCCGCGGTGTTCTTCATCCGCCCAGACAACAAAGTCGTGTACAATCTGCGTTCCAAGGGAGATGCAGCCGCAGATGTGGGCCGCATCGCACGCGATTACGGCGGTGGTGGGCATAAACACGCGGCGGCTTTTACCCTAGAAACCATGTTGCCGATGGAAAATGGTGCGTAAATGCCCCTTGCACAGCGCTATCCTAGGCAAAACAGGCACCTGCAATGAGTCGCAAGTGCCTGTTTTTTGGTGAGCCCACTGGGAATCGAACCCAGGACCTACGGATTAAAAGTCCGGTGCTCTACCAGCTGAGCTATAGGCTCTGTCGCTGCTGTATCTAATTAAAAATAAGCGGTTTGCGTATCCATCGCAAGACCGCTATCCCACGCGATATTTCTCCACCGCCTCCATGTCCAACTCCACACCCAGCCCGGGCGCATCCGGCACGGCGACGTGGCCATCAACAGGCGTTAAAGCACCGCCGATCAGATCGTTTTCACGCGTGACAAACTCTTCAATCTGGGTGATTTTCACGATTACCCCTCTCTTAGCCAGTTTGGCCGTTCTGCGGCCCATTGGTCCGCGGCAGAACTTTATAGTGTCGTTGCCCGGACTTTGCCGGCGTTCCGATATAGCACCCCGGGCACTTACAGTTCGAGTTGGCATCCTCGTTCGGCGGCATCATACGCCGCCTCGACAAAGCGCATGGCCCGCCAAGCATCGTCGCCATTGGTAATAAAAGTACCCGGTCCCCGGCTGGCGGCGACAAAATCAGCGATAAAATCCAATCCGGCCGCCCCGCCGTACCCGGGGGCCTCGTCAACGGACAAGTCGAATTGGCGGTATTCGTCCGCGGCCCAGCCTTCGGCTTGGCTCTGGACGATGAGTCGATCGCCGCGCCCGTCCCAATTTTGCATCACCCAAGTTGCATCCCCGGCCGTTCCCCTGAAACACAAGTAGATATCGCCGTAGCGGCGCGGCAAGACATAGCCGGCGTGGAGGCTGCCCAGTGCGCCGTTGTCCATGCAAAACGAAGCGGTGAGCACATCCTCGACGTCGATGCCCGCGCCGCTCAGGGTCGCCTTGTGGGCGCTGACGCCCTTGTACTCTAGACCGCTGATATAGCGAATCAAATCGACCGTGTGGATCGCCAGCCAGTGCAGGATTCCGCCACCTGCCTGTGCGCGATCAAAAAGCCAGTGGTCCGGGTTGCGCTGCTGGACGGTGCTGGTGACCATCCGCCCTTCGATGGAGACGATGCGGCCCAAGACGCCAGCTACGACGAGCTGACGCATCTTGGCGGCAATCGGATGACAGCGGTTTAAAAAGGCCGTCGCCCACAAGACCTGTTTTGCGGCGGCGATTTCGTTGAGGCGGGCGATGTCGGCAGCCGTGCGCGCGACTGGTTTCTCGGCGATAACCGGCACCCCAGCCTGCAAAAGCTGCGCGATGCGGTCTGGCGCTTGGTCGTTGCGCGTACATACAATGGCTAATCCCAGCTTCTCGTCCGCCAACAGCGCGTCTAGGCTGCCATACACCTGAGCGACGTCCGTGCATTCTTCGGCTGCACAGACTATTAAGCGGTCCACCGCCTGGCAGTGTTGCAACGAGGTCAGCCAGCCTTTGCTGTGGGGATTGTCCAGCCCAACGAGGGCCGCACATACTTTATCCATCGTGGTAATCCACCACCTTTCCCGCTCGCGCCGAGCGATAGATGTTTTCCAACAGCGCCACTGTGCGACGTCCCTCGCGGCCATCTACCCGCAGGGCGGTCCCGTTCTCTAAGGCCGATACCACGTCCTCAACGACGTTGGTCAGCGGATTGTCGATGGTCTGCAGTTTCTCTTCCAGTCCATCGCCAAAGACGCGCATCTCGCCCGACAACACGGCGTCGATCAATACCCCTCCTTCGCTGCCGTGAACCTCGGCACTAAAGTAGGGGCTGGCCGGGAAGGTCGTCGTGCCCAAGATGCCCCCTTTGGCCCCGCTTGCGAAATTCAAGATCGCCTGACCAATATCCTCGGTCTCAATATCGTGGTTCATAATCGCTGTTTCGCCATAGACCGTCTTGGGCACCCCCATGAACCACAGCAGGAGATCGATCAGGTGCGAGCCTTGGTTAGCCAGCGATCCCCCCCCATCCATCGCCCAAGTGCCGCGCCAGCCGCCGCCGTGTTCAAAGTACTCCTGCGAGCGAAACCACTTAAAGCGCACCTCGCCGAGAATGGGCTTGCCCAATAGGCCCTGCTTGAGGGCTTCGGCGACGCGGTAGTTATTGTCAACATAGCGGCTTTGATAATCAACGCCGAGCAAGAGGCCACCCGCGGCGGCCGCAGCGATCAACTCGTCGCAAGCTTTGGTGCTGACGTCCATGGGCTTGGTGGTGATGACGTGCTTGCCGGCGGTGAGCGCCTCAACGCCGATAGACGCGTGCAACCCGCTCGGGGTCATCGCCAACACGACATCCACATCGCCCCGACCCAAGACGTCTTCGAGGGCCGTACACCACGCACAGCTCATTTCCTCCCCTACTTGGCGGGCTAAGTCCTCATTGAGATCGACGACCACGCGCAGTTCGGCCCCAGCAGTCTCGGCCACTTGCCGAGCGCGATTGCGCCCCATGCCCAGCCCTACAACAGCAAATCCGATCATTTTACCATCTCCTTGGCAGATTTTTGAGATACCGCATTATTCCACCACGCGCAATCGCTGGTTCACAGCCAAGTCTTCTAACACTTGCACTCCCCCGGCTGGCCAGTGAATCTCCAGTCGCTCAATGCGCTCGGCTGATCCCAGCCCGAACACGAGATCGCGCTGACTAGTTGACAGGAAGCCCGATCCCACCTTTACCTCCCTGAACTGCCGCCGGCCGCCGGCCCATAGATACAGACCGGCCCCGATGCCGTCGCGGTTGCTCTCTCGGCCCTCTAGCGCGACGGTGAGGTAATTGCCTCCGGCGCCGTTGTTGCGCAGCAGGGCAAAGCTACGGCCGTTGTTGACGAGGGCAATGTCCAAATCGCCATCTTGGTCGATGTCTCCAAAGGAGGAGCCGCGCACCACGTAAGGAGTTGCAAAGGCCGGGCCGCTCTCAGCCGTTACTTCGCGGAAAACCCCCCCACCTCGATTGCGAAAGAGCTGGGCCTTTTGCGCGTAAGTCACCAATTGGTCGTACTGTTCAATGTTGTCGTGGACATGGCCATTGCCCACGAACAGGTCGAGCAGCCCGTCGTTGTCCGAGTCAAAAAATCCCGTGCCAAAACCAAGGTAGTTCAGACTGAGGTCGCCAAGTCCGGCCTTGAAGCTGATCTCGGAATAAAACGAGCCGTCGTTGCGGTACAGCCCGTTGTTTTCCAACTGGTAGTTGGTGACGAAGAGATCGAGATCGCCGTCTTGGTCGATGTCCCCAGCATCAACGCCCATGCCCGCTTGGCTGGCCCCGTCTGCGCTCAGCGCAGTTCCGGCCAGCAAACCAATCTCGGCAAAAGTGCCGTCGCCTTGGTTGACGTAGTGGAAGTTGGGCGTCAAGTCGTTGGCCACGTATAGGTCCGGGTAGCCATCCCCATTGAAATCGCCAGCTATCGCGCCCAACCCATTGCCCTTGTGCTCGATACCTGCTTGGCTGCTGACCTCAGAGAAAGTGCCGTCGCCCTCGTTGCGGTACAGGATGTCGGCAGTAGAGTCAAAGACTCGTGGATCGCAGTAGAAGCGCAACCCCAGATCCTCGCGTCCACACCAAGGCTGTTGCCCCAAGACAAAGCGGACGTATTGCGCGACGAAGAGGTCGAGGTCGCCATCGAGATCGCAGTCGAAGGCAACGGCACTGGTCGTCCACCCGGTGTGGCCGAGACCGACCGCAGCCGTCGCATCGACAAAGCCGCCCCCTTCGCGACGGTAGAACTGGTCTGACCCCCACGCGGTCAGATAGAGGTCTGGATCGCCGTCGCCATCGTAGTCGGCCCCAGTCACCCCCATGCCATAAGAAGTGCCGGGCGCACCGGCTGCGCCGTCCACCCGCACAAAAGCATCCCCGTCGTTGCGAAAAAGCTCGTTAGCGGCTGTGCCCCGCCCCCGCACCATGTCTCCGCTGTTGACCAAGTACAAATCCCAGTCTCCGTCCCCATCGTAATCGAGAAAGGCACTGCCAGCGCCATTGGTCTCGGGCAGTCGCTTGTGCGGCGAGGCCCCGTTTTCGTGAACGAAGTCAATGCCCAGTTCGCCGGCTACCTCGACGAAGTGGCTCTGCCCATAGCTGACTGTCGCCAGCAGGAGCACCAAAAGCAGGGCACTCACTGCTTATCCCCTAAGCAGCGGCTCAATATGGTCTTTGGCCCGCAGCAAGCCCTCCTGTTGCAACTCGGGCGTCTGCCAGAAGTAGTGGTCTTCGAGTTCCACCGAGAGCACGCCGTCGTACCCGGTGTCTTCGAGTCGGCGTATTACAAAGTTCCAATCCACCTCGCCCTCGCCAGGAATGGTATAGCGCCACCAGCCCTCGCCACACACGTAGGTCGAACTGTAGGCCTCGCCCAAGTTGCCGGATTCGTAGAGTTTCTCCGGCATGATCTCGGTGTCTTTGAGATGGACATGCCGCACGCGGTCGCCAAACTCGTGCAAGAGCCGCTGGTAGTCTATCTGCAAGCGCACAAAGTGGGAGGGGTCGTAGCAGATGCCCAGCCGTGGCGACGGGCACGTCGCGAAAATCAAGCGCAGGCTCTCGGGCGAGCAGCCCAAATTGGGGTAGTAGGGCTGGCCGCCCGGCCAAGGTTCGATGGCAATATTGACGCCTACTTTCTCGGCGTGGGCCACGACCCGGGGATAGACCTTGGCAAAAATATCAAAAGTTTCGGCTTTGGACATGGTTGGGTCGTCTGGGCCGAGCACAGTAAAGAGCGTGTGGCCGCCGTGCCGAGCGATTGCGCTCAAGCTCTTCTTGATGTCGCTCAGGCCCTTGCGGCGCTTGGCCGCGTCGCGGGTGAGGACTTGGCCGCCGCCGTCCGAAGTGCCGATAGTCAGGCCCAGCCGCTGGCAGGTGCGGGCGATTTGCCGGGTCAAAAGTGGAGTATCGACCGCGCCAAAACCATTGTCGGCCAACCAAGTGGCATAGGCGTCAAAGCCGATCGGGCGGGAAAATGGGGGCATGCGGGTGCCGATTTTCATAGTGTGTTCCCTTCTGTTGAGTTGGATTAAATGGGGATGCGGCTTTGCTTATCTGGGTTGACCCACTGGGTTACTATCAGCGAGACAAAAGCGACGAGCGCGCCGCTGATAAAAATGATTTCGTAGCCAAAAAAGAGCCACGCGTATCCGCCGACTAAAGGCGCAGCCACGGCGGCGACGTGGTTCATGGTCACCCCCATGGAGAGGGTGGGTTTGAGTTCGTCTGGGGGCGCGATCTTGTGTGCGTAGGTAGTAAGTGCGATCCCGCCGAAGAAAATGAGATTGTCGAGGCAATAGAGCGCGTACAAACTCGGCCGGTGATCCACAAACGCATAGCCCAAAAAGACGAAGACCAACACGCTATAACTTAGCGTCAGCATTGACCGCTCGCCAAAGCGATCGACCAAACGGCCCATCCACGCAGCCGTCAAGGTGATGAGCACTTGGTTGATCAGCACTAAGATCATGGTCGTCTCTACCGGCATCCGGTGTACCTTGACGAGAGCGAAAATGGCAAAGGTGATAAACATTTGCTTGCGCAGACCCTGGAGAAAATTCAGGGCGTAGAAGAGTAGATAGCGCCGCTTGAGCACCAAGCGCTTCTCGCCGGCGGGCGCGTCCTTGTTATCGGCCCAAAACAGGGCCAAACCACCCATGGCCGTACACACTCCAGCCATGACAAAGACTCCTTCGTAGCGCAAAAACTCCAGCCCCACCAGGCACACGCCAATCGCCGCTAGCCACGCCAAGCTGCTGATGCTGCGCAATTGTCCCAGCCAGCGGCCCTTGTCCGCAGTCGGGCCGTAGGCCAAGCCCATGCTCTGCTCTAGCGGAAGCCAGCAGTGAAAGCCCAAGCTCCACACCAGCGAGAATGAGGCCAACATAAAGACCGAAGACACTTCGGCGTACGCGGCAAGCCCGACGCCCATTACCACCAGCGCAACCGCAGCTACTTTCGGCGGAGCCCAGCGGACGATGAGTGCTAAAAAGAATGCGTTGAGAAAACCGGGGACTTCGCGCAACGCCTCGACGTAGCCCAATTCGTGCGGCTCAATGCCCAGCCGCTCGACGATAAAGTTGTTGAACAGGGTCAACTGTACCCCGAAAAACACCCCCGTCCCGGCCACGGCCACGGCTAAGAGCGCGAAGTTTTTATTCCACTCTGCGAAAGGATTGACGATGACGGCCCCCTTGTTGATGCAGTCAATTCAAGTGTGCTTTCCCCTCGCAGTCAACCAACTCGGCCCCTTGACGCCCGCCTGGACAGCCGTTAAGCTACCAGCCCCAACCAACGCAAAGGAGATTGTTACGATGGCCGACGAACGCGTCTTTGTTGGCGACCTGACCCGCAAGGAATTCCGCGAGCGCATCCACGCTGGCACGATCAAGGCCGCCATCGTGCCCACCGCCGCAACCGAACAGCACAACGAACACCTGCATATGATCCACGACACCTTCCACGCCAGCTATATGGCCGAGCACGCGGCCAAAAAGCTCCTGCCCCAAGTGGTCGTGGCTACGCCAGTGGGCATCGGCGTTTCCGAGCACTGGATGGAGCACATAGGCACCTTAACCGTGCGGCCGGAAATTTTCTGCGAATACGTCTTCGACGTCTGCCATTCGCTGGTGCGGGCCGGCGTTGAGAACATCTTAGTGCTCAACGGCCACGGCGGCAATGTCAAACCCATGATGCGCCGCATGGACGAATACCGGGAAAAACTCGGCGTCAACCTCCGCTTCCAATCCTATTGGGACGTGTACGACCCCGACTATGTGCAGCAACACATGGAACGGGGACGCCTGCCCGGACACGCCGACGAATTCGAAACTTCGACCATGCTTTACCTAGCGCCCGAGCGCGTCCAGACCGAAGCCATCGATAATCCAGCCGCGGCCTTGGGCACACGCGACAAGGGCGAGTCCCTAGTCGGGCCAGCCGTCGCCGGAGTGGCTACGCTGTTGGAGCAAATGATCGCTGGCGAGCAAATCGACCTGCCGCCAGTGACCTTCTATCCAGAGGGCAAGCGCAACCTCGTCACCGGCGAGCCGGTCTGAGCACGACCCCCAGTGCCTCGGCCGGCGACTCGACGAGTACATTTACGGCCGCGGCAATCTCTTCAAGTGCAAACTCGTGGGTATAGAGCGGTTGGACGCATAGCTTGCCGGCGGCCATGGCACGCAGGCACTCGGCTAGGTTGCGCTGAGTCGGCCATTCGACGAAGACTTCGGGATACGCTTGGCCGCGCTCGTAGGCTGGGTCGTGATAGCCAGGACCGGTGCGCGCCGCACTCCGCACATCCACGTTGCCCAACGCGGCCCCAAAGCCGTGCGTTACTTGCGCTCCTCCCACGACGATAATGCGCCCCAGGCGATGCGTATCCGGGGCTTGCTTTAGGCTCTGATAGATGGTTTCCAAAGCATCGCTGGCCTCGCCGCCAAAAGCAATGACTCCGAAATCCATGCCATACCCTTGGGTAAATTCCCCAGCCTGCTCAACCACGTCCTGTACAGACGGATTAACTACGCACTCTACGCCCATCTGACCAGCGATGTCCCGACGGAGCGCAAAGCGATCGACTGCCAAGACGTGGCAGCCGCTTAGCTGAGCGAACTGGGCTGTGAATTGGCCGACCAAGCCCAATCCGACGACGATCCCATTCTCCCCATACAAGGGAGCTGTGCGGCGCACCGCGTGCAATCCAGTCGCCGCCAGATGAACAGACGCGGCCGCGGCAAAACTAACGCCCTCGGGTATGGCCACGCACAAGTTCTGCGGCACACAGACCCAATCGGCATGCAGGGCATATCCGCCCCCCATGCAGGCCACGTTCTGCCCCACCTCGAATTGCTCTACTCCAACTCCGATCTCTTCGACGACGCCGGCGTTGGTGTAGCCAAAGGGACGTGGTGGCCGGTCGGGTTGGGGGTTTTCCCGCATGGCCCCAACCCTCCCCAATTCGGTTCCTGGGCTAATCAACGAAGCTTCCACTCGCACCTTTACCGCGCCGGGGCCGAGGGCAGGTAGAGTTTCCTCTAGACATATCCCCTGACCGCGGCCATCAATAGCCGCGACTTTCCGCAGCATAAGCACCTCCTTCTCGTCTTGGTTGCGCCTCCAAGGGCTACTATATTACTTATATATATTTGTCTATTGCCCTATTCGAGGCCCGGTGAACGTCATTATTGCTACAATTTTAGGAGGCATCCTCTTGGTTTGGGGTGGGTTTTGGGGCCTGCTCCGCATCGCCGATCCCCTTGAGCGCAAACACGTGCTGATCCTCGCCGCGTACACCACCGTCGTCGTCGGCTGTGTCATGGGCTTGGTGCTCTTTATCAATCACGAGCGACAAAAGGAGCACCGCTATCAGCTAGAGACGCAAATGAAGGAATTCTCCAATCGCCTCTCCGAACTGAGCACCCGGCTCATTGGCCAGCTCGAGGAAAAAGCCGATCTGACCGCCTCGGAATTCGAGATCCGAACTCTCCTGCAAAACGAAAAAGATCACCACAAGCGCACCCGCAACCAACTATCGACCCAAATCGATCACAACAACGCGCTGCAAAACAAAATGGACGCCGAGCGCAAGGAGCGGCTGGGCTACCAATCGGACATGGACCGCAAGCTCGCCGAACACTTCCAGCAGGAGGACCTGCGCTACCAAAACCTCGCCGATACCCACAAGCGCTCCTTGGCAAACGTGCAGGCGCAATTTGGCCCTCTCAACAGCGAATTATCCCGTCTGCAACAACAAACCACAACCCTGCAGCGGAATCAGCAGGCGATCCTAGACAAAACCGCCGCCACGAGCCAGACCCAAACGCTCTCAGTGCAAAAACTCGACGCACTCGCCCGTAGCCTGAGCGCCCTGTACAATGACTTGAACCAAACTATGGCCCAAGTTGATAGTCTATACCTCAGAACATCGCCAACGCCTTAAGGAGATGACAATGAAACGCACCTTCATCCCTTTCATCGCCTTGTTCCTTGCTGCCTGTACCAACAAAGAGCAAGAGATGCTCCTGCTCCAATTACAAAGCGATATGATCCGCGCCAATGTCGCCATTGACTCGCTGACCTACTCACTCGACGACTCCAACCGCCTGCTCGACGACATGCGGGCGCAAGTAGATAGTACCCAGCAGGTCAACGACAAACTCCTCGAAAACGTGCAAAAGCTCAACAAAGAGCTGCGGCACTGGAGTAAACTGGCCACCGAATACAAGCAGAGTAACGATCGGTTACAGATCGAAATCGATCAGTTAAGACAGCAAAAGCAAGCGGACCGTTACACCATTTCCCAGCTGCGCACCGAGACCGACCGCCTCAACGCCGAGCTGCTGGAAACCCACAGCAGCATCCGCCGCCAGAGCGATCACATCCGCCACTTAGAGCAAGAGTTGGCCCAGACCAAGACCGAATTGGCCGAGGCCAAGTCCCAAGTCGCAGCGCAAAACGCAGTGTACCTTTATGCTGCCAACGAGGCCCAGCTCGTACAGCAAGGCTACCTCAAAACTCGCCGGCCCTTTGGCAGCGGGTTCCGCAAGCAGTACGAATTAGTTAAAAGTATCCGCCCCGACAGCCCAGGGGCCCAAGTCGCGCCTATTGGCCAAACCATCGCGCTACCAGGTGAAGTCGAGGCTTTAGTCGATCACTACGGCAGGCTCAGGAAGGGGGATGACTACGAAATGACACACAGCGACGCCGGCGTACAGGTCGCATTCCTCAACGAGTTAGCCGGTGGCACGGGAATTTTAGCGATACTCAAGGAATAGCTCGGCGCCCTCACCAAGTGTGGACATAGACTGCCGAGCGCACCTTCTCCCCTGCTTGGTCGGTCGAAAGCAGCGAGTCGGCAAACGATGCGTGTTTAGCTAGCCGCTCGCGGCTACCTCCTTTGAGAAATAAGTGTAAGCTAGCTTCAGGTTCGGCGACGAGGCGGTGCACCATGCGGCGAAAATCCCACTCGCTCAAGGGGCTATCGATGGTGTAGCCATCGTGCGATAGCCCCATGCCCACGCTGGTGTAGAGCACGACCCGATCGCCGGGTTGTGGATCGTGCCGATGCACTCGCCAGACCGGTTGCGTCGCGTTGAGAATCATAATGCCCAAGCTCAACATCAGCATCATAATGCCCAAGAACAGTTCCTTGCTAATATCGTGCTCTTCAAACTCGGCGGCTTGGCGCTTGAGATAGCGGCTCACAATTTTCTATTTCTCTCTCTGACCCAAGCGTCCTCCTGTCGGGCCAGCCGCTGGACTAGGTAGTCGGCGATTTTGCGTAGCGGCAAGTAGGCCAAGAGGCCGACGAGCGTGGTCTTAAAGGCCAAAACTAACCCCTCGGCCATAGCACTGAGTGCCTTAAAGGTCTGCGTGGCCTCGTCAATCTGACTCAATTCCTGCGCGGTTAGGAGGATGCCGCAGACCGTGCCCAAGTAGCCGTACAGAGGAATCCGCGTCAGATCGCGGCGCACATGCGTCAAAGGGTCGCCGAGAAAGCCGACCAACTCGTCGACCAAATCATCGTCCTGGCTCTTGAAATCGCTGTAGTTGGCGGCTTGGCGTTGCAGTTCCGCTAGCTTTTCCATTCTCCTGCGGCCCAAGGTGTTAGCACCGGGCCCGCCTTTTCTCTCCCAAGCCCGTTGCTCGCGCCGAAGGTGCAAATTAATGTGCGCCAAGCTCAACAAATGTCCACCAGCCGACCACGCGATCAGCACATATGAGAAGCGGCCAATCCACGCAAAGGGACTGGCTGGCTGCGGGTTGACAAAAAAGTAATAAGCGGGCAGCGCCCCGACGACCAACCCGGTCAGCAAGCCGATACTGCTAGCAAGAAACCGCAGGCGAGACACGTATAGAGAGTATCCTGCGTCGTGCCGGCGCATACGCCGGGCTCGTCGTACGTGCAAGTAGCTAACAGTGACGCCGCCGGCCAGTGTCAACAGGATACTACTGCCTAATAATAACTCGTCGTTCAAGCGGTCCATCCCTTCGCACTCAGGAGCTTGCACCACTGCCGACTTGCTATCCCCAGATAGAACAGCAGGGCCGTTGCAATCCCCCATAGTTCCCACGGCGTACTGCGGATGCTGTAGATGCCCTGAGCGGACGATTGCTGTCCACCTATTCCCGTTCCCGTAGCGCGCCCCTCACCTTGGGTTGAACCACGTGCAGCCGGGGGGACGTAATCTCGGCGGCGGTCTGCTCCCCCGCTCGCTGTAGCGGCCACGGCGCGCTGCGGTACGACGTGGCTCGTGCCTTTGAGGGCCTGTTTTTGGGGGAAAACCAACGCGCGTTCCTTGGCGGGCAATTGCTCGGTCCAAGCGAGCAGCTTTTTTGCCGCATCTATACTTTCAACTTCGGCCAACTTGCTGGCTTTGCCCAAAGAAAAAGCCAGCCGCCCGCGGACAAACCCCTGGTAGAGCACGTCCTGTTTGGGACTGCGGCGCGCCTGGAGCTTTTGTGCCAATTCATCGCGCTGCTTTTGCAGATGCACCAGCCGGCTTACTACCATATGAGTCCTCATAGGCTGGTGCTGGGCGGCACTGGCAGTGCCAGTGAGTGGGCGTCGCCGCGCTGCGCGGGCCAATTGCGCCCCATCAAACTGGGCCTCTAATTCGACCTCGCCAAACAGCGTCGCCCCCCAAATGACTTCGGCCCCGGGAATGTCGGGCAAGCTGTGGTTATAAAAACGCGGCTCGGCCCGCCGGCCGGCGACCCTCCAGCGGCCATTACCAGTAGCCAACACCTGGCGCAAGCGGCCGCGATGGTCTTGCAAGTACAAACCAGCCATAAAGCCGCTTTCGACTCGGTCGGTGTCCCAGCAATGGGCGCGCAAGACATTGGACTCGCGCAGGTACACGACGGGAATTTCGACTCGGATCGGAGTCAGGCGCGTCTCCGCGATCTGATGACCATTGAGGAACAACTCGGCTTCATCGTCGGCCCAAAATATTAGTACCAGTTTGGAATCGGCTGGCAATAGCCGACTAGCTCGCTGCCGCTTTGCCAATTCCCGCAGCTTGTCCCCACCATAGAGACGGACCAAGGTATCGATGCTGGCCGACACTTGGTTGTATTGTTGTCTCAATGCCACCACGTCATCAGCCGCAGTCGCAACGGGCCAACCGACTCCGCATGCCGCCCAAGCCAACCAACGCATCCATGGCGCATAGCCGCTCATATATTGGACTTGGATTGCCCCCCATCGACATTGATGCAGGCACCGGTCACCCATTTTGCCCGGTCGGACGCCAAAAAGGCCACTACATCGGCGACCTCCTCCGGGGTGCCGAAGCGACCAAAGGGAATATTGGCGTCAATAAAGGCCTGGATCTGCGCTGGGTTTTCCTTCATCCGCCGCTCCCAGCTGCCCCCGGGAAAGAGAATGGAGCCTGGGGCCACGGTATTGACGCGGATGTTCTTGTTGGCCGCTTCGATGGCCAAGTTAGCTCCTAGACTAATAAGCGCTGCTTTGGCGGCGTTATAGGAGATAGGGCCACCGCTTTCGCGGCCAAAAATCGAAGAAATGTGGACGATGCTGCCGCCCCCGCGCACTTCCATCAAGGGAATCGCCGCCCGGCTCACCCGCACGGCCGAAAGAAAACTCAAGTTGATGATGTCGTTCCACTCGGCATCGTCGATCTCGACAAAGGGGGTCCACTTCGACCCGCCGACATTGTTTACGAGAATATCGAGTCCACCAAAGCGACTTTTTGCAGCCTCTACTACGGCAATGGCACCTTCCGGCGTGGTCACGTCTTGTGCGATCGCCTCCACCTCTGCTCCTCCATTTGCTAAGTCGGCAGCCGCTTTTGCCAGCGCGTCGGCACCGCGGGCGCATATACACAGCCGGGCACCTTCGGCGGCCAAGGCCGCGGCGATGCGCTGGCCAATACCGCGGCTAGCTCCAGTAACCAGGGCAACTTTGTCTTTGAGTTCTAGATCCAAACTACACTCCCTTTTCAATGCCCGGAGCCAGCGCACCGGGATTCGTTGCAAAAAGCGCGATTAAATAAGCAATGCACAACGCCAACAACACCAAGCCCTTCCAGCGGTTTAACTCGTAGCCAATACGCATCAATCCGAGCATTGTCAGCACAATCGCCAGCATCCACGGGAACATGAAATTGACCACATCGGCCGGGACCACCAGCGGGTTAGCTAGGGCTGAAGCACCGGCGATCCAGCAGATATTGAGGATGTCGGCCCCGAGGATGTTGCCCACCGCTAAAGCTCCTTGCCCCTTGCGGGCGGCGACAATGCAGGTGGCGATTTCGGGTATCGAAGTACCCAAGGCCACCACCACCAAGCCGATGACCACATCCGGCAGCCCCAAGGCCTGCGCCACCACCGGGGTGGCTGCGACGATCAAGTGGCTACTGACGACGACGCCGGCCAAGCCGCCACCGAATAGCAACGCTACCTTCCATAATCTGCGGGAGGGCGGAGTCTCTTGCTCGTCTGCCGCGGTGCGCGGTCGCCGCTTCTGCTCCCAGAACGAGTATATTATGTATGAGAGAAACAGCCCCACCAACGCGCCCCCTTCAACCCGGGCCAGCGTTCCGTCGAAGGCCATGTACCAAGCCACTAGATCTACGGTGATGAGAAAAATCGCCGCCGAGCGCAGCACGATGCGATCGATGGGAATGGCCGCGGTAGCAAAAAACGCGGCCATGGGCAAAGCCAAGCCATCGTCGTAAATGACCGACCCTACGGCATTGCCCAACGCCACTTCAGGCGAGCCCCTGAGGGCGGCGGTCATGGAGACCGCCAACTCGGGCGTGGTGGTGCCAATGCCGACGATGACAATGCCAATCAATATCGGCGGGGCGTGGAGGTAACGCGCAATATCAATGGCTCCCTCCACCAAATAATCGGCGCATTTGGCCAACAGCACGAAGGATAGGACCATCAGGCCCGCAGCTTCCCATACCCCCATGATCAACCTTATCCCGGCGCGTCTAAGTAGGAAGACAAGAGGTGCTCGGCGTTTTGGTAGGCGATCTTGTCAAAGGCTTGTGCGGGTAGCTCAAGGGTGTCCAGAAAATCCATCAGCTGGGTGTCAAAGCAGTCCCGGCCAAAGAGTAATTTGTCCTGAAATTCGACGAGAAAATCGCGCCCGAAGTCCCGGTCCCTTTGCAGCGCCCGCAAACCCGACCCGGCCGACAAATCGGCATATAGGTTGCGGTACTGGCGCAACATCGGGGCCAAACGTCCATTCGGCAGCACCGGCCCGCGCGGATAACTGTCCTTGGCGTAGTGATCGTCCCCGGAAATATGAGCCCAGAACCCGGGCGCATGACCGATGAAGACCGTCTGCGGACAGGCCACAACTGCGCGTTCAAGCGCGTCGAGACTACCGCCGTACCACCAGTTTGGGCGCGGATAATCGCCGCGGCCGTGATCGATTGGATAGTCGAGATGAATCGTAATGGGCAAGCGCAGAGCACCGCAAGCCTCGTACAGGCGCAGTGCGTCTAAATCGTCAAACGGCAAGCGCACCTTCAATTCGGAGGCGACCTGCACGCCGTGGATTTCGACTGCGGCCTTGAGCCGATCTATGGCGTCGGGCCGCTTGGGATGCGGCATATAGCCGAGGACAAAGCGGTCGGGTGCTTCCCGGCCAACGGCCAGCACATCTTCAAAGGGAATCCCCCAACCCGTAGGGGGCAACACCGAGTGATACGAAGGCGAGTATTCATCCGCCGGGACCTCCCAAGAGAAAAGCCACATCTGGTCAATGCCCTGCTCATCCATATTGCGCAGGATTTTGGCGGCGTTAAACCCGTGCCAATTGGGGTGATTATGTGCGTCAATGAGCATTTGTTAATGATATTCTCGCGGGTAAAAACTGTCAAGATAAAGTGCGGTTTACTTATTGTGGAAAATAATAATTATCATTAATTTATAATTATTATTGATTATACTATTCTCTAATTCACAAGGGGAGCAACCATGAATATCGCCGACTTAAAAGGCCAGCAGGTCATGCTAGCCGCATCCGGTGGCCTCGATAGCTGTACCATCACCCATTGGCTGCAAGCGCAAGGGCTAGCGGTCGTCTGCTATACCGCCGATCTAGGCCAACCCGACGAAGAGCGCATTGAAAACATACGGAGTCGGATGCAGGCCTGTGGAGCCGCTGAGGTGATTCTCGACGACCGCAGAGAGGCTATTTGCCGAGCCGGCATCCAACTCGTCCAGGCGCAAGCCCGCTACGAGGGCGGCTATTGGAATACCACCGGCATTGCCCGGCACGTAACGGTGGCCGGCATGTTGCCCCATATGCAGGAGCGCGGCATCCAAGTGATGGCACACGGAGCGACCGGACGTGGCAACGACCAAGTCCGCTTCCAATTGGCAGCGCAGATGCTCGCGCCGGACATCCAAGTGTATGCCCCCTGGCGCGATCCGGCCTTCTTGCAAAACTTTGGCGGACGCAGCGAGATGATCGCTTACTGTCAGGGACACGGCTTGCCCATAACCGCCACCCCAGACAAACCCTACTCCACGGACGCCAATATGCTCGGACTAACGCACGAGGCCGGCCAACTCGAAGCCTTAGATACCGCGGCCAGCCTTATCGCCCCCGGCATGGGCTGTTTTCCGCAGCAAGCTCCGGATACTGCCGAGACTTTTACCGTGCACTTTGAACAAGGCGTCCCAATCGCCATCAACGGCCACGCCGTCAGCCCGGTCGCGGCCATTGAGCAGAGCAACGCCATTGCTGGGCGGCATGGAGTCGGCATTGGCTTACATGCGGTGGAAAACCGCTTCGTCGGCATCAAGTCGCGCGGCGTCTATGAGGCTCCGGCTCTAGCACTGCTCGGCCAGTGCTACGATTACTTGCTCCAGCTTATTCTCGATCGCCGTGCCCGGCAGATTTTCACCGTTGTCTCCGGCTTTATCGCCGAGCAAATCTACCAAGGCTATTGGTTTGACACGGCAACCCAAGCAAGCTGGAAGCTCATCGACCACTTTAATCAATTGGCGACCGGGACTATCTCGGTCTCGCTTTACAAGGGCCAAGTCGTCTTTGGCGCGGCCAGCGACGCTCCCCACTCGCTCTACAGTGAGGACACCGCTTCTATGGAGGCGATCGGAGACTTTGACCACCGCGACGCCGAGGGCTTCCTCGGCGTCTTGGGCGTCAGCGCCCGTGCACTACATCAGGCTGGGCAGATTGCGCAACCCAATGGCGATACGGCGGCTTGACGCCTTCGCCCTGGCACTCACCGCCGCAAGAGCGGCGCGACGCCGTCCCAAATGATTTCCAACTCGGTCAGCGCGTCGCCGTCGAGGACGGGCACGGGCGCCCGGCACGCTGCCGAGTGGATCAATCCGCGCTTTTGCAAAATCCACTTGTAGATCGCAAGCCCGTAGAGCCGCTCGTAGTTCATCAGCGGCAGAAGCTGGTAGAAGTGCGCCCGCGCCGTCTTGTCGTCGCCCGCTTCGAGAGCATTCCAGATCGCCGCCATGGCATCGGTCACGTGACAGCCCGGCATATTGCCGCAGGCCCCGCGCCGATACTCGTCGAGCAAATAGACGCCCCCTTTGCCCCCCAATACGCCCTTACAGGCCGCGCCGGCTAGCGCCAACGTGCGGCTGACCTGCCAAGGCTCAGGGACGGTCTCTTCCTTGATGTAATCGACGCCGGCCAACTCGCGGCACATCCGCCCCAACAGTTCGCCGCTCATGGGCGTCCCGACCGGTGGATCAAAATTCTGCACGCAGATCGGGATTTCAACTGCGTCTGCCAATTGCTGGTAAAAGGCGTAGCAGCCTGCTTGGTCAACGCGCAATACGTGCGGCGGCATGGACATGATCCCGTCGGCTCCAGTGGCTTGAGCAAACTGAGCGAGGTCCACCGCTGGCAGGACATGGCCAGAGGTGACCGAGGCCACTACGGGCACTCGACCAGCGGCCGCGGAGACGACGACCTCGATCCAACGGCGGCGTTCTTCATCGGCAAGAGTCGAAAATTCGCTGGCATTGGCCGGCCCCACCAAGCCCGTGGCTCCCGCTTCAATGCTGAAGGCGACCAAGTCCTGCAAGGCCGCTTCGTCGAGCGCGTAACTATCGGTAAAAGGCGTCACCACAATCGGCATAATTCCGCGCCAAGTTTCAATCATAGCTACCTCCTTGTAGGCCGAGCAAAGCGGCTACAGCAGCAAGTCCATCCACCACGGCGCACTCCCCCAGTTCCAGCCGATGCCGACTCTGATGACCGGAAGGCAACAGCACACAATGGACGCCAAGCGCGACCGCTACTTCAATGTCGTGTAGGGTATCGCCGACGAGCAAGACTTTGTCGCTTTGGCAGCTGAGGGCTGCCAGGTGCCGACGGCCGCGCTCGATTTTTCCCTCCCCCAAAAAATTATCCACTCCGGCGACAGCGGCAAAATGAGATTGCAACCGGTAATCAGCGACCATTTGTTCAAGGTCCACTTCGTTGGAGGCCGACAAGAGCGATTGTCCGATCCCGTTGTGCCTCAATGCGGCCAGCACTTGGTACGCTCCCGCGCGCAAACAACACTCGCCGCGCCGCTGGCTGTAGCGGACGTTGAACTCGTCGCCGAGGGCTGCAAAGTCCTCGTGCTCCAAGTCAAAGCCTACGCGCTGGTAGTAAGTCCGCAGGGGAAACCCAAAGACTTCGCTGTACTCACGCAGCGTAGTCGGCGCTAGCCCGCGGCGCACCAAAAGTTCGTTGACGATTTCGACGCACAGCCAAGCATCGTCCACTAAAGTGCCGTTCCAGTCCCAAATCACGTGGTGCGGCTTCATAAGCCTTCATTCTTTATAGGCGACTACGCGCAGGCGCCAGTAGTCCGCCTGCCAGCCCCTATCGCCGTACAAGGCCGGGCGGACGGCGTCCTCCACCGCAGCCAAAATCTCTTCGCGCATCGACGGGGCGACGTCTTCTATCAGCGTCTCGGCGAACATCTCCATCCAGTCGCGCAACCCACTCTCGCCCGCCAAAGGCGTTGGGCGGGAAAAATGACTGGCATAAGCAACGCGCAGTCCGGCCTGCTCCACGAGCTGCGCGTACGCGCCCAGACTGGGAAAATACCAAGGCGATTGCGGATAAAAGCCCCGAGCAGCCAACTGACCCATCAGTTCCTGACTGATGGTGGCCACATTCTGTGCCCCACCCAACTCGGCGACCAAACGCCCACCCGACCCTAGACAAGCGGCAATGCAGGCAAGAGCCGCTTCCGGCGGCTTGATCCAGTGCAAGGCGGCGTTGGAAAAAACGGCATCAAACGGCGGTGCAAGAAAAAAATCCCTCGCATCACCGACGACAAAGGACAAGTCCGGGAACTGTTCTCGGGCGGCCTTAACCATCTCGGCTGACGAGTCCATACCTACGACCTCAGCCCCGGCTGCGGCAATCTGGGCACTCAGTTGACCGGTGCCGCAGCCCAAGTCGAGGATGCGCTCGCCGACTTGGGGGGCCAAGACGCCGACCAAGTCGGCACCTGCGGCCGTTACATAGTAGTGTTTGGCTTGGTAGCACTCGGGGTCTTGGAACATATCAGACCAAGAGATCGGAAATGACCGCACGCTCCTTTTTGAGCTCGTCTTCGCTGGCCTTGATCTTGGCACGAGCAAAGTCGCTCAGTTCCAAGCCTTGCACGACTTCCCAGTGGCCTTGGCCGTCGCTGCGAATGGGAAACGAAAACATCAGCCCCTCATCAATTCCGTAGCTGCCAGCCGAATAGACGCCAGCCGAGAAAAAGTCGCCCACAGGCGTGGCACTTTCAACGCTGACGATGTGATCAAGCGCGGCATTGGCAGCCGATGCCGCTGACGATAAGCCACGGGCGTCGATGACAGCTGCGCCCCGCTGCTGGACGATTTGGATGAATTCCTCGCGCAACCAAGCGTGGTGGCCGATGACGTCGTGCGCTGGACGTCCCTCAATGCGGGCGTTCTCGGCGTCCGGGTACTGCGTGGCGCTGTGGTTGCCCCATATGGCCATATTGGTCACCGTCGAGACTTTGACTCCGGCTTTTTGGGCAAGCTGGGCTTGGGCGCGGTTTTGGTCGAGCCGGGTCATCGCGTAGAAGCGATCGCGGGGGATGCCAGCCTTATGGCCGTGGCTCATGACAATCAAGCCATTCGTATTAGCCGGATTGCCCACCACCAAGACTCGCACATCCGCAGCGGCTTGGGCGAGTGCCTGACCCTGGCCGACGAATATCGGGCCGTTTTCCCGAATCAAGTCGCCCCGCTCCATGCCGGGACCGCGCGGCTTGGAGCCAATCAACAGCCCCCAATTGATCCCGTCAAAAGCCACTTCGGCTTGGTCGGTAATTACAATGTCGTCGAGCAGCGGAAAGGCGCAGTCTTCGAGTTCCATAACTACGCCTTCGAGGGCTTTGAGCGCCGGAGTAATCTCCAGCAAGTGCAGCGAAACCCGTATATCGCGGCCGAAAACCTCGCCCGAGACTAAACGCGGCAATATCGCGTAACCGATTTGGCCCGCCGCTCCAGTGACGGCTACTTTCACAGTTCGTGCCATGTATTCCTCCTAAAGTAAGACAAGGCAGTTTTTAGACAGAGAAAATCTGCCAAAAAAAATCGTTCTGTGCAATGCGAGCCCAGCCCTTGCTTCCACCTTGGTCGGCTGGTTATTCTACTATGAACACACGGCGCACACGCGAAAGGAAGGCCATTATGAGCGGCGACTTTGATCTCATCATCCAAGGAGGGTACTGCATTGACCCCAAAAACGACCTCAACGGCCCAGCCGACATCGCCATTAAGGATGGGCTAGTCGCTGCGGTCGCCGACCGAATTGAGTGCATCTCAGCAAAGGTCATTGATGTGTCTGGCCTCTATGTCACCCCGGGCTTAATCGACATCCACGTCCACGTCTATGGAGGCTACCAGGGCTGGCTCTTCCCCGACCAGCACGCTCTGCCCTACGGCGTAACTACCGTAGTAGATACCGGCGGCGCTGGATGGAAAGATATGGCCGATTTCAAGCGCACCATCATCGACCCCGCTCAGACTCGCGTCTTGGCCTTTGTCAACATCGTCGGTGCTGGCATGATCGGGGCTCCCGAACAAGACGTCAGCGAAATGGATCCGGCGCGCTGCGCCGCGGCGATAGATCAATACCGCGAGCATGTCATCGGAGCCAAGTCGGCCCACTTCGGCGGCCCGGGTTGGGAGTCGGCAGGCGGTGCAATCGCCGCGGCGCGACAAAGCGACTCCATTGCCATGATCGACTTTGCCCCGCGCCCCAGCCGCACCTATGAGGAATTGCTCGAGCGCATGAGCCCAGGGGACATCCACACGCACCTCTATGCTGCCCACATCCCCCTGCTCAATGCGGACAAAAAAGTCGCAAACTACATGCATCAAGCGCGCCAGCGCGGCATCATCTTTGACACCGGGCACGGCAACGGCTCCTTCTGGTTTCGCATTGCCGTGCCCGCCATGGCGCAAAATTTTCCGCCGGATACCATCAGCACCGATCTACACAAGTCCAGTCGCATGTTACCCAACGCTACCATGCCTATAACCATGTCCAAATTTCTAAACCTCGGCATGTCTCTCCAAGAGGTCATCTATCGCTCAACATATAAACCAGCCGAGGTAATCGGGCATCCCCAGCTAGGACATCTCAGTATCGGAGCTGAAGCCGACCTAGCGGCTTTTGCCCTGCACGAAGGGGATTTTGCCTTTGTCGATTCGGGCCGGGCACGCATGAAGGGTCGGCAAAAACTCGAATGCGAGCTAACGTTGAGAGCAGGCCAAGTCGTCTGGGATCTAAATGGCCGTAGCCTAGCCAATTGGGACGAGGCTGGTGAATACCGCCGCCTCGCTTAAAACATGCAAATCCCCTTGCAAACGACTTGACGCAGCACTGCTCCTTATGTATAATCAGTTAGTTTCGCCAATACTTATGCTAGCTTACATATACACCAAGGCATTTAGTGCTATCGAGGGGCAAAACCTGACGGACAGGTCGCCCTGTCAAAGATGAGAGGCTCTATGCACAATCTGCACGACGAAGAAAACACCCTGAGACTCTATTTCGACGATATTGCTGAGTCCACGCCTCTTTCGCGAGAACGCGAAGTGGAACTGGCCGATCGCATCAAAAATGGCGATATGAACGCTCGCGAAGAAATGATCAGTGCCAATCTGCGGTTTGTCGTCGATGTCGCCAAGAAGTACCAAAACCGCGGGTTATCTCTATCCGATCTGATTAGCGCCGGCAATCTGGGCCTCATCACGGCGGCCGATCGCTTCGACGGTACCAAGGGCTATAAGTTCATTTCATACGCGGTTTGGTGGATTCGCCAGTCCATTCTCCAAACGCTCGCCGAGCATGTGCGCACCGTGCGCCTTCCTCTCAACAAGGTCAGTTTGCTCAAGGATATTTCCAAAGCCTCGCGCAAATTGGGGCAGCATCGCGCCAGTGAGCCTGACATAGAGGAAATCGCCGCTGAGCTCGAAGTCCCAGCCGAAGAGGTTTTAGAAACTATCCTCAGTGCCCGCGCCGTGTGTTCGCTCGACGAATCCTTCACCGACGACGACGAGCGCAGCCTGCTCAACACCTTGGCCGACAATACGGCCGCAGCCCCAGACGCCGATATTCTGAGCGAATCGGCCCGCGAGCAGCTCGAGACGGCCTTGGAAACCCTCGAGGAGCGCGAATTGCGCATTATCAGGCTCTATTTTGGCCTCGACGGCAACGAAGCCCTGACGCTTGAGGAAATCGGCGACATGATGAATCTCACGCGCGAGCGCATCCGTCAGCTCAAAGAGCGGGCACTCAGTAAGCTGCGCCATCCTTCGCGGCACCAGGTGCTTAAAACGCTAGCTAGCGGCACCTGAAAATTCGCCGGGGGGATACCGAAGCGGTCAAACGGGGCAGACTGTAAATCTGTTGGCTTATGCCTTCGTAGGTTCGAATCCTGCTCCCCCCACCACTAATGAGGCCGTTCCCTAGTAAGGAACGGCCTTTCTTTTTTGCAATATCCAAGCGTGTCCCTATTATCCCTCTTCCAAGATTCGATCCAACTCCAAGCTCAACGCATCAGCCAGTAAGAATCCAACCCGGGTTAAACGCAATTTTTGTCCTTCGAGCGCAGCGTATCCAACGTTCTCCAGTTCGGCAAAGCGCCTGCTGCCCTGCAGGCGGCCGACCTCTTCCCCGGTCAATTCAACCCCCTCTATGGTGCGCAAACCCAGCCACAGCCGTTCCCCGCGGGCCATGTCCGCGACGATGGTTTCCTCACCTGCGCACGGCGACCGGCCTTGGGCCATAGCGTCGAGATAAGTATTGAGATCGCGCGTATTCCAAAATCGCTTTCCATCAATGAAGCTATGGGCCCCCAGCCCAACACCTAAGTAAGGAACCCCCGTCCAGTACCCCCAGTTGTGGCGCGAGCGATATCCAAGACGGGCGTAATTTGAAATCTCGTAGTGTTCATAACCAGCCGCCACCAGCCGGGCATCCGTCCATGCCAAGGTGCGCGCCTGTTGGTCGTCCGAGACAGGTTTTAACAGGCCCTGATGCTGTCGTTGAGCGAAAATCGTGCCTTCTTCAATCGTGAGACTGTAAACCGAAAGGTGCTCGGGAGCCAAGACGATCGCCCGCTCGACGCTAAAGTGCCAATTGGCCTCGGAGACGCCAGGTACATTCGCCACTAAGTCCAAGCTCACATTGGCAAAACCGACCGCTCGGGCTGCTGCATACGCTTTTTCGACATCGGCTGCGCTATGTTGACGACCCAACTGGCGCAAATCGGCATCGCGAAAAGCCTGTGCTCCAATGCTGATGCGGTTGAACCCCAGTGCCTTTAGCAGGGCAAATTTCTCGCGGTCAACAGTCCTAGGGTTGACTTCAATGGAAACTTCCACATCTGCATGTAGCCCTAAATGCCGCTGAGCGGCTTCGAGCATCTGTCCAATGAGTACCGGCGCGACTTGGCTAGGAGTGCCTCCGCCTAAGAACAGGGTCTCCACTGGCCCCGACAAATGGGCCCAAGACTCGATTTCGCGGCAGATCGCCTCGGCATATAGGCCATGGCGTTCTGCTTGGCCAATGACCGTAGCAAAGGCGCAGTAAGGGCAGCTTTGGGGGCAAAATGGAACGTGGATATAGAGGCCCAACGCCATATTTACTTCTTGGAGATTAGGGTCCGCAGGGTCGGTCCGGACGCCTCTTACTCATAAATTAGGCTTCCATCTTGAGCGCGGCCAAAAACGCTTCCTGGGGAATTTCCACTTTCCCAAACTGCTTCATGCGCTTTTTGCCTTCCTTCTGCCGCTCGAGCAATTTGCGTTTGCGGGTTACATCGCCGCCGTAGCACTTGGCCGTCACATTCTTGCGAAACGGTTTGACGACCTCACGGGCAATCACCTTGTTGCCCACCGCCCCTTGGATGACCACTTCGAACATCTGGCGTGGAATTAACTCCTTGAGTTTAGTACAGAGCTGCCGACCCCACTCATAGGCCTTGTCGCGGTGGATGATCACCGAGAGCGCGTCCAGCGGCTCGCCATTGATCATAATATCGAGCTTAGATAGTAGGCCAACTCGCATCTCTAGATGCTCGTAATCGAATGACGCATAGCCCCGCGACACGGACTTGAGACGATCATAAAAGTCAATCACTACTTCGGCCAAAGGCATTTCAAAGCTCAGAATCGCCCGGCTGCCATCGAGATACTCTGTATTGCGGTAGCTCCCACGCCGGTCAGTGCAGATTTTCATCACGCCGCCGATGTAATCCCTCGGCACCAAGATCTGGACGGCGAGAATGGGCTCGCGCACCTCGTCGATCTCAGCAGCAGGTGGCAGCAAAGAAGGATTATCCACGTCGATTAGTTCCCCGTCTTTGGTCAGAATCTCGTAGAGCACATTGGGTAAGGTCGTGATGATTTCAACCTGGTACTCGCGGTCGAGGCGCTCTTGTACGATCTCCATATGCAGCAGGCCTAGGAAGCCGCAGCGAAAGCCAAATCCCAACGCTGGCGAAGTCTCCGGCTCATAGGAGAATGCGGCGTCGTTGAGCTTGAGCCGCTCTAAAGCATCGCGTAGCACCTCGTATTCCTCTGGGACAACCGGATAGAGGCCGCTAAAAACCATGGGTTTGAGCGGTTGGTACCCAGGCAACGGCTTTACTTCCGTCTCTTCATCAACGACCGTGTCACCGACGTGAGCCTCGGCCAGTTCTTTGATTCCAGCAATGAAATAGCCGACTTCGCCAGTCTCAAGTGCTTGAGCCGGCACCCGGTTTAAAACCAAGTGGCCGACTTCTTCGACTGCGTAGAGCCGTCCAGTGGAGTAGAAACGAATTTTCTGCCCCTTGTGGATGTGTCCATCGACGACTCGGATAAAGCAAACTACCCCTCGGTACTGGTCGTAAAGAGAATCAAAAATCAGTGCTCGCAACGACTCCTGCTGACGCCTGACCGGCGGTGGTATGCGATCGACAATAGCTTCCATCACCTCCTCAACCCCAACCCCCTCTTTGGCACTAATTTGCAAAATATCCTCAGCATCCCCTCCCAACAGATCGAGCACCTGTTGCTGCACGGCCTCGACCTGAGCCGCAGGCATGTCGATTTTGTTGAGTACCGGGATGACGACCAAGTCGCTGTTTAGTGCCAACAGCAAATTGCTCACGGTCTGGGCTTCTACTCCCTGTGTGGCATCAACGACCAATATCGCCCCTTCGCAGGCCGCTAAACTACGCGACACCTCATAGGTAAAATCCACATGTCCGGGTGTGTCGATTAAGTTGAATTGGTAGATTCTACCGTCGGCTGCCTGATAGTGCATTCGCACGGCGTGGGACTTGATTGTGATACCTCGCTCGCGCTCTAAATCCATGCTGTCGAGAACCTGATCCTGCATCTGTTTGGCCGTCAGGGTCGCAGTTTTTTCGAGCAGACGGTCCGCTAGCGTCGATTTGCCGTGGTCAATGTGGGCAATAATGGAAAAATTGCGAATCCGTGATGTATCCATACGGTTGTTGGTAAGAGTAGTCAGGATATGCGCTGGTGGTATAGGCCTTCGTTTACCACGCTAGCCATTTGCCGCATATCTAAGGGGCGGGCGAGAAAGGTCTTGATCTGATGGCTGGTGGCAAGTGGGTCGCGCAAGACAGCCGAGTAGTTGACATAGAGGACCTCCATTTGCGGGTGCTCCGCCAACCACTGTTGCACTGCAACCAAGTGCCGACCGAAAGCGGCGGCCAGCTCGGCATCGGAAATCCGCTCAGATAGCTGCCCACGCCGCGCTAGCATCGCCCGCTGCGAAGCTAAAATCTCGTCCATTTTTCGGAGGGCAAATACGATTTTGTACGGCTTGTGGAGCGGCAATTGGTTGAGTAATTGGGATACGACCTTGACGACCTTACCCTTGGCCAAGTTGAGCCATGTAGTGTCTCTTTTTAGCTGCTTGACCTTCTCGAACTCGTAATATCCCCCGGGATTATCAGCGTCGGCCTCGCGGATACCGTCTGTTAGGGGCGGCAACCCGCCCGCAGCCAACATCTTCATCAGCATCGAGGTACCAGAACGGGGCAGACCGGACACGATAGTTATGTACTCGTCCGGTTGGGGAAGCAAGGTCGAATGAGAATACAAAGTAAAAAAAGACGGGCCACAGCATAATAGGACACGCGCTTCCAAAGCTGAGCTCCGGAAGCGCGTGTCCTAATACTGTGCTACAGGTGTGGGAATCAATTAAAAGACCATACGCCCATGCAGCAGGAGGCCATGTGAGGCACCGGCTAGGCGCTGCCAGCGAGAACTCTCGAGGCTGAATGACAGCGACGAATCCACCTCAAAGCGCGTACCTAAGCGCAACTGCATTCGCTCTGGTGCTTGAGTCATTCCGCTGTACACCGTGTACACTCCCCGGCCGCCAAGTGCGGCTAAACCGTAGCCGACTTCGGCTCTGAGCTGGCCTTCGGCGTTCGAAAAACCCCGGTCCGCTACTTCGGCTACGCTGCGTTCCCACAGCGTCAGGCTGTTGGCCTGCGTACCGTAGGTCGGCATCACCCGCAACGACAACCCTCGACCACCAGTGCCAGTCGAGCGCTGGAGCAACAGATGTGCGCCCCATTCTTGGTACTCGGACTCGTCGTCCCCGTCACTTACCAGGCTCCGCGCCATAGCTTCCAGCATGAAGCCACCCCCTTCATATCGCAGGCCGCCGCCAACTTCTACACCGGTTCCGGTCTGTCCGTCGCCGCCATCTTGGCGCAAAGCAACCTCTAACTGGGGTGTCACCTGCCCGTTCATACCTGCTTCGTAAGCATGGGACGCTTTGAGTGCCAGCCTCAACCGATTGGCACTCACCGTCTGTTCGGCGATCCGGTTTCCTTGTCCATTCTCGACCTCTCCGCCCTCAACTTCGACCTGTGCTACAGTAGCAGCAGCCTTGATCCGCAACTGCGTCGGCCCACCGGAGAGCAAGTCACCGCTAGCCCCTACACTTCCAGTCCGCAGCGACGTATCACTCGACTGTTGGCCTACGGTTCCCTGTTCGTCGTCAATATCGAGGTTGCCGCGCCCTAAGCCCGCCGTCAACCATACCCCCAACCGCCCTGGCGAGAACCCGACGTATGGATGCAGGCTCAACATGCGAGTCTCATAGGTACCATCGACTCGCTCTTCGCCGAGCAAGGGGGCGGTGTAATCGAACGATCCTTGGGCCCAAGACAGTGCCAAACCGGTTAGTACCTCAGCACCTGGCCGGGCGTCCAAACCAATTTGAGCACGGCTTAGGTTGCCCTCCCAATCCAGCGAACCGTCGTCGCTAGACAGTTGGCCATAGTCTCCCCGGCCCCAGAATGTAGGACTGCCAGGACAAAGAATACATCCTCTGCCAAAACCGAATGGCACGGCAAAGGACGAGCCATTGACAACCTGTGCCATATTGACCGGGCGATTCTCGAAGATCCGGCCCGATTGAATCATGTTGTAGAGAGACGACTCAGCGGCGAAGCGAAAAGTTTTATTCACATCGCCGACTCTGTCCATATGCTCAAGGCGATTTTCGATGGCGCGATTCGTTCCATCGGCAATAGCCAATGCGTACTTGGACAAGATCTGTTCGTTGAGCTCCGCAAAACGGTCCGTAGCCGATTCTTCCACTCGAACCTCAAAGCTGAGGATGGCTGCGTCCTCAGCAGTCATATTGTCGTCGGAGTCGTGGGCCGTATATGTCAAGGTATAGACTCCGACCTCTGCCGGCGTACCCGAAAGCGTCGGCGCCATCGGGTTGGGATCAAACGTCAGTCCCGACGGCACGTTATCTAAGGTGTACGTCAGCTCGCCGAAATCGACCTCGCCATCCGGATTCAGCGAGAGCAAGTTGCCACCCGAAGCCAGGGGCAACACCAAGTCTTCAATCGCCTCGCCTTCTATATACGTCTGGTTGGACACATCTCCGCTAAAGCTAGGTGCGCCATCTACCGTTATGTGAAAGGTCAACTCAGCCGAATCGCCATCTTGGTCTTCGACCTGGTAGGTCAAGCGATACACGCCAGGGTCCGTCGGCGTACCCGAAAGCGTCCGCGTGGCAGCGTCGAAGCCCAGACCCGGCACATTCATATCTAAACTATATGTCAACTCACCGTTGCCGCCTGCAGCCGCTGGGAGTTCCCACGAATCAAGCGCCTCATTCTGACGCAAAATTCGATCCTCAACGGTCGCGTCAAAAAAGGTAGGTGCACCGTCAACGGTCAGGAAGAAGGCCAACTCAGCCGAGTCGCCATCTTCATCTTCTACCCGGAACGTCAACGCATAGCCCTCAGCAGGATGCGACACATGAAGCTCTGGGGTACCCGAAATCGTCCGCGCATCGGCGTCAAACACCAGACCCGGCGGCAAATTCTCCTCGTTCAAGCTATACGTCAGCTCACCGTTGCCGCCCAAAGCCGCCGGCAACTCCAACGCGGCCATCTCTTCCCCTTCGGGAACCGTCTGATTCGTAATAGTTCCCTCAAAGAAAGGCATAGCATTGACCGCAACAGTGAAGGTCAGTGTCACCGCATCGCCGTCGATATCCGCCACCCGATACGTCAACGCATACCCCTCGGGAGAATACGAAACATTAGGGGACAACTCACCCGAAAGCGTCCGAGATGTAGGATTAAACGCCAGACCCGGCGGCAACGCCCCATCCAAGCCATACATCCTCACCACATTCCCGCCGACCGCCTCCGGCAACTCTAAACTCACCACATCACCCGCCGCATACTGCTGATCTTCTACGACCTGATCGCCGAAGCTAGGGATGCCATTGACCGCAATAGTGAAGGTCAGTGTCACCGCATCGCCATCGACATCCGCCACCTGATACGTCAACGCATACCCCTCGGCATACGTCGCATCCGTCGGCGGCGTACCCGAAATCGTCCGCGCATCAGCATCAAACGCCAGACCCTCCGGCAACTCTCCATCCAAGACAAACGTCAACGCGCCATTCCCGCCGACCGCCTCCGGCAGCTCTAAGCTCACCGCATCGCCGGCCGCATACTGCTGATCTTCCACGACCTGACCACTGAAGCTAGGCATACCGTGCACCACTATCGTGAACTCCAAAGCAGCGGGTGCATCGCCATCCTGATCCGTCACCTGATACGTCAACGCATACCCCTCGCTCTCAGCAGCATACATCGCATCCGCCGACAGCGTACCTGAAATCGCCCGGGTTGCCGGATCGAACGACAGGCCCTCCGGCAACGCCCCGACCAACTCATACGTCAACTGGCCATTACCACCCGAAGCCGAGGGCAACACCCAAGGATCTATCGTTTGGCCTTCGGCAAAGGTAACTTGACTCGACACAGCTTCGTCAAAACGGGGGATACCATCCACCTGCATCGTGAACACCAACGGGGCCGGCTCTTCGCCATCGACATCCGCCACCCGATATGTCAACGCATACCCTTCAAAAGCATACGTCGCATCCGTCGGCGGCGTACCCGAAATCGTCCGCGCATCAGCATCAAACGCCAGACCCTCCGGCAACGCCCCATCCAAGCGATACGTCCTCGCCACATTCCCGCCGACCGCCTCCGGCAACTCTAAACTCACCGCATCGCCCGCCGCATACTGCTGATCTTCTACGACCTGATCGCCGAAGCTAGGGATGCCATTGACCGCAATAGTGAAGGTCAGTGTCACCGCATCGCCATCGACATCCGCCACCCGATACGTCAACGCATACCCCTCGGCATACGTCGCATCCGTCGGCGGCGTACCCGAAATCGTCCGCGCATCAGCATCAAACGCCAGACCCTCCGGCAACGCCCCATCCAAGCCATACGTCAACGCTACATTCCCGCCTGCCGCCTCTGGCAGCCCCAAGCTCACCGCATCGCCCGCCGTGTATAGCTGATTTTCCACGACCTGATCGCCAAAGCTAGGCATAGCAGCTATCACAATCTCAAAGGTCAATTCAGCCGAATCGCCATCGGAATCCACTACCTGATACGTGAACGCATATGACGCATCATATAACACATCAGCAGGCGGCGTGCCCGAAATCGTCCGCGCATCAGCATCAAATGTCAGCCCCGCAGGCAAGTCCCCGTCCAAGCTATAGGTCAGAGCGTCGGTGGACCGACCTACTGGTAATTCCCAAGGCTGTTTTATTTCTTCGCCGGCAGTAAAGGTTGTTTGACGCGCAGCGACCGCTGCGAAGGTAAGTTCTACCGATATCGTAAAGGTCAATTCCTCGGCGTCGCTATCTTCCATATTGGTATCGGAATCTTCTACCCGGTAGGTCATTTCATACGTCCCGGCCACGGTCGGCGTACCTGAAAGCGCAAGAGACGAATTATCAAACGTTAGACCTGGCACCTCCGGCGACAAGCTATACCGCGGAGGTTGCTCATATTCTCCCACCGAAGCCGAAGGTAATCCCAGAACTTCTATCACCTCGCCGGTCTGGTACGACTGGTCGGCAACCGTCGCCCCCTCAAAACTCGGCCTCGTATCGACTTCCGCCTCGAATGTCAACGTGGCCGTATCGCCGTCGGCATCCGTCACTTCGTAAGTCATTAAGAATACAGCCACTTCTGAAGGCGTACCTGAAAGCGTCCGAGTCGCGGCATCAAACGCCAAACCCGGAGGCAAGGGCCTTAGAGCATACGTCAAATCGCCGTTACCACTCGAAGCCGCCGGCAACTCCAGAGCCGCTATCGCCTCCCCGGCTGAGAACATCTGGTCGGCAACCGTCACACCGCTAAAGCTCGGCGTTACATCTTCTTCCTCTACTGAGATATTGAATGTCAACGCGGCCGTAGCACCATCGGCATCGGTCACTTCGTAGACCATCGAGTAAAATATCTTTTCCGGGAAGGAGACAACGTCTGAAGGCGTACCTGAAAGCGTCCGAGTCGCGGCATCAAATGCCAAACCCAGAGGCAAGGGCCTTAGAGCATACGTCAAATCGCCAGCTCCACCTGAAGCCGACGGCAACTCCAAAGCCGCTATCTCCACTCCGGCCTCGTACATCTGGTTGGCAACCGTCGCACCACCAAAGCTCGGCGCATCCTGGGCTTCAGCCGCCGGAGCCGACATCAAAGCGACCGCCAGAAAGAGTGTACTCAGGCAGGACAGCGATCTATTCCAAATAAGTTTTTTACTAACGACACAACCGCTCATAATTGACCCTCCAATGAGAGATTTAAGTTTTAAGAATTGTAGCGCAACTTTGCACACTAGACCGCCGCCTCGCCGCTCTAAGGCCGCAACCACCACACTCATGGTTCCTCTCCCTTAGCGACCCTTACAACAATAGCTTAATTGAAGAGCGTGTAGAGAAGCCTGAGATCATTTTACGTACTCAATACAAAATACGCATCTAATATCCAGGATGCAAGAGGTAGTTTCTAAACTATATAGTCTATCAGCACCTAGCACGCAGAAAGGTCAAGATCGTCCAAAAAGAGGAAGATCGTGCCGCAACTCGGCTTCCAACTTAGAATGGCAAGAAGGGCAAGCCGAAATCAGATGTTCCAGTTTATTGGCCTCTATATTGGAAGAAAAACTGCGGTAGGGAATCTTGTGATGTACGTCAAGCTGACGGCCCAGTTCCTCTTCGCTGACCCCGCATACCTGGCAGATGAAACCATCGCGTGTCCGCGCTTTTAGCGCTTGGAGTTCCCAATTGGCCCCTCGCCGTTTGGAAGATTCTCCTAAACAAACCTCTAACGAAGGCATAGCCTCTGTCCAAGCGCGGCGGCAGGAAGCGTCACAAAAATGCAACTGCGCTTGACCCGCATACCAAGCTGGCACCTCGATCTCTAGCCGACAGTGCGCACAGCGCGTAGCCGTCTGCTCCCCGTCGGCAGCAGGACATCGGTCGCCAAAATCAAATCCCATCTGCATCTTTTCAGATGAAGCCATGATAAGACCACAGGGCTCATTTATGCGGGGCTTCAGTTCGCTCCGGCCTTCGCTAGGCTCTTTTTGAAGCCCCACCTTGCCCCTTCTCCTCACTTCCTATATATTTAGCTATTTTATTAAAGGAGCGCAAAATTGCCTAAACTCAAGTCTGCTAAGAAGCACCAAGTCACTAGTGCCAAAGCCTACATACGCAACCGCGCCCTACGCTCGAGGATGCGCACAGCCCTTAGAAAAGTTCGCCAAGCGGCGGATAAAGCTTCGGCTGAAACCGCTCTGCAAGCGGCGATCTCAACTATCGACAAAACGACCAACAAGGGCATGATCCATAAGAATACCGCCGCCCGCTACAAGTCGCGGTTGAGCCGTCTTGTGCAATCAATGGCCTGATGGCCTTCATTCAAAGGCGCGAGTACTCAAGTAGCGCAATCCGCTGTCGCAGAGAATCGTCACGACCCGAGCTTTTCCTTCCATCTCGCGCGCAACTTGGGCGGCGATATAGGCGTTGGCCCCTGCTGAAATCCCCACCAAGAGCCCTTCCTCTCGGGCCAAGCGGCGGGCCATTTCATACGCGTCGTCGTCGGTAACGACTCGCACTTCGTCGATAACCTCGCGGTTGAGAATTGGTGGCACAAAACCCGCACCAATACCCTCGATATAACTAAATCCAGCTCTCCCGCCTGAAAGCACGGGCGATCCGGCGGGCTCGACGGCGATAACCCGCACTGTGGATAGAGCTTCTTTGAGGACTTCACCGACGCCAGTCAACGACCCCCCAGTACCTACTCCCGCCACAAAGGCATCAATTTGGCCATCTAGCTGTTCTAGGATCTCACGACCGGTCGTTTGGCGGTGTATCTCGGGGTTGGCTGCATTCATAAACTGCTGTGGCAAAAAGTAATCTGGATGCTCGCGCTTGAATTCCAGCGCTTTGTCGATAGCTCCGCGCATGCCCTCAGCCGCTGGCGTCAACACAACTTCGGCACCGTATGCCTGCATCTGTAAGCGGCGCTCGCGGCTAGCCGTGTCGAACATGGTGACGATGAGCTTGTACCCCTTATAGGCGGCCACCATAGCCAAGCCAATGCCGGTATTGCCGCTAGTGGGCTCAACGATCGTGCCGCCCTCGGTCAGCAGACCTTGCTCTTCGGCGGCTTCGATCATGGCTAGGGCGATCCGGTCTTTGACACTACCTCCTGGGTTGGTCGCTTCCAACTTGCCCCACACCTCGGCAGACCCCTCCTCTACGACTCGGCCGAGGCGGACTATAGGCGTAGCCCCGATTAACTCCAGCACACTGTGAGCGCGTTTCATGCTGCACCAAACCTAACGCCAATCATCTATACGGTAGTTTTTAACTCCCGCCAGCAATGGCCGGGACGATAGAGATGCTATCACCGTCGTTGAGGAGCGTGTCCTTGCCATCGAGGAAGCGAATATCTTCGTCGTTGACGAAGATATTGACGTAGCGGCGGATCTCGCCCCCCTCGTCAAGCAGTTTATCGGCCAAGCCCTCGTAGGAGCCGTCGAGACCATCTACCAACTCGCTAATAGTCCCCGCCTCCAACTCGACCTCGGCTTGATTGTGAGTCAACTTCCGCAAGGGCGTGGGAATGTGAACAGTAACCGGCATTTCATCCTCCATGTGGTTAATTTAAGCGGCTCCACCGCCTGCATTTTGTTTTTTATAGCGCAATAGCGACTTTACTGAACTAATTCAACACCCGTCTCGGCGTAGCGACTGCCGTCCCAAGTAAAACATTTGTAGCCTTGCACTTTCCGCTGGCCACCCGTCTCCTCGCCACATACGGATAACACCAGATACATCGCATCTGGGTCGTCTGGGTCGTCTCCGGCCTCTCGACTGTTGAATATCCAAGTGCGCCTCTCATCTTCAGCCGAGAAATAGGCCGCGCAATCAATGTGGGAATGGTAGCAACCCGAGACCTGGCCACCGACTTTTTTAGCCGCCTCGGCAATGCGCAACTGTTCGCCTGGGTCGATCAGATAAGCCGTGCTTGCATCGCGGGGATAGTGGTTGGGATCTTCTTCGTGCCGCTGTTGTTGTACATTAGTACAAGCGTGGGCAGCGGACACCCCACTCGGCGCTTTTTCAACCAGCAGACCGCAACACTCGTGTGGGTATTCGGCCAAGGCTTGGGCGCAAATCCGATCAAAGTCCTCGCGGGCAATGCGCAGCATTCAGCTATCTCTTCACTTAGTAATGCCCTCAAGGGCCAGCCGCCACATGGGCGTACTCATATACTTGTCGCCGCCATCGCAAAATACCGTGACCACGACCCCGGTATCTAGCTGACGAGCCACTTCCAGCGCGGCCCAATAAGCGCCACCCGAAGACTGGCCGACGAGAATCCCCTGCTCGACCGGCAGATGCAGTGCAGTATCATAAGCATCATCGGTATCTATCGGTATTTTGTAGTCGAGAAGCGTCTCGTCGTAGATACCAGGGACAATTGAACTTTCCATGTGCTTAAGACCCTCAATGCCGTGAAACGGCTCGGCCGGCTCAGCACCAATAATCTGGATCGCCGGATTGAACTTCCTAAGACCTCGGCCAGTGCCCATCAGGGTACCGCTAGTGCCGACAGTGGCGACAAAATGAGTGACACAACCTTGGGTCTGTTCCCAAATTTCGGGTGCCGTAGTGTCTCGATGGGCGTACCAATTCGCCGGATTGTTGTATTGGTCGGGCTTGAAATACCGGTCGGGGTCGGCTTCGTATATCTGCCGCGCTTCCCGTATAGCTCCGTCAGAAAGCTCCCCTGGATCGGTGTACACCACTTCAGCACCATAGGCGGCGAGAATGGCCTTGCGCTCGCGACTGACATTAGCCGGCATGGCCAATTTTACCCGATAGCCCTTGGCCGCACCGATCATTGCGTAGGCAATGCCAGTATTTCCAGAAGTGGAATCCAAAATGATCTTGCCCGGCTCCAGCGACCCGTCCCGCTCGCCATCCTCGATCATCCGCCGCGCTGGCCGGTCCTTGACCGATCCCCCGGGATTGAAAAACTCCAGCTTGGCATATACTTCCACCCTTGGCGGAATCGCCGGATCTTTCAGCCGCAAAAGCGGCGTATCGCCAATCTGCTCGACGACTGATAAGCCAATCACAAAAATCTCCCTTTACGATTAAAAGAACCAAAATCCACCATGTCAACTAACTCAGCTCTTTCTTGACACTCTCCAAGCTGCCTTCTATTTTATTTTGTTTCCCACTTAAAATTCAATTTCGATTCGATCCTTTAGGTGTAATTTATGGAAGAGCCGAGCACGGGCTTAGGCAACTGGGAACGCACGCATGACTGCGGCACGCTCACAGATAAAGACATCGGTCAGCGCGTCCTGCTAATGGGCTGGGTCTGGCGTCGCCGCGACCACGGCGGCGTTATTTTTATAGATCTCCGCGACCGCTATGGCATTACCCAAATCGTCTTCAATCCGCAGCGCGATCCCACCGCTTACCAGCAGGCCGATCACTTGCGCAGCGAGTATGTCATCGCCGTACAAGGCGAAGTTGAGGCCCGCCCTGAAGGTATGGTCAATCCGCAGTTGCCCACTGGGGCTATTGAAGTAAATTGCGACCAACTACGCCTTCTCAACCCCTGTCGGACTCCGCCTTTTCTCATTGAAGACCAGACCGACGCTGGCGAGGAAATTCGGCTCAAGTATCGCTATCTAGACCTGCGTCGGCCCCGTATCCAAGGCAACTTGTTACTCAGGCACCGGGGCTATCAAATCGTGCGCCACCTGCTCGACCAGCGCGGCTTCATCGAAGTTGAAACGCCGTTTCTGACCAAGAACACCCCGGAAGGGGCCCGAGATTACCTCGTCCCCAGCCGAGTACATCCCGGGCATTTTTTCGCTCTGCCCCAATCACCTCAAACCTATAAACAGCTTTTGATGATCGCCGGCTACGACCGCTACTTCCAGATCGTCAAGTGCTTCCGCGACGAAGATTTACGCGCCGATCGCCAACCCGAATTTACCCAGATCGACATCGAAATGGCGTTTGTGCGTGAGGACCACGTCATGGCCATTGCCGAGGATCTAACTCGCACCCTTTTTGCGCAGTTGCGCCAAATCGAGTTACCCAATCCCTTTCCACGACTCACCTATCGCGAAGCCATGCAGCGCTTCGGCTCCGATAAACCCGACCTGCGCTTCGGTTTAGAGCTCAAAGATGCAGCCGCAGCAGCGCGCATGTCCCAATTTCAAGTCTTTCATTCCGTTCTTGACAGCGGTGGTCAAGTCAAAGGCTTAAATGCTAAGGGTTGCAGTGGATTCTCGCGTGGACAAATTGACGACTTAATCGCCTTCGTCCAAGGATTAGGAGCCAAGGGTCTTAGCTGGATCAAACATACGGACGCCGGCCTTGAATCCTCCATCATCAAATTCTTCCCCCAAGCCGCTCAAACCCAGCTCATCGAGTCCCTCGAATCGGCCCCGGGCGACCTGATGCTTTTCGTCGCCGACCAGCCAAAGCAGGTCGCTCGGATACTCGGAGCCCTGCGCTTGGAGTTGGCTCGCCGCCTCTCATTAGTGCCCGATGACTCTTGGCAACCGCTTTGGATCGACCAATTCCCACTGCTAGAACGCGATGAGGAAGCCGACCGCTTTACCGCCGTGCATCATCCCTTCACCGCTCCCTTAGAAGAGGACTCCGCCCTATTGGATAGCGCCCCTGCCAACGCTAGAGCACGAGCCTATGACTTGGTCCTCAACGGCAGTGAAATTGCCGGGGGCAGCATGCGAATTTTCCAGCGCTCCGTACAAGCCCGTCTCTTTCAACTCTTGGAAATTGATGCCGAAGAAGCCGCAGCCAAATTCGGTTTCCTCCTAGAAGCACTCGACTATGGAGCCCCACCACACGGTGGTATTGCCTTTGGCTTTGACCGACTAATCGCCTTGCTCGCCGACGAAGATTCAATCCGCGAAGTCATCGCCTTCCCCAAGACCAATAAGGCCGTGGGCTTGATGGAAAACGCCCCTTCTGCCGCCGATTTGGGCCAGTTGCGCGAATTGGGTATTCGGTCTGCCTGAAAACGTACAAGTTAGGGTAGATTTTCACTTGTTCTGCTTGACATCCACTATAGGTCGCCTATATTTGTGGCCATATTCCGTATATTAATGTAAGATCGCTGTTTTGATCCTTAAGCGTAGGTGGAGGAACTACTTAATGAGCTGTCTTTCCACTTTATCCAATTTGAAATACTCAGGCGTCGCCTTAGCGGTAGTGATTCTGTCGCTCGTTTCTAGTTGTTCGCGTGTTCCGTCCCCAGAAGACATGGAATACCTAGAACAACAGCGCCAAGCCACGCTAGCCGCCGAAGTAAAAGTAACCGAGCTACAGGCCGCAAAAGCACAGCTTGAACGCGAACTCGCCGAGCGGCAAGCCACCAAAAAAGCACTAGAAGAGAAACTAGCTGCTACTAAGAACAACCTCGCCAACTAAGGTAAATAAGAAAGGGTCCGACCATGAAGAAGTTGTCCGTTGGTGGGTTGGCTTTAGCACTGCTAGTCCTAGCGAGCGGAAATATCTCTGCTGAAGAGCAGCAGATGACCTGTGAGGAGTACATGGCTCTGGGGAATGAGTTCGTCAACCGAGAAAACGCAGCCAACACCCAGATCGAAGAGCTAAACGCCCAGCTTGAAGCACTGAACATGCAGATTGCCCAGCTCGACGAGGCCAACGCCGACCTCAATACCCAAATTCTCGAAGTAATTGGCCACTCCGAATCCGAAGTCATAGCCTTTGGGCGCGAACTCGACGCTATTATCGCCCAGCTTGAAGGGCTTTTAGCACTAGCTCCAGAAGTGCTTATTATGCGGCGCGGTGAAGTCGCCGCCGTCGATGCCCGAGTCGCCGAGCTCAAGCAGAGCAATATAGCCGCCCTGCCCGAAATGATGGACAAGCTAGCGACTATTGACCAGATGCTCGCCGAGCTCAAAGCGCGCGTAGCTCAACCTGTGGTCATTGACTACAAGATTGAGCGGGGAGACAACTTGTGGAATATCTCCAAAAAAGAACAAATCTACGACGATCCGTATATGTGGCCTCGTATCTACCGAGAGAATAAGGAAAAAATCAAAGACCCAGATTTAATCTATCCCAACCAAGTCTTGGCCGTACCGTTTGGGGTAGCCGAAAATCAGCACTTGGTCACCCGAGGAGATTTCCTCTTCAAAATTGCCGCCGAGCTGTACAACAATGCTGGCAAATGGCACAAAATCTACGAGGCCAACAAGCAGCAAATCGTCGCGCCAGATATGATTTTTCCTGCTCAAGTCCTCGAAATTCCCAAGTAATTACAACTACTTGATTTAAGTACATTCCAAGACTTAAAGGGGTTTGATCCTTCCGGGTTTAAGGGAAGGATTTCAAACCCCTTTTTGTATTTTCATCTAGCTACAGACCTATGAAGGACATTTCTATCGCCGGCATTGATCGTCGCTCTCTCTTCGGGCGCAACGATCAACACTTGGCTCATTTCGAGCAGAGATACGGCATTCGCTTAGTCGCCCGCGGCGACAAGTTGACGATTAAAGGATCCGATGCCTCGGTGCGCGAGGCCGATAGCTTCCTCAGCCCCCTTATAAAACGCCTGCGTCACGGTCCACCCATCGAAGCAGCCGAGCTAGAAAACTTGATTCACTGTAGCTCGGCTCTGCCCAAAGGAGACCCAAGCGCGCTCTCAAACTCCGCAGCCTATACCTATAAGACGGCCATCTATGCCCGCACCGAGGGCCAAGCGAAATATCTTGCAGCTATCGACAACAACGACGTGGTCTTCGGCATCGGCCCAGCCGGCACCGGCAAAACGTATCTTGCGGTGGCTATGGCCGTTGCTGCACTGCGGCAGAAGCACATATCTCGCATCCTGCTCGCTCGGCCCGCTGTCGAAGCCGGAGAGAACCTTGGTTTTTTGCCTGGCTCTTTTGAGGACAAAGTCGATCCTTACTTGCGCCCACTCTACGACGCACTACAGGATCTGATGGAACCCGAGCGTCTGCGGCGGATGCAGGATATGAAAATTGTCGAGGTCGTGCCGCTGGCCTACATGCGCGGCCGCACCCTCAACGATTCGTTTATTATTCTCGACGAAGCCCAAAATACTACGCCACAACAAATGAAAATGTTTCTCACCCGACTAGGCCGGCACTCAAAGGCCGTAGTCACGGGCGATATTACCCAAACTGACCTCGGCGATGACCAGCCTTCGGGTCTAGTCGTCGCGCCCAAAATCCTGACCGGGATAGCTGGTTTGGCCTTTGTTCGGCTCAACGAACGGGATGTGGTGCGCAACCCGCTCGTACAGAAGATCATCAAAGCCTACGATAGCTATGAGGCGGCCGATCCATGAACGCGCTTAAACTCAAGTGGTTTGGTTCTAAACGCCGCAGCAATCAACCCCAACCTTGGCACCCGCACAGTTCGCGCGTGTTCCACATTGTCTTGGCAGGCCTAGTCATTGGCCTGCTCACCTATCTATCGCCTTACCAACGTCCCTACAACGTTGCCCAACTGCGCGTCGGCAGCGTCTCGCAAGAGCGCATCGAGGCTCCTTTTCTCTTTAATGTGCCCAAAAGCGATGTCGAGTTGGAGCGCGAACGACAAGCAGCTAGTGCCGAGATACCCACTATTTTGCGCCGCGATCCCCGAATTCAGGAGCAACAGCTCGCTCAGTTAGACTCGGTTTTTGCAGTAATGATCCCAAGGATTCGGGTCCAAATGGCCAACTCCTTCAAGCAACGCGAACTCCAACGCGCCCTCCCTCAAGTCGTAGGTTCGCTCTCGCTCGATGCGCTTTCGACTCTCATCGACGTCCTCTCCACAGCCAGCGAACCTTACGTCCAAGATTTCCAGGCCATCTGTCGGCAGATTCTGGCCAATTACTACACGGCGGGCATCATCGCCTCCAAACAACCGATCCTGCTAAGCCCTTCGACTCAAGTCCGCCTCGCAGACCGGCAACAGCACATAGAAACCCTCTATAGTGAAGAAAAGCTCAAACAAGGCGAATTAATCTCTCACATCCAAACGTACCACACGATTGCCGACCGCAACGCCGTCCAAGCCGTCCACGAGTTGTTAAGTCTCTTTGTGGTTCCCAATCTAACCATTGACGAGCCGGAGACCTCCCGCCTCAGGGATGCAGCGCGGCGTGGCGTGGCCAGCATCAAGCGGATCTATGCCCAAGACGATCTCATTATCGACAAAAACACCACCGTCACTGAGGAGCACGTCGACGCACTCGACGCACTGGCCGCCCGCATCGCCCAAGATCAATCTCAACATCCGATTAAGCGCCTAATTCAAGTGGCTGCCGCCGCGACGATTTCCGGACTCCTTATCTTCGTTTTCGGCTACTTCCTCTTCGCGCACGAACGCGCTGTTTTTGACCATCCCGGCCAGCTCGTCCTCTTAGCCATCCTGACCGTTGCCACAGCCATCGCGTCCTCCTATATCAAAACGCACGACCTCTCCCCCTACTGGGTACCGATCCCGCTCGCTGCCATGCTGGCGACGATTCTTCTAACGCCACAAATTGGCTTAGTGCTCTCGTTTGTGCTGGCACTTTTTGTCGGCAACCTGTTCGCCGATTTCTACGTAGTAATAATCTGCGCCCTAACGGCGGCCATCGCCGTTTATGCGGTGCGGCACGTGCGCCACCGCAATCAGTTTTACCGGCCCATGATCTTCCTGCCGATTTCTTACGCCTTGCTCATCGCCGCGGCGGATCTATTGCGCTTCTTTCCGGTCGAACAGATATACGACCATATTCTGCCCGGTATTGTCATTGGAGCGGCCGCCCCCATCCTCACCATCGGCCTGCTGCCGATCTTTGAAAGCCTCTTCCACATCACCACGGATATCACCCTGCTGGAACTATCGGATTCCAATCGGACTTTGCTCCGCCAGTTGGCTATCCGGGCACCGGGAACCTATACTCACAGCCTGATTATGGCCAACCTCTCTGAGAGCGCCGCCGAGGCCATTGCCGCTAATCCGCTCTTGGCCCGCGTCGGCTGTTATTATCACGACATCGGCAAAGTGAACAAGCCAGAGTACTTCAGTGAAAACCAGGGACTGCAAGGTGGACGCAACCCCCATGATCGTCTGATGCCCTACCTGAGCATGCTCATCATCGCCTCACACGTCCGCGAGGGGCTCGAGTTGGCCGAGGAACACGGCCTGCCCCAATCTATCTGCGATCTAATCGCCCAGCACCACGGCACCACCGTCATTGAGTACTTTTACGAGCGTGCCGTAGAGCTGGGCGACCGCAACGTGCGCGAAGAAGATTTTAGGTACAATGGCCCCAAGCCCCAGACCAAAGAAGCCGGCATTTTGATGTTGGCCGACTCAGTCGAGGCGGCGGCCCGCACCCTCGCCGAGCGTACGCCCAGTCGGATGCGCCAATTAGTGCATAAAATTATCCAGCAAAAATTCACCGCCGGCGAACTCGACGAGTGCGCACTGACCCTACGGGATTTGCTCAAAATAGAGGATAGCTTCATCCGCGTGCTGATGGGCGTCCTCCACAGCCGGATGGCATACCCTTGGCAGAAGGCCAATCGCAAATGGCAGACCGTTTAGCTAGCCCCCTCCACATAGTCCATGCAGCAGGCCTAGCCCCGCTGCCGGCAGACGCGCTTGCAGCCTTACATCACATCGCCGCGCAAGTCGCCGATGCCCACCCCCTGCCAGACGCGGTCCAGCTAGTCTTTATCGACGACGATTACATGAGCAATCTCAACACCACCTATCGCAGTAAGGAGGGTACCACGGACGTCCTGTCTTTCGGCTTGGGAACTATACCGGGGCAGAAAAGCAGCGGCGAAGTGTATATTTCGTTACCCCAAGCGCAACGACAAGCTATCGCGCTCAGCGTCCCCCCCTTAGTGGAGCTAGCTCGCTTGTTGGTACACGGCCTGTTGCACCTAGCCGGTTGGGTACACGATACTCCCAAGCAGCTAGACGCGATGGAGCGCGAAACAGACCATTTTCTCACCACAGCCTCTGTCTTCCCCTAAGCGACCCTGGCCGGCCGCTTTACTGAAAGGAGCTTTTTTGGAACCACCACAAGTTGACTTATCCTTGGTCGCATACGCTGTGCTGACCAGCACGATCAGTCTCGTCTGGCTCTTTGTGGTAGCCAGCTATGAGACAACCTTCGCCATTTTCTCCAAATCCGTCCTGGAGAAAATGGTCGAAAGCGGCGTATCCCACGCGCACGCCATGCTCCGCATCTACGAGCCACGCCAGCGCCTGCGCCTGATGGCCCGCCTCGGTGAAGCCATCGGCATCATCACCCTCGCCTTCTCTCTGTTCTTTCTCGCCCAGTCTCTTGCTTTCCCGGTATATATCTCGGCGGCCATAGCCTTATTGGGTGCGCTAGTGCTTTTTGTAGTCGTAGCGACGCCACGACGCATTCGCTTTGACGAAGAAGGCGACAAAGTACGCGTCCCCATCGTCGCCTTAGCTTATGTGCCGATACACGCTCTGCTGCTCCCCGCGACCAATCTCCTCGAACTGCTCAGCAGCTTCGATTACAGCGATGAGGACTTCCGCGCGGAAAAGGAAGAAGAACTGCGCAGCATCGTCGAGTCAGAAGGCGAGTCTGGGGTTTTAGAAGAAGGCGAGCGCGAAATGATTGAGGGCGTTTTTGGTTTCCACGACCGCATCGTCCGCGAAGTCATGATCCCGCGCGTCGATATGGTTGCCATTGACCAAGCAGCCTCCTTGAAAGACTTGATCGATCTCATTCGGGATAAAGGACACTCGCGCCTGCCTATTTACCGAGAAAGCCTCGACCACATCCAAGGGATTGTGTACGCCAAAGATCTGCTGCAGATCTTAGTATCCCGTCCCGAAATCGATCTAGCGATGCCGATAAATCAACTACTGAGCAGCCAGCAAGAGGACGATCTGCACTTTCCCCATGAGCCTTATTATATCCCTGAGACTAAGAAAATCGACATCCTGCTCAACGACTTGAGAGCCAATAAAATTCGCCTCGCCATCGTCCTCGATGAATACGGCGGCACGGCCGGCTTGGTCACCACCGAAGACCTCGTCGAGGAAATCGTCGGGGAAATCCAAGACGAGTACGACGAGGAAGAAGCATTGCACCACTGGGAGATCCCCGACGAGGTCCTCATCGCCAATGCCCGCATCGATATAGACGATCTCAACAAGTTGCTTTCCACCGATCTGCCGCGGACGGGTTTTGAAACCTTGGGGGGATTTATCTACGACCACTTGGGGAGTATTCCCGCGGAGGGCTTAGCCTTCAAGGTAAACGATTTAGAGCTCGACATCCTCAAGGTGGAGGGCCAGCGCATCGCCCAAGTCAAACTCCGGCGTTTGACATCCGCCGGCCATTGAGAGGGTTGCGCCGGCTGGCCCCATCCTTTAAATTTGTTGCATATAAGCTTGTTGCGGGGTGGAGCAGTCTGGTAGCTCGTTGGGCTCATAACCCAAAGGTCCTAGGTTCAAATCCTAGCCCCGCTACCACCTTTCAGGGAGTCGCTTGCGACTCCCTGATTTTTTCTATGCCTATCTATAATAAGGTTCCCGACCATCCCACCACTGCTCCGACCGAGCGCATCCGCCTCGACGAGCGCTTCGTATCTTTGCTCGTCGCCGAAGACGCCCAAGATCGCCTCGAAGCCCAAGAGTTGCGCCAGCTCGTCCACCGTGCCCTCCAATCCCTTTCCGACGACGAGATGCGCGTTATTCAGCTCCGCTATCAGTACAAGAAATCGCCCGGCCAAGTTGCAACGCGCTTAGGCATTGCTCGCGACGCAATGGCTGAGCTTGAGCAGAGCGGGTTAGAGAAATTGCGTCGAGGACTCGAGGATTGGCACCGAGGCGTCTGAATTGCCGCAGCGGCTCTTCCCCCTGCTCGCCCCAGCTCTACTCTCGGGCCTGCTCTTTGTAATTAGCATCCCCAAATTCGATCAGTACTACCTCGCTTGGATTTGTCTGCTGCCGCTTTTTTTGGCTCGGCAGTGGCTGCCCGCCCAAAGCCACTTCGCCCTCGGCCTAGTCACTGGCATCGTCTGGGCGACCGGACGCACGTACTGGATTACCCAAACCCTGCAATGGTACGGTGCTCTGTCCTTGGCGACCGCCGCGGCGACGAATGCGCTACTCGTATTATATATGGCCTTGTATCTGGCCTGTTTTGTTGCGGTATGCCGCCGCCTAAACTTTTCTTCCCCGCTCTTTGCTTGGTCGGCGGCTAGTATTTGGGTCCTTGCAGAGTGGGTGCAAAATTGGCTGTTGAGCGGCTTTCCTTGGCAACTGTTGGGCGACTCGCAATACCGCAACCTGCCCTTCCTACAATGGGCTGCCATCACCGGCGTCTATGGCCTGAGCTTCCTCATCGTCCTATTCAACGCCGCGTTGGCCCAAGCCCTCTTGTACCGCGCCTTCATCCGCTATTTGAGTCTGCCGCTTTTGCTGCTAGGCGCCATTTATCTATGGGGCTTCTCTAGACTGCAAGACGCACCGACTCCGCCGCCTGCGACTTTGAAGGTCGGCGTCGTTCAAGGCAATATCTCCCAAGACCGCAAGTGGAAGGAGAACCGACTGGCCTGGACTGCTCGGCACTACGCTGCACTCACCCGGGACTTGGCGGCCGCGGAAAAACCAGCCCTGATCATCTACCCCGAGACGGCGCTGCCGCTCTATTTTGGCGACCCTTTGTACGCGCCTTATGCCGATTCGATAATCGCCCTAGCACCGCAACTAGATACACCCATGTTGGTCGGTAGCCTCAAGGGGGATTCGCAGAACCGCACGGGGCCGGTCTATAACCGGGCGTTCCTGCTCAACGCGCAAGGGGAAGTCGTCGATTACGCCGACAAGGTACACTTGGTACCTTTCGGCGAGTTTCTCCCCTTCCCGAGCATCTTTCAGTATTTGGGGGGGCTTACCGCAGAAAGCGGCGTCTTCGCCCACGGAGCAAGGCACAAAGTACTGCGGCTGCCGCGCAGCGACACCTCATTCGGGGTCTTTATTTGCTACGAGTCCATCTTTCCAGAAATCACCCGCGCACTGATGGCGCAAAACCCGGACTTTCTCGTCAACACCACCAACGACGCTTGGTTTGGCACCACTGCGGCTCCCCATCAGCACTTTGCCCAAGCGGTCCTGCGGGCTGTCGAAAGCGGGCGGGCCGTTGTTCGCGCGGCCAATACCGGCATTTCTGGCTTAATCGAACCGAGCGGTCGCATTGCCTATCGCACACCGCTTTTTGCCACCGTCGGCTTTGCTCTAGACGTGCCCCTGCACCAAGGACAGACGATCTACGCGCACTGGGGAGACTGGCCACTTATGCTCTGTGCCCTCGCGCTAATACTAGCCGCCCGCAAAAGTCCCTCCTAAGCCAGACAATCGGGGATACCGACCCACCGCCGCTCGGCGGCAGCCTGGAGGATAGCGTCGGCAACAGCCTGCGCTCGCATCCCGTGATAAAACGAGGGTACGCAATCGCGCCCTTCGCGGATGGCACTGACGAATTCCCACGCTTGGTCGTAGCGGAAAGTTTGCACGGGATCGCCGACGGACGGATCGCGCGGCGCATTGGAACGCTTGAGGAACTCTACCGGCACCGGCCGACGCTGATAGGGTTCGCCGCGGGGCGCGAAGAGCACCTCGTGTGGTGCGTGTAGGCGATAGACGACCGAGGCATCCTCCCCGTTGAACTCAGCCAAGTCGTGGTCGCCCTGCGGGCCGTGGCCCTTACTCAGCTTGCCCATCTCGAAGACGCCTGTGGTGCCACTTTTAAACTCGGCGATCCACGCGATCCAATCTTCGACATCCTGCGGTGGGCACGGCTGGCCTTGGCGAGTCTGATCGCGCGGCACCAACTGCTTGGCCGCGCTGCACACAGCGTCTATTGGCCCCAGCAGATCCTCGGCAAAATCAAGGCGGTGAATGCCCATATCGCCCAACTCGCCCGACCCGGCGTAGCGTTTGTACTGCCGCCAACCAATGGCGCACTCGCCCCAGTCTTGCAGGCGCTGGAATCGAGCGTGGCGAATCGATCCCAAGGCTCCGGTCTGCACCAAGTGGCGGATGTAGTTCATAGCCGGCACAAAGCGATAGGTAAACGCCGTCATGTGCCGGCGCCCCGATGCCTTGCCTCTAGCGTATATTTCTCGAGTTTGGGCAAAGTCCATACCTAGGGGCTTCTCACACAGCACGTGGCAGCCAGCGTCTAAGGCTTGGACGATTAACTCGTAGTGATAGACGTTGGGTACAGCGATGCAGACCGCATCCAAGGCCACCACATCCAACAGGGCGTCCAGTCGGTCAAAAGCGGCCGCAATGCCCCATTCTGCTTGCCGCTTATGCCGCAGCGTCTCATCCGGCTCGCAGAGCCCGGCGATCTCGACTCCCGGGATCAGCCGCAGTCCCGGATAGTGCACCCCAGCACAAACGCCGCCGGTGCCCACCAGCCCTATGCGCAGTGTATCTTGGTTCATATGACCTCTTTCACTTTGATTTGCATGTGCCTTTCCGCGTCGGCCAGCTCATCGACCAGCGCCTGTAACCTCAGCAAGTCCTCAGCAGCCACATCCTCGGCAAAAGGCACCACCGGCCCCCCAGCCAACCCAAACCGCTCCATTGCCGCGTGCAGTGCCGAGCCGCTATAGCGAGCCGCCCGCTCACCGCGCAGGTCCTCAAAAGGCACCATCTGCTGCCGAATCTCCTCGGCCCCAGAGTGATCTCCTGCTACAAAGCGCGCTAGGAGCGTCAAGCTCAGGCCGGGGACAAAGTTGGCCATCCCCGAGCTAAACCCAACCGCGCCGGCGGCCATATAGTCAATACAAGGCTCTTCGGCCATACCACAGACCATGGCCGCGTCCTCCCCAGCACCAGCGACGATCCGCTGGAACGCCTCTAAGTCGTCAACGGCATATTTGAGCCCCACCACTTCGTCCAGCCGACATAGCGCCACTACTTGCTCAACCGGCATAATGTCCAGGCGACGCTGGTACAGGATCGTGGGCAACCGGATCTTTTCGGCAATATCTCGCAGACCGACGGCAACGCCCCCGGCCGAAGCCGGCCCGACGATGGGCATAATCATCGCTCCAGCGACGCCCAAAGAGCGGGCAATTGACCCCATCTCTAAAGCCCGACCATATCCCGGCCCAATCCCCGGCACCACCAACGCCTCCCCGGCAGCCGCCTCTACAAAAGCCCCGACGACGGCTTCGTATTCGTCTAAGGTCATATCGTACACCAGCCCGGTGCCGCACGCTGGCATAATAAAATCGACGCCGCGCTCACAGAGAAAGCGCACATTGCGGTCAATCCCCGCCAAGTCAATGCTCCGTTCTTGATCGCGGGGCGTGATCGCCACAACCAGCACGTTGTGGCAGTGTTCCTTTTGCAGCATCTGCATAGTGTTGTCTTTCGTCGGCTAGGCCCAGACGGTCTCGGTGGAGGTGGTGGCGTGTTTATTGTAGCGCGCTATGTAATCCTCGCGCGGCGGACTGAAGATGTCGAGAATTTTGGCCGGCCCCTCTTCGACGATTCCCCAATGGACCACATTGGGCGGAATCAAAAAGGCATCGCCCGGGCCAGCGACGCGCTCCTCTGACCCAATGCGAAAGCGCAAGCGCCCAGCGAGCACTAAGCCGGCCTGCTCGTGCGGATGGCTGTGCTCGGGCACTTCACAGCCTTGTTCCATGTCCAAAAACGACAGCATCAGCCGTTGGCCAGCCACCAAGCCGCTATTTATCTGGGGGAAAAGCTCCACAGCCGCAAGTTCTGCGGGGTTGATAAAAGGCATAGTCTCCTCTCCTATTCGACAAAGCTGCGCAACCAAACGTCGCCGCGATAGCGCGGCCACAGCGTAACAAATCGGCCTACCATCAGGCCGCTATAAGCCATCCACGCACCGGCCAATTGCCAATCCAACCAGTATATAAAAATCAACGCCGCAGGCAAAAACACCCCAAAGGTGGCCAGCATCATCGCCTTGAACAGATACCCCATATCGCTAGCGCCTATAAAAATTCCATCAAAGACGAACACCACGGCGTTCAGCGGCTGGATCAAGGCGATGAGCACCCCGAGTGCGCCGACCTGTTCAACCACTTGCCGATGCGGAGTAAACAGCGCGGCAATAGGCTCCAAGGCCGCAAAGTAGGCCAAGCCAAACCCCGTTCCCAGACCCAATCCCCAGCAGATGATCCGCCAAGCCAGTTGCCGGGCCTCGACAAAAAGGTGTGCTCCCAAGCAGCGGCCGACTAGCGTCTCGGCCGCGTGGGCAAAGCCGTCAACGGCGAAGCTAGTCAGCCCCCAGACCTGCAAAATCACAGCGTTGGCCGCCAGCGGTGCTTCGCCCATCCGCGAGACCATGCCGAGCGTAAAGAAACCAGCAAATTGCAGACAGAGGGTGCGGCCAAAGAGAAAGGCGTTGGTCTGGGTCAAGCGCTTCATCGCGCGCCAATCCCAAAGCCTCGTAGGCCACTCCCGCAGATAGGAACGGTAGCCGCGCAGCAACAAAAAAGCCCCAGTGGCCAGCGCCGCTCCATTGCCCAGCACCGAAGCCCAAGCCGCTCCTTCGACGCCCAGCTTAGGAGCACCCAATTTGCCGTAGATAAGCACATAGTCCGCGCCGATATTGACCAAATTGGCGACGGTCGTAACCCACAGCGGAGCTATGGCATTGGCAGTGCCGAGGAAAAAGCCATTGAGCGTCATAACGCTTAGCACCAAGGGCGCCTCCCACACCCGGATGGCGAAATAACGCATGCCCCAATGCTGGACTTGCAACGACCCACCGGCCAACTCAAACCCGATCCGGCTGAGCCAGTCTCCAGCTGCCGCTATTCCTAGGCCGAGCACGACGGCCACAATAAGCGAGCGATAGAGCACCCCCGCGCTTTGGCGTCGATCCCCGGCTCCGCAGTACTGAGCCACCAGGGCCGTGGTCCCCATCCGCAGAAAGGCCAAGCACCAGAATATGCCATTGAAAATCAAGCTCGCCGTGGAGACCGCACCCATAAAGGCCACCTCCGGCAAATGGCCGATCATCGCCGTGTCGGCGATACCGATCAGCGGCGTAGATAAGGCGGCGAGGATATTGGGGATGGCGAGGCTAAAAATCCGGCGGTCGAGTGAATTCAAGCCTCCGCCTCAGGTCGCCAGCCAAATCGTTTCAGGTCGATGCGTTGCGCGGTAAAGACAACGCCCTCGCCGGCCAAAAGCTCGTATTGCACCAGATGGTTGCCGCCGCTGCGCGGCGAGACCTTGCCTTGGGCGTTGATGATGCGGTGCCACGGCAAATCCCATTCCGCCGGCATCCCCGCTAGGGCAAAGCCAACCTGCCGCGCCCGCCCCGGGTAGCCGGCCAAAGTGGCAATCTGCCCGTAGGTGGCGACCTTGCCGTAGGGTACGCAGGCGATGGCCTCGTAGAACGCCCGGCGCATCGGGCTTTTAGCCGTTGGGAGCCGCGGCCTCATCGCGCCCTTCCAACAAGTCTAGGGCCTTGCCATAACTGCGCTTGGCTAAGTAGTGGCGCAACATCGCTGGAGCTTCCCGGCCCAACTCTTGGCCTAGTGCGTCAAGCCGCCGCAGATGCGTGGCAATGGACTCGCCCTCACCGTTGTCAATAGCCGCCATCAGCGCTCGCAGGGTGGTGTGTACTTGTTCTAGTGCCATAGCTCAGGCCGCCATGATGAGGTAGGCAAGCCACTCGGCGTGCGGGTTGCGAATCGCGTAGCGCGTACCCGGTGGCAGGTGGATCATATCTCCTTGGCGGATTTCCTGCTCGTCGCCATCGGCTTCCAAGACGCCGCTGTTTTCCAGCACGTAATAAACCTGCTCTAGCTCCTCGCAACAGCGTTTGACCGTCTGTCCACGCGGCTGGACGACCTCCCGATCAATGCACTGTAGCCCGTGTGTAAAGCCCACGTCGGCCTCGCCGACCCGGCCTAGCTGGTGCCAGCGCACCGCGCCTGCGCCATCGCTGATCGCCGGCACATCGCGCCAGTTGCGAATGGCAAAATCGCCGCTGTTGGCCGCGATCTTTTGGCTGATCACGTGGTGTTCGAGCCAGTCATCGCTGGTGTCGTTAAACATCTGGTGGTGGACGCCCGACGGCAGGTACACCGCGTCGCCTTCCTGCACGGGGAAGCGCTCCTTGTCAAAGAGCACGTGGCCGCGGCCGGAGAGCACGTAGTACACTTGTTCGAGGTTTTCGTGCTTGTGGTAATCCGAGTTTTTGCGGCCCTGGAGCGCATGGCGGGCAAAGCCCTGTAGGCGATCTAGACAATGGCGCGGATCTGAGTCGTCGTCGCCAGCGCGGTCGCGCAACCCGCCCCAATGCACGGCGCTCAGATGGGCTATATTGGGCTGGACGTCGCGCCAATTGATGATATACACCATGTCTTGTTCCTCCTTATGTTTACAAAGCAACGATTTGGCGCATGCGCACCCCGAGATCGATGAGTTCCTCGCGGCTGCCGCCGACTTCGTGAATCAGCGTGGAATCGTATCCCGTCGCCCGCAGGGCGGCCATGACCGCCGGCCAGTCTGTATCCCCTTCAAGTAGGTTGACGAAGCGGTGCTCGCTGCGGCGAAAATCCTTGAAATGGACCTTCTTGATGCGCGGCCCCAACTCGCCAATCCAGTGCTCCGGGTAACCGTAGGCCATCATGTTGGCCGTGTCGAGGTAGATACCCACCCACTCGCTGTCGATTTCATCGACAAAAAGCCGAGCTTCGCGCGGGCTGAGCAGGAACTTATTCCAGACGTTTTCCAAGCCAATAGCCACGGCCATTTCCGCAGCCAAAGGGACCGTGTCAATTAGCGCGTCCCGCAACCCATCCCAAGCCTGCTGATAGGTGCCCTCAACCGCTAGCTGGCCCGGATGCAACAGCACCCCATCGACCGACAGCGCACCGGCGATCTCGAGCGAGCGCCGCAAGCACTTGAGGCATCGCTCGCGCTCGCCGGCATCGCGGCTGAGCAGATTGCCGCGCTCTTGGTACCAGGCGATGACGCTACCGATTTCAACGCCAGCCTCCGCGCACTGACGCCCGACCTTTGCAATCTCGCCAGCGCTCATGCTCGGATCGAGGTCCTTGCCCTCGGCAAAGACCAACTCCACGGCTTGGTAGCCGGCGTCCGCGCACAACCGCAGCGTGTCTTCCAGCGACATGTTCCCCAAAACGATCTGCGTGACTCCTATTTTCATAGCACACCTCTATTGAATATAGCTAACGCGCTCAGTATGTTATGGGCCACCGCATTGCGGCCCGCGATGCATTTTACCCCTTCAAGAGGAGCTTAAAATGGCAAAAAGAAAATCCCCTAAAAGCAAAAAGAGCAAAAAGGACTTTCAGATCGGCTTTGTCGGCGTCGGGCGCATGGGAGCCAATATGGCCCGCAACCTCAACGACCAGGGCTTCAACATCGCTGCCGTAGCCGACGCCAACAGCCGCGCCGCCCGCCAGCTAGCCAAAGAGCTCAACTGCGCCGCCCCCAAGACCCTAGCCGAAGTTACAGCCCGCTCCGACGTGGTCATCACCGTGGTCACCGACGATGCGGCCATGCGTTCGATTTTTGCCACTGCTGGCGATTCGCTATTGACCCATGCCAAGGGGACGACCTTTATCAACTGCGCCACCATATCGCCTGCGACCCACGTCCAAATCGAAGGACGCGCAGCAGCAGTGGGTGCCTCCTCCCTCGAAGGCTGCATGGCCTCCAGCATCACCCAAGCGCGCCAAGGCACACTGTACCTGATGTGCGGCGGCAAGCGCAGTGTCTTCAACCGCGTTCGCCCGATTCTCGACGCCCTCAGCGTCGATCTACGCTATATCGGCCCGGCCGGTCAAGCAGCCCAAGTCAAGGCCCTCGTCAACATGGTCATGAACATCAACACCGCTGGCTTAGCCGAAGGGTTGGGGTTGGGCGCGACCCTCGGATTGGACCTGAAAATGCTGATGAAGGTCTTCTCCCAGACCGGTGCTAACTCGCGCGTCCTAGAAACCGACGGCGAGGACATGACCATCCGCGATCACGAGTGCTATTTCTCTGCCGACCACGCGGCCAAGGACTCTGGCATCGCCCTCGCACTAGCTCGGCAAAATAAGCTTAGTTTGCCGCTAGCGCAGGCGACCAAGCGCCAGTACGACACAATGAAAAAACTGGGCTTGGGCGACCTCGACAAATCGGGCATTGCCGAGTTGACCTTTCCCGGCCGCAAAGGCCGCAAAGGCTCCAAATAGTAGCTGTTGCCAAGGGGCCGGTCAGCGGCGACCGGCCCCGCGCTAAGATGCCCACCATGTCTCACTCTGCGTGCCTGCCAAGCCATTCGACAGCAGCTTGCCGCCGTGCCTGCGGTGTCTCCGCGGCGGCTGGCAAGCGGTGCAATTCCCAAGCGATTTGGTGGGTCAAGGTCTCGCCCACCGACAAATAGACCCAAGGACTTAACAGCTCTAGTTCGGTGTAATCTGGGCAGGTATAGACCTCGGCACTCAGACCTCCATCCGGGTAGTGCTGGGTTCCGTCGCGGCGAAAAAACTCGGCCATGACCACATCGCCGACAATGGCGGCCAGCCAGCGGTCGGAGTCGGCTCCGGTTTTTTGTGCCTTTTCCGAGTCGGGCACAAAAATGCCAATGTCGCCTTCGATGGTGAAGTTGCCCATGGCCGCGCCTTCGGCAAAGCCAAAGGGATGATAGCGCAGCTCGAAGTGGCTGTGCGGGTTGAGCGGATAGAGGGTCTGCTCGGGCGGCTGGATCTGGGTGACGTTCCAAATGGTGTAGCGCAACGGCTCCACCTTGGCGTCAGCCAGTTTTTCGAGCCACTGGACGATCTCCACCCGCGTACCCCGTGCGGCCAAGCGGATTTCGCGCCGGCTACGCGCCCCATTGTACTCGCTCACCGGACTGGTGATCACCACTCCTTGGGGCCGCAACTCAACTTCGTGTAGTGCGCCGTCAAAAGCGTGGTCGGGCGGCCACGAATGACCGTTGATTTTGGCAAACTCGCTCTGCTGGTTGGGCCAGACCTTGTCGCCGCCAAAATTGGTCCACACGTACTGGCCTTGCTCATCGACATGGGGTTGACCGTCGGGCAGTATTTGGCCGTGCAGCTCGGGATCGGACCAGAGGATGTTTTCGCCGTCAGCAAATCCGTAGTGCATAATGCGGCCGATAGCCGGTACCACGACTACACGCACATCGGGATTGGCAATTTCAAGCGATTGTACCCAACCTTTGTAGTCGATTTCTTTAACCGTAACTTGGGCCATAGCAGGCGCGGCCAATGCCGCCAATATAAAGCACGATAACAATTTCATGTTCTGCTTCCTCATCTAAGGGCCGAGACGCCGCCGCCTTTAAGGGCCCGGGCGACTTCCTTTTCGACATCGGCTCGCGTGACCATAGTGGTGTCGCCGATGCACTCCTGCACCAAAATACCGTGGGCGGCTCCCCACTGCACCGCATCGGCGGCTCCCCGGCCGTCGAGCAATGCTGCGATCACACCCGAGGCAAAGGAATCGCCGCCGCCGGTGCGATCGGCGATTTCGATGTTTTCGCGCACGGCCGCCTGGTAGATTTCGCCCTCCTCAACGTCGAAGAGCACCGCGCCCCAATTGATGCGATCGGCCGTCAGCGCACCGCGCAACTGAGTGCCAATGTACTTGAGGTTCGGATAGTCGTTGGCGACTTGGTGCAACATCTTGGTGTAGATCGCCAACCACTGATCAAAGCTGGCGTCTTTGGCCACCTTTTCGGTTTCGTAGCCCAGCGCGTCGTCAAAGTCGTCTTGATTGCCGACGAGGAACTCGACGTGCGGCACAATAGAGCGATTGATCGCACGCGCTCGTTCCTTGTCCGGTTCCACCTTGGAGCGGTAGTTGAGGTCAAAGGAGCGGCCGGCACCGTGTTGGCCCGCTTCCTGCATGGCTTCGAGCGCCAGCGCGGCCGTCTTTTCCGCCAGCAAGGTGTAAATCCCACCGGTGCTAAACCACCGCGTCCCCAACCTGCCAAAAAGGTGATCCCAGTCCACATCACCAGGCCCGATTTCGCGCACGGGGGTATGGGCGCGGTAGTACTCGGTCACCGAAGGCAAGAGGCCCTTGCCGGCCCAAGTAAAGTTGATCCCGTTGTGCAAAGTCCCCTTGGCGTCGGTGCTGAATTGGCCTTTGCCGCCGTTGTCAAACCAGATGATGTGTCCGGTGTCGAGCCCAGCTTCGCGCAGTTGATTTTCAATGTTGCGGCCAATCCCGTCGTCCACCAGAGCGGTAACGATAGCGGCGCGCAAGCCAAAGCAATAACTCAAGCCCTCGGCGACATTGGTCTCGCCGCCCCCGTGCCAAATCTGGGCCAGGCGCGCTCGAGCCGTGGGCACTTGGCCCGGATCGATGCGCATGAGGACTTCGCCTAAGGCGATGGCGTCGTAGTGGGTTTGACCTGCTGATTTGAGTTGGATGGTCATACTACCTTCTTCCTCCTTGATTGTTTGTATGGTTTTCTAGGGTATATCCCTGCTCGTCAACGCGCTGGCTGTGTCATCGGCCAATAACTGCACGAACGCGGCACTCGCACCCGACTCTTTTTCACCAAAGATTTCTCCAGAGCCTCCAACACCGCCACCGGCCCCAGCATCGTCTGCGCGGTTTCGTCGGTTTTGCCCGTGCGGAACATGGTGCAAAAATCGCGGATGCCGCTTAGATACGAGTGCGCGTCAAATGCGATCGGCTCGTCCAGGCGGCCCTTTTCGCCGATGACACTCAGGTGAAAACCAGGCGCAGTCTCCCCCACCAAGTTCAGGGTAGCCACGCAGCCATTGCGGTATGTGAGAGTGGCCGTGTGGTTGGCTCCGGCCCCGCGATGGAGCTCGGCCCAGCGTATATCCGTGCCGAGCAGGCGCAACACCATATCCACTTGGTGAATGCCATAAAAAAAGACCCCTCCCCACTTTGACTTGATGTCGCAGGAGCCGGTGGAAACCAAAGCCTGAATGGAGCCGAGCTGGCGCATGTTCTTGGCAAAAGCCCGATACGAAGCCTGTTTGGGCAACGTCGAAAAAGAACAAACCGGCACGCCCAACTGCGCCGCCCGCGCCAAAAAGCGCTTGCCCTCGGCTAAGCGGTAGCAAAACGGCTTGTCGATAAAAAGCGGAATTTTGGCTGCTAGCAGCGGCCGGGCCGCTGGCAGGTGTTGCTTGCCATGGCGGTGATCAACCACCACCCCATCGACTTGGCCGATTAGCTCTTCGGGGGTGCGAACAATGTACGGGATTTGACCAGCGGCAGCGGCAGCTTGCGCGTATTGGGCGGTCTCGCCCCACACATGCGTAACCCGTGCTCCGCGCACTCTTTTTTCGACGTTGAGGACCTTGGCAATAGCGGCTGTGTGGCTGTTTTCCGCTCCGACGATGCCGATATTTAGCATCTTATGCCTCGCCGAATGGCCACAGTTTTAACACCGTCTTACCCAGCACCCACTCCAAGTCCTCCGGCGCGATGAATTTCATCTCGTCGCGCACCACCGCCAAGGGCTGGGAGTATTCGGCCAGCGCTAGGCACACCGGCCAATCCGTGCCCCACATAATCTGCTGCGGCCCGAAGGTCTGATACACTTCTTCAACCATCCCGTGTGTATCGACCCAAGGATAGCCCTGCTTAGACAGCGACCAAGTGTGGCTGATTTTGACGTACACGCGGGGATAGCGGGCCATGTCCATCAGCAGTTGCCGCTCCTGCTGGTTGTCGGGGTGGGCGCTGGCCATGTGGTCAATGCAGCAATCGACATCCGGGTAGCGATCGAGAATTCGCGCCAAATCCGGCATTCGGCTCGCCCCGGTCAAAATCAGCATCGGGACTCCCAAATCCTGAGCGCGAGCGAAAATCGGATCCATCCCCGGCCCCTTAAACCAATCGCCGCTCGCATCCCGCGACGGCGAGAGCCGCATCCCGTGTAGGCCGTGTTCCTCGGTCCACATCGACATGTGGTCGGGCGCGGCCGGGTCCTCGGGATTGATCCGCCCCACGGCCATGAAGCGGTCGGGGTGTTGCTTGATGACGTGCGCGACATAGCTATTGTCCCAGCGATAGTGGATGACCTGCACCAGCACAGTCTTTTCCACGCCATGGGCGTCCATCAGCGCCAGCAGTTCTTCAGCGGGGTGGTCTTCAGCGGGTGGGTTGGGATTTTCCGCCGGCCACGGAAAGGCCGGATCGTTGATCCATACGTGGACATGAGGGTCAATAATGCGCATGAAGGATTCCTTTCTGTGAAACGAGCCGCGATAAGATGCAAAAAAGGACCGCACCCGTCCAGCGAGGCGCCGCTTGCGAGGCTGCGTTTAGCCGCCTAGATTGACCAGCACCTTTCTGCAATAGGAGACCTGCCTTGTTTGACCTAATCATTGACAACGGTATCATCATCGACGGCACCCGCGCCGACCGCTATCCGGCAGATATTGGCCTCCGCGCCGACCGCATCGCGGCCATCGGCGACCTCGGCGACACCCAAGCGCAGCACCGCATCGACGCCCAAGGCAAAATCGTCGCCCCGGGCTTTGTCGATGTCCACAACCACTCCGACGGCTGGCTGTTGCGCAAGCCCAATTTCCTCCCCAAGACCCTCCAAGGCTTTACCACTGAAGTGCTCATGGCCGACGGCATTTCCTATGCCCCGCTCGACGCCGCCACCCGCGTTCACTGGCTCTACTACATGCGCGCCCTCAACGGCCTGCAACAAAGCCACTACCAAGGTTGGCAAAGCCTCGCCGATTACATGCAGTTACTCGACGGCCGCAGCGCGCAAAACACCATCACCCATCTCCCCTATGCCCACCTGCGGGCGATGGCCTGCGGCTGGAGTCGCCGCGTCCCCGACGACGTGCAAATAGAGGAGATTCTCGCCGGAGTCGAGCGCGGCATGGCCGAAGGCGCGGTTGGCCTGTCAACCGGCCTCGACTACATCGCCGAGTGCTTTGCCACCACCGACGAACTCGTCGAAGTCTGCACTCCAATGGCAGCGCAACAGGGCCTTTACGCCACCCACGTGCGCTACAAAAAGGGCACCCTCGCCGGGGTGCAGGAAGCCGTCGAAATCGGCCGCCGCGCCGGCGTCCCGGTCCACATTTCCCACTTCAAGGGCACCTCCCCCCAGCAGATTGACCAACTGCTGTCGTATGTCGATGAAGTCGCAGTCAACGAGGTCGATTTCAGCTTTGACGTGTACCCGTATCTGCCCGGCTCGACTATGCTCAATTTCATGTTGCCCTATCAGGTGTGGGAGGACGGCCCGTTGGGCGTCTTGCCCAAACTCAACGATCCCACAATCCGCCGCCGCTTCGCCCGCGTTCTCGACCGCTATGCCAATCCTCTCGACCGAATGACTATTGCCTGGCTACCCGGGCGGGACAACGCCCGCTTTATCGGCCGCACCTTAGACGAATACGTCCAACAGGCCGACGCCCCCCCGGCCGACGCGCTGTGCGATCTGCTGATTGAGGAAAACTTGGCGGTCCTGCTCGTCTTTCACCACGGCGACGACGCCTTAGTACATCCCTTCCTAGCACACGACAAATACATGCTCGGCAGCGACGGCATTTACTTCCCCGATAGCGCGGTGCATCCGCGCTTATACGGCTCGGCCGCTCGCTTGTTGGGCCCTTGCGTACGCGACCACCAGCTTTTCTCGCTCGAAGACGCCGTGTACAAGCTGAGTGCCCACCCAGCAGCGCGGTTTGGCCTGACCCAACGCGGGCAAATCGCCGAGGGATTCTACGCGGATTTGGTCGTCTTTGATGCGGAGACTGTTGCCGATCGCGCCACGTACGCCGACCCCCACCAGTACTCGGTCGGCGTCGAGCACGTCCTCGTCAACGGGGTTGCGATCGTCCGCAACGGCTGTGCGGTCGAAAATTTGGGGCCGACTTGGCCGGGTCGCTACTTGAAGTTTAAGGCCTGATTAGTACTTGCTCATCGGTCCGCCGTTCCAGCACTCGGCGGTCTCGCCCTTGGCGTTGAGCAGTGTGGCCGAGCGTGCGCCCAGTTTGACCCATACTGTCTCACCGACGTGGAGCCAGCACCAAGAACAATGCTTTTTGGGATCGAGCAACCAGACGTCTCCGTTTGGCAACCGCGCTAACAAGTGTCCTTCGGCAAAACGGCGCATCAGGTGCGCCTCGACATACCCCCCCTCAGCCAAAAGCTGTGCGGCTTGGGGCGAGGGTTGCGGGGAAATAGCCGGCGCGGCAACCAGCATACATCCTCCGATTGACACCGCGCAGCCGACCGCCCCGCACAGCTTACGCATTGCCGTAAGCACCGACATAATGCCCAAACCCAACCTAGATCACCCCCTCGGCCCGCAACGCCGCTAGCTCCCCTGGCGTCAGTTCCAAGACACCGCCCAACACTTCTTCAGTGTGCTGACCCAACAAGGGTGCTGGTCTGAGCAACTCGACCGGCGTCGCGGAAAATCGCAGCGGCGAGTTGGCCACCGCCTGCCGACCGGCAACCGGATGCTCTAGCTCGACGATCATATTCCGCGCCGCCACCTGCTCGTCGCCAAATATCTGCCCCACATCGCACAACGGCCCACTCGGCACGCCGGCTTCCGCTAGTATGGCACACCACTCATCAACGGTCTTGTCGGCTAGTGCCCGCGCCAAGATCGGCTCCAAAGCCACGTGGTTTTCAGTGCGCAGCGCATTGCTGGCAAAGCGCTCATCGTCGGCCAACGCGCCGAGCCCCAAGGCGGCACAGAGCTGACACCACAGCCGATCGTTGCCCGCGGCAATGACGATGTACCCATCACGGGCGGCAAAAAACTGAAAAGGCGTAATAGCCGGATGCCGCGATCCAAGTGGCCGGGGCACTTCGCCGGATACGGCGTAGCGGGCGAGGGCGTTTTCCAGCAGCGCCACCTGACAATCGAGCATGGCAACATCGACTTGCTGCCCCTCGCCGGTGCGCCGTGCTCGCTCCAAGGCCGCCAGGATGCCAATAGCCCCAAACAAAGCCGCGCTCAAGTCGGCAATGGACGAGCCGACTCGCACCGGCGGGCCATCGGGCTGACCAGTGATGCTGACCAGCCCACCCATCGCCTGAATGATCGCGTCGTACGCGGGCCGCTGCGCGTACGGACCAGTCTGGCCAAAACCTGAAATCGACGCGTACACCAAGCGAGGATACCGCGCGTGTAAGTCCGCGTACCCCAATCCAAAGCGCTCCATACTGCCGGGGCGAAAGTTCTCAATCAACACGTCGCACTCGCCGGCCAAACGCCGCGCCAACTCTTGGCCCTGAGCCTGCCGCAAGTCGATTGTCGCGCTCTTCTTGCCTCGATTGACGCTGGTAAAGTACGCGCTCTCACCGTTTTGAAACGGCCCAAACCCCCGGGCCTCGTCGCCCGTACCCGGTAACTCGATCTTGATCACTTCTGCGCCCAAGTCGGCCAACATCATCGACGCGTACGGCCCAGCCAATACTCGCGTCAAGTCGAGGACCCGCACACCGTCCAATAAATGCTCCATCTCAACCTCCTCGAGGTGCGGCGAGCAAACCGGCTCCCTCGCCGGGCACGGCCACGATGAGCTCCGGCTCGTAGCCCAACTCGGTGCGCAACATCTCTACAAACGCATCGCGGCGTTCCCCATCGACCAATGTCCGGTGGACTAACCCGCCGATATTGCCGCCCCAACCAGCTCCCAGCCGCTGCACCGCCCCCGCCGTTGGCCCCTCGGCGATGAGAAACCGGTTGACTACCCGCACAGTCCGATCATAAGCCGGCGTCATCCGGCCATACCCCCCCGGCAAAAAGCGCAGTTGCGCTCGCTCCTCGCCGCGCTCGGCGCGCACTGCAAGCTGCGCTAAAACCTCGTCTGCAACCTCTCGGTCCAGGTCGCCGTCGTGCGAAATGCGGATCAATTCCAAGGCCGTGGCCATATCGCCGGCCTTGAGGTACGCGAACATACCGGCTACCCGGTCCTGCTCGGCCAAGCCGTAAACACAGCGGCGGCGCACAAACAACGGCGTGTCCTCAAATAGGAGTTGGAACTTGCCAGCGATCTCTTTCTGGCACATGGCGGCGAAATGCGCTCCAACTCCGGCTGCTTGGGCTTGGGCCGCTAGCTGTGCCAGACTGGTCTGCCGGGGCAACTGACCCAAAACTCGGTACAACTCCGCAAGCGACAGCCCCAACGAATCGGGCGTCAGGTCCCGCAGATAGCGAACGCGCGCGCGCACCGCGTGATTTTTGCCCAGCCGCGGCAAAATCAACTCGCGCGCGATAAACGCGCCGAGCGGATAGGCGATGACCGTCTCTTCCTTGACGGCCTCGTCGTATGTGCGCCCGACGCCGCTGTCGAGCACTAAAGCGGCGTACTCGTCGGGCAGCACAGCCTCGCCTTGCACGCGGGCCGGAAAGACACCGACGCCGACTAGCTTGCCGGCTCGACCCAAAATCATCCCGCCGTGATCGGCCGTGCCGCCGCGCGTACCGCGCATCCACTCCGAGGTGCCCAGCCCATCGACCAGATCCGCTTCGGGCATATCGCGCCGCGGCACCAATCCACACACCCCCATCGCCGCCAGCGCCGTTGCCACGACCAGGGCCGAGGACGAACTCATGCCCCCACTAGGCGAGACATTGCTCCACACCAGCCCATCGAAGCCGCCCAAAGCCACGCGGCCGCGAAAATAACTCTCCAAATACACCAACTGCCCCTCTACCAACGCCGACCAATCGCTGGCCAAGGCACTACCCGTGCGCTCTAAGCGCTGGCGGCAAACTTGGCCGGTGTAGTCCATCAGCGCCTGCCGCTGGGCCACGCGGGCCTTTGGCACAATTGTATCCAAGTCTATTTCAATGGGCTTGAAACGGTCGGCGGGCCCACCTGAGCTGCGCAGAAAACTGGCGAGCCGCACGCGCCGACTGGCGGCGGCTCGCGCCACGACCAACGTATCTGCGCCGCGCACCGCCAGCCGCACCGAGGGCATACCCCCATAGTCAATGTGCATACCCATGACATTCATCTGCCCAGGACAGCGCACGATGACCACGCGGCCGTAGCGGCCGTAGCGAGCGGCAAAGTGCCGCAGGGCCTCCAAGTAATTAGTCCGCCAAGCCGCCACTTGCTCCAGCCCGTAAATCCGCCCGAACTCGCCGTCGAAGTGGCCCTGCTCAATGGCGGTCTGCCACTGGGTTAGACTCGCGGTATAGGAATTAGAGCGCACCATCCACGCTCAGAGAAATGCGGCGCAAGGGACGTATTTTGCGCTCGATCGTCGCGTAGTAGTATTGCAACGCATTATCTACCCGCAGGTTGAGTTGCAAAGGGCCCAGCGGGCGGCTCAACTGCACGTCGAGTAAGTAAATAGGCACATAGTCGCGCCCGCACTCGGCAAAGAGGCCGGATACCCGTTCAAAACGGCTCAGATATTGGAAGTTCACTCGCCCGCTGGTAGGGCCGCGCTGGCCTTGGAGACCCAAATTGAGGACGTGGCGCGACCGATAAGGCAGCGGTGCCCGATCGCCGTAGTCGCCGTGGCAATAAGGCGGCAGCACTTGGTCCGCATCGAGAAACTCCACCCCATCGACCAAGGTATAAGCCGCCCTAGCCCCCAAGCCCAGCGGCAAGGCGACCAAGAGTTCGCTTTCAAACCCGGCGACCCGCGACCGCGCCAAGTTCAGGAAGAGGGCTATGGGCACGGTTCCTCCGGCATAGGGATCGGGCCGCGCCTCAATCAGCCCGCGGTACTCGTTCCAAAACAGCGCCATATCCAAGGCCAACCACTGCGCCAGTTGCTGTTTGATCCCCACCTCGCTAGACCAAGCCCGCTCGGGCTCTAAGGCCGGGTTGGGACAGACGCGGATACCCGAGGCTTCGGCTTGGGAAAAGACTTCAAACACCGCCGGGACGCGAAAACCCCGGCCCAGGGACGCCCGCAGGGCGGTCGTTTCCGACAGCCGATAGGAAAAGCCGGTCTGGGGGCTAAATTCCCCGGTGCTTTTACTGGCGACCGACGGTACTCCACACGGCCCTTCTGCCAACCCGGTGGCTTCTGAAAGCCGACTCCAGTCGTAGCGCAACCCGACCGTCCACTCGGCCAGCGGACTCAGCTCGTACACGCCTTGGGCGTAGCTGGAGGTGGTTATCACCGAGCGCACGCCCAGAAAATCGCCGGGCGAGCGCACCAAATCGGCCACCGCAGCCAACCCCAGCGTCCAATTCCAACCGCGCAATCCCGTGTAGTCAAACTGACCTTCGCCCGAAATTTTGTGGCCCACCGAAGCCAAGCCCCCAGCCGCTGCGTTGTTGGTAAAATCCGTGCGGTAATACCCCCCTTTGAGCCGATAGCCCAAATCGCTGTGTACCAATCGATAATACTCGGAATTGAGATGCAGCTTCCAAGAGGTAGTATGGGCCGATGCGTCGTTTGCGGGCACGGCCAGCGGCTGACTGCGGTCGCGCCACTGGACGAAAACCCCGTAGTCGTCCAACGCCCAGTTGCCCATCACGCGCCAATAGTTCGTCGCCGAGAAGCGATGCACGGCCTTGGCATAGAGATGGTAGCGGCGGTTATCGCCGTTTTGGTGGTACCCGGTGCTGCGGTTGTGGCCGCCGCTCAGTGCCAAGCCGGTCCGACCCAAGACTCGATTGTGCCCCAAGTCAAACCCGACAAAGTGCATCGCGGACTCGCGCCAGCGCCACTGGCTATACGTCGGCTGGCTATACAGTCCGCTGAGCAGCCGAAAACGGGTGCCTAGCTGGTGCGCCGGATCGCGGGTAAGCACGTTGATTACCCCGCCCAAAGCACCCGTGCCGTACAGGGCCGAGCCAGCTCCTTTGACTACTTCCACGCGCTCGACTTGCTGTAGGGGCACGGCATCCCACTTGATGTCGCCGACATCTGACGACAGCATTGGAAATCCATCCACTAGCATCAGCAGCCGACTGCCCGTGCCGCGACTGTAGCCGCTCGATCCGCGGATGACGGGCTGGCTTCCGACTTGGCTGATACCCGAGACATAGCGCAGGGGGCCGGTCAGCGAGAAGGCGTTGTGATCGGCGATGCGCTCGGCATCGGCTACTGAGATGCTAATGGGGGCTTGAGCAAAAGTCTGGGAGCGGCGGGCAGCGGAAACGACCAGCTCGGGCACTTCGACCGCCGTGGGTTCGAGGGCGACGACGCGCTCTTCTGCCCCGGGCGCAACGTCGCGTAGCGTGTAGGAACGATAACCAATATGCGAACAAAGCAGGTCGTATTGGCCGGGCGGCAAACCATCGATCCGGCAGTAGCCCTCTTCGTTGGCGTATCCCCCCAACTCCATCCCCAGCACCGTCAACGTCGCGCCGGGCAGTGGGGTTTGATCGCCAGCGTCGAGGACGCGGACGACGATATCAGCGGCCGAACTCGGCCAACAGCTCAGCAGGCAAAACGCGCTCGCATAGAGCAGTGCTAAACTCGGTCTCATGGTCCAACACCGCGAAGTTGACTTCGATATCGATGTCAGAGACAACTTCCCCCGGCCCGACTTCCACCGGCGCGGGAAGGTCGGCTCCAGGCAGGTAATAGCAGCCCAAAAGCGAGGTGAGATCCCAAAACTGGTCCGCTTGGCGCCAAGCCACGACAATCCACTGATATACGCCTTCTCCATCTAAGGGAACGAAATAGTCGTACGACTCGGTTCCGAGCGCGACCTCGGTATCCCAGCCATTGATGCGAAAAAAATCGGCCAGCGAAGCCGGCGGCTCGCGATAGACGGCCACCGCTACCTGCTCCACGATCGCGGGCCACTCGCCGACAAAATGCAGCCGACCGGCGATCCCGGTCTGCCCGGTGGCCTCGACCTCGAGACCGCGGTCGCAGCCCCAGCACCAGGCTAGGGCCGCGACCAAACACCAAGGCCGCACGGCCTCTACTAGCCAGCCGCCGCAGCCGCCGCAGCCGCCGCTTCGGCCGCGGCCGAAAGCTCCGCGACATTAAATTGTGCACCGTCGATGGTCATCGTCCCGGTAGCAGATAAATCGGTGCCTTCGACTGCGATCGCCATGTCGAGCACGAGCTCGGCGTCATGTGATCCAGACAGGACAACCGTCCCGACCAGCGGAATGGGCGTCTCAGTCACCCCGACGTTCAAGGTGCCGTTTACTATCAACTCGCCGTCGGGCGAAAAATCCTGCAACACCCATTCGTTGCCCGCGATTTCCACCGAGCCACCGCCTTCTCCCTCCACCGACGTCCCACCGACCGCCACGGCAAAGAAGACATTCGTGAAACTGGAGACCAGCGTGCCGTATAAGCCGACGATTTCAGGCGTTATCTCCGCGGCCGGTCCCGGCTCGGGCTCCAGGGGTGCGGCCTCGTCGTCGTCGCTACTACAGGCGGCCAGCACCAGCGCACTACACAGCACTAAAGCCGTGACTTTATCCCACCATTTGTCCATGATACTATTCCTCCTACTCCTCAGATAAGAGATTAAGTGCGCCAAGCCGCTCCCGACGCACAGGATGGTAAATGGATTACCCCCACTCAAGAGACCATTTCGCGCCCCTGAACGTAGCGAACCAAGGCTTCTTCGTCCAGCACACAGCCCAAACCCGGCTGCATGGGCGTGGGCACGTATCCATCGACAAAAGGAATCGGCTCGACAATCAGGTCGTCCTCGCGCGTCCAACTCCCGACAAAATCCGAAGCCATCGTGCAGTTGGGTGCCGCCGCCGCCGCGTGGACGTACGCCGTATCGACAATGCCCAAGTCATTGCCCGACCCGTGCCAGCAGCGTAGGCCCGCCGCCGCTGCTACGGCCGCGTTCTTTTGAAAACCCACGAGGCTGCCGCTCAAATTCAGGCAATCGACCACCTCGGCTTTAATGGCGCGGATAATCTGCGGTCCGCTCCCCACGTGCATAGCCACCGGCAGGTCAATCGCCTCGTGGATCTGGATATAGCCTTCCAAGTCGGACTTAGGAATCGGATCTTCAAAGACCTCTACATTGCCCACGGCCGCTAGCTGCTTGGCTAGTTCGATGGTCTGCTCAGCGGTGTGGAAGCGCTCGTTGGGATCGACCGTTACCTTGAAATCCACCCCGCCCACCTCGCGCATGGCCTTTAGCCGCTCGACCATCGGCTCCTCGATCTTGCACTTGATCTTGACGCCTTTGAACCCATGCGCGAGGGCTCGTTCAACCGTCCGCTTGCCGTCTTCAGGCGTCTGGTGCCCCATCCAGTAATCGGCGCGCACCCGATCGCGCACGGCACCGCCCAACAGCGCGTGTACCGGCACCTGACGCGCCTTGCCCACCAAGTCAAAAACCGCCATCTCAAAGGCATCGTACGCCGGTCCGGCCCCCACCGTCGGCAGTTGCTCGGTGCCGTCGTAGCGGGTGGCGAAAATATCCTGCAAGGTCAGTTGCTCGGGGTCTTGGCCCACAAGCTGGGCCGCCCCTGCGCCGACCTGTTCTATCGGCACCCCCCGGCCGGTCTCACCCAAGCCCACCAGTTCAGTATCCGTATTCAGGCGCACGATGTGCTTGGGCACTTGGTCCCAGCCGGTCTCGGCCACGCATTCGGGGCTATGCACCCGCCCGGGAATCGTCGGCACTACTACGGTCCAAATATCGACAGCCGTTATTTTCATGGTATAAAACTCGTCCTTTCATCGACGGTCAGGGCGAACTCGGCCAGCAGCTTGGCGGTGTGGTCCAAGTCGGCCAGGGACGCGATTTCGACCGGAGTGTGCATGTAGCGTTGCGGCACACTGACCAAGCCGGTAGCCACCCCGGCCCGACTGAGTTGGATGGCGTTGGCGTCCGTGCCGGTGCCGCCTGGCTCGGCTTGAATCTGATAGGGAATTTTGTTCTTTTTAGCCACCTGCACCAGTCGCTCGCACACGACTGGATTGGCGTTGGCCCCGCGCAAAATAACCGGCCCTCCGCCCAGCTTGCACTCGCCGACTTGGCGCTTATCGACATCTGGATGGTCGGTAGCCCAAGTAACATCCACGGCAATACCCACCAGCGGATCGACCCCATAAGCACTAGTTTTGGCTCCCCGCAACCCCACTTCCTCCTGGACGGTGGCCACCGCATACACCCCAGCGCGGCACTTGCGCTTGGCGCGGCTCACCCGTCGCAACGCCTCGGCTATCACCCAAGCACCGGCCTTATTGTCAATTCCCCGCGACACCACCAGCCCATTGCGCAGTTCCTCAACGTTGGCGTCGTAGGTTGCCGGATCGCCGATGGCCACCAATTGCCGCGCCTCGTCCGCGTCGGCAGCACCGATATCGATCCACAAGTCGTGTTTGTCCGGTACTTTGGTGCGATCGGCTACCTTCATCAGGTGAATGGGCTTTTTGCCCAACACGCCCAAGATCGGCCCCTGCGCGGTGTGGATGCGCACCTTGCGGCCTGGCACAAGTTGCAAGTCAAAGCCGCCGATGGTGTCAAAGTACAGATACCCTTTGTCGTCGATGTAAACGATCTGGAAACCCAATTCGTCGGCGTGCCCGGCGAACATGATCTTGGGGCGGCCAGCTTCGTTGTGGACGCCGATGGTGTTGCCGTGCACATCGACTTCGACGCGGTCGGCGTATTGTGCCACCGCGTCCTTCCACACCGCCCGCACCGGCCCTTCGTAACCCGAAGGACTAGGGGCGCTGAGTAGATCGACGAGAAATCGCTTGGCTGCTGGGCGCATAGGCCTCCTTCTACTTTGATGTCGCTGGTTTACAAAAGGTGCCGATAGCGCAGACCGCCGCGTTGACGACGAGCCCAAGCACTCCGGCGTGAAAGCCCCAGACCATCGGCTGGCCCCCAAAGGTCAACCCCAGTGCCACCGCCAACCCACACACCATGCCCACCAGCGCCGTCCGCGCCGACAGCCGCTTCCAGTACAGCCCGAGAAAAAAGCACGGCACAACCTGGATCAAGACCTCGAACTTCAGCTCCAGCAGCCGCACCAAGGTCGCATCAGTGCCAATCGCCACCGCGACTAGCAAAGCGACGATGACCCAGGAGCATATCTTGCCCACCTTCGTCAACTCGGCCTCGGTGGCCTGCGGCCGGAAATACGGCAGGTAAATGTCTTTGGTGAACATCGACGATATAGACAACAGGGCCGAATCGGCCGTGGACATCAGCGCCGCCAGCACGGCGGCAAAAATCGCCACCACCAACCAGTAGCCCAGCGCCGACTCGCCCATCACCAGCGCACAGAGCCGGGCCAACACCTGTTCGCTTTCTGCTTTGCTCAGCTCGGGCAATACCACCGCGGCCGTCACGCCGCAGATCAAGGCCACCAGCGTAGTAGTAAGCGGCATAAAGGCCATCAGCGTCAGCGAGCGCTTGAGCACCGCGACCGAGCGGCTAGCATAAAGCCGTTGGATCGCCTGGGGGTAAATGGCCGCGCCGCAACCCAACAGCAGCGCGTAACTGATCCACTTGTTGGCCCCCTCTAGGCTCGGCGCTTGCACCTTGGGTGGGTCCATTTCGCTCAGTTGGGCCACCACATGGCCCAAGCCCCCTCCGAGTTGCTGCGGGATGAGAAAAACCAAAATGCCAAAGCCCAACAGCAGTATGCCCCCCTGCATCACATCCGTCCACGCCACTGAGCGCATTCCTCCCAAGGTCTCATAGATAACCATGATCACCGCCAAGCCAATAATGCCGTAGCTGCCGGGAATCGCGCCATCGGTGATCCCCTCCACTGCCGCGCCCATCGCCTTGAGTTGGGCCAGCGCGTAGTTGCCCAATGCGTAGATCATCAAGATCGTGCTCAACAGCGTCAGCACCGCCGAGCGGAAGCGGTGGGTAATGTAGTCGCCAGGGGTGATAAACCCCTTTTGGCGCGCCAGCACCACAAGACGTGGAGCAAAGAGCATGTAGCCGACGATGATCGAGAACATAAAGAGCACCGATGCCGCCCACTCAAAGCCGATGCGGTAGGTCTTGCCGGTGTAGCCAAAGAGCGTATTGCCGCTGTACTGGGTTGCATAGAGCGTCAAAAAGAGCACCAGCAGGCCCATCGAGCGCCCCGCCAGATAGAAATCGGCCATGCTGTTGGAGCGGCGGCGCGTCCGCGCAATCCACCCCACGCCGATCATCGATATGAGGTACAGCCCCACCGCGATGAGTGCCCCCGGGCCAAACACCATGCCGCCCATCACGCTTCCTCCTCGGTATCAATCCAATAGCGGCGGATCACAAAGCCCGTCCAAGCCGCCAACAACAGCACCGCTCCCAGCGATACCGCTACCCACAGCGGAAAGCCCAGCACCAGCGGCCCCCGATACCCTTCGGGCCAGTACCAGGGCACGGCCAGCGCGTAGAGTAACAAATAGACGATCCAGATGTAGCCGACCTGGCGCGGCTCTGAGACGGGTTGTTCTTGCGAATTATCCATAGGCAGCAAATCAAAGCGCAGACACCGGCGTTGACAAGACCCAGTCTTTTAGCAGCGGTCTGAAAACCCCTGCTGGACTGGATCAAGATACTATCCCGGCGGCGGGCCGCAATCGCATTGGGAGCTCTGGCTACCTCGCTGAAAAACCGGCCGCATTTACTTCGTTGGTCTATTTGAGCTAATATAGATGGTAAAATCCCATAAAATCAGGCCGCAGGAGGCTCTTCCATGACCCGTTCACTCCCCATCAAATGGGGCATTCTCAGCACCGCCAGAATTGGCGTCACCGCCTTTATCCCCTCGGCTCGCGCCACGCCCGCTGCCCAAGTCTATGCCATAGCCAGCCGCAGCCAAGCCACCGCCGACGCCTTTGCCCGAGAACACGATATTCCCGTCGCACTGGGCAGTTACCAAGCCCTGCTCGATCACCCTGACATCGACGCCATCTACATCTCGCTGCCCAACTCGCTACACGCTGAATGGACCATCAAAGCCGCCGCGGCCGGCAAACACGTCTTTTGCGAAAAACCCCTATCCGTCACCGCAGCCGAGGGCCGGCAAATGGTCGAGGCTTGCCGCCAGGCCGACGTGTTGCTCTTTGAGGCTTTTGTCTTTGTGCACCATCCCCAAAGCCGCCGCCTCAAGGAGATCATCGCGGCGGGCGAGATCGGCACCCTGCGCCACATTAACGCCGGCATGACCTACGTCATCAACGACCCCAGCAACATCCGCCTGATTAAAGCGTTGGGCGGCGGCAGCATATACGATGGCGGCGTGTATCCCATCACCTTTTCGCGCTTCATCGCCGGCACCGACCCAGTGAGCGTCCAGGCACACATGCGCTTTGACTCGCAAGCCGGAGTAGATGTGGCCACTTCGCTCATCCTCGAATACCCCGCCGGCGTCACCGCGACCTTGTACTGCAGTTTCGAGGGCCGCGGCGGTGCTCATGCCCTCATCGCGGGGGATCAGGGCCGACTGGTTGTACCCGCTCCATACCATCCCGGCGCGGAGAGCAGCTTTGACCTAATTGTCGGCTCTGACCAGCGCCGTAGCGAGACCTTCCAGACCGGCACGCCGCCTTTCCAGCCGGCCATCGATTTTTTCCAGCAATGTATGCGCGGAGAAGAGACCCCCACCTATATGGCCGATCACGCCGACGGCACACTCAGAGTGGTCGAGGCGGCTTTTGAGTCGGTGCACAGCGGAAAGCGGGTGGAGCTGTAGGAAATGTTGGATTGGAATGCGGGAGCACCTAATTCTTGTTCAGGTTCTACACAGCAAGTGCGACAGGGACTTCTTCTCCACATCTTGGATGCTAGCCTAAAGCTGAGTAACGTCGCTTAATAGGTCTCTCTTACCCAAGATTACCTTGACATTGGATTGACAATACTATACTTTTGTTCAGGTTCAATTTTTACTTACCCAGGGGTTTCTCATGGCTCACAAGAGCACTATCGAGTGGACTAACAGCACTTGGAACCCAGTCACCGGCTGCACGAAGGTTAGCGCCGGTTGCGACCATTGCTATGCCGAGCGTTTTTCCGAGCGTTTTCGTGGCGTCGCGGGACACCCTTTTGAGTCGGGTTTCGACCTGACCCTTCGCCCCAAACGCCTCGAACAACCCATGCAGTGGCGGCGCCCACAGTTCATTTTCGTCAATTCGATGAGCGATCTCTTCCACAAGGACATTCCCATCGAGTACATTGAGCGCGTATTCGACACCATGGAGTGCGCCGATTGGCATATCTACCAAGTGCTTACCAAGCGCAGTTCGCTGATGCGCCGTTTCGTCCAAGTGCGCTACCGGGGCCAAGCGGCTCCGCCCCATATCTGGCTGGGCGTATCCGTCGAAAACCAGTCGGCTTTGACGCGCCTCCGTCATTTGCAACAGACCAACGCCTCTGTGCGCTTCGTTTCCTTCGAGCCATTGCTCGGTTCAATCGGCGCGGTGGATTTGGCGGATATTCATTGGGTAATCGCCGGGGGTGAAAGCGGGCCGGGAGCACGTCCGGTGCAGGCAGAATGGGTGCGGGCCTTGCGCGACCAGTGTCAGGCCCAGCACGTCGCTTTTTTCTTCAAGCAATGGGGTGGGCGCACTCCGAAAGCGGGTGGGAATGCACTCGATGGACGGCAATGGCTGGAGTATCCAGAAGTGGAGATGGGTCAGAAGGTTGGTGAGCCGCTACAAGTGGCTGGTGCGCCAGCCGATGACGTAAGCGAGCCGCAGGATGTTGGCCCTTGGGCGCAAGAGAAGCTGGAGTGTCTCCGTAAATACCTCCACGCCTACACAACCATTCTCAGTAAGCAGCAGTTCAAGGGGTACTTCTATATCGACGCTTTTGCGGGATCGGGAACGCTTAAAATCCGTCAACAAAAAAAAGACGATCACGCTCAAAAATCACTGCTTGAAACCTCCGATTATGTCGAGCGAGATACCGGTAAAGCTGAGTACATCAGCGGGTCCCCGCGTGTCTCTCTCGAGCTAGAAAACCCCTTCACAGACTACATATTCATTGAAATTAATAAAAGGCGCTTAAAGCAACTCGAAGTGCTGAAGGAGGACTACGAGGGTAAAAAGCCACGGATTCACCTACGTCAAAAAGACTGCAACGACTATCTGTGCAAATTGCTAGATAAGACTCAGTGGACCGAATGGCGTGGCGTTGTATTCTTAGACCCTTTCGGTATGCAGGTACCTTGGGACACCATTGTCGAAATAGGCAAGACCAAGGCCATTGAGATTTTCATAAATTTTCCCGTGGGCATGGCCATCCAGCGTCTGCTCAAGAGAAGTGGGCAATTCACTTCTAAAGAACGCAGCAAGCTCGATCAATACTTCGGGACGGACGAGTGGTACGATCTGCTCTACGAGCGCGATCATGGTCTATTTGGAGAGAACACCACTAAGATACAAAACTCTGGCGATGTGCTCGTGAAGTGGTACCGAGAGCGGCTCAAGAAAGTTTTCGGCCACGTTTCCACTGCACGAGAGATTCAAAACACCCATAGCCTACCGCTATACTATCTTATTTTCGCTGGCCCCAATAAGACGGGCGCAAAGATCGCGGAAGATGTGTTGAGACAGGGAGCGAGACGTGTTCGGTGAGGCATACCTTGGGCAACTCTCTATTCAACCGACTGCAAGTGGCACTAGTCTTACAAAGCTAGACGATGACCAAAGCGTGTCCAACGCAGGAAAGCCCGTATCTCTTAGACCATGAGGGGCATATGATCCGGCGACTCAGCGGCGAAACCTAGGGGTCCAGCTCTCCTCTAACGCCTCGTCAGAGTCTTCGTCCTCGTCCATATAGACTTCATCAACGAGATTAGGGCATGTGAGAACCGTCAATACACGCCCATAGCTTCCAAGTCCGATTACTTCCTCCCATGCAGAGACTGACCTTTGGCCGCCAAACCAAGTCGTGATATCGATCTTGCCTTCGGCACGAGCTTCATGCTGCTCTTCTTCCGATTTGTCCAGAATCGACTCCGTAACAGTATCCGATGGTATCAGCGTACCTTTGCGCAACCAAGTTATTTCTTTTAACGACTCCATGGTTTCGGACATAAAGCAGTAGTCAACTCTGCCATTGCGGCTGACGATGATGGCTGCAGCCATGTCTGTCAGTCCGATATAGCGGATAGCCGCAGCAGTGAGAGAGGCATTCGCTTTCTGTTGGATGGCCTCGATACCACGCAGCCCCTCGGATTCTTCGTCAATAACTCCGCGAACGAGCGTAGTCGGCATCAGGAGGCCGGCCGCGAAGTGGTCAGCCTCGCGTTCATAAGAATCACTGGAAACGAAGCCTGCCCGTGAACTGTGCATATTCCCATCGAATGGGATTTGGTCTAAATGGCCGTCAATAAAGTAGTGGCCGAGTTCGTGGGCGATACTAAATCGCTGAAATCCTATGTTTGGAATTCGAGTAGAGTATAAGATCCCGAAGGTATCGCCATGGCGCAGCAGCATACCTGAGACTCCTTCCTCGGTCGAGTCCATCTTCTGAATAAATATCCCACGGATCTGGGCTAAGGCTTCAAGATCAACAGGCAATTCCAAAAGGCCTTCGTCTTGGAGTAACTGTTCGGCCTGTCGCACCAATAACTTCTGACGATAGTCGGAGACTCGATTCATCGATTCCACTAGTTGCCTACGGTCCTGTTCAGCGAGAAAGCGGAGGAAGTCCTCAGCAGTCCTGCGGTTCTGGCCTGTGAGATTTGCAACGCCCCGATAGAGTGGGTCGGCCGACGCTGCGGTATTTGGATCGTCTGCTCGACCAACGAGGTAATCGGTCGTCACGTTCAGTGCGTTAGCTAGCTTTCGGAGATTATCAAACGAGGGCTTTCGCGCACCACTTTCAAAGTGCGCGATGGAGCTTGGAGGCAAACCGATTGTTCTAGCTAGATCCGCTTGGGTCATTTGACGGAGGTTCTCCCGTGCCGCCCGAAGGCGATCTTTGAAGACATCAGACGGCTTAGCTGGATTTTTTGAGGGATTCATGTCGATTTCGATGCCTTTCTGAGGTTTTTAATGTCTATTTCGATTATTTTTTATATTTTCATGTCGATTTAGCCTTGCCAAGGATTGCGGAAACGTTCTTAGTCTTTATATTCTAAAAAACACGATAGTGGCGATAAATGCAAGTTCGAGCCGCTTCGGAAAACTAGCTATTAGTAATGAAGGAGTTTACTATGTCAATCAACCAGATAGACAACTTCGAAGACATCGCGGCCTGTGTCGCGGAAGGTCGGGCACCCCGGCAACACGGGCCGTACCGCATCATGGTCGGCGACACCGACCTCAAATTCCGAGACGTACTGATCGACGACCCAATTCCGACTGGTCGGCAAGTTATCGAGAAGGCCGGTCTGTATCCGGCTACGGGACACCTTCTCTTCGCTTGGCTGGAGGATGGGGTTCTGGAGGAGATCCGTTTAGATGAAACCGTGGACCTCTTCCCTAGAGGCGTAGAGCGGTTCATCGCCTTCTGTAGCGACAGAATTTTGCTCTTCGTACTAAACGATCGCCGATTCATGTGGGGGTCTCCAACGATTCAGGGGAGAGTTATGAAAGCACTGGCTAGAGTCGATGTCGCAACTCATGAGCTATGGCTGGAACAGCAGGACGCGGCAGACCGCCTCATTGCCGACGATGAAAGCGTATCGCTCACGGGCGAAGCCCTAGAGCGGTTTCGTACGGCACCGAGTTTTCTGTTGTGTATTGAAGATAAAGAACACCATTGGCTCAAAAGCACGATTACGACTGAAAAAATCGCGGAACTCGGCGGCTGGGACCCTTCTGAAGGTGTCATTGAGGTAGATGCGGATCAAAATGAACGCCAACTCTCACCGCATGAGGTCGTTACCCTTAAGCCTGGCTTGGTCTATGGCAAGAAGCTCCGCTGGAAACGCGGATGAGTACGGAGACGCGAATCAACGAGGAGCTTGCTCTGCTCCGCCTACACTACGACGTAGTCGAACATATCGAGACCTCGGACATTCACTGGTTTAGAGTGGAGGCCGTACGTACGGCTCCCAACTGGTCGTCGGATACGACGGTAGTGGCCTTCTCGGTTACTCAGGGTTATCCTGGCGCAGAACCGTATGGGTTCTATATACCTATAGAATTGATGTACGAAGGTCATCCCCCAGACGAGCATTCTGCGACACATCAACCGCCCTTTGTGGGCACTTGGCGCTTTTTGTCTTGGTCTCCAGAAAATTGGCAGCAGACAGCCGATGTCGCGACTGGCTCAAACCTTTGGGGCTGGGTGCGTAGCTTCGTCAAGCGCTTCGAGGAGGGAAAATGACCGCCCATATCCTTGACTTGACGCCGAAATTGCGCCAAGCCCTATGGAATCACCTGCTGCCAGCTCACTCGTCGCTCGAACAGGCCGCATTCCTGTTCTGCACTAGCCGAACCGCTAACGGGGAGCTAGTATTCGAAGTAATCGATAAGGCGCTTCTTGGGCCTGACGATTTTGCCGCACAGTACGACGACTATCTTGAACTCACCGATGCCTGTCGCCGTACTCTTATCAAGCGTGCCCATGACTATGGCGCGACGCTGGTGGAGCTCCATTCACATCCCGGGGCCCAATCAGCGGCATTCTCGTTGTCGGATCTGCGGGGATTACAGGAGACAGTGCCACATATGCGCTGGCGACTACAACGCCGCCCCTATATAGCCATCGTCGTCGCTCCAACCGAATTTGATGCTTTGGCCTGGACTCAGGAACCCACTGAGCCAATACCACTTTCCGGTATTCGTGTCGAAACAGATCTACACAAGCCAACAAATGCTTCTCTGAGGAGATGGTACCAGACCATGGATACTGATAATCGCTTTGACCGTAACGAACTGCTATTCGGCAAGGAGGGTCAACAGGCACTACGTCGCACACGAGTAGCTATTGTCGGTGTCGGCGGTCTTGGGACGCATGTTGTGCAGCAACTTGTGTTGCTTGGTGTCGAGGAACTCACCCTCATTGACCACGAAGAGCTCTCAGCGTCGAACCGCAATCGCTATATCGGTGCTTGGCACGACGACCCTATTCCAGGATCGTTTAAGGTTGAGTTAGGTCAAAGGCTTTCGAAACTCATTGATCCATCAACTAAAGTGTCCGTCATCAGCGACCGCTTCCCTTCATCTACTGCTATCAAGGCACTACGCAATTCTGATTACGTATTTGGATGCGTGGACTCTGATGGTGTCCGGTTTGTATTGAACGAGACCTGCCTTGCATACGAAAAACCCTACTTTGACTTAGCATCAGATGTACCAGAGCCGAACTGTTATGGGGGTCGCATCGTGTTTGTGACTGGCGACAATGGGTGTCTTTCTTGTCAAGGGCTTCTTTGCAAAACCGAAGTGCATCGGTTTCTTTCGCCAAAGGCAATACTCGATAACGAAGATGCTGTCTATGGAATTGCTCGCCGCAACCTTGATGAGATCGGTCCCTCGGTCGTTTCGCTAAACGGTGTTGTCGCTTCCCTCGGTGTCACCGAGTTTATGGCGGCTGTAACTGGCATTCGGCAGCCTAATAATCATCTCAATTACCGAGGAGATCGTGGCACGGTCGGGCGGCGAACAGTCGAATGTACATCTGACTGTCACTACTGCAATGTGGTCAAAGGACAAGGGGACGCTGCCGAAATCGAGCGGTATATTCGCCAGTAAGCCCAGTCCAAGGTAACTGATAGTTTTACTCCATACCCTTGTATTGATTGACGGCAGCAGCTAAGGCTTCGTGATATTCCCTTTTGGCGACGAGGTGCTGTTCCAGCCGATCAATCAGCCCCATAAGCTCATCGACTTTGGCGACGATGTGGTGTTGCTCAGCAGCCGGAGGGAGTGGCACCGGAGCGCGAAGTAGATCAGTATCACTGATAGCAGGATACGCTACTCCCTTCATCTGGGCGGTAACGAAATCAATAAAGAATGGAGAGCGAAGCCAGAAGAATAAGAGCCGGCTATGCACCCCGGAATACGGATGCAAAACGGCAAAGGCCGTAGATGCAATCGGCATTGGAGAGTATTCACGTTCGATTACTGCGATGTTGAGCAGATACGGGCGAACTGTAGAGTAAATTACAGACCCGAGGCTAACTAACTTTCGAGCACGTGAAGGTGCAGTACTAGGATCGAGAACAGGAACCTCGCTCGGAACTAGACCGCGTCTATTGTCGACGACGCTTACATCAATATAGGAGAATGTTTCGTCAGGTACCTGCTGTCCAAGGTCGTGAGCTAGATCATGGAGCCGTACCCATATCCAAGACTGTGGAACCCCAAAAGGAATCTCATCAGGCATAAGAGGGCCTTCCGGCTTACGCTTTCTCAACTTCTTCTCTTTGACCAGATTCGCTTTTTCCTTTGTGGCGGATTCAAGGACTTGGCTCGCCGGCTCGTCCCCCTCGTCCTGCGGCACCAGCCGCCCTCTCACCGCAAGCTGAAGCACGGCCTCGCGCAGCGGCACCAAATCGTCAGGCTCAGCGAACAAGTCGTCCATCTGCTCGTCAATGCGCGTCCATGCAGTCCCAACCTCTTCGGAGGTAGCGGCATTGCGAAGCGCAGCGAGGGCCGAGTCGCGCGCTGCGGTGCGGGCAGCCTCTCGACTACACCGCGCAGTCGCCAGTCGATCAATCAGCCCCATAAGTTCATCGACCTTGGCGACGATGCGGTGTTGTTCGGCGAGAGGTGGAAGCGGCACACGAACACCGGAGATACGTTTCAGGGCCAGTTTCGGCTGGGCCATCTGCTTCATCTTCTCTTGAAACTGTTCTCTCACATCTCCTGAGCGGAGAACCAAGAGAAGAAACTTCTTGCCCACTTCACGGAATACGATCTTCGCCGCATTCTCTGTCAGATTCTGACCGTGAAAGTGCTCAGGAACCTCGCCGACATCTCCGATAGTTCCAGCGATTGTGATATATAGGTCCTCTCGATCAATAGTATATTTGGCAATTCGAGCTTGCACATCATCCGATATATATCGTAGGTCGTCAGTCGAAATAGACCCGTCTTTCATATCTGTAACGCGGATGTAAACGTTGCCAGTCTTCTCGGCAGAAAAGGACGCACCAGCAGGTAAGCGTTTTCCGCCAAGCACTAGAGCGAAATTATGGAGGTGTGTCCAAACCCAGTGAGTTGGAGAGCTAGCTTCTCCTACCGACTCAGATAGCTCAGGCTCGCTATCCCTACGGATCTTACGCTCAATCGCCTCCCGGATCTTTGCCGCCTTAGCGCGTCTCAGTAACTCCAAAGCCGGCTCGTCCCCCTCGTCCTGCGGCACCAATTTCCCCCGCACCGCAAGCTGAAGCACCAATTCCCGCAGCCGCTCAATCCCCCTAGGGGCCTCCGCAACTATATCAAAAATCTCGATGAATGCCCTCGGCGTCATGCCGTCCGCTCCAGTGCCTCAGCCAACGCCTGCTTCAACTGCTCTTGCACTGCTGCCGCTGCCGCCCGTTCCTTCTCATACAAGGCCAACAATTCCCGCGGATCACCGGGCCCATCCTCCACAGTATTCGGATTGGCCATATCGAGGTTAAAGTTGCGCTCGCGTATTTCGTCAACGCCCACCTTCCACGCAAACTCGTTTTCAACCCGATTATCCCACCACGCCTTCTCCGGTCCAAACTCTTCAATGCGCATCGGCTTGGTCTTGGAGTAAGACTTGTAGCCTTCTGGGTAGGGATGTTCGTAGTACCAAACCTCAGTGGTGGGCCTCCCCTTCTCAAAAAACAGCACATTGGTCTTGATGCCAGTGTACGGCGCGAACACCCCGTTGGGCAGACGCACGATGGTGTGCAACTCGCAATCGGTGAGCAAGCGCTCTTTCAGCCGCGTCTTCACACCCTCGCCAAACAACGTCCCATCCGGCAGTACCACGGCCGCCCGACCACCCGGCTTGAGTAGTTCGACGATCAGCAGCAAGAATAAGTCTGCGGTCTCGCGGGTGCGGAACTCGCGCGGGAAATTGTGCTCAATGCCGTCCTCCTCCATGCCGCCGAAGGGTGGATTGGTAAGCACCACATCAACCCGGTCGCGCATACTGATGTCGCGCAAGGGCCGCGCCAACGTATTGTCGTGCCGAATGCCGGTCGGCACGTCAATGCCATGTACGATCATGTTGGTGGTACACAGCAAGTGCGGCAGGGGCTTTTTCTCAACGCCTTGGATGCTAGCCTGAAGCTGCGCCTCTTGCGCGGGCGTCTTCACGTCCTGCTGGCGAATATGCTCAATAGTGCAGGCCAGAAAGCCGCCGGTGCCGCAGGCCGGGTCAAGCACCGATTCGCCAAGGCGAGGATTAATCATATCAACCGCGAATTGAGTCACCGCTCGTGGGGTGTAGTATTCGCCAGCATTCCCGGCACCTTGGAGGTCTTTGAGCAGTTGCTCGTAGATATTGCCGAACAAGTGCCGATTGGTAGCGTCGTTGAAGTCAATGTCTTCCTCGATCTTGTTGACCACTTGTCGCAGCAGAATACCAGACTTCATGTACTGGTAAGCGTCCTCAAAGACGCCGCGCACCAAGCGACGGCGACTCATCCGCGCATCCTCTTTCTCGCTCGGCGCCTCAACCTCCATGCCCTTGAGCGCAGGAAACAGCGTATCGTTGACGAAGGTGAGCAATCTATCGCCGGTAGCACCTTCCCGGTCGGCAGCCCAAGCACTCCAGCGCAGGTCTGCTGCGGTGCGCGCCTCCCCCTCCTCCACCCAAGTTACGTCAACCAACGGAGACGCGAAGTCCTCTTCGAGCAGTTCTAATTCTCGCTCGCGGTCGTTCCATATCTTGAGAAACAACAGCCAGACGAGTTGACCAATGCGCTGGGCATCCCCATCGACGCCCACATCCCTGCGCATGATGTCTTGAATCGACTTAATGGTGGTAGATAGAGCCAATAGAGTCAGTCCTCACTATCCCTCAGAATGTGTGCTGATTACCGCGATTGAGATGAAGATGTGGTATTGTACATTGATCGCAAGTCGCACTAGGCGGCAGTATCGTAGAGGGCCTCGGCCAGCTCTTGCACGGCGGCAATGTACTCGTTCTTGCCACCAAAGTGCCGAACCAACTCTATGGGGGTGCCAAGGTCGGACAGTGGCTGCACGCGCAGGACGCCCAAGTCTTCGACCGAGGCTAGTCCTTCGTCCGCGTACTTATCGAGCAGAGCGTCGAGCACGGCGCGGGCTTGTTCACCGTAGCGGGTAAACACGTCCCGCTTCTTCGCGTTCTCAGCCCGCTCGCGCCGGGTGAGCGGGGGCTGGCCATAGACCACATGACAGATCAAGTCAAAGGCATCCAGGTCCCGACCAACCCGCTCGCGCAACGCTTCAAAAAACACGCCCTGCTCGCTCAGTTCATTGATCACCGCCGCCTTCCGGTCTGCTTCAGACCAGCGCTGCAAGAAATCGTCGAGGGTCGCGTACTCCGCTTGGACAGTCTTCCGGGTATAGTCGGTCAGCGACTCGGTGACAAGCCGACCGTCCTTGCTGTAGTACTGGACGCGCTCGGCGATAACCTCCACCTCGACGCCACTGACGACGAATTTCTTGCCTTTTGGTAGTAGGTCGATTTCTTCACCTGCTCCGTTGCCTCCTGCATCATCCGGCGGCACTGGACTGTCGTCCCCCTCAGTCCCATAGACCACAACCGGCTCCCCATCGAAATCCGGGTCGGCAAACAGTTCGGTCGCCCGCTTGAAGTCCATGATGGTAAACCAGAACTTGCCCGCGTTCTCGTGAATGCGAGTGCCACGCCCGATGATCTGCTTGAATTCAATAAGCGACTCAATACGCTGGTCGAGCACAATGAGTTTGCAGGTCCTTACATCCACTCCGGTCGTCAACAGCTTCGAAGTCGTAGCGATGACCGGGTAGCGCCGCTCAGGGTGGATGAAGTCGTCGAGCGCGAGCCGGCCTTCCTCGCTATCGCCAGTGATGCGGACCACGAACTTCGAGGTATTGCTAGCTTCCTGCGGCAGACACTTGGCGACCTCGTTGACCAGTGCCGAACGCATTCGCTCGGCATGGTCAATATTCTCGCAGAAGACGATGGTCTTGCCGTAGGGGTCGGTCTCCAACAGATACTCGACGACCTTCTCGGCGACGCGCCGGGTGCGCTCGTTTAGGACCAGCACCTGGTCCATGTCGCGCTGGTTGTAGATGCGGTCTTCGATTTCTTGGCCGAGGTCGTCAGTCATGCCCGCCGGAGGCCGCCACCCCTGCAAGTCCTTGTCGAGATCAATGCGCACGACCTTGAACGGCGCGAGAAAGCCATCGTCAATGCCCTGCTTGAGGCTGTAAGTATAGATGGGGTCGCCAAAATAACTGAGTGTGCTGACCTCGGTAGTCTCCTTGGGCGTCGCCGTAAGGCCAAGTTGGATGGCTGGCGCAAAATAATCGAGGATCTCCCGCCACGCACTCGCCTCACGGGCACTGCCCCGGTGGCACTCGTCAATGACCACCAAGTCAAAAAATTCCCGGCTGAACTGCCGATAAACATTCTTCTCCTCCTCGCTGCCGCTGACCGCTTGGTAGAGCGCGATATAAATCTCGTAACTCGGGTCCATATCGCGGTTGCGGACCTTGGTCATAACCGAACCAAAGGGCTTGAAGTCGTTGGTGACAGTCTGGTCCGCGAGAATATTTCGGTCCACGAGGAACAGCACTCGCTTGACTTTGTCGGCTTTCCACAATCGCCATATAATCTGAAAGACGGCAAACGTCTTGCCGGTGCCGGTGGCCATGACCATCAGCACCCGGCGCTGTCCACATGTAATGGCTTCGACTGCTCGCTGAACGGCAACTCGCTGATAGTACCGAAGTCCCTTGCCGGGATCTGAATAGTAAGGCTGACGGACGAGCTTATCCGATTCTTCGTCGAGTCCCTTCCAAGCCTGGTACTGCCGCCACAACTCGTGCGGGGATGGAAACTCGTCCAAACCAATCTGCTTTTCTATGGAGTCCGACTGGCCGGTGCGGTCGTGGAACAGGAAGGCGTCGCCATTTGACGAAAACACAAACGGCACGTCGAGGGCTTCGGCATAGCCAAGTGCCTGCTGCATCCCGCCGCCGACCGGATGGCTGTTGTCTTTGGCCTCGACCACGGCGAGCGGCAGGTTGGGTTGATAAAATAGTAAATAGTCAGCGCGTTTCTTCTTGCCACGCGAGCCTAGCTTGCCCTGGACAATAACCCGGCCATCTGTAAAGGTGTATTCACGGCGGATCTGCGTATGCGGATCCCACCCGGCCTCCTTGATCGCCGGGGTGATGAAGGCATCGCATATCTCCGCCTCATTCAGAAGATTCGTGTTCATCTCGAGGTCTCAAGTCGCATAATCGTGTATAACGGACTCGATACAAACTCGGCTAAATGCCCTGCTTTCGCAAAGGGACCGTCCTCTCGTCAGACCAAAATGCACATCGGATTTGCCCCAGTCGCTTGCCTGCCGTGCAGTGTAGGGTCATTATAAAAAGGAGGTAAAATCCGGGGCGCGGCAAGTCATCCGGCTAGGTTTGACATAAAAGTACATATTGTACATATTCACAAAAATTGTACATATTCACAAAAATTGGCCAGATTTGCCGATTTTTTTGGGCAGCGGCTGAAGGATTCAGAAGCCGAAATCAAATAAGCCATCTCCAGTAAAGCATCTTGGCAGCAGACAAATCGATCATAGATATAGCGTCACTAAGCCTTACTCGCCGAATCGGCTGGGTAACACTTGGCCGACTCGCAAATGTTGCTACTCTTCTCCTTATCAATGTCATTTTAGCCCGTAATCTATCCCCTGCTGATTATGGATACTATCAGCAAGCTTGGGTTTTTTTAAATGTAGCTATCCCACTTTTTTTATTTGGACTCCCCATAAGCATAAACTTTTTTATTCCCCCACTCTCCGGGCAGCAACGCAACAATCTCATGTTGCAGCATGTCTTGCTAAATTTGTGTATGGCTCTGCTGTTTTTAGGGTGTATTGGAGGGCTTGGCGTCACTTATCAATTTACTTTGTTTGGAATTGGCACGGATATAATTCCTTTGCTGCCAGTTGCAGCTATTGGTTTTGGGTTGATTGCTTGTGGCTTTTGGGAAGCCTTTCTGATTGTCTATAACAAGCCAAAATGGTTGGCAATCTCGCTAGCTTTTTTCTCGTTGATTCATTTGTCTGCGGTCTTATTGGGGTACTTTGTCGGAAAGTCTCTGGAGTGGGTTTTTATAGGTTTAAGCCTCGCCGTAATATGTCGCTTTATCGTTGTTTTTTTGGTATTGTGGAGGCTGATTCGGCCCTGTGTATTTCGCTTTCAGCGGGGTTGGCCGTCCAAGCAACTTCGCTATATTTGGCCTGTTGGCCTAAGAGAAGGCGTTGGCGTACTGACCAAATTTTCCGACAAATTGCTCTTTATACTCGCCGTTTCCTATTTTCCCTATTTCAGCGCCAGTAGTTTTGCCTATTACTACAATGGGGCTTGGGAGTTGCCGATTGTCGGAATTCTAGTTGACTCGATGTTAGTCGTTTTACAACCTGAGCTTAGAAGTGCCTATCTTAAGCAAGATACCCGCTATATTGTAAACCTTATGCATTTTGCTGCTAGAAGAATCGCTTTTTTTGTTTTTCCACTTGCGGCATTTTCATTTGTGGTAGGGCCTGACTTAATGAGCCTCTTGTTTGGCGCATCCTATCGCGTCAGCGGAGATTATTTTCGCGTATTTACCCTGATCTTACTATGTCGTGTGTCAACGGCTAGCCTGGTACTGCTGGCGGCAGACAGAGCCGGCAGCGTACTGTTTGGAACGGTTCTGGACCTTTTTATAGCGCTAGCGGTAGGATTTGCCCTAATTCCTTTGGTCGGCCCTTTTGGCCCCGCTATAGGTTTGGTTTGCAGTACGTATTGTCAGGTTGGCTACTATATATGGAAAGCCTCGAGGGTCATTGAGACCCCTTTGCGGGCTATGCTACCTTGGAACACACTGGGCAAGATGGTCTTATTCAATGGTGGGATTGGCGTGTGCTCATCGTTTTTTTTGATCTTTGACTCTGCTGTTTCAAATATAATTACTTCAGGTGCGGTCTTTGGAATTTTATTTTTCGCTGGAGGCGTGGGACTGGGCTGGTTTGAGCCGGAGGAACGCAATCTGCTAAAAACGGCGAGACAGGCGGCAAAAACCGCGCTTACCTCTTTAACAAAAAAAGAAGGTAGATGAACAGCCTGCATTGGGCCGCGAAGTATCCTGTTTTCGCCCAACGTCGCTCACCTCACCTCAACACATACACCGGGCTCGACCAAGCCATCTGCCCGTCACCCTGAATGACTTTGACAAAATAAGCCGCCGGCCCTTCCTCCGGCGGCTGATCCACAGTCTCCAACGTCAATTCCAGTGCTTCCACTCGCTCGGGATAGCGCTGCACCACTAATTGCATGTCCAAGCCACCGTAGTTAAAACGCAGCGGCTCGTAACCCAGCCCCGCCAAATCAACCTCGGTCGCCCCAGCCGCTGACTCGAACACCAAGCGGCCAATCCGCCCGTTGTCCAACACCAGCTCAATGCCGTCGCAATCCCCCGTAGTCTGCGACTGAAAAACCACGGCCTGTGGCTCGGTCGCGGTAATGCCATCGGCCGCCGAGTCAAAGCTAACCGTAGTTGCCGCCAAGATACGCGCCTGGGTGGTGCGGATAATCCCGGACCAATTCACCCGCCGCCCGCGCCCACGCATACGCGACCCAGACCACATCAGCCGCACCTTATTAGAATGCCTCAAATCCCGGAATTCAGGCGGCCGAACCTCGGCGAGCAATTGCCGACCGCGATACACTTGTAGCACCTCCAGCGGTGCTGCTCCCACGACCTGGGTGCTAATATCCACCGAGCCCACACCTTGCACCACCGAGCCCATGAGCGCACCAGCTATCTGGACCTCTAGGAGTATCCGCGCACCAGTAGTGCCGTAACAGTGCCGATTGCACAGGGCCTCCCATACGCTCGCACGCGATAACGCACCGGCCAACACACAGGTCAGACCACCGGCAATGCCAAACTCGCCAGCCCCCGGCCCTTCGGCCCCAGGCCGCCCTTTGTGGCCATCGCTGTTGCACATGACCCCAACCACATGGCCGCAGTCCAGCGCGTCGAATAGCATCCACTCGAACACGCCCCAACTCGATACGACCTCCACCAGATTGTGCGCCTCGGGGTCGAAATACGCTTTCACGTCGGCCCAGCGCCCGCCCACGTGCGAGCCGATAATCACTTGGTCGCGCGGCACCAAGTCAGCGAGCCGCGCGAAAAACACATCGGCCGGATGCGCGGGCGACACCTCGTCTTCGGGCACGTGCGGGATCTGCCAGTGGCTGTTGCGCACAATCGGCAGCCCCTCGGCAAAGTAAAAGACATTGCGGTCCCCGCCGGCCGGAGAATTGGCCGACCACTCGTAGCCGGGAAAAACCACGAACTCGCCGTCCCGCTGAAAAGCCCGCACGGTCTCGTTGAGCCGCTGCCAGTCTCGGTCGTCAACCTGGAAATCATTACCCTGATGCGAGGCGAAATCCACCCGCGCCCAGTCGCGGGCAAAAGTGAAGTACTCCGCTTCGGTGCCCACGCCGACGGTAGCGTCGGATTGGGCGTGCAAATCCCCCCAGTAGCGCTGCCACGGCGGGGTGGTCGCACAAACGGCGATTGGATTGCTGTAACAGCGCAAGCCGCCCGCCGCTGCCATCAGCCGTCCATTACCCGGAGCGCAAAAGGACACCTTGTCCCCGGCAACGACAATCTCCCCTGCCCCTTGCCAACCCAGCTCAACCGGCCCGGCCACCGCCGTCGGATTGCCCCACCTATCCTGCCCTTTGACAAAAACTTCAACCGCTTGCCCCACCACCGCCTGGCTGGGCACTATGCACACCAATTCCACGGCCTCGCCCGCGACAATGGGAAACTTGGGCGAATCCGCCACGGCTCGAGCCACCGACGCATTAGTCGGATCGACGAAAACGCGGAATTCGTGGGCCGACTCGACAAAGGTCTGCACCCGAATCCCCGGCGAACCGCCACAGCGCTCGCCCAAGACCACGGTCACTGTATCGCCGGGCGCGAGCGAGCCATCGTACACATCAATCACCACGCACCAGCGCATCCACGGCCGCTGGTGTCCTTTGCGAGCAAAACGCGGTGCTAGCTTGGCCGCTCCATTGGTCTGCACTGTGCAATACGCCGGCGCGGCCGGATCGCCGAATTGGGCCGGCTGCATATCGCAAGCAAAGCGCTGGGCGATCTTAATGGTGCCGCGCTCGTCAATACCGTAGCTACCGACAATCAGGGTCAAAGTCCATTGCTGGTAGCTACCGGCCACTACTGGCCCACAAGGCTCCAGCGTCACCGTCCCCAGCCGTTCTCGCCATTGCTGCTCCATCTTCTAAACTCCCGTATCTCCGCGTGGTCGAATCACTCTGGTAAAAATTTTCGCCCAGCCCGCCGCTTTTTTCACTAACTTAACTGGCATTATAAAAAAATCGGCGGGGCCGTGCTCGATGCGACCGGAACCAAGCTACTGCCGCACAGCTGGGCCGAAATTGAGTTTGGTGGAGAATCTGCGCCGTTTGTCTGGCGCGGGATCGTCATAAAATAAAAATGCCCCTAGTATTGTCAGCCGACAATAGTGCAACACTTTGACGGAGAAAGGTCTATGGAAAAGGTCCGATATGCCGATTTGTTACCGTGCGAGTTTCGCCAGCGACTGGCGACTAAACCCGTTGCGTATCTGCCGCTGGGTACGCTCGAATGGCACGGCGAGCACTTGCCGTTGGGCAGCGACGCGATTCAGAGCGAAGCGCTGATGGTCGAGTGCGCCCAGTGCTTTGGTGGCATTGTCATGCCGCCTATTCACCTCGGCCCCGATCGGGCGTGGGATCGCGGTGGTGGCGAAGTGCTCTATGGCATGGACTGCGCCGACAGCACCGATCCCCACCGCCAGCTAGACGGCAGCTGCTACTGGGTGTCGGACGGATTTTTCGCAATGCTAGTCGACGCAATTTTAGCGCAGATCAAGCGCACGGGCTTCAAGTTCGTATTCGCCGACGGACACGGGCCGAGCCGCTGGGCTTGGCTGGCGGCCATGGCCGAGCGAGAGCAGCGCTTTGGCCTCAAGCTAGCGGGCGTTACGGAAGAAGTAGCGCGGGAATGGAAAAGCCAAATGGACCACGCCGCCCGCAACGAAACGTCGCTGGTAATGCACTATCGGGAGGAGTTGGTAGATCTCGGGCAGTTGTCGGCAGACCGGAGCGTGTGGCCGCAAGGAGTCGGCGGCCAAGACCCCCGCGACGCCAGCGCCGCATACGGGCGGGAGTGCATGGAGCAATCGGTGGAGATTGTCGGGCGACTCATTGCAGAAAGCGGAGTTTAGGCTACTTATCACCGGCGACCACCCTCTCTAGCCTATCCCCCGTACCAGTCCCGCAACGCCGGATAAAGCATCCGGTAGCGCTCAAAAGCCCGCCGATAGTATTCGACCCGCTGCTGGTCGCAATGCACTGTTTCGGCCAGCTTGACCGTGCGCTGGCAGGCGGTGGCAAAATCCGCATAGAGTTCGCCGCCAACGCCCGCCAACAACGCCGCCCCGACCGCCGACAGATCGTCCGTGGCGATCGGCACTAGGTCGCGCCCCAAAATATCGGCCTGGATTTGCCGCCACACCTCCGAGTGCGAGCCGCCCTCGCCGATCCGCAGCTCGTTGATGGGCAAGCCGATTTCGGCAAAGCAATCGATTGAGTGCCGCAAGTCAAAGACGACCCCCTCCAGCACGGCTCGCACCAGATGCCCCTTGGTGTGCGCCAGCGACAACCCCACAAAGCCACCGCGCGCATAGGCATCGGGACGCGGCGTGGCCCTTCCTTCGAGCCAAGGCATAAAAAATAGCCCTTCGGCACCGGCGGGAACCGCAGCCGCGGCATCGGTTAATTCCTCGTAGCTACCCCCGAATTCCTCCTTAAACCACTTGAGCGAGGCCCCGCCGGTAAACGAGCAACCCAGCCAAGCGTACTTGCCCGGAATGGGGTGGCACATCGGCCAGAGTTTGTCAAAGGCTCGTGGATCTAAGGTCTCGGCCAAAGCCGTAGCGTGCGCCGCCGTGCCGATCCCCAAGCTGACAATGCCCGGCTCAATCACGCCAGCGCCGAGAATCATACAGGGCATGTCCCCGCCGCCAGCGACGACCGGGGTGCCCGCCACCAGCCCGGTCTGCTCGGCAGCCTCTCGGGTTATGGCCCCGACCACTTCTGGCGAGTCGGCCAAAGGCGGGAACAGCTCCATATCGACTGCCAACGCCGCCAAAATTTCGCCGCACCACTGGCGTTTGTGCAGATCAAACGCCGCAGTTGTCGAGGCATCTGACACTTCTGCTACTATCTGTCCGGTGAGCCGGTAACGCAACCAATCCTTGGGCAGCAGCACCCAGCGGCTTTGCTGGTAAACGTCTGGCGCGTGGTCTTTTACCCATAGCACCTTTGCTAGGGTATTAACCGGCCCTAACCGCATTAGCGTCCGCTCCCGCAACAAGTCGCCCGCACACTGCTCGGCCCAATCGCACTCGGCTTGCGAGCGGTGGTCAAGCCAGATCGGCACCCGCTGCAAGGGCTGCCCAGCGCTATTGACAAATACCGCGCCGTTGATCTGTCCCGACAGGCCAACACAGACCACCTGCGCTGGATCAATATCGGCCAGTGCCTGATGCACGGACGCGCACAGCCCTTGCCACCAATCCTCCGGGTCTTGCTCAACCCATCCGGGATGCGGCTTGTAGAGCGGATACTCGGCCTGCCCCCTAGCGATGAGGTCGCCGGCCTCGTCAATGAGGACGGCCTTGGTGCTTCCCGTGCCCAAGTCAATGCCCAGTGCGCAGCGCATTTGCCCCTCCTATCCAAACCGGTCCACGCGGCACAAACTCAGGTCAAAACCCGGCTTTTGCCCTTGGACTACCCGCGCGGTCACCGCCCCAGTCACCGCCCCCAGTGAGATGCCAACCATGGCATGTCCAGCCGCCACCGTGAGATTGTCGTACGCCTGCGGCCGCCCCAAAAAGGGCAAGCCGTCCGGCGTACAGGGCCGCAAACCCCGCCACACCTCGATTCGCTCCAACGCATCCGGCGTCCACGCCGGTACGTAGTGCGGCACCGCATTGACAATTGCGGCGACCCGGCGGCGGTTGATCGACGTATCCATACCCGCCAGTTCGAGCGTACCCGCAAAGCGCAGCTTGTCTCCCATTGGGGTGGTGCCGACGCGAGCCTCCACCAACATCAGCGGTACCGCCGGACACGAACTCGGCTTGTGGACAGTAACGCTGTAGCCCTTGGCCGGCTGCACCGGCAGAGACAGGCCCAACTCGCGGCCCATGCCCGGCGACCACGCCCCACTGCACAGCACGACTTCAGCGGCGACAAAATCCCCGCGCGTCGTCTCGACCACTTGGATGTGACGCCCCTGTTTGCCAAAGCCCAAGACCTCGGTTTTTTCGCTTAGCTGCACCCCGTGCTCGACGCAGCGCACGGCCAAGGTGCGCACAAGACGCGCCGGATCTAAGTGGGCATCTTGCGCGTAAAACGCCCCCCCCACGCAGTCCAATTCCACGGTCGAGGCCCGCTGTTGGGCCTGTTGGGCATCAACCAGTTCCACCTCCAGGCCCACCTCCTGCATCAGCTCGGCCTCTTCGCGGACGCTTTCCAGCCCCTGCTCGGTCTTGCACAGCAGGAGTCGGCCCTGGTGCCCAAAGGCAAAATCCAATTCTGTAGCCAACCCCTCATAGAGCCGCAAGCTCTCCAAGTGCATATCGCGCAACAGCGGCATGGCCTGCCGCACCCGCTGCATGGTGCTGGCCTTGCGAAACTGCCACAGCCAAGCCATAAGGTTGCGATCCCAACGCCATTTGATGTAGAATGGGCTGTCCGGGTCGAACATCCACCGCAAACCCTGGGCGATGACCCCCGGCTCGGCCAGCGGCACGCTGTGGCTGGGCACAATCAGCCCGGCGTTGCCATACGAACTGCCCGCGCAGACCTCGTCTTTTTCGACCACCGTAACTTCGCGGCCCTGCTGCTGCAGAAAGTGCGCTGTGCAGATACCGACGACTCCGCCGCCGATGACCAGCACATCCACCTGTCGCGCCATAAGCCAAGCCTCGCGTTTGTCCGGCGCCTTGACGCCGGTTGTGTTGCACTCTACGTATTCTGGGACATTATACGCTGAAAACCGACGTTGAGCCACCAACAAGGAAACATCATGCCCCAACCCAACGCTTGGACACCCGCCGAAGCCCACAGCACAGCTGACTTGCTGCATAGCCTGCCCCGCCCTCTCACCGCCTTGGCCGACGGTGCCGTACCCGCCGTAGTTTTGCGGGGTGCCTATCCACCCGACCACTGCCGCGACTTGATGCGCCGCTTTGAAGAACGGGGTTATTTCGATCCGGCCACCGTCGGCCAGGCTTGCCAGCTAAGCGGCGGACCCTATCTCGACTTGGGTACCAGCCTCGGACGGCTCGGGGCCGATCCAGACGCCTTCTTCGCCCACGCCGCCCGCACGCACGAGCTATTCACAACGCTCTTTGAGAAACTTGCAGACCCGGTGCACACAATGTACGCGGCCCTAGCCGACCTAGCCGAGGGCAAAGTAGTGCAAACCGCCCGCGAACCCGACGGGCGGCTCTACGGACCGGCCATCTTCCGCATGTATCACGCCGCCGAAGGCCACAGACCCCACTACGACTCCGTGGCCAAGCGCTCTCGCCCCGGCTATGAATACGCAGTCGCCGACTTCCAGCGCCAATTCGCCGGCGTGCTGTGCTTGCAGACCGGGGATGCAGCCAGTGCCGACGAACCCTTTATCTACCGTTGCTGGGGCACCCAACCCCACATCGAGGAAGTCCTGCGCCAAGACCGCTTCGCCGAATACGCAGCCGAGCACCACATCCCCCGCGTCCAAGTCCGGCTGACGCCGGGGGACTTGTACTTCTTCTGCACCGAAAACATCCACGAAGTAGCGCGTCTAACGCGCCAGCGCCGCCGCGTCGTGCTGGCCTTTTTCTTTGCTATGTCGGCGGATAAACCGGAAATTTTCGTCTGGTCCTAGCGTCGGCCTGGGCATTCAACCGACAAATTTCTCGTCCCGAGATCATCACTTTCAGCAGCCAAGCCATCGTCCGCAGGAGTCGCGGTCAGCTCGACTTGATCCATTCGACAATCGCATCCTCGCCCATCCTCTCAGCCTCAACCACGAGCTGCACCCCCTTGCCCACCGCACGATAGCACCGCCTGGCGACGCGCTCGGGAAAACGATCGCCTGCCCCATGCACCAACAGCCGCCCCGGCGCACACAACGCCAGGGCCGTCCGCACATCGCCCAACGCGCGAATCCCCGGCGCAAAAAGCGCTCCGTTCCACGCTTGGTCGTCCGCCAAATCGCGACCACCCCAGTCCACCGCTGTGCTGCCGAAATCACGAACCAGTGCCCGCGCAAACAGGCACCAGATGCCGGCCTCACCCTCGCCGACGAGGTGGCGCTTGCCCACGCGCAGGTGCTGGTCTAGATAGGCCAGACCCGTGAGAATGTCCTGCACCCGGCAAGCCAGCGTCGCTTGATTGTACGTGTGGTACAAAGGATCCAGCTCGTCGTGTCCTTCCCGCTCCGTCCCATCAGTCAGAAAAGGGGCGACACTCAGCACGGCTTCTCCTGACTGCAACAGACCTTGCGCCAGCACACCCGGCTCATCGCCTCCCCAACGCGCATCGACGATCAGCGTCGCTGGCACCTTGCCTTGGGGACCGCGCGGCAAAAAAAACGCCGCCCGCACCCGCTCCCCCCAGCCCACGCGCCCTAAGATCAGTTCCTCGGCCACATAGCTTGCCTCCCGCCGAAATCCCAAGCTAGCGACCGCTACTTGGGGCGCAGCATCCACTCCGAGCAGACTCGCCAGGGCCGGGCGCGTCTGCCACTGGAAACGCTGGACTGATGCCAGCCGCACGGCCAACCGCTTCTCGCTGCGAGCAATCACGGCGTCAAAGACCCCTTGTGCGTCGAGCGCATAGTCCGGCTTTTTGCGGCCGCTGAACACCAGCAAGTCCTCGTCCTCCTCTACGGTAAAAAGCTGTTCGGCTACTTTCCCTTGCCCACCGAGCAGATGGCGCTTAAAAAACGCGTACACCGCCTCACGGCTCGACTGGTTGTAGTTGTGCGGGGCGTCTATCTGCACCTCGCTGACCTTGTTTTGTGCCCCGTAGAGGCCGTAGATCGCCCGCACTGCCGGGAACTCAACCTCCGGCGTGTTGGCCGTCCAGTCGCCGCTACACGACACCAGCAACAAGGGCCTCGGTGCCATGCAACTGGCGATTTCTACGTTGTTGATATCCAACCGCAGGTGCCCCTGATTCTCACAGCGACAGCCGCCCTGCATAAAGGCCGAGACCATGTTGACGGGGGCCGCCGCTTTAACCCGCGGGTCAACCGCCATCAGCAAAAAAGTCTGCGTCCCCCCACCAGAAGCCCCGGTGCAGCCCAGGCGCTCGGCATCCACATCCGCCAGCGAGGCGAGGAAGTCAACCACTCGTATGCTGTTCCACAATTGCAAGCTCAGCGCACCGATCCCCCACAGGGCCTCGCGCCGTCCGCCAATCTGCCGATGCGCGAATTGGTCGCTGTCGTTGTAGCCAACCATGTCGTACGAAAAGGCCACCAGGCCCTGCCGCGCGAAGTTGATACAACGCCCAGCGATCGACCCCAGTTCGGTGTTTTCGAGACGCCCCCGCCGCCAATGGCCGTGCGGACAGGCAAGCCCAGGAAAAGGGCCCTCGCCCAGTGGCCGGTACAGATTGCCGCAGACCAAAAAGCCGGGCAGGCTCTCAAAAAAGACCTTTTCCACCGCATAGCCTGCCCGCTCAATCCGCCCAAAGACCTGCGCCTTGAGCGGCGTCTTCTCCGGCAGCGGCCACAATCCCGCACAGACGAGAATGTGCCGGCGAATCACCGCTGCCCGCTGCTGCCACTCGGCCAGCGTCCGATAGCGGCGCAAAGCCCACGGCGTACTAACGTGTTTGGCCGCGCCCAGCCGTGTATCCATTGCCAAACTCCTTTCTGTTAGGAGCGGTAGGGTGCCACTGGTAGATGTTAAAAGTTTTTGCCTTGGACCGCTTTCACACCCAATAGAGTCCGTGCCCTTGTTCGCCGGTGATCAGGTCGATGATCAGCCAAAAAGCAATAACGGCGAACTGACCGAGGATAAGCCCGAGAAAAAAAGGCCGCACAGCCTTGAGCACCCGAGGCCCTCCGTAGCGCGTCAGCACGGCTTTTAACAGCCACACCAAAAAGACACTGAACCAGATGTGGCGGGTCAGCATCATCTGCGAGACGGCCCAGCCTATGGGGTGGATGGGGAACGTCAGCAAATGACTGCGGATCCAGTAGAGGGCGGTCATGACCGCCCCACCCAAGGCCATCAGGCCCAAGCCGCTGTAATCGGGGCCGGCCGGATTGCGCAGATAACTGGCCGCAAAGTCAACGGTGTAGCGGGGGCCGTTGAGAAAAAACCAAGTATTGGCGTTGTTGGCTCCGCTCTGGTAGGCGTAGTACAGGGTCGTCCACACCGATACGCCCAGACTCAGGACCACGGCCAGGATCATGCTGCCCAAGACTAAGCCTTTGTTGCCGATCGATTCGGTCAGTTTGAGACCGTTGGCCGCCGCCGCCATGACAAAGGTGCGCACATCGCTCATCCACACCTGACCGAAGGAAAGCACCCCGATGGTGCCGGGGGCACCCAGCACCTGAGTACCGAAAAAACTGCGGACCACCGTGGGAGTAATCAGTTGCGCTCGGGTGGCGGCCAAGCCCGATTCGCAGAGAATGCGGGTGATGCCCAAAAAGGTCAGCGAAGCCATCAGCACAAACGCAAGGGCGGCCCACCAAGGCACCCCGATGGCGATAAACCATCCAGTCATCAGCGCCAAGCCCAGAAACAGTTGCAGATAAACGGCCCTAGCCGAAAAGTCGGCGCGGGCAGCGGTCTGCGGACGCCGGGCCGCCTGCCAAGTCTGCCGCAGGTGCCGACGAGCAATCCACAAGGTGTGGCCCACCAAGGCCATGAGGGCACCGAACTGGACGAAGGCCATGATCGGACCGCCATCGCTCTGGGTGTAGATATCGAGATTGAGGGTGCGGGTGAGGCCGATAACGCTGAAATAGCTTTTGATTGCGTAGCCCAGCAAATAGAAAAACCAGACGCTGAGCGCCACTTCCTGATGAATGAGATAGGCAAATCCCATCATCGGGAAACTGAGATTGATGGTCAGGTTTTCCATGCCGTGGAAAACAGGTACGCTGGTGTTGAGGACGATGCGGGGGAAAAAGTGGAAGTAGGCGTTGAGACCGTTGAGCGAAGTAACGATAAACGGGACGGCAAAGCCGCTCCACATCACTGGATTGCGAAAAAAGGAATTGAGGGCACGGCCAGGCTGCTGGGCACCCATCACCAAGGGCAGTTGGGCCAAAGGATAGGCCAGGCGCTCGTATTCTATCCACTGGCGGCGGAAGAGAATGGCCAGTGCGATCATGACCATGTACAGACCCAACAAGACTGGCAGCCAGTTTAGTAAGGGGCGAATCCAGGCCATCCAAGGAATGGGCTGGTCGCGGGCAATGCCTTCGTAAAAGCCGCCAATGACGTCCTCTCCTTGGGGCACCAACCAGTGCGGCACAAAGGGATGAATGAGTTCGGCCCATTGGTTTTCGGGGGAGGCCAGATAGGAAATCGCCGGCAGAATCGGAATCAGGTACAGGGTCAGCCCCATGGTACATATAGAACAGGAAATGGCCGCCATCACATAGGCAATGGCCAGTTCCCCCGAAGACAAAGATAGGTAGGGGAGAAAACGGCGCAGCAGACCGTTGACGAATAGGGCGAAGAAAAACAACAGGAAAACAGCGGCCGCCGTGGTAAAGTCAATAGTCAGGTAGGAACCGCGCACGACTAAGCTATTATAAGGCCCCCAAAAAGCGACTAGAACGCTCAAGGCCGTCCCGGCGGACAAAGCCCACAGCGGCCGGACAGGGGCTGGGGTCAACGCGGCCATAGCAGCGCCCGCTCGGCGTCAATGCGCGGATACACCGTCTCGCCCGGGGCAAAACGCCGTTCCTTAGACGCGACGATGTGGACCGACGCCCCGGCCCAATCCACCGATAAAATCCACGCGGCCCCAGCGTCCTCGACAACGCGCACCACCCCCGGCACCTGCCCTCCTTGCGGAGCGATGTCCTCCGGCCGGACGCCGAGCAGCATCTCGCCGGCTCCATTCAGCGCCGGCATCCGCTCGACTTGGTTGGGGCCAATCCACGCATCCGCGCGCCGCTGGACGCGGAGGATGTTGATCGCGGGTTGCCCCAATTGGCGCGCCACTAGCGGCGAGACCGGTTGGCGATAAATGACCTCCGGCCGCCCCTGCTGCAAAATTTTTCCCTCGGCCAGCACGGCAATGGAATCACCCATGGACAACGCCTCGGTTTGATCGTGCGTTACGTAGATTGCCGGGATCCCCAACTCCTGCCGCAACAAGGCCAGCTCTAGGCGAAGGGACTCCCGCAGCTTGGCGTCCAAATTAGTCAACGGCTCGTCAAAAAGAAACAGTCGCGGCCGCCGCACAATCGCCTGCCCAATGGCCACCCGCTGCATCTCCCCACCCGACAGACGAGCCGCTGGCCGGTCGAGCAGCCGCTCAATCTTGAGCAATTCAGCCGCCCAGCCCACGCGCTGCGCTAGCTCGCCGGGCATCAGCTTTTGGCGCGGTGCCTTGAGCGGAAATTCCAAATTGCGCCGCACACTCCAGTCGGGATACAGCGCGAAGTGCTGGAAGACCAAGGCAATGTCGCGGTCGGCCGGCGGCCAGTGCGTCACTTCTTCGCCGGCCATCTCGACCTGACCGGCGTCGGGCGCGTCTAACCCGGCGACGATCCGCAACAGCGTAGTCTTGCCCGCGCCGGTCGGCCCCAGCACCACCAGCATCTGGTCGGCCCCCAGCGACAAGTCAATGCCAGACAGGACCTCGACTTTGCCGAAGCGGCGCGTCACTCCTTTTAGCTGCAACCAAGACATGGTTAGAGCCGCTGGCCAGTGGTCGGGTCGAACAACAATACCCGAGTAAAGTCCAAGGCCAAGGCCGTGCCCACGGCCACCCCTGCTGGCTCGGCCACCCGCATGACTAGCCGACCGCACTCGGCCCGCAGGTGGATGTAGCGGCACGCACCTTGGTATTCGTCGCGCACCACCTCGGCCCGCAGCCGCCCTGTGGCCGCCGGCTGTACAAACTCCGGCCGCACCCCCAGCGTCGCCGGCCCCGACCGCAACCGCTCGGCTAACGGCCAGACCAGCCCCGGCGCGACAAAACAATCCTCGCGGATTTCCCCGGTGATCAAGTTCATGCTGGGACTGCCGATAAAATGCGCCACAAACAGGTCGGCCGGCTGATCGTACACCCAAGCCGCCGCTCCTTTTTGGCGAATGCGGCCCTGGTCCATGACCACTACTTGATCGGCCAAGCTGATGGCCTCTTCTTGATCGTGGGTGACATACAAAGTGGCGATTCCGGCGGCGAGTTGCTGGGCGCGGATCATCTCCCGCATCTCCAGCCGCAAATCCGCGTCGAGCGTACCCAACGGCTCGTCCATCAGGTAGATCTGCGGCCGCCGCACCATGGCCCGCGCCAAAGCCACCCGCTGCTGATCGCCACCCGACAACTGCCGCGGATAGCGCCCGACGAACGAACCCAATCCCAACCGCTCAACCACGTCGGCCACCCGCTGCCGACGTTCCCGCCGACTCAATCCCATGCTCTCCAACGGGAAGCCGATGTTGTCCTCGACTTTCAGATGCGGATAGAGCGCGTAAAACTGAAACGCAAATCCCACATCCCGCTCGGCCGGCGAGTGGCTTGTGATGTCCGCGCCAGCCAACACAATCTGCCCAGCCGTCGGCTTTTCGAGCCCGGCGACCATCCGCAGCGTCGTCGTCTTGCCGCAGCCAGAAGGCCCCAACAGCACGGCCAACTCACCCGCACCGCAGCGCAAATCAATGCCCCGCACGGCCTCTGTCCCGTCGGCATAGGTCTTGACCAAACCCCGGCACTCGAGAAAACTCATCGCCCGTCCATCTGCCGCGAAGTCGCAACGTGCAACAGCGTACTGAAGGCCGCAATAAAAAACCCATACTTTAGCCCCGTCCCCCACAACGGTTGCAGCATCAACCCCACGCCAGCGACCATGCCCGCACGCGCCCAGCGATCGAACCAGCGGATCATTGCTTGATCGTCCCAAAGGTAACGCCGCGCAGCAAATGCTTGCGCACCAAGACCGTGAAGACGATGATCGGCGCGACAAATATCAACATCCCGGCGCTAATCTGTGCCCACGGCAAACCCGACACATTGCCCTGCAAACCAGCAAAGTAAACCGGCACCGTAACGGCCTTTTGATTGTTGAGCGTCATGGCAAACCCGTACTCGTTCCACGCCGAGATCAAGCAGAACACCGCCGTCACCGCCATCCCGGGCACAGCTCGGGGCAAGACCACCAAGCGGAAGGCTTGCAAGCGAGTATAGCCAGCTATCAGCGCGACCTCTTCGTAGGCCGTGGGTATTTCGTCGATAAATCCCTTCATCAGCCACACGGCCAGCGACATGTTGAACGCCGTGTACAACAGCACCAAGCCCAGGTGACTGTTTTGCAGATCGAATTGGCGGTACATCATCAACACCGGCACCACCACGGCCAGGGGCGGCAAAAAGCGCGTCGAGAGGATGAAGAACAGCCAGTCTCGTCCCCCGGGGATGGCAAAGCGACTAAAGCCATAGGCCGCGCAGGTGCCGATCAGCACCGAGCACAGGGTGCTGAGTAGGCCAATGACTAAGCTGTTGCCCAAGTAGTGAAAAAAGGTGTGCTCCCCGCCGGCGTACACGGCGGCCAGTTGGCGATAGCCGTCGAGATTGGCGCGGAAGTAGCGCCCGTCGGCTGCGACTTCCCCCGCCCAAGTGGGCGCGAACTTCGGCTGTACGGCAATGCTGTCGTCCCGCGTCTTAAACGAGGTCAGCAAGAGCCACAAAAGCGGCAGCATGGCCGCGCAAAAGTAGCCCCCGACAAAGGCGATGCGCAGCCCCCTCACTGTGCCTTGGTCTCCTCGCGCCGTTGCACCGCACTCAGGTAGCGCACAAACGCGCTGGCCAGCGCCAGCACCAGCACCAGCACCACGTACGAGTATGCCGCGCCCATCCCTACCTTGCCGTCGCGGAACACCACCTGATAGAGCAGCGCACTCACCGTTTGGGTGGCCGGGTCGTTGGGGCCGGTGATGGCCATGACCAAATCGAACTGCTTGAGCGCGTCGGTGGTCCGCAACAGCACGGCCAGCCCCAACAGCGGCGCACACAAAGGCCAGGTAATCCGGCGGAAGACCTTCCACCGCGAGGCCCGGTCAATAGCCGCCGCCTCGTACAGATAGCCGGGGATGGCGTTGAGTGCCGCCAGCGCAATTAGCATCATAAACGGCGTCCACATCCACACGTCAATCAGCAAAATCGACAGCAGTTTAAGATCGGGATCGGTAATCCACTGAGGTTGGCTCAGCCCCAGCGCACCGAGGCATTGGTTGAGGATACCGTAGTGCCCGTTGAGCACCAGTTTCCAAAAGAGCGCGATCACGGCCGGCGGCAACATCATCGGCACCAAAAGCGCAGTCAGTGCAAACGCCCGACCGCTGAAGCGATCTTGGAGGGCCAAGGCCAAGGCAAAGCCCAAGACCAGTTCCACAGCCACGGCCAGGCAGACAAAAAGCGCGGTCGTTCGCAGCGCGGCTCCGTACTGGGCAAACTTGAACGCCACGGCGTAGTTGAATCCGCCGACGAACTTCCACGCCCCACCGACCAGATCGACATTGGTGAAGCTGAGCGCAAGGCTGTACAGCAGTGGAAAGACATTGATCCCGATGAGCAAAAAAAGGGCCGGCCCCACAAACGCATACGGCGTCCAATCGCGACACCGGCTCGCACTACCCTTCACGCCGCCTATTCCATCTCTAGCAAGCCGGCTGCTACCAGAATCATCTCGTGTTCAGCCGCGAGCGCGTCGAGGGCATCGGCACTGGTGCTCGTGCCGTCGAGGACTGCGCCCAAGTGGCGCACGGCCGCGGCCAACAGCTCGTTGTACGCTGGCACGTTCCAAAAGTCCTGTAAGTAATCCAGCGACGCGGCAAACACAGCGTTGTACGGCGCAGCCAGCGCAAATTCTTCGCTCGCCAACAACTCGGTATTGGCCGTGAACGAGCCCGGATAGGCGATCCACTTTTTCTGGACGGCGGTCTGAGAAAACCAAGCGATAAACTGCTTGGCCCACTGCTGCTTTTCTGGCGTGGTCTTGGTCGAAATGCTAAAGCCCTGCCCACCCAGCGAGATAACCCGCGTGGCGCCGTGGCGCGGCACCATGAAAAAGCCGACCTGATCGCCCATGCTGGCGACGATCCCCGGATAGAACGGGAAGTAGTCCAAGACCATCGCCGTCGAGCCGTTGGCGAACGCCTCTAAGTTAAAAAAGTAATCGGCATTGGTGCCGCCTTCGGGCGTGTACTGCAGCAGCGACTTAAAAAACTCCAGCCCGGCCACGGCCCCCTCGGTGTTGAGGTGGCCCTGCACCTTGTAGCTTTGCGGATCGCCCCAAGCACCGCCCCAAGCCCACAAAAAGGGCTGGAAGCCCATGACGATGGAGTCGTAGCCGCGGCCTGTCAGCAGCGAGCAGCCATAGCGCTTTTGCTCTGGGCGATGAAAAAACTCGGCTAGGTCGCGGAATTCTTCCCAGGTGTCGGGCGCGGCCAGTGGGCGACCGTAGCGGGCGGCAAACGCCTCCTGCTCGGCCGGGTCTGTAAACCAGTCGCGGCGATAGACAAAACCAATGGCATCCGTTTGGCAGGGCGCGGCAAAAAACCGGCTGCTGCCCGGCGGGTATTCGCACAAATAGCGCGCGGCGCGCGGATGAATTGCGCCCATATCGACGGCCTCGGGTAGCCAATCGGTCAGCTCCAGATACAACCCTTTGGTCGCACCGCGGCCAATCCACTGGCTGTCGCCGACGACGATGTCGAAGTCGGTCTGCTTGTTGCCAAAATTGAGAAAGACTTGGTCCTGATAAGCGGGCCAGGGAATTTGGTACACCTCGACGGCAATCCCGGTCTCTGCGGCGAATTCGTGGCCCAGCTCTTGGAGCGCCGCAGCCGGTTCCCATTGCGCCCACCAGATGGTGATCTTTTTGTCTTCGGTGTGGCCGATTTGCACCGCTAGCAGCACAATCGCCGCCAGCCCGAACATCCGCATCCTCATACGGTTTCCTCCTCTCAAAAGCGTTTTAACGGATGAGTACGCCCGATCAATATCCGCCTGATTGGATCGGCGTGCAATGGTCGCCTCTTAGGTTCCTGCAAAGCTCCACACAGGCCGATCGGTGTCGATACATCACGAAGCACTCCTCATGCTCCGTCGGCGTTCAGCTTTTCTATTATTTGCCATTGTTGGCGCTGGCGGCTTTCGGCTGAGTCGAACACCTCGCGGACGAACTGGTCTCGGCTTTTGCCACCGGCTAGTTCGGCCAAGCGATTTTGCAAGTCGTCGTGCGAGGGCTCGCGGTCGAGTGCGGCGCGATAAACCCCACACACAAAATCCGCCGCGGCCGCTTCGTCGAGCAAATCTTGAGCCTCGTAGGCGAAGGCTTTGAGGGTATGGGCTAAAGAAGCCGCCAACCAAGCCTTGGGCTCGGCAAACGAACCCAAAATGCGGTACAGCTCGGCGCACAGCTCCGCATCGCCAACCGCCTGCTGAGCTTCGGCCGCAGACTTGCCTTCAGACCACGCTTGCAAAGTTTGCACATACGTCTTGGCCCGACTCCGGCGCGGATCGTCCATTTCCCAAGCCCGAGTGAGCACATCGACCGCCGGCCGCCCCGGATAGCTGCCCTCGCCAATAGCGCGGACGATCAGGTCGAGGTTGTCAAAGGCGCAGTAGTGGGTCAGCGAGTCGAAACGCGCAATCAGGGCGCGGATATGGCGCACCGCGTCGGGTAGTTCCTCCAGCCGAGCGACTTGGGCGTCGATGCGCTGCATAGCCTCGTCGGGCTCGTCGTGGTGGTGTAGAATATTGCGCCAGTGGGAATCCGGCATGATGTCTCCTATCGAGTTAGGTATTGAGCAGATTGCGCGTTATGCGCGGAACAAATGGCCCTCAATGGGCAAGCTCACTTCAACGCCCGAAGTGGCGGCCTGCAAACCAGCTTCCATAATTTCTTGGGCGTGCCGCGATTGCGTGGCCTGAGTCGTGCCTTGGGGCGACTGGCCCGAGCCAATGCAGTGGAGGAAATGCGTGGCGGCATTGCGCTGGGTGGCGGGCAATTCGTCGAGTTCTACCTCTGATCCCTGGCGATTGTCGCGGGTGTACACCGTCACCTGACTTCCCACCACCATAGTCCCCTCAGTGCCGTAGAGCACCACGTCATGGGGCGGCACATGCGGTACGGCTTCAGTCCAACTCATTTCCAAGCGGCACAAAGCCTCGGGATAGCGCAGCACCATAATGCCGTTGTCGTCCACCGGCAGATGGGTCTTGATCAAGCGACCAGCCATAGCCACGACGCTGTGCGGCCGGCCCAAAAAGTGGACGCACAGGCTAGCGCCGTACCCGCTGTAGTCGTTGAAGGCCCCGGCTCCGTTGAGTTGGGCATCAAAGAGGAAGCCGCAGAATTCGTCGGAGCAGCCCAACTCGTCGGGGCCGCAGTGGCCACCGCGCCAAGTGAGCTGCCACAATGGCCCAATGGCCCCTTCGCCGACGAGGCGGTGGGCGGTGTGCAAGGGCCGCGACCACGCCGTAGGCCAGTTGACCATCAGACAGGTCTGATGGCGCTGGGCGGCAGTCAGCATGCGGTCGGCCTGTTCGAGCGTGGCGGCCATAGGCTTTTCAACCATTGCGTCAATGCCGCGCGCCGCGCACAACTCGACGATGGGGGCATGATCAGCAGTGGCCGAAAAAACGAAGACCGCGTCGGGAGCTTGCGCGTCGAGCAGGGCTTCGTACTCGCCGTACACTTGGTTGCATCCGGTGCGCTCGCGGAAGCGATCTTGCAGCACCGGATTGGGGTCGGCTGCCCCCACGAGGCGGGCCTCTTGCCGATCGGCTAGGTCTTTGAGGTTGCCCCACAAGTGGTCGTGGGCCATGCCGAGCACGGCGACTTTGATCGGATCAGTCATGTAACAGACTCCTTGCGTGTTGTTAAAATGTACGGTATGAAGACGCCAACTGCTCCGGTTAATCTATATCTCTAAAGACGTAAAGAGCAAGCCATCGCAAAAGAGCAAGGGCCGCCCGCTATAATGCTCTTGCTACTATCCGGCGAAGGATTGATAAAAATCGTTGCCCGACCTTCCCCAATCGCCTAATTTTGACGCGACGGTATCTTGCTCAGCAAAAACGAGAATCAGCTCAATAGGACGGCTGGAATTTAAGGGCATTCCCTTGTGTGCCAATTCTTTAACACCTATGAATATTATCAATTTAAGTCAAAGCGAGACAGCATCTGCAACCGAACTGGCAGAAAGCTATCGTCTAGATATATCCCGAAAGTTGGCTGCTAGCAAACGGGCGGCAATGGGGCAGTTCCTAACCTCTGTGTCTATTGCTCGGTTTATGGCCTCGCTTTTTGACTCTGCCGAATACGGTCAGATCCGCCTTTTAGATGCCGGTGCTGGAGTCGGCTCCTTAACAGCCGCTTTTGTAGAGGAATTTTGCTCTCGTACTACTCGCCCCCAAAAAATTTACATCAAAGCCTATGAATTAGAGCCGACAATGACTGAGTATTTACAATCTACGCTTACCAACTGTCGCCGATTGTGCAGAGACAACAGAATTGACCTTCAAGGGGAAATTGAAGTTGAAGATTTTATTGCAGAAGGCACTAAACAACTGACAAATGATCTGTTTCAGTATCCTTTAGCCAAAGATTCTTTTACTCATGTAATCATGAATCCTCCTTATAAAAAAGTTAGCTCCAGCTCTGCACCTAGAAAATGGCTGCAAACAGTAGGTGTAGAAATCGCAAACTTATATGCAGGATTTCTAACAATCGCTATCGAAATGTTAGGACCAAAAGGCGAGCTTGTTGCCATCGTACCTCGTTCGTTCTGCAATGGTCCATATTTCAAATCATTTCGCAAGTTTTTACTCGAACAAGTGTCGATCAAGCGTTTTCACGTATTTGAATCTCGCACTCAGGCATTTAAGGATGATGAAGTATTGCAGGAAAACATAATTTTTCATGCAGTAAAAAAAGCAACCTTAGAAACTGTCAGGATCACTTCAAGTCATAGTGTAGAATTTTCTAAGGAGTATGGAGAAATTATTGTAGAAGATATGACCCAGAGAATAGTCCCCTATACTAGTGTTGTCAAGCCCGACGATCCAGAGAAATTTATTCATATCACCACTACTGATTTTGAACAGCATGTAGTAGATCGGATTTCAGCTTTTAATCATACACTAGAAGATCTAGGTATCGAAGTATCTACTGGTCCGCTAGTAGATTTTAGACTGAAAAAACATTTGCGCCAGAAACCTGGGCCAGCTACGGCCCCTTTGCTTTACCCTGCTCATTTTGATGCCGATGGACTAACATGGCCTAAATATGGGAAAAAGCCCAATGCCATTAATATTACACCTAATTCTGAAAAATGGCTTTGGTCAAATAATGGTCACTACGTAGTGACCAAACGCTTTACTGCCAAAGAAGAACGAAGACGCATTGTAGCCGCAATATATGATTCATCTATACCTGCTCGTAAAGTTGGCTTTGAAAATCACTTAAACGTATTTCACCGACAAAAACAGGGACTATCTAAAGAGATAGCCTTGGGACTAGCCGTTTATTTAAATTGCACCCTAGTTGATAAATACTTCCGCCAATTTAATGGGCACACACAAGTCAATTCCGCTGATCTCAGGAAAATTTATTACCCAAGCCTAGAGACTCTAGCTAAATTTGGTTCTCTGGCCAAAGGTAAAATTCCGCCGCAAAAGGACATCGATAATCTAATCAACCAAGAAATTAGTAGAATGGGGAAAAAATCTATGCTTGATCCAATCGAGGCGCAGCAGAAAATAGATGAGGCACTAAGTCTCTTGATAAAATTCGGCCTTCCCAAAGGCCAACAAAACGAACGTTCCGCACTAACACTGCTTGCCATTTTGAATTTGAAGCCAGACGGAAATTGGCAAGACTTGGAGCAACCGCTGATGGGCATTACCCCTATCATGGAATTTTGCCGGATTTTTTACGGCAAAGAGTACGCTCCCAATACTCGTGAAACTTTTCGCCGTCAAACCATGCACCAATTTGTCGAAGCAGGTATCGCACTATATAACCCAGACGAACCAAGTCGCCCTGTAAATAGCCCCAAAGCATGTTACCAGATCAGTCCGGAAACTTTTGCAGTTATCCTCACCTATGGCACAGACCTGTGGGACCAAGCCCTTTCTTCGTATTTAGAAGAACGAGAAACGCTGGCTCAACTTTATGCGATGCAGCGAAAATTGAGGCTGTGACAACTCATGGTCCTGTAAACAGCAAGAGACACCGTGAACTTTCTACATTATTTTCCAAGGCTATACCTGGTTTAGTATATATAACGGCTTTTCCAGATCGCAAGACAATGGGAAAGTATATAACTGATATCTCTTGGGAAACCGAAGTATGGGTTGCGGAAACACCAACGCATATCATCCATTTCGATGGCAACCGATTCCTTGGACCCTACGAAACTGCCTGAAATCCCGCGGCTAATTATCGAGCACCATCGTCGCCATAACTCTCAAAACAGAGCGAAAGGACCCGCTATGAAAATTGCTTTGGCACTCGGACCAGACGCCAGCGCCGTATCGACCTTCGGTAGTCAGTGCGGCGTTGAGCATGCCGTCGGCACCTTCGGTCTTGCGCCGATACCGGATAAACCAATCGACGACGACGCGCAGCCATTTAGCTGCCAGTCTTTGGCCCAATTTAAGGCGCAGTACGAAAAAAACGGCTATCATCTGTCGGTCATTGAAAGCCGTCCGCCGATGGAAAAAATCAAGCTAGCCCAGCCGGGGCGCGACGAAGAGATCGCCGTCGTCTGCGAGTTCATCCGCAACATGGGAGCGGTTGGCATCCCGGTGTGGTGCCCGGCGTGGATGCCGATCCTCTTCGTGATTCGCACATCATCCGACATCCCGACGCGAGGCGGTGCCAAGGTGACCGGCTTCAACCTCGAGAAATTCAACAAGAACCATCCCACAAGCGAGCATGGCCAAGTCACTGAGGAAGACCAATGGGACAACCTAAAATACTTCCTCGAGCGCGTTGTCCCGGTCGCCGAAGCGGCCAACGTCAAGCTCGCCATGCACCCCGACGACCCGCCCCTGTCGCCGATCCAAGGCATCGCCCGCATCATCAGCAGCGTTGAGAACTACCAAAAGATGCTCGATCTGGTTCCCAGCCCGGCAAACGGAATCGGCCTCTGTCAGGGCAACTTCGGCCTTATGACCGACGACCTGCCGAGCGTCATTCGCCACTTCGGTGAGCAGCAGAAGATCCACTTTGTCCATTTCCGCGACATCAAGGGTACACCAGAGAAGTTCGACGAGGCCTTCCACGACGACGGCAAGCACGACATGGCAGCCTGTGTCAGGGCCTATCGCGACACCGGGTACGAGGGAGTCGCACGCCCGGACCACTTCCCGCAATTGACCTACGAGGACTTCGTCGATGTGCACTCAATGGAGCGCCTCTACGCCATTGGCTATATGAGGGGCCTGATTGAGGCAGTGTACAGCGAATGACCAAAGAGCACGGACGCATCTAGCTGCGGAACTGTTTCCCAGGAGGAATGCTTGTGAAAGTAGCCGTTATGGGGGCTGCCGGGTGGGTCGGCCGGGCCGTACTGGAAAACTTCGCCGGTCGCCACCAAGTGCGCGCCTTTGATCGCAACCCCGAAGCTTGGGCGGCGTACCACCGCTTCGACGGCGACTGGCAAGGAGAAAAGTGCTATGGGGACATAGCTGACTTCGACGCCGTCCACCAGACTTTGGCAGGGATGGACGGCGTCGTCCAGCTCGCCGCCTACTTCGGATACGAGAACCCACCTGAGACTGATGTGAATCCCTTTCTCATCAACCTCAAGGGCATGTGGAATGTCTTGGAGTCCGCCCGTCGCCACCAACTCAAACGAGTGGTGCACATGAGTTCCTGCGTGGTCCAACATCCAGACGGCGTTTTCCTGTCGTCGGAGGTGCGCAGCAAGGAAGGAAGCCTGTACGGTATCTCAAAGCGCCTACAGGAGGAAATGTGCCGCCAGTTCTACGACGCCTACGGCTTGCGGATCGTCGTTTTACGGCCCTGTAGCATCGGCGACAGCCGGCTCGGCATCAGTCGAGACGGCCACCCCGCTCGCGGCGGCGTTAGTTGGGTCTGCCGGCACGATCTAGCCGAGGCCTGCCACTTGGCGCTCGCATCCACGACCATAGACTTCGACATCATGCACACGGCCAGTCACCCCGACGCGGATAAGTACTGCAATGTCGCTCGATCTCGGGCCCTACTAGGTCTGGAGTACAAAGGACACTTCCCCGGCGACGAAACGAGAATCAGGAATTAAAAATTGGGCACCTTCTGCTCGCTTGCGCGTCTTTGCAATTCCTACATTACTATGTCGAAAATGCTGGCCTTGGGGATACCGCTGCCAGAGGTCATCTACCGCTCGACGCCATTTCTCGCTCGCAATCCACACTCCTTACCCCATCTCCTGCCAACCTCATGTCGCGCCTAGGAATTCGCTGGGTAGTTCTCTATTTCCTGTCCATTCTCGTGCCAGCCGTCCTGTTGGCCTTTCTGAGTGTGCGCTCGCTGCGCGATGTCCACGATAGCGTGCGCCGAGAATTGCGCTCCAAGGCAGCCCTCGTGCAAGACGCCTTCGACCGCTTGATCAACAGCCGCGCCCAACTCCTAGCCGCATATATCGAAGACGGCGCAATAGACCCGCGCCAGTACGCGGGTTTTGCCGAGATCGCGCAAATTTTCGCCGTCGATCCCACCGGGGTGCTGCGCCATCCGGCGGTGCAGCCCCTGCGCTTGCAGGAGACCCGAGCCGCCTTTTCCACGCAGATGCAGCAGGCCGCAGAGCGCGAATTCGGCCACCAAGACTGGGCGGGCGGCGCACAGCTTTACCGCCAAGCATGGCAACAAGCGACCAGTCCGGCCGAGGAAGCCGAAGCCCTCAACGCTCTCGCCCGCTGCGCCCTCAAAGGGCCGGACGCGGCGACTGCGATGGAGGCCCACCAGCGGCTGGCAACCTACTACGGGGCCATTTTCGATGCCGACGGGGCCCATCCCGCTACCCTGAGCCATTTGCGCTTGGGGCGCAATGCTCCGCCACAACAGGCCCAAGCCAGCCTGTTGGCTTGGACCGAGGCACTGCTCGAAGGCCGCTATCCGCTCTACGCGGGCTGTCAGCAGGCCCTGCAAGAGGCTCGCACGTTGACCCAAGGTCGGCTGGCGGATCGGGCGAACCGTCCCGTTTTACTGACAAACTTGACCCTGATTGAAGAGGCCCTCGACTTTGCGCTGCGTTTCGGCCCCATAGTGGAAAGCCAATGGACTACTGCCCGCGAGCGGGGTTACATATCGGGTGTAGATGCCGACGGATCGAGTTTTCTGCTGTTCCTAGGCGCGGCTGAAGGTGGCGGCGCACTGGGCATTCTATTCGACTGGGACGCGCTGACTGCCCTCGTGCAGGAGCAGGTGGCCGAAGCACTAGCCGAGCGCGGTCTTGCCTTGGCCCTATTCGACGCCGATGCTGAGGCCGCGTATCGGCAGGCTATGTACGAGAGTGCGCCAGCCAGCCGCTGGATGGACCGAGTCCGTCTAGGGATTTGGCCGACCGATACTTCCGCGGCCACTGGGTACTATCGTACGCGCAACTGGCTGGTGGGCGGCGGCATTTTCGCCTTGGTCATATCCGTGGTGTTGGGTGGGCTTATGATCCTGCGCGACGCTGGCCGCGAGGTGCAGGTAGCTCGCCTGCGCTCTAAATTTGTCGCCAATGTATCGCACGATCTGCGCACTCCGCTGACGTCCATCCGCATGTACGCCGAGACTTTGCTTTTGGGCCGCTATCGGTCGAATGAACAGATGCAGAACTATCTAACCACCCTCTTGCACGAGAGCCGACGGCTGTCGCACTTGGTGGATAATGTGCTCGATTTCGCCCGCATCGAGCGCGGCGACCGGACCTATCAGCGTCAGCTCTGCGACCTAGGGACTGTAGTCCGAGACGCGCTGGAGACCTTTGGCGGAGTATTCTCCGCCGAGGGCTTTACAGTAGAAGAAGCCATTGCTGCAAAACTGCCCCCAGTACTAGCCGACCAAGAAGCAGTGGAAGGCGCAGTGGCCAATATCTTGGGCAACGCAATTAAGTACTCGTCCGAACACAAGGCCATTCGTCTAGCCGTAGAGCAACGCGGAACCGAGGTAGTCGTCGAAGTAGCCGACCGAGGCATCGGCCTTCCCAAAGGCGAGGAGCAACGCATCTTCGAGCAATTTCACCGAGGAGCCAACGCGGCCAGCACGGCGGGTACCGGATTGGGACTGTCTCTAGTCAAAAGCGTGGTCGAGGCGCATGGAGGCCGAGTGGAAGCCGCCAACCGGCCAGCCGGAGGCAGTGTATTCCGGCTGTACTTGCCGGTGCATACCGAAAGCAACGCTCATGCCTAAAATTCTGGTAGTAGAAGACGAAGCGGCCATCGCCCGGGTGCTGGTCGATAATTTGCTCTTTGAAGGCCACGAGGCCGCGGCGGTCGCCGATGGGGCCGAGGGGCTGGCGCGGGCCTTGGCTTGGCAACCGGACTTGATTCTGCTCGATGTGGTATTACCCACCATGGATGGATACGAAGTGTGTCGTCGGCTGCGGGTGCAAGGGGCGACCATGCCCATCATCATGCTCACGGCGCGCGGCGAAGAAGTCGATAAAGTCCTAGGTCTAGAGCTAGGAGCCGACGACTACGTCACCAAACCAGTGGGCGTCCGCGAACTCATGGCGCGGATCAAAGCGGTATTGCGACGGGGCCAGTTGGACCTAGCGGGTGCTGTCCTGGCGTTCGGCAAGGCACAGATCGACTTTGACCGCTACGAGGCGACCGTGGATGGCCAAACCGTGCATCTGTCCCCCAAGGCCTTCGGCGTGTTGCGCCTCCTGTGGAAAAACGAGGGCCGTGCCCTAACTCGGGCGCAGATTCTCAAGCAGGTGTGGGGCTACGACGTGTACCCTACCACGCGCACAGTAGATAACCACATCGCCGAATTACGCCACCGCTTAGAGGCCGACCCCGCTCAGCCGCGCCACATCCTCACGGTACACGGAGTCGGATACCGCTTTGTGGAGTGAGGCCAAAAAGTGCAACCTTTTTGCACCTCCATGACAAAACCATGACAACTCCGCCGCTGCTCTCGTTTAGGTTTAAAGGTGAGTGCGCAACCGCGCATTCAGCCACCTAACCGATGAGGGCTGTCATGGCACGTGTTACCGCAGTTTTCCTCAGTTGCGTCTTACTGACCGCTGGCAGCCTACAAGCCAGCAGTGTCGAAGAGACTTATCAAGCGGCCCTCGCGCAGGAAAAGGGTGCCGGCAATCTGGCCGAGGCCATTCGCCTCTATCGGCAAGTAGTCCAAGCGCACGAAAAGGGGAACGCAGACGCGAACTTAGCGGCCCGAGCGCAACTACGCATCAGCGCGTGCCGAGAGAAATTGAGGCTGGCCCAAGTGCGTCAGACCTACGAATTGGTGATGGACGCGCACCCCGATAAGCCGCAGGTGGAGGTACGCCTGCAGTCGGCGCGTCAGCGCGAAGCAACCATCGAGCACCCGCCCTCCTTAGACCTAGATCCTGACTCAGTATTCTTTGACGACTTCCACCGTATCTCCGCTATGGAACCGGTAACCAAAATACCCATTCAGTGGAAGTTCCACCACGACGAGAACATACAGCCGATGGAGAGTCCGCCGTGGCCCCACCAGTACGCCCACCCGGATTTCGACGATTCGGAATGGGTTGCTATCGAGATCGGAAAGACTTGGGCCGAGCAGGGCTATGCAGCCTACAAGGGCGGCACGTGGTATCGTGCTCACTTCACAGCAAAAGCCGATCACGTGCGTTCAGTCATCATAGCTATTAAAGGGGAGTATCAGTCTGTAAATATATATGTCAACGGTCAACCCGCCATCCATCACTTTCGCAACACCGACATCCCGGACGAACCGTGGATCATCAATAGCGATATAAGCGGCGACTTTGTGCGCGACGGCGAGAATACCGTGGCGTTGTGCGTGTACGATGCGACAGGCACGGGAGGTATCGCTAGGATCGATGTGTACCAACCCAGCGTCAACTGGCTCTCGCAGCATCCAGAACCGGATTACTATCACTACGCCAACACACCGCCGGTGATCCCCTACGCCTATGAAGAGGTAGCCGCGGTACCCGTGCAGTGGAAATTTCGCCTTGATGAGAGTACGTACGCACAGCGGCATCGCACCTACGCGGCCCCAGACTTCGACGATTCGGACTGGGCTACCATCAACATTGGCCAAGCCTGGGAAGATCAGGGCTACGATGGCTACGACGCGGGGGCTTGGTACCGAACTCGGATTGAGGTGGACGCCGAGCAAGACCAACCAGTGCTCATGGCTTTTGGCGGAGTGGATAAAGATGCCTATGTGTACGTCAACGGCCAATTGGTCGGCGAGCACCACGCTTGGGCCCAGCCGTTCATCCTCGATATTAGCGACTCTGTGGTGCGCGATGGCGAAAATACCGTGGCTCTGTATGTGTACGATGGGGCACTCATGGGAGGCGTGTACGGCTTGATCAATGTGCATCAGCCGACCACAGCGGTAAATCTCGATCAATTTGTTGCTAACCGCGGCGGACACTTAGCCAAGCACAATTGGCCGGTATCCATTTCCTATTTCATCGGCGGCAAGCGCCACGACTACTACGCTTCCCAGCCTCCACACATTCCATACAAACACAACAAGGTCGCCGCAGTACCCGCACAGTGGAAATTCCTCCCCTACGCAAAAGAGGAGCAAGACCACCAAGGTTCCATCCTCAGCCGCGCCGATTTCGACGATTCGAATTGGACTGCTGTCAACGTCGGGCGCACTTGGAAAAATCAGGGCTACGACGAGGGGGCCTGGTACCGAGTCCAGATTGAGGTGGACGCCGAGCAAGGCCAGCCAGTGCATCTAGCCTTTGGCGGAGCGTATCACAACGCCGCTGTGTACATTAACGGCTTCTTTGTCGGCGAACTCCACGGGTGGAATACCTCTTTCATCCTCGACATCAGCCAGGCAGTCAATTACAAAGGCCAGAACGCGATTGCAGTGCGGGTGTACGACGGGATAGGCATGGGCAGCATCGGCACCATCGCAGTGATTCAACCTACTGGCGCAGAGAACTTCAACCGCTATCTGGCCAATCGCACCGACCAGGCCAAGCGGATTCGCCCCAATCGTTAAAACACAGGAGAACGCGAAGATGAATGTATATTCCGCAGCCCTAGTGGCCCTGAGCCTCTGTCTAACCGCAGCAAGTGCTCAAAACCAGCCCCGCGCCGCGATTGTCACTGGCGAGGTCCACAATGCTCCGACGCGGGAAATCGAGTTTCGCCACGAACCCCTACTCGCCCCCGGACCGTCCCAACACTACATCGCTTTGGACGAGCAAAACCGCTTTGCACTTCTCTTGAATATACCTAAAGGTATTTTTGTCACTGGGCATTACAAAGGCGAGTATCACATCCCTTTCTTTGTTGAACCCGGTGACAGCCTGTACGCGGTCGTAACTTTTGCCGAGGTGGCGGAGCACAGTACAGCCGATGCGGCCCCTGTCTCCTACTCGCTGACTTTTAGCGGACAAGGTGCAGACAACAATCGCTTTTTAACGGAGTTTTGGCCTCAACATAGGGCCTTCGAACGCGCCCTTCAACCCGACTATGCGCTGGAGCCCGAGGGGTTTGCCCACCAAGTCGAACAGCGGCGTCAGAACGACTTTGCCTTATTGGCCGCGGGACGCGAGCAATACGCTCTTTCTCCGGGGTTCATTGACTATATGACGTCCCTTCTCAACTACAAGTGGGCTGATAAGAAGGTTTCTTATTCACAGTTTTCGTTTGAAAACGGCGGACTAGTGCGTCGAGCCAGTTACGACCTCTCCCACAGAAGAGCGGTTCCTCCGGGCTACTACGATTTCCTACAAAAGATCCCCTTAATAGATGAAAAGGCGATTGGTGTGCAAGAGTATCGCAGGTTTCTGGTGAATACCCTAGCACTAGCGTTCGAGGCGAAGTCGTCCGGCCTACCTAGACTTTCCGATACGTACAAGCTGTCGGGTTTGGGGCTGTCCGAATCCGTTCGCACCCGACTCGATTCCATGCACGACGCGAACATAAAGCCGAGATTATCACAGAGGATCGAGCTGTCGGGTTTGGGGCTGTCCGAGTCCTCCCAAGCCCAGCTTGACTCCATGTACGAAGAGCCCAAAAAGGTCAGTGCGTCCGCAAAGGCCGTTTGGTTGGGATTGGAGTTGTCGCCGGCTGCCCTAGCTGAACTCGACGCTTATGAGGATTATAGTATCTTCCTCAGTGATACCACGAAGATCGATACGACGGACGGGCGTTTGACCTTCCATATACCCATGCTAAAAATCAACGAGTTTTTTGGATACATACGCAATCGTCCGCTATCGACAAAGGTTGACTTAGCGAGTTTGGAGTTATCACCCACCGATCAAGTCCAACTCGACTCCATGTACCAAAACCGCAAACCACTCAAGCTATCCCAAAGGATTGACTTAGCGGCCTTGGGTTTATCGCCTGCCATCCAATCCCAACTCGACTCTATTTTTGCCGGACCGAGTTTCCCCGTCTCCTCATGGGCTGCAGAACTATACGACCTCGCCAAGCAAAAACTACAAGGACGAGTGCTCTATTGGTTTCTGGCCGGAGAGTTGAGGGATGAAATTCGGCGCGGCCATGAAGCCTATGTAGATGCTCGCTGGCAATCCTTTGCCGAGAGCAATCCCTTCCCCGAATACACTGCGGCTCTCCAAGCAGAAATGAACAAGACCCTAGTCTTACAACCTGGGCAACCTGCTCCCGATTTCATCCTCCATGACCCCGACGGCCAACCTATATCGCTGAGCCAGTTCAAGGGCAAAGCGGTCTTGCTGGATTTCTGGGCGAGTTGGTGTGGACCGTGCATTGGCGATTTGGTAACTCTCCGCAAGATCAAGGAACAAGTGGCTGCTCAGCCGGTGGTCTTCCTCAACGTCTCATTGGATGCGAATGAGGCAGCTTGGAAGCGGGCTATTGCCAAGCATCAGATCCAAGGCGTCCACGTGCGCTCGGATGACCAAGTAACGCAAGCCTATAATGTGTTCGATATTCCTCGGTATTATCTGGTGGATCCCCAAGGGCTGATTGTAGAGGATCGTTTGAGGCTACTTGACGTTGATGAGGTTGTAGCGAAAATCGAGGAAGTCTGCGCCGGAAGTGCCCAACTCTCTAAGAAGCCGTCTGAAGACTAGGATTTTTACTTCTATCTTGCCTTCAAGCCTAAAAAATACAAGACGGCACCGGACAACCTAAGCAGCTCTTATACTGGAGTTCCCCTAATACAAAAAGTTGCATTTTGTACGATAAGCCGTATAGAATCATACAGAAAATTGGATGATTCGTCGTAATGAGGGGTCCGGCGCGGAAAGACAGCAAGTGTCTTTTGATGGCCAAGTCAGTACCAAAAAAACAACCAAGTTGCCGTGAGCATACCGGTGTTGCCTACGAACGCTCTGGGGCGTCGAACACCGCACCCGCATCCACACTAAGGCCATCGAGTAGCCGCGACGTGGCTGTATCGCCGCGGGCAAACACTCCGTGCTCAACATACGTCTCGTTTTCGAGCGCGAGCACCCGGATCGTCGAGTTGCGGGGATCGGCAATCCTGTATTCCGGAATACTGGCTTCCGCGTAGTCAGTGCGCTTGGCGACCAAGTCCCGCTGTGGACAGTCTTCGCTGATCATCTCAACGACTAGATCGGCGCCTAGCCAGAAGCGATCTTGGCGACGAGGGTCCGAGCGATCGCGCAGCAGCAGGTCCGGCTTGCGAAATTTGCCTTCGCGGATGCACAGCCGCAGGGACGCGAACCTCACGACACCCCGCGGCCGGATATAGTCGCACAACAAGTCATAGAAAAATGCGAGGACCGCTTGATGGGTGTCGGTCGGCATGGGCAACTATAGCTTAACGGCAATGAGATGCGACTTTTCCAGCGGCAGGATGTAAGTCAGCCAATCGGCAGTCTCGTCTAAGCGACGTCTAAAGGCAGCCCAAGCCGGATTCTGGTCCCACGACTCGACTTTGGACCAGCCATCGACAAACAGGAACGCCCCGGCCACCAGACGGCTTTCCAGCATGGTGAACATGGGCGCAAATGCGGGCAGGCCAAAATCCACAAAGACAAAGTCAACACGCTCGGGAAGCGTCGCAATAAAGGCATCCCCCTCCCCGGTGTAGCATTCCACCAAGTGGTCCAAGCCAGCTTGGCGCAAATTGGCTTGGGCCGCCGCCGTTTTCTCCGGCACCCGATCCAAGCTGAAGACACAGCCGCCGGTGCGCCAAGCTGCGGCCGCTAGATGCAGAGTAGAATAGCCGTGCGACGTACCAAATTCGACCAAGGTCTGGGCCCGTTGGTGGATCGCGGTCAGACAGAGGTAATGGGCCACTTGGGAGCTGACAGCCTTGAGGCGCAACGGGTCCACAGAGCCGGCTTGACGCTCCTGTCGATCGCGTGTGTGCAGGCCAGCAACAAGGGCTTGTTGCGCCGGCGTAAAGAGATCATCAATGTGCATTTAGTCGGCCTCAGCAATAGGCGTCCATCCCGGAGTCGAGGTGAATGTCGGTGAAGTAGATGAATTTCATTGGCTTATCTCTGCCCTTTTTGGCTTCGTTCAGCTTTCTTTGCAAGACAAAAGTAAGGGCAAAGGCCTCCGCGACAAAAGGCCACAGAGCCCGCCTCAGTTGACGGGGCAAAACTCAGACCCTACTATCCGTCTTTCGTTCTACTTTTCCAGCAGCAGAAAGCACACACCATGACCGAATCCACGCCCATCAGCAAGCACATCACCCAAGGCCCAGCCCGGGCCGGAGCCCGCGCCATGTACCGGGCCGTCGGCTTCGACGCCGAGGCTTTGCGCCAACCCCTCATCGGCATCGCCAATACCTGGACTGAACTCGGCCCGTGCAATTTTGGCCTGCGCGGCCTAGCCGAGCACGTCAAGGCCGGTATCCGCCGCGCCGGCGGCACCCCGCTCGAATTCAATACAGTGGTGATCTCCGACGGCATCACCATGGGCACCGAAGGCATGAAGACCTCGCTCATTTCGCGCGAAGTCATCGCCGACTCCATGGAACTGGTGGTGCGCGGCCACATGCTCGACGGCTTTGTCGCCCTCACCGGCTGCGACAAGACCACCCCAGGGGCCATTATGGCCATGTGTCGCTTGGACATCCCCTCGGTACTGCTCTACGGCGGCTCGATTATGCCCGGTCGCCACGACCAAGCCGACATCACCATCCAAGACGTGTACGAAGCCATCGGCGCCCACGCCACCGGCCGCATCGACGACGACCAATTGCGCCTTATCGAAGAAAACGCCTGCCCCGGAGCCGGTTCCTGCGGCGGCCAATTTACCGCCAATACCATGGCCACCGCAGCCGAGATCCTCGGCGTAGCCCTGATGGGCTCGGGCTCGGTGCCAGCCGCCGACCCGCGCAAGGAAGCCGTCGGGGTCCAAGTCGGAGCCTTAGCCGTCGAGTTGGTGCGCCGCAATTGCACCCCCTCGCAGATCATCACCCGCCCCGCCCTCGACAACGCCATCCGTTCCATTGCCACCACCGGCGGCTCAACCAACGGCGTACTGCATTTTTTAGCCATCGCCCGGGAAGCCGGATTGGACCTGGACATCGAAGACTTCCAGACCTTGAGCAGTTCCACCCCACTGATGGTCGATCTCAAGCCCGGCGGCCGCTTTGTCGCCCCCGACTTAGACAAAGCCGGCGGCATCGCCTTGGTGGCCCGCCGCCTCAAAGAAGCCGGCCTGCTGCACGAAGATGCGCTCACCGTATCGGGCCGCACCATCGGCCAAGAAGCCGACCGCGCCGTGGAAACCCCCGGCCAACAGGTCGTGGTATCGGTCGATAAACCGCTAAAAAAATCGGGAGGGTTAGTCATCCTCAAGGGCAATCTCGCCCCCGAAGGCGCGGTAGTAAAATTGGCCGGCCACGAACGCGCCCAGCACCAAGGCCCAGCCCGCGTCTTTGACAGCGAGGACGCCGTCATGCCAGCCATAGAGCAGGGCCGCATCCAGCCCGGCGACGTAGTGGTCATCCGCTACGAAGGCCCCAAAGGCGGGCCTGGGATGCGCGAGATGCTAGCCGTCACCGGGGCCATCATGGGAGCGGGTCTGGGCGACTGCGTGGCCTTGGTCACCGATGGCCGCTTCTCCGGTGCGACCCGCGGCCTGATGATCGGCCACGCCGCGCCCGAAGCCGCAGTGGGCGGCCCCTTGGCGGTCCTGCAAGACGGCGATACCATCACCATCGACACCACAGCCGGTCGGTTGGACGTAGCACTAGACCAAGCCGAACTCCAAGCCCGCTTAGCCGCTTGGGAGCCCCCGCCGCCGCGCTACACCTCCGGCGTAATGGCCAAATATGCCCGCTCGGTGTCGTCGGCCGCTCAAGGGGCGGTGACTAGCTAGTCGTTAAGAAGCACTCTGCAACCACCTGCTTCTCTTTTTGGACGCGCTCGTACAGGCTCTGCCATTCTTGCGAGCCATCGTCCTCTAAAATCTCGGTGCGCACACCCGCCACATAGGTTCCCGGCGCACTGGGGTGCTCCATGTATATGCAGGTATTATCGGGATAGACAATGGTGTTGATCAGCCGCGGTTTCGGGTGAGTGTAGAGCTGTCCTTGACGCGCATGTTCGTCGAGCGTCTCCTGCGGTACGCGGTATTTTTCAACCGCGGCCTCATCAATCTCGACGCCAAGGCCGGGGCCATCGGGTACCTGCTGGTGCCCGTTGATCACCTGAACGGGATCGGTCAGTAAATGGTGGCTGTACAGATTGATACAACTGATGGCCGGCCAGCGGGCGTGCGTCAGCACCGAGCCGAGATGGGCGTCCCACGTGGTCGTCAACCCATTGCCGACGATCTGCAACCAAAACGGCATGGAGACTTCCGCAGCGCATTGCCCCTGGCGCATGGTCGTTGATTTGCCACCTCCAATCACAAAGCCGTCGCAAACCTCTTCGCGCACCGCCGTGAGAAACGGCGGCGAACCAAAGTGCATGGCCACCGGCCTGTTCACGGCTTGGCGGATCTGGCGATTGCCGAGAATGTCCTCCTGCGGGATGGGCGTTTCTAATATCGCTACGTTTTCGTAGCGCTCGAGTTTCTTGATAATCGGAATGGCATTGGCCGCGTTCTCCCAAGAGCCATTGGGATCTAAATCGAGATGGAAATGAGGGGGTACCACCTTAGATATGGCATCGACCTGCGCGACGATGTCGTACCAGGGCCGCGGTTTGTTCTTGAGATTCGTGTATCCTTGCGCCACGGCTTCAGCCGCTTCGGCAGCCCAGTTTTCCGGTGAGGAGTGACTGCACCACCAAGAGATCGGAGTCCAGTCGCGCACTTTGGTGCCTAGCAGCCGGTGCACTGGGACTTCGAGTATCTTGCCGACCACGTCAAACAGCGCCATCTGCAAACCGGCACCTAGGCTGTCTTCGTTCATCAGGTCGGCCGGGCTCTGGCCAATGGTGCGCGCAACCGCATCGTCGGTCACCCTGCCGTAGGTGTAGTGAATGACGGTCTCTCCCCATCCTATGTGGCCTGTGTCGGTCTCTACTTTACACAGCTCGAGGATGGACCAGTTGTAAACTGACTGACGGGTTATCTCCTGCTGTCTAGGCGTGAACGGGACATCGACGATAATGCGTTCAACATTGGTGACTTTCATGGGGGCTTCCTTTCAGAAGAGACGAGGTGGGCAGGGTGGTTGAGTGGAAGCACCGCACCCCCAAGCCAAGGAAATAGAGCCGCAGATAGGCAAGCCGCCAAAATAATTAGTATTGAGCAGGGAGACGCGGCAACTGGCTTCCACGTGGCAAGGTGCAAAAAAGAAAGCCCCAAGTTACAACCTGACGTTGCGCAGTCTCTACTCAGCTTCGTCTAGCAGGAGTCTAAAGGCTTCGAGGCTGGGTGCTTGGATGGCCGCTCGAAATAACTGCTTGAGATGCGGCACATCGTCAATAGCCCCCAAGCGAGCGGCCAACGGATCCGACGCGGCCAGTCCAAAGCGAATCGCCAGCACGTCGAGCAGTGCTTCAAGGGCGCCGTCTCGGCCTCCTTGCTCGATGCCCTGCTCAATGCCCTGCGCCAGCGCCTTCTCCGTGAAATACTGCACTACCGACGATTCATACATGGTCGCCTCCGAGATGATGGGTCGAATCGTTTCTAATCTATACACCAATCCGCTCAAAATCGCAAGATCGGCCAAGTAATGAGCCTTGCCGGTCGCGTCCAGTGGCACCGCTTGTGCTTGCTGGACACACCGGCGCAACCATCCTTCGGCGTCCACGCCCGCCGGCCGCTGCATCAACGGCGCAAACGGCAGCAAGCCTACATCGCCCGCGTCGAGGATGCGCTGGCCGTCTAGTTCACTCAACCGAAATTAAAAAAACTCTTGACCGGCCTATTGACATATAGTACTATGTAAATAGTACACTGTTACAATAATACAAAAAAATAAAACCCACCAGAAAGGAAGGCGACGATGCCGCTCGATTTTGATCCCACTCGCCCCATCTACTTGCAGATCATCGAGGCGATAAAAAAGCGCACCGCTCAAGGGATCTATCAGGCTGGAGGCCCTTTGCCGTCGGTGCGGGAAATGGCCAAGGAGATGGGCGTCAATCCCAATACCATGTCTAGAGCCTACATGGAATTGGAGCGCGAAGGATTCATAACCACCCGGCGCGGCGAGGGATCGTCGATAACCGAGAGCACCAAACGCATCGACAGCGAACGCCGCGCCCTAGCCGAGGCTGCGCGCGACGGCTTTGTCGCCGAGATCCGCGACTTGGCGCTCTCACGCGAACAAATCGACGACCTGCTGCGCGAAATTTTAGCGGAGGTGACATTGTGATAGAAGTAAAAAACCTGTGGAAGCGATACGCCGGCGTGACGGCTTTGGGAGGCATCTCGCTAACCGTTGACAAAGGCCGGGTCATGGGCATTCTCGGCGAAAATGGCAGCGGCAAAAGCACGCTGTTCAAAATTCTCGCCGGCGTCGCCCACGCCAGCGAAGGCAGCGTCAGTATCTCGGGCCAGTCGGTCGGCATTCAAACGCGCCGCATCACTTCGTATCTGCCCGAGGTCAGTCTGTTTTACGACTGGATGCACGTCGCCGAACAGCTCGAATTCCTAGCCGCGTTTTTTCCGGGCTGGGACCTGGACAAATCCCACGAGTTGCTCAGCCTGATGAACGTCGATAGGCACCGGAAAATCGGCGCCCTATCCGATGGCCAGCGGGCGCGGCTGAAGGTGGTAGCCGCCTTTTCGTGGCCGAGCGAATTGGTGCTCATGGACGAGCCGCTGGGACGGATCGATCCGCCGTCGCGGCGGCGCATCTTGGAGACCCTGCTGAGCGAGTTTCGCGTCGGCGAGCAGACGATTCTCATCGCGACCCATCTCGTCAGCGAGGTAGAAGAGTTGCTAGAAGAGGTCGCCTTTCTGCGCCACGGCGAGATCGTCGTCAGCGGCAACATCGAAGAGTTGAGACAACAACGCGGCATGTCGCTGAGCGACATGTTCGAGGAGGTGGTATCGTGAATACTTGGAAGACGCTGTACGTAAAGGAAATAAAGGACAACCGCACCCTGTTCGTCTTGCTGCCGTTGGTGACGGTCTTTCTCCAACTCGTTGCGGTGCTGTCTTTCGACGACGGGCCGACGCCCTCGCCCCACTTTTTATGGAGCTTGGTTCCCTATGCGTTTTTGCTGGTCCTGCCCTTTGTCCTCAGCCACTCGTTCGCCCAAGAAGTAAAAGGACAGACCCATTATCTGCTCCTCTCGCTGCCGGTATCGCGTACGCAGATTTTTGCGGCCAAGGCGGCGGCCGTGGCAACGCTGGGCATTGTCTTATTCGCGTTGAGTAGTGCCGGTTTTATCGCCGTGGTCGGCCAGTTGCACGCGCTCGCAATCGCGGCGGAGCAAACGTCATCACAGGTACTACATTTTATGCCCCTGTTCAGCGACATTGCAGTGGACATCCTAATTATCAGCGGCGTGTTATACCTATCGGCGATGGCCGTGATGCTGGGCATTGCCGGCGGAGCCTCCGGCCTGAAGTTGGTCGTGCGGCGCTTTGCTGGCCTCGCTTCTACGGCCTTCGTCGTAGGCGTGTTGTACTGCTACTTTAGCATGTTGCCCGAGGTGCTCAACTTGCCTGGCGCACCCGAGGTAACGCGCTGGTTCGACCGCACGGCTAGCGAGCCGCTAGGACTAAGCCCGGAGTCTATCAAGCTCAGTTTTATGTTCCTTGGATACTCGATCTTAGTCGGCCTAGCATCCATGGGAATTGGGATGTGGCTATTTGAAAAGCGAGCCGAAGCCTAGGCCGATCGCTTGCGCTCGGCCCAAGTGCGGCGCTTGCGGCGGTGCAAGGCCACATCGTCGCGGTAGGCGTCCGGGTCGCGGTCCAAGCCGGTCTCGCGGTCGAGGAAGAGCGGGAAGTCGGAGGCCGGAGGTTTGGCGTTGTGATAGGCGTCGGTGTAGGAACGCATGATGATGCGCTGCTCGCGGTTGAGCCCCTCAAGCCAAGCCGGATCGGACTGAAGGCGGTCGGCTGGGGTGAGCCAAGCCGGACAATAGGCGTAGAAGATATTCTTGCGCACCACGTCGCTTTGGTTAGGCTCGACGCGATGCCAGATGCTCGAGTGCATCAAGGTCATAGTGCCCTTGCCGAGGCAGACTACCCGCTCGCCGGCGATCGGCTGGTGGCTGTCGTACTCATCGACGTATTGCCTGCGGTGACTACCGGGCAGGACCACTAAGTTGCCCATCTTGGCCCGCGGCAGGTCGGTCAGCCAGAAGCCAATTTTGATTTGCAGCGGCAAGTCGGGCGAGAAGGTGCCGTACGGCACGGCGCGGGCACCGTCGGGATGCCAGATGTTGTAGCGGTCGCCGCCGGGCGGACGGATAAAAAACTGGCTCTGATGCAGCTTGAGCAATTCGCCGAAGAAGTCGTAGGCATAGCCAACATGGCGGGGGTGATCAATAAGCGCGGCAAAGGCCGGATCGCGCTCGACGATATTTTGGCAGCCAAAAGTCTCCCCAGCCCGATATTTGGGGCTAGACTGGCAAACGCGCTCGACCGCGTCCGTCAGCTCGTCAATGGCCGCTTGGTCGAGGGTGTCTTCAAAGAAGAGGATTCCCTCGCGGTTGAAGGTTTCCCACTCGTCGTCAGTAAAGCCGGGTGGGGCAATGCGGTAAGTGGAATCGGTCATCGCGCAAGCTCCTGTGTGAAAAGTCAATAGATGTGGGCGACAAAACTGCCTGTAATTAACCCTATCCGGCCTCGACATCGGAGCGGTACGGTACCCGCCCGTACAGCAACGCATCGCACGCCGCGCCCATCGCCGGATTGCCGCCGCTCAAACGCCCCATGGCCCGCGCTTGAGCCACGGTCAAGCCGCCGGCAAACAACTGGGTAAAAGTGTTGATATCGCAGCGCAGCGCGTCTTTGTCTGCCCTGGCCGAGACCTGCGCCTGTCCCTCTTCTGCTTGCACTATAACGGCTATCGGCTTGTCGGCATTCACCACCCAATCGGCGACTTCAAACGCGACCGTCGCCTGCAAATTTTCAGGCGGCTTAAGCTGCGCCAGCGCCGGACCCACGTCCAGCACTCGCAATCCTAGGTCGTGTTCGACGGAAGCATCAAAACGATCGGGAAACGCATGGAGCAACAGGCTGTCGGGCGGTAGTTCGAGATTCAAGGCGGCCACCCCGTCCATATCGGCCAAGGACCGCACGAATTTCAACTGGGTAGCAAAACAAGCGCCGTGTAGCTCTCGCACGGTAATGCGTTTGCCCTGGCCGCGTCCGATATCTCCTATTCCCATCAGAGCGGAGCAGGCGACCTCTCCATCGTCCCCTTCCAGCACCCAAAGCTCGCGTCTTATATCCTCTTTTTGCCAAAACGCTGCCGAACGCACCGACTGCCCGTTGCGCAGTTGCGCTCCTTGGGTGTGCAGCCGCTGTACGGCGCTGGCGTCCTCGGCAGTCGCCCGCCGCACCGCCCCCACCGCCGTCGTAGCTTGGCGCACCAAATCCGGCCATATTTTTAATTCCAACCTCGGCGCCGGACAAGCCCACCCGAATTTGCCGTACCACCGAAAGGAAAAAGGCCACAGTGGACTGACATAGCAACCGCGTTCGCGCAGGATGTGAATGGCCTGCACTATAAGTCCACCAGCGTGACCGCGCCGCTTGTGCTTGGGGTCGGTAGCCACCCCGCCAATAGCCCCAGCCGGAATCTGCGCCGCGCCCCACCACAGCGATTCGAGCTGACAGCCCAAGGCGCACACCAAAGTCCCTTCCCCATCAAAGCCAGCCAGCGTCGTCTCATCGTCCTCGTACCAGTCTTCGGTGTGCTCCATAAAGGCGCGGCCGGCCACTAGGCGAGCACGGGGTAAATCCTCCGTCTCTAGCTGGCGGACGTCTAGCTCTTTATTGTAATGGGGTTGCTGCATTGAGATTCTCCTTTTTATAGCATTGTCTAGCCGGCACCAGTATCGTTATTATACTCGCGACCTCTCAAACAAACACACGCACCGCACAATGGGAAGCGACTAATTCAGAATAGCAACATGCAAATTAGCGATCAAGGCATCATCAACCGCGGCCAGCCCAGTACGCCGCGCGCCTTTTCGACCTTTCCTGCGCTCACCCCGCTGGCCAACGGCTCGCTGTTGGCCACCTACCGCGTCGGCAGCAGCAAGGATTCAGCCGACGGCGCGATTGAACTGAAACGCTCAGACGATGGCGGGCAGTCTTGGAGCGACCCCGCAACCCCTTTTGCCACGACCTTAAACGGGCTGCACGGCTCGCTTCGGGTCGGCTATATCACTGACTTGGGCAACGGCCACTTGTTGCTCGCCGCCTTATGGGTGGACCGCCAGACCTATCCGGGCCAACCCCTTTTTAATGAAGAGACCGAAGGCTGCCTCCCCATGGAGATCGTCTTGGCCGATTCCCACGACCTAGGGCGCACTTGGTCCAACTGGCGCGTCGTGCCCGTTCCTCCAGACATCGGCCCGCCCAGCCTGACCAACCCCGTCCTGGTCCTACCCAGCGGCCGGCTGGCCTTGAGTATCGAGACCAATAAAACCTATTTGGACCGGGGCCCGTGGCTGCAACGGGTGGTGTATTTGTACTCGGAAGATCAGGGCCAGACTTGGAGCGATCCGGTCACTACTTGCCAAGACCCCACCGGCCGCATCTTCAACTGGGACCAACGCGCTGGCGTCTGCCCGGACGGCCGCGTGGTCACCTTCACCTGGACCTACGACCGACAGACGACCCAGTACCTCAATATCCAGCGCCACCTCAGTGCCGACGAAGGCGCGACTTGGTCGGCCCCCGATGATCTTGGTTTTCCCGACCAAGCCGCGCATCCAGCCATTTTGCCCGACGGCCGGGTGGTCTTGGCTTGGGTCGATCGCTTCCAATCGCATTCGATCCGCGCTCGCTTAGCCTCGGCGGCAGATGCTCCCTTTGACGCAGCCACCGAAGTAGAACTGTATCGCCAAACCGCCGACTCCTCGCAATCCGCAGCCGGCCAAGGAAACACCGGCGACCTGCTGGCCGAAATGGGTCTGTGGAGTTTTGGGCTCCCCTTTTCAGCGGCCCTGCTCGACGGCGACGTCATGGTCGTCTATTACGCCGGCGACGACGCCGGCATGGAAGTGCGCTGGGCTCGTTTGTCGCTATAAGGAGGCAGCACCCCAACCTATTCTACATCCGCTGGGAGCAGCGGCCGGACATGACCTATCGGGCACCTGCATCCGGTTGATCCCCGTCCTTCAGACCTCGACATGGCCCCGCGCCAGGAGCATCCCCATGAGCACAAAACTTTTCGACTCGATTGACCAATCCCTGCGCCACCTCACCCCCGATCAAGTCGAGCGCTTCTACCTCGACGGCTGCCTGACCGTCGAAGATGTGCTGACCCCTGACGAGGTCGCCGCTTTAGCGGCCCATACCGACCGCATTGCCACCGGCGAGTTGGAGCACATTCCCGACACCAGCATCCAGCTCGAACCCGTCTTCCGCCGCGGCGAAAAAGCCGTCACCGACCCGGTGCTAGCCGTGCGCAAATTGTACAACATAGCGGTGTACGACGACGCGATGTGGGCCCACGTCACCCATCCCAAAATCGCCGACATCATCGCCGACTTGCTCGGCACCGACGACATCAAAATGTACGGCGACCAACTCTTTATGAAAGCTCCGCGCACCGGCACGGCACAGGGCTGGCACCAAGACTCGGCCTCTTGGCGCGATATTTTCCCCATGGACTTGGTCTCGGCTTGGACCGCCATTGACGCGGCCACCCTCGACAACGGCTGCCTCAACTTTGCCCCGGGCACCCACCGCTGGGGCATGTTGCGCGGCGAGCGCTTGGCTCCTTTTGTCGCCGATCTAGAAAGCGGTAGATGGCCCATCCGACCCGCTCCCCTCCGACCCGGCAGCATCAGCTTCCACCACAGTCTAACGCTGCACCAGAGCAACGCCAATCGGACCGGTACGCGGCGCAGAGGCTATGCCGTACACTACATGCGTGCGACTTCCTGGCGCGACGAAGCGGTCACCGACGCACCCAAGATGCCGCCCTTCAAGCAGGTGCGGGGACGGTCTTTGCCCGGGAGGGTTTAACCGCCTCACTCGGCGCATCATCCAACGGCGCTCGCGAACTGGTCACCAACCATTCACTATGGTACTTTTAGGGCCGTATAGATATAGCCAACCTAAATGAATTGAAAGCGTGGAATGTTCACTGGCCCTATCTTTCCCCGTGCCCCGACACGGGACGGGAATCCAGACTTTACCGCCCGTCTCTCGGCTGAGAAGCCGTCGGCAAACTCCACTCCTTGCACCCGGCAAAAGGCATGTGCTCCCCCTCGACGTACTGCGGCCGCGGTGCGTACTTGTTCCCTACTTCGGGCATCACATTGCCCCGGCACATAATGCAAGGACTGCGGTCCACAGTGACCTTGGTGCTGGTCGGAATGTAGCGCAAAGTAAGCCCGACCCGCCATTGGTCCGAAGTATTGGCGTTGGACCCGTGGATGATATTGGGGTGGTGGATGGAAATATCGCCCGCTGCTAGTTCTAGATCGACGGCATCGGCATCGTCGATCTGGTCGGGGTGGATGCCAACGCCGAGGACGTACTTATCCGTATCCAGATCGACCATCTCGCTGCGCTTGAGCAGGCGCTTGGTGTGTGTCCCCGGCAAAACCCGCATACAGCCATTGGCTACCGTTGAGTCCGTGCCGGCCACCCACAGCGTAGTAACTTCCATCGGCTCCAAAGGCCAATACGAGCCGTCCTGATGCCACTGCACAGCTTGGCCAGTGCTGGGTTTTTTGGCGATATAGTGCGCCGCGAACATGGCCACATCAGGCCCGAGAAATTGCTCCGCAATATCGACCAGCCGGTCGTCGGTGACTAGGCGGTGCATAAAAGGATCGTCCACCATTAATTCGTGGTGCAGGTGCTCGGGGCGCGTTCCCGGATGCTTTTTGGCCAACCAGTGGACGTGCTCCACCGTCTCGGCGGCCAGTTCCGCATCAATGGCCTTGCGGGCAATGCAAAAGCCCTGCTCGTCGTATGCTTGGCGCAGTGTCGTTTTCATCTGTTCTCTCCTGTTGCGATTGCATCTGGTCGAAATATCTGCACAATATAACCATCCGGGTCGTTGCCCTGAAGAGCAGTTGCAACAGGCCCGTCTCCCAAGGCAGCGAGTGGATTGTCGGCTAGGGCATTTTTCAATTCAACCGGATAACTGACGTTACGCCGCTCTGGTTCCCATCCGGCCCATGCCTGTACCCTTTCGGCTACACACCAACGCCTCATAGCCCCTGTTCCCCTCTGAGCCACCGCTTTGGCACGATTCTTGCCTGTCTTGCGGGTATCAGCCCACCCGCAACCCAAGGCAGGACGCATGGCCGAATTCGACACCATCGCCAAACAGCTCATCCAAACCTACCCCCACGACTTCGCCCGCTTCGCCCTCCAACAAGACGACGTCGAGGTCATCGACGTGATTGACACCGAGCAACACACCGTCGAAACCCGCCGCACCGACAGCCTCATCCGCGTGCAAATCGGCGACGAAGAGGCCTTGGTCCATCACGAGTTTCAAACCACCGACAGTACCCCCCCCATGCCGCGGCGCATGGCCGGCTATATCGGCCGCAGCCTTGAGCAGCACGACCTACCTGTCTATTCCACTGTCATCTATCTGCGCCCCGACGCTGGCCGGCGCGATCCGGGCTGCTACCTCCAAGAGCGAGCCGGCTTTCAGGTGGTGATCCAATACAAAGTGATTCGGTTGAGCGAACTAGACGGCCAGCGCATCCTCGACGCGGGCGATGTAGGCTTGCTGCCGTTTGCGCCGTTGATGCAGCGGCCGGCGGGCGTGGACGCCGAAGGATGGTTGCGCCGGTGTGTCCAGCAAGCGCAAGCGGTGCCACTGGACGCGACCGGCAAGGCTCATTACTTGGCCGATCTTGCGATTTTGAGCGGATTGGTGTATAGATTAGAAACGATTCGACCCATCATCTCGGAGGCGACCATGTATGAATCGTCGGTAGTGCAGTATTTCACGGAGAAGGCGCTGGCGCAGGGCATCAAGCAGGGCATTGAGCAGGGCATTGAGCAGGGCATTGAGCAGGGCATTGAGCAAGGCATTGAGCAAGGCATTGAGCAAGGCATTGAGCAAGGCATTGAGCAAGGAGGCCGAGAAGGTTCCCTTGAAGCGCTGCTCGATGTGCTGGCGATTCGCTTTGGCCTGGCCGCGTCCGATCCGTTGGCCGCTCGCCTGGGGGCTATTGACGATGTGCCGCGTCTCAAGCAGTTACATCGGGCGGCCATCCAAGCACCCAGCCTCGAAGCCTTTAGACTCCTGTTAGAACAAGCCGAGTAGAGGCTGCGCAACGTCAGCGGATTAAGCATGACTAACTACTGCCCCGCGCCCGACGACTGGCAGCACCGCAGCCCAACCCAAGCCGGCTTCGACGCCGACAAACTAGCCGCGGCGTTGGCCTTCGCCCAGACCCAAGCGATCCAAGCCTCCACCAATTTGGCCGACATGCTGCCCAAGGGCGACCGCCATCCCAACGACCGTCCTCTAGGCCCGCTCAAAAAACGCGGCCCCGCAGCCGGCCTGATCGTGCGGCAAGGGTATCTGGTCGCCACCTTCGGCCCGGTTGCTAGTGTCGAAGTCACGTTCAGTTGCGCCAAGAGCTATATCTCGGCACTGGCCGGAGTGGCCTTTGACCAAGGGCTAATCCGCGATCTCGACCAACCCGTCGGCCGCACGGTCTTAGACGGCGGCTTTGACGCGCCGCAAAATCAGTCCATCACCTGGCGTCATTTGCTGCAACAAACCAGCGAGTGGGAAGGCCAACTTTTTGGCATCCCCGACTGGATTGACCGCGGCCGTCAGCTAGGCCAAGGAGCGGCCGAAGCCACGGTGGGCGGCACAGCCTCTAGCGCCGACAACTACCGCTCTTTGGAACCGCCCGGCACCTTTTGGGAATACAACGACGTGCGCGTCAACCGCACGGCTCTCAGCCTGTTGCGCCTTTTTCGCGGCCCCTTACCCCCTGTGCTCAAAGAGACCATCATGGACCCGATTGGCGCCTCTTCCACTTGGCAATGGCACGGGTATGAAACCTCTTGGGTCGAAGAAAGTGGCCAACGGGTCCAATCCGTCTCCGGCGGCACGCACTGGGGCGGCGGCCTGTGGATTACCTCCTACGACCACGCCCGCTTTGGCCTGCTCTTCCAGCGGCGCGGGCGCTGGAACGGCCGCCAACTCCTATCCGAACAGTGGATTGCCCACTCCCTCGCCCCCTGCCCGCTCAAGCCCGAATACGGCTTCCTGTGGTGGCTCAACCACCAACGCGACATGTCCGACCGAGCCTGCCTTGACAGCTTTGCCGCCCGCGGGGCTGGCGGCAACATCGTCTTCGTCGAGCCCGAGCGCGAGTTGGTCATCGTCCTGCGCTGGTGCGGCAACGCCAAAGCCGTAATTGACCGCATCCTCGCCAGTGAAGTTTGAGGCCCGACTGAGTCCCACTTAAACACCCCATGAGATCGCTTCTTAGCTAAGCTAAAAAATCGCCCCACGTCATCTCATTCGTTATATTCTCCCGTTAGTGTTGCTCCTATCGGAGATACTCTCCAATGCGCGATGTTTGGCTCTTGGTCCTGGTCCTTGCAGCCGCGGTCAGCCACGCCCAGATTGAAAAGTGGCAGATCGGTGGCAGTGGTCTAGCTTGGGACCAAGGCGACTCTCTACAGGTTTTGGTCGATTTTGCCAACGTCCCCGGTTCGATCCAACCACTCTATCTACAGCCGGAGCAAAACCTCCTTCCCCTGCTGGAAAACTGGCAGTTCTGGCGAGTCCCCGGCGTAAGGAATCTCAGTTATGTCGATGGCTATATGCCGCGCGTTTGGAAGCGGTGGAATGGCCGGGGCGGCGATCCGACTCAGAGTGGCGTCCTCCTCATCGACGCAGACTCCACCACCTACAACGCACCCCGCTCCGAAGGCATACAGGATCAGTTCTATACCATCGACACTGCCGTGCCAGTCCCCGCCCAGCAGTTCGGGTTCTATACGCCCCCTCAAGGATTTCGCTCCGACGGCACCCCGCTGAACACGGATGCCACCCCGGCTTTCGACGTTTCCATTGGCGACGAGTCGGAGCCGGTCGTAACCGGCCCCGCCAGCAAAGCCGGTGGTGAGGATTTCTGTACCAGTAACATAGGGGTCTGGCTACTGGAAAACTGTCCTGAATCTTGGCGATCCGCCGGCTATGCACCCTTCCAACAAGTGGTGGCCAGCGTGGCCGAAAACCTCGATCCCACCGTCCACGTCGATTTCCCCCGCCAGTACGTGCGCTACTTTCGTTGGCGGCGGCAACTGTCGGTCCTCGATGAAGAGGCGGTTGACACCTGTCGGGACTGCGGCGGCGCGGGTGTCCAAGCTCATGCGCTCAAGGGTTCCATCGGCGGCTTCGAGATCTTCGCTTGGGGCGTGCCACAGCGCGCCGTCTATCTCAGCCGGATCGTCGATCTCGGCCAAGCCGTCAACTTTGGCCGCCTGCATTGGTCGGCAACGGCGCTGCGACTAGAAAACGGCACAGTTGTCGAAGTACCCAACGCTCAGGTCTGGCTCAAAGCCGAAGTTCGCATCGGCCGCGACAGCGATCCCGCGACGTACAACGAGTTTACTGACCTCGGACGCGAAAAGGAAGTTTCGCGTGAGCATTACGAGTCGCTTACACCGCAGTTTACTCGCGACCCCCAACCCGGGTTGCGCGCCTCGATAGGCTACGACAGCGACAACTGGTCCTTCTGGTCGGTACCCGTTACCCAATCCGGGCAGCACCTCAGACTCAGAAGTGGCTCGCACCTGCAGCTCAATCTCTCGCTGGAAAGCCGGGACTTCGACGCGTGGATCCGCCTGGATTCGCTGTGGATCGAGATCGCTCCGCTCCTAGCCGAAGAGGTCGTCGCCGAGGTGGCCCGCTTGGACGACCTGCAACCGGTCCGGGGCATCGTCGAGGTGGAATTAGGCCAATGGACCGAATTCGCCTATCAGATCAGAGCCGAGTTGGCAGACGCAGCCGGGTTCGACGCGTTGCGCATCAGCACCGGTAGCCGCCCCACCTTCCGACGCTTGGAAGTGGGCACCCCGCTCTCAGCCGTCGTTCCCGACTTAGTGCTAGAGGAGGAAGACGGCTTGACCATTCACCTTAGCGAAAAAATAACCCGCGCCAACAACCCGCCCATCCGCGTCGTCTTCGCCAGCAAAGTGTTTGAACTGTCCCATACCTTTACGGGCGAGCTGCTCGACACCGGCAGCGAGAGTCTGCCGCAACCCATCGCACCCGGCGACGCCAGCGAGGCTATTTCGACCAGCAGCCTGCGGGTCTTGGGCGCGGCGGGCGAGTCGCCCGATCTCATCCAAGCACTAGCCCTCTCCACGCCGGTGCTGACCCCCAACCGGGACGGAGTCCACGACCAGCTCGTCATCAGTTATGCCCTGTTCCGCCTCCCAGACCCCGTGTCCGTGGCCCTGGAAGTTTACGCCCTCGACGGCCGCCGCGTCGCCCGCCGCGACAAAGGGATGCAAGGTGCCGGCCCCCAGCAGATCGTCTGGGACGGCCGCGACGAAGAAGGCCGGCTACTGCCGCCGGGCCTCTACCTGCTTTCTATCTCGCTGCAAACTGAATTCGCCCAAGCCAGACCATTGCTGCCGCTGGGCATAGCCTATTAACGCGAAGCACACCATGCGACCCCTGCTAATTTTAGTCCTCTGCTCGGCGACGACCCTCGGTGCCGATGCGCTCCGCTTCGCCGATGTCGATGCGTGGTCGACGTGGGACATGCCCTATGGGCTGGTCGAGTTCGGCGACGCGGGGCAACTGCAACTGGTCAAATACCGCAAGGACATCAACGCCGTGGCCAACGCTTCGCTCTTTAGCCACGGCACCCGGTCGCGGGGCGAGGCAGTAGCGGGCGGCATCTGGAAGGCCGGCAGCAACTCCGACGCTGCCGATCAGACCATCGACGGCGACCCGGCCACCTTCTGGCAAGCAGCGCCCGACGACGCCCTTGACGACTGGTTTGTCCAGGTCGATCTAGGCCGTGCGGTGCTGGCCAAGGAAATCCGCCTCACCTTTCCCGACAAGGAGGGCGCTCGCCCCTTCCGCCAGTTCACCGTCTTCACCGCCACCGGCATCACTTCCGACCCCCTCAACGATGTCTTCATCTACCGGCCGGTCTATTTTACTACCCGTCCCAACGAGGCTACTTCCATCGCGATTCCCCTAGCATTCGACCGCCTAGATACCGCGCAGGTCGTCGACCGCAACCTCGACATCGAGCCTCCTGACATCGCCAATTTTCGCCTCGTCCAGTACATCAACTTCACCGTCGAGGATTTCGATCCCGAGGGCGCGCTGGCCGAGATTGAAGTCATCGCCGTCGGCGACAATGTCAGCCTCGGGACGCTCAACCGTGGCACCGTCCTCGACGGGCTCACGGCCCGCGGCAACGAAGGCATCCTCGACGCCGACATGAACACCGGCAACGCCATCATTCCCACCGCCTATGAGGGGCGTGTGCGCTCTTGGCAGGAGCAAGGCACTTGGTTTTACGTCGACCTCGGTGCCACCTTCTGGCTCGACGAGCTCTTTATCTACGTGGTCAGCCCCCGCGAGGGTACTGTCGGAAGCCTAGCTGGCCCGCCTCGGGGATTCAAGTTCCTGCACTCGGACGGTACGCGCCTGACCAACTCCGAGTTGCCCACGCCCGAGGCCTTCGACTTCGCCACCCTCATCGACCAGCCCGACCTCGCCATCGGTCAAGACTACGGTGGTCGCGGTATTCGCTACCTGCGCTACGCCTTCGCGCCGCGCCGCATCCGCTATCTGTTCTGGCACCCTCACACGACTCAGGGTTGGGCCTCGCGCTGGTACGAGATGATGCTTTTTTCTCCCGGCCATCCCGCCCAAGTCGTTTTGCGCTCAGCCTTTATCAACCTAGCAGAAGCCGCTGGTGATGGACGCCCGAAAGTCATCAGCAACCTTTCATGGGATGCGGATCTTCCCCCCGGAACGCGCATCGAACTGCGTTCGCGCTCGGGCAATACCCAAGGCGCTGTCTATACTTTTCACAATAAGATCGGTGAGGTTATTACAGAAGAAAAATGGCTCAGTTCACCGAAAGTGCTCAGAGGGCCGGTCGATACAACCGTTGTAGTAAGCGAAGACTGGGACGAGTGGAGCGAGGACTATACCTTTTCCGGCGAAGCCTTCAAATCACAGAGTCCGCGCCGCTTTGTGCAGCTAGAGGTGATACTCTCGACAGACGATCCACAAGTAGCACCTGAAGTCGCCGCACTCTCCATTGAATATGAGGATGCGCTCTTGTGGGGCGTACGGGGCCGCATCGAACCCAGAAAAGCCCAGCCCAACCAGGACACTCGCTTCACCTATTCGGTCTTGCCCGCAAGCAACCCCGAGGACTTGGGATTCGACCGGATGCGCTTTGAGTTGCCTACTGTAGCATCAGACATCGATGTACAGATAGGGGGTTTGACTGTCGAGCCATCCTTTGTCGACATCCGAACCGACTCCCTATACATCGGCTTGCCTTTCTCCGTTACATCCGACTCAGTTCAGATCAGTTTCACCATCCGCGTGGTGCAAAACGCCACGCTCTTCGGCCTAGACTTAGGTTCGAGCGAACGGCCCGATTTGTGGCAATCGGTCGAAGCGGAAACGCGCCGCGCCAACATCGTCATGTTACCCGCCCTAGCAGATGCTACCCAGCTCATCGACGAGCTCTCGCTTTCCTCCCCTGTGCTAACCCCCAATGGCGACGGTGCCAACGATGAAGTCCAGATCCGCTTTGTCGCTTTCAAGGTGACCGAGCAGACGCCCCGGGTGTTTATATACGATCTAGCCGGACGCCCAGTATCAGAACTCCCACCACCGACTGTACAAGGCGCAACTTACGTCTTTAGCTGGACGGGCCGCGATGCAGCCGGAAACCTCGTACAGCCGGGTGCTTATCTCTATCGCCTAGACCTAGGTGCCGACGCGGGCGGCGACACCACCCTGCGCACCATCGCCGTCACCTATTGAGCGAGCAAGGGGCGACTTAGAGCGGGGGCGGCTGAAACTGCGCAGAGCCTCACAAAAAGCGCGTAATCCCAAAGCCCATGCGCCAGTTGTCAGGACCGGCGTCGTTGGGTGCCCCCACCAAGTACTGGGCTGGACTAAGGCGCGTATTGTTGGTGGCGAAAAGGTAGAAGGTATGCCCTCCCGTATCTATGGACAGGCCCCAAGCCAATGAATTGTGCGAGCGGCCCGTTTCGCCTGGCAACAAAATGCCCTGGTACCCGGCCAGGGTTGGACTGTACTCCAACCACAGGCCCCACGTATCGTCAAAGTAATACTGGACGTACGTTCCCAGCGTAGCGGTGTATTGCGTCGCGACACTGAAAACGGTGCTGTTGTACAAATAGGAAGGCACCAACCCGATGCCCAACTTGTCGTCCAGCAGCGCATTGAAAATCAACTGGCCATAGTACTGAAAGTTATCAGCCGCCGCCGCCTTGCGCTCGACAATAGCCGGCATCTCCGTATTCCAAGCCAAGCCGACGTTTAGGGCTACGACCGCTGGCCAGCGGTCGTGGGGAAATTGCAGCCAATGGTACTGCAACTGCAGATCTAAATTGTCCAACACATTACTCCGCCCCAAGGTCGCCATCAGCCGATCGCCGAGGCCGTAACTAAGCGAAGTGCGGATATTGGCTGGCCCATCAAACCCGAAATTGGCCTTGTAGCCCTCGTCAATGGCCGGGAGAAAGCGGTGCGAGATTTCGTAGTGGAAATCGCCTTGGGACAGCGTTTCCGCGGTGGGATAATTGGCCGTCCTAATAGCACTCAACAGCGCCAGCCGGGGCTTGGTCGGCAAGGTCGCCTGCCACGATGGCTGGGCACCGGCCAAGGCGGGTAACAGCAATCCCAACCACAAGACGCAAATGTTCACAGTCAATCTCTCCTGCCCTATGGTACGTGTTTTAGATAAAACGAAACCTCAATGGCAATTTCTTGGCTCACCTTGACAAAGGCCGCCAAGGACGGTGCTTCGATGTTGTAATCGGCCAGTTTAATGGTGAAAGCCGCCTCAATGTTGGAGCGCCCCTCTGCCACCACTACAGTACCGGGCACTTCTAGGGGGCGATCTACCCCATGCAATGACAAGATCCCCTTGGTTTTGACGCGGTAGGCGGCCACCGTGGAATCAACCGCAGTGTGTTGGGCGATCTGCCCTTGGTACACGGCTTTGGGCCACTTATCCGTGTCTAGCACTTGGCGCATATCGCGGTCCCGCTTGCCAATGCCCGTATCAAAGCTGGCGAGATCGACTTCAAAATGCAGTTGACCCTGCGGCGCAAAAAGCGAGTCGCCGTCCCAATAGACAAAACCGTCGATTTTGTCGGTTGTGCCGGTAAAAGTCAGGGCCACCACTTTGGAAGTGAACGCGACTTGGTTGCCCGCGGCCTTTTTATCGACGTGCCATTCGCCGCCGTGGACCGCCAGCGGCGAGCAGAGCAGCAAGCAGGCGAAGCGGCGCATAAGACGGAACGTGCCGTTTAGCGGCAACTTAGTCGTTGGGCGCCCCATTTTCTATCCAAGCCCGCACCATTTCGAGCGCGTCCGGCGTCAGGTATGGCCCGCTAGGGGGCATGCGGACTCCATCAATATCGGCGTCGGCCAAAAGTTTGAGATACAAATAGCTGTTGTCGGGATCGCCGGGTTCGACCAGCGCTAGGCCCCGGCTACTCTCCACCTCGACGATGTTGTCGTATGCTCGTCCGGCCGCTAGGTTGGGCCAAGCACTGTCGCTGTGGCAGCCGCTCAAAGCGCAGGACACAGCGAATATCGTCTCTTGCACCTGCGCAAAGGTCGCCGGCCCTTCGGCGGCAGCGTCGAATACCATATCCGTGCTGGTGGTCGGACCAGAACAAGCAGTTGCCAGATATACCAACGCGACGAGCACGGCGAGTGCTTTCATGGCCTTTTCTCCTTGGGATGTACTGTGCGCAAACTAATCACGCCGGTCTGGCACTGCAACAGGCGGGAGAATGGGATTGCCTTAGAAATCACGGCTGACAGCAGTTGCAGGCTTCTACAAACTTTATAAAATATGACTATGCCGGAGATCAGTCGATTTCTTGGGATCGCGATAGTACGGCCTGAGCCAACCCAAAGGAGACGCCATGTACATCCAAGACCAACTCCCCCACGACCGCATTACCGACGACAACCTAAGCTACTACAAAGCCATTGGCGTCGATTACCTGACGGTCAACTCCCTCCCCCTCGACCTGCACACTTACCCCGCGATGGTCGAGTACTTACGAGGAGTTCGCGCCCGCGCCGAAAAAAATGGCCTCCGCTTGTACAACGCCGCCTTGACCGGCCCGGATGAAATCACGCTCGCGCAACCAGACCGCGACGCCAAAATCGAGGAGTGGTGCAACTGGCTGCGGGCCATGGGCACTGTCGGCGTCCCAACCCTCGGCTACAATTTCAAACCCGTGGGCAATTTCCGCACCCCCTCGGACACCGGCCGCGGCGGCGCCTATTACAGCACCTTCACCTACGCCGAATACGAAAAAGAAAACCACGACTATCCAGCAAAGCACATCGACGAGGACGGGATGTGGGCTAATATCGCCTACTTCCACCAGCGCATCGTCCCGGTCGCCGAAGAGGCCGGCGTTACTTTGGCCCTACACCCGGACGATCCCCCGCTGCCCGAGCCAATGGGCGGCGCCGCGCGGATCGTCTCCACCCTAGACCAATACGAGCGCATCTTTGCCCTCAACCCCAGCCCCCAAAACGCCATGCTGTTTTGCCAAGGCTGCGTCACCGAAATGGGCGTTGACGTGTACGAGGCCATCCGCCGCATAGGCCGCCAAGGCAAAATTGCTTATGTTCACTTCCGCAACGTGCGCGGCACGCCCAAGGATTTTAGGGAAGTTTTTATCGACGAGGGCGATGTCAATATGTACCGGGCCATGCAGACTTACAAAGAAGTGGGCTTTAACGGGCCGTTTATGATGGATCACACCCCGTCCATCCCCGACGATACCGGCGGACGCCAAGGCCACGCCTACGCCACTGGCTTCATCCGCGCCATGATCCAAGCGGTCTATTGCCAATGACAACACCGACGCAAACTCAGATCACCGCCCACGGCCAACACTGGCAAATCAACGGCCAAGCCACCTATAACGGGCGACAATATCGCGGTTGGGATGTCGAGGGGTTGCTGATGAACAGCCGCATGACAAATGCGGTGTTCGACGACGAAAATCCCACAACGCGGCCACTTTGGGCGTATCCAGACACCGGCGAATGGGACGCAGACCGCAATACAAATGAATTTATCGCCCAGCTACCAACCTATCGGGCGCACGGGTTGTTGGCCGTGACGGTCAATCTACAGGGCGGGAGCCCTACGGGATACTACCGCGAGGCGGGTTTCCGGCAAATTATGGCCGCACGACGCATGGATGCTAGCGACGCTGTGATGTGGGCTGGCCTGCCGGGCCCGGCTTCGCAACCCTGGCACAACTCAGCTTTTGCGCCCAACGGTTTGCTGCAACCTGCCCATATGGAACGGACCGCGCGCATCGCTGCGGCCTGCGACCAACTGGGGATGGTGGTGATCCTCGGGTATTTCTACTTCGGGCAAGACGAGCGTCTAACAGACGAGCAGGCGGTATGCCGCGCGGTAGATGAGGCGACCAAATGGGTTTTGCAATCGGGATACCGCAATGTCCTCATCGAGATCAACAACGAGACCGACGTCCCGCGTTACGAGCACGAAATCCTGCAACCGCATCGCGTGGCTGAGTTAATCGACCGGGCGCGTTGGCACAAACTGGATGGGCGCCGGCTGTTGGTGGGCACTTCGTATGGCGGCGGCCGAGTGCCAGACGACGATGTGGTGGCAACATCCGACTACATCATGCTGCACGGCAACGGCGTGACCCAACCAGCGCGCATCGCTGAGATGGTAGCGCAAACCCGCGCCTTGCCGAGTTATACGCCAAAGCCGATTCTCTTCACCGAAGACGATCACTTCGCCTTCGACGAGCCAGACAACAACTTCCTGGCTGCGCTGTCGGCCTATGCGTCGTGGGGCTACTTCGACCCTGGGGACGCGGCTGGCGGTTGGTCAACTTTCGGCGATTACCGCGATGGCTATCAAAACGTCCCGATCAACTGGGGCCTCAACACCCAGCGCAAGCGCAGCTACTTCGAGCTGTTGGCGCAAGTTACGGGGACGCCAGAATCCAAGCCGTAAATCGCCGCTCAACCCGCAGCGACCCGAATCGCCTCACCTATTTTCTGCACCTTGATCTTCGTGTTGTTTGGGTGCATGGGCACCAAGACGGCACGCGCCAAAATGTCGAGCGAGTCTTGGCACGTATCTAGCTTGTATTTGACCCGCGCCTTGCGGTTGGCCGGTAGCTTATAGGGATTCAGCGCTGGATGGTGCGCTCCTTGATAGCGCAAGATAGGTTCCCAGCGCGTATAGACGTGGCGGCCGGTATCCATGGGCAAAAAAGAGGACACGCTTTGGTCGGCCAGTCGGTTGCAAAAGGTGCGCGCCTGGTCTTCAGTGGCAAACAAAAAGCCCAAGTGGGTGCCGCACTCGTAGTCTAAGCTGTTATGCTTTATCGACTCCAACCCCGCCTCCAGCCCGACCTGTAGCAAGGCCTGCTTGTGGGTGCGCATGGTTTTGAGCATCCCCCGCAGCCGCCGCAATTGCACGTTGAGTATGGCCCCCTCGACTTCGGAAGCGCGGAAATTGGGACCGGCAAATTGCAGCTCTTCGCGCTCTTCGTCGGGGTTCCAGTAAAAGGAACAGCAGTCCACCGCCACCGAGCCGCGCTGATACACTGTCTCGGCATGGGTGACAAACGCCCCGCCCTCGCCGCAGGTCATATTCTTGAAGAAGTTGAAACTAAACGCGCCGGCGTGGCCCCAACTGCCCAGCATCCGGCCCTCGTACCCGCCACCCACCGCCTGACAAGCGTCTTCGACAACGAGCAATTTGCGTTTGCGGGCGATCTTGGTAATGCGCTTCATATCGCAGGGTAGGCCGACCATGTGGACCGGAATAACCGCCCTAGTGTGCTTGGTAATTCGCCGCTTTAAATCCTTGGGACACAGTGTCAAAGAATCATCTACATCGGCGATTACCGGAATGGCTCCAGCCCCTAGCACCGCCAAGGCGGTGGCCATGTACGTATAGGCGGGTACAATCACCTGATCCCCCGGTCCCACGCCCAACCCCACCAATGCCGCGTACAGCGCCGAGGTCCCCGAACGCGTCATCCGACAGTGCTCCACGCCGGTGTAGCGCGCCCAATTTTTCTCAAAGCGGTCGCACTCTCCGCCCGATCCATAGCGGAAGATCGCGCCGCGGTCGAATAGCTGCTGTAGTTGCTTGATTTCTGCTTGGCCAATGCGATACATGATGCGCTCCTTTAGACGAGTTCCAGCTCAACCCAACGCCGCACAGAATTAATAAGGTACAGAGCATCGGCCCGCGTCAATTCGCCGATCGGCAACCGGCGTTCGCAAAGTTGGCCATCGGCCAACAGTTCGGCGCGGAATGTGCCGGCCAACAGCCCGGATTCGACCGGGGGCGTGTAGCGGACGCCGGCGCGTTCCAGTACCAAGTTGCCGATGCAGCACTCGGTTAGCTCACCGCGCTCGTTGTACAGCACTACGTCGTCGCAATCTGGACGCGCCGCCAACTGCTTGTCGTACATAACCCGGTGCGTCGTCTTGTGGTACAGCAAAGGATCGACGCTATCTACCGGCTCGGCGGCCAGCGCCACCCGTAGCCGGCGCGCCGGCGCGAGCTTTTGGTGCTGGACGCGGACTTCACCGCTACGGGCCAGCAGCAAGCGCACCCTACATCGGCCCACCATAGCCTGGGCCGCGTCTTGCAACTGCGCTCGCACGCAGTGGTCGGCATAGCAAAACCCCCAGTACGCAGCCGATTGAAACAAACGCTCTAAATGCCTCTCTAACAGGAAGTAATCCCCTTCTTCATACAGCAGCGTCTCCAACAGTTCAAAAGAGGTCTGCGGCCGGGCGCGCAAGACCTCGGCCTTGGTGAGGCATTCGGCGTATTCTCCGGCGGCTGACGATTGCCAGACGATCCCGCCGCCCACGCCAAATTCGAGCTGGCCGCTCTCGCGGTCCAGATGCGCCGTGCGAATCGCCACGTTGAAGCACGCCTCCGGCCCGGGCGACACATAGCCCATGCAGCCGGTGTAAATGCCGCGTGGGGCCTGCTCTAGTTCGGCGATGATTTCCATGGTCCGCACCTTGGGCGCGCCCGTCACCGAGCCACAGGGGAAAAGGGCGGCAAACATGTCGGGGAGGCTCACGTCGGCTTTGAGCTGGCTTTCCACAGTAGAAGTTAGCTGCCACACCGTGGGATAGCGCTCAACCGACCACAGGGCCGGCACCACCACGCTGCCGACTTGCGCGATGCGCCCTAAGTCGTTGCGCAGCATATCCGTGACCATCAGGTTTTCGGCGCGGTCCTTGGCGGAATTTTGCAGGTCCTCGGCCCGCTGTTGATCTTCGGCGGCGAAGCGGCCCCGCGGCCGGGTGCCCTTCATCGGCCGCACGGTGCAATGCCCGTCGCGCAGGCGGAAGAACAGCTCGGGCGACGCCGAAATCAGCACGTGCCGCCCCAAGTCAAAATACGCGCACAGCGCCGACTCCTGCCCCTGCCCCATATCGCGGTACAGCGCCAGCGGATCGCCTTGAAAGCGACTTTGCAAGCGCACCGTATAGTTGACTTGGTAGGTGTCGCCGGCTGCAATATAGGCGCGGATGCGCTCAATGGCGGCCTCGTACTCTGCCCGCGACACCGACGGCCGCCATGGGGCCAGCTCGTAGGTGCCCAAACCAGCGCCAAGCGCAGCCACCGGCGTTCGCTCGGCAAAGAGACCAAAGTAAACCAAGGGGAGCCCCCCGGCCGGACCGGTGGTAAAGGCCGGGTCCAGACCGGCGGCGGCCTCGTAACAAACAAAGCCCGCAGCGTGCAGCCCTTGGCCCACTGCCCGCTCCACCGCGCTGAGGGCCGGGCGCACCTGGTCGGCTACGGTGGCTACCACCGCGCCGACCGGATCGGCAAACGCAAAGGAGCGCTCCGACCCGCCACGGGCATAAGACGACAGCAGCACTGGACTTTCTAAAGCCATGTCTTTTGGAAATTGACTGCTCCCAAGCCCAAAGGGGTTGGGAGTCTTAGCCGCATTATGCCGCGGTGCTCTTGCTCGCTCGAACGCTCGGCATCTAACCGGCCGCCTCGCCGGGCTGGTACTCAATGCGCCGCATGAAGCGCTCGCCCACATCGTAGTTTGGTTGGTCGGAGACAAAACGCCACAAGCGCACGCGCTGCATTAGTTCGTAGCGATGCTCGTTGCCTTCCCAGCCGTGGTTGGTCGATAGGATGCGACCGATCTCAGGATCGTCCAGATCAGCGGTGTCAAAGTTGCACACCTGCGGCCGCGTCGGGTTGAGCCGCAACTTGTACATGAAGCGATCGCGATCGGTGTAGTTGCTGCGCGCCCCGTGCCAGACCCGGGTATTCCACACGTACAGGGTCCCCGCCGGGCAGGTCGCCCAGATCTTGCCGCGCATGTGGTGGTAAATGGCGATCTCCCCGGTGCGCACATTGCGGAATTGCGTTCCCGGCACCAAGAACGTACCGCCCATCTCGTCTGTGGTATCCGCGGGGAACAGCGATAGCTGGATATCGAAGTAGTGGTCGCGGAAGTCAATGACCGAGTCTTGGTGCATATTGGGGCCCTTGGTTTGTTCGGCCTTGGTCAAGTGCGCGGCATGGTGATCGTACAGGGGATCGGGGCCAACTAAGGAGTGGATGAGTCCCTGCACCTGCGGCAGGCGAAACGCATCGCCCAAAGCCGTGCCTTTGGGCCAAGTCTCCTCAAAGGGGGTGCCCACGGCGAGATAGCCGCGGCTGTGGTGCATTTCTTCAAGACAGGCTCGGCACAGCTCTGGCGGCACCATTGCTTCGAATTTCAAATACCCCGAGGCGACAAATTGCGCCATCTGCTTCGAGTTTAAAAGATGCTCTTTCACGATGAGGCTCCTTGTTCTTTTTGCCGCTCGTTGAATTTTGACAGCACGACCTGGTAGGGCAGCGGCCCCAGTTCATAGCCTGCTTGGGGCGAGCGATGTTTGAGTTCGGACATCTGGATGACTTGCCAGCCGTCGCGCATGGCCGCCATGGCGTTGTGGAAAGGCGGATCGCTCTCCTCAACCAAGTCGCCTAGGCCCGTGCCCTTGGAGGCTTCGTAGCGTGCCCAAGCTACTACTTGGGCGTCGAGCGCGGGCGTGGTCTGAAAAAATACTAGAATGTCTTGCACTGCGGGCATGAAAATCCTTCCGGTGATATTGGGTTGATATTCTATCTAAAATATAGAAGCAACAAATTCGCTGGCACGCAATTTGCATCATAGTGAGAGAATCTATTTAATACTCCCACATTCTTTCTTCTATGAAGGAGACTCACCGTGAAAGACCTACTCTTATCGTCGGCGCCCGCCGCCATTTCTTTGGCGTTCTTCGCCACAGCAGCCGCCCAATCCGACACCGCTCATCAGTCCTTTGACGTGCAGCCGGGCGACCACTTAGTAGTGGACACCCAATGGGGTGCTATTGAAGTCCATACTTGGGATCGCCCCGAGGTGGAGTTGATCGTAGAACGAGCCGACAAACTCGATCTAGCATACAGCCAAGAGGCGGGTACCACCACCATCCGGGGGCGCAAAAAAGATACCGTCCCGTTCGACTTCTTCGGCCTTGCCAAGGGGCGCACCCCCCTGTTCCGCCTCACGGTGCCGCACCGACACAATTTGGAACTGAACACCTCCGGCGGCGACATTGAGATAGACGATCTTCGAGGCCGCGTCTCAGCTCGGACTTCGGGGGGCAATCTGAGCTTTGGCCACATCAAAGGACCGATCGAGGGCAAAACTTCGGGTGGCTCCATCTCTTTAAAAGGCTGCTCCAGTACGGCGGCGGTGTCCACTTCGGGGGGATCTATCCACATTGGCGAGGTGGACGGAGCAGTACAAGCTAAAACCTCGGGCGGGTCTATCCACATCAGCCGGGCCCAAGGCTCGGTGCAGGCCAAAACCTCGGGTGGCTCTATCAAAGTGGATGAGGCGCTAGGGCCGATCGCCGCTCAGACGTCGGGTGGCTCCATCCGGGCCCAACTCTCGCAGCAGCCTGACGGCCCCTGCCATCTCAAGACTTCGGGCGGCAACGTAGAGGTCTCCCTCGCTGCGGATATCGGCTTACAAGTGGACGCCCACACCTCGGGTGGGCGCGTCTCCACTGACTTTCCGGTAGTAGGCACGCTGGATAAAAATAGCCTCAAGGCCTCGATCAACGGCGGTGGTCCCCACATGACCCTGCGCACCTCAGGCGGGTCCATCCGCCTGCGCAAACTGTAGGGCTGCACAGTGCCGCCTTTTGGTAGCAGGATTTTGGCGGCTTCGGGGTCGGCGTTGTTAGGTCGCAGCCGCCGAGAGGGCGGCTAGAGCGGCTAATTCTTCGGCCCCTAGCTCTACGTCTAGGGCACCGAAGACCTCTTCGACGTGCTCGGGGCGATCTGGGCCGATAATCGGCGCGGTAACATCGTCGTTGGCCAATATCCAAGCAACGGCAACTTGCGCCGGCGTCTTGTCCTGTGCCCGACCAATCTCGGTCAGTTTCTCGACGACGCGCTCGGCTTGCTCGCTCATGGCCGCGACAAAGCGGTCGTCGTCCTGCCAAGCACTATCCGTCGGTGGCTTTTGCCCGCGCCTAAAGCGGCCGCTCAATAGGCCGACGGCCAGCGGACTGTAGGTCATCATGCCGAGGCCGTACTGCCGACACAAAGGCAACAGTTCTGGCTCTATCTGACAGCGGTGCAACAGATTATACTGATTTTGTAAGGTAAATAGTGGGTCTAATCCCCCGCGATCGGCTGTCCACAGCGCCTCTACCACTTGGGCGGCAGTAAAATTGCAGGCCCCCACGTAGCGCACCTTGCCCTGCCGCACCAAATCGTCAAACGCCCGCAGCGTCTCGTTGAGTTGGGTAGCTGGATCCCAGTTGTGCAACAAGTAGATATCCACGTAATCGGTGTTCAAGCGCTTGAGCGACCGCTCGATCTCGCGCATAATGGCAAAGCGCGACAAGCCGCGGTCATTGGGGCCTTCCCCTATTTGGCTCCAAACCTTGGTCGTGATCACCAAATCGTCGCGCTTGCCCTTAATGGCCTGGCCCAACAATTCCTCACAGCGGCCCTGAAAGTAGTAGTTGGCACAATCGATAAAATTGCACCCTAGATCGATGGCGGTCTCGACCGTGCGCTTAGCGGTCGCTTCGTCTGTGTGCCCATGCCAATATCCCCGAAAGGCCGTGCCCAAGCACAGCCGCGAGACCTTGACGCCGGCCCGTCCCAATCGCACGTAATCCATGTTTTCTCCTAGTCCATTCAGTTTAGGGGCGCCTCTGGTGGTCGCCCACGTCCTCTTTTTCACCAGTCGGTTGGCAAATTGTATGTCGGCGCGTTTACATGCCTAGCCAAGCCGATTTCGAGGCGGATTTCAGTTCCCGGCGGCAGTGCCACCGCAAAGTGCGCGTCGTCGATGACAACGCGCTGGGTCGCCTGCTCCACCGGCGGCGCAGCATAGCTCCCCACCGCGCCTGGGTACTGGCTGGCCAGGGCGTTGTACACGACCGCTCCAAACCGATGCTCGGCCAAGGTGCCGGCTTGCAACAGCACCTTGCGGGCGTTTAGCGCACTGAGGTTTACCAAGTGTACCACGAGGCGGTCTCGCTCCACCGTCTCGACGAGTGCGGCCACATCCGCTGGCAGGCCCGGTCGTTTGCGTTCGGCGTCAAAATAGCGCAGCGGAGCCATTAGGATGCCGCCGTTGTACAGAAGCTGCGGTGCGCCCAACGTTAGCTGGATGAGTGCCTCCGTGGTCACTGGGTTTAGTTGCTGCCACCAGTGGATGTGGTTGTCGCCGGGGTCGCTGTCGTCGCGGCGGATGAGCTCCATCCGGCGATAGACTTGCCATAGAGCGGCTTGGAGGATCTGCACCGGGTAGTCGGGATTTTCCCCCTTGAGGTAGCAAAACCACGGCGGCTCGTGGTAGGCATCCTCTTTGTTGCGAAACGGCACCACGGTGCGCCAGTCGTAGCACTCTTTGGCGCGCAGCATTTCGAGCATCTCCCAATCGACTGCCGCCCCACTCACATTCCACAGCGCAGCCGGATACATGGCCGCCAGCGGCTGAAAATCCGACCACCCCTTGGCCCCGTAGCAATAGGGCACGACAAAGCTTACCTGGTCGTCGCCGAGTGCGGTTAGCTGGCCGATCCAGTGCGCGCCCAAGCTCATCTCGAGCTGGCCCAAGTCGGCCATTTTTCCCCGTTCTATAACTTTTCTAAGCTGGGTGCGAGGTAGTTCGAGATACTTTTCCTCGCCGGTCAGTAGATAGCAATGCGTCCCGGCCAAAATGGCCGCCATGGCGATGTTGTACAACCCGTGCGGCCACGTCCAGCCGTACATACTCCCATACCAGCGTCCTGCCATGTATTCGCCGACTTGCCCGCTCAGCCCCACATTGTCGGGCAACAAGCCCCCATTGGCCGCGGCCCGTTCGATCCACGCATCCACGTATTCGAGCAGCCAAGCGCGGTATTTGGCGTCGCCGGTCAGGTAGAAGGCATTGGCGATCAGCGAGGTAACGTGCAGGTTAGTGGCGCAATCGCCCCGAGACATGCGCTCCTTCATCGCCTGCCCCATGCGCCGCGCCTTTGCCGGGTCCTTGAGATCGGCAGGCGTGTCAATCCCCTCTAAGTCCTCGTAGGGCAGGCCATAGCACGCCATCCCCGGGCTGTACCCATACGACGGCTCCTCGTCCTCCTCGTACAGCCAACGCGGCCCTTTGCTGCCGTTGTGGGCGCACTTGATGATCTTGTGCTCTGGGTCGTAGTTGAGGGCTTCTGGGTCTTCGTTGAGATAGAAACCAGCAAAGCGCCGCGCCCGCGCCACATTCTCGGCGTGGGTCGGATCGGCTAGGCACAGCAAGTAGAAATAAATGTAGCTCTCGCTCTGGTGGAACTGGTCGTAGCCGATCTCGTATTCCTTTGCTACGTGCCCGTACTCTACCATCAGTTCGGTAGTGGCCTCCCACTGCCGCTGGCCCAAGGTCAGCAAATGGTCGCCGCCGCCGAGCAAGTACAGCAGCGGCCAGTTGTAAAAGCTCTCGTAAAAGTCGTCGGCCCCGTCGCGGGAATTGCGCCGGCCGTCGCGCCATCGTAAGCGGCCGTCGGGATGGGTGTACTTTTGCCGGAATGGATGGACGGCGTCTTCCATCGTCTTGATTAACTGCCGCTCCAACACGGCCCAAGCCGGGGGCTGTGTTAGTGGCAGGGTGGCTTCAATCGCGAGCATTGCTTTTGGTCTGTATGGAACCTAGCACAAAGTTACGGCTGCTTTTGTTAAATAGTTGCCATGCCGCCCGGCTAGCGCGATTTCGCCTCACCCTTTTCCTCCCTTCACACTCCACACCGAACCCGTAGTGTACGTATTCCGCTCCGAGCACAAAAACTCAATCACCTCGGCCACCTCCTCGGCGTCTGAGTAGCGTCCAATCGGGTTGCCCGGATCGCGTAGGTGCTCCTCGTCAAAGCGCGGCACCACCATGTCGGTCAGCGCCCGGCCCGGCTCGACGCCGTTGACGAACACCCCTTGCCGCGGCCACGCATCGCCCAGCGCCTGAATAAACGACCACACCGCCCCCTTGGACACCGAGTACGGCACCTGATAGGGACTACCGTGGCGCCCACCCGAAGAAATCGTCACACAGCGCCCCCACCCCCGCTCCAGCATGTGCGGCACCGCCGCCTGATGCGCGTAGTACACTCCGTGAACATTGATCTGCATAACCTTGGTAAACTGCGCGGCTGGCTGCTCGAAAAAAGGCTTCTCCCATCCCAAGATACCAGCACTGCACACCAGGATATCCAGCCGCCCAAAAGCGGCCATCGTCTGCGCCACCGCGTCATGCACCTGTCCCTCGTCGGTCACATCGGCCTCGACAAAGCGGGCCTGCTGCCCTAACGCCTCGATTTCTCGCACCCGCTCTTGGGCTAGTTCGGCCAGCACATCGACAAGGACGATATGTCGCCCGGCCTCGGCCAAGCGCAACGCGGTCGCCCCCCCGATGCCCCGCGCTCCTCCCGTAATCAGGGCTACCCGCTGCTCCACCGGTGCTGCAAACCGCAAATGTGCCATCCTACTCTCCCTTTGCTTGCGCAGTCGCGCGGTTTTCAATAAATAACTGAGGGTCATGCCTGTCCAGCCATGTGCGTTGGCGGCTAGGACGACAAGAGGTCAGGGGCAGACCGCTCACCCCTAACTAGGCGTAACGTCAGTAAATAACGCACCTCTCACCCCTTTACAATATACACGGAGCACAGCAAATCAAATGAAAATCGAACAAATCGAATCCTTACTCATAGGCAACGGCTACATCGTCCGCATCACCACCGACACCGGCCTGACCGGCATCGGCCAAACCGCCTGCTGGGGCTATCCCACCGCCGTGCAGAGCATCGTCGATGTCTTCAAAAAATACCTCATCGGCCAAAATCCCCTCCGCATCGAACACCATTGGCAGCACCTCTACCGCATGGCTCCCTTCCGCGGCACGGCCATCATGGGAGCCGTTTCAGCCGTCGATATTGCCCTCTGGGACCTTAAGGGCAAGCACTTCGAGGTGCCGGTGTGGGAGCTGTTAGGCGGCAACGTCCGCGACAAAATTCGCCTCCATCTGCTATCTGGCGGCCGCACTCCGGCCGACAATTTCAAAGCCGCTCAAGCCGCTGTCGCCGAGGGCTTTACCGCTATCAAGTTCGACCCTATTACAACGGACTGCCACGACAAGGGCCAAGCGCGGATGATCCAAACCGCCGTCGAACTGACCGCGGCCGCACGCGAAGCCGGCGGCCCGGATTTGGACTTGATTATCGAGCTGCACCGCAAGCTGACGCCCATGGTCTGTTTAGCCCTCGCCGAAGCCCTCAAACCCTTCCACGTCTTCTTCCTCGAAGACCCGATCCAAATCGACAGCATCTCAGCCCAAGCCCATATCGCGCAAAAATCCACCGTGCCCTTTGGCAACGGCGAGCGCTTTGTGTCTATTTGGGAATTCCGCGAGTTGTTGGAGCAGGGCGGTCCCCAGTATTTGCGGCCGGACGTGGCCTTGGCCGGCGGCATCTCGCATTGCAAAAAAATCGCCGCCATCGGCGAAGCCTACCACTGCGCAGTAGTGACCCACAACTTTTTGGGCCCGCTGACTACCGCCGCCTCCCTGCACCTCGACGCCTCAATTCCCAATTTTATTACCCAGGAGTACACCAAAGGCGACGAAGCCCCGCACAACGCGGTCTATCGGTGTGCGTATAAGCGCGACGGCGGCTACATCCCGATTCCCCAAACCCCGGGCCTCGGCGTGGAGCTAGACGACGAGTTAATTGAGCAAACGCCCTACAAACCCATCAACAACGCCTCCACGCCGCTGCGCACCGACGGCTCAGTCTCCTATGCCGTATGAGCAAAATGCCATCTGAGCTCCCTTTCCTACCGACCACCACCAGCTTAACACAGGAGGCCACATGCGGGTCCTAATTTTATCCGGTTCAAATCATGGGTTTGCCGCCAGTGCCCTAGTCATCCACGAGTTTTTGAGTGCGCACGACGATCTGTCTGTCGCGCTTGACGACGACAAGGACGTGCTAGCGTCGGATAGTCTGCGCGATTTCGACGTGCTGATCCACGGCGTCGGCTTCACGCGGGTTGAGCGGCACCAAGATGGCACCATACAGCGCGTGCCCGAACTGACGACCGCGCAAGAAATGGGGCTGTTTAATTTTGTCGCCGGGGGCAAAGGGCTCGTCGGCATCCACGGCACTGGGTGGTGGATCGGCGGCAAAGCCGTGGACTTGCTCGGCGGACACGCCAACTGGCACCCACCGGGATTGACCTTCACCGTCTCCATTGCCGACAGCGATCACCCCGTTACCCAGGGCGTGCCCGACTTTGACGTGGAAGACGAGATTTACATGTCGGCCTGGGATCCGGCCATCCGCATCTTGGCCACCGCCGAGTGGAGCGGCCAGCAGCATCCCCTAGCGTGGGTCAAACCCTATGGCACAGGACGGGTGTTCTACACCGCTTTGGGGCACGGCCCGGGAACATTTGCGCGCTTGGGCATGCAGCAGATGATGGCCCAAGGGGTGCAGTGGGCTGGGGGCAAGTTATAAAAACCCCCCCTCGACGTCCGACCACTGCCCACAGCGAATTTCCAACGTCCGCGCCACCGGCGTCCGCAGGGCGATGAGCACCCGCAAACGCCCCTGGTCGATCTCGCTGTTGCGCATCCGCCACATGGTGTGCTCCATAGCCCCTGGGCCAATGCGGATGGCATCGTCGCCCACCCGGTAGATTGCGTAGCCCGCTTTGAGAAAGATCGTCTGCCCAGCGCGCCCCTCGACTAGTGCACTGTCCATCTCTAAGGTGCCGCCCGGCTCGAAAACCCCCTCAATCTGAAAGGGCACCCCATCGACGCCTCCGGCAGTGCGGATGTGGAGGTCAAAACCGCCAGCTGCCTCCTCGGCGCACAACTCGACTCTTAGCGGCGGCAATTCATAGGTCTCCCGCCGTCCGCGCACTGCTCGCCAGTTGTCGGCCTGAACCCGCTCGGCAATCGGCAGCCAGTAAATCCCCCCTACGTAATCCTTTTCGGGGTAGATGCGGTTGCGGCCCTGGTGCTGCATCCGCACCCCGTTGTTCGCTGCAGCAAATTCCTCACCGATAAATTGCCCAGTGGCAAAATAGGTCGATGATATTTTCACCGCCGCTAATTCGGCCTGTCCGCAAACCACGCTAAAAGGCGCGGTCAGGCCAGCCGCGGCCGTAGCACTCACCGCGCCTCGACGCACCCGCCACAAGCCGGACGCCGGATAGGTGCGGCTATAGTGCTCAGGCAAAGGCGTCCGCTCTATACCGGCCGTTCGCCACTGGGGATGCAGGACGTAGTTTGGCAGGCAGACCAAACCGCTGCCGCCGCACGCGACCAACCAGTCGGCCACCGCTGCGTAAAAACCATTGTCGTCTAGATGGGCCAAGGCGTGATAGCCATCGGCCAAACCGGTCGGCACGGCCCGCGTGTCGCGGTCTTGGCGCGTGGAAATGCTGGTCACCGCCGTGGCGTCGGCGTGGAGGAGGTGGTACGACAAATCCAAGTTGCGCCGCACAGGCTCCAGCAGGTCGGGCCGTGCAAGCGCGTTAGCGGCGCGGATTAAGGCGCGGTTGACTACGGCATTGTACACGCCCGTACTCCGCTCGCTGTACTCGCCATCGGCGTTGATGTCAATACTTTCGCCGAGGTACGCGTCCACTGTCGCGCCCACCTCTAACTCGGGATAGAGGGCTTGGGCTTGCGCCAGTGCGGCGACCAGCACCCAGCGGTGATTGGGCGTGTGGAAGCCACCGGCGATCATGCCGGGTGCTCCGGTTTGTATCAGCTCGCCCAAGGCGTCCGCAATCTCGGCGGCTCCTTGGTCTTCTGCCGCCTGTTGCCGCGCTGCAACTACGACCGGCGCGATGGCCTGCACCACAAAGCCGGTGTCCGGGGCCGAGTCGAAGTTGGTGGACAGCAAGTCGAAGCAACCCGACGGATTCCGCTGCCGCCGGGCAAACTCAGCGGCGAGGAGAACGCGCTCTAAGAGCTGTGCGCTGCGGTAGTGGCGCGACTCGGCCAGCAGATAGGCATAGCCTAGCGACGCAACCGAGCTGATGCTTTGGGAACCCACGAGCCGGTCGCCGTCGATAAAGCCACCGCAATAGGGGCTTTTTGTGTCCAGCACTTGGCGCGTCATCACGCCTTGGACCTGCTGGTCTAGCGCCCCGACCAGTGGCGCGTATGCAATCATCGCCGCCTCTGCGCTAGCGACCGATACGCCGCCTCGGTAAATTTAGCTACTGCCACGGCAAAATCCGGCGGCTCATAGCCCTTGCCGTCGTTGCGAATCCAGCGCAAAAAGGCCGCGTCCGGCGTATCTTCCTTTACCCTTTTGGGCACCGTCAACGGCTCCCCGTTCAGCAACACCTCCCGCACCTGCCACTGGTGCAAATGAAAGACCAAGGTCCCCTCGTCGCCGTGGATGGACAGCCGCTCGTCGTGCCGACTCGCGCTGCCGATAAAGCTCAGCGACCCCAGCGCACCGCCGCGAAACCGCGCATTGACCACGGCATCTATATCCACCCGCTTGCCGCGTTTGTCCATGAAGGCCGAGACCTTTACCGGCGTCAAGCCAGTAATCCACAACACCGCCGCCACCAAGTGACTGCCAGTGTCCATGAACATCCCGCCGCCAGCCAGATCGGGCACCATCCGCCAGCCCCGGCCGCCCCAATTTTGCGTCACGTAGGCGACGACTCCCTTCAACTCGCCCAGGGCCCCTTTCTGCACCAGCTCCCGCGCATAGGCATAGGCTGCGTGAAAGTGGCGCTGATAGCTTACGGCCAACAGCCGCTTTTGCGCGGCGGCCAGATCGACTAATGCTTGGGCGTGGCGCGCCTTGGTGGTCAGCGGTTTCTCGATCAAAACGTGCAGACCCCGCTGTAGCGCGTAGCGCGCCTGCTCGTAGTGGGTCGAATGCGGCGACGAAATCAGCACTCCGTCGAGCGCATCGGCGCCAATCATCTGCCGATAGTCGGCGTAATAGGCGGCCTCAGCCCCCCACGCTGCTAGCAGTTGTCGCGCTGATGCCTCCTCCGGGTCGGCGACCGCCACCAGCTCTACGCGACCATCGGCTTTTAGCCGGGGAATATGGGCACCGCGCATGTTGCCGCCACAGCCGATCAGGCCGAGGCGAATTTTCTTTTTTGCCATTGCGTTCCTCTCAATCTATTGAGTTATAAATAGTGGGGCTTGTTGGACAAAAAATTGCAACTCTTCATTAAACAATAATTTACGAGGCTTGAGAAACACTAGATAGTCGGTTATTTATCGAGTAGCTCAAACGGTCTATGGATAGAGCGATAAACTCAGAGTCTAGTTCGGTCCCGACGAATCTTCGTCGGAGGTTCACAGCGGCCACGCCGGTGGTTGAACTACCAGAAAAAGGATCGAAGATCAAGTCTCCCGCGTTTGTTGATGCCGTAATTATCCTCTCTATAAGCGCAAGAGGCTTTTGCGTAGGATGTTTGCCAAATTTTTTTTCTTCTTTATTCGGCGGTTTAAACGACCATACTGATTTCATCTGTTTATTATGGTTCAGCCGCCGCATTTCAGCATAGTTAAAACAGTGCTTTGATTTTTCGTTTTTAGCCGCCCAGATGATAGTTTCCGTCGCATGAGTAAAATAGCGACAAGACAAGTTCGGAGGCGGATTGGGCTTTTCCCATGTAATATCGTTGAGAATCTTCATGCCCAGCTGTTGCATTGCATACCCCACCGAGTGAATGACATGTTGGGTTCCAGATACCCAGATCGTTCCATTGGGTTTCAATGTCTTTTGACACCTCGCTAGCCAAGCGGTATTGAATTCGTGATTTATTTGTGGGCCTTTGGACTGGTCCCATGCTCCCTTATCGACCTGCACCATTTTTCCAGCGTGGCAAGTAATCCCTCCATTGGAAAGAAAATATGGCGGGTCCGCAAATATCATATCGAATGTACCCTCCGGGTATTTGCCCATAATCGCATCCAAAAACTCAAGACAATTAGCCCGATATAGCCAGACGCCGAATTCGTTATCGCAGAATACGCATTGGTTGGGAGAGTATTCAGAACTGTCCATGACCAGCAGAGGTAGGGGGCTTTCTGGCGATTGTTCATCCCTAGGCCCTTGCTCGTATTGCACCTAAATAATTACCTCCTTGCTCGTCGTGCCTGAGTTTGCTCAAAAAACGGCGGCAGCACCCGTCCTCAATGTATCAGCTTAAAAAGCGGCGCGACCCCACCGAACATCCCCGGAAAGCGGAACACGGCCTCGTCTTGGTCGCGGATGCGATCGAGGACTGCTTGGTCGAGCAAGGCGCGCTGGCGCTCGAAAAGGGCTTGCTCGTCTGCGACTGCGTACGACCCCTCACTCCGCGCCTGCTCTTGGGCCGCGGCAATTTCAGGATCGCCAGCCAATGCCTCCGCCATCGCCCCGAAAAAGCGGTCCAGCAGCGGTCGATGTCCGCCCCGGGCCGCCGCGGCAAAAGCGGCATGGCACTTGACCAGCCGCTCGCGCCAGTCGTCGGGCACTTCGCCGTCGAGAGTGAAAGGCGCGGCGTGGCCCAACAGCGGCGTGCGGTCCTCGGTCTGGAATGCCACCAGTACAGCATGGTTTTGCAAAGGTCGGGCGCGAAACCGGACGATGCTGCCCGGCTCAATATCGGCCACTTCCCCCGCCGCAAGTGGCTGCGTTTTTAGCCCGTCCACGGCAAGCACGTCTATATACGCCTCACTGCAAAAATGGGCGACAATATGCTCGCGGGGCCTTCCTTGTATCCCGCAACGCCCAAAAGGCAGCGAATAGACCCAGTCGCTAGCAGGTATGCCCTCACCTGCGCCACGCAACTGGCGCAAGGCGTGGCAAAGGCGCTCGGCCTCGCCGGCGGCATCCGTAGGCCACGGCACAATCCCCCCTGCGGCATCCACCTCCACCCGATAAGGCACCCCGTAGCCAAACAGCCGCGCGCTCAACGGATCGCCCATCTCGTCCCTCCGGTCCAAATCACAGTAACTCTTCGGCGCACTCGGCCACCTTGCGGAAGGCCGTGGCGTATTGCTCAATGATGGTGGGGTCGTAGTGCTTAAACCACGGAATCGAATAGATGCGGCCCGTCATGCGCTCAGTAACCGGCAGACTGCCCGGCCCCTGCCGCAGGTCGCGGTTGGCGTGCGCAATGCGCGTGGGTTGGCCGTGGCCGTAGATATCGGCCTCGTTGAGCACCGGGTGCAGGTGCATTAGTTCATTGGCTCCCGGCATGATTCTGTAGGCCCCGGTCTCGGCGGTGACCGCCGCGCAGAATCGCTCGACCGGCAGGCCGTCCAATTCCTCGGGCACGTACAGCCCTTTGGCGGCATACCAGCCGCCCATCGTCGAGCCGCTATCAGCCGGGGGGCGGTGGGCTTTGAGCCCGGGGACGCCGGCGAGCAAATCCCAGAAGTAATTCATCGCCCGCTGGATTTCCCGCAGCCGCTCGTCGTAGTGCTTTAGCTGCGTGCGACCCACCGCTGAAGACAATTGATGCATCCGGTATTTGTAGCCGCCCAGCGGCATCCCAGCAAAAGGTTTCAGCTCGGGACTTTCTACACTGCGAGTGCGTTCATAATGCCCAAAGGCCGCGGCGCGCTCGTACAGGGCTTGGTCGTCAGTAACCAAAAAGCCGCCCTCGCCACAGGCCAGCGACTTACCCGACATAATCGACATCGCGCCGACGTGGCCGATGGTGCCCAAAAGCCGCCCCTTATAGCGACCCCCTTGGGCATGGGAGACGTCTTCGATTACCTTCAGCCCGTGCCGCTGGGCAATGTCCATAATCGGGTCCATATCGGCGGGATAGGCGCAGTAATGCACCGGGACAATAGCCTTGGTCCGCTCGGTGATCCGGTGCTCAATGTCGTCGGGGTCCATCGTCAGGGTATTGGGGTCGATTTCGCAAAACACCACTGTGGCCCCCAGCGAGAACACTTGCAGCGACGTGCCCCAAAAAGTCATGCTTTGTGAAATGACCTCGTCGCCAACGCCGACGCCGCAGGCCCACAGCGCGGCTTGGATGGCGGCCGTGCCCGTGTTGTGACAGAGGGCGTACTGCAAGCCAAAGTAGGACTTCAGATCCGCTTCAAAGTCCAAGGTTAAGTCCCAACCCGACATCGCTCCGCGCCGCAGCACCTCTAGCACGGCTTCTTCATCTTCAGTGGTGATAATTGGCCAACGAAAAATATCTCCTTCGTCGGCGGTGACGGCCTTGGGGCCGCCGCAGAAGGCCAACTGGCTCATCGCCTTTGCTCTTTCTCTGGGCTAAAAACCCATAATTTCTCGCAGCCGCGCCTGCGGCGGCATGTAGTTGTTCTCCCATACTTGTTGCACCACCCCGTCGGCGATATAGGCCAAGCGCGGAAAGCCGTGGCCAAAGGTCAAGCGCCGAAAGTCCGTTAGCGATATGGTGGCAATGTCAAAGCGCGGCTGCAACTGCTCCTTGAAGTCAATCACTTGCGGTGCATCCTGCGCGAAACTGGTCAGGGCAATCAGCCGGGGCAACTGGGGGTCTTGGGCGATTGCGTTCATCTTGGGCACGGCGTTTTTGCAGTGAATGCACGTAGGGCTGAACAATTCGATTAAGTACTCGCCCTCCAGCAAATCGACATCCACGCCTTTAAGCGCCAAGCCGGAGAGCCGGACCCCACTTTTGAGGTCTGACTGCGTGATGCGCTCTAGCTGAGAAGAAAACCGCAGCCCGCCCACCGCCAGCCCAACGACCAGCGTCCCCAACACCATCCGACTGGCCAGTGGCCAGATCGGCGCACCCCCTGTTCCCCACCAATTGGGCCGATCGACTACGGGCGCGGCGTTTGTATTGCGGCGCATTCTCCACCAAGCAAACAGCAGCACCAGCAGCATCGCGCTATCTTCGATCGTCGCTTCTCTTGGCCCGCGCTCGACGAGAGCTCCAAAGCAGCCGCAGTCTATCGAGGCCCCCATGTGCCAAGCCTTGGCCGTCAGGGCGGTAAACGCGGCCATCAGCACGGTCGCCACCGGCAAGCACAGCCGCGGCTGCCAGTTTAGCAGCAACGCCCAGCCGAGGACAAATTCAATCGGCCCCAACACCAGGGCCACCTTGGCGACAGCCGACGCAGTTTCCCATTCCACCACCCCGAGCAGTTGCGCATAGGGAATGGCTTCCCAATAAAAGAGCACCGGCTCCCATATTTTGACCGCTCCAGCGACTACGTACACAACCCCGATAATCATCTGGCCAACGCGTGCGGCCTTGCTTATACCGTCCATAAATAAATGCTCCTCAGTTAGGCAATTCGGCGAATACGGCCGAGAATACGCGCCGCGTCTGTCGCATCCATACTTCCACTTCGTTTTGGAAGGCTGCTACGTCTTTGGCGCCGAGCGCGCGGCTCAATATCGCCAACTCGCGGCCGGTCGGCAGGACGTCGCTGGCCCTTTCGCTGGCAAGCCGCATACCCTTTTCCACGGCCCGCAAATACTCGTACGCATCGAGCAGAAAGTGGCCGCGCTCCGGGTCTAAATAGCCCTGCTCAATCAGCAGTTGCAGGGCGTGTCTGGTGCTACCCACCCGCAGTTGCCGGTTCCGATAGCCCCACTTGAGCACCAATACCTGCGCCACAAATTCGATATCGACGATGCCGCCTGGGCCGCGCTTGATGTTGACCCGCGTTTGGCGCTTGCTCGGCGGCTCCATCCGCTGGCGCATCTCTTGCATCTGCACAACCAAGGCTGCTTCCACTTCTCGACTGTACACGAAGCGATCAATCGCTCGCAAGACCCGCGTGCCAAACTCGGCATCGCCAGCCACTTGGCGGGCGCGGCTCAGTGCCAGTCGCTCCCAAGTGGCTGCCCGCTGCGCCAAGTAGCGGCGGTAGCCAACCAACGAGATGGCCATAGGGGCGCTGGCCCCTTCGGGCCGCAGCCGCGCATCTACCGAGTATAGCCCTCCTTCGGCCAACAAGGCGATCAGACGCTGGCTAAACTCGGTGAAAAATACGCTATTGGGCACGCCGCGGCGCGTCTTGCCGTCGCCTTCATAGACGAAAAACAAATCCAAATCCGAGCCAAAATCCACCTCGCGGCCCCCAAACTTACCAGCGGCCAATACAGCGAACCGCACCGGGCGGCCCTGGCGGTTGCGCGGCTTGCCCAACCGCCGCACCAACGGCGCCCAAGCCAGCCGATAGACCGCTTGTAACACCTCTTCACCCAACTCCGTTAGCCGCAGGAAAGTCTCCTCCTCGGTCGCCAGCCCCATCAGGTCATCGGCCCCAATCCGCAGCAGGGATTTGTTTTGCATCCGGGCGATGGCGCGCAAATCGCCGCGCACCGGGCCAGACTCCAAGCCCCAGTCAGCCGGCCCCACTAAGCTGTCGAGCAGGGCCGGATCGCGGCGCAAAAGATCGGCGAGAAAACGGCTCGATCCACAAATGGCAATGATCAAGGTGCGAAAGCCGGTGTACTCTTGCAATAAGGAGTACAAGGCGCCCGGTGCCCCATACGCCTCAACAAGTTGAGTGAAGCGCAAAAGCCCTTGGTCTGGGTCGGGAGCAGCGGCCAGCGAATTCAGCAGTTCCGGCAACAAGGCCTCAAAGTGGGCGCGGCCCCCACTCAGCAACACGCCCATGGCTACCAGCCGCTGCAAGCGGCGGTGGGCGGCGGCCCCATCGACAAAGCCGCGCTCGACCAAGTCGGCTGTTGCCGCCGCGCTGCCGCTTTCGACTTCTAACAACCACGTCGGCGAGCGCACCGGTGCCGGGTCGCCGTAAAACAACGCGGCAAACAAGCGGCGCACCCGCAGCCGATGTCTGGCGAGCGCACTGCTAAAGGCCCGCGCATCTTCATACCCCATGACCAAGGCCAAGGCTCGCAAGGCCCGCGCATCTTCTGGGACGGCGTAGTCGGGACGGCCAGAGGCGATTTGCAACAGGTTTTCGACGCGGCGAAAAAACTCGTACGCATTCTTTAGGGCGCTGGCTTCTGCCGCAGTCAAGGCCGCTTTTAGCGCGCCTTGCGGCGAGACCACTTCGGCCAAGCGGTCAATAGCAACCAGCGTGTTGTGGCTGTGCGCTTGGGGCTGGATGCCCCCGTATAGTAGCTGTAGGCACTGGACGATGAATTCGATGTCGCGGATCCCACCGGCTTGCAGCTTGATGTTGTTTTCGCCACGGGGGCGCTCGCGAATGCTCGCCTCAATCCGCTCCTTGATCCGGCGGATTTCTTCGTGCGGTGCCGAGTGAAAGTGAGCCGGATAGATAAAGGGCCGGAGCATGGCCGCGTATTGCTCGCCTAGCGTTCGCGAGCCCGCCGCGCGCCGGGCCTTTATCAGCATCTGCCGCTCCCACAGCTCGCCGCGCGTTTCGTAATACCTCCAACTGGCGCGCAACGAGTGAGTCAAGGTGCCGCTCGACCCTTCGGGGCGCAGCCGCATATCGACGCGGTAGAAAAATCCTTCCTTCGTCGTCTCGGTCAGCACTTGGACTAAACGCTGGCCCAAGCGGCGGAAAAATTCGCCGTTCTCCAGTGGCGTACCATCCCCTTCAGGCTGAGTCTCGCCCTCGCCATCCCACACGAAAATCAGGTCAATGTCCGAGCTGTAGTTTAACTCCTGTCCGCCGTATTTGCCCAAGCCGACGACGAGAAAGCGCGCCGGGCGCCCGCGCTCGTCGAGTGGCTGTCCGTGTTCCAGCCCCAAGTCGTGCTGACAGATTTCAAGGACCAACTCAACCACCACATCGGCTAAGTCGGCCAGTTCTTTTCCTATTTGTGCAACCGGCTTGGTGCCGAGGATTTCGGCGGCACCAATGCGCAAAAACTCGCGCCGATGCACCCGCCGCAATCCCTCGAGACGATCCTCAAACTCGGAGCTATGACCGATATCGGTGTGCAAAATTTGCCGCAGGGCACTCCGCTCTAGTGGCTCGACTAAGTGCGGCGTCTCGACCAGCAGCCACGACAAGAACTCGAAATCGCGCACCAAAATATCGGCGAGAAACGCACTGTGGCTGACGACTTGCACCAAGCGCTGGCACAGGATGGGGTCGGCTGCTAAGCGAGAGAAAAGCTCTCGTGGGCCGTATGCCACGGCCAAGCGCACCAACTGCCGCAGCCCCTCGTCGGCTCGGCCGGTCGCCGCCAGTTCGGCCAGCGCGAGCGCTGGCAGCGGCGCCGATTGCGCCGGGCCACCGATCCGGTCCAAGGCTTCTAAGGCTTGGTCCGGATCGGCAAAACCCAATTGCGCCAAGAGATCAACGGCTTTAGCTGCGTCGGCGGTGAGCGCACGACCGGCCAGTTCCAATGCGGTGGACACTACCGGACTTCAGAGGGCGTTTTCGCCGGTTTCGCCGGTGCGGATGCGGATGGCCTCGATCAGTTCGGAGACAAAGATCTTGCCGTCGCCGACTTCGCCGGTGGCCGCCGACTGCATAATGACCTCCACCGCTTCGTCGAGTTGGCCATCGCCAACGGCCAATTCAATGCGAATTTTGGGCATGAAATCGAGCTGGTACTCGGCACCGCGGTAGATTTCGCTGTGGCCGCGCTGGCGACCGCAGCCGCGCACCTCGCTAACGGACATGCCGACGAGGCCAATCGTGGCTAGGGATTGTTTGACCTCGTCGAGTTTGAAGGGCTTGATGAAGGCCACGATGTTTTTCACGGTATTCCTCTCAACGAGGCGAAAAACGCGGCTTGCGGCCGTAGCTTACACCGCCAGCCGCAGCCATCGGGGCAACGTCAAGGGGCTTTTGTTGACTGCCGTGGATGGGGCCGATGCAACTGGCTGGGATATCTTCGGTCAGCACGACCGTGCCGCGGGCAAAAAAGCCACAGCCTTCTTCGTGGGCCTTGGCCGCCAAGATCTCCACCACGCAGGGGGTGTCGTGTTGGTGACTGTGCGACTCGGCCGCCTCGCGCGTCAGCGACAGATGCACGTAGTAGCGATCGCCTGGGGAAATGCCCTCGCGCGTAAAGCGTTGGGCGGCACTGCGAGTCGTGCCCATGTAGAGTCGGTCCGGCGGCGGGTCCATAGGCTCGCCGTCCATATCGACGAAAAAACTGTGTCCGTATAGCGCGCGAATGCCGAACTCGTTCAGTTCAAAGCGATACTGTCCCGGAGCTTTGACGAGGCTGATGACATCGGCTTCGGTCACCTCGGCGTAGCGTTCTTGTACTCCTTGTACGACTTGATCCAACGGCGCATAGCCGTACGCATCAATCTCCAGTCCAAATTCGTCGGGCCGATGCCTGAGCATCAGCGAAAGCAATTTGGAAATGCGACTTGTATTGGCCACTGCTCATCGCGTCCTTTCAACATTACGATGTAGGGGCGACCAGCGGAGTCGCCCCTACTGTGGTCTTAGGGGTTCCATTGTGCGCGATACGTTTCAATGGCTCGGGCAACCGCCTCGTCGGACAAAGCGATGATCTGGGCCGCCAGCATGGCCGCATTGCGGGCATTGTCAATGCCGACAGTCGCCACCGGAACACCCGGCGGCATCTGCACGATGGAGTAGAGCGAATCGACTCCATTGAGTGCCCCCGAAGCAATAGGGACTCCGATCACCGGCAGGGTCGTATGCGCCGCCACCACGCCGGGTAGGGCCGCAGCTAACCCCGCGCCGGCGATGATCACCTTGAGGCCGCGACCAGCCGCCTCGCTGGCCCAAGCTGCGGTGTGCTCGGGGTTGCGGTGGGCCGAAGATACGATCATTTCGCAATCGAGTCCAAGCTCTTCGAGCACCGCTACTCCCTTGCGCATGGTGTCCTCGTCCGAGGTACTGCCCATGATTACGCCAACGCGAATGTCTGCCATGTAAAAACTTCCTTCCTGTGATTGTATCGCGCACAGATGTTAAAATAAGCCAAATTGTCCACGGGCGACAACTGCCCTAAGAAGCGTTCATTTTGCGGCGCAGGAAAGTCGGAATATCCAAATCGCCAACTGCCGAGCGCCCCAGCTCTGCGCGATGCTCTTGGGGAATGCTGTGGCCATTGCGCAGATACGTGGGCACTTCCAAGGAGGTGCCTTCGTTGCTATTGCCGAGGAGGACTGAGCTGCCGATGGCCATAGGATCCGCCTCCACGTCCTGCGGCGTCAGCTCCTCTTGTGCGTGGGCTAACAACGGCTCGGCTTCGTTGCTCTTATGGACGTTGAAGCCCGTGGCGATGACCGTCACGCGGATATTCTCGGCTAGACTGTCGTCGATTACGGTGCCGAAGATGATCTCGGCATCCGGGCCGGTTTCCTCGTTGATCAGCGACATGACCTCGTTGATTTCGTAGAGCGTGAGATTGGAGTCGCCGGCGATATTGATCAACACGCCCTTGGCGCCAGAAATCGACACGTCCTCCAAAAGCGGACTGTTGATCGCCTTGCGAGCGGCCTCCACGGCCCGCTCTTCGCCGCTGTACTCCCCGAGGCCCATAATCGCATCCCCGCCCTTGGAAATTACCGTGCGCACGTCGTTGAAATCGAGATTGACCATGCCTGGGATCGTAATCAGGTCGGAAATACCACGCGTGGCCTGCATCAGCACTTCATCGGCCTTGAGAAACGCATCTTGGAGCGTGGTGTCGCGGCCGCAGACTTCTAGCAGACGCTGGTTTTTGATGGTGATCAGCGTATCAACTTGGTCCTTTAGCTCGTTAATCCCGCTCTTGGCGTTCTTCATCCGCGGAGAGCCTTCCATTACAAAAGGCTCGGTGACAATGCCAACGGTCAAGGCCCCTTGATCGCGGGAAATTTCCGCCACAGTGGGCGCAGCGCCCGTACCTGTACCGCCGCCCATGCCGGCCGTGATAAAGATCAAATCGGAGTCCTGTAACTGCTTGGCGACCTTGTCGCGGTCTTCTTCGATGGCTTGCCGTCCCACCTCTGGGTCGGCACCAGCACCCAAACCCCGGGTGACGCTGCTACCAATGCAAATGGGGAAGTCAGCCCGCGAGGTCTCCAGGGCCTGGGCGTCGGTGTTGACGGCGACGAATTCGACGCCGTGCATCCCCGATTCGATCATCCGGTTGATGGCATTGCCACCGCTACCTCCAACGCCAACGACCTTAATTCGCGCCCTATGCTCGTTATCGATCAACCTAATTGCCATAATTACTCCTCCTTGGTTTTGAGACCAGCACCGCCGCTAGTCTTGTGGTTGCAACCATCTTTTTACGCGCCCTAACACTGAGTCGAAGGGATCTTCGACCAGCCCCGGCGCTGCTGTCTGGTTTTTCCCCGCCTGTTGCTCCATTCCGTACAGCAGCAGACCCAGCACCGTAGCATACGATGGGTTAGCTAATTCTGCAGCCCCCTCAAACCCGTTCGGCTCGGCCAAGCGCACTGGCATATTAAAGACCCGCTCGGCCAAGGCTACGGCTCCGGTGATTTGCGCTCCCCCTCCGGTGAGGACCAGGCCCGCGCCCAGCCCAGCATCGGGCAACGCGGTATAGATCTGCTGGCGGGCCAGGGCCAATATCTCCTCCATCCGCGCTTGGGCGATAAGGTCCACTGTCTCGCTGGACGCACCCGCACATTTGACCTGCTCGGCCTCGGCCCGCTTGGTGCGCAGCCCAACGCCGATGTCGTTCGTCACATCATGCCCGCCCAAGCCGACGTTGCCCGAGTGGCGCAACCCTTTGCCAACAAAGACGGCCACATCGGTCGTGCCGCCGCCGATGTCGAGCAGACAGACTCCCATCTGCCGCTCATCCTCACTGAGAACAGCATAGCTCGAAGCAAGCGCACCGAGAACGACGCCGCGCACATCGACCCCTGCACGGAGGATGCTGTGGCAGATGTTTCGCACCGCGGCAACCGTGCTGGTGACTACGTGTACACTGGCCTCTAAGCGCACTCCGTACATACCTATGGGATCGAGAATGCCCCGCTGGCCATTGACGGCAAATTCTTGGGGCAAAACGTGCAGCACCTCGCGATCGAACGGCACTTTGACCACGCCGGCTGCAGCAAGCACACGGGCGCGGTCCTGTGCTCCGATCCAGCCGCCTTCGCCACCGACAGCCACCATGCCCGTGCTGTTGAGACTGGCGATGTATTCGCCAGAAATGCCAGCGTACACCGAGTCGATTTTGACTCCAGCCATCAGTTCGGCTTGACGCACGGCCTCGCCAATGGCATGCACGGTCTTTTCGGCATCTACAATCGCCCCGCGCTGGATCCCCTCTGAGGGATGCTGGCCAACGCCAACAATCCGCGGGGATCGCTCGGCGACCTGCTCGGCAATGACGGCGCAGATCTTAGTCGTGCCCAAGTCCAGTCCGGCGATAATGGTGCTGTGCCCCTCTTTCGAGTTCATCCCGATTCTGCTTTCTTTTTGCCGACGACCATCTGACCAGTATAGCGCAAGTCGATATACGCCGGATCGGGATGGCTTTGATGGACGCGCGGCATCAACTCGCGAATGGTGCGCAGCCGGTGGGCGGCCTCGTTGGCCGGCAAGCGCACTTCGAGTCCGTCGCCGGCCATCTGCAAGCGAATGCTCGACCCAGCCATCGGCTGGATACCGGCTACGTTGAGGCAAAATTCCGCATCGGCAACCGTGGCTTCCTCCCACCAACGCAGTATCGCCCATAGCGCGGAGTCCGGCACTGCCACGCCCAGCTGTAGCGAGTCGCCGCGGACCGACAGCCCGGATATGACGGGCAAATTGCGCGGCCGGACATCCGCACTGCCGGCCGGGAGCAAGACGCCATCGGGTGTTATCCCGTAGGTTTGGCCCAAATCGATCCAAGCCACTTGGCGCTGCTCGACGACATCGACGGTAATCCGGTCGGGCGGCTTGCGCACCACGATGGCCTGCTTGATCCAATACATGGCTTGCAGCCGTTGCGCGACCTCGTCCAAGTCGATGGCGAAGATGTTGCTACCAGCCGCCAGGCCGCTGGCGACGCGTACATCCGCTCCACTGAGCCGCCGCAGCCCATTCACCTCAATAGCCTTGAGGCCAAAGTAGGAGGCTTGGCCAAAGTAGCCAGCCGCCTGATAGGCCGCTAAGGTGCTGCCCGTGGCCAAGACTAAGATCGCAATCCAAAGTCTGCTGATCTTAGCTTGGCCTCGCTCCCGCTTCCCCACGGTTAGCGGCTTCTTGCGGGCCTTGGTTTTCTGGCGGTTCACGAGTGCTCTCCGGCGGCCAAAGCCGCGATCAATTCCCCAACTGTCTCGCCAATTAATGTAGCCAAAGTAGAACAAACATACGTTGGGAATAAGATGTTCAATTTCACATTTTCACCCCTAGTTAATTGCCCATTTTTAAAACCAAATAAAAACATAAATCAACACGGAGCTCCGATGAGAAAATAAGTCCACTTGACTGAAATTGCTCTAGTTTCATGGGAGTCAGGAGCGACATAGTTAGCAGGGTGAGCAGATAGGTCTCCGACATATCTACATCTTATATTAAAAGATAGATCAGAGCTTCTCCATTTTTTTACTAAAAATAAACCTTGTACGTGGCCACCCCATTCGTTAGTTCGAATCCAATATCGTCTCCTATCATCTACATCTATCCATTTACTTTTTGTTATTGAATGGTCTATCCCTACTCCTAGCCAAGCGTGTAATTGATTTAATCGTATTATTCGACGCTTCAATCTAATAAAGCTAACATACATTCCAGTCTCGCGTATCGTGGCTGAGGATCCTAGGGAATGGACTACGGGTATTTTTTCAGTTGGAGTCCTATTAAAAATTTTCTCCCGACCTAATTCAATCGCAAAGGGATCGCTTCCGATCTCAAGAGACCACCCAGCTATAGGACCATAACTATATTCATAGTCTCGTCCCTTAGCAGCACTCAGGGTCGAGACTCCACTTTCTATACTAACGCCGACAAATACTCGGCGCTTCTTCCCTTGGCTGTTGTCTATCGCCTCAACATGGTCTCCCCGGTCTGCTACCGCCTCGATTTCCCCATCGCCCTGGGTACTATCCCGATGCGCCAATCCTAGAGCCGACGATTCTACTTTGCCAGCGATCACCACTGCTGTCTGCAACATCTCGGTGCTTGCACAGGCCGTATCTGCACGCGCATGATTGCCGTTGCTATTGTAGCGGGCATCGTAATAATATCCGCTAGTTCTATTCTCAATCACATCAAATTCGTCCACGGATTCGCCAACAGTAAAGCGCGGGTCATCCGACGGAACCAAGGCTTGGGTATCCGACGCCCAAGTCGGCCCAAGCAAACAGAAGAGCACCCTGGCGATCCATTTGTAATGTGCCATGAGGAATTCTTTCGTTTGATTCCACACAAAAAGGATAAGCGGTTTCATAACTTGATAGGAGATTTGTCCTAGCCGTCGTCCCCGGCAGTACCCCATTCTCATCTTCTGGCGGTTCACGAGTGCTCTCCGGCGGCCAAAGCCGCGATCAATTCCCCAACTGTCTCGCCAATGTCGCCAGCTCCCATAACCAGCACTAAGTCGCCGCGACGACAGATACCCACCAAATGGGCCACGAGCTGGTCTTTGTCCGGTAGGTATGCCACCGTTTGGTACCCGTTGGCGCGCATGGCTTTCTCAATTAGTTCAGAGTCCACACCGGGCAGCGGAGCTTCTCGCGCAGCATAGACCGCCGCTAGCACCACGTAGTCAGCCGCCGCTAGCGCACCGGCAAAGGCCCCGGCCAAGTCGCGGGTGCGCGAGTATAAGTGAGGTTGGAAAACAGCGACTACGCGGCGACCGCTCTGCCGCGCAGCGGCCAAGGCGACCGCTAATTCTGCCGGATGATGGGCGTAGTCGTCCACGACCAGCACGCCAGCGAATTCCCCCTTGTGCTGAAAGCGCCGGTCGGCCCCGCCAAACTGTTCCAACGCGGCGGCGATCACGGCAAACTCCACCTGTAGCGCACAAGTCAACGCGGCGGCTCCAGCGGCATTGCGGACATTGTGTACGCCGTGGACTTGCAATTCGATGTCACCTAGCTTTTGCCCGTCGAAACACAGGGCAAATCGGCTGCCCCAAGTCCGCTCTTCGAGCTCGGCGATTCGGTAGTTGTTGTCGCCAGCCATGCCATAGGTCTGATGGGGGCGCTGCAAATCGGCCAGCACCCGCTCCCCGACCAGCCCATCCCCGGCTAGCACACTGCGACCGCAGAAAGGCAGCCGCGCAAGAAATTGGCCGAAAGCCCGTTCGAGGGCCGCCAAGCTGCCGTAGTAATCGAGGTGTTCAGCGTCTATACCGGTCACGAGAGCCAAACTCGGATACAGGTGTAAGAAGCCGCCGGCAAACTCGTCGGCCTCCACTACAAAGACCTCGCCATTGCCCGACTCAGCCTGGGGCCGCCCGTTGATCCAACCCCCGACCAAGACCTGGGGTTCGAACCCGGCGCGGCGCAAGATCGCGGCTGCCATCGAAGCAGTCGTCGTCTTACCGTGCGTGCCGGCTACGGCGAGGGTCAACGGGGCGCGGGACAGTTCCCCCAGCACCTCGGCCCGGCTCGCCGTCGGAATGCCCTCGTGCGCAGCAACCTGCCGCTCGGGGTTATCAGCCGGTACAGCGGCCGAATACACCACGAGATCCACGCCTTGGACGAGTTGGCCATCGTGCCCCACCGCGACGGCGAAGCCCTCTTGGCGCAGCAGCGCAACACTGGGCGAATCGGCCTGATCCGAACCGCTTACCGCGCAGCCCTTGGCTGCAAGGAGCCGGGCCAAACCCTCCATGCCCGCTCCACCGATGCCGACCAGGTGCACGCGGCGATATTGCTCTAAGAGCGTCTTCATCATTGCCAGCGCACCAAACCCTCTTGCTGTCGGGGGGCCGTGCGGGCAATCCCCAGCAAGATGCCCACTCCTGCCATATTCCCCATCAGCGACGAGCCTCCATAGCTGACAAAGGGCAGCGGCAAGCCAGTAGTGGGGAGGACCCCGACGACCACGCCGATGTTCAACAGGGCGTATATCGAAATCATCGCCGTAATGCCAATGGCAACCAAAAAGCCGTACGCATCGCCAGCGCGGGCGCCGATGCGCACTCCGTAAAACGAGAAAGCCGCAAAAAGTCCCACAACGGTCAAGCTGCCTACAAGGCCCATTTCCTCGCCGATGACCGAGAACACAAAATCCGTGTGCGGCTCAGGTAAGTACTGCTCTTTTTGCATACTGTTGCCCAAACCCATCCCCAAAAGTCCACCATTGCCCATGCCATAGAGCGACTGCTTAACCTGATAGGAGCCAGCCGGATCGCGCTCGGGGTCAATAAAGCTGACCAAGCGCCGCATCTGATAGCTCGAATGCATCAGGGAAAACCCAATCCCCAACAGCGCCAACAACCCAGCCCCAGCCAAGTGGTACAAGCGCATTCCGCCGACCCACAGCATGATCAAGGCAATCAGCCCCAGCGCAATAGCCGTCCCCAAGTCCGGCTGCAAGACGATGAGCACGAGGGCAAAGCCGACGATCAACAAACGGGGCACAAACCCGCGCTTAAAGTCGTGTAGCTCATCGCGCTTGCGCACCAAGACATCCGCCAAGTAGAGCACCAGCGCCAGCTTGGCAAACTCAGCCGGCTGGAAGGCCAAAGCCCCCCCCCAAGCCGAAATGCTCAACCAGCGCTGAGCTGCGCCGTGGCCCCATGCCAAGACCAGCAAAAGCGACAACAGGGCCAACAGCATGATCGGCCGCGAAAGCCGCGCCCACCAATGCAAAGGCATCCGCGCAAACGCGAGCATGAGCACCAAGCCGATGAGGATGCGGATGGATTGCTTTTTGAGAAAGAGACCCGAGTCGCCAAAGCGCACGTTGGCCAAAACCGAGCTAGCGCTATAGACCATGACTAGCCCCAAGCCTACTAGCACCAAGCAAATCAGCAACAGCACCATGCTGTCGCGCTGCACAGCTATCATCAGTTATGGAACTATAGGTTGCAGGGGGTGCTCGGTGGGAGCGAGCCAGATCAACTACTGCAGAATGCGTTCGACGACTCGGTCAAAGGCCATAGCCCGAGATGCCTTGACTAAGACTACGTCGCCGTGGCGCAATTGCGCCGCCGCGAATTCGCCGAGTTGCTCGGACTGCTCAAAGTGGCGAGCCGCGTCTTGGGCCATGCCAGCGGCGCGGGCTGCGGCCACCAAGTGTGCACTTTCGCGGCCGGCCGCCAAGACCATATCGGCGCACTCGGCGGCCTGCTCGCCGACGACCGCATGCAACCGGCCGCTCTCCGCACCGAGCTCTAACATGTCGCCGAGCACGGCGATTTTTCGCCCACCGGGCACCTCGGCGAGCAGGTCGAGCGCGGCCGACACCGAGCCGGGACTGGCGTTGTAGCAATCGTCGATTACTGCAATCCCATTTTGGCGCACGATCTCGCCGCGCTGACTGACCGCCTCAAACTCGGCGAGGGCGGCCTGGATCCCTTCCCAAGGTACGCCGAGGGTGCGACCGACTGCGGCCGCAGCCAAGGCATTGTAGGCGTTGTGCCGCCCTGGGATATTGAGATCAATGGGAACATGGTGTAGAAGGAAGTGGCCGCAGCCCTTCTGGTCGAGGACGAGCCTCTCCCCACGAAACTCGCTCTCACGCGAAAAACCGAAGGTCAGGAGTCTCCCCTTTGTCCTCTTTACCTCCTGAGCCACGACACGGTCATCGGCGTTGACGAGAGCCGTTAAAGACTCGTCCAGATAATCCAGAAGTTCCCCTTTGGCCTTGGCCACTCCTTCTACAGACCCGAAAAACTCTAAGTGTGCAGTCCCGATGTTGAGCAGGACTCCAATGGTGGGTTCGGCAATCGAACACAGGTAGCGAATGTCCCCTATCCGCCGCGCTGCCAGCTCCAAGACCACCGCCTCGTGGCTCGGCGACAGTTGCAGCAAAGTGCGGGGCACCCCTATTTCGTTGTTCTGGCTGCCGATAGTTTTCAAAACGCGATACCGCTGCCCCAACACAGCGGCGATCATTTCCTTGGTCGTCGTCTTGCCGGCGCTACCGACGACGGCCACCACTGGTATCGCCCAGCGCCGCCGATACGCCCGCGCCATGTCGCCCAGCGCTTGCAGCGTCGAGTCAACGGCCAACAGCGGCCCCGGAGCCGTCCGTTCTAACCCAGACCAGTGCCGTTCCACTAAGGCTGCACACGCGCCGCGGGCAAAGGCGGCCTCGACGAAATCGTGCCCGTCAAAGCACTCGCCACGCAACGCGACGAACAACTCGCCCTCGTCGATAGACCGGCTGTCGGTGGCCACTGCTTGCAGGGCGCAATCGGGCCGGAGGTTGCCGACTGGGTCGGCAGCCGTCCACTGCACCATCTCGCCGAGCGTCACGGCGCGCATCGCGGCGGTCCTTGCCTAGCATCCAAGTTGCGCAACACGCACCGGGCAACTTCGCGGTCGTCAAAAGCCACGACGCGGTCGGCGAGTTCCTGCTCCTGTTCGTGCCCTTTGCCGGCAATAACTACGACATCCCCGCTGTGCGCCGCGGTCAGGGCCGTAGCAATCGCTTGTGCGCGGTCAACTTCGCTGTGCACAGCACGGCTATCGGGCACGCCAGCGGCCATATCGTCGATGATGCGCTGCGGATCTTCGCTGCGCGGGTTGTCCGAAGTCAAGACCGTCCAATCGGCCAACTGGCCAGCAACGCGGCCCATCAGCGGGCGCTTGCCGCGGTCTCTATCTCCGCCACAGCCACAGACGCAGATCAAACGACCGCGGCCCAAATCGCGGGCGGCGTGCAAAACCCGTTCGAGCGCATCCGGGGTGTGGGCGTAATCGACGATGACTGCAAAATCCTGCCCTTCGGCAATCTGCTCACAGCGGCCGGGGACCCCTGCCAGCGAGGCCAAACCCCGACCTAAAGCAGCGGGATCCAAATCTAAGGCCAATCCGGTGGCGACGACAGCCATGGCGTTGTAGTAGTTGAAACGACCGATCAAATGCGTCTGCACCTGGATGGGGCCGACTGGGGTATCCAAGCACAGGTGCGTTCCCTTGGGGCCAACATCGGCGCTTTGCAACTGCACATCGGCCTCGGGGCCACAGCCATACGTCACAACGCGGACCTCGGTCCTGCGGACTAATTCATCGGCGTGGGCGTCGTCGGCATTAATCACCGCAATAGCCCCTTCTTGCAGGCTTTCAAAAAGTCGGGCCTTGGCCGCAAAGTAGGCCTCCCAAGTCCGGTGAAAATCCAAGTGATCGCGGGTCAAATTGGTAAAGACCGCCGCCCGGAAAGGAATGCCCTCCACCCTTTTTAAGGCCAGTCCATGAGAAGACACTTCTAGCGCGACCGCTTGCTTGCCGGCATCGACGAGCCGACGCAGTGAGCCGTGTAGCTGGACGGCCTCGGGCGTAGTATGGCCCATCTTCTCCAATCCGCCATTGCACCAAAATCCCAAGGTTCCCAAGTACCCGCACGGCAGGCCAGCGGCTTCGAGAGCGCTCCTGAGCAAGAAGGCGGTGGTGGTCTTGCCATTGGTGCCGGTGACGCCGACGCTGAGCAGGGCGCGGCCGGGAAAGGCGTAAAAGCGCGCCGCCATGTGGGCCAAAGCGGCGCGGCAGTCCGCCACCTGCACCCGCGTTGCCCCGGCACAATCAATCGGCTCCTCCACCATCACGGCACGAGCACCGCGGGCGATGGCATTACCGACAAAGCGGTGTCGGTCCTGCTCCTGTCCTCCGCGTATAGCGACGAAAAAGTCGCCTGCTTCCACGCAACGCGAATCGCAGCGGATCTGCCCTAGCTCGATATTTTGGTCGCCCTCTACGCAGGCGTCGGGCAGGTCTTCAAGTAGGTATCTTAATTTCATAACTTAGATACCTCGCGAACTTTGGGCTGGAGCGTTTCCGACGAGGCGGGCCTGCTGCGTTTTCCACGAGCGGCGGGCGGCTTCTGGGCCCAGCCTGCAATTGATCTGCGCTACGCGCCCGGCTTGCCCCGGCAAGGGCGACTGATTGACGACCACGGCACCCGCGCCGGAAAAGGCCACCGACAACCCCCGCATCTGCGCCTGAAAGCGGGCCATATCCGGGGTCATACCGCGCAGGTCGGGCACGGCCGGACTCTCTTGCTGCGGACGCTTAGCTGCTGGCTCGACCAACAGGCCACCAGGCAGGCTGATGATCCGCTTCATCACCCGGCGAAAAGTCGGGGCTGCCACCGATCCTCCCCACCCATTCACGCTGGGGTTTTCGACCATAATCACGCATGCGTACTGGGGATTGTTGGCCGGCAGAAAGCCGACGAATGAGGCTATACTGGCGTTGGGATCGTAGCCGCTGCCATCGGCTAAGGCGCGCTGCGCCGTGCCCGTTTTTCCGGCTACCTCCACGCCCTTGATGTGGGCTTTTTGCCCAGTGCCCTTTTCGACGACTCCAGTCAGAATCTCGCTCAACGTCGCCGCCGTCTTCCGGCTCACGACCCGCCGGATCGGCTGAGGGCCGCCGTGGTCGTCGAGCCGACCGTCCGCAGCAATCGTTCCGGCGACGATCCGCGGTGCCATCAACACGCCCCCGTTGGCAATGGCTCCATACGCCATGGCAAGCTGGAGGGCCGTCACGCCGATTTCCTGCCCGATGGCAATAGTCGCCAGCGACCGCCCAGACCACTGATCGACCTCCTGCAATAAGCCAGGCGTTTCCGCTGGCAAGTCAATGCCCGTGCGAATCGCGAAGCCAAAGTTGCGGATGTATTCGTAAAAGCGATGCCGCGACAGTCGCTGGGCCAGCTTGATCGTGCCGATGTTGCTCGATTTTTCCAAGACCTGAGCAAGGAGCAAATCGCCGTGGGACTGGACATCGCGGATCGTGTCCCCATTGGCCAACCTCAACAGCCCGTGCCCGCAAAAGATGCGATCGTGCAGGCTGGCCAGCCCGTCTTCGAGAACGGAGGCAACCGCGATGGCTTTGAAGGTCGAGCCGGGTTCGTACACGTCGGTTATGGTGCGATTGCGCCTCAGTTCCGGCGACGAGTCAGACGCCTTGTTGGGATCGAAAAGCGGCAGGTTGGCCATGGCCAAAACCTCACCACCACGCGGGGTGACAATGACGCCCAATGCACCTTGGGCCTTTGAACTGTCGATGGCCCGTTGCAACTCTTCTTCTAGAATGCGCTGATAGATTCCATCAATGGTCAGCATCAGGTCGCGGCCGTGCTCTGGCTCTTCGCGCTGCTGCTGACGCCCGGGTACTTGCTTGCCGCGCGCATCGACGAATCCGACTATCGAGCCGTCCCTTTCGCGCAATATATCGTCGAAGGCTCGCTCAATCCCCTCGCGGCCGCTGTTGTCGATGTTGGTGTGCCCGATGAGTTGGCCGGCCAGCGACCCCAAGGGATACTGGCGACGAGTCTCTGGGTGTTGGAACACGCCGGTGAACGCGACCGCCCCCGCATCCGCGTCAACCACCTGACGCGCCAGATAGATAAATTGCTTATCTCCGCGCAACTGACGCTCGAGCAACCCGGTCCGTTTACCGCTCAGGGACGCAAAGTGGGCGGCGACGCGCTTGGGGTCTGCAACCTTTTCAGGATAGGCGTAAAACGACGTGGCTTGAACATCGATGGCCAAATTGTTGCCGCGCCGATCGACGACCCGGCCCCGGCTCGCTTTCAGCGTGCGGCGCTCAAGGTACTGCGCGTGGGCTTCGGCGCTATACGCCTCGTGCCTGAAGAGCTGGATTTGGATGAGGCGGACAGATAGCCCCAACCACGCCACCGCAGCCAAAACCACGATCCAGCGCAGCCGACCAATACCCGTATGTTGGACCCGTGGCCCCATCAATCTCCTTCCCAATGAGCCAATGCACCATTATTGATGGCGTTTATAGGCTGCGAGGGATAGACCATGCCGAGCTGGCCGAAGGCCACTTGCTCGACAAAGCCGGAGTTTTTCCGCGCTGCGATAGCCGCCAATAGCTGAGTGCGTGCGCTCTCGAGCTGGGCTATTTGCGTCGCCGCTGTGTTTATGCCACCGGCTACCCGCGCCATTTCGACCTTTTGCCAGACGTGGAACAGGGCCGCCCCAGCCATCAGCCCGATAAGGAGCACCCATTTGGCGTAGGAAATCCCCCCTTTGATCATATCAGCCTCCCTCGGTTTTCTCGTAGATCCTCAAAACGGCGCTGCGCGCCCGCGCGTTTTGTGCGACCTCGGCTTCGCTCGCGCGCTGCAACTTGTGTCCCACCCGTTTGAACGATGGTTTTTTCCCGCAGGTGCAAATGGGTACGCGCGGCGGACAAATGCAGCCGCGTATCAACACCGCTAAATGCTGTTTGACCAGCCGGTCTTCTAAGGAGTGATAGGCCATCACGGCCAACCGGCCACCGAGCTTCAACTCCGTCTCTACAGCCGTCAACCCCGCCTGCAGCTGATCCAATTCGTCGTTGACGGCCATGCGCAGCGCCTGGAATACGCGGGCCAGCGTCTTGTTGAGCATCTGAGGCCGCGTAGCCGCTACGGCCTGCCGCAAAGCCTGCGTAGTGGTCAAAGGTGCCAACTGCCGCTGCCGACAAATCGCCCGCGCGATGCGCCGCGCCATGCGCTCTTCCCCGTAGCGCACAATCAACTCGGCCAACTCGGCCTCGCTGTACGCGGCGATCAATTCGGCGGCCGTTGGGCCAACTTCTGCGTCCATCCGCATGTCGAGCGGCCCGTCGGCCCGATAGCTGAAGCCCCGCGCTGGTGCATCGATCTGATGCGAGGAAACGCCTAAGTCGAACAGGACGCCGCTCAACGGCCCGATCCGCTCGCGCGCCAGCAACTCGCTCAATTCGGCAAAGCGGCCTCGTCTGACGACGACCCGCCGATCGGCTGCCAACCGCGCTCGCGCTGCCGCCACCGCCTCCCGATCGCGATCGATTGCCAGCAGCCGCCCCTTGGGGCCGAGTGCCTGCAACAAGGCCCAGCTGTGGCCGCCACCGCCGGCGGTCGCATCCACGTATGCTCCGTCCGGATCGGCGACCAACCCCGCGACCACTTGCGCGACCATGACCGGAACGTGGTATGCCATGTCGTTTCCAATCAATCATTAGGATCATAGGTTGATGTCGGAGTTTTTGAAATCGTCCCCTACTTGCTCCAACACCTCTTCCATGGCCTGAAATTCTTCGCAGTCGTCTGGGTTCCAAAATTCCAACTTATTCAAAACGCCGATGATCACCATCTGGTCGTTGATATTGGCTTTTGTTAATAGCTTGCGTGGAATGCCAATCCGCCCTTGGCGATCCATTTTCGATTCCGCCGCGTGGGAAAGCATCGAGCGAATAAAGGTGCGCACCTCGCGCTTGGCCTGCGACAGGCTGAGCAACTTGTGAGCCGTCTCCTCCCAAATGTGCTGCGGATAGGCCGCTAAGCAGCCGTCGAAACTCCGCACGACCACGAACGTGTCATCGGCTTCTGGCGGCAGTTTCTTGCGGAATTCTGCCGGCATAAAAATCCGCCCCTTGTCGTCAATGGGGACTTCGTATCTGCCAGTGAGAAACTGTGCCATGTAGCACCCGCGCCAAGCTAAATTTTGTGTTCCACCACTTTCCACCACTTTCCACCACGCCCCAAAATACAGACATATCGACGGGGCTGTCAAGCACATTTTTTTCATATTTTTCAAATAGATACGACTAATTTAGCCTTCAACTACACAAATGTGTGTTTATATATGCACAAAATTGTGTGCCCATCGGCCGTCCGCTACTCTCTTTACCGCGGCCTTTACTGTCATATTGGCAGTGTGATTTGTGCTCGGCGCGTATGGTTACGCCGCTATCTTCTCCATAACCCGTCGGTAAATTGGCTTGCCCTGCGCTAGGAACTTGTCTTCGTAATTAGTCCGTGTCCCCAGCCACTCAGCATCTACTTCCACTAAGCGCGAACTGGTTGCCAACACCGCGCACATGACATCGAAGTAATCGGCGTAATCCGTGGCTAGCCACAACTGACCGCCTACGCATAACGTGCGCTCGACTTCGCGCACAAAGGCCGCATTAAAAAGCCGGCGCTTGTGATGCCGCTTCTTGGGCCAAGGATCGGGAAAGTAGATATGATAGGCCCGCACCGATGCCGCAGCGACGAAGAATTCGACGAATTCCCGCGCATCCACGTGTACAAACTGCACGTTGTCGAGGTTGCGGCGCCCGGCGCGCTGGCGCGCGATGCGCAAGTATTTGGCGGCCCATTCGACCCCGACGAAATTCACGGCGGGCTGGCGGCTGGCCGCGTTGATGATAAAGCGCCCTTTGCCAATGCCGATTTCGACTTCCACCGGCTGGTCGTTGCCAAAAACTTCCCGCCAATCCAATGTTGGATCTTGGTCCGGGTTATCCGGCAACGCCAAAAAACCCGCCCCGGTCTGGTCCATCAAATGCTCCCAAAGAAAAGGCGCTCCCTAGGTAAGAAGGGAGCGCCGGGCAAATAACACTTACAAGCCGCAGTTTAACCGGCGGCCTCGCTGTGCGAAGGCAAGCCGCAAAACTGCTCGTAGTCAATCAACTCAGTAACGGTCGGGTTGTCGCCGCATACCGGGCACTCGCGGTCGTGCCGGAGCTTGAGTTCGCGGAATTTCATCTCCAGTGCATCGTAGAGCATCACCCGCCCCACCAAGGAAGTGCCCTGTCCCAACAGTAGTTTGACAACTTCGGTGGCCTGCACTAGTCCGATGATGCCGGGCAAGACCCCTAAGACCCCCCCCTCGGCGCAGCTTGGTACTTCGCCGGGCGGCGGCGGCTCCGGATAGAGGCAGCGATAGCACGGGCCGTTGCCGGGCACGTACACGGTGGCTTGCCCTTCAAAGCGAAAGATGCTGCCGTCCACCACGGGCTTGTTCTGCATCACAGCCGCGTCATTGACCAAATAGCGAGTCGGGAAGTTGTCGCAGCCATTGACCACGATGTCGTAGCCGTCCATAATCGCGAAAACATTGTGCGAAGTCAGCAGCTCGTAGTGCGGCTCTATCTCGATGCCGGGGTTGATGTCGAGCAACCGGTCGCGGGCGGCCTCGACCTTGGGCCGACCCAGATCGGACTCGCCGAACAGCACTTGCCGCTGCAAGTTGCTCTTATCGACGACATCGGCATCGACCAATCCGATCTTGCCGACGCCGGCCGCGGCTAGATACAGAGCCGTCGGGCAACCCAAGCCTCCCGCTCCCACCAGCAACACCCGACCCTTGAGCAACTGCTGCTGCCCCTTCTCTCCGACCTCGGGCAAGATCAGGTGCCGGGCGTAGCGCTGTGAGTCCTCTTCGGACAGCAGGCCGCCCTGCTCGATTTCGTAGCCAGCATCCTTCCAGCCTTTGATGCCGCCGATCATGGACTTGGCATGAGTGTAGCCCATAAAGGCCAAATCGCGCACTGCCAAGGCCGAGCGGTTGCCCCCGGCGCAATAGAGCACAATTTCCGCGTCGCGATTTACCGTCACGTCTTCTTCGACGTTGAGTTCCAAAAAACCGCGTGGAATCAGCGCGGCCCCGGGGATATAGCCATCCAGGACCTCTTCTCGTTCGCGCACATCTATGACGTGAACTGGTCGGCCAGCTTGGCGAGCCGCGTGAACTTCGGCTGGCGTCACTTCGGTGATTTCGGCCTTTACGCTCGCTAGTAGCTGATTAGATGTAACAGTCATAACTCGTTCCTCAATTGCTTGCTAATGCACCCTCGCGCAAGTGCTCAACCTGCGCGGCAGTGCAGTCAATGGCAAATTCTACTTCTTCCATGGTATTAAAACGCCCCAACCCAAAGCGCAGAGAAGCCCGAGCCAAATCGTCGCTGGCGCCGATGGCTTTGAGGACGTGGGAGGGCGCATCCGTCTTCGATGAACAGGCCGCGCCCGCAGACAGCGCGAGCTGGCGCAATCCCAAAAACAACTCCGTGCCTTCTACCCCGGGGAAGCTCACGTTGAGATTGCCCGGCAGGCGCTCTTCTGCATGGCCATTGACGACCAAAGGGCCAAGCGCAGCCTCTAGCCCGGCCCGCAGCCGCCGCCGCATTTGCACCAGGCGCGCCGCTTCCGCCGGCATCTCCTCGCGCCCCAACTGACAGGCGCGTCCCAAACCGACGATGCCCGGCACATTGAGGGTGCCGCCGCGTAGGCCGCGTTCCTGCCCGCCCCCTTCGACTTGGGCCTGCAAGCGCACGCGCGGCTTGCGCGAACGCACGTAGAGGAAGCCGACGCCCTTGGGGGCGTAGAGTTTGTGGCCGGAGGCCGAGAGCAAGTCAATGCCGAGCGCTTCGACATCAAGCGGCACCTTGCCAACGGCTTGCGCGGCGTCGCAGTGCCACAAGACGCCGCGCTCGCGGGCCAGTCGCCCGATGGCCGCCAGCGGCTGCAAGACGCCGATCTCGTTGTTGGCGGCCATCAGCGAGATCAGAGCCGTCCGCGGGGTGATAGCATCCGCGAGTTGGTCGAGGTCAATCTGACCGCCGCGATCGACCGGTAAATACGTTACCTCTACCCCGTGCTGCTCCAAGGTGTGGCAACAGGCCAAGACGGCCGGGTGCTCAATGGTACAGGTGACGATGTGCGCTCCATCGGGCACCATCTGCACCGCGCCTTTGATGGCCAAATTGTTGGCCTCTGTAGCACCGGCCGTGAAGACGATCTCCCGAGCACGCGCACCGATTAAACCGGCCACTTCTTCCCGCGCCTTTTCGACCGCGGCGGCGGCGGCTAAACCAAAGGCGTGGGTCTTGCTAGACGCATTGCCAAAATGCGTCTCGAAATACGGTAGCATATCCGCCAAGACGCGCGGGTCAACCGGCGTGGTGGCCATATTGTCCATGTAAACTGGAATTTGCACAGCGCGTGGCTCAGGCACTGAAGGACTCACCGCATCCGCAAGTGGTGCGGGCATTGGGATTTTCGATCTTAAACCCCCCTCCCATCAACCCGTCGTGGTAGTCGAGCGTCACGCCGTTGAGATAGAGGCTGCTCTTCATGTCGATGAAGACCCGGACGCCGGTAATTTCAAAGACGTGGTCTAGGTCGCCGGCGCTTTCCTCAAAATCCAGCTTGTACTGGAATCCCGAGCACCCGCCACCCATCACGCCCATGCGCAGTCCATGCCCTTCATTGCCTTGTTCGCTGAGCAAGTCCTTGATCTTCTCGGCTGCGGCTTCCGTTATAGTCACCATGTGATATTCCCTCAAGATTCGTAAATGACGCACTCGATGAGGTCGGGCACCTCGTCGTGCCGCCGATAGACCTCGCAGTGGTGGCAATCCCGCTCAATGACCTTGACCGTACAGCAAAAACAGCCACTGAGAATTTCAATCGCCCGTCGGTTTCGCTCCTTCATACGCGAATACTGGCGAATGCGCTCGTCGATCCGGTGCTCTTGCTCGGTGAGGTGCTCGACGAGCACGCGCGCCAAGCCCCCTCCAGATTCGTTACCATGCTTTAGGTTGAAAAACGCGCTGATCTGCTCTAGTTCGAACCCCAAATCTTTGAGGCTTTGGACGATTTGTAAGCGGCGCAATTGCGCTTCCGAATACAGGCGAAACCCACCGGCAGTGCGCTCTTCCGGCTCGATGATTCCCAATTCTTCATAGTAGCGAATCGTGCGCGGTGTGACCCCGGCCTTGGCGGCCAAATCCCCTATTTGCATGGAGGCATCCTTCGCTGCGAAGTTCTGACAAGCAATGTAGCAATGTACTTGACGTAAACGTAAGTGTCAATGAATCGACAACCGACTCTATTTCGATGATACTTTAAACCAACATATCCCAAAGAGCGAGTAGGCCAAGTCGCCTGGGCAACTTTAACTGTTGCCCAGCGTCTGAATGGACATTGATTCTACGGCCCAAAAAGCGAGTATCCGCGAGGAGAGAACGCACTAATGAGCGCACGCATTGCATTCTGCCTAGTCTGGCTGGCCACTCCCCTGGCAGCTACTACAGTCCAGCGTTTCGATTTGGCGGCTCTAACCGCTAACGCCGAACGCATCGTCGTCGGAGTCTGTCGCCAAGCCCAGCCCCAATGGGTGCGCGGGCAGATCTACACCCGTTATGAGTTCTCGGTCTCTCAAACCATCAAAGGACCAGCGACCACACAACTGGAATTGCACCTGCCCGGCGGACATCTGCAAGGGGCTGTCAGCCGCATCGTCGGCATGCCCATCTTTGCCCCCGGGGACGAAGCGGTACTCTTTCTCACTGCGGCGAACGCCTTGGGACACTCCTGGCCGGTCGGACTGGCTCAAGGCCGCTTCGCCATCGAGCGCAGTGCCGCCAATAAACCACGTGTTTTTCAAGACCTCAACGGCCTGGCCCTGCACGCCAAACCACCAAGCGCCCCCAAAAAGGCACCGCCCGACGAACCCGTCCAAGGTATGCCGCTCGATCAGTTTTTGGCGCGGGTGTACACCCTGACCAAAGGCCAAACACGCGATGCGCACTAGCAGCCTACTGCTTGGCGGCCTGCTCGTCGCCATGCCCAGCCACGGCTTTCTGATCCAGACCTTTGAATCCCGATTTGGCGATCAAGTCCAGCAGACCTGGCGCCATCCCGACCGCATTTCTTTTGTGCTCCACGCCGCTGGTTCCGACGATCTATCTCCCGCTCAGACCCATGCGTTGATCCGCGCGAGTTTTCAGGTCTGGAGCGATGTGGGCACAGCGCGGGTGGAATTTGTCGATCAGGGCACAACCCAAACCAGCGTCCCAACGCAAAGAGATGGGCGCAACCTGATCTACTTCGACGAGACCGGGCACTATCTGGACGCCCCACCCGCAACCGGCGTCATCGCCATAACTCGCATCCAGTCCCATTTTGCGACGGGCCACATCGCCGACGCAGACATCATCTTTAACGGACGCGACTTCCGCTTTTCCGCTAGCGACGACAGCGGAGGCCGCTTGGTAAACCTCAAAGACGTAGCCGTCCACGAAATCGGCCACCTACTCGGGCTTGAACACACCCCGCTCGACGGCCCCCCCCATATCCGCCCGACCATGAACCCCTTCAACCACAGCGACGACGCCGGCCAAGCGCAAAGCCTCGAACCCGACGACCTCGCCGGCGTCAGCTTCCTCTATCCGGCCGCGGGCTATCAACAAAGCGTCGGCAGCATCGCCGGCCAAGTCCGCGACTTCGACCAACAGTCGCTCTTCGGCACCCATATCAAAGCCGAAAATCTCGACACCGGCGAACTGTTCAGCACCGTCTCAGGTGCCGAACCAAGTGCCGCCACTATCGGGCACTACCGGCTGCACGGCTTGACGCCAGGCCGCTACCGCCTGAGTCTTGCGCCCATTGCAGGGCTCATCAACGAAGAGAACTTCGGCGGTATTTTCACTGATTTTGCCACTGGATTCCCGCCCGAGTTCTACGACAACGCCCGCGCCGACATCTACGCCCGCGTCCTCGACTTGGCCGCGGCCCAGCACCTCGCCGAGGTCGATTTTATCACCGATTTTGCCGTGCCCGGCTATCCCTTCGTAGTCCCCATAGTACTGGTCTCCAACACCCCCGATGTCCAAGGTCCTTATCCTGTTCGCGTCCAAGTCCGCGATGCTGCCAGTTTATGGCTTCTCTATCAGATTGACGGCGGGAGCGTACAGCACCTGCCGATGCAGCAGCAAGACAGTCTCTTCGTCGCGCAAATTCCCGGCCAGCACGTCGGGGCGCATATCGCCTATCAAATCGAAGCCCATGGCAACGACGGCAAGGTCTCGTATTTTCCCTATGAGAACGCTTGGCTCGACTTTGCGATCGTCGAACTGACCGGAGCCCCATTGGTCTTTACCGCCTTGCGCGGCGACGACGCCATCGGCGTGATCGATACAGCTACCCGCCGCGAACTAGCGCGTATCCCGGTCGGCGACGAGCCGATCCAAGTACTGCTGGCCGGCGATCAGCTCTTCGTGTCCAACCTCTCGTCGAATGACCTCCGCGTCATCGATACCGCGACCTTCCAAGTCCAGGCCCACATCGCGACCACCGTCCAGCCCCTCGACATGGCCCTCGCACCCGACGGCAAAACACTCTACGCAACCAACTCGGGCGCGAATGCGCTGACCATCGTCGATATCGAGTCCGGCCAAGCGCACACCGTTGCGATCGCCGACGCGATTGCAGGACTGTACGGCATTGCCGCTACGGCCGATAAGATATTCACCACCGATATCGCTGGCAGCCAAGTCCTCGTCCTCTCGCCGCGAGGCCGCATAACCGGCCGCATCCCCGTGCCGCCAAAACCGCGCTCGCTCGCCCTGGCCCCCAACGGCAAGACGCTTTACGTAACGAGCATGGACAGCGGCCGCTTGACGGTCATTGACGCCGACGGCGCAACGGTCACGCGCACCATCGACTTAGGGGTCAGCGGCACCTTTGCCATTGCCCCCAGCCCTGACGGCCGCAAGCTCTATTTGACCGCGTATAGCGAAGACGCTCTCCTAGTCGTCGATGCGATCAGCGGCACCCTGCGCAAAAAGCTCGCCATCGGCCGCAATCCACGAGCTATTGCCTTTTCGCCTGACGGCACACAAGTGTACGTCACCAGCTCCTTTTCCAATGAGATTCACATCGTCGATGCCGGGCGCGACACAATCGTCGGCCACTACGCCGCAGGTCAAAATCCACGCGGCATTGCGCTAACGCAGCCCGTTGGACCCACCATCGAGTCCCGACACCCGCCCCATTTCGCGCTAGCACCGGCCTTTCCCAACCCCTTCAACGACTCGACGCAGATCACCTACACACTCGCCGCCGAGACTCCGGTGCAACTGCGGGTGTACAACGCCCTCGGCCAAGCCGTGCGCACCCTCGTACAGCAGCAGCGAGCAGCGGGGACCCATCAGATTCATTGGGATGGAAAAGACGATCGCGGACAGGTGCTGGGCAACGGCATCTACTTGCTCATCATGCGCGCTGGCGCGGTGCGCCAAACGACGAAGATGTTACTCTTGCGCTGACTCTACTGAGTCGATAAACCCACCGACGCTGAAATAGCGAAACCCCGTATCGCAAAGCATGGTCACCAACCGGGCCTTCGGGCCTAGGACACTGGCCACCTGCAAACTGGCCGCCACATTGGCCCCGGACGAAGGCCCCAACAACAACCCTTCCTCGCGGGCCAAGCGGCGGGTGTAGTCAAAAGCCTCGTCGTCGTCTATTTGCACGATCTGATCGATCAATTCCCGCTCGAGGACTTCGGGCACAAAACCCGCGCCAATCCCCTGAATGCCGTGCAAATCGGCTGCGCCTCCCGATAGCACCGGCGAGCGCTTAGGCTCGACTGCTACTATGCACACATCGGGCACGGCCTGTTTGAGTACCGCTCCAACGCCGGTTATGGTGCCGCCAGTGCCGACTCCGGCAACAAAGGCGTCCAATGCGCCGCCAGTCGCCGCGAGAATCTCTGCGGCTGTGGTGCGGCGATGGGCTTCGGGGTTGGCCGAGTTGGCAAATTGCTGGGGAATAAACACGCCCTCAGGATCGGCGGCTTTGAACTCTGCGGCCTTGCCAATGGCCCCGGGCATGTCTTCGGCGGCGGGCGTCAGCACAATCTCGGCGCCGTAACTGGCCATAACTTGTCGCCGCTCCAAGCTCATGCTCTCGGGCATGGTCAACACGAGTCGGTAGCCCAGTACGGCCGCGGCCAGCGCCAGCGCGATTCCAGTATTGCCACTGGTGGGTTCGACGATGGTCATGTCCTTTTTGAGCTGGCCAGCCGCCTCGGCGGCGCGGATCATGCTAACGCCGATGCGGTCTTTGACGCTGCCGGTTGGGTTGCGCGCTTCGAGTTTGCCGTAAAGCTGACTGCCGTTGGCCGGCGCGACGCGGTAGAGGCGCACCAGCGGCGTATCCCCAACCAACTGCAACATGTCGTCTGCGGTCTTGCGCTTACTCATCCCTCAGCCTTTAGCTGCGCCACCAAATCTGCCGGTGTAGATAAAGGCCGAGAACAAGTCGCGTCACGGCACACGTATGCCCTGCCACCGACCGCCAACTTTCCTTCCAGCAGCGGCAACCCAATCGCGGCTTCATCCACCCCAACGCCGGCCGCCAACACGACCTTATTGGGCACAAAGCACCGGTGCAGAGCGGCGGCAAAGGCGCGGCACTCGGCTTGGTCTCCCACCAAGGCAACCTCGGTGGGCCTAGCCAAGTAGAAATCGACAGCGCAGAGCATCTGCGCTCCAGCGGAAGGCGCCCGGCGCAACAGCTGCTCAAAAAGGACCAGCGTCTGCTCGCCCTGCTGCCACAATGCCCGATCGCCTTTCATCGCTCCCAAGCGCAAAAGCACCAAAGCGCCCAGCGAGTTGCCCGAAGGCGTGGCGTTGTCAAATGGGTTTTTGGTGCGCACAATAAGGTCGGTCGCCTCGGCCCCGGCGTAGAAAAACCCCCCGTGCTCGGCATCCCAAAAGCGCGCCACCATCGCGGCGGCCCAGCGCTCGGCAGCGGTCAAGAAGCGCAACTCGAAACTGGCCTCATACAGGTCGAGCAGACCGTTGACCAGACAGGCGTAGTCGTCCTGATAGGCCGGAATCCGCGCCCGACCATCCTTATAGGTATGTAGGAGACGACCATCGCAGACCATGCGTTGCAAGATGAAGTCGGCCGCCTCGACCGCCGCTGATAGATAGCGATCCGCTCCGATAACTTGATAGGCGCGGGCCATCGCGCTGATCATCAGCCCATTCCAAGCCGTCAGAATTTTGTCGTCGCGCTCGGGCGCAACGCGCTGTTGCCGCGCCGCAAGCAGCGCCTTGCAGCCGCGGGCTACGACTTGCGCCAGCCGCGCCGGCTCTACCTCGAGCAAGCGCGCAACCCCTTCTAGCTCGTTTTCGACGTGCAAGATATTGCGCCCGTGCTCGAAGTTGCCCTCGGGCACAACGCCGTAATAGCGGGCAAACAGCGCGGCGTCTTCTTGGCCTAACAGGTCTTCAATCTCCTCTAAAAGCCACGTAAAAAACAGGCCTTCCTCGCCCTCGCTATCTGCGTCCTGCGCCGCGTAAAAGCCGCCTGCGGGCTGCGTCATCTCGCGCAGCACATAGCCGAGGGTCTGCTCGACGACTCCGCGGTAGAATTCGTCTTGGGTCGCCTGATAGGCTTCGAGGTAGGTCCACACCAGCAAGGCGTTGTCGTAGAGCATTTTCTCGAAATGGGGCACCAGCCAGCGCTCATCTACCGAGTAGCGGTGAAACCCCCCGCCAAGCTGGTCGTACATTCCTCCGTTAGCCATGCACTTGAGCGTGTGTTCAGCGATTTCTAGCGCGCGTTGGTCGCCCTGTCTGATATAGCGCCGCAACAGCAGCGATACGCTCATGCTCGGCGGAAATTTGGGCGCACCGCCAAACCCTCCGTACCGGCGATCGTAGGTGGATTTGAGCTGCTCACAGGCCCGGTCGACGATCGCTTCTCCGGGGACGCTGCCCGGGGTCAGAAAATCGGCGTGTTGCTGGAGCGCACGCATGATTTCGGCGGTCTTTTCGGCGACGCCAGCGCGGTTTTCCCGGTAGTAATCCGCTATCGCTTGCAGCACCCTTGGAAAGCCCGGCCGGCCGTGGCGGTCTTCAGGGGGAAAGTAGGTCCCGCCGTAAAAAGGCTGCAAATCCGGCGTTAGGAACACCGTCATCGGCCAGCCCCCTTGGCCGGTCATCGCCTGCACAGCCGTCATGTAAATCTCATCGACATCGGGCCGCTCTTCGCGATCGACTTTGATGTTGACAAAGTGCTCGTTCATGCGCTGAGCGATTTGTTGATCTTCAAATGATTCGCGCTCCATGACGTGACACCAATGACAGGCCGAATACCCCACTGAAAGCAAGATCGGCCGATCGGCGGCCCGAGCTGCGGCCAGTGCCTCCTCGCCCCAAGGATACCAATCGACGGGGTTGTGGGCGTGCTGGCGCAAGTACGGGCTGGATTCGGCGGCGAGGCGGTTGGTGTATTTGGGATCAGACATGGTATTAATAATACGATTCGCTGGCCGTTGGCGATAGCGCTACGCACAAGTCTTTGTCTATGGTCATCGCGTCTGTAAGTAGTTTTCTAGATCGCCGACGATGGCGCGGAAACGCCGCTCGGCCTCAGCGCGCATGTCCTCCCTATCGCGGCGGCAGTGCAGAGGCCACACCTGCTCCCGATAGCGCCTTTCGAGGGCATCCTGATAGGCCGCGGGCAAGGCCGCAATCTGCAACGCGCGAATTTCGCCAAAGCTGATATTGGGCGTACCCACTCCATTGGCATAAGCGGCGATCTGGGCGCGCCCTAGCTGTGTTTTAAAAAAAAACCAAGCGTAAAACGGATTGAGTCCTTCCAAGCGAATCAAATCGACAAAACAACCCACATTGGCCGGCTTGTTGCTCAAATATACCGCGAGGCGATTCCGGCCTAAGGCCCCGGCCCCAGACCGCGACAACAGCAAATCCCCCAGGCGCACGCGGCTGCGCGGCGGATCGTGCGCTCCGGCGGGCGCGACGCGCAACAGCGCCCGCTCGTCGAGCCCGGTTTCGGCGATGTCGCCTTGCCGGATGACCGGCACTCCGGCTGCTACGTGCTGAGGCCGGCTGCCGGTAACAATCGGCCCGTACGTCAAATGGCAGATATACTCCCCCAATGGGACCAGGCGCAAGCGGCCGGCCAAGCGCCGCACGGCAGCACATCCTTGCCAGAAGTGCGGATCCCAACGCTGGGTGCCCAACGTGCGCTGCTCTACGCTCACCACGGCGGCCTCCGGCGCCCGGCCAGCCGACGCACCGAGCAAAAGCCGGGTGTGCTGCGCGTACTGCTTCAGACTAGATCGCTTGCCGACGGGTGCAATCAGCCGCGTCTTGGCCTGGGCCAGCGGCTTGCTGCGGCGCAAGACGACCAAGGCCGTCTGCACCTTGTTGAAGGCCCCAGGCAGGGCGACGACGGCCCGCAGCTCAGCGCGTGTGAGCAACCAGTCGCGCACCCCCTGCTGCCGGGCATTGGCGAAGAATCCCTCGGGCAATATCAGGGCCATCCAACCAGCGGGCCGGGTTAGTTGCAAGGCGCGCTCGACAAAAAGCGACTCCACTGGGAAAGCGCGGATCCGCTTTTGTCCATCGAGCAGGCCAAAGCGCTGGGCGAGTCGCCGAGGACCATCCTCGCCCAACAAGGGCAGCAGCGGCCCCAATTTGCCAAAAGGCGGGTTGGCCAACACGCAATCGAACGTCTCATTGGCCACCGCGGGAAAAGTGCCGAGCAAGCCGTCGCCGGTGTAAAAGCGATCCGCTTGGCGGCGTCCCCGCTCGGCTAGCCCCGCATCGATCTCAATGCCCGTAGTCTGATAGGTGCGCTCGACAGCGGCCAGCAACGCTCCTTGGCCCGCGGCAGGATCCACCACACGCGCTCCAGCCCCCAACTCTTTTCCCGCCAGCGTGCGCACTGCGTCCCAAACCAATTGCGCGACGGCGGCGGGCGTAAAGTGCTGCGCTAGCGTCTTCGCGTTTACTCTAGTACTCATTAGTGTATCCCATTTGGGGCAATGGCCGCTTATGGCGGTTCATCAAACGACCTACATAACAAATTGCCGAACAAACCATTGGGCACCCAAGCGGATTGCTGGCACACTTTCTGCTAACACCCTAGCCACGCGGGCCGCTAACGGCCTCACCTATTCATCCACGCTCATCTTCAGGAGGAACCCCATGCCTACCTTACGGATGCCCAACATCAACCAAGTCGCTCTCAGCGGCCGCTTGGTGCAAGACCCCGACTTCCGCTTCATGGACAACGGTGCCGCGCGCTTGCGGGGGCGGCTTGCCGTCAACCGCTCCTACCGCGACCGCAATCAAGAATGGCAAGAGGAGACCTCCTTCTTCGACATCGTCCTCTGGCAAAAAGCCGCCGAGACTTTGGCCAAACGCCTCCACAAAGGCACGCCAGTCTTTATCACCGGCCGCCTGCAAAGCCACTCTTGGCGCGACAGCAACGACCAGCCCCGCTTCCGCATCCAAGTGCAGGTGCGCAATCTGCAAGTTCTGGAAAGAGATGCAGAAGAAATGCCGGAGGAAAACGCACCGCAAGCAACCGCCCTCCAAGCGGCTTGAGCAAGGAATGTGCGCGGGCGCCGGCGGGTGCAGTCGGCGGATGAACGAGACGCGCCGCGCCCAGCCCGCGCTTATTCCACTCGCTCAAAAAGCGCGGCAATGCCCATCCCTCCGCCAATGCACAGCGCAGCTATACCCAGTCTAAGGCTGCGCTGCTGCATTTGGTGTAACAGCGTGGTGGCAATACGGGCGCCGCTGGCGCCGACCGCGTGGCCGATGGCAATGGCTCCGCCTTGGACGTTGACCTTGTCCCAATCCCAATCCAACTCCCGTCCCACGGCCAAGCTCTGGGCAGCGAACGCTTCGTTCAGTTCGATCCGATCGACATCTTCGAGCCGGATCGCATTCTGGGCCAACAGTTTGCGGATAGCTGGAGCCGGGCCGATACCCATAATGCGGGGATCGACGCCCGCGCTGGCCGTGCCCCGCAGGTAGGCCAGCGGCATCAGCCCACGCGCCTTGGCCCCCTCTTGGGTCATCAACAGTAGCGCAGCGGCCCCATCGTTGATTCCCGAAGCATTGCCGGCGGTCACGGTCCCGTCTTTCTTGAACGCCGGTTTGAGCTGACTTAGCTGCTCGGCGGTGGTTGCGGGGCGCGGATGTTCATCGGTCGCAAAGAGGGTCTCCCCGCCTTTTTGCGCAACGGAGATGGGCACGATCTGGCCTTTGAACGCCTCTTGCTCGTGGGCGCTGGCCCATCGCTGCTGACTGCGCGCGGCGAATTGGTCCTGCTCGGCGCGGGTAATCCGGTATTCTTCAGCTAAGTTTTCGGCGGTAATCCCCATGTGGCAGTCGTAAAAGCAATCCCACAGCCCATCGAGCAATAGCATGTCTTCGACTTGGCCGTGCCCTAGCCGTTGGCCCCAGCGCCCGCCGTGCAGGACGTAGGGGGCCTGGCTCATATTCTCCATGCCCCCGGCCAGCACTACTTCGGCCTCGCCGGCCCGCAGACTTTGGGCGGCCAACGCAACCGCCTTCAGCCCCGAGCCACAGAGCTTGTTGACCGTCATCGCCGGCACCTCGTACGGCAGCCCGGCCGCGATGGTCGCTTGGCGCGCCGGATTGGCTCCGGCCCCCCCCTGATAGACCATGCCCATCAACACCTCATCCACTTCGCTGGCTTCCACTTGGCACTCCGCCAATGCCGCAGCCAGCACCTTGCCGCCCAACTCCGCCGCCGGCACATCTTGCAACGCACCGCCAAAGCGGCCCGTGGCTGTACGTCGGGCGCTCACTACAACTGGGTCTGCCATGTTTTACCTTTCGCTTATGCGTAGCCGCGTTGACGCGGTGTAGCTACTAACTTAATTTTTGGGGTCTAATTATGGGGCTGTAGCTCAGCTGGGAGAGCGCGGGCTTTGCAAGCCTGAGGTCGTCGGTTCGATCCCGATCAGCTCCACCAAAAATTGCGTCACCGGCGCTGCCAGTCCTGCCGCATTACCCCCTACGGATCCACCTGCTGATAAAACTTCTTCGCGCCGTTCTCAATGGTCATAATGACCGCGCTTTTGGTCGGGTGGCGGTTTTCGTCGTAGCGGGCAATGCGCGTCGCCCCAGCGTACTGTTGGGTAGTCAACAGTTGCTGCCGCACGGCGTCCGGGTCGAGGCTACCCGCTCGCTCGACAGCTTGCAAAAGCAAGCGGACCGCATCATAGCTCACCGCATCGCCGCCGGTGGGCACAATCCCGTATAGGGCCTGATATGCGTCGATGAACGCACGCGCACTCGGCTCGTCGGTGTCCGGCGAAAAGTGGCTGCTGAAAAAGCTGCCATCCACCGCGGCTTCCTCATGGTCTAGCAGCGTCGGATTGTCCCAAGCATCAGCCCCGAGAAAAAGCGTCGGTTCCCCGGCTGCGTTTTGCAGCGGCCAAGTGCGCGCCTGCTTGGTCGCCAACGCAACCTCCGGCGGCAGTCCCGAGAGAAAGACCGCCTCGGGAGCCGTCGCCGCGATGGAGGTCAGTTGCGCGGTGAAATCCGTCGCACCGCTGTCGTAGAACTCCTCGGCGACGATCGCGCCCCCAAAGCCGCTAAAATGGGCGATAAAAAACTCGGCGATTCCCTCGGTATAGATTTCTCCGCGCTGGGTCAAAACAGCCGCTGTATTTACCCCGAGCGTCTCTTGGGCAAACTGCGCCATGACGCGCCCTTGAAACTGGTCGGTAAAAGCAGCCATGAAGACAAAGTCGCCAGCCGCGGTCACGGCTGGATTGGTGGCCGCCGTAGTAATCATCGGTACGCCGTGCCGCTGGGCTACGTTTCCCACTTCAATGGCGTGTGAGGAGCGGTTGGGACCAATCAGGGCGGCGACTTCGTCGGCGAGGATCATCGTCTCCGCAGCTTGTACTGCAACGGCCGTTTCCTCTATGTTCACTCGCGTGACCAATTCAACCGATCGACCCAACAGCCCCCCGTGCTCGTTTACTTCGTCCACCGCAATCTGAGCCCCATTCGGATAAGTAATGCGGTCGCCCGAGACGAGAAACCCAATTTTAACGGCGGTGCCATCGCCGTCCTCAGTAGAAGACGGCGAACTCTTATCCTCACAAGCGACCAACGCGATGGCCGCAACGCCGACGACGTAGAACAATTTCATCCAGAGCCTCTTCTAAAAGTGTGGATCGATGTTGACTCTAAAATAATAACACCACAAGCGAAAAAGTCAGCAGGGATGGAGCCACGCTATAGCAAAAATAGTATTGACGCCGATCTTGCCAACAGGTTGCCGCAAAGTAGGGTTGCCCTAATCCGGCGTCGCACCTGCTGGCACCGCCGGCTTGTTGACTTTTTCTCAGCATCCCCGTTCTTTGATTTAGTTCCCCTTTACCAACAGGAAAAGATCGCACTATGGCGACGAAAACTAAAAAACGCAAACTGTTCAAACTTTTAGCCCCGCAGGCGGAAAGCGTTTACTTAGCCGCCTCCTTCAACGACTGGGACCCGCAGGCCCGCCCGCTGAAAAAAAACGCCCAAGGCTTGTGGAAAACCTCGGTCACTTTGCCTTTAGGCCAGCACGAATACCGCTTTGTGGTCGATGGCGAATGGCGCGACGATCCCCAGTGCCAAGAGCGTCACCCCAATCCGTTCGGCACCACCAACTGCATTTTGCACACCTGATTAACCGCCACCTCAAGGCGCGCCCTTCATCGTGCCTTGAGGTGTGGACCAGGCGCGGTGAAGCTACCTGCATAAAGGCCACCAAGCGATACGTGCGGTTTTGAGTATAACTATGCAAATAGAATATATTAAGTTATATTTGCATAGATGATAGCTCGCAACATCAAGCCAATACTGAACGAGCGGCTGGACAGCAACCCGGCGGTTGTCTTGATTGGGCCACGTCAGGTCGGCAAGACGACCCTTGCCCGCGAAATCGCCAACGAGCGCGATGCCCTCTACTTGGACCTCGAGCGGCCCAGTGATCTGGCCAAGATCGCCGATGTCGAGCAATACTGCGACGCAAACGCCAACCATTTGCTTATTCTCGACGAGGTACAGCGCATCCCGGGATTGTTCGCCCCGTTGCGCAGCATCATAGACCAACATCGGCAGACCGGCAAGAGGACAGGGCTATTTCTGTTGCTCGGCTCGGCCTCCATTGACCTGCTGCAACAGTCGAGCGAGACCCTGGCAGGCCGCATTGCTTACTGCGAGCTGCATCCCATCAATGTTAGAGAAGTACCGGCTGGCGATCTTCGCCAACTCTGGTGCAGAGGCGGTTTCCCGGAAAGCTACCTCGCCCAAAGCGACGCCGACAGCCTCGACTGGCGTCTCTCCTTCATCCGCACGTACCTCGAACGCGACATTCCCCAACTCGGACCGCGCGTTCCCGCCGAGACCTTGCGTCGGTTGTGGACTATGCTCGCCCACAACCAGGGACAAACCCATAACGCGGCCGCACTCGCACGGGGCCTCGACGTCAGTGGCGTTACCATCGCCCGCTATCTGGATTTGCTAGCGGATCTCCTACTAGTCCGCCGCCTTCCGCCTTGGACCAGCAACGTGGGGCGGCGACTCGTCAAGGCACCCAAGGTATATGTCAGAGATAGTGGCATCTGCCATGCGCTGCTCGGCATTGAGACGCTCGACGAACTGTTCGGACATCCCGTCATCGGCGGCAGTTGGGAAGGCTATGTAATCGAGAACATTGTCGGTGCGCTGCCAAGACGTGCGTCTTGCGGCTACTATCGCACGTCGGGCGGTGCGGAAGTTGACCTGATTGTCAACCTCGGTGCCGGCCAAATCTGGGCCATAGAGATCAAGTTCAGCTCGGCTCCCAAGGTTTCCAAGGGGTTTCACAGCACCTGCGAAGACCTACGGCCAGACCGAAAGTTCGTCGTGCACGCCGGCAATGAAAGTTTTCCACTGGCCAAGGATATCCAAGCCGTGACGCTGCCCGCCATCGTCCAGCTACTGGCGCAATCTCGTTGAGCCAGTGAGACATAAGCCTTATTCCCCTTATTCCCCAGCGCGGTCGTCACGACGGGAACGGCACGGGAATCCCTTCGCCGTGCCACGGGAAGGCGTAGCTTGGCGCATTGCAAAAGCGATCTAGTCCAGCCCCGACGCGAATCGCCGTTGACGGCGGCAGTTCCACCGAGAAGTACTTCCCTTCTACACTAGTCGCAGCCTCGCCATCCTTCCCGGCGGCGCGGTATCTCAGCTGCGTAAAGCGGTGCTCGCCAAAAGCACCGGCCTGCACGATAAGGCGGCGCGTCTCGTGCCGCGACGTGTTGACGAGTTGGATACCGACTACGGCTGGTCCCAGTTCATCCACCAAAACGGCGACGTCTAAGGGCAGCCCCGGACGGCGGCGGTCGGTGTCGAAATAGCGCACCGTAGCGCGTAGCAGGCCACCGTTGTACACTGACTGCGGCGCCCCCAGCGTCACTTGGGTCAGCCCCTTGGTCAACACCGGCTGCGACGGGAGTTGGTTAGTCGCAATAATCTCCAAGGGGCTGCGCTCGTCAGAACGCATGGTCTGGTAGGTCTCTAGGGCCTGCTGGTACTCGGCCCGCAGAATCTGCTCCGGCCAGTTCGGGTTCTTGCCGTCGTAATACTGAAAACGGGCGAATTCAGTATTACCCCAGTTTTTTTCTCCTAGGGCTGTGCCCACGTCATTCCAGTCGCGCTCTACGTCCCCGTCGCGCACCAAGGCAATCAGTTCGTAGTCCTCCCGAGCCATAGAGGCGTGATACAGATGCATGATGTCTTGGCCCCGCAACGGAGTGGGTTCCAGCCAGTAACCCCGCATCTCAATGCCGTCGTTTACGTGCAAGCCCGGCGCAGGATTCCAGTCCCAGCCGTCCGCTCCGTAGCGCACTGGCACGAGGAATTGCCCGTCCTCCCGCTGCCGGCCGTTATCGACTTGCAGCTTGATTTGCGAGCGCAAAAAGTCGAGGTAGCCGCTGTCGCCGGAGAGCAGTTGGGCGCATTCGACTGCGATATTGATGCCGTGGAACATGATGTTGTAGCCCTGGTAGTGGTTCCAGCCGTACTGACCGCCCCACCACACCCCTTCGCGTCCCCCACCAATGACGCCCTTGGCATCGACGTTGTCCGGGCAGATACCGCCGTTTTTGTCGGTGCGCTCCATCCACGCCTCGGTGTAGTCGAAAACCCACTGTTTGTACTTGTTGTCGCCGGTGTACAAATAGGCATTGGTCACCAGCGCAGTGGCCGCCAAGCTGTTGGGCGTATCGCACTGCAAGACGAGCCGGTCAAACAACTCGACGATCTGCTTGCGTCGCGCTGGATTCTCAAACCAGCGGCTCTCCAAATTTTTGACGATGGGATACAGACTGGCGCGCACTCCGTAGTAGTTGGCCTGTCCGCCCAAGCCGCGCCCGGCCAGCAGCATGGTGTTGGCGTATTCCGCGTCCGCGTGGAGCTTGGGGCCTTGGCTCGAATGGAAGGGCGAGCGCAGGATGCGGTATTCGGAATCCCAGTTGGGCGCTTGGGGATCCTCGCCGATAAACATGGCCGCCAAACTCCGCGCCCGCCGCATGTTTTCCGATACCGTAGGGTCGGCCACCCCAAAGTCGTAAAAGGCCATATTGCCCTCGCCCAAGTGGTGCCACTCCATGGCTTGTTCGAGGTTCCAGAACTCGTTGCGGATGGACGGCCGGAAGACCTTCTTGTGATCGTTGTAGCGCGTGCGGTGATTGATGCGCTCGTCGCTGATACGGGTGACGGCGTTCCAGTTGCGGAAGTGGAGGTCGAGCAAATCGTCGGCCGCGCCAATCGCGTAGAACAGGCCGAAGTTGTACATCTGTTCGTAGAGATCATCCACATCCTCGGCCAGCAAGGTGCCGCCGCCGCGCTCAAAGTACTGCCGGGCGAACAAGCGGCCCGACTCCTCCATCAGTGCGATCAAATTCCGCTCCAGCAAGGCCCACGCCGGTGGGGCCGCAACGTCGGTCGCCGCAATCTGGGGTATGCTATTAGGTGCCATTGCCGGTTGTCTCCTGTGCGCGAGAAAGGGTCGGACGTAATTCTAGGCGGCGACACCTGCGCCAGCAAGCCGCATGTCGGGCTTGCCACCCCAGACCCATCCGTTACCTTAAAATCCCATGAACACCAAAGACTATCTACACGCTCTCTTTGGCTGCCAAGGCCGCAAGGCCATCGTCACCGGTGCCTCTAGCGGACTAGGTGCCGAAATGGCCCGCGTCCTCGTCTCGGCAGGCGCTGATGTCCTCGCCGTCGCTCGCCGCCAAGAGCGCCTTGAAGCACTGGCCAGCCAATTGCAAGACCGCGCCGGAACTATCCACCCACACGTGGCCGACCTCCGCGACAGCAGCGCCATCGCCGCCCTGCCCGAGCAAGCGCACGAGCAACTCGGCGGCTGCGATATTTTGGTCGCCAACGCCGGCACAGCCACGCGCGTCCGCCTCGAAGACATGGCCGAGCAAGACTTTGCCGCGGTCGTCGATCTCAATCTCAAGGCCCAGTGGCTGCTCGCCAAAGCTTGTTTCCCCTTGCTCTGCGAATCCGCAGCCGGCCGCATTGTCAATATCGCCTCGATCTACGGCTTGGGAGCCTCGGTAATCAACGGCCTAAGTGCCTACACGGTCAGCAAGCACGGACTCGTCGGGCTGACGCGCTCGCAGGCCGTGGAATGGAGCAGATACGGCATCACCGCAAATGCCATTGCCCCCAGCTATTTTCCCACTGAATTGACCGAGACCGCCCTCGATAACGAAAAGATGAGCACCCGGCTGCGCACCTTTACACCGCAGGGCCGCTTTGGTCAGCCGGCAGAGCTAGCCACCGCCCTGCTCTTTTTGTGCGCCAAGTCCAGTGGCTTCGTCAATGGAACCGTCGTACCAGTGGACGGCGGCTGGACGGCGTGGTGACTTATTAGGATAGACCCGCGTTACGTCGGCGGCGCTTCGAGAAAAACGCGCACCCCCATATCGGCATAGCGCGACCGGCTCTCGGCCGTGCCATTGCGAAAGCAGACCGCAGTATCCGTGCCCTGCAAAGCCTCGACCACATGGCGCACGCAATCGTCAACGCTTTTGAGATGGGGATGGCCGCGGTGGTTTAGGTCCATTTGCAGGTCGGTGGGGCCAAAAGAGAGACAATCGACTCCGGGCTGGGCCAAGTTGAATGCACCCGTCGCGGCCGCCACCGACTCGACTTGTAGCCACAACACCCCGTACTGGTTCCACCAGTCCGCATACGCTTGGGGGCCGCTGCTCGTATCGCCGACACGGGCAGCACCGCCGTGGCTGCGCACCCCCTGCGGCAAATAGTAGAAATTGGCCACGGCCTCTGCCGCGGTCGCCACGGTCTCCACTTGGGGCACTTCGATCCCGGCAGGCCCCAAGTCCAAGCAGTTGCCGATCAGATAGGTGTGGCGCGTGTGCTTGATGCGAAAGTGCAACAGCAGGTCGAACTCCTCAACCATGCCCGCCAACGCGACCAAACGGTCTTCGCTATAGGGCGAGTGCTGACTATCGACAAAGACAAAATCGCACGCGCCTAACTCGGCGATGCGCTTGCAGGCGTCGCGCTCAATATCGCCGCCGATACCGAATCCCACCACCTGTTCGCCCCGCTTGATTTTCTGCTTCAAATTCGCGGCCATACTCTCGTCTCCTTTAAGAAACCGTCTGAAAATTCCGGGCGCAGCCCACACCAAGGGGTTAGGCGTACAGCCCCAATAGACTAGCCACCAGCCAGAGCAAGGTGTTGACTTGCAGAGGTCGATCGCTCCACACGACTGCCGTCGGGTCGTCCCCTTGCCCCTGGTGATATACTACATAGAGATAGCGCAACACGCCGTAGAGCACAAAAGGAATCGTCCACTGCAATCGCCCATCTTCTGCGCCACCCACCCCCATCGCGTACAGCACATAGCAGACCACGGTCACAGCCGTGAGGACGGCGATCATCTGGTCGAGAAAAGGTAGGCTATACTCTTTGAGAATGGCGCGGTGGGCCGCGGCTGCATCCGCCAGTTGCACAATCTCTTGGCGGCGCTTGACCGCCGCCACCAACAGCACCAGCGCAAAGATACAGACGATAAACCAAGTGGAAATAGACACCTCGATGACTACGCCACCGCCGACGGCGCGCAGCAGGTAACACGCCGCCACCAACAGCACATCGACCAGCACCACGTGCTTGAGCCAGAGCGAATACGCCGCGTTGAGTGCCGCGTACAGTACAGCCACCCCCCCTAAATAAGGGTGTAGCCAAAACGCGCCGACCAACGCCAGGACCAACGCCGTCAAAGCCGCCGCCCAAGCCAACGCCACCGACAAACGGCCAGCGGCAATCGGCCGATGGCGCTTTTGGGGATGTAGGCGGTCGTACTGGCGGTCAAAGATGTCGTTAAACAAATAGACGCTTCCACTCAGCAAGACGAAGCAGAGGGCCGATCCTAAGCTGTGTATTAGATAGGAAAGTTCAAATAGGTGTTCGGAAAATACGAGGGCGGGAAAAACGAAGACATTCTTGATCCACTGCCGGGGGCGCATGGACCAGACGATGTAGTAGAGCGACAAAACGAGGCTATGCTTCGGCACAACCGGAGAGCAGGGGCCGTTTAGACCTCCATGATCTCCTTTTCCTTGTTTTCGATGATACCATCAATGGAGGCTACGTATTCAGCGGTCAACTCCTGTACCCTTTTCTGCGCACTGCGCGATTCGTCTTCGGAGATATCCCCATCTTTTTGCGCTTCTTGGAGCAAGTCGATCCCGTCGCGCCGCGCATGGCGCACGGCAACTCGCCCTTCTTCGGCGCGCTGCCGGGCGACCTTGGTGATTTCTATCCGCCGCTCCTCGGTCAGTTCGGGAATGGGCAGCCGGATGATCGCGCCGTCGTTGGCCGGATTAAGTCCCAAGCTCTTGTCGGCGAGGATCGCCTTTTCAATCGCCGGAATTAAAGGGGCTTCCCAAGGCTTAATCGCCAACAAGCGCGGCTCGGGGACGCTGATCGTCGCCACTTGGTTGAGCGGTGTTTGTTGGCCGTAGTAATCGACGCGCACGTTGTCGAGCATGGCGGCCGAAGCCCGCCCCGTGCGGATAGCGGCTAAGTCGCGGCGCAGGGACTCAATGGCCTTATCCATAGCCTCTTGTACTGTTTCAAGGACCTCTTCCAACATGGCGGCCTCAATGTGCTTTCAGGCGTCTTCTCCCAAGACGAACCGCTCAAAGCGACGCACGGTAATTTTTTCGCCGATTTTGGCGGTTATCTCGGTGACTAATTCGCCAATGGTCTGGTCGGGATTTTTGACGAAGACCTGTTCCATCAGGCAATTTTCCTGACAGAACTTGTCTAGGCGGCCCGCGACGATTTTTTCGGCAATATGCTCGGGCTTGCCTTCGTTTTTGGCCTGTTCGAGGTAGATGGCCCGCTCCCTTTCCAAGACATCGGCGGGAATGCTCTCCCGATCGACGGCCAAAGGCTGAGAAGCGGCAATGTGCATGGCCACATCCTTGGCAAAGGTCTGAAAGTCGTCGGTGCGGGCGACGAAGTCGGTCTCGCAGTTGACCTCTATTAGCACGCCGAGGCGGCTACCCTGGTGAATATACGCTTGGATGAGGCCCTCGCTGGCGTCGCGGCCGGCCCGCTTCTGCACCGCGGACAGCCCCTGCTTGCGCAGGTACTCAATGGCTTTTTCGCTATCGCCGCCGGTTTCTTGCAGGGCTTTCTTGCAATCCATCATGCCCAAGCCCGTTTTCTCGCGGAGCATTCGTACGCTTTGTGCGGTAATCTGAGTCATCGTCATTTGCTTTCAAAAGTAGTGGATCGAACTATGCGGTAGCCTCAGCTACATCCGCTGGGAGTACTGCGGCCTGTTCGGTCTCGACAGCCTCTTCGGCCTCTTGCTTGTCGTCGCGCGCCGCTTTGGCGGCCTCGGCCTCGGCTCTACCCTCAATCGCTGCGTCGGCGATCAGGCGCGTGATCAGAGCAATCGAGCGGATGGCGTCGTCATTGCCGGGAATAGGATAGGTCACCAAGTCGGGATCGCAGTTGGTATCGACGATGGCCACCGAGGGAATGCCCAGCTTGGCGGCCTCGCGCACGGCGATGTGCTCCTTCTTGATATCTATGATAAAGACCAAGCCGGGCAAGCCACCCATATTGCGAATGCCGGCCAAAGTCCGCTGGAGTCGGGCGCGTTCTTTTTCGAGCAGCAGAACTTCTTTTTTCTTGAGGTTCTCGTAGGTGCCATCGGTCGAGATGCGGTCGAGATGCTCTAGGTGGCGGATGCTTTGGCGGATGGTCTGCCAGTTGGTCAACATCCCGCCGAGCCAGCGCTCGGTGACGTGAAACATACCACAGCGCTCGGCTTCTTGCCGCACCAGTTCAGCGGCCTGTTTCTTCGTGCCGACAAAGAACACGGCCCGCCCGGCGCGCACCGTCTGGCGCACGGCCTCGCAGGCGGCTTCGACCTTGCCGACTGTCTTTTGCAGGTCGATGATATGGATACCGTTGCGCTCGGTGAAGATGTAGGGCTGCATTTTGGGGTTCCAGCGTCGGGTCTGATGCCCAAAGTGGGTCCCCGCTTCCAGCAAATCGCGGATAGTAAAGTCAGCCATGATCGCTCCTCAATGTTAGTTGGGCCTCCGCCTCCTTCATCTACACACAGAAGCCCCGCAGACGCCAAAACGCCCACGGGACACTCTCTGCCGTGCATCGGGAAGCGTGTGTATTGGAATGGAACTAGCGCTTGGAGAATTGGAAGCGCTTGCGCGCGCCGGCCAATCCGTATTTCTTGCGCTCTTTCTCGCGGGCATCGCGCGTCAAAAAGCCGCCCTTCTTCAACACTTCCCGCTTTTGCGGGTCGTACTGCAGCAAGGCGCGGGCAATGCCCAAACTCGCGGCACCGGCTTGACCGCGCAGGCCGCCGCCACGGGTGGAAATGTGGATGTCGAATGCGTGCCGCGTCTCCGTCAGGTCCAGAGGCTGCACGAGAATCATCTCTAGGGAATCCCGGCGTAGGTATTCGCTGATCGCGCGACCGTTCATGTAAATAGTGCCATTGCCGAGTTGCATGCGCACTCGGGCTACCGAGGTCTTTCTGCGGCCGGTCGCTTCGTAGCTTTCTGCGGGCATGGATGCGTTGCCTTTGGCTTAAAGTTCGAGAGGCTGGGGGTTTTGCGCTTGGTGCCGATGCTCGCCGCCGGCATAAACGCGGAGTTTCTTAAACTGCATTCGGCCCAATTTGGTGTGCGGCAGCATGCCTCGCACGGCCTTGCGAATGATCCGCTCGGGATGCCGCTCGGCCATGCGGCTATAGGGAGTGCCCCGCAAGCCACCTGGATAGCCGGTGTGGCGATAATAGACCTTTTTTTTGGCCTTATTGCCCGTGACTTTTACTTTGTCGGCATTAATCACGATGACGTGGTCGCCCGCATCGGCGTGTGGGGCGTATTCGGGCTTGCCCTTACCGCGTAGCACTTGAGCGATTTCCGCCGCCAGCCGCCCTAGCACTTTATCGGTGGCATCAACCACAAACCACTGCCGCTTGATTTCGCCCGCTTTCGGGGCGTAGGTAATGTCGTTCATCAGTCTTTATCTTCGGAATTAGAATTAATTTAATATAGAAATGGTTTAACTTAAACCCTCTATTCGCGCTTGTCAAGGCTGGTCCATCCGCCGTTTGCGCCACCAGCGCCACAGCAGTACCACCCCGACCAAACACAATATCCCGACCAATAATCTATTGTATTGCGCCAGCAGTTCGGCGACCTGTTGCCAGTTTTCACCCACCAAAACTCCGGCGTAAAGCAGCAACCCATTCCAAACGGCCATGCCGATCGCCCCGCAGAGGACAACCGTCGGCCAAGGCATGCGTCCCAGACCAGCACCGATGGCGATGACCGACCGAATGCCGCTCAAAAATCGATTGCCTAAAATAAGCGCGACCCCATAGCGACTCAGCCACCGCTCGGCTTGGGCCAGCTTGGCCGTGCCCCGACGACCCGCGAAAAAGGCGCGCCCCCGGCTGTAGCCCAAATAGTACATGACTAAAAAGCCAGCCGTACCCCCAGCACAAGTAGCAAGAAAGACCGGCCATATATCCAAGATGCCGCGCCCCACCAGATAGGCACTAAACACCACTACCGTATCCCCTGGTATGGGGGGCACGATATTTTCCAAAAAGGCACTAAGCAACAAAATGCCATACGCCCATAGCGGATCGACACCGGACAGAGCAAAGAGCAGAGATTCCAAATAGCCCGCCATAATTTAGACCGCTAAAAGGGCCACCGCTTGGGCTTCCATACCCTCCTCGCGCCCGACGAATCCCAGGCGCTCGGTTGTCGTGGCCTTGAGCGAAACCTGCCCCACCGCTAGGCCCAAAGTCGCCGCCAGCGTTTGGCGCATCGCTGCTAGGTGCGGCGCGAGCTTGGGCCGCTGGGCTGCGATGACAGCGTCAATGTGCACGACCCGCGCCCCGCGTTCGGCCATCAGAACGCCGACCTGCTCGAGCAGCACCAAGCTCGAGATGTCTTTGTATTGCGCGTCCGAGTCGGGGAAGAGCTGGCCAATATCTCCAGCCGCCAAGGCACCCAAGAGTGCGTCGATTATGGCATGAGTCAGCACATCTGCGTCCGAGTGGCCCGACAAGCCCCGCGCAAAGGGCACGACGACGCCGCCTAAAATTAAGGGCCGCCCTTCGGCCAAGCGATGCACATCGTAGCCCTGCCCTATCCGCAAGCCCATCGCCGGTCCCTCCTGTCTGGCGCGCACTCGCCACTCGGCCCAAGCCAGATCCTCGGGCGTGGTCAGCTTGCGGTTGTCGGCCTCGCCGGGTACGACGCAGACCGCGTGCCCCAACCGCTCGACTAACGCAGCGTCGTCCGTAGCCACCGCGTCGGTCCCAGCCGCGTGGTATGCCCTCAGCAGCAACGCGCGGTCAAAGCCCTGCGGAGTCTGCGCCTGCCACAGCCGCTCGCGGCGCGGCGTACCGACTATCCGAGCGTCCACTACTTCCTTGATCGTCTCTACTACCGGCAAAGCGGGCAGTGCCGCGCCATGCTCGCGGGTGGCAGCGACTACCCTCTCTAGCAGGTTTTGTGAAATAAACGGCCGCACAGCGTCGTGGACCAAAACCATATCGGCGCGGGTCTCCTGCAAGCCTCGATACACCGACGCGCTGCGCTCAGCCCCCCCGGGCACGAGGGCGGCGACTTTGGCAAAGTCGCCGTTTTCACTCAACTGGCGGCGACAATAGTCCAAGTCCTCGCGCCGCACGACCAAGACGATATCGGTCACCAGCGCGCTAGCTTCAAAACACGCGAGGACGTGCCAGAGCACCGGCCGGTCCCCTAATGGCAGATACTGTTTGGGTCGCTGTGCTCCCATGCGCTGCCCCTGACCGGCGGCCGGAATGATGGCGGTTACACTTTCCACGAGCTCACACAATCATCATAGCATCGCCATAGCTGTAAAAGCGATAGCCCCGCTCTACGGCCTCGCGGTAGGCGGCCAAAAGCCGATCTCTGCCGACCAACGCCGCCACGAGCAACAACAAGCTCGAGCGCGGCAAGTGAAAATTCGTCACCAACCCATCGACCGCTTTGAATGCGTAGGGCGGATAGATAAAAGCATTTGCAAATCCTGCGCTGGCGCGCACATAGCCCGCGGTATCAACGCTCGACTCCAAGGTCCGCACTACGGTAGTACCGACGGCAACAATGCGGCCACCAGCCGTGCGGCAACGCCTGAGCGCGGCCGCTACCGGCTCGTCGATTTCGCAGTATTCAGGCTCGAGTACATGCTGGCGTGGGTCGGCACAGCGCACCGGCTCGAACGTGCCCGGCCCTACGTGCAAAAGCACCTTCAGAACCGCCACGCCCTTGGCCGCGATCTCAGCGATCAACTGAGGGGTAAAGTGCAAACCGGCCGTGGGAGCGGCAACAGCCCCTGGACGCGCCGCATAGACCGTCTGATAGCGCTCCGAATCTGCGGCTTCGGGCGGACGCCGAATATAGGGCGGTAGCGGTATCTCCCCGATCTCTTCTAGCTGCGTCAACACATCCTCCCTGGCAAAGCGCACGCGGAATCGCCCCGGCGCAACTTGCTCGACGATGTGCGCTTCCACCGCTCCGTCGCCAAACGCCAACCGCGTCTTTGGTTTTAAACCCCGCCTAGGCCGACCCAGCGCCAGCCAATCGCCCGCAGTCAGCGGCCTGATCAGCAGCAGTTCAACCCGGCCTCCGGTCGCAACTTTACGGCCCCTGAGCCGAGCTGGCACGACCTGTGTTTGGTTTAAGACTAAGGCGTCGCCAAACGCCAACTGATCGACGATGGCACCAAACTGGAGGTGCTGCAACGAGCCATCCGCCCGATTTAAGAGCAACAGACGCGATTGGTCGCGCTCGGGCGTTGGGCGTTGGGCGATCAGCGCCTCGGGCAGGTCAAAGTCGTAGTCCACCAAACGCATCGAGCGGTATCAACCTATCCCCGAGACTGCGTAGGACGCCAGCGCACATAGCGGAAAATGGTCCAGAGAATTTTGTACCCAGCCTGCAGCGTACCTTTGAACGTGCCGGTAATTTTGGAACGACCGATGCGGTGGCGATAGCGCACCGGCACTTCGACCGCGTACAGACCCAGCCGAGCGGCTTTGACCTGCATTTCTGCGGTCCAGCCAAAGTTGCGATCCTGCATTTCTAGCCGCATGAGCGCGTCATAGCGCAATGCGCGAAAAGGCCCCAAATCCGTAAAGGCAACGCCAAATAACAGGCCGATTAAGCGAGTAGCCAACCAGTTGCCAAAGCGGGCCTGCGGCAAAAGAGCCCCTTTTTCTCGCTGACCCAAGACCCGCGAGCCAATGACCATATCGGCACTATCTGCAATGATCGGTCTCACTAAAGCCAGCATGTCATCGGGATAATCGCTGTAATCGCCATCGAGAAAGACGACGATATCCGGGCCATCCAGCTCGGCCATGCCCGCTAGACAGGCCTGGCCATAGCCCCGGCGCGGCTCGCCGACGACGCAGGCCCCCAAGCAGCGGGCCACCTCGGCGGTGCGGTCAACCGAGCCGTTATCGACAACGATAATCTGCTGGGCAATATCTGGTATATCTTGCAGCACCTTGCCGATGGCTTCTTCTTCGTCGCAGGCGGGAATGACCACGGCAATGGCCGGAGGTACGTCCATGTGCTAGCGCAGGTGAAGTGCTATTTAGAGGTTTTCTTCCAACCAGAGGAAGAACAGATCTTGCGCCTCGGCTACATTGTCGAGTAGTGCATAGCCGTGATCAGCCGAGTTTGTAAAAACGCGCAAATCCTTCGGCTCAGCGGTCTGCTCCTCTAGGAAAGAAGCGAACTCTTTATAGCTAAGGATGCGGTCTTCACTCACAGCAACTTGGTCCTGCTCGCCTACCATAAAAAGCATAGACCGCGGATCAAACGACTCAAGGCCAGCCCCGATGACCAACCGCTCCAGCGAAGCGGCCCCCCACAGCCCAGGCGAGAGGGAGATGCTGGTTTTTATCAGCTCGGGGAAAACACCCGAACATATGTAGGCTATATTACCTCCCGAACCGCTACCGACGACCGCGATGCGGCCGATATCGACATTGGCCTGATTCTGCAACCAGATTAGCGCGGCGTGGACATCGAGAAAGCTCTGTTCCAGATCGATCAATTCCAAGGTCAGCCGGCCATCGGGCAGGAGAGTTTCGCCGTGCCCGCGCATGTCGATGGCCAAAGTCGCGTAGCCGCGCTCGAGCAAGGCCACGTACGTGCCGGTGTTGTTCAACCAGTCGGACTTGTTGCCTCCTAGATCGTGCAGGAGGATCACCACTGGCAGCGATTCGCCGGCGTCATCCGTGCTAAAAAGTGCGCTCACTTCAACACTATCGATGGACGTAAAGCTAACGGTGGAAATGGGATAAACCCGACCCGGCCCTTCGGGTAGATCGGGGCCGACGATTTGCAACTCTTCGGCCGATTCGCCGCACCCGGCAACTCCAATAGCGAGCACCCAAATCCACCGACACAGTATCTTGCTCATAAAAGCCATAATCCTCACCCAAAGCGCGTGGAGAGCGCCCACCGTTGGCAACGCTCTTAATTTTCGTAAATCCTTGAATTTGAATAAACAATTCCCACCTCTAGCTGTCAACTTGACGGCTTGACGGCAAAATTATTTTACCGTATGCTGCCGCCCTATGATCCGCGTTGAAAAACTCAGCCTTAGCTATCGCGGCGGGCTGTCGGCTTTGCGCTCCATTGATCTCCACATTAGCCCTGGAGAAAACATCGCTCTCATCGGGGCCAACGGTTCGGGCAAAACCACCCTCGCACGCTGTCTAAACGGACTGCTACAGCCGCAAACGGGCCGGGTCCTCATCGACGGCATGGACGCCAGCGACCCGGCCCAACTCCGCGCCATCCGCCAGCTAGTGGGCATGGTCTTGCAAAACCCAGACGATCAGCTAGTCGCCACCACGGTCGCCGACGAACTGGCCTTTGGCTTGGAAAACCTAGCTATCGCCAGCGATGAAATTCACCGCCGCGTCGAAGAAACCCTGGCCGCTTTCGACCTCGAAGCCTATCGCCGCCATCCGCCGCACCAGCTCTCCGGCGGCGAGAAGCAGCGCGTGACTATTGCCGCAATCGCGGCCATGCGACCGCGCTATCTGGTCTTGGACGAATCGACAGCCCTGCTCGATCCCGGTGAAAGACAGCAAGTAGCCGAGTTGCTTCAGCGACTGCGCACCGCATACGACATCGCGACTATACTGATCACCCAATCTCCCGAAGAAGCCGCCCGCGCCGACCGCGTCATCCTCCTCCACGCGGGTCGGGTCCATGCCGATGGTTGTCCTGCCGCCCTTTTTGCCGACCCGCCCAAGCTCCGCGCACTCGGCCTCAACCAACCTTTTGCAAGCACCCTCGCCGCTCGCTTGTCGCTGGCTGAAACCCCCTTGGAGCTAGACTCCTTGTCCGCTGCGCTGACCGCGCTGAAACCCCAGACCGCCCTACGCCCTTGGACTCCACCCACTCCTCCTCCACCCACCCCAAGCAAACTAGCCACCGAAGGGCTTACCTACCTCTACGACGAACATCTGCCCACCCAGCGCAGCGGCATTTGCGACATCACCATGGATGTCCCGACCGGCTCCATCCTCGCCCTCGTGGGCACCAACGGCGCCGGCAAAACCACCCTCGCCCAGCACTTCAATGCCCTGCTCAAACCCGCACGCGGTCGCGTGCTCCTCAATGGCTGCGACATCGGCTCCCAGCCCCCAACTCGCGTACGCCAGCGCGTCGGCTTGGCCTTCCAGTTTCCCGAACTCCAACTCTTCGCCGAGTCCGTGGCCGAAGATGTAGCCTTTGGGCCGCGCAACCTCGGCTTGGCCCCCGAGCGCGTCAATGACCTCGTGGCGCGCGCACTGGCCATGATAGATATGCCGCTGACCGAATTCGGGCCGCGCCAGCCCCTTTCGTTGAGCGGCGGCCAAAAGCGTTGCGTCGCGCTCGCCGGTGTCCTCGCCATGGACCCAGAGGTGTTGGTGCTCGACGAACCGACCGCCGGGCTCGATTGCCGGACTACGACCCGCTTGCGCAAGCTCTTGGCCGAACTAACCAACCAAGGTCGCACGCTCGTGCTAATCAGCCACGATATGGAGCTAATCGGCCACTTAGCCACCTACGTAGTAGTCTTGCGCCAAGGCCGGGTCGAATTGCAGGGGCCGACCCGCGCTGTGCTCGCCCATCCTGAATTCGAGTCTGTCAGTGGGCTTGCGGCACCCCAGTCCGTCCAGTTGGCTCGCCGCCTGCGGCAACGAGGCCTAACCCTAAACGGCGACCCATTGACCCTAGCAGAAACCATCGACTGGCTCGCCCCGCTCGTCGCCCCTTCCCATGGCTAAATTCTCGGCCGACTTGCTCGTCCGCCAAGGACGCCTCATCGACCCGGCCAACGGTACCGATGTCGTGGGAGACATCCTCATCCGCCAAGGGAAAATAGTCGAGTCCGCCCCGACCCTCCCAACGCCTCCAGACGTGCCCGTCCTGACGGCTACCGGCTTGGTCGTCGCGCCGGGTTTCATCGACAGCCACACCCATCTCCGCGAACCGGGTTACGAACACAAGGAGACTATTAAAAGCAGCACTGAAGCAGCCGCGGCTGGTGGCATCTGCGCAGTGGTCGCCATGCCCAATACCGACCCTCCCCCCGACTGCAGCGACCACTTGCAGTTAGCACTACAACGAGCACAAACAGCCGTGGTGCGCTACTATCCAATCGCCTGTGTAACAGTAGGTCGCCAAGGGCGCGGTGCACTCGCCCCGCTCGCGGAATTGGCCGACTTGGGCGCGGTGGCCTTTTCCGACGACGGCGATCCGGTCGAAGACCAGGCCTTGATGCGTCGCGCCCTCGAAATCGCCCGCGAGCTGGACCGGCCCATCTTCCCCCACGAAGAGGTCAAATCGCGTACGGCGGGCGGCTGTATGCACGCCGGAGCAGTGAGCGCGCGCCTCGGAGTCAAGGGGATGCCAGCAGCGGGTGAGGAGGAAATGGTCGCCCGCGATATAGAACTCGTCCGCCAGACCGGCGGGCCTTTGCACATCGCCCATATCAGCACGGCCGGCACCGCGCAATTGGTCCGGCGCGCCAAAGCCGATGGCCTACCCGTAACCTGCGAAGTGTTGCCCCATCACTTTGTGCTTACCGACCGCGAGGTCGAGCGCCAAGGCACGGCCGCTAAGATGAGTCCGCCGCTGCGCGAGGCCGCCGATGTCGAGGCCATGCTCGCGGGGCTAGCCGATGGCACCATAGAGGTCGTTGCGACCGATCACGCGCCGCATACGGCCGCGGAAAAAGCCCAATCCCTAACCCAAGCTCCCATGGGCATTGTCGGCCTAGAGACAGCCGTCGGCCTCACTTTGACCTATTTGGTTGACCGCGTTTTACCCCTGCATGAGGCCATCGCGTGCTGGACCTGCCATCCGGCGCGCATCTTGCGCTTGCCCGGGGGCGCACTCACTGCGGGGATGCCTGGGGATCTAACCCTGCTCGACCTAGCGCGCGAATGGGAGGTAGTTCCCGCGCACTTCCGCTCCAAATCGCAGAACACGCCCTTTGCCGGCTATCGCCTAAAGGGCAAGGCCGTGGCCACCATCGTCGGCGGCCAGATCGTCTATAGCGAGTTGACCGCTTAGTCAAGGGGTTTGAACGCGTCCGGCCAATGCTCAATTTCGGTGCCGGTTGTGCGCAACCACACGGCAATTACGTCGAAGCGGCAGACCGGATCGGCGGCGGTGCGGTGTTGGATATAGTGCCGGGCAGCCCGCGTCAGGCGCTGCCGTTTGGCGCGATTCACCCTTTGTTCAGGACGAGACGCACGCTGGCTGGTCTTTACCTCGACAAAAACCAACTCGTCCCGGTCTTCGGCCACCAAGTCGATTTCGCCCCCAGCAGCGCGATAGCGACGCTGCTGAATTCGATAATCCCGTTCTTCCAGATAGGCTGCCGCCGCCGCTTCGCCCCGCCGCCCAATGTCCCCCAACTTGTCGCGCTGCTCGCGATAGGCCCCTCTCAGGGCCGCCAGTTCGGCGGCGGCCAACTCGGCGGCGGCCTCTTTGACTAACTTTCCCAACTGCTCTAACTCGGCGAGGTTGGCGCTGTCGTATATGCCCTCTGCAAAAGAGAGAAAAAGCTCCGAGCGCGGCGCGGCAATCCGCGCCGCCACCGGGCCGAAACTGCGGCGGTGCAATCGACAAGGACCGTGCGCGTCAAGTGCGGCTAAATGCGCGGCACTGCCGTAGCCTTTGTGCGCGGCAAACCCGTATTCGGGATAGTGGACATCGCATTCGCACATCAGGTGGTCCCGGTGTACTTTGGCAACGATTGAAGCCGCAGCAATCGACAGCGAGCGGGCGTCTCCGTCGATGATGGCTTGCTCGGGATAGGAACTGCGCGCCGGCAGGTGGCCGTCGATTAGCACCCTATCGGGCGGCGTAGGTAAATTATCCAGCGCCAAGCGCATGGCCTTAAGCGAGGCCTGCAGGATGTTCAACTGGTCGATCTCGGCGGCTTCGACCTGCCCAATCCCCACGGCTAGGGCCTTAGCCATGATCGCCTCGCAGAGCGCCTCGCGCTGGGTGCGCGACAGCTTCTTGGAGTCATCGATCTTGGCGATGATACAGTCCGGTGATAAGACGACCGCGGCAGCCACCACAGGCCCCGCTAGGCAACCACGCCCCGCCTCATCGACACCAGCTACCCGATGCACTCCCCGGGCCCAAAGTTGTCGTTCAAAATGCAGGAGTCGATCGCGGCGCTGGCGCTCCTCCTGCTCCCGCGCATCGCGCCGCCGTCGCTCAACTACCAAGCGCCGGACGCCAACGCGGCGATCCTTTTCGAGCACGGCCCAACCCGGATCGCCGCTTTCCCACTCCGCCACCTGGGCGCGTAGCTGAGCAATCGTCATTCCGGCGAGTTTAGTCTCGGCGTCCTGTTGGCAGGAACGACTCATGTCGGCAGACGTCTCATCTATTGACATTAAGTATCGACCTTGTATATTTGCGAAAAGCTACCAAAGAGGAGCCTTAACATGAAGCGCTACACGGCGTTAGTTGCCTGCTTTTGCCTAGTTTTGCAACCCGTCATGGCCCTCGCCGAGACGGAACCTGCACCCATCCTCGGGGCAGACACCCGTCTTTATCTGGCCGATGGCAGCTTGGTGGAAGGCAATCTAATCGAAAAAGACCAAGATTTGGTCATTATGCGCGTCAACGACGCAATCTTCACTTTTGACAAGACCGAAATCGACAAGATCATCACCCTCGGATCGCTAGGTGGGGGTGCCCAAACCATCTCGGTGACCGAGTTTCCCTACATCAGTTTCCTCGGCGGCGCTCTTGCCTTTGGCTTGCTCTCTTGGCTGCAATTCGACCGAGCTTCCGACAACGAAGCCGAAGCGGCCCTCAACCGCGAGCACGGCCAAGACTCCCGCGCCCAAAAGCTCGACGACAAAGCCGATCGCGCTCGCCTCTATGGCTGGTCCACCGCGGGGCTTGCGGTCGGCAGCTTCGGGGTAGCTTTGATACCGCGCAAAACCACCCGCCGCATCTTTCCCGAGCTCAGTTTTGACGATGGCGCTCCGCGGGTTGGCGTATCCTACGTCTATTCGTTCTGAGTGCCTTCCGCACCCCGCAGATGATGCGCCAAAGCCGCTAGCCCGAGCACATAGCTAAAACTGCCAAACCCCGCGATTTGCCCGACACAGACCGGCGCGATAACTGAGTGCTGGCGAAACGACTCCCGGGCCTGGACATTGGACAGATGCACCTCGACGGTCGGCAACCCCTTGGCCGCCACGGCGTCGCGCAGGGCCAGACTATAGTGGGTAAAGGCTCCCGGATTGAACAGCAGGCCTTGCTCTTGGGCTTGGTGCAAAGCGTCAATTAGCGCACCCTCACTATTGGCTTGGCGACAGCGCACCTGCACCCGCAGCCGCTGCGCGTGGTCGGCAATCAATGCGTCGATCTCGGCCAAGGTCTCCCGGCCATATACCTCGGGCTCGCGCGTACCCAGCAAGTTGAGATTGGGTCCGTGTAGGACTAGGATGCTAGTCAAATTGACCTCCACAGTTTCGCGCTATCACGCAGATCCACACTCCTTTTGCCAAAATGGTATCGACCTCTAATTGAGCTTTTGTAACCCAGCGGCAAAAAGCCGCTTCTTCCCGCGCCAGCAACCCCGAAAACGCGATTCGTCCATCCGCGGCCAATACGCGGCGCAAAGGGGTCAAAAGGGGTTGCAGCACATGGCTTTGGATGTTGGCCAAAACCAAGTCAAACGGCCTTTCCGCGACGGCCTCTATCCCCCCCAACCGCACCTGAGCCTGCTCCGGGCCGATGCGATTGTGCACCAAGTTTTCCCGCGCATTAGCCACGGCCTGTTCGTCGATATCCACGGCGAGTACCGGCCCAGCGCCCAACAAAGCGGCGGCAATGCTGAGAATGCCGCTGCCCGTCCCCAAGTCCAGACAGCGCATCCCAGGGGCCAAACAGCACTCCAATGCCTGCAAGCAAAGCTGGGTCGATTCGTGTCCACCGGTGCCAAAGGCCATTTTGGGATCTATGCACACGGCGATTTGGCCCTCGGCTAGCTCGACTGGAATCCACGAAGGATGGACGACGATCCGCTCAGTCGCCCATATCGGGGCAAAAAACCGCCGCCACTCCGTTTGCCAATCCTGTTCCTCTACGCACTCGGCGTCTATCGGCGACGCCAAACCGAGCGCGGCAAGCCTACGCGTTAGCTCGCGCCTGACCTCAGCTAAGTCGCACATCGGCTCGGCGGCAAAGTACGCGCTCAACTGCGTCCACTCTCCCACTTCCTCCGCTTGCAGGCCGCAGCTACCCAACTCGTACGCCCACGCGCTCACGTCCTCGGCGCAGGCCATAGGCACCGCTAGCCGCAAGCAGTGCCAAGCCTTTTTACTCACTGACCGCCAAGCGGCGCAATTGGGCGACTAGCTCCTCGCCAATTGCAGCAAAAAGGGGATCGGGCACGGCCCGTCCTTCATCCCCGCTCTGGCGAATCGCAGGCGACAGGGGCAAGGCACCCAAGAAGGGCAATCCCAAGCGCTCCGCGGCCTCGCGGCCGCCACCACAGCCGAAAATCTCGTGGCGTTGGTCGCATTGGCTGCACAGGTAATAGCTCATGTTTTCGACGATCCCGAGGATATCCACCTCAACCTTGGAAAACATGGCAATGCCCCGCTCCACATCCTCCAGTGCCACACTCTGCGGCGTGGTTACAATCAAGGCGCCAGAAAGAGCCACGGCTTGGCTCAAGGTAAGCGGCACATCCCCAGTGCCAGGCGGCAGATCGATGAATAAATAGTCGAGCGGCCCCCACTCTACTTGATGTAAAAACTGCTGCAACGCCCGGGCCAAGAGCGGTCCCCGCCACACCACGGGCGCGTCCTCACCGGCGATAAAACCAATCGACATCAGGGCGACCCCGGCCTTGTGCACCGGGCGCATAGTGCCCTCCGGTCCGGTTGTGGGCTGCTGCCTGATACCCATCATCAAGGGAATGCTCGGGCCGTAGATGTCGGCGTCGAGCAGACCGACGCGCGCTCCTTGGGCTGCCAGACTGACGGCCAAATTGATACTTACAGTCGATTTGCCCACGCCGCCTTTGGCACTGGCAATAGCGACAGTATGACGCACTTGGGCTAAGGGGTCGATTGGGGGAACGGACAAGGGTACCTACTCTTAGGCGCTGAAGGCCTTGCGCACTTTGGCGAAAAAGCCTTCGCCCTCTTGGGCCACTCGCTCTTTTTCGAGCTCGGCCAGTTGAGTAAAAAGCTCGCGCTCGCGTCGGCTGAGGCCCTCGGGAGTCCACAAGACGGCCTCGACTAGCTGGTCGCCGACACCGCGGCCGTTGACGTCCGGAATGCCCCGGCCCCCCATGCGGAAGACGCGCCCTGATTGGGTCCCAGCCGGGATCTTCAACAGGGCCTTGCCGGATAGGGTCGGGACTTCTATTTCCGCGCCTAGTGCCGCTTGGGTAAACCCCAAGGGCAATCGGTAGATCACGTGGTTGCCATCGCGAATAAAATAGTCGTGCTCTTTTTCTTCGATAAAGACCAAGCAATCTCCAGCCGGCCCCCCGCGCGGCCCGACTTCGCCCTGGCCGCGCAGGGGAATGTAGTTGCCTTCTTGAACGCCAGCCGGAATGCGCACCGTCAGAGTCGTTTGGCCGCGCTCGCGGCCCTCGCCCCGGCACTCCGGGCAGGGATTGGACACAATGTGTCCCTCCCCTTCGCAGGCCGGACACGACACCACGGTCATCGACGGACCAAAGAGGGTGCGCGCCATTTGTTGCACTTGGCCCTGCCCACCGCAAGTGCCGCAGACCTTGCGGTCCGATCCCCTAGCGGCACCGGTTCCATCGCAGCTTTTGCAGCGCTGCAAGCGCGTCAACGCGATGTTCTTTTCTATGCCTGTGGCGATCTCTTCTAGCGTCAAGGCCACCTTGATTTTCAAGTCGCGGCCCTTTGGCTTGACCGATCCGCCTCGCGACCGCCGACTCCCGCCGAAGAAACTCTCGAAAATATCGCCGAAAATGTCTTGAAAATCGCCGGCGTGGGTAAAATCCGACCACTGAAAGCCGCCGCGACCGAAATCACCCTCAACGCCGGCGTGCCCATAGCGATCGTACGCGGCTTTCTTGTCCGGGTCCGAAAGCACTTCGTATGCTTCGGATGCTTCCTTGAATTGCTCCTCGGCCGCGGCGTCTCCGGGATTGCGATCGGGATGGTACTTGAGTGCCTTCTTGCGATAGGCCCCCTTGATCGCGCTTTCGCTGGCATCTCGTTCGATGCCCAGTACTTCGTAGTAGTCCCTTTTGGACATTCGGCTCCTCAACTCTCCGCGCTCGCCTTACTGACGACGACGCGCGCGTAACGGATTACCTTGTCGTTGAGTTTGTAGCCCCGCTCCATCTCTTCAATGACCGTACCGGGAGCGTGCTCATCGTCTGGCACCTCCGCTAGGGCCTCGTGAATTTCGGGGTCAAAAGGCTGGCCCAGCGCCTCGATCTCGGCTAGTCCATAGCCTTGGAGAACGTCGTTGAACTGGCCACAGATCAATTCGACGCCCTGCTTGAGCAGCTCGGCTTCTTGGGTTTCCTGACCAAGAGCGCGGCGCAAGTTGTCCAAGATCGGCGCGACTTGCAACAAGATATCGCGCAAAACCTCATCCCGCGTTTCCGCGCGCATCCGCACCGTGCGCTTGCGGTAGTTATCCAACTCGGCGACCGCCCGCACATAGCGATCATAATTAGCCGCCGCCTCGGCGCGAGCGGCCTCGAGTTCGGCCAGCCCATCGGCCTCATCGGCCGCTTCGTCTGGCGATGCTGCTACTGCTTGTTCACATGGCTCTGCCGCTTCGTCCTGCGACTCGACAGACCCCTCCGCGCTCGCCTCGTCCACTGCGACACGGTTCTGAGTTTCGCGCTCGCTCATCGACACTCCTTACGCTTAACTGTATGAATAGATTGGGACAAAAATTTGTTAGCAGATCAGATTTGCCGCGCGGGAAGCCGCGCAATTGACTAAGCTCACCAAAGATCGGTAGGGCATGCGCGTCGGGCCGATTACGCCGATTACGCCGATTACGCCTTTGGCGCCAGTAACCTCGTAGCTGGCCGTCACCATACTGCATCGCCCCATCGCCCGCGGCTGGTGCTCGGAGCCAATAGTGATGACTACGCCGTGCCGCTCGCTCATAAGCTGGGCGAGGATATCCTTTTTCTCTACTAAATCGACTAAACCAGCCACGTGGCTCGGATCGTCAAATTCGGGCTGTAGGCAGAGATTGCGGGTGCCCGAGACATGCAGATCGGCACCGCGGGTAGTAGCCAAGCCTTCGAGCTGACCGACGACGGCCTCCACCACCGACTGCGGGACGGGCCCAAACTCGGCCATTTGCACCTCGACTGCATTTTGGATTTCAGCCATCGTCAACCCGTACAAGCGCTCGTTAAAAAGCCGACTCAACGCCTCTAAATCGCGCTGCGACACCGCGCAATCCACCTCGATCATCAAGCTCTTTGTCAGACCGCCACGAACCGTGACCACGAGCAACAGGCGACGCTGCCCCAAGTGCCAAAGCTCCAGCTTGTGCAATATGCCCTGATTGAAGCGCGGAGCCAAAACCAACCCGAGTTGGTTCGACAGGTCGCCGATGGTCCGCGCCAGTTGATACAAGATCTCCTCGTAATTGCCCTCCTGTCGTGCGGGCTCTAGCTGCTGCCGTAGGGTAATCTCAGCCTCGTCCGAGCCCGCGTCGGCGCTTGCCATACAGCACTGCACGTAGAATCGGTAGCCCTTTTCAGAAGGGATGCGACCGGCCGAGACATGGGGCTGGGAGACGAAACCCTTTTCCTCTAAAGAGGCTAACGCATTGCGTATGGTAGCCGAACTGACGCCCAGGTCTTCGCGCTGGTTCAACGTCTGTGAGCCCACCGGGACGCCCAAGGCAACGTGGGTTTTGACCAAGGCAAGCAGAACTTGGATTTCGCGTTTGGATAGTAGGCTAGTGGCCATGGTCGGCAAGCATCCCCAGCGGCATAAACGCCAGATAAATAATGAGGTTCTGAGATATAATAAAAGCCGCCGATTGCTTGTCAAGGCTGGCTGCCCAGCTTGCTTGACAACCGATTTACAGAATCGTACTATTGAACCTTTGTTTTTTCTAGCCGTTTTACGTTGTTCGACCCAAGAAAGGAAGCAGTCATGGCTAAAGCCAAGGCAAAAGCCAAAACCAAACGCAAGCCGAAGTCATCCCCTGCCAGTGCCGTCAACGACGCGCTGGCTTTAGCTCGCCAACACGGCGCGCAGATGGTCGATTTCAAGTTCGTCGATCTGCCCGGCACCTGGCAGCACTTTACCATGCCCATCGCCGGCTTGGAACCGGCGGTGTTCGAAGACGGCCTCGGCTTTGACGGCTCGTCGATTCGCGGCTGGCAGGCCATCGACGAATCGGATATGCTGGTGGTGCCCGACCCGACCACCGCCGTCATGGACCCGTTCATGCAGGTGCCCACTCTGTCGCTGGTCTGCTCGATTGAAGACCCCATCACCCGCTTGCCCTATGCCCGCGACCCACGCGGCGTCGCCCAACGCGCCCAAGCCTACTTGCAGCAGACCCGGATTGCCGACACGGCGTTTTTTGGCCCGGAAGCGGAGTTTTTCGTCTTCGACAACATTCGCTTTGACCAGCAACCCCACCTCGGATTCTACGAGATCGACTCCGACGAAGGCCGCTGGAACTCCGGCTCGGCCGACGGCCCCAACTTAGGCTACAAGCCCGACTACAAAGGCGGCTACTTTCCCGTGCCGCCCACCGACTCGCTGCAAGACCTCCGCACGCAGATGGTGCAGACCATGCTCGACTGCGGCATCGACGTGGAGATTCACCACCACGAGGTGGGCACTGCCGGCCAAGGCGAAATCGACATCCGCTTTTGTCCGCTGCTGATTTGCGGCGACCGGATGATGCTGTACAAGTACATCGTCAAGAATGTCGCGCAGCAGCACGGCAAGACCGCCACGTTCATGCCCAAGCCGCTGTTTGAAGACAACGGCACGGGTATGCACACTCACCAGAGTCTGTGGCAGGGCGACCAGCCGTTGTTTGCTGGCAACGGCTATGCTGGTCTCAGCGAGATGGCCTTGCACTACATCGGCGGGTTGTTGCACCACGCGCCGGCGCTGTTGGCGTTTACCAATCCGACGACCAACTCCTACAAGCGGCTGGTGCCCGGCTACGAAGCGCCGGTCAACTTGGCTTATTCGCAGCGCAATCGCAGTGCGTCGGTGCGCATTCCCATGTACTCGCCGTCGCCCAAGAGCAAGCGGGTTGAGTTCCGCTGTCCCGACCCGTCGTGCAACATCTATTTGGCGCTGTCGGCGATGCTGATGGCTGGGTTAGACGGCATTGAGCGGCAGCTCGATCCGGGCGCTCCGCTGGACAAGAATCTGTATGACTTGTCGGCGGAGGAGCGCTTGGGCGTGCCGCAGACGGCGGGTTCGTTGGAAGCGTCGTTGGACCACTTGGAGCAAGACCGAGACTTTCTGTTGCAGGGCGAGGTCTTCTCCGACGACCTGATCGACGCTTGGATCGACTACAAGCGCACCGAAGAAGTCGATGCCATTCGCTTGCGGCCTCATCCCTATGAGTTCGCTCTATACTACGACGTGTAAATAGCTATAACTGCGGTACTCGGGGCAAGGGAAGGTTTCCACTGGGGGAATCTTCCCTTGCCTATATCCCCCAATGGCCATATCTCGTGAAACTCGTCATCGGCAGTCGCGGTAGCCAACTCGCCCTCGTCCAAGCCGGCGAAGTCCGCAACCGCCTGCTGGCACTGCACGACGGGCTGGACATTGCGCTCTCGATCATCCGCACCACCGGCGATGCGACGACGGGTTCACTGCGCAACTTGGGCAGCACAGGCGTTTTTACCAAAGCCCTCGAAGACGCCCTGTTAGCCGGGCACATCGACTTAGCGGTCCACAGCCTAAAAGACCTGCCGACCCAGCTACACCCCGACCTCGCCTTGGTCGCCACACCCGAGCGCGAAGATGTGCGCGATGCTCTCGTCGGTCCCAGCATATCCTCACTGGCTGACTTGCCGGACGGCGCCCGAGTCGGCACCGGCAGCTTACGCCGGCGCGCCCAACTCAAGGCCCTGCGGCCCGACCTAAACATCCTAGATATACGCGGCAACCAAGACACCCGCATCGCCAAGGCCAGGCGCGGCGAGTGCGATGCCGTCGTCTTGGCCGCGGCCGGACTCAACCGCCTCGGCTGGCAGGATCGCATCGGCTACTATTTGCCTCTCCATCAGGTTCTGCCCGCGCCCGGCCAAGGCGCTTTAGGGCTGCAAATGTGCGCTGATCACCCCGCACGTGCCACCGTCGCAACCCTCAACCACGCCCAAACCCTAGCCGCAGTGCAAGCCGAGCGCCATTTGCTGTACACCCTGCGCGCCGGGTGCCACGCTCCCGTCGGCGCTTGGGGCCGCATGGAGGGAGACCTGCTCGCGCTCGACGGCTTAGTCGGCCATCCTGAAGGAACCCGATTGCTGCGCGCTGCGCTACGCGCCCCCCTCACCTGTAGCGAATCCCTCGCCGAATCTCTTGCTGACGACCTGCGCAGCCAAGGTGCTGACGCGCTCTTACAGTTGCCCTGATGGCCCCTGAGTACGCCACCCCAGGCACCGTGTACATCGTCGGAGCCGGCCCCGGCGATCCTGGCTTGCTAACCCTCAAGGGTCTGCGCTACTTGCGCGAGGCCGACGTCGTCCTTTACGACGACCTCCTCGACCACCGCTTGCTCGACTTAGTGCCCAGCACTTGCGAGCAAATCGCGGTCGGCAAACGCGGCGGCCGCAAAAACCCCACCCAAGACCAGATCCAGGCCCTGCTAGCCGACCGCGCCCGCCAAGGTCACATCGTCGTCCGCCTCAAAGGCGGCGATCCCTTCATCTTTGGCCGCGGCGGTGAAGAGGCCCTGCATCTGCGCCAAGCGGGTATTCCCTTTGAAATTGTCTCTGGCGTCTCTGCGGCTTCTGGCGTCTTGGCCTACGCGGGCATTCCCCTAACCCATCGCGGCATTGCCTCGGCGGCACTGCTGATCACTGGCAATGAAGATCCGGCTAAACCGGACGCGACTATCGACTGGGATCAGCTAGCGGCCTTTGACGGCACGCTCGTCATCTTCATGGCTGTCGGCAAGCTCGCCAGTATATGCCAGCATCTCGTCGCTCGGGGCCGGCCAGCCTCGACGCCGGCCGCAGCCATCGAATGGGGCACTTGGCCCGATCAGCGCACGGTCGTTGCCGATCTCCAACACCTGCCGGCCCGCGCCATGGCCCAGCAAATTCGCTCGCCGGCCCTTATCGCGGTCGGCCCCGTCATCGCGCTGCGCCAAGAGCTCAACTGGTTTGAGAGCAAGCCGCTCTTTGGCCGCCGCCTGCTCATCACCCGCAGCCGCGAACAGGCCGGCCCCCTCCAGCAGCGCCTCGAAGCCGAAGGAGCGGCCGTATCGACGCTACCCCTCTTGCACATCGGCCCACCCGACGACTGGACGGCTGTCGATACAGCGCAAGACCGGCTTGCGAACACGGCTTGGACCATCTTCACCAGCCCCAACAGCGTGACTTTTTTCTGCGACCGACTCTACCAGCGCGGCCTCGACACCCGGGCCTTTGCCCACACGCGTATAGCCGCCGTCGGCTTGGCTACGGCGGCGGCCCTGCGCCAACAGGGCTTAGTCCCCGATCTCGTGCCCCCGCGCCAATCGCAGGCCTCGCTAGCCAGCGCCTTTGCCGCATTCGATGTGACCGGCCAGCAGATCCTCTTGCCAGCCTCTTCTATTGGACGCACCGAACTGGCCGACACGCTCGCAGCACGCGGGGCGCAAGTTCACCACCTAACGACGTACGTAAATCGCCTGCCGGACCAAGTCGAACTCCCCGTCGCGCTAGCCGAGAACAAACTCGACCTCATCGTCTTCGCCAGCCCCTCCAGCGCCCACAATTTTTATCAGGTTTTAGGATCAGAACGCACCGAGGCCGTCTTGGCCCGCACTCACATTGCCTGCATTGGCCCCACCACGGCTGCCGCCATGCGCCAGCTCGGGTTTGCCGTTCACGTGCAGCCCCGCGAAAGCAGCATCCCCGCTCTCGTCCAAGCCATCATCGCCTTCTACACCCCGTGAATAACTACCCAACCGGCAAGCTGCCTCCTGCTGAATTAGACCGGCTGCTCAACGCCTACACCCACCGCCACAAACGCCTGCTCGTGCCGCCGGCCCTAGGCGAAGACGCAGCCGTCATCGACTGCGGCGACCGCTTGCTCGTGGCCAAGACCGATCCCATCACTTTTGCCAGCGACGAGATTGGCTGGTACGCAGTCCACGTCAACGCCAACGACATTGCCGCTATGGGGGCCACCCCCTGCTTTTTCCTCAGCACCATTCTCCTCCCCCAACAACGCGCCACACCCGAGCTGGCGGAATCCATTTTTCGCTCCATCCACCAAGCCGCCGAGGACTTGGACATTGCCGTCTGCGGTGGCCACACCGAGGTGACGTACGGGCTCGACCGGCCTTTAGTCATCGGCCAGATGCTCGGGGAAACCACGCGCGACCGCTTGGTGCGCTCCTCGGGCTTGCGGCCCGGCCACGCCCTGCTCCTGACCAAGGGCTTGGGCATTGAAGCCACCGCCATCATCGCCCGCGAAAAACGCGCGCAACTGCGCGATCGCGGCTGGACGCCCGCCTTTTTGGACACCTGCGCCGACTTCCTTCACACCCCCGGTATCAGCGTCGTGCGCGATGCCCAAGTCGCCGTCCAAGCCGGACAGGTCACCGCCATGCACGACCCGACCGAAGGCGGAGTCGCGACAGGTCTGTGGGAATTGGTCACCGCATCGGCGGTGGGCGCGGAAATCGACTCTCACGCGCTGCCCATCGATCGAGCCACAGCGCGGCTGTGCACGGCCTTTGCGCTCGATCCCCTCGGCGCGATTTCCTCGGGTGCGCTGCTGATCGGCTGCACGGACGATTCCGCCGATGCCATCCTCGCGGCTCTACACGATGCCAACATAGCCGCAGCCCGCATCGGCACAGTGCGGCCCTCTTCGTTCGGGCTTCAGCTACGCCGCGACGGCCATCTGACGCCATTGCCCACTTTTCTAGTCGACGAAATAGCCCGCCTCTTGGCCGAAGAAGCCGTCTGAACAAGCGGGAATCCAGTCTGATAAATGAAGTAGATTACAACAACGTGGAGCAGGAAGCCTTGCAACGACTAAAAAGGCTCAAAGTTGAAGGGCTATGAGCGCATTCTATGCTCCACGCCCCATGAGAACGGTGAATCCTTCCTGTTCAAAGTGGTAATCGTTCGTCAGGATCTCCGCGATAGATTCGGCTTCCATCACGTTCATGGTTACGCAGTCTTGCAGACTGTATTCCTTATCGCTGCGTCCCTCATAACGATTCAGGCCACGGCCAAATGACGCCCGCGACTGGGGAATCACGCGCACGCTCGGGTTGGCGAGAATCGCCCGTACCGTTCGGGCCGCAGCGAGCCGAACTTGCGGCCCTCCCTTGGACAGTGCCGCGAGAAACTCGGTGAGTACCTCGTCGGTGGTCACAACCTCCACTCTGCCCAATCGCCGACGAGCCTCCTGGGCAGCTTCGCGCCACTGATCGCGGGGTCGAGCCATGGCGATCCAATAGACGGTGTCAGCAAATACGGTCCTCACGTGCTTTCATCTCCGTACAGATAGTCGTCGAGGCGGTCGGTGAGGTCTGCGGGAAGGCGGGCCCAATCCTCAACCGTGACGTCCTTGAATGCCGCGGCAATTTCGTCCTCGATCGCAGGAGCACCTCGGTCATCGTTCGGATCGTCAGCGTGGATGATATTTTGAATTGCCTTTTCGATCTCGCGCGGATTGGTCAGAAACCACTCTTCGCCAGGCAGGTGGTCCAGCTTTTGCCCACGGCTCTTAAACCACGCATGCAGAAGAAACTCTCTCTCCCTGGCTTCGCGGTCGTCGGCGCAGCCAAGTCGCAACAGATAGCGGGGCCACTCGGGAAGATTTTCCTGGAAATCGCGGAGCCTCCGCCTCAAGCCATCGGGACCTGCCCTGCCAATTTTAATAGGCCAACGATCACCGGACATTTCCTGATACTGCGGAAGACACCAAGCGTACACTTCACAGGGTCCTTCTCCAATCTCGCGTCCGGGATTTAGCCCTTCGTCGTTGGCGGAATCGTTCCCTTCGATGTGGCGATCGTCCAATTCGAGCTCCTGATCACTCTGGCCATTGAAGCCGACAAACCGATACAACCCCCGCCTTTCCTTCCTAAAGGTACTAGACCGACCAAGCAACCACTTCTTCAACACCTTAGCCACTTGATCTTTCGTGGTGGTGTCAACTCCACCGCGTTTGACGAACTCGGACCGGAGCGTCTCACTGATCTGGACACGTTTATATAGCTTGCCGGGCTCGAACAGCCCAGGTACCCGACACAGCTCGTGGGCAGCATCGGTTCCAAATGGTTCTTTGACCAGATCCCCCATTATATCCATTGGTGCTCTCCTTATCATCCTTTTGGTCTATAATGTCCTATTGGTCTTAAAATAGGCACTATTAGGCCTTAAGGCAACAAAGGACCCTGATCTAAAATGTCTGTCGTATGGGAACGTCGTTAGGTGGCTGCAACCATATAGCGAGCAACGCTGCTGAGCTTTTCGCAAGTCTCCTCCAACTCGCGTTCCGGCCTCGACATGTTCATGATGCCAGCACCGGCCTGTAACCAAGTCGCCCCAGCGCGTTGGAAGAAGCTGCGCAACACCAAGCATGCATCAAGCATGCCGGTGTCCTCGCAGATCATCACGCAACCAGCGTACAGTCCGCGTGGTTCAGACTCGAGTCGGCCGATAGCTTCGACCGACTCGCGTTTGGGAACCCCGGACGCGGTGACCGCTGGGAACAGAGCGTTGAGTGCGTACCAAGAGTTGCAGCTATCAAGTAGCCGCCCTTTCACACGAGAGGCCAGATGCTGCACCGCACCGCGCCGCGCTACGAGCATGAAGTTGACTACCGAGACGCTCGCGGGGTCGCAGGTCATCGTCAATTCGTCGAATCCGACATAGACCGAAATGGCGTGCTCGGCAATCTCCTTGGAGTCGCTCAGCAGTTCCTCGCGCAGTCGCAACTCGTCGGTCAGACTCTCGCCGGTTGACCGCGTACCGGCCAACGGCGTCGTGAATACTTCACGCTCCTTGGTCACCTCGACCACCGTCTCTGGACTGAATCCCCCCGCCTCTAGTCCATCCAAACGCAGCAGGTAGGACCGCGCCGGCGTGTTGGCCCGACGCCCAGCAACGTAGCTGGCGGCCATGTCGAGTGAGTGAGGCAGCGGAATCTTCCGCGACAGAATCACCTTGCGGTACTGCTGCGCGCGGATTTCTTTCAACGCCTCCGCTACGGACTGCTTGTAGGCGTCGGCCTCATGCGTCGCGATCTCGTGCTCCAGCACAGTCGGGGCCGGCGGCTCGAAGACTCGGTCTTCGCGCACCACCTTCTCCACCAAAGCTCGCAGGTCAGCCAGTCGATCGGGTTCGAGGGCGCGGACGAGTATGGTGTCCTCATCAATCCGAATCTCCTCCTGGGGAATGAACAGCTTCAGCAAAGGTATCTCGCTCGCTACCGGCAAGTTGAAGTTCACGCGGGCCAACTCGAACGACGCCGTACCGTACGCCCGCCACCCCTCGACGGGCAGCTGGTCGAGCCCATCCTGAATTGATTGGTTCAGATCGTCGTTTGGGCCTATGGCCTGCTGCTGTTCGTTCCAAGTCAACTCGGTTCTGTTCGGATACACGGTCAGGCAACCCTGTATGCCCATGCCTAGAGACCATTCTGCTTGGTGTTCGTAGAGCACATAGTCGCTTCGGTCAGCCAACTGTACAATCTGGATGGCCAGAGACAATGGATCGCCTTTAAACGGAAGCGCTAATTCCTTATAAGCTCGCTTGTCAGTCGTCATGGAACCTCCTTCTATCCCTCACTCAATTTCATATATCACCGTGACAGTCACGGAGACCGTAAGTTCACCTGGGGCAATGGGTGTGGCAGTACGCGCAGCATCAAAGGCTACTTCTGTAGTAGCAAACGGGATTGGCGGACCTTCTAAATAAGTACTTTCAGTAATGGTAATAGGTTCCCCTAGCCTGACACCGCCTGCTTTGGCTAAAGTTTGCGCTTTCGCTTCGGCATCCTTTACCGCCAAACTACGCGCTTGGGTTTGCAATGGCGTAGTATCATCTATCATAAATTGGATCGAGTTAATAACAATGCTATTCCCTCCCGCTCCGGCGGCACCATCTATGACATCGCTGAGGGTTGCCAAATCTCGGACCTTAGCCCGAACGGTGTTATCTACTCTGTAACCGCGCAGGACGCGTCCGTCGTCTGTATAGTCGTACTGGGGATAGATACTGAAATTCTCCGTCTTAATGTCTTTTTCTGCCACGTCGTTTGCTTGCAGAGAATTTATTAACCCCGTCATCGCGCTGGCCGCTTCTTCGCGTGCCTCGGCGACGGTTCCTCGCTCAACAGACACACCTACATCGAGCGTGGCAATATCTGGCTCACCAGTAACTGAACCGCTCCCGGTTACGTGGATAGTCCTGTCAACTGCCGAGGACGATAATACCTCTGAGGCAATATTCACATCACACGCCGGCAGGGCTAAAATCAGCAATGTGCCGATCGCCAAAGACCAATAATCGTATCTTTTCATTTGACCTGACCTCCTGTACGTTCCTTTATAATTCCGCTATACCAGTGGGGCTTTTTATTGATACCCCAATCTGTTTACTTTCCAGTGGTTTGTCAATCTATGGCGAGTTGCGCTACTCAATCCACGCCCATTGCACCGACGGCAGGCCACAACCAACCTTTCACGGAGGTCGATCGGACGGTTATGGTAATTTCGGCAAAAGACAAACAAGCGTACGCCAAACAGGGATTCCTCATTGTGCGGCAAGCCTTCGCGCAAACCCGCATTGCGGCGCTGCTCGAAGGGATCGAACGCCTGATCGACAAGGGGCTTGCGGGCGAGTGCGAGCTAGACTGGATCGACCGCGCGCACCGGCTGCCGTCCCGCACCGGACACCTGCTCAACCCCGACAAGTATCATCCCGCCTTTGCCGACTGGATCGACGCGGATCTCGCCCCCCACCTCGAAGTCTTAGTCGGCGGCTCGGGAGTGCGCCACAGCCTGTTCGGCATGCTCGCTTCGGGCGGCGGGAAACCGTACACCCAGCAATGGCACCGCGACCTCGGCAAACCGGGCGATGAGGCGGAAACCGCATACTTGCGCCGGCACGCGGGCAGCTTCGTGCAGTTCAACGCCCCACTCGTTGCCGAAGACCGCTTCCTCCACATCGTCCCCGAGAGTCACCTGCGGGCATCAACGGCGGCGGAGCTCGAAGCATCCTGCAGCGAATCGGGGCAAATGCCCAACGCCTTCGTCGTCGAGTTGGAACCGGGAGACATCGCTTACTACAACGCCAACCTCTGGCACCGGGGCTGGAATCCGGAGGGGCACAAGCGCTGGACTATGCACTGCGCCTTCTGGAACGCTGGGGCGACAGTGATGGCACACGAGTACGGACAGCGCGAGTCGCTGACCCAACGGGGACATCTCGACCAAATGCCCCCTATTACGCGGCAGTACATCCAGAGCTACCTCGACAACTATCCCAAGGGAGACCCACCTTCCCTATTCGATCTGTAGCTATACACAACTCGAAAAGCGTGTTCGCGTACGAATGAAGGCGTCGGGTGCCCGCCCCCGCCGTTACCTTGACATCAACGCCGCGCCCTAACTACTTTCCCTCCTGCACACAGAGGATTGTCCATGCCCGTCCAAACCCACTTCGACTTCCGCCATCCCACCCGCATCGTCCACGGCTCTGGGTCTATTGCTTGCTTGGCAGATTGCTTCTCGCCGGCCGACAAGGTACTGGTCGTCTCCGATCAGGTCTTAGGAGAAATCGGCACGGTGGAAGCGGTCACCACCGCTCTCGGCGACATCCCCCATGCGGTCTATCTCAAAGACGGTGCGAGCGAGCCAACCCAAGAATCCGTCGAGGCCGGTGCCCAGGCTTACCGCCAAGAACGCTGCACGGCGATCATCGGCCTCGGTGGTGGCTCACCCATGGACGTGGCTAAGATGATCGGCGTCCTCGCGTCCAACCAAGGCTGCATCACCCACTATCTAGGCAACGACAAAGTAGTACACGACCTGCCCTATCTCGCCTGCGTCCCCACGACCTACGGCACCGCCAGCGAAGTCACGCCCTTCGCCGTGCTGGACAATCCCGCCAGCGGCAATAAAGACCCAGTCATTAGCTGGAAAATAGCACCCCAAGTCGGCGTCCTCGACCCCGACCTGTCAGTCTCCCTGCCGGCCTCAGTCGGCGCGGCTACTGGCATGGACGCCCTAACCCACGCGCTCGAATCCTATATCAACTTAGCGGCCACACCCATCACCGAAGGCATCGCGCTGCACGCCATCGGCCTCATCGGCGACAACCTGCGCTTAGCCTGCGCCAACGACCACGCGCTGGCCGCCACCGAAAACATGCTCATCGCCAGTATGTTGGCTGGCGTCGCCTTTGCGCAAACGCGCCTCGGCAATGTCCACGCCATGTCCCATCCAGTTGGCGCGCACTACCACGTGCATCACGGGCTGCTCAACGCCATCTTGCTGCCCTATGTTATGGAATTCAACTGGCTGGCCTGCCCCGGCAAATTCGCCGCCATCGCCCAAGCGCTCGGCGCGCCTAGCTCCGGCTTAGACCAACGCCAAGCCGCGCACGCCGCCATAGTCGCAGTGCGCCATATCAACGCCGACTTAGGCATCCCGGCCAAGCTAGGAGAGGTCGGCGTTGATACGACCCGCATCTCGACGATGGCACGCACCGCTATGCAGAGCGGCAACATCGCCGTCAACCCGCGCAAGACCAGCCAGCGCGATCTCGAAGTTCTATTCCAACAAGCCATCTAGGAGGTCCACCATGTCCCTGCCCCGCATGCTCGGCGTCCGCCAGCTTTTTTCTGCGCCTACCGTCGAAGACATTCCCGCGGCTGTACGCGCCGAAGTCCAGCGCCTCGACTTAGGCCCCAAAATCAATCCTGGCCAGACCATTGCCATCTCCGTCGGCAGCCGTGGTATTGCCAACATCGCGCTGGTGATCAAAAGCCTCGTAGCCGAGTTGAAGGCTCTCGGCCTCGATCCCTTCCTCGTCCCAGCTATGGGCAGCCACGGCGGCGGCATCGCCGAAGCGCAACAGGAAATCATCGAAGGCTACGGCGTCACTCAAGAGTACACCGGCGCCCCCATTAAGTCGTCTATGGAAACTGTCCAGGTGGGCGCGACCGAGGACGGCGTCCCGGTCTTTTTCGACAAATACGCCTTTGAAGCCGACCACGTAGCCGTCGTCGGCCGCATCAAGCCGCACACCGACTTTGTCGGCGAAATCGAAAGCGGCCTGCACAAGATGATGCTCATTGGCTTGGGCAAGCACAAAGGCGCAGCCCTGTACCACCAAGCCATTGTCCACTACAGCTTCGACCGCATTATCCGCTCGGTCGGCCAGGCCGTCATCGACCAGTGCGGCGTACTCATGGGGCTGGCCTTAGTCGAAAACCAGTACGACCAAACCGCGCTCATCCAGGGCGTGGGAGCCGACGAATTCGTGGAACGCGAAAAGGAATTGCTAGTCCTCGCCAAGGAATGGATGCCGCGCTTGCCCTTCGCCGAAGTCGATCTGCTCATCGTCGATGCGATTGGCAAAAACATCTCCGGCGCTGGCATGGACACCAACGTCGTCGGCCGCAAATTCCACGACAACCACGCCGCCGACAAAGAGTACCCCAAAGTCACCCGCATCCTAGTCCGCAGCCTGACCGCAGAAACCCACGGCAACGCCTCGGGCATCGGCACCGCCGAGTACGCCCACAAACGCGCCATTGAGCAGATGGACCGCCAGATCACCTACATCAACTGCATGACCGGCAACCACCCTTCGGGCGCGCACATCCCGCTCTACTTCGACACGGACCGCATCTGCATTGAAAAGGCCCTAGAGACCGTCGGCCTAGTCGCACCGGCAAACGCCAAGGTCCTGCGCATCCACAACACCTTGGAGCTAGGCGAGCTCCTAGTCTCTGAAGCCTACCGCTCCGAAGTCGAACAGCGCGAGGACTTGGAAATCATCGCCGAGGCCGAGGAAATGCCCTTCGACGCAAACGGCGATTTGCCGCTGGCGTTCTAGCACATGCCCAAAAAACCGCGGGGCGCGTCCCCCATCTTCTTAGACGAAAAGTCGCAACATCCAGCGATCGTAGGCCATGCGCGTCGCCGCCTGGTGTTTGGCTGGTACGGTGGCAAGTTTTCTCACCTCGATTGGCTATTACCCCTGCTGCCGGCGTGTCACCATTACTGCGAGCCGTTTGCCGGGTCTGGGGCCGTGCTGATCAACCGAGCACCGGCTGCTGTTGAAACCTACAATGATCTCGACGGCGAAGTAGTGAACTTTTTTCGCGTCCTACGCGACCAGCACCAAGCGCTGATCCGCGCTATCACTCTGACGCCGTTCTCACGTGAGGAATACTACTACGCGATCTACGGCAGCGTCGAAGACATCACAGACTTAGAACGCGCCCGACGTTTCTACATCAGAGCACGGCAGACCCGCACTGGGCTAGCGCAGACAGCCTCCCTCGGTCGTTGGGCCAACTGCAAGAATACGAGCCGCGCTGGTATGTCTGGCGTGGTTTCTCGCTGGTTGGGAGGGATAGATGCGCTCGGCGAGATCGCCCAGCGTCTGATCCGCGTCCAGATTGAAAATCGTCCCGCTGTCGATGTGATTCAACTTTACGACAGCCACAAAACTTTGTTCTACTGCGACCCTCCCTACTTACACGCCACTCGTGGCGATGCCAAAGCATACAGCTTTGAAATGGACGAAGCCGAACACCGGGAGTTGGCAGCAGTAGTCAATACTTGCGAAGGCAAGGTTGCCGTGTCTGGCTACTATCATCCCTTAATGGACCAACTGTTCCCGCCCGATCGCTGGTTCAAGACAGAAGGACCGGCCAAGACCATCCATTCCACCAAAGACAGCCGGCGCGAAGTGCTGTGGACTAATTATGAGCCGGAAGTACAAAAAGAGCTGTTTGAATGACCCCAGAGAACATTCTACGTGGCATTTATGAGCGTGCTGAAGAGACTTTAGGTAAGTCCGTTATATCCGATATAACCATTAGGGAGCGTGTTACCTATGTCTGTCGCTGCACCGGCAACCGCGCTGGGGTGCGCTTGCTTATGTCGTGCTTGCTAGGAAAGTTAGACAAGCCCAACGTCGATCTACGCAAGCCCTATACTGAAATTGGCGATCCAGACAGTTTTTCTGGCCGCACCTATGATGAACAACACCTAGCCCCATTCATCAACGAACACCGCTTACCCGTCAATCAGACGACCGCTTTCCTCACGCCAACACTGAGAAACATCGACCATCCGCTGACCACAGATCACGATCTTGTCGGTAGGCCACGCGATCTGTATAGAAAGACTCTTGAACTACTCGAAGATGTGGCAGAACAACGAGTAGCCCCTAATGTGCTATTTGTCGAAATCGTCCGTCTCTTGCTTCAGATGCGCGATGAGAAACTCGCCCGCATAGATTCACTGCTCAAGGGGCTTGAACAAACAGAAGGGGTCCTACCTCTGCCCTCAGAGGCCATAGTCACTCTGATCAAGCAGCACTTGGCCTGCAAACATGCAAGCCGCTTGCCGGTCCTCGTCGTAGCGGCGGCCTATAAGGCAGCCGGAACGCGGCTTGCCGAACGCATATTGCCGCTAAATCCACACAATGCCGCCGATCTGCAAACCGGCTCATTGGGAGATGTGGAAATTTGCCTAGTCGGGGAAGATTCTGTTGTAACAGCCTACGAAATGAAGGCGAAGCGAGTCGATTACACGGACATCGATGCGGCACTAGGCAAGATCATCGAAGCACCGCATCGGATCAATAATTATCTATTCGTCACCACCGAGGGAATCGATCCGAGGGTAGTCGACTACGCAGCCGGATTTTACGAACAGACCGATGGAGTCGAGATTGCTATTTTGGACTGCATCGGGTTTCTTCGGCACTTTTTGCATCTGTTTCATCGCATCCGCGCCGACTATTTGAGTACCTACCAAGAATTGGTTTTGAACGAGCCGGATTCAGCCGTAAGTCAAACACTCAAGGAGGCTTTCCTAGCCCTGCGACAAGCAGCCGAAAGCGATGAGTAGTTTGACACCAGAAAGACGAGCCATTATTGAGCCCAACGCGCCGCGGCGGCCGCCATCCGCCTAGCGTGTAAGCTGCCAATTAGCAACTGATGTCACGCATAGTCAGTGGCCGGTGGTTAGTGGTTAGACCAACATAGGTCTGGTCCGTACATTCCATGACTGAGCTTGACCGGAAATCACCCTTCGAGATGAAATAGCAATCTGTTATGCGTTTCTTTTGTACCGCCGGCCCCGTCCGCAGCCAAGATCACTATTGTTTGCCACCTCTTGGACGGCTGGAACTCAATCAGGTATTGGCACTTATAGACCAACAAAAGTACTTCGTGCTGCACGCACCTCGACAGACGGGAAAGACGACTTGCCTTTTATCTTTAACGGAATACCTCAACCGCACCGGAAAGTACCAGGCACTCTATTGCAATGTGGAGCTGGCGCAAGCGGCGCGCGAGAATGTTCTAAGGGGTATGCAAGCGATTTTCGGCGAAATGGCATCGCGGGCGCGCGATTTTCTCGACGATACGTTCCTGTTTGAGCAACAGCACACCCTGTTTGAACAGTTTGGCGCCGACGGCGTCCTCAACGCCGCCATTACCGAATGGTCAAAAGCAAGCACCAAGCCGATCATCCTGTTGATTGACGAAATAGACGCGCTCGTCGGCGATATGCTAATTTCAGTGCTGAGACAGGTGCGAGCCGGATACGACAAGCGTCCGCGACACTTTCCCCACAGTATCATTCTCTGCGGCGTGCGCGATGTCAGAGATTATCGCATCCACTCCACGCAAGAACAGGCCATCATCACCGGCGGCAGCGCATTCAACATCAAAGCCGAATCCCTGCGCTTAGGTAATTTCCAGCGACGAGAAATTGCCACGCTACTACACCAACATACAGATGCAACAGGCCAAGGTTTTGCCGACGACGCCTTGGAACGAGTTTGGGATCTCACCCGCGGTCAGCCGTGGCTGGTCAACGCACTCTGTTACGAAGCCTGCTTCAAAATGGCAGCAGGCCGCGACCATACGCAACCAATTACCGCGGCAATGATCGAGGCGGCCAAGGAGCAAATCGTGCTGCGCCGCGAGACCCACATTGACCAATTAGTCGATAAACTTGCTGAACGCCGAGTGCAAAACGTGATTGAGCCGATCTTGGCAGGCATTGCAAGCACGGCACTGATTCCGACCGATGATATTCTCTACGTCCGCGATCTAGGACTGATTCAAATAGACGAAGGCCAGCTAAAAATCGCCAATCGCATCTACCAAGAAGTAATTCCACGTGAACTGACCTTCAGCACCCAGTTGACCTTTGCCCATCAACCCGCGTGGTATATCCAAGCCGATGGTCGGCTCGACATGGATGGACTCATCGCCGCCTTTCAACAGTTTTTTCGCGAACACTCGGCCAGTTGGCTGGAGCGCTTCGATTACAAAGAAGCGGGGCCTCACCTGTTGATGCAGGCATTCTTACAGCGGATTATCAACAGTGGCGGCCGGGTTGATCGGGAATACGGGCTAGGCCGCAAACGAACGGATTTACTGGTGATCTGGCCGTACCAAGGTCGCCACCAAAAGGTGGTAATTGAACTAAAAATTCTGTATAGTTCCCGACAAAAGACGGTCGCTGAAGGGCTGGAGCAAACCCGTAACTACATGGACCTGTGCGCGACCGACGAAGGGCATTTGCTCATTTTTGACCGCGATGCCGACAAAGCGTGGTCGGAGAAAGTGTTCCGGCGGGCCGAACTCTGTCGCGGCGCAACCATAACCGTTTGGGGGATGTAAAACCTACCCATGACCAACCCGACAGAACACATCGGCATGACCCGCGACGCCATCGACACCCCCGTTCTCTTAGTCGATCTCGACGCGCTCGAATACAACATCGCCCAACTCGCCGAGCACTTCCACACGGCGGGCAAAAACCTCCGGCCGCACACCAAGTCGCACAAAACCCCGGCCATCGCCCACCTCCAACTCGCAGCCGGTGCGCAGGGAATCACCTGTGCCAAAGTCGGCGAAGCCGAGGTCATGGCCGACGCCGGCATCCAAGATATCCTCATCGCCAACCAAGTAATAGGCCGCCACAAAATCGAGCGCCTCATGGCCCTGGCCGCTCGTTGCGACCTTATGGTCGCGGTTGACGACCGGCAAAATCTCGCCGACCTCAACCAAGCCGCCCACGCTGGCAAGGTATGCCCCCGCGTACTCGTGGAGGTCAACATCGGCCACAACCGCTGCGGCGTCGCGCCCGCCACCGTCGTCGATCTCGCCCGTGCGGCCTCCTACGCACCACACCTGCGCTTCTGCGGTCTGATGGGCTACGAAGGCCACGTCATCGACCTCGAAGACAAAGAAGCCCGCGACAACGGTGCCCGCACCTGCCTCCAGCGCCTCGTCAATGCCCGCGACGACGTGGAACGCGCTGGCCTCGACTGTCTAATTTGCAGTGCTTCGGGCACGGGCGATTACTACATTAGCACTTCCTTCGACGGCATCACCGAGGTCCAAGCGGGCTCGTACGCGCTAATGGACGCAGCGTACGCCAAACTAAATTTGGGCTTCAAAAACGCCCTCAGCGTCCTGACCACCGTTACCAGCCGCCCCGCGCCCGAGCAGGTCATCACCGACGCCGGCCTCAAGAGCCTGACGCCCGAGCACGGCTTCCCTCTCGTTAAGGACCGTCCCGATTTGGCATGCCACGCCCTGTCCGAAGAACACGGCCGCCTCAAAACCGTAGCCGGCCCCTGCACGGATCTCCACCCCGGCGACCTACTCGAATTTATCCCCGGCCACGGCTGCACCACCGTCAACCTCCACGACTGCCTCTACGCGCTGCGCGCCAATCGACTGGAAGCGATTTGGGAAATCGCCGGCCGCGGCAAAGTGCGCTGATGGTGCCCCGAGCAATCATTAACGAGAACCCGCTGAAAGCAGCGCTTTGATCTGCCCCCAAGATTGGGGCTCGACGTTTGTAGCAGTCGCAGCAGGAACGACAGGTTGCCAAGCGGGATACGCGCCACCCAAACCATTGGTCAGATTGACCAAGTTGCGGCCGTCTATATCCACAGCCCAAATCTCCCCAGTGCTGGGGTAAAAAGAGATGGAAGAGCCAGAACTGTTAAAAACGGTGTATGAAGTGAAAGCAACCCTCATGCTGTTGGGTGCCCAACTAAAAGAAAAAGGAGCGTGGGCCCAAGAACCGCCGATATCCTCAAAAACGAGATCAACAGGTTGGCCGGACAAGAGCATGGTCGTAGCTCCGTCTGTACCGACCATAGAGGGCTCCTCCCTGATCGTAATGAAGACATCTCGGCCATCTTCGGCATCAGCTTGGCCATCTTCGGCACCATGTAGCACGCCGATGTATGCCTTTTTGGTTTCGTCTGGAGAGAGATAGCGGCGATCCCAGAAGCGGCGGATTACCAAAGCCGCCTCCCGCCATTCCATACCTCTCCATTCCACCAGTGAGGACCCGCTGCCGTCCGGTGGCACGGCGAACAGCTCAGAGCGATCCCACGCAAAGTAGTAAATGATTTGGCCGTCTTCAGACCAAAACAGATCATCTGAGCTGATATTAGGATCTATTTTTTCAATATGGTCCGTTAGCTGCTTTCGATTGCCACCGTTGGCATCCATCACCCAGATATCCCTACCGAGATAATCGGCCCCAACGTCGAGATAGGCGATCTGCGTGCCATCTGGAGACCAAATCGGACTAGCACAATAGTGCCCTTGGGTTAGATTCACCGGATCGCTCCCATCCGCATTCATAATCCACACGTCCTCGGACCCATCGCGACCGGAGATAAATGCGATCTTGCCGTCGGCTTGCCCCCAGCCAGCACCGGCTCCCCCCAGCGTTGCTAAACAGACGATCAGTAGAGCCGATCGATAGTTCATAACGTAACTCCTTTCGGATGGAGTAATTGAGTAAGGCGATTAAATACAATATACAATATACAATACATCAGTCAAAGTAGGTTGACAAGAATACACCGCGACGCTAGCATCTTGTATTATACCCAATGCCATGTTAGCTGCTCCCATGCTCAAGACGGTGCTCGCGCTCGCCCTGGTCTTGCTTTCTTCTCCTAACCCAAGCGTTGAACGCGATATGGCTCGCGACATCAACAGCCTGCAACGCGCCGAGTGCGAATACCGGGGCATTGTCGCCCGCTTCGACGAACTCACCCGCGCCTACATCCTGCAAGCATACGAAGACGGCGACCTGCTCCGCTGGCAGGCCCAACCCAGCCCCTATAACCCCGCGACCGAGACCTTGGTCACCGCAGTCTTTACCGCCGCCGGTCCCAACACATCGGCGCCAGTGCCCGAGTTGGCCCACCTGCGAACCCAGAGTGCAGCAGGTGCCGGCGTCACTTGGCGTTACAGCAAGCTAGCAGCCGTGCGGGTCGCGCCCCACGGCGATTTGGCCCGCGACGCCCTAGCCGTGTTTAGAGCCACAGTTGACCGCTTTGTCGAGCGCATGGTGTACGCACCAGCCGGCGGCGCGTTGCGCACGGCCCCCGATCCTAGTGCCCCAGTGCTAGCCCACATTGAGGCCGGGGCGGTGCTGCTCGTCGAGGAAGAGAGAGCCGAATACATGCGCGTACGGCAGCCGCCAGCGACTGCAACCGGGTGGCTGGCGCGCAAGCAAGTGCGCGCAGTTGAGCAGAACGATAGACGCGATCATTGATTTTTAGACCGCTTCTCAATTAAAAAGGGAAACCATGCTGACGACCGACGAACTGCGCTTTTTCAAGCGCAATGGCTACCTCATCAAGCGCGGCGTACTCGACCCGGCCCTCATGGAGCGCGCCCGCGCCCGGCTGTGGGACGGCGCCCCGCCGGGCCGCCGTCGCGACGCCCCCGACACTTGGATTGGCCCGTTCCGCGCAGACGAAGAAAACCTCGACAGCGCCAACCACCGCCGCGGCTTTCGCTGGAACTTCCGCGAGCCAGGAGGCGAAGACTGGATGGTGCGCCTGCTGGCTACCGAGCCCAAGGTGTGGGCCATGGCCGAACAAATGCTCGGTCCTGGCCTGCTCGTCCAGCCCCAACGCATTCGCGGTATCTACTGCACCCTGCCCTATGGCGATCACCCGCCCCAAGCCCTAGGCTGCCACACCGACGGCCATCCCTTCCACCTCGGCGTGGTCGGCTACATCGACGATGTGCCGCCCAACGGCGGCAGCTTCATGGTCTGGCCCGAAAGCCACCGCGCCTTCTACCCGACCTTCACTTCGCAGTACCTCCGCGACCAAGACGACGACGCCTACGAAAAAGTGCGCACCGCAGTCAACCAGCGCACCCCCGTTGATACCCACGGCCAAGCCGGCGACATCGTCTTCTGGCATCACCGCCTCGGCCACATGGCTAGCCCGAACACCTCGCGCCAATTGCGCCAAGCGGTGCTCTACGATTTTGTCAAGCAGGACATCGAACAAACCCAACAGGAGCCGCCGCAAAAGGACATGTGGCGCGACTGGTCGGACCAAATGCGCACCATCGCCCTCTAGCCGGCAAACGCATCCGCGGGCACACCGCGTACCCCCGGATCAACCCGCACTAGCGAACCGGCCAAAGGCTGAGCTTGCCGCTCCCCAGCGTCCAAACCTCGGCCAGCCGAAGTGATGTAGAGCTGGTCTAAGTCCGCGCCGCCAAAGGCGCAGGACGTCACCTGGGCCATGGGCAGTTGCAAGTGGCGCAGCAACTTTCCAGAGCGGGGATCGTAGCACAAGACGCACCAGCCTCCATAGACGGCGATCCACAAGGCATCCGCCTCGTCAATGGCCATGCCGTCTAATATCCCCGGCCCTCCGTATTCTATCACCACGCGCTCGTTGCTGATGGCTCCACTATCGCGGCAGTAGTCGTACGCACGCACATTGTTCAAGCCAGAATCAATAAAGTACATAGTCTGTTGATCGGCGCTCCAGACGATGCCGTTGGAAATGGTGGCCGGCGCGACCTTGCGGCTGACTGAGTGATCGACATCGAGGCAGTAGAGTGCGCCTTGGTCGCGCCCCCCGCCAAACTCCATCGTCCCGGCCCACAACCGTCCAGCCGGATCGCACTTGCCATCGTTAAAGCGATTGGCGGGAATCGCCCGCTCGGGATCCTCGCCGAGCGGCACCATGCGCTCGGTCTGCAAGTCGATGTGGGCAAAACCATTGTGCAGCGCGACGACCAGCCCACCGCTTTGCCGCTTGACCACCGTGCCCACGGCTTGGCACGTCGGGATGGTGCGATTGATTCCACTCACCGGATCGTACACATAGACCTCGTGGCCGAGGATATCGACCCAGTACAACAGCTCTTCATCGGCATCCCAAATGGCCCCTTCGCCGACGAGCGCGTCCTTTTCTACGACTAGTTCGGGCACTATCTTTTCTTCGTTCATCTCGAATTTCCTCCTTTTGGGCAACACTAGGCTGCCGGCCATTTTCTGTCAAACGCGCCGCTGGGGAGCACCATGCCATGACTGCTTTCACCTATCAAGACTTCGACCGCCAGTTCTGGGAACGAGAACTGGCAGACTTTGTCCCCGCTACAGTTTACGACATGCACACGCACCTGTGGTCAGAAGACCACCGCGGCTTTCTCACCGGCGAACCTGATGGCCTGCGCACGGAAATCGACTATCAAGATCACCTCGACTGGGCCGCCAAACTCTACCCTAATCGAGCCTTCCACATGCTGGCCTTGGGCACCCCCATGCCGGGCATGGATGCCGCCGGGCACAACGCCTGGCTGGCGGCCCAACTCGCCGCCGATCCCGCATCCGCAGTCAACATGATGGTCACCCCGGACATGACGCCCGAATACGTCGCCGCCCAAGTCGATGAGTACGGCTTCCTCGGTCTCAAACCCTATCGCACCTTTGCCCCAGATCCGGTCGGCGCTCGCATTGGCGACTTCCTCCCCGAACCCCTTATCGAAGTTGCGCACGACAAAAAGCTGGCCATCACCATGCACTTGGCCAAACCTACCGGTCCAGCGGACCCAGACAACCAGCGCGACTTAGCGCACTACACCCGCCAATACCCCAACGCACAGTGGATTTTGGCCCACTGCGCCCGCTCGTTCAACTCTTTTATGATGGAAGAGGCCATCCACTTCCTGTGCGACCTACCCAACATCTGGTACGACACCTCGGCAGTAAACGACCTGTACGCGCACTATCTGCTGATGAAACACGAAGATCGCCAGCGGGTGATGTTTGGTTCGGACAATGTGGTCGCTGGCTGTGCACGCGGCAAATACATCACCTATGGCCGCGCTTGGCTGTTTTACCCTGGCAACGAAGCCGGTACGCCGCACTGCGATTCACGGGCCACGCTCGTCATCTACGAGCAATTGCGCCAAGAGCGACAAGTGGCCGAGATGCTGGGGCTGACGCCCGCAGAAATCGACGATCACTTTGCCGGGAATGCCCAGCGGTTTCTGGCCATGATGCGCGGTGGGGTTTAATAAAGAATGATCGTGCCAAGGCTCTCGCTTTACTCAGGAGTATATCGTGACTACACCCCAACTCGAACTATTTTCCCCTGAGCCTTCGCCACAACGGCCCCTCAACGCCCAGGAATTCGCCGCCGCAATCCAAGCCTTTGCGGATTTTGGCAAAGAGACGCAAATCCGCGACTTTCCCGACCCGGCCATTGCCATTCCGGTGTATGTCAACGAGTTCTGGACCGCCAAGCAACGCGCCGCCCACTCCCTCCACGAGGTATCCTATCGCGCCTGTTTCAAGCCGCAATTGCCGAGGTTTTTCATCCACCGCCTGACCCGACCCGGCGACGCGGTGTACGACCCGTTCATGGGGCGCGGCACCACCGTCCTCGAAGCGGCACTGTTGGGCCGCCGCCCCATCGGCTGCGACGTAAATCCGCTCAGCGAGCGGCTAGTCGCACCTCGTTTAGCCCCGCCCGAATACCGCGCAGTAGAAAAACGCCTCGCCGCCCTCGACTTAGACCAACCCATCGCAGTCCGGGACGATCTTCTCGTGTTCTATCACCCCAACACCCTCCGCCAACTCACCAATCTCCGCGCCCACGTACTCCAAGGCGACCGCGACCGCGTCGATGCGTGGATCCTCATGGTAGCGACCAACCGTCTGACTGGGCACTCGCCGGGGTTTTTCTCGGTCTATACGCTGCCACCCAACCAAGCCGCGTCCATTGCGTCGCAAAAACGCATCAACCAAAAACGCGCTCAAGCACCGCCGGAGCGCGACGTAAAATCCATCATCCTCCGCAAGACGCGAGCCCTGCTAAGCAAATTGCAAGCGTCCGAACAGGCGTCGTTAGCGGCCAATCAACCGCTGCTGGTAACCGGCTCGTCCGACCACACTGCCGCCATTGCCAGTGCATCCGTCCAACTCGTCGTTACTTCGCCGCCCTTTTTGGACATCGTCAACTACCAAGCAGACAACTGGCTGCGCTGCTGGTTTAACGGCATCGACGCCAAAAAGGTGGCGATATGGCAATTGAAAAAACCAGCCGACTGGCAAGCGGCCATGACCGGCACCTTCCGCGAGTTGCACCGGGTTCTCGCCCGCGGCGGCTTCGTTGCCTTTGAAGTGGGCGAAGTCCGCAATGGCAAAATCTTCCTCGAAACCCTCGTCGTACCCGCGGCCATGGAGGCTGGCCTCGAGCCGCTGATGGTGTTGGTCAACGATCAGCTGTTCACCAAAACCGCCAACTGCTGGGGCGTGGACAACCGCACCAAAGGCACCAACACCAATCGAATCGTCCTGCTCGGCAAGCCATAACGAGCGCGGACATCGGGCCGCAACTTGTAGCCTTCAAGGGGCTTGAAGGCAAAAATTTTCTTTTTCAAATGTTCATGCGCTCGCGCACAAAAGCCGCTGACGCCGCCACCTGCTCCTCTTCAAGGCTGTGCAATATCAACGACCCGTCAAAGCCGATCTGCCGCAAGCACGCCAAGTAGTGCTCGTAGTCGAGCCAACCCGTGCCCGCGGCTTGGTGCCCAGCGTCGCCATCTCGTTCCAAGTCCTTAGCGTGCGCCAACCGAATTGAATCCCCGAGCAAGTCAAACGCCTCGTCTAAGACCTCGCGCATCCTCGGTAGCTGGCCAGTGTGGAACAGGTTGGCTCCGTCGATCACCACCTGCAAATGCTCCGATCGCATCTCGTCGAGCAAGCACCGCGCCTTCTGCGCCGAATCCACCACATTGTTGACCTCCGGCTCGAACACCAGCGTCGCGCCCTGCACCGCGGCAATCTCGACCGCTTCTCCCATAGCCGCGACCATCTCGGCCCATGTAGCCGGCGTACTATTGTCGGGATGGCCGCCCCACAGCCAGTCGGGGTTGCGCGTACCCGTGCAAAACGTAATCAGCTCCGTCCCCAACTTGCCACTCGCAGCCGCTAGGGCGGCGAGCCACTGCATCCCGGCGCGGCGCTTTGCCAAGTCTGGGTCGATAATATTGAAAGTCCCCGACAGCGCGGCGATTTCAATGCCGCGCGTTGCGTGGGCAAGGCGAATGCGCTCGCAATCGGCGTTTGTCAGCACCGCCGGATCAATGCCCGCAGCCGGCAAATCAAGCTGCACCGCCTCCAAGCCAGCGGCCTGCACCCCGTTGAGGCTCTCCTCCAGCGTCGGCCGCGCAAAAACCTTGTGGAAAATTCCTAGCTTCATCTTGCGTCCCTTTATCGCAAATGCACAACTTATTAAGTAATAAGGCTATTAAAGCCGCAATTTTTCTGGCTTACCCCGGCGACAACGGAAGGAGTAAACATGACTACCGCACGCGAAGAACTTGTCTTTGCCGATGCTTTTGACGGTGCCCTTGATCCCAAGTGGACTTGGCTGCGCGAACATCCTGGCTTTTGGCGCTTGCAGGATGGCCTGGAAATTCGCGTCGAACCGGGCGTGGCCGATACCGTGCAAAACGCGCTTTTGCGCCCAGCCCCCAATCGCGCCGCCGGGACCTGGGCTATAGAAGTAACGGTGTACAACCACACCCACCCCATCCAGCAGTACGAACAGGCTGGCATCACTTGGTACCAAAACGGCAAGCCGGTCTTCAAGCAAGTCAAGGAATTAATCGACGGCGAGCTCTACATTATCCCCGGCCACAAGCCCATGTCGGCCCAGAGCGTGCGCCTGCGCCTGGTGGTCACCGCCGATTCTTGGCAAGCCCAGTACCGACCCGCCGGCGAGGACCAGTTCCACCTTGCCGATCGGGGAGAGTTGCCCCCGCCCGGCGACGATCAAGTCAGCATCCAGTGCTACAACGGCCCCGAAAACGCCGAGCACTGGATCCGCTTCCGCGACTTTCAGATCAAACGCCTAGGCTGATCTACATCCGCTAGCGAAATCGGCTCGCAACACCGCATTGTGCGCGGCCAGTTCCCAAGTCTCGTTGTACACCAGCGGCTGAGCCCGTGCGGGCGGATAGTTAGGAGGCGGATTATTGGGGTCGAGCAATTCCAGTCGGTCGCGGCCCCGGGGCGCATCCAGCCACACCCGCTCCTCGGGCGCGGCTTGCACTGGACGGCGCAAAATAAACTCCACCCGGTCGCGGCGCGAGAAGGCCGCATGGGCGATGAACACCCGATGCACATCGTGGCCATCCCAAGTCGCCAGATCCGGCAGCAGTACCGGACCGGTACAGACCTGGAACTGGCCATCGGCCGCGTTGAGGTTCATGACGTTGATCGGATATTCGACCTCGACCTCAATGCCACTCGCCGCGTTCGGGTACACCGAGCGGGCGTTTTGCGCGTCGCCAGCAAAGGTCGAAGCCACAATAGCGTCGGCTTTTTCCAGCACCTCGGCTGCGGGATAAGAGCGGATGTCTATAGTGTAACTCTGGAACGCATCCGCCAGCGAACGCGCCCGGACCGTCTCGGGCTCCGTACTCGGCCGCTGGGCAATCGCCGGAATCGAAGCGCGGCTAAAGGCCATCCGCCACTCGCCGCTGGGGATCTGAAACAGGTTTTCGCTGGCAATGGTGTATTCGCTGCGGCAGGGCGCACCCAAAAAGAGCTCAGCCAGCTCGGCCCCATCGCCATCGCGCAAAACGCAACGGGCCTCTAAGGTGAAGCGCACGTGATAGACCTGACCGTGCTCGCCGACGAAACCGCCGGGCCACTTGTAATACGGGTCCGGCTTTGCCGGATGGGCCTCCCAAGTAAAGGACGAACGGGAGAAATCGATCATCGCCGCCTCCTGCCGGTAAACTTGCCCCGGCTGCTGTGGGTTCGCATCTTACTGTAGCAGATTTTATACAAAATCATCGCCGGCACAAAATGCCTAATTCGCTCTCACCCCAACAGCCAAGGAGAATTCCATGATTCGTCCCAATGCGCTCCGTTTTGCCTCGGTTGCCGCTCTGACATTCGCTTTTACTGCCGAGGCGGCTTTGGCGGAAACTTACGTGGTCGATACTTCGCACTCTTCAGTCGATTTCAGCATTCGGCACCTCGTCGGCCGCACCAAGGGCCGCTTCGGGGACTTTAGCGGTACTATCAGCTATGACGCTGCCAAACCCGACTCGGCCCGTTTCTCCGGCACCATTCAGGTCATGAGCATCGACACCGGCAATGAGCGCCGCGATGGCCACCTGCAAAGCGCCGACTTTTTCGCGGCCCAAGACTACCCCACGATCACCTTCGAATCTACCGAGGTGACCAGCACCGGTGAAAACACCCTCAGCGTCAAAGGCAAACTGACCATGCACGGCACCACCAAAGAAGTCATTTTGCCCGTCGAGATTCTCGGCACTGGTACCAATCCGCGGAGTGGCAAGGCGCAGATCGGCCTAGAAACGAATTTTTCCATACTCTGCTCCGATTACGGAGTCAATAGCTGGGAACGCTTTAGTGCCGTCCTCGGAGACGAAGTAAGGATTCAGGTATTGATCGAGGCCAACGCAGAGTAGAACGCGGCGAGTTACCAGCCTGTTCAAAACCGAGTTTGATCAACCAGCAAACGGGGATAGTACATTCCGCTAGGGCTTTTTCTGACTTTTTAGCACTAGCGTCATGGCGATCAAAACCACAATAAGGATGACTAGGCCGCCAAGGACAGCCGTTTTGAGCAGCTGTCTATACACCTCCAGCGACGGCACTGCCGTCAAAAAAAACGAGGCCACGACGACAATCACGACGATCCATGCCACTAGCCGCAGCCGCTGAACAGGTTTAGGCAGATTTCGCCTGAAGAGGGCAGGAACACCACTAAGAGCGGTGTCTAAAATCGTGTCAAATAGAATTCTAGTCATAAACGCTCATATAGTGTTCCACTTCGGGAAATGGATCGTAAAAGTGATGTAACAGCTTACGCCATTCTTGGTACCGTTCAGACCCCCTGAAACCAACAGTATGATCTTCAAGCGTCTGCCAGTTTACCAGTAAGATATAACGGCTGCCTTTCTCAACACACTTCTGTAACTGATGGGAAATGTACCCGTCCATACTTGATATGATCTTTTGCGCCGCGCCAAAAGCCGTTTCAAACTCTTGCTCACGACCGGGTTTAACATCCAATATGGCAACTTCTAAAATCATTATTTAGTCCTGTGATTCAGTTGAGAGATCTATCCCGGGCCCAAGGTACTCTAGAAGGAACCGAGCGTGCGTGGCGGCTGTCCGCTCTTGGAAAAAACGAGCTGTGTGCTCTTCGTAGCCAACAGAATACCGAGTCTGCTCGTTAATCGACATAATCAATATCCAGCGGCTGCTCAAGGAGCCGCTCTAGTTCCAGCAAATCCGACCGACCATCTGGCACTCCCTTCTCTATAATCCCATTGGGATAGATCGTCACCGTAGTCATCACTTTCATAAGCACCTTCTCAGCCCTCGTCCGCGACACGTGAATGCCATCCTGTGCAACGGCGATGCGAGAATGTGTCATGTGCCCCTCGCCGATTAGCTGCAAAAGAAGAGCCAATACGCCGGACTCTGGACGCGCTGTAATCCCCTCAATCTCGTCGTAAACAATCCAATCGCCAAAATCCAGCAAGCGATAGGTAATCAATTGCCGATTAGTCACCCTAACAGTTGGTGTCGAAAGTGTATCTATATACGAATACCGCTTTGGTCTGCCCGGCCCATCCTCCCATCTGATCCGCACATTCACAGCCAGTTTGGGCATCGGCCCTTCCACCACTTTATGGATCACTCGATCTAGCCGATAGTCCACTTCCATATTCTGTTCGTAGCGATAGTTGAGCAAAGCGTACTCTGGTGCTGTATCTTCCGTCTGCCCAGTAACCGCCAAAAACGACCAGAACCACTCCTCGTGCCCGATAAACAGGGGCGGGCCGTCCGGGTCGTGCTCTTGAGCTTGCCGCACCAGACAAAACACCACATCTGCCAACCACGCGCCATTCGTTGCCGCTGTTAGTTTATAACCACCATAGTGCTGCCGCATTGCTTCCAGTACTTGCGACCGATCCACCACATTATAGCCTCCTTCTACACTTGCCAATTGATCCGGTAGCAACGCAAAGCAGAGGACGGTGGCAATCCTCAAACTCCCCACATATTGAAAGCTGGTCATAACCTGTGTCTGCCTGCTCGCTTACATCAACTCCCGAAACCTTTCCTCGTCGATTCCCGCCTGTCGCAGCATTTCATAAAACAGCCACCGAGGAATGTCTCGTCCGTGTTTATGGCTGATGCGTACGCGCAAGATCGTGCCGTTGCCAAGCACCTTACGCCAAGTCTCGTGTTTTCGAGATCGAACTTTTACAAAGCCTAAAATCTTCAGTACTGAGCGAAATTGGTCAAACCTGTACACGGCCATGCTGTATCTCGATTAGCATTCGGAGATCCCAAACATCCTCACACCCTGCAATCGCCTGGATATAAGGCAAGTGGTGACTGCGATTGGGGCCGTTTTGATAAATCTCCAACTCCTCTAAGTATTCTTCAGCATAATCCTGCATGGCTTCCAGCATATCTTTCAGTGCTTCATCCGGGGTTGCCATTTCGGTCACCAAATCTAACTCAGGACAAAAAGCGCAGACTAATGCTTCATCTCGTGCGAGAATTACAGTCAAACACTTTTCAGACAATGAAATTTTCGGTAGTAATTTATATTGATCTAACGTCATTGCAGCCTCCAATTCCGGTTCGCCCGGGTCTTTGGTCAAGAGGATAATGCCGCCGGTGCTGGTAAAGTCGCCCAAGCCCATTTGATCGAGGACGCGGCGCGTGGGCGGCCAGTCGAGCAGCTTCTGGATGGTCGGGTTGTTTTTCTACTCGGCTTCGTCTAGCAGGAGTCTAAGGCTTCGAGGCTGGGTGCTTGGATGGCCGCTCGAAATAACTGCTTGAGACGCCGCACATCGTCAAGGCCCCTCAGGCGAGCGGCCAACGGATCGGACGCGGCCAGTCCAAAGCGAATCGCCAGCACGTCGAGCAGTGCTTCAAGGGCGCCGTCTCGGCCTCCTTGCTCAATGCCTTGCGCCAGTGCCTTCTCCGTGAAATACTGCACTACCGACGATTCATACATGGTCGCCTCCGAGATGATGGGTCGAATCGTTTCTAATCTATACACCAATCCGCTCAAAATCGCAAGATCGGCCAAGTAATGAGCCTTGCCGGTCGCGTCCAGTGCTGCCTTGGCAACCGGATAGGCTCTTATAGGGAAAGACAGGATCCATGAACATTCCATGCTTGCAAATCATTTAGGGTCGCTATATAATCTAAAAAAAGTTTTCCTTCCGGCGGATGAATCGGTTATACAATGAATTGGGTCCATAACCATCGTGAATAGTTCAGGCTCGATACCTTCTGCGTACGAGGCGGGCTACGAAAGAGCGCGCACGCAAGACCCGGAGATGGCTGCCAATTATATCGCACATACCGTCTTGGGGGACCCGGAAGCAGATGCCGCTGTGGAGTCCATCGCTTCTTGGGGACAAAAAGAAGGAGGCCGATTTATCGAGGCGTTGATAGACCAACACCAGGACGTCCCGTGCGATACGCCAAAGCCGTTACGGGCGTTCTTCGAACAGTTGGATGACGCCCCCCTCCCTTCGTGGTTTGATCCCAAAGCAGTCGCTTCCGGCTGTCGAGCCTTTCACGCCAATTCAGATCTCTTCATAGGGGCCTTCGTGTCGGCGGTCCTCATAGAAGGCTTTACTACGCTAATCGCCAAATCGTTTTTCATTACGGGACGTCTGACCAGTTTCGGGGTGCGGCGGTTGCAGCAAAACAACCGGCATCTCGTCGAGATCTTTCTGCCCGGCGGTCTCGAACGACAGGGAGACGGTTGGAAGTTATCCGTACGCATCCGATTGATTCACGCGCAGATCAGACGGTTGCTTATGCACTCGGACCAATGGGACGCCGAAGCATGGGGCACGCCGTTGAGCGCGGCGCACATTGGTTTGGCAACGGCCAGTTTCTCGGCAAAACTGCTCAACCGGGCTGGTCGCCTCGGCGTCGTTTTGAGTGCCGAGGAACGCCGGAGCTTCATGATGATATGGCGCTATACGGCCCTTTTGTTGGGCGTACCTGAAACCCTGCTCTTTCGCGACGAAGAGGAGGCGCGCCAGCTCTACCAGATCGGCGACCTGTGCGAACCTCCGCCCGAATTAGAGTCCATCATCCTGGCCAATAGCCTGGTCAACTCGGCAGCTCTGGTGGCCGGTATTACCGATCCCATACAACGGCGGCGAGTGGCGAACTATATTTACTCTGTGTCTCGGGCACAAATCGGCCATGAGATGGCTGATCAACTCCACTATCCGAAAAAAAGGACGTGGGGCTTGCTCGCGTTTTTGTACCTTAAGAATCGCTTTTGGCAAGCTGTGGGCGCGATTTTTCTCCCAATTGCCCAAAAGCGCAGAAAAGACAAGTTTCTCGGAGTAGTGAACGTATCCATCTATGACCAAGAGGGTATTACCTATAAAATGCCAGATAACTTGGATGCAGAACAATCAAGTTACTGGTGATTTGCCCTACGAGCCGCCCTTGAATGGAGACTCGCCATGACTGAACATTCTCCTCGTCGGCACGACCTGGATGCCTTGCGGGCAGTTGCCATGCTTTTGGGCATTACCTACCACGCTGCAGGCTCGTTCTCGGCCGGGGGCCCCTGGTCCGTTCTGGATTCTGCACGCACCCCGGTATTCCACTTCTTCATGGACTTGATCCATGGCTTTCGAGTGCCTCTCTTTTTTGTGGTAAGTGGGTTCTTTACCGCGATGCTCTGGCGGAAGAGAGGCCTGAAGGCCTTATTGAAAAACCGATTCCACCGGGTGTTCGTTCCTTGCATGTTGAGCTTGGTCTTCATCATTCCACTCACGTTCGCAATTAACCTTAGTACTAGGCAACCGGCGCACGAGCGCGAATACAGCGACCCGCTTTGGACTTCGGTACACCGTGGCGATGCACCTGCCGTGCGGCGGCACATTACCGATGGCGCGGACGTCAATGCAGTCCATCCCGAGTTCGGCCGCACGTATCTGTCGCTGGCGACTTTAGCGGGTCGCCCTGAAATAGTCGAACTGCTTCTGGACCAAGGGGCCGATATCAACGCGCGGAACCGGGATGGCGGGACGCCGCTGCACGAAGCGGCATTCTTCGGACGACACGACCTGTTCGACTTGCTGATTCAGCAGGGTGCGGACCAAAACGTGCAGAACAAGAGCGGCCAGCTTCCGCAGACCAGAATACAAGTAAGCTGGAGCTACGCGAAAGCAATTGCACGCTGGCTGGACATCCCAATCGACCGACAGCAACTAGAAGCCGGCCGTGCCGAGATCCAAAGCCGGTTCGACGTGCCCGGCTATGCCCCCAAGGTAAGCTGGGTTCAGTTGGTGCTGACCTTTCCGATCTTTTTGCATCTCTGGTTTTTGTGGTATCTCTGCTGGTTGGTCGTGGCCTTTGCGATCGTTGTCCATTTTGTCGGTCGATGGGGCTCGGGCCGGATGCAAGGCACAACCAAATGGCTGGTGACGTCTCCATTCGCGCTCGTTGGCTGGATACTACTGACAATGGTTCCCCAGTGGTTTTGGGACTCGAATATCCCCGATTTGTTCGGAGCGAATACGGCCTCACTATTCGGCCTTCTGCCGCGCCTTCCTGGCCTGGCGTACTTCGGACTTTTCTTTGCCTTCGGCGCCTGCTACTTCGAATGCAACGATGTTTCTGGCCAACTCGGAAAACGGTGGCGAATAACCCTGCCGTTGGCAGTGTTGGTCGTGTTCCCACTTGGTTTGGAGTTGTCCAAAGGTGTCTTTGGATTCGCCCACGGTCTCTCTGGCGGTACGCTTGAGCGTCTCCTCTCGAACGCAGTACAAGTCCTCTACGCGTGGCTGATGGCTATCGCCGGCATAGGTCTGTTCCGCTCGTTGTTGGTGCGAGAGAACAGATACATTCGCTATGTGTCCGATTCCTCCTATTGGCTGTATCTGGCTCACCTGCCGCTGGTTTTCTTCACGCAATGGCTGGTGCTGGAATGGCCCCTGCCCGTTGTCGTCAAGTTTGCGTTGGTCGTGCTCTTTGTTACCGGCATACTGTTGATTGCGTATGAGTATGTCGTTCGCTACACTTGGGTGGGCACGCTCTTGAATGGGCCCCGGACGCGCCAGCAACCGGCGCAGAAGTGAACGTTGCGCCCTACCCTTCGACTTCGAAAGGAGTATCGGCCCGATGCCTGCACGGTCAGAATCGAAATCAATACCAGAAGCCAAGGGTATGCCGCTATTGGGACATATGCCACAATTGCTGTCGGAACCGAGCAAATTCCTGAAATTCCTGATCGAACAGCAAGATCGGCTCGGGCCTGTATTCCGCCTCTTCGCTCCGAACAAACGCCCGGTGGCTTTGGTGGGTATCGAGGCGAACGCTCTGCTGGCTCGCGAAAAGGGCGAAGTGTTTTCTTCTGAGGAGACGTGGCGACAGGCGGGAGAGGCTTTCGGCGCCGACAACCCGATCATATTCGGGGCGAGCGGGGCGGCGCATACCGCAATGCGAACGGGGCTCGCGGGCGGTTATGCGGCGGATGCCATGCAGTCGAGCATAGGGGAACTGGTTGACGATCAGCTGCGCCTCATGAGGACTTGGCCGCGCGGCAAGGCGTTTGCCACGGTTCCCCGCGTGCGGCAGTTGATCGCGACGCTGGCGGTCCGCCTGGCACTGGGTCGGTTCCCCGACGGATTTGCCGACGAGGTTGCGTACTACCTAAGAAGGGTGACGCAGTTGTACGTCTTGTTGGCGGGGGCCGGACCGCTCAAGCTATGGCGACACCTGCCGCGTGCCAGAAGATCGAGACGGGTCATACTGGACGCGTACCAGAGCATTTGGGACGCGCCGGAGGAGGACTGTTACTTCATCGAGCGCGTCAAGCGTTTCTACGCCGAACATCCTGAAATCATGACGGAGCAGGACGCGATGGCTGCAATCGATTCTTTTTTAGCTGGTGCTGTCATTGCCATGGAAAGTCCCATCGCCTTTCTCCTCTTCCACATCGCGCGGGACCCGGAGTTGGCGCGGGAAATCACCGCAGAGGCCGACGAGGCCTTTGCCGACGGGCTGCCGACGATCGATTCACTGAGCCAGATGGACAAGACGCGCCGGGCCACCATGGAAACACTGCGCCTGTATCCTCCGGTTCCGGTGATGGTTCGCTATGCCGCTTCCGACTTCGAGTTCGCGGGTTTCGGCATTCGAACCGGCGAACATTGTCTGGTCGCCAATGCGGTTACGCACTTCCTGCCGGAGTTCTTTCCGCATCCGCACCGGTTCGACATAGCACGCTACGCGCCAGAACGCAACGAACACAAGCAGCCCCACGCCTACTCGCCCTACGGCCTGGGAGTTCACAATTGCGTGGGCGAACCGGTCGCGGCCATGCTGTTCTTGCTCATCGCGGCCGTGCTGTTTCGTCACTTTGATATCAAGTTGCAGCCCGCGGACCAGACATTGAATATCACCGTCCTGTCGCGCCCCAGCCCCGACAACCGCTTTCGCATTGCCGTCGCGGGAGAACGCCATCCCCTGCGTTCCTGATTGCGCGATCGCAGTCGGGCAAGAAGGTGCCCGATCGGGTCGAGGCGAATACGTGTCAACATCCGGGGAGCGGGCGAGGTACCGAGTTCCGATTGAGTGAGGCAATAGACTCAATCCGCAATCGAGCCGAGTCGTCAATTTGCCGCCACCATGCTTCAGCCGAATCGAGACCAAGGCGAAGCCGAATGGTGGTCAGGGTCTCGTTGATGACGTTAGCTACCAATCGCATCGTGCCCTGAGCCACAAGGACACCTCACTCACCCGCGTCGTGCTCTTGCTCGCTAGGCGGCCCGCCAATCCGCAAAACATGCCCATCTAAGTCCTCCACGAGCATCTCCCGCGCCCCCCAAGGCCGGTCGGCAGGCTCCTGATTTATGACGGCCCCCGCCGCCGCGTATTCCTCGTGCAGTTTGTCAACATCGCCGACATTGTAGTAAATCCACACCGGCCGGGCACCCTGCGAATTCTCAGCGAGAAAGATGTGCATCTCACCATTGGATATGGAGGCAAAGGTCTTGTCTTCCTCCTCGGCGGGCCAGTCCCAGTCCTTCTTGAAACCGAGCACCGAAGTGTAGTGTTCAATGCTCATCTCAACACTAGCGACATTGAGAATCGGCGTCATCGCGGTGAATGCCGTGGGTTTGGAAGTTTTGTCGTGATCCTCGTGAGCTACGGCCACTGAGCCAACGACTATTCCGGTAACTACTGCTGCGATGATTCTGCGACCTCTCATGGCTTTCCTCCTGTGGATGAGTTAAATCAGATAAAATTCGATTGTACCGCGCACACCAAACCCGGTCAATGTTGACAGCCACCCCCCAGCGCGAAGATATTGGGAGTTGTCCATTCCAATCTAGGAGACTCGCAGTGCCCAACAAACCGCCGAATGTCATCCTCGTCTTCGCCGACCAATGGCGGGCCCAAGCCTTCGGCTACGCCGGCGACCCCAACGTGCAAACCCCTAACTTGGACGCCCTAGCCAGCCGCAGCATCAACTGCACCCACGCGGTATCTGGCTGCTCGGTGTGCTCGCCGGCCCGCGCCTCACTGCTGACGGGTCAATACCCCCTCACCCACGGCGTCTTTGTCAACGACGTAGAATTGAGCCAAGACGCCACCAGCCTCGCCCAAGCCTTCAATGTCGGCGGCTACGACACGGCTTACATCGGCAAATGGCACGTCAATGGCCGCGGCCGCTCCAGCTATATCCCGCCCGAGCGGCGACAGGGCTTCGAGTACTGGAAGGTGCTCGAATGCACCCACAACTACAACCATTCTGCGTACTATGCCGGCGACTCGGACGAGCAGCTCGTGTGGGACGGCTACGACGCCTTGGCCCAGACCCACGACGCCCAGGCATACCTACGCAACCGCGGCGACAAACCCTTCTTGCTTGTCCTATCGTGGGGACCGCCCCATGCCCCCTATCACACCGCCCCCGAAGCATACCAAGCCCTGTACGATCCAGCCGCTATTACTCTGCGGCCCAACGTACCACCCGACTGGGCCGCAAACGCCCGGCAGTGGCTCGCCGGATACTACGCCCATTGCACGGCCTTGGACGACTGCGTCGGCCTGTTGCTCCAGACCGTACAAGAAGAGGAGTTGGAGCAAGAGACGATCTTGCTGTTTTTTTCCGATCACGGCGACATGCTCGGCTCGCAGGGTATGGACAAAAAGCAAAAGCCCTACGAAGAATCCATCCGCGTGCCGTTGCTGCTGCGCTATCCGGGGATCGGCGCAGCCGAGCTCGACGCATTAATTGACCTACCCGACATCATGCCAACCCTGTTGGGCCTGTGTGGCCTGCCGATTCCTGCCTCTGTGGAGGGCATCGACTTTTCTGCGTACTTGCGCGGCGGCCCCGACCCGTCGGACGGCAGCGCACTCTTGCAGTGTCCCCATCCCTTTGGGCAGTGGTGGACCGGCATGGGCGGCCGCTCCTACCGGGGTCTGCGCACCCGCCGCCACACGTACGTGCGCGCCTTGGAGGGGCCGTGGCTACTCTACGACAACCAGGCCGATCCCTTCCAACAAGACAACCTCGTCGGCCAGCCCAACCAGCAGAGCGTATTAGATGAATTAGACGCCCACCTGACGCGCCGCCTTGCCGCGGCCAACGACGCCTTCTGGCCCGGTCCGGCCTATCTCACACAATGGGGCTACAAAGTCGATGGGCGCGGTACTGTTCCCTATGCGGGGTGACGTTTGCCCCCTCCAGTCCACATGCCCATATTCCCCCACTCAACGACGAGGTAGCTATATGTTCCGGACAACGTTTGCCGCCGTCTTCCTGTTGCTAACCGCCTGCTCAGCACCCAACGACGCGCCCTCGGCCGCCTGTGGCGATGGGCAAGTGCTGCAAGTGGGGTTTTACGCCTTTTTCGCGCCAGTCAGTTACAGCGCCGATCCGGATTCAAGCACCGCTGGATTTGACCAACACCTTGGCTACGAAGCCGATTTGTTGACCGCCTTAGAGGCTATGGACGGGGCGGGGTTGTCTTTTGCCCGTCGCGGCATCGCCGCGTGGTCCGATATATGGCTGCGGGCGGCCGAGCCGGACTACGATTTGATCGGCGGCGGCATCACCATCTTAGACACCCGCACCCGCAATGCAGCCGGCGAGCGCACAGTGACCTTTACGTCCGGCCACATCGCCTTCCGCCAATCGCTGCTGGTTAGAGCCGCTGACGCCGACCGCTTTGCCAGCCACAGCGACCTAACCAGCCAAGATCGGGTGGGTGTACTCAGCAGCACCACCGGCGAGTTCCGCCTGTTGGAACTGACCGGCTTAGTCGATGCCAATGGCGTCCTCGCCGCTGGTACGCGCATTGAGACGCCGGCCGGCGAGCGCGTAGCCGATGGCACAGCCGCTTACGCCATCACCGCCGCCGGCGCGTCGGCCAATCTCGCCGGTCGCCAGCGGCTAATTCCGCCCACCGATGACATGCCGCAAGTGGTGTACCTCGGGGATGAGACCGCCGGCGAGGTGGACCTGCTAGCGGCCCTCAGCACCGGCCAAATCGACGCCATCGCCCGCGGCGAAGTCGGCAACCGCGACGCCAGCGTTGCTTCCGCCGGCGCATTGGTTATCGCAGCCCTCGACGAGGCCACCGAGTGGGGGGGGTTCTCGCTGGCCGTGGCCGACGCCGACCTAGCGGCCTGCCTCGACGAAAAGATCAACTATCTCACCGACGACCGGCGCATTGGCTACGGAGCGTGGCGCGCCAATCCAGCCATTTTCCTAGAACGCGCCGTCCAGTGGAGTCCCTAACCAAACCGGGCATGGCGTCGTCGAGCTCATCGCAAAAACAGGGCAACGGGCCAGTGCCGAGAGCCTAAAAGCTATGGGAAGCAGCACGCAGCCTACTGCTTGGTATCCCTAGCTCAACTCCACGACTACCCGCCCATCCTCCACGCGCACCGGATAAGTGCGCACCCGCACCTGCTCGGGCTCGCACAGCGAGCGGCCCGTGCACACGTCGTATTCCCAGCCGTGCCACGGGCAGCTCAAAATTTCGCCCAAGTGCCCCAAGACGATCTCGTCGCCCGGGTGACGCGCCAGTGCCGTGCCCCCAACCTGGCCATCCGACAGCCGCGCCCCTTGATGCGGGCAAATATCGCGCAGCGCGTACCAAGCATCGCCCTGCCGCACAATGGCCAAACCCCGCCCCGCAACTTCAACCCGGCGCACCGCGCCAGCGGCAAAGGCATCAACCGGCCCGACGTCAACGCGCTGCAAAGCCATAAAATGCCTCGGCATTATCGACCATGATCCCCCGGCGCATTGCGCCGTCAATCGCCGGCGGCAGGGCGCGGGTCGGCGAGTCAAAATCCCAGTGCGGATAATCGGTGGCAAACATCAAGAACTCCTCACAGCCGATCATGTCGATGACCTGCAACAAGTGCTGGGGGTCGTCCGGCTCTTCCATCGGCTGGGTCGTGGCGCGGCAGTGGGCGCGAATGTATTCGCTGGGCCGCTGCTTCAGCCACGGCACCTCGCTGCGCAAGCCCCGGTAGTTTTTATCCAGCCGCCACATCAGCCCCGGCAACCACGCAAATCCCCCCTCAACCAGCGCGACGCGCAGCTCCGGGAACTCGCAGAACACCCCTTCGCACACCAGGCTGATGACCTGCGCCTCAAAGGCTTGCGCCATGGCGGTGTGATCTTCGATGTAATAGGAAGGCCAGCCGCAGGCCGTGATCGGCTGGCCGCTGCCGCCAAAGTGGATGCCCACCGGCAAGCCGACCTCGCAGGCCGCGGCAAAAATCGGCCGGAACTGCCGCTTGCCATACGGCGCACTCGACCGCACCAACAGCAACACCTGCACAAAGCGCGGGTCCGCAGCCGCCCGCTTGATTTCTGCGGCCGCCCCTGCCGGGTCGTTGGCATTGACCACAATCGAGCCGCGCCAGCGCCGGTCGCAGTCGAGCCACGCCTGTGCAGTCCACTCGTTGACCGCCCGCATCAGCGCGTTGGCAAAGTCGAGGTTGTGCAGGGACGTCATACCGTAGAGTGGATTGAGCACGGCTATATCAATGTCCCAAGCATCGAGCAACTGCGTCCGCGCAAAATCTGGATCACCCCCCGGCCTTAAACCCGAAGGCGGCCAAGCATCGCGCCGCGCCGCTTGAGCAAACCCCTTGGGATAAGTTGGTCCCGGCGGACCGCTAAACCCGGATTGCCGCACATACGCCTGCCAGCGCGCCGACAAATAGGGCATGAGATCGTCGATGGAATTTGGGTAGTTGTGGACGTCGCAGTCGATCAGCGAAACGGCAGCCGACGACGCGACTTGGACAGCGTATTCGGTTTGGGACATAGCAGTAATTGGCGGTAAAGGTTGTAGGGACGTCCGGTGTGGACGCTCAATTCCCATCTAGAATGGGCGCGAATAAGAGCCGCGTCAACTCTATCTGCGCGGCAAGAGCAGATCTGTTCGCCAACCTTGGTTGTTAGTATTATAATCCCATTACGCCGGAGAACGCGCTGGCGGCGCTAGCCTAAATTTGGAGCAAACCATGTCCGTGCTCAGCCCCGCACAAATCGCCCAGTACCAGCAAGACGGGTACACCATCTTGCGCAACGCCCTTTCTGCCGAAGAGGTCAGTGCGCTCCGCGCCCACCTCGAAGGGATTGCCTCAGGCGCACGGCCCTTCCCGGAGGCGAACATCGAGTTCGAGCCCAACGCGCCGCGGCAACGCCACATCGATCACCTGCGCAAGATCAACGGCCCGTCCCAGTGCGATCCCTTCTTCCGCGACCACGCCGCGCGGGAGCCTCTCCTCACCGCGGCCACCGACCTGCTCGGCCCAGACGTCAAGCTCTTTGGCGACCAAATTTTCATCAAAGGGCCAGGCGGCATAGAAAAGACCTACCACCAAGACTCCGCGTACTTCCACATTGAGCCGATGGCCCTTGCCACCGCTTGGGTGGCCCTAGACGATGTAACCCTTGCAAACGGCTGCTTGTGGGTCGTGCCGGGCAGCCACCGCGAGGGGCTGGTTGACCACAGCGAGGTGTGGATGGTTGGCGAGCGACAAGACAAGAAAGTCCCCGACGCAGCCATCGACCACCAGCGCGAACAGCCCATCCTGCTGCAAGCGGGCGACTGCTCCTTCCACCACAGCCTGCTCCTGCACCGCTCCGGTCCCAACCAGACGACGACGCGACGCCGCGGCTTGGCCACTCACTACATGAGCGCCCGCTCGCGCTGGACGGGTGCCCCCCAAGACAAACCCGACTACTTCTTGTTGCGGGGACGAGAACACACCAACTGCGTCTGAGCCACCTTCTCCAACCGAAAGGAATATCCATGAGTCAATACTGGATTGAAGACGGACAAACCCTGCTGTTTATCGGCGACAGCATCACCGACTGCGGTCGGCGTGGGGCCGAGGCCCCGCTGGGCAATGGGTATGTGCGCCTATTCACCCAACTGGCCACCGCCCGCTTCCCCCAGCGGCAGGTCCGCTATATCAACAAAGGCATCGGCGGCAACCGCATCACCGACTTAGCCGCCCGCTGGCAAGACGACGTGCTCTACCACCGGCCGGACCGGCTGTCGGTCAAGATCGGCATCAACGACCTGCACAGCCATTTGCGCGGGGCCGCAGACGGCGTTGATCCAGGGCACTTTGCTGATGTCTATGAACAGGTATTAACCAGCACCCAAGACCAACTGGGCTGTCCCCTGGTCTTGCTCACCCCGTTTTACATTTCCACCGACCACCACGGCCAGACCTTCCGCAGCCAAGTGCTCGAACTTTTGCCTCGATATATCGAAGTAGTAGAGCAGCTAGCCGAGCGCTTTGACGCCCGCTTAGTGCGCCTACACGACGTTTTCCAACGGCAACTTCAGTACCGCGACGCCGATACCTTCTGCCCTGAACCAGTCCACCCCAACCAAGCCGGACATTTGGTGATTGCCCAAGCCCTGATGGACACTTTGAGCGCGTAGGAAATCGGATAAATTGGACTGCGTACACTCTAAGCCTATGAAGAGAGCATGTACTATGCCGATTCGAGCCTTATTCGCCCTCGCCGTTGCTCTGTGGAGTTGTGGAGACGACGATTCCGCACCAACGGCGGCGGCCGTCGATTCGATGATCGCTACGGCCGATTCCGTGCTGGTCGCCGCCCATACCATGACGGCTACGGCCGATTCGATGATCGCCGCCGCCAATGCAATGGTCGCCGCCGCCGCGGATTCGACTATTGTCGCCGCAGCCGATTCCATGCTAGCGGCGGCTGATTCTATGCTGGCCGCTGCCCGTTCCATCCTAACTCCAGCAGCGGTTCTACGGCCCACCGGAGCGTTAAAGCCTTGGGATCTCTCCGCCATTGTCACGGCTGACCAGGTTCGTGCTATGCCTCGGGGCACACCCGTATTCATGCGCACTGAATATGCCAACGGCGAACTGGCCGATCTCGAAATGACGTTCGTCGAGGTGATCGATGATTTTTTTCCGCCCATGCCGATTTACATGTTCGAAGCCTCGGACCCGGTTTTGGTCCAGCTTAAGGGCATTGCTGGAGGCATGAGCGGTTCGCCCGTTTTTACCCAACAGGGCACCTGGGGTGCCATTGCTTATGCCTATGACGCCCAAGATAGTCCACCGTACTACGGCTTTGCCACCCCTATAGAATGGGTCATTGGCACCCAAACATCCTGGCCAGCGGCCAAACCCACAGCCACGTGGCAAGGACACCGCATTACCCCCCTAGAGATTCCCTGGCTAAGCACGGGACTCAATCGGCCCCATTTGCCGACTGAAGGGCGTCGGTCCCTGCTGAGCGGAGCCAGCACCGCTGGTTTGACCCAAGAGCACCAAGAAAGCTTTGAAGCTGGTAGGCCACTGACCGTTGGCTTGCTGCTTGGCGAGCTTACGCTCGGTGCATTGGGAACCATATCGTATGTCGATGGCAACCGGGTATATGGGTTTGGGCATCCAATGAATAGCAGCGGTCCAGTAGAGCTGCCCATCATCGAAGCAAAGGTGATCGGCGAAGTTTCCAACTTGTCTGCCCCGTTCAAGTTTGCAACGCTAAACCCAACAGTGCGCGGCACCCTGACCGAAGACCGTTTGCCCGCAGTGCGCGGCGTCCTCGGTGAGGAACCAGACTTAGTATCTATCAAGAGCGTCTATGCGTTTCCTTCGGGAAGCGAGCTCGAACTTGCGCACAGAATGGCCGTCGGCATCAGCCCATATGCCTCGCTCAATTTGGTCGCTAACGCATTCTTTACGCCCTTGGCCAATCGGGTTGACAACGATCCGGGCCACAGCATCCGCGTTACGACCGATATTTCTTTTGCCGGCACCCATTCAACACTGACCCGTTCCCGGCTCCACTCCACACCAGGCGGACGGCTCTTGGCTGCAATTTCTGATGCCGCCAGCGACATCTCGTCCGCACTCGAGCAAATTACGACGCGGTTAGATTACGCCGTGTATGTGCGCACAGCCGAGGTACACGTCGAGCTAATTCCCGAAACTCGCTTTGCCATCGTGGCGAAAATTACAGCCGACTCGGTTATCACGCTTGGGCACACGCTGAACATTACCACGTTGCTGCGAGCAGGACAGTCCAACAACCGAGAAGTAGAGTTGGCCCTCAGTATCCCGGACACGCTGTGGCCCGGCTTTTACCAACTCGAAGTGGGATCGGCCGCAACCTTAGGACCCGATGCACAGCTGTTCGACTCTCCCGCTGAGGAATCGCTCGATGATGTTTTTGCCCGCCTCAATAAACCCGACGAGAACGTCCGCTTAACAGCTCGCTTGGCGTTTGTTGAACTGCCGCCTGAACTCGAAGGTGGTGACGGCACCCTTAAAGATGATTCCAAGGGCGACTTTGACGAGCTTCCGCCTCCCGAAGCCTTTCCGCCCGAGCCGCTGCTGCCCCCTGGGCCTATTTCTACCCAGCAAGACGTAGGTTTATTGCTCCAAGGCGTTCAATTCCTTGATCTAGAAGTGGTGGCAGCGGATTAGCAGCAGAGACGTAGTAGAAGAATAGCCCCCTACATCCGGTTAAAACGCGGGAATTTCTGCATGGCCTCAATGCGACCTTTCCGCAGCGGTTGCGACCTGCTCAACCGCCACGGCTAATCGTTGGAATGCGGCTAATCCGTATAGAGGACTAAAATCGTCAATTATTTCAGCCATGCGCTGGGCACTCGACTGCCAATTGAAACGCTTTAGGCGACGCCCTTGCAGGCCACTTGCCTGACGTAGGAGTTCACGGATGCGTTGTTTGGGATTGGCTAACTCTTCGAGTCTTTGCACATCCGGCATAGCTAGCGGCTGAGCTCCGTTGGGATTACCCGCAGCCCTTCTCAACGCGGCCTCGTCAATAAGCAACCACGCTTCCTGCATCCGAACAGGCACCACACAGATAACGCGTACCGAATCTTCCACGGAACTTTCTTTTAAGGCTGTGCGAATTTCTGCCTCGCGTTCTTCAATTGGGGCACTCTCCGCGTCCCGGTGCACAAAAAGCAAATCGCAAGGATACAGATCAACGCTTCTGTCAATGCGCTCAGAAAGTCTCCTAGGAGAGGGAGATAGGCGACGTAGGTCGGCAAATTCCGGCTGGATGGGAATCGCACCACAGGATTTGCGCAATAGCCAAGTGAGAATCGGTAGGAGGGCGCGGTCAGAAGATCCATCCGCCATCAGCGTATAGCGCAGTTGCTCCATCAGACGCCAGATCCTACCAAGAAGGAGACAGAAGCAGTTGCTGCATATCTTCCCTATCGACTACCCGCTGCTGCTTTTCTACCTCTATGTACTCCTTAGACAGCACTGGTTTCAGATAGACAAGTATGTCGCCGCGAGCAGCGTCCTCGCTCACTTTGGCTCGCCAAGTATTAGACAGGCATAGAAAATGAGCCTTTTTACAAAGGCGTTGTTCTTCGTCTATGGTTTCTCCTGCCTTTACAAATACGACGCTATCATCCGGGACTTGTTGAAATACTGCCGGCGAGTGAGTATTGACAATCACTTGGCGTAGAGGATTATCCTCTCCAACAGGCCCTTGGGTATCCACCGCAATATCCCTGAGCAGTTGCAGTATAGCCGGAATCCGCGCCGGATGAATACCGTTTTCCGGCTCCTCCAAACAAAGCACACCCTGCATCTGTGGATCGATCTCTAAGACAGCCAAAGCGAGGAAGCGCAAAGTACCATCCGACAGCGCGCGCGCTGGATGCAAGGTTCCCTCCTCGTTTTTTACATATAACGTTAGTAGCTCCCGCTTCTCATCCCGCTCTATGTAAATATCATTTACACCGTTAATGAGTTCGGCCAAGCGGTTGGCGATCTGGCTATATACAGAGCCTTTTACCTGTTGCTCATCATGGCGGGCTAAGCGATACAATGTAGCCGCCAAATAGCGACCATCTGCTCCTAAGTGCACAGGAGAAACAAATTCATCGGGTTTTCTCAGGGCTGAAGGTTCTAGTTGCAGCATCTGCCAAGATTCCATCTCGCGGCGAGCGACTAATACCGTAGGACTTTCGGCTGCATTGGCTATGGAAAGCACCGTGCGAGGTAGATTAGCCGCCGATCGCGGCAAAGGACGCCCACTGCTGCCGCCATCCTGATGTAGCTTTATGACCCTGTCTTCGCCCGTGCCCGCAGTCGAAATGAAATAGGGGACACGGCGCTTGCCGCAAACTGCGGATTTACGCCACTCCTTTGCACTGTGCGGAAACAAAAGCTGTCGGGGGGCATCCCGGTGGGTGATATGGACCAATTCTTCTTTGACAATAGCGAGCGCACCGCGCATCAAGCTGTCGTCCGTCTCTCGGTAAGCCAACTCTAGCGAGTAGCGCAAAAACGTAATACTGGCCTCGGCCTCCTGCCCCAAGTCGTCGATGGCCCGCCGCGGCACGATCATCTCAGCCTCAAAGGTCATGCTCTCGGCATAGTGATCTCCCACGCGGTGGAAAAGGTCGCGCACATGTGCTGTGCGGCTGTCTTGATCGCGCACGGCGGCAGCAGCCTCTGCGAGCGTGTGATTGGCCAAAGCACTCAGAAAGCGAATCGCGTCGAACAGGTTCGACTTACCGACCCCATTCGGCCCAACCACACAGGTAAACGGACCGAGGTACAAATCCACATCTACCAAATTTTTGAAATTAGAGACTTTCAATCTGGTCAACATAGGTCATCTCCTCATTGGCTTACCTCTCTTGGCCAGATGTCCAATAATAGGCAACCTCTTAAACCCCGGCTAATTTTCGGCATTGGCCCTACCCACGCCGCGTTCTTAGCTTAAACAAATCACCCGCACTCAACCACAGGAGACATCATGGTCGAAACCAACGACATCCAACGCCCCCCCAAAGACCTCATCGCCGCTCTCGCCCCCATTGCCAGCGCAACCGCGGCTGGCGAACTGGCTCGCTTGGGCATCCGCGACCCGCACATCCAAGGCCCCATCGCCCGCACCCCGGGCAAGCACGTCGTCGGCCCGGCCCTGACCTTGCAGTTTATGCCCAAGCGCGAAGACCAGTACTCGGTCGATGAATACGCCGACCCCGAAAAACAGCTCCACCGCCACGCCCTGTACCACACTCAACCCGGCGACATCATCGTCGTCGATGCGCGCGGCGATATGCACAGCGGCGTCTTCGGCGAGATGATGCTCACCTTCTTCATGGGGCGCGGCGGCATTGGCGCAATCATCGACGGCTGCATCCGCGACTTCCCCAAGGTGCTCGAAGACCTCGACATCGGACTTTGGCTGCGCGGCACAACCCCCAACTTCCACACCCAAACCAACATCTTCCCCTTCGCAGTCAACGTGCCCATCGCCTGCGGCGACACCTTAGTCATGCCCGGCGACATCATCGTCGCCGACGACGACGGCGCCACCGTCGTCCCCGCGCAGCTTGCTCCCGAACTAACCGAAAAGGCCCAAGCCCACGCCGAGTGGGAGGATTTCAGCCGCATGAAGCTGGCCGAGGGCGGCCACCTGCGTAAGTACTATCCGCTCAGCGAAGAAGCCCGCGCCGAATACGAAGCCTGGCGCCAACAGCAATGACCCGCCGACCCAACATCGTCTTCGTCCTCACCGACGACCAAGGCTACGGCGACTTGGGCTGCCACGGCAACAGCGCGATCCGCACGCCGTGCCTGGACCGCTTCCATCAAGACGCCGTGCGCTTTACCGACTACCACGTCGGCTCCACCTGTGCCCCCACCCGCGCCGGCCTGCTCACCGGCCACTACTGCAACAGCGCTGGCGTTTGGCACACCATCGGTGGCCGCTCGCTGCTGCGGGCCGACGAATGGACCCTGGCCGACGCGCTCACCGGCGCGGGCTATCGCACGGGGCACTTCGGCAAATGGCACCTCGGCGACAGCGCTCCCTACCGACCGCACGAGCGCGGCTTTGCCCAATCCATTTACCACGCCGGCGGCGGCATCGGCAACACCGGCGACGCCTGGGGGAACGATTACTTTGACGACACCTATTTCAAAAACGGCACTCCCACCCCATACGAAGGCTACTGCACCGACGTGTTCTTCCGCGAGGGGCGGCGCTTTATCGCCGCCAACGCCGACCGGCCCTTTTTCTGTTATATCGCCACCAACGCGCCGCACGGACCGCTCAACGTCGAACCGCGCTACGTCGAACCATACCGCGCCGCCACCCCGCACGAAGATCGCGCCCGCTTCTACGGCATGATCGCCAACATCGACGAAAACTTCGGCCAGTTGCAAGCCACGCTCGACGAGTTGGGTCTCGCCGATAATACCATCCTCATCTTTATGACCGACAACGGCACGGCCACCGGCGTCGATCTCGATGCCGATCAATTTCCCCAAGAAGGTCCGGGCAGCTACAACGCTGGAATGCGCGGCAAAAAAGGCTCCCAGTACGAAGGCGGCCACCGCGTGCCGTTCCTCATCCGCTATCCCAACGGGCACATCGCCGGCGGCCGCGACATTGACGCGCTGACCAGCTACGTGGACTTCATGCCGACCCTGCTCGACCTGTGCAGCGTCGAAATCCCGGCTGGCCGCACCTTCCACGGCCAGAGCCTCGCGCCGCTGCTGCGCGGCACCGACGATTCAGCGTGGGCCGAACGCATCGCCGTCTGCGACACCCAGCGCGTAGCCCGTCCGGTGCAATGGCGCAAGAGCGCCGTGATGAAAGGCAAGTGGCGACTCATCGACGGCCGCGCGCTCTACGACCTCGGCCCAGATCCCGGCCAGCGGCACAACATCGCGGCTGAACACCCCGACGTCGTCGCCGATCTCCGGGCGGCATACGATGACTGGTGGGAACTCGTGTCCGAGCAGTTTGACCGCGACGAGCCGATGGCCCTCGGCGGAGACGACCAACCCGTCAAACTCACGACCCACGACATCCGCAATGAGGCGTGCAGCGCCGTGTGGAACCAGCGCCAAGTGCGCACCGGACAGGTTGTGAGCGGCTATTGGGCGGTGGATGTCAAACAGGCCGGGCACTACCAAATTGAACTGCGGCGCTGGCCTGAGGAAACCGGCTATGCGCTTACTGCGGGAATTGAAGGCGACGACAGCGGTTGGTATCGGGCCGGCATCCAGCCGCAAAATGCGCCAGCCTACGAAGGCGGGGTGGCGCTGGCCCTCGGCTGGGCTCAGCTATCGATCGGCGGCCAAAACATCCAACAAGAAGTCGATCCAACCGCGACGAGTGCTTGCTTTGAATTAGACCTCGCCGCTGGCCCTGACCAACTCTACGCCTCATTCCACGACCATGCCGAGCGCACCATCGCCCCTTACTATGTGTACGTGCGGAAGGTTCCGGCCTAGGGAGCAGTACCGAGTCCTAGGGGTTATATATCTTTCACAGCATTCAAATACAATGTATCAGGACATATATCCTGTCCATGAGGCCAAACAACGGTTCCATCCACAGCTTTTGCCTTTTCAAAGTAATTCTTATCTTGCAATTCCTGAAACACACCAAAATCTAACAATCCAGAACAGTCATAGAACCCCTGTTCTCCATTATCGAAAAGTAGCTTTAGTTTATGCCCTTCTATTGCCGTGGCTTCTAATATTCTCGGATTCATAAACTTCACCTCAAAGGGTCAATTTTATAGGGTTGTTGTCCAGATACAGTAAGTTCCCAGTCTGCCACAAGCTCGTCCTTGTGCAATTCTATCCACGCTTGTAAAAGTTTCATTTTTGAGTTTGGAATGCTACCACCAATAACCTCACCGTCAGGTATTGCAACAATCACTTCTTGGCCTTGGTACTTAGCATGTATATGCGGCCTATTGTGCTGCTTGTTATCCATGAAATACATATAGACAATTATTCCATAAAACATAGATATCGCCGGCATTTATCCCTCCGTACAACATAGCTTGTAAAAAATTATTATATTATACCTTATTATACCTTGTCAATGAACGAACTCCCTAGCGCACCAGCAGCAACTTGCGCGTCTGCTGCTCGCTTCCCGCCCGCAGCTGATATAAATACACCCCCGAAGCCAGCGGCCGTCCCTGCCGGTCGCGGCCATCCCAATGCAGCAGGTGCCGACCCGCCGACCGCTGGCCACTTATCAGCGTCGCCACATGCTGCCCGGTGAGAGTATAAACTTTTAGCTCGACCTGTTGGGCGCGATCGAGCGTATAGCGAATCGCGGTCTGATTGTTGAACGGATTGGGAAAATTCTGCCCTAGGCCAAAGTGCTGCGGCATCGCGTCTTCGCGCACCTCGCCGACGACGGTCGGTTTGGCAAATTCCACCCGCACCAGCCGCAGATCGTCGATGTAAAAGCGCCCCTCTAGGTTGGCGGCAAAGCGCACGGTCTCTATCGGCTGGTCGAGATTGCCGAACGCGCTCAGGGGAACTTCGATCGCCTGCCATTCCTTGCGCCCCAAATCCAGCCCATCTACTCCTTCGCCCAAAAGCACGACCCGCTGAAAACCGCCGCTTTCCAACACCACCTCAATCACATCGCCTTCGGCGGGCACTACATCGCCGGGATGAATCGCCAGCCGCAACGCCTGGTAGCCCACCGTCTCGATAGGCGTCGGCGGCTCCATGTCCAACTGCCAAGGCAACAGCCGCGTCAGCGGATCGGCTGTCAGCACACCGGCCGCAGCACCGGTAAAAACCGGGCCGCTGCCGTCAAAGTCAAAGCGGTCCAAGCCCAAACCAGCCTTTACAGTCCAACCGGCCGCCAACTCGTCATCGGCGATCGCCAAGTCTTCGGCGGGCAACACCACCAGCGTGTGCGAGAGCGCGATTGCAAACGGACCTTCCGCCGTATTTTGCGCCACCCGCACCGCGACCTGCTTGCGCCCGTTGGCCGATGCGCCCGCCAAAGCCGCCTCCAGCCGATAGCGTCCGCCGCCCAAATCAGTAAGCGGCGTTTCAGTGCTGCCGCCCAAGGCACTCAAATCGGCACTGACGACCGGCTCGGCGGCTTCTCGATCAAAGCGCGTCAGGGCAATCGCCGCGGATAAATCGAGCCGCTGACCGGCCAAGACCGTATCCGGCGGCCCGACTTCCCACTGCCCCATCAGCGGCCCAATCCGCACCCGAAAAACCGCCTGCGTCGCATGATCGCTAGAGACGTAGAGCACTCCCTCGGCGTCGCTTGCCAAGCCCACGGGCTTGCCCCAGACTCGGTTGCTCCCCGGATTGGGGCGGAAGCCAGTGAGGAAATCAGCTACTTGGGCATTTTGCCCGTCTGGGTCGCTAAACACCGCCATCACCTTATAGCCTAAGTCGTTGCCGCGCACACCCGCGCGCAGCGCGACAAAGGCTTGGTTGTGGTATTCGGCGGGGAATTGGTCGCCGGTGTAAAAGTGAATCGCCATTGGTGCGGTGTGGGCCGCGACCGTGGCAACCGGCCGCTCCATCCGCTCCACGTCAAGCGTATCTTGGCGCGTAAAGGGCGCAATCGAGCGGAAATACTCGTCAATCTCAAAGTCAACCCACGCCTGATAACCGTGTGCCAACGGCCAGCCGTAAAACCCGCCTTCGCGCACGATGACAATAGTCTCCGGCGGCAAGTCCCGGCCGTTGGCAAAGCGGTCGCGATCGTGGCCGTTGTTGGTCGCCCACAACTGGCCAGTCAGCGGATGCAGTGCCAAGCCGATGGAGTTGCGCAAACCGCGGGCGAAAATCCGCCGTCCAGTGCCGTCGAGGTTAAAAGCCAGCACCGTAGCGCGCTCGGGATCGCGCTCGCGGCACAGATCGCAGGAGGAGCCTTGATGCACGTATATCCGCTCGTTGGCCTCGTCGAAGACAATGGTGTGCGTAACGTGCTCAGCGCCGCCTAAACCGGGAATCCACGTCGCCAAATCGGCGATAAAAACTGCGCGCTCTTCGTAAAAGCCATCGCCATCGCCATCGGTAAAGCGCACGACCTCGTCGGTATCGGCCACGTACATCGCCCCCTGATAAAAGGCCACGCTATTGGGCCACAGCAAATCGTCGGCCACCGTCTGCACCTCGTCGGCGCGGCCATCGCCGTCGCGGTCGGGCAGAGCCACAACGCGCCCACTGCGGTTGGGGTCGGCACGCCACTCGCTATTGCCGCGGGTGCCCATGACGGCCACGTGCAACACGCTATCCGGGCTCCAAGCCATCAGTCGCGCCTTGCCGATATCCTCGGCGAACAGCTCGACGACAAAACCAGCCGGGACATTCAAGGTTTGATTCTCCAGCCCGGCAACGGCGACTGGTTGGAGACCAAGGTCAATTTTAGGGGTTACATAGACCTCGCCGGGTGCTTGGGCATAGACGCTGCTGACGAGGAGGTAAAAGACGATGAGCAAACGCATCATGGGCCACCTTTTTGCAAATAGGCGTGGAGGTTTATCTACGGATGTGAGGCATATTACTTTGTCTTGCTTGAATATACGCTACAACAGCCGTAGCGCATAAGCCCGCCGCGTCTTATTTTTTCGCGCACACCTCACCCGGAGAATTCATCATGCGCATCGGCATCATGGGCGTCCACTACGGTCACATCAGCGGCATGATCCAATCCGCCGTACAGGCGGCAAACGGCCAGATCGTCGGCTTGGTTGAAGACGACGACGCGCTCTGCGCGCGCTACGCATCCATCCCCCGCTTTGCCACCCTGGACGACCTAATCGACCGCGCTAAGCCCGAGCTAATTCTCGAAGGCTTGCTCCACCACGAAAAAACCGCCCTCGTCGAAACCTGCGCCCGCGCTGGCATTCATCTGCTGCTCGACAAACCCCTGTGCCACTCGCTGGCCGACTGGGAGCGCATGCGCCGCGCCGTGGCCGCCAGCCCAATCCACCTATCCATGTGGTTCACCTCGCGCAGCTACCCACCGTTTATCGCCCTGCGCCAGGCCATACTCGACGGCGCACTCGGGACGATAGCCAGCCTCATCTCCACCCACCCGCACAAGATCCGCCGCGCCACCGCCCCGGCTTGGTATTTCGACCCGAAGCAGTACACGGGTGCGTTCCACGACCTCGCTTGCCACGGCGTGGATCAAATCCGCTGGCTCACCGGGGCCGAATGCGTCGGCGTCCACGCCCTCACCACCTGCAAGCGATTGACAGATCAGCCGCGCTTAGACGACCATGTGCAGGCTTCTTTTGCGCTAGCCGACGGCGCACTGGCGACCCTTACCGCCGACTGGCTCACGCCCCAAGCCGCGCCCTCGTTTGGCGACACCCGCTTCATCGTCATGGGCACGGCCGGCTCGGCACACCTGCGCGCCTATGCCGACAACCACCTGCTGATCGCCACCAACGAGCGCGCGCCATACTCACCCGATTTGCCCGAAGACCAAAGCGGCGCATTCGTCGCCAACCTGATCGACGCCATCGAACGCGGCACCGACCTCTTCATCCCCACCCACTCGGTATTTGCTACGGCCCAAGCCTGCCTGCTGGCCCAAGAGTCGGCTCGGCAAGGAGGCGCGTTCCTCCGCATTCCGCCGTTTGCGCTATGAGCAATAACCAGGTCCACTGACTTTGCCGTTTCAGCGCACCAACGTCATCTTCCCGGTCCGCATTCCACCCACAGTAATCAAGCGATACAAGTACACGCCGCTGGCCACCTCTCGTCCTACGTCGTCGCGCCCATCCCAGCGCGCCACGTGCCACCCTGGATCCGCCGCGCCCTGCACCAGCGTCCGCACCTGCTGGCCGTTCAGCGCATAGACCGCTAGCCGAACCGGCCCAGCGGCCGGCAGCGCGTAGCCGATCGCGGTCGTCGCGTTGAACGGGTTGGGATAATTGGCCGCCAACGCCAGCGCGACCGGCTGTGCCGCCGCTTCGTCGAGCACGGCTGTCAGCGCCGGTCCCACAATCCGCAGTTCATCGAACCAAAACTGGATTCCGGCTAAGGCGTGGTGCTCGGCCACGATGTCGAAGCGATCAATGGCCTGCCAGTCGAACGCGCCGATTGGATTGAACCACTCATTCTCCCAAGCCCCATGCTCGGCAAAGTCGCGCAGGGGAACGCGCACCAGGTGCCACGCGCCATCCCAAGCGGCCACCTGCTCATCTATCGTATAGCGCATGCGCCACGGGTGGTCGTCTGGATCGTCCGTATCCGTATCGACCAAGCGAATGTCAAACGACGATCCCGGGCTATCCCCCCGCACCCAGAACTCGACCGCATAGTCGCCCGCGACCAACGCCGACAAGTCCTTGAAAGGCTTGAAGTCAAAACCGACGAATCCGTAGAGCGGCACCCCAGCCCAGCGCATACAGTAGCGGCCTACCGCTGGAGCCACCTCGTCGTAGTAATCGACCGTGCCGGCACTAAGGTGGTTGGACTCGACTAAGTGCGGGCCAAGGAAATCCTCGTAGAGCGCAAACCCCTGTTGGTCTGGCGCGGCGACAAAATCCCGCTGCGGCGGCACGTTCAGCCCCAACGCCTCCAACAGCGGCACGTTCAGATCAAACTCGAACAACTCGTCCGACCCGCGCTCGAATAAGCCAAAACCACCGCGATAGTCCCAAATCGTCCACGCAATATCCCGGTCTTCCAAGTGCTGCCGCACCACTTCGTACCACAAGACGCGGTCGCTGTTGTCGCTGTTGGGGCTATAGACCCCAAACTCCCCGCAAAACAGCGGTACGCCGCGCTCTTTCTGAAAGGCCGAAGCCTCGTCAATCAGCATGCGCACCTGAGTAATGATTCCCTCTTGGCTGTAATTGCCCAGTGCCGTGCCAACCCACGTGCCCTGCAACGACGTGGGCAACGCCGGCATCCGGGACTGCTCGTAGGGAAAGGGCACACCGCGCAGCGGCACCAAGGAGGGATTGGTCCAGCTTGCGCCTTGATGGGTAAAAACAAAAGGCTCGTAGAAGTGAAACGTGTACACGAGGTTGTCGTCGGCAAAAACCGGCATTTGGTTCAGATTGCGGAAGCTGTTCCAGTTGGCCGGACCAACCACGATTGCGTGCCGCTGATCCACCTGCCGGATCGCGTCGATTACCTGCTGCTGGATCGCGTTCCAAGCCGCGTCGCTAATGCCGTGCGGCTCGTTGAGGATCTCGTAGTAGAGCTGGGCTGGATGCTCAGCAAAGTGCGCGGCAAGCTGGGTCCACACCGGCACCAGCACATCGCCGATATCCGGCGCCGTACTCACCGCCGGATCAAACGAGTGGTTGTCCAAAATCAGATGCAGCCCCAACTCATCGGCCCAATTCGCAATTTGATCGAGAAAGACGTACAGCAAGGGATCAATGCGGTAATCTGGCGGCCCGCTAGTCATCGCGTGCAGGTTAATAGGCAGGCGCACCACGTCGCAGCCAAGCTGCTGAATATGCCCAAAATCGGTTCGGCTAAACTTGGCAAAATGCACGTTTTGGGCACTGGGCACTTGCAGCCAATTGGTCAAGTTGACGCCTCGGCTAAACGGAACCTCAGCACCCCATGCAACAGCGGTCCAACACAAAAGCAAGAGCCAAACTTTTTTCATTATCTACTCCTCATCTCTGCCAACAGCATCGACAATGCTCGCAGTTCGCGTTTTAGGGGATTTTTTGCTAGTACGGCTAGGCTTTTTTCGATCCTGCTACTCTATCATCGCTTTTTTGCGTGCGAAGTCAAGGAATCGTACCTTCCCCCAACTTGCACTGAAGTCGATTTGGCCAACCCAGCGCAGACAGGAGCCACGCCGTGAAAATCACCGCCATTGAAGCCATTCCCCTGCGCGTTCCCTACGAGGATCGCATCCGCAAGGCGTTCTATCACTTCGGCATGACCGAAGAGGTGACTGTGTACAAGTTCCATACCGACACCGGCCTAATAGGCTTGGGCGAAAACCCCGGCCAGCCCTTTGCACAGAGCTTGCTCGACCCCTACCTCGGCACCAACCCGTTCGACCACGTCATGGGCACCGGGCGCTTCAATCTCGACATGGCCTGCTACGACCTGATGGGCCAACACCTCGGGCTGCCGGCTTGGAAGCTGATGGGCCAACAAGTGCGGGAATGGGTGAGCATGGGGTGGTGGATGCCCAGCATGTCGCCCGAGGACTCAGCCGCCGAGGTGCAAGAAGCCGCGTCCCGCGGCTATCGCGGGCTGAAGTGCAAAGCCCGCGCCTTCTACGATGTGGTCGAGCAAGCCCAAGCCATGCAGGAAGCCGCCCCGCCCGACTTCCGCATTGAATTCGATTTCAACGGCGCACTCGTCAACGTCGAAAGAGCTTTGCCCCTCCTGCGCCAGCTAGAGCAAATTCCCATAGTCAAAGGGATCGAGGAGCCGATCTTCGCCTATGACATCGAGGGCTGGCGGCGCTTGCACCAAGAAATCCGCATTCCCTTCTACCTCCACGGCGTCAGCACGATCTTCGACGGCCCCTCGCGCCAGCCTTCCGGCCCTTGGCTTGGACTGCGCGCCGGCGATTTCGACGGTGCTCTTTGCAGCCACGAAACCATCCGCAACGCGCTGGCCGCTTCTTGGGCCTTTGCCGCAGCTAATACCCCGATCCTCTTGCAATACGTCGGCACCGGCATCACCGCAGCCTTTGCCTGCCACCTCGGCGCGGTCATGCACACGGCCACCCTGCCGGGCGTAGCCGCCCATCACGCGTACGCAGACGATCTAATCGTCGAGCCGCATCAAGTCCAACGCGGCTTCATGCAGGTGCCCAGCGGCCCGGGTTTAGGCGTCGAACTAGACGAGGACGCAATCGAGCGCTACCGCGCCGCACCCGCGCCGCAATGGCCGCGCCACTTCTCGGTCGTAACCCTGCCCGGCGACTTGGAACACTACTACCGCAACCTGCAACAGGCCGAGCGCCTGATGAAACAAGGCGTTGACGAAGCCTTCGCCCCCGGCATCCGCCTCAGCGAGCGCGAAGACGACGGCAGCGCAGACTTCGACCAGCTCTGGCGCAAACTCCAAGAACGCGACTGGCCCATTTGGACCTAAGAGAGGCTCTCGTGAAAATCACCCGCAGCACATCCACCGCCCCCTTCGCGCTCGACTGCTCCCTCGACAAAACGCTGACGGTCGCCGCTTGGGTCGCAACAACTTACCGAGCGGGTGCTTCGACCTAAAAGGAACTGTTTATGAGCAAAAAATACACAGTCGCCATCATCGGCTGTGGCCGTCTCGGCCAGCACTACGCCGAAGTCTATCAAACCCTGCCCAACACCGAACTGGTCGCCATCGCCGAATACAACCCCGAGCGCCGCCAAGCCGTCGGCGAGCGCTTTGGCCTCCGCGCCCTCTACCAAGACGCGCAAGACCTCTTCCGGCACGTCGTCCCCGACATTGCCGCAGTCGTCCTGCCCGGCCAGTACATCAAAGAGGCCGTCATCGCCGCGGCGCAAGCTGGCGTCAAGGGGGTTTCCACCGATAAGCCGATTGAGGCCCGCCTGTCGGATGTCGATGCCATGGTCGAGGAATGCCAAGCGCGGGGCGTGGTCTTTGCCGGCGGCAACCTACAACGGGCCATGGGCGAGGTGCAAGAAGCGGCTGAATGGCTTTGCGCCGGCGAGTACGGCTCCTTGCGCGGAGCCAGCGTCCACGGCTGGGGGGGCGAGATTTCCGGCGGGGGCTGCCAGCACATCGCCGTTTTGCGGCTCTTCACCCAAGCCGAGATCACCCAAGTCGCCGCTTGGGGCACGCCGCCGGAGGCTCTGGTGCGCGACGACGACGAGGGATTGATCATCAACGGACAATTTTTGCTCAGCAATGGCCTGGTCTGTCCGGTCTTTGGCCAACCGACGCCCAGCCGCGGGGTAGAAGTGTGGACCGACGACGCGCTCGTGCGCTGGGACTGGGGACCGCCCGAAATTTTCCACGGCCGCGGCCGCATAAAGATCGACCGCCCTTATACCCCACTCAAATACCCTCGCTTTTCCTACTTGGGCACTTCAGTGCTGTCGTTTTTGGATGTACTAGAAAACGGCGGCGAGCTGTACATCTCCGGCCACGACCTGCGCCAGTCGCTCGAAGTAGCCATCGCCGCCAAGTACTCGGCACTGTGGGGCAACGTACCGCTCGACTTGCCACTCGCCGACCGCTCGCTCGCGCTCTATCCCCGGGCCTATCGCTGGCTCGGCGGCGACCATTCCGGGCAACCACAAACCTACGCCGAGGCGTTAGAAGGAAAACTTTTCCCGCGGTCTTCTTAGGACACCGCCACCTCGTCGCCGGTCTGCTGCTGCCAAGCGCAAATCCGCGCCCTCAGTTCGCCGATCCGCGCTTGGTGCTGGCGCTGATGGTATAGATTCTCCAACTCGTGGGGGTCTGCGTTCAGATCGTATAGTTCGCCTTGGCCCTTGCCGTATAGGTTGAGCTTCCAGCCATCGGCGGCGACTAGAGTTCGCAGCGGATGGACCAAGCTGCGGTTCGGCTCGGCTTCGCCAAGCGAGGCCGGCGGGTGGCCATCGGCACCGCTCCACTCGACAAATACATCGTTGGCCGCCAAATCGTCGCCGCCGCACAACACCGGCACTCGGCTTTGTCCCGGCAAATGGTCCGGCACTGCCAACCCCAGCAAGTCCAGCAGCGTAGGCACCAAGTCGATGTGGCTAAACCGGCCGCCGATCCGCTGCGGCTCCACACCCAACATGGGCGCACGCAACAGCAGCGGCACTTTAATCGACTCCTCGTACATTAGGGTCTTGCCCAAAATCCCGTGATCGCCCATGAGTTCGCCGTGATCCGACGTAAAAATCACAATGGTGTCGTCGGCCTTGCCGCTGTCTTCTAAGGCTTGGAGAATTTTAGCCACCGAGCGATCCACCAAGGTCACATTGCCCCAATAGCGGGCCATCAGCCCGCGCCAGCCAGCCTCAGTCTGCAAATCCAATCCGTAGTTTTCCGAAGCCGAGTAAAACGCCGCCATCAGCCGCACGATCAAGGGCGCGTCGTCCGGCGGGGGCTGCCTAAAGCTCGGCCCAGTCGGCAGAGTCGCCGGGTCGTAGTATTCGTTGAGCGGCCCAGTGTGCGGCGGATGCGGCTCCAAATAGCTGACGCACAGGGCAAACGGCGCGTCGCCACTCTGGCCAATGTACTCCGCCGCTCGATCGCCTAAAAACGCCGCCTTGGTGTATTCCGCCGGCATAGAGGCCGCGGCGTGACGCGAGAATACGCGCTGGCCGAGGTTTTCCGCATCGGGCACAAACCCCTGCTCAACCAAGAAGTGGTGATACGGACTGAGCGTGTCCAGCCGCTCCGGTGTGGAATAGCTGCGTCTATACGAGTCCTCGCTGCCGACCCAGGTTGTAAACCCGTGCTGGGGAAAAATCTCATCTCCCAAGTGCCATTTGCCCATAAAAGCCGTCTGGTATGCGGCTGGCAGCATCTCGGCAAACGTCGGTACCTCGGCGGCCAGCGGCACATTACACGCGGGCACGCCAGCCGTGTGCGGCCACAGTCCAGTCAGCATGGTGGCGCGCGCCGGGCTGCACACCGGCTGGCTCACATAGGCGTTTTCAAAGACAAAGCCGTCGGTGGCCAGCCCGTCGAGGGCTGGGGTCTCGATTTGCTCGTTGCCATAGCAGCGCAGCGTATCCACGCGCTGCTGATCGGTGAAGATGTAGAGGACATTGGGATGTTTCATGGACGTCCTTGGCGGTTGGCGCGCGAGCGCGGCGTCAGGTCAAAATAGGTCTGATGGCCGGCGAAAAAGCGCTCTAATTCATCGACCATAAGGCGAAAAAAATGCGGATATGCGTCGCCTGTGCGCCCGGAAAAATGCGGGGTCAAAAACACATTGGGCAAGTCGATAATCTCGCTGTCGGCCGGGATCGGCTCCGGGTCAAAGACATCAAAGCCGGCGGCAATGTCGCCGCGCTTGAGGCGCTCAGTTAGGGCCGCAGAGTCGAAGATCGGCCCGCGCGACACGTTGACCAAAGCCGCGCCCGATGGAATCAGCTCCAACTCGCGTCGGCCAATCATGCCCTGAGTCTGCGGCGTCAGCGGCGCGACGCAGACAATGGCATCGCACTGCGACAGCACGTTGTCTAGCGACGTTAGCAAAAAGCCCAACGCCTCGGCTAACTCCGGCGACAGATAGGGATCGTGGACCCACAGCTCGACTTCAAAGGGCCGCAACAGTTTCATCAGCCGCCGCCCCATGTGCCCGCCGCCGATCAACCCCACCCGCTTGCCGGTGAGCACCCCAGCCATCGGCTCAATGGTGGACCGGTCTTGGGTATTCCTCGCGAGGATGCGGCGGAACAGCGCCCCGGCATTGCGCATCGCAATCAGCGTCAGCGCCAAGGCCCATTCGGCCACTGGATAGGACGAGCCGTTCGTCGTATCGACCGTGCGGATGCCCCGTGCCCACGCCGCGTCCAAATCGATCCGCGAGGCAAAGCGGTCGCCTTCCAATTCGCCGATGAAGCGCAGCCGAGGGCAGGCGGCCAAGACCTCCGCATCAACCCTCGGTGCGCCATGGCAGACCACCAGCGCATCGACTCCCGCTAATTCTTTTACCAACCGCGCAATGGCCGCGGCGTCTTCGCTAGCTTGGTAAATGTTGCCGCCCTCACCGGCAAACCACGACCAATCGGCAACCTGCGCTAGGCGCGTCAGTTCCTCGGGCGGTAGATAGCCATGCCGCACTCGCTCGCTACAGGCGATGAGTACTTGCGGACGATTTCCCATTTTTTCTCCCTTGGTAGATAGCACAACACAGGGCTAAATAGCATATTTACCTCCACCCCACAACACTGGAGATTCTATGCTCATTCTCGAACCCGTCACCCCAGACGCCAGCGACCGCGCCGCCGCCCTCTTTCACCGCGATGGTTTTGCCGTGGTCACCGACGCGCTGACTGACCAACAATTTACCTATCTCAAAGAAGGCGCCCACCGCGTCGTGGCCGAGCAGACCGCCACTATCCCGCTCGATAAAGCCAACCGAGGCTTTGCGCGCTATTCTTTTGGCTCGCAGATCCACCATCCCGAATGGGCCATGCTCGTGGACTTGCCGACCATTTTGCCGATCGTCGAGGCCATTTTTGCCAGCGACCAGTTTACTTGCAGCGGCGGCGGCGGCGATTACTCGCTACCCGGTGCCAAAATCCAGCCGCTGCACCGCGACATGCCCGACTTGATCAACGATCCCGAACAGCGCGTTACCATCATGGACCTGCCCACGCCTTTTGTCGTGGTCAACTTTCCCATGATTGATTTTAGCGCGAAAAACGGCGCCACGCGCTTCATCCGCGGCACCCACCGCTCGCGCCATCCCATCCCCAGCCTTGCAGACGAACCGGCCTGGATGCAGCATTCTATTGCCTGTGCGCCAACCCGCTCGGCCCTCATCCGCGACGTGCGCTGCTGGCACGGCGGCACGGCTAACACCTCCGAAGACATCCGCATTATGACCAGCGTCGGCTATTACGCGCCTTGGTTTCGCCGATCCCAACCAGATGGGGCCATGCCCCGCTCCCGCTACGACGCCCTTGCAGAGCGCGGCAAAACGCTGTGCCGTTATCTCGTTGCACCCGATTAGCCCCGGCATCCGGCAGCTCAAAAGAAATACCAATACACCATCCCGTACACCACCAGCAAGCCCACCGCGCCCAGCCAATAAACCCGATCCTGCCTCCGGGTCGGCATCAGCGTCTCGTCGCCTTGCTCTAAGACGACCGGTCTCTCGTCGCCAAACGCCAAGCTGAAGCCAAAAAGCAATACGCTGGCCACGGCAAAAATGACGAAGGCGGCGTGCAGAAAGTGCATCTCCAAAAAGGCCAGCCCCAATCCCTCTGCGCCACAGACCAGCCGATTGAGCACTGCCGAGTCGTTGACCAGCCACAGGAAAATGCCAAAGATCGAACCAGCGATCAGGGTCGCAAAAGCCCCTTTACGAGTGGGCCGCTTCGACACCATGCCCCACAGAAAACAAGCCACAATAGTGCCTGGTACATAGGAGGCAAACTTGGCCAGATATTCGTAGAGAAAGCGGAACTGCGGAATGACCACAATCGCCCACAACACCCCGATGACAACTACCGCAGCGGCCAAGATGCGCCCCGCCCATATCAAGCGCTGCTGCGTCGCCGCCGGCCGATAGGGCTGATACCAATCCATGGCAAACAGGCCCGAGGCCGCACAAATTTCCGAGTCTAGCGAGCTCATTAGCGCCGCGATCAACCCGGCCAACACCAAGCCCACCAGGCCGGTCGGCAGCAGGGTTTGCACCATCGCTGGATAGAGCTGATCTGGGCTGGCGACTTCGAGCAGTGGCTGTGCTCCCTGTGCCATGACGTAGCCCATCAGCCCGGGAATCAAAACGATAAAGACCGCCACTACCTTTAATAGACCAGCCAGCAGTCCACCCATCCGCGCCTCGTGGACGCTGCGAGCCGCCAAGGCGCGCTGCACCATGACGTGACTGGTCGCCCCAAAGGCCAAGGCATGTATCGTCAGCCCCAATAGCACGCCAGTCCAAGGCACGTGGGGATGGTCCAGCGGCTGTACTAGCGCCAGCATGTCCCAGTCGTCGGCTCCTTGTAGCTCCTGCATCCGCGTCGCAAAGACGTCCCAGCCCCCAAGATAGTCCAAGCCGATCCAGAGCATGGCCACGCCCCCGACGACCAACAACAAGCACTGGACAAAATCCGTCAAGATGACGGTGCGCAAACCACCGGCCATGGCGTACGGACCGGCTGCCAGGGCCAAGATCAACACCCCCGGCACAATCGACTCAAACCCGAGCAGCACCTCCATCACCCGCCCGCCGGCATATAGGGAGCCGGGGATGCCAGCAAAGGTGATAGTCACTAAGGTGAGCAAAGAAAAAAAGCGGCGGCTCTCCGGCCCGTAGCGCCGCTCCAAAAACTCCGGCGTGGTGTAAAGGCCCAGCCGCATGTATATGGGTAGGAAAACGGCCCCCATTGCCACAAAGGCCAATACCCCGGCTAGCTGGTAATTGGCGACCGCCAAACCGACGACAAAGGCCAAACCGGCTTGGCCGACGAACTGCTCGGCGGAAATGTTGGTGGCAAACATGGATGCGCCGACAAAGGGCCAGCGCATACTGCGTCCAGCGAGGAAGAAGTCGCTCGTGCCGCGGACGCGGCGGCTACTGACAACCGCTATGGCGACGACCACGAGCAAATAGGCCGCCATAATCGCACTATCGAGCGCGGAAATGTTCATTGCAACAGCCTGCGGCCCTGGCGGTGGTGCCAAACAGCAAAGCGGTGTCGGCATGTTTCTGCCGACACCGCTCGCGTTAGCAGGTTGTAGTTTTCACCCTTCAATCCAACTGGCCTTGCAAATGGCTCTTAATCCGCCCCCACGAGATGTCTTCTACAGCCGACGGCTCGTCGGTACCTAAGCCAATCCAATCGAGCATCTGATCGCCCTTTTGGTCTTGCGCGGCGGCCGCTCCCAAGACCAGCACGTTGTGCCGGAACGGCGATGCTTCGTCCGAGGCGACTGGCTCGCGGTCATTGAACTTGGGACCGACGTGTATCACCTGATTTTCCTCAAACACGTGGCGTACGCTCTCCTCGGGCGTCGTTGCATAGGTATCCCACAGAGCACAGCGGAACTCCATGGTCCACGTGACATTGGTAGAGCCATGCCCGGCCCCCGATGGTAGCAGGGTCCAGCCCACTTCAAACCAAGGCGTTGGCTCGCCGTTGTATATATCGGAGCTCCAGCCGATCTCTGGCAGGTCGATGTATTCGAGTTGGCTGTTGTACGCAACCGGCTGACCTGGCCCCGGATTGATGCGGAGATGGTAGCGCTGGCCATTAAACACGTGGTCTAAGTTTTCACCTAAGAAGTCGCCGCCCGAGTGATCGGCATCAAACGTGATTTGGATAATGTCATCCGACCACCAGCGCTTCTGATCGGATTCGAGCATCTTGAGCGTGTCGTCGGCCACCACAGCGTAGAAGTAGAACCGATTGTCCGGCGGCGCACTCCACGCCATCCAGAAGGCCGCGTTGAAATCCTCGCGCGGAATCTCTTCGCCCTGCTGGCCAAACATCTGATCTGTAGTGATGGCAAACTCCTCTTGGTCGAGCCAGCCCCAGTCGTCGTCATTGCCATCCATGACCATAGAGGCTGGATCGGGCACCTGCGGATAAAAATACTCAGTCCCCACATGCCCCCAAGCGGTCGCACTGATGAGGAGCACCCAGGCTCCCCCCCAAAGCATCTGTGCATGCGTTCTCATGTAATTTTCCTCGTTTGAGAGTAAAAAAACTCGACAAAAAGCATGCCGTACGCCCTTGCTAAAGCCCCTCCTTTCTCGGCGCACAGTAAGCCACTGTAGCTAGCTCTTGGGTTGGATAAAGCCTAAATCGGTATGCCCGTTGCATGACTAGTAAGATATTAAAATTGACCCCACTGCCTCAAGAGCCAGTATCAATCGCTACCTGAGACGATCTGCGGATTGGATTACAAAGCGACTCGATAACGTTCAAGATCTTCAACATTTGGCTCAACCGCGCTGTGCTCAGAGACCAAAGGCTGGAAATTCTTGCCGCTCATCGGTTTGTGCTTATTCCAGCTACCGCGCATTTCAATCAAAACGCGCTGATTTGATGGTGCTGGCATAGGATTAACACGCACTACCTTCGCGTTGTAGTCATTGGGGCCTTCGGCCATCGCCATGGCCAGATCGCTCACGAGATAGCGCGGTGTCCAACCGATCATATAGTAATCCTTCGTCTGGATTTGGACTGCCAGTTTGGTCGCCGGATTGGTCAATTCGAGAGTTAGGTAAAGTTCCTCTCCTGCCTTCAGGTCTTCAATTCGCTCTTGAGCCATTTCACTTACACGTTGCCAACTGTGCAAGAAGAATCTACAGGTAAAATAGCCATCAGCGTCCTTTTCGAGTTTTGGAAATACTTCGTAGGCGTCCGTGATGCGAGAGCCGCCACTGACCGATAGAATCTCGAACGGGGCCGCATCCTCGGGAAGATCGAGATTGCACAGATAGTCCGTGCGGTCCGGCCTTCCCTCTGCAATGACGCGATTTCGGAACAACGGAAACAACTCTGAGGAGTAATAATCTTTATATAACTCAGGGAAATCAATAAACGGAAGATACCCAGCTTGTTTCGCACCGCCGATGTAGCGGAAGCGATAGCGATAAAGATCCGAGTTGATGATATCCAGCCTACCCACCGGAAACCACGGTCGGCCTTCCGTTTTTTGGCCCTGCCATGCTAAAAACAAGGTTTTCATTTTCATCGAAAAATCTCCCTTAACTGGTTGTAATTATAGCATAAAAGTTTAACCGCAAATTCACGCGCCGAAGAAGTCATCCAATCAGAAGGTATCCTCTCGACTATTTTTAAAAAAACGTGCTCGTCCATCTTTGCGAGGTTCAGGAGCACTGGCCGGAAGAAGTCTGAATAGTCACGGGCCGCCCGCCGCACCAATTCCAGAGGGCTAGGGCCACGCTGCTCATCTTCAGACCAGTAAATGGCTCCGTGTCCTTTTTCTACATAACCGCCTACGCGATTTTCCTTCAAGAATCTATCGCGGTGGTCGTCCAGTAGTTCTCGTCCTAGCGAGGAAGCGTGATCGAAAGACAACGCCACAAAACCCTTTAAGCTGTAGCCTTGACGGCGGAGAAGCAAGCCCCAGTTTTCGTGATGTCGATCCGTATTGCCAATCAAAGCATCCAGAACTGTATAGCTTGCAATGGTGCGTTTCGCTCGAATCGCAATCTCATCTCTGGTAAAAACACGGTCCATTACTTTAAATATATTCACTAGTGTATGCTGTGATTGGCGAAATCTTCTCCCAAGCTCGTAATCGCGAACGACCCCTTCCAACATTTGGTTACCGTGGTATAGTGCTCTGCCGCCGCGAGCAAACGATTTTGTCACCGAACCACAATCACCTTCAAACCGTGCCAATTCCACCTTCGCGTGTCTAATTCCTAGCACAGACGCAACTTCTGCGGCAATTTTCTCCGCCCAGTGTTCCCCTGTGTTTTGCCGAGGATACTTGAAGAGCCAGTTTACATCGTCATCGGGATCGCGATACCAGAACTTCGTCTTGGTTCCCATATCTTCCCAATCAATGACCCATTTAGATTTCACTTCGACGATGCGATACGGACCTGACATATTTAATGCCTTAACGTCAAACCTAATTCTCCAAGCTTGCGCTCGGGCCGGCTCCACAGCAAGCCGTCGCGGCTAGTCGCCAATTGCACATCCACCGTGGCCGTCCAGCGGTGGTACATAGCTGGGAACATTAGGTGGAAACCGCCGTAGAGGTGCGCTCGAGCCAACCGACGATGGCATTGGCCAAAGTCGTCTTGCCAGCGTATTCGCAACCTACGAGAATCAATTTCATATTCCGGTCTCCCGCGCCTGAACGACGCTAATTGAGGTCGTGGTTTCGCGTAGTGATACCATAACATAAGACCAAGAACGGATCGAGCCTAAAATCAGCCCCATACGCGAATACTTGTGCGTCCCGTGATAGATGGATTACCGACTTTCTGATCGGCGCCCACGCGGTTGTTAAAGCCGAAACCTTGCTCACCCGGGACCGCGGCTTCTACTCGACCTACTTCCCGGAATTGCCTAGCGGGTGAGTCCTACTCTCGATGGCGTTTTAACCGCAGTGCCCGCCAATCCGCGCTTGCCTCATACGCATGGCCCTTGTTATTGTAAAGACAATACGTACCCCGCGCATTCACCGGAGGAAAACCATGCCCGCGCTCACCCCCGACCAGCTCGACCACTTCGCCAGCGAAGGCTACGTCGTCGTCAAAGGCGTCCTCGACCCGGTTGCCACCCTCGACCCGGTCATCGACGAATACGCCACCGTCCTCGACCGCTTGGCCGACCAACTCTACGCTCAAGGCGAAATTAGCTCGCGCTACGAAACGCTCGATTTTGGCGACCGCTATATCCAAATTTGCGTTGAAACCGGCCGCGTCCACAGCCAGTTTTTCGACTTCTCGCTGCCCTTTCAAAACGTCCAACCCGACACGCCCTTCTGGGCCGGACCAGCCGTATTCCGCGCCTTTACTAACCCGAATCTGCTCGATATCGTCGAGTCCCTAATTGGCCCGGAGATCTACTCCAACCCGGTCCAGCACGTGCGTATCAAGCCGCCCGAGCACCATCTGCCCAAAAACCAATACGGCAACGCCATCCTCGGCGCGACCCAGTGGCACCAAGACCACGGTGTCGTAACCGAGGAAGCCGACGACACCCAGATGCTGACGGTGTGGTTCTCGCTACAAGACACCCCCATCGAGAAGGGGCCGCTGATGGTTGCGCCCGGCTCGCACAAAAGCGGGCTGCTGCCGCACTGCCCCAACTATATGGACAACGCGCCCCAATTTGCCGGTGCAGCCCAAGTCCCAGAAAAGCTCTTCGCAGCCGATCGAGCCATTCCCCTGCCGGTCGAGCGCGGCGATGTCATCTGCGTCCACAAACAGACCGTCCACGGCTCCTATCCCAACATCAGCGACGAGGTCCGCTGGAGCTTTGACCTGCGCTACAATCCCACCGACCAGCCCACTGGGCGCATTGCCTTCCCCGGGTTTGTCGCCCGCAGCCGCCGCGACCCAGACAGCGAACTGCGCGACCCGGCCGAGTGGCATCGACTGTGGCTAGAAGCGCGCGCCACCATGTCGGCCATTAACCAAGACGGCCACATCGACGTCCCCTTCCGCCGCCAGCAAATGGCGCATCCCCTCTGCGCCTAAACGCCATGCAGCCATTTGCTAGCTACGCCGACCTGCTCGCCTATATCCAAGACAACGGCCACACTTTGCACCCCCTCGGCTGCGCCCCCGACGGACAGCCCCTTGTCGCGATCAAAAGCGGCGGCGACAAAACACCGGCCATCCTCATCAGCGCCGGCAGCCATGCCACCGAACAGGCTGGCGTCAGCGCAGCCTGCAATCTCATTGACGAAATCGACACCGAACACCAGCTCTACACCATCCCCAGCCGCGACCCCATCGGCATGAACGGCCTCGCCTACGCGCTCAGCCTGAGCCTAGGCGAAACCCCAAACCTCGGCGGCCTCGCCGACGTCGCCCCGTTGCTCAAAAAGCGCGGTGAGGTCCTCTATGAACAAGACGATACGGTGGTCGCCCTCATCGGCGAGTACGGCTACGCGACGAGTAACCTGTACAACCATCCAGTAGGAGATTGGATCGAAGCACTCAAAGGCCGGCGGCTCTACTTTGCCGCCAGCAACCCCGGCCTCGAACGCGCGTACACGCTGATAATTGACCCCAACGGCGAAGTCCTCCACCTCAACCGCTTCCACGACACCCCTTGGGCACCCGTTGAGTCGCGCTGCACTCGCGACCTAATGGCCGCCATCCAGCCCGGCCTGACGCTGGACCTCCACGAGCACGGAGGCGATTTCTTCTGGTTTTCGGCGCGCCACCAGCGCACCCCCAGCGACCAGCAGTGGGAAGAGCGCATGGCCGACACCATGATCGCCGCGGTCGCAGCCGCTGGCGTGGCACTCGCCCCGAGCGATTACTTGCCCGGATCTTTTTTTACTAAAGGGCCGCCCAGCGTCTTCTGGCTCAACCCCCAGCAGCGCGGCGAGGGCTTCAATCTCGCCGACTTCGCGGCCCATACCTACGGCCCCTCTTTCACCATTGAGACCGGCATGGCATTGAGCTTTGCCGACCGCGTCCATGCCTCCAAGCTAGCGGCGAAAAAAGCCGCAGAGGTGTTTGCCGAGCGCCACGCCGGATGCCCATCGGCCACGCCCTAAGCCGCTTTCGGTTGCGGGAGTTCAACCGCAATGTCCGGCTGTTTTTCGCTTTTGGCACCTCGATCAACGCCGGCATGGCGCTCTTTTCCCTGCTGTACAACCTCTATCTACTGCGCCTGAGCTACCAAGAGGATTTTATCGGCCAAGTCGCCAGCATGGCCCCGCTGGCGACCGGCCTGTTAGCCCTACCCGTTGGCATCCTCAGCGACCGCCTCGGTCGCCGGCCCTTCCTCATAGCCTCGGGGCTGCTGCTGGCCATCTCCCAGTTGGGCCTGTGCTTGACCACGTCGTCGGGCGCACTGCTGGCGTTTTCATTTGTCGGCGGCGTGGCCATGGCCTTCGTCTGGGTCAATCACGTGCCCTTCCTCTCAGACAACGCCCATCCGGCGCGGCGCGCCGAAGCCCTCGCCATTTGGTCGGCGCTGCAAATAGTCGTCCGCATGCTCTTGAGCCTAATCGGTGGCTTCATGCCCGGGGTCATGGGCTACTTTCTCGGCCTTTCTACCGAGGCTCCCGCGCCCTTCCGCTATGCGCTGTTTCTCGGCGCGGCTTGTTCGCTCCTCGCCGTTGTGCCCCTGTTGTACGCATCCGGTTCAGCCCGCCGCGAACAAGCATCCACACCTACCCGATCGCCAGACGAGGCTGAGCCAGTCGCCGCACCGTGGCGCGTCTTTGCCGCTATTACGGCCTTGAGCGGCACGCGCGGTTTCTCTATGGGGCTGACGTACCCATTCTTCAACGTGTTCTTCGAGTCCGAGTTAGGCGTCGGCCCGGCTGCAATCGGTGCGATCTTCTTTCTCAGCCAATTCGCTAGCCTGCCAGCGACCTTTGCTGCGCCAACGCTAGTGCGCCGCTTCGGAGCGACGCTGACCATCCTTCCATCCCGCATTATGGGCGGCAGTGCCCTCGGGATTATGGGGGCCTTTATCAGCCTGCCATTAGCCGTACCCATGTTCCTGCTCACGCGCATCGGTGAAGTCATCGACAACCCGTCCGACCAGCACTTCTCCACCCAAGTGCTGCCGCGGCGCTATTGGGCGCGGATCCAGGGTCTGCGCGTGTGTGGCTTCCAGCTTCTGAACTTTCTCGGCAGCCTCATCGGCGGCATACTCATCCTCGACTATGGCTACGGGGCCGTTTTTGGCTTGGCCTGTGCAGCGCGGATTGCCAGTGGCTTGATCATGGCCGCTTTTTTTGGGCTGCGGCCGACGCGCCCGCTTGCAGCAGAGCACTAGTGTCCATCACTATTGACACAGCTGCTCCGTTCTGGTAGTGGTTAGGGTAAGTTTTGACGCTAACGACTGGTGTAAACGTGGAGGACTGAACATGAAAACAAGCATCGCATTGATTCTGTTATCTTTATTTTCGCTCAGCACCTTCGCCCAAGACTATACGCAATGGAGTTTGCCCGAAGGGGCCAAAATGCGCCTCGGTAAAGGAAGGCTGTCGGGTAATATCGCGTACTCTCCCGACGGCACTCGTCTCGCGGTGGCGAGTGAAATCGGTATTTGGCTCTATGACGCGACAACCCATCAAGAGGTCGCCTTACTCACAGGCCACACTTCTGAGGTTACTAGCGTTGCGTTTAGCCCCGATGGACAAACCATCGTCAGTGCCAGTTATCGCGGCACGATTCTGCTGTGGGATGCCCACACCGGAACACAAAGGCAGACCCTAAGCGACCGTACTTCTGGGGTTACTAGCGTTGCGTTTAGTCCCGATGGACAAACCATCGCCAGTGCCAGTTGGAGTTGGAGGAATTGGAATGGTTGGAACTATACGACAACGCTGTGGGATGTACGCACCGGAACGCAAAGGCAGACCCTAACACGCCATACTTCTGGGGTTACTAGCGTTGCGTTTAGCCCCGATGGACAAACCATCGCCAGTGCCAGTTCGGCTGGCGAGGTGTGGCTGTGGGATGTCCAAACTGGAACGCGAAAACAGACCCTAACAGGCCACACTTCTGGGGTCTATAGCGTTGCGTTTAGTCCCGATGGAAACACCATCGCCAGTGCCAGTTCGGCTGGCGAGGTGTGGCTGTGGGATGTCCACACTGGAACACACAGGCAGACCCTAAAAGGCCATGCGAATGATGTCTATAGCATTGCGTTTAGTCCCGACGGAAACACCATTGCCAGTGCCAGTCGGGACTACACGGTGCGGCTGTGGGATGCGCGCACCGGAACGCAAAAACAGACCCTAACAGGCCATACTTCTGCAGTCATTAGCGTTGCGTTTAGTCCCGATGGACAGACCATCGCCAGTGCCAGTTGGGACCATACGGTGCGGCTGTGGGATGCCCACAACGGAACGCAAAAACAGACCCTAAGAGGCCATACTTCTACGGTCTATAGCGTTGCGTTCAGCCCCGATGGAAACACCATCGCCAGTGCCAATGGGGACCACACCGTGCGGCTGTGGGATGCACACACCGGGACAAACAGGCAGACCCTAACAGGCCATACTTCTACAGTCTATAGCGTTGCGTTCAGCCCCGATGGAAACACCATCGCCAGTGCCAGTGGGGCCCACCACATCGTGCAACAGTGGAGGGCGAGTCGGGACTACACAGGGCCGTGGACTCCGAGTGGGGACTACACCGTGCGGCTGTGGGATACACACACCGGAGAGCACAAGCAGACCCTAAAAGGCCATACTTATGGGATCACTAGCGTTGCGTTCAGCCCCGATGGAAAAACCATCGCCGGTGCGAGCCTTCACAGCACAACTTTGCTGTGGGATGTGCACACCGGAGCGCACAAGACCTTAAGAGACCGTATTTCTGGGGTTACTAGCGTTGCGTTTAGTCCCGATGGAAACACCATCGCCAATGCCAGTGGGCAGTGGGACTGGGAGTGGGGGCGGGGCTTCTCGCTGCGGCTGTGGGATGCACGCACCGAAGAGCACAAGCAAACGCTATACCATACTGCTGGGGTTACTAGCGTTGCGTTCAGCCCCGATGGAAAAACCATCGCCAGTGCCAGCGGGGGGCTGTGGTGGCGCCGAAGGGGCCCCGAGATGCGGCTGTGGGATGCCCACACCGGAGCACACAAGCAAACGCTAGACCATACTCATGGGGTCCATAGCGTTGCGTTTAGTCCCGATGGAAACACCATCGCTGGTGCCAGCCATCACGGCACAATTCTGCTGTGGGACGTCACACAGCCACCCGTCGATATGTCCGTTCCGCTCGGCTTCGCTGTCGAGCAGTGGTCGTCATTGAAACCGGGCAACATGGATTTTATCGCGAATCCCGAATACGGCACCGGGATCATGGGTACCACCATCCGCAATACCGCTTCCGCTGGTGAAGAGGTATTACTCTGGAGATTTTCGGCCGGCGGAGAGGAGTTATTCGCCCGCATCCCCGCCAACTTGGTAAAGGCCGTTTCGACGGTCCGTTTCGATCAAACCGGCCGGTTTGGCAACAAGCTCTTTGTCGCGATCAGCGCTGGCCCGGTTGGCCGTCGCACAACTCGGGTCGTAATCGTAGAGCCGAACGGCGAGTTCCGCGACGCAATCAACATCTACGATGGGAATTCGACCCAAGCGTCCATTGAATTCAGTAGCCCAGCGGGCGCCTACATCTACGATGCAGACGGCGATCAAGGCCACTCTTTCTACAGGCTCGACGAGTCCTTCCAACTCCATTCGATCGCTTCCCATGCCATACCTCCCGACCGCAGCGACATCGATCTAATAGACCTGAAGTTCGACTCGACCGGAAAATACGGAGGTCTGCTGACGCTCTCGGATACCGATCTCAACCACGACGAACTGTCTGGCTTGTACCAACTGCAAGCCAACGGAGCATGGCAGGCGTTGGTGCCGCCGACCTCTGTCCGCAAGCATCAATTTCAGGGAATCGCATTCTCTAACGCGGGGCCGCTTGGCAGCGCGCTCTATGTGGCAGACGCCCTAACGGACAACATTTGGGTTGTAACCCCCAAAGGGGCAATCGAAGCCTTTGCGGTCGGCTTTACTAATCCGCGGCGCGTCGTCATCGGCCCGCAGGGAGCCGACATGTGGGTTGCCGATCAGACGGGGCTGTATCGGATCTTCTCGACCGATCCATCCGATTGGGAAGCTGCCAAGACGACCTCGCCGGTCACCAGCGGTCTAGAGCCCAACTACCCCAACCCCTTCAACCGCTCCACCCAGATCTCCTACCGCGTCAGTGCCCCCGGCCCAGTGCGCTTAGTGATACACAACGCCCTCGGCCAGCCGGTGCGTACGCTAGTGGACGAGATCCAAGCTACCGGCGCATACCAGGTTCCTTGGGACGGCCGCGACCATAGCGGCGCACACGTCGCCAACGGGCTCTACTTGTGCCGGCTGCAGGCTGGGACAGTCACCCAAGTGCGCAAGATGATGGTGCTAAAATAAAGTGGCCTAGAACCGCTGCGGCCGGGTCCGGCCACCGCAAAGCAAATTGCGCAACTGACGTTACACCGGATTCCCGCCGCAAGCCGTGTGGACACCGCAATGGACGCAGCAAAGCAGCCGCGCCGTAGTGTATTAAAAAAGCCCCTGAGCACTCAGGGGCTGGTAAAGTGGTGGGCGATCCCAGACTCGAACTGGGGACATCCTGCTTGTAAGGCAGGCGCTCTGACCAACTGAGCTAACCGCCCGGCTTTTAAGCATAGTCATTCCGGCCCTTATACGCAAAATGAGTGCCGTCCATTTACTGCTCATCAACCGCGGCAATTTGTTCATACCGGGCAAGGGCCGCCCCCGCCTCAGCGTGTAGCCCCTGTTCCCTATAGACCATGGCAAGTCCATAATACGCATCGGCATAGTCCGGGCGAATCCGCAGCGCACGTTGGTAGTACGCCAGCGCCTGATGCGCTTGGCCATTGAGAAGCTGGGCACTCCCCAAATTGTTGTAGGCTAGCGCGTACGCCGGGTCAATGCGGACGGCGACTTCGTACATCGCAATGGCTTTGTCGGTATCTCCCAGGCGCAGATGCAAATTGCCGAGATTGTTGTACGCTGGGGCGTAATCCGGCCGCACGGCGAGACAGTTTCTCAGGGCACTAATTGCCAAGGAGGGCATATTTAGTTTGGCGTAAATCCCGGCTAAGGCGTAATGAGCCAGCGCGTTATCCGGCTCTCGCCGCAGTCGGTCTCTGAGTTGCGCTAAATCGTCAGCATGGGGCGCCAATTCTTCAAAGCGGTTCAAATATGATTGGGCCTCCTCTGTTCTTTTTTGTCTAACGTAGAGCGTCCCGAGCTTGAAATAGGTCTGCGCCCACCCCGGATCCAAGGCGATGGCGCGTAGGTAATGCGCCTCGGCGAGTGTCTCGGCACCCCGTCGCTCCTCGGCCAACCCCAAGCCTACATGAGCTTGGGCCGCGCTCGGATCGAGCGCCCGGGCGGCGCCAAAAGCCGCGATGGCCGCATCTACTTGGCCGGCCTTTAGCAGGGCGTGGCCGAGGCCTATCCGCGCTCTAGGCCAGTCCGCTCTCAGCGCCACCGCCTGCCCAAACGCCGCGATGCCTTCTTGGTATTCGCCGAGACGCTCGGCGTATATTTGGCCTAGAGCGTAAAAGGCCAAACTGTACCCCGTATCAATGCGAGTAGCCCGCTGCAAGGCTGTAATCGCCTCGTAGTACGCTTTGAGCTTGATATAGGCCAAAGCGAGATTGTAGAGTGCTCCGGCATTGTCTGGATCGAGTGTCAGCACCTGTCGATACAAATCGCGGCTGTCGGCGTACTGGTCTTGCGCTAGCGACAAACTGGCTAAGCCACACAAGGCACCCACGTGCTCCTCGTCCAGCGACAAGGCGTTGCGGAAGTGGCTTGCGGCCTGCTCGTATAGACCCTGTTTGTAGGAGATATTTCCCAGCCCGACCCAGGCGCCGGCAGTCTGCGGATTGATGTTCAGGGCCGTGCGGTAGTGGTGCTCCGCGGCTTGGTAGTCGCGCTCTTGCAAGAGCAGATCGGCCAGTTGCCAATGGGCCTCGCTATCCTGCGGATGCCGTTCCAGCCACGTTTGGTAGTCGGTCTTGGTCGCGGGGGGACGCTCGCACCCAAGCAACATGGCCAGCGCGATCCCCAACAGAACAAATCGCTGGCAACATATCCGCAGATCAACGCCGAGGAACGCAGAGGTAAAATGACGTTGAGCGCGGCGCACTTAGAATTTTGCGCTGGTTTCTCAGCGCAATCCGGCGAAGATGGTTACGAACGTGAGGAAATTGGTCTCATCGCCTTGTTGCAATGCCCGGCGTTGCCAGCGCACGCCGATTTTGGTAGCAAGCGCGTAGCCCTGATACTCGGAATTATTGGTTAGCTGAGTAGCCAAGGTGAGCGTAGTGAAATCCTCGACAAAAGCCGGCGGCAGCGGATCGGGCTCTTGCCGTAGATTCCTAAAGACCTCCCACTCGATTCCCGACTCCGAGACAAGCTGGCCGGGGATGAGATCGTACGTGCCGATTAAGAAAAAAATCTCCGACAGCTCATTGCGTTGCAGCACCAAGGGGTCGGTCGGAACTTGGCGAGCGTACTGCTGCTTCCACTTAGGTGAAATGGTAATGCCCGCGAACGGCTCGTAGAAGTATTCCGCTCTCAGGATGACACCTAAGAAACTCTCGTTGCGATTTTCCCGCGCCTGATCTCCGCGCTGAAAATAATGGTCCCATTTGACTTTGCCAGACACGTTGAGGGGTCGCAGGCGATGAATGGCAAAGTCGAGGTACGACGTGTTGATCGTCGTGTTCTGGGCTATCAGGCGGTCCGGCACATCCTGCAACCCCCCGGCCGAAAAGGGAGACTGCACCCACTGGATCAGCGCATCGGGAATATCGTCGCGGACATAGCGCAAAAATTCCATAAAGCGAAACTTAACACCGCGCAAGGGCAGGTCTTCCTGCCAAGTAAAAAGCCCATAGCTGGTCTGGTTGCGCCGGGCACTACCGATCAACCACTCGCGCAAATGCCCGACCATCACCTTAGAGCCGGGCTGCATTTCAGCGCCCGCGTAGAAATTGTAGCCGCGGTGGTCGCGCTTGTAGGGATAATCGGGTTCGGTATCGTTTTCGAGGCGGTCTATGACGGTGTTATTGTTCATGTCGGTGCCGAAGAGAAATTCGGGCGGATCGACATTGTAGCGCAAAAAAGGTTCGACGTAATCGGGCTGCAAATTGTCGTTCTGGTTAAAGTCGTTGACCAAGTCGTTGTTCTCGTCGAGGCCGGGAAACACCTCGACATCCGCAGCGCGGGTCGTCTGCTGCCCCGGCACAAAACCGCCGCCGGTAACACGCCGCCGCCAGTCGGGAAAGCGGTCTTGATCGTCGTTGTCCTCGACAAATTCATAGGTAAAGTTGAGCTCGTCTTCGTAGTCGATAAAACCGCGCTGGTCGGGAATGACCATAGAGGTTCCGTAGTTCGGATCCATGGAAAAGACCTCGCCATAGGCAAACCAAGGATAGGTCAAGCGCGAGGCCGTCACGTAAAAAGCCTCGGCGCGCTCAGACGCTAGGGCCTGCCTCTTGACGATATTCTGATTGGGAAACTTGCGGTGGTGGCGATTGACGTTGAATTCGGAGCGGAGATTGAATCCGGCAAGCTCGGAAACTTCAAACGTAAAACCCATGATTTCGTTGGCTGTCGGCAGGCCGTACTGGAAGCGCACCACCTGCTGATTGGAGCCATCGCTGATATTGCCGTTGCTGCGCTTGACCGGCCGGAAGACCGTCTCGCCGGTGAAATTGGTCTGCATATTAGAGGTTACCTCTATGCGAAAATCATTGGCCACCACCAACTCGATATCGATCTTTTTGGCTTCTTTAAAATCGCCGATCTGGTCTTTTACGCCCGGGACGAAATCGCGTTCGATGTCGTAACTGAGCGTCAGCACATCGCCGCCGTTGGCTTCGAGCAGACCTTGACGCCGCGTTCCTCCGTCAATCGAAGGTTTTATTTCTGGGTGCTCAACATCGTCGATGAAGATCCGTTCGCGGAACAGCAACGCACCGCCGGTATTGTCTTCGGGCGAATCGTCGCTGAGGCGGACGACGATGCGGCGGACGTTTTCCGCATTCAGGCGTCCCCCCAAGACGCCCTTGAGGGAATTCTCCTCGACGCTTAAGCGGCTGTTGCCGTGGTTGGCATTGACGTATGTCAATCCGAGCGTGGCAAAATCGCCGACTTGGGCGACTCCGCGCAAGCCGTACAAATTGGTAAAAACCGTCTCTCTGGCCTCGGAGATTTCGCTGTCGAGGCGCTGAACGGCTGGATTGTCAATGCGCGAGGCAATGAGGGTCAAAGCGTATTTGTCGGACTGCATGTCCCACTGGATACCGTCGAAGAGCGGCTTTGAAAAAGTCATCGGTGTAAGCGTAGTCCGCAGCTGTTCGCCGACGGTCAGTGCAGTGTAGAATTGCCCTTTGGCAGCAGAGGATATCAGGACGCGGTTAAACCAACTATTGAAGCGGGGGTTTTTGAAAATGCTGCTGCCAAAATCGAGCGGGTGTTCCTGACGCCAGTCGTAGATGCGCCAACCCCGGGTGATGTAGTTGCCGTACAGATCGTAATAGCGATCTCCTTCTAAGAAAAGATTGACGTAGCGCTGGTAGTTGTCGCGGGCGTAGTTGGTGTACTCGTAGGTTTTCCAGCCATAGAGATAAAAAAGCGTTTGCGGCACGTACCATTTGCGCAGCGCCGGACTCAGCGATTCAAAATCGACCGGCGTTCCCGTTGCTCGGTACGGATTGAAGAACCCACTCTGCAAGTCGGCCTTCAGCTCTAGGGGCACGAAAAAAAGAAAGACAAAAGACCAAATGGTTTTATTCATCGCACTAAATTCCCGTATCAATAGCAGCTTTGCCTAGCGCCCGGCCCGACTAATAGACCACGTAGATAATGCGCTGGCGCCGCTCGGTTATAGTGTCGGTCTCTACCTTGGCGTCCACAATGTAGATGCCAGGGGGCAACAATAGACCGCGCTCATCCCGACCGTTCCACCCATAGTGTGTTGGGTCCGTCTGCTCGATGCTAGCGACTCGTGCACCACTCAAGTCGTAAATCGCAACCTTGGGTTGGGCGGTGGTTTTTACCACTAGCAGGCGCAGCTGTAGCCTGTCGTTGATGCCGTCTCCATTGGGGGTGATCGTCGCCGCGGACATCTCCAAGGCGCGGATGAGGTGTTGCTCCTGGGCGATCTCGGGCACGAACACGGTCAAAGCTCCTATATCTTCTGGCTGAATCCCCTGGCGAATATCGGGCTGCGTCGTAGAGCTGACCCAAACGTCGAAAGCAACCGCATCGGCCAACAGGCGCAACGGCAGTTCGACTTCGACGCTGTCGCCGCGGACTTGTTCGGGCAAGTCGATCACGACCGAATCTCCGCTGGCCTCCACCAGCAAGGGCTCAACGCGGCGATCGCCGATCCGCAATTGCACCGCTCCTTCGAGAGAGTTCGGCAAATCGAACACGAGGCGATTAAAACCTCGATCGGTCGGTCGGGTGCGACCGCCGAGGCGGAAGGTAAAAACCGTCAGCGAATCGAGGGGTACTTCGCGCGGGGAGATGCTGGCAAAAACCCCGCCGCCGATGAGCGGATCGTCAAAATCGAGGGCTATCTCGCGCAGCGTCGGTGCCACTTGAGGATCGGCGGTCTGTAAGCGCACCTCCATTTGGACGAATCTCCGCGGCGTGGGCGAGCGAAACACTTCCCCGGACTTCTTGTAGGCCGAACTCCATGCGCTCCAGTCGGCCCCGGCCTTTACCACTTTTACTTCGGGCAATTTCTGGCTAGCCGGTAGTTTGTCCCAACGCCCTTTGGGAACTTCGCGCCCATTTTTGTCGTAGTAAAATATCGCTTCGTCTAGCGCATTGCCGGTGCGCGTGCGAATCTCTATGTGCGTCTCGTCGGTTGTCTCGGCCTGCCAACGCATCCGGCGCAGGCTTTTGGCTCCTTGCAGATCGATAAAATTCGAGGCCATTATCACCTCGGCTGGATGGCCTGCGCCGTAGAGAAAAATTTCGAATAAATGAAAAACGGTGGTCCTGTTGACCGGAGATTCGTGGTGATAGAACAGATAGCGCACCTTGCGCGCGGGAAAGCGAAAGTCAAAATTGCGATTTCTCGTGCCCGCGCTGCTCAGCGTTTCGTTATCGACAAAGCTGAGCAACTGATAATCGACCGGACTCTGAAGCCGCTCTTCCCCCTCGGTGGGAATCGGCGTACCGTCTGAGGTCAGCAGTTCAAAACCGGACTGATTCCTGTACGAATTCACCCCCAGCGTGGCAAATCCCGGCGGCGGCTCTACCATCGTTAATTGATCAATCCAGAACGTGGCACCCAGATCCCACTCAAACCAATCGCCTTTATCGCGCCAGTCGAGGTCTCCCCGCGAGGTCAAGGTCCACCACGTAGCCGCGGTTCCATCCATGATATTGGCGATAGTGCGTGGGTCGCGCCCAGTCCGTATGACGCCTCCCCGCTCGATAGTCCCCGGGGCCATGTTGTCGCCGATGGCCTCGACTGCAACCGCAGCCAGTGCTGCATCTAGACTTTTGGCGTGGGCGACGACGCGCACGTACTGGATAGACATATACTCTAAGGTATCGCTGGTCGCCAAATGCGCGCCGGTGGCATTGCCCAATTCCGGCGTCATAAGGTCGTACTCTATCACCGTCTCCCGGCTGGGTTGGGTCGTGCCGCCCACTCGGTCGTAGCGGAAAACGTCTTGGCCGGTGAGAAAAGGCGTTCCCTCGGTGACAAAAACAGAAAACTCGCGCAGGGGCCGCGCCCCCTCGGTGTCGGGAAAAGTCAGCCGGATCTTTTTAGCTTGGACGAGGCGCCCTAAGTCGATCTCAACCCACCAATCGTCGAGCGGTGCTTCTTGGCTGGGTTGCCACCAAGTAGTGGCCGCGCCATCGAGAATATGGGCCGCTTGGTCAACGCGGGTACCCGCACCGCGGATTCCTCCCGGCACTTTTTTTCCCTTGGCATTTAGGTGGAAAAACTCAGCCGCATCGGCGACGGCATCTATATCGCGTCGAAAACGCCTCAGTCCCACGCTACCATCGGCCGCTAGCGATAACACCCCTTGGGGAAAAGTCCATTGTAGCCACTGGTCTTGGCTGTTTATGAGCAGCGTTCCAGCCTCTGTTTCCCCGACCGGAAAAAGCACCAACAGCGCCAGCAAGTATATTCGTTGCAACATCCAATCCTCGAATGCTCAATACGCTACCGACACCAAGCGAAATTGCTCTGATACTTCCTTATCGGCATCTACCTTTAGGTGCAAAAGGTAAATGCCCGGACGAACCAACGCTCCTTGGTCGTCGCGCCCATCCCATTGCTCAGTGTACAAACCCTTGTTGAGTTTTCCGCGCATCAAGGCCCGCACCTGTTGGCCGGTAAGGGTATAGACTCCGATTTCAGTGGCGGTAGCTTCGACGCCCAACAACGTGAACGCGATGTCGAGTTCGTCATTGATGCGGTCGCCGTTGGGCGTTAGCAACGACGAGCCCAACGCAAGCTCGGAAAGCACTTCTATGGAGGTTCCCGTAGCGAAGACGCGGATGTCGTCACTATGGAGCTCGGCACTGGCGTCGCCCGGATCAATCGACTGGGGCAGATGTTCTCCCGTCAGTTCCAAGACCTCACCGAGAAAGTAGGTAGTAAAATCCAACAAAGCCGTGCGAAAAGTTAGCCGCAGATGTTCCTCGCCAGCGCTACGCACTACTTTGTCCGAGGGAAAATACACGGCTAAAACCCCATCGGCGAAACGGACGCTGTCGGGGACTACTTCGGCTAGCGGCTGTCCAATCTCCAGCTTGGCGAACTCGGCCTCAGCTACAGTATTGAGTTTAAGCGCGTCAAAGCCTAGCTGACCATCGGGACCAAAACTAGCTAAGACATCGTAGATAAATGTCGTTTCCCGACCTACCGGCGCTTCGGGCACCCGGCCGCCGCCGGCCAAACCCACCTCGCCAACCAGGGATTCCACCAGCAGCGGCGAGTACTCAATCGCCACGGATTTCACTCGACCGAAAGTGTGGAAATCCTCAGCTACCATATTGAACTGAAGCTGCATATAACGCCGGGCATCCGGCGAACGGATCAATTGACCGGAAAGGTCGTAGGGCGTTGACCAGAAACTCCAGTTTTGCTCGTCGAGCTTAATCGACGCTTTGTCGCCGGGGCGATCGCCTTGGACAAAGGGCGATTTCTCCAGTGCCTTATTGTAAACCGCTTCTTCTACTTGCCGTTCTGTACCTAGGTCGCTGATGATGTAGTATGCCTTTGGACTATCGTCCCGGCCGGTGCGCGTTTCCAACACCAAGCGAATAGCCGCGTCCGGGGCCGGGATGGGTTCTAATGCGCCCGGCGTTTTGCGAAACTTTTCGAACGTGTAGAAAATGCGCCCAAAATTCACCGGTGTTCCCAAGTCGATAACCGCTGTGCGATAACTAGTTTCCGGCGCAAAACCCTCCCCGTACACCTCAATCTCGCTCAGCATGTACACCTGTGCGATCAGATTGAAGGCAAGGCGCAAAAAACGCAGAGTCTGCGTCGGAAAGCGGACATCTATAACGCGGTCGGAGTTGACAAAGGTGCGCGATAGTACCTGCTCTAGAGTGTGAGGCCTGTCTTCTTCGCTAAGCAGGAGAAAATCCGCCGGTTTTCTGGCACCCGATATTTCATACGCTCGGGGGAAGCGCTGCTTTCTCAAGCCTCCACCTTCGTCCAGTCCGGTAGCTGGGGGATAGAATACCACGCGGTTTATGGGAATGGGAAACGCAAAGTCGAAAGTATATATATCTTCCCGGCGCCCCCCACCCACGACAGACCAGCGCAGCTTGGTCACTGTCGCGAGATCCCCGTCAATTACCTGAAAGGGGGCTGTGTGGTAGAGCGGCAGAATGCTGGTCCAGAAACGAGGCGTTACCCCCAACTCAAAATCGTCTCTTTTGGGTTGCTTGCCCAACTGCCAAGTGCTGCCCAAAACCGTAGTGTATTCGCCACTTTCGGTGCGGGAACCGACGATGATATTCTGCTGCGGCAAGAGTTCGAGTGGCTGTAGGGCACCAGCGACTGGGGCGATCGCCAAACCGACGACGCGCTCGCCGAGTTCATCCCATGGTACTCCACCCTGTCCGAGGACTAAGGTCTGGACCTCGGCCCGCAGTGGGTCGGTGCCGCTCAACAACACCGCAGCAACGGCAATGAAAGTAATTTTCATTTGTCCAAACTCTGCATGGAATTCAATATGCCACCCCGAGCACTCTAGCCAACGCCTCTTCCCCCGATTCGGTCTCAGCCGCAAGGCGCGCGATATAAGCCCCCGGAGGCACCAGTTGACCGGTCGCATCGCGGCCATCCCAAGCGTGCTCGTAGGCTCCAGCCGACAAAGCCGCAAAAAAGAGCTGACGCACCCGGCGACCAGCCAAATCGTAGATAGCGATCGAAAAATCGACTTCTTGCACCAAACGCAGGACTTGAAAAACAATGCGACTCTCTTCGTTGACGCCGTCTCCATTGGGGGTACACACCGCCGGGGCGATCTGCAGTGCGGATAAAATTTTTCCCCCCTCGGCGTTAGAGAAAAAGACCCGGTTGGTGTTGGTGCCAACCCTCGGACTGGCATCGCCGGCAGCGACCGGCTGGGGCAAACGGCCCTCGGAGTCGATTAGGTGGCTCACCAAATCAGTGGCATAGACCAGAATAGCCGTGCGAAGGGTAACGCGCAGCGGCTGATTATTGCTCGGCGTGATCCGATTCGACGGGAAGTACAGCATCAGCCCCTGGGCATTGGCGTGGACGCTGTCGGGCACTACTTCGACGAGCGGCTCCCCCAGCTCAAATTTGAGCAACGTCGGTTCGGTCTGGGTCGCAATGTGCAAGCCATCGAACCCAACCTGTGCATCGCTGCTAAATTCCGCCCGGATGTCATAGGTAAAAAGGGTATCGCGACCGGCTGGCACCGCGACTATACCACTGGGGGGAAAGGGGTCTGAAAGCACAGCCACCTCGCCTACGGCGCGGTCAGCCAGCGGCAGCGAGTAGCTAATAGCTAAGTGCTCTATCCGAATGAAATCGGTAGAAGTGCCGCGAAAAAAGAGTTGGAAATCAAAATACTTCCTCGGGCCGGGCAGTTGGAGGGGATAGATAAAAGTTCCCGTCGAATCAATGCGGATCGGATTCTTCCAAGTCCAGTTTTCAGCATCGTCGAGGATGGAACCGCGAAAATCTTCCGCCAGCTTGCCATAGGCGTCTGCAGTCGTGGGCTGTTCTGAACCCGTTTCGCGATCGACGATTTCAAAATGGACTAGCGGGGTCTCGTCCGTGCCGTTGCGCAAGGTCAGGTCCACAGACGCGGTCGCCGCGGTAGTCGGCAGTAGGACGCCGTCCTGCTGCCGGCGCAACTTGGTGGCTTTGATGGAGAGCGTGCCAAAAATTGCTGCGGTGGGCAATTCAATGAGCTTGGAATTGTACGTGCCTTTGGGCACGAACCCGGTGCCAAAGGCTTGGATTTCCGCTATTTCAAACGGATTGGGCGACAGGATGCGCAGTCTGATAAAGCGGATTAGCTGCACCGGAAAGTCGATTACCGTCCTTGGCTCGGTCTGCAAGTCAACCCGTTTTAAGACCTGATAGCGCGGCTCTCCTTGCTGGGTATAGTCGCGGCCATCGCTTACGGCAAGTTCAAAGGCCCTAGGGAAGTCGTCGGCAAAGGATGGGCTAGGAAAGTAGATCAGGCGATTGATTGGAAAAGAAACTCCTAAGTCCAAAAAAAAGATGCGTCCAGTCTGATCGGTGCCCAGCCCTTTGAAGCGGTCGCCAGAGGAAGTCTGCTCATCGCCATCAACCAAGGCGGCGGCCGAGCCTTCAATCGCGGCGTTATCCCAGATGTGGGCACGACCTTCGGCGACAAAGTCTAAGGTCGGCGAGTCGCTCCAATTGAGCGAGCCGAGGATATTGTCGGTTGCGGCCAAGCCGATGGGGTGGATCAGAGTCGGATCTTGCAAATCTACTCCTCCGGCAACCGCAGCCTGAGAATCCCAAGCAAGCCCGTCCTCACCCACTTTATAGCTTTCGACCTGTGCGGCAAGCGGCGCACTCAGCCAACATACCCCGCACAAAGTGAGCCCGCTCGCCAGCCGTCTCATTCTCGCGCCCAATCTGCTGGAGGCTGATACCCTCTGAACACCTCGCGCTGGAAGCGATAGGCCAGATCTATCGTCTCGACAGGTTGCTGCCTAAAGTCGAAGCGAATCGCCACGTCACTGAGGTGAACGGTAAACTCATTGATATCGTGAGGCAACGCCGGAAACACCACATATCCCTCTACTTCCTGGCCGCTGAAAACATCTTCGTCTGGATACATGGTGCGAGTCAGAATCTCCCGGCGCTCTTGGAAGACGCTGTAGGCGTTCCCCGCATATCCGGGAATCATCGAAGCATAAAATTCGAGGATATCCCTTCTGTTGAGCGGATCGTACTCGCGGCCAGCCTGTTGGGAGACCAGCTTTATGCGAGTGGGGTCCAAATGCACCTTGGGATACTCGTAGTTTTTTACCTGCACTGCAAAGACAGTGTACTTGGGCGGCGTATAGGTGTCTCCTAGCGGCTTCCAGTTGCCAAAGGTATAGGGATTCTTGGAATTGGCACCCGCCGCAGAGTAGTCGGCGAATTGCCGGTTTAGCTCTCCATCCGTCATCGGACGCAGGGAAATTTCAAGGCGGTTAAAAGCTGCGATAACGGTCCCGTCGTCTTCGACCGAAGCATAGGCTTCTTGGCTACTTTCGGGCGTCGGTTCGATCGGCCCTGGGAAATAACGACCACAACCGACCAGCACCAACAGCACCCAGACACTCCAATATGGACTCATGGCAAAGCACTTCCCCAGCGTCCTATAAAACGCAGGGGAGGAGAGATGTACACATCGCTCCTCCCCCATCGCAAAATAAAGTGGAGAAATTTTACTCGTCGAAAGTCGCCTTAATTTTCCCCCAAGTACTGCCTTCAACCCCAGTGCCAGTATCGCTGCCCCGGGTGTACTCGCCGACGGTCAATAGAGTAAAGTCAGAGGCGAAATCCTGATCTCTATGCGCCCCGTTGACGTCCCCAGTAACAAGCTGATGCGTCCGAGCGGCACCTTCGGCCGGGGTCGTATCGGCCTCGTTGAGCTGGTAGGTAAGACCAATGGTCATTCCCGGCTGCAAGATCACGCGCTCGGTAGAGGCCTCGTCGTTTTCCAAGTTGACCCACAGCGGCATGGCAAACTCATAGCCTAAGGTGACATTGGTCGATCCGTGCGTAGCACCAGGCGGGCTGAGACCGACATCGCCCTCAATGTAGGCCGTGGCCCACTGCTTGGCTGGATCGGCGTCTTTGCGCAGCCAAGTCGTGCCGTTGCCGTAGGGCGTCGAATACCCGCCGGGCACCTGCGCGTGCATAGTCCACTGCTGCGCGTTCACTTGATTCGGATCGCGGTACGGACCACCACTGTGGTCGCCGTCGGTAATAATTTCGAGGTCGTCCTCATACCATCCATTTTCCGGATCTGTCTCGGCCGCGTGCAGCGAATCGTCGGTCACTCGCACAAAGCCATAGATGCGATTGTCGGGTGCCGGCGTCCAAGCGGTCCGAATGGAGACATCGATATCGCTCTTATCTGGAATTACCTGCTGTACGACCTCGCCCATTTCGTCGGGAGTGACGATAAAATTGGGATCGTACCACGCCCAATCTCCGTCCTCGCCATCGGCGACGTATGTAACATCCGCGGGCCATTCCAAAGCGAAATACCCAAAGCCATTGGCGTTGCTGTGGGCAAAGCAGGTGCTCGCAGCCAACAGCAAAACGCCAAGCGCGGCAAGACTTCTCATGGTTACCTCCTTTTAAGAGAAAAAAGAAGAGGGTAGAAACCCCTTTTGCCCGTCCAAACTATTTAATAGCATAGTGCATGTCAACTTTTGCGGCGATTGGTCTATGGAGGCTGTGCGCCATGCTTAATCGAGTGCTAAGCGGCTTGACCGCCTGCGGCCTGCTCTGGGCCTGTGGCGGCGATATCAACGACGAAGCGGCTGTCCCCCGCAACCGCTCGCTCATAATGAACTGTACGCCGCCCAACACCTGCGCTGGCCAAATTCAGGACTACGATTCCTTCAACCCATTTCTCCCCGGCAGCATCTCCAGCACCGGACACAACTTCCTCTACGAACCGCTCTACTTCTACAATCCCTATGGCAAAGAACAAAACCTCATCCCTTGGATCGCAACCAGCCATGAGTACAACGACGACTTCACCGAAGTAACTATCGACCTCAGACAAGGAGTACAATGGAGCGATGGTACGCCTTGGACTGCGGCCGACCTGGTATTCACAATCGACATGCTCAAAAAGAACGCGCCCGTCCTCAACGCCTCGGTCGATATGGAACTATGGGTTGCAGAGGCCAGCGTCATCGGCGACCGGCAAGCGAAAATCGCGCTAAAATCGCCCAATCCGCGCTTCGTGTTCGAGTATTTGACCAACAATTTTGGCAACGGCATCCCCATTGTCCCCAAGCATATCTGGGAAGGGCAAGACGCCAAAACTTTTGCCAATTTAGACATCCAACGCGGCTGGCCTGTCGTTAGCGGCCCCTACCGGCTCGTCCGCTCCGAGCCGCAGCAGCGGATCTGGGATCTGCGGCAAGACTGGTGGGCCAGTAAGACGGGTTTTCGCCGGCTCCCTCGCGTAGAACGCCTGATTTATCTGCCCTACATGGACGAAGACAAAAGGGTGCAACTGCTAATCAGCAACCAAATGGACACCTGTCTAGATCTGCGCCCGTCCAATATCAAGACTATTCTCGACCAGAATCCCGCGGTATCTACTTGGACTGGCCGCCAACCGCCCTACGGCTATCTCGATTGGTGGCCCATCGCCTTGGGCTTTAACAATCTCGAGGCGCCGTTTGCCAATGCGGAAATCCGCTGGGCCATCAACCACGCCATTGACCGGCAGCAACTCGTCGATGTCGGTTGGCAGGGCGCGGGGACCTATTCCCTGCTGCCCTTTCCAGACTTTCCGTCCCTACACCGTTTCACGGGGCAGCTCGGGGATTTGCTCACCCGCTATCCAGTCGGTACGCACGACCCAGCCAAAACCGCGGCGATCATGCAGCGCCAAGGCTGGTCTTTAGAAAAAGGTATCTGGACCAAGCAAGGTACGCCGTTCAAAATCACCATCGACCTGCATCCGAACCTCCACGACATCGTCCCGGTGCTGGTCGAACAACTACGCCGCGCCGGTTTTGATGCCGGTTTCAGAATGACTTCCGATTATTACACCCGCATGACCGTAGGCGACGCCCGGGCCTTTCTGATCGGCAATGCGGGCAGCGTACGCGACCCGTACTTCACCCTCAGACTCTACCACAGCCGCTACGTGCAACCTACCGGCACGGCTGCTATTTACTTTTGGCGCTGGCAAAACGCCCACTTCGATCAGATCATCGATCGCATGGCTGGCACGGCCCCCGACGATCCACAACTGCTCGAACACTTTGGCCAAGCCATGGAAATCTGGCTGCGCGAGCTACCTTCTATTCCACTGCTCCAGTGGTACCACAGAATTCCCCACAACCAAACCTACTGGCAGAACTGGCCCACCGCCCAAACGCCTTATATCAACAGTGCCTATTGGGCGCGCACTTGGCTGCTGGTTCTCCTCGAACTCGAACCGACAAAGTAGCGGCCCATGGCAATAGCAGCGATAGTCTTTTTCTTTTGGGGATGCGCCGACAACCATGCTGTAGTAGCGCAAATCGCCGAGCGCGTCATCACGATCGATCAGGTGGAACGGGTCTGGGACAAGTTGCCGCCGGAGCAAAAACAATCAAAGCAAGAGGTCCTAGCCACGCTTATCAACCGCGAATTGCTGTTGATAGAAGCCAAGAGTAGAAAACTGGATAAGAGCACCGAGGTACTAGCCAGTTTAGAACGCGTGCGCCGACAACGAGCCGTAGAACGCCTCATCGACAAACAGGTCAAAAGCCGTATAACGGTCTCTGACGCCGAGCTTAGGACCTATTACGAAAACAGCGACCTGCGCACCAAGCGCGAGGTGCGGGGGCGGCATATTATGGTGAAAACCGCAGTCGAAGCACAGACGCTCTATCAAGCACTCTTAGATGGTGAAAATTTCGCCGAGCTAGCTCGGCGTTTCTCGCTAGACCAACAGACCGCTGACAAAGGAGGAGATCTAGGCTACTGGGACGAGTCCTTGATGGTCGGACCCGTCAGCAAGGTACTTTTTTCCATGCAGTCAGGTGAGCTGTCTGAGCCTTTTCAAGGCCGAGAAGGCTACTTCCACATCGTGCGCGTGGACGACGAGCGCCCGCTGCCTTATGCGTCCCTAAAAAAGAGGATCAAAGACCGACTCTACGCCGATCGCCTTGCCGTACAAATGGCGGAATTCCGCACTACCATTAGAAAACAGTTCAATTTACGGCTAGTCGAAGAAACCTCGTTGCAGTTAGTCAAGCTAGGCAAAACCGCCTCCCACGGCATCCCCGAAGTCGCCGCAGACGAACAACTAGCCCGGACGCTCATACGCTACGAAGGCGGACTAGTCGCGCTTGAGCAGTACCTACAATGGCTCATAGCAACTCCATCCCAGCGGCGTCCCGTAACCGTCGATACCGCGAGTATCGCTCGTTACGCCAGACGCACAGCCGTCGATTCGGTGCTGCTACCACTAGCCGCTCAGCAGGCCGGGCTAGCCGACGACGACTATATGAAGCACTATCTGGAAAAGCGTCAATCGCTACTCATGATCGAAGAGCTGCGCCGCCTAGCAGCCGCAGTGCCGATTGTCAATGAAGCGGCTATGCGGACCTATTACGAGGAGCACCTAGCCTGGTTTACCGAGCCCGAGCTACTCATCTACGAAGCCATTCTGCTCCACCGCCAAGCAGATGCACTCGACGTGGCCAAAAAAGTGCGCCAAGGAGCCGACATGTGGACTTTGGCCCAAGGGTATCCGCGCTTTCACGACGCTTGGTTCCACTATAACATCTACCACATCCACCGCGAGGAAGACCAACAACACGTCCACTCTCCGCATACCATGTCGGCCGTGTTAGCAGCGGTGCGCAAAACTCCAGTGGGAAAAGTCGGCGGTCCTTTCTTGGTACACTTCCAGCCACGCGAAGAAGTCTGGCCGGGCTACATCGTGTTTCGCACCCTAGAGCAACGCCCGGCCCGCTTGTTGCCTTTTGCCCATCCCGAGGTTCAGCAGACCGTAAAAAAGATGGTGCGGGCGGCAAACGGTCAGCGCATTGAAGAGCGCTTTGAAACTTTTCTGAACCAACTGCGAGAAAAGTACGCAGCGCAAATTAAAATATACCCCGAGCATCTCACATTTGAATCGGCCAAACGGAAGGGGCCCACTGTCAAGGACAGAAACTTGACTTACTGGGGATCAATTTTTCTCGTCTTTTGCCACCGGCCTGGTCGGTGCTTCCTTGCTATAGAGCGACGATCCCCGCTCGTACGACACGGTCACCTCGCCATTGGCCACGTCCAATCGCGGCACATTGTTGTTAAACACATCGCGGTCCGGGCCGCGCATCACCGCCAACTGAGCGTCGCTCATTCCCTCAACCAACTCGCCCCAGCGGTTTTCCGGGTGGACCATCTCGCCACCGCTGCGGTTGAAGTTGCGCGATGAGTACTTGATCAGGATACCCCGCCGCGGAACCTCGCTCTGCCAAGCCAACGCTCCGTGCGTCGTGCCGCCGTCGCCGAAGAACAGCACATCGCCGGCCTGCATCTCGACGTGTTTGACCAGCCCCATATCGCGGTCGCAAGTTCGTACGCCAGGGGGCATTTTGTAGTACGCCTTGTGGCTGCCCGGCACGCAGGCAAACCCCCCATCACCCGCCCGTACGTCCCTGAGCTGCCAAGTCACGGTAATCGCCTCGCAATAGCTGCGGCCGTTGTGATACACGTAGCCACGACTCGGATTGAGCGGCTCGTTGGCGTCGTGCAGCGCGTGGCCGCTGGTTCCCTTGACCGAGACAAAACCGGTCGCTCCACCCATCCGCCCACCACTGCCACCCATCCAATTTAGCCGATGCTCAACCGCTGGATGCGCGACCATCCGCCGAAACGGCTCGCAATAGGGATGGGGCAATTCCAGCAGTCCATTCAACAAGGGCCGCCCCGTGCCCGCCAAGCTCTTGGACCCCCGCGCCAGCTCGTCGCCGACTTGAATCCGGTCTTCAAAGCGATCTACCGCCTCGTTGGCCGCGGCCAACCACTCCTCGTCCATCACCCCGCGCAAGACCAGATAGCCGTTGAGATCCCAAAAGTAAAACTCCCGGTAGTCGATACCGCTGTCGGGGTCCACCTGCAACAGCGACGGATGAAAGCCCCTAGACTCCATCCGCGTCGTCTTGCCATCGGTTACAATAGTCGGCGGTGGAGTCGTGGCTTGGTAGCCCGGCTTGTAGAGCGAGGCCCGCTGCACCTTACTCAAGTCGGCGTGCCATTGCGGGCGCGGCTCCACTGCAGTCTTCGCTCCGGTCCCGGCGCTGCGGATTGCGCCGCGGCCTACAAATTCGTAACTCAACAGCCGCTGGCGTCCTTTACCCTGCCACGGCCGCATCCCCTGCACCACCGCCAGCCCCACGATCAGTAAATCCCCCGCTTCGAGCACCGGCTGCCAAGTAAGCCCCATATCGTCGGCCCCGGTCGCCACCTCCTCTGGCGTCGCCACATTGCTCTTGTGGCTGCACGGCACCAACACAAAGCCACCGTCTCCTTCCTCCACATCCTCCAACACCCACAGCACCCGCACCCCCTCGCTGAACCGCCGTCCGTTCTGGAAGTAGTAGGCAATAGCGGGGTCCCGAGGCTCGTTGCCGCCGACCAGCGGCGCACTTGTTGCACAGGTCTCCTCGCACCAAACTTCCGGTGCGCGATCGAGGATAAACCCCTCGCCGACAAGCTGGTTGAGATACCACACCAACGCCGGATGCACCAGCAAGTCGCGGAATGGCTCGCGCGCCTTCCCCGGCCAACCCAGCATGCCCTCGGTCGCTCCCATGGCGTCGATCTCCCTATTGAGCCGCTCGACCTCCGGCCGAGTCAACGTCCCCGGCACGTGCAAATACCCAGCCACGTCAAAACAGTAATTCTCTTCGTTGGTCATCACTTTGCGGTCCATTGGACACCTCCTGCAAATGGAATTCTTTAAAGGTTCTCAATTTTCTCATGGCTCCGAATATACAATTTTTATCGCTTTATCGCCGACTGAACTACTATCTGCTAGCAATCATGGACGCCGCCCTACCGACGCGGTATATTGCCTTACCCATCAACAGGAGAACACGCCATGGCTCTGACCCCTTGGATCCGCATCGGCCAGCCCTTAGAGGGGGTCATGTCCGACTACGAGCGCATCTTCGACGCTTGGCAACAAGGCGGCATTCGCGGCCTGGTCTTTGGCCGCTTGGTCTTTGCCGATGAGCAGGGCCAGAGTACCATCCCCGCGTTTGCCGGCGATCCTGCGCCCTACCAAAAGCGCGGCCTCAAAGCCGAGCGGCGCAATCTGCCTTTACAACCCGCCAAAGAAAAGCGCCTGCACGCCATGCTAGCCGACGCCAAAAAGCGCGGCTGGACCGTGATGATCTTCGCGCCCGCCTCTGGCACCATGGCCGCCGAGGGCCTACCGCTGGACGAAGACCCCTACGGCACCCAGCTACAGGCCGCGGCTTGGGAGGACATTTTCGCGGCCTTCCCAGAAGCCGACGGCGGCATTGTCGATGGTTGGACTGAGTCGCCCTACGAGCTGACGTACCATCACGGCAACGCGGTTTTCCGCCCGCTCAACGACAACCAGCGCAAACAAGCAACGGCTAGGGGCTACGACGCCCAACGCTTAGATCGGGGCCGCCAGCATTTGCATCAGCGCTTCCAAAGTTTTACCCCCGCCGAAGTGTCCTACTATGGCGACTACGGCGTACTCTCGGAGTTGAACCTCTTCGACATCAACGAAGACGCGCTTTACTGGCTGCGCTGGCGCCGCGAAGACAGCATCCGCCAAGGCCGCGCCTTCCGCTATGCCCTCGACGAGTTGCCGCGCCAGCTACTTTTGGGCAACGGCCCGCGCTCGGCGGTGTTTTCCGGCATGACCGCGCTCGACTTCCACGCCTGGGGCCAGATCGTGGATTTCCTCTTAGTCAAGCACTACTTCTGGCATCGCGGCTTTGACGGGATGTACGGCACCGTTGCCCGCTGGGTGCGGCAAATTCAGGAGTGGAATCCGGTGTTGAGTGAGGCGCAGTGCTGGACGGTGCTCCGCGCTTGGCTCGGCATCCGCCTGCCCGAAGTAGCGTGCCTAGCCGACATGGAATTGGGCTTTCCGCCGGCGTTTTTCGCCGAGGTCGTACAGGAAGAGACGCGCCGCGCCATCGCCGCAGTCGGCGACCCGCAAAAAATTCTGCCGTGGGTCGATACCGGGCGCATGCCCCACGGCGGCGACCCCATGACCGCTGGCGATCTCTACCGCATCCTCCAAGCCTCAGCAGTGGCTGGACTCCAGCACTTCCTCTTCCACAATCACGCCCACCTGACCGCCGCCGAATGGGCCGTTATATCGCGGATGTGCGGCACAGCATGGGACGAAGACCCCGACGGCTACTGGCCCCCGGCAACGCCTAAACCTGCGACGTTTTAAGTGCGCTGTATTAGCCACCAACAGACGCTCTCGCACGAGGATCATAGACCACTCGTATGCGTCGTACTTGATCTATCGTCAGCTAGTCGGAATAGGTTGACAGATTATCAATAATAGTACCTTATTAAACAGATAGCACAGAACCGCCTTGATGGGCAAGCAATGAGGCCAAGATAACGGAATGAAAGCGTCACTTGCTGGGATGGACATCGGATATCAGGCCGATTTCGACGTTCCACTGTTCGATGTGATACCTCAAGCACCAAAACTTCAAGCACGCATTTACGCGAGCGTACGAGAGTCATATCCCTACGCATTGAACATGGACGACATACATATCGCGACAAGTGGAATGCAATCGGACACTGGGCTGCGGATCAAGATGTTTGGTGGCAACGCATCGGTCAATCTGACCCCAATGCGGTTAGCCATAGACTTTTCTAACTTGAACGTAAAAGACATCGAGATTTGCAAGAATTGCATCGAACTGATCACAGTAGCTCTGCTCCAAACATGCGCCAATGCGGCCATTCTCGATGAAACGATCAGCGTCTTGCTCAAATTGAGCGGAGAAGGCGATGCCACCGGGCACCTTGGAAGAATTTCCGCCGCGAGTGTCCGCGTAGATCCGTGTCAGTTTGGAGCAACAGAGGAATATCCGGTCGTCGCCATTGATCTCGGTAATCCGACAGAAGGCTGGAGATCGTCGACCAAAGTCTCCGCCGACCAAGATGAATTTACGATAGTCTGCCAAAGCCATTACGGTACTAGCCAAAAACCGGTCAGTGATCGCATCGATGCACAGTATCGTCTGCTAGGCGGTATCCTGTCGCGGATTCAGGTGGAACTAACATGACGACTGCAACAGAAGTGTTAGGACCGGCTCTTGGTGAAGGTCTTTTGATGCTGAAGCCCAGCTACGACAGGCCGCCTGCAGTTGGTGCCGACAATCCTCACGACTTACACGAGAACCATCTTTACCAGGTGAGGCCGAGACCTGTCCTTCCTCCATTCGCCAGCGGCACGCCTGCGTATGAGTTGCATTTAGGACTTACCACAGGGCACTCTTCAGGTGGTGATTCTGATATTGCAAGTTGGCAATCTATTATCTATACGCCGAATCGGATCAGCGGACCGATTCAGTTTGTCTTGAAATTGCTTGATAGTTGGCGCTTAAACAGAGACGACGCAGTCCTCCTACTAGGATTCGATCGGAAGGACAACGGCTTCGTGCAAGCCGTTTTGGCAGGAGTTGCCAACCTGCAGGGCCGCGACGTTCGAGATCGAATTGCCCATCTTTTTCATATCAGGCAGACGCTGTCAGTGCTCTTTCGCGATCTAGATGTCGAAAACGAATGGCTGCGCGAACCACATACTTTGCTGGATGAGCAAGAGCCGTTGAAACTGTTGTTAGGCGGCTCCATGGAAGACCTTCTTTTAGTAAAAGAGTACGTAGATGCCGCCTCAGGACGATGACATGCGGGAATCCCAACAATCGGTTGACAACCTGCTTGACGAGATTCCTACTATACGCAACCATCGGCGAATATATCGCTTGGCTAACTTGCTTTGGGATGATCAGTTTCTTGCCGAGCTAGAATTGGATGCACTTGGCGAACGAGAATTGAGAGAGATACTAGTAGCCGCTGGCTACGAAACTTCCCTTGAAAAGCTCTGGGACACGCCATTTCGTCCGAAACGTCGCCTAGGCATGAAGACGAGATATTCGGATGGATTCCATTCTGTCTTTTACAGCTCTCTTGATCCCAAAACGGCCGAGGCGGAGGTCGAGTATTGGTTTAGAAAGGGTTTTGGAGGTAGCCCCCAAAATCAACGCAGTGCCTACTATCAGCGTTTTACCTGTTTGTTTGAAGGCGAGGAAAAGGACCTCCGGGACAAGCAGAGCGAGTGGCCGGACCTAGTGCATGATAGTGATTACACGTTCTGTAACCGAATCGGAGCAGAAGCAGTCCGGTTGGGACTGGACGGTTTAGTCGTTCCTTCTGCGCGCCGGGAGAATGGTTCCAATCTACCAGTTTTCAAGCGGCCTGCAATCCGCGACCCGGAGCCTCAGGATGTGGTGAAAATTACGCTCACCCCTCAGACTGGCGGGATCGCTACAACAGATATATCCGCTGAAAACACCTGAAGAAGCCGCTGGTCAGAGACGAACCATGCCCAAAAACCACGACACCCAACATCCCATCCGCGTCGGCGTAGTCGGCGTCGGTCGCGGCCGATCCTTTATGCAGGCGGCGGCGGCGACCGGCATGGAACTGGTCGCCATTTGCGACATTTGGCAAGAGCGCCTCGTCGCAGAAGGCCAGGCACTCAACGTGCCGACATTTGTCGAGTACGACGCATTCCTCGGCTGCGACATGGACGCAGTCGTGCTGGCCAACTATTTCCACCAGCACGCGCCCTTTGCCATCAAAGCACTCAACGCCGGCAAACACGTAATGAGCGAAACCGCGGCCTGCCACACCTTAGGCGAAGGCGTGGCCCTGGCGCGAGCAGTCGAGCAAAGCGGCAAAATCTACATGTTCGCCGAAAACTACCCCTACATGGTCTTCAACCAAGAGATGAAGCGGCTCTACCAACAAGGCCGCGTCGGCGATTTCAAATACGGCGAGGGCGAATACGTCCACCCCGACCCACCGGCAGTCAAACTAGCGCGCAGTTGCGGGCGCGACCACTGGCGCAATTGGATCCCGGCCACGTACTACTGCACCCACTCCATCGCCCCAGTCATGTACATCACCGACACCCGGCCCGTAAAAGTAAACGGCTTTGTCGTCCCCTTTGATTTTGCCGACTCCAGCCAAACGCTGCACATGAACCGCTCGGACACCGCCGCAGTGATCATCTGCCGGATGGACAACGACGCGGTGGTCAAATCGCTGCACGGCGCCCTGCGCGGCCACGGCAATTACGTCCGCATCCACGGCAACAAGGGCGTGATGGAAAACTGCCGCCACGGCGACAAACAGCGCCTGCGCGTGTGGTACGAGCCGTGGGAAAAGCGCAACAGCGATCCGGTCGAAACGGTGTACAATCCCAACTTCCCGGTGCATCATGGCCTAGCAGCGCGGGCCGGACACGGCGGCGGCGACTTTTTTACTAGCTACCACTTTGCCGAGGCCATCCGCACCGGCCAGCCGCCCTATCTCGACGTGTACCGCGGCATCGACATGAGCATTGCCGGAATCCAAGCGTGGCGTTCGGCGTTGAACGATTCGGCAGCCATGGAAATACCCGATTTCCGCTGCGAATCCGTGCGCAAAAAATACGCCCAAGACGACTGGTCACCCGACCCCGAGCGCAGCAAGAAGGGGCAGCCACCAAGCAGTATTTTGGGTGCGATCGAACCGAGCGCTGAAGCCAAAAAATTGGCCCGCAAAGTCTGGGCAGACCAAGGCTATCCGGGCGATTGATTCCGCTTGGGGGTTGATAGCCAGCCTAGGGCCCCAATTGACGGAAATAGAGGTCGCGGTTATATTGTTGGGCGGAGCATCAATAATGCAGACTCTACGCGCCAAACACTCCTATTATACCTCGCTTCATAGAGGGGGGTAGTACGTCCGCTTTATCGTCTCAACCGCATTTACAAGCCCCTGATTACAGGGGCTTTTTTTATGCCCAAAAGGAAACGCAATGAACATCATCCCCGATCTCGAATTTCGCGGCTTGATCTACCAAGCCACCGACCTCGCCGGCCTCGCCGAGCGCCTCGCCGCCGGTCCGATCGCGCTCTACAACGGCTTTGACCCAACCGCCGACAGCCTGACGGTGGGCAACCTCGTGCCGATCTTGCTCCTGCGCCGCTTCCAGCTCGCCGGCCACAAGGTCATCGCCCTGGCTGGCGGCGGCACCGGCCTAATCGGCGATCCCGGCGGCAAGACCGAGGAACGCCAGCTCAATGCCACCGACGTCGTGGCCGACTGGACTCAGAAGGTCCAATCCCAGCTAGCGCGCTTCCTCGAATTCGACGGCCCCAACCCGGCGATCATGGTCGATAATCACGACTGGCTCGGCCCACTGGCGGCCATCGACTTTATGCGCGACGTCGGCAAGCACTTTTCCGTCCCCTACATGCTGGCCAAGGACTCGGTTGCCTCGCGCCTAGCAACGGGCATTTCCTACACCGAGTTCAGCTACATGGCACTGCAAGCGTACGACTTTTTGGTCCTCAATAAAAAATACGGCTGCGAGTTGCAGACCGGCGGCTCTGACCAGTGGGGCAATATCACCGCTGGCACCGATCTGATTCGCCGCTCCGCCGGCACCCGGGCCTTTGGCCTGACCTGCCCGCTAGTAACCAAAGCAGACGGCACCAAATTCGGCAAGACCGAAGCGGGCACAGTCTGGCTCGACGCCGCGCGGACCTCGGCCTACCAGTTTTACCAGTTCTGGATCAACGCCGAAGACCAAAAGGTCATTGACCACCTGAAAGCGTACACCTTCTTGGAGCAGGACGCGATTGTCCAGCTCGCCGAAACCATCCGCGATCACCCCCAACGGCGCGAGGCCCAGCGCACCCTGGCCGCTGAAGCAACGACCATTGTCCACGGAGCCGACGCCGCGCGCCGAGCCGAACGCATCTCACACGCGCTTTTTTACGGGGAATTTCAGCAGCTAGCCGCCGACGAAATCCTCGAAGGCTTTGACGACGTGCCAACCCACGCGATGGGTCAGGAGGAGTTAGGACTGATCGATCTGCTCGTCGCAGCCGGCGTCTCGCCTTCCAAGCGCCAAGCCCGCCAAGACGTGCAAAACGGCTCGATCTACATCAACGGCGAGCGCTGCACCGACATGGCGCGAAGCATGCGCTGCCAAGAGGGCCTACACGGCAAGTACTTAATCGTGCGTCGTGGCAAAAAGCAGTACACCCTCGTCTGCTAGCTACTCGGGCCGCAAAAGCGTTAGGAACCGCTCAAGGTCTTGGGTAAAATCGCGCTGGATGCACGCGACTTTGGCCGCCAAACGCGCCACTTTGTCGGGATCCAAATCCGCGCTGTAGGCGTGGCGAAACAGATGGCGGAACCGCCGCAATTCATCTAAGTCGGAAGCAGTCTCGGAGGACAACAGGGCCGGGCGGATGCCTTGGATTGCTAGCTGCATCCGCCTGATCATATCCGCCTGATACCTTGCTTGGTCGATTTGGTTTTCAAAGAATCGCGCTACTTCCTCGAACAACTGCTCAAACGCGCCATATAGGTTGTGGATCTGGTACCCTATGCTGTCCACCCCTTCGGGGCTATGGGCAAACGTTCCTAGGCGTTCCTCAATGCGATCGCCGATGCGATTGATGTCGCGGACACGCGCTCGCAACCCCGCTTCTAAAACTGCGAAGGCCCCTTTATCCATAAACCTTAACTCCGGCCTCGGTAAAGGATTGAGGGGCAGGATGCCGGTCGAGGTCGATTACGTCTGCCTCTCGGCCGGTAGCCTCTTCCAGTGCTTTCATTATTTCGAGCACAACAGGCGAGCAACCTGCCACGGCCACATCAATGTCGGACGACTCCCGCCAAGAATCGGGCGACCGCAGCGATCCGACAATGTACGCGGCTTCAATTCCGAGCGATTCCCGCAGCTCCAACAAGGTGCGACGAACACAGTCGAGCAACGCGGCTTGCTCGGCCGCTAGCCGCTGACGGTGCGCTCTTGTGGCTTCGTCGAGGATGCTGGTGTCGAACATACGCTTGGGCTTACTCCCACTCCACCGTGCCCGGCGGCTTGTGGGTAATGTCGTAGAAGACGGCCTCAATGCCCGCTAAGGCCAGCAGCCGCTGGCACACGTCGTCCAAAAACGCCGACGGCAACCGGCAAAAGCGCGCAGTCATAAAGTCGGAGGTCGCAATCGGCCGCAGCACCACACTCTCTTGTACCCCATCCGACGACAGCGGCAAAAGCACCGTTGGCATCTGGGTTACTTCCTCCATCAACCCGTGGCGCGCCAACGCCTCCATGCTGATGGCGTCGGCCCGACGCAGCAGCTCGAGCCGGTCGCGGGTTAAATACCCCGCTTTGATGTTTTGCGGCGGCCGCGGTGTCGGCCCCAGCAGGTAGATCGCCCGGTTGATCGACGGGAAGTTATTGGTCAGCTCAGTAGAAAGGGCCTCCAGCGTCTTCCACTCCCTCGGGCCAGTAACCACCGCCGGATGCGCGTAGGTCCGCGCGTCGCCCTGCACGCCAACGCTGCGCAACGGCAGCACATCGAGCACCAGGCCAAATGCTGCGGCCACCTGCTGCGCCGCGGCCACCTGCTCAACAGCCAAACCAGCATCGGCGCCCTCGGCGTCTGGCCCATCGCTGCACAAAGCCCGCACCGCCAGCCCCGGCCCTGGGAACGGATGCCGCCAGACCAAGTGGTGCGGCAAACCGAGCGTCTCGCCCAAATTGCGCGCCTCGTCCTTGTAGAGCTGGTCCAGCGGCTCGATGACCTTGCCCTCGGCCAAGAGCTGATCGATGACGCCGACGCGGTTGTGGTGCGTCTTGATGACCGCGGCATTTTCCGTGCCGCCGGATTCAATGGTATCCGTATAGAGCGTCCCCTGGCCCAACAGCCATTCGTCCGGCTCCAGAGCCAGCGCCGCCAGCGCCCGGTCGCGGACGCGAATGAACTCCTCGCCAATCCGCCGCCGCTTTTCCTCGGGGTTGGCAATCCCGGCTGTGGCGGCGAGGAATTCTGCGCTGGCATCAACCACTTCCAGATTGTGCAGGCCGGCCTCCTTCATCAGCCGCTCAACCAGCGCCGTTTCTCCCTCGCGCATAAAGCCATTGTCAATGTGCAAGCCCAGCACCCGCTCTGCGCCTAGGGCGCGGTTGAGCAAGAGAAACGCCACCGACGAATCGACTCCGCCGCTGACGAACAAAAAGACGTTGCGTCCCTGCGCCTGCTCTTGGATTCGCTCTATGGCCTCCTCGGTGTAGCGCTCCATCGTCCAGTTCCGCTGCGCGCCACACAGCGCGGCGAAGTTATCGAGGATTTCTAGGCCCCGGACGGTGTGGGTTACTTCTGGATGAAACTGCAAGCCGTATATCTTGCGCTCGGCATCGCCCATCGCCGCTACTGGGCAGTTTTCAGTCGCGCCCAAGGTGGCAAACCCAGGCGGCAGCGCCACGACGTGGTCGCGATGGCTCATCCACACCCGCTCGCGCCCATCCAACCCGGCCAGCACCCCCTCTGCTTTGTGGACCTGCAGATAGGCCGCGCCAAACTCGTGCGTGGCCCCCCGCTCGACTTGACCGCCCAAGCGATGGCAGAGCAGTTGGTGGCCATAGCACAAGCCGAGCATCGGCTTGCCCATCGCCAAAATCTCGGGATTGTACGCCGGGGCTTCCGGGTCATAGACGCTAGCCGGACCGCCCGACAGGATCAAGCCATCGGCGTCTTGTAAGTCGGCAACCGCAGTCGCTGGCGAGCGAATCTCAGCATGGACGCGGAGACGGCGAATGCGGTTGGCAATCAGGTGGGCGTACTGCCCGCCGAAGTCGAGGATGACGATGCTCAAAGTTTACCCCTGCCCTTTCAGGCTACCCCACGAAATGGGCGCGACATTTGTCTGCTCGGCCGTGAGATACAACCCTGCGCCAATGTAATAGGACATGCCATCAATCTCGATGGGGGCCACGTAGCTTACCTTGGGGGACTCGTCTTCGCCTGCTATTGCTGGATTATCCCACAGGTATTCTGTAAAGCCGCCCCCGGCTTGTGCCGCCGCGATATTCTGCTGGACTATTTTGACGCCATGGCGGTCTTCTTGGTCAATGTTGTTGACTCCTTCACGCGCCGGGATCGTCGCGTGAAAAAAGCTCGTGCCCTCAAGATCGGTGATGAAGATATAAATCGGCCCATATCGCCACCCTTCATCGGTCCTGAAGGACTCCAAAACAGCCGTCCGCGCCGCTTCGTCTTGCGCCGCCTCCAGCAGGCTCTTTGCTTCCAGCACGAAATTCTTTAACGTCTGCCGATCTACTACATCCCTTGCAGCAGCAGCGGCTTTTTCTGCTCCGCCGAGCAACCCTATCGCAATTAGGACAAACGACAACTTTCGGATCACGATCTTCTCCTCGCAGTTGGTTGAGATTAGTCTAAATAACTAAGGTATAACTGGCACCGCCGGTCAAGCCGCTGACCGTGTAGCTGGTGGTGTTGCCGCCCCGGTGATGCCCATCGAGAACATCTAAATAAAGATAAAGGGTAGAACCTTACTGTATCAATTTGCGTCGGCAGTCCCGCAAACAAGCCAAAAAAGGGCCGGCAGAGCCCAAGTTTTGGTGCTCTGAGTCGATTCGCTCAAGGCGATAGATGGCCCGCTTCCAAACACACTGATCGCGATAGCCAGTATCAGGTACTTCACTGCGCCTTGTTCGTACCGAAAAGTTCGATAAAACAATTGAACACCTTTCTTTTTTAATGAACTCTACGTTCAAAGCAGATTCTTAGGCCAGTTAAACCAAAAGATTCTGATTCTACACTTCCCTTTATCAACGTAGAGTATAGTGCATTCATAAGCTCAGCTTCTATACGTATGTTGTAATAATCTGATATGGAATTTGTAATACCTGCCCCAATGCGAAAAAACTCTAAATATCGAAAATCAGAATTACTTTGGTGGCGACCATAATAGCTATTAAACTTTTCTATTGGTCTAGGTCGTACTACTCCCATACCCAGAAAAAAATAGGTTTTAGGTATGGTTGTATAAAAGAATGCACTACCGCTTATGCTCATCCATGATGAGACTCCAGGTCCTTTACCACCCACCAGAAAACTTCCTTCAAAAGACTTATTTAAATAATCCCAATGTCTAAAAAAAACCCCTGCACCTGTTAAGCGTATCGCACTAGGCAATTCGCGTGGATGTGGTACTAATACCGGCAATCTGCCCACTGATAAGCCCACATATGAGTGATTTTGTGCTGGACGACTGAGCGTCTGTATTCGCCTATATTCGACGTCAACAACTCTTTTCCGCCCTACATCTAACCGAACCGAATCATTATCCGAATCGAGAACAAAGCCGCTCTTGGTGGCCACGGTATCTATCTTGTCTTGATAGGTAATCCAAACTCTATCGCCCTCTTTGAACAGATGTTGGTCAATCGCCTCGTGCTGGCGACTGGCTACTACTTGGGTCCTGGGAGCCGCACACCCTATGGCAAAAATCGAAATCACTATACCAAAAACCCCCAAGACGCTCCTCATGCCGCCCCCTCTTTCAGGCACCCGGTTTACCATATCAAAAACGCAGACAAGCCACCGCAGACAAGCTGCCGTTAAGTTCGACTCTAAACCGATAGATATGACAACGAGCGGCATCGCAGAGTCAAAAATGCCGTGTAGCAGCAACAAAGAAGCCACCGTTGAAGGCGGGAGCTAAACCGAAGGAGAAGCGGCTGTTTTGACTACTTTGGGGAGGCTTGCGCGATAGTTCAGACACATAGAGTGAACTAATAATAGGCCCAACGTATATTAACGAGAACGCTATTCCTTCGCTCTGTTCGCCGGCTATTCCCACACCCATTCCCACCACTACCGGTAGGACACCGGCGAGTAGGGTCTTAAGCGAAGAATCATAATGATCAATCGAGGTCACACCAAAAGGGAATCCGACACCACAGCCGACAATTGAGCCAACTGAGATAAGGCCTAGCATTCTAAAAGTATCAGCTTCATATTCCTCACTTGATTCCCATATTTTGTCCAGAACACCCATGGTCATACCTGTAAAAACAAGACCCGAAAAAGTCCCTTTACCTAATTTTGCGAGAAGCCGTAGCCCCTCGTTTTCTTTCTCTGAGCAACCACAATAGATTCGGTGGCCCCGCAACGCAAAGGCACTCGCATCCGCTCCCGCTAGCACCAGCCCATTGGATCGGACACCAACGCACCGCTAGACTATATTTACTCGCATGACCTCAGCATCCACCCCATCCGAACGCCTGCGTCCCGAGTTGGGCCTAATCGGCACCATCGCCCTCGGCTTGGGCTCAATAGTCGGCACGGGCGTTTTTGTCAGCATTGGCATCGGCGCTGGCATCGCTGGACCGGCGGTTCTCGTCGCCATCGCTGTCGGGGCACTAGTCGCTCTCTGCAACGGCCTGTCCAGCGCCCAGCTAGCCGCCAGCCATCCGCTCAGCGGCGGCACCTACCAATACGGCTATGAGTATGCCTCTCCAGCGGTCGGCTTTACCGCCGGGTGGATGTTCCTCTGCGCCAAGAGCGCGACGGCAGCCACTGCGGCGATGGGACTAGCCGGCTACCTGCTCAACGCGCTAGATCGGGTCGTACCTATTACTCCGGTCGCCTTAGCCGCCGTGCTGGTGCTCACCTTCATCTCCCTCTTGAGCATCAATCGCACCAACAAGTTCAACATCGCCATCGTTGCCGCGACACTTTGTTCGCTGATCGCCTTCATCGTCGTCGGTGCCCCCACTGCCCTGCGCAACCTGCATCTAACTCCTTTGTTGGCCGAGCAAGACTGGTCCGACCTGTTGCAAGCCAGTGCCCTGATGTTCGTCGCCTATACCGGCTACGGTCGCATCGCCACGCTTGGCGAAGAAGTACACCAACCCCGCAAGACAATTCCCCGCGCCATCGTCGCCGTGCTGCTAATCGCCATGCTGCTCTACCTCGGCGTCGGTGCCGTCGCCATAGCCGCCGTAGGGTCCGAGGCGTTCTACGCGGCCACCATCGACCAGGCCGCTCCCCTAGAGATCATCGCCCGTACCTTTGCCGCCCCCGGCATCTCCTCGCTGCTAGCCTTGGGAGCGATCACCGCTATGGCCGGGGTGCTGCTCAACCTAATCCTTGGCCTGTCGCGGGTGCTGCTGGCCATGGGCCGCCGGGGGGATATGCCCCAAGTGCTCGCTCGCCTCAATCGGGATCGAACCACGCCTTCCATCGCCGTGGTGGTCGTCGGGCTGGCCATCGCCGGGCTAGTGCTCATAGGCAACATCAAAACTACTTGGTCTTTTAGTGCTTTCACTGTTTTGGTCTATTACGCCATCACCAACTTCTGCGCCCTGCGCTTGCCAGCCGACCAGCGGTTCTACCCCCGGTGGATAGCCGTAGTCGGCCTAGTAGCCTGCTTAGGGTTGGCGTTTTTTGTCGAGCGCACGATCTGGCTCAGCGGCTTGGGGCTGATCGTGCTCGGCTGGTGTTGGCACCGCGTGGCGCAGTATCGCATGGGGAAGTTGCGCTAGCCGATAGATTTTGCCGCCCGATTCTTGACCAGCAGCGTCGGCTGCTGCCAGTGTACATCGTCGCGCTCGGGATGGTCGCAGTTGTAGTGAACGCCGCGGCTTTCCAAGCGCTGCCGCGCCGAGGTGGCAATCAGCTGAGCGACGGTCGCCAAGTTGCGTAGCTGTACCAGCTCGGCGTCGAGCCGGTGCTCGCTGTACAAAGCTGCAATTTCTCGCGCTATCCGCTCGGTCTGCTCACAAGCTCGCTGCAAGCCTTGGTCGCTGCGCACGATCCCCACCTCGTCCCACATCAACTGCCGCAGCAACTGCCGCCGTTGCTCGAGTGCATCAGGCACAACGGCATCGCCTGTAGGCTCCATCTCGAACCGACCCACAGCCGCCGGCGCGACGGTACCGGCGTGCTCGCCGGCGCGCCGGGCAAAAACCAACCCCTCCAACAGCGAATTACTCGCCAGCCGATTGGCCCCCTGAAACCCGCTCATCGCCACCTCGCCAGCCGCGTATAGACCCGCAATATCGGTCTGGCCGCGGGCGTCGGTCCACACCCCACCGCAGCTATAATGGGCCGCGGGCACCACTGGGATCGGGGTCTTGGTCATGTCCACCCCCATTTGCAGACAATGCCGATAGATATTGGGAAAGTGGCGACGGATCCGCTCGGCGTCTTGGCCGGTAACGTCCAAATAAACGCACTCGGCACCGCTTTGCTGCATCTGCGCGACAATGGCCCGCGACACTACATCGCGCGTCTGCAACGGGTCGGTAAACGCCGCCCCGCGCTCGTCGATCAGCACGGCACCAAACCCACGCAAAGCCTCGGTGATCAGGAACGAGGGCCGCCCGGGATTGTAGAGCATAGTCGGGTGGAACTGCATAAACTCCATGTTGCCCACCTGCGCACCAGCCCGCCAAGCCATGGCAACCCCATCGCCGGAAGCCACCCGCGGGTTGGTGGTATGCAAAAAGACCTGCCCGCAGCCACCGGTAGCCAGCAGCGTAACCGGCGCCATGGCGGCGATCGGCTCGGTTCGCTGCCCGTCCAACACCCAAGCCCCGTGGCAACGTTGCGCATCGACGATTAAGTCTATCGCCAAATGGTGATCGTATAAGGTCACCTGCGGCAGCGCTTGCACGGCTGCGACCAAGGCGCGCGTTACCTCGCGGCCCGTCGCGTCGTCGGCATGTACGACCCGCGCATGGGCATGACCCCCTTCGCGCCCCAACGCCAACACCCCCCGGCGTTGTTGGTTGAACTGTGCGCCAATCGCCAGCAGCTCGCATACCACCTCCGGCCCTTCGGCCACCACGCCCTCAACGACTGCGCGATCGCACAGGCCCGCGCCCGCCGCCAGCGTGTCCTGCACATGGCTAGCGACTGAATCAGCCGTATCGACGACCGCAGCAATCCCGCCTTGCGCGTATTGGGTGTTGGACTCGCGCCGCTCGTGCTTGGTCACTACGGCTACCGACCCGTGCTGAGCCGCCTTGAGGGCAAAGAACAAACCGGCAATCCCGCTGCCGAGCACTAGACAATCGGCCTCAATTTTCATTTGATAAAAATCATCTTATTAGCCCGGGCGATCGGCCCGATGCGCAATATGTAATAATACATGCCGCTAGCCACGCGCTGGCCGCGCTCGTCGCGGCCATCCCAAGCAGTACTGTACAACCCCGGTGCCGCCAGATCTTGCACCAAGTGCCGCACCAAACCGCCGGTCGCGGTGCGAACTTCCAACTCGACCATAGTCAGGCCGGCAACAATGGGGTCGTTGATCCCAATCTGATAGTCAATTTGCGTCGCCTCGTTGAACGGGTTGGGGTAATTTTGCCCCAAGGCAAAATCCAACGGCGTGCGCGGATCGAAGTTGAGGAAGGGCTGCCAGTTGACATCGCCGCTGATCCGGGCCGCGATCCAATTCTCGTCCTCGTTCCCCCACCAATTGTTAATCGCCTGCAATGGTTGATTGGTTTGATTATCGAGCAGTTGCTCGCTGTCTTGAACGCCGTTTAAGACCAGCCGCGCGGGCACCACGCTCCCTTCCATCCGCATGGCCAACGCATTGCGAAAAAATTGATTGCGCACAAAGCGCGGGCGCGCGCTTCTAGTCCAAAGGCCCACTTCGTGATTGTACAGCGCGTTGCCTTCGATTTCGACTTCGCGCGTCTCCACGCAGTACATCCCAATCCCACCGGTAAACCAATTGCCCGCGACCTTGCCGCTGGTCCCCCGTCCTAAAACTAAGTTGGCCTCCTCGGGCGCAGTCGAGCCGTTGGCGTTGAAACGACTGTCGAGCAGCGACAAAAACCCGCCTTCGCGCCAGATACCAGCGCGGCCATTGTCGCGCAGCTCAGCTTGGTTTATCCGCGTCAAGCCTGGGCCAGCGATCCAAATGCCCACTCCACCTGCTTGCTCGACATGCACGCGATTTAAGAGAATCTCCCCCTCAACCTTTTTTAAGCGGATGCCGTCCGCACGGGCGTAGCGGATGGTCACATCATCCAAAGTAGTGACATGATCGATTTGCTCGGCGACTAGGCCATAGTGGGCATGATCGATGACGACGCTGCGCAAATAGGCCGTTGCCGTTTGCTGCAGGACGATGCCGTGCCAATCTCCAGGCTGTGGGTCGGCCGCCGCCGAGTGGAAGGCGATTGACCCCTGCCCGGAAACGCCGACGGCCAGATCGCCGTACACTATTAGCTCCGCCCGCACCGTATCCACACCCGTGGCCAGCGCGTCCGGCCCCACCTGCACCTGCGCACCTGCGCGGATATCGAGGTGCCCTCCAGGCAGAACAACCACGTCGCCGACGACCTCAATGCGGTCGCGCCAGATTTCCATGTCGGCAATCGGGCCGGCGCGGCGGCGGTCTTGCAGTTTGAGATCGGCTACCATCTGATCGCCGACACGGCGGATGTTGGTCACGCTAATCCCGGTCGTGGCCGCCGGATTGGACGCGGCCCAGAAGTCGGTAAATTGCTCGCCGTCAAACACGTCGGTGGCGTCTCCAAGGTTGCCACCAAAATCCATCCGATAGCGCGCGTCGTGCGCCCAAAAGTCGAGGTTGTCGCGGCCGTTAAACGGGGCAGCCTGGCGGCCCAAAGGAAAGCCCGCATCGGCAAAAAGCCCATCGGCACACACTAAGTCCACTCGTTTGATCGCTTCCGTGTTATTATTGGAGCGATTGGGATTGATACGCCAAATCAGCAAGCCCTCGCCGGGCAGATTGCGCTCGTAGTAACTGTGCTGGCGGCTGCGGAATTCTACCAGAAAAAAGTGCTCAGCCGGCGCCGATGCCGGCAGCAAATACACCGCACCGGCCGCGTTGACATCGGCAAAAACCACGTCGTCTTGGTCTGCGCTCAGCACTTTGAGTTGCTGGTTGTTTACTCCCAGCCAGCCGAGCTGCCCCAAGCTCCACGCGCAAAAGGGATTGGGGCCATCTACTTCGCCCCAACCGCGATTGCCATGCCCCATCAGCCCCCAATAGCCAATACCACCCGAGTCGTCTTCTGGCGCGGACCTAAAATCGAGATCGTACAGGTCGGGCAGCCCCAAAAAGTGGCCAAACTCGTGGGCCATACTGCCTACGGCCTCGACAAAAGACCGGCCGCGCTGGACAGCCCCTTTGTTCGAGCCGATCTGGATAAAACCGCCGCCGACGGCGCGGTCTTGGCTGACAAAATCGTTGCCCAAGCCAAGCCGAGCAACGCCCGTGGCCTCTTCGACGATAAAGCCGGTTGGGGCCGAGGCCGAGACAATAAAAATAAAATCCACGTACCCATCGTCATCGCCGGAGTTGGGCACCCCGTCGGGGCCGTCGTTGTCGTAGCGACTAAAATCCACATCGGCATCAACGGCCTCAATGATCTCGCGGGCAAAGCGACCATACCCGCCCGTGCCGCCGGTGTACTCCTCGGCATTGCTGCGGGACGCGTACCAGCGGGGCAGCACCGCGCCGGTGAGTTCGAACTGCCCGCGCGACATCTCGCGATAAAAGTGAGTTAGACTGCCCGGCTGGTCGGCAAAAATCTCCGCCGCAAAAGACGGCAACGCGCTGCCTAAGCCGCCCTCATCGGCAAAATGCGCGAAGATAGTCAGAGCGTGGGTGTGTCCGGTTTGGGCAACTACGTCTTGTAGCGGAGCCGCGCCGACCTCTACGGCCGCGACCCAAGCGGCGACGAGCGCGTTTTTGACAACGGGTTTAAGCATCAAGCGCAAGGACAAAAGGTAGGAGGCGGGGTACTACCTAGGCTGGAAATGTTCTTAGCTAAAAAAACAGGAGGCATGTTTCAAATTACCTGCGCCCCTAACGCTTGTCAATACGACCTCCGCTCCAGTCGATCTGGACGCCGCCGTAGTGCCTCAGCCGCTGGTCGCGCTGTATGCGGTAGCGGCTGCTGAGCACCCATCCCCGCCAAGCCACCGAGACCAGTGCATACCCGCGCCAGCCCGCGCCGTAGAGCGGGCGAATGCTCACAGCGCCGGGCAGCTCCACCTCGTATTCGTAAATCCGCGTCCAATACGAATCCGTGCGGAAGCGGCTGAGGTGCAAGGTCAGCCAGTGGGTCTTAAGCCGCATACTGCCCAACAGGCCCCACTCGCTATCAGCGGCGCGCTGCCAGCGCACCCACTCGCCCCGCCAGCGCCACACCCCTCGATCCAAGTCCAAGCGCCACTTGTGGCTGCGCTCTTGGCCCAACCGCTCGTCCGCCCAGTGCGGTCGCAAGCGTCTTTGCCACTGCCCGCGCACCGCCCAGCCGCGACCCAACCGCCGCCGCAGTTCGCCGCCCCAAGTAGCATACGTAGCTGGCACCGGTATGAAGTAGGAGCGCGCCGGCCGACGATACACATCCACGTAGCCGCGCCAGCCGCGCCCGCTTATTTCGCTGACGCCGCCTTGTTCGTTTTGCATCGCCGAAGTCCCCGGGGCTGCGCCAAAGAAGCTGTGAAATCCCGGCGCGTAGTAGCGCCCCAGGGTCCGCAGCCGCAGCCCACCATAGCGCCCGTGCAGTTGCCCGACCATCCCCCAGTGCCCCACCCCATCGCCGGCTACGGCCAACGACGCCCGGCCCTGGCCCCACTCCACGCGCACATCCATCGCCCCCAGGCGCTGCGCAGCGCCGACAAAGCCCCAAGGCGTCCGCCCATTCCGGCGCAAGTCGAGGCGGTGAGAAAAGTCCAAGGCCAGCAGGGTCGCGCCCCATTGCCAATGCTCGCCGCGCCAGTGCAGCCGACCACCGCCAGCGCGGATGCCCAGCAAGTCGCGGCCAGCTATCTCGGTCGCCGTCACGTGATAGCCGCTTTCGGGCAGGGAGCGCACCTGGCCCTGCTCGTCCAAGCGTCCATCGCGGCGCGTCCAGCCGCCGAGCACCATCCCACTCCACACCCGACCTTCGTAGCGCCACGCCGCGCCGCGCAGGGCGTGATTTTCCCCGCTAGAGCGATAGCCCAAGCGCCGACTGTCGCCCGCTGGCATCCGCGGCGCAATACGCCCGCGCCGGTTGCGGCCAAACACCAAGCCGGCCCCCGTGCCAGGCCGCAGGTCGCCGACGACCCATTGAGACCGCGGTCTCTGTACGGCGTAGTAAAACGTCCTAAAATCACTCCACCCCAATTCGCCCGGATCGCGCTCGGCCAAGCCAAAAAACGCCTGTCCGCCGACCGGCGCGACCTCCACCCGCTGATACAACTGCCACCGCGCCGGCGCCACTTCAGCCCCGCGCACTCGCCACCGCACCGCCGCTGCGTCTAATCCTCCCAAGTCGTCCAACCGCTGCTCCAAATAGCCCGGGTCCTCTTGCCCCAAATCACCCTCGGCCCACACCGGGCCGACCAACGCTAATACCAACAGTCGCCACATAGTCCTTCCTCCTTTGTTCGGACGCTTGCAACAACCGTGCCACTATGGCCTTACCCTTTACTTTTTACCGCGGCCTGTATCCCTCTGGCTCTTGCCTGTCCCTTTTGCGCTACACAAGCACTGCGATGTACTTTATCCTCAAAAGGAGCTAATATGAAACTGACCACCTGTAACGAGTACTTCACCGACTGGCCCATCGAAGCCGTCTTCGACTACGCGGCCAACCTCGGATACGCCGCCGTCGAAATCGCCCCCTTCACCCTCGCCGACAGCGTCGAGGACATCCCCGCATCGCGCCGCGCCCAAATCCGCACCGCCGCCGAACGCGCTGGCGTGGAAATCGCCGGTCTGCACTGGCTTTTGGCCAGCCCCGACGGGCTATACATCACCCATCCCGACGCAGCCATCTACCAGCGCACCCGTGCGTACTTCAAACAACTAGTCCAATTCTGCGGCGACCTCGGCGGCCAAGTGATGATCATTGGCTCGCCCATGCAGCGCAACGTGCAGCAGGGGTGGGATTACCAAGATTGCTGGAACCGCATGCGCGGGACCTTTGAAGATAGCTTAGAGTTAGCCCAGCAACACGGCGTCTATCTCTGCCTAGAGTCGCTGAGCAAGGAGCAGACCAACATCATCACCACCTGTGCACAAGCGCGCAAAATGGTCGCCGAGATCGACCACCCGCATTTTCAGACTATGGTCGATGTGTGCTCCGGCTCGACCGAGCAAATTCCCGTCGCCCAGCTTTTGCGCGACTCCGGCCCGCACCTCTACCACGTCCACGTCAACGACGCCAACAAGCGCGGCCCCGGCTTTGGCGACACCGACTTCGCCAGCGTCATGCGGACGCTCAAGGAGCTAAACTATCAGCGCTACGTCTCGGTGGAAGTATTCGATTTTAGCCCGGATCCGCGCACCATTGCCGCCGGTAGTTTACACTACCTCAAGGGCCTTATAGCCGCGCTGGACCCGTCTTGACAGGCTCCCTGTTTTTGCCAACTTTCGAGCACGCCAACAGAAAGGATTCTCCATGCCCAACTACACCTTCAATCACATCCACCACGAAGCCGTCAATGTCCACGCCGCGGTTGACTGGTACAAAAAACTCTTCGGCGCCACCAGCGATCCGCCCTTTGAGCGCGGCGGTGCGACGTGGGTTCCAGTCCATATCGGCGCCGTGCAAATCACGGTCACAGACCGCGAGTTTACCCCGATGGAATTGGGACGCTATCAAGGCTACGACCACCTCGCCCTGGTCTCCGACGACTTCGATCAAACTCTCGCCGACATCGCCGAGCACGGCGTCGAGATCTGGCTGGGGCCGGTCGCGCTCGACGACGGCAACCGCATCGTCTTTATCAACGGCCCAGACAACATCAAAATCGAGCTGATGGAGCAAAGCTGAGTGGAAGTCCGCCCCTTTGGTCTGTGGCCCAGCCCCCTCTCGCCCGACGAACTAGCCCGTTCCACGCGCCTCCGCGATGTGGCGTGGGATGCCGACGGCCGCACCCTCGTTTGGCTGGAGGGCCGCGGGCCGCAGGGCGTGCTCGTCTGCCAACAGCCGGGCACGGCCCCGCGCGATCTCAACACCGCGCTTTCGGTGCGTGCCCAAGTCGGCTACGGCGGCGGCGACTTTGCCGTCGCTGGCGGCAGCGCGTACTTCGCCGAGCACGGCGGCCGCCTCTACCGCCAGCCGCTAGCCGACGGCCCAGCCCAGCCCATCACGCCCCAGTTTGGCCATGCCGCGTCGCCGACTCCTGCGCCTACCGGGCGTCATCTGGTGTACGTCCACAGTTACGAGGGCCGCGACACCTTGGCCGTCGTCGATGCCGCCGGGCGCTTTTGGCCGCAAGTTCTCGCCGCCGGGGCCGACTTCTACATGCAGCCAGCTTGGCACCCCAAGGGCGACCGCTTGGCCTGGATCGAGTGGGATCATCCGCAAATGCCTTGGGACGGTACCCGCCTAGTGCTGGGCCAGCTTACGCGCCGCCGCCACGGACTGCCCAGCCTGCGCACGACCGAAGTGCTCGCCGGCGACCCAGACACCGCCATTGCCCAGCCTTGTTTCTCGCCCGATGGCCGCTATCTGGTCTATGCCTCCGACCAGCGCGGCTACAGCAACCTCTGGTGCCGCGATCTGGTCAGCGGGGCCACCCATTGCCTGTCTGAAGACGCCAACGACGTCGCCACTCCCGCTTGGGCGCAGGGCCAGCGGGCATTTTCGTGGGCCGCCGATAGCCGCACTTTGTATTTCGTCCGCAGCGAAAACGCCCAGCGCCTAGCCTACGCGCTCGACTTCGCCAGTGGCGCAGTCGCCCCAGTCGAGGCACTGGCCGCCTACACCCACATCGAACAGCTCGCGGCCGCCCCGCGCGGCCGGGGTTTGGCCTGCATTGCCGCGGCCAGCGCAGTACCAGCCCGCATCGTCGCGGGTACTGCCACCCAAGTAGCAGTCCGCGCCCGCGCCGCCAGCGAGTCGCTGGCCCCAGCCGATCTGTCTGTGCCCGCGCCCGTTTCTTGGGCCAGCGAGGACGCCACGCAAGTCCACGGGCTGTACTATCCCCCGACCAACCGCCGCTTTACCGGCCGCGGTCGGCCCCCGCTGATCGTGGCCGTCCACGGCGGCCCCTCCGGCCAAGTAGAGACCGGCTTTGCCGGCCACCACCAATACTTTGCCACCCGCGGCTGGGCTCTGCTCGACGTAGATTACCGCGGCAGCACCGGCCACGGACGCGCCTACATGACCGCCCTGCGCGGCCAGTGGGGCTTGCTCGACGTGGCAGACGCCATCGGCGGTGCCCAGCACCTGGTTGACAACGGCCTGGCCGACCCAGAGCGCCTCGTCATCATGGGGGGCAGTGCTGGTGGCTACACGGTCTTGCGGGCGCTTACCACACAGCCCGGCTTTTTCCGCGCTGGCATTTGCCTCTACGGCGTGGCCAACCTCTTCACGCTCGCCGCCGACACCCACAAATTTGAGTCCCACTACCTCGACTCCATGATCGGCCCCCTGCCCGAGGCCGCACCAATCTACCGCCAGCGCTCGCCGATCTACGCCGCCGACCAACTGCGCGACCCAATCGCCCTCTTCCAAGGGACTGATGACCAAGTGGTGCCCCCGGATCAAGCCGAAGAGATCGTCGCCTCGCTGCGTCGGCGCAACATACCGCACGTCTATCACCTCTACCAAGGCGAGGGCCACGGCTGGCGCAAACCCGAGACCGTGCGGGCCTTCTACCAAGCCTGCGAGGCCTTCCTCCGCCAGCACGTCCTCTTCGCCTGAAGCGCGCCTAAAGGAGCATCTTTTGCCCTACGAAACCGTCATCGGCATGGAAGTCCACGTCGAGTTGCAAACCGCCGCCAAGATGTTTTGCGCCTGCGCGGCCGATCACTTTCAGGTGGCGGCCAACGTCCACATCTGTCCGGTGTGTACCGGCCAGCCCGGCGCCTTGCCGGCGATCAACGGCCGCGCCGTCGAGCTGACAGTTATGACCGGCATGGCCCTCCACTGCCAAATCAAGCCGCGCAGCGTTTTTGCGCGCAAAAATTACGTCTATCCCGACCTGCCCAAAGGCTACCAGATATCGCAATACGAGCAGCCCCTGTGCGAGAGCGGCTGGCTCCAGCTCGACAGCGCCAGCGGGGCCAAACAAGTCGGCGTGGTTCGCGTCCACCTCGAAGAAGACACCGGCAAGCTCCAACACGCCGATCGCGCCAGCCTAATCGACTACAACCGCGCCGGCGTGCCGCTGATGGAAATCGTCACCGATTCTTCGCTCCGTTCAGCCGACGAGAGCTATGCGTATCTGACCCAAATCCGCCAGATCGTCCGCTACCTAGGCGCGTCCTCCGGCGATATGGAAAAAGGGGCCATGCGCTGCGAGGCCAACATCTCGATCCGGCCGGTCGGCAGCCGTCAATTGGGCACCAAAGTCGAGGTCAAAAACCTCAATTCCTTCCGCGCTGTGCGCAGTGCCATCGCCTATGAGGCCAAGCGCCAGCAACAGATTATCGAAGCCGGCGGCCACGTCCAACAAGAGACGATGGGCTGGGACGAGCGCGCCAACATCACCCGCCCGCAGCGCAGCAAAGAGACCTCGGACGACTACCGCTACTTTCCGGAGCCAGACCTGCTCGTCGCCGAGTTAGACGACGAGTGGATCGCCCGAGTCCGCGCCAGCTTACCCGAGCTGCCGGCGGCCAAGGCCGCGCGTTTTGCCGATGTCTATGGACTCAACCCACAGGAGACCGCCGCCTTAGTTGAAGACCAAGCCGTCGCCGCGTATTTCGAACAAGCCGCACAACTGCCAGGCGCAGACCCCAAGCAGCTAGGCAACTGGATTACCGGGGAAGTTTTTCGCCGCCTCAACGCCGAGGACCGGTCGATCGAGGACATCGAGGTTCAGCCCGCCGCGATCGTCGAGTTGCTCTCCTTAGTCAAAAAGGGCACGATCAACCAAAACGCGGCCCGCGAAGTCTTTGGCCTGCTGTGGGAGCAGGGCGGTTCGCCGGCCGAGATCGTCGCCGCGCACGGCCTCGGACAAATCTCCGACAGCGACCAACTCGATCAAACAGTAGCCGAGGTAATCGCCGCGCATCCCGACGCCGTGGCCAAAATCAAGGACGGCAACCACAATACCGTGCAATTTTTGATGGGGCAAGTAATGCGAGCGACACAGGGGAAGGCCAACCCGCAGCTCGTACGAGAATTGTTGCGCAAGCAGCTAGGATGAAAACACCGACAACCCGAGGTCGCCCACTTTCTGCAACGGCAGAGCCGTTATATCTTGCGCGAGCGGGTACTCCAAGTCGCCAGGATAAATCACCCACAGGTGCTCAAGCCCTAAATCTTCGATGACGATGCGCATGGATTTAGTCGTGCGCGGGGCGTCGGTGCATTTGAACTCAAACCCGTAATGCTTGCCAGCGCGGGTAATGAGCAAATCGAGTTCGGCACCGCGGTGCGTAGCCCAAAAATAAGCCGAGCGCTCGCCGCAGTGCACCAGCACCTGTTCCAGCGCAAAGCCCTCCCAAGAAGCCCCGTACTTAGGATGCGACCGGAGCTGGTCCATAGTCTTAATGCCGAGCAAAGTGTGCAGCAGGCCCGCATCGCGGATATACACTTTAGGGGCTTTGCGCTGGCGTTTGCCGATGTTTTCAAACCACGGTGGCAGGACGCGCACTAAATAGGTCCCCGACAAGATATCCAGATACCGCCGCGCTGTCTTCTCGTTGGCACCCAAGGCGCGTGCCAGTTCGGAACCGTTCCAAGTCTGGCCGTGGTAATGACTCAGCATGGTCCAGAAGCGACGCAGGGTTTCAGCCGGGACACCGATCCCCAATTGCGGGATGTCTCTTTCGAGAAAGGTGTCCACAAAAGCCTCCCGCCACCGCACACTGGCGCGTTCCGAAGCGGCCAGATAGGAACGCGGGAAGCCGCCGCGCAGCCAGAGCCGGTCGCGGTTTTCCACCCCGACCTCCGCGAGGACAAAGCCCGCAACAGAAACGAACAGCACTCGGCCGGCCAAAGTTTCGGAAACGCCTTTTACTAAGTCCGGCGACGCGCTGCCCAACAAGAGGAAACGAGCCGGGTTGTCCAGGCGATCTACCAGAGGTCGCAAAATGGCAAACAGTTCGGGCAGCCGCTGTATTTCATCTAATACGACGAGCCCAGTTAGCGCACCAAGGGTCTGTTCCGGGGTAGAAAGGGCCATGCGGTCAGACGTACGCTCCAGATCAAAGTGGTGCACGGGCTGGCGGCCGGAGGCAATCAGGTGGGCAAGGGTCGTCTTCCCCGTCTGGCGGGCACCCAGTAAAGCAGTAACCGGGGCCTCGTCTAGGCACTCTTCGATCTGGGCGAGCAGGTGAAGCCGCTGAATCCACGTCTTAGAATGTAGCATATTCAGAATATACATCCGAAAATACAACAAAACAACACCGTTAATTTTTGGTTAAGCCGCTATACCAATCAGCGCTCTATTGCCTCCCTCAGCATCGCCGCATGGTCGCAGATTCCGTCCGAGGACACGTTGCATATACACCGACACATCCCACATAAAAGAGGGCATCCATGAGTACTGTTGACGAACAATTAGAACATGTTATATTGCAAACATGACAAATATAACTAAATCGAACATCTCGGCTGTATTGCGTGCCATTCGCGCTCGTCTCGACTTGACCCAAGAACAGCTCGCCGAGCGACTCGGCGTCTCCTTTGCCAGTGTCAATCGCTGGGAGGGCGGCACCATGGCCCCGCAGAAAGCCGCACGAGAAACCATCGCCGCGCTAGCCGCCCAAGCAGGTGTGGCTGCCGAACCAACCGAAGCAGCCGCCCAAGTGACCCGCCGCCGCACCCACCGCACCGCAACCCCCTCGACTAAGCCCATGGAGCAAATGCTGTGGGACGCAGCCTGCTCCATCCGCGGCGAGAAAGACGCCGCAAAGTTCAAGGACTACTTGCTGCCGCTCCTATTCCTCAAGCGGTTGTCCGATGTGTTCGACGACGAGATCGAACGGCTAGTCGAGGAGTTCGGCGAGCGTTCGACGGCCCTAGAGATCGCCGAGAGCGATCACGAGCTACTGCGCTTTTATCTGCCCCCGCAAGCGCGCTGGGGCATCATCAGCGGGCGCGAAAGGTACGAGTGGCCGTGCGACGACCAAGGGCGCAGCACACAGCCGCGGGACATCGGCGAGCATTTGACAAAGGCGGTGCGGGCAGTCGTGCGACACAATCCCTCGCTGACCGGCGTCGTCGATCTGGTCGATTTTGCCGCCGAGCGCAACGGCGAGCGCGACATCAATCCGGCCAAGTTAGCCGCAGTTGTCGAGACTTTTTCCGACCCCCGCTATCGGCTCGGCCTCGCCGACGTGCAACCCGACTTCCTCGGCCGCGCCTACGAGTATTTGCTGCGCAAGTTCGCCGAAGGTTCCGGCCAGAGCGCCGGCGAGTTCTTTACCCCCACCGAGGTCGGTTTCCTCATGGCGCACATCATGCGTCCGCGGCCCGGCGAGGATTGCCACGACTACGCCTGCGGCTCAGCCGGTTTGCTCGTCAAGCTCCAACTCGTCGCCCGCGACCTCGACCCCACCAGCCGCGTACCGCTCAAGCTCTACGGCCAAGAACTGCAAGCCGAGAGCTACGCCGTCGCCCACATGAACGCGATCATCCACGACATGGAGGTAGAAATCGAGCGCGGCGACACCATGATCAACCCCAAGTTCAAGACCGCAACCGGCCAGATTGCCACCCACGACATCGTGGTCGCCAATCCCATGTGGAACCAGCCGTTTAGCCCGGAACTCTTCGCCAACGACCCATTCGACCGCTTTCGCACTCAAGGCGGAGCTACCACCGGCAAGGGCGATTGGGCTTGGCTCCAGCACACACTGGCCTGCCTCAACGAGCGCGGGCGGGCGGCGGTAGTGCTCGACACCGGCGCGGTAACGCGCGGCTCGGGTGCCAAGCACGAGGACAAGGAACGCAACATCCGCAAGTGGTTTGTGGACCGCGACCTGATCGACGGCGTGATTTTGCTGCCGGACAACCTTTTTTACAACACCAGTGCTGCCGGCGTGATCGTGGTGCTGTCCAAGCGCAAGCCAGCGGCGCGGCAGGGTAAGATCGCGCTGCTCAACGCCAGTCGGCGCGTGGGCAAAGGACGGCCCAAAAACTTCATCCCGGAGGAGGATATTCGTCTGATTGCAGCGGCGTTTGGCAAGGGGGAGCCGGTGGAAGGAGAGGTTGCGGTGATTACGCGGGAGCAGGCCGAGGAGGCGGACTACAACTTGAGTCCGAGCCGGTGGGTGGGACAGACCGATGCAGTGTCTCAGCGTCCGGTTAAGGAAATCGTTGCCGAAATGCAGCGCCTCGACGAAGAGGCCCGCGAGATTGAAGCGTCCATAACTCAAATGTTGGCCCGATTGCAGTAGGCGCTATAAGGAGGCAAGAAGATGGGAGCGACACACGTAACAGTTAGGATTACGAATCCTGCTGACGCGAACAGGTACTGGGAGGGACTATTCTTGGTCGATACAGGAGCCACAGATTCCCTGGTGCCCAGACCGCATCTGGAGGCCATTGGCCTTGATGCCAAAGGTTCGAGGGTGTACGAACTGGCCGATGGCAGCGAACTGAAACTGGATGTTACCACCGCTGACATCGAATTTATGGGAGAGATCGTCGGGGGGACTATCATCATGGGGGCGGACGACGCGGAGCCACTTTTGGGCGTGACGGCTCTGGAGTCGGTCGGCATCGAAGTAGATCCCCTGAACCAGCGGCTGAAGAGGCTGCCAGCCGTGCGGCTCAAGGGGCTGGCGAGTTTGCGATGAATGAAGCGTGGACATGGCGACCCCTCGGGGAACTGTTCGAGATCGGCGCGGGAAAAACCATGTCCGCCGCCGCTCGCAACGGTCTAGACAAGACTCCATTCCTTCGGACATCGAATGTCCTGTGGGATGAAATCGACCTGTCGTCTGTAGATGAGATGGCGATTCCAGACCGAGACCTGCCTGCCAAGCTGTTGAAAAAAGGGGACCTACTTGTGTGCGAGGGCGGCGAGATCGGGCGAGCCGCTATTTGGAATGGTGAGGTCGAAACCATGTCGTTTCAGAACCACTTGCATAGGCTACGGCCCATTGTCGAGGAGGTCGAGCCGCACTTTTACGTGTATTTCCTGCAATCCGCTTTTACTCAACTTGGCCTATTCGAGGGCGCAGGCAATAAGACTACGATCCCCAATATGTCGCGCAGCAGATTGGCAGCACTTGAAGTTCCACAACCAAAGATCGAAGATCAACGGTCTATAGTCGTCGCGCTTGCACAGGTTCGGGAAGCCATCAAGATTCATGATAAAAGTGCCGCGCTTGCACAGGATTTGAAACGCGCCGCCATGCAGACTCTCTTTACGCGCGGTCTGCGGGGCGAGGCGCAGAAGGAGACGGCGATTGGGCCCGTGCCGGCAAGTTGGGATGTGTCCACACTGGGAACACTTTGCGAAAGTACTGATTCAGTTGATCTCCGGTCCGAGGCTGACCGAGTGATCGAGTATGTGGATGTTTCCTCGATCTCTCGCGATTATCTGTACATCGAAACGACATCCCGATTCATACTCAAAGAAGCTCCTGGTCGTGCGAGAAAGCGCATTTTGACTAGCGACGTTATATTTGCAACCGTGCGGCCCACTCTTCTCCGCGTTGCTGTCGTCCCCCAGGAACTGGACAATCAGGTTTGCTCTACTGCGTTCTGTGTCCTGCGCCGGGACAACAAGATGAGCACCCACAATTTCATCTACTACGTCGTGCAGCGCGACCAGTTTGTCCAGCAACTCGCCGAAATCGAAACTGGAGCTAGCTATCCGGCTGTGACAGATCGAATAGTCAAGGAACAGATCGTTCCGGTGCCAAGTCTGGAGGAACAACGCGAAATCGTTGCCATCCTCGACGCCATCGACCAAAAAATTGACCTGCACCGCCGGAAGCGAGCCGTGTTCGACGAATTGTTCAAGGCACTGCTGCACAATCTGATGACAGGAGAGATTCGCGTCAGTGATCTTAATCTCTCGGCAATCACAGGCATGACCTCAGAGGCACTAGGTGATACCGAACAAAATATGGATAAAAATGAGGTATATATATGAAATTCAAGTGTGCTACAATCAAAGACTTTAAGCGCTTCACAGAATTGACTGTTCAGGGTATCCCAGAAACTGCACGTCTTATCATGCTTGCCGGACCAAACGGCTGTGGCAAGTCCTCCTTTTTTGATGCACTCCACACTTGGCACAAATGGACATCAAATAAAGGACAAGAATGGGAACCAGACTATCATGTTAAGAACGGATCTCCCAACCGTAATAATTGGAACAACGATGTTCATTTGGAATCTTACGACCCAATAACTGAAAATATGAAGAAAGCACTATATGTAAGATCTGCATATAGAAACGATCCTGAGTTCCAGATAAGCCAACTCAATCTCCAGGGAGATCCTCTGAATCAAGTGTCGGTCAACCGTATGATCGACAACGACGCGGCAGTCAGTAGAAATTATAAGAGACTGGCATGCCAAGTGTTTGATATCTTTGATATGGAACCAATGATGACGAATGATTTTACAGAGTTGATTATCGGTCCAATTCGAGATCCCCTTAGAAGACTTTTTCCGGACCTAGAGATACATGAGCTAACCAAACCGTTAAAAGACGGCACCTTTAAATTCACGAAGGGAACGAGCAGGGGTTTCTTATTCAAAAATCTATCCAGCGGCGAAAAAGCCGCGTTTGACTTGATTTTGGATCTAATCGTTGCACGGCGCGATTATGACAATACCCTATTTTGCATTGACGAACCCGAATCACACATGAACGCCCGCCTTCAGGCGGAACTTCTATCCGTGCTCTACGACCTTATCCCTGAAAACTGCCAACTGATGCTAGCGACCCATTCCATAGGGATGATGCGTCGGGCGCGGGATATTGAAGTTGATAATCGTGGAAGCGTGGTATTTCTGGATTTCGGCGACCGCGATTTCGATCAGCCACAGGTTATAGAGCCAACGAAACCTGATCGAAAATTCTGGGAGAACGCCTACGAGGTCGCGCTTGATGACTTGGCGGCACTGGTCGCGCCTAGCCGTGTAGTCATCTGCGAAGGCCATCCCAATACGAATAACTCTATCAAAAATCACTCCCATGATGCACAGTGCTACGAGAATATCTTTGAAGCCGAATTTCCAGAGACGCGATTTATTTCAATGGGCAATGATCGAGAAATCTCAGGAGACAAGCGTGGTCTGGCACGAGCACTGCTTTCGATAGTTAATGGCCTTGAGGTCGTTCGGCTTATTGACCGTGACGACCGATCTGAAGAAGAAATCGAAGAGGCAGAGCAACAAGGTATCCGCGTTCTCTCAAAGCGCAATTTGGAATCGTATCTCTTCGACGACGAGGTTCTGAAAGCCCTCGCGATGTCAACAGGCAAAGAGAGTGAGATCGAGAAACTCCTCTGCAAGAAACAAAGCATTCTTACCAATAGGTCCGATGATCCTTCGGATGATTTAAAACCGGCAAGCGGCGAGATTTACCTTGCATGCAAGGACATACTATCTCTTACACAGTGCGGCAACACAGCAAAGTCGTTTATGCGAGATACACTCGCACCGCTTATCAAGCCGGATATGAGTGTGTACGAAGAACTGAAGCGCGACATCTTTGATTCACGGATGGATTCATAAACAAGTTATGTAGCAGGTACATCCACCTAGGAGGTAAGAGGTGTTCAAAGAACATGAGCAAATCGTGCTCACCGCCGATGTATCCGGTGATGAAGAAGAAAAACTAAAATCTGGTGACGTAGGCACCATCGTCCATATCCACCCGAATGAAGAGGCTCTTGTAGTAGAGTTCATGTCCCTCGGTGGCGACACAGCGGCCATCGCGACCGTGTTACCGGCACAGGCGCGTCCAGTGACCAACGCGGACCTCACACATGCGAGAACGGTTCCGGCTACAGTCTGACTGCCTTTATATTAATTTTAGGACGTCTTGGGGTATTATGAGATTTCAGATATTGTCAGGGTTTGACCGTGGCTTATCTAAACAGTGTGAAATTGACTTCATTGACCGCAAAATCGATCTGCACCGGCGAAAACGCGCCGTGCTTGACGAATTGTTCATACTGCGACACAAGCCCATGACAGGTAAAATTTGCGTCGGCGATCTCGATTTATCAATAATTGGCAACTCTCGGTCTCTGCTCTACCAACAGGAGTAAGTTGAATATGGAAACCGCAGCACCTTTCGTGCTCCACATCGTCTGGCATCCAAACTACGACAGAGGTATAAAAATAGCGGATCGGCTATTTGAGCATTTCGGGGCAGGGCACAATCAGGAGCTGATGGGAGATAGAGGCGTCCGCGTAGTTTATCGCAAAGCCGTTGCGCCGGGCACTCAGACCCCTTTGCCAATCGACTGGCAGAGCGGAAGTGTTACCGCCGTAGTGATCCTCATAGATAACGAGTTTGCGGATGACCCCGCTTGGACAGAGTATGCTCGTAAAATCGCAGGCGAAGCCAATAGGAAAGGGTTCAGTACTCGCATCTTCCCCGTAGTGATGGAAGCAGGTGCTCTTGATAAAATTGACCTTGAAGAACAGGCACTGCGCTGGGATCGTTGGGACGGCGAATATAGAGAACGCGAACAGCGGATCCTCAGAGATCTCACGTACGAATTTATCAGAATGCTCAGGCACCAACTCCACGGGCCAGAATCGGACATTGCAGATTACTTGAAGAAAATACAGGTCTTTCTCAGCCACTCTAAACACGATGGTCAAGGAGAATCTATTGCCAGCGAAATCCATGATTGGCTCCACCACAACAGTGCGTTGGCAAGTTTCTTGGATATTCAGGATATACCGCCCGGGTTGCCCTTCCGAGAAGTTTTACTACATCAGATTGAAAACAGTATTCTCGTGGTCGTGTACACGAACTCCTATTCGTCTCGTGAGTGGTGTCGGCGAGAGGTAATTGAGGGTAAGAAAAAACAGGTCCCAATGATTGTCTTTGACTGCTTACGCGGCATCGATCCGAGAAGTATTCCCTATATGGGTAACGTGCCATTCGTGCGAATAGATTCGGATCAAGGGGATCGGATTGGGACGGTTATCGGCTATCTGCTTGACGAAGTTTTCTGGACCTACATCTGGTTATGCAGCGTTGAACGATTTATCATGAATCACCCCGATGTATTGTTCATGGCTCGGCCTCCCGAGTTGATCGCGCTAGCGACGCTACCGGATCATCAGGGCGAAGCCAGTTCGACAATCGTGTATCCAGGTCCGCCATTGATTACTGACGAAGCTCAGTTATTTTCAAAAATTGCGCCAAAGGTACGTACTTATACACTATCCGAATGGATGGAGGAAGTACTATGATACTCGAAAATGCAAAAACAATATCCACCATTGCTATCTCGATCTCCGAGGGGCCAGACATGGAAGTGCTTGGGCTAAGTGAAAAGCACTTGCAAGATGCAGCGGCCAAAATCGCGCTGCGCCTGATCTCTTCTGGAAACAGCTTGGCTTATGGCGGTGATCTACGTACTAACGGTTTTACGGATCTGTTATTTGAATTGGTCTCGCGTTATCGGGGACACCCCCATCACAATGGAATAGTTACTGTGACCAACTACTTAGCGTGGCCCATTCACATTAGAATGACAGCCGACGAACTCGACGAATATATCACTAGATACCACAGAGCTGCCCAACTCGTCCTAATTGGGGAGAATGGAAAGCGACTGTCTGTGGAAGATCGCAAGGCTTTATCATCTCGTGAACCCGATGCTAGCGAGTGGTCAAACGGACTGACAGCTATGCGGCAGGTCATGTGTGAAGAAACAGATATGCGCATCTTGCTCGGCGGACAGGTAGAGTATTACAGAGGACAGATGCCGGGTATCGCAGAAGAAGCGTTGCTTTCGCTTCAGGCCAACAAGCCAGTATTCCTGATAGGCGGTTTTGGAGGCTGTGTGCGTGATATTGCAGAAACTGTCGGGCTTGTAAAACCTTGGTCGGGACCTCGCACAGCTTGGACGGGACGGGAGCAGTTCAAACGCTATGGACTAGACAGTTTACACAATGAACTTTCCGCTGAAGAAAACCAACTACTCGCCCAGACGCCGTATATCGACCAGTCAATAAGCCTAGTTATGAAAGGTCTTCATAGGCTACGCAATAGCAAAAACAAAGATGATCTAAGCCAAAAGGAAGGCAACCATGCACAAGGTGTTTATTAGCTATCACCACGAAAACGATCAGTACTATAAAAACGCCTTGGTCGAATTCGGCTATCAGCATTCGATATTTATTGATGCTTCCGTCGATACTGGAGACATCTCTGATGACCTAGATGATCAGCGCATACGCGAGATAGTCAGGGACGAATACTTGCGAGACTCTACAGTGACGATCGTCTTGATTGGAACGGATACAAAACGTAGAAAACATGTGGACTGGGAGATATACTCCAGTATGTTCGATGGTGTTGTCAACAAAAAATCCGGAATTGTGGTTATTAATCTACCTGGCACATCGGATTTATGTACCGTAGCACACCAAGGCGAAAAAGAAGCGATTTATCCAGATATATCTTCGTGGACATCGATCTCTACCAGGATAGAATACGAACAGCGGTATCCGTACATGCCAGATCGTCTTATCGATAATCTACTAGCTCCAAAAGCTAAAATATCCGTTGTGCCCTGGAACAGAATCAACGCGAAAAATCTTAAATTTCTAGTTGATGTAGCCTTTAATGATCGTGGCCATTGCGAGTATGACTTGAGCCGTCCGATGAGACGAGCTAATTCATGATTGTCATCGGGGGGAACCTTGCCTGAACTCAACATCACCGAAGCCGACTCCGTTCAGTTCCCCATGGTCCGCCACGCGGCCGAAATCGGCTGGACACCCATCCCGCCCGAAACTTCTCTACAAAAGCGTGGCGGCAAAGCCGGTGTGCTATTCCGCGCTGAGCTTGAAGGAGCGCTCAGACGCTTCAATCCCTGGATGACAGACGATTCCATCCGCGCTGTGGTCGAACAACTCGAAGCGCTCTCGCCGACAATTGAGAATAACTGCGAAATGCTCGCTTGGCTGCGCGGAGAGCAGCAGTGGTACGACGAGGCCGAACAGCGATCCCGCCCCGTCCAGTTGATCGACTTCGATACGCGCAGCACCAACATTTTCCACGTCACTTGGGAATGGAAACTCAAACCTCCGGCGCGCAAGGGCAATCGCGCAGACGTGATGTTCGTCGTCAACGGCGTGCCAGTTGCCATCGTCGAACACAAGCACCCAAAAGACGCCGACGCCATCGAGCGGGGCATCGCCCAGTTGCGACGCTACCAACAGGAGACGCCGGAACTGATGGGGACGGCGCAGCTCTTCAACGTTACTCACCTGCTCGACTATTGGTATGGCGTCACTTGGAACATAGAACGCCGGGCAATGGCGCGTTGGAAGGAACAACCGGAGGAAAGCTACCGCTTCGCCGTCCAGTCGTTCTTTGAGCCGACCGATTTCCTGCGCACACTGCGCGATTGGATCTTGTTCTACGTCGAAGATGGCGAGACGCGGAAGTCCGTACTGCGCCAGCACCAGCGCCGAGCCGTGGACCGCATCATTGCCCGCTGTGCCGAACCGACCAAACGGCGCGGACTCATCTGGCATACCCAAGGCTCGGGCAAGACCTTCACCCTGCTCACCGCCGCTCGCTTGATCTTGGAACGCAAGAATGAATTCAGCACTCCGACAGTGGTCGTAGTCGTAGATCGAACAGAACTCGAAGGGCAACTCAAGGGCTGGGTCGAACGGCTACTCGGCGAGATGCAGCAGCAAGACATCGCTGTATGGCGTGCCAACTCCAAGGCCGAGTTGAAGGATTTGCTCAAAACCGACAAGCGCGGCCTAATCCTGTCCATGATCCACAAGTTTGAGGGGCTAGAAAAAGACGCCAATACCCGCGCCAACGTGTACGTATTCATCGACGAGGCCCACCGCTCGGTCGCCAAGGAACTAGGCAACTATCTGATGGCGGCCGTACCTAAGGCAACGATCATCGGATTCACCGGCACACCAATTGACCAGACCGCGTACGGAGAGGGCACCTTCAAGATATTCGGAGTCGATGATGAGTTGAGCTATCTCGACAAGTACTCCATCGCCGAGTCGATTCAAGACGAAACAACGCTGCCGATCCGCCACACCATGGCCCCGAGCGAAATGACGGTGCCAGCAGAGCGGCTCGACCAAGAATTTTTCGCCCTCGCCGAGCTGGAGAACGTTACCGACATCGACGAACTCAACAAGGTCCTCGACCGAGCGGTCGGCCTGCGCACCTTCCTCACCGCCGACGACCGCATCGAAAAAGTGGCCGCGTTCGTCGCCGAGCATTTCCGCGAAAATGTGGCACCGCTCCACTACAAGGCGTTTCTGGTCGGCGTAAACCGCGAAGCCTGTGCCAAGTACAAGCGGGCACTCGACAAGCTGCTGCCGCCCGAATGGACTGCGCCGGTCTATACCGAGAATCCCACTGACATTGTCAACCGCCCACTCGTTGCCGAGTATCAGCTTTCGCCAGACCGCGAGGCCGATACGCGCCTGATGTTTAAGAAAGAGGATGAAAATCCGCGGATTCTCATCGTCACGGACAAACTACTTACAGGCTACGACGCGCCGCTCCTGTACTGCCTATATCTGGACAAGCCCATGCGCGACCACGTGCTCTTGCAAGCCATCGCGCGCGTAAACCGCCCTTGCGGCGCACAAAAACGGATCGGCCTCGTGGTCGATTTTGTCGGTGTGCTGCGCGAACTGAAAAAGGCGTTGCAGTTCGACTCGTCCGACGTTAGCGGCGCAATTGAAGACCTCGATCTCCTGCTAAGCGACTTGCTCAACAAGCTCGGACAAGCGGCAGCTACCTACCTCGCCGATCAAAAAAATGGTGGCCTAGATGAACGGCTAGAGCAGTTGGTCTATGGGCGCTTTTTAGACCCAGAGCAGCGCCGGGAGTTCTTTGAAGCCTACAAGGAGATTGAGGCACTTTGGGAGATTTTATCGCCTTCGCCAAAGTTGCGCGACCACCTCGAAACCTTCAGGCGGCTGGCGCGACTCTACGAAATAGTCCACAACGCCTATGCCAGCGGTACCCACTACATAGTGGACTTAGCCAACAAAACGCGGCTTCTGGTACAGGAAAATGCTACCCAAGAGGGGTTTGGCCGTCTGACGCAGACCGCAACCTTTGACGTGGCCACCCTTAAAGCCCTGCGAAGCCAATCAGGCTCAGACGCCGGCAAGGTGTTCAACCTCGTGCGCGGCCTCCGGCAGGAAATCGACAGCAACCCAGACCGCGAGTCCGTGCTGCTGCCCTTAAAGGAACGCGCCGAAAGCATTCTAAGAGAAATGGAAAATCGCAAGACGACCGCCCTAACGGCCATGGATCGGTTAGCGGATCTCGCTGCGGAGAAAAATGCCGCCATGCGGGCCGAACAGGATAGCGGGCTGTCGTCGCCGGCGTTCGCCGTTCATTGGGCACTAAAGGACGACGCCAAGCTGAAGATCGCTGGCATCGATACCTTGGCGTTGGCACAACGAGCAGAAATACTTCTCGACCGCTTTCCCAACGCGCCGGTCAACGCCGATGAGCAACGCCGGCTGCGCACAGCCCTGTATGTTCCACTACTGCGATTACAAGGGGACGAACGCAGCCGCGTCGTCGAGCGCATCCTCGACCTGTTGGGAGTCAATGCCGATGCCGACGCCTAACCAATGCCTACATCAGCGCGTCGCATCTTGGGCGCGGCGGTTGCACGTCCAGCCGCGACAGGTGCGCGTACAGAATATGACGCGCAAGTGGGGCTCGTGTTCGACGACGGGCATCATCACCCTCGCTGCCGACCTCGCCGAGCAGGACGCTGGCTTCCAAGATTGCGTCATTGTCCACGAGCTGCTGCACCTGCGAGTGCCCAACCACGGCAAGCTCTTCAAAGCCTTGCTAACGGCGCACGTACCCGCCTGGCAAACGCCCGCCACTCAGCGCACCAATGCCAAACGCCCCACCGCGACAAACGAATCCGCCACTAAGCGACAGAAGTAAATCCCCGAAGCCACCGCTCGCCCGCTTTGGTCGCGCCCATCCCAGGCGAATCGGTAGCGGCCAGCCGCCAGCGGCCCATCGACGAGGTGTCGCACCGGCCGGCCCAGCCCATCGTAGAGCACCAGCGCGACCGATGCCGCCTGCGGCAGTTCAAACGACAGCATCACCTCGGCGTTGAAGGGGTTGGGATAGGCCGGATGCAGGGCAAAGTCAGTCGGCCGGTCCACCGCCTTAGCTGCCCCTTCTTCCCGGCGGAACGGCACCCACACCACCGCCCCCTCAACCTGCGCGGCAATGGCGGCGCTGTCGGCTCCACTCCAGTAGTTGTCTTGAGCATTCAGCACTTCGGTATTCAAATTCTCAATGGCCGTGGTATTGTTGGCAAAGGTGTTGCCGCCAATCGCCGACGGCATCCGCGGCCCTGCGACTCGGATAGCCGCGGCATTGTCGGCAAAGCGGTTGCCGACGATATGCGGCGCAGAATCCACAGCTTGAATAGCCAGCGTCCCGCCAACAAACTCGCTGGCGCGAATCTCCAGTAACTCCACGCCCGTCAACTCCAACCCCCGGCCCCCGACAAACGTCCCCTGCTCAATCGCCCCTCTCGTCCCCGGCCCCAAGCGCAAACCCGCGGCAACATGCGCCCTAAAAGTCGAGTTCCATATCTCCACCAGCGACCCGGCAATCTCAGCCCCAGTGCGCAAGTTGCGCTCGACCTGCACCTGGGCCAAGACCAAGCGCGCCGCCCCCTCGGTGCGCAAGCCATCGCCTTGGTTGGCGGCGAGGCGGCTGTTGTGCAATTCCACCTCCCCCTGCCATGCGGCCAAATCCATGCCGTGCCCGGTGTTTTGCTCAATCCGCGACTCCCACATCTCAATGCGCTGGCCACGCCCCCCGATAGCCCGAACTCCAGCCCGCGGGTCGTCCGGGTCGAGGCGGCCATTGTCGATTACCGCGACGCGGATGGCCTCTAAAGATGCGTTGTGGAGCAGGATCCCCTCTTGGCCGTTGCCCTCGATGGTAACGTTGCGCAACGCGAGTTGCCCGCTGCCCGCCAGCAGTATGGCTGGGCCAGAGATGATGGTAAATTCGCTCCGATCTACCTCGGCTTGGCCATTGAGCGTCAGCGACAGGCCGTTGCCGCCGCTTTCGCGCACCGCGGAATCGGCAATGCGCAGGCTTGTCTCTTCGTCAATCTCGCCACTAAAGGCAAACGCCGTGCGCGTTAGCTCGGCGTGCCGCACCTCAACTTGAGCACCCGGCAGCACGTGAACGCCATACCACAGACCATCGTTTTCTAGGCCGGGATCGGTGGTTAGCTGCGCCCGTTGGCCGGCCGTTCCCTCGATTGTCAACGCGCCTTCCACGGTCAACTCGACAAAGTCCGGGGACACGCCGCGGCGACTCAAATCAGCGCGAGCAAAAGACACGCTGCTCGGGCCGATGTGCAGTTCGGACCCGACCGGCACCACCAAATCTGCGTACACGACCCGCTCGCCTAGCCACTGCGTCCGCCCCGGCGGCAGGCGCAAGCCGATGATCCCGCGATGGGCGTGCTCAACGGCGATGGCCGCTGGATCGACCGCTTGGCCGTCAAGCAGGTAAATGCCCGACCAATCCAAAGGACCAGTGCGCGCCGCACTCGACGCAAACGATGCGCCGGCGCCGATTTTGAGGCCGCCATAGACGATTAGCTCGCTGCGGTCTGGATCAAATCCCGTGCCCTGTGCATCGCCGCGGGCAAAGCGGATCTCCGCACCGGCGTCAATAGTCAGCGTGGCACCCGGCAGCACGACCACATCCCCAGCCAAATCCACCCGCCCGGTCCACGTCGCATCGCCGACAATGTGCCCGGGGCGTTGTTGCCGCACCACATCGACGACCATCGCGGCCCCTTGCGGGCGGATGTTGTCGATGGCCAGGCCCAACGGCAAGTTGCGCCCAAAACCCGTGTGGCCGCTGAAGGCCGGATTTGTGTCCCAAGCGAAGCGGCGAAAGCGCACGCCGTCAAAAGGATCGGTCGCGTCGCCTTTGTTGCCATTGTGGGCTGAAGAATACGCTGCGTCCCGGGCCCAAAAATCGAGATTATCCCGCCCTGCCACAGCATCGGGGCTGCCGTCGGGGGCAAAGAGCCCATCGGCGCAGACTAAATCGACCTGTTTGTGGCGTTCTTCGTCGTTGTCGGCCTGCTCATCTACGTGCCAGATGAGCAGGCCGTCTTGTGGGATATTGCGGTTGTAGTACGAGCCATCGGCGCGCCGGTGTTCCAGCAGGAAGTACTCGTCTTGGGTCAGGGGAATTTTGTACACCTTGCGGTCGCTAAATATGTCTCCTATCTCCAGCCCGGCGACGCTCCCTTCCACTTCCACGACCTCCACCCAACCGAGCGTGGCTAGCGACCACGCCGAAAAGGCATTAGGGCCATTTGCTACGCCCCAGCCGAGCGTCCCCCAGCCCATGATCCCCCAATTGCCAATGCCGGCCGAATCCTCCGCCGGGTCCAACTCGGCCACGGTCAAACTGGTCTGATCGAAGAGATCGGGCAATCCCAACACGTGCGCAAACTCGTGGCACATCGTCGCGGCCGTAATGCTGAAGGTGTGGCCCCGCTGCGTAGTGCCGCCAAAACCCGTGAAGCGACTCCGCACCCGCACAAAGCCGCCGTCGGCTGCCCGATCGCCGCTGATGTAATCGGTGTCTAGCCCCAGACTGGCGATGCCAGTAGCCGCGCCGATGAAGAAATCGCGGGGAGCAGTATGCAAGTTGATAAAGACAATATCGACGTACCCGTCGTCGTCCCCTGAGTTGGGCACTCCGTCGGGGCCGTCGTTGTCAAAGTGTCCAAAATCGACGTCCGCGTCGGCTGCGGTGAGAATCTCCATGTTGAAGCGACCAAACTGGCCCCTAGTGCCTGGCGTATCAGTCAAATAGGTATCGGCAGCCGAGTGCGAGCGATAGCGCCGCGGCAGCACCTGACCATCGACGTGAATCCGCCCGCCCGACATCTCGCGGTAGAAGTGGGCAAAACTGCCGGGCAACTCATCGTCGAAAAGGTCATTTGCCCACGCGGGCGCAGTGCTAGGAGCGCTCTCATCTTGGAACTGCGCGAAGATAACTAATGCACTCAGATGCTCCGCCGTCTGCACAACCTGGCGCGCCGACGACTCCAACGCCGCACAGGCAAACTGGGCCGCTAGAGCTTGGGAGGGAAGGACGAGCAGAAAAAAGAGCCGCGACATGAAGGATGCTCAGATCGCCAAATCAAGACGTGTTGTCTCTCGGACCATATAATGATGATTGCCCCCAGGATACGGGCCTTCAAATCCCAATCGCTTCAAATATCGAATAAGGTTGCGGCGACTAATCGGCCCAAATTTGGGCATCACACCGACTCCGGCACGCGATTCAAGCGCAACCCATCCACCTCTGGCAGCGAGTGATCCATTCTCAATCCGAGAATGATCCAGCCTTCAAGCACAGATTGCAATTCTTCGCGGCACCGTTCTAAGGTATCCGCATTTGCATACACGCCTTGAAAACCAGCGATTTTTCCATAAAACGTTTGATCGTCGAGTATCTCGTATGTAGCGCACCTCATCGCCGATTGAATATAGGCCGTTAACATAGAATACTCGCTTTCAAGGTTGATTCCATTTTTGTCTGGAAAAACGCCCCAGCAGCATCGATCAAGACTTATCGACCGGCATCTGCCGACACTCGCGGATAAAGGACTCGGCTTCGCGGCCATAAGTGAGAAAGGGGTCGTCGAGGCTGAGGAACTTATCGTCGCCCACGCAAATAGAATCCCAATCAATTTGGTAGCGCACCTTTTGATCGGTCAGAGCCCTCATCACGCGGGAGCGGGCACCGGCGCGCGTATCGACCGGAGGATGGGTGATGGCTTGGTTGATCTGCTCGTCGCTTACTACTCGCTTGACCATCCCGCGCTCGTACAGATCAAAATAGAGACTCCGCGCCGCGTTGAGATTGTGGTATTCCAAATCCAAACTTTGGATCCAAGTATCCTGCCAGTCCAATCCCTCTTCCCGCATGAAGTACTCCAACAGCCACTTTTTAGCCACCCAATCGACGCGATCGACCAAGCACCCAGGATCGTGCTCTAAAGCGTCAATGACAAAGCGCCACTCGTCCAACACCCAGTCGCTTTCTTGGTCCCGGCCGCGCAGATGGCGCTCAGCCAAGTCGAGATAGGTGCGCTGAATCTCGGTCGCCGTAGTGTAGCGACCGTCCTCTAGCTGCACTTCCCAGCGATAGGTCATGTCGCGTGAGATGTCGCGGATGGCTTGCACTGGGTCGAGCAGTTTGATGTCGTCGCAGATCACGCGCTCTTGCTCTTCCAAAAGCTGCAACACCAAAGCCGTGGTCCCCACCTTTAGGGCCGTGGCGTACTCCATCATGTTCGAGTCGCCGACCAAAAGGTGCAAGCGGCGGTACAACCCCCAATCGGCCAGCGGCTCGTCGCGCGTGTTGATGATCGCACGACTAAACTGAATCCACTGGTAGATCTCAGTGACGATGTGGTCGGCTCGCTGCGATAGCTGGAATCCAACGCCTTCGTCCTCGGCATTGCCGTACTCAAAAATATCCGTGTGGCAACCTACGCGGCCAGCACCGGCGAATATCTGGCGGGTGACGAAAAAGGGCAGCATCGTCGGCAGCAGCACTTGCGAAAACGGCACTTCGCGCCGCACGAGGTAGTTTTCGTGGCAGCCAAAAGTAGCCCCGGTGTAGTGGTCGATATTGTTCTTGAAAAAAGCCGCGCTATCGGCCAAGCCAAGCTGGTCTAGCGCGTGCTGCACCAACCGCTCACCGGCCCGGTCGGCGGCGACCAAATCAAACAGGTTGGTACATTCGGGAGTGGCGTACTCGACGTGCCCCATGTCGATGTACAAGCGCCCGCCGTTGAAGAGAAAACCGCCGTTGCCGGGTGGCTCGTCGCGGCCCCGATAGTGCATATCGACAATGCCCAAGCCGTCGCGGTAGAACACGCAATCCTTGGTCTTTATCGACACGAAGTCGGGACTCAAAAAGGGATCCGAAGCCGGAGGCAGACAACCGTACTCGGTTTCTAGCCCGTAGATGCGACCTTCCATACTAGACCTGAAAGTAGGAAGCCAGCGGCTGGGCTAGTTGTTCGGCAGTGAGCAGGCGAAACTTCGACTGGGCGGCGCGGTTGCGGTCGAGCACCGCGGCCTCGACTGTCAGCCCTTGCAAGCCGCCCTTGAGAAAATCGCGCACCGCCTCGGTGTTGGGCACCTGGCCATCGCGGGCGTCGAGCGTCAACCGGCCCAATCCCCACACCTCCAACGCCGTGCCCAAGGCTTGGTCGAGGGAAAGCGCTGGATTAGTCTCTTGCAGTTGTACCGTCATTGCCTGGGCGCTCTCGGTGTTGCCGCTGATCGCCGCTGTCCCACCACGCTGGGCAAAAGACCCATCGGCGTCAATAGTAAAAAAAGCATCTCCGCCGCCATCCGGGTCGAGCTCGGCCATCAGCACGCGGGCGATAAAAGGCGAGCGAAACAGTTCGTCGAAAGCCGCCTTCATCAGCGGGCCAATGCCAAAACTGACCAACCGCTGCAAGGTCACATCGTTGGCCGACAGGTTGAATCCCTCGAGATGGGCGATGTCGATGACGGCTTTGCGCAGTTTCTCAATGTCGGCCGGATGCCCCACCGCCGCGAAGGCGATCTCGTCGTACACCTCAAACAGCTTGCGCGGGCCTGGGGTAGCCGTCAGCAGCAGGACCCCATCGGCGTATGTGGTGCCCACTACCGGACTGCCACCGGCGAGTTGGTCTTCTACGTACTCGCGGCGATTGTTGATCGCCTCAACCCAGCGATAAGGTTCTTCTAACATGCCCCTCAAGCCCTTTGGTAGAACGCGGTCAAATCCGCTTCGGGCACGGTATTTAAGCCCGCGGCTGTTATCTGCACGACCTGGGGAAAGATGTGCGCGGCCTCGCGGAAGCCGCCGGTAGCGGTGTCGTATTCAGCGGCAGTCTCCAGCATCTTGAGCACCAACTCGACGGCCTGTTCCCCGGCCATTTCCCGCAGCGGCAGCGGCCCCCAGCGGTTTTGGTAGTACAGCGCACCGCGCACAATATGGGCACCTGAGCCGGTAGCACAGAAATCCACGCACTCGAACTGGGCCCCCAACAAGTCGTAAAAGAAAATTTTGCCCTCGGCAGCCGCGTGGTCAAAGGCCGCGAAAATCGGCACCACTGCGCCAATTCCCTGCATGGCCAACGGCAAGTTCTGGCGCAACAGCCGCGACAAGGTCCGCACCTTGCCGTTTAAGCTCAGTCTTTGCAGTTGGCTGCGGCGGTAGTACTGCACCGACATTTCCAGCATCCGCGCAATGTCCCACGCCACAGCCGGAGAGCCCGCAATAGCCATGACGGCTTCATCGTCGATGATCAGCACTTTGTCGGCGCGGTCGTACACCACCGAGTTGCCCATGGTGGCGCGGCGGTCGCCAGCCACCACCACCCCATCGGCGCACCGCACCGCCATAATCGTGGTGCCCTCGACCGGCTGCAAGGACGCTTCGGCAGCAGCGACTGGGGCGGCGGGCAAAACCCCGCGCTCCTTGAGCAAGTCGAGGAAGTCGCAGTTTTCCATCGGCCGCTACGCTACTGTCCGGTGCGCTGGCGGTAGCGGCGCGCCTGATTGGGATCTACGCGGCGCATCCGCTTGAGAATGTCGTCCGTGCTGGGGCGCTCAACCCGCGGCCGCCGCGGACCGGCATCGGGGCCGTCGTCGTTGCCGTCAATCGGCTTGGTTGGCCGGGGCATACGCTCCCGGTAGTACGTAAAATCGCTCATGGTGCCACCTCCGGTTTTGGGTTTCTACCCAGTCTGGCGAGCAAATCCTCGACGCTCGCCGCCGCGTCTAAAGCTTGATTATAATAAGTCGCGGTCTCTCTGCCGACACAAGCCTTGAGGTCAATGACTTCGGATCGGCCGTCGAGTTCCAATTCAATGCTATCCCAATTGAGCGAACGCACCGCTGAGGCAAACTTCTGCAACATCTTGCCGCGGAAGTAGGCCCGCGTGTCCTCGGGCGGATTGGCCAACGCCCAGCCTACGGCCTTGTCGGAGACGACGCGCTCTACTTGACCGGCGGCTTCGAGCGTTGCGTATAGCCCTTCAGTTGGGTCGATGTTGTGGTATTCGAGGTCTTGACTTTGCAACCAAGCGCGGTCCTCCGGCCGTTGCCAATCGAGCCCCTCAGACTCGGCAAACGCATCCAAAAGCCATTTTTTGGTCACCCAGTCGAGGCGTCCAATTAGCTGTTGCGGATCGCACGCGAGGGCGTCCAACACGTCGCGCCAAGCCGCCAGCACCCAATCGGTCTCCTCGTCGCGGCCCTGAAAAACTCGCGTCGCTGCCGCCATAATGGCCGTCTGGATCTCCAGAGCCGAGCTCGACCCTCCGGCCGACAAGGCCACCGGCCACTGCTGGGACTCGTCGCGGGAAATGGTCTTGAGCGCACCAATAGGATCGGCCAATGTAAACGCGGGCAACGCACCGGCCTCGAGCAAATCCAACACTAAGGAAGCTGTGCCGACCTTGAGCGCGGTGGCGTATTCGCACATGTTGGCGTCGCCGATAATAAGGTGCAAGCGGCGGTAGTGGGCTGGATCGGCGTGCGGCTCGTCGCGGGTGTTGACCAGCGGCCGGCGGTGCATGGTATCGACGCTGGCGATGACCTCGAAAAAGTCCGCCCGCTGCGCTAGCTGGTAGGTGGCGGGCCGGGCCTGAGTGTCCTGTTCGACGCCGACCTTGCCAGCCCCGGCAAAAATTTGCCGCGTCACCACAAAAGGCAAAAGCCCGTTGATCACTTGCTGGAAGGGCATGTCGCGGCTGAGCAAGAAGTTTTCGTGGCAGCCGTAGCTGTGCCCCTCAAAGTCGGTGTTGTTTTTGTACAAACGCACCACGCCGCGGCCGCGATCTTGGGTACGCTGGTGCGCACACTGGCCGAGAATCCGCTCCCCAGCGCGATCAACGGCGACCAAATCGCCGAGACTATAGCATTCTGGGGTGGAAAACTCTGGGTGGGTGTGATCGTTGTACAGGCGGGCCCCGTTGTGGACGATCAAGTCGCTTTTGAGGTCGGCTAGCGGGACCGGGCGCTGGCGATCTTTTTGCAAGTGGACGGTCTCGTCTTGGTCGTTGCGGAGTTCGGCGACCTCAAAGCCGCGCATGTCGAGTCGCGGGTTTTCGAGTGCGTAATTCCACAACGCGACAAAATCTTGGCGCACATAGCAGCGGATCAATTCCATGGACTCTACCACTACATCCATGGACTCGTCCTCGTCAACCTGGATACCGTATTCGGTTTCTAGCCCGCAGAGCCGCTGCATGAGCTGGTCAGATCACTTGGCCGATGCGCTTTTCTGGTGTCTTTTCCGGCTGCGGTCTAACGGGTATCACCCTCACCACGTTCTCCGGCTCGTAGTCGAGCAGCTTGAGCCAGTCCTCGACACTATCCGAGGGGGGGAACACCTCGTTTTCGCGGTATTCAGCCCGCGTCGCCTGCCGCAAGTCCTCGGCGCGGATCCCGCCTTCGGGGTCGCCTGCGGCAATGGCGCGCTTGATCGCCATCTCCTTGGCTCGCGATACGACCGAGGCGATGATGGCCCCGGAAATCAGATCGCCGCGATAGAGCACTTCTTGGCGGCCGCTGCGCAGCGACACCTCCAAGAAACGGGCCTCCTCGCCTTTGGCAAACAACTCGTCTAGCCCCTCCTGGACTATAGCCTCGCGCGCGGCCGCCTCGCCGCCGTGCTGCTCAACCTCGCCGCGATCGAGCGGCAACTCGGGCTTGAGGTAAATCCGCAAAATGTCGCCGGCCGCCTCGTAGTTGGGGCGCGCCACCTTGATCTTGCGGTCAATGCGGCCGGGCCGGAGCACCGCTGGGTCAATCAGATCGTGGCGATTGGAGGCCAAAATCAGCACCACGTCGTGTAGCGACTCAATGCCGTCCATCTCAGTGCAAAACATCGGCACGACCGTATTGGAGATATTGTGGCTGCGCATTGAGCGCCGCGTCCCCAAAATCGACTCGGCTTCGTCGATAAAGACAAAGGGCAAATAACCTTCCTTGCGCTTTTGGCGCGCTTGGGCAAAGACTTCGCGCACCATGCGCTCGGTCTCGCCGAGCCACATGTTGAGGATCTCCGGCCCTTTGATGTGCATGAAGTACTCTTCCAACTCTAGGCCCTCAACCTCGCGCATGTGCTGCACTAAGTTATACGCTGTGGCCTTGCCGATAAGGGTCTTGCCGCAGCCTGGGGGGCCGTAAAGCAAAAAGCCCTTGGGCGTCGAGTACTCGAAGCGCTCGAATAGCTGCGGGTGCAACGTGGGTAATTCAATGGTATCGCGGATGGCCTCTATCGCTTCGGCTTGGCCGCCAATGCTTGCCCAAGGAGTTGGCGGGACGTCCTCGATGAAGTACTCTTTGCTCTCGGCGGACTGCAAAACTTCCAGCGCAACCTTGTAGGCCGGATCCATCCGCACTTCGTCGCCAATTTGCAAGTCCGCGTCTGCCAATTCCGCGGCGCGCTCGACAACGACCTCTTGGGTGCCGTGCGCTTGGGCAATCCGCAACCGACCCGCTGGCAGCAGATCGCCAATTTTGGCCACCGGCCCTGAGGGGCTGTGGCCTAAGTTACCCACGACTGCGTAGGCTTCGTTTACTAGCACCCGGCAGCCGACCTTGAGCTGGGACACATCGACGCGCGGGTCGATGTTGGCGTAGTACTCGGCACTGCCGACGAAGACTGTGGCAATTTGCTCGCTCGGCATCCCAAGAAAAATGCCGACGCGGTTGGCTGGTGCCGTCACCTTCTCTAGCGCGGCTTCCATTTCTACGAGGGCCCGACGCGCCTCCTGAAAGGAAATCTCTCGCTCCATGAGCTGGCGCCGGAGGCGATATAGCAGGGGCCGGGCCGGGTCGCGGTCTGGCGCTAGCGCGAGGAGCTGATCGACCAAGCGCAACGGCTCGGCTACTTGCTCTTCCGGCTCCTGAACCTCGTTGTATTCGTGCGATTCCCTTTTCAATCCGCTCCCCTTTCCGACCATCGGCTACTGGCCACTGACTAGGCGCAACATCCGTTAGTAAATCACGTCGCCGAGACGCCCGTAGCGCACGCGGCTGGGCAGGCGCCAAATAAAGCTGCCGACCACCGCGGGCAGAGACGTCAAGCCGCGGTAGTACGGCCCGCGGGTGTCGGGCTCCCACGACCAGTAGATATTCATGGCTTTGCCCTTGATCAACCGCTTGGGCACGGCGCGAAAATAGCGGCTGTCCGAGCTGTTGTCGCGGTTGTCGCCCATCATAAAAAAATGGTCTTCGGGCACAATATAAGGACCAAAGTTGTCGCGGGGATTGCGCTCGCGCGGATAGTACATGCGATCGGTGTGCTTGGCTAGTGGCGGGTCTTGCATTGGCTCGCCATCGACGTAGAGCACTTTGTTGACAACTTCTACTTGCTGCCCCCCGACGGCAACACAGCGCTTAATCAAGTCGCGCCCCTCGTCCTGTGGAGAGCGGAAAATCACGATGTCGCCCGGCTGCGGATCCCTAAGCGCAGGCAGACGAAAAAGAGAAATGCTGGTCAGGGGCACATCGACTGGAACGCCGTAGATGAACTTGTTAGCCAGCAGGTAGTCTCCGACCAAGAGCGTATCTTCCATCGAACTGGAAGGAATGTAAAAGGCCTGCACCACACTGGTGCGAATAACCAAAAACAAACCCACGACCGTCAGTATAGAATACAAGTATTGGCCAAGTTCAGACCTTGGCTTGGCTCGCTTCATCCGCAAAATCTCCTCAGACCTGAGTATAACAAACTACCCCCCTAGCCGCCATGTGCGCCTACTGCTTAGGCACCTGCACTACCTGACCGGTTTGCCAGCTTTCGATAAGCGCCTCAATTACCAACTGGACCCGCAAGGCGTCCGCCCCTTTGGCATCCACCTGGGCCGGCGGGACTTGGTTGAGCAAGTCGTCGATCCAAGCGTTGATACGGGCCGGAAAAGTATCGCCAAAGCCGCCCATGCCGCCGAGGTGGTCGTAGCTTTCGACCTCGCGTGAAAAGCGCGGGTAAAACGTCAGCTTCTCGCAGGCTTCATTGATGACGACTCTTCCCTCCGAACCAACCAGTTCCAAGGTCTCCAGGCCATAGCTTCCTCCGGCGTCGTACGAGCCGGTCAAATGCCCGATGACGCCATTCTCGTACAGCAGATTCGCCTGCACATTGGACCAGATCTGCCGCCCTTTTCCCTTCTTAAAAAAAGCGTGTACTCGATCCACTCCTCCGGCGAAATAGCTCATCACGTCCAGCGAGTGCGGGTGCAGGGCGCGGATGTGGAACCACGGACTCGACTCGTTGGGATTGTTGATCCACATCGTCATGTTAATTATCTGTAGCTCGCCAAGCCGCCCGTTGGTCAGCCATTCCTTGGCCTTAACGGCCGCGGGCGTGAAGCGGTGATTTAGATTGATGCCGTAGGGCAACTGCTTTTCTGCGGCCAAGGCCACCATCTCCCGCGCTTGGGGAATTTCATTAGAAATCGGCTTCTCGCCCAGCACCGGAATGCCGGCCCGCAAAAGCACCATCGTCGGCTCGTAGTGATCGCCGCCGTTTTCTACCCCGGCCGTAGTCACCGAGCAGGCATCGAGCCGCAAGCCGCTGGCGACCATCTCCTCAACCGAGTAAAAGGCCTGCGCCCCATAGGACTCGGCCGCTTTGTCTGCTTGCTCTTTAACCATATCGCACACCGCAACGATCTTTGCATTTTCGTTTGCAGCGTAGCAACGGGCGTGATTGTTGCCAATTCCGCCCATGCCGACAATACCAATGTGAAGCATTGCACACTCCTTTTTAATCGCTCAGTAAGAGGCTTTAATTGCCCATTTTAAACGGCTATCGGCCGCGGCAGTTCCACTGCCAATTCGCCGGCCAAGGCTCCTATCTCGGCCCAAGCCGTCTCATCCACGTACAAACCAGCGCGCCGCCGCGCCTGCAACCGCTGATGCGCGCGCTCGCCCGGTAGCAACACTTCGGCCACTCCGGGAGCGGGCGGACACGACTTGACCCACTCGACAAAGCCGGCAACCTCGGCGTAGAACTCGTCCAACGGCAGGAAAGACGCGACATTGAGCACGGCGATAAATAGCGCGTTGCCGGTGCGTTCGGGCGCTTCTTGCGTCATCCCAGCCCCGGAAAGCGACCCGGCCAGAATATCCACTAGCACGGAAAGCCCGTAGCCCTTGTGCCCACTCTGCGGGAAACCGAGCGGCAAAATGGCACCCGCCGGCGGGCCATAGTACGCATCCACACTTGTCGTCGGACGGCCCTCGGCGTCGATTAGCGTTCCGGGCGGGGCATCCTCGCCCTTGTTGCGCAAAAGCCGCATATCGCCGCCGGAAATCATGCTCGTCGTCATGTCTAGGATCACCGGCCACGCGCCAGCGGTGGGAATGCCGCAGCAGAGCGGATTCGTCGGCAGGCGCCGGCAGCGGCCGCCAAAGGGAGCCACCGACCAATCGCCACCGTGGCCGTTGGCCGCGATCAAGATGATGCAGCCAGCGCGGGTGGCGATCGCGGCGAAACGCCCCAGCCGCGCTACGTGGTTGCAGTCGCGCACCCCAACGACGGCCACGGCGCCGTCGCCGAGCTTGTCCAGCGCCCAACGCACGGCCTTGGTTGCGGTCACCGGCCCATAGTTCCACTGGCCGCTCAGCCGCCCCCCGCACTCGCTTTCGTCCAGCACTACCAACTCGGCGCCAGGCTCGACTTGGCCGTCGCGCACCATGTTCACATATTGGGGCAGCCGCAACACGCTGTGGGTATCGTGCCCGGTCAGCCCAGCTTCGACCAAGTGCTCAGCTACTAACGCCGCATCGGCGGCGGGAACGCCAACCTGTCGCAAGCAAGCCCGCGCCAACGCATCGAGATCTTCGGCACACACAGTGGGCACTAGGGTCGCTCCTCGTACCAATCGTCCGCCGTGACCAACAGGGCGTTGACCACCGGGCGTTCGCCGGTGGGATCGGATGGCTTGTTGACCACCTGCTTATTTACGACCATCGTCGTCGAGCCGCCGCCGTCGAGGTTTAGCCCTTGATAGGCATTGACCTTGGCGCGAGAAAATTCGGCTAAGCGCGTACTCATAAACTCGGCCAATTCCCGCAAGCTCATGCCAACGCTATATCCTGGCTGCCGCCCATCGACGGCAATCATGAAAAGCACCTCCTCATCTTGGGAATACCCAATGGCCGTGCGCGGGTGGCGCTTGTCGGCAAAGCTGCGACTGAGCCGTTCCTGTTCTACTTCAATGGATACTCCGCCGTTGCGCAGGATGCGCGGGCCGCCGCTGATGGCTTCCATTAACCTGGCTTGGGCCGGTGCCAGCCGGCAATACAGCCGCACCATGTCCCCCAAAGCGATCTGTTCGGTCGCTGCGTATTCAGCACCAGCGGCCAACAACCACCGATCCCCTTCGAGAGAAAGCGGCCAAGCCTCGCGCCGAATCTGCTGCACCCGAAAGGAAATCGTGTCGTTGGCGATAGAGGTGCCGCTTAGCCTTTGCAACAAAAAGCCGGCGGCCGCTTGCAGCGAATCCCCCTCGGCCTGTGCGCGATCGTTGAACACCGATAGCTCCCCTAGCGCGGGCTCGCGATTGAAACCCGCGATATGCAGACGCTCACCCGCGGCTGTCAACAGCCCCAATTCCATCTTGTACACGGCGATCAACGGCTGGCCCGTCTCGGTAATGGCAAAGGCCGAGCGCCGCTGTGGCAGGTGGATGAGATCGCCGGATTGAATGTACAATCCGGCTGGCTGGCTGGCTTGGCCGGGGAACAAAAAGTCCCCGTTTATGGCTGCTAAGGCATCTTCGGCCAAACTACTGGTCTTTCGCGCTTCTTGCTTCTTGGCGGTGCGCACTCGAATACCCGCCGCCCAAGCGCGTGGCAGCTCCACTTCCACCACATGAATCCGCCACGGCCCTTCGGGCAGGTGAATTTTGTGGTACACCACCCCGGGGGCTATTTCTTCGGTGTTTTCCTGGGCGCAACTCCAGCTAAAAGACCACGCCAAAAGCGCGAGGAATAAACGAGTACAAGCCCTACACAATATAGCCAAAAGTAGTGTACCTCAGAGGCAAGGAGACGGAAGGCGCGTTGCGTTGTTAAAATCGCCCAAAGGTACCGCCGTGCTCAAACCGTGTCAATTTTTTCCGGCGACTGGCCCGGCCGCAGACCAAGCCCTTTATTGTAAGAAGCCGTCCGTGGGGCAAAACCACTCCTATTCTTCAGACGGCTTCTAAAAAAGAGAAAGGATGCCAATGAAAGCTATAGTCGTAGGGTTGGGCGGCCGGGGCCGCTATTGGCTTGGTCAGTGCCAACAGCAGGCCGGCGTCGAGGTCGTAGCTTGCGTCGAGCCTGTCGCGCCCAACCGGCAGCGCGCAACAGCCGACCACGGCTTTGCCGCCGACCGGATGTACGACGACCTCGGCCAAGCGCTCAACGCCGTGCAAGCCGACTTTGTGCTCGACGTGACTCCGCCAGCTATTCACGAAGAAATCGCCCTGCAGACCTTTGCCGCCGGCCTGCACCTGCTGGGAGAAAAGCCGCTCAGCGACGATTACCAAGCGGCCCAGCGCGTAGTGGAGGCCGGCACCCGCGCTGGCCTCTCCCATATGATCACCCAGAACTACCGATTCAACGGCCTGCCGCGCACGACCCGCCGGCTGCTCGCCGAGGACCTCATCGGCCCGGTCGGTCAACTCGATGTCTCGCTCTACGTCAATTGGGCCGACTCGCCCGGCTCGCACTACGTCACCGAGCCGTACATGTTTCTCACCGACATGGGCATTCACCACTTCGACATGATGCGCTACACCCTCGGCCAAGACCCCGTCAGCGCCCACGCCCTCACCTGGAACCTCCCTTGGGGATGGCACCAAGGCGACGCCGCCCAGCTAATTCTCTTCCGCTTTGCCAACGGCGCGGTCGCCACCCATCGCGGCATTGGCTGCACGGTTGGCCACGTGCCCGCCGGGCACAACGGCGAGTGGCGCTACGAGGGACCGCGCGGCACCCTGACGTGGGAGGGCTTTGACTTATACCACACCCACTCGCACCGCGCCGAGCCCAAAATCAGGCGGCAGCTCCCGCTCGACGACGACGGTAGCCAAGGCCAAAACCCAGTGCTGCGGGAATTCGTCGCCGCCATTGAACAGGGGCGTCCGCCCGAGTGCAACGCAGCCGACAACCTCAAGTCCATGGCCATGGTTTTTGCGGCTGTCAAAAGTGCGGCAGAGGACCGCGAAGTATCCATCGCCGAGTTATAGATTTGGTTCTTGTTCCATTGCCACAGCTTGCGACTAACCCCTCTTTAATAGGCTTATGACCCTGCATCTTTTTGACACCTATGTCCGCCAACAGCGCCCCTTTACACCGCTCGCGCCGCCCCAAGTCCGTCTGTACGCCTGCGGCCCGACCGTGTACAACTACCAGCACATCGGCAACTTGCGCACCTATATCTTCGAGGACATCCTGCGGCGCACCCTCGAATACAGCGGCTATGAAGTCCATCACGTCGTCAACATCACCGACGTCGGGCATCTGACCTCCGACGCCGACACCGGCGAAGACAAAATGGAGGCTGGTGCCCGGCGCACCGGCCTGACGGCTTGGGAAATCGCCGAGCGCTACACGGCGGATTTCCAAGAAAAACTCGATTGGCTCAACGTGCGCCCCCCCCACGTCTGGTGCCGGGCCACCGACCACATCTGCGAGCAAATTGCGGCCATCGCCGCCATCGAAGAAAAAGGCTACGCCTACCGCACAGACGACGGCCTGTATTTTGATACCTCGCGCCTGAACGACTACGGCCACCTCGCCCGCCTCGACATTGAGGGCTTGCAAGGCGGCCAGCGCGTCGATCTGGGTCAGAAGCGCCGCGTCACGGACTTTGCCCTGTGGAAGTTCAGCCCAGCAAACGCCCAGCGGCAGATGGAATGGGACAGCCCGTGGGGGCGCGGCTTTCCCGGCTGGCATATCGAATGCACGGCCATGGCGGCCAAGTATTTAGGGCCGTATTTCGACATCCACTGCGGCGGCGAAGATCACATTCCCGTCCACCACACCAACGAGATCGCCCAAGCCCAGGCCTGCTACGACACGCGGCTAGCCGAATTCTGGCTCCACGGCGCGTTTTTACAGCTCGACGGCGAGAAGATGTCCAAGTCGAGCGGCGATTTCCTGCGCCTCGAATCCCTCGTCGAAGCAGGATACGACCCGCTTGCCTATCGCTTTTTCTGCCTCGGAGCGCGCTACCGGGCCAAGCTCTCCTTTAGCTGGGAGAGCCTCGCCGCCGCCGCTACAGCCCTAGACCGACTGCGCACAGCCGCCCACACTTGGGGGGCGCCGTCTGAACCCGACGCCGGCTACGTGGCCGCGTTCAAAGCGCGCGTCGAGGACGACCTCAACATGCCGCGCGTCCTCGCCTTGTGCTGGGAGCTAGTAGGCGACGATCTACCCGCCGCCGCCAAGAAGGCCACGCTTTTGCACTTCGACCAAGTTATGGGCTTGGGGCTGGCCACTTGGACGCCGGCAGAGGAGGATATACCCGACGCGATTGTCGCACTCGCCGCCCAGCGGCAACAGGCCCGCGACGCCAAGGACTGGGCCACCGCCGACGCCCTGCGCGACAAAATCACCGCGGCTGGCTACGAAATCGAAGACACCCCCCAAGGCCCCCATATCCGCCCACTCAAAACCTAACCCAACCAACGCCCATGTCCCGCATCCTCGTCGCCGAGTGCAAGCAAGAAATCTCTTCCTTCAACCCGGTCATCGGCACGTACGACAACTTCTCTATCCGCCGCGGTCCCGAGTTGCTCACCTATCACCAAGGCCGCGAGACCGAATTGTGCGGAGCCTTGCAGGTTTTTGCCGACAGCCACGTTGACGTCATCCCCACCTACGGGGCCGTCGCTCCCTCGGCCGGGCCTTTAGACCAACGGGATTTCGAGCGCCTAGCCGCTGAACTTCTCGCCGCGGTCACACCGCACCTAGCCGATGCCGACGGCCTGTACTTCTGCTTACACGGTGCGATGGGCTGCACCCAAGAACTGGATCCAGAGGGCTACCTGCTACAAGAGATTCGCCGCCGCGCCGGTCCCAACTTCCCCATCGTGATCTCGCAAGACCTCCACGGCATCCTCACCCACCGCATGCTGGAGCACTCCAATGGCCTCGCCATGTACCACACCTATCCGCACGTCGATTTGGCCGACACCGGCCGCCGCGCCGCGTATTTGCTCCTCCAAGTCCTCGCCGGTGCGCAGCCAGTAGTGGCCCGCGTGCGAGTGCCGGCGCTCGTGCGCGGCAACGAACTCATCACCGCCTCTGGTGTGTACGGCGAGACCATCCGCTACTGCCAAGCCCTTGAGGAGCAGCCCGACATTCTCGCCGCGGGCATGATGATCGGCAATCCGTTCACCGACGTGCCCGAGCTGTGTTCCCAAGCCATCGTCGTCGCCGATGCCGACCCGGACCTCGCCCGCAGCGAGGCCCTGCACCTGGCCGCTGAATTCTGGGAGCACCGCGCCCTCATGCAGGCCGAGCTCGTATCGGTTGAGGATGCCGTGGCCCAAGCCACCCAATACAGCGGCCCGGTGCTCTTCACCGACGCAGCCGACGCCCCTTCCTCGGGCGCGACCGGCGACAGCAATGTGCTGCTCCAAGCCCTGCGCGCTAGCGGGTACTCGGCCCAAGTGCTCGCGCCCCTGGTGGATGCGCCCGCCGCGTACATGGCCCACGACGCCGGGCTAGGCATGCACATCGACGTGGTCTTAGGCGGCTCGCTCGACTCGCGTTTTGCCCCGCTCGACTTAGAGGTGGAAGTCGCCCAACTCGGCGACGGCGAATACCGCTGCGAATCTTGGAACACGCCCCAGGATGCCGGTCCTACCGCTGTGCTAAAAAGCGACAACCTCACCATCGTCTGCGTCAGCCGCTCAGTGCCTTTTATCGATCGCTCGGTCTTTATCGCCCACGACATCAATCCCAAGGACTACGACCTCATCGTCATCAAGTCGCCGCACTGCCAGTGGCACTTTTTTGACGAATGGGCCGCGATAAACTTCAACGTCGATGCCCTAGGCTCAACCAGCGCGAACTTGCCCACTCTCGGGCACCGCATCTGCCAGCGGCCCATGTACCCCCTCGAACTCGATGCCCCTTTTACCCCGGTCGCCGAAATGTTCGGCACAGGAGCCTGAACTTTATGCCTGCCATCAAACAATCCATCTGCTTCAACCCCTTCGTCGGCAGCGGCCTCAGCCCGCGCGAACTTGTCGAGACCGCCGTCCGCATCGGCTACCCATCCGTCGAGATGGCGCCGCCGGAACACTGGACGCTCATCCAAGACCACGGCCTCGCCATCGCCATCGTCTCCGGCCATGCTTCCCTCCCCGACGGCCTCAACAACCCCGACAATCACGACCGCATCGAAGGCGAACTCCTCGCCAATATCGACCTCGCCGTTGAACGCGACATCCCCTCGTTGATTTGCTTTTCCGGCAACAGCGAGGGCCGGTCCGCAGAAGAGGGCCTCGCCAACTGCGTGGCCGGCCTGCGCCGCGTCACCGGGGCCGCCGAGGAAAAAGGCGTTACGCTCTGCATGGAGTTGCTCAACTCGCGCGTCAACCATCCCGACTACCAGTGCGACCGCACCGCTTGGGGTGCGGCCCTGTGCCGGGCCGTCGGCTCGCCCCGCTTCAAGCTGCTCTACGACATTTACCACATGCAGATCATGGAAGGCGATCTCATCCGCAACATCACCGACCACATCGACTGCATCGGCCACTTTCACACCGCCGGCAACCCCGGCCGCCGCGACCTCGACGACCAGCAGGAGATTTACTACCCACCGATCATGCAGGCCATCGCCGCCACTGCTTACAAAGGCTATGTCGGCCACGAGTACCGGCCCAAAGGCGCTCCGGTTGATTCGCTCGAACACGCCTTTTTAGTCTGCAATGTCTGAGATAGCAGTCGCGCCTACCGGCGGCGCACTCGGTGCCGAGATCAAAGGCTGCAACCTAGCCGCACCGCTTGCGCCCGCCCAAGTCGCGCAGGTGCGCCAGGCACTGCTCGACCACGGCGTGGTTTTTTTTCGCCACCAGCAACTCAGCGACGAACAGCAAGTGCGCTTCACCGCGTACTTTGGCAAACCCGTGCCACACGTGCGCAAGCAGCGCCCACGGCCGGTCAAGGAGATTTTCCTCATCTCCAATGTCAAAGAAAACGGCGAGCCAATCGGCGAACTAGGCGACGAGTTAATCCCCTTCCACTCCGATCTTTCCTACCTACCACGCCCCGGCACCTTGTCGGTGCTCTACGCCGTGGAAATCCCCTCAGCGGGCGGCCAGACCCAGTGGTGCAATTGCACCGCCGCCTATGAAGCACTCGACGACGCTTGGAAAACCCGCCTCAAGGGCATGCGCGCCGTGCATCGCCACCACGTCGAAGCGCAAAACCCTCCCGAGCACATTGCCCACCCCATCGTCCGCACCCACCCTGAAACGGGGCGCCGCTCGCTCTACGTAGGACCGCACCTGACCCAATACGTCGTCGGCCTCAGCCGCCAAGACAGCGACGCCCTGCTCGGCAAACTGTACGCCCATCTCGAACAACCGCGCTTCATCTGGACCCACCAGTGGCAAGTCGGCGACCTCGTCTTATTCGACAACCGCCCGACCATGCACCGCCGTCTCGCCTTCCCCCCACACCAGCGCCGCCTGATGAAACGCACTCAGGTTTTTAACGACGAAATACCGGTGGAATAAACACGCTAAGCCCATTCGTCGAGAGGGTTGTTTGGTCCTCAGCCCAACATTGCTAAAAGCGCAAAGAAGCCGGCATAGCAGATTGTCCAACAAAGCCATATGGCCTATTGTATATGGCCATGTTCAAAGCACTCATCTTACCCGAGCATGAGCACGCGGCCCTCATCGAAGACCTCGACGAAAGCCGCCTGCCGGCCGGCGACGTAGAAATCGCCGTCGCCTATTCCTCGCTCAACTACAAGGACGGGATGATTCTCAACGGCCTGGGCGGCTTGGTCAAAACCTATCCCCACGTCCCCGGCCTTGACCTCGCCGGCACCGTCGTCGATAGCCACAGCGACCAGTTCCAACCCGGCGACCAAGTGATATGCACGGGCTGGCGCGTCGGCGAAATCCACTGGGGCGGGTACGCGCAAAAGGCGCGGCTCAAGGCCGACTGGCTCGTGCCGCTGCCCGCCGGCCTGACGCTGCGCTCGGCCATGGGCTTGGGGGCTGCGGGCCTGACCGCGGCTATCTCCTTAGCAGCCCTCGAAGCCCACGGCCTCACACCTGACAAAGGCCAAGTCCTCGTCACCGGCGCCGCCGGCGGGGTTGGTTCAATCTCGGTTTTGCTGCTCGCCGCGCTGGGCTACCAAGTCGCCGCGTCCACTGGCCGCCCCCAACTCGAATCCTATCTAAAAGAACTCGGTGCCCAAACCATCATCCCGCGCCAGACCCTGGCCGAACCAGCCAACAAACCTTTGGAAAGTGCGCGCTGGGCCGCCTGCATCGACTCGGTCGGCGGCACCACCTTGGCCCGCGTCTTGGCCCAGATGAACTATGGCGCGTCCGTCGCCGCGGTCGGCTTAGCCGGCGGTGCCCAACTGACAACCACCGTCATTCCCTTCTTGCTGCGCGGCGTCAACATCCTCGGCATTGACTCCGTGTTCTACCCCGCCGAGCACCGCGCTGCCGCTTGGACTCGCCTAGCCGCTGCCCTGCCCTTGGAAAAATTAGATCGCATCTGCACCGAGGTCGGTTTAGCCGATGTCCCTCGCCTGGGCAAGGACATTTTAGCGGGCAAAATACAAGGGCGCGTCATCGTCAACCCCAACCAGGAAAACGCACTATGCACCGACTAACGCTGCTACTTTTTAGCCTCGCCGCCACGCAAGCAGGAGCCGCCAACATGCCCGGGACCGACCGCATCACGTACTTCGGCTACCAAGACTGCATCCTCCTCGAAAACGCCCACGCCCGCGTCGTTGTCACCGCATCGGCCGGCCGGATCCTCGAATACTCGCGCAAAGGCCCCAACGCCATCTTTCTCGACCCGGCGCAACAAGGCGCGACCTTTGCCGATGGCGCCCCTCGCTTTGGTCCCACCGGTGGCCGCCTCGACATCGGCCCGGAAATGATCATCCCCGCTCATCCCGACCTCTGGCTTGGGCCGTGGGAAAGCCAAATTACCGGCCCGCGCCAGGCGCGTCTGATCAGCAAACAGGACGCCCCGACCGGCGTCCAGCTCATCCGCGACTTCCAGCTCGCCGAGGACTCCACCCACTTAAGCGTCACCCAGACCATCAAAAATGTCTCCGCCAGCACAAAACACTGGAACCACTGGAGCCGCACCTTTGGCACCGGCGGCGGCATCGTGCTCATTCCCTTGACGCCGAGCCGCTTCCCCAACTCCTATGTCATGTACGGCCCTGGCCCGGTCATCAACTACCGCCCCGAAGACCCCAACATCCGCATCCGCGACAACGTTCTCGAAGTCCTCTCCACGCCGCTCAGACCTAAGCTCGGCATGGATTCGCAAGCCGGATGGTTTGCCTATCTCGACCGCAACGACTTGCTGTGGGTCAAGCGCTATCCAGTGTACCCCAATCGCCCCTACGGCGAATTAGCCGGACTGACCATCTCGATATGGTATTACGAAGATTTGATGTGCGAGTTGGAGCCGATCGGCCCGCGCGAGTACATACCGCCCGGCGGCGAGGCATCCTTTACCGAGGACTGGTGGCTTTTGCCCTACACCTATCCCCGCGACGGCAGCGACCTCGACCTTGAAGCGATCAACACGTTAGTGGAACGGGAGGCACGCTGAAAGTAAAAAACCGCCGCTGACGTATGGCGTCAGCGGCGGTTGACCTGCCTCACGGCAGCTTGGTCATCTTTTTGGTTTTTACGCGCCCATCCACCTCGACTCGATACAGATACACCCCAGCGGCCACATCCCTGGCCACCGCGTCGCGGCCGTCCCAAGTAAAACGATGCGTCCCCGCTGGTAGTGCCCCCTGCCACAACTGTCGCACCCGACGCCCCAATACATCGTACACCGTCAGCGACACCCCCACCGCGTCGGTCGCCAAATCAAGGGGAATGACCACAGCCGGATTAAACGGATTGGGATAGCTGTTGCCCAGCCGATACTCAGCCGGTAAAACCGCCGCCGTCCTCACCACCGTCGGCTGCCCAACCCCCGAATTCTTGAGCACATGTACTCCGCCCAAGGCCGAATCCAACACCACTAAGTCCAGATCGCCGTCGTCATCTACATCGCCAGTCAGCACGCCAGTCCCATCACCAGCCAAACGATGGGTCTCCGCTTGTTGGGTTGGGCGCAAGCCTCCGCCCCACTCGACAAACACCCCAAAGCCCGATGCCCGATTGCCGCCGACAAAGACCCAATCATCTACCCCGTCGGCGTTCAAATCGCGCACCACCACCCACGAGCGCAAAAACAAATGCTCATCGTACAGCACCGCCAACACTTCTGCCGACAGCGCCCCTGCTGTGGACAGCCTTTTTACAACGAGGCCCATTTTTCCTTCAAAAGGATTGTGTTGGAGTTCGACGGGTATTTCCTGCTGCCCGTCGCCATCAAAATCTCCGCGCATAGCATCAAACCTGCCGTAGTACAAATCCCACAGCACTTGGCGGTCGTCCGAGCTTAGCGGGAGCACCTCTTCTTGGAGATCGGCCCCGATCGACCAAACCTCTATTTCGCCGCCGTTCCATTTAAAAATCGCAATCTCGTCTTGACCATCGCCATCTACATCGCGGGCGAGTATATTCAAAAATCCTCCCGTGTCTTGGGTATAGCCAATCCGCGCGACGGCAAAGGCTCCGCTACCATCGTTAAGGGCCATAACCCAGCCCCAAGGAGGTCTATAGCCGGCGGGCGGATCCCCCTCATAAGGGGCATACCGAGTAGAGAAAATATCTAAGTCGCCATCGCCATCTAAGTCGGTCAAGACGCCGCTCCCTCCTACATGCCCTAAACCGGGTGTGATCGGATAAAACACCGGCGGGGCAAAAAGCCCGGGATTATCCAAGTGAAAATACTTCACCGGCGGCGGAGCTAACTCGCCCGGCGAGTGCTCTTGAGAAACGATCAACTCGATCCAGTCGATCTCAAGCTGCCCGACCACCTCATCGACCGACCGGGGCTGTGCCGCTTCGTTTCGATCTAAGACAAAATGCAGCCGAATATCCCGCAGTGCCCCGGCCCATACGATCTCATCTTGGCCCGACAGGGAGAATTCTACTTCCTGCCACTGGGTCGTGTAAGCCAAGTCTATAGAGGGAATCGCAAATCGGTTTTCCGCCGGCCCTTCTGGATCGCGCCCGGGTGCCGCGAGGTTGTGCTCATTGGTCCAAGCAAGCCAAACGCGCCCTGTCGTAGGACGATCATGCACGGTGCGGAACCGGACCCGCACTCGGTCGAACAGGTGCGAATCGTAGCCGATGAGATAGGAAATCAAGGCCGCATTCGGAGCCGGATCCCTCTTTCTGGCCACCGAAGGCGAGACATCGACCTTCCACACGCCGTCTTCAACTGCCCCCGGAAACAGATAAAATTCATTTGGCCCACCCCATTCAAGCGCTCTCTTGGCGGACCACCCTTGCGTCGTCCCATCGTCGAAGTCCCACTTGACCGCCTCGGCGAGGCCGCTCCACAGCACTGCACAGCCAACAACGGCGATTTGCAACATGACGGCACCTCCACAGGCAAAATTTCGCTAAGAATAGGTAATTGGCCTTAGCCCCTCAAGGCCGTTTCGTCGTCTAGCGCAGTCCGCCAAGTCGCCTAGGATTGCTATATAACTTTGCGCTCCAGTTGAATTGCACTAGGCAAATATGCTTTTTTATCGACGCTATGCCGTCTATTGCTCATTCATCCTCATCCCTCTTCCCTGGGTTTGACGAGCGCTGTCTCGCCCTCGCCGACCAAGTCGAAATCGCCTACATCGACAACGGCGGCCGCCGAGACCATCCCCCTTTAGTACTCCTACACGGCATCTTTGACAACAAGGCTACTTGGTTCCGCTTGACCGCCCGCCTGCCCGGCCACCGCATCATCGCCCCCGATTTGCTCGGCCACGGGCACAGCAGCAAGCCGATCTTTGCCGCCCGCCCAGCGCACGAGCGTTACTCGCCGGATATGCAGGTTGGCTACCTGGCGTCCTTTATCGCCGCGCTAGATTTAGACGCCGTGATTCTCATCGGCAACTCGCTCGGCGGCGGCTTGGCTTTGCGCTTGTACTTGGACTTTCCCGCGCTTGCAGCTAAGGTGCGCGGACTGGTGCTCATCGACGCAGCCGGCTACCCGCACGAACTTCCCGGACACGTGCAGACCCTCGGCGGCCCGCTAGGCAAGCTGCTGGCCCATACCCCACTCTACACCATCGCGCGAACCTGCGGCTTGTTGCGCTGGGCCGCTTGGCGCACCTTCCGGCGCTGCTTCCACGACCGCAGCAAAATCCCCCCCGAACTCGCAACAGCCGCCCATGCCGCACTCGCGACCCCTAACGCCGCGTACGCCTATCACTATTCGGCGCGGAACCTCGTCCCACCCGACCTAGCAACATTCCACCAGCGCTTTGGCGCCATCACCTGCCCGACCTTGGTTTTGTGGGGGCAGCAAGACCGCGTCTTACCCGTGCGCTCGGCCCAGCGCTTCGCCGCCGACCTGCCCGCCGCCGACTTGCACGTCTTTGCCAATTGCGGACACGCGCCCCACCTCGAATACTCCGACGAGACGGCCGCCTACATCAAGCAGTGGATAAAAAAGCGGGATATTACCTAAAAGCGGCCGGCAAACCCCTGCTGGCTTTCGCCACCCGGAGTTTTCAGACCGCTGCTTAGTGCTTATATTTAACTGAGTAAAAAGAGTACCCTCCCCGGCAACTATTATTCAGTACCAGCGTCTAAGCTAGACAAAACCTTTTACTAGGAGGGACAACATGCCGCTCTATCGCCATGCAGAAGCCTCGGGGAGGCCAGACGATATCCTCGTGATCGAAGACTGGGGAATGCTCGGGCGCGATCAGCCTGGTTTTGAATTTATCGACTCGCGTACCATCAAGGCCCATCCCCTCATCATCGAAGCCCTAATCGCCGACTCCGAGCGTTTGTGGACCCTCGAAGAAATACTCGCCGATGTAGATGAGGCTCCTGAGCAACACTAGACCATCCTCCCGTCTCTCCAGCAAAAATTCAATCTATCCCCCAACTAGCGTCTCGGCCACATCTTCGCTCGCTTCACGAGATAGTGGCAGCGTCAATTGTAATCCGGCCCGCCGACCGGCCCCAGCAACGCGCGATTTTCCTCGGGCGTCTCCACCGCAGCGAGAAAGTCTGCCAAGGCTTGCTGCAGCCGCCGAGTTTCCTCTGGGTACTCGGCGATCACATTCGTCTGCTGCCGAGGGTCAGTCTGCATGTCGTACAGCTCGGGTGCGCCGCCGTGTTCGCCATATGCCAAGTAGGTCCAGTGCTCGTCGGTCACAGTCGGCCCCCCATGGCCGATAAAGGTCGAGCTGAAGGCGTACTGCCGCGGCCAAGCACCCGATCCGCTCAGCAGCGGCAGCAGCGAGTGGCCGTGCATTGCTAGGCCGCTTTTTTCCACGCCGGCCAAAGCCATCAGCGTCGGCAGCAAATCCACCGATTGCGTCAATGCGCTCACCCGCTGTCCGCCGGCGACCTTGGGGGCGGCGATTAGCAACGGGATGTGGCTCAGTTCTTCGTATAGCGGCCAGACGCGATCGTCTGCGGGGTGGATGTTGGACTTGCCCGTGCGGTTGTGCTCGCCGACGAACATGCCGTGATCCGAGGTAAAAACCACCACGCTGTTGTCGAATAGCCCCAGCTCCTCAACTTTATCCAATACGTAGCCGATCCACTTGTTGACCAAGTAAATCTCGGCCGCGTAATGGGCTTGGAGGTTGGCCAGTTCCTCTTGGGTATAGGCGGTCGCCGGGCCGTAGTTGGGGTGGATCATTGGCGGGCCATCGTACCCAGAGGTATCATAGCGGCTGACGAGATGTTCCGGCGGGTCCCACGGCTCGTGCGCATCGAAAAAATCCACCCACAGCAAAAACGGCTCGCAACCGCGATTTTCCTCCAGCCAGCGGCTGGCCGTCTGCGCCGTACGCACGCAGAAGCGGTCTTCTTCCCATGCCCAGTCGCGGTTAGTCCACGAGTGCAGAGTCGCCAAATTGCCAAAGCGCGTGTTCGCTATATGCCGATCGACCCGCGTTTTGGCCCCGGCTACTTTTAGGCGCGGCGGCAGGTTTCCTTTTAACAGCGGCTTGTCTCCCTCTTGGCCGCGAATCCAATACGCCCCATCAAACCCCCGGTCAAAATGGTGGACGCCCTTCATCAGATGCGGCGTGTCGCAGATCAGTTGGCTCTGATAACCGGCCGCGCCAAAAATCGCACTCAGCACCGGGATGTCGGCGTCGAGCGGTTTCCAGCCGTGGAAGGGAAAGCTGTAGCGGCCAGTAAAGAGGTCGGTGCGGTTGGGGATGGTCGGAAAGCTCGACAAATAGTGCCGGTCAAAGCACACCGCCCGCTCGGCAAAGCGATCGAGCGCAGTCGTGCCGATCCAGGCATTGCCGTTGCATCCGAGATAGTCGTAGCGAAAGGTGTCGCTGACCAAGACGATGATGTTCATGGAAAACCTGCTCCTTGTGTTTACGACCTCAGTGCGTGGCGCAACGCGCCCGCCAATTCGGGATAGGCAAACTCGAACCCCGCCTCTAACAGCCGCTTCGGCTTGGCCCGCTGGCTGGCCAGCAACCCCTCTTCGGCCAACTCGCCCAACAGCAGCTTAGCCGCAAACGCCGGCAGCGGCAACAGCGTCGGCCGCCGCAGTACGCGCCCCAATGTCCGCGTCAATTCGGCGTTCGTCACCGGCTGCGGCGCGGTCAGGTTCACCGGCCCGCGCAAGGCGTCGTTTTCCACCGCGTAAACGAGTGCCGCTACCGCGTCGGCCAAGCTAATCCAGCTAACGTATTGCCGCCCGTCGCCGATCTTGCCACCTATCCCTAGACGGAAGGGCCACAGCATCTTGGCCAGTGCCCCGCCTTGGCGACTGAGGACGATGCCCAAGCGGGCCTGGACGACGCGGATTCCAGCTTCAGCGGCTACGGCACTGGCCCCTTCCCACGCTCGCCCCAACTCGGCCAAAAACCCCGCGCCAGTATCGCTTTCTTCGTCTAGCTCTTCGGCGCACCGATGGCCGTAAATGCCGACAGCCGACGCGCAGACCAGCACCCTCGGCGGCGCGGCCAATCCCGCCAAGCGCCCCGCCAACAGCTGGGTCGTCTGCACCCGACTCTGGCGCAACTGCTCCTTGACGGGGGCAGTCCAGCGCCCGGCCGCTATGTTCCGCCCCCCTAAATGCACGGCCGCCTCTATGCCCTCCAATGCCTCTTGCTCCAGCTCGCCAGCTTCCGGATCCCAGCGCACCTCCCCTGGGGCCGGCTCCCGCCGCACCAAGCGCACCACTTGGTACCCTTCGCGCTCCAGCCAGCTACAGAGCACCGTACCGATCAAGCCGCTGCTACCTGCTACCAATATCTTCACGAGCTACTCCTATTGAAAATCCCCTGCTACTAAAACGCATCCCCGCACTCGACACAAGTGCCCTTGGGAAGTGGCACTGATGCGCTTGACCCGGTTCTGTCGCCTTGTTTTTCTCTTAAAAGCGACTATCCCCGGCTACCCAGAAAGTACGCATCATGCCCGATGATTATAAAACCACCATGCGGAACAACTTCAATGGGCATGTCTTTAACGCATCCGATTGGATCGGCCGGCTAGCCGCAGCGCTTGAAGACGTTGCCGCACAGGCGCGGCCCGCTTTCCCTTTTTCACCAGAGGCCCCACACTGCGGTTCGCTAGATGAATACTGGCCGAATATCAACCAGCAATACCGAGCGCTCGCCGCCCGCGCCAAGCACGATCCCGCCGCCGCGCAGCTCTTCGCAGAATCCCCCCTCTGGCTCAAGTCCGATCCCGTCGCCGCCCGGGCGATTCTACGAGAGCATCCCTTGCTGCAACCAGGGCTGATCGGTTCAGGTAAGCGCACCGGAATCGGCTTCATGCTGGCCAAGCGCGACTGGTTCCACGTCGAGCTAAAGTCCCTCGTAGCCCATCTAGCCAAACGCACGATCAAGGAAAGCGGCGAGCAGGCAGCGCAACTGCTGCACCGCTATCTGGCGGCCGGAGCAGAGGCCAATCTCCCGGCAGACGAGATTGCGATCTTAGACGGTTTAAAACTCGACCGCCGCTTCGATCTCGACCGCGACGCCTATCTGGCACCCTACGAGGACGTCAAGGCAACCTACGGCCTGTCCGACCCCCGCCCCAAGAGCACCACTGCGCTCGTGCGCAGTCTAAGGTGGGGCCCAGGGGTTGCACCGTTACCCGACGGTGGCGCTTGCGCCGCGAAAGTGAAGTACCGCTTCCCCGGCGACTACGAAACAGACCTTGCCGACCCATTGCCAGACGACAACAAAGTCCTCGTTGACCTGCTGTCTATCGCCACGCGGACTCCGCTTATCTTTCACACGAGCTTTGTCTGCGTCGCCAAGTGGATCGAGGACATTGATCCCAACTTCGCTTGCAGTTTTCGCAGCTCCGCCGCCTACTTGTCCGACCCAACGACCAAGGAACACCTATTCAGCCAGCAGGACGCGGCTGCTTTCGCGGCCTTGGCCAGCCGCTGGTGTACCTATCGCGGCCGACGCGATGTTATCGACCTAGCAATCGGCCGGCTAGCCGCCTCTTTCGCCCGCGGCGGCGGCCCCTTTAGTACCGAGGATCGCATCCTCGATGTCTCCATCGCCTTGGAGCTCATGTACGGTCCGATCAAACAGAAACTCAGCCACCAACTGGCGATCCGCGCAGAGCGATTGCTCGGCCAAGGCGGCGGGATAGCCAACCGAGTGAAGTCCTTCTACCGAGTCCGTTCGGCCATCGTCCACGGGCAAAAAAAGATCAAAGGCGGCCGCGACGCGATCGACGCGACTCTGACGGATGGACGCGAGCTAGCCTGCTGCACACTCGCGGAATTGCTATTCCGAGGGCCGATACGGGATTGGGACAAGCTCTGAGGAGCAGCCCCCAACATACCTGTTTTTATAGCCCCCAACTCAATTGCGGCAACACCGCACGCAGCACCTTGGTCAAGGCCTGCCGCTCGGCGGCTGGCCCCACGGTCAGGCGAATACAGCAGTTGAGCGGGGCCACACTCGGCATCCGCACAAAGACCCCGTGCTGCAAAAGCACCTGCATTAGACGCTGTGCTCGCTCGCTACTGCCGACGTTGAGCGCCACGAAATTAGTCGCTGAAGGCACGGTTTTCAGCCCCAATTCCACCGCCAGTGCTTCGTACTCCCGCCGGCCTTGCTCCACTTGCCGCACCACCGAGCGCACGAACGGATCGTCGCCCAGCGAAGCAAGCGCCCCAGCCTGGGCAATGCGATTGACGCCAAAGTGATTGCGCACCTTGTCGAGCGCGGCCACCACATCGCGGTGGGCCAGCGCGTAGCCGACCCTAGCGCCGGCCATGCCGTGCGCCTTGGAAAATGTCCGCAGCCGCACTACCTGGGCCCGTTCTACTTCTAGGGGCAATAGAGTATCCTCCGGCGCGAAGTCGATATACGCCTCGTCGAGCAGCAACACACAATCCGGCGGCAGTTCCGCGACAAAATCCCGCAACCGGTCGGCTCGCTGGCAGGTGCCCATGGGGTTGTCGGGATTGGCCACGTAGATCAGCTTGGCGCGCACTTGCCGCGCCTTGGCCAATAGGGCCGACAAATCCTCCCGCTCGGCGCGATAGGGCACCTGGTACAACACCGCCCCGTGCCCCTCGACGTGGTAGTTGAACGTAGGATAGGCCCCCAGCGAGGTCACCACGGGGTCGCCTGGCTCGGCAAAAAGGCGCACCAAAAGCCCCAACAGTTCGTCAATCCCCGCACCCAAGGCGACCTCTTGTTGTGCCACCCCGTGCCGAACCGCCAGCGCCGAGCGCAGCTCGTACCCTTCCGGGTCGTTGTACCAATGCACTTGATCGACCGCCTCCACCATAGCCTGCCGTGCCTTCGGCGAGATGCCAAAGTTGCTCTCATTGGCCCCAACCCGCAGGGCGAACGGCCGGCCCTGTTTTCTCTCCAATGCCTCGGGCGGCACAAAGGGCACAGTAGGCGGCAGAGCGCGGACGATGCGCGTAAACGGCAACACAGCTTAAGACCACACGTAGATTTCGTCGTCGTCGTCGGCATAGCCAATGAAGACGGCCAGCACCACGCGCGGATCGTCCCCCTGCACCGCTGGGACTTCGTGGATGCAGCGCGTATTAAAGAAATACAAATCGCCCGGCTCAAGCGCGACCTCGCAGTGCTCGACGCCTTGCGCGGCCGCATACTCGTGAAAGCGGCCCGCGGCGATATACGGCTGGATCGCCTCGGTCCACAGGCAGCGGTGCAACACCGCTTGGACTCCAGGCCCGGCCGAATCCGCATTCTGTACGCACAGCACCCCGGCAAATTGGTGGGTAAAGCGCGCCACCTCGTAGGCGAAGCGCTTTTCGCGCAAAACTACGTGGTCAATGTGCGGACTATAGGAGTGGGTCTCGTAGTGGATGCGGAAGATGGCCGGGCCGTACAAGCGCCCGTCGCGCTCGCGCGCTGTCTTAACCACCTTGTTGGGTGCCAACGCCTGCAAACGCTGATAAAGCAACTGCACCGGGTCAAGCAAACCCGCAAAAAGAGTGGCAAAAAGCGCGTGTGTCTGCTCGGCATCTGCCAAGAATGCCTCTTGGTCGCCGCCCAGATTGCCGAGACTCGTGCCAATGTCGATGCGCGTACGCTCGTCCCCTGGCGGGCGCAGCAATCCGCGTTGGCCCAAGCGTTCTATCAGCCGCTGACAGTCGGCTGGTGTGCAGACTTTGGGCAGCAGGATCGCCGGTATCTCCGCTCGGGCCAAGGCGCCAAGCGGGTCGGCGCACTCGTCCGGCCCAATGGGCTGCCAAGCGGCCCCGGTATGCACCTGTGAATACTTCAATGAGTCCTCCTTTTATATTGACGAGAATCACATCCCCCACACTGACACCGGCACCCCGCCTTCGGTTTCCTCGCGGCGATATACCTTATCGTCCCACGACGCGTCCTCGCGGCGGTCAAAAAGAACCAAGTGCCCCTCGGCCGCTGCGCAGCGGTCCATGTAGGCGCGCGTCTGCGTCAGTCCTTCGCGCAGGGTCCGCTCAAAGCCCTTATGCAGCACCTTGCACTCGATGACCACCTTCTGCATCCTGTTCCCACCTACCGGCCACACGACCAGCAAATCCGTGCGCCGCCGACCTAAGCCATACTCGCGCTCAATGCGCCCTCCGCTGTTGACAATGCGCTGCAAAAACGCCTGTAGCAGCAACTGCGGACCAGCCTCTTTGTACTGGAACCGCTCCACCCAGTGCTCGGAGTGCTCGTGGAAAAATTCTTGGAACGCCGCCAACAACTTATCCACTTCCAGGCCCCCGTCGGCGGCGATATACCAAGTCGGATCGTCGTGAATCACCATCTCCTGCGTGGTCCAGGTCAGGGCGCGCGGGATCACCTCCCGGTAGATCGGGTTGGCAATGGCCACCGGCTTGCCAAGGCCGACCAGACCGAGGTCGCGCACGTATTGTAAATCGTCGTCGGCAATCGCAACAGCCTCGGTGGTACCGCTCAGCAGCGGCTCGATCACCCGGCGCACCCGCTCCTCTTGGAGTTTGTCGGTGAGTTGGTCCAGATGCGTCTCCCGGCGCAGGATCAACTGCTCGTGCGCATCTTGGATGGCGGCGAGAAAAATGGGCCGCTCGCGGTCCCGCCCGGCCTTGTTTCTGAAGCAGGCTTCGTACGCCAAGGCATTGACCAACCACGGCTGCCCTTGGGTCAGTTCCCAGATATTATGCTGTGCGTCTTCGGCAAACACTTGCCCGGTTGCATCGGTGTGTTGTGCCAAGAGAGTATGTACTTGGTCCAGCGAAAAATCGTCTAAACGCAGGGACTCGGCGCGGATATTAAACGCACTGCCCCCGGCGATGATGGCATTTTCCGCCGCCGACTGAATGCGGTAATCGCGCACATCGCGCACCCCGCACAGGATCACACTCTGCGGAAAGCACCGCGGGCGCTCTGGGTAGCCGGCGCGTAGCTGGCGCAATACCGACAACAGGCTGTCGCCGATCAGAGCGTCGATCTCGTCGAGCAGCAGCACCAGCGGCTTCGGATCAGCCGCCGCCCAGCGTGCCAGCACGACCCGCAGCGCACTATCAGGTCCGGCCTCTTCAAGCACACCCGAACACAGGGCCGCCAGAGACTCATCGCCCAACGCATCGACCGCCGCAAGCTGGAGTTCGGCAAGAATCCCCCGCATAGCCCGGGCGACATCTTCGCGCGCCGTCTGGGCGGCCTCGATATTTGCGTACACACAGCGAAACTCGCCACTGGCATTTAGTTGAGCCCGCAAGGCAAACAACGCCGAGGTCTTGCCCGTTTGCCGCGGCGCGTGTAGAACGAAGTACTTCTCCTGGCGGATGAGCAGCAGCAGATCGTCCAGGTCGAGCCGCGATAGGAGCGGGACGTGGTAGTGAATGTCCGTCTTGATCGGGCCGGCCGTATTGAAGAAACGCATGGTGGTCGTCGTCATCTTTTACCCCTCACTAGCCGGATAGGCGACGGAAGAGGCGTTCCACTCGTCGGTCAATTGAACAAACTGCACACGCGGCGTTTTCTTCGTACATTGTGGTCGGCAAATCGAAAACTCCTATGGATAGCGTTACGCAAATCGCACTCGGCGCAGCCGTCGGCGAAAAAATTTTAGGCAAAAAGGTTGGCAAAAAAGCCCCCCTGTGGGGCGCGGCCTTGGGTATCCTCCCCGACCTCGACATGTTGGGCGCGGCCTTTTTGTCGGAGACCGACCTATTGGGCTTTCACCGCTGGGTGTCGCACTCCCTGCTCTTTGCAGTAGGCGGCGGCCTCGGGCTGGGCTGGGCGCTGTCTAAGCTACACCGCGACGCCAACTGGCGCGAGTGGTCCAGCCTGGCGTTCTGGGCCATTCTCACGCACGCCCTCCTCGATTCCTTCACCGGGTACGGCACCCAATTGTTCAGTCCGTTCAGCAATTACCCGGTCGCCTTCGGCTCCATCTCCATCATAGACCCGCTCTATACCCTGCCCTTAGCCCTGGGCCTCATCGCCGCCCTATTGCAACGGCAACAGCACTGGCGACGGCGGCTCAACGCGCTGGGCCTGTGCTTGAGCACGGCATATCTGATCACTACCACCGCAATCTGCCTGCACGTGCGCAGCACCTTTGCCCAGGCCCTCGCCGACCAAGGCATCTCCTACCAACGCCTGCACGTCGTGCCGACTCCGTTCAACGCCGTGCTGTGGTCGGGCCTAGCCGGTGCAGACGATCACCTGTGGGTTGGGCTGTACTCCCTGCTCGACGACTCGGCGATCGGCTTCCACCGCATCGACCGCAACACCCACCTCATCGCTCCCCGGCGCGACGACCCACCCATCCAGCGCCTGTTGTGGTTTTCGCGCGGATACTATCGGGCGGAGCGCCGCGATGACGCGCTCTACTTCTACGATCTGCGCTTTGGCCGCTCCGACTTCTATCTCGATGCCACCGGCACCTACTTCTTCACGTTCCGCCTGTTGCCAGACCCATCCCATCCCGAGCGCATCGCCGACCTCCAGCGCACCAACAGCTCATTCGACGCCCAGCGCATCGACCAAGCCCTCAAGCGGCTGTGGGACCGTCTAATCGGCAACTAAACCCCACGCCTGATCGACGTCGCGCTGGTACGCGTCGATTTTGCCCGCCAGCACATCGGCGACCTGCACCACCTGTCCAGCATGGCCGGATTCGTAGATGGCCTCGCTGACGGCCTTGCTGCGCAAACCTTCCTCCACGTCGATTTCCACCGGCCGGCCCTGGCTGAGCGCGTCGATAAAATCCCACAACTCCAGCGTCACCCCGCCGGTGATCCCATACGGGAAGAGCGCGTCTTTTGCCGCCGCACTCAGGGTCGCCAAATACATCTGTTGCAGCTCGGCCATGCTGTGCGTGGTGCCGTCGGCGAGTTGGCACTCGCCATTGGCCTGAAAGGCCGCCGGATGAAAGATATCCGCGTCGATGATCGATCCCTGCTCGCCGCTCAGGGTCAGTTGGGTAAAGCCCTTGCCCGGCGCACTGACCGTCCACGACCACGTGCCGATCAAACCGCTCTTGAAGTTGAAAATACTAGTCCAAAAGTCCTCGGACGCACTATCGACTATTTGCTCGCCTTGGCGATGGGGCCGCGGGTAGATCTGCTCAACTCGGGCGTACACACTCTCGATCTCGCCAAACCAATAGCGCATGGTATCCACCCAGTGTGCCCCGCTATCCATGACCATGCCGCAGCCGCCCAGCTTGCGATCAATGCGCCAGTGCCAATTGGGCACTTGGCTCGGATCGCGCCAGCCGGCCTGCACGGCCCACCACATTTTCGGCGCCCCCAACAGGCCGTCGTTAAAAGCCCAGTGAATGGTGCGCTGGCCCAAGGCGCGGCGGCATTGCTCAGCCGTGGCAGCGACCCGTCCGCAACGCTGCGCGGTCTGGGCGATTTTTTTTGAGGCCCGCACCGTGACCCCAATCGGCTTTTCGACCAGCACGTCGATTCCACCCTCTAACAACTCGCAGGCCAGCACGTGGTGCAAGCCATGCGGGCTGCATATATCGGCCCCATCAAGCGCGTCTTCTCCGGCCAGCAACTCGGCCACGCTCGCATAGGCGTTGACCTCCCAGCCGGCAAACCCATTGATGCGCGCAGCAAAATCCGCGGCGCGCTCGGCCACCTCATCTACAGCCGCGACAATGCGGAACCGCGTCTCGCCTTTTTCTAATAATTCTTCGTATCCGCGCAAATGGGCCCCAGCCATACCGCCGCAGCCCACCAGCGCCAATCGGACGACCTCGCCTTTGCTGTCTCTACTCATCTTTGCCTCCACGGGTTGGTTTGCGTGAAATCCCCTCCATCACCACCCCAGCACCTCGGTCAAAAAAGCCTCCACTCCAGCTTCATACGCAACTGCATCTTCGCTAAAGGCCGAACCATGGCCGCCCCGCAGCTCGGTAAACGCTTTGGGCGGGTTGGCAACCTCGTACAGCCGCTGGCCGTGCGCGAATACAATAAACTTGTCGTCGCGGCTGTGACTGACTAGCACCGGGCATTGGACCTGCTTTACGTACTCCAACGTAGGATATTGGTAGCGGGCCAGCAGACCGATCGGAAAAATCGGATACAGCTCTTGGCCTAGGGCGGGGATGGAGGTAAAAGTCGCCTCCAACAACAGGGCCGCCGGCGTCTTGTCCCGCGCCAGCCGGGCGGCAATCGGCCCGCCCAGCGAGCGGCCGACCACCGCGATCTGATCCGCGGCCAACCCGGCTTCTTGCACCAAGTAGTTCCAAGCGGCCTCGGCATCGCGGTGCGTACCTTCCTCCGAGAGCGTCCCCTCGCTTTGGCCATAGCCGCGATAGTCAAACAGCAAAATCCCCAAGCCCAGCCGATGCGCATCCTCGGCCACGCCAATCAAGTCTGATATGTTGCCCGCATTGCCGTGGCAAAAAAGCACCGTGCCCCGCGCGTCGGCTAACGGCAGGTACCACCCGGCCAGCCGCACCCCATCGCTGGCGACTAGCGCGACTTGCTCATAGTGCATACCCGCCGAGGCCGGCGTGGCTTTGATGCGAGCGCTCGGTACGTAGATAAATTTTTCCTGAAAAAAATAAAGATAGGCCGCCGCCAAAACGTAGCCCACCGCAGCTAGCGCGGCGATGCCCAGCACAGCGCGTCCTATCAGAGGCATTAAAGGCATCCGCGTAAGGTCCTCCGCCTAAGTGAAAACTATAATTATTGACATACCTAATACAAAAAATGCTAATTGTACAACCAAATACCCAATCCAACCCGAAAGATCGCCCATGCCCATTGTCCTCTCACTCGCCCTCGCCCTCAGCGTCGCCGCTGCCCACGCCCAAGACCAAGGCTACCCACCCGGTACGCTAGTCCCCGAAGTCGATTTGGGCTTGCAGCCGACCCCGCTGATTGTGCCCGAAGCCTTTCGCGGTGCCGTGCCGCAAGACTTGGTGCTCAACCTGCCTCCTGGCTTCTCAGCCCGCGTCTTTGCCCACGAGGGTCTGCGCAAACCTCGCTTTATGGCCTTTGACCCCAACGGCGTGCTGCACGTGGCCAACATGGGGGCCGACCAGATCGTCGCCCTGCCCGACCGCGACCGCGATGGCGTCGCCGACGAGCGCATCGTCGCTTGGCGCGGCCTCAGAGAGGCCCACAGCCTCCTGTTCTACGACGGTGCGCTCTACATTGCCGAGGAACACCAAGTCATCCGCGTACGCGACACCGACGGCGACCTAGTATACGAGCAACAAGAAGTCGTGCTGCCCGACGTTCCTTGGGAGGGCTGGCACGATACCCGCACCCTGGTCGTCGATCGCCGCAACGACAAAATGTACTTGTCGGTCGGCTCGCCCTGCGACCTGTGCCGCATGGACGAGGGCTTTCAGGTCGTCGCCAACACCAATGAGCCGGTGCCTCACCACCCCGAGCGCGGCACCATTTTGCAGTTCAATCCCGATGGCAGCGACCGCCGCATCTTTGCCACCGGCGTCCGCCACGTCATCGGCATGGACTTTCACCCGCAGACCAATGCGCTGTGGGCCAATCACAACGGCCACGATCTCGAAGGCCGCACGCGTCCACCGGAGTGGATCGACATCGTCGGCGACCAAGACTTTATGGGCTACCCGCTGGTCCACAGCCACCAAGTCTGGAGCGACTTTACCATTGATGGCTACGAAAAAGTATTGCCCATCACCCGGGCCGACAGCCTCCGCGCCGCCAGCCAAAAACGCCCCGTGGCCTTGGTACCGGCTCACTACGCGCCGATGGGCCTCCACTTCTACACCGGCGACCAATTTCCCGCCCGCTACCACAACGCCGCGTTTGTCGCCTTCCGCGCCGGTAAAGCTAAGCTCTCGTCCCATCCCGGCTACTTAGTCGCCGCCCTCTTTAGCCAACCCGACGGCAGCAACGCTCGCCTGGGCAGCTTTATCACCGGCTTCCAAGCCGGTCAGACCCAAAGCGATGTCTGGGGCTTCCCCGTCGGGCTTGCCAGCGACAGCGAGGGCAGTCTATACGTCACCAGCGACAACCGCAACCACCTGGTCATCAAAATCACCTACAGCCCCATCGGCGGCTCGTGGGAGCCCCAGATACCCGACACCTTGTTGGTTGGCGACGCGCTCCAAGTCCGCGCCACCGTCGAGGTCGAACGACTCATCGCCGACGGCGGGCCGCTGCGCCTAACCGCAGACTTAAGCGCTTTGGGCGGGCCGGACGCACTGCCGCTGGTTGCGCTCGACGACCAAACGTACCAACTCGACACCCGCCTAGAGACCGCCGGCCTGCCCAAGGGCTTGTACAAAGTGGTGGTGCGGCTCCAACAGGAGGTCAATGGCGTCTTCAAGGGCTTCGATTTCGTCCACTCCATCGCGCTGCTGGTGCCGGACTTGCCCATCTTTGATGAGCGCGTAGCGACCGATTGGGACTTGGTCGGCGACCAGGGTGCCCAAGCGCAGATCACCGGGGATGGCCCCATCTTCTACGGCACCCGCGCGGCGGCCATTGAGGCCGAGCCGAAAAACTTCTATACGCCGTGGGCTATCCAATTTCTTCCGGCGGCGGCCGTCGATCCCTTCGGTTTTGCTGGTTTGCGTTTTGCCTTCCATCCCGGCGACATCGAGCTCCCCAAATTTCCCATCTTTGTCCTTTTCATCGACGGCCTCGGCGTGGATTTGGCGCGCGACCCTGAGCAGTTCCACATTGATTTTGAGCGCCGCCAGTGGCAGGTCTTAGAAATCCCCTTCACGGCCTTTGACCAGCCCAACTACTACGGCCCCGGCCTCCTCGACCAAGTGGACTGGATCGACGCCCTGCGCTTTGAGGGCAACATGACGGGCACCTTCTATCTAGACGATGTGCGCCTCATAATGCGCATACCGTCTCTACCGCGCATGCCGACCGCCGTCGCCGCAGTATCCGCTGCGGACCAACCCGCGGCCTTCGTCCTCGCCCAAAACGTCCCCAATCCGTTCAACAGCAGCACCGCCCTCCGCTTCGCGCTGCCGCAAGCAGCCGACATCGAATTGACCATCTACAACCTCGCCGGTCAAAAGGTCGCCCACCTCACCCGCGGCTGGCACGCAGCCGGACACTACACCACCCATTGGGACGGGCGCAACGACGCCGGGATGCGCTTGGCCACGGGTGTTTACATTGGCCGTTTGCGAGCCGCTGAGCAGGTCCAAGTGCGCAAGTTGCTTCTGTTGCGCTGAGCGCCCAGCCCCATGTTCGCAGCCCTTTTATTAGTCTTGTTAGTCTCCGCCGCTGACGCCGACCAACTGCGCTTCAGCTCGGCACGTCAGTGGAGCGATTGGCAACTGCCCCTCGGCGCAGTCGAGGTTGCGCCCAACGGCTCAATCCAGCCGCTGCGCGTTACAAAAAATACCGATGCCGTGCGCGATGCCCTCCAGTTGGGCGGCGGCATCCGGCGAGCCGGTTCCAATCCCAGGGACGCCGTCGCGCTTCTCGACGGCAATCCAGCGACCGGTTGGGCCCCCAGCGCCGGCGACGATCCAGACGATTGGTTCGTGGAAATAGACCTCGGCCGCAGCGTCTCAGCGCGCAGCATTGCCTTGATCTTTGCCGCCGACGCGCCCCCCTTTGAGCTGTTCGACCTCTTGCTCTCCTCTGGCGAGCCGCAACTCGACCAAGTAGCCAATCCGATTGCAGGCTCTCTGATCTACCGCATTAAGGAACGCTTTAAAGAAAACGCGCGCCACCGCGTCACATTTGCCCCGGGCGACGCGCTCTACCTGACGCCGATCCGCTACCTGCAAATCCGCAACCTCAAGCACGTTGCCAATGCCCGACTCGTCGAAGTCCAAGTCGAGAGTATCGGCGACAATCTCACCCTCGACCTGCTCGAGCGCGGCGGAGCCATTGACGTGGTCATCGACGCCTTTGTCCGCGCCGAAGAAGTCGCCTTGGGCAATGCGCTCAACCTAGTGGATGGCTCCATCTTCGATCGCTGGCGCAACGGGCGCGAGCCGCGCAACACCTACAACACTTGGAGCCACATCACCATCGACTTAGGCGCGGTCTATCCGGTGGACTTCGTGCGCCTGATTACCGGTGTAGCCATCCGCGGCGGCTTTGGCGAACACCTGCTGCGCACCCGCGCCGGGGCCAGCGGGCCGCGTTCCTTCAGCTACAAAAACTACCAGGTCCTCACCTCGGATGGCACCATCGCCCCGGACGGCACCCGCATCTGGACGCGGCACTTTGCCGGCTACCCCAACAGCGAAAACCACCGAGCAGGGCTAGCCGACCACCAGTTCCCCACTTTGCCAGCCCGTTATGTCCGCATCGCCTGGCTCATTTGGGACGCCACCTGCGCTGCGACCTTGACCGACGCCGCCTCGCGCTGGGGTTGCTACGCCAACGGCTCAGCCGAAGAAATCCAAGTGTACGGCCAAGGCTATCCCGTCGTGGTCCGGCTCCGCTCGCCGCTGATTGACCTAGCAAGCGGCAAGAACCTCAACTCGCTTGAGTGGCAGGCTCAGACTCCTTTGGGCACCCACATCGAAGTCCGCTCGCGCACCGGCAACGAGGTCGTGGAGCAATACACTTTTCACGACAAAAATGGCAAGGAAGTAACCCAGAGGCGCTACGACAAACTGATTCCCAGTTTCAAGGGCCGCATCGACACCACGCGCATCCCCGGAGCAGACTGGAGCCCCTGGAGCAATATCTACAGCGCGTCGGGCGCGGCCTTCCAGTCGCCGTCGCCGCGCCGCTTTATGGAACTCGATGTGCGCTTGGTATCCGACAGCCCGACGCGAGCTGCCCACTTCAACTGGCTGGCCGTCAACTTCAGCGACCCGCTGGCGTCCGCGGTGGTCGGCGAGGTGTTCCCCCTCGAGGTCGCACCCGGCCAAAAGACCCAGTTTTCCTACTTCCTGCAGCCGGCGACGACCCGCGACGGTTTCGACCAAATCGCCATTGAAGCCACCACCGTCCCCCGCTTTGACACCGCCTGGGTCGATGGCGAGCCGGTCGAGGTGGTCGCCGATACCCTCGCCCAAGGCTTTCGCGTTACCTTCCCGCGCCGCATCCGCAGCCGCCAACTCGTCGAACTGCGCTTTACCGCCCCGGTTTATCTACAGGCGACCCGCTTCGACGCCTTTCTCGAAGACAGCCAACAGGCGCAGACGCGGCAATTAGTCGATCCCGGTGACGCCACCCCCCAAGTCGAGAGCAGTTCCAACGTGGTGCGCCTGCCGGTAGCCGACCAACTCTTTGCCGATCTCTCCTTCAGCCCCGCGCTCATTACGCCCAACGGCGACGGAATAAACGACCAGCTTCTCGTCTCTTTCGATCTCATCAATGTGCTCGCGGCACGCCCCTTGTACTTGCGGCTCTACGATTTGTCCGGCCGGCTGCTTTTCGCTCAAGAGCGGGACGGCCAAGCCGGCCACATCACCTGGCACTGGGACGGCAGCGACCAATACGGCCAGCGCGTACCCCCCGGCCTCTACATCGTCGAACTGCACATCGCCGGCGACGCTGGCAACCGCAGCGTGCGACGCAGCGTGGCCGTGGCCTACTAGGGCGATTGCCTGACTCCTTTTCCGAGCGCGGTGCATGGCAGAGCTCGTCCAATACGCCGGCACTGGCCCGAATCTGATCACGCCGCAAGAGCTTCAGGCCGTGCGACGGCAAGGCTGAGCCGTTGATCCTCGTCGATACCTCGGAATAGCAGTACTGGCACGAAACTTGCCCGCGCGTTTCTCACCCCCACAAAAAAAACGCACCCAGCAGCGCAAGCCACACCGCTTCGAGAAAATGCCAGTACGCAGCGCAAGCCCGCACTGAGAGCAAGTGCTCGCTGTCGAGCCGATTCACGCGCGCCTTCCAAGCCAGCATCGACAACGGCACCATGCCGCCTACCACATGCAGCGCATGCACCACGACCAGCGCAAACGCAATGCCGTACGTACTCTCCTCCAGCACCCGGTGGCGATCCAAAAGCTGTATCAGGCCCGGCACCTGCACGGCGATAAACAACGCACTCAACCCCCAAGTCCAACTCAACCACCGCCGCAAAAGCGGGAAGTGCCCGCGCTTGGCGTTTTGCGTCGCCTGGTACATCGCCAGCCCTGCCCCCAACAGCACGGCCGTCGCCACGACAAGCACCAGCGGCAATTCCAGGCGCTCGTTCCCCTGTAGCGCCGGGCTGGTCAGCCGCAGGTAGGCAAAAGCCGCGATGCTGGCCCCAAACAGCATCGCTAGCGAGAGCAAAAATAGGGTCAGCCCCAACTGGCGACGACCTCGTAGATCGGGCGAGTTCCAGTTCATCCCCAGCGATACTCAGGCGGGTCAAACACAAACCCGTGGAAAAAGCGCCGCTGCGCTGGTGAAAGCCCCTGCAAGAAGGCCTGATCGTAGCGCCACTGCTCAGCACACGCCAGCATCCACGGATGCTCGTACCCATAGTACAGCATCACCCGCTTGCCCCGGCTGCGCGTAAAGGGACCGGCCGAATGCCACACCGCGTTGTGAAAAAGTACCGCCGTCCCCGGGCCACCACATATCTGCACCGCCCCGGGCATACCATTTTCCGCGCCTGGCTCCAACAGCGCCTTGTGGCTGCCGGGCACTAAAGTCAGGTTGCCTTGGTCCGGTGCGCTCATGTCGCTCAGGTAGTAGCCCACCTTCAACTGCAACAGCGGGATGTGCGGCTTGAGGTTGCGAAAACCATCCTGAATGCCGTCGATATGCCAGCCCTGCCCGTGGTAGTCGGCAGGTTCGACCTCGTAGTAGGCGTCCGTCGAGTGCAGGTGCGGCATCTCGTTAAAGAGACCGTGGACATAGGCCATCATCGGCTCGTAGTCGAGCATTGCCAAAAAGAGTGGATCTTCGGCCAAAAGGTGCATGACCCGCGCGTTGGCTGCGTCGAGCCGATCGGCAAAAGCTGGCTCGTGCTCGCGCTTGTACTGGGAGTCGCGCCGCCGCTCAATGGTGCACTCCAGTGCCGCGTACAGAGCCGCGACCCGATCGGGTGCGAGAAAGTCTTCTAGCACCAAGTAGCCGTTGTTGTCGAAGAAGAAACGCTCGGCGTCTGTGGGATGGTCGGTCATAATCAGAGCTTTCCTACAAGGGGCCACCCATACATCAAGGCGCAGGCGACAATTGAGCTCCGCGCCGCCGGTCTCGGGGACGAACTCGCCGTTAAAATAAACCAGTTACTGACCACCGGCCACTAATTCAGATATTAACCGCGCCCAATACCCCGTTACCTCCCCTTGCTCCACGCTCGCATGATCCGCGGTGCCCCGTACCACGCATGGCAGCCGAAACCCTTGGGCGGATCGACCGGGTCGGGTATCAGCCCTTCTTCGCGGCAGGCGACCGTTAGTTCCTTACACGCCGCCAAAAAGCCCAAAAAGCCTAGGTAGTGAGGCTGTCCCAACAGATGCGAAAACTCCAACTCTTCTACTTTCTCGGCAAAAGCCGTTAGCGCACCGTCGAGCACGTTGCAGGCGAGTTCGGCGCACATCGCATCGATTGTTCCGATCAACCGCTCCTCGTCTGTTCCAGTCACAACCGGCATACCCAACCGCCAGCGCCCGTCTTCTAACTGGACTAAATAGCCCTCCTCGCTGTATTCGGCCAGTCTCGATCTCGCTCCCTCGTCCGCGTCGCCGAGTAAATTCTCCTCGCTTATAGGTCCCCCACACAAGCGACCGACAAATCGCTCTAGGTCTTCGAAGCGCAGAATCTTCCTATAATCGCCTCCGACCATAAGGCGAGACTCCGCGACATTACCCATGCCCATATCATCCCCTTCTGTCATCATTCCGACCAACCAGGAAGAAGGCTCTTTTTTAACACCGCAATTGCCTGCCAGATACCAAAAGTCCACCGGCCTGAGTGGATAGATCAGAATGCGATGTTTGCCCCAACTAGGCAGCGATGACACTTGCCGTCCCAGACCACGCATGACAATCCACTGCGGCAACGCGATCCAAGCCAGTTCCTCCCAAGTAAATCCCTGCCAGCCGCACAGCGAAGTATGACCCAGGGTCTCTCTGAGCTGCGGCAGGCGGTGCTTGAGGATGGCGATGCCCTCCCGTATCGAACGCACGCTCTCTTCGAACAACGGCAAGGCCTCCTGGCGCGCCATAAAGAGAAAAGCCGTCTGATAGCGACCGGGAAAGGGCTCCTCCAGCATTTCTCCTTCCACTAAGCGTGGCACGATGTCCTGCACATAGGCCCTGTCGGCTTGCAACAGACGGGCTAGTTCCCCAACGCTTTTGGCACTTTTGCGGCAGAAGTAGAGCAAGCGCTTGGCCAGCAAGTTGTCCGTCTGCCGCAGCGGATGCAGCGGGTCGTGTGGATTTTCGCACGAACCTAAGATCTCGATGTTAAGCGTCTGGGGTGTTTCCATTGGCATCGTCGTCTCGGGTGCCATGTGCTCCAACTCCTTTCTCAATCTTTTACGCCCCTGAAAGAGTCGGGCCTTTACCGCCCCCACTGAAAGCCCCATCTCCTCGGAGATCTCCATAATGGATTTATCCTCTAGGTGAAAGGCGGTGAAAATGCGGCGCGAAGACTCCGACAAACTCTGGGCTGCTTCGGCGATGGCGGCCCCTAGTTCACGCGATAGCAGCCGCTGTTCTGGCGTACGTTCCTCGGCCGCGACCAGCCCGTAGCGGGTCAACAACTGATCCCGGTGCTGCTGCTTATCGCACCGGTCGAGCGCCAAGCGATACACCAGCGTACGCAGCCAAGCGTGAAAAGCGATCCCTGCCTGCAACCCGCCAAGCCGGCTCCAAGCGCGGACAAAGGTTTCCTGCAATAAATCCTGTGCCTCATCTATCTCGCCGCCGCTCAAGGTGCAAACATAGGGCCACAGCCGGGCCGAATGCCGCTCGAAAAGCCGGGCAAAGGCCCATTCGCAGCCTTGCTGTGCAGCGGCCACCAAATGGGCATCATCTGTGGTCTGGCTATGGATTAGCTGATATTCTCGCACTTTACGCCTTTCTGCCTCCTAAGACGGAGCAAAGGCGTTAAAAGTTATATGGAGCGAGAAAATAATGGCAACAACGGGAGTGATGGGGATCAATCCAACTGCAATAAATTGTAACTACATTCCACTATGCCATCAGCACGGCCAATCTCACGGCGTTGGCGCAGCCTCTGGCAACAGCCCTTCGGCCTTCAACTCCGCCCATAGAGCCGGCGGAATCTCCGCCTGCATCACGCGCGCATTGTCCTCTAGCTCGGCCACCGACGCCGCACCGGGCACCGCCGAAATCACCGCCTCGTGCCCAAAGGGAAATTGCAATGCCGCGGCCCGTAACTCAACGCCGTGCCGGTCGCAGACGGCCTTGAGCGCCTTGGCCTGTTGCACCAAATGCTCAGGCGCGGGCAGATAATCAAAAGACACCGGCTGGTTCAAATCGCGGGCGAGGATGCCGCTGTTGTACGGCCCACCCATAGTCAGCTTCACCCCGCGCTCTATACACAGCGGCAAAAACTCGGGCAGCGCCGATTGGTCCAACAGCGTGTAGCGCCCAGCCAACAGGATGTAATCCAAGTCAAAGCGCTCGACCATCCGCCCGGTGCGCTCCCATTCGTTCATGCCCATGCCAATGGCTTTGACCGTGCCGGTTGCCCGCAATTCGACTGCGGCCTCCAGCGCCTGGCCAAAGTCCTCATCGGTGTGCTGCCCCTTGAAGTCGCTGTCGTGGACAAAGAAAATATCCACCGCTGCCAATCCCAGCCGCTCCAAGCTCGAATCGAGCGAGGCTTGTAGCCCCTCAGCGCTAAAATCAAAATCGCAGGTATAGTGCGGAATCTCATCCTCGCTATAGGGAGCCAAGTCGTCCGGGTCTTTGGGCCGCAAAACCCGCGAGCCTTTGGTCGAGATGGCAAACGACGCGCGCGGGAACTCGCCCAATACTCGCCCATAGCGCACCTCGCTGCGCCCATCGCCGTACAGCGGCGCCGTATCAAAATAGCGCACACCCATTTCGTAGGCCCGGCGGATGATGGCCAATGCCTCGTCGTAACCACTGCCGACAAAAATCCCGTCGGCTAACACCATCCCACCCAACGGCGCCCCGCCCAAGCCCAGCCGCGTCACCTCCACGCCCGTATTGCCAATCGCCACTTTTTCAAAAGGGTCCATACGCCCTACAGTCCGTAGAGCCGCTCGGCATTGCCGGCGAGCAATTGGGCCTGCTCTTGCTGTGGACGCCCAGCGACGATCTCCCGCAACACCGCCACCCACGCACTCAAACTCGCCGCTAAGTTGCACACCGGCCAGTCGCCGCCGAACACCACCCGATCCGGCCCAAAGCTGTCCAAGCAGTGATTGACCGTCGGCGCCAGCGCGTCGGCGCTCCATCCGGCAGGGGCCCGAGCAATGATCCCGGATATTTTGCAAACTACGTGTTCCCGTGCGCCCAATGCGGCCATGTCGCGCTGCCATTGTTCTTTGGTGTGACTGAACGAATTGGCCGGATCGCGCTCGGCTGCACCATTGACGATCTGCGGATCGGCGTTGCCGCAGTGATCGACGATAAAGCGCGTATCCGGACACTGATCCACCAAGCCGATCGCATCGGCCAACTCGCGCGGCCGCAGGCACAGATCGAAACTTAGGCCAATCTCGCCCAGGTACTGCACATCGCGGACGAAATACTCCTGCAGACAATGGCCCGGCTCGGCGTCGGGCACGTGCAACACCTGCCGCACCCCTTTGATCGCATCCTCGGCCTTAAAGCGGTCGATATAAGCGCGGAAACCCTCCTCTCCCGGACGGCCTCCGATCACCGCCGCGACCATTGGGTTGTCGTCGGCCCGGCACAGGCTGGCGACAAACTCCGCTTCCGCACTGCGCTGCCCAGCGGCGACATCGACTTCCATGTAAATGGTGCGGGCGATACCCGTCCCGACACCGGCAGCCAAGTAATCGCTCATCAAGTGATTTTTCCGCAGCGGCTCTATTCCCTCGCCCTCCAGCCACGGCAGCGCAAACTGCGCCAAATCCCACATGTGTTGATGCGTATCGACGATGGGTAACATAATTTCCCTTTCTTTCAACTTGCCCATTTCAACGGCGCGAATACGGTTTCCATCGACGCTGGCAGCACTCCGTTCTCCTCCAACGAGCCAATTGCGGTGGCAACTTCTTCTTTAGATATGGTAGCAAAAAAAGCCGCCGTCGGCACTAGGGCCTCATTCAAGTCATTGGGTTCAAATTTGTCCAGTGCCCGTCCGTATTGGCGCATAGAGCGAGCGACGATCTGCCGTCCTGTTTGCGATGACAGGTATAGAAACAAGTGCTCTATATATGCGGCACCCAACAGGTTGGGTTGGAATCCATGATAGCAAGTCAAATTCAATGCCTCAGTCTTGTTTAGCACGACCTTGTAGCCGTTGCGCGAGAACACGCCAAACAAAAGGGGCGACGGGCTTCGCGTCTCTGTTTTGTACCACGGCGTTCTGTTTTTGGTCAAGAATCGCTCGTGATAACCCTCGCTCTCCCCAAACCGGATATAATCCTCAGCAGCCTTGGAGGGGCTGCCAGCGACCGAAAATAGAAAGACTGGATTATTGGCAAAATCTGCATCCTTAAAAATAGCTGTTTTAATCTGCGCACTCTTGGCAATGCAAGGCACGCACTCGGTCGCGTCGAAGCGTCTTGCTGCTACACGCTCAGGCTTGAGGACGAAAAACGCATTTGCACCTGTGGCAATGCCGCGGCTAAATTTTCCAAAGTGTGCAAGAGTGGTCGTCTTTTGGCGATCAACGCTGAACGCTGTTGCTTGGAAATGGGGCAGCCACTTGGCCTGCGGCTCCAATGCCGAGTGCGGAACTTCAGCAACGGGTTGCATCCGCTCGAATGAGGCGAGTTCATCTATAGATTGCAGGCGAAAAAACTGGACATCTGTATGATAAACCGCTTTGTCGTATAAAATGATGCCGACAGACGTGGTGGCATCCGGGAAAATGTCTTTCTCGCAGTCGAAACTAATAATACTACACAAGTGCCCGGATTCAACGAGTTTTTGCTTTACTAATGTGCCGTATCCGGCATTCAAGAACTCGAGCGGCATGATATACGCCAAGCGGCCGCGTTGGGAAAGTTCGTAAAGAGACTTGAGCAGAAAAGCCGAAGCGGTGTTCACATATCCAGAGAGCTTGATGCCGATCTTTTGCTCAAACTCTCGAATGACCATATCTCTATTGAGAAATTTTTGAAAGCGCATGTACGGTGGATTACAGACAATATTAGCGTGTTGGCCACCCCAAGAAAGCAAATAATCTGCAATTGCAACAAAATCCGCGCGTTGCTCGGCGTTTCGCTCCCAGAACTCGACGATGGTAGCATCCACTTCACACCCTTTAAACTGAATGCCTGCGCGATTGTTGATCGCCGCTCGAAATGCCCCTAACCCAAACGCTGGATCAAACACCTCATTCGCTCCTGAATTTAGCACCCAATCCACCATAAAAGTGGCTACGGTATCTGGAGTAAAAAACTGTCCAAATCGCTTCTGGTGCTCCTCTCCAACTATTTGCAGATAATCAGACATGGTCAATAATCTCTTGTGCAAAAATATCAGGGTCGAGATACCCGCGACCTCCATGAAACTTTACATAAAAAAGAAGTCTGCCTCGATCAAGTTCCTTCAACGCAGAACAGTGTTCTGGCATATCAATACGCCCCAATATTTCTTTACCCACTTGGACATCTATTTTTATTGTAGTCTTCCCTTGGTTTTTTACGTCTCTCTCGACAGAGAAAATGACTCCTTCGTTCCTCGGATCAGAACTGATTGTGAGAATGTCCTTAAACGGAATAACGAATATTGTCTTGAAGGTAGTCAGTAATCTGTCTATCGGTGATATAGCAATCCTACATCATTCAAGACTGGATTCCCGCTTGCGCGGGAATGACTAGGGAAAGACCGTGGCGATGAACATTTCATGCTGGCAAATCATTGAGGATTATATAGTTCATAATGCCAAACTCAAATTCTGAAATTCTTTATCGAGTCTCTGTCTCAGCTCCTCATAATACGGCTCGTGCAACTCAATGCCGATGACGTGTCGCCCCTTATCCAGCGCGGCAAACGCCGTCGTCCCCGAGCCAATAAATGGATCTAATACCACATCGCCGGGGTCGGTGAACAAATCTATAAACCACTCCGGCAACCAGCGCGGAAAAGCCGCACTGTGGCTGCGGTTGGCGCATTCGGTGGCGCGGTGCAGGACATTCGTCGGATACGCCTTATCGCGCCCCAGCCAGTTTTCCACCTTCTTGCCAAAGCCACTGCCAACTTTGGACTCATCGCGCTGGCGATCGGTCGCGCTCAGGTTGTGCATCCGACGCTCATACCAGTCGCCCACCGGCACCATCACGGCTTCTTGATTCATCTTGAATTTGCGCTGTTTATTGAATTGCAACAGCCGCTCCCAAGCATCCCGGAAGCGATTTGGCCACTTGCCGGGATAGCAGTTTTTCTTGTGCCACACAAATTCCTCGGTCCACAGCCAGCCCCGCTGCCGCAAGGCCAAAATCAATTCCAATACATACGTGTGTCGCTCTCCTTTGACGGCGCATTCCTTGATGTTCAAAATGAAGGTGCCGCTCGGCTTGAGGACGCGCATAAGTTCGTCGGCAATCGGCAAAAACCAAGCCACATAATCATCCGGCTTCACCCCGCCATAGGTACTAGAACGCTGATTGGCATACGGTGGCGATGTAACGATCAAATCAACGGATGCCGACTCGACATCGCCAAGTTCGGTTCGACAGTCCCCTAACAAAATAGTAGAAGTAGGCAACGATTCATCTCTTTGTAGTAGAAGTCGGCCACAATCTGCGTCACCCGATTGCGCTCGGCCGGACGCAGCGATATGTTCTCGCCGATATGGCTAGGTGAGGCCGGGAATTAAGGGAGGAGCACTTGGCCCGTCAAGCGACCTTGACACCGCCGCCACCTCATTCGACACTACCTGCGCCACATATCATCCAACACCAAGGAAGGCCCGTCATGCCTGCTACTATCACCCACGTCGAACGCTTCACCCTGCAAGTGCCGTTTGTCGAGCGCGTCCGCCGCGACATGGAACGCGCCGGCATCCACACCTGGTCCGAGCTAGAAATCACCCGCGTCGAAACCGACGCCGGCATCGTCGGCTGGGGCGAGACCATCCAAAACTACACTTGGGGCCGCGTCCAAACCCACGAACGGGTCCTCGGCCAGTCGCCCTTTGCCGTGATGTGGGACGATTCCTTGGGTGCTGGCTTGCAAATGGCCCTGTTCGACGCGGCGGGCAAGCTAGCCGGTGTGCCGCTCTACAAGCTATTGGGCACCAAGTGCCGCGACTGGTGCGCCATCTCGTTTTGGGACCACGACATGGCGCCGGAGCGCTACGCCATCGAGGCGCAAACCGCAGTTGCACTCGGCTACACTAGCATAAAGATCAAGACCCGGCCGTGGTTTGATGTCCGCGAGACCATCCGCCAAATCAGCGCCGTCACGCCCGACCACTTCCGCATTGACGCCGACTGGAACGCCTTTTTGAACAACGCCTCCAACGCCATCCCCCTGCTGCGCGAGTTGGAACAAACCTTTGCCAAAATCAAAATTTTCGAGGACCCAATCCCGCGCCACGACGCCTCTGGCAACTGCTTCCTGCGCACCCAAATCAGCACGGCTATCGCCCATCACTACGGCGTGATCCACCCCCGCGAGGCCCTAGCGTTAGGCGGCGTCTGTGACGGCTGGATCTTGGGCGGTGGCGTCAACGAGATTACCAGCCAAGGCCGCACCTGCGCGGCACTGCGGATGCCGTTTTTCCTGCAAATGGTCGGGGCCGGGCCAACCACCGCGCTTTCGCTGCATCTGAGCGCAGTGCTGGTACAAGCCCAATGGCCGACTATCACCTGCCACGAGCTGTACGAGCACAGTCTGCTCAAACAGCGCATCGAGGTCATCGGCGGCCACGCCCGGGTGCCCGAAGAACCGGGCTTGGGCATTGAAATCGACGAACAAGCACTGGCCAAGTACCGCGTGGACCAAGCCGATCACAGCCTGCCCAGACGGCTGGTCAAAGTAGCCCGCGCCGGTGGCATCAACATCTACTTTGCCAATTCCGGGCAGAAGTGGACTTTCTTCCAAGGCGGCAATCACCCGGTTGACGAGTGGGGCTCGAACACCGAGTTGCTCGACGACGATGGCAGCGCTGAATTCGCCGATCTCTACGCCCGCGCCGCCCAGTCGCCGGTGCTGACAGCAGAGTGATAACGCAAAATGCTCCGCGTTAATTCGCCTGTTTTTTCTTAAATAAATACTGTATATTTGCTGCATGGTAGGCATTGATCCACGCGGCCAGCCCTTTTCGCCCCTCCGACAACGTGCCTCGGCTCAGCAAACCATCCCATGCACTTTGACGCCTACGACATAGACACCGCGATCTACGATGAGATGTTCCAGGCCGACGGTGTGCCCCGCCCGCACTGCCGGGCGCTGTACGACGCCCTGTGCGAGTGCCCAGCCGACGAGCTTGGCGCAATCCAAGAGCGCGTCCGCCACTCTTTTTCCACCGAGGGCATCACCTTCACCGTCTATGGCGACGACGAGGCCGACGAGCGCATCATTCCCATCGACTGCGTGCCGCGCATCCTCTCGGGCACCGAGTGGCAACACCTCGAACGCGGCCTGACCCAACGCCTAGCCGCCTTGAACCGCTTCCTCGCCGACGTGTACGGCCAAGCCCGCATCATTGCCGACGGGGTCATCCCGGCCGATGTAGTACACAGCTGTCCCCAGTACCGCATTGAAATGCGCGGGGTTCCCGTACCCCACGGCACTTATGTCGCCATCTGCGGCACCGATTTAGTGCGCACTCACGACGGCTTCCTCGTGCTCGAAGACAACCTGCGCGTCCCCTCGGGCGTGTCCTATATGATCGCCAACCGCAAAGTGGTAAAAACCAACTGGCGGCGCCTCTACCGAAGCTGTCGCGTGCGCGAAGTAGAACACTACGGACAGGTACTGCAGCAAACCTTGCGCGCCCTCGCCCCGGGCGGACGCCCCGACCCCTGCATCGTCCTGCTGACGCCCGGGGTCTATAACTCGGCCTTTTACGAGCACATGTTTCTAGCCCACGAAATCGGCGCGGCCCTCGTCGAAGGACGCGACCTGCTGGTCAACGACGGCTTTGTGTACATGCGCACCACCAAGGGGCTGCGGCGCGTCGATGTGATCTACCGCCGCGTCGATGACGATTTCATTGACCCTCTCGTGTTCCGCCCCGACTCCCTGCTCGGCGTGCCGGGGCTGCTACACGCCTATAAGCTGGGCCACGTGGCCTTGGCCAATGCGCCAGGCACGGGCGTGGCCGACGACAAGAGTGTCTATGCCTACGTCCCCGACATGATCCGCTACTACCTAGCCGAAGAGCCGATCTTGGCCAATGTGGAAACTCGCCTGTGCCGACGGCCCGAAGACTTGGAGTACACCCTAGACAATCTCGACCAATTAGTAGTAAAGCGCGTCGGCGAATCCGGCGGCTATGGAATGCTCATCGGGCCGCACGCCACGCCAGCCGAACGCGACGCCTATGCCGAGCAAATTCGCGCCAATCCGGCCGATTTTATCTCCCAGCCAGTGCTTTCGCTGTCCCGCGCCCCCTGCTTCATCGAAGGCCGCGCCGAGCCGCGCCATGTCGATTTGCGGCCCTTTGTGCTGCACGGCCGCACCACCCGCATCGTGCCCGGGGCCTTTTGCCGCGTGGCCCTGCGCCGCGGTAGCCTGGTGGTCAACTCCAGCCAAGGCGGCGGCGGCAAAGACCTCTGGGTGCTGGAAGACTGATATGCTTGCACGCAGCGCTCAAGGAGTGTACTGGATGGGTCGCTATCTGGAGCGGGCGCACCATCTGTGTCGCCTGCTGCAATTGCAGGTGGAAGCGCTGGTGGACCGGCCCATTGCCGAAATCCACTTCGGCTGGCAGCGGCTCTATGCGGCCGTGGGACGGCAGCCGCCTCACGGCGGCCCATTCGATTCGGCCGACAGCGACGACTACACCCTCGCCGATTCCTACACCCTCGCCGACGATCTCACGTTTGAGCGCTCCAATGCCGATTCGATCTGGAACTGCTTGGCCCTCGGCCGCGAAAACGCCCGCCAAGTGCGCCACTGCATCAGCGCCGAAATGTGGACCTGTCTGAACGTGGCTTGGCTGCAAATCCGCGACCTCGGCATCTCCGACATCTGGAAGGTCTCACCGGAGAGCTTTTACACCGATACCACGCGCCAGATCAACACCTTCGCCGGCGTGGCCGAAGCGACTATGTACCGCGACGAGGGCTGGCACTTCATGCGGCTGGGCCAGTTCATCGAGCGCACCCAGCTACTAGTCGCACTACTGCTGGCGCAGTTTGCCGCCAGCCGCGCCCAAGGCGACGCCGCGGCCCCACAGTGGACGAGCCTGTTGCGCTCGGGCCAAACATTTGAAGCCTACAAGCGCAGCTATGGCGTCGAAATCCGGCCGCACCAAGTGCTGGACTTACTCGTCACCGATCCTCTACTGTCCGGCTCGTTGTGCCGGACGCTCGACGCGCTGGCGGCCGAACTAGCGGCCCTTGCTCCCAGCCCCAGTGCCGCAGACGGCGCCGCCGCCGAGCGACTCGCCGGCCGACTGTGCGCACTAATCCGCTATGAATGGCCCGATTGCCAAGACCGCGAAGCCCTCCTCGCGCAAGCCGGAGCGCACTGCCGGACGCTGCACGCGCTCGCTTTGGCCGCACACATTGACTACGCCATTGAGGACGCTCCGCTACATTGACCGTCCGCTACCAAATCGAACACGTCTCCCGCTACACCTACACCGCCGACGCCGAGCAATGCGTGATGCTGCTGTGCCTAGAGCCGCGCCAAGACCGCCGGCAGCGCCTTATCGACTTTGAGATTGAGACACAACCGCCGGCCCACCTAAACTGCGAGACGGACTGTTTTGGCAATACGCGGCACCTGCTCGACCTCCACCAAACGCACCAAATTTTGACGATCACAACCCGCTGCACGGTCGAGACAGTAGCCGCCCCGCCGCTTCCGGGGCGCTTGCCTCCGGGGGCCTGGCAAAAAATCGGCGCCCGAAGAAAATCGGGCACCGATTGGGAGTTTGCCCATCCGAGCGCCCTGGTGCGGCCCTCGCCCGCACTCGCCGCGTTCGTCGAGCGGCATCGCATCGCGCCTACCGACGACCCGCTCGAAAGCCTGCTGCACCTGTCGCACACACTCCACAACTGCTTGCACTACCTCCCAGGCAGCACCGCGGCCGAATCCCCGGTCGAACACATTCTCAAAACCGAGCGCGGCGTCTGCCAAGACTACGCCCACGTCATGATCGCCATTGCGCGCTCTTGGCACATCTCGGCCCGCTACGTCTCGGGCTACTTGCACACCGCAGAACAATCGGTCAACGCCACCCACGCTTGGGTCGAATGCCACCTGCCCAAGCTGGGCTGGGTCGGCTTTGATCCGACCAACCAAAGCGTCGCCGACACCGATGTGGTGCGCATCGCGGTAGGCCGCGACTACCGCGACGTGTCGCCGACGCGCGGCATCCTCCACGGCGGCGGCACAACCCGCCTCGACGTCGCGGTGCGGATGCGCCTTTGTTCCTAAAAGCGCGTTGTGTCGGCAATGCGCTTGGGCTGCCCATCCACGGTCGTCTCCATCGCCGCAATCACCAGCGCAAAGCTCTGCAAATTATCTTCAATTCGCGTCGCCGCCGGCGGCCCGCCTTCTAGCCAATCGACAAACTCCTTGAACAAGTACTCGTGCCCGGCCCACGCCATCGCCGGTGCCGCATATACTTCTACCTCCTGCCCGACCCGGTAAATTCGCACTTCGTCGCCGGCCCCTATCTCCACGGTTCCTTGCTCGAACTCTAGGCGATAGTACTCGCGGGACCAACAACTCGTAATCCCGGCGGCCGAACTGTTGCCTTCGTACGCCGCGTGTACGCCATGGTCCATTCTCAGCAGATAAAACCCGCTCGAATAGTGCTTAAAACTCGACCACGCCGGGTTCCAGCCAAACCCTTGCAACACCTTGCAATCTCCCCCCGCTAAAAAGCGCATCATATCGAAGTGATGCACTGAGCCTTCAAAGAGCAGGCTAAAATCCATATCGTGGCGCCACTTTTTGCCCCACGACTTGTATTGGCGATAGTCGCAGGCGTAGCGACCAAAGATGTGTTGCAGCCGCCCAAGTCGCCCCTCTTGGCGAATGCGCACCACCTCCTGCTTATTGGGCGCGTAGCGGTAATTCTGGATAATCGCACACGGCAACTGTGTCTGCGCGGCCTTGGCGACCATAGCCTTGGCCGCGGCCAACGTATCGGCCATCGGCTTCTCGCAGATAACCGGCATCCCCGCTTCCAGCGCGGCGATGGCCTGCGGGCTGTGGAATTGCGGCGGGGTGGCAATGCCGCAGAAATCGGCCTGTACCTGGGCGCAAGCCTCTTGGTAATCGACAAAGAGCCGATCGGCAGCCAAGCCGAGCTTAGCCCCTTGCGCTGCCAGCACTTCTTCGTTGATATCGACTAGCCCAACGATTTGGATCCGATCGCTAAGTCGCTGCGTCATGCGCTCGATCCAACCACCGGCCATGCCGCTGGCACCGATCATCAAACACGTCTTAACCGCCATGCTATCTACCTTTGCTTTTTGGGTTGAGGAACTAATAGGCCACGGCAAGGAGCCGCAAAATCGCCGCGCTATCGCTGGCCGTCCCCGGATCAATCCGCCCGAGGTACATCCCCGGCAACGCCCAGGCGCCGTCGGCAGTCTGTCCCGACCAGCGAAAGTGCCAGCGTCCAGCACGCTGGCTACCGGCCGGCTGGGCGACCAACCGACCGGCGACGTCAAAAATTTGCACCCGAGGCTGGATGTTCTGCGCTTTGAAGACCATAAAACTGATCTCGACCGCGTCGTTTATTCCATCGCCGTTGGGCGTAAAAGTCGCCGGCGCAATCTCCACGTCGCCGACGAGTGCAGCCTGGCCTGGCAGGTCGGGCAACAACACGATATTAGCTCGCCGCTGGCTCGGCACGACCGACTGCCAGATCCCAGGCCGCTCAGCCAGGCCTAGATCGAGCGCGAACAGCGCAGCATTGTCCCAAATCCGCGCCGTAAAATCTACTTCTACCGAATCGGCGACCACGATGCGCGGCAACAAGACCAACAGGGAATCGCCGTGCAACCGCACCGCTGCGGGCCCAACCTCTTCTCCACCAATCCGCAGCGCCACATTGCCTGCCGCCGCGCCGGGAATGTGCAAACGCAGGCGATCGAAGCCACTGTCCTGCGCGTCGGCGTCCGTCCACAGCGTATAGGTAAAGCGCGTATCCTCGTTGAGCCGGGCCTGGCGTGGCCAAATTTGCCCGCGCGCTTCCTGTACCAGCGCATCGACAAATTCAATCGTCAACCAATCTACGGCGGGAGCCACGTGTGGGTCTTCAGTGGAGAGGATCATGTCCAATTGCACAAAGCGGCGCGGACTCGCCGACTGAAAGGCCTCGCCCGAAGCCTGGTACACATTGCTCCAAGCATCCCAGTCTTCACCGACGACCAAGGTCGTATCAATCGGGCCTTTTAACACCTTGGGCAAGCTGTGCCACTTTTCCTCGGTGACCCCATCGCCTTTGCGGTCGGAGAAAGTGTACACCTCCTGTAGTGCATTGCCCGAGCGCGAGCGCAGTTGAATTCTAGTCTGCGGCGGCAGGTCGGCGTCCCAGGTCAGCCGCTCGATCACCTTGGGCCGCCCGTCGCCGGCGGCCGCGGCTACATTGACAAAGTCCGAACGCAGCTCCACGCGCGCGGGGTAGCCCGCAGAAAAGAGCATAGTCTCCAAGCCCCAACCAAAGCCCGGGGCCGTGCCGTCTAGCTCGTGCCAGAGTAGGTAGCGCACTTTGCGCGGGGCAAATAAGTAGCGCTGGTGAAAAATCCGCCCCAAACAGCGGGGCCGACAGCGATCTTCGACGAGTACTTCGTAATCAACCTGCTCGGGCACCGGCAATCCCGAGCCGACCGCCGGGCGACCATCGGAAACCAAGAACAGCCCACCCGCCGCCGAGGGGTTGCCGCCCTGGACCTGACTGCGCAGCCCCTCGCCTAACTGGCTGAAGTAGATGAACATTTCATCGAGGAAAAACACCGCCCCCAAATCCACCCGCCACCACACCCCGGCATCGCGCCAACCGCCATCGGCACTAGTCAACAGGGCGAAGCTGTCCATATCGCCGTCGAACATCAGGGCCGCGCCCGTGGTGCGGCCTCCTTCGAGAAAACTGCCGCCGCGCCCGGCGGTGCCCAAGCTGACGTTATCCCCTACGGCCAGCACCTCAATTTCGGCCAGCGCCGCGTCGGCCTGCTGCTGGTCGGCTTCGACGATGATGTACTGAATCACCTGATAGCGGTGTTCGCGCTCGCGATCGATGTCCAGCGCCGCGTCCAATACATAGGTGCTGTCCGTGCCCAGATACTCCAACGGAATCACTAATTCAGTCTCGGTATTGGGCCTAGCGGTGCGATAGACTGCTTCAAACTTGAATACATCGTTGAGCGCCTGAATCCGCGCCCCCGAAGAGGCGAAGACGCTGAATTGCCGCCACGGCCGCGCCCCCTCGCGGTCGGGAAAGACGAGGCGAATCTGGCGCGCCAGCACCGGACGCCCCAAATCGAGCTGCACCGACCACTGGTCGAGCGGGTCGTCGCGATCGGGCTGCCAATACGTAGTGGGATCGCCGTCGATAATTAAATGTGCTGTCTGCGGATTGCTTTTGGCCTCCCAGATCCCGCCTGCTACCTCGCCGCGCTCTTGCGTCGCATGGCGAAAATCCCCGGCGTTGGCCACGGCGTTGATCTCCTTGCGAAACTTCCGCAGTTGCAACCGGCCGTCGGTGCCAATCTGCACCAAATCCGCTGGCATTTGCCACGACCGCCACGCCGCTGCCCGGTCGAAGCGCAGCTCATCGGCCCATACCGCGCCGATTCCCACCAGTAGCGCGTACAACCAGCGCATCGCCATGCTCTCAATAGACCACTAGTAACGGGCGCAACGGACCAGCCCCAGTTCGCTCAGCCGCCGGTGCTATTTCAACCAAGTAGATACCCGGCGACAATAAAACCCGATCTTCATCGCGCCCGTCCCAGCGCACCTGCTGCGGCCCAAAGCGCTGCATTCCCAACGACCGCTGGGCCACTCGCCTCCCGTCGAGCGAATACACCCTCAACACCACCGGGACATCCTCGGGCAATCCCACCAGCGCATAGCCGATCGCCACTTCGTCGTGGACTCCGTCGTTATTGGGCGTCAGCACTTTAGTGGAAAAATCCACCTCCACCACCGGCCCATCGCTTTGCCCGGCCATCCCCAACACCCGCAGACTATTGGTGCCCAGCTCGGCACTGGCATCGCCCGGCTCGACTGGCTGGGGCAGCGCATCGCCGCCGTCCTTATAGACCTCGCCGGCGAACGTCCAAGCCAGCGAGAACACATCGACGACAAAGACCACGCGCGCTCCTGTTGCGTTTGCCGGCCCGATCTGCTCCGGCAACACCACCACTAGTTCCTCGTCGCTCTCGCTAACGGCAACCGGCTCGACCTCCCGCGGGGGATTCCCCATTTCTAGCCGGATAAACCTAGCCCGCGTCCCAGTGCGAATCCTCAGGGCGTCAAAGCCGGTCTCCGCGCTGGCGAATTCGCCGCCAATAGCGTAAGCAAACTCGGCGGCTTCCCCCAACGGCACCGCGACCAATCCTCTCGCCGGCTTAAAATCACCCACCAGCGCGACCTCTCCCAAGACCCGCTGAGCCAAAAGCGGCGCGGTCTCAATCCACAGCGAGTCCAGCCGCACCAAGGCGGCAAAATCCTCGCTTTTGAGCGTAATCCGCAACTGAAAATGAGTCCCTCCCTGTAGGTCAATCGCCTGCCCTGACTCGGCAAAGGGCAGCGACCAGAAAGACCAATTGGCGCTATCGTACTGAATAGAGGCGCGCATTCCCGGCCGGGGATCGCGCAGGCGACCGGCGCGCCAACGCGGCTGTAGCACCAAATCGTAGCGCTGGCGCGTCACCACTTCCTCGCCGCCGCGGTCGGTGTACTCGTGGTAGATGTTCGGATCCCCGTCGCGACCGGTGCGCATTTCCACCTCCACCCCCACCTCGGCATCGGGTGCCTCTTCCAATACCCCATCGACCACGCGCAGCGGCGTTGCCGCCCAAAACAAGCGCCCAAAATTGCGCGGCACCCCCAAGTCGAAAATCCGCGAGCGGTACACCACCCGGCGCGGCACGCCCTCACCGAAAAGCTCAAAATCTCCAATAGAACCTTTGAAAGCCGCCCCAGAGCCCGTGCTATAGGTCTGCCCCTCGGCCGAATCCAACAGCGACGTCTTGCGCTTGTAGCGCACAAAGCGCACGTATTGCTTGGGAAACTCAATTTGCACCCGGGCGACAAAGTTTTCAGCTACATCGGCGATGAGCCGGCCAATGCGCCGATAGGGCTGATTGCCCACCAGCCAACTCGGGTCGCCTTCCGCCGCGATGGAGACCTCGTAGGCCGGCACGGCATCTTGAGCAAAAGGAATCCCGTCGGCGCGAAAGCCGCGCGGCGGCGTAAAAAAACCAAAGCGATGGGCCGGCACTGGCACGGCTAAATCAATGGTGTACCAGACCGATTCGGGATTGGACGAGACCGGCGGATTGAAAGACATGCTGTCGCCATCGACCATATAAGTGCCATTGTGGGCGGTGGTCTCGTTGCCCTGCGACCCCTTCCAAGCCCGGGGCGTCTCCCCTTCGACATAGGTCAACTCGCGCGGCTCTTTGAGCGGTTCCCAGCCGCTAAACAGCGAGAACAAGCTCTTGTCCGGCTCGATATAGACCGGCTGAATCGCGCCGGGGGCCGCGGCAAAATCGACCAGCACCACCGAAGAATCGCCCGCGCTCCACGCCAAGCCCGCCCCGCCGATTTGCCAACTTTGCCGCTGGGCCGGGCTAGCCGTCGCCCAGCAGCTTAGCAGTAGCCCAACCGCCATGACCCGCCCTTTTTGTCGATGGTAACGCAACAGCCGCATAAAATTAAGGTCCGACAAACTGTGCAAAATTCCTTATACTAGGTGTTTGTTTATAAAGCACTTCTTTTATTCACAGCCCTAAATTGAACGGCAAACGCATGCGAAAGCGCGCAATTGAACAAGGCATTTTGGTTTTTCCCGCCGGCGCGGCAACCGAGGTGCTCGTTGCTGGCCGCACCCTCCTCCAACGCGGAGTTCGCACCTTGGCCCGCGTGGGCATCAAGCGCGTCTTGGTCGTGCTTCCCCCCGGCCATACCCCCAGCGACAAATCTCTAGCTCCCGACCTCGACATCCAAGTAGCACAAACCACCCCGCAGGCTGCGGTCCTGCCCGACGCCCCCTCGCTGTTGCTGAGGGGCGATTGCGTTCATCACCATTCCTCGCTGCAAGCCCTCATCAACGCCGGCCTCCAACAAGACGACCTCGTCGCCCAGACCAGCCAAGGGGTCAGCAGCGGGGCGTTCCTCTGCGCGCCGGGCGCGTTGCCCGCCGACGCCCTAACGGGCGATCTCTGGAGTGCGCTCGCCGCCGGTCCGCAGCGGCGCCAAGCCATCGCGCCGCACCTGTGGCAACATGTGACCGACCAGCGCAGTGCCCGCGCCGCTAAGAACATGCTCTTCGACCAAGTGAGCAAGGCCACCAGCGGCACGGTAGCACGCCTGCTCAACGTGCGCATTTCCGTGCCCATTAGCAAGCTCATCGTCGATACTGGCATCTCGCCCAACATGGTGACCTTTTTTATGGTCTTGTGCCCGGGCCTGTTCGCCGCCTATCTGGCGACGCAACCAGACTATTACCTGCGGCTTGCCGTCGCTGGCGTCCTCTGGCAACTGGCCTCGATCCTCGACGGCTGCGACGGCGAAATAGCCCGCGTCAAGTTGGCCGAGACCAAATTCGGCGCTTGGTTCGACACCGTCACCGACAACCTCGCCTATCTGTGCGGCTACGCCGCCCTGATGGCCGGTATGTGGCGCCTCGATCCCGACAACTACCTACCCATCTACGTCGGTATATCCGCCATCGCCTCGCTGGTGTTGACCCTAGTCTTACTCTACAGCTACGCCCTAAAAACCGGCACCGGCAGCTTACAGTACTACCTCGGCGACCTAGCCAATAAGGTGCCCGACGGCGAAAAAGACTGGAGCTATCGGTTGTTAGAGCGCACCGGCTTTATTATCAAGCGCGACTTCCTCTCGTTGGTTATTGCCATCGGCTTGGTGGCCAACCTAGTGGCGGTCGTTTATTGGCTCCTCGTCGTCTTGCTGCACCTAGCGGCCCTGGGCGTTTTGACCACCCACTATCGACTGATGGGCAATCAGCGCACCAGCGAGCGGCAGATTGCCGCGCTGCCAGCGCCGGCCGTCAACCGAGAAGAGACCGCGTGAAAATCCTGCAAATTTCCATGGTCGCCTTGGGCTTCCTGCTGCTGGGCTACCTCGTCGGCGAGCTTGGGGTTGATGAAGTCCTCCACCACTTAGATGCGATCAAGTGGATATTCCCCTTGCTGTTGCTCCCCTCGTGCGCTTGGCATCTTTCCAATACCATCGCTTGGAACTTCGCCTTTCCGCCCGACGCCTTCAAGCCGCAACTACTCACCCTTTTTGCCGCCAAGCTCGCGGGCGAGGCGGTCAATCAACTCACGCCGCTGGCCAATCTCGGCGGCGAGCCGGTCAAGGCCTATTTGCTCACCCACCGGACGCCCGGCCCGCGCGGCATGGCTTCGGTGGTCGTCGATAAAACGGCGCAGCTTGCGGTTGGCCTGTCTTTTACCATCCTCGGCCTTGGACTGTTGTTTTACTACCACGATGTGTCCGAGCTTATTCCCTTGGAGTACCGGGCTTTTTTCGCCGGCTTGCTCATAGTCAGCTTAGCGGCCTTCTGGGTATTCTACAAGCGTCAAGAGCGCATGTTCACGTCCCTGCTCAAATTGCTCCGCTCGGCCGGTCTGCGCACCGACCTCATCGAGCGCAATATGGGCCGTGCGGCGCGCATCGACACCAATATCGGCTCCTTTTACCGCACGCACCGCACTCGCTTCCTCCGCGCTTTGTTCTTTCAGAGCATCGGCTGGTTTATGGGTACTTGTGAGACCTACGCCATTCTTTGGGCGCTGGACGCCGGCGTTGGTTTTTGGTTTTGTTTTTTGCTCAACGCCTTGGGCGCGGTCATCAACGGCCTATTCTTTTTTATGCCCTCCAATATCGGGGTCATGGAAGGTAGCCTCGTATTCCTATTCTCCAGTTTGGGGCTGGACCCGTCTCTCGGCCTGTCTTTGGGTATTACGCGCCGCATGCGCCGGGTATTCTGGATTTTCATTGGCTGGACCTGCCTTAGCTACATGAGTCGCACCGCGCTCCAGCACCGTCCCGCAACGGCCTTAACCAGGCTGCAGGAACAAGAAACCCCGCGCTGACGGACCGCCAAAAAGGTAGAGCAATGCGCCGACCCATACTCGCTTGCTTGACGGGCTGCTGCGCCCTCTCTATTTATACTGCCTCGGCCCAAGACGCGCCGCCGGATGGAGCCCCCCCCTACATCGTCCTCGAAGACTTTGCCACCACGCCGCTGGACAGCTTGCCTGACGGCTGGCGCTGGCGCCGCAAGGACAACGACAAACCCAAACTCTACGCCGTCCGCGAGTCGGCCAACGGCCGCCGCTACCTAGCCGCGCAGGATACCGGCCACTCCGTCGTCCTTATGAAGCGATTCCACTGGGATCCGCGGCAATACCCAATTATGACTTGGTGCTGGCGCGCCGACGCCCTGCCGCCGGGGGGCGACGAGCGCTATACTGAGACCAACGACAGTGCCGCTGGGGTACACGTCATTTTTTCGCGCAACCTGCTCGGCGTCCCGCGACAGATCAAATACGTGTGGAGCACCACCTTGGCCCCGGGTACGGTCTCCCGTCGCAAAGGCTTTGCCCGCCCTTGGTTTGTCGTGCTGCAAAGCGGATCGGAGAAGTTGGGGCAATGGCTGCAAGAGTGGGTCGATTTAGAACGGGATCACCAGCGCGTCTTGTCGCCCAAGTTGCCCCAAAAAACCATCGGCATCGCCCTGCTCACCGACGCCAATTCGACCCGGGGATACGCCGCCGCCGCCTACGCCGACTTCCGAGTCTGGCCGCGGGCAGCACTGCCGCAGATCCCCAACTACTGCGCCGGCCTCCCCCCATGAGGATCTGCATCGACGCTCGCTCGCTGCGCGACGTGCCCACCAGTCTCGGCCGCTACGCCGCCGATCTCGTCAGCCATATTGCCAAGCTGGACCGCGCCAACGAGTACGTCGTCGTCCGCCGCCCCTCGCGCCACGGTCCCATCGCCGATCAGGCCAACTTCAGAGAGATTTTCGCCCCGCACGACATCTCCTCGCCGCAGAACATCCTCGCCGGCGCCCGGATCATCAACGGGCTCGACGCCGACGTGTACCACTCCCTGTACCACTTTCTTCCCATCGGCGTCCGCGCTCGGCGCGTCGTCATCACCTTGCACGATCTGATCTGGGTCAATCATCCCCACCTCGCCGACGGGCGACGCTGGCGGCGTTGGATCAAGGGGTCGCTCGGCAGCTTGGGTATCCGGCGGGCCCTCGCCACAGCGGACCATATCGTCGCGGTCTCCGCGAGCACGCGCCAAGCTGCGCTCGACCACGGCGTCCCCGCCGACAAACTAACGGTCGTCCACCACGGCGTGGCACCCGCTTGGCAGTCGGGCAACGGGCAATCGGCCCCGTTTGACTTAGGCCACGCCACCGACCAAGACCAGGCGCAGCAGGATATGCTCGCTGGTCTTGTAGCACGGCCCTATGTCTTTGGCTTGGGCAACAGCTTGCCGTACAAAAACCTGCCGCGGCTGGTGCGCGCTTTTGCTCAAGTCGCCCCGGACTATCCCACGCTCGCCTTGGTGTTCGCCGGCCGCGGCGAGGGCCATCCCGCGCTCGTGCGGCTGGCGCACCAGCTCGGCCTGAGCGACCGGGTGCTCCTTATCGGCCAACTCCGAGACGAGCAAATCCGCGCCTGTTTTGCCCACGCACTCTTTTTTGCGTTTCCGTCGCTGATAGAAGGATTCGGGCTGCCCGTGCTCGAAGCGATGGCCAGCGGCTGTCCAGTACTCACGTCAAACAGTTCGTCCTTGGCCGAAGTCGCCGGAGCAGATGCGGTACTTGTCAATCCGCTCGACACCACAGCCATCGCCGCCGGCATCCAGCGCCTGCTGACCGATTCCGCGCTCCGCCAACGGCTATCGCACCAAGGACGCCAGCGGGCTGCGGCCTTCACCTGGGAAGCCGCGGCCGAGCGAACGATTCAATTGTACAAGCAGGTATAGTCCAACGTTTTTCGCCGTGCCACAGGCGCCATGCGACAGATATTGCCCGCCTTCGGTAGCGTGGACTTCTAGGTCGGTACTGCGCTGGAATTGGCACCTGCCGCCCACTCGGTTTGGCCGATGCGCATATCGCAAGTGGAGTGCGCCTTGCTGCCGGGCGGCTGCGTAATGTGATCCACGACGCGGAAACCTGCTTTGGCAAACGCGGCGATGTCCCAATCGTCATCGGTCATCGGACGCAGTAACAGACGAGGCGTGTGCAAGTAGATGGTGTGGCTTTTGATCGGCATTGGGATTATCTTAGCCGGAATAGCTGCTATTCTGGCGTTTTTGTCGATGGATATCTCGGGCGTTACCTTGCGTTTAAGCCAAAAAATAACGGCCGCAGGTCGGTGCCCATCAAGTTTGGCAGCGCGCGTCGCCGACATAAAAGGACGGCGACGCGCGCGCGCCTTGGAGACGATCTCATGCCAAAGCTAACTATTGTCGGTGCCGGTACCCCCACCCCTACGCGCGACCGCTGGGGCACCTGTTTCATTCTCGAAATCTGCGACCAGCGGCTGATGATCGATTGCGGTCCTGCATCGACCTTTAAGATGCACCGCTTGGGCATCTCCTGCACCTGGGTACACAACCTATTTTTTACACACCTGCACTCCGACCACATCTCCGATTACCTCTGCTTCCTGATGACGCGCTTCGACCAGTGCATCGGCACCGAGCCAGACCTGCACGTCTATGGGCCTCCCCCAATCAAGCGCATCACCGACGGCATCTGGAGTCCCGATGGCCTGTTCTGGTACGATGTGATCGCCCGCACCAATCATCCCATGAGCGTCCACGCCTACCAAATGCGCGGCGGCGTGGGCGATTCCAGACCGGAACCGGTGGTTCACACAACCGAGTACACCGCGGGCCAAGTGGCCGCCGGGCAAGGCTGGACCTGCTATGCGCGCGAGGTCAAACACGCCCAGCCCTACATCGAATGCTATGGCTTCCGCTTCGAGACCGAAGAAGGCGTCGTCGCCTTCAGCGGCGATACCGCGCCAATCGAGTCCGTAGTCGAGCTAGCAAAAGACGCCGACCTGTTCGTGATGGAGGCCGTCCATCGCGAGGAGAAAATCCAAACCTTCCCCAGCGTCATCTCCGAGACCGGCACCCTAAATGCCGGACGCATGGCCGCCGAGGCCGGAGCCAAGCGCTTGGTAATCAACCACCAGTCAGTAACCCTCGACTCCGCCGAACAAACTACCGCGGGAATCGCCGAGGTAAAAAGCGCCTTCAACGGGCCGATGTACTGGGCGCGGGACATGATGGAAGTAGTCTGGTGATCGGCCCACAGCCATGGCACCATCCTTACCACTCCCAAGAAAGGAATCCCATGCGCGTCATTCTCTTGGTCCTCGACGGGCTGCGGCCCGACGGCTTGCAACAGGCCTCCACCCCTCATCTTGATAGCTTGATCAGCCAAGGCGCCAGCACCTATACAGCCCGCACTGTGATGCCCTCATCTACCCTACCCTGCCACACTTCCATGTTTCGCGGCGTGACGCCACAGCGGCACGGCATCCTCACCAACACTTGGGTGCCCCAAGTAAGACCGGTGCCCAGCCTGGTCGATGTGCTGCATCAAGCGGGCAAAAGCACGGCTTTCTTCTACAATTGGGAGCAATTGCGCGATCTGTCCGACCCCGGCTCGCTGGACCGCTCGTACTACATGAACAATTGCCACGAGCCAAACGGCGATGCGGACTTAGCCGACTTGACTGCGGCGACGCTGCGGGCCTGGACGCCCGATTTCGCCTTTGTCTATCTAGGCGGCACCGATATAGCCGGCCACGACCACGGTTGGATGTCGGCGGGCTATCTGGCCGCTATTGGCCGAGCCGATGCGGCCATTGGCGCGGTGTTGGCGGCAGTCAACCAGCAAGAAACCGCGATCATCGTCACCAGCGACCACGGCGGACACGAGCGCACCCACGGCACGGAAATGGACGAGGACATGACCATCCCGTGGGTAATCGCCGGTCCTTCAGTGGCTCCCGGACGCAGCTTGCAGGAGCCGGTGAGCATCATCGACAACCCGACCACCATTGCCGCTTTGCTGGCAGTGGCACCGGCCGAGGATTGGGCCGGACAAGTAGTGCGCGAAGCCTTTGCCTAGCAAACGCATCTCAGCGGTAAAAGGGCGGCGGCCGCAGCAGGCACTTGATGACGTGAGTGCCGGCACTCATGTAGAGCACACCGGGCTTCCCTTCGGTTAGGGCGTAGAGTTCGGGCAGGGGCGGATCGTTGAGATAAGTTAGGACGCGCGACGAACCGTCTAGGCGAAACAGATCAAAGCGCGTCAGGCCGTAGATAAAGCCGTCGGAAGCGCAGATCAGCGGAAACATCTCCACCCCTTCGGGCACGCCCATCAACCGAGTCCCTTCCGAGCGCAGGGGACCTAGCACTTCTTCGACGACAAACCGCTCCGGATCAAAAGCGAACAAACGGCGGTTGTCCGTGGAGCCAAATACCAGCCCCGAGGGGTGAACGGCCAAGCTGGTGACCGTGTTGGCTCCTGCCACTGGCCGCAGTTGGCAAATGCGCTGTTTTGTCTGGGGATCAAAGACGAACAACAAGCCGTCGCCGGTGGTGATTTCCGAGCCGCGTCCCCCGTAAATGCTGGTGCCACCGTACACATAGCGCTGGTCCGCGGCCACGCACTGCACACTTTGTTCGGGGTCAAGGTAAATTTCCCTATCATCGAGGCCAGTAGCCGGATCGTACGAGGCCAAGGAGCCGCCGGGAATGCCGTAATGGCTGCGGTTGGCCACGTAAATGCGGCCGTCGGGGCCGGTCGCCGCCGCAAAGGGTCGGTTCTGATTCTGCCCCAACGGCCCCCAGTTGCGCGGATTGCTGTCGCGCTCCGAGCCGGGACTCCACGGCCGACTCGGGTCGTACACCCCGATGTTGGAGCCGCCGTAACTGCCGACGTAGAGCTTGTCTTGGTGGGCGTGGACGTGGTAGAGTTCACCGCCGGACCAAGTGTAGCCTAGATCAGCTATAGCATCGGTATCAGTATCGATGGCGCACAGGTGCATGCCGTAGATATTGGTGCCGTAGATTTTGCCCTCCGGTCCTTTACCCAAAGCGCACACCGCGCTGCCGCGGCGGCCTTGATAGATCTCAAAACTGCGTTCTTCCCAGTCGCCAGTGTCGGGATCGACCATAGTAGCGCGGCCTTGCTCGACTTGGGCGAAGACCAAATGGCCGTCTTTGCTCAGCCCCGAGACGCCAGCGCAAGGACCTTGGCAAATAGCGCGGATGGCCAAGGTATCGGCGTCGATGGCCACCAATTGATCCCCAGCCCAAGCGTACACCACCCCGCGATCACTGGCGCGGCTGTTGCGGCCCAAGGCCAAGGGCGCGAGTGCTGCGCCAGGACTGCCGAGGCGGGCCACTTCGGTGAAATCGGCCTCGAGAACGCGCACTTGCTCGCCAGCCGCCAAAAACAAGCGACCTCCTTCGGATACAGCGCCTGCAATCCCCTCGGCTTCGGGCGGTACATCGCTCAACTGACCGCTTTCCACATCGTAAATTTGGGCCTGGGCGGCCGGGTAGCCAATGAGCAACAGCCGGCCATCGGGCAGCAATTGGACCCGCACTAGGCGGTCGGTGGGCGGGGCAAACGGGCGGCAGAGCTTGGCAAAACAACGCTTTTGCGGGTCGTAGCAAAACAGTTCGGCCAGTTCGTGGCCGCCCAAATACAACAGGCCATCGCGTTCCTCAATGCACAGGAGGCGCTGATCGCCGGGAGCGGGACGCCCCAGACTGTTGAAGGTGCGAGCCTGAGCGTCAAAGACCATGAGATGGTGGCCGTGATCAACCGACAGACCCGACATGATCCGGGCGTAAATGGTGCCGTCTGCGGCTTGGAAGACGGGGCCGTGCTCGCGGCAAGGCATGGGAAAGACTTCCAAGCTGCCGCTGTCGAGGTCGTTACAAAAGTAGTGGGCTCCGTCTTGGGAAAATTCGGCCCCCCAAGCCAAGGTATGTCCATTGGCAGGGTCATAGGTAATGGAGAAACCGTTCCACACCGCACCAACAAAGGGGATCCCCAAGTCGTAATAGGCCACGCGCGGGCGCGGAGCCGGCGGTAAGGTGGGAGCGCGGGAGGTGAGAGCTTGCATAGAGGCTCCTTCTGGATAGTGGGAGGATGGGTCGCCCCAAAAAACTGCCAAAAGCCGCCGCAAGTCCACCCCACAGTCCGCGACGAACTTGACCCACTGCCGGCAAAATCTCTTTATTGTGATGTAACATCCAGACCACATGCTGGGTTTTTTCAGCCAAAAGAAGCTAGCGGTAACTGTATGCGAGCAATGACAAGGCGATCGCTGCTCCGTGCCGGCCTTACCGGTTGCTTGGTCGCTCCTTGGTGGCACGCACTGCGGGCCTTTGCCGCCCGTCCCGCCGAGCCGCCGACAAAATCCGGCGTGACCGCCACCGAGATCATCCTCGGCATGTCCGCGGCCTTCTCCGGCCCCTCCCGCGGGTTGGGCATCGAACTCTATCGGGGGGCCGGTGCGTACTTTACCCACCTAAATCAGCAAGGAGGCATAGCTGGCCGCACCGTCCAGGTCACAGCCTACGACGATGGCTACCAGCCCGGCCCTTCGGTCAGAAACACCATGAAGCTGATGCTCGACGATCAGGTGTTTTTGCTGTTCGGCTACGTTGGTACGCCGACGGTGACGCGCGTGTTGCCCATCCTCAAGAAATTCCAAGACAGAAACATCCTGCTTTTTTTCCCCTTCACCGGTGCCCAACCCCAGCGCGAACCGCCCTATGGGACCTTCGCCTTTAACCTGCGCTCCTCCTATCGCCAAGAAACAGCCGGTCTAGTCGACAATTTCGTGCGCATCAACCGCCGACGCATTGCCGTGTTCTATCAGGCCGATGCGTACGGCCGCAGTGGCTGGGCCGGTGTGCGCAGCGCCCTGAAAAAGCACGGCGAGCAAATCGTCGGCGAAGCCACCTATCGGCGCGGCGAACTTTTCACCAGTACGATGCGCAAACAGGTCCAAATCCTCAAGCAGGCCAAGCCCGAAGCGGTGATCTGTATCGGAGCCTATGCAGCCTGCGCGGCCTTTGCCCGCGATGCCGTCGATCTCGGCCTCCAAGTACCCTTTGCCAACCTATCCTTCGTCGGCAGCGAAAATCTCCTCAAGCTGCTCACTGAAGGACGCGACGACAGTCAGCGCTATACGCAATGGCTGGTAAATTCCCAAGTGGTGCCCAGTTACGAAGACACATCCATACCTGCGGTCCAAGAGTACCGCAACTTGATGACTCGTTACGCCCCGCAGCCGCCGGCAGAACTGTTAAAAGACCCCTATACGCCTTTTGACTACAGCTTCGTCAGCCTCGAAGGCTTTCTCAACGCCAAGTTGATGGTCGAAATTCTGCACCGCCTCGGGGCCGAGCCACAGCGCAGCCAACTCGAAGACGCGGTGTTCTCCATCGCCGATTTCGATCTAGGCATTGGCGAACAAGTCTCCTTTGCTCCCGACCGTCGCCAAGGTCTCCAGCGCGTGTACTACACGGTGGTTGAGGAAGGCCGCTTTGTTCCCTTGGACGATTGGTGCGTTAGGTTTGCCTGATGATAAAAGTCCAAAAGCTCTTTAAGAAAACGCTGTTCGGCGTCTTCGCCCTATTTGGCTTGATCGGCCTATCGACCTCTATTCTGTGCGTCTATACGGTCGATACACACCTGTCGGCCGAATACGAAAGCAACAGCCGCGACATCGCCAAGACCATCGCCAATTCCAGCGTCGATATTCTGTTAAATCGCGATTTGTCGGCATTGCAGTCGCTCATCGATCAGTTCGTCGAGATTCAGGGTATCAAGTACATCTACATCACCGACGAGTCCGGCGAGTTTCTCGCCCACACTTTTGTGCCGGGCATTCCCGCAGCAATCCGCGCTAGCGACCCGTTTAATATGGAGACGGTCGAGCGCAGCTTGCCCGGGATGGGCGATTTCGTCGAAGTGGGCAGCCCGATTCTCGCCGGCGTTGCCGGGACGGTTCACGTGGGCATGGACACCGGTCTGATTGCGCTAAAAATTCAGCGCGCAATCGGCCAGCAAGTGTACCTGTTCTCCATCATCCTCGTCGTTGGCATCTTTGCCGCTACTTGGTTGGTCAATCTGGCGGCTAAGCCAATGGGGGCGCTCTTGAGCTACGCCGTGGGCGTGGCCCGCGACGAGCAGCCCTCCGCCGACAGCCTACTGGCGCGCGACGACGAAGCTGGACACCTAGCCCGACTCTTCCTCTACGTTGCCGACAAAGGCCCGTGCTCGCCCAAAAGTGCCGAGTAGCACCGCCGCCGTGCGATTGAGGTCTAAAAAATGGCACGACAACGGCCCCTGATTCCGCGCTCGCTTATGGCGCTGTTCTGCACGGTCTTGCAGGTCTGTTTTGGAACGGTGTACGCGTGGAGCTTCTTCCAAACGCTCTTGGTGCGGCAATTGGGCTGGTCATTCACGGAAACAGCTTGGGCTTTCAGTCTGACGATTCTTTCCCTTGGCACGTCGGCGGCTTGGGCGGGCGCCCTGCTGCCGAGGGTTGGCCCGCGATGCTTGGCCGTGACCGGCAGCGTCATGTTTTCCGGCGGCTATATGCTGGCGAGTCTGGCACTGCGCTGGGACATGCTGGCGCTGTTCTACCTCGGATATGGCGTCATCGGCGGAGCCGGCATCGGGCTGGGCTACGTCACGCCCGTGGCGACCGTCGCCAAGTGGTTCCCGGACAAAAAGGGCTTGGCGACTGGGATCGTCGTCATGGGGTTTGGGGTCGGTGCCTTTTTGCTGAGCAAGGGTTTGGCCCCCCTGCTCGTATCCCGCCTAGCAGGCGATTTGTCGCATGTCTTCCTAGGCCTAGGGGTGATCTTCGCCTGTATCCTGATCCCCTGTAGTCTCCTGTTAAGCAATCCCCCAACTACTGCTGAAGCGGTTGTCGCCCAGACGCCCGCCGATGACTCGGCTGCACCTTATCTGCGCTCCTCTGAGTTCGCGCTCATGTGGATCGTCTTCTTTTTTAACATCGCCGCTGGCATCTCCGTCATCAGCTTTCAGTCGGAGCTGCTGCAGGAAGTATGGGGCGTAGCCGATCCAACCTTAGAACCGGCAACACTAGCCGAGTATGGGGCCACGCTGATCGCCGTCAGTTCGCTGTGCAATGGCGTGGGTCGGCTGTTTTGGGGCTTGCTCTCAGATCGGTTAGGGCGCGTCCGGGTTTTTAGAATTCTGCTCGCTAGTCAGATGGTCGTGTTTGGCGTTTTGATGACCGAGCGCAATCCCTGGGTTTTTTCGGTCCTCGTTTGTTACGTCCTCTTGTGCTTTGGCGGCGGTTTTGCCACCATGCCCTCTTTTGTACTCGATGTTTTTGGCCCGCAAAAGATGTCGACGATCTACGGGACCATTTTGACCGCTTGGGCAGCGGCGGGGATTTGCGGGCCGCTATACGTGGGGTACCTCAAGGATCAATATCCCGACCGGGCATTCATCTATTGCTTCCTAATCGGCATTCTGATGCTTGGGCTGGGCTACGTGTTCTCTTATTTGCTAAGCGACGATCGCATTCGCCTCCGTCGGCCAACCTTGGAGGATACGCTGCGCCAGTATGGTATTTTGCCCGTGAGGCAAAGGTAGCCAAGCCTCACATCGCAGGTCGTTTTAGTTTTGGTATGCCGGGCGTATGTGTCATATTATCCGCGACGGCCCCCAAGGAGGTTTTTTATGCAGACAGTCTTTCGATTTGGTCTTTTGCTCGCATGGCTGGCGTTGGGCCTACCTGCGGCCGAGGCCCAGAGCGAATGGTCTTTTGCCGCTGGCGTCGATTCCGCTGGATTCGCCCGAGCGCAGAGCAATGCGCAAGGGCAGGTGCTCATCGAGTCGCCGCAGTATCCACGCGGGCTGTGGCTGCACTTTGCCGATGAAGCAGGCCAAGCGCTGGCGGGTCTGCAGATTGACTATCAGAGCCAGCCCGACAGCTTGATCGCGGTGTACTGCTACGATCCGGCCGAGCGCGTGCAGGCGACGCTGATTTGGAGCCGTCCGCTAGGGGATGCCGTGCGCTGGACGCTGAAGCCGCGGGCAGCCAGCGACGACCTGCCGACTGGCGGCGTTGCGCTCGATTGGCAAGGTCTGGTGGCGCCCGACGAGGAACTCCGGCTGGAGAGTTGGCAGGAAGTGGCCGCCTTTTTGCAGGGGCGTTGGCAGGGCCAAACCGGCCGCGTGGTGCTCCAATTTCCTAATACTTCCTTGACGGTTGCGCTCGACAAAGCGTCAGCCTTGGACTGGTTGCCGGCGCATCTGCAATCGTTGTATGCAGCCGACGCCGCTGATGATGCGCAATATCTCTTCCTCGCAGTGCATGATTTCAAAGACGCACTTGGTTTACAGGAAGGTATCGTCTTTTATACCCCTTTGTTCCCAGATCCGAATTTAGAGCGCGTGGTGCGACAAGCCTTAGGCTATCGGCACGGTCTTCTTACGAAAGAGACCCTCGCTTCCTTGACCGAGCTTAACGGTCGTGATGAGGGTATCCGCAATTTGCAAGGCATAGAGCATTTGACCAACCTGACCCAGCTAGATCTGGGCGGCAACCAGCTTTCAGATGTAACGCCACTTGCTGGTTTGACCAACCTGAACTGGCTATCGCTGTATAACAATCAGCTTTCGGATGTGGCGCCACTTGCTGAATTGACCAACCTGACCCGGTTACTTCTGGATAACAACCAGCTTTCGGATGTGACGCCACTTGCTGAGTTGACCAACCTGACCTATCTATCGCTGTGGGACAACGAGCTTTCGGATGTGACGCCACTTGCTGACTTGACCAACCTGACCCATCTATCTCTGAGCAGCAACCAGCTTTCGGATGTGGCGCCACTTGCTGAGTTGACCAACCTGACCTATCTATCGCTGTGGGACAACGAGCTTTCGGATGTGACGCCACTTGCTGAATTGAACAACTTGACCCATCTATGGCTGGATAACAATCAGATTTCGGATGTGACGCCGATTGCTGACTTGACCAACCTGACCGGGCTATATCTGAGCGGCAACCAGATTTCGGACGTGGCACCACTTGCTGACTTGACCAACCTGACCCATCTATCTCTGAGCAGCAACCAGCTTTCGGATGTGGCGCCACTTGCTGACTTGAACAACCTGACCCGGTTACTTCTGGGTAACAACCAGATTTCGGATGTAACGCCACTTGCTGACTTGACCAACCTGACCCAGCTATATCTGAGCAGCAACCAGATTTCGGATGTAACGCCACTTGCTGACTTGACCAACCTGAACTGGCTATATCTGTATAACAACCAGCTTTCGGATGTAACGCCACTTGCTGACTTGACCAACCTGACCCACCTATACCTGAGCGACAACCCCCTCAACTTCCAAGCACTCAACGAACACATCCCCGCCCTGCAGGCCAGAGGCGTCGAAGTCCTCTACTAACCGCTTTGCTATAGCAGTCCTAAATGATTTGCAAGCAGCATGTTTATCGGCACCCTCTTTTTTACCTATGCGGAGTCATTCCCGCGCAGGCGGGAATCCAGTCTTGAATGATATAGGATGGCTATATCCCGACCGCATGTGTCATATTATCCGCGACGGCCCCCAAGGAGGTTTTTTATGCAGACAGTCTTTCGATTTGGTCTTTTGCTCGCATGGCTGGCGTTGGGCCTATCCGCGGCCGAGGCCCAGAGCGAATGGTCTTTTGCTGCTGGCGTCGATTCTGCTGGATTCGCCCGAGCGCAGAGCAACGCGCAAGGGCAGGTGCTCATCGAGTCGCCGCAGTATCCACGTGGGCTGTGGCTGCACTTTGCCGATGAATCAGGCCAAGCGCTGGCGGGTCTGCAGATTGACTATCAGAGCCAGCCCGACAGCTTGGTCGCGGTGTACTGCTATGATCCGGCTGAGCGCGTGCAGGCGACGCTGATCTGGAGCCGTCCGCTAGGGGATGCCGTGCGCTGGACGCTGAAGCCTCGGGTAGCCAACGACGACCTGCCGACTGGTGGCATTGCGCTCGATTGGCAAGGTCTGTTGGCACCCGACGAGGAACTCCGACTGGAGAGTTGGCAGGAAGTGGCCGCCTTTTTGCAGGGGCGTTGGCAGGGCCAAACCGGCCGCGTGGTGCTCCAATTCCATAGTACTTCTCTGACGGTTGCGCTCGACAAAGCGTCGGCCCTGGACTGGCTGCTGGCGCATCTGCAATCGTTGTATGCAGCAGCCGCTGATGATGCGCAATATCTCTTCCTCGCAGTGCATGACTTCAAAGACGCGCTTGGCTTACAGGAAGGTATCGTCTTTTATACCCCTTTGTTCTCAGACGCGAATTTAGAGCGCGTGGTGCGGCAAGCCTTAGGCCATCGGCACGGTCGTCTTACGAAAGAGACCCTCGCTTCCTTGACCGAGCTCGGCGGTCGTGATGAGGGTATCCGCAATTTGCAAGGCATCGAGCATTTGACCAACCTGAACTGGCTATATCTGGGCGGCAACCAGATTTCGGATGTGACGCCACTTGCTGGTTTGACCAACCTGAACTGGCTATCGCTGTATAACAACCAGCTTTCGGATGTGGCACCACTTGCTGACTTGAACAACCTGAACTACCTATGGCTGAACGACAACCAGCTTTCGGATGTGACGCCACTTGCTGAGTTGAACAACCTGAACTGGCTAGGTCTGTATAACAACCAGCTTTCGGATGTGACGCCACTTGCTGACTTGAACAACCTGACCCGGCTATCTCTGAGCAGCAACCAGCTTTCGGATGTGACGCCACTTGCTGACTTGAACAACCTGAACTCGCTAGGTCTGGATAACAACCAGCTTTCGGATGTGACGCCACTTGCTGACTTGAACAACCTGAACTCGCTAGGTCTGGATAACAACCAGCTTTCGGATGTGGCGCCACTTGCTGGTTTGACCAACCTGAACTACCTATGGCTGAACGACAACCAGCTTTCGAATGTGACGCCACTTGCTGACTTGAACAACCTGAACTGGCTATCGCTGTATAACAACCAGCTTTCGGATGTGACGCCACTTGCTGGTTTGACCAACCTGACCCAGCTATGGCTGGATAACAATCAGCTTTCGGATGTGACGCCACTTGCTGGTTTGACCAACCTGAACAGGCTATCGCTGTATAACAACCAGATTTCGGATGTGACGCCACTTGCTGGTTTGACCAACCTGAACGAGCTAGATCTGTGGAACAATCAGGTTGTGGATGTGACGCCACTTGCTGGTTTGACCAACCTGACCCAGCTATGGCTGGATAACAACCAGATTTCGGATGTGACGCCACTTGCTGGTTTGACCAACCTGAACTACCTATACCTGAGAGACAACCAGATTTCGGATGTGACGCCACTTGCTGGTTTGACCAACCTGAACAGGCTATGGCTGAACGACAACCAGCTTTCGGATGTGACGCCACTTGCTGAGTTGAACAACCTGACCGGGCTATATCTGAACGGCAACCAGCTTTCGGATGTGACGCCACTTGCTGAGTTGAACAACCTGAACAGGCTAGAACTGAGAGACAACCAGCTTTCGGATGTGACGCCACTTGCTGAGTTGAACAACCTGACCGGGCTATATCTGAACGACAATCAGATTTCGGATGTGGCACCACTTACGGGTTTGACCAACCTGACCCGGCTATGGCTGAGCGACAACCCCCTCAACTCCCGAGCACTCAACGAACACATCCCCGCCCTGCAAGCCAGAGGCGTCGAAGTCCTCTACTAACCGCCTTGCTATAACCTACTTCACGCCACCGTTTGAAACCGCTCCCACGCCTCGCCAGCGGCCGCCGCTTGCCGCTCTAGCTCGCTGCGCCATCCCACCACTTCCCCTGCTTTGATCCGTTGAATATCAAACCCCGCGTACCGGTCTTCGAGCGTATCTCCCAACTTCTGGGTCTCAGCCCAACGATCCCACGCGGTCTTCATCCACTCGTGCGGCAACGCCTCGCGCACCGCCGGGTCGAGCTGCCACGCACTGCGCGCGTCCGCCACCGCCGGCTCCCCAGTAAACGGCCCCGACCACCTAGACCAGCCAATGGACAAAGTGTTGCGCTCGCGCTCGGGCACAGTGTGGCCGGTGTGGATCGTCACTCCATTGCGGATGAGGGCTTCCCCAGCCTTGAGCCGGATCGCCACTTGGCCCGGCAACGGGTCCTTCCTATTCCAACTAGGCGTGTGCGGCACCCCTTGGTCCTTCATCGCTTGCGGCAGAAGCACATCGTGCTCAAACGGCGTGCGCCAGCGCTCGTGGCTGCCCGGGATAAGCTCGTGGCACTCATCGTCCACCAGCGCCAAGAACATACTCACACCGTTCCGCTCAGTCAGCGACTTGGCGTTGCTGGCGCGGATTTCGGCCCAGCGGACTTTTTCGACCTCCTCGGAGTAATCCTCCGGGCCTTCCCCGCGATTGTCCTGCTGCGAAAAATAGGGCTTACCCTCGCCCCACCACGTCACATCGCGGTGCCAACTAGGCCCATTTTCGCGCCGCCGCGGATTGCACCACAGCAACATGCCGCTCAACGTCATATCTTCGCGGCCAAGCCCGTTGCACCACGAGGCCACGAAGTTGAGGAAATCGTCCGAGCCGTGGAACTCGGCAAAGCAAGGCTCCTTAAAAGCCGGATGGATGAGACCCCGAATCGCCCACGGCTCATCGCCGCCGGCGCGATGCACATAGCCTTTTGAGCAGTCGATCTTGCTGTAGCCATGCTCGGGCGCACACGCTTGGGTGACGCGGCGTCCAGCCTCGCGGAGCACGGGGATCCACGGATTATCGACAAAGTCGGTGATGATGACAAAACCATGCTCTCGCAAGTGTTCCAACCGCTCGGGCGTGGCCCCAGAAGCGGCGAGTTCGGGCTTGGAATCGGCAAAAGCTGTGGCGCGGTAGGTCTCCTTGGTCGGAGATTGATCGGTCGTCATGTTGCACCCCTCTTTCGGCGGATGGGAAGGTTGATGCTGTTGTCGGGGTTAAGCTACGTTTGATTTTATTCAATTGTCAATGAATTTTAGCCGCTAGCAGTTTTTTTGCTAACTTTAGATATAGCAAAGGCAACAGAATGCACAAAATGGCCCTACTACTCTTGCTAGTGCTAGGCAGTACGCCGCTCCACAGCGACGAGGCTTTGCACCAAGCCGCCATCGAGACCATGGTCAAAGCGACGCGCTATTTTCGCGGCCAAGTGGCCACCAACGGCGGCTATCTCTGGCTCTACCAAAGCGACTTTAGCCGCCGCCAAGGCGAAGGGATCGCATCGCCGACCACCATCTGGGTCCAGCCTCCGGGCACCCCATCGGTCGGCATGGCCTTCCTCCAAGCCTACGAGGCTACCGGCGACACGCTCTTCCTCAACGGCGCGGTCGAAGCAGCGCAAGCCCTCGCTTGGGGGCAACTGGCCTCGGGCGGTTGGGATTACCGGATCGACTTCGACCCAGAGGCGAGCCAAAACTGGCACTACCGACGCGATGTCGAACAAGGCGACCACACCACCGACCAACGCCGCAACCGCACCACCCTCGACGACGACAATACGCAAAGCGCCCTGCGCCTGCTCATGCGGGTCGATCAGCACCTCGATTTTGCCAATGCGGATATACACCGCGCCGTCTTCTACGGCCTAGAATCCCTGCTCAAAGCCCAATATCCCAACGGCGCTTGGCCCCAGCGCTACAGCGAATGGGCCAATCCCAGCCAATTCCCCGTCCAGCAGGCGCGCTATCCAGCGAGCTGGTCCCGCCAGTACCCCAAACAGCGCTACCTCGCGTACTACACCTTTAACGACAACACCATCGCCGATGTCATTGCCACCATGATCGAAGCGCACAAAATCTACGGCGACGAGCGTTGGCGTCGTGCAGCCGAACGGGGCGGCGATTTTATTATTTTAGCCCAAATGCCCGACCCACAGCCGGCTTGGGCGCAGCAGTACAACTTGGCGATGGAGCCGGCTTGGGCGCGCAAGTTTGAACCGCCCGCCATCACCGGCGGCGAGAGCTTTGGCGTAATGCAAATCCTGTTGGAACTCTATCTCGCATACGGCGAGCCGCGCTTCCTCAAACCTATTCCCCGGGCCTTGGCTTGGGCTAAAGCAGCGCAATTGCCCGATGGTCGCATGGCCCGATTCTACGAATTGCAGACGAACCGGCCGCTCTATTTTACCCAAGAGTACGCACTCACCTACAGCGATGCCGACCTGCCGACGCACTATGCCTTTAAAGTGGGCAACCGCATCGGTCGCATTGAAAGCCTGTACCAGCGCATCCGCGCCGAAGGCCGCAAAACCATCCGCGCCGAACGCGCCCAAGTGCGCCCGGTGGCCTCAGAACGGATCAAAGCCGTCATCGACGCCCTCGATGCCCAAGGCCGCTGGCTAGAAGAAGGCCGGCTGCGCAACCCCGCCGACCGCCATGCGCCCATCGTCGCCCAAGTCATCTCCTGCCGCACTTTCAACCGCAACCTCACCCTTCTATCTCAATACGTGGCTGGTCAGAATCAGCCGTGATATATGCTGGCCCGGGCGGCGGCACTTTGGGGTTTGTAGGTGGGTAGCATCGGGCGTATCTTACTTTTTACTCTACCAAGAAAGGAAATCACCATGAAGCGTCTGACAGCAGCACTCATGCTGGCACTGGTCGCCCTGTTGCCCGCTGTGCATCCCGCCCTCGCCCAAGACGACGAGATAACAGCCGGTGATGTAGTAGATCGAGAAACCCTGAAGGCTTTTGTGCTCGCGGCAAAGGCACGCGCCGATTACGGCACCCCCAACCTGGCCGTGCACCTCAGTACCTTGAAGGAGTTCAGAACCCAAGAACGGTGGAAGCAGGGCTCCATCTACCTGTTTGTTGCTACTAATGAGGGGCTTATAGTCATGCATGGAGCAGACCCAGACCTCGAGGGCCAAAACTTATATGATCTCGAAGACCCCAATGGAGTCAAAATCATCCAAGAGCTCATCGCCGCGGCGGCTGAGGGCGGCGGCTATGTCGAATATCTTTGGCCCGATCCAGCGATAGCAGGAGACACCGGCTCGCCTAAAGTGAGCTACGCCATTCCCTATGCTGCTCTCGGCCAAGATTTTGTCTTGGGCGCTGGCTTTTATCCGGGATCCGCTTCTACGGCCGTTGAACGCCAATCTTGGGGACAGTTCAAAAGTCGCTTTTAGCCGCCAACGCACTCGAACAGGGGGCATCCGCTAAGAGGAGATTTATCATGGCCCCGCTTTCCACCCGCGTTACCGCCGCGCTAGCCAATGTTGCAAAGTGCCGCAGCATTTCTTTCGAGCACCAGCAAACGCCCATCTACCATACGCCTGTCACCATTGAAGTCCCTCTCGACGAAAAAGGCGGCCTCGCGGTAGAACTGCCATTTACGGAAGCGCAAATGGCTTCAGTCTATCTCGACCAGCAGGTCAAGCTCTTTCTCGAACCGGGAGACCAACTGCACATCGACGCGGACTTGCTCGATTTGCCTCAGTCCCTCCGCTTTTCCGGCCGAGGCATGGCCAACAACCAGTTTCTCGCGGCCCTGCGGACCCGTTTTCCCGATTACCTGAGCATTGACTACAAAAACTTGGCGGTTGATGCCTTTCGCAAAATAATCGACCAGCGGCGCTTGGCATTGGAATCCTTTTTAGACGAGGGTTGCAGTCAATACCAACTCACTCCGGGCTTTATCGATTACTACCGCGCTGCAATAACCTATGAGTGGGCCAACGAATTGTTCCATTATCTAATCGCTTACCAGATGTGCAATGGACGGAAGCACCCAGTCCTCCCCGCGGACTATTACGACGTCCTCGGTCCTGTCGAACTGGTTGACGAAGCGGCTATCGGCATCATCGATTACCGCCGTTTTCTGGAAAACAGCTTCATACGCATAACACAGGAAGCTGAGGAGCGGGCCCAACGGGAGCGGTTATCTGAGAAGGAACGCCGAGCCTTTGTCCAACCTCACACTATCGCGTACCTACCAGACTTCATTGTGCGATTGAACGAAGAACAACGCCGAGGAGGCTTAATCCAACCCCACAACGTCGTCTACCACTTAGCCAAGCGACTCTTGCACGGCAAAGTCCTGTACTTCTTTCTCGCCGGGGAAATCATTGCAGACTTCCAACAGGGCTACTTTGACCAAGGCGAACAACGTCTAACCGAATTCCGCCAAGACAACCCCTATCCCGAATACGCCGAAGTCGTCGAAAAAGTCGTGCGGGAAGCATCCAAGCTCAAACCCGGCCAACCCGCTCCCGACTTCACTCTCGACGATCTCCAAGGTCAAAGTGTCTCCCTGAGCGATTTCAAAGGGCAGGCGGTTTTCTTGGACTTTTGGGCGAGTTGGTGCGGCCCCTGTATCGAGGCGGTGCCCTATCTAGAAAAGATCAAACAGCAGACCCGCGACCAGCAGGTGATCTTTTTAAACATCTCTTTGGATCCAGCCGCCGAGTGGCACCCAGCAGTCGCAGAGCACGGCCTGACCGGCGTTCACGTTCACGCCCCAGGCGGCTGGCAAGCGGCGGTAGCTCAGCTATACCAAGTCCGTGGCATCCCCTCCTATTTCTTGGTAGGTCCAGACGGCCGCATGGACGGCCGCGTTGGCGTTTTTGATGTCGAGGAGGTGGTCAGCCGCATTGCGGAAGTGGCGTCTGGGAAGGTGCCATCGTCAAAAAGCAAACAATCGGGGATGTACATCATCCACGGGTAGCCGCGTTGGGTGTTGTCTGGGGAATTGCGACTTATGACGGCATCTATTTTTTTAGTAAAAAATGAGGTGATATAGCCATCCTGCATCACTCAAGACAGGATTCCCGCTTGCGCGGGAATGACTTAGAGGAAAAAATAGTGACAGTGAACATGCCACGCTTTCAATTCATTTAGGATGGCGATACCCCCAGCCGGGTGCCCATTTTGCCCCACACCAAAATCAATAGCAGGTTGCCATGTCGCCCCCCAACATCGTCTATATCCACTCGCACGACACCGGCCGCTACGTCCAGCCCTATGGCCACGCCATACCCACGCCGCATATTCAGCAACTAGCCGCAAAAGGCGTCCTGTTCCGCCAAGCCTTTTGTGCCAACCCCACTTGTTCGCCCAGCCGCGCCTGCCTGCTCACCGGCCAGTGGGCTCATTCCTGCGGCATGACCGGCTTGGTCAATCGCGGCTGGACTTTGCCCCACCCCGAACGGCTGCTGACCCATACTCTACAAAAAGCCGGTTACACCACGGCCCTGGCCGGCTTCCAGCACGTAGTAGCGGACATCGACGACGGCGGCTTCACCCGCCTGTTGCCCCAAGAAGCACCCGCTGTCCAAACCGAGGAGCGGGCCGCCGCTTTTTTGGCCGAAGACCACCCCACGCCCTTCTATTTGGACGTGGGCTTTAGCGAAACCCACCGCCAGCGCCGCGGTTTTGCGCCCCAGCCCCAAGGCGAGGAACCCACCGACCCACGCTATGTGCGACCACCCGCCCCCTTTTCCGATACCCCTGAGACGCGCCGCGACATGGCCGCCTACATCGACGCGGCCCGCACCCTCGACGCCAAAATGGGCCGCGTTTTCACCGCCTTGCAAGACAACGGCTTGGCCGCCAACACCCTCGTCATTTGCACGACCGACCACGGCATTGCCTTCCCCACCATGAAGTGCAACCTCACCGACCACGGCCTTGGCGTCATGCTGGTGCTGTGCGGCCCGAGCGGCTTTAGCGGCGGCCAAGTGGTCAATGCTTTAGTCAGCCAAATCGACATCTATCCGACCGTCTGCGCCCTAGCCGGAGTTGCCTTGCCCAATCACGTCCAGGGCACTTCGCTCCTGCCGCTAGTAAACGGCCAAGCGCAAGAAATCCGCGGCGAAATTTTTGCCGAAGTCAACTACCACACTTACTACGAACCCCAGCGCTGCATCCGCACGTCGCGCTTCAAGTACATCCGCCGCTTCGACCAACGCCAATACCCAGTCATGCCCAACTGCGACGACAGCCCGACCAAAGACTATTTCATCGACCAAGGCTGGCAGCAACGCCCCCTAGAGCGCGAACGGCTCTACGACGTAGTCTTCGATCCGCACGAAACCCACAACTTGGCCGCAGACCCCGCTTGCCAAAACCGCCTAGCAGAGCTGCGCCAACGCCTCGACCAATGGATGCAAGACACCGACGATCCCCTAGCCGACGGGCACCCGGTAGTGCCACCTGCGACCGCGGTAGTCAACGATCCCGATGCCCGCTCGGCCACCGAGCCGCACTACCCGGCCCGCGAATTTTTGGGCATCTATCCCGCATAAGACGATTTCGGCGACTGCAGCACCGGGCGCATCAACATGTACCACCACCCCGACCCGAGCATTACGGACACCGCGCAGTTGCCAGTAGTGTACCAGTTTGCGCCGTACGTTGTGAAGCTGTAACTCAAAGCGCCGCAGATCTGCATGATAGTGTCGCGCTCGGCCTAGGCCTGCACTCACAGTGTCGTATCATTGGCGGGCTGCACACCAGTGGGATTGGGCGTCTCGCCACGGCCTCCTTGACAGGTCAATACCATCTCAACGACATTGATACCAGGAAAAAACCAACCATTAAAGGGGACGCCCGTGCTGTCAAGACTCTATGTGGACAACTTCCGTTGTCTGGAAAACTTTGAACTCGATCTCGACGAGACCAACGTCTTTCTAGGCCAGAACGGCACGGGTAAAACCTCTGTTCTGAACGTGCTCAGGAACATCCAGAATCTGGTCGTGCGGGAATCGAGAATAGATGCAGTGTTTCCAGCCCGGGACATTTCGCTTTACGGCCAACGCAGTGAACAGCGATTCGAAATCGAGACCCGCGTCAACGACGAAACCTATCGTTATTCACTTGTGGTGGAGCATCACTCCTCTCGTCGCAAGATGCGAGTCAGGGAAGAAATACTTGAACACGACGGCAATCCGATTTTTGAATTCAAGAACGGAGAAGCGCAGCTATACCGCGATAACTACTCCAAAGGTCCTCGTTATCCCTTCGATCGTTCACAGTCTGGAATCAATTTCTTGGTCGAAAGGGACGACAATAAGAAGCTCACGCGGTTCAAGAAAGACATCGCCAACTACATCATCGTTAGCTGCTGTCCGACGCTCATGGAGCCAGAAACTAGGACCGAAGACGAGTTCCTAGAGCCTTGGATGCAAAACTTCGTCGGCTGGTACCGCCGCTCCGTGCAGGAGAATATGAGCTCCATTAATGCGCTGTTCGAGACGCTCCGCGAAGCATTGCCGGGTTTCGACTCGATTAATTTAACGGAATCCGGGGAGAACGCCCGCGCACTCAAAGCAATTTTTCAAGGGCCGTCGTCCCAGCGTATTCGCTACGGTTTCGATCAGCTCTCCGATGGCCAACGAGCCCTGATTGCCATGTACAGCCTGATTCACCTATCTACCGATCGTCAAGTCTCGCTGTTCATTGACGAGCCCGCTAACTACCTCGCCCTTGGGGAAGTACAGCCCTGGCTCACCGAAGCGGTTGAGCGAGTTGGCGAGTCCTTGGGGCAGGTTGTCGTCACATCGCATCACCCCATGATAATCGATTACATGGCGGGCGCGAACGGCAGATGGTTCTTCCGCGACGGAGACGGCCCGGTGCGGGTAAGCAAAAAACCAAAGGATGCCGCCAATGGCCTATCACTGTCCGAAATCATAGCCAGACGCTGGGAATGAGCGTCAAAAGTACCGAATGTGCCATGAGAACCAACAGCTCAGGGCACCCGTGCCGCCATCCCTAGCCGAGTCGTGCCCAGAGTACCGCAAACTCAGACGTTGAATCCGTCCGCGGTATCTGCAAGAGCCAAGGGAAACACACCAGTTCGATTGCACTTACAAGTTGAATTCAAGCTTCAATACAAATAGCGGTCGGCGACACATTGGACGATCTCCTTTACAGTCGTCTCGGTGCCCTTCATAGCATCGTGTACTCGGTAGTGCCACGGCTCGCGGCCCAAGCCAGTGCGCCAATCCCGAATGGCCTGAACATTGTCCTGGCCGGCTTTTTGCAACCGATCTAGACTGGCGCGCACCAGCGCTTGGTTTTCCATATCCGCCAAGTCGAGCGTGGCCATCTGCTCGGCTACCCAATAGACGCCGCGCGCCAATTCCACATAAGACCGCACCACGCGCGTCTCGTGGGCCAAATCCGCTGCGCCAATATCCTCGACCATTTCCACAGCCCGGTCGCAGATCGCGACTTTGGCGTCGAAGTCATCAACCGTCAGATAATAGCGGAACATCCCCTCGCCCAAATAGGGCCGCTGCCGCTGCCGCACCATTTCTGCGGCTTGGCCCCAAGAATAGCATATCGGGAAATCAGAATCGTACACGTCGAATTCCACCGGCCCCATCAACACAGCCCACGCAGCCACGGCCTCTGGCTGGGCATAGCCTTCCCGCCGCGCCCAGGCCAAGGCAAATTCCGCCTCGTCGCGGCCTTGCATATTCCAAGTCCACTCGGCCAAGGCGTGGATATTGAAGCTGCAAATCTGACGCTCTGGACCGCCCCAAGCCATCATCGCGTACGCTCCGCTATAGCCCCGCCGCACCAGTTGGCCGATGTAATCCCGCAGGCGGTGAGCCGAGCGTTGCGGCACCTTAAACTCGGGCGTATCCACTCGACCGTTGGCCGCAATGGGCACATCGTAACTGGCGATCCAGCGGCCTTGCGCGGCATAGTGGTCCAGCAGCGGATTGGCCATCAAATCGCGCGGCCGGTGCAACACGCGCTCTAGTTGGGTAGCGCAGGCCCGCTCGATCTTCACCTCGGGCGGCAACTCGTCCAACACCCGATAGTTGCGCACGGTGGTGGTGGTCGATAAAAAGATGCGAATCTGCAAACTGGGATAGCGCTTTTGGGCCTGCCGCCACGCCGCGACAAAAGCCCGCGACTCCAGCACAAACTGCCCCACCGCCGTGCATTCAAGACAGCCGCACTGCCCCGGCCGTTCGCTCAACCAACAGCTTATTTCCTCGGCCCCCTGCCCGGCGATATCCTCCATCCACTCTTGTATGATTTGCACCAACAGCGGCTGCCAAGCACAGGGCACTCGGTGCTGGTTGCCCGTCTTGTGGGCGAAATAGCGCCCGGTCAACGCCCCGTCGCCCTGACCCGCCAGTTCGGGATAGGCCCTGAAAAGGCCGCACTCGTGCAGGAAATTGAGGTGCAGAATATAGGGCAGATAATTGAAAGCCCGCTGCCGCGCCGCTTCGAGCTGTTCTCGGTCGATGGTGGCCCGATTGCGCCGACCGCGCTCAATGGGATGCAGTTGCGTCGAGGCCATCTTGCCGTAGTTCAATTTGAGCGTGGCCAGCCACGGGATCCAAGTCGCCGGCTCGGGAAAGTTCCACAGGCCGCGCTCGTCCATGTCGGGCCAGTCAATCACCTGGGCCAAGGGGATGTGCACCTGCTCTGGGCTGATTTCGGGTTCGAGCAATTGGATCAGGGTCTGGCAGGCATAGTACACGCCGCGCTCGTCTAAGCCCGTCAGCATCAGACCATCTCGCCCCCGTGGCTCAATGAGATAGGCCTGGGCCTTATTCTGCAAGCTCTGGAGCCGTTTGTGGGCCGCGCTGTTTGCCGGGGCCACGCCCATGTCGATGATAAAGGCCCCACCATCCGGCTTTGTTTGTGCCTTTGCAACGAACAGTGCTGCCAACTCGGCGGCGGCCTGCTGCTCAATAGGCCCGGCTTGCTCCCGCAGCGCAATGCCCACTTCGCCCGGTCGGCAGCGGACGCTGTCGGCAATGCGAATCTCATGCGGCAGGGGCAACAGATAAGTCGTCCATGGCGTCGAATTAGCGGTAGTCATGTCAACACCTCGTCATAGCCATAATGCTTCGCGGTCGCGCCGCATATCTGCATGATAGCGTCGCGCTCGGTCGCGCTGAATGCCGCTTCGTATTGGGGCTGATACGCGATTTGCTCGGCCCAGGCCTGCACCCACGCCGCGGCGGCGTCTAAGTTGCAAAACGCTAGAATGTCCGCGACTTTTTGCTCGGCTGCCGCGCACAAGTGCTCAAACGGCATCGCCAAACAGCGCGTCTTAAGCACTTTGTGTTGCAGCACTTGCTCGTAGGTCCAAGCGTAGATCGCATTCCAGTATTCAGCCCACCCTTCGACATCGCGCCCTGCGCCCCACAGCGTTTGGATATGCCGCGTTTTCTCGGCGTCGATGGTAATGGGAATGCGCTCGGGGCCAAACTCGAAGTGGCCGGCGTTGCGCAGGTACTGGCGGTGAGCCGGAGATGAGAAGTGGGCCAAGTTGCGCTGGTGCTGGCGCATCATGGAGGCAATGTGCGCGACCGGGTGGCGCACGGCGATGACAAAGCGCGCGTCCTCGTACAGCTTGGCTAGATATGCGATCCGCGTGATATTGTAGTTGTTTTTGGAGACAATGCGCTCGGCGTCGCGGCACAGCAGCAGCTTGGCCAAGGTCGCCGCGTAAACGGCCTCAAATTCCGCATGGCTGGTCTGCGGTTCGACCACATTGTTCTCAGCCGGATCGTGCAGGTAAGCAAAAAACTGCATCCACAGGATTTCTTCCATCGCCTCCGGGCTGTATGCGTTGACCATCACGCCGTCGGCATGGGCCCGCTCCTGTTTGCGCGCCGCGCCCAAGCCAGCGGCGCGGAAGATGTGGTCGGCCCAAAACGGCGTGAAGGCGCCGTAGTAATCGCAGTATTTGAACGAGGTAAGGCGCGGGTGAGAGGCCAGAATATTCAGCAGCAAAGTCGTGCCAGCGCGCGCCAAGCCGGTGATGTAAATAGGCGCGGAAACCGCCTTGAGCCGCCGCCGCAACAGCCGCGTCTCCAGCTTGCCCACGTCAATCCAAAAGTTTGGCTGCGCATGGACCAGCCAGCCGCAAAAGCGCATCAGCCGCGTTTGATTAAAATCCGTTTTCATGGCTTATTTTAAAAATCGCTAAGTCGGCTGACAATCCTCCATGCCAGCCAGCGCATCCTAGAAAATAAAATATAGCGTCATTTCCATCCGCAAAGGAGCTAGACCCAATGGCATTAGACGATCTGAAAGCAATCATTGAAACGCTGCGGGAGCGCATTCAGACGCATCATAACTATTTGAAAAGCAATGAGACGCGAACGCGGCAGGTGCTCATCGATCCCATGCTTGACGCGCTAGGCTGGGATGTTGGAGACCCCAACGCCGTCCAACTTGAATACGGAATCAAGCAAAAGCGGGCTGACTATGCGCTCATCAACCACAACAAGCCGCTAACCGTAATCGAGGCTAAGTCTCTAGGAACGTCGTTGGATGACAAGGTGAAAATGCAGGTACTCAACTATGCCAATACCAATGGGATTGACTACATGGCCGTCACAGACGGAGACCATTGGCAGGTATTTGATGTGTTTAAGAAGGGTCAGCTTGCGGACCGCATCCTGATGAATTTCCAATTGACACGAGACCAACCATATGCTTGTGCGTTGCAGGCTTTAGGTCTATGGCGACCTAATTTGGCCAGCGGCGAGCCGAAAGAAGCGGTAGCTCCAACAATGATAGAATCCTCGCCCGAAGAATCAGAGCCTTCGACGCCTGAGCCAAGCAGCGAAAAGGCAATGGCTAAGCCGTCCGATAGCGGCAATTGGGACCCGCTGTCGTCATTAAAGGTTAGCAAAGATAAAGTTCCAGCATACATCAAATTTCCGAACTCAAAGGAAAAACAACTCGTTTACTGGATCGATGTATTGGTCAACGCCGCTGAGCACTTGATTGAAACGGGCAAAATTTCAGCGCAAAATTGCCCAGTAAAAGCGAAGGGGCACCAAAATTACCTCTTACACACTGAAGCAGTTCACCCCACCGGCAAACCATTTAAAAAAAAGCGAAAAGTCAAAGGAGAGCTATGGTTGCAAACTAGCTACCCAACCTCAGAGGCCACTCATAATATCGCATGTTGGCTCCTTGACCGATTCGGCGTCTCTCCCTCCACCGTCCTCGTCCGCACCAACCGGAGCTAGTCGCCATTGACAAAAAGCGTATCACCGCGATACACTTAATAGATCAAAGGAGACTATTTTGGCAGATACGATCAGGCTATCCCTAGAATTTCCCCAGTCCCTAGTCGAGGGGCTCTGGATAGACGAGACCACGGCCTCTACTGAGATGAAAGAAGCCGTGGTGCTCGATCTTTTCCGCCAAAAGCGCATCTCCATTCGCAAAGGGGCCGAACTGTTGGGCCTCTCCTATCGCGCATTTCTGGTGCTCCTCTCCCATCGCCAAATCCCGATCAACGACTGTGAAGTAGGGGAAATTGACGGCGACATAGAAGCACTCGCGCAACGCAAGCGACAGGTTGAATGAGTCTACAAAGAGTTGCTGCAACGCGCTCTGTAAACTCGTGACATTCTAGCCGGCCCACATGTCGTCCCTCTTCCACAAAGCCTACATCGCCACCCTCATCTGCTGCCTCCTATTCCTCGCCTTCATCTACGGCGTGGTGTCGGCAATATTCCACCTCGCTCCCGCTCCCGACATCCGCATCCACGCCGTCAACGCCTACGGCCACCTCGCCTATCTCTACGAAGACCTCACCGACACCAAAAACCAATTTACCAGCACCATGTGGTTTGCAGACGCCAGCGAGCCGTCCGGGGCCATTGTCCATCACGCCGCCGCCATGCAGCCCGGCCTGACGCTCGTATCCAAAAACACCACGGCCGCCGTGCTGATGGATTCGCTCGGCACCATCGTCCACCAGTGGCAATGCGACTTTGCTGAAGCCTTTGACGAAGACGACTTCGCCGCCTTCCCGCAGCAACCCGACATGCTGCACTGGCATCGCACCCACCTGTACCCCAACGGCGACCTGCTGGCCAACCACGACTACGTCAACCACTACCCCTATGGCTACGGCCTAGTCAAACTCGACAAAAACTCACAGGTCATCTGGAAATACACCGGCACCGCCCACCACGACTTTGACTTCGACGACCAAGGCGACATCTACACCCTCGTCCAAGAAATCGGCACCGCGCCCATCGGCAACATCCAACCTCCGTACATCGAAGATTTCGCCGTGGTCATCGACGGAGTAACCGGCCAAGAGAAGCGGCGCTTTTCCATTTTCCGCGCCCTGCAAAACTCGCCGTATCGCAGCGTATTCGACCGCTGGCAGACCACCCGCCACAGCGAAGTCACCCATACCAACGCCATTCGCCTCATCCCGCCGGATTGGGCCGCAGCCGCTCGCATCCCGCGTGCCAAAGCCGGCGACTTGCTCATCTCCCTGCGCAACCCCAACGCCCTCATCATTGTCGATCCCATCGAGCAACAAGTGATCTGGTATGGAGAGGGAATCTGGAAACAGCAGCACGATCCAGACTTTTTGCCCAACGGCCGCGTCCTGCTCTTCGACAACCAAGGACTGCGCGGCCATCCCTTCGGCCAAAGCCGCGTCTTGGAAATCGATCTATTTACACACCAAATTTACTGGCAGTACAAAGGCACCAGCACCGACCAGATTTTCGACAGTTGGATCCGCGGCGCCCAGCAGCGGCTGCCCAACGGCAACACCCTCATCACAGAATCACAGCGCGGCCGCTTGCTCGAAGTCACGCCAGCCGGCCAAATCGCGTGGGAATACTACAACCCCGACCGCGCTTCCTACCAAGGCAAGTCCCTGCGCGGCATGATGACCCAAGCCCAGAGGATACCCCAAGATGCCCTGTCGTTTCTCGAAAATTAGCCTCGTTTGCACACTCCTACTCCTGGGCAGCAGCACGGCTCAGGCCTACATCGGCCCCATCATCATCATCGGCGCGATCGGCAGCATGTTCGGCTGGGTCGCCGCCGTAGTCCTCGCCGCCGCGCTCGTGGCCTCGTACCCCTTTTACGTGCTGTACCGCCGCAAAAACAAACGCAAACAAAGCAAAGAACCGCTACCCTAGCGCCGGCGCAAAAGCTGCATCGCGTGGGCCAAAGCCCCCGGCGTATCCACATCCTGCCACCACGCCGCGCCAATATCCAAAGCGCGCAGCCGATCCTGCTCGATCAGCATCCGCATCCCATCGGTCAAGCTGCAATCACCCCGGCGCACTTGTACCTCGCTAAGGTGCGCGACCAAGGTGTCGCTGCAAGCAAACAGGCCGGTATCAACGGCGTTGAAATCGGTTAGCTCCTTGCCAATCGCCGCAATGCGCTCGCCGGTTAATCGCACCTTGGTCGCATCGTCCATATCGTAAATCGCCGCCAATTTGCGATCGACCGCTAACACCACTTCCCCAGGACTTAGGCTAACGCCGCGCATCGCGGCGATCATCGCCGGGTCGAAGAGATGATCGGCCATCAGGAGCAGAAATTTCTCCGCCAGCACCTCCGTCGCCGCCAATACCGACAGCCCATTGGCTAGCCGCCATTGCGCATTCTCGACAAACCGCAGCCCGACTCCCAGACCACTCACCCCGTTCAAGGCCGCACCCACATCCGCGCCGCAATGCCCGGTGACCACCACGACCTCCTTGAGGCCGCTTTGCTCTAGTATCCGGCAGGTGCGCACCAATAGCGGCTCCCCCTCGATTTGCACCAGGGCCTTGTGCGCTACCGGAACGTGGCCGCGCAAACGCGAGCCATGCCCAGCGGCCAAAATAAGTGCTTGATCAATCACGAGCTCTCTCCTACGACTATCTATTTCAACCAATGATAAACACTGTATTGCCGGTCTGGCCGGTAAAGTAATCGATGACAACCCACAGGCCATTGCACAGCGTCTCGCCCATGATCAGCCCCAGAAAAAAGCGCACACTCGTCGCATAGATAGCCGGGCCGCCAAAGCGCAACACCAATAGCTTGATTGACCAAGCAATGAAAATACTGAACCATATCTTGTCCATTAAGTGATTGGCTGCCACCGCAAAGCCCAGCGGGTGCAAAGGCCACCAGAGCAGGTGCTGTCGCGCCCACATCAACAGGAGCATCACCACGCCGCCCCCAGCGAAAAATCCCCACCCATCCCAAGCGACGCCGGCTGGTTCCAAGCCGCGCACCGCGTAGTTGTACACCGTCGAAGGCCCGCCCTTGAACAACCATCCCACCAGGTTGATCCCGCCGTGGCGGTAGGCCATTTGCAACACCATCCAGCACGAGCCGACCGCGCCGATCAAAATCGCCAGATACACTCCCCACAACACCAACCGACGACTGCGGCGGTCCAAGTCCTCGATCAGCTTCAGCCCATTGACCAGCAGCGCCATGACGAAGATGCGGATGTCGGCGCACCAGATATAGGCCAGCGACAAATTGAACACCCCGCTGGTGCCGACCAGACTGGCCCCCAGCCCCTGGATCATCAAATCCGGCGCGATCATCGGCGAGCGCACCGCCGCCAACCCGGCCTCGGCGACCACCCGACTGATCCCGATAAAAATCAGCAGTGCCAACCCTATAAACACCGCCGCCACCCATAAATGCACTCCCATCAGCCACAACCATCCCACCATGACCCCAAAGCCGATTAGCAAGCCGCAAACCGCATTGCGATAGGTCGTGATTTCGTCGCCGTCATCCACGTCGCGCCCGCCGCCAAATGCCTTGCGGAACACCCCACCCATGTGCTCCCGCCCCACCCACAGCCCGACTAGCACCATCGCGATCAGCGCACCGCCACCTTGATACGCCAGATAGGGTTGTCCAGCAATCCCATAGACGAACTTCTGCTTCGAGATGACCCCCATCAGGATTAGGGCCTCGGACTCGGCCTTGGCGATCAGTTGGAACACCCAGAGCCCGGCCGAGATGCTGGTGTTGATCAGATAGGAAAAGCCTATGAGTGCAAAGATGATCCGCAGTTGTAGGGTCTGGCCGCCTACGTAGGGTAGGCCCCAACTTAAATTAAAGGCCGGTAGTGCCGGTTCGTAGTGGTGCAGCGCCTTGAGCGAGCCAAAAAATAGGGGGATGGCGCAGCCGTACCACATCGCCCGGCTGGTAAAAAAGCGGTTGAGCAACCCCTGGCCCTCTCCCTGTACCATCGCCCGCCCGACTTGGGTAATCGGGTAGGCCAGCCGCTCGCGGTCCATCCACTGCCGCCGCAAAATCACCGCCAGCGAGACCATCACCACGTAGAGCGCACTGAGCAACACCGCCCACCAAAAAAGCGGCTCAACCCAAGCCCCATAGGGAATCTCGCCCCCCTCAAAGAAGGCGCGATTGTCCTCGCCGTCGTTGACCAAAATGGCGTATTCGGGAAACAGCGCTCGCAGCTTTTGTTCCCATTGGTTCTGCGGCGTGGCATAGTAGAAAAACGCGGCGATGATCGGCAGTAGTTGCTGGCTCATGCCCATAGTACACAGGGCCGAGACCATCAACAGCATGATGTACACCAGCACCAGATCGGCGCGGTTGAGCACCAGCGAACTGCCGCACCGGACCGCGCCGAGGTTGACCAAGGCACAGACCAGCAAAAAGGAAGCCAACCACCAACCCGGATCGAGCACGTCGAACCGCGCCAGCGTCAGATAGTACGCCAAGTAGGCGACCCCGGCGACGGCGGCCACTGCCAGCGCCCAACCCACATTCCGCGCCGCCACCTTGAAGAGGACATTTAGCAGGCCAATGAGCACCAAAAAAAGGAAAATCGCGCCCGGCGTGTTAAAGTCCCAAGCCATGAAGGTCGCGTGCATGGCCGTATTGGCATACGGCGCGCCAATGGCCAAAAAGAAGCTCAGAAAAGCTCCGGTCCAAAAGCCGCGCCACGTAATGCCCGTGCGGCCCACCAGCTTCAGCGTCCCCGGGCGGGACTCGAGGTGGTCGGCAAAGGTATTGGGAATAGACCGCCGCAAACTTCAATACTCCACGTGGAGGTCGGCCAGCGCGGGCGTTTGGGCGACCAAGGCGCGGACGCGGCGCAGATGCCGCTGCCCGGCCCCGCCCAGCGCGGACGCGCCCCGGGCCAGCAAATCGCGCTGTTCTAGCGGGTCGGTCGCCAAGTCAAACAACATCGAGCCGCGCCAGCTGTAGTTGATGTACTTCCAATCGTCGGCCACCACCGCATAGCCTTTGCGCGACCACTGCACGTGTTCGTCGGTGTTGACCACCACGATCAGGCGGTCGGGCGCTAGCGGACGCAGCAGCGAATGGCCGTCTAGTCGCTTTTGCCACGCAGCAACCGTGGAATCCGCCGACAGCCCCAGCAAGTCCAGCGCGGTCGGCACCAAGTCGGTCAGCGCGACGCGCATCTGCGCGTTTTCTTGCCACTGATCCCAACCCGGGCCCAACCGCTGGCGCTGCCGCTGGGGCACGACGGCAAAAAACGGGACGGCAATCGCCGTTTGGTAATACGAATCCGTGCGGTGGAGTTTGTGGACGCCATCGAGGTCTTCGCCGTGGTCGGCTGCAAACAAAACCAGCGTATTTGCCGCTAGCCCCTCGGCGTCGAGATGGTCAAATAGCTGTCCGAGCAAGTGATCCATATAGGCCACCGCATTATCGTAGCTGGCGTCCGGCCATGCCTGCCAATCCGGCGGCGCGTAGCCCGGATAATGCGTGCAATTAAATTGCAGCGCCACCACAAACGGGCCGTGCGCGGCAAAGCGGTCGATGGTCGCCAAGGTCTCGGCCATCATCCGGCGGTCGTCCATGCCTTCGGAGTTGACGATCTCGGCGTCTGAGCGTTCGAGCGTAAACACGTGATCGAGCGCGTCATCGACGAAAAAGCCTTCGAGATTGTTCCAAGCGTAACTCTGCGCCGAGATCAGCGCGGTCTGGTAGCCAGCCGCATGGGCATAGTGCCACAGCAGCGGAAAGGTATGCTGCTCCACCGGCGCCCGCGACGGGAAAAGCCCGGTCAGCATGGCCGGCAGTGCCACCTTAGTCGCCGTAGCATTGGACACGGCCTTTGTCATTTGCACCCAATCGGCTGGCCGCGCCTGGCGCAACGCCGCCAGCCGCGGCGTGGTTTGCCGCTCGTACCCATAGAGCGCCAGGCGACCAAGCGCGACGCTTTCCCCGATCACTACGATGAGGTTGGGCGCCTGGGCATCGACAGCCGCACCGCTATAGATGGCACTCGACGCCGGGCGGCTCGCTTGCAACAAACGCCCGTGGACCCCGCCGACAAGCGAATGGACGGCTACATCGACAGCCAGCTTCGCGGCCGCCGCATCCGGCACCATGATGCTCGCGTGGCGATGCACCGCACCAAAAGCCACCGCTCCAGCCAAGCACAGCCCCGCCAAAACTCGGCCGTGCGCTGGCTGGCGACCCAAGCGCAGCTTGTAGCACCACCAGCCCACGACAAAAACCACCACCACCACCCAGACGACCCCGTCTTGCCAGTCGGCCTCATTGAGGATATATCCCCAAGCCTCGCGCGGGTGGCCAGCCGAATGCACGAGCGCGTAAGCCGTCGGCCAGCAGTAGAATATCTCGTGGAAGCCAATCCATACCATAGCCAGCACGGCGACCCCCGCGCCGACACTGATGACCAACGCGATCTGCCAGCGTCGGGGCAACCGGCAGCTAAGCACAAAAAGGGTCTGCCACATCACCAGCGAGAACGCCACCGACAGCCCCCACCACGCCCACTGGGTCAAGCGCAAGTCAAGCGTCGGCCGCAGCCACAGATCGACAGCCACTACCAACAAAGTGATGGGTAACAAAGGCAACATTTGCTTTTGCACGGCGAGATCGCCCATCAGAACCTAAGACAACGCCCACTCATAGCGCAGTCCTGAATGACTTAAACGATTCGATCGGTAGATCGTCTTGTACATATCTGCGCCGATGTTAGCTGGTCGCGCAAGGCAGGGTCGATCATTGCTTGCTCCCGCGTCGAATTGACGGCTGAATTTATGCTTTTTATTTTGCTAATCAAGAATTCAATTCAGAATTAGCCAAAAATCAAAATCCCATGATTCCACGCCACGCCGAAAAAACGCTGCGCGAGTTGACCCAAGGCTATCCGATTATCGGCATCACCGGCCCGCGCCAATCCGGCAAGTCAACCCTCGCCCGCCACATCTTTGCCGATAAGCCCTATGTCTCGCTGGAAGACCCCGACGACTACGAACGGGCCCAAGACGATCCAAGGGGCTTTTTGGCAGCCTATCCCGATGGGGCGGTCTTCGACGAGGCGCAGCGATGCCCCCACCTGTTTTCCTACCTACAAGGCTTGGTAGATGCTGATCCGCGCCCGGGTCGCTTCGTGCTGACCGGCTCGCAGCAATTCGGTCTGCTAGCCGGCGTCACCCAATCCTTGGCCGGCCGCATTGCGTTGGTGCAGTTGCTGCCCTTCAGCTTGCACGAATGCTATGGTCTGCAAGCAGCGCAGCCCGCTGTTTCGCTGGACGAAGTGCTCTTTACCGGCCTCTATCCCCCAGTCCACGACCGCGACCTCCGACCAAGCATCTGGTACGCCAACTATTTGCAGACCTATATCGAACGGGACGTGCGACAGCTGATCAACGTGCGCGACTTGAGTGTCTTCCAGCGTTTTGTGCGCCTGTGCGCCGGCCGCATAGGCCAATTGCTCAACTTATCCAATTTGGCCGTTGACGCCGGCATCAACGCCAGTACGGCCCGGGCTTGGATTGCCATTCTGGAGGCCAGCTATATCGTCTATCTGCTTCAACCTCATCACCAAAATTTTAACAAACGACTCATTAAGACGCCCAAATTGTACTTCTGCGATCCAGGGCTAGCCGTCTATTTACTAACTATCCGCGACCCCGCCCAACTCAATGCCCACGCCCAGCGGGGTGCGCTATTTGAAACCTTCGTCGTCGGAGAATTATTGAAAGCCCACTACAATCAGGGCGAGCCGGCGGGCCTCTATTTTTGGCGCGACCGCAGCGGCCATGAAATCGACCTCCTAATCCAGCGCAGCGACGGACTACAGCCTCTTGAGATCAAGTCGGGACAAACCCTAAACCGCGACTTTTTCAAAGGGCTGCATCGCTGGCTAGGGCTGGCCGGCTCCGCCGCCGTGGACCCCGCCTTAATCTACGGAGGCCTTACTGCGGCGACCCACCAAGGAATCCGCGTCATTCCGTGGCATGGTACTATTTAGCGCAGTGCCCTCAAAGGGCGTCGGTCAAAGACCTGCCGCTAGCTAGTGGGCGACCGATCCATCGGCGTGAAAACTGCCTTTAATCGCCCAGCGCTCGTACGGATATTGCGCCAGCGCGGCCTCGACTATTTCAACCCCAATCCCCGGCCGATCGGTCAGCAGCCGATAGCCGCCCTCGACTCGTAGCTGCTCATCGACGATCTCGGCCATCGGCCCGTTGAGGGCGTTGTGCTCGGTATGGGTGTAGTTGGGAATGGCCGCGGCTAGCTGCGCGAAAGCCGCGTTGTTGACCGGGCTGCCCATCAGATGCGGAAAAACTCCGACAAAAGCCGCCTCGGCCAACGCGGCAATTTTCTTCACTTGAGTGAATCCGCCGGCCAGCGACACGTCTGGCCGAATCAGACTGACCACCTTGCGGTCGATCAAGTCTTTGAACTGAAAAATGTTGTAGCATCGCTCGCCGGTGGCAATGGGGATGTCGATGTGCCGGGCGACGTACTCCAACGCCTCTAAGCTCTGCGGAGCCAATGGGTCTTCGTAGTACAATATTTTGAACGGCTCCAACTCGGTCGCCAGGGCAATCGCCTCCTCCGGCCGCAAATTCCGGTGGATTTCCAACCCCAAATCCGCTTCGTTGCCAAGCACCTCGCGCGCCGCGGCTACTAATTCCACGGCCGTCGAGATGTTGGCCGTGCCAGTGCGCTGCTCAAACCCGCTGACAAACGGCGTCATCCGCAGCGACGTAAACCCCTGCTCCAGGCGCGCCTGGGCGCTCTGCCGTACTTTTGCCGCCGTATCCCCGGCGATATTCTCAAACAACTTTACCTTGTCGCGGCACTTGCCGCCCAGCAACTGATACACCGGGACCCCCAACACCTTCCCCATAATATCCCACAGCGCAATGTCGATTGCGCTCAGCGCCGCGCTCAGTGCCGCACCCATAAAGTGCGCCGCCCGCGACACCACCTGATAGTGGTGCTCAATGCGGAGCGGATCTTGGCCCACGTAGTAATCGCTCAACTCTCCCAGCGCCTCTTTCACCATCCGGTGATGCGCCCACAACCCAGCTTCGCCATTGCCGACGATCCCCTCATCGGTATAGACCCGCACCAACAAAAACCGGCCGACCAAAAACGCCCGAATCTCGGTGATTTTCATTATTTTAGCACTCCAGTCGGTTCGGCTTGCACTTGTTCAAAAAGCGAGGCCCGGGCGTGGAAATACGGCGGCTCAAAAAGCAACGCCTGCCGCTGGGTCAAGGCCACGCCGTCGGGCGGCTCGATGTGGCGTTTAGACCACGACTGCTGCCCGGGGCTGTATTTGAACAGCAGCGAGCGTCGCTGATGCGCGGCCTGCCACGGCGCCGTACCGTGGGTGAGTGCCTCGGTAAAAATCACCACCGACCCCGCCTTGACCTCCGGCACCACTACGCATCCAGCCGCGCTGTGGGCTGTGCGGATTTCCGGCGGACAGGGGTAATTGACCTTGTGGCTGCCCGGAATGCAGCAAAAACCACCGTGTACGGGCCCGGTGTCGGCCAAGTTCCAAGACACCACCGTCAGCCCATTGTACATCTGTCCATTGCGGAAATGGTAGTACTCCGGCGGGTCGTAGGGCGTGTTACCACCGTGCAACCCAAGCTGCTCGGCCCCGGCCTCCAGATAAATCGCATAGTAGTGATCGAGCCGGAAGCCGTCGCCGAGCATCACTTTGAGCAGCGGCATAATGCGCTCGTGGTCCAGCAAATCGACAAAGGGCTGCCCCCAGGTCAAAAACCCACCGGTGTGCAGCCGCCCTTGGGCCTGCTCGACATCTGCGCCCATTTCTTGGGCGTCAATCAGTCGATTCAACTCGGCAACAGCTTGCGCTGTCAACACGTCCTCGACGATCAGATAACCCTGGAGGTCAAATAGATAGCGCTCTACTGGGGTCATGGATAAAAGCTCCTATTTAGGGATTGATTATACGTAAAAACAAACACCTCTTCTTTGAATGCAAGTTGTCGCGCAAAACTTCCCGCGCCGCAACAATGATAAATTTCCCCGTGTACAAGGTCGCCGGTTGACCCAAACAGGCGCGCACCGTTATATCTTCCCCAAGTCGCGGTCGCACTGTTAAGACAAGGAGGCTGACTATGAAACTGTGGATGGATGTAATGCGCGATCTCGAAAGCGTAATCAACGATCACGAGCGCATCCTCGACGCTTGGGCCGCAGGCGGCGTCGATGGCGTCGTGTTTGGTCCGCTCGTTTTTGGCACGGCAAAACTATCCAAGCAGGCCGTGGCCGCTCCCAGCGGCGACATCGTGGCCGCGGCATACGATCCAAACCCGGCTGTGTACGCACGGCTCGGAGTCGAGCCGCCACCGCCGCCGCAACATAAGTTGCCCGAGCAAAGGGCCTTGCTCGAAAAGACGATGAACGCCGCCAAAGATCGCGGTATGCAGGTTTACTGCATGTACGCCGATGGCGGTGCCGGTGCCGGCGGGCCGGGCCATCCCCTGCACGACGACCAGACGCTGGCAGCGCGAGTAGCGCGGATGGTCGATACGTTGGAGCACTTTCCAATGGCCGACGGCGCCGTGATGGACGGCCCCGAATGGGGCTACGAAATCGCCCCCCATCACATGAACCACCGCTCCTACTTCTTCCACGACCTGCCGGAATCTGTCGCGCCGATGGCCGCGGATCTGGGGTACGACTACCGAGCTATGGTAGCGGCCAAAGACCGGCTGCTGTCGCTGTTTCACAACCTCGACCCGGTGCGCATTCGCGGACACGCCCGCGGCGGCCTCGTCGGAGCCTACCGCATGCTCGGAGCCGATCCCGACCTGATGGCTTGGCTGTCGTTCCGAGTCGATTCGCTGACGCGCTATTTTCGCCGCATCCGCGCTGGCGTCGCCGCCGAGTTGGAGCACCCCGTGCGATTGGGGTGCGGCCCGCGCTCGGCCGCCTTCGCGCCCTTGTGCGGGTACGACTTTGCCGACCTAGCCCAGTTCATGGACTTCCTCCTACCGAAGCACTACTTCTTTCACCGCGGTTTCGACGGCTTCCTCGGCACGGTCTATCGCTACTCACAGACGCTCATCGAGTGGAATCCCGGGCTCCGCGTAGCCGACACCCTCGATGTCGTGCAGGCCCTCTTCGGCATCGTCTTGCCGGGCGTGGGCGACGACTTGCTCGACTTTGAGAGCGCCCTCAATCCAGAGTTTTTCGCGCAGGTGGTAACGCAAGAGACGCGGCGGGCGCTGGCTGCGGTTGACGACCCCGAGCGCATCGTGCCCTGGCTCGACACCGGTCGCTTTCCCCACGACGGCGACCCGATGTCAGCGCGCGACCTCAAGATGTTGCTCGACACCGCCGAGGCCGCGGGGCTGCGGCGCTTCAACTACCACCACCAAGGCAATCTCAGTGCCGGGGAATGGGTGGTTATCAGCGACAAGTGTGGCACTCGTTGGGACCCGCGCAACAGCAACTACGAGCCGCCGGACGAGTTGGTGCTATAAGAGATTCCCTACGAGGTGGGGTCGCTTGTTGGCGGAGCTTGGTACGCGGTGTATTTGAGATTTTTGCCCCGGGCCTTTTCGACTGGGTAGCGCTGCGCTGAAATCGCCAGTTTCTCCTCCAGCATTTGCGCGGCGTCCAAGCCAAAGCGGTCGCACATAAGCAGGACAAAGTACAGCGCATCGGCCAATTCGTGGCCGACCGCCCGGCGGAAGGATTCGTCTGCCAAGCGGGTGGCGATCTCGGGGTCGGAGCGGAAGCGGAAGTGCTCTAAGACTTCGGCCGCTTCCGTCGAAAGACCAATGGCCAAATCCTTCGGGGTGTGGAATTGCGCCCAGTCGCGCTCTTCGACGAAGCGGCGAATTTCAGCGCTGAGTTGGGCCAGCGTGGCTTCGCTCATAACCCAACCCCAACGCGGCTAAAGGGCGCGTTCCAGCAGGTGTGCATGGTTTGTCCTTTCCGTATCACGCCTTTCGACCACGGCCGGCGAGGCGGAGTGCGCCCAGAATGATCTCCAGCATGAACGCAGCAAATAAGGTACTCTCGCCTACAGCCGAACTCTGCCGGATGGCTTGGTAGTAATCGCTTTGTCGGGCATGCACCAGACTTTCTACGGGGATGTGGGCAAACAGGGGTTTCCAACAGCGGCGCGACGACGGGCTTGCCATCGAGAATGGTGGAAACTTGCTCCTCGCTGAGGATATTGCCTTCAATGGCCAGCGATCCGCGCACGGTGAGGATGCGATTGATGCGCCGCAAGCGCAAATCCTGCACAATGCCTGTCGCCCGGCCAATCGCCTCGCCGATTTCTTCAATGCGAAAAAGAATCTCCGGCGCGATTGTATATGGCGGTTTTTCAATCTTCATCTTTTATATTAGTACCCCAACCCGCGCAAATACTGGCGCATCCCCGCACTGCGCTGCGCCTCGCTGACCGCGTCCTCGCCTTCGTAGGCCGGCTCGCCCGGACAACTGGTCACCCAGCGGTCAAAGCCGCGCTCGACAAGCGCGTTGAGCACCCCGGCAAAGTCGAGGCACTCGCCCTCGCCTACTGAAACCCACTCGGGATTGTAACGCCCCGGCTCGCGCACCGTACAAGACGCATAGTCCTGTAGGTGGACGTAGTTGAGTTGGGACCAAAAGTCCGTCAGCGACTGCACCGGATCGTAGCCCCACAGCTCGGCGTGCGAGACATCAATGCACAGCCGCGCTTTGTCCAGCAAACTCATGTACAGCCGCCAGTCCTCCGCTGAATCGACTAGCAAATTAGTGTGGATGTGGTAGCTTAGCTCCAGCCCGTACTGGGCCGCGTACTCGGCCCACTGCTCGGCCCCTTCGGCCGCCCGCTCGATATCGGCGCGCTCCACCGGCCGCCCTGCTGGCTTGCGACCGCTCATAAACATAAAGCAATCCACGCCCATCTCGGCGGCAAAATCCATCCGCCGCTTGTTGCGCTCGGTGTGCTCCCAGCCGCGGTCTTCGGGCGAGCCACTAGCCGTAAACACGCACAGCGGCATGTCCGCGTCTTCGCACACTTGCTTCAGCCGCTTTGGTGGCCCCAACCAGTCGAGCGGCAACCGCCCTTCCCAGCCATCCCAACCAGCCTTTTTGAGCTCGGGCAGAGCCTTTGCCAAATCGGGCTGCCGCCAGCGCAGGGTCGCGTATCCCATCTTGAGTGCCATAATCTGCCTCCTTGGTTGTGGTTTTAATAAAATTCGCTAGGCAAAGTTCGTTGCCCTTTACGAACATCGCAACGATATTTTTCTCTATGGAAAATGCTCCATCCCTCTCGCGCGGCCAAGTGCATCGCGCCCTGCGCTCCTTCGTCGTCGCCAGTGGCTTGTGGGGCGCTTGGGGGCAAGCTTGTGGGTTGGGGACAGCGGCCTTTACTGGCTTCGCGCTGTATTTAGGGGCCGACGGCGCCTTTATCGCCCTCTTCACCTCGGCGGCGTATTTCTTAGCGCTGACGCAATTGCTCGCCCCCTTGTTGAGCACCCGCGTCCGCGACAAGAAGCGCTTTGTCGTCGTTGGTGGCTACGTGGAAATTGCCTTCCGCGGGCTGCCGCTGATCATCCCCTTCTTCGTGCCGGAACCCTACCGACTCGCCGCCCTAGTGGCCATGGTCTGCCTCAGCATGTTCAGCGGCTATGCGATCTCGCCCTTTTACAGCACCTGGATCGCCAACGCCGTGCCGGAAAATATCCGGGCGCGCTTTGCCAGCCGCCAGACCATCGTCAGCACCATAGTGGCCATGATCGCCGGTTTTGCGATCGGCCAGTTCCTCGACTTTTTCCCCGGCAGCGGCTTTGTTTGGGTCTTTGCGGCCGGGACGCTCTTTGGATTTTTGGGCTACTTAAACCTCCGCCGCGCCCCCTTTCCCCAACAGACGGCCGCCAGCGACGAACAAAGCACGCGCTTGCGCGACCTCGTGCAGCCCTTACGCGACGCCAACTTCCGCCGCGCGGCCCTCTTTTTTGGCCTGTGGACTTTTGGCGTCGGGTTAGCCGGGCCACTCTACAGCGTCTTCATGCTCGACCGCCTGCAAATCTCCTATACCGAGGTGTCGATTTTTAATGCCCTGTTCATGCTGACCAGCATCGTCGGCTATCGGGCTTGGGCCGGTCTCATCGACCGCTTCGGCGCCAGACCGGTCCTGCAAATTTTGATGACGCCGGCCGCATTCCTGCCTCTCATTTGGGCCTTCAACCAGCCAGGGTCTTACGCCCTAGTACCGGTGGCTTTGATCTTAAGCGGCATTCTATTCTCCGGGATTGGGGTTGGCATCAACCCCCTACTCTACGGCCTGTTGCCCTCAGGCCAGAAGCGCACGATGTACCTGGCAACTTGGTCGGTGACGGTCAACCTAATGGGCGCACTCGGCCCCTTGTTGGGCGGCCTACTCGTGGCCCAACTAGCGGGCTTGCGCTTTGCGGTGTTCGGCGTACCCATGGGCGAGTTACAAGTCATCTTTGCCCTCAGCGCCCTGACTCGACTAGTGCCGTTGTTCATCCTCCGCACCGTCAAGGACGCGCGGAGCGCAACTTCGCGCAGCCTGCTGTCGCGGATGTTGCGCGGCAATGTCCTCAGCTATGCCTACAACACCACCATCTTCAGCCTAGCCACGGCCGAGGGAACCAGAGCGCGCGCCGCTGAGGCTTTGGGCCGTTCGGGCAATCCCCTCGCTATCGAGCAGCTAGTCCAAGCCCTGGCCGACGCCAGCCCTCGGGTGCGGCGCGCCGCGGCGCGCGCCTTGGGCGAGAGCCGAGCGGAAAGCGCGGCCGAACCCCTAGTGCGCGAACTGCTCGACGGCGCCTCAGACATCCGCAGCGAGGCGGCCGAGGCCCTAGGCCGCCTCGGATCGTCCACCAGTATCGATCCGCTAGTCGAGGCACTCGACGACGCCGATCCCCGGGTGCGCATCAGCGCCATCCGCGGCCTAGCCAGCCTCCGGGGGGACGAAGTCCACGAGCTGCTATTCTGGCACTTTGGCAGCGATTTCGACCCGCTGACTTTTCCGACGCTAGTCGATGTCCTCGGCGAGCGTCAAGACCGCCGCATCGTCCGATCGGCGCTAGGCCGCCTGTCCGAGTTTTCCTCCCCGGCTGTGCGCTTGCAAATGCTCAACGGGGTCTGCCGCGCACTCGGTGCTGGCGATCAGTTCTACCGCTTGCTCTCGCGCGAGGATACCGACCGCGTCGCCGCCATCACTCGCCTGCTGCGCCGGGCAACCGACACCTTGGGCGCGGCCCACTGTATCGACACCGCAGACCGTACGCAGTTAAAGGCCCAGTGCCGCGAGGTGGTCGTCGCCTATGAAGAGGAACAGGCCGAGGCACTAGTCGAGGCCATGCGGCAAGTCGTGCGCACCGTGCGCGACGGACTCTCGGCCAGCGGCGACCAAGCCTACGATGTGCTCTCGGTGTACGTGGTTCTCATCGCCATCGGCCGCTTCATCAACAGCCCAGTGCGGCAAGAGTCGCCGGTGGCCCAAGAGATTTTTCTCACCGTGTGCCTAGGGCGCTTAGCCGCCTTGATCCGCGAAATTGACGACAGCATTTAAAGTGGGAGGCGCAGCACGAGCCGCCGGTCACCGGCGATGCACCCAGCGGATCCGCGCCAAATCCTTGAGATTGGCCAGCGTCCCGGTCACCGGGTTAAAGCGACTGTCCGCGTCGAAGCGCCATTTTACCGGAATCTTGGCAATGCGGTAGCCTAGTTGGCGCGTCAGCAGCAACCACTCCACATCGAACATAAACCCGGCGACCTGCTGCCGCGCACAGAGATCGCGCGCTACTGCGGCCTGAAAAAACTTAAATCCACACTGAGTATCGCCGAATTCGCCCAAGCCCATCAGGGCGCGCAAAAGCCAGCCAAACGCCGCGCTGCCCCACTGCCGATAGCGCCGCCGCGCAACGACGAATTCAGTCGCGCTCAGCGTCCGGTCGCCGATCACTCCGTCCCACCCGGCGGCCAATAGAGGCATCACCTGATCGAGCGCGGCAATGTCGGTTTTGTAGTCGCCGTCCATAAAACCGATGTACCGGCCCCGGGCCTCGGCCACGCCGCGCTGCACCGAATAGCCCTTGCCGCGGTTGCGGTCGTTTGGCACCCAGCGCACTTGCGGATGCGCCCGGGCGTATTCTGCAATGCAGGCAACCGTGCCGTCGGTGCTGCCGTCATCGACGACCAGCAACTCACCAGACCACGGCCGCTTGTGCAGCAACGCCAGCGTCTGCGCCAAGGCGATGCGAATCCGCTGCTCTTCGTTGTACGCGGGTATGACGATGCTCAAATCCATAGCTTGACGTCTCCAGCCGCCGCGCCTATAATCCGCCGCAACCAAGCCCCTAAGCCATGCGAGAAAGGCCCATGAGCGCAGAGACTATTTTTAGCCAAATCATCCGCCGCGAAATACCCGCCGACATCGTCTATGAGGACTCCGACTGTCTAGCTTTCCGCGACATCCAACCCCAAGCCCCGACGCACATCCTCGTCATCCCCAAAAAAGTCATCGCCGGCGTCCAACACGCCGCCGCCGAGCACGGCCTCCTACTCGGCCATTTGCTGCTCAAGGCCAGCCAGATCGCCCAAGAGCAGGGCCTAGCCGCAACCGGCTACCGCTTGGTCATCAATGCTGGCGACGACGGCGGGCAAACAGTCGCCCACCTCCACGTCCATCTACTCGGCGGCCGGCCCATGCAGTGGCCGCCGGGATAAAAAAAGAGGCGATGCCACCTCGGGCACCGCCTCGCAAGCATTCTTGGACAGAGGGCTTAGATAGTCTGTATTAGGAGGTAGCCGTTGACGCCCCCTGGCACTGCCCCCTTGAGGAACAGCAAGTTGCGCTCGGCGTCGATCCGCTCGACGGTCAACCCCTTGGTGGAGACTCGCTTGTTGCCCATCTGGCCAGACATTTTTTTACCCTTCCACACCTTACCCGGCGTCGTGCCCTGGCCGATGGAGCCGCCGTGGCGTACGGTATCGGGCGTGCCGTGGCTGGCGTTCTTGCCGCGGAAACCGTGCCGCTTGACCACCCCGGCAAACCCCTTGCCCTTGGATTTGCCCGTCACTTTGACCCGATTGCCAATCTCAAACTGGCTCACATCCAAAACTTGGCCGACCGCGAATTCGCCCACTTGGCCGCGAAATTCGCGCAGGATGCGGTGCCCGCTCACGCCCGCCTGGTCTAGATGGCCCCGTTGCGGCTTGGTCAGCTTGCGATCGGGCACTTCGTCGAATGCCAGTTGCAAAGCCGAGTATCCATTGCTTTCCTTCGTCCGCACCTGTACCACCGGGCAGGGCCCAGCCGCGACGATTGTCACCGGCGTCAGCTCCTCGCGGTCGTTGTACACCTGCGTCATGCCCAATTTCTTGCCAATCAAGGCCCCCATAAGGCCAACTCCTTCAAATAGTTGTCAAGCAAACAGAATCGTACAAATTACGCAAAAACTTCCTAGCCGGCAAGAGATGCCCACAACGAGGCGGCCAATTTGAGCGCGATAACCATATTTCGCGGCGGAGCGATCGGCGATTTTATCCTCACCCTGCCCGCCATCCAAGCCGTGCGCCGGGCCTTTCCGACCGCCGACTTGCGCCTCATCGGCCGCCCGGCCACCCTAACGCTCGGCCCAACAGCCTCCATCCTCGATGGCAACGACCCGCGCCTGATTGCCCTGCACCGCGCTGGGCCGCTTCCCCCAGCCACGGACCAGCTTTTCGCCGCTACCCAGCGCGTACTAGCCTATGCGGTCAATGCTGAACAACACTTCGGTCCGCAACTGCGCCGAGCCGTAGCCGGACCCGTACTGCTGTGGGATCCGCGGCCGCCAGCCCATTGCCGCGGCCACATCGTCGATCACTTGCTAAGCCCTTTGCGGCAATGGGAGCTGCCCATCTGCGACCGCACCCCGCACATTGAGCTACAGCCCGGCGACTACGACTATGTAGATGCGCTCGCCGCCGCGCCCCAAGTGGTCATCCACCCAGGCAGCGGCGCGCCAGCCAAGAATTGGCCGGCGGCAAATTTTTATGCCCTCGCCAGCGCGTTGCAAAAAAGAGGCTGGCATACCGCGCTGCTGTGCGGCCCCGTCGAACGCGAACGCCAGCTCGCAGTCGGCAACCTACCCGCGCTCCATCCCCCAGACCTACGCACCCTCGCCGGCCTGCTGGCCAAAGCCGCGCTCTTCATCGGCAACGACTCCGGTCCTGGGCACCTAGCCGCGGCTGTCGGCACCCCGACCCTGACGCTGTTCGGCCCCACCGATCCGCGGCTGTGGGCACCAGCCGGCAAGCACAGCCAAGTCCTGCAAGCACCAGCCGCCGACATCGCGGCAATCCCCATTGCGGCCGCACTCGATGCTGCGCTAGCCCTCCTCCAGCGCCGACCATGACTTCCTCGATGCCATCGCGCTCAGCTTGGCTAACAGCGCAAACTGCCGACCAGCGAAGCAATGCGCTCAATACCGCGCTCGTTGCAATAGGTGTGGAGGTCCTCGGCGATTTGGACCCCGGCATTGGGGTTGGCAAAATTGGCCGTGCCGACTTGGACGGCGGAAGCACCGGCGACCATAAACTCTAAGACATCGCTGGCAGTAGTAATACCGCCGATACCCATAACCGGCACGGCGACCGCTTGGGCTACCTTCCACACCATGGCCAGGGCCACCGGCTTGACCGCCGGGCCGGACAAGCCGCCGGTAACGCCGCCCAAAACGGGCCGCCGCCGCTCCACGTCAATGGCCATGCCAACCAGCGTATTGATCAGCGAGACCGCATCGGCTCCCGCATCCACTACGGCGCGGGCAATCTCGGCAATATCTGTGACATTGGGCGTCAGCTTGGCGATAACCGGCCGCTGAGTGCGGCGGCGAACTGCGGCAATAGCTGCGGCCGCAGTCTGGGGCCGAGTGGCGAAGTTGTCGCCGCCGGCCTCGACATTGGGGCAGGATATATTGACTTCGAGCGCGGCAATGCCGGCCAACGCTTCGAGACTCGCCGCCATCTGCCCGAATTCCTCGACTGCAAACCCGGCGATATTGACCACCACCGGCACGTCCAAACTGGCCAACAAGGGCCATTGCTGAGCGACAAAAGCCGCCAACCCGGGGTTTTGCAAGCCAATGGAATTGAGCATTCCGGCTGGCGTCTCGACGATGCGCTGGGGTGGGTTGCCGCCCCGCGGCTGCGGCGTAATAGTCTTAGTAACCAGCCCGCCCAAGCGCGCAACATCGGTCAGCGGCAAAAGCTCCTGACCGTAGTTGCAGGTGCCCGACGCCAAAAGCACCGGGTTGTGCAGTTGGACGCCGGCAAAGTCTAGGCTCAGGCCGGCCATGGGCTGCCCCATTTTATCTGCCGCGCATCAAACGCCGGCCCATCCACACAGACGCGGGCGTAGCGGCCATAGTCCGTATCGCCTTGGGCCGTCGCCAACTCGACGGCGCAGCCCACGCAGATGCCGATGCCGCAAGCCATGTACTCTTCGAGCGAAACCTGACACGGGACTTGGGCCTGTAGGCATAGCGCGGCCACCGCCTGCATCATCGCGTGCGGCCCACAACAATAAACCGCGCTCGGCCCTTTTTTAGCTAGCGCGTCCTGCAACAGATCGGTGACTAAGCCGGCGTGGCCAAGGCTGCCGTCGTCGGTGGCCAGGCGCACGGAGTCCGCAGCCGGCTCCAGCAACTGGCTGGGTAGGTGCTTGGCCGCCGTCCGCGCGCCGACCAACAGCGCCGTTTGGTGCGCCCGCTGCCTCAGTTCCAATCCCCAGTAAAGCAGCGGTGGCACGCCGATGCCGCCCCCGACCAGTACGACGTGCGCGTCTTTGGGCGGCGGCGCAAATCCGCGGCCCAGCGGGCCTAGCGTCGGCAAGACGGCATCCGGCTCGACTTGGCTCAAAATCCGCGTCTTAGGCCCCACCTCCTCGTACAATACCTCGATAATACCGGCCTCGCGCTCGACGCCACTCACACTCAGCGGAACGCGCAACAAGGGAGCCACTCCCGCGCCGACCTGAATATTGACAAACTGCCCCGGCTCGATCCGCGCGGCAATGTAGGGTGCATTAAGCCGCGCCAAATAGAAGTCCGCGGCAACTTCGCGGTTGCTCAACAGACGCGCTGGCTGGTCAATCACGGCTCTTGCCCTTCTGCTTGCGACAAGCCAAACGGCACAGTCAACTCGACCCACGATTTGATCTCCTCGCCGTTGCGCCGCACCGCCGGATAGAAACTATAGCCATATGCTGCATCGACCGCGCTTTCGACATAAGGCGGTTGTCCGCGAAAGACTTCCACTTGCTCGGGCCGTCCCTGGCGGTCGATTAGCACATCGAGCAATACTTCGACCGAATCCTCGACCGCCGCCCGATAGGCTGGCCGCACCACTTGCCGAACGAGCGGCCAATCGCTCAATCCTAGGTCGCCTTCTTTCCACCCTAGCGCATCGGACGGGATCGACAAATCGAGCTCGATCATCGCTTCTATGGCCAAGTCCTCGCGGTCTCGGCCCCCCTGAAAATCCGGGTACTGCTCCAACAAAAAGCGAATCTGGGCGCTGTTGCGATCGCGCTGTGAGACCTCCCGCAGGTAGTGATTAGCCGAGTCTTCTACCCCCTGCTCGGTAAAGGCGCGCCAGAGCCGGTAATAGAGGTTGAGATTCCGCTTGTCAAAGGACAGGGCCTGACGGTAGAACTCGATGGCGTCGTTGAAATAGCCGTCCTCCCAGTTGATGTTGCCGAGTTGATACAAAGCGCGCGGGTTGGCGACTTGCTGCTCAATGCTGCGCTCGTAAAAATCGCGGGCCAGCGCAACATCCCCGCGCCGCTGGGCCCGCTCGGCAAAGCCAATGTATTTGCGCGCCAACGCCACCGTGTCGAGCGTATCCGGCTCCAAGGCGAGTAACTCAATCCGCTCCCCCGGGCCGAGCTGGCCGCCGATCGCCTTTAGGCTGCGCTCTAGCTTGTCAATGAGCTTTTCTTGACGCGCTTCCCACCGCTGCTGGGCCAGCTTGCCAAACCGCGTCTCGGCGAACTCGGTGCGCAACAATTGATAGCGCTGCTCGGCTGCGAGCGTATCGCCAACGACATTTTCATAGGTATTGGCGGCCAAAAACGCCGCTTTACCGCCAGTGGGCGTACCGGTAAAGGCCTGGCTCAAGCTATCTAACAGCGGGATGTACACCGCGGTAGCTGCCGGTTGGGCCAGGCGCAATGTTTCGATCCGCGCAAATTCGCGGGCCGCTAGCTCTTCGGCTGTGGCCTCGAGCTTTTGCCCCAGCAAGCGGCGGGCTTCGTTGGCGTGCGCCGAGGTGGGAAACTCCTCAATTAGCCGCAGCAAATGGGGCCTAGCGGACTCTTCGTCGTCGCGCATTTGCAGTTCGATCCAAGCGAGGCTGTACACGGCGCGGGGCAATTGGTCGCTGTCGGGGAAGCGGCGGATTACCTCTTTGTAGTACGCGCGGGCCGAATCGGCCTGACCAATGTCGTCGCGATAGAGTTCACACGCGCTGAACAGGTCGTCGAGCACAGCCAAACTCCGTGCCACTACCACCGTGTCAGCCGGCGCCGCTGCGGCCGGCCACAACAGCGGCCCCTGCACCGCGTCTAGCGAGTCGGCGTAAAGCGAATCGGCGCGGTGGATCTGGCGCTGAATCTGTTGCAACCGGCGCATGTGCCCCAGCATCTCCTGAGCCAAAAGTACGCCCTGCGCCCCCGGGCTCTCGCGACTGCTCTCCTCAAGGTACTCGCGCCCCAACTCGGTATCGCCATATTCCTGTACGTGCAGCAAGCCGATGCGATATAGCGCCATGGCCGCCGAGGGCGTTTGGGGGAAGTCGTTGCGAACCTTTTCGTACTCAGCCAACGCCTCGGCAAGCAACCGACGGCCCTGATACCATTCGCCGATTAGCAGCCGAGTGCGCCCTTCAAAGCGACGAAAGCGGCCCTCAGCGAGCAAGCTGACGTAGGTAGCTAGGGCCTCTTCGGCGGCTCCCATAGCGTAGAGAACGCGGCCGCTGTTGAGCCGAGCGCGGTACTTTTGATCTTCGCTAGGATCGGCCTTTAGCACTTCGTCGAAAACCGCTAACGCCTCATCCAAGCGCACCGGATCCGCTAAGGCCATCAGTGCCTCGCCTAAGCGCAGCCACAATTGGGCACGCACCGCGCTGTTGGTAAAGGCTGCTAGGGCCGCCCGATATTCCCGTATAGCGGCGACGTAGTCCTCGCGGTCGTGCGCCATCTCGGCCAAGTGCAGGCCCGCTTGGACGGCAATTTTTTCTTCGGCTTCGTCAAACAGCGCACGGTAGAGCGCCTGCGCTTGGTCGTCAATCCGCTGCTCCTCTAGACAGCGGGCGCGCCAGTAGCGCGCTTGATCGAAGTACGGACTGGACGGGAAAAAGGTTTCCAAGTCGCGGAACGACTCTTGGGCGTTGAGGTACTCGCCGCGCCAGTAATAGGCCCGACCGATCAAGAACATGGCGTCGTCAACTAAGTCGCTCTCCTTGTATTCGTCGAGCACTTTGGACGCCTTGCGCACTGCTTTGTCGTAGAGTTGGTCGGCCTGCGACGAGCGCTGCCGCTGCAATTCGGGACCCGCCCGGTCAAAGGCCCAGTCGGCGTAGGTCTCTTCGTGTTCGCGCCGTTGTTTTTCGGCCTCGCGGAAGGATTTTTTGGCGTTGTAAAACGTATTGAAATAGACGCAGGCCGAAATCGCCAGACAACAAGTCAGCAACAGCACCGAGGGCGCGGTTCGCACGAGCTGTTTCCTAGCTCCGATGGTAATCCTGCAGGGCTTGCACGCCCAATTCGGCGCGTTGCAACGCCTCAATGCCTGCGGCCGCCGCCCGGGCTCCGGCCATCGTCGTCGTATAGGGGACGCCGGTTACGACAGCGGCTCGGCGCACGGCAAAGTCGTCGTAGTAGGACGGTTCGTCGAGCGGGGTGTTGATAATCAGATCGATCTGGCGGCTGCGAATTGCATCTTCGATGTGCGGACTGCCCTCGTGAATTTTGTGTACTCGCTCGGCGGCGATGCCGTGCTTGGCGAGGAAATCGCACGTGCCCTGCGTAGCCACCAACTCAAATCCGGCCGCGCACAGCCGCCGCGCCACCGGCAAGACATCTTCTTTATCGCAGTCGGCCACGCTGATAAAGACCCGGCCGTGCGACGGCAACAGCGAACCCGCCCCCATCTGCGCCTTGAGAAAGGCCGTGCCAAAGTCGCGGCCAATGCCCATGACTTCGCCGGTGGACTTCATCTCCGGCCCCAGCAAGCTATCGGCCCCGGGGAATTTTATAAAGGGCAACACCGCTTCCTTGACGGAGACGTGCGCGGGCACGACCTCGGCGGTAAAGCCCTGCTCGCGCAAGCTCACCCCCACCATGGCTAGCGCGGCGATCTTGGCCAGCGGACGACCAATGGCCTTGCTGACAAAAGGCACAGTGCGCGAAGCCCGAGGATTGACTTCAATCGCATAGACTTCGCCTTGATAGACGGCGTATTGCACGTTCATCAGGCCGATCACGCCCAGGGCCTGCGCCAGCGCGTGGGTGTGTTCGCGCATGGCTTCGATGTGCTTGGCCGGCGTGTCGTAGGGCGGCAAGGCGCAGGCACTGTCGCCCGAATGCACACCTGCGTGCTCGATGTGCTGCATGATCCCACCGACGACCACATCGGTCCCATCGGCCACGGCATCTACATCGAATTCCTCCGCGCCTTGCAAGTAGCGGTCGATGAGCACCGGCCGCTCGGGCGCGATCTCAATGGCCTCGTTCATGTAGGTTTGGAGGCTTTTGACATCGTAGGCGATAACCATCGCCCGCCCGCCCAGCACGTACGAGGGCCGCACCAAGACCGGAAAGCCAATCTGCGCGGCAATCGCGCACGCCTCTTCACAACTGGCGGCCATGCCATTTTCTGGTTGGCGGATGCCCAGTTGGCTCAACAACTGGCCAAAGCGCTGGCGATCTTCGGCTAGGTCAATGCTGCTGGGCGAGGTGCCGATGATGGGTACGCCTTCGCGCGCTAGTTCGGCGGCCAAATTCAGCGGAGTCTGCCCGCCAAACTGCACAATGACGCCGTCTGGAGCTTCGCGCTCGACGATGTGCAGCACGTCTTCGACCGTCAGCGGCTCGAAGTAGAGCTTGTCGGCCGTGTCGTAATCCGTGCTGACGGTCTCGGGATTGGAGTTGACCATGATGGTCTCATAGCCGATTTCGCGCAGCGCAAAACACGCATGAACGCAGCAGTAATCGAACTCAATCCCTTGGCCGATGCGGTTGGGCCCGCCGCCGAGAATGGCGATTTTCTGGCGCGTCGAGCGCTGCGCTTCATCCTCGCGCTCATAGGTCGAGTAGTGGTACGGGGTGTGGGCTGCGAATTCAGCGGCGCAGGTATCGACTGTTTTGTACACCGGGCGAATGTCCAACGCGCGGCGGCGGCGGCGGACACTCGCCTCGTCGCCGCCGGTGAGATGGGCTAGCTGGCGATCGCTAAATCCCCACTCCTTGGCGCGGCGCAATAAAGCGGCGTCTGCCAACACATCTTCTTGCGCTAGCTGTTGTTCGAGTTCAAAAAGCTGGTAGAGCTGGTCGAGAAACCACCGATCAATGCCCGTCAGACCATAGAGTTCGTCGTGGGTGTAGCCTTTGGCGATGGCCAGCTTGAGGTAGAACATGCGCTGGGAGTTGGGACGCAGCAATTTCTCGCGCAGTTCCTCGTCGGCCACCTTGGCCGCGCTGAAATCTTTGCCGTCGGCGCCAAAACCCGCCCGGCCGACCTCCAGCGAGCGCAAGCCTTTTTGCAGCGACTCCTTAAAGGTCCGACCAATGGCCATCGTCTCTCCCACCGAGCGCATCTGGGTGTCGAGTGCGTCTGGTGTGCTGGGGAATTTTTCAAAGGTAAAGCGCGGAATTTTGGTCACCACATAGTCGATGGTCGGCTCAAAAGAAGCCGGGGTCTCGCGGGTGATGTCGTTGCGAATTTCGTCCAGACTGTAGCCGACGGCCAGTTTGGCGGCGATTTTGGCGATGGGAAAGCCCGTTGCTTTAGACGCCAGCGCCGAGGAGCGCGAGACCCGGGGGTTCATCTCGATTACGACCATGCGGCCATCGGTGGGATTGACCGCGAATTGGATGTTGGACCCGCCGGTATCTACGCCGATCTCGCGCATGATGCGGATGGCCGCGTCGCGCATGTGCTGGTATTCTTTGTCGGACAAGGTCTGCGCCGGCGCAACCGTGATGCTGTCGCCAGTGTGAATGCCCATGGGGTCGAAGTTTTCAATTGAGCAGATGATGACCACGTTGTCGCGGTGATCGCGCATGACCTCCAGCTCGAATTCCTTCCACCCGAGCACCGATTCCTCAATTAGCACCTCGTCGATCGGGCTTAGGTCGAGGCCATGGCGCACAATCCGCTCGAATTCCTCGGCGTTGTACGCGATGCCGCCGCCAGAGCCGCCGAGCGTAAAAGAGGGGCGGATAATCGTCGGATAGCCCAATTCGGCATGGTGTTTTTGGGCCTCGGCGAAGCTGTGGACAAAAGCTCCCCGGGGCATGGCCAACCCGGCCCGATCCATGGCCGCTTTAAAAAGCTCGCGGTCTTCGGCCATCTTGATGGCGTCGAGTGCAGCGCCAATCATCTCGACGTCGTGCTCGGCGAGAACGCCGCTTTCGGCCAAGGCCACCGCCGTGTTGAGCGCGGTTTGGCCGCCGAGCGTCGGCAGCAGGGCCTGCGGCTTTTCAGCCGCGATGATCCGCGCACAAATCTCCGGCGTAATCGGCTCGATGTACGTCCGCTGGGCTGTCTCGGGATCGGTCATAATCGTCGCCGGATTGCTGTTGACTAAGACGATGTCGTAGCCTTCTTCGACCAGCGCCTTACAGGCTTGCGTTCCCGAATAATCAAACTCGCAGGCCTGGCCAATGACGATGGGGCCAGAGCCAATGAGCATTATTTTTTTAATATCTGTGCGTTTGGGCATGGAGTAGTTTCAATGCTCGCGTGTCGGCGTAGCCGCCTTTCCAGTCTCACTGATGCTGTCGATCATACCGTCAAATAATTGAATTATGCTGACGACCGATAGATGACCGACTGAATCTATTCCCGAGTACTCAGACCTCATGCGGTTGAGTCTGGTCCGGGCGCGGTCTATATCTCCTGTATGCAGTTGTGTTGTCAGAAACTCTTTCTTGGCGACTAGGGCTACCAACTCGCTGGTATGATCGGTGTGGCTGTCGAGAAACGAGGCAACTGACTGATCGTCCTGTCCCAAGGCCCGGCGCAGCATCGCGGCCTTTTGGAGGGCTCTGGCAACCAACGCATCGCTCATGCGACCGGTTCCTACTCCTGCAAAGCCATGTAGTAATTCCTCGGTTTTTAGGAGCGCTTCCTGGATTTTTCCTAAGCGATGTAGTGCATCTGACCCGTTGTGGATAAGGTGTGCCCGGTGGAGCCTAAGTTCGATAGGCCTAGCACTTGCGATTGAATCGCCCTTTGAGAAATAGTTGGCCGCCCGGCGAATGTGGCGCAATGCTTCGGCTTCGGCAGAGGAGACATCTGCTTGAGCCATCGCAAAGGAACCCAATGCGTTATACAACGCAACCTTAGCTTCTAAGACACTATCTGCCTGAGACAAAAACCTAAGGAGTTTCGCCTCACACGCAGCAAAGTCCTCTCTTGCCAGTTCCTCTTGTAAATCAGGTGAATCGAGACTTGACGGCCACGGCAGCGGTTCCAGCATCAGATGGGGAACCTCATTGCTATCATAAACCGTTATCGTGCTTGGCCTAGTCTCTTGGGCGTCTCCGTGTCCAACAAGGCAAAGTATCTGCGTAAATAGACAGGAAAATAGCTTTTTAGAAATTGATATTCTCTCCCTTTGCTAACTTTAAAAAAATAAAATACTCATCGCGACCGTCAAGGTATTCAACTGCTCAGCGATGCTGCGGAACGCATTGTTTGCCAAGCATCAAGAGCCTGCGGTATTAGAAGCTGTGGACGCAAGCTCCACCGGGTATGGCCGCTTTGAACAGTTCGCGGTCTTCGGCCATCTGAATGGCGTCGAGTGCAGCGCCAATCCCCGTACGAATGACTCGAGCAAGGGGCTTGAACTGCACGTCTCTATCAACTCGTACTGTCCTAAAGCCTTATGTAAATGAGAACCATCAGCAGCGCGATTACGGTGATGCAGCCGGCTTGGAGCAAGAGCTGGCCGTAGCGTTCCCAATCGTGGCCCTGACCGACCTTGAGCTTGGGGCGCACCACTTCTTGGAGATCGACCTGAAAGCGCTGCTCGTTGATGAGGCGAACTAGCTGGGGATCGTAGTCGGCAATGGCCTTTAAAACCATGCGCTTGCGGCGCGCCGCTTTTTCCGCGCAGGCCCGCTGGGCGTCCTGGGCCGCGACCTTGCCCAGCTCGGTGGGGAGGTCGATACTGCGAGTACTGGTTTTCTCGCGCGCCAAATTCTCGGCCAAGCGGCTGAGTGCTGCGCGGCTTTTTACATGGTCCTGAATAACGGTATAGCAGGTGTCGATAAAGCGGCTAAAATCAGCGAGAATTTCCTCTTCTGAAAGCCCCAGCAAGTAGGACTCTTCGATCATTTCTTCAATGGCGTCTTTGACGTCGGCCTCGGCCATAAAGCAAGCCCTGCAACTGGTGTAAATTAAATGAAAAGCCAAGAAGTGCCCCATCAGCACTCCGTTTTTACTGCCATTTTCAGATTAAAGCATCGCCCCAGACCTGTCAAGCAGACCGCGCCGCATCGACCATCGCCAAGGCGATCTCGTCGGCAAGGTCGCCCGCCCGCATCCCCCATTCTCCCAGCCGCTCAACCGCCCGATCACCCGCCCGCCCGTGGACGTAAACCCCCAGGCAGGCCGCGGCTTCCTCGGCTAGCCCTTGGGCCATCAGCCCGGCGATAATCCCGGTCAGCACGTCGCCGGACCCAGCCGTGGCCATACCCGCATTGCCGGTGGCGTTGACCGCCACCCGCCCATCGCGCAACGCCACGACCGTCGGTGCGCCCTTCAACACCAGCGTCGCGCCAAATTCGCCGGCAAAGTCGCCGGCTACAGCCATCGGTGCCTCGACAATCTGCCGCTTGTCCAACCCGCTCAAGCGAGCGAACTCGCCCACGTGGGGCGTGAGAACCAGCGGCGCCGAGCGACCCTTTAGCTCATCGGCTCGCCCGGCGAACGCGCTAAGCCCGTCGGCGTCCAAAACGAGGGGCAACTCCGTTTGCAACACCAGCCGCCGGACCAACTCCGCGGTCTCTCGATAGCGACCCAGTCCCGGCCCCAAGGCCAAGACATCGGCTGTGGTCAACATAGCGCGCAATGGGCCCAAGGCCCGCAGCGACAAACAGCGCCGCTTGCGCACTTCGGGCAACGGCCGGGTCATCACCTCCGAGAGCTTGACCTCGAGCATGTCGTTGAGACTGGCCGGCACCCCTAAATGGACCCGACCCGCTCCGCTGCTGAGCGCAGCATCCGCGGTCAGCGCGGCCGCCCCGGTCATGCCCACCGAACCGGCGACCACGGCCACCGTCCCACAGCTTCCCTTGTGCTCGTCGCCACGACGCCGCGGCACCAGGGGCTGAAGCCCCTCGGCCGAAAGCAGCCGAGCTTGGGCCGGCGCGTCGCGCAGGATAGACTCGGGGAAACCGATATTGGCCAAGTGCAGCGCACCGCAATGCGACCGACCGGGATAGAATAGCTGACCGACTTTGACCAAGCCGAAAGTCACCGTCAGCACGGCTTGTACGGCCGCGCCGTGCACCTGCCCGGTATCGGCTTCGACGCCCGAGGGAATATCGACGGCCACTACCGGCCTTTGGCACTCGGCCACGCGCTTGATCACGCGCGCCATAGCGGGACGGGGTGCCCCGCGCAATCCAGTGCCCAAAAGCGCGTCAATCACCAAGTCGGCTTGCTGAAGCGCTGCGTCGAGCCGAGCCAGGTCATCGCCGAGCACTGCGACGGCCACGCCCTCCTGCTCGCAACGGCGCAAGTGCGCCGCCGCAGCCCCTTGCACGGCTGCGCGGTCTGCCGCGAGGAAGACGCGCGCCGCCCCACCCCCTGCCCGCAAGAGCCGAGCGGCGGCAAACCCGTCCCCGCCATTGTTGCCCTTGCCGCACACAACTACGGCCTGCAAACCAGCCAAGCCATCCCAGCGCGCCGCAATGGCCGCCACCACCTCTGTGCCCGCCCGCTCAATGAGTTCGACAGCAGCAATACCGGCTTCTGCAATCGCCCGCCGATCGACTGCGGCCATCTCTCGGCCCGTTACCAGTTTGGGCAAGTCCAATGCTCAGGCCTCCCAAGGACGAATCAGTTCGCGCAACCGACGCGGGGCTTCGCGGGGCAGGGGCTGGCCGGTGTACTTGGGCAAGAGCGTGCGAAAGCCGACGCTGATCCACAAAGCCCAAGCCGCCAAGCCACCGCAAAACAACCCCAAGCCAGAAGCAACGCCAAGGCCCAAGGCCAAGCCGGCAGTCAGCAGAAAGACCAGCGAGGGCTTTACATTATCGACCGACAGCAGAAAACTGTAGCGCACCGTTGACCACACCGATTGCTCTTGGGTGACCAGCACTGGAAAAATATACACCGCAACCATGCCTAGCAGCAGCAAGAACCAGACCATCAGCCCGCTCAAAAACACCCCCAGCCAGCCGCCCAGCCGCTGATAAAAGACCACGTTGGCCAGCACCAGTGCGACCGCGGCGACCATCAGCAAGCCCAGCGCGAGGGCGCGCCAAAAAAACGCCCGGCCAGCCGCCCAAAACTCCCGTAGGCCAAAGTCCCGGCCCCGCGCCCAAGCGGCCCCAGCGGCGCAGAGCATGGCCGTGGCCGGTGCGCTCAACAGCACCGTAGCGGCTAAGACGGCCGCGCCCACCAGTGCCAAGCCGCCCAAGCCAAACCCCAGGTACAAGAGCGCGTAGGCCCCGGCGATCCAGGGCAGACTCAACGCGCTCCACAGCAAATTGTAGCCCACCAGGCCGCCCAAGCGGTCGTACGCCGTCCACAAAAAGCGTCGCAGATTTTCGCTCAATGGGCCTCCAAACCGCGCAGCATAAACTCGGCGTACGTGCGCGCGGTCAACGCCAAGTCGCGCACCCGCACGCGCTCATCGGTCCCGTGAATGCGCTCGCCCTTGACACCATAGCCAATGCCGGGCAGGCCGCCGTCAATGGCAAAGTAGTGCAAGTCGGTAAAGCCAGCGCTGAGCCGGTAACTAGCGGCGCGGCGGCGCACGGCTTGCACAGCCTGGGCAAAGGCCTGGGGCAGCGCGTGCTCGGCATCGACGACGCACGGCTCAATCCGCAACGGTGCCGTCACTCGGCAGGGCGGCTCAGCGGCCCGTTCCACCGCGCGGCGCAACGCACGCTCGACGGCCGCAATCTGTTCGCCGGGCACTAAGCGCCGATCGAGCGAAAAGCGGGCATAGGCCGGCACAGTGTTGATCTTGTCGCCCTCCCCGCCTGAGAACACACCGCCGATATTGAGCGTGGGGTTACGCGACCGACCGTCGAAATCCACGTAGCAGCCCTGGGGCGCATTCAGTTTCTGCTTGTAGGCTTGCAATTTCTGCACCACGCTCGACATGGCCTCAAAGGCGTTGACCCCCTGTTGTGGGCTAGAAGCGTGAGCGGCCTTGCCCGTCAGCTCGACCTCTAACCAGAGCACGCCGTTGTGGCCGCAGCCGACCTGCGTCCCAGCCGCTCCCTCGCAGACGACCGCAAAATCGGCGTTTACTAGCCCTTTATGTACAATCCATCCGGCGCCCAATTGGCCGCCGGTCTCCTCGTCGGCAGTGAACGAACACTCGATGTTAAAAGCCGGCTCAGCACCCGTTTGCATGAGTGCCTCCACGGCCATCAGCAACGCGGCGATGGCGCCTTTCATGTCTCCAGCGCCGCGGCCATAGAGCGCGTTGCCGGCCAGCCCCGGCTCGAAAGGATCGCCGAATTTCCACTGCCCGGCACAGGGCACCACATCGTAGTGCGCATTAAAGTGTACCGTCTGCGGCCGGCCAGCATCCCACCGCGCAATCAGGTTGTAGCGCGGCAACTCGCTCGAGCCGAGGACGCGGCGCACCTCTTGGTCTGGGACCCGGTACACTTTAGCCGCCAGCCCCAAGTCCCGACAACGGCCCAAGAGCGCGTCGCTCATCGCCTGGTAGTTGCGCCCCGGCGGATTGGTGGTATCCACGCCCACTAGCGCCTGCGCGTTGCCAATCAACTGCTCTTGGTGCTGGTCGATGTATTGGTGGACCTTAACCTTCACCCGTGATTCGCTCAGAACGTAGTCTCCTTGGTCATTATGGGACACCAGCGCGCCGCAGTCAAATGACGGAGTAATAGGTCTTGGGCTTGCGGGGTGCCAATCTGTTGCAGGGCCGCTGTGCTGTGGCCTTGCACATAGCGATTCTCGTCGCCAAGGGCGGTGGCCAGTGCGTCGGTAGCCGCCGCCGCCGCCGGGCCGAAGTGGGCCAGCGCATAGGCCGCGTTAAAGCGCACCTGCTCGTCCTCGTCGGCCAGCAGCACCGCCAACGCCGGCACCGAGGCGGCTGGATTCAACTCAATAGTCCCAAGCGCCTCGGCCACGTTGCGCCGCACCCATGCGTCCGGGTCGTCGCCCAGCGCGCACAAGGCCGCCGCCGCCGCCGCACCGGCCCGCGCCCCCATGTCGCCCAGCGCGTACGCGGCAAAACCCCGCACGTGGGCGTGCTCGTCGCCGAGCGCCGCGACCAAGGCTTCTACCGCTGCTTCGCCCACCGCACTCAGCGCATACGCCGCGTGTTCCCGCACGTGTTCGCGCTCGTCGTCTAAGGCGGCAATCAACGGGCCTACGGCGGCCGCACCCACGGCCCCGAGGGCATACGCCGCGTTGAGGCGCACCGGCTCGGCTTCGTCGCCCAGGGCCCCGAGCAGCGCGGCCACTGCGGGCGCGGCCTTGTGCCCCAGCCCACCGAGGGCATCGGTCGCGGCCAAGCGTTGTTCTAGCGTTCCGTTAAGGGACTCGCTTAGTTGCTCAATGTGCCCGTTGGCCGCAGCGCGACTTTGGGCTCCGGCGTGCCAATCCCATATCCGCGACCACACGACGCGATGCTTGGTAGAGGGCCGCGAGCCATTGGCCGGCCACTCTGGGACTTGGCGATTCCAACTGGGCCGGCTCGGCTCGCTGAGGCGGGTAAATTGGAACTTCATCATGTAGCGGTTGGCCGCTGTGCTGTTGGGCATGGCCCGGTGCCACAAGTCGAAATGCACCAAGGTGCAGGTGCCCGCTTCGCCGAGGACGGGTAAGTGCCGTTCGTCCTGCTCGTCGGCGGCGCGCTTGTTGTAGTAATGCGTGCCGGGCATGACCGCGGTAGGACCGTTTTCCAAGGTGACATCTTGCGGGTAATAGAAAATCATTACCCAGCGATTGCGGTGGTAGCGCACCTTGTGATAGCCCCAGTAGCTATCCTTGTGCCAGCCACCCCCCTCGCTGCCGGCCTGATTGATGTGGCAGTGGCGGTGGGCGTGCATGATGTAATCTGGGCCGACCACCGAAGTGAGGGCACCGCGCACGACCGGATCGTCAAAGACCTGTTGCACCATCGGGATGCGAGGCAGGACGTTGTTGCCGGGATTGCCTTCCTTGGCAAAGACCTCTTCGGTGCGCTGGTAGATGTCTTGGTGGAAAGAGGCCGGCAGTGAGGACTTGAGCGTGAGATAGCCCTCGGCTATGAACTGCTGCATCTCCTCGTCGCCGAGAAGCAACTGAGGGTCTGACATAAAAAGTCTCCTGAAATGAGGGGAACAAGGGCGATTGCAGCCCAAAAAGTATCGCTGAAGACCGGGTAGGGCAATGCTACGATTCGGGCGGTGTGGCGCCCCATTGGGGCAGCTTATCCAACAAGTGGCGCAGGACCGCCTCGGGCGTCATCTCGTCCAAGTCCAATACTACATGGGCTTGGTCAAAGCCAGCTTGGCGCTCGGCCAACAGCGGTCGCAGTTCCGCCGTACTTTCGGGCGGTTGCAGCAGCAGATGCGGCCCGACGGCTTGGTGGCGCAGCTTCCAATAGGTGGCAGCCAGCGACAATTTGAGGTACACCAGCGTCGCTTTGTCTAGTACCTGCCGGAGATTAGCCTCTTTGATCAGTGCCCCATCGCCCAAGACGACGATACCGGGCGGACGAGCGGCCAACGCTTGGGCGAGAAAGCGGTCTTCTAATTGGCGCAGCGCTGCTAGGCCTTGCGTCTGCACGAGGGCAACCAAGGACTGGCCGGCCTCGTGTTCGATCCAGCGATCCACTTCGACGAGGGGCAAGCCGCTCAACGCGGCTAAGTCGCGGCCCAAGCCATGTTGGTCAACGCCGAGGAAGCCGATGAGAGCGATCGGACGCTGCAACAGGACGAGCGGCCCATGTTCGTAGTAATTAGACAAAGCGTTCATTCATTCCGCGCTCGTAGCGCACCTTCCAATTAAACCGAGAATCTTTGCTATATCAAGACGGGTCGTGCAAACGCGGTACAAGTAGCAGAGCAGTGGGGGGAAGAATCGGCTGGGCCGCCTTACAGTTTCCGCTGGCTGTCGCCGCGCAACAATCAATACGCCACCCCAACTAGGCGGGCAGCCGAGTTGGCGTCTCCGGCGTCGTCATCCACCTCGATACGGGCGAGGTACAGGCCCGGGGACACTAAAGTTCCCCTTTCGTCCCGTCCGTCCCAGACCAGGCGATATAGCCCGTTTGCCCTATTGCGCCGCTCAGCAAGACGCTTCACGTGGCGGCCGGCCAAGTCGTATAAATCCACCGCTACTTGCCGGGCTACATTGACTTTGAGCACGGCAAACGAAAAGACAGCCGCATCGTTAATGCCGTCGTCATTTGGGGTGAAAGTGGCGGGAGCGACCTCGATGGTCCCAATCCGACCCGGACTATCGGTCGTCAAGACTGTCAACCCCTCACCGGCGGCTAATTCATCTCCCACCGGGTCTGCCGGGTCCACCCGCTGCCAGTCATCCGCTTGCGTTGAGTGCCCCACTTCGGCGCCAAAAGTGGCACCACTGACAAAGACATGCGACGAAAAAGAGACCCGCACAATATCCGCACTGCCTCGCCGCAATATCCTTGGCAGGCCCAGTTGCAGCGTGTCCCTTGCCACCTTGGTCAATTCCAGCACGTCCCCCACTTCATTCTCAAAACGGCCTTTGGCCACTTCGGCGAATATCTCCTCGTTGCCGGTGCCCAAACTCACTTGGCGCAGTTCGATATTCGCGCGCGAAGGCGCTACGAGACGGATGCGGTCGAAGCCCGGGTCGCGGGTAGCAAAGGAGGGGCGGATGAATAGGTCGAAATCGGTGCGTTCGCCGAGGCGGACATTCCGCTTGGGCTCTATTTCCCCGGCGATGCGCTCGACGAGCGGCGCTGTGAAATGGACTTGGATCGACTGGAGGCTGGCGGCGGCGGCGTCTTCACTGAGCAGTCTCGTCTGGATCATCATATAGCGTCGGGGATTGGGGGAACGTATGACTTCGCCCGGCCTGACATAGACTTGGCTCCAGTTGCTCCAGCCCGGTCCCGGCAAGAACTCGGTAAGGATCTCCCCTCTAAAGAAGGCCGGCTGTTTGTCGTATTCTTCTTGGTTGGCTACTTCGGTGCCATCTTTTTTGAAATAGCGGTTTATCTCGCGCAGATCGTTTCCCGTGCGAGTGCGGATTTCCACCGCTGTGCCCGAGGGGGTGTCGGCTTGCCAGTCGATGGTCGTCAGCGTCTTGGAACTGCCCAGATCAATGAGATCGGAAGTCATATCGAGGATCGGTAGGTATCCGTTGGCAAAAACTTGGATTTCGGTCACCGTGCTCAATATCCGGTGCCCTTCATGGGCCCTAGTGCGGCGGGCAATATCTAGGTTGCGAAATTCCAGAAAGCGCATCGGCCGCCGAGCAAAGCGATCTTCAAACAGCCGCGTATTCTGGTTTAGCTGCCGCGTCTGACCACTCAATTCCTCCCAGATTAAACTGCCATCAGGTGCCAGCGAGCCATCCGAACCGCGCAATCTATAACCAAGCAAATTTCTGCCGCCGACGCGGGTGATCACGCGCACGGCATGGACCAAAAAGTGGGAGCCCAAATTCACTTTCAACAGACCCCACTCAGCCGTCTCGCCGGTGGGGAAGTACACCATGCCCTGCCACTCGGTGCGCACATTGCCGTCAACGGCAAGTTCGGGCGAAGAATTGGGATTGACATCGTGCAGATTACCGCCGCGTTCTACGATTCCCAAGGCGATGTTTTCTCCCACAGTCCACACTTCCACCGCGGCAAGTTGCGGCCGTTCGCGGCGGTAATAGCGCACCCCACCCTGCTGCTCAAGTGGCAACTGGTCGTAGCGCTCGGCCGTTACTAGACGCTCTTCACCGGCGATTTTCCAGACGTATTCCACCGCGCCTTGATTGGCTGCGGTCAACGCCTGATAATCCGCGGCAGCTAGCTGTTGCGCTCGCTGGCCATTGGTGGCCGTGGCCGCAATGCGCAGGTACTGGACAATGCGGCCGGTCCACTCTTCGGTATGGATACCCAGCGGGGCGAGATCGAACTCAAAGACTCGCTGGTCGCGATTGGGCTGGGTCGTGCTGCCCACTAGGGTGTAGTCCAAGGCGCCGCTGCGGTCAGCCGTGCCAAAGGGATTTTGCCCGCCAGCCGAATGCACCCTGAATTGCAGAAACGGATCGCCTTCTTCGGCAAAGCGCACAACGACCTTGGTGGCCGACACTAGGCGGCCAAGATCGATCTCCAACACCCAGTCCCGCAGAGGATCGGCCAGATCCGGCTCCCAAGCGGTAGTCCAATCTGCGTCAATAGCCCGCTCCGCTAGCTGCGGATTTGAACCAGCCCTTTTGATACCCCCGCGAGCCAGCAGGGTGTTGTTTTCACCTTGGAACGAATTGGCGTATTGCGCTCGCAAGCTGCCGTCAATGGGATAGCTGAAGTCGGCTGCATTTAATACGGCGTTGTGCGGAACTTGTATAAATCTGGACTGCACCGAGCCAGACGGCGTGATCGTCACCATATCGCGGGGGAACTCCCAGGCCTGCCAATGCGCCTGGGTCCGCACCTCCACCCGGTCGGCCCCCAAACTGTAACCCGGCGACTGGGCCCACACCCCGTTTATCGCTACCACCAGAAAAAGGGCGACCAAACAGACCGTCCGCGCGGCTGCCGCCAAAATCATCGAGTACTGCTCAGGTAAACGGCGTTGCATAACCTATGGTCCTAAGTAAAGACGTACCTACGTATGTGCTGCCAACATCGCCCTTAGCAGCGATCTGACCCCCTGTCGGGCCGGGTTGCGCGGCGTTAAAGACCCATCCCTAGCGAGTTGGAGCCTCCCGCGCATGGCGCTGTAGCAACGTATCGGGTAGAGCGGCCATCAACGCCCGGTCTGATACGGCGATCCGCTCTTTGTACTGGTCGAGCAAGTCATCGATCAAGTCCTCGAACAGTTGCTCGCGCTTTGCTCCGCGCACCAAAGCCCGCGCCTTTTTCTCGACTTGAAAAAAGGGCAACAATTCCCCGCCCTGGCGATTGAGAACCTTGAAAATGCTATATCCGCCTTCAACGTGCGCTGGGCCGGTGATTTTGTCGAGGTCGGCCGCTTTTACTGCCTCGAAGAGCCGCGGCAGCGTCAAACGCTCGTACTCGCCCAGATGCAGCAAGCCATCTTCTTCCCGCATACCTTGGCGAGTGGTGTGCTTTTGCGCGAGCGTTCCGAGGGTCGCGCCTTGGGCGATGGCGCGCAGCAAACCGACGGCTTCGACTTCGGTCTCGACCAGCACTTCAACAACGATGTATTGGGCCGGCTCCCGGAACAACTCCTCATTGTCCTCGTAAAAATCTCTAGCTTCTTCATGGCTCGCCGCGGCTTGGTCAATGATTTCTTCTTGGCGTAGCTGTTTGATCATAAATTCCGTGCGTATTTCCCGTAATCGCCGTTGTCCATCCGCCGTCGTCTCGAATCCGGCCCGCTGCGCCGCCTCGGCCAACAAAACCGGTGTCAAGACCAGTTCCCTCGCGGTATCAACCACCTCGGCACTGTCCCGTACCCCCCAGCCGGACAGGGCCCGCATATCCCCCCACAAGGCATTGAGGTAATCTGCCAGAGATACCTGCCCTCCCTTATAAGTAAACAGGGGCCGGCCCACTTCCTCGTCGGCCAGATGGGTGAGGCGCACTCGGGTGTGCAGGGCCGCTTTGTTCAACAGCAGCTCTAATCCCTCTGGTACTAGCTGTACGTCTAGCTTGCGGATGAGGGACGCGACTGCCGCCCTTTCTTGGGCTAGTCGCTTGCGTTGGTAGAGCATATTGCGAATCTGCGGTCGTTTTTCTGCGAGCAGCACGGGCTGGTCCTGGAGGAAACGCACGATCTGATAGCGCGTGCCCATCGGCAGAATAGGCGACAGTTGTCCGTTTGGCAGACTGCGAAACAGCTCGTCTGGAATCTGCAATCTGCGGGCCTGCTCCAAATCGATAAATCCGAGTACACCTCCTTGGGCAGCCGACCGTTGGTCTATGGTGTATTCGGCGGCTAGTTGGGCAAAATCTCCACCGGCTGCGAGTTGCTCATAGACCTGCTGGGCCGTGCTGTCGTCTGCCACCAGAATGCCGGCTAGCTGGCGCTTGCGGTCTAGACCACTGTCGGCGAAATAGGCGCGGACCTCCTCTTCGGAAACCTGCACGTTGGGCACCAGTGCGATCTGGCGATACGTATCGACCAAGTGCTGGCGCCAGTACTGCATTACCTTAGCCTGTACGACTTGGGCCGTATCCAGTCCTCGCTCTTTGGCCGCCAACACGAGCAAGTGCTTGCCCAACAGGCTGCGCAGGTAGCGCTTCCGCACGGGGTCGCCCGGTCCTTGCAGGCGCAAGGACTGGGGCATCTGGACGACAAAATCGCGCAGTTGGGCAGCCGAGATAGACGTCGAATCAATGCGCGCCACCACACCGGGTTCGAGGACGACTTCGGCGCCCGGAGAACACGCTGCGAGACCCCACATGAGCACCAGCCCAGATCCTCGCCGAGTCCATGGTTTGCTGTGTCGCATATCTTTTATCAGTACGCCAAAGCGATCGACCCCAGTCGCTCCTGCCGGCCACTGCCGGCTTCGACCGCGACGCGGTAAATGTACAGTCCCGGGGCGACCAATTCGCCTTGGTCATCCCGCCCATCCCAAGCAGTTTGATAAAGCGCACTCCCCCCTTGCCCAGTGCCCAAGGTGCGGACGCGGTTTCCCACCAGCGTATAGATTTCGGTCTCAAGGGGCACGACATCGGTCAGACGCAGTAGGGTATAGGAGATCTGAGCTTGGTCGTTGACGCCATCGCCGTTGGGTGAAAACGGGTTGGGAACCACCTCCACGGTACTGAGCAGACGGCCCTTGAGCGACGTGCGAACGTTCAAGACGTCGCTCAACAACTCGCTTATAGCATCTCCGGGAATCACGCTCTGGGGCACCTCGTCGCTGTCGGCGTCCGACACGGCACCGTTGAAGACCGTCCCATAGTTGAAGACCCGGGCGTCAAAATCGACTTCCAGCAGCGTTTGATCTTGATCGATGCGAGCGAATTGGACGGCGAAATGGTGGGGATCGGCCGGATCAAAACTCGGGGTAAAATCGACCTCTTGGCGGTCGATGCGCACCTCGTGGATCGCCTCCAGCCGAGCGGGCGTGTGCACTGCGAGCGCATTGAAACCCGATTGCTCGGCCGCCAGTCGGGTTCGCACCGCATAGGTGAACCGAACCGGATCGGCCGACTCGACAAAAGGAGGATAAATTTCGCCAATCGCCGCCGAGACTATAGGGGGTTGGGAAAATTCAAAAAACAGCGAGTCGATTTGTCCCCCTGCCAATCGGGCGGAGAAAAAAGCGATCTGTAACTGCACATACTGCCGCGGACTGGGAGAGCGAATCTGGACGCCGCTGAGTCCGGCGGCATACTCATAAGTGTGCCATACGCTCCAGTTTTCCAAATCCTGCGTGATGCGTCCTCGCACGTTCTGGGGCATGGATTCATAGTCTTGGCGGCTCATGGGCTGGCCATTGGCCGCCAACGGCACTTGCTCTTCGCCCACGCCGGTCTTGCGCCAATAGACCTCGGGCTGGTCATCGCTGCCGCTGCGGCTCTGGATGACTATTTTCGCTGCTGGATCGAGTTGGCCGCTCCACCAAATGCTTCCCAAACTGGATGCGCGCCCCAGATCGATCGGATCGGACAGAAACGAAGCCTGGGGAACAAACCCCTGACCATACACCTCGAACTCGGCCACTTCCCAAGTCTCGCCCACTTCCACAGGATGGAGATAGACATGGTGCGCTATCCGAGGTTCGATATCCAGTTCAACTGCGGGACTCAAGTTGTCCTTCTCGTCGTGAATCAAGGTCCAGATGAGATTGCCTTTTTCGTTTTTGCTCTCTTCCCGGCCGTCGTTAATCGAAAGCCTAAATTGGCGAATTTTGTGCCCTGGATGGTCGGCGCGGGTTGCAAAGCGGATCGCTTCGATGGGAAAGGGTGCTCCCAGATCGAAGAACATCGGCGTAGTATAGAAAAACCCGGGACCGCGAAAGAAGTTGATGCGCGGCGGATGCACAAAGGCGGTAGTTGAATCGCCATCGACGATCAACACGCGCTCTGCTAGCCAATTGGCCGGTAGGGTGTAAATGCTCACCAAGCTGGTGATGCCCCCATTGCGCTCGCCCATTGAGGCAATCAGGTTCTCGCCGCGATCGGCGCTGAACGGGCGGATAGCACCCGGCACTTTTGCCACGTCGATGAAACTCAGCGTGCCGCTTTCACGCCAAGGGTTTCCAGCGTGGCCCCCCAGTTGGTAAAATTGGCGCGCCGCGGCCCAATGTCCGGCTCCCATCCCCAACACGGCCAGGCCCACAAGCAGTACCTGTCTCACCCAATACCTCCTTTGCTGAGTCGCCGACTAAGAGAACGGCGGGATTTACAGTCCCCCGTAAATCCCGCCTGAAACTATCCTGCAACCGCTATCCCTCAGAAGGACGACTTGATCTGACCCCAAGTGCTGGCCTCGACTCCAGTCGCCCGGGCCTCGGGCAACCCCTCTTCGATGGGGGCCAGCAGATAATCGCCGAACTGATCGGCGTCCCTAGAAGCACCTATGCCACCAAAACCGGACCAATAGGCATCGTCGTAGGAACCGGGATCGGCATCTTTGTCGCCCCAGTTGACCTCTATACCGACCACTGTACCTTCAACCCAGTTGTGTTGAACACTCTGGTCGGCGCCGTCGGGATGGATGTCGTCAAAGGGCACAATGGAGTACTCGCCGAACATTTCGGCTGGCTCTTGAGTATTGACATCGCCGCGGAGAAACTGGCCGGCCCACTCCACGTAAGGGGACTGACCCGCCCAAGCTTTGGCTCCATCGATAATCCGGGTATAATAACCGGAAGAGCTAAAAATTGGGCCGGCCAAATCGTAGCGCTGGGCTTGGGCACTGGCCCAGCGAGTCTCGAAATCATCCCCTTGGTCGAAGCCGCGAAAGATGCCGCCGGAGTGGTCCCAATCTGTAGTAGTTGACCATTTCTCGGTGTCATTGATGAAGTCGTCGGCAACCCAAGCGCTAAAATAGGCCTTGCCGTCGTTGATGTTGTAGCCCCAAATGAGCGAGGCATTAAAGTCGCTTAAATCCATGGGCGCACCGAACTGGTTGAACATCGATTCGGCTTTGATTTTGTACACATCCGAGACAATGTCCCAGTCTGCCATATCGCCGTCCAACACGGGCGTCAGGTGATCTGGGAACTGAAACATGAACTTCATTTCCCCTTGGTGGCCAAAAGCCGAGCCAACCATAAGGGCCGAGACCAGTAAAGCAACGGATAGCTTATTGATGCTCTTCATTGCAACACCTCTTTTTAGTGAGTGAGTATTGTGTCTTTTGCTACCCCAATCGGGGCTGAAACGACGACTGTTTTTCCTCCTTTCTGCTGCGAACAGATCGCCATGTTATACAACCTGATTCAGCTCTGCCAAGAGCAAATTCCCTAGCGCTCCAGCCCGGCATAGGCCGTCATAAATATCTTGCTAGTGGTGCTAGGGGGCAAATTTTCAAACGTCAGCTTCTGCAGGCGAAATCCCGTCTGCAAATGGAGCCGGTAGCCCAAGTAATCCGAGGAGTTGTTAAATTGCACTGCGACGATGCGACTAAAGGAATCCGGCGCCAAGTCGCGATTGAGCGGCACCCCTTGCTCGTCGTCGCGGAACTGCTCAAAATGAGACAGTTCTAGCCCCAGCTCGACGAGCGTATGGGAGAGCAGAGGAATGCGGGCAATGAGAAAAAGCGTCTCGGTCAACTCGCGGCGCTGCGGGTCGCTCCGGCGCACGGGGTGCTGGCGCAAAAATTCGCTCTTGAAGCGCGGTTCGAGTTCGACATTTTTTACTGGAAAAATGTAATCGACCTTGTTGATGAGGCCGACAAAGCTGGCCGTGCCGCGCAGATCGCGCTGCTGCCGACGCTGGTTGTAAATTTCAGTCTTAAATTTGTTGATTACATTCAGGTTCCCTACGAGCGTGAAATCGAACTGGACATAGGAAGTATTGACCCAAGTGTCGCGGGCTGGGAGCAAATCGAAAACGCGCTGTTGAGTACCGCGAGAGTTAGACGGCTGCACCCACTGGAAGAGGTTGTCTGGAATGTCGTCGGCAACCAATTTGAAGTTGTCGAACACCCGCAAACGGCCCAACTGGGCAAAATCCCTTTCGTAGGTCAAGAGCAGGTACGTGGATTCGTTTTTGCGATCCCCGGCCAGCAGTTTTTCGCGCAAACGCCCGACGGTCAACCGGGCTTCGGGCCCGAGGTGAACTCCGGCGTACACATTGTAGCCGCGGTGGTCGCGCCCATAGGGATAATCGGGTTCTTCGTCATTTTCAAAACGGTCGATCCAGCCGTTGTTGTTCATGTCAACGCCGAATAGGTATTCGGGTCTATCGGCGTGATAGCGCAGGAAGGGCTCTTCGTAATCGGGGATGAAGTTCTGGCGATCCTCGGTATCGTTCTGGTTGAAATCCGAGACGAAATCATTGTTTTCGTCAAAACCCGGAAAAACCGCATTGTCCGATAGCATACCATAGCGGTTCCAGTCCGGCCGGCGGTCTTGGTCATCGTTGTCTTCGACGAACTCGTAGATATAGGATATTTCGTCTTCGTAATCTATTTCGTCCTGTCCCCGAGTACCCACTAGAAAGGTGCGGGTAGAATAATCCGCATCCATGCTATAGCCTTCGAAAAAGGCAAACCAAGGATAGGATGCCTTCGACAGGTTGAACATCCAGGCCTGGGCGTCGTCAATCGCCTGGCGATGATCTTTTAGGTTGAGGTTGGGATACTGGCGATACTGCTTGTTGAGATCGTACTCGCCGTAAAAGTCAAAACCCCAGACCTTGTTGGCCTCTAAAGTAACGCCGAGGATGGTATTGGCCGTGGGCAGGCCGTAGGCGAATTTCAGCAGTCGCTGGTTGGAGTTGTCGCGGATATTGTTTTCGGCCCGTTCGATCAGCAAGAAGACCGGCTGTGAGTCTCGGTTGGTCTGCCGGTCGGACGTGATCTCGACCTTATAGTCGTTGGAGATCACCAACTCAAAGGATACTCTTTCAATCGTCGTAGGATCCGGACCGGCGTACAAAGGGTCCGTAAAGTCGTAGGTGAGGGTAATGCGCTCGTCCCCATCCGCCGCTAAAAACCCCACCCGTTGGAACCCCCCTTCGCGCACCGGCTCAAACCCTATGGTACTACCGCGGAACATGTTGCCGTCCACGTCTTCGATGATAATTTCATCGTCAAACAAAGCGGCCCCGCCCACGCCGTCTGCGGGCGAGTCGTCCGACAGCCGGATGATGATGCGGGATATCGGCAGCGCATTCTGGTCGGTAGTTAGAGCCCCACCCGCAAAGGGATTGCCGGTGAAATCGTCGAATAGCGTTTGGCCTTGAAAAGCCGTCACATAGGTCGCTCCGACCCGAACGAAGTCGCCGATCTGAACGATGCCCCGCCCGCCCAGCAAGTTGGTGACACTAGTCTTCTGATCGGGGATATCCAGAGAAGTGGCCACGGCCGGCCGACTGGGGCGGGCCAACAGGAGAGTACCCTGGTACTTGTCGGCAGCAAAATCCCACTGAATGCCGTTGAATGTCGGTTTAGAAAAAGTCATCGGCGTCAAAGTAGTGCGGATCTCATCGCCAATCGTGATGCTGTAGTAGTATTGTCCCTTGTGGTCCGAAGAGACGGCGACGCGGTTGAACCATTGGTTGAACCTATTGGTCTTGAGGATGCTGCTGCCGAATTGCTGGGGGCGATCTTGCTGCCAATCGTAGATCAACCAGCCGCGGGTGACTAGATTGCCGAAGAAATCGTAAAAAAAGTCGCCTTCCAACGCGGTGTCCACATAGCGCTGATAGGGCTCGCGGGCGTAGTTGGAGTACTCCCACTGTCTCCACTGGTACTCCTTGTACAGTTCCTGGGGGACGTACCATTTGCGCACGGCCGGATCCAGCGCATCGAATAGGACTCCTGGTCCTTGCGGGGAAAAATCCACCTTTCCACCCGGCTTCATTCTACCCAGCCGCGAGTCGTATGCTTGGGCCTCCACCGGAGCGGGCATACTCCAGCCTAGCGCACAGACAACAGCACCTACCGCAATCAGATAGCGCGTGTGCAAAATTCCCCTCCTCGCTTGGCTAGCATCTAGTACACCACCGACACACTGTTGAACCGCCGCTCGGTTTCTCGGTCGGAGCGAATTTCTACTACCGCTAAGTAGATGCCCGGCGGCACTAGGCGATCGCCGTCGCCGCGACCGTCCCACTGCAACTGGATGCGGCCGTTTTGCACCTCGGCGGTGTTGAGCCGCCGGACGCGGCCACCAGTCAAGTCGTAGATACTTACCTCGCTCCACGATGGTTCGAGCAGGTGCTGAACCGCATAGCTTATTTCCGCCACGTCATTGGCCCCATCTCCATTGGGGGTGAGAGTCCGCGGCTGGATTGCCAGCGGACCAGCCACCCGCGAGCCCACCGGAATCCGCACCAGCAACTCGTCGGTATCCTGTTCGGCTGAAGCATTCCCGCCCTCGGTCTGTAGCGGCACTTGCCCACTAGCATCGGCAAAGGCCCGCCCTTGGAAACGCGTACCATAGCGGAACACCGCTGCATCAAAGACAATTTTCAACAGGGTACCATCGGCGTTAATTAGCGGCAAGCGCAGGGCAAAGTGGTCGTCCTCCACCGCCGCAATAGAAAACGATCCGACGCGCCAGGGCAAAGACACATTGGCTAAATCGCCGCCGAACTCGGCTCCCTCCAGGCGATTGCCCGCCTTATCTTGAATCTCCACTGAATGAAGGGCCGCGATGCGGGCCGGAGTTTCGATCGCAAAGCGCGTGAATCCTGGCCGGCCAGTGGTATTGGTGATGCGGGCGAAATACGTAAAAGTCGTCTGTTGGCCGATTTCGGTCTGCGGCGGTCCCACTTCGGCGACAATGCGATCAACCGGCGGCTGGGCGAACTCAAAACCCAAGTCGGCGACCGCGCGACTAGCATCCAAGCTCAGATTGGTGAAGTCGATGCGGAACTGGAAATAACGCCGAGGGGCCGGCACCGTCAGCGGGCTACCATTGTCAACCAATTGCCACTGGACCCAGCCGTTGTCAGAGTCGGCTTTGACCGGTCCTTGCTGGTTCTTAGCCAGTTTTTCAAAGGCCTCCTTGGTCAGCACATTGCCCTCGCTGTCGGTCGGCACGTATTCGGGCTGCCGGCCTCCGACATTGGCATTGCGAAAAAAGACCTCGGGCGTCGTATCCTGCCCGCTGCGGACGCGGATTTCCATTTTAGAGTCCGCACTATTGCCCGCGACCACTTCGCTCCAAGCGATGTGCCCCCAGACCACCCGCTCGCCCAGATCTAGCACCTTGGACACATAGCTGGCAGTCGGCACAAATCCCCTGCCGTACACCTCTATCTCATCCACTTCAAATCCAAGGGTGGAAATCGACTTGAGTTGCAGAAAGCGGACGAATTGAGGATTGATCTGGGCATCTACTTTGGCCGTGCGGTTGTCTGGATCGCGGCGCACTGGCGAGGTAAAAATGGGCTGGCCACTGGCATAAACATTTTGCGGCAAGCCGTCGTTGAGGAACAACTCATACCCCCGCATGAATTCGTTGCCAAAGGGAAACGCCGCGGTCATCCGCGGATAGAACACGACCCGGTCCACGCCAAAGCGCGCCCCGAGGTCAATGCGAATGGTGACGCCGTTGTTGCGCACGATGCGGCCGGCCACGAACTTGCGATCAAAAGCCACGCGGTGGTCGCCATTGAGCATACCCTCTAGTTGCTCTGGACTTTTCTGGCTGGCATCTAGCCCCGGAATATCTATAGAGCCTCCCCGCTCGAGCACGCCGAGCGAAATGTTGAAGTCCGAGCGCAAGCGCAGCGGCATGATCCAGTCTTGTAGGGAATCCAATCCAACGGCGAACACTTTTTTGCCGTCGGCGTCCTCGATATTTGCCAATTGATCGACAAAATCGATCACGCCCCCGGGCGTGGTGCCAGCATCGCGCCAAGGACGCTGGTCGCCGCCAACCGTAAAAACATCCTGTGCGCTAGTTGAACTCACAGACAGCAGCAGGAAGATGGGCAAAGTTTTCTGTAGCGATTGCAGTGGCTTAAAGAGGAGACCGATGGGACGATGTGCCATGGTGAAAATTGGGTCCTTAGGAGACAGCCGAGATTCCAGCGTTGTGCATTTCGTAGATAGTGTACCAGAGACTGCGACCCTGACATTCTTTGCAACTTGCTAAACTATATTCAATATAAATACAGGAGACAAATTGAGAAAAACCTAGCGCCTAGCGTTAAAAGGCGGCCCAGCCCGCACGGGGCCGGAAGTCGAGGCACTGATGCGCCGCAACCACGAGCAGGGAATAGCGATTAGCTATCCGCACGGCTGGGGCGCCAACCAGACCAAGGTCGCCCCCCAGCCGCCGCCGCCTTGCCCGGCCAAGCGGAAGGCCTCCACCTCGGGCAAGCGCCGCAAAATGGCGTGGACCGAGCGCCGCAACTGACCGGTGCCCTTGCCGTGGATGACGCGCACCTGCAAAATGCCGGCTTGGCGACAGGCAGCCAAGTAGTCGGGCAACAGCTCCTTGAGGTCGCGCGGATGGAAAGTGTGTAAATCCAATGTACCGTCAATGGGCACTACCACCGCTTCAGGCTCTGCCCATTCTTCTTCAGTTTCAGTCATCGTCCTAGCCCTTCCGAGCGCGAAGTTCCGTCGAGCTGATATCCATTCTAAAGGGCACTGGCGCGAAAAGATCGGCGTACTGAGCGGGGACTGCTATATCCGCTAAAGTGCGGTACGCATCCCCATCCACCCGTCCGGCCACCCAAAAGCGACAGCCCCCAGCGGCCAGTTCATCCAAGGCCGCAACCACGCCCGGCTCCCCTTCCTCGTAGTACTGGGCCTGCAAAAGCCGCACGGCCGTATCGTACCCCAGCGCGAAATGGCAACCGCCAAAAAGCCGAGCCTTCTGCAAAAAGGTCGGCGCCCGCGTCATCACCACCGGCAAGCGACCGCGCATCTGCGCTAAGCGCTGCTCAACCTCGCTCCTTTGCAGAGGCGGCTTATCGACATTTTCAATGGATAGTTCCAAGCTCGGCCGGCGGCCACTCAGTTGGCCGGCGGCAGCCGCGAGCCGCTCGTGTCCTTCGTGCAGCGGGTTGAAGGACCCGGACAAAAAAAGACGCTGCCCGCGCTCCACCTCGGGCCCGATTACCCCATCCAAATGCATTTCGACCCCGTCCAACTCGCCGGCCAACAGCAAACCGAGTGGATCGTCCAACGCCAACTCGCGCCGCGCAAGATGCGCCCAATCGGGCAGCGATGCACCGGCAACCGGGCCGCCGCAGGCCTCGACTATGGCTTCCAAAGCCAAGCGGCTCAAGACCTCCTCTTGCGCTAAGCGATCGGCTGCACCCTTATCAAAACGCAGCGCGAACAAGCGATAGGCACCCGCCAAGCGCAGCGCGATACAACCCCGGTCCGCGCCGCGCCGCAGCCTATCGGTAGCCAAGGCCGCACTGCACCCCACACCGATGCAGGCCTGCCCGGGCTCGGCAAAGGACATAGCCCGCACAAAGGCCCGCCCGGCCATAGCCCGCGCCGTTTGCTCATTGGCCCCATGCGGCCCGGCAAAGGCCAAATACGCCGCGAGTGCCCGCTCGCTATAGGGCACTTGAGCTTCGACGATCGCCCGCGAGGCCCCAGGGTGGTTCAAAAGCCAGCTAATGAGTTGGCTGCCTCCACCTGTGGCCGCCAAAGCCAGCCGATTGCCACTGTGCAATACGGCTTCGACCTGCGCCCAGATGTCGTCGGAGACGCGCAAGCCGCTTCATCCGGCGAAAAAGTCAAAATCGCCGCGGTCGATCGCCGCCGCGGCGCTGAGGGCACCCGGGCCAAAAATCCGCAGCATAACAGCCAAACCGCGCGCCTGCACGTCTTGGCTGACGGCCGGATAACGCCGCTCTGCACTCATAGAAAGAACTCCTCGTTTGCCGGTGGCTCGCCCATAATATCTCACGGGCTATTGCTTGTCAAACGCTTGGCGCACAACCATATTTTTTGCGAGAGCTCATCCTAATGAACATCGCCAAAGCCATCGTGCCGGTCGCCGGCCTCGGCACCCGCCTGCTACCTACGACCAAAGCCTGGTCCAAGGAAATGCTGCCGGTGGGCCGTCTGCCGGTTGTCCACCACGTCGTCGAAGAACTAGCAGCGGCTGGCATCCGCCAAATCCTCTTCATCACCAGACGCAACAAAAGCGCGCTCGAAAATCACTTCGACGACAGCGGCTACCGCGAGCGCGGTATCGAGTTTTTCTTCGCCGACCAATCCCTACCGCCCGGCACCGGTACTGCGGTCGCCACCGGCGAAGCCTTTGCCGCCGACGAGCCTTTTGTCGTGGCCTTTGGCGACAGCATCGTGCGCACGCACAGCGGTCGGCCCTTGTTGCAGCGGATGATCGACTCGCACCGGCGCCATTGCGCCGCTTGTACTATTGGCGCCTGCGAAGTGCCCGAAGATCGGATGCACCACTACGGCATCTTGGTGCCCGAAAAAGCCACCGCCGCAGATGCCAAGCTGACCGCCATCCTCGAAAAACCAACCCCCGGCCAAACGGCCAGCCGCTTGGCCGTTAGTGCGCGCTACGTATTTTCTCCAACCATTTTCGCCCACCTCCGCGCCACTGCGCCCGCGCCGAGCGGGGAGGTATATCTCACCGACGCGATTGCCGCTCTAATCGCCGCCGGTGCTCCGGTGCGCGCCGTGCGCTTGAGCGCCGACGAGCAGCGCTGCGATATTGGCAACCACCTGTCCTATTTTGCGACCTTTATCGACTACGCGCTCGACGACCCGCAATGGGGCGTGCAAATCTGCACCTATCTGCGAGAAAAGCTAGCCGACGACTTACCTTGACAGTCTCTTGCAAATCCCTAATGTTATTAGGCTTAATTGGACGCATTGGACGCATTGGACGCCAACCACACAGAGGCGGTTTTAGGCATGGACACAGCAAGCAGTTGGAAAGAAAAACTAGCCGGGCAAATGCCGGCTGAGCTAGCCGACGAAATCGACACCTTCGAGACCCAGATCCGCCTGCGCAAACAGGGCAAGATGGAGGAGAAGCTCTTCGCCGAGACGCGGTTGCGCCGCGGCGTGTACGGCCAGCGCTACGACAATGGCCAGCGCTACGACGGCACCCAGACACAACAGTTGCTCTTCCCCGAGCATCAAACCAAGGGGCCAGACACGGTTTGGCACGCCCCCGGCATGATGCGGATCAAAATCCCCTTCGGCGGGTTGACGGCCAAACAAATGGAAGTGCTAGCCGACGTGGCCGAAGAGTACTCCGAAGAAATCCTGCACGTCACCACCCGCCAAGACTTCCAAATCCACTTCGTCCACCTCGAAGACACGCCCGACCTGATGCGCCGCCTAGCCTCGGTCGGCATCACCACCCGCGAGGCCTGCGGCAACTCCGTGCGCAACGTCACCGCCTGCCCCCTCTCCGGCGTCTGCCGCACGGAAACCTTTGACGTAACGCCCTATGCCCAAGCCCTGATGCGCTTCCTGCTGGGGCATCCCGACTGCCAAGACTTCGGGCGCAAGTTCAAGATCGCCTTTTCCGGCTGCCAGCACGAATCCTGCGGCCTGACCAACATGCACGACCTAGGCGGTATCGCCGTGGTCAAGACCATCAACGGCGAGCAAAAACGCGGCTTTAAGCTCTACGTCGGCGGCGGGTTGGGCGCGGTGCCACATCAAGCCCAGCTCTTTGACGAGTTCGTGCCGGCCGAAGAATTGCTGCCCATCGCCCAAGCCATCGCCCGGGTCTTTGCCCGGCTCGGCGAAAAGAAAAACCGCAATCGCGCCCGCATTAAATTCTTGGTCGCCAAGCTCGGCATCGAGGAATTCCGTCGCTTGGTGCTGGAAGAACGCGCCATCCTCCCCGCAGACCCGCGCTGGACCGCGTTTGCCGACGACCTCCACGCCACCGACGAACAGCCGCTCAAGCCGGGCCAAGCACTCAACGGCGCCGCCGCCAGCGAAGGCTTCGCCGAATGGCACCGCACCAACGTCTATCGGCAACGCCAAGAAGGCTATGCCGTCGCCACCGTGGTTTTGCCACTAGGCGATATTACTTCTAGCCAGCTACGCGCACTAGCCGACATCAGCCGGCGCTACGTCCGCGAAACCGCCCGCACCACTGTCGAGCAAAACCTCGTCCTGCGCTGGGTCAGCGAAACCGATTTGCCCCACCTCTACGACGAGTTGGTGGCCCTCGGCCTGGCCGAGTCTGGCGCCGGCACCATTGCCGACGTGACGGCCTGCCCGGGCACCGACACCTGCAAGTTAGGCATTGCTTCTTCGCGTGGTCTGGCCGCTCAGTTGCGCCAGCGGCTTGGCGAAAAAAACGGCCAACTCAACGAGGCCATTGAGGCCCTGCGGATCAAAATTAGCGGCTGCTTCAACTCCTGCGGCCAACACCACGCCGCCGACATTGGCTTCTACGGCAACAGCCGCAAAATCAACGGCATCACCGTGCCGCACTTTCAGGTCGTTTTGGGCGGCCAGTGGCGAGAAAACGCCGGCTCTTTCGGCTTGGCCACCGGTGCCGTGCCCTCCAAGAACATACCCGAGGTCGTCACCCGCTTGGCCGAGCACTTTGTCGCCGAGCGCGTCGCCGACGAGACTTTCAAAGACTTCATCGCCCGCATCGGCAAGCGCCAAGTCAAGGCCATGCTCGAAGATCTGACCCAAGTGCCGTCCCACGAAGAAAACAGTTGGTACTACCAAGACTGGGGCGATACCCGCGAGTTTACTATGGACGACCTCGGCAAGGGCGAGTGCGCCGGCGAGGTCGTTTCCATCACAACCATAGAAATCGCCGCGGCCGAGCGCGAGGTCTTTGAAGCGCAAGTCGCCTTTGACGAGGGGCAGCTAGCAACCGCCTGGCAAGGTGCGTTGAGTGCCATGCTGCGCGCCGCCCGCGCCCTAGTCAAAGAGCAATTTTACGACGTGCCAGAAACGCCCGCGGTCGTGGTAGCCGAATTCCGCACGCGCTTCTACGACCGCGAATTGTTCTCGCCGAAATTTGCCAACTACCTCTTTGCCGCGCAGCAGAACCCGCCGAGCGAATTGACCCAAGCGCAAGTCCACCGCTTTATCGAGGAAGCGCAGCTTTTCATCGAAGGCGCGTACACCTGCTACGACAAAATCGCCGTACCGACCGGCACTACCGCTTGAGTATCTATGGAATCTCTACAGCGCATCAACGTCAAATTTTATCTCAAAGACCCCGAGTCCCTAACGGCCGAAGAGGCTTTTCGCATCTTCAATAGCTGGATCCCGACGACCCCCGACGAAGTCCTCATTGACGTGGCCGACTACAGCCACTTAGCCGAGGGACCGCTGACCCTGCTCGTCGGCCACGAAGCCAACTACAGCCTCGACAACCACAGCGCCGAGCTGGGCTTGCTTTACTCGCGCAAACAACCCGCCGACGGCGACCTGAGCGAGCGGCTGGTCCGCGCCTTCAAAGCGGCACTGACCGCCTGCCGCCGCCTCGAAGAAGAGCCCAGCCTAGCCGGCAAAGTCAAATTCCGCAGGGGCGATGTGTTGCTAGTAGCCAACGACCGCCTCAACGCAACCAACGACGAAACAGGCGAAAACACCCTGCGGACTGCGCTTGACCCGGTACTCGCCCAGCTTTTTGCTGGTGCCGAGTACGCCGTAGAACGCGACCCCGACCCCGAACTGCGCCTCAACCTGAGAATACGTTGCCAAACCGATGCCGACACGGCGACTCTGCTGGGCAATCTCGCCGCTTGACATAGGCAAATAGGCCCGTATTTTTGCGATAGCTCCCAATTCAAAGAAACAATGAAGCAATAGTACCCTATTCGGAGGAACCCATGGCTTACTACATCACTGAAACCTGCATCGACGTCAAAGACAAGTCCTGCGTTGAGGTCTGCCCGGTCGATTGCATCCATCCAATCGACGGCGACGGCGAACCCATGCTCTACATCGACCCGGACGAGTGCATCGATTGCGGTGCCTGCGAGCCGGAGTGCCCAGTCGAGGCGATCTTCGCCGAAGAGGACATGCCCGACGATCAAGACCGCTTCGTCGAGATCAACACCAAGTACTTTGAGCTGCGCGACGACCCCGAAGAATGGAACGAGTGGAAGCAGGAACACGCAGCCGAATTCGAAAAAACCAGCTAGAACACCCGCTTTTTGGGCAAAAAAGCCGGGACGCCCCACGGGTTTCCCGGCTTTTTCGCGCTTGACGATATCGGACCCGCCCCGCTTATTTTTCGCGCCTCACGAACCTTGCCGGAGATCGAGTACATGGCGAAGACAACTGCCCGCAAAAGACCTAAAGCAAAGAAAGCCAAGCTCCGAGCCACCCCTGACAAACTGTGGTTCATGTACCGCAAGATGTCAGAGATCCGCCTCTTTGAAGAGCACGTCTGGGATGTCTATACCCGCGGCCTAATGCCCGGCTTAGCCCACCTCTACATCGGCGAGGAAGGCGTAGCGGTCGGTGCTTGCGCGGCCCTGCGCGATGACGATTACATCACCAGCACCCACCGCGGCCACGGCCACTGTCTGGCCAAGGGCGGCCAACTCGACCGCATGATGGCCGAGATCATGGGCAAGGAGGCGGGTTATTGCCGCGGCAAGGGCGGGTCCATGCACATCGCCGACATGTCGCTAGGTATCCTCGGCGCCAACGGCATTGTCGGTGGCGGCTTCGGCATCTGCACCGGGGCCGGCCTGTCGGCCAAACTGCGCGACAGCGATCAAGTGGGCGTCTGCTTTTTCGGCGACGGCGCGGCCAACCAAGGCATCATGCTCGAAACCATCAATATGGCCGTGATCTGGAACCTGCCAGTCATCTATATCTGCGAGAACAACCAGTACGGCGAACACACTCCCTACGAGAGCGTCACCGGCGTCGCCGACATCGCCGACCGCGCCAAGGGCCTTGGCCTCGAAGGGATCATCGCCGACGGGGCCGATGTATTGGAGATGTACGAAAAAGTAACCACCGCCGTGACCAAGGCGCGCCAGGGCGACGGCCCGAGCCTAATCGAAGCCAAAACCTACCGCTACCACGGACACCACGTCGGCGATGCCCAGACCTACCGCACCCGCGACGAGGTCGGCTGGTGGTCTGACAACAAAGACCCCATTCGCCTGTTGGGCCAGTACATGGTCGCCAACCGCATCGCCAAACAAGCCGAGCTCGACACCCTGTACGAGCAAGTAGAGCGCGAGGTGCTCGACGCCATCGAATTCGGCAAACAAGCCGACTTCCCCCCGCCAGACCAAGCTTTTGAGGATATATATGCCTGATCGGGACATGCTGTTTAGAGAGGCGATTGGCCTAGCCACGGCCGAGGAAATGCGCCGCGACGAGACCGTCTTTGTCATGGGCGAGGACGTGGGGGCTTCCGGCGGCATTTTCAAATGCTGCGAGGGCCTGTTCGAGGAATTCGGCGCCGAGCGCGTCATCGACACCCCCATTGCCGAGGCCGGCTATATCGGCCTCGGCGTCGGGGCCGCTATGACTGGTATGCGCCCGCTGTGCGAACTGATGTTCGGCGACTTTTCGCTGCTGACCATGGACCAAATCGTCAATCAGGCCGCTAAAATCCGCTACATGTCGGGCGGCCAGTGCAAGGTGCCGCTGACGATCCGGCTGTCGATGGGAGCCGGGCGGTCGTCGGCCGCGCAGCACTCGCAGAGCTTGCACGCGCTGTTTGCCCATATTCCCGGCTTGAAAGTCGCCATCCCGGCCACACCGCGCGATGCTAAGGGCCTGCTCAAGACCGCTATTCGCGACGACAATCCCGTGCTGTTTTTTGAAGACAAGATGATGTACAACGACTCCGGCCCGGTGCCCGAAGCAGACGACTTCCTCATTCCCTTTGGCACAGCCGAGATCAAACGCCCCGGCACCGACCTAACCTTAGTCGCCACTTCTAGTATGGTCGGCGTCGCCTTGGCCGCAGCCGAAGATCTGGCCGCCCACGGTCTAGCAGCCGAGGTCGTCGATCCGCGCACTCTCGTGCCGCTCGACAAAGAGACCCTGCTCGCCTCGGTGCGCAAAACCGGCTATGCAGTGGTAATCGACGAAGGCGTCGAGCGCTACGGCGCCACGGCCGAGCTGGCCTCAATTCTCAACGCCGAGGCCTTCGATTGGCTCGACGCCCCGGTCTTGCGCATCGGCGCAGCCGACGTGCCCATTCCCTTCAGCCCCACCCTCGAGATGCCGACCATTCCCAGCCAAGAGCGCATCGTCGAGACCGTCCTCTCCCAGCGAGGTTAGGCTTTTGTCGCGCCCAGCTTGCTTGGTGACGGGCTCTTCGAGCGGGATTGGCGCGGCCATCGTCGGCCAATTCGCCGCCCAAGGCTACGACGTGGTGGTTCACTACAACGCTGGCGCAGAGCGCGCCGCCCAACTCGCCGCGGCCATTCGCGCCGAGCACGCCGTCGAAGCCCTAGTCCTCGGTGCCGATCTGTCGCAGCCAGAAGCCTCCTTTGACTTAGTGGATCGCACCTTTGCCCACTTTGGCCGCCTCGACGTGGCGGTCAGCAACAGCGGCGTGGCCAACTACGTGGCCGACGAACAGGGCCAACTCGTCCGCTATCGCTTTAGCGACACCCCGGTCGAGCACCTCGACCAAGAAATGGACCGCGTCCTCAGCCTCAACCTCATGGGGGCCTACCGGCTGGCCCAACGCGCCCTCAAGCGCATGGTCGAACAAGCCGCCCAGGAAGCCGATCCCCGCCACCGCAGCATCCTCTTGATTACCTCCATCTCGGATATTGCTCCCGAGAGCACCCGCATTCCCTACGGCGTCAGCAAAGCCGGCCTCAATCACGTGGTCGCCGGCGCAGCCCTCGACGGCGGGCCGCACAACATCACGGTCAACGCCCTGCGCCCCGGGGTGGTCGATACGCCGATGACAAGTCGCCCCTCGGGCGTGGACGATCCGCAATCGGGCCGCGAATTCACCGTCGCCGAAATTTACGGCTTGATGGCCGAAGGCGGTTCCCAACCCATTCGCCGCATCGGCCGCCCCGAAGACATCGCCTACGCCGCCTACGCCTTCACCCAAATCCCTTACATGACCGGCCAGCTGATCGCCGTTGACGGCGGCTTTACCCTGCCCGGCAACTTCCCCAACCGCGAGGTCTTTCTCCAAGAGGGCTTGCGCAAGCGGCACGCCAGTTCTTGATACAGTAGCACCTGAAGACCCAACGTCTCCGCTCGGCCCACTCCTCGTATTGACAGTCCTATCGTGGTTGATTATCGTTCGTGGAAGTGAAGGCCACGCCAAGGCCATCGAGCAGGGATTTGGCCGGATTGAACGCTTTTCTCGATACCTATGAGGCCGCATCCTTCGGAGTAGTCGCCTGTCCGTGCCCGGCCCCCAAGGTATTGTCCTCCCGCATTATTGCCCTGCCGCTGAATCTGTTGTTGCTTTGCTGAATCGAATAGCCGAGCGCAGCACCCTTATAGCACACCAAATTTGATTTTGGTATTTGTAGGGCATTAAGGTATATTCGTTACATATCCCGCCCTGCAAGCCAGAGGCGTCGCAGTCTCCTACTAACCCCACCAGCCTGCGAAAGGACTCCGCCATGAAAACCCAACTCACTCTGCTCCTCGCCCTGCTGGCCCCCCTCCCCGCCCTCAGCATCGGCTACGTGTACACCGGCGTGGGCGACGACGGCCGCCAGCACCTCGAGCTGACCTCGGTCACTGTGGATGTGCAAATCGACGAGCGCATCGCTCGCACGCGCACCGACCAGATCTTCACCAACCACGCCAACTGGGTGGTCGAAGGCATCTACGAGTTCATCCTGCCCCCCGGGGCGGTCATTACCGATTTGGTGCTCTGGATCGAAGACAAGCGCATGCAAGGACTCATCCTCGAAAAAGAAGAAGCGCGCCAGATATACGACGACATCGTGCGCCAGCGCATTGACCCGGCCCTGCTCGAACAGGTCAGCCCCAACCACTTCCGCCTGAGTATCTTTCCCTTTCCGGCCGAGGGCAGCCGCCGCGTCGAGTTCGAGTACATGCAGCTCCTCGAAATGAAAAATGGTCGCCTTGACTACTCCTTCCCGCTCGCCCCAGAAACCGACCAACGCCTGCAAATGGAGCTATTTGTGCTGCGCGCCCAAGTGCGCAGTCAGCACGCCTTTGCCGCGACGACCTCGGGGCTGCCGCGCCTGACCGACATCGACCGCCCCAATCAACACACCGCCAGCATCTTCTTCGGCGATGAAAAAATAACGCCCCGCGAGGACTTCACCCTAACCATCCAATCAACCGATGACCAACCCAAGCCGACCGTGCTCAGCTTCGCTCCGCAAGACAACCAAGGCTTGGGCTACTACGCCCTGTGGCTGCCGCCCCTACCCGAATTGACCCAAGGCGATCCGCTGCCGCGCAGCCTGACCTTTGTCATCGACATTTCGTCGAGCATGCAGCAGGGCAAGCTCCAAGCGGTCAAAGGTGCACTCACCACGGCAATTGACGCGCTCGACGCCGCCGATTTGTTCAACATTGTCGTCTTCACCCACCGAGCCAAATCCTTTGCCGCCGCCCCAGTCCCCGCCGATCCCAACAACAAAAAGGCCGCCACCGCCTTTATCAACCAACAAGATGCGCTCGGCGTGAGCAATTTTGAGGCCGGATTGGGGCGCGCCATGCAGCAGGCCTTTCCCACCAACCGAGTCAACCACGTCATCTTCCTCACCGACGGCCTGCCCACCCTCGGCGAAGTCGAACTCGAGCCTTTGAGCGAGTTGGTCGGCCAATGGTCTGCCGGCCAAGCGCGTCTTTTTACCATCGGTGTAGGCCAAGACATCGACGAAGGCTTCTTGATCGGCTTGGCCAAAGACCACCGCGGCGAGGCGTATTTCCTCGCCGAAGAAGGCGATATTGAGGCCGCACTCCAAGACCTGTTTACATCCTTCACCTTTCCCATCTTGCTGCTCGACGAACTGAGCTTCGACCCAGTGGAAATCCACGACGTCCACCCGCGCGGGCTGGAGTCGCTGGCCGCTGGCCGCGAACTATTCCAAGTGGGTCGCTACCGGGGCGGCGGGACTTTCACGTTGAGCTTGCTCGGCCACGTGGGGCAAGACAACGTCAGTGTGGACTTTCCGCTGGAATTCACTCAGACCGATGTCTCGGGCAGCTTGCTCCCCCGGCTGTGGGCGTACCAAAAGATCCAGGCCCTCGAAGAACAGATCGCCCGTTTTGGCGCCCAACAAGAACTGCTCGACGACATTCTCGCGCTGGGCTTAGAATACCGGCTCGTGACGCGACGCACCTCCCTGTTTGCTCCAGACGAAGGCGTCGAGGTCAATCCCCAGCCACGCGACGGGGAATTGGCGTTCGGCGGCGACGACTTAGATGACTTATTTGGCGCTACAAACGTCAACGACGCCCGCCCGACCACTCACTGGTTGGGCCGCGACTTCGTGCTACAGGACGAAGTGTGGATCGATATGGCGTACCAGCCGGGTATGCCCAAGGAGCTATACGAAGGTCGCACCTATCAGCCCGCCGAGCTAGCCCACTTTGCCCGGCTGGGCGAACCTATGTTAGTGGTGGTAGAAGAGCGGGCCTACGAGATCGCCGCAAATGCCCAAGGCAGCCGACCGGTGCTCTTACAAAACGCTCCCAACCCCTTCAACGCCTCGACGACCATCTCCTTCCTAATACCGTTCCGCCTAAACAACCAGCCAACCCGCCTGAGTATCTACAACTTGACGGGTCAGCTCGTGCGCGTATTGCAGCTTGAGACCCTACAAGCCGGCGAGCACCGCCTGAGTTGGGACGGCCGCGACGACTTAGGCCGCCAGGTCGCCAGTGGGGTGTACATCTATCGGCTGGATGTGGGCGAGTGGGCCGTGCATCAGCGCATGTTGCTGCTGCGCTGAGCAATGCTATAAAAAAGCAACGCGCCCGATGCTCTCAGAGCACGGGCGCGTTGCCAGGTCGTCTTTTGGCTCGCAGCTATTGCCGCGGGGGGCGGCTCATCCACTTAGTGCTCTTTGATGCTGCCGACCTGGATTTCGATGTCCTCGCGGTTGGCTACCCGCTCTAGTCGCCCATCGCGGATCCAAGCCATGCGGTCGGCGGCCGTGAGCATTTTGTCGTCGTGAGTCACGGTAATAATTGTCGTCCCCATCTCCTGTTGCAGGCTTTTCATGTAGTCGATGATCTCCTGCCCGGTATTGCTGTCGAGGTTGCCGGTCGGCTCGTCGGCGAGGATGATGCGCGGCTTGTTGACAAAGGCGCGAGCAATGGCGACGCGCTGCTGCTGGCCGCCCGACAGCTCGGAAGGGATGTGATGCGCCCGATCGCCTAAGCCGACGATCTTTAAGCACTCCATCGCCCGCCTTTCGCCCTCGGCCGTGGTCATACCGGCAAACACCGTCGGCAGCGACACGTTCATCAGCGCACTCATCACCGGCAAAAGATTGTAAGTCTGGAAAATGTACCCCAGCTCAAAGCAGCGCACAGCCGCTAGCTGCTGAGGGGTGAGCGAGGCCAGATTGACGCCCTCGATGAGCACCTCGCCACCAGTGGGCGTCTGTAGGGCACCGATCATGTTGAAAAGCGTGCTCTTGCCCGATCCAGAAGGCCCCATAATGGCGAAAAATTCGTTTTCGTACACTTGGACGGTTAAGCCGCGCAGCGCGTGAACATGGGTCGATTCGTCGCGGTTTTTGGCATTGTAAACCATCTGGACATCTTGAACATCAACGATCACATTGTGGCCATTGGACATAATGTACTCCTAAAAAATTGATATTATCGCTGCAAGACCGAATCAATCTAAAATGGACGCCAGGGCAGGTCAACATTTGGCGACGCGGTCTTTAACTGACTTGCTGCTCCTTGATGCGGGCAATTTCATCGCGCAGATGCGCGGCCTTCTCAAAATCCAAGTTGGCTGCCGCGGTCTTCATTTGCTGTTCCAAGTCGGCGAGCAGTTCCTCTTGGTCTTCTATTTCTTGGTAGTCGATCGTCGGCTCGGCCGCCAATTCGGGCCCTGTGCCGCGCACGCTTTCGAGGACCGAGGTCGCCTGGATAATCTCTTCCCGACTGCGATATATGGTCTCCGGCACAATGGCGTGCTCGGCGTTGTACTCCTCCTGCTTGTGGCGGCGGCGATAGGTCTCGTCGATGGCCTTCTGCATCGAATTGGTGACGCGGTCGGCGTAGAAGATCACCGTACCAGCGGCATTGCGAGCGGCGCGGCCAATAGTTTGGATCAGCGCCGTCTCCGAGCGCAGAAAGCCCTCCTTGCTGGCGTCGAGCACGGCCACCAGCGAGACCTCGGGCAAATCCAAGCCTTCGCGCAGCAGGTTGATCCCCACCAACACGTCAAACTCTCCCAAGCGCAAATCGCGGAGAATCTCGACGCGGTCCAACGTCTCGATATCTGAATGCAGGTAGCGCACCCGGATGTCGAGCTGTTCAAAGTAGTCGGCGAGGTTTTCGGCCATGCGCTTGGTCATGGTGGTGACCAAGACCCGCTCGCTTTGTTCGGCCCGCTGCCTGATTTCCTCGACCAGGTCGTCGATCTGCCCTGCTTCGGGCCGCACCTCAATCGAGGGATCGACCAAGCCCGTCGGCCGGATCACCTGCTCAACCACCACGCCGCCGGACTGCTTTAGCTCGTACTCGGCTGGCGTAGCCGACACAAACACCGTCCAGCCCATCCGCTGCTCAAATTCCTTGAATACCAGCGGCCGATTGTCGTAGGCCGACGGCAGGCGGAAACCGTGTTCGACCAAGGTCTCCTTGCGCGAGCGATCTCCGCGAAACATACCCCTTATCTGCGGCACGGTCACGTGCGACTCGTCGATAAAAAGCAGGTAATCGTCGGGAAAGTAATCGAGCAACACATACGGCGCAGACCCCGGCTGGCGGCCGTCCATATAGCGCGAGTAGTTTTCGATCCCCGGGCAGAAGCCGACCTCGCGGATCAGTTCCACGTCGTACTTGGTGCGCGTCTCCAGCCGATGCGCCTCCACCAGCTTGTTTTCGGTGCGCAGATCGAGGAGGTGATGCTCCAGCTCGACGAGGATTTGCTCGCAGGCCTGCCCGACCCGCTCTTCGTCGGTCACGTAGGCTTTGGCCGGAAAAAGCACGACCGATTCGCGCGGCTCCAACACCTCGCCAGTCAGCGCATCGATCAGGTAAATGGCCTCGATCTCGTCGCCAAACATCTCAATGCGCACAGCGCGGTCTTCCGACCCGGGTACGATCTCGACGACATCGCCGCGCACCCGGAAGCAGCCGCGCTGGCGCTCTAGATCGTTGCGGCTGTAATAGATGTCTATCAGGGCGCGCAACATGTCGTCGCGCTCAATCTGCTCGCCGCGCCGCAGGGCGATCTTCTGCTCGTCGTAGCCCTGCGGCGAGCCAATGCCGTAAATGCACGAGACCGTGGCGACGACGACCACGTCGCGGCGCTGCAACAGCGAGCTGATGGCCTTGAGCCGCAAGCGGTCAATCTCCTCGTTGCGCTCGACTTCTTTTTCGATATAGGTGTCCGTACTCGGCTTGTAGGCTTCGGGCTGGTAGTAGTCGTAGTAGCTGACGAAATACTCGACCGCATTGTCGGGGAAATATCCCTTGAGTTCGCCGTAGAGTTGGGCGGCCAGCGTCTTGTTGTGCGAGATGACCAAAGCCGGCATCTGCAACTGCTTGACGACATTGGCCATCGTGAAAGTTTTGCCGCTGCCGGTCACGCCCAGCAGCGTCTGGCGGGCGTGCTGCTGCCGCACGCCCTCGACTAGCTCGGCGATGGCTTGGGGTTGGTCGCCAGCGGGCGCGTACTCGGACACCAATTTGAACTGCTCCATACATGCTCCTTGCTAAGCGGCCAATCTAGCCCGATGGCAGTACCCTGTCAATCCGTCGCCCTCACACCAATGACACAATAACACAAATCGCTGCCATAGTGTCGCTTGTATCCAATTTTAGCAACGGCTCTTTTATTTTTATCCTCTTATAAAACAATATCTTACCCAATTTATCAAATCGTGGTACACATATTGCTTTACTTTTTAGTCGTTTGCAATCCGGCTCTGCATATCACCGTGAAAGTGCACAGCCGAGTAAAAACAGCAATAACCCAACCCGAAAGGACAACTCAATGGCTAAAGTCATCGGTATCGACTTAGGTACCACCAACTCGTGCGTGGCTGTCATCGAAGGCCAAGACGCCGAGGTCATCGCCAATTCCGAAGGGGGCCGCACCACGCCCTCTATGGTCGCCTTCACCAAAGAGGGCGAACGCCTCGTCGGCCAAACCGCCAAGCGCCAGGCCGTCACCAACCCGCAGAACACGATCTATTCGATCAAGCGCTTTATGGGCCGCCGCTTCGCTGAAGTCGCCAACGAAATCAGCGAAGTCCCCTACGAAGTTGCCTCAGGCAGCCGCGACATGGCCGTGGCCAACATCGACGGCAAGGAACACACACCGCCGGAAATCTCGGCCATGATCTTGCAAAAGATGAAGCAGACAGCCGAAGACTATCTGGGCGAAGAAGTAAAACAAGCCGTCGTCACTGTGCCGGCCTACTTCAACGACTCCCAGCGCCAAGCCACCAAGGACGCCGGCACCATCGCCGGCTTGGAGGTTTTGCGCATCGTCAACGAGCCGACCGCCGCCGCGCTAGCCTACGGCTTGGACAAAGGCGACACCAACGAGCAAATCGCCGTGTACGACCTCGGCGGCGGCACCTTCGACATTTCCATCCTCGAACTGGGCGACGGCGTCTTTGAAGTCAAATCCACCAACGGCGATACCCACCTCGGCGGCGACGACTTCGACCAGAAAATCATCGACTGGCTCGCCGAAGAATTCAAAAAGAACGAGGGCATTGACCTGCGCCAAGACGCCATGGCACTGCAACGGCTTAAGGAAGCCGCCGAAAAAGCCAAAATCGAGCTATCTTCTTCCACTGCGACCGAGATCAATCTGCCCTTTATCACCGCCGATCAAACCGGGCCCAAGCACTTGCAAACCAACCTGTCGCGGGCCCAGTTTGAGCACTTGGTTGACGACTTGATCGAGCGAACCAAGAGCCCTTGTCAACAGGCCCTCGCCGACGCCGAATTACAACCCAGCGACATCGACCAAGTAATTTTGGTCGGCGGCTCGACGCGCATCCCCAAAATCCAAGAGACCATCCAAGCCATCTTCAACCAAGAGCCCAACCGCAGCGTCAACCCCGACGAGGTGGTGGCCTTGGGCGCGGCCATCCAAGCCGGCGTGCTGGCTGGCGATGTCGATGACATCCTGCTACTCGACGTCACGCCGCTGTCGCTGGGCATCGAAACCATGGGCGGGGTGATGACGCGGCTTATTGACCGCAACACCACCATCCCGACCAAGAAGAGCCAAATTTTTTCCACCGCCTCGGACAACCAGCCCTCGGTGGAAGTCCACGTGCTGCAAGGCGAGCGCGAGTTTGCCAACGACAACCGCACCCTCGGCCGCTTCCACCTCGACGGCATTCCCACCGCTCCGCGCGGTATGCCCCAGATAGAGGTAACCTTTGACATTGACGCCAACGGCATCCTCAACGTCGCGGCCAAGGACAAAGGCACCAACAAGGAGCAGTCCATTCGCATTGAGTCGTCCTCGGGTTTGAGTCAAGAGGAAATCGACACCATGCAGAAGGACGCCGAAGCCCACGCCGATGAGGACAAAAAGCGCCGCGAAGCCGTCGATCGCCGCAACGAGGCCGACCAGCTAATCTACGCGACGGAAAAATCGCTAGCCGACTACGGCGACAAGCTGGCCGACGCCGACAAAAAAGGCGTTGAGGACGCAGTCGCCGCGCTCAAGGACGCGGTCGAAGGCACAGACGACGAGGCCATCGCGCAAGCCATGACCGCGCTGCAACAAGCGTCGCACAAACTGGCCGAGGAAATGTACAAGGATGCCCAGGCCCAACAGGCCCAGGGCGAGCCAGCGCCAGCACCGGAAGGGGCGGCGGAGCAGCCGCGAGGGGGCGGGGATTCAGAGCCGGTGGATGCCGACTTCAAGGTGGTGGACGAGGATAAAAAGTAAGGCCCGTTCAACAATACGCAGCAACATCGTAGGGGGTGCCCCTTGTGGGTGCCCCCTATTCTATTATTGGGCGCTGCTCATAGGCGACCCGGATCGGATTGCGGTCGTCTTCGGTCATCACCGAGCGGTACTCGGGAATATTCTTCCGCGACGCTCAGACATGCACGGCCTCGGCTTCGACATAGGGTCTCAACTCGGCCCGCAGCGCTTTGTCCGTTACCAGATCAACCGGACGACCCAGCAAGTCTTCGATGTAGAATTGAACGCCAAAATACCGCTTTGACGTCGCCGGCGAGTCGAACCGAACCAAAAGCTTTTGTCCGATGCCTGGTCGCGGACGATTGACCCGAACAAGGCGAGTTCCGTAACGCCGAAGCGCTCTGCAAGGGTCGCCTTGTGCGCTCGCAGAGCGTTGAGGACGTCATCTCTGTTCATCGATTTCGTCACGAACTCGATCAATACTGAATACCTGCCCTTCACGGCAATAATAGGTCAGGCACTCCCAGAATCCCGGACACAGGTCTTGCGCGTAATAGCGGCGGTGTGCTTCTATAAAGATATTCGCATCGAGCACGAACGAGGAAATACCTTGGTTCGTCACTGCGGTAATTCCATCTTTTTCGGCATATTATCAAAGGCTTCTCCCTTAAGACCAGTGAGATTGTACGCCTCGCGATAGGGCAAACGACCCTCTCCAACCGCACGAACAATTGCAGAGGCCAATCGAGGACCAATGCGCCACTTCTGCGTATTCCAAAAGTGCCCTCCACTTCCCTGACGCTGCCGATCGCTGCGCCATTCATCAACCCTGCGGTTGTAGAAGCGGAGCAACTCATCCCTGTCGATCAAATCGAGATCGAACACTCGGCGCACGGCCACCAGGGAACTCACTTTGAACTTGTCAGCGATAGCCTGATAAGGGTCATCCGTTTGTCGGGCACTAGGCCAGAAAGCGAATAACTCCTCTTCCGGTATCAGGAATTCGGCAGCAACTTTGTTGCAAAACTGCTCGGTTTTGCCCGACGGCGTTTCCAAGTCTTCTAAATTGGAGATACCGCTTTGAGCTATGAACAGGTGCGCCAGTTCGTGAGCTAAGGTAAACATCTGCGCCACCACGAAATCGGCACTATTCACAAAGACAAGTGGCGCATATTCATCCACCAAGGCAAAGCCCTGAAACTCATCGGGATCTAGCTTTCGATGCACGTTATTGCCCACGACACCACTGAACGACACCAGAACCCCGGCGGTATCAACCAAGTGTCGCAGATGCCGTAACGCATTGTTCCAAGTACCTAACTCGTCCGCCCAATTTTCGCGAAGCCGCAGCGCATCGCGCATGACAGCCCCAACTTGCCGAGGATGGGCATCCGTGCCGCAGGAGCCGATGAAATCCAGTGGTTCCACACCATCTTCAATGAGCGCATCGCGCATCCATGCCTGACGCCGCTGCATAAGGTAAATGGTCTCAAGTAGATCGGAACTCGGAGGCGGAGCATTATTTCGGGTGCGAAAATCGGGTATTGGCAGGCGTTCTTCGGGAGGCTCTGCCAAGTATAGAAATCCCAAAGCAGTATGAGTGCGTTGTGCGAGCCTGTCTGCCTGTGCAACACTGATCTTGCCATTGCGTTCCCACTCCGATACGCGCTCCGGGCTCACTTGCAGCTTGTGCGCCAGTTCCGGGCGCTCAAAGCCGGCCCGCTCTCGCGCCCACCGCAGCACTTCAGGTTGCAATGTTATCTGCAAACGTCGGCTGGTCATAGTTCACGTAACCTCTGGCTTAGAAGACACCTAAAAAATAGGCTCAAACCTACAACGATGTATATACATGTGGTTTCATCAGGTATCCGCCCGCTCATACCCTAAACACCTTCATCACTTCGTCCCCCAGGTGATTGATCACCTTCACGGCGATGCGACCGGATTTTGGTTTTTCAAAAGGCCGAGACGTGTCGCTGTGGAGGGTTTCCCAAGCCTCCTGGTAGATCTCGGCTTTGAGCGTCGTGCGCAGCGCTTTGTACGGGTCGCTGGCGCCGAGGAAGTAGGCGTGGCGGACGAAAAAACTCTCTTCGTTGTAGTCGGTATCGACGAACCAGCAGGCGATGCCCTCGGCGCCGTCGCTGCGGATTTCGCCGGTATTGGGGTGGAACACATCGACGCCATTGACCTTGACTTGGATTTGGCTGTCTTCCGCGTCGAGGAGGTCGATATCCGGTTCGCCGAAGATGACGAAGAGATTGCCTTTGCCGGTGTTTTTGAGGTCGTCGGCCATGTGCAGGTCCGCGTTCATGCGGGCCTTGAGGACGGGGACGCGGCCGAGTTTGTTAAACTCCGCGGCGTGGGCGTCAAAATTGAAGGCGCAGGCGACCAGCACGTCGAAGTCGGCTTCGGCGGCTTCGCGCACTGCGGATACGAGGTCGGGGCGAGAGACGGTGCCGAATTCTGGGCCGACGAAAATGCCAGCGCGCTTTTGGGGGCCAGAATCCTCGTCGCCTTCAAAGTAGGTCCCTTCGGCACAAACGAAGTCGCCGGGCCAAGGTCTGATGCCAGAGAACGCGATTTTATCCTCTTTGTGCGCCTGCTGCACACCGGAGGTTTTGAGATTGTCTAAGATCATCGCGGCGAAGTCCTGCTTTTCGCCGTATCCCAACTTGGCCTCGGCAACGTGGTCGATGAGTTCGTCGTTTTCATCGACGCCCAACAGGCGGTGCGGCGACAGGCTTTCTACGGTAAACGGGCCGGCGACGCGGACTTTCTTTCTGTCTTCATAGGGCTTGTCGTAGAGGTATTCGTAGTCGGCCTTGGCGGCGATGGAAGCGTCGATTTCCTTTTGCCGGGCGATGCGTTGCTGCCACCATTCCGCGTGAAGGCTTCTGGCCTGCTCAGACCAATTCTCGTCAGCCTCGCGGGGGATTTCCCATTCCTCATAGGACTCGCCGAGCGCGGCGTTCAACTCCCGCCGCAGCGGCTCCAGTGCTTCTTGGAATTGCTCCCAGATCACGTCGATTTCGGCGTTGTTGGCGATGGACTTGAGGGTGATGTGCGGAACGCGCTCGTACACGAAGCCTTGGCGGATGTCGTGGTAGGTGGACTTTTCCGAAGGCACCTTGCGGGCAATCTCCGCCTCTTTCACCTGCCCCTCGCGGCTGTCGGAAAGCAAATAATATGGATACCGCGCCCCCATAATCCGCGCACGCGCCAACGCCAGCGCAACGCGGGAAGTATCGATAGTAATCCAGCGACGGCCCCACTGCTCGGCGACGTACGCGGTCGTGCCTGAGCCGCAGGTGGGGTCGAGGACGAGGTCGCCGGGGTCGGTGGCCATGAGGATGCAGCGTTCTACAATTTTCGTTCGTGTCTCTACAACATATATCTGGTCTTGACTAAATCCTGCTGTGTCACTCCAAATTTCAGACATAACCTTCAAGGGATAATCATCGATAAAATACTTCCAACGAATTTTCTTACCGGTTTTAACTATACGGCCAGATTTTCTGAGTGAGTTCATCCCTTCAGGATATCTTAACTTCCAATGGCTATTATGGCTAGGTCTATATATTTGACCCTCAAATTCAAAAGGAGTGTCTGTATTCGATCTCCCGGTACTCTCCAAACTCACGAGTCGGAACACTCGTGAGTTTGGAGAGTACCGAAGATCTCTTTCTTCCACTGTAATTCTTTTGAGGGACCCGTTCTCCATTTCTATTAGGTTATAAAAATTGTCCGGTTCTTTCTTTTCAAAAAGTTGCCGGTATTTTGTTTGGTTTTTGTCTTTGGAATACCAAAGCAAATAATCGCTGGTCCTGCCAAGTTCGTTTGAAACCATGCTCCCAGTTTTCGCAAACACTATTTGCCGAACAAAATTCTCCGCCCCAAACACCTCATCCATCACCGCCCGCACCCGATGCACATTCTCGTCCCCAATCTGCACAAAGACCGACCCGCTCTCGGTCAACAAATCCCGCGCCACCATCAGCCGATCCCGCAAATACGTCAAATACGAATGAATCCCATCCCGCCACGTATCCCGAAACGCCTTCACCTGCTCTGGCTCGCGGGTAATGTGCTGCGCGTTGCCGTCACGCACGTCGCGGCTGGTGGTTGACCACTGGAAATTGGAGTTGAACTTGATGCCGTAGGGCGGGTCAATGTAGATGCACTGCACCTTGCCGCGCAGCCCCTCGCGCTCGGCCAGCGACGCCATCACCTGCAAGCTATCGCCTAAAATCATCCGATTCGACCAATTGGCATCGTGCTGGTAAAACTCGGTCTGCGCGTCCGCGCTCGGCAGCCCGTTGAAATCCGCAAACAGATCGGCTTGGGCGGCGTTGTCCTGTTCCGCCTCCTTGCTCCGCTGCCGCAAATCGTCAATCAACACCTTCGGATGCACCTTCTCCTGAATGAACAGCGGCGGCGCCTGCACCACCAAATCCGACCAATCCTGCGCATCCTTGCCGCGCCACACAAGCTGCGGATCCAAATCCCGATTGCGCCGCTCATAGGCGACCCGGATCGGATTGCGGTCGTCTTCGGCCATCACCGCCTGATACTCGGCCGTGGGGATATTCTTCCGCGATGCGTCCTGGTGCCGCAGGGTTTCGACGATCTTGGGTATGCGTTTTGATCTGGGCATCGTTCATATTCTCCAGGATATTCTAACCATTGCCTGCTGCTAGCTCGAACGGATTGCGTGTTTTTAACTCCGGAAACAATGAGAAATCGCGATCTCGGGTGAGCAGTGCTTCAGTACCGTGGGCGACGCAAATGGCAGCAACTCGGGCATCATGTATAACGCCCCCACTCACCCCTGGACGACATATAAAGCCCTTCAATATCGCCTGAAAATTATTCGTTTCACCAATGAGGCGATTTGAAGGCGACGCGGTCCAGGCTTCGATCTGTTGCCAAGCCCGTTCCGGCGACGTGGCGTGATCCTTCCAAATACGGCGGTTGGTTACAACGCTCAAGAATTCGTAACAACAGGGCCAGGGAATCGCCCATGCTAAGTCTTCTTCAGCAAGCGTCCGCAGTATTCCGAAAGCCACTTCGTGCGCTTGTGATTCCCGGCGGTGAGCATAGACCAGCAAATTCGTATCAATAGCGATCACTGCTCCCCCGATTCTCCGTAGATCATCCCGCGCAACTCCTGCCACGAGTAATCTGCAAGCGGGTCGTCCGCACCAGCCTTCCCTTCGCTCAGGTCGGGCAGACGGTAGCGGCTACCAAGCGACGCGGGAAGCACCTGGCGCAGGCCCTCTTCTACGACGGCATGTAATGGGCGCCCGGTGTTTTTCGCGTACTGTATCGCCCGGGTCAGCAACTCGTCGTGTATGTCAATCGTCGTCTTCATGGGTCTCTCTCTGGTTACGCCGCTCAGACATGCACGGCCTCGGCTTCGACATAGGGTCGCAACTCGGCCCGAAGCGCTGCGCGAAGGTCGCCTTGTGCGCTCGGCAGCCCGTTGAAATCCGCAAACAGATCGGCTTGGGCGGCGTTCTCCTGTTCCGCCTCCTTGCTCCGCTGCCGCAAATCGTCAATCAACACCTTCGGATGCACCTTCTCCTGAATGAACAGCGGCGGCGCCTGCACCACCAAATCCGACCAATCCTGCTCATCCTTGCTGCGCCACACAAGCTGCGGATCCAGATCCCGATTGCGCCGCTCATAGGCAACCCGGATCGGATTGCGGTCGTCTTCGGCCATCACCGCCTGATACTCGGCCGTGGGGATATTTTTTCTCGATGCGTCCTGGTGCCGCAGGGTTTCGACGATCTTGGTCGATTTTCGTTTCGCCATTGTTTTTAGTCTCTCTGCCGTATCACAAATTGATGTTATGCACCGCCGTCCGAACTTATAAAATTGGTTCAGCTACAGTTCGGATTCATCAGTACTGCTTACCACTAACAGTCTTCACACTGCGATTTCGATCACTTTGGCCTTTTCCGAGTTAGAAACATCACAAACTTCGATGGCCAGACAACCCTCGACGACCTCGTAGAGGTTGATCAACAACTCTTCAAAGGATTCTCCTTGCGTAGCACACCCGGGAATAGAAGGTACTTCCGCCCAATACCCGCCTTCTTCCGCTTGATGAACCACAACTTTCAGTTTCATGGTTTTCCTTGTCCGTAATGAGAGTTTGGGAATTGTAGAGCCGCCAATGACGTTCTTCATCATCCAGGCTCAAACCTACAACGATGTTATACATTATCAATACAACGTTCAACCCCTACCCCTTGGCCCGAAACTCCTCAACCAACCGATTGAACGCGGCGGCCATCCCTAACACCTCGGTGAACTCGGCAAAAGCCCAGCGCCCATAATCCCGGTGATTATTCACACCCGGTACCCAATAGGTATCCATGGTCGTCTTCTTGTCCTTGGCATCCTCTCCCCGATAGCCCTTGATCTCGACGATCAGATTTAGCAGATCGTCGTCGCCCCGGCCATCGTCAATACAGACGATAAAGTCTGGCAGATACGTCCGCGGCTCCGACCCGCGACGATAGGGTACCGTCAAGCCTAAATTGTGATTCTTGACATAGGCTTTGACGTGCGGCTGGGATTCAGCAACGCGGCAAAACTCTCCTTCCCAGTCGCTGTCGAGGACCAGCCAATTGATGTGGCAACGACGGGCGTCAGCCTCCCAGCGGCTCTTGGTCGTGTTGAAATTCACGTGGGCTGTCGAACCAACGGGATTGTACGGATCGAGCACCGCTTTGACCGGACGACTGTCGATTCCCTCGCGTGTGATAGCGGCAAAGATGCGCTCGCAAGCCGTGTCGGCCAGTTCCTGATACATCAGTTGGGCGGGATAGGTGTCGCCCTTGCAGCGGAGATAGCCATCGAGCCACTGTCTGGCGATGCGCTTGAGTTGCCCAAAGAGATAGAGCTTGGGCTCTGCGCCCGGATCGCGGAACTTAGTGTAGAGCAGACGCTGAGTCAGATGAAATAGAAGGGTCGAAGTGCGCAGATCGTTGGTATGCACCAAGTTGAGATCCACGCCCTCGCCGATAATGCCTTGATTCCTGGTCTGCGACGGACCAATAAGATCGGGCGTCAGCTCCAGCACCGAGTCCGTATTGAACTCGGCCTTGAGCCGCTCTTCCGGCAATTCTACCCGATACCCGGCCACTCGCGGAAAGCGAATCTCCAACGCATCCCGTTCAGGGCGCACGGCGCGCACTTGAACGGTCTCTCGCGGCGGATTCGGCGGCGCCACAACAGGCTTGGCCGTAAAGTCAAACGGAACGCCCAAAACATCCGCGTACTCGACATCGAACAAGCCCTTTTCGTTGAGATCATAGGATTGCCGCCGCAGTGCCCGGCCAATGACCTGCTCGCACAGCAACTGCGTCCCAAAGGCGCGCACGCCCAGCACATGGCTAACCGTATTCGCATCCCACCCTTCGGTAAGCATCGACACCGACACCACGCAGCGAATCGAATCTCCCAGCCGACCCGGCTTGCCGACAGTGTTCATAACCTCGCGCAGCAGCTCTTGGTCGCTGATATTTTCGGCCTGATGGCGGTCGCCAGTGCGCTCGATTCTGTCTCGCCGAAAGCGATCAATCTCGTCGGCCGCCATCAGGCGAAAATCCTTGTCGAGCGCGTCGCCGGACTCCAACTGTTCGCTGTCGATCAACAGCGTGCGAGGCCGTGGGTACTGGTTGCCCTGTTCGTCAAAGTTGCGGAACAGCTTCAAATGCCCGTTTACCAGCGTCGTCGATCCGTCCTCGGTCTCGCGGTGGAAGCCGGAGATGTAGTCGTACACCAGCTTGGAGGTCGAGGTGTTGTTGCAGACCACGATGAAGCACGGCGGCACGCCAATGTTGGCTTTCTGCATCAATTCAAACGTCTTCTGATAATGTCCGTACAGAGCGTCCAGCGCAGTCTTCAACTTCAACGGCAGACTGAGGGGATCGAGGGCCTTCTTAGCCTGGCCCCGCCCCTGCTTGGGCATGTCTTTGCGAATGTGTTGCCAAAGGTTGCGAAACTCGGGCATTTCGCCGCCGGAGATGTTGTCGGCCACTGGTACGCGGGGCAGTTTGACGATGCCGCATTCAATGGCGTCCATGAGCGAAAAATCGCACATCGTCCACGGGAACAACGTACCTTCGGCATAGCCCGACCCGCGCAAAAAGAAGGGCGTCGCCGAGAGGTCTATCACGCGGTTGATACCCAATTTGCGGCCGACGGTTTCCAGCCCCGAGATCCACAGCCGGGCCGCCTCCGTGTTCTTTTTAGCCTCTGTTCGGTCGTCGCCCTTCAGCGTTTCTTCCTCGGCCTCTCCCGGTTTCTCGCGGTAGCAGTGGTGCGCTTCGTCGTTGAGGATCAAGACGTTCTTGATGCCCATCAGTTCAGGCATCACCCGTTGCAGCATTTGTCCCTCGGTCTCCAAGGTCGTCAGCTTCTCGCCCCGCCCTTGCAGCAAAGAACGGCCCCCTTTGGAAAGCTCCATGCGTTCGCGCAGCTTGAAGGCGTGGTAGTTGGTGATGACGATCTTGGCCTTTTCCAAGTCGGCAAGCATGTCGTGCGGAACCAACTCGCGGCTCTGATAGTAACTATCCGGATCGTTTGGCTGCAGTACTCTCAGGCGGTCCTTGATAGTGATGCCGGGCGCGACCACCAAAAAACCGCGCGTGAAGCGGCGGCTCTGGCGCCGACGCACCGCATTAACGGTCTGCCAGGCGATCAACATCGCCATGACCGTGGTCTTGCCAGTGCCGGTCGCCAACTTGAGCGCCAACCGCGGCAGCGGTAGGTCTGGGTTGGCGTTGTTGTTAGCGTTCTCCAAGTGGTCGAGAAAGTCCCTACCAGATCGCGTATTGGGCGCGACTTCGGTAAGCCAAATAGCAGTCTCTACCGCTTCGATCTGACAAAAGAAGGGCCGAATGCCGCTGAAGTGGTGGTGTCGCCAGTGCTGGAGCAGGCGCCCTGTCTCTGGGGTCACTTGCCATTGGCTCGGGTTCGGCAAGTCGCGCCAGCGGTCAACCTGGCCGCGAACCCCAGTGATAGTCTGCATCAATTCGTATTGCTGACTATCGGTTTCAAGCGCTCGCGCAGCTTTGTCGAATACCAAGGAGGCCTGTCCCTTTTGCTTCTTCGAGGTCGGGACCGCCGAGATGAATGAGGCTTCCCTGCGGCTTTCAACTATCCGCTGCGTCGGCTGCCCGGTCTCGTCCAGTTCCCAGTGCTGACTCGGGCGTTCGTACGGCGAGTTGAGGACCGGCTGGTCAAAGAATCGATCCGTCAAAACTATACATCCTCTTCGTGAAGATTCGGTACGCTTTGTCGCGCAGTTTGCGCCAGAGCTTAGCAATCGAACTCATGGGTGCTTGCCTCCCCGTTTTCTATTTCGTTGCGACGCTGTACTGCCGTATCATAGGCTTTCGTCGGATTGTAGCGAGCGTCCTTGTGTGTGCAGCCACAGAGCAACGTTAGCTGCCTATCGACAGGGACATAACAAAATATCCGATGCGGGACATTGTGTTCACCCCGCCAACGCGCTTCCCCCTCACCCCTGCGGCATAAACATCAGTTTAATCCCCTCCTGTCCCTCGGCCATGGCAAAAGCCCGCTGCCATTGGCCCAGAGCAAAGTGGTGGGTGATCAGCTTCTCGCTGGGAATAAAGCCCCGCTCCATCAGCCGCAGCGCCCGCTGCCAAGCTGGTCGCCGCTGCCCAATGCCGCCGGAGACCTGAAGCTCGTTGTAAGCAATTTTCTCAAAGTCGATCTCCACCGGCGCACCCGGCAAACCCATCTGGGAAAAGCGGCCCCGCTTGCGCACCAAGTCCAAGGCCAACCGCATCGCCGGTGCGACCCCCGCGCACTCAACCACCACGTCGGCCCCATAGCCGCCGGTCAACTCGCGCACTCGGGCCACCGGGTCGCAGGCCGTAATATCGACCGTATGTTGCACCCCCAATTCCTCGGCCAGTTGCAGCCGCTTAGCATCTCGCTGGGTGCCGCAGAGAATCACCGTCCCCCCTTCGGCCAGTGCCACCAACGCCGAGAATAGCCCCACCGGCCCCGGCCCGGTGATGGCGACAAAATCCCCGGCCGTCACGCCGGCCTGCTCAATGACCGAATGCACACAGCAGGCCAACAGCTCGGTCAGGGCACCGGCTGCAAACCCCACGCCCGCGGGTAGCTTGTGGACCAACGTCGCATTGCAGTAGGGCGCGAAGCAGCCGTGGTGCCAGTAGCCCATGACCTTGCGCTCGGGGCAGAGGTTGTAGTGCTCGCTCAAGCAGTAGTCGCAGGCACCGCAGATGTACACGCTCGGCTCGCCGGTCACGTGGTCGCCCACCTCAATGTGGTCGCCGACCTCCGCGCCTTTTTCGACCACCACGCCGCTAAACTCATGTCCCATGACCACCGGCGTCTGGATATTGTAGTTGATGGTATCGCGGTACACGTGGAGGTCCGATCCGCAAATCCCAGCGGCCTGCACCTCGACCTTCACCTGCTTGGGGCCAGGCGGCGCATCCGCTACGTCGCGCAGCTCGACAAATCCGTCGCCGCGCTGGTATTTGACCACTGCCTTCATTGCTATTCTCCTGCGGCTAATTCGAGCCGGTCGCCCGGCTTGATCGCTCCGGTGGTGCTAATCACTCGCAAGCTAGCCAGCCGAGTGCTGATGACTTCAGCGACCTCGACGAGGGCAACCGACTCGTCGGGGTCCAGCCTCTCGGCCTTGATCCGCTCGGTGCCGGGATAGACCAAAAAGCGCAACCGCGGCCGCACGCCGTGTGCGCTGCCAATGTTGGCGTACAAGTCCTCGCTGTACACGGCGATGACCTCGGGCGCATCGCCTTCAAACACCAAGCCCTCCGGCGCAAAAGCAGCCGCTATTTTTTGCACCAGTTCGCCGATGGCCTCGACCGTCGCTTGGCCCAACAGAGTCTGGCGGAACTCTTCCGAACCAAACTCGACCTCTTTCAAGCTGGCAAACTGCAAGTCCTGCTCGCGCGGTTTGCCCAACAGGTCGAGCCCTACGTCGCGGTCGGTCAGATCGCGCAGGGTCTCGGCCTGACCAATGGCACTGCCATCGTCAACCCGTGCGATCTCGACGCGCATCTGCGCCACCGCCGAGTAGGATTTGTACCCTCCTACCAAGGGATCGCCCACCGACAGCCGGCGCATGTCGTAGTCCTGCAATAGGCCCACAATGACAAAATCCGCCCCCAGCTTGCGGCCAATCGCCAAAGCCTGCTCGTGGCTTTCCCATTCCATAGCCAACTCGGCCACGGCGTCAAAAGGAACAATTTGCCAATTGCGCAGCGCTACTAGCTCGGCACTGAGCATGTTGGCCAACTCGTATTGGATATTCCACACGCCCTGGCGAAACCCCGACTCATCGACAAACGGCACCACGGCCACAAAGTCGGGCCGCGGACCAGAGCCATAGCGCTGGCGCACCTCTAAGTACTGCTCTAACGCACTTGGTGGGGGCGGAGGAGACTCGGGTTTTTGCCATTCATCCGGTCCGCCCGCAGGCGAGGTCAAAGGAGCGCAACTACACCAGCAAAGGAATGCAAGAGTCCATTTTTTCATCGCCAATTCCACTGAGAAGCCATCTGAAAACTCCGGCTGTGCCCCAAGCGGGGCGGCCGGGCCGCGCGGCATAAAAAGCGGCCTGCCCCGTTCTATGTCAACGCGGAGCGTCGCCCACCTTGACAGTGTTTTTCCCCAGCGATACGTTGCCAACACACTTTTTTTGTTCTAACTACTGACCATGGGCGAACTGACCCTCATCTACGGCCCGGCCCATCCCGACAAGATGTCGCCCGCATACGAGCGCTGCTTGACGCGCCTCAACGCCGGCGATGGCAAGTCCTTACTCTGGCTCTTGCCCACCCACTGCCAAGCCCAACTCATGCGGCGGCAATTGGTGCGCGCCAGCCGCACCCACCTACTCACCGGGCACTTGGCCCTCGACCTAAACAGTTTCATCGACATCCTCTACAGCCGCTGTCCCAAGCGGCGACCGGCCCTGCCCCTCAGCGCACAGCGGCTGTTAGTCGAAGACGCCCTCGCCGCCAGCGCGGCCAACGCACCTTATTACAGCCGGCGCCCCGAGCGGCTGAGCCGGGGGCTGACTCAGTTGTTCCGCCGGTTAGAAGAAACCGGCACCCAGCCGAGCGATCTGGGCGGGATAACCCCGCGCAGCGCGGAATTGCAAGTCCTTTATGCGGCCTATTTGGAACGTCTCGCAGAGGGCTGGAGCGGGAGCCGCGAGCGCTTTGCCGCTGTGGAAACTCATCTCGATCGCTCGACGCTCGCCCAGTGCTGGCCCGATCTCGACCTGCTCGTGCTCTGCGGCTTTGTCGAAATGCCCGCGCCTTTGCTGCCCGTGCTGGACAAGCTGCTAACCCTGGTTCCAGCATCCATCGCGTTGCTCGACTACGACCCCGAAGGGCCCAGTTTTTTTGCTCGGACGCGCCCCCTGTACGAATTCCTCCGCGCCCGCGCCAGCCACGTCGAACGCAGTGCCGGCGGCCAACACCCAGCCGCCGCATTCGCCGATCGCCTTTTTACCCACAGTCGCGCTAGCATCGACGCACCCGTAGAGCGAGTCGCCTGCCCCGATCGAGTCGGCGAAGTCGCGGCAATCGCCCGCCGCATCCGCCAATTGCATCAGCAGCAAGGAGTTGCGCTAGCGCAGATTCGCATGGGCTTCCGCAACCTCGACACCTACGCCGATTTGGTCGCCGAAGTGCTGCCGCGCCACGGCCTGCCTTTTTACCTCGTCCGCGGGCGGCCCCTGGCCTCTGCGCCCGCCATGAACACCGTCTTCGCGCTCATCGACGCCGTGCTCGAGCGCTACAGTCGCGCCGCGCTCTTCCGCGTACTCAGCTTACCCTTGGTGCGGCTGCGCTACCCCTGCAATGGCCAGACCAGCGAGCTGGCCGCCGCCGACTTTGCCGCGTGGACTCGCAACGTGCCGCCATCAACCGGGCGCAGCCCCTGGCTCGCCGCCATCGACGACACGGTCGCTCACCTAGAATACGAACTAAGCCGCAAAAGCGAGCCAGTTGCCGAAGATATCGACGGGCTTCCCACTCGACGCGAAGACCTACGTGCTGAATTGGCGGCCCTCCAGCCCCTGCGAGCCGGCCTAACTGCGCTTTTTGACTCACTCCAGCCTTTGGAAAGCCGCCAAGACCTGCCCTCCTTCCGCCAGCATTTACTCCACGCCCTCAGCGCATTGGGGGTAGAGGATGCGCTGGCCGATGGGGCGGCAGAAGACGGTCGGGCAGTGGCGCGCTTTTCGCGCCTACTCGACGAACTGTGCGCACCCGCCGCCGCCCAGCAACCCCGCAGCCTGAGCCAGTTCGCCGATTTGCTGCGCGACGCCATGGCCCACGCGCATGTCCCCCCGGCAACGCGCGCTGGCATTCCAGTGACCGACCTCGCCGCAGCCGGCAGCGCTCCCTGTGATTACCTTTTCCTCGGCGGGCTAGTACAAGGCGAATTTCCCCGCTTGCCGCCGCCCGATATCTTCCTCGACGAAACCCAGCGCCGCGCCCTGAACTTGGATGAGGACGCCACCACTATCGCCGAGCGCTTGCTGTTCTACCGCGCCGTATGCTCACCGCGCCGCGGTCTCGGCGTCTTCTACCCTCAGCAGTCGGGCAGCGAGCAGCTCGCCCCCTCGCCCTTTGTCGCCGAGCTAGACAACGTACTCGCCCCGCAGCCTACAGCAGTCCAAGACGATGAGGGACCCAACACCCTGGCCGAGCTGCACCTGGCCTTGGGCCGCGGCCTATGCGCAGCCCAAGACTCCAACTCAGCCCGCGACGCCCGGGCGCTCTACAGCCAGGCCACACAGCTTGGCGAGCAAACTACCGCGCTACGCCACCTCGTGCGCGGCTTGCACCTGGCTGCGCTGCGCACGGTCCCCGACCGGCTCGGCAGCCACGAAGGAGTACTCGACGATCGGCTACGGACCGAGTTGCACAAACGCCTCGGCCCCAAGCATTCTTTTTCCGCGACCCAACTGGAGCTGTACGGCCGCTGTCCCTTCCGGTTTTTTGCCCAAGAACTGCTCAACCTCCAACCCCTCCGCGACCCCGAAGAAGACGACTCGGCACGCAAGCGCGGCAACCTCGTCCACCGCACGCTCTATCGCTTCTATGCGGCCAGCGGCGAATCGGCCGAACGCGCGGAAAACTTAGCTGAAAGTATCGCCGAGCTGCGCCGTCAAGGCCACCAAGTCGCCGATGAAATGCGGCTTACAGGTTTTTTTTGGCAGCGCGAACTAGAGCACCTGCTCGGCTCCGACGACGGCGAGCGCGAGGGCATTCTGCCTCACTTCCTCCGCCAGCAAGCCGCCGCCGCTAATCCGGCGGTGCCAACTCATTTTGAGCTGAGCTTTGGCAGCTACCCCGGCATGGGGGAGCGCGACCCACAGTCAACTACCACGCTCTATGCCATCGGCGACTCCGAGACCGGAGACGAGGTGCGAATCGCCGGCAAGATCGACCGCATCGACCGCACGGCCGATGGCCACTTCGTCGTCTTCGACTACAAGACCGGCCGCATGCCCGCGGTAGCCGATATTGATACCGGCCTCAATCTCCAACTTCCGCTCTATCTGCTAGCGGCCGAATCCCTGTTTGAGCCACTCGGGCTGCGACAAGGGGCCGGGACCGCGTACCTGATGGTCCGCGACTTAGAAAACTGTGGCCGCAGCGGATTATTCGCCGATGCCACCCAGCGCAACACCGCCTATGTCGCCAGCGGCCGCTACGGCATCTACGACCGCCAAGCGTATCGCCAGCGCCTCGACGCCGTGCGCGGCTTCGTCCTCTCGTATGTGCGAGCCATGCGCCGCGGGATATTCCACGTTACCACGCACGACCCGGACAAAATCTGCCCGCATTGTCCTTATCGACAAAGCTGCCGCCTCGATCCCCAGCGCATGAGGGCCTGGTCGTGAAGCGCGCCGTCCCCCTGACGCCCGTCCAGCGCATGGCGCTCGACAGCCAGCGCAACATCGCGGTCACCGCCAGCGCCGGGGCTGGCAAGACTGCAACGCTAGTCGAGCGCTACATCGAACTGTTGCGCCAGCATCCCGACCTCGGCGTGCGTCAAGTGCTGGCCATCACCTTTACCCAAAAGGCCGCGGCGGAAATGAGCGAGCGCATCGCCCGGCGGCTAACGGATGCCCTCGACCAAGAGCTGCCCGAGCCCGAGCGACAGCGCCTGCGGCAAATCCGCGCCGACCTGCCGACGGCGCGCATTTCCACCATCCACGCTTTCTGCGCAGCCCTGTTGCGCGAGTATCCCATTGAAGCCGATGTGGACCCAGCCTTCGCGGTCTTAGAGGAAGTAGATGCCGTACAACTCCGACAACAAGCCATCCGCCAAACCCTAGAGTCCCTAGCCCACGCACACGACACCGCCCCCAGTACCCCCCCCAACCCCAGTAGTAAGGGGCGGTTTCAAACCGCCCCCGACCCCCTAGCCCATGCACACGACGACGCCCCCAACGCCCTGCGACGCACCTTAGCCGAATGGCCGCGCCGCTATCTCGAACAAGTCTTGGAACACTTGCTCGAAAAAAAGCATCTCGCCCGCACGTGGTGTCGCCGCTACGCCGAGCAGTCGCCCGACCAAATCCTCAGCGACTGGCGCCAGATGCAGCAAGCGACCTGTGCTCCCGCCGGCCGCGCCCTACTCGACGACCCCCACTTCACCGAGATGCTCGCCGAGCTTGCCTCCCTCCGGCCCCTAACCGACGAGCGCGACTCGGCCGTCGAGCGCCTCAGCCCGCTGCGCGACGCCATGCGCCGGCTGAGCCAAAAGCCGCCACTCAACGAGGCTTTGGCAATTCTTCCACGCCTAGCCGAGGGGCTTTTGACCAACGGCAACCCCCTAAGCGGCAGCCGACTGGGTAAGAAAGCCAACTGGGAGCAAGCCACCCTCGCCCGCGTCCGCCAACTCGTGCCCCGCTTGGGCCGCTGCTTGGCCCCGCATGCGGACCTGCTCAGCTTCCAGCTCAGTGCGGCCGACGAGCGCGCCGCCGCCGTACTGCCGGCTCTGTCGCGCGTCTTTCTCCGCGTCGATCTGCGCTATGAAAGCAGCAAGGGCAACGGCCGTATGCTGGATATGGACGACCTGCTAGAAAAAAGCCACCAACTCATCGCCACGGACGCCAACATCCGCCACCGCTTGGCCCAACACTATCGCTTCGCACTAATCGACGAATTCCAAGACACCGACCCCTTGCAGTGGGAGATCATCCGCTTACTGGTGTCGCCGGACGGGCAAATGGCCGGCGACAAACTCTTCATCGTCGGCGACCCCAAACAGTCGATTTACTCGTTCCGCGCAGCCGATGTCACCGTCTTCGCCCGCGTGCGCGACGCCATCGCCGCGGCCAACACTGCGCACGAGCGCCAGTCCCGGCCCTTTTGCGCCGACGGCGAGCGGCTCGACGCCTCGCCCAGCCAACGGCTCGGCAGTCTGGTCATGGGCGAAAACTTCCGCACCCTCGCCCAGCCTGTTGCCTTTGTCAACGCGCTCTTTCCCCGGTTTATGCAGGCGGTTCCAGACGAGCCGTTTCAAGTCGGTTACGACCCGCTGATCGGGTGCCGCGCAGCCGATGTAAGCGAGGGGTCGGTCGAACTTTTGCTCTTGCCGCCCGACGACAGCCGCGACCCTAGGGAGGCTGCACGGTGCGAAGCCGAGTTGGTCGCTCGCCGCCTCAGCCGCCTTTTGGCCGGCAACGACCTACAAGTCGCCGACCCAGACCGCTTGCGCCCACCCGTCCCCGGCGACATCGCCTTACTGCTGCGTCGCCGCCGCAACCTCCCCGCGTACGAAGACGCGCTGCGGGCCAGCGGCATCCCCTTCCAAGTGGCCGGCGGCCGGGGCTTTTACCAGCGCCAAGAAATTTACGATCTAGCCAACATCCTCCGCGTCCTGTGTAATCCCGGCGACAGCATCGCCTTGCTGGGCGCGTTGCGCTCGCCGTATTTTGGTCTCTCGGACAACGCCCTGTACGCGCTGACTGCACCCGCTGGGGGTTGGCTGGCAGAGAATCTCGCCGCCGCCGAGCAGCTACAGCACCTCGCCCCAGCCGACCAAGCGGCTGCCACAGACGCAGTCGCCCGACTCCAAGGCTGGGAAAAGTTGCGCGACCGCCTGCCCCTCGTCGAGCTGGTACACACCATCCTCGAAGACACCGGGGCTTGGGGCTTTCTCTGCTATGGCGAGCGCGGGGATCAGGCCGTGGCCAACGTGCACAAACTCCTCGATCTCGCCCGCCAATTCCGCGGCCCACTCGCCGATTTCGTGGTGCGCCTCGACTTGTTGACCAACCAAGAGCAACAAGAAGGCGAAGCCGTCCTCGACGCCGACGCCTTGCACATCCTGACCGTCCATGCGGCCAAAGGCTTGGAGTTTCCCATCGTCGTCGTGCCCGACTTGGCGGCGCGATTTAACTTGCAAAACAGCGCCCCCGCGCTCATCGACGCGGAAAAGGGCCTCGGCTTGCGCGTCCTCGACCCCGATCGGGATTACAAAAGGACCTCCTCGTTGGTCCGCACTCTCATCAATCGCAACGCCAGCCGCCGCCAGCGCGCCGAAGAGAAACGCCTATTGTACGTAGCCTGTACCCGCGCCCGCGACCACCTGCTGCTCGGCGGCGCCCTGACCGACAAACACCTCGACGCCGACCTCGACGCGGCCGCCGACTGTCTCGGTTGGATTTGTGGCAGCTTAGAGTTGACAGCAGCAGACCTCGCCTGTGGCCGCAAGGCAGTTGCCGGCGTGCCATCCCCCGTGCCCATCCACACCGACCCCAGTGCGTTCTCAGCCCCCGCGACCACGGGCCACCAAGCCGAGCCAGCCTTTCGCGCCCTCGACGCCACCCCCGGACAAACCGCCGAACCGATATTGGATCGGCTAGCGCCGCTCGACGATGCCCAAGACCGGCCCGAATTTGCCGCCAGCGAGTTGGTCCTCTTTGCCGCCGACCCGGCCGCGCACCAGCGCCAGTACGGGCTGGGCCTGCCGCCGTGGCCCCTCGGCCAATTAGATGCGCCCCAGCGCCGCGCCATGCTCTTTGGCCAGCTCGCCCACGCTGGCCTAGAAGCCCTCCGCAACAGCCCAGACACCGACCCCACAGCCCTCGCCGCCGACCTCGTCGCCGCCGCCACCTGGCCCGTAGCATCCTATCGCACTTCGTTTGCGCGCCAGTTGGCCGCCCTGTTGCGCCGCTGCCGCCAATCGCCCTTGGCCGAGCACTGGCTCAGCCAGGCGTCGGCGCGCACCGAAGTGCGCTGCGCGCTCGCGCTGGAGTGCGGAGTAGTCCATGGAGTGGTCGATTACATCGGCCGCGGTGCCGACGGATTGTGGGAACTAGTCGATTACAAGACCGGCCATCGCGCAAATCCAGACCAAGCAGCACAGCACTACCGACTCCAGTTGGAAATTTACGCGCTCTGCTTACAGGCTCTCTACCCTGAGCAAAGCGAATACCGCGCAACCCTGTACTTTACCGACTTAGACCAAGCGCGTCTGGTGCGTTTCACCCCAAGCGACCTAGCCGCGGCGCGCACCCGCCTCAACGACCTCGTCGCCCAGCTCATTGCGGCCAAGGCCTAGCGTTTTGCTGCGCTTGTTGATGATTAGGCAATGTTCTACATTGGCCTCAGAAGTCGGCTAAAAACGCCAAGTGCGCGGCGGCCACGAGGGGTTTCAGACAGCTTCGTACATAGGTAGAGTACCTGATTTGGCGTTGCGGATTCGAGCCGCTATAGGGCAAGGCCGTGGTGGTGAACATTTCATGCTGGCAAATCACGTAGGATGGCTATACCATGCTGTACTCGACCCTCTCCTTAGTCGTCGTATCTCTAGCGGCCTGTACAGCGCCCGAACAAGCTCGGTCGTCCGCTGCCAGCACCCAGCGCATGGCCGAGCGTCTGCAACAAATCGCCCGCAACCAAAATCCGATTTCCAACATCTATCTCAACGACTTGCGGGTGGAGCACTTCAGCCGCCGGCAAGACCTCTTATCGCCTTTGGCTCGCCTGCGGGCCCGAATTTTATTGGCCCGAGAGCGCCTGCGAGCCGGCCAGACCGAGGTTTCGATTGACGAATTCCGTCAGTTGCGGCCCGAGCTTGCAAAGCACCAAGTCCGCCTGGCGCCGAGCCTGGACCTGCTTTTGGGGCTGGCCTATCTGCGCTTGGGCGAGCAAGTCAACTGTCTAGCGGGTCATACTACCGCCTCGTGTCTCTTCCCCATTGGCCCCGACGGCGTACACGCCAACCCACACGGCTCGCGAATGGCCCTAGATTACTTCGCCACGGTACTGGAACAAAATCCCGACGATTTGACTGCTCGTTGGCTGCTCAACATCGCCTATATGACCCTAGGAGAATATCCCAACCAAGTCCCACCCCAATGGCTTATCGCCCCAGCGCTCTTTGCATCTGAGCACGACATCGGCCACTTCCCCGACATCGCGCCCTTTCTGGGGCTCGATTTAGTATCCTTAGCCGGTGGCAGCATCATGGATGACTTTGACAACGACGGGTTCCTCGACCTAGTGATCTCGTCTTGGGACTTAGACGAACAACTGCGCTACTTTCGCAACCAAGGCGACGGCACTTTCAGCGAGCGCACGCGGCAAGCCGGCCTCACCGGCATAACCGGGGGCCTGCACCTGGTCCACGCCGACTTCGACAACGACGGCTGGCTCGATTTTCTCGCTGTGCGCGGGGCTTGGCAGGGCATTGACGGCCAGCATCCCAATTCGCTAGTGCACAACCAAGGCGACGGAACCTTTGTCGATGTAACCGAAGCAGCGGGCTTGCTCAGCTTTCACCCCACCCAAACGGCGGCTTGGGCGGACGTCGATAGCGATGGCCTCCTGGACCTATTCGTCGGCAATGAGACCTTCCCCGGCCTCAACGACGTCCACCCCAGTGAACTTTTTCACAACCAAGGCGACCGCACCTTCGTCGAAAAGGCCGCCGCGCTCGGCTTGGCTGTCGAGGGCTTTATCAAGGGTTCTACTTGGGGGGATTTTGACAACGATGGGCAGATCGACTTATATGTCTCGCGCCTGATGGGCGACAACTTCCTCTTCCACAACCGCACAGCCAAACCAGCCGCGGGCCGGCCCTTCGCCGATGTGGCGGGTCGGGCCGGGGTCGAGCAGCCGCACGAGAGTTTCCCCACTTGGTTTTGGGACTTCGACAACGACGGCTGGCTCGATTTGTTCGCCTCGGGTTATCACTACAACCCCGATCTCAACGCCGGGGATGTCGCAGCCGACTATCTAGGCGTACCCACCGACGCCGAACGAGCGCGGCTTTTCCGCAACCGCGGCGATGGCACTTTTGCCGATGTCAGCCAAACCCACCACCTCCACAAAGTGCTCTATACGATGGGGTGCAACTACGTCGATTTAGACAACGATGGCTGGCTCGATTTGTATATCGGCACCGGGGCACCTTCGCTGCGCTCGGTGATGCCCAACCGCATGTTTCGCAATGCCGGCGGGCATGTCTTTCAGGACGTAACCGCCGCGGGCGGCTTCGGCCATTTGCAGAAAGGGCACGGGGTGGCTGTCGGCGACTTGGACAACGATGGCGACCAAGATATCTACGCGGTCATAGGTGGGGCCTATACCGGCGATACCTTCCAGAATGTCCTCTTCGAAAACCCCGGCCACGACAACCGCTCGATCACCTTGCTGCTCGAGGGCACCCGAGCCAACCGCAGTGCCATTGGAGCCCGCGTCGAGGTGCAAGTGGAAACGGCCGCGGGCACTCGGTCCATCCACCGGATGGTGAGCAGCGGGGCCAGCTTCGGCGCTTCGAGCCTGCAACAAGAAATCGGCCTGGGAGCGGCCACGGCCATCCGGGAAATCGCCGTGATCTGGCCAGGCGAAGACGCGGTGCAGCGCTTTGAGGATGTTCGGCTGGACCAGGCTTATCGGGTGCGGCAAGGTGCCGCGGCCTTAATTCCGCTAGTGCGGCAGTCTGTGTCCCTGGCACCCGAGCGGGATGCCCAAGGCCACCACCGCCCTGCTCACAATTGACGAGCTTGCGTCAGGCAACCATTCCGTTATTCGCCCCTCCAATCGCCGCCCGGCAGCGCCGCGCTGCGGACCAAAACCGCCAGCACTTCTTCGCGCAGGGCCTCCGGCAGGGCCGCGAAGTCGATCGGTGTAGCTTTGCTCGGCAACTCGGCCCGACTCTGCTGCCACTCTGCTGCCGCTCGGCACCAGCCAATGACCAAACCATTGGCCAAGCGGATGAAATACGCCCCGTTAGCTGTGTACAGTGTCGCTTGCATAGAATCCCCTCGCTCAATTGCGTCGTTTGCTTTCCCCGACTGACCGCGTACTTTTTTAAGCATTCCCAACGCAGCCGACAAATCACTCAGGACATTTAATGCAAATTTCCGCCCTGCGGGCCGCGGCCGATTTCAGCACCCAAGTGCAGCGGGCCACCCAGTGTCTCGCCGCCGAGCGCGTCTATGAGCGCATCCTCGCACGCGATCACACGGTCTGGCGACCCGAGCCCAGCGAAATTGCCAATCGGCTCGGATGGCTCGACAGCCCGTGCGCGATGCGGAACGCTATCGGCCCCATCCGCCAATGTATCGATGCCGTCCGCGCCGAGGGCTACACTCACGCCTTGCTGTTGGGCATGGGCGGCTCTAGTCTCGCACCCGAGGTCTTGCGGGCGGTCCTTGGCCTGGCCGATGGATTTCTCGACCTCTCAGTGCTCGATAGCACCCAGCCCGCCACCATCTTGGTCAAAGAGCGCACCCTCGACCCAGCCCGCACCCTATTTCTCCCGGCCACCAAGTCCGGCGGCACCGTAGAGACGCTTGCTTTGCTCAAGTACTTCTACAACCGGACCGCCGCCGCCCTCGGGCCAGCCGAGGCCGGACGGCACTTTGTCGCCATCACCGACCCCGGCAGCGGCCTCGAAGCCCTCGCCCAAGGCCTCGGCTTTCGCCACATCTTCCGCAACGACCCCAACATCGGCGGGCGCTACTCGGCCCTGTCGCACTATGGTTTGGTCGCCGCCGGTGCCATTGGCGCCGACCTCGCCCTCCTGCTCGACCGGGCCGAACAAGCACTGGCCGATCCACAACCGGGCATTCAACTCGGCGCCTTTCTCGGCGCGGGTGCCCGCGCCGGTCGCGACAAGCTAACCCTCCTTGCTGGGCCGGCCATCAGCGCAGTGGGCGCTTGGATCGAACAACTCATCGCCGAGAGCACCGGCAAAGACGGCAAGGGCCTGCTGCCGGTCGATTTAGAACCTGAGTGCGCAGCCGACACCTATGGGGCCGACCGACTTTTCGTTCATCTGCGCTTGGACGATGCAGCCGATGCCCGCGCCCAAGCCATTGCCGCCGCTGGGCACCCAGTCCTGTGCCTCCAGCTAGCCGACGCCTACGATCTCGGCGCGGCGTTCTTGCACTGGGAAATTGCCACCGCTATCGCCGGATTCTTCCTCGGCATCCATCCCTTCGACCAGCCCGACGTCGAGGGGGCCAAAAAACTGGCCCGCCAGATGGTGGCCGCCTACCAGCAAGGCGGTTCTCTGCCGGTCTCCGCGCCCGACCTCGTCGATGGGCTCGCGCTATACGGAGCGGTAGAGGGCACCACGCTGCCACAGGCCCTCGCGCGTTTTCTGGCAAGCGGCCAAGCAGGACGCGCATACATTGCCCTGCAAGCCCACCTCCCGTCAACCCCGGCGACCACCGCCGCCCTCCAGGCCCTGCGCCGCCAACTACTAGTGCGCACCGGCTTAGCTACGACCCTCGGATTTGGGCCGCGCTTTCTGCACTCGACCGGCCAATTGCACAAGGGCGACGCCGGGCGTGGGCTTTTTATTCAGCTGACGGCCGACGCAGCCGAGGACGCGCCGATTCCCAACGCCGCCGGGGCTTCGGACTCTACCATCACTTTCGGCGTCCTCGCCCAAGCCCAAGCCCTCGGCGACCGCCAGGCTCTCGTCGAGCAAGGGCGGGCCGTACTGCGCATCCATTTAGGCGCCGACATCGTCGGCGGCATTGCCCAATTGCGCCGGGCCTTAGACTCGCACAACCCTTTCACAGGAGCAGTCCAATGAGCCGAGCAGACATCGGCCTAATCGGCCTAGCCGTAATGGGCGAAAACCTCGTTCTCAACATGGCTAGCCACGGTTTCACCGTTGCCGTCTATAACCGCACAACCACCAAAGTCGATGCCTTTATGGCCGGGCGCGCCCGCGGCCAAACCATCATCGGAACCCGCTCGCCAGCCGAGCTGCTCGCTCAGCTCAAAAAGCCGCGTCGGGTGATGCTAATGGTGCAAGCCGGCCAAGCCGTGGACCGCGTCATAGCCGAGCTCGTGCCGCTGCTCGACGAAGGCGACATCCTCATCGACGGCGGCAACTCCAACTACCAAGACACCGCCCGCCGCACCCAAGCGCTAGCGGCCAAAGGCTTGCTTTATGTGGGCACCGGCGTCTCCGGCGGCGAGGAGGGCGCACTCAAAGGCCCGAGCATTATGCCCGGTGGCAACCCCGCCGCTTGGCCCCATATCAAAGACCTCTTCCAAGCCATTGCCGCCAAAGTCGCCGACGGCAGCCCGTGCTGCGATTGGGTGGGCCGCGACGGCGCTGGCCACTACGTGAAAATGGTCCACAACGGCATCGAGTACGGCGACATGCAGATGATCGCCGAAGCATACGCCCTGATGCGCGATGGACTCGGCATTGAGCCGCCGGCCCAAAGCGAAATTTTCCAGCAGTGGAACAAAGGCGAACTCGACAGCTATCTGATCGAAATCACCAGCGATATTCTCGCCAAGATCGACGACGAAACCGGGCAACCCATGGTCGATGTAATACTCGACGCGGCCGGCCAAAAGGGCACCGGCAAATGGACTGGTATCGACGCCCTGCAATTGGGTGCTCCAGTAACGGCCATTACCGAGGCGGTCTTCAGCCGCGCCCTATCCTTCCGCAAAGACGAGCGCGTGGCTGCGGCCAACATTCTCCAAGGCCCGGGCACTGCATTTACTGGCGACCAAGACGCTTTTGTCGAAGACATTCGCCAAGCCCTGTACGCGGCCAAAATTTGTTCCTACGCCCAAGGCTATCAGTTGCTCGCACTCGCCGCCGGTGAATACGGCTGGGAACTCGACTACGGCGGCATTGCGCTGCTGTGGCGCGGCGGCTGCATTATTCGCGCTCAGTTTTTGGGTCGCATCAAGGAAGCCTTTGACGCGGATCCAACGCTGGCCAACTTGCTGCTTGCACCGTACTTCAGCGCAGCCCTCGCGCAAACCCAAGCGTCTTGGCGCAAAGTCGTAGCCACGGCGGCGACTCTCGGCATCCCAGTACCGACCTTTGCCAGCACCCTGGCGTACTACGATGGTTATCGCTCTGCCCGCCTGCCGGCCAACCTACTCCAAGCCCAGCGCGACTACTTTGGTGCCCACACCTATGAGCGCACCGACAAGCCGCGCGGCATGTTCTTTCACACCAATTGGACCGGACGCGGCGGAACGACGGCATCGACGGCTTATAACGTCTAAAAATTCCGGTTGCCGTTGTCGGGATAAAAAAACTCAAGACGCAAGCGCGTTTCGCCGCTCCTTGAGGTACTCGGACTGCCTCTAAGCGCGAGCAAAATTGTCGCATCCAGCGGCTTTGATTTGCCCTAAGTAAATGCGCCTTCTAACTCCATCGAAACGCGCAAAAAACAGATCGGCAAATAGGACATCCTCGCGTTTTGCGACAGCCTCTTTGCCGCGATAGGTTTCTCTCTACAATAACACTGCACTAACTGCGCAAAATTTCGCGCAGCTGATTGGCGCAAATGTCGTCTCAGCATCTATAAAACTATCTCATAATTGTACGCTGCATTTGCCAAATACTAGATTTTTTTTAAATTTGGCCATGTTATACATACACTCACTCAAGGCGAAAGGATTTTTTTATGCCTAGTTTCGCAACCCTTTTGAAAGAAGAGATCGGCAGGATCGTCCGCAGAGAAGTGCAAGATCAAGTGCGCGAACTCAACAAAACAGTGCGCGACCAGCGCGATGCACTCGCGCGCATAGAAAAGCAACTCGGCTCAACAAAGGCCAAACCAGCTACCAAACGAGCTACCAAACGAGCTACCAAACGAGCTACCAAATCAGCCGCCAAATCAGCCGCCAAATCAGCCGCCAAATCAGCCGCCAAAACCAGCAAAGAATCCACTGTCGATAAGAGAAGGCAACTCCGCATCTCACCTAACACAATCAAGAAGCATCGCAAGCGCCTCAAGCTCTCCCAGGCCGATCTCGGCGAGCTGCTCAACGTTAGCACCAACACCGTTTTGCGCTGGGAAGCCGGTACATCCAAACCGCGTAGCAAACACCTGCCGGGCCTTGGTAAAATCCGTTCCCTAAGCCTGCGCGAACTCAAGCAGCAACTGGGCAAATAACAGGCTTTACAGAATTGACAACAACGCCCTAGTCTGCGCAGACTAGGGCGTTGTTGTTTGTCCTATCACTGCCAACGCGCTATATAGTCGCCCATCTGTTGCTGCAATTCCGCATTGTCGCGTTTGGCGGCTCCGCGCTCGACAATGCGGGCCTTGCGCAAAAGCATAGCACACACAGCCTCGGCGCGATCGGGCGCCAGTTGTGGCTCTTCGCGCAGGAGTTTGTCGAGCGCGTACACCCGAAAGCGATCCATTGCATAGTGCGCCTGCGATAGTTGGTCGGCGTGGCCGCCGTATTTGCAAATGAGTTTCTCCGCCAAATATGCGACCTCATAGCGACAAGTAATCCGCAGCCAAAGTTCGTAGTCTTCGCAGGCCGGCAGGCATTCGTCAAACAGCCCAACGTCCGTAAAAACCTGGCGGTGAATTACAATTGACGAAGGCGACATAACACACAAGGGCAACGCCCTAAAGAAAATGTCGCCGCCGTATTTCTGATGGTGCTTGTGGGGATTAACTCGCACGCCATTGCGGATCCAGATCTCGTCGGTGTGGCAGATTGACAATCCGCTCTCGCGCAGGGCCGCTGCTTGGCGGGCGAGTTTGTTGGGCAACCACTCGTCGTCCGAGTCGAGTAAGGCGAGCCACTCGCCGGCGGCGGCGGCGATTCCGCGATTGCGGGCGGCGGAGACCCCGCTGTTTGCTGCCAAACTCACTATTTTGACTGCGGCGCCAAATTCGCCGCGCACCTGCTCGGGCGTGCCGTCGTCAGAGGCGTCATCAACCACAATCACCTCAAAGTCCACTCCCTGCTGCGCCAGTACCGAACGGATCGCCCGCCCGACTAACGCGCGGCGATTGTACACGGGAATGACTACCGAAAACACGGCTCAGTTGCCGCTAGCCAGCGCCGCGGCCGCGTCCAGTTTTTCGATGACCATTTCGGCCGTAATGACCTCGGGCAACACCAGCGGCTGATCGATGAGACGGGCCGGAAAAATCACGTACAAGGGCACCCCTGAGCGCCCAAAGGCGCGCAAGAGCTGCGTGATCTCGGGATTGCGATTGGTCCAATCGGCTTTGACTAACGCCACATTGTGCGCGGCGAATCGCTGGCGCACCACTTGCTGGGCCAGCACGGCCCGCTCGTTGACTTTGCACGTCCAACACCACTCGGCTGTAAAGTCGATAAAGACCATCTGCCCGCCGGCGACCAATTCCTCAACATGCGCCGCGCTAAACGGCTGCCAGTCTAGTTCAGGTGCGGCGGTCTGTTCGGCTAGCGTCCGCTCGACGGCCAACAGCGGATGAACAAAAATCACATAGCTGCCCAAAACCAGCATCAGGGCCACCGCTCGGGCCAGCAGTTTTGCCGGGTTTTCATGCAGGAAACTGCCCCATTGACCCCAGACCCAGCAGGCCAGACCCAGACCCAGCAAAAAGGCCCCGGTCCACACCACGCCTTCGACGCCCACCTGATTGCCTAACACCCACAGTAACCACAGCACCGTGGCCATCAGCAAAAAGCCCATGAGCTGCTTGAAGCGCACCATCCAAGGTCCGGGCTTGGGCAAGCACCCGATCCACGCTGGCTTGAGCGCCAGCACCACATACGGCAATGCCATACCCGCGCCAATCGCCAAAAAGACCGCAATGACCACGCCGGCCGGTTGAGCAAAGGCAAAGCCAAGCGCGGTCCCCAAAAAGGGCGCAGTACAAGGCGTGGCCAAAATCGTCGCCAGCACGCCGTTGAGAAAAGAGCCCGTCAACCCTTCGCGTCCCTCTATTCCGCCCAAGTTACTGGTTCCCGGAAGTAGGATTTCATAGACGCCAAAAAGACTCAAAGCCAAAGCAAAAACCAAAGCACTCATCGCGACCACAAAACCCGGGTACTGGAACTGAAAGCCCCAGCCGATCTGCTCACCGCTGCTTTTGACTAAGAGCACTGCTAGCGCCAACGCTAGAAAAGTGGCCACAATCCCGGCACAAAACGCCCATCCTAGTTGCTGCACCCGTTTGGTTTCCGCCCCGGCTTGGTTGACAAAGCCGAGCACCTTGAGCGAGATGACCGGCAACACGCAGGGCATCAAGTTGAGGATTAACCCACCCAACGCCGCAAAGGCGATATAAACCCACACAGACCGGGAGACCGGCCCGCTGGCCGCCCGGTAATCCCGCGCTAAGATCCCCGCTCCCTGGCGCGGCACAGCCGACAAATCCAACGCCAGCGTCCCGGCTTGCACTTGGCCATCCAGCCCATAGACGAGCACTCCGTGCAACGTATCAACGGTGGCGTCGCCGTAGGGTTCGATAGATAGCACGAGGTGATCGGCGGCTAGCCGCCGAGTGGAAAGCGCAAAATCGTCGGCGGCTAGCGGATAAAAGTCGGGCACCTGTTCGCCCAGCTCAAAAGCCTGGTCCGCGTGGGCCAGGCGCACGTCAATCTCCATAGCTCCCTCGCCCCGCACGGCAAGTTCTACCGCAACGCGCTCGTCCAACGCGCCCGGCACCTGCGCTGCATAGCGGTCAAATCGCGCCTGCTGGACACTCGGTTTGCCGACCGCAGCCACCGGCAGTGCCAACGCTAACGCCGCCGCTCCGGGGATGCACAACTCGCGGCACACCAGCCAAGAGACCGCGGCTGCAAGGTGCAGTGTATCCCCGGCGGCCAACGCCGGCGGCGCAGTAGTCTCGGCCATCAACAACACCTCGTCAGCATAGCCATAGACCACCAGTTCCCCCTGTTCGACAAATTTGTTGGGCAAGGGCCATTGCAGCGGCCCGGCCACAACACCAGCCGGTAACTGCCATTGGACTTCGATGGGCAAGCCAGCGTCGCCGCTAAAAACCCAGTAGGTGTGCCATTTTTCCTCCATCGTTAGTTCGATGCCCAACCGGAAAGACTGGCCGGGTGCTACGGCATCTACATCGGCGAGCAAACGGGCCTTGACCGGATGATCGTCGGCATAGAGCCGTCCGCACAGGACTAGGGTGAGAAGCAGGATGAGATGGTACATGAGAGACCTCAGAGCAGAGATAAGGACCATGTTGGCCCGGCTTGGCAAACGCTAATTTCCAATTTTTGCCAGCACCGCTTGGTGGAGTTGCTCCACGGCGATTAAGCGACAGCCAACGCCAGCGGCAAAATCCACCAGTTGCTGGCCTTTGGCCATGGTGCCAGCGGCGGTCATCACCTCGGACATGACAGCGGCGGGAAAAAGCCCGGCTTGGCGGGCCAACTCCACCGCCCCTTCGGTGTGTCCTTGGCGGCTGAGCAAACCCTCCGGGCGAGCGGCCAATGGAAATACGTGCCCGGGAATGACAATGTCCGCCGGGCCGGTAGCTGGCTCAAGGGCCCGCTGAATGGACGTGGCGCGGTCGGCAGCCGAGACGCCGGTCTCAATCCCCTCGCGCACATCAAAGGGCAAGCCAAAGCGCGGAGTCGTCCAATCGGCATTGTGTGGTTCAATTAGACCAACGCCGAGCCGCGCCAAATGGCCCTCGGTCGTGGCCAGGTGCAGCAGGCCGCGCGCTTGTTGCAACATCTGATTTATCTTGGCGGTAGAAACGCGCTCAGCGGCCAAGATCAGGTCGCCTTCGTCTTCGCGCTCTTGCGCATCAACTAAGACCAAAAACTTCCCCGCGCGAAAATCCGCGATCGCTTCATCGAGCTGGCAGAACATTTATCGCACCTGGTGCGCCATCAGCACCGCTTCATCGAGTTCAATTCCCAAGCCGGGCGCGTCCGGCACCCGGATGCGACCGTCTATTGTGGTTTCTACCGGCCGCACCAACTGGCCGCGCCAATCCACTTCGCCAAACGCGTATTCGAGCACCGTGAAATTGGCAACCGTCGCCGCCAAGTGTACCCCGGCCAGCGTCGATATCGGACCGGCCGGACTGTGCGGCGCAATCGGCATCTGCGCGACCTCGGCCAGCGCGGCAATGCGCCGGCATTCGGTAATGCCGCCAGCGTGTTTGACATCCGGCATCAGCACATCCACGGCTCCTTGGGCAATGTAGGGCCAAAAACCCTCGCGGCCGACGAGTGCTTCGCCACCGGCAATGGTCTGCCCCGAGTGCAGCCGCAACTGGCGCAACGCATCGACCTGGTCGCGCGGCACGGGCTCCTCAAACCAGTAGAGATTGAGCGGCCGCACTTTTTCGGCCACTTTAAAAGCCAAGGCCAAATCAAAACGCTGATGACAATCGACGAGCAACTCAATGTCGTCGCCAATGGCCTCTCGCGTCGCGACCAGCCGGGCGATTCCTTGGTCTGCGCTGCGTTCGACTGCGGCGCGGTCCATCCGCCGCCAATGCACCTCGTCAAAGGGCGTACTCTTGACGGCGTCAAAGCCGGCATCAACCGCGCGGCGCGCGGCATCGGCAAACCCCTGCGGGCTGCGGTCGCGGGTGCCGCGATTGAGATTGGCGTACAAGCGCACAAAGTCGCGCCGCTTGCCGCCCAACAAGCGCCAAGCCGGCACCCCGAGCGCCTTACCGGCCAAATCCCACAGCGCCTGATCTACGGCACTACGCGCTGTGGCCCCAACGCGGCCCGCATCGCCCGAAAAAATGGCCGACCCCCGCGCCATTCGCTCCCACAACACCTCTACTTGGGTCGGGTCCGCATCTACTAACTGAGGCCCCAATTGCTCCAGCGCGGCTGCGACCAAGCCATCGTTGCCGCTCTGACTGGCTTCGCCCAGCCCGCTTAGCCCAGCGTCGGTGTGAATTTGGACGATGATCCAATTGCCGCGCGGCGACGCCGCCACTGTGTGTAGTTCCAAATGAGTAATTTTCACCCGGTCTCTCCAGCGTAAAACTGCTTCTTCAGAAAACATAAAGAACAGACGGCCTAGCCGCTATGCGGGCGCAGTTTTTGCGGTTCAACTGAGTCGTTATGTTCTTAAGTCCACGCCTTCTTTCGCCGGAGGTAAAGCATGGATCTTTTCGACGCCGGCCTGCGCGATCGCCAAGCAGCAGACCAACCCCTAGCCGCCCGCTTGCGGCCGCGCAATTTAGACGAATACGTCGGCCAAGACCACATTCTCGGGCCGGGTCGTCTGCTGCGGCGCGCCATCGAGGCCGATCAACTCTCCTCGCTGATTTTCTACGGCCCGCCCGGCACCGGCAAAACCACGCTCGCCGCGGTTATTGCCCACACCACCAGCGCCCATTTTATCTCCATCAACGCCGTCTTAGCTGGGGTCGCCGACATTCGCCAAGCCGTCGATGAAGCCCGCCAGTTGCGCAAACTGCACAACCGCAAAACCATTCTCTTCATCGACGAAGTCCATCGCTTCAACAAAGCCCAGCAAGACGCGCTCCTGCCCTGGGTCGAAAACGGCACCATCGTTCTGATTGGCGCCACGACCGAAAATCCCTACTTTTCGGTCAATCGCCCTCTGCTCTCGCGCAGCCGGGTTTTCCAGTTACAAAGCCTTAGTTCCACAGCCCTCGCGCACATCGCCCAACAGGCCCTGACGGACTCGCGCGGCTACGGCCATCTCCGCGTCGCCCTGCACCCCGACGCCCGCGCCCATCTAATTGACGTGGCCAACGGAGACGCCCGCGCCTTGCTCAACGCCTTGGAGCTAGCGGTTGAAACCACCGACCCAGACACCCAAGGGCGAATCGCCATCGACTTAGCGGTAGCCGAGGAGTCCATTCAGCGGCGGGCCCTGCTCTACGACAAGGAGGGCGACTACCACTTCGACTCCATCAGTGCCTTTATCAAATCCATGCGCGGCTCAGACCCCGACGCGACCCTCTACTGGCTGGCGCGGATGGTGTACGCGGGTGAAGACCCGCGCTTTCTCTTTCGCCGCATGCTCATCTTCGCCAGCGAGGACATTGGCCTCGCCGACGAGCGCGCCCTCCAGATCGTCATCGCCGCGGCTGAATCCTTCGACCGCATTGGTCTGCCCGAGGGACGCTTTCCGCTAGCCCACGCCGCCTTGTATTTAGCCACCGCGCCCAAGAGCAACTCGACTATGGCCTTCTTCGACGCGCTGGCAGTCGCGGAAAAAGAGCGCGAAGGCGAAGTGCCCAATCACCTCAAAGACGCCAGCCGCGACAGCGAGGGCTTTGGCCACGGCGCCGGTTATCTCTATCCCCATGCCTACCGCGAGCACTGGGTGGCCCAGCAGTACCTGCCCGCTAGTCTGCAAGGCCGCATCTTTTACCAGCCCTCAGACCAAGGCTGCGAAAAAGACCGCGGCGACCGCGTCCGCCAACGCCGCGAGCTACAGCTCGCCGCCATGCGCGAAGCAGAGTCCACTACCGGTGAGGTGCTGTCGCTGTCGCCACCCGACCAAGCGCGCGACCAGTGGCTCAAACGCGCCAGTGGCGACGTTGCCCCCCAGCTAGAGCGCACGCGCCAACGCCTCTTCGCCCCGCTTGTACTCGCCCGGCATCACCTCGTCCTCGACTTGGAAGCCGGCACCGGACTGCTTACTTGGGAGGCCCTGCGGCGCGTACCCGAAGGCGGCGTCTGGGCACATACCAGCGACAAAATCGCCGCCATCGCCCTACGCGAAACCGCAGACCACCTAGCTGAGGTTGAGCGCCCCCACATCCTGCAAGGCCCGCTCGCCACCCTCGCCGACCAACTCGCCGGCCACAATCCCGCTATCCTCTTTGACGCCATCGTCGGGCGCAATGCCCTCGGCGCACTAGCGCACAAGGAACAAATCGTCGCCGCGCTGCATCGCTACCTCTCCGCATCGGGCCGCGTCAGCTTGGTCGAGACGCTCATGCGCCGGTCTCAACGTCTGTACCAGTTACTCGACTTACAGCAGCTCGGCGACCTAGGAGAGCGTCTGGTCGCCGCTGAAGAGGCCATCTACGCCGAGCCCGACAACCCGCGAGTAAACTGGGATGTCGCCGATCTCAAACAAATGTTCGCGGCGGCGGGCTTTAGCGCAGTGCAGGTGCGGGTGGAAGAAGTCCAGTCGCAGCGGCACATAGAGCCGCGCCAGCTCGCCCACTGGTTCAATCCCGGCGGCGAGAAGCGGCACACCTACGCCCACCATCTGACCCAGCACTTCGACCCACCACAACTGCGGCAGGTGCGCAAGTTCTTCGAGCAGAGCTTGGCCAACCACGCCGTGCCTTGGACGACGCCTCAGGTATTTATCGTCGCACAACGGCGGCAAGAAAACGATGCCGCTGCAGCACCCAAGAATTGATTTATGGCGGTTGGCGGCTTACCTTATCGGCATTCTGCCACCTCTAACCTGCCATAGACCATGATCGCCAAGCGCCTAACCGGCCTGCTTTTCTTGAGTCTCAACGCCTGTAGCACCACCGAAGAGCAGGTCGTCGAGCTGTTAGAACAGCTAGCCGCCAATCCGGTGGATTCACCGGCTTATCAACAATCCATCGACGACTTGGCCGCCATTGGTCGGCCAGCCGCCCGCCAGCTCATCGCCCGCCTCAATCCCGACTCGTACCTCGGCGAGAACTATCGCGAGTTCCGCGACGAACAGGAAAAGCTCCGCATCGGCTGCGCTCTAGCCCTAGGTCACATCAAGCCGCGCGGAGCCACGGGCGCACTCAAAGACCGGATCACTACCGCTTACACGGACCAAGAGCGCATCGCCTGCCTGTGGGCCATCGGCGAAGTAGGCTACGTCCAAGCAGGCGTCGATGCCGCCAAAGGCCAGCTCGACGACTCCGACCCCATCATCCGCATCCACGCAGCCATTGCCCTGCTCAAAATGGACGACGAACTCGGCACCAGCCAAATCGAAGCGGCGCTAGCCAGCGGCGACTCGGAGTTGGCTCAAGCCGCCCTGCAAGGGCTAGAAGAATCCGGCTACTTCGGCGTTCCGCTGCTCGTGGAACTGAGCAGCCGCAGCGGCCCGCACCAAGACGCGCTGCGCTCGGTAACAGCCAAGGTCAAAGACCAACTCGTCATTCAGCTAGAAGCCGAGGAGCCCGTCCACCGCCAGCGCGCCGCACAAGCCCTCGGCTACATCGGCGATGATGGCGCCGCGGCCGCCCTAGTCGGTCTGCTGGAAGACCCCAGCAATCAGGTGCGCTTCAGCACGGCGGCGGCCTTGGCCACCATGGGGCGCAGCCAAGGCATCGAGTTTCTCTTTGCGGCCCTGCGCAACACCGACTCCATCCTCCGCGCCAATGCCGTCAAGTTTCTCACCAGCGTCCAGCAACAATCCGGCGCAGTCGAAGCGCAGCTTATAGCCGCGCTTGGCGCGGAGGACCCGCTCGCCCGCGCCGGCGCGGCGCAAGTCTTAGGTCGAGCACGCGTACCATCTGCGCTCAGCGCCCTGCTGGCGGCCACCGCCGACGAAATCGCCGACGTGCGCACCAATGCCGCGATTGCCCTCGGCCAAATCGGCGGCGACCAAAGCCGCGCCGCGCTCGAAAAATTGCGCCACGACAGCAACGCCACCGTTTCCTACTACGCCGAGTGGGCCTTAGGTCAGCTCGGATCGAGTTGACCCTAAACCCCTTTTCGCGCCATGCAAAATGCAAAATGCCTGTTGTTCATTCTCTTAGCCCTACCTCCGTTTGCCGCGCCTAGCCGGGCCGGCGAAACGCCCGAGACTCTCCTCATCCGCCAGGCTCTCGCCAACGACATCTCCGGGTATCGCCGCGCCGATACCGAGTTGGCCCTCGATGCCTATCACCCGCGCTTTGTCGCCTATGAGGGCCACGCCAACGGCGATCCGCGCGCTTGGACTATTCTGCACGAAAACCGCGCTGCGTTCGCCAGCCAGCTAACCGCCGATCTCAGCACCCAGCGCTACGAGGTGATGCGCACGGTTCCCTTTATCGCAGTGCGCGCCACCCACGCCATTGCCACCAGTGTGGATTCAGGGCGCGTGGTTAATCGCCAGACCAGCGAGGCCACGCCGGTTGTCGTCCATCGCTTCTGGACTTTTCTCAAGGAGGAGGACAATTGGCTGGCTACGGGCATGGTCGCAGATTTGGGCGACACGCTCTTGCCGGCGGCTGGCACACCGGCCAACGGCGAGATCGCCGAGTTGTTGCAGCGCGAAAGCCAAGCGTGGGAAGCCGGCAGCGGCATCCTCGGCTTCTTCGACGCAGACTTCACCGGCTGCGAGGCGCTGGGCACTTTTAAGCCAGCTTCCTATAAAATCGCCTTCAGCGGCAGCGAAGAACTAGAAAAGTGGCTCGACAAACGGCTGCCCTATGTCCAGTACGACCTCGACCGCAAAGTGCTCCACACCGCCATGAGCCCCAACGGCGACGAAGCATTGGCCGTCACGCACGAAAAAGTAGCCATTGAGCACGTCAAAGGGCCGGCCAAACACCACCAGGAGCGCTACGTGTTGTGGACGTTGAGCCGCCGCTCCGGCTCGTGGAAGATCACCAACATCGTCTTCAACTTAGGGCTGGAACATTCCGACTAACTCATGGAAAAACTGGTTTGGCTACTGCTTTTTACCATCGGCTACTGGTCGTACTGCATCTTTTGGGGCGTCAAAGGTGCCCGCCAGTCTAAGACGGCCGCCGATTACTTTATCGCCGGCCGCGGCATCGGCCTGTGGGTCTTCGTGCTGGCCGCCACCGCCACCTCTTTTAGCGGCTGGACGTTCGTCGGCCACCCCGGCACCATCTACAACGTCGGCCTGCCCTACGCTTTTGCCTCCTTCTACGCCATCACGATTCCCTTCACCGGGGTGCTGTTCCTCAAGCGCCAGTGGCTTTTGGGCCAACGCTTTGGCTATATCACGCCGGGCGAGATGTTCAGCGACTACTACCGCACCGATGCGATGCGCTTCCTCACCGTCATCGTCGCGCTCGTCTTCAGCGTGCCCTATCTCGGCATCCAACTCAAAGCATCGGGCTTGCTGTTTAATCGCCTGACGACTGGCACCCCGCTGGAGGGCACTTTCATCCACTCGGTCGAGGGTGGGGCTATTGTGCTTTCGGTCGTCGTCTTCATCTACGTCGCCTCGGGTGGGTTGCGTTCGGTGGCCTACGTCGACTGCGCCCAGTGCATCCTCTTGGCGCTCGGCATCGTCGTCCTCGGCTTTGTTGCCCTCGACTTGGTCGGCGGCTGGACGGCCTTCAAGGGCGGATTGGCCGCCCTCGCCGAGCAAAAACCCGAGCTGGTCGCCATTCCGACCCGGCCGGAGTCGGATTCCTTTTTCGAACGAGTCGGCACCCTGTTTTTTGACGCCCAAGGCGGCCCTTGGACCGGCCTGATGATCCTGACCTATATGTTCGCCTTGATGGGCATCCAGTCGGCGCCGGCCTTTTCGATGTGGGCTTTTGCCAACCGCGATCCGCGGCCTTTTCCCTGGCAACAGGTTTTTGCCTCGGCGCTGGTCATCGGCGGCATCTTGTTCTTTTTTACGGCCTTTCAAGGCTTGGGCGTCCGGCTGCTCGATATGGAACTGGTTCCAGGGGCTAAACCCCTCGGCTTGCCAGCATCCGACTACTTGGTTCCCTACCTAATTGACACCTTGGCCGACAGCTTCCCGATCCTCTTGGGGCTGTTGGCCGTTTGCGCCCTCGCGGCCATGCAATCGACCGGCGCGGCCTATATGTCCACAGCCAGTGGCATCATCACCCGCGACCTCTACCGCCATTTCTTTAACAAACAAGCATCGCATTCGGCCCAAGTCTTGGTCGGTCGCTTGAGCGTGGCCATCGTCGTCAGCTTAGCCCTGCTGGTCGGGCTGGCTTCCGGGGACCTGCTGGTCTTGCTGGGGGGGTTGGCCGTTTCGTACGGATTCCAGATGTGGCCGGCGCTTTTAGGCATCTGCTACATCCGCTTCTTCACCCCCAAGGCCATCGTCGCCGGCCTCGTCGCCGGCCTCAGCGCCGTTACCTTCACCTATATAACCGAGCTAGGGGGCCTCATCGGTATTGGCCGCTATCCGCTGACGCTCCACAGCGCCGGTTGGGGCATCCTCTTTAACATGGGCACGGTCGTCGTCGTCAGTTTGTTCACCCAGCCCAAGCAAGCCAACCAGCTAGCCCACCGCGATCGCTTTCACCACTTCCTCCAAGCGCACACGGCCCTGCCCGAGGCCAAAAGGAAATGGAAAACGCCCGTCTGGATTCTGACGATAGTTTGGTTTCTCTGCGCCATTGGCCCTTTTGCCGTCTTAGGCAATCAGACCGACTCCGCCCAATGGCCGTTGGGCATCCCTTCGCTGTGGATATGGCAGATCGCCTGGTGGATCATCGGCTGCTTTATGATGTATTTGCTGGCCTTTAAACTGGAAATGTCCACCGTCCCCACCCGGGCAATCGAATCCCCGCCGCAAGACGACTGAGGTGCGTTCGGCCTTTCCCTTGTTCCGCCTGCTGCTAGCGCTGGGCGCAGCCCTGCTCGGCGCACTACTCCTGCCCGATCAAGGTACAACGAGCGGGCTGAGCCTTTTTCCGCCCGCCGCCGCCATCCTCGTCGCCGTCGCCACCGGCCGCTTGATTTTGGGACTAGGGTTGGCAATCGTCGGCGGTGCGTTCATTTCCTTGCCACCCGACGCGCCACTCTACGCAATCCCATTTCGCGGCTTAGAGCGCGCCCTCCTAGACTTTGTCTGGACCCCGCTGCGCGACTCCTTTCAACTCTTCATCCTCGGCTTCACGGCCTCGCTCATCGGCATGGTACGCGTCGTCTCGCTGGCCGGGGGCACTCGTGGCATCGCCAACTTGTTGGTCGCCCGGGCCGCCGGCGTGCGCTCGGCCCGGCTAGCCACCGTGCTGTTGGGACTCGCGGTGTTCTTCGACGATTATGCCAACACACTCGTCGTCGGCACCACCATGCGGCCCATCGCCGATCGCTTTCGCATCTCGCGCGAAAAATTGGCCTTTCTCGTCGATTCCACAGCCGCCCCCATCGCTGGCATTGCCATCGTCAGCACCTGGATCGGCTTTGAAGTGGGGCTGTTTGACAGCGCGATGGAGCAAGTCGGCGCCGAGGTTTCCGGCTACGAGCTGTTCTTCCGCGCCCTGCCGGCCCGCTTTTATTGCCTGCTAACCCTCGCCTTCGTGCTGTGTTCCACCATCGCTGGCCGCGATTTTGGCCCCATGCTCAAAGCCGAACAGCGCGCCCGACAAACCGGCCAAGTCCTCGGGCCGGCAGCCCGACCCATGACCGGCGACGCATCTCAACTTCCCGAACACCCCGGCCTGCGCGCCCATTGGGCGGTGGCCGTCGGCCCGGTCCTTCTGGTCGTCGCTGGCGTACTCGGCGGAATGCACCTAGACGCCAGTCAAGCACCAGCGGTGGTGGCCGCCCGCGCCGAACACGGCTTTTTTGCCCGGCTCTACTGGAGCCAAGTTTTCTCCCACGCCGACGGAGCCAAAGTAATGTTCCTCTCCGCCTTAGCCGGCTCGATACTGGCCGCCGTCTTGGCCCTAACCCGCCGCGAGCAAGCAAGCCCTAGACGCCCGCTCGGCCTAGTGGAGGTCTGCCAGACTTGGGCCAGCGGCATTACCGGCTTTTCCTACGCGCTGGTGATATTGATCTTGGCCTGGGCGATTAAAGAAACCTGCGAGGCCGTCGGCACTTCGGCCTATATCGTCGGCGCGCTCTCCGGCTTTCTCGACCCGCGCTTTTTTCCTTTGCTCGTGTTCTTGCTCGCCGCGATGGTTGCCTTTTCCATCGGCACTTCGTGGACGACGATGGCCGTCCTCTTGCCGACCATGATCCCGGCAGCCTACGACTTGGGCGGTCTGGCGCTGACGGTCCTCGTCGCCGCCGCGGTATTGGACGGCGCGATCTTTGGCGACCATTGCTCCCCCATCAGCGACACCACCGTCTTGTCCAGCATTGCCGCAGCCTGCGACCACCTAGCCCACGTCCGCACTCAGCTACCCTACGCCCTGACGACGATGACAATCGCTGGGCTGTGCGGCTACCTGGGCAGCACCCTACTGTGGACGCCGACTACTGGTTTGGTCGTGGGGCTAGGCCTGATTATTGCAGTGATCTTTGTAGTAGGAAAAAAAACAGACGCCGATTGACTGTGCCGCCAACTGACTACCACCCCGCCGTCGTGCGATCGACCAACTCCGCTAGCACCATGTCTAGCGCCCGCTCCACCGCTGGATCCCGCCCTTCTTCCTCAGCCAGCGCGGCGTCATAGGTTCCCCATCCCGCTAGCTCGGATAGAGTCAACAACACCGCTCCATCCGCTACCCTCACCAATTGAGCCGCTACCAACACCGCAAACCGGTACTGCTCGGTCTGCTCGGCCGTCGTATAAGTAAAGGGGCGGTCCTCAATGGAGATCACGTTGAGCTGTAAGAGGGCATCGGCGCTTTCTTCGTCAACCACTCGCAACTGGCCGTTCTCGGTGTAGAGAGAATCGGCCAGTTCAGTCAGCCGCTCGGCTACGGCAAACTCCGAGGTTTGGTTGTCGGCCACGGGGATGCCAATGCTGCGGACGCCGCCCAGCAAGCCGCCAGAGGTCGAGTAATAAGCGCATCCGCCAAGGCAGAGCACGGCCAACGCTACGCTAATCTTCCGACTGACTCGCATCTTCAGCCGCTGGCTCGCTCGCATCCTCCGCCGCTGGCTCGCTCGCATCCTCCGCCGCCGCCAGCAATCGCGCTCCGTCGCCCACGGCAATGGGCTGGTTCTGGGGCCGCCCCCGCACATCGGCTCCTCGCACCTCTAGCCGCTGCCACTGCTCTTGGCCGTGGGCACGGGCCACCGAGTGCTCAACCATCATTGCGCTCAAAGGCCGGGTATCGCCCACCACTGGTGCTTTACCGACAATCGGAGCGCGCACCGTACACAGGCGAGGTTGCACATGGGTGGCGACCACGCGCGCCTTGACCGCTTCCCAGAGGCCCAGCGGCTGGCCACTGTCTGGATCTGTGATCTCCCCATGCAAGGCGAAAATGGCAAAGGCCATGCCTTCCTGGACGCCCTGCTCGCTACCGACGTTGAGTACCAGCGTGGTATCGTCGATAATGGCGGCTACCTTTCCTTCAATAAGCGTACTCATCCGGCTGTACTCCGAAAAAAGACCGGCCCGCGCTCGCTGGACCGGTCTCTATATACTTGGTAGAGGCCCCAATCACTCGTTGGCGGCCCACATAGAGTCTTCACTGTTGTCGAAGATAAAATCTTGGGGGTCTTGGTAGCCTCGGTGTTTGCCCAACTGGTGGTCCCGCAAGCGCACTGCATAGTGCAAGTGAGGGCCGGTCGAACGGCCGGTGCTGCCCATCGTCCCGATCTGCTGGCCGCGCTTTATCTGTTGACCCTGCTCGACCAAAATTTTATCCAAGTGGCCGTATTCGGTCTGGTAGCCGCCTTGGCGCGTATAGAGCTGGCCCTGCTCGTCGCGTTCTTTTTTTCTGTGCACCACTACAATCGTATTGCCGAGGTATTTATCCTGCCCAACATAGCGTACAAAACCATCGGCCGTCGCGTAGATCGGCGTCCCTTTGCGGCCAGCAAAATCGATGCCGCGGTGAAAGGCCCGCCGCCCGGTAAAGGGGTCAATGCGCCAGCCAAAGGGCGACGACAGCCACGTCTTCTGCTCGGGGACTGGTAAAATCGTCGGCAAGTATTGGACGTTGGTTTCTTCAAACCTGCGCTCGATTTCCGCAAAGCTCTCGGCCTGTACGTTGACCATCCGCTTCAGATAATCGATGCGCACGCTCATCTCGCGCATCAGCAAGTGCTTTTGTGGCGGCAAGGACGCCAACTCCTCGGACAAATCTTCCATGCCGCCGACGCCGCCTAATTTCCCATCCGCAGCGAGTGGCTCTATTTCTAGCGGCTCCATCTCGTAGTGGGCACGCAATCTATCTTCGGTGACCCTGAGTTGCTCTATGGCCTCCCCGAGTTGCTGCACTTCCTCTCGGGTCTGCTCTAAGCTGTGCAAGAGGTTTTTGTTTTCTTGCTCCAAGACCAGCAGGGCTTTCTGCTCACTCGATTGATGAAAGCCCTCGGTGTAGGCGTAATAACCAAGACCCCCTACAAAACCCAACACACCCAGCAGAATCAGCCCTAAGACGCGCGGCGAAAAACCGTACTCGCGGATCTGACCGTCGCGCGGAGAAATGACGATAAAAGTTCTGCGCTTACCTGATATATCCATAACTATAATTCCTCGGTCTGCTAACCTAAATAGTAAATTTTGAGGTATTCGTTAGATTGTATGTATCGGATATTGTTTGACTTAAGCCTAGCTAAACTATATATACCACGACGGAAAGTCAATTGCCAAATTCCTCCATGCTCTTGGCCATCGACATCGGCAATACCTGCATCGACATCGGTCTTTTAGCCGCGGATGAGACCGTTTGGCGCGACAAATTTCCCACGGTTCCCCCGGCCGCTGCCGACCTACAACGCCGGCTGGCCGGGCTGGCCGCGCCGCCGATTGGCGCGGTCATCGGGTCAGTCGTCGCCGAGTTGGGCTCCGCGTACGCGGCAGCCTGTCGCGATGTCGCCTCCGGCCCCGTCCTCCAAGCGCACAGCACCTGGGATTGGGGCCTGCACATTGACTACGACGATCCCGCTCGGATTGGCTGCGACCGCCTCGCTGCGGCCGCAGCCGCCCATCGCGCAGCCCCAGCCGGCCAAGCCGCGGTGGTCGTCGATGCCGGCACGGCCCTAACGGTCGATGCTATCGACGCCGCGGGCACCTTCCTCGGCGGTGTTATCGCCCCAGGGCTGCGCCTCGGATTAAACGCCCTCAGCGCCGGCACCAGCTTGCTACCCCAAGTCGAGCTAGCAGCCACCCCGCCCTTGTTGGGCAAAAACACGCCAGACGGCTTGCGCTCGGGGGCCCTGCACGGGTCGGCTGCGCTCGTCGAGGGCCTTTGTACGCGCCTGGCCGCGGCCTTAAAAAGCCCGGTCGAGATATTTCTCACCGGCGGCGACGCCCCCTTGCTCCAGCCGCATATCGCCGCGGTCCACACGTGCGATCTAGACCTCGTACTGCGCGGTTTAACCCTCGCCTACCAGCGGCGCATTGCTTGACGCGGAACAGCCGCGTTCATAATATGTTATGTTTGCAACGCGCCCTACTGACCAAGGAGTGTCGCTTGTCCATTTTGCGCATCTCGCTGCTGCTGCTACTTGCCCTCGGCGCATCCGCTTCTGACTTGCGGGCTGAGCGCTCGGTTGAAGACGAATACAAAGCCCTGTTGTGGAAGACGGCCCAAATCATTCACGAGGGCTACGTCGAAGAAGTACATCCCGATTCGCTAGTGCAGGCGGCTGCGCGCGGGATATTCAACGCCTTAGATCCAGCCTCGAAATACGAGTTCGACGCCCGTGCCCAGCCCGATAGTGAGGACGCCGCAAGGCAGCTAAACCACCGCTTCTACACCCTCATGCAGATAGCCCAAGCCATCGACGCGAAGGCCTTTTATCCGGTTACTGCGGACACGCTAATCCGCTTTGGCATCGCCGGGATGATGGAAATTCTCGACCCCTATTCGGTGTTTTTGGAAAAGCGCAATCTCGACAATTTCAACATCCAGACCCAAGGCAAATACGGGGGTTTAGGCTTCCGCATTCAAGTAGTATATCCCGACAGCGCGATTGCCGTGTGGAGCCTCCTGCACGATCAGACGCCAGCGGCTTTAGCTGGCGTCAAGTCGGGCGACCTCATCACCGCGATCAACCATACTTCTACCAAGGGCATGTCGGCTGGTGTGGCCGCCGACAGTATGCGCGGCGAGCCGGGCACCTCCGTAACCCTGACCTTAGAACGCGCCGACCGCCCCACTTCCTTCGACCTGACGATCGAACGCCAAGAAGTGCAAATGAACAGCGTCTCCCTTGCCACCCTCTTTCCCGGCTACACCGGCTATATCAAGCTCGACAGCTTCCAAAAGGGGGCGAGCCGGGAGGTGTTCAACGCCATCGTCGAGCTAGAAGAACAAGGCATGGAGCAGCTCATTTTTGACCTGCGCGGCAATGGCGGCGGGTACCTTGAAGAAGCCGTGCAAACCGCCGATCTTTTTCTGCCCCGCGACCGCCTCGTGGTGTTTACCGCCGGCCGCGCCTTCGACGACACTGTCCGGTACCAAACCAGCGATGACGCCCTGCTGCGCGACACCCCCCTCATCGTCTTGGTCAACCACCTATCCGCTTCGGCGTCCGAGATCGTCGCCGGTGCCATCCAAGACTGGGACCGCGGGCTGGTGTTGGGAACTCCGACTGTGGGCAAGGGCTCGGTTCAGCAGATACTCCACATCGACGACCACGCCGAACTCAAGCTGACTATGGCCGCCTGGCACACGCCTTCGGGTCGCTCCATCGACAAGCGCATGCGCAAGGATTCCACCCTGGTCCGCAGGCACGACCAGGAGTTCAAGACGCTCCGGCTCGAGCGCATCGTCCGCAGCAGCGGCGGCATCGTCCCAGACATCGAGATGTCTGGGCGCAAGGGCAGCCGCCTCGACGCGCAGCTGAGCGGCTTCTACAACCTCAATAACCAATTCTTCTACTACGCCCGCGAGCACCGGCTCAAGTACCCCGATCTGACGCCAGACTTCGTCGTCGCGCCAGAGGATTTAGCGGCCTTCCGCGCCTTTGCTGAAAACCGAGGGTTCGACTACATCAGCGAACTTGAAGCCCAAGTCGAGGAATTGGACAAAGTCGCCGAAGGCGAAGAGTACCAACAACTCGCCAAGCCGCTTGGCCACCTAACCGACGAAATCGACAAAATCGAGGAAAAACACTGGCAGGAAAACGAAGAACTCATCGCTTGGCGGCTCACCTTCGCCATCCTCGAAAAAGCATTCGGAGAGCCAGTGGCCGAAGCGTACAATGTCACCGTGGATCCCCAAGTATTGGCGGCGCGCCGGATTATCACCGACCCGAGCGAGTACCAGATGTGGTTCGACAAGGGGGAAATAGGCGCGCCAGCAGAGGACTCCATCGCCCAAGAAGACGGCCGCGGCGATCTCCAGTAGGAGTCTGTATTTTGGCGGCGGTATGAAGGGCTTTAGCGGGCCTATTCCCTACCTCATAGCGGGCCTTTTAATTCACGCCGCCTTTCTCGCCGCCTTTGGCACGGACCTAGTCCGGTCTCTGTTTAACGACGCCTCCCACACCCGCCGCGGCTTTGACTTTGGGGTTTTCTATTTGGCGGGTCAAGCCCTAGCCGAAGGCCGCGACATCTACTCGGTGTCGGGCGCCTTTGGTTTCCGCTATCTGCCGGCCTTTGCCTTGGTCGCCCGTCTTTTCGCCTACTTTCAGCCCCTTACGGCCTACTTTCTCCATCTCTGCTGCACCGAGCTTTTGCTCGCGGCCAATCTTTATCTGACTTGGCGGTGGGTCGAACAGCCGCGCCGGGGCGTGGCCTTGTTTATGTGGCTGGCGTTCTCGCCTTACTTTCTCGAGCTCTATCTCGGGCAGGTCAGCTTCTGGGCGGCGTCGCTGCTCTTTTGGCTGATCGTCGGCTTCCACAGCGGGCGGCCATGGGTGGCCAGCCTCTGTTGGGCAGGGGCCCTCTTAGTCAAACCCAACGCTCTAATCCTCGCCCCCGCGCTTTTGCGGCTTCGCGCCTGGCGGGTCCTCGTTTTGGGCCTGCTGGTCGGCTTGCTTACGTCGCTGCCTTATTTCCTCCTCCATCCAGATAGCTTGGCGACTTTTTTCACCGCCAATATCTACCGCGCTCCCGTCCAAGGGGCCCTCACCCACGCCGGCAACCTCGGACTGCAAGGCGGGCTAGTCAGCGTCGTGGCCCAACTAGCCAGACAGCCCCTAGCCGAGCTGACCACCCTCGCCGACCTCCCTCTTATAGGCCGCTTGGTCATCTATTGCGCGCAGGCCGCCATCCTCGTCGCGGCGCTGGTGGCCACCTATCGCGGCCGCGATGCCCTGCCGCTGCTCGCGCTGTGGATGTGTACCTTTTTTCTCGTTTACAAAGACGTTTGGGAGCATCACTACGTCTTTTTGCAGCCCGTACTCGTGGCTTTGTACGCGCGTTCAGGTTGTTTCAAGTTCTTGTGGGTATTTGCTCTTATCGCTCTGCCGACGCCCTTTGTATTCTTCGACGTTGAGCCACGGGTCTATGGGCCAATTGACCCTGAGCGCACGTGGGGGCTGGTCGCTTCCCTCGTCTATCGCAGCACTAAACTCGGGGCCCTCGGCTATCTGTGGTACGGGCTGTATCGCACGTGTTTAGCCTCGCCGCCCGCCAAGTCTTGATATTAGCGTGCCGGAGTCGTATTATATTATTTTAGTTTTTCCCCCTCTGTCCTATGGCATCTAATTCCAAGCGCCGACTTCCGCCCTGGCTCAAGGCCAAAGCCCCAGGCCACCCCAATTACATCGCCCTAAAAAACCTGCTCGCTGATTTACAGCTCAACACCGTGTGCGAGAGTGCGCATTGCCCCAACATCGGCGAGTGCTGGAGTCAGCGCACGGCGACCTTTATGATTCTGGGCGATGTCTGCACTCGTAGCTGCGGATTTTGCGCGATCAAGACAGGTCGCCCCCAATGGCTCGACGAAGGCGAGCCTGAGCGCGTCGCCGCAGCCATTGCCCGCCTCGAGCTAAAGCACGCGGTGATTACCTCGGTCAATCGCGACGAACTGCCAGACGGCGGAGCGCGCATCTTCGCCCGGACCATTGCGGCAGTACATCGCCTTTGCCCCGAGACCAGCGTCGAAGTGTTGATTCCGGACTTCAAGGGCAACTGGCAGGCTCTAGCGACCGTCCTTAAAGCCGGCCCAGACATTCTCAATCACAACATCGAGACACCGCCTCGCCTCTACCCCACCATGCGCCCGCAAGCCCAGTACGGCCGCTCGCTGGAGCTGCTCGACCGAGCGCGCAAGATGAGTCCGGCCCCCACCAAGTCCGGCATGATGCTAGGGGCTGGCGAGACCAAAAAAGAAATAGCCCAGAGCATCCAAGATCTAGCCGATGTCGGCTGCGCCATTCTGACCTTGGGCCAATACCTAAGCCCGTCGGCCCACCACGTGCCCGTAGCGCGCTTCGTCCATCCCGACGAATTCGCCGAGTGGCGACGCTTTGCCGACGGCTTGGGCTTTCGCCATATCGAGTCTGGCCCGTTAGTGCGCAGCTCGTACCATGCCGCCAGCCAAGTTGAACAAGCGCAGGCTTCCACCCCACTACCTCCTGAGAGAAGTCCATGAATCTAGAAAAAAAGGCTATATCCAAGTACCTCAAACGCAAAAAACTGCTCGCCGGCACGGGCCCGCTCCGCGTCCAAAGTCTGAGCGACGCACTAAAAAACCGGATTTACTACGTAGAGGCTGCCAATCAGGCTTGGATCGTCAAGCAGGCGCACTCGCGGGTCCAAATCAAGGAGCGCTGGTGGATCGATCGGCGGCGCATTTTCGCCGAGAAAAGCTGCATTGAGCGCTTGGCGCAATTCCTCGCGCCCGAGATATTGCCGCAAGTCCTACTCGAAGACCGCACGGACTTCATCCTCGTGACAACCCCACCGCCGCACAATGCGCTATCGTGGGAGAACGACTTAGCCAATGGCCGCATCGACCTACAAATCGCCGTCCAGTGCGGCGAACTGCTGGCCACGGTCCATAATGAAACCGCAGGCTCGGCCGAGGTCGCCGACGAGTTTGCACCTACTAAGGCATTTGAGCAACTGCGCATCGACCCGCACTACAACTACGTGGCCAACGCCTATCCAGACCTCAAAAAGGCCATTGCCGTCCATACCAATCGCCTGCTCAACGAGGGGTTTTGCCTGGTCTTGGGCGATTTGCGGCCCCGCAACATATGGGTGGCCAACGGCCATCCTTACTGGGTCGATTTTGCCACCGCGCACTACGGCTACCCCACCTTTGACCTCGCCTTCTACACGGCTGATATGTGCGTCAAAGCCATGCAGAACACCGCCCAAAAAGCCGCCTATTTAGAGGCCGTCAATGTCTTCTGGAACAGCTATTTTCAGCATGCGAACTACAAGAAGGTCGAAGCAGTCAAACACCAAGCCGTGCACGAGCTCGGCTGCCTGCTATTGAGCGCCACCGACGGCCGCCAGCCGGCCGCGCTCGACGACGAGCGCATCATCGGGCTCTCGCGGCGCATTGCCCAGAGCCTGATTTTGACCGGCTTGGGGCGCATTGAGGACGTCACTGAATTCGTCAACCGCACCTTGATCGACGGCTAGTCCGCTGCAAATCGCCGCTGCTAGAGCGGATGTGTGCCGCCATCGCCTGCCGGGCGCCCTCGGCATCGCGCCGCTTTAATGCCGCCAAGATCTGGCGATGTTCGGCCAGCGATAATTCGGCGCGGTGTTCGGCCAGCGACGGCTCGGCCAAGCTCTCCTTGATCCACACTTGCAGATAGCCGCGCGTGGTTTCGAGCAAACTGTAGAGAATGGAATTGTGCGTGGCCTGGGCGATAAGCAGGTGAAATTGCACATCGCTGGCGAGAAAGCGCCCCTCGTCGGCCAACCCTCCGGCCATGCCGGCCAGCGCGTCAGCCATGGCCGCTAAATCCTCCGTGGTAGCCCGCTCAGCCGCCCAATAGGCGTTTTGCGACTCGAGCATCATCCGCGTCTCACTCAGGTCTTGGAGCTTCTTGCCGTCGAGCAAAAACCCCCACTGCAACGCCCGCTCCACGTACTGGCCCTTGTCGCAAACAAACGTGCCCTCGCCCACGCGGCCATCGAGCAGCCCCATCATGGACAGCGAGCGCAGCGCTTCGCGCAGCGAAGAGCGCCCCACCTGAAAGCGCTTGCACAGCTCCCGCTCCGGCGGCAGCCGGTCGCCGGGCTTGAGGACGCTGCGCTCGATTAAGTCGGTTATCTGCGCGATAATCGCATCGCTTACCGATGTGCGCTGCACCGGGCGCATGGCCGTGGCTGCGGCTTTTTGGGTAGAGTCGGCCAAAGTGCCTCAATCGCGGATGGCAGAAAAGTATTTGCCGATGGTCTGACCATTAGCTATTTTGTCTAACAGTACTCAACGAAACGTTTTGCTGTCAAGAGGAAATGCCAATGACGCAAACTTTAGACCTTGGCTCGCGCATAGAGTTGGTCTCGATGGACGCCCACTTCCACGATATTTCCATCGCCCTGTATTGCCCCGACCCGGATAACGCCCCGGCCTATACAGTCCACACCTATAGCCATCTCCCCGGAGCCGCCGCGCGCGTCGCCTGGATCGCCGACGCCATGCAGGTGCTCGGCGGTATGGAGCAAACCAGCGACGGCCTGCTCCGCTTCCCCTGCGGCCACGCGCATCTGTTGGCCGTCAAGCGGCTTTTCCTCGATGCCTGCAAGCTCGATCCAGCGCTCGATTTCCAGCCGCGTCCGCTGCACATTTTCGACAAAAAGGCCAACGCCACCATCGCCATCGCTAGTCTCGGGTCGGGCTTGTACGAAGCCCGCGCGACCGAACAGACCCCCGGTGTGGAACGCCGCGTCGCCACCATCGCCCGCGGCTTACTCCGTCTCGGCGAGATGGAAGAAGTCGCCGACCATCCCAATCAAGTCCGCTTCGGCTGCGGCCACTCACACGACGCCCTAATCGGCCTGTTGCTCGTCCGCGCCCCCAACGTGCGCGCCGCCGTGCGCGAGGCCGAAGCCATGGCCAGCCGCGGCGTGCTCTCAGCCCCCAGCACCCAGGAATAAAGGAGGCTATCATGCCCTCTTCGATGACCAGTCGCGAGCGCGTCCTCGCCGCTCTCGCCCGCCAGCCGGTGGACCGCACCCCGCTCTGCAACCCGACCTCGGTGGCCACCGTCGAATTGATGGACCTCGTCAATGCCCCCTTTCCCGCAGCCAACCGCGAGCCCGAGCTCATGGCGCGGCTGGCCGCGACTAGCTACACCGAACTGGGCTTTGACACCATCATGCCGGTCTTCACCATCATCCAAGAGTCGTCGGCCCTCGGCTGCAAAATCCAGTGGGAACAAAAAGACAACTGGCCCACCGTCCGCATGAGCGAGCCAATTTGGCACGAGCCAGACGACATCAAAATTCCCGCCGACCTCTGCACCCACCCCGACACGGCCTGCGTCACCGAGGCGATCAAAATTCTGCGCCAGGAATACGGCGACGAAGTCGCCATCGTCGGCAAGACCATGGGGCCTTGGTCGCTGGCCTATCACTGCTTCGGGGTCGAGCCTTTTCTGCTGATGTCGCTCGACGACCCCGGCAAGACCAAGCTCTGCCTCGACCGCATGAAAGAGATCACCATTGAGTTTGGCCAAGCGCAAATCGAAGCCGGGGCCGACGCCCTGACCCTGCCCGACCACGCCACCGGCGACCTCGTCAGCGGCGAGTACTACGAGCGCTACCTGCGCGATTTGCACATCGAGTTTGCCGAGCGGCTTTCGGTGCCGATCATCCTCCACATCTGCGGCCGCACGGTTGACCGCATGGAGTACATCGCCCAGACCGGCATGGCGGCCTTCCACTTCGATTCCAAGAACACGCCCGAAGAATCCACCCAAATCGTGCGCGACCGCATCTCATTGGTAGGCAATATCAACAACCCCGAGACCCTCTTTTCTAAAGGGCCAGAAGTCGTCGGCGCAGAAGTCGTGCGCAACCTCGAAGCCGGCGTCCAACTCATCGGCCCAGAGTGCGCCATCCCCTTGCAGACCTCCATCGAAAACCTCAAAGCCATTCCCCGCACGGTGCGCGAATGGCACCGCGACCAAGCGCGCCATTAAAAGAAGAGACCCTATGGCAGACATCACCGACATCGGCAACGAATTTATCCGCGACGAGATCGAAGAGTTTATCGAGCGCGACGAAGAGCGCGAGCGCATCACCAATCTCTTTGCCCAAGCCAGCGAGCAGATGCAGAACATCGCCGCCGCGCTCATTGACGGCGACCACCAAACGGTCGATGAGCTGACCGGCCAAGCCATTGCTGCGGGCGTCGAGGCCCTCGAAGTCATGGACGATGGGCTGATCGCCGGCATGGCCATTGTCGGCATCAAATTCCGCGAAAACTTCATCTTCGTCCCCGAAGTGCTAGCCTGTGCCCGCGCCATGAAGGCTGGCATGGCCCACATCGAACCCATTCTCTCGGCCTCAGGCGTCGATCCGATCGGCGTTGTGATTATGGGCACCGTCAAGGGCGACCTCCACGACATTGGCAAAAACTTGTGCATTATGATGCTGCGCGGGGCCGGTTTTGTCGTCCACGATCTAGGCGTAGATACCTCCGAAGACGAGTTCATCGACGCCGTCGAAGAGCACGAAGCTCCGCTGTTGGGCATGTCGGCTCTGTTGACTACCACCATGCCCAATATGGGCAAGACCATTGAGGCCTTCATCGACGCCGACTTGCGCGACGACGTCAAAATCATGGTCGGCGGCGCACCCGTGACCCAAGAATTTGCCGACGACATGGGCGCCGATGGCTACGGCAAGGACGCCCTCGCCTGCGTGGCCTTGGCCAAGGACCTGCTGAGCGAACTTGAGGACGAGTAGCCCCCCGACTCCCTATGACCCAAATCGACCCTCAAGAATATCAAAAACGCCTCGACCGCCTGTCGGGCATCCTCGCGGGCATCGCCACCCATGCCGACGAGCAAGCGACCTTCCGCTGCCCGTACAAGAACCGCTTTGACCAATGCACCGCCCACTTCGGCTGCCGCAACCAGCGCAAGCCCAAAGAACCAGGCGGGCTGCTCCTGTGCGGCAGCGACGACCAGCTCGACTACCGCTCGGCTTGGGAGACCGAGCAACGTCCGGCCACACCCGGCCGCGGGCAAATCCGCTGCGACGGCACTTCCTACCCGCTGTCCACCGGCGGCACCCTCTTCGACTACGCCGATCAACTCGGCACCCGCGTCCCCACTTCCTGTGGGCGCACCGGCCACTGCCACGAGTGCATCGTCGAAGTCACCAGCGGCGCCCAAGCCCTTAGCGCCCCCACGTCGGCCGAGGGCTTTCTCGGCGGTGAGTTCCGGCTCGCCTGCCAAGCCCAAGTCGAAGACGCCGATGTCGATATCGAGTTCGCACCGCTTTTTCGCACGCCCCGGATACTGACCCAGACCGTCGATCGACCCGCCGAAATCGACCCGGTAGTCCGGCGACGCGGGCAAGCCATCTACTATGGCAACGAGGAAATCGACCAATACCGCGGCCACCTCTACGGCCTAGCCATCGACTTGGGCACCACCACTATTGTGCTCGACTTAGTCGATTTGGAGACCGGCGAGAGCGTACAGCTAAGCGCGTTTGAAAACCCGCAGCGCTTTGGTGGCAGCGACATCATGCACCGCATTTCCTACGACCGACAACACCCCGGCGAGTTGCGCCAAGCGCTAGTCAAGGCACTCAACCACGAGATCGCAGACCTGTGCCGGCGCGGCGGCTTTGTGCGGCAGGAGATTTACGAGATCGCGATTGCCGGCAATTCGACGATGCGCGACATCCTCTTCCGCCTCGACGTGCAGAGCATTGGCCAAAAGCCCTACAAATCGCGCATTGAGCACGAATACCTAAGCGGCCAACGCACCGCGACCAGCCTAGTCGAAAAGACCCGCCGCCTCGGCCTGAAGGCCAATCCCAAAGCGCGCGCGTACTCGCTGCCGCTGATCGCCAGCCACGTCGGCGCGGATGTAGCCGCCGACTTAGTCGCCATCGATATGGACCTTGCCAGCGAGAGCGCGATGCTAGTTGATGTGGGCACCAACACCGAAGTAGTAGTAGCGCACCAAGGCCGTCTCGTCGCGGCCTCTTGCCCGGCTGGCCCGGCCTTTGAGGGCGGCGGCATCACCTATGGGATGCCCGGCTGCGACGGAGCCATTGAATCCATCCGCTGGGACGGCGCGCACTGGCAGTGGCAAACCATTGGCGACACAACACCAGCGGGATTGTGCGGCTCTGGGCTAATCGACCTCCTCGCCGAGTTGCGCCGCCACAATTTAATGACGCCCAAGGGCGTCTTCGCCGCCAAAAAGCGTCAATTTGAACTAGTCCGCGAGCGCGGCATCACCTTCTCGCGCCTGGATGCCTCCAACCTCGCCCAGGCCAAAGCGGCCAACTTCTGCGGTCAGTACATCGTCTTGCGGACCTTGGGCCTCAACCCAGGCGACGTCCAACAACTCTACCTCGCCGGCGGCTTTGCCAACTACGTCGATGTCCAAGCCGCCATCGACATCGGCTTTTTGGCCCCGGTGCCTACCGCGCGTATCGCCAAGGTCGGCAATGCCGCCGTCCAAGGGGCCCGCGAAGTACTCCTTTCGGCTGGCAAACGCGCCCGCATCGAAGCACTGGCCAAGCGCATTGAGCACGTCGAGCTGGAGACGACCCCCGACTTTTTTGAGCTCTTCGTCGAGGGCTGCCAATTCAAACCCATGCCCACCGTACTTTAGCCATGTCGCTAACCGCGCTCCATCCACCCGCCCGCTATTCGGGGGCTTGGCACAAAAAACCCCTGCGCCACCTGCTCGAAGCCACCGACACCTTCGTCCACATCGTCGAGTTGGTGACCTCGCGTGGCTTAATCACCGAGCGCGACGGCCGCAAAGTCCTCGCCCTTGCTCGTCGCCTGGCCGAACACCCGCAATTCCACGCTCTGAGCATCACCGACAACCCCGGCGGCAACGCCATGATCAACCCAGATACCCTCGGCACAGACCTGATCTCGCGTGGCCAAGACGTCATCATCCACCTTTCCTGCAAGGACTGGAACCGCAACGCGCTGCAAGGCCGCGCTTGGCAACTGGCCAGCGAGGGGTTCAACAATATCCTCGCCCTGTCTGGCGACTACCCCATCAGCGGCTATCAGGGCACAGCCGGCGGGGTCTTCGATCTCGACTCAGTTGGCCTGCTCGAAATGTTCGCCGCCATGAACGCTGGCTTAAAAATAAAAAAGGGCCAGCGGACTCAGCGCCTGGAGGCCACGGATTTTTATTTAGGGGCCGTAATCAACAACCACAAGCGCTACGAGCGCGAGGTCATGCCCCAATACTTCAAGCTGGCCCAAAAAATTCACGTCGGTGCGGCTTTTATCATCAGCCAGATCGGCTACGATGCGCGCAAACAGGACGAGTTGCTCAAATACCTGGCCTGGTGCGGTCTGGAGGTCCCAGTCATCGCCAACGTGTACGTGCTCTCGCGACCGGCGGCGCGCTTTTTCCACCAGGGCCACATTCCCGGAGTTGAAGTCACCGCCGAGTTGATGGCCATCGTCGATAAGCAAGCCCAGGCCAACGACAAGGGCCGGGCGTTCTTTTTGGAGTTGGCCGCCAAGCAGTGCGCCATTGCCAAGGGCCTCGGCTACCGGGGGGCTTATCTGGGCGGGCATCTGCAATACGGCGATTACGAAAAAATCCTCGCGCTCGCGGCAGCATACTCGGAAGACGACTGGCGCGATTTTGCCAAGGAACTCTGCTTTTCCTTTGCCGACGAGTTCTACTTTTTTGAGCCCCAAGGCGACACCGGTCTCAGCTCTACGACCATCAACCGCGCGTACCTCGCTTCCAAGGAGCAAGCCGCCCTCCGCCAAGCCCGCGGCCGTCTGCCACTGAGCTACAAGTTAAACCGCCGCATCCACGACCAAGTCTTTGCACCGGAGAGCGCGGGTTTTCGCACCGGTACTCATATCGCTCGCGCTCTAACTGAGCACCCCAAGGCCGCCAAGCTCTTCCACGCAGCCGAGCACGCGCTCAAAATCGCCGCTTTTGACTGCCGCGACTGCGGCGATTGCTCGCTGCCGGACATCGCCTACTTGTGCCCGGAATCGCAGTGCGTCAAAAACCAGCGCAACGGCCCCTGCGGTGGTACGCGCCAAGGCAAGTGCGAAGTCGGCGACAAAGACTGCATTTGGGCGCGCGCGTACGACCGCCTCAAAGCCTATGGCGAAGAGGAACAAATGCTCGGCGACACAGCCGTTATCAAGGACGCAGCCTTACAGGGCACTAGTGCTTGGGCCAACGCCTTTTTGCAAAAAGATCACCGTGGTAAGCAGAAAGATTCGCAGTAAAACCAAGTTATCGACCCTCCCGCACATCTTGCGAAAACCCGTCCAATGATGCTACGCCAACGATTCGTGCGCTGCCTGTCGATCGTCTGTTTGGGTATCGTGACAGAGCAGGGCGCGATCGACAGATTGCGATTCCAGCTTTCTTTTTCGACCCCGATAGCATTAAACTCGAAGTAACCTACACTCCACAATAAATCAGACCAGCAGGCACTGGCATGATTCGCGACGTGTTGGATAATCTTTTTTCTAAAAAGTTTCTCGATGATCACCCAGACGAATGGGGCATTGTAGAGCACTGTGACCATCCGACCTCGTTGGGCTATTCGACCACGATTACGCCCGGGGCGATCTATGAGGCAGTTGACCGCAGGGTCGATGTAATTGCGACCAATCACGATGCCTGGAAATTCATGTTTGAGCAAAGGGATGAAGTTTGTCGCTTACTCCAAGACAAAGGCTTGACGCATATCTGGGCTCATCTGCCGTTAGATCTAGCAGACTTTGGAACCTCTTCTACACTGCTGACCCAAATCGGCTGTCACCACGTTTACAAACCTTCAGCAGGCGAAGCTCGCATCGGCAAACTGCCTGCCCCGACGAGCTTCCAATCGGTCTGCTCGACATTAAATTCGCTCCTCCAAGAGCAACCACGCAGCCTGTACGACGCCAATCGCACAGTCCAACGCATAGGTTGCGTTACGGGAGCCGGTATCTACACCAGCTACATCCGCGATGCCAGGTCTCATGACATCGACATGTACCTGACTGGAGAAACCAATCTTTACCTACTCGAATACGCCCGCCACCACAAACTCAACGTGGCGGTGTACTCCCACAACTACACCGAACTGCCCGGCGTTGAGATGTTCGCGCATAGGCTCTGTAGTTGTCTAAAACTTGAGATGAAAGGGCATCTTGGAGACGCCCACTTCTAAGCGCGACCAAGGAGCATAGTACCCCAAAGCTACGGTCGCAGATAGTCATCGCAGCGCGTTGGCGAAAGGGGCCAAGCAAGCGTCTTGCGTTATATAAAAAACCGACTGGGTTGCGGCCAAAAGCATGGGGGCGACCAGGGTTGACCGCGAATGGGAGAGGCAATATCTTGAAAGGTTTGGCTGCTTGGACGAAATAGCGGCGATTTTCTTGCCAGTACATCGCATTCCCTCCATCGAAGCCTATCTTATTTAACTTCGTGCAGCAACGCCCATTCACCCAAACACGGAATTCCAATGAACATCCCCGGTACGGACCGTCCCTTCGTCGTCATCGGCGAAAACATCCACACCACCCGCGTCGTCTTGCGCAAAGGTAAGCTCATCGGCCCAGACCCCCAAGGCGTCGAATCCGTGCGCTTCCGCGACGCCGACAACAAGCGCCGCTTCCTCCATATCCCCGAAGCAGTCAAAACAACCCAAGACTACGAGGAAGGCCGCGTCAAACACCTCAAAATCGCCGTGCAACAAGCCATGCTTGGCAACGCCGACGGGCTCGACTACCTCCGCCGCCAAGTACAGCGGCAAGAAGCGGCTGGCAGCGATTTTCTCGACCTTAATGTCGATGAAATTTCCCTCAAGCCCGCCGAGCAGCAAGAGGCCATGCGCTGGCTGGTGCAAGCCGTAGCGGCCATGTCCCCCACGCCGCTGGCCATTGACTCCTCCCAGCTAGACACCCTCGCCGTCGGTCTCAAAGCCGGAGCCGACCAACCCCAGCGCCTGCTACTCAACTCCGCGTCCTTAGAGCGACCCGAAGCCCTAGCGTTGGCCAAACGGTACAACGCCCAAGTCATTATCACGGCGGCTGGCGAGTCCGGTATGCCGCAAAGTGCCGGGGAGCGAATTGACCACGCTCGACAAATGGTCGATAAGGCATTGGCATTGGACCTACCGCTTTCTGACCTCTACATCGACCCCTTGATCTTCCCCATCTCGGTTGATGCGCAATTTGGCCACCACGCTTTTGACGCTATCCGCCAACTGCGCGACGAGTTAGGGACCCAAATCCACATCACGGGCGGCTTCTCCAATGTCTCCTTCGGCTTGCCTTGCCGCCACTTGATCAACGACGTCTTCCTGCTGCTGGCCGTCGAAGCGGGTGCCGACAGCGCGATCATGGATCCAACTACTACCTCACTGGCCGACCTGTTTGCCACCGACCGCCAAACTCGTCCCTACCAACTAGCCGAAGATATGCTACTGGGCCGAGACGAGTACTGCGCCGCCTTCCTCCGCGCCTATCGCCAGGGCGAACTGGCGGCCTAGACGGAGACGAGCCCTGTGTCCCTTTTCCTCCAGCGCCTCAATGACCCGCGCCCCATCTTGTACGATGGCGGCTTTGGCTCCCAGCTTTTCGCCCGCCAAATCGAGCTGACCAACTCCACCCTCGCCAACGAAAGCCACCCCGAAGCGGTCGTCGATATTCACGCCGAATACATTGCCGCCGGTGCCGATTGCATTGGCACCAACACCTTTGTCGCCTCTGAGTTGCACCTGGCCATGGCCGATAAAGACCCGACCCAAGCCGGTGCGCTAGCCCAGCGCGGGGCCGAGTTGGCACAGCGCGCCCGGGAGCGTGGCCAGCGAGACGTCTTCATCGCCGGCTCCATCGGCCCTTCCCCCGGGGCCATCGAGGCCGACGCGGGCAGCACGGATTTTGGCATTGCCAACGACAAAGTCCGCGCCGCGCATCAGCGCATCATCGACGCGCTCTATGAAGGCGGGGTCGATTTTTTTTCTATTGAGACCCAGTTTTCAGCCGTCGAAGCGGCCATGATCTGCGACATCGCTCGCCAGACCGGCCTGCCCATTGCCGTCAATCTCGCGCTCAAATACACCCAGGACCGCAAAAGCAAACAGGTCGTCTATCGCACCGATTGGGGGCACTCGGTCGCCGACCTTTTAGACCTACTCGCCTCGGGCCAATACTCCGGCGGCGACAACCTCCTCGACCACGTTCACCTGGTCGGGGTCAACTGCGGCGCTGAAACCCGACGCAGCGAACACACCGGCATGCCGTACGCCCTCCACGGCGTCGAGCAGCTTAAGGCCGCCATGCAGCAGCGCGGCCTCGACAAGAAGCTGATGACCTATCCCAACGCCGGTATGCCGCAACTCAACAGCGCGCTCCGCACCATCTACTCGCAAAGTCCCGAGCAAATGGCCGCGTACATCCCAGACCTAGCCACCGGCGGCGTCCAGATCATCGGCGGCTGCTGCGGCACCACGCCCGACCACATCCGCGCCTTTCGCCGAGCACTCGACCTATGATTCAATACCAAGTTCTCTACTGGCGCGATATTCCCGTGCAAATCAAGCTCTTTACCGGCCGCCGGCCGAAATCGCACGCCCTGCCCGCCCGCTTTCAGCTTGCGATCGATCGCATCGCCATGCAGGAAGGGCTCGTGGGCACTGACGCCTATTTAGAGCAATGGCACTGGTCGGAAAAGCAAGAGCGCGCTGGCACCTCCAACGACGTGCTGCAAGCACTCTTGCGCGCAAGCGAAGAGGAAGGCGACCGCATCCTCGCCGCGTATAAACGACGATGATTTTCTACGACAAAGCGTACCAAGTCATCGTCGTCGGCGGTGGCCACGCCGGCACCGAGGCCGCGCTCGCCGCCGCGCGCATGGGAGCCGAGACCCTGCTCCTGACCATGAACTTGGACACCATTGGCCAGCTATCCTGCAACCCGGCTATCGGCGGAATTGGCAAGGGGCACCTCGTCAAGGAAATCGACGCGCTCGGCGGCCAGATGGCCGTCAACATCGACCGCACCGGCATCCAATTCCGCCGCCTCAACACCTCGCGCGGGCCAGCCGTGCGCGCCTCGCGCGCGCAAGCCGACAAAAAAGACTACCAATTTGAGCTGAAGTACGCCTGCGAACAGCAGGAGCATCTCGACATTCGCCAAGGCATGATGGAGAGCTTGCTGATCGAAGATGGGACCGTCCAAGGCGTTGGCGTCAAGGGCGGCATCGCCTACCGCGGCCGCACGGTCATCCTCACGACCGGTACTTTTCTGCGCGGCAAAATTCACGTCGGCGATTTCTCTTATAGCGCCGGCCGCGCTGGCGAAACCGCCGCCGAAAAGGCCGCTGCGGGCTTAGTCGCCGTCGGTTTTGAGACCGGCCGCCTCAAAACCGGCACTCCACCGCGCGTCAACGGCCGCACCCTCGACTTTGCCGCGTTTGAAAAACAGCCCGGCGACCACCCGCCGCGCCCCTTTTCTTATGCGGTGCGAGAAATCACCCAGCCACAAATGCCTTGCTGGATCACCTACACCAACGCCCACACCCACCAACTCGTCCAAGACAACCTAGCGCGCTCGGCCATGTACAGTGGGCGCATCGAGGGTATCGGCCCGCGCTACTGCCCCTCCATAGAGGACAAAATCACCCGCTTTGCCGACAAGGAACGGCACCAAGTTTTCGTCGAGCCAGAGGGGCGACGCACCCTCGAGTTTTATCTGAATGGCCTGTCGATGAGCCTGCCGGAGGCCCTGCAACCGCAAATCGTGCGCTCCTTGCCCGGCCTCGAACGGGCCGAGATACTGCGCCCGGCGTACGCAGTCGAATACGATTACGCCCCGCCGACCCAACTTTATCCGCACTTAGAAACCAAGCGCGTGGCCAATCTCTTTTTCGCTGGCCAGATCAACGGCACCACGGGGTACGAAGAAGCTGCCGCCCAAGGGATTATGGCCGGCATTAACGCCGTACTCAAGGCGCGTGGCGACGACCCGCTGGTACTCACCCGCGCCGATGCGTACATCGGCGTCCTCATCGACGACCTCGTGACCAAAGGCACACTCGAACCCTACCGCATCTTCACCTCGCGCGCTGAGCACCGATTGCTCTTGCGCGAGGACAATGCCGACGACCGCCTGATGGCCAAGGGCCGAGCGCTAGGGCTTATTGGCGACGACCTGTGGCAGCAGTTTCAAACCAAGCAGCAACAGGTTGCCGCCGAGCGCGAACGCCTCCAGCACGAGCGCGTCAGACCAACGGAAAAAGTGCGGGAAATTTTGGTCCGGCAGGGCACTGCTCCCATCACCGAATCGACCTCGCTCGCCGAGTTGCTGCGCCGCCCCCAACTCAACTACGACCACCTCTGCGAATTCGCCCCGCCGCCGCAGCCGCTCTCCCCAGACGCAGCCGAACACGTCGAGGCCGAAATCAAATACGCCGGTTACATCAAGCGCCAAGAGACCCAAGCGCAAAAGCTCAAGCGCCTCGAATCCCTGCGCTTGCCAACCGATTTTGACTTTGCCGCTGCCGGCCTGAACATTTCAACCGAGGCCCGCCAAAAACTGGCGGCGATTCGCCCACAGACGCTAGGGCAAGCCTCGCGCATTGCCGGGGTGTCGCCCGCAGATCTCGCTTCGCTCATGGTTTTCCTGCACGCCCGCACTTAGCGGCCACAGCCGTCCAAGCGCGCGCTTTAGCCTTCGGATTCTAGCTCGCTGATGCGGTCGCGGACCTTGGCTGCCTGCTCGTAGGCTTCGCAGGCGATGAGCCAGTCCAAGTGCGCCTTGAGCTGTTCCAACTGGCTTATCGGCTCGCCCGTCTGCGGATCCACGAATGCTTCCGGCTGCTTATTGACGGCTCTTTCGCCTGCGGGCACCTCCGGGGCCACTTCGGGCGCGGCGACTTCTTCGCTCTCGGGCACTTCGGGCCGGTCGGAGTGTTCCAGCGACTGGCCAGCCGTCTCCATGACTTCTGGGGTGAGAAAAAGCGGTACCCCCAACAGCGTGGCCACGATCATGCCATCGCTGGGACGACAGTCGAGATAGAACGACTGGCCTTGGGATTGGACCAACAGGTACGCGTGAAAAACATCCTCTTTGAGCGTGTGGACCACCAGCTTGTGGACTACAGCGTCAATTCGCTTGAGCAGGTTGCACAGCAGATCGTGTGGTAGGGGCCGCGGCAAGGCGATTTTGCGCAGGGCCATGGCGAGGGCTTGGCCCTCAAAGTGGCCAATCGTGATGGGCACCACGCTGTTTTCCGCACCCTTGAGCAAAACCAAAAACTTCTGTGGCATACCCAACCCCTGCTCGGTGTCTGGATAGGGGTACATGTCAAAAATGTACACTGGAATTAAATGGTTTCCTTCGTCTTTCATCGCTCGAGTACCTTTGTATAAATTGCTATTCCCGTCAGTAATATAGGCTTTTACCAAGCAAATACAATTTTCTTTATTCATATCAAACCGCGCTCCTTCAAGCTGATAAAATCGTCGCTGCCGATAATGAGGTGATCGAGCACGTCAATGCCCATGATCTCGCCGGCTTGCACCAAACGCCGCGTCAAGTTAATGTCGTCCTGACTGGGCGATACGTCGCCAGAGGGGTGATTGTGCGCCAAGATCACGCTGGCCGCAGCCTGCGATACAGCCGTGCGAAAGACCTCGCGCGGATGCACAATGGCCGACGATAGACTGCCGATGGACACGACTTCCTTGTGAATCACCTGATTGCGGGCGTTGAGATACAAGCAGAGAAAGTGCTCGCGCTGCTGGTCTTTGATGTCGGAAAGCATGGACAGCGCGTCGCCGGGCGCACTAATCACCGGCCGCACCCCCAAGCCTTTGTGCAACCCGCGCCGCGCCAGTTCAAACGCCGCGACCAAAACCCCAGCCTTGGCCTTGCCCAACCCCTTGATCTGACTCAATTGCCCCAGATCTAGGTCCACCAGCGATTCCTTGGGATAATCGGCGAGGATGTCCTCGGCCAATTCCATTACGTGCCGACCGCGATACCCCGTCCCCAAGGCCACCGCCAACAGCTCTTGATCTTTGAGCGCCTGGGGTCCCAAGCGCGCCAGCCGCTCCCTTGGCAGTTCATCGGGGTGTATGGGCGGCCCCTCGCCGACAGTGCGGGCGGCAAAATCGCAGTCGATGGGCTGGGTTTGTATTGGCACGGCGTATTCCTCCTTGGGCAAAGTTGTAACAAAAAAACCACGCGAATGTAACGTCTAGCCCCCACCAAGCATCGGACACTAGGCGCAACCCACATAAATAAGCAGAATCTGTGCCAGCACCTTGCCCGGCCCCGGCCCTCCTCCTATATTTTTGTCCATTACCCTCCACTGCCGATGTCTAATCCGCGCTTTGTCTTGGCTCTAACCCCGCTCTATCGTCTGCTGCTGGCCGCACTGAGCGGGGCCTTGCTCTCGCTGGCTTTTCCCAACCACCCCGAAAACCCCCTCGCCTTTCTCTATCATCCACTCTGGGCACATATTGCACTAGTCCCGTTGTTGCTCGCGCTGAGGGACCACGGCTTTAAAGCCGGCTTTGCTTCGGGTTGGATCAGCGGCTTAGTCTGGAATCTGCTGTCCCTGTACTGGGTGGCCTATACCCAAGGCGGGGGGCTGGCCGTCGTCGTCGGCACCGGGCTGATGGCCGCTTATTTGGGCCTTTTTACTGGCCTCTGCACCGGGCTATTCAGCACGCTCGCCGCTCGGTGGGGTGCAAAGGCGCTGGCCCTGCTACCTTTGTTGTGGACCGGGCAGGAATATCTGCTCTCGCTGGGGGAGTTGGGTTTTCCTTGGCTCCTACTGGGGCACGGCCAAGCAGCCTTGCCACACTTCATTCAGTACGCCACTTGGACTGGCGTCTTTGGCGTTTCCTGCTGGGTCGTCGGCCTCAACGGACTGTTCTACTTGGCACTCGTCCAACGGCGCGTCTTGCTCGCGGGCGTTGCCTTGGGCTATCTCGTACCTTGGCTCCACGCTCAGAGTGCGATGGCGGTAGCCGTCCCAAGCGAGAGCCTGCGCATCGGCCTAATTCAACCGAACACTACCTACGCTGACAAGTGGGGTCCCAACGGACTAGAGCGCACTTTCTCAGCCCTCGCCACGCTCTCGCGCCAAGCGGCCAAGCGCGATCCCGAATTGCTAGTCTGGCCCGAAACAGCCGTGCCGTGCGACCCCATGCGCCGGGCCGATTGCCGCGGTCGCATCCAGGCACTCGTCGAGGAACTGGACATCCCCTTGCTAACTGGCGCACCACACGCCAACTACAATGCGGCCTTCTTCGTCCAGCCCGGAGCCGTATCGCTACCCTGGTACGCCAAGATGCACTTAGTGCCCTTTGGCGAGCGGACGCCCTACCGAGACTCCATCCCCTTACTACGCGACATCGACTGGACCCGCCTGACCGGAGACCTCGGCCCGGCCGAATTCGCCCGCGGCACCGAGCACGCGGTTTTCACCCATCCCCGGCACCCCTTTGCCGTGCTGATCTGCTTTGAGTCCATTTTTCCCGATCTGGTGCGCCAGCACGTGGCAGCCGGCGCCCACGTGCTGGTCAACATCACCAACGACTCGTGGTTTGGCCGCAGCGCCGGGCCCTACCAACACGCGCTGATCAACGCCATGCGCGCGATTGAAAACCGCACGGCCATCGCCCGCGCCGCCACCACTGGCATCTCCCTGTTTATCGACCCGTTTGGCCGCACCTACGAGGCGACCGATCTGTTCGCGCCCGCGGTCGCAGTTGCCACCGTGCCAGTTGGTCAACCCACGACCTTTTACACTCGGCACGGCGACTTGTTCGCTTGGAGCTGCCTGCTGATCGCCTTTATTGCCCTCGTCGCCCGCTTCCGCCAGCCGCGACCTAACCGCGAACCAACGGCAGCCGACCACGACTCGCCCCGAGCAGACAACATGCCTTTTCTCGATCACCTCGAAGAACTTCGCTGGCGCATTCTCAAGGCCCTAGCCGCGCTCGTCGTAGGCGCGGTACTTTGCTTTGCCTTCTCCGACTCGATTATGCAGATCTTGACCCGGCCCTACGAAGAGGCCGTCCTCAGCTTGGAGAGTCAGCAATCCTCGGGCGTGGTGCGGGCGGTCAAAAAGCTAGTGAGCCAGTGGTTGGACGCGCCCGACGCCGCGCCCGAACCAGACGCGCCCAGTGCCGGCCTCCCGCCAGCGCGCCGACTGCAAGCCCTCCGGCCCATGACCTACTTCTTCATCAGCTTGCAAATCGCCTTTGTCGGCGGGCTGCTGCTGGCCCTGCCGGTCATCTTCTACCAAGCTTGGCGTTTTGTCGCCCCGGGGCTTTTGCAGCGCGAAAAACGACTGACGGTGCCCATTATCTCGCTGAGCGTCCTCTGCTTTTCGGTCGGTGCGCTTATTGCCTATTACATCGTCCTCCCGCTCGGGCTGCGCTTCTTCCTCGCGCTAGAACCGCCCGACATGACCTCGCAATGGGCAGCCGACGAGTACATCGGTTTTGTCCTGCGACTGATCGCCGGCTTTGGCATCGTCTTTGAGATGCCAGTGCTGTCGCTCTTTTTAGCCAAAGTCGGGGTGTTGACTGCCGCACGGATGCGCCACATCCGCCGCTACGCCATCATCGGCATCTTCGTCCTCGGCGCAATTTTCACGCCGCCCGACCCAGTCTCCCAACTCCTGATGGCCTTGCCCTTGCTCTTGCTCTACGAAATCAGCATCTGGGTCTGCAAAATAGCCGAAAAAAAATAAATTAAACCGGAGCGGGCTGGGCTTATCGTCGGGGGGGCGTCAATTGGCGGGACTGAGGGGCTGCTCGCAACACCGGCGCGATCTGCGCCCTTTGTTCGCCATATCCACGGCGAGTGCATATATTGGCTACTTCCGCTTTTACCCCGTTTTGAGGAGCCAGACCATGCGCCAAAAATCGACCCGCATCGGCCTAATCGGCTACGGCCAAATCGGCCAAGTCGTCCACGCAATGATCGACGCCGACGCCGACAACGGCATGGAAGTCGTCTTCGTCCACGATCAAATGGCCGCGGCCGTCCAAAACCTCCCCGCCGACCTCTGCCTAGCAGACCTGAGAGACTTCGAGGCGCGGCAGCCCGACCTCGTCGTCGAGATGGCCCACCCAGACGTCACTCGCCAATGGGGCCAGACCATTCTCGAAAAAACCAACTACATGTTTATCTCGGTGACCGCCCTCGCCGACCAAGCCGTCGAAACCACCATGGAGGAGACGACCCGCCGCGCCGGCACCCGCGCCTTCGTGCCGCACGGCGGCGTGGTCGGCATGGACGCGCTAGTGGAAAACCGCGACGTGTGGGAGTCGGTCGATGTAGTGATGAAAAAGCCCCCGCACAACGTCGATTGCGCGGCCGCCGGCCTCAACCCCGACGATATCAAAGAAGAAACAGTCCTCTACGACGGCCCGACGCGCGGCATCTGCCCGCTTTTCCCGCGCAACGTCAACACCCACGCGGCCATCGCCTACGCCGGCATTGGCTTTGACCGCACGCACTCGCTGCTGCTGGTAAGCCCGGAATGGACCGAAGCTATCGTCGAAATTCACGCCCAAGGCCCGGGGCTCGACCTCAAAGTCGCCCGCCGCGAAGGCATCACCGGCGTCACCGGAGCCTCGACGCCAGTCTCGATCTACAACACCGTGCAGATGATCGGCGCGACTGGCCCGGGTATCCACCTCCGATGAAGCCTTTTGCCCGCATCCCCGCGGCCATGCCCCGCTCGGGCATCCGCGAGATCATGGACTTGGCCTGGGCCGTCGAAAAGACCGGCGAGGTCATCCACCTCGAAGTCGGGCAACCCGATTTTGCCACGCCGGAGTCCATCGTCGAAGCTACCTGCCACTACGCACGCAGCGGCCACACCAAGTACGTCCCCAACGCCGGAGTCGATGCGTTGCGCGCGGCCGCGGCTCGCCACTTTGAACGCCGCATTGCCGTGCCAACTACCAGCGAAAACATCCTCGTCACCCCAGGCGCGGTTATGAGCGTGGCGACCGCTTTCCTCGCCCTGCTCGAACCAGGCGATGAGGTCCTGTTGCCCGATCCCGGCTGGCCCAACTACGAGATGGCCGTCTCCATCGTCCACGGCCGACCCATCTTTTACAGTCTGCGGGCGGAAAACCACTTCCTGCCCGACCTCGACGAAATTGAGCACCAAGTCAGCCCCCGCACCAAACTCCTCCTCCTCTGCACGCCTTCTAACCCCACTGGCCAAGTGTACGACGAGGCCCTAATGCGCCAGCTCATGGATTTGGCCCAACGCCATGATTTGTGGGTGCTGTCCGACGAGATCTACGGCCAGATCGTCTTCGACCAACCGCATCAGAGCGCGCTGCCGCACGACGCCGACGGACGCGCCATCATCGTCTCTGGCATGTCCAAAAGCTACGCCATGACCGGCTACCGAGTCGGCTTTACCCGCGCCAATCCCGACTACATCGAACTAGCCGCCAAGCTGCAAGAGCCTTTTGTCTCGTGCGGCACGGGCTTTTCGCAGTTGGCTTCTGCCGATGCACTCGATGGCCCACAAGACGACGTTGACGCCATGTGCCGCGCCTATGCGCACCGCCGCGACATCGCCCTTGATGTCCTGCGCGAATACGGCTTGTACCGCTACACGCCAGGCGGCGCAATCTACCTGATGATCGACATTTCCGCAGCCGGCATGGACTCCAGCGAATTCGCCATCCGGCTGCTAAAAGAAAAGCGCGTGGCCGTGGCTCCGGGCAGTACCTTCGGCCAGCTGTGTCGCGACCACGTGCGCATCTCCATCGCCGCCTCCGAAGATCACATCCGCCGCGGCGTGACCACCATCTGCGAATTCGCCCAACAAGCCAAAAGCTAAGTGAAGGAACATCCGCTTTGGACCGAGAACTGTTGCAACGGGGCTTCGTCCCCCAACCACTGACGCCCGCCCAATGCAGCGAGCTGGACACCAACGGCTTTATCATTTTGCCAGGGATCATCGCGCCCGACTGGCTGGCCGAGTTGCGCCATGCTTTTGACGAGCTTTTTGCCCGCGAGGGCGACGAAGCCGGGGTTGAAGTGGCCCAGATGGAGGGCGTGCGCCGCCTCGCCGATTTGGTCAACAAGGGGCAAGCGTTTGACCCCGTATATTTACAGCCGACGCTGCTGGCGGCAGTATTCCACATCTTGCAGCGGCCGTTTAAGCTGCACTCGCTCAACGGGCACGATCCACTGCCCGGCAGCGGCTTGCAGATCCTGCACGCGGATTGGGGGCCGCCCACTGTGCCCGGCGGGCCGTACCACGTCGTCAACTCCATGTGGATGCTCGACGATTTCACCGCAGCCAATGGCGCAACCCGCTGCGTCCCCGGCAGCCACCACAAGCCCGGCAGAATCACCGACTACATCGACGACCGCTTGGCCGACCACCCCGAGCAAGTGCAGTTGACAGGCCGCGCTGGCTCAGTCGCCGTATTCAACGGCAGCCTCTGGCACAGCTCGTATCGCAACGACAGCAGCGGCCCCCGCCGCGCCCTGCACTGCGCCTTTATCGCCCGCGAGCACCCGCAGCAGACTAACCAGCGCCAATACTTGCGGCCCGCAACCGCCCAGCGGCTCTCACCGCTAGCGCGCTACATCCTCGACGTAGCGTAAACCTAGCGGTATTTTTCTTTTATGCGATCCACCGCGTCTTTCACCTGCTGAGCCGCCCCCTTGGCGCACACCAGCAGCGCGTCTTCAGTATCCACCACGACTAAGTCCTCCACCCCCAACAGCAGCACGATTTTGTCGGCCCGCCCATACACCGTCGAACGGGCCGCGTCCAACGCCACCACCTCGCCCACCAGCAAATTGCCCGCTGTATCCGTCGGCAATACATCCGTCAGCGCCGCCCAAGAGCCGATGTCGCCCCAGTCAATGTCCGCTTCTAGGGTGGCCACCTTGGGAGCGCACTCGACCAAGGCGTGGTCAATGGAAATCGGCTTGAGTTTTGGATACTCGCGGGCGATGACCGCTTCCTCTTGCGCCGTACCAACGGCTGCTTGGATGCGCCGCAAGCCAGCGTACATTTGCGGCTCAAAGCGGGCGAACAGCTCCAGCACGGTCGCTGCCTTCCAGGCAAACATGTTGCTGTTCCACAAATAATCGCCGCTAGCCACGTACTCGGCCGCCTGTTGTGCGGCAGGCTTTTCAATAAACTCGGCGACTTCGTACACCGGCGTTTCCTGCACCTTTGTCAGCACGGCACCGCGGCGAATGTAGCCATAACCAGTTTCAGCGCGCGTCGGCTTGACCCCCAGTGTAAACAAGTAGTCGGGGCGGGCCGTTAAGGCTTGGTCGGCGACTTGCAACAAGCGACAGAACTCCTCGGGCCGGCCTATATAGTGGTCCGACCCCAAGCTGGCTACCGTGCAGCCTGGATGATGGGCTTCTAACAGCGCACACTCCAAGCCGATGGCCGGGCCGGTATTGCGCAGCGCCGGCTCGACGATTAACTGCTCGGGCGGCAGTGCCGGCATCTGCTCGCGCACCAAAGACCGCAACGAGTGGCCCGTCGATACGTACACATCGGCTGGTGCGGCAATCGCGCCAATGCGGGCGACCGCGTCTTGCAGCATAGTCTGCTCGCCGGCCATGCAGTGGAACTGCTTGGGCTTGTGCGCCCGACTATAGGGCCACAGCCGGGTGCCGACCCCGCCGGCGCGAATGACAAATTTCATGGCTTGACTCTCCCATATAAGTAAATTCAGCACTGGGCAATATAACCAATCACCCAGCCCCGAGCAGCGCGCACTATTGACAGCTTAACCTGATGCTGTACTATGTACTTCTGTCGCAATTCTACCAGGAGCTTCACATGGCGTATCGGCAGTTCGACCGGGTCCCCAATCACTACGCCGGCCCCACCATCCAGCGCGTCAAGGACTATCGCCTGCAAAACGGCAAGCGCTCGCTGTGCCCGACGCTTTTGCAAATCGGCCAGCTACAGGTCTTAATCCCCCGGCACTTTGGTTTTTGCTTCGGAGTTGAACGGGCCATTCACATGGCCTTTTCCGCTGTCAAAGAAAACCCAAATCGCCACGCGTACCTCGTCAGCGAAATCATCCACAACCCCTTGGTCAACAACGACCTGAAAGAACAAGGCGTCCGCTTCATCTACGACTCCAAGGGGAACCGCCAAGTCTCCGAGGAGCAACTCAGCGGCGACGACATCGCACTCATCCCAGCCTTTGGCACTACCATGCAGGTCGAGCAATCGCTCCGTCAAAGCGGCATCGACATCGAGTCTGAGGAATACCGGGAGCATTACGATACCACCTGTCCGTTTGTGTCCAAAGTGTGGAAGCGCGGCGCGGAGCTAGGCCGCCAAGGCTATACCATCATCATCCACGGCAAATACAACCACGAGGAGACCCAAGCGACTCACTCGCACACCGAGGAACACACCAAAGCGCTAGTGGTGCTCGACGCTGCCGAAGCCGAGCAGGTAGCCGCGTACATCACAGGCGAGATGCCGCTGGCCGACTTCGAGTGCGCTTTCGCCGGCAAAAGCTCAGAGGGGTTCGATCCCCAAAAGGACCTAGCGCGGGTGGCTGTGGTCAACCAGACGACCATGCTCGCCGAGGAAACGCAAGAAGTGGCCGCCATTTTGCGCCGCGCCATGCTTCAGCGTTATGGCCAAGAACAGCTCGACTACCATTGGGCCGACACCAACGACACCCTGTGCTACGCCACCCACCAAAACCAGAACGCCACCCGCACCCTGCTTAGCTCTGGTGCCGATTTGGCCCTGATCGTCGGAGGGTACAACAGCTCGAATACCTCGCATTTAGTCGAGTTGTGTCGCCAATCCATGCCGAGTTTTCTCATCGCCAACAGCGACGAGATCGTATCGGACCAGCGCATCCGCCATTTCGATGTCCAAGCTAAGAAAGTAATCGAGAGCAAAAACTGGTTGCCGCGTCCCCTGCCCGTGCGGCTGATCATTACCTCGGGCGCATCCTGCCCGGACATCCTCATGAACCAAGTGCTGGAGAAGGTCGCCGGCTTGTACGGGTACGACGCGCAAGAAATTGCCGCCGCCAGCTTGCAACTTTTTGAGGACCGCCCGTGATACTTGGTCTGGTCAAAGGACACGCGGTCTCCAGCGCCAAGATAGATGCGCTTGAGGGCGAGAAACTCTTACTAGTCGAAATCGTCGCCGCCACGCCCGAGGGCTTGCAGCACACCCAAAAACACCTCGTCTGCATCGACGGCGTACAAGCCGGCGAAGGCGAACTCGTCGTCGTCGTCCAGGGCAGTTCGGCCCGGCAAGCACCGGGCATGGACCAGATGCCGGTAGATGCGCTGATCATCGGCATCGTAGATTCGCTACAGGCGTTTGGCCGCGACCTAGCCAGGCAAGTCGCATGAGAGTCTGCCGCGTCATTGGTCGCGTAGTCGCCAGCAGCAAACATCCCTCGCTCGCCGGGCAGAAGATCATGGTGGTGCGCCCCGAAGACGAAGAGGGCGGCGCTTTACAAGTGGCGGTAGATGGGGTCCAAGCGGGGGTTGGCAGCAAAGTGCTCGTCGTGCAGTCGGGGGCTGCCGGAGCCGAAATAACCGGAACAGAGCGGCCGCCGTGTAGGAGCGTGATCGTGGGAATTATCGACGAAGGAGTCGCCGCGTGAAGCTAGCCAAGGTGGTGGGTACCGTAGTGCTATCGCAGTGCATTGAGCCATTCCGCGGCCAGATATTGCACCTAACCCAAGACATTGACGAGTGCCTAGAACGGGTGGGCGAGGCCGAGGTCTGCGCGACGTGGGCGGCGCTACGCGAGGGAGACGCGGTGATCGTCGAGGTAGCGCGCGAAGCCTGCCATGCCTTCGCCCCTTTACTGCCGACAGACGCAGCCATCGTCGGCAAGGTGGACGAGATACACCTCAGCTAAGCCGCACAGCGCTCGGCCCGAATACCGCGCACCCTTTCTAACTCTAGCATCCAAGCATCTTCGTACTGACGCAGCACTCGATACCACGCGCTTATATCTGCTTCGCCGCGCAAGAGCTGACGAGCGGTTTGATCGACGACCTGCTCGGCTCGTTGAACCCGGGGGCGGGTAGCCGCACCGCGCATGGGAATGGGGCCGAAAGCGCTTCGCACTCGATTGATGACCGCGCTGAGCTCGCCGCCTAGACGAGATACAGAGGCGGATGTGGGAAATGATGTGCGCTGCCTGTGCATTGAAAAACCTCCTGAGGGAGTGCTGGCGCTTGGGGATGCGCCAGAGAGGACATTGGGAATCGCCTTACTGCACTTGTGTTCAGTAATTAAAACATACTGAACACAAGTGCAGTTGTCAAGCAATTTAACCCTTTTCAACGCGTTTTTTTGCCCTCAAATTCTCTATCGCCGCAGGCTAAACTCGCCGTTAGGTGCTGCTGGAGGTACCGGGCTATGGATGTCTCTCGGCAGGCTGAAGATCAGAGTTTCGGGCTGGCGAGGAATCAGGAGGAGTGCTTCCCCTGCCATTGCGTCGAATTGCATCCGCAATAGGCCCCAAACGCGATGGACCGGAGAATAGCCCATCGTCCAACATCCTTTGAATTTCTTTGGTTTCCATCGACGCTATATGCTTGAAAACCCTTGGGATGGCACTTGCGCGAGTCTTGGAGGCCGGCACCTCAATTCCGTATATCTGACAGAAGTGAGCAATATCGCCGAAAGTGGGCAGAAACGCCTTGCATTCAAAGCGTTTCGCAAGCTCAACTACTGGTGCTGTCTTTTCTAAGGAGGGTTCCAACTTGGAAACGTATTCCGGTGCCGTAGCTTTTACACTTCGCTTCTTGGGCTTTTTCCCCCTATCGGCAGCGGACGATCCTCCGACCTGCACCGAACTTTCGCATTGAGCGTCCGCAATCTTCCCCAGAGATTCAAGAACACGCCCCAAACCATACTGGTGGACTATTGGGCGTAGTGCCGCTTCAATCGGATTCTTCATAGCTATCGACCTCCGTTAACCTGAGTATTCCAAGAAATTCTCTCGCAAATTCCTTAAAGTATCCAGGAGCATATCCAAGATGAGCAAAATCGCCGCGCATTATTTTAGGAAATCCACGGGACCAAGGTATCTCTTCCTCGAATACGTACCATTCATTCTTAGCTGCCTCGGCACGTATCTCCGTCTTTGCTCTCTTTGATTCAGTCCCTCCACCGTTGGAGCTTTGATAAGTGGAATTATTGATCACTACGCCGATGACATCAATCAAATGACCTTGGTTTTCGTCCTTAAATGCAGTGAGGAAATCATTTAGTAACGGGAAGCCAATGGTAGCGAAGTACTCTGGTTTGACGGGTACGAGAATGTAACGAGATGCGTGGTATGCAGCCCGCGTAAATATCGATTCAGTCGGAGCGCAATCTATAAGTATGAGATCTTTGTCCTGAAAGTCACTGGCAATGAGCCGCGCCAGAACTCGAGGATCGGTCTTAATCGATTCAATCAGGTGATCGGAAAAATCAAACCTCGAGGGAATAATATCCAAATCCGAATTAACCTGATGAACTGCATCACGGATATTGAGAGGACTTGGTGATGGCTTATCGGCAGTTGGAGGCTGATACTCCTTAAATACCTCGACAATTGACGGAGACTTGTCCTCTAAAAACCTCTCATAAGCAGGACCTCCCATAAGGGCTTGAGACAAATTAGCCTGGGGGTCCAAATCAATCGCTAGAACTTTGAGATCTGGCCAATCTGAGGAAGGGGGCCAATAAGGTTGCCACCATCCAGTCGCATAGTGAGCCAGCATTGCCGCGATCGTCGTCTTGCCAACGCCTCCTTTCATGTTAATCACCGAAACGCAAACAGGACCTTGTTCATTCGCCATATATGAACACCTTCCTTATTTAAGAGTAAAAGGTATCTCATAACTGTATCTTGGACCTTGAATTAGGTCATTGTTGTTGGCTATGCTATAGCCATCCTATATCATTCAAGACTGGATTCCCGCTTGCGCGGGAATGACTTATAGGAAAAGCAGGGGCGATGAACGTTCCGTGCTTTGCAAACCATTTAGGATGGCTATAGAGTATAGGGCGTCCGTTAGGAACGCCCTATACGAGAGGATGGGGATTTATGAGATAAGTTGTACTCCCTGCTACCTATCCTTTATAATGACCCTATCATACAAAGTCAAGGCTATCCCACCTCGCTGTTTAGATATAGTCGCCTCGTCGCCGCAGGCTAAACTCGCCGTTTTCCAGCCATCGCCAGCCCACGTAGAGCATTGCCAGCACCAAGGCGACTTGCAGCAGCAAAAACATTGCCCCAAAGACGCCGGACACCAAGCCCAACGCAGCCCAAAATGCCAGCCAGATTCCAGCGAGTAAAACCAAGGCCCCGACGACCCGGCCCAAGAGGCTCTCGCCGCGCAACAAGCGCAGACCTATGTAGAGTGCTCCGGCCGCCAAGAGGCCGACCGCGACCGCGCCGAGCAAACCAAAGAGGCCGCCGAACAAGGGCCAAATCAGATCAACCCCCCAAACAACGCCTCCAATAAGCAACAGCACGCCTAGTATTCTGGCCAACATGATCGACCTCCTTTACGATGTCTTTTCTGCTTTCAGCGCGGCCAGTTCCTCCGCGACCTTGTGGTCGCGCTCGGCGCGACGCTGAGCGGCTAGTTCGCGCAGCACTTCGGCCTCGGCGACTGCCTGATCTACCTGTTGCTCAAAGCGCCCCAACTCGCGCTCGCTTTGCTGCACCCGCTGCGCGATCGCGTCAAAGCCGAGCGCGGATGAATCTTCGCCGAATGGTACACCGCGGGCGCGCTCGGCGCAACAGCGGGCGATCAGCTTGCCCCGCCGCACGCGGATATGGCGCAGCTTTTGGCGCAAGACCTCGACCTGCTCTTCTAGCTCAACCACCGTTTCACAGCTTTCGGCCAGGGCCGGTTCCAACCGCATCTGCGCCTGGTACCGCTCGGTCTTCTGTATTAAGGCGAGCCGTGCGCCCTCGTCGTTGCCGGCCTCCACCGCGGCGGTGGCCTTTGCTTGCCACATCTGCATCTGCTCGGCGTTGCGCTCCAAGTCGCGCGCTAGACGCCGCTTGGTGGCCCGCGCCTTGATCAAAGCATCTACGGCTTGGTCAACGGCGCGCTCGGCATCGCGGACGATTTGCTCCACCATCTTGGTCGGATTCTCAAGCCGGTCTAGCGCTTCGTTGAGGTTCGCCTTGCAGATGGCAGCGATCCGCTCTATTGCTCTCATGGTATGCCTCCTATACGAGGTTAGTGCTGTGATCGACCTGACAGCGCTGCCGCCGCCGCCGCGCAAAAGGTGATTCAATGTCGTATTTGCGACAGAGCCGACTAAAGCTGCGAATCGTGATCCCCAGCGCTCGGCTGGCGTCCTGATTGCATTTGTACATCCGCGCGACGCGCTCAATCTGCGCCCGGCTAAATCCTTTGTTCATCAAGGTATCCTCCTTGTTAGGGTAAGGGATTTACCTCGTTTATGAGCAAAGAGTGTGCCGTTGTTTTACATGATTCACAACTTACTTGCAAAACAAGTAGATAGGCTCTTTATAGCTAAGTAAAAACTGCCCGCATTTGCGGCGGCGGACGCCACTTTTGGCGCGAGTCGCCAAGGGCTTACCGAGGAGGAGCCGCTTGAATCCATAGCCCAATTTGTCCATTTTGCCTTATATTCATATTTATATATAAGCCCATGCCGCTGGCGGTATCTTTTAAACACTCAGTGATGGAGAAACTCGGTTGAATCCGCACAAGAGAGAAGTCATTGCAAGCATGGAGGATTTTGTCAGAGGCCAGCTCAAGTTGCTCAAGCCCGTAGAGGACAGTTGGCAGCCCGACGATTTTCTCCCCGATGTGGGCGCGGAAAACTGGCAAGACTCCATCCGCGAGTTCCGCGCCCGCGCTCAAGCCCTGCCCGACGATATCCTCGTCGTCTTGGTCGGCGACATGATCACTGAGGAAGCCCTGCCCACCTATCAGACCTTGCTCAACAGCTTTGAAGGCGTGTCGGACACCACCGGTGCAGACCCCAGCCCGTGGGCCCAGTGGTCGCGCGGTTGGACGGCCGAAGAAAATCGCCACGGCGACCTGCTCAACAAATACCTCTTCCTCACCGGCCGCGTCGATATGCGCGCCATCGAGACGACTATTCAATACCTGCTGCGCAACGGCTTCAACCCACAGGCTGCCCAAGACCCCTACAAAGGTTTTGTCTATACGTCCTTCCAAGAGCGGGCGACCCGCATTTCCCACAGCAACGTGGCCCGCCTAGCGCAAAAGGCCGGCGATTGGCACCTTAAGACCATCTGTGGCGTAGTCGCCGGCGATGAAGCCCGCCACGAAAAAGCGTACACGAACTTCATCAAGAAAATTTTCGAGCTCGATCCCAAAGGCGCGATATTGGCCTTTCGCGACCTGATGAAACGCCAAGTCGTCATGCCGGCTCACCTGATGACCGACGGGCAAGACCCCGACCTCTTTGAGCACTTCTCCATAGTGGCCCAGCGGCTCGGTGTGTACACGGCTAAGCACTACTCCGAAATCATCCAGCACCTAGTCCGCCAGTGGAAGTTGGATTCGCTCAGCGGCCTCTCCGGCGAAGCCGCCGCCGCCCAAGATTACTTGTGTACACTCGGGCCGCGCTACGCCAAGCTAGCCGAGCGCAGCGAGCGACGGCTACAGCACACTGCACCGCTGCGGTTTAGTTGGATCCACAACCGCAGCGTCTAACCGGGGCCGCAGCGTATGCGTCCACGGCCTGCTGACCCTTTTTTGGCCCTCGTCCAAAAGGCCCGGGACGAATCCGGCGAGATTGACCTCGCCCACGGGTCCTTGCTCATCGCCCTACAAGCCTATCCCGATCTCGATGTCGAACACTACCTGCGGCAACTAGACGCGCTAGGCGAGGACTTTCGCAGCCGCTATGCCGCCGCCGATTCCCTGCCAGCCGCGCTGGCTAACCTAAGCCAATACGTGTTCGGCGACCTCGGCTTCCGCGGCAACCGCACCCACTACGACGACCCCCGCAACAGCTACCTCAACGAGGTCCTCGACCGCCGCCTCGGCATTCCCATCACCTTGGCGGTCGTCTATCTAGAGCTGGGCCGACGGCTGTCCTTACCCTTGGCAGGAGTCAATTTCCCGCATCACTTCCTCGTGCGCAGCACCCAAGGCGACCAGCCGCTCTTTGTCGATCCCTTTGCCGACGGTGCTTTTGTCGATGGCAAGTCCTTGGGCGAGCGGCTACCAGTCATCGAAGGGCGCCGGCTCGAATTGGCCCCCGAATTCACCGAGCCGACCTCGTCGCTGCACATCTTGGTGCGCATGCTCCGCAATCTCAAACGCCTCCACTTTCAAGCCCGACAATTTCCCACCGCCATCGACTGGGCCGAGAAAATTGCCTACCTCCTGCCGACCGAAGCCGAAAACTACCGCGACCTCGGCTTTCTCTACCACCATACCGGCGAGGACCTCAAGGCCATTGAGGCTTTTAACGAGTACCTCCGCCAAGCCGACACCCCGCCGGACGCCTCCACCATCGAGCACAATATCCGCGTTCTTGCCAATCGCCTAATTCCGCTCAACTGACCTAGTCCGTTTGTGGCTCGGCTGGACTGACGTTTTCTTTGGCCGTCAGCCAGCGCATGACCTCGCCCAACCGCGGCGGCTTGCCGGTCATCAAGATGCCGATGCGAAATACCTTGCCCGCCCCCTGCACTGCCAAGTAGATGGACAACAAAAGCAGCACTGTGGTGGCCAAGTACTCCCATAGCGGCGGTGAGCCAGCGGCCCGATTCATCATGACAAAAGGGGTAAAAGGCGGGATATAGGACATAACCCGCGCCAAGGTGCCGTTGGGGTCTTGCGCGATGGGGAGCATGGTGAGCAACGGCACAATCAACGGTACCAGGAGCGGTACCATCAGGCTCTGCGCGTCTTTTAAGCTGTTGCACAGGGACCCAGCCCCGACCAGCAAGCAGGCGTACAGCAGAAAGCCCGCTAAGAAGTAAAAGACAAAGGACCCCAAGTACAGCGGGGTGCTAGCAACGCCGACGATGGAAGCTACATCGCCCCCCAACGCGACGGGCGCGATCATCACTCCCACCACCACGCACGCAACCCAGGTAAAGACCAAGGTCAGCCCCACCGCCGCCGTGCCGGCGATTTTGCCAGCCATCAACTCAAAGGGCGAGAGCGCCGACAGCAGCACTTCAATCAGGCGCGACGACTTCTCCTCCACGGTATTGGTCATAAGCGTCTGGGCGTTGATAAATATCGCCATCCACAATAGATAAACGAACGGTACGACGGCCCACTGCTGGACCCTATCGGCGGTCGAAACCTCGGCCTCGTCGCCGCGCTTATCGACCTTGCGCTCGGCGAAATGCACCGAGGCTTGCAACCAGTCGCTCGTTTTTGCGTCGAGGCCCACCTGTTCAATGCGCCGCGCCCGCACCACTTGGAACACCCGGTCTGCAAACCAACGGCGCAAGTCCTGATCGGTCCGGTTCAAAGAGATGTATTTGCATCCCTCGTCGCTGGCGACTAGATCGGAGGCAATGACGAAGTAGGCAAAGAGCGAGCCGTCGTTCACCAGGCGATTGAGCGCGGCGGGCCGATCGTCGCCGCTGGGCACCTCCACTCGGATGTAGCGACTGCGCGAAAGTTCCAAGCCGAAGGTCTCTAACTCCTCAGCCGCGACCTGCTGCCACCACGCGACGAGGCCAGCCGCGACCTCGCCTTTGCCCGCAGCAAGGTCCTGCACCAGTGCCGGCCGCTCTGCTTCGGCCAAGCTCACATAGACCTTTGCCGCGGCCCTAACCGCATCCGGCAGGCGCTCCCAAGCCCGCCCGCCGTCGCGATAGCGCACCGCCGCGGCCCGTAGCACTAGGCCCAGATCCTCGGCTAAAATGCCTCTTTCCACCTCCTGGAGCACAAAACCCGTATGATCGATCACAGCATAGGTGCGCGCCTGTTTGGTCTCGCTCAATAGCACGGGCACTGCAACGCTCAACGCGAGGATGAGTGGGAAGGCCAATACGCCGATCCAAAACCCCTTGGTGCGGATGTGCTCCATGTATTCGCGCCGCGCCACCAAAGCAATTTTACGCATCGTCGGCCTTTCCTATAGCGCGGATGAAGATCTCGTGCAACGAGGCCGTGCGCAGGGCAAAACCCCGGACCTGCACCTTGGCGACGAGCGCGGCCAACAGCGCTTGCGAATCCGCGTTAGCGGCGAGAAAAAGCTCGGCCCGCTTGCCCGAATCGTTGACCCGGATAACGCCCGGCAACGCCCGCAGCAGACGCCCGTCGCCATCGTAGTCGAGCACTGCGGCGCGTCCCCCGCTGGCGAGCACTTGGCCCAACGCGCCATCGACGACCTTCTGCCCTTTGTTGATCAGCGCGACAAAATCGCATACTTGCTCGGCCTGTTCCATCAGGTGGGTCGAGAAAATCACCGTCTTGCCGTCGCGGCGCATCTGCAAGATGACGTCTCGCATTAGATCGCGGTTGACTGGATCGAGCCCGGAAAAAGGCTCGTCGAGAATGACTAGCTCCGGCTCGTGGATCAGCGCCGCCAGCAATTGCACCTTCTGCTCCATGCCCTTAGAAAGCACCTCGCAACGCCGATTCTGATAGTCGCCGAGGCCATAGCGCTGCAACAACTCGGCGGCCCGCTGCTGCGCCACGTCGGCAGCAACCCCCTTGAGCCGGGCGAAATAGGTCATCTGCTCGGCGACCTTCATCTTTTTGTACAGGCCCTTTTCCTCGGGTAGATAGCCGAGCTGATCTTTGACCGCGAGGGCCTGTTGCCCATCCAGCAGACCGATGCGCCCAGAATCGGCGTAGAAGATGCTCATAATCATGCGGATCAGGGTCGTCTTACCCGCGCCGTTGGGTCCCAACAGCCCGTAGATACACCCAGCGGGTACGCGCAGCGACACCCCGCGCACGGCCGCAACCGCGCCAAAGCGCTTCCACACGTCTTCGAGCTGCACTGCCGTTGCAAAAGCCATGCTGCTGCATTCCTCTCCATGGGGTCGGGTTGGCGAGAACAACCTATATATATTGTTTTACCATGCAAAGCCTAACTCTTTTTTAAACCGCAGCTCATCATTTGCGCTAGGAGGTCCTCCATGCCCAAGCTGTTCGGCCGCAACTTCACGCGCCGCCAACTGCTCAACCGCGTCGGCGACATCAGTCAGCTCATGTACGCCCGTCGCGCCGAACGCCGCGAAGGATTCGAGCGCGGCGCCGACCTCATCGATGTGTTCAACGCTTCGGGATTGGGGTTTTCCGTCTTGCCCGGCCGCGCGCTCGACATTGCCGCGGCCCACTACAAAGGCCAGTCGCTGTGCTTCCGCTCCGGCCCCGGCGACGTTGGGCCGGCCTTCTACGAGCCAGAGGGCTTCAAATGGGGGCGCGGCTGGTTCGGCGGGTTAGTAACCTCGTGCGGCCTCGACTTTGTCGGCCACCCAGAAGTCGATCCCGAAGAAGAAAACGCCGCAATGCCCCTGCACGGTCGCCTCTCGTACATACCGGCTAAAAACGTCGGCATTGAAGCTGGCTGGGAAAATGCCGATTACGTCGTGCGCATCCGCGGCCAAATGCGCCAAGCCGAGGTCTTTGCCGAAAACCTAGAGCTGTCGCGCGAAATTTCGACCGTACTCGGCCAGCGCAGCATCCACATCCACGACCGCATCGAAAACCTCGCCGCCGACCGCTCGCCGCTCATGTTCGTGTACCACTGCAACCCCGGCTTCCCCCTTCTCGACGAAGGCACCCGCCTAGTCCTCCACAGCCGCGAGAGCACCGAGTGGATCGCCGACCGCCCCGTCAGCGCTGAGGACTACACGGTGGCCAAAGGGCCGCAACCGCGCGCCCGCGACGATGTGTACGTGCATCGGCCCCGCACCGACCGCCAAGGTCGCGTCCACGTCGGCCTGCTCAACGACAAACTCGGCTTGGGCTTGTACTGGCAGTTCAAGCACAGCCAGATCCCCATTGTCAATCACTGGCAGCATTTTCACAAGGGCACCTACGTCACCGGCATTGAGCCGGGCAACTGCTCGGTGCTCGGCCGCGCTTGGAATCGCAAACACGGGACTTTGCAGTACATTGAGCCGGGCGAGGTGCGCGAGTTCAACATAGAAATCGGCGTGTTGGACGGGGCGGACGAGATGCGCGAATTTGAGCGCAAGGTCAAACGGGGGCTGGCTAAGTAAGGAGGTCAGCGACCATGACAGTCTGCCTAAAGGCACGCGAATCGGCCCAGATACTACCGAAGTGGGCCCTGCTTCAGCGCCAGCTCTTCGACGCAATCGAGGCCGCCGCTCCGCAGGTGCTGGCAAAGTACACCCAGCCAGATGGGCGTCTGCTCTGGCCCCCCAGTCCCGACTTCCAGAGCATCGACGCACTGGATGACTGCTACGAGAGCTTCCACAACTGGCCACTGTTCTACCTGCTCGGTGGCAGCGACTCTTTCCTGGCCAACGCCCAGCGGGAATTCGACGTCATCAATGAGCAGATGTGCCAGCATGGCACGGGACATGGCTACCCCATGGTGGTGCGGGAGTACCAACCGGGCTACGATTGGTTCCACCAGGGCGAGGGCAACTACCTGTTCTACATGCTCTGCATGGCCGATCCGACCAATGGCACCAATATCGAGCGGGCGCGGCGCTTCGCTGGGCTGTTCCTCGGTGAGGCTGAGGAGGTGCCCAACTACGACCCGCAACACCGGATCATCCGCTGCGCGAGAAACGGCAGCAAGGGACCGGCCTACTGGACTTTTGAGGAAGGTCCGCATTGGCCCTATGAAGGGTACAACCTGCCCTTCTACGACGTGCCAGGATGCACCAATCACGAGGCGGTGCGAGGCAATCCCGAACTGGCCGAGCGGCTGGGCCAAGCCATGCGCGATCGCATGGGCCGCGGCGACGCCGTGGTCAATCTCCTAGCGACCACGCTAGGAACCAACGCCTACCTACTGACGGCAGATGATGCGTACCGCGACTGGGTCCTAGCATACACCGGGGCCTGGATGGAGCGCACCGACGCCAACGGCGGCATCGTCCCCGACAACGTTGGCCTCTCCGGTGTCGTGGGCGAACATATCAACGGCAAGTGGTATGGAGCGAGTTATGGCTGGGCCTGGCCCCACGGTTGGCATAGCGTGGGGCAGGCCGTGGGGGTCGCAGCCCAAAACTGCACCTTGCTGACGCGCCGACTGGAATACATGGACTTTCCGCGGTCGCAAATCGACATCCTCATTGCCCGCGGGATCGAGCGCGACGATCAGCTCTACGTGCCTCACAAGTACGATGATCCCGGGCGGGTCGCCTACGAGCCGGGCGAGTGGATGTGGTACCCGATCCGGCAGCAGGACGGCACCGCCCTGCAGCAGGACGGCTGGTTCGAATTCATGCCCATGTACCCGTCCGACATCGCCCACCTGTGGTGCATGTCGATGGCCCGGTCCGATTCGCGGAGATTCGCACAGACCCGCAAGCGGTCGGGCGATTTGTTCGCCGTCAACTCGTGGCACCACACCAAAGATCAAGGCGGGCACGACTGGGGCTGGATGGCCTACTTGCACGGCGAATTTCCCGAGTATCCAGAACGGATCCTCCAACACAACTTAAGCCAAGTGCAGGCGCGCTTTGACTTCATGGCGCAGGACGAGCAGGACCCGGCCACCTACGGCGACGCCTATTTCCAGCAGCGGAATCCCGTTACTTGTGAAGGCTTGGTGCAGCTCACCATGGGTGCCCCTCTCCCCCACTACAATGGGGGCCTACTAATGACGAGACTGCGCCACTTCGACGCCCAGCGTCGTCGTCCGGGGCTTCCGCCCGATGTGGCCGCGCTGGTGTCGGGGCTGGGCGACGACCGGGCCGAACTGACCGCAGTGAACGCAAGCCCGACCGAGCACCGGGAGGTGCTGATCCAGGCGGGAGGCATGGGAGAACACGAGTTTACCACAGTCGAGGTCGCCGGGACATCCCAGCGCGTTCCGGTGAACGGCAAGACGTTCGCGCTGGCTTTGCCGCCGCGCACCCAAGCCCGACTCGTGCTGGGCATGAAGCGCTTCGTCCACGAGCCGAGTCTGGCCCCGCCGTGGTGAAAGTATAGCGTCTCCCTGCGGAGATCTTTTACGGAAAGAAGATCGGACCCCAAATCCCGAAGACTGTCGGATGGTTTCGCCCACCGGCGAAGCACTACAGTTCGGCCATCCATTCTTCATACGCCCGCCGCACCGCTTCTCGATTGACGAACGGCCGGTACAGAAGCCGCGCCCGGTAGCCGTAGGTCCGGCCAATCTCCGGGGCGCGGATGACGTACTGCCAGTCCCAAGCCGGACTGTGCGGGTCCGGCCGTCCACGCTCGTCCCGGATGAAGTTCCACAGGGCGAAGCGGATGGGTGCCTCCTGATCGAACATCATCGCATAGACCATCGGGTCGTCCTTGCTCGACAGATCGCCGTCGCCGTCAGCCAGACCGAAGTAGAACGGCAAGAGGAAGTGCTTGCGCGGATCTTCGACGATGTTGAGGGTTTCGGCCCCTTCTTCGTACGGGAGGGGGTCAACCGAGGCGTGGGCGACGGTGCCGGTCTCAAAGCGACCGTCCGCAAAGTCTTCCCCGAAGCGGAGCCAGCCTTCCTCCCCTCCGCAAGTCCCGTAGAAGTGGATCGCCCGGCCGCAGGTGCGGTTCATGTAGGAAGCCCACATGAAGGCAACGTACCCCAGCGGAGCGCATCGTTCGTCGGTCAGGCGGGCGGCGAACTCCATATCGACACAGTCCGGCCCAAAGCAATAGCGCATCGTACTCTCGATCCCCCAAGAGGAGTCGGCGGCCGGGTGGCGGACCGACGCTTCGCCGGGAGCGTGCGAGAGGAGGAGGCAGCGGTCCTTCCGAGGGGTGAACATCGAGCGGGCGGCGTCGGCGGCCGCGCCGTTCATAATGTGCTCGAAGTTGAGGCCGACAGCGTCGTCCCGGTAGAGGTTGTGGTCTGGGTAGCTCAGATGGCACAAGGGGTTTAAACCGCTCCCTTGGCGGGCGGCGTTCGCCTCGTTGTCGAGGAGCAGGCCCCTGAAAGAGCCGCCGCTCAGTCCAATCGTCGCGGCCATGCCGCGGTCTGCCCCATCTCAGTTTTCATCGGTCCGCTTCATCAAGCTCTCCAGTCCCCTGCCCCGCACGAGCACCTATACTCCTATACTAGAGATCGGCACCGGATGCGTCAATCGCCTATGCTTGGCTAAGCCAGTGGGTACATTGGTCAACCAGACCGACGAAACAACCCTGCGGACATCAGCACTCAAGTTGTTGAGGCTAGGGCCGATGGCTTATATTCGGTCGGCGACGCGAAGGCGTCCGCGGGGGCAGTCCTCCTATCACGCCGCTGCCGCGTCGTCCCCGATAACCCCTGCGACTCAACGGAAGACTGCGCGATGCATTCGCCGTACGCAGTTGTGCTTCGCCGCCCGGCCACTGCCCTGATGACAATCTGGCTATGCGCGTGCCAAGCACCCGAATTGCCAGTACCGAACCCGCAGAGAGACCGACTCTGCACGCTCGGGCACACCTATTTCCGCCAAGCCCGATACCGCGACGCACTCGCCGTGTATCAGCAGGCCCTAGCCCTGGATTCCCTCGCTGCGGAAACTCACTGCCACTTGGCCACGGCCTATGTAAAGCTGGGCCGCAGGGATTCGGCGGAGACCGCGTATCGGGCCGCCATTCGCCTAGATTCGAGCCTTGTTCTGGCGTACCACAATCTGGCCGTGGCCTACGGAGAAATGAAACGCCACCGGGAGGCAATCGCTCTGCTGGAAAAGGCCGTACACATCGACCCGGGCACGGCTCCCTCGTATCGTCTTCTGGCCGGTCTGCACCAAGAGCAGGGGGCGTACGACCAGGCCGAGGAGGCCCTAGTGCGGGCCGTGGCGGCCGATTCAGCCGATGCTGAAGCGCTGTCGGCCTTAGGCCGGCTCCTCCGGATGCAGGGACGCCGGGCAGAATCCGAGGAACTGTTGACGCGCACTGTCAGGTTCGATCCCGGCAACAAGGAGGCCCACCGGGAACTCGGGTTGCTCTACACCCGCGCGGAGCGCTACGACGAGGCCGAGGGAATGCTGCGCCGGGCGCTCGCGATCGACCCGGGCTATCCCGAGGCATACTACAGCTTAGCCCATCTTTACTCCGCCCAAGGGCGCACAGAGCAAGCCCAGATATTGCTCAACCGCTTTGCCGAGCTGAACCAGCGGGCCGCCCAAGTGCGAGCTGTGGAAAAACAGGTAAATCAGGCCGACGGCGACCTGGCCGCCTATCTGGCAGCAGGGCACTCCTACGGCGAACTCGGCCGGTGGGAGCAAGCCATCGGAATGTACCGGGCGGTCCTAGAGCACCAGCCCAAGCATATCAGAGCCCTCTCAGGATTGAGCCATGCCCACCTAAATCAGGGCGACCTCAAAGAGGCAGTGGCCTTGGCCCGCCGGGTGATCGCCCGAGCTCCCGACCAGCGCGAGGCCTGCGAGGCGCACTTTACCATCGGCTACGTCGCCGCTCAGAACGGGCGTCTGGACCAGGCCCGTCGGTCCTTCGAACAGGCCCTGCAAATAGACGCGACTTTCGCCAAGGCACACCACGCCCTGGGCAACGTGGGGTTGCTTCAGGGACGCCTAGACCAAGCCGAGCAGGCCTATGAGGCAGCGATCCGCCAGCGACCCAATTGGGTCGAGCCCCGCCTGAGCCTCGGACAATTCTACCTCCGCCAGCAAGCCTACGACCAAGCTATTGCGGTGTTCGAGGCCGTGGAGAGGTTGGACGCCACCAACGCGAAGGCCCACTATGGGCTTGGGAAGACATACGAACAGACCGGCCAGATAGATGCGGCACTGCGGGCATACCAACTGGCGGTCGCCCACTGGCGGGGAGATGCCCGTCAGCTTGCAGCCATAGAGGCACGCATAGCACAGCTTGCCCCCTAGCGCGTGCGATCGGTCGCGATTTTTTTATTGCACCACCCCAAGACCTGTTTTTATTTTCTACAAAATGTTCATGTAACCCGATTCCTGTGACCCCAGAGTGCCTGAGGTCGAAGAATCATCATCGTGGAGGTTCCACATGAAGAAAGCTACGCTTATCGCCCTGTGCCTGACTGTGGGCTTTGCCTTTTCCGCCTGGAGCCACGTGCCAGAGGGCCAAGTTCTGCTCGCGTTCCAGTTCCCGGCGGGTGCCGAGCCGACTCTGGACGGCGATCTGTCCGAGTGGGCCGTGGTTCCCGAGGACTATTGGATCGGACCAGAGCTCTATACGTCCACGACCGGCGAGAAGTGGACCGATCTGTCCAGTCTGAACAGCAAGGTCATCGTCGGTTATAGCGCAAGCCAAGACCGTCTCTATATGCACCACGAGTTGTTCGACAACTTCCGCAAGCGAGACGTCTCTGGTATCGAAAGTAGCCCTCCCCCCTTGCCCGACACCTTCGAGATGAGCATTGACGGGGACCACGGCGGCGAACGCAGTTGGGCGGACGAAGCAGAAGACCGCGGACGCTTTGCCCAGAATATCCACTTCCGCCTCCCGGACATCGATCCGGCGTCGAGCAACAACGAGGAGACAGCGTGGTACTGGTTCTGGCATAGCCAGGCTACTTGGGCCGGCAACCCGCCGTACGCCGCCCAAGGGTACTCGTCGGACTCGGTCGTGCTCAACGCCGCCGACGTCACTAGCAGGGCCGAATGGATGCTCACGATGTGGGACAACCTGCAGTGGGATGACCCGGACGGCAGTGTGGTCCACGACATGGTAGAAGGTGAGATCATCGGTCTGAACTGGATGATCGGCGACTATGACAATATGGACAACAACGAGGCCATACAGTATGTCCTGAATGGCGAGGGAACCTACTGGGAAACCGCCGCAGTAGCCACCGACTTCCTGCTAGCTCCGTTGGAGGATGTCGATTTTGGCACAGCAGTCGAAGCCGAGAGCTGGGGCCGCATTAAAGCTGCGTTCGATCAGTAGCTAACGGCGAGCAGGTTCGCGCCTCTATAGAGCGAACCGTCTTCGCCGGGAAGGGGGATGTGGTCTCACATCCCTTTTCCCTAATAACTGATGTTACGTCTAGTAGTGGTCAGTGGCCTCTAACAGCCCAAGCCTCGGCGATGTGCAACATCAGTTATAATCAGCCCAACGGCGTACGCGGGTTGGCCTCACACATCGCAAAAGGGGGACATCTTGGTAAGAGCGCGATTGGTAGGCTTGCTCTTGTGCCTGGTGCCGAGTGCTGGGATGTGGTGTCCGGCAGAAGCCGTAAAGATCTATCGACTGGGCGGCGAGGACTACGCTAGCTTTCCCCTGCTGCCCAAGGTAGCAGACGGCAGCGTCGAGTTCGAGCAGTTGAGTTGGGCCGATGTGAATTCGGCCCAAGCCGGCGACTTCGACAGCGTCAACCTAGATGGAATGCTGGCCCCTTACTACTATGGCAGCGACGAGAGCATCCTATCTACAGTGGAAGAACGGGGCGGCTTTCTGATGACCGAGCGCTACTCGGGCTATGGCCGCGATCCGACTCTGGACGTGGTCGCCGATGGCGACTTCACCACCTTCTTCTTAGTACACAATGCGTCGCTGGCCGATTACAGTCCGGGCGGCGGCATCACCGGCTTCACCCTGTACTTCGACCTGGGCGGCCTGTTCCCGGTGAACCGGGTGCGGGTGTCGCCGCGGCCTGGCTCCCCCAACTACATCGAGCACATCGCTATCGCCACCGGCAGCGGCGAGCCCCACGGTGGAACGCCGAATCGGTCTCACCTGGCATTCCAGCGCAAACTCGTCGGCACGAAACTCGACTTCGATCTAGTGGCCGAGATCGCACAAAACAAGAGCCCGGTGGTGGAGATCCCTCTAGACCGGACGCCGGTGCGACAATTGGCACTGTGGCTGGACCCGTTTCAGCGGCAGGCGTGGGAGATTGCGGAAATGGAAGTGTTCGCCGAGGGGTATGTGCCGTTTGCCCGCTATACCTCGAACACCATTCCGCTGGGCGCCCCCTCCAGCCTAGGTTGGGTGCGCTGGTCGGGTCGCCAAGACGAGTCGGCCCGGGTATCGATCCGCAGCCATGGCGGCGACGATCCCGAGCCGTCCCGGTACTGGCGGCGGACCTTCCGGGGCGATGAGGAGGTGCCGTATGGGGCGGACGGCTCGCCGCTGACCCGGGCGCAGTACGACAAGCTTAAAGAACAAGAAAAAGGTCGCATCACCCACGACGCGGCAAACTGGGACCTGTGGTCGGCGCCGTATTCGTTTGGCGACAGTCTGGGCGTGCCGATGGTCGCGCCGCGGCCGCGCCACTACGTGCAGTTTTCGATTGACTTCGCCAGTGATTTTCTCGATGGGGGGCAGGTGAATTTCCTCGAATTTGCAGTCTCGTCGCCGCCGGCAGCGACCGATCTGGTGGGAGAGGTCGATCCGTGGCAGACCGAGGCTTCACAGCTAACCGACTTCACGTACGCGGTGCGGCCCACCTTGTCGCTGCAAGATCGGGGATTCGACAGCCTCGAGTTGCGCTTTCAGGGGGGTCGAGTGGTGGAGGTGATCGAGGTGGAGGTGGCGGGAGCGGCGGTGGCCTTCACGGAGATAGACAGCCTGCGCACCGAGGACCGGGTGGTGGTGAGCTTTCCACGGCTGACGGTGGACCAAAGCGGCGAGTTGTGCCAAGTTCGGCTGCGGGGCGAGGTGTATCGGTATGCGGCGACCTTCCAAGGTCGCATTTTCGACAGCCAAGCACCGGAAGAGGTCTGGCAACCGGTGCGGGGTGGCGATGCGACCAACAGGCTAGACGGCAACCGGCTGGTGGTCGAGACGCTGGCGCTGGGCGCGTCAATTGTGAGCGGGTTGCAAATCGAGCCGGCCGTGTTTACGCCCAACGGAGATGGCATCAACGACGCAGTGGCGATCCAGTACGACCTGCTGAAATTGACCGAGGACCGGCCGGTGGAGGTCGGGGTGTGGGATTTGTCGGGCCGGCTAGTGCGACAGGTGTATGTGGGCCGGGACCATTCGGGTCAGTACATCCAGCCCTGGGACGGACGGGACAGCAACGGCCAGCTAGTGCCGCCGGGGCTTTACGCATGTCGGGTCGCGGTCGATCGCGAAGGGAGCCGCGACAGTGGAACTCGCCTGATCGCGGTCGCGTATTGAGGCTCACCGGCACTTTAGTCAACGGCTCCCAAATGCGCAGAGGCGTGGCAACATGAACGACAGGATCAGCACGGCACTGGCTCTCTGGATTCTATGTGGCAGTGCGGTCTGGGGCCAAGGATACATCATCCGCGACAACCAGATCGCAATAGAGGGCCGCCACCTGAAAACCTGGGAGTTTCCCGTCGGCACGGTGGAGTTCTTCGCCCCGGCGGACGCGGCCCGACCGCACTTTGTGGCCAAGGATATCGACGCAACCCAAGACATTGTCGAGCACCTAAAACGGCACCCACCCAAAGGGGTCAAGGCCGAAGACGTCGCCTTGCTGGATGCGGTGCGTGCCGGCACCAATGCGGCCGGGGTAGCCAACCTCCTTGACGGCGATTTGACCTCGTACTGGCAGCCCGACCCAGACCAGCCACTGCGCGACTGGTGGTTTGAGTTGGATCTAGGGCGGATCGCGTCGGCGACCCGCATTCTCCTGACCTTTGTAGATGAGGATCTTGGCGATCCCTTTCTCCAGTACACCCTTCTGACCTCGGATGGCGAGCGTCCCGAGCAGGGCCTGAGGGAGGTCAAGGGCTACGTCGTCGTCTACGCGAGTCCGGGCGCGAACAAAAGCCAACGGGTCTTCGACATTGAGTTGGAGCCGTCGGGAGACGCCCGCGATCCGCACTGGCAGGGGGACGAGATACGGTACGTCCAACTCGTGGTGACGGAAAGCGACTCGGTGCGAGGAGCCGAAGTATCCCGCGCGATCTACGACGCCTTGGAGCCCGCCCGCCGAGGGACGGTGGACTACTATAAAAAGGTGGCCGATGGGAGCATCCGGGTCGAGCCGGAGATTTACGAGGCGACCGATGCGGAATCGCGCGGCGAGATCCGGTATTTCCGCCGCGAACGTCCTCGGCTGGCCGAGATGGAAGTGCGGACGATAGGCGAGAACATCGCCTTGGGATTGACCGCCCGCCGGGGGATGGCGCAAAAGATAGAGATTGATACCACCGTAGTTACCAGTTTGGTGGACGGCTTGTATGAAACGACGGTCGGGACCACCACCTTGGAGCAACGCCAGCGCTGGTTCTTTTTTGATCTGGGGGCCTTCTTCTGGGTGGATCGAGTGCAGATGTTCTTCCTAAACGCAGGGTACTGGGGCCCCATCACCCAGTACGAAATCCAGACCTCAGACGGCAGTCTGACACCTGAAGGCACACTGGCTTGGACTAGCCAAGCACTCGGAGGCGACGGCGGCATGGATTACCACGCCCATGTGTTCGAACCCACGGTCGCCCGCTACATCAGTATTCCCTATTCCGGCGGCATGGCGGGAGGCAACGCAGACACGCGGGAGGTCCAATTCTACGGCGAGGGATACCAGCCTCGGGTCTCACTCACGTCGCCCCTAATCTCGCTGGACGGCGCCCGGACGCTGAGTTCGATCGAGTGGGAGGGGGACGCGCCCCCGGGCACCGCCATCGCGCTGCGCAGCCGGACCGGCAACCAGCTCGTCGATGTCCTCCGCTATTTCAAGAAGGACGGCACTGAGATTACCGAAGAGGCCTACAACAAGTTGAACAAATTCGCCAAAAAGGAAATCGAAATCGCAACCGAACAGGTGGCCGGGGGCGACTGGAGCGACTGGAGCGAGGAATACGATTTCTCGGGGGCTGCCATCGCGTCGCCCAGCCCGCGAGCGTATCTCATGCTCCAAGCCTGGCTAAAGACTAGTGACCCGCAACAGGCTGCTTCCCTGCGGTCGATTCGGCTGAACTTCCTCGAGCCCCTAGCCCAGCAGGCCTTGGGCGAGCTCGAGCCGGGTCTGGTATCCGAGTTGGGGGCCACCGATACCTTGTCCCTGTTCGTCAAAGCTCGGTTCCTGCGGAGCGGCCCGGGAATGGACCAGATTCGCCTGTACGCTCCTGGGGTGGACCTCGATCTTCAACTCCTCCGCCTGGGCCGGGCGTCGCAGTGGGACGCCGGTCCGGTGGCCGAGTTGGCACCAGCCGAGCTGGAGCAGGTCCCGACCGGATCGGATTCGCTGTGGGTGCGCCTAGATTCGGCGGTAGGGCCCGAGGTCGATCTGATCGAAGTGCGGTTCACCACGACCCTGTTCCGCCCCGGTGCGACCTTGCAGGCAGAACTGGGAACTTCGTCCGAGGCCAATCGCTGGCAACGGGTCGATCCCGGCGATGCAACCGACCTGGCCTCGAGTCAGGGGATGCTGTTGCGCGGGCCATTGGCGGACAACCGGGTGATGGGCCCATTGACGATCAGTGCTCCAATTCTGACCCCGAACGGCGATGGGATCAACGACGAAGCGCGGTTCGAGTTCTCGGTGCTCCGACTCACCGGGCAGCGCACGGTAAAGACCCGCCTCTACGATCTGGGCGGTGGTCTGGTGCGGACGTGGGAGGAACGACGGCCCCTCGTGAGCGGATCTTACGCGGTCCGCTGGGCCGGCCACGACCAGAGCGGCCGGCTGGTGCCACCTGGGATCTACCTGTTGGCGATCGAGGTGGATGCGGACACAGACGTATCGAGCCGCAAAGCGCATCGCGTGGTCCACGTAGCGTATTGACACCAAGCTTTATCGAGTGACAATGCAGCGAATCAGCTCCAGCTTGGGCATACTCGGGACACTTTGTCTAGTGGCCCAGAATTTGGCTGCTGAAAGCCGGGGGCTGGGTGGTGTCAGCGGCCAACCCTGGAACGGCGGCGGTGGAGAGGTCCCAGCCGCGGTGCAAATCAGTATCGACGAAGCCGCGATCACCAACACCCCAGGCGATGTGGTGGACTTCGGCTTTCCCGGCAAACCGGGCTGGATCTTCCCCCAGAGAGCCGACTCCACCAAGAATATCGCGGCCGGTTCCACCCTGACCTCGCCAAACCTTTTGACGCTCGGTCTTGCCGAGGAGTTGCTCCTGATGGTGGATGACGATCTCGAGACAGCTTTCACCCGAAAGAGCGAAGCCGAAGGGCCACAAGTCCTCGCCTTTGGAGCCATGATCGACTTTGACTTGGGCGCGCGCTTCGGGGTGAACCGGATCCAGTTCTTTCCGCGCAACGCCCCAGGTTTTGCGGCACCTGGCTTTCCCTTCCAAAACGACTATCTGCGTGCGTATGAGCTTCTGGTCAACGACGGCAGCGAGAATGCCAGAGACGAGTCCGGCAGGCCGGTGATGACCAGTTTCAAGCTGGAGTTGCAAAACGACCAGCCCGTGGTTGACCTGCGGATTCCCCCCCAGTACCTGCGCTTCCTGCGACTGAGGTCGCAGACGTCCATCGGCTTCGAAATCGCCGAGTTCCGGGTATTCGGGACGGGATTCGTGCCCGAAGCCCAATACATCTCCAATGTCTACGATCTGGGTTCCAACTGGGGCGTGTGGGGCAAGATCCGGTGGATCGAGGAGAGCCTAGGGGTCGCCGGAATGGCGCAGGCCCGCATTTCAACGCGCGCCGGGCATGACGATACACCGCTGGAATTCACCCGCCCCGGTCCCGGTGGTTCGGTGAATCTCCCCTGGAAGCAGGGCGCAGTCGCCACCACGGCCGAGGGAGATCAGATTGCCCTAGACGATTTGGAACCGCTCGATGCACTGCGAGCTTACCGGGCACTGCCGCTGGTAGAGAAGGGCCGGGTTGCGCTGAGTCTAGAGGACTATCGCGGCCTGAGGCCACGGGGCGAGATCCGGAACGATCCAGACGCCTGGACGCCCTGGTCGGCTCCCTATGGGCAAGAAGGCACCAGCGGCATCGCGGTCGAGAACATCAACGACGAGCAGCTTGGGGCGGTCATCAGTACTCCAGCCCCACGGCGCTATTTTCAGATCCGGGTCGAACTGGCGAGCCGGGACCTGGAGGCCGCAACCGGGGTTGGGCAGTTGGCCTTCACGGTGTTCCCGCCGACGGCCAAGCGGATCGTCGGCGAGATCTACCCTCGTCAGGTCGAGCTAGGCGTTCCGCAAACCTTCACCTACGCGGTCATGCCGACCCGGATACGACCGGGCCAAGACAGCGGCTTCGACACCTTCGAGATCGCCACGCCGGTCCGGGTTGAAGCGATCGACTCGGTCCAGGTCGTTTTCCACGACGGTCGCACCGAGGCGGCGGATTTCTCCGGTCGGGATCTGAGCCCATCGGCACTGCCCACCAATCCGGCCGCCGACTTCGGCATCGAGGCGGTGGAGGAGCGGCGGTTCCGAGTGCGCTTCCCGCTCATAATGGATAGCGACCTAGCGGCCGCCGAGGCCGCCGTCCTGCGGATCCGGTTTCGCTGCCGCGTCCTCAGATACGGGACGGCCTTTCCCGGGTGGGCCGGCAACACCCAGACCGGGATCACCGGTCAGAAGATTCTCGCCGGAAACGCGGCCCACCTCGGTCCCGAGGACGCCACCTTTCCCCCAGTGGGAACCGAGGATCCGCGGGTGCTATCGGTAGATGTGCCCTTTTCGGGCGGCGACATCCTGATCAATACCCGGGCCGTACCGCGGCCCCTCAGCCCTAACGGCGACGGAGTCAACGACCAAACCCGCATCTCCTACGACCTGTCGCGCGTGATCGGCCCGGTGCCCGTGGAGGTGAGGGTGATCGATCTGGCCGGCCATCTAGTCCGCCGTCTCTTCTCCGGCGAGCAAGGAGGCGGTCACTGGTCAATTCCATGGGACGGAACCAACGGCAGGGGCGAGCGCGTACCACCCGGGATCTATCTGGCTCACGTAGCCGTGCACAGCAGCGCCAGCGCTGAGACGGCCACCACCGTGGTCGAAGTGGTATACTAGCACAATGTTACGTCTAGTAGTGGTAGGCGTAACATCAGATACTAAAATAATTTGGCGATTTCACCGAGAGAGGGCCTCTCCATGTTGACGACCGGCAAGGCGGCGGGATTACTAAGTGTGTTCGCGCTCAGTGCCGCGATGCAGGCATCCGAGGTGTGCGGTCAGTCCCTCGGACAGCGGCGCGGGGAAGAGATAACCTATGCACTCAAGGGACCTGGCGTCCTCTACGACGCTCTGGACCCGGCCGTCAAGAAATGGTACGTGCCCCAAGAGCTGTACGAGCTGTATGGCTGGCAGCAGTGGGAGTATTCCAACTACGCCCGCCAACAGTACCAGCGGTACGTAAACATCGACCGCGAGGGCGACCCCTTCTACGATCTCTACGGCAACTACCTGACCCGGGGGTGGCTGGTCTATGACTGGAACCAAAACCAGCCCGGGCAGTTTGGTTCTTCGCTCTACAAGGATCCTAGGTTCGCCGGCTGGTTCAGCAGCGTCTTGGTAAGCTCGGATTCCAAGGGCCAGTTTCACTATGCCATAACGGCCGGCAATCAGATTAGAACGGCGTTGACGCCGCTCACCTTCTCCAAGCCCAACTTCAACGGCATACAGATGGACTTTGCCTCGGACAAGTACCGCGGCTCGATGCTGTTTTCCCGAATCAGCTTTCCGATCGCCAGCACCACGCCCAAGAACGCACCCGTGACGGTGACGAATAGCACCAACCTAATGGGAGGGCGGGTCGTCGCCGAGGTTGGGGACTTTGTCGAAGTAGGGGCGACTATGGTCAACGCCCACAACTCCACGACCTTCGAAGACGCCTTCGAGCGGAACCCACTCAAGGGTACGCTGGCGGCCAACCAAGGGGCGGTCCCGGTGCGCGGCCTAGCCCTTGTTCTGAGTGACGATTCACCGGACGACGGGGTGGCTGGCGCAGCCCTGTTCTCGCACGAGATCATCATAACCACAGAGGACCCGGCCACCGGGAGACGGGAGGATATCCGCCAGCGGGCGATGGTGACCGATCCGGCCGCGTGGCCCGTGATCAGCGGCGGCTTCCACCACGAGGGCTTCCAGAGTGCGGATGGAGACGAAAAGATCGTAATCAGTTACGACTTCACTGACATCGCCTATACTGGGCCGCGGCCAAATACCATCGCGAAGATCACCTTCGATCTGGTGGTGGCCAACGACTACCGCATCCAGATATGGTCCGACCGTCAGACCGGATTGCGCCCCATGCCCAACCTGCCGCTCAGCGGCGAAGATATCGACGAGTTAGCGCCGGCACTCTTTGAAGTGGCCCGGGCCGCAGGCAACGTGCCGGACAACTCCAACCAAACCCGGCTCGTCTTCGAATACGGCTTGCCCACGGCGAATATGGTTTACGGATTCACCGTAGACGTCAAGGACGTGATGGGATTTGATGCCTACGTCGAACTGGCCATCAGCCGGTCCTACCACCAGTTTCCCAGCCCCAGCCTAGCCCAAGCAGGCCGCGCTCTAGCTAGCTATTCCAGAGAGGCAGAGGCGTGGATGGTCAACGTGTCAAAAGTGGCCTATCCGTTCTTCGGCTTCGGAGAGGCTTTCCGCCTAGATCCGGCCTACTCCACCACGGCGTACCTCGTAAACAGCGAAGGGGATATCCTCTACGACCATTCGACCCGGCACCTTTACGAGTTCGTCGAAGACAATGACGACCAAGACCGAATTTCCGACTGGGCCCGATTCGAGCAAGGCTCCGGTGATGCTAACGTGTTCCCGGGCTGGGACGAGAACAACGACTTCGTGTCGGACTTCAATCAGAACGACAGCGCCATTCTATCGAATCGCATTCCCGACTATGATGAGCCTTTTTTCCGCTACTATTCAGACCGGCCCGAGTTCCTCTTCGGCATTGACCTTAACAACAACAACTGGGTGGACCGCTTCGAGAACGACGATCTAGCCGACTATCCCTACAAGACAGACCAGCAGGGGTACAACGTGTACGGTGGTGCTTTTGTAACGCCCGACATCAGGGCCACGCTGGGGCTCCTGCGGATCAGTTCGTTGTCTTCTGCTCGCAAAAACCACACGACCTATGGGCTGATTACCTTTGCGCCCGACTATTCCCGATTCGGCGCGGTTCGGGTTTACAATATGCTCAAACGGACCAAGGACACCATACCCGACGACCGCCGGGAAATGACTCCTTATCTCGGTCTGGCTACCGGCAACCTAGCCAACATCGAGGATGTGCTCCCGGCCCGCGACACCTGGGTGAACTCAACCTACCTGGAACTGGATTATCGCCCGGTGAGCAAGTTGAAAACACTTACCAAGCTCAAGTACGACCTGTATGCTCAACAGGGAGACGCCTACGAGCGGGGCGTCGGCCCTATCCTCGAGGAGCGCACCCACTTCTTCGGGCTCATCAACAAAGCGGATTACACCTACCGTGTCGGCGGCCTAGAAGTCCAACCCAAGATCAAGAGCGAGTACCTCAACCAAACGCCTTTCATCCTAGATGGCGACGAGCGCCAGGAGTGGACGGGAACGGGCACCCTGCTGCTGCGGCATCCTATGTTGAGCGCATCGTCTCTTGAGGCCGGGCTGGAATACCATCGAGTTGTGGAGCTGATGCTAGACGAAAAAAAGGCCCTCGTCGCCAACCGGGTGGGAGCCACAGGAGACTTCCGCAGCCTAGTACTAGCCGCTCAGTGGTCCAACGTCCGGGAATACCAAGGCTATACCCTGACCACCCAGTTCGGCATCGTGTACACCCGGGTCTGGGACGAGTTCATCGCCGCTGGCAACCTAGGAAAGTCGGTAACAGAAGACCGAAGCCGCGAATTGAGCACCACCTTTATAACCGTATATGCTGGACTGTGATGAACCAGTCTCCCCAAGTGCACACCGGGCAATCCACGGCCCGAATCCTCGTCCTCATCGGGCTCGCAGTCGCGTTGAACGTCGAGCCCGGCGCATCCCAGTCGGATTACGGCAATCGCCTCGGAATCCGCGAGAGCGGCCGGGCGATCTACTACTCGACGGCTCCCAGCCGGCGCACTGACGCCTTCGTTCCGTCCCTCAAAAAATGGTACATGCCCCAAGAGGTCGCCAACCACTACCGCTGGCGGTGGGAGGCGGGGACCAACTACGCTTACGAGCACTACTTGCGCTATCTGGCCACCGATCAGGAGGGCGACAATCACTACGATCTCTACGGCCGGCTCCTGACCCGAGGTTGGCTGATCTACGACTGGCAGCAGAGCCAGCCCCGGACCTCTGAGGGGAATCTGCTCTACAAGACCGACCAGTACAAAGACCTTTTCAGCTCCCTCGTGGTCTCTTCAGACTTCAAGGGACAGCACCACTTCCGCGTGAGCATCGGCGACGAAATCGGCACGACCCTGACGCCTATGACCTTTCGCAAGACGGCTTTCAACGGGGTCCAATTCGATTATATGTCGGATCGCGTCTCGGCCACAGCCCTCATGTCCAGAATCAATGTCCCGCTGTTCCTGCCAGCGCGCAGTTTCATCGACGAGTTCACCAATTTCGTCGGCCTTCGGGCTGTCTGGAACGCAGCCGACTTCGCGCGCCTAGGCGGAACCTTTGTCAACGCGCACAACGGGCGGAGCTCGACCGTGCCCTTCGACGGGAGTCCATTGACCGGCCAGCTGAGCTCGCACCAGTCGGGCGCACGCATCAACCGGATCACCGTGCGGATTACCGACGATTCCCCGGCAGACGGCGCGGGCGGTCCGGCCCTCTTTTCCCACGAGATCGAGATTGCGACCCGGATCGGAGCACTAGACACGGTGCTGGTGGGCAGCCAGATCGGCTTTCATCCTAGGATTTCAGGAGGTATCCCCCGGGATGGCTCCCTGATAGCCGAAGGCGAGGGCGAACTGGGGCGGATTCGGCTGGACTACGTGCTGGCAGACCCGGACCCGGCAGTCCTCGATGACTTGGAAACGGTGGTGTCCCTGGCCGATGTGGTCAACAACATTAGCAAAGTCCGGTTCCGGCTGGTCCTGAGCAATGACTACAAGGTGGAAGTTACTTCCGACCAGCACACCGACAACGCCATCTTCGAACCGCGTCCGGTGTTTAGGACCATGGTACGGGCACCGGGAAATGTAAAGGACCATTCCAACCTCGGTGCCGTGGTCTTTGACTACGGACTGCCCACCGCCACCCAAGTCCTCGGCTTTACGGTGGAGGCCGACGATCTGGCCGGGTTTAGGCTCTACGGCGAGTTCAACGTGAACCACCAGTACCGCAAGTACCCCGACGTAAGCCGGACCACTCACACCACCTCGGCGGGCATTCAGGGCAATCCCTCCGCCGCAGGATGGATGATCAACGTGGCTAGGGATTTCTATCCGTACTACCTTTTCGGCGAGGCCTTTGGCATGGACGCCGAATACTCAACCACCATGCGGTTTTTGGACTCGGCAGGCCGGGTCAACTACGCGGACACGCCGCTGGCCAATTCTCGCTACCTTTACGACTTTGTCGACGACAACGACGACAACGACCGCAAGAACGACCAAAAGCGCATATTCGACGACGGCCGGACCCCTGAAGAACGGAACAGCATTCGCGTATTCGAGGGGTACGCAGACGAGGCGGTTTTTCCCGGCCTCGACGAGAACCGCGATTTCATCTCCGATTTCAACCAGAACAACACTCGAGTACGGCCCAACAGTGTGCCCGACTACGCCGAGCCTTTCCTGCGCTACAGCGTAGATCGGCCCGAGTATCTCTTCGGCATCGACCTGAACAACAACGGCTGGGGGGACCGTTTCGAAAACGACAATGAACCCGACTACCCATATAAGCGCGACCGCCGTGGATTTAATGTGTACGGGGGTGCGTGGATTGTGCCGGGTGCCAAAATCACTGCCGGCCACCAGCGGGTGCGCCGTCCCTCAACCGGCGAGACCAACGTGACCAGCTATGCCCTTTTCGCGTTCGAGCGCAGCTATCCCGGCGTGGGCCAGCTCGCGGTCTTCAACATGTTGAAGCGGGTCGAGGACGACATCGCCGACGACCTCTTCCAATGGCTGTACGGAAGGTTCCGGGACGAGGGCATGACCCCGATCCCGGATCCGCTGGGTCTGCCCAATACTTGGGTCAACAAACTGTCTCTGACCTTCGAGCGTCGGGGCCACATCGGCATCAACTCCGGCAATAAGCTGATCTATGAGGTGCTGCGGCAGCGGGAAAAGATCACCGTGGACCGAAAGGGCCGGAAAATCTCGCAGCACACCCGGCGGCTCGGATTGATCAACAAGTTGGACTGGCTTTATCGCCTAGGCAACCGAATTCAACTCCGCCCGCGCGTCAAGCACGAGCTGTTCATAGACGACACGCCGTTCAACACCGAGTGGATCCTAAACGACCGGGTATTCAAGCGCAAAGAGTGGGCCGGCTTGGCCTCTCTGCGACTGGACATCCCGGCACTCAGCCACAGCACAGTGATCATCGGCCTAGAGCAGGTCATCTTCCGCGATCTCGCCCAGCGAGAAGTGGCGTTTGCAGACGACCCGATGGCCGGCCTGAACCGAGGCGATCCCACCGGCGACTTCAATGAGCTATCTCTCGCTCTACAGTTAACCAATTCCACCAGCTATGTGGGATACCGCCTTATGTCGACGATCGGAATACGGGCGGACCGCCGGAAAATCGACTCGTTCGACCAGAAAGACCAGCTGGAGACGAGCGGCCTGTTCTATCTCACCGTATATGCTGGATTGAGAGAATGATAAAACTAAAATCTGCGACAGCACCGCTGGCCTTGGCTTTGGGCATCGTCCTCGTAAGCTGCGGGGAAGACGCGCATGGCCCGGTGCTGGCCGAGGTAGGAGACACTCGCATTCACGCAGCGCAGCTGCGCCGCTTTGAGGAGCACTTAGTCGAAAGCCTGAGGTCCAAGAAGGCCGGCATCGAAGGGCGACAGCAGCATCTGCAGGCTCTGATCGACAAAGAGATCCTCATTCGGGAAGCCGCAGCGCGGGGATGGGACCGCGACCGCGACCTGCTCCGCAAGCTAGAGCGCGAATGGACCGAGCGGTTGGTGAACGAATTCTTCGCCCGGGAAGTGGACGCGAAAATCGCGCTCGCAGAGCAGGAAATCCACGACCACTACCTGCAGACCGGACGGAACCGTGCGATCATGGGCGGCAAGATCGAAGTCGAGAGCCGGGAAGAGGCCGAAGAGATCGTGCGCCTGTTGCAGGGCGGTGCCGACTTTGGGGAGTTGGCGCGGCAGCACTCGACCCACCAGGCTACCGCAAAGCAGGGCGGCCGGTACGCCGGGTACGCCACCAAGGACCAGATGCCCCTGCCCATTATGCAGGAAAAGGTCTTTCCGCTTAAGAAGGGGCAGATATCCGAACCCATCCCCCTACCGGGCGGCACCTACGGCGTGTTCCAAGTCATGGACGAAGCACCTGTTTCCCTCGAACGGGTGCGGAGTATAGTGGTGACCGAACTCCACCGCAAGAAGGCCGGCCTTCGAACTATGGAGCTTGGCCGGGCACTGCGGGAAGTTCTGAACCTGCGTCTCCGAGAAGACGGTTTCGAGCTCCTCGCCGCACGTCTGGAGATCGAGGGACCCATATTCTCCGAAATGGAGCGCGGCACAGTACTCTACGAGTTCGACGGTGGCACTATTACGGTGGGAGAGTTCGTGGACTCGGCCCGGGAAAACTACCGGGAGTTCTCAGGAGATGTGCGAGAGCAGGTGCAGTGGTTTGCGGAGTCGGTCTTAGTCCCCCGCAGGCTAGCCGCACAGGCTGCACGCAATGCCGGAATCGACCGCGAGCAGGAGATGGTCGCCTGGCGCCAGGCCAGAGAGCAGCAACGCCTGCTGGCGGCCATCAGAAAGCAGGTGACGGGCGATGTGCAGGTGGACGAAGACGAGGCTCGGCGCTTCTATGCCCAGAATCTTCAGAGCTTCACCCCCCAAAAGACCCTGACACTGGACGAAATCCTAGTCGCGACACGCGCAGACGCGGTCGCGCTCCGGGACCGGATTGAGCGCGGTGCAAATCTGCGGAGTCTAGCGCGGCAGCACACCCTGCGGCGCATGGCTATACCAGACAGCGGGCGATTCCACCTCCATTGGTACCAAAAAGAAGCGCACGAGGCCCTGTTCGAAGCCGCACAGGGAGCCGCGCCGGGCGACCTGCTGGGTCCCATCGCAGTGGCGGTGCCGGCCGGCCAGATCGCGCCCTTCGGTGATGCGGCGTCAGCAGACCGCTACTATTCCGTGTTCAGGATCGTCGAATCGACCCTCGGAGCCCCCCCCAAGCCCTTCGCCGCGGTCGCGACTCGAGCCCGAGCCATAGTCCTGCGCCAGAAGCGCGATGCGGCCTTCTTGCAATTTCTAGGCGAACTGCGACGCCAGTACGCGCCCCAAGTCAAGATCCACGAAGAGAACCTGAAAACTCTAGTACGAGAGGAACAGTGATGCGAACGACCGAGGTAAATCGCCAGCGTACCGCCATCATCGCTCCAATCTCGGGTCTGTTCAGGCGGGAGGCGCGGCGGGCAACATTCTGGCTGGAGGCCGGTCTCTGTCCTCGCCCACTGCCGAGCCGCCCGTGAAACAGAAAATCCCCCCGCTCTACCGCCAGTATCTGCGGTCGCGCTCCGAACCCCTCCTCGAATCGCGCCACCGCCTGACGTGGCGGGGGTTCGTGGTGGGGGGCGGCCTGAGCTTCTTTTTGGCCATCAGCGCTCCCTACAGCAACATGGTCATCAAGGGCGCCTACGTGGCCGCTGACATCAGCACCCCGGGGGCCATCTTCGTCTTCGTCGTGCTGATCGGGCTCTTCAACTTGGCCTTCAAGCTAGCCGCACGCAGCAGGGGCATAGCCCTCGCTTTTGCCCTAGCGGTAGGGGCTGTCTGGCTCTACGCCCACTGGCCCTTGCGCAATGTCGATGCGCATTCGCCCGGGCTGATCTTTTCCACCTTCGCGCTGCTTTGCGCCCTCGGCAACGTGCCACTGGCTTGGTCCGGCCGCAGCTTGGCCCTCAACCGCGCCGAACTGATCATGGTGTACGCCATGCTGGCGATGGTCTCGGCCGTATGCACGATGGGCCTGACCGAGCTGATCTTGCCCTCTCTCACCGCCATCTTCTACTACGCTTCGCCGGAGAATCAATGGCGGGAGAAGCTCTTCCCCCACTTGCCCAAGCACGATATCCTAGTCGACGACGGGGCCAAGAACACCCTGTTTTACGAGGGCATTTCCGAGCCTGGCCAGAGCATCCCCTACGGCGTCTGGGTCGAGCCGTTGCTGTGGTGGGCCGTCTTCCTGCTGGCGCTGTACGTCTGCATGATCTCGATCGCCGTGATCCTGCGGCGCCAGTGGGTGGAGCGGGAGCGGCTGAGCTATCCCATCGCTCAAGTCGGTCTGGCCATGATCCGCGGCGAGGACGAAAACAGCCTAGTGAATGGCTTTTTCAAGCGTCGGTCGGTGTGGATCGGCATGGCCATCCCATTCATCGTCGGCAGTCTGAGGGCCATGTCGAGCTACTATCCCTCCATTCCTATGGCGTCCACGCGCCTGCCAATACCGCACCTGGGCGGCAAGGTCAACTTCGCCCTGACCGGCTTCACTTACTTCATCGACACGAGGATATCGGGCAGCGTGTGGGTGTTCTACCTGCTCGGCAGACTCCAGAAGAGCGCCATGGCAATCGCTGGAATCAAATCGGAACAGGTACACTTCCACGGCGTCCCCGATGCACCCCTAGTCGGCTACGAGGGGCTGGGGGCCCTACTGGTGCTGGTCGCGGGCGTGCTGTGGACGGCCCGCGAGCATCTGAAGGCGGTCTGGCTCAAGGCCCTCGGTCGGGCACCCCACATCGACGACCGGGACGAGATTCTCTCCTACCGCGGTGCCGTGATCGGCACCCTCGGGGGGATCGCGGTCATGACCCTGTGGCTGTGGCTGATGGGCACACCGCTGTGGATTTCCTTCTTCTTCATCGTCCTGGCGATGATGATCTTTATCGGCATCACCCGGATTATCGCCGAAGCCGGGCTGGCGACGCTGCGGACGCCCGTCAACGCCCCCGACTTCGTCGTCATGGGTCTCGGTTCATCGCTCGTCGGTTCCACCGGCGTGTTCAACATGTCCATGGCCTACATCTGGGCCGGCGAGGTCCGGTCGTTTGCCATGGCGACTTGTACTAACGCCCTCAAGCTGATCGAGGATATGGACGCACACAGCCGGCGGCTGGTCTTCTTCGCTCTCATCCTGGCCCTGCTGATCGGGACGCTGGGTTCGTTCTGGATGATCTTCCACGTCGCCTACCGCTACGGCGGCGTCAACCTCGATTATTGGTTCTTCAAGGCGGGACCGGCGATCGCCTACGACAACGCGGTGCGCAACCTAAAACCTGCCGGTATCTACTGGCCGGGCATTGGCTTTCTATTGGGCGGCGGCGGCATCATGGCTCTGCTGTACTGGGCTCGCCACCGCTTGCCCTGGTGGCCCCTCCACCCAATCGGCTTCCCGGTCGCGGCCGTGGACTTGATGCCCCACATCATTACCAGCGTGTTCGCCGCCTGGGTCGTCAAGGTTATCATCCTCCGGTACGGAGGCGTCAACTTCTACCAACGTACTCAGGGGTTTTTCCTCGGGCTGATCGCCGGTCAGATGCTGACCCTCGGCCTCTGGCTCACCATCGACTACTTCACCGGGCACACCGGCAACTTCCTGTTCTCTTGGTAGGCGGCGTGTTAGACGATCAGAAAAAATTGGAGCCGCCTCCCGGACTCGAACCGAGGACCATCTGATTACAAATCAGATGCTCTACCAACTGAGCTAAGGCGGCTGTCTTTCAAATCTACGCCATCAAATTATCTTTTCCAAATGCTGGGCCATCCGGCGCGCTAAGTCCCCGCGCGTTATGGGATCGCGGCCCACAAAGTCCGGCGCCAGACCCGCGGCCCGCAGGCGCTCGGCGGGTGCATCGACCAAGGCGTCTGGCGCAAAGCGCAAATGATCGGCACAGCCCGGCCATAGCCCCTCCACGGCCAGCATCTGCACCGCCGCAAACGCCGAGTGCCCAAGCGGCACATCCTCGTACCAATACAGCGGCACGCCAGCCGCCAGCAAGGTCTGCTGGTACTGGCGGCGCAGAGCCGCACGGCTGCACACCGCCGCTGGGGTCTGTTGCTGGCCCAAGCAAAAAGCAGCCAAGGCACCAGCGGCCTCGCCGATATTCCACTCCACCGGATGCAGGCGGTAGCAGCCATTGGTGACGTGCGTGGTGCCGATGTTCTTGCCAGCCGCCAGCAGGTTGTCCAAGTGTCGCGACACCAGCGCACCGAGCGGGATTTGGAAGGGCTTAGTCGGCGCCGTGTACACCACATCGGTGGCTTGGCCGTGGATGTCGATGGCGTACCACCCCACGCCGACGCTATCGCTAAAAGGAGCGGCGCGCGCCTGGGGCTGGTGCTGCGCGGCGACCTCTTGCTCGACAATGGTCTTGCGCGCTTGGATGCGCCGGGATTCGCGGATGTAGGGGTACTGGGAGAAGCCGTCAGCAGTCCCCATGATGTCGGGGCGCAGCCGCAGCTCGGGATAGCCGTAGCCGCCGTCGTCGCGCCGCACTTGGGTTTGTAGCCAGTACAACAAGCCCAAGCTCAGTTCCTTGGCCGCGGCGATCTGCCGCGCTTGCTCGGCCGGCGGCACGTCGATGAGGGTGCCGCCAGTATAGTCATTACCCGACCAGTTGATCAACGCCACGTCCCCAGGCACTTGTCCTGCGGCGAATTGATCGGCGCACAACAAGCGGCGGTAGGCCCAAAAGGAGCCGGGCAAGTCGCCGGCGGTCTCGAAAAACCGGTACGTGCGCCGGCCGCGAGCGTACTGCAGGGTCAAGGTGTAAGGCTGCTGGTCGCGGTGGCGCTCGTAGTTGGGCGGGCGAGCGATGGTATGGTCTTGACCGGGACAAAAATCAACCGCAAACGGGCAGGTAAAAGACTGCGTAAGATGCGGGACTGGGCCGTCGGTCCGGGCGTGCGGCTCGCCGGTCTGGTCGCGGCTTTCAGCGCCGGAGACGTAGGGGACCGGCAGCAGGGGCAGCAGGTCGCCCAACTCGGTGGCATCGAGCACATACGCCGGGGCAAAGCGCAACAGGTGCCGACTGCCGTCTTGGATGACATCGACGGTGTGGATGGACTGGCCCTGGACGTGGGCGGCTAATGGACGGGCGCGATAAAAAAGCATCAGGCGACCAGCCTCAACTTGCGGCACCACCAAAGACAGCAGGGCCGTTAGACCCGCGCGCGGCTCAAAGCACAGGGCCGAGACCCATCCAGCCCCGGGATTGAAATGCGGGTCGTCTGGGTTTTTTAGTTGGTACTTGCGGCGATAGAACGCGCGGATGCCCGCGCGGAATTCGCCGTAGAGTTCCGTGCCGCCAAAGTGTTCAATGTGCGGATGTTCGTCTAAGGCGGCGACGCCCTGGCTAGTGGCTTGGCCGCCGATCCACGGGTTTTCTTCGGTCAGACAGACTCGATAGCCCAAGCGGGCAGCGCGCACGGCCGCAGCCACGCCGCCCAAACCGCCGCCCAAAACCAAAATGTCGCATTCAATAGTGCGGGTTTCCAGCGTCATCTGAGTCCTGCTTGCTGCCACGCGCAACCCAGCGCAGCAGCCGTCGTCGCCACAGCTTCTTCCCGCTCCATGGCCTGCACCCGCTGGCTAAACGGTTCGACCATTACTGGCCCGTCGTAGCCAATGTGCTGCAAGGCGCGGAGGAACGCGGCGATGTCGATTACGCCAGTGGCTGCGGGCAGGTCGCGCACATTGTCGAGTTGGTCGTCAATGGCTACGCCGGCCGGCGCGTCGTTGACGTGGACATCTACCACTTGCTCCGGGCGCAAGCGGCGCACATCCGCAGCGGTTTCGCGGGCCGTGTACCAATGCCAGCTATCGAGCAGCAAGCCGGCGTTTTCGCCCACGGCTTGGCACAATTCCGCCATTTGTTCCATGGTGTGAACGAACTCGTACTTTTTGCTCGACCACAGCGTTTTCGGCGCGACGTATTCCAAACCCAACCGCACGCCTTGCTCGGCGAGTATCGCCGCCGCCGGCCGCAGCCGCTTGACGTGCAAAGCGAAGTTCTCTTGGTAGGTCAACTCGTCCGAGGTCGGCATAATCCAAGTCGCCGTCCTCGGCACCCCCAACGCCGCCGCCACCTCGGCCAACTCCGGCAACAGCGCCAAGCTCGCTTGATATGCGGCTTCCTCCCCGCGAAAGTCAACCGGAAATCCCCATGCCGACAGGCGCACTCCCTTGCGCTGGGCCAACGCGAGGGCCTCTTCCGCGCCCAGAGCCGCAACTTCGCCCATGCTAAAGTGATACCCGGCGAACCCGTGCCGCGCGGCCAAATCGAGGCCGTCGGCCAAATCGGCCACTGGTGCGCCAATGGCCCCCGGCGATAACGAGCGAAACATAGCTTCTCCTTGTTGATAAATTGTTAACGAGTGATTTGACTCTATCTATCCGTCTTATACCGCTACATTGTTTTGCGGCCGCCCCTCCAAAAACGCAATCACATTATCGACCGCGCCCTCGTTGAGCAAATCCACCCCTTCGGGCGTCTGATCGGCCGCATGGGGCGTCAGCACCACCTGATCGCAATCGAGGATCGGATCATCGCTCGGCAGCGGCTCCGCGGCAAACACGTCCAACCCGGCCCCGCCCAAATGCCCAGCCAACAGGGCCGTGCGCAGGGCGCTGATGTCCAGCACATCGCCGCGCGCCCCGTTTAACACCAGCGCCCCTTGCCGCATCAGACCAAACTCGCGCGCCCCGAGCAAGTGCCGGGTATCCTCGGTCAACTTCACGTGCAGACTGACTACATCGGCCGCCTGCAACAGCTCGTCGAGTTCGACAAAGCGCACCCCATATTCGGCCGCACGCTCAGGCGACGGATTGAAAGTCCACGCCATGACCTCCATGCCGATGGCCCGCCCCAACCGCGCCATCTCCGCGCCAATCGGCCCGGTGCCCACCACGCCCAACACCTTGCCTTGCAGCATGGTGTTCATCGCCCGCGTCCAGCGGCCGGCCTTCAGCTCAGCGGTCTGGAAATAGGCGCGCTTGGCCAGGGCGAACATCAGCCCAAACATGTGCTCGGCCACCACCGGCGCGGTGCGGCCGGGCTGGTTCGACACCACGATCCCGCACTCCTTGGCAATCGCCAAGTCGATCATGTCCGTGCCGATCGAGCAGGTGGCAATCATCTTGAGCGCCGGCAAGCGGCGCATTTCCTCGCGCCATGCGACGACTCCACGGGTGTTGATGATGATTTGCGCCCCCTCGGCCCGCGCAATTTTCTCTTCCGCGCTTTGTGGCGTATCCTCAAAGAGCGCGACATCCCCATAGGGATCGAGCCGCTGTAAATGCGGCGAACCGGCAATCTGGATTGGATTGTCGCCGGGCACTACAATTTGTACGCGTTCTGACATGGCATATCCTCGCTGAGAAGTGTATATTTTGGCCCGCTATAAACCCAAAAAACGCGCCCAACGTCAAGCGGAGTCGCCCCATGCCCCGAGCAAGTGGCCTGCCAACAACTCGCATCGCCACCCAACCCCAAGCAAATATCAAACTCGGCGGCCGGTTTTAACACTGGCCGGCCCAAAGAAAGGATGCCATGAAAATCGCCTTACAAGAAGGGCTGCTGCCCGGAGCAAGCCTCGCGGAAAAGCTCGACTTCGCCGAATCGCTCGCTATCGAAGGCCTAGAAGTCAGCGGCCGGGCGCGCCTGTACGATCACATCCACGAGTACGAAAAGGCCCTCGCCGGCCGCTCCATCAAAATCGCTTCTATCTGCGGCCAACAGACCTTTGACTGGCTCGACCCCGACCCAGGCAAGCGCGCCGACAGCCTCGCCGAGACCCACCGCCAATTGGCAGCCTGCGGGCACTTTCAAGCCGTCGGTCAGATCGTCCCCCCTATCTTTGGACCGCCGCGCATTCCCGACCTGTCGCCGCTGCAAGACGCCATTTCCTTAGAGAAGGCCCTGCTCGTCGAACTGGTCAAAGACCTAGCCGCCCACGCTGCCAGCCACCGCACCCTGCTCCTGCTCGAACCCCTCAACCGCTACGAGCAACACCTCTTGCGCCGCCAAGCCGACGGCGTCGAAATCATCGAGCGCGCCGGCAGCCCCCAAGGCGTGGCCTTGCTCAGCGATTTCTTTCACATGCACATCGAAGAAACCGACACCCCGGCCGCCTTGCGCCAGGCGGGCCGCCACGTCGCCCACGTCCACCTGGCCGACAACACGCGCCTGCAGCCAGGCACCGGCGACATCGATTGGCGCGCCGGCTTACAAGCCCTCAAAGACATCGGCTTTAGCGGCTATCTGGCCTACGAGTGCGGCCTAGCCGGCGACCCCAAAGACGCCCTCACAAAATCGGTGCAATTCGTGCGCGAAACCATCGCCCAACTCGACTGATCTAGCCATGCAAAATAATTTGAACGATTCGAGCGGTCGATCGCCTCGTACATCCTACGCTACAAAAGTGATGTAGGACGACTCTATGAGCGAAACGGTCCGGCGGCCCGCGTACGAGCACCCCGAGTTGTATATCAACCGCGAACTCTCGTGGCTCAACTTCAACGCCCGCGTGCTCGAAGAAGCCCAAGACGAGCGCAATCCCCTGTTAGAACGGGTCAAGTTCATGGCCATCGTCGCCAGCAATCTCGACGAGTTCTACGAAATCCGGGTCGCCGGTCTGTTGCAATTGCACGAGTCGAGGGCCAATCCCAGCCGTCCCGACGGCCTGACCCCCGCCGAACAACTCGAGCGCATCACCCAACAAGCCCACGAGCAAGTCGCCGAACAGTACCGCTGCTGGAACGAAGACCTCATTCCGGCCCTAGCCGCCGAAGGCATCCACTTTTGGGAGGCGCGCCAACTCAAAGACGAGCACCTCGCCTTCGTGCGTCAATACTGGGAGGAAGAACTCGACCCGATCCTCACGCCCATTGTCGTCGATCCGGCCCATCCCTTCCCCCATGTGCTCAACAAGGCCCTGTGCATTGGTGCCTTGCTCGAAGAACAGGGGCAGACGATGATGGGCGTAGCGACCGTGCCGCGAGTACTGCCGCGCATCTTGCGCCTACCCGACCAAGGCGACGGCCTCCATTTTGTGACCTTGGCCGGGATCATGGGCCTACAAGTCAACGAGCTGTTCTTTGGCTACCAAGTCATCGGCTCGGCCCCATTCCGCATCACCCGCAACAGCGAGCTGTACGTCAACGAAGAAGACGCCGACAATTTGCTGGAAGAAATCGAAGAGCAGGTCACCAAGCAGCGCCAAGCCGACGCCGTGCGGTTGGAAATCGCGCTAGGCGCACCCGACCCGCTGGTATCGCTTTTGCAACAGCAATTTAACCTCGACGACAGTCTAGTCTTTCGGGTCAACGGACCGGTCAACCTCCATCGGGTTATGGCTCTTTACAGCCTCGTCTCGCGCCCCGCCCTTAAGGATTCTCCCTTCACCCCCGTCGAGCGCGATTTCCCCAAAGACCCCGACGCCTTCTTCGGCTCCATCCGCGCCGGCGACATTCTCCTACATCATCCCTACGAATCGTTTTCGACGGTGATTGACTTCATCCGCATGGCGGCTGACGACCCCAAAGTGCTAGCGATCAAACAAACCATCTACCGCACGGGCGACGATTCAGAGGTGGGGCAGGCGCTGATCGACGCGGCCAAGCGCGGCAAGGAAGTTACAGTGCTGGTCGAGCTAAAGGCCCGCGGCGACGAAGCGGCCAACATCGAATGGGCCAAGCGGCTCGAAGACAGCGGGATCCACGTGATCTATGGCATCATGGGCCTGAAGACCCATTGCAAGCTCTCGATGCTGGTGCGCCGCGATCAAGATCGCCTGCGCCGCTACGTCCACTTGGGCACCGGCAATTACAATCACACCACGGCGCGGCTCTACACCGATTTGGGGCTGATTACCGCCGATCCAACGATCACCGCCGAGGTGGCCGAGGTTTTCAATATGCTCACGGCCCACAGCCGCATCAGTCAGTTTGAAAAACTGCTCGTCGCGCCCTCCGGGCTGATGCAGGGCATGCTCGACCGCATCGAGCGCGAAAGCGCACACGCCCGCGCCGGTCGGCCGGCCGCCATTATCGCCAAGATGAACGGCCTGATGGATCAGGCGATCATCAAAGCCCTGTACGCGGCCTCGCAGGCCGGTGTTGAAATCGATCTGATCGTGCGCGGCATTTGCTGCTTGCGCGCCGGTCTCGACGGCATCAGCGAGCGCATCCGCGTGTACAGCATCATTGGCCGCTTTTTAGAGCACAGCCGCGTCTTTTACTTTGCCAACGGCGGCGACGAGGAAATCTGGCTCGGCAGCGCCGACTGGATGGATCGCAACCTGCGCACCCGGGTCGAAGTTGTTTTCCCGATCTTGGACCCGGGCCTGAAGCGGCGCATCTATCGCGAACTGCTCGACTTCGCGCTCGCCGATCGCGCCAAATCTCGGCAGATGCGCCCAGACGGCACGTACGTCCGCCGCCAACCCGAGTGCGGTGCCATCGGCCACAGTATGCAGGATTTGCTCATGCGCACAGCACTCGGCGAACAGATAGACTATGAGAACTAGCGGCGAGCAATCCGACAGACGACCATTGCGTTGTGGCCAGGGGCGACCGACTGGTCTGCCCTAGGTAAAAATTAGACCAAGAAAGAGACCCAATGCACAACCTACTCGCAGCAATCAATTCGCCAATCCTAGACGACACCCACCGCATTGGCATTGTTTTAGCCGCTGGCCACGGCATGCGCATCCGCTCGGAGATTTCCAAGATGCTGCACGAAATTTGGGGCCAGCCAACAGCCGTGCGCGTAGCCCGCGCCGTGCAAGAGGGCCTCGACAGCCCCAATCAGGTCATCGTCGTGGGCATCAAGGGCCTAGAAGTCGCCCGCGCCGCCGGTCCCCAACCGGGGCGTCTTTTTGCGTACCAGGAAAATCCGGTCCTCGGCCGACCAGCCGGAACCGGCGACGCCGTGCGCGTCGGCCTCCAAGCCTTTCCGGCAACGGCTGCCGACCGCGATGTGTACATCTTTTTAGGGGACATGGGTTTGTTGACCGGGCAGGTCGTCGCCCAATTCCGCGCCAGCTTTGAAAACGCCGACTGCGACATGATGGTGCTCACCGGCCTGTACAGCGGCTCGGCTGAGACCAACTCCTATGGCCGCATCGTGCGCGTACCGGCCACCGACGCCGCCGGACAGCCAGCGGGTGCAGACCGCGACAACGTCATTGAAATCAGGGAGCACAAAGACATCCTCAGCCTCGACGCGGCAACCCCCTACGAGGCCGCGTACAAGGGCCGCACCTACGCCTTCACCCGCCAAGCGCTATTGGAAACGCGCGAGATCAACACCGGCGTCTTCGCCTTCCGCGAAAGCGCACTGCGCAAGTACATCAAGCATCTCGACACCGACAATGCCCAAGGCGAGTTGTTGCTGACCGATTTAGTGCAAATTTTCAATCGGCACCAGCTCGTAGTGCGGGCTGCTACAGCCGACAGCGAAGAAGAGCTGCTCGCCTTCAACGTCAAAAGCGTCTGGCGTCAGATGGAGGCCATAGCCCGCCGCTGGGCCTACGACAAGCTCAAGGACACCATCACCATCGCCGACGAGGAGGACTTCTTCATCGCCGACGAGGTCATCGAGCAAATTCTCAACCTCGACGCCGAGTGCGGCCCCTTGGATATCGTCATCGGCAAGGGCACCTACATCGGCCCCCAAGTCCAGCTCAACCGTCGGGTCACCATCGGCGACCGCAGCCATCTAAGCGGCCACATAGTGCTCGGTGAGGGAGTGCAAATTGGCGTCGGCGTCGAGCTGAGCGCGTACCCAAATCAAACCCTCGCTCTCGACGCCGAGGTCGAAGTGCTCAGCCGCAATATCCTCAAGGGCAACCTGCGGATTGGCGCCCACAGCCGCATCGAGTCTGGCGTCCTGATGACCGGCAGCGACGAACACCCCCTGCGCGTGGGCGAGCGCGTAACCATCAAGGGCACCAGTTACCTCTACGGCTGCCAAATCGACGACGACCTGTTCATCGAGCACTCGGTCATCAAGTGCAAGCGGGTCGAACAAGCGCACCGCCGCGACGGCACCATCCAACCCGTCCGCTATGTCCTACCGCCGCCGGAGGGCCTCGACTCCATCGCCGACTTATGAGCGCTCGGCCCCCACAGCCGCCAGCAGCGACTTGGCGACCTTGCAAACCATCGTATAGGCCGGGTCGTACACATTGCCCATATCGTATTCCACGCACTGCCCCAAAAGCGCGTGGGCACTCCGTTGAGAGAGCCCGTAGTCTTCGGTAAGCCAGTTGACCAACTCAGTGGTGGCGTGCTGTACGCATTGGTCCAAAGGACGCGCATTGCCGACCGCGAGAATGTGCGTGTCGTTTTCCGCGCGCGGCCAGCCGATCTGCTTGCCGTGGATCACATCGACGCTAAATGTCGCGTCAAAGGAGATTTCCACGCCCGTGCCGACGATCTCGCCGTCGCCTTGGATGGCGTGGCCGTCGCCTAGATAGAACAGCGCCCCCGGGGCCTCAACCGGCAAATAGACGGTCGCGCCGGCGACAAAGCCCCGATAGTCCATGTTGCCACCGTGGGTCGCAGAGGTCGCCGTGGAAATGGCCTGACCACGCGGCGGAGCTACGCCAAAACAACCTACCATCGGGTTGAGCGGTAACACCAAACCCGGCAGCACATCCGGCTGCGTCGCCGTGCCGGCCGCTAAGTCAATCGGCCACCGAAGCGGTTGGTCGTTGCGCTCAATTTTGCTGGTAAAACCCGGGTCCAGCACATTGGGCGCGATTTGCCTCGCCGTCCAGCCCCAGTCGCGGTTGGGGTAGAGCTTGTCAAAGTGAACTACCAAGGTGTCGCCCGGCTCGGCTCCCTCTATGTAAAAAGGACCCGTCATCGGGTTGCCGCGCTCAGCGACCCGCTCGCCGTGCTGGTCTTGGCCGCGGGCGTCAACGGTCGTGGTAGAAACCGTATCGCCGGGGGCAATAGCCAGCACCGGCTCGTGCCAGCCGATGGTATTGTGGTAGTGGGTGGGAGTAAATTCGCGCTGAGCCATAAGACCTCGCATACGGTGTGGAGTGCATGGGAATCGCCCGACCACTGCCCCACCTTTCGCGCCGGGACTAGGTGCAATGGATTGGAATTGGGGCGGCCTTAAGGTAGGTTAAGCCGGGAATCGGGTCAAGATAAAATTTATTATAACTTATTATTTATATTTAACTTAAATAATAATCTTTGACATGTTCTTTCTTTTTTGCTATATTATACGGCACGATGAGCGCGGGGCCTATAGCCCGGCGCTTGTTTTGTATGGGCAAGCGACTTGACGCGAAATGCGCCGATTAGTAGCGCAGTACTAGGTTCTGCCCTATATTGTCCTTTGTGCGACCTTGGCTTCCTCGGGGCCGGGATTTTTCATTCTATTTTCTGTCAGATAGTGCGCCCATGAATTACGATATCGGCGACTTGCTCAACGGTTGGGAATTCAAGCCCGACGAGTTCCTCGCGCGGCGCATTCGGACCAGCAAGGGCGAGGAAAAACTTCAGATCCGCATCGACATGGGGCTTCTTCAGCTCGAATTGGATGGCCGTCCCGACGGCCAACAACCACACGGCTGCCCCTCGCTGCTCAGCTACTACCAAGACCTCATCAAATCGCGCGATACCCCAGAAGATTTCGCGCTCAACGAGGACGAGTGCGAAGAGCTCTTCCAAGAGGCCTGGCAGTACTATCACCGCTATTTAAGCCTGTTCAACTTAGAAGACTACCAAGGGGTCGTCGCCGATACCGAGCACACCCTACAGATTTTTGAATTGGTCGATCAGTGTGCGCCCAACGACGAAATCCGCTGGTACTTTGAGCAGTACTATCCACACGCAATTATGATGCAGACCCGGGCCCACTCCATGCTCGCGCTGCAAAACGACGACTATCCGGCGGCCATGCGCGCCGTGCAAGACGGCATTGCCCACATCGAGAGCTTTGTCGAAGAATGGGAATCCGAGCTCGACGAGGATTTGCCCGAAATTTCCTTTTTGCGCGAGTGGTACGAGGAATTAGAGCAGGAGCGCCCGCTGTCCGAGCGCGAACAACTAGAACGCGCCCTACAGGTGGCCGTAGAAGCGGAAAACTTTGAGGAGGCCGCGCAACTGCGCGACCAGATCCAGAGCCTGTGGCCGATGCCGCAGCACCTGCTCCGCCCCAAGCGTTGAGCGGTCAGCCCAGCCCCAACACGTCTCCCATCGAGTACATCCCCGGCGGCGCCTGCGCGGCAAAGCGCGCCGCGCGCAGGGCACCCAAGGCAAAGGAATCGCGGCTCGTAGCGCGATGTTGCAGTTCGAGGCACTCGCCGAAGGCCGCGTAGAGCACTGTGTGCTCGCCAGCCAAGTCGCCGGCGCGAATCGCGTGCATGCCGATCTCTTGGCGGGAACGCTCGCCGACTACGCCCGACCGCCCGTGTATGGCCACCTCGCGCAAGTTGCGACCCAAGCCGGCCGCGGCCCGCTCGGCCAGCGTCAGCGCCGACCCAGAGGGCGCATCGACTTTATGCCGATGATGCGCCTCAATGACTTCCACATCGTATTCGTCGCCCAAGATTCGCGCCGCCTCTTCAACCAGCTTGAAGAGGACGTTCATGGCCGTGCTGAAATTCGACGCAAACACGCAGGTAATGTCCGCTACTGTCTGCTTGAATTCCGCCAGTTGCTCCGGGGTAAAACCCGTAGTCCCCACCACCATGGGTGCCCCGCGCACCGCACAGAGGGCCGCGTCTTCGAGAGTCGCCCCCGGGGTCGTGAAGCTGATGACGACCCGGTCCGGCTCGACGATGCCGGCTAGCGTGTCGCTGACCGTTAAACCAAGAGGACGAGTGCCGATGACTTCGCCGATGTCGCACCCCACCGCCTCGTGGTCCGGGTGCTCCTTACCGCCGCATAGCTCCAAATCGGGGGCGGTCAAAGCCAAATGGGCCAGTCGCTGGCCCATGCGCCCGGCCACCCCACAGATTGCGATTTTGGTCATCTCTTTACCTCGATTAGTACGATGGATAGACCGCGCACTCGACCAGCGAGTCGTCGTGCAGACGCGCTTCCACATCCACCCCAAAAAACTCGGCGACCGGTGCAAAAGCCGTTGGGTCGTTGGCTGCTACTTGGCGCGCGGCGGCCAGCACCGTTTGCGCACCCGCGTGCGTCATCTGGCCCAACGGCTGCCGCACCGGCCCGGCCGGCATACCGAGGATATTCATCAGCGTCTTAACCGGCACCGGGTTGCGCGCCTTGCACTCGACCGGACCATAGGCACTCTGCTCGGTGGTCGCAACGCCGACAATGCCAAAAAGCGGGGCCAGCTTCGCAGCCAAACGGTCGGCCTCGGCCTCCTCGCCGGCGTTGAGCAATTCAGTGAGCCGTTGGATGGGCCCCGGAATGACATTGGCCATCACCGATATTACGCCAGCGGCCCGGATGTCGGCGCTCTTCATCATCGCGACGGTCTTGTCGTCATCGCCTGAGAGGATGGTAAAATCGTCGCCGCACAGCCGGCGCGTCTTGGCCATGTTGTCCAAGTCGCCGGTCGCTTCTTTGACTTGGGCCACATTGGGGTACTGATGGGCGAGGATGGCCAAATCTTCCACCTGCATCATGCAGCCGGTGCGCCCGGGGATGATGTAGGGAATGATCTGCACCTCGGGCAAGGCCCGCGCCACCGGCTCGACGTATTCGCGGCGAATCTCCAAAGAGCTAGGCCCGTTGTAGTAGGGATCGACCAGCAACACAGCGTCCGCGCCGATATGCGCGGCGTGCTCGCTGCCCTCCATAGTCTCCTTGGTGGAGTTGCTGCCGGTGCCAGCAATCGATAGGGTGCGGCCCTTGGCCAGCGCGACCGTGCGCTCAATCACCTCGTTGTGCTCCTCCCATAGCAGAGTTGGACTTTCGCCGGTCGTGCCGACCGCGAGCACCGCTTGGATATTGTTGGCAATTTGGAATTCTACCAGTTGCTCCAAGCCGTCGTAGTCAATGCTGCCGTCCGCGCTCATGGGCGTTACTAGGGCCGTGCTACAACCTTTGAACATGGTCGCTTTACCTCGCCTTGGCTTGTCAGAAATGAGTTGATTGCCGATTGTCTTTTTACCGGATTGCCGAACATAATACGCCGCCCCAACTTTTGTCAAATAGTCTCGCCAAGGAGAAACTATGCCCGCTACAATCGACATGCGCTACGGATGCAACCCCCACCAAGCAAAAGCCCACTGTTTGATGGCCGATGGCCGCGACCTGCCCATCGAGCCGCTCAACGACGCCCCCAGCTACATCAACCTCATGGACGCGCTCAACGCTTGGCAGCTAGTCCGCGACCTCAAACGCGCCCTCGACCTGCCGGCGGCCGCCTCGTTCAAACACGTCTCGCCGGCCGGTGCCGCCGTCGCCGCACCACTCGACGAGACCCTCAGCGCGGCCTATTTCGTCGCCGACCGCGACCTCAGTCCGCTGGCCACCGCTTACGCCCGCGCCCGCGGTGCCGATCGCCTCGCTTCGTTCGGCGACTGGATCGCCCTCAGCGATGTGGTCGATCTCTCTACGGCAAACCTCATCCGCGTCGAGGTCTCCGACGGCATCATCGCCCCCGGCTACGAGCCAGAGGCTTTGGCGATCTTAAAAAAGAAAAAGGGCGGCCAGTACCGCATCCTGCAAATCGACCCAGACTACGCGCCGGCTGCGACCGAGCAGCGTCAGATATTCGGGGTCCAACTCGCGCAGCAACGCAATGACTTTATCCCCGACGACGCCTTTTTCCACCACATCGTCACCGCCCGCAAGGACTTGCCAGCCAGTGCCCGCCGCGACCTAACGGTGGCGACCATCGCCCTCAAGTACACCCAATCTAACTCGGTGTGCCTAGCTTGCGACGGCCAAGTCATCGGCACCGGTGCTGGACAGCAGTCGCGCGTCCACTGCGTGCGCCTGGCCTGCGCCAAGGCCGACAATTGGTATCTGCGCCTGCACCCCAAAGTCTTGGGCATGAAATTCGCCAAGGGCCTCAAGCGCCCGGAAAAAATCAACGCCATCGACATCTATCTGCAAGACGATGCCACCCCGGCCGAACTGCGGGCCTGGCAAGCCAATTTCCGCGAGGTCCCACAGCGGCTTAGCGCCGCGGAAAAACGGCAATGGCTGGACAACCTCAAGGGCGTGGCCCTGAGTTCGGACGCCTTTTTCCCCTTCCGCGACAACATCGACCGAGCGCAGCGTTCTGGCGTCGAGTACCTAGTCCAAGCCGGCGGCTCAACGCGGGATGATCTGGTAATTGACGCAGCCGACGAATACGGAATGTTGATGATTAATTCGGGGGTGCGGCTTTTTCACCATTGATTGTATTGCATGATGCGGCAACAAATTGGCTCTAAAATAGATCGAGAGGAACATTGATCATGCCGGTGATCCTGCGCAAAAACCCGCTCGCCGCCATCGCTTGCTATCTATGCCTGTCCCTGGGCTCGGCCTCAGCCGATGACTCCGTCCGCGCCCAAATACAAGCACTCCGCGTCGCCAAGGATAGCCTGCTCAAAAGCGAGGATTCGCCGTTGCTGCCAGCGCAGCGCGCCCGCTTTGAGCAGCTTGCCTACTATCCCATTGACCTCCGCTATCGCCTGCGGGGCGAGTTGCACATCTACGGCCGCCAGCGCATCGTCGAAATCCCCAATACCGACGGCACCACTACCGAGTTGGAGCGATTTGGACGCTTTGTTGCGGCCTTTGGCGAACAGGATTTTTGGCTAGAGGTGTACCGCAGCCCGCAAACGGGCGAAACGGAAATCTTCTTCAAGGATTTGACCAACGGCCACACCACCTATGGAGGCGGGCGCTACGCTCGCCTAGGGCGGGAACAAGATGGCATGTATGTTATTGATTTCAATAATGCTTATAACCCATACTGCGCGTACAATCCCACCTATATTTGCCCACTGCCCCCGCCACAAAACCACCTCGACTTTGCCGTCGAAGCCGGCGAGCTGATGCCCGCGGTGGCCCCTCCTTGATGCGCGGTGCGCGTTTTTTGCGTATAATTTTTAGCGCACCTGCGCCGCCCCAACAGCATGAAAGCATTCCTCGAACGTCTCGAACAAGCCGCTGATTTGCGCGAAGTCCAATCGCTCGTTGAGCACATCCTCGACGCGGCGCGGTCCGGCGGCAAACCCGAAGAAAAGCGCCGCTTCCTCCGCCAGCTACTCTTCCATCAGGCACTGCTAGCCCGCCTAGAGACCCCGGCGGCCATCGACGCTCTCTGCGCGGCGACCACGCCCCGCGAGTGGGACGCGCTCTTCGGCCCGGCGGTCGCCCAAGAGCTGCCGCAGCTAGCGGTCGATTTAGTCGATGGCCTAGTCGATATCGACCACCGCCAATTGTTGCGGCTGTTGCCCCCTCAATCCTCCAAGGTGCTCTTGCGGGTGCTCAAACGCTTCGACACCTATTTACTAAAGTGCGATGGCTCGGACCGCTATCTGCGCGGCATGCGCGTCGCCCGCATCATGGCCGACATCTACCGGACGCTCGCCGCCGAGCAGTCGCGGGCCTGGCGGCGCGCCCTGCCGCCCTGCTGTATCGACGGCCCAGACATTGTCCAACTCAAAGAAGCCAAGCACATTGACAAATTAGCGGCGGCCTACGAGGCGCGCATCAACCAACTCCAGAGCATCGACCTACAGCGCAGCCTAGCCGCTCTCGACAGTGGCCGCGCTGCCGCGCCGCGGATGATCGCCGCGGCCTACGAGCAAACCTTTTGCATCCAATCGCCCCTGCGCCTGGGAATTTCCAGCGCCAATGCTTCGGACAATCACCTGCGCAGCAAGGAACAGGGCGGCAAGACGCTCAACATCGCCGTCGATCTGCAACAGGGCCAACAAGAAAGTGCCCAACCGCCGCTAAAAGTCACCGCCCGGCGGCTTGCAGAACCCCAGCTCATTCTCCGCTCGCGCTCGCGCGGCTTCAAGGCCGATTTTGAGGCCGGCAAACACAGTTCGGCGGCGACCGTCAGCGAGCTGTTCTTTGCGTACCGCCGCAGCGGCGACGAAGCCCTGCGGCTGGTCAAGCAAGGGCTAGTACACGCCGGCATCGTCCGGCCGAGTTCCACAGACATCATTGAAGACATCGCCGCCTTTACCGACGGCGGCGGCTTGGAAATTACCACCAGTAGCCAGGTGCTACAAGGGTCTGGCCTAGGAACCAGCGGCGTCTTGTCCGCTGCCATTCTCAAGATGCTCTACCACCTGTCGGGCCACCCCTACGCCGCGCCTGCGTGCGAGTACCCCAGCCTCTACGACCAAAGCCTGATGCTCGAACAGAGCCTCGGCCTCAACAGCGGTTGGCAGGATGCGCGCGGTGCCAGCGGCGGCCCCTCGGCCATCAAAAACTTCTACGCACCGCCGACCGCTGGCCTGCCCGCGCCCGAGCGCACATTCCTCACCGAGGTGGACGAGCACCTGTTCACCGAGCGAGTCGTGCTCTTCGACACCGGAATATCGCGCTCGGCCACCCGCGGCCTCAACGTCGTTCTCGACGCCTATCTGTCGCGCGACCGCCAGCGTTATGCCGCCATCCGCGAGTCGCTGGCCATTCACGACGACATGGTAGCGGCGCTGGGCGCGGGCGCATACGCCGACCTCGGGCGCCTGGCCAACCGCTACTGGCAGTTGCGCTGCATCCTCGACCCCGAGGCTACCAACGACGCCTTGCAGCACCTTTTTGCGAATCCGCAGATTACCGACCTGACCGAGGGCGGGCTTCTCACCGGGGCCGGCGGCGGCGGCTTTGCCCTCCTCATCGCCGCCGAAGGGCAAGCCGCCGCGTTGCGCGCCAGGCTCGACAAGCTGCGCCAACGCCCAGCCTTTGCCAACAGCCGCGTGGTTTCCTATCAACTCAATGCCCAAGGCATCCATCTGGCGTGATGACCACCAAGAAAGAGCACCTGCTCATAGACGGCTACAACCTCATCAAAGCCAGCCAACTTTTCCAAGATCGCGGCGACTCGCTAGAACGAGCGCGCAACAGCTTGCAGCAGGCACTCGCCGCCTACAGCCGGCGCACCGACAAGCACATTACCCTGTACTACGACGGCATCGGCACGACACCAAGCGCAGCCAGCACCAGCGGCCCACACATCGACATAGAATTCTCCCGCTACCCTCAGCAGGCCGATGACTTGATCGCGCAGGCGGTCAAAGAAAAACACGGCGCCAAGTGGCTGCGGGTCATCAGTTCCGACCGCGCTGTCCAGCGCAGCGCAGCGCGCCACAAGATCCGCTCGACCTGTTGTGAGGATTTTATCGACGAACTCACCGCCCCCACTCGCACACCGCATGCCCCCGCGCCCACCCGCGACGGCACCGAAGCCGACCCGCCGCTCGACCCAGACGAACTCGACGAGTGGGAAACCTTGTTTGGCAACAAAGCCGACCGCTAGGGCCGCGGCAGTGCGAGGTCGCGCAGCACGGCCAAGCTGTGCTGCCCTTGGCTGCTGCCCACCCGCGCTAGGGCTTCGAGATGCACCTTTAGGAACCCAGCCTCAGCCGGCGTATCCACATCGTACCAAGGCGGCAACAGGCCCAGCGTCTGCGTCCCCAAGCCCACTAGCGTTTGCTCTAGCACCATCCCGGTGCTCCAAGCCACGTCTTGGAATATCCGGCTTTCCCCTTTGCGCCGACCTATCAAGTAGTAGCCACCGTCCGTGCTCGGTCCTACGACCACTTCCTTGTCGTGCAACAGCGCTAGCCCCTCGTCAATGTAGCTAGCCGGCAAAGAAGGGCTATCCGAGCCGACGAGGACCACCCGCTTGGCTCCGCGCGCAAAAGCCCACTGCATCAGGGCCTCCATCCGCTGTCCCAGATCGCCTTCAGGTTGCGGCGCGTACTCGAAGACGCCAATCGGGGCCAGCAGACTGCGCAGGGCGTCTTCGGCATGGGCCGGAGTAAAGGCCACGACCTTGGCAGCGGCCTGTGTTGCGTGCAGCACGGTGGCGCAATCGAGGAGCAGGGCCTCGTACAGACGTGCGGCGTCTTCGGCACTCAAATAGCTCTGGAGCCGGGTCTTGACCGCTCCGGGCGCTGGTTTTTTGGCAAAAAGCACGGCACAGGTGGACATCTGCCCCTCCCTATTGTCTATCGTCGGCAGACCGCCTATTTTTTGCAATATAAATCACGCTAACATTTCACAAAATCAATCGAGGAGCTCATGGCCCAAGTCAGCATCGTCCGCCACAACCCCATCGCCATTTTTTCCAACCCCACCGAAGTAATCATCACCGACGACAACGGCCATGTCGTGCGCTTAGTCGAGCCGTCGGGCAACGTCGGCACCCAATACGCCAACGACGTTGGCTCGGAGTGGTTTGGCACCATCGAAAATCTCAATAAGGGCCTCGAAATTTGCGGCGTCCACTGGTCGGACGTGTACAAAACCGACGTCTTGTGGACCACCCCTTCGGCCGACCGCGGCGAATGCGACCAGCGCAAAAACGACTTCAACGCCTGCTACGGTGCCATGATCGCAGCCGTCACCGGCGGCCCATTGCGCTCCAACCGCATGGCCCGCTTTACCCATCCAGAGGGCTTCCCAGACCCAGCGGCCCTCTTTGAGGTCCAAATCAAAGCCTGTGTCGGCGAGACCGTCTCCATCAGCGGTGGCACCATCGACTACGGCACTTGGGTCGATCACCAGCCGTCGGGTGCTTCGGTCATGCACCAGCGAGACGGCGAAACGATCACCACGCTCGGCTCCGACTTGGCCGCAGAAATGCGCTTCGTCCTCGAAGAGCAATACGCCAAGCCCTTTGCCGAACAAGGCATTGACTTCAAAAAGCAGACCGCATTCATGGAAATCCTCGTGGCCATCGACGACGCGCCCGACCAAACTTGGCAGCGCATCGAGACCACCCGCCAAGTCTTTGCCGAGTACTACGGCGACGACCGCCCCGCTGGCTTGATCTACCCGGTGTCGCGGATCCCCAATCTCGACGGCATCGTCGAGCCGCAGCCGCGCGTGGTCTCCGGCCAAGTCGAAATCATCCGCTCCGGGCAGCTCGAGGATGGTTTCTCAACTTGGACGGCGCTGAGCCACCACGGCGTGCGCGAAGTCCACGTCTCAGCCGTCGGCGGCAACGACGCTGGCCAGCAGCTTGGCACGCTCGACGCCCGGATCAAGGAAGCCGGCGGGGCCGGCCTCAAAGAGGACGGCGTCTTCAACAACGCCTATATCGTCGCCGGGGCCGACTCGGCGCAAAATCGCGCCGGCTTGGCCGCCTTCAACGAGTCCTTCAGCGCATACTACGCCGGCACGGCCCCGGCTGGCCGCACCGCTCAGTTTGTCGGCGGCATCCAGCAGCAAGGCCATCAGAGCGGTATCTCCACCCGTGCGATCTTTGCCGAGTAATACCGTGATTAGCGCTGCCAAGATCATCGACGCCCTCCAACGGCACGGCATTACGCACGTATTAGGAGTCCCAGACAACGGCTCCTGCGTCCTGTACGAGCGCCTGTGGGCACACGATACCATCGAAGTAATCCTCACCAGCCGCGAGGGCGAGGCGTACGGCTTGGCCTCTGGCCTGTATTTGGGCGGTGCCCATCCGCTGGTGCTGATCCAGAACACGGGCTTTTTAGAAGCCGGCGACGCTTTCCGCGGCACGGCCTACAACATGGGCATTCCCCTGGTCATGCTCGTCGGCTATCGCGGCTACGCAACCATGGCTCCGGGGGCTGCCCGAGTCGATACCGCCGCCACCTTCTTCGAGCCTACGCTCAAGGCTTGGAACATCCCCTACACCGCCATGCACACAGACGACGACAGCGACCAAATTGACCGCGCTTTCGCCAAGGCCCAAGAGACCTCGCTGCCAACCGCTGTGTTGCTGGTCGCGGAGACAGTCTAAGATGCTCGACAAATACACCTGCCTCGCCAAACTGGCCGCCAAGCGCACCGACCAAGTCGTGGTCACCACTATGAGCGTGGCCATGCCTTGGGCCGCGCATTCGGACGGGCCGCTAGACTTTGCTCACGTCGAAAGTGCTATGGGACACGCCGCCGACTTTGCCCTAGGCCTGGCCATCGCTCAGCCCGAGCGCCGAATCTTGTGCATCAACGGCGACGGCAGCACCCTGATGTCGCTGGGCGTCCTCGTCACCTTGGCCCAACGCCCGGCTCCGAATCTAACGCTCGTCATCACTGAAAACGGCACCTACGAAGTAACCGGCAGTCAGCCCGTGCCCGGGGCGGCCTTTATCGACTACGAGCAAATCTGCCGCGGGGCCGGCCTCCAGCGCGTCTATACTATCGACACCGACGACGATTTCGACGCCAAGCTCGACCAACACTTTGCCGCAGAAGGCCCGGTCGTCTTTATCTGGAAAATCGCCCCGGCTACCGAGCCGGTGCCCAAACCGGCCCGGCCGATTCTCGAGCGGGCGCAACGCCTGCGCGCCGCTTTAGTCGGCCAAGCCTAGAGGTAGCCACCGTGCAACTGCCACCAATGGCCCCGGTCAAGCAGCACTTTGCCAGCGACTCGCTCGCCGACGTGGCCGACGAGGTTCGCCGTCAGCTAGCGCACGCTGGTTTGGCCGACGCCATCGCCCCCGGGGCGCGCATCGCCGTTACGGGCGGCAGCCGCGGCATCGCCAATATCCGGCTCATCACGCGCACTGTCATCGACTGCGTTAAAGAAGCCGGCGGCTCCCCCTTCCTGCTGCCAGCTATGGGCAGCCACGGCGGTGCGACCGCCGCCGGCCAAAAGCAGGTGCTAGCCAGCTACGGTCTCGACGCCGAGAGCATGGGCTGTCCGGTCGAGGCGACCATGGACACCGTCGAGGTAGGCCAACTCGACGACGGCACCCCTGTAGTGCTCAACCGACTGGCCACGGAAGCCGACGGCGTAGTGCTCATCAATCGCGTCAAGCCGCACACCTCTTTTCGCGGGACCTTTGAAAGCGGCCTGATGAAAATGATGACCATTGGCCTAGGCAGCCACCAAGGCGCGACCATCGCCCATGCCGGGGGAGCCGAAAGCCTCGCCCGCCTGATTCCGGCTTGGGGCCGTTGCATCCTCGACAAAGCACCAATTCTCATGGGCTTGGCCCTCGTCGAAAACGCCTACGACGAGACCCTGCGCGTCGCAGCCTTGCAACCCGGGCAGTTTACAAGCCGCGAGCCCCAGCTTTTGGCGGAAGCGCGGCGCACTATGCCCCGCATTTTAGTCCAAGGCATCGACCTGCTGATCATTGAGCAAATTGGCAAGAATATCTCGGGTACCGGCATGGACACCAACGTCGTCGGCCGCATGCTCCTGCCCGGCGTCAAAGAGCCGGAGGCTCCGGGCGCGGCCCGCATCGTGGTGCTCGACCTGACCGACGAAACCCATGGCAACGCCAACGGCGTCGGCCTCGCCGACATCATCACCCGCCGCCTGCACGAGCGCATCGACTTTGAGGCTACGTACGCCAATGTGTTTACCACCACCTTCCTCAATCGCGCGTACATCCCGGTCGTCATGGCAACCGACCGCGCGGCCATTGCAGCCGCGCTCTCGGTGCAAAACCTCGCCGATCCCGCCCAAGCGCGCGTGGTGCGCATCAAAAACACCCTCGACATCGGCCACATCCACCTATCGGCCAGCCTGCTGCGAGAGTTCGGCGACCACCCCGATTTAGAGCAAACCGGCCCACTGGCCGCGATGGCGTTTGACCGCGCGGGGCGATTGCGCTAAGTCGCAGCCAGCCGGCCAGGCGCGGCGCGTTGCACACATCTCCGGCGGGCTCTCTACAGCTTTTTGCGATACCGCCGGGCCGGAATTTTTAGCTGGTCGCGGTATTTGGCTATCGTGCGCCGCGCAATTTTCAGCCCGTTTTTGCTCAACTCCTCGACAATCTGTTGATCGGAAAGCGGCCGGGCCTTGTCCTCATCGGTGACGAGCTGCGAAATTTTTTCCTTCACTGAGCGCACGGACACATCTTCGCCCTCATCCGTGCTGAGCTTGTTGCCGAAGAAGTACTTCAGCTCAAAGACCCCGTGCGGCGTCTGCACGTACTTGCCGTTGCTGACGCGGCTAATCGTCGATACGTGCATTTCCACGGCGTCGGCCACGTCCTGCAAGACCAAGGGCTGCAACCGCGACGGCCCTTGCTCGAAAAAGGGCAACTGCGCCTGCAACAGGTAATTACCCACCTTGAGTATGGTCGTGCGGCGCTGGTGGATGGCGTTGATCAGCCAGCGGGCGTCGTTGAGATTTTTGGCCACGTAGTCCTTGACCGCAGCCGCACCGTCGCCAGGGGAATTGTTGAGCAGATGCTGGTATTCAGTATTGATCTTTAAAGACGGCATCGACCCGTCGGCCAGCCACACCTGCCACTCCTCGCCAATTTTTTCAATGACCAAGTCCGGCGTGATGTACGCGACTTTGTTATCTAGCGTCAAAAGATTGTCGTAGTCGCTGCTGGCCAACAGACCCGGATGCGGCTGTAGGCGCTCAATGACCTGCAAAACCTCTTTGAGTTTGTCGTCGGAAATGGCTAAGGCCCGGGTGATGTGCTGCAAACGCCGTCGCGCCAAGTTGTCTAAATGGTCGCGCACCACCTGCAAAGCTAGGGCACTGAGCGAATCGGCGCGCTGGCTCAACTGGATCATCAGACACTCGCGCAAGTCGCGGGCGCCGACTCCAGGCGGGTCAAAAGACTGAATGACGCGCAGCATCTTTTCGACCGCAGCCACTTCCACTTGTAGATCAGCGGCAATTTCGGCGAGCAAACAGCCAACGTAACCGCGCTCGTCGATATTACCGATGATGTACTCGGCGATAGCGTGCTCTTGCGGTGCCAAATCGCCCAGCTCGCCTAGCTGACGGTACAGGTGCTCTAAGAGGGGCGGCATGGCGGTGATGCGGTTTTCCTGTGGCTCGCGGTTGGTCTCCCAATTGGGATCGTATTCCGCCCGCTCGCTATTGTACGCGCCGGCGTCGAACTGGTCGTCCAATAGTGCGTCCCAATCGGTGTCCTCAATCTCCGCCGGCAGATCCTCTTCTGCTTTGAGTCCCTCCTCCTGCTCGCGCAGTTGCTCCTCTTGCCCCTCCTCGCGCAGTTCGACGACCTCTTCGAGCAAGGGGTTGAGTTCGAGTTGTTGCTTGACTTCCAACGCCAAATCCAAGGTTGACATCTGCAACAGCCGCAGCGATTGGATGAGCTGTGGTGCCATCCTTTGCTGGAGGCGCAAGCCGGTATTTTGCTCGGGACGAAGCATTATAAACTATTGTAAATTAATCATTTAGTAAAAAAAACTCACCCTAGTAGCTGTAAAAACAAGCCCGTGTCGCCCCAAAAGTCAAGGTGCAAACGCACCGACCTAGCTAAAGCGCTCGCCGAGGTAAACTCGCCGCACTTGCTCGTTGGCAATTAGTTCTTCGGCCGTGCCGGCGGTTAAAATTTTACCATCCACTAGGATATAGGCGCGCGAAGCAATCTCCAAGGTCTCGCGCACATTGTGGTCTGTAATCAACACGCCGAGGCCCCGATTTCTTAGTTCGACGATGATGTTTTGGATGTCTTCGACCGTGCGCGGGTCAATGCCAGCAAAAGGCTCGTCGAGGAGCATGTAGTGCGGCTCGCAAGCCAAGGCCCGGGCGATTTCGACCCGGCGCGTCTCGCCGCCCGAAAGCGTGTCGGCGCGCTGATTGGCGCGTTCTAACAAGTCCAGCTCGGTTAGCAGTTGCCGTTGGCGCTCGGCGATGTGCGCTTTGGCGACCCCGCGCGCTTCCAACACCGCGCGCATGTTGTCGGCCACGCTCAGCTTGCGAAAAATGGAAGTTTCCTGCGGCAGATAACCAATGCCCAGCTGCGCCCGGCGATACATCGGCAGCCCGGTGATATCTGCATCGTTGAGCAAGATACGGCCCCCATCCGGCACCGCAAAGCCGACGATGCTGTGAAAGGTCGTGGTCTTGCCCGCGCCATTGGGCCCCAACAAACCGACGACCTCGCCTGGCTCGACGCGGATGCTAACTTTGTCAACCACCGCTCGACTGCCATAGTGCTTGCTCAATGCGTGCGTTGCCAATGCCACCTTACGGCTCCTCTACAGGCGGATAGTAATGGCCCTCGATCTCCGGCCCGACTCGCACCTCGGCCAGCGCCCCTTCGACAAAGCGGATATCCAATTCTTCGCCGCCGACCTCGTTGACGGAAACCTCTTGGTCTTCTTGCCGTCGCGTGACCAACTCGGCCGCGCCCTTTACCAAGGCCCGGTGCAATCCCGCCGGGTCAAAGTACAGGGTCATCTGCTGCCCGCGAAAGCGATTGATTTCTTCGTTGGCGGTCCGGCGGTGGGTCACGTCGGCTGCGGCACTAACTTCAACCCGCGCCAAGTCGCCGTCGGCCATAAAGACTTGCCCGCCCTGCCCCTCGATCCAACTAGCGCGGTCCCCCACCGCAATTTGGCCGCTCACCTGGCCGGGTATGACAATCGACTCGACTTGGCTGTCGGCCAAGGCGACGACCATCGAATCGGCCAGCAGGCGGCTGTGGTAGTTGCGCTCGTCGTCCCGTTGTTCCAGCACGACCCCCTCGGCGACCAGCACCCGCGTTGAATCTGCTTCGTAGGCCCCGCGCGCGGCCACCACTTCTAGTCCTGTGGCGCGCAACGCAAAACCGCCGGTTCCAGCCAACTGGCTCTGCGCCAGATCAAAGCGCAACACAGCGGCGGCCAGCACCAGTTCGCGCTGGCGCAGCGAGGGCGCACCCCGCACCCAGCCAGCCTCCTGTTCTAAGTCGAAAAAGAGCGAATCACCAACCAGCGAGCCGTCCAACTCGGGCGCCTTTAGCGCGATCGCGCCCTCGGCATGGACTTGGCCATCGCGCCTATAGCGGAGGGTTTGGGCCGTCAACTGGCGCACTCCGGCGCGCAAGACCACTCCGTTTTGCGCCGTCAATTCACGCTCGGCACGCGAGTACGTCAATTGATCCGCCTCGATCTGCCGCTGGCCCTGTACAAAGGTCGCTGGCTCTCCCCGGGCCTGCAATCGTGCTGCGCGGCGGTCTTGCTCTACTGCGGCGGCCCGCAGCTCGGCCTCCTCCTCTCGGTAGCGGACCGCGCCCCGCGCCACCAAGCGCTGCTGTTGCGCATCCAGCGAAACTGCACCAGCGGCAAACTGCGCCAGCGAGTCGGCTCCTGCGACCCCGCCAGCGAGGTCAAAGCGGCGGGCCGCCGGCAAAAACGCGCCGTGCGGGCCGGTCAATCGCACGCCGTCATAGCGCACCTCAACGCTGTCGTAGGTGATTTCTTGCACCCCTTCGACGCGGCGGCTTTCCTCGCGTTGGGCGCGCACTTTTACCATCTTTCCATCCCGACCGCGCCAAAGCCCCTCGACCGCTTCCAAAGACCACGCATCTACGGCGAGATTGCTCGTGAGGTTGCGACCCCACTCCCGTCCCTGGCCAACCTCCACTTGCAGAGCACCCGGAATGCGCAACTGCTCGGGCGCACTTTCCCACAACAGGGTGTCGGCCTGCACCTTTAGGCTGTCCCCAGCGCGCAAAACCACGCCGCCAGCCACGCCAAAGCGATCCCGCTTGCGCTCTAGCACCAAGCGCTCGGCCCGCAGCGTCGAAACGGCCTGTTCTGCGCGGAACGCGACCTCCACCCCACCAGTGGCGACGATCTGCTCTGACTTGGAAAATTCGCGCCAATAAGCGGCGCGAATCTCGATGCGATAGCCGGGTCGCCCCATCTCGATGTGCGCATCCCATGCTTCTCCATCGACCGCGGGAATTTGCCGCGGTTCTTCGGGCACTTCTCCCGCGCCACAGGCCCAAAGCACCGCCCCGCAGCACCCGGCGCGAAAAAGCCGCGCTCCCCCAGGGAAAGCGCGGCCCATTGCAACGATTGTACCGCCCACCGAACTAGGAGGCCGCCGCCTGCCCCTCCGCATGGCTTGCGACTTCCTGTTGGTAGGCCAGAGCGGCCTTGACAAACCCGGCAAACACCGGTGCAGGATTGTCCATCCGCGACTTGAATTCGGGATGAGCTTGAGTGGCGATAAAGAAGCGGTGATCGGACAACTCGATGAATTCCATCAAGCGGGTGCCATCTACGCGGCGGTGATACCCCGCAAAGACCAATCCCTCCTCTTCGAGCAGTTCGACGAAACGAGGCGAGACCTCGTAGCGGTGGCGATGGCGCTCTAGGGCGACTTGGTCGCGTTCCAGCATGACCAAGCCAACGCGGAACGCTTGGTCGGGATTGGCCAGCAGTTGTTCGATGCGCCGGGCGTCTTCTGCTAGACGGCCCGCCGCTTTGTAAATCTGGAGGACGCGGCTGTCGCTTTTCAACACGGCGGCGTACGCGCCCAAGCGCATACTGCCACCATAGCGGTTTTCTTCTAGCGCACTTTTTTGGTCGGCGTCTTGGACGCAGACGACCTGCCACTCGGAATCCGCATCGAATTCTTCGGAAGTTGCCTCGGCGACCCCGGCGACATTGCGAGCGTATTCGATGACGGCCAGTTGCAAGCCGTAGCACAGGCCCAGATAGGGAATGTTGTGCTCGCGGGCATAGCGGATGGCCGCAATAACGCCTTCGGCCCCTCCTGCGCCAAAGGCCCCAGGGACAATAATGCCGTCGAATTCGTCGAGCGCGGCCAACTCCATTTTGCCGTGTTCAAACTGATGGCCGTCAATCCAAGTGATCTCGACCCGCGCATCCGAGGCCACGCCCGCATGGATCAGCGATTGGTTGACCGAAATGTACGAGTCCGTTAGCTGAAAGTCGCCCGTGGCCACGTATTTGCCGACCATAGCCACGCGGACCCGCCGCCGCGGTTGCCGACTGCGCTTGACCAATTCCAGCCAAGGCCGCCAGTCTGGCGTCTTCTTGGGTGCCCAGCCGAGCCGGCTGAGGATCTTTTCGCCGAGCCGCTCCTCTTCCAAAACCAGCGGAATGTTGTAGATGGTCTCCGAATCCGGGGCCGAAATGATGTGGTCGTAGGGCACATTGGCCCCGATCTGGATCTTTTTTTTGCGCACCTCGTCGGTGGCGGTCTCGGCGCGACAGACGATGAAGTCGGGAAAAATGCCATGCTCGCTGAGCATGCGAATGGCCTGCTGGGTGGGCTTGGTCTTCATTTCGCCGACGTGTGGAGGTATGGGCAGATAGGTGATTAGCAGATGCGCAAAGTGCTCCTCACCCAAGTCGCGCTCCAAGGTCTTTACGGCAAAAAGGAACGGCTCGTTTTCGTAGTCGCCGACAATGCCGCCGATCTCGACCAGCACGATGTCATAGCCCGCGCCCGCTGCCTGCAGACGGCGGGTGATCTCGTCTGTAATGTGGGGGATCGGCTGCACGGTCTCGCCTAGGTATTCGCCGCGGCGCTCGCGCTCGATGACCGTGTGGTAAATCTGCCCGGTGGTCAGGTTGTTGGAGCGCGGCAGATCCAATCCTAAGAAGCGCTCGTAATTGCCCAAATCCTGATCGATTTCGCCGCCGTCGTCGGTCACCCACACTTCGCCGTGCTCGGTCGGCCGCATGGTGCCAGCATCGTAGTTGATGTACGGATCGATCTTGACGGCGGTGGTGCTGTAGCCGTATTGCTGCAGAATTTTGCCGATCGAAGCAGTGGTCAAGCCCTTGCCCACACCGCTTATCACGCCGCCAGTTACGACGACGTATTTGGGGCCTTTGTATTCTCCGGCCACGTTACGCGCTCCTTCGAGCTAGCCAAACAAAAAAGCGGCGACAGTCCGCTGCCTCCGCTGCTCAATATTCAATCGATAATTCTCGGAACTTTGAAGTAATCCTCTTGGCGCTGCGGGGCCGCGGCGACGATTTGGGCCGCGGCGGCAAAGGACACCACCTCGTCGCGGCGAAACGCGTTGGCCAGGGGCAGCACGTGGGACGTTGGCTCTACCCCGGTGGTGTCTAGCTCGTTGAGCGTATCCATGTAGCGCAAGACGCGGTTGAGTTCTCCGACCAGCCTTTCTTGCTCGGCGGGTGAAAAGCGCAACCGCGCTAACTCGGCGACCCCGTGGACCTCTTCTATCGTAACCGCCATAGGTGAACTTTGAACTCAAAATAAAAAAGACGGGGCTGGCTGCGCCGACCCCTTCGAGGTTGTAAAACAGGGTTAAATATCACCCATCGCCAAAAGCAGCGCAAGGGCTTGTAGCGCCGCATTTGAATGCCTATACTTTGCTGTATAACAAGCAAACGACGCTCAGCCGACAAACTCCCATGACGCGCAAGGCATTTACCATTGAAGAGGCCAACGCCAAGCTGCCTCAGCTAGAAGACGCGCTCCAGCGCCTAGCGGTCAAAAAGAGGGCCATCCGCCACCACGACCAGCAGTTGCAAATCCTCGACGCGCTCTGGGGCCAAGAAGTCACCCGCAGCACCAACCCCGACCGCGATGACTTCGACCAGCACCGTCGCCGCATCAACGACCTAATCATCGACACCAAGCGCATCGTCGCCGAAGAAATTATCGCCGCAGGCCTCCGTTTCCCCGTCGGCGGCCTCGAACACGGCCTGCTCGACTTCCCCACCACCTACCAAGGCCGCTGGGTGCTGTTGTGCTGGCAGCGCGGCGAACCCCAAGTCGCCTATTGGCACGAACTGAACGCCGGCTACGCCGGTCGCCAAGCAATCACCGCCGAGCACATCATCGCCATGGGCAAGGAAGACGATCCGGCCACGATCGATGATTCGGCCCTAGACTTCTGAGTGCGGCCATTGTCTTGACAGCGTTTCTCGTTTTTTAGTACTTAATAAATGGCTTTCCCCTGAGCCATTACCTACTCCCCTAGCAGCGCCCGCCCTTCACCTTCTCCCCCAGCGGAGCGTCCCTCCCCAGCGCCCGTCAGGAGCTAGACCGTGCGCCTGAATCAACTTGAGATTTTCGGTTTTAAGTCCTTCGCCCAAAAGATCGTCATTCCCTTTGAACCGGGCATTACCGCCATCGTTGGCCCCAATGGCTGCGGCAAGTCCAACGTAGTAGAGGCCATCCGCTGGGTTTTGGGCGAACAGCGCGCTGGCACGTTCCGCAGCCAGCGCATGGAGGACGTGATTTTTGCCGGCACTCGCCAGCGCAAGGCCCTCGGCATGGCCGAAGTCGCACTAGCGATTGAAAACCGCGACAATGCGCTGCCGGTCGAGTTTGCCGAGGTCGTGCTAACCCGGCGTCTTTTCCGCTCGGGCGAAAGCGATTACCTACTCAACAAAATTCCCTGTCGCCTCCTAGACATCACCAACCTGCTCATGGATACCGGCTTGGGCCAAGGTGCCTATGCGGTGATGGAGCAGGGCATGGTGGATGAGATCATCAGCGACAAGACCGAGAACCGCCGCCGCATCCTCGAAGAGGCCGCCGGCATCACCAAGTACAAAGTTCGGCGGCGCTCCACGCGCAACCGCCTAGAGGCCACCCAGGCCGATCTACAGCGGATTGAAGACATCATCGCCGAGGTCAAACGCCAAGTTGACTATCTCGGCCGCCAAGTGGGCCGCGCCCGCCGCTACCGCGAGCTCAAAGGGGAATTGGACCAACTCGACGTGCGCCTGGGACGCCAGCGTTTCTTCGCCCTCAGCGCCCAAATCGCCCCGCTGCAAGACGAATTCGCCGCCCTCAGCAAGGCCGCCGAACAAGGCAATACCCACTTCACCAGCCGCGAGACCGAGCTCGAAAAAGCGCGCCTGGTGCTGACCGAAGCCGAGAAGGCCATGCAGGAAGCCGGCCTCGAACTCAATCGCCGCATCGAAGCCATCCACGAGCGCGAACAACTCCTCGTAGCCGTGCGCGAGCGGGGCGAAGCGGCCGAACAAATCCGCGCCCGCACCAGCCGCGAGCGCGCCGATTACAGCAGCCAACTCGAAGCCGTCCAGCAACAGCGCCGCGACAATACCCGGCACCTCGACGAAGTACACGCGGCTTTTGGCCAAATAGAGCGACAATTGCAAGCCCACCAGCAGCGCGCCACGCAGGCCGAAGCGGAATACGACCGCTACCGCGCCGAGTTGGACCAACGCCAGCGCGGGCGCATGGAGCACCTGCGCCAAGGCAACGAAATAAGCCGCGCACTCGAGCGCCAACAAGCCGAGCGCGACGCCCTCGACGAACGCGCCGTTGCCATGCGCACCGAGGAGGATGCAGCCACAGCCGAGCGCGAGCAAGCGCTGCAAGCGGCCGCCCTCGCCGAAGCCGCCCTCGCCGAACACCGCCAGCAGCTATCCACCTGCCAGCAACAACGCACCACCGCCCTGGCCACCCGCGACCAAACCGAGCAGGACCTCGGCGACCTCGGCCAACAACGCGATGCAGCGCAGCGCGCCGCTGAGGCCAACCAAGCGCGGCTTCAGGTCCTCGAAAAAGTCCGCGCCGGCTACGAAGGCTATCAGAGCGGGGTCCGCACCCTGATGCTCGAATCGCCCCACGCTGCTCTCTTTCGCGGCGTCCTAGGCGACCTAGTTGAAGTCGAAACAGCGCACGCCCGCGCAGTCGAGATAGCCCTGGGCGAGGCGTTGCAAGCCTTGATCGCCGACTCGGACAGCGGCCTGCTCAAAGGCATTGGCCATCTCCGCGACCGGGCCGGGCGCGTGGGCATTCTCTCGCTAGAAGCGCCCCCGCGCACCCTCGGTCCGGCTTTAACCCCAGACCCCATGCCCGGCCTGCGCGGCCCCCTGCTAGACTACATACAACCCGCCGCCGCCATCGCCCCCCTAGTCGCCAGCCTCTTGCACAACACGTTTCTAGTCGACGACCTGCAAACCGCATTGGCTCTAACCCGCCGCTACCCAGACGCCTATGTGCGCTGCGTCACACCCGATGGCGACGCCGTCGATCTTTTTGGTCTCGCGTCGGGCGGCCAAAGTCAAGTCGAGGATTCAGGCGTCCTCGGCCGCGGGCGAGAAATCCGCACCCTGCGCTCGCTCGTCGCCCACCAAAAAGCCCGCTGCGCAGCCCTCGGCCCCCGGCTCGACGCACTCGCCGCGCAACTCGCCGCGCTCACTCAACGAATAGAAAGCCTAGCCGCTGAGAGCGAAACTTGGCGCGCCAAGGAGCGCGACCAGCTCCACCAGCACCAGCGCGCCAGCGCCGACGCCGAGCGGCTCGCCGAGCGGCTCCAACAGCTCCACGGCGAGAGCACCCGCTTGGCCAAGCGCCGCCAAGCCCTCGACCAAAGCATCGCCGAACAAGCCGAGCACCTGCGCCACAACGAGGCTGACAGCACCCGCCTCAGCGAGGAAAGCCGGGCCTTGGAAGCCGATCTCAAACAGAGCGAGGCGCACCGGCGCGAACGGCGCGAAGCACTGGCCACTCTTCGCGTAGAACACGCCCGTAGCGCCGAAATCGTCCAAGGATTAGAGCGCGACGCCGAGCGCCTAAAAAACATCGACGCCAACCTGCACAGCAACATCGAGCGCCTCGCCGCTGAAGCGACCCAGGCCGAGCGTCAACAGGCCGATTGCAGTGCGCGCAGCACGGCCTTGGCCGATGAGCTCAAAGGGCTGCATCAAGGCCGCGAGACCTTGGCTGCCGAGCAAGACCAGCACCGCCAACACTGGGCCGCAGCCAATAGCCAAAATCGCGAGTTGCAGGAAAAAATCAGCCACTTGCAGCGGCAGCTCAACCAACAGCGCGAGCAGCGCACCGGCCTCGAAGTCCGCATCTCCGAGCTGGACCTACAGACCCAGCACATTCGCCAGCGCTTGCAGGAGGAGTACCACTGCGATGTCGCGGCCCTAGGGCCGCTCGACGAAGCCATCGACGAGGAAGCGGCGCAACAGCGCATTGACCAGTTGCGGCAGTCCCTCCACCGCTTGGGCACGGTACACTTGGGCGTCTTGGAAGAACACCAAGAACAAAAGGAGCGCTACGACTTTCTCTGCCAACAGCGCGACGACCTAGTCATCGCCGCCGAGGATCTAAAAAAGACCCTCAGCCTGATCGACCGCACGGCGCGGCGGATGTTCCTCAAGTCTTTCGAGCAAATCCGCGAGACGTTCAAACAGACCTTTGTCCGCTTCTTCCCCGGCGGCCAAGCCGACCTCCACCTCGAAGAAAACGTCGATGCCCTCGAGGCTCACATCGACATCATCGCCCGCCCACGCGGCAAGCGCCTGCAAAACATTGCCCTGCTATCGGGCGGCGAGCGGGCACTGACGGCCATTGCCCTGCTCTTTGCCATCTACCAAGTCAAACCCAGTCCGTTCTGTATCCTCGACGAGGTTGATGCCCCGCTCGACGACGCCAACATCAACCGCTTTGTCCGCGTGCTCAAAGAATTTGCCCAAGACACCCAATTCGTCGTCGTAACGCACAACAAGATCACCATGGCGGCAGCCGATGCCCTGCACGGCGTTACCATGCCCGAAGAAGGGGTTTCTCAGCTTGTTTCAGTGCGCGTTGAAGGCGAGGAATTGGAGGCCGCGGCCGGGTAGAGGATTGGGCCGTGCAGCAAAAGAATGTTGTATAGGGAGGGAGTTCACGCCCGCCACAGTGCCGCGTCTAGTCCGTAGGGATTTTCGTCTATCAGCAAGCGCGCCCGTTGCACTGTCCGCGCATCGTCGCTGTTAAGTGAGCGGCGCACAAATTCGGGATGCGCTTGCAGAAAGGCCCGCATCGCCGCCTGTGGATCGCGGTGATAATTCACCAGGGCAGCCTCTTGGGTCGGGTCGATTCGACCCATCGCCCGCAGGCGGTCAAACAGGTCGTCGTCAATTCGCATTAGTGCCCCGGCCGCAACGCCCTGTTGCCCGAGCGTCTCAAGGCCACCTTGGCCGCGGTCAACGACATTAGCCGCATAGGCTATCCGCCCCCCACTGGCAGTTATAGCCGGAATCCAGTCGCGCACATAACTCGACGCCTCGGTCACCAAGTCGGCCACATGTAGCACATGTAGGTCGCTGGCGCGCACCGGCCGCAGCTTTTGGCGCTCGAGCACCACCGTCCGCCGATCCTTGTAAATCAACAGCGATGGCTTACCCAACCGCTGGGCTACGGCGAGCGAAAAAAACCAGTCGCGCCGCTCGCCGCCCGACACCCCGTTAAAGCGCGCACCACTTGCTCGGGCTAGCGAGACCAACCCATCGACGACTTGGCGATACACGGCATTTTGCGCGTATTGCTTTTCTACGCGCTCCTGCAAACGCTGCGCAAAGTCGCCGTCCTCTTTGCGCTCGTCGATGAAGGCGAGTAACTGCTGCGCCTGCTCCGGCCCGCCGTAGAGGTATTCGGTGTTGATGTAATAAGGACCGACCGTGCCGGAGGTGTACCAAAACACCTCGCCCGGAGGAGCGAGGCGCAACGCTTGCGTGTCTAAAAGGGCTGTTAGGAGGTCAAAGGTCATTTTTAGTCCGGCAACTCCTCGGCGGGAATATCCCGCAGCCGCGGGTTGTTTGCATCGCGTGGCGAAAGAATCGGCGCCCCCGCAAGACCCCAGTCCAGCCCCGCATCCGGGTCGTTCCAAGCCACCCCCCACTCGTCGGTACCATCGTAGTAGGAATCGACTAAGTAAAAAAGCATCGCGTCGGTGACGGCGTAAAAGCCATGCGCTACCCCGGCCGGAATAAAAACGCCGCGCAATACCGCTTGATCTAACTCGACGACTTGCCCCTGCCCGCGCGTGGGCGAACTGCGGCGCAGATCGAACAGCCCGACGCGCAACGCACCCACGCCGCAGTGCCAGTAGTCAACTTGGCGATGGTGATAGTGCAAGCCGCGCAGCACGCCCTGTTGCGACTCCGAGCGACTCCACTGCAAAGCATCCCAGCCGCGCTGGGCAAACCACTCCTGGCGATACACCTCGGTAAAGCGGCCCCGCTCATCGACATGCGACTGTAGTTCGGTTATATAGACGCCTTCAATAACCGGAGAGGGAAAAATCTCGGCCATCTCAAGCGGCCTTGCCACAGCATCTTTTGAACTTCTTGCCGCTGCCGCAGGGACACCGAGCATTGCGTCCGACCTTGGGGGTTTCGCGGCGGAAGGTCTCCACCTTGCCGGGAAAGAGCCGACCGCCCTCCAGCACGTCGGCTGGTTTTGCGTCTTCCAATGCCGGCCGCGGCGTCTGCAACCACTCCTCGTGCAATGCCTGCATGGTCGCGCTCATCTCGGCTTCTCCCAGTTCGCCATCGACGCCGCGCTCTTGGCAAAAGGCACTAAAATCGGCCAGCAAAGCCCCCTGCGGCGAGCGCAGCATTTGCTCAACTTCCTGCATGTCAACCCCGGGCGGCAAAGCCTGCTGGAGTCCGGCCAAGTCCAACTCTTCCACGGCGGCCGGTTGTTCATCGTCTGGCTCTGCGCCGGGAGCCGGTGCCACTACAGCGGCGATTTCGGCCAGTACTTGGCCCATTTCACGGCGGTCCGCCTCAGGGGCCGCTGGCAGCACTTGATCGACGATCCAAGCTACCTCTTCGCCGTCGGTCAACAACTCGACTATTTCTTCAGCCGAGAATTTCTCGGCCCCTTTGGCTTGGCACAAGGCCTCCAAGCGCGTGGCCAACTCTTGCACGAAAGCACTCCATTTCCAGCGATTACGCGGGTAAATTTACCGGTGCGAAATCTACCGTTTGCCTCTGTAGCTGTCAAAAGACGCGCCTCAGATTTCTGAGGATTGTCAGATTTCTGAGTGCTACCTGCGGCTTTTTGGTGCCAATTACCCCTAAAAACGGGCAATAAAGTGCCCATTTCCGCCTTAATTGAAGAATGGCACGATTATTGCTTTGTACACGCATAGCCATGACGATAGTTGCTTGCATTATACCAGAAAGGAGCACCACCATGGTAGCGATCAATGAACTCACCGATCGGCAAATTTTGCTGCGGGCCGCCGAAGACCAAGGCCACCTCAGCGTACTGGTCAAACGCTACCGCATCCCCCTGTACAATTTTGTCTATCGCTTTGTCGGCGACAGGGAAACGGCCGAGGACATCGTACAAGAGACGTTTCTGCGCTGCCTGCGCCACAGCCACCAATACCCAGCCATCGAACAAGTTTCCACTTGGCTTTATACCATTGCCGGTAACTTGGCCAAAACCGAGTTGCGCCGCCGCAAGCGCTGGAACTGGATTCCGATCAGCCCCAGCGACGACGAACAACCCAGTGCCTTCTACGAGCCGGTGGCCAAAGATCCGCTGCCCGGCGAACAAACCGACGGCAACCGCGTTAAGTCCTTAGTCGTCGATGCCATCGAGGACCTACCCACAGAATTTCGCGCCGCCGTGCTGCTGCGCGACTTGAAAGGGCTGTCGTACGAGGAGATTGCCAAGATCATTAACTGCCCCGTCGGCACGGTCAAATCGCGCGTCAACCGCGGCCGCCTGCGGCTGCAAAAAACCTTGCGCGGGCTGGCCGAAGAAGTGATTGGCTCGCTCGCTACACCAGCCTGATTGCTTTGCCATAGCTCGGTAGAGGCGTGGTAATTGCTTGGCGGCTTGCTCCTAATTATTTTCGCTCACCTACCCTTAGGAGTACTCCATGACCATTGATGCCCAACGCCTCTACGGCTTTGTCGAGCAATTGCTCGCCGCCCACGCGCCATCGGGCGCGGAATCGGCGATCGACGCCCTCGTCAACCAACTCGCGGCCCCCATCGGCGGCGCCCTCTGGCAAGACCCCGCCGACAATATCATCATCCACATCAAGGGCCAAAGCGACAACCAGCCTGTGGCCGCCATCGCCCACAAGGACGAAATCGCCCTCATTGTCAAGCGCATTGACCCCGACGGCAAAATCAGGGTGCAGCCCTTGGGTGGATTGCACCCTTGGGCACTAGGCGAAGGCCCGGTAGAGCTCATGGCACCGGACGGCCTGTGCCCGGGCGTGCTGTCCACCGGAGCTAAGCACGTATCCACCGAGAGTCCGGCCGGGCGGCTCAAAGACGGCCAACCACTCAAGTGGGAACAGATGTGGATTGAAACGAGGCTCACAGCCGAGGAGCTGTCCCAGCGCGGGATCCGCGCCGGCACTCGGGTCGTCATCGCGGGCAAGCACAAAATCCTCTGGCGTCTGCGCGACTGCGTCTGCGGCTACAATCTCGACTGTCGCGCCGGGCTGGCCATCTTGCTCGAAGTGGGCCGGCACTTGCGGGAACGCCGCCCAGCCCAAGACATCTATCTCATCGCCAGTGCCAGCGAGGAAATCGGCGGCATCGGGGCCACCTACGCGCTGGCCCACCTGCCCATTGATACCGCCATCGCCGTCGATATTGCCCCAGCCGCCGCCGAATACGGCACCGTCAACAGCGGCGACCCCATCATCGGCGTCCGCGACGGCAGCGGCCTGTACGACGGGCGCATTATCGACTGCTTCGACGAGTTGTCCACCGCGGGCGGGTTCGGCATCCAAACGGCCGTTCTCACTTCGTACTCCAGCGATTCGACCCTCGCCAAAGCGGCCGGTACCGTCGGCCGCGCCGCCCTAATCGGCTACCCCGGCGACAACACCCACGGATACGAAATCTGCGCGTGGGACGGCATCGTCAACGCAGCGCGGTTGCTTTTGGCTTATTTGGAAAATCCACTAGTGGACTAAAAGGCGCGCCGGACCAGAAAGTCCAGCATCTCGCCCAGCATCTCGCGCCAGGGATTGGCCGGAAGTTTTTTGAGGTGCCCCAAGCTCTCCTCGACCTTCTGCTGGCACGCGCTCTCGACGTAGCGGTCGCATTCGTAGTGCTCAACCAAGGCGATGACTCGCTCGATCTCGGCGACGGTGTTGCGGTGCCGCTCTCGGTGCAAGATCGCCAGTACTTCTTCGCGTTCCTCAGCCGTGCATTTGCCCAACAGGTCAATGATAATCAAAGTCCGCTTGCCTTCGGCAATATCCCCACCCCGCTCCTTGCCGTAGGCCCCGGAAGTAACCCCAGGCGCCGAGCCAGCATCCTGGGCGGAAGAGCTCAAGTTCAGTAGATCGTCGCGGAGTTGGAACGCGATGGCCATGGACTCGCCAAAGTCGCCGATACGAGCTCGCAATTCCATATCGGCCCCGGCGATAATCGCCCCAGCCGTACACGGCCCCCGGCCGGTGTACCACCCGGTCTTTTTGCGCAACATGGTCATAAACTCGCCCTCGCTGGGAATGTAGCGTTGGCGAATCCAGCCGACATCGTAGGCCTGTCCCTCAAACGTCTCGCACGAGCCGCGGATCATCTCGTCGATCAAATCGAGCGCGACATCGGCCCCCAACACCTCGCGGTTGGCACTGAGAATCTCAAAAACCTTGGCGTATAGGGCATCGCCGATGTTGATGGCCAATGGGATACCGTGCAGCTTGTGCAAACAGGGCTTGCCGCGCCGCATCTCCGAATCGTCTTCAATGTCGTCGTGGACTACCGCAAACGACTGGAACATCTCAAAGGCCGCCGCAGTCCGCATGGCTTTGTTGGGGTCGCCGCCGCAGGCTTGGCAAGCCAAAAGCACCAACACCGGACGAAATCGCTTGCCGCCGCGCTCCGGGTAGTCGCGCATCAAGCGATATAGGAGGTCCTCGGGTTCGCGCACGACCAAAAACGAGAACAGCTCCTGTTCTAGGGCTGGAACATAGCGGTGCAAAAACTGGCGCAATCCTTGGGGGACCGCAGACATATTCAACCTTTCGTCGTGAATGTCGCTAGCGCATCTACCATTTGGTCGGCCCAACTTGCACCTCGGGGTGCGAGACAATTAAATGCCATATGACGGCTTGGAAGGATTCCGTCAGCGGCGTGATCGGCGCGATCGGGGGCACGATCGCGCAGGCATCGGCGACTTGCGCTGTAAAGCCGCCGTCCCGTCCGACGATGCCGCAGATCTTGGCTTCGACTTGTTGGGCGTACTCCAAGGCTGCAACCAAGTTGACGCTGGTGTTCAGCGGGCGATGGCCGCCGCCGACAGACAAGACCAAGATCAGATCTTTTTTGGTCAACCGGCTGGCCTCCAGCCAGTTGGCAAAGACCGTATCCCAGCCGTCGTCGTTGATGCGCGCTGTCAGTTCCGAGACATTGTCGGTCGGGGCGTAGGACTCAATGCCAGCGATCTTGCGAAAGTCGTTGACCGCGTGGCTTGCATTGCCGGCGCTGCCGCCCACGCCGAGGATAAACAGCCGCCCACCGCGCTGGCGGGTCTCGACGACGAGTTGGACTATCGCTTCGATCGCCTGGCAGTCTAGCCGCTCAACCACTTGAGCCGCGGCGGCCAAGTACTGTTGGGTATAACTCATCCGCCTATCTTATAGGCTGTAGCCGGCCGCCGTGGCGTCCGCGTAAAAGATCTGCACCGTCTCTAGCGAGAACTGCCCCAGTTCCTTGCCCAAGGTCGGCAGCTTTTTGATGATGTCGCTGGTGCAGGTGATGATGTGGCAGCCGATGCTGTCGGCTTGGACGACATTGTACACCTCGCGGGGGCTGGCCCAGATCAGTTCGGCTTGGGGATTAGACGCGAGCAGTTCGACCGACTCGGCCATCACCGGCATGTAGTCTAAGCCGGCGTCGGCGATGCGACCGGCAAAAACCGACACGCAACACGGTGCCCCGCCCTCGACTGCGGCGGCCACTTCTCGCACTTGATCGAGCAAAAAAATGGCCGTGACATTGACCTTGACCCCGGCGTGAGACAGCCGATGGACCAAGTCGTAGCTGACCTCGCCCTTGGTGTTGCTGACGGGAATTTTGGCGTACACGTTTTCGCCCCAAGTTGCGATCTCGCCGGCTTGGCGCTCCATGTCGTCGAATTCGTCCGAAAAGACTTCAAAAGAAATGGGGCGATCGGGAATGGCCGCGACGATGTCGTGGGCAAAGGCTCGATAGTCGGTAACGCCGGCTTGGCGCATCAAGGTCGGATTGGTCGTAAACCCAGCGACGAGCGGATTGGCATAGCTGGCCAGCATACTCTCGCGGTCGGCCCCATCGGCAAAAATTTTAACCGCGAGGTCGGCAGCGGTTTTTTTGGCCGCCAACACGGGGGTAGTGAGGGTGGTCATCGCATTGCTCCTTTAGATTCTCGATGAGCTTTAAGTCTATTAATAGTAAATATAAAACGCGCTAGCGGAAAATTGGCACCGCTGGCGCGTGGCGCGGTTGGCTTTTGTAAAACGCATATTGTATAATTATCAGGCAACCGCTACCCATGAGAAGGGACTTTGTGATGAAATACCTATGGACCCTAAGCGGCCTGTTGATCGCCACGACCTGTGCGACAGCCGAGGTTCTCTCGCTGCAAGAGTGCATCAACTTGGCCATGCAAAACAACTTGCAACACCAAATAGACCAACAAACCCTAGACGACAGCCGCCGCCAACTAGCGGCGGCGCACGCCCCTTTTACCTTCGGCATGGACGCTTTTGTCACCGCCCCTAGTTTGACCGAACTGCGCGACACCCAAGAAAACGTCGCGCTCCAAACCCGAGTCCGCGAAGAGAATACCGATGTCTCCTACTCCGGCAACCTGCGCATGACCCAGCGCCTGCGCCACCTGGGCCAATTCACGCTGACCTCGGCGGCTTTACGCCGCGACTTCTCGTCCAATCGCCGCGAGGACTTTCTCGACTATTCGGGTTCGACGCGCCTTGTTTACGAGCGCGACATACTCGGCCAGCCCAGTGAAGAAATCGCCCTCAAGCGCGCCGAGTACGGCCTGCAAAGCGCCCGCCTCAATTTCGACCGTCAGCGTCTCCAACTAGAAGGCCAAGTCATCGACGATTACTACGACTTGGTGCAGAGCGTCCGCGAGCTCGAAATAGAGGAACAGCGCTTAGCTCAGTCGCGCGCCAACCTAGCGTTGGCCCAGCGAAAATTTGAAGTGGGTCTCATCGCCGAAGTGGAAGCCCTGCGCCTACAGGTGGAGATGCTACAGGCCGAGGCCACCTACGACCAAGCCCAAACCGATATCGAATTGCGCCGCGACCTGCTCCGCGAAACCCTCGGACTCGATGTGTGGCAACCGCTCGAAATCGACACCGAGGTCCAGTACGAAATTCACCCCATCGATGGCCAACGCGCCCTTGAAATCGGCTTGGCGCGCCGCACCGACATGAAACGGGCCGAAATTTTTGCCGAAATCAACGAGTTGAATCTAGCAGAAGCACGCCGCCGCAACGGCATTAACGCGACCTTCGGGGCCAATGTCAGCATGCAGGGGCGCGGCCCAGAAATCAGCGCCATCAGCGACAATTTCGAGCGCAACCGCTGGGGAGTTGATTTGCAGATCAGCCTCCCGCTGATCGACAGCGGCCAACGGCAGGCCAACATCAGCCAAGCGCGTATCGCCTTGGAGCAAAGCCGGCTTGGCCGCGAGCAGCAGCGCCGCCTAATCATCCAGCAAGTTCGCGACGCCACGCGCCGCGTCCACGAGGCCGAGCGCCAAATCGACCTGCGCCAAGCCGCCCTCGAATTTGCCCAACGCACCTATGACGTCGAGCAGAGCCGCTTTGAACTCGGCTTGGCCGACAGCCAGCAATTGCTCCAAGCCCAAGGCAATTTGACCCAAGCCCAAATCAACGCTTTAGCCGCGGTCATAGGCTACCAACGCCAGCTCAAAAACGTGCGGCTTGCCACCATGGCCGAGCTAAAAGAGCTGGCTTTTTAATCATCCCATCCGCCTTCCTAGGCGCGCCTGCGCCTACTTGTCGTCTTCTGAATCCATCAGCGGATGCGAGAATTCTTCTATGTCCTCGCCAAACATTCGCCGTGGACGCAGCCGGGTATAGGACGGAATCTGGTTCTGCTCCTCGGCCTCCTGACAGGATACACACAGCCGTGCCGTGGGCAGGGCCTCCAAGCGCGGCTTGGGAATAAACGGACAGGTCGGACACAGGTTTAAGGGCTGTTCGAGACAGGCTTCGCACTTGCCGTACGTCGTGCTGTCCAGCTTCTCAAGCGCCAGCGTGACTTCCTCGAGTTCGCGGCGCTCGGTATCCCCCAGCGCGACCAAAAGCTCCATGGCCCCAGCCTCGACTGCTCGGTCGAGATCGTCGGCTTTGGGGTCTTGCAACTCGTCGATCTCGTGCTCGGTGCCGTCTAGGTCGCTGAGCAATTCAGCGCGGCGCACCAAGAGCACCTTTCTCATTTTTTCTCGATCTCGCTTGTTGAGGGCCACTCTTTTGGCCATAGTTTCCTCCCCTTTAACCGGCTCTAAAGCCAGTGGATTACCTGTTTAAATACCCGCTGTCTGCAAGCGAAAAACCGCCGTGCCCAGCGGCTCCAACTCTGCCGCCAGCCGCCCGTTGGCCAGCGTCGGGGCCGCCTGACCGCGCAACACTTCAGCCCGCCCCATCGGCGGCAAGCCCTCCAGACGCAAATCGAGCGGCTGCGGAGTTTCGGCGACATTGACGGCAAACACGTAAAAATCGCCTTGGTACTCTTTGATTGCCACTGCGACCTCACCGCTGGCTGGTTGTGCCTCCAAGCGGTGCTCTTGCTGCAAAAGCACCGGGCCCAATTCGGCCAGCTCGACTGCGAGGCGCTGCACTTCTCGCCACAGGCCGAGGGGCTGGATGTGGCGCTCGTTCTCTTGGCAATAGCGATAAAACAACACGCCCTTGGCCCCTCCAACCAAGCCTTGGTAGATCATGTTCCGCAACTCGCTCGCCGTCGGCGAGCGCGGCCAATGCTCCACACCGCCAAATGCCTGGGCGATCAACCAGACTGGCTTGCGCTCCAGCGAAGTCCAGCGCGCCCGCTCCATATAGTCTCCCACCTGACTGATGGGATAATTGGGAATTGGATAGACGTCTATAGCCAATATATCGCTGGCGTCCGAGTAGGCGGCGTATGTGTGCGGTCGGTTGTTGACTAAATAGACCGGATGATATGGATCGAGTTCCCGGATCAGCTCGTATATCGCTAGGGCCGCCGCCGGCTCCATTTTGGTCTCGTCGGGCTCATCGACCAGATACCAGGCCAAGAGCGCCGGATGCTGGCGATAGCGTTTGACGAGGGCGGCGATGGCTCGATAATCCGGCTCGGGCTGGCGCCGAGCATACTCGGTCAGCTCTAGCAGTATCTGCATCCCCTCTACGGCGGCGGCATCCATCAGCGCGGCGACTTCTTCTCCACGCAGCTTGTAGTAGTAATCCCCGGAATTGAAATGCAACTGGCGCATTGAGGCGAGAATATCCGCCCGCAGCCAGTATAGCCCAATGGGAAAAAACGGCTCGCCATCGACGAGCAAGGACTGGCTGAACAGGTCGATTTTTACCTCGCGGGCGGCCGGCGCAAACTTAGCGCAGGCCACGACCAGCGAATCCGCCCCGCCGACCGGGTCTAGCCACCGCGCCACCAACTCATAACGCCCGGTGGGCAAGGCGTCTGCCGCAAAGGACCCATCTACCTGCGGTCCGATCATGTTTAGATCCACGCGATCTAACACCTCGTCGCCGCGCTGCAACTCGACTGTCACCGGGATAATCGCATCAGCGCGGCGATTGCACCGCAGCCGGAAGCGGATCGCATCCTCTACGGTATAATACGAGCGATCGCTCAAAAGCTCCCAAGCCGGCCGGGCAACCAAGCGCAACGCTTCGACTGCGTGGATGAGGGTGTCGATTGCCGGATCGTAGAGCCGCAGGGCCGCCCGGTGGATGCCAGCTTCTGTCAGCCGATACGGCAGCGCATAACGCACTAGCCGCCCCTGCGGGACCTGCAACCGGTGCTCAACCTGCTGCTGCTCGCCCGAAGGAGTTTCCCATTCGAGCAGCGCTAGCAGGGGGCGCGAGCCAGTACCCGGCCTGAACAACTGCAAATCGAGCAGGTTGTCGCCTACTATGGGTAGCTGATCTTGGAGGATCTGGACCGTCGGCCCATCGGGCGTCGTCTTGGGGGCCATTTGCCCGCAAGCACTTAACAAGGCCAATAGCACAAAGTAAAAGGGCCGAGAGACAGCACCCCTCGGCCCACTCTGCGACAGCAATTGCTCCCTCAAGACGACCTGCCGGCTCGTTCAGTCTCGAGCGAACGCAAGCGATCTCTAAGCGAGGCGGCCAGCTCGAATCGCTCCGCTTCGACTGCGGCCTGTAGATCCGCCGTCAGCCGCTCGCGCAACGTGCGCGGTCGAGTGCTTTCTACCTCGCGCTCCCACTCGCGCAAAAAAAGTAGCTCAGGGCATTCGTCGAGTTGGTCCAATTGACCAATTTTGGCGAGAAATTCCTCAATCTCGACGATGCCTCGACCGATCTCAGCGAGCGCCTCGGCGTGGTTATCGGCATCTAGACAGGCCAGGGCCCGCGCCTGCACCCGATGCGCTGTGACAAAGACGCGGTATTGTTCGGCTAACTGACGATCTTCGTCCTCCTCGGCGTATTCGTAGCACAAGTCGAGGATGGCGAGGTTGTGCTCGGCGTCCTCTTGGGCGCGCTCGTATTCTTTGAGCTCAAAAAAACCGATCCGCCGCCAATAGTATTTCATGGCCTCTTGGGCCAGTTCAGAACAATCCTCGTGCGAGAGCCGAAAGCTGCCCGGGCCGTGCGCTTTTTCCCACTCGCGGCGCTTTTGGCGGTAGTAATCCAACAGCGACACATAGCCGTGCGGACGGAGTGCGTCGGGACGGCCCCGCCACTCTAGCTGCATCAAGCCCATATCCATGCGGATTTGGAGCTTGGCGCGACCATTGCCGCCTCGTATCTTGCGGACGCTCAGCTCGCCTGGGGCGTATTTCCAATCGCCGAGGATCGGGCCGATATCGCTTTCCATGATGGGTGACAACCTCGAATTATACTGGGCCTTTCGGCCGGGGGTCCATAGGCGAACCAAGCGTCCGCGTATTAGACGATTTGCGGATAGAATCGTCTTATTATATGGGCTTGGCGTACCCTTGTCAACTTACAGATCGGAGCCTGTGGAGTCGGCTTCTACCACCGGCGCAACACCGGTGATTTCGCTTATTACGACCAGTAACTCCTTGCGCAAGGTCGGACGGCTTACGCGCAGGCTGTCTAGGTGATTTTCAATGACTGGAATGGCGTCGGCCCCCACGGCGGCAAGCGCCCGACGGGTTAGGGTGCGCTCCTCGGGCGTGGGGTCGTATTCCATCTGCCTAGGCTCAATGGGGGTGCCGAACATGCTCACCCGAGGCTGCCCCCCCTCGCCAAAGGGGTCCAATCCCACATTTGGATAGCGTCGCGGGCCGTCGGTCGAATCTGGATGCATCCGTCCGTAGGGATAGGGCGATATCTCCTCGCCGGTGAACACCCCCCGCAGGGTTCGCTGCTCAGAGCGCAAAGTAAGCATGTCGTAGTAATCGAGCGCATTGACCAAAATTTCAGCCGCCTTAGTCCCGCCGATCGCGCCAAGCGCTTCAATGGCGGCCATCCGCAGCTCGGAGTCGGCCGTATTGAGCGAGTAGTTGAGCAGCCTCCCTATATCCAAGGCCGCGCTCTGATCGCCAATGGCGCCCAAGGCGCGCAGCGCGTCCTGCTTGAGCGTCGTGCGCTGGTCGTAGTCTTGGAGCGCCATTTTCAGCACCGGCACAGCGCGCCGGTCGCCGATCTCGCCGAGAATGCGCGCGGCCTTGCGCCGCGTGGCATAGGGGTAGTCTTGGCGGGAGACGATCTCCATAATCCGCTCTAGCTGCGCGTGGTCGCCCTGCTGATAGAGCGTGTGCATCTGGTTGACATTGGTGCAACCCAAAGGGACCAAAACGACGACCAAAAGTGCGATCCTATACACGGCTACTCCTTTGTCTATCCCCTTGCCGCGAGCAGGTCTTTCCTCTATACTTCAAATTTGCCACTACGCAGCAGGAACTTCAGTGAACGCCCCACAAACCCACGACCGCCAGCCCATTGCCGGTATCAAAGATACGCTAGCCATATCTAGCGGCAAGGGCGGCGTCGGCAAGTCCACGCTCTGCGCCAACTTGGCCGTGAGCTTGGCCGACCAAGGCCTACAGGTCGGCTTGCTCGACGCCGACATCTACGGCCCCAACATCCCGGGCCTACTTGGTCTAGCCGACCGACCGACGGCAACAGAGGGCCAAATCCAGCCCCTATCCGCGCACGGCCTCAAAGCCATTTCCATGGGGTTGCTAATCGACGCCGGCACCCCGGTTGTGTGGCGCGGCCCCATGCTGGCCAAGATGATGCACCAATTCCTCTTCAACGTCACTTGGGGCGAGCTCGACCTCTTGCTCATAGACTTGCCCCCCGGGACCGGGGACGTACAAATCACGCTGACCCAAGTGGCGCCCTTGACTGCGGCCTTAATCATCACCACGCCCTCGGCCATTGCCCTCGAAGACGTGCGGCGCGGCGTCGAGATGTTCCGCCAGACCGAAGTACCCATCGTCGGCTTGGTTGAGAACATGAGCTATTTCCGCTGCGACCACTGCGGCCAGGCCGACCCCATCTTCGGAGCCGGAGGGGGCCGCGCCACAGCCAGTCGCTTGGACATTCCCTATCTAGGCGAAATCCCGCTCGACCCGCTCGTCGGTAGCCAAGCCGACGCGGGCGAGCCAGTCGTAAAAACGCACCCCCACGCCGAGGGCAGCCAAGCCCTGGCCCGCTTAGCCGCCGCCGTCGGCGCTTATTTTCAGCGCCCATGAATCGCGTTCAAATCGCCTGCGTTGGCGCGGGGTATTGGGGCAAAAACCTAGTCCGCGTCTTCCACGACCTGCCCGACGTTCAGCTGCGTCAAGTCTGCGACGCCAGCCCGCAAATCCGCCGCACCATCCAGCATCAGTACCCAGAAGTTGCCATCGCCACCAACTACGACCAAGTGCTCGGCGACGACGCGCTCGACGCCGTGGTATTAGCCGTCCCAGCCGCCCAGCACTACCAACTGGCCTGCCGCGCCCTAGAGCGAGGCAAGCACGTGTACGTCGAAAAACCCATGACCCTCGACGTCGCCACAGCGGCCCACTTGGTCGAATTAGCCGCCGAGCGGGACCGCGTGCTGATGGTCGGGCACCTACTGAAATACCACCCGGCCGTCCAAATGCTGCACGATTTAGTAAACGAAGGCGCCCTAGGAGACTTGTATTATCTGTACTCCCAGCGCGTCAATTTGGGCATTGTCCGCCGCGACGAAAACGCCTTGTGGAGCTTGGGCCCCCACGACATCTCAGTCATCCTGTACCTGCTCGGCCAAGAGCCAGACGCGGTCAGCGCCCGCGGTGAGTGCTATCTGCAACCCGACATCGAAGACGTGGTCTTCGTCAATTTGCACTTTGCCGATGGCAAGATGGTGCAGATGCAACTCTCTTGGCTCGACCCGCACCGCATCCGCCGCCTGACCGTGGTCGGCAGCCGCAAAATGGCGGTCTTTGACGATGTGGAAAGCACGGAAAAGGTGCGCATCTACGACAAATCGGCCGAGCGACCCCAATACGACTCGTACGGCGAATCGATCTCGTTGCGCTTTGGCGATGTCGTCATCCCGCGGCTGCACATGGCCGAGCCGCTCAAGCTGGAGTGCCAGCATTTCGCCGAGTGCGTCCGCACCGGCCAAACACCCCGCAGCGATGGCCACGACGGCCTGCGCGTCGTCCGCGTGTTGGAGGCCGCACAGGCGTCGCTGCGCCAAGCTGGGGCCCCTGTACCGCTGCGCTAGCGCACGGTAAATTCCGAGTGGACCTCGGCTTGGTTGCCGCTCATATCTCGCACCTTGAGCACTAGGTGGTGTACCCCCGGCGACAAGTCTTCGAGCAAATGACCGGCCACGCGCCCGGCTTCTGGATCGTATTCGGCGACTAGCGGGCGGCCATCGAGTTCAAACTCAATGTCTGCTTCGCGTCCAATACCCGCGCCTTGGTCGCGCACTGCGCCGCCAATTGCCGGCCGCGAGCCAACAACCGCTCCCTCAGCGGGCTGCAAACTGGCGATCTCAGGCGCTTCCAAGTCGGCCAACAGCGCATAGCGACCCAAGCGACGCACGTGCCCGACGACTTGGCGGCTGCCGGCGTCCCACTGGTTGCTCACCAGCGACCACTTTTCAGCGGCGATCTCTCGGTAAATGCCCAGCTTCTCCGGCGGCAACGCCCTCCGGTCGTAGCGCAAGCGCAGCTCGACTTTGCGGTCGAAGCTCACCTCAGGTCCCAAGGCAAAAGCCGGCCCGGCGGCCACTAGCGCGGCCGGTACTTGCGGCGCAAAGGCCTCGACCTGCGGGCAAAACGGCGCATAGGCACTCTCGGCGGCAAAGCCCAATTCGACTGTGCCGTTGGCATAGGTCAGCTTGGCAGCAGCACCCGGCCGCACGAATTGCCGATCGAGGGCGACCTTTTGTACGGCGGCCCCGGGCGTCCGCAGCAAAACCGGTCCCGCTGCCGGGTCGTTCAGCGGCACGGCGACGCGGAACTCGCGCAAGCCGGTCTGGCGAGGACTGACCTTAGCGGTATCAATGCGGACCAAAGGCGACGCGCTAGGCACTTGGGCATAGCGCATCACGAGCTCGACAAAATCCGCGTGGGGACGGCGCTCTAGGGCAAAAGTCGGCACCGCGGTGTCGTCGGGCAGACGACAAACGGCAAAGGCCGTAGCACCCGCTGGATCGCGCGCCCGAATCCGCCAGTGGGAAGCGTTGCGGTGGATCTGCCACTTGAGCGGGCCAGAGCGGCTCTGCCGCCGATCGACCCGCCGCCAAGTCTCGCCATCGCGCGAACTGGCCAATTCTACTTCCACCAGTGGATCGTCGGCATCGCTCAGCTGCGCTTCGATAAAGGTTCCATCGGCGGCCGCCACAATCCGCGCCCCGGCAATCACCGGCGGTTGATCGACCACCAAGCCAAAGCGCGCCCGGCGCTCGTTGCCGTTGACATCGGCAGCGACGACGACGACCTCGTGCCGCCCCTGGGCCAAGTTTAGGATGCCATCGCCCGGCCCCTGATAGAACTCGAGGCGATTGCCCGGCAGGCGGCACAAGTTGTACAAGCGACTCACCCGGCCCTTAACAGCAGCCAGCGGCCGGTCCAAATACAACTGGTGCATATCGCCGTAGCCGACCCGCTCGTAGCGCGCGGCAAAAACCAACTCGCCGTCGAGGTGCAATTCCGCCCGATAAGGAGCCAGCTTATTGGGCGCCGCGTCGGCGCGATCGTACATCAACGCGCTAATGCTGACCGGGCCGAACACCTGCACGGTCCGCACCCCGACCAACTCCCCCCGGCTCGGCTGCCAGCGCAAACTCAGCATATAGGGGTCGTGCCCTCCCTCAACTTGGGCATTGCGGCCATGCGGCGTGATGGCCACCAGTTGCAAAGTCGGCGCGACCGTATCGGCGATGGCAAATCCGTGCAAGAGGGGATTGATCGCCACGTTATTTGCGTCGCGCAGCTCCAGGTGCAAATGGGGAGGGCCAGCCCCGCTTTCGCCGCTCCGACCGATGACCGCACCGCCGAGCACTGGGATTTCCCCTTCCGCAAAATACAAATCCACACTGTAGCGGCCGCGCTGCTGCTGTGCTTGCTGCACGAGTTCGGCCATCGGCGCGGCAAAGTCCTCCAGATGGGCATAGACCACAGTGCGGCCATCGGCCAATTTCTGGTACAGCACGCGACCATAGCCCCACGGCGAGGTGCGCACTCGCCAGATATAGCCGTCCGCCAAAGCCTGTACCGGGTGGCCGGTCTCGCCCCAAGTTTTGAGGTCTATCCCAGCGTGGAAAGCGCGGGAACGCGATTCGGCGAAGGTAGAAGACAGGGCTGGTGCAAGGCGCAGGGGCCAAACAAAACCCTCCTCTTGGGCGCTGGCCGGCAGCCCCAAAGCCACCGCCAATAAGAGTATCCGTTTAATCACAGTCGTCCTCGTATGTATGTAGAGCGATGTGGTCTGGGGCCACTTCGAGAAAGTGGAGCGGTTTTTCGGTCCAAGCACCCGTATTGAAGTAGCGCCGTCCCTGCCGCTTACTGGCCATGGCCGCGTGCGTGTGCCCGCAGGCCACGGCTTCAACCCCCTCCTGCTGCGCCACGCGCAGGGCATTGCGCGCTACGTGCTCGTTGAGCACCCGGTAGAACAGAGGCCATTGCTTGGCGTACTCGGCCACGTGGGCGTCGCACCCGCCGAGCCCGATGCGGCAACGGTGCAAAAGGCGAAAGACCCACTTAAACGCCGAATGCCTAGGCATCAGCCGATCGAGCCGATGGCCGTGCATTACCAGCAACCGCCGATCCAGTCGCCAGCTCTCGACAAAGCAAATTTGCCCCGACTCGGCCAGCTTGAACCCGGCATCGCGATTGCCGTACACCCAGATTACGGGCCGAGATTGCGACTCGCTGACCAGACGCTCCAGCACGGCCCGATGGGCGTCGGGCAGGGCTTGGCCTGGCCGATCTATGACGTCGCCGTTGAGGATGAGCGGCACTCCTTGGGGCAAAGTATCCAGCCAACAACAAAAGTGGCGAGAATAAAAATAAGCCGATCCGAGGTGCAGATCGCTAACGACGAAGCAGCGTGTAAAGCCCATGCCCTTGCTGTATGGATTATATTTATTGACTAATGGTACGCAACTTTTGTCGTGCCTGTGCAAAGCGGCTAGGCCGCTGGACTGGATTCCCGCTTGCACGGGAATGACAAAAGGTGGTATTGAATTGCCCGATGAATAAACAGACAACGCCATCTACGCGCAAAGCGCACGACCCCGATAAACTACAGGCCCTGCTCCAATACCTTGGTCGCCTGCTCCCCAACGACCAAGAGCGCGCGGCCTTTTATCACTGTTCGCAGACGCCGCCCCCGGCTTCGCTGCGCTTGAACCTGCTGCAAGCCCAAGGGCCATATGTGCGCCCCCACTTGCACCAGCACGGCCAAAGCGTGCCTTGGTGCCGCGAGGGCTTCGCCTGGCCGGACCGCGACGCCAGCCTCGGCCAGACCCTCGAACACGCCCTCGGCGCGTATTACGTCCAAGCCAAGGCCCCCATGCTAGCGGTCGAAGTTTTGGCCCCCCAGCCCGGCGAGCGCGTCCTCGACCTGTGCGCCGCCCCCGGCGGCAAAACCACCCAGATTGCCGCACACATGCAAAACAGCGGCTTGCTACTGGCCAATGAACTCCAACGCAAGCGCATGCCCGCTCTGGTGGGCAATTTGGAGCGCTGTGGGGTGGCCAATCACGTCTTGACCCAAGCGCCAGGGACTATGTTGGCGCGCTACTTTCCCAACTTTTTTGACCGCGTCCTCGTCGATGCCCCCTGCTCGGGCGACGGCATCGTGCGCAAAGACCAGAACATGCTCGCCTACTGGTCGCCGCAAGACGCCCAGCACCTCGCGCAGCAACAAAAGGGCCTCCTGCGCGCGGCCTACCAGATGCTGCGCCCCGGCGGCACCTTGGTGTACTCGACGTGCTCGCTGTCGCTGGAAGAAAACGAAGAAGTGCTCCTCGGGCTGTTGCGCCGCCATAAAGAAGAAGTCGCGGTGCTCCCCATCGCAGCGTTGGCCGGCCCGCCGCTGCCGGATGCGCTGGCCGCCCAATTCCCCGCCGAGTTCGCCCACTGCGTCCGCATCTGGCCCCACCACCACGACACCGAAGGGGCTTTCGTCGCTCGCATTGCCAAACGCGCACCAACGCCAAGCCCGGCAGACGCTCCGGCTTGGCAAACTGCGGCCACCGATGGCACTGCGGCCGAGTCCCGCCGCGCCATCGAAGACCGGTGGAGCAGCACTTTGCCCTGCCCCGCAGACCAGATCTTCACCCTCAGCAATCGCCACCTATGCCGACAACCGGCGCTTGGCCCGGCCATCCAAGAGCATCTGCCCTACTTCGTCCGCGGCGGCATGAAGGTGGCTCGCCCCCACAAAGGCTACCACTACCTGTCGCAACAAACCGTTGCCTCGTGGGGGCATCTCATGCAGGGGCCCAGCATCGAGTTGAGCTGGCCTCAACTACAGGACTTGTTTGCCGGACGCCCGCTCTACTGCGATCGCTCCACCGGCCTCAAAGGCGAAATTTTCTGCCGCTTTGGTCCGTGGACCGTCTGCCGCGCCATTGCCAGAGAGGAAGGGCGGCTGATCGAAGGCATGCTGCCGCGCGCGTTGTGGCGCAACCAGCTAACGTCGCTGATATAGGACTACTTTTTTTCTTTTGGCCCCGGCCACGGTGGGAAAAGTTGGTGTTCAACCCGCAGCACATTGCAAATGCGACCGGCGATAAAATCGCCCAAATCGTCAAAAGTCTGCGGCTTTTGGTAGAAGGCTGGCATGGCCGGTAGGATGATGGCCCCGGCCTCGGCCGCAGCCGTCATATTGCGCAACTGAATCAGGTTGAGCGGCGTCTCGCGCACCACCAGCACCAGCGGTCGCCGCTCCTTGAGGCTGACATCGGCCGCCCGCTCAATCAGGCTCGCAGCCGCCCCGCGGGCGATACTCGCCAGCGTCTTGACCGAACAAGGCACCACCACCATGCCGTCGATGGCCACCGAACCACTGGCGATGGTAGCGGCTAGATCGCCGGCGTTGTGCTCGCACAACTCACCCGCTTGGGTCTCCTCGCCGTAGCACCGGCTAATAAACGCCCGCAGGCTCTCCTTGCCGGGCCGGAAACCCAACTCCTCGACGAGCAGGTAACGCCCATATTTGGACAGGACCAAATGCACGTGGTGCCCGCCAATAAGCAGGGCGCGCAGCAGGCGACCAGCATAGAGTGCCCCACTGGCGCCGGTAATGCCGACGACGATCTGCTTGCCGCTCATAACGACTCCTTTAACGCCGCGCGGCCCGCCTCAAGCGTGGCGACAATCGCATCCACGTCATAGACGCAACCGCCCCAAGTGCCGCCGCTGGCGTTTTGCAGTGCGGCCCACAATTTAGTGTCGTCGGGCAGTTCTGCTTCGGGTGCCAAGTCGGGGCGCAAGGGGCGCTCGGCGAGCACCCGCTGGCCTTCCTCCGCGCCGAACTCCGCGCCGTCGCAGCCGACCAAATCAATGCGTCCGCGCAGGTTGCGGCAGTCGATTTCAATGGCGATCAAATCGCCGTCTCGCAGCTTGCCGATTGGTCCGCCGGCCAAGGCCTCCGGCCCGATATGCCCGATGCAAGGGCCAGAGGAAAACCCCGAAAACCGCGCGTCCGTCAGCAGTGCCACGCGCTTGCCAACATCCGTGTATTTGAGCGCGATTGTAACCTGCGCAACTTCCTCCATCCCCGTGCCCATCGGCCCGCAACTCATCATCACCAGTACGTCGCCCGGCTCAATTTTGCCGGCCTTGATCGCGGCGATAGTATCGCGTTCGGTGGTAAAAACCTTCGCCGGTCCGGTGTGCCGATAGACCGCTTGCGCGTCCAAAAGCGAAGCGTCAATGGCCGTGCTTTTGACGACTGCGCCCTCGGGCGAGATGTTGCCCACCGGAAAGCAGGTAGTGCTAGTCAACCCCTTAGCGCGAGCGCGATCGGCGTCCATTATCACGTCGTCTGGGTCCACCCCATCGAGCTTTTGCAATTCTTGGCGGAAGCGGTGTCGGCGCGGTGCATTCTCCCACCAGTCGAGATTTTCGCCCAGCGTACGGCCGGTAACCGTCATCACCCCCTCCTCCAACAGCCCCAGGCGGCGCAGGTGCAACATGACCTCCGGCACCCCACCGGCCAAAAAGGCGCGCACCGTAACGTGGAACTCCGGGCCGTTGGGCAGCACATCGACCAAGCGCGGCACCTCGCGATTGATCCGGTCCCAATCCTCAACCTCGGGCCGCCGCCGCCCGGCCGCATGGGCAATAGCCGGCACGTGCAAGATCAAGTTGGTCGAACCGCCAAAGGCCGCGTGTACGACCATGGCGTTGTGCAGCGCCGGATCGGTGACCAACGCCTGCGAGCAAATACCGGCGGCCTCCAGCGCCATCAGCGCCCGCGCCGAGCGCACGGCCATATCGCGCCAGACCGCCTCGCCCGAAGGAGCCAGCGCCGAATGCGGCAGCGACAGCCCCAGCGCCTCGCCCACCACTTGGGTGGTGGCCGCAGTCCCCAAAAATTGGCAGCCGCCCCCCGGCGTGGCGCAGGCCCGGCAGCCGAGCACCTGAAAATCGTCGATATCCATCTCGCCCTGTGCCAGCCGCGACCCGGCCGACTGGATCTTACCGGCGTCCTCGCCTTCTTCCGGCGGCAGCGTCACGCCGCCGGGCACGACGATGACCGGCAGGTCTGGCGTCCCGGCTAGGGCGATGAGGACGGCCGGCAAGCCCTTGTCGCAGGTGCCCACGCCCATCACGCCGCGCCGGGTTGGCAACGAGCGAATCAAGCGGCGCAAGATCACGGCTGCGTCGTTGCGGTACGGCAGGCTATCGAACATCGCCGTCGTACCCTGCGAGCGGCCGTCGCACGGGTCTGAGCAATAGGCGGCAAAGGGAATGCCGCCGCGGCGGTGGATTTCCGCGGCGGCGGCCTCCATCAGCAGACCGATTTCCCAGTGGCCGGTGTGGTAGCCCAACGCAATCGGCCGGCCATCCGGGGCGCGGATGCCGCCCTGGGTGCTGACGATGAGGAACTCTCCCCGACCCAACTCGTCGGGGTTCCAGCCCATCCCCGCGTTCTGGCTGTAGCCAAAGATGTGGCCACTCGGCGCTGCTACCACTTGCTCTATGGTCAGCGGCAGCTTGCCGCTGGGGCCGGGTGCGCGGGTGCGGATTTGGTAGATGTCATCGTCGGCATCGCCGACGATTGCGGCAAAGGAATCAGTACTCATGCTACCTCGTTGTCTTTACCAGCCCTCTTCGCGGACTTGGATTTTCTTGAGTAGAGGACGCCACCACGCTTCGTTGTCGCGGTACCAGTGGACGGTAGCGCGGAAGCTCGCGGCAAAATCGACTTGCGGTTCCCAGCCTAGTTCGGTGCGGATTTTGCGCGCATCGAGCAGATAGCGCCGGTCGTGGCCGGGCCGGTCATCGACATACGTTTTGTGCCCAGCATCCATCCCCAAGGCGTCGAGGATCAAATCGGCGATGGTTTCGACGTCTTTTTCAATGCCACTGCCCACGTTGTACGTCGCACCGATTTCGCCCTTTTTTAACACCAGGTCAATGGCCCGGCAATGGTCGTCAACGTGGAGCCACTCGCGGCGGTTCTGACTCGATTTGTACAGCGGCATCTTCTGGCCGCTGAGCAGGCGGACGACGAAGAAGGGGATGACTTTTTCGGGGAATTGATAGGGGCCGAAGTTGTTGGCGCAGTTCGACAGCGTTACCGGCAGACCAAAGGTGTGGCCATACGCGCGCACGGCCAAGTCGGCAGCCGCCTTGGCCGCATTGTATGGCGTGCGCGGCCGGTAGGGCGATTCCTCGCTGAAGGACTCGTCCGCGTCGAGGGCCAAATCGCCGTACACTTCGCAGGTAGAAATGTGGTGGAAGCGCGGCACTTGGGCGTCAGCCGCGGCCTGCAGCAGCTTTTGCGTGCCCACGACATTGGTCTGGAAAAAGGCCGAGGGATTGACAATGGCCAAGCTGTTGTGCGATTCCGCCGCAAAGTTGACCACGTAGTCGGGGCGGTAAAGCTCAAACAGGTGCCGGGTCAGATCGGCATTCTGAATATCGCCGCGGACAAAAGTGTAGCGGTCGCCGTAGTTTGCTTCCACGTCTTGGAGGCTAGCTAAGTTGCCGGCGTAGGTAAGCAAGTCGTAGTTGACAATGCAGTCAGCCGGGTAGGTCGCTAACCAGTAGCGAATAAAATTAGAGCCAATGAAACCGGCACCGCCGGTGACGAACAGAGTGGTCATAGCATTACCTAAGTAACATAAACGTCGATAGGGGCATACTCACAATGCGCGGATCATCCACCTCGGCGGCATCGTCTTGGGTAATCAACAAACCAAACGCGGCGTTGTTGGCGGATTTTTCGAGGAACGAGCGCAGACCGAGTGTATCCCGCAAGGGGTCCACGCGGCGTTGGTATTTGATTTCTACTGGTATGCGTTGGGCGCCAACTGTGAAGACGAAATCCACTTCTAGATCTAGACCCCGGGTGGGAAAATGGGCGATGTCCAAGCCGTGAATCGCCGCGGCAACCGAGCCCAAAATGCTCTCGGCGAGGTGGCCAGCCAGCGTGGTGAATTCGGGCTGCGCGGCCAAGGCGAGCGGCGTCAATGGAACCTGCTCTTGCAGCCAACTAGCCCGCAAGCCGTGATCGGCCAAGCACAGCTTGGGGCTGCCTCTCCTTCTTTTTAGCCGCAATTCCAGCGGCGGAATCAACCGGATCAGCAGCGAATCGGCGAGCACCCGCAAATAATGCGCCACTTGCTGAACGCCAGCCGCAATGCCGAGGGACAAGCGGACCTCCTCAGCCAACAGCGTCGCCGACGGTGCCTGCCCGGCATAGCGGCAAGCTAGGCGAAAAACCGCTTCGAGCAACTGGGCGTCGCGCCGACGGCCGCGGCGACCGAGCCGCAAATCGTGCTGCACGACGCGCTGAATCACCGTTTCGTTCAACTGATCCGCAAGCAAGGGCCATGCCACATCTCGGCGACTGTGGACGATGGGATAGCCGCCGCGCTCGGAAAAATGCCAAAACGCCGCATCGCGAAACGCGGCGTTTTCCCGCCCATAGACGCGCAGTTGCTGCCAGAATGCTCGGTCTATGAGCAAATGCAGGCCGTTGTCTGGCAAGAACGGTCGCGGCGCGTCCAACGCGCACAAGGCCCCAATTTCGGTCAGCGACAGCACGCCAGCTTCGACGGTGCTGATGCGCCCGGCCAAGCTGTCGCGTCCCCGCTCAATCCGCAACGCCGAGCTACCCGTTACCGCGACCTTGACCGCGGTGGTGTCCACGAGAAACTTGAGTTGCACGTCCCAGTCATCGAGGTTTTGCACTTCGTCAAAAAAGAGATAGGCCTTGTGGCCAGTGCGGGCCAAGGCGTTGAAGGACCCTTCCATTATATGCCGTTCAAACCATTCGGCAATGGCGAGAATCGGCTCCTCTACCCCGCGCAGCGAGGGCAAGGTATCGAACTGGACCCAGAGAATGCTCGTGGGCGGGACGCCTTGGGCCAACAATTCTTCGACGATTTGTGCGTGCGCCGTCGTCTTGCCCACTTGGCGCGGACCGCGCACTGCCACAATCGGCGCAACCTCGGCCTCCAAACGCCGCCGTATTTGCGCGACCAAGTGGCGGCGCATCTGCGGCTGGGCCGACATGGGCTTGCCTTCCCACCAAGGATTGAGCCGACGCAAATCGGCGATCAATCGCGGCGGCAGTTCCCCATCGACAAAATGTGGGCTTTGCTCGTTCATATAATACCCTTATTACTACCCTTACTCAAGCGTTACTCCCCTTATTCCCGCTAAAACGCCAACGCGCCCCCGGCCCCCCGGCCGCTGCAAGTTACATCGCCGGATTTTTTTAGCTCGGCTAAGAGCGTGCGAATCCATTCGCGGCCGACGCCGGGACAATCGCGTTCCAGATCGCGCAGGCGGAATGGGCCCGGTTGGGCGCGGATGGCGGCGAGTACTCGCTCGGACTTGGCACCGCGCCGCGCCTTGATCTGCCCGGCGCGTTCGGCCAGCTCAATATAAGCGCGGCGGACGATCGCAAAGAAGAAGTTAAACCAAGGCGTCAGTTCGTGTTTGCCGTCGTGCCAGTGCTGCGAACTGAGCCAGAGGCATTCGTAGTAGGACTCCCGGGATTCCTCAATGAGGCGTTCCAAGCTGATATAGCGCCCCACCTCGTAGCCGTGCTGATAGAGTGCCAACAGAGTCAGTAGCCGGGACACGCGGCCGTTGCCGTCGCGGAAAGGGTGAATGCAAAGGAAATCCAACATTAGGGTGGCGATGGCGATGAGCGGCGGGATATTATCTTGGTCAAGGGCATACTGGTAGTGCTGACAGAGTTCTTCTACAGCCGCCGGAGTCTCCGCAGCCTTGACGCAGCGCAACCGAACCACCGGGGCCTGTCCGGGCGGGAATTCCACGATGTCGTTATCGACTCGTTTGAATTGGCCTGCGTCGCCGCTGGCGGATTGGCAAAGAGCATGTAGGCGTTGCAGGGTATCCGGCGCGATAGAAAGCGCGGCGTAGTCGGCGTGAATTTCGTTCAAGGCGCGGCGATAGTCCTGAATCTCCTGCTCTGAGCGGTCGCGGGGTTTGGCTTGGCCGAGCACCAGCGGGTAAAGACGCGCTGGTGCGACCGTCACCCCTTCGATGCGGTTGGAAGACTCAGTGCTCTGGATGACTGCCGTGTCGCGGAGTGCTTTGAGGGCTTGTGGCGACTGGCGCGTAAATAGCTCCTGTTTGCCCTTCGACTCGGCAATGTCGTTGAGCAGCCACACCGTGCTTAGGGGTGTTTCATAGTCGCGTAGGCGGTTGTTGCGAAAGGAATTCATCTCATTTTGTTCAGAATAACAATAAAAATCCGCCCCGCAAAGCGTCAGCAAGCTCAGCGATACACTTTAGTTTTTTAGGCTGCGTAGGCGATAACTTCAAGCTCAGCGGCTTCATCGGTCTGCCGCAGTAAATTCTCAACCCTTTCCATGACCGGGTCCTCAATGGAGAACTCCGGGCAATTAGTGCACTCCAGCACCGGTAGCCTCTTGATTACGACGATACTGGTTGGGCCAAGGCAGAAGGGAAGGTCTGAAATAGTCGGCTCCAAGCATCCTCCACAAACGGGACATTTCATAATGATACTCTTTTGTCAAAATTTTTCACTACAGCACCAGATCTCGGTCGGGTGAATGCGGAGTCACGCGGATTGTCGTTAGAAGCTGTCTGAACACCCAGGGTGTGCACCAAGCGCCGCGGTTGCAGCCACGCGAAGACCAGCCGGGGTTTTCAGACCGTTTCTAAGTTACGTGGCTCAGGGTTGAGGCCGGGCGGATGCCAGCAGTAAGCCGTTGCTTTTCGCTGGCCAGTTTGCGAAAGTTGCACTCGACTTGAAGTCCGTGCCAAAATTCGTCTGACTGGCCAAAGAAGGCACCAAAGCGAATTGACATGGCTGGCGAGATTGAGCGCCGGGCGTGAACGATTTCGTTTATTGTCTGCGGCGCAACACCGATGGCGCAGGCCATGGCGTTCTGCGAAATTCCCATGGGCTTGAGGTACTCTTTTAGGAGAATTTCACCGGGTGTGATGGGTGTTTTCATAATAGCTTTCGTCTATACCTCATCGAGCATTTCCAGTAAATCGCCGCGCCTGAACGTCGCCGCCAACTGCTGAAGTGAAACATCCCTGTCCCCATAGCAAGTCTTTAACGCAGTCTCTAGCGATTCGATGGCATCTGCATGGTATTGAGCCTGATTGTTCTCAAACTCCTGTAAGAGTCCCTGAATGTTGCGATGGGAAACCTGCTCAAGAGAAGTACCTTTATCCTTTAACAGCTTGCTTCCGATCAACATGGCGATGCAGTGGGACGAATAAGGCAAAAAGTCGGGTGGCGGCGTCATCGTCGGGCGTTTTCTTTCGTTCTCGACAGCTCTAAAAATCAAAACCGCAAGTAGTGCCTGAGCCGCGTTGAGTTGCTTATTAAAAATATCCTCGTACAGCTTGCCAAAATGCTCTTTGCGACGAAATTTGGCCTGATGCGGCCTTTTGCGCCAAATTGCAAGTACGGCTTCTGCCACAACTGAACTTGTTATAACCAACGACCCACCACCGCCTTCCTCTCGCTGGCGTCTATACGTATAGCCCAGATTCTCTAAGCCCAGTTCTAGATTTTTCTGGATCTCATCGTTGGATTTCAAATCTCTCAGATCCACTGGATTCTGACTGTTGGTCGCGTAGGTGATGTCTTGGACGACTTCCTTATGCGTATCGGCTAACTGATAAATGCGAATCAGCAGATAGGCCGATTGGCCGAATAGGTTGGGCAGATTTTTATTGAGCGTCTCTTGAATCGTCTTGCAGGTCTGGCCCCCGTTGAGCACCTGTATATTCTTGAGCTGCACCTTGTAGTCTGATTGCTGAAAAGCGTTGTAATCAAATCGGTCGCAGACTGCGGTAATGCCATTGTTGTAGAAATAGAACTTGTCGGACTTGTTTGGATCGCAAAGCGTCTCGTGAATTGCGGTGTTGACGCGGTTGGTGTGCAGCCCAAGGTAACGGCGGATATTGCGCTCGAGTAGGCCGTCTCCGTGCTCGTCAAACAGTCGTTGAATCTCCTGAGCGGAAACGCGCCCGACCAAAACGCGCATATAGTTCATATCTTCTATAATAGCTTGCCCGCTAAGTGTCAGGGTGGTATCCACCTGTTTGCTGCGCTGTAAGATATTGACGATAGAATCGTGATTGAAGTGGATGAATTTTACCTTATCGCCGTACTCTTCCTCGGCACTAGCTAGCCAATTATCTGCTTGCGATATCCATCTGTCTCCGTTGTTGCAAAAAATGACCCGAATAGTGGGAATATACGCATCGCGAATCAACGAGCGGATCTCCTCAATTTTAGGAGCTATTTTTTTGTTCAGTGCGACATTTCTATTGGGATCAAACAGCACCCGGACAGTACCTACCGCTTTTTGCACATCATTTTCGGGAAAATTTGCTTTGCCGCTTAGATCCTTGATCTTGTACTTGCCTTGGAAAATTGTGACCAGGAAATCACCGTCTTCAACCTCGCCAATATGAAGCCCATCAACACCGACATCATTCCCTCCCTCGGTAAGTAACTCGGCACTGTCTTCAAGCGTCAGCTCAAGGCATGTTGACATGCACAGCAGTACAAACGCTGCCGGCTTCTTTTTGTTGATGTCATGGCCCTCTGGCAACCATTCGGGGCGATCTTCAACAATACCCGATACCCTCTGGTCGATAATACTAGCATTGATATTCATTCTACTCTTTTCTTTATCGGTCGGCATACCCCCGTCAAAAGCGCAGCAATAGCCCCGGACCAAAAACGAGCAGGTTTGACGTTGGAGTACTCGCCGAACCCCTTCAGGTTTCGGCCAAAAACCCTGAACGAAAGGTCTCCTATGAGTACGCGGTATCAATATTTGACCGATATAACAGACGCGCAATGGAAGCGGCTACGTCCCTTACTACACTCACGTCGGTGGCGTGATGGTCTAGATCGCCCACCCCCCGATCTACGTTTAGTTATCAATGGGGTTGAACGAACGTCTGCTTGGTTAGGCAACTATCGAATTCACGCCAAAGATTATGAGGTCTTACTTTGCAATAGCGAAACCTTTACACACATCGTCATGATCCATCTGTTACTCAAAAGACCAACTAAAAAAAGTTTTAAAAACGCTTCTGAGGAAGGCATATACCGTTTTATCAGGATCATGGTGCAAAAAATAGAAACCCTAGGGATAAACGAGTGGATACTCCCGTCCAAATTCAGCGGCGGCTTTGCAGTTCCACCTCAGGTCGCATGCGTCGCAAGTTTGCTGGCTTGGAGCTACCTCTGGGTCAGGCCATTGTCTCTTTTCTCTACAGGCTTCGATTTCTCTAACTGTCTGTCCGAACGAATCCAATGCTTCCTGAACAGATTTAAGATCGAGATCAACCTCGAGCAGAGCATTCACCGGTCGTATCGTAGGCTCTGGACCTTTAAGTTCGTTGAGGAAGTATAGAATGGCCTTAGTCGGTGCTTTTCCTGTTTTTTGTTTGTACAGATCAGAATAAACCTGCATCTGAAAAACATACCGTTGATATTCGGGGTCTCCCTGCGACGGTTTAGCGGCACCTTTATAGTCCCAAATCTCGACATTATTGTCTCCACCAACATCAGAGTCAGCTAGAACATCAACATTGCCGTGTAGAATGTACGGTCCTTGGTCGACTTGAAGTCGACATTCCGTGTCAATAATCCGAGGGTATAGTTCAGGCCCTTCAAGAGAATTAAACCTTTGCAGTATCTCTAGTGCCTGATCACGCACACTTTGAACTGCTCGAATTCGCCGTGCGACCAAGGCATTTTCGACCTCAGTAAAGTAGTGTTTTATATCCTCAGCAGTCGGCATTGTTCCTTGCGGAGCACCAAGTTCGCCTCTGAAATAAGCATGGGCGCGATCAAGCACTTGATGGATAATAGTGCCGTAGAACAATTGGACGACGAGAGCAGGTTCGTACCGACGTACCGCAAAGGCTCCATATTGGATTGAACACTGTTGATAGGCTAGAATATCAGCAGTGACGCTGTAGCGTCGCCGAACTTCTAGAGCATTATCTTGTTTGATATCAAGCGACTGAAAATTCTGCCACATAGTTATACCTTTAAAGTCTCGGGATAATCTGTCTCACCCACCCGCCACCTTGGCCTCCAAAAGAGGCTGTTTGGTCAGCTCTCTTTCTAAGTTGGCTGTCATTAGCCACTAGTATCAAAGCATACTTCGCTCGCGAGTAAGCAACAAAATGTTGTCGGATGTCGTCGTGCCACTTCGTATCATCAATAGAATTAGTATTGACCCACGATGTGGGGCGAAATTGTCGCAAATCTTGTTCGAGTTGATGTGCGTTATTAGCTCGGACGTTGGAGCCAAGATTTCCTACAAATACAAAATCAAACTCTAGCCCTTTTGCCTGATGAATGGTCATAATAGGAAAATAACCGGTAGGGCATATCACTTCATCATCCTCGTCATCATCTAAACCTTTATTTTCCAAATACCCACAAAGCCCATAGTAAAAGCCATTGTACCACGGCCCCGGCAACTCACCCGGTGTTACATCGTCAGTCCATAGCTGACGTCCATACTGAGCACAAAACAATTCGAAAAGCCTTGTCAGTTTGCTAAGGCGTAAATCCATTTCTGGGTTACTTTGATAGCGAACAAATGGTTGCATAGACAAGATACGATAAAGAATCGTAGGAGTAGCTGGTGTGATACGTTCAGATGTTCTTTTATTTTCTATCGCCTGCGCTCCTTGCACTACATAGTCGGCAAGTTTAGGGTTAGCTTGTGCAACCAAATCGTAACTTTCAACCCAACTCTGTACGAGCTGCTGGATCCGAGGAGACTTCAAATTTTTGACTCGACTCAGTTGTGGATCAATGATTCTAATAAAAGCCCCAAGACATTGAACGACTTCGGTCTGTTCCAAGTAGTTTTTCGAGCGAGGATTGTACACAGGGATATTCTGGTTTTCAAGTGCAGCCTGATACGGTCCAGCAGATTTTGATGTATTTTTTGTACTCCGAAGTAGTAATACACATTGGGAGTAGTCTTGAATTATTTTATTATTTTTCAGATCACTAATAAGCTTGGCCATATCTGTCGCGCAATCAGAAACACGACTTTTTCGTATCAACCCAACAGCAGGATATTCGCCAGTGCGACCTGAAGCCGAATTAAGCAATGGCTTATCAGGAATGCGAACGCTTGGTGCGGTCATATATGGAAAAGATGTAATATAGTCGTTACACCATTTAACGATGCGGCTGTCAGAACGATAGTTGTCTGACAAATAAATGACTTGCGGGATTACATTCCAGCGATTTTGGCAGATAGAAGAAAAATTGATCATACATTCGACTGTTCCACCACGAAACCGATACAGAGCTTGATCATCATCCCCGACAATCGTAATGTTGTGAGGCAGCGTATCGCAAAGGCGAAGGTAAATAGACTCTTGAATCGGGTTAGTGTCTTGGTACTCGTCCACAAGCACATGGGTCAGGGGAAGACGTACGTTATTGTCTCCTTTTATGAATGTTTTTCCTTGACCTGTATCAAGAAACTCTAAAAAGTACCGGAGTAAATGCGAGAAATCACACGCATAATCTTTTGCAAGTGCATTTTTGTAAATTTGGTTAGCTTCATAAAGAGAAACCCACGGATCGCCTTTTTCTTGTAGTACATCTAAATCAACCTGATCTTCAGTGAGTCGACTAAAAAGTTGCATGAGAGCGAGAGTCCAATCCCATCTATTCGGGTATGGCTTATTACCAAAAAGGTATTTAAATTTATTAAAAAGTGCATCTTGTAAAAGATCAATACGACTCACCACCGATTTGTGAATTAGTAATGCGTTTTCCATATCGTCTAGTAAACGAAGATTTTGGTACGCAGTGTAGCGATACTCCTGCAAGATGTCATTGCAGAGCCCATGAAGTGTGCCGATTCGAATGTTGGATGGATCAATATCTATAAGTTGCGGGTATTTATTGGCAAGAAAAAGAAATGCTTCTGACAGTCGGTCTTCTAAGTTCTTCGCAGCCTTTTCTGTGAACGTCGTCAGTAAAACCGAACTAGGATCTATTCCATCGCAACAGATAAATTTTAGACAACGTGCTACCAATACTTCTGTTTTGCCAGTGCCTGGCCCCGCTGCGATGAGCAATGGGCCATTTCCATAAGTTACTGCTTTTTTTTGTGATTCATTAAGTGGGAAGCCGTTCTTGGTTTCAATACCTTCAATCAGTTCTTGGATAGTTATCGTCATGCAAAGGCTCCTTCTTCCTTCTGAGTAGTCAACTCAGAATAATTATTTTTAGGAGTTCCCATACTTTGAATCCAAAAAGGACGCGACGCGCTCATTCGCATCTTCAGTCTTCACAGGTAACGGAACGGCTTCAAGACCAGTCGCATCATGGCTCACCAGAAGCCATTGTCCTTTTCCGAACTTGAACGTCTGGTTCAGCATCTCATCGCCAAAACCAAATGCCTCAGAAACAGCCGTGCGGTCCGTGGCCCTCGGCAACTTTGAAATAAAATAGGTATGAGGCTGAGACATGATATTAGTATCGAGATAGCGAATCCGCTGTGTTGCTATGCCAAGACCAATACCAAATTTTCTTCCGCGCCGTGCAATTGTTTCAGCAATTTCTGCCGAGCGTTCATAGCTCCCTTTGCCACCCGCACGGATAAATTCATCGGCCTCGTCAAATACGAAAGAGATAATCGGATCAATGATACCGTTAAGCCGTCGCCTCTCATACAGTTCATTTCCAAGATTATATGAAAAATCTCTGAGGTCATTAGGGTTATGAGCTTGGATTATCCAGAGAGAATGACGATTTTTATCATTTAAGTCATCTATAATTTCAGGCAGCGTTATGCTTGCGTCCAAGGATTCAGCTGTTGACCGTTCAAGTTCTTCAAGTTTGGAAATGTGCTTAGTATAGTCCTCTAGAAACTCGTTATGTTCTTTCTGTTCGAGCAGTTCCTGCAATTTCTCCCTAATCTTTTTCGCTAGATCAGGACTAAAACGCACTTTTTTATAATCAGACTTGATATTGGATTCTTTTAATACTTTTTTGGTTAATTCCGACCGGCTTGTGCGCTTAGCTGCTCGCCTATCTCTTGCCCAGGAAACGACATCATCAGTATAGAATAAATCGTAAACAGTTATGCTTTTAGGTTCGTTAAAATAGCAAACTTTTTTATTTTTTATAAAATCGAGAAAAGCCCAAGCCATCTTCTTTCGCGAACTCTGGAGGGCTTTCGGAAAAAGAGTGTAGCGCAAAAGTTGCTTTGTAGCTTCAGTATCTTCCGGTGCTCCATTTAGCTTGTTAATGTACTTGAAAGTCCCTTCAGGCAAAGTGTTCCTGCCAATAGTAAGCAGGCGCCCATCGACACTATCTGAAAGAAACTGATCAGCTAAGAGACCTGTATATTCGCCCATTAAATCGAAAAAAACCAACTTGACTGGTTCTTGCGCTGATTCCAAAATTTTTGCCACTACGGTTGACAAAAGATTGGACTTTCCGACACCAGTAAAACCAAAAATGGCGAAATGAGTACGGAGTAACTCGTCAATACGCATAAGAATTTCAACGTTCTGATCGCGGGCGAGTTTTCCGATCACAGCGATATTATCTTCATTTTCTTTATCTATACCATTGTTGGCAATTCGATTTGTAGTTTCACTATCGAGTACGCGGACTTTCGATCCGACCATTGCCATGTTCGTCTCAGGCTCAATCTCAAAACATGTATCGCCGTATGATTCTGGCTCTACAATTTCCAATAATGTTGGAATAGCAGTAGCTTCAATCTTCGTCGTTTCTTCTGTGGACTCTTTATCCTGCGACTCCCAATCCTGAGCCGCGCTACGAGCAGCTTCAACAACGAACCCTGGATAACCCAAGTTTCCGCTTTGCAAGGCAAAATGCGAAGGCATTACTGAAGTAATTTCCAATATAGACCAGCGGCGAGCATTAGAATCTGAGCCGAAATTCGCGACTGCTAGCATTGTTCCTTCTTGAATTTTGTTTATCGCATCACGAGTGTAATCAAACCAGATAGTGTACCGGAATCGTGTATCAGGCGATTCCTGCATTGACATCAGAGTCCCCTCAAGCTTTGTGAACATGGCTTACCTTCCAGCGGAATCCCTAGTCGTTCTAAAAGTGTTACTAAGCGGGTTGCTACTCAGCACTTTTGTTGATGAATCTATTGTCTTGCCAACCCACCGCCCCATACTTTTAGCTCCCCAATCCGCTTTGTGCAGCGGGTCTGGATATCCAATGGCCTCGGCAAAGTGATTCTTGGTTAAAACAGATAACAAGTACATCATTATTGTCTGGCCGCGGTTGACGTGTTCAGAATCCCTCCAAGCGAATGGCTCGATACGCCCTAATTCGTTCGTCTCGATTGGAATTGATACTGGCGGGTGGGCCACACCGGGGGAATCGAAAAATGGTTGTAAGAGCCTTTCTATAAAAACAACATGGCCCATTAACGGATGCCTTTTCTCACGGCTTAAAAAGAACTGCCCCAGCGATTTCGCAAAAAGACGTTCTTGATTTACAATCCGCCCCATTATCCCACCGACTTGTGTCTTGCCTGTTTCGTCGTTACGCTCACGATGGAGAGTCATAAATGCTGAATCAAACTCAATCGTTGCCCACGGAGCCCCGATATCCGAATCAAAACGCGGTAACGCCTCACACAGCATTCGATCTGTCCACGGTAACGGATTGAACGTTAAATCTTGAAGCTGAGGATGAAAATCTGTCTCTAGCGTTACTCCAAAGTAGTTACGGCCAAAGTATCGAGACGCGGAATCTTTTATGATTCCATAGAGTAGTACTTTTCGTTCCCAGCTTGCCTCAATGAGCATCCGCATCCCAACAGCTATAAGAAAATTTAGGTCATTGGAAGACATCCATTGCTTTCGCACGGTGCCCAAATCGTCTCTGGTATCATACTGGAGTGCGATAGGATCTTTTTCAAGGAAAAGTCGCTTACATATATTCTGAAAGAAAGCCTTTGTATAGTCCCAAGATTCGCGGGCATTTACTACAGGAAAGTCGTTGTCATCTAAAATTCCGCGTTCGGCCAGCCAGTCACGGGCCCTTTTAAGACCGGCAATTTCCGTACCATAGCTTTGAGCAATTGCATTCAGGTTTACCTGCTGAGTAGGCTCTTTCAAGAGTGAAGCAATTATGATCCTGTGGCGATCCATTACTTTACCAGAAGGGATACCAAATATATCGCTCACAGGTTGAGCATAAGCGATTGCTATGTCTGCTCTCGTTAGCTTTCTACGATCGTATGGGTAGCCCACCAAACCGACTTTATCTTGAGCTTGGGCTACATTTGCGAGAACCGAAGAGGGAGCCAAATCCATCAGAACAAGATGAGGAGCATCCATAACAGACGCTGTGATGGAATTGATCGCCAAGAAAATTTCAGACAGTTGCATTATCTGAGTATGAACACTCGCTACGTTAGCTTCTTCCTCACTCGTCACTAGGAATTGCTCGCCTTGCGGCTGAAGCTCTTCAAGTCTTGCAAACGGCACGGGAATCCAAGCAGCCATGGAAACGTCCTGATCTAGGCTCCAGCGCTTGTAATGAACTTTATGATCACCAGCATCTAATTCGAGTTCTCCACGTGCTCCATAAGCACCTCCAAAGAAAGTAAGCATATCTGAAAATTGATCTCTCCTGCATGTACCATCTATAGCAATAAATTGGATTCGACGAGTTCCCAAGGTACGTTCTATCTCTTCTTGCAGTCGATCTCGGCCACGCTGTGATGAAAAACGATTGCGAAAGTTAATAATCTGAGTTGAAAGAAACTGCCGGTAAAATTCTTCGGCAGCTAAGAGCCGTTCTGAGACAAGTTCTTCGTATTGGTCTCGTCCAACATTTAAGGCATCTCGATAGGCTGTACTAATGTCAGATACTTTAGACATGCCTATCTTCTTGAATATTTTTATACAACATGAGAGTATTGTGTGCTCCCCGTCTCTTGTTGCGATTAGCCCCTCGGAAGATAAGGATATGTATCCCGATTTCTTCACAAAAAGGACAGTCGCACTTTCTCCAGGGGCGATTCTCTAGTGTTTCTTTATATCTCTTTTTCATGGACTTTATCTCACTAGATCTTTTTAAGTGGCAGTCATAACTAATAACAGCGTCGAGAACTTCATTGGTTCCGACTTCATCTCTATCATATTTACATAGTAAGCTCAAAACTTTGCGTTCCTCCTGCTCCAGTTGATCAATATCCGCATTTGCAGCTATCAATCGCTGGCGTGTACGTCCATCGCTGGTCATCGGAACCCTCAATGCCGCATACCATTTATTATCGGTACTAAGGTAATTCTGATCAGAGCGGAGCCAAGCTTTTCGGAAGTATGTTGCGCTGTCAAAACTATCAATTTTGAGTTCTCGGAACACGTCTTGAAGTTTGGGGCGAAAGACTCCGAAAAGATGTATCCAGGGACGCTCTTTGAGTTTATCGGCAGAGTCAATTACTGCCCTCGCAATTTCCTCAATCTTACTATCTTCCAACGGAACGAGTCCACCAATAGCTAAGTGGCGATACCCGAACTCGTAATAGTCTCTAACCGATTGAGCGTACTGTTCCGGGCTGAGAGCTTGGATAGCACCGACCGCATTAAATCCAGCCTTACGTTTTTTGGCAGCCTCTATGAACTGCTCCGCATTTTTTTTTGTTATGTCCACTCTCTCTTGGCGTTCTTCGTCGGAAAGAATCGTCTCTTTTCCGTTTTTATTGATTTTTTTGACAGGGATGTGATCGACCGACGCTCCGAAGTCAAATCCATATAAGTCGTAGAGCGCAACAGCTTGTTCTACGGGAATAGTTGGCTCATCCTCGTTCACATAACTGAAAGCGCCACAATCACCAAAGAGATACTGATCTAGTGAAAGATCGAAATGTTCGCGTAGCGGCAGAGGCGATAGAGACCCTAGTTCATTGCCTTCCAGTCTCCTTAATGATCCCTTTGATGTTCCTTGTTGAGCAAGGCTGACAAGAACACCGTCACACATCTGTTTGGGCTGCATCAAGACGCAGCAGTGTTTGTCCTCTCTGTTTGCACGAGTTGGTCCTGAGAAGACGTCTTGCTCAAAGTCAAAACTCGGATCCAAGAGATCGTCCCAGTCTGGCAGGAAGTAGCTGCGCCTCCCGGTGCCACCCTCAAGCTCAGCCCCATTGGGTTTGCGAGGACAATGTGATGTGTTGTTGAGCAACGTCTTGATTTGACTCATTTTTTGACCAATGCCACCCTGAAACACTTTTTGCTTAATCTCGGAGGAAGTCAGTGCAGGCTGAAGGGCATTGAGATAGTCTTTGCCAACCGATAGATGAACAGTATGGTGTTCGGGAGCCCATTTTCTGAGAATATCAGAATATTTCTTGGCATTCTTCTCAGCTATAGACGGATTCATTCTCTCGTCGTAGTATTCGATGCACTTCAAACTTCCGAACAGCCCGTGTTCTGCCGAGAGAATCGCAATAGACAAGTCAGACGGCCATTGATGGTCTTGCAGGAATTTTCTGATGACTCGATACGGAGGCCCATCGTAGCGATCAAGCGCAGGGAGCCGACCATTACAATCTCGTTTAGTCTGTGAACAACCGAGAATGAGTAATTGTTTATTCATAATTGGATCGGGTATAACTCGTACTAGAGAAAACCAAGGTCGCCTCGTCCAAGGAGTCTGTTAATCCAAATTATCTTTTCATCCGAGCCTAGTCAAGCAAGCCGCCGACCCAGCCAACACAGCTTGGGCCGACGGCGACGTAGCAGCAAAAGAAACATGCGATTCCTCGCCGCCCTACTCTCCCTCCGGTTGGTCTGACTCCTCTGGATAGAGCACGACCCGCACATAGCGATCCATGTTGAAATAGTGCTGCGCGGCCTGCTGCACGGCCTCCACCGTCAGCGAATCGACCAACGCTGGATACTCAATCAGCAGCCGTGGATCAACCCCGTTGAAGTCGAGCGCCTCCAGCGACCCGACCCAGAAGCTGTTCTCCTTGAGTTCGGTCTCGCGCTGGCGTTTGCGCATTTCTTTGACCTTATCGATGTAGAGGTCGGTGGTGCCGACGGTTTTTAGGCTGTCGATTTGCTCAAAGATCACCTGCGTCAGCTCATCGACGCGATCGGGATCGCTGCCAAAGGAAATGGAGATGCGGTACTCTTCGTCCGGGTAGCGCGCGGCGTTGCTGCTGACCCACACGCCATAGGTGCCGCCCAAATCCTCGCGCAACACCTCGCGCAGTTTGATTTCCAACACCGCGGCCATGGCCCTGAGTTCGAGGTTGTTTTTCCGGCCGTCGTATGCAAAAGGGCCAGTGAAAATCATCTGCGAACGGCTCTTGGGTTCCAGGCCGCGATAGACCGCTTTGTCGATCACGCCCGCCGGGGCCTCAATGCCGACATCGCGCCACGTCTCCTCCCGTCCGGTGGTCGGCAAGCCGCCCAAATAAGTGCGCACTAGCGGCTCTATGCCTTCGAGGGTGAAGTTGCCGACCAAGAAAAACGAGAAGTCGCCAGCGTCGGCAAAGCGATCCTGATACACCGCCATGGATGTGGCCAAGTCCATCTCGTCGAGCAGTTCCAACGACCAAGGGCGCGCCCGATGGTGGTACTGGGCCATGGTCACCGCGATGGTGTCGCTAAAAGCGGTCTCCGGGCGGGCACTGCGGTTCTCGATGACGCCTCTCATCCGCGCCTGATAAGCCTGAAAGGCTGTGCTGTCCTGGCGCGGGGCGGTAAAGAAGGCGTATATCAGCTCGAACATAGTCTGGATATCTTCCGGCGAGGCCGAGCCAGCAATGCCCTCCCGCAAGTGGCCGATCCACGGCACTACCTGCACCACTTTACCGGCCAGTTTTTTCTCCAGCTCGATCTTGTTAAACGGGCCCACGCCCCCCTCGGTTACCACCGCGGTCGTCGTCAAGGCGGCTAGGTAGTCGGCGTCGGCGACTAGGGAATGCCCGCCGGGGCTATAGGCCCTAAAGAGAATCTCATCGTTTTTGAAGTCGGTCGGCTTTAGGCAGACTCGGATGCCGTTGGCAAGCGTCCACCAGGTCGCGCCGATCGCGGGGATTTGGCTACGTGCGACGATGGCAGCCGGAGTTGGCACTTGCGCCACCAGCGGCGCGTCGGACACCTCGTCGGCGTACGGGGCAATCTCTTGCTGAGCCACCGCGGCAAAGATCGCCAGCAGGTCTTGCTCGCTGGGGACGGCAACGCCCGCTTGCTGGGGGGCCTCCACAGTGATTACCCGGTTCTTTTGGCTGGTCCACTCGCTGGCTAGCGCATTGACCTCGGCCAAGGCAATGCCGGGCACCAGTTCTTGGTAGAGTTGGTACTCTTTGGCAATGCCGGGGATGGCTTCGTCGGTCAGCAGGTGGCGCACGTATTCGGCGGCAAAACTGCTCGACGGCTGTTTGTCGCGTTCGCGGTAGGACTGCTCCATGCTGCGCAACATTTCCTTTTTTTGCCGCGCTAGCTCGGAGGCCGTAAAACCGTGTTCCCGCACGCGCGCTGCTTCAATCAGCAACGCCTCAAGTCCGGCGTCGAGGCCGTTGTTTTGCACCCCAGCGCCGAGGATGAAAAACTCCTTGGAGCGCAACCAACGCCCTTGGTCTGAATAAGCGCCTAAAAAGGGCGGCTCGGGCAGCTTGGTCAGTTCGTTTAGGCGCTGGTTGAACATCCGGTGATATAGGCCCTCAATCAGCGAGCGGCGATACGCGCTCACGGTCCCTTGAGGCCGCACATCCATCTTGTAGTAGATGCTGACGTTGTTGTAGGTGGCTTCTGGATCGGTAGTAATGGCGAACAGCGTCTCCTCGTGATCGGGCACCGGAAACACCGTGCGTTCGAGGGGGTTTGCGGCCTTGGGGATGCGAGTGAAATACTCCTGCACCAGTGCCTCCAGCGCCGCTGGCTCCATGTCGCCGACGGCGACAACACCCATCAGATCGGGCCGGTACCAAGTGCGGTAAAAGCGGCGCAGATCTTCATGCTGAAAGGTGTCGAGCACGGTCTTCTGGCCGATGGGCAGGCGCACGGCGTAGCGCGAATCCTTGAGCAGAATGGGTATTTGCTCGTCGAACATGCGCTGCCGAGCACCGCGCCGCAGCCGCCATTCTTCGACGACCACACCTCGTTCTTTGTCGATTTCCTCGGCCTCAAAGCTGATTTGGTGCGCCCAGTCCTGCAAAATCTGGTAGGCCGTTGCCACCACTTCGGCGCTGTCGGTGGGCACCGTCAGCATGTACACCGTTTCGTCGAAGCTGGTGTAGGCATTCAGATCCGGCCCAAAGCGCATGCCGATTAGCTCCAGATAGTCCACCAGTTCCTGCTTGGCGAAGTTTTTGGTGCCGTTGAAGGCCATGTGCTCGGCAAAGTGCGCCAGTCCCTGTTGGTTGTCGTCTTCTAGCACCGAGCCAGCATCTACTACCAGCCGCAGTTCGACCCGGTTTTCGGGCTTTTGGTTTTTGCGGATGACGTAGCGCAGACCGTTGTCTAGCTGGCCGACGGTCACCAGCGAGTCAATGGGCAACTGCTGCTCCAACGCCGCCTGTTGGACCGGCGGCGGCGACGTGCTGACGCAGGCGGACAGCAGGGGCAAAGCAATCGACAGCATCCAAATTCGTCTCATGTAAGGCTCCTGTTTTATAAGTTGGAAAGCGATTTAACCAGCGGTTTGCTCTAGGATGGAAACTTTCGCTTTGGGATGCGTATGGAGGATGCCGTGGATCCCCTTAACAGTGCGCCGATCCACTTCTTGGGCGTAAACTTGGTCCCAGAACGCTGCATTCTCTTGTAGTTCTTTGTTCAGATCTTCAAGGTATATTTCGTCCTCTTCCGCCGGGAATAGCAGACCAAAGATCTGATCGGTCACAGCGTATAGTTCAAAGCGGCTGTTCAGTGCTCCGTCGACAATCTCGATATGTTTCATGTTACCCTCGTTTTTTATACACTGCTAGCGCGGAAGGAGTTGCTTCTCGCTCACCTGCGACCAATCGAATACCACGCCGAGGTATTCCTCTTTATTGGCGGTAAGTCCTTCGTACATCTGCTGGCATTCAGCCGGGGACGCCAAGTGGGTCAGCAAGGGCTCGACCACGAGTTGGCCGGCGGCGATCCACGCGGCGAGCTGGCGGTAGTTGGCGTCGAGATCGCGGCTGCGCTCGGTGGCGTGCTGCGGCCAGCGCCATTCGAGCGCACCGATCATGCGAATCGCCTCTAAGTGGATGTGCAGCAGCATCGGCGTCACATCGAAGTGGGCCGGAGCGCGCGGGCTGCCGAGGAGGATGAGTTGGCCGTGGCGCGCAATGCACATTGCGGTCTGGGCAATGACTTGACTGATGCCAATGGCCTCGACGCCGACGCGGGCACCAGCACCGCCGGTCCAGTCGCGCACCGCTTCTTGCAAATCGTCGTGGTCGGGATTGATCGTGCGCTCAATGCCGCAGGCGCGGGCCTGCTGCAGGCGCAGTTCGGACAAGTCCGCGAGCATGACGTCGGCACCGGCCAAGCCAAACAACTGAGCGGCAAAATTGCCCACCAAGCCACCGCCGACCACGAGCACGGCGTCGCCGGGCTGGACGCTAGCCGAGCGCAAGGCCGAGATGCTGACGCCGGCCATGCGCGTGAACACCAGGTGCTGGCCGGGGGCCTCGGGCGATACAGGTAGTACCATGCGCTGGGCATCGGCCTTGACGATGGAAGCGTGGCGCGCAAAGGACAGCACGCGGTCGCCCGGTTGGACACCGGCAACCGCGTCGCCGACCTGCAGCACTTGGCCGAGGTTGCCGTAGCCAGTGCCGCGGGGGTACTGACCCGCGTCGCCAAACGGCATCTGCTGCACGAGGCCGGTAAAGCCAGCCCCTTCGGTGCCGGCGCTGACGATGGAATAGTCGGTGGCGATCAGGACTTCGCTGGGGTCTAAATGCGCGTCCAGTGTGCTTGGGCTCAACTCGATTCGCCCCGGCTCGACGACGATGAGTTCATTGGTTTGCACGGCAGGCCCTCCTTGCGGGCAAGATAAAGGGGTCTTAGGGGGGTCCAGTCAAGCTAGGCAAAGGTGTGCACCTTGACAAAACCGTGCGACAAAGGTGCTTTATAGATTGCCCGACCAAAGGGGCGCGTGGCGGCGCACCGAGTGGCCCGCCGCTGGGAACCCGGGGGTTTTCAGGCCGTTTCTTACCAAAGGAACGCGCGAGCCAATAACGCCGCCGCCGAGCGCATCCGCTCGAAGTATATAAAAAGGAGGTGCATAACTTGTACATCCGCATACTTCTTCCAGCCGGACTGGTCGCCCTTGCTACCTTGGCCCAGTGCAGTCGGCCAGACGCTCCGGCCGCTGCGCCCATATACACCGGCGATCTGCCCGTATTGCAGACCTATGGCACCTTGCGCGTCATTGTTTCTCCCGGGCCGATTTCCCACCTACCTAAGTCAGCCGAGCCGGTGACCATCGACTACGACATCGCCCGCGGCTTGGCCGCAGCCCTCGAGCTGGAGCTGGAGTTGGTCGAGGCTAACAGCTATGCCCAAATGGTGCAGAAACTGCTGCAAGGCCAGGGCGATATCGTCGCTGCGAGCCTGACGATTACGCCCGAGCGGAAAGAGCAAGTGGCCTTTTCCGTGCCCTACCTCTACGTCGATGAGTACCTAGTCATGGCGGCTGGCGACAGCCTGCCGACCGCGATCGAAAATTTAGCTGGCTTGCAAGTCGGCGTCCGCGCCTCTAGCTCGCACTACCAAACTTTGTTGGACATTCAGCAGCAAGTGCCGTCGCTGCACATTCGCGCCACCGACGAAAAACTCGGCCTCGAATACCTCATCGACGGCATTACCCGCGGCGAATACCAAGCGACCGTGGCCGACGCGCATTTGTGGCAGGCTATGGCCGGTGCCTTCGACGGCATGACCACGCCCTTGGTGTTGGCCGAAAACCGCCCGATCGCCTTGATGATGCGGCCAGACGACGCCCAGCTAAAGGCCAAGGTGGATGAATACCTGATTGCGCGGCGGCTTACGCGCCATCGCCAGTACACCTTTACCGATGATTTGCCGGGCCTAAAAAAACGCGGCCGCTTGCGCATGATCACGCGCAACAACGCCATGACCTATTTCATTCATCGCGGCTTACAGGTGGGTTTTGAATACGAGCTGATGAAAAAATTCGCCGAGCAGCACGACCTGCGCCTCGAAATCGTCATTCCAGACAGCCATGCCAAGCTGCTGTCCTATCTCAACGAGGGCAAAGGCGATGTGGTGGCTGCGGCCATGACCATCACGCCCGAGCGAGCCACGCAGGCCACCTTTACCCAGCCCTACAACGAAGTTGACGAACTAGTGGTGGTGCGGTCCGACGACCACTCGCTGACCGGCTTGGAGGATTTGGCCGGCCGCACGGTACACGTGCGCGCCAGCTCGTCGTTTTACACGACCTTGACTGCGCTGCGCGACTCTATCGACGGCTTGGCGATCGCCGCGCTGCCCGACGACATGGAGACCGAAGATATTTTGGCCCACGTAGAGGCCGGCCGATACGACATCACGCTGTGCGATTCCAATTTGCTGGCCGTAGAACAGGCGTACGGTCGTCGGCTCAAAGCGGCCTTTACCATCAAGTCAACCGCGTTGGGGTGGGCCGTGCGCCCAGACAATCCCGCCTTGCGCGCCGCCCTCAACCAGTACATCGAAGAGGAAAAGGGCGGCTTGTTTTTCAATTTGATGAAAAAGAAGTACTTCGCCGACAAGCGCATTATCGCCAAAGCCAAGGACTCGCTGCGGGTGGATTTGGGCGGGCACTTATCGCCCTACGACGACTTGGTCAAAAAGTACGCTCGGCAGTACGACTTTGACTGGCGTTTTATAACCGCGCAAATGTACCAAGAATCGCGCTTCAATCCCAAGGCCACCAGTTGGGTGGGAGCGCGTGGGCTGATGCAGATCATGCCCAGCACGGGTCGCCAGTTGGGATTTACCCGCCTGAGCGATCCCGAAGAAAGCATCCACGCTGGTGTGCAGTACATGCACCAACTACTCCATCGCTTCGACCGCGAAATCCCCCTCGCCATTCGCAAGCGATTCGCGCTAGCCTCGTACAATGCCGGCTACGGCCATTTGCTCGATGCGCGCCGCTTGGCCCGCGAAAAGGGCTTGGATCCCAATCGGTGGTTTGGGCACGTAGAGCAAGCCATGCAGTTGCTGGCCCAACCGACCTATTACAAGCGGGCGCGCTACGGCTTCTGCCGCTGCGCCGAGCCGGTTGACTATGTCGAAAACGTGCAGAGCATCTACGACGCCTACGTCGAAATGCTGACCCAGGCGATGTAGGGCGTGTCCCCAACGCGATCGCCGCTGCGGAAGTTAGCCGCACTCAGGCCGGGTTATCTGGCGTTGCTGTTTGTGGTGCTGGCCTTGGTGTTGGGGGCCTTTGCAATCTACGGTCTGCGGCAGGCGCAGCAATCGACCTTGGAGACACTCGAACGCGGAGCAAGATCGCTCGCCGAAGCGGTTTTACGCGCCGAGGAGAATGTGCTCCGCGCCGAAGGCGACATGGAAGAGTTGGTTGAGGAACGGCTGCTGGCCAACGCCCGGCTGCTAGCCGAGTTGGGGCAAACACAGTCGTTTTCCGACGCGCTCTTGGTGCGGATTGCAGCCGATAACGCCCTGGACCAAGTCGATGTGATCGACGCGGCCGGCCAGCTATTGGCATCGAGTGGCGTCGTTGACGCGGAAGAGTTGGTGGCGTGGCAGCTAGCGTTGGAGCCGCTGCTGGTCGGCGTGGAGGAGGCGCTGCTGTTTGAGCTAGACGACCAACTCTTTGCTGTCGCCGTCGCCATGCGGAGCGGCGGCGCAGTGATCGTGCGGGCTGCGGCTGAACGACTGTTGCACTTGCGGATTCGCTCTGGTGCGGGTCGGTTGATCCAAGAGATCGGCACCAACCCAGACATTGTGTACATGGCCTTGCAGGACACGCTCGGCCTGTTGGCCGCTTCGCACGATTTGCTGTTGCTAGAGAGCATGGCCGGCGACCCGTTTCTCGAGACGGCCCTGACGAGCAATGCGGCCGCCTCGCGCCTCGTCGAGTTTGAGGGCGAAGAAATTTTTGAGGTCGTCATTCCCTTCGCGCCCCAAGGGACGACGCTGGGGCTTTTGCGCCTTGGCCTCTCGCTCGACGAATTCCGCGCACAACAGCAGCGCGGGCGGGTACAAGTGGCGTTGCTGCTGTTGCTGCTGCTGATATTGGGTGCTGTGGTCACCGGGGCGGTAATTGTGCGGCAAAATTTGGCCCTGCTCAGCGACGCGTACGCCAACATTCAGACCTATAGCAGCCGCATCTTGGCGCAGATGACGGACGCAGTGGTGGCCATGGATCCGGCTGGGATTATTGCGGTCTTTAACCAAGCGGCCGAGACCTTGTTCGGAGTCGAGGGGCGCCGGTGCGGGGGCAGAACCTGCGCGATGTATGGTCGCACGAGGCCGTCGATAGGGCCTTGGCCGGCGAGGAACTAGTAGGCTTGGCCTGTCGTTTTGCCGATGCTCAAGGCCGCGAGCGGACCCTGTCGCTGTCGAGCGCACAGGTGTCCAATGCCAGCGGCGAAGTGGAGACCATCGTCTTAGTGATTCAGGATCTGAGTGAGAAGATGGCGCTGGAGGCCGATCTGCGGCGGCGCGACCGCTTGGCCTCGATGGGGGCCTTGGCCGCGGGCGTGGCCCACGAAGTGCGCAATCCACTCAACGCCATCAGTGTGATAGTCCAGCGGTTGCGGCGCGAGTTTGCGCCGCGCACCGACGCGGGCGAGTACCGCCAGCTAACCCAAGTAGTAGCAGGCGAGGTTGAGCGGGTCAATCGCATCATCCAGCAGTTTTTGGAGTTGGCGCGCCCGCCGGCGCTTGCCAAGACGCGCGTAGAGCTGACGGCGGTTTTAGAACGTGCGGCTGAGACAGTCGAGCCGCAAATTATCGCCGCTGGGCTGCGGCTGGAGCGGGATTTTGCCAACGTGGGAGAAGCCCAAGTCGATGCGGAGCAACTGCATCAGGCCCTGCTCAACTTGCTGGTCAATGCGGTCGAAGCCACGGACGAAGGACACATCCGGCTAGCGGCCCGGTCGCGGCCCGACGGCTGGGTGGAAATCGGCGTGGCCGATACCGGCCCGGGCATTCCGGCTGAAGATGCCGAGCGGATATTCGACCTGTATTTTACGACCAAGGCTGCGGGTTCAGGGTTGGGTTTGAGCTTGGTGCACCGCATTGTCGCCGAGCACGGAGGGCGCGTTGAAGTGCAAAGTGAGCGCGAGGCCGGGGCGCGATTTGTCATTCTGTTGCCGAGGGGATTTTGAGATGGCTGGAGAGACCATTCTGATAATTGACGACGAGGCCGCACAGCGCGAGGCCGTGGGCGGCTATTTGCGCAAGCGGGGTTTTGCGGTCTTACAGGCGGCTAATGGCTGCGAGGGCTTGGAACTATTGCAAGACCAAGTGGTGGATTTGATCATCACGGATTTGCGGATGCCGGAGCTGGACGGGATGGGTGTGCTCGCAGCCGCCCGCGAGATCAACCCCGCTATCGGGGTGGTAATGGCAACGGCTTTCGGAACGGTTGATGGGGCCGTTGACGCTATGCAGGAAGGGGCGTTCTACTACCTGCAAAAGCCAATTGATCTCGATGTGCTCGACCCGATCGTCGATCGCGCTTTAGAGCAGCGGCATCGCATCTCGGAAAACGAAATCCTCCGCCAGCAGATTGGAAAGCAGGTGCCATTTGGCGGCATTATGGGCCGCTCGTCGGCCATAGAACAGGCTCTCAACACATTGGCGCGGGCTGCGCCGAGCCGGGCCACCGTGTTGTTGTGCGGCGAATCGGGCACCGGCAAGGAGCTGATGGCGCGCGCAGTACACGAGGCCAGTCCCCGCGCCGACCATTCCTTTGTCGCCGTCAACTGCGCGGCCCTCAACAAGGGCTTGATCGAGAGCGAGTTATTCGGGCACGAGAAAGGCGCTTTTACCGGGGCCGATGTTCGGCGCGTCGGGCGCTTTGAGCAGGCCGATGGCGGCACTTTGTTCCTCGACGAATTGGCCGAAATCCCCCTCGACGTACAGGTCAAACTCTTGCGCGTCTTGCAAGAACGCAAGATCGAGCGGGTCGGCAGCGGCGTTGAGATTGAGGTTGATGTGCGGCTGATTGGAGCGACGAATCGCGAGTTGGAAAAACTGGTCGCGCAAGGGGCGTTCCGCGAAGATTTGTTTTACCGGCTCAACGTCGTCGCGGTGGAATTGCCGCCCTTGCGCCGACGCAAAGACGACATTCCGCTGCTGGTCGATCACTTTCTCGCCCACTACGCCGAGGAAAACGGCAAGGCGGTCCGCGAAATCTCCAAAGAGGCGTTGGACCTGCTGACGCGCTACGCCTATCCTGGCAATGTGCGCGAGTTGCAAAACATCGTCGAGTATGCAGTGGTCATGGCGCGCGGCCCGGTGGTAACGCGGGCAGACTTGCCCACCGAGGTGCAAAAAGCAGCCCCGGTGCAAGTTGCCAACACCTTGTCGGCACAAGTGGAGGCCCTAGAAAAGAAGGCCATTGCCCAAGCCTTGGAGCAAGCCGACGGCATCCAGAGCCGAGCCGCCGACCTCCTAGGCCTAACCGAACGCAACCTACGCTACAAATTAAAAAAATACGGATTCAGGTAGGGGACGGTTTACAAACCGTCCCCACCCATCAAAAACCGAATTGAACGCCCGCAGAGTACGCGTGGGCGTCGGCGTCGTAGAAAGCGTCGTTGGATTCGATTAAGCGGTAGAGCCACTCTAATTCAAGGGCCATTTCTCGGAGCCAAGTGCTGTCTAAGTAAAATGTGCGCACTAGCCCCAAGTGTGTGGTGTGGCGCGTCTCTGTGGTGGGTTCATCGTAGGCGAGCCTCTGGTTGTAGCGGCGGCTTTCGCGCTGGAAGGAGGCCGCTAGCTGGCTGTTTAACGGCGCCAAGTACTTCAAGGTAGCACTCCATTGATCCCCACCATAGCTGTAGCGATCGACAAAGAGTTCATCTGGATCGTACCAGTACGCCGGAGACGTCGGCGGAGCCTGGTAGAATTCGCCTCGATCGTGCCTGTCTGCCTTGGATTTCGTCTTAGCTTTGTAGAACTCGGCGAAAACTTTGTTCGGATCGTACCAGAACCAATCGGCATCGCGACTCTGACCGGCGAGGATGCCTTGATGGTGCCACGCTAGCTGTAACCCGAGGTTGGGACCTAAGGATTGGGCAGCCTTGAGGCGGGTACCCCATAGGCGCGGGTTGCGACTGGCCTGAGCTGTTTGTTGCAGATAGGACTTAAGGCCCAACTCGCCGTTTAGCTGTACGGTGGTGCGGGTGGGCAGGGAGTGGGTTAGTTGGGCGGCAAGGTGCTGTTCGAGGTAGCTGTAGTCGGCGGCGTTGAGAAAGTTTTGGTAGTTGAGGGTGTAGTCCAAGCGAGTGATAAGCGCGGGGTGTAGATACGGCTCGAAGCTGGCGAAGGCCCGGCTAGCGGCAAAGTCGCGGTAGGAGTAAAGCGGGCGGTCCAAGCGCAGACTCAATGAGGCTCCAGAAAAGAACAGACCCACCGCGCCCAAAGAACGCGCATAGCTCGCGCCCAAGCGGTGTACATGGTTGAACAGATCGGCGTTTTCGCTGAATAGGTTGGCGTTGCCCGAGTAGTACAGGCCCAAGTCGGCGTTGAGTTGGCAGTCGAAGTCGATATAGGCCGACTGCATTAGATCGCCGCGCGGGCTGGCCGTGAGAAAAACATTGTCCGTATAGGTAGTGTACAGGTCGGCGTTGAAGGCGACTTGGGCCTCGGCGGCGGAAATCAGCGCGACTAGACAGGCCGGTAGGTACCTCATTTGCGTTCCTTTTGCTTTTTGGTATGCCGGGGGTCGTCTTTTTTAAAATGCAAGGGGACGCGGCGGTGCTCTAGGCGTTTGGGGGCGAGGTCTCGTCCGCGCTCGTCCGGGTGTCGCAACAGGCGGCGCAACAGACGGGCGTCGTCAAGGCCGTCGCCATCCTCATCCAAGAAGAAGTCCATCCGCCGTTTTTGCGCGTGCATTCGCTGGTGCAGCCGCTTGAACGGGTCGTGCATGCCGTCGCCATCGGCGTCGCGGAACTGCTTGACTTGGTGCCGGCGCTCTTCGAGGATGCGGCCAAAGCGATAGCCCATAAGCCCGTGCGGGCCGTACTGTACACCGGTGATGTCGTTTAAGCGGTCGCCATTGAAATCGACGACATTGTCGATGAAGCCGTCGTCGTCCTCGTCGCGGAAGCGGCCGTCGAGGTCGTTGACGCCATCGCCGTCTTGGTCGCGGAAGCGATCGTTGACGCCGTCTTCGTCTGCGTCTAAAAAAGAGAAGTGGTGAGGATAAGGCTGGCCGTTGAGGTCGTTGACGCCATCGCCGTCTTGGTCGCGGAAGCGGTCGTTGACGCCGTCGCGGTCGGCATCGACATAGCCGACGATGGGTGCGTCCTCTGGTGGCCCAGATTGGGCGTGGACGGAACAGGCGAGCAGGATGCTGGCCGCGCTGACGAGGATGAACATGTTTTTTAATCAATGCGATGTAGGGGCGACCGGCCGGTCGCCCACATGTACCAACTGCCGACCCAAAGGAGCGGTCGCCCCTACATGTACCGACTACCGACCCAAGGAGTCCTTGAGCTGGCCCCAGCTCGTATCTTTAGTGGAGGTGGTGGCTTTGCCGGCGGCGTCCGTGTTCTGGCTGGTCTTAACGCGCCCGTTTTTGCGTTGTTCGAGTATGGTGCGCTGCTCATCGGTTAGGATGGCTTCAACGTTGGCGCGGTGCTGTTGGCGGAGGGCCTCAATTTGCGCCTGCTGGTCTTCGCTCAGGCCGAGCAGGTCGCTCCGGGAAGTGCGACTGCCGCGTGTGGCTTTGCGGTCTTCAATGGTTTGAAGCTGCTCGTCAGTCAGGATGGCCTCAAGGCCGGTGTGGTACTCGTCTTTGGTCAGCTCCTGATCTTTAAGGGCCTCAATTTGCGCCTGCTGGTCTTCACTCAGGCCGAGCGGGTTTTTGCGCTGTTCGAGTATGGTGCGCTGCTCATCGGTTAGGATGGCTTCAACGCTGGCGCGGTGCTGTTGGCGGAGGGCCTCAATTTGCGCCTGCTGGTCTTCGCTCAGGCCGAGCCGGTTGTCTCCACCGCTCTTGGCATACTGGTGGAAGCGGTGCTTGCCGCCGCGGCCTTTTGCCGCGGTGTCCATAGCCGCCGCGGCGACCAAAAGCAGCGCGGCTGCGATTGCCCATGTTGTTTTCATAGTACTTCTCCTTGCCTAAGATGAATGTGATTTTCGACGTGTATCGTCGAGTCTGACTCTGTTAGAGCAACATCTGTGCCACTTTGAAAGAGTTTTTGCAAAAATGCCGTTTTACAGAGAGCAAAAACAGCCCATTGTTGCCAAAACGCAGCCAGCTCGGCGTGACAAATTCGACTATTTGGTCGAAGAAAGCATTTTTAATATAACACAACTTTTTGTTTTTGTTTGGTTTATAACGCATTTGGCCAAAGCCAAAAATTCGACCAAATGGTCGCTACCTTACCCGCGTCCAAACACCTTGGCCGGCAGATAGGTAGCCAACTCCGGCACCAACCACAGCCCCGCTAACAACAGCACCTGAATGGCGATAAAGGGCACGACGCCGCGATAGATTTGCGGCGTACTAATCTCCGGCGGCGCGACGCCGCGCAAGTAAAAGAGCGAGAAGCCAAACGGCGGCGTCAGGAAAGAAGTCTGCAAATTCAGGGCGATCATCACGCCCAACCACACTGGGTCTAAGCCCATCGTCAAGAGAATCGGGCCGACGATCGGGACGACGACGAAAATGATCTCAAAGAAGTCGAGAAAAAAGCCGAGCAAAAACATCACCACCATCACTAAGGCAAAAGAGCCGAGGACGCCGCCGGTCGCCTCATGGGTCAGCAAGGCCTCGACCGCTTCGTCGCCCCCGTAGCCGCGAAAGACCAGCGAAAACACACTGGCGCCGATGAGGATGATAAAGACCATGGCGTTGATAGTGGTGGTGGTGCGCATGACTTCTTTGAGCATGGCGCGATTGAAATGTCCTTTGGCCAGCGACAAGAGCATCGCACCGACCGCGCCGACCGAGGCCGCTTCAGTCGGCGTGGCCACGCCCAACAGAATCGAGCCGAGCACCCCACAAATGAGCACCAAGGGCGGCACCAGCGCAGCGCCGAGGCGGCCGAGAAAGGCCGCGCTGAGCAGTTGCACCCGCTCGGCGGCGGGCACGGCGGGCACGGTGGCAGGCTTGCAGAGACCGAGGCCGATTATATAGAGGATATAGAGGCCCATCAGCGCGAAGCCGGGCACCAGCGCACCCATAAACAAGTCGCCGACTGACACCGAGACCGGGGCGAAATTGCCCATTTTGAGTTGGGCCTGCTGGTGCGCTGAAGAGATCACATCGCCGAGGATCACTAGCACAATGCTGGGCGGGATAATTTGGCCCAGCGTGCCCGAAGCGCAGATGATGCCGGTGGAAACCGCTGGCGAGTACGCGCGTTTGAGCATCGCCGGCAGCGAAATGAGGCCCATGGTGACAACCGTCGCGCCGACAATGCCGGTCGAGGCTGCCAGCAGCCCGCCGACTAAGCACACCGAAATCCCCAGCCCGCCACACAAGCGGCCGCAGAGTTGGGCCATGGTCTCGAGCAGGTCTTCGGCTATTTTTGAGCGCTCTAAGACGACTCCCATAAAGACGAACAGCGGCACGGCCATCAGGGTCTCGTTGGCCATGATGCCGTAGATGCGGGGCGGCAAAGCCGAGAGAAAGGCCGGGTCAAAGTGGCCGGTGACAATGCCAATACCAGCGAAGGCGAGCGCCGTACCCGCCAGGCAAAAGGCCACTGGGAAGCCGGATAGCAGCACCGCGAAGGTGCAGACAAACATCGCCAGCGGCGCGAATTCGCTCATCGGCTGCGGAGGGTTTGCACGCTGTGGTGAATAATGGTTAGGGCTTGCAAAAACAGCAGCGCAAAGCACACCGGAATGGCGGTTTTGAGCAGATAGACCGCCTCCAAGCCGCCGCCGTCTTGCGAGCCTTCGAGCACGGCCCAAGAGTCGGCGACAAAGGGCAACGACTGGTACAATAGCACCGCGCAACAGGGAATCAGCAGCAAGGCACTACCCAACAGATTGACTAGGGCCTGGCGCCGGACGCCCATGGGCCGGTAGAGAATATCGACGCGAACGTGCTCGTCGCTGGCGAGGGTATAGCTGGCTGCCAACAGGAAGGTAAAAGCGTGCATGTACAGGGCTATTTCCTGCATCCAGACCCAGCCGCGGCCAAAGAGATAGCGCAAGATCACAACGGCAAAAGTCACCAACACCATGCCCAGCGTCAGCCAAGGCACGGTGTGGACGATCAAGCGGTTGAGGCGTTCCATGCGGGCGCTAGCCAAAGGTCAGGGCCCGGGCTTGGGCATAGGCTTGCTCGGAGATGCGCGTGTACGCGATGGAATTTTTGCGGAAGGCCTCAAACGAGCGATAGACCCGGCTAGAAAACGGGTCTTGACCGGCGATTTCGGCTACTACTTCGGCTGACACTTGGCCGATTTGCGCCAACAGCTCGTCGGGGAAACGCCGGAGTTGGACGCCGTATTCGTCAACTAATGTCTTGAGGGCTTGGTTGTTGCGAGCGGTGAACTCGCTGAGCATGTCGTCGTTGGCCGCTTGACAGGCGTAGGCGACGACGGCTTGGAGGTCTGCCGGCAGGGCTGCCAAGGCTTGTTTGTTGACCATGCACTCTAGCGCGGTCCCCGGCTCGTGCCAGCCCGGCCAGTAGTAGTATTGGGCGGCTTGGTGCAGTCCAAAGGCGAGGTCGTTGTACGGGCCGACCCATTCGGTGGCGTCGATGGCGCCGGTCTTGAGGGCTTGGAAGATCTCGCCGCCGGGCAGGGCTTTGACCGTGACTTCGAGGCGGCGCAAAACCTCGCCGCCCAAGCCCGGCATCCGCATGACCAAGCCGGAAAAGTCGGCTAGGGTATTGATTTCTCGGTTGAACCAACCGCCCATCTGCACGCCGGTGTTGCCGACCGCAAAGGCCCGCAGGTTGAAAGAAGCGTAGAGTTCGTCCCACAAGCTCTGGCCGCCGCCATAGCGCAGCCAGCCGTTGATCTCGGCCGCGTTGAGGCCAAAAGGGACCGCCGAGAAAAATTGGGTGGCCTCGTGCTTGCCCTTCCAGTAGTAAGCGGCGCCGTGGCCCATCTCGGCGGTGCCGCCGGAGACCGCGTCAAAAACGCCCGAGGCCGGCACCAACTCACCGGCCCCGTACACCTTGACTTGCAGGCGTCCAGCCGACAGAGCCTCAATGCTATCGGCGAGGTTGTTGGCGCCGGTGCCCAAGGCCGGAAAGTCCTTGGGCCAGGTGGTGACCATTTTCCACTTGAAATGCTGTTGCGCTTGGACGGTCGGGGCCACTTGCTGTTGTTGATTCTGGCCACAGGCGGCCAAACCGCCGGCTGCTAGTAGCGGAGCGCTTTGCAAAAAGGAGCGGCGCGAGCGTTGGGTAGAATCGTGCATGAAACCTCAGCTTTTGTTGATCAGATGACAGGAGCCGTCGTCTTGACCGACGATTGCCAGATGGGTCATGGACAGGAACAGGCCGTTTTCCACCACCCCGGGCAAGGCGTTGAGCCAGCCCTCGGTGGCGCCGGCGTCGTCGATCCCGGCGGAAAAGTGGGCGTCGATGACGTAGTTGCCGTTGTCGGTGACAAACGGGGTGTCCGGGGCCTGCAAGCGCAAGACTGGGACGAGGCCCCGCTCTTCGAGCCGCCGGGCGATCAGAGGATGAGACCACGGGACGACCTCGACTGGCAGCGGGGACTGGGTCGCCAGCCGCTCGACTAGCTTGGATCGATCGGCGACAATGATTTGGCGGGCCGTGATCGAGGCGACGATTTTCTCGCGCAGCAGCGCGCCGCCGAGGCCCTTGATTAAGTCGAGGTTAGGATCGATTTCGTCAGCCCCGTCAATAGTCAAATCAATGCTCGACACCGCGGCGAGCGTCGTCAGCTCAATGGCGAGCGAGCCGGCCAACGCAGCGGTGGCTTTTGAGGTGGGGACGGCCTTGACGTTCAGGCCCGCCGCGACGCGCTCGCCCAGGGCGCGGATGGCCCATTCAGTCGTTGAGCCCGTGCCCAATCCGACGATCATGTCGGCTTCGATGTACTCGACGGCGCGGCGGCCGGCCGCTTCTTTTGGCGTCATGGCGTTACCAATTCAAAGGCGCGTACAATAGTGGATCTGGCGGGCGACTTCCTCAAAGCCGAGGCTGGGATACAAGTGCGCGCCGATCGGATTTTGCGCCAGCGTCTCGATCTTGGCGCACTCCATACCAGCGCTGCGCAAGTGCGCCAAGCCGTGCGCTAGCAGTTGGCGGCCCACGCCCTGGCCTTGGCAATCCGGCAGGACGGCGAGATTGGGAATCGCGCCGATTTTGCTCTCCGGGTCGATGCGGGTGGTGATGTAGCCGATGATCTGGCCATCTTGCTCCCACACGAAAACGCCGCTGGCCCGCTCGTCGGCCACATCGGCGTCGATGTGGCGCAGCTTGCGAAATTGCCAGTCGCGGCCGCCGATTAGCCCAAAGCGCTGCTCGATGTTGTGGTCGATGGATACCCCTGGGAAGCAGATAGCCGTAATGTGCTTGAGGGCGCGCAAGTCCGCTGGGCGATAGGGGCGAATCATCCGGTGGATACCTGCAACAGCGCCGGGTCTGGGGCGGTCTCGCGCCCGGCTAGCAACTCGGCGGCCCGTTTTTTGGCCGCCTCCATTTTGGGCTGCCGGACGCCGCGGTAGCCGCGCACTTCCTCGGGCAGCGACAGGATTTGCACCCAGGTGTGATACTCATCGGCCGAGCGCGGAGCAAAGTCGGCGATCTGGCTTTCGTACCAAGCGGCGAAGTCGCGTTCTTCGCGGTGCCACCACGAGGCGCAGAGTCGGCGGAGGAACTTTAGGCGGGCTACCCACTTCAGCGGCTGGTCGCCCAGCTTGAGCTCCGGGCGGAAGTCGCGGCCAAACAGGCGCAGATGCGGCCGGTTCAGGTGGCGGTAGCGGATGCGGTCGCCGCGGCTGGGGTCGATGTTGTAGCGGCGGTAGTCGCGGCGGTACTTCTCCTCGCAAGTGAGCAGATAAGCCACGTAGATTTCGTCCTTGATCGCCAGAACTTTGGCGAGGTTGTAGATGACCGCGCGCGTGGCGGCAAAATCGAACTCGGGCCCGTCTTTGGCCTGTACGGCGAGCACTTGGCGGATGTAGCGGTCGGCGTAATCGAGATTTTCGTACTGGATTAGGTCGTACACTCGCAGCGCGAAGTGGCGGCGCGCTGTGGCGACGGGCGTATCGCGGATGCGGTCGCGGTAGGCTGCGGCGACGCGCTTGCCTTTCTTCTTGGCCAACAGGGCCGTTTTGTCGGCGACTAGCTCGACGTAGTTGAGTGGTTGTTCGTCGATCGAGAAGTGGTTTGGATCGAGCGCTAAGTACCGCCCCATGTTAAAGGCTTTTAGGTTGGTCTCTAGGTCGCGGCGCACAGCCTGGCCAATGGCCCAGAGCAAAGTGTCTAAGTCTAGAGAAAGCAGCCCGCGCTGGAAGGCCACGCCGAGCATCATGATGTTGGCGTAGAGCTTGTTGCCCAAGTAGTGCTCGCAGATGTGGAAGAGATTGGCGCCAAAGTACGCGTCGGGCCGAGTGTGTTGGTGAATCAAATCGGCTTGGTCGTCGGCTGAAAAGTCCTCTTGGCCGATCAGGGTGTCGATCGTCGGGGTCTTGGCGGTGTTGACCACGGCAGCGGTGCGCTGTGGATGGGCAATGCGGTAGCGGCCTTGCGGTTCGATGCCCCGCGCCGCTTCGAGTATGTCGAGCCCGAGCAGCAAGTCGGCCTTGCCGCAGGGAATCAGCGGCGAGACCGGGGTGCCTTTGGGCGCGTAGCTCAAGTGCGAATAGACCGCGCCGTTGCGGATCGCCAGCCCCTTTTTGTTGGTCAGCCGCACCTCGTAGCCCTGCCGCACGCCAGCTTGCGCCAGCACCGAGGCCACCACGTTGACGCCCATGCCGCCGACGCCAGCGATGTAGGTGTACCAAGTGTCGGTTAGAGGGCGATGCGGGGGCGCGGGCAACTGGCCGACGTCAATGGGCGGGGTCGAGACAACGGGTGGCGCTTGGCGATAGACGGTGATCTCTTCAAAGGAGGGACAGGTTTTGTCGCCGTCGCCGACTTCGACCCGGGTGCAGGCTCCGTCGGCAACGCAGGAGGAAGGATCAATGGCGATTTTAGGGCCGTACTCGGTGTCGGCGACCGCCAGGCCGCTGCAGCCAGTCGCCTGGGTGCATTCGAGGCAGTACTCGCAGACGTCTTCGCTGATGTTGATGTGCTTTTCGACTGGTAGGAAGCCCCGCTCTTTGGCGATTGCACTCTGGCGCGCCCGCTCGCGGCGGTGATAGGTAATGCCGCATTCCTTGTCGGCGATGATGATTTTGACGCCATCGCGGACCAAGGTTTGGCGGACCAGGGCGTCGTAGTTCTGGCGTTGGGATGGGTCCATACGGGCGATAAAGGTCGGCGAATCGCCCGCTAGGCCGACGACGGCTTTTTCGATGTCTTGGGCAAAGGTTGGTTTCCCCAAGATATCGACGTCCACCCCTGGGGTGGGCTGATGCCCGGTCATCGCCGTGGTCTTGTTGTCGAGGATGATGTAGGTGATGTCTTGGCCGTTTTTGATCGAGTCGGAGATGGCGATCATGCCGGTGTGGAAGAAAGTCGAATCCCCCATGAAGACGAGTTGTTTGTTGTCGATAAACGGATCGATGCCAGCGCCGGTGCCGCCGCCTAGGCCCATGCCGGAAAGATTGTGCATCAGCTCGGAAAACGGCGCGTATTTGAGCATGGAATAGCAACCAATGTCGCCGTGGAAGACCAAATCGACGGGAGCTTGCCCGTCGGAGGGCGCGGCCAAGTCGGCGGCGGCTTTCTTGAGTACGCTGGCCGAGTCGCGGTGTGGGCACCCCGGGCAAAAAGAGGGGGCGCGCGGCGGCACGGTCGTGGTGGAAGGCACCGGGGCTAAGGTATCGAGTTCGGCCTGTAGTTGCTCGGAGTCAATGGGTAGCTCGGCGTCCAGCGCCGCAAAAAGGCGCGCTAGGGTTTGAACGATGAGCGAAGGGTGCAAGCCTTGGACATCGGGAAAGCCCGGGGCGTTGCCCGGAAAGTGCTTGCCCCACAGCGCGGAGTCGAGGTCTTTTTGCCGCGTCAACTCGGCGGCGACCTGCGGCTCGATAAAGGCCCGCTTTTCTTCGACCACGCAGAAAGTCTGCGCACAGTCGGCAAAGCGGGCGATCAGCTGCGGATCGACCGGGTATGTAATACCTAGCTTGAGGATCGGAAAGTGGCCGGTGAGCCCGAGGATGTGCAGGGCGTGTTCGAGATAGCTATAGGCCAAGCCAGAGGTGATAAAGCCCAGCGGCTTGGGGCTGTCGCTCGGCGGATAGAGGATTTGGTTGATGTTCGCTGCCCGGGCTAGCTGCCACAGGTCGGGGTAACGCTGGTAGATAACTTCGCGCTCTTTGTGCGCGGTGGCTGGCGGGATGACGACGCGGTCGTCAGAGCAAATGGTGCTGGTATCCAGCGCGATGCGCTGCTTGCGGTTGAGGGCGGCAAAGCGATTGGGATGGACGGTGACGCTGCCGCCGCCGTCGGCTTGGTTGGAAGTGACTAGATAGGTCAGGTACAGACCCGAGCGGCGCGACAACTCAAAGCCGTGCCCAATCCAGTCTTTGATCTCCTGAAAGGTCGCTGGTTCGAGAACCGGCATGTAGAGATGCTGCGACAGAAAGCGCGAGTCCGCCGGTACTTGGGTGCCCTCCGACCAAGTGTCGTCGCCGACGGCGACTAGCACCCCACCATTGGGCGCAGCACCGACCATATTGCCGAGGGCCAATCCGTCGGCGGCCACGTGCAGGCCGACGCTCTTCATCACGGCTAAGGCGCGAATGCCCTCCATCTGCGAGCCGTTGAGGCGGGCGGCGGCCAGCGCTTCGTTGTTGGCAATCTGGGCGACGATGCCGTGTTGGTTAAAGAGGTCTTTGTTGTTTTCGAGGGTCTCGAAAAGCTCGGCCAAGGGCGAGCCGGGATACCCGGTAATGACGCCGACTTGGCTTTCTAAGGCACCCTTGACGATCAGTTCGTTGCCAGTGTAAATGCCCGTGCCTTGTTCGAGTAAAAAGCGGGGATCCATGGTCCTATCTGAGAAGGTTGAGTAATGAGGCAAACATAGTACGAGGTCTGGGGCGGTTGTCAAGTCGGTCCAGCGGCCTCACGCTTGGTCATCGAGCCAATAGCGTTGGTATTCCGCTAGGAAAGTAAGGGTCTGTAAATCGGCCATGCGGTCTGGGAAGAGCACGCCGTCGAGATGGTCCATTTCGTGTTGGAGGATGCGGGCAAAAAGCCCTGCGGCGGCCAGCTCTACCGCGCTCCCCTCGCGGTCGTAGCCGCGGACCTCGACAGTTGCCGCACGCGGGACGACGCCGCGCAACTGGGGGATGCTCAAGCAGCCTTCCCAAGCGTCTAGATGCTGTGGCGACCGGGCGGTAAACTGTGGATTGAAAAGCACGGTCAGCGGGATCGCCGACTCGTCTTGCGGGTCGGCTGCGGGATCGCCGAGGACGATCAGCCGCCAGGATTCAAAAACCTGCGGCGCAGCTAAGCCAATGCCCTCGTAGTCGATCATGGTCTCGATCATGTCGTCGATCAAGCGCTGCATTTGCGTACTTTGCATCTGGGCCGGGGGAATCTCGGCCGCGCACTGACGCAGCACCGGATGCCCCATCCGCGACACCTTGCGAATGGCCACGGGTTTACGGTGCTTGGGGAGCCGCCGCCGAAAGACAGCAGCGGAAGCCCACTAAATCGAGGTGATAGTCAGGACCGAGAAACCGCCCGTAGCGCGCGTCGGCCCGGGCTAGGTTGACGTTGTGAAAGAAGGAGCCACCGCGCACGACCCGCCAGCCGTCGGCGCGCGAATACCAAGACGCGGTCCACTCCCAGACATTGCCGATCATGTCATAGACCCCGTAGTCATTGGTGCAGCCTTCATACGCGCCGCTGGGGGCTAGGCCCAGCCCGCGCTGCCAAACTCCAGCGGCGGCAAAGCGCGTATTACAGCGTCCCGGCTCGAATTCCGCCCCATAGGAGTAGGCAAAGTTTTGCGGCCCCGTGCAGGCTTTCTGCCATTCCTGTTCGCTACACAGCCGCTTGCCCTGGGCCGCGCAGAGGGCTTGTGCTTGGCCCCAAGTGACATCGACTTTGGGGAGGCTACCGCGCTGGTTGGGGTACTCGTAGCGGTCGATGTAGAAGTCTGGGCCGATCCATACCATGCCTTCTACGCCGGCTGTGGCCAGCATCGGCAGGCCGATCAAAAGACAAAGGACTAAGAGCTTATTCATAGTTCAATTTTGGCGCATTGAATATACGAAAATCGCTCGGGCTTACCAAAAGTGCATCGGGGGCGATGCCAAGCTGGCACCGCCCCCGATGTGTTTAAAAGGTGTTGCGATTGTTGCCTCGGGCCGGGGCGCGGTTAAAACTGCATCTGGCCACGCAACTTTAAGCTAGATGTCGTGGTCTGATCCAATCGCAGCTCCCACTGAAATGTTTCGCTACCCAGCCGTGCTCCGAGGCGACGATAGCGCGTTGGCCCCTGAACATCCCAGGTCGTAAACGGGGTCAGTTTCCAGCGCCCGTCCCGCACCTTGAACTCATAGCCCAATCGGCTGCTCAAGGCCGTTTCCGCCCCGCTGCGACCTGCCGTCGCCACCGGTGCTTGCTCTTGCCACAAGACCCGGCGGCTTTCGGCGGTGCCCCAACTCGGCGTCAACGACGCCGACAGGCCGGGAGCTAATGCCAACTGACGCAGCGACAGCTCCGCACTCGCCCCCCACTCTTCATACGCATTAGCCGAGTGCAAGGCCAACCACCGGCCCTGTACCTTGATCTCGGTCCAATCGCGCTGGTACTCCACCCCACCGGCCAGCTCTGCGCCTTGCCCGGTCTGGCCGGCACCGCCATCGTGCCGCGCATGTACCTGCCAAAACGACGATACTGGGCCGCGCAACGAGCCTTCCACACCCAACCGCAGTCGGTGTACTTCGGCCGTTAGCCCATCGATGACTTGGCTCCCGGTAGCGCTTTGCAACTGGGTATAGCCAGCATCGCTGAGCATCGATAGCTGTAGCCGACCAATCTGGGTCATCTCCAGCCGCAGGCCCAAAAGCCCCAGCCGCATCTTCAGATCGCTTTCGGCGGTCGCTTGCTGCAAATGATCGCGCCAACTGTTCAGCGTACCGCGACCCCAACCGCCGATACCCCAGATATCCAACCGCTGGGCATAGCGTCCCTTGAAGTAGGGATAGATGCTTATCATATCGGACTCCAACTGCCCGCTGCCCGCGGCGGCGTTAGCGGCAAACGCATAGTCCGCGTCGCTGACGTTCTTGCCAATAGACAGGCCGGCCAACCAGCATTCACACGCACTCTGCGAATCCACGCCCCAATGCAGGGTCTGGAGTTTGCCATCGTAGTGCTGACCTTGGGTGGGTTTGCCAGCAAAGGACTGCACATCTCCGCGTCCCCACAGCGTCCAGGTGCGGTTGCCAGCGGCACTAGCCCCGTCGCGGGCGGCATCGTTTAGTGCCAAGGCAAACGACGAACGCCACAGCGATGGCCGCTGCCCACCTAACGTCGAAACCCACTGGGCCGCCGCTTCACCCGCGTCGCTTGTCACGGACGCGGCCGTGAAGCGCTTATTGAGGATGCTGGTGGTACTGTTGAGCACCGACCGGGCGTGTGCTGCCAACACATCGATCAGGATCGCCTCCTCGGCGGCGGTGGTTGACACGAACACCGAGAAGACATCCTCAACCGTGCCGCTGGGGGTGCTCGCCGAGACGACGACGGTAGCCTCGCCTTCGAGCCGTGGCGTAACAACCACGGCTTGGTTGGCCAACGCGACTTCGGCGACTTCGGGCGCGTCAGATACGACGGCATACGTTAGCGACGCACCAAAGCCATTGAAGACGCCAGATAGGGACACTTGCTCTGGGGCCCCTCCGGCGAACAACGAGAGGTCGGGCAAGGCGTTTGCGATGACCGGTGTTGGGGGTAGTCTGACGCTCATATAGAATGTCAGGCTCGCGGAATGGCCATCGGCATCGGTGGCGGTGTAGGTAAACTCCGTCCGCTCGAACACTTCGGTGGGCGTACCGCTAATTGTGCGCACCGCTGCGTCAAACGCGACGCCGGCTGACAACGCCGGGGCCAAGGTGTAGGTCAGTTCGCCATCGCCGCCACTGGCCGCCGGTAGCTCCAAGGTCTCGATGGCCACATACTGAGTGTAAGCCTGATCGGCGATGGCCACGCCGTCGGCAAACGTCGGTACGCCATCGACCGAGATTGTAAACGTCAACGCGGCTTCATCGCCATCGGCATCGGTGGCGGTGTAGGTGAACTCCGTGGCGTCGAAGGCCACCGTCGGCGTACCGCTGAGCGTCCGCGCCTGTGCATCAAACGCGACACCGGTTGGCAACGACGGGGCCAAGGTGTAGGTCAACTCGCCGTCGCCGCCGGTCGCTGCCGGTAGGACCAACGTTTCTATCGCCGCATACTGAGTGTAAGCCTGATCGGCCACATCGTCGGCAAACGCTGGTATGCCATCGACCGCGATTGTGAACGTCAACGCGGCTTCATCGCCGTCGGCATCGGTGGCGGTGTAGGTGAACTCTGTGGCGTCGAAGGCAACCGTCGGCGTGCCGCTGAGCGTCCGCGTCGCTGCGTCAAACGCGACACCGGTGGGCAACGACGGCGCCAAGGTGTAAGTCAACTCGCCGTCGCCGCCACTGGCCGCCGGTAAGACCAACGTTTCTATAGCCGCATACTGAGCGTAAGCCTGATCGGCCACATCATCAGCAAACGTCGGTACGCCATTGACTGAGATCGTGAACGTCAATGTCGCTGCATCGCCGTCGGCATCGGTGGCAGTGTAGGTGAACTCTGTCGCGTCCAAGGCAACCGTCGGCGTACCGCTAATTGTCCGCGCCGCTGCATCAAACGCGACGCCGGTTGGCAACGACGGGGCCAAGGCGTAAGTCAACTCGCCGTCGCCGCCACTGGCCGCCGGTAAGACCAACGTTTCTATCGCCGCATACTGAGTGTAAGCCTGATCGGCCACGTCGTCAGCAAACGTCGGTACGCCATCGACCGCGATCGTGAACGTCAATGTCGCTGCATCGCCGTCAGCATCGGTAGCGGTGTAGGTGAACTCTGTAGCGTCCAAGGCAACCGTCGGCGTACCGCTGAGCGTCCGCGCCGCTGCATCAAACGCGACACCAGTTGGCAACGCCGGGGCCAAGGTGTAGGTCAACTCGCCGTCGCCGCCACTGGCCGCCGGTAAGACCAACGTTTCTATCGCCGCATACTGAGTGTAAGCCTGATCAGCCACATCGTCAGCAAACGTCGGTACGCCATCGACCGCGATCGTGAACGTCAACGCGGCTTCATCGCCGTCGGCATCGGTGGCGGTGTAGGTGAACTCCGTGGCGTCCAAAGCGACCGTCGGCGTACCGCTAATTGTCCGCGTCGCTGCGTCAAACGCGACACCGGTGGGCAACGACGGTACTAAGGTGTAAGTCAACTCGCCGTCGCCGCCACTGGCCGCCGGTAGCTCCAACGTCTCTATAGCCGCATACTGAGTGTAATCCTGATCGGCGATTACCACGCCGTCAGCAAACGTCGGTATGCCATCGACAGCGATTGTGAACGTCAACGCGGCTTCATCGCCATCGGCATCGGTGGCGGTGTAAGTGAACTCTGTCGCGTCCAAAGCGACCGTCGGCGTACCACTAAGCGTCCGCGCCTGTGCATCAAACGCGACACCAGTTGGCAACGACGGCGCCAAGGTGTAAGTCAACTCACCGTCGCCGCCGGTCGCTGCCGGCAACTCCAACGTCTCTATAGCCGCATACTGAGTGTAATCCTGATCGGCGATTACCACGCCGTCAGCAAACGTCGGTACGCCATCGACCGAAATTGTAAAAGTCAATGTCGCTTCATCGCCATCGGCATCGGTGGCGGTGTAGGTGAACTCCGTGGCGTCGAAGGCCACCGTCGGCGTACCGCTGAGCGTCCGCGCCTGTGCATCAAACGCGACACCGGTTGGCAACGACGGGGCCAAGGTGTAGGTCAACTCGCCGTCGCCGCCGGTCGCTGCCGGTAGGACCAACGTTTCTATCGCCGCATACTGAGTGTAAGCCTGATCGGCCACATCGTCGGCAAACGTCGGTAAGCCATCGACCGCGATTGTAAACGTCAACGCGGCTTCATCGCCGTCGCCATCGGTGGCGATGTAGGTGAACTCTGTCGCGTCCAAGGCGACCGTCGGGCTGCCGCTGAGCGTCCGCGTCGCTGCATCAAACGCGACACCAGTGGGCAACGACGAGGCCAAGGTGTAGGTCAACTCGCCGTCGCCGCCGCTGGCCGCCGGTAGGACCAACGCTTCTATGGCCGCATACTGAGTATAAACCTGATCGGCGATGGTCACGCCGTCAGCAAACGTCGGTATGCCATCAACCGCGATCGTAAACGTCAACACGGCTGCATCGCCGTCGGCATCGGTGGCGGTGTAGGTGAACTCTGTGGCGTCCAAAGCGACCGTCGGCGTCCCGCTGAGCGTCCGCGCCTGTGCGTCAAACGCGACGCCAGTGGGCAACGCCGGCGCCAACGTGTAAGTCAACTCGCCATCGCCGCCGATCGCTACCGGTAGCTCCAACGTTTCTATAGCCGCATACTGAGTGTAAGCCTGATCGGCCACATCGTCAGCAAACGTCGGTACGCCATTGACCGCAATCGTAAACGTCAACGCGGCTTCATCGCCATCGGCATCGGTAGCGGTATAGGTGAACTCCGTGGCGTCCAAGGCAACCGTCGGCGTACCGCTGAGCGTCCGCGCCGCTGCATCAAACGCGACACCAGTTGGCAACTCCGGCACCAAGACGTAAGTCAACTCGCCATCGCCGCCGATCGCTACCGGTAGCTCCAACGCTTCTATAGCCGCATACTGAGTGTAAGCCTGAGCGGCCACATCGTCGGCAAACGTCGGTATGCCATCAACCGCGATCGTGAACGTCAACGCGGCTTCATCGCCGTCAGCATCGGTAGCGGTGTAAGTGAACTCTGTCGCGTCCAAGGCAACCGTCGGCGTACCGCTGAGCGTCCGCGTCTGTGCATCAAACGCAACACCAGTTGGCAACGCCGGCGCCAAGGTATAGGTCAACTCACCGTCACCACCGCTGGCCGCCGGTAGCTCCAACGCTTCTATAGCCACATACTGAGTGTAAACCTGATCGGCCACATCGTCGGCAAACGTCGGCATCTCATCTGGTATGCCTTCCACCGCGATTGTGAACGTCAATGTCGCTGCATTGCCATCGGCATCGGTGGCGGTGTAGGTGTATTCTGTAGCGTCGAAAGCGACCGTCGGCGTACCGCTAATTGTCCGCGTCGCTGCGTCAAACGCAACGCCGGCTGGCAACGACGGGGCCAAGGTGTAGGTCAGTTCGCCGGCGCCGCCGGTCGCTGCCGGTAGGACCAAGGTCTCTATGGCCGCAAACTGAGTGTAAACCTGATCGGCGATGGTCACGCCGTCGGCAAACGTCGGTGTCTGATCGGGCAATTCTACTGTGGTAGTAAACGTACTGGTAATCGTCCCTCCCTTGCTATCAGCGGCTAGCACTTCAATCGCCGCCGTGCCCACAGCCACGCCCGTTACCTGCACAATCGGGCTAAGCGTCAAGGCCGAGGTGTCCTTGAACAGCAGCTCTACAGTCGCTGTCGTCTCATCGTTACTTGACACCTGATATGCCAACGGATCCCCATCGGGATCGCCAAACGTTTCTCTAATGTCCACCTCAATGGCCGAACCCACGGTCACAGTCTGGTTCGCCAGAGGAACTAACACTATCGGCACGCGGTTGGGCTGCCCCACTTGGTCAGACCGCACCACTTGCACGTTGAAAGGATCCGCTACCGACGCGCCAGACGGATCGGTTGCCGTCACCGTCCCCACGACCGTACCGGGGGAAACACCTGTAATAGTGAGCTGCGTCCCCGTCCGTTCCATGCTGGCGATAGCCGGATCGGTCGTATCTACCCGATACGTCAGCTCATCGCCGTCCGCATCTGCAAACACGCCGCTAAGATCTAACTCGACGGTCGAATCCACCGTCACCGTCTGATCGTCCAAGCCTCGCACGACAGTCGGGGACCGATTCGCTCCCTCCACACCCTCTCCATCCTCTACATCCTCTACATCCTCCACAACCGTTACGCTGAAGGTGTCATTTGCATAAGCACCATCTGGGTCAATGGCCCACACCGTCATTTCGGTCACGCCGCGGCTAACACCCCGCACTGTCGCCCGCGCCCCAATCGACGTCGCACTGGCTAGGCTCGGGTCGCTGCTTGCCACTCGATACGTCAGATCGTCTTCGTCCGGATCGGCGAATACGCCACTAAAACTTACTGTAATCGCTTCACCGACTGTCAACGTCCGATCCGCCAGAGGCACCAACAGCACCGGCGCACGATTGAGGTCAAGCACATCCACGGTGAAGTTGTCTGACACCAATTCCCCATCTGGGTCCGATGCCTGCAAGGTAATTTCGGTGGTACCTAGGGCCACGCCCCTGATTGTCAGCGTGGTTCCACTTAGTTCCACGCTCCCGACACCCGGGTCGCTGCTTGCCACTTGATACGTCAGCGGGTCTCCATCCAGGTCGGTGAAAACACTGCTAAAACCTACCGTAATTGTTGCATCCAAGCCCACGGTCTGATCGGCTATTGGATTTTCTACTATCGGTGCACTATTCGACGGATCAACATCATCCGCAGGATCATCTACGACTTGACCCGGTCCATCCCCACCTCCCGGTGTTAGGGGAGCCTCAACCGTGACAACAAAATCACCGGCGGCGGTGCCGCCGTTGCCATCGCTGGCTGTCACCGTAATCGTGGCGGTACCTCCAGCCACGCCGGTCACGGTTAGTGTAGTGCCACTGATTGCCACGGTCGCGGTGCCCTCCGCACTCGAGGTCGCGGTATAGGTCAGCGCATCGCCGTCGGCATCGGTGAACACCTCACTGCCACTGGTCTCCAAGGCGACCGTTACATCCGCACCCGCATTCACCGTCTGGTCAGCAATCGCATTGGCTACCGTTGGCGCACGGTTCGGTAAGGTGACAACAAACGTGTCATCTACCGTGCCGCCGTTGCCATCGTTGGCCGTCACCGTAATCGTAGCCGTGCCGACCGCCACGCCAGTCACCGTCACGGTCTTGGCCGTGTTATCCACAGACACCGTCGCCGTGGCCGCGTCGTCCGATTGCACCGAATAGGTCAGCGCATCGCCGTCGGCATCGGTGAACACCTCGCTGCCGCTGGTCTCCAAGGGCACCGTTACATCCGCACCCACATTCACCGTCTGGTCATCAATCGCATTGGCCACCGTTGGCGCACGGTTCACAGTAACGGTGACAACAAACGTGTCATCTACCGTGCCGCCGTTGCCATCGTTGGCCGTCACCGTAATCGTGGCCGTGCCAGCCGCCACGCCAGTCACCGTTAGCGTAGCACCACTGATTGCCACGGTCGCGGTGCCCGTAGCACTCGACGACGCGGTGTAGGTCAGCGAATGGTCGTCAGCATCGTTGAAGACCTCACTGCCGCTGGTCTCCAAGGGCACCGTTACATCCGCACCCGCGCCCACCGTCTGGTCATCAATCGCATTGGCTACCGTTGGCGCACGGTTCGGTACGGTGACAACAAACTCATCGGAGACGGTGCCGCCGTTGCCATCGTCGGCTGTCACCGTAATCGTAGCGGTGCCGACGGCCACGCCGGTCACGGTCACGGTATTGTCCGTGTTGTCCACCACCACCGTCGCCGTGCCCGTAGCACTCGACGACGCGGTATAGGTCAGGTCATCACCATCCTCATCGGTGAATGTCTCCTCGTCGCTGGTCTCCAAGTTGACCGTTACGGTCGCCCCCACGTTCACCGTCTGGTCCGCAATCCGATTGGCCACCGTCGGCACACTGTTCACCGTGACTGTGAATACGTCATCTACCGTGCCGCCCTTGCCATCGGCGGCTGTCACCGTAATCGTGGCAGTGCCGGCACCAACGCCGGCCACGATCAAGGTATTGAGCGTTCTATTCACCGCCACGATCGCTTCCGATTTGTCGTCCGAGCTTACCGAATAGGTCAACGGATCGCCGTCGGCATCGGTGAATACCTCTTTACCGCTTTCTTCGAGGTTTATCGTTATTCCTTCATTCTCATTCACCGTCGTGTCAGGGATCGCATTGGCCACCGTCGGCGGATTGTTTACACTGAGTTCAAACGACCCGGAGATTGTACCACCCCTGCCATCGTCGGCTGTCACTTGGATGTATGTTATCCCTCTTGCTAGGGCTGTAACCGTCAATGTCTTGGTATTGCTGTCCAGCGTTACTGTCGCGATGTCCGTGTCGCCCGAGCTTACCGAATAGGTCAACGGATCGCCATCTGGATCGGTGAATACCTCTTTGCCGCTCTCCTCCAATTGCACCGTCAAAGTCATACCCGCAGACACCGAGTAGTCAGGAATACCATTGGCCACTACCGGCACGCGGTTCACCGTCACATCAAACGTGTCATCTACGGTGCCGCCCTTGCCATCGTTGGCGGTCACCGTAATCGTAGCCGTGCCAGCCGCCACGGCGGTCACGGTCACGGTATTGGCGTCGTTATCCACCACCACCGTCGCCGTGCTCGTCGCACCCGATGACGCAGTATAGGTCAGCGCATCGCCGTCGGCATCGTTGAACACCTCACTGCCGCTGGTCTCCAAATCGACCGTTAGCGTCGCACTTACATTTATCGTCGTGTCAGCGATCGCATTGGCCACCGTCGGCACCCGATTTACCGTCACATCGAACGTGTCATCTACGGTGCCGCCGTTGCCATCATTGGCGGTCACTGTAATCGTAGCCGTGCCAGCGGCCACACCGGTCACGGTCACTGTGTTGGCCGTGTTATCGACCGCCACCGTCGCCGTGCCCGTCGCGCTCGACGACGCGGTATAGGTCAGCGCATCGCTATCGGTATCGTTGAACACCTCACTGCCGCTGGTCTCCAAGGCGACCGTTAATGTTGCACCCACATTCACCGTCGTGTCAGCAATCGCATTGGCCACCGTCGGCACCCGGTTCGATACGGTGACAACAAACTCATCGGCGACGGTGCCGCCGTTGCCATCGTTGGCCGTCACCGTAATCGTGGCCGTGCCTCTTACCACGCCGGTCACCGTCACGGTCTTGGCCGTGTTATCGACCGCCACCGTCGCCGTGCCCTCTGCACTCGATGACGCACTATAGGTCAGTGCATCGCCATCTGGATCGTTGAACACCTCACTGCCGCTGGTCTCCAAGGCGACCGTTACGGTCGTCGCATCCACGGCTATCGTCTGGTCAGCAATCTCATTGGCCACCGTCGGCGGACGGTTCGGTACGGTGGCAACAAACTCATCGGCGACGGTACCGCCGTTGCCATCGTTGGCCTTCACCGTAATCGTGGCTGTGCCAACCGCCACGCCGGTCAAGGTCACGGTCTTCGCCGTGTTGTCCACCGTCACCGTCGCCGTGCCCTCCGCACTCGACGACGCGGTATAGGTCAGCGAATGGTCGTCGGCATCGTTGAAGACCTCACTGCCGCTGGTCTCCAAGTCCAACGTTACCGTCGCGTTCACATTCACCGTCGTGTCAGCAATCGCATTGGCCACCGTTGGCGCACGGTTCAGTACGGTGACAACAAACGTGTCATCTACTGTGCCGCCGTTGCCATCGTCGGCCGTCACCGTAATCGTAGCCGTGCCGACAGCCACGCCGGTCACCGTCACGGTCTTGGCATCGTTATCCACCGTCACCGTCGCGGTGCCCTCCGCACTCGACGACGCGGTATAGGTCAGTGGATCGTCGTCAGCATCGATGAAAACCGGATTTTCGCCATCCTCCAAGTCCAACGTTACCGTCGAACCCACATTCACCGTCTGGTCCGCAATCGCATTGGCCACCGTTGGCACCCGGTTCACCGTGACATCGAACGTGTCGTTCGCCATGCCACCCTTGCCATCGCTGGCCGTCACTGTAATCGAGGCGGTGCCGAGGGCCACGCCGCTCACGATCACGGTCTTGGCCGTGTTATCCACCGTCACCGTCGCCGTGCCCGTCGCACTCGACGACGCAGTATAGGTCAGTACATCGCCATCTGGCTCGGTGAAGACCTCACTGCCGCTGGTCTCCAAGGGCACCGTTACCGTCGCACCCAAATTCACCATCTGATCAGCGATAGCATTGGCCACCGCCGGCGCGCGGTTCAAATTCGTGGTTGCCACTGCACTGTAGGCACTAGTGGGCTCGCGTTCGTCTGCGGGTTCTTCACAAGCCCCGCTATATACCCGAATGCGAACGTCGTAGGCAACAGGGTCTAGCGGAACTCCGATCTGAGATTCCCTGGACTCCTGGATTCCGTCCTTTATGGTAAACTGCCTCAGGGAGGGAAGATTGTCGCGCCTCACTTCGAATGCGCCACGATCAGCGGTGTTATCAATGTCTTCCCATGCTTCCAGAAAATTCGGCTCCGTCGATTTCTTGTACTCAACATCGACAAATGATCGGGGGCCATCGAGTGTGCATACCCCGCCTGAGCCGTCAGTCCAGTCCCAGGACACCGTGAGTTGGGCAACCCCGGGCGTGAGTACCACATTCGTCGGCCTAGATGGAGAGATCTTGTTGTAGGATTGGACATCGAACTCGTCTGATATCGAAGCACCGTTTGGATCCGTCGCCGTCACTGTCACCGTCGCCGCGCCACCCGGGCCCGACACCGTCGCGGCCACCGTCAGCGTCGTCCCCGACACCGTCGCCGTCACCCGGTTTACCCTACTCGATTGCGCCGAGTACGTCAGCGTTTCTCCGTCCGGATCGCTAAACACCGGCAACAGGTCTATGTCAATCGGAGTCAACCCCAATATACCTATGTCAGCAATCGCATTGTCCACCACCGGCGCCCGGTTCGGTACGGTGAGACCGAACGTAGCGTCCACCGTGCCGCCGTTGCCATCATTGGCCGTCACTGTAATCGTCGCCGTGCCGACGGTCACGGCGGTCACGGTCACCGTCGCGTTACTCACAGAAACAGTCGCCCTACCTGCCGGATTCGAAGTCGCGGTATAGGTCAGCGCATCGCCATCTGGATCGGTGAAGACCTCACTGCCGCTGGTCTCCAAGGGCACCGTTACCGTCTCACCCACATACGCCGTCTGATCCGCAATCGCATTGGCCACCGTCGGTTTGCGGTTCACCGTCACCTCGAACTCATCGGAGACGGTGCCGCCGTTGCCATCGCTGGCCGTCACCGTAATCGTCGCCGTGCCGAGGGCCACGCCGCTTACCGTCACGGTCTTGGCCGTGTTATCTACAGAAACGGTCATCGTGCCCGTCGCACTCGAGGTCGCCGAATAGGTCAGGTCATGACCATCGGCATCGGCAAACACCTCACTACCGCTGGTCTCCAAGCCTACCGTTGTCGTCTCATTCAGATTTACCGTCGTGTCCGCAATCGCATTGGCCACCGTTGGCACCCGGTTCGGTACGGTGACATCGAATGTGTCATCTACCGTACCGCCGTTGCCATCGTCGGCTGTCACCGTAATCGTGGCCGTGCCAACAGCCACGCCGCTTACCGTCACGGTCTTGGCCGTGTTGTCCACCGCCACCGCCACCGTGCCCGTCGCACTCGACGACGCGGTATAGGTCAGTTCATCACCATCGGCATCGGTAAATACCTCACTGCCGCTGGTCTCCAAGGCCACCGTTACCGTCTCATTTACGTTCACCGTCGTGTCCGCAATCGCATTGGCCACCGTCGGTTTGCGGTTCACCGTCACCTCGAACTCATCGGAGACGGTGCCGCCGTTGCCATCGCTGGCTGTAACCGTAATCGTCGCCGTACCGGCGGCCACGCCGCTTACCGTCACGGTCTTGGCCGTGTTATCCACCGCCACCGTCGCCGTGCCTGTCGCACTCGACGTCGCACTATAGGTCAGCCCATGGCCATCTGGATCGCTGAAGACCTCACTACCGCTGGTCTCCAAGCCTACCGTTGTCGTCTCATTCAGATTTACCGTCGTGTCCGCAATCGCATTGGCCACCGTCGGCACCCGGTTCGGTACGGTGACATCGAACGTGTCATCTACCGTGCCGCCGTTGCCATCGTCGGCTGTCACCGTAATCGTGGCCGTGCCGAGGGCCACGCCGCTTACGGTCACGGTCTTGGCCGTGTTATCCACCGCCACCGCCACCGTGGCCTCCGCACTCGATGACGCACTATAGGTCAGCGAATGGCCATCGGCATCGGTAAATACCTCACTGCCGCTGGTCTCCAAGTTCACCGTTACCGTCGCACCCACGTTCACCGTCGTGTCCGCAATCGCATTGGCTACCACCGGCACACGGTTCACCGTCACATCGAACGTGTCGGAGATTATGCCACCCTTGTCGTCACTGGCCGTCACTGTAATCGTCGCCGTGCCGGCGGTTCTGCTGTTCACGAACACGATCTTGGCCGTGTTATCCACCGTCACCATCACCGTAGCTGGGTCGTTCGATGCCACCGTATAGATCAGCTTATCGCCATCTGGATCGGTGAAGACCTCCTTGCCGCTCTCCTCCAGAGACACCGTTAGTAAACCCACATTCACCGTCGTGTCCGCGATCGCATTGGCCACCACCGGCGGATTGTTCGGGGTAGATAGCACAGCGACATTGAACGCATCAGAGACGGTGCCGCCGTTGCCATCGCTGGCTGTAACCGTAATTGTGGCGTTGCCGAGGGCCACGCCGGTCACGGTCACGGTCTTGGCCGTGTTATCTACCTCCACCGTCGCCTTGGCGGTGTCGTCTGATTCCACCGAATAGGTCAGTGCATCGCCATCGGCATCGGTGAAGACCTCACTACCGCTGGTCTCCAAGGGCACCGTTAGTGTCGCATCCACAACCACCGACTGGTTGCCAATCGCATTGGCTACCGTCGGCACACTGTTCACAGCGACACTGAACGTATCGGAGATCATGCCATCTTTGCCATCGCTGGCCGTCACCGTAATCGTGGCGGTACCTCCTGCGACGCCGGTCACGGTCACGGTCTTGGCCGTGTTATCCACAGACACACTTGCCGTGCCCTCCGCACTCGACGACGCGGTATAGGTCAACGCATCGCCATCTGGATCGTTGAAGACCTCACTGCCGCTGGTCTCCAAGGGCACCGTTACCGTCTCACCCACGTTCACCATCTGGTCCGCAATCACATTGACCACCGTCGGCGCACGGTTCAAACTCGTGGTTGCCACTATACTGTAGGGGCTATTGGGATCGCGTTCGTCTGAGGGTTCTTCACAAGCCCCGCTATATACCCGAAGGCGCACGTCGTAGGCAACAGGGTCTAACGGGACTCCGATCTGCCATTCCCCTAACTCCTGGATTCCGTCCTTTATGGTGTACTGATTCAGGGAGGAAAGGTTGTTGCGAACCACTTCGAATACGCCGCGATCCGCGGTGTTATAGATGGTTTCCCATGCTTCCAGAAAATTCGGCTCCGTCGATTTCTTGTACTCAATCTCGATAGTTGATCCGTTGTTGTTGTCGATTGTGCATATCCCGCCTGTGCCGTCAGTCCAGTCCCAGGACACCGTGAGTTGGGCAACCCCGGGCGTGAGTACCACATTCGTCGGCGCAGATGGAGTGATCTTGTCGTAGAATAGGATATTGAACCTGTCTGATACCGAAGCACCGCTTGGATCGGTCGCCGTCACTGTCACCGTCACCTCGCCACCCGAGCCCGACGCCACCCCGACCACCGTCAGCGTCGTCCCCGACACCGTCGCCGTCACCCGGTCTGTCCTATTCGATGACGCCGAATACGTCAGCGTTTCTCCGTCCGGATCGCTAAACACCGGCAACAGGTTTATGTAAATCGGCGTCAACCCCAAAATCCGCACATCATCAATCGCCTTGGCCACCGTTGGCGCCCGGTTCGGTACGGTGAGACCGAACGTAGCGTCCACCGTGCCGCCGTTGCCATCATTGGCCGTCACTGTAATCGTGGCGGTACCGACGGTCACGGCGGTCACGGTCACCGTCGCGTTACTCACAGAAACCGTCGCCCTACCCGCCGGACTCGAAGTCGCGGTGTAGGTCAGCGCATCGCCATCGGCATCGTTGAAGACCTCACGGCCACTGGTCTCCAAGGGCACCGTTGCCGTCTCACCTACATACAGCGTCTGATCCGCAATCGCATTGGCCACCGTCGGTTTGCGGTTCACCGTCACCTCGAACTCATCGGCGACGGTGCCGCCGTTGCCATCGCTGGCCGTTACCGTAATCGTCGCCGTGCCGAGGGCCACGCCGCTTACGGTCACGGTATTGGCCGTGTTATCCACAGAAACCGTCGCCGTGCCTGTCGCACTCGACGACGCGGTATAGGTCAGCTCATCGCCATCGGCATCGCCGAACACCTCACTACCGCTGGTCTCCAAGCCTACCGTTGTCGTCTCATTCAGATTTACCGTCGTGTCCGCAATCGCATTGGCCACCGTCGGCACCCGGTTCGGTACGGTGACATCGAACGTGTCATCTACCGTACCGCCGTTGCCATCGTCGGCTGTCACCGTAATCGTCGCCGTGCCAACAGCCACGCCGCTCACCGTCACGGTCTTGGCCGTGTTATCCACCGCCACCGTCGCCGTACCCGCCGCACTCGACGACGCGGTATAGGTCAGGTCATCACCATCGGCATCGGTGAAGACCTCACTGCCGCTGGTCTCCAAGGCCACCGTTACCGTCTCATTTACGTTCACCGTCGTGTCCGCAATCGCATTGGCCACCGTCGGCGCATTGTTCGGGGTTCTCACCGTGACGACAAACGTGTCATCTACCGTGCCGCCCCTATCATCGTCGGCTGTCACCGTAATCGTCGCCGTGCCGACAGCTACGCCAGTCACGATCATGGAGGTGTCCGTGTTATCCACCTTCACCTTCGCCGTGGCGGTGTCGTCCGATTGCACCGAATAGGTCAACGCATCGCGATCTGGATCGGTGAAGACATTACTGATAAAGGTCTCCAAATACACCGTTCGGTTCGCCCCCACATACACCGTCTGGTCCGCAATTTCATTGACCACCACCGGCGCACGGTTCGCGGTAAGTAGCACAGCAACATTGAACGCATCAGAGACGGTGCCGCCGTTGCCATCACTGGCCGTCACCGTAATCGTGGCCGTGCCAAGGGCCACGCCGATCACGGTCACGGTATTGGCCGTGTTATCCACCGACACCGCCGCCGTACCCTCCGCACTCGAAGACGCCGAATAGGTCAGGTCATCGCCATCGGCATCGGTGAAGACCTCCTTGCCGCTCTCCGCCAGGTTCAATAGTAGTCTCTCACCCAAAACCACCGACTGGTTGCGAATCGCATTGGCCACCACCGGCGGATTGTTCGGTTTAGAAACCGTTCCCACCGTGACAACAAAATCATCTTTGGCGGTGCCGCCGTTGCCATCTTTGGCGGTCACCGTAATTGTAGCCGTGCCAACAGCCATGCCGGTCACCGTCACGGTATTGGCATCGTTATCCACAACAGCGATCGCAGTGCGCTTCGCACTCGTTTCCACCTCATAGGTCAGGCCATCGCCATCGGGATCGGTGAAGACCTCACGGCCGCTTCTCTCCAAGGGCACCGTTACATCCGCATCCACATCTACCGTCTGGTCCGCTATCGCATTGGCCACCTCTGGCGCACGGTTCGGTACGACGAGACCGAACATGACGTCTGCGGTACCGCCCTTGCCATCGCTGGCCGTCACTGTAATTACGGCAGTACCGACGGCCACACCACTAACCTTCACGGTGTTGGCATCGTTATCCACTGCCACCGTCGCCGTGCCCTCCGCACTCGACGACGCACTATAGGTCAGCTTATCGCCGTCGGCATCGGTGAAGACCTCACGGCCGCTGTTCTCCAAGGGCACCGTTACCGTCGAACCCACGTTCACTCTCTGGTCAACGATACGATTGGCCACCACCGGCGGATTGTTAGAAACTGTTCCCACCGTGACGACAAACGTGTCATCTACCGTGCCGCCGTTGCCATCGTCGGCTGTCACCGTAATCGTGGCGGTACCGGCGGCCACGGCGGCCACGGTCACGGTCTTGGCCGTGTTATCCACCGCCACCGTCGCCGTGCCCGTCGCACTCGTTTCCACCGAATAGGTCAAGTCATCCCCATCGGCATCGGTGAAGACCTCCTTGCCGCTCTCCTCCAGACTCACCGTTAGGCTCCCACCCAAGCTCACCGTCGGGTCAGCAATAGGATTGGCCACTACTGGCGGATTGTTCGGGGTAAGGAGCACAGCGACATTGAACTCATCAGAGACAGTGCCACCGTTGCCATCGTCGGCTTTTACCGTAATCGTAGCCGTGCCAACAGCCACGCCAATCACGGTTATGGTATTGGCCGTGCTACTCACAGACACGGTCTTCTCGGATGGGTCGTTCGATGACACTGTATAGGTCAGCTTATCGCCATCGGGATCGGTGAAGACCTCCTTGCCGCTCTCCTCCAGGGTCACCGTTAGTCTCGCACCCACAACCACCGACTGGTTACCAATCGCATTGGCCACCACCGGCGGATTGTTAGAAGGCGTTCCCACCGTAACAACAAATTGATCGAAGGCGGTGCCCCCCTCCCCATCGCTGGCGGTAACAGTAATCGTGGCGGTACCGGCGGCTCTGCCGCTCACGGTCACGGTCTTGGCCGTGTTATCCACCAACACCGTCGCCGTGCCCTCTGCACTCGATGACGCACTATAGGTCAGCTTATCGCCATCTGGATCGGTGAAGACCTCCTTGCCGCTCTCCTCCAGATTCACCGTTAGTCTCCCACCCACGCTCACCTTCGGGTCAGCAATCGCATTGGCCACCACCGGCGGATTGTTCGGGGTAGGAGGCGTTCTCACCGTGACAACAAACTCATCGGAGGCCGTGCCGCCGATGCCATCGCTGGCCGTCACCGTAATCGTCGCCGTGCCCCTTACCACGCCGGTCACGGTCGCAGTCTTGGCATCGTTATCCACAGACACCGTCGCCGTGCCCTCCGCACTGGATGACGCGCTATAGGTCAACGCATCGCCGTCGGCATCGTTGAATACCTTCTCCAGGTTCAGCGTTAGCGTCTTACCCACATCCACCGTCTGGTCAGCAATCGGATTGACCACCGTTGGCGCATTGTTCACCGTGACAACAAAATCATCGGAGGCTGTACCGTCGTTGCCATCGCTGGCCGTCACCGTAATCGTAGCCGTGCCAACAGCCGCGGCGGTCACGGTTAGAGTATTGTCCGTGATGTTCACAGACACGGTCTTCTTAGATGGGTCGTTCGAGCTTACCGAATAGGTCAGCTTATCGCCGTCGGCATCGTTGAATACCTGATCCAAGTTGACCGTTAGCGTCTCATCCACGCCCACCGTCGTGTCCGCAATCGGATTGGCCACCGTTGGCGCACGGTTCTGGGCAGTTTCGACCGTGACAACAAACGTGTCGTCAACCTTGCCGTCTTTGCCATCGTCGGCTGTAACCGTAATTGTAGCTGTGCCAACAGCCACGCCGGTCACGTTTACAGTCTTGGCATCGTTATCCACCGTCACCGTCGCCGTGCCCTCCGCACTCGACGACGCGGTATAGGTCAGCGCATCGCCATCGGGATCGATGAATACCTCACGGCCGCTGGTTTCCAAGGCGCCCTTTACCGTCGCCCCCACCTTCACCGTCAGGTCAGCAATCGGAATGACCACCACCGGCGCATTGTTCGGCGTAGAAGGCGTTTCCACCGTGATATCAAACTGATCGGCGGCTCTGCCGCCGTTGCCATCGTCGGCGGTAACCGTAATAGAGGTGGTACCCGCGGCTCTGCCGCTCACGGTCACGGTCTTGGCCGTGTTATCCACAGAAACCGTCGCCGTGCCCTCTGCACTCGATTTCACCGAATAGGTCAGGTCATCACCATCGGCATCGGTGAAGACCTCACGGCCGCTCTCCTCTAAGTTCAGCGTTAGTCTCGAACCCACATTCACCGTCTGGTCCGCAATCGGATTGACCCGCACCGGCGCACGGTTCGGCGTAGAAGGCGTTTGCACCGTGACATCAAACTGATCGGAGGCTCTGCCCCCATTGCCATCGTCGGCTGTAACCGTAATCGTCGCCGTGCCGACCGCCACGCCGCTCACGGTTAGGGTATTGTCCGTGATATTCACAGACACGGTCTTCCCGGATGGGTCGTTTGATGACACCGTATAGGTCAGGTCATCGCCGTCGGCATCGGTGAAGACCTCACGGCCGCTCTCCTCCAAGTTCAGCGCTATTCTCGAACCCACATCTACCGTCTGGTCCGCAATCGGATTGACCCGCACCGGTTTACGGTTCGGCGTAGAAGGCGTTTGCACCGTGACAACAAAATCATCGGAGGCTATGCCGCCGTTGCCATCGTTGGCTGTAACCGTAATCGTCGCCGTGCCGACGGCTCTGCTGCTAACCGTCACGGTATTGGTCGTGTTATCCACCGCCACCGTCGCCGTGCCCGTCGCACTCGATTTCACCGTATAGGTCAGCGAATGGCCGTCGGCATCGGTGAAAACCTCACTGCCACTGGTCTCCAAGGAGATCGTTAGTCTATCCCCCAAGATGTTCACCGTCCGGTCAGCAATCGCATTGGCTACCGTCGGCGCACGGTTCGGGACCGTGACATCAAACGTGTCATCGACTCTGCCCCTCTTGCCATCGTCAGCGGTCACCGTAATCGTAGTCGTGCCGACCGCCACGCCGCTCACCGTCACGGTCTTGGTCGTGTTATCCACAGAAACCGTCGCCGTGGCGGTGTCATCCGATTTCACCTCATAGGTCAGCGCATCGCCGTCGGCATCGTCGAATACCTCACTGCCGCTGGTCTCCAAGTTGACCGTTACCGTCGCACCCACATTCACCGTCTGATCATCAATCGGATGGTCCACAAACGGCGGCCTGTTCACCGTGACATCAAACTGATTGGTGGCGGTGCCGCCGTTGCCATCGTTGGCGGTCACCGTAATCGTCGCCGTGCCGCCAGCTACGCCGGTCACGCTCATGGTCTTGGCCGTGTTATCCACCGTCACCGTCGCGATGCTCGTCGCATTCGAGGTCGCACTATAGGTCAGGTCATCGCCGTCGGCATCGGTGAAGACGTCCTTGCCGCTGGTGGTCTCCAAGTTCAATATCACCGTCGGCCCCGGACTCACCGCCAGGTCCGTAATCGGATTGGCTACCGTTGGCGCACGGTTCGGGACGGTGACAACAAACGTGTCGTCAACCGTGCCGCCGTTGCCATCGTTGGCGGTCACCGTAATCGTCGCCGTGCCGACAGCCACGCCGCTCACAGTTAGGGTATTATCCGTGATATTCACAGATACGGTATTCTTGGCTGGGTCGTCCGATGACACCGAATAGGTCAGGTCATCGCCATCTCGATCGGTAAATACCTGATTCAAGTTGACCGTTAGCGTCTCATCCACGTTCACCGTCTGGGCACCAATCGCATTGGCTACCGTCGGCGCACGGTTCTGGGCAGTTTCCACCGTGACAACAAAGGTGTCATCTACCGTGCCGCCCCTGTCATCATCGGCTGTCACCGTAATCGTCGCCGTGCCAACAGCCACACCGGTCACGGTTAGGGTATTATCCGTGTTATCCACAGACACCGTCGCCGTGCCCTCTGCACTCGACGACGCACTATAGGTCAGCGCATCGCCATCTGGATCGAGGAATACATTCCCGATAAGGCTCTCCAAGGCCAACGTTACCGTCTCATTCACCGTCCGGTCAGCAATAGAATTGGCCACCACCGGCGCATTGTTCGCGGTAAATAGCACAGCGACATTGAACGCATCAGAGACTTCGCCACCCTTGCCATCTTTGGCCGTCACCGTAATCGTCGCCGTGCCGAGAGCCACGCCGCTCACGGTCACGGTGCCCGCGCCGTCCACCGCCACCCGCGCCGTGCCTGCCGCACTCGATTTCACCGAATAGGTCAGCTTATCGCCATCGGCATCGGTGAAGACCTCCTTACCGCTCTCCGCCAGATCCACCGTTAGTACCGCACCCACAACCACCGACTGGTTGCGAATCGGATTGGCCACCACCGGCGCATTGTTCGGGGATTTCACCGTGATATCAAACTGATCGGCGGCTCTGCCGCCGTTGCCATCGTCGGCGGTCACCGTAATAGAGGTATTACCCGCGGCTATGCCGCTCACCGTCACGGTCTTGGCCGTGTTATCCACCGCCACCGTCGCCGTGCCCTCTGCACTCGATTTCACCGAATAGGTCAGCTTATCGCCGTCGGCATCGGTGAAGACCTCACGGCCGCTCTCCTCCAAGTTCACCGTTATTCCCGAACCCACATCTACCGTCTGGTCCGCAATCGGATTGACCCGCACCGGCGCACGGTTCGGCGTAGAAGGCGTTTGTACCGTAACGACAAACTGATCGGTGGCTCTGCCGCCGTTGCCATCGGTGGCTGTAACCGTAATCGTCGCCGTGCCGACCGCCTCGCCGCTCACCGTCACGATGTTGTTATTCACAGTAACGGTCGCATTGCGCTTCGCACTCGTTCCCACCGTATAGGTCAGGTCATCGCCATCGGCATCAGTAAAGACCGGACTGCCGCTCTCCTCCAAGTTCACCGTTAGGTTCGCCCCCACGTCCACCGTCTTGTTACCAATCGCATTGGCCACCACCGGCGCACGGTTCGGTACGACGAGACCGAACATGGCGTCCACGGTGCCGCCCTTGCCATCGTTGGCCGTCACTGTAATTACGGCAGTACCAACCGCCACGCCGCTTACCGTCACGGTGTTGGCATCGTTATCCACTGCCACCGTCGCCGTGCCCTCAGCACTCGACGACGCCGAATAAGTCAGCTTATCGCCGTCGGCATCACTGAAGACCTCCTTGCCGCTGGCCTCCAAGTTCACCGTTACCGTCGAACCCACGTTCACTGTCTGGTCAACGATAGCATTGGCCACCGTCGGCGCATTGTTCGGGGTACGTAGCACAGCGACATTGAACGCATCAGAGACGGTGCCGCCCTTGCCATCGCTGGCTGTAACCGTAATCGTCGCCGTGCCGAGGGCCACACCGATCACCGTCACGGTATTGGCCGTGCTACTCACAGACACGGTCTTCTCGGATGGGTCGTTCGATGCCACTGTATAGGTCAGCTTATCGCCATCGCCATCGGTGAAGACCTCCTTGCCGCTGGTCTCCAGGGCCACCGTTAGTCTCGCACCCACAACCACCGACTTGTTACCAATCGCATTGGCCACCACCGGCGCATTGTTCGGGGTAGGAGGCGTTCTCACCGTGACAACAAACTCATCGGAGGCGGTGCCGCCGTTGCCATCGCTGGCCGTCACTGTAATCGTCGCCGTGCCGAGGGCCACACCGCTCACGGTCATGGTCTTGGCCGTGTTATCCACCGACACCGTCACCGTGCCCATCGCACTCGACGACGCCGAATAGGTCAGCGCATCGCCGTCGGCATCGGTGAAGACTTTCTCCAGGTTCACTGTTACCGGCGCACCCACGCCCACCGTCTGGTTACCAATCGGATTGACCACGGTTGGCGCATTGTTCACCGTGACAACAAAATCATCGGAGGCGGTGCCGCCGTTGCCATCGTCGGCGGTCACCGTAATCGTCGCCGTGCCAACAGCCGCGGCGGTCACGGTTAGGGTGTTGGCCGTGATATTCACAGACACGGTCTTCTTGGCCGGGTCGTTCGATGACACCGAATAGGTCAGCTTATCGCCATCGGCATCGGTGAAGACCTGATCCAAGTTGACCGTTACCGTCTCATCCACGCCCACCGTCGTGTCGGCAATCGCATTGGCTACCGTCGGCGCACGGTTCGGCGTAGAAGGCGTTTCCACCGTGATATCAAACTGATCGGCGGCTCTGCCCCCGTTGCCATCGTCGGCGGTAACCGTAATAGAGGTAGTACCCGCGGCTATGCCGCTCACCGTCACGGTCTTGGCCGTGTTATCCACCGCCACCGTCGCCGTGCCCTCCGCACTCGATTTCACCGAATAGGTCAGCTTATCGCCGTCGGCATCGGTGAAGACCTCACGGCCGCTCTCCTCCAAGTTCACCGTTATTCCCGAACCCACATCTACCGTCTGGTCTGCAATCGGATTGACCCGCACCGGCGCACGGTTCGGCGTAGAAGGCGTTTGCACCGTAACGACAAACTGATCGGTGGCTCTGCCGCCGTTGCCATCGGTGGCTGTAACCGTAATCGTCGCCGTGCCGACCGCCTCGCCGCTCACCGTCACGATGTTGTTATTCACAGTAACGGTCGCATTGCGCTTCGCACTCGTTCCCACCGTATAGGTCAGGTCATCGCCATCGGCATCAGTGAAGACCGGACTGCCGCTCTCCTCCAGGTCCACCGTTACTGTCGCCCCCACGTCCACCGTCTTGTCATCAATCGCATTGGCTACCACCGGCTTACGGTTCGGTACGACGAGACCGAACATGGCGTCCACGGTGCCGCCCTTGCCATCGTTGGCCGTCACTGTAATTACGGCAGTACCGACCGCCACGCCGCTTACCGTCACGGTGTTGGCATTGTTATCCACAGAAACGGTCGCCGTGCCCGTCGCACTCGATTTCACCGTATAGGTCAGCGGATCGCCGTCGGCATCGTTGAATACCTTACGGCCGCTGCTCTCCAAGGGCACCGTTACGGTCGCCCCCACGTTCACTGTCTGGTTAACGATAGGATTGGCCACCGTTGGCGGATTGTTAGAAGGCGTTCCCACCGTGACGACAAACTGATCGGAGGCTCTGCCGCCGTTGCCATCGTTGGCTGTCACCGTAATCGTCGCCGTGCCGACCGCCGCGCCGCTCACCGTCACGGTGTTGGCATTGTTATCCACAAACACCGTCGCCGTGCCCGTCGCACTCGAGGTCGCGCTATAGGTCAACGAATGGCCGTCGGGATCGGTGAATACCTCGCTCCCACTGGTCTCCAAGGGCACCGTTAGTCTCCCACCCACGACTTTCACCGTCTGGTCAGGGATAGCATTGGCTACCGTCGGCGCACGGTTCGGTACCGTGACATCAAACGTGTCGTCCACCGTGCCGCCGTTGCCATCGTTGGCTGTCACTGTAATCGTCGCCGTGCCGGCGGCTACGCCGGTTACCGTCACGGTGTTGGTCGTGTTATCCACCGCCACCGTCGCCGTGCCCGTCGCACTCGATTTCACCGTATAGGTCAGCGCATCGCCGTCGGCATCGGTGAAGACCTCACTGCCACTGGTCTCCAAGGCGACCGTTTCCGTTGCCCCCGCGTTCACCGTCCGGTCCGCAATCGCATTGGCTACCGTCGGCGCACGGTTCGGTACCGTGACATCAAACGTGTCATCGACTCTGCCCCTCTTGCCATCGTCGGCTGTAACCGTAATCGTAGTCGTGCCGCCAGCTACGCCGGTCACCGTCACGGTCTTGGTCGTGTTATCCACCGTCACCGTCGCGATGCCCGTCGCATCCGATTTCACCTCATAGGTCAGCGCATCGCCGTCGGCATCGTCGAATACCTCACTGCCACTGGTCTCCAAGTTGACCGTTACCGTCGCACCCGCATTCACCGTCTGATCATCAATCGGACGGGCCACAAACGGCAGCCTGTTCACCGTGACATCAAACTGATTGGTGGCGGTGCCGCCGTTGCCATCGTTGGCGGTCACCGTAATCGTCGCCGTGCCGCTAGCTACGCCGGTCACGCCCATGGTCTTGGCCGTGTTATCCACCGTCACCGTCGCGATGCTCGTCGCATTCGAGGTCGCACTATAGGTCAGGTCATCGCCGTCGGCATCGGTGAAGACGTCCTTGCCGCTGGTAGGCTCCAAGTTCAATATCACCGTCGGCCCCGGACTCACCCCCAGGTCCGCAATCGGATTGGCTACCGTTGGCGCACGGTTCGGGACGGTGACAACAAACGTGTCGTCAACCGTGCCGCCATTGCCATCGTCGGCTGTCACCGTAATCGTCGCCGTGCCAACAGCCACGCCGCTCACGGTTACGGTATTGGTCGTGCTATTCACAGACACGGTATTCTTGGCTGGGTCGTCCGATGCCACCGAATAAGTCAGTACATCACCATCGGCATCGGTGAATACCTGATCCAAGTTGACCGTTACCGTCGCACCCACGTTCACCGTCCGGTCAGCAATCGGATTTTCTACCGTTGGCGCATTGTTAGTAGGCGTTTGCACCGTGACATCAAACTGATCGGTGGCGGTGCCGCCGTTGCCATCGTCGGCCGTAACCGTAATCAAGGTCGTGCCGACGGCTACGCCGGTCACCGTCACGGTCTTGGCCGTGTTATCCACCGCCACCGTCGCCGTACCCGACGCACTCGACGACGCCGAATAGGTCAGGTCATCGCCGTCGGCATCGGTGAAGACCTCACTGCCGCTGGTCTCCAAAGGCACCGTTACCGTCGCATCCACATCCACCGTCTGGTCCGCAATCGGATTGACCCGCACCGGTTTACGGTTCGGGGGAGGCGTTTGCACCGTGACAACAAACGTGTCGTCAACCGTGCCGCCCTTGCCATCGTTGGCGGTCACCGTAATCGTGGCGGTGCCAACGGCTACGCCCGTCACCGTCACTGTGTTGGCACCGTTATCCACCGCCACCGTCGCCGTACCCGGCGCACTCGACGACACCGAATAGGTCAACGAATTGTTATCGGCATCGTCGAAGACCTCACTGCCGATGGTCTCCAAGGGCACCGTTACCGTCGCATCCACATCCACCGTCTGGTCCGCAATCGGATTTTCTACCGTTGGCGCATTGTTAGTAGGCGTTTGCACCGTGACATCAAACTGATCGGTGGCGGTGCCGCCGTTGCCATCGTCGGCCGTCACCGTAATCGTCGCCGTGCCGACGGCTACGCCGGTCACCGTCACGGTCTTGGCCGTGTTATCCACCGCCACCGTCGCCGTACCCGTCGCACTCGACGACGCCGAATAGGTCAACGAATGGCCGTCGGCATCGGTGAATACCGGACTGCCGGTGGTTTCCAAAGCGAACGTTTGCGTCGCATCCACATTTACCGTCTGGTCGCCAATCGGATTGACCCGCACCGGTTTATTGTTAGGAGTCTGCACCGTGACAACAAAATCATCGGAGGCGGTGCCGCCTTTGCCATCGTTGGCCGTCACCGTAATCGTGGCCGTGCCAACGGCTACGCCTGTCACCGTCACGGTGTTGTTATTCACAGAAACGGTCGCCGTGCCCAGCGCACCCGAGGACGCGGTATAGTTCAGATCATCGCTGTCGGCATCGGTGAAGACCTCACTACCGCTGGTCTCCAAGGGCACCGTTACCTTCGCATCCACATCCACCGTCTGGTCAGTAATCGCATGGGCCACCGTCGGCGCACTGTTCGGGACGGTGACATCAAACTGATCGTCCACCGTGCCGCCGTTGCCATCGTTGGCCGTCACCGTAATCGTGGCCGTGCCTCGTGCCACGCCCGTCACCGTCACGGTATTGTTAGCCACAGAAACCGTCGCCACACCCGGCGCACCCGAGGTCGCGGTATAGGTCAACGCATCGCTGTCGGCATCGTCGAAGACCTCACTGCCGCTGGTCTCCAAGGGCACCGTTACCGTCGCACCCGCGTTCACCGTCCGGTCCGCAATCTCATTGGCCACCGTCGGCGCACGGTTCGGTACGGTGACAACAAACGCGTCATTTACCGTGCCGCCCTTGCCATCGTCGGCTGTCACCGCAATCGTGGCCGTGCCTCGTGCCACGCCCGTCACCGTCACGGCCTTGGTCGTGCTATTCACAGAAACCGTCGCCGTACCCGGCGCACTCGACGCCGCGGTATAGGTCAGATCATCGCCGTCGGCATCGTCGAAGACCTCACTGCCGCTGGTCTCCAGATCCACCGTTACCTTCTCACCCACTTTTACCGTCGTGTCAGCAATCGCATTGGCCACCGTCGGCGCACTGTTAGGAGGCGCTTGCACCGTGACAACAAAATCATCGGAGGCGGCACCGCCCTTGCCATCGTCGGCTATCACCGTAATCGTGGCCGTGCCAGCGACTACGCCCGTCACCGTCACGGTCTTGGCCGTATGATCAACAGAAACCGTCGCCGTACCCGGCGCACTCGACGACGCGGTATAGTTCAGGTCATCGCCGTCGGCATCGGCGAAGACCTCACTGCCGCTGGTCTCCAAGTTCACCGTTTCCGTCGCACCCACGTTCACCGTCTGGTCAGCAATCGGATTTTCTACCGTTGGCGCATTGTTAAGAGGCGTTTGCACCGTGGCATCAAACTGATCGGAGGCGGTGCCGCCGTTGCCATCGTCGGCGGTAACCGTAATCGTGGCGGTGCCAACGGCTATGCCGCTAACGATTAGTGAAGCGGTCGTGTTGTTTACGTTGACTACCGTCACGGTTGCGATGCCCTCCGCACTGGATGACGCGGTATAGGTCAGTGCATCGCCATCGGCATCGGCAAAAACCTCACTGCCGCTGGTCTCCAAGGGCACCGTTACCGTCGCATTCACCGTCTGGTCCGCAATCGCATTGGCTACCGTCGGCGCACGGTTCGGGACAGTGACATCAAACTGATCGTCCACCGTGCCGCCGTTGCCATCACTGGCTGTCACCGTAATCGTCGCCGTACCTCGCGCCACGCCGGTCACCGTCACGGTATTGGCCGTGTTATCCACCGTTACCGTCGCCGTACCCTCCGCACTCGACGACGCACTATAGGTCAACGAATGGCCATCGGCATCGGTGAAGACCTCACTGCCGCTGGTCTCCAAGTTGACCGTTTCCGTCGCCCCCGCGTTCACCGTCTCGTCAGCAATCGGATTGGCTACCGTCGGCGCACGGTTCGGGACGGTGACATCAAACTGATCGTCCACCGTGCCGCCGTTGCCATCGTCGGCTGTCACTGTAATCGTCGCCGTGCCAACAGCCACACCGGTCACCGTCACGGTCTTGGCCGTGTTATCCACCGCCACCGTCGCCGTACCTGTCGCACTCGATGATGCGGTATAGGTCAGCGCATCGCCATCGGCATCGGCGAAGACCTCACTACCGCTGGTCTCCAAGTTGACCGTTTCCGTCGCCCCCACGTTCACCGTCTTGTCATCAATCGCATTGGCCACCGTCGGCGCATCGTTCGGGGCAGGAGGCGTTTGCACCGTGACAACAAACGTGTCGTCAACCGTGCCCCCGTTGCCATCGTTGGCGGTCACCGTAATCGTGGCCGTGCCGACAGCCACGCCGCTCACCGTCACGGTGTTGTTATTCACGGCAACGGTTGCATTGTGCTTCGCACTCGATTTCACCGTATAGGTCAGCGGATGGCCGTCGGCATCGTCGAATACCTCACTGCCGCTCTCCTCCAAGTCCACCGTTACATCCGCACCCACATCTACCGTCTTGTCATCAATCGCATTGGCTACCGTCGGCGCACGATTCGGTACGACGAGACCGAACATGGCGTCCACTGTGCCGCCGTTGCCATCATCGGCTGTCACTGTAATTACGGCGGTACCGACAGCCACGCCGGTCACGGTCACAGTATTGGCCGTGTTATCCACCGTCACCGTCGCCGTGCCCGTCGCACTCGATGACGCACTATAGGTCAGGTCATCGCCATCGGCATCGTCGAATATCTCACTGCCGCTCTCCTCCAAGGGCACCGTTACCGTCAAACCCACGTTCACTGTCTTGTCAATGATATAATTGGCCACCGTTGGCGGATTGTTCGGCGCTTCCACCGTGACAACAAAATCATCGGAGGCGGTGCCGCCTTCGCCATCATCGGCAGTCACCGTAATCGTGGCCGTGCCAGCGGCTACGCCGGTCACCGTCACGGACTGGGTCGTGTTATCCACCGTCACCGTCGCCGTGCCCGTCGCATTCGATGACGCCGAATAGGTCAGCGCATCACCATCGGCATCGTTGAATACCTTACTGCCGCTGGTCTCCAAGGGCACCTTTAGTTTCCCATCCACATCCACCGTCTGGTCCGCAATCGGATTTTCTACCGTTGGCGCATTGTTCGGGGGTTCCACCGTGACAACAAAGTCATCGGAGACGGCGCCTCCGTTGCCATCATCGGCAGTCACCGTAATCGTGGCCGTGCCGACAGCCACGCCGGTCACGGCCACTGTCGTCCCACTGAGTGTCACCGTCGCCGTGCCCGTCGCACTCGATGACACCAAATAACTCAGGTCATCGCCATCGGCATCGTCGAATACCTCGCTGCCACTGGTCTCCAAGGGCACCGTTACCGTCGCCCCCACATCTACCGTCTGGTCAGCAATCGGATTTTCTACCGTTGGCGGTTTTCTTTGACCTTGTGCCTCTCCGGCAATAGCCAAAACTATGGCGGCGACTGTAAATAGGATGGAAAATTTTGAATTCATAACTAACCTCTCATTATTACTTTCCTATTGCACTGTTGGAATAAGAAAAACCAAAGTGCCGGACAGGATAGGTAATAAATTATTTTTTAAGCAGTTACCAAAGATAAATAGAATCCTAATTAATCCAAACAAAAATATTAAGAATAGTTCTTGAGCTGAGAAATTACGTTCATTTAAAATCAATATAAACAATAGTTTATGTACCCCCCCCCCCCGCCTAAAATAACCTACCAGCAAATGAACGCAGATCACCGCACCACCATCGGCATCGGCGGCGGTCCAGTCGCCTTACCTCACGCCATAGCCTTGGGCGTCTGGCCGCCCTCCCCTAACTCATTAATTCCCAATAAGATAACGCCAACACAGGGCCTGCCCCCTCTCTCGTCCTTCCCGCGCAAGCGGGAATCCAGCCCAGCGACTTAACCACCAACCAGCTTACTGGATGCCTGTTTGCACAGGCATGACGAAAAAGTAAGCAAATAGGGGCGCCCACCAGGGACGCCCCTACACCTTCCAGTTCGACATAGATGCACAACGTCAGAAGCAACAGTCCTATATCATTCAAGACTCCGTGCGGGGCACAAGACGACGTTCTCTCGCGGGGAAAGCAGAGGGGATGAACGTCTCATGCTTGCTAAATCAGTTTTTACACATCGTAGTATAGAGCGAACTCATAGGGATGAGGCCGCAAGCGAATGGCATCGACTTCTTCGGTGCGCTTGTAGTCGATCCAAGCGTCGATCAGGTCGTCGGAGAAGACCTCGCCCTGCAACAGAAAGTCTCGGTCTTGCTCCAAGTGGTCCAACGACGCTTCCAACGAACCCGCCGTCTGCGGCACGCCCAAGCGCTCCTCCGCCGACAAGTCATACAGATTCTTGTCCAGCGGAGCGCCCGGATCGAGCTGCCGCTCAATGCCGTCTAACCCAGCCATCAGCATCGCCGACAGCGCCAAGTAGATGTTGCACGACGGATCGGGACAGCGGAACTCAACCCGCTTGCTCTTGGGCGACGGCGAGTACATGGGAATGCGCACCGACGCACTGCGGTTGCGCTGCGAATAGGCCAAGTTGACCGGCGCTTCGTAGCCGGGCACCAGCCGCTTGTAGGAGTTGGTCGTCGGATTGGTAAACGCCAACAGCGCCGGCGCGTGGTGCAACAACCCGCCGATGTAGTGCAAGGCCATCTCGCTGAGACCGGCATAGCCGTTGCCAGCAAACAACGGCTGGTCGCCTTGCCACAGACTCTGGTGAGTGTGCATACCCGTGCCGTTGTCTTCAAACAGCGGCTTGGGCATGAACGTGGCGGTCTTGCCGTGCTGCTGCGCGACATTCTTGACGATGTACTTGTACAGCATCATCCGGTCGCCGCAAATCAGCAGCGGACAAAAGCGGATGTCGATTTCGCCTTGGCCGGCCGTGCCCACCTCGTGGTGGTGAATCTCCACGTCGATGCCGCAGTCGAGCATGGTCTGCACCATCTGCGTGCGGAGGTCTTGCAGCGAATCGGTGGGCGGCACGGGAAAGTAGCCGCCTTTGTAGTCGGGCTTGTAGCCTAAGTTGGGGCCGTCGGCCGAGCCGGAGTTCCAGCGGCCTTCGTCGGAGTCGATCTCGTAGAATCCGAGGTGGGGTTGCTGGTCAAAGCGAATGTTGTCAAAGACGAAAAACTCCGCTTCCGGACCAAAAAATGCCGTGTCGGCAATCCGGGTCTGCTGCAAGTAGGCTTGGGCGCGTTGGGCGACGCCGCGTGGGTCGCGGGCATAGGGCAGGCGGGTGATGGGGTCTTCAATCGAGCAGACCAGCGACAGAGTGGGCACCTGCATGAACGGGTCCATGACGGCGGTGGTTGGGTCGGGCACCACCAGCATATCCGATTCGTCGATGGCCTGCCAGCCGCGAATCGACGAGCCGTCAAAGCCGAGGCCGTCTTCGAACACCGCCGGTTCCAAGCCGGCGATGGGCATGGTAAAGTGCTGCCAGGTGCCGGGCAGATCGACGAACTTAAAATCGACCATCTGCGCGCCGTGTTGGCGAGCTAAAGCCAGCGCGTCGTTGACGGCACTGGCAGGGGATGACTTCGGCTTGCGTTTGGTTTTGGCTTTTGCCTTGGCTTTAGCCATGACTGCTTCCTTTCTCAAAGTGGTTGATATGCGAGGATCAGGGGGCGCGCTCCCCGCAGCACGCGCCCCCTGCTTCTGGTCTGGGTTCCGTTTGGAAAGCCGACCAGGTGTTTTAGAAGCTCCTGCCAAAGACGAGGAAGGAGGATTCTTTGTCTGGGTTGAGGATGTACGAGGCGAAGTAGTCGCCTTTGCCCATGTTGAGACCAACGCTGACCAAGGCCGGGTCGGTATCAGTGGTGTAAAACCCGTTGCCGAGGCCGACGGTAACGCTGACGGCGGTTTCTTCTAGCTCGCCCAAGTCGTAGGTCGCTTCGGCCCAGAACGAATCATCGGCGTCGCCGGACACATTGTACGCGACTACAGCACTCAGGGGCACACCGTCGGGGGCGAGGGATGCGCTGATTTCGAGGATGTGTACTCCGTCTTCATCGCTGTAGTTGAAGAAATCGTCGTTGTCGGTCAGGCCGGGGAAGTAGTAGTCGGTCAGGGTCAGGCCGATGGGGCCGGACGAGAAGCTAACGTAGAGGTCGTTCTCGTTGGCACCGCCGTGGGCGATAGCCCAAGACGACCAAGCACCCACTTCGATGTTGCCGTGGCTGATGGACATGCCCGGCTGGACGCTGACGGCATTGCCGAAGTCGGTGCCGCGCCACACGTAGCGGTTGACTACGTCGGCACCAAAGCCAACCCCAGCATCAGCCGGAACGGCCGATAAGGTCAGCGCAAAGATAAGCGGTGCGGCAAAAAGCAAGCGATTCATCAAATTCTCCTTACGTGAGTTGAGGTAAAAGGGGAGGCCGGCTTGCACCGGCCCCGTGCTGCTATTAAAGGGCACTTTCGCCCGTCTCGCCAGTGCGAATGCGCACGGCTTCTTGGATCGGCGTAGCAAAGACTTTGCCGTCGCCGACTTTGCCGGACTTGGCCGCCTCGACGATGGTGTTGATGGCCTGTTCGTGCTCGGTGTCTTTGACGACGACCTCGATTTTGATCTTGGGGACAAAGTCAATGCGGTACTCGGCGCCGCGATAGACCTCGCGGTGGCCGCGCTGACGGCCAAAGCCCCGCACTTCGGTCACGGACATGCCGGCAATGCCCAGTTCGCCGAGGGCTTTCTGCACGTCCTCAAGGGCCGATGGCCGGAGAAATGCTTCAATTTTATACATTGCGTTGTTGCTCCTCGCTTAGTTGTTGATGTGCTGGAAATCCGCGTACGCCGGCTGACCATGTTCGCTGAGGTCGAGCCCTTCGTCCTCTTCCTCCTCATCGACGCGGAACCCGAGGGTCGCCTTGACAAGGACTGCGAGAATATAGGAAAAGACAAAGGCGAAGAGGGCAAAAGATAGGGTACCCAGCAGCTGGATGCCCAGGCTGTGGTCGGCATTGGTGCTAAACAATCCAACGGCGGCCGTGCCCCAAATGCCGCAGATGCCGTGGACGGAGATGGCGCCGACCGGATCGTCGATCTTAATGCGGTCGATAAAGACAATCGAGAACACGACGATGATGCCGGCGATCAGCCCAATCCAGATGGCTCCGCTCCAAGTGACCACATCGGCCCCAGCCGTGATGCCCACCAAGCCGGCGAGGATGCCGTTGAGGGCCATGGTAATGTCGGGTTTTTTGAGGTAGATGTAGGAGGTAAAAATCGAGGCCATACAACCGGCGGCCGCCGCCAGCGTCGTCGTAACAAAGACCAGCGACACAGCCGCTGGGTCGGCGCTGAGCACCGAGCCGCCATTGAAGCCAAACCAACCGAGCCACAGCAGGAAGACGCCGATCGTCGAAAGCGGCATACTGTGGCCGAGGATCGGCCTGATTTCTCCGTTGACGTACTTGCCCTTGCGCGCTCCCAGCACCAAAACGGCGGCCAAAGCCGAAAAGCCGCCAAAGGCGTGTACTACCGACGAACCGGCAAAGTCGTAGAAACCAAGGTCGTCGAGCCAGCCCGCGCCCCACTTCCAGGAGCCGGCGATGGTGTAGCCAAAAGCCACCAAAATCGCCGCGTAGAGCATAAAGCCCGACAGCTTGACGCGCTCGGCGACCGCACCGGAGACAATGGTGGCGGCGGTGGCGGCGAACATGGCTTGGAAAATGAAATCCGACCAATAGGTGTAATCGGCGTACTGATTCGTCAAGTTGGCCACCTCGTCGTCAAAGCCGATCCAGCCTTTGAGGGCCAGCACATCGGCGATGAGCCAATCGTCGCCCGGATACATAATGTTGAAGCCGCACAAGGCGTAAGTGAGGATGCCGGTCGATATGATAAAGAGGTTCTTAAAGAGGATATTGACCGTGTTTTTTTGCCGGGTTAGGCCCGATTCGAGCGTGGCAAAGCCCAAGTGCATGATAAAGACCAACGCGGCGGCGATGAGAATCCACAGGTTATCTACCATGAATTTGGGATAGGCCAAGGGCATGGCCTGGAAGGCTTCTACGGTGTTGAAATCCCCCGCTGAAGCCTGAGTAGTCGCCCCGAGGACCCCGGCACAGATCCATAAGAGCGCAGGACGGTTGCGAAAAACAGACATGGGCAATCCCTTCCCTTGTTGAAGTATGATGAGGCATCCAATTGACGCCTCTTGGTTGCTACAATGCAAGAACTGTGCCAAGCGGATTGCCCACAGATACTTCAGAATTGTAGCTTATTGTAAATTAGGGAGTTAAAAAAATAACAAAAAAAAGAAAAACGAGGGCGCCACAATTACAAAATTGAAACAGCGTTAAAAAACGACAATTTTGTAGTTATATCGCTCATTTCCGGTAGTTTTTGGGGCAAATATCCAGTCTTTGGATGCGATACGAGAAAATGCGGGTCGTAGTACCGAGGGCGCGGGCGGCCTTCGCCATATTGCCGCGGGCATTTTTGAGCGCCTCGATGATGATTTCTCGCTCATAAGCCTGCATCATGGTCTTAAAGGAGCCAGCGACCGGCGTTCCGGTCGCGTCGGCTGTTTGCAGCGAGGGGGGCAGATGGTGGCCGTGGATGACGCCGTCGTTGCTGAGAATGATGGCCCGTTCAATGCAGTTTTCCAACTCGCGCACGTTGCCCGGCCAGTGGTAGCTCATCATCATGTCGATGGCGGGCGTCGAAATGCGGTGCATCTCTACGCCCAGTTGGCGCGCGTATTTTTCGAGAAAGTGGTCGGCCAGTTGTAAGATGTCGGACTTGCGCTCGCGCAAGGGCGGAATGAAGATGGGAAAGACGTTGAGCCGATAGAACAGATCTTCGCGGAAAGTCCCCGCGGCAATGGCTTTTTCCAAGTCTATGTGGGTGGCTGCGACGACGCGCACATCAATCGGCACCGGGCCGCGGCCGCCGAGGCGCTCGATTTCGCGGTTTTGCAGGACCCGGAGCAGTTTGACCTGGGCGTCTAGGCTGAGTTCGCCGATTTCGTCGAGGAAAATCGTCCCGCCGCGCGCTCGTTCAAATCGGCCGGCTTTGCTGGTTGAGGCTCCGGTGTACGCGCCGCGCTCATGGCCGAATAGCTCGGATTCGACTAAGGTCTCGGGCAGGGCGGCGACGTGTACTTTAACAAAGGGTTTTTCGGCGCGTAAGCTGTTGTAATGTATGGCATCTGCGACTAGTTCCTTGCCGGTGCCGCTGGCGCCGCGCAACAAGACCGTGGCATCGCGTGGAGCCACCTGGCCGATGAGCTGGCAGACCTCCTGCATCGGGCGCGAGTTGCCAATGAGGTTGGCCGGGTGGAAGCGCTGGCGGAGTTCGTTTTGCAGGCGCAAGTTTTCGTCGAGCAACTCGGTTTGTTCGACCCGGGCGCGTTGGCGGGCGGCGGCCGACTGGCCAATCATGACCGATATAATCGATAGCAGCCGCACGATATCTTGCAGGCTTTCGTTGCCTTTATAGGGAATATCGACGCTAATGGTGCCCACGACCTGTTGCTGCTGGAGGATCGGGACGCAAATGAACGAGGTCTGGTTTTTTTTTGCCGTGCTGCCGCGGGCTCCGGTGCGGTTGAGAAACAGCGGCTCGCTGCTGATGCGCGGCACGATCACCGGTTTGCCCGATTCTACTACCTTGCCGGTAATGCCTTCGCCGATGTCGTAGCGACCGCGCTTGATTTCCGATTGCGAGAGGCCATAGGCCACGTCGATGGAGACTTCGGTCGCTTCTTGGCTCAAGAGGCTGACGGTCCCTAAGCTCATGCCGAGCTGGTCGCACATGAGCTTGAGAATGACGTTCAGCGCTTCTTCAAACTCGGTTTTCGAGCCTAGGAGTTGCCCGATTTCGTCTAGGATGGAGATTTGTTGCTGGGCACTGGCCGTCGATTGGGTGGGCATATGCGTCATCCTGTTTTACGACATTTTTGTCAGTATAATAGAAAAAAATACATTTTTGTAAATACCAGCAAGCCACATATTCGTCGTTCAAAACAAAAAATCGGCCAAAAATACAGGGCCATACGCCGCCAAAGGCCGCCATTTGAGCAAAATTAAAAGGAACGTCGTACATTGTTGTAGCATAAACTATGCCATCGCGCCATTGGGGTCCAGCGGCGGCGGTGGCCAGGTCGTTGCCGGAACGCAGCAACTCGGTTATAATTCTGCGATGAGAATTTTTTGCGATGTTGCGCATAAGTAGTGGCCGATGGCCAGCGGTTTATAGCGGTTGTACGAGGTTGGCATGAGTCGAGATATGACGGACCTATTAAACGAATGGTCTTTCGACCCAGAGGCGAATGTGCGGAAAATATCGGGCAAGGACGGGGTGGCCAAGATCCAGATTCGGGTCGATCAAGGGGCCTTTCAGGGCATTTTACAGCTCAATCTCGATGGCCGGCCCGACGGCCGCCGGCCGCACGGGCGGGATTTTGCCCTCGATTACTACCAGGGCGAATTGGCAAAACACCGCCGCGAGCACCAAGCCAGCGACGAGGACTTCGCGCTCGATGCAGCGGCTTGCCGCGAGCTTTTCGACGAGGGCAGCCGCCTGTACAAGCGCTACGCCTTTTTGATTCAACTGCACGACTACCGGCGGGTGGTGCGCGATACCGAGCGCAATATGGCCCTTTTTCGCTTTGTCAATCGCTATGCCGCCAGCGCAGCGGACCGCGACAATCTAGAAAAATGGTGGCCGTATATCTTGCGCATCAACGGCGTGGCGCGGGCCATGATCTGTATCGGCGACCAAGACTACGAGGGCGCCCTGGCGATTGTGCGGCGCACGCGGGCGCGGATTGGCACTTGGCCCGAGGTGGAGGCCGAGGAGTTTTTCATCGAGCGCGAGCGTTCACAAGCGGCGCTCGACGAATTAGAGCAGGAAATTTTGCAGAAGAAGCCGCTGAGCCAACAAGAGCAGTTAGAGCGCTGGCTGCAAGAAGCGGTCGATAGCGAAGAATTTGAAAAAGCCGCGCTGTTGCGCGACGAACTCAAGAAGTTGCGCGAAGGCGACGACTAACCCTACCCAATAAGCGGTCCGCTGCCCGCGCTAGGGGCAGCGGACTCGCTGACAATCCTAGTAAAACTCCGTCTCATCTACCAACGCCAGCAGCGACTGATAGCGAGTCGGGTGGCGGAGCTTGCCCAGGGCGCGCTCCTTGAGCTGGCGCACGCGCTCGCGGGTCAGGCCCATCAACCCGCCGATCTGCTCTAAGGTCAGCGCTTGACTGCCGTCGAGACCGAAGTAGAGGCGAATGATGCGCAACTCGCGGTCTTCGAGGCCGGCGAGGGCTTCCTCTAAATGGGCGCGGGCCGAATTTTGCAAGACGTCGCTGTCGGGCGTGGCCTGATTGTCGTCGGCCAGCAGGCTGAGCAGGCTGCGGTCGTCGTCGTCCTCAAAGGACTCGTCGAGCGAACGCACCGCCCGCGCACTGAGCATGGTGTCGAGCACCTCCTCGGTTGGCAGGCCCAACTCGGCGGCGATTTCATCGACATCCGGCTCGCTTTCGCGGCCTTGGCCGAGTTTGCGCGAGGCCCGCGAAATGTCCTTGAGCAAGCTGAGCTTATTCAGCGGCAGGCGCACGGTGCGGGCGTGCTCGGCGATGGTCTGCAAAATTGACTGCTTAATCCACCACACCGCGTACGAGATGAACTTGTATCCCTTGGTGCCGTCGAAGCGCTCAGCAGCCGTCAGCAGGCCGACGTTACCCGCGCTGATTAGGTCCTCTAGCGAGAGGCCGCGGTTTTGGTAGTTTTTGGCCACATCGATGACGAAGCGCAGGTTGGCTTGAACCAACTCATCGCGGGCCGCCATGTCGCCGTCTTGAATCCGGGCCGACAACTCGACTTCTCGCTGCCGGCTCAGCGGCCTAGAATCGGCGATGTCGTCGAAGTAGAGGCGCAGGGTGTTGTCCTCATCGTTTAGGGCTTCCTGGATCGCGTAAGCCATGTGCGAAACCTTCCTTGGAATAGGGTCAGTAAGTGCAAATTTTTGCGCTTAATTGCGACAATTTTGGCTGATGTTCTGTAAGGCACTTGAATTACGCTAGTTAGAAGCATCAGACGGTAGGTGCTCAAAGTGCAAAATTTGCATCCTCATTGTTTCAGTTCGAGCCGGCAAAGCGTTTTTGCGTTGCTCAATACTCGATCGGACAAAATTGTTTGATCTGTATTAACAGATAGTTACGGTCGATACGGGGCTGCGCAACGCCGTGGGTCGCACCCAAGGCGGCCCGCACTCCTTTCGACTCACCCATAAGTAAGCAAATTCAGTGCCAGATTTGACTTTTTACATCTAAATTATTGTGAATGTGTTATTTAAGAGCAAGAACGGGCTGGGCCAAGAGCAGGTTGCAAGACCGCACAGGCACAAAAGTGCAAAAAATGCAGCAGCGCCCGACCGGGTGTTACTTGGTCGTGATGTTGTACTGTTTGATCTTGTACTGAAGGGAGCGGACGCTAATGCCCAAAATGGCGGCCGCTTCGCGGCGGTTGCCGGTGAGGCGTTGGAGGGTCTGGCGGATGAGTTCGGCTTCGACTTCTTGCAGCGACGAGCCCAAGGCCATTGAAAACTGCCCCGGGCCATCGGTTGCTAGCTCGCCGAGCGGGCCGGGCAGGTGTTGGGGGAGGATGACAGCCGCCGAGGTGGTGACCACCAGCCGCTGGAGCAAGTTGCGCAACTGGCGCACATTGCCCGGCCAATTATAGGCGATGAGGCCCTCCATGGCCTCTGGACTGATTTTCTTGGCGGGCTTGTTTTGTGCGCGGCAGGTTTCGTCGAGGCACATTTCGACCAACACCGGGATGTCTTCGCGCCGCTGGCGCAAGGGGGGGATGTCGATGGGGATTACGTTGAGGCGGTAGTACAGGTCTTTGCGGAAGCCGCCGGTTGCTACTGCGTCTTCGAGGTCGCGGTTGGTCGCGGCGATGATGCGCACATCGGCGCGGCGGACCTGTGGGTCGCCAAGCGGTTGGAATTCGTGGGACTCTAAAACGCGCAACAGCTCGACTTGGTTTTTGTGCGAGACCTCGCCAATTTCGTCGAGGAACAAAGTCCCGCCCTCGGCGAGAGTGAACCGGCCGGGCCGGTCGGCGTGGGCGCTGGTAAAGGCCCCGCGCTTGTGGCCGAACAATTCGCTGGTAAAAAGTTCTTCGGTGAAGCCGCCGCAGTTGACGGCCACAAAGGGAGCGTCGCGGCGCTTGCTGCGATCGTGGATGGCGCGAGCTACTAAGTCCTTGCCGACGCCGGTCTCGCCGCGCAACAGCACCGGCACGTCTGTTTCGGCTACTTGTTTGATCGTCGCAGCGGCCGCCTGCATGGCCGGGCTGCGGCGCACCAGGCGGCGGAAAGGGGCTTCTTTTTCGAGCCGGTGGTGGAGCTTGCGGTTTTCGACGACCAGTTCAAAGCGATCGAGCGCGCGGGATACGACCAGGCGCAAATTGTCTAAATCGACCGGTTTGGTCACCACGTCGTACGCGCCTTTGCGCATGGCTTCGACGGCGGTGTGAACGTTGTCGTGGGCGGTGAGGATGATGCACAGCGTATCCGGGTGGTGCTGGCCGACCTCCTGCAAAAGCCGCATCCCAGCCGGGCCGGGCATCTGCAAGTCGAGAATGGCCAAGTGAAAATTGCCGGCTTTTAGCATCCGGCGAACTTGGGCACCGTGGGCGGCGGTTTCAATGGCATAGCCGGGTTTTTGCAAGGCTTCTTGCAGCCCTTCGCGGATAAAGAGCGATGGGTCGGCGATGAGGATGTTGGCCTGTAGTTGAGGCATGAGCGCTTGTTGACACAGATGGCAAGAAGACTAGCTTTTCCTGCATGGAGAATAAACAAAACGTCGCCGAACACAAGAGACGCAACCGGGACATGTTCAACGCTATTGCCCGGCGCTACGATTTACTCAACCATTTGCTCAGCGGTGGCATCGACGTGTACTGGCGGCGGCGCGCCCTCCACGCCGCCCGGCACAAGCGCCCGCAGCGGGTGTTGGATCTGGCGACGGGCACGGGCGATTTTGCCCTCGCGGCGGACCGCTTGGGGCCGCAGCAGGTCGTCGGTATTGACATGGCCGTGGAGATGCTGCGGCTGGGGGCGGCCAAAGTGGCGGCCAAAGGTCCGTCCGCCGGCGTGGACCTGTTAGTCGGCGACGCCGAGCAACTGCCGTTTCAGGACCATACCTTCGACTTGGTGACCGGGGCCTTTGGCGTGCGCAACTTTGGCCACATTCCCAGTGGCTTGGCCGAGGCTTATCGGGTGCTCAAGCCCGGTGGTCAACTCTTGGTGCTCGACTTCTGCGAGCCTACGGCCCCGCTGTTTCGGCAATTGTACTGGTTTTACTTCCACAAAGTACTGCCGCTAATCGGCGGTCTCGTCTCCGGCCAGCGCCGGGCTTATGCCTATCTGCCGCGCTCGGTGGGGACCTTTCCCCAAGGACCGGCCTTTGTCGAATTGCTCGTCGCGGCTGGGTTTAGCCAACCGCGCTACACGCCCATGACCTTGGGCATCGCGGCGGTGTACCAGGGCTTTAAAGCGCCGGTTGACGAATAAGATACCCATAAGTATTATGTACTAAACGCAGGAGAAATAGGTGATTTACGACGATCTTATTGGCCGCGCCGGCCTCGCCGATATCCACGCCAAAGTGCTGGCCGGACAGCGTTTGAGCTTGGACGATGGCCGGCGTCTGTACGCCTGCGATGAGCTGCCGGTCTTGGGCTATTTGGCCAATATCGTCCGCGAGCGCAAAAGCGGCGATACCGCATACTACGTGCGCAATCAGCACATCAACTACACCAACATCTGCAACAAGCTCTGTAAGTTCTGCTCCTTCTACGTCAAGCCCAAAGACGAGCGCGGCTACGTGTTGTCGCCCGAGCAAGTCGCGGCGCGGGTCGCCGAGTACGACCAAGCCCCGATCACCGAAATTCACATGGTCGGCGGCGTCAATCCCAAGCTGCCCTATCAATACTATCTCGACGTCTTGCAGGCGATGAAGCAAGCCCGCCCCACCGCGCATCTGAAGGCCTTCACCATGATTGAGATCGCCCAGATTCAGCGCATCGCCAAAAAGCCGCTGGAGGACATTTTTGCCGATCTGAAAGCGGCCGGGTTGGCGTCGCTGCCCGGCGGCGGGGCCGAAGTCTTTAGCGACCGGGTGCAGGGCGACCTTTTTTGGACCAAGGCCGACTCCGAGGAGTGGCTGGAAATCGCCCAGACAGCGCACCAAGCGGGCCTGCCCTCCAACGCCACCATGCTCTACGGGCACATCGAAAACACCGAGGAGAAGGTCTATCACCTGGTGCGGCTGCGCGAAGTGCAGGACGAGACCGGCGGTTTCCTCTGTTACATCCCGCTTTCTTTTCACCCCGAGCGCACCGAGCTGGAGGACTTACCCGGGCCGACGGGTTGCTTAGATCTCAAGGAAATAGCCGTGGGACGGCTGATGCTCGACAACTTCCCCCACGTCAAGACCTTCTGGATTATGAACACCATCGAGATTTCGCAGACCGCGCTGTGGTACGGGGCCGACGACATTGACGGCACGGTTATGGACTACGAAATCACCCGCAAGAGTTTTACCGATACCCAGCAGCGGCTGAGCCAAGCCGAACTTTTGCAGCGCATCGTCGAGGCCGGGCGTCAGCCCTTGGAGCGCGACTCTCTCTACAACATCGTCGCCGATACCCCGACTCTGCTGGCGGCGTCTGGATAGTGCCCGTGATCGACGATATTGCCGCCAAAGTCTATGCCGGGGAGCGCCTCGCCCTCGATGATGCCCGCCGCCTGTATGCACATCACAACCTCGCCGAGTTGGGGATGCTGGCGCATTGGGTGCGCCAGCAGAAACATCCCCAGCAGGTGGTTACATACAACGTCGGGCGCAACATCAACTACACCAATGTCTGCTGGGTCAAGTGCGACTTTTGTGCCTTCTACCGGCCGCCGGGTTCTGGCGAGGGCTACGTGCTGTCCAATGAGCAGATATTTGCCAAAATCGACGAGTTAGTAGCCTTTGGCGGCGACGAGCCTAAGTCGTGCGAAATTCTGATGCAGGGCGGCCTCAACCCCAAGCTGCGCCTCGATTACTACGAACAGTTGCTGGCGGCGATTCGCCAACGCTATCCGCAGGTGCAGCTGCACTGTCTGTCGGCCACCGAAATCATCTACATCGCCCACCTATCGCGGCTGCCACTCGACGAGACCATTGGCCGCCTGCGCGCCGCCGGGCTGGATTCGATTCCAGGGGCCGGGGCCGAAATTCTCAACGACCAGGTGCGCGACATTATCGGATTCCGCAAGGACCGCACCGCCGAGTGGCTGGAAGTGCATCGCGTAGCGCACGAGCTGGGGATGCCGACTACGGCGACGATGATGTACGGCCATGTGGAGACGGTTGAGCACCGTTTGCAGCATCTAAATTGTCTGCGGCAACTCCAAGACGAGCGCGGTGGCTTCACCGCCTTTATCGCTTGGAACTTCCAACCCGACCACACGGACTTAGGCGCGGATGAGGCGCGCTGGAACGGGGTCAAAGCGACCGGCTACGACCACTTGCGCACGGTGGCTGTAGCGCGATTGTTCCTCGACAATATCCCCAGCCTACAGGCTTCGTGGGTGACCCAAGGGCCCAAAATCGCCCAGGTCAGCTTGCGCTACGGCGTCAACGACTTTGGCAGCACCATGCTCGAAGAAAACGTCGTCAGCGCCGCCGGTACCAGCCACACCAACGAGATGGGCTTGGACGCGATGGAACGACTCATCCGCGACGCCGGCTTTGCGCCGCAGCGGCGCAACACCCGCTACGAGCCGGTGGCCTCGCCCTGCCGCAAAGAGGCCGTCCATTCATGAAGCCGCGCTTGGGCGCGGTCCCATACCTCAACACGCGACCCCTCGTCGTCGCCCTCGAACGCGATCCGGCCCCTTTTGCCCTGACCTATTCGGTGCCCTCGCGCTGTGCGAGGGCGCTGGCGGATGGCACCATCGATGTGGGGGTCATTCCGGCCATCGAATACGCCCGCAGTGCTCGCCCTTACTGGATTGTCCCTGATGTCGCGATTGGTTCGCATGGGCCGGTGCTAACGGTGCGCCTTTTTTGCCGCCGTCCATTGCCGCAGGTTGAGCGCATCGCCTTGGATACTAGTTCGCGCACATCGGTGGCTTTGTTGTCGATCTTGCTGCGCGAGAAATTCGCCTGCTCCCCGCAATGGATCGAAGCTGCGCCCGATTTGGCGGACATGTTGGAGCGCGCCGACGCGGCTCTGCTGATCGGCGATCGGGTCTTTCCGCACTTGGATGGGCCATTGGAGAGCTTGGACTTGGGGCGGGAGTGGACTGAGATGACCGGCCTGCCTTTTGTTTTTGCCTTTTGGGCTGGTGCCCACCAGGCCCTCACCCCGGCCCAAGTTCAACAGTTGCAGCAGGCCAAAGAGCAGGGGGTATGTCAAGTGCCGTCTATCGCCGTAGCGCACAGCCGCCAATGCGGCGGCTCGCCCGAGTTTTACCAGCGCTACCTGACTCATCACATCCGCTTTGATTTGGACGAGGCCGCCCAAGCTGGTTTGCGGCTGTTTTACCAACTGGCCCACCGCCACGGCTTGATTGACGCGGTGCCCCCGCTGCGCTTTTATCCAGCGGCCTAAAGGAAGGTCAAAATGGCTCCCTGGCAGGCCCTTGCGGTGTACGGCCGCATGATCAAATTCTCCCACAGCGTCTTTGCGCTGCCTTTTGCTTTTAGCGGTGCTTTGCTGGCCGCGACTTACACCGGCGTTACCCCCGCTCAGCTCGGCTGGATTGCGCTGGCGATGGTGGGGGCGCGCAGTGCGGCGATGGGGTTTAATCGCCTGGTGGACCGCCACCTCGACGCAGCCAATCCCCGCACCCAAAACCGCGAGTTGCCGCAAGGCGCCGTCTCGCCACAAGCCGTAGGGTTGTTGGTGGTTCTGTCGGCGTTGGCCTTGGTCTGGGCGGCTTATCAGCTCAACCCGCTGTGCTTTTATTTGTCGCCACTGGTTTTGGCCGTGCTGTTGTTCTACTCGCTGACTAAGCGCTTTACTTGGGCCTCGCACTGGGTCTTGGGGCTGAGTCTGGGTGGGGCGCCGCTGGGCGCTTGGCTTGCGGTTACTGGCGGCTTTGACCTCATACCGCTGCTACTGGGCCTAGGGGTGCTGGTTTGGGTGGCTGGCTTTGACATCATCTACGCCTGTCAGGATCGCGCCTTTGACCTGCGGGCCGGACTCCATTCGGTGCCGGTGCGCTTTGGCATCGCCGGCGCCCTGCACATCGCCCGCGTTTTGCACTTGTTGTTTGTGGTGCTGCTGGTCATCGTCGGCCGCATGGCTGGCTTGAGCTTTTTGTACTGGTTGGGAGTAGTAGGGGTAGCTGGGTTGCTCGTGTACGAGCATCGGCTGGTGCGGGCCGATGACCTGTCGCGCATGAGCACGGCTTTTATGACCGTCAACAGCGCCGTCAGTTTGATTTACTTTGCCGCGATTTTGGCCGATCGGCTCGTTTTTGGTCCGGGACCATTGCTGCGCTTTTGACGGGGAGTATGCCGACCGATAAGGAGAAGAGTAGTTGGTATCGATCAATAATTCGTTCACTGCCACAGTTCCGCATCAATGCGCCGCTCGGAGTTAATCTTCTCTTGGATTCGGGCGAACTCATTCTCGTCCCAGCGTCCGAATAGGTGATCCAAGTCGCGATAGACCGCGGTGAACCGACGGTCTTTGTCCAATCCGAACTGCTTTCGGAGTGCGTCCAGCGCCGTCTGGTTCACACTCTTGCCTTGCTGTTTGGCCACCTCTTTCAACTTGGCGGCAAGCTGGGGGTCTAGTCCACGCAGGGTCATGCTCTTCACAACATCTGCCAAGGCGCACCTCCTCGAAATGAAGCTAATATATGCCATCGATATGATTTTATCATATGCTATCACACTTTACTAGTCAAAGGACAAGCCCCATAGCCTCGACATCCCGAGTGGATGGGCGTCTCTGCTTTTGACGGGATGGAGATACTAGCCTCTGCTCCGCTCGCCATACAAATCTCGCACCCGGCTGACCACTACGGCCAACAGGATGATCGACCCCAAAAACGCCTGCTCGTAATAGACGTTGGCCTCCAGCATCACCAAGCCGTTCTTGATCAGGACGATGATGATCGCCCCCAGCAGCAAGCCCAGCGCTGAGATGCGCCCGCCCGCCAGGCCCGTCCCGCCGACAATAGCTACTGCAAAGCTGGTGATCAGCCAGTCCTTGCCCGTCGCCGGTTGCGCCGAGCCCATCCGCGAGACCCACAATACCGCGGCCAGTGCCCCCACACCGCCCGACAGCACATGCGACAGCAAAATCATCCGGTCGGTGTTGATCCCCGCCAGCCGCGCCGCCTCCTGATTCCCTCCGGTCGCCAACAGCCGCCGCCCAAAGACCGTGTGCCGGAAGACGTAGTGCGTCGCCAGCAGCACCAGCCCCATCGTCCAGAACAAATTCGACAAACCCAAAAACTTCTGCCGCCCCAAGAAAGTGAACTCCCGCGGAATGGCCGTATAGGCGTAGCCTTCGGAAAACCCATGCACTAGTCCAGTAAAGACAAAAAGCGTGGCCAGCGTGGCAATAAAAGAATTGATCTGTAGCCGCGTGATGATGACCCCGTTGACCCAGCCAGCCGCGCCGCCGAGGCCCAGGGCCACCAGCGCCGCCAACCAGCCCGGCAAACCCAACACCTGCATGCAATACCCCGTCGCAATCGTCGCCAAGCCGCCGATGGCCCCGACAGACAAATTCATCCCCCCGCCGACCAGCACCACCGCTTGGGCCAGCGCCACCAACACCGAGAACGCAACGATCCGAGAGATGTTGAAAAGGTTGTACGCCGACAGAAAGCTCTCCGAACTGAGCGCACAGCCGACAAACAGCAACCCCGCCGACAAGGCGATCCCGGCATCGTTGTGCCGCATGAGTCGGCGCAGGCGTTCCATCGTCAATTCAGGTGTAGGCCGATTTTGCGGCTCACTGCGTCGTAGTCTTCTATCTCGGCGATCTCGTGGACGATCTGCTGGTCCTTAAAGACCAGAATCCGCCCGGCCAAACCAATGACCTCGGGCATGTCCGACGAGATCAAAATGATGGCCTTGCCCTCGTTGGCTGCCAAGTCCCACAGCAAGCGATGGATCTGCGCCTTGGCTTGGATATCCACCCCCACGGTCGGCTCATCGACAATCAAGATGTCGCAGCCGGCCACCAGCCACTTGCCCAAGCTAACCTTCTGCTGGTTGCCGCCGCTGAGGTTAGCTACCTCCTGCTCCAAGCCCGTCGTGCGAATATCCAGAGCCGCGACCAGCGCCTGGGCGGCTTGAGCCTCCGCTCGATTGTCAATCCGGCGCGTGAACTTGCCGACGATCCGCTCCCATATGGTAATGCCCAAATTGGTCTGCACAGCCGAGTCCAACAGCAGGCCCTCTTCTTTGCGGTTTTCGGTTACGTAGCCCATGCTGTATTTGTACAGACTATCGGCCACCGAGCCGATCGGCGCTTTAGTCCCGTGGATATAGACGGCTCCGCGTTCAGCCTGCTCAGCCCCGACCAGCAGCCGTGCCAGTTGGGTGCGCCCGGCTCCCACCAAGCCGTACCAACCCAAAATCTCGCCAGCGTAGAGCGCAAAACTCACTTCGTGGGCCCAACCCGGGGCGGACAATCCCTCGGCCCTAAGGACTTCCCGCGCCCTTGCTGCCGCCGGCCGGCCAAACGAAGCAGTCTCGGCCCGCCGGCCGATCATCATCTCGACCAGTTCGGTGCGCGGCAGTCCGGCTAATTTTCTCGTGCCCACGTGTCGCCCGTCCCGCAACACGCTGACTCGATCGCCGATCTGATAGACCTCGTCGAACTTGTGCGAGACAAAGACGATGGCCACGCCCGCTTTTTGCAACTGACGCAAAACACCAAACAGGCGGGCTGCTTCGCGCTCGGTAAGCGACGACGTCGGCTCGTCTAATAGCAGGACCCGCGCTTGGGCCGACAGCACCCGAGCGATCTGCACCAGTTGCTTGTGCGCGGTGCTCAAATCGCCAATGGACGCTTGCAGATCCAAGTCCAGCCCGACCCGCGCCATCGCCGCCCGCGCTTGGTTGGCCAGCCGCGGCCAATCGAGGCGACCCCACCGGCTAAAGGCGTCTAACTTGTCGAGCATGATGTTCTCGGCCACGCTGGCCTCGGCCACTACCTGGATTTCTTGGTGGACGAGACCAATACCGCGGTCGAGACAGTCGCGGCAGTTGCGCACGCGCAGCGGCGCACCATCCAACAGCATCCGCCCGGCGTCGGGCTGGTATATCCCCGTGACAATTTTGAGCAGCGTGCTCTTGCCAGCGCCGTTTTCGCCGACTAGCGCGTGAATTTGGCCTGACTCGAACGACAGCGACACGTCGTCCAGTGCCCGGACGCCGGGGAAGCGCTTGCTGATGGATTGCAGTTCGAGCACGAATCAGCGCGGCGGGCTGAGGTATTTGGTCTCCAACTCACCCATGATCTGCGCGGTGATGGCCCTGACTTCGTCCTCAAAGGTATCGACGTTGTCTTGGGTCACCAGCACCGTGCCCGAGTTGATGAAGTAGTGGTCGGGATTGGCCTGCCAGCCATCGAGCAAATAGCGCAAGAGCGCGCACGTGATATAGCCGTGGCCGTAAGGATTTTGCGAGACAGTCGCGTCGATGGCTCCTCGGCCGATCGCGTCGAGCACCACCGGGTCGGTGTCAATGCCGACGAAGTGAACGCGCTTGTTGCCTGGGGTTTGGTTCCACTCCGCCAGAATGGTCGCCGCGGCCACAGTCGGCGTGTACCCCGTGCAAATCACGCCGTCGATCTGCTCAATCCGCGCCGAGAGCGCCGCCTGGATTTTGGCCGTGCTGGTCTCAATCGACTCCATGCCGGCAATTTCCTGGATGATCTGCACCGCTGGATATTTGGCTACCGCTGCCTCGACGCCTTCTTTGCGCAAGACGGTATTAGGGTCTTCAACCAGTTCGAGCACATTGAGGATATTGCCCTGGCCACCCATAAAGCCGATCAGCACCTCGGTAGCCTCCAGCGCCGCCTGTTTGACATCGGTCGCCACGCAAAACGACGCCGGCGTCGGCAGGGTCGTCGGCGCACCATAGCTTACGACATAGGCCCCGTTTTGCACCAACTCTTCGTACAGTCCGTTGGCGGCGCTGGCATCGGCCGGGTAGAGCGAAAATCCTTTGTACCCCTGAGCGGCCAGCGGCTCGACGTTGGCGTTTTCGTTGTCCTGGGTCCAGTTTTGGCCGATCTGGCGCTTGATCTTAATTCCAGTGTCGCGCTCGTAGCCGATTACCCCTTTTTGCACCTGTTCGACATAGGGGTGCACCATCAGGGCGTACCAGACGATCTTTTTGTCTGTAGGCTCGTCGCCCGATTCGCCGGACCCACCACAGCCGACGACGAGGGCGGCGGTGCAGATTAGTAGCAGACGCACAAGAGGACCTCCTTCAGTACGCCACCGCCACGGTCCTGAACACCTGTGCGTCTTTGACCTGCGCTCCCTCGATGTCAGTATCCACGCTCAACTGCACCAAATACAGACCAGGTGGCACCAGGTGTCCGCCATGATCGCGGCCATCCCACTCGATCGCATAGGTACCAGTGCTAAATGGGCGCTCTTGCGCCAGACGCCGCATTGGGCGACCCCCCAAATCGTAGATCTCAGCTACCACCGGGCTATCATCGCCGACCCGCACGACGTTGAAAGCAAAGACCGCGTGGTCGTTGATCCCATCGCCGTTGGGCGAAAAGGCCGCCGGCAGCACCGCCACATCCGTCAGCAACGCGTTGTGCTCCACAGTAGCGATGATCGTCGTGGTATTGCCAACGACCTGAGTTAGGGCCTCTCCTGGGTCAACCCGCTGCCAGGTTCCGCCGTCATCTTCGCTGCTGCTGCGCAGAGACGCCTGTAACACCGCGCCAGTGACAAAAAGTGCCGTCTCAAAATCCAGCCTTAACACCTCGGTAGGTCCATTGGGCTGTATCGCATCAAAGCGCACGTGCAGCGAGTCTGGGCCCGTGGGAATGACCTCGACCCCAGTCAGCGCACTTGGACTCGCCGCGCCGGCAAAATCGGCCGCCTGACCGCCGTACAGACCCACCAAACTCAGCTCCATGTTCGACGGCGCCAACAACAACAGCTCGTCAAAACCCGGATCGCGGCGATCAAACTCCGGCCGCACATAAAGCGAAAACGGCCGTTGCACCCCGAGTTGGTCCACCTCGAACGGGCCAATTTCGCCCAGCAGACGCTGCGCTACGGGATTGGCGAAGTTGAGGTGGATCGAGCGGAGTGTAGGACTGACTTCCGGGTCTTCCGACAGCAGGGTCGCCTGCACTGTTAGGAACTCCCGCGGCGACGGCGAGGTAATTGGACTACCGGTCTGATCTTCGTAGGGCGCACTCCAACTGCTCCAATCGCTGCCGGGTACTTGGTCGGCAATAATATCGCCTTTGAACAGCGACAGCAGCTTGTTGTACTCGCTTTCGGTCACTTCGGTGCCGTCTTTTTTGTAATAGTGCAAGATCTCGCCCAATTCATTGCCCGTGCGAGTCTGAACGAGCACTTGGGTCCCGGCAGGGGTGTCGGCGTCCCACTCAATCGACAATAAGTTGCGGCTGCCACCCAAGCGAATCAGATCCGACTGCAGCGAGACTTCCGGCTGGAAGCCTTCGCCGTAAAACTGCAATTCGGATATGTCTGCCGTGCGGGCACCAATGGCATTCAAAGTCCACTGAAAGCGGCCATAACGCGCCTTGATCGGCTCAAAGTCAGCCCCTTCGACGCGGACGATGGGACGCGGGTTTAGCTCTGCCCTAGTCGTCCACTGGATGCTCCCGTCCGGGGCCAAGGAGCCGTCTGAAAAGTCCATCCGATAATTCGGGAACAAGCTGTTGTTGTAAATCATGCGAAAAGCATCGATCCAATAGAACGATCCCAAGTCAAATACCAACTCCAACTCGGGATCCGCCACCGCTGTGGAGACCCCATAAAAAATGCGATTGAAGGTCGCCAAGTCGCCATCGACGAACTTAGTCAGGGCTAGCGGCTGCTTCGCATTGGTAGAGATGACGCCACCGCGAGTGAGAATGCCGGCGGTTAGCTCGTCGCCTTCGTTCCACACTTCTAGCTCGGCTAAGCGGGGCAATTCTCGGCGAAAGTAGCGGATGCTGCCGCGGCGTTCTTCGGCCAATATGTCGTACAAGTCTTGCTCAACGGGCACCTCGCGGCCATCGGGCTGGCGCTTGAAGTACTGGATCGCGCCGCGCGTCTCGGCGCTGAGGGTTTCGTATTCAGCGGCCGAGACTTCGGTGCCGAGCAGCCCGTCGGTATCCGTAACTAAAATTTGCACAAAGCGCACGGCTGCGGCCTGTACGGTGGGCTCTTGGTCCGTCAGATCGACGGTAAAGACCCGCTGACTTTTGTTTTTGCTCAAGGTCCGCAACACGGTCTTAAAGGCCGGGTTTTCGCTGGTTTGCAAACGCGCCGGCTTTAGTCCGTCGGAGATGAGCACCTCAAAGAGGAGAAAGGGATCGCCCATACCCTCCTCGACAAAGCGCACTACAAGTTCTTTGGCAAAAACCACACGGCCCAAGTCGATCACAAACCACCACTGCGAAGCCAAGTCCCTGTCGGCCGAATGCGGATCGGGTTGCCAATAGGTGGTGATGTCGCCGTCGAGCAAGTTGACCACATCGGCGACATTGGAGCCGCCCTTGACCGCATCGGCGAGAACGATCTCGGCGGGATCTTTGCCGCCGAGCGACGCCGGCGGATTAAAGCGCAAATAATCGACAATATCGAATACTGCATTGGTACTTTTTTTGATGCGTCGGGTGCGCACTGCTCCGGCCGGCGAAATCGTCAAGGTGCCTGGGGCAGATTCCCAATTCTGCCAATGGTTGCGACTGTTGATCACGACCTGATTGCTGCGTACTTGGTGGCCAGCCTGCTGGGCTTCTACGGCCGGCCCGGCCAGTGCGAGCACTAGTCCGATAAAAAGGATGCGTCCGAAGATAGTCATAGCGTTCCCCGTTGTGCTAAGAAGCGGCCCGATCTTTCCTCGACCGCCTCGCAAAGCAGCCCGCTAGGAGGTTTTAGACCGCTTCTAAGGCGTTTTAATTCGTTTAGGGTAAGGAAATTGCCCATCGCCCGCCATACTCGGCTCCTTAGTACACTAGGGAAACGACGGCCTGCCGCTGGGTCGTTCCCCCATCGGTCTCCACCTGCAAACCCAACACATACAAACCCGGCGGCAACAAAAAACCAGCCGCATCCCGACCATCCCAAAAACCCACATACCGACCACTACCCAACCACGACGAATCCACCAAACCCAAACGACGACCCGAAACATCATATACCCAACACACCACCGACGACAAACCCGACAAATTCAGCACATCGCAGCCAATTTCCACCACATCGTTGACCCCATCCCCGTTGGGACTAAACACCGCGGGAACCACCGACAACGAACCCAAAGAACCCCTATCCAACCCCGTCAAATCAACCCGCAAACGCTCGCTGGAAGGCACCCCATCCGCATCCCCCCAAGCCAACGACTGCGGCACTTCCGCCGGATGCTGACTGTTAAAAATGCGACCGGTAAACACTGTGCCAAACTGAAACACCGACGCCTCGAAGTCCACTTCCAACACCTCTTGAGTACGCTGCGCATCCACCAGCGGCACCGCCAACACAAACCCCCGGGCACCGCGCTCAACCACAGCAAAAGCCACCGGCTGACCCGAAAGACGCACCCCAACCACCTGCGCCCCTGGCGCCGGCGTGTCGATGGCCAACCGATCAAAACCCAAATCAGCGCCCGCGACCCACGCTTTGACCTTGTAGGTAAACGACGACACCGTACCCGGCGCTACCACCGAGGGCGTGATCTCGGCGACGGCTTGCTGCGCCACCGGCGGAATGGATACGGCCAACTCCACCCAATCAAGCCGACCACCCGCCCGCTGCTGCGCAGTAAAGTCAGCCCGAACCTGCACAAACCGGCGCGGCCCCGAACCGGCGATGGCCCCCGCGCCGGTTGCAAAGTCCGGCGCCGTACTCCAGAAAGTCCACCCCGCCGTATCGTGGGTCAAACCCGCCTGTGCCCCCAGCGCCAAGCGGTTATACGACGCCCACGTCAGCGGGCGACCCTGTGGGTCGAAACGAGTGCGCTCGCCACCGCGAAACGTGTAGCGCCAGTACAGGTTCGGATCGTCGTCAACACCGCTGCGCGTACTCAACGCCAGCGTCGCACCAGCGTCCTGCTGGCCAGACCACCGCAGACTCCCCAAACTGGCCGCAGCACCCAAGTCTATCACATTCGATACATAGCTCGAAAACGGCGCAAAACCATTGCCGTAAAGCTCCAACTCCGCAATCTCCCAAATACCCGTCGTATTCTCCTTAGAGTAAAACAACACATAGCGGATAGGCTGATCGGGAAACTTCACGTCGATGACGGACTGGGTATTTTCCGCCGCCTCATATACAATATCAAAATCGAAGTAAAAGCCGGCTGCCCCCAGATTTACTTCTCGCGTCCCATCTTTGAGCGGGTCGCCATCGTTGACGCCGATTCTGAACTGCTGCACAAAGCGATCGGTCAAGTGTTTGTCGCGGGGAAAAAAGCGAATGCGGTCGAGGAAGAGCGGAGCACCCAAGTCAAAGGTCATGGCCTTGACATACGGCCAATGCACGGCAAAGCGACCGTCGCCCAAAAAGGCAGTCGCCAAGTCGCCATCAAACATCAACTCATCACTCTCCGTATGCGACCGCCAGCCATTCCAGACAAAACTGAGCACTTCACCTCCGCTTTCTTCGATTAGCGGAGTCAGATTGATGTCCGGTCTGAGAAATTGCGGGCGAATAGAATCTGGATCGAACTGAATTAAGCTCGCGCGCCCGTGTTCGGCCGCATCGATATCGCTCCAGCTAAGTTGCACGAATTCATCGGCAGCGTCCCGCTCAGGCGGCGGCAGGTTTTCCCCGCCGATCCGATAGATTGTCAGCCCACTCGCCGGCGGCGCGTGTAGGAGGGAAACAGCAAAAAAAATTGAACCAGCCCAACATTTCGTCTGCAACATGGATGGCTGCTAATATCGAACTTAGTACACCAGTGAAATGACAGCTTGCCAAGAGACCGATCCCTGGTCGGTCTCGACGCTCACGCGCAGAATATACAACCCCGGCGGCATCCGCTCACCGCGCTCATCGCGCCCGTCCCAGGTCCCCACGTACCGGCCGCTGGACGTCCAATCCGAGCCTACCACCCCCAATAGGCGGCCCGACAAATCGTACACCGACGACTCTACCTGCACCGGCCCCACCAAATTCAGTACATTGCACTCAATCCGCACCGCGTCGTTGATGCCATCGCCGTTGGGGCTAAACACCGCTGGCCTCAGCACCAAGTCGCCGATGGTCTGCGCTCCCAAGCGGGTCAATCCCACGCTCAACCTGTTGCTATCAGACAGCGCGTCCGCATCCCCAGACTCTAGGCTTTGCGGCACCTCTTGAGGCTGCTCGCTGTTGGAAATCCACCCGGAAAACACGGTGCCGAACTTAAAGATCGCAGTCTGGAAATCCACCTCGATCAACTCCTCGGTGCGCTGTGCGTCAATTTTTGGTAGCTGCACCGCAAAACCGGTCTCGTCCAGCCGTACCACCTCAAAGGCCACCGGCTCGCCCGAAATCCGCACTGCATCCACACTCTGGACTTGGACCGGCGTGTCAATGGCCAACCGATCAAAGCCCAAATCGTCGCTAGCCAAGGCCGCCCGCAACTTGTAGGTGAAGGCCGTAATCTCACCCGGAGGCACGGCCGCCGGCACTATCTCGGCGACCGCTTGCTGGGCCACCGGCGGAATCGACACGGCAAACTGCACCCAATCCAACTGCCCACTAGTCTCCTGACTCGACGAGAAGTCCGCCCGTAACTGCACGTAGCGCTGCGGGCCATCCCCGACCATCATCCCCGGCCCGGCTGTGAAATCGTAGCCTGCCCAGAACGCCCAATTCTCGGTGTCGTGGGTAGTGCCAGCCTGCTCGCCGAGCGCTAGCTTATCGTACGATGCCAGCGTCAGCGGGCGACCTTTGGCGTCGAAGCGGGTGCGCTCGCCGCCGCGAAAGGTAGTTCGCCAATAGATATTCGGATCCGCGTCCAGCCCGCTGCGCATACTCAGCGTGATACCGGCTCCTTGATCGGTGCGCCCGGACCACCTCAGTTCACCCAAGCTCGCCAAGGCCCCCAAATCAATCACATTGGACACGTAGCTCGCAAAGGGCGCAAAGCCGTTGCCATAGATTTCCAGCTCGGCGATCTCCCAGATGCCGCGCGTATTTTCCGCCGCCGAAAAGAGCACCCGCCGCACGGGCTCGGCCGGCAGGGGTAAGTCGATGACGGCTTCGGTATTTTCAGTTATATCATATACGATGTCGAAATCCAGTTCGCTCCCTCTCCGCCCGATATTGAACTGGCGCGAACCATCTTTGAGGGGATCGCCGTCATTGATGCCTATCTTGAAGGTTTCGACAAAGCGATCGGTTAGGTGCTTGGTGCGGGGGAAAAAGCGAATCCGCTCTAACAGCAGGGGCGCACCAAAATCGAATGTCAAGTATTTTTCCGGCGGCCCGTGCGAGGCAAAGTGCCCGTCTCCGAGATAAATGGTGCTCGGATCTTGGTCGAACATAAAAAGATCGTCTGCCTGAGGAGGCCCCCAGCCGATCCACACCAAGTTCAAAATCTCGCCGCCCTGCTCTTGGATGATCGGCACGAGGTTGACCGACGAATCAAACCGTTGGGGGCGCACGAAATCTGGCGCGAACTCCATCAGCTCCTCGCTGCCGTGCTGCGCCGCGTCAATATCGCTCCAACTGATTTGCACGAATTCGTACGCAGTGTCCAACTCCGGGGGCGGCAGGCTCTCGCCGCCGATCCGATAAATCGTCAGCCCGCTCGCCGGACTAACCGCGCCGATACACAGGACCGCCCATACACACGCCGTTAAACGTCCAGCCATATTCGGCTCCTTAGTACACTAGGGAAACGACGGCCTGCCGCTGGGTCGTTCCCCCATCGGTCTCCACCTGCAAACCCAACACATACAAACCCGGCGGCAACAAAAAACCAGCCGCATCCCGACCATCCCAAAAACCCACATATCGACCACTACCCAACCACGACGAATCCACCAAACCCAAACGACGACCCGAAACATCATATACCCAACACACCACCGACGACAAACCCGACAAATTCAGCACATCGCAGCCAATTTCCACCACGTCGTTGACCCCATCCCCGTTGGGACTAAACACCGCGGGAACCACCGACAACGAACCCAAAGAACCCCTATCCAACCCCGTCAAATCAACCCGCAAACGCTCGCTGGAAGGCACCCCATCCGCATCCCCCCAAGCCAACGACTGCGGCACTTCCGCCGGATGCTGACTGTTAAAAATGCGACCGGTAAACACTGTGCCAAACTGAAACACCGACGCCTCAAAATCGACTTCCAACACCTCTTGAGTACGCTGCGCATCCACCAGCGGCACCGCCAACACAAACCCCCGGGCACCGCGCTCAACCACATCAAAAGCCACCGGCTGACCCGAAAGACGCACCCCAACCACCTGCGCCCCCGGTGCCGGCGTGTCGATGGCCAACCGATCAAAACCCAAATCTGCGCCCGCGACCCACGCTTTGACCTTGTAGGTGAACGACGACACCGTACCCGGCGCCACCACCGAGGGCGTGATCTCGGCGACGGCTTGCTGCGCCACCGGCGGAATGGATACGGCCAACTCCACCCAATCAAGCCGACCACCCGCCCGCTGCTGCGCAGTAAAGTCAGCCCGAACCTGCACAAACCGGCGCGGCCCCGAACCGGCGATGGCCCCCGCGCCGGTTGCAAAATCCGGCGCCGTACTCCAGAAAGTCCACCCCGCCGTATCGTGGGTCAAACCCGCCTGTGCCCCCAGCGCCAAGCGGTTATACGACGCCCACGTCAGCGGGCGACCCTGTGGGTCGAAACGAGTGCGCTCGCCACCGCGAAACGTGTAGCGCCAGTACAGGTTCGGATCGTCGTCAACACCGCTGCGCGTACTCAACGCCAGCGTCGCACCAGCGTCCTGCTGGCCAGACCACCGCAGACTCCCCAAACTGGCCGCAGCACCCAAGTCTATCACATTCGACACATAGCTCGAAAACGGCGCAAAACCATTGCCGTAAAGCTCCAACTCCGCAATCTCCCAAATCCCCGTCGTATTCTCGGGTGCTTCAAATAACAACTGTTGCACCGGCACGGCCGGCAAAGGCATATCAATGACCGACTCGACGTTTTCAAAGACATTGTACGGAAGGTCGAAGTCAAAGAAGCTGCCCCGAATGCCCTGTGTGAATTCCCGCGTGCCTTTCTTGAGCGGATCGCCGTCGCTAATGCCGATGATGAAGCGTTGCACAAACCGGTCATCTAAAAATCGCTCGCGGGGAAAAAAGCGGATGCGTTCGAGGAAAAAGCGCCCCCCCAAGTCGAAAATTAGCGACTTCTGGCGAATCACACCGTAATCCCCACCCCAATCGCCATCGCCCAAAAAAGCCGTCGTCAGATCGCCATCGAACATGGCCAAATCGTTACCGCTGGCCGGCCCCCAGCCGATCCAATTCAGCGACAGCACCTGTCCGCCGCGCTCTTCGAGCATCGGCACCAAGTTGACGGTAGGATCCAAGTGCAATGGCTCGACAAAGCCGCTATCTATTTCCACTAGTTCGGCCAGTCCATGCCGCGCAGGATCCACTTCGGCCCACGACAACTGCACGAACTCGTAGGGAACGGCTAAATCGGGCGGCGGCAAGTCCGCTCCCCCGAGGCGGATTACGGTCAGAGCGGCAACAGAAGTTCCCCAAAAACACCATCCCAATGCGAGGATAATCCCAATGCGTTGTGGCATAACGGCCTTGTAATTGGACTGAGAGAATGCGAAAAATATGACAAAAAAGGACGGGCAGATCAATAAAGACCTACCCGTCCCATACGGATGTTTGCTGCTGTGAGCGGAAATTACCTAGCGACAGAAGCCTTAATGTGGCCCCAGCTATCGTTCTCGACCGAGGTCGGGAGATTAGCAAGAGCGTCTTCGTCGAGAGGCAGCAACACAAAGTCGGAAAACGAACTGGCATTGCCAAAAATATCGGACTGACCACCCAAGGTCCACTTGGCCGTCCACGGATTCCGGTCTTCGGCATCTTCCGGCCCGTTGTCGTTATCGACAATCTGTAAACCAGCGCCGATAATTTCCAGCTCGACGAAGTCGTGCTGGGTGCTCAGGTCGGCACCCTGCCAGTTGAAATCGTCCCAGCCAATGGTGTACCACTCGGCTTGGAAATTGGACTCAGCGCCATGGACGCCGTCGAGGTTGAAGGAATCCGAGCAGCACTGGTACGGCTCATCGCCGTGCCAAGTCGAGCTGGACATCCAAAACCAGCTCCAACCATTAGGATCGCTGCCAGACGTGATGGGGGGCCAACGGTAATGCGAGGTCTGAGTCTGGCCACCGGTAAACAGCTTGTTCTCTTCTTCGGTCAAGTCGCCAGAAATGCCAGCACCGCCGGCGTGGAACCAGCCGCCGGAGTGGTCGGAATCCAGACCGATTTCAATCGAATCGTCTTGGCCGCAGCAGCCAATGCCGCCGGCATCGCGATCCCAAACGTCATCAAAGCGGTCAAAGACATAGTAGATGCGATCCAATTCGTCGTTCCAGCCCATGGCAAAACGGAAGAACAGATTGGAGCGGTCCTTTTCGCGCCCGACATCGCCTTCGCCGACGATGATGTCAGGATCGTCGCTGTCGATCCACACCTCGGCTGGCAGAACATCCCACTCGGAGATATCGCCGTCGAGGACGGGCAGTTTGTCGGTCGGCCACTGGAAAGCACCAAAGACCCTTCCTTCGGGAATGTGGGCAAAAGCAGACGAGCTGACTAAGCCCATTATAGCGGCCAGTACCGCAATTTTCTTGCTCATATTACAACCCCCTATGTTGGTTGAATGAAATATGAAAGACGCCCATCCGTAGGACGCCTGCGGGCGAAAGTATCGAAACAAATAATGAATAACCTCTTTTGTCAAGCATTTTCTCTTTATTCTCAAGAATCGCCTTTGAGCGGCGTCCCGGTGGCCCAAGGCATAGCACTGAGGCTCAAATCCTTGCGCTGCGCGGCGGCCTGCAAGTCGCGGGCCCGATTCCAGTGCCTTTTTGCCAAGGACTGATTGCCCATCTTTTGGTAGGTCTGGGCGAGGGCCAAGTGGGCGCGACCGTAGTCCAAATCTAAGGCTACAGCGCGCTCAAACGCGCCAATCGCCTCTCCGAGCCGTTCCATTTTTGCATACTCCACCCCCAGATTGAAATAGGCCGGCGCCAACTTGGGATCTAGGGCGATGGCCTGCTGGTGCAGGCCGATAGCAGCCTTCATATCGCCTTTGAGCGAATGGGCGATGCCCAAGTGCGTATAGGCTTGGGCGTAGGTAGAATCCGCAGCAATGGCCTGTTGGTGGGCGACAATGCCGCGGTTGAAATCTCCCTGCTGACTATAGGCCACCCCCAAGTCGTCGTGCGCTTTGGCCACGCTCGGTGCCAGCCGGGCCAAGTACTCCTTGGCGTTTATGTCCGACAGTGAATACTGAGTGTCGGTCCAAGCCAAGAAGAGGATCGGCACCCCGAAGTACAGCACCTGCTTGCCGGTCTCAAACCCATAGGAGAGGGCTGTCCACTGCGCCCGCGCATTCTGCCAGCGCGCCACCAGCGCGTTCCAGCCACGGCGCGGCAAAGCCTCCTCGCTCGAGCCCGCTGCGGCCGCCTCGTCTATCAAGTTTTGCCGAATCTCCTTCTTGCCAACCTTCCACATAAATCCATCGTAGTAGTAGTGCATAAAGGCCGAGGTGGCGATAAGCACTTTGACTATATCATAAATCAGGAAATTCTGGGTCGCTCGGGCGAGGGCCTCTATGCCACCGTAGGCCAAAATCAGCAACAGGTAGAACAGCACGATCCGCAAGCGCCCATCGGCGAATAGAAAGCGGAAAAAAGACCGCCCCAAGTCGCGCGAGCGCCTGAGCACCCCGTGGTTGTAGATCCACACGATGGCGAAGTACTGAATGTCGTGCGCCAGCGCGGTAATCGCGTAGCCCAAGATGACGTCTTCGAGAACGATGTACGCATAATAGACCGTGGCGAACGTAGTGGCCGAAATCGCCAGCTTGGGCCAGACGATGGGTGCGCCCCGACGCCTTTCGACGACCATGTTACCGACATAGACCACCGACAAGGCCAAGGCCAAGTACAACATAGCGTCCCGCAGCGAGAAGATGTATTCAGGTTTAATCCAAGTGTACAACCCAAAGCCATAGCGGTGACAGCGCTCTAAAAAATTGATCAAATAGTGGGGGCTGGCCGCGATCACGTATCCGAACCAGACGGCCGTCAGCCACCAGTCTAGCCGCGCACTCAACGGCGAGGGCCGGCGGCGCTTGAACTCGTAGATCCGCATGAAGCCGTAGTGCTGCATGAAGAAGTGCCACATGTCCCATAGGGCTAAGAAAATGAAAAACCCAAGGTGGCCGTTAAACACGCTCCAACTGACAAAGGAGGCAATCACCAGCGGAGCGACGATGAAGCGGGTCTTGTAGCGACTAAATAGCTCCCGCTCGCCATAGGCGCGCATCAGCCCGGGCAGGTGGTGCCCCACCGCAAAAAAGGCCAATACAAAAAGGGCAATATCAGCAGAGGTGAAGTAGTGGGCAGCCCACAGCAGCGTCGCCAGTGAGATCAACGGGGTGCCAATGAAAAACAAGAAATCCCATTGGCGGCTGATGATCCAGCCCTGTGGGGCGGCAGTCGTCATCGCTACCCGCCCTTACAACCCAGCAAATACTGAAAGGAACACTAGACCCGAGGTCTTCCGCTCCCCATCGCGGTCTTTGATCTCCAACGAACGACGATCAAAGCGCACCCCCATCTGAGTGGTCAACTCGTAGCCGGAATAGGCCCGAGTGCTCGTCAATTGACCGGCCAAAACCGTGCCGCGAAAGTCGCCGGTCCGCGCTCCGGCCGCTAGTTGTTCCTCGTCTCCTTTGAGATCGTAGAAGAAGCGTCCTTCAACCCCTAGCTGCACATAAGAGCGGTGGAGAATCGGGAAATTTGCCAGTACCATATAGAGCACATCGTAACTGCGTTCCTGCGCGGTGCTACGGCTAAAGGGCACTCGGCGCATAAATTCCCCTTTGATGCGCGGCGAAATAGCGATTGACCGCCACGAAAACGCATAGGAAACTTTGTTTATCAACCCGACAAAACTGGACGTCTCGCGGCCATTGCGGCCCTCCGCTCCCAAGGGATCGAAGGCCACCACTGGCGCACCCTCGTCGTTTAAGAGCACCCGGCCCTCTGCGTCCCGGGCCAATATCACCTCGGCCTCCCGCTGCTTCCACAGGTCCATTTTGAATCGGTGGCGAGTGCTCCACCCCCTAGGGCTGTCGTATTCCCAGTCCGAGTAAAGCGTGTTGATCCACGTATTCTCGGCGGCCAGCAGGTCGGGCACCGGCACATTGCTACCGGTTGTCTCGCTGAATTGGCCGAACTCCGCTCTGGGCACGATCCATTGCACGAGGTGATCTTCGATATTGTCTTCGGCTCTTCGCACCATGTCGAAAAGCCGCCAGCGACCCAACGTGGGAAAGCTCTTGGTAAAGGTAAAAACCCCGTAGAAGGTATCGTTGTCGCGGGCGGCTTGGTGCATGGCTTGGCGCAGGCGACCGACCGTGAGTCGGATTTCGGGATTGACTTGGACACTGGTGTAAAAATTGTAGCCCCAGTGGTCTTTCTTGTAGGGATAGTCCGGCTCGTCGTCGTTTTCAAAGCGATCAACCCAACCGTTGTTGTTCAAATCGATGCCAAAGAGAAATTCAGGCCGATCGACCTCGTAGCGCAAAAAAGGTTCGTCGTAATCCGGGAAGAAGTTTTGCCGCTCGCCGTTGCTGTTTTGGTTAAAGTCGGAAAGGAAGTCGCCGTTTTCGTCGTAGCCGGGAAAAACCGCTGGATCGGCCACGCCGTTGGGCCGGACGAGGAAATACTGCCCCGGAATGGGAATCAAACTGCCCTGAAAACGACGCAACTGATCGGGGTGCCGGTCGTTATCGTCGTTGTCATCGACAAAGTCATAGGAATAGATGATGGCTTCGGGCGAGTAGTCAACCAAGCCGCGGCCATCCACTGGCCGCACGTTGGTGCTGTATCCGTCGTCCATGCCGAAGCCTTCGAGAAAAAAGCGCCAAGGGCCGATGTTGCGAGCCAAGTTGACCATGTAGGCGATGTCGTGTTGGTCGCCGACAATGCCAGCAATAGCCTGGTGCTTCTTTAGCGTCGTCGTGGGATACTTGCGGTACTGGGTGCTGACGTTGAACTCTCCGTAGAAGTCGAACCCGTACCAATCGCGCATCTCGGCGGTAAAGCCGTATATCTGGCCCGCCGTCGGCAACCCGTAGTCAAAGGCCACTTCTTGCTGGTTGAGGCGGTTTTTGATGTTGCCCGCGGCTCGAGCAACTTGGAGAAATTGCGGCTGATCGACTGGGTTGGTCTGCCGATCAGACGCGACCTCCACCCGGTAGTCGTTGGCCAGAATGAGCCGGAAGCGCACCTTCTTGATCGCGGTTACTGCATCCTCGGCCTCGGCCAAACTCAATCCCAAACTCTGCTGCAATAGCAGTCGCAAAGTCCCCGCTTCGTCTTCCCCATCTTCGACCGCCAGCCGATATTTGAGCGCGATGTGCTCGGAGCCGTCAGCCGTAAGGAAGCCGTCGCGCACCTTGCCTCCTTCGCGCAAGGGGCGGTAGCCAATGCTGCTGCCAGTGATGACGGTATCCCGCGGGACTAAGGTCACGCTATCACCAGTGGCTACCTCGCGCATTAAGGTCGTCGTAATCTCCACATCGTCGCTAAAGAGCACGGCCCCCCCGTGGCCATCTTCGGGCGAATCGTCCGACAACCTCACTACCAGCAATTCGAGCCGCCGGTCTAACTGACCCGAGGTGAGCAAACCCGTAAAGGGGCTTTCCTGAAAGCTCTCCAGCGCCCCATTGTTGCTGTGGGAATTGACAAAGGTCGTGCCCAGCGTTAGGTGATCGCCAATATCGGCCTCAAGGCGCAGTGCCGATAGGTTCGTCGCGTTTTCTAGCTGCCGAGTCGGAAAATCGGCGCTGATGTCGATAATCGGCGACGAGATGCGCGAAAATAGCCCAGTCGCCCGCAAGCGCTGGGTAGCCAAACTAGTCACCACGCCATTGAAGCCAGTCTTGCGAAAAGTCAGGGGCGTCAGCGTCGTAAAAAGCTCGTCCCCTACTACAATCGAATAGCTATAGTCGCCACTGGTATCCGCAGAAATGATGAGGCGATTGAACCAGCTTAGGTACTCGCCGCGCTTGGTGACCTGATTGCTGGCACTGGTCAGCGGCTGGGTCTGCCGCCAGTCGTAAATGAGCCAGCCACGGGTGATCAAATCGCCATACGGGTCGTAAAAATAGAACCCTTCTTGGCTGCGCGACACATAGCGGAGAAAAGGCTCGCGCGCATAGTTAGTGTACTGCCACTGGCGGCGGCCGTACTCGGTAAACAGTTCCTGCGGCAAGTACCAGCGCTGAATAGTCGGATCCAGCGCGTCGATCAGCATCGACCGGCCGGCGGCCGAGAACACCCGACGCTCATCTACTCGGCGGCCGAGGCGATTGCCGTAGTCTATTTGGGCACCGACCTCAAGGGCGCAGACAACCACTGCGCCCAACAGCAACGCATATTTAGCTCGCAGTACGTCCATTACTGAATTCCGGCGTACACGGTGATGAAGCTGGTCGTCGAATTGCTACTCTCGCTGCCCTTGACAAAGCCGCTGTCGTCTTCTATCACCAGCTCGGTCTGGGTGCGACCGTAGCGCAGGCCGAGCTGGGTCGTCAGGCGATAGCCCATGTAGTCCGAAGAATTGGATAGCTGCACCGCTACGTTTACGCTGCTCAAGTCGCCCGTTTCGGTGGTGACGCCGTTGGCGACCATAGCATCCTCATCGCGCATCAAATCCCTCAGCAGCAGTTGCTCTATCCCTCCCATCAACACGGTGTGCTTCAGCACCGGCAGTCGGGCCAGCAGCACAAAGCTGCCGGTCCACTCCCTGCGCTCATCCTCTTGGAGCAAAAACGGCGTGCGCCGCAAGTATTCGCTTTTGCACTTGGGCTGGAGGCTGAAGCGGCCGACATCGTAGGTGTAGTCGAATTTGTTGATCAGGCCGAAGAAACTCGTATTGGTCCGCAGGCGACGGCCGTCTATATCGCGGGGATCGTCTTGGTTTTGGCGATAGAATTCGTATTTGAACTTGTTGATGATGTTGAGCCGATCAATGCCTGCGTAGTCGAACCCGAGCCACAGCGAATTGACCCAAGTATCTTGAGCCGGTAGAATGTCGGGGACGAGGGGCTGAATCGGCGGGGCATCGACAAAAGGCGTGGGAGTGCGCCGGTCATCTGGAATGGTGTCGGCGACCTTTTTCAGCGTGTCAAAAACCCGCAAGCGCCCCAAGCCCGGCACGTCGCGGTCAAAGGTAAAGAGCGCGTATTGGACGCGGCTGGAGCGATCGGTTGAAATCATCTGCTCGTCCGCCTGCCCCACAGTCAGCCGGGCCCCTGGCACGATTTCGGCCCCAGCAAAAACATTGTAGCCCTGTCGATCCGTCTTATAGGGGTAATCCGGCAAGTCGTCATCTTCAAAGCGGTCGATCCAAGCGTTGTTGTTGAGGTCGATGCCAAAGAGATATTCAGGCCGATCAACCGCATAGCGCAAAAAAGGCTCTTCGTAATCGGGAATGAGGTTGTTGACCGTGCCATTGTCGTTTTGGTTGAAATCCGAGATAAAGTCATTGTTCTCATCCCAGCCAGGAAATATGAGCCGGTCATTGGCCGAACCCGCGCGGATCCAGTCGGGATATTGGTCTTGATCGTCGTTGTCCTCGACAAATTCGTAGAAGTTGCGCTGGGAATTGTCGTATTGGATGTCGCCGTTGGCATCGACCAAAAAAGCCGTGGTCGAATAGGCATCGTCCATTGCATAGACCTCGCCAAAAAAGAACCACGGATGGAACTGACGAGAGAGGTTAAAAAACCAAGCGTCGGACTGCTCGGTGGAAATTTTGTGGTTCTTGCCAGCCGTAAACAGCGCGGCGTTGGGATACTGATAGTAGCGCTTGTTGCGGTCCCACTCTCCGTAGAAGTCAAACCCCCATAGTCCCTTGCCCTCGACGGTAAATCCGCCGACTAGATTGCCCGTCGGCAGACCGTAATCAAACTTGACGAGTTGGAGATTGGAAATGTCCTTCACATTACCTTCGGCCCGCCGCAGGGTGATCAGTGCTGGCTCGGTGGCGTCTATGGTTTCCGCACTGAGGGGCGCCGAAGGCATGGCGCGGCGGCCCGTCTGCCGGTCGGACCATATCTCGACCTTGAAGTCGTTGCCCAAGACATATTCAAATTCCACCGCCACGATCGAAGTGGGGTCTGGGCCGATGTACGCCGGGTCGTTGAAATCGTAGTTGAGCACGATGCGCTCGTAGCCATCGGCGGCCGTGTACCCTTGGCGTTCAAAACCGCCGAATTTAATCGGCCACTCCGCGCCAGCGCGGACGACCTCCGCCGCCTCAAAAACCTGCTCTTTGTTGGTCTCGAAGTCGCGGCTGATGATGCGCACTTTGTCGCGGAACAAAGCCGCGCCGCCCTCGCCATCTTCGGGCGTGTCGTCGCTGAGAATGATGGCAATGGCCGTCAGCGGGGTGCTGCTCTGGCCGGAAGTGAGGCTGCCGGCGATCAAATCGCCGCTGAACAGGTCGAGCGTGGTATTCGTATTGCGAGCATCGACTATAGTCGCGCCCACCTCGATGAAGTCGCCGACCTGGACCGTGCCGCGCCCACCAAACATGGTCGTGGTATTGGTGCGGGCCTCCGGCTCTTGGGTCGCGCCCAAGATCGGATCGCTGATCCGCGAGGCGAGAATTGTGCCGGCGTATTTGTCGGCCATGAAGTCAATCTGGACGCCATTGTAACGCGGCCTAGAAAAAGTCATCGGCGTCAGGGTCGTGCGCAGCAAATTGCCGACCGTGATGGAATAGTAGTATTGGCTCTGTGAGTCGCCGCCAACAGTAACCCCGTTGAACCAAGAATCGAATCGAGCGTTTTGGAAGATACTACTGCCGAGCTGCCCGGGCTGGTTTTGGCTCCAGTCGTAAATCAGCCAACCGCGGCCAATGAAATTGCCGTAAAAGTCGTAAAAATAATCGCCTTCGCGGTGGATGTTCACGTAGCGCCGGAACTCGTCTTTGGCATAGTTAGAGTACTCCCACTGCCGCCAGCCGTACTCGTTGAAAAGCTCTTGCGGAATGTACCATTTCTTAACGGCTGGATCGAGCGCGCCAAATAGGACCCCGGGGCCGCGCGGCTCAAAGCTGACCGCTCCGCCGCTTTGACGCCCCAAGCGGTTGCCGTACTCTTGGGCTTCAGCCATTCCGACTGCCAGCACTAGCGCGGCCCCACCAATTAGTCTCCACATTCTAAACGCTTGCAAATCATCTCTCCCTAGATTTATTGGACACGCTAGTAAGCCACTCCGACAATCCCGATTGCTCTCACTTGACCCGTGCCGGCTTGCAACGAGACGCTAAAGACATAGTGCCCTGGTGGCACGTACCCTCCATCGTCGTCCCGGCCATCCCACGGCTGGGCAAAGCGGCCGCTAATCGCCGCGCTATTAACTAAGGCTCGGACCAAGCGACCGGACAGATCGAAAATCGAGACTTCTACCGGCGAAGTCCGGGCGATATTGGTGATGTCGTATTGAATAAGGACGCGGTCGTTGACCCCATCGCCGTTGGGCGTAAACACCGGCGAATTCACCGCGACATTGGCCAAGAGTTCCTTGCTGATGGGCACGGCCACCGAAAGATTTTCATCTATCGGCGTCCCCACCGGCTGGCGATCTGAGTCGGCAAAGCCAGACAGGCTCAAGTCCGCGGCATTGCCAGCGACGACGCCCTGCCCGATGGTCGTTTCGACCGAGCGGTTAAAGGCGCGCCCCACAAAAGTCGTGCCAAAGCGCAGCACCCCATTGTCAAATTCTACTTCCAAGACCGTCCCGTCTTCTTCGATGAGCGGGAAAGAAATCGCAAAGCGGTCGTCGTGTACTTCGTCAATAGAGATGCCATTGCTGGCCTGGGGCAAGTTCGCCAGGGACGCGGCGGAAAAATCCGCCTCTTGCACCGCGCCGCCAGCGCGCTGGATCCGCACGCGCCCGATGGACTCAACGCGCAAGGGAGTCTCGATTGCAAAAGCGTCAAAGCCGCGCTGGCGACCAGAGGATTTGTTGAGCACCGCGTACAGAAACTGAGTCCGCTTGCCCACCGCCGCTGAGCGCGGCGAAATCTCGGCGATTAGCTCTTGGGCAAACGGCGGCGAAATCGCGTCAAAGGCCAAGCCGCCAACTACGGCCGCAGACTCAAAGTCATCGCTAAAAAAGTCGATGGAAAACTGGAAGTAGCGCCGTGGACCAGGCGAGGTAATTGGGACGCCAGCACCGTCTATGGGGAGCTTTTCTTGGCCGACGATACCAAATGCCGAATAGGGAGGAGACCAACCGCTCCAGTTGTTGACATCATCGCGAATAGCTCCTTTGTCCTCGCCCCGCAGGGCGCTGTAATCGGCCTCGTTGAGGGTGACGAGGGCCTGCTGGTCCAGCGGCAAATCCTTGAATACCCCAAGCGCCTCGCGCACATCCACCTCGTCGTTGTCTAGCACCTCTTCGACCAAGGACTTTAATGCGGCATCATCGACGTCTTCAGCCCTCTTCCACGGCACCTCCACATTGGCCGTTGAGGTACCCGAACGATTGCCGGCTTGCGCACCGCCGCCCACGCGGAAGATGCGCTCGCCCGGGCGGACTTTATTGAATTCGACCGGGTCTGGATCTACGCCCGTACGCGTGCGAACCTGCAAGCTAGACAGGTTGGCGTCGCCTTCCGCATCTTGGACCCATCGCAAATTGCCAAACAGCGCCAAGTCGCCAAAGTCGAAGATGTTGGACACATAGCTCGCCTCGGGCACAAAGCCGGTGCCAAAGATCTGGAACTCGGCTAGGTCGAAGCCAGCCGCGGTCAGCACCTTCAGCCGCACGAAGCGCACGTATTGCGGAGGAATCCGCACGTCCACCACGGATTGGTCGTTTTGGGTCTCGACCGCGACAGTTTGCAAAATGGGTACGCCTTCAAAGGAGTTTTCCGCCGTACCATCATTGATAAAAATCTCATACCCCCGCAAAAACTCGTTTTGGAAGGGAAATTCCACCGAGGGAAAATCCGGGTCGCCGTTGCGGGGAAAAAACTTGAAGCGATTGAGGCCAAAGCGAGCGCCCAGATCCAAGTCGATGATTAGCCCTAAGACCCGGGCGCTTTGAGTGCCCCCAGAAGCGCGCATATCCAAGGCCGTGTCGCCATCGTCGTCGATCAAATTGGCCAAAGCCGCGCTAATGGAGCGGTTGTTTGGCGACTCAATGCTGCCGCCGCGCAATGGCGAGTTAATGCCGACCGCTATGTTGCGCGTGGTATCGGCGCGCTGGGGCGCAATGAAGTGAGGCCGGTTGTCAGGCGCGAAGTCGATGACGCCTCCAGGGGCGTTGGTTATTTCGATTGCAGTCGCGCTGCGGATGACCACTGCTGGGAGATCGCCCCCACCGCTTTCCCAACTCATCCCCTCTACACCGCCGATTATCACCACTTCCGCAACCGCTGATTTTCCCGCCGCAAAAGCGGCGAGCCAGATACCACCCACGAGGCACGTAGATCGAAACGCTATTCGCATAAACCAACCTTAACTTAGTAAACAGAATGGACTGTGGGGCAAGGCCACGACCCTGAATGCCCCTGTATTGTTGCCCAAAAATCCGTCAAATCCTAAATTAACCGCTCTAACATAAGCGAATAGAACCCACTAGAGCAAGAAATTTTCTAATGACTGCAACCCAACTCTTTCAGCACAAGCACATCCTCCCGATCCGGTGTCTGTTGGTCTTTTTTTTAACGTCCTGCGATGGCCAGATCGACCAACCCGAGGTCGAAGATGTCGTCTTGGCGACCCTCGCCGGCGATCCGATCACCCTCGCCGACTTCACCGAGTTTAGCAAACGCATCCCGGCGGGCATGAAAAAGGGCGACACTCCGCTTGCCAAGAACCGCCAAGTCCTCAACAGCTTGATCGACAAACGACTCTTACTCACCGAGGCTGAGGCCCTGCGGTTAGCCGACGACCCCGCGCTCCAAGCCGAGTTGAACTTTTTCGCCAAAAATCACTTACTCGACTTATATACCCAGCGCGAAATATCGCAAAAGATCGCCATTACAGAGGAAGAGATGGAAGCGCACTATCGAGCCACACACCGCGATCGCGCCCTCCGCTTTAGCGGCATCATGCTAGAAACCCGCGAAGAAGCCGAGGAAATTTTGCAGGCCGTAGCCGACGGGGCGCAGTTCATGGAACTGGCCAAGGGACGTTCTCTGCACCGCGATAGCGGCGAACAAGGGGGCGATGTGGGGAGCTACAAACTCAAAGATAAGGTCTTGCCGCCCATTGCTGAAGCGATCTTTCCCCTCGCCGTGGGCGAGGTATCCGAACCCATCCGCTTCCAGTTCGCCGGCAAGACCCACTACACGGTCTTTCAAGTCACCGACGAGATGCCGCTGCCGCTGGCTGCTTCCGAACGCAAGGTGCGGGAGGAAATTTTCGGCCGCAAGCGAGCCGCCCGCTACCAAGCCCTGCTCGACTCGCTCAAAGCCGCGTATAGCCCCGAGCTGCAGCCCGAGCCGATCGACCGCCTCAACCGACACAGCCAGCAGGCCGAGGGCGATCTATACACCCTACCAGCCGCGTTGAGCGACGAGCCGCTGGTCTCCTTTCGCGGCGGTCAAATCAGTTGCCAGCAGTTCGTGCAAATGGCGCAGCAAATGCGCGCCGGCCGGCCAGAGTTGGCCGACTCCGCCCGCGTCATCTTCCTGCTCGAAAGCGCGATCATCCCGGCCTTTCTCTTCGCCGCCGAGGCCCGGGGGCACGGCTTGGCAGAAGATCCCAACCTACAGCGGCGCATCCGCGACAAGCGCGACGACCTACTCCTCAACGCCCTGCGTCAGCGCTACGTCGATCAACACATCACAGCCACCCCAGAGGAAGCGCGGACCTTCTACGACAACCACCCAGAGAAATTCACGGCACCGCTGACGACTGAAGTGGTAGAGATTCTCGCGTCGTCCGACACGCTGGCCCAGCGACTCAAGCGCGCACTTCTGGCCGGTGATGATCCAGCGCTCTTGGCACGCACGCACACTATCCGCCCCGGTGCCGATCACCACGACGGGCACCTGACCCTCAGCCCCTACACCAAGGCGTACTATCAGGGCATCTACGACTTGGCGCATTCCCTGCCGGTCGGCCAAGTCGGCGGGCCAGTGCAGGTTCAGGGAGGCCACTCGGTCTTCAAAGTCCTCGACCGCCACCAAAAAAAACATCCCTATGACGCCACATCCCGTCGCCGCGCTACAGCTTACGTCAAGATCGACAAGTCCAAGCGCGGCTACGTGCGCTACGTGTACAGCCTGCGGGAGCAATACCCGGTCGAGGAGTTTGCCGACGCGATAGAACGCGCCCTGGGCGCACCTAATTCAAATTGAACTGGGCCGCACCGCTGCTTTTTTTGCTCTTTTGGGGTTGTGCCAGCGACGATCCGCTGCTGGTCGAGGGCCGGCAACACTTCCTCAACCGAGACTACCAAGCCGCGATTGCGGTCTTGCAACAGGCGGTGCAAAAACCGTCCCCATCCGCAGCTGCCTATCGCTATCTAGGCCGTTGCTACCTCCAAGTCGGCCAGTACGAACAAGCGCGAGAAACAGTACGCGCCGGCCTAGCGCAAGCCCCCAACGACCCCGAACTCTACGACCTACTCGGCGCGATTGAAATGACCCGCGCATTTGCCGAGGCCCGCTACAGCGATACCGATGCCGCCTTGCGGGCCTTTGAGCGGGCCATCCAACTCGACTCGCAACGCGCTACCACCCACTACAATCTCGGCCTCGTGCATAGTTACCGCGACAGCGCACAGCTGGCCGAGCGCGCCTATCTGGCCGCCTTGCAGGTGGATTCTACGCTCGCGCCAGCCCACAAGAAACTGGGCCTATACTACCGCCGACAAGGGACCTTAGACCAAGCCCTAAGCCACCTACAACGCGCCGTCCAGTACGCGCCCAAAGACGCCGAAGCACACTTCCACCGCGGCTTGCTGCACCGCGCTCAAGGGCACTACGACCAAGCCATCGCGTCTTTAGAGCAGGCCGCCGAACTCAACCCCTATTCTCCCCAAGTTCACTTCAATTTGTCGCAACTCTACTTGCGCACCGGACAACGCCAACAAGGACAAGAGGCCCTAGCGCGCTCGGAAATCCTCCGCCGGCACCACCGCGGCATCGGCTCCGAGCAATCCCCGCCGGCCGCAAGTGCCGTAACCGTCGGCTCGGCCACCGCCCGCTACAATCTCGCCCTCAACCTCGCTCTACAAGGCGCTTACGACCAAGCTATCCTCGAATATCAAAACGCCCTCGCCATCAATCCCCAACTAAAAGACGCCCATAGCAGCCTGGGCGTCCTGCTGACTTATCAGGGCGATTTGGCCGCCGCTGCCGAGTACTTTCGCCAAGCCGTGGCCCTCGATGAAGAAGACCCACTCAGCCACACTCGGCTGGGAATGACGCTGCTCAAGCAGCAACGCTATGCCGAGGCACAGGCCAGCCTGTTGCGCGCCGCAGCCCTCGATTCTAGTCTGCACGAGACCGCCTACGGCCTCGGCTTGGTTGCGACTGGCATGGGCGATTTGACCGGGGCCATCGCCCACTTTGCCGCCGCCGCCCGACTCAACCCCACCAGTGCCGCCGCACAGCTAAACCTCGGGGTGGCATACGCGAAATTGGCTCAGTTCGACGCGGCGGCCCGGGCCTATGCCCGCGCGGTCGAGTTGGACCCGGCCAATGACCGTGCCCATCTCTACCTCAGCGACGCATACCAGCAATTGGGACACCGGCAAAAAAGTCGCCTGCACCGCGAAAAGGCGCGGCAGCTAGCACATGAGATTCCGTAGTCGGGTGTCGTCTCAAAGCATCCTCTACTGGGCGGTCTGTTGCCTGGCGGCAGCTGTGCCATCTTACGCGCTCACCATCTATCGCATCGGCGGGGCCGACCTACCCGAACCGGAATTGGAAGCCGAGTACGAGTTCGTCCAGCTAGCGTGGGAAGCGGTCGATCCCAACCAGCACGGCCAAGCCCAATGGATCGCGCTGCGGCCAGAACGCATCGGGCCGCTGTCGCTAACTCCCTCAGTCAACTTGGCACCGCTGGTCGAGTCCCTCGGTGGCCGCATCCTCATCCTAGAGTGGAACGGCTGGCGGGAGTGGTACGAAGACGACATCCTGATCTTTGACGGCGACCCAGAAACCGCTTATCTAGGGGATGGGCGCTATCTCCGCGTCGTCGGCTATGGCCCCCAGCGCAAGTACTGGGTCTTCGACTTTGGCGGGCGATTTTTTGTCGATCGGGTGCGCTTTTATCCGCGCCCGCGCTTTGCGACGACCCGCTTTGTCGAAAGCTTCATCCTCGGTACCAGCGACGGGGACCCCCTCGCCGACGGCACCCGCGAGTACGCCGTTAGCTGGCGCAACAGCACACTCGACTTCGACATCGTCCACCGCGTGCGCGAAAACACCCAAGCCGTCATGGAGTTGGCCCTGCCGGAAGAACCCATCCAGCAGGTGTTCATCGAGCTACCCGAAAACAGCCGCGGCATCTGGGAAATCGCCGAATTCGAGATCTACGGAGCCGGGCCCGCGGCCTTCTCGCGCTACACATCCAACATCATCGACTTGGGCCGACCAGCCGCCTTGGGCCCATTGACTTGGGACGGCCAAGTCGCCGCGGAGTCCCGCATTGAGCTGAGTGTGCGCACCGGCGACGACGACGACCCCAACACCTATTGGCGACGCACCTTTCGCGGCGACGAACTTACCCGCTTTGACGCCGCCGGCCAACCGCTCACCCAGCGCACGTACAACCGCCTACAAAAGGGCGAGCAGGCCGGCTTCACCCCAGATATTGAGGACTGGAACTTCTGGAGTTCGCCCTTTGCCTTTGCCACCGGCGGCGGGCCCATGCCGGTCGATCGGCTGCGGCGCTACGCGCAATTTAGGGCCGAATTCCATTCGACCGCCGAAGCGACCGGCCACCTCGCTTACTTGCAGTTCAGCGCGTCTATCCCGCCGCCAGCCTCGCAAGCCCTCGGGCAAATCCACCCGCTGCAAGCCCCGGCCTCAACCCCGACGCTCTTCACATTCTACCTAGAGCCGCACCTCGCCGCCGCCGACCTCGGGTTCGACCACCTAGCCATTGCCACCACCGCACAGGTCCAAGCCGTGGAGGCCGTCCGGGTGGGCGGGGTAGATGTCGCCTACACCATCGCCGAGCACACCGCCGCCGGATTTGAAGTCGCGCTGCCGCGCATGGACCAGCAGCGGACCAACGAGCAAGTCGAGGTTGATTTCCGCGCCGCAGTGTTCGCCTACAGCACGCATTTTGCCGGGCTAATCCGCGACAGCACCCGCCCGTTTGAAGTTGCCCAGCCCGTGACCCCAAAGGCGACCAACAGCCTGCATGTAGCTTTGCGTAGCCTAGGCCAGCCGCTGATCGGCCGCCTCGTCCCACACCCAGCGGTCTTCACCCCCAACGGCGACAGCCGCAACGACGCCGTGCGGATCGAATACGACCTGCTGTACATAGTGGATGCCATTCAAGTAGAACTGGCAGTTTTTGACCTCGCCGGCCGCGAGGTGGCGGCCATCTACGCCGGGCCGGCGACTAGCGGCCGCTTCGCCGTCGAGTGGGACGGCCGCACCGCCAGTGGCCACCTCGTGCCGCCAGGGTCCTACCTGATCGGCCTCAGCGCAGCAACCGACCGCGGCCAACAGCAACGCCAGCACCTTGTGTCCATCGTCTATTGACGCGGCTCGACAACAGTCAGGCTTTGATCGGCGGCCACGTCGCGCAAAACCTGAACCACCCCGCTGGGCCAGCGCACTTCGAGCCGCTCGACGCGCTCGGCCGGTCCCAAGCCAAAGTGCAACCGCCGATCGTTGTGCGACAAATAGCTGCCGCCGCTTTGCACCTCGGCGTGTTGGGTCTGCCCGCCAGCATCAATAATCACCCGCGCACCAATCCCGTCGCGATTGCTGACTGTGCCGACTGTCCGCACCTGTAGGTAGTGATGGCCGTGGTCGCCGTCGTTGCGCAACAGGCTTGGCGGGTCGTTGAGATTGAGAACGAATAAGTCAATGTCCCCATCGTCATCGTAGTCGGCAAAACTGGTCCCGCGACTGACGCGGCGCAAGGCAAAGCCGGCACCTGCGGCAGCCGACACCTCCACCAGCCGCCCGCCCCTGTTTTCAAACAGCGAGTTGGCTTGTTGGTAGCGGGAGTTGACCCGCGGCAGATCGGCCTGCGGGTAGGTGTGGCCGTTGGCGACAAAAAGGTCGCGGTCGCCGTCGTTGTCGCAATCGAAAAAGCCCGTGCCCCACGAGACCAATTCAGTCGGTGCCGACCCAACTCCCACGGCAAAAGACACATCGGCAAAAAAGCCACCCCCCTCGTTTTTGTACAGCGTGTTGTACTCATCGGCGAAGTTGGTGACGAACAGGTCGAACAGACCGTCGTTGTCGTAATCGCCCCACGCAGCCCCCATGCACCCCTGCGTTACCCCTTCCCCGCTGTACGCCACCCCGGCCACGAGTGCCTCCTCGGCGAAGCGACCGTCCCGGCGATTGCGAAAAAGCAAGTTGGGCGTGGAATCATTGGCCACAAACAGGTCCGGCCAGCCATCGGCATCGTAGTCGCCAAACAGGGCACTCATGCCGTAGAAGGCCGCGCCGGCTAGACCGGCCTGTTGCGTCCACTCGGCGAACGTCCCATCGCCCCTGTTGCGATAAAACACATCCGCCGTCGGTAGCAGGCCCACCGGGCCGCAGTACACCTTCACGTTCTTCCACCGACAAGGGATGGGCGATTGATAGTCGCGGGAGAAATCCACGTAATTGGCCACGTACAAATCCACATCGCCATCGCGGTCGTAATCGCCAAAGCTGGCGCCAGTGCCCCACCTAGCGTCGCCCACTCCGGCGACAACCGTCGCATCGGCAAAGCGACCGCGGCCAAGGTTGCGATACAGCCTATTGCGGCCAAAATTGGTAACGTAGAGATCGGAGTGGCCGTCGTTGTCGTAATCGGCCACCGCGCATCCCATCGACCAACTCGTATCGCCCACCCCGGCCGCAACCGTCACATCGGCAAAGCGCCCGGCGTCGTTGCGGTAGAGTTGGTTGGCTGGATGCTCGCCGGCGGCAAAGCCGGCAAAGGAAGAGCCGTTGGCCACGTACAAATCCACGTCGTCATCGCGGTCGTAGTCGAAAAAAGCGGCACCGCCCATCATCCCCTCGACTATGTAGCGTTGGTCCGTGCCCGAAACATTCGGCTGCGTCAGCCCAGCGACCGCCGCCCGATCGACAAATTGCACCGCCAGCGACTCGCAGCGCCCACTCGCGGCGCTGAAGAGCAACCCAAACGCGCACCATATCAACGCGCCCACTACTCCTGCTCCACCACCAACAACCGATCGACCGGCTCGCTGTGCCGCGTTTGGACGCTGCCGTCGGGCCACCTGATTTCGATCCGCTCTACCAGCCCACAGTCGCCCAAGCCAAAGTGCAACCGACTATCGCTCGCCGACAGATAGGTGCCGCCGCCAATCCGCTGCTGCGTTTGTACCGAGCCGTCGCAGAATACCTGCACCTTTGCGCCAACGGCGTCGCGGTTGGCCCGCGTGCCCACCAAGCGCAAAGACAGCCAGTGATTTTCCGACCGCAGATCGTTGCGGTACAGCCGCGCTGCGTCATTGACGTTGGTCACCAACACATCCAGGTCGCCGTCGTTATCGACATCGCCATAAGCGGCCCCGCGCGACACCGCCGACCGCGCAAAAGCTGGACCGCTGCCGGCCGACACATCGGCGAAGATGCCGTGGCCATTGTTGGCGAAAAGCTGGTTGGGCTGGGCGTAGCTCAATAGTGAATCCTGTAAGGCAATGCGATCGAGGACATGGCCATTGGCCACGAACAAATCCACGTCGGCGTCGTTATCGACATCGGCAAAAAACGCCCCAAACCCCAGCGGCAGCAAGCTCGGGCCGCGCAGGCTGGCCGCCGCGGTCGCATCGGCAAAGCGGCCGTTTCCGTCGTTGCGGTAGAGCGTGTTGCTCTCGCGGGAAAAGTTGGTCACCAACAGGTCGGCGTCCCCATCGGCATCCCCATCGCCGACCGCTATTCCCATGCCGGCCTCGGCTTGGCCGTCGCCATTGTAGGCAGCCCCGGCCGCCAACCCAATTTCGGCAAAGGTACCGTCGCCGCGGTTGCGATAAAAAAAATTGCGCGTCCCATCGTTGGCCACGTACACATCGAGGTACCCATCCAAGTCGAAATCAGCGGCCGCGACCCCTAGCCCCTTGCCAAAGGGACTGAAGACCCCGCTAACCTGCGCCATTTCAGCGAACTGCCCATCCCCCTCATTGCGAAAGAGCGCGTCTGGGGCACCGTTGTAACGCCGCGGGCTACAATAGGTGCGCTGGCCAGCCGGAACGCGCAAGGCTGCGCCGCTACTGGCGACCGCGCCGCCGCACAAGCGATTGGTGTCCGTCGTCAAGTCGAGGTAATTCACCACATATAGGTCGAGATCGCCATCGTTGTCGTAGTCAAAAAAAGCCGCGCTCGTGCTCCAGCGCGGATCGGCCACGCCAGCCGCCTGCGCCCGCTCGGCAAAGGTGCCGTCCTCCCGATTGCGATAGAACGCATTGCGGCCGTAGTTGGTCACATAGAGATCCGGGCGACCATCGTTGTCGTAATCGCCGATTGCACACCCCATGCCGTAGCCCCGATCGCCGGTCCCGGTCGGCTTGGTGACCTCGCCGAAGGCCCCGCCCCTATTCTGGTAGAGGCGATTTTGCGTGGGGCCGCCGGGAGCCTGGCGCAGCGCCAACACCGAAGTATCGACGCGGCCGTCGTAGCGCAAGGGCGGCCGGAATTCCTCAGCGACCCAAGTCCCGGCCGAATCCCCAGCCACCAGATTGACCGGCACCAAGCGCTCGCGCCACGGCGACAGGTCAAAGCCATCGACCAAATACACATCCAGCCAGCCGTCGTTATCGTAGTCAAAAAAGGCCGCGCCAGCCCCCATCGTCTCAATCAGGAAGTAATCGCCGCTGGCCCCACTCGTGTGGCGAAAATCCAGCCCGGCCTCGGCCGCGACCTCGACGAAAAAAGCCGAGCGCTCGGGTGCGCCACAGCCGCAGCACAGCAAAAAAAACAGGAAAGGTAGGTGCAAAATGAATCGATAGTGGGCGTAGCGGTTCACTGCAAAAAAATAAGTCCCTCTCACCAATAGAGCCAATCGGGCGGCCGCATCGAAGGCTTGCCTTACATATACGACAAAAAATGCCCGGTCTGGCCCAACGCGCCGTCGATGCAAAGCCACAGCCCAGCCGCGGTCGCCTCGCCCAAGATCAACCCTAAAAAAAACGGCTTGGCCCGCTCGTAGAGCGGCATTCCACCCCACTTGACAATGCCCAACTTGAGCGCCCAGGCGATCAACACCGAAAACCACACCTGATTGGCCAGCCAGCCGACGCTGACGATAAATCCCAGCGGGTGCAATGGCCACCAGTAAAACCGATGATGCCCCCACAACAGCACGGCCTCAAAGAATCCGCCGATGCCAGTAAACAACCAACCGCGCAGGTCGGCTGGCAGCGGATCGACGATCGGCCGCGCCATGTCGGTAAACGTGCGCGTGGCCTGATGGGTCATAAAAAACGGATGCAAATTGATCCCACCGTGCTCGTAGCACACTTTAAAAATGACCCACGTCGCCCCGGCCAAACTCACCACCAACGCCAGCACCATCCCCCAAAACAGCCGCCTTTTAGTGCCAACCACTGCCTCAGCCAGCTTGAGCGAATTGGCCGCGGCAATCATCGGAAAGAGTCGCATCTCAGACTGCCAGACATAAGTAAAGGTCAGGGCCGTCAGCCCCTTGGCTCCAATCACCGGGGCGCCGACCGCAGAAATGACGAAAAACGCCGCCACCATCGGCGAGCGCGCCGTCGCCAACCCGGCCGTGGCCACCGCCCGCGTGACGAACACGTAGAAAATTAAACACACCAGCAAAAACAGCGGTAAAATTCCCAGCGGCACCCCGGAAGCCCACAGCCACACGCCGACCAAGAGCAGGCTGGCCAAAAAGCCAAAGACCGCCACCCGATAGGAAAGCATTTCCTCGGTATCATCCACCGTCGGGTCGCCGCGCCACGCCCGGCGCCACACCGCCGCCAAGTGCCGCCGCCCCATCCACAAAGTGTAGGCGACAAAAATCAGACAGGCCCCCATCACCTCGTGCGTCAGATCCGCGGTTTGCGAGAAGGAATAGAGACTGAGCTTTTCGGTGCTGGCAAGGCCCAACGAGGCGAAAATCCCCTCTTGCGCCTTGTTGAAGACGTAGAACAACCAAATCGAAAAAGAGAGGTCTAAATTGACTAAATAAAAAAAGCCAATCCACGCGTACACCCAGTGCAAATTCAGCTTATTGCCAACCCACGACAGTTGTCCAGCCGACTGAACCGGCAGCGGCACCGCCGGGAAGTAGTAGTGCAGCCCCTTCAACGACAGCAAGACAAATGGCACCGCAAAGCCAAACCACAACAGCCGCTGCTTAAAAAGCGGGGCCAGCTTAAACCCCGGCCGGCCCTCCTCCACCATTTTGAGCGGCAGTTGCACCATCGGATAGGCCAACCGCTCGTGCTGCGACCACTGGCGGTGCAGAATGGAACTCATGCAAAGCATCATAAAGCTCAGCACCAAAAAGAACAGGTACCAATAGCTCAGCGTCTCGCTCCAAGCCGCCCACGGAATGCGCTCCCCAGGCGGCAGCCCCTCGTGCAAATCGACAATGGCCTGCCGATCCTGTGGCACCAGCCACGGCGTCACGTGCGGAAAGAAAATCTCGCCCCAGTTGTTTTCCGGGGTCGCATAGTAGTACAGCCCGCTGATAATCGGAATCAAGTAGCCGACAAATGCCTGCGTTGGCACGGCCGACGCCAACAGCATCATCGCATAAATGAGCACCAAATCGGCCCGTCCCAAGGCGAGGCCGCGCCCCAGGGCCCGCAGCAGGGTATTGACCCCGACCACTAAGACAAAAAACAGAAAGATCGCCCCAGGCGACGAGCTATTGAGCGCCATGTACGACCCTTGCAGCATAATCACCGCGTAGGGTGCTCCCACGCCGATGCCCAACGCCAACAGCGCCCCGACTGCAAACCCCCGCCAAGTAAAGGACGTCGGCTGTTGGGCTGCCGCTTGGTCTTTGGCGCGCTCTGCGGCTTGCTCGGCCGCTAGCGTCCGCGCCGACTCGACGTGCTGGACGCGCTCGGCCTCCCGCAGGGCGTACCAAATCAACATCTGCTTGCGCAGAGCCTCTACCAACCGCAGGTTGAGCCGCTGCCAGTAGTGGTCTTCGCCGCTTAGCCGACGCAACCGAACTTCCATCGCCCGCGTGCGCTCCCCAGCCGGCACAAACTCCACGACCACTTCCTGACTCACTCCCAAGTCAAACGGGGCCAACCACAGCGCAAACGACAGGCGATAGCCATTGGCTTGGGTAACTTGCATATCTTCGACGTAAAAATCCCCCAGCGTCGCCCGGCCAAAGGCCCCAAAGTAGTTGGCCAAAAAGCCGCACACCCCCTCGACTTCTCCTTCTCCGAGCATGAAGGGAAACTCAAACAGCCATTCGTCGCCGCTGGGCGGGTCTGGACGCCAGCGCCGCACCACCTCCGGCACCGCCTGCCGCGCCGCGACCCGCGCTGGGTAGATCGTCGATAGCAACACCACGCCCATCACCGCCAGCGCAGCCCCAATCGCCGCCAGCGACGAGTAGTTCAAGGTCAGCCCCTGCAACAGCCCCAGTGCCAACAGCCCGCGCCCCAATCCCTGCCCCAGCAAGTAGCCCAACGTCGTCCCCAGCACCGCATAGACGCAGGCTTCGGCCACAAACAGCAGCGCGATGTGCACGGGGGCCAATCCCACCGAGGAATAGATACCGATCTCGCGCAGGCGTTCGTACACGGCCCCCAACATCGCATTGAGCACAATGAGCGCGGCCACCAGGGCCGGAATAGCCAGCACCCCCAGCCCTTTGACCGCCGTCAGCCCCACCGAACTGAGGGCCATCACCTCCCCGGTCGCCGAGCCGACAAACAAAGTAACCGCCACCCGCGTCAGATAGTCCTCGACCAACGCCTGGCCAGCGGTCGCCAGCCGAAAGCGCACAGCTATCGAGCGCAAGCTGCCGCCGGCCTCGGCCAGCGTTTGATAGGGCACGATGACCACATGCTGCGGTTGTAGGTGAACAAAGGGCCGCAATTGGTGGGGTTCCTCCTCGCCGGCAATATCCACATCCTGCGCCGTCCCTAGCTGGAGTATCTCGGCGCCCGAGAGGACAAAATCGGCTGGCATCAGGCTCTCGCCGTCGAGGTCGCGCAGTTGCTCTAAGCGCTCTGGATCGGCAATCCCGCGCACTTTTAGCCGGCGCCCGAATACCTCGACTTGATCGCCCACCCCAACGCCCAACGCCGCGGCCATGTCCAGCGGTAGGATGCAGGTGGCCTCGTCATCGGCGGCAAAAAACGACCCAGCCACCAGGCTCTTATCTACTTGGGTGATTTGCGCCTCCGCCGGCGTCAGGCCCAACAAGCCGGTCGCCCGCACTGAATTTCCCGCCGCCGTCACCGCGATCCAGCCTGCCTGGTCGCCTTCGGCCGCGTACCAGCCACGCCGCCCCATCCAGCCGCTGCCGCCAAAGTGCGACTCAGCGTAGTCAAGGGCCTCCGGCGTCAGGCGCTCCCAGCCGCGGTCGCGGATGAGAACTCCGGGGTATGCCCCAGCGTGTGGCAGCCGGAAACTCGCGTAGCGGATTTGCTGTTCAAACGAGGTAAAAGAGAGCAGGGTGAACGTCAAAAGCGTCAGCGTCGCCAACGTCAGGCCAGTGCGCAGGGGCCGCCGCCGCATATTGGAAATCCCGAGCATAAAGGCCGCATAACTCGCGCTCAAGCGGCTCAGGTCCTCGGCGTGGACCCGCATTTGCTGGCTCTGGTGCCGGGCCATGACGCGGTTGAACCGGCCGACCACCATAAACAGCACCAAGGCCGCCATTGCCATGATTGCAAACGCCAACAGCACCACCAGCGGCTCGGCCAGCTCAAAGGCAGGATGCACCTGCGCCAAAATCAGCCAAATCGCCAGCAACAACAGCCCAAAACCAGCGAGCTGCCGGCGAATATCGGCCGCGGCCAACAACAGCCGCTCCCCGAAAAAGGCCGCCGGCAACAACAGCGCCATAAAGAAGATCAACCCTTCTAAGACATCGTTGAGCGTCGCCAAGACCTCTGGGTACGCCCGCGTCTCCAAACCGAGCGCCTGGCGGCTCCACGCGATGTACTCATCCCACTTTAACTGTTCGGCCGCTGCTGCCGCCGCGTCTATAGCCGCCGCCGTCTGCGCGTGTAGGCGGGTCAACCGCTGGTTTTCAATGCCGTGCTCATTGAGTATCCCCAACCGCGCCGCGTTCAAATTCCACACGTCTCGCGCTGCCTGTAGCGTCGCGGCCCCAAAGCCCTGCTCGGTCAGCAAAAATCCCCGGCCCCGCGCCGCGGTTTCGCTTTGGCTGCCCTCGCTATTGAGCAGCAAAAGTTGGTCGTCCAAAATCACTTTGAGGCGATCGTCGGCTACCGCATCGGCTGGCCCGTAGATCATCCCCACCGAGCCGATGCTGCTTTTGCCCAGTGCATACCCATACTGACCCGGCGCGCCCCCGTCTGCCGCCAGCACTTTCACCTTGTTCAACGCGCGCAAAAGACGCGGCTCAACCAAGCCGTATAGAGGCCGCCCCACGCCGGAAAAGAGCACCGCGGTCTGCTCGTTTTGCCGCCAGCGCACATGTTGGGCCAGGCGGCCATCCGGCCGTGGTTTGCCGTGGTGGGCTTGGGCGCGATCACTCAAATCCACGACGTGGGTAAGCGCGCCGCGCTCGGCGTCCAGTGCCGCCACAGTCAGGGGATACGTCCCCTGTACCAGTGCGGGCACCCGCACCAACCCCGCGGCATCGGTGAGAAAATAGCGCGTGTCGCGCACTCCTTTGCGCTCTTGCTGCTCCACCTGCACCGCGACCAGTGCGCCAGCCACCGGCCGGTCTGGCACCTGACTGCGCCGGGGGAACGTCCGCGCTTTGACCCGCAAGTCCCGCAGCCGATCCTCCAACGCCTCGTCGAGCCGCTCCCGCCCGGCTAACAGCGCGGTATCGGCCAACGCCTGAGCCAGCAGATCGGCCACCAAAGCCGCCTGTCCTTCCACATTATCCCACGCCACCCCCGCGCCCGTGTCCTGGGGCAAATCCAGCGCAAAGCGGGCGTCGCCTACCGTGGCCAGCGTCAGCGCTGGGAACCCCGCCTCAAGCGCCAACTCCCCGTCGGCGGCCAAGCCCCCGGGCATGTAGCTATGCCAATCCATCCCCCGAATCGGGCTGATGCCATTGGCCACGGCCGCGGCGCGACCCAACGCGGCCGCGTACTCGGCAAAGCGACGGCCAAAGGGCACGAAAAATCGCTTGAGCGCGTAGCTATCGGTGTTGTTCCACAGCACCACTCGCTCGCCGTGGCTGGATAAATCAAGACCGATGAACAGCGCAATATCCAGCGGCTCGGCCAGCCGGGCCGCGTAGTACTGTTGCCGCCGAGCGTGCCGGTCGAGGAAGGCGACCATGCCCTGCCGCCCTTGGAAGTGAGCCCCCAGCGCGGCGAGCACCACTGTGTGCGCCGGTGGATTGGCCTGCAAGCGAGCGGCCACTTCCAGCAGCGCCGCGACACTCACCGCGGCCTCGGCCCCCGGTGCCCGCGCCGGCACCACCGATGGCGCGTCGTAGTACGCATGGACGAGCACCGTCTCGTCCCGCAAAGTCCCCGCATCCTTGCCCGGCACCACCGCCCACACGTTATACGCCGTCCGCTGCTGCCAATCCATCCGCCCCCACAGCCTCACCTGCACCTCGCCATCTACCAACCGCCGCCGCAGTTGCTCGCCAGCGGCCTGCTCCAGCCAAAAGCGCGGCACATCCAACGGCACTCGCACGTACTTGCCTTGGGCCTGCTGCGTCGTAGCCGAATCCGCCGCCACAAACACCACCGCCCGGGCCCCCAACGACGCGGCCTTCAGCCAATTGTCTCCACTGGCAAAGTCCAGCACTACCACCCGCCCGGCCACCTCCTGTCCATTGAAATCCCCCCAATCCCCATCGCCGCCCCAAATCGCCGGCACCCGCAACCCCTCCGGCGGCACAGTCGAAGTCCGCGCCCCATTCGGCCACAGCGCGAACAAAGGCACCGACCTATCTTCCCATTCCAACCGCCCGCCCTGGTCCATTGGCACCACCACGGCAAAGCTGTCGCGGCGCGTCGCCAGCCCCAACGCCTGCAACCGCTCCTCCACGTACTCGGCAGCCTGGGCGCTGCCCGGATAGCCGGCCACCCGCGATCCGAGCGAGGCCAAGTGCTCCACCACCGCTGTCGGCCCGGTAGCAGCCGCCACCGGACCGCTGACCAAGGCGACCGCAAAGGCGATAATCAGCGCAACCATAACGTCCCAATATCGGCCCCAAGCATTCCGTATCGCAAGCAAACCAACGGCCGCGGCTTCTTGGAAGATGGCCCGTGAGACGATTACCTTAGTCTATAACGCGGAACTTCAGCTATCGGCAAAACGTTCAAACGCAGTTGCAGGAGGACCCCATGCTATACCGCATTGCCGCTATCGGCTTCATTTTTGCCGGCACGAGCGTCGCTTGGATCATCTTGGCCCAAGTCGTCTCCCACCGCACCCAGCAGCAAGACACCAAGCTCAAAGCCGCAGTGGGCCAATTGTGGGGCACTGCCCAGTCCCAACGCGCTCCACTGCTGTACTGGACCACGGAAGAAACCGTCGTCCAACAGACTCCCGACGGCCAAGCGACCGAGCACACCAAGGAGCGGCGGCACCTCCTGCCCCTAGCAGCCAGCCGCCTACAAGTCGATCTGCGCCTCGAACACCGCCGCAAGGGCCTGCTGTGGTACGCCACCTACCAAGTGGCCCTAGACGCTACCTATACCGCGACCAACGACACCGACCACCCGCTCGATTTGACGTTCGATTTAGCCCTGCCTACTTCCGAAGCTGTGTACGATGATTTTACCCTGTCGATTGACGGCCAATCCATCGCGCCGCTGCCGCTGGCCCAAGGGCACTTGCAACAGCCATTGCGCTTGGCGCCGGGGCAGAGTCGCCAGATCCGCGTTTCCTATCAATCGCAGGGATTAGAACAATGGTGGTACCGCTTCGGCGACCACGTTGAACAGGTCTCCGACTTCGAGCTGGTCATGCACACTGATTTTGACGCCATCGACTTCCCCCACCAAAGCCTATCGCCCACTCAAAAGGAGCGCACGGCCGATGGCTGGCGTCTCACTTGGCAGTACGACCGCTTGCTCACTGGGGCCTCCCTCGGCATGGTCATGCCCGCTCGCCTCAATCCAGGCCCCTGGGTCCAAGATGTGACCCTAGCCGCGCCGATATCCCTCTTTCTCTTTTTCTTTTTGCTCTTCGTCTTTGCCGCGGTCAAAGGCATCGACATTCATCCGATGAATTACTTCTTCATCGGCGCGGCCTTTTTTAGCTTTCACCTACTGTTGGCTTACCTAGCCGACCACTTGCTCATCGACTACGCCTTTTTGGTGGCGGCGGCCGTATCCGTTTTCTTGGTCATCTCCTACATGCGGCTGGTCGTTGGCCTGCGGCTGGCCTTGGTGGAGGTGGGCTTGGCCCAATTCATTTACTTGGTGCTGTTTTCCTACACCTTCTTCTTCGTCGGCTATACTGGCTTGGCGATTACCACCCTGTGCATCGCCACGCTCTTTGTCGCCATGCAGCTTACCGGCCGGATGGACTGGTCGGCGGCTTTTGCCGGCCCGCCGGCTACTTCTTAGCCCCCCGCAACCGCTGTGGCACTCCCACCGGCTCCCCATTGCGACACACCACCGGAAAGTGCGGGCCGGCCGCGGCCATGGGCGCCTTGTCGGGCAAATCGACGAACTGCTTCATCAGGTGCTCGCCGCTTTGGTCAAAGCGCGCCGCGCCGGTCATGTAGTGGATGGCAATGGCGCGCCGCGGGCGCGGCGACTGATTAAAGGGCGAGCCGTGCCAAGTCAGCGAATGGTGGAAGGAAACCTCCCCGCGCATTACCGGACACGGCTGCGCGACCACCTGGCCAATCTCGGCGTCGGCCGGCGGAGTAAAGCCCTGTAAGTCCTTGAAATTTTCCAACAGCGACAAATCTCCCTGCGTCCGCAAAAACTCAATCTGGTTGCCCCACTTATGGCTGCCGGGCACCATCCACATGCAGCCATTGTCCTCGGTCGCGTCATCCAAGGGAATCCAGGCCGATACCGGCGTCATTGGCTTGATGATCGGCCACAAGGGCGCGTCTTGGTGCCAGTGGGTCGAGCCCCCGTAGCGGGCGGGTTTGTACTGAATCTGGTCGTGCCAGACTTGGAGGTCGGCCTGGCCCGTCAGTTGGCTGATACCCCGCACGACCGCCGGGTGGTAAATCAGCCGCTCCCAAGCCGGCGCAGCCTCCCAGATATTGACGATCTGCCACACGGGATGCTCGCTGACGCCACCGCCGCCAGCGAGGTCGCGGAAGGACACCGGCTGCGCTTCGCCGGCGGCAAAGCCATCGGGGCCTTTGGCCAAAATCTCGTCGAGCGCGTCGCTCAATGCACCGAGCTCGGCGTCGGCGAGCACGCGCCCGCCGTTGAGAAAACCGTTGCGGTGGAATTCATCAATCTGTGCTTGCGTCAGCATCGTCGATCCTTTTGCCGACCGTTAGCCGGCGAGTAAAGCGTTCACTGCATGCGCCGGAGCAACTCGCCCCGCGCCTCCTCAAACAGGCCAATCAGCCGCTGGCGGACCGCCTCGTCGCGGAAGACGCCGATCCTTTCGGCCCAAGCAATGCCACCCTCCATATGCGTCAGCAAATAATTGCCCTCGGCCGGCGCAAACACGCAGCGGCGGCCAACGTCGATATAGACCGGCGAGGAATGGGCCATCACCGGCCCGGCGTCCGTGTAGTGCGGCCCCCAGCAGCGGGCCGCGACCCAGCAGGAACGATTGGCCTTGAGCTTGAATTTTAACTCAATCTGCTGGGCACCGGGCGCGGCGACCTCGCGGGCGACCGATGCGCCATTGCGAATCAGTTCCACCCCAGTAAGCGGCCAGACGCTTTCCGCCGTCGCCACCACCTCGACCGTGCCGCCGTTGCCGGGCAGGTGGATTTCCTCGCCCATTTCCCGGCCCTCAACCCGTAGATCGATCATCGCGCCGGTGCTGGCAAATGTCTGGCCGCGGCGCACGGCTTGGCACCAATTGTCAAAGGTAAACTCCTCGCCAGCGCGCAGCTTGACATACGTGCGCGAGCCGCCCAAGATGCGGTCGTTGGACATCTTGTCGGTGCCGCCGACAATCGGCAGCTTCTGGCCGACGTTGAGCCAACGGTAGTAGCCGCGCTCAGCCGAACTGATCTGCTCGCCCTGCCAAATCCAGCACATCTCGCCAGCGTCGGCATGGCCCAAGACGATATTAGCTGCATTCTCAAAGTCGGGCAGCGGCATGTGCGGCATGATGACCAGCCCGCCCTGTTTTTTGCACTCCTCGGCCCAATCGGCCATCAGCGCATCCACCGAGCCGCCGACCCAATCCTCATTGGGGCCGCCGCTACACATCGGCGCAACCAGTTCCTTGAGGCCGAGCAAGCTGATGTGCCCAAGCACGTGCTGCCGGTTTTCCTGGCTGACCCAAACCAAGTGCTCAGCGCTACTGGTCGGAGCCAAGCCGCCGGTAAACTCCTCCCACGAGGTAAACAGCCGACCCCACTGGCTGGCCAACAGATGCACCACATTGAGGTCCTCTGCTGCGGCCTCTAGATGGGCCGATTGGGAAGAGAGGAAATGCACGTGGGTATCCCCCGAATAATAGCCGCGTTGCTTCATGTCAAAGGCGCGTTGGACCTTGAGAGTTAGCGCGTTCTGTCCGGGCTTGATTTCAACTTGCTGGCGCAGCGGCTGGTACTCAAAGCCGCGCACGACCTCGGCGTACACCGGGCCGATGGGCAAGTCGATTTGGCAGGTGCCGTCGATGTACGCGTAGGGCACGCCCCCGGTCTTGCAGTCGCCGCCCAGATCTTCAAACCACGCCACATTGACGTCGGCTTGGTGGCCGTGCGGTGCCAGATAGGCTCCGTGCTCGGTGCGAAAGTGGACGCGGGTGCCCACCGGCTGGCCGGTATCGGCGTCTTCGACCCGCACGTGAACCCACTGCTTGCCAGCCGGCGCGACGACCTCGATTTGCACCTTGCCTTGGGCGACTTTCTTTTTTTTGAGCACGTCGCCCCAGCAAACGCGCTCTGCTAAGTCGTCTCCGGCCGTGATGGCGAGCTGACCTTCGGTGGAGCCGTGGATTTCCAGATAGCCACCAGCGACCGTCTCCTGGCCGCCGCGTCCCCAGCCGGCTGCCGCGGAAGTGAGAAAATCCGCACTCGGCACCCAGAGCTGATCCTGGCGCGCGATTTCGCCGCGCTCCATCGCCACCTCGGGCACTCCTTCGGCATCGACCCGCAACGCCACCGCCTGGCGCGCCGGCCAAGCAAAAGGATCGCGCTCCTCATCACAAAGCGTAATGCCAGCCAACGCCAGCGCCGTAGGACCCGCCGCCGCCACCGAGATCGCTGCAATCTCCTTATCGGGCGCGGGGTTTTCCCAGTCGTAGAGCCACCACCCCTGGAGGTCATCGCCCTGGCGCGCAAAAGTCCCGGTCTGTACCATGCCATAGCTGTGCTCGCGGCTGTCTAGCGGCACCGAATAGAAATGGCGGCAATTGCGACAGAGAAAGGGATGGTGCCCCCAAGGCACCTGTACGTCGTGGATTTCAAAGCGGCGGCGCAATGGCTGTTCGACCAAGCTGCCATCGGCATAGAGGACGCGGTAGGTTGCTATCTCCTCGCCCGTGCCCTCAACCGTGGCCCATTCCCCTGGCACTGGCGCACAAGTATGGGCGTAGAGGATGCGCCGGGCCGTGGCATGTACCGGAATCTCCACCGACGCACTCACCCCTTGCGCCACCAGCACCACGGCCCGCTCAGCCCCGGCGGCGGCCAAGCTAAAGGGCACCCCCCAAAACTGCTGCTCGCCCCAAGGCAGTCCCACCAGCGGCGTGTGGTCGGGCGCGTCGTCAGGTGCCGGCCAAAGCAGGCCGCCTGCGGACTCAATATTGCCAGTACCAGCGTTATACGCTGCGCTCAAATCCAACGGTGCAAACGGGTCGTTCATAAAGCAGCTTCCTTTCTACGGCGAATGGCCGCTCAATATATCGCCAGCAAAATCCACAAGCAAGATAGCGCTAGGACAGTAGTTTACACGTACCTCGAAGTAGCCATCCTTCACTAACTCAGTGCGGCACGCCCAACTGGTGCATCCGGCGGTGAATCGCCTCCCGCGCTTGGTGGAAGGGCCGCTCCAGATAGGCGAGGTGATCGGCCTCGCCGTGATGGTGGGTAATGTCGTCGCGCAAATGCAGACGGCTGTTGTGGCGAATGTAGTGCAGTGAGCCATCCACCAAAGTCAGCATGTACTGCGCCGTCTCTTGGTCGAACATCCACCACGGGCCACCACAGGCCAGATACACCGGCGAGGTGTGCGCCATAATTCCCCGCCCCCAGCCATCAAAGTGCGGCACACTCTGCTCGTAGCCCGGCCCGCTGCACCGCGCCGCCAGCCACGAATGGCCCTCCACCTTTACCGCAGCCTTCAGGCTCAACTTGCGCGTCCCCTTGGCTTCTGCGGTAGAAGCCACCACCCGCCCTTCCTGCACCACTTCCAACACGTGGATCGGCACCACCGACTCGGCCTCGGCGACCACCTCCACCGCGCCGCCATTGCCCGGTAATTGCACCGTGTCCCCCACCTCGTGCCCATCGACGCTGAAGCGGATCAGCGGCCCGCCGCTGTGGAAGGTGCGGCCCGCGGCCATGTACTTGCACCAGTTGGCGTAGGTGAACGGCTCGTCCTTGGGGATCTGCACGTACGTGCGATAAATCCCCACCGGCACGTCGCTACTCATTTTATCGGTACCGCCGACCAACGGCAGCTTGTAGCCGCAATTGAGATAGCGGTAGTACTCGCCGTGCATGTACATGCCGTGCCGCAGCATCTCCACGGCGTCGGCGCGCCCGGTGGCAATTAGGGCGGCTGGCTCGCCGTTGGGGCTGGGCAAATGCGGAATTACCACGCTACCGCCCTGCGCTCGACAGCGGTCGGCCCACTCGGCCATAGGCACTTCGAGCGTCCCACCCAATTCGGCTTCACCCGGGCCGTCCGAACACCACGGCATCACCGGCTCCTTCAGCCCCATGAGGATCAGATGCCCCAAAAAGTGCTGCCGGTTTTCTTGCGACACATAGACAATGTGATCGCCATCGGCGGTGGCCAGCTCGCCGCCGGTGAATTCTTCGGTGTTGGTAAACAGCCCACCCCACTGGGATTGCAGCAGGTTGACCACGTTCAAGTCCTCGCCCTGCGCCTCGGTGAGGCTGCCCTGGGCCGACAGGAAATGCACGTGTGAGTCGCCGCTGTACCAGCCTTCCTCGTTCATCTGCCGCCAGCGCTGCAACCGCAGTTGTAGGGTGCGTTGGCCTGGCGCAATTTCCACTTTGGTGCGCAGCGGCTCGTATTCATAGCCGCGCGCCACATCCACGATCACTTCGCCGCGCGGCAGCCAGCCTTGGCAGGTGCCGTCAATATACGCATAAGTGATCTGCCCCAAGCGCACATCGCCGCCCACATCGAAGTGCCAAGTCCCCATATTGGAGTTGACATGGGCGTGGTGGCCGTGCGGGGCGTAGGGGATGCCCTCGGGCGAGCGGAAGTGGACGCGGCAGGGCACGGGCTTGCCGGTGGCGTCGTCAACGACCTTGGTATGCACCCAGTTGCGCCCGCGCTCCACCACTGCTAGCTGCACCCGCGGCGAAGCCTCTACACAGCCCTCTTGCCGCATCTGACCCCAGTTAGCCTCCCCCAATACTTCCCCACCGCGCTTGACCTGCACCGTGGCCGAAGGATTGGCGGCAATTTCCACATAGGAGGGGCTACTGGCCTCGTTTTGCGCTTCGCCCCAACCTTTGCGCCCGTCGAGAAAATTTTCAACCGCATCCTCTGGCAATGGGTACGGATAGGTCGCAACGCCGCGATCGACTTCCACTTCGAGAGCAGCCGACTCGCGCGCGTCCTCGGCTTGCGGCAGGGTGATGATGACCTCGCGCGTCCCCTCGCGGCAGATCGGCTCTTCGTCCAAGTCGCTGAGGGTAATTCCGCCGATGACAAAAGCCGGCCCCGCGGCCGCGATGACGATTTTTTCCAAACTCTGGTCCGGGTGCGGATTTGGCCACGCCCAAAGCACGTAGTGCTGCGCCCCCCCACCACGGGCCTCGGTCTGGCGCAGCCCGGCCATGCCCCACGGGCCTTGGGTGCGCGGCAAGAGCTGATCGTTGGTATCGGCTACCGCCACAAACGGCGTACCGCCATACGGCGACGGCACAGTCGAGATTTCAAAGCGGTCGCGCACGGGTACCTTGAGCACATCGCCGCCCTCGTAGTGCAGCGCGTATTCAGCCACCAGCGTCGCCAGCGGCCCGTTGTCGGCAATCGGCGATTCCAACAAACGATGCGCCACAATCATCCAAGTCGCCCGACGACCGACCAAAATTTCCACATCGGACCGCTCTTTGCCGCCGGCGATCAGACAGCGCGCAGCATCGCTGCCGAGCGCAAAGGGCAAGCCGCGAAAGCGGTGTGCGCCGAGCGGCCCGTGGCCCCCTAAGAGGTCTAGCCCGGCGTTGTATAGCGCATTCAAATCCAGCGGGGTGTAGGTGCCCATAGTCTTCTCCTTTGCGGTGGCTTTGCGATTGGGATAATAAAATGGCTTGGGAAACTCACTTTGGCAAAAAAAACAGTTGTGCCGAGACGAATGAGCCAACGCGAATGACGTCATTTGTTTATGTTGGGTAGGAGTATAGATTTTTTTATTTTAAAAAGGTTGCGGCCCTTCACAGATTCGCCTTTAATCGCCGACTCGGAGGAGTGGCGTATGCCTAGAAAGTTGCGCCAGGTGCGACGGAACTACCTGTAAGCCGGGTTCATCGAACATAGAGGCAAGGGTAAGGGGAGTCAGAGAAAATATATCCATTCACTTGGCTTCGTGGCCACGGTGTCTGGCAAGGACATGCCCAAGGTACCTCGTGCGAGTTTCGATCTCAGCACTTCTCCAGATTCAAGCAGAGGCGTAAAAAAATGAATCCCATATTTAGGTTTCCGCCAATCCACAAGACCCATCTTACACCTTCAGATGATATCGCTTCGCGTTTGCAAGGTCTAATTGGTACGCCATTTAAATTGACGAACAAGACTAGGACAGATGGCTCAAATATGAGGAAACTTGTTGCACAGACTTTCGCAAAATTTTTATTACCTAAACCATGTCCTCGGTCATCCTACTATATAGTTCCGCCCAAGGCAAAAGGATTGCCAAGGATACTTTTAGAAGCGTTTTTAAAACTCCTTTTGTTGTTTGGATTTGACGTTGGCGTACTCACCGAACACCTTCAGGTTTCGGCAAAAAACCCTGAACGAAAGGTCTCCGATGAGTACGCAGTATCAATATCCGACCGATATAACAGACGCGCAATGGCAGCGGCTACTTCCTTTACTGCCCTCGCGTCGGTGGCGTTGTGGTGGTCCGGGTCGCCCACCTCGCGATCTACGTTTAGTCATCAATGGTATTCTCTATCGGGCTAAAACCGGTAGTCAGTGGCCGATGTTGCCGCCGACGTTTGGGCCGTGGCAAACGGTGTATGGATACTTTAATCGCTGGCGTCAAGACGGGCACTGGCAGCGGATTCTGCAAGCCTTGGTTCGCCAACAACGTACCCAGCAAGGGCGCCAACCGGCGCCTTCGGCTGGCGGTATCGACTCGCAGAGCGTTAAGACCGCTACGCAAGGCCATGCCGTAGGCTATGACGCCGGTAAACGGGTCAAAGGACGCAAACGCCATGCGCTGGTCGATAGCCAAGGCTCGATCCTCCAATGCAAGGTCACCGCCGCCAACGACTCCGATGCCGATGGCTTAAAAGCACTGTTGAAAGCCTATTTTTTACCGGGCGTCCAACGGTTGAAAAAAGTGTGGGTCGATGCCGGCTATCGAGGTCAGGCACTCCAAACATGGGTCGCCAACCTAAAACGCACCCATAAAATCGTGTTAGACGTCAGTGAAAAACCACACCATGGCTTTACCTTGCTTAAACGCCGATGGGTGGTTGAACGAACGTTTGCTTGGTTAGGCAACTATCGAATCCACGCCAAAGATTATGAGGTCTTACCTGGCAATAGCGAAGCCTTTATACACATCGTTATGATCCATCTGTTGCTCAAAAGAAAAACTAAAAAAAAAGAGTTTTAAAAACGCTTCTTAGAATATGTGGACACCTATATCGTGACTAAAGGTGATACTTACAATCTCCAAGTTTGGAATCGAAATCCGACGTCCGATTCTATCCAAGTTGAATACAATTCCGGCGAGACCTTATCGTCAAAGGATGTCCGGTTTATTCTTCTGCGTGTTGATTTACATACTCAGACAATAAGCTCAATCCTAGTCTTAACTCCAGATTATATCGAGAGTAGATTCGGACGCTTTGGCAAGCCAACACTCAAACACCAAATCATAATTCCGCCAAAAGTTAGAGATAAGGTGCTAGCTCGAAACCCGCCGGGCATTTTCTATTCAGATACGTCTGCTCTTCGTCAATATGTAACAGAAAATTATGCTATCCCGACTTCTCCAATAGGCGATAAACCCATCTTGGATCAGCTATTCTCTTTAAAATTGCTGCGAGAAATGCTAGTGGAAGGGCTAATTGGTGAACCTTTGGATCAAATGGCTACCAAAAACAGGGGGCAAGCGTTAGAGCGCTTGGTTGCTTGCCTTTTAGGATACAAAATTAGCGATGCTGGACTTTTAGAGGGAAATTTCCCCGATATTCCCAATCAAGCATTGGAAGTCAAGGTGCAGGATTCGCCGACCGTAGATCTAGGGAGATTTAGTCCCCAGTTTGAAGAGTGCGTACCTTCCTGTCCTAGTTTGACTACGTTAGATATTCGCTACTTGATAGCCTTGACTGATGCAGAGACGAGCATTATTCAGGGGATAATTTTATGTCCCGGTGAGAAGTTAGGTGAAAATTTTTCATACGTAAGCGACACTAGTTTTAAGTGCCAAAGATCAATCCCTATGTCCTTTTTTGATGCGTATCAAGGTCAAGCACTTTACAATCCCTAAAACGAGATTATCGGCTCGACACCAAAGGCTTCTGCTACAGCAATCTCTAAATCAGTCTCATATTTTTTGGTTGTATTATCGCTTACGTCAACCGATACTAACTTTTTTACTAAACCTACTATCCTCCTAGCATGTGCAGAATGTCTATCTGGCATTGGATATCTTTCTACGTATTGAGTTAAATAGCGCCGCCGGCCAGCGTACAGTTTGTTATTAAATATTAGCTCGTGATAATGAGTCATCAGATTTGAATTCGCTATCCCTTGGATTAGGAAAAGCATATCCGTGTCTTCTTTTTCTGAGGTAATCCAGTAACAGTTGCCATCAACCATTAGTCCTTCATTGTCGTAAAAAAACATTGGGCTAGGGCTAATGTCGGGAAAGATAATCTTGGGGCGACTCAAGGCTAAAGGATCTTGAGGAACCCAAATCTCATACCATTTTCTATTAGCCTGAGTTACGTATTTTCGCCTTTCTAATCGCTCTCGATATTGTCTAAGGTATGCTGCTGCACGTGGGTACTTTTCCATATCAATCGCTTTTCGTTTCGCGTCCTTGAATTCATGAGTATATAGTATCTTTTTTAGCGATTCATTCCTGGTGCTGGACCGCCAGCGACCCGCATCGTCATGCGAGAATATGAGACGTAGTAAACAGTCTTCCGGTCGCTTATCTTTAGGCATATCGTCCCAGTCTGAGCGAATAAAAACTCGATCGGCTGTCGTCTTAATGCCAACCCTTACCTTGACAACATCGCCAATTCTATATTTTGCCGCCGATTCTATTTTATTTATCCACTCTTTCTCAATTGCAGTTATCATTTGCCAAGGCTCGGAGGGCAGATTAGAAAAGGAAAGAGTACCTGTCGAAAGTTTGAACTGGGTTTTAGATACCAAATACTCACCGTCAGAACTTTTTCTGAGAATGTCGTACACTGAATCAACATGGACCAGCTCTTCTCGATCATCGCGATTACTTGCCCTACTCTCGTAAATCCTGACGAATCTATTCGGTAGCCTCTGGTTTATAGGAGAACGCAATGTAGAGGATAATTTTCTAGCGATCAAGATAGCTGGCAGAACAGCGGCTTTGAAAAGCTTGGTGTCGCCGAGGTCTATCAACTCGATTATCTCGTAATTCTCTGCAATGAACGCTCTAATGGAGGCTCCACCTTTTGTTGAAATAAACCGATTGGACGTGATGACACCTATAATACCCCTGTCTTTTAAGCACTGGGTCATCGCCACCAGAAAAGCTTGGTATAGATCGATTCTGCCTTTCAGGTGAAAGGCTTTTGCTAATTCCCGTGATTTCCGGGCACCGAGGACCTGCGTGCGGACGTAAGGGGGGTTGGCGATTATAATATCTACCGGATCTACCGGAGGAATAGTCTTGTTAGATGTAAGCCCATTGTTAAACAGCCCTATCTGCGCTTCTGAATGGGCGTAGAGTTCAAGAAAATCCATCCTTTTAAAAAAATTTGATTTTGAGCCAAACGCTTCTAATCGCTCTTGGGCACTCCCGAGGGATAAATCGTCAAGCTCTATTCCGGCAATCACAGTATTTCTTAGTGTATTATCTGGCAGTGAGTTAGCTAAGGCGACTAGCAGTTCTCCATCGCCACAAGCCGGATCTAAAACCTTTAATTCAGGGAGTTGACTAAAGTCTGCTTCGGCAACCAGTCTCCCGGCGAGAAAACGAGCAAGTTCAGGAGGCGTGTAATGCGAACCGGTAGCTTTTTTTTTAGTAACAAGTGGCATCTAGGTATAGCCCTTGTCTTCAATAATTAAGGCTGTAAGGATCAAATTAAGAATCTAAGAATCGAATATCAATAAACCCATGTCAACCTGAAAGCCTGTTTAAACTAACTTAGAAGCGGCCTGAGAACCAGATTTGGGTTGTTGGTCTTGCTCGGACGGAGGGTCACTGACTACGGCGACATGCGAGTGCGGCCCTATACCAAACGCTGTCGCTCAATCCATTAGCTTTAGAAGCAGTTTGAAAACTAGGGTTTGGCTCTCTTACTTACCTTCAAGTCGCTGGGAACGAGGGTGCCTCGCCCGCGAAAAACACCGGATGGGATTTGACCACCGCGCAACCCAGCCCGACAGGGGGTTTCAGACGGCTTCTCAGCCTTTTCGAATCGCCGAACGCGAAAGAAGCTCCAAGATCGCTACAGTGATCTGAGCCTTCCTGAATGGCAATCAAGTTGCCAAAACTAGCAAAATTAGCTAAGTTATTTTTTACTTATAAACTTTATAATTTTTATAATTATCCTATAAATTTTGCCTCATGGACCCTATACGCAACCCATACGCGCCTGGAGCGGGCACCCCACCGCCCGAGCTAGCCGGCCGCGATGACATCCGCGAATCCGCACGCATTGCATTGGAGCGGACCAAAATAGGGCGTCCCACCAAGAGTACGATGATGGTTGGCTTGCGCGGCGTTGGTAAAACCGTGCTATTGGACCTCATGCGAGAACAAGCCGAAGCAAGCGGCATCTACGCCCTGCGTATCGAAGCACCTGAAAACCGCTCCCTTCCCGCCATGCTGGTGCCCCAACTGCGCGTGGCGTTGTTGCGACTCTCGAATAAGGATGCAGCAAAGCAACTGGCGCAAAGGGCACTTAGGGGACTTGCGGGATTTATTGGGGCCTTAAAAGTGAAGTATCAGGACATTGAGGTCGGGTTGGACTTTGAGCCTGAGCCTGGATTAGCAGACAACGGAGATCTAGAAATCGACTTGCAGGCCTTGTTTGAAGTCGTCGGTGCCGCCGCCAAGGCCGATGCGACCTGTGTGGCTCTATTCGTTGACGAACTTCAATATGTGGAAGAGCGTGAGCTAGCGGCACTGATCACCGCCTTGCACCGAATGGCTCAGCGCAAACTCCCCGTGGTCATGTTCGGCGCTGGCCTACCCCAAATACGCGGTCGCATGGGGCAGGCAAAATCTTATGCTGAACGGCTTTTTGAGTTTCCCGCAATCGGACCACTAGCGCCCGAAGATGCCAAGCGGGCAATTGAGAAGCCGGCAAAAGACGAAGGAGTAGCAATAGAACCACGCGGACTCGACGCCATTGTTTCCCAAACTCAATGCTATCCCTACTTCCTCCAAGAATGGGGCAAGCATGTCTGGGATGTTGCCGAGCGCACCCCCATCACCGCGGCTCATGTTGAAGTCGCGTCCCAACAGGCCATAGCGGCCCTAGATCAAAGCTTCTTCTCGGTCAGGTTTGATAGGCTTACGCCGACGGAAAAAAGGTATATGCGGGCGATGGCTCAACTCGGTGCAGGGCCTCACCGCTCTGGTGATATTGCCAATAAATTGAACCGCCCAGTAAGCTCTTTGGCCCCCATTCGCAATCAGCTAATCACCAAAGGCATGATCTGGAGCCCAAGTCACGGCGACACCGCGTTCACCGTTCCCATGTTCGACCAATTCATGCAGCGTATTATGCCTGGCGATGAGTGGTTATCGTCCGTATAACACCCGTTAAACATCCCGCACCCGACGCCAGCCACTTCCGGCCCTAGGGCTGGTACGGCTCGCCGGTGCGCCGCAGCTTCTTGGTCACTGCGATCTGACAGGTCGCGTATCCGCCCATGTAGCCGGTGGCAAAGCCCGGGCGGGCGTCCCCAATGGTGCCGACGATCATGTTGGCGTATTCGTAGGTGGTGTCGTAGCGGTCGCAAATCAAGGCCACCATTTCGAGCCACGCCGCTTTGAGCGCGTCGCCCCACTCTTCGGCGCGCGCACTGGTGAGGTATTCCTCAGCGTCTTCCACAACCCGGGTGGTCTCAACCACCGGACTGCTATTGGGAAATCCCGGCGAGCGATTTACCTTGAGCGTAATGGCCGAGTCAATTTCTACCCCGGCCCCGGTCAACTCGCCGTCGCCCATGCGCGCATGGACATCGCCCAGCGAGAGCAAGCCTCCGGGCTTTTGTGCGCGGATGTGGACAGTGCTGCCAGGCTGGATGGCGTTGAAATCCATGTTGCCGCCGTGATCGATGGCGTTGGGTGCCCACGATGCGAGCTGGACGACGCCAATCATCGGCCGCACGGGCACGACAAAATCCGGCGGAAAGTGAATCAGCCCATCGCGCACCGGCGCCACGCAGCGCCAATTGCCCCAATTGGGCCCGCCGTTGCGATAAAAACCGTAGGGGCCAACCTCGATATCGACGATCTCAATGGCCACCCAATCGTCTGGCTCAATGCCCTCGATGAGCAAAGGACCGCCAGGACGGGCGTAGCGGCGATGACTTTGCCCGGAAGTAATCATGCCAGCGCGGGTCTCTCCGGCCGCTTCAAAGTCGTTGTCCGCTCCGCCAATGGTCTCGATGATGACCGTTTCTCCAAGTTCCAAGGTGCCGCGCACCTGGCCGATTTCCGGGTCGTCCGGCCCGCTGTAATGGGGGGTGCGAGTAAAGCGGCGCATAAGCGTTCTCCTCTTCTTTATCCTAGCGTCCCTCGGCAAACGGAAAGGTCCCGTTGTATCCGAGCGCGGCAATGGCTGGCAGCGGCGAACTGACAAAGGGAATCCCCGGAAACATCGGCGTCTGCTGGTAGTGCAGCACCACGTTGCAGCGGATCGGCGCGGCGGCATCTTCGCGGAGCTTGGCACCCTGATGCGGTATGTGGCTGAAGAACACCACGGCGTCGCCGGTCATCGGATGCAGATGGATGTGCTGCTGCTTTTCGCACCACTGGTAAAAGGGGTTGTCGGAACGGTAGCCGCCTAGGTGGCGAATTTCCTCTGGCAGCGCGTTGTGGCAAAAGTTGTCGATAAACGTCAAGCGCCCGGTCTCGGGCGCGTTGTCCGTCAGGTAAAACGTGGTATTTATGCACAGGGGTCGCAGCGCGTGTCGCGCCTCATCGGGCGCGTCCCAATAATAGCCAAAGTCCTTGTGCCACTCTTGGGTATAAGCGCCCGGATTGATGTGCGCGCGAAAGCTGCGCAACTGACATTGCCGCCCGAGCATGGCCTGCAAATACGGCGCGACCGAAGGGTGGCCGACCATCGGCCGAGCGAGCGCAGGTTCCTGCTCCAACAGATGGTCAAAAGCGACATTGCCCACCTCGTTGCTAATGTCCCATTCGCGCCGCTCGTACTTCCGCACCAAACACGCCCGCCACGCCAGCACCACGTCTTCGGGCAGCGCATTGCGCACCAAGAGAAAGCCGTGCCGATCGAGCGCGTCGAGTTGATCGTCCAACTCGGGGATTTGGGCCGTATCGGCGATGATTTCGCTCATGGAAAAGCTCCTCGTTTGTTAGGGCATCCAATCCAAGGACGCGCCAATGTACCATGCAACATCAATTCCCTCGTCCTGCTCGTCGCCTACTCGCCACGCGGCGGATCAACTCGTCGGCGATCACGCCCGCCAAAATCACCGCGCCGATGATGGCAAATTCGAGTTGGGTGGGGATGCCCGACACATTGATGGCATTGTAGAGCAATCGCATGACGGCCGCACCAATGACCACCCCCAAAATCGACCCTTCGCCGCCGCGCAGCGAACAGCCGCCCAACACGGCCGCAGCAATCGCGTACAGTTCGTAGAAATTGCCGTGCGCGGCCGGTTGCACCGAGTTGACGTCGAGGGCAAAGAGGACGCCGCCCAAGCCAGCGGTACCGGAGCATAAAACATACGCCAACACTTTCATCCGCTCGATTTGGATGCCACTGTAGCGCGCCGCAGTCTCGTTGCGGCCCAGTGCCAATAAGTAGCGCCCCCATATCGTCTTGTTGAGAAAGAGAGCGGCCAGCACCCCGGCAAGCAGCAACAAAAAAAACGGAATCGGCAGCGCAAAACCGCCGCCCAACCAGACCTTGCCAATCGCCAACTGGCGCAGGCCCTCGTAGGACGAGCCAAAGCCCTGGACTTGATCGTGGGTCAGCCAGCGCGCAAAGCCGCGGTAGAACAGCAGACCACACAGCGTTACGACAAACGGCTGCAATCCCAAGCGCGTAATCAGCAAGCCGTGTATTAACCCAATCGCCAGCGACAAAACCACAACGGCCAACAGCGCGACGACCGGGGGGTAGCCAGCAGCCAACAGCATCGGCAGCAGGCAGCCGACCAAGCCGATCAACGAGCCAATCGACAAGTCAATACCGCCGGTGATGATGACAAAGGCCACGCCAATAGAAATGATACCAAATAGCGAGGTCCAGCGGATGATATTTTGCAAGTTATAAGCGCTGACAAATTTGGGTTCGACGATCCAAGTGACTACAAAAATCGCCAACAACAAGCCGAGGATCCCCAGTATCTTCTTCATTTCTAAGCCGCCTTCCCGGTCGCCAAACGCATAATCGCCTCCTCGCTGAACGCATCCCGCTGGAGTTGGCCGGTAATGCGGCCCTCGTGCATGACCAACACTTCGTCGGCCATCCCCAAAATTTCCTCCAACTCACTCGACGCAAACAACACCGCCACGCCGCTTGCGGCCAGCTCTTCCATCAGGCGATAAATCGCTTGTTTGGCCCCTATGTCAATGCCGCGGGTCGGTTCGTCGAGCAGCAACACGCGCGGCGCGAGTGCCAACCACTTGCCCAGCACCACCTTTTGCTGGTTGCCGCCAGATAGGTACTGGACGATTTGGGCTGGGCTAGGGGTGCGGATGGCGAGGCGTTCGATCATTTGGTCGGCGTCCGCGGCCTGGCGAGCAAAATTGGCCCAACCAGCCAAGCGCCGATAGCACCCCAAGCCGGGTAGGCCAATGTTGTCGCGCAGGGCCATTTCGAGGATTAGCCCCTGTTGCTTGCGGTCTTCGGGCACCAGCGCCAAGCCAGCGCGAATGGCCGCAGCCGGCGAGCCGATCGCGTGCGGGGCACCGTCGATGAGGACGCGGCCTCCGAGCGCAGGAGTTAAGCCAAAGAGCACTTCCAACAGCTCGGTGCGTCCGGCACCGACCAGACCGGCAATGCCGACGAGCTGACCGCACCGGACCGCGAAATTGAGTCGGTGGTCGGGCCAAGCAGGAATGACCAAGTCCTCGGCTTGTAGGGCGATATCGCCGACTGGATGGGGTTGGTGGGCGTAGTACTGGGCGATGTCGCGGCCAACCATCTTGGCCACCATGGCGTCGTGGCTGATCGCCGCCCGGGCCAACTCGCCAGCATTTTGTCCGTCGCAGAGGACCAAGACGCGGTCGGCTAGTGCTTGGACCTCGCCGAGGCGGTGGGAGATATAGATGATGGCCACGCCGCGTTCGCGCAGTTGGTTGATGACCACAAAAAGTGCCGCGGCCTCTTGGCTGGTGAGACTGGAAGTCGGCTCATCCATAATCAGCACCCGCGCCTGGGTCGCCAGTGCCTTGGCGATTTCGACGAGCTGTTGATGGCCAATGGGCAAGTCGCCCATCAGGGTGTCCGGCGACACCTCGAGCCCGAGTTGCGCCAGGGCTTGGACCGCCCCATCGCGGATGGCGACGCGGTCAATTACCCCCCACTTTTGCGGCTCGCAGCCAAGGTAAAGATTGGCGGCGACCGAAAGGTTGGCGCAAAAGTTCAGTTCTTGGTGGATCAGGGCGATGCCGAGTGCGGCAGCGCGACGCGGCGAGTCGATAATCACCGGCTGTCCATCGCGCACAATCTGGCCGCTGTCTGGGGTCTCAATGCCAGCGAGAATTTTCATCAGGGTGGATTTGCCCGCCCCGTTTTCGCCGATGACGGCGAGCACTTCTCCGGCCTCTACCGCCATATCCACCGCGTCGAGGGCCAAGACCCCGGGAAAGCGCTTGCTAATGCCGCGTACGGCCAATAGCGTCATTAGCGAGTGCCAGTCAGGGTTTTTAGTTCGTCCCAAAAGGCTTCGACATTGTCGCGGCGGATGGACCGCGCCGGCACGTCAAGCACCCCACCCTCGGGCAAAACCGAGCGGTCGCCGCGGGCCAAGGCCGCGAGGATGCGCACCGACTCGTACCCGTAGCGATACGGGTTTTGCACCACCGTGCCGTAGATGTGGCCGTCGATGATGCCTTGGAGCGTGGGAGCTTCCTCGTCAAAGGCGATGATTTGGATCTGGCCGATCTTGCCGGCTTCCTTGATGGCTTCGAGGCACATCGGTGGATTGTAGGCAAACAGACCAACGACGCCGTCGAGGTCTGGGTACTTGGCCATGGCGTCCTCGACTTGGGCCTTGGCTTTGGCGTAGTCGAACTGGTCGGTGCGGGTGTCGAGAATGGTGTATTGGTCGCCAGTGATTGGGCCGCTGTTGGGGTCGTGGCGCGTCGGGTCAAAGGAGCGACCGAGTAGTTCGTCAATCAGGCCCTGGCGGCGCTGGCGGGCGTTGAGCTGTTCGAGGCGGCCAACAAAAATCATGATATTGCCGCCGTCGGGCAGGGCTTCTTTGACCAGTGCTCCACAGGCGCGACCGGCCGAGTAGTTGTCGATGCCAATAAAGCAAAGGCGATTGCTCTTGGGAGCGTCCGAGTCGTGCGTGAGCAGATTGGTGTGAGCGGCGGCCTCGTTGAGCAGGTTGGTCTGATTGTCCGGGTCGATGGGGCTTATGGCCATGCCGTCGATGCCGCGGGCCAACAGCGCTTGGACAATTCGCTTCTGATCGGCGACTCCTTCGCCGGGCATTTGCACCTCGGCGTCGGCGGCAAATTCGGCCGCCGCCGCTTCGACTCCTTTGGCGGCAATAGTCCAAAAGGGACCAACGCCATTGGTGACAAAAGCGACCTGGGGCTTGGCCGCCGGCTGTGGCGCATCGCTACCGCCACAGGCGACCAAAATCAAGGCAAAAAATAAAAGGGACTTTTTCATAGGTATCTCGCTAGACGTGTGAGAATTACGAGAGCTTATAGCCGACCACTAAGCTAGGTTGCCCCCGCGAATGCGGAATGCCTATGTTACATCCGACAAAAAGGAAGCGCAAGCTCAACGACAAAGGAGGGGTCATGCAAAAGCCCAGCGCAATAGCACTGGCGGTCGCCTTGGCCGCCACCGCAGGAGAGGCCAACGTGGACAAAGACAGTTTTGGCACAACCGCAGCGGGACAGCCCGTCGATCGCTACACCCTCACCAACGACGGCGGCACCATAGCCCGCGTCATCACCTATGGCGGGATCATCACCGAACTCCTCGTGCGCGATCGCGCCGGAGTGCTAGGCGACGTAGTATTGGGATTTGACCGCTTGGAGCAGTATGAAAAGGAGAATCCATTCTTCGGCTGTATCACCGGGCGAGTCGCCAACCGCATTGCCGGCGGCAAATTCTCGCTAGATGGCCAAGAGTACACCCTCGCCGTCAACAACGGGCCCAATCACTTGCACGGCGGGCTAGTGGGCTTTGACAAGGTAGTATGGGACGCCGAGGTCGCAGCCGACAAACGCGGACCAGCAGTGCGCTTACACTACGTAAGCCAAGATGGCGAGGAGGGCTATCCGGGCACTGTGCCAGTGAGCGTGACGTACACCTTGACCCACGACGACGAACTAGTCATCGCCTACGAGGCGACCACCGACAAGCCCACGCCGATCAATCTGACCAACCACTCCTATTTCAACTTGGCCGGCCACGGCTCCATCCTCGGGCATATCCTCACGCTCCACGCCCGCTACTACACTGAGCCGGACGCCCACCAAATCCCCACGGGGCGCATCTTGCCGGTCGCTGGCACCGCTCTCGACTTTGGCAAATCGGCCGCCATTGGCGGGCGAATCGGGCAACTTCCCATCGGCGGCTACGACCACAATTACGTGCTGGACAATGGAGGCCGCGCTGAGCCGGGGCTAGCCGCCGAGGTGTACGAGCCAGAGAGCGGACGGGTGATGGCACTGTACACCACCGAGCCGGGCGTACAGTTTTACTCGGCCATCCACCTCGACGGCGTGATGGGTAAGGGCGGGGCGCGCTACGATCAGTACTACGGCCTGTGCTTAGAGACCCAGCACTATCCCGACTCGATAAACCAGCCGGGTTTCCCGTCGGTAGTATTGCGTCCGGGAGAAACCTACCGGACGGTTACTATACACAAGTTTTCGACGCGGTAAGGATGGTGCTGACAACGCTGGGAAGGGATTGCAGCTATTGGCTAATCCTAAGGGACTTTGATTTTCCCGTTGCTCCTCACGGCTTTGACCAACTCGTATAGCGTAGAACACACGCACGCACCAGCCGCCGTGTGAAGCTGCCAAGCCGCGGCGCCGTTGTCGCGGATAATCTCAACCCACATCGGCGCGTCTGCCACCACGCAAAACCCCGCCCGTTCCAACGCCCGCACCGTCCATAGGGCATCAAGCCCTTCGCCGACTAAGCCAATCTCCCCTTTCGACTCTTGGGTTAGCTGAAAAGAACCAACCGCCGGGTCGAATTCCACGTCCGCAAACGTCTGCTGAAAAGCCCCGCTCAACACCAAGTCCTCTGGTGCCCCGGTCTGCAACCGACCGTCCGGCGGCAGTAGCCAGAGGCGGTCGGCGCAGCGCAGGGCCAAGTCCAAATCGTGCGTCGAAAGCAAAACAGCGCGATCGCTAGCCCCGGCCAAGCGGCGCAACAACTGCACGATTTCGACGCGGCGCGGCAAGTCCAAAAAGGCCGTAGGCTCGTCGAGCAGCAGCACCGCTGGTTGCTGCGCCAACGCGCGGGCAATCATCACCTTTTGCCGCTCGCCATCGCTTAGTTCGCCGACACTGCGCCCGGCCAGTTTTTTAGCACCCACCGCGTCAATAGCCCAGCGCACCACCTTTTCGTCCGCCGCCGCAAGGCGCCCGTCCCACCCGGTGTACGGGTAGCGGCCCAGTGCCACCAGCGCATAAGCCGACAAGTTGCCCACATCTACTTGCTCGGTCAGGACTAAACCCAGCAGCCGCGCCCGTTCGCGCTCAGTCAGCCTGTGCAGGTCGCAACCTTCGAGCAACACATCGCCAGCCAGCGGCTTTTGCAGGCCAGCCAGCGTGCGCATAAGCGTGGATTTGCCGGCGCCATTGGGTCCCAACAGGCAGACCAACTCCCCCTTGAGCAATTCCACGCCAAGGTCTGCGGCCACCTCAATGCGCGGGCGGCGCTTGGGTGCATAGCCAATGCACAGGCCGCGCGTTTGTAGAATGGTCGCAGCCACGGCACTCAGGCGGCAAAGGCCTGCCGCAGCGTGCGGCGGCGCACGATGATCCAAGTGACCACCGGCGCACCAATCAGGGCGGTGACCGCGTTGAGCGGCAGGGTCGCCTCGCTGCCGGGCAAACGGGCCACTAAATCGGCCGTTAGGGCCAAAATGCCGCCCAAGAGCACGCTGGCCGGCAGCAGTACGCGGTGATCGGAAGTATTGAAAAGAGCGCGGCACAAGTGCGGCACAGCCACGCCCAAAAAGCCAATAGGACCGCAATAAGCCGTCACCGCGCCGGCCAACAGCGCGGCACTGGCAATAATCCACAATCGCGCCCGCCGCGCGCCCAAGCCCATGCTGCGCGCATAGGTTTCTCCCAGCAGCAGGGCATTGAGCGGCTTAACTAGCAGGCCGGCAATCGCCAAACCCGCCAACACCACCGGTGCTAAAAAGGTAAGTTGACCCCAAGCGACCGCGCCAAAGCTGCCAAAGGTCCACAGGACATAGGTCTGGACCTGTTCGGGAATGCTGAAGTAGAGCAACACACTGACTACGGCACTGGTCAGATAGCCGAACATCAGGCCGAGGATGAGCAAGGTCATGGTGTGCGGCACGCGCCGCCCCACCAACAACACCAAGCCCAGCACCAGGGCCGCCCCGGCTACAGCCGCAACAACCACGCCGACTTGGCCCAAAAGCCCCAGCCCAACCAACAACCCCGCCCCAGTCACACCCGTTGCCAACACCACCAAGGCCACGCCCAGACTAGCCCCGGCGCTGATGCCGAGAATGAAAGGATCGGCAAGCGGATTGCGGAACAGGGTCTGCATCTGCAAACCACTGGCGCTCAGCGCCGCGCCGGCCAACACCGCAGTCAGCGCACGCGGCAGGCGAATCGCGTACATAATGTGACTCCAACTCGGCTTTTGCTCGGCTTCGCCCCACAGGATGGCCACCACCGCATCGAGCGGAATGGGCACCGACCCCACGCCCAGACTGAGGGCAAAAAAGCCGCACAAAACCGCGGCCAGCGCCAGCAAGAGCCCCCAGCGCGGACCCAGCCGAGGCCAAGGAGTGGTGGTGGAAACAGTCGCCACGGCGTCTCAGTCTAGTTTTTTATAAAACTTGAGCGTGTGGTCCAGCAACAGGTCGGGATACAAAATTTTTATCAGATCGGCCAGCACGACATGAGGTTCGACCAAGCCGCTTTCCCAGTAGTCGTTGCCGCCGTGTGCATTGAGCCGGGCATTGGCATTGTACACGCGGCCGCTGGCGAACGCCGCAAACGCCGCGTAGCGCTCGTCGGCAGCCGCCACCGCGGCCAGCGAATGCCATTCGTTGCGCATGGTCAGCCACACATCGGCCGCGTGGGCCTTTTCGTACACGGCTTCAAAGTCCAAAGGCAAGCTGCCCCCGGAATCGTCGTCGGCCCACCGGTACGCGCCACCGGCTGCGGCGACCCATTGCGCGGCGTAGCTTTTGCCACCGGCGATGTGCCAAGTGTCGCGCCAGAGCGAGCCGCCAAACACCGTCGGCCGTTGGTCTGTCGGCACATCCCGCACCAAGGCTGCGTAGCGCTGGTACTGAGCCGCGATATCGGCAAAGCGTTTTTCGGCCAAAGCCTCGGCATTGAAAAACGCCGCCGTAAACTTGAGCCATTCGGTGCGGCCCAACAGCGACGGCTCAGTGTACTCGGCGTTGATGGCCACCGCTACCCCGGCTTGCTGCAAGACCGGGTGCGCGTTGTACTGGGATTGCGCCGCGGCCCCAGTCATTACCACGTCGGTTGCCAATTCCAGCACTAATTCGAGGTTGACCCCAGCCCCGTGGCCGATTTGGGCGATTTGGCCCGCCGCAAAGCGCTGGTTGACCCCCGGCGAATTCACCATCTCAATGTCGCTGACTGCCACTAGGTTGTCGAGGGCGTCGAGCAGCTCCAAGTGTGGCAACTGGGTCGTCGAGAGGGCGGCCAAGCGGCCAATGGGCACGGTGATGTGCTGAACGCCGTCGTACCCGTCTGGCGCCGGCGTGCCGCACTGGACCAGTACATACTGGACGGCCTCTTTTGCGCCGGGCCACGGAGTGTGCACGGTGACCACTTTGTAGTTGTCGAAGTATTCAATTGCAAAGCGCTCGGCGTATTGCAACTCGGCCTTACCGGGGAAATAATCCACCGCCGGATCGTAGGTAGCACCGCAGTCAGCCGCGTTCACCGCCGGTACGCCGCCGGCCAGCCACGCCCAAAGTCCGGCGCCTATCCACTTACGCATCAGCTGCGCCCTCCCCCGGCTGCCACAACACATCCGCCGCCCCACCGTCGTTGGCGGCCCGCGCCAGCGCGAACAGCAAGTCGGACAGCCGGTTGAGATACAGCACAACGGGCTGGCCGACCGGCTCTTGCTCGGCTAGTTGCCAAGTTGCCCGCTCGGCGCGCCGACACACCGTCCGCGCCAAGTGAAGCCAAGCAGCAGCAAGCCGTCCCCCGGGCAAGACAAAGCTCCGCAAAGGAGCCAAATCTCGCGTGAGGTCGTCGATTTGCTGCTCTAGAAAAAGAACTTGCTGCTGCTGTACGCGCAGGCGCTCCTTTTCGCCATCCGCCGGCGGGACGCACAAATCAGCCCCCACGTCGAACAGATCGTTTTGCACCCGGGCCAGCACATCGTCGCGCTCGGCGCCGCTGGCCCGCGCCAACCCGATCACCGAATTCAGTTCATCGACGCACCCATAAGCGGCGATGCGAGCACTCGTCTTGGGCACTTGCGACATATCGCCTAGCCGCGTCATGCCGCCATCGCCGGTCTTAGTGTAGAGCTTAGATAGCGTGACCATGTATGCCTTTCTCTTTAGGTGGCAACCAGACGCCCACGCCGAGCGTCCCGTTTATTTAATTAACATCACCTTGCCCACCGCCTGTTTATTACCAGCGCGCAACCGCACCAAATACGCGCCGTTGCCGACCCACTCACCAGCGGCATTGCGACCGTCCCAATCGAGCACATGGCGCCCAGCAGCGACCGGGCCGGAAGCCAGCGTGCGAATGGTGCGACCCAAGAGGTCGTGGATGGTCAATTCGACCGCAGCGTGGGCCTGCCATACCGCAAAGGGAATCTGCACTGAGGCATTAAAAGGATTGGGATAGGCGGCCGCCAAAGCGAACGCCTCGGGCAAGCCGGTGTCGGCGGTCTCCTCCACAGCCGTGGGCATAGTCCCATCGCTTAGAACCACGATGTCTTGCGGCGGCAGGCCGGTATCGATGGGCCCGCGCCGGAACGCTCCGCTGGCCGCGTCGTAGAATTTGAGCCCCGCACTGGCCGGGTCGGCAAAAGAGCCGCGATCGGCGACGATCAATCGCTTGCCATCTACAGCCAAGCTAGGAATAAAACCACCACTGATATTTTCCAACGGCGCCTCCACAGTGCCGTTGGCCAACTCGAAGGGCCGGACGCTGTTGGCGAAGTTTTCGTCCGCAACCACGGCATAGCCTCGGTTTTCATCGACCAGTACCAGCGCCGTGATATCCCCGCCCAAGTCCTCCTCGCTGACGGCTAGGCCCAGGCTGCGATTGGTCGCCGCATCGACAATTTCCACACCACCGGCCCGGTCGCCAAAATTGGCTACGACCCCCACGGCAATGCGCTGGCCGATCACGGCCATGCTGTTGGGATTGGCAACACTCAGCGCAATGCCCTGCACCCCCTCGGCGTCCGGGTCCACATCCACCAGCGCGTCCGTCGCCAGATCGACGACGATCAGATAGCTGACGTCAGCCGGTCCCCAGCCGCTGTTGCGGTCGAGGCGCTGGCAGCTCAAGTAGAGCCGGTCGCCGACGCGGACGATTTGCGACACTTCGGGCAGGCCGTCGGCGTCGGCGAACGAGCGCAGATCAATTTCGCCCAATTCCGCGCCGTCTTGGGGATTGACCATCAGCAAAGACGCCGCGTCGTAGCGCGTTACGTACGCCTTGTCGGGTGCGACGACTTCAATGTCTTGCGGATTGGTACCATTGCCGACTGAAAACTGAGCCAGCGGCGTGCGCAAATCCATCGCGTCGAGCACCAAGATATTGTCCTGGCCCAAGCGGTTGACGATATAGACGCGGCCGTCGTGGTAGTGCCCCACGGCGTCCGCGTGGATGCCCAACACATTCACCGCGGCCGCGGCCGCCTCTGCGGCCAAAAAGGCCGTGCTGCCGGTGGCAAAATCCGTGGTGATGACAAAGAGATCGCTCTGCGCTGCCGACGAGTTGGCCAGCGCCAAGACCGAGGCGACTAAAATGGCAATGCGATACACAAAAATCCCCCCTAGTTAGTGGTTATAACGCACGGAAAGCCCATACGAGCGGCCCGGCAGCGGATAGCCCCACAGGTCGGCTACTTGATTGTCGGCTAGGTTGCGCAAATCCCAAGCCAAGACCATGCCCTCGGCTAGCGGTGCGCTAGCGCCGAGGTGGTACAGACAACGAACGGGCACGGTGCGCAGATTCGCCCGGTCGAGAAAATGCCGGCTTTCGCGGCTGAATTCGCCGTATAGCTCGGCGCGACCCAATGCGACAGCAACGCGCCCATTGAACCGATGGCGCGGCGCATTGGGCAAGTCATTGCCCTGTTCAAAAGACAACGGAGTGCGGTTTTCGGCGCGCTGGTACGCGTAATTGCCGCGCAGCGCCAACCGGGGCACCAACCGCGCTTTGAACCGCGTCTCCACCCCGCGCAGCAGCGCCCGGCCCATATTGTGAGGCCGCGACACCCGCTGCGAGTTCTGCATAAAGCGAATGAGGTCTGCGGCGCGATTGTGGTAGTACACGACCTCGGCCAGCTCCAGTCTCGCCCCATCGGCGGAATCGCCAAAAACCAAACCCAAATCCCAGTTGGTTCCTTCTTCACTGACGAGATTGGTATTGCCAATCACCGCGCCCCGATCGCCGAACAGTTCAAAAAAATTGGGCGCGCGCTGATAGCGGCCATGGTGGACTTTGAGCACCAAACCAGCGCCTACGTCCAAGGCCGCGCCCGTGCGGTAGCCCCACAGGATTTGGCCGTTGTTCCGGCTCGGCAACACCGCACTAGGCGCGAAGTGCTTCCGCGCAAAAAAGCGGTCGTCAATCCCCTCTGCTTGCGTCCCGGCATTGAGCGTCAAACGCGGCCCCAACGCCACCTCCACCTCGGTGCCGACAGCCAGCGCCCGGCGACCGCTGCGCAACAGCCGACTTTCAGGGCGCAGAAGATCGTCGGGCGCAAAGCTCTCGCGCCGAGCCGCGACAAAAGCCGTCAGCAGGGACTCACCAGGCAGCAAAGCATTCACTGCGCCGCGCAATCCCAGACTCTGGGTGATATTGCGGTCGTGCTGGCGGCCCAAGCCCACTTCGCCATGCCGATCTTGGTACTCGCCTTTTTGGCGTGCGTAGTGCGCTTTGAGCCGGTATCCGGCGCGGCCAGCGCCGAGCGGGCCGAAGAGCACCGCTTCCGCGACGTTGCGCCACGTGTCGTAGCGAGTGTGCAGAGACTGGTTGTTGCCAAGGCCGGGAATGCCTTGGTAGCTCAGATCAAAGGTGTTGTGAATCTGCCAGCGGCTGGCACCCAAGCTGCGGCCGATTTTGGCCAAACCGCGCAGGCCGCGAAAATCGCTGTTGAGCCGTTGCGCCCAGCCATCGTCTTGAGCGTTGTACTCGGTGCCGTTGTCGTCCCAAAAGCGGAAGTCATTGCGGCTCGCTTGGTAGTTGACCAAGCCCAAGTACTCCCATCCCTTATAAGGACCACTAAGCGAAGCACCCAGTTGGCGGGTGCCGTGCGAACCAGTGGCCGTGTACAAGCCCGTGCGGACTTTGCCTGCAAGTGCTTGGGTGCGAATGTGGACCACGCCGCCGAGACTGTTGCCACCAAAACGCGCTGGCACTGCGCCGCGGTATATATCGACGCTCTCGACGCCGCCAATGGGCAAACCGCCCAGATCTACGCCGCCGCCCACAGCCGAGTTGAGCGGCACCCCATCGAGAAAAACTTGCACCTGTTCGGCCGTGGACCCGCGAATGGAAAGAGTGCTAAACGCGCCCAACCCGCCGTAGCGGCGAATGTTGACGCCGGTAGCGCGGTCGAGCGTCTGGGCTAAATCCGCGCCGGGAGCGCGCTGCTTGCCCAAAGTGATGGTCTCGACGAAAGAGGCCGGGTGCTGGCCGGCAAAATCGCGGCGAGCGCGGACCACCAACTCGTCCATGAGCATGGGCAGGGATTGTAGGTGTAACTCGACTGAGGTGGGGGCGGCGCCGACCTGAATGGAGCCGGACAGGGGCCGGTAGCCCAGCCGCTCGACCTGCAAATCCCAAGGGCCGGTTGACAAATTTTCAAAGTGGAAGGTGCCGGCTGTATCGCTGCGGACGGCGTGGACGGCGCCGGATCGGGCACTCAGCGTCAATACGGCACCCGACACCGGGCGGCTGGTGGCCGAGTCGAGCAATCGGCCCTGGAGAGACCCGGCTAAGAGCCGCTCGGGATGCAGGACTAGCAACAAAAAAACAATAAAAAAGCCCGCCCTCAAATGAGTGCGGGTCTGGGTGCTTGTACTAGGCACCGGCGGACCGACCTTTCTACCGAAGGGTGTCGTTCACCTCGGTCGCAGGCAGGTCTCCTGACTTCCGGTTGTGGGTCGCCCGACTCCTTCCCGATCCGCTGCGGAATCAGTGGCTGATGTCGGGGACGCGACGACCGATGGGCCGTCAACCGGTCACAGTGGCGGGACCGCGGCAGATTTGCACTGCCTTCCCTATTCTTCCGCTGCCGTGCGGCGGCGGACACCTGCGCCGTTATTTGCTTGGGCTATTAAAAGGGCTGCGTTGCAACCTGTCAAGGACTCGCCGAAAGCCGGTCGTCAAACTGGCCCCAATTCCCCACATCCTCCACCCCGGCCCGCAACAGTTCGCCTACGCTCCACGCCTGGGCAATGCAGCCGCGAGGAGCAAAAGGCGGCTCGGCGTCAAATATCTCCGAAACCGTACCCAAGCCCGCCTCATTCAGGTGCGCGGCAAAACCATCGAGCAGGGCGCGGCCGCGCTGGCGGCCCACGCGGCCGTGGCAACGGCAGAGGGCGGTAATATACGGGCCAATCAGCCAGCCCCACACTGTGCCTTGGTGATAGGCGCTGTCGCGCTGCCAAGGACCGCCGGCATATTGGGCACAATACGCCGGGTCGCTCGGCGAGAGGCTGCGCAGGCCGCGCGGGGTTAGCAAGTGTTGGTCAATCACAGCCAAAACCCGCCGCGCTCGCTCTCCTTCGACGAGCGGAAAGGGCAGCGAGAGGGCGAAAATTTGATTGGGGCGGACCGCCCAATCCGGCCCGTCGGGCGCGACCACGTCGCACAAGTACCCCCGCTTCTCACACCAAAACAGGTGCTCAAAGGACGCACGCACAGTAGCAGCGCGCTGACCGTAATCGGCGCGCTGGCCCAATATATCGGCCAAGTGCTGCAAAATTTTGAGCGCATTGTACCACAGCGCATTGACCTCCACCGGCTTGCCCATGCGCGGCGTGACCACCCAATCGCCGACTTTGGCGTCCATCCACGTCAATTGCACCCCCGGCTCCCCAGCCGCGAGCAGGCCGTCGGCATCCACCCGGATCTGATAGCGCGTGCCGCGCACGTGCCAAGCGGCTATGTCCTCTAGCGTCGGCCATAGCTGGCGGGCAAACTCGTAGTCTTTGGTGTATTGCAAATACTTGTAGAGCGCGACAAAAAACCACAAGGTCGCATCAACGGCGTGGTATTCTGGCTCCTCCTGCGCGTCGGCAAAGCGGTTGGGTATCATGCCCTCGCTGACGTGCTCGGCAAACGCCGCAAAGATGCCTCGCGCTGCGGCAAAACGTCCAGTGACCAAGCAGAGGCCGGGCAGCGCGATCATGGTGTCGCGGCCCCAATCCGTGAACCAGTGGTACCCCGCGACAAGACTGTGCAAACCATCGCCGCGCCGCACCAGAAACTGCTCGGCCGACCGCGCCAGCGACCCCAGCAAAGGATCGGCAGTCCAAGCAGCGCGCACCTTTACCTGCCGACGGCGGTCCACTTCGTCAGCGAGCAGGGAGAGCGGCTCGCGGCCAGAGGGCAGCTCGGTCGCGGCAACCACGCCCACCGGGGCTCCAACAGCCAGTTGCAAGCGCAGCCAGCCGGGCGTGAACAGGTCTTCGCAATAGTCGAGGCCGCGCTCTTGCTCGCGCGGATATTGGAAGTTGTAATACCAGTCTGGGGCCGCTTGCCAACACGCGCCCGGGGCCAGCAGATGCGCGGTGGGCTGCTGCCGATAGGGCCGATAAATCAACGTTTCCCCAACCCAATCGGCCGTTGACGCTACTTGATCGTTGGCCCGCATTAAGTGGTGATAGTCTCGACCGGCAAAAAAGGGACGCAATTCCAAACAAAGCGGGCCCGATGCCTCCACTAGCTCGTACGCGACGACTAAAGCGTGCTCGCCGGCCAGCAAAGCCAGCCGCTTGCGCAACACCCACCCCTCCCCCGCGTATGTCCACGTCGGCACCGGCTCGGGCGAGAAAGCAGTCAGCCATTGGTGGCCCGGTGGATGAACGACCCCGGGAAAAATGCTGCAACCTAGCTCGACGCGGGACGTAGGCCGGACCAGCGTCTCGTCGAGCCGCGACAGCAACACCACCCGGCCAACCGGCGGACAGGTCGCCACGACCAGCAGACCGTGGTAGCGCCGAGTGTGCGCACCGCTGACCGTCGAGGAAGCCCAACCCCCCAAGCCGTTGGTCTCTAGCCATTCGCGTGAGAAGTTTTCCTCACGGCCTTCCGGTCCTACTAAGGCATTGGTGGCCACTTACTTGTTGGCAATAAGCGAGTCCACGACCGCTGGGTCGGCTAGCGTCGAGGTGTCGCCGATGGAGTCGGTTTCGTCGGTAGCTATTTTTCGCAAAATGCGGCGCATGATCTTGCCCGAGCGCGTCTTGGGCAAGCCCGGTGCCCAGTGGATGACGTCCGGGGTAGCGATCGGGCCAATCGCCGTGCGCACCTGTTGCTTGAGCTCGTCTTTGAGCGAGTTGGTGTACGCTTCGCCAGTGTTGAGCGTCACGTACGCGTAAATGCCCTCGCCCTTGATGTCGTGCGGAAAACCAACGACTGCGGCCTCGGCCACCTTGGCGTGCAGCACCAACGCACTCTCGACCTCGGCTGTGCCCATGCGGTGGCCAGAGACATTGATCACGTCATCGACGCGGCCGGTGATCCAGTAGTAGCCATCCTCGTCGCGCCGACAGCCGTCGCCGGTAAAGTAGTAGCCCTTGTACTGCTGGAAATAGGTCTGCTCAAAGCGCTCGTGGTCGCCGTACACCGTGCGCATCTGCCCCGGCCAAGGAGCGCGTAGGGCCAAGACCCCTGTGACGCCGTTGCCTTCTACCTCGGTGCCTTGCTCCGGGTCGAGCACGACCGGCTCAATGCCGAAGAAGGGAAAAGTAGCCGAACCGGGCTTAGTCGGAGTCGCCCCAGGTAGCGGCGTGATGAGGATGCCGCCCGTCTCGGTCTGCCACCACGTATCGACGATGGGGCAGCGCCCTTTGCCGGCGTTTTTGTGATACCAACGCCAAGCCTCGGGGTTGATCGGCTCGCCGACTGTGCCCAGCAGGCGCAGGGAAGGCATCTCGTAGCCAGCCGGCCACTCCTCGCCGGCCGCAGCAATAGCGCGGATGGCGGTCGGGGCGGTGTAGAACTGATTGACGTTCCACTTTTCAATGGTCTGCCAGTAGCGGTCCGGGTTGGGATAGGTGGGAATGGCTTCAAACATCAGGGTGGTCGCGCCGTTAGCCAGCGGGCCGTATATGATGTACGAGTGGCCGGTGACCCAACCGATGTCGGCGGCGCAGAAGTAGATATCGCCGTCGTGGTAGTCGAACGCGTACTTGTGCGTGATGCCGGTATAGACCATGTACCCGCCGACCGTGTGCTGGACGCCCTTGGGCTTGCCGGTGGAGCCAGAGGTATAGAGGATGAAGAGCGGATCCTCAGCGTCCATGACCTCACAATCGCAGTCGGCTTCTGCGGCGGCCATCAATTCGTGCCACCAAAAGTCGCGGCCAGCCTGCATATCCACGGCAAAGTCCGCGCGGTCAACCACAATGCAAGTCGCCACCGCGGCGTCCATCCGCGCATCCGCGTCGGCCATAGCTTGGTCGGCTACCGGCTTCATCAGAATCGGCTTGTCGCCGCGATGGGTGCCGTTGCAGGTGATGACAGTAGTGCAGGTCGAATCGACGATGCGGTCGGCGAGCGCGTCGGCGGAAAAGCCGCCGAACACGATCGAGTGAATCGCGCCAATGCGGGCGCAGGCCAGCATGGCAATGGCCAGTTCGGGCACCATCGGCAGGTAGATGGATACGCGGTCGCCCTTGTTGACGCCACGCGCCTTGAGCACATTGGCGAATTTGCCGACCTGTTCGTGCAGTTGTCTATAGGTCAGAGTGGCGTCTTCGCCCGGCTCGTTGCCCTCCCAGATGATGGCGACCTGATCGCCTTTGGCATCGAGGTGCCGGTCGAGGCAATTGTACGCGATGTTGGTCTGGCCGCCGACAAACCACTCAATCGCAATCGGCCCGGCGTCTAGGTCGTAGTTGTACGACCGCACAGTATCCCACTGCTTAAACCAATGGAATTGGGCCGCCTGTGCTGCCCAAAACGCCTCCGGGTCGGCGATCGATCGCGCGTACTGTTGCCGGTATTCATCCATGCTTTTGACGTGTGCGCGGTCGCGTAAATCGGCATTAGGTTCATAAACTTCAGCCATGCGAGCTAACTCCTCATTAAGATGTAAATGGCCAGTCGACAGGAAGATAACCTTTGCTTCGTCTAAAGGCGAGGGAGCTAAAAACTATTGAACATCGTCCATGATGTCATATCTTATACGATATTATGCGGCTCGTTCTAGATACTAACGTTGTCGTCGCCGGGTTGCGTAGCCCGACCGGAGCTTCGGCCGCATTACTTGATCGCGCCCTGAGCCGGGCGTTCACGCTGGTACTGACCGTGGCCCTGGCGCTGGAATACGAGGCGGTATGTCGCGATCCGGCCCAGCGAGCGGTTGCAGGTCTCAGCGCGGCCGAGGTCGATGCGATCATCTCCGCACTCTGTGCTGTTGCTGAGCCCGTATCGCCGTGGTTTCTCTGGCGTCCGCAACTGCGCGATCCAGCCGACGAGATGGTGCTCGAAGCCGCCATCAACAGCAACGCCGATGGGCTGGTCACCTTCAATCAGCGCGACTTCGGCGCGACGCCCAAGCATTTCGGAATTGCACTCCTGTCGCCCCAACAAGCCTTGCGGAGAATAGCGAAATGAAAAAACCAACCAGCACCTACCTATTGCGGATGCCGGCCTCCTTGAAGGCAGCGGTCGCCGACATTAGCAAAGCTGACGGCACGAGCATCAATCAGTTCGTCAACACAGCCATCGCCGAAAAGATCGCCGCTATGAAGACCGCCGAGTTTTTCGCCGAACGCGGCACCGAAGCCGATATTGAAGCGGCTCGCCGCCTGCTGCGACGAGACCGAGGCCAACCGCCGGAACCCAATGACCGCCTGCCATAAGAAGCGGTCTGAACACTCTCTTGTTTGCGCATCTGGCTACTTGCCACCGGCTACCGGCGGCAAAGGCCACTCGTCGCCAGCCATGAAGCCGCCATCGACGTAAATGCACTGCCCGGTGACGTAATCCGAGGCCGGCGCGGCGAGAAAGACAGCCGTGCCGACCAAGTCGGCGGGCGTCCCCAAGCGATTGAGCGCGACCCGCCCCTCGCCCCACGCCCGCATGGTCGGGTCGGCCCACAGCTTCTCGGTCAGCGAGGTCAGCACAAACCCCGGACAGATGGCGTTGACTTGGATGTTGTGCGGCCCGAACTCAATGGCTTGGCCCTTGGTCAGCTGACCGACGGCCCCTTTGGTCGCAGTGTACACCGACACTTTGGCAAGGGCATAGCCGGTGGTCAGCGAGCCGATATTGATAATTTTGCCGCCTTGGCCGCGCTCAATTAGCTGGCGGCCGACCTTCTGGCTGAGGAAGTACAGGCCCTTGAGGTTGACGGCCATGATCTGGTCATAGTTTTCCTCCGAGACTTCGACAATCGGCTGGCGGATGTTCATGCCGGCATTGTTGAACAGGATGTCTATAGGCCCGCATTGCTCTAAGGCCGCGTCCATGCCCTCTAAGTCGGCCATGTCCAACTCAACCGCACGGGCTTGGCCGCCACAAGCCTCAATGGCAGCGACCGCTTCGTCGAGTTGGCTGCGAGTGCGGGCGGCGCAGATAACTGTAGCTCCGGCCGCAGCCATACCTGCGGCCACGCCGCGACCAATGCCGCGACTAGCGCCCGTGACGAGAGCAACTTTTCCCGCTAGCGAAAATAGATTCACAATACACTCCTTGATTGGTTGTAGTTGCGTTAATTAACGACAATTGGGACCGGCGTTCCAGCCAGGCTTTTCAGACGGGTACTGCAGCGATTAGGTACTCCAGTCTTTCGCCGTCTAACGGCGCGACTTGGCAAGTCCGCCCAGCCGGCACCAGCGCGGTCGCCCCCGCGGCCAAGGCGCACGTGCCCACGCCGGCCCGACCGCGAACAACCGTCAGCGCCAAAAACGATCCTTCGGCCCGATGCTCGGCTTGGCCGCCGTCTAAGCCGCAACCGCGCAGCACAAAATGCTCGGACTCTACCAGCACTTGGCCCCGCAGGACAGGATGCGGCACTGGCCCGGGCAAGCCTTGGGCAAAATCGATGACTTCAAGGGCCTGCTCCCAGTGCAGCGTGCGCGGCCGGCCGTAATCGTAGATGCGGAAAGTCAGGTCGCTGGTTTGCTGCACCTCGTAGAGGACGACCCCCTCGCATAGGGCGTGTACCGTACCCGGCGGCAAAAAGAGCACATCGCCTGGCGCAACAGGATAAAAGCGGACCACCTCAGCGACGCGATTGGCGGCGTGGGCGGCGACAAACTCCGCACGCTGTACGCCCTCGGCCAGCCCGCAAGCCACGCGGCCACCGTCGGATTGCAGCACGTACCAAGCCTCCATCTTGCCGCTGTCGGCCAAGCCGTTGCGCCGGGCGTACTCATCGTCGGGATGCACCTGAATCGACAAATTTTGCTGGGCATCGAGCAGCTTAACCAGCAGGGGAAAGCGCCCACCGTAGCGCGTCCACACCGCAGGACCCACTAGGTCGGCGCGGTGCGTTTGCACCAACTCGCGCAGCGAGCGACCATCCGCCGTCCGACTCTCGCGGCCCTCGTACGCCGACAGTTCAAAAGACTCGCCAATCAGCGCATCGTCTGGCCGGGCCTTGCCATAGAGCGCAGCTAAGCGGTGTCCGCCCCACACCATCTCTCGATAATAGGGCGTCATGGGAATGACATCCGGCAATTTGTCCATTGGCTACCACAGCCTCAAATTACGCTCTGAGAACCGACATTCCATCCGCACAAATAAACAGCACTACGCCGCCCACTCAATCAGCTAATCGCTGCAACCCCGCTCCCGCCGCCAACTTCTCGCCCTCAATTAAGTATTCCTCCCGCATCTCAGGCGCAATCGTCCGCCAGACCAAAAAGCGCTTGCGCAATACGTTGAGGAAGCTGGTGTTGAGTCGTTGCCAGCTTACGACATCGCCGCTGACGCGCTGCAAGTGCATCTCAATGCGGTAAATACCCGGAATGTCGTCCGTCGGCAAAGTGCGTAGGAACACTCGCTGGCTCACCCCCAAGTCGTAGGGCGCCAGCCACACCATCAGTTCCAGCAGATAAATCGGCTGCGCACCGCCCTGCTCCAAGTGAAAACGCACGCCCTCGGTCATAAAGTCGCCCACCGATCCCTCGCCATACGACGAAAAGACCCGATGGAGGTACGCACACGAGCCTAAAGCATCGCCCTGGCCCAACGTAAAGGGAAAATCAAAGCGCCAATCGTCGCCATCGGGTGGCGGGAACTTCCAGCGCCGCGTCACGTCGGGCACGGCCATGGCCGCGGCCTGGCGCGCTGGATACAGAGTCGATAGCACCACCACCGCCATCACCACCAAGGTCGAAAAAATCGCCGACAGCGACGAGTAGTTGAGAAACATGCCGCCCAACAGCGCGTAGTGCGCCAGCAGCAGCGTCGTCGTCTGCCCGACCAAATAGCCCAACACCGCGCCGACAATGGCAAACACCAGGGCCTCGGCAATAAAGAGCGCGGCAATGTGGCTCGGCGCCAACCCCACCGACGAATACACCCCGATTTCGCCGGAGCGCTCGTACACCGCGCCGAGCATGGTGTTGAGCACGATCAGCGAGGCAATCAACAAGGGCACAAACAGATTGCCAATCCCGGCCAACGACGCCGACCCCATAGACGTGTACACCCGGACGCGATCGCCGGCACCAACAAAAAGCGGCACCGCCACCCGCGACACGAACTCCTCCACCGCGGCGAGCAAACGCTCCTGGTCGGCAAAGCCAGCGATGGCAATCGAGCGCAGCGTTCCGCCCAAATCGACGACCTGCTGATAGGGCAAAAACACCACGTTGTTGGCCATCAGATGGGTAAAGGTTTCAAGCGCGGCTGTGTCCATCAGGCGCGGGTCCAAATCGGCCATTTGCTCCATCTTCTTGGCCTCGGCCACCGTATCCACCGGCATCGGACTCTCGTTGTCTAAGTCGCGCAGCCGGTCAATGGCCTCGCCATCGATTAAGCCAACGACCCGATAAGACCGCCCCATCAGCCCAATGTCGGCCGTGCCCACGTCTTCCGGGCCAATGCCCAATATCGCCGCCATCGCCACCGGCAGGATGCACACGTCGCGCTCACCCGCCGCAAACCAACGGCTCTCCGCTCCCACCAACAGCTCTGCCAACCCCATCAGCGCACCCTCGCCTGAAGTCACCCCGAGCAGGGCCGAGGCAAAACTCTGCTGCTGCGCCGCCTTGTGTTCAATGTCGATATAGGCCCGCTCGCCAATGACCTTGGAAGTAATCCACGACCTCGGCAGCACCTGCGCTTGGTCGCCAAACGCGCTTTTCGCATAGTCGAGCACCGATAGCTGCAAGCCCTTCCAGCCGCGATCGCGCAGCAGGGCCCCCTCGTAGCTGGGCGCATTCGGGCGGGGAATCTGATAGAACTTGAGATAGCTCTGCACCGAGGTGAAAGCCTGGGCCGTAAAGGTCAACAGCGTCAGCGTGATCACCGTCAGGGCGGTGCGCAACTTGCGCTTGCGGAGATTGGAAATTCCCAGCGCGGCGGCGGCGGCTGTAGCACTGAGGCGACCGATGTCCGCTTCGTGGACACCGGCGGCGGCCCGCTTGCGCTGGCCAACCGCACGGGTAAAGCGACCTAAGATCATCAGCAGGGCCGTGCCGCCAATGGCGAAGATGACGAAAGCCAAAAAGATGATGTACGGCGACGAACTCAACTTAAAGGCCGGGTGGATAAAGCGCATGATGAGGAAAATCGCCAAAAAGAAAAAAGCCGCGCCCGCCACTTGGCGGCGGATATCGGCAAAGCCAAACAACAGCCGCTCGCAGCAAAACGAAAACGGCAGCAGCAGCGCAAAGTAGAATATCACTCCATAGACCGTGTCGTCGGCAGTCGATTTGATGTCAGGGTAGCCCCGCCCTTCGAGCCCCCAGGCCTTGCGCGTGGCCCGCTTGAACTCGCTGTAGCGCTGTGCCTGTAGGTGCTCTGCGGCCTCCAGCAAGGCCAAGCGCGCCTCTTCGTGCAGGTGCATGAACTTGTCGTTGCGCACCCCGTAGCGCGCCAACTGCTTGATCCGCACATCGTCGAGGACCCACATGTCGCGCGCGGCCGCATACCCAGGCCGCAGCACCACCCCTCGATCTACCAGATAGCCGCGCCCGAGCGCTTGCTCGATCGTCTCCTCATCTACATCGGCTGGGCGCACTGGTTCGGCCAGCCACTCAGCGGGGGCGCCGCTCAGCAGATAGCGCACGCCGAAGAGACTGGTGCTCATCAGGACTTTGACTCGGGTGCCGGGCTGGGCATACACCACCGACGCGAGCGTTACCTTGCCCTCTTCATTGCTCTGCCTTTCGACAAAATCGGCCCCCCACGACTGCGGCACGCCGTCGCGCTCATCGAGCACGGTAACGTGGTCTAAAACCGACAGGTAGCGCGAGTCAACCGTCTCAAACAAACTCAGTGCCCGGCACTTGAAGAGCACTTGCAGCATCTCGTTTTCCCACCAGCCCCACGGATGCACCGTCGGGTAGGTCTCGTCCCCCTCTTGCCCCATGTCCGCTGCCGAGATGATTTCGCCGTCGCGATCGAGTTCGTACGCGCGGATGGCATTGCTCAGCCGATTGCGCATGATGTCAAAGCGGAAGCGGCCCGCCGCGTCGGCCGCTTGCGCGATCAAAGTGCGAACGCCACCGACTGAGTTGGGACCAAGCTGTTGATAGGTCACCAGCGCGTGCGGCACCGGCTTTTTGGGCACGGCAAAATTGACGTCGCGGTCGAACCAATAAATCGCGCCCGCCAAGCTGTGGCCGTAGTCTTCCAGCTCCAACTTGGTTGGCTTGAGCAGCTCGGCGTCGCGGCCGGCCCACGCCAACATCGCCGCCAGCGTCTGGATCTGCCGAGTGAGGTTTGGCACATTCACCGCTTCTGGCCGATCCAGCGGCGTGTCGATCCGCTCGCGCGCGTCGTTGGCCGTGGCCAGAGCGAGGGCTTTCTGACCGACGAAGGCCGCCGCCTCGCTGGCAAAGGCCAGCGGAATGGGCATGAAGTTTTTCCACGTGCGTTTGGGCGGGGCAATGCCCTCGTAGTGGCGCGTAGTGTCGCCAAAGGTCTCTTCGACCGCCAGACTCAGCCGCTTGGAATAGGGCGTCAACATGTATTTGACGTAGTTGTCAGTGCGCCACTTGGGGTTGTAGAAGGTACCCATCCCAAAGCTGGCCGTGCGATCGGCGTGGCTCGACAGGTCCAGCGACAGCATCAGGTCAAAGTCAATGCGCTCAGCCGCGCTCATGCGCTCGCGAAAATAGTCGCTGCGCCGGCTGTGCCGATAAAGAAAATCATTGATCCCCGCCAAACCCTCAAAGTGGCCGGAAGTCGCCAAAAACAGCACCGAGTAGTGCGGGCGATATGCTTTGAGTAGCTCCACTAATTGGAGCAAGGCGACGATTCCAGCCGCGTTTTCCGCGCCCGGGGCGAGCGCTGGGACGACCGAAATGGCGTCGTAATAGGCTTGAATGACGATGGTTTGGTCTTTCCACGCCTGCGGCTTTTGGCGGCTTTTGGCCGGCAACATCTCTGGCGATCCGGGCAGGTAGCCATACACATTGTGCGCTTGTACGCCTTCCCAATCCATCCGCGCATTCAAGTGGACGACGACCGGCCCGTCTTGCCGGCGTGCCAACAGCTCGAGCGCATCTTGCCGTTCAAGCCAAAATCGCGGGATGTCAACCGGGACCTTGAGGAACTTGTCGGCGGCCTGCTCGCGGTTGACGCCGCCGTTGTCAAAGAACACGATGGCTTTGGCCCCCAGCGAGGCGGCGTGGAGGTAGTTTTGACCGCTGGCAAAGTCCAACAGCACCACGCTGCCCTGTACGGGTTGGCCATCTAGCGATTCGAGTTCCCCGCGGCCTCCGTAGATCAACGGGCCGCGCACGCCATCCGGCCCCAGCGAGGACGTGCGCACCCCATTGGGCCACAAGCTATAGAGCGGCTTACTATCGCCGCCTAGCACCACTAACTCGCCGCCGCGATCGATGGGCACGGCCACCTCAAACGCCTCGCTGTGCACATCCTCCAGCCCCAGCGCCTCAAACCGCTGGCGCACGTAGTCGCGGGCCTGGCGCTCCCCGGCATACCCCGGCACCCGCGAGCCAAAGGCGGCAAAGCGCGCGATCGCAGCCGCAATGTCCGCCTCGTCCAGGCCGGCGACTAGCGCGCGCAGCTCGGCCGCTTGCGCCGGATCGACCATCCGCGCCTCCACCGGCCGGTTGGGTGCCCAACCAAAGAAATTACTTACCGCGCGATTGACAGCGCCCGGATCGCCAAAACCGACGACCGCAATCATCGCAGCGGCGAATAGCAAGAAAAACGTCTGGAGTAGTTTGGGTGTGGCCATGAAACTCGCTTTGTCTGTGCGGCTGTCAAGATAGGGCATCGACAAGCGGCGTTCAAGCGCGGGAGTACGTGTGTCGGAGCCAATAGCAGACCGCAATATCGTCGGGTGGCAGGAAACCGGAATGTGGAGTGGCTATCACCAATACCAGATCCTTTTCTCCCACCCGTTGCGAAACAATCCTCTATCCATTACCATCTCAGCGAGGAAGGACATGAGGTTGTGCCACTAGTCTCACATAAGGAGCAAGACCATGGAATCGACGAAAGAACCGGCCCAAGAAACGACTACACAGACGCTTTTAACGCATGCCACGCTAATCGGGCGGCTTGACGGAGTTGTCGAGCAGATCGATAAACGACTGGGAAACATCGAGAAAACCCAGCGTTGGGTGATTGGCTTACTAGTCGCACTTTGCGTGGGAATGCTCAAGCTCTTATTGGACCATTGATTCCGACGACCATCCCGTAGAACGAAGGCTCTAGTGCTTTACCGCACTAGGGCCTTTTTGGTCTCGTCCATGTAATCTCCGAATCCATTTTTAATATATATTTATTGTCCTGCACCAAGGTCCTGAACTATGCTCACCAACCGCCGCATACCCCTGCTCTTCGCCCTGCTGCTGACGGCTTGCTCCCAAAGCACCGGCCCGGACCGCGGCGCGCCAGCCCTCTGCAGCGACGCGCCCGGCACCATCTGCACTTGGGCTGGCACTGGCGAAGCTGGCTTTAACGGCGACGACCAACCGCTGTTAGCCTCGGCGCTCTACTGGCCGGTCGATCTCACGTTCACTCCCTCCGGCCAGACCTACCTCCTCGACTGGAACAACCACCGCGTGCGCCGCGCAACCCCAGAGGGCACCCTCGTCACCGTCATTGGCACGGATTTCGTCGGCGACGGCCCCTACGACGAATCCGACCAAGTGCCGCCCGGCGCGCCCGGCACCCAAGTCCACCTCAACCACCCGACCCATCTCCTGCCGCTGGCCGACGGCACCCTGCTGCTGACGGCTTGGCACAACCACAAGCTGCGCCTGTACGATCCGCAGACTGGGCTCGTCCAAGTCATCTGCGGCGCGGGTCCGGGGTTTGCCGGCGATGGCGGTCCGGCCCGCGACGCGCTTTTGAGCCAGCCACCGCAAACGGTCTTGGGCCCCGACAGCGGCCTGTACATCCTCGACCAGCGCAATCAGCGAGTGCGCAAAATAGACCCCGACGGCATCATCACCACCGTCGTCGGCACCGGCGTGGCCGGGTTTGCTGGCGATGGCGGCAGCCCGCACCACGCCCAGATCCAAATGCCAGCCGGAGCCAACCCGCCGCCAGCCGGAGGCTTGGTCTTTGGTCCGCAGGGCCGGCTCTACATCGCCGACGCCCTCAACCACCGCATCCGCCGCGTTGACTTCGACCGCGACCATATCGAAACGGTGGCCGGCAGCGGCGCGGAGGGCTTTTCCGGCGATGGTGGCCCCGCCCTCAGCGCCGCCTTCAACAACCCGCGCGACTTGGCCTTTGGGCCCGACGGCCGGCTCTACATTGCCGACGAACTCAATCATCGCATCCGCGCCCTCGACCTAGCGACCGGCATCATTGAGACCGTGGCCGGCAGCGGCGCGGAGGGCTTTTCCGGCGATGGCGGCCCCGCCCTCAGCGCCGCCCTCAACCGACCGGCCGGGCTCGCCTTCGACTCGCAGGGCCGACTCTACATCGCCGACACATACAACCACCGCATCCGCCGCGTCGTCTTGCCATGAGCTATCTAGCACTTGTACTACTCGTTCTGTCTGCCTGTGGAGAAACGCCTACGGGCCCCAGCACCCCCTACGGACGCATCGACACCTTCGCCGGCACCGGCGACGCCGGCAAAGGCCCAGAACAAGCTCCGCTACGGCAAGCGCTGTTCTACCTGCCGCAAGACCTGACCTACGGCCCCGACGGACGACTCTACATCCTCGACTGGAACAACCACCGAGTCCGCGTCGCCACTAAGGCCCATGTTACCACCCTGACACAACGGCAGCACCCGCGATACCGGGGCGCGGCCGCCAAGGACAGCATCCGCACCCTAATCGGCACCGGCCAACTCGGCGACGCGCCGGCCGGCCGCGCGCGCCAAGTCGGCCTCAACCATCCCACGCACATCTCTTTTGACCCACTCGGACGCCTAATACTCTCGGCTTGGCACAATTCAATGATCCTGCGCTACGACTTTGCCACCGACTATATCGAGCCGATCTGCGGCACCGGCGAGCGCACCTACAGCGGCGACGGCGGTCCGGCAGTGCTGGCGACGATCAATCTGCCCAGTGCTACCGCCTTTGACCCGCTTGGCCGCCTGTACATCTCCGACCAAGAAAACCAGCGCATCCGCAGGGTCGATACAGACGGCACCATACGCACGGTCGTCGGCACCGGCGAGCCGGGTTTTTCCGGCGACGGGGGGCCGGCGGAGCAAGCCCGGATCTACGCTCCGATCGGCCAAGCGGCCCCACCCACTAGCCGCATCGCCACCGACCAATCCGGCAACCTCTACCTCGCCGATACCTTCAACAACCGCATCCGCAAAATTGACTACGCGACCCGCATTATTACCACGATCGCCGGCAATGGGGCCTTTCCGCCCATGCCCAGCAGCAACGAAGACCGCGACGATGCACTCGCCGCTTCCCTGTACTGGCCCTGTGATGTGGCCATCGACTCCGCAGGGCGGGTTTTTGTCGCCGACACCTTCAACCACTGCGTGCGCCGCATCGACCTCGACGGCACCATACACACCATAGCCGGTCAATGCGGCCAATCCGGCGACCGCGGCGACGGCGGCCCGCCACAGGCCGCCCTGCTCAACCGCCCCTACGGCATCGAACTCGACGCCGACGACAACCTCTACATCGCCGATACGCGCAACCACCGCATCCGCCTAGTGCAGAAGTGAAGGGCTGCTAATCGCCCAGATTGCCCTCGGCTATCACCGCTCCGGCAAATCCCCCTTCGACCATCCGCTCGGCAAAGGCCCGCACCGCGGATTGGGGCAGTAGCGCGTTGTCGCTGATGATCAAATCGGCCCCGACGTGGCGGACGCCGCGCAAGCCGTCCAAACTTTGCAGGGCGCCATTGCCACTGACTTCCAAAAAATCCCGCACTCTAGCTAAGTAGTGCAGCCCGGTTAGGCTTTGCAGTGCGTCGTTGAACCAGATATCGACGCTGCCTTCAATTGCCAAAAGATGCGGCATGTTCGTCAGGGCAGTAAGCGATTCATTGCGGACTAGCGCCAAGCCTCCGCTGACAGCAGCCAAGTTCTCCAGCCCTTTGAGCGAGCGCAGCGCCTTGTTTTCAAAGATCAACAACCCCTCCACCACGTGAGCGGCCTTGCCGGCCACCGGCGTGGGCAAGGGCGGCGATGCGTCGGCCGGCCCGAGCCCCGCTCCAACGCTTTCGAGCCCTTCCAGCCCGGCTAGGCTTTGCAAGCGGTCGTTAAACCAAATCTCGACGCTGCCCTCGACGCGCTTCAACCCTTCCAAACCCGTCAATGCGACTAAGCTGCTGCCAGCGATTTGCAAGTCGCCGTCAATGATGTACGCAGCACCTCCCCTTTCCCTAAGAGCCGCAATATCGGCCGCTGACGCAATCGCAACCCCCTCTGCCAAGACAACCGGTACGACCGGCGCTACCGGATCTTTGCCACAGCCGGCCAGCACCACGAGCAACCCCAAGATCACCCCCTCAAAAATCCCGCGCACACCGAATCCCAATATCTATGTCCGTCAACAGCGGATGATAGGCTTGCCGATTCGCCGCTGGCAGGGACTCTTTCTCAAACCACCACGACCCCCCCCGCAGCACCCCCAATTCCCCGCGCACCGGCCCCGGCGGATTGTCGCGTGGACTCTCGGCATAGTACGTGTCTCCGTACCAATCAGATACCCACTCCCACACGTTGCCCGCCATGTCGTGTGCTCCGTACGGCGACACTCCTTGGGGACGACTGCCCACCGGCTCGGTCGCCCCGGCGATAAAGCGAAAATTGGCCTCGTCGCCTGCTAGCGCGTATCCCCAGGGATAGATGCGTCCGTCGGTGCCGCGCGCGGCCTTCTCCCACTCGGCTTCAGTCGGCAACCGCAAGCCCGCCCAAGCGCAATAGTCGAACGCGTGTTGACGGTTGACGCAGTTTATGGGATGCGTGTCTTCTATCTCTTTGTCCCAATTGCAATTAGGGGCATAGGCTGGCTCTTGGCAGGCATCGTCGGCCACGCACTGCCGATACCGTCCTATGGTAACCTCAAACTGGTCGATGTAGTACGCGGAGAGAAAAACTTGGTGCGGCGGCCGCTCGTCTGGAGCCCCTGCATCCCAACCCATCACGAAGACACCTTCGGGCACCAGGACCATGGCGTGATCGGCTTTGTTGACCTCAGTACCTGGCGCAGCATCCTCCGTCGGGGGGGCCGCGCCGGGCGCCGAGGGCGCAACCACGCGCTCCCCGCTCACTTGCCCTGCGTCCTGTTGGCCGCAACCAACCGCCAACAGCACCATCCACACCAGTGCGCGACTCACCGTGCGCCCCTCAGAACACGACCTGCGACACGGCCTTGGAAATCAGCGCAATGGCAATCGACGTCATGCCAATCAGCCCCACGCCGCATGAGTACCCGGCCAGCACAATGGGCGCGTACGCGTACCAGCGCTCGGGCCCAAAGCGCTTTTGCAGGTAGCAGCGGCCCAGTAGGGCACCGACGAAGTTGAGAATGGCAAAGTGCGGCCAGCCGCCGAGACCAGCGACAAAACCATAAAAGATCCCCAGCGGCGCGCTGAGTGCGCTCAACAACGCGTACAATGCGCCACTAAACACCAGCCCAACCCCGATGTAATCCCAGCGAATAATTTGCGTCACCAAGCTCTGGCCCGCGCCCGGCAGCGTTGACTTGGCCCAGAACGCCTGCATGGTGGCGTGAAAGGGCCACATCTTTTGCACGAACGGGTAGGCCGAGGAGGGAATCGGCCCCAACTTCCAAATCAGCGACCAGAACAGAAAGCTACACACGAACATCACAACCAAGGTCAGAGCCGTCAGCTTGACGATGCTGCCAAAGCGAGTGCGCGTCAGCTCTAGCTGCTTGAACACTTGCGCCTCGTAGCCCCACTGGAAGATCGGCACCGGCGCAAACCAAATCCCGGCCCCTTGGTAGCCGGACAAATAGAAGCTAGCCTCGCGCAGATAGGGAAACGTCACCCCCTGCGGCGATCCGGTCAGGCCGATCATCCGCGTGCCGATATACGAGTAAATCGGCGTCCACACAAAGCCAAACAGCGCGGTGATCCACCAGGGAAAATCGGGCACCAAATAGTACACCATCAGCACGAAGCCCAACGTGCTCGCCGCCCAGATTCCCAAGGCTATGACAATGCGGATGTCGCCGCGCTCGGGGCTGAGTGGCCGAACCGGAGCACCCGCCTTGCCCGCCGCGAACAAGACCTTGCCCGCCGTATAAAAACCCACCGCCGCGACCACGATGGCCCCGCCCAGCGAAAAGCTCAGCCAGAAGTCAAAGGTATTGGCAATCTGCGTGGGAATCGACGACATACCCGGCTCCCAAGTGTGCAGGATGCCGTAGGCATAGAGGATGGGGTTGGCGACCAAGTTGACCACAATCGACGAGGCAAATACCCCTACTACGACCCAAAACGGCAGCACCAGGCCGAATAGTACGTGGATCAAGTCCGTAGCCAAGCCGATGACCGCGGCGGGCAACACCGCCTTTAGCGGCACGGTGAAGTCGATGAAGGGAATGGGCAAAATCGACACCGTCTCGGTCAAAAAAACCGACGACAGCGTTGGCACTACCACGTAGAATACGCCCCACACCGCCCCGATGAAGGCCCCGGTGCTAAACACGTGCCAGCGCCAGCCCTCCTGCTTGGCCGAGGTCTCGGCTAAGGCCGTCGCCCCACCAGCCTGCACATAGGCCATCGGAAAGGGCAGACGCTCGATGTCGTGGGTGATGCGGAAGAGCACATACCCCAACGACAGCGCATTAACGCGCTGCAATACAACAGCGCCGAGCAGAATGACGATGGGCTTGAGCCAGGCGCGGTCGAGGAAGCTGCGCTCTAAGAGGGCCGCTGAATCACGCGGCGGCACGACCCAAGTTGGAATGTGTTCGGCCAGTCCGTCGGCTTGGGGTGCTTGGATCAAGTACTGATCCCAGATCAAGACGCCGAATGGGCCGCCGAACAGGTCGGCCCCGGTGCCCAACTTGCCGCCCATCATCACCAAGCCCCCGGCGACCCAGTAGAGGATGATAATTTCCTGAGTCCGCAGCGATACGAAGGTGCGCTTGGCCATTTCGATAAAGAGAATGAGCGTTACCCATTCGGCCCCCCCGGCCATGCTCATCCCGGTCACCAGCCCGAGGTAAATCGCCCCGGGTAGCATTACAAAACCAACAAAGAGCGCAGCCCACAGGGTCTTTGCATTAAAGCCCGGTTCAAAAGGGGCGTCAGCGGGCATAACCGCGAAGCGCTCTGGGGCGTTGGCCAGCGACAAAATCACTCCCTCATTTGCTCAGTTCTGCACCAACTCGTCGTCCAAATACCGCAGATGCTCTTCGTACACGTCGATCTGCTCGGCGTATTTTTGCCGCAAAGCGCGCAGATAGTCGTTGAAGAACGCCCGCTCCATGCGCTCTTTCACATCTCGCACCACCGCATTGCGCACCCGCTCTAGGTCTAGGCCGTGATAAACCTCTGGGTACCGTTCAACAACCCTAAAGATCGAATAGCCTCCCCTCGTCTGGATCGGCCCTTGGAGTTGGTTTAGCTCGGCGTTCATCACCGCATTCATCCAAGCCTCCCCCAAAAAGGGGGCCTGTGATTCGGAGACGTACAAGAGGCCGTCTTCGGCATCGCGGCGGCGGCTGTGGGCGCGGGCCAACTCCGCCCACTCGGCACCGGCGGCAATCTGCGCGGCAATTTGGCGCGCCTCGCTTGGGGTTTCGAGCAAAATTTCCTCTAATTGCGCGTGGGCGGGGCTGCGGAAGCGCTGCTTGTGCTGCTCGTAGAAGGCCCGCAGGTCGTCTTCGGTCGGCGCCGGCGCCTCGGCCAAGATCTGCTCGCGCAGCTTTATTAACATCAGGTTGCCCAACGCCAAGTCATGCGACCGCGCAAAAGCCTCGGTCTGGTCTAGGCCCTTGCGCCGGGCGTCGTGGGCCATCAGGCGGGTGGGAAAGTGATCTTCAGATAGTTTGGCGTTGACGGCGTCGGCGGTGGCTGCCGGCCACAGGCGGCCCGATGGCCGCACGGCTTCTAAAACCTCGGCCACGTCCATCTGCAAGCCCTCGAAAGCATACACCGGGTGTTGGCGCTGCGCTGCGGCCAAATCCGCATAGCCGATCGCACCCCGCAAGACGCCGACCACTATATCCATACCCTCGGCGTCAAAAACCGTCTCCAAGTCCCACTTGAGATGCCGCAGGTACGATTCGCGCAGTTGCTTTTGCTGCTCGTCGCCGAGTGCGGCGCGAATGCCTTCTTCGACCTCGACCAACTCGACGCGCCGCCGCTGTGCCACTTTGGCAATGATGAATCCTCCGTGCAAAGCGATCGGCTCGGTGGCGCCGCCCACCGGCAGGGCAAAAACCGCTTGTGCTAGCTCGCGCGGGCTGTCGAAGGGCGAATAGGCCAGCCGCCGAACCTCACCAGTATGCACGCCGTAATAAGGATCGGCAGCGAATTGACGACCCACTTCGGCAAAGTCCTCGCCCTGTGCCAAAAGCGTTTGCACTTGCCGCGCCTGTTGTTGGCTGGGCACAAAAATCTCCATCGTGGTGATCTGTTCGCCCCATCCCGGCCGCGCGTAGGCTTTTTTGATGTCGTCTTCAGTCACCGCGATTTTAGCCTCGACATTGCGCCGCAACATCGCATCGGCGAGGGCCTTGGCCTCGCGCTTGGCCAGTTCGGCTAAGATCGCTTCGTCGCGTTGCAAACCCCGCTCATGGGCCGCCAAAAGCAACACTTGGCGGTCAATGAGTGCCTGCAAATTGTCCCGGTGCTGCGCGCGCCTGACAGCCGTTTTGAGGTTGGCTTCAAAGGTGCGCAAATCGGCTGCGGTAATCTCGACTGCGCCGACTTTGGCCAACAAATCGGCGTTGTCTGGCCGCTCACTACCGCAGCTTATGCCGGCCCCGACTAGCAGGCCGGCCAACAGCGGTTTGTGCATAAAAAGAGGAGCTAGACGGAAGGTCCAGCTCCTCGCAATGAGATGTCCTGCCATACGTTATCCTGATTTTTAAAAACCCCGGGACTCAACCCGCGCTGCCCGCGCTGGCCTTTTCCCTCGTTCCTTGGTCCACCGCAAAGCGGAACTCGACGTCAATAGTCTCTTCAGGATTGCCGCTGGCGTCAAACGACAGCACAAATTCGCCGAAGGTGAGCAGCAACTCGTCGTTTTCTGGCAGCAACGGGTCGAAGACTAACATGCCTTTTTGGCTACTATCGCGGAAGATCGGTCGATGGCGATGAAAGACCGTCTTGTAGATAATGCCCATGCGCTCCAAGTTGATTTCTCGCTCGTTACCCGAAGTGCCCAGTTCCATTTTGTAGTACTTAGTAAAACTGTTGCCCCCCTCCAAGACCGCTCCCTCGCGCCCGGGGTCGTAGTAGCGATAGGTCTCGCCGCCCGATTCCATGATCGCCTTAGCTGGATCGAATTCGATCTTGGCATAGGTCTTGTTTATAATCTCGACTTCAAAAACAGTAAACCGCGGGGGGATATAGCCCTTTTCAGGGTCCAAGTCATCTCGGGTATAGGGGTTGACGTGGCGACCGTCGTACAGAGGCGGAAAGCGCTCGTTGAGCTCGGCGTCGCTCAGGTGCCGGACCCGAATTAAAAGCCCCTCTTTGCTAAACACCATCGAGCTGTCGTCTGGGTCGATAGTGTAGTCGCCGCGGCCCTCGGGCAGGACGGGCATTACGTGTAGGTCGTACATGAGCTGAGGCGGCACTAACCCCCCGCAACTCCAGACGAGCCCGAGCGCCACTAAGCCGACGAGCACCCTGTACTTCGCTATCATAAAATAACTCCCTTTTTGCTAGCCTGGATCCCCGCTTGCGGAGCAGGGAAAGACAGGAACAATGAACGTCCCATGCTTGCCCATCACGTCGGATTGCTAGCGCTAGCGTCCATTGGTTGGTTCCTCGGTTTCAATGTCGATTTTTTCTATCCCCGCCATAGTGGCCGTTTCCATCGCGTCGATGATGTGACCGTGCGCCGCATCGGCGTCCGCGGTGATAATCAGCGTCGATGAGCCGCTGCGCACCTTTTCGCGCTCTAACCAACCCGCCAGTTGCGCCATGGCCACCAACTGCCCGTTGATCTCGAGCCGGCCGTCGCTTGCAACGCGCAGATTTAGCTTCTTTTCGGCCTTGAGTTGGTCGTAGTGCACCGAGTCGGGCAGCTCGATCTTGAGCTGAGTGGCCTTGACAAAGACCGTGGTGGTCATAAAGAAAATTAGCAGCAGGAACACTGCGTCGATCATCGGCGTCAGGTTTAGCTCGAATTCGCCGGCTTTTTCAGCCAGCGATTGTCTCCGTTTAGCCATGACGCTATCCCTCTCCGCTCTTGGCGAAAGCAATGGCCTCAATGCCCTCGCCGCGGGCGATGTCCATCACCTGCACCACATAAGAATGCGGTATTGAGCGCGCGGACTCCAAGATCACGTTCTTGGTGTTGTCAGTCTCAATGACTTGGCGAATTTTTTCCGCCAATCGCGCCTTATCCGTGACCTCGCCGTTGACTTGGATCGTCTGATCGGGGTCAATCACGATGTTCATGTCCTTGGTCGCGCGCGACTCGCCTTCGCCCCCGGGCAGATCTACGCTCAGGCCCTTGGGGTTGACAAAGGTCGTCGCCACCATAAAGAAAACCAACAGCAAGAACATGCAGTTGATCAGCGGAGTCAGATCCGGGTTTTCCGAGGTCTTAAAGGCTCTTTGGCCGAACCCGCTCTTTCGTCTCTGCCGCATGGCCGCGTCTCTTTCTGCCTAGCTGGCCTGCTGCTGACTGAAGCGCACCAGCAGAGTATTGGCAAAGGCGTGGCAGTACAGCTCCACGCTCTTGAAGACCTTTTCCGCCCGGCCGGACAGGTAGCGATGGAAGATAATGGTCGGGATGGCGACGATGAGGCCGCTGGCGGTCGTGATCAGGGCCTCGGAGATGCCGCTGGCCACAGCCGCCGGATCGCCGGCCCCGGCGCGGGCAATCGCATCAAAGGCGTTAATCATACCCATGATCGTGCCCAACAACCCCATCAGCGGCGAGAGGACGCCAATCGTGCCGAGCGCGTTGAGCAAGCGGCCTAGGTACATTTCGCCAGCCTCCTCAGTGGCCAAAATCAACTCCTGGCGCATGTCCTCTAAGTCCGTGCGATTTTCCAGCACTAAGGTGTCGTAGCGCTTGACCAACGCGGCGAAGATGAAGTTGAGCACGCCACTGCCCTGGCGAAACAGCTCAATGGCCCCGCCTTCGCCTTGGCTTCTGAGCACTTCCTCGGCCTCGTTGAGCTGCTGTTCGGCTTGCTCTTCGCCCGGGACTGTCAGCAGACGCCACAGCCGTTCGATGATGATGGCTAGGGCGATCAGCAAGCAGAGCAACAGGGGCCACATGATAGGCCCGCCTTTGAAAAACTGGTCAACTAAAAAATTCTGCTCCATTACAACCTCCCAGTTATAATATGTGTTTTCGCGCCTTCCCACCCCTCGCGCACTTCGTTTACAGCCCGTAAGCCCGTATATAAAAGGTATAACTAGGGCTGCCGGTCAAGCCGCTGGCCATATAGTTGGTCATATGGCCTATATTGCTCCAAGCACCGGACCCCGCCACCGCAGACGCGCTGCGGTTTAATTTCGCCTCTAAACCGATAGATATGACAGCGGACGGCTTGCGCCCCAGTTCCGACGCCAGCGTCGCAGGTGTTTTTCGTCTCATAGTCGGGGGCTTCTTATTTTGAAATAATCAAAAGCGCAGTGCGGCGACAGCAGACAGACCACCGTTGAGGGCGGGAGCTAAACCGAAGGAGAAGCGGCTGTGTTGACTAGCTTGGGGGGGCTTGCGCGATAGTTCAGACGCATAGAGTGAACTAATAATAGGAACAACGTACATTAACAAGGCCGCTGTTCCTTCTCTATTTTGGTCGGCGATTATCACACCCAGTCCCACCGCTCCCGGTATGGCACCGGCGAGTAGGGTCTTGAGCGAAGAATCATAAGGATCAATCGAGGTCACACCAAAAGGGAATCCGACACCACAGCCGACAATCGAGCCAGCTAAGATAAGGCCTATTGTTCTAAAAGTATTAGCGTCATGGCCTCTCCTTGGTTCCCATATTTTGTCCAGAGCACCCATGGTCATACCTGTAAAAACAAGACCCGAAAAAGTCCCTATACCTAATTTTGTGAGAAACCGTAGCCCCCTATTTTCTACATCGAAAGGCCGGCGCCCCTCTTCCACCATCAGGGAGTCCACCTGTCCGGCACGGCCTTTAATCGGGAACACGTTTTGGTCGTCTGCCCAACAAGCCAAAGGCAAAAAATAGCCGAGTACGACCAACCACCCCGCGAAAGCTACCTGTGTTTTCACTCGGAGCCTCCTCAACGATATACGCATGGTGACGGCTAAAAACGATGCCGCCGACTGAGAGGGCACTTAAGGCGACGGTTGCAGCTCGAACAGGTACAAGGTATTGCGAATTTAAAAATGCAGTCTGACAGAGCCATAGAGGCCACTCTTGGCAGCGGGAGCTAACTCGAAGGAGACGCGGCGGACTTGAGGCGGCTCGCGTGATAGTTCAGACACAATGAGTGAATTGATAAGAGGAAAGACATACATAAGCAAATCTTGGTTGTATAGCAATATCAAGGAATAGCTAGCAAATCCCGGTACAACACCGGCGAGTAGGGTCTCATCGAAAGAATCGTAAGGATCAACGAAGGTCACACCCAATGGAAACCCTATACTACAGCCGATAACTATACCGAGTAAGGAACCACCTACTCCTAGCCTTTCGCCTAGCCCCTTAATGCTTATCGCTGTAAAAGAGAAACCTAAGCCTGTTCCAGTGGCCACCTTTGTCAGAACTCGTAGCCCCCTGTTTTCTATATCAAAAGGGCGGTGCCCCTCTTTCACCACCAAGGAATCACCCGGTTCGTCTTGGGCTCGAGAGTCCACTGGTGCAGTGGAGCCTATCACCGTCATCGTCTGAATACGATCCACGGCTACCGTCTCTTTCGCCTCATCCTCTTCGCGCGCCACCACCAACTGCCGCCGATCCCAATCCACCCGCTCAACAACACCGCGCACCCTCACCAGCTTCGCCCATGCTCCCGAAAACCCATGCCGCGCACCCTTCCCATAGATTACTTCCACCAACATCCCGGCCTCGATCTGATAGCGATCTAATTCATCACCAGTCAATACTATCTCCGTCGGTGCAGCTCCTTCTTCCGCCTCAGCCGACCCCTCGGCAAGAAATAACATCGTCCACAACATCGCGACAGACACTCGGCGCATTATCACAGTCATTTCCTCGTCGGAGGTGCATGAGGACAAGCATCAATGAGACTCGAAATACGAAAAATATCCCTTCACAGCAACTCAATCGTCGTCTAAATCAAAGCTACCATAGCATAAGAGATATAGCCATCCTAAATGATTTGAAAGCATGAAACGTTCATCGCCCCTATCTTTCCCTATAAGTCAGTCTCGCATGATATAGGATGGCTATACAGTAGAGCCTTTCTCTTATTGCAGGGTCAAAAGCGCAGTGTAGAAAAGGCGGAAAAACCACCGTTGAGGGCGGGAGCCAAACCGAAGGAGAAGCGGCTGTGTTGACTAGCTTGGGGCGGCTTGCGCGATAGTTCAGACACATAGAGTGAACTAATAATAGGAACAACGTACATTAACAAGGCCGCTGTTCCTTCTCTATTTTGGTCGGCGATTATCACACCCAGTCCCACCGCTCCCGGTATGGCACCGGCGAGTAGGGTCTTGAGCGAAGAATCATAAGGATCAACCGAGGTCACACCAAAAGGGAATCCGACACCACAGCCGACAATCGAGCCAGCTAAGATAAAGCCTATTGTTCTATAAGCATCAGCGTCATGGTCTCCCTCTATTTTGTCCAGAGCACCCATGGTCATACCTGTAAAAACGATCCCCGAAAAAGTCCCTTTACCTAATTTTGTGAAAACCCGTAGCCCCCTATTTTCTATATCGAAAGGCCGGCGCTCCTCTTCCACCATCAGGGAGTCCACCTGTCCGGCACGGCCTTTAATCGGGAACACGTTTTGGTCGTCTGCCCAACAAGCCAAAGGCAAAAAATAGCCGAGTACGACCAACCACCCCGCGAAAGCTGCCTGTGTTTTCACTCGGAGCCTCCTCAACGATATACCGGCTGAAAACGATGCCGCCGATTGAGAGAGCACTTAGGGTGCCGGTTGCAACTCGAACAGGTACAAGGTATTGCGAATTTAAAAGTGCAGTCTGACAGAGCCATAGAGGCCACTCTTGGCAGCGGGAGCTAGCTCGAAGGAGACGCGGCGGACTTGAGGCGGATTGCGCGATAGTTCAGACGCATAGATTGAACTAATAACAGGGCCAACGTATCCTATCAAGGTCGCTACTCCCAAGCCCCATCCATCGACGAAAGGCGACAAACCGATTCCCACTGCTCCTGGTGTGACACCGGCGAGTAGGGTCTTGAGCGAAGAATCATAAGGATCTACTGCGCTCACACCCAAGGGGAATCCGACATTAATGCCGATAAATGCGCCGAATAACAACTGGCCAAGTACTCTATAAGCATCAGCGTCAGGATCACCCTCGGATTGTCCTCCGATGCCCGAACCCACAAAGCCTATGGTTGTAAAAGCGACACCTGAAACAGTCCCAGTACCCAACTTTGCGAGAACTCGTAGCCCCCTGTTTTCTATATCAAAAGGGCGGCGCCCCTCTTGTACTACCAAGGAATCACCCGGTTCGTCTTGGAGCACCATCTCCGTCGGTGCAGCTCCTTCCTCCGCCTCAGCCGACCCCTCAGCAAGAAATAACATCGTCCACAACATCGCGACAGACACTCGGCGCATTATCACAGTCATTTCCTCGTCGGAGGTGCATGAGGACAAGCATCAATGAGGCTCGAAATACGAAAAATATCCCTTCACAGCAACTCAATCGTCGTCTAAATCAAAGCTACCATAGCATAAGAGATATAGCCATCCTAAATGATTTGAAAGCATGGCGTGTTCACTGCCCCTATCTTTCCCTATAAGTCAGTCTCGCATGATATAGGATGGCTATACAGTAGAGCCTTTCCCTTATTGCAGTATTCCAGGGTCAAAAGTGCAGTGTAGAAAAGGCGGAAAAGCCACCGTTGGGGGCGGGAGCTAAACCGAAGGAGAAGCGGCTGTGTTGACTAGCTTGAGGCGGCTTGCGCGATAGTTCAGACGCATAGAGTGAACTAATAATAGGAACAACGTACATTAACAAGGCCGCTGTTCCTTCTCTATTTTGGTCGGCGATTATCACACCCAGTCCCACCGCTCCCGGTATGGCACCGGCGAGTAGGGTCTTGAGCGAAGAATCATAAGGATCAACCGAGGTCACACCAAAAGGGAATCCGACACCACAGCCGACAATCGAGCCAGCTAAGATAAAGCCTATTGTTCTATAAGCATCAGCGTCATGGTCTCCCTCTATTTTGTCCAGAGCAACCATGGTCATACCTGTAAAAACAAGACCCGAAAAAGTCCCTTTACCTAATTTTGTGAGAATCCGTAGTCCCCTGTTTTCTATATCAAAAGCCCGGCGCTCCTCTTCCACCATCAGGGAGTCCACCTGTCCGGCACGGCCTTTAATCGGGAACACGTTTTGGTCGTCTGCCCAACAAGCCAAAGGCAAAAAATAGCCGAGTACGACCAACCACCCCGCGAAAGCTGCCTGTGTTTTCACTCGGAGCCTCCTCAACGATATACGCATGGTGACGGCTAAAAACGATGCCGCCGATTGAGAGAGCACTTAAGGCGACGGTTGCAGCTCGAACAGGTACAAGGTATTGCCGCTCGTGTACACGCCCCTTTTCCGATCCGGTAGCATCTTGACATCGCGTACCTCCTTGGGCCGAGCGTCAAGCGGAGCCTGTGGATCGACCAGTTGCCGATAGACCGCTTGCTTCCTCTCGTGCTGTGAATTGGAAGTGGTCGTGAACTTAGTCTGAACGCCTTCCGGGGACTGAATCAAGTTGCCCTGGCCATTGAAAATGAGTATCCGCTCCGTCTTGAACCCAGTCAGAATGACATGACTCCCACCATCTGAGAAAGTGAGACCAAAAGGAGAAAAATCATACTGACGAAAATCATCTTCACTTATATGGCTAAGCAGAGCCCCTGTCGTAGTACTATAAAAGTCAAGATAAGCAGGTAAATCTTCACCCCATCCACTGTCGAATAAGACCAGATACTCTCCGTTTGGTGACAAATAGAACTCGCTGTGAATATAGATATTTTCATCGGGTCTATTTCTTAATTCAAAACGCAAACTGCCATCCGCATTATAGGCGCGAAAATTCTCCGTCCAAATACCGTCGTATCCCCTCGTTTTTTGCCTTCTGATGATATAGAATCGCCCGTTAGGATCGGTCACAGCCGATTCCTCATAGAAGAACTTCTTATCTCCTGCTCGCTCGATATAATCCGGCACGGTGAGCGCTGTTAGAGACTTGACCTCATCAGGTCTGACGTCCCTTCTCAGCGGGACTCTCCGGTCTATTTGGCCTTCCCCGTCAAACAGATACACCCATTTATCCGTGGCGACCATACTGACAGGGTTGGCTCTAGTACTATCGATAGAAATCCCGACATTCGGCTCGGATAGATCAGGATGAGAGGTGTGCCCCAGGTAAAGTCTAGTACTAATCTCCCCCTCCAGCTCCTGTTGCCAGATAATGCGCGGCCTTGGCAGCTGCCCGGCGGCCGCAACCGAGAAAAACCCCGCCGTCAACCCAAACCAACCCAGCGATACGGCGATTTGTACGCGCAACACGACTAGAGCCGATTTTCCACAATCCACGCCCGGTGCATCTTGGCAAAACTGACCACATCGGCGTTTTCCGGCTTGTCCCCGCCCTTTTCTTCTACTATCTGATAGTTTTCTACAGCCTGCGACCACTGGCGCGTGATTTCATAGACCAGCCCCAAGTTGCAGTACGCAGCCAATTCCGTATAGGTGCCGGGATAATCGCGAATAATCGCCTGTAGAGCGGGCACGGCCCGCTCGTAGTCTTTGGCTTCAAACAGCTTCATGGCCTCGTTGTAGCTAAAGCTGGCCTGGATCTCGCTTAGCTCTTCCACTAACGTTGTGGCCCGCGCCGCCTCCTCGGAGTTGGGATATAGCTCGAGCACTTGCTTGTAGGCCGCCATAGCCTCGTCATACGACTGGATATTGTAGTAGTAGTCGCCAATGGTAAACTGCGCTTTGGGAGCGAATTCGCTGTCGGGATAATTGGCCACTAGGCCTTGCATCGCGCCTACGGCTTGCTCCATCTGTTCTTGTTCGACAAAAGACCAAGCCAACGCGTACTGCGCCGAGTCGCCGTATGGCCCTTGGGGATATTTGGCCAACAGGGCTTGGTATGCAGCCGCAGCCGCGGCAAAAGCCTGCTCGTTGTAGTAGTTTTCGCCAATGAGAAAAAGCGCTTCTTCCTCGTATTGGGACTCGAGATAGCGCTCGACCAGTTCGGTAAAAGCAGCCGCGGCCTCGGTAAACCGCGTCAGGGCTTGGAGGCTGTGGGCCAGATAGTACTGACCGTGAATGCGGTTGGCGTTGCGCGGATATTTATCGACAAAGGATTTGAAGCTCTGGGCGGCTGTCTCGTAGTCACCGTAGCTGATTTCGGCAAAGCCCTTGGAAAAAGCCAAGTTGCCGCTCTCGCCCGAAGCCGGATAGCGCTTGAGACCTTGGGCAAAAATGCGAGCGGCTTCCTCGTACTTCTTTTGCTGCAACAGCGCGTTGCCGATGATGGAATAGGCGCGCTCTTTGCGGTAGTAACCCGCCTGATCGTCGTCTGCAAACTGCATGTCGAGGAGCTGACGAGCGAATTTTTCGGCTTGGATGAAGTCCTGCTGATCGTAGTACAGCTCGGTCAGCAGCATACTAAAGGTCGCCTGCTCTTGGGGGTCGTCCGACGCGGCAATAAGCTCTTGATAGTAGCTAGCCGCTTCTTCTTGCCGCCCCAAGCGAATCATGCCCGCCCCCAGCGTGCGGAAGGCGCTGTCCTTTATCTGGGGCGCCGGATCGCTTTCGAGCAGAGCCTTCATATCCTCCAGCGATGCCTCATAGATCGCGCGGGCCTGGGCCGTGTCGCCGACCGCGTCTTGCTGTTTGGCCACCTCGTAGTACGCCCCACCGCGGGCCAACAGCGAATTTTGCAAGATGTGCAGCGGCGGATTCAGCGCAACGGCCTGCCCCCAAGAATCAATTGCAGCGGCGAAATTGTCCTCGGCGAAAAGCACCCGGGCCAAGGTGTAGTGCATCTGGCCTTTTAGGATGTCATCATCGGCTCGCTCTAAGGCGCCGGCGAGGGCCTGACGCGCCTTTTTGTACTCTTGTTTGTCCATGTACAGCTCGGCCAACTCAACCTGCACGGTAGGCCACTTATTCCAATCTGCTTCCACCCTCTCGTAGGCCGCAATGGCGCTAGCTGGGTCGTCGAGGCGCTTGTAGGTAAGGCCCAGTTCCATCCGCGTCGTATTGCGCAGTTCCGAATCCGGGAAGCGATCGAGGAAGGACGTGTAGAGCGCCTCGGCCCGCTTGAGCTCGGAGGCGGCATAGGCAATGCGGGCCAATTGCAAAAGGCCGTTGGGAGCCGCCGGATGGTCTGCATACTCATCGACTAACCGCTGATACAGCGGCTGCGCGGCGGCGTCTTTGTTTAAAAGCTGGTTGGCAAAGCCAGCGTTAAAAAGCACATCCGGTATCAGGGCATTGTCCTCGCGCTGGCGCAAAAGCTGGTCGTAGCCGGCGAGTGCTTTGGCGATTTCTTGGTCCGCGCCGGCTGGGTCTTCGCCGCGGATTTGCCGCCCGTATTCTTGGTGGCACTGGGCGATGCGAAAGAGAACTTTGTAGCGGTCAAAGCCGATGCGCTGGGCCACATCGCCGTAGGCATTGAGGTATATCTCGTACTCTTGGGCCGACTTGCGGTACTCCTCTTGGTCGAAAAGCATCAGGGCAACCGTTAGCTGCGTACGCGCCTGAAAGAGCTTATCCTCCACCTTTTCGATGGCGTCCTTGTACGCGGCAATAGCCGCGGTGGTGCCCTGCGCCTGCTGCACCAGCTCGGCGATGCGGATGTAGCTATTTTGCACCAAGACCGGCTCGGCTGCGTATTCGGCCGGCAGCACCGCATAAGAGGCGAGGGCCTTGTCGAACTGGCCGGTGCGCGCGTAGATATCGCCTTTTTTTAAGTGAGCTTTAGCCACCAACTCGCGCGCGGTCTCCTTGACCAACCCCTTGAGCTTGAGGGTGGTCATCTCGATGATCTCTTCTTCGGTCATCTGCGCGAAGTCGTAGCGGGCAATCAAGCGCTCGAGGTACGCTAGGGCATCCTCGTATTGCCCTAGCTGGTCGTAGCTTTCGGCGATCTGGAAAAGCGAGCGATCGGCGTTAGAGCCTCTGGGGGCCAAGACCAACACCTGCTTGAAACTGGCGATGGCTTCCTCGTAGCGCGCCAATTCAAAGTAGGACCACGCGCGGTCGTAGTGCACCGACGCCTCGTAGAGGCTGTGGGGAAAGCTGTGCAGCAGCGCGTCCCCTTCTTCAATGACTTGCTCGTAGTCCTTGAGCTGGTAACTGGTCTGAATCATCTGGTACTGCGCCATTACCCGAGTGCGATCATCGACGCTGGCGTCGGCGGCCAGGGTGCGGAAGTGGTCGCGGCTCTTGTTGAGGTCTTGCAGTGCTTCCTCGTAGCGGGCGTCGGCCTCGGCCTCCTTTTGCTCCGAGCGCAAAAACTGCGAGCGCTGCAACTTTTCGAGCCCCAACTTGTTGTAGGTATTGCCTAGCTGATAGGTAGCCCCCACGCGCACCGGCAGAATGAACTCGTCAACCGCTACGGTCACATCCTCCACGTTGATCATGGCATTGCTCTCGGTGGAGAGAATGACCTCATAACGCTCAATGGCCCGGTCGTACGCTCCCAGCGCATAGAGCTTTTGCCCTTCCTCAAAGCGGTCTTGCAATTCCACTGGCGAGAAAAAGCGCGTGCTCAGGCTGGCGACTGCGCCGACCGCTGCGATTAGCAGCAGATTTACCACAACCATGGTGTCGATCTCCTAGCTAGAATCCGGCCACGATATCGAAAAACAGCCGCGAGTTGTCAAAGCTGTCGGAAGCGCGGGTGGCATCGTCGTACTCCCGGCTGGTGCGGATGAAGCCAAACTGAGAGGCGAGATTGTAGCCGTAGTGATCCGAGCGGTTGCTCATCATCAGCACCAGCGTCCACTCCTTAAAATCATTGCTTTCGTTGACCCGGTCCAAGCTGGTGTGCCGCCAGAAAGGGAAGCCTTGGAAACCCAGTTGCAGGTTGGACTTGGCCGTCAGGTCAAAGCGGGTCCTGACGATCGGCGCGTAAATCGAAAACGAGCGAATACGGCCCTCGCCGGTGGCGTCTTCGAGTACGCTCGAATGCTCGCGCAACAATAGGTGCTTGAACATCGGGCGGATGTTTAGGTTGCCGGCACTAATCGTATAGTCGAACCGATTGACCATCGTAAAGGTCGATAGCACACCGGCTTCCTGCGAGGTGCCGTCGGCGAACTGGTCCTCGGCTTGGCTGTTGCGAATCCATTGGATGCTGTTGACGACATTGAGGTTGGAAAGCTGCCGAAAGGTCGAGCTGATGAACAAGGTATTGACCAAGCTATTGCGCATGTTCAGCGGATCGACATCCGGCGGAAAAATCTGCGAATTGAGATCCCGCGCCTCGATCATCGGGCCTTTCAAATGCGGAAAAGGGCTGGGTATCCGCTGGGTAAAACCCACATCTTCCCAGATGTACACGTCGTCGCGAATGTCATCTTGGACCTGCTTGATATCCTCGTTGATGCGAATTTTGCCCAAATAAGGCGAGGTGAAGTTGTGCTCGTAGCGGGCGTACATGGCTTTGGCCTCACCGCCGCCGGCTGGCTCCTCCATGGTGTAGTAGCCAACCGAGGCCCATTTGCCCCAACGCCCCAGGCCTTTCTTGGTGGCCACCAAGTGGATTCCGCGGCGGTCGCGCGGGTAGGGATAATCGGGCAAGGCGTCGTTTTCGCGGTAATCCACTACGCCGTTATTGTTGAAGTCAATGCCGTAGATGAAATCCGGCGGATCGGCGTCGTAAAAGAGAATCGGCTCCGTCCAATCGGGAATGCCGTTGAAGTTTTGGTCGCTGTCCGGGATTAGGTCGTTGTTTTCGTCTAGCCCGGGGAAAATGCCCGAATCGGCCTTCTCCGCGCTGGGTAATTCGTTGAGCATCTCGTCTGGCCACTGGTCGTTGTCGTCATTATCGGTCATGACCGACATTTCCTGCATCTGTGGACAGACAAAGCAATCGTCGCTGAAGAAGGCCACGCCGCCGCGGTCGCTGTCGTAGTTGCCGCTGTAGTCTGGATCTAGGTTGAAAATTTCGCCGCCGATCTCGACCGGGCCCACTTGCTTTTGGGCGGTGAGGAAATAGCCGAGCGCCTGCTTGTCAAAGCGCTTGCCAGCATTGCTGCCCACCGGAAAGAGGAAGTACTGGGGATTGGCGACCAACTCACCCTTTACCTCGAGCCCTTTGAAGTTTAAGTCCCAGTCCAATCCGTAGAGGGCTTGGCCGGTGGGGATGCCGTAGTCGAACTCGACCACTTTGCGGCCCGAGCCGCTGCCGTCAGAGCGCAGCACCGTATAGCCCACGCGGGTCGGATCGAGCAAATCCCACTTGTATTGCAAAAACGGCGAAGACTGAGTCGTGCTCGGATTGGGTACCACTGGCCACTGTTTGAAGGCTTCGGGATTTTCTGCCAGCACATCTTCAAGCGGCTTGATTGCGTCGTCGCCTTTCAGTTTGGTAAAAGGATTTTCGTAACTCCTGCCGCCCGGCGCGTAGCGGTCGTCGCCTTCGGCCACTTTGTCCACGTTCTTTTGATGAACCCTTTGGTCGAAAAACAAGTGCTGTTGGCGCACCAAAATGCGGTAGTCGCCCTCGACATCGGCCAAAAAGCGCACCGATTTCATCGTCAGCCCCGGCGTAAATCCGTCGGGATCGGCCGAGTACTCCGCAGCATCTGGAAGATTGAATTGCGGCATTTGAAAACGGAACACTACTTGCTCGCCGCCAGCGACCAACAACCCGCCCTCGGCCCCGCCAACCGGATCGATCATCTTCAAACTCGAATCGTACTCAGGATCGCCTTCAATGCTGGTCAAGCGCACCCGCTGCCCCTGCGACTCGCCGATGATCACCACATCCACGTCATAGACGGTGGCCGGCCGGCCTAAATCGTCGGGCGAATCGTCTTCGACGATGACTTCGATGAAAGAGGGCGGCAGCATACTATAGGGGGTATCGCCCTTGAGAAAGGAGCCGTTCTCATCGGCCGTATTGGCCATGTGCTGGTTGAAGTACGTAGCCCCCATCCGCAGCACATTGCCCAGCTTGGTCTCCCAGTGGCCGCCAAAGATCAACACCGGCGAGGTCTCCCGCGTCGCTCTGAAGGCCGAAAACTTGGCCGCGTTCAGCAGATCGCCGCCTTGGCTGAGCATCAGGGTGAACTTGTTGTCCGAGGAAGCGCCGTCGAGCAAAATGCCAAAGAAGCGCGGGTCGCTAAAGGTCAGATCGGAGAACTTGGCGCGGATATCTTCGCCCAAGGTCACTCGGTAGTTCCAGCCCTTGTACGAGTCGTTGAGCATCACCAGATTGGCAAACCATCCCAAGTACTGGGCGGTGCGGGTGTTGATATTGCTTTCGCCAGGGCGAGAAAATTCCCAAGTGAAGACATTGAAACCGCGCGACAGGTAGTTGCCCAAGCGGTCGTAGCGGTTGCGTGCGTTGATCACCGAGGGATAGGGATCGTACTCTTTGCGCCCGTAGTTCAAATACGGCTCGGGATGGCCGAGGTTGAGAAAATCTCGGTTGCGCAGAAAGGTCTGCGCGGCGGCGTCGGCCCCCAGCATTGCCAACCCAACACACGCCAGGAGCGCGGCCCTCACCATTTTCTTTGTCGCATTACTACTCATGGCAGCTATCCTCATTAAATAGAGATTCGGTCTTCATTCGTGTTGGCGATACCCAACGCTGAACCGATGCACACCTCCATAGCCGGACAGGTGCAGCGGATAGGAATAAGCATAATCGAAATGCCATTGCTTGTAGTTGTGGCCAAGCCCCACATTGAGCTCGCGCCGGTCAAAATCCGCACCAACAACAGCCCCACCGAGGCGGAACCGAGCGCCGTTGAGGCTCACCGTCGGCGTCTCGTACCCCATCCTGAACTCGGTCTGCCCAGCGCGCCGCTCAATGTCGAGCAGGACTTCCCGCCCCGCCCAGTTGAGCAAGGCCGCCGCCACGACGGCCGGTTTTTGTTGGCCGGCGGCTTGGCCGCCCACAGCGATATTCGCGCCATTTAAACCTTGGGCGACCAACGCCAAGCGCACATACGCCCGCGGGTGTATAAAACCCACTTCCCAAGTTGCTCCCACATCGAGCTGCCAAGCCCGCTGCGACAGCGCACCGGCCTTCCAAGCACTGGTGCGCAAGCTGCCGCCCAAGGCGAATCGCTCGTCCAGCGGTCGCCCGTAGCCCAAGGCAATCACTTCTTCGCCCCAGCCATCGGCGCCGAGAAACGAAAGACCCAATTGGTAGCCGCCGCCCCGCCAAGGACCGGTTGCCGACAAGCCGTTTAGCGTTGGACTGTGGTCCAACGCAGGATAGAGCAACGCATGCGTCGTGCCAGCCTGCCACTGTTGCTGCCGGGCGTTGCCAGCCGGATTGTGCCAAACGGCATCAACCGTCCGAATGCTGGCGGCGAAAGCACCGCCGAGGGCCGCGCTGTGGGCACCTCGTCCCGAAAATTCAAAAGCCGCGCTGACCGGCGGGACGAGGGCCAGCCAGAGGACGCTAGTACGCCACCACAAAAGTACCTCGGCGCATCGTATCGCTTCCGGCTATCCCAACCTCGTACAGATAGAGCCCCGGCTCGACAACGCGGCCGCGCGCATCGCGGCCGTCCCACTCGAACTGATAGGTCCGAGCACTTCCAGTCTGCGCCAACTGGCGAATCGGCCGACCGGTCAGGTCGTACATTTTTAGCACGACTTCTCGGCCCTCTTCGATATTGCCAACAACCAAGGCAAAGCGCGCATATTCATCGGCAAACGGCGAAAACGGGCGCGGCTCTACCTCCACTTGACCCAAAAGCTGCAACGGCGTCCCCGCAGCCAGTACCGTCCAAGTGGCACCCGGCTTTTCTCGCCCCTGCTGCCAGTTCACGTAGCCGTCTCGGTCGCCTTGCGCCTGGTTGCCAGCCGCAAAGCGCATGGCGGTCTTGTCGCGCACAAACAGCGCCGGCCCCTCAATTTCAACCGTCGCCATGGCCCGGATCTGCTCGCTAGGTGCCAGCGCTACCACCATGCCCTCCCGATCCGGCGTCGGGGCCCAAGTGTAGCTTTGTGTAAGCACCAACTCTCTACCATCGACGCGCACGGCTGTTATGCCAAGCAAGGGGCCTTGGACGCGCAAGAGATCAACCCCGTAATCATCGCCACCGGTTGCTATCTCCACTCGATAGGTCAGCGTCGTTTCCTCGCCCTTGCGCAGCCGATCGGGTGCAACTACCTCGGCCTCAATTTGTTGCGCGACCAAAATAGGATCGTAGTCAATGGCAATGCGCTTGAGCGCCGGGCTGACAAAAGGAGCCGAGTTGGTCAAATGGGCCCGGTATGCCAACTGCGCAACCGGCTCGGCCCCGCTGTAGAAAAACTCCCCGTCGGCGTGCGCCGCAACGCTTGCCCAAGGCTCTTGGGTCGTGCCGCGCACTTGCAACGCAATGCCGGTGCGCGGCGGGCGCTCGGCTCGCCAGCGGATCTGCCCTACATTGACCGGGGTAGGCGGAACAAAACGGTCCTCTATAAAGCCTTCGCTAACGTAGCCCACGCCAAACACCTCAATTTCGCCGAGGGCAACCCAGTTGCTGCGATCTTGGCGAGTTATTGTCAGCCGCACGAAGCGACCCGCGCGCGGGATGGCCGCTCCGCGCTCGTCCGTGGCGGCCCAAGTAGAATCTGCGCTGGTATCTACATTGAGGACGAAATTGTCCGGCTGCTCGGCCAACAGATGCCAGACCTGCGGTGCCGCTTGGGCGGCTGTTTCGAGCCTGTAGCCACGGACGAAATACTCGGGCTGATTAAGCGCCGTCTCGCCCGCGAGCACGCGCACCCGCTTGATCGCCCGGTCCAACCCAAGATCGACGGTAAACTGCTTGTCGAATACGTGATTGGTGCCCGAGATCCACTCGCTCCGCACGAGGTCAATCGCGCCGTCGGTTAGCGGCACAGGCTTGGCAAAATCGTCTAGCACAACTCGTCCTAAGGCCACGTTTACATCCTCGCCCAACTGCGCCAGAATGACGAGGCTATCAGAATGCACTTGGACGCCTTGAGTCGTTCCCAAGGCAAATGCTTCGACCGAATCTACGACCCAGCTATTCAATTCAGCACGACACGGACTGAATTCAAACAACAGCAACAGTGCGCCCAGCCTCAGCACTTTCAGAATAGCAGCCTCTGCGTCAGGCTGGTCACCACCGCAACGGCGAGGGCTTCCTCCAGCTCCCTAGAGTTGAAGATCATGACAATGCCGGCATCCACCGGGCTTTTCTTACTCACTTGGCCGGTTTTGAGATCTTTGACTGAGACCTCAACCTGCACCCGCTGTGTTTGCGGCGAGAATACTTTGCGCACCCGCTGGCTGGTAATCAGCGCCGTGCCGCTGATTTCCAAGTCGGCTTCGTCCGAGTCCTCAGCAACGAGCGCAAAGGGATTATCTACTTGTCGCACGCTGTCTTCGTCTAGCACCTCAACCCGATCGGTCTGGGTGAAGATCCGCACCCTATCCTTGCGCAGTTCGCGCAACAAGGCCCCAGACAAATCCTCAATGCGCGAAGGCCGGGTAATCTGCAACAAGCGACTTCCCGCACTCGCGAGGGCGTTCGTGCTATACTGAGCCCCTTGATCGGCGACTGAAGTGGCGCTGCGCGGATCGACCACATTGGCCTTGCTTTCGACCGGAAATTCCTTGACGTATATCTTGACCGGCAGCGACGGCGGATTGGGCAAACTAGTATCCTTGAGGGCCTCGTATTTCAAAGTGCAGGCCATCGCGCCGACAATAAGCGTCGCGCCGACATATTCTACCACTTTTTTCATTACTTATTCTCCACCCAACGCACTCCGTGATCGACATTGAAGTGGAATTTCAAGTCGGTAAATTCCACCGGATTGCCGTATCCTACTTGAAAGCGATCAAAGGCCAAAATGAAGTCATTTACTTCGAGGGTGAACGCCTTAGTCTCTGCCGGCAGCGGCGGAAAGGTCAGCTTGCCGACGTATCTAGAGCCTTTGCGCACGGGCTTTTCTCGGCGGTACTGGCTTTTTTCCCAAATCGGGTTGCGGTCCAAGTTGGCGTGATAGCGCACATTGCCTTCTTGTCCTCCCCACTTCAAATAGGAATAATCGAAGAACTCGTCCTGGTCGTACCAACCGCCCGCCCCAATCTGCGCCGCGCTTGCCTGCGTATTCGCGGAATCGAAGAACTCGTCCTGGTCGTACCAACCGCCCGCCCCTTGGCGGCAGAGCAAACGGCGGCCGTCGTCCAAACGCAGTATAGTCTGCGTGGGATCTAGCTCTACCCGCTCTCGGGTGCGGTTGATTACCGTCACGGCAAAAACCGTCCACAACGGCGGCGTATAGTCCAAGCCGGGAATTTCGACGCCCGTCAGCGTATAGGGCGTAAAGCGAGGGTCGTATTCGGCATCGAGCATGGCATCGTCGTAAAACTTGACCTTGACTTGCACCCCTTGCTCGCTCCACACGACCGAACTGTCGATTGGATCGATGTAATAGGTATCCCCATCGGGTAGGACCGGCGCTAGCTCGATGAAGTACTGCTGCTCGGCCTGGGATTCGAGTGATCTAAGGGTCGCGCACCCCCCGGCGACCAAAGCTAGGCACAGGAAAATGCGGATGTATTTTGCAATCGGTCTCATGTACATTTGCATCCTTAGAAGGGGGATATCAACTCTACGAAGAGGATGCCCTGCTTGGAATCAGGCCGCCCGGCATGACTAAAATCCCGCCGCGTGCGCTGGTAGCCAAAAAATATCGAATTGTCGCGGATGCCAAAGTAGTCGGCGGTAATGCTCAGCATGGCCAGATAATCGGTCTGGGTGTATGTCTCGTCCTCGTAGGCGCGATCCCAGTGCTTAAATGGCAGCAAGGGCAGCCCCTGGACGCCAAGCTGAAAGCTGGTCTTGGGCGTGAGCCTGTAGCGCCCCATTACGATGGGGATGAAGTCGCTGTACGATTTCCGCGGCACCGCTTCGCTCTCGACCTGCTCAAAAATAGTCCGATGCTTCAGCTTGGGCGTAACGCTGAAGGCACCCCAGCTGTGGGTATAGTCGATTTTGTTGACGATGGAAAAACGCGAGCGCACGTCTTGGGGCTGCAACAGCCCGCTGCCGTCTGCAAGCTCAATTTCGGCTTGGCTGTTGCGCTGCCACAGGAAGCCGTTTTCAATGTTGAAGCCGCGAAAGCCCTGATAGGTGCTGTCAAAAAACAGCAGCTGCACAAAGCTGTCGCGCATCAACAGTTCGTCCGGCGTTGCTGGCCGCCAAAAACCCGCGCGCTCGGGCGGGCCGTCCGGCTCGTTTAACCAGTTGATTCTCTCTATATCGTCAATAGGCACTATAAATATATAGGTGTGATCTGGAATGTCGTCTTTGACCTGCTTGGCGTCGAAATTGATCTTCAGCGCACCGACGCCGCGCTTTTCCAACTCATAGGCGTAGCGGAAGTAAATCCCCTCGGATTTGCCCGGGCCGGCAATCTGACTGTTGTCGTAGCGGCCTAGGCTGATGAACTTGCCCCAGCGCCCCAAGCGGTCGTAGCGCAAAAAGAGGTGTCGGCCCTTTTGGTCGCGTGGATAGGGGTAATCCGGCTTATCGTCGTTTTCGCGAAAGTCGGGCACGTTGTTGTTGTTGAAGTCGATGCCATAGACAAATTCGGGCGGCTCTGAATCGTAGGTCAGAAACGCTTCTTCCCAGTCAACAATGAAGTTTTCGTTGCGATCCATGTCCGGGATATTATCGACATTCTCGTCGAGGCCGGGGTACACTTGGGCGTTGGCATTGCCTGGATAAAGCGCCCGCGGCTCGGCCGTGGCCGTATCTTCGGTATGTTCATCGGGGAAGAGGTCGTGATCGTCGTTGTCCTCGTGGAGGGGAAACTCCTCGGTGGCTGTAGAGATTCTTTCGCCGGGCGCGCTTTGCCCGTCGTAGTGGAAGGCCATGCCGCCGCGATAGCTGTCGTAGCCGCCGCCATAGTTGGGCTCCATGCGATACATTTCGCCACCGAGAGATAAGCCACCAGCCAGATCTTTGATGCCCTTGACCCACCACGCCAAGGCGCGTTCGCTGCTGCGCTCGCCTTCGTTATTGCCGATTGGGAACATGAAATTTTGCAGGTTGTGCGCCATCTCGCCGCTGACTTCTAGCCCTACTAACTCGACCTGATAGTTGATTGAGGCCAAGCTCTGCCCGGTGGGGATGCCGTAGTCAAAGGAGACCATCCGCCGATTTGCGCCACTACGGTCGCTACCATCGGCGCGGATGACGGTGTAGTAGAGTTCCTCGTCTTCGTCTGTGTACCACTTGAACGGACGCCGTATGGCCCGCTCACCAGCACTGGCGATGGGGGCTGGCCAAGCCACCTCGGTGATCGCCGCATTGCCGCGGCGATCAATATTAAAAAAATCGTGGGTCTGGCTGACACCAACCCGATAATCGCCAGCCACATCGGCGACAAAGCGCACCGAGCGCACCGTCACATCCGCTGGGAGGACGAAAGTATAAACCACCGGCACTTTGCCCTCGGCCTCGCGCCCACCAGCGAGGACGGCCCCACCTTCTGGCGGCCCGGCTTCTAGCATTGGGTCGTAGTCTGGATCGTCGTCGAGGCTGGTCAGGCGCACCGACTCTGTGTTGCGTGTGCCCTCGAGGACGATGTCCACGCCATAGACAATGGCATTGGCCCGGGCGTCGTCGGGCGAGTCATCGGCCACAAACACGCGGATGGTCTTGGGGCCGAGCATGTCATAGGGCAAATCGCCACGCCAAGCACTCGATCTCGACAGATCTGGCGAGGCCATAATTTGGTTGATCAACGTTCCGCCAACGCTGGCGAAGCTACCTATTTCGTGCTGATAGTGGCCGCCAAACAGCAGCACCGGTGAAGTGTCCCAAGCATCGTCGCCTTCTTGGCCAAACGCCCATTTGGAGAATAATTGGGCGCCGGCTTGTTCTCCGCCACGCGAGTAGAGCAGCGTCGCTCGGTCGCGCTCCTTGTAGTTGATATCCATCCGCAGTACGTTCAACTTGCTGTTGACTAGCGTAAGCGGCGTGAAGATGGTGCGCACGTCCGATCTGGTGGTCAAGTTGCCCACCGTGGCGATCCAGTGCAAATCCTTGTACGTGTAGTGGCCAACCCGAAACGACCGATACTTGTGGTCGATATAGCTATATCCACTAAAGTCATTGCCGCTGCGCGACTCTTCTATCGTCAGGAGACGCTGATAGCCACCGCCCATATAGTTGCCCATCCGATCCCAACCCACGTTGCGGGTCCTTGGCGAGCGGCCCGACGGGGTAGCCCAAGCAACGGTCTCGCGGTAGTACGCAATGTACTTTTCGTCGGCGTAGTTGAGATAGGGGACGTTGACTGCGGTATTGAGGAACGCCCTCCCCAGCCCTCGGTCATAGCGGTCTTGAGGCCCACGCAGAAAAGGCGGGCGCTTTTTCCACGGGGGATCCTGCGGCGTACCGGGAGCAGGGTTGTAATAAGGCAGCGGACCGCCGGATTCGGGGTGGCGCTGCGCCTCTGCTGGCGCGGACAGGCCAGCGCAAACCAGCGCAGACAATACTACCCACTGCTTAACAACGCAGCATCGTAGAAAACACAGCATGAAAAACCCCTTGCGGATCACGTAGGATTTAGATACTGGGCGAAAACATATATTTGCCCAAGTTCGCACGTCAAGAAAAAAAAAATGGGAAGCAGGCGTCAAGCCCACTTCCCATTTTCTCATAAATCTATCGCAGAGACCGTTGACTACTGGACGAAGGTCTCCTTTACGCGGCCCCAAGAATCTTCTTCGACCGATGTACCTGTCGGACCGGCCGGGGCATCCACGAAGACCCAGTTGGCGAACTCGGACATGTTACCGCCCGCCCAAGCCACGCACTGGATCTGACCGCCGTAGGCATCTTCGCCATCGGGATCAATCGGCAGCCAGGCAAAACCCATCTCAGAGCCAGCCGTGGGGGCTTCATAAAGATTTCCGTTGCGCAGGAAGGTATCCCACGGCAGCCTGCCTTCAATAACGTAGTCGGCGTCGCCTTCGTCGCCGAACTCGTCGCCAGCGTCGCGGAAGCCGTACTCAAACCCCTCAATTGCATCGGGATCGTGGACATCTACGCGCTGATTATCTACTGTGACGATGTAGCAAACGGACAACTCGTTCGAGCCGAAAGGCACGGCCATGAAGTTGACCACGTTTAGATTGACGTAGCTAGTCGGGGCCGGGTCGCCGCACGCGCAATCTTCGTTGTTCAGGTCGAGGTAAAGAGACACACTGTCGCGCTCCCACCAAGCCCGAGCCTCACCGCCGCCTTCGGTGTCGCGGACGTTATCGCTAACCTCGGCGAGGTAATACAGGGCATCGTCGTCCCACGCCTGCAAGATAACAGACTCGAAATCGGCGTTAGTGCGGCCTTCGCCGGCTACTTCGGTCTCGCCGTTTTCGTTGAGTTGGTTGGTGCTCACTTCGCTAGCTCCTTGCTCAATATTGCGCCAGCCAAACTCTTGACCGTCGAGCTGTATCTGGTCTGGCGAGCAGGGAAACTCCAGCGCACCGGCCCACTCGTCAGCAACCGTTGCGCGATCGCCATCGAGCGTGGGAGGCTGGGTGAACTTGGGCAAGTCGAAGTAGCGTATCGGCGGCTGGGCATCGGCCAGTGTCGCAACGCAAAGGGCCGCGGCAGTGGCCAAAAGAGTCAGCTTCTTCATTACAGCAATCTCCTTGTCTTGAGAAGTGGACGAGCAATTTGAACGGTTCATAATAAAGCCCCTGCTAAAGGGTTGTCAAGAAAAAAAGTTGCTCTGCGAGAGCATACCATTTATATCATCAAGCAGATGCAATACACCAATCTTTTCCTCAATCGCCCGTCAATTAATCCCGTGCAGTCTCTCTTCCTCATTGGATTGGCCCTTGCACTCAGCGGCCAGCCAGCCAACGCCCAGCCGCACAGATACACCATCGGCTTGGTCTTTACCAATCTCGTTGACCAACAGCTCCTGCCCGTCCACCTCGCCGAGCAGCATCCCCGCCTGATGCGAGAAATCGAGCGCGCGGTCAGAGATGTCTTTACCGACTTAGGCCGCTTTCGCGTCGTGCGCTTGCAGAGTATCCGCCAGGCCGGCAATCCCACCGGACGAGAATCCATCGATTACATCGCTTATTTCACTTTCAACAAAGCCCATAAAACATACCACAACCAAGTTATTGACTACCGCGAAAACTGGGGGCTATTAGACGATCAAGGCCCAAGCGAAGACCAGTCCTACACGGTGATTTCCCTGCCCGCCATCGTCTGTCAACTCGAAGTCAGGCTGGAGGATTTGCACCGCGACAAAATTTTCTGGTCGGACTTGCGCGACTCCTCAGCCGCGATACCTTATGACCAACAGCTATTCCTTTATAATACTTGGAAGTACCCAGGCGCGTCGCATCCTGGCTTAACGCAGGCTTTCCTAGCCGATCTGCTCCGCTTGCAAATGGCCGATCCTGCTACAGAACGGGCACTCAATGTCGCCGAGCGTTGGTTCGTCTCCAAGCCCAGCAGCGACCTGGCCACGATGCGGGGCGTGTTAATGGGGCTGGCCGACAATCTAGCCCCCGACCTAGACGCGAATTTGCCGCTAGAGGGCCGCATCACAGCCCTATTGCCCGAACGGAAGGGCAAACCCCATGTCCAGCTAAACATCGGCGCTGGGCACGGGCTGACAAAGCGAATGCGGTTCGATGTGTGGCGGCCTAGGCCATCGCAGCAGAAAGTGGGGCAAATAGAAGTGGTGGAACTAGATTCAACTACGGCCATTGCTCGGCTGCGCAAACTCGACAAAAAGCTCAAAAAAAGCGGAGAAGGGCCCCAAGTCCACGACCGGGTCATTTCGCCAAAACGTCCTTTGAGGAGGTCGCTATGAGTAAGAAATGGGTCTCCACGCGCTTTGCCTCGCCCACTCGAGATTTTGATCTCGACAGTCTGGTCCGCCGCCTGCGCCGGGGCTTTGTTATCGCCCTAGCCTCTGCTGCGGCCCTCTTGCTGGTCGTCGTTGCAATCAATCCCTTTCAAGAAGCCGAGCAGAAGACGCCGCGGCCTCTGACGACCAAGTTCATCAAGCGCGAGCCGCGGCTGACCAAACCGCTGGAACTGCGCAAAATTCCCCAGCCCAAGCGCCAACTCGCACGCCGCGAAGTCCAGCTCGCCCAAGCGCGCCTAGACCAAGTACAGGCCACGGCCTCGTTCAACACCCGCAGCCTAATCGCCGGCGTCAGCGGCTCGGGAATCCGCCTGGCCGGGGAATCGGCCTTCAGCCCGACCAGCACCATGACTATCGAGCCTAAGCTGACCGCCGCGGCCGTAACCAGCACCCGCACCTCCGAGCACAAAATCGACATGGGCCTAGAAATGCTCGATGTCAACAACATGGACACCGGCCGCTACCGCGCCATTATCGTCCAAGACGCCACCGATAAGCAGGCCATCAAGGGCTTTGTCAAGATGGCTCAAGTCATGTCCTCGCGGGCCTTGGCCGGTGGCACCTCTGGCTACGGCACGGTCACGCTCCAACTCACAACCCTCGACCGACTACGCGACGTACTCAACGAGTACACCGGCCTCAAGGCCGAATTCCTCGGCTTTATCACGTTTGACGACCCACGCCTGATGGAAGTACCTATCATCCTGCCGCAGGGGGTGCCGACCGAGACCGAAATGGCCAACTTGGCCCAGTACCTAGTAGCAGGCGGTTTTACGTTCAACGGGATCTACGGCGAGGCACTAGAAAAGTACGGCGGCCTAGTCCGCGGCAAAGACTTCTGGTCTGAGCGCCTGCCAGAAGATCACCCGGTTTATACCTCCTTTTTCGATTTAAGCGGAGGCGTGCCTTTTGGCTATCCTCCCTCACTAGGGCAAGGCAAATCGGGCGTTAGGACTTGGAACTATCTGCGCGGCCATTACATCAAAGGTAGGCTAGCCAGCGTCACGCCCGGCGACACCGGGGGCTGGGGCTGGCAAAACGACACGCGCGGCGGAGACTCAACTCGCCAACTACAACTGGCAGTCAACATCATCATCTACGCCCTGACGCAAGAAGGGTCGATCACCCAACGCCTCATGCAGATGGTCAACTGATCGATGGCTGCTCATGGGTTGACCGCGGCCTAGGAAGCAGGTCGGCGCACATTAAAAGCACACCGTGCTTTTCTAAACGCACGGTGTGCTTTTTTGTGTGTTTTGCTCCTTTACTTTGCACTGGTCCTGCTTGACACGGCAATTTGAACGTGTTTCACTTAAGCCGCCCATGTCCAAACTCGCCCTAGCCATCCTCGGCGCCAGCCTGTTGAGCTGCGCGGCCCACCAAGCCGACTATTACATCGACCAACTCGCCGATCAGCGGCGCCAAGTGCGCCTCGACGCCAGCCACGCCTTGGTGCAACTAGGCGGCGCAGCCGTCGAGCCTTTGCTGGACCGCGCAGCCGCCGGCAGCGATAGCCTGCGCTACATTGCCGCGCAAATCCTCGGCCAAATCGGCGATCTGCGCGCCACCCCCTTCCTCAAATCGCTCCTCGGCGACCCAAACCCCTATGTCCGCCAACAGGCCGTCCGCGCCCTTGGCCAACTCGACGACCCCCGCCTCCACCCCACCTTAGCCGGTGCGCTCGCCGCCGACTCAGTCGCCGCGGTGCGCGGTGCCGCCGCTTGGAGCTTGGGCAACCTCCGCGACACCACGGCCGTGCCTGATCTGGTGCGCGCCTTGGCAGATACCGTCCCCGCGGTGCGCCGACAGGCCCTCGCCGCGCTGCAATTTCTGTGGACTTCGCAGGCCGAAACAGCCGCCCTCAACGCCCTCGACGACCGCGACGACAACGTGCGCTACATCGCCGCGCAACTGTTGGGACACCACCGCACGCAGCGCGCCCTCGCCGCGCTGTGCCTTGCCTTGACCGACGACAACATCTGGGTCCGCGTCGAGAGTGCCCGCACCCTCGGCCGCATCGGCGACACCGCAGCCGTACGGCCGCTAGAGCGCATGTTCGCCGAGCGCGAAGGCCCCGACCACGAGGCCGCCAAACAAGCATTGCACCTGCTCACCGGCCTACACTACGCGGTCGCCCCGTGACTGCGCCCAATCGACGGCCCTGCACCTCTGCGTTCATCTGCGCTTATCGGCCGATAGCCGGTTGGACGCTTGCCGACCCTCGCTGAGCCGTGCGCTTCTTTTTACTGTTTTGCGCCGCGCTGCTAGGCGCTTTTCCCCTGCGCGCCCAACCCCAATTTAGCGACCAAACCGCGGCGGCTGGCATCACCTATCGCAATGTGTTTGGCGGGCAACAAAAGCACTACATCCTAGAATCGCACGGCAGCGGCGCAGCCTTCTTCGACCACGACTCCGACGGCGACCTCGACCTCTACATAGTCAACGGGGCCACCTTTGCCACCTACCGCGATCGCTCGGGGCCGGGCAACGCGCTCTACCGCAATCGCGGCGACGGTACTTTTGGCGAAATCACCCAACAAGCTAAAGTCGGCGACGCCGGTTGGGGCGGCGGCGTGGCCGTAGGCGACATCGACAACGACGGCCACCCAGACCTCTACGCGACCAACTACGGGGCCAACGTACTCTATCGCAATCGCGGCGGTGACCGCTTTGCCGATGCGACCCGAGCAGCGGGCGTCGGCGGCGACCAATACAGCGCCAGCGCGGCCTTCTTCGACTACGACCGCGACGGCGACCTCGACCTCTACGTGGCCAACTACGTGGTCTTCGATGCCGAGCACCTACCGCCCGAGCCGCCGCTTTGTACTTTTTTCAGCGGCCTCCAAGTCTATTGTGGCCCCAAAGGACTAGTCGGCGCACCGGACGTGCTCTACCGCAACGAGGGCGACGGCGCATTTACCGACGTTTCCCAAGCGTCCGGCGTGGCCGCCGCCAACCGCTATTACGGCTTGGGCGTGGTGCCGACCGATTACGATGCTGATGGCGATAGCGATCTGTTTGTCGCCAACGACGAGACCCCCAATGTACTGTTCCAAAACCAAGGCGACGGCACTTTCCAAGACGTCGCTCTCATCGCCGGGGTGGCGTACAACGGCGACGGCGATGTCGAAGCCGGCATGGGCGCAGACTTTGGCGACTACGACAACGACGGCGACCCGGATTTGTACGTGACCCACTTTTTTACCGAGACCAATACGCTCTACCGCAACGAGGCAGGGGTGCGTTTTGCCGATGTCACGACCACGACCGGTCTAGCCGCACCCACGGTAGAGATGTTGGGTTGGGGAACGCGCTTTTTCGACTACGACAACGACGGTCGCCTCGACCTCTTCGTCGCCAACGGCCACGTATATCCGCAGGTTGACCAAGCAGCAACTGGCACGGCGTACCGCCAGCCCAATCAACTCTTTCGCAACCAGGGCGACGGCCACTTCGCCCCGGTGTCAGCCGGCCTTGAGCTAGCGCCGGCCAAAGTCAGCCGCGGCACCTGCTTTGGCGACTACGACGACGACGGCGATATCGACCTGTTCGTCGTCGAACTCAACGACGCGCCGACTTTATTGCGCAACGATGGGGGGAATGCGGGAAACTATCTCGTGGTCCAGGTCTTTGGCCGCCAAGACAATCGCGCTGGGGTCGGCACGCGCATCAGCCTGCAAGCGGCTGGTACGCGCCAGTCGCGCACGGTCAACGGCGCCGGCAGCTACCTTTCGCACAGCGACTTGCGCGTCCACTTCGGCTTGGGCGCAGCGCCGGCGATCAACCGCATCGAAGCCACCTATCCCAACGGCAGTACCTACACAATCGAAAACGTGCCGGCCAACAAGCTGTTGGTCCTCCGCCAAGGGCAGGGACACGCCCTCCTCGAATTGGGTGCCAATCCTCAGTAACCGATCAACCCGCGCTGTGCGCGGTGCGCACCCGCTCGATCTCGGCGAGCCGCTCCTGCGCGGGCGAAAACTCGGGATGGAGTTTGAGGAGTTGTTCAAAAACTGCGGCGGCCTTGTTGACATACCCGAACTCTAGGTGGAGCAGTCCCACGTTGTAGCTAGCCTCCGGTGAGCGCGGCGACCGACTCGCGGCCCGTCTGAGGCTCGATAGCCGGCCCTCGTATTCCTTGAGCTGGGCAAAGGTCTGCATGAGCTGTTGCCCTTCGTCGCGGCGGCCTTGTTTGAGGTAGAGTTGGGCCAAACTGTAATGGGCTCCGGCGTGGCCGGGATCGCGCTTTATGGCCTCCAAATAGTAGGTGGCGGCCTGTTGCTCCTGCCCTAGCTTGGCCGTTACTGCCCCCAAGCGGTGATAGGAATTGGCGTGGGCCGCATTTTTGAGCAGGGCTTGGTGAAAGTAACTCCGCGCGGCTTCGAGCTTGCCTTCCTGCTCGCTGATGACGCCAAGGTCGTAAAACCCGTTGGCCGTCTCGACGCCGAGATCGACGGCCCGCCGATAGGCCGCTCTGGCTTCTGCGTATTGGCTCAAGGCCATGTAGCTCTCGCCCAAATGCGCGTACACCTGCCCTTCGTCTGGGTGATCGGCGAGGGTGCGCTGGTACTCGGCAATGGCTTCGCCTGGTCGGTGCTGCAAGTGATAGACCCGCCCCAAATTGGCCCGGGCTTGTAGGAAGGTCGGCACCAAGCGCACCGCTTCCTGGTACTGCGCGGCGGCCTCTGCATAGAGGCCCTGTTGGTGGTAGAGATAGCCGAGGTTGTAGTAGATCGCCCCAAAGTCAGGCCGCAGCGCCAGGGCCTTCTTGTAGCTTTGTTCTGCGGCTAAAAAATGGCCCAATCCGTCGAGCGAAATGGCCAAGCCAATCCGCGCCTCAAAGTGCTCGGGCGCCAGCTCCAGTGCCTGTTTGAAGTGGGGGATTGCCTCGGCAAAGCGCTCTAGTGCCGCGTGCGTCGCACCTAAATTGCTATGGGCTTGGGCGAGGTCTGGCTCGAGCTCAACAGCCTGCTGATAGTAGCGGACCGCTTCGTCGATCTGGCCCTTGCCCAGCAAGCGGTCGCCTTGCTCAACGGCCTTTTGCGCGGCGTTTGTTTGGTACTGTGCATACCAATACGAGCCGCCCACGCCGAGGGCAACCGCCAGCGCGGCGGCCCCTAAGTAAAACAAGCGCCGGCGCGGCACGTGCTCGCGGTTGTTTTTGCCAGCAGCCATCCGTCAGTTGCGTTTTATCGGGGTAGCAAAGCGATCGCGGCAAATCTCGTACATCCGACAAATCACAGTCTATTGCCGAACGACCGCTAGCGCGGTCATGATTTGATCTTGGCCCCAAGTTCCTCCCAGCCGCAGCGAACTCGTCGCGATCGAGCCAGTGATGGTGTTTTCTTGTTGGGTGAAAGCATAGACCGTCTTGGCATTGAGGTAGCGCACCTCCAAGGTGATCTGCTCGGGATCGTCGGGTTGCAGAATGTTGATTGCCTGGATAAAATCGTTGCGGCCCTCGCCATAAACCAACGTGGCAGACACGGTAATTTGCTTAGGCGAGACTCGCACAATGCTTATTGTAACGGGGCGGTCTTGCCCACTGACGCCATTGGACAGCGCAAAATTCCCGGTGCCCTCGTATTCGCCGACCCAAGCATCGGCGTAATCGGGCGTCGATTGAACCGCTTCGTCCGAACCACAACTCAGGGTGGTCAACAAACCCGCTAGGGCCAACCATGTCCATTGCTTCATCGCGCACACCTCCGCAGAGTTTTTGTTCGGCAAAAGTATAGCGCACAACGCGCCGTCAATCAACCGCTTTGCGCCGGTGCCACTCGCCAATTCTCCCCTCAGTTCGTACACTATGCGTTGCAAAATGTATCCACTACCCCAGACGCCACTGCGCCTAGGTTTGGCGCTCGCCGCCTTGTTGGGCTGTGCCGCCGAGCCGCCCCCATCCGCACCGCGCTACCAACAGGCCCGTCAGTACCTGGCGGCGGGCCGCTTGGACTCCGCCACCTACGTGCTCGAAGCACTCATCCGGCGCGACACCCTGCACTATGAGGCCGCGCTCGCGCTTGGCGAAATCCACTTGCGGCAAAAGCACTACCAACGGGCCTTGGCTCCGCTCGCCCGGGCGCAAAGGCTGGCGCCCGAGCGCATCGAACCCCGATTGCTGTTGGCCCAAACTCTGGGCAGACTCGGGCGTCAAGCCGAGGCCCGCGCCCTTTTCGACTCCATCGTAACAGCCTTCCCCGGCAACGCGGTCGCCTGCATGGCCTACGCCGACCTGCTAATGACCCAAGACCAACCCGACGCCGCCGGGGCTCTCGCCCAGTACGAAGCCATCCTCGCCGTCGATCCCAAGCACTACCGAGCGCGCTCGGGCCAGGCCGCCTCTCTGTTGCGCTTGGGCGATTTTGCCGGCGCAGCTACCCGCCTCGATAGCTTGCTGGCCGAGCGGCCGGACGACGTGTACTTATCCTTCCTGTTGGGCGCGGCCCATCACCACTTGCGCCAATATCCCCAGGCCGTAGCCGCGTACCAGCGCGCCATTGACGTGCTACCCCCAGCTTCGCCGCAGCGCACCGTGCGCCAGTGGAATCTGCGGCTGGCCTATATCGAGGCCTACGGCACGTACCCAGGCGACCTCGAACCAGCCCATCAAATCGGCTTGGCCCCGTTGGCCGAGGCAGCACCCGTGCGCTTTACCGATGTAGCTGCAACCGCTGGCGTCGGCAAACGCGATCGGGGGCGCGGCGTAGCGTGGCTCGACTACGACAGCGACGGCGACCCCGATCTTTTCGCCGCCGGCATCCAAACCCCGCACGCGCTCTATCGCAATGACGGCGACGGCCGCTTCGCCGACGTATCGGCCGCCGCCGATCTGGCCGACCCGCGCGGAGGCTGGGCGGCCATTGCCGCAGACTACGATGGCGACGGTCGCCCGGACCTGTTTACCACCCGCGAGGCTTGGGAGGGTCTGGCGCCCAACTCGCTCTACCGCAATCAGGGCGATGGAACCTTCCGCGATGTCGCGCCCAACGCCGGAGTCGCCGGTGCCGATGACAGCTTCATGGCCGTCTGGACCGACTACGACAACGACGGCCTACCCGATCTGTATGTAGCCTCGGGCATCACCGGCAGCGGACGGCCCAACCGCCTCTACCACAACCAAGGAGACGGCACCTTTGCCGACCGCGGCGCCGCGGCGGGCGTGGCCTATCGCGGCAAAACCCTCGGCGTGACCTGCGGCGACTACGACGACGACGGCGACAGCGACCTCTACGCCATTGACGTAGCCGCCCCCAACCGCCTCTACCGCAACGACGGGCCGATCTTTTGCGACGTCACCGCCGCGGCGGGCGTGGCCAAACCGGGCACGGGCAGCTACGTGGGGTTTTTCATCGATGCCGACGGCGACGGCGATCTCGACCTCTTCGTCTCAGCGATGAACTTCTACGAAGACATTGTGCAGTCGCAAGTCACCGGACTGGCCTTGCGCCCGACCCGGGCCTATCTGTATCGCAACGACCAGGCCACCTTCCGCGACATCGCCCCGCAGCAGGGACTAGCCCGCTCCTTTGGCTCAATGGGCGCGGGCTATGGCGACATCGACTACGACGGTCTAATCGACATTTACCTGACCAACGGCGGCCCGATAATGGCGCGCTTTGAGCCTAATGCGCTATTCCACAATCGCGGCGACCGCTTCGCCGACGTCACCGCCGCGGCCGGCGTCGGCAACCCAGGCAAGGGGCACGGCGTGGGTTTTGCCGACTACGACCTCGACGGCGATCTCGACCTCTACACCGCCGTCGGCGGCCACTATCCAGGCGACCTATGGGCCAACAGTCTGTACCGCAACGAGGGGCACCACAACCACTTTATCGGCGTGGATTTAGGCTCGCAGGCCATCGGGGCCCAGTTGCGCTGGCGCGCCCAAGACCTGCTCGGAGTCGTGGAAATCAGCAGCGGCCCGGGGTTTGGGTCGTCCAACAGCTTGTCCCCGGCCCTCGGCTTGGGGCTACGCACGCGCGTCGATACCCTCGAAATCCGCTGGCCTACCGGGACGCACCAAGTGCATGAGAATCTGGAAATTGACCGCTTTCACCGCTTTGCCGAGCAGCCCTAAAATGGCGTGGCGACTGCTCGGCGCGGCCGGCGTGCTCGTCTCCTGCGCCTCTGAGCCAGGGCCAGCACCGGAGCCAGTCGATCACCTCGCCCGCGCCCGCGCCCACTTTGCGGCAACCCGCTTTGCCGAAGCGGCCGCCGCCGCCCGCGCCGGGTTAGCCATCGACTCGACCAACGCCGACCTCCACAATGTGCTGGCCTCGTCTCATGCGGCTCAAGGCCGCTATGCACTGGCCATAGAATCCCTCGAAACAACCGTCCGCCTCAAACCCGACTTCGCCATGGGCTTTGTCAACCTCGGCGGTATCTACACCAAGCTAGGTCAGTACGATCGCGCCGACACCTATCTCCAACGCGCCGTCCAGCTCAACCCCGACAACTCGCCGGTGCGCCGGCGCTTGGGCGAGCTGTACTTATCCACCGGCCGCTACGCCGAAGCCATCCGCGAACTGCTCGAAGCGCTGCGCCTGTTTCCCAACGACGCCACGCTCTACTACTACCTCGGCCAAAGCCTAGCAGCCGAGGGCCGCCAGGACGACGCCTTGGAAGCCTTTCAGCGCGCATCCTTACTCGACATCGGCTTTGCCGACGCCTTCTATCGCCTCGCCACCCTCGCCCGCCAAGCCGGTCGCGACCGCTTGGCGCAGCAGGCACTAACGAGTTTTACACACCTGCAAGCACTCGCCGGTAAGGAGGTCAAAAGACTGCGGGCAGCCATCCTCAACGCGCCCGAAGAAGCCGCCCATCACTACAACCTCGGCCTATTCTTCGTCCGCCACGGGTACTTTGCCCAAGCCAAGAACAAATTCGACCGCGCCGTCGCCTTGCGCCCCGCAGACCTCGCCCTGCTCAACCGCCTCGCCGGCGACCTCCTAAAGCTGCAACAACCCCAAGCCGCGCTGCGCTACTTGCAGGTCGCCCTCAACCAAGACCCAGCGTACTTTCCCGCCTTGCTCAACGCCAGCCACATCGCCGGTCAACTCAGACAGTACGACGAGGCCGTCGCCTACTCTCGCCGAGCGGTTGCAGTGCGCCCAGACGACGCCGAGGGCTGGTACCTGCTCGGTTTGGGCCTGTTGAGCAATAAAGACCGCGCCGCCGCCGAACAGGCCTTGCGCCGCAGCCTAGCACTGAGTGCGGACGATGCTGCGCTGCACGCTAAAACCCAGCAATTGCTCGACACCCTAGAAACGCCGTGATCGCACCGCTTGTCTTATTCCTATCAGGCCGTCGCTACGACGTACAGCATCGCCATCGGCAAGTTGGCGCAGCACGCGCCCGCCAAGCCAACCCCCCTTAACCAACACCCACAGGAGTCTGTTCAATGAACCGTCCCCCCACAGAATTCAAACGCATCGCCGCCGCGGACCTCACCGCGTTTGGCACGGCCTGTCTCCGCGCCGCTGGCATGTCCGCTGCACACGCTGGGCAGTTGGCTGAATTGTTGACCAATTCCGACTTGCGCGGTGTGCGCTCGCACGGAACGCGCGCCCTGTACGGATATTGCTGCACAATCCGCGACCAAAAGGTCAACCCCGAACCAGACATCCGCGTGCTGCGCGAAAGCGACACCCATATCTTCGTCGATGGCGATGGCAGCCTCGGATACGCGCCGACCATGCTGGCCACCCAACGCGCCATCGCCAAGGCCAAGCAAAAGGGCCTCGCCATCGGCGCGGCTTGCCACATCGGGCACTACGGCTCAGCCGGACACTACGTGCGTCGCGCCATGGCGGAAAACTGCGTCGGCTTCTCAGTGCAAGCGGCCTATCCCCAGTACTACCCCAGCAACGATGGCAAGCGCGCCGCCCACTACGGCAACCCGCCCTTGTGCTTTGGCTTGCCCGGACAAGAGGGGCCACCCGTGGTCCTCGATGTAGCCACCTGCATCCTCGCCGACTACCAACGCAGCGAGCAGATCGAAGCCATTGAAGAGCTCATTCCAGCGGCCTTCTTCAAGTCTATGGGCTACACCGCAGTCGCCACCCTGCTCGGCGGAGCTTTTGTCGGCCAAGGCGGCGACCGCGCCCGGGCGATCGCCGCGCAATGGCCAGCGGCGCGCCTGGGCAGCTTAATTCTCGTCCTCGACTTGGGCCTCTTCGCACCCGCGGCGCAAGTGCGCCACGGCGTCGATGAACTGGTGCGTCTGGCGGGCCAACAGATGATCCCGCTGCGCGGGTACGACGAAGTCACCTTGCCTGGCACACCCGAACACCGCAACGAAAAAACGTACACCCGCGACGGCATTCCCATCGGCTTAGAGGACCTCGAACGCCTAGCCGAGTGTGGCCGGACCTTTGGCGTTGCCCCCTCGTGGCTGGACTAACGCCGCACCGATTTCTACCTTACGAACCGCAACAAGGAGAAATTCTATGAGCCTGACGCCCGCACGCCACGCCGAGCTAAAGCGCTATGCCATCCAATTGCGGCGCCTCGTCGTCGAGTCTGTCCACCACGCTGGAGCTGGCCACTTGGGCGGCCCGATGTCCGCGGCCGAGTTGCTTGTCGCCCTGTACTTTGCCGAGTTAAACATCGACCCGACCCGGCCCCGCGACCAAGGCCGCGACCGCTTTATCCTGTCCAAGGGGCATTCCTCAATCGGCCTCTACGCGGCTTTAGCTCTGCGCGGCTACCTGCCCATTGAAGAACTTGCCACCTTTGACGCCATAGACTCCCGCCTACAGGGACACCCGGATATGAGCGTCCTCCCCGGCCTCGACATGTCCACCGGCTCGCTGGGCCAGGGCCTGTCGCCCGGACTCGGCATGGCTCTTGCCGCCCGTTTGCAGGGGCGGGACTTTCGCACTTGGGTTATGATCGGCGACGGCGACTCGCAGGAAGGGCAAATCTGGGAAGCGGCCTTTGTCGCCGCCCGCTATGGTCTCGACAACCTCACCGCCATTCTCGACTGGAACGGCCTTCAGCAATACGGCTGGGCCACCGCAAAGGGCTACGGCGCACTCGACCGCTTGGCCGCGCAGGAAAACCCACTCAGCCGCTGGCGCGCCTTTGGCTGGAACGCGATCGAGACCGACGGCCACGACTTCCCCGCCATTTTGGCGGCCTTTGCCGCGGCCAAATCACACCGCGGCCAGCCCACCATCATCGTCGCCCGCACGGTCAAGGGCAAAGGAATCTCCTACATGGAAAACGACTTCAACTGGCACTCCAAGCCAGTGACCGACCAAGACCTCAAACAAGCGCAGGACGAACTCGCCGCGCAGGAGGCTGCCCTGTGAACCTCTCGACCACCGGCGAACTGCTAGCCCAGCGCGACGCTTTTGGCGACGCGCTCATCGAACTCATCGACCGCGACCCGCGCGTGTACGTGCTCGATGGGGACTTGGCCAATTCGACCAAGGCCGACAAAGTCTCGCGCCAGCGGCCCGACCGCTTCCTCGAAATGGGCATTGCCGAGCAAAACATGATGGGCGTCGCCGCTGGCATGGCCACCTGCGGTCTCGTGCCGTGGCTGAGCAGTTTTGCCTGTTTTATCGTCAACCGCGATCTCGACCAACTGCGCGTCGTAGTCGCTCAGCCCAACCTACCGGTCAAACTCTGCGGTGCCTATTCGGGCTTATTGACTGGCAAAACCGGCAAAACCCATCAAGAAGTCGCCGACCTCTCCGTCATGCGGGCCATGCCGAACATGACCGTCTTGGCCCCGGCCGACGCCGTAGAGGTCCGGGCCTGTATGCTGGCAGCCAACGACCTGCCCGGTCCGGTGTACGTGCGGATGACGCGCGATCCGGAACCAGTCATTTTTCCAGCCGACTACGAGTTTGAGCTAGGCCGCGCCCTGGTCGTGCGCGAGGGCGCGGATATCGCGCTCATATCCACCGGAGCCCAAACTCCGCGCTGCCTGGCCGCGGCCGACGAATTAGCGCGCGAGGGAGTCTCGGCGCTCGTCTTGCACGTACCGACCCTCAAGCCGCTCGACGCAGACGCCATTGTCGCCGCGGCTGCGCAAACAGGCTGCGTCGTAACGGCCGAAGACCACACGATCATCGGCGGCTTGGGCGGCGCGGTCGCCGAAGTGCTAGGGGAGCAGCATCCCACGCCCATGCGGCGCGTCGGCATTGGCGACGTCTTCGGCGAATCCGCGCCCAACGAAGACTTGCTGCAAAAATACGGCTTGACTCCCGGGCACGTGGCGCAGGCGGCGCGGGTGCTGCTCTCTTGACCGTCGTAGCCAAATATCCGTAATTAGATGAGACTTATTTACCGCAACCGATAGCCACAAGCTGCTGATGACGCGACAGACTGGGTTCACTTCAGAGTGTTTGTTCACCAGTAGAAGCTCATACGAGCCATTAGAGTGCATCTTTGATGCACTCTTTTTCTTTGGCTGGCGCCATGGGAAACGAGAGGCCACATGAAAGAGGGTTTGTTACAACTGTTGAAGCTCCAAGAAGTCGATAAAAAACTCTTCTCGCTCGAAGAGGCCAAAGAAAAATATCCCGCTGAAATCGACCTGCGGCGCAGTGAGATAGCAGAAGCGCGGTCCGCTTTATCCGATCTAGAGGCCCAAAACGCCGAGTTCGCCAAGCAGCAGCGACACTGCGAGCGCGAAATCGAAAGCAGCAAAGCCTCCCTGCGCGAGCGCGAGGAGCGCTTTTCGGTGGTAACCACTAACAAAGAATACGATTCTCTCCAGCTCGAAATCGAGATTTGTAAAAAGACCATTGCCGAACACGAGACGCAGTTGCTCAAAGCCATTGAGGGCCAAGAGCGAGTTCAGGAGCAAATCGCCGAAGAGCAAGATACTTTTGAGGAAGTCCGCGCCCTCGAGCAAGAGCGCATTGATGAACTCGAAGTGATGCTCGGCACCATGCAGGAACAAATCGACGAAGTTGAAAAGAGTCGCGAGGTGGTCGCCAAGAGCATTGATGCCCAATTGTTGCAGACCTACAAGCGCAAGAAGGGACGGCGCGGCATTCGCGTCGCAGCCGTGCGCAAGAATGCGTGCGGTGCTTGTTACTACCAAATGCCCGCCCAAACGCTCAACGAAGTGCGCCTTGGCGACCGCGTCATCTACTGCGAGAGCTGCGGTGCCATTATGGTCTGGGACGAGCAGTCGGTTTGATTTTGGGAGCAGTAAGTCGGGTGGGCGCACTAGCAGCCCTCAAAGGCCGCTAGTGAGGAAAGTCCGAGCTCCACAGGACAGGATGCTGGGTAACGCCCAGGGGGGGCAACCCCACAGACAGTGCCACAGAAAACACACCGCCCAGCTTGCTGGGTAAGGTTGAAAAGGCGAGGTAAGAGCTCACCGCACCTGCGGCGACGCAGGTGGCAAGGTAAACCTCATCCGGAGCAAGGCTAAATAGGGGAAGAGAGGTGGTCCGCCTCGCTATATTCCCGGGTAAGCCGCACCGAGGCGGCCGGGCAACCGCCGCCCCAGATGAATGCCCGCACAGCGCACTTTAAGGTGCGTGGACAGAACTCGGCTTATAGACTTACTCCTCCCACACCCGGATCCCGGCGGCTCCGGGTGATTTTTCTGTATTTGGAGCACTACATGTTTCCTCTGATCGCCGCGCTGGTGTTGATTGCCGCACGGCTGCCCGCCCAACAACCCGAACGCCACGCAATCGAGACGCTGGCCTCGCCGCTAGCCGAGGGGTATATCGACTGGACCCAACAGGTGCTCTTCGCCTATGGCGACGGCACCGCGCCGGCGGCAATCACCGACCCCGTGCAACAGCGGCTCCACGGGTTGCGCAATGCCCGGGACGCGGCCTTCCACACCATGCGCGAACTCATTGGCCAAGTGCGCCTCAACGCCGATACTCAACTGCAAGACGCTGGCCTCGAGCGCGATTTTCAAGACCTCGTCCGCGTGGCCATCGGCTCGCAAAGCGAAAACCAAGGACGCTATCGCATCGCGGTGCGGCTGCGGCTGCTAGGCGATTTCGCGGCGGCGGTGCTGCCCCAAGTTGAGCCGATAGACCCCAGATCACACGACCTAAGCCAATTTGAAAATTTCCCCACAGCACCAACGGCCACCGATTCGCTCGCAGTGCCAGTGCCCCCCGATTCGCTAACCACACCGGCTACAACCGACTCCCTAGTCCTAGCCTTCCCCGACTCGCTGACGACGCCCCCTACCGCCGATTCCCTCGCGGCAGCCGAGGGGGTGTTCTTCGTCCCCGAAAAACCCTATACCGGCTTGCTCGTCGATGTCCGCGGTCTCGGCCTGCAACCGAGCATAGCACCGAGAGTGCTGAGTGCGGCTGGGCTGGTGATTCACGGCGCGGCCACTGTGGACCGCAGCCTCGCCACCGGCTACGGAGTGGTCGGCTACGACGACGCCATTGACCGCGCTTACGCCAGCGAACGGCTCGGCGGCGAGCAGGCCCACCCTTTCGTCGTTAGAGCCACAGGTACGGCTGGCCGCTACTCGGGCGACGCCGTCCTCGACGACTTCGATGCTGTCCAAGTGCTGCAAGCCGACGAGGTCGGCGACTTCTTGCGTCAAGGCCGGGTGACTTTTCTCCTCGGCCCGGCGCCAACGGCCTTTGATGACGTCTATTTCGATTCTACTTATACCGACACTTTCATCTTAGAAGGAATGGAAAATGAGTTTGAGTTTTACCGAGAAATGGAAGCAAGCGATCGGCAAGAATAACTCGCTGGTCTGCATCGGCCTAGACCCCGATCCCACTCAGTTACCCGCCAGCGTCCGCGCCAAAGCCGATCCCGTCCTCTACTTCAACCAGCAAATCATCGACGCCACCTGCGACCTCGTCTGCTGCTACAAGCCCAACTTCGCTTTCTACAGCACCCTCGGCACAAAAGGCTTTGCCACGCTCAAACGCACGCTCGAACACATTCCCGCCGACATCCCGGTGCTCATTGACGCCAAGGTCGGCGACATGGGCAACACCGCCGCGCAATACGCCCGCACTTTTTACCAGCTCCTCGGCTGCGACGCGCTAACGGTGAATCCCTATATGGGCGCAGACTGCGTCGCATCCTTCACCGTGCACCAAGACCGCACCACCTTTCTCGTCTGCCTGACCTCCAACCCCGGAGCCGACGACTTTGAAAAGCAACTCATGGGCGACCGGCCCTTATACGAGCAGGTCATCGCCAAAGCCCACCAGTGGAACCACGCCAACAACCTCGGCCTAGTCGTCGGCGCGACTCAACCCGAGCACTTGGCCCGCATCCGCTCCCTAGCACCGGACCTCCCCTTGCTGATACCCGGAATCGGCGCCCAGGGCGGCTCGGTAGAATTGGCGGTCAAAAACGGCTGCGACGCCCGCGGCGGCGGTATCCTCATCAACTCCTCGCGCGGCATCCTCTACGCCTCCCAAGGCAGCGATTTTGCGGCGGCGGCTCGGCAGGCGGCCCTAACTCTGCGCGACGACATCAACGCTTTCCGCCCTTGAGCTGTTATTGCCATCGCGCATGGCTATCTCTATTTTTTAGCAACCAGTCGGGGTGTGGCGCAGTCCGGTCAGCGCACCTGCTTTGGGAGCAGGATGTCGTCGGTTCGAATCCGACCACCCCGACCACCACTTTCCCGTCAGACCCCTTCCTTCGCACCGCGCAATTCGCACGCCCCTCACGGCAAGGATGAACCATGGCACGACCGATCAAGGCTTTGCTCGACGAGGAAATCGCAGCGTACGCAGTGCGCAATCCCCGCTCTCAAGCAATGTTTGCGCGAGCCAAACAATCGCTGCCGGGCGGCAACACCCGCACTGGCGTCCACATGGACCCTTTTCCTCTGTACGCCGACCGCGGCGAGGGAGCCTATCTCTACGACATCGACGGCCATCGCCTGATCGACTTCGTCAACAACAACACAGCCCTGCCCTTGGGCCACGCCCATCCCGCCATCGTTGCAGCCCTACAAGAACAAATCGCCCGCGGCACTGGGTTTTCGCGGCCTCTGGCCCTCGAAGTGGAAGTGGCCGAGATGCTTTGCGCACGCATGCCCGTCCTGGAAAAAGTGCGCTTTTGCTCCTCGGGCACCGAGGCCGTACTCAACGCTCTGCGCGTGGCCAGGGCACACACTGGGCGCACCAAAATCGCCAAGTTTGAGGGAGCCTATCACGGCATCGACGACAGCGCCCTAGTCAGTTACTTGCCGCCGCTGGGGCCGGAGCTAGGGCCAGCGAGCAAGCCGCACGGCGTGGCCTCCTCGGCCGGGCTGATGGCTCACACGCTCGACGAGGTGGTCGTGCTACCGTTCAACGACGCGGCGGCTTGCACCAAAATCATCGGCGATCACGCCCACGAGCTAGCAGCCGTGATCGTGGATCCGCTCTCCACAGCCGCTGGGCTAGTGCTGCCAGAGGCCGGGTTTTTGCCGAGCCTGCGCGACGCGACCACCCGTGCCGGTGCTCTGCTGATCTTCGACGAAATCGTCAGCTTCCGCTTCGGCCCGGGCGGGGCGCACACGGCCTATCAAGTGCGGCCCGATCTGGTCTGTTTGGGCAAAGTAATAGCCGGTGGAACGCCCGGGGCCGCTTTCGGCGGCCGTGCCGACGCCATGGACCTATACGACCCAGCCGACGGACCACACATCCAACAATCCGGAACCTTCAACGCCAATCCCATCGCCCTAGCCGCCGGCTTGCAGACCCTCCAAGCCTTGACCCCGGAGGCGTACGAGCAGATGGAAGGGCTGGCGCGGCGAGCGGCGAAAGGGTTGCGGGCCGCATTTGTCGAGGTTGGAATCGCCGTGCAGGTAATCGTGGCCGGTTCCATATTTCGACTGTATTTCCTCGAACAGCCGCCACGCGATTTCCGCCAAGCAGCAAAAGACGACGCGCAAATGCACCGCTGGTTATTTTTTGCTCTGCTCAACAGAGGGCTGTACACGCGGACGGGCGGCAACATATCGCTAGCGACCCAGACTCACCACATCGACGCGCTAGTGCAGGGAGTGCGCGAGGTGGTAAGTACTATTAAATCCGCATGACCGTTAGCCCATGGCGGCGCGCACTCCTTTGGAGCTTGTCCCTGAGCATGGTTTGCTGCGGTGGTTGGGGCCGGAAACCTCCGCCAGCCGAATCGCCAACTGCGGCCACGGCGACAGCCCACTACGCCCACTACTGCGCCGACTGCCACGGCCCCACCATGGACGGGGGTATGGCCAGCAGCTTAATCGACGGTCGCTGGGATTACGGCGCAAGCGACGCGGCCATCTTTGCGAGCATTGCCGTGGGGATTCCCGCAGACGGCATGCCCGGGTTTGGCGCGGTAATGGACGCGGCCCAAATCGACGCGCTGGTGCGCCTGATGCGGGAAGCCGAGCACCCGCAATCCCACTAATCCCACCGATTCCCACTTGCGCGGGAAAAAAAGATAGAGCAGTGAACATGCCATGCTTTCAATTTATTTAGGATGGCGCTATTAACCACTATCGTTAGGAAAATAAACATGAGAAACTGCGTCTGGTTGCTTTGCCTGCTGGCCATTGCCGGAAACGCCGCAGCCCAACAGCTCGTCCAATCCGAGCAACACACCTTTCGCGTCGAGACCTTCGCCACCGGCTTGGGCATACCGTGGGGCCTTGCGTTTTTACCCGATGGACGCTTGTTGGTCACCGAGCGCGAGGGGCGGCTGCGCATCGTCGGCACCGACGGTGCGGTCTCGCCGCCCATCGACGGCGTGCCCAAAGTGCTCGCCAAGGGACAGGGCGGGCTGATGGATGTGACCTTGCATCCCCAGTACGCGGAGACCGGCTGGATTTACCTCAGTTACTCCGATCCGCTGCCTGGGCCATTGGGCGGCATGCTGAGCTATACGGCCATCAGCCGCGGACGGCTGCAAGACGAGCAGTTGGTCGATGTCGAAGTAGTTCATCGCGTCCCGGAGCAATTCTACACCCGGCACTCCCATCACTACGGCTCGCGTATCGTCTTCGATCGCCAAGGCTATCTATACTTGGCGATCGGCGACCGCGGCCAGCGGCCCCTGGCCCAGAACGTGAAGCTGCCCCACGGCAAGATCCACCGCTTGCACGACAACGGCCGCATCCCGTCCGACAACCCCTTCGTCGGCAGCAACGGAGCCATTGCGTCGATTTGGTCGTACGGCCATCGCAACCCCCAAGGCATGGCCCTGCATCCAGAGACCGGCCAACTGTGGGCCGCCGAGCACGGCCCCAAGGGTGGCGACGAACTCAACCTCGTGCGCCGCGGGCTGAACTACGGTTGGCCGGTTATTACCTACGGCATCAACTACAACGGCACCCCCATTACCGACCAAACCCATGCCGACGGCATGGAGCAACCGCAGACCTATTGGGTGCCGTCGCTAGCGGTCTGTGGCATTGACTTTTACACTGGCGAGCACTTCGGCAACTGGCAAAACGACTTGCTGGTAACCTCGTTGCGCTTCAACCGCCTGCACCGGCTGCGCTTGGCGGGCACAGAAGTAGTACACGACGAGATCGCGTACCAAGGCGAGTCGCGGATGCGCGACGTGCAGACTGGACCGGACGGCGCGGTCTATCTCGCAGTCGAAGACCCAGGCCGGATTTTGCGGTTGGTGCCAGTGGAGCAGGAACGGTGAGACGGAGACAGCTCACTCGTGGTGTACAATGTTCCTTTTGACGGCGTTCAACTACAGTTACGGAGTTTGACCACCAGCGAGTTCGAACTCGTAAGGATTGGTCGCCGAGACCTTGGCTACCGATCCAAGAATCTCAATGATCTGATCTTCTTTAAGTGAGCGATCCAAAATCTCTTTACGCATATCCTCACGATCAAGTCGTAGAATCACAAAGAGATCGCGCAATTCTTGGCGACAGCCCCGCAGCGTAAAACGAGGAATAATGCTATGGCCGACGGCCTGTACGACCTAGTAATAGAACGCGATGTAATGGTGCAGATGCGCGATGGAGTGCGGCTGGCGACCGACCTGTACTTTCCCGCCCGCGATGGCCAACCCCTACCCGGCAAGTTCCCCGCTGTCTTTCACCGCACACCCTACGACAAAAGCGATGTAGAGCGCAACAGCAACTACGGCCGGTTTTTTGCCCAGCACGGGTACGTGGCCGTCTATCAGGACTGCCGAGGGACATTCCAGTCCGAGGGAGATGTAAACTTTCTTTTGCCCGAGGCCGAGGACGGCTACGACGCCTTACAGTGGATCGACCAGCAGCCGTGGAGCAACGGCCAGGTGGGATCGTGGGGGACTTCGTGGTCGGGCTGGACCCAGACGGCCATGGCCGCGTTGGGGCCGACCAATCTCAAGGCCATGGTAGTCAACATGAGCGGAGCCGACGCGCACGAATCTTCCGTGCGGCACGGCGGCGCCTTGGAGCTGCGGTTTTTGGCTTGGGCGTTTTGGCATTCGGCGGCCAATACCCAACGCGCCCTAAAAGCCGACCCCGCAGTTGACGCAGCCCTAAACTTGGCGGCCCCAGCCTTTGCCGACTGGCTCACGCGAATGCCGCTGCGCAAAGGCCAGACCCAGCTCAAATTGGTCCCGCCCTACCAGCAGTGGGCACTGGACTTGCTGACCAAGGCCGACTACGACCAGTACTGGCAGCACCCCAGCTATGCGCCAGCGCTTTTTTGGGACGCCTTCCCAGACGTGCCGATTCTACTCATCGGGGGCTGGTACGATTCGTACACGCGCTCGACATGCAAAAACTACATGGGGCTAGCAGTGCGCAAGCAGGGACCAGTGCGGATGCTCATGGGGCCGTGGACACACGGAACGCAAACCTTGGAGCAGAGTTTTGCCGGCGACGTAGAATTCGGCGCCGAGGCGGCACTGGACGACTTCCGCGACTTGCACCTGCGCTACTTCAACTGGGCGCTTAAGGGCATTGACAACGGCGAGGCGGACGCACCGCCCGTGCAGATCTTTACCATGGGTGGCGGCGGGGGCTATCGCACCAGCAGCGGCCGGCTTTTCCACGGCGGGCATTGGCGCGAAGAAGCCGAGTGGCCACTAGCCCGGACGAACTATACCAAGTACTATCTGCACGGCGACGGCACCTTGTCGCCAGAAGCGCCATCCGCAAACGGCGGCGCTACAGTCTATCGCTTCGACCCAGCCAACCCAGTGCCCTCCATTGGCGGCAATGTCTCGTCGCTTTCCGCGATCGGCCCGCTGCCGCCGGGCGTGGGTTCTTCGGCCAATGCGTCGTGGCGGGCGCGGGTGGAGCAATTGATGGAGCCGGGTGGGTTCGATCAAGTGGAGGGACCCAAGTTTTACGGCTGTGCGCCGCCCTATCTACCGTTGGGCTCGCGGCCGGATGTGTTGGTTTTTGCCACCGAGCCGCTGGCCGAGGATGTGGAGGTGACCGGGCCAATTGAAGTGCTGTTGTGGGTCTCGTCGTCCGCGCCGGATACGGACTTTACCGCCAAGCTAATCGATTGGTATCCACCCAGCCGCTGGTATCCGCATGGCTACGCACTCAATCTGACCGACAGCATCGCGCGCTTGCGCTATCGCAACGGGCGCGAAAAGGGTCAACTGCTAATGCCGGGCGAAGTCGCCGAACTGACGATCACCCTCTATCCGACGAGCAATGTGTTTGCCGCCGGACATCAGATCCGCCTCGACATTTCCAGCTCGAACTTTCCCCGCTTTGACGTCAATCCCAACACCGGCGACCCCATCGGCCAAGAGCGAAGACGCCAAGGAGCAGACAATAGAGTTCACCACAATGCGGCCCAAGCGTCGCACGTGGTGTTGCCGATTATCCCAACTTAGGAGAAACACATAATGGAACAGTTGCAGTTGGCCCTCGTGGGCTGTGGCGGTATGGCTGGCGCGCACGTGCGCGGTTTGGAGGAGCTAGCGCAGGCCGGGATTGACGACATACAAGTGGTGGCCTGTTGCGACTTGGTAGAAGCGCAGGCACAACAGCGCGCCGACGAGCTCGCCCAGTTCCAAGCGCACAAGCCGGCTATCTATACCGATGTGGAGCGGATGCTCGCGCACACAGAGAACCTAGACGCAGTGGACATCTGCGCCTTGCACTCGCAACACCACATCCTCGCCGTTGCCTGCCTAGCGGCGGGCAAGCACGTGATTATTGAAAAGCCGCTGGCAATCACCCTGCGCGCCGGCCGCAAAATACTCAATGCAGCCGTAGCTAACCGCTGTCAACTCGCCGTAGCCGAAAACTACCGCCGCTCGCCGCAGGAGCGGGCCCGATCTTGGGCGATAGCCAGCGGGCAGATCGGCCAACCGCGCACCTTCTACTGGCTGGAAGCGGGCTTGCAGTTGGGCAAATGGGGCTGGCGCAACTTCAAGCGCGACGCCGGCGCGGGCTGGATTCTCGACGGGGGCGTACATTTTGCCGATTTGTTCCGCTACCACTTGGGGACTGAAGCGCGACAGGTCGTGGCGCGAGCGCACAGCTTTGAGCCGTATCGCTACGACGAGCCGGCCGAACGCGAGGGCGCTTGGCCGGTGGATGTGGAGGACTGCGCCATGGCCCTGATCGACTTCGACGGCGGCGCGGTGGTGCAGTGGACCTGGCAAGGTTCTGCGCCGGGCCAAGGCTTCGGCAAGCGCGTCCTCTACGGCAGCGAGGGCTGCCTAGACTGGGAGAGCGGGCTGTGGACCCGCAGCGGCGAGCACATAGCTAACGAGGCATTGGTCGAGGCCTATCATCGCAGTCTCACCGAAGACGAGCGCGAGCGGCTCTTCCCCGGTGGAGTGGAAAATCCCATCTCAACCGAGCTAAAAGATTTCGCCGCTGCGGTTCGCGGCCAAGGTACGCCCGAAGTCGATGGCCTAGACGGCTATCGCTCACAGGCGATATGCATGGCGATTTTTGAGTCGCAGTGGTTTAACCGGCCAGTGAGCTTGGCCGAAATTGAGCGCGGCGACTTAGCAGGCTATCAAGCCGAGATTGATCGGGCATTGGGGATTGGTTAGCAGCATTGCACTAACGTTTTTGTATCTCTGAACCGCGTAGCAATAGCCCTTTGGTGCAGCTCAATATCAGTGCCGTTAAAGCACACCCAGAGCCTCCAGTCGCTTGCGCACTTCTGCCTGCACAGGTTGCGTTAATTCCACTAACGGCAGGCGAATACCAATGTCAATCCTGCCCATAGCATTGAGTGCCCACTTGGTCGGAATGGGGCTCGTCTCCATGAACAGGGCCTCGTGAATCGGCTGCAACTTGGCATCCAACGCCCGAGCCTTGTCGTCGGCGCCGTCGATGAACGCTCGGCAGAACTGGGCCATGGCCGCCGGCAAGACATTGGCGGTCACCGAAATCGCCCCGACAGCTCCGTAACCTGCCATAGTGAGCGTCTGCGCATCCTCGCCGGACAACAGGACGAAGTCGTCGGGCACCAGCGCCTTAATCTCAGCGACGCGGCTGGGATCCCCACACGCCTCTTTGATACCGACGATCGAATCGACAGCAGACAACCGGGCCACAGTCGCAGCCTGCATGTCGCATGCTGTACGCGGCGGCACATTGTAGAGAACCATCGGCAAGTCCACAGCCTCGGCAATAGCGCAATAGTGCCGGTACAGGCCCTCTTGAGTTGGCTTATTGTAGTACGGCGTCACCGACAGGCAGTAGTCGGCACCGTCGCCTTGCGCCGCCCGAGTGAACTCGATGGCCTCGGCCGTCGCGTTGGCACCAGTACCTGCAACCACTGGTACGCGGCCATTCACCCGGCGCACCACAGCTTCGATCACTCGTTTGTGTTCGGCGTGAGTCAACGTGGCTGATTCACCGGTGGTGCCCACCGGCACAATGCCGTGCGTCCCGGACTCCAAGTGCCAATCCACCAAGCCGTCTAGCACCGCCCAGTCAATAGCCCCCGATGCCGTCATCGGCGTCACTAAAGCGACCAAGCTACCCCGCAAATCATCGATTGCCTGCGACATGATACCTCCCAAAAAATAAAAAATGAAGGGCTGAATTAAAGGTACTATCGCAGCGTGTCAAGGCGGCGATGACGCGCTATGGCTCATTGCGGTATTCGGGAGCGATTCACGCGCCAAACGAACTCTCACTTCTCAGCCTCAGCGTCCCTAAGCGGATGCAGATCAATCGGCGTGAGAATCCCATAGAACCCGTATTTGACACCCGTTTGATCCCCTTTTCCCGGCGGGAAGTACTCTTCTATAAGCGCCAATAATCGGCGACCAAATTCGGCCGCCTGTTCTTCAGACAGTCGCGCGCGATTGTGGTTGACTGACATTTGGAACGTCGCACCATATAAGCCTTCGGCTGCTTCGCGCAACGCTTGATTAAACTGGCTGACAACATCCGTTGGCATGGCCTCGGCAATGTGGTCATCCGTCGCTCGAGTCTCCCAAACGCGAACTTTGCCTACCGCTGGCCAACAACGCCATTGTTGGGGGTCTGCTCCGTCTTGCTCCAAATGCACGACGCCTGTTTGTGCCAGCCGTTGCAAGTGGTACAGCACCCGCGCATCGGTAACGTCCAACATCTGCGAAATCTCCGCGACCGACTTTTCTACTCCAAGGATTTCGAGGATGCGCCAACGGAGTGGATCGACAAGCACGCTCGCACGATCATCTTCTATAGTGAGAACCGCGTCCTTTGAGGAGTTAGGCGGAAATGTCAATTCGCGCCACATACTCACTTATACATCCCTAGCAGGTGTGAACGCCAGCAGAATCGCGTCGGCAAACATGCGCCAGACAACAGCCACCTCAGCAAATCCGGCCCCAGTCATGGCCTCAATCATGCTCTCTGCGCTGTGTTCGTACTCGACATCCCGCCCGGCGGCCTTCATCGCTCGCTTGTACTCCATCCTAGCCTCAATCTCTTGCCGGGTAGCCACCCCTGAATCAACGGCTTCTTGGAGATGACGCTGGCGGAAGCGCGACGCCTGCTGCCGAACCCTCGCTCCCCAGTAAGGCCCAACTGACATCGCATCGTACAGGACAAAGCAACCACCCGGTCGGAGTGCGCCCGCGATTTGGGCAAAAAGTTCGGGCAAACCAACCGGAGCAACGTGGTGAATGGTCTTGGCCGAGAAGACTACATCGCACGGCTCGATCGCACAACTAGTGATATCCGCTTCCCGCACCTCGATCCGACTTGAATACGGCCCCAGTTTCCGCCTAGCCAGCGCAAGCATCTCCGGTTCGCTGTCGATGCAGGTGCCCGTGGCATGGCGAAAGTGTTCCAACATCCGCACCGTCGGCTCGGCCGTACCACAGCCGAGATCGACAAACTCGAACGTTGCATCGGCAGCAAAGGGGATCAGCTCCACAATCATATCCAAGCCCCTGCTGTACGGTGGACTTAAGACGGGCTGGAGCCGATCGTACGAATCCGCAATCGTTGCGAAGTAACTGCGCCATTCAGATAAAGACGAATCCATTGCTACTCCATTCTGACGAGATTAATCCTAATTCCAGACCCATCTCCTAAACCCCAACCCCAAACTTCTCTTCAAACGCCGCCCAAACTTCAGCCGGCACTTCCTGAGTCGCCGCGTCGTATGCGTCCTGAAGTTGGTGGCGGTCGGCGGGTCCGCTCATAACGATGCCGTCAATGGGCGCGTCGAGGCAAAACTGCATGGCCAAATGCTTGATGTCCACGTCTTGCTCTTGGCACCACTGCCACATGGCGTGGGCCCGCGGCTCGGCAGCCCGCTCCGGCTCGATACCAGTCAAGCGGCCCATGCCGAAGACGCTGGCCAAGATCAGGCCGGTGCCGTGCTTTTTGGCCAAGCGCATAGTGGTGCGGGCAACAGATTGGTCGAGCAGCGTGTAGTCGAGGAACGTGAGCACAATCTCGGCGTAGCCGGCCTCAATGGCCGCGCGGTGGAAGTCGTGATCGCGGACTCCCAAGCCAATGTGGCGCACCAAGCCTTCTGCTTGCAATTTTTGCAGCTCGTCAAAGGCGCGACCAGGGCCTAACGGATCGGCCATGTCGGGCGGATCGTGGACTAACACAGCGTCGAGGTAATCAACGCGAATCGCTTGCAGGCTTTGTTCGACGCTCCAGCGCGTGGCCGCCGCCGAAAAGTCCTTGGGACGCTCCGGGTGCGGGCCGACCTTGGCCTGCATGTAATAACTCGACCGCTCGACGCCGGCTAGCGCCTTGCCCCAGCGCTCTTCGTTGCGGCCAGCATAGCTGTCGAAGTAGTCGATACCCAGATCGAGCGCGCGTTCGATGGTGGCGATGGTCTCGGCCTCGCCGGAGGCACCGACAAAAGCCGCACCCATGCCCAGCGCCCGGGGCTGCATCCCCGTGCGTCCCATGTTGCGACGCGGTAGCTTACTCATCGATTTGACTCCCTTTTATTTAGTCTAAGTTCATGGCAGGTGAAGGTGGCCAGGAACGCCTTTCATATTAGCGCACCTGGCCCGCTCGCTCAAGAGTATGGACAGCGGAGAACTTGGCACCTTATGTTACATGTCTATGTCCTATCCGCTATTCGACCGCACCCTGTTGCCCGCAGCCCGAGGCGAATTCGTCCTCATCACCGATACCCACTATGCGCTAGCAGAAAGCGCCGGCATGGACGAATTCCCCTCCCGCGCCCAACAGAGCCAGCGGACGGCTGCGGCTTGGCGACTAGTAGCGGCCTTGGCGCCGGATTTTGTCATCCACCTGGGCGACCTAGTGCAGGAATACCCCGAAAGCGCGGGCTTTGGCCCGGCCTTAGACCAAGCCCTAGCGCAGATGGCCGCCTGCGGTGTGCAGCCGCGTTGGGTCGCTGGCAATCACGACGTGGGCGACAAACCCGACCCCACCATGCCCACCCATCCAGTCACCCCCCAGGGGTTGGACGCATACCACCGACGCTTTGGCCGGTCTTGGTACAGCTTTGATTACCACGACCTGCATTTGGTGGTACTCAACAGCCAAATTCTGAACACCGGCTTACCGGCCGAGCAAGAACAAAGGGCTTGGTTGGAAGCCGACTTGGCCGCACACCCCCAGATGCGCATCGCACTATTTTTGCACCTACCGCCCTACCTCCACAACCCCGCCGAGCCGCATCTAGGCCACTACGACAACATCGGTGAACCGGCCCGTACTTGGCTGCTAAAATTGTTAGCCGCCCACCGGGTGGCTTGGCTTTTTGCCGCCCACGTGCACTTTTCCTTTTGCGATCCAGCCGGTGCTTTAGACTATCGCACCGTCCCCTCCACTTCTTTTACGCGGCCCGGTTTTAGCCACTTATTCAGCAGCGCAGCACCACCCGAGCAGGGGCGCGATGACCAGCCCAAGTTGGGCTTTTTGCTGTGTCGCCTGCGCCACAACCGACTCGACATCCACCTAATCCGCACCGCCGGAGCACCCGACTGGGAGCCGGGACCGCGGCGATTGCTCATCCCAGCAATCGCCGACTTGGGCGGAGCCCCATTGGGCCTAACTGCCACCCACCCGCTGGGCTGGGAAACCGAAGTCCCCATAACCTTTCCCTCGCTGGTGCGCCAGCGGGTGCGCAACGACTATCCCCTCCTGGCCTGTCTGGAGCTAGGCGCACAGGCCCTGCGCTGCCCTTGGACCGACTTGGACCAGTCCGGCGACCGCCTGCGCTTTTTGCGCCGCCAAGGAGTCCAAGTACAAGCGACTATTCTCGACGACGAAGCCACCCCGTACGAGACCATTTTGGAAAGTCGCCGCGATCAAGTAGATACTTGGGAAATCCAGACCCTGGGCGATCCTTGGCCATCGTCGTCGTGTCTATATTTGTTCAAGAGCTACCACCGCAATTTGCGGCTGTCTTTGGCTCCAGTAATTCCCGGCCAGCCGATAACCGGCAAACAACATCCCCGCACCCGAGTCGGCTATCGGCCCGACGAAGTGGCCCAACTCGACCGCCAATTGCAAAACGCCGATACCTGGATAGAAGCGGCCCTGTGCCGGCTCGACCCAACCGCCCCTTGGGAAGATGCCTTGGCTTGGCGCGAGGTAAATGCCCGGACCACGATGGGACGTCTAGATTTGCTGTTTGAATTGCCCGGGCAAAGCGACGAAAACGATGCCGTTCAGGCCGCCGAGGCACTTTTTGCAACGGCGCTGCTGCCGAGGGCGCGGCTTTTTGTCGAGCCTTTTATCGATCTAGACCGCACCATGGATGTTGGCCAAGGACTTTTGGATTCCCGCTGCAACCCCCGCCCCGTCTTTGGCGTCCTGCGCTGCCTCAATGCGCTGCTCCAGCGTTTCCGCACACCCTTTGCCGAGGCCACTAGCCTAGCCGGCGACGGCGCGACAGCGCGACTGCTTCAGGGGCCGACCCGCACGTTGGCCCTGCTGTTGACAGCCGTCCCACCTGCTTGGGAGATGAGCGGATTGGCGCGACTCTATCGCCTGATTGACGGCACAGTAGAACAAGTGCCGGCCGAGCGGCTACCAGAGATGACACTCGACCAACCGAGCTTGTTGATCCGCGAAAATTAGTCGATGTGCTCAGTGCGGTCTGAGTCGAGCAACTCGCGTATTCCTTCCATATTGTCCAAACCTAAGCGGATTTGGCGAGCGAGGTTTTGCTCGGCCTCGCGCACTTGCGGTAGAGTCGCACAGACGTGATCGAACTGGTCGTGGGGAATGACCACCACCCCGTCTTGGTCGGCAACCGCGATCTCACCAGCATCGACGCAAATCCCACCCATGACCACCGGCATCCCAGCCGTACCTGGGCCATTGCGGGTACAGGAGTTGGGCGTAATACCGCGGCAAAAGGCCGGCACACCAACGGGCACGATCCCATCTATGTCGCGCATCAGGCCGTCGGTGACAAAGCCGGTGAGGCCTCGGTTGCGGCCCAGCGCCATCATGTTGTCGCCGACAACCGCAGTCTTGGTGAATGTATCCGTGGCAATAAAAATCGCGTCCCCGCGCTGTGCGATCTCGAGCGCGGCAAAGACGGCGAGGTTGTCGCCCGGGCCTGGATGACAGGTGACAATGGGCGCAACAAACGTACAGGTATTGGGATCGAGCGGCTTGATGCGGTAGTCGAGTGCGCCGCGGCCATTCATGCAATCGACGATAAAGCCAGTGGGAACATTGCGCAGGGTGCGCAGGACGGCTGCGGAGGGCCGCGGAAAATTGCGGCGAACCGTAAGTAGCGGAGGGTCTTTTATCATGTTGGCTCCAAAGGTAAATAAAGGCGGACTATGCTTCAATAAACCACTGAAATCACGCGCCGGACGCCCGGTTGGCGGGCGTCTCCATCCAAATGGAGTTCGAGCACGTAGAGACCAGGGGGCACCAATTGCCCTGCAAGATCGCGGCCATCCCAAGCGAAATTCTGAGTACCCGCAGTGACCGCTTGCGAGTGCTCGACGAGCGCGTGGCCGGCCAAGTCGTAGAGCCGCAGGCGCCAAAGGCGCGGTTCGAGGATGTTGATCACGTCGGCGCGGATGGCAAGCGCGTCGTTGACACCATCGCCGTTGGGCGTCAGCACTTGATTGTCGAAGACGACGTTGAGCAACAGATCGCCGGCAACGGGCAGGCCGACGACATTGGTGCTGCTGGCAACTTGGTCGGTAGCATCCCCAGGATCGACGCGCTGGCGGCTGCCGTCGGCGGTGCGCGTATCTTGAATGAAAAGGACGAAAGGAGTGGACTGCTGAAATACCTGTGCGGCAAAGCGCAGTTCGACGAGGTCGTTGTCGCGCAACGGCTGGGGGAAAGTCGCCGCAAAGCCGGTTGCGGCTGGCTTGGCGACGACCTCCAAAGGCGCGTCGTTGACCAAAGCGCGCACAAAACGCGTCGGCGTCGGCGTCTCCACGACGAGGCGGTCAAACCCGGAGGCCTTGGTCTGGCGCGGGCGCAAGAAAAAGCGGAACTCGGTTTCCTCACCCGGCAAAACCTCGGTTGGAAAAATTTCGCTGACCGCGCGCTGCGACAAAGGATCGCTGAATGCTATACTGAGCGCGTCCAGTTGCAGTGCCACCGCTGGGTCTGCCGAGACCATCCGCATCTGTAGCTGAGCATAGCGCCGCGGCGCCGGCGACTGGAACTCCTGGCCGGAGAAGGCGTAGAGTTTGCTCCACGCGCTCCAGTCGTCGCCGATGACTCGGGAAGTGTCAATCCGCCCCTTGAAACTGGGAATCAGCTTGTCGTAGCGCCTTTGGGTGACTTCCTTGCCGTTCTTGTCGTAGTAGGTGAGCTGGTTTTCGACTTCGTTGCCGGAGCGGCTGCGCAGTTCCAGCCGAGTGCTCGGCGGGATGTCGGCTTGCCAAGATAGGGCGTTGAGGCTTTTGGGGCTTTGGAAGTCGATGATGTGCGAGCGAAATTCCAGACTCTGTGGAAAACCCTCGCCAAACACTTGAAGCTCTTCGGCAAATCCCCGGAAGGCCCAGCGATTGCTCGCATCCCAGCTTTTCCACAACACCCGGATAAAGCGAATGGGCACCAGCCCAAACTCGTGGGTAGCGGCACCGGTCACTTGTTTGACGTACTCGTTAGCTGTGCCGGAATAGTACTTCTGCCAGATCAGCGTCCCATCGGGCGAGACCGAGCCGTCGGAGCCGAGCACCTCGTAGAAGTTGAATCCAAACGAACGCCGGGTAATAAAAAAGTCAATGACCCGGCCGCTGCCGGCGGTAATGCCGCCACCGGGCCGGGCCACTACGCCGCCGACGATTTTGAGCCGATCGACAAAGTAGGTGGCACCCAAGTCGAGAATGATGTGCGAAAAAACATCGCGCTCGGCTTGGATGGTGCGCCGCACGAACCAGCGAGTAGAAAGATCGCCGTCGATGAGCACTTGGGCGTTGCCCAGCGGAATGAGGTCTTGGCTGACGAACGCATCGAGCACCACTTCGAGGTTGCCGCCGCGTTCGAGCATCCCCAACGCTATATTGTCGCCGAGTGCTTCGACTTCGACTTCGAGCAGGCGAGTGTCGGGTTCGAGGGCTAGCAAATCTAGGCGCACGTACTGGATCGGCGTGTGGAAAGGCTGGTCTAGTTCATAGGTGATCTCGTGGCGGGTGTTCTCCTTAAAGCGCTGGCGCTGGCGGTAGATAACGCTTTCGGCGATGGGGTTATCGACCTCATCAACGGCGTGTTCGCCGGTGGAAAGCAGCAAGTCAAAAAGCAACGGTGGCGGCCCTTGGCGATCGAAGATCAGCTTAACTCGGCGAGCCGAGACACCCCGACCCAAATCGACCTCAATCGTCCAGCTTGCAGGGGGATCGTCTAGATGGGGCCGCCAGCCGGTCGCGCGATCGCCGTCTATGACCAGCGGCGCGTCTTTTAGGTTGGAACCAGCGCGGCGGATGCCGCCGCCAAAAGCTGGAGCATTGAAGGCTGCATTGATGTCGCGGCGAGCAGCGACGGGCTTGAGCGTTCCCTCGGCAGTCAGTTCGACCGTGCCCGGCAGCGGCCAAGCCTGCCAGTCGCGGCGCGAGGCAAAGCGAATTTCGTCGGCACTGGCCGGGCGCACACTAAAAAAGGCGTAAACAACCCCACATAAGCATAAGACCAATCCCATGATTTGCCTTGCTCCTACATAGAGTGGATTCAAACGCTACTTCTGCCAGACGCTGCCTGTACCATGGCGATCCCAGATTCCCACCGCACCGTTGCGCTGCCCATCGGCTCCCAAGAACACCAGGTGCGTTCCATTAGCAGCGTTGACGTGTAGGCCGCCGTTGCCGCCGGCACTCGCGCCGGCGTAAATGAGGTTTGCGCCGGTGTGGCTGTTGAGCAGCAGGCCGCCGTTTTGCGACGAATCAGCACTGGCGAGGAAGATGTTGACGCCGGCGGCATTGTTGGCCATCAGCAAGCCACTGCCTTCATCTTCACCCGCAGCGACTAGCAAACTGCCGGCTGCGCTGCGCAGAGCCAAGTGGCCGCTGCCGACCTCGCTCGTGCCTAGGTACGCCAACTGCTCACCCGCGGCGTTGTACACTTGCAACGCGCCCCCCTCTTGGTCGCTACTCACAACCGACACCAGCGGCGCACCAGTAGCCGTATTGACCACCAACAAGCCGTGGCCCGTTGCGTCGCTACTGAGGCTAACCCCCCCCTGCCCATGGCCAGCCCCCACCCACAAAGCACCGTTTTGGCGTTCGTCAGCCGCAGCTACGAACACCGGCTGTCCCTCGTCGTTGAGGATTTCAATGGCGCGGGCGCGAACCACATCGGCCCCGGATGCCGTACTCATCAAGGCGGTGCTCAGCGCCGCGCTCAGCACAAGGGCAATGTCGGTTAGGGCCAGCGCGGCCAGCACAGCCAACAGGCGACGGCCGATGTAACGTTCCAAAGAAGCGTAGGGTTGGAAGGCGTACATAATCAATTATCCTCTCGGTAAAAGGCAGTTTTTCGCCCACTGCATGGGGCTAAAAGCTGACTCTCCAGATACCTGTAGCTTGCTTGGCCATCCAAGCTTGGTGTGCGCCGAGCCTCTCTGCGGTCCAAGCATCAAAATCCTCTGCCAGCTTGCGCGTTATTGCGAAGTCGCTCTGCTGGTAGATCGCTCGCTTTGCGGCGTATCCCGAGTTGCCCAAATCGCGATTGTCCGCAGTCGTCAAAAGGGTCATGTTACCTAGACGATAAGTAGAAGCCGCGCGCTGTTGGTCGTCGAACTCGTGCCAGTTGTCGCCCGGATTCTCCGGCAACACGTGCTCAATACTGTATTTCGCGCTCGCGGATTCAAAGCGCTGTCCCGACAACTGCGCTTCGAGTTGGAATAGTATAAAGCGCACAACTTTATTGTTGCGAGAGCTCGTTGTTCGCAGCGCCTTGTTGGCAAACGCCGCCCTGAATTCCGCATCCGTGGGATAGACTGGCCGCAGCTTTGCAATCGCTGCCTGTGCGCTGGTGATTTCGCCGGCCGATAGCTCGCGGGCAATCTGGTTATACACAATCTCCTGCTCGTTGCTTTTGCGGCCACAAATCACATTGTAGCGAAACGACACGACCGCGACAGCCTGCAAAAAACGTCCAAAACCGGCGCGGTCGCGTTCGGCCAATTGCTCAAATGCGGATAGCAATAGCGCCAACGGCTGACGCACGTTAAACATCTGCAACTGGGCCAGACTTTGGCATTCTTCTGCTGTCCAAGAATCGCCTTCCGGGCTGCGCAGGGCCGAGTACACTCGTGCGTGCCTGTCCATGTCGCGGATCAACCCAAACACCTTGGCCCTATCGCTAGTGGCACTGCGAATGGTTTTGAACAAATTCACCTTGCGCACCAGTCTGTTGCGGCTGTTCCAGAAGACCCGCAAGAACTCGGGCAGGCTCTCACTGCCCAGCAGCCCGACGATGTTCTCCCAGCGATCTTCCAAGGCGTTGAGCTCCGATTCGTGCACATTGCCACGCGAGACGACGGAGAATAAGTAATTCTTCAGCAAATCGGCAGTGGACAAGCGCACGCCGCGCGCATTCAGGGTCTCAAATACTTTGAAGGCATTTAATTGGTCCGTCACGGTGATGATGGTAAAAAACAGCTTATCTACCACGCCATCGACAAAGCGTGCCACCGACTCGCCGTCATCCCCCGATCGTTCCTTGATGCGCTCCCTAAACCAGAGAAACGCCCGACGCAGGAGATGTTCGGATGTGTTCAATCCCCTTTGCGGCAGACTCTCTAAGGGGACTAGATAATTCTGGTAAAAGCGATCGTTATGCCGATTTAGTGTCAGCTTGGAGCGCGGCACCAGGCTCACGGGGTCCAAATAGCCGATGTAATTGCTGCGCAACTGCTCGGCGCGCCGACGTTGTGGGTCAGTCGGGTCAGCCGACACGGCCAAGTCCGTCAGATGCGCCACCGCAGCCAGCATCAATAGGCTCAGCGTGGTCATACGTTGCTGTCCATCGATGATATCGAATGCCCTGTTGTCCGCCGATTGCAGTACTAGATAGCCCATGTAATGAGCGGGCTCTGGGTCTTCGCCGAACAGCGCAACAAGATCCTGCCACAGGTCATCCCACTCGTCACCCTCCCAAGAATAGTCGCGTTGGAACAGCGGGACGCGATAACTCATCCCATTACCCATAAGTTGACGAAACGTGCTGTTGGTGGTATTGAAGTTCATATGCAAAACGCTTTCACAATTTCGTCCCCGCGGTGGTTGATGAAGTACTCTACCGATAGCATTTTTATACCCAACAACGCTCGATTTTCCAGGTCGTGGAGGCCGACCTGTCCCTAGGGGAAGGGGGAACCGACCCCTAGGCGTCGTTTTGGCGTTCTAATCTCAAACTTACACAAGGAGCAGGCCAATGGCCAAGATCAAGGAAGTTCGCTGCATCCGCACTCGCCAGAACGGCACTTGGGTCATCGTCAAAATCATCACCGACCAGCCCGGCCTCTACGGCATCGGCTCGGCCAGCGAGCACAATCACGCCGCTACTGTCGCCACGGCCCTCGAAGAGAGCTTAGGACCGCTGCTGATTGGCCGCGAGGTCAGCCGCATCGAAGACATCTGGCAGTGTGTGTACAACAGCGGTTACTGGCGCAGCGGCTCCATCCTCAACGCCGCACTGGGCGGCATCGACATGGCCCTGTGGGACATCAAGGGCAAGGAGGCTGGGATGCCGGTGTACGAACTGCTGGGTGGAGCCTGCCGCGCTGCGGTCCCCTGCTACGCCCACGCTGGCGGCGACGACCACGAAGCCCTCGCCGACGACATCCAGCGCTACATCGACGAAGGCTGGCCGGTAATCCGCTGCCAACTCGGCGGCTATGGCGGCGGCGGATTCGTAGAAAACGCCCTCAAGCCGCGCAATGCTTGGTCGGCAGCACCGGCCTTTGACGACGAAGCCTATCTAGAGGCCATCCCGGCCATGTTCGAGTACTTGCGCAATAAGCTGGGCTTCGGCCCCAAGCTCACCCACGATGTCCACGAGCACCTCAAACCCCAAATCGCAGTCGCCCTGGCCAAGCGGCTGGAACCCTACCGGCTGTTTTTTCTTGAAGACGCGCTGGCACCCGAGCAGATCGGCTGGTACCGGCTCATGCGCCAGCAGTGCACCACGCCGCAGGCCATGGGCGAGCTATTCGTCAACGTTCACGAATACCTGCCGCTGATCAGCGAGCGCCTCATTGACTACATCCGCATCCGAGTGGCCAAAGGCGGCGGCATCACGCCCTGCCGCAAAATCGCCGCGCTCTGCGAGTTTTACGGCGTGCAGACAGCTTGGCAGGAAGGCGGGGACAACGATCCGGTCAACCAAGCAGCGGCTATGCACCTCGATATGGCGAGCTACAGTTTTGGCATCCAAGAAGAAAACGGTTTCAGCCCAGCAGAGCTAGCAGCGTTCCCTGGCCACGCGACGATGGAAGGTGGGTACATGTATCCCAACGACCAGCCCGGGTTGGGCATCGACATCGATGAGGAGCAGGCGAAGAATTTGTTGGTCGGCGATCGGGTGCGCGCCTTTTACGCAGCCGAAGACCGCCGCGCCGACGGCAGCGTGGTGCGGCCTTAGCGTCGAGGCCGCTAGGCTTAGTTGCAGCTAATGGGCGATCAGCACCGCGACCCGCTGTGGCTCGGTTCCCGGCGGCAGTCTCCGAGCTCCGTGCGCATCTCGTAGCGTGAATGGATGGTGCATCAGGACATCCTGCTTGCCGTCCTTGTTCAAGTCCACCAACCAAGTGTATTCCCCGTCGTTGGGCACGGCGATCGCAACCTGCTGAGGCCGGCGGGCAAACAGCTCCGGCCCCGGCACGCCGACAAAGACATCCAAGTGCCTCGGGTGCTGCCCGATGAGCAGGTCGGCAAAGCCGTCGCCGGTCACATCGCCGATCAGCAGAGTCGAGTTGAACGCACGCGGCCAACTCTTTTGCGTCTTGCGGCTCTCGTGCGTCGCCCCTCGCAGCACGATGTCCAATGGCACCCATCCTGGCTCTTTATGGCTCGGGACGCCATCTAACGCAATCCTGCGAGTGGCGTTGGGTTGATCGAGCAAGCGGCCCCCTGCCAGGCGATAGAACTCGAGATTCAGCCAGACGTCATCGCCCATGAATCCTTTGAACCGCTTCCACAGGCTGCTCTCCAAGTATTCGACCGCAATGGTTGTGAACATCAATCCGACTGGACCGTCGCGGCCAAAGTCGAGTCGCTCCAGCCCGATTTGGATGCTGCCATCACTTTGGAACGTGGCTCCGACCTCCGGCGCAAACGCGGTGCCGCCAGCGGCTGTTGGTAGGCCGAAGTACACCTCGTAGGCCGAACGCTTGCGGGCAATGCTCCGGCCCTCCAGCAAGAAAACCACCAAGTCGGCGACCCGGTCGCCGTTCAGGTCGCTCAACGAGTGCAGCACCTTCCCCGTCATGTCCCCGGTGGCCAGTGAGGCAAAATTGTCCGAGTCGAATGCCACATCGGTCGTGAAAGTCTCCGCTTGCACAGTAAACAGCCCACGCTCGTCTTGGCAGTAAACCTCGAAGTGGTCCTCCTTCCAGAAGGCTAAGTCGCGGCGACCATCCAGGTTGTAATCCAGCTCGTGGACGCGGCTTTGCGACCAAGGGTCGTATCGATAGCCATCGGCTCCGTAAATTCTGCTCATATCGGTAGCCGGGCCGATCCGGACCGGATCGGCGAACCGGCCGTCGCTTAGCTGGACAAACACCCAGAAGCCATCCACATCCGGCACGACCAAGTCGTCGCGCCCGTCGCCGTTTACATCTTGCGCGACATCCACATGGGGGATTTCGCGGCGGCGCGGCGGATTGAAGTTGGCAGGCACCGCCACCAAGGCGCGTTGGGTCGTCGAGTCGGGATCAAACCAGTTTAGGCGACCAGGCTCATAGGCAATCAATCGGTCGCGTCCGCCGATGTTAGCCACATCGACGAACAACACTTCAGGTCGCAGCAGTGCCTCGAGTCGCAGCACCCAAGTGCTGTCGCCAAACGCGTACAGGCGCAAGCGGCGGTCGTCGTTTTTGTCGATGTTGACCACGGCCAGTTCGGCCATAACCCCACCGAGCAGGAACCCGGTCAACACGGTCTGGCGTTGCTCAGCGCCAATGACGATCTCGTGCTGCTCGAAAGTGAATTCTGCGGCGTCCGGCATCGTCGGCTCGGCTCCAATAGGAGTCGAGATTTGCAAAAAAATGCCGAGCAAACCGCCAATCGAATGTGTCATTTTTTTAGTCAATGGATGTCGCGTCGGCTTCAGTCAGGCTTTGGCGCGTTCCGGCGTCGTTTACTTTAACACCGTCGCCGAAGAGATTGTTACGCTTGTAAAATGATGATAGCATCATTAATTTACAAGCATGAATTACAAAAATCGCCACTTAGAGCGCAAAATTCTTCGCTATAGAGAAATTTTTCCCGTCCTGCTAGTGACCGGTGCTCGCCAAGTCGGCAAGAGTACGCTGCTGGGCCATCTGTGCGGCCCCGCCATACCGCACATTACCTTTGACCCGGTGATTGATGTCGGCAATGCCCGCCAAGACCCGGAATTCTTCATTGCTCAGCACCCGCCCCCTATCATCTTGGATGAAATCCAGTACGCACCCGAACTGCTGGCGGTTATCAAACGCCGCGTCGATCGCGACGATACGCCCGGACAGTATTTTCTCACCGGCTCGCAAAACCTAGCGCTGCTCCGCGATGTCAGCGAGAGCCTAGCCGGTCGGGCCGTCGTGCTCGATCTGGGTCCTTTGACTCTGAGCGAGCGCCAAGGATGGGGCACCCGCGCCGAATCCGTGTGGTTGGAACTCCTGCTGAATGCTGGCGACACACTGCCGGACTTGTACCACCAAGCACGGGTGCCGCTCGTCGCGCCGCTGCGGACCGTATTCGAGGTACTGTGGCGCGGCGGTTATCCCCGCACGCTGGACCAAGCGCCAGATGTCCTCAGCGACATCATGCAATCTTACGTGCGCACCTATGTCGAGCGCGATGTGCGCAGCCTAGCGAGCATACAGGACCAACAGCAATTCTCTCGCCTGCTAAGTCTATGCGCCGCGTTGACGGCGCAAGAGGTAAACCACAGTCAGTTCGGTCGCGAAATCGGCGTGACTCCACAGACAGCCTCGCGCTGGTTGAACATCCTCAAAGCGACCTACCAATGGCTGGAACTGCCGCCCTACCACGGCAACACCATCAAACGAATCAGCGGCAAACCCAAAGGGTATCTGACCGATACCGGGTTAGCTTCTTTTCTTCAGCGAATTTCCTCACCCGAGGCACTCTCTGGTCATCCGCTGCTAGGGTCGTTTTTCGAAACGCATGTGGTGCTGGATATCCACCGCAAATTCCACTGTTTGGCCATGCCGCCCCAAGCGTATCACTGGCGCACCCTCGCTGGTGCCGAGGTCGATTTGCTGCTGGAGCGAGATGGGATCTTCTGGCCGATTGAAATCAAGAGTAGCACGCGCATTACTAACACCGATGCACGGGGCATCATGGCCTTTCGCGAGACCTATCCGGCCCGGCGCCACGGCCCTGGAATTATAGTCGCCCCGGTAGAAGAGATTTTTCAGCTCCGCGACGAGGTCCTCGTCATCCCGTACGATCTGCTGTAAATCAGCCGTGCAGGATGGGATGGCCGTTGCCGGGGAAGAAAATCATATCGACGATAAAGTAGTCGGCGATTAGCCCGATGAAGAAGGGCGCGATGCGGGAATAGCGGTCGATCGGTCAAAAAGCGTTGGTGCTAACTCCATCAGGTAGGCGCGACAATCCCGGCGAATGGCTTGGGCAATATCCAGTGAACGCCGACCTTGAGGCTCATCCACAACTTCAACCGTCTCGACTGGGTAACGGCTGGCAACCGCAAACGTCGTCAGCCAGCGCAACGCCTCCCGTTGCTCTTGGATTTGGGGAATCCACTGGCCAACCACGCCCAGCAGATATTCTAGATCGTGGGTACGAGGGACCGGCTGAGCGTAGAACACCAGAACGGCTTTGAGGTACTTTTCAGCCGCCTGTTGACTGTGGAAACAGATCGTATCCCAAGGTATTTCTTGGGCCGCCAGATTATTCCTGACGTTTAGCAGGTCATTTTCAGCCCGGCTGATCCACTGCCGCACTAGAATTTTTTGCAGAGTTTCGCTCATATAACGTGATACCCTCGGCCAATATCTGGGACGCGAATGAAGACGGAGCTTCTTTCCAATAGTCTAGTTCGGCGGGGGTGTACACGACAATATCCAAGGGACAATCAATGCCTTCGAGTAGGCGGCGCGTTTCAAGGGTGCGCTCCAACGGAGGCAAATCCGTCTGCCAGACTACTAGTAAGTCCAAATCACTGTCCCATTGGCTATGCCCCGTAGCATGGGAGCCAAATAGAACGATCCGATCCAAAGGGTGTGCGCGGACGAGAGTCTCTACGACGAATTCGAGTGTCTGGTCGGCCTTTTTGGTTGCCTCTGTGATCATAGCGTAGAATCTAAAGAATCAACCTATTAATTCCAAAATCCTCAGCCGTGCAGGATGGGATGGCCGTTGCCGGGGAAGAAAATCATATCGACGATAAACGAGATCCCCACCCCAAAAAAGTGCCCGAGAATCAGTCCGATGAAAAACGGCGCGGCCTTGCGGTATAGCTCAATGCCGCCAAAGCGCATAATCAAACTCTTGGCCGCCCAAGACACAAAAATCGCCGGGGCTTGGTTCCGCACCATCCAAATCGCAGAAATCGCCAAACCCACTGGATGCAAGGGCCACCACGGGAAGCGATACTGCATAAACGTCAACACTGACATCGCCGCCGCACCAATGCCAAAGAAGCCCAACTTTTGCGCGTGGAAATCAGCCGGGTTTTTGATCTTGCTCATCGCGTCTTCAAACGAGCGCACCCCCGCGCCCGAAGAAACGCGGAAAAACCAAGAGTTGAAATTGGAAGCCCCCTGCTCGTAGGCCATGGCAATGACGTACACAATGGCGGCGACAAAGCCAATCAACAGGGCCAGCGCAATGGCCAAACACAGCCCGCGGCGGCTCATGCGCATGGCCGCGTGCAGCCGGGTGGCATGGGCCGCCGACGGCATAAAAATCGACTGCACATCGCTGAAAAACCCATAGCTCAGCCCCAAGGCCGCCAAGCCGGTCGGCGAAATCGCACTCGTGCCAAAGGTCATCATGGTCATCGCTTGGCTGACCACCGGCGTCGTCAGGTAAAAGACGCCAGCCTGCACCACCAAACGGGTAATACCCAAGTAGGCAATCAGCACACCGCCTAAGAAAAACGCCGCCACCGACATTTCCATGCCGGCTTTGTTGAGCCACGCCAACATATAGACGACCCCGACCAACAGGCCGACGACCGCGCTGCGATAGGACATCAACTCGCGGCTGTCGTCAACTGGGTGGGCCGGATTCCACGCTTTGCGCACTACGTCTTTTAGATGATCGCGCGCCATCCACAAGCCCCACAACACCAGCACCACAAACGCCCCCCAACACTGCCAAGACGTCGACGGCAAGCCCCAGACAAAGTTGTCGGCTTCGGTCACACCAACGCCAAAGCGGTTAAACAAACCCTCCTCAACTAGCAGTAATAAATAGAAAAACCAAATGCTGAAGGTGACGTTGAGGTTGGCAAAATACATGAAGCCAACAACCGGGAAGTAGAAGCGGATGTTAATAGTCGGAAAGCCGTGCGCGATTTGGATCGGATGGTGCCATTCTATCTTGGGAAAGAAGTGGAAGAAAAATCCAACAATATTCCACAAGACGATGCACAAGGGGATCGCCGCCCCCAGCCAAAAGACCTTGTTGCGCAAGATGGCCGGCACGCGCGCCGGGCCATCGGCGTCCGCCACCAGAGCTTGCGGCACCTCCATCAGCGGATAGGCCAGCCGCTCGCGCTCGACCCACTGCTTGCGCAAAATGACGACCAGGCAAAAACAAACCGCATACAAAGTCCAAATAAAGCTCAGCCACCAAAACAGCGGCATGGCCCACGCATTGAGCAGCGTGCCCCAAGGCATCGGCTCACCAATGGGCAGGCCCTCAAAAAACCAAGTCATGGCCAAGCCGTCGTTGCTGGGCAACAGCCACGCCGGCAGGTAGGGCAACACGTACGTGCCCCACTGGTTTTCAGCCGAGGCAAAGTAATAGGGCGTAGTCGGGATCGACAGCACGTAGCCCATCATAAAGATGGGGATGCCGGTGGTCACCAAGCCCATGATCACGACCGTGATCATCTCGGCCGGCCGCAAGGCCCAGCCGGGGTTGATCGTCTTGAGCAGGATGTTGAGCAAGATGAGGCAACAGAACGAGAAGCCAACGGCAATCGGAAAAAACGACCACGTGATTTCGGACGACCCCAAGACCCAGATCGCGTAGGGTGCGCCCAAACACACCACCAGGACTTGGATGATGCCAAGCACCAAGGAACGGAGCGTGAGGCCGCTGGCCGCACCTTGGCCAGTATGCTCTTCTCGATATGTAGGGGCCGCAGTCGGCGACGTCATCAAAAGCCAGCTTTAGAGGCGATTATAGCGGGATTTAACGCGGACAATATGGCTCCAACCCATCGCCACCGCAATGGAGTGGCCAGCGGCCAGTCCCCGCTCTGGCCCCCAAAGACCAAGAGAGGAGTACCACGGCCCTATAACCCAGCCGCGTGGCGGCCGGCCGCCGGGTCGCCGGCCGCGTAGTACGCCCCCTGGTCGGCCCACAGCACGACCGGGGTGGCGATGGGGCCGTTGCGGGCCGCGACTTGGTGGCCGCGCCGCGCCAGTTCGTCGCGGACCTCCGCATCGACGGCCGAGCTGATGGCCAGCGAGCCAGCCTCGATGAACGTCTGCTCGCGCACCGGGTTGGGGTCGAACGAGTCCTCGTGGTGGTCTGTGGCAAAGCGCGGCGCAACGACCGCTTCGGCCGGCGGCATTCCAAACTCCACAAAGTCGAGCAACAGGTTCAAGGCCGCCTGATCTTGCAAGTCGCCACCAGCTACGCTGATGGCCAACACCGGCGCACCGTCTTTGAGCACTAGCGTGGGGGTCAAGGTGATGCGGGGGCGCTTGCCCGGCGCGATGCAGTTGGGGTGTCCGGGCGTGGTGTTGAGGCTGCGCAGGCGGTTGCCATACGAGACGCCCGTGCTGCCGCTGCCGCCAGCGTGATAGACATTCGCGCTCGGCGTGGCCGATACCACCATGCCCCAGCGGTCGGCCACTACGCAGGTGGTAGTGCCGCCGACGCCGGGCCGGAACACACCGCCCTCCTGTAGTGCCTTCATGCCAAGCGGGTCGCCGGGGCGGGCTTCCAGCGCAGCTTGCTCCATGTCGATCAAGGACCGCCGGAGCTGGGTATATTCGTCGGACAGCAAGGCGTTGATCGGCACATCTACGAACAAAGGGTCGCCGTAGTGGGCGTCGCGGTCGGCCATGGCCAGCTTCATCGCCTCGGCGACCACGTGGACGTAGTCGGCCGAGCAATGCCCCATGCTTTTGAGATCAAACCCTTCGAGCAGCCGCAGGGCTTGGCACAGATAGGGGCCTTGGGTCCACGGGCCGCACTTGTACACTTGGTAGCCCCGATAATCGACGGTCACCGGCTGCTCGATCAAGGTCCGGTGGGCGGCCAGATCGGCCCGGCGCAAGAACCCGCCCTGCGCTAGGTAAAATGCCTCTAAGTCCTCAGCTATATCGCCGCGCTCGGCCCGGCGGCCATAGAAGTGATCGCCGGCTGCTTGCAGTTTCTCTTGGCGACTGCCAGTGGCGCGGTGTTCCTCCTCGACCATGCGCCGCAGCGTCCGCGCCAAGTCGGGGTGCCACGCTTCGGCGCCTTCGTCGAGCAGGGCCAGAGTCGGCGCGACAATCGCGGCAAAGCTCTGCGTACCGTAGTGCTGCAAAAGGGTAATGCACAAATCCACGACCGAGGGCACCGGAGCCATCTTGATGTCGTGGTCTGGGATGCCGTGCTCCATGTACCAAGCAATGGCCTCCGGCGACAACGGCGCACGCCCCTGGCCAGACAGCGACTTGACCGCCTTCCCGTCCCAGATGAGCACCGGCACTTCGCCGCCGATGGAACAATCCCCGTGATCGGTGACATTGAGCGCGAGAATCGCGCCGGCCGCCGCATCGGCGGCATTGCCGTCTTGGCCGAGGATTTCAATACCAGCGGCCACCGCCTTGGCACCACCGGCTGCAATGACGCCAGTCTTGCTCTGGGCCTGCCAGCCGATCTGATCTACCCTACTCATGTGTTGCTCCTTCGTCTTGTTAAACCTCAATGAGAGCGATTCACTGTATCAAGCGATCAATTTGCGCCAAAATTGCATCGAGCGGCGGCCGGTCGGCGATGCTTTGCCCGACGTATTTCCATTCGATGTCGCCGCCAGGCGAGACGATGACGGCCGCCGGCGTCGCGACGCCGTCCTGCAGCAGGTTGTACACTCCGTAGTCCTTGGCCACCTCGGCGGTCTCGTCTGACAGAATGGCGAATTCAGCGCCGGTCAGTTCCATCATTTTCAGCGCGTCGGCCACGTCATCGGTGCTGATCGCCGCAAGCGACGCGTTGCGCTTGAGCAACTCGGGATACCTATCCACCAACTCACCTAGTTGGCTCCGACAGATACTTCAGAAGAATCCCCTGTAAAACAGCAATACCGCGGCCGTGCGATCGTCGAGTAAGTCGGCCAGAGCAACCAAACTCCCATCCGCCGCCGGCAACGTGAACGCCGGCGCTTGACGGTCCGCGGAGACCACATTGGAGTTGCAGCCGGCCAAGGCGATAAAAATCGCGGCTAGCAGAAACATCTAACCGCCGCCCTACTCGGCCAGCCGCCCAATCGGCACCCGCGGACCGACCAAGATCATCCGGCCCCAGGTGTTGTCGTCGTCGCCATTGCCGTAGATCATAAAGTGCCCACCATACGCGCCGCCGTCTGGGTCGGTGTGGACGATTTCCATGCTGTATTCGTCGCCCACTTGCGGCGGCTGCCAGCGAGGGTCACTGTGGGCAAACGTCGCGTGCATATCCACGCGGGCCTCCAAAATAAAATCAGCCGCACTCCGGCCCCAAGGATCCATCCGCACCACGTAGTCGCAAGCGGCCTCGGGGATCGGCTCTTCGATGTAGCTCTGGCCGGGTGCACCGTGCCGCCACCAAGCGTTTTGCGGAGTGCGCTGCGGGTCGGCCACAAAGCAAAAGGCGTTGTCGCCTTGGCCGAAGCGCTCGTTGGCCCGGTCGCGCGGACCTTCCATAAACCAGCAGATCGCATCCTTGAAATACCAGCGCTTGTCGGCTGGCTCCGGGTCGTCAAGATCGTTGACGTTGTCCCAGACCTCGGCCCCGAAGTAGAAATTTTGCGCGTCCCAAGCAATATAGTAGCGGGCGCGCAAGTCGTCTGCGAGGGGCGGCTCGTCGCCGTGGTCGGTGAGGCGGTTGCGCGCCCCGCGATCGAGGCGATAGAAACGGGTCTCGCTGATACGGCGCATGTCCCAAACGCCGTCGTTGTGGGCGAGGTCTTTCCACTCGGCGAGATCGCCGTCGATAGTTGGAGCCGCTTCCAACAAGGGAGTGTTGATGTTCATGTCCGCGCCCACGGCGGAGGCAGCCAGCAAAATCGCACACCTAGCAAAGGACAGCATAAATTTTTCCTCAGCGGTAGTCTTCGGCTCGGTCCGCGGGCACAAAGCCCACCCTGTGGCGGGCGTGTTCTAAATCGCGGTAGCCCCATTGGTTGTCCGAGTTGACGAAGAAGGTATCGAAAGATAAGTCGAGCGGGGCGGCAAGGCATTTTTCGATCATCTGCACGGCGTCGCGCTGGCTGCACCAAACGCAAAACTCGCGGGCATGGGTTGGGCGGTTTTTCGGGTTGACGCGGCCAAAGCGCAGGCAAAGGACGGACATGCCGTGTACCGCGGCGTACTCGCGGCCCAACTCTTCGCCCCAGACCTTGCTGGCCGCGTACAGGCCCGTTGGTCGCAGGGGCGAGTGCGCCGTCAGCATCGGCCACTCGGCCGGCACTTGGTCGTACTGGCCGGCGAGAAGTTCCTTGTATGGCGAGTGCGCGGCATAACCGCCCATGACCGCTCCGCTGCTGGCAAAGAGGACGCGGCGCACCCCGGCTTGGTGGGCCGCGGCAAAAACATGGCCCGTGCCCTGCAAGTTGGCGCGAAAAATCGCCGCTATATCGTTTTCAATCTGGGCGGCTAAGTGGACGACCGCATCAATCCCGGCAAAAGCTGGCCGGATGGCGGCCAGATCGGCGATGTCGGCTTGGTGGCAATCGACGTTGGGGAGCGGGCGGCGGTTGAGGGCGCGCAAGTTATAACGAGTGCGCAGGCTGGCAACAGCGGCCGTGCCAATCAAACCCGTAGCACCGGTGATGAGGACGTTTTGCATAAGCCTTATTGGGATTTGAGTGTTGGCTCTCATTAGTAAGGAATACGGCCAGACATGTCCAGCGGGCGCGGCCCGTGTTGTGGGTAATTCGCACTTTGGCTACTATAAAACGCCGTAAAAACAGGCTGCTCGATTATGTACTTAAAACGAATGCTCATTCCGCTCTTCGTCGGCCTGATCGCCTGCGGGGGCGACGACCGCCCGCGTCCTGGCGAGCCGACCCCGGTGGTGTTGTGGGAATTCGGCGGGGTGCCGGGCCTGCGCACCTGGGTGCAGCAGGCCGTGGCCGACTTTAACGCCTCCCGCAGCGACATCCAAATCGAGTTAGAGTTCCGCGACTGGGCGACCCAGCGCGAGAGCTTGATCAGCACCACTATCGTCGGCGATGGGCCGGATATTGTGCGGGTACACCACAAGTACTCGGTCGAGTTCGGCGAGTTGGGCGGCCTGTACGCACTGGAGAATTTTCCCGACTTTCCCCAGGTCAAAGAGCGCATCCTCGCCAATGTTTGGCAGCTAGTCGAATACGAGGGCAAGCACTACGGTCTGCCGGTGACCATGCTGCCCTTCGTGCTGGCGGTCAATACCGACATTATGGGGCGGATGGGCCTCGAAGTACCCCAGACTTGGGACGAGATGTTGGCACTGGGGCCAAAGTTTGCCGGCACGGGGATCGAGCTTTTTACCATGCCTGGCGGCGTCAACCTGGACACGGCCTACCGCTTTTTGCCGCTGCTGTACAAAGCGGGCGGGCGCGTCTTTAACGAGGATTGGTCGGCCGCTGCTTTTAACGGCCCGGCCGGGCAGGCCGCGCTGGAGTTTTTAGTCGAGCTAAAAAACAACGGCTATCTGCCGGCTGGCAGCGCGGCCTATCGCTTTGACGAAAACGCCGCCCACTGGTCAACCGGCCAAGCCGCGCTGTCGATTGAAGGACCGTGGTGGCAGGACATCGTCCACGGCAACTACGGCTTCGACCTGAACAATCTGGCGCTGGCGCAAGTGCCCGGCCCGGCCAAGCCGCTAGAGCCCCATCCACCGCGGACTTTGCTCGACGTAATTATGATTGCCATAACGGGCTATACCCAAGTACCCAACCAAGCCTGGGAAGTGGTCAAAGCACTAAATCTAGACCATCCGGTCTGGCGCAACCCCAACCCCACCATGGGCGGCATTCCCACGCTAAAGGCGGCCTATGCCGCAGGCGTGCAGTCCGACTACATTGACCTGGACCAGCTCGCCACAGCCGGGGCCAATGGGCTGGGCTGGCCGGGGCATCCGGCCATCACCCAAATCCAGCGGCACATTGCCGACGCGGTCAACATGGCGCTGACCGGCTCGCTAAGTGCCGAGCAAGCGCTGGACTTTGCCGCCGAGGAAGTAAACGAGGTATTGAGTGATTACTAGCAACGCCTGGCGCAAAAATCTGACGCCGTACTACTTCTTGCTACCGGCAATACTAGTCTTGGCAGTCGTCATTCTCTACCCGGTGTTGAGCAACCTGATTATGAGCTTGTACAAGGTCAAGCTCTTTCGCGGCGCGGGCGACGAGTTCATTGGCCTGACCCACTACGCCAAGCTCTTCGGCAGCCGCACCTTCGTCAACAGCATCTGGAGCTCGGTGCGCTTTACGCTCTATTCCCTGCCGGTGGCCTTTGTCTTGGGCTTGGCAATGGCGTTGATCTTCAATGAGATCCGCAAGTATCGGCCGGTCTTTACCGGCTTTCTGCTCATCCCCTGGGCCATCGCCCCGGTCGTAACCGGCTACATGTGGCGTTGGCTGTTCCACGACAGCTTCGGCCTGGTCAATCACACGCTCCTAAGCCTCGGCTTGATCGACGCCAATGTTCCTTGGCTGGCGCAACCCGATGCGGCGATGGGCGCCGTGGTGGTGGCCAATGTGTGGCGCTTTATGCCCTATATCACCATCATGCTGCTGGCGGGTTTGCAGGGCGTGTCCGCCGAGCTATACGAAGCCGCTCACGTCGATGGTGCCAATGTGTTCGGGCGCTTCTTCCACGTAACCCTGCCGCAACTCAAACACGTAATCGGGGTGGTCTTGCTCTTCGCCACCATCTGGATGGTCAATGACTTCGCGCTGATTTTCATAATGACCGAGGGCGGCCCAGCCAAGGCCACGCAGGTGGTGCCCATTACGGTCTATCGCATCGCCTTCGAGCACCTGCGGCTGGGCAAAGGCGCGGCGGCGGCGCTCATTCTGCTGCTCTTTTTGCTGGCCCTGAGCATCGTCTTCATCCGCGTGCTCTTCCGCGCCGAGCGAAGGAATGCGGATGCGAATTAAAACCCAAGAAAAGGTCCGCGCCTATCTCGCCTACGGCTTAGGCACAGGCTTTGTGTTGGCGCTGGTGCTGCCGCTGCTTTGGGTGGTCACGACTTCGGTTCGTCCCCTGTCCGAGATGACGCAGACGCCGCCTTTGGTCTTTCCGCGCTCGGTCACTTTCAGCGCCTATGTCGATATGTGGGACACCGGTCCATTTGTGAAGTACTTCGCCAACAGCATGGTGATTTCCCTTTCTACGGCCCTGATCGCCCTCGCGTTTAGCGTCTGCGCGGCGTATGCGTTTGCCCGCTTCCGCTTTCGCGGCAACACCCTGCTGCTGATGGTGGTGGTGATGTCGCAAATGCTGCCCGGCTCTTCGATTCTCATCCCGCTCTTTCAGGTAATTCGCTCGTTCGGCTTGCTCGATACGCACGTGGGCATGGTGCTTATTTACACCGGCTTTGCCATCCCGTTTTGCGCCTGGCTGCTCAACGGCTATTTTCGCGCCATCCCCAACGATTTAGAGCAGGCCGCGCTCATCGATGGCTGCAACCGCCTCCAGCTACTCTACCGAATCGTCCTGCCGCTGGCCGCACCAGCTATTGTGGCGGTGGGGACGTTTGCCTTTTTGCTTTCGTGGAATGAATTCTTGTTCGCTTTTGTATTTACCAAATCGCAGGCCCTGACCATTCCCGTGGGGCTGCGCGCCGCATTTTTGGGACAATACGTCAACAAATACGACCAGCTATTCGCCGCATCGCTGATCTTTAGCCTGCCGCCAATCGCGCTCTTTGTCGGATTGCAGCGGTATTTTGTCCAAGGATTGACAGCGGGTGCCGTGAAAGGATAGGAGACCAAATGAGTACGACTAAAACATGGCTGTTATTTCTGCTACTGCTCGCCTGCGGGCAGCCCGACGACGCGCCCGACCAACTCAAAGTCGGCTATGTCATCAACTTCATGTCGCACGAGTGGTACCAAAACATCAGCAAGTCGGCGATAGCGCGCGCAGCCGAGTTGGATGTCGAGCTGATCGTCGCCGATGCCAACCTCGACGTGGCCGCGCAAATCTCCAAAGCCGAAAACCTGCTCGCCCAAGGGGTCGAGGTGCTGATCTTATCGCCGGTGGACGCCAAGGCCATGGGGCCGATAGTGCGCCAGGCCAAAGCGGCGGGAGTACACGTAATTACCGAGTCCAACCCGGTGCCCGAGGCCGCCAGCTACGTGGGAATCGACAACTATGCCAGTGGCGTCAAAGCCGGTGAGTGGTTTGCCAGCTACGCAGCAGCAAAGAGCCTCAACCCCAAAATCCTCATCATCGGCTTCCCCAACTTCGAGGACTGTCGGCAGCGGGTTGATGGCTTCAAAGACGCGCTCGCCGCGGCGGGCCTGCCCCATGAGATCGTCCAAGAAGTCGATGGACAGGGCCTCAAGGAAAAGGCGTTCAAGGTGGCGCAGGACGCGCTGACGGCCAACCCGCAGATCAACGCGATCTACGGCATCAACGACGACTCCACCACCGGCGGCATGGCGGCCTACAAGGCGGCCGGTCTCGACGAAGCCGCCCTGACCGCAATCGGCTTTGGCTTAGAGGGCACCGTGGGACAAACGGCCCTCACCGGCGATACGCCCTACGCAGCGGCCCTGGCGATGTTCCCGAATTTTGTCGGCGGCGCACTCATTGATGCGGCCGTGCAACTAGCGCATGGTGCGCAACTCCCCCCCCACTACGAGACGCCGACCATCGTCGTCTCCCGCGACAATCTCAGCCGCTTCTACGACACGAGCACCGCGCCCCCCTTCGCGCTCAAGGTGGATGCCGTGCGGGCCTTGATACCGCAATGAGCCGCTTGCTGGCGCGAATGATCCACAGCGAGCAGGCCGGGCTGTTGCTGGCACTGGTCTTGCTCTGCGTGGGCATTTCCCTGCTGACGCCGGTCTTTTTTACGGCCGTCAACATCAAAAACGTGTTGCGCGACGCCTCGTTGGTCGCCATCGCCGGAATCGGCATGGTGATGATCATCCTGCTCGGTGAAATCGACCTGAGCGTCGGCTCGACCCAAGCGGTGGCCGGGATCATTGCCGTGGCCGTGCTCAATCAGTTTGAGAGCACAACACTGGCGCTGATCGCCGCACTGGCCGCCGGGGCACTCATCGGCCTGGGCAACGGCTTGTTGGTCACCAAAGCCGGCATCAATTCCCTGATCGCGACCTTGGGCATGATGGCGATTTTGCGCGGCGCAGCCATGGTCAGCACCCAAGCGGTATCGATCCAAGGCAAAGTAGCAGACTTCATCGAAGTAGGCACCGGACACTTGGGGCCGATTCCGATCCCAGTGCTGGTGACCTTTGTCCTCTTGGGGCTGTTTTACTACATCCTCCACCACACCATCCTCGGCCGCTATATCTACGCCATCGGCGGCAACATCCAAGCGGCGCGGCTAGCCGGCTTGGCCGTCGATCGCACGCGCATCTTGGTCTTTGTGCTCGGCGGCGCCCTGGCGGCACTAAGCGCCTTTATCTTGGCCTCGCGCCTCAACTCCGGGCAGCCAAATGCCGGCCTTGGGTTTGAATTGCAAGTAATCGCCGCAGTAATCCTAGGCGGCATCAGCCTGACCGGCGGCGTCGGGACGCTCGGCGGTGCTTTTATCGGCATCCTGATTCTGACCGTGCTCTCCAACGGCTTGGTGCTGTTAAACGTGTCGTCTTTCTACCACGACATGGCGCGCGGCGCGGTAATTATCCTCGCCGTGTATCTGGACACCCGGCGCAAGCAAAGCCTCTTGCGGCGGCTGCTCGCCCCTCCGACATGACGCCCTTACTCTCCTTAGAGAACATTCACAAGCGCTTCCCCGGCGTCTATGCGCTCAAAGGCGTTGATTTTGCAGTGCGGCCGGGCGAAGTCCACGCACTAGTCGGCGAAAACGGCGCCGGTAAGAGCACCTTGATCAAAATCGCGGCTGGTGTGTACCACCGCGACCAAGGCCGCTACCAAATCGCGGGCCGCCCCGTAGATATCCGCCATCCGCGCCAAGCCCTAGACCGCGGCCTGGCGGTCGTTTACCAAGAGCTGGAGTTAGTCCCTTCGCTGTCGGTAGCCGAGAATCTGTTCTTTGGTCGTCTGCCGCACGGGCGCGGTGGACGCGTCTTATGGAACGCGCTCTACGACGCTTCGGCGACGCTGTTGGCCGCAGTCGGGCTAGCCGTTGATCCGCAGGCCAAGGTCGGCCACCTCGGCGTGGCCGCGCAGCAATTAGTCGAGATCGCACGCGCCCTGGCACACGACGCCCAAGTAATCATCATGGACGAGCCAACCTCGGCGTTGAGTACGCGCGAAATCGACAAGCTCTTTGCCCTCATCGCCCGGCTCAAGGCACGAGGCGTGGGCGTAGTCTATGTATCGCACAAGCTCGCCGAGGTCATGGCACTGGCCGACCGGGTAACAGTCTTGCGCGACGGCGAACGCGTCGCTTGCCAACAGGCGGCTGATCTCGACGAAGAACAGCTTATCGCGCTGATGGTCGGGCGGGAGTTGGGGCCGGGTTTTCCCGCCGCCGATCGCACCCCGGGGCCGTGTGTGCTGGAGGTAGAGGGATTGACCACCGACCGGGTACAGGACATTTCCTTCCGGGTGTGCGCCGGGGAAATCGTCGGCTTCTCCGGGCTAATGGGCGCGGGACGAACCCAACTAGCGCGAGCCGTAATGGGCGTAGATCGCCGCCGCGCTGGAACCATTGCGCTCGCCGGGGTCGCGGTACCAGCAAACGCACCGCCGAAAGCGAGAACCCTCGGGTTGGGACTAGTGCCGGAAGATCGCCGGGCCGACGGTCTGTTCGCCCAGCAGAGCGTCCGCGCAAACGCGAGTGTCGCAGCCTTAGAGCAATTCTGCCGGGCCGGACACGTGCAGCTAGGCCTGGAGCGACAGCAAGTCGGCGCACTCGTCGCACGCCTGCGCCTGCGGCCCCCCAACCAAGAGCAGACCATCGCACGACTCAGCGGCGGCAATCAGCAAAAGGCGCTGCTGGCCCGCTGGCTGCTCAAGGAAAACTTGCGCGTGCTGATCGTCGATGAGCCGACCCGAGGAATCGACGTCGGTGCCAAAGCCGAGATTTATCAATTGCTGGACGAACTGGCGCGCCAAGGACTGGCAATTGTGGTCCTCTCCTCGGAAATGCCCGAAATTCTGGGGCTGTGCAATCGAGTGTACGTGATGCGCCAGGGACGAATTGCCGCCGAGTACGCACGCGCCGCGGCCACGCCGGAAAAACTCTTGGCCAGCGCCTTACCCGTTGGCAGCTAAAGCGCAGCCAATGATCCGCTCTCATATCACCGGGTCAAAGGGCGGTGGAACTAGCCACTGGTCCCTAGCCACCAACCACTAACCAGAGAGGTGTAACGTGAAAATTCTAATCACCGGCGGCACTGGCCGCGTCGGCGCCAATTTGGCCAGAGCCCTACTCGACAAAGGGCACGACATCCGCTCGTTTGTCTATCCCGGCGACCAAAGCCGCGCCCGCAAGCTCGACGACTTTGACCGCGTCGAGACCATCGAGGGCGATTTGCGCAATCTCGCCGACGTGCGCCGCGCCGTCGAAGGAGTCGATGCAGTGTACCACATTGCCGCGGCCTTTGGCGGCCCCTTCGACAACCGCGAATACCTCGAAATCAACGGCATGGGCACCATCAACGTGTTGGAGTCCATCCGCGAACTGACGCCCAATCTGCACCGTCTAGTCTATGCCTCGACCGAGGCGATTTACTGGGAGAATCCCTACAACGGCCGCTGCTTTGAAGAGCCAATCCGCGAAGACCAAGTAGCCCGCTACCAGACCATGCCCTACTTCCTGACCAAGTGGATTGGCGAAGAACTAGTGATGAGCTATCACTTGCAATTCGGGCTACCGTCAGTCACCACGCGCTTTGCCACGATTATTGAGCCGGGGGAATTCCTCGACGAAAACGGCTTGCCGCATCTGTTTTTGTTCGGGCCAGTGTACCAGCGTTGCAAAAACCAAGAGGGCGCCTTTGCCGAGGCGATCAAGGCACTGTGGACGGGCCAAGAGCAGTTCTTGCTCGCGCGCAACCCAGACGGGCGGCCCTTTCGCCAAGCGTATGCCGACGTGCGCGACATCGTCCAAGGGCTAGTGTTGGCACTGGAGCGGGACGAAGCCGTGGGCGAGGTGTTCAACTTGGGCGGGGCTGCGCTGTTTGATTGGGGCGAGGCCGTGCCCTATCTCGCCGAGCGCTTTGGTCTGGACTACGCCGATGCGCGGCGGCCGGATTGGAACTACTTCGAGCTGGATTTGACCAACATCAAGGAAAAGTTGGGATTTGAACCCAAGCACGACTTGGCGAGCATACTCGACGCGGCTGAGGCCATGCGGCGCGGCGAGGACATCGGGATTATCCCGACCGGTGTGCGCTTTGGACCGGCCTAGTAGAACAATGACCCAAGGACACCAAGTACTAGCCGACCGCGGCGCTGTGTCCGCCCAGCCACCCGCCGCGGCGCGCATTGGCGCGCAGATATTGGCCCAAGGCGGCAACGCCATGGATGCGGCCGCCGCGACCAGTTTGGCCTGCTGCATGTTGGCTCCCCAATCCAACGGCATCGGCGGCTATATGGCGGCCGCGGTTGTCTTGGAAGGTTCCACCGGTCGCGTCTGGTCGCTCGACGCCAATGCCGTAGCCCCAGCCGCAGCTCACGAGCACATGTACGACATACTGCCAGCCCGCCGCGACAACATGGACATCAACGAAAGGGAATACGCCTGTAGCGTGCGCGACGATGCCAACGTGTACGGCCCCCAATCCATAGCCGTCCCCGGCCAAATGGCTGGCATGGGCTTTCTACACGAACGCTGGGGCCAGTTGCCTTGGGCCGCGCTTGTCGCCCCAGCCCAGGAGTTGCTCGCCGACGGCTTTGCCTACGGCCCGGCACTAGTCGGTGCCATCCGCAACCAAGAAACCATCCTGCGCCGCTTTCCCGCAACGTTTAGCCATCTCGCGCCGCAAGGCGAGTTGCCCAGCCCCGACGACATTTGGCATCGTCCCGACATGGAACGCACCCTAGCGCGTTTGGCCCAAGCCGGTTGGCGCGACTTTTACGACGGCGAATTGGGCCGCACCATCGGCGATTGCGTCCAAGCCGGCGGCGGCACTCTCACCCGCGAGGATATGGCTGGCTTTGAGCCGCGCCTGACCGATCCGTACCAAATCACCTACCGCGATGTGCCGGTGTACGGGCCGATTTTGCCCAACGGCTGCCTCTCCGCCCTCCAGATTTTGCACATGCTGGAATGCCTGCCCGTGCTACCCGACGACCAAGCCCAGTACTGGCACCAGCTAGCTGAAGTCGTCAAACAAGCCTGGCGCGACCGCCTGCGCTACATAGGCGACCCCGATTTCGTCGATGTGCCGGTGGAGCGCTTGCTGAGCAAGGACTACGCCGCTGGCCGCGTCGAAGCCCTGCGGCAATTCCCCGAGCGGGTCGATCGGCAAGTGTACGAAGCGTCGGGTCCAGCCGTCGCCGAAACTCTACACGTATCAGCCGCCGACGCCGAGGGCAATCTCGCCGGCATTACCATCACCCAAGGCGGGACTTTTGGCTCCTGCCTCACCGTACCGGGCACAGGCATTATTTTAGGCCACGGCATGTGCCGTTTGGACCCCCGCCCCGGGCGTGCGAATTCCGTGGCCGCACACAAGCGTCCGCTCAACAACGTAGTCCCCATGATCTTGCGCCTACCCCAGCGCGATGTGGCCATCGGTCTGCCCGGCGGTCGCCGCATCATCAGCGTCGGTGCCCAACTCGGACAGCGCATTATCGACTTCAACGCCACCGCCTTGGCAGCGGCCACAGCGCCCCGACTTCATGCCGAAGCCCAAGAACCGCTCGAACTAAAGCGCGTCATCGACCCGGCGATTGTGCAAACCCTAAGAGAAATGGGCCACCGAGTGCTAGTACGAGAAGCGGTGGCCGGCGGTGCGCACGGCGCTGAGATACTCAAAAGCGAGGGCAAAGTACGCGCTGGCGGCAATGGCTGGGCCGCGGGCATATAGGTTCGTCTGTGGGTGATTATCACCCTTGACGTGGGTGATTATCACCCATATCATGGGTATATGAACACCAATCGACTGCTACCTCGATTTGCTTCCGCGAGCGTGGAGCAAGCGCTGAGGGTCATGCCCGTGACTGTGCTTACTGGCGCCCGCCAGACCGGCAAGAGCACCCTGGCCCACATGCACCCCATTGCAGCAGACAGGTCGTACTTCACCCTAGACGATTACGGCGTCCTCGAGCAGGCCCAACGCGAACCGGACGCTCTGGCTGCTCGGGCCGTGCAGCTCACACTTGATGAGGTGCAACGAGTGCCGCATGTACTGCTCGCCATCAAGCGCCTCGTTGACCAAGATCGAGTGGCTGGTCGTTTCCTCTTGACGGGATCGGCAAATCTGTTGCTTATGAAGGAGGTGGGCGAAACGCTGGCTGGCCGCGCCAGCTATTTGACACTTTGGCCCATGACCCGCCGCGAGCAACGCGGCTTGGCTCGGCCTGGTCTGTGGACGGAGCTTGTCGAGGCGCCGCCTGCTGCATGGCAGGATGTGCTGCTGGCGGAACCAGCCGCAGCAGAGCCTTGGGTAGCCCTTGCTCGACGTGGAGGTTATCCCGTCCCAGCCTATGAGTTAAGCGATGATGACGATCGGCGGCTATGGTTTGAAGGCTACACGGCTACCTACCTAGAGCGGGATATTCCGCGTCTATCCGCCATCGAGGGCATCACCGACTTGCGGAGGCTGATGACGGCAGCCTGTCTGCGCGTTGGCGGGCTGTTAAACCAAGCAGACTTAGCCCGGGACGTGCACCTTGCTCCCTCCACCGTGCAGCGATACCTCGATTTGCTAGCGGTGTCGTTCCAACTGGTGCGACTGCCAGCTTATGCTGTCAACAGGACCAAACGGCTGGTCAAGTCAGCCAAACTCTACTGGAGCGACACCGGGTTGGCCTTGCACTTAGCGGGCGAAGCGCACCCCCGCGGCGCACACTTAGAAAACACAGTACTCTGCGACCTACTCGCTTGGGCTTCTAACCGAACCGAAAGAACCGAGATTTTCTTTTGGCGCACTGCGAAAGGCGCCGAAGTCGATTTCGTCATCGAAACAGGGCACCGTCTCCTGCCCGTGGAGGTGAAAACCGCCGCCAGCGTCCATCCCGGCGACGGGCGACATTTGCATACGTTCCTAGAAGAATACTCCGACATGGCGCAGTGTGGCATCATTCTCTACGATGGCGAAGAAACGTTCTGGCTTACTAAACGCGTACTGGCCGCGCCGTGGTGGCGCGTGATCTGAACTGTAATGATATGAGCGGATTATTACAGTTCAACATCCTCAAACCTATCCGTTCGCGAAAGGATTTATTGCTATGAAACTAGGTCAGATTCTCGATTTTCTTGAGAAACCAGATTTGAAAAATCGCGAGGAAATTATCTGGGTCATTTGGAACAGTGAAATTATACCACAGGTAGCAAGAATTCAAAAAAAAGATGCAACAAAATCTCAAAGAGTAGGTTTGTATCATTATCTGTGTTTTCAAGATCGTTTCGATGACGACAAAACTTTAGAAAAAAAAATTGGGGTATCTGATTCTTTAATCAGGCAATTTAATGCTACAAAAGAAAAACATTTGCCCTACAGCTCATACAAAAAATATATCGGACATCTAGCAAATGGTAAATTGACTATTACCACGAATTACAACGACCATAATAAGTTTTTGGCAAAACTTGAGGAACCTTACGAAGAAAAACTCAAAAAACTAATGTCCCAACTTCGAGAGTCTTTTGTCGCTCACGAAACGCTGGAAAAACTAAAGAACATCGAAGGAATTGCACCTCGCTTAATAGAGAATAACGCGAAAGAGACGCCAACGACCTCATTAAAAATCACCGATCTTCGCGTCCTGCGAATGGAATCGGAAGGGACCAACAATTGGGTATTCGTCAAAATCGAAACCGACGCCGATATCCACGGCTGGGGTGAAGCCAGCCTGCAATACAAAGACGAAGCCCTACTCGGCGAGTTTGCAGCGTTCAAGCGTTTTCTAATTGGCAAAAACCCATTTGAAATCGAGCGGATTTGGACTTCGCTGTATCGCCGCGTAACGTGGTCAGGCGGCCCGGTGACGACGAGTGCAATCAGTGCAATTGACCTAGCATTATGGGACATCAAAGGCAAAGCCTTGGGCGAGCCAGTCTATGAACTGTTAGGCGGCAAATCGCACGACAAAATTCGCATGTACGCCAACGGCTGGCCGCGCAAAGACAACACGCCAAAAGGCATTGCCGAGGGCGTCAAACGGGTGGTAGATGAGGGTTATGAGGCACTGAAGTTCTACCCTTTTCGAGGCACACAGGTAGCCACCATCGAGCGCATTCAGCGCGGCGTCGCCCTTGTCGAAGCAGCGCGTGAAGCCGCCGGATCGCAAATCGAAATAGCAATTGACATTCGCGCCCGACTAAATATCTGGAGCGCACGGCGCGTGGCGCAGGCACTAGAACCGTATAATATCGCCTGGCTGGAAGAGCCGATTTTGTGGGACAACCCCGAAGCACTAGCGCAATTTGCCCGCGAAGTAAATGTGCCTGTTTCAACGGGTGAGCAGCTATACACTCGCTGGGAATTCCGCGCCCTGTTGGAACTCAATGCGGTCGGCATCATTCAGCCAGACATTTGTCATGCCGGCGGCATCACTGAGCTGAAGAAAATTGCCGCCATGGCTGAAACATATTACGTGCCAGTTGCACCACACAATTCCAACGGGCCGATTTCGACAATCGCCAGCTTGCATTTGGATCTATGCATTCACAACAGCCTAATGCAGGAAATTTTCGTGTCGTCCATCAATCGATACAACGAGGTGCTGACGCAACCAATTGAAGTAATCGATGGGCACTGCGTGCCACCGGCCGGGCCAGGTTGGGGCGTGGAGTTACGAGAAGATGTTATTAGAGAAAAATATCCACCGAAGCAGTTTACGCCGATTGAGTCTGAACCGTACTTGGAGTTTTGAAACGCCGGCGATTAGCTCAACTCGACCCCTCGCTTGCGGCATCGCGGCGATCGAATGGCACCAGCGCAGTAATAAAAAGCCCTTTCGCCTAAGTTACGCCTTCGCCGCCATAATCTCAGCCGCCTCAATCTGATCCACTAGCGCGATCGAGTGAATCACATCGCGGATATCGGTGATCGGCTGCCGGTTTTCAACTACGCAATCGACGAAGTGCTCGTGCATAGTCAGCAAACCCTCATAGCGGGGTACGTCGTCTTCGGGTACGCCGTCGATTTCCCAGCCGCCGAGCGTGCGCACTTGATTGTCCTCGTGGATTTCGATTTCACTGGGAATTTTCATATAGCAGCCAATGCCCACGCCGTGCAACTCCGAGCGCAGCACCCGCCCGCCAGAGGCGCGGTTGCCAAACATCACGCCGGTCGCGCGATTGTCAAAGCGCACCAGTGCCGTGTAGTGGTCAAAGCCCGCGCCAGCGAATTTGTCCTGATAGGCCGTAACCTCCACCGGCTCGCCACCGGCCAGATAGCGCAGCAAATCGACGATGTGGACCAGGTCGTTCCACAAGGTCGTGGTGAATTCGTCGGCGCGCTGCGGAAGCTGTTTGTTGAAGGTAGTAGTAGCCAGCGACACTGGGCCTTTGGCCGCCACCAGGCGCATGGCCTCGCGGGTGACCGCAGTGTAGCGACGCTGGAGACCGACCATCACCCAGACGCCCTGGCGCTCGGCCGCGGCCAAAATCGCCCGCGTCTCGTCGCTTGTGGCCCCGGGCGGCTTTTCGATAAACAGGTGCTTGCCCGCGGCGATGCAATCGAGGGCTGGTTGCAGGAGCCATTTCTCGTTCATCACGCAATAGACAATATCCGGGTCGATCTCGTCGAGCATGGCGCGGTGGTCTTGGTAGGTGTGCGTAAAACCATACTTGGCCACCACTTGTTCGAGACGCCCCTCGTCCAACTCGCACACCGCAGCCATCTCCACCCGGTCGGCGAGGCGCTGCACCGATGGATAGTGGGCACTCTGGCCGCGCCCTCCCGCACCGATGAATCCCGCTTTAAGCATGATCTTTTCCTTTCTGGCACAGAGCCGTAAAAAAGCGCACGTCAATCCGCGCCAAGTCGATGACGCTTGCCACCGGCTCGCCGCTGTATTCGCTGTGGAAACTGACCGGGCCGGCAAACTCCAGCCGCTTCAACGTCGCGATCACCGCTGGCCAATCGACAAAACCCTGCCCCATCCGCACCACTTTGGTCGCCGGCGGTCCCTGTTGGCCGAGCGGGCGCTGATGAATGAGGTCCTTAAACGCAACCAAACACAAGTGCGAACGCACAATGTCGAAGGCCATGGCAATCGGCTCGCCGCACAGCGACAAATGCCCAGGGTCGGCAAAGACCCCCACGTATTGCGGATCGCAGTCGCGGACGATGTTCATCGCAGCGCAGGCATTGAGGCCCATGGACGCGCCCGAATGATTGTGGATGACGGTTTTGACGCCGTATTTTTCCGACAGCACCTCGAACCCTGCCATAAAGCCACGCACCTCGTCTAGCTGCGTCCAGTAGGGCTTATCCGGCTGCCAATGCCAATAGCCGAGCTTGACGTGGGCCACACCGGCCTCGCCCAAGGCCGCGTAATACCGTTCCGCGTAGTTGATGTCTGGGCGGTTGAAGTCGCCTGGAGCGGTGACCAAGGGGATGCAAAGGCCAGCGGCGGCAAAACGACGTGCGGCTTCCGGCAGGGCCGTGGCTACATTATCGGGGTTGACCGAGTAGCCGTCGCGGACGCACAGGTCGGCCCCCTGCACGCCCATCGACTGCAAGGCTTCGATCAGTTGCGGGACTTCGAGGCCCTCTAGGTGCTTGGTAAATGCGATATACGTCAGATTCACGATGTGCGCTCCTTGCTCTATATTTAATTTGACAAAGCGTGATAAGGGTATCAAAATATCGGCTACGTGCCAACGATTAAACGGATAAACGGAGCGAGTCAATTTATGGAAGCAGTCCAAATGAATCCCAGCCCGGCCATCGAGGTCCCCAAGCCGCTCACCGCTCCCCAAGTGCAGTCCTTTATCGACAACGGCTATCTCGTCGTGCCGGGCCTGATGGAAAAAGCGGAGCTCGACGAACTCAAACGCGACCTAGTGGACGTAGCGCGCGGCCGCTACGAGTGCGACAACATCGAGCCGGTCGATCCGGCCATGAGCGACCAAGCAGTGCTGGAGAGCATCCTCTGCATCCACCAGCCGCACTACATCAGCCCCATCATCGAAAAGTACGTCCGCCACCCCAAAATCTGCGGCATTCTAAGCCAGATCACCGCCGCGCATCTGCCCTTTTGGGACGGCAGCGTCAAGTGCATGCAGTCGATGTACTTTGTCAAGCCGCCCAACTTCCAAGGGCAGGCCTGGCACCAAGACGAGATCTACATCCCCACGCGCGATCGCTCGCTGATCGGCGCGTGGATCGCCGTCGATGACGCCACCGTGGAAAACGGCTGCCTCTACGTTATTCCGGGGTCGCACCGGCCGGGGTACCTCTACCCACAGCGGTCCCACGAAAACCCAGACGAGTTCGACTTCGCGCCCGAGAGCTACGGCTTTGACGAGCGCGTCGAGATCCCGGTCGAAGTGGAGGCCGGCGCCCTGGTGTTCTTCAACGGCTACCTCCTCCACCGCTCGTACAAAAACCGCGGCGACACCTACCGCCGCGTCTTGGTCAATCACTACTGCAATGCTTGGAGCCTGTTGCCTTGGAGCATTGAAGAAGGCGAGTCGCCCGCCCGCGCCGACCGACGCAATATCGTGCCCGTGGCCGGCATCGACCCGTACGCCTGGAAAGGCTACCAAACGCCAGCCAAGTCCGTAGGGCTGCGCCACTGCAAGGCCATTGACGAAGTCCGCGCCGCCCGCAGCCGTTGAGCGCAGCCACACACTCTACTGCTCGGCCTGAAGGCGTTCCTTAACCTCGTCAAAAAACGTCTTAAAGGATCCGGTAGTGGCATACTCCCAGCGGTTAAACGTCTCTTCCAATGCTGCTAGCCAATGCTTTTGGGGCAGGTTTTGCACCGCCAAGCAGACGTAATAGGCATCGGTCAACGCCAAGCCGCGCCGGCCATCGACCAGGGCTTGCTCCATGCGCTCGACGAACGGAGCCATTTCGGACAAGGCTTGGACACACGCTGCCTTTTGAATGACAAAATTGGCCAAGTGGTTGACCATGCTGCGGCTAAAATCGTGCTGCTTTGCAGTAGCGGATACGTCGTCGAGGTCCAACTCTCCCCGGTGATACAATGCCAACAACTGCTGGGTGATCGTCCGTTGCTTCGCCCCAAGGGTTGCTTGCCGCGCACGGCGCAAGCCGCTGGTCAAGGCCGACGTGTCGTGGCAGCAGTTGAGCCAGCGCACACCTTTGGCGACCACGCGACGCATGGACTCGCCCGGGCCGACGGCCGTGCCCATAGCCTTGCCGTTGGCAGCGCAAGCGGCACCCACCCGGTCGAAGGCCGCCAGCACGCGCTCGTGGTCTATGTGAGCAACGCCCGCGCGCTCGACGCCGTAGCTGTGGGCTAGGTCGCTCGGCCCCACAAAGAGCAGGTCAATCCCGTCGATTGCGGCAATCGCTTCCACCTCTTCGACGCCCTCGGCATCTTCGATCATCACGCCCAGTATAGTCTCGGCATCGGCCCTTCCCATGTACTCGGCCGGGTCCAGCGTACCATAACCCGAATCTCGACCACAGCCCAAGCCGCGCAAGCCCAGCGGCCGGAACTTGGCCATCTGCACAAAAGCGCGCGCTTGGGCCGCGCTCTTGCAGTGGGGCCAAACTAAGCCTCCAGCCCCTAGTTCCAGCGGTTTGATCGCTTGGTTGTACGGCCCTTGGGGGATGCGGACCACTGTATCGACCCCCGTGGCCCGCGCCGCCAAAATTAGCTGCGACAGCGCGTCTAACCCGAGATGAGAATGCTCCATGTCGATCCACACACAGCCAAAGCCCGCTTGGGCCGAAAGCTCAACTACGACGGGGTCGAAGATCCGGTTGATCTCGACTACCTCTATGGTCGCTCCTCCGAGCAGGGCGGCCTTAGTCTGGTTGGTTTTCACGATGCCTCGGCAAATTGTGGCAACACGTCGCGGCCAAACGGTGGAATGCCCAGCGCCCCAACGCCGATAGAGCGCCGTAAAAATAGTCGAATTTCACCGATTCTCCTCGCTGCTACCTACTCGCTTTCGCAGCGCATTTTTTCTATATTGGCCCACACGCTCATTGTAAAACAACAGGAGACCTGTTATGGCAGCAAGTGGACCCGTTCCCGCCGCTCGTGCCCAAGGCCGCGGCCCCTCCATCTGGCTGGCTGGCTCGCCCGACGAGCTGAAGGAGTGGATGCCCCTCGGGATCGCCGGCATCGTCACCAACACGGTGGTGCTCAACCAATACGCCAAACAATACGGCTCGGTCATCAGCCTGCTAGAGCAATATCTCAAGCTCACCGACAAGCCCGTAGTAATGGAAATTGATGGCCATGGCGTCGAAGAGCTGTTAGAAGTCGGGCAAGTTTTTACCAACATGTCCGAGCAAATCATCCTCAAAATTCCCTGCAACGTCAACGGACTCAAAGCGTTTAGCATCCTCAAAGATCAAGGCGTCGAAACCTTCTGCACTACCGTGTTCTCGCTGACGCAAGCCGTGGCGGTCGCCCAAGCCGGAGTGGACCACATCCTGCCGTTCTGCGAGCCGGTCAAAGAAGTCGGCGGCGACCCAACTAAGCTGATCCGCCAATGCGCCCAGATGTTTAGCGGCTGGGACCAGCGCCCTTTCATTATGGCCGCTCTCATCCGCTCGGTAGAGACCGCCCACGCCGCCTTCCGCGACGGAGCCGACGAACTAGTTACCATGTGGACGGTGTACCGCGACATGATGGATCACCCGCTGACCGCGCAGTGGAACAAGACCTTTATGGACGAGTGGATCGACATGCACCAGAGCGGCTTGTTGGAAGGCGTACCAGTGCGCTCCGATTGATCGCTTTTCACCCGCGCTCGGCCGGGATCTGGCGCAGTAATTCGCTCCAGGCCGCACCCAGATTCATCACGTCCCCACCGCAAATTACTAAATCGCAACCCGCGTCCATCGCGGCCGTAAGCAGTGGCCCCGGCAAGGTGAAGATGCCGCTCAGCTTGCCGGCGGCCCGCGCCTTGGCCAAGCACGAGAGCACGGCCGCGCGCAGTTTTGGATCGCCCAGCTGGCCGGTGCAGCCCATGCTGACAGCTAAATCGCCCGGCCCCATAAAGATCCCAGCAAGCCCCTCCACGGCGACTATTTCATCGACATTCGCCACCGCCTCCACGGTCTCGATCTGGACAAAAAGGTGGGTGCGCTCATTGGCACGGGCTAAGGCATCGTGCAGGTTTTCCAGGCCAAAGCCCATGCCGCGTGTGCGCACGTTGAAGCCGCGCCGGCCCAACGGCGGGTACTTGCCCGCCTCGACGATGCGGCGCGCATACGCTGCATCATCTACCATCGGGACGAGCACGATCCGCGCCCCGATTTCGAGCGCTCGCAGCACGTGATGGCGCTCGCCGTCGGGCAAACGAATAAGCGGGAAAATGCCGCCGGCCTCGGCGGCCAAGCACAGGGTCTCGGCCTGCTCAAAGCCAACTGGGCCGTGTTCGCTCTCGATCCACACCGCTTCAAAACCGACCTGCGCCGCCAGCGAGACCAGCAGCGGCGAGGCGCTGTTGACGGTGACGCCGCGGATCCGGCGCGGACGACCGGCCGAATCTAAGAATACATCGTCCGTGATTTTTAAAGTCATAGGAGTCGTTTCCTTACTTGAAGTCGCTCCAATATAGGGCTATTTTCCCCGCGTCCCAAACGGCCTTATTCCCCATTCCCAAAGGAGCAGTAAACAGGCTCTAGGCGATGCGATCTCAGAAGCTATTTGGCAATTTTGCCAACATCACTTATCTCACTGTCGTACCAAAGGAGGCACCATGTACAGAGTCGGAGTCATCGGCTGTAGGGGCATTGGCAATCGGCACGCCCGCGGGGCCGAGAGTATAGCAAACGCCGAGGTCGTGGCCGGTTGCGACCTCGTGCCAGCACAACGCGACGAGTTTGCCGCCCAGTTCAAGGCGACCAATCCCGGACTGGAGATGTACGACGATTACCGAGCCATGCTGGAAAAGGCACAGCTCGATATCGTCACCGTGGCCACTGGCGACAACCGACACGCCGACCTAGTGGTGGCCGCAGCCGAAGCCGGTGCCAAGGGGATTTTCTGCGAAAAACCGCTGGCCACCAGCGTGGCAGACGCCGATCGCATGGTGGCTGCCGCAGAACGCCACAACGCCTTGCTGTCGGTTGACCACACCCGCCACTGGTTTCCCGTCTGGCATCGCTGCCAGCAACTGGTCGCCGGCGGCGAAATTGGCGATGTGCGAGCGGTCTTGTGCGAGCACTACGGTACGCGATCTATGCTGTTCCGCAACGGCACCCACCTGCTCGACGCCATCATGTGGTTCGCCGGCAGTACGCCAGCGTGGCTCGTCGCCGAGTTGGAAGACGGGTACGAAGAGTACAGCGAGTATCGCGGCGACGGCGGGCACGACCCCGCCACCGAGCCAAGTGCCAACGCCTACATCCATTTTGCCAATGGCGTACGCGGGATCTACCTCGGAGAAAAACAGACCCCCAACCGACTCGACTTCACCGTGTCGGGAACTACTGGCAGCATTTTCATCGAGCGAGAAGGCGACGCGTACATTGAGCGGGACGGAGAGCGGCAGTTGGTTGAACCGCGCCCATGGCAAGTCGAGGGAATCGAAGCAGGCGTACACGAACTCGTGCGCGCGCTCGACGGCGAAGGCCAGTTGTCGTGTACCGGCCGAGATGGTCTGGCCGTTGTGGAGATGATGATTGCCTGCCTGCAATCGCAGCAGCAAAACAACGCAAAAGTCGCGCTGCCGCTGGAGCGTCCCTAAGCGTAGGGCCAGAACTGATTCCACGCGGTCAGCCAGTCTGCTGCACGGCTTTCAACCGAGAGCGGCCCTGTTATCTCAACTCCGGGCCGTCCTTTGAACTCGGCGAGCTGATCGACGCTGGCAAGTTCGATTTTGATGGTCGTTGGCTTTTCGGGGACATACGGTTTGGTCTGGGTCAAATCGGCAAGCGCGCTTTTAGCTGCGTCTTCGATCAACTGACGGGCGCGGACCGGCGGTAGCTGGCGGGCGCTAAACCGGCTGAGTCCCTTTTTAACGGCCACGGTTGGCAGCGATTGGCCGAGCAGGTCTTTGGCTTCTCGGCAGACGGCCTCATCGCCGGTGACCAAGGCAATCGGCACTCCGTAGTGCCCGTTGAGCGCGGCGTTGACGCCGGTTTCGCCGACCAGATCGCCGTTGAACCAGAGGTTGCGATACTGGACGCTGGAGATGGTGTGGCACAGCACTCCGTCGGGCGTGCCGTTACGGGCGTGCATGCCGATGAGCAAACAAGCGTCGCATCCTTGTTCCCACATCTCGTCGTAGCGACCCCACTCGTGATGTGCGACCCATTCGCAATCGGGATGCAGTTTGTCGGGGATGAGCGAATTAAAGCTCCAGCCTTGGCCCGCACCGTGGCAATCGACCACGACGATTTGCGTCGCGCCGGCCGCTTTGGCTCCGCGCACGGCGGCGTTGATTTCTTCGGTATAGAGCTGTCGGCCCTCTTCAAACATCGCGGCCCCACCGCTGACCTGCTCCCATACCACAACGCCGCTTACGCCCTCCATGTCGGACATGATCAACACGCGCATTATCTGGTTCTCCTCGTATCGTCGCAATGTGGATTGCAATCGAGCCTGATCAAACCGAACGATTCTCTAGCGAATAGGCCCGATTATCGCCGCCTATTTGCCACGTGCCGCGAAACAGCGAGCGGCGCTTGGGCGGCATGGCCTCGATGACCTCGTGGCTGAGGTTGAGCCGGTGCCATTGGGCCCACAGGGAATTGTAGCAATTGAACACAGCGCAGCGCGGATTGTCTGGATTGCACCAATCGTTGGCCGCGTGTAGTAGGCTTTCGGTGAAGACAATAGCCGAGCCGGGTGGGCAGCTATATTGGGCCATGGCCGCTCGCATGCGTCCCTCCCAAGGCGATTCGCCGATATTGGGCCGATTGGGATCGGGGCCGCCGTAGTTGAAATGGGCCTTGTGCGACCCGGAGAGAAACGTGGTGCCGCCTTGGCCGGCTTTGACCTCTTCAAGCTCCCACACCACCCGCGTCAGCCCGGAAAATATCTTGTTGCCCGCCACTTGGTAGCGCATGGCATTGGCCTGTTGCGGTGGCCGCACTACATGCGGCAGGCCGGTGCCGTGGTCGGTGCTTTTCCAGCCAGCGTGGCGCACTGTGGTAAAGGAATTCTCACAGCGGAAACTGTAGTACTCGCCCCCGAGGTACGGCTCTTCAGCGAGGATTTCGGTGAGAATGCCGACCACCGCCGGATGGTCCAACAGTTCCTGTAAGGCACCTTGATAGCTTTGTTTGGCACCATCGTACACCTCGGCCTTCATCGCGGCGATCTCCGCCGCAGATAGCACCGCAGGCAACAGGATCCAGCCTTGGAGGTCGAAAAAAAACTTCTGCTCTGCCGTCATCGGCACGGCACTGTGCTCGTTCATGGCGTTCTCCTATAAGGTTGCTGATTTTAGATCAACTCAGCGTCGCAGCGGGGACAATGTTCCCACTCGGGCGATTCTACCGGTTTGTCGCAATCCGGGCACAAACCAAGAGGATGCTCGTCCTCACGGCAACGGCGGCCGTCTTTGTAGGTAATGCGCCGCCAGACCGTCTCGCCATCCAGGGCGTAAAAAGTCCACGTGCCCTTCTTGCGCCCGTCCGTACTCTTGCCGCGGTATTCGTTGAATTGCCCGGCCTGCTTCCGTTTGCCGTTTTCATAGTAGGCTACGTGATCGCCGGTGAGTTGGTTTTCTCGATAGTGGTTGATACTAGCAGGCTGGCCGTTGCGGTGGTACTCGACCCATTGGCCGGTTTTTTTGCCCATGTCGAAAGCACCTTCGCGCCGCTTGCCGCCGTCGGCGTAGTACAGCACCCAAGGGCCGTGTTTTTTGCCGTTTTTGTACTCGACCTCTTCGAGGTGACTGGCCATGACTTCCTCCGCATTAATGGTGGCCGCATAGCGCTTCTTGGCAGCGTCTCAGAGGGGATTTATCAGCCCGATCGCATCCAAGACGGCACCGATTTTTTCCACTTCTTCGTCCGTAGCCGTGACCATAGGCGGGCGCAACCAGCGCGAGGCAATACCATTGAGTTCCAGTGCGGTGCGCCACACAGCCTGGCCGCCGCCTAGCACATCTGTGGCCACTCCCCAGAAGGGTTCCTCGATTTGGGTGATGATAGTCTGGGCCGTTTTGGCGTCGCCATCTTGGAAGGCCCGCCAGTAGCTTTGTGCGATGTGGGGAGCAAAAGAAGATAGATAGCAAAAGAAGGCGCGCATACCGCAGGGCCATTGTGCAAAATTGCGCCATAGGCCCCCGCCGGTCATAAACGTCCACCGATCGCCATAGCGGTGCACAGTCGCCTTTGCGTATTCGAGTGTGCCGTCTTCTTTAAAGGTACAGATGTTGGGCGTGTCGAGTAGTTGGTCGAGAATTTCATAGGGAGGACATCCTACCAACATCAGGGGCATAACTTGGGCTACTTTGCGGTATTGGACGACCTTGCCCGACGGTTGGGCTTGTTCTGGTGGCAGCACCATCAGCAGGTCGGCTCCCCAACTGCGGCAATACTCGGCGAACTGGACCGCTCGGTCGTCTGGCCAGCGCCGAGTAGCCGCCACCGTCAACGCCCGTCCGGCGACCCGATCGACCAAAAAGCGAGTAAGCTGGGCGACCTCTTCGTCGCTGAGGAACTCAAACTGGCTATCTCCATAGGTCAGCAAGCTGACCCCACTGCCGCTGGCGATACCGATGTCGATTATGCGGCCGATGCCCTCCCAATCTAGTTGGCCGTTGGGCAAAAATGTGGTGGGGATGGAGTTGACCGGACCTTCGAGTAAATTTTTGATCTCGTCCGGCTTTTTGACTGATGGCATTAACGCATTCCTTTTGCAAATAAATGTAGCGGAAAACACCCGTGCCCTCCAGCCTAACATTTGCCAAGTAGGCATTGCTGAGAACACCGCCAGATACCAGATTATACACGACCTCGTACCGCTTGCATCATGCCACCCAACTCAACTGCCATAGTTTAAACATGAAAGCTGATTCGCTCGAAATACATCCCCTGCAAAAACCGCTCGACGCCGAAGTCTCCGTTCCCGGTTCCAAAAGCTATACCAACCGGGCCCTGCTAGTCGCCGCACTAGCCAATGGAGAATCGCACCTTACAGGCGCACTCTTTAGCGACGACACCGACTACATGGTCCAAGCACTGCGCAAACTCGGCGTCTCTATAGCGGCCGACCCACAGGCGGCCAGCTTTGTCGTCGCCGGCAATGGGGGACGGATTCCCGTCAATGGCGCCGCGCTGTACATCGGCAATTCGGGCACTACTTCTCGGTCAATCACAAGCTATGTCGCGCTCGGCAATGGAACCTTCATCATCGACGGCGACGCGCCCATGCGCCAGAGCCGACCGATGGCCGACTTGCTCGACGCACTTGGCCAACTTGGGATCGAAGCTCGTTCGCGCTTTGCCAATGGATGCCTACCCATACAAGTGCAAGCCAAGGGGTTCACCGGAGGAAAAACTCGGCTCGACGCCAGCAAGAGCAGCCAGTTCCTCACTTCGCTGCTACTGGTTGCTCCCTACGCCGATAACGGTTTGGAAATCGAAATGGTCCGCGAGTTCAAGACCGAATATATTGACATCACTCTGGCGGTAATGCAGGCGTTTGGGGTTGAGGTCGAACACGACCAGTACCGGCACTTTCGCGTCGCTGGCAGCCAATGCTATAGGCCCCGCGCCTACGCCATTGAGCCGGATGCTTCCAACGCTTCGTACTTCTTTGCCGCTGCTGCGCTCACCGGTGGTCGAGTGCGCGTAGCCGGCATTGCCGCCGACTCAGCCCAAGGTGATATCCACTTCGTCGATGTGCTCGAGCAAATGGGATGCACAGTCCACCGTTACGCTGGCGCAGTTGAGGTAATCGGGCCGGACCAACTCAGGGGAATCGACGTCGATATGAAGGCCATATCGGATACTTCGCTGACGCTAGCTGCTATTGCTCCCTTTGCCAATAGTCCGGTGCGGCTCCGCAACATCGAGCACACGCGCTGGCAGGAAACCGACCGGATTGCCGCTATGGTTGCCCAACTGCGTCGGCTCGGAGTGGCAGTAGAAGAGCACCGAGATGGTGTTACTATCGCGCCTTCCAAACCCAACAGCGGCAGCATCGACACCTATGACGATCACCGAGTCGCTATGAGTTTTGCGCTAGTCGGATTGCGAGTGCCCGGAATCCATATCAACGATCCAGGCTGCGTCGGCAAAACTTTTCCGACATACTTCGATGTCTGGAATCAGCTAAGAAGATCGGCGTGAGCGGCAGGGCACAGTCAAAAAGAGAATGCCCTACTGGTAAACTAACCGGTAGGGCATCCGAACTACTTGCTGCTCGAAGGGTGCTTATTGAGTAAACTGGGTCACATTGGCGATGCCGCCCGGCTGAGTCAACGCATAGACGATTAGGTTGACCCCGAACTGCAACCCACGCTCTCGGGCATCAGCCAGCGGATCTCCCCAGTAATAGCTAATGTTTAGGTCGCTGAAGACCACGGCAACCCGACCGCGCAGTTCCAGCATCTCCAAATCGAACACATTGCCAGCCGGTGCACCACCCATAGGTGGGCCGTCGGGAAAATCCCAGAAGCTATAGTAGAGATCGTGGCTCTTGGGCACTTTCTGCCACTTGGAGCCGTCGCTACCCAACACCAGCGGATCTTTCATCAGGGCCTTGAACTGGCGGTCAAACGGCGTCCCCGAAACCCCGGCTTCTTTGCCGTCAAGTCCGTTCTCTGCGTCGGCTTGACGGATTTCCTCGGCATAGAGAAAACCACCATTTTTGAGATAGTCGCCTAGGTTGGTTTTCTCTGTATCGCTGATTTGCAAGACAGCATCGTTGCCCGTCACATAAATCATGGGGGCGTCCATGATGCGCGGATCTGAAAATTCCAAGGTCGTGCCCTCAATGCGGGCATTAATTTGGGTATGGTCGCGCATATAGCGCATCAACTCCTCTACCGCCGTTGGGAACCGATCGCGATTCTTGTCTGCGATATCGTAGTCAATGACTGTCATGTTAAAAAAGCCGCGGATATTGCGTTTGTTGTCGGGATCGTGAATCAAGATCGCTTGATAGCGGCCAATGTCTAAGTCGCCGACATTGAGCAATTCGTGCCTCAGGCTCAGAGCCTCTTGTACTGGTGCCGACGTCTCGGCCAGTTCGATCATCGCCACCTCGTCAAAGGCCAACTCTTCGGCCTTAGCACCTGAAAAGGCACCCAAGACCTGCGTACCGGGTAAAACCGAGCTTAGCAGGTCGCTACCTACCGCGCTAACATCGGCTATCGCCGATATATCCTGCGGCAAATCTGGCGGCGCCATCGACTGTAGCATCTCCATCTGCACTTCGGATATCTCGGGGCGCTTGGCTAAGTCGAAGTTCTTTTCGAGAATTGGCGGAGGAGCGCGGAAAATGATTAGCTGCTCCGTTTCCTGTTCTTCGCCAATACCAAAGAGATAATCGTAAACAAAGACCCCAGCGTGGATGGCTAACGAGAGCACAAAGGCCACGCTCATGCTCAACCGACGACCAGTGGTAGCCGTATATAGAGCGTATATCAGCACCCCAGCACCCGCCAAAGCGGCGGCGATTGCCACCCACTTGGACAAGATGAAAAGCACGTGAATGAGAAAGGCCGCACCAACGGCTATATAGGCCGTTTTTTGGCGCTGGGCCTGTACTGCTTTTTTATACTCGTCTACCACAATTCTTCCCCCTATTAACAGGGCCTAGAAACCTCATTCAGTTGCGTTGCGGTTCCGTGGCGATAACCTGATCAACGACGCCCACTTGGCGAGCAATGTCCATGATCTGGACGATTTGTCCATGCGTAGAGCGCTCGTCTCCTTGGATGATAATCATAGTGGTGTTGTCCAACAGCTGTCTCTTCGCTTGCAATTCCTCTTTGAGAGTTGCAAAGGTTACCGACTTGTGGTTCAGCTTCATGTTGCCGTCCTGATCGACGACAATAAAGAGGTTCTCCTTCTCCGGTGCCTGAGCCTCTTCGGCCTCGGGCAATTTTATATCCAAACCCGGAGTAATGGCGAACACCGCGGTTACCATGAAGAAGATGAGTAGCTGAAAGACCACGTCAATCATCGGAGTCAGATCGGGCATGGTCAGTTCTTTTTTTTCTACTCTCTCAGCCATCTATCTCATGCCTCCTAAATAAGAGCTGCCTTAGGCAGCTTGAGTACCTTGCCAGCGGCGCAACAGGGCATCTACAAAACCGTGGCCGTATGCTTCAAACTCAACGGACTTACCCGTGGCGCGGTTGCTAAAGTACGTGAAGATAGCGATTGAAGGCACGGCAATTACCAGACCGGTAACTGTAGTAATTAGTGCTTCGGAAATACCTGCGGCGACGATCGTCGGCTCGCCAAGCCCCTTTTCCGCAATACCTTCAAAAGCGTTAATCATACCGTTGACCGTGCCCAGCAGACCGAGCAACACCACGGACTTGGATACGAAGTCGATAACGGCTAGATACCGTTCGAGATACGCCAAGGCGGCGCGTTCAACCGTGCCATTCATTTCCTCGCGCATCTCCTCCATCGTGCGTTGCTCGCGCGATAAGTGTTCAAAGCGCTCAATCCCCTCGCCGTACACCTCGCCTTCTAGTTTGCCAATCTCAGTACAGTATTCCTTGAGTTGGTCAATGGAAGCACCCGAGTCAATACGTGCGTTGATGTCATTGGTGATTTCGGCCAATTCGTCCTCGGAGCGCAGCCTGGCATACGTCCAAATGCGTTCGAGAAAGAACGCAATGGAAAGCATAGACCAGAGTACCAAAGGATACATGAAAGGTCCGCCTTCGCGAAAAAGTTCAATCATTTTATTTTCCCTCCTTAAGGGTTAGGATCGCAAAAAAGCAGAAGTTAGAGGACGCGAGCTTCCTGCATTACCTGTAGCTGCTCTCTGGCGTAGTCCACCTGCGTCACGTATTTGGAGTTGTCGCCATAGTTGTCGACGACCTCCTGAAAGACGGCACCAGCTTGGCGGAATTCCTCTTGAGCCATGTGAGCGGCGCCGATATTGACTAATGAATTGACAGCCTGATCGCTCTTGGGATACTTCTGCTGCACTTCCTTGAAAATCGCCACTGCCTCGTCGTAATTCTTCTCAGCCAAAAGCTGTTCGCCCGTTGCGTAAAGATTGTAGGCATCGATCTCAGCCAAATGTCCCAGTAGAGTCCTGGCCTTGTTCGGCAGTGCTCGATCTTGGGCAATCAACTTGTCAACGGGAAAGCGATTCAAGAAAGTCTGGTAGCTTTCGGTGGCCTTCTCGTAATCCTTGAGGCCATAGTAGTAATCTCCGAGCGTAAACTGGCTACGTGCCCCATACGTACCGTTGGGATGTTCCGCGACTATTTTCTCAAAAACTGGCACCGCTTCCTCCTTGCGATCGAGGTTGATCAGGCACCAAGCCTTGTTGTAGAGGGCATCGTCCACATGACTCGACTGAGAATAACGCCTAATGATTCGGTCGTAGTAAGCCATCGCATCTGTATAGAGCTGGTCTTTGTTCTCCACGCCGCTTCTATTGGTCATGTTAAACAGGGCATCGCCAGCGCGAAAAAGTGCCTCAGATGCATAACGAGACTGCGGATACTTATCTGCTAGGCTAGCAAAAATATCGCTGGCGTCGCGCCATTTACCCATCCGGTAATGCGCCCAAGCATCGTAGTAATGGGCATGCACCGCGCGCTCGTCATCGGGATATTGAGTGTAGTAGGTCCTGAACGCTTGGGACATCGCTGGCAGCACGTCAACATTGCCGTTAGCCGATAGCTTGTTATAAGCTACGCCTATTTGGAATTGGGCATTTCTGGCCCAAGCAATCTGTGGGTAGTTTTCGATGATGGTGTTATACGTGGCAATCGCTTGGACGAACTGCTCTGACCTATAGAAACAGTTGCCTTGAACGAAGAGCGCGTTGGCAATGCTCTCGGCATTGATGGCCAATTCGATGAGTTCCTGAGCGGCTTCAATGCTCTGTTGGAATTTATCCAATTTGAAGTAGGCATTGGCCAAGCGAATTAGTAAGCGCTCGCGGTCTTCACTGGAGGTAGTAGTAGCTAACATCTCTTCATAGATGCGCACCGCCTCCTCTGGATTGCCCTTCTTCTCGGCCATTGAGATTAGCTGTAGCCGCGCTGAGCGCACCAAGCTCTCGTCTCCTGAAGCAATGACCTCGTTGAGCAGCTTCTCCGCTTCGCCGTCATTGCCTTCCGCCGAGTAGGACAGGGCCATCGAAAAGGAAACCTTTAGCTGCATCGCCTCGGGAATCTTAGTATCCAACAACCACTTGTAATCAACCAATGCACGGTCGTAACGGCCCGAATAGTGATAGGCTAATCCACGACCATAGCGAACGTCGCGAATGACATCACTTTCTGGATACTCTTCAAGGACCATAGTATAGCGCTCGACGGCATCGACGTAGTTTTTATTATTGAGATCAAGTTGAGCCATCTGAAAATGGGCTCTGGCCTCCAAATCGCGGTCGCCGGTCACACCTTCCAACAATTGGTTGAGCAGCGCACGCCCTTCGGCGATGCGATCTTGAGAAATATAGAGGTTAGCCGCCTCAATCAGCGCAGCGATATACGTCTCACGGGCATCGGAGTCAACCTTGGAGAAGGCCGCAATGGCCTCGTCTTTCCGATCTTCGTCTCGATAGAGAATACCAAGGCCATAGTAAGCATCAGCTATATGCCGCGTATCCTGATAGCTTTCCGTTATAGCCTTGTAGGCTTCAATGGCCTCCTCAACTTTCTGCTGCTCGTAGTTTAGCCGAGCGATGCGCAACAAGCACAACGGCGCTTGGTCGGAGCGGGGAAAGTTTTCCACTGCCTGCGTGTAGCTTGCAATAGCCTGATCGACCACGCCAAGTTTCTCGGCAGACCAACCTGCGCTATAGAGCGCTGCCGAGCGCAAACCCGTATCGCTATCCGGGTAGTCTTGCAGAAGTTGTAGGTAGTCTGCACGGGCAGCAGCGTAGTCTCCGGCGAAGTACTTGGCTTCGCCTTTCTGATACTGAGCGTTCGGCGGATAAGGCGTATCCCCGTAGAGTTCAATCACTTGGTTGTAAGCAGTCCACGCCTCGTCGAACTTCTCCCATTCCATGTAGTTGTCGCCGATTCTCATCTGCACTCTAGCTTTATAAAAGCGTTCCTCGGCGGTTTCTTGAGCGGCGATTAACTCTTGGTAGGCTTCCTCGAACTGGTCTGTTTTGCGGAAGATCTCAGCGACTCGCAATGAGGAGGTCTCAAAAAGCTGTCGATAGTTTTCAAAATCGACATTTTTACCCTCGCGAAACGAACCGCGCAGCAGTTCAAACATCCGGTCGTAAAGATTGCGTACATCGCGGTAGGCTTTAATTGCCTCGGCGTCGTGTCCCATCTGGTCGTAGGCGTTGGCCTCCAGATAAAGGGCTTGGGCAATGACTGGACTGTTGGGATACTTATCGAGGACTATCTGGGCCATTTCAACGGCTTTGGCATACTCGCCCTTCTCGTAAAAAGAACTGGCGATACGGAACTGCGAATCCGGCGCATAACGATCTTGCGGATAAGCCTCCAACATGCCGTTGAGCGTTTCGATGGATTGGTCATACTCTTTTGTATTAAACTCGCTCCAGCCCGCGTAAAAATACGCCTTGCCAGCTTCCGGCGTCTCGGGGAACAACTCGACGTAGTACTTGTATTCCTTTGCTGCCTCGCCATACTCTTTGGCGAGGAAGCGAGTCTCGGCAACTTGAAACTGCACCAGAGACTTGAAATCGTCGGCTACGCTTCCTACGTCGAGAACTTGGCGATAGGCTTCGACCGCTTCTTTGTGTTGCCCGCTCTTTTTGTAGGCATTGCCTAGCTGATACCAAGCTGCTGCGACTACGGGCAATTCTAGGTCGTTGCCAAACATTACCCGCACGCTGTCGGTACGCACGGCCTTGCTGTCAAACTTGACGATCTTTGAATACTCGATGATCGCCCCTTCAAACTCGCCAAGGGCATAGAGAGATTGTCCGGCGTCAAAATTGGTTTTCAGATTTTGCGGCACCGGTAGGAAAAGGCTAGCTCCTAGCCCCAATCCCAGCGCGATAAGTCCGGCCCAGACCGTCATTTGTGTATCTCCTTGTTACCCTAAGTTTATAGTTTGGAGTTTATTCAGGGTTTGTCAGGGTCTTTATTTTTAAAACTCGTATGCGAAGGAGAACCGATGCGCGCCATTGGTCTCAGTCAAATCCAATCCAATGTCATACGCATAGTCGAACACCAACTGGTTCCACTGATAGCCCAACCCCGCATTCAATCCCCCACCAGCGTCCTCGGTCAACAAACGACGACCCCCCGCCCGCAACAACAACCCCTCCACCAACTGCGTCTCGCCCCCAACCAACAACCCGTGATCCGAGCCTTCACCCGTCAAATCGCGACGCACATACTGAACCGAAACCAGCGACTGACTGCTCAGACGATACCCAACCCCCACTTGCACATCCAGCGGCAGCGCTCCTGCATCCGGGTCGTCGGCCACCTCGCCATAGGACACATTCGGCTGATTGATATTCTTCAACAAAACCCCCACCTGCGCCCCTTGCACCGGACTCTGCCACAACAAACCCAAATCAACCCCGACATTGCCCGCGCTTTGGTTCGAAAGCGGATCCGCCCGGCCCCCATCGTCGGGAATCGGCCCCACGCTCCAAAACAAATACTTGGCCGACAAACCCACCTGAAGCCGACGCTGAACCTGATACGACAGCGACACAAACGCGCCGTTTTCACTCATCAGCGACGAGCCTATCCGCTCATAGCCCAAACCCAAGCCCACCTTATCGCCCAACGGCTGCGCATAGGACACCACGTGTTGACCCAGATCGTCGCCTTCAATGCCCCCATACAACAGAGACACATTCGTGTACGATACCTGACGACGGGACACTTGACCCAAGCCCGCCGGATTGGCAAATACCGCATCGGCGTTGTCGGCTACCGCCACAAAACTGTTGCCCAAACCCTGAGCACGCGCCCCCGAACCCACATTCTGAATGTTGACAACCCCATCGCTTGATTGGGCAATGCAAAGTACACCTACTAAAACACTAAGCATTTTCAGAGATTTCATAATGCAACTCCTCCTTGGTGGTCTCGCTCAAAGGCTAGTTTGCCTTAGCGACTTTAGGGACGACCGTGCCGTCCTTGTAGATCTTGCCGATATCTCGGATAAATTTATAGGAAATGTTGGTGGTCTCCACCGGCTCATTGCGAAAGTCAAATCTCAGAACTACGTCGAGTACTTGAACTTCGATATCACTCACGTCGGGGTGGAGCACGGGAAAAATGACGAAGCCCTCGGCCTCTTGACCGCTGAATATCTCTTCGTCTTTGAGCATCGTCCGCCGCAGCAAGTCGCGACGCTCTTGATAGCGAGCATATTCGTTGCCTCTATAGCCTATGGCATAGGCGCGATAATACGTGTCGAGCTGCTCGAAGTTGAGGCTCCAATACTCGCGCTTATTGCTCGCTTTGACAACGATTTTGCTCGGATCAATTTTGACTTTAGGGTAGGCGTAATTCTTAACGCCGAGGCGGAAGACAGTAAAGCGCTGCTTTTCTTCGTCGGTCCCCCAGAATACCGTATTGCCAAAGGTATAGGGGTTTGTTGACTTAGGACCTGATTGGGAATTATTGAAAAACTGGCGGTTCAACTCTTCGTCAGTCATCGGCTTGAGCCGCACCTCAAAGCGGTCCTGAGCAAAGGTTAGCGTCCCGTCATCTGCCACAGTGATAGACGAAGCCTGAGCTTGGCCGGGCTGCAACGGCCCCGTGTAATAGCTATATCCACAGCCCAATGCACCCGAACCGATGATCAAGGATAAGGATAATACTCGCGTAAAACCCATCATTCTGACACTCCTCGGTGGTACCGCTCTGTGTGCAAAGAGGCTTTTAAGCGTCCCCAAGATATCGACTCCACAGCCGTAAATGTACCCTCCAGCGGCATCAGGATCAAGTCGGCAAAGCGATCGGCAAAACGATACGAATTGTGTTGGCCTGAAAGCGACCACTTAGCATCAAAAAGTTCTGAATGCACGTCAAAATCGTTGAACTCTACGTTAAAACCAAGGATCTCATTTTCGCGCAAAATATGTTCTTCGCTTTGAAAGGCCGCGTTAATATCGACGCGGGCAAAGGGCACGAGCATGACTTCATAGTTTGTCACTCCCTCTCCCCCCCCTGTAAACTCGACCGCCGCCTCGGTATAAGGACCATCGGCTAGCGCGTACCAAGCGGCGGCAGAAAAATTGACGAAAAAATCCTCGTCAGGCGGCGGACCAGCCACAACGAAGTGGTTGGCTTCAACTCCATTGCGCCGCCGTTGCTCGGCTTGGCTCAACTCGGTGAAATTGGCGAATTGTCCACCTGAGTGGTCCGCGTCAATAAACAATTCCATTGCGTCGTCTTGGAAAAGCACCGTAGCATTACCGGCCGGACGATCGATCTGGTGTATATCATCGCGAACCTGAGCGGCGATGTAGAGCTTGTTTTCCGCTTCATTCCACCCCACCATGAGACGAGCAGCAAAATCATCCGAATCGCTCGCCTCAACTTCTGGATTAATCAGGTCGTGAAATCGACCCGTTAATATGGCGTAGGAGTCGCCTACAACTTCCCAATCCTTCAAATCGCCGTCAATAACGGGAGTTAAATGATCGGGGAATTGAAAGGCTCTGTAGGTTACTCCTTCGGGGTAATGACCCCAAACTGGTTTAGCCGAGCCCACTGTTATCTGTAGCACGAGCGTTAAAAAAAACAAACGCGACCACAGCACCTCAACCAACAACCTTTTTATTTGTTTTTGAATGGCTTCCAATATATAGGGCTGTATGATAATCAATGGCCTAAGAAGTGTCAAGATATATTAGAGGTAGCCATAGGGGCAATGGGTTTGTAATAGATAAACCAATAAATAACAGTATTTTAGAGACATTTAGACCTCGTGTGAATCGCTGCAAATGACCTCACCCGTACCTCAACCTCAATAATTATCCAAGCGATTGACGACAAAATCCCTCTTTTTTTGCGCTCGGCGGCCCAACGCGGTCGTCTTGAGTTGTTTACCAATATACTCTATAATAGAATAGCAAAACGTCCAAAAACCTGCCGATGAGACTAGGTTGGAGGACCCAACTGCTGTCGGCCCTCTTGCTCTACTCGTCGCAGGTAGCCAAGGGCCTATATTTTTGCGCGGAGGTACTCGATGCTCAGGTTATTAGTAGCGGTGGTCGGCGTCGCGTTTATGCTCAGCAACGGCTATGCCGAAGTCAAACGGTGGCGGGTAGGCGATGATGTCCATCCTTGGACTCTGCGGCCGGTCACCGGTCGCCTCGACCTTGGTCGCAGTTGGGCGGTCGAACTTATCGCCGATGACGATGGCGACGGACTCATCGACGAAGACCCCGTCGAACTAATCGACAACGATAACGATGCACTGCTCAACGAGGATCCTGTCGACGAGCAAATTGACAATGATGGCGACGGCCAACTCAACGAGGACCCAGCCAATAGAATCGACGATGATGGCGACGGACTCATCGACGAAGACCCCGTCGAACTAATCGACAACGATCTCGACGGACTCATCAACGAAGATGGGCCGGATCCTCAGTTCGACAATGATGGCGATGGCCGACTCAATGAAGACGGATTGTACACTCTGTTTGACGACGATTGGGATGGTCAACTCAACGAGGACCCAGTCAACGGAATCGACGACGATGGCGATGGTCTCATCGACGAAGATCCGTCGCTTCCTGAGCACGGCCAAGGCGTCACCACTTGGCTGCGGCCGGTGCGTCTTGACAGCCTGCGCAACCTCGCCTATCTGCTCAACCAGCGCTTCAAGGCTGGCGAGTTCGGCGGCATCATCCCCGGCAAAGCTCCTCAGCGCCCCTTTATGGTGGTGCCGAGCGAATATGGCTTTCGGCGTGAGATAGCCGACCCGATCTCGGCCGATCATTGGGCGACAGCCCAAGTAATCGGTCGAGTCGACGCAGAACTGATCGTTGATGGAGATCTTAGCACCGGATACGGATCCGCCATTTACAACCGCGGCGGCGTTGGCATCAATCTGATGGGCTACTACCATCTCAACCGTATCGTCTTTCGCCCGCGGCCAACCTTGCCTGCTAGCACCATTGCCAACTACTACATCAGCTACGGTGACCCTACCACAATCAACAGTCGCTCCGAAACTATCCAAGCGAGCAGGAGGCTAGTGCCCGTTACCAACGGCCAGTTCAATCCGGTAGTTAAGGACTATCAATTCGCCACCCCCTTTGTCGCTGGGCGCGTCGACATCGTCTCAACGGATCCCAGGGGAACCTACGTCGAGACCGCTGAAGCGGGCTACTTCGGCGACGGCTATGCCATTGATGGGCAGTACACCTCGGCCATCATTGACGTGGGCACACCCACCCCACGCATCCGTCGCTACGACCGCGAGATAGAGCAATTCGCCGGCTCGGAGCGCGAAACGTATGAAAATCAATTTTCCCTTGATGTTGCCGGTGATCAAGTCAACTGGGGCAAGGTGCGCTGGCGCGGCAACCGCGATGGCCTCGACGGCGATGTCCGCATCCAGTTTCGCGTCGGCAACACCCTTGACACCCATATATACGCCCGCCGCTTGGGGCCAGGTCTTTCAGATACCCAAGACGAGAATGGCAATCTCCTCGATCTGTTTTCCTGGATCAAGATCCCCGAAGGCCGCGTCCCCGAGCGCGAGCTCCAATACAATGAACTTGGCGTTGACCTAGGGGATGACGGCCTGCTAGGCTGGAGCTTCTGGTCGGCACCTTTCAAGTTTGAAGACGCGCTCATCGACGAGAGTCTTCCCGAATCCGAGTGGCAAAACACCGGCGTTCAACTACCCTTGCCTGGGGGGACTCGCTACATCCAGTTCCGCATCTTATTCGACTCGGCCCAGCACAGCGCGGCCCTATTGGACTTCATCGAATTCGACTACGACGCGCCGCTGGTCTCGGGCGGAATCGTCGCTGAAATTTTCCCCGCGCGCGTTACTTTGGGCGAGGAGACTGCTTTCCGCTACTTTGTCCGGCCATTTTTCAAAACGGGCGAAGCCACTTCCTTCAACAGAATCGAGATCGCGGTCCCCAGCGCGGATACGCGCATCGATACCTTGCGCTTCGACGGCCAAGACTGGGCCGAAATCGCCGCTGGCACGGCTGCTGATCCTCTGCGCGAGATTCAGCCTACCCGCCTCGCCCCAGCAGAGGGCCGCACCGACAGCTTGGGACAATTTGCCCAGAGCGTGATCACAGACCCACTAACCGGCTCTTCTAAGCTACACATCAAGCTGCCCGCAATGAGTGCAGAGCATTTCCAATTCGGCCAGAACATCGAAATCGTCTTTCGCTCTAAGCTTTTTCGCGGTTCAGAAGAATTCACCAGCTCGGTGTGGAATGACCAAGCCGGCTCCGATGTCGAATCTATTCCACAACCGGCCGAGGATGGAGACGCCACACCCGACATCGCCACCAATGCCCTGCTCGTAGTCGCCGACGAGATCGACCAAATCGTCAGGACTCCCCACATCGCCCCCAATCCCTTTACCCCCAACGGCGATGGCATTAACGACGAAGTCACTTTCTCCTTCGATCTTTTTCTCGTCCTCAATCAGGTCAATGTCCAACTCGAAATCTACGACCTGTCTGGTCGCCGCGTCGCCCTAGTCCAAACCGACGACTCGACTGCCGGCAGCCTCCAAATCAAGTGGGATGGCCGCGACAACCATGGCCAAGTCGCCCCCCCGGGCATCTATCTCTACCAGCTCGCCATCGACTTGGACAAGGTCTCTACTGAGCGCTCGGGGACCCTATCGCTGGTCCATTAAACTAAATGCGCGACGTTGTCCGGTTCCGAGGGAACGGGCAGCGTCGCGCCGTAAAACGCTTGCGTAATTTTCCTTCCTCACTATCCTAACGACATGGTGCGCAGCACTCGCTTTTTTTTTGTACACTCCTTCTAGTCGCCCTTGCCCTGCGGCTGGGCTATTTGTGGGAACACCGCGCCAGTCCCTTCTTCGACGCGCCCGTAGTTGACGCCCTGACCTTTCTCAAACAGGCACAGGCCCTTCTTGCCAACGGTCCATTTTGGGGAGGCAATGAACCGTATTGGCAACCCCCCCTCTATATCTACCTGCTGACCCTGGTCTGCTGGCTCCTGCCAACTTCGTATTTTGTCGGCATCCGGCTCATACACGCGGGGCTCGGCGTCCTTTCCTGCCTCTTGGTGTACGCGTTGGCTCGACACGCCTTTGGCGAGCAGGTCGGTCGCATCGCCGGCGTCATGGCGGCCTTGTGCGGCTCCTTGCTCTACTTTGAGGGCGAGCTATTGGCCGTGCCGGTAGAAGTCTTCCTCAATCTTCTGCTCCTATACGGCCTATTGCTAGCGTGGAGACGCGATCATGGGCACTATTGGGTGCTAACCGGCTTCATCGCGGGCCTTGCGGCCCTCACTCGCCCCAACATCTTGCTCTTTATCGCGGCCTTTTGCGCTTGGGCACTGTGGCACCGGCGCACATCTGCCTATCGTTCTCTGTTTTCTTTTATCGTTCCCATAGCCTTGGTTATCCTGCCCGTTACCTATCGCAACTGGACTATTGAGCCGGATCTCGTCTTTATCTCTTCCAATGCCGGCGTCAACTTCTACATTGGCAACAACGCCGACTACGAGCGCACGGTCTCACTGCGTCCAGGTGTGCAGTGGGAGGCCATGATCGCCGAAGTGGAAAACTCTGGCCATAAGACCGCAGCCGCCCAATCGGCTTTTTTCTTAGGCAAATCTCTCAATTACATGACCACGCAACCGCTCGATTATCTCGGCCTGCTCGGCAGCAAGGTATTCCACTTTTGGAGCGGCCCAGAGATCAAGCGCAATCAAGACATATACTACGCCCGCCAACACTCGCAGATTTTGAGTCTCTTGCTCTGGGATTGGCACGTGTCGATCCCCTTCGGCCTGATCGGTCCGCTGAGCTTACTCGGCTTGGGGCTGAGTATGAGGCGGGAGTGGACGCCGCCGATTGCCTTGCTGCGGCTCTACGCGCTCGCCTACACGACCTCGGTCATACTTTTTTTTCCTGTAGCCCGCTACCGCATGCCTGTCGTGCCGGTGCTGATCGCTTTTGCTGCTTTTGCCACTTTTCAGTTTTATCTAAGCGTGCGCCGCAAAGCCTATATCCGCACTACAGTACTTGCCTTGCCTCTGGGAGGACTATTCGTCTTGTGTAATCTCGCCGAGGCCGCGCCAACTGAAAAAGACGCTCAGCTCTATTTCGACCTTGGCGAGGTGCATCTGCGCAAGCAAGACTACGCTCAGTCTGTGCGTTACTCGCGCCGGGCACTGGAATTGGCTCCAGAGTACAATTACGCCCGCCACAATCTAGCGGTGGCGTATTTTCACCAAGAGCGCTATGAGGAAAGCGAACGCGAGGCTTTCCAGACTCTAGCGGAAAATCCCCAGCGCACCGACACTCGCCTTCTCCTAGGCCGGATTTACCTAGCGACCCATAAACCACAGCAAGCTACAGCACATTTGCGCCACGTCCTCGCACGAGATCCAGAGTCTGGTATGGCCCACTACTACTATGGTCGCTTGCTCTACGACCAAGGACACTACGCCAAGGCCGCAATCCACTTGCAACAGGCGCTTGCTTGGCAGCCCCAAGACTTCTGGCTGCATTATGAGTTGGGGAGAGCCTTCCAGCAAGCCGGGCAAGCCGAGGCCGCACTGGACCAGTACCGCCAAGCCCTATCTTTGGCAAGGCGACCCGAAGCCCTAAACGCTATCGGCGCCCTGCACCTGCTCGCGGGGCGCACCCAAGCGGCGCGAACGCATTTTCTTCAAGCCCTAGAACTGGCTCCAGACAATCCAGAAGTCCACGTCAACCTCGCGCTCATCGAACTCGAAAATGGCAACCATGCCGCGGCAATTGACCGGCTGCGGCAAGTGCTGGCGAGAGGTCCCTCCCCCCATGCGCAACGCCTGCTCGACGAAGCCTATCGTCGCCTCGAATCGCCATAGGAGGTTCCTTGTATAGCTACCTCCAAGCTCTTTTACTTCTCGTTTGCGCGGCACCCGTCTGTAGTGCTGGACCAATTTTTACCGACGTGACCCAAGCCGCCGGTATTGCCTTCATCAACCAGTCCGGCGGAGCCGACAAGCAGTACATCATCGAGACCCAATCGGCTGGCGGCGGCTTTTGGGACTACGACAGCGACGGCCAGCTCGACCTGTTTCTCACCAGCGGCGTCCGCCCCGACTCGACAGCGGGCACTGCACTTTATCGCGGGATAGGCCATGGCGCGTTTAGCAACACAACAGCAGGCTCTGGCACGGGGCTAGGCGGCTGGAATATGGGCGTGGCCTTTGCCGACTACAACGGGGACGGTGATCCCGACCTCTACCTCACCCGGTGGGGCCCAGACGCGCTTTTGGCCAATAGCGGAGACGGGACCTTCAAAGACGCCACTGCGCCAGCGGGCCTCGGTGCGGCCGGCTGGGGAATCGGTGCGGCCTTTGCCGACTACGACCGCGACGGCGACCTCGACCTCTATGTCGCCAACTACATAGCGTTTGCGCTGGGTGGTCCGCCCTTTTACGACCGTTGGTGTCAGCACAACGGGGTGCCCGCAGCCTGCGGCCCAAGCGGTGCCCAAGCGCAGCCAGATCTGCTCTATCGCAACGAAGGCAATGGTACTTTTACCGATGTCAGCCTGCCAGCGGGTACTCGCGGCCCCAAAAATTACTACGGCATGGGCGTGGCTTGGTCCGACCTAGATAGCGACGGCGATCTCGACCTCTACGTCGCCAACGACGGACATCCCAACAGCCTCTATCGGAATGATGAGGGCCGTTTTGTCAACATCTCGCTGGCGACCAGCACGGCCTATAGCGGCAATGGGCACGCTCAAGCCGGCATGGGTGTGGCCTTGGCCGACTTTGACAACGACCTACAGGTAGATATTTTTGTAACCAATTTCTCACAGGACCACAATACCCTCTACCGCAACGAGGGCAATGGCTTTTTTTCCGACGTCAGTGGCCGCGCGGGTCTAGCCGGTAGCAGCCGTCCTTTTATGGGCTGGGGCACTTTCTTTTTCGACTACGACCACGATGGCTGGCAAGATCTGTTCGTCGCCAATGGCCACCTGATGCCGGCCATTGAACGCGGCGGCGGCGGCCTCCGCTATCGCCAGCGCAACCAGCTTTACCGCAACTTGGGCAACGGACGCTTTCGAGAAATTGCCAACGAGCCAGCTCTCGCTGCCGAGCAAGTCAGCCGCGGTGCAGCCTGCGGCGATTACGATGACGACGGCGATCTCGACATCCTCGTCGCCAATCTCGACGCCCCTCCCGCTCTCTTGCGCAACGACGGCGACAACAAGGGCCACTGGCTGCTATTGACGCTGCGCCAAGGAGCCACCGAGGCCATCGGCGCACGCGTGCAGATCCAGGCTGGCGGCCTGCACCAGATGCGCGAAGTGCTGACCGGCTCTAGCTTTCAAGCCCAGAGCGATACGCGCTTGCACTTCGGCTTGGGGACTGCTGCTGAAGCCGATGTCAAAGTCACATGGCCAAACGGCGAACGCCAAGTCTTTCCAGCCGTAGCCGCCGACCTTCACTACACTATTCACCAGGGTGTTAATCGCCTCATATCGGAGTAGAACTATGCGCTTTGTCTTGCTTTTTTTCGCATTATGTACCGCCTGTGCCCGCGAAACACCCGAGCCACCGCCAGCTCCGGCCCCACCTACCGACTCGGCGGCTCAGACCTTTGCTGCTGGTCGCGCCTTCCAAGCCCGCGGCCTCTTCTCCCAAGCGGAGCAAGCCTATCGCCAAGTGCTGCAACAAGCACCGGACAATCCCCAATATCACTACTATCTCGGCGTTGTATTGCACGCCCAGAGTCGTTTTGCCGAGGCACAGGCTCAGTTTGAGAAGTCGCTTGAACTAAAACCCGATTACGCTGGCCCTCGCATCGCCTTGGGCAAAATGTTCTACGATGTACACGGCAAAGTAGAACAAGCTCGCCAACTCCTCACCGAAGCACTAGCACTAGCCCCCAACGCGGTTGAAGCGCACTACATGCTAGGCGCGATCTACCAGCGCGAAGGCCAGCTACAAGAAGCCCGCGAAATTTTTGCCGCCATCGCCGCGGCCGACTCTACCCACCTCCAGGCTCGGCTACAGCTAGGTCTAGCAGACCTAAAGTTAGGCAACTACCAACAAGCCGAGCGCCAACTGCGCCAAGTCGCACAGCTCAGCCCGCACGAGCCGGCCGCGTTCCTCGGCATCGGGCAGGCTCTGTTGCGCCTGGGCCGCGACGCGGAAGGGCAGCGCGCGCTCGAGCGCGCGCGCGTCTTAGATGAACAAAATGCCCAACTCAAACCGCACCAAGATGCGCTGCGTCAGTACCCCGACCAACCCCAAGCCCACTCCAATATCGCCGCCCTCTACAGTCGCTTTGGGCGTCTCAAACTGGCCGTTGATCACTATCGCCAGTCCATCCTCATCGACTCGACCTATGGCTTAGGATACCAAGGGCTGGGCACCCTGCTCCAGCGCCGGGGCAAGGACGATTTGGCAGCGCGCTACTACCTCGAAGCATTGAGCCACGACTCGACCTTGGCCGAAAGCCACAACAACCTAGGCTTGATCTTTCACAAGCGGGGAGAACTAGAAAAGGCCCTCATGCAATACGAGCGGGCCGCGCGATTTTCCCCATCGACGGGTTTTTACCACTCCAATATTGGCAATGCCTACCTCGAAATGGATCAACTCGACCAAGCACAGGCCGCCGTTGAGCAAGCCATCGAATTAGATACAGAACTGTATAGTGCGCACATCCTGCTCGGCGATATTCACGCCCGCCGCGGCGAATTCACCCGGGCACTTGCACTGTGGGAGAACATTCCCGCTGGTGAAGCGGCCAGTGAATCTTTACAGGCCAAAATCGCCCAAGCCCGACGGCAGCTATCCGCGCAAGAGCACGTACCGCGATGAGCTTGGCTGTCCTGCTCGCCGCACTATGGGCCACTTTGAGTGGTTGCGGGGGAGATTCTAACCCGGAAGAAGCAAGCGATCACTGGGTGCAGACCGGGCTCGCCTTTGCCGCAGAACACCACTACGCCGAGGCGAGGCACGCCTTTGAAAAAGCACTAACCCTAGACTCACTCGACGCGGCAGCGCACTGTGCATTGGGCGATCTCGACGCCCGACTCGGACACATAGAGCGGGCTGTCCGAGCCTACAAAGCCGCGATCGCAGCCGACTCCACCTATTATCGCGCTCGGCACAACCTAGCGGTAATCGAAGCCGACCGAGGGCACCTGCCGTTGGCTATTGAGTTACTCGAACACATTCCGACCTACGTACCTGCTCTGCGCACTCTACCTGTCTTCTACGCCAAACAGGGGCGCTATGCCCTAGCCGAAAAAGGATTGCACACCGCACTAGAAGTGGGCGGAGAAGACATGGACGTGCGGCAGCAAATGGGTCAGCTCTATTTGCGCCAAGGACGCTACGACGAGGCCCGAGTCGCATTCGACCTAGCCCTCGCCCAAGACTCGACTCAAGCCGGCAGCCATCGCCTGTTGGGCTTGCTACACTTAGCCGAGCGGCGCTACTCAGAAGCACTGGCCGCCTTTCGCCGTGCACTCGCGCTCGATCCGCACTTAATCGAGGCGCACTACAACCTTTCTGCGGCGCTTTTGGGACTGGGACAGCCAACTCAAGCGCAGGCGGCACTGGCGCGTTTTGAAGCCCTCGCCACCGCTGCTGCTCAAGTCGCGCACCTGCGTCGCCAGCTCGACGCCGACCCCGATGCGCGCGAGACCCGTTTGCAGCTAGCCCATCACTATCGGCAACTGGGTCGGGACGACGAGGCCCTTACCCACTATCGGGCCATACTGCTGGCTGACCCCGACGACTTAGAGGCACTAATTTCGCTAAGCGGGCTTTTGCTGGCGCGAGGAAAAGACCAAGCAGTGCTCGAATTATGCCGTCGAGGCATCTCCCAACACCCAGGGGATGTACGCACCAGCAAGCTCTATTTCACCCGTGGCTATGTCTATATGCAGCGCAACCAATATCAAGCGGCCCGCACGGCCTTCGAGCGCGCACTAGCGTTGGATTCTTCCTTAGCGACCGCTTGGAATAACCTCGCTCATGTCCAGTTGAGTTTGGGCGAGCAATCGGCGGCCCAACAGACGCTAGAATCGGCCATTGCCGCCGATTCAACTCTGGCCGATGCCCACTACAATCTCGGTAGCCTCTTCTTGCAAAAGGGCCAACTCGACCGAGCGCAACGAGCCTATCAGAAGGCTATTGGCGCCGACTCGACCCTGGCGCGGACTTATTACGCGCTGGCAACCGTGTACCAAGCCCAAGGTGCGATCTCGGCAGCACGCCGTTGCTACCAAACCTTTATCGACAAGTGGCAAGGCGACCCGGACTTCCTGCGTCAAGCTCGCGAGCGGCTCGCCCAACTGCCGCGTCCCTGACATGTCGATACTCGTCTTTGTCGTCTGCTTGCTCGGTCTAGCTTGTAATTCCACCGAAGACACGGCACCACCCGCACCATTACAGCACACCGCACCCGCAACCTCGTCCATCCGCTTTGTCGAAGTAGCCAATGCCGTCGGCCTGACATGGCAGCACGAAAACGGCCGCAGCCCCCAACGCTACTTCCCCGAGACTATGGGCGGCGGCGGTGCTTTCTTTGACTACGACGGCGATGGCGATTTGGATGTTTACTCCGTAAACGGTGCTTTTATCACCCCCGACCCACGCGATACGGTCCCGGTCAATCGTCTTTTTCGCAACGACGGCCACCGCTTTGTCTCCGTCGCAGCCGGAGTCGCCCACCCAGGCGTTGGCATGGGAGTTGCCGCCGCCGACTACGACAGCGATGGCGACCTCGACCTCTATTTGACCAACTTTGGCCCCAACGCACTCTTTCGCAACGACGACGGACACTTTGCCGAAATAGGACGACAGACAGGCGTTGCCGATGCGCACTGGGGCACAAGCTGCGCCTTTGCCGATTACGACCGCGACGGCGATCTCGACCTCTATGTCGCCAACTACGTAGCCTACGATCCGGCCGTGGCCGGCACCGACCAAGTTCCCTATATGGCCGGCTACGAAAGCTATGGCGGCCAAGCACCTATCGGCTATCCGCATCCAGATAACTTCCAAGGCCAAGCCGATCTGCTCTACCGCAACGATGGCGCAGGACACTTTGTCGATGTCTCGGCAGGAGCGGGCATTGCCGATGCCAGCGGCAAGGGGCTGGGGGTAGTTTTTGGCGACTACGACAGCGACGGTTGGCCCGACATCTACGTGGCCAACGACGCCGTGCGCAACTTCCTCTACCACAACAGGCACGACGGCACCTTTGCCGAACGAGCGGGACTGATGGGGGTAGCTTATGGCCAAGACGGGCAGATGGAAGCGGGCATGGGGGTAGATTGGGGCGACTACAACGGCGACGGCGTCCTCGATCTGACGGTGACTAACTTCCAAGCCGAGCCTAATGCGCTCTATCGAGGCGAAGGCGGCTTCTTCTCGGTTGCGACCTTTGCCGCCGGGGTGGGCTTGCCGTCGTTGCCTTTGCTCGGGTTTGGCACCCAGTTTTTCGACCCCGACCTCGACGGCGACCTCGATCTGTTCGCCGCCAACGGCCACGTCCTCGACAATGTCCAAGCCATCGACCAATCCACCAGTTATGGGCAGCGGAACTTGCTCTTCCGCAACGACGGCGACCGCTTCGCCGAGATTTCTGCCGCGGCCGGTCCTGGTTTCGCGCTACAACGCGTCAGCCGCGGCAGTGCCACCGGCGACTACGATAGCGACGGCGATCCCGATTTACTAGTTTTTAATTCGGGGCAACCGCTCAGCTTGTTGCGCAACGATCGAGGCCGCGCCAATCACTGGATCACCATCCAGCTAGCCGGAGTCAACGGCAACCCAAACGGCATCGGTGCCCGGCTAACCGCAACCAGCGCCGGCTTGGTCCAGACGAGAGAACTGCGCGGCAGCCGCTCGTACTTATCGCAGAGCCAACTGCGCATCTGTTGGGGACTCGGGCAACGATCGCAACTCGACGCATTAGAAGTGCGCTGGCCTTCGGGCCGAACCGAGCAATTCGGTCCCTTTTCCGCCAACCAAGCCATCACCCTCGTCGAAGGCGAGGGTATCAGCGCGGCTTCTGACCGGCCCTAATCTGCTCTACGAGGGCGCGGCCTAACGCCTCTTGGCCCTGCTCAGCGGCTATTTCTACCGCATAGCGCTCAGCATCGGCTAAGCGGCCGGCAGTTATCAACTCGGCGACGAGCAATTCTAGCAAGTCCGTTGTAAACGTCTGGCGGATATTCGCGTCTTGCCCTGCGCGCTCTAACGCTGCCAACGCCTTAACATGCTCCTCGAGTAAATGGTAGGTATAGCCGCGGATAAAATCCTGGAGTCCCAACGAAAAGTCCGGGGCTTCGCTCAAGAAGCGCAAGCGGTCTAGCAAAGCGTGGAGCGCTCAGCCGATCCAATGGGATCGCCGGCGAGTTGTCCGCAACGGACAGAGCGCAGCGTACTCCACAAATCGCTCCAGATCGTATAAGGCTCCTCCAAACGGGCCGCGCGATAATAGGCTCGCGCTCGCGCATACTCCTGAGCGGCGTAACAAGCGTCCGCTACATTCAACGCCAACAGCTCCGGCCCTTTTCCCGTTCGCCATCGCTCAACTCCGCTCTGCTCTCCAGCACTCAGTTGGTTCCACAGGGCCTCAGCCTGCTGCCGCAAGGTCTGTACCCGCCCCTCGTTGCCCTCATTCAAAGGCGGTGAAGCCAATAGTACGGTCATAGCTCGTAGCACAGCTAGCCGCTCGACGGGTAGGTCGCCGAGCCGGCGACGGTATTCACTGGCGGCCGCCAACCGATCCGCAGCGCCGGGCGCGACCTTCCAAGGAACCGGTGCCCCTTCCAACGCAGCGACAATAGCTCGCGCCAAGAGCACTTGGCCGGCCGCTGTCGGGTGCAAGTGATCAACCATCAGTTCCCAACCCACGCCGGCCGCCGGGCTGTGGGCGCAGAAGCGCGCCTCCACATCGGCTAGCAGCACTCCTTCTTCTGCCGCGACTCGACGCACGACCTCTTTTAGAGCGGCCGTCGCCCGCCAAGGCTGCGGATCCAACTCGCGGGCCTGCACATAAGCCGCCCGTGCTTCAGCCCCCTGGCCCAACTGCTCTAGGTGATAACCGCGCAAGAAGTGCAAATAGGCGTCGTCCGCATAGAGCTCCTCGGCCTGCGCCAAGGCCGCCAGCGCAGCCGGCGACGCTTGCTCCTGGTGGCCCTGCGCCAAAAAATTCGCATAGCGCGTACGCTGCCCATCCGGCAAAGGCAGTTCAAGGCGCGCTGGCGCGAAACCGCGTTCGTTGCTGGTCACCGTACAAAACACCAAGGGGATACGCTGCCTTCGGCAAAAGGTTGCCACATCGCGGAGATTGGCCGCCAAATTGGCCGCGGCCTGCGCCCGCCGCGGATCGGACGCCGGAATCGCACCCGCCTTAGACATCACCTCTATTAATGGACCCTCTGCCTCCTTTTTGCCCAACGACCCTATCAGCTTGCCGACTAAGGGCCTCAGCCGCCACTGCACCAGCGCATAATGAATTCGCTTCATCCACACCGCTTGCCCCCCTTGGGCCAATGAGGCCGCTCCATAAACCCCGTACAGCTCGTTGTGGCCAGTATAAACTACGACCAAGTCCGCTCCGAGAGCGGCTACACCGTCTTCCACGGCGCGGGCCACCGCAAAGCTCGAAGCAGCAGTGATCCCGGCGTTAAAAACCTCGATCTGGCGCGCTGGAAAGAGGTCACCGAGCATTTCTTGGAGATAAGAAGGAGCCGATAAACGCTTGGGGTGGGGGTAACCCTGTACAGTCGATCCCCCGGCAAAAAGTACGCGCAATGCGCCCTCGGGTGCGGGTTCAACATAGGGCCTCGGGGTCATGCGAATGCCGCGCCGGATAGGCTCGGCCATGTCGGCGAAGAAACGCCGAGCATAGTCCGGGTTGACTGCGTGGAGGGACCGGCCTTCAACGTGCGCTAGTTGGAGGGCAAACGCCGGTGGATCCAACGCCGGAATCAGCCGCAACCCCCCTTCAATGAGCGCGACTAAAACCAAGCCGAGCAGCAGTGCCGCGAGCCGACCACGCATTTTTTAAAAGGCGGTAGTGTAGCGAGCGAGGGCCTCTTGGCTAATGTGTACCTCACCCGAGTACGCTTGGCGCAGCGAGTCGAGAAACGCGTTGAAGAGCACCCCTTCGCGGCGCTTGCGGATCTTAGCGCGAATGGGCCGCTGCACCTGCTTAAAGGGCAGCAACGCCATCTCATAGGGCTGGTCGAGACGGAACACGCTGTATTTGTCTTGGACTTCCATCGGACCTTGTAGTACCCCGACGTCTTTGGCATTGCTGTCGCCAAAGAAAGTGCGGTACGGAGACTGATACAGCGACTCAATAGTAACCCGGCCGCTGTCGGCGAAAGTGTGGCCGCCGACTGGCTTCATGCTGGGCCGCACCGAGTGGTGTTGCGCCAACTCTGCCAACCGCTCCCCAGCACGCGCTCGGGCGAGAATTTCTTCGGCCTCGGAGCGCGTATCGACCAGCACCTCGGTCATCTCGATGACACCGGGCAGGGAGCGGTAGGCCTCCAAGTGTTGCTGGTAGTAATTTTCTACCTCTGCTTGCGTTACGGAGACCTTCCCCGCCACCACATCTAAGCGCAATTGCGACACGAGCAGCGACTGCTTCTGGTCTTCGGCCCAAGCAACCATAGCGGGCCATTGGTGTCGTCCCTGCATACGGGCTTCAAAAGCCAACAGGGAATCCGGCAGAATCCATCGCTCAATAGCCAAAACCGCAGCGGCACTGTCGGGCGGCAGTGCCCCCTTCTTAAGCGAGCGGATCCTCTGGACGGCAGCGCCGACGCCCATCTTCCCCCCTTCATATTCAATCAGCGGTTCGTCGGGCTGGTCCAGCTTACGCCCCTGCAACGCGGCGAGCACGGCGTGAATGCGGTCGCGGTGATAGCGCAAACCGCGCACCTTCTTGAGCGAGTCGATCACCACCTGTCGCCGCTGCGCCCACTTGCGTTGGCCGACCCGCTCGGCGATGTCAGCGCGCAATTTCTCAAAGGGGATGCGTCGCTTTTTGAGGACCTTGACGACCTCGTATCCGTCGATCGTGCGGATCGGTTCGCTGACTTGGCCTTCCTCTAAGTGAAAGGTGCCATCGCGCAGGCTGGGCACAGCACCAGTCTGGTCGAAAAACGCACCAAGATTGCCGCCTTTGTCAGCATCGTCAGCGAGAGAATGCTGGCGCGCCAATTCGGAAAAATTGGCCCCGGCTTCCAATTGACGAATGATGGCCCGGGCGTCTTCTTCGGTGGCTGAGAGAATGTGCGCTGGCCAGATTTCCCAACCAAGCAAATGCTCCTCGTACGCGGCGCGCAGTTCCTCCTCGGTCACTTTGAGTCGGGCGTCGATCCACTCGTGCGCTAGTTGCTCGGCCAAGCGCTTATTGACCATGTCGGACAGCGCATAGGAAAGCCCAGGCAACTGGTCCAGCCCCCGTTTGTAGGCCTCGCGCAGCATGAGCTCCTTGTCGACTAGGGTCTGTAGGTTTTCGGCGCGGGCGGCTACCCCTTCTTTTTTGGGGCGCAGATAGTTGGGCAGCGCTTGTTCGTAGCGGTGGAGGTCCAAGGCCGTTATCACCTCGTCACCCACCGTGGCTAAGACCGTCTCCGCAGTGGTCGGTTCGTTGTCTGACGTGCAACCTGCAACGGCTAAGAGGATACTAAAAATAAAAAATCGCCAAGACATAAATTTTCACCCATTACAAAACTGCGCGGTACCAATTCGGCACCGCGCAGCTAGTTTAAATTCAATTGTGAGTTCTGTGCTGCGCTATTGGCTGGTCGCCACTTTGCGGCCATCGGGATAGATGCGGCCAATCTCGCGCTCAAAGTGCATTGCGATGTCCACCTCTTCTATCGGATCACCCTTGTAGTCGAAGCGCACTACCACATCGGAAATGCGAACGGTCAACGCCTCCACATCGGGGGCCAGCGGTTTGAAGATGACGTACCCTTCGCTCTCCTGAGCACTGAATACCTCTTCGTCGGGGAACATCGTGCGCCGCAAGATGCCTTGGCGTTCTTTCCAAGTGAACATGGCATTGCCAGGCATCCCAGGCGCGTTGCCGCCAACACCGCTGCCGACATAGCGACGATAATATGTTGAGATCTGTTCGAATCTCAACGCGTAGTACTTGCGCCCATTAGGGGTAGTTATATAGACCTTTTTGGGGTCGAGATAGACTTTGGGATATTCGTAATTGGAAACATACATGCGAAAAACAGTGAAGCGCTGCGGGGTATCCCCAGTGCGAAAGTACGTCGAATTACCAAACGTGTAGGGGTTCTGTGAGTTAGGGCCTTGGTTAGAGTACGCGCTGAACTGACGGTTTAACTCCTCGTCGGTCATCGGTCGCAGGCTGATCTCAAGACGAGCTTGTGTATAGGACACGGTTCCATCGTCGGCCACCGTCTTGTTGGCTCCTTGGTCGGCCTCACTCATCGGCTTGAGGTCTTCGGCATAGTAGCGATAGGAGCAGCCCCAAAAAAGTAGCCCAACCAAAAGCAGTGGTGTGAAACATTTCAGCATGGCAAATCTCCTACTCAAGACCGGCGTACACGGTGACGAATATGGCCGTTTCATTGCGCGCCTTTTCGGCTGAGGCGCGATCGATTCGCGACACGCGAAACCCAGTCTGGGTCCACAAGTTGTAACCTAGATATTCGGCGTTGTTGGTAAACTGCAAGGCATAGACCAACTCGTTGCGATCTGAGCGCAGCAAGTGGGTTTCCAATTCTTCGCGGAATTGCTCAACGAGCAGATACTCTAGGCCGGTCTGTAATTGGGTGCGCGACAAAATTGGCACGTGTACAACCAACGACCACAACTCGCGCAACTCAGTGGTCGCCACTCGCACCTGCGTATCTTGGCGACGCGATGGCCGCTGGCGTTGGAACTCGCTCTTCCAGCGCGGCTGGAATTTGACGACCCCGAGGTTGAACGTGTAATCGATCTTGTTGAGAACACCGAAGAAGGAAGCCGTCTCGCGGATGTCCTGTTCATTAAGCGGTCGCTCGTCGAAATCGACCTGTTTGAAAACCTCCCACTTAAGGCGGTTCTTAAACTGGATGCGGTCGCTCTGATACTGATAGCCCAAATACAACGTATTGGCCCAGCCATCGCGCAGGGGCAGCGGGTCGGTATAGGGCACTAAGTCACCGCGCGATCCCTCGCGCACAACCCACTCTATCACGTTGTCGCGGATATCGTCGCGCACCTGTCGGTAGTTATTATATACTTGCACGCGCCCCTTGCTGGCGTAGTCTTTGTCAAAAGTTAGCAAAGCGTAATTGGTGGCATTCTCGCGGGCGTCGGCTAGCTGGCGCTCGTTGAGCCGGCCGACGGTCAGCCGCGCCTCCGGACCCAAATGAGACCCCACGTAAACGTTGTACCCACGCCGATCTCGTTTGTACAGATAGTCGGGCAGATTGTCGTTTTCAAAGCGATCGACAATGCCATTGTTATTCATATCGATGCCAAAGAGGAACTCGGGGCGATCGGATGCGTAGCGCAAGAACGGCTCCTCATAATCAGGCACCGTGTTCTCGCGCCACTCGGAGTCGTTCTGATTGAAGTCGTTGATGAAGTCGTTGTTCTCGTCAAACCCTGGGAAGACTTCCCTATCCTGCGAGAAATTGGTCCGCAGCCAGTCGGGATTGCGGTCTTGATCGTCGTTGTCATCGACGAATTCGTACACGAAATTGAGGTCGTCGTCGTAGTTGATGTCCGCTGCATCGTTTTGGGTCCCGGCCAAAAAAGAACTGGTGCTGTAACTGGGATCGACGTTATAGACTTCGCCAAAACCGTAGTAGGGATAAGCGCGTTTATACACATTGACAAACCAAGCGTCGGCCGAGGTGTTGTGCGCCGTGTGTTGGGTCACGTCGGTTTCTGACCGCCGTGGATAGCGAAAGTGTTGGCGGTTGCGGTCGTATTCCCCCGATAAGTAAAACCCACTGACATCCGTAATATCGAGCGTAAAGCCGAATATCTCATTGGCTACCGGCAACCCGTATTTGACGCTCACAAAGCCCTGATTCGAGCCATCCTGCACGTTACCGTCGGCGCGCACCGTGCGTTCGGGAATGCCTTCGGAGAGCAAGACCGGCTGACCATTGGCGTTGAGCTGGCGGTTGGATGTAACGTCAATACGGTAGTCATTGGCCAAAAGCAACAAAAACTCAATGCTTTTGATCTGCTCGGGCTGCGGACCGAAAGAGTTGCGGTACTGGGGGCCTTCTAGATCGTACACAAGCGTGATGACCTCGTTGCCGTCGGCTGAGAGGTACCCTTCGCGGCGAAAACCGCCCTGCACCGATGGGGCGAAGGCGAGGATGTTGCTATTGCCGATGCGGCGACGATTGCTGATGCGCTCGCCATCGATGGTCGTGATGATCATCTCCTCTTGAAAGAACGCCGCACCTGCCCTACCGTCCTCGGACGAATCGTCGCTCAAGCGCACTTCAATACGCGAAACGTCGGCGTTGTTCTGGCCCTCGGTAAGTGTTCCCTTGAAGGGGTTGCCCTGAAATGCCTGTCCCTTGGTCGAGGAATTGAAAGCATTGACGTAGGTCGCTCCCAACTTGACAAAATCGCCGACCTGCATGGTACCACGGCCGCCGATCAAGTTGGTGTCATTCGAGCGGAAACGACCACTACTAGCCGTTGATGAGGTTTCGACGAGACCAGGCGAACTAGGGCGCGAGGCGAGAAAGGTCGCCTCGTATTTGTCCGTGGCTAGGTCGAACTGAATACCGGCAAAGGTCGGCTTGGAAAAGGTCATCGGCGTCAGCGTCGTGCGGATGCGGTCGCCAACGGTCAAGGCATAGGCGTATTGGCCCTTTTGGTCGGAGGCGACGACCAAATTTGAGAACCAGAGACCAAATCGGGGAGTTTTAAACAGACTGCTACCCGATGTCTGCGGTGCCGCAATACTCCAGTCGTAAATGAGTTCGCCGCGGGTGATGTAATTGCCGTAGAGATCGTAGAAGTATTCGCCCTCTTGGCTGGTGTTCACATAGCGCGAATAGTGCCGACGAGCGTAATTGGTGTAATCCTGTTGCCGCCATTGGTACTCGTTGAAGAGCTCCTGCGGCACGTACCACTTTTTTACCGCTGGATCGAGCGCGTCGAAAAGTACCCCTGGCCCAGTTGGATCGTAAAACAGCTCCCCACCCCGCCGCACGCCCAAGCGCGAGCCAAAATCTTCCTGTGCGGAGAGATTTTCCATCATCACTCCTAACATCAGGATTGCCACCGCACCAGTGCGGAAACTCCTAACTATATACACAAATCCCTCCCTTGTTGTCGAATCCCGGTCTGAACCACTGCTTTATCAATAAGCCACATGCACAAGGCGCGTCAATTTGTTGGCTTGGTCATCGGCTTCTAACTTGATCTGACAAAGATAGATCCCCGGCGGCACGAGCAGTCCATCCATATTCCGCCCATCCCATACAAACGCCTGCGTCCCTACTTTGCCACTAACCGCCGAGCCCTGCCCTTGCCCCACCAAGCGCCCACCCAAATCGTAAAATGCAACTTCTAACGGACGCTCCTCCTGCACTTGCAACAAAACAAAATGCACCAAAAGCTCATCGTTGACTCCATCGCCGTTGGGCGTCAAGACCGGTGATAGCACTACGTCTTGGATCAAAGACCCCGGCAGCGCCATCAAGCTGACCCGAGCCGTCGAAGAATCCACCAACTCGGTTGCATCCTTATCGGTGATATCCACTCGTTGGAATACGCCCTCCTCCGAGTCTGAAGACCGCACAAACGAGGCGAACTCAATGCCCTCGCGAAAGCTCTGAGACTCAAATTGCACCTCAACGAGGGCGTGTTGGCCAGCCGGCAGATCGGCATTGAGCGAAAAGGGGAACCGCACCCAGATCGAATCCGTGCCGGTCGCCATTCGTTCTAATATCTCGCCGTCTGCGCCGCGCAAGATCCCGTCGTCGCCGGCGACGAAGGCGCGGTCAAACTCCGTAGTTGTCGCCGAGGTCAGCACCTCCTCCGGGTTGAGGAACGAAGGCGTCTGGGCGATGGCGACTCGCCCCAAACGCACACCGGTTAGGCGTGCATCGCGCGGCGCAACGACCAGCACTTCGTTAAAGCCGTCGCGCACGGCCGCATCGGTCGGGTCAGGCTCGGCAGCGCGGATGAAATAAGCAAATTCCTGCGGCGCGAGCGGGTCGATATTGCGCGGTGGGGTGTAATCCGAAGGTAGGACACCCAAATCGGTCGGAACACGTGTTGTTCCCTCGTCGGTGAGGATCGCCAACTCACCAGCCAGATCCAGGGATAGCGGCGGCGCCAACTCAATGCGCAAACTACGGATGCGCACCGTCTTGAAAGGATCCTCTGAAGAGAGATTGACCCGCACCTGAACGAACTTGCGCGGATTGGGTGAGGTAATGGTCGCCTCGTTGACGCCATTGGTCGGCAAATAGCTCTCGCTCCACTCGCTCCAGCCAACAAAGGCCAGTTCGCCGTCTTTGGCAAAGCTGGAGCGCGGTGCGCGGCGCAGCTTCTTGCCGTCCTCGTCCACCAGACCGTCCCCGTCGTTATCAATAAGGTCAATCGGATCCTCGTCGGTCACCCCATCGCCATCGTCATCGGTGCGCGAGACGTGTTTCCGGCTGTCGGGCAGGGTCTGCCAGATATCCCAAGCCGTCCACTCCAAGGCAATCTCGTCGTACACCTCTTTTGTCACTTCTTCGCGCTCTTCGTTACCAGCAATACTCACAACCTGATAGTATGTGAAGTTGGTATCGGTCTGATCGGAGGTGCGCGTCTGTACCTGTAAGCGAACATCTGGATGGCGATCCAATGGCTCAATGCGTTCGCTAGCTCGGCCAGTGAGAGGATCGGTCTCGCGGACGATGACATCGCCTTCCCAAGCAATACGCGGCAGAGTTTTTCGGACGAAATTGCCTCGTGAATCAGTGAGCGTAATCGGCGGCGAGTACGCCCACACACTCACCGGGTACCCCTCGCCGTAAAGCTGGATCTCAGCTAGAGTCGCCAGTGCACCATAGCGACCGGATTGCACTCCGGTGACGTCGATGTCGCGGATTTGCAAAAAGCGTATCTTGCGATAGGGAAAAGTCTCGCGAAAAATGCGCACTACCGGGTCGTGGTTATCGGCGTGTTCCGCACTGATGATGTTGTCCCACTTGAGCGATGCTTCTAGCTGGGGGAAGTCCTCGCGGTCGTCCATACTTACTGGTTTGAGCAGCGTGCCGTCGGAAACCAAGATATCCGGCCCCAAAAAGGCACCTTTGTGGCTCTGGTTGATGCGCTTGTTGACTACGGAGACATTATCGACCCAAAATACAGCCCCTAAGTCGTACCAAGCCGTGCCCTTGAGGTAATTCGGCGACCAGGTATTGACCACCCACTCCGAGTCGTATATACCATCCGTGGACAAATTAGGTGCCCCCAAGCCGCCGTTTTCAAACGAGGCACCCCCGCGCCGCTCGGGTTGTAGCGCGTAGTTGTCGCCCTTAGCCCATACCTGAACCTCGGCAATCCGCGGAACCTCCTTGCTATAATAGAGGACCGGACCGCGTTTCTCCTCGGGCAGCGCTTGAAATTTTTCTTTAGCTGTCAGATTGCCGTCGCTTTGAAGTTCCACCAGTAGGCCACCCGCTGTCTGGCGCTGATAGACGATCGCACCGCGCTGTTCTTGGGGTAATGCTTCATAGACTAGGCGTGCTTCTTCACCCGTACCCAAAAAGGCGTCGCGCCAGAGGTCTGAATCGGTAATTTTAATGCGGACGTAATGGATGAAAGATCCGTTAATATCGGGCTGGCCATCCTCGTCCCAGTCGGCTCGGTCAAGCGGCAAGAGCGGGAAGGTCATCTGCACATAACGCCCCTCAGTCCCAGGCACCGGAACCAACGTCACCGCACCGACCTCACTTCCTTCCTCTTCTGCACAGCGGGTCTCGCCAGCGTAACCTGCGCTTTCGTCGCGTACACACTGAGCCAACTTGCCAGCGACAAAATCGGTAGAGACTTGCCCTATGACGGAAAACGCGAGGTTGTCACCCAAGGGAAAGGGAAAGCGCTCGCCCATTGAGGCAAAAAGCACAAAGGCCTTAACCGGCTCGCCGAGAAACTCGTCCTCGAATTGACCGGCGGGAAAGATGATCGTCAGGCTATCGGCAAAGACCAGCCGCCCCAAATCGACTTCAATTTCCCAGTTGCGCAGACCATCGAGATGGAAGTCTCCGGGATCGGTCAAGCGACTCCCAAAATCGGCTGGCGTGTCTGGCTGCCAAAAGGTACTCAAGTCGCCATCGATGATATTGTTGGCCAAGGCATCATTGGATCTAGCCATCGCCCCCCCAGAGACGGGAGCGCCGTTAGCGCGGACCAAATCAGAATAGGTGAAATCGACAGCCGTCGGGGCCACGTTGATATTGCGGCGAAAGAACGTCGGCCGCAGCCCATCGGTATCAACTTGGAAAATGTCCGCATCGCCGATGGGCACGTTCAACCGGGCGACCAAGTCGTTCTGATAAACCCAGTTTTCCCAGTGCGAAGCCCGATCCACGCGGATCGAGCTGCCGAAAAGCCGATAGGCATCCGTTTGAGCCAGACACAAACTAGGCAGAAATAGTACAGCGAATAGAGCCATCTCCCGCTTTAGCAGCCGTTTCATAGCATTTCCTTTCTTTTCGCGCAACCTAAAGCTAATACGCTACGGAAATGATGCGCGTCTGGGCCTCACCTGCACGATCTGCGTCGGTCGAAATGCGCAATAGGTATAACCCCGGAGGCACTACCTGTCCTGCATCGTCGCGGCCATCCCACTGCTGAGAATATCCCCCCGACGATAGTTGGCGTTCAACGAGACGCCTGCGTCGCCCGTTCAAATCGAAGATCTCCAGATATACTGGCTTCGGCTTTAGCAATCGCTGAACGTCAAAAGTCACTCCTACTTCGTCGTTGACGTCGTCGCCATTGGGCGTAAAAGGATTGGGCGCGATCTTGAAATTGGTCACTAGGTTTTCGCTCTGCGCTGAAATATCGGCGATTACCGCTAGGGAATTGCGATCTGAGAGCCGGTCCGTCGCCGCGAAATCTACCACGTCGTCGTCCTCCACTCGCTGGGGCAGGAAAATGGCCAGCGTATCGAGCGCGCTCTCATTACCCCCAAGCGCCAAAATGCCGCTACTGGTAAAGCGCCGCTGTGTTTCTGCGCCTAAAGTGTCTAATAACACATTGGCAGCGAAATTGGTGCGGAAGTCGATGACCCGGCCCTGGAAGCGGACCTTTACCAATGCGTTGCGGACTTGGCCCTCCTCCGCTGGGCCTATGGTTGGAAAACCAACGACGAATTGATCGTCGGCGACGTACAACTCTCGAAACTGTCCCTCGCCTATCTCTCCTTCGCCATCGACTCGTTCCAAGTTCAGGAATTCTCCGTCGCCTAGATCTACTTCTACCCCCTCAATGGCTTCCGCACGCGCTGGCGTAAAAACTTGTAAGCGGTTGAACCCATTGTTCTCAGCCCCTAGTCCAGCGTTGAGAACCAGCACAAAGGAGGTATCGCGGCCAGCAATCACATCTACAGCCGGAGCAATCTCGCCAAAGACCCGCTCGGTAATCTGCGGAGCGGAGTATTCAAAACGCAAGTTGCTAATAATCGTAGCCGCCGCAGGATCTTCACTCAGAAACTCAACCTCAACCTGAATAAAGGGCCGACCACTCGGTGCATTGATCAACTGGCCATTGTTGGCCAATTGGACACCACTCCAGAACTCGAGATCGGGCTCAACATGGCGACGCTCATTGCCGGGCAGACTCTTGTACTCGGCTCGGGTCAGGCGGACTCGCGCTCGGTCTTCGGGCAAGGCAGCACTAAAAATCTCACGGACCTCCAGATTGAGCTCCTCGTCGTTTAGGTCCACTTCCTGGCCGAAGGTCTTAGAGCCAAGCCGTTGATCGGTGAGAATCGCCCCTTCTTCTTTCCACTCCACCGAGCGCTCGAATTTGTTGACGCGAAAAAGCACATCTGGCTCGGGATTGACACCAGTCTGCACGCGCACGACAACGCGCGACCCGTTGGGATCGCCAATTTTTCGCTCGTCCCAGAAGATCCGTCCCAAGGTCGCTGGGGGCAGCGGCAGTGCATTGGAAGTATAAACCGCTTCAGGCACAAAGCCATCGGCCAAAAACTCCATTTCAGCCAAGTCATAGTCCAGCGAAGTCTGAAAATCAAAGCGAGCATAGCGCATGTAGGCCTGCGGCGCAAAGGCCACGGCAATAGTGTCTTCCAGATTGACAGGTGCGCTCGCCTCGGGAACGAAGGTCGGAAAAGTCGAGGCTATGCTAATGAAATCAGGGAACGCCAACTGCCCAACACTCGGATCGTCGAGGCTAAGACCGGCGATCACTTTCTCAGTCCCCGGCAGGCCCCTATAGAAGGTATAAGCTGAAACGCGCAAAGGCTCTTCGAGACTTGGATAGAGGCGGAACAAACGGATTGGAAAGTAGCGTCCTAAGTCGATATAGAGAATCCATTGCTGTTTGACGTCCTGCCCGACTCGGTCTATGCGTTCGAAATGGGTCAGTGGATCGCCATCGAAAACGTACCACAAGCCCTCTTGGAGTCGCTGGGTAGTCAAAGCTCTTTCAAAAATGCCGAGAGTCGTGAGGTTGAGCCCCTTGTTGTACTTATCGCCACTGGGAGGGCGGGGAAAGGACTCAGCCACATTGACCATGGCCTCGATTTCGGTAATGCCAGCCCGCCGCAATAACTGGACGGCCTCTAAGCTACGCGGGAAAGAACTCCAACGAGGAACCAAGACCGTACCAGCCTTTACGGTCGTACCGTCTTCGAGTTCGATATCAGTCGGTGCTACTACATCGGCTCTGGTTACATTAAGCGAAAAGGCAAAGAGGCTGGAATCGGTCGCTGCATCTACTTCGGCAGCCGTCAACGCAAGAGGAACTGCGGGAACGGGAACGACACGTGATGGGGTAATAGGCCCAATGCCATTTTCATAGCTTTCAAGGTCTATTACTTCAATGAAACGCTTTTCTGAAAGCGGTCCTTGCTTGGCATCGATCCAAGTTGTGTTGCCCGGAATAGCGAACAGCCTCAACTCCGCAGCAGCATTTACCCAACCGCCCAAAACCAAAGCGGCGACACAAATCCCAATTCTCATTCCGTTACTCCCCAGTAGAATTTGCGCTGCCTAGGTCTTAGCATTGGCAAACCAAGAGCGAGGTATTATGACGCGAGGAAGGTGGCTACCTAATACAGTATGCGATAGCCAGAAGATTAAAAGATTAAAATTGTTAAGGAGAGGAGTAAATACTTTCTCCTCTCCTTAACAATTATTTAAGAAAACAGCGGGACGCTACTTAAGCGAAGCCTTGATGCGGCCCCAAGAGTCTTCTTCAACCGATGTATCGTCGTCATCGTCAACCGCTGTGCCGGCACCGACCAAGCGACCATCGACGAAGCGCTCAGCAAAGCGCCAAGTTGCTGCCTGGCCAGACAAGGTGTGAAAAGCGCGGTAAGTGCTCGGCGCCTCATCCATGTCCTGAGCCGAAATCTGGAAACCAATGACCTTGCCATCGAACAACGGCGAAGCTACGCTGTCGTCTGGGCTGTTCCAGATTAGGTCGTCGAAAGGCGTGATGAAGAACTCAATAATTGTGGTCGTCGGCCCGTCGCCGGTCGAACCACCGCCGCCATCAGCGTAGGGTAGTGAGTTGACCCACTCGGTGCCCTTGCCCAGATAGCCGACGTGGCGGCCGTCAGGAGTATCGCCGATAGCCACGTACTGCTGAGCCGTGCGGTTGTTATTGAGGTCTTTCTCTTCGTCGGTCCAGTTGTCATCGGCCGAGCCAGTGTAATCGCCACCGGTGTGGTCGCCATCAACCATGAACTCAATGGCATCTTGCCGCCATAAGCTACCCAAGTCACCGCCAGCGTACTCGTTGATATAGACGTTGTCGATGCGCTCCATGCCCATCCAAATGGTACCGGCATTGCCATTCCAACCCAGCCAAATGCGATAGTCTAGGTCCGCCGGATCGTACTGGGCACCGTCACCCACAGTCGGATCCTGAAAGAAATCAGTAGTGATCAACTGTGCCTCACCAACTACATCTTCCCAGTCGGCTATGCTGGCGTCGCGCAGATCGATATCAGCCAGATCGGCTTCGGGGAGCTCAAAGAGCAGGTAAACCTGTTCGCCAATGTGCGCACTAGCCCCGCTCGTCAGGCCCAAAATTAGGCCCACAGCCAAAAGGCCATATAGACGTTTCATAAGCTGCAACTCCTTCCCTTTTTCGGGAGTGTGGTGGTTTGGGTCAGAGACCTTTTCGGCTAGCTCGTGCGTCGCCACACGAGCTATCGCTTATTGCCTCCTAGGTCAGTCTTCCCCTCGTTGAAAATTACGCCCACTTTTAAGTAAGCAACATCCGATTTTGCTGACCAATCGAACTGCTTACTGTAGAGGGCTTTTATAAACGACTCAATATAGGAAATTATCCTCTGTTCAGTCAAGTATTTAATTAAGGGACTGGCTTATCGAGGTACTCGCAATGAGGAATTATCGGCCAGTGCACTTATTGAGAACCTCCGGCGGTATCGTCAGCACCCCCTTCAGCGCTGTCTTCGTCCTTGTCTTGCCGAAAGCGAATATGCTTTATATCGTGCATACCAATCGCAAATGGACTCGAACCCACGACGCCGGTAAAGGCCCGGTTGACGCGCTCGAAATAGCTCTTGTCGGTCTCGCCCGAAAGGCGCACTAGGCTCGCCTCGACCGTACCCATAACGGTTTTCCCCGACCAATAAGTCGCCGTTAGCGGCCGGAACTCATCACCAGTCCCACCGTCTTCAAAGTCAATTCGCGCCACTTTGTCTAGGGGAATAAAGCGCTTGTTGCGGCCCTTAAAAAAGTCGAGCCGCTGCTTGCCGTGAAAGCGCAAATTTTCCACCTCAAAGCGTCTGCCGTCTGTCGTGATGATCGCAGCCTTGAGAACCTTTTCTTCAGGCGGCTCCTCGCCAATGGGATAGCGCAAGACAATCTCTTGCACATCGCTGGCGAGGATGAAAAACGGCCCCAACTCGGTCACCCCAGCGAAGCGGCGCCCACTGCTGCCGCCACCGACGGCATCCTGGTGGGGCGAAGAAGAGCCTCCCGTCACCATCAAACCCGCTTCTTGGGCACCATTGCGGAATACGAGCACGACGCGCTGTTCCTCGTCGCTGCGCTCCCCTTCAAAGCGCAACCGAGCAACCTTGACTAGTTCGACCAGACGACGCTGCCCTTGGAAGTAGATTTCCAAGTCCTGACGCCCCTGAAAGGTGAACTTATCTACTTGGTGCTGATTTCCGTAGCGATCGATGACGGTCGCCTTGAGTGGGGACGTGGCCGCGCCACTGGCCGATACCCATAGCGTGGCTAAGAGTACAACCCCACTCCATAGTCCTTTGCGCTTCATGGCATTACTCCACGATAAGCAATCAGCCTAAGGCTGTGCAGCCCCTTCACTACCGCTTTCGCCTGGTTGTGCCGGCGAGGGGGGCGGTCCGATGAGAATGTTCTGAGTCTGTCCCATGCTCACCTGAACGGGCCTGATTTCGTCCAAACCAGTGGGAGAATTTTCAATCCGAACTTTGTACTCGCCCACTGGTACGATAAAATAGCGCACCTCTGTCGAGGTCATGCCCCGGCCTAGCATAGTCCGCAAATTGTAGTCGAAAATTAGGAAAGGCACCTGACTGCGGCCCTGCGCATCGGAAAAAATGACCTGAAAGCGGCCGATGGGTATAGTCGCGTATATTTCCTGGCCCATCACGACTTCGACTTCCTTCTCGACGCTATCGTCGATATCTGTATTGACCACAACGGTGTATTGACCAGGGTCCAGATCGACGAATTGCGGCAGAGAGCGGTAGCCGGTCTCGTATCCTATGGGCGAACTCGCAGCCATGCGCGGAGACTCTGAGTGAACTTCCTCGCCAGTCTCTCCGTCGAGGACGTAGTAATTGACCTCGTTGATCCCGCCCATCTCCAACATGAGCCGCCCCTTGCCTTCGGGGATCGGCGGCAGACCATACCCCCCGCTGCTGCCGCCGGTGGTGGCACAGCCAGTCACAACGGCTGCTAGACCAACCAGAAACCACTTTCGCACCTGTGTGTATTCGACTTTCGACGCCATCTCTCCCTCCTTGGGACGAGCTGTAGGAAACGGACCACTACCTAAGAGTCTGAATGTATTGGACATTATATAATTATCTGGGCTGCTGTCAACTACTCGCCGCGATTGGCGAGAGATACGAGGATGAAGTGCCGGTCCTGTCTTGGCTGCCGACTGACGAACTGCGTAAATTCTGCTTCGTCGTACCACTGGCGCGGGTAGGCCGAAGGGATCGTCACGCCGCGGCGCAATAAATTTTGCCAAAAAGACTCGTTTCCCACAACAAAACCAGCCGCCACGAGGAAATAGTCTGCGCCCTCGGCCGCGAGACTGTCGAGCCGAGCGGCGGCAAACTCGTCCGGGGTTATTTGCCATCCTTTGCGATGGCAGTAGTAGAGCAAGGTTGGGCTTTGCGACCGGTGCGGTACCCCGGTGTTTTCGTCCTCGTCGCCGACGACCAACAGCGCATCCTGTGGCAACTTGGCGTCGAGTATCCGACCCACTAAGTGGCAACTTTGGTAGTAGTTGTGCCAGTTGTTGGGCTGCGCGTAATACGGCCTAACCGCCCAAGCACTGTAGGCGGCGACCCCGACGATCAGGGTACATATTAATACGACGCGCCAGTAGTGCGGCCAGTTTCGGGCGAATCGACACCATCCGGCCGCTGCGGCATCGGGCCTGATAATGGCTTCGAGCACCCGTCCAGCTAGCAGGGCCCCGACCGGAGCAAAGGGTAGTTGGTAGTAATGTAGCCTGTGATTGCCTTCAGGAACGACAAAGACGTATAGCACCAGCCCTCCCAGCCACACCCAGAGCGTCCACTCGCGCCGTTGGCTAGGCACTAGGGCCAGTCCAGCCAAAACTAGAGCCGCCCCGGCAGGCGTATAGACGCTGTGCCAGAAGCGCGCTAACAACGTCAGATAAAAATCAACCGTAGAAAGTAGGCTGCGATCCCATTTGTCATAGCCGTAGCGATTCCAGATACCAAATGTCAGGCCGGTCTCCTCAAAGAGCAGGCTGGCGTGCCAGTACCAGAGCGCGGCGGGTGCCAAAGCGAGCGCGAGATAGAGCCAAAGCACAGGCTTAAAGGCCAATCGCCACCCCCAGCGCAGCCAAGCTAAGGCAACCAGTGGAAAACCGAGATAGAGGGTAGGTATTTTGACGAGAAAACACAGCGCGGCCAAAAGAACAGCCAGCGCGAAGTCCCATCGGCGTCTGCTGTCAATCCATCGAGCGAAAGCCCAAAGCGACCCCACGCTCAAAAGGATCATCAGCGCTTCGGGCATAAAGGTGCGCCCGTAGTAGATGCTCAAAGGAAAAAGCAAGTAGAGCAGTGCCGCTAGTAGCGCGCCCAGCCACCCCATGCCCAATCGCAGACCCAACCCATAGAGCAGCGCCGCCGCCGCCGTTGAGCACAGCGCCGCCACGAGCCGCCCGAGCCACTCATAAGAACCGTCGGCGGCAGCGTAAAGCAGAGCGACGACAAAAGGGTACAGCGGAAAATTCGTCTCCACATACCCAGGGGTGGTACCGCGCCAATCGACGCGCGGATAGAAGAGCCAATACCCTTCTTCGTAAAAATTGCGGGCTATAGCAGCCGTGTCCGTCTGACGCCAAGCCTGCTTGTCAGTCAGGGGAGCTTGCAGGTCCACAAGCCGTAGGGCCAGCCCTAGGGCGAGGACGATATAGAGATAAAAAGCGCCCTTAGCCCCCTTCGTTTGCATGTCGGATCAATAGGGACGCCAGCTCGGCGACATATCGTCTCGGTCGTCGTTGTCGGTCAGGTTGATGGGCATCAGCGGCGGTGCGTCCATCTCGTCCAAGTCGAATCCAGCCGTGCCGACTAAGTAAATGTCGTATTCGTCGTCGCCCATCATCTTGCCCGTATAGGCTAGCCCCTTGCCATCGGGCGACCAAACAGGCTTTTGCTCGTAGGTCTTCTCGGCAATTGTGATACGGGTCTTTCCTTGCCCATCGGGCCGCATGAGCATCAGCTCCTCGCCGCCAAATTCCTCCGAGTTGTAAGCCAAGCGGTCGCCTTTGGGAGCAAACGACGCAAACCAGTCGATTTTGCGCCGATTCTCGGTGAGGCGAGTCCGATTGGACCCATCGAGGTCAATCAGGTAAATCTCGTCGCTGTCGTCGAAGGCTGAAGAAGTAAAGGCAATGCGGCGGCCATCGGGCGAAAACGAAGGCTGGTTGCCTTGCACTAACTTGCGCGGATTGGCCCCATCGGCGTCCATCAGCCAGACAGCCACATCGCCGTCGCGCTGACTGACGAAGGCGATCGTCGCGCCGTCGGGCGAAAAAACGCCGCGCTGATCGCGTTCGGGATGTTCGGTTAAGCGCACGACATGAGAGCTATCGGCATCCATGACGTAGAGGTCGATGTTGCTCATCACGTCGCCGCGCGTGAAAAGTATCTTCTTGCCGTCGGGCGACCACGAGGGATGCTGCTCGGGTTCGGGGGTGTTGGTTAGCTGCTGGCGTTCGCTGCCATCGGCCTTGATGCTAAACAAATCCCAGTTGCGGACGTTTTTTTTAGTCGAGGCGTAGAGGATCGTGCCCTCGCGCTTGAAAGGGGTATTGCTGCCGGCGGGAATATCGAAAATCGCCTCGTAGGTCCGCACGCCCCATAGTGGCGGCGATTCCACTTGCAAGACCTGGGCACCCAGATAATCCCCCGCGGCGACATTGACTGCGTAAGAGCCGCCGCCCAGTTCGATTTTGCTATCCGGCTCGGGCAATATGTAGGTTCCGGTTTTGACCAAGTGGTTGAATTTGTATTGGACGTCATTGGCGTCTAAGCGCACGAGCTGGCCATCTCCGCCCTTGATCTCGATTTTAACTTGGTTCGAGCCGCATCCTGCAATCGCGACAGCTAAAACCAATGCAAATAGCTTGAACATGTAGTTTTCTCCTTACTGAATTATTACACGCTCGGCCCATCAGGCCAAGCCGCTGAGCACCCGCAGGCGATTGCTGAGATGATCCATCAACCCATTGATATTAGCGAAGGAATCTGCGTAGAGCGGTTCGTCAACCCGAAAGTACACCTGTGCTCCAGGCCGACAGTAGCTATCGTACTCTAGGCCAATGGGAATCAACGGTATGCGCAGCCCCAATCGTTCTTCGGCCCGTACCAGATGCTCGACGATTTCCTTTTGCAGCGGCCCCAACTCGTTTTGATAACGCATGCCTTCCGGGTGCGAGACGACCAGTTCTCCGCACCGGTACAGCCCGTCTAAATAGACTTCCATCTGTTGGTTGGCCGCTCTGGCGCGCCGAATCTCGGCCCGGCGTTGCTGTCGGTCGGCGATTCGCCTGATGTCTTTGGGCCTTACTACTTTGACCCCCCCCATCAATTCTAGCACCCTCCACAGCCCCACCTTCATAATGTAGTTGGCATAGCGCCGGGTGAACCTGTACAACAAGGCTGCTTCGATCAGAATGTCGCGGTACGCGCAATGCTTGGGCAAAATCAGGGCCGGCCCCTCGCACGGCAGATTGAGACCGCCCTCAACCACGAAGCGATGATACCGCATGGCTCCTGCCGCCAGCAGGTACGCAGCATAGGCAACGGCATCGATGCGCTTAACGGAAAAGTCTCTATGCTCAGGCTCTGCGGCCATAGTCCTATTTGAACAAGTCCTTTACCTTACCCCAAGTGCTTTCGTCCACTTTGGTAGCCAAAGGCTGGAGCAAGTCTTGCCCCGGGCCAGCCAAGTACATCGATCCGGAGGAATCTATGGCGGCGAAATAGTCCCCGTCGGCGTCCAGCCGCGCCTTGATGTACGCAGGGACCTCCGGCGCTTGCGCGGCTATAGCAGCCGACCACAAGGTCAGGCCCTCGGCTATGGCTAGCACTGGCTCGTCGCGGGCAATGGCGATAAACCGCTGCCCAGCAGCTTGCGCGCTAAACTGCCGCCATAGCTGCAAAACTCGCTGGTGCTGCGCGGTCTTATCGTGCGAGAAGACGTAAAACACGCGGCTGTCTGCCGGCAAAACCTGAATATCACCGCTGTTAGCTTCACTTGCTGCGACCAGCAGCAAGACCAAGCCCAGCGTCCATATCGTTCGTAGTGCGTTCATATCGACCCTATTCGGCGCGAATCCCGTAGTCCTTTTGCACGGCGTCTTTCCCTTGGAGAATCCTCACCAGCGACAGGTGCTGGCTGAGCACCTGTTCGACTTGCACGACGCCGACCCGGCGCGGCAGGGACATTCCCAACACCTTGCCGGTATCCGGGTCTTTCAATTCTCGCCCCTTATCCCACACGCCGTACTTGTTGCCTTTCTGCACTGAATCGGCTAATCCCACGTTAATATAAGCACTCAACCGCACGAGCACAGATGATTGGCCGTTCTCCCCGCTATCAGTCTGCACAGTATCAGCTACCACCTCGATGATTTTCGGCTCGGAAACCTTGAGTGCGGCCGGGGGCTGGATAAGGCTGTCTAGCCCAGCGGCCAAGTGGTCTAAACAGCGGCTTACCGACTTGCCCAGCAAGGTGTTGTGGAATTCCTCGCTGCCCCACTCCATCTGGCCGAGCAGAAAGTATTCCTTTTCCAGCGGCACGTACGCCGCCGGGTTGGTAATCCCATAGCGCTTGCTATCCTCTGCTATTTCTCGTATCACCTCGCCGGCTGTTTCCCCATCTATGACCTTATAGGGATACAGTCGCACCGTGGTCAGTCCCTGATAGCTGCGGTAGCCGCCGATGGGCACGGTGGCGCGAAAGCGCTTCATGCTCATCTCGTCGATCTGTCCCAAGACGACATAGTCGGCGTCCACCTCGCGCCCGATGGCCAAGGCGCGCTCGACATCGAGCTTGCCTTGCAATTCTTTCTTTTTTAGCCGCACGAGCGCCGAATCAATAGACACGGTGCTAAAAAAGGCACTGCCGCGCAGCGAATCGGCCAAGCCCCGGGGCACGGCTGAGTATATGTCCCATTCGCCTTTGTAGTTCGACTTGTCGCGAAAGGGCATGAAGAGCAGCCGTTGCTTCAGGCCCTCCGAGATAGCACTGTCGCTGACCGCCGACTCTCTTAGTACTTGCTCCTGTTGTTCTTGCTCACCCAACCCCATAATCGGCACCACCGCCGCGCGGCCGTCTGTCCCCCAGTACAGCGCGGCCAGCAAAGCAAGTCCTCCGCGCAAAAACCACCTGTGTCTAGCCGACATCAGTGTCCTCCTTTGGCCTGCGTGAGCACGTAAGGGCCTTGGGGCACGACCGCTAGGCGCGCCCCGGCACCCTGCCGCGCCAGGGCCTTGGCTAGCCCGTATTCCATAGAGGGAATGACCTCTACCCATACCTTGTCGCGGTACTGAGGCTCAATGCCCTCCGAGTAGAACATCACCTCGGCCTTATCGAGTACCTTGCACAACTCCTGTAACTGCCACTGGTCAATGGCAAAAAAATCGGGATCCGCCAGGCGATGCGAAAATTCGGCCGCATCGGCGGCCCCCAGTAGCATCTCTACAAATTCCGCACTGCCCAAACCCTCGGCGCAGCGAGCGGCCATGAGGATCGTCCCGCCCTCTTTGACGATGGGCAACACCGCCGTCAGACCCTTGACCGCTTGATAAAACGTCAAGTCGAGCGGCCAGCCAGCACTACTAGTAATGGCAATGTCAACCGGCTCGTCAACCAAGACGCCGTTTTGCTGCTCGACAAAGTGAGTCCCTTCGGCGTGGGCCTTTTCTAGATCGCCGCAAAACAGGCCGGTAATCTGTCGCTGGTCGTTCATAGCCACATTAAATGTAAAATCAACGCCCGCCCGTTGCGCCACTTCGAGAGCTTGGCGGTGGAAGGGATTGCCCTCAATCGAACCTTCGCACGCCCGGGGATGGCTCAACAGCTCGGGGCCGTGCAGGACGCGCATCGTTTCAATGCCCATCAAGCCCGGGCAGATGGCCTTGCGCCCCCCCGAGTAGCCGGCCATTAAGTGGGGCTCGATTAGCGAGGTGGCAATTTTCAGGTCGGCCTCCATATAGAGCGCAGCGATCCATATTGGGGCACCGCCCGAGGTGTGCCCCAAATACGTCAGCGTCTCGCGGCGGCGGGCGGTGTGATTGACGATGCGGTAGTTGCCGGCGATGTCGGCCCCGACCAGTTGCACCAATTCTTCGCCTTCGTTGGCTCGATGCAGGCCGGTGCCGACCAACAGAGTAATATCCTCGCGCGCGATGCCTTCTTCTTCGAGAATCCGCAGCATTGGCGGCAAAATAACAGCGTTGGGGACCGGGCGAGTAATGTCGGCAATGACTATGCAGGCGTTTTTGCGCCCCCGCGCCAGCCGCCGCAAACACGGAGTTCCTAGCGGGCGGGCTAACGCGCGATCGATCCGCTCCTCAATCCGGTCGAGCCCTGTACTCGGAGCCATCTGTAATACTTCGGCCGAATCGGGCACGGCGATTTTGAGGCCGTCGCGGCCATAGTCGAGCTTTACTTTCATTGCATATACCTAGGCCAATTTGTCCTCGAGGTACGCGCGAAACGCCGAGCCGAACTCCCGATCGGCCAAGGCGAAATCCGCGAAGGCCCGATAGTACGTCAACGGCGTTCCTATGTCGTAGCGCGCCTCGTCGTGCGCCAGACGCAGGCAGCGGACTTCGGCCCCGCGCTCGATCAGTACGCGGATGGCATCGGTTAGCCACAACTCGCCGCCAACCCCGGGCTTAATCTCATCAATGGCGGCGAAAATCGCCGGTGAAAAAATATAGCGGGCCGCCACTGCAAGACAACTCGGCGCGGCTTCCACCGCCGGCTTTTCAACGATGTCGGCGATGGCAAAATCGTCGTCGGCCTTGCCTTGTGGCGTGACGACCCCGTATCTGTAAGTTTCCTGGCGCGGTACTTCCCAGACGGCAATAGTCGCCGCCGCCCCCCGCTGGACATGCGACTGCATCATCCGGCCGACCACGCCTGGCACCCGCGGCGAGGCGACGATTGTGTCGCCGAATCCCACCACAAACGATTCGTCACCGACAAATTCCCGCGCTTGGCGCACAGCATCGGCATTGCCGGCTGGTCGCCGCTGCCGCACATAGTAGAACTCAACGCCTTTAGCCGCGTAATCAACCTCGCCGATCTCGCTATCGCCCAAGCGCGCCGCAAGCTCGGGGTCATCGTCGAAGTGATCCTCAATTGAGCGCTTCTTGCGGCCCGTTACAAAGAGAAACTTGTCTAACCCCTGCTCGATCATCTCTTCTACCACGTACTGCACCACGGGCTTGCAACCAACGGGCAGCATCTCCTTGGGTTGGGACTTAGTCGCCGGTAGCAGGCGAGTGCCCAAACCGGCTACGGGGAATACGGCTTTGCGAATCGGCACGGTTTATTTTTAATTTAAGTTTAAGAGAATCAAGGACATAACTAAAAATATCACCTAGTGAAAATAGGAAGCTATAGGGGCTAAATCAAGTCCGACTTACCTACCTTTTGCGCCGCCAATCCCATGTTTAACTTGTCCCCAGCTCGCCTGCGCACTCTCGTCGAAGCGTTTCCCGCGCTGCGCATCGGCGTAGTTGGCGACTTCTTTCTCGACTCCTACCTCGAATGCGACCCGGCCCTCGACGAAAAATCGCTGGAGACCGGCAAGACTTGCTATCAGGTGATCGGCTACCGCCGTCAACCCGGCGCTGCCGGCAATGTCGCGGCCAACTTGTGCGCCCTCGGCGTCGGGGCGGTCGAGGCCGTGGGCTATTGCGGCGACGACGGCGAAGGCTACGAACTGAGGCGGGCTATGCATCGGCTGGGCCTAGATTTGACCGGCTTTCTCACCGCTCCGGGTCGCTTGACTCCGACCTATGGCAAGCCCTGCTACGTCGATAGCAGCCAGCGCAACCGGCCCGTCGTCGAGGAACTAGAGCGGCTCGATGTCAAAAACCGCCGCCCGACCCCGACCAACCTCCAACGCGATCTCATCGCTCACGTCGGCCAGCGCCTGAGCCGCTGGGACGGGCTGGTGCTCATCGACCAAGTCCCCGAAGCCAATTGCGGGGTACTCACCACGGGCGTGCGCCGCGCCATGGCCGCTGCGCTCGGTCCTCAGCCCAAGCGGGTGGTCCTCGCCGATTCGCGCACGCGGATTGGGCTCTTTAAGCGCACTATCCTCAAACCCAACCAGCGCGAAGCTTGGGCTGCGCTCGGCGGCCAAGGACGCTTATCGCTCAAGACCGCACACCACCACGCCCGCGCACTCAGCAACCAAGCGGGTCGTCCGGTGTTTCTAACACTTGGCAAGAGGGGGATACTCGTAGCCGACGGCAGCGCGGTCGAGCACGTGCCGGCGGTCAACCTCACTACACCTGTTGACCCGGTCGGCGCCGGGGACACTTGTGCGGCCGCCCTCAGCGCAGCCTTGGCCGCGGGTGCCGGCCTGACGGAAGCGGCGGCGATAGCCTGCTTGGCCGCGTCCATTACCGCGGAGCAGATTGGCACGACCGGCACGGCCTCGCCAACCAAGCTAAGCCGCCGCTTGCACCAACTACAGCACAGCTAAGAAGCGTACGTCTGTTCGACGACGGTGCGATACCGCTCGACGATCGCCTTGGGCACGATCTTTTTTAGGCCCTTGGTCAAAGTCCCAGCGTCCTCGCTCAGCGGCTCGGGCAAGAGCGCGATGCGCTGCGGCCGCTGGTAGCTCGGCAGGCCAGCGGCGGTGGCCTCGGCGAGGAACCCTTGGCGAATTCGCTCGCCCAAGCCAGGATGCAGGCGCAGGGCCTCCTCGTCGTCTAGCGGCAACTGGTCCACCCCGCTGTTTTTTGCCTCCTCTACATCCACTGTCACCAGCGGCAGCGGATAGTCGCGCTGCTGGTCGCCGTACACGACCACATGCTCAACCAAGGGCACCCGCGCAAAAATCCGCTCCAAGGCTTCGGGATTGACAAACTCGCCGTTGCGCAGCTTGAACTGCCGGCCAACGCGCCCGTGAAACGAAAGAAAACCCTCGTCATCCATGCTGAACAAGTCCCCGGTCCGATACCAAATCCGGCCATTCTCCTCCACTAGCACTTGCTTGGTTTGCTCGGGGTCGTGTAAATAGCCGCGCATGACGTTGGGACCGCTAGTCCACAGCTCTCCGACTTGTTCGCCGCTGGACCGGCACTCTTGCTGTGCCGGATCGTTGTAGCCGATTTCCGACCCGTCTTCACCCACGATTTTCACCGCCTGCAACGGCCTTCCCACGGTGCCGCTTTTGCGCCCGCCGAGATGGTTGGCGGCAATCAGCGGCGCACACTCGGTCGTGCCGTAGCCCTCGTACGTAGCGATGTCGAGCACTTCGTGAAAAAAGTCCAACGCCTTGGGATCGGCCTTGGCCGAACCGACGATCAGCACCGCTAGATTGGGCCCGACCCGCGTGGCGAGCTGGGCGCGAATTTTGCCGATGATTGAACGACCTATGGCCGCCAAAAAGAGCTTGTCGCCCAGCCCAGCTTGGCCGCGCACCAACCGCTCCTTGGCCGCAACCGAGCGCTGAATCAACCCCCCCTTGAGGCCACCGGCGTCGATTTCCTTGCGCACATTGCCGTACACTTTGTCGAGTATCAGCGGCACGGTCAGGAAGCCCTCCGGCTCTGACAGGCGAATGTCGCTGAGGACGCGATCGGGCGAGCGCGCCAAGTCCAAAATCCACCCCTTGGCCAAAGGATAATAGATGTTGAGAATTCCCATGGAGTGGTAGTCGGGCGCAGACTTGAACATGTGCATAGGCTCGCGCTTGCTAATCACGTCCCAAACCTCTTCGACGTTGGCGACGATGTTGGCGTGGGTTTGGATCACGCCCTTGGGCAGGCCGGTTGAACCCGAGGTATAGAGAATTTTCGATTCGTCTTCTGGCAGCACCTCAACCTCGGGTACGGCCGCGCTGCTCTCGGCCAACGCTGGCCAAGAAATCGCGTCCTCAGCCTCGCCCTCGGTCAACGCAATCTGCGGCGTCTCGTCCAGCCGCTCTCGGATAGCACCAAACCGCTCGTAGCCTTTGCGATCGACGACCAGCAACTCAACCGCAGAGTGCGCGATGCTGTGGGCGAGAGCCTCGTCGGGCGAGTGAATGCACAGCGGCACCGCACTGACCCCAATGCAGTCGGTCGCCAGAAAGATCAACAGCGGCTCGCTGCCGCCGTCGGTGAGGATGCCCACGCGCTGGCCCTTGGTCAAGCCCTGCGCTGCCAGGCCAGCCGCGAGCCGGTCGCGGCGGCTTTTGAGCTCGGCGTAGGTCACGGGCTGGTAGCTCAATGCGCGGCTACCCTCGACGGGCTTGAGCTCTCGAATGGCCGTCTGTTCGGCATGAGTTGCGAAGCTATGGTTGAGCAGATCTTTTAGCGTTTGCCCCATCGCAGGCCTCTTTCTAATGAGTTATGTCGTTGTCGTTTGCGGCCGACAAAAAGGACCGTTTAGCCATTGCACTAGCGGCCCGGCGACCGCATCTTCCCTAGATGAATTTTTGCTGCAACCGCGCCTTTATCTTGCTGCTCTTAATATATCCGGTCGCCGCCGCGGCCCAGCCCTCGGTAGCCATGTTCGGCTACTCGCTCAGCATGGGCAGCGTCACCGTAGAACAAGAGCAGCTGTATCGCCTTAGTCTCCGGCCCGACTTCCCCCTAGGCCGATTGGGCATTGGCCTCGACTTAGAGCTGTTTGTCGAGCGCAATGGCGACCTCGGTTCGCGCGGCTGGCAGGCCGGCTCGTCCACTCAAACTTTCGACTCGATCTTGCGCAAAATTTACTACGTGCGCTATGGCCGCCCCAACGACGCGGTGTACGTCAAAATCGGCGCACTCGACGACGTGACGCTGGGCTACGGCCTCATCATGGACAACTACCGCAACACCCTGCTCTATCCCGGCATCAAGAAAACCGGACTCCAGTTCCGCATCGCCAATTTCGCTGGCACTAATATCGGACTCGAAGGAGTCATCAACAACCTCCAAGACTTTCAAGAGGGTGGGGCGCTCATTGGGCTGCGAACTTTTGGCTACGCCGCCGACCTCGAAGTGGGCGTGACCTTTGTCGCCGATATCGACCAGTACAGCGGCCTGCGCGACCGCGATTCCGACGGCGTCCCAGACCCCATTGACGCCTTCCCAGACGATGGCAATCTCGCCCTCGACAACGACGCTGACGGCGTACCCGATTCCATCGACAGCGACGACGACAACGATGGCCTCATCGACGCCGACGCCGGCAGCGGCCTCTCCGCCGACATTGCCGCGGCCTTGTTGGGGCTCAACGCCGTTTATGGCACCGCCTTCCCAATAGACCAAGACGTGGACCGCCACAAGCCCTTCAACAGAAACCGCGTTGGTCAAGATTTCTTTTCGATCTTGGGCCTGGATCTAGCGTATCCACTCATCCGCGACTTGGGCCTAAAACTCAAACTCTACGGCCAATTTGCCCTCCTGATCGACGACGACGACGGCCTCGCCAACTTCGAGGCGCAACAGCAGGGCGTTTACCCCGGCAATCGCCAAGCGACCGGGTTTGGGATCGCCGCCCCGGGCCTGTGGCTCGCTTTAGGCCCACTCAACGGCCAACTGGATTTCCGCCACTTCCGCCGCGATTTCGACTCGCGCTACTTCGACGAGCTATACGAGCTCGATCGCGTGCAGCTGGACCACACCACTGGACAGGTCCAGTCCAAGGACGCGCGGCTCGGCTACAGCGACGAGCTTTCCGGCTTCTTCGGGCACTTGGGCACTGAACTCGGCTCGTACGCGTACGCCTCGGTCTCCTATCAGTACCTGACGGGTACCAGCGACCCAAAACAGCAGCTCATCGCCAGCGCAGCCCTGTCGCGCAAACTGCTCAAGTACTTTCCCCGTCTCAAGCGCGCGTACGCTTATTTCCACAAGAACAACATCGGCCGCAGCTTCAACGAACAAGGCACTGGCCGGGACGACTTCTTCGAGCCGACCGAAGACACCTTCTACGGCTTTGACATCGGACTGGATATGAAAGAAGGCACCTTGGTGCGTTGGGATACTCGCTTCGTTTTCGAGCGCACCCCCAATCGGCACTTGCAGCGCCACAAAATCATGACTCTCGAAACCGTATTCGACTTTTAAGTATGAAAATCACGCGCGTATCCGCCCATTATCTGCGCTTGCCCGACGTTAAGGCTCGCTGCGACGGCACGCAGGACACCTGCCTGATTCAAATAGAAACCGACGCCGGCATTACCGGCTGGGGCGAAGTTGATTCGGCTCCCACTGTGGTCAAGGCCATCGTCGAGGCCCCGCTCTCCCACCAGATCAGCAACGGCCTCGCCAACGCGCTAGCCGGCCAAGACCCGCTGGCCATCGACGTCTGCGGGGAGCGCATGCTCGCCGCGGCCAATTACTACGGCCGCGTCGGCGTGGGCACACACGCTATGGCCGGCGTCAACCTCGCGCTGTGGGACATTGCCGGCAAAGCGCGCAATTGCCCGGCCTACGAGCTACTCGGCGGTCCTTATCAGACCAAATTCCGCGCCTATTGCTCCATTCTCTTCGGCGACACGCCGCAACAGACCGGCGAGCTGGCCCGCCGCTTTGCCGACCAGGGGTTCACGGCCATCAAATTTGGCTGGGGGCCGATGGGGCAAAGCGAGGCCAACGACATCGCGTTGGTGCGCGCCGCGCGCAAGGGGGCCGGGCCGGATGTGGACATCTTGGTAGATGCTGGGCAGGTGTGGGACTGGAAAACCGGCCTCAAGCGCGCCGAGCAGTTTGCCGAGTACGGCATATTCTGGCTCGAAGAACCCTTGCATCCCGAAGACATCGCAGGCTATGCCCAGCTTTGCGAGCGCAGCCCGGTGCCCATCGCCACGGGCGAGGCCGAATCGCGCTATCGGGACTTTGAGCGGCTGCTCGTCGATGGCCGCATTGACTGGGTGCAACCAGATCCGGGCCGCTGCGGGCTTTCGACCATGGCCGAGGTCGGCCGCCTCGCCCACCGCCTACACCGCAAAGTCGTCAATCACTCGTTCAAAAGCGGCATCACCATCGCCGCCGCCCTGCACGGACTTGCGGCAGTTCCCCACGGCGAAATTTTTGAATACTGCATGGCCGACTCGCCTTTACGCCACGACCTGACGCACGAAAAATTTGCGGTCGTTGATGGGTGCGTTCACGTGCCTGAGGGACCGGGGCTAGGGGTAACTATCAATGAAGAGATAGTAAAACAGTATCTAGTCAATTAACCCAAGGGATTCCTCACCATGCCCGACCGCCCCATGCTCATCATCGACGGCCACCTCGACTTGGCCTTCAACGCCCTGCACCACCGCCGCGACCTCACCCAAGACATCCGCGTCCTGCGCGAGCGCGAAGATCCCAAGCCTTTAGGCCCTTTACATCCCGACTCGCTGCGCGACAGACAGCGCCCTGAAAGTTCCTCGCGCGGCACCGCCACTGTATCCCTACCGCAAATGCGCCAAGGCTTGGTCGGCATCGCGCTTTCGACCATTATGAGCCGAGTGCAGATGCCCACCGGCCTCCTCGACGACGGCATGAGAACGCAAGAAGCGGCCCACGCCATCGGCCAATCGCATCTTCACTATTACAAAGCGCTAGCGCGCCAGGGCCAACTGCGCTTCATCCGCGACACAACGGAACTCGACGCGGCCATCGCCGCTTGGCAAAATCCCGATTCAACGACGCCGATCGGCCTGATTTTGAGCATGGAAAGCGCCGACCCGATCCTCGGCCCGGAGCAAGTAGGCTGGTGGTGGGAGCAGGGTCTGCGCTCGGTGGGACTGACGCATTTTGGCGCCAATACTTGGGGCCACGGCACCGGCACTCGCGGCGGGCTATACGCCGATGCTTATCCCCTGCTCGACGCGCTCGCCGCAACCAACATGGCCCTCGACTTAACCCACGCCTCGGACTTGGTTTTCTGGCAGCTTTTGGACTACTGGCAAGGCCCCGTCCACGCCAGCCACTGCAACTGCCGTGCCCTGGTCCCCGGCCAGCGCCACCTCAGCGACGAGATGATCCAAGCCATTGCCGAGCGCGACGGCGTCATCGGCGTGGTTTTCGCCGAATTCATGCTCAATCCCGCGATCAACTTAGACGACCCAACCACGTATCCGCAAACCGCCCGCCGCTCCATGTCGGCGGTCGTCGATCACATCGACCACATCTGCCAGCTCGTCGGCAACTGCGCCCACGTCGCCATCGGCTCCGACCTCGACGGCGGCTTTGGGCGCGAAATGGCACCCGTTGACTACGATACCATCGCCGACCTACAGTGCTTCCTCGACATCCTCGACCGGCGCGGCTACGCAACCAACGACATTGCGGCCATCGCCCACGGCAACCTCACGCGCTTCTTCCGCCAAGCCTGGAGCTGACCCAATGCTCATTTTCGACAGCCACCTCGATCTGGCCTTCTCCGCCCTGCAAATCAACCGCGACCTAATGCAAAAAGCGACTACCGTGCGCGTCCACGACTCGGTGCAGACTATGGAGGGCTTTGGCTCCTGCACGGTGACCTTCCCCGAGCTGCGGCGCGGCCAAGTCGGCCTGTTCTGCGGCACGGTAATGTCGCGCTTGGATCGAGGCGACCGGTGGACCCGCACTGGCATGTACTGCCAAGCCCAGTGCCACGGCGTCGGACGCGGACATCTGGCATACTATCAAGCACTCGAACGCGCGGGTTTGCTGCGCTTTGTCAAAAGCATCGCGGATTTGGACGACACCATCGCCGCTTGGCAAAATCCCGACCCCGCGACCCCATTTGGCCTGATCCTCGCCATGGAGAGCGCCGACCCCATCTTAGACCCCGACCAAGTGCCCGAGTGGCGCGAACTCGGCTTGCGCCTAGTGTCGATTTCGCATTACGGCACCAGCACTTATTCACACGGCACCGGCACCGAAGGGGGGCTGTTGCCACCAGCCAAACCCCTGCTCGACGCGCTCAACGCGGCTGGCATCATCATCGACTTGACCCACTTGACCGACCAAGCCCACTGGGAACTTTTGGACGCGTACGACGGGCCGGTCTGCGCTTCGCACCACAATTGTCGCGCCCTAGTCCCCGGCCAGCGCCAGCTCACCGACGCAATGATCCGCTCTATCGCCGAGCGCGACGGAGTCATTGGCACGGCCTTTGACGCCTGGATGCTCGACCCGGACTGGCAGCGCAAAATCCCCGCCTTTGAACAACTGACTAGCGCCACGCTGGAAACCGTCGCCGACCACATCGACCACATCTGCCAGCTTTTGGGCACTTCGCGCCACTGCGGCATTGGCACCGATCTCGACGGCGGCTTCGGCACCGAGCAAGCCCCGCGCGATCTGAGCACTATCGCCGATTTGCAAAAACTCCAGCCCATCCTCGCAAACCGCGGTTATTCGCCAGCAGACATCGCCGGCATTTTCTCTGGCAACTGGATCCGGTTTTTCAAGGCCATGTGGAGCCGCTCCTAGAACATTTCATCCCAAACCTTTAGAAGCTGTTGAGTTATCGAAACCATCCTTGATTAACTCGAAAACATCCCACTGATCAAACACATCGTATGAAAAGTGTGCAGTGTCGAAGCGAATTTAAGTCAGATTTATTTTCCACCTACTTTCACAATCAGGGCTGCGTTCCCTGGAGAGCTTTTGTAATGATACAGGCGAAGTCGTTAATCCGGCGTTTGGTTGTGCCTTGGTTGCTGGCGTTTGGTTTGGTACTGGGGGCTGCGGCGCAGGCAGTTTCGGGGACGAGCTTGCTCCAGAGTTTAAGCAAGGATGCGGGGGCTACCGATGTTGTAGTGAATGACTTTCTTGCAGGGAAAGACCTTTCAATTCTTTATAACAGTAGCCCTCCTAGCGCTGGAACTAACGTCCAGGCGTTGCCGGCTCCGGTGGCGTTGCAGACGCGGCCAGCAGTATTCGCGTTGGCCAACAACTATCCGAATCCGTTCAACCCGGCGACGACGATTCAGTATGCGTTGCCGCAGGCGGCGGATGTGGAACTGACCGTGTATAATGTGCTGGGTCAGCCGGTGCGGACGTTGGTGGCCGAGCATCAGAGCGCGGGGCGCTACGTCGTCGAGTGGGACGCGACCAACGATAGCGGCCACAGCTTGTCGTCGGGGATGTATTTCTACCGCTTGCAGGCGGGTGGAGCGTTCCGCGAAGTCAAGAAGATGCTGTTGCTCCGGTAAGTGCTCACCCAAGCAACCGCATCCCACATCTCAAGTTCATCGGCGGCTACCGTTACTAACCCGCAAGAGCCTCTGAGCCTAGCCCGGTGTTTTCTCTCCTTTCGTTACAAATCGTTCAAATTTTTTTCTCCTTCTTGTCATTATCGCCATTTTTTTCTATACTTTGCTCAAGATAATTACATAATAATTCTCAAATCATTCATTTTTAGGGAGAAATTGACATGGCGAGAGGAGCCGACAAAGTCATCGAAGCACTCGACCGCTTCGGCGTTGAGTACGTGTTCGGCCATCCGGGCGGCGCGGCCATGCCCATCTTTGACGCCCTGCTCAACTCCGAGCAGATCCGCTTCGTCCTCACCCGGCACGAGCAAGGAGCGACCCACATGGCCGATGGCTACGCCCGCGCCACCGGCAAGCCCGGCGTCGCCCTCGTAACCTCCGGCCCGGGCGCGACCAACACCATCACCGGCCTACTAACCGCGCTGATGGATTCCTCGCCGGTCATCGCCCTCACCGGCCAAACCGTCACCCCGATGCTCGGCAAAGACGCCTTTCAGGAAGCCGATGTCTTCGGCATCTCCATGCCGGTGGTCAAACACTCCTATTTGGTCCGGGACCCCAACGACATTCCGCGCGTGATGACCGAGGCATTCCACATCGCCACCACTGGTCGCCAAGGGCCGGTGCTGGTCGATTTGCCCAAGGACGTCACCCAAGGGGATCCCTTCCCCGAATGCACCACCGACTTTCCCGAGAAGGTGTACCTGCCGGGGTACACCTGGCAGACCAAGCCCGCGCCCGAACTGCTCGAAGCCGCCGCCACCCTCCTGCGCCGCAGCAAGCGTCCCTTGCTGTACTTGGGCGGTGGCTGCATCGCCTCGGGCGGGCACGAGGCCGCCAAGGCCTTTGCCGAAAAGACGCGGATGCCAGTGACCAATACCCTCCTCGGCAAGGGGGCATTCCCCGAGCAGCACGCGCTCTCGGTGGGCATGCTCGGCATGCACGGCACGGCCTACGCCAACAAGGCCGTCGTCGGCTGCGATCTGATTATGTCGGTGGGCGGGCGTTGGGACGACCGGATCACGGGTAAGCTGGCGGAATTCTGCCCGGACGCGAAAAAAATTCACATCGACATTGACCCCGCTGAATACGGCAAAGTGGTCATGCCCGACGTTTTTATCGAAGGCGATGCGCGGCAAGTGCTCGAAGAGCTAATCAACTACGTCGAGCCGCTGGACACGACAGCCTGGCTGGCCCAAATCGACGAGTGGAAGGAGAAATACCCACTCAAATACGGCAAGCGCGGCGGCCTCAAGATGCAGGCCGTCATCGACCGCATGTACGAATTGACCGCTGGTCGCGCCGTGGTGACCACCGACGTCGGCCAGCACCAGATGTGGGCGGCCCAGTTTTACAAGACGGCGCACCACCGCCAGTGGCTTTCCTCCGGCGGGGCTGGCACCATGGGCTTTGGCTTTCCCGCAGCGGTCGGTGCTCAGTTTGGTCGCCCCGAAGAGACTGTGGTCGCCATCTGCGGCGACGGCGGCTTCCAGATGACCCTGTGCGAACTGGCCACCGCCGTCGTCCATCGGCTGCCGATTAAGATCGTAGTCCTCGACAACAAGTACTTGGGGATGGTCCGCCAGTGGCAGAACCTGTTTTTTGATAATCGCCTCTCTGGCGTCGATTTAGAAGGCAACCCCGACTTCGTCAAACTGGCCGAAGCCTACGGGGCTAAGGGCTTCCGCATCCGGCGCACCGCCGACATCGACAAAGTCCTCAAGCAAGCCCTCGATCACGACGAAGGCCCCTGCGTCATTCACGCCGAGTGCGAAAAAGAAGACAATGTCTTCCCGATGATTCCCGCTGGAGCCGCGCTCACCGATATGCTGATCGAGGCTCCCAAGCAGAAACTGGCCCAACCCAAAGGAAGTACCTAATGCCTACGACTGCCATTGACTTTGCCGCGGCCGCTCTCAATGCCCGCCAAGAGGCGGTGGACGCGCCACAACTCAGGCCGACCGAACCCCAGCAAAAGACTACCATCGGCCTGCTGGTCAACGACCGCCCCGGCGTCCTAGTGAGAATCGCCCAGTGTTTTGCCCGCCGTGCCTACAACATTGAGAATCTGGTCGTCTCGCCAGCTCATATCCCCCAGTGTTCGCGCATGACCATCACCACCATTGGCCCGGCCGCCGAGCTACACCAGATCATTCTGCAACTCAACAAGTTAGTCGATGTCATCCACGCCAAAGACCACTCGGCCGACGACGCCATCGCCCGCGAGTTGGCCCTCTTTAAGGTCGGCTGCTCGGTTGCCGAGCGCACCGAGGTCTTGCAGATCGCCGAGGTTTTTCGCGGCAAAACCATCGATATTTCCACGGCTACCATCACCATTGAGGCTACGGGCACCACAGAAAAGATGAATGCCCTCGAAAAGCTGCTGAGCAAATTCGACCTCCGCGAGATGGTGCGGACGGGCAAAGTGGTCATGGCGCGGGGCGAACAAATGACCTGAGCTGACCGCGTGATTAGGTCATCTTACGCCGGAGGGCCGCTCGCCGACTAGTTCAAACGGACCGCTTTTGCACCACGCGAAACTTGAGCGATTTTTTGGGATGGCAAGTGGGCTGTAAATTAATTTTCCAACGACTTAAGGTGTAATTCGGTGGATCGAGCACCAATTCCACGTCGTGCAGAATGGTCGCCATAGCCGTCATCATCAAAAACTCGGCCAAATGTCCCCCAAGACACCGATGCGTCCCCAATCCATACGGCACATAAGCCCACGTTTGTTTGTGCTCGTCGCGGGGCGGCTTGTAGCGGTCGATGTCAAACTCTTGCGGATTGGGAAAGTATGCTTCCATGGTATGGGGCATACTGAACGGAATGACAATAGGCTCTCCGGCAGCGACCTTATAGCCGCAGAATTCAAACGAGTTGCTCACTGTGCGCAGGGTTGCAGTAACCGGTGCGTACAGGCGCAGCGTCTCCTGCATAATGCGTCGCGTGACGTCAAGTGAGAGGATCGATTCTGCCGTCGGCGTTCCCGCGCTAAAAAGCGCGTCGGCCTCGGCTTGGGCCCGTTGCCACAAACCGGGATACTTCAGCAGCGGATAGAACATGAAGGCACTGGCGTGCCCGGTCGTATCCAGCGGCGCATAGAGCGGCTCGGTCACGGCTGATTTCAAGTCGGTCTCGGGCAAAAACAGCGGATCAGCGCGGTGTAAAGCGATCATATCGTCAATGATGTTGGGCGGGTGGTCGCCGCGTGTTTCCGGATCATGTGCCGCGATGATCTTCGCGGCCAACGCATCCACCCCCTTGGCAGCCTGCTGGAAAGATCGCTTGCGCAACTTCCGTTTGGAGCCTCGATTTCTCATATATCTGAAAGATATGTCGAAAAAATGGCTGAGGTCGTCATAGTACTCTGGCACAGACACCCCGGCGATGATTTGCGCCGACAAATTATAGATGAGTCGCTTGCTCACCTCGATAGCAGAAATGGGTTTGTCCATTGGCCACGAGGCGATTTCGCTGCGGACGACGGCAATGATACTGGCAATTTGGAGCTCGCCTTGGCGCGATGAATAGCCCGACTTTTTAATGCGACGCATGCGAAAGTGGTCTTCACCCATCATACTGAGAGTCGAGCGCGTCGCACCAAATTGCTCGTCGAACCCCAACCAGGACTCGCGGCCGCGAAAGTGATTTTTGTCGTTTTTAGAAAAAAACTGGTTGCCCTCTGGCCCGGCTAAAATTACGGCATCTATCCTGCCTACTTGAATCCGAAAAATGGGGCCTAATTCTTGGTACTGTTTGGCCAAAAAATCCCGATATGTTTTCATCAAGACCATGCGCAGAGGCATCCGAGGTGCGCGCGGCAAATCCTCGCTGGCAGGGGGCGGACCAGCCGGTGGCTCGCTTTGCCGAATGGCCTCGACAATCGCTTGACCAAGCAAGTCCAAGCGGCTGACCACCTCAATCCGCTCTTGCACCATTTCCAATTCAACGGGCGATAGCAGGTGCTCAAACAATCCACACACATTCGCCAGACATATAATGACGACGTCATTAGGGTCGGGAACATCATTGTCAAAGAGCACGCGCATTACCCGCAGCCGAACTTCTTCTTTGACTTGCTGATCGGACATAGGATAGCGACGAGCCTGGGACACGCCAGGCATAAACGATAGAAAACCATTCTCTTCAACTTCGAGAATGCCGTGTTCGACGAGCCGCGATAGTGCCTTTTCGCGAATCTCCTCGCCCTGCTGAGCAATGCGCTCTACCCAGAAGCGCGCACGGTGTACTGCCTCAGCTGCTGCGACCTCGGCGAGTACCGGATCGAGGATGTCATCCTCTAGCGGAGTCGAATCTACCAAGATGAGACGCTCTACATCGGTATCAATGCGATCGGCAAACGATAAATCCATTAACGCGGCACCGGCCATTGCACACGCCATGTTCCAGCTCGGCACCGGTACCAGATCACCCTGTCTTTCATCGAGTGCAAGCAAGAGAATTTCTTCGACAAATGTCAGCATACCTTATTTTCCTTTCACCACCATTATTTGATTAATCCCTTAGAAGCCGGTGGTGAAACCTGAATATGGCTCGATGAGTACGCCTGTTCAAAATAGACGACACAGGAAGGGTTTTCAGACAGTTTCTTAGAAGCGTAAATGAGTTCAAACGGACCGCTTTTGCACCACGCGAAACTTGAGCGATTTTTTGGGATGGCGAGTGGGCTGTAAATTAATTTTCCAACGACTTAAGGTGTAATTCGGTGGATCGAGCACCAATTCCACGTCGTGCAGAATGGTCGCCATAGCCGTCATCATCAAAAACTCGGCCAAATGTCCCCCAAGACACCGATGCGTCCCCAATCCATACGGCACATAAGCCCACGTTTGTTTGTGCTCGTCGCGGGGCGGCTTGTAGCGGTCGATGTCAAACTCTTGCGGATTGGGAAAGTATGCTTCCATGGTATGGGGCATACTGAACGGAACGATGATCGGCTCTCCGGCAGCGATCTTATAGCCGCAGAATTCAAACGAGTTGCTCACTTTGCGCTGGAGTGCAGTAATCGGTGCGTACAGGCGCAGCGTCTCCTGCATAATGCGTCGCGTGACGTCAAGTGAGAGGATCGATTCTGCCGTCGGCGTTCCCGCGCTAAAAAGCGCGTCGGCCTCGGCTTGGGCCCGTTGCCACAAACCGGGATACTTCAGCAGCGGGTAGAACATGAAGGCACTGGCGTGCCCGGTCGTATCCAGCGGCACCCACAGCGGCTCGGTCACGGCTGATTTCAAGTCGGTCTCAGGCAAAAACAGCGGATCAGCGCGGTGTAAAGCGATCATATCGTCAATGATGTTGGGTGGGTGGTCGCCGCGTGTTTCCGGATCATGTGCCGCGATGATCTTTGCGGCCAACGCATCCACCCCTTTGGAAGCCTGCTGGAAAGATCGCTTGCGCAACTTCCGTTTGGAGCATTGGCCTCTCATATATCTGAAAGATATGTCGAAAAAATGGCTGAGGTCGTCATAGTACTCTGGCACAGACACCCCGGCGAGTATTTGCGCCGTCAAACTGTACATGAGTCGCTTGCCCACCTCGAGAGCAGAAATGGGTTTGTCCATTGGCCACGAGGCGATTTCGCTGCGAGCGACGGCAATGATACTGGCAACTTGGAGCTCGCCTTGGCGCGATGAATAGCCCGACTTTTTAATGCGACGCATGCGAAAGTGGTCTTCACCCATCATACTGAGAGTCGAGCGCGTCGCGCCAAATTGCTCGTCGAACCCCAGCCATAACTCGCGGGAGCGAAAGTGATTTTTGTCGTTTTTAGAAAAAAACTGGTTGCCCTCTGGCCCGGCTAAAATTACGGCATGTTTCCCGCCTACTTGAATCCGAAAAATGGGGCCTAATTCTTGGTACTGTTTGGCCAAAAAATCCCGATATGAGTTCATCAAGATCAGGTGCAGGGGCACCCGAGGTGCGCGCGGCAAATCTTCGCTAGCAGGGGGCGGACCAGCCGGTGGCTCGCTTTGCCGAATGGCCTCGACAATCGCTTGACCAAGCAAGTCCAAGCGGCTGACCACCTCAATCCGCTCTTGCACCATTTCCAATTCGACGGGCGATAGCAGATGCTCAAACAATCCACACACATTCGCCAGACATATAATGACGACGTCATTAGGGTCGGGAACGTCATTGTCAAAGAGCACGCGCATTACCCGCAGCCGAACTTCTTCTTTGACTTGCTGATCGGACATAGGATAGCGACGGGCTTGGGACACGCCAGGCATAAACGATAGAAAACCATTCTCTTCAACTTCGAGAATGCCGTGTTCGACGAGCCGCGATAGTGCCTTTTCGCGAATCTCCTCGCCCTGCTGAGCAATGCGCTCTACCCAGAAGCGCGCACGGTGTACTGCCTCAGCTGCTGCGACCTCGGCGAGTACCGGATCGAGGATGTCATCCTCTAGCGGAGTCGAATCTACCAAGATGAGACGCTCTACATCGGTATCAATGCGATCGGCAAACGATAAATCCATTAACGCGGCACCGGCCATTGCACACGCCATGTTCCAGCTCGGCACATGTACCAGATCACCCTGTCTTTCATCGAGTGCAAGCAAGAGAATTTCTTCGACAAATGTCAGCACTGCCCATTACTTTCTGGGTTTGTGAATCTTTTTATGTTGGATAGCCCAAAGCCTCTAACCCCGGCGCACAAGCCTGCGTGAGGCGCACTTGCTCCTGTGGTGCAAGCGAAAGGTATTTAGACGGATTCGACCGCGGGATAGACACCGCTTCATCCAGCCAGGCATCATCGGACAAATTCGGGTCGATAAATTCGATCATTTCCCGCAATTTATCGCGTGGATGGAGTAACATATCTTCATAGCGCAATGCGAGAAACCGGTCCGGTGGCAGCATCGAAAGGTATCTCTGCCCAAACAGCACCATTCGGCTCCACAAATCGCCATAGTCCTCCAGGCTGAACTCTCGACGTATCATCCCATCAAAATCGGCAAAGCGAAAAAAGAGGGACCGAACGAAGCGCGCAACAGCCGAAGAAGAAGGGGGCGTATTGAGGTCGATCTCCTGCGCGAACGGGTCGATGCCAAAACGCGACAATTGCTGTATTCCGCCCAGCGTTATCTTGAAAGCGTCGTGTCGATTCATCGACAGGGCTGTGTCTCGCCCATCGCGATAGACGTGAATCACCCGCGCCTCTGGAAAAAGCCGCATCAAGTTATGGCCGAAAAACAAAGAGCCACCCGACCGCTCTAGCCAAGCACTACAGCCAAAGTGCTCGCACAGCCATTCAAACAGGAAGCGATACTGGGCCGCCAACGCCGCGGGGGGCCGCGCCCGAATGACGGGTTCCAACTCGTCGTATAAGCTGTCAAAATGCGGCGTCAGATGAGGTAGCGTAATCGCTGAAATAGGCGGAACATTGCGCGGCGAGAATCGCGCTTGCGGGTTGCCAAAAGGATAGATTATTTCGCTCATCCTGCTCTCGCTGTTTAGCAGGGCTTGCAGGGCTCGTCGCTGCCGACTGAATATTTTCCACAGCGCCTCGCCATCGAGGCGTTCTATCGACAGCGTATGCCACCCTACAAGCGTGAAAAACTCCGATAGGCTGAGGATCTTTGGATGCCGATTTACAATGTCCGATATCATTGTCGATCCGCAGCGGCCAGTCGAAAGAACGAATACCGGATCAATCCGTTCTGCTTTCATAATCGACACTGTATCCTCCCTTAGAAGCTAGCTGAAAACTAGGGTTTTGAGCTCGGCCTTGCTAGGCCGCGCCAAGCACCGCTGCTCAAAACGCCACGCCCAACTGCCCAAAGACCAAGCGGCCGATCTCGGGTGCCCCAATAAAGGTCCGGTGCTTGTCGTCGAGCGCGTTGGAAATATCCACCCCGAGCCGCAGAATCTTTTATGTTGCGTAGCCCAAAGCCTCTAACCCCGGCGCACAAGCGTCCGTGAGCCGCGCTTGCTCCTGTGGTGCAAGCGAAAGGTATTTGGACGGATTCGCCCGCGGAATAGACACCGCTTCATCCAGCCAGGCATCATCGGACAAATTCGGGTCGATAAATTCGATCATTTCCCGCAATTTATCGCGTGGATGGCTCAACACATCTTCATAGCGCAATGCGAGAAACCGGTCCGGTGGCAGCATCGAAAGATACCTCTGCCCAAACAACACCATTCGGCTCCACAAATCGCCATAGTCCTCCAGGCTGAACTCTCGACGTATCATCCCATCAAAATCGGCAAAGCGAGAAAAAAGTGACTGGATCAAGCGCACAACAGCCGAAGGAGAAGGGGGCGTATTGAGGTCGATCTCCTGCGCGAACAGGTCTCTGCCAAGACGCGACAATTGCTGCACTCCGCCCAGCGTTATCTTGAAAGCGTCGTGTCGATTCATCGACAGGGCTGTGTCTCGCCCATCGCGATAGATGTGAATCACCCGCGCCTCTGGAAAAAGCCGCATCAAGTTGTGTCCATACAACAAAGAGACGCCCGATCGCTCTAGCCAAACACTACAGCCAAAGTGCTCGCACAGCCACTCAAACAGGAAGCGATACTGGGCCGCCAACGCCGCGGGGGGCCGCGCCCGAATGACGGGTTCCAGCTCGTCGTATAAGCTGTCAAAATGCGGCGTCAGATGAGGTAGCGTAGTCACTGAAATAGGCGGAACATTGCGCGGCGAGAATCGCGCTTGCGGGTTGTCAAAAGGATAGATTATTTCACTCATCCTGCTCTCGCTGTTTAGCATTGCTCGCAGGGGTCGTCGCTGCCGACTGAGTATTTTCCACAGCGCCGCGCCATCGAGGCGTTTTATCGACAGCGTATGCGCCCCTACAAGCGCGAAAAACTCCGATAGGCTGAGGATCTTTGGATGCCGATTTACAATATCCGATATCATTGTCGATCCGCAGCGGCCAGTCGAAAGAACGAATACCGGGGCAATCCGTTCTGCTTTCATAATCGACGCTGTATCCTCCCTTAGAAGCTAGCTGAAAACTAGGGTTTTGAGCTCGGCCTTGCTACACAAGGGGCTTAACCGCCGCGCCAAGCACCGCTTTAAAACGCCACGCCCAACTGCCCAAGGACCAAGCGGCCGATCTCGGGTGCCCCAATAAAGGTCCGGTGCTTGTGGTCGAGCGCGTTGGAAATATCCACCCCGAGCCGCAGGTTGCTGCCGAACGGCAGCAGATAACTCGCATTCAAATCGAGGAGCGAATACTCGTCCACATCGCCGACGAACACCCCTGATTCTTGGCGAAACGCTCCCACGTAGCGCCACTGCGCCCCTAGGGTTAGTTGCTGTTGGTCGAAGGTGTAGGACGTGCCTAGTTTGAGTTTGTTACCCGGCGCGTTGAGCGCTATGTCGGCGATGCCATCAACGTTGTCAAATAAAGTCTTATCGACATAAGAATAGCTGCCCGTCAGCGACCATTGATCGCTCGGGAAATAGACCAAGTTTACATCCAAGCCGTTAAGGGATATTTCGCCGAAATTGCGATAGGTCAACATCACCGCCGTCGGCACAAAGGCTTGCTCCGGCGTAACCGTGCCAAACGGGATGCGCGCAGCCCCGCCGGCAAACAACGTGACAATTTCATCCACCGGCGAGCCATTGCCGTTGCCAGATAAGGTGCCCGGCACCTGCATGTTGTCGAGCGGGGCGACTGCCGCGGCCAACTCGGCATTCTCGGCCAACGCCGCGCCAACGCGGGGGCCCAGCGCCGCGCCGATGCTAGTCGGATCGAGGAAAACATTGGGCGTCTGCACCTGAATCGGAGAGACAAAATCTTTTATCCGCGTGTGATACAGGTCGGCGGCCACCACCAGCCTCTCGCCGACCACCCCCTTGTAGCCTAGTTCAAAGGTCTCAGTAGTAGTGGAGCGGGTCAGCGGCACGTCGAAGACATCTTCTACCGGATCAAAGGGAGCCGGATCTTCAGCCGCCACTTTCTCGAGGTTTAGCATCAGCAGCGCGTTGTCCAGTCCCGTCAGTTGCTCGGGCACCAGCGCATTTACCCCTCCCAATAGCTGCTGGGCGGCCACCTCCCCGGCTGCTTGGTCCAGCCCTTGCAACACGCCTATTTGGGTCGCGGCTAAGTCCAGAAAAAGTTGCGTATTGAGCGCACTGAGGACGCCGCCGCGCCCTAACCCCCACATCACATTGGTAAAAGTCGGATCCCCCAAGTCGATGAAATCGGCCGGAGCCATTCCGGCCACCGGCGCAAAAGGCGAGCGGAATTTTGGCCGGCCATTGTCCGAGCGGGCGAAGGTCCAGCCGCTGGCAAAGCCCTCGCGGTAGGTGCCCTGAGCACGGATATCTATCGCCGGCGCAAAGCCCAGTACTGGGGCAAATGCCGCGAGGCCGAAGGGGTCTTGCGAAGAGCGGATGTCCAAATAGAGGTTGTTACTCGACGGGGTGGCAAAGGCTCGGTTGTACGTCAGCCGCAAGATCTGGGTCTCCTTGGGCTTAAAAACCAGCCCGGCGCGCGGCGAAATTTCGCCTTCGGGAATGCGGTTGTGGTCGTCGTAGCGCAGGGCCACCACCAAGTCGAGCATCTCGCTCAGGGCCGTCTCGCTCTGCACGTAGGCCCCGAACTCGTTGATCTGGTCGTAATCCTCGTTCCCGCCGTTGATGGTTCGCTCGGTATCGGGCCGCGTCAACAACACATCGGCACCGTAGGTAAAACGCTGCCGAGCCCCCAGCGCCGCCGAGTGCTGGAGTTGAAACGCGGTCAGTTTAGAGTTATCGACGATCGGATTGCCATCGCGCAGGGTAAAAGTGTCGCCGGCATTGCTGCCGTTTTGAAAGACTTGCGCGAACCAATTCTTGTACAACAGGCGTAGCTGGACGTAGTTGTACGCCCAGTCTTGGGTTTGGCCAGCCCCTAGGCCAGTCAATTCGATCTGATCGCCCTTGTTGTATCCGGCGGCCAAAATAGCCGTCAGGTCGTCGGTGGCCTTGTAATCCAAGCGCACCTCGGCACTCTGACGCTCAATGTCAAAACTGCGCGGTTTGATGGCTGGATTGGCAGCCCTAGCCTGCACTTCTAGCGGGTCTTCGTATTCCCAGTCCATGCCCGTATAGTACTGGGCTGAGACCTTGTAGCCGAGGCGGTCGCCAGCAGCCCCGGCGTGGCGCATACCGACCTTGCGCACACTCCGCTCGCCTAGGCCAACGTTGACATTGGTCCCGGCCGAAGTAAACGGCGAGCGAGTGATGATGTGCATCACCCCGTTGGCGCTATTGGGGCCGTATAGGGCCGACCCCGGCCCCAACACGACCTCAATGCGCTCGATATCGTCGTTGGTCACCGGAATGAAGTTGTAGGCATTCAACCGCAGCGAGGGGACGCGGGCGATGCGATTGTCGGTCAGCGTCAGCAAGGCCCCGGAAAAGACATTGTTGAAGCCCCGCACAACTACATTGCCCTGCGCCAAACCAGTCTGGGAAAAGTCCACTGCCGGCACGTCGCGGATGTGTTCGACGACGCTGAGGGCCGGCCGATTGCGGATATCCTCGGCCTCAACTATTGCCACCGAGGCCGGGGCTTCGAGGACTTTTTCTTGCCGCCGCGAGGCCGAAACTACGTTCTGGTCGAGGAAGATGATCCCCGGCTCCAAAGTCAGCGTCAGCGCCTGTTCGCCGACTGCGATATCTACACCTTCCCGCACTAGGGTTCGATAGCCGATGTGCGTGACGCTGAGCTGATACGCACCCGCCGGCAGCCCCTCCAAGCGGAAGCGGCCGACTTCGTCGGTGGCCGTGCCGATCTTGCCGCCCGGCAGCAAGTCGCTGACGAGGACGACATTGGCCCCGGGGATGGCGCCGCCATCCGGCCCGATTACAGCACCGGCAAGCGTCCCTTCTTCGGCGAAGGCGCCGCCGGCCCACAGCACGAGAGCATATAAAAGCAATTTGTATTTCATAATTGGCTCCTTGTTTTTAGTCCCCAATGTACCCCCAAGCCTCCGACTCCGCTACCCTTGCCACTTGGCCACTAGGGGGTTTCAGACCGCTTGAAAGTAATATCCAGTCCACTACCGAGCAAAGAAAATGGCTGCTGCGGGCATTTCCTCCGTCCCGAGTTTTGCCCGCTCTATTGATTTTCTCCGCTTCCATTGCGTATTTTCCCAGCCCTAATTCACCTGAGCTAGCGGAGACCTAATTCCATGTCGGATAAACTCAAACTCGCCTTTATCGGCTGCGGTGCCATCGCGCGCTTTCATCTCGACGGCATCAAAGCCCACGCTCCCCGCATCGATATTACTGCGTTGGTCGATCTCGACCAAGCCAAAGCCCAAGCCTACGCCGCTGAAACCGGCGGACAGGTCTTCACTTCGCTCGACCAAGCACTCGCCAAGGGCGACTTCGACGCCGTCGATATCATGCTGCCCCACGACCTGCACGAATCCATTGCGGTCCAGTGCTTGGCCGCCGGCAAGCACGTGCTGTTGGAAAAGCCCATGGCGCCCACCTTAGACGCCTGCGACCGCATTCTCGCCGCCGCCAGCGCGGCCCCGGGCGTCTTCATGGTCGCGGAAAACAGCCAGTACTGGCCCGAAATTGTCGAGGCCCAAAAGCACCTTGCCGCCGGAGCCATCGGCGAGATCATCACCGCCCGCGCGGCCTTTGTCTATCCTTTTGACGACTATTGGTTCAAAGAGCAACGGCCTTGGCGCTACGAAAAGGGGCGCACCGGCGGCGGCATCGCCATCGACGGTGGCTCGCACTGGATCCGACCTTTGCGGATGTGGATGGGCGAAATCAAAGAGGTCGTCGGCGTGTTGGGGCACCCACTCGCGCAAATGGAAGGCGAGTCCCTGGCCCGGGCGCTCTTCCGCTTTGACTCGGGCAAGACCGCCATTTTCGACGCCATGATGATCGACACGGTTTTTGCCCCCGATCCTTGGTGGCGCATTACCGGCACCAAGGGCGAGTTGACCATCAACGCCGCTCTCGACGGCGCCGAACTCTGGCTGTGGGATGCAGACCATCCCAAAGGCAAGCGGCTTTTTGCCAGTCCAGGCTACACCGAGTCCTTTGGCCCGGAGCTAGCCGATTTTGCCGCCGCGGTCCTCGACGGCAAGGCCCCGGACGCGCCAGCCGAATATGCCCTCGGCGAGTTGCGCACGGCCTTGGCCCTCTATCGCTCGGCGGCCAGCCAGCGCTGGGAACAGGTGTGGGCGCAATGCTTGCACGAACCGCTCCTTTGAAATATATTCAGCCCTGCGAGGCCGTTTCTCCAACCACCGATCATGTTCGACCTTTGGACTCTTCCCAGCAGCCAAATTCTTCCTTCTTCTCAAACTCGGCGGCAAAGGCTGTCAAGGCCGAGATGCCCTCTCAATCCAAAACACATTAGCATAGAATAGGAAACCAATGACGGAAAAGTACGTATATCTGTTTGGCACTTCTCAATCCGAAGGCGACAAGGAAATGCGCAACCTGCTCGGCGGCAAAGGCGCCAACCTCGCCGAAATGGCCCAGCTTGGCCTGCCCGTCCCAGGCGGTTTTACCATCACCACTGAAGTTTGCACCTATTACTACCACCACGACCAAACGTATCCCAGCCAACTCAAAGACCAAGTCGAACGCGCCATTGCCGAAGTCGAAAAGACCATGGACATGCGCTTTGGCGACGCGGCCAATCCGCTTTTGCTCTCGGTGCGTTCTGGAGCTAGAGTGTCCATGCCCGGCATGATGGAGACCGTGCTCAACCTCGGCCTCAACGACGCGATCGTCCAAGGACTGATCGAACAATCGGGCGACCCGCGCTTTTGCTACGATGTGTACCGCCGCTTCGTGCAAATGTACGGCGACGTGGTCATGGGCTTGCGGCCCGAAGACGAAAAGGAAACAGACCCTTTCGAAGCCCTGCTCGACGCGAAAAAGCACGCGCGCGGAGTCGCCCTCGACAGCCAACTGAGCGCCGAAGACCTGCGCGAATTGGTCGCCGAGTTTAAAGCCGAGATCGCCCAGCGGCTCGACCGCGAGTTCCCCGAAGACCCCCACGAGCAGTTGTGGAGTGCCATTGGCGCGGTCTTCGGTTCTTGGCAGGGGCAGCGCGCCATCCGCTACCGCGAAATCGAAGGCATCCCCCACGACTGGGGCACCGCCGTCAACGTCCAATCCATGGTGTACGGCAACATGGGCGACGACTGCGCCACGGGTGTGGCCTTCACGCGCAACCCCTCCACCGGGGAGAAGCACCTGTACGGCGAGTTTCTCATCAATGCCCAAGGCGAAGATGTCGTCGCTGGTACCCGCACCCCCCAATCCCTATCCGCACTCAGCAGCCAAATGCCGCAAGTGTACGAGCAGTTCCAAGCAATCTGCGACCAGTTAGAGCCGCACTACCGCGACATGCAGGACGTAGAGTTCACGGTCCAGAAGGGCAAATTGTGGATGCTGCAAACCCGCAACGGCAAGCGCACGGGGGCGGCGGCGGTTCAAATTGCCGTGGACATGGTCGCCGAGGGGCTGATCACACAGGAGGAGGCCCTCCTGCGCGTGACGCCAGCTCAACTCGACCAGCTCCTGCACCCAACATTCGACGAAGCCAGTCCCAAGGACGTCATTGCCGAGGGCCTCCCCGCGTCCCCTGGGGCGGCAACCGGCCAAGTCGTTTTCAACTCTGCAGAGGCCGAAGCACAAGCAGCTGAAGGTCAGCAGGTCATCTTGGTGCGCCAAGAGACTTCGCCCGAAGACATCGGCGGTATGGACGCCGCCCAAGGCATTCTCACGGCACGCGGGGGCGCGTCTTCTCATGCCGCCCTAGTCGCGCGCGGCATGGGCAAGTGCTGCGTCGCCGGCTGCGAATCAATCGCAATTGACTATCACCAAGAATTGTTTACCGCCAACGGCAAAACGGTCAAAAAGGGCGACTGGATATCCATCGATGGCTCGTCCGGCCAAGTCATGCTGGGCCAAGTGCCCACGGTGGAGCCGAGTTTTTCGTCGGCGTTTGGCACCATGATGGGTTGGGCCGACGACAAGCGCCGCCTAGCCGTGCGCACCAACGCCGACACGCCACACGATTCAGAAGTGGCCCGCAAGTTCGGTGCCGAAGGCATCGGCCTGTGCCGCACCGAGCACATGTTCTTCGAGGGCGATCGCATCGTGGCCGTGCGCGAGATGATCCTCGCCGGCGACGAGGCCGGGCGACGCCAAGCCCTAGCCAAGCTCAAGCCCATACAGCGGCTCGATTTTGAGGGCATTTTCACCGCCATGGACGGCCTGCCAGTAACCATCCGCCTGCTAGACCCGCCGCTGCACGAGTTCTTGCCCCACGAGCCAGCCCAGCAAGCGCAAATGGCCGCGGAAATGGGCGTCCCCTCAAGCCAGATCGAGGCCAAAATCACTTCCCTGCACGAGTTCAATCCCATGCTGGGGCATCGCGGCTGCCGCTTGGGAATCACCTACCCGGAAATCTACCAGATGCAGGTTGAGGCCATCTTTGAAGCCGCAGTCAACGTACACGGCAAAGGAGTCAATCCGCTACCCGAAATTATGATCCCCCTCGTGGGAACCGAGCGCGAGTTTAGCGACCTAAAAGCTATGATCGACCGCGTCGCCGTTGCCGTCGGGGGCACTATTGAGTACCTAGTAGGCACCATGATCGAAATTCCCCGGGCGGCCCTTATCGCCGACCAAATCGCCGCGCAAGCCGAGTTTTTTAGCTTCGGCACCAACGACCTAACTCAGCTCACCTTTGGCTACAGCCGCGACGACGCTGGCAAGTTCCTGCCCGAATACGTAGCCCAAGGCATTCTCGCTGACGACCCGTTCCAAAGCCTCGATATAGAAGGCACCGGCCAGCTCGTGCGCCTCGGCACCGAGCGGGGCCGCAGCACTCGTCCTCAGCTAAAGGTAGGCATCTGCGGCGAGCACGGCGGCGACCCCAGCTCGGTGGGCTTTTGCCACCAGGTGGGGCTCGATTACGTTTCCTGTTCCCCTTACCGGGTGCCCATCGCCCGCTTGGCGGCCGCCCAAGCCGCCCTTGCTGAATGAGATTCCTTTATGGGCCGGGTCATCGCCATATCCAATCAAAAAGGAGGGGTCGGCAAGACCACTACGGCCGTCAACCTAGCGGCTAGTTTGGCTGTGGCCGAACAAAAGACCTTGCTCATCGACATGGACCCCCAAGCCAACGCCACCTCCGGCTGCGGCTTTCAAAACAGTGAGCAAGTCGAAGTCGCCAACATTTACCACGCGCTAATCGGGCAAAAAGAAACTGCGGCCGTTACTTACGAGACCAATATACCCTTCCTGTCCTTGATTCCCTCTCACATCAACCTAACGGGTGCCGAAGTCGAGATGGTCAACATGATCGCGCGCGAGCAAAAGTTGGACGGACTGCTCAACCAAGTCCGCGATCAATACGCCTATATCATTCTCGATTGCCCCCCTTCTTTGGGGCTGCTGACGATCAACGCCCTGACCGCAGCCGACTCGGTGATGATACCCATTCAGTGCGAATACTACGCGCTAGAGGGCCTTGGCCGACTGCTCAACACGGTGCGCCAAATCCAACGCCATCTCAATCCCAAACTCCAGATCGCCGGCGTCCTACTCACCATGTTCGACGGACGCTTGAACCTATCGCGCCAAGTATCTTCAGAGGTCAAGTCCTATTTTGGCAACAAGGTTTACAAGACCTCTATCAGCCGCAATGTGCGCCTGGCCGAGGCCCCCAGCCACGGCCAACCCATCGTGCTCTACGACATCTTGTCGCAGGGATCGCAGGATTACATGAGTCTCGCAGGAGAAGTGATCGACCATGGGTAAGAAGCCGGTCCTCGGCAAGGGCATCAGCGCCCTCATCCCCGAGTACGCCGAACCTAGCGACCAAGGCGACGCCGCGCGCCAGATCTTCTATATCGACGTCGATGAGATCGAGCCCAATCCCTATCAAGCTCGCACTGAGTTCGACGAAGAGAGCATTGACGAGCTGATGCACTCAATCCAAGAGAAAGGCGTCATCCAACCCATCACCGTCAACCGCGTCGGCCAAAACTACCAGATTATCGCTGGCGAGCGCCGCTGGCGGGCGACCAAGAAGGCGGGGATCGACAAAATACCCGCGATCGTCCACCAAATCGAGTCGCAGCAAGACTTGATGGAATTGTCGCTGATCGAAAACATTCAGCGCGAAAATCTGACCCCCATCGAAGAGGCCGAAGGCTACCGCTCGCTGACCGACAAGTGCTTCCTCACCCAAGAGGAAGTCGCCCGCAAGGTGGGGAAAAATCGCTCGACCGTGACCAATCTCCTCAGGCTGTTGCAATTGCCGCACGAAGTCCAAGACTTTTTGCGCCACGGTCAACTGCAAATGGGGCACGCCCGCGCCTTGCTCGGTCTCGAAGAAGACGAAGACCGGCTAGTGCTGGCCCGCCGCGCAGTCGAGGAAAAAATGGCCGTCCGCGAGGTCGAAAAGGCGGTTGCCAATCAACGCGTGGGGCGCAAAAAAAAGAAGGCTGCCAAAGAAATGCCCAACGACCCCCACATCCGCGACTACGAGGATCGATTGCAGCACCACTTCGGCACTGCGGTCAACATCCGTCGCACCGCGGCCAACAAGGGGGCCATCCAGATCGAATTCTACAACGACGGCGACCTAGAGCGGCTACTCGACCTGATGATCGAAGGCGAATGAACTTCGGTTGGTGCCTCGTCGCCCCGTTTCTCGCTCTCGGTGCCTGTAGCTTGCTCCACGACGACCTTGCCAACGATCCCCCGACCGTACACTTGGCGCGGATGAGCTGCCAAGCACCGGGCACCGCTTTGCTAGACACCCTGATCAATAGCGCAGATGCCGTCTGTCGAGTCCAGCGCGGCGGCGAGGTTCGCTTTGAGCTCCGCACCGCCGACGAAGACGACGACCCAGTGTTCTACCAGTGGCGAGCGCCAGCCGGAGGCAACTTCCGCGATCCGCAGGCCCAAGAGACCAACTCTTGGTTTGCCCCCCAAACCATCGCCGGAGCCAGTGAGCAATTTGTCGTCCAAGTCCTGGTAATCGACCGCAACTGCGATGTCATACCCGATCTAGCCGACCGCCAGCGCTGCGCCGAAAACGCTCGGGTGCTGATCGAAAACTTCCTCGTCGAAGTCGTGCAGCGCCAACCCCTATTGGAAGTAGTCTCCGACGCGGCCAGCGCGTTTAGCGCACCGCAGATAGTTATCGACGCGTTTGGCAGCGATCCAGACGGAGACCCGCTCGAATACCACTGGGAGCCGCTGGCCGGACAAGACAGCCTCGGCGTTTGGTCCGAGGCCATCCGCGACGAGCAAACCGGTCGCCAAATCGGCTCGCGTGCCACCGTCGTCGCCTTTTTTCCCGGCAGCCACAAACTGCGCGTTGCCGCCAGCGATGGCGCCGCGAGCACCGAACGCGAAATCGCCCTCTACGTTTCCGTTGAGCCGCCCCTGCCGGCTGGCGGCATGGTGCCTTTGGTGCTGCCAACTACCAATCAAGCATACGAGATCGACGCGTACGAGTATCCCAACGCCAAGGGCGAGCGACCCCAGTCCGCTTCATTTTTTCAAGCAGTGCGGCTGTGCGCGGACGCGGGCAAGCGCCTGTGCAGCCCAAACGAGTGGCAGGCGGCCTGCCAAGCCGACTCAATGCGGCCCTTTTCTTCGACCGACGATTTGGCGGCCTACGACAGCCGCGACCACTTTGGCCTGCGCTTCTGCAACGTGCCGGGTTCAGCCTTTTCCCAATTGACCGGCGACCTAACTCTTGCGCCCTCCGGCTCGTTTCCCAACTGCGACGCCAAGGGCGTCTTTGACCTAACCGGCAATATAGACGAGTGGGTCGCCGGTATCGACGACGCGGGCGACCTAGCGGTGTACGTGGCCGCCAGCAGCGTGTATTCGCGCGGTGCCTGCGACGGCGCAAGCCTGGTGAGCAGCCTAGCCATCGAAGCAGGCCAAGACCCCTATGATTTAGAAGTCTTAGCAGAAATTATGGCCGATTCGCCCTTGCAAACCTACGAGCAGCCGCTCCTCGGCTTCCGCTGCTGCCGTTGACCCCAAGTTTCCAGCCATGGACCAAGAACAACTCCGCCACCTGCTAGACCAAATCGCCACCGGCGACCTCGCGCCCAGCGACGCCTTAGATCGACTTAGAAACCTGCCCTTTGAGAACCTCGGGTTTGCCCACGTCGATCACCACCGCGCCCTGCGCACGGGATTCCCGGAAGTCATTTTCGCTCAAGGCAAAACCTGCGAGCAGGTGCTGGCCATCGCCGAGCGCATAACCGCCCACGGCGCACAAGTGTTGGCCACCCGCGTCGAAGCGACCACAGCCCAAGCCCTCGTCGAGCGCTTTGACCACGCCAAGCACGACCCCCTCGCCCGCACAGTCCTAATACCAGCAACTGCACAACCCACGCCCGAGGGCTTAGTCGCCGTCGTCGCAGCCGGGACCTCGGACTTGCCGGTAGCCCGCGAAGCCGCCGTCACCGCCCGCGCCATGGGCGCACATGTCGAGGAGGTTTGCGATGTTGGCGTCGCCGGCTTACACCGGCTCTTAGCGTACCGCGAGCTCCTGCAACAGGCGCGGGCCATCGTCGTGGTAGCCGGAATGGAGGGCGCACTCGCCAGCGTCGTCGGCGGGCTGGTCGATGTTCCGGTCGTGGCCGTGCCTACTAGCGTGGGCTACGGCGCGAGTTTCCACGGCCTCGCCGCCCTCTTGACCATGCTCAACTCCTGTGCGGCTGGCGTGGTTGTCGTCAATATCGACAACGGCTTTGGCGCCGGCTACGCAGCCGCCCAGATCAACCGCCACCCCAGCCAGCACGGCCAATGATCCACGTCGCCGTGCTAGCCGGCGGCCAGAGCCGACGCATGGGCCGCGACAAGGCCCTCCTGCAACTGGGTGGTCAAACTCTGATTGAACGCGTCCTCGCCGCAGCCCATCCCCTCGGCTACCCCCGCGTTATCATCGGCGACTCCACCGCCTATGCTCATCTCGGACTCCCCTTACATCCCGACCGCCGTCCCGGACTGGGGCCGCTGGGTGGCTTGTACACCGCGCTCAGCACCACCGCCGCGCCCGTGCTGCTCCTCGCCTGCGACTTGCCCTTTCTCACGCCAGACTTCCTCCGCTACCTCGTCAGCCGACGCGGCCCGCATCAAGCGGTCGTGCCCCACACGACCACAGGGTTACAACCACTCTGCGCGCTCTACGAGCCGTCCTGTATGGCGGCCGTAGAAGCCGCCATACAGGCCGATCAACTTGGTATGCGGGACCTGCTACACAATCTGAGTTTGGATTTAGTACGGGAAAACGACTGGCGGCCCTACGACGCGGGCGGTCTGCTTTTTGCCAACCTCAACGCACCTGAACAGTACGAGCGGGCCCTAAAATCCGGTATCTACCACGCTCAGCATCAACAATAGCGGCAGATAGAGTACCGAAGCCTTGAGCAGCCGGCGCGCACTGGTCACCGAGCGCGAATAGCTCAGCGCGAGACCAGCGGCGAGGAACAACGCACCCAACACCAGCGCCCCAGCTAGATAGAACGGCCCCGTGAGGCCCATAAACGAAGGAAGAACCGAAAAGATCAGCAGCAACACCAAGTAGCCCACAACCTGCCAGCAGGTGCTGTTCCCATCCGGCTCGACGACGGGCAACATCTTGAAACCGCCGCGCCGATAATCGTCGCGGAAGATCCACGCAATGGCGTAGAAATGCGGGTGTTGCCAAGCAAAGAGAATGAGAAACAGGACCACAGCCCCCGGGTCCAGCGCACCGGTCGCCGCCGTCCAGCCCCCTACCGGCGGCAGGGCACCTGGCACGGCCCCCAGCGAGGTATTGAGCCAGTTTTGCCGCTTCATCGGAGTGTACACCACCACGTAGAGGAACGCCGAGAGCAGGGCCAAAAACGCCGTCAACAACCCAGCGGTAAAAAGCAGCAAGAACACGCCCCCCAACACCAGCAAAAACCCCATCGACAGGGCCGTCCCCGGCTTGACGCGCCCGGCTGGCAAGGGCCGATTGCGCGTGCGCTTCATCAGCCCATCGACATCGCGTTCCAGATACTGGTTGAGCACCGACGAGCCGCACGTAGTCAGGCCCGTGCCGATGAGCAGACAGCAAAAAAGCAGCGGCGCGTGGAGACCTTGCCCACCCCAGAAAAATCCCAAGGCCGCCGTAACCAGCACCAAAAAGGCAATTCGCGGTTTAGTCAGTTCCCAGTAGTCGTGCCAAGTAGCAGTCATAATCTATCTCGTTCCGCGCCAAAAATATAAGGCTGGATCGATCAACGAACAATAAGGGCGAGGCGGGTTGACGAGGTTCGGTGCCCCGCCTATCGTAACGCTTACTATGACCCAAGATATTGCCCAACGCATGGCCGTGCTGTCGGCCGAACTCGCCGAGCACTTCCACCGCTATTACGTCCTCGCCACCCCCATTATCTCCGACCGAGAATTCGACCGCCTGCTCGCCGAGTTGCAAGCCCTCGAAAAGGCTCACCCCGCGCTCAGGCAGCCCGACTCGCCCACCCAGCGCGTCGGCGGCACCCCCACCAGCGACTTCCCCACTGTGCGCCACGCACGGCCTATGCTCAGCCTCGACAACAGCTACTCGCGCCAAGACGTCGAAGACTTCGACCGGCGAGTGCGCCAGAGCCTGCCCGACGAAGCCGTCGAATACGTCTTTGAGCTAAAAATCGACGGCGTAGCCCTCAGCCTCATCTACCAAGACAGCCTGCTCGTGCGCGCCGTCACTCGCGGTGACGGCGTCCAAGGCGACGAAATCACCGCCAACGCTCGCACCATCCCCACTATTCCCCTGCGGCTGCGGCAGCCGGGGATCCATTGCGAAATCCGCGGCGAAGTCTATATGCAAAGCAGCGACTTCGCCCAGCTCAACGCCCAGCGCACAGCCGCTGGCGAGCCTCTCTTCGCCAATCCGCGCAACTCCACGGCCGGCTCGCTCAAGCTGCAAAACCCCGACCTAGTGGCCAAGCGCAACCTGCGCTTTTTCGCCTATTGGATACACGCCGAAGGCGGCGGCCAAGCACAGCACAGCGCGTGTCTCGAAACGCTCCGCGCCTGGGGCCTGATGGTCCCGGAGCACCAGCGCTGTGCCTCGCTAGCCGACGTATTTGCCCTCTACGACCACTACGCCGCCGCCCGCTCCGAACTTCCCTACGAAATCGACGGGGTAGTTATCAAGGTCAATAGCCTCAGCCAGCAGGAGCGGCTAGGCTACACCGCCAAAAGCCCGCGCTCGGCCATGGCCTACAAATTTCCGGCCTATCAGGCTCGCACCCGGCTTCTCGATATCGATCTACAAGTCGGACGCACAGGCGCCGTAACGCCGGTGGCGGTTTTAAAACCCGTGCTCTTGGCTGGCTCGACCATCGCCCGGGCCAGCCTGCACAACGCGGACGAAATCTGCCGCAAAGACATTCGCATTGGCGACACCGTACTGATCGAAAAGAGCGGCGACGTGATTCCCAAAGTCGTAGGGGTCGATTGCAGCGAGCGGCCCGACAACTCGGCAGCCTATGTCTTCCCCAACCAATGTCCCTCGTGCAAAGGCCCTCTCACGCGCGACGCCAAAGAAGCGGTCACGCGCTGCGACAGCCCCACCTGTCCGGCCCAACTCCGCCGCCGCCTCGAACACTTCGCCTCGCGCAACGCCATGGATATTGAGGGCCTAGGACCGGCCGTGGTCGAACAATTGGTAGAGCAGGGGCTGGTAAAAGACTTGAGCGACCTCTACGAGCTCAATGTAGAATCCCTTGGTGCCTTAGAGAGGATGGGAGAAAAGTCCGCCGCAAACCTCCTCGCTGGTCTCGCCCACAGCAAGGAGCAGCCCTTCGACCGAGTGCTCTTTGCGCTCGGCATCCGCCATGTGGGTGCGACTGTGGCGCACACCTTGGCGCGCACTTTTGGCAGCCTCGACGCTTTGTGCAAAACCAGCGTCGAAGACTTGGAAGCCACCCACGAGATCGGCCCGACCATCGCCCACAGTCTCCACGCCAGCCTCCCCGATCTCCCCGCCCTCGATAGCGTACTCTACAAATTAAAAAACAAGGCTAAATTGCAGTTTGCAATGAAAGCGGAAGAAGCCGCCGCACCAGCGTCGCATTTCAGCGGCAAAATCGTAGTTATCACCGGCACCCTGTCGGCCTACAGCCGCGACGAGGCAGCCGCGCTGATCGAGCGCTTGGGGGGCAAGACCACGTCCAGCGTCAGCAAAAAAACCGACCTGCTCATCGCCGGCGAAAAAGCGGGTTCCAAACTGGCAAAAGCACGAGACCTCGGCGTCGCCGTGCTCGACGAAGCGGCCTTTATCGCGCAACTACAAGAGGCCGGGGTGGCCTAATTTCCTTCGCAATAAGTAAAATCGGGCTTGACTTCTCGGCCTCTCGGTAATATTTTCGCCTCCATGTATCTCACAACCGGAGGCAACGCTATGAAGATCGCCAGTTACGTCCTGTTGGGCCTTTTATCTTGCGTTGAGGTCTTGGCCAGAGACTCCGGCTCCGCCTTTGACAGAGCCTTAGAAGCCTATCGGACCTACAAGAACGCCCAACGCACCTGGTTTGAAGCCATATATCGAAACGAAGAAACTAGGCTGGCTTGGTCGGCTTATTTGGCCACAGATGTGGCTGATCGTGAAGCCCACAAGAAAGTGAAGGCCACCTTTGATAAAGCCAGGGATGAAAATAAAGAAGTCAGAGGAGCCTATGCGATTTATCGGATAACCGCGAAAGCCTATAACAAAGCCTTTCTCTCCATTCCAGAGGTCAAGCTAGCTTGGGACTCCTTGGAGGAAGCACGCGCCCTTCATGCTGCCGTCCACCGTAGCGATGAGTCTTCGATTGCCGATTGGAAAGAAGCCGACCGAACCCTTTATGAAGCTGACGACCTCTATGAGGCGGTCTCCGATGTGTTTGATGAAGCGATCAAAAAAGCCTACGAGAAGGGTGAAAAAAACCATTGATAAATCGATCAACCTGTGCCTGTGTATGTAAAAAGAGTCGGTACAAAAGCCATCTTGCATAGCAGTAATAGAACTGCACTTAATCCTATATAAAAGAATCGTTTTAACGTTTTGAACTCGCCACGTAGCTCGTGAAACGGTTTGAGTTCCGCATGAATTTTCTCCATAACCTTGGTCTCTAAAGCGGCAATATCCTTTTTGCTTGCCATAAATTCGCCTATTTCGGCAAGCTGTTTGACGGACAACTCTAATAATTCCCTGTTGTCTATCTCAGGAGATACAGGCTTCTCTATATCATACGGCGGTTTTGTTGTCTGTCCGTCTTTAGCCATTGGCTTTTATCCATTGCCAAAAGTCAGAAGCTGCAAATCCATAGTATCCTGAAAATGGAACTACTACTCCTGTCATAAAACCAGAGTCCTCTTCCCCAATCCCCAATATCTTACACAACTCTCGGCTAGTTCCTTGGAAGTTGACGAGGAAAACATTGGGCGCATAATCCTTGTATATAGGAAGCTCCGACGACTGGATGGCATCTTCCAAAGCATCTTTGCCATCATCTTCTACTGGTACTACAATATAAATCATCTTCCTCTCGCTTTTTTTGGCACTGTCGATACGTTTTGGGTCTGTTTCATTGGGGAAATAATATGGAATATTTTTAGACGCCTCAACCTAAACAAAAGTTCAATTTAGGCAAAGCAGGACCGCAAAAGGCCGTTGAAGCTGTCAGCGTCCTTCCGGTGGTTGTATTTCCACACGGCCTCAGCCACAAACAGGGGCGACCAACCTTTGGCGTACTTGTGATGGGAGCCGTACCACGCCCACTTGAGTAGGGGCCAGAACCCCTCGATGATGTTGATGTGAATGTTGGCATTGCGCGGATGGACATAGTCGGTAGTGTGATTGATAACGGCGTGTAACATGAGCCGATGGGCATTGCGATAGGCCCCGTATTCGTCCGTAACCAGCGCAGAGCCACGCCGGTTGACAACGCGGGCGATGAAGTTCAAGACGCGCCCTTGGTGTCATCGGTTACAGTGGCTTTCACGCGACCCTTGCGCTTAATGGCTCCCACAACGGAGGTCTTACCGCAGCCGCGACCGCGCTTGTTGTTCCGATTCTTATAGCGCGGACGACCGTCAACATAGGTTTCGTCCGCCTCAATGATACCTCGCAACAATTCGCCGTCGTCAGCGGCTATCGCAGAACGGATCCGCTGCTGCATGTTGTAGGCCGTTTTCTGGTTTAGTTCCAGACCGCGGGCCAACTGGTAGCTCGACAAGCTCTTTTTGGCGTTTGCCATTAGCGAGATCGCCAAGAACCACTTTTGCAGGGGGATGCTTGAACCTTGAAAGATAGTGCCCGAGAGAACGTTAAAGCTCGACGTACAGCTATGGCAGTTCCAGCGACCTTGACGGCCCTTCTCGACCTTGCGGGCGACGCGGTCGCTCATGCACAACGGGCAAAAGGCTTGTTCCGACCAGCGGATCGCCTCTAAATGGTCAATGCAAGTCTGCTGATTGGGGAACTGAGTAAAGACACTGATTAGGTTCATGGCTTATCTCCCTTTGTTACTAAAAATAGCAAAATTAAGGAGATAAATCAAGCCCAATCTTACTTATCGCGCAACTACAAGAGGCCGGGATAGCCTAATTTCCTTCTAGTTGCTGCTTGCCTTGCTCAAAAATATCGTCGGCCTTTTCCAGCAACGCCTCGCCCCACATCACAACCTCGCGGCCGATCGCTTCGAGCTGTTGCCACCAATCTGCGTCGTCGCCGCGGGTAAAATACAGGCCGGCCAACAAGACAATCGCACACACCACCGCGACCTTGAAAATTTTGCGCAGCAAGCCGCCCAGCAAGACCACCGCCACCAATAGCAACAAGGTGGCAATCAACGGGTGCGCCTCCGCATAGGCGATGATCGCTTCTAGGGAAAAATCGTCTAGCATAGCCATCTCCTAGCTCAGGCCAACGACGCAAATTCCCAGTCCTCCAGCGCCACCATCCCCTCCACGGGCACCGGCACTCCCACCCCTAAGCCCGCCACTTGTAGCGACCCGACCTCGATCTTTCCGGCCCGCACATCCAAGGCCACCAACCCATCGTCCGCCGCCCGATAGAGCGTTCCGTGCGCGGCCAAGCAGGCTGCTCGCTCGGCGGCGGTCAAGTGATCCAACCCCCGCACGTAGTGGTGTCCGTTGCGCTCGACGTGCCCGATACCCAACGCCGCCACGTGTGCCAAATCTTGGTGCAGGGGCACCACCGGCAAGTTCATCAGGTCCTCGCCCGAAAGAAAATAGCCCGCCCGTTGCTGCGCCAACGCCCGATTCGCCAGCGCCTTGACTAGCCCTTTGCACGCCTTGGACGAAACCCCCTCGTATCCCAACGCCAAGGCTTGGCGGAAAGTGTCGAGTGCGTCGTCCGACTCGTCGATGAGCAGGGGACGATGGGCCGCAGCGGCCCGGATGCCCGGCTCTAGTGCAGCGTCCAAAGCCACACTCCGCTCTAGGGGCTGCTCAACGTAGAGAATGCGCTCGTACAAACGCGGCTGTTTGGCTGCCAGGGCCTCAATCAGACCAATGAGTGCGTCCATTTCTCGGTATTGCTCGTTGCCATCGAGCGTGATCTTGTACTCGGCGTCGCGGCCGTCCAACAGCTCGGCAATCGCGGCCAACCGCGCCAAGTCGGCTTCCAAGTCGCCGTTGACCTTGACCTTGAAGTACGTCAGCCCTTGGCGCTCGACGCAATCAGCCAGCGACTGCGGCAACCCGTCGTCCAACCGCTCTGCGGGCGCGATGTCACTTGGGATAATCGGATCGGCCAATCCCACCGTATGCCGCACGTGCAACTGCGCCAACGGCGCAGCCCCGATCACTTGGCCGGGCTCCACACCTTGCAACTCCGGGTGTATCGCCTCCAGATTCAAGCCGAGGAGATTGGCCTTGAGCAATTCGAAGTAACTCGCGCCCACACCGCACCCCACCGCGTCGATCAAGGCGCGCTCCATCAGCGTACTGCCGTGGGCGGCCGTCAACCGATTCAGGCCGTGCTCATCGCCAGCAGATATCGTCTGCGCATAACCGGCCTGCCAGATGGCAAAAAACGATTTGGGCGACCGCGCCGCAGCCAAATACGCCGACCGCGCCGACCGCGCCGACCACAGTAAGTCGGCGACATTGTCTTCGTAGCTTTTGGCCGGGTCTTTGTCGAACCACTTCGGCGGGAGGATGTCGGCGGCGACTCCTTGCACCGCAGTGCCGTTTTTTAACGCACCCTGAGCCACCACGTGGAGGATCGGCACGGCGGTTAGCACGGCTGCGCCGTATTTGAAGGGCATGCGGGTATGCACATTCCGCATGTAAAACCGCACGTCCTCAAGCCTTAGTTCTACGGCACTCACGACAGTTGCGCCTCTGCCAACGGCTGCATGGCTTCAATATCGACCGCGCCATCCACCCCCAGGCCAGGCCGTTGCAGGGAACCGACCGCGATCTGACCGGCGCGAATGGCGAGAAAACCGCTCTGACCGGCGGTGCGGTACAGATCGCCGTGGCGCTCAAAACACCACGCCCGCTCAGCCGCCGACAAATGATCCAACCCCCGCACGTAGTGGTGCCCATTGCGCTCGACGTGGCCAATCCCCAGGGCCGCTACGTGCACCAAATCTTGGTGCAGCGACACCACCGGCACTACGGTCAAATCCTCGGCCGAGACAAAACAGGGATGGCCCGCGGCGGTGCGCTGCCACGCCAGTGCGCTGTTGGCCAGGGCCTTGACCAACCCTTTGCAGCTCTTGGACGAGACGCCGCTGTAGCCCAAGTCCAGCGCCCGGCGGAAGGAATCCAAAGATTCGTCTGACTCGTCGATCAGCAGCGGGCGTTTGGCCGCCAAAACCCCGAGGTCTTTGTTGAGCGCAGGATCGAGAGAAAGGGCGCGGTCCATGGGCTGCTCGACGTAGAGAATGCGGCGGTAAAACGCCCCCAATTCCCGTTCAATCCGTTCCAATAAGGCCAGCAAATCGCCCGTGTCGCCGTACTGCTCGTTGCCGTCAAGCGTGATGTGGTACTCCGCGCTGCTCTCGGCCAAGAGCGAAGCGATCGCCGCTAAACGCTCGAAATCAGCCTCGGAATCGCCGCCGATCTTGATTTTGAAATAGCGCAGACCTTGGCTCTCAATACACTCCTCTAAAGACTGCGGCAACCCGTCGCTTAACCGCTCTGCGGCCGCAATCTCGGCTGTGCGGATGGGATCGACCAAACCGACCGTATGGCGGATGGCCAGCGAGCGCACCGGGGCCGCTGGCAGCACCTTGGCAAGCTCTAACCCCTCTAGCTCCGGGTGAATGTTCCCCAGCTCCAACCCGAGGACATTGCCTTGCAACAGCGCAAAATAGGGCTGCTCCAGCGCGATCCCCAAGCCGTCGATAAGGGCCCGCTCCATCAGGGCCGCGCCGTTAGACGCCAGCAGGTCGTTGACGCCGTGCGCCCGGCCCCACGTCTGACCCGCTTCGTAGCCCGCTTCCCATAGGGCGAATGGGGCCGCGCCGGTCTGCCCCGACTCCCGATAAGCGGCCGCCGCCGCTCGCGCTCCATCGACCAAGTCCCGGATGCCGGCGGCCATCGACTTGTTTGGGTCTTTGTCGAACCACCTAGGCGACAGCATGTCCGCCGCCCAGCCGCGCGCCCAACGGCCATTGCTCAGCTCGAGGTCCATGGCCACGTGTAGCGCGGTCAGGCTATCGGCAATTACGTTGCCGAACTTAAACGGCATCCGCATCCGCATCTCGCGCACGTAAAATTCAATGTCTTTAATTGCCACTAACATGCCACTCAACTCCCGGCTAAGGTCTGCCGCGCCTTCTCCAACTGCTCGGCCACGGCCTGCGGGCCAGTGCCGCCCTCTATATTACGGCGGGCCAAGCTGTGGCGCACATTGAGCAAGCCGAGTGCATCCTCGCCGAAATCTGCGCTGTGGGTGCGCAGCTCTGCCAAGCTAAGGTCGGTCAGGGCGCGGCCTTGCTCTAGCGCGGCCCGCACCAAGCGGCCAACGACGCGATGGGCTTTGCGGAAAGGCACACCTTGGCCCACCAAGTAGTCGGCCAAATCCGTGGCCAAGGCCGTGGAATCCACCGCCGACTCCATCCGCTCGGCGCGTACTGCCATGCTCTCCCAAGTACCAGCGAAAACCGCTAGACAAATAGCCGACGTTTCCAGCGCGTCGAAAAGCGGTTCTTTGTCTTCTTGCAGATCTTTGGCGTACGTCAACGGCACGGCCTTCATCGTCGTCAGCAATGCCATCAAGCTGCCGTACACCCGGCCGGTCTTGCCGCGCACCAACTCAAGCGCGTCTGGGTTTTTCTTTTGCGGCATCATGCTAGAACCGGTGGCGAAGTGATCGTCGAGCTCGACAAAGCCAAACTCGGCCGACGACCAGAGGATCAAATCCTCGCAGAAACGGCTCAAGTGCATCATTAAAATCGCCAGGGCAGACAAGGTCTCGAGCAGAAAATCGCGGTCGCTAACCGCGTCGAGGCTGTTGGGGGTCACTTGCGAAAATCCGAGTTCGCGGGCGAGAAAGGCCCGGTCGAGCGGAAACGCGCTCCCGGCCAATGCCCCAGAGCCCAACGGCAGAAAGTCGGCGCGCTGCCAAGCATCTGCCAGCCGCCCGCGGTCGCGCTCCAGCATCCAGAACAACGACAGCGCGTAGTGCGAAAAAAGAATCGGTTGCGCCTGTTGTAAGTGCGTGTAGCCGGGCAGCACCACGTGGTTGTGTTGCTCAGCCGACGCCAGCAGCACTCCTTGCAGGTGGCGAATCTGCGCCTGAAGCGACGCAATCGCGTCCCGCAGGTAGAGCCGCTCATCTAGGTTGACTTGGTCGTTGCGACTGCGCCCAGTGTGCAGCTTGCCGCCAACCGGGCCAATCAGCTCGGTCAGCCGCTGCTCCACCGCCATGTGGATGTCTTCAAGCGCGTTGGGAAGCACACAGGCCGGATCTGAAAATTCTTCCCGGACCTGCTTTAGCCCTGCTTCGATTTGCTCCAGTTCCCGCGCACTGAGCACACCGGCCCGCTGCAGTACGCGAGCGTAGGCCACACTGCCCACAATGTCTGCCTCCAATAGCTTGCGGTCGAAGCCAATCGAGGCGTTGAAGCGCTCCATCAACTCGGCCGGCGCAGACTGAAACCGCCCGCCCCAAGGCGTTTGTACCGCGGCCATCAGACCCCTTGGCGCAGAATCTCGTCGAATACATCTACTACTTCGTCAATGCGATCCGGCTCAACGACCAGCGGCGGCAGGAAGCGCACGACATCAGCCCCGGCCGTAGCGACCAAGATATCGCGCTGGCGGAAGGCGGCCAGATAGTCGGCGGCCGGCCGGCTGGTGACCGCGCCAGCGATCAGCCCTTTGCCGCGAATTTCGGCGATGTGCTCAGGCCAGCGCTGTTGCAGTTTTTGGAGGCGATCGCGCAAGTGGGCGCCCTTTTCGCGCACCCCGGCGATAAAACCCGGCTCCAACAACTTGTCTAACACCGCATTCGCCGAGGCGCAGGCCACCGGATTGGCGCCGAAAGTCGCGGCGTGGTCGCCAGCCTCAATGGCGTCGGCCACTTTCTGCCGCAAGAGCGCGACGCCAATTGGCAAACCGCCGCCGAGGGACTTGGCCAAGGTCATAATATCCGGCTCAACCTCGTATTGTTGATAGGCCCACAGCGAACCTAAGCGCCCGCAGCCGACCTGGATCTCGTCGAACACCAGCAGCATATCCCGCTCGTCGCACAGCTGCCGCAGGCCGGCGAGAAATTCCACTGTCGCGGCGTGAATCCCCCCCTCGGCCTGCAACGGCTCGACCAAAATTGCACAGGTCTGATCTGAAACCAGTGCCTCCACCGAGGCCAAATTGTTGAATTGGGCAAAGTCGATGCCCGGCAGCAGAGGCTCAAACCCCTTGTGGTACTTGGGTTGGCCGGTCGTCGAGATGGATCCATACGTCCGACCATGAAAGGAATTTTCAAAGCTAATGAGGCGGTTTTTGGGCGAGTCGTGGGTGGTGTTGCCCCACTTGCGGCAGAACTTGAGCGACGCCTCCCACGCCTCAGTGCCGCTGTTGCAGAAGAACACCCGGTCGGCAAATGAGTGCTCAACCAGCCGCTTTGCTACCTCGACCGAGGGGATTGTGTGATAGAGGTTCGACACGTGCATCAGCTTGGCAGCCTGGGTCTCAATGGCCTTGAGCACCTCGTAGTCACCGTAGCCCAACGCGTTGACCGCTAAGCCGCTGACAAAATCGAGATAGCGGTTGCCGTCCGTATCGAAGAGATAGACCCCATTGCCCCGCTCTAGTACGAATTCGGGCCGGCCGTAGGTCTGCAAGATATATTGCGCCTCGTCTTTGATAATGTCTTGGGTTTTCATGGTTTCTCCGTCGTCCTACTGGACAATTTGGGTGCCAATGCCCTGCGGGGTGTAAAACTCGAGCAACATCGCATGCGGCACGCGCCCGTCGATGACGTGGGTCTTGCGCACGCCAGCTTTGACCGACTTGATACAGGCTTCGACCTTGGGAATCATTCCGCCGCTGATCGCGCCTTGGGCAATCAACTCGCCCACCTCAGAGACGTGCACGGTGGATAGCAGGGACGCACCGTCTGCGAGATCGCGCATAATACCCTGGACATCGGTCAAAAAAACTAATTTCTCGGCGTGCAGGGCCGCGGCGATTTCCCCCGCCGCCGTATCGGCGTTGACGTTGAAGCTCTCGCCCTCCGGGCCGCGGCCAATCGGCGCAACCACCGGAATCATGCCCTTGCCCATCAAGTCCAACAAAGGCGCGGTATCCACATGCTCGACATCGCCGACATAACCGATATCTACAACGCCGCTATCGGTCTGCGCCCAATGCTTATGCACCTGCATGATTCCGGCGTCCTTGGCCGAGACGCCCACCGCCCGCCCGTCTAGTGTGCCAATTTCGCGGACGATCCGAGCGTTGACCTCGCCAAAGAGCACGTCCTCGACCACCTTCATCGTCGCTGCATCCGTTACCCGCAGCCCATTTACGCGCTGACTCTCAATGCCCAACTCTTGCAGACAGCGAGTGATGGCCGGGCCGCCGCCGTGGACCACGACCGGACAGATACCAACCGCCTGCATGAAGACGATGTCTTTATATACGGTGTCCCCACAGCCCATGGTGCTGCCGCCGTATTTGACAACCACTACTTTACCGCGGAATTCCTGTAAATAAGGCAGGGCTTCGATCAGGGTCTCAGCTTTGACGATCTGGACCTGCAAATCCTGATCCATCAATTCTCCTCACTGCACACTGCGTCGATTTTATCGACTAATTTCGCCGCATCTTGCTCGGAACGAGTGACGATAAAGATCGTGTTTTCGCCGGCCAGCGTACCCGCGACCTCAACCCAGCTCATGCGATCGATGGCCTCGCAGACGCTTTGGGCGTGCCCGGACGCGGTTCGCACCAGCACCATGTTGATGACCTGTTCGGTCTGGACTAAGAAATCCTGCAACTCGCGCTCTAGAATGTGCAGGTCGCGCAACGTGGCCCCCGCTTCGGGCAGCGTATAGCGAAATCCCCCATCGGCCTGCGGCACCCGCACCACGCCTATTTCGCGCAAGTCTTTCGACAAGGTTGACTGGCTGACCTCGATACCCTGTTGCCGGAGGACTTTGGCCAATTTTTCGTGCGTATCAATGGCCCTTCTATTAAGCAGCTCCCGTATGCGGGTCTGCCGCATCTGTTTATTGCGCATAATTTTTATTATTTAATCAAAATAAAAATTGGAAAATTGAAGTTGGAAATTAGCGTACCGCAGAGACTGTGTCAAGCAAACGCAACCTACGCTCGGCCCGCGGCCATCTGCTCTTGTAGGCGCAGCTTGAGTTGGCGGCGGTCCAACCCCCGCCAAAATACCCCACCAATGGCCAGCGAAATAGTACTGTTCTCCTCGGAGACAACAATAACCACCGCGTCCGATTCCTGCGACAGCCCCAAGGCCGCCCGATGGCGGGTTCCCAACCGCTGGTCTTCGACCTCTTCGGCCAGCGGCAAGGTGCAGCGGGCCGCCACCAAGCGCTCTCCTTGGATGACGACAGCTCGGTCGTGCAGCGGAGCACGCGGACTAAAAATCGTCGCTAGCAAATCGCCCGACACCTCCGAATTCAGGGGCACTCCAGTCTCAATGACCGGTCTGATCTGGACTTGGCGCACCAACACGATCAGCGCCCCGTACCCCAAGTCGGCCAAACGCCCGACTCCGCTAACGACCTCGTCGATGACGCGCGCCGGTTCGGCCTTGTAAAACCAACGGAACGCCGGGGTCTGACCCAAGACCTGCAGCAGCCGCCGCAACTCGGGCTGAAATAGGATCACCAAGAGGATCAGCAAAATGGAGCGCGCCTGCTCTAAAAGCCAAGACAGAGCGTTCATCTTCAGCCAAGGTGCGGCCAAGGCCACGATCACCATGAACAGCAACCCGGCGACCATGTGCGCAGCGCGGGTTTCTTTGATTAGGGAGAGCAAGCGAAAAAAGATAAAGCCCACCAGCAGAATATCCACCACCGAGGTCAGCGAGACCGGGAGAAAGCCAAAGAGGTGGAACAGGACCGGGTCTTTTAGCACAGTGCTTGGTCTCGCACGGCCTCAACTACGCGCACGGCCCGCAGCGTCGCGGCCACATCGTGGACTCGCAGTATGTGGACCCCCGCCTTAGCCGCCAAAACTGCCGCCGCCAAGCTGCCCGCCAAGCTGTCGGCCGCCGTGCCCCCGAGCGTCTTCCAGATAAAGGATTTGCGCGAAGCACCCACTAACAATGGGCACTCTAAGCCCAAGAAGCGCTCTAGCATCCCCAACAAGGCGAGGTTGCCCTTCGGCGACTTGCCAAACCCCAAGCCCGGATCCACGGCCACGCGCTCGACACCTTGAGCATGGGCGACGCGTACGCGCTCTTGCAGAAAGGCGTACACCGATCCTGGCAAGTCATCGTAGTGGGTATTCTGCTGCATAGTAGCCACCGTACCTCGGCGATGCATCAGTACCACCGGGGCCTCGGCCTGTGCAGCGATCTCGGCCATGGCCGGATCGTGCCGCAGGGCACTAATGTCGTTGATAATATCGGCCCCTAGCGCAAGGGCCCGACGCGCCACCTCGGCCTTGACCGTGTCAACCGAGATGGGCACAGCACTCTGGCGGCGCAGGCCCGCGACGACCGGGAGAACCCGGGCGCACTCCTCGGCGACTGAGACTTCCTCGGCGACCCCGTACATCGGCGGTCGCGACGATTCGCCGCCAATATCGACAATCGCCGCCCCTTCCTCCACCATCACCAAGCCGCGCTCCACGGCCGCGCTCGGCTCGCTATAGCAACCGCCGTCGTAAAACGAATCGGGCGTCGCATTGAGGACGCCCATGATCTGTACTTGGTCGCCAAAGTGGAGAGTGCGACTTGCCAACGGCCAAATCACGCCTCACCCTCGTCGCTCAAGGTGCGCACGGGGTTGCGGGCGAGAGGCTCTCCGGCCAAGACTTGGTCGATCTCGGCGTCGTCGAGGACTTCGTACGCGAGGAGGGCACGGGCTAAGAAGTGCAGCTTGTCCTCGTTTTCGCCGAGGATCCGCCGCGCCGTTTCCTCGGCATCCACCACCAGCTTGCGGATCTCGCGATCGACGGCCTGGGCGGTCTCCTCGCTCAGGTGGCGGCTGCGGGTGAATTCCTTGCCGAGGAAGACCTCATCGTCGTTGCCGCCCAACGAGAGGGGCCCAAGCTCTTCGTTCATACCCCACTCACAGACCATCGAACGAGCCAAGCGCGTCACTTGCTGATAGTCGCCTTGGGCTCCGGTCGAGCGCTCGGCAAAGATCAATTTCTCAGCGACGCAACCGCCTAGCGCTGTAGCCAAGTGCGCCTTGAGCCGCGTCTCGGTCAGCGAACGCCGCTCGTCCGCTAAAAAGGAAACCATCCCCATGGCCTGCCCTCGCGGGATAATGGTGGCCTTGCCAATGGCCGGAGCACCTTTGAGGCTCTTGGCGACCAAAGCGTGGCCCGCTTCGTGATAGGCCGAAAGCCGCTGATCCTCCTCGGTCAGGACCATGCTGCGGCGCTCAGCCCCGAGCATTACCTTGTCTTTGGCGGCCTCAAAGTCGCCCATATCAACGGTCTTGCGGTCGCGCCGCGAGGCCAGCAACGCCGCTTCGTTGACCAAGTTTTCCAAGTCGGCTCCAGAAAGCCCGGGCGTGCCCTGTGCGACCTTTTGCAAATCGACGTCCGGATCCAGCGGCACCTTGCGCACATGGACCTTGAGTACGCCCTCGCGCCCTCTGACGTCGGGCAGGTCAACCACCACCCGGCGATCGAAGCGACCAGGCCGCAACAACGCCGGATCAAGCACATCGGGGCGATTGGTCGCGGCGATGAGAATGACGCCGTCGTTGGACTCAAAGCCGTCCATTTCCACCAGCAGTTGGTTGAGGGTCTGCTCGCGCTCGTCGTGGCCGCCGCCAATGCCGGCGCCTCGGTGGCGGCCCACCGCGTCGATCTCATCGACGAAGATCAAGCACGGGGCATTGGTCTTGCCCTGTTCAAAAAGATCGCGCACCCGCGAAGCGCCAACGCCGACAAACATCTCGACGAAATCCGAGCCGCTAATCGAAAAGAAGGGCACCCCTGCTTCGCCGGCCACCGCGCGCGCCAAGTGCGTCTTGCCCGTGCCCGGCGGCCCGATCATCAAGACGCCCTTGGGAATCCGCCCGCCGAGCCGCTGGAACCGATGGGGATCTTTGAGAAATTCAATGATCTCCTCCAATTCCTTCTTGGCCTCGTCGGCTCCGGCCACATCGGCAAAAGTCGCCTTGTGCTTGTCTTCCATTAGCAGCTTGGCCCGACTTTTGCCAAAAGAAAACAATCCGCGGGCGCCGCCCTGCATCTGCCGCAACATGAATATCCAGAACGCAATAAACAGCAGCCACGGCAAAAAGCTGAAGAGGAAATTGTACCAGCGGAAGGGTTCTTCCTCAAAGCGAAAATCGACTCCTCGTTCGCCCCACTCGCGCTTGGTCGCCGAGTCTATTGGCCCCAAATTGACTATAAAGCGGGTCCCGTCGTCCAAGACGCCCTCGAACTCGCGCTCGCCAACGATGACGGCCTCGGCGATGCGGCCCTCTTCCAAGTATTGGCGGTATTGCTTATAGGAGACAAGCTGGGGATCGGGGGGGTTGCTGCCAAAGAACTTGGCGGTGAAGATCATCACCAACACGAAGAACAGCCAAAACGCCTGAGTCCGCGAGGGGCGACGCCAGCGGCGCGGCTTGTCTTCGCCGTCGCCCTCTTGGCGGTCCAGCCCGCGGTCGTCCCTAAGGCGCGTAGGTTGCTCTTGTTGGGTCTGCTTTTTCGGTCCCTCCATGACAGATGCTCATAGGTCAATCGCCGTCCCAAGGCCCCAGTGTACACAAGGCGATGCGGCGCGTAGTGGATTGTATTCTAAAGGCATGACTAGAACGCAGGGGCACAACCCAAGCTATTTCCTCTCCGCGAGTCAGCACCAGCACTTCGTCGCGCGAGATTTTCGGCCACTTAGCGTCAATGAGAAAATCACTCAGTTTTTTGTGCCCTGCCATGCCCAGCGGCTGGAAGCGATCACCCGGCCTCAGGCTACGCACTTGCACCCGTGCGCCGAGTCGGTCCGCGTCTAAAGCCACCTCGGTGTCTCCTAACTGGGCCTTGTCGAAGTGCTCCGGGGAGACGATTTGAACGCAGATTTTCACGCCGTGCTCGCTTAGCACGAGCGCACCGGGTATCTCAAAACAGTGCGCGACCGGCGGCCGCTGCCCGCGACGTAAGATGTAACGCGCACCACAACCCTGCCCCCTCAATCCAGCACCCAACACCCGCAGGCGTTTATCATCGGCGCCAATCCACTGCCCCAATTGCTCAATGCGGGCAAAATCAAAAGGGCCTTCGGTGGCGGCAAGGCCCTGGAGCACGCTGCGCAGCACGCGCCGTTGTAGAGCTATATGATAAGCGAGAAGCCTAGTACTATCAAGAGCTACCTTGTCGTTGCAACGCTCACAAATCACTTTATCTAAAGCCTCTTGGGTTAGCTCGGCGAGCAAGTCGTCCTCGGCTTTGAGCAACGCGGCGGTGCGATTTAGAACCTCAGTGATATTAGAATTATAGCTCTTGAGCAAAGGCATTAGTTCCCCGCGCACCCGGTTGCGCAAAAAGCGCGGGTCGCGGTTGGAGCTATCCTCGCGGTAGCACAGGCCCCGCTGGTGTGCGTATTTTTCGATCTCAGCGCGCCGCACGCGCAGCAGCGGCCGCAGATAGCGGCCTTCGCGCACCACTGCCATCCCGCCTAAACCGGTGGCACCGCTGCCGCGCAACAGGCGCAAGATCACGGTCTCGGCTTGGTCGTCGGCGTGGTGCCCCAAGGCGATGAACTCGGCCCCGACTCGAGCGGCTACTTGGTCGAGAAAAGCGTAGCGCTGTCGCCGACCCGCTTCCTCTATCGACAGGCTCTCGGTGTCAGCGTAAGCCCCCACGTCGCGGCGCTCTACCGAGCAGGGCAGTCCACGCCGCTGCGCTTGGTCGGCGACAAAGCGGCCATCGTCGGCCGAATCCGGCCTCAATGCGTGATCCAAGTGCGCCACGTGCAAGCGGCACCCCAGGCCAGCCAAGACATCGAGCAGCACAGTCGAATCAATGCCACCCGACACCGCGACAACTAAAATGGCATCGGCCTCTAATCCCGCTTCCCGTAGCACTTGCCGCGCATGGGCGACTATGGATTCCATGATCTTCAATTTCCGTCGCACCAAAACAGACCATCACCCCGAGTAAGCAATGGAGAGGGCAAATTAGACGAAGAGGTGCCCCTTGACAAATGAACTAATGTGCAGTATATATAAGTTCAGGTTCGCTGTTCATCTTTCCTCCCCAATGGAGGTACACTCATGCCCAAACCCCTAACCGAACGCCAACAGGCGATTTACAACTTCATCGCCAATGCAATTCGCTCCGGCGGCCCCCCGACAATCCGCGAGATCATGGACGTCTTTAGCATCAACTCCACCAATGGCGTGCGCACCACCTTAGAGACTTTAGAAAAAAAAGGCTATATCCGCCGCCGGGCGCGCCGCTCTCGGGGCATCGAACTCGTCGATTTCGTCAAGCCCGCCGCCCTTTCCGCTGATCTGCGCGAAGTGCCCCTAGTGGGCCGGGTCGCCGCCGGCACCCCGATCCTCGCCACCCAAAACATCGAGAACACGCTCAACGTCGATGCATCGCTCGTTCCCGCTTCCGGCGATGTCTTCGCCCTGCGCATCCACGGCGAGAGCATGTGCAACGCCGGGATTCTCGACGGCGACATCGTCATCGCCCGCCAGCAAGACCGCGCCGAGCGCGGCGATATCGTCGTCGCGCTGCTCGGCGACGAAGCCACGGTCAAGCGCTATGCCCCCGACCCCGACGGCATCCGGCTCCTACCCGAAAACGAGGCGTTTGACCCCATCGTCGTCTCACCCGATGCCGACGGATTCAGCATTGCCGGCAAAGTTGTCGGCCTCATGCGTCGTTTCTAAGGGTGTGCTTAGGTGGATGCTGCTTTGCGGCGGGCCCATGCACGCACCATTTTTGACGCCGGGGTCGCTGCCGCCGATCCCGGCCGTTGCATTCACCAAACCCTCAAGGTCACCGGCGGTGCGTTGCGCTGCGGCCCGCTCCGCTTTCCCCTCGCTACCATTTCCAGTCTGCGCCTAGTCGGTGCTGGCAAGGCCACTGCGGCCATGGCCGCAGCCACCGAGGCAATTCTCGGCGACCGCATTGAGTGCGGGGCCATCAACACCAAGTACGGCCACGCGCTGCCGTTGAGGCGAATCGAGACCTTTGAAGCCGGGCACCCAGTCCCAGACGAAGCGGGCGTAGTCGGTGCGCGTCGTCAGCTCGAGTTGCTAGCAAACCTGGATCCCGACGCGCTAGTCCTCGGCCTGTTCTCCGGCGGTGGCTCGGCCTTGCTGCCGGCCCCCGTCGAGGGCTTGACCCTTGCTGAAAAGCAAGAAACCACCCGCCTCCTACTCGCCTGCGGCGCAACCATCGACGAAATCAACGCGCTGCGCAAACACCTGTCAGCCATCAAAGGCGGGCTGCTCGCGCGGGCCGCTGCACCGGCCCGCACAGTCGCCCTCATGCTCTCGGATGTCATCGGCGATTCCCTCGACACCATTGCCTCCGGCCCAACCCACCCAGACGCCACGACTTTTGGCGATTGCCTAGTAATCGTCGATCGCTACGACCTGCGCGACCAGTTGCCCTCTCCAGTCCGTCGCCACCTCGAAGCCGGTGCCCGCCGCGAGCGGCCGGAAACCCCCAAACCCGGGGATCCTTGTTTTGCCTATGCTGAGAGCTTGGTCATTGGCAACAGTCGCTTGGCCATTGACGCGGCCGCACACAAAGCGAGCGCACTGGGCTACGAAGTCTGCGTCCTCACCAGCCGCTTGCAGGGCGAGGCGCGGCACGCGGCCACGGCATTGGTATCCATCGCCCAAGAAATCGCCGAGACCAACCGTCCCATCGCTCGGCCCGCTTGTCTGATCGCTGGTGGCGAGACGACTGTCACGCTGCGCGGCGACGGCCAGGGCGGGCGCAACCAAGAATTGGCCTTAGCCGCATCCCTCCAGCTCGATGGCTGGTCCGCCATCACTTTACTCTCTGGCGGCACCGACGGCACCGACGGCCCCACCGATGCCGCCGGCGCGTTAGCCGACGGCCAGACCTTGAGCCGCGCCCGCGCCCAAGGTCTCGACGCCCGCGTCTTTCTCGACCGCCACGACTCCTATCCTTTCTTCGCGGCGTTGGACGACCTCGTCATCACGGGCCCTACGGGCACCAACGTCATGGATCTGCAAATCGTCCTTATCGCTTAACATGAGTCCACATGTGCGAGGCCCGATCGAGTAAACCGATTTGACACTCGGCCCCCCTTCCGCTAGCTTTTTACCATTATGCCCAAGCACTTTTTTTTGCTTGCATTAGTCCTGTTATTGCCCGGGGCTGCACACGCTGCATCGCGCTACGCCGGTGAGTTTCTCAGCTTGGGCGCGGGTGCCCGCTCGGCGGCCTTGGGCAGTGCCTATGTCGCCCTGGCAGACGACGCCACCGCAGGCTATTGGAATGCGGCTGGCCTGTCGGCCCTCAACAGGCGCCAAGTTCACCTGACACATTCCGAACACTTTTCCGGCCTCATCCAGCGCGATTTTGTCGCCATCGCCCAGCCAGGCCGCCTGTTGCACGGCATGGCCCTAAGCCTAGTCCGCATGGGCATCAACCACATCCACTTTACCGAACTGCCCGATCCCCTTCAGTCCCCCAGCATCGACAATCGTCCGCGCATCGCCTCAACCGAGCAAAGCGCGGATTACGCCCTCTATCTGTCGGGCAGTCGCCGACTCGGTGCCCACCTATCCCTCGGGCTAAGCACCAAAGTCATCTATCGCCACGTCGCCTCTTTTAAGGCCTATGGCTTCGGCCTTGACCTAGGCATGCGCTACCAATTAAGCCCCCAACTCGCGTTGGCGGCTACCGTGCGCGACCTGACCACCACGCCCATAGTCTGGAATACGGACAGCACCGACCGCATTCAGCCCGCCCTGCTCTTGGGCCTAGCGTATGCCATACCCATGGCCGGGGGCCAGACCACCGCCCTCCTAGCCACCCGCTCCGGCGGCGACGCAGCCGACGCCGCCGACAATCCGCCCTTTAACGCCGGTGTAGAATACCGCCACTCTTACATCACCCTGCGAGCTGGATGGGAGGAAGGCCGCCAAGCCTTTGGGCTAGGACTCACCCCATACCGCAACCTCGACCTCGACTTCGCCTATTTGCAGCACAATGCGCTCGAAGCAACCTACCAGTTGTCCGCCAGTTTCCACTTCTGAGCAACCCCGCGTCGGCTACGTGGCCTTGGCCGGTCGCCCCAACGCGGGTAAATCCACTCTCTTCAACGCCTTCTTGGGCCAACGGCTTTCCATCGTCACCGCCAAACCGCAGACGACGCGCAGCCGCATCCTCGGCATCCTCACCCGTCCGCAGAGCCAGATAATTTTCTTAGACACGCCGGGCCTGCTTGACGCCTCCTACAAGCTGCACGAGACCATGGCCCACCAGATCGACCAAGCCGTGCGCCAAGCCGACCTAGCCTTGCTGCTGTTCGACGCCTCCCGCCCCAAAGACCGCAGCGCCCTAATCAAGGATTTCTTAGAGCGTACGCGGGTGCCATGCTTGGCCGCGCTCAACAAAATTGACCTAGTACAACCCCCCCACCTAGACGGCCTGCAAAAAAGCCTCGCCGCCGAGTACGGCATCGCTAGCCCAATTCCAGTCTCGGCTCTGCGCGGCGACGGACTCGGCAAATTGCTGTCGCGCCTAGAGGCCCTACTCCCCTGTGGTCCCAAGCTCTACCCGGACGATATGGTGGCCGAACAGCCCGAGCGGTTTTTTGCCGCCGAGCGCATCCGCGAGGTAGCTTTTGAGCATCTCGAAGACGAGCTACCTTACGCGATTAATATCCACATCGAGGAATTCCGCCAGCGCCCAGACCGCAAAACCTACATGCGCGCCATTATCTACGTCGGGCGCGAAAGTCAAAAGGGCATCGTCATCGGCAAGAAGGGTATGCGCCTGCGGGCAATCGGCCGCCAAGCTCGCGCCGCCTTGGAGCAACTACTTGACGAGCCTGTCTATATAGAGCTGTGGGTAAAAGTTCGCCCAGACTGGCGCGATAAAGAGCGCGATTTGCGGGAATTTGGTTATCTCTGATCCCATGAAAGGAGCATCGATGAATGTCCTAGTCGTCGGCAAAGGGGGGCGCGAACACGCCCTGGTGTGGAAGCTAGCGCAGAGCCCGCGCGTCGCCAAACTCTACGTCGCCCCCGGCAATCCCGGCATGGCCGCCCTCGCCGAATGCGTCGATATTCGCGTCGATACCCCGGTGGCCGAGCGCGAAAAACTCGTCGGTGAAATCGAACGCCTAGTCGCCTTTGCCCACCAGCAGCAAATCGCTCTAACCGTCGTCGGTCCAGACGACGCGCTCGCCGGCGGCATCGTCGATCGCTTCCGCGCCAGCGGCCTGGCGATTTTTGGCCCGACCGAAGCCGCCGCCCGCATCGAAAGCAGCAAGGCCTTCGCCAAAGACCTGATGCAGCGCATCGGCGTCCCCACCGCCCGGCACCAGAGCTTCACCGACAGCCAAGCGGCCGGCGCCTATATCCGCCAACAGGGTGCCCCGCTCGTGGTCAAGGCCAGCGGCCTAGCCGCCGGCAAGGGCGCGGTCGTCTGTCAGAGCCTAGATCAAGCCCTCGCAGCAGCGCACGAAATGCTTGACCAAGGCACCCTAGGCGGGGCCGGCCATCATATCGTCGTCGAGGAATACATGACTGGCGAAGAAGCCTCGCTTTTTGCAATCTGCGACGGTGAACACTTTATCACCCTGACGCCCGCCCAAGACCACAAACCCATCTACGACGGCGACAAAGGCCCCAACACCGGCGGCATGGGAGCCTACGCTCCAGCCCCGGTGATGACGCCGGCCCTAGTGCGCGAGGCCGAGCAATGCATCATCCAGCCCGTGCTCGCCGAAATGCGCCGGCTAGGCACCCCGTACCAAGGCGTACTTTACTGCGGGCTGATGTGCACCGACGCCGGCGTTAAAGTCGTAGAGTTCAATGCCCGCTTCGGCGATCCCGAATGCCAGATCCTCATGCCCCTGCTCAAAACCGACCTCGTCGATGTGCTCACCGCCGCCTGCGATGGCCGCCTAGATCAAGTACAAGTCGAATGTGCGGCCGGCGCTGCCGTCTGCGTAGTCATGGCTTCGGACGGCTATCCGCAATTTTATGAAAAGGGCTTAGAAATCCGCGGCTTGGCGAATTTTGCCGACCGCGACGATGTGTTCATCTTTCACGCCGGCACGGCCCAGCGCGCTGGTAGCTTTATTACCGATGGCGGCCGGGTGCTCGGCGTAACGGCCACCGGCAGCGATATTCAAGCCGCTGTCGCCAAAGCCTACTCAGCCGTCGATCAAATCGCCTTTGACAACGCCTATTGCCGCCGCGACATCGCCTATCGCGCCCTGACGCGCCATGCCTAACGACGTACTCCGCCTGCGCAACATGCGCTTTTTTGCCTATCACGGGCTTTTCCCCGCAGAGACCACACTCGGCCAGCACTACGAGGTCGATGTCGAACTCTACGGCGACTTTCGCCAAGCAGGGCGCAACGACGACATAGACGCGGCGCTCAACTATCCAGCGGTGTACGCGCTAGTAGCCGATGTAGTCACCGGCGAGCCCTGTAAATTGGTCGAAGCCCTCGCCGAGCGCATCGCCGAAAAGGTGGGCACCCACTGCGCTCCGGTCGAAGTCGTCGTCCGCGTGCGCAAACCCAACCCCCCGGTCGCCGCGCACTTTGACGGCGTCGAAGTCGAAATACACCGCTCCTATGCTTGAGCGAGCCTACATCGCCAGCGGCAGCAATCTCGGCGACCGCCGCGCGTATCTCGAAGCCGGGCTCAAAGAAGTCGCTGCACTTTCCAACACCTGCCTTGCGGAAGTCTCCCAAGCCTACGAAACCCCGCCGCTGGGGCCGGTCGCACAACCGGATTTCCTCAACGCCGTCTTTGCCATAGACACCTCGCTCGCTCCCCAACCGCTGCTCGCCGCGTTGCTCGCCGCCGAAAAAAAGCACCAGCGGCAACGCCACATTCACTGGGGGCCGCGCACCCTCGACCTCGACTTGCTGCTCTACGGCCAGCGCACCATCGCCAGCGCCGACCTGACCCTGCCGCACCCGCACATGCACCAGCGCAGCTTTGTGCTAGTGCCGCTCGGCGAAATCGCCCCGCACCTTCGCCATCCAGTCACCGGTCGGCCATTTGCTGAGTACCGCGCCGCGCTCGACTGTCGCCAAGCCAAGGCCGTCGGCCCCCTCACCCGCCCCGAAAAGGCCCGTTTTGCAGCGCATTGATTCCATCGCGGAAATGCAGCGGCAATCCGACACTTGGCGCCGCGCGGGCTTGTGTATTGGGTTAGTGCCGACGATGGGATTTTTGCACGAGGGACATCTCAGTTTGGTCGATCACAGCCTCAAAGCCGCGGACCGCACGATCGTCAGCATCTTCGTCAACCCGCTGCAATTTGGGCCGCAAGAAGACTACGCCATTTATCCGCGCAGCATCGAACGCGACCTCGACCTGCTGTCGCGCCGCGGGGTCGATGCGGTCTTCCACCCCAAAACAGCGGAATTTTATCCAGCCGATTTCTCGACTTTCGTCGAGGTCGAAAAGCTAACCAAGGGTTTGTGCGGCCCCTTCCGCCCTGGGCACTTCCGCGGCGTCACCACCGTAGTGACCAAGCTATTCACCGCGGTCAAACCGCACCTAGCCGTCTTCGGCCAGAAAGACTATCAGCAGGTGGTCGTTATTCGCCAACTGGTGCGCGATTTGAACTTGGACTTGCGCATCGCGGTTGCCCCCACCGTGCGCGAAGCAGACGGCTTGGCCATGAGCTCGCGCAACACCCTCCTCAGCGCCCCAGCGCGCCAGCGTGCATCGGCACTCTACCAAGCCCTCACAAGGGGCCGAGAACAAGTCGAACGAGGCGAGCGCGAAGCCAGCCAAATCATCGCCAATATACAGGCGCACATCGACCGCATACCCGACGCAGCCATTGACTACATTGCCATCGCGCAGCCGGATACGCTCGCAGAAATAACCCATATCACCGGCCCGGTCGTCATCGCCCTTGCCGTGCGTCTGTCCAAGGTCCGATTGATTGACAACGTTATCGCCACACCGCCGCTAGGACAATAGAAAATCCGCTGAGCAGCGGTCTGATGCCCCAAGCCAGCAGACTAAGGAGTTAGGTCCGCCGTTACCGGACCAGCATCAACTGGCGCATCCGCCGCTCCCCACCGACTTTCAGCACGGCCCAATAGGTTCCGCTGGCCGCGCCGGAGGCATTCCAATGCGCCACGTGTGCTCCCGCGCTCCGCCGTCCGGCTATGAGTTGGGTTTGCCGCTGGCCGAGTGCGTTGTAAATGGCCAGTTCGACATCCACTTCTCTGGCCAAGTGAAAGGGTAGATTCACTGCGCTGTTGGCCGGGTTCGGATAAACCGGTGCTAGGTCGCTGGCCGCAAATCGCCCCGCGGCCGGCATAGCTACGACCGTCGGCGTAACATAGCGGGCCGCCAGCACAAAATCCCCGCCCGTCGGCGAGGCTCGGCCGACGATGACCGCTGCACTATCTACGTCCGCAGCCTGCACCTGCCCGGTATTATCCGCGCTGAGTTCCATCGCCATCAGTTCACCGCGCTGGCCGCGGCGGCTGTACACCCACACGGCATAGTCCGCCTCAGCCGCGCCAGCGAAATCAACAGCTATATCGCCCTTCGAGCCAATGGCCACATTAGCTGCCCCCCATTGGTTGCCAACCGCGCCGGTCAATTCCGCAAAAGGCACATCAGGTGCTGAAACTGCGGCGGCGCGGCGACCGCGCAGGGCCTCGTATCCACCCGCGTAATTAGCCGCAATCCACAAACGCCAAGCACTCGCGTAATCGGCGATCCAGTTTTGATTTTCAAACGCGTCGTCAATGCCCAAAATGCCGTTGCGCGGCTCGGCGACAATTTGGCGAACCAACCCCGCACCATAGCGCTCGGCTAAAAAAGAGACGAACAGATAGGTCTTGCCATAACTGGCCGACTCGGACACCCAGTGCGTCAGGTTGATGCTGGGATCCGCGAGAAAACTCGGCACCATGCTCGGATCGGCCTCGGAAAACCCCACCAGCTCCTCGGCGTACCCAGCAAGCCCTTCGTCGATCCAGGGCTCCTCGTCAGCATCGCGGCCCCAATGGATTAAGTGTTGGAATTCGTGCGCTAAGGTTGCGTGGGCCAGATAGGCACTAAAGGCCAGCGTGCTCGCGTCGAGGTAAATCGTATCGCGCCGCAATCGGGGCGGCGCCCGTTCGTACAGCTTGCCGTCGAAATAACCGACTATGTTGCTAGGAAGGTCCAAGACCAGAATGAAAATGCGGGGATCGCCGTCCACATCGACCGGCTCGCCAAAGGCATCGACCGCTATTTCAAAGACCCCGCGCTCGGGATCGGCCGGAGTCGCCGCGTCGAAAAGTGCGCCCAGCTTATCTACATCCGGCTGGGCTGCGATAATGTCCCACTGACTCTCCTCGACGAAGATATAGCAGTGCGTCCCCTGGTAGCGGCAAGTGGCCAGCTTGAGCGCGAATTCAGTCGGCACGTAAAAGGCGAGTTGGGTGCCCACTGCAATGGGGCCTACTTCTTGACTTGCGCCGACTGCCTTGGGGGCTACCGCAGCAAACGACGCGCGGTGCTGCTCAAGCCAGCGCGTCCCGCATATCCGCTCTTCGGCTGAGACCACCAGCGGCAGCAAAAGCAGCCACGCCGCCCAAGCTACTCGCGGGAACAAGCAGGCCATCAGTAGAAATACCGCACCAGGGAAAACGCCGCTCCCGCAGGCCCCACCACCACCTTGGGCACCAAGCCGGTCTGCGCTGGCGCGGCGCTGGCCACCCGCGCCGCATGGATGGCGGCCACGAGGTGATTGACGACGACCAAGCCCGTCATATAGAGTGCCTGCCGCTGCGCGTGCTGACTCGCATTGCGCAACTGGCGGTAGTGCTGGCGCGACTCGTCGCGATCCCATTCCCAAAAGAAATCCGCTGCTACCGAATAGAGCTCGGCGTCTGGGCCGTCTTCGTAGCGGGCGAATTGGTTGTGCTGCAACCGGCTCGCATAAAACCCCAAGTCGTCGAAATACTCGTCCCTTTTGCCCTCGGGCCGCGCTTGCGCGCGTTCGGCCGCATACGCCTCGTAGCGATCGCGGCGCACCTGACCCAGCCACTCAAAACCCCAATAGCCACCCCAAAGAACCAACTCAGCGGCCAAGAAGCCGCCGCCGCCACCGCGGGCGTACTGCTGCCCCCAACCGGGCACCAACAAAGAGCGCCAAAACGCCCCTTGGGCCTTCCCAGCCTCAGCCGCGCTGGGCAGCAATAAAATAAACGCGATCCAGCACCACATAAGCTCAATCCAACGGTTTATAGGCCAAGAGCATGGGCACGCGCCCGCGCACCCACGGCTGCATGACCAACGCCAAGCGCGTCCGCCGCCGCAGGGCCGCTTCGTCCGCACCCGCAGCACGCGCCCGCGCCACTCGGGCCGCGTCGATGGCACTGATAACGTGATTGATCAAAATGATTCCACTTATCGTAGAAGCTCGCTTGAGAAAGCGATTGCTCTCGTCTCGTTGGTCTTCGTAGCGAAGCCGGCGCTCGGAATGGAAATTTTCGACCGAATCGACTTCAGTCGGCGCGGCCGCATTACCCGTCTTGCGCCGTACTAGATCATCCCAACCAGCTACATATTGATCGTATTTGCCAATCAGTTCGTAGTATTGCTGAATTTCACTAGGCGCACACCCGCCAAAATCCGCATGGCCCGACTGCTGCATCGCTGGAATGTACACTTCGACAACCTCGCTACTACAGGGCAGTGCGTGGGTGATCGACGAATAATTCGAGATCGTCGAGCCGCGCCAAGCCAAGTAGTTGATCGGATCCCAATGCTCGTCCGCCACGACCCGGAACTCTTCCTCTAGCTCGTCGCCCTGGCTCTTCCAAGCCGCCCACATGCCCACTAGTGCGGCTTCGGCGCCGAAAAACGCCGCCCCGCGCTTCTTGGCCCCCGCATACCACTCCCCCAACCCCGGCACCAGCGCGGAAAGCAAAAACGCCCGCTTCGACGACTTGCCCTGGCGCGCCTTTGCGGGCGGTGCCGGCTCACTATTTGCATCGCCTGCCAACGCCCGCAATCCCACCAAGAACGCCTGCCCCTCCGCGCTTAAGATACTCGGCAATCCATCGGCGCGAACGCCAGCGGCAGTTAGCACGGCGACCACCAGCGCGATTCCTACCCTCGTCATGCTCGCTCCTTTCCATTGCGGCAGCATCCAAAATCGCCTGCGCATTCGAGATGATTGCTCAAGACATGCTTGACGTAGGCCGGCGCCTGTTTGCCAACTTTTTGTGCGGCCTCTTTCAACTGGTCGTACTCTACTACTTCCTCACCTACCCAACTACAAATACCCGAATAACACCGTAAAATACGACTTCCACCGCCCCTTATCTGGCACTTCGTCAATCCCGTAAGCCACATCCACCTGGACCCGCGTCGGCACACTGTAATATGAAATCAAGTCAAAGCGCAACTGCCCTCCCACATCCCGCAGCGGACCGCTGCGTCCATACCGTTGACTCCACTCACCGCTGCGTCCCCAAGCCTTACCCATGCTACCATACACCGCACCATACACTTTGTCGAAATACAGCTGCGCAACGCGCTTGCCCACATCTGGCAGCAGGGGAAAGCGCAGCGTCGCCGTGCCCATCAAAGCCTTGCGCCCCTCAATGCTATAAAACGTATAGCCCTTCATAAAGTTGAGGCCGCCGAGGCGATAGTCGAAAAAGTCGCCGACCCGCGACGTGTCGTTTACGGCCTCGTTGTCAATCCAGCCGCCATACAGCCGCAGGCCCAAACGACTATTGCCGGGCATACGCATGTGCTCTCGCCAATCGACGGTAAACTGATTGTAAAAGAGCTTGATATAGTTTTCGTCGATAAAAGATGCCTGCTCGTTAAAGCCGTCGATGAAATAGTTGAACATCCGATCGTAGCGCACGTAGAGCTGGCGGCCCACCGGGCTTATATCGCGGTCCCGCCGCCGCGCAATCATCTCCAGCCGATAGGCCAGTCCCAAGCCAAAGCCATTGAGATAGGTATAGCCAAAGGGCCGCTGGCTAGTGCGCTCGAAGCCGACTTGTCCGTCGCCTTTGCAGACCAAGCAGTCGCTCTCGACGCTGGCGTCGTAGCGATCGTAGGTCAAGGAGGCCGCCAACTCCCCATAGCGCCCCAATTTGCCGCGCACCCCGGTGCTAAACTGACTGAGGTTGTAGTTGACGGCGTTGACAATGAGCGTCCGCGCCTCCGAGCTATCGCCGCGAGCCGAGTGCCGACGCTGATTGAACAGCTGCAAAAAGAACGTGGGACGGAATCCCTTAAACTCGTATATGGCGAACAAATCGCGGTCGGCATTGGTCGGCGCGATGGCCCCCCCGGCGAATACGCTCTGGCGATTGAGCACATCTCCAGCGCTGATGTACGCGCCCGCCTTGAAACGCCCCTCGTCGATAAAAAGCCGCGGCAAAACCCCGGTCTTGAGAAAGTCAATGCCATACGCTTGCGGCGCGCTCGGCAACGCCGGCACAGGCGCGTCGTCCCAAGCCAGCGACAAATCTCGCGCAAACCACGCCTCTTCAGCCGCCACCGGCGTCCCCTCATCCGGCAACCGGCGGATCTCAAAACCAGCCGTCGTATAAGCCGCAAAGACGACCGCGCCGTCGGCACCGACCGCTGGACTGAACGCCCCGCCAACAGTATTCGTTATCTGCCGCAGGGCGAGCGTCTCTACGTTCAGAGCATAGATATTGAAAATGCCGCTGAAATCCGATGCAAACACGAGCTCCGCGCCGTCGGCACTCCACGTGGGGTCGCGATCGGTGCCGGGCGTAGCGATGGCGAGGTCAAACGCTGCTTCGGCGAGTAAATTTTTCCCGGCGTCCAATGCCACCACCGCGATGTCGCGCTGTCCCTGGCGCGCAATTGCAAACGCCAGCTTGCCTCCGTCGGGCGAAAAGCGCGGGGTGTAAAGCTGGGTGCCGTCGGCGAAATGGGTCAGATAGCGCAGGTCGGTGCCGTCGGCCCGCATCATCGCCAAGTTGTTATTAGTGCCCTTGTTTTGCACGAAGACGATCCACTCGCCATCGGGCGAATAGGTCGGATACAGCGCCCGCATCCCCTGCGTCAGTCGCTTGATGCGCGGCGTCTCCGGGGCCGTGCCACTGACCATAGCCGGCACCCACCACAGCATATTGCGCCAAAAACTAGCCCCAGCCGCCGCAGAATCCCATTCGTAAATATCCGCCTGCCGCGAACCGTATTTGTCTGCCCGGTCAATGCGCGAAAAGAGCAGCTTGCGCCCATCCGGCGACCAATCCACAGTCGAAGCCGCCACCGGAAAGGCGGCAACTTCTTCCTCGCCGGTCGCGAGGTCGCGCACGATCAAACCGTGCGGGTAGTGGTGCCGTTTGCCCGTCGATAGATACGCCAATTGCTCGCCATTGGGCGCCAGTTGCGGCCGCAAATTGGAAAAGCCGACATCTGCGATCGGCTCGCCCTCGCGCAGTGGCCCCAACGCCGCTACCTGCGCCCGATAGCCCTGCCGCATGGACGCAATCCACTCGCCGTATAGCTGGTCCGCGGTCTTGCCCAAGACCTTTTTACACGCCCGGTCAATGGCCAGGGTGTGCCACTGCGCGGCGGCCTGGTACAGTTCGGCGATTTTGTCTTCGCCGTACGTCTGGGCGATATAGCGCACCAAGCCAAAGCCGTGATCGTACACGTATTCGTTGCCAAAGCCCTGCTTGCCAAAGACGCCCATCTGCTCGAAGGATAGCTGCTCGTCGGCCAGCACCAAGGAACGCAGCACCATGTCGCGGTTGGCGTCCCAGCGATCGTGGGCCGTCGTCGCAGTGCCATACTGGGCCGCGCCCTCGGCCAGCCACATCGGCATCACGGTGCCCATCACCGGATAGGAGGCGATGACATCTGGGTAGCCGATGAGAATGTCGGGTCGGTTTTTCTCCCGTTGGTAGCCAAAGTACTGCAAGTAAAGCGCGGGGACGCGCTGCACGCCTTTGCGCGCCGCCCCCAGCGAAACGATGTGGGCAAATTCGTGAGTTATTACGTTGCGCAGCCAGTCCGAACTGCCGCGTAAGTCGAAGTCGTGGTCCAGCGATGTGGTCCAAATTTCAATGGTGTCTTGATAGAAAAAAGCCGCGCCATTGGCGTAGTCGTCGTAGTCCTTGAGCACGATCCGCACGCGCCCATCAGGCGCGTACCCATACAGCTCGGTCAGGGGGGCGTACGCGGCTTCGGCCATGCGCGCCGCCCGCGCGGCCGCTCCTTCCAACCCCTGGTGGTAGAAAATGCGGAAGTGCTCGGTCTCCACTACCTGCCACGCTAGCTCTGGGTGGTTTTGGGCTAAGCAATTACTCGCCCAGCCCAGCAGCAGACAAAGCGCCAACCCCTTCACTGACTCACCGCCATTTTGACCACGGCTTCTCCGCGCCGTCCGTCGTCGCTGTGCGCGATCAACCGGCATAGATACAGGCCGCTCGCATAGTCTTTTACCGACCACGCAATTTCGCGCTCACCCGCTTCTAGGCCGTCGCGGCGCAGCTTGCCAACGCGCCCGCCCAACGCATCGAACACCTCCAATTGGATGCGTCCGGCCACGCCCAGCGCAAAGCGCAAATGTGCTTCTTGATTCGAGCCGACTGGATTGGGATAGCAATAGACCCGGCTTAGCAAGGGCAACTCGGGCCTTGCAACGGGCCGACCAGCCACCAGCGCGGTCCGCGACCCAGCCGCATCGGCACCCGCCTGCGGCCAATGAGCCAGTCCGCCAGTGTACTGCGCCGCCACCTGCTGCAAATCCCACGCATACACCGCCGTGCTATCCAACGCCGCTAGCGCCAAGCGGCCGGCGCCGTCTAAGTCTAATACCACCGGCGACCCCGTCGGCGGAGCGGCCATCAGCAGGGGAAAGCCCGGCAAGAGCCGCCCATCGTCATCTAGGCCAAAAATTCCGCTGTAGCCCGCGACGAATATCTCCTGCTTGCCGTCGGCATCCACGTCGCAAAGCACCGGCTCAAAGGCGAGATCGCCGACCTCGGCAAAGCGCGGCAGGGCCGTGGGAAAATCGGCATGGCCCAATCCATCGGCCCGCAGAGCGTGTATCGCTCCACCGCGCCCAAGCAAAACCACCTCCAACAAGCCATCGCCGTCCAAATCGCCCAAGACCGGCGGTGCGCCCAGCGAATCGCCTAACGCGACGACCTCTGAGCCTATTTCAACCTGCCCCCCGACCGTGGCCACGATCGGCTCGACTTGGCCGTCGCCGTCCAAATCACCTACCGCCGCGGGCCTCATCGGCGGCCTTTGTTCGTTTAACTCGCCGCTTATGGCATCTATTACGTACGTCTGTTCCGCTCCGACAAGCAGCGCGCCCGCGCTCAAACGCGCGGCCAACGGCACCTCGTCTAGCGCCAGTTGCCACAGCGGTTGGCCGGCCCCAACATCCCACGCGCTAACCGCTGCGTCGCGCCGCAAAAAAACCTCGGGCCGGCCATCGCCATCGCCATCACCCACCGCCAGCAGCCGCGCCTCTGGTACTCGCCACGACGCGACGCCATTACCCGTCGCATAGCCGACCCCACCCCCGGCCTCAAAAATCAACTCTTCTATTCCGTCGCCATCCAAATCCGCAGCTTGCAGCCGACCGTCGCCCGGCAAATCCCGCGGCCAGCCCAAACGAGCGCGGCCAAAGCGTATCGCCACCTGCATGGTATCGCCGAGCGCAGAAAGCACTTCGACCTCAATGCCGGTCTCCCACTCCCGATTGCTGCGCGAATCGGGGCGCGTCGCCGGGCCGAATAGCGTTGGTCCGCCGATGGCGAACGGATCGTCGTGCCATCCCTCGAATTGCAATTCCCACGCACGGCGCGAATTGCCAATGTCGCGGTACCCGTCGGCCTCTTCTAAGACAATCGCCGGCCAATGGGCCTTATTGTTCACAGTGCTGGGGTCTTCCGCGCTCCTCATCACGCCTTCGTCAACGTGCCATATCAGCACGCCCGACCCCGGGACAAAAGCGTCGTATTCGTCCATCGCCGTCCACACGCTCTGTTCTATGGTGACCTCATCGAGATCGATCCACACCTTATTTTCGTCTGCGCCCGCCACAATGCGCTGCCCGCGCTGTTGCCTGTTCTCCAATAAGAAGTATTCGCGCCCGTCAATGGGTATGCGCACAGCCTTGGGCAGATCGCCGTTGCGATCGGTCGCCAACAGCCATAGTACGGTGTCGCGCCGCACCACCGCCGGCTCGATCCACCCCAACTGCATCTTGCTCCAGGCCATCGGATGCGGCGGCGCGAACCCTCGCACCCACGCGAGACTGTCGTCCCGCACATAGCCCAAGGCGTTGGCCCCTATATCCATCAGGCTCCAGCTTCCTATCGCCGGCGAGCCAGTGGCAAAATTGGACAACCCGGGCAGGCCCAACTGGTGGCCAAAAAACTTGGCCAACAAGCCATTGAGGCCGGCCCGCCCGTTGAGGCTGGGCGACTCCGGCAAGATCCACGCCTGCTCAATATCCACGCCACCCACGGTCAGCGGGCCGCCGTTAAAATCCGCAAAATCGCGCCCGGCTAGGAAGACCGAGCGAATGTCGTTCAGTTGGCCGGTCTCGTAGCCGACTCCAGCGTGGAATACGAGAAAACTGTTGAATTCGTCCAAGCGCGGGCCATCGGGATCGGCCAGCGCCGCGTTGAGGGCATCGCGCACCAACTCGATCCACTTCGCGCCAATCTCCTCGGTCGTGCGTCCGTTGCCGTAGTGGAGCATCGATTGGGGCAGGGTGTACGCCTGCTGTGCGACGCGGGGAAACACCTCGGAGGAAATCGCCACCTGCCCTGCGGAAACGACCTCGTAATAGCGCGCCAACGCGGTCAAATGCCGCTCAAAATAAGCGCGGTCGTGCGGCGGCAGGTCGTAGGGCAGCGCGTAGTCTTTGGTCGCTTGCGCGGCCAAGCGCAGATCGAACGCGCCGATGCCAGTGGTCGTCGATTGGTCTGGGTCCTCGCGCGGAAAATCCACCCGCAAGGCCAAAATTCGCCACTGGGCGTCAGCCGCGGTAGCCGCGGACAACAGCAGGAAACAACAGCAGCTTAACAGTGGAGCTAAATTGCCGCGTTGCCGCTCGATGCGACAACAAAACCAGCGTCTGATGAGAACCCCCTCAGAAGACGATGTTCATGGAAATGGGTGTATTGTCTCCCACTACAGTCTCTTCACCGCCGATGATATACGCCACGTCAAACTGGAAGCGATTGTATTTTAGCCCAACGCCAAAAGTTCTGGTGCTTACCCCGCCATCAGTGTCCTGAGAAAGTCCCGCCCGCAAGGCGATAAACGCCTCCCCTTCGCGCGCCGAAAGTCCGTATTGGTATTCGCCGCCCACGTGCAAATCCATCTCTTTGAACTCGTTGCTCAGGCCCTCGTCGGCCCATGCCTTGGCCAAATTGCTGGCAAAAGATCCATCGGCAATCAAAGGCTTGTACAGATCAAAGGAGAGCATCAGGTCGTTGTATTGGGTATCCATCACGTCGTAGGCCACTCCAACGACGATGTGCTGGGGCAGTGGATCGGCCTGATCGGCGTCAATATAGGCGATCTTGGGGCCTAGGTTGCGCAGGGCCGCGCCAAAACTGAGACTGGCAACCGGCTTCCACAAAAAGCCCAAATCCGCGGCAAAGCTATTGCCCACACCGCGGCCCCGCTCAATGCCGGCCCCCGCATCGGCCAAGTTGCTGCGGATAAACTTCAAGCCGATGCCAGCGGACGTATTGTCGCCGATATGCGCCCCGTACGCCACAGACGCAGCCACGTCGTAACTGCGAAAAGTGCCTTGTCGGTTGCCGCGCTCGTCCGTGCGGATCTGCTCGCCTAGATTTAGCAGCGCGACATTGAAGCCAAAGTTGCCCCACCCGGCCACCGGCTGGGAATAGGCCAGAAACTCGTAGGACAAGTCGTCGGCCAGCTTCGGCAGCCACTTGGTGTGGGAAAGGTGGAGCTTTTTCTTGCTCTGCCCGACGAGCGCGGCGGGGTTAAAGTAGCTCGCCGTAGCGTCATCGGCCACCGCCACGTACGATTCGCCCATGGCTATGGCGCGTGAGCCCGGCTCTATCAACAACAGCAGCGGAGCGCTGCGGCTTTCGGGCGTGGCCTGGGCCCCATCGGGCCATCCGCCGACGCAAAGGCCAGCCAACAGCAGGGTCGTCAGTTTCCTCATAGCGGAGTCCTCCTCAGCTCGGAAAAAAATATAAAAATGATGCCCACAATACTAAGGCGATCTCACTGCTGCAAAAGCACTCCTCTCGCCCTGCTCATTTGGCAACCTGCAAGACGGCGCGGCGCGCGATCGCAGCCCCGTTTTGCCGCTCGGCTTCTATCCGATAAATATACGCGCCATTGGCCAAACCCGCCGGCAGCGTCCAAGGCACTTGGTTGTAACCAGCGTCGGTCTGTCCGTCTAGCCGCTCTATCAGCCGCCCGGCCAGCGAAAAGACCTCTATCTGCACCGCCCGCATGTCGTCTGCTAACTCATAGGTGAAGTAGCCGCTATCGCGCATGGGATTCGGATAAAATAAAACGTTGGCAAGGCTGGTATCCCCGTCTCCGACGGTGATGACCACGGTCTCACGCGACGAATTGTTGAAGTTGTCCCAGGCCTTCAGGCGGATTTCGCGTTTGCCTGTTGCCAATTCGGGCAGGGGAAATTCGATGACGCCCTGCCGATAATCCCCCCCCTGCACGCTGTACAGATCCGTCAAAGTGAACAACTCGCCGTCAATCGACAGCTCGATTTCGTGCCCGGTCTCTCCGGTGATGTTGATGCCGCTGGGATCGGCAATGGAGGCCAACAGCACCGTCTGCGGCGGCACTGTGCCGCCTTTGGCTCCCGCGAAGCGCAGGGAAATTTCCGGCCCTTCCACATCCGCTTCCACCCCTGCGGCGGTGCCCGCCAGCACCAGTCCGTCCGCCGCGCCAACGGCCGCCGGGCTGTCATCGCTCCAGACGTAGGCACTGATGCGGCCGTTTTGTCCTCCATAGGTAATATCTTTAGGGACTCGGAACGCAGCGTTGAAGCGGCCTTCGGCTACGGGAAAGCGGCCGCGAAAGATGGGGGCACCAGCCTGCAGATACGTATAGCCCTCCAAGTCGCTCGCTTCACTCGAATCAAAAGCCTGCAACCACACTTGACCCGCATAAGCAGCAGCCGGCGCCCCCCCAGCGTCGAGCACTTGACCAGCGATGGCTACTTCGCCGAGGGCACTGAGCGAATCGGCCCCATCGATTTGCACCCGAAAGCGCGGCATGGCCAAGCGCGTCGCCGGGTCGCCGAAGAGCGAGTAGCGCTGAATGTTGCGGAATGTAGTGCTGCCTCTGGGGTTGTACTGCGGCAGCAGCAATTGCTTGGCTTCAAAAAGGGCCAAGCCAATCGGTACGTGCTCCCGTCCAGTGTGGTACATCTGCCAGTAGAACTGGTTGGCCAAATGAACATTGGTGGTGTGATACCCCACTCGGGTCGCGCAAATCATGCCGATCACGCCCCCGTCTTCTTTTTTTAGGAGCGCTTCGGGCACCGAGATGCGCACCGGATCGTCGAACACCCCAACTTGACTAGCAGCTGTGAAGAACAAAGGCAAGCGAGCGCCGTTTTTGAGTTTGTCCAAATCGCGGGCAAGCAAGAACATGCTCTCGTGGGCCAGCACATTAAAACTGCCGTGCCCCAAATAAGTCACAGTGAGCGCGCCGGCGTTGAAAAGCCGGATAAACTCGTCGCGGGCTCGCGGTTTCTCTCGTCCTTCTAAGGGAAATTGGGCGATGTAGAGTTTGATCAAGTCCAGCGAACTGGGCAGGATGTTGCGGGCCATGTATTCGCTGTCTAGGAGAAACATCGACTCGACCTTAGCTGGACTGTCGCGATTGAACAAGTCGTCCGCGACTAATGCCTGTCGGCTCTGCCAAGGCCCCAATTCGGGGGTGCGGTCGTAGGCGATGATTTTATCGACGACCCCATCGGCCTCGGCCGCAGTCTGCACCGTCAACCGCCCAACGGCCATGTCGGGGTACAAATCGCTGCCCACCACGCGCGTGTACCACTCGTCGTACGTGCTGTCGCCGTCTTGGAACGGCGGAATCCAATTGCCCTGACTGAGGGCTGAATTGTTTTTGTAATCGTACGAGCCATCGCCGATCAAGACCACAAATAGCGGCGCGAGTTCCCAGTGCTCGGCCGCATAGGCGAGAAAATTGCGGATCGCCGCCGGGTCTAAAAGGCCGCCGGAAAATTCGTCGTAGATGTCTTGGACGTCGATAGCCATAGTCCGTAGAGGCGGCCCGAAGCGGTCGTCTTCCGCCCGCCATTGTGCCAAGCGCTCGGCTGCGGCGCGAAAATCGCGGTGGTAAATCGCCACCCAATCGGCCCCCTGGCTCCTATTCGTCAAGTCGCTGGGCCAGTCGAGTTCGATGCGCACCGGTCGCTTCCAAGTCGCCGGGCCGCCTACTGCGTAATGACGCGGCACATCCCCGGGCCGATCCTGAAAAATTACCGTTCCGGCTTGCACATCGTACTCGAAGTCCACGATCTCGGCCAAACCCGCAGACACCTCAAAGACGCGCGGCGGCTCAGCGGCCAAACCCGCGAGGCGGAATTGCGTGGTGCCGGTCAGCGGATAGCTGAAGAAGAGTTCGCCGCGTTCGGCGACAAAGCCTCGGCTGTATTCCACTTCGTACCAGTCGAAGCGAGCTGGATTGCCGGAGTGAAAGATCCCCAGGTGGTTCAGCCCCTCCTGCGCTCCTGGCGTCGCCCATAGCGTATCGGATGTAACCGGCAGCTGCCCCGCTCGCTCTGGGATTGCAAAAGCTGCGGTTCCAATGGTCTCTTCGTTCCAGCGCACCTCAAACTGCGGCTGGGTCCCAGGCACCCCGATAAAGCCCAAACGCACGGCTACCGGCTCGGGGACCGCCTGCCGCACCACGAGCGGAAAATTGCGCGCATTGCCGCGAAAATCCTCCCAATACCAAGTGTAACCGGACTTCATACCGTAAAGCTGGTTGAGGATAAACTGCTCGGCTTGCTCGTGGATCCGCGCCCGATAGCTCGTCGGCTGCTGCGGGTTGGACTCGGCCAGAGCACCGCTCCTTTGCTCGGCCCGCCGCCCCTGGCCGCCACCGCCGAAACCCAGCCAGTATGCGTTTTCGCGGGTGTAAAGATTGTGCCGATACTGAAACGAGCGGCTGTCTTGCGCGTATTCCCAGCGGCTGACCGGCTCGGCCCAAAACAAGACGAAGTCATCGGCGTCCAAGCGGCCATCACCGCCGTCTTCTACCGCCAAGCCCACTTCCCGCAGGGCTTGGGGTGGATTTATCTCGTCGATGGGCAAGGCCTTGCCGCCGCCGTAGTACAGACGCAAACTCGCTGGATCGACAGCGCCGAGCGACACTCCAGCGGCCGCTAAGTCAGCTCCCGATAGCTTGTAGAGCCCCTCTTCGGCGACGAAAATCCGCAGCCAAGTTCCTTGCTGCAACGCGCTTTTGCCCACTGGGCGCTGCTTGGGCGGCAATCGCCAGTTTTTGGCTTGCTCGGGATTGACCAGCAAGCCTCGGTAGAATACTTCGCCCCAAGGGTCGGCAACGCGAGAGCCGCTGCTGCCGGTCACGTGCAGATCGACGACGATGCGATCGTACAGCGTCCGGGTGCCATCCGCTTCGACGCGCGGGGCAAACACCACCGGAACGACGCGCTGGCGGCGCACAAAACCACGCTCGCCGAGAAAGACCGGCCCCGGCGTGGGCGCGTCGTCTTTAGCAGCGCGATCTTGCCGCGCTACGCGAGCTTCGACTAGTTCCAAGCGAACCTGTCCGTCGGTCGGGACGCCGATTAAGGCACCACGCCCCTGCTCCAATTCTCGGGCCTCGGCAAGCCAAACCAACCGCAGGCGCTGTGGCGTCTGTTGGCTTACGCGCAATTCCGCCATCGCCGCACTGCCGCAAAAAAGCGCGAGCAGCCAAAAACAGCATTTGAATCTCATAAAGTGGTATGGGCGGGATTGGTCATTGGATCATGGTGATTGGCACTTTTAAGGTCATTCCAAGCCCTCTTTTTGTCAAGAGCATCTCACCTTGACTTATCGGCTCAAGGCCGCTAAGTTTTATAGTTTCTTACCAGGGAGGCACTCATGGCCAGACAATGCAGCCTGACCAAAGTTAAAGGCCTAGTTGGCAACAACGTCAGTCACTCGCAGCGCAAAACCAAGCGCGTCCAACAGCCTAATCTCATCAAAAAACGCATCTTCATTCCCGAAGAAAACCGCACCGTCACGCTCCGCCTGACGGCCCGTGCCCTACGCACTTTAAACAAAAAAGGCGTCCATCAGTTCCTAAAAGAAAACGACATCAAGGTCTGACAGGGCAAAAGCCCTAGCCTCCGCGCACATGAACCAAGGCGACGCAGCCGACGCCATCCAAGAGCGAGTTCGCCACGCCCTAGCCAAAAACGCGGCCTTAAACATTTTTGCCGGCCGCAGCAAATCCTTTCTCGGACGCCACCACGACGGAATTCCACTCGACCTCTCCACGCTCACCGGCATCGTCAGCTACGAGCCCAACGAGTTGATTCTAGTCGCTCGCCCCGGCACCAAGCTGAGCGAGCTAGAAGCCCTGTGCCGCAACGAAAACCAGTACTTCGCTTTCGAGCCGCCCGCTTGGGGTGCGGCTGCGACCATCGGCGGCACCGTGGCTTGCAACCTTTCGGGGCCGCGGCGTTTTAAGCTGGGTGCACTGCGCGATCATTTGCTCGGCGCCGAGCTGATCGATGGCCACGGCGAGCGCATTCGCACCGGCGGCAAAGTCGTCAAAAACGTCACGGGCTACGATCTGTCCAAAGTGTTGGCTGGCTCCTTCGGAACGCTGGGAGTACTCACCGAAGTCTGCCTCAAAGTCTGGCCGCGCCCTGAAACCCAAGCAACGCTGTTCATTCACGGACTGACGTCCACGGCTGCCCACGCGCGCATTCTCGCCTGGGCAGCGCGGCCCCTGCAAATCACCGGCCTAGTCTGCGATGCCGATCGGTTAGCTGCCCGCGTCGAAGGCCCGGCACCAGCCGTGCGGGCACAGCTAGCAACGCTGCGCGAAGACGCAAAAGCCGAGTCCGAGATAATAGAAGAAGCCGAGTCGCAGGCCTTCTGGCGACACTGGCGCGAACTTGAATGGCTGGTTCCAGCCGCCGGCCAACAGCGCTGGCGCTTTTGTGGACCGCCGACCCAAATGGCACCATTAATAAAAGCACTAGCGGCCGAGGGACTCAGCCGCTGGGGGCTGGACTGGGCCGGCGGCTTGCTGTGGGCGTTGTTGCCAGTGGCCGCCCAACCCGAGCGTTTGCATCGCACCGCCGCACACCACCAAGCCATCGGCTGGCGCTTTGCCGCCGACGAACGCAACGAAGACGCCTTTACCCCGCTCAGCACCGGCGCGGCGCGCATGAACCAGATGCTCAAGCGCGCCCTGGACCCCCAAGGCATTTTCAACCCCGGTAAGCTATACGCCTAGTAGATCTCGCCGGGCCGATAGCTTGGCGGCGACATTTCCCGTTGGCTAAGCCACAGCGCCCGCCCAACCCGCGCCTGAACGTATTGATAATCATAGCTCGTATCCGGCGCGGCAATGTTGCCCTGCGACGGATATTGGGCAATCGCCTCCTCGACTAGGTCCACGCCCAACCCGGGCGCATCTGGCACCGCGATGTGGCTGTCGATCACTTCCGGCTGGCCAGTCATCACCTCGTAGCGCTGCGGTACATCGTCGGCTAGGTGCTCCAAGATCAGGAAGTTGGGCAGCGTGGCCATTAGGTGGACAGCCGCCATTTCGGCGACCGGCCCCAACGAGCCGTCGTGCGGGGCCATCGTGCAGTAATGGGCCTCGGCCATCGCGGCGATTTTCTTCATCTGCCCCAAGCCCCCAGCTCGGCCCGTATCCGGCTGTACCACGTCGATGATTTCGCGCTCAATCAGTTCCTTGACGCCCCAAATGGTGGCGTGGCGTTCACCTGCGGCAATGGGGATATCTACCGCGTCGGCAACCCGAGCGAGGGCGTCGATGTTTTCAGGGGCGACCGGATCTTCGTAAAACAGCAAATCGTAGTCTTCAAGTGCGCGCCCCAAGGCAATGGCGTCGCGCGTGGTCAGCCAAGGCGGGCCGTGGACATCGACCATGAGATCTACCTCGTCGCCGACCTCCTTGCGGATGGCGGCAACCGTTTCGACGCAGTTGTTAATCCCCCCGGTCTTAATCGCCGTATAGCCCCGATCGACCAAGGTGCGCGCCCGCTCTTTCTCGTGCGCATGGGCATAGACCCGCACTCGGTCGCGCATTTTGCCGCCCAAGAGATTCCACACCGGCTGCCCAAGGGCCTTGCCCTTGATGTCCCACAAGGCCATCTCAATGCCGGTCATGGCACCCGAGCCGACGATGCCGGTCATACCGTGGCCCATCATCGCCACCTGCATCTTGCTCCACAGCCGCTCAATGTGGAACGGGTCTTCGCCGAGCATCAAAGGCGTCAAGTCGTGGATGGCCGTTTCGACCACGCGCGGCCAGCCCGAAGCCTCGCCCACGCCGTAGATACCCGCGTCGGTTTCGACCTTGACAAAGAGCCAGTTGCGCGCCGACCAACCACTCGCCGACGCCGGCGCACAGTGCATCAAATAGGTCTTGATCTGAGTAATTTTCATAGCGGTCTCCCTCTATTGCAATGAAGCGATAAGTATAATTCATAGCGCGCGATCAATCCATTGCCAGCACCTCGTGCGTAGATTGACAGGCATATTTTCAATACTTAGCTTCTAAATTTTCTATTTATTTAGCGATCTAATCAGTGACAGATACCTTATTTATGGATCCCTGTATCGGTCTTATCGATCAAGAACTGGCCCGGTTTGAAAAGCGGCTCAACGCCGAACTCAATGCCGATGTCGAGCTGGTCCACGTCATTGCCCGCTACATGGCTACCCTCAAGGGCAAGCGCCTCCGGCCGGCCCTCATCCTGCTCGTGGCCAAAGCGTCTGGCCGCTGGAACGAACAGCTAATTGACGCGGCCGTAGCGGTCGAGATGATTCACGCCGCCACCATGGCGCACGACGACGTAGTGGACTCAGCAACCATGCGCCGGGGCCGCGAGACCGTCAACGAGTGCTGGACCGGGCAGATCGCCGTGCTCATGGGCGACTTTCTGCTCGCACGCGCCCTGCGCCTGCTGATTGAGATCGGCAATTTGCCGGTCCTGGGCGCAGTCGCGCACGCCACCGAGCGGCTGAGCATCGGTGAAATTTTTGAAATCCAGATCGGCACTCAGTGCGATACGCGCGAAGAGTCGTACTTTGCCATGGTCAGCGACAAAACGGCTTCCCTGATCTCGGCCGCAGCGCGGATTGGCGCGATTCTCGCCGGCGCATCAGACGAGATCGTGCAATCCCTGGGTCGCTACGGAGAATCGCTCGGCCGCGCCTTCCAAGTCGCCGACGACATCCTCGACCTCACCAGCGATCAGGCGACCATGGGCAAGCCCGTCGGCCACGACCTGCGCGAAGGCAAGATCACCTTGCCATTGATACGCGCCTTACAGCAAGCCCCATCAGTGGCGCGGGCCGAAATGGAGGCCCTTTTGACCCGGCCCAACAAAGACGAAGCCGAATGGGCGCAGATCGTAGTCTTTGTCGAAGAGTACCGAGGAGTCGCCGCCGCCACCGAGACCGCACGCGAATACGCCGCCCAAGCTCAGCAATGTCTAAAAGTACTGGCCCCTTCCCCGGCCCGCACCGCGCTAGAACGAGCCGTACAGCTCGTCGTCGAACGCAACAATTGACGCGACTAGCCCATGCTCAGGCGCAGTCTGCTGGCCGTCGGCGGTTTGGCCGTGGTCCTGTACTTTCTGCCAGCGCCGCAGCCGGCCGCGCCGGTGCGCACCGACCGCTTGTTGTTGGGCACCCTCGTCACGGTCAAACTCTACGGAGACCAAGCCGTGGTTCGCCCGCACCTAGAAGCGGCGGCGGCGGCGATTGTCCGCGTCGATTCGGCGATGAGCCACTACCGCGAGGATGGAGCCTTGCGGCGGCTAGAACAGCAGGCGCAACTGGCCCCAACGCGCGGCCCGGCCGGGCTGATTGCAGTCTTGACGCGCAGCCAGCACTTTGCCGCGTTGACCGATGGCGCTTTTGACTGCACGGTGGGCGCGTTGACGAGTCTGTGGAACTTCCCTGCGGCGGCCGTGCCGCCAGCACCCGCGCAGATCGATTCAGCGTTGGCACGGGTCGGCTACGAAGCGTTGGCAGTTGCCGCCCAGTCGTTGCGGATCGACAAACCGGGGCTGCGCTTGGATCTGGGAGCGGCGGCCAAAGGCTATGCGATTGACCAAGCCGTGGCGGCAATGCAGGAGTTGCAAGTGGAAGCCGGGGTGATTGAGGCCGGGGGCGACATCCGCTATTGGGGCGCAAAGCCGGACGGCAAACCTTGGCTTTTTGGGGTGCAGCACCCGCGTGACCCAGAGCAATATCTAGCAGTAGAAGACCTCGGTCTAGCGGCGATTGCCACCTCGGGCGACTACCAGCAGTACTTTGATTGGGAGGGCGAGCGCTATCACCACCTGCTCGACCCCAAAACCGGCTATCCAGCGCGGGCTAGCATAAGCGCCACCGTATGGGCTACGACCGCACTAGACGCCGACATTTTGTCAACCGCGGTCTTCGTCTTAGGGCCTGAGCAAGGGCTGGCACTGATCGAGGGCCTAACGGATGTCGAGGGCTTTATTTTCTTTGCGCGAGACGGGCAGCTCATGCACCGAGCATCAACCGGGCTGCGCGGCCGCTTTCGCTTTTGCAATAGCAACAAACCTTCGCCGGGCTGTGCTCGGCACTAGCGGAGTAAAGACCAATTTATGAAACGCAACCGTAAACTCGTGCTGATCGCGGCCCTGATCGCCGCGGCAGTGTACTACCTACTGCCGAGCGTGGAATTTTACAGCCTGGCAGACGACGAGCGAGCAGCCATGGAGCTAAAATCTCCTGGGCAACTCATCGATCTAAAAAAGCAGTCGCTCAACTTGGGACTCGACTTACAGGGCGGTATTCACCTCGTCCTAGAGGTCAAGACCGAGGGGATGGAGCAGCAAGAAGCCCAAGATGCGGTCGCTCAAGCCCAAGAAGTCATCCGCAACCGCATCGATCAGTTTGGAGTGGCCGAGCCAACCATCCAGCGCCAAGGCGAAAACCGCATCATCATCGAGTTGCCCGGCGTCCAAGACGTCCAGCGCGCCAAGGCTTTAGTAGGCCAGACCGCACTGCTCGAATTCCAACTGCTCGAACCCACCGAGGATCGCACGCGCTTGATCCAGCGCATCGACCAAGTACTAGCCCCACCGGAAGAGCAAGAAGAGGAAGAAGACCTACTCCTTTCTTCCACCCCAGCAAGTGGCCCTCTCTCCTCCATGCTCAGCCGCGCCGGCGAAGACCTCACCGTTTCGGGCCGCGACTTGCAGCGCGTCAAGAACTTGTTCAACAGCCCAGAGGCCCAACAGCTGATTCCCGCAGACGTGGAATTTATCTTTTCGAGTAAACCCGCCGGGGCCGCGGGCAATGAGTTTTACTTCCTCTACTTAGTGCGCAAAAAGCCGGAGATGACCGGGCACATGATTCAGGACGCCTTTGTCTCCATCGGCCAAGTAGTAGAGTACATGGGCCAGCCCATCGTCAATTTCTCAACCACCGACGAAGGAGTGCGGCTCTTTAGCCGCATCACCGGCTCGCACATCGGCGAGCGCATGGCCATCGTCCTCGACGAATCGGTGTACTCAGCCCCGGTCATCCAAAGTAAAATCAGCGAGGGGCGCGGCATCATCACCGGCAGCGGCAGCCAAGAAGAAGCCAAAGACCTCGCCATCGTGCTGCGAGCCGGCGCCCTACCGGCCGAGGTCGAGATCATCGAAGACCGCACGGTCGGTCCCTCACTGGGGCGCGATTCGATCGAGCAAGGCAAGACCGCAGCCATCTATAGCATGGTGCTAATAGCAATTTTTATGGTCCTCTACTACCGCTCGGTCGGGCTAATCGCCGACTTCGCCCTCCTGCTCAACATGATCTTCATCATGGCGGTACTAGCCGGTTTTCACGCCACCCTGACCTTGCCCGGCATCGCCGGCATCATCCTGACCATCGGCATGGCCGTCGATGCCAATGTGCTGATCTTCGAACGCATCCGCGAAGAGCTGCGCTCGGGTAAGACCATCCGCGCGGCCATAGATTCCGGCTATGGCCACGCGCTTTCGGCCATCATCGACGCCAACGTAACCACGTTCCTAGTCGGCATCGTGCTCTATCAATTCGGCACCGGGCCGATTCGCGGCTTTGCCTTGACCCTGTGCATCGGCATCATTTCCAGCCTCTTTACGGCCTTCTTTGTAACCCGCACGATCCTCGAACTGATCACGCGCAAGTCCGAGCGATCAAACCTGAGCATCGGGCCGATCGCGCTCTTCGCCAACCTGAACATCCGCTTCCTTTCGCTGCGCAACATTGGCTTCGGTGCTTCGGCGGCCGTGCTGCTCATTGGCATCGTCTCCATCTTGGGCATCAATGGCATCCGCAAGGGCATTGACTTTGCCGGCGGCACCTTGCTGGAGTTGCACTTCGATCCAGCCGTCCAAGTCGAGGACATCCGCAGCCAACTCGGTCGCGTCCCGGTGGGCGATGCCCAACTCGACCTGAGCAAGAGCGAAATCAAGCAATTTGGCTCGGAAAACGATATCCTCATCCGCGTCAGCGAGAGCGGAACGGGCACCGAGGTCGCCGATGGCATCATGGCGGTGCTCAAGGCCGGATTTGTCAACAGTATCAAAGAAATGGAGTGGATTCGCCGCCAAGAAAAAGTCGGCCCCAAAATCGGCAGCGAACTAAGCAGCGCAGCCGTGCGGGCGGTGTTGGTCGCACTGGCGCTAATCCTTATTTACATGGCTTGGCGCTTCCACCGCTTCCTCTACGGCATCGCCGCGGTCGTCGCGCTCTTCCACGACGTACTCATCACCCTCGGGCTGCTCTCGCTGTTCGACATTGAGATTACTCTCGCGGTAGTCGCTGCCCTGCTGGCCATTGTTGGCTACTCGCTCAACGACACGATCGTGGTCTTCGACCGCATCCGCGAAAACCTGCACACCGCCCGCCGACAGGGCTTTGACGGCACGGTCAACCAGAGTATCAACGAGTGCCTGAGCCGCACGCTGATCACCTCGGCGACGACCCTCTTGGCAGTGCTGGTATTGATGGTCTTTGGCGGCGAGGTCAACCGCGACTTTACCATCACCTTGATGATCGGCGTGGTGGTCGGCACCTATTCGTCTATATTCGTCGCCAGCCCAGTGCTCTATCTAGGCCAACAACGGGCCGCCGCTAAAGGATCCGACTAAGCTAGCGGGGCGGGACTGCCGCTCGCCATGAAAACGATAGTAGTAGCTGTCTTTGTCCTGCTGTTGATCTACTATGGACCGCCGCAGGATCGCTCCAGCCCCTTTGACGCCGCGTGGATGCTGGGTGCGCTGGCCCTGTTGGCCGCGGCTGGCGGCCAATTGGCGCAGGCGATCCGCCTACCAGCCCTGGTGGGATGGATCGCGGCCGGCATGTTGCTGGGCACCGGCGGCTTGCAACTGGTCGATCTAGACGCCTTATCCCTGTACCAATTGCTCTTTCTCACCGCGGGCCTCGGGGTCGGCTTCCAAGTCGGGCTGCACGTAGTATGGCCAACCCAAGCCTGGCGCACGCTTGGGTTGGTAGCAGCGGCGACCGCGCTGGTCTTTGCCGCGGTCGCCACAGCCACTGCATTGCTCGGGCTGCCTTGGCAACAAGCCGTACTGCTCGGCGCATTGGCCAGCTTGTGGGGGCCTTTCACCGGTATCCCAGAATTTGGCCGGCGCGGCGCCCTAGTGCTGGCCGTGCTGGGGACCGGCTGTGCCCTCGTGGCGTTGGCTGGAACACTAGTTCTGCTCGAAACCGGAGCTTGGGGATGGGTTGGGCGCGTCGGCCTTTCGCTTGTCGCTGGCGGTGGGCTGGGGCTGGGGCTGCGCCTTTTAAGGCGGTTTGCTGCGCCGAGCGCGACCATAGTCTCCGGCCTAGTCGGGGCTTTTTTCTTGACCGCTCTTGCACTCGACCTGCTCGGGCTGATGGCCTTGCCCTGTGGGTTGGTGGCCAGCCTCATGCAGGACAAACAGCAAAGCCGCCGCGTGCGGTTGCTACTACATCGGGGCGCACCGGTGGCCTTCATGCTCTTTTTTGCACTCTTGGGGACCGCGCTCGACCTCGGTGCCTTGTGGCCGCCGGCGGACGGGCTGTACGAGGCCGCGCTCGTCCTAGTGGCCGTGCCACTGCTTTTGCGGGGACTGGCCTACTCGCTACCTAGTCCTCATGCAGGGCGGCCCATTGGCTGGCGGCTTTTGCCGCGCGGCGCGTTGCTGTTCGAGTTGTTCTGCGGCCCGCACGGGCTGGCTTCCTACGTGGGGGCCGAGGGCCTGTTGGCGCAGGCCGTGCTCCTGGACATCATCGTTTCGACCCTGCTTTTTTCCTCCTTGTCATTGCTCGTAGATGCGAGCTTGGTCGCCGCGGAAAAGGCCCGCTCCTCACCCGCCTGAGTCAAGCCGCTGTTGGTTTGTGTCCAACTAGACTGATTCGTATCTTTGATGGTTTAGATATTTTTGTATGGACCACATCCGCGACAACTGGCAATTACTGCGCACCCGCATTGAGCGGGCGGCCGAGCGCAGCGGGCGTTCGGCAAGCGCGATTGAGGTCGTCGCCGTCAGCAAAACGCGCAGCGCAGGCGAAATCGAAGCCGCTTACGCCTGCGGTTTGCGCCTGGTGGGCGAAAATCGCATCCAAGAAGCAGCGGCTAAGCGCCCGCAAGTCAGCGCGCCGCTCGCTTGGCACTTTATCGGCCACTTGCAGACCAATAAAGCCGGGCGGGCCGTCGAGCTTTTCGACCTCGTGCAGTCGATTGATTCGGCCCGACTAGCGCGGGCACTCAGCCGCCGGGCCGAGCAGGCCGGTCGCACCATTGAAGTGCTCTTGCAGGTAAACACAGCCGGCAACCAAAGCCAAAGCGGAGTGGCTGCCGACCAGCTCGTCGATCTAGTCGCGGCTCTGGCGCCGCTGCCGCATTTGCGAATTCGCGGCCTAATGACCATTGCCGCCCACAGCGAGGACGAGGCCACCGTCCGCGGCTGCTTTCAGACCTTGCGCGCGCTTGGCGAAAAAGTCGCCAAGTGCGAATTTACGGGCGTGGCTATGGACTACCTGTCCATGGGCATGAGCGACGACTTTGAACTCGCCATCGCCGAAGGGGCCAATCTGTTGCGCCTCGGCAGGGCGATTTTCGGCCCGCGGCCGACCTGATGCACAGGAGATAATCGTGTTCGATTTCGGCGGTTTTTTTGCAGACGTCAAGGGCCTCATCATTGGTCTCATCACGATCTACAGCTATGTGGTCCTCGTCCGGGTGCTGATCTCGTGGTTTAACCCCAGCCCCCACAATCCACTAGTCCAATTTCTGCGCGGCGTCACCGATCCAGCCCTCGATACAGTGCGCTCCTTCTTGCCGAGATTTTTTTGGTCAACCGGCATCGACTTTACGCCGATAGTCCTGTTTTTCCTACTCAGACTCATCGTCGTCTTTCTCCACAATATCTTTCCTGTAGTTGAATGAGCATGGCACCCCAAACCCCTTTTGCCCCAGTTCCCGCTCAAGTAGATTTTCCCGCTCAGGAGCGCAAAACCCTCGAGTTCTGGCGCAATGGCAACCTCTATCGCAAATCCGTCGATGCCCGTCCCGTCGAGCGGCCCTTTCGGTTCTACGACGGGCCGCCCTTTGCAACCGGCCTGCCTCACTACGGACACCTGCTGGCGTCCATCACCAAGGATGTGGTGCCCCGCTACTGGACGATGCGTGGCTACCGGGTTGAGCGCCGCTGGGGCTGGGACTGCCACGGCCTACCCGTCGAAAACGAAGCCGAGCAACAGCTCGGCCTGCGGTCGCGGCGCGACATTCTCGACTACGGCGTGTCCCAGTTCAACGAGGCCTGCCGCGACTTGGTGCTGCGCTACACAGCCGAGTGGCAGAAGCTGATTGAGCGCCTGGGGCGCTGGGTTGACTGGGACCACCAGTACCGGACGATGGATCCCGATTTCATGGAATCCGTGTGGTGGGTGTTCAAGTCGCTGTGGGATAAGGGGCTGGTCTATGAGGGCTACAAGTCGCTGGCCTATTGTCCCCGCTGCTCCACCCCGCTGTCGAATTTCGAGGTCAACCAAGGCTACCAAGATACGCAGGATCCGTCGATCACAGTGCGCTTCCGCGTCGCCGGAAAGCCACGCCTATCCCTGCTGGCTTGGACGACGACTCCGTGGACGCTGCCCTCCAACATGGGCTTGGCCATCGGCCGCGACATTGACTACGTGCGCGTGACCACCAGCACCGGCGAGCAATTAATCCTCGCCGCTTCCCGCGTCGAAGCCCTCTTCCGGCGGCACGACAGCGAAATCACCGACGTAACGCCGCTAGCCGTCGAAGACCTCGTCGGGCTGCGCTACGAGCCCCTGTTTTCCTACTTCGCTGGCCACGCTGACGAGGGTGCTTTCCGCGTCGTAACAGCCGACTTTGTATCCACCGACGACGGCACCGGCATCGTCCATATTGCCCCCGGGTTTGGCGAAGACGACTACCAACTCGGCCTGACAGCGGGCTTGCCTGTGGTCTGCCCCATCGACGCCGACTGCTGCTTCACCGACGAACTTGCCGACTTTGCCGGCACTTTCGTCAAGGACGCCGATACGCCTATCATCCGCCGCCTGCGCGCTTCGGGGCAACTATTCTCCGCAGGCTCCATCGAGCACGCATACCCGTTCTGTTGGCGCTGCGATTCGCCCCTCATCTACCGCACGATCTCCACTTGGTTCGTAAAAATCGAAGGCGAGATAAAGGACAAAATGCTCGCCGCCAATCAGCAGATCTGGTGGATTCCCGAACACATCCGCGATGGCCGCTTCGGCAAGGGCGTCGAGTCGGCACCCGACTGGGCCGTCAGCCGCAACCGCTACTGGGGAACGCCGCTGCCGATCTGGCGCAACGAAGAGACGGGCGAAGCCGTGTGCGTCGGCAGCCGCCAAGAGCTTGCCGAACGCACCGGACGCGAGGTCAAAGACCTGCACAAGCACTTCATCGACGACCTCGAAATTCCGGCTCCATCCGGCAACGGCGTGTTGCGGCGCGTTCCCGAAGTCCTCGACTGCTGGTTCGAGTCTGGGTCCATGCCGTACGCACAAAACCACTACCCCTTTGGTCGGCGCGAGGACTTTGCAGCCTCTTTTCCAGCCGACTTCATTTCCGAAAACCTCGATCAGACTCGCGGGTGGTTCTACACCCTGACGATCCTCGCCGCAGCTCTGTTTGACAAGCCCGCTTTCCACAACTGCATCGTCGGCGGTATGTTGCTAGCGGCCGACGGACGCAAGCTGAGCAAGCGGCTGAAAAACTATCCCGATCCAGCTGAGATGCTCGAAACCTACGGCGCCGACGCCCTGCGCCTGTATTTGCTCAACTCGCCGGCCATGAAGGCCGAGGAGATGCGCCTCACCGAAGAGGGCATCAAGCAGAGCCTGCGCGATGTCATCATCCCTTTGTGGAATGCCTATAGCTTCTTTGTCACCTACGCGACCATTGACGGTTGGACGCCAGACCCACGTCGCACCCAGACGCTCGACCACCGCCTCGACCGCTGGATCCTTTCGGAATTGCAGACCTTGCTCCACGACCTCAACGCCGAAATGGAAGCCTACCGGCTCTATCGCACCGTGCCGGCGATGGTGGCCTTTATCGAAAAGTTGACCAACTGGTACATCCGCCGCAGCCGCCGCCGCTTTTGGAAGTCCGAAGACGATCAAGACAAAAAGGCCGCCTACGACACCCTCTATCGAGTGCTGGTGACATTCACCAAAGCCCTCGCGCCGGTCTTGCCCTTTATCACCGAAAGCATCTACCAAAACTTGGTGCGCCGCGTCGATTCTGCGGCCCCCGAAAGCATTCACTTATGCGACATGCCGCAGGCCGATGAGCACTTGCGCGACGCCGCCTTGGAGCAGCAAATGGAACTGGCGACGCGGGCCGTGGTTTTGGGCCGCTCGCTGCGCAGCAAGCACGCGCTCAAGGTGCGCCAGCCGCTGCGGCACCTGTGGCTTTTGCCTCCCAATGGACACAGCGGGCTAGAGCAGATGACCGACTTGCTCGCCGACGAACTCAACGTCAAGGAGGTAGTGCTAGTAGACGACGAGACTCAATTCAGCGAAGTCTCCTACCGGCCCGACTTTCGCGCCTTGGGACCGCGCTTTGGCAAGCAGATGCCAGCCGTCGCCGCGCGCGTTCAAGCCCTGACGCCTGAGGATGTGCGCCTGCTCGAAAATGGCGGCCAGATTTCGGTGGCTGGCGGCGCGATCGGACTGGCCGACATCGTCGTGCAGCGTCGGGAGAAGGAAGGCGTGGTGGTAGCCCTCGACAACAACCTCGGGGTGGGGTTGGATGTCCAACTCGACGACGAATTAATCGCCGAATGCACTGCGCGCGAGTTCGTCAACCGCGTGCAAAATATGCGCAAAGACGCCGGGCTAGACGTCGCCGACCGCATTCGCGTCTGGGTGCGCGGCGCGGCCGCTTTGGAGGAAGCGGTACAGCAGCACAGCCCGTACATCGCCGCCGAGATCTTAGCGCTAGCCCTCCACACTGGAGAACTGCCCCCAGAGGCACTCTTGCAACAGGAGCGTCAGGTCAACGGCCACGATAGCACCATTGCCATCGTCAAGGCTTAAGCAGACTAAGGAACAATAAAATGGACGACCAGGCCAAGCAGATGGACCCAAAAGACCTCGATTTTTTTAAAAAATTGCTTCGCAAAAAAATCGCCCAGACCTCAGACGATGTCGAAGCCATTGAAAACACCTCGCGCAACGATGGCCGAGAAACGGCTTCCGAGGACCGCTCGACCTACTCGCTGCACATGGCCGACCACGGGACCGACGCCATGGAACGCGAGAAATCCCTGCTCCTCGCCCAGCGCGGTGGCGATTACATTGATTATCTAAACGAGGCCCTGCAACGCATAGAGGATGGCACCTTTGGCATCTGCCGCACCTGCAAGCAGCCCATTGGCCGCGGCCGCCTAGAGGCCGTGCCCACTGCCACCCAGTGCATTAGCTGCAAGTCCAAACGCGAAGAGGCATCGGACTTAGAGTGACGTTTCTGTGGATCATACCACTGACCGTGGTCATCGACCAAGTTAGCAAATTCATCGTCCGCGGCTCTATGGCCCTGTACGAGTCCGAACCGGTGTTGGGCAACTTTTTCCGCCTGACCTACATCCACAATCCAGGCGCAGCCTTCGGGCTAAACTTGGGCAGCCCGCTTTTGCACACTGTCTTTTCTTTTATCGCCCTCGGCGTCCTCGTGTACCTCTATCGCTCGCTCACTGCAAAAGAGCAGCTTTTGCGCTTGGCCCTTTGTCTAGTATTAGGCGGTGCCATAGGCAACATCATCGACCGCCTGTACTTGGGGGAAGTAGTAGATTTTTTCGACTTCGGCCTCGGGGATTTGCGCTGGCCTATTTTCAATTTTGCCGATTCTTTCGTCACCGTCGGCGTCTTGCTCTTGGCCTTGGGCTACTCGCGCCGCGAAAAGACAGACGCCGGCCCGGCGTCCGCAGAGCAAAGCACCCAGCAGTAAGCTCCCATGGACCTTGCCGTCCCCAGCGAAAAAGCCGCCGAGCGGCTCGATCTTTTTCTGCGCATCCACTATCCCCAACATTCGCGTAGCAGCCTTCAGGCACTCATCAAGGCCGGCGCGATTCGCGTCAACGGGAAAAAGATGCGCCCGGCTTACTTAGTCCAGCCCGGAGACAAAATCGCCGTCGAACTGCCCGAGCCCGAGCCGCTAACCGCACGCCCCGAAGCACTGCCCCTGTCCATCGCGTACGAAGACGGCGATCTGCTGGTCGTCAACAAAGCAGCCGGCATGACCGTGCATCCGGCCCCCGGCGCGACCAAGGGCACCCTCGTCAATGCGCTGTTGCACTACTGCCGCGACCTGTCGGGCATCAACGGAGCACTCCGACCGGGAATCGTCCACCGGCTCGACAAGCAAACCAGCGGCTTGCTACTAGTCGCCAAGCGCGACGCCGCCCACCGAACACTGGCCGCAAGCCTCCAAGCGCACCAGATCGAACGCCGCTACGCCGCCTTAGTGTGGGGCGTCTTGGGCGATAAAAATGGGCGGATCGAAGCACCGATTGGCCGCCATCCCAACCATCGCGAGAAAATGGCTGTGGTCGAGGGCGGGCGGGCGGCGGCGACCCATTTCAGCGTCGCCGAGCGTTGTCCATTTACGACCTTGGTCGAGTGCCAACTAGAGACCGGACGCACACACCAAATCCGCGTACATCTGGCCCATATCGGCCATCCAGTCTTCGGCGACCCCGTATATGGAGGCCGCGACCAAACCAGAGGAATTCGCCCCGAGTACCGACGCCAAGCCAACTGGATGCTGAGCCGGATCAAACGCCAAGCCCTGCACGCCAAAAAGCTGCGCTTCGCGCATCCGACTACTGGCGAGATGATGGAGTTTGCCGCGCCGCTGCCAGAGGACTTTCAGGCCGCATTAGAAGCAGCGCGGATGGAGAGCGGCTAGCGCGGCGACCATAAAGGAGGCCACCTGTGGACTTTCGACTCAACGACGATGAAATGCTCGCCTTTGTCGCACGCGGGTACCATATCTTCCACCCCACCATCGACGCGGATATACACCGAGCGGTTTGCGCGCAGACCCGTGCCGCCTTTGTCGAGGGCAAAAATCCCGGCAACGCCATCTACCAACAGGTGCCGGCACTGGCGCAGGTGTTGTCGCACCCGCAGGTGGTGGGAGCACTGACGAGCATCTTGGGGGTGGATTATCACATGCTCTGCCACCGCCATGCCCACCTGACCCAACCCGGCCAAGCTGCCGGCGGGTTTCACCAAGACGGGACGCCACGGGCTTTGCGGGGCTGGACCCGCCCCTGGCGCTATGGACACCGGCCGCGCAAGGTGTTGCTAGTGTACTTCCCACATGCCGTGCCCAAAGAATTGGGACCGACAACTTTGGCGCCCGGGTCGCAGTACTATCGGCGGCGGCCCGAGGCAATGGAAACCTTGGAACGCGCAGTCGAGGGCGACGCCGGGATAATGGCCATCTGCCATTTTTCTTCTTGGCACCGGGCCGGAGCCAACGCGAGCGACACCGAGCGGATTATGCTCAAGTTTGTCTTCGACCGCCAGGGCGAACCGCACGAGCCGAGCTGGAAGGCTACCGCCGATTACAATCCCGATTTTGCTGCCATCGCACACCAATGGTCGGCACTCCCTGACGGGCGCTTGTTGTGCCTGCCCAAGACTTGGCAGACGATGTGGAACTGGCTCGGCGGTCGCGGAGCCGAACGGCTCGGCGACTCGGCATCGCTAGGCCAAAGTTTAGCGTCTGCACAGGAGCACGAGGCTTTGGAGGCGGCCTATGGTCTGGGCGGACAAGTAGATGCCGACGGAGCAAGAAGTTTAGTCGCCCGCATGCGCTCTGGGGACGAGCAAGAGCGCGAGATGGCCGCGGTGGCACTAAGTGCGGCGGGCCGCACCGCCGTGGATGCGCTGCGCGAGACGCTGGCCGATCCCGATCCGTGGCTGCGGGCAATGGCCGCCGACATCGCCGGTGATCTGGGCCGTGAAAGCCTAGCGCTGATACCCGATATGGAGCGCGCGCTAGACGACGCGGATGTCTGGGTGCGGCACAATGCACTACAGGCACTAGCGCTGTGGGGCCGACAAGCGCACAGGGCGGAGGAACGGGTAGTAAAAGCACTGACCGACGCCGAGCCTTTTGTGCGCTTTAACGCCCTCGGGGCGCTGATGAGCATGCGTCCCTTGGATAGGCGTTGCGCCGAGCGGTTGCAGCACGTGGCTACCAACGATCAAGCGCATCCCCAATGGCGGGCCCAAGATGCGTTGCTGCGGTGGCACAACGCCGGGCTGCGCTATTAGCTGGCCCAAAAGTCATGCCGAAACCACCTATTGGGCCAAACTCGCCTCCGGCAGCAACGAAATGGTCGTCGAGCAACTCGGACGCTGGTAGAGAACAGCTATTCGCCTTGAATGCTAGCCCGACAACTATCACTTAAAATGGCGTGGATGCCAATCCTATTCCTCGGCGCCATACGAGTGCCCGCCGAATATGGCCCGCAGTTCGGCCGCCGAGGTGGCTTGGCGCATCTGGGCCATGCGCTCGGCCTCGTGTTTTTGCAGAGCGCGGACGTTTTCCAGCACCGCGCTGAGTTTGTCGGCGGGGAATTTTACCGCGCCGTTTTCGTCCATGTGGATGATCTCGCCGGGCGCCACGTCCATGCCAGCGACCGAGACCGGCACATTGACCGCGTGGACCGCTTGAGCACCGTGACCGGCGGTGACACCGCTGAGCAAGTACTGGAACTTCATCGAGCGAATCTCGTCGATGTCGCGCGAGGGCCCATTGGAAATCGCGCCAACGCAGCCAATAGCCTGCATGGCCGTGGTCATATTGCCGCCGGCCAGACCGACCTTGCCCTCGATTTCAGGCGGAAACTTCTGCTCGAAGACCAAGATCGTCGGCTTGGGCGAGGCATCGAGGGCGTCGAGAACATCCATAAAGCTAACGCCGCTGTAATTGGGATCGGGCAGGCCGAATGTGCAGGTGACTGCGTAGCCAACCCTAGGGCCGAGCTCGGGATACATGCAGCGCAGCGACTGATCGGTGTACCAGTTTTCGCTCCACGGATTGTATAGCCCCAAGCACAAAGAGTCGCCCGGATAGGTGGCGACGACATTGGTAATGGAAGGCGTATCAAAGTTTTTCAGCTCGGCAAGCATTGCTTGTTCAGTCATTAGAGCCTCCTGATAGAATAATGCGTCAATGCTGATCGCAGCGCGGCAAAATTGGCTGATTTTTCAGCTCGCGGATTAGCTCTACCAGCCCCTCCGTCGCCGCTACTAAAAATTTTTCTCCCTTTTCCTTGGTCGCTTTAGTCGCGTCGCCTACTACCCCACTGGCCGTCTGCTGGCTCCAGTAGGGTGTCAACCGCGCACCCGATCCCTCGGGGTGCGTACCGGCCAACAGGTCGGTGCGAAAGCTGGGCGACAGCGGCGAGTGCTCGTCAACGGCCTTGTCCATTTCGACGAGTTCCGGCTTGAGCGCGAGATAGAGCGAGGTCTCGTATTCGCCGGCGTGCGAGGCGCCGCCGTAATCCGAGGTGCGCAACTGGTTGCCCGCGGTCTTGGCGCGGCGTATATCCCAGTGATTGACCGAAGCGCAGAGAATCTGGCCCTCGTATTCGAGGACGGTCAGGCGGGCCGCTAAATCGAGCGGCGAACTATTGGAGCCGTGGCCATTGACGATGAGGATGCGCCGAAAGCCGTGGTGGGCCAAGCTGCAACACACGTCCTTGACGTAGCGGATAAACGTGTCCCACGTAATGGTTAAGGTACCGTGGAAATCCATGTGGTGCGGACTGTAGCCGTGGGTGACCGGCGGGGCGAGCACGGCTTCTGCTGGGATGCGGGCCACGGCGCGCTCGCAGATGCCGTGGCACAGCACCACGTCCGTATCCACCGGCAGATGCGGGCCGTGGTCTTCGTGGGTCGCGACGGGCAGCACGGCCACGCGGCCGGCGACGGCGGCGTCCCGGGTCTCGTTCCAGATCATTTCAGCGTAGCGGTATTTCACGGCGGTTCGCTCCTTTATAATAGAGTCAGCGCACGAGAACGCGGCAAGAAATACGCAATTCGCGCCGCCGGGGCAAGTTGCCGTTGCTCGACAGTTTCCAGCATCCCTTCTATATTGTGCAAGGGGCAACTCTACTCGCAACTCAACCGAAGGAACAACAATACATGGCTCGCAAAATACGCCTCGGTGTGCTCTGTGGCGGGCGCTCGGCCGAGCACGAGGTCTCGGTGATTTCAGCGCGTTCGATGTTGGCCGCCATCGACCAGGACAAGTACGAGCTGGTGATGATCGGCATCTCCAAGGAAGGGCGCTGGCTGTCGGCGGCCGACACCCATAAACTTCTGGCCTCTAGTCAGGTCCACGAAGACGGGCTAACGCCGGTGGCACTGGACTATCTGGGGACGCGCACACTCGTGGCGCAGCGCGGCGACGGGCCGGACCAAACCCTCGACGTAATTTTCCCCCTCCTGCACGGCCCCTACGGCGAAGACGGCACCGTGCAGGGCCTGATGGAACTGGCCAATATAGCGTATGTGGGGGCCGGCGTGGTCGGCTCGGCCGTGGGCATGGACAAGGAGCTGATGAAGCGGGCCTTCAAGGCCGAGGGATTGCCGCAGGTGGACTACCAGATAGTCCGCCGCAGCCGTTGGCAAAAAGACCGCGCCGCGGTGTGTGCCGAGGTCGAAGCCGCGCTGGCCTATCCCGTCTTCGTCAAGCCGGTAAATCTTGGTTCGAGCGTCGGCGTGAGTAAGGCTGGCAATCGCACCGAGCTGGAGCAGGCCATAGACGAAGCAGCGCAATACGACTACAAAGTCGCAATCGAGGCCGCAGCAAGCGGCTGCCGCGAAGTAGAAGTAGCGATCTTGGGCAACGAGTCGCCAGAAGCGTCCATAACCGGCGAGATCGTGCCGGGCAACGACTTTTACGATTACAACGCCAAATACATCGACGACAACTCCGATCTAATCATTCCAGCGCGCATCTCGCCGGCCGCCCAAGAGGCCGTGCGCCAACTGGGCATCCGAGCCTTTCAGGCGGTGGAAGCCTGGGGCTTGGCGCGGGTGGACTTCTTCGTCCGCGAAAGCGACGAGGCGATATTCGTCAACGAGATCAACACCATGCCGGGATTTACGCCGATCAGCATGTATCCCAAGCTGTGGGAGGCCAGTGGCATAAGCTACGGCGAGTTGATCGACCGGTTGGTCCAGCTAGGGATCGAGCGGCACGAAGACAAACAGCAGACGAAGACAGCGCGGTAGGCCCGATGAAGACAGCGCGTTGGGAAAAAGGCAACGTCAGCAACCTGATTTCGCTCACCCTATTGATAGCCGGCCTCTGGGGGCGCGTGGCAGGGATCAATGGCAGCGAGTGGGTGCTGGCCGTTGGGCTGTTTGGCTTTGCCGGCGGCGCGACCAACTGGTTGGCAGTAAAGATGCTCTTTGATCGCGTGCCGCTGCTGTATGGGTCGGGGGTGATCCCGGCGCGGTTTCGCGCCATCCGCGAAGCGGTCAAAGACGCCATCATGCGCCACTTCTTCGACGAGGAGTATCTAGCGCGATTTTTCGCTGAGCGGATCGCCGGAGACGATATAAGAGAAAAGGTGCAAACAGTGCTGGCCTCCGCCGAGGTTGACGCGATCATTGACCGCAAGCTCGAAGAGTTAGCGGAATCGTCGCAGGGGATGATGCTCCAGTTGGTGGGGACGCAGACGGTCAAGCCGCTGGTCAAGCAATTCGCGATTGGGTTCGGCAGCGACATCGCGCCGCTGTTGGCCGATAGAGCGGGTAGCGAAGTCGGAGCAATGCGTGCTCAGGTTGACCAACTGCTGGAGACCAAGTTAGAGGAGTTGACGCCCGCTCGAGTCAAGGAGATGATGGAGGAAGTAATCCGCGAGCACTTGGGCTGGCTAATCGTCTGGGGCAATGTGTTTGGCGGCACTATTGGTCTGTTATCTAAAGCAGCGGGGTACTAAAAATGAGTCAATGGAACTTGCAAGGCGAAGTGGCAGTAGTCATCGGCGGCACCGGCGTATTGGGCGGGGCAATGGCCCAGGGCTTGGCCGAGGCTGGGGCCTCCGTAGCGGTGTTGGGGCGAGACCACGACCGGGGGCACGAGCGAGTAGCGGCGATAGAGGCCGCCGGCGGCACGGGCGTTTTTGCCGCTTGCGACGCCACCGACAAAGCGTCGCTCAAGGCCGCCCATCAAGCAGTCGTCGCAGCGTTGGGTCCCGTCGCCGTGCTCCTCAACGCAGCCGGCGGCAATCAGCCGCAAGTGACCCTGAGCGACGACCTAGACTTTGCTGCTATAGCAACTGACGACTGGCAGCGTTGTTTCGACTTGAATTTGGCCGCGGGTGCGCTGCTGCCCTGCCAAGAATTCGGATCGGCTATGGCCGCACGGGGCCGGGGCAGCATCATCAACATCGCCTCGGTCGCCGCTCATCTGCCGGTTTCGCGCGTGGTAGCGTACTCCGCGGCCAAAGCGGCCGTATTGAACCTGACGCAATTCCTCGCGCGCGAGTGGGCCAACCAAGGCGTACGGGTCAATTCCATCACCCCGGGCTTTTTCCCAGCCGAGCAAAACCGCCGCTTGCTCTTTGCCGACGACGGCACCCCAACCGAACGCGGCCAACAAATCCTCTCCCACACGCCCATGGAGCGCTTTGGCCGCCCCGAGGAACTAGTCGGCGCTGCGGTGTTCCTCGCGTCGGACGCAGCCAGCGGCTTCGTCACCGGTGCGGACATCCGCGTTGACGGGGGGTTTTTGGCAACGACGATCTGAATGTTGCTGTTATTGAATATCTCGCTTTTTCGCAACTTCTCACTTCCTGCCGCGGATGGCGAGGGCGGAAATGGGCTTCTACCTCAAACTTCAATCAGGCTTCTTCCTGCGAAACGCTAAAGCCGTTTCGTAGTGTTTGGTGATCGATCCCCCGTAGTTTTTGTCTATTAGGTCAGCGATACCGTCAAACAGGTGCGTGCGATTGAATTCGGGCAGCGCGATGTGGTCAGAATAGGTGCCAATGAGTTTGATGTACTGTTCCGCAGAATAATTTGCCGTCCATCCGTACACTCGGTGGATAGAATCGGCAAAAGCGGCAGTTCCAGGTTCTGGGAACTCTGATGTCGTCGGGGTGCAGGGATTTAACGGGAAATCTGAAACTACATAATACTTGCTGTAAACTTCTTGAACTTCCGCAAAGAAACCTTCGTCTTTCCTGACGTGTTGGTTGGAGAAGATGGCCAATGATCCCCTAGCTTTTAGGGCGTCCCTGGCTCTAATGAATCTGACTCTTGGACTCACCCAGCCGAATGCAGTAGCAGAGATCACAAGGTCAAACTTGCTGGGCGAGTCCCAATCTTCGAAAGGACACCGGACGAGGCGGACGTTCTTGTAGTTGCTAAGCCGCGCCCGCGCGATTTCAAGCAAATCTTGGCCAATATCCAAACAGGTCATTTCGCAACCGAGGGCGGCAAATAATCTCGAAGCCTGCCCGGTTCCACATCCGACTTCCAAAATTCTTCCGCTTTTATCTATTTCGGAGAGGTCCCAAATATCCCTGACAAGCTCATCAGGGTATCCGGGCCTCGCTTCGTCATAGAGCGAAGCAACGGTATTGAAAGTAGTTTTGAGATTAGGGCGGAGCATTAGAATTCCCCAGCGACATATCACCTTACTCGCTGCATCCCCGATGCAATTGATGCTATTTATGCGAAGCGAACCTACGTCCCTTGATGCACAGTAGCAAAGGCTCTACCTTCTGGCCAATCAGCTTTTTCTGCTTCTGCCGAATATAAAAACCAGTACAAAAAGCCGGAATAGCTACCCGGCCTAAAAAGACCGGCAACGCTCACCTTACACCGGGAGATGTGAAAGTGAAAGCGAACCTAGTCTTGGGTTTTGCCCGCCTGCGGGGCTCTTCGCCGCGCCCACCCGCGCCTTTTACGCCGACCCTACCACAGGCTGCAAACCAAAATCACAGGCAGCCGAATCTAGCAAAAATACTCGTCGTGCATTCCGTCTTGTTCGCGTTAATCGGCCTCATCCTCGCACCGCTGGACGTGGCTCATGCCCAGTCCGCGTCCGACGATAGTTCAAGGGAGCCGATCGCCACGCTTTCTTTCCCTGATCTTAAGTACCCTAGGCATATTTCCTCGGCGGCTTTTTCTCCCGATGGTAGGCTACTAGCCCTAGAGGCATCTTATTCAAGTACCCCGGCCCCGGGTACATTGTGGGACGTGGTAACGGGAGAATCCATCGCCACTGTTCCTCTACAAGATCGCGTTACGGATACGACTTTTTCCCCCGATGGCAAGCTGATAGCCTTAGGATTTGCCAATGGCAAGACTGAGCTGTGGGATGTGTCCAGCGGTGAGACGGTCGCCACGATCGTACATAACGAGGAGAGATTTGGGGGGGTGTCTCATTTGTCTTTTGCCCCCAATGGCAGGCTATTGGCTGCGGGTGAAGCCGATTTATCGTTTAGTCTGTGGAGCGTACCGAGCGGGAGGCGGGTCGGCACCGTCCCAGTTTTCGATGAGAATTATATTTATAATGCTAGTTTAGTCCTTCTTAGTACCATAACGGGGATGGCCTTTTCCTCCGACGACAGGTTGTTGGCTGTGGGGAGAGGTAGCGGCGTGATTCATCTGTGGAACGTGGCGAGCAGGGAGATGGTTTTTACGCTTGACGCGCATGATAGAGGTGATTGGGATGGTTTGTCCTTTTCTCCTGACGGCAAGCTATTGGCATCGGGGGGGTCAAGGTATTCTGAGCCGCCTTTTGACTCCGATACGAATACGGAGAACACCGAGATCAAGCTGTGGGATGTGGCGACGGGCGAATCCATCGCCACCCTTTCGGGAAATGGTCCTGTGTCCTTTTCCCCTAATGGCAGGCTGCTGGCTTCGGCTTCAGCACTGGAGAAGAAATGGGTTTACCAAGATAATTCGAGTGGCGGCAGGAGCGGTAGAGCGACATCATTTGGGGATAAAGCCATTGAGCTATGGGACGTCTCGACGGGCGAATCCATCGCCACCCTTCTTATACCGCGCCTGGTTTATAACAATAGGTGGCTACCTCTTGATAAGGTGCTTTTTTCTTCCGACAGCAGGCTATTGGCTGTGGTATCACATGATCAAATATCAGTAGCTAACACGGTCCACCTATGGGATGTATCAGAGTGGGAGCCGATGCCCCACGCGCTGACCAGCGCGTCCGGCGATGGCCAACAAGGCCAACTCGATGCTGCGCTGGCTGAACCATTCGTCGTTTCCGTATCCGATCAATACGGCTTTCCCCTAGCCGGAGCAGTCGTCTCCTTTGCCGTCACCGCTGGCGGCGGGACGCTGTCGGCTACCACCGCCACCACCGATGCCAACGGCCACGCCAGAAGCACGCTGACGTTGGGCGGCGAGCCCGGACCAAACGCCGTGAAAGCCACCGTTGCCGGGCTAGAGCCGGTTACTTTTACCGCTGCGGCCATCGACCGAACTCCCCGTAGCCTGACGAAAATCTCCGGCGATGGCCAACAAGGCCCCGCCAGCACCCCACTGGCGGTCCCGTTTGTCGTTGAGGTGTTGGGTCGAGACGGCTCGCCCCTCGCCGAAGAGACGGTCACCTTTGCGGTCACCGCTGGTGGAGGCATACTGGCGGCCACTCCCCCTGCCAGCCCTTGTACCATTGAGTTTTCTAGATCGTCGGCGACCGTCACCACCGATGCCAACGGCCGCGCCGCAACTCGGCTGACATTGGGCGGTGAGCCCGGACCAAACGCCGTCGAGGCCACTGTTGCCGGGCTGGAGCCGGTTACTTTTACCGCTGCTGCCGCCGATCCGGCAAGGCCCCATCGGCTGACGAAGATCTGCGGCGCGAGCCAAGAAGGCACCGCCGGTCAGATATTGGCCAACCCGTTTGTGGTTGCGGTGTCAGATGAGCATGGCACGGCGATCGCCGGAGCGGTCGTCCACTTTGCGATCACCGCTGGCGAAGGAGACCTGTCGGCCACCACGGCCACGACCAATGCCAATGGCCGCGCCGCGACCCGGCTGACGTTGGGACGCGCTGTCGGGTCAAACACCGTCGAAGCTACTGTTGCCGGGCTGGAGCCGGTTACTTTTACCGCTGTCGGTCAAGAGTCGCCCCTCGTCAACCTGTTCGGCTCTTTTTTGGGCCGTGGCAAGCGAACGGCTCTGCCGACCAGCCCGCAGTTGGCGCAAAACGCACCCAACCCATTCAACAGCCAGACGGTTCTTGCGTACTTCTTACCCGCCCCCAGTTCAGTGCGTCTAGAAGTATTCGCCCTGACCGGGCAACGAGTCGCGGTTTTGTATCAAGGCCCACAACAGGCCGGCTACCACCGGCTGCCCTGGGACGCACGCGACGATGCGGGTCGCCTTGTAGCCAGCGGCACGTACCTGTACCGACTGGTGACCGACGAGGTTGTCTTAACGCGCAAGCTCACGCTGCTGCGGTAGCTTGATTCGGCGGCCCAACCGATCGATTTACTTCCACAGCAACCGAAGATAGAACAGCGGGTTGGTCAGCATCTTGCGCGGCACGGCATCGGCCATCATACCGCAGATCAAGTCGCTGACCTCGGCATTTTGGGCGGCCTTGCCAATGACCAAGTTCATCAAATAGGGCCAGCGGCCCAAATTGTGCAGCTTGGTACTCAGCTTTAGCTCGCTGCCCAGCGCATCCCACAGCCGCTGCTCATAGCAGCGCAAAAAGCCCGCCGAATAATCCCCGACCTTCCGAGCTTGAGCCGCAGTCTCCACGGCAAAGCGAGCCGAGTACAAGGCATTGCCAATGCCCTCGCCGGTGAACGGATCAATCAGGCCGGCGGCATCGCCCAAGAGCAAAAAGCCGTGCCCGTGCGCTGGTCGCCGCCGCGAGCCAACCGGCAGATTCCAACCGACCGGGGCCTCAAGGGGGCGGGCGTCGCGAAAACGGGCGCCAAAAGCCGTGCTCGCCACCGCGGCTGCGAGCACCTCTTTGAGGTCAATGCCGCGCACCTTGATGTCTCGATGATCCATGCCGATGCCGACATTGGCGCGATCGCCGTCTAGGGGAAAGATCCAAAAATACCCGGGCCGCACCTCGTCTATAAAGTGCAGCTCGATCTGATCGCTCAGGCCCGCCACGCCCGCGAAGTACTGCCGCAAGGCCACCATCCAATCGCGGCCCTCGTGGCGGTACAACCCGCTCTTGCGGGCGACGATCGAGTTGAAGCCATCGCATCCCAACACCAAGGGGGCGCGAAATTCCAAGCTCGTGCCGTCGGCACTACGCCCCCGTACCCCGCAGACCTGCTCGCCCTCCCACAGCAGCTCGCGCACGGCAAACCCCTCTAAGGTGTCGGCGGCCGCGGCCCGCGCCTTGGCAAAGAGAAAGTCGTCAAAAACCTCGCGCCGGATGACAAAACCCTCCATCGGCAACACCTGGCCGGTCAGGGCATTGTGCAAATCGTAGCGACTCAGGTCGATGGACGCGGCGGTCGCATCTGGGCTGCCGAAGACAATGCGGGCCACAGCCGCCCCAGGCAGGTTGCCCACCTCCTCGACAAGCCCCAGCTCGTGGAGGATGGCCACCGTCTTGCCAGACAGGGCATCGCCGCAGATTTTGTCGCGGGGAAAGCACTGCTTGTCCAGCAGCAGAGCCGCCAGTCCGTGGCGCTGCGCATACAACGCGGCGGTGGCACCGGCTGGACCGCCGCCGACGATGATTAGGTCATAAGTTTGCATGTAGCCAGAAAATAGCTCGTCCGGCCCGCTCTACAAGGGCGCAGGTCGAACTTGCTTTGTCGATGATCTTGCTTACATTTTCGGGTTTGTCAACACAATTGCCAAAGGAGCCACAACGCGATGGCCGAAGATGTCCAAAACCAAGATCCACAAGTCGAAAAACGGACTTTCCAAACCGAAGTCCAACAGCTACTCCACCTGTTGGTGCACTCGCTGTACACCCAAAAAGAAATTTTCTTGCGCGAGCTAATTTCCAACGCCTCGGACGCGCTAGACAAAATTCACCACCGCTCGCTGACCGACCGCAACATCCTCGACCCAGACGCCGAACTCGACATTGAGATCGAGGTATCGAGCAGCAACAAGACCTTAACGATCCGCGACCGGGGAATTGGCATGACCCGCGACGAGGTCGAAAAGAACATCGGCACCATCGCCCGCTCCGGCTCGGCCGAATTTGCCAAACAGCTAGCCGAGGCCGATGATGAGCAAGAAAAGCTCAAACTGATCGGCCAATTCGGGGTGGGCTTCTACTCGGTCTTCATGGTCGCCGACCGCGTAGTGATCACCACCCGCTCGGCCGATCTAGCAGCCGAGGCCGTGCTGTGGGAGTCCACCGGCGATGGCACGTACACGTTGGCCAATGCCGACAAAGCCGACCGCGGTACTGAGATCAAAATCTACATCCGCTCGGACTGCGAGGAATTCCTCGACGCCCACCGCTTAGAGGCAATCATCCGCAAGCACTCCGACTTTGTGTCCTATCCGATCAAGGTCGCCAGCAAGCAGGTCAACGACACCGCCGCGCTGTGGACCCGGCCGCGCAACGAAATTACCGCCGAGCAGTACCGCGAATTCTACACCCATCTGACCGGCGACCCGGACGAGCCGTTGGCGCACGAGCACGTAATCGTCGATGTGCCGATCCAGTTTTACGCCGTCCTCTACATTCCCAAGCATTCGCCGACGCCGTGGCTGGCCAATTCAGAGCCGAAAATCTCGCTCAATCTGCACGTCAAGCGGGTCTTCATCCAAGACGACTGCAAAGACCTCCTGCCGCTGTGGCTGCGCTTTGTGCGCGGGGTGGTTGACTGCGACGACCTGCCACTCAATGTCGCGCGCGAGACCTTGCAACAAAACCCGATTATCGCCAAAATCCGCGCCACCTTAGTGCGGCGGATCATCGGCATGATCGAGGGCCTGGCCAAAAAGGACGAGGAGCACTACCTAACATTCTGGCACGCTTATGGCGCAGTGCTCAAGGAAGGCGTGGCTATGGATGTCGAGCACCAAGGGGCACTGGCCAAACTCCTGCGCTTTCACTCCTCGCTAGAAGACGACATCAACACCTACGTCTCATTGCAAACCTATGTCGATCGGATGCAGAGCGAGCAAGAAAAAATCTACTACCTAACCGGCGAGAGCAAAGAATCAATCGCCCAGAGTCCGCTGTTAGAAACCTTCCGCAAGCGCAGCTTGGAAGTGCTCTACATGGACGAGCCGGTCGATGAGTGGGTGGTCCACGGCCTACAGAAATTCGCCGATAGGGAATTGCAAGCCATTGACGCAGCAGACCTCGACTTGGGTGCTGACGCCAATGAAGCCCAGTTGGCCGGTGTTGACGAGGAGCAAAAAGCCGAGACCGTCGAGTTGATTAGCTTCCTCAAAAAGCAACTCGATGGCCGGGTCGCAGACGTGGTCGAATCCAAGCGACTGACCGATAGTCCTTGCGTGTTGGTCTCGCCACCCGGCGGCCTGAGCCAGAACATGGAGCGGCTGATGAAGCTGACCGATCGCGAGTTCAAGGGCCATCTGCGGCTTTTGGAAATCAACTCCAAGCACGAAATCATCCGCAACATGGCCGCCGTGCTCAAACGCGACCGCGACTCGGCGCAGTTGGACCATTGGGCGCATTTTCTAGTTGATTTCGTCTTGCTAGGCGAAGGCACGGTCGAAGACCCACAGCGGCTGAGCCAGAGCTTGCAGTCGATCATGGGCGCAGCCACCGCACGCGTCGCCGAGGAGAATTAGACATGTCCGATCGAGTGCGCCAACAAGCGCTGGCGGCCCGCGCCGCGTCGCACGTGCTCGCCGCAACTTCCGTGGAAGCGCGCAACCAAGCCCTCGAAGCCATTGCCGCGGCCCTCGAAGCCAATCGCGAGCGCATCTTGGCGGCCAACGCCGAAGACCTAAAAGCCGGTCAGCAAGATGGACTAGCCCCGCCTTTGCTCAAGCGGCTCGACCTGAGCGGCAGCAAGTTCGCCAGCACAGTGGAGATGGTGCGAGACGTCTGCGCCCAGCCCGATCCGCTCGGCCAGACTCAGAGTGCGACTGAACTAGACGACCAACTCCATCTTTACCGCGTGACCGTACCCATTGGCGTGATCGGCGTGATCTTTGAATCCCGTCCCGACGCCTTGGTGCAGATCGCCGCCCTGTGCCTCAAGTCCGGCAATGCCGCCCTGCTCAAGGGAGGACGCGAGGCCACCATAACCAATCAGACCCTCGCCGAAATCATGGGCCAAGCCACTAATGCCATCCTCCCAGAGGGATGGATGGCACTCTTGCCCGGCCGCGAAGAAGTCCGCGCCCTGCTCGGCGAGGAAGAGCTAATTGACCTCATCATCCCGCGCGGCAGCAACGAGTTTGTGCAATACATCATGCACAACACCAAAATCCCGGTCATGGGCCACGCCGACGGTGTCTGCCACGTGTACGTTGACGAGAGTGCCGACATCGACAAGGCCGTGCAAATCGCTGTCGATGCCAAGACTCAGTACGTGGCCGTGTGCAACGCAGCCGAGACCCTGCTCGTCCACAGTAACATAGCCCCGGCCTTTTTGCCGCGGGCCGTGTCGGTGCTGCTTGCAAAGAACGTAGAACTGCTCGGCGACGAGCGCACCCTCGCTCTTGCCAATGCCAACGGGCAAATCAAACCGGCCACTGAAGCCGACTGGTCCACCGAATACTTGGACTTGATGCTGTCTGTAAAAGTCGTCGATAGCACGACCGAGGCCATCGAGCACATCAACGCCTACGGCAGCCATCACACCGACGCGATCGTGACCGAAGACCTAGAGGCCGCACGCACCTTTTTGCGCGAGGTGGATTCATCTTCGGTGATTCACAATGCTTCGACGCGCTTTGCCGATGGCTTCAAATACGGACTAGGGGCCGAAGTCGGCATCAGCACCAACCGCCTGCACAGCCGCGGCCCGGTGGGATTGGAGGGGTTGGTCATTTACAAGTACATTCTCCAAGGGGACGGCCACATCGTCGATATGTACGACGGTCAGCAGCAACGCTCCTTCACCCATCGCCCCCTCGACCAGCACTGGCAGGCATAATATGAGCGAGCACACCACAGATCCGACCTACACTCCGATAGAGCGCCACATCTTTCTCTGCGCCACGCCCACCAAGCCCAAGTGCCACCGCGACGGCACCGGCGCCGACTGCTGGGAGTATCTAAAGAGGCGTTTGTCCGAATTGGGCTTTGGCCATCCGGGCCAGGGCGGCATCCATCGCACCAAGGCCGACTGCCTGCGCGTCTGCGAGGTCGGGCCGACAGTCGTGGTGTATCCCGAGGGCGTCTGGTACCACTCCATGACCGTCGCAAAACTAGAGCGCATCATCCAAGAGCACTTAATCGGCGGACAAGTCGTAGAAGAGTTGGTCAATAAGGAACCGTTCCGCAGCTTATAACCGCCGGCCGCCACAGCGCATGACAAAATCCAAACACATCGATCTCGAGATCAAGGACGCCAGCCTGATCTTCGACCGCGTCTGGAGCGACCTAGAGCAAGAGTTCGGTCGCGCCAAGCTCTGCTTCCCCGGAGAAATCATCTGGCTCGGCGGCGCCCCCGGCGCGGGCAAGGGCACCAATACCCCCTTCATCCTCGAAGCGCGGGGCATTACGGCCGCAGCCGTAGTGATCAGCGACTTACTCGACAGCCCCCGCGCCCAACAGACCAAGGATGCCGGCGGCTTAGTCGGCGACGAAGAGGTCACCTACCTGCTCTTGCACAAGCTACTCGACCCAATCTACGAGCGCGGCGTGATCGTCGATGGCTTCCCGCGCACCCAAGTGCAGGTCGAGTGCCTCAAAATGTTCTACGACAAGATGACCGAATTGCGCGAAGAATTCCGCAATCACAACTTCCCGCGCCCCCTTTTCCGCTCGGTGTTGCTCTTCGTCGATGAAGAGGTCAGCATCGAGCGCCAGCTCCACCGCGGTCGGGAGGCCCAAGAGCACAACAGCAAGGCCACCGAGTCAGGCGTCGGCCCGCTCGCCCAGATCCGCGCCACCGACCTCGACCCAGCCGCCGCCCGCAAGCGCTATCAAGTTTTCAAGGAGACCACCTTTGAAGCACTGCGCTCGCTGCGGGCCATTTTCCACTTTCGCTTCATCGACGCCAGCCAGTCGCTCGCCAGGGTGCAACAGGAGATTGAGGAGGAGTTTTCCTACCAGAGTTCGCTAGAGCTTTCTCACAACACCTTCGACCGCGTCCGCACCATCACGCCGGCCAGCCGCCTGGTGCTCTACGCCCGCCAAGAACTGGTCAAGCGGCTGGAGATCTACAACGAAGATTACCCCGAGTTGTTCCAGCGAGTCATCGACAAAGTAAACTCCAAGTTCATGCCCATTGTCACCCGCTATGCCATCACCGGCATGACGCTGGTCAACTCCGAGGATGGGCTGTTTGACGATCCTTTGGCGTTGGCCATGTTGATCGACATCTTCTCCGAGCGCGGCTATCAGGCCCTCGTCGATGTCCACCACATCGAAGTCCCCGACCGCATCGATCCCCACACGCACGAAATCACCTGCCGGCAAAAGCGCGTCTATCGCTTTCAGATTCGCTTTGCAGCCTCGGCCATCCGGCACGGCAACGACTAACCCGGCCCGATCTGGCCCTCTTTTAGCATGGTAATCAGGGCTGAGTCCTCGGCATCGAGGGGGAGCAACACTCGGCTACGGCGCCGGCTCGACTCATAGGTGGCAAAAATCAACTCGGTCGCTTGCAGGGCCTTGCGCGCCGACAAGCGCGGCTCCGCACCGCTTTCGAGACAGGCGAGCAAATCGAGCACCGCTAGCACCGTGTCGCCACCTGGTGGTACGACATCGGCGATCTCTGCTTCGGCAAAGTCCCGCCAAGCCGCACCCGCGCACAACAACCGCAGGGGGGCGCGCTCGGCGCCGCCGACTTCGATGATGCCCTCACTGCCGATAAGCCGGTTGCGCGGCCCTTGCACCTGCGCGGCCCCGGTGCCGAGCAGGCCCTCAACGCCGTTTTGCCAGCGGATCCACGACAGGCCGCTGGTATCTAAGGGCACGCCAAACACCGAGCGCTCGGATTCGACCGCGATCTGGCCCATGACCCATTCGGCTGGCACTTCGTCGTTGTAAAAGAAGAACATGTCAAACCAGTGCGTACCCCAATCAAACAGGTTGGAACACGCGCCTTCGAGCCGCTGAAGTGTGCCTATAGCGCCGGCGTCAAGCAATTGTTTGGCCTTGACAAACGCAGCGCCAAAGCGTCGTTGATGGCAGAAGGTGAGCAGCACGCCGCGGTCGGCGCAGGCCCGAGCCAGTGCCTTGGCATCTCCCCACGTACTGGCCATAGGCTTTTCGCAGTGGATGGCTTTGACGCCGGCGGCAGCGGCCGCTTCGACCATCTCGCGGTGCAGGCCGGTCCAGGTGCAGATGCTCACGACGTCGAGGGCTTCGCGTTCTAGCATGACGCGGTAATCTTCGTACGAAGACGCCACGGCAAAGTCCTCGGCAAAGGACGTGCGGGCCGCGGCCACCGGATCGGCACAGGCTGCAACAGCGGCTTGGGCAGCGGCTTGGTAGCCTTCGGCATGGGCGCGACCGCGTTGGCCGCAGCCGATCACACCGACTTTGTACTGAGTCATTTTGTGCTCCTTGTTGGTTTGTGTAAAATTTGCGCGTAGTAAAATAGAGCCTTCACCCCGGTGCCCTCAACTCAACAGGAGAACGCCATGCCCCTCACCGACGCCCTCCCCGACATGGAGCGCGAACTCAAATTTTTTAGCGCGACCAACGACAATCCACAAAAGCTCACTCGCGCCCAGCTCCGCCAATTCAACGAACAGGGCTACATCTGCCCTTTGGATGTGTTCACGCCTGAGGAAGCCGCGGCCAATCGCCGCTATTTCGACGCGCTCATGGCCGACGCCAAGGCCCACGGGCACAACAACTATTCGATCAACGGCTGGCACCGCCACTGTCGGGGTATCTACGACCTGCTGCACGAACCGCGCATTCTCGATTGCGTCGAAGACCTCCTCGGCCCCAACCTCGTCAGCGTTATGACCCATTACTTTTGCAAGGAGCCGGAAGAACAAAAACAAGTCGCCTGGCACCAAGACGCCTCGTACTGGCCGCTGACCCCGAGCAAGGTGGTGACCGCTTGGCTGGCTATCGACGATGTGGACGAGCAAAACGGACCGATGACCGTCGTCCCCGGCTCGCATTTACACGGGCAGATTCCCTTTGAGCACAGCACCGCCGCCGAGCAAAATGTCTTGGGACAGAGCGTGCGCGATCCGCTCAAGTGGGGCGGCGAGCCGGTGGCCTTTACCATGCGCGCCGGCCAGATGTCCCTGCACACCGACCTGCTGTTGCACGGCTCACCCCCCAACCGCTCCACGCGCCGCCGCTGCGGCCTGACGCTGCGCTACATGCCGCCCGAGGTACGCACCCGCGAAAAGGAGCACGCCCACGGCTATATCTGCCGCGGTAGCGACCCGAGCGGCTACTGGATCAACCACCCCGTACCGACCGACGACCAGGTGCCTCCCAAGGCCTAGTTGCCGTGCCGCTACCGGAAACTTTTCGCGCCCGCTTGCAGGCCATACTCCCAGCCGAGCACTTTGCCACCTGCTGGCAGAGCTTGGCCGCCCAACAGCCGACGGCCTTCCGCACCAACGCACTCAAGGGCACGCCCGACGCGCTCGTGGCCGAGCTAACCGCAGCGGGCTTTGCGCTGACGCCGCTGGCTTGGAAGGCCGACGCCTTTGTCGTCCCCGCTGCGCAACGCCGCGCCCTGACCGAATGCGCGGCCTACCGCCAAGGCCGGCTCTACATCCAGAACCCCTCCAGCATGGTGCCGCCGATTCTCTTGGCTCCGCAACGCCAAGAGTGCATTCTCGACCTCGGGGCTGCCCCGGGCAGCAAGACCTTGCAACTGGCCGAGCTGATGGGCAACCAAGGGAGCATCTGGGCTGTAGAATCCGTGCGCGGCCGCTTCTTTCGCCTGCGGGACAATCTGGCGCGGCACGGAGCCGAAAACGTGCAAACCCAGCTCGCCGACGGAACCCGCATCTGGCGGCGACACCCAGAGCAGTTCGACCGCGTGCTGCTCGACGCGCCGTGCTCGTCCGAGGGCCGCTTCCGCGCCGATACGCCCAAAACTTATGCCTATTGGAGCAAAAAGAAGATCGCCGAGGCCAGCCGCAAGCAGCGGCGACTCTGCTACGCAGCCGTGCAATGCCTCAAGCCGGGCGGGGTGTTGGTCTATTCGACTTGCACCTTCGCCCCCGAAGAAAACGAAGCCATCATCAATCGAGTGCTGCGGCAGTTTGCCGGTGCCCTAACCGTCGAGGATATCGCCCTGCCTTTTGCCAATGCGGCAGCGGGCTTGAGCCAGTGGCAGGGGAAGGCCTTTGACCCGCAGGTACAGCGGGCCAAGCGGATTCTGCCGCTGGAGGGAATGGAGGGCTTTTTTGTCTGTCGGTTGCAGAAGACGGAGAGTACGGTTAGGGACCAACTCCAGCGCTAATCCCCATGTGCCAAGTCCGCCCCGGAGCGGGTTCAAAAAAGCGCCCGCCAAAGGCATTGGGAACCACTGAGCCGTTGTACTGGGCATCAAACAAATTATCGACCGCGACAAAAGGCCGCACGGCGCGATAGTCGATCCCCAAGCGCAAATCAACCCGCAGATACGCACGGTTGAAAAACTCGTCGGGCGCGGCGTCGCTTCCGGGCGGCGGACCGTTAAAATCGTTGGCCCAGTAGCGGCCAGCCCGCTCTAGCTCGAGCGCGGCAAACAAGCCCTGTGGACTGTCATAGTGCAGCGCAGCAAAAAGCCGATGGCGCGGCACCCCGGGAACCTGATTGCCAGCAAGCTGAACGAGTTCGTCGCCGGCTTCGACTTCGTAGTCGGCAAAAACATAGTCGCCAAAAGTGTACGCGAGCGTGGTCCGCAACCAAGGGCGCGGCAGTGCCGCCAGCGACAGTTCCAACCCCCGATTGCGCGCTTGGCCGGCGTTGCGGAAGTAAATCTCCTCGCTTGCTTCACTCTCGACCTGAAAGGGAATCAGCGCGTCGGTGATCTGGAGTTGGTACAGGGCCACTGCTAGATCTATGCGCCCCCGGCGCACGTGGCGGCGCAAGCCCGTCTCTAATCCAAGGACGCGCTCCGGGCCTAGCTCCGGGTTGAAGCCCCCCTCGCCGCTGGGCCGATTGCCCAACTCAGAGGTGGTAGGCGTCTGGAAGGCCGTGGCAACATGGGCGTACCAGCGCGAAAAGGAGTCGAGGCGGTACACTACACCGACCATCGGACTGAACTGATCCATGTCGCGCGACTGGTCGTCAACAGCAAAGCGATAGCGGTCGTAGCGACCGCCGACGGTTGCCGTCAGCGCGGCACCCAAGTCTCGCTCCAACGAGACAAAGGGGCCGAAACTCTGCACCTGTTCCTCTTGGTTGACCTGCTCGGCGCCGTATTGCACAACATCGAACACGCGTTCGTCGTCCACGCGCTCGTCCTCGGGCAGGCCCTCGTTGGCAAACTCTCGGCGGTCGTCGCGCTGCAAGTCCAAGTCGAAGCCGGTCACCAAGCGCGTACCAGCCCAAGCAAATTGGTGCTCCGTGCGCACCCCGCCAGCGCGGCGGTCGAGCTCGACAATGCGGCCCGGAATGGGGTTTTTGAGGGCGCGATCAACGCCGTATAGCACCAGGCTTGATGCGCGATGATGCGCTGCGTGTGGCGGACGATATTCAAGACGAACGCCGCCTTGGCTCTGGCGCACCTGCTTGGATGCCCCCTGCCCCACCACGAATCCCCGAGCGCTGCGCGGAGCATCTCGGGCAGCAACCGCGTCGAGCGAACTCGGATTAAACAAATAAGGGGCATCGTATAAATGCAGCAGCAGCGTCAACTCAGTATGGGCAGTAAGGGCATGGCCGACCCGCGCATTAAGGGCGCGGGCGCGGGCATCGGCGTGGTCGCGGTACCCCCCGCTGCGCAAGTCGTACACGCTGGCGAACGCGTGGGTTTTAGCAGCGCGTCCCGCAAGGTGGGTCTGTACACGGAGCAGCCCATTGCTGCCGGCGACCAAGCGCGGCTCCACGCGCCAAGCCGCCGCGGCCGGAGCTTGGGTGTGGGCTGCGAGTACGCCGCCGCCCGCATTGCCGTATAGCGAAGAGCTGGGACCGCGCACAATCTCGATGCGGCCGGTCGATCCCAAGTCGAGGTTGTTGAGCTGGCTCTGGCCGTCGGGCATGGTCAAGGGGATGCCGTCGAGCAAGACCTTGATCCCGCGAACGCCAAAGGCCGCACGGGCCCCTAAGCCGCGCACGCTGAGCCGGTCGCCTTGGGAGAGATTGTGGCGGTTGGCGACAAACAGCCCGGGCACCAGACGCAGCGACTCGGCCAGCGAGAGTCCGGGCCGGGCGCTGCCGACATCGGCGACCACAGTCGTCGCTAGCGGCAAATCGAATCCCGCGCGGATAGCGCGCGTGGCTGTGACTTCGATCGGGGGTACTTGGTAGCGCGGCTCGGGATCGGCGGCGCGCGCGGCGGCGGCGATCAGGAGTAACGCTAGACCCTGGATTAACTTATTTTTTTTCATAGCACTTAAAGAACAACACTAACAAATACAGACGCAAACCGAGCGTTAGGACCAAGCCATGAGCATGGGAATCGCCTTCGTGCTGTTGCTGAGCGGATGCTTTGCGGCAGAAAACGGCCCAAGCGGCGCCGTAGAAACTCTCCGCAGCGAGGTCGAGTTTGTCGAGGACGCGGGATTGGAGGGCAGCGTGTCGATCGACAGCTTGACCTGGTTGCCATTTTTTTTAGAGCCGGGATTCGCGACAACAGCCGAATTCGCGGGAATTTTTGCGGCCGTGTTTCGCAATGTCGGCGAAGCTACTGTGTGGGTGCGCTACGACTTGCGATTTTTCGATCAAGAGGAATTTCTAATCGACGCGTTTATACCGCTTGAGCAGCCGGTTGTCCTCAGTGCCGGAGCAACGCGCCGCGTGGAAGGAGATTTTTTAATTCGCACCGACGATCCGCGCGACTTTGAGCGACTCGCCCTGATGAAGCTAGTAGCCCGCATCAGGCAGCCCGAAGAGTGAGAATAACGCTCTCCATGAGGAGCGTTCCATGTTGGGCTTTTGGGGCGTGGAGATTGCCTGATGATTAGGGATCAGCGATCAAGCACCGTCTCGCAGACCCGCCAAAATAGCCGTCGCCAGTTCCATCGTCGCGATGGCTTCATCCAAGTCCGCAGCCGGTGGGCCAATGGGGCGATCGGCCTTGATGCAGTCGAAGAAGTGGGCGGCTTGGGCTAGGGTGCTGTCCATCCCCTCCTTTTGCAAGTGCTTGCGCTCTCCGTCGCAGACCAACTCGCAGGTGGAAATCCCCTCTAAATAGGCCGAGATGTCGCGGCCGTGGATTTCGTAGCGCTCTAGACGGGCGTCGGTGGTGTAGTTGGCGCAGATCTGGGCGACGCAGTCGTTGTCAAAGACGACTAATGCGGCATGGATGTCCTTGTAAGCAGATGCACGCCGGACAAAGCTGTGGACTTCGGCAACCGACGCTCCCCCCAAGTGGCGCACCAAGTCAATCGCATGAATCGGGCTTTCTAGCAGCATGTTGTCCATGACGATTTCGGGAAAGCGGCCGCTAGCAATAAAACGACTCATGCTCTTGTGGAACTCGCCGACCAATTGATAGATCGGGCCTCGTGCTTCGATTGCCTCGCGCACCTGCAAGACCAGCGGATCAAAGCGGCGATTCCAGCCGACCATGCCACGAGCACCGCTGGCCTCAGCAGCTTCTTTAAGAACCCGGGTCTGGTCCAAGCTCATGCCCGGCGGCTTCTCCAGCAGGGTGTCGATACCCCGCTCCAGGCAAGGTAGAGCCGCCGCGGCATTGAGATGGGCCGGCGTAGCGACGATCGCGGCGGCCAATTCTTCGGCGTCGAGCATAGCCTCAACATCCGCGTAGCGCTGCTCGACGCCCCACTCGTCGGCGACCTGTTCGCGGCTGGCCGTCACCGGATCGCAGACGGCGACCAACTCGACGTCCGCCAGCGCGTGCAGGGTGCGCACGTGGCCGTGCCCGCGTGCGCCGCAGCCGATTAATCCGACAGGTATATTCGCCATGCCCGTTTCCCTTTCTCAGCAAAGCAAAACGGGCTGCGTCTTTTGACGCAACCCGTTGTTTTTAATGGCGCACCCACAGGGACTCGAACCCCGAACCTTCTGATCCGTAGTCAGGTGCTCTATCCAATTGAGCTATGGGTGCAAAGTAGTGCCATAAAATAGACGCCGCCCCCACGCTCGTCAAGGTGCGAACCCCGCGGCCAGAGCCTCCAAGTACTTATAGCCCGACCCGGTATTGAAGAGCACTACGCGCTCGTCCGAGGCCACCAATCCCTGCTCCTTGAGCTTGATTAGCGCCGCTAGCGTGGCCCCGCCTTCGGGCGCCGGGAAAATGCCCGCGTGCGCCGCCATGCAGTGCGAATGCGCGATCAACTCCTCGTCGCTGACCGCAATGGCTGTACCGCCGCTTTCCCGCAGCACCTGCAACATCAGAAAGTCGCCGACCGCGCTGGGGACGCGCAGGCCCGAGGCCACAGTGTGCGCGTCTTGCCACGCTTGGGCCGATTCATCGCCGCGGGCAAAGGCCCGCACAACCGGTGCACAGCCTTCAGCCTGCACCGAGATCATCCGCGGCCGGTGCTCGCCAATCCAGCCGAGTTGCTCCAGTTCGGCGAATGCCTTCCACATCCCGATCAGCCCCGTGCCCCCACCGGTGGGGTAAATCACCACATCGGGCAAGGACCAATCCATCTGCTCGGCCAGCTCGTAGCCTAGCGTTTTCTTGCCTTCAATGCGGTACGGCTCCTTCAGGGTCGAGACCTCAAACCACCCCTCAACCTCCTTGCGCTCGCCGACGATGCGGCCGCAATCGCTGATTAGCCCATCAACCAACTCGACCTCAGCACCGCAGGAGCGGCACTCGGCGACAAATGCCAGCGGCGTGTCGCGGGGCATGAAGACAATCGCCGGCAGGCCACAGGCCGCCGCGTAGGCCGCCAGCGCCCCACCGGCATTGCCCGCGGTGGGGATGGCCAGCTTTTTCGCGCCTCGGGCGCGGGCGCAGGTGACGGCAGCCGACAGGCCGCGCGCCTTAAAAGAGCCGGTGGGATTGGACGATTCGTCCTTGATGTAGAGCTGGGAAAAACCCGTCCAGCGGCCCAAGCACTGCGGGCGCAACAGGGGCGTGAAACCCTCGCCGAGCGAGACGATTTCCTCGGGCGTGCAAATGGGCATGACTTCCCGGTAGCGCCACATGGTCGGCCGGCGGGTGTTGAGCGCGTCGCGGGTCAATGCACGTCCGGCCCGGTCGAGGTCGTAGCGAGCAAGGAGGGGCGCACCGACCGCCGACAAGTTCTGCAACACGTCGGCGTCGCAATGTGCACCCGTCCGCGAACATTCTAGATGCGTCATGAACACGGGGCAGCGTACAATCCTTTCGCAAGTATGCGCGACTCGACCGCTTCGGGCACCATGTAGCGAATAGACAGGCCAGCGGCCCGGCGCGCCCTAATCTCGGTCGAAGACAGCTCAATGAGCGGACTATCGATAAAATGCAGACGCGCCAGCAGTTTCCGATCGTCGCTTGCCACCTCGCCGGGACGTGCCCCTACTACCACCGTGCACTGGGCAAAAATGCCTTCGAGATCGTGCCATTCGTAGAGCTGGGCGATGTTGTCGGCGCCGATGATGAAAAACAGCGCGGCATGGGGATGAAGCCGGTGCAGTAGGCGCAGGGTTTCGACGGTATAGGATTTGCCCGGACGATCTAGCTCCAAGCGCGAGGCGGCAAAATCGGCGCAGGCAGCCACGGCTAGCTCGACCATGGTCCAGCGCTCTTCGGCCGGTGCGCACGCGCCCTGCTTGAGCGGCTGATCGGCGGCGGGCATGAAGAGCACTTCGTCAAGGGGGATTTGCTCTAAGGCGAAACGGGCCAAAAGCAGGTGGCCGTGGTGGATGGGGTCAAAGCTGCCGCCGATGACGCCGATGCGCCGCATCTTTAGCCCGGCGATTGGCTCAGCCCAGACAGGTGCTTTTGCACACCTTCCACCAGCTCCGGGTCGCCACTGTCTTGCAGTACTTCCTTCCAATAGCGCACCGCTAGATCGACATCGCCGCGCTCGTGGGCGATTTCGCCCATGCGGAAAAGCGTGGTGTAATACCACTGGCCGACATCCGGGTACTCGCGCAAAACTTCCTCGTAGGTCATTTTAGCGGCGTCTAAGTGGCCCTGTTTGTGGTACAGGCGGCCACTTAAGTACTGCTTTTGCGCCAGGCGGCCCCGGCACTCGGCGATGCGCGCCCGGGCCTGTTCGGCCAAGGGCGAGTCGGGCTGGTCCTCAACGAAGTCGCGGAAAGCCGTCAGCGCCTCAAAAGTCTCTTTTTGGTCCAGCTCTGGACGGCGCAATTGCTTGAAGTACGACTCGCCTATCTTGAACTGCGCCTCAACCGCCCACTCGCTAGACGGGTAAATATCGACGATGCGCTGATACTCAAAGGCGGCGTTGACCCAATCGCGATTGCAAAAGTGCGCCTCGGCGAGCAGGAACTGCGCCTGGGCCACCTGGCGCGAACCGGGAAAGTTGCTGACCAAGCGCTTGAAGTGCTCGGAGGCCTCTAGGCAGCGGTTTTTCTCCATGGCCTTTTGACCTTCTGCAAAGTAGTAATCCGCGCCTTGGAGTTTCTCCGACGGCGTGCTGGCGCAGGCGGCGACGCATAGGGCGAGCGGGAAAGCGAGATATTTCATGGCTAGCGATTAGAAAAGAACAAATAGATAAGTCCACCGAGCACGGTGGAGACGATCACAGGTTCGACGAACTTACTCCACGTTTGTTCCTCTAGCTCGGTCTTGGCGAATTCAAACTGGTCGTGCTGGAGTATGTCCAACTGCTTTTTGGGGATCCGATCGCGCTGTGTGCGCGTGATTTCGTCCTGCCAGTGGACCACATCGTCGCGCTCGTCGCTCAAGCGCAGGGCCAGCGTTACCCGGCCTTGGCGGCTGACCTCACTGCCGCGCAGTCCCGAATATGCAGAGACGCCCAAGTCGAGCACTCGGTAGGACAGGCGCATACTCCCCAGTTGGGCTGCGGTCGAATCCAAGGTCACGCTAAAGCCGCGCGTCAGCAACCGATTGGCCAGCAGGTGTTCGACCATCCAATTGGCGTCGTGCTTGCTCTGCGCGACCACCAACAAGGGAGCCGACGCGGCATCCACCGGCATTTCAATGCGCCCCAAACTCTCATCAACCGCACTCGCCACCGTCTCGACCAACAAGTCCATATTGGTGGGAAAAGGAATGGCGACCGCCGCGGTGGCACCGATCATCAGCGCGGCCAAAAGACAATAACAAATTCGCAGCAAGATCGTTTTCATCAACCGCCGAGGTGTTTTATTTGTTCGCGGGCCGCGGGCACATATTCGCTGTCTGGATACTCATTGACTAGCTTGCGCAAGGCCGCAAGCGCCCGGTCGCGCTCGGCCAAAGCGAGGTGACAGCGGGCGATTTTTAGCTGGGAGTCGTCGGCTTTGTCGGTGTTGCTAAAAGCAAACACCTTGGTGAATTCGATCAGTGCCTGCTGGTATTGGTTCAGCCCGTAATAGCACTCGCCTTTCCAATACTGGGCGTTATCAGACCATTCACTCATGGGTGCTTCCTGTAGCAAGCGGTCAAACTCGGCCAAAGCGCGGTCGTATTGTTTGTGGCGATAGTAGTAGAGCGCACCTTGGTACATGTTGAACGCATCGCTTTTGCCGCTAGCGGCAGCGGCCGGCGGTGCGCGGCGGCTAGTGCTGGCAGCGGAGCGCGGCAGAGCGCGGTCCGGTAAAGAATCCAGGCGCGCACTTAGGACGCGGCTCTGGCCTTGGAGAGCTCGGAGGGCGCGCCGCAACTGGGCGTTGGATGCTTCTAGCTGGCGCACGCGCTCGGCCATGGCTTGCTCGCGCTCGTACGCGGCCGCAACAGCGCGTTCGAGGGACTGGAGGGCCTCGCTTTTTTGCTTTGGCTGGGCATCTTCCCACTGGACGAGAGGTTGTTCGATTGGCGGCGGCGCAGCACAAGCCCCAAGGCCCAAGGCCAACGCCAACGCGCTGTTAGTGCTTTTCATCGCATTTTTTGCTCGCAACACAAGTGAACCATCGTCGATAAAATATAGCATAATCCCCTTCCCCAACCAAACCTCGTCACGGGTTGGGCAGTGCCTTGATGCGTTCGATTAATCGGGTAGTGGAAAGGTCTGGCCACAGCGGCAGAGCGCGCACTTGGCCGCCGTGCGCTGCGACGTGTTGGCGGCCGACAATGGCCGCCGCGGCGTAATCGCCCCCCTTGACCAAGACATCGGGTGCCAGCGCAGCCACCAGGCTCTCGACGCTCTCACCGGCAAAGATACACACATGCGAAACGCATTCTAAGGCCGCCAGCACCGCAGCGCGATCGCCTTGCGGGCACAAAGGTCGGCCCCGCCCCTTGAGGGCGCGGACTCCATCGTCATCGTTTAATCCAACCGCCAGGCAATCGCCCAAGGTGCGCGCCGCACGTAGATACTCGACGTGACCGCGATGCAGCAAGTCAAAGCATCCATTGGTAAAGACAAAAGTCTGCCGCGCTTTTTTTGCTTGACTACGGACGGCGAGCAACTGGTCACACGTAATAATTTTGGCGGGATCGGCCAAGGGCGACTACATGGAGAAAGATGGGGTGGATGACGGGAGTTGAACCCGCGCCCTCCAGGGCCACAACCTGGCGCTCTAACCAACTGAGCTACACCCACCACTAGATAAGGACTGCCTGGCGTGCCCAGTAGGACTCGAACCTACGACCGTCTGCTTAGAAGGCAGATGCTCTATCCAACTGAGCTATGGGCACATCGCCAAAGCGGCTGCGAAGCACTCAAACATATTAGGGGCAATTGCGCACAAAGTCAACGCGCCGCCCGCCCGGCTAGACCGGACCGCCGCTTTCGTTGTTGACCGCCTGCACTAACGCTCGCATATAGGCGATGGAGTACGCGACGCCGACGCGACTTCCGCCGAGCATGTTGGGAATGTGGTCGGGAATGATGGCTCCATCGAACTCGACAGCGCGCAGAGCCTGCATCACGCGGTGCATGTCCTGATACCCATCGTCGATCAGAGTTTCGACCCACGGGTCGGGCATGGGATTGGAGACATTGCGGAAGTGAATTTTGAAGAGCTTGTTGCGCGCCCCAAAGTAGTGTATCGCCTCTTCGACCGACGCCCCCATGCCCTGTTTGCCGCCCTCCAGCCAGCAGCCGACGCACAGACAGACGCCGATATTGGGGCTGTCGGCGATGTCCATCGCTCGTTTGTAGCCAGCGAAGTTGCCGAAGATACAGCGCGGTATCCCGCCTAGGGCATAGACTGGAGGGTCGTCGGGATGGATGCCGATATAGACCCCAGCTTCCTCGGCCACTGGGGCCACCTTGCCGATCATGTACTCGTAATTTTCCCACAACTCGTCTTCTGTGTAGGGGCGGCCGTGGGTCAAGTCGCCCGCAAAGGTTTCGCTGCCCCAGCGACCTTTGGCGTTTTTGATGTCGAGGGTTCGCGCGCTCATGCCACCGCGGCGCGTGGTGCGACCGGTGCTCCAGATGCCATTGCCCATGTGGGCGTACGTGTGGTAGCGGATGCCAGCACCACCGAGGTCGCGGATGAACTGAATCAGTTCTGCGATTTTTTCGTCGCGGCCGGGCAGGTTGAGCGTAATCTCAGGAACGTTGTGGACCGCGTGATTGGCGATGCGGTAGATTTGCAAACCGTATTGGCCAAAGCGCGCCGCCAACTGCTTGTAGTGTTCGACGCTGTGCAACGCCGGGTCGTCAATGCCGAGCATGACCCATTCGACGCCGAGTTGTTGGAAGAATTGCAAATCCTCGTCGCTGGCCTTGTGCGAAGTCTGAACGGCAACTTGGATTCCCGGCTCGCTGGCCAACAACCCGGGAATGGCGCGCAATGCGTAGGGTCTATCGGCGGTCATGGAGTACCTTCCTTTCTCAGCAAAGAAAACCTGCAATTTGCCCTAGGGGCCATTCGCGCTGGACATGCAGGCACTGGAACTACTAGATTAGTGGAAAGAAGTGATGGGGCATGGTGCCGAGGGCCGGACTCGAACCGGCACGTCCTGAGCGGACAGTGGATTTTAAGTCCACCGCGTCTACCAATTCCGCCACCCCGGCGCGTAAATAAAAAAATGGAGGCGACGCCCGGAATCGAACCGGGGATAAGGGCTTTGCAGGCCCCTGCCTTACCACTTGGCCACGTCGCCTCAAACAGGGTTTTGAAAGTACGCGGCAGGCTATCTCCTGTCAACCATGTCTGCTGCCCGCTGGCACGGTGTGTTCCGAGCCAACAATAGGTCCGGCGCACCGCACAAATGCCTTTGACACGAGGCACAAAATTTATAAACTAAAAAAGAACTTTCACCATGCGACAATACCTCGACCTAGTACGCCATTGCCTCGACCACGGCGAGGCCAAAGACGACCGCACCGGCGTCGGCACCCTCGCCATCTTTGGCTATCAGATGCGCTTTGATCTGGCCGACGGCTTCCCCTGTCTGACCACCAAGAAGCTGCATTTGCGCTCCATCATCCACGAACTCCTGTGGTTTCTCAAAGGCGACACCAACACGCGCTATTTAAAAAAGGAAAAGGTCCGCATCTGGGACGAATGGGCCGACGAAAACGGCGATCTTGGCCCGATTTACGGCAAGCAGTGGCGGGCGTGGTCAACCGCAAACGGCGCCATTGACCAAATTCAACGCGCCATTGATCTGATTAAGACCAAGCCCGATTCGCGCCGCATCCTCGTCAGCGCGTGGAACGTCGGCGAGTTGGAGCAAATGGCCCTCATGCCCTGCCATTGCCTGTTCCAGTTTTTCGTCGTGCGCGGTCGGCTTTCCTGCCAGCTCTATCAACGCTCTTGCGACGTCGGGCTTGGCGTACCGTTCAATATCGCCAGCTACAGCCTGCTGACCATGATGATAGCCCAAATCTGCGGCTTACAGCCCGGAGAATTCGTCTGGACCGGCGGCGACGTCCACATCTACCAGAACCACACCGCCGCGCTGCGGCAGCAACTCTGCCGCACCCCCCGGTCCCTGCCGGTGATGACCATTAAAAATCGCGGCCAGTCGATTTCCGACTTCCGCTACGACGACTTCAAACTACTCAACTACCACCCGTACCCCGCGATCCCGATGGAGATCGCGGTATAGCTTGCTCAGTCTTGGTTTAAGACCTTCACCTGCGCATGCGCAGCGTCTATGGTCCAAGCCCCAAGCTGACCGTCCCCGTCTAAGTCGGCCCGCACCACCAACCAGAATCCTACGTTCATAGGCCAGAACTCCCAAGTATAACCTTCTATTTGCCACCAGGCGCGCTGAATGCCCTCGTCATTCGGGTCGAAATAGCGACCATGCTTGGCAAAATAGGCTTTTTCAAACAGGTAGAGCTGCTCCAAACACGCCTCCATTTGGACCAAGGCCCGTTCATGTGGAGTCAAGCGAGAAAAATGCACAATCCCCAAGCCTATGAGCACCAGCACCAAAAAAACCAACTCGATCAGTCTCAGCGACATGGGATATCCACCTCTTCGACGATTTGGTCCTCAGCTAAATCAATCGGCTCGCCATAGCGTCCATACGGCTCGGAATAGCGAAAGGGGCTGAGCGAGCCGCTGCTGTACTCGCCGTCCCCATCGCGATCGACAAATGCCCACAGCGAGTAAGTACCGGCCAGCAGGCCATCCAGCTCAAATCGCCCCTCTTCGCCTGCCCACTCGGCATATGTCCGTCCGTCCTCGGCGATGGCCGCAACTTGGACGCGACCTGCTTGGCCGGCCTGCACCTGCCCCCGAATTGCCGCAGTCTCGGCGCCGACGCTAAAAGAAAGCCTCAGCAGGCTATCGGCGAGGCTGTTGCCGGTCCGGTCCACGAATGGGGCAGCCAACCCTGCGAGCCGATACGCACCCGGTGCCAGCGGTTGGGCCGGCGCGAAGCGGGCGCGATTGGGTGCCGGCCACAGCCAATCCCCCGCTAATGATTGCGTCGAATCGCTCGCCGTCCAAACCCCAGCCAACGCGGCTGGCTGCATGGCTTCGGAAAAAAGCAAGTCCAGCGCGTCCCTTGCGGCCAGTCGATTCCGCGTCAACCCGACGAAAGAGGGCGGCTTGCGGTCGGACCGTCCACTGCCGCGAACCGACGAGTCCCACGGCACCCCAGCCAACGCAAGCTGGACAGCATAGCGTCGGTCTGGCTCTTGCGTTGCCGTCTCGACGTAAATTTTCTCCTCCATATCTGGGGCCGCATACAGCGACTCCACCGCCAGTCCGGCGACTTCCAGTTCTAATTCTCGCAGATCGACCGGCTCGGCAAAAAGCAACATCAACCGTTTGGCGTGGATGGCCTGAACCCGCTTGAGCACGGGCGCAGGCATCTGCTGACGCGCGAGTGCTAAATCGCCAGCTTGCACTGCTTGCTCCCCCACCTCCACTGCAGACGCCGGCAGGGCCAACCACTCGTCGGCGTCTGGCCGGGCGTTGCGATTGGCATCCCTAAAGGCCAGCACCCGATAGGGCCCCGGAGCAAGGCGGACAAACTCGTAGCCCCCGTCGGCACCGCTCTGTGTCTGATAGGATGGTTCGTCCAATCCTACCTCGCCGCTAAAGGTTGCCAAATCATAGGCCCAAACATGGGCACCGACCACCGGCTGATGATCTTGGTACACCCAACCGCGCACCAAACCCTGGTCGAGCTGCGAGCCGGTGGCAAAAGCTAACGTAAAGGATTTTGTCAAGGCATTGCCTCGCCGATCCCGCGCTCCAGTACCCACCGTCAGCACATACGTTCGCTCTTCGGCCAAAGGCATGGCAACGTGCAGTCGTGGGCCGTGCCACGACAGTTGCAGCGGCCCGACCGGCGAGGTAAAAAGAGCAGCCTCGGTCTGTGGGCGATTCATGGGTTCGCTGAAGACGATTTCTACTTCGGTATCCCGCGCCACTTCCAAGGCGTCGCTCTCCGGGTAGTGAGACAGAATGCGCGGCGGCTCCTCGTCGATTGGCCCTCCGGTAGGAGGCCCGACCTTGGCGCATCCCAACAACAGGGCAACCAAGATGCTAATCAGCACCGTGCGGATGGGCCTCGGCGTAAATGGCTTGCAGGTGTTCCAAGCTCACTTCAGTATAGCTCTGAGTCGCGGCCAACGTCGCGTGCCCGAGCAGTTGCTTGACGGCTGCTAAATCGGCACCCGCGTCGAGCAGATGAGCGGCAAAGGAGTGGCGCAGGCGATGCGGGCTGAGCGAATCGTCTGCCGAGACGGTGCGCAGATGGCGCTCGACGATGCGCTGCACGGTGCGACGACTCAAGCGCTTGCCGCGCCCATTGAGGAAAAGTGCACCGGCTTCTACTTGGGACATATCGCATTCGAGCAAGATCTCGGCCCGGCGTTGCAGGTACGCTTTGAGTGCCTCTTGCGCCTTTGCACCTATGGGGGCGATGCGCTCCTTGCGGCCCTTACCCATGACCTTGATGGTGCCTTCGGCCAGATCCAGCGACGAGAGGTTGAGTCCCACCAACTCGCCGAGGCGAATACCCCCGCCATAGAACATTTCTAGAATGGCTCGATCCCGCATACCACTGAACCGCTCAGGCGCAGGCGCTTCCATGGCCTCAGCGACTTGCTCGACGGGCAATTGCCGGGGCAATGGGCGCTCAACCAAAGGGGATGCCACCGCACCAGCCGGGTTGGCGGCAATCGCACCTTCGCGACAGAGATAGCGAAAAAGGGAACGCAGCGCCGCCAATTTGCGGGCAACAGTGCTAGCTTTAAGGCCCTTTTCCTCTAGTTCGACAACAAAGGCCTGCACCTGCTCGCGCTGCACCACTTGCAGCGGCAGTTGCAAATTATCGACTCGCGGATAGAGAAAGCGGGCAAATTGCTGCAAGTCGCAGCGATATGAACAGAGGGTGTACTCGGCGCAGTTGCGCTCTTTGTCCAAGTATGCCAAGAAGCGGGCAATGCCCTCTTCAAGGCTAGATCCGGCGTGTAGAGCGTTTTGCGGTGCATCGGCCATGGCGTAGCAAGCCAAGGAGGAATGGATATTCAGGCCGCTTGGGCGCTTTTGTCTTGTTCGCCCTCTTCGCTTTCGTACTCAGCACCGCAAACCCGGCAGTACATGGTAGGAGCACCCGAGCGGCTGCCCTTTTGGTAGAGCAAGGCCGCGTCGCAGTGGGTGCACTTGCGGTCTATGGGGCGGTCCCAACTGGCGAATTTGCACTGGGGATAGGTAGTGCAACCAAAGAAGACCTTGCCTTTGCGCGACCGCTTCTCCGCGATCTGGCCATCGCAACCGTCCTCTGGACACTGGATCCCAAGGACATAGGGCTTGACGCTTTTGCAATCTGGATAGCTGCTACAAGCCAAGAAACGGCCGTAGCGACCCGTCTTGACAACCATCGGCGCACTGCACTGATCGCAGACTTCGTCGGTCTCCACCTCGCCTTGCTCTTCGAGGGGCTTGGTGTTTTTGCACTTGGGGTACCCAGAGCACGCGAGGAAGCGACCGTTGCGCCCCCATTTGACGACCATGTCGGCCCCGCATTGCTCACAGTCCTCGTCCGACACCTCTTGCAGCGCGAGCTTCAGCTCTTTGCGTTGGCTATTGGCCGCGTCTAAGTCGCCCTTCCACGAGTCGTAGAACTGCTGCACGATCTTCACCCAGTTAGTATCCCCATCTTCAATCTGATCTAGCTTGTCCTCCATGTTGGCGGTGAAAGCTACGTTGAAGAGATGCGGAAAGGTATCGACGAGTAGTTTGTTGACGGTCTGGCCGCGCTCAGTGGCCACGAAGTAGCGGTTATCGACCTTTTCGACATACTTGCGGTCGAGGATGGTAGTAATGATTTGCGCGTAGGTCGAGGGACGACCAATGCCCTCGGATTCCAGTTGCTTTACCAGCGACGCCTCGGTAAAGCGCGGCGGTGGCTTAGTGAAGTGCTGCTCGGGAGCGAGCTGCTCCAACTTGAGCACCTCGCCCTTGGCAATGCCAGCAGGCATGGCCCGAGCCGCAGCCTCTTCCTTACCTTCTTCTTCCTTGCTTTCGCTGTAGAGCAGGGTAAAACCCGGAAACTTGACAACGCTCCCGGCAGCGCGGAGCACGTAGGGGCCGGCCTCGACATTAGCCGTCGTGATGCTGAGAATCTGCGGCTTCATCTGCGAGGTCACGAATCGCTTCCAGATCAGGGAGTACACTCGCGCCTGATCGGGCGAGAGCAAGGGCTTAACTTGGTCTGGATGCAGGGCTACGGAGGTGGGGCGGATGGCCTCATGGGCGTCTTGGGCACTGTTTTTGGTCTGGTAGTGATTGGGTTTCTCGGGCACGTAATCGCGGCCGTAGAGGGCGTCGATCTGCTGGCGCACCTCGGCGATGGCGTCGGCGGCAACGCGCACCGAATCCGTGCGCATATAGGTAATAAGGCCACGGGTTTCGCCCTCGACTTCAATGCCTTCGTATAGCTGCTGAGCTACCGACATGGTGCGCTTGACCGAAAAGCGCATCTGCCGAGCGCATTCCTGCTGCAAGGTGCTAGTCGTAAAGGGCGGAGCCGGGCGGCGCACTTGGTCGCGTTTTTTGACCTCTTTGACCGCTATATCTTGCGTGGCCAGCTCGGCAGCGATGCGATCGGCCTCCTCCTGACTGCCGATCTCGAGCTTATCGCCGTCTTTGGTCAGCAGGCGCGCCCAAAACGACCCCTGGCTCTCGCGGCCCAAAAGGGCTTCGATCGACCAGTACTCTTGCGGCTCAAATGCCTTGATCTCGCGGTCGCGCTCGCAGATCAACCGCACGGCGACGGACTGCACGCGACCGGCTGAGAGCCCGGAGTGTATGACCTTCCACAAGAGCGGACTGATCTCGTAGCCGACTAAGCGGTCGAGTACGCGCCGCGCCTGTTGGGCATCGACCTTGTGTAGGTCCAGTACGCCTGAGTGCTCTAGCGACTCGTGTACCGCCTTGGGCGTAATCTCGTTGAAGAGAATTCGCTTGACGTTGTCGTTTTTGGCGGAGATGGCTTGAGCCACGTGCCAAGCAATGGCTTCGCCCTCGCGGTCGGGGTCGGTAGCCAAGTAGGTGGTATCGGCGGCTTGGGCTGCTTTGCGGAGGCCGCTGAGGATTTTGCCCTTGCCCCGAATGGTCACGTAGCGCGGCTTAAAGCCGTTTTCAACGTCGATGCCTAGCTCTTTGGGCGGCAGATCCCGCACGTGCCCCATACAGGGTTTAACCACAAAATCCTTGCCCAAAATTTTGTTGATTGTCTTAGCCTTAGCCGGCGACTCAACAACCACCAATGACTTGCTCATCTGCTCCCTCGGTTGATATTGCTGAAAGCGATACGTTACGTAAGTTACCTAATTTGCTGAATATATGGACGCCCTAAGACAATTGCAAGACGCGCTCTTGACAAACTAAAGCCGCCGCCTTTTTGTAACCCATTTGGTATTGGGCGCTGCATTCTCTGAGGTTTGCTCCTTGATCCACCAAAAGAAATCAAGCGAAATAGAGCACATTGCCGCTAGCTGCGAGATCGTCTTCGCCATCCAGCAGAAGCTCGAAGCACTCATCGCGCCGGGCGTCAGCACCCTCGAGCTCGATCAAGTCGCCGAGACCGAAATCCGCGCCTTGGGAGCAGTACCCGCTTTTAAGGGATACCACGGCTTCCCCTACTCGATTTGCGCTTCAGTAAACGCTGCAATCGTGCATGGGTTGCCCGACCAAACCCCACTGCAAGAGGGCGACATCGTCAGCATTGACGTGGGTGCCGGTCTCGACGGCTACTATGGCGACGGGGCCTTTACCGCCGCAGTTGGCGCGATCAGCGCACAGGCCCAGCACCTCATCAATGGCACCCTCGACTGCCTCGCACGGGGCATTGACCAAGCGCGGCCCGGCGGGCGGCTGTCCGACATTTCGCACGCCATCCAGCACCATGCCGAAAGCCAAGGACTGGCCGTAGTACGCGAGTATGGAGGCCACGGCATTGGCCGCGAGTTGCACGAGTCTCCCTACATCGAAAACCATGGTTCGCCCGGCAAAGGCCCGCTGCTCAAGCCTGGACACGTATTCTGCATCGAGCCGATTCTCTGCCTAGGCAACCCGCAAATTGACCATTGCGACGACTGGACCATCCTCACTTCCGACCGCTCGCTCGCTGCGCACGCCGAACATACCGTCGCCATTACTGAGGACGGGCCGCGGATTCTGACCCTGCCCGCGGTGCCAGCATGAAGGTCACTTTCCTCGGCACTGGCACCTCTATCGGAGTGCCGCGCATCGGCTGCTACTGCCCAGTTTGCGCCTCGGACGACCCCAAAAACAAGCGCTTGCGCTGCGCCTTACATCTCGCGCATCAAGGCCGGTCCATCCTCGTCGATGCCGGCCCAGATCTCAGAACTCAAGCCTTGCGCTATCAAATCGACCGCGTCGATTGCGTACTGTTGACTCACGGCCACGCCGATCATCTGCACGGCCTCGACGATGTGCGCTCTTATTGCTTTAACCGCGATCAGCCGCTGCCCTGCTATGCGGATTCGCACACCATTGCACGCATCGAAAAAGTCTTCGACTACGCCTTTGACAAAGACGCTCCAAGCGCAACGCCGCAGCTAGCCCTGCGTCCGATTGCCGGACCGTTCACCGCTTGTGGACTCGCCATCGAGCCACTGACCATCTATCACGGCCGCTCCCCGGTCCTAGCCTTCCGCATCGGCAACTTCGCCTACGCCACCGACACCAATCACATTCCAGAGGCGGCGATGGCGCGATTGCGCGGTCTAGATGTATTGGTCCTCGACGCCCTGCGCTACAAAGAACACCCCACCCATTTTAATGTCGAACAGGCGTTGGCCGTTGTCGCCAAGCTCCAGCCTACGCGCACGTACTTGACGCATATAGCCCACGACCTCGACCACTATCAGACCAATGCCGAGCTCCCCCCAGGCGTACAACTAGCGTACGACGGATTGGTGTTGGAGTTGTAATAAAAACGAGGATGCCGCCGAGCTACCGACGACATCCTCGCCTCGAACAAAAAGCACAGTCCGACTTTAGTTCAACACTTGGACCAGCCGCAGTGCTTGCACATCAGACAGCTACTCTCATAAACTACCGTCGAGCCGCACTCTGGGCAGGTCGTTAGCGTCTTTGGCTCGCTGTTTGCAACCGCAAGGGGAGGGCCGTCGTCGGGAGCAACCGCTTTATGCTGCTTGCCGGCCTTGCGCTGCAAATAGCGCTCCATCGCCTTGCCAATGGCATCCGGCGTAGAAAGAATCAACTCGCCGTTCTCCCATACTGGACTGGGGCCTGAAATGCCCTTCAACTCGCTTATGACCTCCTGCGGATCAACCCCCGAACTCAGCACCAGCGAAATTAGCCGACTGATGGCCTCAGACTGAGCAGCGGCGTTGCCGCCAGATTTGCCGATGGTACTGAAGACTTCGCAGATCCCGTACTCGTCTTCGTTGATCGTTACGTAGATCTTGCCCTCGCCGGTGTTGATCCGCTCGGTGATACCCGCAGTGACTGCCGGGCGACGGCGGCGGTGGAGGAAGCCATCCTGCCCCATGTAGTCGGGGGCCTCCACAGCCGGATCTTCGTTCTTGTCGGCTTGGCCTTCAGTCTGCAGAATGCCCTCGCGGCTGCCCTCGCGATACACCGTCACCCCCTTGAGACCCTCTTTGTACGCGGTGATGTAAATGTCGGCAACCGTCTTTAGATCAATATCTTCGGGCAGATTGATCGTCGAGGAAATGCTGCTATCGGTGTACTGCTGGATCACGCCCTGCACCTTGACGCGGAAGTAGGGGTCAATCTCGTGGGCCGTCACCACGTAGTCGGGCAGGTCCTCGTCGTCGCCGAAGACGCGCTGGATGAGCGGGTGATAGACCTTGTACTCGCGGAAACTCTCGCCGTCGTCCTGTTTTACCCGACGGGTGTAGCTAGTGCAAAAGATCGGTTCAATCCCCGAACTCGTCTGAGCCACAATCGAACCCGTGCCGACCGGTGGCATGGTAATCAAGGTGCAATTGCGCAGACCGTGCTCGGCAATTTTCTGTTGTAGTGCTTCAGGCAGGTTCTGGATGAACTTGCTCTGTTTGACGCCCTCCCAGTCAAAAAGCGGAAAGGGGGCCTTCTCCTGCGCCAGTTCGACGGACATTTCATAGGCGTTGTAGCAGATGGTGGCCATAACGCGGTCAATAATCGTCAGCGCCTCGTCCGAATCGTACTTGCTCTGCATCAAGACCAGCGCATCGGCCATGCCGGTGATGCCCAAACCCACTCGGCGGTCAGAAGCTACCGCTTCGCGAATTTTGGCCAAGGCGTGATTGTCCACGTTGTAATCAATCACGTTGTCTAAAAAACGGGTCGCCACGCGGGCGGCCTGCCCCAACTCCTCGTAGTCGAGCTCGCCGTCAGCCCGGACGAAGTTTACCAAATTGAGATTGCCTAAGTTGCAGGCTGTGTACGAGGCCAGTGGCTGTTCGCCGCAGGGATTGGTGCTAGTGAGTGGGTTGGCGTATTCGACATTGTGATGCTCGCGCATCGTGTCCCAAAAAATAATCCCCGGCTCGGCACTGGCGTGGGCATTGGCAATGATTTTGTCCCACAATCGGCGCGCCTTAATCGTGCGGAACACCTGGCCACCCCAGCGCAAGTCAAAGTCCGAATCGGCCAACACAGCCTGCATGAACTCGTGGGTTATCAGCACGCTGATGTTGGCGTACTGCACTTTGGTGCGATTGGCGTCGTTTTTGATGGTGATAAAGTCTTCGATATCGGGATGATCAACCCGCAAGGTCAGCATCAGAGCACCGCGGCGGCCGGCTTGGGAGACGGCATTGGTGCTCTCGGACAGCAGGTTCATAAAGGCGGTGCAGCCCGGCGAGGCATCCACCGTGGCGTTGACTGGAGCCCCTTGCGGCCTGAGAATCGACAAATCTGTGCCGACGCCACCGCCCGTCCGGTACACCATCGCCGACTCGCTTAGACAGCGATAGATGCCTTCTAGGCTGTCCTCTTCGATGGGGATGACATAGCAGTTGGATAGCGTCGGCTTGCGCCTAGCCTCGTCGCGGCCAGCCCCGTGCATGACGCGCCCGCCGGGGATAAATTTGAAGTCCATCAATAGCGAGAAGAAGCGATCGTACCAGTATTGGGGATCCTTCTCTACCGAGGCCATGGCCCGGGCAATGCGATCCCAGACGTGCAGCGGGCCGGTTTCGCCGGGCGCCAAGTACTTATTGTGCAAAACATCAATGGCCAACTCGTTGTCCCCGTAATAGGTCTCGGCATCAGCGGCACGAGCCAAGAGAGCGTCGTGGCCATTGCGCTTGAGCCCGTGGCTTTCGAGTTGTGCCAGCATATCTTCAAAGCGGTGTGCGACTGTGCGTTCGGACTCCATTATGCCATCCCATCAAAACAAAAAAAGCCCATGGGCGAAGTTGAAAACATCGCCAAAAATAAGACTTAGGTGAACTGCTGTTAGGATTAGGGGAGATAGCAAAGGTGCAGCCCCGAGACACATTATCTCAGGGCATTACACTCATTTGACACTATATGTAGTGTGTTGGGGCCTAAAGTAGAAACGGCGTGCGTATTTGTCAAGTCAAAAAAAAATTTCAGCGCAATTTCTTTTTAGTCTGGTTGCAATGCGCCCAAAAAAAAACAGTCCTGGCCTTTAATTATTGGCCAATTGCTCCAGCTCGCGCATGAAATCGCTCTTGTCCTTGAACTGGCGATAGACCGAGGCAAAGCGCACATACGCCACATCGTTGAGTTGGCGCAGATGCTCTATAACGCGCTCGCCGATCTGCTTGGAGGGAATTTCCTTCACGTTGAGACTGCCCACTTCGGCCTCGACCAAATCGACGAGTTGCTCAATTTCCTCGGCCGAAACAGTCGTCTTGTAACAGGCTATTTGTATCTTGTCGAGCAGTTTGCTGCGATCAAAAGGCTCGCGGCGACCGTCGGCTTTAATGACGGATAGGGGCACGTTTTCGATGTATTCATAGGTTGTAAAGCGCTTGGTACAGCTCGTGCACTCGCGGCGACGGCGAATTGCCAGACCTTCGCGACACGACCGCGAATCCACCACCCGATCTTCTTCACAACTGCAATAGGGACACTGCATAGACTAATCCTCCTACTAGTCTGCTCAGAGTACGGTGGACGGTATTTGCGCGGGGAAAAAGGGAGGAAAAGCAGTTATAAATATAAGAAAAATAGGAGGATATGGCAACCCGTCAGTTGAGCCTGAAGGTGAAGGGCAAGCTAACCCAAACCTTGACCGGCCTATCGTTTTGCATCGCCGGCGTAAACTCCGACTGGAGAGCGGCTGTGCGGGCGACCTCGTGGAACACCTTGGGACCCGTGATCTTGCCGATCTGCTCGACCTTGCCGTCTTTGCCAACGAGCGCGGTGACAAACACTCTACCCGTAATATTGGCCTTCTGGGCGGTAGCCGGATACTTCGGCGTTACTTTTTTGATAATCTCAGGCTTTTTCTCGACCCGCCACAACTCGACGATCTCTTCTTCCTCTTCCAACTCAACTTCCTCAACCATTTCCTCCTCTAACGGCGGCGGCGGCGCCAGATCGTCGAGGTCGAGGTCGAGGTCGGTGTCCTCAATGGTCACGTCATCTGGGACATCCGGGTTGTCGGTCGGCACCGGCACTACGGGTCGGGCTGGCGGTGGCGGCCGGCGTTCCTGTTTGGTCTCGGGAATTTCTTCGAGTTGAATGACTATCGGCTCTTCGGATTTGGCGTAGGCTTCCGGGTCGAAGCTGGGGAAAAGGCCAAAGAGAACCGCGTGTAAGACAATAGAAAGCCCCGTACAGACCCATAACGTCTTCCGGTAGGTCAACCGCAAGTTGGCTTCAGGCTGTTTGCCGCGGATCACTCGTCTAGCTCCCGCTTGGTGGAGAAATTGACCCGCAGGGCTTCGACCTTTCGCAATTCCTCCATGACATCGGAAATCACCCCGAACTCGGAGTCCTTATCGCCCCGCAATGAGATGATCAATCGAGGATTGGCCGTCAAGTGTTTGTGCACTAGCCTACCCACTTCGGCAAGCGGTATGTTCCGGTCTTCAATACTGACGATCCCCTCGCTACTGACCCAAACCTGCAATACGTTGCGGCGACTTTCTAGTTTCTCAATTTTTTCGGCCTGTGGCAACTCCACCGGCACGCCCCGATAGCGCACGAAAACCGTCGAGACCATAAAAAATACGAGCAGCAAGAAGGATATATCAGCCATCGAGGCCGTGGGAATGGCGCTCCCTACTTTGGCTTTGCGGGCGAATTTCATCGACTATTCTTCCGGGTTGGCAATCGAGATTTTGGTAGCCCCGGCCAATTTGAGCTCGTCTAGCACATCGACGAAGGTCCGATAGGTGGCACCGCGCTCGGTCTTGAGCGAGACGATCAGGTTCTCGTTTTCCTGCAGACGGCCTTCGATTCGCACCTTGAGTTCGGCAAACGGCACGGGCGTTAGCTGCTCATTTTCAAAAAAGGCGACTTGATCGCGGGCGTTGATCCACACGTTGAGAATATTCTTTTCTCGTATCTCCTTGGTCTCGCCCACCGGTGGCAAGTGCAACGACAGGCCCTTGTCTTGGTTCATGGTGGTCGTGACGAGGAAGAACACGATTAGCAAAAAAGCGATATCCGCCATCGAAGCCGTGGGGATTTCCGGGGAGACCCGGCTGTGCCGCCTGCCAATCACGCTAGGCTCCTTGGTGCTCGCGGGCGGCCAATAAGTCGATAAAGTTGGCCGTCTGCTCAGTCATGTCGGCGATGATCTTATCGATGCGATTGGCGCAGAAATTGTAGCAAAACTGGATCAAGATGCCCACGATCAAACCCGAGGCCGTGGTGATTAGGGCCTCGGAAATACCACCCGCGACCATCGAAGGCTCGACGTCGCCGGCTTCCTTGATCGCCTGAAAGGCGTTGATCATACCGCTGACCGTACCCAAAAAGCCTATCATTGGTGCCAAATTAGCCACTGTCGAAAGCCAGACCATACCGCGCTCGAGAAAGGCCATCTCCACCGCGCCAGAATTGTCAATAGCTTTCTCGACGTGGTCAATGCCGCGCTCCAAGCGCAAAAGTCCGGCGTGGATAACCGAGGCAACCGGACCGCGCGTGTTCGAGCAAACCTCGGCTGCGGCATCGGGACCACCGCTTTCGAGTGCCTCTTCGAGGTTTGCAAAGAAATTCGCCGCGTCAATCGACGACCGCGACAAATTGTACAGGCGCTCAATGGCCACGGCAACGCCCACGATGAGTAGAATGAGCAGAGGATACATCGCCCATCCACCGTCTTGAAAAAGCTCTACCATTTTTCTCCTCGCGATTGTAATGTTAGCTCCGGGTCAACAGACCGGAGCAAGGTTAGTTCTGCTCTGCTTGTGCCTCTTCACCGCCAAAGAACTGCCGCTTGAGCTTCTCTTCCTCGGTCTCGGGTGGCCGGAGCTGCCAGATGCGCTGCTGGGCCACCTTTTGCCAAGCTGGATCGGCTTTAGCTTGCTCAAAGGCGGCGATGGCCCCTTCCTCGTCGCCCTCCTGCACCAGATTGTCGCCTTTGAGTAGCAGTAGGTGGGCATCCTTGGGATTTGCCTTCAGTCCCAGCCCCAGCCACGCTTTTGCCGCGGCTAACTCGCCGCGGCCTTGGTGCCACTCCACTAGCTCGGCTATGCTCTGTAAATCCTTGGGATCGGCCTCTACCATGCCCTCGAGGCCCTTAAAACGCCAAGTGTCGTCGTCCTCTTCTAAGGCGATTGAGGCGATGCGGCTGTAATAGGAATAGGCGTTTTGAGAATCCACTTTGGCTAATTTCAATAGCGTATCGTAAGCCCCTGCGGTATCGCCGACCTTTAGCTTCAAATCGACGATGCTCTCCAATTGGTCAGCTCCACCCGTCCCGCCTTCAACCTGACGCTTGCGCCACGCAAGCGCTTGCTCGACCTGGCCCAACTCCTGGTGCAACAACGCAAGTATATCCACTAGATCGGCATCCTTTGCCCCATCCTCGACCAGCTTCTCATAGTGGGCAATAGCTCGCTCGTTGTGGCCTTGGCGGCGATAGAGATCGGCTAACTTGTGGCGATGCTCAACCGCGTCCGGTCTTTTGATCAATACGCGCTCCAAGCTCTGAGCAGCCGAGTCGGGAAAGTCAGCTTGATAGACTGAATAAAGGAGCAGGTTGGTATTTAGGTGTAGCGAGTCGATGCGGATTGCCTGACGCAGTGCCGTGCGCACGCCGACAAAATCTTTTTTCTCATAATACACCTTCCCCAAAAAGTAGGCGGCCTGTAGATCCTGGGGACTATACAGCAAAAGAGTCTTATAATAGTTTATGGCCCGGTCGTACTCTTTGTTTGTGCGGGCCGTTTTGGCGTAGTATTTGTATTTGCGGATTGAATCGGCCTTGGCAATTTCGGCGGCCTCAACTTCGGCCGCCGAAATCAAGATACAAATCGCTAGTCCTAAGGTACGCATCAGATTACATTTCACGGTGGGCAATCCTCGTTTGAACAACCCTCACAAAACCGTCAAGATATGAACTTACCCTTTGACACGCAACTTCAAAGACCTCGTACATAGCCAAATGCAGCGACTGCCGCCATTATATTTTTATGGCAATTGCGTTACATTTTCGCGGCGCGGATCGCATCTGTAGATTGACAAGTATTTATTTTTAATGCACTTTATTCGCTGTTTATCAACGCGGCCAATAGCGCCCTGGTCCGCACGTAGCACTGCGTTCACTTCTGCCGCACTCAAACGGCAGGGCTAATCTGAGAGGAGCAGCCTTGAACTGGTTTGAAAAAATGAAATCTGGGATCAAGTCGCTAGTAAAACGCGAAATCCCTCAAGGCATCTGGATTAAGTGCAAAAAGTGCGGCCATTCCAACTACGAGATGTCCCTGCGACGCCGGCACTGGATCTGCCCGGAATGCGCTTACCATTATCCCATTGGCCACCAGCAGTACATTGACCTCCTCATCGACGACGGTACATTCAGCGAAATTAACGCCGATATAGCACCGATCGATCCGCTCAAGTTCAAAGGCTATAAGGACAAAATCAAGACCAGTCGCCGCCAGAGCGGCCTAAAAGAATCGGTGTACACCGGCATCGGCCAAATCGGCGGCCACTCCGTCGCCTTGGCGATCATGGACTCGCGTTATCTAACGGGCACTTTAGGCGGCGCAACGGGCGAGAAGCTCTGCCGGCTCATCGACCGCGCCATGGCCGAACAATGCACGTTGGTCATCGTCTGCCAGTCGGGTGGTGCTAGGATGCAGGAAAGCGCCTATTCGCTGATGCAGATGGCGCGGATTAGCGCCAAGCTCAATCAGCTCGCGCAAAACGGCTTGCTCTACATCGCCATTATCACCGATCCCACCTACGGGGGAGTCACCGCCAGCTTCGCCATGCTCGGCGATATCGCCTTGGCCGAACCTGGGGCGCGCATCGGCTTTGCGGGCCAAACGGTCATCCAGCAGTTTCTCGGCACAGACGACCCCTTGCCCGAAGGCTTCCAACTAGCCGAGACCGTCCTCGAACACGGCTTTATCGACCGCATCGTTCCGCGCGACCGCATGGCGGCGGAATTGGCGCGCTTAATTGCACTTTTGGCTCCGCAGACGGCCGGCCCTGGCTAGAAGTTGTGTCCTAGGCTCAGCCACACATCCATTTGCTCGTCGGCAATGCCCGCACCCATGCGGATCACCAAATCGGCGTCCCAGACCATGCGCACCCCTGCGCCGCCGCTGATGTGCATGCCCGACCACCCGATCTTATCCAAGTCGGGCCAGACTCGGCCCGCATCGAAAAAAGCCATCCCCTGCCACTCTATGTACTGTCCATAAAACCAGATGTCGTATAGTTGGTAGCGCAATTCGACATTGGACAAAAAGCGCACATCGTCTGTAAACCGCTGAGTGTCGAAACCGCGCAGCGAATCGCTACCGCCCAGCCCCTTGACCCGGCGACTGCCGCCTATTTCGCCATAGGCGTAGAGGGGTACTTCGCCACTGAGCACCTCGAGCAACAAGCGATGAGAGAAATTCAACCGCGGCGCTAGCGGGACGTAGTAGGCATTGGTCAGGGTTACGCGGCTAAAATCAATAGGCTCAAAAAACAACGCCAGCAGGGAGTTGCGCGCCGACTCGTAAGACCACTCCTGAAAAAAACCGCGGCGCGGCACCACTTCGTCGTCGCGGGTATCCCACTGTAAAGTCGCACTGATAAACCCCGAAAACCCATCTATCACTCCATCTGGGGTGCCTTGCTCTAAATAGAACGCCGGCGTCCCCCGCTGGTCCACATCGACCCGCTCCAGCCCAAAACCGACTGACATGGATACCGGACCGTATAGCTGGCGAAAAAGGCTCACCAAGATCCGCGGGTTTCTCTCTAGAATGTAGTAGTAGTAGTTCTCATCTTTGAAATCAGCACTCTTAGGCTTGATGAAGTCTCGATTGAATGCGCTGTTATTGCCCAACCCATAGTAGCGCGTGCGTATATTGCGCTCGCGGAACAACTCCAGTCTCAGACCGAAACCGGTCCCCGAAATCCGCGGCACTCTCAGGCGGACGCGATTTTTTACTTTTCCCTCAGAAGACTGCTGGATGTGCAACGTCAGCTTGTAGAGATAGGGCTGCTGCCGATAATCGGCCCAGTGGACATGCGCCCCCCAATTCCAGCCGGTGTTGGGGCTGAGGTAAGCAAACGGCAGGCCGGTGACGCCATAGGGAATGCCCCGCAGGGTAAACTGGCGTCGCTTTGCCATCCAGCGCACAGCTTCCACAGTCTGCTCGGTCGCCGACTGCGAGACTTTGGCCAGCAACGGAGCCGAGGGCTGGCTTTGGGTCGAATCGACGCGGCCCTCCTCACTCCACGCGCGCTCGGCAAACAATAGGACGCCGATGCAAGCGACGCTGGCGAGGAGCCGCTTAACCACGACCGCCCTCAAAGCGCTGGCGATCAAGCGAACTTATCGGGGCATCAAGCACATAGCGGAGGGGCGTAATCGCGACTGCTCCACGCGCCAAGGCTTCCACATCGCTGTTCGCCCCATCGCCAACCAACTGCACCTGACAGCTATGATATGCAAAGTGCGACCGATCTTGACGCCGAGCGAACAGCGGACCATAGCTCGTCTTCGCCAAACCCGTCAGGCACCTCGGGGATTCGCGCTTGGTACTAGCGGGCATGTTTACCGCGACCAGATCGGAACCAGCAGGCAATCCCCCGCGCAAGATCTCGGCGGCGATGTCGGCGGCGACGGCCGCCGCGGCCGCTATGAGCGCATCGAGCGCGGGCTCGCTTTGTCGGCAGCGCCGCCAGAGCGCAAAAGCCGATTCGGGCAGTTCCAGCGAAAAGGCGACAGATGGCACCCCGGCGAGAAAACCCTCTACAGCCGCCCCGATGGTGCCAGAACTGAGCGTGAAAGCAAGACCAGAATTGACGCCCACATTGATGCCAGAAACAACGAGTGCCGGCTTTTGCGCGCAGAGATTATAGATGCCGATATGAGCGCAGTCGGCGGGCTTGCCGGTCAGCGTCTGAACGGGAAAGCCGCCGCATTCGATCTCGGCCAGCACCAACGGCTCAAAGCGGCTCATACTCTTGCTGGTCCAACTACATTCCGCCGCCGGCACGACCACGCATAGCTCGGCCAACTCGGCTAGCTCCCGTAGCAAAGGCACCAACAGAGGCGAATCAGCACCATCGTCGTTTGTCACCAATACTTGGGATTTTGCCGCGGTCACAGTTGATTTACCTTTCGCTACCGACGCGCTCTAAGCTGGGACCTATATAATAACAATCCGCCGTTCGACTCCCAATAATTTCCTTGCTTAGTCGTAGCCTGTGGTTCTATTATTTTTTGATGGACGCCCCCACTCTCCTACAGGAACTCGAAACCCTCGCCACAAGCCTAGACATCGAAGTGCGCTACGATGACTTTGAAGGCCAGGGTGGGCTTTGCCGCTATGGCGGCAAAGCCTACTTGATCGTCAATCGCGAACTCAATACCCAGACCCGGGTGCATGTGTTATGCCGCGCTCTTGCGCGGCTGTCTCTCGATACCGTCTTTATCCGCCCCCAAGTACGGGAACAGATCGAAAAGTGTAAATCGCCTACGCTCCAACATTTAGACGAGCCGCGAATTTTCCCGACAAAATCCACCGCCTGAAAGGCGGACTGCTCTTCCTTGACAGCCCCTTTGTCATAGTCTATTTTTGCTTTTTCTGTCTAAACTTAAGACAACAGGGATTATCATGCCCAAAATCAAGACGCATAAATCCTCGTCCAAGCGCATCAAGCAGCGCAAATCGGGCAGCCTGAAGCGGCGCAATGCCTATGCCACACACCTTTTGGGGGGCCGCTCAACCAAGCGCAAACGGGCTTTCCGCAAAAACAGCCCGGTCTCGTCGGCAGATCTAGCCAATGTTCGCCGCGCCCTGAACCTCAAGTAAGCGAGTTTAACGGAGAGTAATCCATGCCACGGGTAAGTCACGCCGTAGCCACCAAAAAGCGCAAAAAGAAGGTACTCAAACAATCCAAGGGGTATTGGGGGGCGCGCAGTCGCCTCTTCCGCACTGCTAGGGAAGCCGTTGACCGCGCTCAAGCCTACGCCTACCGCGACCGGCGTCAGCGCAAGCGGGACTTTCGCCGCCTCTGGATCATTCGCATCAATGCCGCCGCCCGCCGCAACGGCATGTCTTATAGCCAACTCGTCCACGGGCTAGACCAAGCCGGCGTTGCAATCAACCGCAAGGTTTTGGCCGATCTAGCCGTGCGCGATCCGGCCGCCTTTACTGCGGTAGTTGAACAAGCCCGGCCTCACGTCTAAATTTACACCCATCTGACAAAAAGGGGCCGGCGATCCGCGCTGGGCCCTTTTTGTTTTTGTATATAGGTCTATATGCTAGAAGAGGTGCGACAATTGGCGTCAATGGCCGTAGAGGCAATCGAGGCCGCCCAAGACGATAAGGCGCTAGAGACCCTGCGAGTTCACCACCTCGGGCGCAAGAGCCGCTTGCGCCAGATTGCGCGGAAGATCGGCCACCTGCCCGCAGCCGAAAGGCCAGCGCTAGGGGAGGCTACCGGTCGCGCACAACGGGCCATTCAGCAGGCACTAGACGACAAGGCCCTAGCCCTCCAGCAGTTGGCCGAAACGGCTCCAGCCCTCGACGTAACACTGCCGGGCCGACGGCCTCTATTCGGCTCTGCCCACCCCCTTTCTCAGCTAACCGACGAACTGATCAGCATCTTCCAAGGCATGGGTTTTGCTGTGGCCGACGGGCCAGAAGTCGAAGACGAGTATCACAATTTCGACGCCCTCAACACGCCGGCCGACCACCCCGCGCGCGACCTGCACGACACCTTCTATCTAGAAGACGGCGGACTCATGCGCACCCATACCTCCACGGTGCAGATCCGCGTCATGGAGCAAACGCCGCCGCCGGTGCGAATCATCTCCCTAGGGCGCTGCTACCGCAAGGAGACTATTGATGCAACCCACCACTTCGCCTTCCACCAAATCGAGGGCTTATACGTCGATCACCGGGTCTCTTTCGCCGATTTAAAGGGCACTATTGAGGCCATGGGACGCCAACTTATGGGCGCCGAGACTCAAGTGCGCTTTAGACCGCACTTTTTTCCCTTCACTGAGCCAAGCGTAGAATACGATTTTACCTGCATCTGCAAGGGGCAAAGCACCAACTGCTCTATTTGCAAGGGAACGGGTTGGATTGAAATCGCCGGCGCGGGCATGGTCGATCCGGCCGTCTTTACCGCAGTGGGCTACGATCCAGACCAATACACCGGCTTCGCCTTCGGCATGGGCTTGGAGCGAATCGCCATGATTCGGCACGGCATTGACGATGTGCGGCGCTTCCTCGAAAACGACTTGCGCTTCATCCGCCAGTTCTAAGGCTTCCGACAACGCCCTATGAAAATCACTTATAACTGGCTCAAGGAATACGTCGATTTCGCTTGGAACTGGCCCGAGCTAGTCGAGCGCCTGACCATGGCGGGCTTGGAGTTTGAGGGCGCCGAGGATCTGGGGGCGCGCTACCAAGGCGTTGTCATCGGTCGCGTCGATTCCTGTTGTCCGCACGAAAACGCCGACCGCCTGACCGTCTGCCAAGTCGATATCGGGACCGGAGTCAACACTATTGTCTGCGGGGCCCCCAATGTCGCGGCCGGGCAAACCGTCGTCGTCGCCCTGCCCGGTACCACACTACCCAGTGGCCTCCAGATCAAAAAAGCCAAAATTCGCGGCGTTGCCTCCGAGGGCATGCTCTGTGCCGAAGACGAACTCGGGCTGGGCGATGACCACGATGGCATTGTGGTCATCAACGAGGCGATCTCGGTCGGTACTCCCTTTGCCGCAGCCACCGGGCTCGGCGATGTGGTCATCGACTTCGAGGTTACGCCCAATCGCCCGGACTGTCTGAGCCTCTTGGGCATTGCCCGCGAGGTTCACGCACTCACCGGCAATCCCCTCCGTTTTCCCAACGCACAGGTCCCCGAAAGCGGTCCAGCCACCGCAGAACAGGTGCGGATCGACATTGAGGCACCAGACGATTGCCCCCGTTACGTCGGCCGCGTCGTGCGTGGCGTCGAGGTTGGCCCCTCGCCGGAGTGGCTCCAGCGCCGACTCCAAGCCGTGGGGCAGCGCCCGATCAACAACATCGTCGATATCACCAACTACGTACTATTGGAATTGGGGCACCCCCTGCACGCTTTCGATCTACATGCACTCGACCAGCGGCGCGTCATCGTCCGGCGGGCGCGCTCCGGCGAGACCTTGGAGATGCTCGACGGCACCCTGTGTCAGCTCGACGAAGAGATGCTGGTCATCGCCGATGGGACGCGACCCCAAGCGCTAGCCGGGGTCATGGGTGGAGCCCATTCGCAAGTATCGGCCGACACCACCGACATCCTGCTTGAAAGCGCGTATTTCGCCCCATCGCGGGTGCGGCTAGCCCGGTCTCAACTAGGGCTTTTCACTGAGGCCGCCACGCGCTTTGAGCGCGGTGCTGATTGGGACGCCCCGGTACAGGCGATTGACCGCGCCGCGCACCTAATCGCCAAACTAACCGGCGGTGAGGTCGCCCCAACTCCTTTAGACGTGTACCCCCGCCCCGGTCAACGCCGTCAAATTCCACTCTGCATCGAGCGCACCAACCAACTCTTGGCTACCGAGTTGGACTCTGCTGCTATCGCTCAAATTCTCGCACGCCTCGGCTGCCGGGTCGAATCGGGCCAGCCCCTCATGGTAACGGCCCCGAGCTTCCGCCCCGATCTAACGCGCCCGGCCGACCTCATCGAAGAAGTTGGCCGCATCTACGGTTTCGACCGCATTGCAGGTCGCCAACAAGCATCCGGCCCTTGGATCACCCAGCGCAATCCCGAACTCACCTTTAGGCAGGTCGCGCGGCAACGACTCTTGGGCTTGGGTTTAGACGAAGTTGCCAGCAATACGATCGTCGAATCCGGCTGGCTCGAATTAGTCGGCGCGGCCAGTCAAGTTGCCCGCTTAGCCAATCCGCCAACCGAAAGCCAAGACGCCCTGCGCACCACCTTGGTGCCGAGCCTATTAGACATCGCCCGTCGCAACTTCAACCAGCGAGCCGCCGGAGTGGCCATTTTTGAACTGGGCAAGTGCTTTGTCGCCGCGGCCAAAAAGGGCGCCAGGCCCGCAGAAAACTGGCAGCTCACCGCTTTGTGGGCGGGCCGCGTTTCCGCCTCTCCCTATCAGGCCGATGCCCGCGAAGCCGACTTTTTCGACCTCAAGGGCCTACTCGAAGCACTCGTCGGCGAGGGGGATTTGCGCTTTGCGCCCGCCGACCGCCCCGAATGCCGTCGGGGACACGCAGCCTGTATCTCCTTGGGTGGCGAGCCGCTCGGTTGGCTGGGCCAAGCTGCGGCCGACGTATGCGCGGCATTTGATTTAGAGCACCAAGTATATATTTTTGAAATATCGTTTACCGCGCTAGTACGCCATTGGCAGGGTCAGCAGCACTCCTTTACCGCGCTTGCCAAGTTTCCGCCGATCGAGCGCGACTTGGCCATAGTCGTACGCGCAGACACTGCAACCGCCGAGCTTATCGCCACCATGCGAGATAGCGCGTCCCACCTCGTCGAATCCATCGAGGTTTTTGACCTCTACCAAGGGGATCAAATAGAAGCAGGCCACAAGAGCGTGGCGTTTGCCATCCGTCTGCGCGACCGCCAACAGACACTGCAGGACGCTCAGGCCGATGCGGCGATCGCGGCGATGCTCAAGAGTCTCCAAGTGCGGTTCAGCGCTCGCTTGCGCTAATTCAAACCTCAATCAGGAGTACAGTCACCGAATGGATGTAAACAAAAACTTTGAACGCCTCGAACGCTACATCAACCGCCTGACCGAGGCCCTCGAAACGCTGCGCAAGGAAAACGACGAACTGAATGGGCAGCTCCAGACTTTTAAAGAAAAGAATGACACCTTACAGGCAGACATCCAGAATTTGGAAGCAAAAATCAGCGTTGTCAGCAGCGAAAACGAACAGATTAAACAGGACAAAGAAGTGGTAAAAGGACGCATCGAACAGCTCCTCAGCCGCTTGGATGGTGTCTTTAGCAGCAAAAACGAACGCCAGGAGCAGGTCGCAGTAGCCCAGCCAGAGGCCGAATAAGACAAAGACATCTGAGAAAGGGGTCTAGTATGTCGTCCCAAGTAGTGGTCAAAATATTCGACAAGCACTACACCCTAGGAGTTGACGAAGATCACTCTGCCGAACACGTGCAAAAGCTGGCCGAAATGGTGGACGAGCGCATGCGTGAAGTCAAGCGCGAGCTCCAGAGCGGCAACCCACTGCAAGTGGCCATCTTGGCCAGCCTGAGTTTGGTCGAGGAACTCCTCTCCCTGCGCGAGGATTACGCTTCCGCTGAAGCCGATATAGCCCAGCGGACTTCTCGGCTCGCGACCTCGCTTGGCCACCTTTTTACCGAAGTAGAAGTCCCCCGTTCCGATAGCTGAAGTATCCCGTGCTCTGGCCCGATGCCCAAGGGCGTCGAAACCGATGAGAATGAGAAAGAGATTCCCTTGTTTAATGGGTTTGACTACATAGCCCTAATCTGTTTTGCCTTCGCCTTTTTCGCCGGCGGCTGCCTCCTCGGCTGGCTTGGCAGTGAGCGGCTGCGCAACAGCAAACTGCACAGCACGCAAGCGACGGCCGATCAGATCGTCGGCCGCGCCCGCCAAGAAGCCGAGGTCTTAAAAAAAAATGCCTTGCTCGAAGCAAGGGACGAATGGCACCGCGAGCGGCTCCCGCTAGAAAAGGAGCAAGAGACCCAGCGGCGCTCGTTGCGCGATCGGGCGGCTAAGCTGCTAGAGCGCGAACAGCAACTAGAGCGCAAAATAGACTTGCTCACGAGCAAGGAACGCGAACAACTCAAAAATGAGCAAGACCTCGACCGCCGCGAGGCGGCCATAGCTGGAGCCGAAACTCAAGCTCAGAACCTCGTCCAAGAGCAGAGTCAGCGGCTCGAAGAATTGGCTGGTATCAGCCAGCAAGAAGCCCGGCGCATACTCTTTGATCAGCTAGAGGGAGGCGCCCGCCGAGTTGCCGCTCGCAAGGTCCGCCAAATCAAGGACACCGCGGTTGCCACGGCCAACCTAGAGGCCAAGGAAATCATCACCCGCGCCATCCAGCGTTTTGCCGGCGAACTGACCGTCGAGAGTACGCTTTCGGTCGTGCCCATCCCCTTCGACGACATGAAGGGACGCATCATCGGTCGCGACGGGCGCAATATCCGCTCCTTTGAAATGATCACCGGCGTCGAGGTCATCGTCGATGATACCCCCGGCATGGTGATGCTCTCCGGCTTTGACCCACTGCGCCGCGAAGTGGCCAGACACACCCTCGAAACGCTCATCCGCGACGGGCGCATCCACCCCGGGCGGATCGAGGAAGTGTACGACAAGGCCCGCAGCACCGTCGAGGAGATGATCCGCGAGTCCGGTTCCAAAGCCGCCTTTGACCTCGGCATTCACGATTTATCCGAGTCGCTATTGGAAACATTGGGCAAGCTCCGCTTCCGCACTAGCTACGGACAAAACTTGTTAGTCCACAGCAAGGAAGTCGGATTTTTGGCCGGCATGATGGCCGAGATGCTCGATCTTGACATAGTGCTAGCGCGCCGCGCTGGTCTCTTGCACGACATCGGCAAGGCACAGGACTTTGAACTAGGCAACGACCCAGCCCAAAGCGGCGCCGTACTGGCCCGCAAGGGCGGCGAAAGCCCTGAAGTTGTGCAAATCATCGAAACCCATAGCAAATACACGCCCTCGCGCTCAGCTATTGCCGTACTAGTCGAAGCCGCCAACGAAATCTCCACCCACCGCCCGGGTGCTCGCAAAGAAAAAGTCGAGGAGTACATCCGCCGCTTGCACTCCATTGAGGAACTGGCAGCCGACTACGTGGGCGTCAAACAGGCTTTTGCTCTGCAAAACGGCAAGGAAGTTCGAGTCTTGGTCGATAGCGGCATGGTGGACGACACCTATGCCGAACAACTAGCCGACGACATCACCACCAAGCTCGAACAACAACTCGAATACCCCGGCCAGTTGCGCGTCTGCATCATCCGCGAGATGCGTGCCGAGTCTCACGCACGGTGAACATTCTCTTTGTCGCCGATATTTTTGCCCAGCCGGGCCGCCGGGTCGCCGCAGCCGTAATTCCCGAGTTAGTAAAACAGCGCGAAGTCTCTCTGGTAATCGCCAACGGCGAAAACGCCGCCGGAGGATTTGGCCTAACCGACCGCATTGTGCACAAGTTGCACAGCTATGGCGCAGACGTCATCACCAGCGGCAACCACATCTGGGACCGCCGCGAGTTCATCCCATATCTAGACCAATCCGACCGCGTCCTGCGCCCCTTCAACTACCCCCAAGACGCGCCGGGCATTGGGGCGACCATCGTCGCCGCACGCAGCGGTCTCCCAGTGGCCGTGCTCTGCCTCCAAGGGCGCACCGGGATGCCCACCATCGACTGCCCCTTCCGCACGGGTCGCTCCGAAATCGAGCGTCTGCGCACAGAGACGCCCTTAGTCTTTGTCGATTTCCACGCCGAAGCCACGGCCGAGAAAATGGCGATGGGCTTTTACCTCGACGGCTTGGCCACCGCCGTCATCGGCACCCACACCCACGTGCAAACCGCCGATGAGCGCATCTTGCCCAAAGGCACGGCGTACCTAACCGACGCTGGCATGACCGGCATCGGCGACTCCGTCATTGGCATACGTCCCGAAATAGCCATCCAACGCTTCCTCACTCAGGTGCCCAGCCGCTTCAAGCCGGCTGACGGCAAGGCCGTCCTGTGCGGTGCGCTCATCGAGGCCGATGAGGCCAGTGGCCGGGCCCGGCGGATTGAGCGGTTGCAGCTAGCAGAACCTTGACCTCGCCTTGGCAGCGGCCTATCCTGTTTGCTTAAATCGGCTTCCGCTTCCCCATTCCCCAACCGGATCATCCATGTCCTTTCAAGAGCCGCTGTTGTGGACCGACACCGATACCGCAGTCCACCGACCCTACTCGGTCTCCGAAATCACCAGCCAAGTCAAGGCACTACTCGAAGAAACCCTGCCCAAGTGCTGGGTTGAGGGCGAGATTTCTCAATACACCCACCACAGCTCTGGCCACCGCTATTTCACGCTCAAAGACAATGCGAGCCAGCTAAGCGCGGTGATGTTCAAGTGGCAGGCCGACTCGCTCTCCTTCAGCCCCCAACAGGGCATGAAGGTGCAGGTGTATGGATACATCTCCGTCTTTGAGCGCGCCGGGAAGTACCAACTCTATGCCGAGCAGATCAAACCTACTGGCGTCGGCGAGTTGGCTATCGCCTTTGAACAACTCAAAAATCGCCTAGCCGCTGAAGGGCTTTTCGACGAAAACCGCAAGCGCCCCCTGCCCCCGTATCCCCGCAAAATCGGCGTGGTAACCTCGCCGACCGGCGCGGCCATCCGCGACATCATCCAAATCCTCGACCGGCGCGCCCCGGACATCGAGATCGTCCTCTGCCCCGCTCGGGTGCAAGGCGAGGAGGCCGCCGCTGAGATCGCCGCCGCCATCGCCAGTTTAAATCAACTAGATGACATTGACGTGTTGATCGTCGGTCGCGGTGGTGGGGCGCCCGAAGACCTTTGGCCCTTCAACGACGAATCCGTCGCCCGGGCCATCTACCAGTCGCCGCAGCCCGTCATCTCGGCCGTCGGCCACGAAATCGACTATACCATCGCCGACTACGCGGCCGACTACCGGGCTCCAACTCCCTCGGCCGCTGCCGAAATAGTCGCCCGTGAGCGCAGCACCCTGCGCGAGCGCGTCAGCGGGCAACAAGGCCGCCTGCTAGCGGAGATGGAGCGCTATCTCAGTTCTTTAGAGGAGCGGTTGCGCCACTGCGACCCGGGCCGCCTGTGCGCACGCCTCGACGACCATTTGCAGCAACAAAGCCTATACCTCGACGAACGGTGCCAAGCTCTTTTTACTGCTTTCGACTGGTTTTTGCGCACCCGAGTCGAGGCCCTGGCCAATGCCACCACCCGACTCGACGATCTTAGCCCGCTGACGAGCTTAGCGCGCGGTTTTGCCCTAGTCGAACACGTCGCCAACAAACGCCTCGTCCGCGCCAGCAATGAGCTTCAGCCGGGCGATAAACTGCAACTGCGCTTTCGCCGCGGAGGTGCCATCTGCCGCGTTGAGGAGAGAATCGATGAGTGAATCTTTTGAACAATCCCTAACCATACTCGAAGAGAGCGTCCAGCGCCTCGAAGCAGGCGACCTCAAGCTCGAAGAGGCGCTCGAAGTATTTGAAAAGGGCGTCGCCGCCTCGCGCGCCTGCGGACAGTGGCTCGACCAGACTCGCCAGCGCGTCCAAGTCCTCACCGCCGACGCCGAGGGCCAATTCCGCCTCTCCTTTCTCAACGACGAAGACGACCACTAGGCCCCTGCGGCCTCAACGCTCAATGCTGACGCGCCTCTACATCAAGGACTTGGCCCTGATCGAAGAAGCGGTGATCGAATTTGGCCCTGGCCTCAACGTCATCACCGGCGAGACCGGAGCCGGCAAGTCCATCCTCATCGGAGCCCTCAACTCCATCCTCGGAGGCCCCGCCAACGCCGACCTAGTGCGCAAAGGCGCTAGCTTTTGTGCCGTGGAGGGCTTTTTTGAGCTAGACGACCAAGGTCAAATCGCCCAGTTGGCCGATCGGGGCGTTCTCTTGGAGGACGGCCAGCTCATCCTCCGCCGCGAGATCGGCAGCCAAGGCCGCTCGCGAGCCTTTGTCAACGGCCAAGGTCAGCCAATCAAGCGGTTGAAACAAATCGGCTCGATTTTGGTTGACCTACACGGCCAACACCAACACCAATCGCTACTTGACCCCAGGCTCCACGCCCGCTTTCTCGACGCATTTGCCGGTCTCGACGACGAGCGCCGCCTCGTGGGCCAACGCTGGCGCACGTACCGCGATAGCGTGGCCCATCTTAACCGGCTGTGCGCCGAGCGCGACTCACTGGCCGCCGAAGACTCGCTGTGTGCCTTCCAATTAGCCGAGATCCGCCACCTCGCACCCCAACCGGGCGAAGACGCCAACCTAGAACGCGAATTACAAGTCCTCGACAACGCTGAGACGCTAGCCCAGAGCGGCCTCCAGCTCTACGACTTGCTCTATCAGCGCGAAGGGGCCGTTTACGAGGCACTCGGCCAAGTTCGCCGTCAGCTCGACCAGCTGCGCGCAATCGACCCTGCGCTCGAGCCCCAAGCCGCGGCCTTAGAGGAGCTGCTCTACCAAGTCGAAGACCTAGCCGGCCAACTACGCGACTACGCCCGCGGAATCGAGGTGCGCCCCGGACGAGCCGACCAACTGCGCGAGCGCCGCGATGGCCTACGCGCGCTAAAAAAGAAATACGGCGGCACCCTCGAGGCGGTCTTAGAACGCGCCGGCCAGCTCGCCGCGCGTGAGGAACGCGCGGACCTCCTCGGCGACGAGCTGGCCCAAGCGGCCAAACGCCGCGAGGCAGCACTCGCCGAGTTTGCCGCCTGCTGCCTCGCTCTTTCTGCGGCGCGCCAGCAGGCCAGCACCGCCTTGTCGCGGGCGCTAGTCGCCGCCTTAGGGGAGTTGGGTATGGCCAAGGCCCAGTTCTACATCGAGTTGGCAACCACCGAAGATCCAGAGGGGATTGTCCAGCGCGACGGGCGGCGCTACGCAGCAGGCGAGCACGGCATGGAGCACATTGCCTTCCACATTTCCGCCAATGCCGGCCAACCACCGCGACCCCTAGCGCGCATTGCCTCGGGTGGGGAAATTTCGCGCGTGATGCTGGCTCTCAAGGAAGCGGTCGCTGGGCGCGACTTCGTTTCGACCCTAGTCTTCGACGAAATCGACGCGGGGATCTCGGGGCGCATCGCCGCAGCCGTTGGCCGCAAGCTACAAGCCCTCGCCGCGGCGCACCAAACCATCGTCATCACCCATCTGCCGCAGATTGCCAGCCTCGCCGACCAGCACTTTTCAGTGCACAAGCAGCAGCAGCAACAGCGGACTACCACCGAGGTTGTGCTACTCGACGCAACGGCGCGCGCCGAGGAAATTGCCTATCTGTTGGCCGGCGAGACCATTTCGGATACCGCGCGCCAACACGCCCGCGAAATGCTGCAATAGCCCGACCATGTTGGCCAATTTCCTCAGCGTCCTGCGGGTTGTGCTCATCCCCTTCCTGCTCTACTTCATCGCCCAAGGACCGACAGCCCAGTACCAAGCCGTGCTCCTACTACTGATTGCCGGTGCCACGGATATCGGCGATGGCTGGGTGGCACGGCACTACAATCAGGTCTCCCGACTCGGCAAGATACTCGATCCGCTAGCCGATAAAATTTTCCTCGCTTGTCTGCTCGGCGGGCTAGTCTTATGGCGCGATTTGCCGCTGTGGCTTTTGGGGATGCTGCTTGCCCGCGATGTGGCAATCGTATTGGTGGGGGGATTGCTCTTGCGTTCACAGGGGCTGGTCATTGCCGCCAACCGCTGGGGCAAATACACAACCGTCTGCATGGGGCTTACGGCCCTCAGCTACATCTTCAATACGCCGGCCAGCTTGCGCTCAGGGCTAAGCCTAGCGGCGGCGGCCTTGATCGTCATCTCTAGCTTGAGCTACGCACAGTTCGCGCTCGGGCTTTTGCAACGCGACCGAACTTAAAGGTCAGTTGGGCTGGATCAAGCGATACCAGCGCAAATAGGCCTCATCGAGGCGGCGGCGATGGGCGTATATGCCGATCATTTCTATCACTTTGAGCCGCAAGGCCAGCTTGTGCAGATCGACTTTGCCCACCTGACGCGCTCCGCGCTTCACAGCCCGAACCCAAAGTAGTAACGCCACTTGTCGATTAGGGGATCGCCCTCGTCTCTGGGGACCCGCTCGCGGTTGAGCGGATGCGCTACTTGGAAATAGGCAAACATCGGGATGCGATAAAAAGTAAAAAGCTGTAGCCGCAACTCGCCGCCCACGTCAGTCAGGAATTGGTCGGTATTGGGCAAAGACCGCCATGGCTCACCCGACCAGAAGTCAATGTCCGCAAAGCGCGAGAAGTTACCCACTACCCCGGCTTCGGCAAATAGCTCGGCGTAGAGCTTGGAAAAGTTGAAGTTGATAAAGCGACTGCTGATGCGCTTGAGAATCGGAAACCCGTAGCCGACGCGGGCGTAGAGCAGTTTGGTTCCCCAATCGGTGAAATAGGGATAGCCGCTGAGGAAGTTGCGCCCGCCGATATAGTAGCGCAGCGGCCAGTAGTAGCGGCCCTCCAAAAACCCGCCGTTTTCGATAAAGCGAGGCTTGAGGCGGACGTTTTTGTACGCGCCAGTCAGCTCGATGTTGAGCGAATTGTCGAACGGCAACTGGATTCGCTCGTTGTACGAGGCCACGTATTCGTTGACCCGCATGCGGCGCTCGACGCCGACGAACTGGTCGCGGGGGACTCCATCGGGGGGTGTTTGCTCGGTCAGCGAATCGGCTACCGTCGGCATCAAATAGTTATAGACTAAAGCCATGGCGCGGCCCGATGGGCTGATCAAGCGGTCGGCCGTGGGGTTGATCTTCTGGTAGCGCCAAGCCATGCTCAACATATGGGTGCGAAAAAAGCTGAGGTCTTGGTAGAATCCCAGCGGATCTTGGTTGTTCACCAACAGGGTATCTTGGGCCAAAAACGACGGATCTAAGGAGGCTGACACATCGACTCCGTCTTGCTCCAAATAGATCTGATTCTGGCTGCGGAAACGGCGCAAGGTCCAGCCCTCGGCGTAGTCGCGCCAGATGTAGAGGGCGTTCAATTCGGTTCGCCGCGTCAGTGGCACATCAACGCCTACGGCCAATTGCCCCAAGGATGTCTTGAACAAATCTTCGCGGCTGGTGCCCTGATAGATGTATTGACGGACGTCCGGGATGAGCAGGCTAGTGACCGAATCAACTGGCACCGGATAGACAGTGCCGACCTCGAGCGTATCAGCCGTGATCTGGCTGGCCTTGAGCAGGTTGTCGATTTCGCGCCGTCGGCCGGCGATATAAAACGAGGGGTTGAAAGTCCGGTTATTGCCCACTTGGGGCCGGAGCCGGCGCTCGTAGAAGAAGCCGACATCCGTATTGAGATCTGTGGCATTGCGCATGTTCTTGCCGACAATCCCCCAAGCCGTCAGTTCCTGCCCACCAAGCATGTCGCCGGTGGAAAACTGCAAGCCGCCACTGGCTTGATTGAGGCCAAAAGTGTTGCCGACATACGTGGGCCCGACCTGTAAAATCGGGATGTAGCGCAAGACGTTGCGCCCCCGGTACGTTGCGATTTGGAACTGATCGGCGAGCTTGGGGCCGTCGAAGATGGAGCGATAGTCGCGCAGCGCGACCGGCTCGAAGTGCGCAGCGCGCTCGAATTCGCCCAGCTCAAAGCTATAGAGGCTATAGTCGTTGGAGTAATAGCCACTGTACACCACGCGCTCGTCGGCGGCGACCGTCGGCGCAAAAGCTCCGCCGATGACGTTGGTTAGCTGTTCGACTTGGTCGTTTTCCAAACGATAGCGGTAGATGTTGAAAATGCCGCTCTGGTCCGACGAAAACACAAAACCCGAGCCATCGGGCAGCCAGTGTGGGTCGCGCTCATCGGCCGACGAGGCAACGACCGCGCGGAACTCCGACGAGTCGGGATGGGCAAAGGCCACCGTATCGGGAAAGACGGCTATGGTTTCCTCTTGGCCTGCTTCGTCTTCGCTGTTTTTTTGCGCCTTCTCAAAGACCTTGGGCCGCGGCGGGCTATCGGCGCGCATCATCGCAATGTCGCGGTCTTCGCCGCGGAACACGCTAAAGAGCAACCACTCGCCGTCGGGCGAGAACCGCGGCCCCATATATTGAGTGGCGTCGTTGTTGTTGGTCAAATAGACCAAATCCGTGCCGTCGCGATCGATGAGACCGAGGTTGTTGGTCCCGTCTTTGTTGTGGACAAAGGCGATGCGCTGGCCATCGGGAGAAAACGAGGGGTCTTTGGCCCGCAGATTGGCACTAATGCGGCGCTCTTGGTCCGCGGCCAAATTGTAGATGTAGAGGTCGTTAAAGCCGCCCTTATTGCGGACGAAGACGATCTCCTCGCCGTCGGGCGACCAACCAATCCGCGTATCGACCCGGCCTTTGAGCTTGGTCTCTTCGCCGGTCTCGAAATCGTAGATCTTGAGCACGGTGAGCGCGTAATCCTGCTTTTCGCTGGTCAGGTACGCCAGTTTTTTGCCATCTGGCGACAATGCCGGATGGTATTCGAGGACGCCCTCGTTGACCTCGTCTAGCGCTGTGCCCTGAAAGAAACCCTGGGCGCGGATTTCGGATTCGAGGCGACCGTAGTTTTCGGCCAAGAAGGCGACCCAATCGGCGTAAAACTGATCCGCCGAAATGCCCAGCACCCGACGGATAGCTGGATCGAAGCTCACCGAGCCAACCTGATGGGTCAGTTCATCGACCTTCTCGGCGCCGTACTGGTCGTGGAGGTACACCATCATCGCGTAGCCCTGATTGTACACGAACTCGCCGTAGAACTTGCCCATGCGATCCCAGACCGTTCCCATTTCTTCCCACGAGAGCAGATCGTCTTCTAGCACCGCCATCCGCAGCAACATATCGCGATGCGAATCCCAAGTGTCGTAGCCGAATTTGTGCGCCCCGTACTGGGCGATGCCCTCGGTCCAGCCGCGCGGCGTATTGAGATGGTACAGCGGGAATTGAAACGCGATGTCTGGATTGGAGTCGAAGCGCGAAACCGAAAGCAGCGCGAACTGGAAGGGCCACTTCTTGCGCGCCTTGTTGAGCGTAATGATGTGCGTCAACTCGTGCGTGACCACGTTTTTGATCCAATCGTGACTACCGCGCAACTCAAAGTCGAGGCTAGTCGCCCAGATGGCCATGGTATTGCTGTAGTAGTTGGCCCAACCATTGCCCAGCACGTCCGAATTGTCAAATACCATGACGTGGATGGTGCGGAAATCGTCGTAGTAGTCGTAGGCCGCCGCGAGAGTGGGAAAGACCTCCTCGCAGGTTTCGGCTACCCGGCGGGCCGTGCCCTCGGCCCCACTTGCGTAATGGACCCGAAAGTGATCGGTGACGATGGTTTTTATTTGGGCTTGGGCCGCTCCGGCGAGGAACAGCGCGGCAATAGCAGAAAAAATCGCTCGGCGCAAGGTGTATCCCTTTCGCAAAAAGGCGACCCGCAGCCAATGGCTGGTCGCTCCACAACTTGCTTAGGAAAATACTGGAGGCCATGCCCCTCGTCAAACAGCAGGGAGCCGCTTTCACGCGGCTTCACAGTTAATTATTATACCTCCATGCGCTACACCATCCACCGCACCGCCGACCTCGATCTTCCCGACGCCGATTGGCAGCGTCCTCAGTGGCAGGTGGCCGAGACTTTAGAAATCACCCACTTTCCCTGGCAGGATTCCGGTCACCGCCCCCGCACTCAGGTGCGCGTACTCTACGACGAGCGGGCACTATCCATTATCTTCCGCGTCGAAGACCGCTATGTCCGCGCTGTGGCCGAGCGCTTCCAAGATGCAGTCTGCACCGATTCTTGCGTCGAGTTCTTCGTCGCGCCCCTGCCCGATTCGCAGGCCTACTTCAATTTCGAGGTCAACTGCGGCGGCACCATGCTCCTGCACCGCTGTCCTTCAGCCGCCGAGCGCACCCAAGGCAGAGCAACTGAAAACGTCAGTGAGGGCGACGGGGCCACCATCCGCATCGCCACTACACTTCCCCAGATCGTCGAGCCAGAGCGCACCACCCCCACGACTTGGGCGGTCGAATACCGCGTTCCCTTCGCCCTCTTCGCTCGGTACTTCGGTGCCCAGACGCCCGCACCCGGCACCCAGTGGAAGGGCAACTTCTACAAGTGCGGCGACCACACCTCCCACCCGCACTGGGGTTCGTGGGCACCCGTGGGTACACCCAACCCCAGCTTTCACCAGCCGGACTTTTACCAGCCGCTCGTGTTTGCCTAGCTAAGAGGACAACTATAGGAGGGCCGGTGGGCAAAGCGTTGCAGCCCAAGGTGTAATCGAGCCTGAGCCGCCGGTCCCAAATGCACCTGAAGATACCGATTTCCTACCTCAATGAACTGATCTTGGCCGTCTTCATTCTCTAGTTGGGCCCTAGTGAATTGGTGTTCGCCAAAAGAACCGGCCTGTAACAGGACGTCGCGGCCTGCCACTGGGTCCGTATTCACCAGCGTCAGACTCACTTCGTCGGCGCTGACTCGATCGACTAAGGCCGCGACGTACTCGGGCAGACCGGGGCGACGGCGCTGCGGGTCGAAATAATGCACATGAGTCTGGAGCATTCCCCCGTTGTAAATCGCCGCCGGCGTGCCGAAGGCCATCTGAATCAGGCCTTCGGGCAGCACGGGATTGAGCCGCTGGAAGTGGTAGCACTCGCGCGTCTCAGGATCGCTGTCGTCGTTCTCTAGGCGATTTAGACTATGGCAGATGCTGGAGTAGGTCGAGTCAACCACCTGCTCGATGTAGCCTGGGTTTTTGCCTTCGGTAAAGGCAAACCAAGCCGTCGGGGGGCAGATGCCGGCTTTAGCTGCACCCCAGTCAGGGGGCAGACCGACAAAAGCGGCGCGGTCGGGGAAGACTTCGTTGAGGCGAGCCAAATCCCGCTCGCTTTGGCTTAAATAATATAAATGAACGTACAAATAGGGGTCGGGTGGCCGAAAATCGAACCAGCCTTGGTCGCCGTGGCGGGCGGGCACCTTGACGCGACCGTCCTCCTCGCGCCGCAGTTCCCACAGCATGTCGAGCTGTGAGCGAGCCAAGTCCAAATGGGAATCATCGCCGGTCATCAGCAGGGCGCAACTGCCAGCCACCAAGGCCGGTTCGACGATATTGCGCGCCCCGTGCGGCCAGCGCCAGCCGTAGTACCCACCCCACCACTTGCCGTCCATCAACTCGCCAATGGTTCCCGCGGGTCCAATGTTATCGGGCATAATACCGCCGTTGGCCGCGCAACGCTCTTCCCACGCCTGCAAATAATCGACCACCCAGGTTTTGTATTGGTCGTCGCCAGTGTGGAGATAGGCGTTAGTAATCAAGCTGGCGACACTCAGATTGAGAGGCACATCGCAACGGGTCATGCGCTGGTTGATCAAGTTGAGAATCCGGGCAAATACTTCGTCGTCCGTCCAATCAACCTTGAAGAGCGGATCAGAGCTATCGGCACCTGGAATGTCCTCAAAGGGCGCTAGATAATCGGCCAAGATGGGTCGGTGGTAATCCCAATCGACTTGAGTAGTGACAAAGCGCGGGCCCTTGCTGCCGTTGAGCGGCGAGCGGATCATTTTGCGCTGGGCGTCCCAATTGGGTGCCAATGGGTCGGCCCCGGTGTACATGGCGGCGTAGCGCAGGGCGCGAGTGCGATTGATCAGGTGGGTGGGATCGGCCAGCGCCAAATAGTAGATGTAGGTATAGCTTTCGGAATGGTGAAACCAGTCGAAGCCAGTGACGAACTCGCGCTCAACCGTGCCGTAGTTGGCGTACTGCCATGTGATGGCGTCCCACTCTTTGCAGGCAATCTGATAGATGTGCTCGCCGCCGCCCAGCAGGTAAAACAAGGGGAAAGATAGGAAGGCCTCGTAGCCATTGTCCGTGCCGTCCATGCTGGTCCACTCCGTGCGTTGGATCAGGGTGCCGTCTGGACGGGTGCTGTGTTCGACAAAGGGGTAGGCGGCGCGGTCCATCAAGGCGATCAAGTCGCGTTGGCGCACGGCCCAATAAGGCGGATTTTTGCGGGTCTTAGCTGCAATGGATGCGTAGGCCATTGGGGGTTCCTCCTAAGCGTACAAGCAGCCAATTATTCAGGTCGCAAATCCGTGTACCGCTCTCCTCGTGCCCCTCCTTCTCTACGCCTACCCGCCCTAGACCTTGCCAAGGAGCCATAGGATGAAAGTTGGGCAGCACATGAACATGAGCGTCAATAACGGGCATTGGTATCTCCTTACTCGTTTGATCTACTACACAGTATGTACGCAATAACAGACCGATTCACCAGTTTCGCAATGGCATCGACCGCGGCCCCAGTGGCGACTGTTGGCTCAATATCGCGTCCGTATTCTTGCGATCTTACCCTACTGGCCATGCTCGAAAAGGACGTACTCTTCTGGTGAGTTGCTGCACAGCGTGTTAAAGCTATACTTTAGCAGCCTATTCTAGTAGATCTACTTCGGCGCAGATGCGCTGAGCAACAATGACAATAACAAGGCAGATCGCTCTATGCGGGCCCCAATTATTGTAGGATGGTTTCTTGTCTTGGTAGCCTGTACTGAACGAGAGCAGGCGGCCAGTACCCAGCGCATGGCTGAACTGCTAGCCGAGATAGCCGTCAATGTCAATCCCGCCGCGCACCCTTATGTGAATTTGGCCCGAGTTGCATATTTCCGCGCTCGGTTGGACAGCCTACGCCAGAATAGTACAGCCACCAATCCCCAGACGCGAGAACAAATCCTACAAGCCCGCTTTTCTCTTGCCAACGAACTGCTGCAAGCCGGCCAATCCGAGCAAGCAGTGCAGGAATACCGGCAACTGCAGACTGTGACCCATCATCCTCGGCTTCGCCATTCTCTCCAACTGCTAGTGGGCTTGGCCTATCTCCGTTTGGGCGAACAAGAAAACTGTATTGTGCAACACAATATCGACTCTTGCCTAATGCCCATTGGCGGCACTGGAGTGCATCAAATCAAACGTGGATCGAGTGCCGCGGTCGAGGAATTTTTAGGGGTTCTGGGCAGAGACCCAAGCAATTTGTCGGCTCGTTGGCTACTCAATATCGCCTATATGACGCTGGGTCAGTACCCGGAAGAGGTACCGCAGAACTTGCTGATTCCACCCGAAATTTTCACCTCTGACTACGACATTGGGATTTTTCGCGACGTCGCTCCCCAACTGGGGCTAGATGTGGTGGGACTCTCAGGCGGAGCCATTATGGAAGACTTTGACGGCGATGGCTATCTCGACATCGTGGCTTCATCTTGGGGACTGCGCGACCCACTCCGCTACTTGCGCAACCAAGGAGACGGCATCTTTGCCGATCGCACACAAGCGGCAGGTTTGGCAGGTATTGTGGGCGGCTTGAATATCTGCCAGGCTGATTACGACAACAACGGCTATGCCGATGTACTGGTTCTGCGCGGCGCTTGGCTCAACGAGGGGCGCTACCCCAACTCGCTGTTGGCCAATCGGGGAAATGGGCACTTTTTCGATGCGACCGCGGCAGCCGGCTTGCTCACTTTCCACCCAACACAGACAGCAGCCTGGGGCGATTTCGACAACGACGGTTGGATCGACCTATTTGTCGGCAACGAATCTCAGGGTAGAGCCATTCATCCGTGCGAGTTGTTCCGCAACCAAGGCGAAAACTCTGGGCGCGGAGTATCGGCGGTACAATTCGTCGATGTGGCCGAGGCCGCAGGGCTCAATGTGGTCGGCTGGGTCAAAGGAGTGGTCTGGGGTGACTACGACAACGATGGACAACTGGATTTGTATATCTCGCGCTTGAAACCCGAAGAACCTAATCTGCTCTTTCGCAATCAGGGGAGTGGGCGTTTCTTCGATGAGACAGCCACGGCAGGCGTAGCCGGGCCACCCTATAGTTTTCCGACCTGGTTCTGGGATTACGACAATGATGGGTGGCAGGATCTATTTGTCGCCGGTTTTAAGGGTGAAGTAGCGGACGTAGCGGCCGCTTATTTGGGCTTGCCGCACCGCGCTGAAGAACCCCGTCTATACCGCAACAACGGCGACGGGACTTTCACTGATGTCACACGCGAGGTAGGGCTCGATCAACCCCTCTTAGCCATGGGCAGCAATTTCGGCGACCTAGACAACGACGGGTACCCAGACTGTTACATCGGTACCGGCGACCCGTATATGGCTACACTAGTCCCCAACCGCATGTTTCGCAATGCCGCCGGCCATTTCTTCCAAGATGTCACCACCTCGGGCGGATTTGGGCATTTGCAAAAGGGCCACGGTGTGGCTTTTGGCGATATTGACCACGATGGAGACCAAGATGTTTTTTCAGTTATTGGTGGAGCCTTTACCGGCGATGTCTATCAGAACGTCCTCTTTGCCAATCCGGGCCACGGCAATCATTGGCTCAAGCTCCGGCTCGAGGGCCGGCATACCAATCGGTCCGCCATTGGAGTGCGCGTAAAAGTGAGCGTGAACACCACACACGGCAGCCGCGACATTTATTCGACGGTGACCAGCGGGGGCAGTTTTGGTGCCTCCAGCCTGCAATGCGAAATAGGCCTAGGACAAGCTGAGTCTATCCAGATGATTGAAATAGTCTGGCCCACCAGCGGAGCAGTGCAGATTTTTAACGATATCGAAATGGACCAATATCTATACATCCGCGAAGGTGACTCGCATCCGACTCGGCGGCGGTTCAAATCTTTCGCCATGGCCCCAAGCAATGGGCGGACGGCACACACCCACTAGCCTCTCCTGCCCGTTCAGCAAGGCCTACATCTTCGTTGAGAGAGGATAATTTCTCCATGTATTTTTTAAGTCTGCGACAGGCATCGAGTACCATTTGCCAAGTCGGCTATGTAATTTCATTGATATGCGTCCTGTCGGTGTATGGGGATGCGGGGGCCTCCTCAATGAGCCAAGAGCATTATAAGCTCGGCATGCGCCATGCTCAAAAGGGGGACTATGAAAGCGCGGAAAGCGAGTACAGGAAAGCGATAGAATTAGACGCTAACAATATCTACCCGCACGACGGCCTCGGTTTCATCTACGCCTTACAAAACCGATTGGACGAGGCCGAAGAGGAATTTGCTAAGGTCCTCCAGATTGATCCAAGCTACGCGCCGGCACACTACAAGTTGGGCAAGCTTTTTTTTATTCGCCAAGAGTACGACGAGGCTTTCGATTCTTATCAAAAAGCCGTTGCGGCCAACCCCAAGTATTTTCCCGCTCACCATGGCTTGGGTATCATCTACATGCAGACCCAAGACAGGGCTAAAGCAGCAGAGCATTTCAAAGCTGTTATAGACCTCAATCCAAACTACGGCCCCTCGCGCTACCGGCTCGGGACGATATACCTAGCAGAAGGGGCCTACTCTCAAGCCATAGAGGAGTTGCGGCAAGCGGCCAAGCTAGCCGCCAACGAACCGTCTATCCACTTTGTCTTGGCAAATGCCTATATGGCAATAGGCCAGCTAGCAAAGGCCGCAGAAGCACTCCACAAAACATTGCAACTCGAGCCGAATTGGGCCGAGGCACACGATAAACTAGGCTTGGTCTATACCGACCAGTCCCTAGCCCTACTAGGGGCTGTCATGGCGGACCAAGACAAGCTAACAGCCGCCGTTGAGAAACATCGCCGGGCCGTGGAATTGGCCCCTGAAAACGACTGGTTCCAACACAATCTGGGTATGGCCTATGAACGCCAGCGACAGTACGACAAAGCGGCGGAGCAGTTCGTCAAGGCACTGGCAGTTAATCCCGATATGGCCTACACCCGTTATCGGCTCGGCATGATCTACTCGAGAGACAAAAAATACCAAGAAGCGATTGAGCAATATCAATATGCCATCCAGCTCGAGCCCGACCGGTCGGTTTTTCACTACGCCTTGGGAGTCGTATATGCCAAGATTGGCAGCGAGGAAGAGGCGATTGGCAAATTCAAAAAAGCCATCGCACTCGACTACTACAATGCCGAAGCACATTTCGGCTTGGCCAACGCCTATCTGAAACGGGGCCGAAGCGAAGAGGGTACAAAGGAAATGGAGATTTTCAAAAAACTGCGTGAAGGCAATATCGCAGATCTAGAACAACGGGTCGTCTTAGTACCCGATAATCCAAAGTACCGCGGCGAATTAGCCGCTCACTATACCCAACAGGGTAGGTATATAAAGGCGATCAATGAGTACAAGCAGGCCATCGGTCTCGATCCGCACAATCTCGAGTACCGTCGGTTGCTCAAAGATGCCTATCTCAGAGCAGGGCGCTATCGGGAAGCGGAAGAACAACAGGAGATTATCCAGAGCTTGGACGCCAAACAAAAACAAACCCACACCCCATAGAGACTGCTGGTTTATATGCATTTCTTTTTTTTTCTCCTTATTTCCTCACGGCTCCTAGCTGCCGAAGGACGGACAGTAGAAAAGCGAGTTCAGTTCGTGGATGTAGCGGAGGAAGTGGGGGTTGTAGCGCAGAACGTCTCCGGGGATAGCGAGCAGACGTACTTGGTCGATAGCATGATGGGAGGATCGGCTTTTTTCGACTACGACCAAGACGGCGATGTAGATTTGTACATCCTGAATGGGTCGAAGGTGGTTGGCTTTCCAGACCAAGAGCACCCGCGCAATACCTTTTATAGAAACGAGCGCGGTACATTCGTCGATGCTACCGACGAAGCGAACTTGGGCGACGCGGGCTGGGGTATGGGATGCGCTGTCGGCGATTACAACAACGATGGCGACCTAGACATTTATATAACCAACTATGGCAGGAACGCATTATACGCTAACCAAGGCGACGGGACTTTCGTCGATGTGACCGAGTACGCCCAAGTAGGAGACGAGCGGTTCAGCACAGGATGCGCCTTCCTCGACTACGATGGCGACGGATATCTAGATCTATACGTAGCCAACTACGTTGATTTCAAACACTTTCTGCAGACCACCCCCAATAAGTCCTATATGTGGAAAGGCTTAAGAGTTCACTTCGGACCGCGCGGAATGAAGGGGAGTGGGGATATCCTATATCGCAATCAAGGCAACGGGACTTTTGCCGACGTGACCGTGGAGGCGCGGGTAGTGGACCAAGATAAGCTCTACGGTATGGGCGTGATCGGCGGCGATTACGACCGGGACGGCGATATGGACATCTATGTGGCCAACGACACCGGGGCCAACTTCCTTTATCAGAACCAAGGCGACGGGACTTTTGCCAATATCGGCTGGATGGTCGGTGCTGCCTATGGCGAAAGCGGCGAGGCCCAAGGCTGTATGGGCATTGCCTATGGGGATTACGACAATGACCTGTACCAAGACATATTAGTCACCAACTTCTGGGAGCAGACCAATACGCTTTACCACAACGATCGCGGTACCTTCTTTTCCGACCTCAGCTTCGACGCCGGCGTGGGCAAAGAAAGTTTCCAGTTTTTGGCCTGGGGCACCGAGTTTTTCGACTATGACAACGACGGCGATAAAGATCTTTTTGTGGCTAATGGCCACCTCTTTCCCCAATTGGACAGGGCCAATCTAGGCACTAGCTATGCCCAGACTAATCAACTCTTTGAAAATTTGGGCGACGGCACCTTCGCGGAGGTATCTCAGGTATCAGGGGAGGGCTTAAAAATTAAAAAAGTGAGCAGAGGGGCTTCCTTTGGAGATTACGACAATGATGGGGATATAGACATATTCGTCCTGAATATCAACGATCGTCCCACTTTGTTGCGCAACGATGGTGGCAATGAGAACAACTGGTTAATGGTCAAAACTATGGGCACTCAAAGCAACAAAGACGGCATAGGGGCTAGGATTGAAGTCCACAGTAGGGGGCTTAGGCAAAGCACCGAAATTCGGAGCGGCGCTAGCTATCTTTCGCACAATGACTTGAGGGCCCATTTCGGCTTGGGACAGAGAGAAACCATCGACTTACTGGTCGTGCGCTGGCCAAGTGGACTAGAAGAGAGGTTTGAAAACCTCTCCGCCAATAGATTCGTGGTGCTGCAAGAGGGCAAAGGTATTGTCCACATAGGCCAGTAGTTCGGACACTTTTTGCGATCTCGGCCCACCAATTTATAGAACCATTTTATATATAAACAACTATAAATAAATAACTTATGGATTTATAATTGCAGATTTTATAAAAACAATGCTCTACGAGAATTAGCTTGATTTCCCAGTCTTATTTCTTTATTAATAACTGATATTGCGCATTCGTCATGGCCTGCGGCTTGTTGCCACCCGCTCTTGTCATTCCCGCGCAAGCGGGAATCCAGTCCAGTGGCCGGGCCGCATAACATTCAGTTAATACGTTATCTTGTAGCTTCGCTTGCCGCGTCACCGAAAAATATTTGAAAGGAGGAAACAAGAAACCCTTTGCACAACCACATAGAAACGCGGTTTTCTTACTCAGGAAAGGACTGTGAGTGATGCACAAAACAATGAGTTGTAGCTTCTTGGCATTGAGTTTTGTCCTTTTTACTGTCGCGTCCAGTTCAGCCCACCTGCGGACAGACAGAAACTGGGCCGCTGTTCAGGTGCCTATTGGCGTCGATGGCATACGAGATGTCCAGATGGACGGAGACATAAGTGAGTGGGACAACGTACCTTCGGTCTTCTGGGTGACCCATGAAGACCTGATCGAGACCGTCACCGGCACCCAAGGGGATCCCGATCCTTCCAATCTAGCCGAGCGCATCATTTTCGGCTGGAGTCCAGTGACCAACATTTTGTATTTCATGGAGGAACGGTTCGACGACCTCTTTTACGGGACCATCGAGAACAATTTCGATACGGTTGAGGTAACTTTGGACTTCGATCACAGCGGCGACGCCATCTTCCAGAATGTGCAATCGGCGGATTTGGATCCAGAAAGATGGGAAGGGGCTTTGTCCCAGAATTACCGCTACACGCTGCACCAAGAAAATCACATGTGGCTCTGGGGCGGAGCTCCATGGGCTGGAGTCGAGCCTTATGCCGGTGCCAAATGGAGTTTTGAGGGTGATATCAACGGCGGTGCCGGAACCCTGTTCATGGAGATGTGGTTTACTCCCTTCGACGATTTGCCCACCAGTTCTACAGGCATAGAGGACGAAGATGTGATCGTCCATACTATGCAGGCAGGCGAAATCATGGGTATTGGTTTTGCCGTCCAAGACGATGACGACGGCGCCGAAGGCACGTACAATGGCTACTGGACCAATAGCGGCGACACGGAAATCTACTTCAAAGCTACCGCTATGGTTGACTACGTTCTGCTGCCCTTTGATGAGAGCATCTGGGTCGCGGGTGAAGACGTAGGCACCTCCGTCGAGTTGGATAGTTGGGGGGACATCAAGGCGAGTTTTTCACGCTAAGGGGAACAAGTAAAAGAAAATGAGCAGTTCGGGGGCGAGGTCATCTTCGCCCCCTTTTTTAATAATCTCGCCAAAGGATTGGGTATGCTTTCACCTAAGTCAATAGAGTTCCTTTTACTCGCGTTGCTAGGTGCCGGCCTCGGCCCTCAAAATGTCTCTGGCGTGGTTATTTATAGAATTGGTACCCCCTTTTCAACAGCGGAAAAAGACAGCCTTGAAAGCCTCGGTATCGACTTCAGGGAAATCGACTGGTCGGCCTCCCAACTGCAGGATGCCCTTGAGTTGGACTCTTTGCAGACGGGTTCACTGCAACCCAACTACTTTGATGAGGACGAGGACATCGCCGCAACCCTCTTGAGCCGAGATGGCTGGGTGCGGGTGCGACTTTTCGCCAACCAAAATCAACTGATTGGCGAGGTACTGGTCGATGGCGATTCGACTACGGGCCTCACGTGGCCAGCCGTAGCTCCAGAGAGCTTTCAGGTGGGCACTTCACGAACACTCAGTGAACAATTGACTTTTGATTTAGGCGGGCGATTTCTCATCCGGGAAGTGAGATTCCGCCCTCTGGCGGAAAAGCCAGAGCACTTTTTAGAGCGGATCGCCATTGGCTCTCTCGATGAGAGGCTGGTCAATATTGGCAACAGAATGTCCAATTTCCCGGCTGTCGCTGAGGTAAAAGAAAATACCGAACCTGAAGTCAGCGTGATTTTAGACCCGCCGATATCGACTCAAACGGTCCAACTGCTGATTTTTCGCGACACCCCCAAGGAAATAGGACTCGCCGATTTTGAACTCTACGGCGGTGGTTTCTTGGGGCGAGCCTCATATGAGTCCGAAATAATCGAATTGGGCGATCTAGCCAGTTGGGGCGAGATTCGCTGGTCGGGCCGACAGGATACGGACGCCCGGGTCGATATTCGCACCCGGACGGGAGCAGATCCACATCCCGATATTTTTTGGCAACTAAGGCCCGAGCAGCGAGACAGCGTGCAATTTCTCGACGGCGGTGGCGACTTAATCCTGAGCGAATACAAACGCCGGTACAGCAAGCTGCTCGACGTTCTCAAGCCGGTAGAACCCCGGGATAGAGTGAGCCCTGATACGGAAAACTGGAGTTTTTGGTCCAGTCCCTATCCGTTTGAAAATTCGCGGGCCAGCATCGTTTCCCCTAGTCCCCGCCAATTCCTCCAACTCAAAGTGGACTTCTTTTCTACTATCGAGGATGGAGGCAAAATCGATTATATCGAGTTTAAGGCCTCAGTGCCGCCGACTGTGCACGACTTGGTAGGAGAAATTTTCCCGATTGATACCCACGTGGGCCAAGCGACGCATTTCACTTACTTCATCCGGCCGACCATCCGGGCTGGCGACACAGGCTTTGACGGCGTGGAGATTTCCACGCCGTCAGGGGTGGTTTCAGTCGATTCGCTACGCATAGATGGCATCAACTACGACCACTTTACTTGGCAGCGAACTACAGATGGCTTGGGTTTTGAGGTCAACTTTCCGCGCAAGTTGGAGCCGACCGACAGCGGAGCTCTAATCGAGGTAGTGTTCAACGCGCCAGTGCTGCGAGAAGTGGGCACGCTGTTTACTGGTAAAGTATTCAATAGCACCGAGCCGAATGAGGTGCGCCAGCGCATCAATCCGGGCAACGCCGCCGACGAGATAGAAAGCGACGGGATCTCCGTGAAAACATCGCTGAGCAGTTCACTGATATTTGCGCCGCAGATTGGGCCCAACCCCTTTACGCCCAACGGCGATGCCATTAACGATGTGGTGCATATTTCCTATAAGCTCTTGCGGGTAACGTCCCAAGTTCCGGTCTCCGTGGAAATTTTCGACCTGTCCGGGCGGCTAGTTAAGCAACTATACGCTGGAGACATTTTCATCGGAGAGTATTCTCATCCTTGGAATGGGATGGACCTCTCTAACCAGCTAGTGCCTCCGGGACTCTACTTGTACCGAATAGCGGTAGCTATCCAAGCGGAAGAGGGCATCAAGAGCGGCGTTATCGCCGTGGCCTATTGATCTTTAGTCGTCCCCAGATGACCCCAATGAATGAATGGCAGAAAACATTCAAGCTGGTGAGCACTAGCTTGGCCTGTCTCTTAGGTAGGATGATTCTAGGCGAAGTAGCTTGGGGGCAAGAAGGCTTTTCTATCCAAGACGGTGCGGCGATCATCGAGTCTAGGGATCACTGGACTCATTGGCAGTCGGTGGCAAAGACCATCCAGATCACCGAAGAAGGTGTAAAACCGGCCTTTATACGCAAGAGCACCAAGCTCGAAATAGACGGGGTTGAACAGATAGCTCCCGGCATTAACGCGGTTTTGAATGCTGCCGATTTCGGCGGCGGGATATGGGACGCCGGTTCTAATCGCTTGAGCGCAGAACACCTCATGGATGGCAAGATGGACACTTACTGGGAGCCGGACACTTCCGCCCCTCTTAGGGACTGGTGGGTGCAAATCGATTTAGGGCGGGCCGTATCAGCCAACAAAATCGTCCTCAAGTTTGTCGGCGAGGATTTGGGAGATCCCTTTCTCCAATTCAAAGTCCTCACCTCTCAAGGGGAGACGATCATCGGCCCACTGGTGTACAGGAAACGCTTCTCAACGAACAAGCCCATCAAGAGTGAACGGGTCTTTGAAGTCGATCTGACCAAACAGTTGCCCACCAAATGGCCACAGGTGCGCGGGGATTTTACCGGCGATGTGATCAGATTTGTCTCGGTCGGCGTCACAGACAGCGATCTTGGCAAGGCAAGACAAGTTTCCCCGTCCGCTTATGAGGCCCTCGACCCTGACCAACAGGGCGATATAGAGTACTTCCGCCGAGAAACCTCCGGCCGGCTACGATTGTTGGCGGGACGCGAGGACTGGGAGGCGTTGACCAGTGGGGCCAGTCAAGGTCCCGTCGTTTACTACCGCCGTGAGTTACCTCGATTGGCGGAAGTGGAAGTCTGGTCCATCGGCGACAATATCGGCACTGGCGTGTTAGAGCGAGGTGGCAAGGTGACGAGTTGGGAGAACAACGGGGCTGAGGACGTAGTGGTAGATGGAGTAATATATAGCGTGGAAAAGGCGTTGTACTGGCCTGCTCAAGGGGGGTACAATCCCGATAGGCTGCTGCCTTCGGAGCCACCGGATGTCGAGCGAGCCTTAGTGGTGGATTTAGGCGGGGCCTTCTTCTTGGACAATATCCGCGTGCTCCAAGCCAGCAGTAGCCCCCCTGGGCCTTTCCGCGCCTACCGCATTGAAGTCTCGGATGGCTCCACCAATGCCGGCGGAAGTTTGGCTTGGAAAACAGTAGGGTCCATCGACCATATCAACGAGAATGAGTCGTACCACGATTTTAAGTTTTCGCTCACCAAAGTCGAGCATTTTTCTTTTACCTATAAACTCCATGTAAGGGCCGGACGCCACGGCTTATCAGAGATTCAGTTTTTTGGCGAGGGATACATGCCTGAGGTCCGGATCGAATCGGTCTTTGACGGGCCTTCGGCGTTCATAGAATTGGGGGCCACTCCGCAAAATTTGGCGTCTATAGAATGGGATGCGGATAGACCGCCGGGCACGGATATTATTCTCCAGACCCGCACCGGCAATACGATCAAAACTACGACCCTTTACTATAAAAAGAATGGTGAATTGTATCCGGGCACCGAAGAGGAAGCGGCGGACGCGTACGCTACGGACAAAAAGTTCTTTGGCGATGCCTCTGTTGGGCCGGTCATTACCCAGACCAACCCGGGCAGCGATTGGAGCAGTTGGAGTCAACGCTATTTTAATTCGGGAGACAAAGTCACCTCGCCTAGTCCGCGTAAATTCGTCGCCATCCGGGCGACCTTTCTCACGGACAACCCCCTTGTAGCGGCTACACTGCGTTGGGTGAAACTCAACTTTGTAGCACCCGTCGCCAAAACAGTTATTGGCGAGGTGTTCCCCCCTCAACTCGAGACGATTGGCACTGAGCAATCGTTTTCTTATTTCGTCCGCACAACTTTCGAGTCGGCCAACGAGGGGTTTGACGAGATTCTCATTGAAGCTCCCTCCGGCGTCAAAATGAAATTCAATCAAGCCCATCTAAGCCTCACAGGACAGCCAACTCAAACCTATACCGCCCAAAGCGAGGGTTTTGAGGTTATGTCTGATAATTCCGATTCGCTTTGGGTGCGTCTGCCCACCCCCATAAAGACGACCGACGGGGCCGCGTTGATCAAACTTCAGTTTGCGGCGACCACATTCGATTTTACCACATTCTTCAATGGCTCTATCGGCCATTCTTCTATTCCCAACTCGTGGCAAAGAGTGGAGCCGGGCAATGCAAACGAGACCATGGATAGCGAAAAAACCGTAATTCTGGCCCTCGAAAGAGGTGAAGTACTAGGGGATATAGAAATTAAAAATAGAATTTTTACCCCGAACGGCGATGGCATCAACGATGATATGACTGCGAGTTTCTCACTCATGCGGATTAAAAAATCAACGCCGTTACAAGTGAAGATATACGATCTAGCCGGACGTCCCGTTCACCAACTGCGCGATGAGTACATAACTACGGGACGGCACTCCGTGGTCTGGACTGGAGTCGACGAATCCGGTGCTTTGGTGACCCCTGGCATATATGTGCTGAGAATCGACATTAAGGTCGATTCAAAATCGAGTAGAAATACTTCGGATTACCGCTTAGTACATGTCTCCTATTGACCTTCTGTGACCTGAGAGGGACAGGTTGAACAAACCACCTTTAATCAGAACAGCGTTATTAGCGTTCTCTTGTCTATTGCAGGGACTTATACCGGCCCAAGGCCATGGGGAGACAATCGTCATTGGCGGCGGGCCAGGCACCCTAGCTTGGGATGACCATTATTCCGCGACATCGGTTATCGATTTCGACACCAGTCCCGGCCAGATTCAGCCTGCGCAGACAGGTCCAGAAGACAATATCGTCCTGAAAATATTTGCAAGAGGAGGGACCGTAACATCACCCAACGCGAGGATAATACTCGAAATATCCTCGCGTCTTTTGAATGAACAATTAGCGCATATGGTCAGTGGCGATACGACCAAGGCTTTTGAAGTCAAGGGCGGTTCCCCTACAGGCGTCATATTCAGAATAGATTTGGGCGAGCGCTTTGGAGTCAATAGGATCAAGTTTTTTCCGCGGAAGGGATTTGAAGAATTTTTCCTAAAAGGCTATGAATTGCTGCTAAACGACGGCAGTGAGGAGCAGAAAACCCTAGCCGGGACGCCGGATTTCAAGGTTTTTAAAACCGAGGAACGCAACCTCGAGTCAACCGTTGACCTAGATGTCCCCCTGCAGTTTGTCCGTTTTATAGAAGTGAAACAACTGGTGCGCGGAGATTGGGAGATTGACGAGTTTCAAGTCTTTGGTGCGGGTTTTGCCTCTACAGCATCTTATACCTCAAAAGTATTTGATCGAGAGCAGCCCACTGTTTTTGGCGATATAACATGGACTAGGGGGAGCATCGGCGAACCAACAAAAACGGAGGCCATCCTAGTGACCCGGAGTGGCAACACGCCGGATCCCAGTGATTCGCTGTCTTGGAGCACTTGGTCTTCCCCCTATCCTGCCGGAGTCCGCACGGCGATTGAATCGCCAGCCCCACGTCGTTTTTTTCAGTTTCATTTACTTCTTAAGACCAGCGACATTCTAGCAGCGGCGACCGTTGATTCCCTCTCCCTTGAGATGTCTCCGGCCCTAGCCGACTCGCTAGTGGGCGAGATATGGCCTCAACGTACTCTGATCGGGCAGAATACTCCCTTTACCTATGCCGTGAGAACCGTCAACAGCCGCGGCTTTAACCTTCTCGAACTAAAAACTATGGCACCGGTAGATGTAGTGCGCTCCGTTCAAATAGATGGAGCCGATGTCGAATGGAAAAAGACGAATACAGAAGACGGGGTCCAAATTAGCTTCCCCCGGATTGTGGGAGACCAAACCCTGCGAGTGATTTTTGAGAATGTGGCTTTGCAGTACAATACCTTTTTTGCCGGCAGAGTCTCCGATAGCCAAGACCCGGACAATCTGCCCCAAGTAGTCACCGAGGGAGACGCAGTCTCTGATTTTGCAGCCCAAGGCGACGACCTTTCGGTCGAGGTCTCGGTGGGCAAAAACCTCATTCATTCGATGAATGTGGCTCCCGTTCCTTTTACGCCCAACGGCGATGGCCTAAATGATGAATTATCGGTGACCTACGACATCGCCAATCTGACCGGCGGTGCTTTGGTTGCGGTGGGAGTATACGATTTGTCTGGAATACGTGTAAAGAAGATGTATTCAGGATTAGATCCCAGTAGGAGATACCAAAGGGTTTGGGATGGAACGGCCGACAGCGGTGCCAAGGTGCTACCCGGAATCTATTTGGTGCGAGTGGAAATTGATGCGGATTCAGGGTCCGAGAGTAAGACAAAAATTGTTCCAATAGTCTATTAATTACTTCTATTTTATCTGAACGCTAGGATGAAACTCTCATGCTGACCTGCCATATTTGTAACACTCTACTGCGCAGTACTAGTTCCGTTACCGCAATTTACGCCTTTCTTTTATCCATGTTAGTTTTCGCCACCGACGCGCAAGCCCAAGATGTCGATCCGCTGCGCATAAAAGGTGTGCGTCAAGGGGCCGAACTTACCTTTGAACCAACCGGAGCCGGCGTGCTGTTCGGAGCCTTAGATCCAGCGGTCAAAAAGTGGTACGTACCGCAAGAACTTTTTCTAGAGTACCGCTGGAAACAGTGGGAATACACTAACTACGCTAGGGATCACTATGAACGCTATGTGGATATCAATTTAGCCGGGGATTACTTCTACGATATTTACGGTTCTTATATAACAAGAGGATGGTTGCTCTACGACTGGTCTCAGACGCAGCCCCAGCAAGGGGGCAGCAATTTATTCAAGACTGAAAGATTCCAAAACTTTTTCAACAATTTGGTCATTGCCTCTGATCAAAAAGGGGAACATAACCTGGCTATCACCATAGGCAATGAGATCCGCTCAACCCTTACGCCAATGACCTTCTCAAAGCCAGCCATGGACGGAATTCAGGTAGACTACCAAGCCGATAAATATCAAGTCACGACGATCCTCTCGCGGATCTCTTCCCCTGGTGGGGCCGGTCCTCGCAATCCGGCAGTCAACCAAACGACTAGCCTGACCACGCTGATGGGTGGGCGGGCTGTTGCCCAAGTGGGCGATTTCATCAGCATCGGGGCCAACTATGTAAGTGCCCACAATTCCTTCCAGCTCTTGGACGCCTTTGAAGGAACTCCTAGAAGCGGTTCGATCACTTCTAGCCAAAATGCTGAAAATATCACCCAGCTTTTCGTCCGCCTGACCGACGATTCGCCCGAAGACAACGAAGGTGGTGCTACTCTCTTCTCTTGGGACATGATCATAGAGGCCGAAGTCGAAAGCATTGATGAAGAAGGGGCACTGACTCTTAGGCGAGAGGTTGTCAGGGCCAGCGATACTGGGCTCAAACCCTCGCCCCAGGGCGGTTTTCAGCGCTTGGGTTTCTGGGAAGCTAGCGGCTCTGAGCAGATCGAATTAGTATACGATTTTTCTGAGGCAACCTACACCGGCCCCGACCCCGCGGAGATACGAAGAGTGACCTTTGAACTAGTGGTTGCCAACGACTACAGAATCGAGGTGTCTTCGAACCGCCAGACTAACCGGCAAAACAGCAACGTATTTCTGCTGGCGGCCAGGGCCCAAGAAAACGTTAAAGATGGCTCTAATCTCAGAGTCCTCAAAATCCCGTACGGTTTGCCGACCGCCACCGAAATTTTTGGTTTTACTCTGGAGGCGAACAATATTGCGGGGCTTGATTTCTACGGCGAATTCGACCGCAGTAGGAGTTACCGAAAATACCCCAACAGGCAGCATACAAAACACCTATCGGCTTTTGACCAAGGCGATGGCTGGATGTTGAATCTGTCGAGAACTGTTCAGCCGTGGTTCTTTTTTGGCGAGGCTTACAGTATGGAGCACAATTATAATACAAGTGCTATCTTGGCCCGGGGCGAGGTCAACATAGATTACGAAGACCGGACGAGATTCTACTACGAACTCGTCGATGACAATGACGATCAGGATCGATATCCCGATTGGCAGCGGATAAACGAAAATATCGACTTGAATGTATTCCCCGGCTTGGACGAAAACGTCGATTTTATCTCTGATTTCAATCAGAACGACAGTGAAGACCTGCCCAACTTAATGCCCGACTACGACGAGCCCTTTCTGCGCTATGCTACAGACCGCCCCGAGTATCTGTTCGGCATAGATATGAACAACAATATATGGGTAGATCGATTCGAAAACGACGATGAAGCAGATCTTCCCTACGGTAGGGATTTAAGTGGGTACAACCTTTATGCAGGTGTCAATATTACTCCAAATATGAGGTTGACGGCCGGCCGCACCGACGAAAGCCTCATTGCTGGCGATGGAGCAAACACTACCCATTATTTACTTTTTACGCTGGAAAAGGACTACCCCGGACTAGGCAAGATAAGGGTTTTCGAAAACTTCAGGCTGGCCAAGGACAATATAGAAAACGACCTCCGTCAGTGGGACGAATTCGAGAGGCGAAACGTCCCTACCATTGATCCGCTGGCGGCCCGCAATACGTGGATAAATTCGTTCTATATAAGCTTCAACTATACCAAGCTGAAAAATCTAAACCTCATCAACAAGCTAAAATACGACCGCTGGCATCAAAGGGAGAGACAGCCCGACTTGCGACGAGACTTTGTTTTTTTAGGCTTGATCAATAAGGTGGACTATATCTTCAGGTTTGTTAACCTCGATATCCAGCCAAAAATTAAAAATGAACTGAGGATAGAATCTCCAGCACTTAAATCAGCTCCCGAACGCAAAGAAAATACGCTGATCTTTACTTTATTAGCCCGGTGGCCATTGTTTAATAACTCCACTATGCAAGCCGGCGTGGAATATACCGTTTTCCAGCAGCTCAGGGATTCGGATGCGGCGGTCAAGGAAGGACTGCTAGACGACTTCAGTGAAATTGTCGGCGCGACCCAGTTCTCCAATAACTCGAACTACTTGGGATACAGTTTGACAACCCTGATGGGGCTCAGGCTGACTAGAAGGGCCATCGATAACGAAACCGAAACAGGCAGAATGGCTTTTGCCACGGTATTCGCCGGTTTGGAGTAATCTCACCCATGTGTAGGAATGCAGAGGAGATCTGAACTATATGCCAAGAAAAATGACTGCATTTTGGCTTTTACCACTCGCGCTTTTTACCATGCTCATGGGTTGCACAGTGGAGATGGGAGACCGAGTTGTTGCTCAGGTCGATGAGGAGGAGATAACGGTTAACCAGTTGCGAAAATTTATCGATGGCCTACCCGAATATGACAAGGCGGAGACCACTAGCGTAGAAGAAGCGCAGAATCATTTGAACACCATGATCAATATCCACCTACTGATCATGGAGGCGAAGGCGGCCGACCTCGATAAAAGCCCTGAATTTCGCGCCCGCCTAGAAAAGGTCCGACGGGAAAAGTTGATCAGCATTTTCCAAGACAGAGCACTGAAAGTAGAGGAGGCAGTAGAGGAAGGCGAAGTGAAGGAATACGCTGAACGCATGGGCCTCACTCGAGCAGTCAGATTGGCCGATATAATGGTTCCCAGCCGCGAAAATGCCTTGGCCGCCCTCCGGGAACTCAAAAATGGGGTGCCTTTTGGGCAAGTCGCCCAAAAATGGTCCATAAACAAAAAAACCTCGGCCCAAGGTGGTGACTTAGGCCGTTATACCACCCGAGAACACATGGTCGCGCCCCTTCAGGACAAGCTATTTTCCCTCGCCTTGGGCGAAATCTCCGAGCCTATAAAAATCGGCGGCAACTATTCGATCTTCACAGTCATCGCCGACTCTACCATCGAACTCAGTCCTCAGAGGAGATTGGCGATTCAAATGGGACTAAAAAAAGAAAAAAAACTGCGGGCACAATCGACTCTAGTGGCTGAACTCAAGGAAAAATACCACCTCGAATTGGATCGGGAAGGGCTCGCACTCATTGTCGAAAAAGTGCGTGGCGGTGCATCTTTTGCCGCGGAGACGGAACGCAGTATAGTTCTCTATAGGTACGACGGCGGAAAAATAACCGCTCAAGACTTGGCAGATGCTGGCCACGTCCTGAAGGGCAATGCCTTGGCCCAACTCAGCGACTCCAGCCAAGTGACCGCTTTTGCCGAGCACCATGTCGTGCCCAATGCGATGCTTGTGGAAGCGGCCCGGCGTGCTGGCATAGACGAGGAAGCAGAGACAGTCGAGTGGTTGGAAAATCAAGCAAATCAACTCTTGATAAGTGCCCTTAGAGCGCAGATCCTGAACGCTAAAGTGACCATCGCCGAAAACGAGTTACGCCAATTTTACAAGGCCCATGCGGAGAGATATCTGCACCCCGAGCAAATTGAAGTACAAGAGGTTCTGGTAGAGACAGAAGCCGAGGCATTGAGGTTGATGGGACAGATCCAAAAAGGAGCCCGATTGGGCGATTTGGCCAAGAAGCATTCTATCCGCTCGCTAGCGGAGCGAGATGAAGAGGGCCGATTCCACTTCCACCTCTTCGAAAAGGCCTTTCTCGGTGGTTTTGTAGAAGTCGCCGAAAAAGCCGAGATAGGATTGCTCACCGGTCCGGCCAAGGTCGATGAGGGTTATTCTATATTTAAGGTGCTTTCTAGAGAACGAAAGCGAGAGACTTTTGCGGAGGCCGAGTGGCGAGTCCGATCCCAACTCAGGAGAGAAAAGAACAGAAGGGCCTTTAATCAGTTTATCGAAGAAATGCGGAATAAATACACAGCGAAAGTGGTTATTCGGGAGGACAACCTCAAAGCCGCTTTCGGGAAGGGATAGAGGCCTATAGGTCTTACTCTGCGTAAATGTCGGCTCCCATCTCCGTAAGGACATAGGGGCCGCTTTGGCGGATTACCAACAGCTTATTGGCCGGTACTGCTGGCACTGTCTGACGAGTGCCGTCGGGCCAAGTGATTTCCACTTCATCTGCTCCTGCTGCCCTACCCAAGCCGAAAAAAATACGCATATCGTTATAGGAGAGATAACTGGAAGCACCATTAGCCGTCCGCCACTGGGGTCGCCCCTCGGCTAGTAAACAGATCTTGGCACCGACGGCGTCGCGATTAGGGCCACGACCCAGAAGTTGGACAACAAGCCAGTTATTGACGGAAGCGCAATCGTTGCGCAGTAGGGTACTCGCCTCGTCCAAATTGACGACGAAAATGTCCACATCGCCATCGCTGTCGTAGTCGCCAAAACTGGCACCGCGGCTGACTCTTTTAAGAGCCATTCCCGAGCCAGCCGCATCCCCTATATCGATAAAACGGTTGCCGCCGTCATTGCGGATCAATTGGTTTCGCTGGGGGTAGGAAGTGCCCGCAATAGTGCTGGCCGCCTGTGGATAGACATGGCCGTTAGCAACGAATAGATCCAAGTCGCCGTCCCTGTCATAGTCAAAAAATTGGGTGCCCCACCCCAGCATCCCAAGCGTGGGTTCTTCTAGACCGATCTGGGCCGTTACATCTTTGAAATGGCCCGGTCCTTCGTTGCGGTAGAAGGTATTACTCTCGCGAAAAAAGTGGGTTATATAAAGGTCGAGGTCACCGTCGCCGTCATAGTCTCCACCGCTGACCCCCATACCGGCCTCTTCTTCGCCGTACTCGTTGTACGCGATGCCTGCTTTGAGGCCAATTTCGCTAAAGGTGCCATCGCGGTTATTGTCGAAGAGCACGTTGGGAGTTGCATCATTGGCCACGAAAAGATCGGTGTCGCCATCGTTGTCGAAGTCTTCGGCCAGCACACCTAACCCATAGTAGCGATTGGCCCAGGAAATACCCGAGGGACGGGTGACGTCGGTGAAGGTGTTGTCCCCGTTGTTGCGGTAGAATAGGTCGGCGGCTCCAGGCAGGCCTTGGGGACCGCAGAAAATCTCGATTCCTTCATAGGTGCATGTCTTATCTGGAGGGGCATCAAAGTCGTAGATCAGATAATTGGCGACGTATAAGTCGAGATCGCCGTCACCATCGTAATCAAAAAAAGCGGCACTGGAGCTATAATCATTTCCTGCTACCCCAGTGGAAATGTCCACAAAGGTTCCGTTGCCTTGGTTGCGGTAGAGAACATTGGGACCATAATTGGTTACATAAAGATCGCGGTATCCATCGCCGTCGATATCGCCCACCGTGCAGCCCATGCCCCAACTGCGGTCCCCAACGCCGGCTGGTACGGCCACATCGGCAAAGGTTCCGCTGCCTTGGTTGCGGTAGAGAGCATTGCCCGGGCCGGATTTTTGTCGGTAGGTATTGACCGTAGCGCCGTTGACCGCGTATAGATCGAGGTCGCCATCGTTATCGTAGTCAAAAAAAGCAGCACCGCCACCGGAGGTTTCGACAATGTGCTTTTTTTTAGAGCCACCGGCCATATATTGGAAAGCGATGTGCGCTTCCTTTGTCTGGTCGGTGAATTGGGGTAGAACAGATTCCGGTAGCAGCACGGCCAACGCTAGAGCAAAGGCAAGGAATCGGCAATAACAAAAAAAGTCCATACACTCATCGCTGTAGAAGTAGGCTACTAAGCAGCTAATGGTCGCAATTATAGAAACTACCCTTTGCTACGGCAAGGACAGAGGATCCGTTTTCTACCCTCATCATTCACGGATCCGGAGGCGCGGAATGAGGCCTATTTTTGCCGCCCTAATAATGGGCATCACGTGTACGACTACGGGGCGATCCGAGAACACTGTGGTGGAACTTCGCGACGGAGTCGCGATAGAATTTGTGTGGATCGAGCCAGGTACTTTTCTGATGGGATCGCCAGCTTCAACCTCTACACGAGGCGAAGACGAAATTCCACAGCACGAAGTTTCGATCAGCAAGGGGTTTTACTTGGGTAAATTTGAGATTACCCAAGGTCAATGGGTCGCGGTGATGGGGACTGCGCCGTGGACCCGGCGCAAATACGTACAAGCCGCGCCGAATCACCCGGCAGTCTATATCTCGTGGATCGATATGCAGGAATTCCTCCGTCGCTTAAACGAAGCCGCCGATAGAGATTTGTACCGCCTACCCACCGAAGCCGAGTGGGAATACGCCTGCCGGGCCGGGACCACGACGAGCCGTTCCTTTGGGGACGACGAAAGTCGGTTGGGCGACTATGCATGGTACTTAGAAAATGTGAGTAGCGCGAAGGGGAAGTTTGCCCAGCCGGTGGGTTCAAAGCAGCCGAATCCGTGGGGTCTATACGATATGCACGGCAATGTATGGGAGTGGGTGCAAGATTGGTACAGCAGCACCTATTCGAGTGCCAAACAGGTGGATCCTATAGGTGCTACTTCGGGTTCTACCCGCGTTATGCGCGGCGGCGGCTTTGTCAATCACGCCCGCAACGTGCGGTCAGCCAAACGCTTCAGCTTTGATCCGTCGCTCCGCTACTGTGCTATTGGAGCACGCCTAGTGATGGTGAAATAAACGGTCTCTCTTTGTCGCTCAAACGACTTATCCATTAATTGAAATGCGACATGTGATAGCCTTTAGAGGCAAGTATTGAAAAAGAGAATTTCGCTTCAATACCTCACGTGGCTTTACAGAAGCCAGCCGACCTATGGAGATGTCAAAGGCATTTCGGCCCGGGCCATCTTACTTGGGGCCGTACTAGCCTTTCTGCTAAATCTCCTCGACGCCTATGCTACGACCCTCATCCGCGGCTCGTATCTGACCCTGAATTTCAGCACCCCCGCGGCCTTGTTCTTTTTCTTTTTTCTTGTACTCGCCAGTACCTTGGTCGCCTGTTTCCACCGACTTCTTGCGTTGAATCAAGCTGAGTTGGTAACCATCTATATCATGCTAGTGGTAGCCTGCTGCGTCCCCGGCATGGGTTTCACCCAGTTTATCATACCCTGTTTGCTGGGTTCTACCTACTATGCCACACCCGAGAACAACTGGGATTTTCTCTACAACCAGTACATCCCTAGTTGGATGATTCCCCGAGGCGAAAACGCAGCGCGTTTTTTCTTTGAAGGTCTGCCCGAAGGCGAGGTCATTCCTTGGGGCATCTGGGTCGTACCACTGAGTTTTTGGTACGGGTTTTTTTTAGTGCTCAGTTTCGCCATGATCTGCACCATGGTCATTCTACGCCGCCAGTGGATGGACCGGGAAAAGCTGGTCTATCCACTGATCCAAGCACCCATGGCGATGATCGGCCAAGAAAAGGAAGGAATGATTGGTCGATCATTTTTCACCAATAAAGCCATGTGGGTCGGCTTTACCATATCATTTATGCTACTCAGTGTCAACGGCCTACACTCCTACTTTCCGACCTTTCCGCAGCTCACCAAGACCTTCATATTGCCCTTGTTCCGCGATACGGTCAGCCTGAGTTTTTGGTTTAGTCCGCCCTGGATAGGCTTTTTCTATTTTGTCAATCTCGACATCACGGCCTCAATCTGGATATTCTACATTCTCACTACTGTCCAGCGGGGCATCTTCAATATCGTCGGCTTGCAGAGTACACAGCGGATCGATTTCTACTCTATCGAGCCTTTCTTGGCTCATCAGGGTATGGGCTCTATGATCGTCTTTGTGCTGGTGGGGCTGTGGGTGGGACGCGGCCATCTAAAAAATGTCTACCGCAAAGCCTTCCACGGCGACGGAACAATCGACGACAGCGACGAGATGCTATCCTACCGACAGGCTCTTTTCGGCCTGATAGCAGCACTTGCCCTAGTAGTGGTTGGCCTCTATATGATGGGACTAACTTTTCCTACAGCACTGTTGTTCCTCTTCGGTGCTATGATTCTGTTTATAGGGTTAACTAGGGTAGTGGCCGAAGGGGGCATCCCGGCCATGCGACCCCCTATCATGACTTCGAGCTTTGTCCTTTCGGGGGCTGGTGCTTCGGCCTTGGGTGCTTCGGGTCTGGTGGCCCTGGGCTTTTCCTATGGCTGGCATTCCGAAGTACGCTCCTTTGTCATGGCGTCTGTAGCCAACGGACTGAAGATGGGTGAGATTATCACCGGTTCCAAGCGCCGACTATTCTGGGCCGTGACCATTGCCATTGTGGTCAGTTTGGCCGGCTCGTCGTATATGACCTTAGTACTGGCCTATAAATACGGGGGCATCAATCTCAATCCGCTCTTTTTCGTAGGACAGGCCCCTACCTTCGGTCCTCGTGACATGGCCCCGCGCATCGCCGCAGAACTGCCCGGTCCAAGACTAGACGCTTGGCTGTTTATGGGCATCGGTGGAGGGGTGATGGCCCTACTGATGTGGGCGCGACACCAGTTCATCTGGTGGCCGCTCAATCCCCTTGGCTATACCATCAGCGCGAACTGGAAGACGGGGCATATCTTTGGCAGCGCCTTTCTCGCTTGGTTCTTTAAACTGTTAATCCTGCGCTACGGTGGCCCCAAGCTATACCGAAATTTGCGACCTTTTTTCATCGGACTGATCTTGGGAGAGATCGTGGCGGCGGGCGGATGGCTAGTGCTGGATTATATAACTGGACACGTAGGAAGTTTTCTCACGCAAGTCTAAGAAGTCGCAAAGAGAGTTATCCCTTGTATTGGCCCCTAACAAAACGTCTTTCCAGCGCATAAGCACTAGCTCAGGAGCCTATTAACCGCGCAGATATTCGTCTGGTTTGGCCGCATTGGGCGGCCAGTACCCGTCCCGCGATTGACGCCATTGCGTACCACATAGGCCGCTGATTACGCTCCACTCGGACGGACTGGGGTCCGGATCTGGGTGGAAGAGAAAGCGCTGGGCACCGGCAGCTTGTGAGGCGTTGAGAATGCCAGCCAAGTCGCGGGCCGGCATAGCGTCGCCGGCATGCGGAGAGCGACCGGTGGACACCCAGAAGATGGTTTTATCGACATCTTTGATCGCCGCTAGGGCGCGCTGCGTTTCGCTGTACACAATTTCGGCGAAAAACTCTGCGGAAAAACCCATCTCCATATCCAACAGCGACTCGACTTTGGGTAGGCGCAGACCGAACAGCGATTCGACCAACAGGAAGCAGTCGGCCTCGGTCAGAGAAGGATTCCACGCGGCGAACTTTTGCACCCAGCGGGCAATAGTGCCGTACATGCCGTCGAAGCCACGATGCCAGTAGTAGTGCTTGGGAAAGATGTAGTCGAAGTACGGCGGCATCTGCTGGTAGTTTTGGCCGGTCAGGGAAGAAAACGAGGTGATGCGCGGAATGCCGCCCAACTCGACGTAGCGGTTCACTCCGTCTAGATCGGCGCGGGCCCGCTCCCAAGAACGCCGCGACCTTTCCTGCCGGGCCCGCAGCCAGTAGAGAGAATCCTCGTTAATGTCAAAGAGATTCAAGCCGGCTAGCGTCCCGCCCGGAGCCCAATAGCGCACGAGATCGGGAGTCAGGTTGTGGAACCGCTGGCGCATATGGGCAATGCCGCGCTCCAGTCGGTCGATCTCAAAGCCCAAGTTGGCGAACTCGACGCGCTCGCCATCGCGCAATTCAAAGAGTTCGCCGCCGTGGTGCCAAGCCAGTTCGTAGTGGTTTTCGCCGGGCCCGTCAATGATCACCCCATTGACCTGCGGATAGCGATTTATCAAGCTCTGCACGTGCGCTGTGGTGCCGCTGTCAAATACCATGATATGCCAGCCGCGCCCGGCGGCGTCATCCAGCATCGCACTTAGTTCCCGCTCCTTTTCCAGATTGCGGGGCTGCTCCTCGGGCACTTCTAGCCCCAAGTTGGCGTAGGCTTTGGGGTCTTGGGCAAAGGCGGGGATTCGGCCGCCATCGTCCTCGATAAAAAACATGCGTCCTACCACAATGCCGCACACACCGCCTTCTTCCCAAGCGTCGAAGATGTGCTTGTAGTTGGCCATGTAGCGTTCGAGCGGATTGAAAACGAAAATCCAGCACTTCATCGTCTAACCTCCTAAGGTTAAAGAGCTATTTCTGGCCGGTCCGACACTAAGCGATTTTCTTATTTTTGCTTGTAAAGCCGCGACCCCTTGTCTTCTCTCCGGTACTGCGGCGGCGTAATCACCGCCTGTTGCTCCGGCGTCAACTCGACGTAGAAATCCGGCGGTGTATAAACCCCCATCAGCGATTCGGCCTGAACACCGTGGTTGTAGCGCAAAATCACCGAGCGCCGCTGGTGTTTGGCCGTCCACGGCAACGCCCCGTGCATCAGCGTCTCCACAAAAAGGATCGCGTCCCCCGCTTGAGCCGGGATCTGCACGATGCGATCCTGATGCGCTTCGTACAGCCGGATCTTGTCCGGGCAGGGATAGTTGGCCTTGTGGCTGCCGGGCAGACAGGCAAACCCCCCATCCTCCGGCCCTACATCCGCTAACTGCACGGCGATATTGGTCATCCCACAAAACATCCGGCCATTGCGATAGAGAAAACCCCGCGAGCGGTCGAGCGGCTCGCCCCCCTCGTGGAACCAGAAGCCTTCGGCCCCCTCGTCCATAGTGATGATCCCCAACCCCTCCAAGCGAAAACCCGGGCCCAGCAATTCTTCCAGATACGGCTTGAACCGCGCATGGGCGATCATCGCCCGAAACGGATCGCAATGCGGTTTGTCCCACGTCAACATCCCGCCCAAGTCGCCGCGTCCCTGCGTCCCCTGGAGCGTCTCCGATTCGTGGGCCAAGTCATTGGAGCGGATGCCGATTTGATCGGCGTGGTGGTCAATAGCTGCATTGGCCGCCGCCACTTCCCTCGGCGAGAGCGCACCCTCAATCACCAGATAGCCGTGTACTTCAAAGAGATACTTTTCCGTTGCGTCCATCGTCAACCTCACTCTCCAATTAAGCGGGCAGCACCTCGCGCAAGACCCGCAGGTAATTGCCGCCGCCGATCTTGCTCGTCTCCTCCTCGGTAAATCCCGCATCCAGCAAGCCTTCTACCACCCAAGGTAACACCGCAGTGTTGAAGTGGGTGCCGATCCCCACGCCTTCTACACCCATCACATCAACGGCGTAGCGCACCTGCACCAAGGTCTGCTCCAACTGTTCTGGCACCACCGCCTGATAGGGCGCGTCCCCCAGCGGCCGGGCAATCGGCGGCGGAATCCCCAATACGCCGCCGCGCTCGGCCAACGCCCGCATAACTTCGTCGGGTGCCGCCCTAGGCTCATCGACCAAGGCCCGTGGATGCGAGTGCGAATCGACCACCGGCTTGGTCGATACTTCGATGATATCGAGGGCGCAGGGATCATTGCTATGCGCCAAGTCGATAAGAATTCCGGCCGCATTCATCTCCGCAATCATCCGCACCCCCAGCTCGGTCATCCGCCCGCCCGAACGGGTTTCATTGGAGGCGTCCCAACCCAACTCGCGGGTCGCTTGGCCCAAGGTGATCATCCGCAGCCCGAGGCGGGCAAACATCCGCAAGATGCCGGGGCTGTCGCCGAACCAGTCGCTGCGATTGGCCCCCATCAATACCGCGACCTTGCCCGCCGCCCGCGCAGCATCCAAATCCCGGACCGTCCGCACCAGCAGCACCTGCTCGGGATAGGCTTCGACGTTTAATAAAAAACGATCGAGCACCCCCAGCACCAGTTGGGTCGGATTCTTGATCGCCAGACTCAAAAACATATCCTCGCCGCCGCGGCCCGGACGCCATTCCGATTCCTGCCGCCACAGCGGTTTGTAGTTGTCGTCGTAGTAGGCTGCTCCCCCCTTGCACATCACCACTCCCATCCCCCATTCGGCAAACTTGGGAAAGTCGCCGCGACAGGTGCTCGCGTCTTTTTTACCCAGGTCAATATCGTCAAGCACAAAACGGGGGTGGGTCAGGTTTAACCCCAGCATATCGCATACTAGATGCGGCCAAATCCGTCCAGAGGGCAATTTCATGGTCATCTTATTCGCCGAGCACTTGGTCGAAATCCCGCCGGCAAGCGGCTAAAACCTGAGCCAAGGCAAAATCGCCGCCATAAGCCAGCATCTGCGCCCCCTGTGCGCGATATTTGGCCAACAACTCGGGCGTACCAGCGGGTATCCCCCAAGCTGTGCCGTGTTTTTGCGCCGCCGCCGCGACATTGGCAATGGCCCGATCGAGATTCCCCCCGGCCAATCCGAGCCGCAACCCCAAATCCGCCGGACCGACAAACAGCCCGTCCACCCCCTCAACCGCCGCGATCTCCTCGACATTGGCCAGCGCTTGTGGGGTTTCGATCTGCAAGACGACGAAGGTTTCGCGATTGGCGTCGTCAATATAGGTACTGCCTTCATGCCACACGTCGAGACCAAAATCACCGTCCAGACCCGCCCCATCCAAACCGCGATTGCCCAGGGGTGGATATTTCACCGCCGCGACGATTTGGTGCGCTAGGGCCGCATCGGAAACCAGCGGCATCATCAGACCGGTCGCCCCGTCCTCGAGATAGCGGTAGAGGCGGGTGTGCTCAAGCGTCGGAGCCCGCAACATGCAATCGATATCGCAGGCGCGACACAAGGCCAACAGGCCCTGGACCTCGCGCTGCTCCATCGCCCGGTGTTCCAAGTCGAGCCAGATGCCGTCATAGCCGTTGTGAGCGGCATAGCGCACGAAGAACGGTAGGTAATGCCCTAGGCCGCAAATGCGGGCACACCGCCCCGTGCGAATTTTGTCCAAGACTTTGCTCTTCCTCATATATCCCCACTTTGCTGGAAGGTTGCGTTGCGCTAATAGATGTAGCAGTCCGACATCATTTATAACATAATATGCAGCGGACCCACCTAGCTACCGTAGCGTGCTGACGAGAGGGTGCGAAGCGCATCTCTTTCAATTCCTATTCTACCGCACATACGCCTGCTCTACCTTCGCAAACGCCGCGGCAATATCCGCGACCTCCCGCTCAGTAAAATTCTCGTGAATCGACATGATAAAGTGGCTTTCCACCGAGGCGACGGCGTTGGGGCAGGCAAACTGGGCATTGCGGTCTCCGCCATAGGCCGGCAATCCCCACGGATAGTCGCTGCCGGGAAAGACCCGCCGCTCCTTAAACCAGATCGCCTCAGCGGGAATGTGGCGATAGGCCGCCGTCACCGGAATGCCCTCAGCAGCCACGGCCCGGGCAAAGCCGTCTTTGTCCACCCGCAGTTTGGCGGCATCCACCTCGAAGCGCATAAACCAGTACACGCCCTCCGACTCGGCCACTTGCGATCCCAACCGCACCGCCTGGCACTCGGCAATGGCCTCTTTGATTTGCGCCGCTACCTGACGCCGCTTGGCAATCATCGCATCGAGTTTCTTTAACTGCACCCGCCCAATAGCAGCCGATAGGTCGTTGCCGTTTAGATTGAGGCCGGCGCGCAAGTTGGAGGTGGCTTCTGTATTAAAGGGCTTGCCCCGGTCGGCAAAGCGCTTGGCCTCCCAGCAAAGGTCTTCGTCGCCAGTAAAGACCACCCCACCCTGCGGACCGGTCGCGTGGTGCTTGCCGCTCATAGTCGAAAAGACCGCCACCGTGCCCCACGATCCGACCAACCGCCCCCGGTAGCGCGCCCCGTGGGCTTGGGCACAATCCTCGATCACGGGTATGCCGCGCTCCTCGGCTAGCGCCAAAATCGGCGCCATATCTGCGGGCTCACCAGCAACGTGAGCCACGACAATGGCGCGGGTGTGGGGCGTCAGCACCGCCGCGATTTGCTCGGCCCCGGCGTTGAACGATCCCGGTGCGGCATCGGCGACCACCGGCACTTGGCACAACAGCGCCGCCGGCATCGCTCCCCCCGGATCTGTAATCGGCGGGATCACAACCTCGCCAGCCGCCTTTAGCTTTAAGGCGCCCAATGCCGCATAGAGTGCCGCGGTACCCGAGTTGACCAAATCGGCGTAGCCACCTCCCATAAACGCGGCGAACTCCCGCTCGTAGGCCAATTCCTCTGCACCGCTATAGCCGATTGCATCGCCGCTTTCCCGAGCTTGGGAAAACAGCCGCAGCGCGGTCTGGCACTCCGCAGCCCCAAACAGATGCCGCTTGGGAAATGGCGTCGCGCGGACTTTGGGTCCCCCCTCTATTGCCAACATCGCAACCTTCCTTTCTCAGTGGTGAGCCACTGGCGCTAGTCGGCAACTCACCAGTAATTTAGCCAACTCGCATCGCTCACCTATAACTAACACCACGACCCAATTGCCCAAAAGACACGACCCCTACTCCAGCCTGCGCGTCTCGCTCTTCCGGCGTTATCTCATCGCTTCCTCGCTAGTGCGGATGGGTACCGCCGCCCAAGGTTTAGCCATCGGTTGGGAAATGTACGACCGCACCGGCCAAGCCCTCTCCCTCGGCATGGTCGGCCTCGTCCAAGCCATTCCCATGCTACTGTTGACCCTGCCGGCCGGGTATCTGGCCGACGTCTTCGACCGCCGCAAATTGATGATGCTCAGCTTGGCCGGCGCGACTCTCGCTTCGCTGGGCTTGGCCGTCTTTAGCTGGTACCAGATGCCGATCCTCTGGATGTACGTGCTGCTCTTTTTGGACTCGTCTTTCCTCCGTCTAGGCTGGCCGGCACAACGGGCCATCGCGCCCTTGCTAGTGCCGGACGCGCTCTTTGAAAACGCCGCTAAGTGGGCAACCAGCTTGCAGCAGATTATCGGCATTGCCGGACCGGCCATCGGCGGTTTTGTCATCGCCTTCAATCTCCAAGCCGCCTATGTCATCAGTGCCATTTCCTCGGTGGCCTTCATCCTCTTCCTCAGCACCATGATCTTGCCGCCCGCCCCGCGCATCCAAGGGGGCAAGATGTTCGCTCAGATCGCCGTCGGACTGCGCTTCGTCCGCGATCAGCCGCTCCTGCTCGGCGCCATCTCGCTCGATCTGTTCGCCGTACTGTTGGGCGGCGCAGTGTACCTTTTGCCCATCTTTGCCCGCGAGATCATCGACCTCAGCTCGGTCGGTCTCGCACCCGAAGCCGCGCTCGGCTGGCTAGTCGCGGCCCCGGCCATTGGCGCCACCATCACCGCCTTGGCCATCGCCCACTTGCCGCCGATTCGCCGCGCCGGCAAAACCCTGCTCTGGTGCGTGGCTGGCTTTGGCGCGGCGACCATTCTCTTTGGCCTCTCGCAAAACTTCTGGTTCTCGCTGCTGATGCTGGCGTTGACCGGCGCCTTCGACAACGTTAGCATGGTCATCCGCCGCGTCATCTCGCAGATGGGCACTCCCAACCAGATGCGCGGCCGGGTCCAGGCCGTCTCCGCCATCTTCGTGGGGGCGTCCAACGAAATCGGCGGTTTTGAGTCCGGGCTGGTGGCCCAACTTTTCAATCCGGTCTTTTCGGTCGTCAGCGGCGGCATCGGCACCCTGCTGGTCGTCGCTGCTTGGACGGGCCTTTTTCCCGCGCTGAGAAACTTGGGCAGCCTCTCGTCGCTGACGGCCCAGCACTCGACCAAATAACAGGCCGGTTCTTTCTAGCGACTTTGCTTTTAACTATAGTATAACCCGCAACTGAGCCGCCACCGCCAAACCCAGAGAAGAGACATGAAAAAGAAACTTTTCATCACCGGAGCCGCCGGCAAAGTCGGGTCCGGCCTGCGCCGCCACCTCAAAGACCGCTACGACTTCCGCCTGCTCTTCCACCGCAACATCCCCTCGGTCGAACCAAATGACGAAATCGTAGTCTCCGACCTGGCCAACTTTGAGAACATGGTCGAGGCCTGCGAAGGCATCGACACCATCGTCCACCTCGGCATCGCCATTACCCAGCGCGGCTATCCGCGCACGCGCTACAACCAAATGATCATGGAGACCAATATCCAGGGCACCTACAACATCTTTGAGGCCGCCCGCATCAACAAGGTCCCGGTCGTCGTCTTTGCCAGCACCAACCACGTGACCGGCTTTTACGAGAAAGAACGCATCTACACCACTCCCGAGATGCCGATCCGCCCCGATAGCATGTACGGCGTCAGCAAGGCCTTCGGCGAGGCCCTCGGCCGCTTTTACTACGACGAGTACGGCATCTCCGCCTATTGCCTCCGCATCGCCAACTATCCAGACACCGAAAAAGTCAACAGCGCGTATCCGCCCGGCGAAAACCGCTGGCTCAGCGCCCGCGATGTCTCCGAACTAACGGCCTGCTGCATTGAAGCCCCCCGGCCCCAATTCGGCATCTTCTACGGAGTCTCACTGGGCGCAGACAAAAAGTGGGACCTGGCCAACGCCAAACAACTGGTCGGCTGGCAGCCCCAAGACCGCGGCGCACCCTCGCCATAACGGACGCGGCTCACTGGGGCGTTTGGCGCACCCGCCTGGCCGGTCCCGACGCTTCGTACTTTGCCCATCTCGCAACTTTCCCGTCTGGGCTGGGGCCGCCCGCATCCCAACCTACAGCCCCCGTTCAACCCACCCTCAACGCGCTCGGCTGAAGGCGCTCAGGCGGTTGACTTTTTTCGGTTTTACCCTTTATTTCTTGAGACATTATGTTAATTGTCTATAAGTGCCTTAGGCTACTGCGTTGGCCTGGTCATAGCCTATCTCAACGGCCACCGCACTCGCTCCATTTCCCGGAAAACCATTGGCAAAGGTAATCGCCCCCAAAATCGGGCTATACTTATGAAACTCAGGAGTACTTCGGGCGTTATACACTATGCTCTATGCTAGTTGAAAGCTGAAACAGACAACAAATGAAGACAAAAAAGACGACCTATCGCGCCCGGTTTGATGGGCACCGGCGGCTCGCGGCCGCCGTCATCATCCAAGCCGTCAAAGACATGCAGACCGCAGATTGCAACCAAGAGCGGCAAACGGCTATCGACTTCCTCACCGGGGACATGTGGCCCTTTTCCGACGTGCTCGACCTGCCTTTAGACGGTCAAGCCCTCTGCGAATATCTACGCACCATGGAGCTCGCTTCCTGCGAACCTCTTAGCTAACCGGCGGCAGCAGTATTTTCCGCAGTGCACCTAACTCACATGGAACTTTCGCCCGCGCAGCTTCGCTTCTTTAAGACCTTCGGCTACCTCTACTTTCCGCAGCTTTTTACCGGTGCCGAGATCGCCTGGATCACCCAAGAGTTTGAGCACGCCATCCAAGCCCACGGCAATGGTGCCCAACACGACGGCAGCAAGCGCACCATGTTCGGCGGCCCCATCGAGCACCGCCAGCGGCTTTGCACCCTCCTAGACGACGAGCGCATCGTCGCTATCTGTAACGGCGTCCTCGGCGAAAACTTCAATTACGCTAGTGGTGATGGCAATTACTACAGCGGCGATACCGGCTGGCACCCCGATGGCAACTGGGGTCAGCTTTTCTCAGCCAAAATTGCCTTCTACTTAGACGACCTGACCCGCGACACGGGCTGCCTGCGCATCATCCCCGGCAGCCACCACCCCAACCACTTCGTCCGCGCCGCTGGCCTTGACCTCAACAACTCCGTGGACCTATTCGGCGTCGAGCCACGCGATGTGCCCGGCCACCTCGCGCTCGAAACCACCCCCGGCGACCTCGTCATCTTCAACCACGATCTCTATCACGCCTCCTTTGGCGGCAACCAGCGGCGGCGCATGTTTACCATGAATCTCACCCGCTCCTGTACCAACGACGCCGATCTGGCCACGCTCAGGGACTATCTCCGCCGGCACTCTCCCGGCGGCTACCAAGTAGTAACCGGCGGCGGCATGTTCTATCCTACCATGCTCGATACCGCCAGCTCAGAGCGCATGGTTCACCTGCGCCAATGCGCCGAAATCCACGACGAACTCTTCCCAGAACTGGCCCGGCATTGACGGCCAGCCCACTCGTGCAGATATTTTCTCTGCGCCCGTAGCTCAGTTGGCAGAGCAGCTGACTCTTAATCAGCGGGTCCAGGGTTCGAGCCCCTGCGGGCGCACCATTAAAAAACAAGGGTCAAAAATGCGATAGTGGCGAAAAAGTCAGTAGTCGAATTCCCTCCCTCCCATCGCCCCGTCCCATCCTTGACATTTCTCAGTTCAGAGCCTAAAATAGCCTCTCGTTTCAGCCGCTTTAGCACCTCCTAATCTCTAGCGCCATGGCCAACTCTATAGCCAAACTAGAAAAGGCACTCCGCCGCGACCCGGATTCCCCGCGCTTTGCCCGCCTCGCCGATCTCTATCTCAAGAGCGGACGCACCGAGCGCGCCATTGAGCTGTGCCAAAAGGGCTGTGCGAGTTTTCCCGATTACGCCACTGGCTTTATCGTCCTCAGCAAGTGCTATGAAAAACGGGGAAACTTAGCACAAGCGTGCGAGGCCATGGAGCAAGCTCTGCGAATTGACCCCCAAAACCCCAGCGGCTACAAGCGCCTCGCCCACCTTTTTGCGCAGCTCGGCAGCGCACCGCAGACCTTGCAAAACCTGCGCCAAGCCGCGTATTTCGACCCTTTAGACACCTCGCTAGCCGAGCAGATCAACCGCATCGCCGACCAAACCCCCCAAGAGGCACCCAAACCCGAACCCAAACCCGAAGAGGCCCCGGTCGAATCCACTCAGCCCCAAGCCCTGCCGCCAAACCAGGCGCCCGACGACCGCGACGACCTGTACGGCGACACCGATGACCGCGAATTGCTCCGCCTCTTGCAGGAGATCGAAGAGGAGGAAGTTGCCGAACCAGCGCCCGTGCCCGCACCCGCCGAGCCAGCCGAGCCAGCCCCCCCGACCAACAGCGCGCCAAGCGCACCAAAAAGCAAGTGCATTGCCACCATGACGCTGGCCGAGATCTATACTACGCAGGGTTTGACCCACAAGGCGATCGAAACCTATCGCGAGCTCCTCGAACAGGAGCCGAACAACACCATCATCCGCAGCAAGCTAGCTTCGCTAGAACAAAGCAGCAACGCACACTAACGGGAGCCATATGGCAGACACTACGGATTTTAGAAACGGCTTTACCATGTCCCTTGACGGTGAGATTTTCTCCATCGTCGAATTTCAGCACGTCAAACCGGGCAAGGGCAGCGCCTTCGTGCGCACCAAGCTCAAAAACACCAAGACCGGTGCTGTGCTTGACCGCACCTTCCGCTCAGGCGACAAAATCGAGCAAATCCGGCTCGAAAAACGCCAGATGCAATACCTATATTCCGACCAAGGGCTGTACTACTTTATGGACTTGGACACCTACGATCAGATCCCGGTGTCCACCGAGACCGTCGGCACAGCCAGCACGCTCCTCAAAGAAAGCGAGAACGCCTTTCTGCTCATAGCGGGCGAGGAGGTCGTCTCCGTCGAGCTACCCAACTTCGTCTCTCTTGCCGTCACCCACACTGAGCCGGGCATCAAAGGCGACACCGCCACTGGCGCAGTCAAGCCAGCCACGCTAGAAACCGGCTATGTGGTGCAAGTGCCGCTTTTTGTTACCAAGGGCGACCAGCTCAAGGTCGATACCCGCACCGGCGAATACGTAGAGCGCGTCTGAGAAAGGACTACACCCTCTGTGAACGAAGACAAACTTCGCAAATTACTAGCGCTTTTTCACGATAGCGATATAGAAGAATTAGAAGTCCAACACAGCTTCTGGCACGGCACGCGCATCCGCTTAACGCGCAATCGTGCGCCCTCCCCGGTGGCCCCTGCTGCCTCCGTGCCCATAGCGCCGATTGTGCCCCCCGCGCCTACGGAGGCTACGGCCCCCGCACCCGCCGAAAAAACCGACGACGGACTGCACGAGGTCCTCTCCCCCATGGTCGGCACGTTTTACCGGGCCGCCTCGCCCGAAGTCGATCCGTTTGTGCGCGAGGGCGATCGCATCGAAAGCGGCCAGACTCTCTGCATCATTGAAGCCATGAAGATCATGAACGAGATTCCAAGCGATATTCAAGGCGAAGTCGTCGAAATCCTCGTCGGCGACGCCCAGCCGGTTGAATACAACCAACCCCTATTCAAAATCCGTCCAGACTAAGAAGCTGTGTTCGAGAAAATTCTCATTGCCGACCGCGGCGAAATCGCGCTGCGCGTCATCCGCGCCTGCAAAGAAATGGGCATCGCGACAGTGGCGGTCCACTCCCAAGCCGACACCCGCTCCTTGCACGTATCTTTTGCCGACGAAGACGTCTGCATTGGGCCTGCTGCTGGCAAAGACAGCTACCGCAACATCGTCAATATCATCAGTGCCGCTCAACTGACCAACGCCGACGCGATCCATCCCGGCTACGGCCCTTTGGCCGAAAACGCCGACTTCTCCGAAATCTGCGCCGATTGCGGCATCCAGTTCATCGGCCCACCAACTGCGGCCATCCGCAAAATGGGCGACAAGGCCGTCGCTCGCCACACCATGCAGGAGGCCGGTGTGCCCGTCGTGCCAGGCAGCGAGGGCGCACTCCACTCGCTAGACGACGCCCGTCAATGGGCCGAAAAGGTCGGCTTCCCGCTGCGCCTCAAAGCCGCGGCTGGCGGCGGTGGGCGCGGGATGCGAGTCGTCCACGCCATGGATGAGTTGGAGGAAGCCTGGCAGATGGCCCGCCGCGAAGCGCGCACCGCCTTTACCAGCGACGCCGTGTACCTGGAGCGCTCCATCGAAGAGGCGCGCCACATCGAAATCCAAGTTCTCGGCGACCAGCACGGCAACCTCGTCCACCTCAACGAGCGCGAGTGCTCCATTCAGCGCCGGCACCAAAAACTGCTCGAAGAAAGCCCCTCGCCCATCGTTGACCTCGACTTGCGCCAGCGGCTCGGCGCCGCCGCCCTCGCCGGCGCCAGCGCGGTCGGCTACTACAGCGCCGGCACCGTTGAACTCCTCGTCGATTCAGACCACAACTTCTACTTCATGGAGATGAATACCCGCATCCAAGTCGAACATCCGGTTACTGAGATGGTCACCGGCATCGATTTAGTCCGGGAACAGATTCGCGTCGCAGCCGGCGAGTCCCTCCGCTTTGGCCAACAAGACATTCAACTCACCGGCCACGCCATTGAATGCCGGATCAACGCCGAGGACCCCGCGCGCAACTTCATCCCCTCTTCGGGTATCATCGAAGTGCTCCACCTGCCGGGCGGCCCCGGCGTCCGCATCGACAGCCACATCTACCAAGGCTACCAGATTCCTCCTTACTACGATTCCCTGCTGGCCAAAATCATTGCCTACGGCTCCGATCGCCAAAGTGCCATAGCGCGGATGCGGCGCGTCTTAGGCGAATGCACAATAGAAGGCGTAGCTACCACCTTGCCCTTTCACCGCGACCTACTCGTCGAACCCGATTTTATCGCCGGGCAATTGGACACCAACTACGTAGCCAACTCAAAGTGGTCGTCTTAAGCAAGCACGAGAGGCAATTATGAGCCAGACCCAGATACCCGAACACTTGCGCTACTCGGAAAGCCACGAGTGGCTTCAGTTAGAAAGCGACATCGCCACTATCGGCATTACGGATTTCGCGCAAACCGAGCTAGGCGACATCGTATTCGCCGAGTTGCCCGAAGTCGGCGAGCAGCTCGAACAAGGCGCGGCCTTTGGCACACTGGAGGCCGTTAAGACCGTCGCCGACCTGATCGCTCCGGCCTCCGGCGAGGTGTTAGAAATCAACGACAGCCTCGCAGCAGAGGCCGAACAAATCAACGAAGACCCTTACGGCGGCGGTTGGCTGGTCAAAATCCGCATTGACCACGCTGCGGACTTGGAACACTTACTCAGCGCCCAAGGCTACGCCGACCTGATCGCCAACCATTGACCTTGCTTCTGTTCACTATAAGTGCGCTTTTTATAAGCAATGCACATGGTATCATTGGGAAATTGGATAAGTAATCCAATCCCAGGATTGGAACGTGCCGAAAATAGCTTAAATTATTCCGTGGATAGACTCTTGCTGGAAAGAACCGTACTGGTCCTCAATCAAAACTACGAGCCGCTAAACGTATGCAGCGTCCGCCGGGCTTTGCTGCTGATTTTGCGCGGCAAGGCCGAAGCTGTCGAAAAAATGACCGAGGTGATTCACTCGGTCTCCCAAGAGTATCCGGTGCCCAGCGTCGTCCGCCTCGAGCGCTACATCCGCGCTCCGCGCCGACGAGTCGTGCTTTCCAAGCGCAACATCCTCAAGCGCGACAACCACCAGTGCCAGTACTGCGGCAGCAAAGAAGGCAAGCTAACGGTCGATCACATTGTGCCGCGCACCAAAGGCGGCCAAGGAACTTGGGAAAACCTCGTCTGCGCCTGCGCCCGGTGCAACAACAAGAAAGGCGAACACCGGCCCGAGCAGGTCGGCCTCGCGCTCCGCAGCAAACCCAAGCGCCCTAACAACATAAGCTTCATCCGCAATTTTATCGGCATCGACGATCAGCGCTGGAAACCGTATCTCTTTATCGACTAAGGGAGGCGCGCTCATGGAAGACGACGCAATCGAACAAGAAGAAACAGCTCTCTACGAGGTCAAGCTAGACATCTTTGAAGGTCCAATGGACCTGTTGCTCTATCTGATACGCAAAGACGAGCTAGACATCTACGACATCCCCATCGCCCACATCACCACCCAGTACTTGGGCTTCTTGCGACACATCCACCAACTCAACATCGAGCAGGCCAGCGACTTCATCCTCATGGCCGCGACCCTATTGCGGATCAAATCGCAGATGATGTTGCCCCGCGAGGAATTAGGGCTCGACGGCGACGATAGCGCAGAAGACCCACAGGCCGAACTGATCCGCCGCCTGCTAGAATACCAGCAGTTTAAGGATGTTGCCGACTGGCTCGGTGGGCGCAAAGACGAGCGGCGCGACGTGTATTTGCGCAGCCAAGGACCGGGCGCTAGCGTCGCGGAGTCGGCCCAGCTCCAGCCCGTATCGCTTTTTGACCTCTTGGTCGTGTACAAGCACGTACTCGATACGGTGCCCGAAAACTTGGTCCACCAAATCGTCGAAGAAGAAGTCTCGGTCGCCGAATGCGTCAATTACCTGCTGGCAGTGCTCGAGCGCAACGCGCGCATCAGCTTCATGGACCTGCTCCAAGGCCGCGACCGCCAAGCCCTAATCGCCACCTTCGTCGGCGTCTTAGAACTGCTCAAATCGCAGCGCGTCCGCGTACAGCAGGCGCGGCCTTTCGACGAGATTTGGATCGAACAATCGCCATCCCAACCTACCGCAACAGGGGCTATTCAGACCCGTGAGCCATGAATCCACAGCCGCCGCCCGCGATGTCAATCCCACGCAAGCCAGGGCGATCATCGAGGCCATCCTGCTGACGGCGACCGAGCCGGTGACGCCAGGTCGCCTCGTCAGTCTCCTCGCCGGGTACAACGGCCGCGATATCCGCGAAGCCATCGACGCACTCAACGCCCAGTACGAAGCGGCCGGGCACGGAATCGAAGTCGTCGAATTGGCCGGCGGCTATCAGCTCGCCTCGCGCCAAGCATACGGCCCGTGGCTGCGCAAGTACCACAAGACCTCGCGCCAAGTGCGCCTTTCGCCAGCCGGCCTCGAAGTCCTCGCCATCGTCGCCTTTAAGCAGCCGGTCACCCGCGTCGAGATCGACAACATTCGCGGTGTCAGCTCGGCCAGCGTACTGCAAACGCTAATGGAACTGAACATGGTCCGCCTCGCCGGTCGATCCGACGGCATTGGCAAGCCCATGCTCTTTGGCACGACGCGAGAGTTTTTGGTTCACTTTGGCCTGCGCGGGCTGGGCGAATTACCCAAGCCCAAAGAACTAGCAGAGCTGCTCGCCGAGGGCCAGCAGCCGACTGCCGCCCGTCAGCTCGCCTCCGAATTGAACCAATTGCAAAAGCAGACCGAAAAAGACCAAGAAAGTGAACGCTCCTGAGCCGCAAATGCGTCTCAATCGCTTCTTAGCTCGCTGCGGAGTGGCATCGCGCCGCCGCAGCGATGCGCTGATTCAAAGCGGTGCCGTGCGCGTCAATGGCGAGGTCGTTGCCGAGCCGGGCCGAGTGGTCGCAGTCAGTGTCGATCGGGTCGAATGCAGTGGCCGGGTTCTCACCCTACCCGGCCAGTACGAATACGTGCTTTTACACAAGCCAGCCGGATATCTAGTCACCCGCAGCGATCCCCGCGACCGGCCCACGGTCTTCGACCTTTTGCCCGACCTCCACCCAGGCACCGTGCCCGTGGGGCGTCTCGACCTCGACACCACTGGACTTTTGCTGCTGACCGACGACGGTGCCCTCGGCCATCGGCTGCTGCACCCGCGCTTCGTCGTCGCCAAGCGCTATGAGGCCATCGTCAGCGGCGACCCGCACGAGGACCAACTCGACCGGCTGCGCGTCGGCATCGCACTCGGCGACGGCCCTACAGCACCGGCTCAGGTCCAAGTTGAGGAGCGCTGGAGCAGCGGTTGGCATAAGCGGGCGCGGCTGAGCCTGTGCATTCACGAGGGACGCAAGCGCCAAGTGCGCCGCATGCTCCGCGCCATCGGCTATCCGGTGCGGCAATTGGCGCGGGTCGAATTTGCCGGGCTAACCCTCGGCCCGCTCGCCGCCGGCCAGTATCGCCGCCTCAGCTCCGAGGAGGTCGGTCGGCTCAAAGCCGAGGTCGGCTTGTGAAACGGCGCCGGCTAATCATCGCCATTGACGGTACCGTCAGCACCGGCAAGACCACTACGGCACGGCAAGTGGCCCAGCGGCTGGGCTATCGCCACCTCGACACCGGAGCCATGTACCGAGCTGTGGCTCTAGCGGCGATTCGGCACGAGGTGGCACCCGAAGACGAGGACGCGCTGGCGGCCCTACTGGCGACCGTGGCCATAGACTTGGACTCTGGCCGAGGGCGCGTCCTGCTCGACGGGCAGGACATCAGCGAGGCCATTCGCCAGCCCGAAATCTCCCGCCGGGTAGTCGCATATGCAAACGTGCCCTTAGTGCGCCACTGCCTAGTCGCCCGGCAGCAGCAGTTGGGTCGGGCAGGCGGCGTAGTCGCCGAAGGCCGCGACATAGCCGCGGTGGTTTTTCCCCACGCCGAGCTAAAAATCGCCTTGGTCGCCGACCTCGATGAGCGAGCCCGGCGGCGCCATCGGGAACTGACCGCCAAAGGAGTATGCATCACCTTGGAACAAGTCCGCTCCGACATTCAAACTCGAGACCGAGAAGACGCCGAGCGCGACTACGGCGGCACGAGCGCGGCAGACGAGATCGTCGAAATCGACACGACTTGCATGAGTTTGGCAGACCAAGTCGATTGCGTCGTCGCATTGGCTCGCCAACGCGGTGCTTAACTAACTTGACGAATCCGGTTGCAATCCATGCCATCCCATCGGTAGATTGAATGTCGTCATAGCCAAGCCCAGATGCACTCATCACAGGAGGAGCAGCTCGTGAAGCCCTGTACATGGACTGCTATTGTCGTACTCGTTGGAGGGGTGCTCAGCGATGGGCAGGCGCGCACGATCACGGTGGCGCAAACAGGAACAGCCGATACACAATTCATAGAAGAGGCCATCGCGCTTGCCAGTACCGGCGACACGATCCGCGTCGCCGCTGGTACCTACTCGGGTGGTGGTTTCTCGATCGACAAGAGTCTTACGCTGATCGGGGCCGGACCGGATAGTACAATCTTTCAATATGGGTGGGAAACTTCCATAGGCATCTCAGCGGCGCAGGTGACCATTGAAGGATTTACCTTTATTTTTCATACAGACGGTCGCGCCGCTGCCGCTCGAAGTAGCGTGATGTTCGTAGATCGTAGTCCCATCCTTCGCGGCAATCGTTTTACCAGCGATTCGAATTATAACGAGGTTGCAGCACTAGTTCTTTTCGGCGATGCTCGGCCGATTATCCAGTATAATGAGTTTTTGACCACGATGGGTATTCACTTGATCAACAACCCCCATCCCATCGACGCCCGATTCAATTGGTGGGATACGGATGACCGAACCACGATCCAGGAGAAAATATGGGACGGTGCTGACGAGGACGGTCTAGGACTCGTCACGTTTGAGCCTTGGTTGCAATCACCCGGAGGTCCTGTTCGTACGGCGGTTCGTCCGTTAAGTTGGGGGAACCTGAAACGAATGCACTCATCACAGGAAGGCGGCGATAATGACTGTCTATTTGAGCCAAGCCGGGCAGACTACACGCCAGTTTTCTCAGATGGACCGAACGCACCTGTATCAGCCCACACACCAAGCCACTGATCAGGTCAATACGGGGACGCGTGAGGGATACGGGACCTTGCATGAGTGCCTTCTTTAGCGTATGAATAAGCACGGTACGGCTCCTTGGTTTAGGGGACTTTATTTGTGATTAAAGTGATTACAAATAAACTTAAATCATGGCCGTACCACAACTTATGTTACTGTCGTGTACTTAGGGCGTCGCCTTATAAGGTCGGCATTGACGACCCGGCCAGTAACGGCATTCCACAGCATCTACAAAAGAACTGCGCGATCTCAAGATGCTACGCGATTGGAACAGGGGAGTGTACACGAGCGGAAACATTTTGTACCTATTCGAGATGCACTCGTCACTCTAGTTCCGAAACGAGCCGTTACGAATCGGTGAGCAGCAATACGTTTTCGATTACAGTCTCTTTAACCGGAGGATCACCTCGTGTTCGCCTTATTGAATCGCTTGATATCTGTATTGATCCTGTGCGGAGCCGTGAAAGCCGATACGGGCGTTGAGGACGCCAATACCATAGACCTCAACCCGCTTGAGTACGTTCCGTTGGCGGTGGGTAATCGCTGGACGTACGAGCATATTTACCATAATTACTTGTCTGAAGACGAGTGGCTTTCACTATCTGCGAGCGGGTTTTTCCCACCTGCGGCCGGGGAATATGCTTTATCTGATTCCATACGACTTGGAGAAAAAATATTGACCGTCGAGATCACACATACAGAAGTGATCAATGGACTAGAGTATTTTGTCTTTAGTGATGCCGATTATTCATGGCCGCCCTTGCCCGGGTTTTTTTGGTCTAATAAAAAAGTGCGCCTGTCCGACGAGGGGATTTTAATTTTTCACTGGGAGGGGCGGGATGTCTCAGTATATGACTTCAGTGGTACGAGTGATTCCTACACGTATCATAGTACGCTTCCAATAGGCTCTGGTACGTCAGAGGTCTCCTTCAATCGCACTTATACCCAGCATCAAACCTCCAGAGTTTATTTTAACTTCGACTACTTTAGTAGAAGCGACTCTCCTAGTAGAAGTGTTTTTACCCAGGGATATGGAATGGGTTTAATTTATTTCTATGTAGGAGGCCTCTGTGGTCGTGTTGATTTTCGGAATGCACTTGGTCTGCTCTCGGCGACAATTGATGGGAAAGAGGTCGTCTATGAACGCAATCCTCATTTTGAATCTACTGGGGTGGGCCAAGTCAGCCAAATACGGATGGGTGAGGGGTTCGACTTTAGCCAAGAAAAACATTCGGACTATTTTAATGACTTTAATTTAGTGATGCATTTTACTTCTGATCCGTTTGGTATGTTTACCGGATTGGCCAAAGTTCAATCCACCTCTTGTTTGGGGTTTTCTGCATCTATCCCTTCTCTTCTCTCCGAAACCGGAGTGGCTCGTCTCGGGGAGGCTGATTTTGATCTTTTAGTTTCTAAAGGCATACTTCCTAATTTGCAACTCGGCCCTATATCGACCCTCCTAGAAGGCTACCTATATGCGGTTCAGAGCCGTGAAGGAGGTATTGCGTTATTAAACGTCTTCGACGTGGAATTCGACCCAGAATCTTATGCAAGAGACGTTGGTTACAATAGGGCGCTAAAGAATATAAAGTTCGACTGGATCTACTATCCCGATGGGTTGCCTGAAGAAGAGACCGCAATCCAGTCTATATCATGGGGACAGTTGAAGCATATCTTCCCGGGACGAAATAGACCCTATCAAGATTCTCCTAACAGATTAGGAAAATAAGATGAAGTTTTTAATTTTATCTCTAGTTGTGTTACACGCTTTTCGTGTTGGGGCCCAAGAGTTCGTCTGCGGCTTCCGTCCTACGCTGGAATCCGAGGACACTCTCAAGGAGGATCAGGATACTAAGGATGTTGCTGATTATGATGACGACGCGTACTACCGAAGCGGAACGATCAACCCCGTTGTTGTGTTCGGTAAGCTCAAAGATCAAAATGATCCTGTCGACTTGAGTGGACTTCTTTTGGATCGAGAAGGCCTAGCTACCGAACGCGTCGAATCTTATTTAGATATAAACCACGAAGGTAGTCTAGCGCATTATTTTTTCGAAATGTCGAATCGCACTTTGAGTCTAGATCTTCCTCCCGACGGCATTAACATAAACTGGTATCAGTCGAATATGGAATCTGCAGATAAATATGTAGGAAAATCATGTGAAACTAAGGATTACTACGGAGATAGTGATTCTAAGTATATCGGTATGCCAGGCTTTATAGAGGAAGTCCTCAAAAATGCGGATAATGAGATTGATTTTGGCGAACGCGATGATAATGGAGTCGCAGTATACGATAAAAATGGGGACAATGTAATTGACGTGGTTCTCTTATTTTTTCCGCCAGAGTTTGGCACGGTAGGTTGCCCCGTAGGAAACGCTTTTGTTGGTACGCGAGTGAATTACGTTACGAATGAGGGTTATACTGTGAAAAAAGTTCTCGTTTCCAGGATCACATATGCAGAAAACGGACCACTCAGTTTTCCTTTTATGGTAGGTGTGATGGCACACGAGTATGGTCATCTAATGGGTATATCACATGAGCTCTATGATACCGACCTCGACAAGGTAAACGAAATTAATAACTCGGCTGGCATCGGATATTGGGGCGTGATGGGGCATGGAGGACTTGGATGGCTTCATGGATCACACTTTGATGGGCCCAATTTGATGTCAGTTTGGTCGCAGGCGAAAGTGGGATGGATATCACCAGTGGTATTGGAAACCAATATGTCGAATGTTAAAATTTATGACATCACTTCTTCTGTGCGTAATACTTACAAGATTTTAATTTCAGAATCAGAGTACTTTTTGGTGTCGAATCGGCAGAATACGTATAGCGAAACTGGCGTAGGGAGTTACTACGAGGCCTATGCCCCGGCAAGTGGCTTAGCGATATGGCACGTTGATGAAAACATAGATCATAATGATAACGAATTCCACAAACGCGTTGACTTAGAGTGCGCCGATGGACTATATAGAGACAAAGGGTATGATCCCGACAACATCCCTAGCCTGCCTAATTCTGTCAGTGGTACCGACAACCTAGATTATCTATCAACTCCTAGTTACAGCCGGGTTTATAAGAAGCGTTTTTAAAACTCTTTTTTTTTAGTTTTTCTTTTGAGCAACAGATGGATCATAACGATGTGTATAAAGGCTTCGCTATTGCCAGGTAAGACCTCATAATCTTTGGCGTGGATTCGATAGTTGCCTAACCAAGCAAACGTTCGTTCAACCACCCATCGGCGTTTAAGCAAGGTAAAGCCATGGTGTGGTTTTTCACTGACGTCTAACACGATTTTATGGGTGCGTTTTAGGTTGGCGACCCATGTTTGGAGTGCCTGACCTCGATAGCCGGCATCGACCCACACTTTTTTCAACCGTTGGACGCCCGGTAAAAAATAGGCTTTCAACAGTGCTTTTAAGCCATCGGCATCGGAGTCGTTGGCGGCGGTGACCTTGCATTGGAGGATCGAGCCTTGGCTATCGACCAGCGCATGGCGTTTGCGTCCTTTGACCCGTTTACCGGCGTCATAGCCTACGGCATGGCCTTGCGTAGCGGTCTTAACGCTCTGCGAGTCGATACCGCCAGCCGAAGGCGCCGGTTGGCGCCCTTGCTGGGTACGTTGTTGGCGAACCAAGGCTTGCAGAATCCGCTGCCAGTGCCCGTCTTGACGCCAGCGATTAAAGTATCCATACACCGTTTGCCACGGCCCAAACGTCGGCGGCAACATCGGCCACTGACTACCGGTTTTAGCCCGATAGAGAATACCATTGATGACTAAACGTAGATCGCGAGGTGGGCGACCCGGACCACCACAACGCCACCGACGCGAGGGCAGTAAAGGAAGTAGCCGCTGCCATTGCGCGTCTGTTATATCGGTCGGATATTGATACTGCGTACTCATCGGAGACCTTTCGTTCAGGGTTTTTTGCCGAAACCTGAAGGTGTTCGGTGAGTACGCCAACGTCAAATCCAAACAACAAAAGGAGTTTTAAAAACGCTTCTAACGGCAACTTTGGTGATTCGACCGATTTGTGGGATGGAGAGACCTACACAGCGTTCACGCCTTATACGAATCCATCGACAGCTAGCTACGCTGTTTTTCTCGATCCCAACAATCCCGAGAAAGAACTTGCTGAACAGCGTGTACACACGGGGATTGCAGTGCACAACATTCGGGCTCTTTCCGGTGGAGTCATGCAGGCCGACATTAAGTTCTGGCCTGAAAATTACTGGTCTGGCCCGATAGCAGAGGACACGGTCTGGGGGCCCGGTACTGTAACTGTCGGCGGCGACGTGACGATCCGTTCAGGTGTTACACTCACCATAAATGTTGGTACGGAGGTGCGATTTGTAGCCAACAGCGATGATACGAACAGCGGCCAGGATCCGAGCCACTCGGAATTGACCGTGGAAGATGGGGGTACTCTTGAAGCTATAGGCAACAGCGTTCTGCCTATCCGATTCCGTTCGAGCATTGATGGTGGGGGTCTAGACTCTCCTGCATGGTATGGCTTCCGCGTGGCAAGCGGTAGTCGTGTACATCTTGAGAACGTCACCATCCACGATGCTGTTCACTGCGTTCCGGACGGTCTCGACGACGCGTTGGTGGCAACCTTGATTTTAGACAACTGCGGCACTCCACCGACGATTACGGGGAACGAGAGCCCGGAATTTCTAGAGCACAGTGAGATTGATAATGTGGTGGCGACCTATACAGCCGCGGATGAAGAAGGCGACGCGGTCACATGGTCTCTGCCCAACGACACCTCTAATATTTTTACTATTAGTGCAGTTAATACGAATAATAATCAGGGCGAGTTGAAGTTCAATACTTCTCCCGATTTTGAGCTTATCAAAGATAACCCTAGCTACGATGTAACGGTGCGGGCGGAAGATAGTCAGAGTGCTCATGCCGATTATGCGGTGACGGTGACAGTAACCAATCGGGAGGAAGCCGGTGCGGTGACGGTGTCGCCGCTGCCGCCGCAGGTTGGTGTGGACTTGACGGCGACGCTGACTGATCCGGATGAGATGATCGCCGATCTGAACTGGCAGTGGCAGCGGCGTCTCCCGGACGGGGATTGGACCGCGATTTTGGTTTTGGCGACCCAGGCGACCTACAAACCGACATCGGACGATGCAGGCTATGAACTACAGGCAACAGTGCGCTATAACGATGGCCACGGCGGGGGCAAAAATGCGGAGAGTGAGGCTACCGATGCGGTGCAGGCGAATGTGCCGTCGGCGCCGGTCAACCTTACGGCCTCGGCGGGCGACCGACAGGTGACGCTAACGTGGGAGCTGCCGGAGGATAACGGCTCGCCTATCACCGCCTATAAATACAGCACCGATAGCGGCAACAGTTGGACGTCGATGGTTGAGAGAAATATTATGAATAATAGCAATAAGGGGACGACGAGCTATCTGGTGAATGATTTGAAGAATGGTACGGCCTACATCTTTCAGGTGCGGGCGCGCAACGCCGTTGGCGACGGGCGCGTCGCGACGAGCAATGAGGTCACGCCCCAGGCTCCATTTTCTATTTTCAAGCCTGGGCAGGATCCGACGGGGGAGGCACCGACGAAGGATGAAGTGGATAGAGAAGAGGGTACGAAATCGGTTGCGACCTATACGACGAATGCATCGGAGGGTACGACGGTTGAGTGGTCGTTATCCGGGACGGATGAACAGGCGTTTACGATAAATGCCGGGCAGTTGTCGTTTGATTCGAAACCCGACTTTGAAGCGCCGACCGACCAGGCGGATGAGGAGATCAACGAGAAGGCTAAGAATAATGTCTATCGGGTGATCGTTAAGGCTAAAACAGATGAGGATGAGGCGGAAGCGTTGTTGCCGGTGTCGGTGACGGTGACCAACATGGAAGAGGATGGTGCAGTGTTCTTAAACTCGACGAAACCGACGGTAGCCACCAACCTGACGGCGACGCTGACCGATCCGGATGGGGGCATCACCGCTGTGAAGTGGCAGTGGCAGCGGGCGGAGGAAGGGTCGGATGAGTGGGAGAATATAAAGCCTTTGGGGGCTACAGCGTCGGCGCCGTATGCGGTGGGCACCTATCGGGTCGTCGCGGCAGATATTGGCTACCAACTTCGGGCAAAGGTTAGCTATCAGGACGGTTACGAAAGTAACACTGACACGGCTGTCAGTGTTGCGAGTAAGGCGGTGGTCGGCAACCGAGCGCCGACAATTAAGGGTCCGGCCAGGGTGTCGTATGACGAGCATGACCTGAGCGCGGTCGGCGAATATACCGCCAGCGACCCCGACGGCCACGCGATTGAGTGGCTGAAGCTGGAGGGAGACGATGCCAGTGCCTTTGCGTTGCGGGGCCGGGACCCGGCTCGAACCCGCAGCTTGCTCTTTAATAAGCCGCCCGACTATGAGACGAAAAAAGAGTATCGCGTTACTTTGCAGGTGCGCGATAACGTTGGGACTGCCGCCCGGGATCCCAATGCCTCCTTGACGACGACGTTGGAGGTGGAGGTGGGAGTGAAGAATGTAGAGGAACAAGGCATCGTGAAGTTGCCCTCGTCTCCGCCTCAGGTGGGTCGGCCGTTTACAGCCGAACTGCAAGACCCAGACGGTCAAATTAAGGGGGCGTGTTGGGCGTGGCAGCGGGCAGAGGATGCCAAGAAGCGGTGGACGGACCTTACGAGTTGCGACGAGGTGCGGGCATTCGCTGGCGACGCCGAGGCGACGGCTTCGTCTAGCTATACGCCGACGGCGAAGGATGCGGGTTGGCTGCTGCGGGCGCGTGTGATCTATCGCGACGGGCAAAGCGGCACCGAATACCGCGAGGTGGACAGCGCGGCGGCGGGGCCGGTGGTCTCGGGGGCGTTGACGCTGAAAGGGCCCGCCCGGCCCTACGTGGCTGAAAACACGACGAAGGTGGGCTTGTACGAGACCAATGCGGCGGCGGGCACGGAATTGGAGTGGTCTTTGGACGGGGCGGATAAAGGTTTCTTTGAGTTGCGCGAAGGCACCATCGCCCGGGAGTTGCACTTTGCGTCGCCGCCCAATTACGAGAAGCCCACCGACAGGGACGGGAAAAACACCTACGAAGTGACGGTCATCGTTGGCGACGGCACGCTCAAGGCGTCGGTGGAGGCGGTGGTGCATGTGCGCGATGCCGACGATGAGGGCGTCATCACCCTATCGACGACCGCGCCCCAAGTCGGCGATGCGGTCACCGCGACGCTGACCGACGAAGATGGCATCAGAAACGGTACGGTTTCATGGGGTTGGACCTATCAGAGAGTCCCGGAGGAGGAATTCTCCGCGTGGGATGCCGAGGCGACGCGCACGGAGACCCATCCGACTCGGACGATCACCATTCCGGCTCGACATGTGGGGCAGCGCCTTCGGTTTTACGCTCGGTATCGGGACGTTTTCGACCAACAGACCGCCAAGAGTGATCCGACCGATCCGATTCGCCCCGCGCCCAACCGGGCACCGACGTTGAGCGGGGCAGCCACCGCCGTGGTGGCCGAAAACAGCACCTCTGTGGCCGACTACGAAGCCAGCGACCCGGACGGCGATCGTTTGAAATGGTCGTTGCGTGGGGCCGATGAATCTTTCTTTGAGTTGGGTACGGGTACAGCCAAGCGGTCGTTGCAGTTCAAGGCGGAGCCCAACTTTGAACAGCCACCTGTGGGCGGCGATAACACCTATGAGGTGACAGTAGAAGTCAGCGACGGCACACTCCAGGCGTCGGTGGCCGTAACGGTGACGGTGGCCGATGCCGACGATGAGGGCGTCATCACCTTTTCGACGACCCAGCCGAAGGCCGGACAGAAGCTCAAAGCGACGCTGACGGATGAAGATGGGGGCATAGAAGATGCGACTTGGAGATGGAATGACGCGGAGGCGCCGGCGACCAGTACGGGAGTGGATGTGCTGACCTCGACGACGTTGGTGGAGAGTGCTTGGGTGGGCGATCCGGTGCGGGTGATGGTGTCGTACCTGGATGCACTGGGTTCGGAAAGGGACAAGGCCGAGGGGCAGACGTTGGCGGTGGTCGCCGATGTGCCGGCGGCTCCGGGCAACCTCGCGGAGACCGCCGGTCATGAGCAGGTGGTGCTTAGCTGGACGACCCCGGACGATCGCGGTGCGGCGATTACCGGCTACGACTATCGGTATAGTATCGACGGGGGCACTACGTGGCAGCCGGACTGGACGAAGATAGACGGCAGCACCAAGGACACGACCACCTATCCGGTGTTGGGCTTGACCAATGAAGTCGAATACACCCTTGAAGTGCGGGCGGTCAATGGACAAGGCACCGGCGCCGCCGCACAGATTAAGTCCACCCCGTACGCTCCGTTTGTTATCGAAGGCGATGAAACCCCAACGGTTGAAGAGAACAAGACCGAGGTTGGGACCTACACGACCAATGCGCCGGCGGGTACGGTGATTTCTTGGTCGGTCGATGGTACGGACGAGAGTGCGTTTTCGATTACGGCGATGGGCGGCGACTTGTCGTTTGACCCGGCACCCAACTACGAAGCTCCCACCGATAGCAATACGGACAATGACTATGTAGTCGAAGTCGTCGCTGCAACCGACGATTACACGGCTCGCTTGGAAGTAACCGTAACCGTGTCCAACCAAGACGAGGAGGGGCAGATCAGCCTCACCCCGCCGACCACGCCACAGGTCGGCCAGACCATCACCGCACTGCTGACCGACCCCGACGGGGGCATCGTTGGGGCCTACTGGGATTGGAGGCCGTTGGACGGCGACACCGAACAGGCCGTTGAAGCCGACGCCGACCAAGTCCAAGCCGCGTCGGCTGAGTTGTACAACTACACCCCCAAAAAGAGCGATATAGGCTATCCCCTGCGCGCCCATGTCTTATACAACGACGACCACGGCATAGAAAAAGAGGCCGAGACGATCACTGCCGCCGTCATTGACGTGCCGGACGCCCCCAGCGTGTCGGCTGACGGCGGTGATGGCCAAGCGACGATCGAGTGGACGGTGCCCAACAACAACGGTTCGGAGATTGAGGCGTATGAGTACCGTTATAAAGACTCGGCTTGGTCCATTTGGAAGCCCGTGTCTAGCAGCACGACCACGGTGATGATCTCCGATCTGACCAACGAGGTAGAATACACTTTTGCCGTGCGGGCGATAAACGAGGCGGGTGCCGGACCGGCTGGCCAAGACACAGCCAAGCCGCAAGTTCCGTTTACTATCGAAGGGGACAAAGCGCCAACGGTCGAAGAGAACAAGACCGCGGTTGGGACCTACACGACCAATGCGCCCGCTGGTACGGTGATTTCTTGGTCGGTCGGTGGTACGGACGGGAGTGCGTTTTCGATTACGGACGGCGCCTTGTCGTTTAGCTCGGCACCCAACTACGAAAGCCCCGCCGATAGCAATACGGACAATGACTATGTAATCGAAGTCATCGCTGCAACCGACGATTACACGGCTACGGTGGACGTAACGGTGGCGGTGACCGATGCCGACGAAGAGGGGGTGGTGACGTTGAGTACGCTGCAACCGCAGGTGGGGCAGGAATTGACCGCGACGCTGACGGATGAAGACAGCGGGGTTGAGAATCAACGATGGAGTTGGGGGTATTTCAGTGCCGAGACGGCTCTGGAGCAGGCGGGAGCGGCTGCGACGGTGCCCGATGAGACGTTTACGCCGAGTGCGGTCTTGGTGGGCATTCGCTTGCAAGCGCGGGTGATCTACGACGACGACCATAAGGTCAACCAAAATGCCCATAGTGTAAAGACCGAGCCGGTCATCGACGTGCCGGATGCCCCCGTCGTGTCGGCCGACGGCGGTGATGGCCAAGCGACGATCGAGTGGACGGTGCCCAACAACAACGGTTCGGAGATTGAGGCGTATGAGTACCGTTATAAAGACTCGGCTTGGTCCATTTGGAAGCAGGTGTCTAGCAGCACGACCACGGTGATGATCCCCGATCTGACCAACGAGGTAGAATACACTTTTGCCGTGCGGGCGATAAACGAGGCGGGCGCCGGACCGGCTGGCCAAGACACAGCCAAGCCGCAAGTTCCGTTTACTATCGAAGGCGACAAAACTCCAACGGTCGAAGAGAACAAGACCGCGGTTGGGACCTACACGACCAATGCGCCTGCGGGTACGGTGATTTCTTGGTCGGTCGGCGGTACGGACGCGAGTGCGTTTTCGATTACGGACGGCGCCTTGTCGTTTGACCCGGCGCCCAACTACGAAGCTCCCACCGATAGCAATACGGACAATGACTATGTAGTCGAAGTCATCGCTGCGACCGACGATTACACGCCTCGTTTGGAAGTAACCGTAACCGTGTCCAACCAAGACGAGGAGGGGCACGTCAGCCTCACCCCGCCGACCACGCCGCAGGTCGGCCAGACCATCACCGCGCTGCTGACCGACCCCGACGGGGGCATCAACGGGGCCGAATGGGATTGGAAGCAGTTTCACGGCGGCACCGAACAGGCCGTTGAAGCCGACGACGACCAAGTCCAAGCCGCGTCGGCTGAGTTGAACAACTACACCCCCCAAAAGAGCGATATAGGCTATCCCCTGCGCGCCTATGTCTCATACAACGACGACCACGGCGACGACAAAAAGAAGGCTAAAAGTGAGGTCACTGCCGCCGTCATCGACGTGCCGGACGCCCCCAGCGTATCGACCTCGGCTGGCGATGGCCGGGTGACGGTCTCGTGGACGGCACCTAACAACAACGGTTCGGTCATTACCGGCTATGCCTATCGCGACAGCAGTCATGCCGGCACCACGTGGACGCCGTGGACAAGCGTATCCAGTAGCACGCGCAGCGCCACCCGCAGCGGTCTGACCAACGGCACCACCTACACCTTTCAAGTGCGCGCCAAAAACAGCGCCGGCGACGGCCCCGCGGGTAAAGCCACCGCCACGCCGGTATCTCCCCTCGTGCTGTGTGGCCCCCGGTCGTTGTCGGATTCAGCCGGTAATGCGCAAGTATCGCTTAGTTGGAGTAATCCCACTGGCAGCAACTGTGCACCCATCTGGCGTTACGAATACCGCTACCGGTCGTCTGGCGGCAGTTGGTCGGGCTGGTCCAGTGTCGGCACGGCCACCAGTAAAACCGTCACCGGCTTGACCAACGGCACATCCTACGAGTTTGCCGTGCGCGCCGTCACCAGCCTCGGCGATACCTCGCCGTTGACGGTCACGGCCACACCGGTGGCCCCACCCCCGCCGCCGAATCGAGCCCCGACTATAACCGCCGGTCCCGCCAGCGCATCGGTGGCCGAAAACACCACCTCGGTGGCCGACTACGACGCCAGCGACCCCGACGGCGACGCGATCAGCTGGTCGGCGACCGGTGCGTTTTCCATCAGCAGCAGTGGAGGCTTGCGCTTTTCGTCGCCGCCCAACTACGAGAGCGGCACGACCTCCTATTCAACGACGGTCACCGCCCGCGACCCCGACGGCCTGTCCGATACTAAATCGGTCAGCATAACCGTCACCAACGCCGAGGACACCGGTACCATCAGCCTCAGTCCCAATCCGCCCCAAGTCGGCCAAACCCTACAGGCGACGCTGACCGACGAAGACGGCGGCCTCAAAGACGTGCTTTGGGGGGCGACGGCAACCGGTCAAGCCAGTGTCGAGCCCCAAAGTCATAGTTGGTCCACCACCTTCGCGGTGAGTCGGTCTTGGTTGGGTCAACCCGTGCGCGTGATCGTCTCCTATCGCGACGCGTTGGGACCGGGCAAGACCGCCCAGACCACCAGCGCGGCGGTCGTGGCCGGTCCGCCCGGGGCACCGCGCAACCTCACGGCTACTCAGGTGCCCCCGGGCTATTCGCAGATCGGCCTGACTTGGAGTGCCCCACAAAGCGATGGCGGCTCGGCCATTCAGCACTACGAGTATCAAAAGAATGCAGACCCTTGGAGCAATATCGGCAATACGACCAGCTACACGGCCAGCGGCTTGACCGGCGGCACCAGTTATACCTTTTCTATACGGGCTGTAAACGGGGTGAACAAGACGGGGCCCTCGGCGTCGGTGACGCTGGCCACGCGCGCGGGCGAAGTCGCCGAAGGGGCTGGCAAGCCGGTTAGCCTACAACGCGCCTTGGCCGACTCGGTGCTGGCGGTGGTCGTCGCCCCCAACCCGTTCAATCCAACCACGACCCTGCATTTGCACCTACCCGCAGACAGCCCGGTCAAGCTGGTTATCTACAACATGGCGGGACAGCGAGTGCAGACCGTACTGGATAGCCGACTGCAAGCCGGGTATCATACCTTCCACTGGGACGGCCGCGACGCTCTAGGTCGAGCCACCACTTCCGGGGTGTACTTATACCGAGTGAACACCCCCACCCAAACCCTCGTCGGTAAAATGGTCCTAATCCGATGAGAAGTATCAGACCGGATGGGTGCCGCTTAACGCTAAACCAAGCCGCCGAAGGCCAAAGGCTCTCAAGCGAGCGTTGGTCATTAATGAATTTAGCGCGTATAATATATAGCTAGTTTGGTAACTAGTGCTGGTGCGGAAAGCCCGCGCCCGTATCACATCAAGCGGAGTGCGCGCTTCGCTTTAACCTGTTGAGGATCTGCGCAACATGACCGAAGAAACCACAGCAATAGAAGAGCAACAACAAGCTCCCGAGTACGGCAACGTCAGTATCGAAGAGCTAGAAAAGCCCGAGTACGACCAAGCCCAATACGACGAACTTATGGCCCTCTACGAGGAGAGCATCTCCGGCATCAAAGAGGGCCAAATCGTCAAGGGCACCGTCGTCTCCATCGGCCCCAGCGAGGTAATGGTCGATATCGGCTTCAAATCCGAAGGCGCGGTGCCAATCAAGGAGTTTTCCGACTCCGAGTCCATTGAGCAAGGCCAAGAAATCGAGGTCTTCTTAGAAGACGTCGAAGACCAAGATGGCCAAGTCGTGCTCTCCAAGCAGAAGGCCGACTTCATGCGGGTCTGGGATTCGATCAAGGACGCCCACGACACAGGCAACACGGTCGAAGGGCGACTAATGAGGCGTATCAAGGGCGGCATCGTCGTCAATCTTTTTGGCGTCGATGCCTTTCTGCCCGGCTCGCAGATCGACATCCGCCAAGTCAAAAACTTCGACCAGTTCATCGGCCATCAGTTCCCCTTCAAAATCATCAAGCTCAACAAGGCGCGGCGCAACATCGTCGTCTCGCGCCGCGCCGTGCTAGAAGAAGAGCGCGCCCGGATGCGCGAGGAAATCGTCAAGGTGTTGGAGGAAGGCCAAGTCCGCGAGGGCGTCGTCAAGAACATCACCGATTTCGGCGCTTTCATCGACTTGGGCGGCGTCGATGGCTTGCTCCACATCACCGACATGTCGTGGGGGCGCGTCAACCATCCTTCGGAGTTGGTCTCGATCGGCGACCGCATCAAGATCAAAGTGCTCAGCTACGACCGCAAGCGCGAGCGCATCTCCTTGGGGCTGAAGCAACTAACGGCCCATCCGTGGGAGAATATCGAGAATAAGTACCCGATTGAGAGCCAAGTGCGCGGCAAGGTGGTCTCCATCACCGACTACGGGGCCTTCGTCGAGTTGGAGGAAGGCATTGAAGGCCTAGTCCACATCTCTGAGATGTCTTGGACCCAGCACGTGCGCCATCCTTCCAAGTTGGTCAACATCGGCGACATCGTCGAGGTGAAGGTGCTCAAAATAGACAGCGAGAACCAGAAAATATCGCTCGGCATGAAGCAAACCGAGGACGATCCGTGGGATACCCTCGACTCCAAGTATCCTCCTGGCACCAAGATCGAGGGCACGGTATGTAGCCTGACCAACTTCGGGGCCTTCGTCGAGTTGGAGGAAAACATCGACGGGCTGGTCCACATCTCGGACATGTCTTGGACCAAGCGCATTCGCCAAGCCAGCGAGATGTTCAACAAGGGCGATGTGATCGCCGTGGTCGTCACCGAAATCGACACCAAGCGCCGGCGCATTTCGCTCAGCCATAAGGATGCCTTTGAAAATCCCTGGCCGCACCTTGCCGAGCAATACGCCGTAGGCGTCGAGATACGGGGCGCGATCTCGCGGCTGCTCGAACGCGGCGTGGTCGTCTCGCTCGTTGACGAAGTCGATGGGTTTGTACCGCTGTCGCATCTAGCCATCGAGGGGTTGCAGACCCCGCGCCAGAGCTTTGCCGAAGGGCAAGAGCTGCCGCTAGAGGTCATCGAGTTCGACAAGAACCAAAAAAAGATCGTCCTCAGCGTCCGCGAGTACTTCAAGGATAAAGACCAAGCCGACTACGAAGCCTACTTAGCCGAGCATCCCGTCCAAGAAGTCGCCGCCGAAGAGGAGACTACTGCCGACAAGGACGACGAAATGGAAAGCTGGGGCGACGCCCACGCCGACGAACAAGACGAGGCGTAAACTCCGCAGTACCAACCAAGCGCGGTGGGACGGACAATCGTTCCACCGCGTTTTTATTTTTACTAACCCCAACCCCGAACCCATCCATCCGAACCATGTCCCCAAGAGCCAAACTCACCCCGGCGATGGAGCAGTACCAGCACTTTAAGCGCCAGCACCCAGACGCGATCCTGTTCTTTCGGATGGGGGATTTCTACGAGATGTTCTTCGACGACGCCAAGGTGGCCGCCAAACTTTTGGGCCTTACCTTGACCGCCCGCAATCACGGCAAGACTGCCGGTGATGTGCCGTTGGCTGGCGTACCGCATCACGCCATGGAAGGCTACTTGGCCAAGCTCATCCAGCTCGGGCGCAAGGTCGCCATCTGCGAGCAGGTCGAAGATCCCAAAAAGGCCAAGGGCGTGGTCAAGCGCGACGTAGTAGAAGTGGTCTCGCCAGGCACGGCGCTTGCCGACGCGATGCTCGACCAACAGCGCAATAACTTTCTCGTCGGCCTCTGCGCCCACGCCGACTGCGTCGGCCTCGCCAGCGTCGATTTGTCAACCGGGGACTTCGCCCTCGACGAGCTGCCCGCTGGCGACCTCGCCGACGAACTACAAAGCTTAGCACCAGCCGAGCTGCTCATCGCCGAAGGGGCCGACGAAAAGTGGGTCGCCGCCCTGCAAAACGCCCTGCCAAACGCGGCACTCAGCCGCCTCGCAGACTGGCATTTCGCCGCCGATACCGCGCATGAAACCCTCACCAGCCAGCTCCGCGTCCAGACGCTGAAGGGCTTTGGCTGCGACGCCATGGCGGCCGCCATTCGCGCCGGTGGGGCGACGGTGGCCTATTTGCGCGAAAACCAGCGCGGCGCGGTCGAGCACATCAACCGCCTCCAGCGCAAACACCGCGAGCACTTTGCCGTCATCGACGCCACGGCCCAGCGCAACTTAGAACTGCTCGCCAATCGCCAAGACGGAGGCCGCGCCAACACCCTGCTCGGAATCCTCGACCGCACCCGCACCCCCATGGGCGTGCGGCTGTTGCGTCAATGGGTCGCTCAGCCGCTCAAATCTCCGCCCTTAATCAGCACCCGCTTAGAGGCCGTTGACGAGTTGCTGCGCCAGCGCAAAACCCGCCGCACCCTCGGCCAATGCCTAGAGCAAGTCGGCGACCTAGAGCGGCTGATTGCGCGGGTCTGCTGCCTACGGGCCAACGCCCGCGACATGGTGGCCCTCGCCCGCTCGCTCGACCGCGCACCGGCCATTGGCACCGCGCTATCCTCGGCCCAGAGTGAGCTCTTACGAGAATTATGCTCCAAGGGCCTGCCCGACGTCGGCGAGTTGGTCGCCGAAATCCTCGGCGCCTTAGTTGACGCACCGCCCGTGTCGCTGACCGAAGGTGGCCTAATCCGCGGCGGCTATCACTCAGACGTCGATCAACTGCGAAAGATCGCCCGCGGTGGCAAGGACTACATCGCCCGCTTGCAGGCCACCGAACGCGAGCGCACCGGCATTGCCTCGCTCAAAATCGGCTACAACCAAGTGTTTGGCTACTACATCGAAATCAGCAAAGCCAACCTCGACAAAACCCCGGCCGAGTACCATCGCAAACAAACCTTAACCAACGCCGAGCGCTTCATCACGCCCGAGCTAAAAGAGTACGAAGAAAAAGTCCTCGGCGCCGAAGACCGCCTCAAAGACTTGGAGAACGAGCTGTTCCTAGCCTTGCGCGACCGGGCCGCCGGCTGGACCCCCCAAGTCCAGCAGATCGCCCGCGCCATCGCGCGCATCGACGCGCTGTATTCGCTCGCCGAAGTCGCCGAGAGCGAGTCCTACACCCGGCCCCAGGTTGACGACGGCCAGCTAATCGAAATCCGCGACGGTCGCCACCCGGTCGTCGAGCGTCAACTCCGCACGGGCAGTTTTGTACCCAACGACGTGCGCCTCGACGCCAACGGGGCGCAGATCATGCTCATCACCGGCCCGAACATGGCTGGCAAGAGCACCATCATCCGCCAAGTGGGTCTCATCGCGCTGATGGCGCAGATCGGCAGCTTCGTCCCGGCGCGCCACGCCACCATCGGCGTAGTCGATCGCATCTTCACGCGCGTGGGCGCGTCCGACAACCTCGCCGGTGGCGAGAGCACCTTCATGGTCGAGATGCACGAGGCGGCCAATATCCTCAACAACGCCACCAACCGCAGCTTGCTGCTGATCGACGAGTTGGGCCGCGGCACCAGTACTTTCGACGGCCTGAGCATTGCTTGGGCCATTGTCGAATATCTGCACCAGCAGCGCGAGGTCCACCCGCGCACCCTTTTTGCCACGCACTACCACGAGATGACTGAACTCGAAAGCCACTTAGAGCGCGTCGTCAACTTCAACGTCCAAGTGCGCGAAGAAGGCGACCGCGTGGTGTTCCTCCACCGCCTAGCCCCGGGCTCGGCCGACCAAAGCTACGGCATCAACGTCGCGCAGATGGCCGGGATGCCAGCTCAAGTAGTAGCGCGCGCCCAACAAATTCTCGCCCGCCTCGAAAAAGACCAAATCGATACCAAAGACATTCATCACGTCCGCGAGCCAACTTTGCCACCCCAACAGCAACTCCCGCTTTTTTCCGCGCCGACCGACGCGCCGTGGATAGCGGAGTTGCGGGACATGGATCTCAGCCAAATTACGCCGCTTCAGGCGTTGCTCAAGCTAAATGAGTGGAAAGAGAAAATTAAGGATGGGTGATGCGAATCATCGTAAGTGATACCCATGCCCAATAAACAAACACCCGACGACCTAATTTGGGGCCGTCACCCGGTGCTCGAAGCCCTCCGCGCCGAACGCCCCCTGCGCCGCCTGCTCATCGCCAAGGGCGCACACGGCCCGATCATCGACGAAATTTTCACCCGCGCCCGCCAAGCCCATATCCCCTATGATCTACGCGACAAGACCCAACTCGACCGCCTCGCCGGCCCTCGCCACCAAAGCGTCGTCGCCTACACCGCCGCCGCAACGTACGCCGACTTCGACCACGTACTCGCTCACCTGTCGGCCCCGGCCCTGCTCCTCTTTCTCGACCAAGTGCAAGACCCTCACAACCTCGGCGCCATCATCCGCAGTGCCCACGCGCTCGGCGCCCAAAGCGTAGTCATACCTGCCCGCGAGGCGGCTGGCCTCTCACCCGCCGCACTCAAAGCCGCCGCCGGTGCCACCCAGCACCTACCCGTCTGCCGAGTTGACAACCTGCAAAAGGCCCTGCAAAAAGCCGCCGCCAGTGGACTTTTCATCGCCGGACTCGACGCCCAAGGCGAACAGCCCTTGACGGCCGCAGACTTGGCCCAACCCTGCGCCCTAGTCATCGGCAGCGAAGGCAAGGGACTGCGGCGCATGGTGCAAAAGCGCTGCGACGCGCTCTTACACATCCCCATGCAGCGCGAAGCCATCGGCTCGCTCAACGCCTCGGTAGCCACCGGCATCGCCCTGTACGAAGTGCTGCGCCAACGCCAGCCATGACCGGCTTGCTAATCCTCTGCCTGGCCCTCATCTATCCGCACGACAGCGAGGCGTCCGATACCCAACGACAACAAGCCCGCGCCCTGTTGACTCAGGCCAAGGGCCAAGACAAAAACCAAGGCTTTGCCTACCAAGCCACCTATATGCGCTACTACGAGGTCGGCGACTCGCTCCTGTTGCAAGGCCAGGCCCGCGTCTCGCACAAGGGGGCTGAGCTAAGGGCCGCCGAAATCGTCTTCCGCCGCGACCTCGACCAAATCGAAGCGCGGGCCGCCCTCGATTCGCTTGGGCAGGTCGTCGGCCATCCGGTGTTGCGCCAAGGCGACCAAACCCTGCGCGGCGAGCGCATTCTCTACAACCTCTCTACCGAGCAAGGAACCATCCTCGAAGGCAAAATCCACCGCGACAAGGGATTTTACGCCGGCCACTTGATCCAGACCCGCAGCAGCACGGAGTTCCACGTCCACCAAGGCTCGTACACCACCTGCGACGCCGACCATCCGCACTTTGACTTCTACAGCCCGCGGATCAAGGTCATAGCCGGCGACATGGCCGTGGCGCGCCCGGTGTATTTCCGCATCAAGGAGCGGCGGCTGTTGTGGATTCCCTTTTACGTATTCTCGCTGCGCGAAGATCGCCAATCCGGGATGTTGACGCCGAGTTTTGGACAACGCGCCCTGCGATTTGGCACCCAGCAAAGCGAGTGGGAGTTGCGCAACTTGGGCTACTATCTCGCGCCCAATGACTATTGGGACCTGTCCCTGGCAGCCGATCTGCGGCAGCGCTCGGGCTGGTTAGGACGAGCCCGCCTCAACTACGCCGCGCGCTACCGATTCAGAGGCCACGTCAGCACCCAGTTCGAAAACCGCCAAGAAGGCCGCTCAGCCGCGCGCAACTGGCGGCTCGAATTCAGGCACAGCCAAGAGTTGGGTCCCGACGCCAGCTTGCGGGCCAACGGCACTTTCCAGAGCAACAACAGCTTCGCCCAAGACAACAGCACCAGCCTCCAAGACCGCCTCAACCGCACCCTGCGTTCCAACCTCAGTTACACGCGGCGCTGGCGCGGGTCGGGCAATAGCTTGAGCCTGACAGCAAGCCAGACCAAATACCTCGACACCGAAAGGTTTACCACCGTCCTGCCCGAACTCAGCTTGCGCAAGAGCCGCAAACCGCTTTGGGGCCAAGCGAGCCAAAGCCGCCAAAACCTTCCTTGGTATAGCCGCATCTACTACGACGGCACCGCCAGCCTGCGCAACACCCAGCGCGGCAGTCGCACGGATACGACCAGTCAAACCAGGGCTCAAGTAAACTGGCGCGTCAGCGCACAGTACCGCCCCTTCGCCTGGCTCAATTTTAGCCCGTCGCTCAACCAAGACTGGAGCGACCAAGACCTGCGCCAAAGCGCAACCCGCAGCCGGCGCAGCGACCGCCTCTCCACCCGTGCGGCCCTAAGCCAAACCTTCTACGGGCTTTTTAACCCGTCCATTGGCCCGCTCCAAGCCCTGCGCCACGTACTCAAACCCAGTGTCTCGTTTAGCTATCAAGCCTCCCGCACCGACACCGGCGGCGTCTTGGGCTTTGGCGGCGACGGCAGCCCACTCCAACACCGACGGACCCTGAGCTTGAGCCTCGGCAACACCTTCTGGGCCAAAATTTTGCGCGACGAGGAAGAGCACAAAGTGCGCCTAGCCCAGCTCAATTTTTCTACGATCTACGACTTTGAGAAAAGGGAAAACCGGCTAAGCGACCTGCGCACGTCCCTTAGCGTCGAAGCGGGTCGCTACCTGAATTCGCGGCTGACCTTGCGCCACCGATTCTACGACGAGCAAAACCGACTGCACTTGCTGACACCGCGCCGCGAGCAACTCGAAGTGCGGACTTCTGCTAGCTGGTCGCGGCGCTCGGCAGCGGCGCGCCCGGCAACCGACGGGTCTGGTGATTTTGACTCCTCCAGCCAATCCCGAGCGAGTAATTTAGGCACCGCCAACCCCAGCTTCGGCAGCACCAGCCCCTCCTTCGGCTTTGAGAGCGGCCTCATGCGCGACATCGACAACCGCCGGCGCGGCAGCCGTTTACAACTCAGCCACTACATCTCGCACCGCCGCGCTACCGCTACAACCGCTAGCTTCATCCGCTCTTGGGTGCGGGCCGCAGCCGGCTTTAGCTTGGCCAGTTGGCATTGCAACTATTCGCTCAACTACAATCTGCGCGTTCCAGGGACGCGGCTTTTAGCCACCGAGCGCATCACTGCCGAGCTGTTGTCGCTGCAAAAAGAATTCCACGACTGGACCGCAACTCTCAATGTGCAACCGAGCACCTTCTACAAAAACCGGGCGTTTTTTCTTAAAGTGCAGCTCAAGGACATTCCGCAACTCAAACTCGAGCGCGGTCAGCGAAGATTCTAGGAAACATTCTTCACCGCAAACTAGTTTTGTGGCAGAAGGCTGTGTTCAGGCCCAAGAGCTCCATTAACGAGGTCCGCTGCGAGAGGGTTGAGAGCGTTTACAACTCCGTGAACAGCGGCGCATACGATCAGGGACTGCGTCCTTTCGTAAACGAGAGCCAAGGCTACACCTAGGATAAAGGTAGGCACTATTCTTTCTAGTTGTAGATGAGACAAGGAGAAGACCAACGAAGTGATCAATACAGCCTTGAACAAACTAGTCTGCTGGCGCAGAGCAGAAAAGAAGAGCCGACGATAAATAAGCTCTTCGACAAAAGAAACAAATATAGATCCAGATAAAATTTTTAAAATTAAAAGCGTCGCGGGATAATCTAGTATGGATGTGTGTTCTTCTAGCGTACTAGGGTGAAAAAAATATAAATAGCTAATCCATACTGGAATGATGATCAAAGCCCAGAGTACATGGAGCCAATCTTTGGGATGCTTTACATAGGACCACTGATGGTAAACAGATATAGGATTAGATTTTCTGTGTAGTTTGATAACTGTTATAATCGCAACAACGACAAAAAATGCTCCTATTACAGCCTGTATAAACGTCCTTTTATAATTAAAATTGGGTTGATCTATATTTGCATATATTAGAGCGATTAAAGTAAAAAAAAGAATTAAAAAAAAAGAGGTAGCTTTAAAAAAATTATGAGTGTATATGTAGGGTAGAATTATTAAACAGAATAGGGAACCCAAGATGAGATGGGTCTCCATATGGTATTCTAGATCAAATTCATATGTAGAATAGTTCACATCCATACCTGCTATAAGTGCAATGGACTCGTACAGTAACCAGCCCATGACAAGCATATGCCGTTGCAGGTACACTGTTAGGCAACCGATCACGACGATACGAGTTGTTGTCATAGAATTACCCAAATCCATGGCTGACAGTTTCCTCAACCTCGGCAACGAACGTGCCTATGGCCGCAGCGGTCGCAGCCTATTGACCAGGGGTTAAACTCGCCCCCAGCAGTAGCGGCAGCAACGCCAATAGTGGTCTTGGCCAGCCGATTTTCCAACCGCTGGCGCGGCTCGATGACTCCTTTGCGCTCCACGGTCATATCCATACTCAAGACGCCAGCCCCAGCAAGCACCCAACCACCAGAATTATAAAAAGAAAAGAGCACGCAAAACAAAAGTCCGGCTTGCCAAGCCGCGGCCAGCGGCACTTCTACGACAGTTGACATCAGTACCGCGAGGGATACATTTGAAACTCATGCGGCGATTCTCAAGCCTCAAAGGCTTGGGCGTCATGACAATCACACCAATCACAGCCCACTCCTCCGGTGAAAGTCCTCGTCCAGCGCGTCAGCCACGCTAGCGTCCACGTCAATGGCCAACTCCACGGCCAAATCGGCCAAGGCCTAGTCCTACTCGTCGGCTTCGGCCCCGACGACGACGAGCAATCCCTGCGCTTCTGCGCTGAAAAGTGCGCCCACTTGCGCATCTTCGCCGACGACCAAGGCAAGATGAACCGCTCGGTGCTCGACATCGGCGGCGGCGTCCTCGCCATCTCGCAGTTTACCCTGTACGGCGACTGCCGCAAGGGCCGCCGCCCCAGCTTCGTCCAAGCTGCTCCACCCCCGGTCGCCGAGCGCCTCTACGAGCGCTTTCTCGACCTGCTCGCCGAACGAGGACTGCCGCCTCAACGCGGCGTCTTCGGCGCGTACATGCAGGTCGAAATCCACAACGACGGACCGGTCACCTTAATGGTGGAGTCGCCGGCGTGAAACCCCTGATCCTCGGCTCGGCCTCGCCCCGGCGCGCCGCGCTATTGCGCCAGCTCGACCTGCCCTTTACCGTCGTCCCCAGTCCGCTACCAGAGCCAGTGCCCGCAACGTCCATTCCGGCCGACTATGCCCTCGAATCGGCCGTGGCTAAAGCCCGCGCTGTGGCCAACGTAGTCGCTGCGGATGCCATCATCGTCGCCGCCGACACCATCGTCTGTAGCAACGGCACCATATTGGGCAAGCCCGCCGACCTAGCCGACGCAGCCTCCATGCTCAGGCGCCTCTCCGGCCAAGTCCATCAGGTCTATACCGGACTAGCCATCCAAAGCGGCGAGCAGCTTCTGCAGGAAGCCGTCTGCACCCAAGTGGAGATGCGACCCTTGACCGCCGCCGACATCGCCGCCTACGTCGCCAGCGGCGAACCACTCGACAAGGCCGGTGGCTACGGCATACAGGGGCTAGGGGCGCGCTTTATTGAACGCATCGCAGGTTGTTATTATAATGTAGTTGGTCTGCCCCTAGCGCGTCTTTGCGTGTTGTTGAGCGCGCTGGGGTGCGACCTAAGCGATCAGGCCACAAAATGAGCGAACAAAAACAACAAACAGGCCACAAAATGAGCGAACAAAAACAACAAACTATCGGCGAGGAATTATCGGCTGCACGCCAAGCACGCGGCCTCGACCTCGAAGAAATACAGCGGCAAAGCGGCGTTAGTCTTTCCGTCTTACAGGGCATAGAAGCCGACAAGCTCGATGTAGTTGAGCCGGTATTCGTCCGCTTAGCCCTAAAAACATATGCCGAACACCTCGGCCTCGATCCCGATCCGCTCCTCAGTCGCTTCGACCAACGCTACGGACGGATCATGCAAGCTCGCTCCCAGCCTGTGGTCGTCCTATCGCAGCCTACTCCGCACCACTCGCGTAAGCCGCTGATCGTCGCCGGCTCGATAATAGCTGCCTGCGGCGTCCTCGCCGTGGCATCCTTCTACTTTTTCGGCGAGCAGTTCCCAACCCAAACAGCAGAAAACACAACCCAAACAGCAGAAAACACAATCCAAACAGCAGAAAACACAATCCAAACAGCAGAAAACCCAATCCAAACAACTCCCATCTCGTCCCAAGCTCAGCCGCCAACCACGCCAAGCGACTCGTCTGCCCAGTCATCCGCCGAGCTAGCTGTGGCTGAGCCTCCCGCAACCACAGCGACGGCCCAAACCACCGCACCCGGCCCCATAGTCCTCGAACTGGAGGCCCGCGATTCTACCTGGGTGCAAATCCGCTGGGATGACGCAGCAGAAAACTTTGAGGCCATCGTTCCACCCGGCCAGCGCCACCGCTTTGAGGCCCGCGACCATTTTGTCGTGCTCTCAACTCGTCCCCACGGCCTGAGCTATTGGCTAGACGGCCAACTGCTTGGCAACGGCCAGCTCGGCGACCCCGACCAAGTGCTGCACTTCCGCGCCGCAGCCGACGGCATCGAGTTTCTAACATTAGACCCACAGCCTTCCGCAGAAGAGGCCCCCGACGCCCAACCATGATCCAAGGCTACGTAGAGGTCTCCCTGCCGCCCCCCGTAGCGCGCGAGTTGACCTATGGCGTACCCGCTGAATTCGCCGCAGAAGCGCAACCTGGGGCCCTAGTACTGGTGCCGGTAGTCCAGCGCCGAGTCACCGGCATCGTCTTAGGGCCAGCGACACTCGGCGACCTGCCGCCAAGCAAAATCCGCCCGATCGAACAAATTCTCGACACCTCGCTCCTCAGTCCAGAGGTCGTCGCACTCTGCCGCTGGATGGCTTCCTACTACCTCGCCCCGCTCGGCAGTGCGCTAATGGCCGCGCTGCCGCCAGGCGTCAAACTCAGTTCCAATCGCCTCGTACAATTGCGCGACGCACCCACTGGCGATCACGCCGGTATAGAGGCGCAGATCATCGGCGAGCTACAGCGCAGCGGCGCCCTCAAAGTCAGCACCCTCAAGCGCCGACTCGGCGGCCGGGGCTTGGAAAAGGGCCTGCGCGCCCTGCGCCGCAGCGGACACATCGAAATCGCGCCGGTGCTCGAAGACCGGCGGCCCCGGGTGCTGAGCCAACGCTGCTTTGTCCTAAACGACGCACCAGCCGCGCACACCGCCATCGCCGCCATCGAAAAGCGCGCCCCGCGCCAAGCGGCCTGTCTGCGCTACTTGCTCGACCACCCGGCGGCGGCCCGCAGCCAACTGAGTGCGGCCGGTTTTTCCTCGGCGATACTCAAGGCACTCGAAGACCGCGGCTTGATTTCGCCAACGACCGAGGAAGTCATCCGCGATCCCCTCGCCCACATAGCCAGCGGCCCGCCTCCGGCCCTGGTCCCGACAGCCGACCAACAACAGGTACTCAACGACCTATCGGCCTCACTCGAAGCCCGGACATTCTATCCGGCCTTGCTGCACGGCGTCACCGGCTCGGGCAAAACCCTGGTGTACGCCCAACTTGTGGCGCAGGCATTGGCGGCCGGGCGCGGCGCAATCATCTTGGTGCCAGAAATCGCCCTCGCCTGGCAGATGGTGCGGCGCTTCAAGGAGCACTTCGGCGAGGCCGTCGCCGTTTTCCACAGCCAGCTTTCGGCTGGAGAGCGCTACGACACTTGGCGTCGCTTGCGCCGCCGCGAGCAGCGCGTACTGATCGGCGCGCGCTCGGCCATCCTCGCACCGGTGGAAAACTTGGGGCTGATTGTCGTGGACGAAGAGCACGACACCTCGTACAAGCAAGAAGATCTAGACAGCAGCCATCCCCTCACCTACAACGCCCGCGACCTCGCCTTAGTGCGTGGGCAGCGCTGCAACGCCGTCGTCGTCCTCGGCTCAGCCACGCCCAGCTTAGAGTCGCATTGGAATGCCACCATCGGCAAGTACCACCGCCATACTTTGCCCCGCCGCATCGACGACCGCCCCCTGCCGCAAGTGACGGTCGTCGATATGAAACAGGAGCCTTTCCAAAAAAAGCAGCGCACCATCTTCTCGCACGCCTTGCGGCGCAAGATGCAAGACCGCCTCGCGTGTGGCGAGAAAATCATCCTATTGCAAAATCGCCGTGGCTTTGCGCCCTTCATTAGCTGCACGGCCTGTGGCGAGCCGATCCAGTGCCCAAGCTGCCGCGTCTCGCTGACTTATCACCAGCACCCCACCGCCGCGGAGACCCGCTGTCATTACTGCGACTTCGCGGCCCCACCACCGCCGGTTTGCCCGGCCTGCGGCAGCCCGGAACTGCGCTTCGCCGGCGTCGGCACCCAAAAGGTCGAAAGTGCCCTCTTGGCCCAATTCCCCGGCATCCGCGTCATCCGCATGGACGTGGATACCACCGCTTGGAAAGGTGCGCACGACGAGTTGGTCGAGTGCTTCCGCCGCGGCGAGGCCGACGTGTTGCTCGGCACCCAAATGGTCGCCAAGGGCCTCGATTTGCCCGAGGTTACGCTAGTCGGCGTGATTTCTGCCGACACCGGCATGCACCTGCCCGACTTCCGCGCAGCCGAGCGCAGCTTCCAACTCCTGACCCAAGTTGCCGGCCGCTCAGGTCGCGGTCGCACCGCTGGCGAGGTCGTCATCCAGACGCTGCTGCCCGACGACGACGCCTTGCAGGCAGCCGCCAGCCAAAACTACGCGACCTTTGCCCACAACGAGTTAGCCCAGCGGCGGCAGGCCGGATTCCCTCCGTTTGGCCGCCTCATCATCTTTCGCTGGCGCGGCCCCTGCGAGCAAGCCGTTGAAACCGGAGCGCAACAAGGCGTCAACGCCCTGCGACAGGGCCTCGCACAAGATGCGCTCGTGCTAGGGCCAGCCCCAGCCCCGCTGGCGCGGCTGCGCGGTCACTACCGCTGGCAAGCCCTTTTGCGCGGCTCCTCGGCGCACTATTTGCGCACAACAGCTCTGCGCACATTGCCAGCCATGCGCGCCGCCGCCAAAGATCACGCCCTCCACTTTTCTATCAACATCGACCCTCTAACGATGATGTAGGCCGTTCCTATGCTCTTACTCCGCCTCGTTCCGCTGCTGCTTTTGGCCCTACCCGTCTGCGCCCAGCTCTCCGGCACCCAATGGGAAGCCTATACCAGTATGCGCCAAATCAACCGGGTCCTCGTCCACCAAGATGCGGTCTGGGCCGGCACCAGCGGCGGCGTCCTGCGTTACGACCAACAAACCCGAACCTATACGCGCTTCACGCGCCGCGACGGCCTGCCGGGCAACCTCGTCTTGAGTCTCTCGGTAGATGCCAACGGCCACTTGTGGTTTGGCACAAATTCTCAGGGGTTGAGCCGCTATCGGCCCGAGCAGAATCGCTTTGACCCGCCCTTTTTAGACTTCCAAAGCCTGCGCATCAACGCCCTCGAGCCTTATGGGGACATTCTCTACATCGGCAGCGAGCGCGGCGTCAGCGCGTTTGTCATCAGCAAGGAAGAGGTCAAGGAGACCTATCGGCGCTTGGGCGAACTGCCCAAAGACACCGAGGTGACCAGCATTGAAATATTTGCCGGTCGTCTCTGGGCCGGCACCGTCAACGGCCTAACGTGGGCGGATTTGGACCAGCCCAATCTCCAAGACCCCAGCAGTTGGCAAGCCGAGCCAATAAGGGGCGCGGTCCGCGACCTGCTGGTCTATCAAGACACGCTCTTCGTCGCGGCCACCGACGGCATCTGGCGCGTACATCCCGCGCTCAACCGCCCCGAACTCGATTATTCCACGACCAGCAGCGTGGCCCTCGGCCTCTTCGAGGGGAGCCTAGTCGCCGGGACGGCTAACGGCACCTTATCCCAGCGCCAAGGCGACCGTTGGCAGTCGCTCAGCGCATCGAACATCAGCAGTACCGCCGACCTGTCCGATACCGACGGCCCCCTGTGGGTCGCCAGCGCGAGTGGCCTCCGGGTCCTCGGCGCCGACCCACCGCCGCCGCCCCGCGAGCCTATAGCCAACTCCTTCTTCGACATCACCCAGACCGCCGACGGCCACCTGTGGGTCGCCTCGGTGCCCAAAGACAATCTGCCGGCTTTTGGCCTGTACGAGTTCAATGGCGAGGGCTGGACTACTCACACCACCAATACCGGCCTGTCGTCCAATACCGTCTCGGCTTTGGCGACCGACGACGAGGGCCTGCTGTGGGTCGGCCATTGGGGCGTAGGCATTAACGTGCGCGACGCCAACGGCCAGTGGCAGCATCTGACCGCCAACAACTCGGCACTCGAAGGCATCAACGGCGGTCCCTTTGTCGCCATCAGCGACATAGACCGCGACGCCAACGGTGCGCTGTGGATCGCCAACGTCCGCCATGGGCTGGTCGTTATGGATGGATGGCCGCCCCAAAGGACTGCACTCAACAATCAGTTGAACTTCGGCATGTCCGCCGGCCGCGACATGACCAAAATCGCCATGGGTCCCGACGGTCTAAAGTGGATTGGGACGGCACTGGACGGCTTCTGCCTCTTAGACGATGGCGGCACCCCTTTTGAACTCGGCGATGAGATCGGCTTCGTCTTCGACACCGCCGCTTATCCAGACCTGACCAGCAATTCCGTCATCGACATCCACGTTGATCGCTCCAAGCAAGTGTGGGTCGCCACCAACAACGGCCTCAATGCCGTGCGCGGCGAGTATTCGCGCACCAACGCGAATTTTAAGGTCACAAGCTGGAGGGTGTACAACGCCAACAACGGCCTGCCATCGACCTCAACCACAGCACTGGCTGAAGATGACTGGGGACGCATTTGGGTCGGCACCGAAGGCGGCTTGGCCCGCATCAGCACCGAAGGTCAAGTTGAGTTCGCGCTCGACACCAGCGACGGCCTCGTCAACAACCGCGTCAACTCACTGTACTTCGAGCGGGAAAGCGGCGCCTTGTGGATCGGCACGCTCGGCGGGATGAGCCGCCTGCAACTGGGCACCTCGGGGACCGCCGCTGGTCTTCAGGCATACGCCTATCCCAACCCCTTCCACATTGGTGTGCGCGGCACATCCCTAGCTTTTGCCAACCTGCCGCTGGGAGCCAGCGTGCGCATTTTCACTGCCGCCGGCGAGCTCGTCCGCCAACTCGACAGCGGCGGCACTTGGAACGGCCAGAGCGCGGCCGGCTTTTTAGTGGGGTCGGGTATTTACTACTTTGTCGCACAAACAGCAACCGGCGACGCAGTGCGCGGCAAATTCGCCGTGATCAACAACCGCTGACATGCGCAGCCTCGCCCTCTACACCGCACTCGCCGTCGCACTCTTCGCAGTGGACGGCCCGGCCCAGCCTCTATTTACCATTGCGCGGCTGCAATACGGCGGTGGCGGCGACTGGTACAGCGACCCCTCGTCCCTGCCCAACTTGCTCCGCTTCTTGCGCGAACACACCCAAATCGACGCAGCCGAAACCGAAACCCGCGTGCAAATCATGGACGAGGAACTGTTTTCCTATCCGTACATCTACCTGACCGGGCACGGCAATGTGGCCTTTACCGCTGAGGAGGCGACGCGGCTTCGGCACTACTTGGAAAGCGGCGGTTTTCTCCACGCCGACGACAACTACGGCATGGACGAGAGCTTCCGCCGCGCCATGCGCCAAGTTTTCCCCGCTGCCGAGTGGGTGGAATTGCCGCCCGAGCATCCGCTGTTCCACTGCCACTTCGAGTTGCCAGCCGGCCTGCCCAAAGTCCACGAGCACGACGGCAAAAGGCCGCAAGCCCTCGCGCTTTTTGTCGGCGAGCGTCTAGCCGTGCTGTACACCTATGAAGCAGACCTAGGCGACGGCTGGGAAGACCCCAACGTCCACAGCGACCCCGACAGCAAGCGACTCGACGCCCTCAAAATGGGGGCCAATATCGCGGTCTGGGCGTTAAGTCACTGAGCCGAGCAAGACGCGATACCCCCACAACGCCAGCACCAAGACCAGCGCCCCCCCGGCGAGACCCTTGCGAAGGGACGAGGGCAGCGCCAGCCAAGTGCGGCCGAACCGACTCGGAAAACACGCGAGGCCGAGGGCCAATGGGACGAGCAAGAACGCGAAGGGATGGTAGTGCCAAGCACCGGCGAAGTTGCCTTGTACAAGAGCGATGCAGGCGCGCGCCATGCCGCAGCCTGGGCAGGGCAACTGGATGAGGAAGCGGAGCGGGCACAGGGTCGGCCACGCCGCGCCGAGCACGGGGTTAAACCACGCCGCAAATGTCGCGCCGAGCACCAGCCCGACGAGAAAAACTCGCGCGAGATGAGCCGGACTAATTGTCGGCGCTTTCACCGTAGAACTTGTTGATTTCCCACTGCTGGATGGCAGTAGCGGCCAACCCGAGGGAAAAGATAGAAACCAAGACGCAGATCAGCGCTAGATCTCGGTTTGGGCGCAAATCATTATTCTCCTGAATCTCGTTGATGCCCTTGGCCATCTTGTATTCGTAGTAAAGCTCAAATATGCTGCACGTCACGATAAAGAGTACAAGCCAAAGCCAGAAGTTGTACTCCTCCCGATCCAGCCACGCATTGAGCGTTTCCATCTGTTTGTATTGCCAATAGAAATAGTAAATCCCACATGTCAAAATGCTAAAAATTATTCCCAGTACAATACTTTTTACTCCGTCGTATTCTGGATACGGGTAACTCTGCATAACTGGACCTCCGGCTGTGGGGGTGTGCTCATGCGGGAATATAGCCTCTAGGCGCGGCGCACATCAAGCCCTTGTTCAAGGGTTGTCCCCCGTTTCCGCTTTTTGGTCAATCAGATCGCACTGGAAATTCAACGAAGTAGGGATTTTATTAAGATCTGGCTTGATTCTGTGATGCAGGGACATTACTTTGCTACTTTCCCCTGTTGAGAACTGAAACTTGGACCCTATAACTATGGCCAAATTCTCGCCAAATTCGCTTACGTTTGAGATGGACGGTCCGCGTATTACGGCCCAGCGTTTTAGAAAAGGCTTTAATGCGTTCTTGCAGATGGCCGATGAGGTAGCCGATAGCGTGGCCGGGAAGTCTCACGCTGTAGAGTGGCTTCTTTTTGTTGAGCCGGGTAGCGTATGCGTACACATCGATCCAGAAGCAATTAAGATATCTCCCCAAAAGATCCCTGTCGCCATTGATGCGATTCAAACTGGACTTGAGACCCTTGAGATAGGAGATGATATATGGCCTGATCATTTTTCGGAAAAAGCATTGGAGGCTGCCAAGACGATGGGCGAAGTGCTCTCCAAGTCCGAGGGGGAGCTAAGTACAGTGCAGATCCGATATAACGGACAGGCTATTAAAATGTCGTCTCGATCTATTGCTTCTGTCGACCAGTTACTACAAGGAAAATACGTCGATTACGGTACGGTTGAAGGAACAATTCAAGTACTCAGCAGGCGAGGCAAGACGCGCTTTTCCATTGATGACGACATATCGAGCCGCAATATCAACTGCTATTTCCCTAGTGAATTGTGGGACGATGTGCTGCAGTCCTTCGATCCTAAGATGGATCGGCGCGTATCGGTTTCAGGTCGTATTCAATATCGGCGCAATGGTACGCCGGTCAATATCACTGTCGAAAAATTTAGAGTACTGCGCCCCAGAAACGAATTGCCATCTTGGAACGATGTGCTAGGTATTCTCGCTGAGTAAATCTACATGCGAAACGTTTATTGCGATGCCAACATATTTATTGGATGGTTCAATAATGAAGAAGATAAAGTAGAAGCCTCTCGTGGATTAGTTGATGCCTCTGAGCAAGGAGAAGCGCGAATAATCACTTCGGCATTGACGTTGACAGAAGTTATCAAAATCAAAGGCCAGCAACCATTGCCTCAGAGTAAGGAAGAGACCATCAAAGGGTTTTTTGAACGGGAGTTCGTCAGTATCGTCAACGTGGATCGACGAACGGCCGAATTTGCTCGCGATCTTATATGGCGCTACCCTCACCTTAATCCCAAGGATTCTATCCATGTGGCAACAGCCTTGATGACCGAAGGTGTGGACGTGTTATATACTTTTGACGATGACCTTTTGCGGTTGAACAGCCAATTGGGAAATCCTCTTCTGCAGATTTCTATTCCAGATATACCAGGTCAGTTCTCTATGTTTGTATAACTGACCTAGCCCCCCTCCACAACGCTCATATAAGTATTAATCGGCAAATCGGCCAGCCGTTGCAATGCGCCACTCGGCCAATAAATGTGCAGCGAATCCGCCCGGCCCGCCGCGCCCAAGCCAAAATGCACGCGCCGGTCGCCGCTGCCCAAGAAGCTCTCGCCGCACAGCACATCCCGCCGCTGCCTTTGACCGCCGCTCCACAGTACGACCTTGGCGCCAACGGCCTCGCGGTTTTTCCCCGCACCCAAAAGGCACAGGCCGAGCCAATGGTGATCAGCGGCCGTCTGATTGTGCAACAGCGAGGGCCGACCGTTGAGGTTGGTGACGAACAAATCCACGCGGCCGTCGTCGTCAAAATCCCCGGCCACCACACCGCGACTGACCGCCCAATCTTCGTCCAACTCGACCAAGCTAAAACGACCAGCGTCATTGGCAAACAAGTGATTGGCTTGCGCGTAGGTCGCGCCACTGCCCGGGCGTTCGATCTGCGGATACACGTGCCCATTGGCCGCAAACAAGTCTTGGTCCGCGTCGTTGTCGTAATCGAGAAAGACCGCGCCAAACCCCACGTAGGGCAGACTGATGCGGCCCAAGCCCGCGGCAAAGCTCACATCCACAAACGTGCCGTCGCCGGCATTGCGATAGAGCGTGTTGTAGTCGTCCTCAAAGTTGGTGACCAGCAAGTCGCCGTCGCCGTCGTTGTCGTAATCGCCCCAAGCGGCGCCCATACCGGCCTGCGCCAAGCCCGTTTCCCCCAGCGCGGCATTGGCCTGTAGCCCCACTTCGGTAAAGGTGCCGGCGCCCTCGTTGCGATAGAGGAAATTGGGCGTCGAGTCATTGGCGACGTACAGATCCAAATCGCCGTCGTCGTCGCTGTCGATAAACAGCACGGCGAACCCATAGCCCGGATCGTGCTGGCCGAGATCGACCTCGGCGAAGGTGCCGGCGCCATCGTTGCGGTAGAGCGCGTCCGGCAACGCCGGCAAGCCCAGCGGGCCGACAAACACGTCCCGGCCCTTCCACTGCGTACCCAAAGGCCGCACCGCGGACGAATCAAAATCCGCGTAATTGGCCACGTACAAATCCAAGTCGCCATCCAAGTCGGCGTCGCCCATGGCTGCACCCGTACTCCACACCGGCAGCACCAGCCCGGCGCCGGCCGTGGCATCGGCGAATTGCTCTAACCCGTCGTTGCGATAGAGGATATTTTCTTGCAGGCAGGTGACGTACAGGTCGGCATCGCCATCGCCATCGTAGTCTGCGCTCAGCGCACCCATGCCCCAACCGCGGCCCGTGGCACCGGCCGCAGCCGCTCGATCGACAAAGCTCCGGCCGCCATCGTTGCGGTAGAGGGCATTGTCCCCGCCCTGCCCATTGACCCAGTAGATGTCCAAATCGCCGTCGGCATCGGCGTCGAGGAGTGCCGCCCCGCCGCCTTTGGCTTCGACGATATAGCGCTTTTCCGCGCCGCCACCGACGTGGGGCCGCTCTATACCCCAATCGCTGGCCTTGTCGATGAAGGGAGGACCGTCAGCAGGCGCACAGGCCACCACATACAGCAGCAGCCCACCCCATTTCAAGCGCACCACAACTTTTCACGACCCGGTAACCGGTGCGACCTCAACGGGTTTTTCTTCGGCCAACCGCCGCCAAAACTCTTGGACTCCTACCAACAGGCGCATTCCTATTGGGACGCCGAGCAAAATGATGAAGGTGGCAAAGAGGATGCCAAAGCCCAAGCTGACGGCCATTGGGATCAAAAACTGCGCTTGAAGGCTTTTTTCGAGGATCATCGGCAGCAGGCCAAAAAAGGTCGTCAGGGAGGTCAGCAAGATCGGGCGGAAGCGCGCCGACCCGGCCGACACTAGGGCGTCTTCGTGCGATGAGCCCTCGCGCCGTAGCTGGTTGTAGAAAGTCAGGAGCACCAGCGAATCGTTGACCACCACGCCCGACAGCGCGACAATGCCAAACAGGCTCAACAGCGCCAAGTCCAAACCCATCAGCAAATGCCCCCAAACCGCGCCAATGATGCCAAAGGGAATCGCGCTCATAACGACGAGAGGCTGAGTGTACGACTTGAACGGCACGGCCAGCAGTATGTAGATGGCGGCCAGGGCGATGATGAAGTTGAACAACAGGCTCTGTAGCGAGTCCTGCTGCTCCTGCTGCTCGCCGCCGAAGCTGTAGCGCAGGCCGGGATAGTCCTGCACCAAGGCGGGCAGGAAAAACGCTTCGAGATCGCGATTGATCTCGTCGGCGTTGGCAATTTGATCATCTACGGAGGCACTCACCCGCACGACGCGCTGGCCATCGGTGCGCTGGATGGCGGCATAGGCGCGGCCAATGGCAACACTGGCAACCTCGGCAAAGGGCACCTCGGCCCCTGACGGCGTGCGGATGCGCATCGAGCGCACATCGCCTACGTTGCGGCGCTCGTCTTTGGGGTAGCGCACCATTACCCGCACATCGTCCGAGCCGCGTGGGAATCGCAGGGCTTGGTCGCCGTAGAAGCCCTGGCGCACTTGGCGGGCTAGGTCGGCGAGCGTGAGGCCGAGGGTGCGGGCTTGGGGTTTGAGCTGGAATTTCATCTCCAGCTTGCCTTCCTTAAAGCTATCTTGGATATCGCCGGTGCCGGCGTACTCGGCGATTTTGCCCTTGAGGCGATCGACGGCCAACAAGAGTTGGTCGAAGTTTTCCGCCGCCAGCTCAACCTCAATGGGATTGCCAACAGAAAACAGCGATGAAGAAAAAATAATAGACTCGGGACCGGGCACTTCGCCAACTAATTGGCGCAACCGCGCCTCGATCTCCGCGCTGTCGAGCTCGCGTTGCTCGGAAGGTAACAGTTCAATGGTAATTTCGGCCAAATGTCCTTGGCCGCCAACCTCTGGGACACTTACAAAGGAAGAACGTCGGGCCATGGGTTGGTCGCCGATGTAGGTAAAGACATTGCGGTAAATCGAATCCCCGTTCTCGCGCTCGGCGTCGATCTGATCGCGCAAGACGATGGCCTTTTCTTCGATGTGCCGCACGACCTTGGCGGTCTGATTGGCCGTGGTGCCCTGCGGCATGTTGACTGAGATCGTCACCCAATCGGAGCCGATCTCGGGCATAAACACGAACTTGATATGGCCGCCGACGACCAGCCCAGCGGTACACAGCATCAGCGATAAGGCCAAGGCGGTACTAGAAATCGGATGGGCCAACGCCAGGCGCAGCGTGGGCTGATAGGCATTGCCGATGACGTACTTGAGGCCGCGGTCAAAGAGGACCACCACTCGGGCGTGCCAATCGAGCGGATAGATGAAAACCCGGCTAAACAAGCGATTAAGCGGCCCGTCTCCCTTAGCAGATAAGTGCGCCGGCAGAATAAACAGGCTCTCGATCAGCGACAGCAGCAGCACCGAGATGACGATCACCGGGATGACCGACATGAACTTACCCATCATGCCCTCGACGAAAAACAGCGGCATAAAGGCCGCAATCGAGGTCATAATCGAGAACACGACCGGCGTGCCCACCTCCAGCGCACCATCAATGGCCGCGCGGCCGAAGGGTTTGCCCTGCATGCGGTGAGAAAAAATATTTTCGCCGACGATAATCGCATCATCGACGACAATGCCCAAGGCCACGATGAAGGCAAACAGCGACAGCATGTTGATCGAGGCGTCAAAAGGCTCCATCAACACAAAGGCTCCCAAAAAGCTGATGGGAATGCCCATCATCACCCAGAAGGCCAAGCGCAGGTCGAGGAAAAAACTCAGACAGATGAAGACCAACACCAGACCAAGGCGGGCGTTGCGGATCAGCAAGTCAATGCGGCTGCGCAGGATGCGCGCATCGTCGCGGGCGTAGCCGATGTCGATCCCCGCCGGCAGGGTTGAGCGTTTGTCCTCCATGTACTGATGGACGTAAGCGGAAATGTCGAGGGCGTTCTGGTCGCCAACGCGAAAGACTTGCACCACGGCTGCGGGTTGGCCGTTGAAGCGCGAGACCAGATCGGTATCCTCAAAGCCATCGACGACCGTGGCCACGTCTTTGAGTTTGAGGGCCGTGCCGTCGGGGCGGGTCAGCACGATGACCTCTTCGTATTCGCGCCCGGTGCGCATCAGCCCCGGCGTGCGGAGCAAAATCGCGCCGTCCTCGCTCTCGACGCTCCCGGCGGGCAGATCAATACTCGTGCGGCGCACCGCGTTGGCGACCTGCGCGAAGGTCAGGCCGTAGCGCCGCAGAGCCTCTTCGGAGACTTCGATGGCAATCTCATCGACGCGCACGCCCTTGAGTTCGACCTGCGAAATGACGCCACTGCCGCGCAGGTCGTCGCGCACTCGTTCGGCTGCGACTTTGAGTGCCTTTTCGTCAACGTCGCCGTAGAGCACCACGTCAATGGCTTGATTGCGGCGCGTCAACTCCTTGATGACCGGCTCTTCGACTTCAACGGGAAAGGTGTCGATGCGGTCGATTTCGTTTTTGATGTCGTCGAGCAGCTTGGCCATATCGGCCCCGCGCTCTAGCTCAATGCTGACTGAACCCAGGCCCTCGGCCGCAATCGAGCGCACGCGGCGCACGCCCTCTAGGCCGCGCACCCGCTCTTCAATGCGCTTGCAGACGGCATCTTCGACCTCAGCCGGGGTCGCGCCCAAGTACGGCACTTGGATTTGCACCTGATCGAGCGACATCTCCGGGAAGGTCTCTTTCTTGGTCTGCATCATGGCAAACAGACCGCTCAACATGATGAAGCCCATCAGCAGATTAGCGGCGACGTGATTTTTCGCCATCCAAGACACCGGTGCTTTCACAGTTGACCTCCTATGTTGCCATCGGCGAGGCGCACCTGCATCCCATCGGTGACGCCGCTGAGTTGCGAGACGATGACCCGCTCTTGGGGGGGCATGTCGATATAGGCGAGCACTTCATCTTCGAGGGCGCGCACCACTTGCACTGGGCGGATGCAGAGAACGCCATCGCGGCTCACCGTCCACACCCGATCGCCCTGACGCAGCGCGACGCGAGGCAAGACGCGGACCCCATCAACCGTGCGGCCGGCAATAGCCACTTCGACGAACATCCCGACTGTCAGCGGCGGGATGCCGTCGGCAAGGCCGCCGTAGGGCGCTGCAACCTCTACTACTAAGCGCACCATGCGGCTTTGCGGATCGAGTTCGCCTTCGGTGCGCACTACGCGACCACTCCACTGGTGGCGGCGACCAGCAAAGGACCCGCTAATCTCGGCACTAGCGCCCTCGCGGCTAAAGGCAAAGGCGCCGGAGCCATCCTCGACGCTAAGATCGGCAATAGCCTCGGCGTTAGCAGCACTAGCCGCTGCAACGTCAATGGGCAGCGGCAAGGTGAACCACCCAAGGTCTTCGTCGGGGACCGGAACGACGATCTCGGCCTTTTCGATGCTGTACAACCGGGCAATAGCTTGAAAGGCGTTGAGGTGCTGGCCGACATCGACGCTGGCGGTGCGCACCCGACCGGCAAAGGGAGCATACACGTTGGTGCGATCGAGGCGTAGCTGCGCAGCCGCCAGACTTGCTTCCGCTCCTTGGAGACCGGCCTCAGCGGCGCGTAGCTGGGGTTTGCGCAGCGCCAAGTCAGTGGGCGCTGCGGCGGCGTGTAGCCGCTGCCACTCGGCCGCGGCAATGGCGGCTTCCTCGCGGGCCAATTCGAGTTGATAGCGCGCCTGCGCCACTTGGACCGCAGCCTGTTGGACCGCCAGTTCGTAGTCGCGTGGGTCAATCCGCAACAGCAGCGCACCCTTGGCAAAAGTCCCGCCGGGCTTAAGGTCAGCGTCCTTCCACACCACAATACCCGACACCTGCGGCACCAGATCGATCTGAGCATCGGGGCGCACGGTGCCCTGCCCCTCGACGACGACTTGGACCTGTTGCAGTGGGGCGGCGATGGCTTCGACCAGTGGGCCTTCATAGGAGCGCGAGACGCGCTGGGGCGGCTCGCGCATTGAGGCCAGCAATTGGAAAGCACCAAAACCGAGGGCGAGAATGAGGATCGGCAAAATCATTTTGAAAATGCGTGTCATTGCGGAATCTCCGCGTGCTGAGAGGCAAGGGTAAAGCCACCGCCAAGCGCTAGGTGCAAATTGATGCGGGTGTCGAGACGCTGGCGCCGCACGGCGAGCAGGCGACTCTCGGCATCAAAGGCCCGGCGCTGGGACTCCAACAGGGCGATGAGATCGGCCAGCCCGCGGGCGTAGCGATCTTCGGCTAAGGCGCGCGCCGCCACCGCTTCTTCGGCAGCCGTGGCTAGTGCTCGTTCTTGGTCGGCGAGCAACCCTTCGGCGTTGAGCGCTGCTTCCACCTCGCCGTAGGCTCTAAGGGCACTTTGCGCGTAAGCAAAAAGAGCTTGTTCGGCCGCAGAAGCAGCCTGATCGACGCCGGCGCGCAGACGCCCACCTTGCAGCAAGGGCTGCGCGATATTACCCACGAGGTTCCAAACCGAAAAATCGCCATCGAGCAAGTCGCTCAACGCGCTCGACGAGCGGCCCGTAGAGGCCGTGAGACTAATGCTGGGCAGCAAGGCGCGCCGAGCTTGGGCCAGCCGACGGTCGGCAGCGGCGAGGCGGCGCTCCGCGGCCACGAGGTCGGGACGGCGGCTCACGAGTTGGGCGGGCAGGCCGGCTGGAACCGGGCCGCCGACTGCGGGCAGTTGGTCTCCGACCTCAATCCGGGCACTGGGGTAGCGGCCCAAGATCAATTCGAGTTGGCGCCGCGCGGCATCCCGTTGCTGGCGGCGCTGAGCGAGAATCGCTGCGGCGGCGGCCCAGCTCGACCGGCCCAAGCGCACGTCGAGCGACGAGCGCAAGCCGCGGCGATAGCGATCTTCTATCTGCTCGACAGAGAGCCGATAATTTGCAACGGTCGCCCGCGCTAGCTCGACTTGGTGCTCGGCTTCGACTGCGGCAAAATAGGCCCGCGCCGTCTGCGCGGCCAGCGACAGGCGCGCCGCCTGAAAGTCAGCGGCGGCGGCATCGGCAGCGGCGAGCGCGGCTTGGGCACCTGCGCGCAGGCGCCCCCACAGATCGGCTTCCCAACTCGCGGTCAGGTTGACGCCAAAGGATGTGCTCTCGGAGGACAAGACCTGATCGGGGTCTCGGCCGGGAATGGGCAGGCCGACAAAATTTTGTTTGCGCCGCGCGCCATTGGCATTGGCACCAAGTTGGGGCCGCAGCGGCGCACCCGCCGCCCGGGCCTGAGCTTGGGCTTGGGCCAGCCGCGCCGCGGCGATTTTGAGATTGTAGTTGTGCGCCAAGGCCAACGCCACGAGACTGTCGAGACGCACAGTCCCCATCGCGCGCCACCATTGGTCGGCGACGGCATCGGCTGAAGCTCCGGCCGTCCACTGGTCCGGCTCGGCCAAATTTAGGGCCGGATATTCAACCGGGGGCGTTGAAGCACAGGCGAGCAGTAGCAGCGCCGGGAGGCACAACAGCCTCATGGCAACTCTCCAGCAGAAGCAGCAAAGTCCGCGTACAGGGATTCTATTTGGCTGGGACCCGGGTCTTGGTCTAAGACGAACAACGCATGGTGCAGTTCCAAGCACTCGCCAGCGGCTAGCGCTAAGTCGCCTTCTACCAGCAAGCCAGTGCCCAGCAAGTTGGCGCGGGTAAACCAAGCGACCGGATGGCGCGGGTTGCTGGGGTGGTCCATCAGCGCGACAAAGCCGCCGCTTTTTCCACGCGCTCCCACCCAACGGGCGCGTTGGTGCATGATGTTTGCGTGGCCCTGGCGTCCCTCGCTGCAATAGTGATCGGCTGCGGCAAAGGAAGGCCCCATGCGCAGCACCAGCCCCGAGTAGCGCGCCGCCCGCGAGGCCCCCAGCACCAGCCGGTCAGCGGCTGCTATGCGCGTGGATATCCGCAAGCAGTAGCCGCCGTCGGTGCTGTAAAAGCCAAAAGAGCGCGACTCCCGCGCCAAGAGTCGATCTTGTCCGTCGAGCCAAGAAAGCGACTCGGCCACCCCGTCGGCTGCCAAAGCCGTGAAGCCATCGTGCCGCTGCACGCCGTGGCTATCGGCGACATGTTCGTACTTTTTTGTTGCCGGCATATACCAACGCCCGCCCCACAAATTCGCGTCGTTGACATGAACCCAGCCGAAGAACAGCCCCGTATGCCAAGCGTGGTCGGGCGGCCGGTACTCGGTCACGAGCTGGCCAGAAAGCGTGTACAGGGGCGCAAAGCAGGGTTTGGGGGATTCGCCGCGCGGCAGTTCCTCGCTGGCGCGGTACAGGGCCAGCAGCCGATCGCCGGCGTGGATTTCAACGCCGAGGGCGTTTTCTCGCAACTCAAAAGCACACATAGCTATTGCTCCAATTCTCGCATTAGACAACCCCGAGCGGCGATTCATTCCCTTTCGGGTTCAAAAGCGCACATAGTAGTTATTGCTCCAATTCTCGCTTAAACCAGGCAATCGTCCGGCCCAACCCTTCGTCCGGCCCAACGCCGGGCGCCCAGCCGAGTAGAGAGCGGGCCTTGGCAATGTCGGGCAGGCGCACCCGGGGGTCGTCCTGCGGCAGCTCGTCGAAGGCGATGCCGCTTTTCGATCCGGTCATGGCAATGATCTTGCGGGCCAAGTCCAGCATGGTGATTTCACTGGGGTTGCCGAGATTGACCGGGGTAGTAACGTCGGACTGCATGAGCTTGTAGAGGCCGGCGATCAGGTCGCTGTAATGGCAGATGCTGCGCGTTTGCTCGCCGTCGCCATAGACCGTCAGCTCGTCTCCTTTGAGGGCTTGGATGATGAAGTTGGGCACGGCGCGGCCATCGTCTTGGCGCATGCGCTCGCCATACGTATTAAATATCCGCGCAATGCGCACGTCCGTGCCGTGCATGCGATGGTACGCCATAGTCATGGCTTCGGCAAAGCGCTTGGCCTCGTCGTACACGCCGCGGATGCCAATGGGGTTGACGTTGCCGAGGTACTCCTCGGACTGGGGATGCACCAAGGGGTCGCCATAGACTTCCGACGTGGAGGCCAGCAAAAACTTGGCCTGCTTGGCCACGGCCAAGCCCAAGGTCTTGTGCGTCCCCAACGCGCCGACCTTGAGGATGTTGATACCCAACCGCTCAAAGTCGGCCGGGCTAGCCGGGCTGGCGAGGTGTAAAATAAAATCGAGGGGCCCATCTACGTGGATGTAATTGGTGACATCGTATTGAACCAATTGGAAGTGCGGATGGCCGAGCAGATGGGCGATGTTTTCGGGCCGGCCGGTGAGGAAGTTGTCCATGCAGATGATTTCGCAGCCTTTTTTCAGCAGCAGGTCGCTCAGATGCGACCCCAAGAAACCCGCGCCGCCGGTGATCAGCACGCGCATTATGTAGGCTCCTTTCGCTGCTGGTGGTCCGGCAATTCGCCGCTCGCTATAGCAATATAAAAGGTATCGCTGTCTTAAAGAACTTTCAACCTCGGCCCGGGAATGCCGGCTCAGCCTGCTGGAAGACTAGGGCACTTTGAACTATATTGATGATTTATTATGAACCATAAATATGAGGTAAAAACATGAAATCTTTGACGATCCACATGGACGATGCCTTGGCCCAACTCATCCGCAAGAAAGCCGCTGCCGAGGGAAAAAGTCTAAACAAGACCATAAACGGTGTGCTGAAGGAGGCCTTGGGCCTGCAACCGACGAATCACCGCGCTGACTTTTTGGATCAGTGCGGCGTGTGGAGCACCGAGGAACGGACTGAATTCGACGCCTTGACTCGCCGCCAAATAGATCATGAGGACTGGCAGTGAAGGCCCTGCTGGACACCAATGCGTTAAGTGCCTTGTGGAACGGCGACGAACGCGTACTCGATACCTTGGGTCAGGCCGAGTGCGCGTTTGTGTCCATCATCGTGCTCGGCGAATTATTCGCCGCTCAGCGTTCTTTCGAGTTACGCCTCGCTCACGCCTAGGGCTAAGAGACCTCCAGCCCCATTCCCTGATGCTGGCTCTGCAGGGCCTCTTGGTATCTGCGCCGACCTTCTTCATCCACCTTGCAACTGACTCCTGCAAAAACCATGGCAAAAGCGCGGCGATGGCGCTGGGCCGAGCGATTGGGATCGGCCCGGTGGATGACTTCGCCGTGGTGGACTACTGCGTCGCCGGGCTGCAAATGCACCGCGACTTCACTGGCTTGGTCTGGGGGGCCGTAGTCGGCAATACCCTGCGAAAAACCCAAGACCGCAGTGCGGTTATGCGGCCGGATGCCCTTGCGATGCGAGCCGGGACTGTAGCGCAGACAGCCGTTTTCTGCGTCAACCGGATCGAGGGCCAGCCAAATGGAGGCGACGTTGGGCGGCGTGAGGTTGAAGTAGAAATTGTCCTGATGCGGCGGCGTGGGGTGTTCGGTCTGCGGCGGCTTGTTGAACCACTCGGGCTGGCTCACCTCGGCGGCTTCGCCGATGAGGGTCTGGGCTAGGGCCTGCCAGCGCGGTTGGTCGCGATATTCGGAGAAGAAGGCGTCGTAGTCGCCCATGTGTTGGAGTTGTTTCAAGGTTTCGGGCCGGGCCTTGTCTTGGTAGAAGGCGGCCTGAGCGGGCAGGGTCGGCACCACGTCGCGGATGTAGCGGGCGACCTCGGCCGTTAGGTTGGCGAGTTCGGCGGCGGGCAGGAAGTTGCGCACGAGGACGAAGCCGTCGCGGTCATAATCAGCTTTATAGGCAGTGTAGTCGGACATGGTGGCGCTCCCTTCGGCTCTGCTCAGTGCAGGCTCTCAGTTTTCGGCCGCTCTGCAAAATGAACTCGTATTTGGCCGTATCGTTTTAATGAAATTCATCGCCGAATGACAGTCAATGCGATCTATATACCAACCTTTACAACTAAAATTTTAGTTGACAAACTAAGTACTATCGAGTAAAATAAACTAAATTCTTAGTTGAAAGGGCCTGTCATGGCGACCAGAGATAAACCAGACAAAAGGTTGACGCTTAGGACCCGCAAGACGTTTGGCGGCGATGTGCGCCGGATGAGTACGCGGGCGAGCTTGGCCATGTGTCTAATTGCATATTCTCTGTGTTTTGCACAGCAGCTAACTCATTCCGCAGAAGAGCAGCAACGGTTTCACCAAATTGCGAACGGATACCGTCCCGAAACCACAGATCAGTATTGGGAAGGCATTTTGGGACTTGAGCAGTTGCTTGCCGATTATCCCAATACCTTTCTGAAAGGCGACATCTCCATTACGCTGTTGAATTACTACCAACAGGTCACCGACGATCCCCATCTGTTAGTTAAATTGTCTCAAGAAATGCTCTCATTGCGAATGTATTCCCACGACGCTTATGAAGCTGCTGCTCGGGTACTTGTGGACAAGCAGGTTCGGTCTGATAAAACACTTTTATATGCACAGAACGCATTAAAAGGAGTATTGCAGAACCAAGAAAAATGGGAAAATTACGGTAAAAGAGAACTGCGCTGTCGCACTCTGTTGGCACGTGCTTACCAACTCGTAGGGCAACACGAGCAAGCTGTCGCGGAAATAAAGACCGCAATTCGCGGCTGGCGAACTCGAAATGATTTAGGCGATCTGAAACCGGAATATCGGCGGGTAAACGCCGATGGAGCAAAGGTCGGTTTGCTGAGGATTTATATTGATCAAAAAGCCTGGACCCAAGCTTATGAACTGGCATCAGAATTATTGCTGACTTCGGTCGTGCGTCGAGACGTTGCGGAATTGTGGAGCCAAGCTTATGTCGGGAAATTTGGCTCAGGCGCAGGGATGAGCAAAGCCTATGCTTCTTCAAAGGCCGAGCGGGATAAGAAAATTATCCAACGCGTTGAAAAAGAGCGGGTTTCACGACCGGCACCGACCCTTACGGTGCAAAAGTTAGACGGTGAGAAGATCACTTCAGCAGATTTACAGGGCAGGGCTGTGGTGGTGACGTTTTGGGCGGGATGGTGTAGCCCGTGCATTGCAGAATTGCCCTATCTGCAAAAACTCAAGGAGCAATTTTACGAGCAAAATGTTGAGTTCTTAGCGATAAATATTGACCAAGATGTCTTAGGGCGCAGAGACATGGTGACGAATTTTCGCTACCAAAACGCACCCGATTTAACATTTGTATTGGGCGACTTGGAAATGCGCAAAGCGTTCGGGTCTAACGAGATCCCCTACACGTGTATTATTGACCAGGACGGGCAGATCCGCTATGAGCGCAAGGGATTAGGTACTGATTTTAGCACGGCAATGGCGCATCAGTTGCAATGGGTGTTGACAGAAAACTGAAAGGGCTTGTCATGGCGACCAGATACAAACCAGACAAAAGGTTGACGCCGCTCGAAACGCTCATCATGAATGTCCTGTGGGAGAACTCGCCCGCGGCCGTCAAGCAGGTGCAGGAGCGGCTAATGACCGTCAAGCCGATGGCTTACAATACTGTGCTGACTATAATGCGCATCCTGCGCGACAAGGGCTTTGTGGTCTCGGAGCGAGAAGGCCGTTCCGATCTCTATCGCCCGGTAGTCACGCGCGAGGATATGGGGAGACGCTCGCTGGGCGAAGTCATCGACTCGTTTTTTCTCGGCTCAGCCGAAGCCCTAGTCAGTCAACTGCTAGACGGCCAGTCGCTCACGGACGAGGAGTTGACGGCCATCCGGGCGGAGTTAGACCGCGCCCTTGAGCGCAGAAAAGGAGGCTAGCCATGAACGCAGCTTTCAACGAGTTAGGCAGCCAACTATTCGGCTGGTTTGGTCAGCTGAGCATCGAACTAGCGGCACTAGCCTTGTTGGTCTTTGTCGCCTGTCGCCTGTCGCCGATCAAGTCGCCGGCCTTGCGCCACCTGTTGTGGGCGGTCGTGCTGCTCAAGCCGCTCGTCGCCATCGCGGTCAGTTCGCCCTATACGCTATTCACGCCGTTGGTGTCCCCCGTAGAATCCTCCCTCGCATTCTCACCTGCCGAGCACCCAAATATACAATTCGCGGCTTCTCCGCCAGTCGAGCACCCAACAGTACAAGTCGCGGCTTCTCCAGCTATTGTCTCCAGTCTTACTACAGTCGGCTGGGGAGCGATACTGTGGCTGGTGGGCACCGCACTGCTCATCGGGCGGATGCTGATCGGCTACGGTGTCGTCTGGTACTTGCGGCAGCAGGCGCAAGTGCAACGCGACGGTCCGCTTTGCGACGCCCTGCAACAAGCACTTGGGGCACTCAACTGCTATCCCAAGGTTGAGGTGGCAACTTCTCCTGCTATTAGCTCGCCGATGGTGCTAGGCATCCTCAGACCAATCATTGTCTTTCCCGCCGATCTGGTGGAAAAACTGAGCACCAACCAACTCGCCTTGGTCCTCATGCACGAGCTAGCACACGTGCGCCGCTGGGATAACCTCACGCTGATGCTACATCGATTAGTCTCCGCCGTATTGTTCTTCCATCCCGCCGTGTGGCTGTGCGGTCGCATGTTGCGGCGCGAAGCCGAACAGGCCTGCGACGACCTCGTCGTATGCGCCACCGGCCGCTCAGAAGCCTATGCCCGCGGCCTTGCTCACATCGCCGAACAAGCAGCGTACTTAAACCCTTTGCTACGGAGAATTCCCACGATGAACGCCTTTGCAGCAACCGAATCGAATTTGGCCCTGAGAATCCGCCGGGCGCTGGACGGCAATGTGCGCCGGATGGGCATGCGGGCGCGTGTATTGGCGGCAGTACTGCTATGCCCCTTGGCCGCCATGACGCTGCCCTCTGTATCCAAAACCTCGGCGGACCTGAGCCAGAATGAGCGTCTCTTTATCGTCGTCGATCAGGACGGCAACATGAAGCTGAACGACACGTCAGTGACGTTTGCGACGCTTAAAGAAAAATTGCAAGCGAAAAGGCAGCGGCTGAACAACACCACGACGATTATCATCCAAAGCGCCGAGCGCACCTCGCACGGGCAGATCGTCCAGATCGTATATGCCGCCCGCCAAGTAGGGCTCGTCAATATGGTTATTTGTGAAACTACGTCGGAAGTGGCCAAAGTCGCGGCTGAGTTGAGTCGGGATGACGATAACCTTACCTCGGAAAGTCTCTTTATCGTCGTCGATCAGGACGGCAACATGGAGCTAAACGACACGTCAGTGACGTTTTTGACGCTTAAAGAAAAATTGCAGGCGAAAAGGCAACGGCGGAACAACACCACGACGATTATCATCCAATGGGACGAGCGCGCCCCGCACGGGACGATCGCCCGGATCATGGATTTCGCCCGCCAAGTAGGGCTTGTTAATCAGGTAGTAGCTATGGAACTACAACCGGAAGTGGCCAAAGTCGCGGTTGAACCGAGCCAGGCCGACAGAATCTGGCGAGAGGCGATGACCACTGATTCTGACGACTGGTCCGACGAACTCAAAAACCAACTCCTCGCACTCAAACCCCACAGAACCATCAAGGAAATCGCCTATGCGGTCGGCCAGAGCATGGATAGAATCCGGCAAGAGGCGATGACCACTGATTCTGACGACTGGTCCGACGAACTCAAAAACCAACTCCTCGCACTCAAAACTCAACTTTTCGGGCTTGAACCTGACAGTACCATCGAGGAAATCGCCGAGAAAGCCCATCAGCGAAGACTTTGGCGACAGGCAAAAGAGACCGATTCTGACGACTGGTCCGACGAACTCAAAAACCAACTCCTCGCGCTCAAACCCGGCCATATCTCGTATGAAATATCCACCGCCTCAGCGGCTGAAGAACTATTTATTTGGAATGTAGCCGGAGAGCTCGTTCGAACCTTCTTTTTAGGCGACCAGAGTCCCGGCAAATACAGCATCGTCTGGGATGGGCGGGACGATGCTGGCCGCGAGCGCAGCAATGGTTTGTACTTCTATGCTCTGAAATCCGACAGAGAGGCGCACAGGCATATCGCGTACAGGACGATATTGGTTAGATAACCATCACACTATTAGTTGGTACGCGATGCTTGTTCGACCTGGGAATGGGCTGATCGCATTGTGCTGGTAGCGCGGAAGTTTGGTTGATAGTCGCCCAATACTATACCAACTTCCCAACATCCCGCCATCCCAAGACGATCCCATGGGCGCGTTCCTGACGCTCCTCCCCGCCGTAGATCAGATAGTAATCCTGCTCCACCGGCAAGGCCGTCGCCAATTTTCTGTAGTAGCGCAACCCCTTGAACTGGTCTGTCCCCAGCGTCGCACCCGCCTTGATTTCGACCACCTGCCGCCGCCCGCCCCGCTCGTAAAGCAAGTCCAACTCGTGGCCAACATGGTCGCGCCAGAAGTAGAGGTCTGGACGACGGCCGGCATTGACGTGCTGTTTGACTATCTCGGCGAGGACCCAATTTTCAAAAATCGCCCCGCGCAAATAGTGGGTGGCCAGTTGGTCGGCGGCCTCCAGCCCCAAAAGCGAACACAGCAAGCCGGTGTCGTAAAAGTAGAGCTTGGGCGACTTGATCAGCCGCTTGGCAAAATTCTCGTGATGCGGATAGATCAGGAAGGCGATATAACTCGCTTCCAACACCGAAATCCACGCGCGCACCGTTTTGTAGTTGATCCCCAAATCATTGCCGAGGCCGCTCAAGTCGAGCAATTGTCCAACGCGCCCGGCACAAACCCGCAAAAAGCGCTGGAAGGTGCTCAAATCGCCGATGTTGCGCAGGCTCCGCACGTCGCGTTCGACATAGGTCTGGATGTAGGCCGGGTAGTAGTCGAGTGGGGCGACGCCGCGGTCGTAGAGGACCGGATAGCCGCCTTTGAACAGACTTTCGTCTAGGCTTAAATCGGCGTTAGCCGCAAGCTCCTGTTGCGAAAAGGGCAGCAGCGTGTGCAGGGCGACGCGCCCGGCCAGCGATTGGCTGACCTGCTCCAGCAATAGGAAATTCTGCGACCCCGTAAGGACGAATTGGCCCATAGTGCCGCGCTCGTCAACCAACCCCTGCAAGTAGGAAAACAACGCCGGCACCTTCTGCGCCTCGTCGATGATTAGCCCTTGGCCCTCATGTCTGTCCAGAAAGCGCCGCGGATCTTCTTCGGCAGCCAAGCGATCGTCGAGCCGTTCGAGATTGACGTAGGCGTAGGCGGGGAAAACCGCACGCACGAGCGTAGTCTTGCCCGACTGACGCGGGCCGGAGACCGAGAGGATTGGATAGAGCGAGGCCAACTTTTTGAGCTGGACGCTGAGCTGACGTTGGATATACATTCTTTACAATATAGGATCTAAACTCCTATTTTGTAAAGAAAATGAGCGGCTCTACTCGGATTCCTCCAGCGTCGGGTCATAAGGCCCGGCCAGCGCTTCGCCTTGGGCCTTGATCACTTCCAAGCGGCGCGACAGGCTACCCGCGATAGCCGGGTGCTGGCCGTATAGATTCTGCCGCTCGGCAATATCGTCCTTGAGGTTGAACAGTTCTCCGGGGAAATTGTGGTCGCGATAGCCCCGCTCGGCCTTAAACCAGTCCGGCTCGCGGTTGTCGTCGCCAGAAGGAGCGTCGATAAAAACCCAGTCGTCTTGGCGCAGGGCAAAGCGGCCCGAACAACTGTGGTGCACAGCCGAGCGGCGCACCGGCGCGTCAACCCGCCCCTGCAACAAAGGCAACATGCTAATGCTATCCTCGGCCGCTGCCGCAGGCAGCGGGGCACCCGTCAATTCAGCGCAGGTGGCCATAAAATCGCCCAACAAAGCGAGCTGACCGCACACCGATCCAGCCGGCGTAACCCCAGGCCAACGAGCGACAAAGGGCACGCGGTGGCCGCCTTCCCAAGTGTCGCGCTTGGCTCCGCGCAAATGGCCCATGCTGTAGTGGCCAAATTGACGCACGTGCTCGTAGCAACCGCCAGCCGCGGCCGGACTGCACTCGGGACCGTTGTCGCTGGTGAAAATGAAAAGGGTGTCGTCGGCCAGCCCCTGCTCGTCGAGCGCGGCCATAATCTCCCCAACCACCCAATCAACTTCGCAGACAAAATCGCCGTACAGACCCGCTCCACTGCGACCGATAAAGTCCCGATTGGGCACAATCGGCGTGTGCGGCGAGGTCAGCGGCAAGTAAAGAAAAAAGGGCTCCGCGCCAGCTTCGGCGATGTAGGCGCGGGCGCGGCGGACGAATTCCGGGACCATATCCTCCAGTTTCCAACCCGGCATCATCGCGCCGGGCAGGCCGAACATCGCTTCGGGCTTTTGCTCGGTGGGGGCCGCGGCCAGCCGGTTCTGCTCAAACCAAGTATAGGGCGGAAAATTCGGCACATCGACGCCAAAGTAGTAGTCAAAACCGCAGGCTAGCGGCCCACCGCCGATGGGCTTACTGTAGTCGATGTTGCGCTCTAGGGCTTGGCGCTGCTGGCGGTCGAGGTGGCCTATCGCGGCGTCGCCGTAGGCTGGTTTGCCATCCTTAGTCGCCCATGCCCAGCCGAGGTGCCACTTGCCGATGCAAGCGGTGCGGTAGCCCTGCTGGCGCAGTAATTTGGCCGCGGTGAGACGGTCCGGCTCGATCAAGGGCGGGTCCCAAGGCCACAGGACGCTGCTTTTGAGCGGCGTGCGCCAGCAATAACGGCCAGTGAGCAAGGCGTAGCGGCTAGGCGAGCAGACGCTGGAGGAAGCGTGGGCATCGGTAAAGCGCATCCCGTCGGCGGCAAGGCGGTCGAGGTGTGGCGTGGGAATTTTGCCGCCGGGGTTGTTGCACCCCATATCGCCGTATCCCATGTCGTCGGCGAGGATGTAGATGATGTTGGGTTTTTGTCGGGGCATGGCCGGTCCTTTCTTTGAGGAGAATAGTGAATAAATCGACCCGATCGCGAAAGAGCGTGCGGCCTCAAACTCACCTAGCCAAATGTTGGTCTGCCCGCTGCCGAAAAGTACTGCGCTCCGCTGGTTTGAGCGCATTCCAAATCAGCAGCTCTTTGCGAATCGCCTGCAAGAAGCTGCGGTTGGCCCGCCGCCACGAATCGTTGTCGCCGCTGAGGCAGCGCAGATAGAACACCAGGCCGTACATATTGGCTTGCTCCTCGGGGCGGAGGCACAACACGGCGTGCTGGCTCACGCCCAGATCCAGCGGCGCCAGCCACACCTTGGCTTCGAGGGCATAGGCCGTGCCTTGCGGCGTGGCAAAGGACTGAAGCAGGACCCCCTCGGTGTAAAACGAGCCAATCGACGCCTCGCCGTACGACGCTAGGTAATCCAACAAAAAGCCACACAGCCCCTTGGCCTCGGCCGCCGCCACCAAGAAGGGGAAGCGAAATTCCCACTCGGCCCCCACCGGCGGCTCGGGCTGCCAGCGCCGCACTAAGTCGGGCACAGCCGTGCGCGCCGCCACCCGAGCCGGGTACACCGTGGACAGCAAGACCACGCCCATGACAATCAGCGCCGAAAACACGGCCGCCAACGACGAATAGTTCAAATTGAGTCCACCCAACATATCCCAGTGGTTGAGCACCAAACCCGTCCCCTGCCCCCCCAAGTACCCCAGCGTAATGCCCAAGACCGCATACACGCAGGCTTCGGCAATAAACAGCAGGGCGATGTGAGACGGGGCCAGCCCTACAGCCGCGTAGATGCCAATGTCCTTGAGACGCTCGTACACCGTCCCGAGCATGGTGTTGAGGACGATGAAGGCCGCGATGAGCATAGGCACGATCAGCACCCCTAAGCCCTTTATCGCCGTCGCCCCAATGGACGAATAGGCCCAGACGCCGATGGTCGCGGCTTGGTCTTGCCGCAAGCCGACGAACAGGCTGACAGCCACCCGCAGCAGAAAATCCTCCAGCAACGCTTGCGCCGCCTCGGCCGCCAAACGCGCCCGGTCAAAGCCAACGGCCACCGAGCGCAGCTGCCCCCCCATCTGGCGGACGATCTCATAGGGCGCAATGAGCACGTTGTCCGGCAGTATGTGCACGTAGGGGCGGTACTGAGAAGCGGTAGTTGTCGTCGCCGCACTCTGGTTGATCTGAAAGGTGCTGCCAGCCGTCCGCGACAGCTCGAAATCCACCGGCGTCAACGGGCCGTCGTCTAGGTCGCGGATGCGGTTGAACACTTCGGGGTCGAACAAGCCGACCACGGTCAGGGCTTGGCCCATCACCTGCACCTGTGCGCGTCCCAAGTCGCCAGCATCCAAGCCCAGGGCCTCGGCCATCGGCCAAGGCAGCAGACAACTGGCCTCGGTCGCGGCGGAGAAAAAGCGACCAGCCAGCAGAGCCTGATCAACCCCGGTAATGTCGGTTTCCGCGGGATTTAGGCCGAGCAAGCCGTAGGTCCGCACCAACTGTCGCCCGGACGCGGCTTCGAGGTAGGTCTTTTTGTCTTTTTGCAAAATGAACCAGTTGCGCGGGCTGATTGTGCCAGCCGCGGCAAAGTGGGAGCGGATGTAATCGAGCATGGGCTGGCCCAACGGACTCCAGGCCCGGTTGCGGACCAAGATGCCCTCGTACTCGCCCTCGTGTTCGAGCGGTAGCCAGATAAAGCGCGGCCGACTCTCGTACGAGGCAAACGAAAGCACCGTAAACGTCAGCAGCACCAAAGTCGTCAAGGTCAGGCCGGTGCGCAGTTTGCGCCGCCGCATATTGGATATGCCCAGCATGAACGCGGCATGGGCGACGCTAAAACGCCGCAGCTCAACGTGGTGGATGCGGTCGCCGCGTTCCTTCATAAAGCTATTGAAGCGACTGCTGATGAGGACCAGCACGAGACCAGCCATGGCCATGATCGCAAAGGCCAGCAAGATGACCAGCGGATGGGCAATGGCAAAAGCGGGATGCACTTGCGAAACTGCCAAACAGACTAGGGCCAACAACGCGCCAAAACCGATCAATTGCCGCGTGATCTGCGCCGCCCCCAGCAGCAAACGCTCGGCCAAAAAAGCCGCCGGAATGAGCAGGGCCAAAAAGAATACCATGCCCTTTATGACATCGTTTAAGGTCGCCATGGCCGCCGGATAAACCTCGTTTTCCAATCCCAGTGCCACCCGCAGATGGGCCACATAACGGCTCCACTCTTTGCGCTCGGCGGCCTCTTGAGCGGCTTCGAGGACTTGGGCGGTGCGCTGGTGCAGGCGCTGCAAGTGCTGGTTTTCTATGGCGTGGTCGCGCATGGTCTGGAGCCGATCCGCGTCGAGACGCCACATATCCCAAGCAGCCTGCAACAGCGTCGGCACCAGCCGCTCTGTCGCCAGGGCAAATCCCTCGCCATTGGGGCGGCTGTTGGGGATGCCGTTGTTGAGCAGCAGCAATTGGCGGCCGGCTAGTATTTTGATGCGGTTTTGCGGGCCGGCGTCCTGCGGACCGAATATCACCCCGGCCGCTTCGTCGAGGCCGCTACCCAGCGCGTAGCCGTATTGGCGCGGGGCGGTGTCGTAGCGGTTGAGCACGGTGATGCCGCCCAAGAAATTGAGCGAGCGCGGATTAACGAGGCCGTAAAAAGGGCGGCTCAGGCAGGGGAAAACCACCACCGACTGCTCGGTGAGTGCCCATTGGACCGTGCTGGGGATCGAGCCGTCGGGCAGCGCGGCCCCATGGAACCCTTCCGCTCTTTTGCTCAAATCGGCGGCATAGGTAATGGCCCCGTCGTGCGGGTCCAAGACGTACACGTTGGTGCGATATTGAGCTTGCGGCAGCCCCGTTATGAGTAGCTCGCCCTCGTCGTCGCTCAGCTCGACTTGGGCCGTGCGCACTCCTTTGACGGCTTTGCCAGCCGCTTGCGGCCGCACGACGGCCACCGCATCGGCTACTGGCCGGTCTGGCGTTTGCGAGCGGCGCGGAAAGGTCCGCACCTTGAGGCGCAAGTCGCGCAAGCGATTGGGCAACACCGGCCCAAAGGCCGCCTTATCCTCCAACAATTGCGGATCGTTGAGGGCCTGTTGCAACACGCCTTTTATCAAGGCGACTTGGCGCGCCAGATTGTCGTAGTTGACTGCGACGGGCTGGTCCAGCGGCGAATCAATTTGCAACCGGGCGTCGTTGACAGTGATCAAGCCCAAGGAGATCAAACCGCCTTCGAGGGCGAGTTGGCTGTTGGCGGCAATGCCGCCGGGCATGTACGCCGACCAGTCCAAACCCTTGATCGGGGTGATGCCGTTGACCAGACTGCCCACTGCGGCCGCGTCTAGGGTGCTGGCGTAGTCGCTAAAGCGCCGGCCGAATGGGGCAAAAAAGTGCCGCAATTCGGCGCGGGCGGTATTGTTCCAGATGCCGACTTGATCGGTGCGGCTCGACAGGTCGAGGCCGATGAACAAATCTAGGTGGAGCCGCTCCTGCCGGCGGCGGACGTGGCGAGCGAGAAAGTCGGTCAGGCCCTGGCGGCCTTGGAAGTGAGCCGAGGTCGCCACTAGGATGGTGGTGCGCGCCGGCGGATCGGCCGCGAGATGGCGGGCCAATTCCAATAAGGCGGCAATGCCGCAGGCCGTCTCAGCGCTGGGCGCCCGGCCCGGCACCACGGAAATGCCGTCGTAGTACGTCTCGATAGCGACGCGCTCGGCGGCCAACTCGTTATCGGCGCCGGGGATCACGCCCCAGATGTTCCACGCCGGTCGCCTTTGCCACTCCATGCGGCCCTGCAAGTGCACGAATAGCTCGCCCCCTCGCAGGTGCTGGCGCAACATGAGCCCGGCTTCGCGCTCGATCCAGAAGCGGGGAATGTCGAGCGGCACCTCGGCGTATTTGGCCGCGGCTTGATGGCGATTGGCTTGCTCGGGCGCGATAAATACCACGGCCCGGGCACCCAGCGACGCGGCGCGCAGCCAGTGGTTCCAACTGTCGAATTCCAGCAGGACAATGCGCCCGTCGATAGCATGGCCGTCGAAATCGCTCCACTCGCCCCGGCCGCCGTAGATCATCGGTGCTCGCAAACCTTGCGGCGGCAACGCCACCGTCCGCGCCAGATTGGGCCACAAACCCCACAGCGGCACCTGCTCCCCGCTGTGCTCCAAGCGCAGGCTACTACCGCGCTCTATGGGCACCACCACGGCAAACGAGTCGCGCCGCACCGCTTCAACGCCGGCTGCAACCAAGGCGCGCTCAACCAACGCGGCACCTGCTTTGGCACCGGGATAGCCAGCCAAGCGCGATTCGACCGCACTCAGCGCCTCGATAGTGGTGCGCAAAGCAGCCACCTCGCCGTAGCAAGGCGTTGGCAGCAGCCCCGACCAGAGACATATTATCACACCGGCAAACGCGCTATTTTTATCGACAATCGCCACGCCGTTCAACCCCAGAAAATCACATTGCCGACTGTGCCGGTAAAATGGTCGATGACGAGGAAGATGCCGCCCGGCAGCAGTTGTCCCAAGATCAAGCCCATAAAAAACGGCCGCGTCTTGTGATAGCGGTCAGCCCCGCCGTACTTGAGCACGAGGACTTTGATCAACCAGGCCAAAAACATATTGAACCACAGGTGGTCCATAATCCACGTCGGCCCAACCGGATAGCCCAAAGGATGCAGCGGCCACCAAGCATAGTGCCACCGGGCCACCGTCAATCCTAGCATGATGGCCGCACCCAAGCCCATGTTGACCCACCCCCACAGGTGCGGCTCGCTCGGATAGCGCAACAGACCCTCGACATAGCGGTAGGGGGCTTGGCGGTTGACCGTGTCCCGCAGATTGAGGTTGCCGTGTTCATAGCTCAGGGCCAAAATCACCCAAGTAGAAGCCGCCAGCGCCACGGCTATGGCCACCACCATCGCCCAAAACAAAGGCCGCCGCCCGCGGCCCAGGTCTCCGCTCAATTTCAGACTGTTGGCGCAAGAAGCCATGACAAAGCTGCGGACATTGGCCGTCCAGATATAGGTGCTGGCCAGCAAGACCAAGCCCGGTGCGCCCAGCGTTGATGAGCCTACCGCAGAGATGAGGATGCCGGCTGGTACCACCGGCGGAGCGCCGTCCGATAGCCCTCCCTCGGCGACCACCCGAGTGAAGGCGACAAACAGAGCACCAGCCAGAAACACCAGCCCCAACCCGGCCCACAGCGGCAATCCAGCCAGCCACAGCCAGCCGACCATGATCGCCGTGCCGACGACGAGGATCGCCACCGCGGCCCGATAGGACAGAATTTCATCGCCATCGTCAACAGCCGGGTCGCCGGACCAAGCCTTGCGCCAAACCGCGGCCAGATGGCGGCGGGCAGCCCACAAGCCGCCGAGGAACAAAACCAACATCGCGCCCATGGCGTGATAGACCTGTAGCGTGTGCCGGATGCCGTGGCCACTGCCCAAGCTGGGCGCATCGCCGATGCCGAGGATGGCGAAAGTGCCGCGCAAGATATTGGCCACCAAATTGAAAACCCACAGGCTGAGCGCGACTTCGGTTTTGAGAAAATAGAAAAAACCAATGATGTGGAAGCGGAAGATGATATACAGCTTAGAGGTGCCGCGCATAATCGACAGTTCTTGGTGGAACAAATCGACGCCGCTGGCAAATTGCACGCCTTCCGGGAAATAGGCGTACAGGCCGTGCAGCGTACTCCAAGTGGCGGCGAGTGCAAAACCGGCCCACATCCCCCAATTCTTGAAAAAGGGCGGCCAGCACTCAGTCTCCTTTCCCATCGCCGTCATCGCCAGCGACACTTGCACCAGCGGATAGACGAGGCGCTCGTTGTCGATCCACTGTCGCCGCAACACGACCATCGTGGCGATCATCACCAAGAAGAGGGACCAGATAAAGGGCTGCCAAGCCGCCAGGGCCAGCACCCAAGCCCGCCACGGCACTGCGTAGGCAGCGCCCATCCCCTCAAAGAACAACCGGGCGTCGCCGAGTTGGCGCGGCATCATCCAGTCGGGAATGTGGGGATGGATGAGGCTTTGCCAATCGTTTTCGGGCGTGGCAAAGTAAAAGGGAGCGGCGAGTTGGCTGATCAGCTTTGAAGAAAAAACAATCGGGATGGGCGAGGCCATCACCATCATAATATAGACCAGCAGCAATTCGCCCCGGCGCAAACCCGACGTCCCACCCAGCTTGAGCAGGGGATTGCAAAGCCCCGTCAGCAGGGCCAGCAAGCAAACCGCGCCGACTGTGCTAAAGCCCAAGGCCATGTAAGAGCCTTGCAAATACAGCGTACTATAGGCCACGCCGCCGCCGATCAAAGCGGCCAAAAAAGTACCCAGGGCAAAAGCCCTAAGCGTAAAGGCCGAGCCAGCCTCTGCTACAGCCGGCTCAGGGTCGGGCGGCTCTAAGTCCAGCCGCGAGCGAAAAGCAGCCGGCAGCAGCCGGCCAACCCGGCCCGGCTCAGGCGCGGTAGAGCCGGTCGCCGGCATGGTAGATCCGCTTTGAAGGAAGGCCGGACAAAGGCATAGTTTAGGTTGGGACAGTGGCAGCCAACCGCTCGGCGAGCAGGCCGGGCAGTTGGCCTAGATGGGCTATTTGGTGGTATTGCTGGCGTTCGGCTTCCGAAGGCTCGGCGCGTTCGTGCAGCCAAGTAGTGTAGTACGGCACATAGACCGCGTGCCCGCCCAAGGCGACGACCGGCAGGATATCCGACTTGAGCGAATTGCCGACCATGCAAAAGTCCGCTGGCTCGACGCCATGGCGCTGCAACAGGGCGGCGTAGGTTTGTTCGTTTTTTTGGCTAACGATTTCGACATACGTAAAGTGCTTGGCCAAGCCGGAGCGGGCGATCTTGGCTTCTTGATCGAACAAGTCGCCCTTGGTCAGCAGCATTAAAGGCCGCACTTGGGCTAGCTGCGTGAGCACTTCTTCGACGTGGGGTAGCGGTTTGATCGGCATTTGCAGCAACTCTTTGCCGTAGTCCAAAATCTGGCGGATTTGCCGCCCGCTCACCGCGCCTTTGGTCAGGTCGAGCGCCGTCTCTATCATCGACAAGGTGAAGCCTTTGATGCCGTAGCCAAAGTGGGACAAGTTGCGCATCTCAGTTTCGTATAGCTCCCGCTCAGTCCACTCCGGGTCGCAATCGGGAGCCAGCAGATGCTTGAAGCGGTCTTTGGCCGTTACAAAGTAAATCTCGTTTTCCCACAGCGTATCGTCGGCGTCAAAGGCAATTAGGACCGGCATAAATGTTCTTTGGACTTCTCGCCCCATTTTCGGCGGTAAGAACCGATTCTGCCAGTTTTTCATGGTGGCATGACCACTGGCGTATCCTCGGTAGTGTCGTTATTAAATAATGCGTTATAGATTATAAATACCGCCCAGCCGCGCAAGGTCGGCTTGCTCGGCTGTCAGCCCTTTCACAAGCCAATAGCTCATGCCAACCCATCCACTTCTGACCGTCCTGCTCTCGGTCGTCTTGCTCAACGGAGCCTGGGCACAGTCCCAGGCGACCACCGGCGTAATGCGCGGCCTCGTCCGGGACCAGTTCGGCAATCCCATCGCCCAGGCCACTGTTGCGCTCCGGCAAACCCGCACCAACTACCAGCGCACCCTTACCTCGTCCGCCTCAGGGTTGTTCACCGCGACCTTGTTGCCGGTCGGCTCCTACGACGTGACCGTACAGGCTGTCGGCCAAGCCCAACTACAGCAGACCGGGGTCCAAGTGCGCGTCGGCCAGACCGTGGAACTGATCGTCAACATGCTGCCGCAGATGGAGGAAGTGGTCGTCGAGGCGGCCTTACCCACAGTGGATATAACCCAGAGCGAGCCAGCCACGCGCCTGCCGCAAAAGGCGGTGCAGGGCCTGCCCAACAACGGGCGCAACGTCCTCGACCTAACGCTGTTGACGCCGGGCGTGGCCATCGTCCAAGGCCCCGATGGCGACGAGCTGAGCATCGGCGGGCAGCGCGGCATTCACAACAACGTCTCAGTCGATGGCGCTGATTTTAACAATCCCTTCTTCGGCGAGCAGCGCGGCGGGCAACGGCCAGCCTTCACCTTCAACTTGGACGCGGTCGAAGAAATGGTGGTAGTACCGCAGGGGGCCAACGCGGAATTTGGCCGCTCCAGCGGCGGCTTTGTCAACGTCATCACCAAATCGGGCACCAACCAGTTGCACGGCTCACTGCATTTGTTCGGCAAAAACGACGCCCTGTCGAGCACGGCGCGGCACCAGGGCCTGGAGCGCGAACCGGATTTTAGTCAGGGGCAGTTCGGCTTCACTATCGGTGGGCCGCTGATAAAAGACCGGGCCTTTTTCTTTGCCGCTTACGACCAGCAGGTTTTGCGCGACACCAAGCAAAGCGATCGCCAGCGCATCGACGCTCGGCTGCGCGCATTTATGGACGAACAATTCAACGGGGCGCTAGCCGGCGACTACGGGCCCGTTGACCGCACCAACGACGCCCGCGCTTTGCTCGCCAAGATCGACGCGCACCTATCAAATGCACACTACGCCACCTTCAAGTACAACTACACTTGGTCCGAACAGAAAAACGGTACTTTTGACGTGGACTCGTGGACGCGCAGCGCCAACGCCGTTGAACAGGGCTGGTCGCATGCGTTCAATGGCAGCCTGCTATCGCTGCTGTCGGCGACCACCACCAACGAGTTCCGCTTTCAAGTCTCTCGCGAAGATCGCCCGCGCCTTTACTTTGGCCCGGACAACCCCCACACCGGGCGGCCCTTCCCCGACACCGGCATCGACTTTATCCACGGCTATCGCTTTGGTATGCCCTTCTTCATTCCAACCCAGTACCACGACACCCGCATCCAGTTGCTCGACAACATCTCGGTGGCCAAGGGCGACCATTTAATCAAAGCCGGAATCGAGTGGAACCGCGTCGAATCCGCGCAGACTTTCATTGGTTTTGCCAATGGCCGCTACATCTTCAGTTCGCTAGCTGGCTTTTTCAACTTCGTCGCGCAGGGCAACGGCTACGTCGAATGCGCCGACGGCAGCACCCGCACCACCGGAGCCTGCCCCGACGAGACCGCGATCACCGGGCCGGTTCTATTTTATATGCAGCAATCCGGCGTCGGCGGTCTAACCGTGGAACAAGCCGGTACCCAGCAGATCCCGCAGCACGAATTGGCGCTGTTTGTGCAGGATAGTTGGCGGCCTTCGAACAAACTGACGCTCAACTACGGCCTGCGCTGGGAAGCGCAAATTCAGCCGGATATGCTCACCGATCCAGACGAAGTATTCTTTGCCGATTTCATTGGTAAAACAGCGACCAACCAGACGGGCACCTACCAATTCCCGGCCAACGGCACCATGCCCTCAGACTGGGACATGCTCCAGCCGCGCCTAGGAGTGGCCTACGATGTGCACGGCGACAGCAAGACCTTGCTGCGCGGCAGTGCCGGGATCTACTACGCCCGCATCCCGGGCCTGAACTTGGCCGGCGCGCGCTCGACCAACGGATCGCGCGGACAATCCATTTTTCGCTCCAGTGCCCTGACGCCCGCCTTGGGCCCACCGCCGACCTACGGCGAATTGTTGCCCACACCCCAAGGCACTCCCTTCCGGCCCAACATCTTTGTCTTGGACCAGAATTTCGCCAACCCGCGCACCATCAGCGCACACGTCGGCATCGAACGCCAACTACGGGCGTCCGGCCTAGTCGGCTCCTTCGGCTACGCCTATGCCCGCACCGACAAGCTGACGCGCTTTGTCAACCGCAACGACGCCGTCTTCGGCTCGCCGTGGGCGACCGGGCTGGGGCCCGATGGCAGCAATGGCATCGGCGATTTAACCGTGGTTGAGAGCACGGCCAAGTCGCGCTACCACGGCCTCAGCTTCGGCTTGCGGCAAATGGGGCCCGACGCCTTGCAGTTCCAACTCAACTACACCTTGTCGTGGGACCAGTCCGACGACGACAACGAGCGCGATCCCTTCACCTTCCGCTACGTCGATGCGACCCAATTAGAGCGCGAATGGGGCTATTCGGACCGCGACCAGCGCCACCGCTTCAATGTGTGGGCCTTGGCCGCCGTGCCCGGCGGGGTGTCGATCAACCAGCGCCTGAGCTACTATTCGGCCCAGCCGATCTCGGCGTCTTGCGCCGGCGGCCGGGCGGCCAACCCGTGGGGCGCAACCTCCGACCGGATCTGCGACGACGGTAGCATCACGGCGCGCAATACGCTGCGCAAGGACAACGAATTTTTTTCCTATGACGTGCGCCTATCGCGGCCCATATTAGTGGGCGGCGGCCAACTAGAGGCCATCGTCGAGGTATTCAACCTGCTCAACACGGACAATTTCCGCGATCCGGCTAGCGGCGGCCTATTGTTCAATTTCGACGGCACCGTGCAGTCGGGCTTGGGCGAGCCGCGCCAAGTGCAGGTCGGCCTGCGCTACGTCTATTGAGCGACGCGGCCAGCGGACCTAGGAACTGCTATGCAACACAACGCTCGACCGAATTTGCTCCCGTCGCGCTGGATCGGGCTGGCGGCCCTCCTGCTGGCCATTGCCCCGCCCCAACTACACGCCGGTGCTTGGACGCAAGCCCCAGGCGGCGCGTACTGCAAAATCGCCGGACTTTCCTTCCGCTCCCAAGACTATCTAGACGCCACCGGCCAGCGGCGAAAGCGAGTAGCGCAACCCAGCATGGAAGCGTTGAGCGACGAGAGTATATCGGCCTACCTAGAATACGGTTTGCGGCAACACCTGACCTTGGTGGCCGCCCTGCCCTACAAACGCTTGGTGTACAAAAAAACCGAGGTAAAAGAGTTCAAAAGCGCCGTTCTCGACACCACCATAACTCGCAAATACCCCAATGAAGTCCGCTCGGGCCTAGCCGATTTGGAGCTGCGCCTGCGCTGGCGCTTGCTGCGCAATCCAGCGGTGGTCTCCCTAGCGCTGGGAGGCAAATTCCCCTTGGGCTACGACCTAGACCAAGAAAGCATTGGCTCCCTAGCCGCGGGCGGGCTTGGCCTGGGGTCGAGTCCAGTGGCTACGGCCGACAACAAAATTCCCTTGGGCACCGGCGAGCGAGACATCGACGTGCGCCTGTTGGTCGGCAAATCGCTGTACCCACTTCCGGGCTACTTGACGAGCGCGGTCGGCTACCGCAAGCGCGGCGGGGCCTTCAGCGACGAATTCTTCTACGGCTTCGAGGCCGGAATCACCTATAAACGCCTACTAGTCAAAGGCGCCGTCGAAGGAGTGCGCACCATGGGCGACTGCGGTGCCATGGGACAAGGCGGTTTCGTCGGCGACCAAGATATCCGCAAGCTGGCTCCAGGCTTGATCTGGTCTGTCAGTAAGCATCTACAAATCGGCGTCGATCTATTTCACATCGCGTCCGGCTGCAATACCGCAGCGGGCACAACCTACGCCGCCGGGCTGGCTTTCAAGCACTAGCAAGGAGACTTTGATGCCGCGCAAAAAATGGCAACTCCCCCAGCGTCAGGCCACCGACGAAGCCGTTTATCTCAACCGCCGCAAATTCATCCGGCGAGCCGGTTTGGGCACCATCGGCCTGCTGGCCGGATGCATCCCGGAAAAGCTCCTCAATCCAGCAACCCTCGTCGATCCAACAAAATACCTCGACCCCGCCAGCACCGAGCCAACCCCGCCTTCGGCCTGGTATCCGGCCCCCACAAACGATGCGTTTTCCACGCTCGACCGGCCGCTCACCGACGAGGCCGTCGCCGCCCGCTACAACAACTTCTATGAATTCTCCACCTCCAAGCAGGTCTGGCGTTTCATAGACAATTTTGCGCCGGCCCCCTGGACCGTGGAAATAAGCGGCCTAGTGCCAAAGCCCAAGACCTACGACATCGACTACCTAATCGGCATCATGGACTTGGAAGAGCGCCTCTATCGCCACCGCTGCGTCGAGGCTTGGTCCATGGCCATCCCGTGGACGGGCTTTCCCATGCGGGACCTCATCGACTTAGTACAACCGCTGTCGTCGGCCCGCTACGTGCGCATGATCTCCTTCTTCAATCCCGAGGTGGCCCCCGTCCAATGGGATCGATCCGAGTGGCCCTGGCCTTACACCGAGGGCCTGACTATGGACGAAGCAACCCATGAATTGACGCTGCTGGTGACCGGCATCTACGGCCACCAACTGCCCAAGCAACACGGGGCCCCCCTGCGGCTGGTGACGCCTTGGAAATACGGCTATAAGGGCATCAAGTCGATCACCAAAATCGAATTTATCAGCCAACAGCCGGCGACGTTTTGGCATACGCTGGCACCGCACGAATACGGCTTTACCTCCAATGTCGAACCCGATGTGCCCCATCCGCGCTGGTCGCAAGCCACCGAGGGCTTCATCACCACCGATCCCAGTGCGCCCGAACGACGCGAGACCCTCCCCTACAACGGCTACGCAGAGTACGTCGCCCATTTGTACGAGTAAGGAGCCTTCCTATGCGCCAGTTCCAGTCGTCTGTTCTTTTGCTCGGCCTGCTCGTCGCGCCGCTCGCCGCCCAGCCAGCAGCCCTGCACGGCACTTGGGAAGGCCGCATCGTCGATGAGCAAATCGGCGAGATTGCCGCTCGCCTGACCTTCGAGGAGGATGGAGCCTTTGCAATCGACCAAGTCATCGAGGTAAAAGACGACTTCTTGGCTCAGGTGCAAGTCCCCGACCCCCCCACCATCGAGACAATTGTTGCCCACGGCACCGGCACCTATGGCGTCGCGGGCGACCATATCGCAGTCGATATAGTCGCATTAGACCTATCGGTTGATGGCAAAAACTTCGGCGAATTTTTCACCCAAGTCGCCCGCGACTTTGCCCGCTATGTCGCAGACTCGCACGCAATCCCGGCAAAAAACTACCCGGCCTTTGCCGAGGAATTTATCGACGCATTTTTCGCCCAACTCGCCACGGTGCAATTCATCGCCATACTCAACGAGTCGGGGGTTAGCACCTATGCCATTGAAGACAACACCCTACTGCTGACGACCACCCGGCAGACCGGGGTCGTAGTCTGGAAACTCCACCCCGTTGATGAATCCAGTTCCATCGCCGAAACCACCTGGGGTAGCCTAAAAACAAATGGGCGGCGGTAAACTTCTATGTATTCAATTGCATTCGGCGGGGCTTTCCGGCCGTTTTTATTTATACTTTCCCCAGTATCCTCCCACTCTCGCACGAGAAGTAGAGACCGATGGAACGGCTGATTAGCCTATTCGGGCTTTTGGTGATGCTCGCCCTAGTTTTGGCCATGAGCACCGACCGCCGCAACGTAGATCGCCGCTTGGTAGTAGCTGGCGTGGGCCTGCAATTTCTCCTCGCCCTACTCATCCTTAAGACCGGGCCCGGACAGGCATTTTTCGGTTATATCGGCGCTTTTTTCACGGCCTTACTCAACTATGTCGATGCCGGCTCTAGTTTTGTCTTTGGCGAGGCATTCGGCGAGCATTTTTTCGCCTTCAAGGTCTTGCCGACCATTATCTTCTTTGCCGCCCTAATGGGCGTACTCTATCACTTGGGGTTGGTGCAGTACGTGGTGGCGGCCTTCGCCTGGGTCATGCAGCGCACCCTGCGCACCTCGGGCGCGGAAAGCCTAGCCGCGGCCGCCAACGTCTTCGTCGGTCAGACCGAAGCTCCCCTAATAGTGCGCCCATACGTGGCTAGCATGACCCGGTCAGAACTGATGGCCTTGATGGTGGGCGGCTTTGCCACCATTGCCGGCGGCGTCTTGGCCGCCTTCGTGGGCCTGGGGATCGACGCCGGCCACTTGGTAGCCGCCTCGGTGATCTCGGCCCCGGCGGCGCTGCTGGTGGCCAAAGTGATGCAGCCGGAAGTAGAAGAGTCCCAAACGCTAGGGCGGGTATCGATTGAAGTAGAGCGCACGGCCACCAATGTGATAGAAGCCGCGGCCAACGGCACCTTGGACGGCTTGCGGTTGGCCCTGAACGTGGCGGCCATGCTCATTGCAGCATTGGGATTGATCGCCTTAGTGGACGGAGCACTCGGCCTACTAGGTCGAGGCGTGGGCTACGTGCTAGGTATGGAGCATCTGGCGTGGTCTTTATCGGCGGCACTGGGTTATCTATTTGCGCCCCTTGCTTGGTTGATGGGCATTGAGGCCAAGGATTGTTTGCTGGCCGGCGAGTTGTTGGGCAAGAAAATGGTGGCCAACGAATTCGTCTCGTACGTCCAGCTAAGCCAGTGGCTCCAGCCCGGCTCGGGCGTAGAGCTAAGCCAGCGCTCGGTGGTCATCCTAACCTATGCCCTATGCGGTTTTGCCAACTTCAGCAGCATCGGCATCCAAATCGGCGGCATCGGCGGCCTGGCCCCCGAGCGGCGGCGCGACTTGGCGCGATTGGGTTTTCGCGCCATGCTCGGCGGCACGCTGGCCTGCTTTATGACCGCCTGCGTGGCCGGGATTCTGCTGTAGGCTCGCCATGTCCGTTCTCTTGGGCCTCGGCCCCCTGCTAATGCTCGCCATGGGCCCAGCCCACAGCCAAGAATGGCCCTATTACGCAGCCGATGCCAACAGCAGCAAGTACGCTCCCCTAGCGCAGATTGGCGGCGATAATTTCGCCCAGTTGCAGGAAGTTTGGCGCTACACAGCCCCCGACGAGAACATCGCCGAGCGTCAGTACATGTGGACTGGTACCAACAAGGGCACCCCCCTAATGGTCGAGGGCGTACTCTACTACGGATCGCCTTTCAACATCCTCTGCGCGGTCGATCCGACAACCGGCGAGCAACTGTGGACTTTTGATCCGAAAGTATGGGAAAACTACGAGGGTTTCACTGGCATCCTGCGCGGCATCGCCTATTGGCAAAGCGGCGGCAAAAAGCGCATCTTCTACGCCACCGCCACCGACCGCCTCTATTCAATCGACATCGAGACCGGCCAGCCCGACCCGGAATTTGGCACCGGCGGCTTTGCCGATTTGAGTAAGGGACTGCGCCGTCCCATCGATCGCAGCCGCTACTGCGTCACTTCGGCACCGATCGTCTGCCGCGACGTAGTGGTGGTCGGTTCCGCCATTGTCGATTGGCACGGTCAATCTCCCCCCCAATACGTCACGCCCGGCGACGTGCGCGGCTTCGACGCCCACACCGGCCAACAGCTGTGGGTCTTTCAGACCGTGCCGCAAGCGGACGAGTACGGCAACGACACCTGGGAAAACGACGCCTATCAAACCTTTGGCCAAGCCAATGTGTGGGCTGCGATGAGTGCCGACGACGAGCTAGGCTACGTGTACCTGCCCGTCAGCAGCACCACGCACAATCACTACGGCGGCGAGCGCCCCGGTGCCAATCTCTTCAGCCAGACGCTGGTCTGCCTCAAGGCGGCCACCGGCGAGCGCGTCTGGCACTACCAGCTCATCCACCACGGCCTGTGGAACTACGACCCGCCAGCACCGCCAGTCCTCGCCGATATAGCAGTACAAGGCCAGGCGATCAAAGCCTTAGCTTTAGTCAGCAAACAGGCTTTTTGCTATGTACTCGACCGCACCACCGGCGAGCCGGTCTGGCCGATTGCAGAGCGTGCAGTACCCCAATCGAAAACCCCAGGCGAGCAAACCTGGCCAACCCAACCCTTCCCCAGCAAGCCCGCGCCCTACGACCGCCAGGGGCTGCGCGAAGACGACCTGATCGACTTTGCGCCCGAGCTGCGCGCAAAGGCACTGGCGATTCTGCAAAAATACGAGCACGGCCCGCTGTTCACCCCGCCCAGCGAAAAGGGCACCCTGGTACTGCCTGGGGGCTTGGGCGGCTCGGACTGGAGCGGCGCGGCGCTGGTGCCGCAAAAGAATGTGCTCTACGTCCCTTCGCGGACCGATCCGGCTGTGGTGTGGCTGGAAAAGGTGAGCAACCCGCGCGCTTTTTCGGCCTACGCCTCGTTCAAAAGGAGTGCTGAATACGTCGATGGCCTGCCGCTGACTAAACCCCCCTATGGTCGGATCACCGCCATCGACTTGAATACCGGCGAGCACGTCTGGATGAGTCCGATAGGTCAAGGCCCCATCCACCATCGGGCACTGCGCGACCTCGACCTGCCCCCTATGGGCTGGTTCCACTACAACTTTATACTCGCCACCCAGACCGTGCTGGTAGTGGTCTCGCAGCAGCCCGACTGGTGGGGCGACCTCAGCGACCATAACTTCGTCGAGCAAGCGCCCTATCTGCGCGCCCTCGACCTAGATACGGGAGCGGTGCTGGCCGAGCTGAAATTCCCCGGGCACCCCAACGGCAGCCCTATCAGCTATATGGCCAACGGGCGTCAGTATATCGTATTTCCAATCAACGACGACCGCGGGGCGCCGCAGTTAGTGGCACTGGCGTTGCCGCAACCTTAGCTTGGGGCATCCGCGTCGAGCGCACGCACCGCGGCAATGGCCGCGGCAATCCACTTGAGATTGCGCCGGGAAATCATACCGTAATTGTAATACGAAAACCGCCGCGCCCCCGTTTGGTAAACCGCCGCGATGATATCTCGCATCTGTTCGGCGCTGTCTATGGGGCGGTGGCCGTTCAGGCCGCAGATCAACATAGACGGATCGTCCATATCGGCCAACGTCTCCTGCGCCCTTTGGCCGGCCTCGTCCGGCGAGCCGCTGTAGCACAGAACATTGACCCAATCGACGATCTGTTCGATGGGTTTGCGGTCAATGCCGTGGTGGTGATAATTGCCCATATACAAAAAAGAAACGGGCATTTTTACGGCCTCTTTCACCTCGGCAGCCAGCGATGTCACTGTATCCGCACGCATCTTTAAGTACTCGTTGACCAAAGGCTCGTCGGCGACGAATTCTTCCGCGCTGCGCTCCGGCGGCCCCTCCTCGAAGATATCCAACAGCCACTTTTCCACTTGGCCCTTCAACTCCTCCCCATCCATCCCCCGATCCGCCGCCCGCTGCGCACACCCAGCGCAAAAACACAGCGACAACAACAGCGACCCCACTGCGCCGAGTTCGACTCCCACCTTGGCGTGGTTGCGGAACATGCCAAAGCCCATGTAGTGCAAGGACTCGTACTCGATCATCTGCACACCGCAGTTGGTGGCCAAGTCCAAGCTCAAACCTAGGACGTATTCCCGCACCGCTAAATTGGCCGGGCACAGACAACCCGGATAGCGGTCCCCGAATGCGCCGAGCAAGGCACAGTCGGGATGCTGCCTCGCCAGGTAGTGGTTGTGCAGGGGCACCGCCCACGAAATCAGTTCCAGACCGCGCGCCCGGCAGGCCGCGGCGATAATCCGCACCGGGTCTTGGTCTCGAGCCGTAGGGTGTACATGCGGCTCGATCTTAGTGCCCTGATACAACTCGCTTTGGGGCTGGAAGTAGATGGCGTCCTCGTAGCCGGAAAAGAGCTTTTTGCCAGGGATGTGGGTGCGTAGCTGATCGTAGGTGTGATAGACCGTAGCCAAGCTGATTGCATCCAGCCCTACCTCTTCCTTGAGGAACCCGATGACGCGGTCCACGCCCTCGTCAATCACATCCCAAGGATAGGTCCACATAGTAGTATGAATCATGGTTACAGCTCCTTTTCTGTCGAATGACTAGTCGCGTCTATCCGTTCAACGCTCGCACCAAACCTCAATTGCAGCCATCACAACTTCATTTTTTTAAAAATGCGCTCGGGAATGATCTTGACGGCGAGCGCGATCCAGCGCCAAAAAAAAGGCGTGTAGAGCACATCTTTTCCCTGCCGATACGCGCGCACAATATCGGCCGCTACGCGCTCTGGCCGAGCCACCCAAAAAAGCCCGTCTAGCCCCGCGGTCATAGGCGTATCGACGAACCCGGGCTTGACCGTCAGGACGTGCACAGCCGTCGCGGCCAGCCGATTGCGCAGCCCTTGCAAGAAAATCGACAACCCCCCCTTGGCGGCCCCATAGGCGTAGTTGCCTTGGCGGCCGCGGTCGCCCGCCACAGACGAAATGGCGATAATGCCAGCCGGCGCAGCCCTTTTTTCCAGATAATTGGCCAAATGCGCCAGCGCGATGGCCGCGGCGGTGAAGTTGGCGTTGAGGATGTGGGCTAGCTCATCCGTATCGCGCTGGGCGCTGGGCTCGTCGCCCAGATAGCCAAAGGCGAGGACTACCAAGTCGAAGGGGCCGCCGCGCTCGTGCACCTGCTGCGGCAAACGCGCCAGCGCCGCAAAGTCCAAGGCCTCAAACTCAAACAGCTCCACTTGGCACGAGCGTCTAAGCCGCAAGTCCGCGGCAAACGGCTCCAATTGGCTACACTCGCGGGCGGCCAGCGCGAAATCATAGCCGTCAAGGCACTCGACGATGGCTTGGGCAATCGCCGACTTGGCCCCCAAAACCAAGGCCCTCACGTAATCCCCAAGCGGTCGGACAGACAGGAGCGGAAGCGGCATTGGGGATCGTATTTGCGCTTGATCGCTTTGAATTCTTCGAGTTGTGGATACATGGCGGCAAAATCCTCTTTTTGCAAAATGGCGTCCTTGGCCAGATAGACGCGGCCTTTGGCCTCGACAATGGTCTTGTTCAATGCACGCAAGAAGGGAATCGTCCCCGCGTCGCGCAAGGGAATGTCCAGCGCGAGGGTATAGCCGGCGATGGGAAAAGAAAGCAAGCCCTCGCTCGGCGGCCCAAACGTCTTGAGCACGGCCAAGGGCGAAGCCATGCCCCGACGGGCGATGCGCCCGAGCAAATCGGCGATCACCGCCGCGCCATCGGCATCGGGCACGGCAACCTGGTACTGCAAAAAGCCCCGGCGGCCGTACAGGCGGTTCCAGCCGCCGATGGCATCGAGCGGATAGAAATACGGGTCGTAGTGGACCAGCGCCTCGGTCGCCCGGCGCACTTGGCGATGGTAATACAGCGCGTTAAACACCCTCAGCGACTGAGCATTGAGCACGCCGCCGGGCAAGAAAAACGGCACCGCCCAACGGCCCTCGCCGTGAACGGGTGCTTTGCCCTTGCTAGCGGGTGCGTCGGCGTGCTCCCCCAGCAGCACGTGGCCGCGCCCTAGCCGTCGGCCCGTTTGCAGGCCGTCGATCCACGCGACCGAATAGGTGTACTGATGCTGGGTCTGGGTGCAAACGCGGCAGGTCTCGGCCCAATTCGCCGTCTTGATGGTGCGCTGCCGGATGTACGCCGACGGCACCTTTTTTAGCCGCAGCGTCGCCGCATAGATAAATCCCGTCAAGCCCATGCCGCCGAGCGTGGCCCAAAACAGATCGGCGCGCTCATTGCGCGAGCAGCGCACTAGCGAGCCATCGGCCAACACCATGTCCAACGATTCGACAAAGGCGGCAATAGAACCCTCGGCGTGGTGGTTTTTGCCGTGTACATCCGCGGCAATGCAGCCGCCGAGCGTGGGGAACTTAGTCCCCGGCGTAACGGGCGGGAAAAACCCCCGAGGCAGGGCAAAGCGGATGATTTCCGCGAGGGTAATGCCGGCTTGGGCGCGCAACAGCCCGCGCTGCCGATCGAAGTCGAGCAGGTGCTTGAGGGGCAGGGTGGAGACGACGCGCTCGTACAGGCAGGCGTCGCCGTAGGAACGGCAATTGCCCTGGGGCAAAATCGGCGTCGCGACAGCGCGCCCAAGGTCGCTTAGATAGCGCGCGCGCTGAACCGAGGCGGCGACGAGCGGGTACAGCCCCCAGCCGGAAGTGGCGATTTTTTTATTCACTAGCGCCTGTTGTGGTCGTGCTGAGCGCAGCACCGCGGAGGCGAAGCATCTAAAACCCTCGCGTGCAACGTCAGTTTTTAAAAATATAACCTATCTCCCCAAAAGCAGTATTACCTATCGCGCCATTCCGCCGTCCTCCTTGTCGCCGCCCTATACCTTTCTCTTATATTGACCTATCTTCTCTTAATTATGTTCAACGCTGAGCGAATGCGACCATGCAAGTAACACTTGAGCCACAGACGATAGAGGCTCTTGTCCGCGGCGAATGCGCCGATGTATTCTCGACTTTGGGTATGCATCCGTTAGACGGAGAATGCGCAGTGCGCGCGTTCTTGCCCGATGCCGTGCGCGTGCGGGTCGTGGAGCGCGGGGGGCAAAACGCGAGCTTTCCAGCGAGCAAAATTCACGCCGACGGGCTGTTCGAGGCGCGGATTGCCGGACGCAGCACGCCCTTTGCGTACCAGCTCGAAATAACCGACGCGCAGGGCGCGGTGCGCTGTTGCCGCGACCCGTACTCGTTCTGGCCACAACTGGCACCCCACGACCAATACCTCTTTAACGAGGGAACGCACTACCGCGCCTATCAAGTGCTGGGGGCGCAGCCGCGCTGCATCGACGGCGCCGAGGGCACGTATTTCGCAGTGTGGGCACCCAGCGCCCGCCGGGTCAGCGTAGTCGGCGATTTCAACGGCTGGGACGGTCGGCGACACTGCATGCGCTCGCTAGGCCCATCCGGGGTCTGGGAACTGTTCGTCCCCGAGGTGGGCGCGGGCGCACTCTACAAGTACGAAATCCTCAGCCGCGCCGGTGCCATACTGCTCAAAAGCGATCCCTTTGCCTTGGCAACCGAGCCGCCGCCGCGCACGGCTTCTGCCATCTGCCGGCGCGATGCGTTCGCCTGGAGCGACGGCGCGTGGATGGCGGCGCGACGCGAGCGCAACTGGGTCGAAGCTCCCCTCGCCATCTACGAGGTGCATCTCGGCTCGTGGCGGCGCAACGGCAGTGCCTATCTCGACTATCGCACGTTGGCTCACCAATTGGTCGCCCACGTAGTCGAGCTGGGTTTTACCCATATCGAGCTGATGCCAGTAGCCGAGCATCCCTTCGACGGTTCGTGGGGCTATCAAGGAACCGGCTATTTCGCCCCGAGCGCGCGCTTTGGCACCCCCGAGGATTTTGCCTATTTCATCGACTACTGCCATCGCCACGGCATCGGCGTTATTCTCGACTGGGTGCCCGCGCACTTTCCCAGCGACGCCCACGGCTTGGCTCAGTTCGACGGCACCAGCCTCTACGAACACCGCGACCCGCGCCAAGGGCGGCATCCCGATTGGCAAACTTGTATATTCAACTACGGGCGCGCCGAAGTCCGCTCCTTTCTCATTTCCAACGCCCTGTTTTGGCTCGAACACTTTCACCTCGACGGCCTGCGGGTCGATGCCGTGGCCTCCATGCTCTACCTCGACTACTCGCGGGCGGAAGGGGAATGGGTGCCTAACGCCTTTGGCGGGCGCGAAAATCTCGAAGCCATTGATTTTCTCAGACAGCTCAACACCGTCATCGGCGAGCAGTGCCCCGGGGCCTTGATGATCGCCGAAGAATCGACTGCTTGGCCGCAGGTCTCCCGCCCGGCCGACGCCGGCGGCCTCGGCTTTGGCTTTAAGTGGAATATGGGCTGGATGAACGACATCCTGCGCTACATGCAGCGCGATCCCATCCACCGCTGCCACCACCAAGACGACCTGACCTTTGGCATGCTCTACGCCTATACTGAAAACTTCGTATTGCCGCTGTCGCACGACGAGGTGGTACACGGCAAGCACTCGCTCTTGCGCAAGATGCCCGGCGACGCTTGGCAGCAACGGGCCAACTTGCGCTTGCTCTACGGCTTTATGTACGGGCACCCGGGCAAGAAGCTGCTCTTTATGGGAGCCGAACTGGCGCAGTGGGAAGAATGGGACCACCAACGCCAATTGCCTTGGCACCTGCTCGACGACGCGGACCACCGCGGCGTCTATCGCTGGCTGGGCGATCTCAACCAACTCTATCGTCGCTGCGCAGCCTTGCACCGCACCGACGCGCACCCCACTGGTTTTGAATGGATCGACTGCTCGGACGCGGCACAGAGCATCGCGGCTTTTGTGCGCCGCGCCGACGGCGAAAAACCCCTCGTCTTCGTCTGCAACTTCACCCCGGTGCCGCGCGCAGATTACCGGCTCGGGCTGCCAGCCGCCGGACCGCACCGCGAGGTGCTCAACAGCGACGCCGCAATCTACGGCGGCAGCGGCGTGGGCGGCGGCGGCTGGGTGCACACCGAGCCGGTCGCCTGCCACGGCCGACCGCATTCGGCGGCGTTGCGCCTGCCGCCGCTGGGTATGTTAGTTTTAGAGCCCAGCTAATTTGTCATGCTCGAGATACTTTCACACGTCACCGGCCAACTGCGGCGGCTCGGCCAGCAGCGGCTGGCGCTCATCGGCGGCGCGGTCTTGGCCAGCGCGGGTCTAGTCGCCCTGTTAGCACCCCTGCTGGCCCCATACGATCCACTGGCGCAAAACCTCTATGGGCGCTTACAGCCGCCATCGCCCAGCCACTGGCTGGGCACAGACGACTTTGGCCGCGACATCTTCAGCCGCATCGTGTACGGGGCGCGCATCTCGTTGCGAATTGGACTGGTCGCCATCGCCCTGGCCGCCTCTGCTGGCACCTTGCTCGGCCTCATCGCCGGCTATCGCGGCGGAGTCGCCGACATGCTCATCATGCGGCTGATGGACCTGATGCTGGCCTTCCCCAGCATCCTCTTGGCCATTGCCATTGTCGCCGTCATCGGGCCGGGCATCGACAATGCCATTTTCGCCGTCAGCATGGTGTTGGTGCCGCAGTTTGCCCGCCTGATGCGCTCCTCGGTGTTGACCGTGCGCGAGGCCGCATACGTCGAGGCCGCACGGGCACTAGGGACTGGCGAAGCGCGGCTTTTGTTCTACAGCATCTTGCCCAACTGCACCGTCCCGCTCATCGTGCAAGCCACGCTCAGCTTGGGCACGGCCATCCTCGACGCCGCCGGGTTGAGCTTTTTGGGCTTGGGCGCCCAGCCGCCGACGCCCGAGTGGGGAGCCATGCTATCGGGCGGGCGCGAACTGCTGTTGCAAGCACCTTGGGTCATGGTCTTTCCCGGACTAGCTATCTTCGCGGTCGTCTTGGCACTCAACCTCTTTGGCGACGGGCTTAGAGACGCTTTGGATCCAAAAATTTAGCCTCCCGACCAACGGAGACCACAAATGGACCCAGTTATTGCCCAACCCGCTGCGCCGGCGCGCATTGAATATCTGAAGGTGCAGAATTTCCGCGCCTTGCGGAGTGTCGAGTTTAGAAACCTGACGCCGCTGACAGTACTACTCGGGCCCAACGGCAGTGGCAAATCTACCGTATTCGACGTATTCGCTTTTTTGGCGGAATGCTTCGAGTTAGGGTTGCGCCGCGCTTGGGATGAGCGCGGGCGGAGCAAGGAACTGGTGTCCCGAGAAGCAGAGGGGGGGCCAGTAGTAATCGAGATCAAGTACCGAGAGCAGCCAAAACAGCCGCTCATCACCTATCACTTGGCCGTCCACGAACACAAGGGGGTACCCGTCGTAGTCGAGGAGTGGTTGCAATGGCGACGGGGCCAGCACGGAAAGCCATTTCGATTTCTCCAATACGAGCAAGGCCAAGGCCGAGCGGTTAGCGGAGACCAACCAGACGAAGAAGATCAGCGAATAGAAATTCCCCTCAAAGGACCTGACCTGCTGGCAGTCAATGCACTAGGACAGTTCGCCGATCACCCACGCGCGGCGGCACTGCGCCAGTTCATTACTGGCTGGCATGTCTCGTATCTCTCGGCAGATAGTGCACGCGGCCAGTCCCAAGCCGGGCCGCAGGAGCAGTTAAGCAAAACGGGTACCAACCTCGCCAACGTTATCCAATACTTGGCCGAGCAGCACCCAGAGCGGCTCGAGCGCATCTTTGAGGTGCTGCGCCAGCGCGTACCGCGCATTGAGAAGGTGCTGGCCGAGACTATGCCCGACGGTCGCCTGCTGTTACAAATCAAGGACGCTCCGTTTATCCATCCGGTGTTAGCGCGTTTCGCCTCCGACGGTACGCTCAAAATGTTGGCCTATCTCGTGCTCCTCCACGATCCGACTCCACCGCCTTTTATAGGCATTGAGGAGCCAGAAAACTTTCTCCACCCCCGACTGCTTTGGGAACTGGCCGAGGAGTGCCGTGCTGCCGGTGAACGCACCCAACTACTGGTCACCACTCATTCGCCGTTTTTCCTCAATGCCTTGCAGCCTAAAGAAGTCCGCGTCCTCTGGCGCGATGAGAAAGGCTACGCACAAACGCAATGTGTCGCAGATATAGAGGAAGTACGAGCGTTCATGGAGCAAGGAGCACGGCTCGGTCACCTATGGATGGAGGGCTACTTCAACGTGGGGGATCCCCTAGTCAACCAAGGTGGGGGCACTGGACCCATTCAGAAGGGATGAATGATGGAGAAGCCCCATCTAGAGTTTCTGGTCGAAGAGCCTTCTATGGAGGCATTCCTGCACGAATTACTCCCGCGTCTATTTTCCGCAGACTGTCCTTCCTTTCGCGTCCATGCGTTTCAGGGCAAGAAAGACATGTTGGATAATTTACAGGATCGTCTAAAGGGTTACGCCCATTGGCCGTCGAACTATGGGCGTATCGTCGTGGTGGTTGATTGCGACGACGGCGATTGCCATCAACTCAAGCAACAGCTCGAAAAGGCAGCGACCATAGCAGGATTAAGTACCCGTTCAGTATCCGGGGGGTACCTCTGGCAAGTGGTAAACCGCATTGTAATTGAAGAACTTGAAGCGTGGTACTTCGGCGATTGGAAAGCCGTCAAGAGCGCCGATCCAAAGGTGTCGCCAACCGTTCCGAATCGGGCACCCTACCGCAATCCCGATGCTATAAAAGGCGGTACTTGGGAGGCGTTTGAACGCATCTTGCAGAACGGTGGCTATTTCAAAAACGGGCTGCGCAAGGTAGAAGTAGCGCGTACCATTGCCACTCACCTCAACCCGTACTGCAACCGCTCTCACAGCTTTGTTAAATTCCGCGACGCGCTCATCGATGCGATGGCGCGATGCACGACTTCTTGAAAACCGCTAATACAGGCCAACTCCCCAACTTATGAATAATGTCTCGCTCATTTTCCTACTCTGCGCCTTCGCCCTGTCAGTGGGTGGCTGCACAGGCCTGCGGAGTGCTAAAGTGCCGACAGCCGCAGCGCCGACAGCCTCCGACCAAGCCATGCAGTACTTCGTCAAGGCCAAGGTCTTTGAAGCGCAACACAACTACCTCGGCGCAATAGTCGCCCTGCGCAACGCGGCCGACCTCGACTCGACTTCGCCCACCATCTACGCCCGCCTCGCCTACAACTACCAGCGCATCGACGACCCCCACATGGCCGTCCATTTTGCCCGCAAGGGCTTGGCATTAGACGGCAGCCAAGTGCCGTTGCGCCGTCTGCTGATTCGCACTTTGGAAAGCCAAGGCGACCGCGCCGGCGCCATTGATCACATCGCAGAGCTGCTGCGCTACGAGCCGGACAATTGGCCGCTCTACCGCCACTTGGCCTATCTCTACTTTGAAACAGGCCAACCCGAGCGCGTCGCTCCGCTCTTCAAGGAAGTGCTCGCCCAAGAGCGCGTACCACCAGAGGTCAAGGTCGATATAGCCAGCATTTTTTCGCGCACCAACCAGCAAAAAGAGGCCGAGCGCATCTATCGCCGCGTCCTCGCAGCCGATCCCACCGTCGAGGATGCCTGGCTAGGGCTGGCCGAACTCAAGCTGGCGCAGGGGCACCGCCACGAGGCCATTGCCATCTACCGCGAGGCCGCCGGCCACCTGCCCGACAGCAGCATCCCCTATCACTTGGCGCGGCTGATGGTCACCGAGCACGACCTAGAGGACATCCTCGCCGAAGAGGGCGCCGAAGTGCTCTACCACTTGGGAGTCGCCTTGTCCGAGGCCGGCCAGTACGACCAAGCGAAGTTGATTTTTAAGCGCATCGTCGAGATGCAGCCGCAAACGGTCGCACAGTGGACCGACCTAGCGCGCTACTACATCCACTTGGAGGACTACGACTCGGCTACTGCGGTCCTTAGTCAAGCGGCAGAGGCCATGCCCGACAGCAGCGAGATTTACCTGTACTGGGGGACGGCCCTCGAAAGCACCGAGCGCTACGCTGAGGCCATCGCCGTGTACCAGCGCGGCCTTGAGCACCAGCCCGACGCGGTTGATATCTATCTCTACTGGGGACTGGCATTAGAGCAACAAGACGCTTGGGCCGAGGCAGTGGAAGTCTATAGTCAAGCCCTTGCAGTATCGCCAGGCCACGCTGCGCTGCACGTGCGGTGGGGCATCAGCTTGGGGCGGCAGGGGCAGTGGGAAAACGCGCTGGCCCAATACGAGACAGCGGCCTCAATCGACGCTGCCTATAGCCCGACCTTTCTGCACTGGGGCATCGCGTTAGAGCAACTAGAGCACTGGGAAGCGGCCCTTGAGAAGCTGCGTCAGGCCGTTGCCCTGGCCAACGACAAAAGCCGCGTACTCTTTTACCTCGGAGCCTGCTACGAACAGGCTGCGCGCAAACTGGGCCGCGACGACTATTTCGACCGCGCCGTAGAGACTTTCCAACGCCTGTTGGAACTCGAGCCAAACGATGCCTACGCGCTCAACTACCTCGGCTATATGTACGCGGACAAGGGCATACGGCTGACCGAAGCAGTCGCGCTCTTGGAGAAGGCGATCGCGCTCGAACCGGACAACAGCGCGTTCCTCGACAGCATCGGCTGGGCCTACTTCCGCCTCGGCCAGCTAGCCCAGGCCGAACAATATCTGCAACAAGCCTTAGAGCATATGGACGAGGGCGATCCCGAAGAGCAAGCCGTGATCTTCGACCACGCCGGCGACATTGCCAACGCGCTCAACAAAATGGACGAGGCGCGGGCGCATTGGCAAAAGGTGCTGGAACTTGCGCCGGACAACGAAGAAGTCCAGCGCAAGTTACTGCCATGAAGTGGTTTGCGCTCTGCACCCTCGCGCTAGCTTGCGCACCGCCGCTGGTGGTGCGGGAAGGCTGGGATGCAGACCAAGGACCGGCGGCCTTGCTCGCGGCCTCGGCGTCCCTCGCCCAGTTCGCCGATCTGACGGCCGAAGCGACCATTGAGCTGCGGCGCGGCGCGACGCGCGATCGGGGAACAGCCCTGGTGCAGTTGGTCAATCCAGATCTCTGCCGCGTCGAGGTGCGCGGCCCGTTCTTTACCCACATCTTTACCGCTCTCCTCGACGGCGACAGTCTAACCGTGTACGGCCGGGGCATGGGCCAGCCCTTAAAAGGACCAGTCCAAGGCCGGTTGCTAACCACGTTGACCGGACTAGATTTGGCATCCTGCGACCTGCGCTACGCTTTGCTCGGCCTCGTCGAGCCGGGCTCCATCGTCGAGCCGGTCGAATATCCGCAGGCCGACCACGCGGTGGTTGCGCTAGCCGGAGGGCGGCAGGCGTGGCTGGATTTGCGCCGCGGTTTGGTGTTGCGCGAGCGCATCCCCCTACCCGGAGGTGAAGTCCTAGTGCGCGAGCTTAAAGAATACCGGCGCGAGCAAGCACTCTATCTGCCGCGCCAGGTAGAAATTCGCCAGCGCGATATTCTGCTGGCGTTGTCCTACAAAAACTACGCCTTCAACCGCGGTTTGGACGCCGAACAGTTGCGCCGGAATATGCCTTAGAACGCGGTGAGCCAATACCGCTGACCAAACGGAGCAAAAGACAAGTGACCCCTAATTTGAGCCATTTGCTTTGCGCTTGCTGCATTGCCCTCGGCAGCGTCTCCACGCTCCCAGCCCAAGCATTTCTCTGCGGCGGACACGCGGCGGACCAGCCCTTGCCCGCCACCAAAATCGCCGGCGCGGTGCCGCTGCCGGTGCTACCCGCTAGCGGCGCAATTCACATCCTAGCAGTCTTCGCCCGTTTCGCCGACGAAGAACCTACCGCTGTGCCCAAGTGGGCTGACCAGCTTTTTGACCCCGAGCGCGAAGGCAGCTTTGCCCACTTCTATCACGCGATGTCCTTGGGTCAACTCGCAATCACCGGCGAGGTGCTGCCGCGACGCTTGGCCGCCTCACAAGCGGCCGCCGCCTATTTGGCGGCCGCCCCGGGCCAACGCGGTGGCTACGAAAATTTCACGCGCCAAATCCTCGCCCAAGTCGATGCCCAAATCGACTTGGCGCGCTTTGACAACGACGGCCCCGATGGCGTCCCTAACTCCGGCGACGACGACGGCTGGGTCGATTATATCTTTATCAACATGCAGTCGGTGCCCCGCGGCTTTTTGTTTGGCCCGGCGACGGGGTTGGTGAGCTTGGGCTTGGCAGAAACACCTTTCGTATCTCGGGCACTAGGCCCCGACGGCAGCCCCATCCGCGTCGGCGGTTTGCCGTCGCAGGGAGCGATTCAGGAGACGGGCAATTTCGCCCAGACCGTAGGGGTGATGGCCCACGAGTTTGGCCACAGCCTAGGACTACCCGATTTTTTCGACACCTCCTTCCTCAAAAACCCCAACCAAAGTCCGGCCGAGGACAGCGCTGGCATTGGCCGCTGGGGGCTAATGGGCTGGGGAGCCCATGGCTGGGATGGCATCAGCGGTCCAGCGGCCTTCAGCGCCCGCAGCCTAGAGCAATTGGGTTGGATCGGCGCCCAAAACGAGCGGCTGATCTTAGTCGAGCGCGACCGTTTAGATCTGCGCGTGCGCGATTTGTACTCCGGCGGTGCGATATACAAAATTCCATTGCGCACCCAGACGCCCAATAACAACACCCTGTGGACGGAATACTTGCTGCTCGAATACCGCGATCGGGAAAACTACTACCACCGCGGCGAGCCGGCCGCAGGGCTGCTGGTCTGGCACGTCCGGCCACAAGTCTTTGACAACGACGACGAACGACGCAAGCACCTCGACCTAGTTACAGCCGACGGGCAATACGCCGACGCCGGCTTTCCCATCGGCCAGACGGCCGATCGCTTCGCCGGCCGCGACAACCTCGACTTCTGGGCCCACGACGCTTCTTACGCCCGGGCCCGCGGCGGCAACCTCGGCGACGCCAGCGATCTATTCGATGGGGTGCGCTATCGCCGGCTCGCCGTCGAGACCAATCCCTCAACCCTGGCGACGCCGACGCTCAGCCAAGCGACCACCGGATTGGCCCTGCAAAATATGCGACCCGCTGGCAACGGCTTGGCACTAGACGTGATAATGCCGCGCTGGGGCGGGGTATTGCGCGAGGAAGTGCACTGGGCGGGTGAGGTGTTGATCGATGGCGATCTGACGGTCGCGCCCGCGGGCCGACTCGTGGTTTTCCGCAACACCCAAATCAGGGTGGCCGGATCAGACCGCCTGCAGATGGGGCTCGATCCAAAACGGAGCGAACTCCACATACGCGGCGACTTTGTCATCCGCTCGGCCGCAATCTCGCAGATTGCCAATACCCTGCACGTCCGCCCCGATACCACGCGCTTTCTAGCGGCGGTCCCAGGCGAGCAATGGGCCGGGATTTTTATCGCGCCAAGCCCGACCAGCGAACTGACCTTTCCCATTGGCAGCTACGAGATTGCCGACGCGGTGCGCGGCTTAGTCGTCAATGGAGTGCCGGCGGCGGAAAATCTGGTCATTCACGGCTTTCTCTCGGCCCAAGCGGAGCAAGCCGCCCGCCGCAACACCTTTGCGCCAGGCATACAAATCCCACTGGCCTTGAAGGTCGAAAATCGCTCGCCACTGACTTTTCTCGCCCATGTGCGCACTTTTATCGAGTGGAATAGCCCGCTACTGCATCCGTCCAGCGGGGCTGGCCGTTCGCGCACTGTTTCCTTTCCGCCGGGCGAAAAAAACGTCTTCTTTTTCGGTCCAGACCCAACCCTGAGCGAGGAGGCTGCGCCCGGGGCTGAAGTGGAATTTACAGTACGCGTCGAAAAAGATGGCGTCCCGATATGGTCGGACACCTTTGCGATCGCGGTGGTGGCCCCACCGACCACCTTGCCGGACGACTTCGCGCTATTGCACAATTTCCCCAATCCCTTCAACGCCGAGACGCAAATTGCGTATCGCTTGCCGCGCCCAGCCCGGGTGCGGCTGACGGTATTCAATGCCAGCGGCCAGCCGGTGCGCCAACTAGTCAATGCTCCGCAAACGGCGGGGACGCACCAGGTGCCTTGGGATGGCCAAGACGACCGGGGCCGCCCGGTGGCGACGGGTATTTATTTTTATCATTTGGCCGCTGGGCCCTTCGCGCAAACGCGGCCGATGGTGCTACTCAAATAACACTGAATTATTTGACAGTTTTAGGCTCTCACACATACTTAAGAAGAAAGCACTTCAATCATACATTTGGGGGAGGAAATTCCATGAGCAAACTCAGAGTAGGCATGATCGGCGGCGGCGGCCCGGATTCCTTTTTCGGCATGGTCCACAACCGCGCCATCGCGCTCGACGCCAGCCGCGAATTGGTCGCTGGCGCCCTGCGCTCCAACCCAGAGGCGGCCCTGCGCGCAGCCGACGACTACGGCATCGAGGGCTATCCCACCTACCAAGCCCTGTTAGAGGCCGTGCAAAGCGGCGAGCAAGCCCTTGATTACGTCACCATCGTCACCCCCAACTTCGCTCACTACGAGCCAGCCAAAGCCTTTTTGCAGGCCGGCATCCCAGTGCTCTGCGAAAAGCCCATCACCATGACGGTGGCCGAAGCCGAAGACTTAGCCCAAATAGTCGAGCGCCAGCAGGTGCCCTTTGTCCTAGCCCATACCTATACCGGCCATCCCATGATGATGCTGGCCAAGGAAATGATCCACCGCGGCGACATCGGCCAAGTCCGCAAGGTGGTCTCTTGGTACAATCAGGGCTGGCTGGCCACGGCCCTCGAACAAACCGGCCAGCAGCAGGCGTCCTGGCGCACCGATCCGGCGCGCACGGGCATTTCCAACTGCGGCGGCGACATTGGCACGCACGCCTTTATCGCCGCGACTTGGACGACCGGGCTGGCCGTCGAGCGGGTCTCGGCGCGGCTCAACACCTTTGTCGAAGGCCGCGTACTCGACGACGACTTCAACGCGATCGGCGAGTTGGCAAACGGCGGCACCGCGCTGATTACGGCCACGCAAATTGCGGTTGGCTACCGCAACGACAACGGTTTTTGCGTCTTCGGTAGCAAAGGCTCCATCGAATGGCATCAGGAGCGGGCCGAATGCCTGCTAGTGCGCCACGGCGATGGCCGCGACATTACCTACTGGATTGGCGCTGAATTCGACCTGCCCGCGGCGGTCGCCTCGTACTTGCGGGTGCCCTCGGGCCACCACGAGGACTTCTTTCCGGCCCTCGCCAACCTCCACACCACCATTGAGCGGCTCATCCGCACGCAGCGCGGCGAACAGGACGTGCCCACCGCCTTTCCGCATCCGGGTGTGCAAGAGGGCTTAGCAGGTATGAAATTCGTCGCCGCCGCCGTCGAATCTTCCAACAACAGCGGTGCGTGGACGCACGTTTAGCGCCCGGTATCGCTTTTTAAAACTTATGAAACCACGTAGGCGTTATGTGAGTTTTATGCTATAGCAACCCACAGCGCATTCGCCAGAGGGTGCCAGCTATACAACTCCATAACCCTTTTTAGGAGAATTTTCCATGAAACTGTTTTACGCGGCCTGCATTGGGGCCGTCCTGCTCGCCGCTTGTGCCGACCGAGACCCCCTATCCTCAGCCGGCAAGGCTACGACCTCTTCCGATCCGGCTCCTGGCCTGCCTGAACCGCGCGTGGCCGCGCAATTCACCGTGCGGATCGAAAACCTCGGCACCCTCCTCGCGCCCGGCGCGTGGGTCGCCCAGCGCGGCGGCAAGCCTTTCTTCACCGCCGGCCAGCCCGACCGCGGCGCCGGCCTCGAAGCACTCGCCGAAGACGGCAATCCCGCCCAGCTAGCCGCGGGCCTGCACCCCAACAGCGGGATTTTCACCACCCCACTAGGAGCCGACGGCCCCGGCCTGCTGACGCCGGGCAGTGCCTATGAATTCACCTTCGTCGCCCGTCCCGGCGACCGGCTGTCTTTCGCCACCATGTACGGGCAATCCAACGACCTGTTCTTGGCACCCGGCGACACCGGCATTGCCCTGTTCGCCGACGATGGCGCACCCATAAGCGGCGACATCACCGCTCAGATTGGGCTGTGGGATGCCGGTACGGAAGTCAACGAGCAGCCGGGCGTGGGCACCCACCAAGCACCGCGGCAAGCGGCGGCCAACACCGGCACCGACGAAGGCGGCGTGGTGCAATTGGTAGAGGACGGATTCGCCTATCCAGCCGTCGCCGACATCGTCCGCGTCAGCGTCACCTCCATCGGTGGTGCGTTCATAGAAGCAGGCGCAGGCGACGCCGGTCCAACCGAGACTGAAGCGGCCATAACAGCAGCCAGCGTCGTCGATCGAGCGACGTTAGAGGCATTTGTCTTGCGGGCTAAGGCAACCATAGAAGCACTTCCGGCAGACGAGGTGTTGGCGGCTTTTGAGACTTTTCGCACCGAAGGCGAGTGGAAAAGCGGCTCGATCTATCTGTTCATCTCCGATCGGCAAGGCAACATGATCTTCCACGGGGAAAATCCAAATCTCGAGGACCAAAACCTAATTGATCTCGAAGACCTCAATGGGGTCAAAATCACCCAAGAACTCCTCGCGCAGGTAGCCAATGGCGGCGGCTTTGTCGAGTACCTGTGGGATGATCCGATCGTACAAGGCGACGAAGACCGCAGCTCGCCGAAGGTGAGCTACGCCGTTGCGCTCAGCATATTGGGGCAGGAGTTGGCCATCGGGTCGGGCTTTTATCCGAACGCGGTCGGCAGCACCGGCGACGATATGCCCGAGGGGCCCATCACTTCTGCGCGGACCTTATCGGACGATCCGGCTGCTGGCGCGGCAGAACCGCGCACTCCAGCGCAATTCACCGTGCGGATCGAAAACCTCGGCACCCTCCTCGCGCCCGGCGCGTGGGTCGCCCAGCGCGGCGGCGAGCCTTTCTTCACCGCCGGCCAGCCCGACCGCGGCGCCGGACTCGAAGCACTCGCCGAAGACGGCAATCCCGCCCAACTAGCCGCGGGCCTACCGCGAAACAGCGGCGTCTTCACCACCCCACTAGGAGCCGACGGCCCCGGCCTGCTGACGCCGGGCAGTGCCTATGAATTCACCTTCGTCGCCCGCCCCGGCGACCGGCTGTCTTTCGCCACCATGTACGGGCAATCCAACGACCTGTTCTTGGCACCCGGCGACACCGGCATTGCCCTGTTCACCGACGATGGCGCACCCATAAGCGGCGACATCACCGCTCAGATTGGGCTGTGGGATGCCGGTACGGAAGTCAACGAGCAGCCGGGCATAGGCACCCATCAAGCACCGCGGCAAGCGGCGGCCAATACCGGCGCCGACGAAGGCGGCGTGGTGCAGTTAGTAGAGGACGGATTCGCCTATCCGGCCGTCGCCGACATCGCCCGCATCACCATCTCTTCTTCGGGTGGCTGAGAGGACGCCGGGGCAGCGTTAAACGCAAAAGTGGAGGCAACGACTTTGCTCTCCACTTTTTTGTTAGCCCTATTCTTGGTCGTAGCGTATCCGCGGGTCCAGCCAAGCGTAGAGCATGTCGGCGATGAGGTTGGCCAGCACAAAAACTGTGGCCAGCAGTAAAACCCCACCCTGCACGGCGCGGAAGTCGCGCGCCTGCACCGCCAAAAAAAGCCAGCGTCCAACCCCGGGCCAAGCGAAGATGGTCTCGGTGATAATTGCGCCTCCGAGCAGATAGCCGAATTGGAGAGCAATGACTGTAAGGGTGGGTATGAAGGCATTTTTCAGGGCGTGGCGCACAACCACCCCCTGCTGCCGCAAGCCCTTGGCCCACGCCGTGCGGATGTAGTCCTCGCCGAGCACATCGAGCAGGCTGGCGCGGGTCATGCGCGCAATGACGGCCATGGGAATGGTCCCCAAAGTCAGGGCTGGCAGGAAAAGGTGCCACAGCACATCGCCGCAGGCCGCCAAATCGCCCTGCGCGAGGGTGTCGATGATGTAGAAATAAGTAATCGGCTCAAAGTAGATATGCGTGCTTAAGCGGCCGGACACCGGAAAAAGCGGCACGTAAAAGGCCAAAATCAGCACCAGCATCAAAGCCAGCCAAAATACGGGAATGGAAATGCCGGCCGTGGCCAAGATCATGCTGAGCACATCGGCGATTTTGCCCCGCCGCAGCGCAGCCCACAGTCCGGCCGAGATGCCGACGGTCATCGCCAGCAGCATACTGGCCAAAGTCAGCTCGCAAGTAGCCGGGAAGCGCTGGGCCAGTTCAGTGGTAATTTTCTCGTGAGTGCGAATTGAACGGCCTAGGTCGCCGCTTAACAGACCCGTGAAAAAGCGATAAAACTGCACGTGAAAGGGCTGGTCGAGGCCCATCGTCGTGCGCAACTTGGCCAAGCTCTCGGCATTGGCGCGCTCGCCGAGCATGACCTGGGCCGGATCGCCCGGCACCAAGTAGAGCATCAGAAAAACTAAAAACGAAATCCCCGCCAGCGTCGGCAAGAGCGCGATCAGCCGCCTAAAGACGAAGCGGTGCATAAGTGCTCAAGGAGCCAGCGCGGTGCGATGGAACCACTTGCTGCCGGTGGGATGCAGCTTGAAGCCTGTGACGCGGCGCTGAAAAGCCACGGTCTGCGTTGCGTGTACTAGCGGCACCCAAGGCGCGTCGCGGTGGACTATTTCCTGCGCGTGGGCATACAACCGCGTGCGCTCGCTGCGGTCGGTCGAGCGCCGGGCCGCCACCAGCGCGTCGTGCAACTGGCCACTGCGGTAAAACGAGATATTCTGGGCGGGCTTTATTGCCGCAGTTGAGTCGAGCAGCACGTAGAGGAAGTTGTCCGGGTCGCCATTGTCGCCGGTCCAGCCCAACAAAGCCATCTGGTGCTGGCCGTCGGATACCTTGTCCAAGTACGTGCCCCATTCCCAAGACACAATGCGAGCGCGGATGCCGACCTTTTCCAAGTCGGCCTGAATCGCCTCGGCGATTTTGCTCGGCTGCGGCATATAGGGCCGCGGCACCGGCATGGCCCACAGCTCGGTTTCAAAGCCGTCGGCATAACCAGCTTCGGCCAGCAAGGTGCGCGCTTGAGGCGGATCATAGCCATAGCCGGCAATCGCATCGTTGTAACTCCACAAGGTCGGCGGGATGGGGTTTTTGGCCGCTATAGCCAAGCCCTCGTAAAAATTATCCACCAGTGCCTGCTTGTCCACCGCGTGGTTGACGGCGCGGCGGACCCGCACATCGTCGAAGGGTTTTTTGTCCATGTTCATGGCCAAGTAGCCGATATTCATGCCCGCCTGCGTCAAAAGGTGCAGACTGGAATCGGCGCGAATCGGCTCAATGTACTCCGGGCTGAGATTGTCAAAGCCTTGAATAGTGCCCTGCGCCAGTTCCAAGAAGCGCACCGAGCCTTCCTGAATAGGCTTAAAAATTAGGCGGTCAAGCTGCGGCGGTGGCCCCCAGTAATCCGAATTGCGCTCTAAGACGATGCGCTCGTCTTTGCGCCATTCGACCAAGCGAAAGGGGCCGGTGCCGACCGGGTTTTTGAAGTAATCGCTACCGTAACGAGCCACCGCAGTAGGACTGACCGCCGAACAGAAGTTCATCGCCAAGTTCGCCAGAAAGGGGGCATGAGGCTCTTTGAGGCGAATGACAAAGGTCGAATCGTCCGGTGCTTCTAGCGCGGCGACAATGTCGTCCATGCCCATGGCCTGCCAGTACTTGTACGAACCGACGACCTGGTGGAAGGGATGGTCTTTGTCAAACTGCCGCTCGAGTGAAAACAGCATGGCCGCGGCGTTAAAGGGAGTGCCGTCGTGGAAGCGGACTCCGGTGCGCAAATGGAAAGTCCACGTGAGCTGGTCGGCGGCGATGTCCCAAGAATGTGCAAGCTGCGGCACGACAGCCGTGCTCTCGCGGTCGTAGGTCACCAACGTCTCGTATATGTTGTCGCAGACCTTGAACGATTCGCCGTCGTTTTCAATGGCCGGATCCAGCCCAATCGAATCCGAACCGCGGCCAAAAACCAACGTCTGCGGCACGCGCTCCGGCCCACCGCAAGCGACGAGCAAAGCGACGACTAGCAGCGCGATAAGACGCTGCAAGGCTAGTCCTCAAACGCCGCGTCAAAGGCAATGTCCGAGGGCCGGAAATCGACCTGCTTGACGAAGGCGGCTGCTTCGGTCGCGCCGTGGACGCGATCCATGCCACTGTCTTCCCATTCGACCGACAGCGGCCCTTGGTAGTTGATGCGGTTGAGGGCGCGGATGATTTCTTCGAAGTCGATATTGCCGCGGCCCAACGAGCGGAAGTCCCAATAGCGCCGCCGATCGCCGAACTCGGTGTGCCCGCCGAAGACACCAGCGTCGGTCGGCGTTGCCGACCAGCCCACATCCTTCATGTGGACGTGGAAGATACGGTCGCTGAATCGGTAGATGAACTCGACGTAGTCCACGCCTTGGTAGCCCAGGTGGCTGGGGTCGTAGTTGAAGCCAAAGGCCGGGTGGCCGTCAAGCGCTTGGATAGCGCGCTCGGCTGAGGCAATGTCAAAGGCAATTTCCGTGGGGTGGACCTCTAGCGCGAACTTGATGCCGAGGGCTTGGTATTGGTCGAGGATGGGTTTCCAGCGGGCGGCAAAATCGGCGAATCCAGCCTCGATCATGTCGGGAGCGGCCGGTGGAAATGAATAAAGCAGGTGCCAGATCGAGGAGCCGGTAAAGCCGTTGACCACCTCAACCCCGAGCCGGGCGGCCGCTTGCCCGGTGGCGATCATCTCGGCGGCGGCGCGCTGGCGCACCCCTTCGGGGTCGCCGTCGCCGAAGATGCGCGGGGGCAGGATGGCTTGGTGGCGGCTGTCGATGGCGTCGCACACAGCTTGGCCGACGAGGTGATTGGAAATGGAAAACAGCTCCAGATTGTATTTGGCCAGCAACTCGCGCTTGGCCTGGCAATAGGCATCGGTGGCTTGATCAACTTCAAAGTGGTCTCCCCAACAGGCCAGTTCCAAGCCGTCGTAGCCAAACTCAACCGCCTGTTGGCAGAGGGTCTCAATAGGCAGGTCGGCCCACTGGCCAGTGAAGAGGGTGACGGGTCGCATTGCAATCGCTCCTTGTTGGTGTTTGGGTCAGAGGGAGTATATAGGCCGATCGTCGTCGGGGTGTCAAGGCCGGCCCGCTAGCGGCTGAGCGACTTTTCCCGCCGGAGGTCAATGTCAAAGATGCGCAGGTAGCGGCCCTGAAACTCGCCGATGACTTCGGGAATTTGGTCCTCGTCGAGATCGAGCAGGCCCATGCGCTCGCCAAAAGGCTCGGGCGACTGCCACTCCAAGTCGAAGAAGTGGGCGTCAAACACGTAGCCGTCGTTGAGCACAATCTCGTCTTCGCCGTCCCCATCGACATCGCCGATGAGAATTTGATGAGCCGTCAAGTCGGTCTGGTCGCTGCGCCACTGCTCGTACTGGTCGCGGCCGTCGTACACGACTAAGCGACCATCGGCGCAAAACACGAGTTCGGGCTGGGGATCGTCGTCAATATCGCCGATAGTCAAGCTAGTAATGCGGGCATATTCATTGGGCGAATTGCTCCACAGCAGCGCATAGTCCTGAGAGTCGAAGTAATACACGCGGCCGCGATCGGTATAGGCGACGATCTCGTCGAGTTGGTCGTCGTTGATGTCGAGGACGAATACGCCGGCTACAGCCCCTTCGAGATAGTCGCTGTCCCACACTTCGGCATAGGTGTGGTCGCGCTCCTCATAGACGTGAAGCCGACCATCGTTGTCGCCGAGCACGAGCCGCTCGGGGCCTTCGCCCGCCGGCAAGCGTTGGATGTTGTCAAATTCGTCTAGGTCGCCGCTATAAGCCGGCCATTTTGCAGCTTGCCCCGTGCTGGACACGAGGGCAACCAACCATAACGCGCAGCCAATCAATCGCAACATGACGGTCATTACTCCTTAATCGCGGCCGCCCGAGCGGCCTCATATACGGAAAGCAAGGGCACTTGGTGCTGTTGGGCTAGCCGCGCGCAGTCCTCGTATTCAGGAGCGGCGCGGCGGTGTCCATCCAAATAGCTATACTTGACGCCGACCTCTCCATACGGCGTGGCAACGGCGCCGCTTTGGCGGGCCAAGACGCGGCGTTCCACTCCATAGTAGCGCAGGCCAATGGTAGTTGTTTCTCGTAGGACAATAGCGACTAGCTCGTCTAGGCGGCCCGCCGGGGCGAGGACGCTGAGGACATTGCCCGGGCGGCCCTTCTTCATCAGCACCGGCGTGGCGTACACATCGCACGCGCCCTGCGCTAGTAGCCGGTCGAAGAGATAGCCGTACACTTCTGGGTTCATATCGTCGATATTGGCTTCGATCAGCAGGGTGCGCTCGCTGGCCGGCGCTCGCTGGCCCAAGCGCAGGCGCAAGAGATTGGGGATGGCCTCCAAGTCGCGGCGGCCCGCGCCATAGCCGACGGCCTGTTGGCAGAACGGCGGCTGCGGCCCAAAGGAACTAGCCAAAGTAGTAATGATCGCCGCGCCGGTCGGGGTGACGAGTTCGGCGGCGATATCGGTTTGTTCGGTCGGCACGTCGCGGCAGAGGGCCAAAACCCCGGGCACGGGCACCGGGTAGCGCCCGTGCGCACAATCGACAAAACCCGTGCCAAAGCGCAGCGGCGAAGCGCAGACCTGGTCCACTCCCAACAGCTGCAGGCCCGCTACGGCCCCCACTACGTCTATGAGGGCGTCGAGGGATCCCACTTCGTGCAGGGCCACTTCGGCCGGCGCGGCATTGTGTACTGCGGCCTCGGCCGCACACAAGCGCTCAAAGACGCGGATAGAGCGCTCCTTGACGACATCGTCTAAGCGGCTGTCGGCAATGCGGCTGGTTATATCTTTGAGGTGGGCGTGGGGGTGCTCGGCCGACAGGTCGAGATGGTGCTCGGCGTCGGCCAACGGTGCGCCGGCCATGCAGACTGTAACGCGGGTGGCGGCAATGGCGTGTCGGGCGGTGGCTTCGCACTCAACGGCGACATCCTCGACGCCCAGCTTGGCAATTTCTCGGTTGAGCTCCGCTAGCGGGAGACCGGCGTCGAGCAGAGCGCCCAAAATCATGTCGCCGCTGATGCCCGAGAAGCAGTCGAAATAGGCGATTTTCATCGTCGCGGCGCGCAATCAGGACAGGCGCTCGAGGTCGAGCTTGCGCTTTTTCCAGTCGAACTCTTCGGCAAAGTCGTACACATCGACAAAGTCTTCTAACCGGTCCTCGTCTGTTTTGCGCAGCAATTTCGCACCGACCAAGTTGAAGACAATCTCGCCAAAATCGCGCGTTTGCTCAATGCCCCAGTGGGCAAAGACCGAGCGGGTGAGCGGCCCAAATTGATCGGCACTGTACTCGCTGATGCCCAACAGCAGATCGCGGCCGGAAATGTGCTGCCTCTCTTTGGTCAAGGCGTTTTTACCAAGCTTTTGTACTGTGTATTCCAGCGCGTCGTACACAAAGAGGTACGCTTCGCTCTTATAGCGGCCGTCGTGCTCGGCCAGATTTTCGATCTCCAATAGGGCTTTAGGTTCCATAGCCAGACCCGGGCCGATGTCAAGGAGCCGCGAGACGCCCATGGCGCGGGCCAAGCGCGAGGGCGTACAAAAGCGCGTCGCGCCGGCGGACAAAGTCGGGCAATAAGTCGTCGGCTAAAGTGGGAACGACGCGGCCGACGTTGACGTATTCGGGATTGATGTGGGTGCCGTCCTTGATGATTTCGTAGTGCAGGTGGGGGCCGGTCGCCTGCCCGGTGGCCCCAACTTTGCCGATTATATCGCGCTGCTGGACGAGTTGGCCCTTGCGGACCAATATCCGGCTCAGGTGCGCATAGCGGGTGCGATAGCCATTGGGATGGACGACTTCGACTAATTTGCCGTAGCCGCCTTGCCAGCCAGCATGGACGACTTCTCCGCGCGCCGTAGTCCACACCGGAGTGCCAGTCGGCGCCCCGTAGTCGGTGCCCAGATGGGGGCGGTGCTTTTTGTGGATGGGATGGAAGCGGCGGTGGCTAAAGCGCGAGGTGATGCGATTGACTCCGAGCGGTTTGAGGACGAACATCCGGCCGAGCGATTGACCGCTGGCGTTGTAATAGGCGTCGTCGTAGCGGACCGCCAGCTCGGTCCCTTGTTGGCCTTCGTAGCGCGCCAACAAAACGTCGCCATAGCGGATAAAGCGCCCGTCGAGGTAGAGTTTTTCAAAGACGACGCCTAGCTGATCGCCGCGGCGCGGGTCGCGCTGAAAGTCGATGACCGCGCCGAATATCTCATCGACGATCAAGTCGCTGAGCCCAAAGCCCTCCCCGGCTTGGCCGATGGCGTTGGAGAGGTTGTCGGCAATGCGTACTTCGAGCCGTTCAACTCGTCGCTCCAGCGTTGCCTGCAACCGGCGGCCCACGAGCTGACCGTCGCGCAGCGTCACCTCGATCGGGCGGTCCGGGGTGCGGCGCGGCGTGTAGCGGAAGCGGCGAATGGCCCCGCTGGGGTCAACGACGGCCTCGTAGGTGTCGCCCGGCTGCACGTGCGCGGGATCGAAAACCGCGCCCAATGCTTCGCATAGCCGCTTCTGTTGGCTGCTCGGGATGAGGTTCTGCTCAAGCGAGCGAGCGATGGAATCCCCGCGTTCCAACGCGGCGACAATCGTCTGCGTGGGATCGGCCGGCGGGGCTGGGATCGGCGGGCCGACAAAGGCCCCTTCGTCCAGCCGGGCAGCGGCAACCGCCGAGTGATGCGAGGAAGTCCCCAAGCGCAGCGCCATCAGCGCAAAAATGCCCAAGAGGATGCCCCAGAACCTGATGGAAAATCCAAATCGCATAATTCAATTAGCTAAAAAAACAAGGGGCCTGACAACGGTTGGGGAACCGTTGACCAATACCGGAAAGACTTTAATATATACAACTTGCGCTATTTAAGCATCAAGGATTTTTGCGATGGTACGTCCGCTCCGCGATCTAAAGGCCATGCTACCCGACGAGCTCGACCGACTCGTCAGCCAGTTTGACGAACCCGCGTACCGCAGCCGTCAGATCTTCGACTGGCTCTACGCCAAGGGCGCGCGCGACGTGTCCGAGATGACCAATGTTTCCAAAGTCGTGCGCACCAAACTCGCCGAGCAGACGCGCATTACCTGCTTGAACTTGGTCCATCGCCAAGAATCGGCCACCGGCGAGGCCGTAAAATTTCTCTTTGAACTACCCACCGGGCAGCGGATCGAGTCGGTATTGATCGTCGATGGCACCCGGCGCACGGCCTGCCTGTCGTCGCAAGTGGGTTGCCCGCTCGACTGCAAGTTCTGCGCCACCGGGCGGATGGGAATGATCGCCAACCTCGAAGCCGGGCAAATCATCGATCAACTCTTGCAGGTCAACCAGTTCGCCGGCCAGCGGGGCGAGCGGGTGACCAATGTGGTGATGATGGGGATGGGCGAGCCGCTGCTCAACTACTCGGCGGTCGTGCGGGCCCTAAAGCTGATGCGCCTAAAAGAGGGCATCGGATTGGGGGGGCGGAAAGTCACGGTATCCACCGCCGGATACATCCCGGGCATTCGCCGGCTGATGGCCGAAGATCTCAACGTCGGATTGGCCATTTCGCTCAACGCCACAACCGACGAAATGCGCGAACAACTCATGCCAATTAATCGCAAGTACAAAATCGCCGATCTCTTGGCAGTCGCCCGCGAATTTTTCGCCCGTCGCGGCTATGGCGTCACCTTTGAGTACGTGCTCATGGCCGGGTTGACCGATGCCGCCGCCGACGCACGGCGGCTAGCCGAACTGACCCGCGACATTCCCTGCAAGATCAATCTCATCCCCTACAACGAAACGGATGCCGACCCCCGCTTCCGCCGACCAGCCCGTCAGCACCTAGCCCAGTTCTACCAAGTGCTCAGAGGCTGCGGCACCGAGTTTACCGTGCGCCACAGCCGCGGGCGGGACATCGACGCGGCCTGCGGCCAACTCTACCACTCCACCAAAAAGTGAGTGGGTGCTCGTGAACTTCAAAAGCCATGTCTTGGGCGGGGTCGTCGCAGGAACCGGAGTGGCGCTAGGTGCGGTTTCCTCCGGCTCGGTCGCACCCGACGACCTGACCACCCAAGCCGCCCTTGTCGGCACCGCCCTATTCTTCTCGCTCTTTCCCGACTTGGACACGGCTTCGGTGGCCCAGCGGTGGTTTTTCCGCAGCGTCTTCTGCGTCTTGCTCTATCTGGGCTGGGCCGAACACTACGAGCTGGCGACGCTAGTGGGCCTGTTGTGCATCCTGCCGCTTTTGGACCATCACCGCGGCTGGACGCACTCGAAGATCAGCCCGTTCATCACCATTGGGGTGCTAGGCACGAGTTACGAATACTGGCGGGCGCGGCAGGATTTTCTCGGCGAATTTACTTGGGCCAACGTCCACACGCTGCTGGAAGGACACTGGCTGTTCTTTATCGCCGGCATCGTCGGTTGGTACACCCACCTGTTGTTAGACGGGCGCTTTAAGGTATTTCCCACCAGCCACGATCACCACTAAAGCGGCTCAGTCGCCCGCGGCTTTGGCGTCTTGCTCTTTGTTTTTGTGAATGAAGTTCTTGATCTTGGCAATGGCCTCCGGCACCAGCCCGATGACCTGCCCCCAACTAGCCTCCGGCTCGCCGATGGACGCCACCTGGACCTTGCCGTTGGCATCGACGATGAGGAAGGCTATCGGCTCGATGTTTGCGCCGCCGCCGGTGCCGCTCTGCCCCTTGCCCTCTGGCCGACCGCCGGCCCCAAAGCCAAACGATATTTTCGATACCGGAATAATGGTCAAGTCGCCGGCCTGAAACGGCTGTCCGATGACGGTTTCGGTTTGCACGATGCGGTGCAACTCGCCTAGGACGCGCTCGACTAGGGATTCTACGGACGATGCCATGAAAAACTCCTCGACTTAGATCGGGGTGCGAAAGCGCACGGCCAACAAGCGGTATGCCACCTGTGAGCCAAAGCGCCCTAAGAGCAAAATTAACAAGCCCAAGTGCAAATGAGCGACCAAATCCAAGCGGCCACAGGCCCCGGCGCCGACAAAATCCGGGCTGACGTTTATATGCACCTTTCCCCGGTGCGCGGCAACCGCCTGTAAATAGCCATAGACCCGCCCGGTTTGTGCCGGGTCGGCCAATCCCAAACGACCTTGGACCCGCAGCTTTTTGAGCCGGACAGCCCGCGGCAGGCGCGCCAATAGCCTAAGACTAGGCCCGATCAGCGCCAAGTTCCGCTCACTCGCTTTAGGCCCATCCTCGCGCTTGGTTCGTCGCCGGGCGCTTTGTCTGCGCTTTGCTCGGGTTGGCAGCGGCAAGTAGGGATACGGCAAGAACTGGCCCAAAAGCACCGGCGCGAGGCGCAGCCCCTTGGGGCCCCATTGCAGCCCAAGCCCTAGTCCGCCCCAAAAAAAGGACAACCGTACTCCCCATTGCCAAAAGTCCGACAAGCCCTCGCGCCGACAGCGCAAAGCAAAAGTCATAGGAGCGCACAGGGCCCCCAGGCCGAGCACACCCAATGCACCCAACCCAAGTAATAGCCAGTCTAGCATCAACAAGTGCGCCGCTTTTTATGCCGCACCGCGTTCCAACCTGCGCATCTGGTACGACGCTCAATGGCGAGCAAGGAGACCCTGCCTTAAAAAAAGTGGACCAACAATGCGAAACAGACAAATTGCGCAAGAGCACGCACGCTGGTTGGTACAACCTAGCGGCGCACGCGGGTTCAGTCAAGCCTTTCTACCGATGCAGCCGGGGGCTAAACCGCCTTGACAACACCCCGGTCGTACGTTAGGCTTGAACTATACGTAAGTTGCAGTTAAAAAGTGAGTTAGGCTTCTTTATTCAAGGGGCCAATACGCGGCAATAAGCGACGAAGGGCGAACCAAATGGCAACCCGACAGGCAGTAGGAAGGCTCCCCTTTCAGGGGGCGGTCAATTATGGCAGTTATTGGCGCCGGCTAGGGGTCGTCATCGCGCTGTGGGCGGCCGTGGGGCCGGCGAGTGCCCGCTCGACGCTCACTGCCCGCCTAGACCAACCAGCGATTGCCGGGCCGGCGTTAAATCAGCAGTCCATCCTCTATCTCCACTACTTTCCCGGCGATGGCGAAGCCATAGTCAGGACAGACCTAGGCTGCCGCGGCAACGCGCAGTTGCAGCGCGTTCGCTCGACACTGGGCCAGGCGCAGCTAGAAGCAGCGTCAATCGCCATAGACTATGCCGTGCGGCCTTTGGCCGGAGACCGCATCGACACCCTCTACATCGACCTAGTAGCCGCTGAGTTGGGAACAATCGGTTGGTCCGCAGCCATTCACTCCTCGCTCAACCCACAGGGTGCTCCGGCCCACCAGATTGAATTCGAGCTAGCGGTGCGCCCGCCGCCCGCCATTTCGTGGTCCATTGAGCCGCCGCGAGTCTATCAGGGCGAGCGCTTTGAATTGCGCGCCATCGTGCGCTTGGCCGATACCGCCGGGCCGCCTTTAGAACAGCTAAACTGGAGCTGGCCGCCGCAACTAAGCTGGCCCGCAGGCGACGCTCCGCAGCGCTGGCAGGGCCACTTGTCCCCCGGACAGGCCGACACGCTCGCTTGGACTGCGATTGCGGCCCCAACTCACCTTGGCCCCCTGCCGGTGGCGGTCGCGGCCCAAGTTGCCGGCCAGAGCCCAGCGGACTTGGCAACCCAGCACTTACAGGTGGACCCACTGCCCGTGATGGCCTTGGAGCCTGGATTTATGATGGCACTGGAAAAGGGGTTTATGGAGGTCGGCAAGCGCGGGCCAATCACCTGTATATGGCGCAACGAAAGCGCCGCTCCCATCGCCTTAGAAGCCCTGCGCCTACAAGTTGCGCCGGCATTCTCGGATGTCTCCTTAGTCGAAGGGCCGCCGGGCGCGGCTCTCGTACAAAGCGACGAGCAGGCCGCACCGAGCCTGCTGGTCAGCGGCTTGGACAGCTTAAGCGCGGGCGCGGCGATCCGGGTAACGCTCGAAACAGTGCCGCAGCGCCCGGGGCCTTTTACTTGGCAGAGTGCCGGCAAGCCGGTGGGGCGCGATCACTTTATTCCCCTACACGGCGCAAACACGGTGCGCGTGGTATGGCCAGGAACGGCCCAAGCCGTAGGCGGCGCCCAGCAAACGCCCACCGACTTGCAGTTGATCAATCGGGCCTTTGTCCACGCCCTAGACCACCAAATGGATGCCCTGCCCCTAGCCCCGGGCACGCGGCTTTTCCTCCAGGCCGAAGACGACAAAAACGAGGCCAATTGGGTCGTCGAGGACGCCCTGATCGAGACCTTGCAGCAGCGGGGCTATCAGGTGCTGGTGCGCCAGCCGGAAGACGCGCCAACCGACGTAGTGTACTATCGGCTGGTCCGGGCGCGCGTGGTGTACTCGCCAGCACCGCGGCGGCTACTGCTCTGGGGCAACCAACAACGGCGCGAGGCCTATGGCGACCTCTTTCTCAGAATAGAAACCGCCGCCGACCGCACCGTGCGCTGGGACCGCCGCGTCCAAGCCTATAGCGGGGACATGGTGGCTAAGGGGTTGAGCGGGGTCTTGGGCGGGGGCGGCATGGTCGAACAAACGGTAATCAAACCAGAAAATAAGGCTATCGTCCGCGGCCTATCGACCGGCATTCTCGGCGGGCTATTCTACATCTTCTTCGTCTTGTGACCGTCAAAATCTCTGGATGCGCCTAGGGGCCTGCTCTTGGGATCGTCCATGTAGCGGGCACGTACTGGGCAGCACCTCGCCCGCAATGAACAGCTCTTCGCGCTGATCGGGACAAAAGCGAGTGGCAATTTTGTGGGTGTGGTTGCAGACCGCGCGGCGCATGACGAGGTCTTCTGGGTACTCAAACCCGCGGTTGCGCAAGCTGCGATAAGGCTCCACGCTCGCATACACCTCCTTCATAAACTCCGCCCACAAAGGCAGAGCCGCCGCCGAACCAGTCTGCCGCGGCCAGAGACGCAGGCTGGGGTCGTCTATGCCGACCCAGACCCCAGCTACCAGATGGGGCGTAAAACCAATAAACCACGCATCTGTATAGTCGTTAGTCGTGCCGGTCTTACCCGCGGCCTGCGATCGGAAGCCGTACTTCGAGCGGATGCCGCGTCCGGTGCCGCCAACTTCATCGACGACCGAACGCAGCATGTCGGTGACAACCACAGCCACGGCCGGTCGCAGCACCTCCTGCTTATGGCCGCTTTGCTGGGTAAAAAAAACATCGCCATCCTTGCGCTCCAAGCGGCTGATGGACACTGGCTCGACGTAGATCCCTTTATTGGGGAAGACCGCATAGGCCGCCACCAAATCGAGGAGTAGCACCTCACTGGTGCCAATGCCGATGGAGGGAATAGCTTGGATCGGCGTGGCTATACCCATGTTGCGGGCGTAGCTGCGCACTAGCGGCGGGCCGAGTTCGTCGGCCAACTTAATGGAGATGAGGTTGCGCGACTGTTTCAGCCCTTCGCGCAGCGTCATCGGCCCCTTGAATTTCTTGTCGTAGTTTTCCGGATCCCAAAACTGTTCGCGTCTGTGGTCCCACAGCGTAAAGGCATTGTCGTCGAGGACATCTGCTGCAAAGCGATTGTTGTCGATGGCGGCGGTGTACACAAAGGGCTTGAACGCGGACCCCGGCTGCCGCTTGGCCTGGGTGGCGCGATTGAACTTGCTGCGGCTGAAGTCGCGGCCCCCAATCATGGCCAAGATGTGGCCGGTGGCCGGATCTATCGCCACGAAGGCGGCTTGCACCACGGCCGAGTCGCGCACGCTTTGGGCCGCGCCGGTGGCCTTTAGGTGTTGATCGACCTTTTTTTGCACCTTGCTTATTTCAGTATCAAAGTGCTTTTCGGCAATCTGCTGCAAACGCGAGTCGAGCGTCGTGTGCACCACAAAGCCCTCGCGATAGATTGCCATGCCAAACTCGCGCTGCATTTGCTGACGAACGTACTCGACAAAGTACGGGGCTAGGCCATACGTCTCCTCGTGGCTGCCCCGGCGGGCGACGATGGGTTGGTTGTGCAGAGAATCGCGGGCGGCGGGCGTGAGTGCGCCGTTGTCGGCCATGCTGTACAGCACCAGATTGCGTTGTTTGCGGGCGCGTTCGGGGTAGCGCAGGGGAGTATATCTATTCGGCGCCGGCAGCAGCCCGACGAGCAAAGCATTCTCTTCGAGCGCGAGTTGATCGACATCGCGGTCAAAGTACAAGCGCGCCGCCGACTTAATCCCATAGGCACCGTGGCCGAAATAAACTGTGTTGAGGTACATCGTCATTATTTCGGGCTTAGTGTACAGGCGTTCAATTAAAACAGCGGTGATCTGTTCGCGGATCTTGCGCGCGTACGTGGCCGCCGCATCGGCAAAAGAAGCGCTGCTGCGCTGAGTGCCAACTTCAGCAAAGATACTGCGGGCCAACTGCTGGGTAAGCGTGCTCGCTCCTTGGCCAACCAAGCGTCGGTCTTTGAGGTTGGCCAACAAGGCTCCGGGGATGCGGAAGATATCAATGCCCCAATGGGAGAAGAAGCGCCGGTCTTCCGCCGCTAGGAGGGCGTCCTGCATGGATGCGGGGATTTCCTCATAAGTGAGGATTTCGCGGTTTTCCTCGAGAAAATCCTGCAAGTGGCGACCATCAGCCGAATACACATTGGTGACCCGTTTGGGCCGGAAGCTCCAAGCGTCGAAATCGGGCAGGTTGTCGTTAAAAATCAGATAGCCACTCACGCCGACCGCGGCGTACAAGACCAGGAAACAAGCAGTATAGAGTAGCAGCCGCTTGAAAAGTGAGCGGGTAATCGCGCCTTTGACCCCCTCTATTATCCGGTCTAGACGCTCTTTATTACAAAGGCCAAACGCACGTCTGGCCTCTGCTATGGCCCGGTCTAGCAGCTCTCTAATCATAGTAGCCCTTGACCCAGCGCGTGTTGTATTCCTGCAAGTACTCCAAGTGCGCACTAGTTTGTGGGTAGCGCTCGCCCGCTGGATACGGGTAGCCAGACATACCGTGGAAGGGCAGCGGCCCGACCGTTAGCGAATGCGCCGAGTGCAAGTCCATGTCTTTGCCGAAGCCGTCGGCGTACAGCAGAAATGAGCGCACCAGACCCGCCGCCGGCGGTGGCAACGCGGCGAATTCAACCGTCAGTTCGTCGCCGTGGAACATGATGACAAAGCGGTCGTCAATGCCCTCGACCAACTCCTCGACCGGGCCGAAGCGGGTGAAGGCGCCAGCGTGGGTGCCCCAAGGCGCTTCTAATGCCAATTGATCGTAGTGGTAGCGAAAGGCAAAAGTCCCCTTAATAGCCGTGTGGGCCGGATAGCCTCGCCAGTGGAGATCGCTCCGCGCCGGTTGCAGGCGATGGACGGTGAGCGGAACATCCGCAGCGTCGCCCACCAGCAATTGGTCCCAGTAGAGCGCGGTATTGGTTTCAATCCGCACCCGGTAGTCGTCGGACGGGAACAGGCCCGCCAAATCAAAGAGCGCGTGTTTGGGTAGGCCGGCCGGGCGCCCCATATCCGCGCTGACTTCGACCCAGCCCCCCTCGCCATCGGCCACCGACAGGCGCGGCGGATACATCGACAAACCGCGCTGCGCCGCGCTCCAATTGGAGGTCGAATGCGCGTAGTCAACCCAGCCATAGCCGAGCAAGACCGGATGGGCAAATTCGGACAGATCGCCCAAGTTTAGCTCTAGCGCATAGTCTTCGGCATAGCCGTGGATGTCGAGCAAGCCAAACCCGTCGTACCACTCGTCGTCGATCGCTTGCAGCGCGGCCAACACGTCCTGCCCCCGGTGATCGCGGGCGGCCACTGGCGGGCGCAGATTGCGCAGAGGATAGAGCTTGAACTCCGGGTACGGAGGCTGGGCAAGCAGGCGCTCGTTGGGATATACGTCGAACTCAGGCGGATGATCGACAGCCACCAGTTCGAGGGCATCGACGTAAATAATCTCCTCTAGCTGATTGGCCAATTGCAACACGTAATGGCCGTCTTTGGCCACCAGTGGCCCCAAGCGGACATACTCGTCCGTATCGGGTTGGTAGTACTGGCCCGGAGCGGTCAAATAGCCAATAATGGCCCCGCCGAGAATGTCGGTGACAAAGCGATAGCGCTCGCCGTCCCAAGCGTAGAGGATGGGGCACGAGGTGCCCTTGCGGTCGAGTTCGGTCAGTTCCAGCCGTTGTCCGGCCCCAGTTGCCAACTCCGTTTGGCGCACGCCGCCGGGCCAGAGGATGCGGATGAATTCGACCGAATCGCTCTGCGCCAAGCCGAAGTGGAGCACCCCCGCGTATCCCTCACTGCGGATTTCGCGCTTTTGCAGGCGGTGGGTAGTTTTCACCTCCACCTTGGCCCCAACGCCATCGCGGTTGCTATTGAGCCCCTGCGCGGCGATTTCGATCCAGTTTGCTCCTGCGCTTTGGTTGTACAGCACCCGGCCATCCGCCCAAATATCCACGCGGCCATCGCCGTTAAAATCGGCCACCAGCACCGCCGCCCCCGGCTCGTCGAGCGGGGGTTGCGGCTGGAACTGACCGCCGCCGAATGCGAGCGGTTGCAGTTGCTCATCGCCGCCGACGAGCAAGTCGAGGTCGCCGTCGTTGTCCAGATCGGCCGGAAGCAGTGTTCGCCCGCCGGACGGCACCGCCGCGGCCTTAACGAAGGTGTGCCCGGCTTGGTTTATATGCGTTTCTACGGCACCGTTGACCGCGACCGCCAAGTCCATATAGCCGTCTTGATTGAAGTCCTCCACGGCCAAGCCCGCGCCCGCTACCGCCAAGCCCAAGTCAGCGGCAATTTCCGAGAACGTGCCATCGCGATTGTTGGTGTGCACTTGCAGGCCCGCGCCCGCCAGGAGCACTATATCCACGTCGCGATCGTTGTCGAGGTCGGAGAATACAGCGCGGTCTGCCGCGACCGAACCGACGGGTTGACCCGTAGCGACAAAGCGGGCTTCTCCATCGTTGGCCAGCAGCGCGACCTTGGGGCCGAGCACCAGCAAATCGAGGTCGCCGTCGTGGTCGGCATCGCCCAGCGCGACACCCGTCGAAGCCACCGACAGGTCTTGGCCGGCAGCCCATTCGCCGTTGGCCGCTCGATAGAGCAGCGTTTTGCCGCCGCCGCTGACGACCAAGTCGGCGGCCCCATCGTTGTCGAGATCGCCCGAGATTGCGCTGGCCGCCTCAAGGCCTTGGGGAAGCGTCGGAGCAGTGAGCCGCTCCGCCGTGCCGCCAGCGTACAGGTGCAAACCCGCGGCCCCGGCCAAGACATCTGGCCGACCATCTGCGTCAAAGTCGCCCAAAGCGGCAAAGCGCACCGGGCCAGTCGCCGGACCAGCCGCGGCCCAGACAAAAGGCCCGGCCACGTCGTCCCGACTCGGATCGCCCCCTCCGGCGTCGGCAACGGCCTCGGCGTATTTACCTTGGCCCTGATAGGACGAAGAAACACCTTGGTGCCCGGCTTGGCTGAGCTGGTTGAACTGCTCCAAGGTGCTTTTCCACTCCTCCTCGCGCCCGAGCCGCCGATAGAGATTGGCCAGCCCATAGTACGCCGACACATTGTAGGGATCGAGGCGGATGGCCTCCGCAAAGTCGGCGATGGCAGCCTCGCCCTCGTTTAGCTTGGCTCGCATCTGCCCCATGTAGTAGCGCACGTGGGGATCGTCGCGGTCGGCGGCGGCGACTTTTTGCAGCGCAGCCAGGGCCTTGTCGTGCTGCCGACCTTGGGCATTGTAGATCAGGCCCAGCGCGTAATTGGCGTGCAGCAGGTCGGGATCGACAGCCAGGGCCGTTTGCAAAGCCGTGGCCGCGCTGTCGTACTTGCCCAGGGCGTAATACGCAATACCGAGATTGGCCCGCGCACTCGCGTAGTCCGGCGCCAAGGCGAGGGCGCGGGCAAACTCCTCGCGGCCGCGCGTGTAGTTGTGTTGATCCATGTACACCACGCCCTGATTGTTGTGCCAGCGTGCCTTGGGCGGCCAAGCCGGCGGCTCCTGTTGGCAGGCCGCTGCCCAAAGAGCCGCAACGAGGGGCAACAAAGCGTGGCGCATCTTGACGCTTATATAGGGCATTATTATATTTTTTCCTTTCGCTGCACAGCGATTTTCGAGCGAGAGTAGCTCAGCTGGTAGAGCTCCACGTTGCCAACGTGGTTGTCGCGGGTTCGAGTCCCGTCTCTCGCTCCATTTTTTTGCCTTCTCAAAAATATAGCGAAACGCGCTCTTGGGCGCGGCCCGGCCTTTTTGCCAGCCAATTTTGGTCAGGAAGCGCAGCGCTCGCGGATTTGCAGCAGGGCCGGCAGCAGGGTAACAGACGTAATAAAACAAGACCCCAAGCCCACCAGCGAGAGCACGCCTATCGACGTCAGCGCCGGGTGGATAGCCGGCACCAAGCCCGAGAAGCCAACCATGGTCGTCATCGACGTAGCCAACAGCGCAACCCCAGTCGTGCGCAACACCAAGCGCAGCGAGCCGCGGCCGACTTCTTGATAGCGGTGGAAGATGTGGACGCTGTTGTCGATGCCCATGCCGATGATCGTCGGGAAGGCGACCATGTTGTAGAGATTGAGCTTGATGTCAAACGCATACATGAAGCCCACAACCCAGATCAAGGCGTTCAAAAGCGGCGTCAACACCAGCAGGGTATCGACAAAACTCCGCAGGTCGATGAGCAGCACCACCGCTACCACCGCCAGCGTTAGAATCACCGCCAGCGAGCTGTCTTCGAGCATGACCTTGAGCATTTCGGCGACGATAATGTGCGAGCTAGAGGCTATGTAGGTCTTGCCAGCCGGCGTTTCAATACGGCTGATTTCCTCGGCAAAGCGGATGGCGTCTTTTCCATCTCTGAGCTCGACCGCGGCGTTGATCGCCACGAAGTTGAGGATGTTGCCCTCTTGGTCCTTGAACTCATTGGTCAAGCCGGCGGGCAAGTCGTAAAGCGTCAGTTTCTCCACGTCGAGGTATGGACGCAGCGAGTCCAGTTTAGCCCGTTCGCTGTCGCTGAACAGGCCCTCTTCCCGATCGATCAAGGCACGGATATCGGCAATCAGTGCCAGCTTAGTGTCTTGGTCTTGCGGCAGTGCTGAGTACACGCTCTTGACGCTGAGGACTGTCGAGGAGTCGCCGTTGGCGGCCTTGATAGTCTCGACTGTGCGAACCACCTCCATGGCCTCGTCGTAGCTTTCGGTTAAGACGATGGCGGGCGAGCGGCCTTCCTTCAGGCTCGGGGGCAGGCTGCCCTTGTTCATATTGGCCGGCGGCGCCGGCTTGAGCTTGCTAAAGTCGTACTCAAATTCCAAATCGTTGAGATGGTACAGCGAATACCCAGTGATTACCGCGCCGATCAGCAAGGTAGCCCAAGGCTTTGGATAGCGACCCGTGCGCCACAAGACGCTGCGCTTGCGGATGGGGGTGACCAAGCGCAGGCGCTCGGCGAGGACGATGAAGGCCGGGCATATCGCAACCATGGCCACCAGCGAGAACAAAATGCCGGTGCCGACGATAAAGCCAAACTCCGAAAAGCCCTTAAAATCCGTCAACAGCAGCGAGTAGAAGGCAATCGAAGTAGTGACCGCCGTCGTCGTTAGGGCCTTGCCGGTGTAGCGGACGGTCACGGTCAGGGCCTGTTCGATATCCATGCCGCGGCGGTGGGCCTCGCGGTAGCGGGCGAAGATGTGAATGCCAAAGTCAATGCCCAGCCCAAAGAGAATGGCGAACAGCCCGACGGTGATCATGTTGAGACTGCCGATGGCCAAGTACGTGACGCCAAACGTCCAAGTCAGGCTCATCATCAAAGGCAAGGTGATAAAAAGCGAGCCAATCAGTTGGCGAAAGAACAGGGTGATCAGCAGCAGGACGCCGACGATGCTGTACAAGGCCGTTGATTTGAGGTCGCGGACAATGATCGTGAATTGGTTGGCGCTGTTGTGAAAACTGCCCTTGTACACGCATTCAATGCTGGGATGAAAACGCTCCGGGCCGATGGCGGCAATCGTCTGGTCGAGATAGTCAATCAGAGCTTGTGAGAAGGCGACATCCGTGGTAAGCCCAGCCGGATAGAGGCGGAGGATGACGCCGTTGCCCTCCTGGGTGATGAAGTACTGGCGATATTGCTCTGGCACCACAGCTATCGCGCCATCCTGCTGGTACTTGGCCTCGATATCCGCAAAGTCGAGCCCCTGTTCTTGCTCGTCGTCGAAGGCAAAATAGAGCGGCGACTGCTTGAGCTTTTGCAGCTCTATGTGCTCGTCGAGACGCCGATTGACTTCTTGCAGGTCGGCCAAATCCATGTAGAGCAGCCGGTTTTTTTCGAGCAAATTCTTTTTGCTGTCTAGGCGACCAACCGAGCTGATCAGCGGGCTGTGTTCGAGCGAATCGGCCAAAACCAGCATGAAGGAAACGGCCGCGTCCAAGTCGTCGCTGGTAATGACGACCATCAGCGGGCCGATGCCGCCGATGCGGGCCTTGATGCGGTTGAGTTCGCGGACGCTGACGTAATCATCCGACAGCAGGTCGGCGAAGTCGGTCTTGATGTTTTGGGCCAGTTTGGCGGCAAAAAACCCGGCAAATACCGACAGTATCGTAGCCAGCGCAATGATGCCGATGTAGTGGTGGTAGATATAGCGGACCAAGCGCTGGTGGCTTATGGGCATGGCGCAGAGTTAATCCTGGGTTGCACCGCCGGCAGGCGGCGAGAGAACCGTTTTGCGCAGACGGGCCAACTGCTTGTCGAGCTGAGCGATGAGCTTGTCGTAGCCATTTTTCTCGATGTAACGGGCATAGCGTCGCCTGTTGCCCTCGGCCGTGCTAACGCCGTCGATGACCAAATCGTATATTCGCCATACCCCCTCCACCCGATGGAGCTTGTACTCGATTTCTATTTCCTCAGCCCGCACCGGTGCCAGCGCTTGGACGACCGCCGCGTCTGCTTGCACCTCGGCCGACTCGTAGCGGATCTCGCCCTCGCGGTAGTAGCGGGAGAAGCTGTCGAAATTCTGCTCGCGGATGATGCTGCTGAAGGTCGCGGCGAAGTGGTCGCGCTCGGCTGGGGAGCGGCTTTGCCAGTAATCTCCCAAGGCGAGGCGGCTCAATTGCCGGAAGTCAAAAGCCGCGTTGATGTGCTTTTTAAGGTCTTCCTGCACGGTCGGAGGCAGCGAGTCAGCCGGTGCCGCGGCGAGGACCGCCTGCACCTTGGCGTCGTGGTTTTTGAGGAAGGCAATGGGGTCGTCATCCGCGCCAACCGCGGCGGCGCAAAAGGCGACCCACACACCACACCATACCATTTTCATTACTGTAAATTCTCCTCTGCGTACGCGCCGTTGAGGGCGGGGAGCCCGCCGCAGTAGTTGACAACGCGCCCGCCGTCAAAAGCCGCGCGCGTCCACACGCGGAAATCTGCGTAGTACGCCTCGGCGTACGACCGAGTCGAGTTGGCGTCTGTGAGCAGGCCCAAGCCAATGGTGTGCTTAGCCGGCCGACCGCCGAGTTTTTCCCGATGGTGCTTTTCCAAGTCAACGACCTCAAAAGTCCAGCGGTGCAAATTGTCCGCGCCGCTTTCGACGACGAAAAACCAAGGCCGGAATATCTTGTCCCGCCGACCCACCGTGCCTTCGGGTAAGCTCGTACTCCACACGTATTTGAGTTGTTTGGGAACCCCCATCCAATTCTTGGAAAATATAACGTATAAACCAGCCGCGCTGTCGTTGGCGTCGTCGAGAAACTCGTTGGCACCCTGCGGCAAGGCCGCAGCGCCCCAGCACCAAGTCATAATCGGATACTGACGGGGATTCCAGCGGACGAATTTTCCCAAGATAACCGAATGGCTCGAATCGCGCGCCGCCATGTAGCGCCGAGGACGACCCTCCACGCGGTAGAGAACGGGCTTGTGGCGGTCCTTTTTCTTCCACGGCCCCCACTCCAAAGGCTGCGTTTCATTCCAAGTAGCGGCAAAATCCTCGAGGACGACGTACTCGCGCTCGGCGAGCTGAGCCTCCATCACCGGCGGCGAATGACCGCTGTCAATCAGCCACTGGTAGCGCCGCTGGTAGTGGCTGGAGAGCGGCTGGTCGTCGATTGTCAGCTCGGCAATTTTCCAAGTTCCGTCTGCCAGAATCAAGTCGGCCTCCACGCCCAGCGAGCGCGTGGCCAACAACGCACCAAGCTGCGCCCGGCCCCGCTGGCCCTTCACCTCGATACTATCCAAGCGCAAGCCGCGCAAGTCCGCAGCAGCAAGCTGGGCGGTCAAGTCGGCACTGAGGCGGTGCTGGTAGGCCCTCGCCAGTCGGCTGCGGTAGTGCTCGACCAAGTATGTAAAACGCGGAGCAGCTAGCAGGTCTTGGTAGTGGTCCAGCGACTTTTCGAGATAGTCGCCAAAGGTCGCCTCCGTGAACGCTTCCAAGGCCAAGTATTCGCGCACTAAGCGGTCGGCCTCATCCTCGCGGTTGGCAGCCTCCAGCAGCGCGTTCAGACGCGCCACGGCCGCCGTCGCCCAAGCTGGGCTGGCCCAGCCAGCACCTGAACTGGCCAAAACCAACAGCAAGACCGCACCCATAATTCCGGGCGCACGTGCTGTCGCCCGACGGCCATTCGGGGTTTGCTGACGGCTGCTAAGGAGTGTCATCGCGCCGGATCAGTTCGAGGCCGCCCGTGGCTTTTTCGAGCCGGGCGACGCTGAGGTTAAAGTCGTACAGAGCTTCGCCGTGGGCTTGTTCGCGGCGGGCCCAAGTTTCAAAGGCGGCGATCAAATCGCCGATGGTCTGCGGGTCAAACTCAAAATCGTCGTGGGCTTCTCGCAGCCACTGCCGAGCCAATTGCCAGCTCTGGTGCGCGTCTTGCAAATCGCGGTCGGCGCGGCGATAGGCCAAATAGGCGCGCCGGACATCTAAGCGAATCCCTTCCTGCGCACTCGGAACGCGCACGGCGAGGGCGCGATATTCAGCGCCGGCCCTAGCTACATCCGCTGCCAACAGGTGCCATTCCAACGATTGCCGCACTCCGATAAAGACGCCGCCATTAAAAAAGTTGAACTCGTCTTTGACAAATGGGTTCCGCTGGTCGGTGCGGCCAGGGGCGACCGCATAGCGCAAGCCACCGCCGATAAACACCTGGGGCTGGTACGCAGCGCGAGCGGCTTGTGCGAGGGCCTGTTTGGCGGCCAGGCCCGCTTGCAGCTTGCGCCATTCCGGGCGCAGGTCGAGGGCTTGGGCGACCAATTCGTCTAAGGACGGGACTAAAGCGGCCACTGGCGCGAGCCGCTCGGCCCGGAGCAACAGCGGCGCATCGCTGGGAAGGCTCGTGCGCCAAGCCAGGGCCGCCCGCGCCAAGGCCAACTGGTCGCCGACCTCGCGCTGCTGCACGGCCAAATCGAGTTGGGCCAACCGCAGCTTGTAGCGATCGGACGACGAAAGCGCCGGGTCGTCGTCCAGCTCGGCAGCCCGGCCAGCCAGCTCAGCGCTTACGCGCTGCGCCAAGGCGTGTAGGTCTTGGGCCAACAGCAGTCCGTAGTACAGCTCCTTGACAGCCAAAGCCACCTCCAACCGAGTCTGCGACAAAGCGGACTGCTCCACATCGACTCCTCGAGCCGCGGCCTCGCCTAAGTGGCGACCGAGACTAAAGGGATAAAGCGGCTGCACAAATTGCAGTTCGGCGCGCACAAAAGGCCCCAAGGATGGGATGCCGGTGGTATCAGCGGGCGGGTTGAACACGCTGCCCATAGCGTCTGGTACTAGGCCGCTTTCGCTATCGATGCGCAGGCGGGGGAGGATTTTGGCCGCCGTAGCTTGGCGGCGACGGGCCGCCGCCGACTCGACCTTCCAGCGGCCGCTGGCAACGTCGCCATCGTGCTCCCAAGCGCGGTCGATAAGCTCGGTCAGCGTCCAGAGCCTGTCGGGCACTTGGGCGCGGGCCGGGAGGGCGGGCAAGCACAGGGCTAGACTCCAAACCCCTAGCCATAAGGGGGTGTGAATTTGCATAGTGGGGGGAAATCTCAGCGGCGGCCGCGGCGGAATTTTCGGTAGTAGCGCGGGTGCGTCATTATTTCTAACTTGTTAAAAATAGTTAAGTTAATATATAGGCTGCACCATTTATCGTCAATGCTCCAGCCGGTCTGCTTCTTGGATTACATAACCCCTAGACCCTATGTTTTATGCACCTATGTTTTGCTTAAAATGCGCCAATAGACGGGCACAATGCAGCCGACTTTAATCGTCCGCGAAGCCTGCCAACACAACCTGCGCGCCGTCTGCTTGGACCTGCCCCACCAATCCCTCGTGGCCGTCAGCGGTCCGTCCGGGTCCGGCAAGACTTCGCTCGTCTTAGACACAATTTACGCCGAGGCGCGCCGGCGCTTTCTCGCCGCGCTGGACCAAGGAAACGGCTGGCGCACATTACGCGCACCCAAGGCCCGCCGCATCGACGGCCTAGCCCCGGCCCTCGCGCTAACCGGCGGCACTAGCCGTCAGAGTCTGCGGGCCACGGTGGCGACCCTGTCCGGCTTGTACGACCTGTTGCGCTTGCTCTTTGCCCGCGTCGGCCAGCCCAGCTGCCTCCACTGCGGTGGACGGGTGCAGACGCATCGCTTTGAGGAGGCAAACGAAGCGGCTGCGAGTATGCCAACGGGCACCCGCTTGATGATTCTCGCGCCGCACCGCCGGCGCGAAGACGAGACGCCCGAGCAAGTTCTGGCCGCCATTGACCGCGCCGGCTACCGCCATGTGCGCCTCGACGGACGAGACCTGCTGCTGGAAGACATCGCCCCCGCGCAAGTCGCCCAAGCCCAACATCTAGCCGTGGTCGTCGATCGCCTCATCGTCAAAAAGGGCATCGCGCAACGCTTGCAAGGGTCGCTGCAAGCAGCCTTGCAAGCAGGCGACGGCCAAGTGGTGCTTGCCACCCCAGACGCCGACCGCGAGCTAGTTTTTGCCGTGCGGCCGGCGTGTTCGACCTGTGGCGCACCTTTTCCGCCTTTAGAACCCGCGCTTTTTTCTTTTAATAGCACCACCGGAGCCTGTGCGGCGTGCCGGGGCCTCGGAGTGCAGAGCAGCTTGAGTAGCGAGCAGGTCTTCGCCAGTGGACGCTCCACACTCGAAGGAGCCCTCGGACCCCTGTGGCACGACTTTGGCCACGGCGATTGGCGCGACCGCCTGCAAGCCTTTTGCCGACGGCATCAAGTCGATCCCGAACAACCCGTGGGCAACTGGCCGGACCCAGTAGTCAAACGACTGTGGCACGGCGAAGGCCGCCGCTTCATCGGATTGGCACGCTGGCTAAAGCGCATCAGTGCCAAAGCCGCAGGTGAAGAGTTGACTTGGCTGGAAGAACGCCTCGACGACGCGCCATGCCCTAGCTGCGGCGGAGCGCGCTTGCGGCCCGAATCCCTGGCGGTAGAATTGGGCAAAGCGTCGATTGCCGCGGTTGGCGAATGCACAGTTGTCGCAGCGGCTGAGTGGCTCAGCAACCTCGCTTTTCCCGCGCCCATAGCTCCCGTCGGCGAGGCCATCTGCGGCCAGATCAGCCGCCGACTAAGCCTGCTGCAAGCGCTAGGGCTAGAATACCTACAACTAAACCGCCGCGCCGACACCCTGTCGAGCGGAGAGTTTCAACGGCTGCGCCTCGGGTCCGCCCTGTCGTCGGGCACCACCCAGATGCTCTACGTGCTCGACGAACCCAGCGCCGGTTTGCACGCCCGCGACGCCGCCCAGCTGCTAGATGCGCTCAGGGCACTGCGCGACGCCGGCAACTCGGTATTCCTAATAGAACACGACGCGGCACTCTTGCGCGGGGCCGACTGGCTGGTCGATATGGGGCCGGGTGCGGGGACCGCCGGCGGACAGGTCGTAGCCGAGGGCACGCCCAGCGAGGTAGCCGCAGCCGAGTCTTTGACCGGACGCTATCTGCGCGGTGCGCTACAATTGCCGCCCACCCGAGCGCGTCAGCCCCAAGGCTGGTTAGTCCTATCCGGTGCCCGCGGTCACAACTTGCGCCAACTCGACGTGCAATGGCCGTTGGCAACCCTGACCTGCGTGACCGGCGTTTCCGGGTCGGGCAAAAGTTCGCTGGTCAGCCACACCCTGCATCCGCTCTTGGCGGCCCAACTGCACGGTGCCCAGCGGCGGCCCCTGCCCTATAATACTTGCACGGGAATTGAGCAGATAGAGCGCGTCGTCGCGGCCGACCAGCGGCCCATCGGCCGCACCCCGCGTTCGAACGCGGCGACCTACACCGGATTGCTAGGACCGATTCGCCGCCTGTTTGCCGACCTGCCCGAAGCGCGCCTGCGGGGCTACCGCCCCAGCCACTTTAGCTTTAACGCTGCGGAGGGAGCCTGCGATCGGTGCAAGGGCCGGGGGATACACAGCACGCGCCGGGGAGCTTTCGACGAGCTCGAAGTCGTCTGCCCCGCTTGCAGCGGACGGCGTTACCGCGCCGAGGTCTTAGACGTGCGATTCCACGAACACCACATCGCCGAAGTGTTGGAACTGAGCGTGGCCGAAGCGCACGCCCTGTTTGCGGCCGTCCCCCAAGTCGCGCAGCGCCTAGCAACCCTCGCCGAAGTGGGCTTGGGGTATTTGCACCTCGGCCAACCGGCGACTAGCCTCTCCGGCGGCGAGGCCCAGCGGGTCAAACTGGCCGCTGAGCTGGGTCGCACGCGCCAAGATCACGCGCTCTACATCCTCGACGAGCCAACCTCGGGCCTGCACTTGGAGGATGTGCGCTTGCTGCTGGCGCTGTTGCAGCGCTTAGTTGACGAGGGCAATACCGTCGTGGTAGTTGAACACCACATCGAATTTATCGCGGCCGCCGACTGGGTCATCGACTTGGGACCAGAAGGTGGACAAGCCGGCGGGGCCATCATCGCTTGTGGCCGCCCCGAGGAAGTGGCCAACTCAGCCGGCTCCCACACCGGCGCGTATTTGCAGCAGTTGTTTGCCGCGCAAGACTGAACGCTTGAGGAGACTTTCATTGGACATCCAAAAAATACAAGCCTATATGCAGCAGGAGGGGATTGACGCTTGGTTGGTGTACGATTTTCGCGGCGGCAATCCGGTCTTGTGGCAGCTTTTGGGTCAGCGGCGGCTCACTACTCGGCGCGTCTTCCTCATCGTGCCGGTCGCCGGCCCACCGCGCTTGCTCGGCTCGGCAGTCGAGCCGGAAGCCCTCGCCGGGCTGGGCGTGGAGATCGTTCATTACGCTAGCTGGGAACAGCTTCACGCCCTGTTGCGCGATGCGCTAGAAAAGCGGTCGCAAGTAGCTATGGAGTACTGGCCCGGAGGCACACTGCCCACAGTGTCTTGGGTCGATGGCGGCACCGTAGAGCTGGTGCAATCCCTCGGCCCCGAGGTGGTGTCTTCGGCCGATTTGTGCCAAGTCGCCTTGGCCACCTGGAGCGCGGATGCGCTCGCCTCGCACCGCGACGCCTGCCGCCAAGTCGCCGAAGTCAAGGACCTCGCCTTTGAGTACATCCGCAACCGCCTCCACACCGGCCTCAGCGAATTCGATGTCCAAGCGTTTATCGTCGCTGAACTGGAACGACGCGGCCTCGACCGGGGACATCCCCCAATCGTCGGCGTCAATGGCAACAGCGGCAATCCACACTACGAGCCGCACGCCGACACGGCCGCCCCCATTGAGCGGGGCGCTTGGATTCTCATCGATCTGTGGGCGCGCCACCCCGGCGAGCAGCACGTGTTCGGCGACATGACGTGGGTCGCCTTTGCCGGCCCGCGCGTGCCCGCAGCCCACGCCGCGGTCTTTGCCGCGGTGCGCCAAGCGCGCGATCAAGTGCTAGCGCGGCTCGACGCGGCGTGGCGCACGGGCCAAGTGCTACAGGGCTGGCAACTCGACCGCGTGGCGCGCCAAGTCCTGACGACGCACGGCTTGGGCGAGCAGTTCGTCCACCGCACCGGACACAGCCTCGGTCCGGGACCGAGTATCCACGCGCTGGGCGTCAACCTCGACGACCTAGAGACCCACGATGCGCGGTCAATTCTGCCGGGCACGGGCTTTTCGGTGGAGCCGGGTGCGTACCTACCGGAGTTTGGCGTGCGACTCGAAGTCAATGTGTACGTGGATCCAGAGACCGGCCCAGAAGTTACCACCCCCATCCAAAACGAAGTCGTCCTCTTGCTTTGAGCCTCGCAATCGCCCTCGTCAGCGGCGGGCTCGACTCCTGCGTGGCCGCCGCCATTGCCGCCCGCCGCGGTCGGCTAGCCTTCCTCCACTTGCGCTATCGCCAGCGCACCGAGCAACGCGAATTCACGGCGTTTTCCGCCCTCGCCGATCACTTCCAAGTCGAGAGCCGCCTCGTGGTAGATGTCGATTACATGCGCCAGATCGGCGGCTCCAGCTTGGTCGATGCGACGCAGCCGATCCCCGAAGACGACGCAGCCGACTTGCCGACGACCTATGTCCCCTTCCGCAACGCCAACCTGCTCGGCGTGGCCGTAGCTTGGGCCGAGGTCATCGGCGCAACCAGCATCTACATTGGCGCCCACCAAGCCGAGAGCCACTACCCGGACTGCCGGCGAGAGTTTTTCGCCGCCTACGAGCGCATGGTCGCCGCTGGAACCGGCCCCCAAACCCAAGTCCGCATCCAGACCCCACTCATCGACTGGGACAAAGCCGCCATCGTCCGCTGTGGCCTGGCGCTGGCCGCCCCCCTGCACCTGACCTGGTCTTGCTATCAGCGCGAAGACCTCGCCTGTGGCCGCTGTCCAAGCTGCCGCCTGCGCTGGGCGGGCTTTCGCCGCGCCGGGGCCAGCGACCCCTTGCCCTACGCCTCTATTCCAAGGAGCTAACCCATGCTAATCGGCTACGTCAGCGACGAACGCTACATCGCCCTGCACGACGTGCAGTTTGAAATCGCCAACGAAAACCTGCACATCGAAACCCGCTCGCGGGCCACCGGCGAGGTCTTCGCCGACATTCCCCCCGGCCCCTATACCGTGACCGTGCAAAAAGACGGCTTCGGCCCCAAGCGCGGGCAGATCAACATCCATCCCGAGCGACCGCACCACTTCCGCTTGCTGGCGCATCAGTTGCTCGGCTACGCCTGGCCCAAGTGGGTGCAATCAGGCGAGCAATCCGAGTTTCGCGTCCACGCGCTCGAAGCCTACCGCCTCGACTTGTGGCGCTACGGCTGGGAAAAAGAGCACATCCGCCCGCTGGGCTGGTTCGACGAGCACGGGCCGCGCGCCACCATGCAGATTACTCCGGACGGCGACTACACCCAGACCGGAGTAATGTGGAACAAGTTTGGCTACACCAGCCCCTCTCACAAACAGTTCGTCACCGCGCCGGAGCGGTCGGGCCTGTACTACTTTCACGCCAAAGGCGAGTCCGGCGCCTTTTTCTCCTTTCCTTGGATCGTCGCTCCAGCCGCCCCCAGCGCCGACATTGCAGTCTTGGCAGCCAATATCAACTGGAATGCGTACAACAACTTCGGCGGACGCTCCAACTACATCCACCCCGACTGTTTCCCGCCCACGCCGACGATCAATGCCCGCTTGGAACTCAAACGCTACACCGACCCCGAGCACATCAACTACGACACCGAGGACTACGCGCCGCTCTCCTTCGACCGGCCCGAGCCGATCAACCACATTCCCGAAGAGGTCGAGATTACCGACCCCATCGCCGGACGGGCGGCCTGCCACGTCGCCCCGGCCGAGTGGCGCTTTCTCGGCTGGATGGAGCGCGAGGGTTATGCTTACGACCTGTACGCCGAGACCCAATTGCACTTTGGCCAACTCGACCTCGACCAGTACAAAATCCTCGTCACCACCACCCATCCCGAGTACTGGTCGCGCAAGATGTACTACGACGTCAAGGCCTGGGTGCGCGAGCGCGGCGGCAAATTCATGTACTTAGGAGGCAACGGCCTAAACTGCGAGGTGGAACTGCTCGACGAGCAGACGATGAAAGTCAAAAACGGCGACGGGCGCATCCAGCGAGCCGAGGGCCACGAGAGCCGCTTTCACCAGTACAACGAGTCTGAGGCCAACCTGCTGGGCGTGGTCTTTACCTATCCGGGCATTATGACGGCCGCGCCGTACCAAGTCCTCGCCGCCGACCACTGGATTTTTGCCAACACAGGCGTCAAAAACGGCGATACCTTCGGCGCGGCCAGCCTACACGAGCGGATTCCCGGCGGAGCCTCCGGCCACGAGACCGACAAGACCTCGCCCTTTTCGCCTCCCGGCACCCAAATCGTCGCCCGCGGTCTCAACCCCGACCAAGGTGGCGCGGAAATCGTTCACTACGAAACGGCCAGCGGCGGCGCGGTTTTTTCCGTCGGCTCCATCACCTATCCGGCCTCCATGCTCGTGGACGAGACCGTCTCGCGCATCACCGCCAACGTCATCGAGCGCTTTGGCGCAGCATAGCCAAGGCCCAATCACATGCACGGTATTATGATTTGACGGGGACGGGGATGGCGGCGGGGATGGGGGCGGGATGGCGGGACGATGGCGGGGATGGTGGGACGATGGCGGGACGATGGCGGGGATGGCGACGGCGGGGGCGACGATGGGGACGATGGCGATTGTAGGGGCAGGTTTCAAACCTGCCCCTACAATATTATTGACCTAGACCGGAAATCCCTCTATTCTGTCTATGAAAAATATCACCGTATCCATTGACGAACAGACCCACCGACACCCCCGAACCGATGACGAACAACGCCGACCTGAATTGGATTGCCAATTACATCTGGGGCATCGCCGACGATGTCCTGCGCGACCTGTACGTGCGCGATGAGGTTCTATTGGTATGAAGTTACCCAATGTCGGCGAATTGAAGCCGTATTTGAAAACGAAGGAATCCGGCGTCGAACGGGTCAGTGACGCACCGAAACGCCGGCGTCGCTCCATACGGCTTCAAGGGTACGATTACACCCGGCAGGGGGCATACTTTATCACTATTTGTACTCGGAACCGGGCGTGTCTTCTCGGCGACATAGTGGGAGGTAGAATGCATCTTAGCGAGGCTGGACGGTTGGCACAGGCCGCATGGGAAGACCTGCCACACCATTACCCACACGTTCAGATAGACGTATGGGTAATCATGCCCAATCACATGCACGGTATTATAATTTTGACGGGGACGACGACGACGGCGACGACGATGGCCGAAACGGCGACGACGATGGCCGAAACGGCAACGACGATGGCCGAAACGGCGACGACGATGGCGGAAACGGCGACGACGATGGCGGAAACGGCGATGGCGGAAACGGCGACGGCGATGGCGGAAACGGCGACGGTGATGGCGGAAACGGCGACGACGATGGCGGAAACGGCGACGACGATGGCCGAAACGGCGACGACGATGGCCGAAACGGCGACGACGATGGCGGAAACGGCGACGACGATGGCGGAAACGGTAGGGGCAGGTTTGAAACCTGCCCCTACGACCCCCCCCACCATCCCCCCCACCGCCCCCCGTCACGGCCTGTCCGAAATCGTCAGGGCCTTCAAAACCTTTTCGGCCAGACGCATCAACGCCTTGCACAATACCGTCGGCACGCCGTTCTGGCAACGCAATTACTACGAACACATCATCCGCAACGAATCCGCGCTGGAACAGATTCGGCGATACATCGTCGATAACCCGGCCAGATGGTCGGAAGACCGGGAGACCGACCAGCCGCCTTTTGGCGCGGCATAGCCAAAGCATCCGTTTGGCCTTATTTTATATGTCTTCAGGCTGTTAGGAGACGAAATTTCATGGCTACCGAGCCGAGCAAAAATCTAGCGGTTTTTGCCAATCCCCATCCGGACTGCGACTACACAATCGAGCTTTCGTGTCCGGAATTCACTTCGATATGTCCCGTAACTGGGCAACCCGACTTCGGCACCATCCACATCCGCTACGCGCCCGACCAGCAGTGCATTGAGCTCAAATCGCTCAAGCTCTACCTGTGGTCCTTTCGCCAACAAGGCGCTTACTACGAAGCGGTCACCAACACCATTCTCAACGATTTGGTGGCCGCCTGTGCGCCGCGACGCATGACGGTGGTGGGAGAATTCAATGTGCGCGGGGGCATTTCCGCCGTTGTGACGGCCGAATTTGCCGCATAGCCCTAGACCCGGCGACATGTCAACTTACCGAATGGAGACTTACAATGGAAGAAGTACGCCAAGACGCTGCTGAAGCGACAACAGAAGAGGGAGCAGCAGAAAAGAACAACCGGCAGGACCGGGCTTGGTTCCCCTACATCACTAAAGTGCAGTTCGAGCGATTTCTCTCGCGGCTAGAGACCAAAATCCCCGACCAAATCGACCGCGACTACGTGCGGCCTATTATTCGCACCCCGTCGATGATTCACCGCTTTTTGCGCGGCATCGAATCCATGAACCTGACCGACCGCGACCAAAAGCCCACCGACCTACTGTTGCGGATAGTCCCCAAGGAGACGCGCAAATTCGCGATCGCCGAAGTAGTTCGCGACCTATACAAAGATCTGCTGCCAGAGTGGGAACAAAGCAACGGCAACATGAGCGACGACGCGATTGTCGATTACTTCCGCAGCCGCACTGGCATGGGGCGCGATTCGGCCAACAAGATGAAGATGTTTTTCAAATACCTCATCGCCGACGCCGATTTTGGCGATCCCCCGGATGTGCAACAGGAAACGGCCACCGAACCCGAGCCCCAAGAAACGGAACCCTCACCGCAAGAGGCTCGCAGCACCCGCGAATCCGCTCCTAGGGAGCGCTCCGGGCGCGATGGGCGCACCAAGCGCACCACTGTCGAGCGCCAAGACCGCCAAGACCGCCAAGACCGCCCCTTAAACGAGACGCAGCGAGCCTATCTAGAAACCCTCCAGTCCATAGTCCAGATCAAAATCGATGGCGACTGGGACGAAGACATGATCCGCCTCGCCTTCGACCGCCTAGAGCGGCTCTTCGACCGCTTGCGGCGCACCTAAAGAGTTAGTGGTTCCGCGGCAAAACGCGCCCTATTGGCCAAAGCGGGCCATCGCCGCAAACTTGTCTAGCCGCTGGGCCACTAGCGTTTCTGGCGTGAGTCGCCTAAGCTCGGCTAAGGCGTCTTGCACGTGGCGCTTGAGCATGGCGGCAGCGGCATCCCAGTCGTGGTGGGCGCCGCCCAACGGCTCGGACACGATGCGATCGATGATTCCCTGTTGCTGTAGGTCTTTAGCCGTCAGCTTGAGAGCCTCGGCCGCCTCCTCGCGGCGCTCGCGCACCTTGAACAGGATCGTCGAGCAACTCTCTGGCACAATCACCGAATAACAGGCGTGCTCCAGCATCAGGATCCGGTCGCCGACTGTAATGCCAATCGCACCGCCGCTGAAGGCTTGGCCGATGATGGCCACGACGATAGGCACCGGCAGATGCGACATCTCGTAAAGATTGCGGGCAATCGCCTCGGCTTGACCCCGCTCCTCGGCCTCGATGCCGGGATAGGCACCCGAGGTATCAACCAAGGTCAAGACCGGCAATTGGAACTTGGCCGCCATCTGCATCAGGCGACGGGCCTTGCGGTACCCTTCTGGATGCGGCATGCCGAAGTTGCGCTTTTGCCGCTCTTCGAGGTTGCGCCCGCTCTGGATGCCGATGACCATGACTGATTCGTCGTTTAGCCGCGCCGGCCCGCCGATGACCGAGGGGTCGTCGGCAAAAAGGCGGTCGCCGTGTAACTCGGTAAAATCTGCGAGCATCCGCTCGACGTAATCAAGCGCGTACGGGCGGTTGGGGTGCCGCGCGATCTGCACCTGCTGCCAAGGGCTGAGATTAGCATAGATTTCTCTGCGCTTCTTCGCAGCCTGTGCTTCGAGCTTGCGCACGCCCTCATCCAAATTCAAGCCATCGGCTTCGGCTTGGCTTTTTAGCTCGTCGATTTTCTTTTCTAGCTCGACGAGGTCGCGTTCAAAATCGAGGTAAAATCCACTGTTATTCACCGGACAAAACCTCCTGTGTTAGAATTAGCAATTTCCAATTTATCCCAATGCACCTAGTGCCGCCTCAACTCGGTCCAGTGCCTTTTCAATCCGGTCCAGCGACGTGGCGTAGGACAGGCGGATGTGCTCGTAGGTGCCAAACCCGGCGCCGGGCACACAGGCCACCTTGGCCTCTTCGAGCAAGTACTCGCACAAGGCCACCGAGTCGCCAACCTCGCTACCGTAGTACGCGGCGACATTGGGATAGGCGTAAAAGGCCCCGGAGGGCAACGTGCATTCCACGCCGGCGATGGCGTTGAGGCGCTCGACCATATAGCGTCGTCGCCCATCAAAGGCTTGGCGCATTTGCTCGACCGACTCCTGCGGGCCATTGAGTGCCTCGACCGCCGCTTTCTGCGCCATTGACGAGGGGTGCGACACTTCCTGACTTTGCACTTTGTTCATGCCGGCGATGATCGCCTCGCTGGCACCGGTGTAGCCGATGCGCCAGCCGGTCATCGAATAGGCCTTGGACACTCCGTTGACCACAATGCTGAATTGCTTGGCTTGCGGGCTACAAGCGGCAATCGAATGGTGCTCAGCTCCGTCGTAGATCAACTTCTCGTAGATTTCGTCGCTGAGCACATACACCTCGTGCTCGACCGCCACTGACGCTAAACTCTCCAGCTCCTCGCGGCTGTACACCGCGCCGCTGGGATTGGACGGCGAGCACAAAAAGAGCATCCGCGTGCGGGGCGTAATGGCGGCGCGGAACTCGTCGGCAGTCAGCTTGAGCCCATTGGCCGCTTGGGTCTGGACGATCACGGGCTCGCCGCCCACCAGCCGCGGCTGCTCCCTATACGTCACCCAGTAGGGCGTGGGAATAATAACCTCGTCGCCGGGATTGACCAGCGCCGCCACCGCCAAAAAGAGCGAGTGCTTGGCCCCGTTGTTGACGATCACTTCGTCGGTGGTATAAACCAAGCCATTGTCGCGGGCGAATTTGCGGCAGATCGCCTCCTTGAGCTCGATGATCCCCGACCCCGGCGTAGTGTACTTGGTAAAGCCCTCGGCAATAGCGCGGATGCCAGCGTCTTTGACATTTTGCGGCGTATCGAAATCCGGCTCGCCCGCCGACAGAGAAACCACGTCGATACCAGCGCGCTGCATGGCCGCGGCCCGCGCCGAAATTTGCATAGTAACCGACGGCTGGACGCGCTGGACATTGTGCGAAAGTGGCATAGTTCCTCAGGTGGTGTATTCGGCGTTTAGGCGCACGTACTCATACGTCAGGTCGCAGGTGAAAATTTCAGCCGCGGCCGCGCCCCGCGCCAAGTTGATGTCAATGGCTATTTCCTCGGCCTGCATGGCCGCGCTCAGTTTATCACCGTCAAAATCGAGCCCGGCGCCGCGGCCGTAGATGTCAGTGCCGCACAGCGACACGCGCACCCTATCGGGGTCGAACTCGACGCCGGCGTACCCCATCGCGCACAGAATGCGCCCCCAGTTGGGGTCGTTGCCAAACGCCGCGGTCTTGACCAAACTCGAATTAGCTACCGCAACACCGAGCTGTCTTGCCTCGGCCTCGGTGGCCGCCCCGTGCACCGCGATGGTGATCAGCTTAGAAGATCCCTCGGCGTCGCGCGCAATGGCCTGGGCCATCTGCCGACAAGCAAACTCAAGGCCCTCGTAGAGGCACTCGCAATCGCGTTCACCCAGCGCGGTGCCAGCGCCATTGGCCATCAGGATCACCGTGTCGCTCGTGCTCATGTCGCCGTCAACCGTAATGCAGTTGAACGTGCGCTGGATGGCTTGCGCTAGCAGTTCTTGCAAGAGTCCGCTGGGCACGGCCGCGTCGGTGGTCACCACCGCTAGCATCGTCGCCATGTTGGGCGCGATCATCGCCGCTCCTTTGGCCATTGCCCCAACTACGGCGCGGCCCGACGCCAATTCGACTTCAACGGCGCAACTCTTCGGCACGGTGTCCGTGGTCATGATCGCCTCAGCGGCAGTCGCGCCACCGTCCTTGGACAACGCCGCGACGATCTGCGGGATGCCCGCTTCGATCTTGGCAATCGGCAACGGTACGCCGATCAAACCGGTCGAGCAGACCAGCACTTGTTCGGTTTGCAGGCCCAACTCGCTTGCCGTCAGAGCACACATCCGCCGGGCGTGGGCCAAACCGACGTCGCCGTTGCAGACATTGGCGTTGCCGCTGTTGAGGATGACCGCCCGCGCCGTGCCGTCGGCGAGGTGCTGGCGGTCAATGGCAATCGGTGCACCCTGCACTTTGTTGGTGGTGTACACCGCGGCTGCATTGGCCGGGCGCGTCGAATACACCAGCGCCAAATCCTTAGCACCCGACTCCTTGACCCCCGTCTGGATGCCAGCCGCCCGGTAGCCACTCGGCGCAGTAACTCCGCCGCCCTCGATAATTTTCATAGCACTCAGTCCGTTCCCGTCGCGCCGACAGCTAGCCCGGCCAGCGCATCCTGCATCAATTTGTAGTGCAAACTATCGGCCAGGGCGATCCAACTCGCCTCGATCACATTCTCCGAGACCCCCACCGTACCCCACACATCCTTGCCATCCGACGACTCGATCAACACCCGCACCTTGGCCGCGGTCCCGTCGCTGCTGGACAACACCCGCACCTTGTAGTCTTCCAAATGCACCTGCTTGAGCGCGGGAAACTCCTGCTCCAGTGCCTTGCGCAGTGCTTGGTCGAGCGCGTTGACCGGGCCATCGCCAGCGGCGACCGTATGGTACTCGGCCTTGCCGATGGCGACCTTGACAATGGCCTCGGCTTCTTCGGCACACTCCCCGATCCTGCGATTGATGGTGCGGAAGTTGATCAGTGCGAATAAGTCCTCGTACGTGCCTTGAACCCGCCGCGCCAACAGCTCAAACGACCCCTCTGCCGCCTCAAACTGATAGCCCTCGTGCTCCAACTTCTTAACCCGATCCAAGACCCGCCCCACCAGCGGATCCCTCTTGTCTATAGTGGGCAAAAATCGCTGGAGCTTGCTGACAATCGTCGCACCACCGGCTTGGTCCGAGACCAAAAACCGCCGCTCGTTGCCCGTGGCCATCGGATCAATATGTTCGTAGCAGCGCGGGTCTTGATCATCGCGTCGATGTGAACGCCGCCCTTGTGGGCGAACGCGCTCTCGCCGACATACGGCTGGCGGTGATCGTGATAGACGTTGGCAATCTCGCTGAGGAAGCGAGAGAAGCTCATCAGGTCTTTGAGCCGCTCCGAGCCGAGGGTCTCGTAGCCCATTTTCAGTTCCAAATTGGGCAGGATGGCGCACAGGTTGGCGTTGCCGCAGCGCTCGCCATAGCCGTTGAAGGTGCCTTGCACTTGCACCGCGCCCCGCTCTACGGCCACGAGCGCATTGGCCACGCCGACGCCAGCATCGTTGTGGGTGTGAATGCCAAAGGGAATGCCAATCTGCGCCTTGACCTCCTCGACGATCTGGCCCATCTCGCTGGTCAAGGTGCCGCCGTTGGTATCGCAGAGCACCAAAATCTGCGCGCCACCGCGCTGGGCGGCCAACAGCGTCTCGACCGCGTACTCGGCGTCGGCCTTATAGCCGTCGAAAAAATGCTCGGCGTCGTAGATCACCGCGCGGTCGTGCGCGACCAGATAGGCTACCGAGTCTTCAATCAGCTTCAGATTTTCTGCTAGCGTCGTCTTGAGCGCCTCAACCACGTGCAAGGTCCAGCTCTTGCCAAAGATGCAAACGCTGTCGGTCTCAGCCCGCAGCAGGGTGTTCAGAGTCGCGTCCTCTTGCGCGGCGACACCGGCCCGGCGCGTGCTGCCAAAGGCGGTCACTTGCGCCTTCAGACCCAGCTTCTTCACTTGCTGAAAAAAGGCCAGATCCTTGGGATTGGTCGGGTTGGGCCAGCCCCCTTCAATGTAATCAACCCCAAGCGCGTCGAGCCGCCGCGCGATCAGCAGCTTGTCCTCTAGCGAATAGGAAATGCCCTCGGCTTGCGCGCCGTCCCGCAAGGTGGAGTCATAGACTTGGATGCGCATGGTGTCGCTTCCCCCCATCGCCTAGGCGTCGGCCACGGCCTGGGCTACTAGGTCGCCTACTTCCGTTGTCGAATACCCCATTCTGCCGGCCCCCATATCGTCGAGCTTGCCCAGCGTCGAGACGATAGCACCCTCCAAAATGTTGGCCCCCTCGCGCTCGCCGAGCGTGTCGAGCATGAGCTGACAAGCACCAATGGCGGCCAGCGGATTGATGATATTCTGACCAGTGTACTTGGGAGCCGAGCCGCCGATCGGCTCGAACATCGACACGCCTTCGGGGTTGATGTTGCCGCCGGCGGCAATGCCCATCCCGCCCTGAATCATCGCGCCCAAATCCGTGATGATGTCGCCGAACATGTTGTCGGTAACTACCACGTCGAACCACTCGGGGTTTTTGACCATCCACATGCAGATGGCATCGACGTGGGCGTAGTCGCGCTTGATGGCCGGATAGTCGGCTGCGCCGATTTCGTGGAACGCCCGCTCCCATAGGTCAAACGCGTACGTCAGCACGTTGGTCTTGCCGCACAGCGTCAAGGTGTTGTCCTTGTTGCGCCGCTGGGTGTACTCAAAGGCGTAGCGCAGGCAGCGCTCGACGCCCTTGCGGGTGTTTATAGACTCCTGCACGGCGATCTCGTCGGGTGTGCCCTTTTTGAGGAAGCCGCCAGCGCCGGCGTACAGCCCCTCGGTGTTTTCGCGCACCACCACGAAGTCGATATCCGCCGGTCCTTTGTCCTTAATCGGCGTCGGCACGTTGGGATAGAGCTTGACCGGGCGGAGGTTGATGTACTGGTCCAACTCAAAGCGCAACCTCAGTAGAATGCCCTTTTCGAGGATACCCGGCTTCACGTCGGGGTGGCCGATAGCTCCTAGGTAAATGGCATCGAACTGCCTAAAGTCGTCGGCCGCCGACTCGGGCAAAATTTCGCCGCTGCGCAAGTAGCGATCACCGCCAAAGTCAAACTCCGCGGTCTCGTATTTAAATCCCTGTTTAGCAGCTACAGCGTCGAGTGCTTTCAGCCCCTCAACCACCACTTCAGGGCCTGTTCCGTCTCCGGGTAGTACGGCGATTTTGTACAATTATTTATCTCCCTTTTGATGTGTCCGTCAGAATCCCGCCGCGTACGGCAGCTTCTGCGCGGTGCTCTCAATCTGGTCGCCAGCGGCCAAAAGCTGGCCCAGCGAATCCCAACTTCCCTTGAGAAACTGCTCGCGCGGGCCGTCGGCAATTGCGGCAGCGACTTGGCCGCCAGTCCAGCGTACTTGCCGCGCTTGGAGGTCAATGGCCACCTCCTGCGCCGGAGCGCGGTCAACCGCGTCCATCAGCTCCTGCATGTCCTCGGCCGCCACCCGCACACAGGGCAACCCCATAGCGATGCAGTTGCCAAAGAAAATCTCGGCAAAGGACTCGGCGACAAAACCCCTGATCCCCCAGCGCATCAGGGCCTGCGGCGCGTGTTCACGCGAGGATCCGCAGCCGAAGTTGGCATTGGCCAACAGGATTGACGCTCCTTGAAAGCGCGCTTGGTCAAAGGGGTGGTCGCCGCTGGCGCGATCATCTTCAAAGGCATGGGCCCCTAGATGCTCAAAGGTCACCGTCCGCAAAAAGCGCGCCGGAATGATGCGGTCGGTATCAATATCCGCTCCGCGCACCACTACGCCGCGGCCGGTTATGGTCTTAATCACACTCGAGTTTTTCATAGTGCTCCTTAGCAGCGGTCTGAACACGGGGGTCGCCGTGTTCAAATCCTAAAAATGGCCCTTCACCCGACTAACTCCCGCACGTCTGCCACCTCACCGGCCACCGCCGCGGCCGCGACCATCGCCGGACTCATCAGCAGGGTGCGGCCGGTGGGACTGCCCTGCCGGCCCTTGAAGTTGCGGTTGGACGACGAGGCGCACAGTTGGCGGCCCTGGAGTTTGTCGGGATTCATCGCCAAGCACATCGAGCAACCCGCTCCCCGCCACTGGAACCCGGCCGCCGCAAAGATCTCGTGCAAACCCTCGGCCTCGGCTGCCGCCCGCACCTGTTGCGACCCGGGCACGACTAAGGCTCGGACCCCGGGGGCCACCTTGCGCCCGCAAGCGACTCGGGCGGCCTCGCGCAGATCGGAAAGCCGGCCATTGGTACAAGAGCCGATAAACGCCACATCCACTTTGGTACCGGCGATCTTTTGCCCTGGCGCAAAGTCCATATAATCGAAGGCCTCCTGGACGGTGGCCCGCTCGGCGTCGGCAAAAGCGTCTAGCTGGGGCAGGGCTTGGTCGATGCCAACCGATTGACCCGGCGTAATGCCCCACGTCACGGTCGGGCCGATTGCGCGGCCGTCTATTTGGACTAGATCGTCGTACTCGGCATCGGCGTCCGAGGCCATCGACTCCCACCACTTGACCGCAGCCGCAACGTTGCGCGGCGCGTGGGGCCGTCCGTTGAGATAGTCGTACGTCGTCTGATCGGGATTGACGTACCCGACCCGGGCCCCGCCTTCAATCGACATGTTGCACACCGTCATCCGCTCTTCGATGGACATGGCCTCAATGACTGAGCCGCCGTACTCATAGCCGTAGCCAACACCGCCATTGACCCCGAGCAGGCCGATGATGTACAAGATGACGTCTTTGGCGTACACCCCCTCGCTCAGCCCACCGCTGACTTCAATTCGCCGCACCTTGAGCGGGTCCAGCGCCAGGCACTGGGTGGCGAGCACATCGCGGACTTGGCTCGTGCCAATGCCAAAGGCCACCGCGCCAAAAGCCCCGTGCGTCGAAGTGTGGCTGTCGCCGCAGGCAATGGTCATGCCCGGCTGAGTCAATCCCAGTTCCGGGCCGATGACGTGGACCACCCCTTGGCGCTGATCGTCGATGTTGAACAGCGGAATCTCGAACTCAGCGGCATTGTGCTCGATCGCCTCCATCATCTCCTCGGCCAAGTCATCGACAAAAGGCCGCTGCACCAAGTCCGTGGGCACAATGTGATCGACAGTGGCAAACGTGCGCTGTGGGAAGCGGACGGTAAGGCCGCGCTCTCGCAGTATCTCAAAGGCCTGGGGACTGGTCACTTCGTGGACCAAATGCAGGCCAACAAACAACTGCGTCTGCCCCGAGGGCAACTCGCGCACTGTGTGTGCGTCCCAAACTTTGTGCAATAGGGTCTTACCCATCTCCGATCTCCTCTACACAGTCGGGTGTTTTTCTTTGGCGTTCTTGGCGGCTAGGCGATTGAGCGCATCCACATAAGCCCTCGCACTCGCCTCAATGACGTCGGTTGAAACGCCCCGGCCCCGCGCCTTCTCTTCGTTATTCGACAGATGCACCGTCACCTCGCCCAGCGCGCGGCTGCCGGAGGTGATGGCGCGGATGGCGTAGTCGTCGAGCCGGATCTGGGTGCCACAGGCCAAGCCAAGGGCCGCATACGCCGCATCGACCGGGCCGTCGCCCCAAGACGACTGCTGGACGGTCTTGTCGCCGATGCGCATGCGCACCGTAGCTGAGGGCACCGTGCCGGTGCCACTGACCGAATGCAAGTACTGGAGCTCGTAGTAAGCGGCCGTTTCGTCCGAGCCGCCGACGATCTCTATCAGGTCCTCGTCGAAAATCTCCTTCTTCTTGTCGGCCAACTCGACGAAATCCTCGTACACCTTGTCCAGTTCGTCTTTGTTCAACTCGTAGCCCAACACCTCCAGCCGATGGCGCAGCGCAGCGCGGCCCGAGCGCGCCGTCAGCACGATCTCGGTAGCCTCCAGCCCCACGTCTTTCGGATCCATGATCTCAAAAGTGTCGCGCTGCTTGAGCACTCCATCTTGGTGGATGCCCGAGCTGTGGGCAAAGGCATTGGCACCGACTATCGCCTTGTTGGGCTGGACGGCGATGCCCATCAAGCGGCTGACCAAGCGGCTGGTGGGGACGATTTCCTCGGAGACTAACTCGGTGTCAAAGCCGAAGTAGTCCTGGCGCGTCTTTAACGCCATGACTATTTCCTCTAGCGAGGTATTGCCAGCCCGCTCGCCCAAGCCATTGATCGTGCATTCGGCTTGGCGGGCACCTTGCTTGATCGCCGAGAGCGTATTGGGTACCGCCATGCCTAGATCGTCGTGGCAATGGACACTGATGATGGCGTCTCCACTGTTGGGCACTTCGGCGAGGATCTGCGCGATCATCGCCCCGAATTCTTCGGGTACCGCATAGCCGACCGTGTCGGGGATGTTGATCGTCGTCGCCCCGGCCGCGATCGTCGCCGCGATGACTTCGTAGAGGTAGCTGGGCTCGGTACGAGTGGCGTCCAAGGGCGAGAACTCGACGTCGTCGCAGTACGACTTGGCCTGCTCCACCGACTCCACCGCCATCTTCAGCACCTCTTGCCGGTCTTTGCGCAATTGGCCGGCGAGTTGAATATCCGATGTGCCGATAAAGGTGTGGATCCGCGGCCGGGATGCGCCCTGAAGAGCCGCACCTGCTCGCTCGACGTCCTTGGGCACAGCGCGGGCTAGCCCACAGATTATCGGCCCTGCGACTTCCTGGCCAATGCGGCGCACAGCCTCAAAGTCCTCGTTGGAAGACACCGGAAAGCCGGCCTCGATAACATCGACCTTTAGCCGCGCCAACTGGTGGGCTACTTCCAGTTTCTCTCTAGCCGTCAGCGAGGCCCCGGGCGTTTGCTCGGCATCTCGCAGCGTGGTGTCGAAAATATATACGCGATTTGCATTCGCCATGATGTGTTCTTTCCTAGGCTAGCCGGATGCGGTGGTACAAGCGGCAGACGGTCCCTTCTAGCCGTGCAGAAACCGCCTGGGGTCGGAACTCAATTCGCTAAGTAGGGGCTCCATCGCGCTCACCTTCTCTCAACGTTTTCTCAATTTGTTATTTGTCGTCCAGCCAACTCATCATCGCCCGCAGCCGGGTGCCAACGGTCTCGATTAGGTGCTCGGAATCGCGGCGTTTGATCGCATTGTACACCGGGCGGCCCACTTGGTTTTCGGCCAGCCATTCGCGCGCAAAGTGGCCGTTCTGCACGTCGGCGAGAATCTGCTTCATCTGCGCACGCGTCTGCTCGGTTATCACCTGGCGGCCGCGCGTCAAGTCGCCAAACTCGGCGGTATCCGAAATCGACGAGCGCATGTTGGCAATGCCGCCCTCGTAGATCAGATCGACGATCAGCTTGACCTCGTGCAGGCACTCGAAATAGGCGACCTCGGGCTGGTAGCCGGCCTCGACGAGCGTGTCAAACCCGGCGCGGATCAGCTCGGTCAACCCGCCGCACAGCACCACCTGCTCGCCGAACAAGTCGGTCTCGGTCTCCTCGCGGAAGGTCGTCTCAATGACTCCGGCCCGGCCGCAGCCAAGCCCCTTGGCATAGGCCAAACCGACCTCGTGGGCCCGGCCCGTGGCGTCTTGGTACACGGCCAACAGGCCCGGCACCCCCCCGCCCTGCTGGTACACCCGGCGCACCAAGTGGCCCGGCCCTTTGGGCGCGACCATGAACACATCGACATCTGGCGGCGGCACTACCTGGCCAAAGTGGATGTTAAACCCGTGGGCAAAGGCAAGCGCATTGCCGGCTGCGAGATTGGGGCGGATATCGGCTTCGTACACGGCCTTCTGGACTTCGTCGTTGATCAAGATTACTACAATGTCGCCCCGCTTGCTGGCCGCGGCCACGTCGGCGACCTCCAGCCCTTCGGCCTCGGCTTCGGCGCGCCGCTGGCTACCCGCACGCAGGCCCACCACCACCTTGACGCCGCTTTCCGCCAGATTGAGCGAATGCGCGTGGCCTTGGCTCCCGTAGCCGATGACGGCCACGGTCTTGTCCGAGAGCAGGTCGAGATTGGCGTCGTTGTCGTAGTACATTTGCATGAAAAATTCTCCTTTACTGGGGGCGTTGAGATTGTTTTATAGACATAGTTAGCTGATAGCCGGCTCGTTGCAGCGGCTTCGTCCGTTAATTGGGCTGTTAAACGTGGAACGAGGAGCGAAGCCTACTTGACCGGCCGGCCAAGAATAAGCAGTAAGTCGAGGAGGAGAAGTCGGAGGGGCACCCACCCGGGCGTCGGGCGGAAAATACGCAGGGACTGGAACGGCGCACTCATTGGCATTAAACCTAAGTAATCCAAGAAGTTAGCTTTCAATACGATAAAGGTTTCAATATATGGCGTACTAGAGGGAATGTCAAGCTATTGGCGCAATCGCCCATCCTGCCCCAATTTACCTTGCGTGTTGAATTCAAACCGCGAAAACTTCTGTGGCCGACACCTTTGAAATCCGCCTCGTCGCCGACGATACCGCCTGGGACGCTTTCGTCCGCCAAGCGGTCGGCGGCACGGTATTTTCCACCAGCGCGTGGCTGCGCTGTGCTGCGGCTGCCAGCGGCGGTCAAGGCCATCGCCTCGGCTGCTACCGCAACGGCCAGCTCGTCGCCGGTATCAGCGGCTTGGCTCGCCGCCGCTGGGGCTTCTATCGCCTCGAAACCCCAGCCCTGACGCCCTACACCGGCTTACTCCTCGCCCCGGTCGCCGGCAAAGGACCCGCCAAAACCGAAGCCGCCCAACACCGCGCTTGCGCGCACCTGACGGACCATCTCGCCAAGCACTACGACCGCGTCTTCCTAGTTCACCCGCCGGCCATCGCCGATGTGCGGCCCTTCACTTGGCAGGGCTGGGACGCACACCTGCGCTATACCTATCGGCTGCCGCTGGGCGACAGCAACGCACTCTGGCAGCGCACCGAGCGCCGCACGCGCACCGCCATCCGCAAGGCTGAAAAACTCGGCTATCAACTGCGGCCCACCAGCGATGTCGCGCTGTTTCGGCGGCAGTACGAAGCCATCTACGCCCACCAAGCCGGCGGCCCCCCCATCGCCGCCGCCTTGGCCGAGCGCTTTGTCGCCGCCGCTTTAGCGGCTGGTCTGGCCCAAGCCTACGAAGTCGTCTCCCCGGACGGGCCAGCCGCGGTTGTCGCCTTTGTCGAGGGCTTCGACACCACCTATGCCTGGGCCGCCGGTGCCGACCCGGCGTACAACCACACCGGGGCCATCTCGCTGTTGTATTGGCACTACTACACCACCGCTGCCCAGCAGTACTTCGACTTCGTCGGCGCAAACATGCCGAGTATCGCCTTTTTCAAGCGCGGCTTTGGCTGCGATCTGGTGCCGTATTACGCGGTCGTCGGCTACAAGAGTGGATGGGTCAAACGCGCTTTTGGCCTCGGGTCTCAATAGTGCAACTGCGTCACCGACTTAGATATTAACGCAATCGCCACCGCCGACATGCCCACCAAGCCCATGCCGCAGGCGTAGCCAGCCAACAACACTGGCGCGTATTGCCGCCACTGCTGCACCCCAAAGCGCGGCTCCAGCCAATAACGGGCCAGCAGGGCTCCGGCCATTTCCGGGATCAGCAAATGCGGCAGGCCGCCAAGGCCACGCACAAACCCATACACCAGCGAAATCGGCCACCCCAACCACGACATAACGCCAAACAGCCCCCCAGCCATCACAAAACTCCCGGCGATCCACCACCCCTTAATCGCCTGGTCAAACAGCGTTTCCCCACCCAACGTCGCCGAGTACCACAAGCACTGGCGCAGCGCGATCAAATGCCAATACGTCTGCGCGTATTGGAAAGTCGGCGAGGGGATGGGCTCCATCTGCCAGACCAGCGACCAAAACACAAAGCCACAGACCAAACTCAGCGGCAACAGCAACAACTCGGCCTTGAGAATCGACGAGAAGCGCGTCCCCGTCAGCTCGACTTCGCGGAACAGCTGAGCGCGCCGACCGTGGTCGGAATATGGAATGGGCGCAAACCATATATCGACGCCTTTGTAGCCGCTCAAAATGAAAGCACCTTCGCGCAGCAGCGGAAAGCTGACCAACTGTCCGGTCAGCCCAGCCATGCGCGCATTGACATACGAAATCACCGGCGTCACCACAAAGCCAAAAAGCACCAAAAAGATCAGCGGAAACTCGTCGTCTTCCAACAGCAACACGCAGAGCCAGATCATCGCCAAGGTCGATAGGACGTATCCGCCAATCGCTATCCACAGCGGGAAGTCGCCCCGCCCCGCTGGCGTATCTCGCAATGGGCGGTGCTCGCCCTGACGGCGCGCAGCGCGCACCGACAGCACCGCGTGCACCAAGCCAATCGCCCCCACCGCCGCGCCCGCGCCAATGTACACGCTCATCCACACATCGATGTCGTTGGCAAAATTGGTCAGAATCGCGTCCATGCCCGGCCGCCAGTGCGTCAACATACCGGCGTGATAGAGAATCGGGCTGCCCAAGGCGTGGACCATGGCGGCGGTAAACGTACCAACGACGATCCAAAACGGCAGCACCATCCCCAACAACACCAAACCCAAGTCGGTGCCAATACCCAGGGGCGCAGCCGGCAAAATGGTCTCGGTAGTGCGCGTCAAGTCGATCCACGGAATCGGCAGCAAGACGATCGGATCGCTGGCGATCAATCCGGTCAGCGCCGGCAAGCCCACGTACACCGCGCCGAACAACAACCCAATCCCCATGCCGACCGAAAAAACCCGCCAGCGCCAGCTATCTCGCCCCTCGTCGCTCTCGGCCAGAGCAGTCGCTCCCTGTGCTGCGACTGGTGCCAATGGAAAGGGCAAGCGCTCCACATCGGACGTGACCCGAAAGAGGATGTAGCCCAGCGTGAACCACTCGACCCGCGACAAAAACTGCGAGGCGACCAACACGACCATCGGCGGGAGCCACGCCCGGTGCAAAAAGCTGCGCCCCATCAGCGCGTCGGAACCAATCGGCGGCGCGACCCATTCTGGGATGTGCTCGGCAATGCCAAAACCCGCCGCCGCCTGCGACTGTACGAGGTACTGGTTCCACACCAGTTGCCCAAACGGCCCCCCGGCCAGCATGGTGCCACCGATGACGCCGGCCAAGCCGCCAGCAATGTAGTAGATCAAGTAAATTTCTTGGCGCGTCAGCGCGGAAAAGGAACGCCGCGCCAACTCGGAAAACAAGATGATGGTCACCCACTCGGCAGCCGCGCCGAGCGATGCGCCGGCAATCAGGCCCATGTAAATAGCACCGGGCATCATGATAAAACCAACGAAAAACGCCCCGGCCACCGTGCGCATGGTAAAGCCCTCGCGGAAGCGCGTTGGGGGCTTCATCAAATCGCGGTAGCTGGTCAGTTCACTCGCCGTCATGGTCGGTATCCACCTCCCAGCTCGCCCTGCACCAGCGCAACTGCGGCCCACAACAGCCGCAGCGCGATCTCGCCGCAAATCATCCCCAGGAAAAACGGCATGACCCGCCGGTAGGTTTGCGCCCCGCCGTAGCGCACCGCCAACCACTTACACAGCCAGCCGCACAACACCGACCCCCACACCAGCCAGCCAAAACCCGTGCCAAACACAAAGCCCATCGGATGCAAGGGCCAGCGCAGAAAGTGCTGGCGCATCAACGCCAAAAAATAGGTAAAGCCGGCCCCAACCGCGTGAAATCCCAAGCGCACCCAGTCGGTACCTCCCTCCACCGTGCCCGCGTCTTTGAACAAGTAGTTGTAGTAGCGGCCAATGCGCGCTTCAGACCGCGCGCCGCCCTGTTCCTGCAAGGCGAACAGCCCGTACTCGTACATCGTCTCCAGCGAAAACACATAGCCGGCTCCCAATCCAACCACCAATCCCAAGGCCATTCCCCAAATCAAGCGGCGCGGCGACACGCCGTGGATCTCGGCCAACTTCAGTCCCTCAAATTGCAGCGCGGGCCAGATCCCAATCATCGTAAAGCCAAACACCGCCAAAAAGCCAAAGCCCATATAGGTCTCATCGGCAAAATGCCCAGTGCCAGTCCCCAAGACTACGAAGAACAAATAGCCCACAATCTGCGGCATCCCGACAATGGGCAACCCGCCGTCGATCCGCAGCCGCGCAAACGTCAACGCCAACAGCAACACCAGCACCAAAGCCGCAAAACCCATCAGCGGCGGCACCCCCAAAGCCGTAGTCCACGCCCACAGCACCAGCATCCCAACCACCAGCCCCCACGTCGCCCCACTGCGCCAAGAGACCGCCGCAGCCAAAGCGCGCCGCGCCGACCACAGGCTGAACAAGCCCAAAAACAGCAAGCCGCCGCGGGCCTGGGTCATAAAAAAGGGAAAGTGACTGGGCCAATCTAGCCACGGCGACCCATGCCCCGGGATGAAGTCGCCGCGATATTCCGAGCGCCCGAGGAAATGGGCCACCAGCAATTGGACGCGGGTGAGCAAATAAAAAAACCACGTGCTAAACGACACCTCCACCGGAGCGAGAAACGCCACCCCCACCAACAGGGGGACAAACTCAAAGTGAAACGGCGACTCAAAAGGGGCCATGGCTTTCCACGGATCGTCGAGCAGGAAATGGGCCATGTCCAAATTTGCCGGGATCGCGGGCACCGACGGCGTGTAGTGGTGCCAGCCATTGATCCCCAACAGCACCCCCGGCACCAACGCGCCCCACCAAAAAAGCCGCTGGCCAAACAGCGCTCCAGCAATGAGGGCGCGGGGAACTTCCAGCAGCGGAAATCCCAACCGCTCGGTCTCCAGCCAGCGCTGCCGCAACAACCAAACCAAGCAAAAGCAGGTCAAAAAGAAGGCGCCAAAAAACACACTCCACATCGCCAACGGCCACAGCCAGGCCCCCCACGGGACGGCCGCGCCCCCTTCAAACGCCCCGATGGCCGGAGCTTCATTCGGCCCACCCGGCACCAACCAGTCCGGGACCACTTGCAAAAAGCGGTAATAGAGGCCCGTTGGCTGGGCAAACCCGCCGTAAAAACCCGTCACCAAGCCCGGCAAAAACCGGTGCATCAGACCGGAAGCGGTCGCCGACACCCCAACGACCAGCGCCGCGTACAGCACGGCGCGATCGCCCGGGCCAATCCAGCGCCGCATTAAAGCAACAGCCGCCAACGCCCCGATCGGCACGGCAAAAAAGACCTGCGCCCCCGGCACACTTCCTTCCCCGGCCAAATACGGGCCGTTGTACAGCAACTCGACGCGCTGGAGCAACCACCCGCTGGCAACCGTGATGCCGATGATGAGCGCGGCTAAGCGCAGTGCAGCCATACTCACGCCCGTTCCCACTGCGGCAACTGCTCGGCGTAGTAGCCGCGGCTTTGTGCGTCCAGGGTGCGCCAGATCAAAAATTGCTTGCGCACATCGTCCAAAAAGGTGCGCACCACCCGCTGCCAGGTCGCTAAATCGCCAGCCGCCAACGCCAAGTCAACGCGAATATCGCAATAGTTTGGGTCTGGGCCTGGCTCTATTTCCATTGCGGTCTCTTGCACCACGCCTTGGTCAAACGGGGCCAACCACACCCGCGCCGCCACCCGCACCTTCTCCTCGACCCGCTCCACGACCAAGGCTTCGACGTAAAATCCCGCCCCGATCGACTGCTCCTGATTGGCCGCCCACGATTCTGCTTGGAACGCCGCCATGCCGAGTGCTTCGCGCCGCGCCAGCGAGAAGGGCAGCTGCACGCGCAAATGCTCGCCCTTGACGACCGGCAACTTCCAGCGCCGCTCAATCCCCGGCGTACAAATCCGCCCAGCCATGCGCGCCGGATAGAGCGCCGACGCCACCACCAACAACGCAATCGCGCCAACCGTGAGCACAGCCCCTAGCGACGAGTAATTCAACTCCAAGCCGGGCAAAAATCCCCCTTGCGCCAAAAGCTGCGCCGCGCCTTGCCCTAGCAAATAGCCAGCCACCGTGCCGACTACCCCCAACGCCACCGCTTCCGCCATGAACAGCCCGCTGACGTGGCCGGGCGCTAAGCCAACCGCGTTAAAGGTGCCGATTTCCTGCGTCCGCTCGTACACGGCCCCGAGCATGGTGTTGAACACGATCAACCCGGCGATCAGCAGCGGCACGATCAGCGCTCCCCAGCCCGACACCGACGCCACCCCAACCGAATTGACCAGCAAGCGCTGCCCTCCGAGGCCGGCGAACAGGTTCAAATCCAAGGTCTCCGCCAGTTCGACCACAGCCCGGCGCGTTGTTTCCGCGCTCCCATTCAGCCCGACACCGACCGACGCCAACCGCACCCCCTCCCACCGCATCAGCGCGGCAAACGGCAACACCGGCGTCGCCGACGCTGGCAAATGAGCAAACGGCCGCAACTTGCCTCCCTGCCCGCGTCCCACTTCCGCTTCCGCCGGCTGTTGCGCCTCTGGATCCAAGGGCGTCAGCGGCTCGCCGTTCAAATCGAGCCGGTCCAGCGCGTCATCGGCGAGCAACCCAACCACCCGAAACACCTCGCCAAAAATCCGCACCCGTTGCAATCCTCCGGCCCTGACCCCCAAAGAATCCGCCAAGCCCACCGGCAACAGACAGGCGTCTTGTTCGCCGGGCCGCAGCCACCGCCCGGCCACCACCTCCGGGCCGAGCAAATTCTCCTCTTGCGCCGCCAGCCCAACAAACCCCAAAACGCCGACCGCTCGCTCTTTGGCGTCATCGCGCTCGACTCGATAAGACGACGCCAGCGATCCCACGGACAGCCAAGCGCGCGGCGCGACCTGCTCATCGCCAAACCAAGCGCGCAACAGGTCGTAGCCTTCCAACTCCATAGCCTGCCAGCCCGGCATCCGCACCAGCGCCCCTTCGTACGCCGCGTCCGCACCAATCGCAATCCAATTCGTGTGCAGAGCCGCGCGGACTGACGTAAAGGACAGCACGGAAAAGGTCAACAGCACCAGCGTCGCGCAAGTCAGCCCGGTGCGCCACGGTCGCCGCCGCAAATGCGCCAAGCCCACGGCGACCGACGTCAGCACCGCCCCCGATCGCTGCACCGCGATCTGTCCGCGCCGATTACCCAGTTCCTGTAACTCCCGGTTCAACCGCGACATCCCCAGAAACGTGACCAAAATCCCCAACGCCAAAATGACAAAACCAAGCAAGATAATCGCCGGCGAGATCGACAACTCAAAGGCCGGATGCGCATAGCGCAGGGCGACAAAGCCGACGAGAAAGAGCGCGAAATAGCCGAATACCTGCCGCCGCAAATCGGCAAATCCAAACGCCAACCGCTCGGCAAAGTGGGCAAAGGGAATCAGCACCGCCAACAAAAAGAGCGCGCCCTGCACTACCCCCGCTTGCGTCCGCTCGACATCCCGATAGGCCGCCGCGGCCAGCGCCCAAGCGCGCCGCGCTCGATCGACAAAATCCCGGTGCCGATGCTCGGCGCGCGCTATTTCTGCTTCTGCGAGCAACCCGGCCGACCGCTCGTGGAAAGCCGCCAGCCGCCCATTGCGCACGCCGTGTCGCTCCAGCCGGTCGATCCGCTCGCCATTGAGCACGTGCATGTCGGCAGCCACCCGATACACCGTCTCCACAATGCGCCCCGGCCCATCAGCGGTATAGCCCACCCCACTTGCAACATCCTGCGTGCCATTGAGCAACAACAGGCGGCGACCCAAGCCATAGCGACCCGTCGCCATCACAGCCTTAAACCGCTCGTTAGGCCGCGTAAAAATCACGCCGACCGGCTCCGTCCACGACCCCACCCGATTCACGTAGCTGAATAGCTCCATTTCTGCAGCCGTCAGCGGCAGGCAAGCCCCGTACACCATCGGCTCAGCTTCCAGCGCCGCGTCAATCGCCTGGATCCGCTCCAAGGTCAACAAATTGCGCGGGTCAAAAATCCCAAACAGCGTCGTCCCGCGCAGCGGCGCCGTGACAATTTGCACCTCGTCTTCGGCACTGTCCATCGTCACTGTCGTCGCCCGGCCCGGCAACCTGCGCTCCCCATTAATTCCCCAGTCCGTCGCATCCGTCACCATCCCAGTCTCGGCATCGAGCCGATACGCTTCCAACCGCACCGGCTTGGTATAGATAATACCCGACTCAACTCCGGGAATGACAAACCGCCCCGAATCATCTGCCGCCGCCCAAAAATCCGGCCGCACCCCAGCCAACGTCGGATGGCGCAAGCGCAGCCGCACCAAGGCCCCAGCCGTAGGCTGATCCGGCAGATAGCTGCGCGGTCCGTAGTGGACTACCTCGCCGCCAATGGTGCCAAACGCATCATTGCCCCACGCCCACGGCTCTAAGTCCGGGTCGTCAATAAGCGCCGGCAGCACCGCCTGCAGCAGCGCAACTTGACCGGCCAACCAATCAAATCGCACCGCCGCCAAATCATCGTTGGGCGCGTCAAAGCGAGCGCGGCTGTCGTTGACCGTGCAAAAGGCCAACGCCGGACATCCGGTAAGAGCCGCTACCGCCGCATCCAACGGCACCGTCAACGCCATGCCGCCTAAACCCTGGCGGGCAAAGTCCTGCTTTAGGCCATTGACCAGCACCCGCTGGCCCCCGAGCGCGGAATCTTCGTACTCGGTCACCAGCTTTAGCAATCGCTCGGTGATCGGCGGCGCGAGCAAGGAGGTGCGATACGGCTCGCGCGGCCTAAACGCCCCCAGCCGCGGGCTGTGCGACGACAGATCTAAGCCGACCAAAAAGCGCGTCTTAAGCGCACTGAGCCGCCGCAAAAGCGCGGTATCCTCCACCCCGCCGTTCTGCCGCTGCCCGGCGGCGGCCAGCAACAGCGGCGCAAAGTGGCGCATCCCGGCCATGTTCTGGAAGTGCCCTGCCGTCCACAGCAACGCGACCGTGCGCTTGGGGGGACGCTCGGCAAACCCGCGGGCCAATTCCAACAGCGCGGCCGCACTCGCCGCTTGCTCGGCCCCCGGCGCCAACGCCGGCACCGGCGACACGGCGTCGTAATGCGCGGCGAGGAAAACGACCTCTTCGGTCAGCTTTGCATCGCCCCCAGGCACCACGGCGACCAAATTCTGCGCCGTCACCTCCCGCCACGCCATCCGCCCGCGCAATCGCACCTGCGCCGACGCCCTGGCCAACGCCCGCAAACGTTCGGCCACGTCTTGCCGCGCATAGAGCCTAGGCAAGTCGGCGGGGACATCGAGAAACTTATGCTCGGCTTCCTTGCGATGGGGGCCCACCGATTCCAAAAACACCACGGCCGCAGCCCCCAAGTCAAACGCATCCACCCAAGCAGTGCCCGAAACATAGTCGAGCAGCACAATTCGCCCGGCCATTGGCTGGCCTTCGAGTCGGCTGCCATCCCCGCCGTACACCAACGGCCCTTCAATCCCCGCGGCTGGCAGGGTCGGCGTCCGCACCAAATTGGGCCAGACGCCGAACAATTCGAGCCGCTCGCCAGCGCATTCGAGCCAGAACCCCTCGTCAATTGGCACCAACACCGGAAACTCGTGTCGGTATATCTGGGCTATTCCCAAACGCTCCAACTGGGCAACCAGCCACTCGCGAGCCACCGCAGCCCCCGGATAGCCCGTCATCCGCGAAGCGGGTTCAGACAGCGCCTCCACCGTGCGTTGCAGACGCACTTCCTCGGCGTCGGCGACTATCGCGGTCGATAAAAGAAAAAGGAAAACCCCCAGGCATAACACCCGGAGGCTTGCTTTGAGCGCGGCAGTTCCATCTCCTCCGGGATATAGCCGAACAAATCCCTCGTGCGGCACGAGCTTGGTTGCCATATCGTCCCTTCTCATCCGATGCTGCCATTGCGAAAAAAAAGCCCCCAAGGACCCGAGGCCCCTGGAGGCTTATTTTCTCAGCAAAATCGCAGCGCAGCCTCAGAACCGGAACTGCAAGGAAAACTGATGCACGCTGTCGAGGATGCCAAACGAAGTAAAGGCGTAATCGACCGTGGCCATGCTCAATTCGAGACCCAGCCCAGCCGTCAGGCCCTCCCCGCTGCGGCCAGCCGGGACGACCGCGCCGCTGACCTCATCGACTTTCTCGTCCTCTACGCCCTGATAGTTGTACTTGTAGCCAGAGCGGAGTCTGAGCATGTCGATTTCGACCTCAGCCGCCGCGTACACCAACTGCTCGGCGTCTTGCGGCTTGGTGGCATCAGCGAGCAAAGTCACCTTCATGCCGCTGTCGGGGTCGTCGAGGATGGCGGCGGCCGCGCCAATGCTGAATATCAGCGGCAGCGGCGCACCGATGTCGTAGAACGTCAAATCGCTGCCCAGATTGTTGATCCGCGCACCGATCGTGTAGGTGGAATTGATGCGGTAGAGCGCACCGAAATCAGCCGCATAGGCGGTGGCACTGACGCCATCGATGGTCTGGCTGACGATCTTGCCAGTCACCCCTAAGTTGAGCCGGTCGGTAATGTTGCGCGCCCAGGTCGCACCCACGGCCAAGTCTCGGTAGTTATACGTATCCGAGGTCTCGGTGTCGTTGGGATCGAACGTTCCCGCATCGAGCACGAACTGCGGCACCACATCGCGGTCGGCGGCAATGTCGCTCAACCCGAGTGTTACTATGCCAATGCCCAAGGTGCCCAGGTCGCCCATATCGCGCGCCAAGCCAATGGCGTCGTGCGACAAATCGGCGATCCACGAGTTGTGCGACAGCAGCACTTGGCTTTCGCCGCCGCTTAGAGCCACACCGGCTGGGTTCCAGAATAGCTGGTGGACATCGCCGGCTATGGTCGTATAGGCCGAGCCGAGCGCGACCGGTCTGGCTCCCACGCCAACCTTGAGAAACGCGGCACCAGTCAGGCCAGACTTGCGCACATCGGCGACCCCGGGTTGGGCCAACGAGAGGACCAACCCCAGCACTGCAATGAGTTTTAACACTTTCATTTTCAAGTCTCCCTGTTCGGTTCAGCGCAGAATGGCAAAGTGCCCGGTCTGTGCTCCGCCCGGGTACTCGGCCACGTATATGTACAGTCCGCTGGCTACCTCAATGCCGTCCTTGGAAAACATGTCCCAAAACAGCGTGCCGTCGAACGGGTTGGTACTGTCGAAGTTGAGCACATCGATGACCTGCCCAGCCACATCGAAGATGGTGATCTTGGTGCCGGTCGGCAAGTTGATGAAAAGCATCTTGTGCTCGGTACCCGTATCGTGCAGCGCACCCTTCTTGTAGGGATTGGGCACCACGCGGACGGCGAGATCGCCGCTGACGAGTTCGTTGGCATCGGCCAGCGGTGCTTTGAGAATAAACGGCGCACCAATGTCCTTTTGCCCTTCCAAGGTGCCGGGGAAAAACGAACTAGCCGTCGCGTAGTGGTAGGTGTCCTTCCACAATCCATCGCGGCCGTTAAAGTTGTGCCGATGCGTCTCCAGCGAGCTGAAGGGCCGACCATTGATCTCGCCGGCCTCGTCGTCGTACGCCGCGACATAGTAGTAATAGGTAAACCCAAAGGTCACCAAGTCGCTGTTATCGGCAAACTTGTACTTGAACACGTCGCTGTCCGGCCCGTCGTTGAGGTAGTTGCCCAACTCGCTTGCAGGCACGTGGGCAACCAACCGATACGGCCCCCACGCCGCGGGCTCCTGCGGTCTGTAGCTCCCCGAACTGATGTTGGGGTTGTTGTCAGCACCAAAGGCAGCCAGTTGCGCGTCGGTGGGATTGACCTCGGTCTGGTGGTGATAGCTATCAATGATGCGCAGACCGATGTCGAGCGAATTGACCCGGGGGAACAGCGTCGAGCGATAGACCTTGTAACCGGCAAAGTCAGCGGCTGCTTCGGCGCGGTCGTCCCACTTGACATCGACTTTGACATCCGTGTTGGGCGCAACTTCGATGTGGGGCGTCGGCGGCGGCGAGGGTACTGCAAAGTCGTTTTCGTACACCCACTGCGCCGTGCTGCGCGCAGCCCGCGCCCCCTGCAAGCGGAACCCGGCGTACTCGATGAGTACCAAGTTGATGGTCTCGCCCACTTCGAGGGAAAACGGGCCGATGCCAACCTGCAACATGCCGTCGAAGTTGTGGTCAATCGCGTAGCCTTGCGTCCACGCCCAATCGGGCTGGTCGTCCAGCGCACGGTTCGGATCAACCTCCCAGTTTTGGATGAAGGTATTGTTGTACTTCATGTCGCCCAACGGCTGGCCGCGCTCGCCTTCGGGCCGCACGGCATTGACAAACGACAGCGGGTCGCCGGGGACGATATCTGGATGATCGGGATCAAACCAGTTGGGGTCGGGCACCAAGCTGCTCTCGTTCTGGATAGCGGCCCCCTTGTCCCAAGCGCGGCTGCCGTTTTGTTGGCCGTCGAAAAACGTGGCCATCGCGTAGATGTGATTCTCGCGCGGGTTGCGGTAGCCGCCGTCGTCTTTGAGCACCGAGGTAAACCAACCGCGCTCGCCACCCACGCCGACCGGATGGCTGTCGTAGATGGTGTGCTTGTCCGCGGCGCTGGCACTGCTGCCGCTTTCGGACAGCGGGCCCTGTTTGGCGGCGATCCACTGCATGCCATTGTAGATGTCGTAGTAGTATCTGCGTCGATTCATGGTATTGCCCAAAAGCCGCGCCCCGTCGGCGGCCCAGCCGGTTGACGAGCCAAACACGGGGTGTGGATCGCCCAGCGTACTCGGCGACGGACCGGAGAATATCACCGGCACATCCCACGGCGCACCATCGGCGTCGGGCGTGGCGTCGTACCCAGAAGTCGGGCCGGTAAACCACCCCGAAGCCCCGCGCCGACCATGAACGGCGTTGCTCATCGAATTGATCGGCTCGTTTTGCAGATGCAGCGTGAGTGCGTGGATGCGATTGTCGGTGCTTTCGGCCGTGCCGTCGCCATCGGCGTCGAGCACACCGGTGTTGGTCAGCTCCAACTCGACGATGATGAAGTCGTTGAGGTTGGCGTGGTTGGCGGCAAACTGCCGCATCCGCCAGCGCACATCGACGCCGAGATTGGTCGGCATCGCCCCCTCGTAGCGCATTTCATTGCGGTCTTCATCGACCCAATAAGCGCCCGGGCTCGTAAAATTGCGCGCCGCATCGCCGGCCCCGGCCAAATTGTTGGTGTAGAAGCCGTGCAAGTACTGCTTGGCCCGCGGCGCAGCGCTGTCGGTGGTGATATTGATTTCTTCGGGGCTGTACTCTGCCATCTGCAAATCTTGGCCCCAAGGCAGGTGCAAATTCTCGCCGCCCGGATAGGTCTGAGTCGGCGTCGTCCACTGGCGGTCCCAATTGCCCACGCGGAAGAGGGTAAAGCGGGCGGTGGGATCGTCATCGGTTTCGCGATACCAAGAGCCGGCGTTGCTAGGGAAGAAAGACTCCCACAAATCGCCAGCCGTGAACACGCCGCCCTCTTGCGCGGCGACCGTCCCGGCCGTGGCGATCACCAACGCGGTCGCCAACCGGGACGCAATTTTCATGCGTTTAATCATCTTAGTATTCCTCCTAGAAATCCACGGTGACGCCAAAATTGGCCATGCGCGGGATGTCGTAAATCGCCTGACTCTGGCCGGTGAAGGCCCGGTTGAGGTCACCTGTTGGGTCTCCATCTTCCTCCCATTTGGCGGTAGAGGCGATGTTGCGATTGTCCCACGTCAGGATATTCTCGCGGTCAAAAACATTGCGCACTTCCAAGAAGGCCCCTAGCGACATGCCGCCCAACGCCAGGCCGCGGTGCAGCCGCAGATCTGTGCGCATGTTCCACGGGGCCTGCCGGGTCTCGCGCTCGCGCGGATCGTCCGTGGTGGCCGTTACATTGTAGTTGAAGCCGCTATCAGCCGTCGAGATCAGGGTCAACCCAACCTGCGCGGGCAACTCGGCTAGCAGCGTGATGGAGACGCGGTGAGCCCGGTCGTAGCCGGTGACCAATGGATTGCCACCGCCGTTGACATTGGCCTCGTAGGTGTTGAAGCGCTCCTTGTTGGCCAGCGCCGTATCCAAGGCTTGGACATCGGCGGCCGCGTTGACCGAAAACGAATTTTTGTCCGGGAAAGGCGTCGAGTTGTTGCCGTTGCGCGAGGCCTTGATATAGCTGTAGGCGTAGTTGACGCGCCCGTTGATCTTGCTCTGCGACCGGCGTTCCACGCCAAACTCAATGCCGCGGCTGTCGGCGTACCCACCGCTGGTATTGATGCTGTAGGTGGCAAAGCCAGCGTCGGCCGGGCTGATGGTAAAGCCGAGCCGCCCGTAGTTTTCGATGTCGCGGTAATAGGCCGTAACGTCGAACAAGTACTCGGGCGCAAAGCTGTATTGCAGGCCCATCTCGTACGCGGTGGCCGTCGTCGGAGCCGCCTCGACATCGGGTACGTTCGGCCACGCGGGGTTGGTGAAGCTATCGTAGTCTTCATAGAGATATGAAAACGACGGCGGCGAGTAGAACTTGCCCCACGAGTAGTGCATGGCGGCCTGTTCGCTGATCGGATGCGAGATGCCCAGCCGCGGCTGCAAGTACCAGCGCGTTTCAACCTCCCCACTGCGAATCGGGCTGCGGTAGGTGTGGGTCTCGCCGCTTTCGTAGGTGTATTCAGCCTCTTCGGACGGGCGGAAAAAGTCGGCCAGTTGCTCGGCGTCGGCATTAAAACTGTCGAGCCGCAAGCCGGCGTTTAGGATGATGCCCTCGTACTCAATTTTGTCCTGCACGTACAAGGCCAGTTCGCTCGGATTGCGCTCGTACTCGGAAATCTCGTACGGCAGGTTGGAATAACCCACCGTAATCTGCGTCCGCTGCATGAGCTTCGACACGGTGTGGCTGCGGAATAGCAGGCCGGCCTTGAGCTGGTGGTGGTAGTTGTACTGATGGGTGATGTCGGCCTTGAGCTGCATCACGTCGCGGTTGAGCTCCTCAAAATAGAAGCCCGCCTGCGCCAAGCGGTACTGATTGTCGCCAAAGGGCAGGTCAAAGTTGCGCGAATTGCCGGGGTTGGTGGTGAAAAAGGTAAAGTTGCCCTCGGCGTCGGCCCCGGAGCCGTCAACGCCTAGGTACTTTTCTGACTCTGCGGCGCTGTCGATAAAAATGAAGTCGCCACTCTCGTCGGCCCCGACGACGCCGTCGGCGTTGTCGTCGGAGTAGCCGAATTTGCTCAGGCGCGTAACCTGCGAGAGCTTGATCTCGTAGAAGGTGTTGTTAGAAAGCGAATGGCTCATCCCCAGATAGGCCATCGTCCCCAGCTTCTTGTTGCCCAAGGCGCCCTCGGGAAAATAGGCGTAGCGACCGCTGAAGTTGCGGTTGACCCAACCGCCCAGCTCACCGCCGTCGTCGATCATGACCTTGCCGGTCAGCTTGACATTCTGGCTGAGCCGATTCGTCAGCTTGAGCGAATAGCGCTGCGAACGGTTGAGCGTGTTGGGGAGAAGTCCCTCGTCGTTGAGATAGCGCGTAGTTAAGTAAAAATGGGTGCGCGGCAACAGTTTGCCGCCCAGCGAGAGTTCCATCTCGGTCGAGGGATTATCGCCGTACGTAACGTCCTCGGGGTCGAAAATGTAGTAATTATCGGCCTTGGCCTTGTCGGCTTCGTCGCCCGAGGCCAGCAAGGCGTCGCGCGATTGTATATAGCGCTCAAAATAGGTCGTATCGGAAAGAGAGCCATCTTGGCGCTTGACCTGCGCTTCATAGACATCCGGCCCGGCGTTTTTGTAGCCGCCGATGCCGCGGCGGACAAACAGCCGCCCCTCCAACTCGTCGCTGCCTTCGCGCGTTACTACATTGACGATGCCGGCGCTGGCCGCATCGTACTCGGCGTTGAAGGTGCCGGCGATAATGTCCAGCGACTGGACGTTGCTGGCGTTGACGCCGACTGCGGTGAACTCGCCATCCGAGGTGCGGTTGACATCGACATAGGGATTCCAAGTGACCAAGCCTTCGCCGGCGCGGAAATACGTATCCGACACGTCAATCCCATCGACGAGCACCTTGGCCTCGGCCTTGCGCCCGCCGCGGATATAGCCGCGGAACACGCTCGGCGCCGTGTTGATCAAGTCCTGCAAATCGGCCACCGGCATGGTGTTGTTCAGCTCGGCGCGGCCAATGGTTGACCGGCTGGTAGTCAGCGAGCGCTCGACCAGCGGAGCCTCGGCAACCACCGTTATGGCCTCGCCTTCTATCGCCTCGGTCGCCAGCGCGAAATCGACCGTCGTAGTAAGGTCCAAGCGAACCTCGATCTGAGTCTGGCGCACCGTTTGGTGCCCTATGTAACTAGCTTCGACCGAGTATGAGCCGGGCGGGATATTGATTAAAAAGTAGCGGCCCATGTCGTCGGCTGTAGTGCCGACCCGTTCGCCGCCTACTTCGACAACTACATTGGCCCCGGGCAAGGTCTGCCCGGAATCGTCTTTTACTACACCGGCGATCTTGCCGTTGCCAGCAAACGCCGGCAGAGCGAGCAGAGCGCAAAACAACGCCGCGCCTAGCGCCGCCGGCCACTTCCTCCTCTCAATGTTCATGACTGCCCTCCTGTAACGTGCTACGTGCTAGAGGTGAAGTAAAATCTAGCTCACTTGCCGCAAATTTTGCACAAGTGTGCCAGTAAAGTAGTCAATACAAGAAATTCAGGCCACTTCGTCAATAGTACAAAAATAAGGTAGTGTGCAACGGGTGCTACAAGTCGATTCGCCGCCCCTGCTGCCAAGCGACCAACGGATGCTCGCGCCGCTGCATCGGAAACGCCACCCGCCCCCCGGTAATCTCCGCCTCGTAAGCCCCCAAAATCATCTCCAAGGCCGCCACCGCGTCGCGCGCACTCGACAGCGGCTCGCGGTCGGTTTCGGCTGCGTCGATCAAATCGGCGACCGCCAAGTCGTTGCCCGTGCTCAGCGCTTGGTCTGCCACCTCGTCCAAGGGCACCCATTGGCGGCTCTCATCGGCTGGATCAAACACCGGATGCGGATAGATCATCGCCGGACCACTGCCGCCGCCGCGCAGCGCGATCACGCCTTCGCTGCCCTCGATCTCCAGGCCCATCCGCTGGCCCCTACCCGCGGCGTACTGCCGCGAATCAAAAAAGCCCGCCACCCCGCTCTTAAAGGCAAAATAGCTGTTGATGCAGTCGCCAGCCACCGGCCCCACCGGCTCGGTCGCCGCGCGCACATCTGCAACCTGTAGAGCGCGACCTTGGTGCACGACATGCGCCGTCATCCACGCCACATCGCCGACAAACAAGCGCATCATATTGAACAAGTGCGTCCCCAACACGATCATGTCCTCGCCACCGCCGCGCCGGTCTTGTTTGCCGTGGGCGCGAATCGCCTGCACTGCGCCGATCCGCCCCTGCGCCAACACCTCCTTGACGTGCCGGATGCGCGGTAGATACGCCCCCTGATGCGCCACCGCCACCTTGCGCCCGGTCGCTGCGGCTGTAGCTACAATTTGGTCGCCGTCGGCCAAGTTCCACGTCATCGGCTTTTCGCAGTACACGTGCGCCCCCGCCGCCAAACAGGCCAACACCATCTCCAAGTGGCAATCGGTCCAACGCGGGCCAACCGTCACCACTTCCGGCTGTTCGGCCGCGAGCATCTCGCGCCAGTCGCCGTACGCGCGGGGAGCCGCCAATTCGGCCTGTTTAACCTGCCGTTGCTCGGCATCCTCATCGGCGACGGCCACCACCTCAATGCGCGGGTGATTTTTTAAACCCAAGTGCAGCCCGTGCCCCCAATTGCCTTTGCCAGTGCGGCCAATAGCCGCCGCTCGATACACTTTGTCGCTCATGCTGCGCTCCTTGCGAGTTGAGTTGCCACTATTTATCGCACCCCCACGTACACCACATTGCCCACCTCCCCAAGACAAAAGTCGATCACCATCCACATGGCCGCGCCTAAAAGCTGCCCGGCGATCAGCCCGACAAAGAGCGGTTTGTACGTGCGATAGCCGCGCGTGCCCGCGAATTTGAAGATCACCGCCTTGCACAACCAGCCCAAAAACACCGAAAACCACGCCACGCCCATGACCCAACTGTCGCTCACCGGCAGGCCGATGTAGTGCAGCGGCCACCACGGGAAGTGGTGCTGCATGTAAATCAGCCCGCCCATCAAGGCCGCGCCCACGCCCGTAAACAGCAGCCGCGGTTGGATGTGATCCCAGCCGACGGGATTGTGGATCTTGTCCTCCAAAAAGCGATAGGCCAGCGTCGGCACCCCAAATTGGCGCAGGTTGATCCCGCCGTGCGTGTAGTTCAAATAGAGGGTGATCCAGCAGGCCCCCGCCATGCCGACGACGACCGCAATGACCAACCCCCAGAACAGGCGGCGCTGGTTGGCTCCGTGCCCGTGCGCCAGCTTGAGCGCGTTGGCAGTGGAAGCCATGACCGTAGTGCGCATTTCAGCCGCCCAAGAATAGCTCAGACTAATCGACGCCAGCCCCTTCCAGCCAATGGCGTCCGTGCCCAAGGTATAGACCGCAAACGGCTGCGGCAGCATGGTCGAAGAGGTAAAACCGACGCCGCCTTGGGCAATGACCCGCGCAATGGCCAAGAAAATGGCAAACGCCCCACAGAAAAACACCACCGCTGCCACCACCGGCACCCCACTCAGCAGCAGCCAGCCCAAAAAGTAGGTCGCGCAGACAATCCACAGCCACACCGCCGCCCGGTACGAGAGAATCTCGTCGCCATCGTCGGCTTGGCCCCCCCGCCTAAACGCCGCCCTGAACACCTCGCGCAAGTGGCCCCGCGCCGTCCACAAAATCGCCGCGACCAGCACCAGCATCGCCCCCATGCCCTGATGCGACAGGGCCACTGAAGAACCGGTCAGGGCCTCATTGTGCCCTTTGACCTCAAAGCCGATGACATTGAAAACCCCGGTCTGAAAGCGGCTCAACAAGTGGAAAAACCACACCGAGAAGGCCACATTGAGATTGAGGAAGTACGCCACGCCAATGATGGCAAAATTGACGAAGATGTGCAGCCGCACGCTGTCGCGGAATAGCGCCAGCGGCTCAAACACCAGCCGCACTTCGGGCACGTAAAAGAAGTAGTGATTAAGCCCGTCCAATAGTTGGATGGCAAAGGGCAACGCAAACCCGACCCACATTAGCGGGTTGCGAAACAACTGCGGGAAAATGCCCTCGTCGTTGCCGCGCAGCATCTCCAAGGGCACCTGCGCCAGCGGGAAAACCAGCCGCTCCTGTTCGACCCAAGGCCGCCGGAAAACGACCATCGTGGCGATCATCAGCAGATATACTGCCAGCATCGCGCTGCCCCAAGCGGCCAGCGGCACCAGCCAAGCACCCCACGGAATGCCCATCCCCGCGGGCAGTCCTTCGTAAAAGAAGCGCACGGCCTCTGCTTCGTGCGGCGCCAGCCAAGCGGGAATCAGCGGTTGAATCAGCTCGGTCCAGCGGTTTTCTGGCGTGGCGTAGTAGAAGGGACGGGTGAGGATATGGCACAGGTTGGTCACCAATCCCCACGTGGGAATCGCCGACGCCACGACCATCATCGCGTACACGACCACCAACTCGCTCGTGCGCAGGGCCCAAGACCTGATGGTAACTTTCAACAGGGGGTTGACCAAGCCGACGAGAACCAAAAAGACCATCATCGCACCGGCCGCAATGTAATCCGAAGTCAGGCCAGCGTTTTGCAAGACGAGTACTGAGTAGGGACAAGCCAGATTTAAAAAGAGGGCCGCCCCCGCGCCCAAGGCGAGGGCGCGCCGCGTCACCTCCAAGCCAGTTCGCTCCTTGTGCATAGCCGGAAAATAGCCGCTGGCCCCAATGGCGGCAACTGTTTACCATGTCGTAATTGGGCCGAGTTGCTCAAGGCCAATCTCGACGGGTCCCAGGTCGAAACCCTCGTCGTTGCCGGGCTGAGTAGGCCCTGGGGTTTGGCCTTAGATGTGGCGAGGAACCGTCTGGGGTCAACTGCCTGACATCTCAAAATCACGGCTGGCCAGCAGCGGCCTCCGGCAATAGCGAATTGCCACTTGACGCTATAGAAAAAGCGCGTACGGAAAGAGCGGCCTTGCTGCCGAAGCAGCGCTACGGTTTCCTCGATAGTATCGAGTTCCCCTCGGCGCTCGGCGTCGTCAAAAAGAATCAGAAAATCGTCCCCCAACCCTCGCTCCACCCACTCCAAAGCACCCCAACGGGAGCACCGAGTTGCTTGTGGCGGTCCATCTACGAGTAATAGATCACAGGATTCTGTTCCGGCCAGGTCAAAATTGTACGTCCATGCCTGCCTTCCGCGGATACACTACGCCTCAAGGTGGGCTTGCAGAGGACCTCTTAGATAAAGCGTGAAATTCTCTTGACACGTTGTTTTTATGGCATATTGTAAATGGAACTTTTGCGGTATATGTGTGCCGCTTTGGAGGACGAACGAGGACATGATTGAGCATTTGGTTGAGCATTCCATATCAGATAGAGGCCTCGCTGCGGGGGCCGGAATCTGTTGGATGCTTGGAACTATGGCCGACTTAATACTACTTAAGTCATTAAAATACAGTATCTTACCCCCCCCCCCCAGATTCTCCTCAAGCACTAAGCACCAAACTCTCTACCTCTCAGTACGACCGACAGATTGCACACGGACATTTGGCGGTCTGCTATTTTTGCCGCACAGCACTAGAGTCCACGCTGCGCCGTGCGGCATTAGTTTGTACGCTGTCGTCTGCCATGAGACGATTAAGGAGGATAGAACCGCGAGACCAGCAGCGGGACTAACATCTTACATCTCACACCGATCATGCACTGCTCACCGCTAACTACTTACTACTCTTCAGACGAAGGGATCAATATTATGAAAAAAAATAACGCCATTAGTGGAGTTATCCTTTTTTCTTTGCTGTATTTTTCTGCGTTTGCTGTGCATTCGCAAGATGATCCGGCCCTCCCCTCACAGCCGACAGGTCTCACTGCTGAGACGGGTGATGAGCAGGTGACTATTTCTTGGGATGCGCCTCCGAGTACGGATCAAATTGACTCTTGGGAGTATGGCGTCAAAGAGGTCGGCGGTTCATACACTTGGCATGACATACCCAACAGCAGTGGGAACACAACAAGTTACACCGTACCCGGCTTGACTAATGGAATCACATACCGGTTCAAAGTCCGGGCGAAAAACGCAGCCGGAACCGGACCGGACTCCAACATAGCACCGCTCGGCCACATTGTCCTGCCGGGAGAAGCAGAAAATCTCTCGGCGACGCCCGGCGATGGACAGGTGACGCTTGCTTGGGACGCGCCCACCGACCCAATCGATTCTTGGGAATATATTGATTCTTGGGAATATGGCGTCAAAGAAGTCGGCGGTAGTGGTTCATACACTTGGCATGACATACCCAACAGCAGTGGGAACACGACAAGCTACACCGTACCCGGCTTGACCAATGGAACCACATACCAGTTCAAAGTCCGGGCGAAAAACGCAGCCGGAACCGGACCGGACTCCAACATAGCCTCGGCCACACCGGTTGGCCTGCCGGGAGAAGCAGAAAATCTCTCGGCGACGCCCGGCGATGGGCAGGTGACGCTTGCTTGGGATGCGCCCTTGTCGGACGGAGGATCAGTGATCACCGGCTACGAGTATCAGTACAGTCCAGGTGGAAGTGGCTGGACGTCTGTGTCGGACGTGAGCACGACGGTTTCAGGTCTGACCAACGGCACCGACTACACCTTTGAGGTACGCGCCGTCAATGCAGTGGGAGCAGGTGCAGTAAGCACTACCTCGGCCACGCCAGCGTTAGTACCGGGGTCCATAGAGAATCTCTCGGCGACACCCGGCGATGGACAGGTGACGCTTGCTTGGGACGCGCCCTTGTCGGACGGAGGATCAGTGATCACCGGCTACGAGTATCAGTACAGTCCAGGTGGAAGTGGCTGGACGTCTGTGTCGGACGTGAGCACGACGGTTCCAGGTCTGACCAACGGCACCGACTACACTTTTGAGGTACGCGCCGTCAATGCAGTGGGAGCAGGTGCAGTAAGCACTACCTCGGCCACGCCAGCGTTAGTACCGGGGTCCATAGAGAATCTCTCGGCGACACCCGGCGATGGACAGGTGACGCTTGCTTGGGATGCGCCCTTGTCGGACGGAGGATCAGTGATCACCAGCTACGAGTATCAGTACAGTCCAGGTGGGAGCGGCTGGACGTCTGTGTCGGACGTGAGCACGACGATTTCAGGTCTGACCAACGGCACCGACTACACTTTTGAGGTACGCGCCGTCAATGCAGTGGGAGCAGGTGCAGTAAGCACTACCTCGGCCACGCCAGCGTTAGTACCGGGGTCCATAGAAAATCTCTCGGCGACACCCGGCGATGGACAGGTGACGCTTGCTTGGGACGCGCCCTTGTCGGACGGAGGATCAGTGATCACCGGCTACGAGTATCAGTACAGTCCAGGTGGGAGCGGCTGGACGTCTGTGTCGGACGTGAGCACGACGGTTTCAGGTCTGACCAACGGCACCGACTACACCTTTGAGGTACGCGCCGTCAATGCAGTGGGAGCAGGTGCAGTAAGCACTACCTCGGCCACGCCAGCGTTAGTACCGGGGTCCATAGAAAACCTCTCGGCGACGCCCGGCGATGGACAGGTGACGCTTGCTTGGGACGCGCCCTTGTCGGACGGAGGATCAGTGATCACCGGCTACGAGTATCAGTACAGTCCAGGTGGAAGCGGCTGGACGTCTGTGTCGGACGTGAGCACGACGGTTCCAGGTCTGACCAACGGCACCGACTACACCTTTGAGGTACGCGCCGTCAATGCAGTGGGAGCAGGTGCAGTAAACACTACCTCGGCCACGCCAGCGTTAGTACCGGGGTCTATAGAGAATCTCTCGGCGACACCCGGCGATGGACAGGTGACGCTTGCTTGGGACGCGCCCTTGTCGGACGGAGGATCAGTGATCACCGGCTACGAGTATCAGTACAGTCCAGGTGGGAGCGGCTGGACGTCTGTGTCGGACGTGAGCACGACGGTTTCAGGTCTGACCAACGGCACCGACTACACCTTTGAGGTACGCGCCGTCAATGCAGTGGGAGCAGGTGCAGTAAGCACTACCTCGGCCACGCCGATGGAGGATGTGATCGCATACTACCCTTTCAATGGAAATGCCCAAGACGCAAGTGGAAACGGGCATCACGGCACCTTGTCAGGTCCAGGACCGACAACAGACCGCTTCGGCAACGAAGCCGGCGCGATCCTCTTCAACGAGACCAACCATCGAATCAACCTCCCATACGCAGTGCTCAATGGCCAGACGAACGTGAGCGTCGCACTCTGGTTGAAAACTTCTAAGACCGGCACGCAATCCATCATCAGCGGTGCCAACCAAAACAACGAAAACGAGTACCTTATCTATTTCTCGAACGAAAACCAGTTAAACTTCTATTCACACGGAGCCGGACCTGGAATCAACGAGGGACGGTGCGATATAGCAATCCAATCGATCGCCGACGGGAACTGGCATCATCTTGCCGTAGTTCGCAACGCTTCCTTGGGCCGTACCGACTTTTTTATAGATGGCACGGGCTATACCAACCTCTGTGGGAACTTGGTGTACAACAAACTCGTGATTGATGCAGGTGGGCTCATCATTGGTCAAGAACAAGATCAGGTCGGCGGAGACTTCGACGCGAGCCAGGTTTTTAGCGGAGCTTTGGATGATCTCAGAATATACAGCACGGCGTTATCGGCTGCTGAGGTACAAGCACTCTCCAGTGAACCCTACCCAAAAAAGGTGGCGACGCAGGAGAAGCCTGCCACCAGTGGCTTGACATTCAACTTTCCCAACCCTTTCAACGCCAGTACCCAGATCACCTACCACTTGGCCACTTCTGGTCTGGTACGACTGGAAATCTACAATGTACTAGGCCAACCGGTGAAAACGCTAGTAGAAGAACCCCAAACCGTCGGCTCCTACCAAGTTCACTGGGATGCTCGCGATCAGCGGGGTGCGGCGGTAGCGACGGGAGTTTATTTTACACGCCTACTCTACCCGGGTGGGGTTCAGGTCCGACAGTTGCTCTATATCAAGTAGGGGCTTCATCGGTCCCATTTCTAGCTTCGATAGGCAACTGTGCCCTGTGTGCATTCTTAGACGACGACAAGTACACCATATCTCCTACGGATTGAATTATCCAGTCGGTCTGGCCTTGGGTCCGTGACAGCAGGATCCGTCTGGGGTCAACTACTTGACATCTCAAAAGTTCACGGCTGGCCAGCAGCGGCCTCCGGCAATAGCGAATTGCCACTTGACGCTATAGAAAAAGCGCGTACGGAAAGAGCGGCCTTGCTGCCGAAGCAGCGCTACGGTTTCCTCGATAGTATCGAGTTCCCCTCGGCGCTCGGCGTCGTCAAAAAGAATCAGAAAATCGTCCCCCAACCCTCGCTCCACCCACTCCAGAGCACCCCAACGGGAGCACCGAGTTGCTTGTGGCGGTCCATCTACGAGTAATAGATCACAGGATTCTGTTCCGGCCAGGTCAAAATTGTACGTCCATGCCTGCCTTCCGCGGATGGACCGCTCAACTAGGTCGGCTTGTACCACTGGGTGTTTTACTTGGGCTTGGATTCGCCTAGCCCACTCTGGATCGTGTTCCAAACTCACCGTCTGTAGGGGCCGCACCTGTTGCAGGGCGTCCAACAGCAGACTCGTCTGACCACAGCCCAACTCCACCACATACTTTAACGGAAGTTCGGTTACAGCCCGCAACAGCAGGTATAACAGCGAGAAACTGGCCGAGCCCTCGGTAGCGTAGTAGCGATTTTCCAAGCCGAAGCGGTCCAAAGCGCGAGCGAAGTTTCGCTCGTATAGCAGCTCCTGACCATACATCACCGTAGGGTGCTGAATCGCACGGGCGAGCGACAGGCAGGGAGAGCCAAACCATTTGAACAATCTGAGCCTCGCTCTTCCACCTGCGTCTATAGATTTAAGAATTTTCATCGGTCCCGTTCCTGGTTTCGCTAGGCAACTGTTGCTGGAGTAGTTCGTCCACCGCCTTTATCGTAGCCTCTATTTGAAAGAGCGACTCGACCCGAGCGCGGCCGGCAGCACCGAGCTCCTTCATCCTCGTAGGTGTTCGCAATAGTTCGACAATGGCTGCCGCACAGGCCTCTTCATCCCCAGGGGGCACCAGAATGCCGGTGACATCCTGTTCGATGATCTCCGGTAGCGCTCCGTGGGCAAATGCCACCACCGGTTTGCCCATGGCCATAGCCTCTAGATTGACCAAGCCGAATGGCTCTGGCGCGCCGGGATGCACGAACAGATCCATGGCTGTCAGCACCTCAGCCACCTCGTGTAACTGGCCCGTAAAAGTCAGTTTATTCGCGATTCCAAGTTCCTCTACCCAACAGCGCAGTTTTGCCGCGTATCCGTCATTGATCCCGAAGGGATCGCCCCCAGCAATGACGAAGTAGGTATCGGGCAACTCGCGGAGAACCTGCGCGGCGATGCGGATAAATCGCTCTTGACCCTTCCACGGACGTAGCCGTCCGAGCATACCGACAATCTGTGCTGCGGCCGGGAGGCCGAAACGCCGGCGAGCCACCGCAGCCGACAAGGTAGTGTCCAGCGTCGTTAGGTCGAGCCCATTGTGAATCACGCGTACGCGAGCAGAATCAGGCAACTGGTTGGCCGTTGCCGCTGAATTGGCAACCACAGCCGAGGCACAGAGGCTGACAAACCACTTCAAAGGTCGGTCCATCCACGTGTTAGCTTCGGCAAAAGAAAAGTCGCGCATGTGCCAAATGAACGGTCGGCCGCTCAACAGCCCGGCCGGTGCGGCATACAAAGCACCTCTGGCCGTGTTGGCATAGATGAGATCCGCCCGGATACCGCGGGCAAGTGCGTATATAGTCCGCAACCAAGTCAACAGCGGTAGGCGGCGCAGGCTCGGCATCTCCACCAAGTGCAAAGGAATACCTCGATCCTCGACTTGGCGCGCTAGTTCGCCAGGGCAGCAGGCCAGATGCAGCGACCATCTGCTTCGGTCGAGACCATCAAGCAGCATTAAAAGGCTCTTTTCCGCACCACCGATGGCCGTTGCGTGGTCTACGAACAAAATGGTCGGCGACATGGCGACATATATCTTATGGGTTTAATTAAGGAACGCCCAACGTAAACAGATACAGAAGGCACACAAACTCGTATCTTAGTTTTGACCTAAAAACAAATTATAACAAAGCTGAAAGAGCCATAAAATCGCAACTTGACCGGAAATCGCGCACAGCTATTTTTTCACTCGGATATAGGCTCCGACTCCTGTGGCAGCTCTGCTTGTTGTCAGAAAGGAAGGACGTACCAGTGAAACCACTCAACCTGCTGTTCCTATCCTTAGCGGCTCTGCTCGCAGCCTGTGACGATCCTAGTCCGGTGAGCACCGACCAGCCGCAAGCCGTAGCTAGCGGGCGCGTCACAACCGTCAACCAACGCCCGGTCGTCTCGGCGCAGGTGGTGCTCTTCGACTTAGCCAACCTCCGTCAGGGGCCGAGCCAGACCGTGCAGACGGATGCCAACGGCTACTTCGCAGTCGCCTACCATCCGGGCCGAGCCTATGGTTTATCCGTCTATGGCCAAGGGCTGGTCCCGCATATAGTCCCCGCTTTCGAACCGAGCAACGTGGGCGTCATAACGATGCACGAGGCACCACAACGCCCGAGCGCGAAGAAACGGACGAGTACCGGGATACTAGGGGATGTCGATGGCAACGGCGTCGTTGACCATCAAGATCTCATATGGATCGCCCTGTATGCCCTCGACAACGCGGCCGATGTGCTCAACACCGACGACACCCTGCTAGGCGACATTGATGCAGACGGCGCAGTCACCTTCTACGATGCGTATCTCGTGTGGCTGTATCTCGACGATCCGGCGCACCCGTTGCTGCCTCTAGGGATCGGTCTGCCGCCTTTGCAGGTCAATATCTCGGTTCCCATCACCCAACTCACGCACCACTCCGCCGAAGACGTGGTTGCTTCTTGGTCACCGGATGGGAAGTCTCTCGCCTTTACTTCGGCCCGCAAAGGCAACAAGCAAGTGTATGTAATGGATGCCGACGGGCAAAACATCACCCGGCTCACCTACCACGACGCCGAAAGCTATGAACCGGCCTCATGGTCATCGGATGGCAAGCGCATCGCCTTCTCGTCTTTGCGCGACGGCAATAGTGAGGTATATGCGATGGACGCCGACGGACATAATCCCACCCGGCTCACCTACCACGACGCCGAAGACACAGACCCAACTTGGTCGCCGGATGGACGCCGCATGGCTTTCACGTCCTTCCGCGCAGGCAACAGCGATGTGTATGTAATGGACGCCGACGGACACAACCTCGTCCGCCTCACCGATCACGACGCTGGCGATTGGGACCCAACCTGGTCGCCAGATGGCGAGCACATTGCCTTCACGTCCTCCCGCGAAGGCAATTATGAGTTGTACGTGATGGATGCCGACGGACATAATCTCACCCGGCTCACCTATCACGGCGCGGACGATCGACATCCTTCTTGGTCGCCGGACAGCCGCCACATCGCTTTCGCGTCTAAACGCGATAACAATTGGGAAGTGTATATGATAGACGCCGACGGACACAACCTCGTCCGCCTCACCGACCACCCTTACCAAGACTGGTCGCCGGATTGGTCGCCGGATGGGAAACACCTCGCTTTCTCGTCGTTCCGCCAAGGCAATTGGAATGTCTATCTGCTAGCCCTTCCAAGTCGCATGTAGGGGCCCTGCGACGGCGAATTTGCTCATTAGTTCGCCGTTGGGCGCAGTATTTGACCACCTCATGGGGGTCGTCTATTATTTTGCCATCGTGCAGAACCTCTATTGGCTGGCTATCGTCTTAATGGTGATAAGACTAAAAAAGTAACTGGAGTGGTATTTATGGAGCCCAGTTCATCGGCTGAAATCCTCGCCATCCTCAATTCCATTAAAGAGGGCTTCTTCCACCTGCTGCCCAAGCTGGTCGTCGCCTTAGTCGTCCTGTTGGTCGGGTGGCTCGTGGCGTGGTTGCTCCGCACGCTTTTGCGCCGCTTGGTCGCGCGCTTTTCCAAGCAGATTGCCGCCGCAACAACCGCAGATGCTTGGCAACAAGCCTTGGCCGATAAAGGACTCGGGCGCATCGTCTCAAGCAGCATCTACTGGCTCGTTTTGTTGGTCGCAATCACAGTAGCGAGCGAGGCCGTCGGCCTCTCGGTTTTGACCACTTATCTGGCCGCGCTAGCACACTACTTGCCCAGGGTCATCGCCGCGGTCGCCGTCTTGTTCGTGGGCGTCATCGGCGGTCGCCTCGTCAGCAATGCAGCCGCTCGCTTGCTACCGCATCAGGGGCGGCAATTGGCCCGCCTCGTGCGGGGGGTCATCGTCGGCGCGGCCGTTCTCGTGGCGATCAAGCAACTCGGCGTCGATGTATCGCTGCTGACAAACATCTTCTTGGTCGCGCTCGCCGCCCTCCTCGCTGGCGCGGCCTTTGCATTTGGGCTAGGCGCCCGCAGCGTCATCGCCAATATCCTCGCCATGCACTACGTCAACAAATCCTACGACGTCGGGCAGCGCATCCGCCTCGGCAGCGACAACGGGCGCATCGTGCGGACGACCTCCACCACCGTTTTTATCGAGCACGACGAAGGCGAGCTGGGCATCCCCGGCCAGCAGTTCCTCGGCCAACGCTGCCTCCGCCTAAGCAAGGGAGCCGCCAGTGAATCTTGAACGACAGCTCCTAGTCCAATTTGCCACCGATCATCCGGCGGAAGTCGCGTCTGCCTTAGCAGCCATGTCGCACCGTGAAGCGGCGCTAGTGCTGGGCGACCTCGCGCCGGCAGTCGCCGCCGGGCTGTTGCACTTTCTGCCGGCACTTTCTGCCGCCCTCGCCCTAGAGCAGCTAGCCGCCCAAGAGGCAGCCGCCATACTAACCGCCGGACGGCCGGATATCGCCGCGGCCATCTTGCGCACGATGGCGAGCAAATGCCGAGCGACCGTCATCGCTTGCTTTCCGCCGCGCCGTCAAGCTGCGATCGCCAGCCTGCTCATCTACGCCGAGGATACGGCTGGAGCACTCATGGACCCCCAGGTGATCACCGCATTCGAGCAGGAGCCGGTCAGCCAAGTGCTCGCCCGGATCCAGCGCGATCCCGCGCACGCCCTCTACTATCTCTACGTAATAGCCGACGATCAGCGACTGGTCGGCGTCGTCAACATGCGGGAACTCATGGGCGCCCGGCCCGATACATTGCTCGCGTCCGTCTGCACCCACCAAGTCGCGTCCATTGCCGCCAGTGCCACTTGGCAAACCGCGGTGGAGCATCCAGCGTGGGCCAGCGTCCACGCACTACCCGTAGTGGACACCGCGGACCAGTTCGTCGGTGTCCTCCGCTACGAAACCGTCCGGGCCTTGGAGCGACGGCGAGCCCGTGCAGCGCAGACAGATAGCGGCTTGCAAACGGCCTCGGCCCTCGGCGAACTATTTGGCCTCGGCTTGCGCGGCGTATTTCATTGGCCGCCCGCCAGGGGCTCGGGCCGGCAGGAGTCGTGATGGCGCAGCCAACTCCGCACCAAGTGCTCGTCCAGCGCTTCGTCGAACTCCATCCCGAAGAAGCAGCGCACCAGCTAAACGACGCCGAAATAGCCGCCGCCGTCGGCGTGTTGCAAAGCGTGGACGATGGGGTCGCGGCAACCGTCTTGCAGCGGATGGAGCTGGAGCGCGGCGCACACATTTTAACCCACTTGGACGACCCCAGCTTGCGTCGCCTGCTCAACCAACTCGACCCGGCGATTACGGCCAGGCTAGTCGCACATCTGGACGACTCGGCACACCCCCGGATTTTTGCGCTGGCAGGCCCCGAGCGCGGGCGGGAAATCCAAGAGATTCTCTCCTATCCCCCAGGCACGGCCGGCTCCCTGATGGACGCCCAAGTCAACACCTTTGCCGTCGATTGCACGGTAGAAACCGCGCTAGCGCGACTGCGCCAACTCGGCAACCGCCGCGCCATGGCCCTTGTCCTGCGCGACGAAAACGATCGCTATGCGGGTTTGGTGCGGCTACCCGACGTAGTTGCGGCCGATCCGGAACGGCTGCTGGGCGATCTCCGCGATGGCGCAGCCGTGCAAGTGCAGCCCATGACGCCGCGAGACCAGGTCGTCGAACTCCTCAACACCTATCACCTGACCAGCTTGCCGGTCGTCGATTTTGCCGGACAAGTCGTCGGCGTCATCCGCCACGACGGCCTCGTAAGCGCGGCGCGGCAAGACTTGGCCAGCGATGTCCAAGAGATGGTCGGTGTATCCGCGGAAGAGCGCGCCCTATCCAAGCCGTGGGTGGGCATTCGCAGCCGGCTGCCCTGGCTCAACATCAACCTCGTAACCGCCTTTCTCGCGGCCGCGGTCGTCGGCCTCTTCGAAGGCACCATTGCCAAGTTTACCGCCCTGGCGGTCTTGCTACCGGTAGTCGCTGGTCAGTCGGGCAACACCGGCGCCCAGGCCCTGGCCGTGACCATGCGCGGACTCGCGCTGCGCGAAATCCGCACCTCGCACGCAGTCCGCATCCTGCGCAAGGAGCTGGCCATCGGCTTTTGCAACGGGCTGGCCATTGCCGCGGTGACCGCAATCGGCGTCTTTATCTGGAGCCAGAGCATGGGACTGGCCTTGGTCATGTTGTGCGCCATGTTGGCGTCCATGATACTGGCCTCCCTAGCCGGCGCAGCCATCCCGGTCGTGCTGGTCAAGCTGGGCCACGACCCGGCGACCGCGTCGTCGATCATTCTCACGACCGTGACCGACGTAGTGGGCTTTCTTTCGTTTTTAGGCCTGGCGACGCTGTTGTCCAGTATGCTGCCGACTGGCTAACCCCACAGGCTCCCCACCTATCAAGGAGACATCTAAGTGAACGCCCTCGCAGCCATTGGCGGCAGCCGGCCCCTCAAAGCAGAGGAATTCGCCCGCCGCGCTTACAATTATGCCCTCAATCCGGCCCGCAACCCGCTCAAGGAAATCCTCGACCAGTGCGAGTCGGTGGCCAAGACGCCCCCTCTGCTGGGCGGCTTCAACGATGTCCCTTGGCACAAGCTGCGCGACGCCGAGGTCCACGCTTGGGCCAAGGCCGGCTGGTCGTGGATAGTCAACGACGCCGAGCACAGCCAGTGGGAAGGCTGGTACGGCCGCGAGCAAAACGCCGTCTTGGCGCGCCACGGCATCCTGCCGGTCCAGCGCCTAGCGCGCGAGGCGCGCTCCGAGCACGGCGACGCCTTCCAACTCGGAGCGCGGGCGACGATGCGCCCCTATAGTACCACCTACGAGGACGCCGAGCGCTATTTCCGCGCCATCAACTTCCCCGTTCCCGGCCAAGCCACTCCAGACGACCGCGGTGGGTATCCGGTGCGCGATGGCGAGCGGACCATGATGTTCACGCCCGACCAACTGCGCAGCGCTGAGACCGAGACCCAGGGCTGGATCCAGTTTGAGACCAAGGAATACATCCTCAACCTCGAGACCCGCGACCGCGTCCTCGATCTGATGGCTGCCCAAGGGCCCAACAAAGCCTGCGGGTTTGTCGGCCCGTTCGACGCCATCCTGCGCGAGGGCGACCTCCCCGCAATCAACGACGCGGTCAACGCCCTCTTCCGCGCCGCGGCCGAGCGCGGCGTCCACACCGGCCGCGTCGTCGGGCACGGCGCCATGGAAAAGCCCCAAGACATCGAAGACGCCATGGTCGAAGCCATCGACAACGGCGCCCGCCTAATCTGCGTCCACCCCCTCACCAGCGACATGGTCTTGCGCGGGGCCTACGCCATGGCCGAGCCTTTCTTCCGCGCCTGTACCCGCTGCGGTTTTTGAACATTCTCTCACAATTTTAGGAGACCTTATGCACCTGTTTTGCCTACTGATCGGCGTGGTCGCGTTGTTGGGCACTGCCGTCCATGCGCAACCCGCAGACGATCAAACGGCCGCGCCTACGGCCGTCTATGCCCCCTTCAGCTACGATCCCTACTACGTCCTGCCGGGCGGTTTGGGCTACACCAGCATCGATATGGGCGTCCGCAGCGCTACTTCCACGTTCAAAAAGCTCAAAGACACAAGCGATATCTTGGCCATGGCCAAATTCAATCCCCACGCCCGCGTTGAAGTGGGGGCGCATCTCACCTTTGGCTTTTTTAAGGACGGGAGTTCCAACTTTTCATCGCTGGTCGTCGGCAGCAAGTACCAACTCGGCACCAACCGCGCGGCGACTGCTAATGTCGTGCTGCCCGCCGGAGACATCGACAATCCCGGCTTAGCCATCGGTCTCATGCAGACCATGCCAATTAGTCCGGCCTTCCGCTTCAACACTCGCTTGCAGGTCGCCGCACTCAAAGGCTACGCCGCCGAGGGGCTGATCGTCGATTTCTTGCTCGAACCAGCCCAAGTATTCAGCGAAAAACTAAGCGCGTACCTCGACTTGCTGCTCACCTCCAACACTGCCGACCTAGCGGACAGCCTCAGCGTCCGCTTAGAGCCAAATCTCGACATGGGCCTCGGCGATGGCATGGTGCTAAACGCAGGAGTCAGCGTGGCTTTACAAGGCGAAGAACAAGAGGACGTCGGGTTGTTTATCGTGCTATTACGCGACATGTAGGAGGTACTATGCTCATTTTGCGCCGTATCGCACTGGCGACTTTGCTAGCACCGGCCGTGTTGGTCGCAGAGGACGCGGGCCACAGCGTTGGGTTCGTGGCCGGGCCAACCTATGGTCTAGGGCTGAGTTACGGTCGCCAAAATCCCACTACCGGCAACGGCTGGCAGGTCTCGGGCTTTCCCTATTGGTCCCAAGAGGTACGCTATCTCTTTGGTGGCCTCACCCTGTTTAAGACCCTGCATCAAGGTGAGTTGGCGCGGGCGTTTTTCTCTGGGGGCGTGGCCGCGTTTTACCGACAGAGTGAACACGTAGAAGCAGGGCTCCGATTTGAGCGCGACCAAAACATCGACGAGCAGCTAGATGTCGTAGCCGGGCCAGGCGTGGGGCTGGAAATTCGCAGCCGCCACGCCCAAAACGTCGCCGTTTCCATGGACGTCCCAATCGCCATTTTCCTCGTGTCCGACGACGGCTTTGCCATCCGCCCCATTCCCAATTTCGCCTTGCTCTATCGCTGGTAATGTCTCTGGCAATGGAACTGGAGAAAGATCGCTTGGGTGAACGATTGGAGGCCGAGGTACTATCGCTGCGGAGCCCATGAGATGAGCGGCGCACATCAAGAAGCCTGTAAACGCCGCACCCGCGCCGGCGTGTGATCTTGGGCGATCTCGGCCGAGAGAATGCCCAACGAGCGGTCCGCTAGCGGCAAATCCACGCGCACCAAACCATTGCGATGCGACTGACGCAGGGCAATGGCCACTTCAAGGGCCGCCCGACCATCGTCGCCCGAGCAACGCGGATCGGCCCCGGTCTCAATCGCCTGAATCAGATCTTCTATAATGGTCAACCCCATGCCTTGGATGTGCGGCGGATAGGGAAAGGGCACATACGCCGGTACGCCGCGTCCTCGATTGCCGCCCGCCGCCGTGCGGATGTACTCCATTTGGGTGCAATTGGCTAAGGAGCGGATGCGGCCCTCCGTGCCAATGACGTCGATTTCCCAAGCTGCAACCCCAGTGGCAGTAGCGCGGATAAAGGCACGCACCCCATTGTCAAAGACGAGGTAGCCATTGCCCTGCGGGTCGGTCTCGCCCGCGGCGACAGCGGCCGATTCCATCTCGCCAAAAACCCACTCAACCTGCCCCCCGGCCATGTAGCGCACAATGTCGATGAGGTGGCTGCCATTGTGCGACAGGCCGCACTGAGCATAGCCAGTAACTTGAAGGATCTGCCCTAGTGCCCCTTGGTCAATGAGGTGGCGGGCTTGGCTAAAAAAAGGGTTCCAGCGGCGAGCGCAGTTAATCGCTAGGGCCGTTTTGTGGCGCCGGCAGACCTCGACCATGGCATCGGCTTCGGCCAAAGTCAGGGCGATGGGCTTTTCGGCCCATACGGCCTTGACGCCGGCGCTGGCGCAATCGGCGACGATCGGCGAGCGAATGCGGGCCGTGGTGCAGACGCTAACTATATCGAGGTTTTCTCGTTCCAGCATTTGGCGATAGTCGCTGTAGAGATGGTCTGGTGCCAAGCCCCAGCGGTCGCCGAAAATGGCGCGTTGCTCGTCGTGCAAATCGGCTCCGGCCACCAGTTGCGTATGGGGCGACGCGCAGTACGAAGGGGCGTGGCAATAGGGCAGGAAGATGGACCCTCCTTCGCTCATTTCGTCGTCGAACGTGCTGCCCATGCGGCCCAAGCCGATGACGGCGGCGCGATACGTGGTCATGGTCTCCTCCGGTGGTTTGAGTAGTGGCCATCGGCCACCGACTATGCGTAACGTCCGTTCTACAGATAGGGATACGTCGCTGCTGGATCGTAATTTGGCAGCAGGGCGTCATGGCTCCGACCGGGCATCAAGCGCGAGCCATCGACAAAACCTTCCGGTCGGTCTTTGAGCAATTCGCTGAGGCGATGGCGCCAAGGCTGCATCTTAGTTTCAGCGTCGGGACCGCGCGCCAAGTCGCGCATTTCCTGCGGATCTTGGTCCAAGTCAAAAAGATGCTCCTGCCCCGTCTGCGAATACCAGATGTACTTCCAGCGCCCATCGGTGACAAAGTGGTTGCCGTGGTCGCGGGCGTAACAACCGGCGTGTTCGCCGTGCAGAAATTCCCGGACGCCGTCGGCATCGCCCTGCATGACGGGCAGGAGGCTGTGGCCCGTACAGGTAGCGGGGATGTCGCAGCCAGCCGCAGCGAGCATGGTGGGCATGATGTCTTGGATGCCGACCGGACTTTGGCAAACCACTTCTGCGGGATAGTCCCAGTTTTTGGGTGCGCGCATAAAAAACGGGACGCGCGCCGACGCTTCATAGGGCCAAGTTTTGCGAAAGAGATTGTGGTCGCCCAGCATTTCGCCGTGGTCGGAGGTAAAGATGACTAAGCAGTCGTCGAGACCGCCAGTAAACTGAATGAGGCGGCCAATCTGGTCGTCGATGAAGTTGATCATGCCGTAGTACGCGGCGCGACAACAGCGCATGTCGTGTTCGCTGAGGCGCATCTCCCACGCATTGGGGTTGAGCCCTTTTTCCGGGCCGGCCAATGCAGGAGCCCAGTCGCCGACCACGGGCTCGGGCAGGCTGCGGTCGATATAGCGGTCGTAATAAGGAGCAGGTGGCGTAAGTGGCGGGTGGGGATCGATAAAGGAAACATTGAGAAAAAACGGCGCCGACCGATCGCGCTTGCGCAAAAAGTCCAGTGCCCGATCGACGCACCAAAAAGTATGCATCTGTTCTTCCGGCAAATGGTGCGGCCTACCCACCCAGCCGTTGGCGGAAACGCCGTGGGCCATGCCGGGATCTACTTCATGGCGGCCGTGGTATTGCCGCAGCCATTCGACGTAGTCGTTGTCGGCACCCCGGGTGGCATCGGCTAGCTGCATGTGGTCAAAGCCGTAGCGCTTGCGCTGGGGGCTTAAGTGGAGCTTGCCGATCATCTCGGTCTGATAACCGGCCTTGGACAGCTCGCCAGCCAAGGTATGCGGCGGTTGCCACGGAGCACTTTTGAAACCAACGGCCCCATTGGCCGCCGGTGCCGTGCCGGTCATCAAGCTGCGCCGCGCCGGAATGCAACTGGGGCATTCGGAGTAGCCGTGGTGAAAGTGCGTACCGGTGCGGGCTAGCCAGTCTAAGTTGGGCGTTTGCAGAACCGAGGGGCTGTGGGGATCGAGGCCCATGCAGTCGCCGCGTTGTTGGTCGGTCATAATGAGCAGGATGTTGGGGCGAGTGTCTGAGCAGTCCGACTTCAGTATTGGGGTCGCCATATAGCAATCCTGAATGATTGAACGATTCGAGCGGCGAATCGTCTTGTTTCTGTCCATCGGCGTCTATCAGTGGATTAGGCACCTAAGAGGCCGTCTGAAAACGCACGAGTTAGTGCATGAACGGCAAAAGCTATTGGTCATTAGTTGGTCGGTCAATTACTGACGGCACAGATCAACGCCTTAGAAGCGGTCTGAAACCCCTGTCGGGCTGGGTTGCCGCCCCTGGGACGCGGGCCACGAACCACTACTAGGCATAACATCAATAAACCCCTACTGTCCGATAGTGAACACCTGCTGTCCGATAAAGCACAGTACCCACCCTTCGAGCATTCCGTATAAACTGACATTAGAGCCGCAAAAAGGGCGATAAAAAGAGTTTGAGAGACGAATAAAAAATTAGTTTGTCTATCTAACATTTTATTTAACAGTAATTTACAGGTATAAAAATAAAAAAATCAGCGCGATTGGCGACCTCTGACTCCCTCCATTGGCACGATAATTGCAATAGTGCATACCGAAGCAACAACCCACACTCTTCCACAAAGGAGAGCATCATGCAACCCGTAGCCATTTTCGCCCTAATCGCGGCTTGGTTTACCGTCGGTATGGCCGCTGCCGTGCCCAATAGTCCGTACAGCGACTTTTCGCCCGATGCCGGATACCAAGCCCGCCTCGACTATCTCAACGGACTAGAGATGTTCAAAGTTGAGTCTGGCGACCCATTGCAGCAGGCCGTCGAGGCCATCCCCGTCGAGGCAGACATTGCCATCACCCCTGCCCAAGAAGCCGACCTACGCGACTGGCTCTACGACTTCTTGGTCGCCTTTTCTGCCTCCGGCAACGACAGCCTCGCCGCCAAATTTTACCTGCGCGGAGGCGTCAATCCCGAAGGAATAATGAATATAAAAAGGCAACTTGAAGACATTAAACTGGGTGGCCCCTCAACCGCCCAGCAGCTACGGGCCATGGGGATACAGATGCCCGAGTTACCCAGGGTCGCGACGCCCTTTGACCTCTTCAAAGCCATGCACCGATTTGGCATCAACATCCAGAGGCACGATGCCCGTATAAACAGCCGCGATTACTTCTTTGGCAATGCTTCTTTTTACGACAGCGCGTATAGAGTGTTTGAGCTACAAGGCGACTATTACCAAAGCTATCGGGACTACGCCCAGACCCATGGCCTGATCCCCATGAAGTCTATGGAGTGGTCTCCCAAGCTGAGAGGTCAGATTGAGGAAGGGTTAAAGTTGGGCGGGCAGTGGGTAGCGGCCGAGTTCATGTTCATCGCCGAAGCACCTGAAGAGTTTGCCAACTATGAGGAGCCAATGCGCCATCCGTTTTTCGTGCGACTCGTCTGGCACCCAAGGCAGGCTATGTGGCGTCTTGTAGAAGCCTTCGCGCCTAATGATGCGCCGGTTCTGTTTCTGTTTGATGCCACGTGATCCAGCCTACAAGCAACGCGGAATAAGCGGGCAGTTCACAAACGGACTGCCCGCTTCCAATGAGCTGCCCAAGAAAATGTCGGGCAACTCGCCCACCCAGATTTCCATCGCCTCGCTGAACAACTCCAACAGTTCCTCGTCGCCGACCCGTTCAGCTTTCATCGGCTAGGAGTGCTTCCAGCTCGGATTCCGTCAAGCCGCGTGCAACGGCTTCGGCCCCCAAGCGGTCCATAGTTGCCGTCAAGCGCTCCCATGCGGCCCCGCGCAGCCGCTCGTACTGCTCTATTGACATCACTACGCTGACGGCTCGGCCTTTCTTGGTCACGCAGACCGGGGCACTTTGCGCCCTATCGATCAGGTGGCCGAACCGATTCTTAGCTTCTCTGGCAGTAATTTCTTTCATGGGCCTATAGCCCCAAGCGCGAGCGAAAGCGCGGCGGGCCAGGCGGGTGAAACCGCCCATGTGGTTTTGCCCAACGCCGACCGCCGTGCTTGCAACCGTGCGACGGCCACTAGGAGTTTTCAGACGGCTTCTTAAGTTCTACTGGAGGAATGGTCCTCGCGTGACCGCTGTATCTGATCTACGAGCGTCTCGACATCTGGCGCAGTAAGCCATTCCTGTCGATCAACCGAGTAATTGCCTTTGCCCGTTTCGTACTGATGGAGAAAACGAATCGTTCCAACCGGACCGAGCTTATTCAAAAGTGCCTCAATACCGAGTTCATGAATCTGATTGGCTGTCATCTTTAGGACGTTCATCTTTTGTTATCTCCTGTAACCAGGTCAGGGGATTTTCGACGCGGATGCTAAGTTGCCAACTGAGGCTTTGCGCCTTTCTAAGCATCCGATCATCTGTTGTTAGAAAGAAATCTGCACGGCCACTTTCGGCGCAGGCAAGATGCAAAGCATCGAACGGCTTAAATCCCAAGGATTCAAAATGTTTGCCTCTCTCAGCCTCCGCTACATCAACATCAACAGTCTGATGAGCGTAAGTTAGCAGGAATTTTACTCGAAAGCGTTGCCTCAAGTCAAGGTTTTGCTCGGCTTCAAACATAGAAACATCACTGGCAATCCATTGCCATTTCCTAGTGTAAAGATGTTCGAGAATCAACAGGATGGCTTCAGTTTCAAGGCGAATTCGATCTTGCGTCTGATCGTCAAAAGGACGACTCAAACAACAGTTATCAAGGTACATTCTCCAATTCATCTATAGCTATCCTACATCATTCAAGATCCATGCCTTCTTTGCGTACTGTTATATGTTCTCTATTCGGATAGCGGACGAGAACATTGGTATCGAGCGCGATCATGGCTCGGTCGCCCCATCGGCTACCGCCTCGTCCATTTCCTCAACGGCGACGGTGGGACCGTCGTACTGGAGCACGCCGAACAGCCGACTGATCGGCCGCACGGACAGGATGCGCACCCCGCCGTCGGCGATGACGTAGCGCACCCGGTCGCCGGCCTGTAAGCCGAGCGTTTTCCGGACGGGCTTGGGAAGCGTGGTCTGGCCCTTCTTGGTAACCGCAGATTCAAGCATGGTGCCACCTCCTTTTCGTTGCAAAATACAGTAACGCCTTGCAAGATACAATATAGTAAGGCAAATGACTAACTCGGGTAGCTCAATTCCGCCGGAGAGAATCTCATAGCACCTCCCCCCAGGACCGCTCCAGAATCTCGGCCGGGATCATGAGGTTCCAGCTCTTGACCCACCGGCAACCGCGGGGCCTGCCGCGCGTCAGGTAGTGGGGCTGCCGCGGGCGGAGTACACGCAGCGCATCGAGGTGCGCGTCTTCCACCATCAACGGCTCTCGGTGCTGCTCGAGGAAGAACCCCACCTTCGCGGCGGTGGTCGCGTTTTCCAGCAAGCGGGTGTACGCGATGACCTGGTCGAGGTCGAAGAACTCCACCGACTCCAGGGACCGCCAGATCTCTTCCCAGCTTCCCGTCAGATCCGGCCGGTCTAGCACATCGACTAGGGTTCGTTCGTGGCTGGTCACGCGCAGTTCCACGCCGGAGCGATGATGGCAGGTGACGCCGAACATTGCCTCGCCCTTCGCTAGGAGCGGTGGCGGCACGGGCGCACTCCGGTACTCATGCGACTGGAAGGTGAGCGGGAGCGATTTGTGCGCGGAAACGTAAACCATCCGCCACTGGACCGAGTAGGCCCTGCCGTGGAATTCCAGGGCCGTGTGATGGGCCAATACCGCGTCCCGGGTCATCTTGGCCGCCACCAGATACGGATCGACTGCCATGGAATCAGCGTCCGCGTTCCAAGGAACGGTCGCATATAGGCCCCGCCGCACGCGGAGGATGCGGCCCTGGTTGCGGTGATAGGTCAGTAGCGAATTGCGGGTATTCGGGTTGCGCGATCCGTGGTCAGACAGAAAGCGGTTGAGCTGGTCCACCGTAAACACGGCGTGGCAATTTAGAAAGCGGTTGAGCCGCACGGGGCCGTTTGTTTGATTATCGGGCGACATACTACCAAATAATTTAGCAGTATCTACTAATACTGTCAAAATTACTTGGCGTACACGGACTGGAATCGCGAGCACTCATCTGCAAATTCAGACCGGCTGTGTTTCGTAGCGTCGCCGTCGAGTCGGCGACTCTATGGCGCGACACGCAGGATCGCTTTGCACACCGCTGTCGGGCTCATCCGTTGAGGGCGCGCACGACCGCGTCAGGGTCGCGGTCAATGACCGTCAGCAGGACGCGGGCCGCTCGATCCGGCACCCGGCGTCCCTGTTCCCAATCCTGCACCGCACGGGCATCGAGGCCGAACCGGTCGGCGAATTTCTGGCGGCTGAGCTTCATGCGCTTGCGCAGCGCTACAATGTGCTCGGCGACCGGGTCATCGACGATGCGGGAAGGAAGCGTCGTTTCGCCGCGCACATGGGAAAGCACCTCGCCGAGGGCGGCTTCCACCTCGCGGCCCACCGGGGTTGGTGGTGTCGTCATCTGTTTTCCTCCTTCTTGATCGCGGCTACGTGCGGATTCTCGCCGCGAGCCAGTTGATCGTACGCGGCCAGAACGAGCCGTTGAGTGCGATATTCGCCGAATTCTTGCATCTCGTTGCGTTTAAGGGATGGGAAGGAAGCACTCGGCGCGGGCGCGTCTAAAATCCATTCGAGGTCGGCGCGATCTAGCTGGTATAGGTGCGCGAAAATGGCGTCCAGTTCGCACTTGAGGCAATGGCGACGGCTCTCATCCCAAGGAAAGGGCGGCCCGTCGTAGCCTAAATCGCGGGCGAATCCTTCAAGGTCGTGGGCAGTGTAGGTAAGCTCCAAGACGCGGGGGACGATGAGTTCGACGTATCTGAGGCCGGAGAAAACCTCTTCGAGATAGGCTTCCGGGGGCAGGACGGGGAGTTGTTTGACGATGAAGAAGGCCATATTAACACCCCCTACCGATGAGCGAGCGGCCCAATCCAATGGAAGACTGTTCATGTTCGCTAGGACCAGCGCAGAAGCGAATGCTCGCGCCTGATCGTAATCCACTACCGCGGAGCTATGACCCACTGCACTACAGAGAATATTCCCGGTAACAATAGTCCGCTCATTCGTGGCGTTGGTAATATTTCGGAAAACTTGAAGCCACTTTGAGTAGTCGATGTGCAAGATAGGAGCCTTATGGTTCATCGCGACTCCTTTTCCCGCGGCAAAGATGGCTGTCCGCTGGTTGGTCGGGCTTGCGATGTCGCGGAAGACGAGCAGCCAACGATAATTGTCGTGCCTGAATCGCTCAGACCAAAGGGAGGAATCACGGCGAAGACTCCTGTCCGTTCGTTGGTCGAGTTTGTGATCTTCCTGAGAGCGAGCTGCGAGCCAGTTCGGCAAGCATGGAAAGCGTCCTGTCCTGTCCTGTCCTGTCCTGTCCTGTCCTGTCCTGTCCTGTCCTGTCCTGTCCTGTCCTGTCCTGTCAAAAATGGCGTCGTTTCGGTTTTGTCAAGTCTTTTTTTCACTTCTTCCTCCGGCACCCAATACCTCGGCAGCGGCACCTGCTCGGCGTCCGCCTTTTCCGCCGCCGTCATGGACCGGGCCTTGCCGCCCTTGCGGTCTTTGGCCGACACTCCGTCAAACGTGGCGAAGCGGTGGTCGTACTGGTGAAACAGCTTGGCTTCATACAGAGGCAGATAGCACTCCGCCGCGCCGCGCACAAACACATTGCCCTCAAGCCGCCAGCCGTCTTGCTCCAGCTCCTCGCGGGTGCGAAAAAGGCCGGAATCATTGGACATGTGGAACATACTAGAGAACTTCACACCCCACGGGTTCACCTCCGGCTCGGCCCCTTGCGCCTCCTTCCACAGCACACCGGCGCGGCCATACATCTTGCGGGCAATTTCCATGTCGCGCCGGGTGCGGAAAATCGGACAAGTGCGGGTGTTGGGATTGAACAAGGCAAAATCCTCAGCCGCCAGCCCAAACCGCCGCTCTGAATCGCGAAGCTGCTCGGCCTGGTGCAAGAAGAAGGCAAATTCGGCCTGTGAACAGGGGCGGTCCGCGCCGCTCAGGGTGAGGAGACAGAATTTGATCCGACTATCTATGCTTGAAAACACTTTCTCCCGATTCTCAAAGTCGTAGAGACTGACGAGCCTTCTATCAACGACGATTTTGTCGAAAAACGCTTTGGTCGAATGGTCAGTGGCAATGCCGGAAGGCACTATTAAGCCGGCCCTCCCTCGCGGACCGATCAACTCAAAAAACAACTCGGCAAACACCGCATACGTGTTGACATCGCCGACGCCAGCAAGCGGGAACCTATCCCCGGTACGGACAAACTGACTGGTGGCCTCAGCTTGCCGTTGCGCCGTTTGGAACTCGGCAAAAAGGGCTTTCTCTGCCGGCAGGGCATCCTCGTCGACTAGTTGGCCGATGAGCCGATCGCGCGCCGCCTTGTTGGGCGCCTGGGCAATGTCCGGCGACCGCGATGCAAAAAACTCCTGCTCCTGCAACTTGATGCGCTCCCACGGCGGATTCCCCAACACCACGTCAAACCCACCGTCCTGCATAACCTCGGCAAAGGCGATATGCCAATGAAAAAAGCCGTGCTCACCGGCCAGCCTATCAACCGCCGCGCCGACCCCGGGCCGCATGACCAAATCAGCGTCGAGGCGATTGAAATCCTCCGTCAGCGGCACGGTATCCGCGCCGTCGCGAGTCTTGTTGGCAAAATACGCTCCGACAAACAAATTCGCCCGCCGTTCCTCTTCCGTGCGATCGATAGCCTCATACGCGATGCGCTTGCGCTCTATATCCTCAATCGTGTCCTCGGGCATATCGTCGAGGCCCTGGGTCGCCACCGCCACTTCCAACAGACTGTCTTTGTCGAACAAATCGCCCTGAATCGCATCCCCTGCTTGGCGATTGCGCTTCTTAAGCTCCGCGCACACCGTCCTGTCATCGCCAGTCAAGGGCTTGTACGCCGCCGCCGGAATGCCGTTGGCCATGCTCTCCGGGTCGAGCACCCCGACGAGGCTGTCGCCGTGCTGAATGTGCGCATCGAGAAAAGTCAGCGGCTTGCCCGGCTCCACAGTTTCAATCCACAAAGCGGTCTTGCACAACTCAACCGCCAGCGGATTGCGATCCACGCCGTAGATGCAGTGCTGCACCACTTCCCGCAGAGCATGTTGATGGGCAGCCGCGCCGCTAGCCGATTCCCAGCGGGTAATCTCAGTGGCCATCCGCCGCGCTGCCGCCAACAGGAAATGCCCCGAACCACACGCCGGATCAATCACCCGCAAGGCGAGTATCGCTTTGCGCGGGTCGGCGCAATCATCGGCGACCGCTTGGGCCAAGACCGGCTCCAGTGTCGATTTAATCAGCTCATTTACCAGCGTCGCCGGCGTGTAATAAGAGCCTGTCAGCTTGCGCTCAGAGCCTCGGGGCTTTTCGCCGCTGAGGCCATCGCCAACAAAACCAAAAGTCCAAGGCGTAGTGTGTACATCCACCACCGGCTGAAGCTCCAAAAGGCTTTCGTACACCGAGCCGAGCTCTTCGGTGCCCATATCCCGATAGTTGACCCGGGCCAGGCCCTCGCCAGTGCGGAAAAACGCGAGGTTTCGCACGGCTTCCAACAGCGGCTCATTGGCGAGAGTCGCCCGCTCTAAATCCGGGCACTGATCGGCCCGAAACAGGCCGCCCAAAGCCGGCAGGGCCAAGGCCTGCTCCCCGCGGGCGAGGGCCGCAAAGGTAATCCGCAGCCCCTCGTAGAGATCGCGGTGCTGGTCGTAGTGGCGGCGGCGCTGAGCGCGTTCGCGCAACCGAGCCAGAGAATACCCCGCGGCAAACAGGGCGCGCTGTTGGTCGGTCGCTCCCGGTGTATGCAGCAAGGTGCGCTCTTCGGCCGCAAACAAAAAGAGCAGGCGGTAAATAAACCGGAGCACCTGCTGGAAATAGCCCTCGGGCGAGAGTTCGCCTCGGTCGAGGGCGGCTCGCAGCGCAGCGTTGTCCGGGTGCTGTAGAAAGCCACCGCCTACCTGCCGCAGGGCTTCGGTGACGCCATCGCGGAGATTGTCTAAGGCGCGTTCACCGGTCTGATGGGCTTGGGCGCGCCAGCTTTCAAGGATGCAACTGGAGGGCTGGCCATTGGTTGGCCGCAAACGACTGGCGTGGATGGTCAGCCAAAGGGCCGCAAAATCCGCGTAGAGTGCCTCCGCAAACATCAGCTCCAAGTCGGCCTCAATGCAGGCCGGCCGCGTCAGGCTGGAGTTGTCGCGGAGGAGGCGCAGTTTCGCGCCATTGGCAACGATCCCCCACAAAAAATCGTCCTCGTCGTTGAGGTACTCCTGCATCAATCCGTGCGGAGTCTGCCGCCGCCCCTCGTCCCCAAATCGCGCATCGGCATCGTCGAGTTCAAAGTCGCTCGTGGTCAGCAAAAGGGGCACCGACTCACGACAAGCGCGGTGGGTCAGGTGCTCTCCCGGCAACGCGGTCAGGTCGTCATAGCCGAGGACATCGCGGAGCAAAGGCATCAGCCATTCGCCCACGCCGCCCGATCGGCGTGGGGAATAGCTGCTGTGCAAATCGTTGGCAATGCGCCAGTAGCGAGCCAGTTCCTCCTTGAGCGCGAGGGACTTAGACAGGCCATAGGCCAGGCCGGTCTGTTCGGGTGCTTCCAAGGCGGCAATAGTCTGGAGGAACTCAGCCGGCAAAATGCCGCCTTCGATTCTGAGTGCGGTAAATCCATGCCTTCTTTGCGTACGCGCCATATTTATATCTTATCGATTCGGTTTGTTTCCCCGCATCTGTTTCGACGCGGATTCAGCACTGAGGTCGAGTAATAGACCCCTCAATAGACCCCCAATAGACCCCCAATAGACCCCCTGAGAAGCGGTCTGAAAGCTCGCGTTGGTCCGTTGGACATTCCTAGGCCCGGCTTTCACAACCGCGCCACGGGCATAAAAACATAGACCCCAATTTTATCTATCGGTAGTGCCGGAGTCACCGTGTATCGCAGGCCCTTGGCATCGCTGGCCTCGCGGATGCGCCGGTGGTCTGCCTGCAACGCCCGCGCCTGCTCCTGTGCGAGGCGAGTAAAGGTGTCTTCTAGGGCCGGAATCGCCTCAAGAGCCTGCCCAATGAGGCGGGTTTTCTGGCCGTCTTCCATGTTGCGGCCCGGTGCTAAGGATAGTAGGGCCAGCGCATCTTGCTCGGGCAATAGCTCCGGGTCGTTGCTCCCGCGAACCGCGACCCCAAGACACTCCTCGGTCAGCAAAGGCTTCAGCGGCGCGTAGCGGCCATCGGCCCCGCGCTGTTCCACCTGCAGCTGACTGCGCAAGCGCAGCAGGTAGAGCACAGTGCGAGTGCTGATCTCGCCCGTGAACATGGCACTCGCCCGGGCACCGATTGCTGGCTCGTCGGCATCGAGGGCCTGTTCGGCCACATAATCTGCAAGTACTGCAACCAGCGGATGAGCCCGATGGATGTAGGCCGCCCCAGTTGGTGCCGGTTGGGTAAAAGCGAGTCTTGCAGCCGATTTAAAGCCCGCGGCATCGAGGCGGTCTTGCAGCGGTTTTGGTAGGTAGTCAAGTCAGCCGGCAGGCGACTATAACCGTTCCGCTGGTCAAGCGGTGCCCCCAAGCGCTCGGCGGCCAAGCCGACAAAACGCTGCACGTCATCCTGCCCACCGAGGACGGAGACCGCCTTGCGCCATTCTGGTAGGACATCGTCGGGCCGCAGTCGCCGCTGGGCAAACACCGTGCGAGTAATTTGTCCTTGGGCCGTTTCCCAAGCTTGGTCCACCTCAGCCTCGGTTTCCCCAAAATCAAAGCTCACCTGCCGGCCAACACCTTGCAGAAGAACAGCCTGCATGATGGCATCAACTACTTTGTTGTTGTCGGTTGGCAAAGGCACGGCCACGCCGAGTTCAGTGCGAATTTTCTCGGCCTTGCGCAAGATCACGCGGAGCACGGCCCCGTCAACTGGATTGTCCTCGCCGTAAAGCATCAAGGTGCGCACCGTTGGCGACGCCTGCCCAAAGCGATCGGCGCGGCCCTCGCGCTGCTCGTGGCGGGTCGGATTCCAAGTGAGATCGTAGTGTATTACGGCATTGAAGTGCCGTTGCAGGTTGACACCTTCGGACAGGCAGTCGGTGGCCACCAAGACCGGCGCGATGTCTTCGCCGACAGCTCCAAGAGCCTCTACTTGTTCTTCGCGCTGGTCCGATGTCAGCTCGCCAGTAATCGCGGCGACACAGGTTTTTTCCGCTGGCAGCGCGCGTTTTAGGTTCTCGCCAAGGTAGTGGGCCGTGGCGATGTAACGGCAGAACACAACCGGCTTGAAGCCAGACGCCACAAGCTGTTGCACTTCGGCAATCAAGGCTTTTAGCTTGGGGTCCTGCTGAGGACCACGGAGCGCATCAGCCCGCCCAATCAGCCGCTGCAAGGCCGCGGCATCCTCGGGTGCTTCAAGGGCGCCGGCAGGTACGCTCTCGTCGAGGGTCAGAGCATCGTCGGCCCCGACATCCAAGACCGTTTCGCTGGCGGCTTGGTCCAACTCGGCCTCGCTGGCGGCCGCCTGTAGCCGCGTCCGCAGGGCCAGCACGGCTGCCGCCGGGCTAGAAGAAATGCAGCGCAGCAGCGCCAAGGCCGCCCACCAAGACATGCGTTGCTGTAGCTTGGTGCCGCCCTTGGCTTGCTCAACCATGGTCCGCGCATAGGAAAGCACGTCATCAAAGAGCCGACCCCAGTCGCCAGTCAACCGGTATGTAGCTTCCCGGCTCTCGCGGCTGGGAAAACCGGCCGCATCTTTCCACTCGGCAATATCGCCGCGCCGCCGCTGGACAAAATGGCCAGCGAGTTGCTGGCGCAGCAAGTTGCGCTGCTCGCCTTCGGGCATCTCGGCCAACCGGGCAAATTGCGGCTCCAGCAAGCCCAAGAGATTGTGAAAAGCCGCATCGTCGCCCGAATGCGGAGTGGCTGTGAGGAATACCATGCTGCGCTTGGGTTCGCTCTCGGCAAGCCCCTTGAGAAGCTGATAGCGCTGATGGCGGGTACGGGTATTGGCCTGAACACAGGTGTGGGCTTCATCGACGATGACCAATTCTGGACAGGCGCGCAGGAAATCACTGCGCCGCCGATCTGATTTGATGTAGTCGAGCGAGACAACGGTATAAGGATAGACCTCAAAGACAGACTCGTCTGGTCGCAGATCGCGTTCAAGGCGGGTCGCCGTAGCGGTGCGGACGACCTCGGCCTCGATGCTGAACTTCTCCGCTAGTTCCTGCTGCCACTGCTCGCACAGATGCGGCGGACACAGCACGGCGAGCTTTTCGATTTCGCCGCGATCGATCAGCTCCCGTGCAATCAGACCAGCCTCAACAGTCTTGCCAATACCCACATCGTCGGCAATTAGGAGGCGGATGGGATCCAGCTTGAGGGCCATGAGTAACGGCACGAGCTGATAGGCGCGGGGTTCGACATTGATGTTGCCAAAACTGCGAAAAGGACCGGCCCCGGCCCGCAGCTTCAGGCGCAGAGCATCCCGCAAGAGAAGGGCTGCTTCCTGCGACCCTGGCTTGTTGCGATCGGGCAGGGCGAAGGTCGCCGCGGTCGGTGGCTCAGGCTCTATGGGCAAGTAGATGAGTGTTGCATCGTCTTCTGCTCCACCGAGCGGCCGGAGTTTCAAACGGTCGGTGCCCAACTCCGGCAGCACGACCCATTCGCGCCCCCGCGCCCGGACTAAGTCGCCCGGCTTGAATGCAGCGGCTGCTTCCATTGTGGCATTATTTGTCATTGTCGCCCGTTCCAAAAATCCATCGGTATTCGTCCACAATGCGGTCCCACAAGGTTTGATCGAACGGGAAACGCACGACGGTAAAACCTGCCTCCTCAAGGCGCTGCGTTATCTCGACATCGCGGCTGGTGTAATAGTGTTGGCTCCCCTCCCTGACGCCCTCGGCTTGAAGCTCCGGTGTCATATGGTGCTTTCCACTGTGGTGAGGGCCGTCAATATAGACCAAGGTCTGCTGGTCCTCGTAGGCAAAATCGGGACGGGTCCTAAACTCTTCTAAATATGGCTGTACCCGACTGGGCAAGTGATACCCATTTGTTTTTAGATAGTTGAGCCACGCCCGCTCAAGGCTCGAAGTCGATGCGTTGGTCAGCTCCGCGAAGCTGTCGCCGGCGCCGGAGAATGCCTCCAGCTCCTTGTGCTCGGCGCGCGTCAAGCGACAGAGGAGGTCGAGCATGGTCTCGTTGCGCCGATCGATCTGCGGATGGTCCGGCTGGTTGTAGTAGCTGAGCAGGCAGCGGTAGCAGCCGGCCTCGCATTGGTGGTCTTGATCCGCCAGGTCGCTGAATCCCGTCCACTCGCCGGATTGCGACGCGAAGTGACAGACCTCAAGCGCCCTGTGGGCGATCCGCCGCATCGCCTCCGGAACGCTCGCTAGGCGCGTCAACACGCCCGCGCCGCCTTCGGCCGCCTCGTAGAACAGAATCGCGGTGCGGTCGTCCCGGTCGGGCAGCGGCTCGGCAGCCAGCTCGGCCTCCTCCAACTGGAACTCCTGCTCAATGCCGCGCTTGAGCGCGTATTGCAGCGAGATCATGGCGGCTTTGGAAAGATCCACCTTCGGCTGCAGGACGAGCACGTTGCGAGTATCCTCTACGAAGGGCGTGATGCGCTCGATGCTTTTGCCCTCGCGCACGCCATCGTCTTCCGCATCGGTCGGCGCCTGGGAGTCTTTGGTCCACTCGCCGGTGTTGGCGTCAACGCTGAAGCCGTAGATCGTCTTCTGCTCGCGCCGCCGCCAGCCCAGATTGATGCGCCAAACAGTTGCGGCCGGGCCGTATTTGAGGTGCAGCAGAGTCTCGCCGTTCTCCTCCAGTGCAACACCATCGGCCCGGTGCTGGCCGTTCTCTTCGCTGTAGCGAAGCGTGGTAACCATCTCGTAGCCTTGGCGCTGCCGCTCCTCCTCATCCGAGGTGATGCGGGTCGCCCGACGCGTCGCCACCTGCTCAATGCGGTACAGGTTGTCGATGCGCCGCCCGCCCTCCAGCGGCTCGTTGCAACTTACGCAGCGTTCAAACTCCTTCTGATCCTGAAAGTGCCCGTAGCCGCAGACTGGGCAGATGCGAGCGGCTTGCACCGGGAGCTTGGCCGAGGTGGTTGCGTTCATCTCGTCCCGGATCGTGAGGACGACCCGCCGCACGCGGTAGGTACTGCCCTCGTGGTAGATGATGGATTGCGGGCCGAATTCGGTGAGGCCCAGAAATCGCGGCCGGCTCAGGAAGGAGTCGCGCACGACCTTCTCCCTTCGCCCCGGAATGAAGGCCATCAGCGGCAGCCGTGGGAAGTTGTAGCCCGGCAGAAAGCCTTCCGCGGCGAGGTAGCGATAGCTGTAGAAGTCGGAATTCATGGTTGCCCTGCTGTCGAGCAGCAGGTTCTGCTGCGTGTAGGCTTCATCGAACCGCGCCTTGGCTTCCCGCCGCTCCGGTTCGGTCGCCGCGGCGTTGTGGAGGATGGAGTTGGCGGACTTCATCTGGCTCGCCGTCGCACGGTATAGAGAGCGCCAGCGGTCGAACGCCTCGTCGAAACGCCGCTCGGCCGAGTTCATGGCACTGTCGAGCCAGGTGTCCGTGTACCACGGGGCGGATTTGAGATCTGGGATCGTTTCCAGGATGCACCGCGCCCGCCGCTCGGTCTGCCTCACCGCGTTAGCGCCGCTGATCTGCCCGGCGATGTCTTTGTGTAGCGGCAGCACGTCGGGTTGTTCCCGATCCAGCACGTCGCGCACGGATGGCCGGAGCATGACGCCGGTCTCGCCCAGCCATATGGCCTGCAGATGGCTGCGGATCAGGTCCTCGTTGGCGAGATCGATGGTCGGCGTATTGACGGCACCGGCGACCATGCGCGTCGGATCGGAGAAGAAGTACTGGTCGTGCGGCGACCTAGCGGTGCAGTAGGTGACCACCAGCGCCGGCTGGCCACTGCGCCCCGCCCGCCCGCTGCGCTGAGCGTAATTCGCCGGCGTCGGCGGCACATTCCGCATATAAACCGCGTTGAGTGCGGCGATGTCCACGCCCAGTTCCATCGTCGGCGAACAGAACAGGATCGGCAGCCCTGCCGCATCTAGTCCTTTGCGGAACCGGGCTTCTCGCTCCTCGCGGATATCCGCATCGACCTGAGCCGTGTGTTCTCGCGCCTCTAGTTGGTGGAGAAACCGGTCGTTACCATCGAGAAGCCGCGAGACGTTCTCATACAGGGCGCGGAAAAACTTATTCGTCGAGCTCTCGCCCGCACCGCTAGTATCATCGGCGCGACGCCATTCGAGCACAGAGCTGTCGATCCGGTAGCCCTTGCGATCCCCGTCCAGGTCCGTGGGCTCAACATAGCCGTAGATACTCAGCACGCTCAGGATGTCGTCGATGACCGCGTTATAGACAGCTTCGTCGAACTTTTCCGGATAGTGGGAATTTCCCGGACCCCAGGTCGCCTGGGCCTTGAGGTGCCGTCCGAACACGGAGCGATGTGATATGTGCAGCATCCGGTAGTCCTTCGGGCGGCCCCGGGAACTCGGCCGCGGCACCATGTAGGCGTGGGAGAGCAGGTGCTCGTCCTCCGACAGCCCCCAGGGCTCCTTCAACTCATTGAAGCTCCGGTTGCGCAACTGCTCCTGGAAGTTCGGATCGACATAGATCGTCTTGATGCACAGGGCCTGGCGCATGCGGTCGAGGAGTTCGGTGACGATCTCCAATCGCTGCTCTGGCCTAATGGAGCCGAGCAAAGGGTGCCTCTTCCGCCATTCCTCCTCGTCTCGGCAGCAATCCATGAGGCCCCGGTAGCGGATCTCCAGCAGATCGAGTTGCTCCAGGTTCGGGTTGGTGATCCGCCAGCCGCGCTGCAGGTCGAAGTAGAGCCGGTAGCCGAGCACGTCGCGGAGCGTCTTGAGTGTGTTCTGGGCCTTGATGCCCTTGGACTCGGGGTTGGCGCTGTAGTCGGTCGCGTCCAGGTGCAGGCGGTCGAGCACCCGCTGGGTCAGCACATCGTCGGTGAGCCGCCCGCCGGGCGCCCCTTCAATCGCCGCGAGTAACGCGCCCCGAAGCAGCAGAATCTGTATGAAGTCGTTGAAATGCCCGGCTTGCAGGCTCGCGTCCTGCCGGTTGTCCGTAAAGGCGAGGAGCTTCTTGGTCTGTTCATTCAGGTCGGTCCCGATGAGGTGCTTCAGGGAGGCAAGTGCCAGCACGGTGGTGGCCGAACTGCGGCCTTCGCTCGACAGCCCGGACAGCTTGCTCAGGTCGCTGCGGACGCTACCATCGTAATACGCGACGCACTCGGGATTGAGACAGAATCGGAACGAGGCGGGGATGAACCACGCCGGCAGCCCCTCAGGGGCGACACGACCCGCCGTATTCACCCGGACGCCGATGGGCCGGTAACGCCGGAAGTGGGGCTTGATCCTAGCTGCTCCGTCTATGAATTCCAGCCAGTCCTCGGGGTAGTGGCCCTCTAAATCGGCGGGATCGAAGTCCCCCGAGTCGTCCGGCATCAGATAACCGAACTGGACATCCTCGTCTTCATTGGAACGCTCGGACAGATCGCGCGGTTCGAAGCTGTTCGGCTGTCCGGCGGCGAGCGTTGCCCAGACCGGGTAATACTCCTGTCCGCACGTGCGGCAGAAGCAGAGCGTGAAGAGAGTGCGATCCCGGTCTCCCGGCTTGAACTGCTGACCCTCCAGCGTCAGATACCGCTCGCCCAGTGCTTCGAGGGTGGAATAGGCGTTGCAGGCACCGCTGATGAACTGATGCAGGCGGAAGGCGAAGAAGCTGCGGCCGCTGTCGTCGCGACTCTGGTAGGCCGCCAGCAGGAACTGAGCGAGATAATCGCGACACACATCAACCTCGAGATCGCTGTCATCCGCGAGCTTTTGGGAAGCCTCCTTCACCGTCAGCGGCCGCGAGATGCGCGCCAGCTTTCCGTCCTGCTCTTCCAGACCAAGGTTGCGCTCTACCCAAGCCGCCACCGGATGGCTCGACAATTCAGCGTGGGTTGCATTGGCTGCCACCCCTGTCGCGATAGCTTGTCGCAAACTGTCGGAGTCAGTAGGGGTGTCGTTGTTGGTAACGGGCTCCAAGGTTTCAGTGATGATGTTGTCCGCGCTAACCGGGACGCCAAATAGCCGGCTAGCGATTTCCACAACAGCTTCATTTCGCTCCTTGGCCGATCCTTCGGACGCCATGGTCGCCGAGGTGCCGATGCAGAGCAGATGTTCGTTAAACCGTTCCCGGACCCGTCGAACCAACATGGCCACATCAGCACCCTGCCGCCCCCGGTAGGTGTGCAGCTCGTCCAAAACCAGAAATCGCAGCCCGGCGGCGTGTTGCCGCACCGCCTTGTCGGTCTCTACAAACCGCGTCATGAGTAGTTCGAGCATGACGTAGTTCGTCAGCAGGATGTCGGGCGGGTTCTTGGCGATACGTTCCCGATCGTCGTTCGACTCCTGGCCGGTATAGCGGGCGAAGGTCACGGGTTCCTGTCCATCGCCGTAACCGAGCCGCAGAAATTTCTCCAACTCCTCGCACTGGCTGTTGCATAGGGCATTCATCGGATAGACGACAATAGCACAGATGCCCTTGCCGGCATCGCCAGACTTCTTGCGCCGCAATACGTCATTGACAATGGGGATGAAGTAACTAAGCGATTTGCCGGAGCCTGTACCTGTTGTCAGGACATAGCTCTCTCCCCGACCGGCGATAGCGATGGCTTCGGCTTGGTGTTTGTGTAACACCAGCGACTGTTCGAGGGATTCGGTTGCGCTCTTGATGCGAAAGATCTGCGCGCATTCCGCATCAAGAGTGCCGTCTGCCACCAACTCTTCGATAGACCCACCCGGCACAAAATTTGGATTCAACTGGATGAGCGGAGCGGGCCAGAAACGGCCGCTGTCGTACGCCGCATCAACAACTTGGCCAATGTCTGCCGCCCGGATACGGATGAAGCTGCGCGAAAAACGTTCGTATTCTGAAACAAGCTCCTTGCGGAACGCAAAGACGTCCATCAGACTCCAGACTCCTTCCTATCGCTTGGACTGATTGCGAAGTTGAGTTTTAGATAAATCACGGCAATATGAATGAATATTTTGCGGTTGCCGGTCAAGCTCGTCATGGGCTTCAATGGAGGCGGAGCAGAAAACGCCAAGCGGCGACCACTTCAATTGTGCCGGTATCGACGGTAATTCTCAGGAGTAGCCCGGCGGAGTGCTGTGAACACGAGAATTACCAGTTTGAGGCAAAATTGGCAATAATACTACCAACAACGGCCGCTAAGCCTGACGTGAATTTTACTCGGCGTCGAAGAAACCAAGGTCCTCGCGCGCCGCGCGCCGCGCCACCTGCTCGTCGAGCGCGACTCCAAGCCCGGGAGCCTGCGGCAAGGGGATATGCCCATTGACGATCAGGTCGCGCTCGACTGTGAGGCTGTTCCACAGCTCGTTGTCGAGGTGGTGGAACTCCAACACCTGAAAGTTGGGCACAGCAGCGCACACGTGGCACATGGCCACCGTGCCGATTGGGCTGCAGATGTTGTGCGGCGAAATCGGCATGTAGTAGATGTCGGCCAAATCGGCGATGCGCCGGCCCTCGGACAAGCCGCCGGCCTTGGCCAAATCGGGCGAGATAATATCCGTCGCCTGCGTCTCGACCAACTCGCGGAACCCGTGGCGCGTGTACAGGTTTTCGCCGGTGCAGATTGGCGTCCGCGTCGCGTTTTTCAACTCTTTGAGCGCGGCGACATTTTCAGCCGGAATCGGATCTTCCAACCACATCAAATTTAGTGCTTCAAAAGCGTAGGCGACCTTGAGGATGTCGGGCGGCGCGTACGCCCAGTGGGCGTCGATGAGCAAATCGGTGTTGGGATGCAGCGCCTCGCGGAGGGCGGTGACTACCTCGATGTGAAAGGCGATATCGCGGTTGCTCATGGTGCGGTTGTAGGGGTCGCGCCGGTCGGGCCGCGGGTCTATGTCGAACTTGATGGCGTCAAAGCCGCGCGCTTCCACTTTTTTGGCCTTAGCTACCCACGATTCGGGCTTGTGGTCCTCGTCTCCGGCGTGGCAGTCGTTGTACACGCGAATTGAGTCGCGGTACGCGCCGCCCAGCAACTGCCAGATCGGCACGCCAAGCGCCTGCCCGGTGATGTCCCACAGCGCCATCTCAAGACCGCTGATCGCGCTCATCACCGCGCCTTGGTAGTACCCCGACGCCGACATTGAGCTTTTCATATCGCGGAAGAGCTTATCGACATTGCGCGGGTCTTGGCCGATGAGGGCGCGTTGGGTGAGGCGTTCATCAACCGCGATGTGATGGACGCCGGCGCCGTGATAGGCCTCGCCCATGCCGGTGATCCCCTCGTCGGTGCGCACCTTCACCAGCACCCACGGCATGGGTTGCAGCAGCACAGCCCCCACATCGACAATTTTCATGACGACCCCCACATCTGACAGACGTTGCGCAACATCAGGTGTAATTTTAATTCTTCGGTGTGGTGCATCTAGGCGAGTGGATGACGCCAGCGCAGGTCGGGAAAGCGGCTGAAGTCGCGGTCGGTAGTGATCCACTCACTGCCCGACTCAATAGCCAAAGCGGCCAAGTACGCATCTTGGACCAGATTCCCCTTGCACTGCACCTGTTGGCAAAGTCGGGTAAATATGTCCCAGTGGCGTATGCCGGGCGCGATGGCTACGCGATTGGGACGGTCGCGAATCTGAGCTGCGAAAGTCAGGGCCGTATTCAGCGTGCTAGGTGGGTCAAAGATGCGGCGGTGGGTGACGATGCGGAGAAAGCTGGACAGCACGAGGTCGGTCATGCCGTAGGCCTGAGGACTGTGGATCAATTCTTCCAGCCAAGCCCGATAGGCCGGGTGGTCGGGGGCTTCCTCGCGGTGAGCGTAGAGCAGGACATTGACGTCAAGCAGGACCATCATTCCGTTCCATTAGATCGAGGAGGGAAGAGGTATCGTCCAGATCGACACCAGGTTGTAAACCTCGTCCTTTGAAAGTCTGCAAAGAGACGCGCACCGGTGCTTGAGGGCTCTCGGTGCGGGCTAGGGTTTCGCGCAATGCATCTTCTATCACCGCCTTGAGCGTCCGGCCCGTCTGTGCAGCGCACTGCTTGGCCTCGGCCAGCAACTGATCATCCAACTGTATAGTCGTTTTCATACATAAAACCATACAATACATACATAAATATGGCAAACCCACAGCTCGTTGTCGAGGCGGTGGAACTCCAACACCTGGCACATGGCCACCGTGCCGATTGGATCAGTTATTGAATGGAGACAAGTACCTTATTAGATTGAACGTAACAGCAAAACGCCGCCAATGTATCGCCTCTCCCACCCTCCGTCAAGCTCTCCAGGAGAAACCACATGATCCGCCTCAACCAACAGCAACTCAACTTCTTCGACACCTTCGGCTACCTCGCGCTGCCGGGTTTGATGGCCGACTGCATCGACGAAATAACCGCGGCCTTTGAGCAGGTCTGGGCTGAGCGCGGCGGCGGCCACTACGGCCAACCGCACGACGGCGAGCGGCGCTCCTGCATCGTGCCCTTCATCGATCAACACCAGCGCCTCTGCGCCCTGCTCGACGATCCGCGCATTGAGGGCTTGCTCGCCAGTCTGCTCGGCGACGACTTCAACTACAGCAGTTCCGATGGCAACTACTACGCCGGCGACACCCAGTGGCACTCCGACGGCTACCACAAGGAAGTGCGCCATGTCAAGATCGCCTTCTACCTAGACCCCCTGACCCGCGACACCGGCTGCCTGCGCGTGATCCCGGGCAGCCACCACCGCGGCGATCAGTACGCCGAAACGCTCGAAGCCAACGCCCGGCAATCGCAGCAACAATGGGAAATCTCCGGCGACCAAGTACCCGCTGTCGCTTTGGAAATTGTCCCCGGAGACGTCGTCGTCTTCCAGCACAACCTCAAACACGCAGCCTTCGGCGGCGGCGGTCGTCGCCGCATGTTCACCATCAACTGCATGGTGCGCGTACCCGACGAGCAGATCGACCTCGTCAAACAGGACATCGCCGGACTGGCCCGCTTCTGGGCCGAGCGCGCCTACGGCGAGACCATGGTCGCCACGGCGAGCAAACGCCGCATGGTGCATCTCGAACAGCGCATGGCCAACGACGGCCACCTCAAAGACCTAGCGGCCAAGGCGCGGGCCGAGATGCCCGAGCCATCGCGGGGATAGGAAAATCATGAGCGACCACTACGAATTCAAGATGGGGATGTACCTCGGCGAGTTGCAGCAGCCTTTCGAGCAATCGCTGGCCACAGCGCGCGATCTCGGTGCCCACTACGTCTGGTGCGGCACCCACTCCAACAATCGCAGCCTCTACGAACTTGCCGACGCTGAGATAGACCAAGCCGCCGAACAGGTCGCCGCCCACGGTCTCGAGTTTTTCCTGCTCGACGGCGCGGGGTTATTCAAGACAGTACACCTCGCCGAGCTTGAGCCGGGCAAGATGCTCGAACACGCCCAGTTCAAGGAGCATTTGACCAAGCTAAAACGAGCGATGGAGGTCTCAGCCCGCTTGGGGATCGGCGCAGTCGGTTGCAGCAGCTTCGCTTGGCCGGCCGAGTACACCGGCGGCAAGCCCACTTGGCCCATGCGCTGGGCGACCCGCGGCGGCATCATCTCCGACAGCGACATGGAAAAACTAGTCGAAGCGTTGTCGATGTTCGCCGACCTCGCCGAGCAATACGACGTCGATATCGCCTTCCTGATGATGCAGTGGAACTACGGCAACACCAGTCGCAACTTTCGCCGCCTTGTCGAAGCCGTAGGCTCGCGGCGCTTCAAGGCACTCTGGTGTCCGGCCGATAGCTACAATTGCGGCGAAGTCGATAATGCCACCGCCGGCTTCGAAAACCTGCGTCCCTACCTGCACGGCGTCCACGCCAAGGATCTGCGCACCATCAACGGTTCAAAACTCGAATTCGAGTACACGCCCATCGGCGAGGGCGATGTGGACTATCCGACGATCCTGCGCAACCTGCGCGACAACCGCTGCGACGTCGTCTTGTCGATCGCCACCCACTTTTTGCCAGCAAGTGGCTCGCGACTTGCAGCCATGCAGACGAACTACGCCAACATCCGCCGGCTGATCGGCGAGTTGTCGTAGCTTCTTACACTTCGGGGAGGTGAACATGCAAGCGAATCTTGTGACGTTAATCCGAATATTCTTGGTGTTTTTGGTGATCGGGCTATACAAAGTCAACACCATCGCCTGCGGTATCGCGGTCTTGCTGACCATCGCCACGCTCTACATGGACGCACTCGACGGTATCATTGCCCGCCGCCTCGGCCTCGAATCCGATCTAGGCGCGATGTTCGACATCGCCGGAGACCGCATCGTCGAAAACGTCTTCTGGGTCTATTTTGCGTCGATTGGCTTGGCCAGCTTCTGGGCTGCGGCCATCGTCGTCGCCCGCAGTTTTCTCATCGACTGGCTGCGCACGCTGGCCTTTGTCGATGCCGGCCAAACCGCATTCGGCAGCAAGACGATGATGCGCAGCCGCTGGGCAAAAGCACTGGTCAGCTCTCGCTTGAGTCGAGCGCTCTACGGCTTTACCAAGGCGGTCGTGTTTGTCTATCTAGGCGCGGTGCTGCTAATCGAGTCCGGCCAAGCCGAGTACGGTTGGTCAATCGGAGTATCGACGGAATGGCTGCTGCTAATCGGGCAGGCCATCGTTTGGTTGACGGTGGTGATGTGTCTCGTGCGAGGCGTGCCGGTGATATGGGACAGCCAAGACGTGCTCTTCCGCAAGATGTTTCCCGGCCTGCTCCGCGATTAACCAGTCCTTGTGCCCGCCGCGATATTCGATCTAGACGGGACGCTGCTGCCCAATATCAGCGCAGAACAAGCGTTCATCCGCTTCGCGCTACAGACCGGCCAGCAGACCGGCCCAGCGGCGATTGGCACGTTCCTGTCTTGGGCCTTGTACATCCCTACTCGCGGCATCCAATCCAACAAGACTCACTTCGGCGACATCGAGCTGGATCGGCTGGCGGAAATGGCAAAGACGTTCTGTCGCCAGCAACTAACTCGCCGAATTCCAGATCAAGCCCAGCGGCTGATCGCCGCCCATCGCACCGCCGGCGATTGTCTCGGCATCGTGTCGGGCGCACCCCAGCTTCTAATCGCACCTTTGCAAGAGCTGCTCGATTTGGATTTCGTCGTTGGCACCCAGCTAGTCTGCAAGCAGGGACGCTTGACCGGCGACTTGGACGGCCCGCACGTATCCGGGCGCGAAAAGGTCCGCCAAGCGGGCCAAGTGGCCCGCGCTTACGAATTTGACCTAGGCGAATCCACCGCCTACGGCAACGCCTACGGCGATCGCTTCTTGCTGGCCGAGGTCGCCTATCCGGTCGTTGTCAATCCAGACATCCGGCTAGCGCGGCTAGCGCGCAAAAATGGCTGGCCGGTCTGTGTTTTCTCTTAAAAAACACCCCGCGCGATTCCCCTTGCGCCGCGCAGTGCTTAGCGCTAGCCTCGAAGGCGGTCCAACAGAACATTTAGTAAGGAGACCCCATGACCCCACCATTTGAACACATCCTTTACGAGAAAAAGGGCCACATCGCCTATGTGACGGTGAATCGTCCGCAAGTGATGAATGCCCTCCATCCCCCGGCCCACGTCGAGCTGACCAGGGCTTGGGACGATTTCATCGCCGACGACCAGCTCTGGGTCGCCATTCTCACCGGCGCCGGTGAGCGCGCCTTCTCGGCTGGCTCAGACCTGAAATACCGCGTCGAACAAACAGACGACGCCCAGCTCCGCAACCCAGTCCACGCCCCGGCCCACATCCTCGACCGCTGCTACAAGCCGATCATTGCCGCAGTCAACGGTTATGCCATTGGCGGCGGTCTGGAACTGGCGCTGCGCTGCGACCTAATCGTGGCGGCCGCAAGCGCCCGCTTCGGTTTGCCCGAGGCCCGGCGCGGTCTGCTAGCCGATGCTGGCGGCGTACTCAAACTGCCGCGCCGCATCCCCTACCACTTGGCCATGGGCATGATTCTGACCGGCAAGCTGTTCTCGGCCCGGGAAGCGCTAGCCATGGGCTTGGTCAATGAAGTAGCCGACGACGAACCCGTGATGGCCACCGCCGAACGCTGGGCCGCCGAGATACTGGAGTGCGGCCCCCTCGCCGTCCAAGCCGCCAAGCAGGTAGCACTGCACACCATCGAGACCCCCATCGCTCAGGCGCAGTGCCAACTGGAGGACCTGACGGCTGTGCGGCATCTGAGACTGTCAGCAGACTACGCCGAGGGGCCGCAGGCATTCGCCGAAAAACGCCCACCACAATGGAAGGGCCAATGATTGAGTTGCGCGATGCCCCCCATCGGCCTCGATTGCCGCCCCCAGACGACGAGCCGCAGAGCTACTCATTAGCACCTTCAAGCGTGCCAGCGTCTTTTCCCGGCGCATCCTCTTTTGCGACTTTCAGCAACAGCGACAAAACCACCGACAGGGCCATGACCACCACGCCGATCGCGAACACGCCTCCGACGGCCTCGGACAGCGCCGAGCGGAGGGTGACCAGCAGTGCGTCCGCCATCTGCGGCTCGGCGAATTCGGCTCTCAGCACATCCAAAGCGGCCGGATCGATAAGCACCCTGGGGTTGTCCTTGATGGCGTCCAACCGATCCGGGCCAAGCATCGCCCGGACCGTAGCGGAAACAGTCTCTTCCACTCGTGTGGAGAATCTATGCGTCATCACAACGGCCAGCACCGCCAGTCCCAGCGTACCGCCGATCAGCCGATAAAACTGAAGCGCCGCAGTCGCAGTGCCCACGATCCGAAACGGCACCGTATTCTGAACGGCGAGGTTGAATGTGGATAGTACGCCGCCAAGCCCAAGGGCCATGATCACAACATATCCCACGGCCCCCGCCGAACTGGTGTTCGCGTTCATGGTAGAGATGAGGTACATACCGAAGGCCATCAATCCCGTACTGATCAGGGCCTGTTGGCGGAAGCGTCCGTTTTTCTTAGCCAGCATGCGCCCTGACACTACTGCGCCAACGACGATGCCAAGTATCAAGGGAGTCAGGAAACCGCCGCTGCCGGTAGGCGACACCCCGTGAACGCCTTGGAAGAAGAGCGGTAAAAAAATAATAGTTCCATACAGGCCGAAGCCGGCCAGAAACGCAACGGTCGCCGATACGGCAACCACCCTGAGTTTGTAGATCTCGAAAGGCATAATGGGAGAAACCGCTTTCGACTCTGCGATGGCGAATACAACCGCCATAATCAAGCCGAATGCCAACAAGCCAAGAACCTGCGGTGTATCCCACGCATAGTGAACGCCTACCACGGACAACGCGATTACTATGGGTACTACGGACAATACCAGGGTTATCATGCCAAGATAGTCCAAACTTCGGGTCTGGGCTTCGGGCTCGATCGCGGGAAAGGTCCGAATAATCAATAATAGAATCGGAATCCCGATTGGAATGTTGATGAAAAATATCCAGTTCCACGAAAGCACATCGGTTACTATACCGCCCAGCGTCGGTCCAATCACCGACGCCACGCCGAACGCGAGACTGGTCAATCCTTGATACTTACCCCGGACTTCGGGTGGAAACAGGTCGGCAGTTACCAAGAATCCATAAGCCATAATAGTCCCACCGCCGATCCCCTGTATAGCGCGAAAGGCGATGAGTTGGTTCATGGTCTGACTCATGCCTGCCGGTATAGAGCCGCCGATGAAGACGACTAGGCCGAAAACTAAAAAAATTTTGCGCCCGTACAAATCGGTGAGCCGCCCGACAATCGGAATGGATACCGTGGCCGCAACCAGGTAGGCGATCGCAGCCCAGGTGTAGCGGTCGAAGCCGCCGAGGTCGGCAATGATGACCGGCATCGCGGTGGCGACGACGGTCTGCCCCAACGCGGCCATAAACATCGCCATCATCACGCCTACCATCGCCAGCGTAACCTGTTTTGCGGGAAGTTGGACGAAATTTTTTTCCATCGACTGCTCGGCGGGATTAGTAGTAATGCTGCGGTATTATAACCCACCTCTCGAAAAGAGCAACCCATTTGAAGTCATTGGCTTACAGAATCCTTCTCAGCGAGGGCTGATACGACCAACAATCTCAATGCTGAACAGCTACCGTTTCATCGGCATCAGCACGGCAGCGTGGCGGTCCTCCCCCACCTCAAAGTGAAGCGGAGCCTCACTGTGCGCAAAATATATCCGTATCTCCGCTGCCGCGTCTTTTAGAGCCTCCACAATCGTTTTGAGCAAGTCGTGATTGAGGTCAACGCGGAATAATCCTCCATCCTCGATGTTAGTCACATCAGCAGGGCAACTCACGGAATGCTCCCAGTCTGGGAGGTTGGCACCGTGCAAATCGTCCGCGCTTTCTTCGGTCCGACTAAAGCCCTGATCCCGCGTCGTTCGCAACGCCAGTCTCCCTTCCACACTCGACACCCGCATCTGTACGCGGGGCACGTACTCCCAGCCGCTTTTCACCCGTTCGTGGCCATCTCTGACCAACGGCTCAATTTCTTCCACGCAGGCCATCAGACACTCGCTGCGCACAGTGACCAAGATCGGACCGGGGGTGCCAACGGCCTCTTGATACTTCAGGTACGGTCCAGAAATTACCGGCAACGTCATCCTGTGACCATCCGCAGTCTGCAACGTAGCCGATTCCTCTTCGACAATCAGCGTCGCCGCGGCAGTCTCCGGGATCATTTCAGCTTGCAACGAATCGAGGATCACTGGAGCCGACAGCGACGCTAGCCCCTTACTCGACCAGTTGAGCAGCCGCGAGCCGTCCGTTGCGACAACTCTGCCGCCAGCGTCGAGACAGACGCAGTGCATAATGAGTCGTTTGGGATCGTCGCTTGTGAAGCGAGCTACCTGACGCAGGCCGGCCAGATCGTCTGGGCCCAGTTCGAAAGTCTGTGCAGTGCTGGATTCCGCCATCGCCATGATCTCCTTTTGCAGGCGTTTTCGGGCCTTTTGCAGACGGCTTTTTACCACTCCAGTTTGGAGCTGTAGCAAGGTTGCGGTCTGCTGATAGGAATAGCCCTTGAGGTAGTGGTGGACGATCACGTCTTGGTGGAGCTTGCTCAATCGCCCAATCGCCTTCCGCACCAGTGCCCGGATCTCTTGCTCGTCCTGCTCGGGCACCGCCAAGTCGAGCTGGTCCAGTAGATTGAGTTGCGTGATGCGACGCCGCTGCCACATGCGCGCTTTGTTGTCCGCAATCGAGCACAGCCAAGCGCCGAATCGCTTGGGATCGCGCAGCGCAGCTAGCTGTTGATACGCAGCAATAAACGCCTCCTGCAGGACGTCCTCTGCCGCCTCTTGCGAACCCAGCCTACGGGTGAGCCGCACCAGCAGCCACGGCGTGTGTTCCTCGACGAGCAGACCAAACGCCGCCGAGTCGCCAGCGGCAGCTTGCTGCACGCAATTTGCTCCACTCCGTTCCATGATCACCCTTATAGTTGCTTGTTAGGCAACCAAGGTATCCCTCAAATACCTTCCATCCAAGACTGGGTCGCGACGCCTTACAGAACAACATCGCCTAGTGTATATGGTAAGCGAAGGACGTATAGATTTCTTGCCGGCGCACTATATCATTATTGACGGGCCGCATCCTGTGGGCGAGCATTATATTCATCCTTTATTCCTAAATTCTCGCGGCAAGCTGAGTCAAAAGGAGAGCGGCGATGCAGCGATACCTACTCATCCTAGCCAGTGGACTCGTCGCCACCGCGTCGGCTCAGGCCGCCGGGCTGACCGACGTGCGGCTGACCCTGCTCGATGCCGAGGCCACGGGGTATGCCACCTTCCAGTCCCACAACCAGAAGGTAGTCGCCAACGCCCATGGCATTTTCACCACCCACATCCGGTCGCGCAACGAGGCCTTCACAGCTCAGCAGTGGCGCCTGTCCCGCAGCCGCGACGGCGGGGCCACCTTCGAGCCCCTGTACGAGTCAGTAGATGCCACTAACGCCCCGGCGCTGGAGACCGACGCCGTCGGCAACCTCTATCTAGTGCGCTCCAACTTCAGCGACGGCAGCGCTAGCCTCTACCGCTTCCAAGCCGATGACTACGCGCAGCCCACCGTGGCCCGCATCCCAGGGGGCAGCGCCGGCAAGTACTGCATGAACCTCGACCAAGCGCGGAGCCGACTCTACTACTTCACTTGGGGCCGTTCCCTCTTCGTCCTCGGCCTCGATGGTGCCGTCCTCGAACGCCAAGAGCTGACGGTGGACGGCGCCAATGCAGTGCCCCAGTACCCCCTGTCCTTCCTCGACCCTTTCGGCGTACTGCACTTCGCTTGGACCACGCAAAAGCACGGAATCTATCTGTACTGGGACATCCACTACATGGCCTCCGATGACGGAGCGCAGAGTTGGCGGCGCATGGACGGTACGCCGCTACCAATACCGCTGCCGACCGACAACAGCGGTATCAGCGACCGCATCACGCTCGACGACGAGTTCGAGGTGCATTCTTGGCTATCGAACCTGCTGGTGAAGGACGGCAAGGCGCACTTTGCCTACGCCGCTCAAGCCGCCACTTGGCGGCAACACTACGTGCGCTACGACCTAGCCACGGCGGCGCGGGACATCGATTTGAACCCCATCTTTGAGGGGAAAGATATCCGCCTCGCCAGCTTGGATGGTTTCTTCGCCAGCCGCGCCGATCTAGCGGAGGCTCCGCTCTACTACGTATCGAGTGCCGGGGGACGCTTGGGATGCCTAGCCAGCGACGACAACGGCAAAACCTGGTACGACTACGCCCTGTCCGAGGCGATCTTCAACCCCTACTCCATTGGCGGGGCTCGCGAGCTGACTGACGACGGCGCGATCGTCGGCACCTTCACCGACTATCGAGTGCCGGAGGGCCGCGACCTCTCCCAAGTCCACTTCTTCCGCATCCAGGCTGGCCTGTCGCGGGCTCGGCTCGAGATCGAGCAGGGCACTGATGGCCGCCAGTCTCTGCGCTTCTACCAGGTGCGAGGCCGACCCGAGGCCGTGCGCTTCCGCGCCGCATCCGGCCCGTGGGGGAAGTGGCAGCCCTTCGCCGAGATCATGGAGGCGGATTCCGGTGCGCTGCCAACCCATTTCCAGTTGCGTAGCCACCTCGGGGTCGAGTCGGCGATCTTCGCGGTGGAGTTCACCACCGCTGTGGGAGAGACCGCCGCGGCCCCCGCGGAGTTCGACCTAGCGCAGAACGCTCCCAACCCCTTCAACGCCCGGACCACCATCCGCTTCAGCCTGCCGGGATCCGCCACCTGTCATCTGTCCATCTTCGACCTGAGAGGTCGGCGAGTGCGGGATCTACTGGCCCAAGCCACCTTGCCGCCGGGACGGCATCAAGTGGCTTGGAACGGAACGGACAGCGGCGGCGGCAAGGTGGCCTCCGGCGTCTATTTTTATCGGCTGCGCACCGGCACCGAGAGTCGCACCCGCCGGCTCGTGCTGGCCAAGTAACACCTAGACGAACTTCGGCCCACCGCAGCCGTCGTTGACCACGTGGCTGCGCACTGGAATCACCGCTTGGTCGGGAATGACTAATTCGAGCGGCGAATCATTCTCAATGACAGTGCCAGCCCCCACGCGCACCCCAGCTCCCAACTTAATCGCGCCGGGCCGCACAGCCCCCGCTATGATCGTGCCGATAGACACTGACACGCCGATTCGGCAATCTGGACCAATCGCGACGATGCCGTTGACTTCGGTGTTGGCTCCAATCGCCGTGCGGTCTTCTACTTGCACCGGGCCGAAAATCCCGGCGTCCGTGCCTATGAACACGTAATCGCCAATAATGGGATGGCGCTGCTGCACCTTGGCGCTGAGGCCGCCCAAAGTACACGGATAAATGTGGCACCCGTTGCCGATGATACCCGTCTGTCCGGTGGTTATGCCGCGATGGGTGTGGTCGAGGAAGTTGGCATCGCCAATCTGCGTTTCGGGATGGAGATCTGCCTGGTAGTAGCGCCCGCCCAACTCGGCAATGGCTCGGGGCAGCAAGGGCACCGGCCGCCGCGTCAGCCCGGATTCGCCGTCCACTGAGCCGGAGCGCGTTAGAGTGTGGGCAATGTCGTGGTAAAGCAGCACCCGCCAGCCCGGATAAGTGCTCATCACCAGTTGCATCTGGTAGTCGAAAATAGAGTCGCACTCTAGCGCGTCGAGAAAGCGGCGATAGTGGTCGAAATCGCGGCGGCGAATAGTCTCTTCTAAAGCGGCCCGGAAGTCGATCTTGAGCAACTGCTCCTGAGTCAATCCGCAGTTGTCGAGCAAATAGGCGTCCCAAACGGCCGGATCCCTAAGCGCGGCAAAGCGGTTCCAACGGGCGCGCACTTTGTACGCGGGCAATTCCCACAGCAAGCAGATGGTGTTCATCAGGGCCTTCTCTTCAGCCCCTTCGCTCTCGCCGGCCGCCAACAACGACTGCGCGATCATCGCGTAGAGCTGGTCGGCGATCTCGCCGATGGCCTCGTCCAGCGACGGCTTTTGGTGCCCTGGCCCCAAGGCATTGTGCGAGCCCGGGGCGACGCATTCGAGCAAGTTGCCCAACACCGTTTCCAGCAGGTCGCGATTGACAAACCCGCGCCCGGAGCGCTCCGAGAGAATATCTCGGTTGACCGCGTCAATGCGCAGCGCGGCCACCTCCTCTGCGGTGTAGATTGGCACCAGCCGCGCTAGCAGCCGCTCTAGCAAGGCCCACTTGCGGCGCTGATACGAAGCGTCAAATAGCGTGGAGTTGTTCATCGTTTGCTCCCCATTCTGCCTCCGCATAATTTTAACGAAACTTACAGAACGCCCACCGGGTTGCAACCCAAGGAGAAACTATGCACCCATTTGAATCCCTGATAGTGCGCCAAGGCGCCGTCGGCATCCACTGGTTTGGCCAGAGTACATTTGGCCTCAAAGACGCGCCGGGAACCATCGTCCAGGTCGATCCCTACTACCCCCACCAGCGGCCAGCCGACCGCTTCATCCACGCCCGCCCGCCGCTTTACGAAGCGTCGCTGCACACCGACTTCGTCCTCCTCACCCACGACCACAGCGACCACACTTGCACCGAGTCCATTGCGCGCATTGCCGCGGCCTATCCAGCCGTGCACCTAGTCGGCCCGGCCGAGAGCATCGAGCGCGTCCGCGCGGCTGGCATTGCCGCCGCGGCAACGACGATTGCCGCCGGCGACACAGCCAACCTAGGCACCATGACGGCCCACGCAGTGTACGCCAAGCCCCCCGAGGGCCTGCCCAGCGACGACATCGCCGCGCCCGATGTAACCCACCTCGGCTACGTGGTGGAAGCCAGCGGCGTACGCGTGTATATCTCTGGCGACCCGGTCAACACGTTTGCCGAGCACGAGGCATTACTGGCACCCGTCCGCGCCCTCGCGCCCGACATCGGGCTGCTAACCAATCACCCCAGCGAAGGGGAATTCCCCTTCTTTGCCGGCTCGGCCAAAATGGCTGCGGCACTCGGCCTCAAGGCCGCGGTGCCAGCCCATTACGCCTGCTTTGTCGCCCGCAACTACGACCCCGCCGAGTGGGCCGCCAGGCTACAGGGCGTCGAGCCGCTGATTATTCCATACAATCAATCCGCAGTCTATGCGGTCCGCCAGCGCCGGGGCGCGGCCAGTTGATCTTTTTATTTTCGTTTATTATTATGGCATTTTCCTCACCGCGCTGGCGATGTCCAGCGTTCACTTCAAACACAAGGAGTATCTATATGCGGCGATTCACAATCGCAGGCATTTTCAGCCTCGCCCTCGTCGGGGTGGCCCATGCCCAGTTTTTCGATCCGCCCGCTTTAGCCGATCGCAACGGCAGCCAGGGATTTTGGTTTTACATGCTCGAAGTTCCCGATCCCGCTGCCATCACCATCGACGCCTATGGCGACGACTGGGGTTGGTTTGACCCGGAGTACACCTTGACCATGGACGAGTGGCGCGACGAAGGCGACCGCCCAGCGCCAGACCGCGACGACCTGTTCATCACTACCTTCATGGGGTGGAAAGGCGGCGACGACAACCGCTGGTACTGCTTCTTGGAAGCGGTTGACGACGTGCTGGCACACGCCGGCACCAACATCGCCCGCTGGGACGGCGACATGCTGCAAGTCGGCCTCGATCCGCAGGATCACGGCCGCGAGCGCAGCCCGGCCTCCGGCTACACCATGGAATGGCTGATGGCACCAGGCGACCTCAGCCCGCCGACCAACGTCGCTTTCCGCTACACCGAGCAAGAAGCGTGGGCCGAGTACGGCGAATCGCCGTGGATCGAAATGGCCGTGCGCGTCGATCCACCCGAAGCCTGGGCCGCCGACCTGTGGGCCGAGGGCGGCACCACGTACTACGAGTGGAGCGTCAAGGTCCTCGCCTTCCAAGAGGACGCCGGTCCGTCGGCCAGCGAGGAATGGCAGCTAGACGCCGTGGCCGGTGAAGACGGCACGGGCCTGCCTTTCGCCATGTGGTACGAAGACGGCGAAGGCCCGGATTCGAGCTTCTCGCCCAATGAAGACGGCACCCCGGGCGGCCGCAACGACTGGACCACCCGCGGGCCCGAAGCCTCGTCGCGGCAGTACTACTCCATTGCCAAGCTGTTGCGCATTGGCGAGTACGCCAGCCCCACTTCGGTCGAGTCATCGACTTGGGGTAAGATCAAAGACTCGTTCTAAACGCCAAGCGACCTATCAGTCGTTAATCCGTAGGGGCGACCGGCTGGTCGCCCCTACATTATTTTGGGGGGTTGCACCGTGCACAAATGGCTATGGGCTTGGCCTTTGCTGCTGCTGCTGGTGATGGCTTGCGGCCGCTACTTTCACACGCCGCTTCAGCCGGCCAGCCGCCAAGCCGAGGGCATGACCGTCAACGACGACGGCTCCATCACCTACGCTCTCGACCGCCTGTCGATTGAGCTCAAACCCATGACGGACGCGGAATTAAACCGCCTCGCCCCCGGGCCGGACCTGTCCAACAACCCCTACACCTTTGGCGCCTGGACCGCTCCGGGCGACGAGTGGACGCCGCCGCGCTTTACCGTCTTTCGGCTCAAGGTCAACAACTATCAATTTCCCAAAGTCAAAATCGACCCGCTCAAGGCCAGTATCACCGCGGCCAACACCCGGCAGTATGCAGCGCTGAGCTACTCCCAATTATACCACTATTTTCGCTCGTTTTGGCTGGGCCGCAGCGGCCAAGGACGCAAGACCTTTCAAGCCCGCACCGACGCACTCAAGCGGACGCTGTACAGCGGTGCCCTAGTATTTAGCGGCAGCGAAGAACAGGGGTATTTGGTCTTTCCCGTCCTCGACGACGACGTTCGCACCATCCAAGTACACATCGACAACATCGTCTTGCGCTTCGATTACGCCGACGATCCCTTAGAGGCGATTGACCTGAGTTTTTCCTTCCAGCGCGACACCCTGCAAGGGTATGAACCCGCGACCGCGGTGCAGATCAACTAATGCTCGCTCGTCCGCCCAGAGCCCTCGCCGGCATCGTCCTAGCCGTGCTTGGGGGGCTAACGCCAGGCAATGCGCAAGTCGAAGTGTGGCACATCGGCAAGGGCGGGCTTGGGTGGAGCTCGCAGGCCCAGACCCAAATCGGCGCCCTAGACGTCGATGGGGCCCTACAGCCGCTAAAGCTCCAAGCCGGCGAAAACCTCATCCAACTGCTCCGCGCTTCGGGCCAGCGCTTTCTCAACGGCCAACCGCGCGACTTCACCCTCGGCGGCCAGCCGCGCGCGTGGTCCAACGACGGCTTCTTCAATCAAGTCGCCGGCCCCCTCGACCTAATTGACGGCGATCCGGCGACCTCCTCGTCGGGTGTGTTCAAGACCGCCCAAAGCCAAGCCGGGGCGACGTTCTTCTGGGATTTGGGCGCTCCGTTCCCAGTCAACCGCATCCGCTTTTTTCCCGCGCCCGACGACGACGCCTTTGTCAAAGCCTTTGAACTGCGGGTCAATGACGGCGAAAACTTCAACGACATCAACCGGCCGCAATACGAGATTTTGCGGCGGGTAGAAATAAACCGCGAATCCACCGTCGATATTGAATTCGCCCCCTTGCAGGGCCGCTTCCTACAGCTACTCGTGCTGTCGAAGACGGCGTTCAACATCGCCGAATTTGAAATTTATGGGCAGGGCTTTGTGCCGGTCGCCAGCTACGAGTCGGCGCTGCACTCCTTTGGCGGCCCGGTCAACTACGGCCGCTTGCGCATCCACGCCACCCAACTTGGCAGCGGCGACGCAACCGCGGCCATCCAGTTGCGGACCGGGGCCGACGACAGTCCCCTGGCGTACTTTCGCCGCAATCGCGACACCGGCCGTCAGGAGGAAGTAACCGCCGCCGAATACAACACCAACCTGCCGCGGCGCACCCTGTTCCGCCAAGACCCAGATACCGGCGAGCTGTTAGAAGAGCTAGACCGGGCCGACTATCTCAACCTGCCGGTCGAGGAGCAAGGACCGGTGCGCGATTTTGTCAAAGGCGACATCCGCGACGACGTCGACAACTGGAGCGCGTGGTCGCCGAGCACGCACATCAGCGGCAGCGGCACCATCGAGCTACCCATCGGGCTGCCCAGCCCGCGAGAATTTATGCAGTTTCGCATCTTCTTCGACGGCGACGCTGAAAACGCCGTGCGCATCGACACTTTTCAGGTGGAGTTTTCGCCCGGGCTAGTCAGCGAGGCCGTCGGCGAAGTCGCGCTCGCCACCGATCCGTTTCCCGCCAGCGGCCTGCTCGAAGTCGCCGGGGGCATTGACACGACCTTTACCTACGACATCCGCACCGAGTTCGCCGCCGATGTGGCCGGGTATCGCGGCGTCCGCATCGAGGCCTTTCCACCGCCGGTATTCGAAAGTTTGCAAATGGGCGATCCCCTCGCGGCGGTAGCAGACTTTGCCTGGGAGACGACCGCCAGCGGCTTCGACCTTTTCTTTGCGCCCGTCGCCGCCGACAACAACCAGCCCCTGCGGATCACCTTCCGCCTGCGGCCGCTGGTACACAATACCCCGATCAACGCCTACCTCCTCGGCGCCGGCAGCGTCCCGCCGCATCCCATCGCCCCGGGCAATGCCAGCGAATTAGTCGGCACCAACGCCACCAACGCCTTTGCAACGCAAGCGCAGCCCGAGCTGCAACTGGCGCTTTCAACGGCCATCATCTCGCCCAACGGGGACGGCCGCAACGATGCTGTCAACATTGATCTCGTATTGTCCCAGTTCACCGCGCATACCGCCGTGGCAGTCGAGATTTTCGACCTCAGCGGCCGCCAGGTGCGGCAGCTAGTTTCCCAGCCGCGGCCAGCCGGCTTTTACTCCGAACGCTGGGACGGCCGCAACGAGCAGGGCCGCGTAGTGCCTCCGGGCCTGTACTTGTGCCGCGTCGGCGTAGCAGCCGATTTCGATGTATTCGCCGCCGTCGAGCCAATAGGGGTGGCCTATTGACCACTGCGAGCAACATGCGGTGGCTGGTGGTAGCCCTCGCCATCAGCAGCCAAGGGGTCGCGCAGACGCCCTCAGCATGGGTCGTCGGCGGCACCAGCGGCGAGCCTTGGGCTGTAGCCGCCGAGCGCTGGATCGCCCTCGACGACTCGGTGCGCTCTGGAGCGATTCAGCCGCGGGCCATTCCCTTAGGCCACACGGTTACTCGCCAACTGGTGCGCACCGGCATTGCCACGACCCAGCGCAACCTCTTTGGCTACCGCTGGAGCTTGCACAAGGGGCCGCGCCAAATCGAGGCCGACACCTTAGAGATTGGGTGGCACCCGCGCCTGTGGCTCGGAGGCGGCACCAACGCCCTCGCCCCGGAGGTCATGCGCGGACTAGTCGACGGCGACAAACTAACCGCCAGCTTTACCCACCGGGCGCGGGCCGATGGCCGCCCCAACAGTGCGCAGTTTATCACGCTCGACTTAGGCGTACCCGTGCCTGTTGACAGCATCGTGTTTTTTCCGCCGCAGACCGGGCTGACCAGCGACAACCAACGGCAGCGCGAGTTGTTCGCCCGCGCCTATGAAGTCAGCCGAACCAACCTGCCGGTCGAATGGCTGATCTTCGAAGACGAAACCACATCGACCGGATCGTCGGGCTATCACCCCCTCGACGAGATCATCGCCAGCACCTTTGCCAACAACACCAGCGTCGTCTCCCTCGCAACCGACCTGCGCTTTACCCGCTTTCTCCGCTTCAAGTTCGGCGAGGTCTCCACCACGACCTTGCTGGCCGAAATCGAGGTTTTTGGCCGCGGCTATCCCCAAGAGGCCCGCTACATCTCCGCGCCCCATTCCTTCGGCCAAGCCGTGAGCTTGGGGCAGGTCGCGTGGAAATTCACCCGCTATCGCCTGCTGCCTTCTGGCGCGATTACCGCCGACCCCACCGCACCGGTACAGCTAAACTTGCAGACCCGCGCTGGCTTCGACGACAATCCCAAGACGTACTTCATCTTCGACGATCTGGGGCGGCTAGTGGAAGTAGATGAGCAGACCTATTTTGACTCGCCGCGCGTGGTCGAACGGTTTTCCGAAGGCATCGCTGGCTTCCGGGCCAAGCGCGACGACGACATAGAAAACTGGAACAACTGGTCGGTCAATTACCAAGCGTCGGGCGACGAGATTCGCTCCTCTGATGGGGCCGAGTTCCTCCAATTTCGCTTTACCATCACCACCGAAGACCCGCTGGCCTTTGGCGTCCTCGACAGCTTGGCTTTTGCAGTCTCGCCGCTGTTGGCCGACCGCGCACTGGCGGAAATTGCCCTCGACGGCCACACCGATGCGCCGGGTGCTGTCGAGGTGCTGCTTGGCGTCGTCCAGCGCTTTGCCTATCACATTCGCACCGAGGCTGGCAACCGCACCGGGTTCGACGGCATCGAACTAGAGGTTCCTCCAGCGACCCGCTTCCTCGACCTGACCATTGACGATCAGCCGGCGACCGCGGGCGAAAATTTTAACCTCGCCGCCAGCGACCAACACTTGCGCTTCACCTTTCCCACGGCGTTCCAAGCAGACAAGGCGTTTCGCGTGCGCTTTGAAAGCGCGGTCTTCCAGCCATCGGTCTTTTTGGCCAGCCGCCTTTTTAACACCTCGGCGGCGAGCTTACCACAGTCCATTGAAGCTGGAGACGCCCACGCCGACGTAGCCAGCAACAGCATCCAAGTCGTCTCCAGCGACAAGGCCCTCGGCATCCTCGGGGCGATTGGGCTGTCTGCACCCGTTTTCACGCCCAACGGCGATGGTACCAACGAACAGGTCGCCATCGAGTTCGACTTGTTCGGCGTCGCCGGGGGCACATTGCGAGTAGCGGTCCACGACTTGAGCGGTCGTCGCTGCGCCGCACTATTGGCCGCGCAGGCTGCGGCCGGGCCGTACGCGCTACAGTGGGATGCACAGGATGAGCGAGGAACTCTCGTGCCGCCGGGGCTGTACTTAGTCCGCGTCGAAGTCGAGGTCGATCGCGGCACATTCACCCGCGCCACCGCGGTCGGGGTGGCGTACTGAATTGGCTATCGCGCACCAATGAGGGCACTATGAAAACTCTACCACTAGCCGTTGCTTTTCTGTTGCTGGCAGTCGCGGCGAGCGGCCAAAACCTGAGCTTTACCGGCTCCGACTTCGCTTCTTGGGCCTATCCGCCCGGACTAGTGGAAGTCCTACCGCAGGGCATTAAAGTCAAGCGCTTTGAGCAGCGGTTCAACGCCGTGGCCAACGCCCGCCAGTTTTCCGGCCAGCCCATCGGCGAATACGGAAAGCGCTTTGCGCGCACGCCGTCCAATCAGCCGCAGGCCGACCTAGCGGGCGATCAAGACCCCAACACTTGGTGGCAGCCCGACCCGGACACTCCGGTGCAATCGTGGTGGCTAGAACTAGACCTGGGACGCTCGGTGGTCGCCGACCGGGTGCGCGTCCGCTTTCCCAACCGCGAGGGGGCCAAGCCGTTTAACTTTTTCTCGCTGTACGTCAGTCCGGGCATTCCAGTATTCGGCGGCCGGACCAAGCGCATCGTCTATCGCCGGCTGGGCCGGCCGATCAACAACAACACCGAGTCCCTAGTCGAATTCGACCTGACCACAACCGGCCTCGCCTCCGCCACTGGTGAATACCTCAGCGCAAGCGATTCCCTCGACTTCGACATCGTGCGCTTCGTGCGCTTTGAAGCAGCCGGTGCAACGCCCGATGCCGCGCTCGCCGAAATAGAAGTGGACGGCATTGGCTTCAACCTCGCCTCCATGGTCCAAATCGAAGATCGAACCCAGCACTGGGGAGGACGGACCTGGACGTCTAAGCACCGCGACTGCCCAGGCTGCGGCAAGGGCAGCGGGGCCGAGGCCCTCATCGACCAAGACGTCGGATTTCGCGGGTGGAATATCGAGGGATCAGACAAGGGCAACTGGCGCGATTCGGGCGTCTGGTCCGTGGTCGATTTCGGCAACGTCTTCCGCGTCGATCGCCTCATCTGGCTGCCGATCGTCTCCGGTCGCGGCCCGTTCCTCTATGGCTTTCAGCGCGACAAGCAGGGCAGTTGGCCCAGCTTCGATTTCTTCGCCTCCGACGGCACCCCCAGCAACAGCGCCGATCCAGTCGTCGAAGGTCCTTTCCACTACGAGCTGCTGTCGTCTGTGGCCAACTCCGGCCGCTATCTGTTCGACTTCCATTTCGAGCCGCGCGCCCTGCGGCTTTTGTTGTGGCGCGTAACGCGGCCGCAGCAGTTCCACCGCGCCGCCCAACTCTTCGTCTTCCACAGCGAGGGCTATCCGGCGCAAGTCGAGTTGGAGTCCGCGGATATTTCCCTCGGCAGTGCCCGCAGCATGCGCTTCGTCGAATGGGACGCCGACTTGCCGCCCGGAACGCGCATCGAAGTGGAAACCCAGACCGGCAATGGTTTCCAAACCCTCCAGCGCTACTTCCTCGCCAATGGCAAAGAAGTGACCAAACAAGCCTACGAGTCGGCCAAGTCGCGCAATCGCGGCGACATTGTCGAACAACGAGTGCGCGACGACACCTGGAGCGCGTACAGCCAACCCCACCGGTTCTCCGGGCAGGCGTTCCTCTCGCCGTCGCCGCGGCAGTGGCTGCGGGCGCGGGTGCGGCTCATCAGCGACAATCCAGCGGCCTTCCCCACTCTGCGGTCGCTGGCGTTTGTGGCCAATGCACCAGTCATCACCGCCGGGCTGACCGGCCGCGTCTTCCCCCGCGAAGCCGTGATGGATTCCTTGCAGGCGTTTCGCTACACCATCGCACCGGTGAGCTTCAACAGCCGCGACTTAGGGTTCGACCGCGCGCTCATTCTACTCCCGCCCGGCGGCGGCCGCGACGCCGCATTCATCAGGGCCTCGGTGGGGGGAGACGAGGTTGCCGCCGCCGGCTTGGTGCGCGGGGATTCGCTCTTGGTGGAACTGCCGCCGCCGCTGGTGCGGCGCGACTCGGTCGCCATCGCCTTTGCCGCGCACCTATCCCACAGCCCCACAGTCTTCAATGCCTTCGTTTTCAACTCGACGGCAAAAGACAACCTCCAAGGCGTCGTGCCCGCCGAGTTCGGGGCCGATCTAGTCTTCGTGCCTGAGGCCGTCGCCGGTGGCTCGCTGATTCGCAACGTCGAGTACACCCGCTTGCTAACCCCCAACGGCGATGGCGCAAACGACCAATGCGAACTGAATTTCACCGTCGTCAAGACCGAAAAAGCACCGCGAGTACAGGTCTTGACTTTAGCTGGCCGGCCCCTAGTTGAGCTGGCCAGCCAAGGCGCCCCAGGCCGGCGCGTCCACTATCGCTGGGACGGACGGAGTGCCGACCGCGCGGTGCCGCCGGGGATCTACATCCTGCGCATTGCCATAGAAGCAGATGCGCGCACCGACCGCGTTTACAGACTCGTACATGTTGCTTATTAAGAGGGAGTACACTGTGAGACGTCGAATCTTCACCCTACTCATTGGTCTATTCGCCGCGACGCTGCCGCAACAGGTGGGTGCCCAACGCGCCACAGGCTACGACAACCCCTACTACACCACTGGCACCGAAGTCTCTCCGGCGACCCTCGTGCCCTCGGTGCGCAAGTGGTACCTGCCGCAGCGGCTGTACTCGCTATACGACTGGCGGCAAGAGCAATACTCCAACTACGCCCGCGACCACTACGAGCGCTATACCGAGGTCTTTTTGGAAGGCTCGCCGTTTTACGACGTGTACGGCGATTACATCACCCAAGGCTGGCTGGTGTACGACTGGACCGAAGACTACCCCGAGGACAACGGCAGCATCATCACCAAAAACCCGCGCTTTCGTTCGTGGTTCAACAACTTGCTCGTATCGTCGAGCCATTCCGGGCAGTTCTATTCGGCTCTGATGGTCGGCGACGGCATCCGCACAACCTTGACCCCCCTGACGTTTTCCAAGCCGCGCTTCGACGGCATTCAGTGGGATCTCACCACCGACAAGTACGCCCTGACCATGCTGTCGTCGCGGGTCAGCAACACCGGCGAAATTTCCTCCAGCGAAGTCGGCGGTGGCGTCCAAGCCAACACCTTCACCACGCTGATGGCCGCTAGGGGTCGGGTGCAGGTCGGGGATTTTGCCGCCCTCGGTGCGACCTTTGTCAACGCCGCGCATCGCAACTCCAACTTGCCGTTTGGCGACAACTCGCTCAGCGGGCTGCTCAGCGGCCCAATGAACGCGGATTTTGTCCGTTCCATCGTCGTGCGCATTTCCGATGATTCGCCCGAAGACGGCGAGGGCGGCGCCCTGCTGTCGCGTTGGCGCATCTTCGTCGATGGCGTTGAGCACACCGGAGACATCGTCCCCGTGGTCGAGGGCGGCATTCGCCGCGGCGGCGCGATTGTCGCCAGCGGCACGGATGTCATCACGCTGACCTACAACATCGAAGACTTTTCCCCGAGCCTAGAAGACGCCATCGACGATTTTCGCGAGATCGAGCGCATTGAAATCGGCCTCGTGCTGGCCAACGACTACAAGGTCGAAATAACCTCCAACAAGCAGACCAACAACCTTGGTACGCCCGTATTCCTGCCGGTGTTGCGCGCCGCCGGCAACGTCAAGGACGGCTCGAATCAGGCATTTCACCGATTCAGCTACGGCCTGCCGACCGGCACCCGCATGTTGGGCTTCGACCTCGCCGTTGCCGACCTGCAAGGCTTTGACTTCCGCGGCGAGTTCGTCCGCAACTTTCAGTATCGCCGCTTTCCCAACGAGAACGTGGCCAAAGACCAGACCCTAGCCACCAACGAAGCCCAAGCCCTGTACGCGACCGCGCAGAAGCGCAGCTATCCCTACGCGTTTTTCGCCGAGGTTTTCAGCATCGACGCCGATTACTCTACCCGCGCCTTTATGCCCAACGCCGAGGGCCAGGTGTATTACGACAACGAGCAGCGACACCTGTACGAATTCGTCGATGACAACGACGATCAGGACGAGCTGCCCGACTGGACGCGGCGCACGTTTGGCAGTCGCGTCAACACGCGGCAGGGGCAGCAGTTGCTGACGGACGCCGCGGTCTTTCCGGGCATTGACGAGGACAACGACGACATCTCGGATTTCAACCGCAACTTCAACACCCAGCCCGACTACGCCGAGCCGTTTTTGCGTTTTGCCGTGGACCCGCCGGAGTTTTTGTTCGGCATGGACATGAACAGCAACGGCGTCATCGACCGCTTTGAAGACGACGGGGAAGCCGATTACCCCTATAAGCTGGGCCGCCAGGGATTCAACGCCTATGCCGCCGTCGAAATCCTGCCCCGCACGACCGTCATGGTCGGCTATCTCGATCAGCGACTGCTAGAGACGGCCCGAGAAAACCAAGCCGCTTACCTGCTACTGACGGCAAAAAAGGAGTTTCCCGCCGAGGACTTCAGCGCCTGGCTGATTGCCAACCCGCGCCGGGTCAAAGACGACATTCCCGACGACGTGCTGTTGTGGCGCGACCTGCCCGGTACGCGCGGCCGCTCGGTCTTTACCCGCGACCTGCTGCCGGCGCGCAACGCCTTCATCAACACCACCTACCTCGAAGTACACTACGACCGCTTTCTGCCCTTGACGGCCAAGGTCAAACACGAATTCTATCAGCAATTGGGGAACCAAGAAGGCGAGTTGCGCGACCAGCGCTTCTTGGGCATTGTGGTCAAGGGCGAGTACTCCACTCACATTGGCGGCTGGACGTTGGTGCCCAAGTGGAAACAGCTTTACAACAGCCGGGTGCCAGCCCAGCCCAGCGCACTCAAAATCCGCGAGCTAACGGAAATTTTCTCGCTGCAAACCGTGCGCAGCATCAACCGCAACATGCGTTTTATCGTCGGCGCCGAGTGCGAGCTGTTCAACAACCTCCGCCCCGCGCCTGACCCCCTGCCGTCGGGCTACCTGCTCGACGGCACCACGTGGGTACTCGCCGGCCAAGTCGCCAACGACTCGGCGTACTTGGGCTACGCCCTGACGACCAATGTCGGCGCCCGCTGGATTCGCAACAATCTCGACGGATCGCCCGCTTCGTCCGAGCTTTTGTCCTTCATCACCGTGTACGCCGGCTTGGGCACCGATCGCTAACGCCTGGCGATCTATTGAAACGCTTTGTCTAACGCCGCTGGGAACACGTGTATTTGGTCGGCATTCGCCTGGCGCAACTTGGCCAACAGCGCATCCATGGCCGCGGTCTCAGCCTGCACTCGCAGGGCCGCGCCAATGCTCTGGCGCACAAAAGCAAAATCCACCACCCGGCCGTCAGCCCGAGTAAACTGATCGCGGTGCTGGTCGTAAAAAGCCCGCACCGCTTCTTCGTCAATTTCCCCGACCCGCGCGGCCTCGGCTTGGTAGAGCCGCTTGATCAATAGGGCGTCTCGTTCCCTTTCGACGCTAGCGCGGATATCCGCATCGTCGGCGATTCCCAGTTTGCCGGCTTCGGCCACCATAATCTGCTTGCCGGCGAGGTTATCTACGGCCTTGTACAGGCGCGCGCTGTCGAGTTCGGCCGGATGCGGTGCGCGGCCCTGCTCAACTAAAGTGAGGTAGTCCTGTGCCACGAGTTGGCCGCCGTGCCACGTCAGCAGCGGAGCGTTTCCGCCGTCCCACTGCGTTGCCTGCCGCGGCAGGGCCAGCAACGCGGCAAAGACCTCGGCGTCCAGCGTCAACTGATACCGCTGGCGCAGCGCAACGACGTAGCGCTCCATATCGTCGGCGCGGCTCTGCACCAGGGCCTGTTTTTCCACCCACTCGCGGGCCGCGGCAAAATCGACGGGGCGCCGTTGCCCAAGCCTGAAGACGTGGTAGCCGCTCAAAGTCTGCACCGGTTCGGGATAGACGCTGCCGACGGGCATGGTGCTGAGCGGCCCCTTCAGCCCCTCGTACACCTCGCCGATCTTGAACCAGCCAACCCAACCGCCGGGGCCAAAGCGCTGCTGGATGTTCGGCAAAGAATAGGGTCTGATCAGCGACTCAAAAGGCGTTCCTTCCCCGAGCAATTCGAGGACCAGCCGGGCCTCTTGTTCGGTCGCGCAGACGATGTGCTGGCTGAGGACTTCCACATCGTACTGCTGTTGGGCAAAAAACGCCCGCAGCTCCGCCTCCGAAAACGAATACGACGCCTGCACCGCTTCCTGTTCGTAGAGCTTGTTCATCAGGGCCCGGCGCTCGCTCTTGGCCACCGCTTGGGCAATGGCCAAATTGCGGTCGTACCCGCGCCGCAGGGCCTCGGCAACCAGCAATTTCCGCGCGATGACGCCGTCGAGCAGTTCCTGCTTGCCTGGCCGATCTAGCGCTTCGACGTGGCTATAGCCGGTCTCGCGCAGCTTCTGCGCGGTCTGCTCAAATTCCTCTACGGATATGCTCTTGTCGCCGATGCGGACAACCGGATCCCCACCAAACGCCGCACTGCACAGGACGAGGAGCGCAAAAGTGCTAACTAGTGCATGTTTCACGATTCTTGTCAGGATAGTTACCGTACGTGTATTTGATGCGTAGCGCATGTTAAGCAGCATCCACTGCCAATGTTTCCAGACCTGTCGTTTCACTTCTCGGAGCCAGATTATCGCTCAATAGCACGCTATCGTCAAAACGCGCCAACCGCCTCAGCGATCCTCCCGAATCACAAGGTGCTGATCGGCCTCCACCCCCATCAACGTCTGCACCACACCGCTAGGCCAATGGATTTGCAGCGTATCTACCTGCGCGCGGTCGCCCAAGCCGAGTATCAAACGCACGTCGTTGGAACCCATATACCCGTAACTGCGGCGGATCTCTCGCGTCTGCACTAAGTCGCCGGCCACAGCGCGGACGCGCGCACCCAAGCCATCGCGATTGCTCGCAGTTCCAACGACTTCGACCGTCAGATAGTGATTCGCATTGCCGCCATCGTTGCGCAGTAAGGTGCAATGCGGGGCAGCCGAATCCGAGACGAATATATCCACATCGCCGTCGTTGTCGCAGTCGCCGAACACCGCGCCGTGGCTGACGCGCTCGACCAACATCCCCGGCCCACTGTGCTCAGTCACCTCGGCAAACGAACCATCGCCGCGGTTGCGAAAGAGTTGATTGCGCTGCGGATACGTGGTGGCCGGGTCGTATTCTTGCACGTTCTCGTCGAGATGTCCATTGCTGACAAAAACATCGAGCAAGCCGTCGTTGTCGTAGTCGAAAAAGGCCGCCGTCATGCCCAGATACGGCACACTAGACACGCCTAAGTTGGCCGCAAACGTAACATCGGTAAAAAATCCATCGCCGTCGTTGTGGTAGAGCGTGTTGGGCAGCCACTGGAAAGTCGCCACAATAATATCGAGCAAGCCGTCGTTGTTGTAATCGCCCCAATCGGCCCCCATAGCGGACTCGGCCAACCCTTCCTCATTGTACGCCACTCCGACCTCAGCACCGTTTTCGCTAAACGTTCCATCGCCGTTGTTGACAAAAAGAAAATTGGGCCGCTTGTCGTTGGCGACGAACAAATCGGCGTCTCCATCGTTGTCGTAATCGCCGAATACTGCGGCGAGCTGCCGCCCGGAATCGTCAGCGAGGCCGGCATCGGCAGTCGCGTCAACAAAGCGGCTGCCCCCGTCGTTGCGGTAGAGCACGCCAGCCTGCCCAGGGTACGTATTGGGGCCGCAGTAAATGCGCACCGTACCGGCGAAGCACGCCGCGTTGTCGGCCGGGTCGAACTCCATGTAATTGGCCACGTACAAATCCAAGTCGCCATCGCGGTCGTAATCGACAAAAGCCGCGTGCGTACCCCAACCGACATCCCCGACCGCCGCCGCGACCGTACCATCGGCAAAAACGCCACCCCCTTCGTTGCGGTACAACACATTCGGTCCGTAGTTGGTCACGTACAAATCCGCATCGCCGTCGTTGTCGTAGTCGCCGACAGCCGCCCCCATGCCAAAGCCAGCGTCGCCGGTGCCAGCCGAGGCCGTAACATCGGCAAAGGTGCCGTCGCCGCGGTTGCGATAGTGCGCGTTGGGGCTGCTCGGGCCGCGATAACCGGGCATGGGCGCCCCATTGACAATGTACAGGTCGAGCCACCCATCGCCGTCGTCGTCGAAAAAGGCCGCGCCCGAGCCGACCGCTTCCACCATGTACTTGTGGCCGCTGGCCCCGTTGACATAGCGAAAATCTAGGCCGGCTTGCTCGGTGATCTCGACAAACTGCGGGGCTGGTTCGGCGGCCGCCAACGCGGTGCATACCAAGCTGGCCCCCAACAAGGCGCGCAACATCATCGCCCCACCTGCGCGGCGATTTGCTCGGCAGCCGCGAGGTTGCGGCGGAGCTTGGGATGGTCGGGCTGATGACGCAGACCGCGGCGGAAGGAGTCAATGGCGCGCTCGTACTGCTTGCGCAACATCTGGACATTGCCCAATCCTAAGTGGGCGAGAGCGTACGTGGAATCGGCCTGCAATGCCCGGCGAAATCGCTGCTCGGCCGCGGCCATTTCTCCCCGGCGGAAGTGGATGTTGCCGAGGTTGTGGTGCGCGGGTGCAAAAGCAGGGTCGCGGTTGAGTGCCTGGAGGTAGCGGGTGCGCGCTTGTCGGTGCTGGCCGCGCTGGCTGTACAAAACAGCCAAGTCGTGGTACGCACCCGCGTCATCCGGGTGCGTCGCCAGGGTATTTTTTAACATAGCGATCTGTTCTTCCTCTGCGTCGAGCCGCTTGTACAGCGCGAGTTGGCGGCGCCCCTCTTCCTTTTGCCCAGAGCGCAGCAAGGCGTTGCCGAGGTTGAAGCGGGCTTGGGCAAACAGCGAATCCAACTGCACGGCGCGGCGAAATTCGGCCACCGCCGCCGCATGGTCGCGCCTGAGATAATAGCTACGCCCCAAGCCATTGCGGAATTGGGCCGAGGTCGTATCCGCGGCTACGGCGCGACTAAAGGCTTGCTCAGCCGCCGCATAGTCGTTTTGCTTGAGATAGGCGTTGCCGAGATTAAACCACGCCTCTCCGTACCTAGGCACGGCGGCAATGGCGCGCTGGTAGGCGGCCACCGCGGCTGGGTAGCGCCCCTCGCGGGCGTGTAGCAACCCCAGCACCATGTGCGCCTGGGCGCGGTCGGGCTGGTCTTGCACGGCCTGTTCGAGCAGGGCCAAGGCATCGTCGTAGCGGTTGAGGCGCGTCAGCAGGATCGCCAATTCGGTCTGCGTCTTAGCGTGGCTGGGTGCTAACGCAATGGCCTGCTCATACGCGCGAACGGCCGCCGGCAACGCCTCGTTTTTGGCGTGCGCCGCGGCCAACTTGCGGTAGAGCACCGCCGATTGGCCGTTCTGGTCAACCGCACGCTGGTAGTGGACAGCGGCTTCTCCGTAGTGGCCAACGCGCATCGAGCGGTCGCCCTGTATTTCGGTCGCTTCCGCACCGCCGGCAAGCGCCAGCCAGAGCAGAGAGAATTTGTACCAAGGCATATGACTTGCAAGCATAAGTCATTCCCGCGCAAGCGGGAATCCAGCCATCAATGAGATAGGATGGCGATAAAAAGTATAGACCGAGCTAGTATTACCGACAAACTCAAAGGACCATTCATGGAACGCCGAGCCTTCTTCAAAGGAATCGCCGCCGCCGCCGCGGTTCCACTCCTTCCCGACCTAGCCGCCGGGCTTGCCGCCCTCGGCCAAGACCTAACAGCCGCTGGCAGCGAACGCGCCCGGTGGCAACGAGTACGGCGAGAATTTCGCCTGCACCCAGGGCTTGTGCATCTCAACTGTGGTAGCATTGGCGCGACGCCCAGCGTGGTAACTGACGCCCTGATTGCATACCTCACCGAATTGGAGGGCAATCCGCTGGCCAACACTTGGGGCGGCCTCGGCAAGCAGCTAGAAACAGTGCGGGCCAAAGGCGCCGAGTTTATCGGCGCCGAACCAGACGAAATCGCCCTGACGCGCAACACCACCGAGGGCATGAACCACGTAGCCAGTGGCCTCGACCTTAAGCCCGGCGACGAAGTGCTGACGACCAATCACGAACACGGCGGCGGCATGGTCTGCTGGCAGCACTTGGCGCGCACTCGTGGGGTCGTAGTTCGCTACCTCAAAATGCCCAATCCCGTGCGCGATGCCGCCCAGATCTTGCAACGAGTGGAAGATCACCTAACGCCGCGCACCCGCGTGTGCAGCTTCTGTCACATCGACACTATCACCGGGCTGCAAATGCCACTAACAGCCATCGCCGCCCTCACCCGCCCCCGCGACATCCTGCTAGTCTGCGACGGCGCACAGGCCCCGGGCATGTTGGCCGTGGACGTCAAAGCACTCGGCGTGGACACCTATGCTTCTAGCAGCCACAAGTGGATGCTCGCGCCCAAGGGCACGGGCCTGCTCTACATCCGCCGGGAAGTGCAAAATCGCGTCCGGCCGGTGTTCACCTATTCCGGCTACCAGGCCTACTCGGCCTCGTCTGGCACCCGCAACGTGCCGCAAATTGCCGCGCACGGAGTGGCGATGGAATTTCACAACACCATCGGCCGCGCGCGCATCGAAGCGCGCTGCCGCCAGCTTTGCGCCTACGCCCGCCAACGTCTAGCGGAAATCCCCCAGCTCACCCCGATCACCCCAGCCCAGCCCGAGCTGGCCTCGGGCATGGTCAGCTTCTCGCTGACCAGCGGCAGCCACAGCCAAGTCGTAGCTGCGCTGCAAAAGCGCAATATCTTCCTCAAGCCAGCCCAAGGCACATATGCCTATGTGGAAGACGCCGACGTAGCCAAGGAAAACTACAACGCCATCCGCATCTCCACCCACCTCTTCAACGACGAGACCGACATCGACCGCGCCGTTGAGGCGTTGCAGCTAGTGCTCGGCTGAATCACTCAGCGCCGGTTGCCCCCCTCGGGGCCAATCTCGCCCGGCCCCACACCAACGCCCGTGAGCACTTGGCTGTAGCCAGGATAGGTGACGGCGTATTGAAATCCCTCGTTGGTGCCAGCCGCGCCAAAGCGGCCCTGCTTGTCGAGGGCCACAAAATTGAGGTGCAATTCCTCAACCGGACGCGGGTCGAGCGCGATGATGCGGCGAATGGTCTCGACGCAGGCTTCCTCCGGGTGTAGCCCCTGGCGCATGTACTCGACGGCGAGAAAAGTGGCACAATAGCGCATGACATTTTCGCCCAGACCAGTAGCTCCAGCCGCGCCCACGCCCCCATCGACGTACAGCCCGCTACCAATAATCGGCGAGTCGCCAACGCGGCCTGGCAGCTTGTAGCCCCAGCCGCTAGTCGAGCAACCGCCAGCGATCCGCCCCGCCGCGTCGAGCCCAAGCAGAGCAATAGTGTCGTGATTGTCGGCCGCACCTTGCTTTTCTCGCCATTCCTCCCACGCTTTGCGCCTTTCTGCGGTGAGCAACTCGACGCTGGCAAAACCCTGCTCCAGGGCAAACTGCCGCGCCCCGGCGCCGACGAGCATGACGTGCTTGGTCTCGTCCATCACCCGACGCGCCACCGAGATCGGATGCAAAATCCCCTCAATGGCGGCGACGCTGCCGGCGCGCTGCCCCTCGCCATCCATAATGCAGGCGTCGAGTTGCACCACGCCCGCGGCATTGGGTATGCCGCCCAAGCCCACGGATGCGTTGGCAGCGTCGGCTTCGGCCACGTGGATGCCGCGCTCAACCGCGTCGAGGACCGAGCCGCCCTGTTGGGCGATTCGCAGGGATTGTTCGTTGGCGACTTTGCCAAAGGGCCAAGTCGAGACAAACAGCGGGCGGTCTGTACTCATGGGGATGTCCTTTTCTGCGTGTGCCGTTCCGGCCAGGGCTAGGCCACCGGCAGCGAACGCGGTCTCGCGCATGAAGCGGCGGCGACTCAGTGGCATGGGCTTATTCCTCCCCATCGCCATCGGTGCTCTTATAGGCAATAGCGGCGATTTCAACGCGAAAGTCAAAGACTATTTGCGCCCCGCCGGTGCAGGCCCGCGCCGGGAATTGCTCGTTAAAGTACGAAGCGTACGCCTTGTTCATCTCGTGATAATCCTCAATGTCGGCAAGCCAGACAGTGACGTTGACCAGGTCATCGTACGCATACCCGTGCTCTTGGAGTATCCGCCCAATGTTTTCCATGGTCTGATGCGTCTCAGCCGCGACCGATTCCTTGACATCGGCCCCGTCGGCGGTGCGGGCGATCTGGCCGCTGATGAAGAGGAAATCGCCGGCTTGGCGGGCCGCACTAAAGGGCAGGGTCTGGAGCGGCACGGCCTCTTGGGCCAAGAGCGGCGAGACGGCAAGCGCACAGGCGAGCGCGGCGCGGATACAGCTTTTCATAAGGCATCTCCTGATTTGGGTTAGAGTCTGTTAATAAGCTCAAAAGGCCCTATGCCGACAACCGCGATTATTTTGAAATAATGTCGTTACTGTATTTTATTAGAGCTGCGCTGGGCAACCTCAAATCAGCTCCAATAGGAGTTATTAATATGAGCGATCAGATTCAACAAAAAGACATCAACAACGCCGCTTGGGCAGCCTGCGACACCTTTCGCGGCGTGATGGATGCAGCCGGATACAAAGACTACATCCTGGTGATGCTATTTCTCAAATACATCTCCGATGTCTGGCAAGACCACTATGAAGAATATCAACAAAGATACGGCGACAACGATGAACGCATCCGCCGCCGGCTAAAAAACGAGCGCTTTGTCTTGCCAGCGGGCAGCAGCTTTTACGACCTCTATGAACGGCGCGCTGAAGCCAACATTGGCGAGCTTATCAACATCGCGCTGGAGGCAATTGAAACCGAAAACAAAGAGAAGCTCGAAGATGTTTTCCGCAATATAGACTTCAACAGCGAGGCCAATCTCGGCAAAACCAGAGACCGCAACCGCCGCCTAAAAATGCTGCTGGAGGATTTCAACAAACCCGAATTGGACATGAGCCCCAGCCGAGTTTCAGAAGATGTCATCGGCAATACCTACATCTATCTGATCGAGCGTTTCGCCTCCGACGCTGGCAAAAAAGCCGGCGAGTTCTACACCCCGCACAAAGTGTCCGCCCTGGTGGCCAGACTGTGCGATCCCCAGCCCGGGGCCCGCATCTGCGATCCAGCCTGCGGTTCTGCCGGGCTGCTGATTGAGGCGGCCCGACTGGTCGGCGGCAAAAACTACGCTCTATACGGCATGGAGGTAAACGGCAGCACTTGGGCCCTGGCGCGGATGAACATGTTTTTGCACGGCGCCGACGCCGCCCGCATCGAGTGGTGCAACACCCTTACCGCCCCGACGCTGGTGGAAAACAATCAACTGATAAAGTTCGACAACGTGGTCGCCAATCCGCCGTTTTCGCTGGATAAGTGGGGTGCAGAAGACGCCGACGCCGACCCTTACAACCGCTTCTGGCGCGGGGTGCCGCCCAAATCCAAGGGCGACTATGCCTTCATCAGCCACATGCTAGAAGCGGCTTTGGCAAAACAGGGGCGGGTCGCGGTAGTGGCTCCGCACGGCGTATTGTTTCGCGGCGGCGCCGAAGGGCGCATTCGCCAACAATTGGTTGAAGAAAACTTGCTCGATGCCGTCATCGGCTTGCCCGGCAATCTGTTCCCGACGACCTCGATACCGGTAGCCATTTTGGTCTTCGACCGCTCGCGTGAGCAAGGGGGTGCAAACGAGCAACGCAAAGACGTTCTTTTTGTCGATGCCAGCCGCGAATATCAGGCTGGCAAGAATCAAAACACTTTACTCGACGAGCACCTCGAAAAGATCGCAACTGCTTATAAAAAACGCGAAGACCTAGAAAAATACGCCCACCTCGCCACCTTGGCAGAAATCGCCGAAAACGACTTCAACCTGAACATTCCGCGCTATGTAGATACCTTTGAGGAAGAGGAGGAGATTGATATTGATGCGGTGGGCCGGGAGATTGATCAGTTGGAAAAGGAATTGAGTGTGGTGCGTGGGCAGATGGGGAAGTTGTTAAAAAACATTGATCGAGGGGAAGGTTTAGGACAGATTGACAGGATTCCAACTCTATGAGTGTACGCTTTGAATGGGATGTCAATAAGGCAACTGCTAACGAGACAAAACACAATGTGAGTTTCGCAGAAGCAGCCACTGTATTTCGCGATCCAATCGCTGCTATTTTCGATGATGAAGACCACTCAAACGAGGAACGTAGAGAGTTTATCATTGGACTCTCCGATAGAAACCACTTGCTGCTAGTATGCTTCTCCGAGCGAGACGATGCCATCCGCATTATCAGTGCTCGACAAGCCACAAGGAGGGAACGTCAAGATTATGAAGAATACCGAATCTGTTAAACAGAGCGCTCGCGCAACGGATGAGATGCGAGATGAATACCAGTTCGACTACAGTAAGGCGCAGCCCAACCGCTTTGCGGACAAAATTGGACGCGAGCAGTTGATGGTCGTTCTCGATCAAGACGTCGCGGCAGTATTCAAAACTCCTGAATCTGTCAACCAAGTACTGCGAGCGATTATCACCTCAATGCCAATCGCGGAAGAGAGATGAGGGAGATTCAGTTGTATATAGTCATCCTACACCTCTGGAAAACTGACTAAGAACTCAACTGTTCGGAAATTCCGAACAGTTCAAAGGGAAGGAAATCGCGATGTTGAACGAGCCCTGGAGTTCTACAACCTCGACGCCATCACCTCTCGCGGCTTTTGACCGTCAGATACTGCAAGACAGCGGACAAGTCAGTGCCGAGATTGCCAAGACCCACGCCGAAAGCGAATTTGAGAAATACCGGGTTGTTCAGGATCGGTTGTTTGAATCTGATTTTGATAGAGAAACCAAGCGGCTGGAACAGCAACTGAGCCGAAAGGACGAGGATGAGAGGGAAGATGGCGAAAAATGAAGTGCTGCCGAATGGGAAGACGAGCATACGGACTGAGAAGCGGCCTGAACACTACAGTCTTGTGCAGTTAGTCCAATCCTGGATAGATGAGGGCGATGCAGACGAACAGCGGGTAACGCTTGAGTACCTCATTCGCGTTTTGGATAAAGACCGACCATCCAATCGCAAACTCTTCCCGAAGGAATTAAAAGGAAAAAGTTGGTAACGTGCTTGCCGAACATCCAAGAGAACTGTAAATGAGAAATTATCGCGATGTCTTGATTGAAGAACTTGCTGATGCTGAAATTGAGGAGACCCTCTCCTACCTGCAAGTCTCGCTAAGAGAATATCAAAAAGACGGGTATGCCGATGTACTGTATCTTGCTTATGAGACGGCGATTAAAGCGCAAGGCGGCACACGAGAATTTGCGAGAAGGACGCAGAGCAATCCTCAAGATGTGGAGAATGCTATGTCAAACAGAGACGAGACGCTGATTGCAAACATCATCGCCCAGCTACCCGAGACGCAGTGCGAGATTTTTAAAACAGAGACCGAGACATCGAACGCGCAAAAATCTATTGGCAAAACAACAAAGAGACCCGACGATGAGAAAAATGAGAAAATACCGCGACTTCTTGGTTGAAGAACTTGCTGACCGTGACAAGGCACTTTCCTTCCTTGAGGTCGCGTTGGAAGAGTACGAAAAAGAGCCAGATGGTGCCGCGCTTTATTACGGGTTCAGCGCGGCTGTCGAAGCGCAAGGCGGCGTTCAAGAATTTGCACTGAAAACTCATAGCTCACCGCAGGCCGTGTCGGATGCCTTGTTGAGCAAGGATGAGACGCGGATTGCCGAATTACTTAAAAAGCAAGTCTTGGCAAAAAGAGTAACGGACGAAGATATAGCGCGAAATGGGCTAGTGCCGGAGGGGTGGCGAAAAATTCAGCTTGGTGAATTCATGGAATTTAAAAATGGATTGAACACAAAAAAAGAAAATTATGGTAGGGGCATTAAATTTGTGAATGTAATGGATATCTTTAGCCATAACTATCTCTATGCAAATGATGTTATTGGTTCGGTTCAAGCCAATGAAAAACAAAGAGTTGACTATTCAGTTAGATATGGAGATATTTTATTCAATAGAACCTCTGAAACATTTGAAGAGATTGCTATGTCGTCTGTATATCTCGATAAGAAAAAAATAATTTTCGGGGGATTTGTTATTAGAGGAAGGCAAAAATTTAATTTCCTTACTCCCGAATATTCTGCTTATTGCTTTCAAGATCATACTTTCCGGAGAGAATTAATACGACGAGGACAAGGTGCTGTTCGTGCAAATATTGGACAAAGAGACTTATCAAAGGCTTCGGTTATTATTCCGCCTGTGGAAGAACAAAAAGCCATCGCCGTCCTACTGGAAACATGGGACGCGGCGATTGAGAAAACCGAAGCCCTAATAGCGGCGAAAGAGAAGCAGTTCAAGTGGCTACTGAAAAGGCTCATCAGCGACCAGCAAGATAACCCTGAATGGGAAAAGACGAAGTTGGGAGAAATTGGGAATATAAGAAAAGGGAAACAGCTCAATAAATTACATATGATAAAGAATGGTAAGTATCCAGTACTAAACGGTGGAATCGGCCCTTCTGGTAATACAGATAAGTGGAATACTCTTGCAAACACTGTAACAATTAGCGAAGGTGGAAACTCATGTGGCTATGTGAATCTCATGGCCCGAAATTTTTGGGCAGGCGGACATTGTTATACTTTAACCGATTTAGCAAATGGTACAGATATTGGGTTTCTCTACTATTTGTTAAAAGGACTAGAGCAATCGATAATGAGGTTACGGGTTGGTTCAGGTTTACCAAATATCCAAAAAAGTGATATTGAAAAACTTGCTTTGACTTTTCCATCTTTTTCTGAACAAACAAAAATCGCTCAGACACTAAATACGGTAAATTGTGAAATTAATCTACTCGAACAACTCGCCGAACAATACCGCACCCAAAAACGCGGCCTAATGCAGAAATTGCTAACGGGAAAATGGCGAGTCCAAATGGACACAACTAAATGACGTACATCCACCTGCGTCATCCCCGTTTTCACCAGACCTTGTCTGCGAATAAATTCTCAACGCAAAACCCGACAATTTACTCAATACACTGAGTAAAATTACTCAATTAAATGAGCAAAAAACCATTCATTCGGCCCCAAGCCTCCGAGTTAGCCCGTCGTCTCAAAGAACCCCGACGCTTCATTCAAGTCGTCTCGGGAGCACGGCAAGTCGGCAAAACAACCCTGGCCCTGCAAGTCGCCGAACGCAGCAAACTGCCCCATCACATAGCCAGTGCTGACGAACCAACCCTGCGCGGCGCTGGCTGGATTGAATCGCAATGGGAACAGGCGCGGCTACGAACCGACCGCGCCAAAAGAAAAGGAGCGTTGCTCGTATTAGACGAGGTGCAAAAAGTCCCGCACTGGGCCGAAACAGTCAAGCGTCTGTGGGACGAAGATACTCGTCAAAAAACACCGGTAAAAACCGTCTTGCTCGGCTCGGCCCCGCTCCTAATCGGGCGCGGACTAACCGAAAGCCTCGCCGGCCGCTTTGAAATCCTACACGTGCCGCATTGGAGCTTCCCGGAAATGCGCCAAGCCTTCGGCTGGGATTTGCAACAATACATCTTCTATGGAGCCTACCCAGGGGCCGCGCCGCTGATAAAACAGCCATCTCGCTGGTCGCGCTACATCCTAGACTCGCTCATCGAAACAACCGTCGCCCGCGACGTGCTGTTGCTGTCCCGCATTGACAAACCAGCCTTGCTGCGACGCCTGTTTGAACTCGGCTGCGCCTATTCCGCGCAAATCCTTTCCTACACCAAAATGACGGGCCAACTGCAAGACGCAGGAAACACAACCACCCTAGCCCACTATCTCGACCTACTCGCAGGTGCTGGAATGCTCAGCGGCTTGCCCAAATACGCCGGCGACACTGCACGGCGGCGCGGCTCAAGCCCCAAATTCCAAGTGTTCAACACCGCGTTGATAACCGCACAGTCCGGCCTAACGCAAGCAGAAGCACTCGCCGACCGCGAATTTTGGGGCCGCCTGACCGAGTCCGCAGTCGGCGCACATCTGCTCAACGCAGCCGCCAGCGGCGAATGCAAACTCTTTTACTGGCGCGAGCGCAACTGCGAAGTGGACTTTGTCGTGCGGCGCGGTAGGAAACTGATGGCCATAGAAGTAAAAAGCGGACGCACCAGCCCCGTGCTTCCCGGCCTCGAACCACCCTCCTTTGATTACGAAGTAACTCGACCTTCGGCAATAGGACGCACCGGCCCAGCGCTCCCCGGCCTCAAACCCTTTGCCAAATCTTTCCAGCCCGATTACGCATTAATCGTCGGCGCGGACGGCATTCCTCTTGAACAGTTTCTTGCAAAACCTGTGAGATACTGGATAGATCAAGCAAACTAAGACAGGATTGCTCTGCAGGCCAACTATGATCAACAACCGAAATCGTGCCTACCTCCTCGGTCTAGTACGCGAACTATGCAACCTACCACACGAGACGGATTGGGTTGAGTTCAAAGTCAACTATCACGAGCCGCATGCCATCGGACAGTACATCTCAGCACTGGCCAATGCAGCAGCCGTCCACGACAAAGCTCATGCGTACATGCTCTGGGGAATCGAAGACGCAACACAGGAAATTACTGGCACAAACTTTTTGCCAGCGACTGCAAAAAAGGGCAACGAGCCGCTTGAGACGTGGCTATTGCGACTGCTGAGCCCTCGTATTGACTTTCGCTTCCACGAAGTCACGCACGATGAGCGACCCATTGTGCTCTTAGAGATTGAACGTGCCTCTCGGCATCCTGTCGCATTCGAGGGCGTCGAGTACATCCGAGTAGGTGGCACCAAGAGAAAGCTTAAAGACTATCCCGAAAAGGAACGGGCACTATGGCGCGTATTTGATCGGGAGAACTTTGAAGAAGGCATCGCTGCCGAACGACTAAGCGGTAAAGAAGTTCTGCTCCGGCTCGACTACCCCAACTACTTCGACCTGCTCGACGCACCTCTACCCGATGGCCGCACCGCCATCCTCGAAGCGCTCCAGCGAGACCGCCTGATCGTGCCCTGCGAAGCGGGTGGCTTCAATATCACGAACTTGGGGGCGATTCTGTTTGCGAAAGACCTTGGCGACTTCCCTCGTCTAAAGCGCAAGGCCGTGCGGGTTATCGAGTATCGCAGCAATGATCGCCTTGAGACATTAGGCGAGCAGGAAGAAATAAAGGGTTACGCTTCAGGGTTCAAAGGACTGGTTGATTATATCAATGCCCGGTTGCCCTCACGAGAGGTCATTGATCAAGCATTTCGCCGGACAATCTCAGAATTTCCCGAGTTGGCTGTACGTGAATTGGTTGCTAATGCGCTCATCCATCAGAATTTTTTTATAAAGGGAGCCGGGCCAATGGTGGAGATTTTCAAAGATCGCATTGAGATCACGAATCCAGGCGAGCCCCTAGTGGATACTTTGCGTTTTCTCGACAGCCCACCGACATCCCGTAATGAAGTACTCGCCTCGCTCATGCGTCGTTTTCAGATTTGCGAGGAGCGCGGAAGTGGGATCGACAAAGTAGCAAGGGAGGTTGAGCGGCACCAACTGCCTGCGCCGATTTTTGAGGCCCCACCGAACTTTACGCGGATTATCCTCTTTGCTCACAAGGCCCTCTCCGACATGGATAAGGCGGATCGAGTGCGTGCCTGCTATTTACACGCCTGCCTACAATACGTAAATCAAGATTTCCTGACGAACACATCTCTAAGGGCGCGGTTCGGCATCAAGGAGCGTAACAAGTCAGCCGTGTCGCGTTACATCCGCGAGGCCGTGGACGCAGGGCAAATCAAGGCATTTGACGATCAGGCGGCCCGCAAAATGAAAAAATACTTGCCTTTTTGGGCCTAAGTGGCCATCCGGTAATTGACGGGTAATTGACAGGTAATTTACAAAAGGGGTGTAGAGAAGCAGTGAATTCTTCTTAACTCACTTATTTTAAATAATTTATGTAATTGACAGGCAATTGACGGCTACTTGACTGACAGCCACAAACACAAGGTTCCATTTTTCGTAAGCTATTGATTATAAAACCCTTATCCTACTTGACTGGTACTTGACTGGTTAGAACCCAAAACAGGAACCAAACCATGCCCCCCTTCCCCTTCAGCGAAAAACACCTCTCCCAAATCCCAGCCCTACAACAGCTAATCAACCTAGGCTACCACTATCTCCCCCCCGCCCAAACAACGGCCGAGCGCGGCGGTCGCACCGCCAACGTGCTGCTAGAAAACATCCTGCGCGATCAACTCAAAAAAATAAACCGCATCCACTACAAAGGCGGCCAATACCTGTTCAGCGAAGAAAACATCCAGTCCGCCATCCAAAAAATCAAAACCGTCCCCTACGACGGCCTTCAAAAGACAAACGAAGCAATCTACGACCTGCTGACCCTCGGCACAGCCCTCGAACAAACCATCGAAGGCGATTGCAAAAGTTTTACCCTGAACTATATCGACTGGAAAAACCCGGCCAACAACGCATTTCATGTCGCGGCGGAATTCTCGGTTGAACGCACCCGCAGCACACAGACGGCAAGACCCGACATCGTGCTATTCGTCAACGGCATCCCCCTCGTCGCAATCGAGTGCAAAAGCCCGGATACGGACATAGAACAAGCGGTATCGCAAACGATCCGCAACCAAGGCGACGAATACATCCCACGGCTTTTCACCTACGCCCAAATTGTCCTGGCCATCAACAAAAACGAAGCCAAATACGCAACAGTGGGCACCGCAAAAAAGTTCTGGAGCGTTTGGAACGAGTTAGAAGACGCCGAGCGCGACGTAAAAGCCGGCATCCATACCGCGCTCCCCCAACAAGCCAAAGACGCCCTGTTCTGCGGCGACTTCACCTCAGCGCGGTCGCACTTTGACAAACTTGAGCGCAGCGACGACCGACTGATTACAGCACAAGATCGCTGTCTCCACAGCCTATGCCGACCCGAGCGCCTGTTGGAGCTAATTTTTGGGTTTGTGGTCTTTGAATCTGGCGACAAAAAAATCGCCCGCTACCAGCAATTTTTTCTCGTTCGTTCCGCACTAAAGCGCATCAAACAAACAGATAATACAGGACGTCGCCAGGGCGGTATTGTCTGGCACACACAAGGGTCTGGCAAATCCATCACCATGGTCATGCTCACTCGCGCTTTGGCTTTAGATCCAGAACTGAACAATCCGCGCATGATCTTGGTAACAGATCGCAAAGACTTGGACAAACAACTCGGCAACACCTTTGCGGCATGTGGCCTGGACATGAAGCGGGCGACAACCGGGCGAAATCTGGTCAAACACATCAAAAACGAGGTAGGCATCATCACCACGCTGATCAATAAATTTGATACGGCACTTTCTGCCGAAAAATATGTCGATGATTCCGCCGATATTATCGTCCTCGTTGACGAAAGCCATCGCACCAACTTCGGCGCCCTAGCAGCGCGCATGAGACAAATGCTGCCCAATGCCTGCTTTATTGGCTTCACCGGGACGCCGCTGCTCAAAAAAGAAAAAAACAGCTTTGCCCAATTCGGCCGCTTGATTAAACCCCATTATCCCGTCCGCCAAGCAATCGCCGACCAGGCCATAGTCCCCCTCCTTTACGAAGGGCGGCACGTGGAGATGGAACAGAATCAGGCCGCCATCGACCTCTGGTTCGCTCGCCACACCGAAAATTTAACCGACCAAAAAAAAGCAGACTTAAAGCAAAAGTACGCCCGCGCCCGCCAGTTGCGTAAGACCGAGCAGGTCGTCTATATGTGCGCGTTTGACATCAGTCGGCACTTCCAGACCACTTGGCAAGGCACGGGATTTAAGGCCCAGCTAGTAGCCGACAGCAAGGCGACCGCACTCAAATACCACCAATCCCTCAATGCGATCGGCTCGGTCTCATCGGCGGTCGTCATCTCCCCGCCGGATACGCGGGAGGGGCCGGAGGAAGTAAGCGCCCAGCCGACAAGCGAGGTGACCACGTTCTGGGACCAAATGATGGCTCGTTACGGCTCCGAAGACCAATACACCAAGCAAATCATCGCCCAGTTCAAGCACTCGGACGCGCCGGAAATCCTAATCGTCGTCGATAAACTCCTCACCGGCTTTGACGCGCCGCGCAATACGGTGCTCTATCTGTGCCGCACATTGCGCGAACACACCCTCCTCCAGGCGATTGCCCGCGTAAACCGCCTGCACGAAGGCAAGGATTTCGGCTATATCATCGACTATGCCAATGTCCTAGGCGAGCTAGATAAGGCACTACACACGTACGACGCGCTGGCGGGTTTTGACGGCGACGACCTAACCGACTTTTTGACCTCCATCCACCAACAAGTGTCAAAGCTGCCGCAGCACTACTCAGACCTATGGGGCCTCTTCAAGGAAATCAAAAACTCCGGCGATGAAGAACGCTACGAAGTGCTGCTGGCTGACGACGCCGTGCGCAATGAGTTTTACGAACGCCTCACGGCGTACAGCAAAACCCTCGCCATGGCCCTTTCAGCCGAGCAGTTCATCATGCAGACCGACGAGGCGCAACTCAAGCGCTACAAAAGCGATCTCAAGCGTTTCCAAAAACTGAGAAGGGCCGTCCAACTGCGCTACGCCGAAACCATTGATTACGGCGACTATGAATCCCGAATTAAAAAACTGCTGGACACGCATATTCAAGCCAACGAGGTCACTCGCCTAAACGAGCCTGTAAATATGTTTGACGATAACACCTTCTCTATGGTCAAAGAGCAGCGCGGCGTCTATCGCGCCAAAACAACGGCAGCCAGGGCCGATATTATCGCCCATGGAGTCAAGCGCATCATTACGGAAAACATGGACAAAGACCCCGCTTTTTACGAGAAATTCTCCAAGCTCATTCAAGACGCCATTGACGATTTCAAAAACCAGCGGCTATCAGACCTTGACTATTTGCAAAAGGTGAGTGCTATCCGCGATGAGGTCGCCAACACCCGACGCGACGACGTCCCCGACTCTATCCGCGATGACGAGGAGGCCAGCGCGTACTTTGGGGCGATCAAATCTTGTCTGACTCAGGTGGATGGCTATGTCGCCGCACAAACGGCACGGGCGGTCCAAAGCGCACTAGAAAAAAATTGGAAGGTGGATTTTTGGCACGATAGCGACGCGCAAAAGGCCGTAAAAAATGAGATTGCTGATTTCTTATACGATGTAGTGGGAGCCGAATACGGCATTGATTTATCGCCAGAACAAAAAGACGCAATAATCAGCCAAACCCTGAAAATAGCCAAATCCTGGCGACGCTCTTAGAACATGCCCACAACAAACCGCACCCTCGCCTATGGCGGCGAGTCCATTCCCTTCCACCTGAGTTATGCCAAAAGAAAGACGCTCGAAATCGCCGTTCACCCCGATTGCTCGGTCGTTGTAAAAGCCCCCCTCGGAGCCGATGAAACCTTAGTCGAAAATTTTATTCACCAGCGCGCACACTGGATACGACGCCAGATTCGCTACTTTGCCCAGTTTGCCCCGCGCACTCCCAAGCGGCAGTTTGTCGGCGGCGAAAGCCACCTGTACCTCGGCAAACAGTATCGGCTGAAGATAAGGCCGTCGGCCACAGACGAGGTTCTGTTAAAGCGCGGCTTCTTCCACATACAAGCGGTTGACGACAAGCCAGCCCACATAGCGATGCTGCTCGAAGCATGGTACTGGCGCAAGGCAGAAGTTTACTTTGCTCAAGTATTTGCAGAATGCTGGCAGCTTTGGCAACACAAGGGCCTAGACCAGCCTAAGCTCAAGATCCGCAAGATGAAAACGCTGTGGGGCAGTTTCAGCGTCAAACGCGGCATAACCCTAAATCTAGAGCTTATAAAAGCACCCCGAGAATGTATTGAATACGTCGTCGTCCACGAGCTGTGCCACTTACTTCACCTCAATCACGGACCAGAGTTTTACAACCTACTGGAGCAATCGCTCCCCGACTGGGTAAAGCGCAAGCAACGCTTAGAAACACTGCTAGCCTAACACCGGTTCTGGTGTGCGCCCCGCAGCAGTAGGCCCTATTATTTAATTTTTTATTTCCACCAACCACGGAAGCAGGTCATGCAAAATCACATCGTCAAGACCCACCCCGACGGTACGGTCCTCCCACGCGAAGAACAATTGGCTTGGAAACTGGCCCAACTCGCCGCCCACAACCAAACAGCCGACGCAGATGTCGCTGCGATGATCGGCAATCGCGTCATCGACAACGCCGCGGTCGCCCTCGCCGCGATCAATCGCCCCCCCGTGCGCAACGCGCGCCTCCTCGCCTTGGGCTACCCCCATCCCCACAACAGCGGTGCCCGCCTCTTCGGCGTGGCCAACGACCAAAGTTTCCACTGCGAGTGGGCGGCTTTAGCCAACGGCGTGGCCGTGCGCGAACTCGACATGCACGACACCTATCTCGCAGCCGACTACTCGCATCCCGGCGACACCATCCCCGGCCTGCTGGCGGTCGCCCAGCAAACCGGCCGCGACGGCCGCGCCCTGACTTTGGGTATCCTCACCGCCTACGAGGTGCAAATGGCCCTGGTGACGGGCATTTGCCTGCACGAGCACAAAATCGACCACGTCGCCCATCTCGCTCCAGCCGTGGCCGCCGGGCTGGGAACCATGCTCCAGATGCCGACCGAGCAAATCTACCAAGCCATCAACCAGAGCCTGCACCTAGCCTGCGCCACCCGGCAATCGCGCAAAGGCGACATCACCTCGTGGAAGGCCTACGCCCCAGCCCAAGCCAATAAGATCGCCATTGAAGCTGTGGGCCGGGCACGCCTCGGCGAGCGGGCACCATCGCCCATCTACGAGGGCCGCGACGCCGTCATCGCCTACATGCTGTCCGGGCCAGACGCCGAATACTGCGTCCCCCTGCCCAAGCCCGGCGAACCGCTGCGCGCCATCCTCCGTTCCTACACCAAGGAGCACTCCGCCGAATACCAAGCCCAAGCCCTGATCGACCTCGGCTTCCGGCTCCACGCTCGCCAGCTCGATCTAGACCAAGTAGCAGCCGTCGTAATCCGCACCAGCCACCACACCCACTACGTAATCGGCAGCGGAGCCAACGACCCGCAAAAAATGGACCCGGACGCCTCGCGCGAGACCCTCGACCACAGCGCCATGTACATCCTCGCCGTCGCCTGGCAGGACGGCACTTGGCACCACGTGCATTCCTATACTTCCGAGCGCACCCACCGCCCCTCAACCATCGCCCTGTGGCACAAGATCCGCACCGAAGAAGTCGCCGAGTGGACGCAAGCCTATCACCATCCCGATCCCGACCACAAGAAGTTCGGTGCTCAAGTCGTAGTCCGCCTCGCCAACGGCAGCCAGATCGCCGAACGCCTCGACAACCCCAACGCCCACTACCTCGGCAACCGCCCTTTTGCCCGGCCAGACTACATCGACAAGCTAACCGCATTGACCCAAGGGCTCGTAGCTCCAGCCGAGACCGAGCGCTTCTTAAGGCTAGTGGACCGGTTGCCAGACCTGACGCCCGAGCAAGTGGGGCAACTCAACCTCGTGGCAGCCGAGGGCGCGTTGGCAGACGCCGAGAGCAAGCGCGTGGGTATTTTGTAGCTCGTCACTACTCGCCTTCGGTGCGCGCCACCAGCGCCGTAACCACCAGATCGCTGGTCACATTGACGGCCGTGCGGCACATATCGAGCAGCCGATCGACGGCCAAGACGAGAGCGATGGCTTCCACCGGCAGGCCGACCGCCGGCAGGATCAGCGCAATGGCGACCAAGCTGGCAGCCGGGATGCCGGCCACGCCGATTGACGTCAGCAAGGCGAGCAATACGACGATCATCTGCTCGGCGATGCCAAAATCTATGCCCGACGCCAACGCGTACACTTGGGCGACAAACACCACCACCACGCACTCGTACAGCGCCGTGCCGTCCATATTAACCGTCGCCCCCAACGGCAGGACAAAGCTGGCAACGCGATTGGAGATGCCAGCCTGTTCAGCACTCTTGATGGTCACTGGCAAGGTCGCCGAAGACGACGCCGTCGAAAACGCGGTCAATTGCGCCGGGGCGATTTGGGCGTAGTACGCGTATGGGCTGATGCCGGCAACCAAGCGCAGCAACAGCGGCAACCAAACGGCAAAATGCAGGGCCAGGGCCAACAACACCGTCAAAAAGAACAGGCCCAACGCTTCGAGCGCAGCAAAGCCGGAGACGAGCAACGTCTTGCCCACCAGCGCAAACGCGCCGATGGGAGCAAACCGCATAATCCACGTCGTGACCAAGATCATCAGATCGTGCAGGCCGACCCAGAACTGCTGGAGAGTGTCGCCGGCCGGCCCGTTCAGCCGCGCCATGAAATACCCAAACACGACCCCCACAAATACCAGCGCCAGCAGTTGTACTTCTAGCGCGGCCGCAAAAATGTTGGACGGTACCGCGCGCTTGAGGACCTCGACTAGATCTTGGATGCCGCGCCCCTCTACCTTGTCGATGACCTGCGCCGGATCTGGCAGCGCAGCCCCCAAGGCTCGCGCCGCTTCGGTCTCGCCGGGTGCGATGACATTGACGCAAACGAGGCCGGTGCAAACCGACAGCAAGCCGGTCACGAGGTAAAAGGCCACGGTCTTCCCGCCGATGCGTCCAAAGGCGTTCTGGCTCGCCATGTTGCGGACGCCGACAATAATCGAAGACAGAATCAGCGGCACCACGATCATTTTTAGCGCATTGAGGAACAAGCTGCCAAAAAAATCGAGAATTTCCACAAGCGACGCGCCCAAAAACGCCGTATGCTCGTCGGCTACCCACCCTACTAATGCGGCAAAAGCCAGAGCAATGGCGATCTGCCAGTGCAATGGAATGCCGATAAACTTCGCAAGTGCGCTAGGCTGGCTCATTATCTATTTCTCCTTGATCAACGAGTTGATTTTTTGTAACATATTTGTTAATATAAGTTATGTCTTGGAAAATCGTTTATTACAACGAAAATGTCCAACGTATCCTAAATGCTTGGCCTGTCGGCATCCGAGCTGTTTATGCGCGTATCACAGAGCGAATCTCGGTTTTTGGGCCAAATTTGGGAATGCCTTTTACACGAGCATTGGGGAATGGTTTATTCGAAATTAGAGCAAAAGGCAAAGAAGGAATAGGACGTGCGTTTTTCTGTACGGTTGCTGGTCAAAAGGTAGTTGTACTTCATGCCTACATCAAAAAGTCTGAGAAAACGCCGCTAAAAGAATTGGAGCTTGCACGCAAACGCCAGGAGGAGTTTAAACATGAAAACGCATAAAGAATTGCTTGACGAATGGATGAAAGACCCCGAATTCGTCGCTGAATACGATGCGCTTACAGATGAATTCGCCCTCTTTGACGAAATGCTCAAAGCCCGAAAGAATGCTGGTTTAACTCAGGCTGACATTGCCCAAAAAATGGGCACCCAAACACCAGCAGTCGCACGCCTTGAAGCATCGGGACGACATAAAAAGCACTCTCCCTCTCTTGCTACTTTGCAAAAATACGCAGACGCTGTTGGCTGCCGCTTGGACATCCGACTGATCCCGCGTTAGACAAGGCTCACACCAACCTCGGAGATAGCCATCCTGGGTTCCCGCTGGCGCGGGAATGACTTATAGGCAAAGACAGGGGCCATGAACATTCCATGCTTGCAAATCGTTTAGGATCGCTATATTCCAGCAAATGGATCGCATTCTCATAGTAGGTTGTGGCGGCTTTATCGGAGCCGTGCTGCGCTACTTAGTCTCCTTGGCAACCCAGCGCCTGTTGGGCACCCCGCTCTACGCCACCCTCGTGGTCAACGTGAGCGGCTGCCTAGTCATTGGCTTGTTGGGCGGCTTGGCCGAAGCGCGTCAATACCTAGGCCCCCAACTCCGCCTATTTCTCTTCGTCGGCCTCCTCGGCGGCTTCACCACTTTTTCATCCGTGGCCTACGAGACCGCGCAAATAGTGCGCGCCGGGCAGGTGCCAGCCGCCTTAGTCCACATCGGCCTGCAACTGCTGCTGGGCCTTCCCGCCGTCTTCGTCGGGTATTGGGCGGCTCGCTAGCCGGCTAGCCGGCGCAAGTACGCCAAACTCGCGGGCGCGGCTTGGCGCAAGCTGGCTTGGCGATAGACCTTGACCGAGGCAAAACCCGTGTAGCCAATGGTGTCCAAGGCCGCGAGTACGGCCTTGAAGTCGAGGTGGCCGCTGCCCAGTACGCCGCCGTTGCTCTCGCATAAGTGGACGTGCCCCAGCGCGTCGCCGCAGTCGAAAATGGGCTGCGTCAACGACTTTTCTTCAATGTTCATGTGAATAGTATCGACCATCGGCCTAAAAACCGGCAGACCAATGCGCTCAATCAGAGCCCGCACCTCGCCGACGGAATTGTTAAACCCCACTTGCAGGTGATTGATCGGCTCTACTACCAAGTCCACACCCGCGTCTTGCGCCGCCCAGCCCACTTGGCGCAGACCGGCTGCAATGCGCTCGTTGGCCACCTCGGCATCCGGCTCGTCGGCGCGCAAGCCCTGCAACAGCCCGACGACGAGGGTGGCGTTGAACCGCCGAGCCATAGGCAAGTACTCCCTCAGCCTAGCAACTGCACCGGCTCGGCGGCTTGGCTCGGCCACACTCAAGCACAGCCCCTCGGCATAGGCGGCCCCGGTCAAAAGCGACGGCACCACTAAGCCGCACGCCTCCACCGCACGCTCAATCGCGTCCAATTGACCGAGCACCGCAGGCGTCAAGTTCAACTCGACGCCCTCGTACCCACAATCCCGAATAAAAGCCAACCCAGCGGCGAAATCGCCTCCGAGATCCGCAAAGTCAATTACCATATAGCTGTAGTGCATCGTCGTCTCCAAAGCAATAAAAAAAGTGGCGGCTGGTGGTGGTGGTGTCTAAGTTACTCCATTCCACCTAATCCCAACAATGGAGCGCACCCGTGCGATACCGACGATTCGGCAAAACAAACTGGCAAATCAGCGAAATCGCCATGGGCGGGTCTTGGTTTTACGGCCGTCCGGAATACGGCCTGCGGCCGGTGGCGCACGGCGTCGCCATGGTCGAGCGCGCCCTCGAATTGGGCATCAACTACTTCGACACCGCCCCGCTCTACGGCCAAGGCCGCAGCGAAAAAGTCCTCGGCCACGCCCTCAAAGGCGTTGACGCGCCCTATTATCTGGCGACCAAGATAGGCTATTATCCCGCCCCTTTCGACTACACCCGCGATACCGTGTGGCGGGGATTTGAAGCGAGTCTTTTGCGCTTGCAGCGCGACTCGGTCGATCTGTTGCAACTCCACGAGGCCGAGCAGGCGGGTTGGGCGGGAATATTCGGCCGCGGACGCGCCTTAGAGGCCATGCGCGAAATCCGCGATCAAGGACTCGCCCAACACATCGGCCTGACCGGCTCAGACCTAGTGCTGATGCGCGATGTCCTCGCCGAGTGCGACGATTTTGTCTCGGTGATCACCTTCCTCAAATACGACCTGCTGGTGCAGACGGCCAAGGAACGGCTCCTGCCCACCGCGGCGGCCCGCGATGTCGCCGTTATCCTCGCCTCGCCGCTGCACGCCGGCCTGCTCGGCTCCAAGCGCGACGCCTGGCAGGAGGCCGGCCGCTTTGCCGAACTATATCCCAAACTCGCAAAAGTCGAAGCCTTGCTCGCCGACCAACCCGGCGACATGCCCGACCACGGGCTGCGCTACTTGCTGTCAGACCCCCAAGTCTCGGTGCTGCTCACCGGCGCTGCAACGCTCGAAGAGCTGGAAATCTCCGCCGCCGTTGCCGACGGCCGCTACTTGGCACCCGACCTGATCGCCCGCATCGAAGCACTCACCCCCTAAAAAGGAATTGCCCATGAAACCTGTCCGCGTTGGCTGCATCGGCCTCGGCTGGATCACCCAACAGGCGCACCTGCCGGCGTTAGCGGCCCTCGCCGAGCAAGGCCAAGTCGTCTTCCAAGCCTTTTGCGACAAAAGCGACGAAACCCTCCAACAACAAGCGGCCATCTACAAGCCTCACTCGACCTATACCGACCACCACCAAATGTTCGCCGAGCAGCAGCTCGACGCGGTGTACCTGTGCATTCCGCCGACGGCACACACCGACGAAGTGCTCATCGCCGCAGACCAAAGCGTCGCTCTGTTCGTCGAAAAGCCGCAGACCCTCAACCTAGCCCAAGTCGCCGAATTCAACGCCGCCATCGACCAAGCCGGCATCGTCTCCCAAGTCGGCTTTGTCTATCGCTACGAGCCTTCTTCCGCGCCGACCTTGGAGCTATTGCAACAGCGCACGCCGCGCCACGCCCAAATCCAAAACTTCTACAGCGGCCAGCCCATTCGCTATTGGACCAGCCGCTACGAACTCTGCGGCGGTTCTTTCGTCGAAAACACCATCCACAGCGTCGATCTGTTGCGCTACTTCCTCGGCGACATTGAGGCGGTCTCGGCCTTCTACGTCGAATCCCTACCCGACGAGCGCATCGAGCCGATGAACCTGCCCCACGTGTACAACGTCAACTACCGCTTCAAAGGGCGCGTGACGGCCAACGCCAGCGTCTCGCGGGTAATGAGCAATGTCCCGTACTCCAAACGCGAAATCCTCGTCGTCAGCGACGACTCGATCATCGAATGGACTCCACAAAAAGTGACCGAAAACGGCGAGGTAGTATGGCAGGCCGAACAACAGCCGCAAGCGCGGGGTGCTTTCTTCGCCCAAGCGCGCGCCTTCATCGCCGCCGTCCAAGCCGGCGACCCGTCCATGCCGCGCAGCCCCTACGTCCCGTCCCTCAACAGCCTAGCCGCTGTTTTGGCAGCCAATGCCTCAGCCGAAAGCGGCGGTGAGTTGGTCCGGCTCGGCGACCTCACCCAAAGTTAGATCACCATGCAAACCCAACCCACGCCTTTCCTCGACTGGTACGGCATCTGGCCCTCCCACCGCAAGCTCGAAGACGACGGCACCGTCTGGTCGCAAGACCCACCTCAAGGCATCGAACTCGTGCCCGAGCGGGCGCGCAAATCCGAGGCGACGCCGCCCAACGCACCTTAATCGGCCTCGTCCTCCACCGGCCGGTCGGCAATCGGCAGGTGGAGCAGCGCGGCTACCACGCCGAGGGCAATCGCCAGCCACCAGACGGGATTGTACGACCCCGTCGCGTCGTAGAGCAGGCCCGCCAGCCAGACGCCCAAGAAACTGCCGGCCTGATGGCTGAAAAAGACAATCCCGTACAGCGTTGACAAGTAGCGCGCCCCGAATATCTGCGCCACCGTCCCGCTGGTCAACGGCACAGTGGCCAGCCACAAGAAGCCGATTAAACCGCCGAAGAGCAGGGCGGAAAAACTGGTCAGGGGGACCCAGAGAAACAAGCCGATGACCACGGCGCGGCTGAAGTAGAGCGCACTCAACAAATACTTCTTGCGATAGCGGTCGCCCAGCCAGCCGAACAAAGACGAGCCGAAGATGTTGCACAGGCCAATCAGCGACAAGGCCGTGGCCCCAATCATGCGCGACAGACCACTGTCGGTGAGAAACGAAGGCAGGTGCGTGGCGATAAAGGCGACGTGGAAACCGCAGACGAAAAACCCCGCATTGAGTAGCCAATAACCCGAATGGCCCCGCGCCCTGACCAGCACCTGCAGCAGCGTACCCTCGCCGGACGACCGGGCTGCCTGTGTGCTGGGACGCCGCGGAAAGCCAAAGGCCAACAACACAACCCAGCCGATTAGGGCCGCGCTGACCACAAAGGACGCTTGCCAACTCGCGTGAACAATCATCCACTGCACTCCGGGCACTAAGGCGAAGGTACCAAACGACCCGGCCGCGGTGACGATGCCAAACGCCGTACTGCGGTTTGCCGGATGGACGACGCGGGCGACGGCCCCCAACACGACCACATACGTCGTGCTACCCAGCCCCAACCCGATGATGAGGCCCAGCGTCAGATACAAACCAAGCGGACTGCTACTAGCCGGCACCAGCAAGCACCCCGCCGCGTAGATCAACGCGCCTCCCAGCACGACCCACCGCGCCCCATAGCGGTCGGCGATAATCCCAAACAGGGGCAGGCCGAAGACCACGTTTTGCAGCGCTATGGCCAAGCTGAACACTTCGCGCCCCAAGCTCAAGCTGTCGCTAATCGGCTGTAGAAAGAGGCCAAATGACTGGCGAATACCCATGCTGGCCAGAACCGTCAGCGCACTGAAGAGCACGATGATCGTCGTCTGGTGTTGCGGCGTAGGCATGAGAATGCAGGCGAGGTGGATGGGTGGGTAGTATAGCTTCTTGTCGCACTCTGATCAATCGCCTATCAGTTCCAACCTCGTCCACCACTCAAGAAAAACCCCCGCGTCTCTCAGCCCATAGCCGAGTGCGATGGGTCCTTCGTCGTCATCCTTGCCCCTGCATTCCGCATCGTTAGTTTAGTCTGAAAGTGGCATACCGCACTCGCCTTTTGGCACATGTCGCGTTCAGCGAGCGCATGGGATGAAGGCGGAGATTTCTTGCCTTTAAGAGGGGTTTTCAGACGGCTTGTTAGGCTGTTTAAAAGATGGCCTGCTATCCCGGCCCCAAAGGAGATTGGCCGTGAGCAAACGCTTACTCCCCATCGGCATTCAGACCTTCGGCGAGATTCGCCAGCGCGAGTGCTACTACGTTGACAAGACCGCCTACATCCGTCGGCTGCTCAACGAGGGCAAGCACTACTTCTTGTCGCGCCCCCGACGCTTCGGCAAGAGCCTGTTCTTGGACACGCTCAAGGAGGTGTTCGAGGGCAACGAGCCGCTGTTTGCCGGGCTGGCCATCCACGACCATTGGGATTGGTCGGTGCGCCATCCAGTCCTGCGGCTCAGCTTCGGCAGCGGCAACTTCAAGGTGCCCGGCTACGTGGAGACCAATCTGATGGCGCAATTGGACGCGGTCGAACGTCGCACCGGTGTGGCATCCGACTACGCCACCGGAGCGGAGCGCTTCGCGCATCTGTTGGAAGCACTGCACCGCCAAACCGAGCAGCCGGTGGCCGTGCTGGTTGACGAATACGACAAGCCGATTTTAGATGCACTGGAGGTGCCGGATGTAGCTTTCGCCAACCGCGACTTTTTGCGCGGCCTGTATGCGGTCATCAAAGATAGCGACGCGCACGTCCGTTTCACGTTCATTACTGGAGTGAGCAAATTCTCCAAGGTTAGCCTGTTTTCTGGTCTCAACAATCTCACCGACATCACCCTAGATCCGCGCTATTCGGCGATCTGCGGCTACACCGAGGCCGATTTGAACACCGTATTTGCGCCCGAACTGCCGGGCTTGGACCGGGAGCAGATCCGCCACTGGTACAATGGCTATCGTTGGCTCGGCGACGAGAAGGTGTACAACCCATTTGACATCCTGCTGCTGTTTCGCAACCGCGCGTTCAGAGCGTATTGGTTTGAGACCGCGACACCGACGTTTTTAGTCGAAACGCTGGGCAAACGCCACGTCAGTTCCTTGGAGTTGGGTGAGATGGTCGGCAGCGACGAGTTGCTATCGACCTTTGACGTCGATCACATTGCCACCGAGGCCCTGCTATTCCAGACCGGCTACCTGACGATAACCGACGAGGACGACTTTGGCGGCGAGCCGGTCTATCGCTTGGGCTATCCCAATCGGGAGGTGCGCCAGAGTCTAAACCGCAGCCTGTTGCGCTACCTAGTGCAGGACTCGACGCGGCAGATGGCCAACAGCGTGCGGCTGTATCGGCTGTTAGAAGCCAACGATTTTGCCGGGCTGAAGACGCTGTTCCACGCCTTTTTTGCCAGCATTCCCTACGAGTGGTACACTAACAACGACATCGCCGATTACGAGGGCTACTACGCCAGCGTGTTTTACTCCTATTTCGCCGCGCTGGGATTGGACATCACAGTGGAGGACAGCAGCAGTCACGGCCGGTTGGACATGGCGGTTTTTTTCAATGACCATGTCTATCTGTTCGAGTTTAAGGTCGTTGAGCTGGCGTCAGCGGGTGCGGCCATAGGACAGCTCAAGGATCGGCGGTATGCGGATAAGTATCGCGCCTTGGGGCAGCCGATTCACCTGATTGGCGTGGAGTTCAGCAAAGACGAGCGCAATATCGCGGCGTTTGACGTGGAGCAAGAGTGAGAAGAAAGGAATTCTACATGAACAAAAGCCAACATCTGTGGTCAAAGGTGGCTAAGTTGTTGTCGGACCTATTGCCAAAGGGTGTTCTGAGGCGCAGGCAGTGTACGACAGACTGCGGCGTGAGTGCGGCGTTGAATCTGCCCAAACAACACCCGTCTCGCCGGTTGGGTTTTATGGCCGGACAGATCAAAGTTCCCGACGACTTCGACCGCATGGGCGGGCCGGAGATAGAAAAAATGTTCGAGGGATCGGCTCCGCCATCCTAGGTCTATGTCGATACTCACTATCATGCCTCCAATCGCACCATCCGCTAGCTTGTCCCCAAACACCTCAAAGGAGCAAACCTCAATGACCGCACAAAACCAACCCGTCGTCTTCGTCTCCCTCACCGGCGACGAAACCATCAAACTCTACGACCTCGACCCCCAATCAGGTGCGCTAGACCTGCGCGCTACCAGTCCGGCCCACGGCCCGTCGGGCGCGCTCTTTTTACACCCGACGCGCCCCGTGCTCTACGACGCCCACGTCGAGTCCTCCACGCTCGCCAGCTTCCACCTCGACACCGCATCCGGGAAGTTGACCCTGATCAACAAGGTCGATACCCAGCTCGACACCCCCGCGCACCTGATCACCGACTCGGCTGGTCGCTTTCTGCTCACCGCTTATTACACCGGCGGCGGCATCACAGTCCACCGCTTAGCCGACGACGGAGCCATCGGCGACCTGGTCCAGCGCATCGACACCGGCCCCAAAGCCCACGCCGCCCTGCTGACCGAGGACGAGCGCTTTGTCTTTGTGCCCCACGTCTGCCCCAACAACAAAACCAGCCAGTTCCGCTTTGACGCCAGCACCGGCCAACTCTCGCCCAACGACCCGCCCGTACTGGCGCCCCCAGCCGGCGATCCCGGCCCCCGGCACATCTGCTTCCGTCCCCTCGGCGACGTCGCGTACATCGTCAACGAACAGGGCAACACACTCACCGCCCACCGCTTTGACCCCGAGCGCGGCACCCTCTCCATTTTTCAGGACATTTCGACCCTGCCGGCTGATTACGCCGAAGGCGGCAACACCGCCCACGTCGAAGTCCATCCCAACGGCCAGTGGTGCTACGCCTCCAATCGCGGCCACGACAGCATCGTCGGCTACAACATCGACGCCGAGGGCGCGCTCAGCCCGTTTGGGCACTACCCCGTGCCGGCCAGCCCGCGCTCGTTCAACATCGACCCAACTGGCGCGTACCTGTACTGCGCCGGAGAAGCCGCCGACCACATGACCTGTTATCAGGTCGATGCCGCCAGCGGCGCCCTACAACCCAGCGCAGATTACGCAGTGGGTAAGCAGCCGTTTTGGGTCATGGTGACGACGCTTTAGTCCAAACCCAATGCCTCGTCAATGTCCTGCTGATAACCTCGCACGGCCCCGCTCATAATCTCCTCCATGGACAGGGAGCGCCCGGCGTGCGCCGACTCATAGGCCCCCACAATCGCCGCCACAGCCTGCATCCCGCCCAAGCCATCCACTTCGGGCTGGCCGCCGGTGAGGATGGCTTGGGCAAAGTCGTGGTACTCAATGGCCAAGTGCCGGGAGTCGATTTCGTAGAAAGACGTAGCGGACGGATCGTATTCTACGCCATCGGCACCAAAGAGACGCTCGGTGATCTCGTCGAGCTGAAAATCCGGCAGGAGCGCGAGGATTTCGCGGCCTTTTAGCTCCTTGCCTTCCAAGCGCAGCACGGCGGGCCGACCGTTGCGGTCGCCGGGAGCATAGAGTGCTCCCAGACGGCCGTGGACGCTGCGCTCCCAGCCCCGACCACCGCGGCCCGCCACCAGCACGAGCTGGGCCAGCGCACCAGATCGCATCCGGTATAGCGCGACGACCGAATCCTCGCCGGTGGCCTCTACGCTGTCGGGATAGGTCTTGGCCCGCACGCGGTAGGATTCGAGGGGGTGATCGTCGTAGCCTGCGGGCCGCCGCCGCACCGGCTCGACGATGAAGCCGCCGCCGAAGACGTGCGCGTAGTCCCCCATGTAGTATTGGATGATGTCGCCGTAGTGGACGCCCATGTCCAAGCCAATGGCTCCCTTTTCTTTGCGATGGCGCCAAGGCGTAATGGTTATGCGATCACTGCCGCCGGCCGATGTCTGGAGCATCAAAAAGGGCTCCCCCAGCAAGCCGGACTCAACGACGGCGCGCGCCAAGCGGTTGGGCGGGTCGCGGCGGTAATTTTCAGCGGTGGCCAACACGGCCTGGCCGCGGCGGGCCGCGTCGATCATAGCTTGGCAGGCGCGCATGGTAATGCCGAGAGGCTTTTCCACCAGCGCGTGCTTGCCGGCCAACAGGGCTGGCACCGCCACTTGGTGATGCACAGAAACATCCGTAACCACATCGACGGCCAGGATATCATCGCGCTTGAGCATCGAGTCCATATCCGTAAAAATCAGCGGCTCGCGGCCAAACAGCCGCTGCACTTCGCCGGCGGCAAACTCGGCGTTGGCCCGGTTCACGTCGCAGACGGCCACCAATTCGACATTGCCAATGCCGCTGTCTTCTAACACCTTGTAGGCTAGGATGTGGCGATGGCCCATGCCGCCACAGCCGACGACGCAAAGCGGTACTTTTTCCATAGTCGTATCTCCTGTTGTGTGTGCGGAAGTTCGTCCGCGCCTATGGGCCTTGTCAAGAACTATTGCAAAACGCGAGAGGAGCATTTTGCCAAAGCGTTCACCACCCACGGTAAGAGGATGCACGCCCAAGGCCCTGATCGTCGGGCTACTCGGTGCCGTTTGCATCGGTCTCGGCTCGACCTACAACGACATGATCATCAAAGGCTCCGGGCTAGCCGTGTGGAACCTGACCCCCGGGGCGACTTTTCTCTTTTTTGTCCTAGTCCTCCTCTTAAACCCGCTCTTGCGGTTGCTGCATCCGCGCCTGCCCTTGCAACGCGGCGAATTGGCCGTGGTCTTTTTCCTGATCTTGCTGGCCAACACCTTGTCTGGCCGCGGCCTGCCGGCGCAACTTTTGCCGGTAATCACTGGGGCCTATTACTACGCTACGCCGGAAAACGGCTGGGCCGAGATCGTCCAACCCTACATGCCCGATTGGCCGGTGCCCCAAAGTCGCGACGCCATCTGGGGCTTCTACGAGGGCGATCCGACCGGAGCCGTGCCGTGGGCAATTTGGTCGCTTCCTCTGTTGTACTGGGCCGTGTTCGGCCTCGCCCTTTTTCTGGCGATGGTATGCCTGATGGTGATCGTGCGCCGACAATGGGTAGAGCACGAGCGCTTAGCCTATCCCATGGTCCAGCTCCCGCTGGCCATGATCGCCGACGACGGACGCGGCCGGACCATCAAACCCCTATTCCGCAGCGGGTTGATGTGGTTGGCATTTGCCGTCCCCTTTGTGCTCGCCTCGATCAACGCCCTGCACAACTACTTCGCGATCATCCCCACCGTCAGCACTTCGCTCGGCGGCTTGTCGCTATTCCGCGGCGCGGTGTCGCTGGGCTTAAATCTAAACCTGTCGATGGTGGGATTCTCCTACTTCATCCCCCAGAACATCGCCTTGGGCTTGGTCTTTTTTTACCTCGTCAATGTGGTGCAGCGCGGGTTGTTGGGGATGCTGGCTTGGGGGGGCAAAGACGAGACTATGGGCGCGTACAGCCAGTACACCGACCCGATTATCATCCACCAAGCCATGGGCGGCATGATCGTCTTGGTGGTGGGGTCCTTGTGGGTGGGCCGGCGGCACCTCGGCAACGTGTTGCGCAAGGCTTTGGGCCGCGCGCCCGAGGTAGAAGACGCCGATGAAATCACCTCCTACGGCGTGGCCGTGTGGGGAGCGGTGGCCAGCTTCCTAGTGATGGGGGTCTGGCTGTGGCAATCCGGCATTCCCCTGCTTTTGGTTCCGCTGCTACTATTCGGCGCATTTGTCGGGTTTATGACCATTGCCCGCGTCGTCGCACAAGGGGGCGTCGCGTCGATGTTTCCGCCGACCAACGGGCCGGACTTTGTCGTCGCCAATGTCGGGGGTACTGTGTTGGGTACTAAGGGCATGGCTGGCATGGCCCTGAGCTATGCCTGGAGCGTGGACACCTTGATCTTGCTGATGAGCGCCTGCGCCAACGGCCTGAAGCTGGTCACCGAAATCAGCCTACCCCAGCGCCGCCGCCTCTTTGGGGCCACCGTCGTGGTGATCGTCCTGACGCTGACCTGCGTCGTCTCCTTAACGCTCTATCTAGGCTATCAGTACGGGGCCATTAATTTGTCGCGATTTTACTTTGATAACGTCGCGCAATATCCCTATCGATTCATGGAAAAGAGCATTCTCAACCCATTTGAGCCGCGGCCAAGTACCTGGATGCACATCGGCGTTGGCGCGGCGATCATGGGCGGACTCATGGCCGCTCAGCACCGATTCCTGTGGTGGCCTTTTCACTCGCTCGGATTCCCGATCAGCTGCGTCTTCGGCTCGATGTGGTTCAGCGTATTTGTCGCTTGGCTTTTCAAGAGCACGGTGCTCAAATACGGTGGGCTGACGCTGCTAAACCGCCTCAAACCTTTCTTTTTAGGCCTGATTCTGGGCGAGGCCGTAGCAGCCGGAACTTGGATCCTCATCGACTATGCAATCGGCATGCAAAACAACTATTTGGGCGGGATTGTGTTCCAGTGAAGTGCGCACCTTCTGTAAGCGTCCACTTACCGAGGCAAGTATGAGAAAATTCCTCCCAAAGGCAAAACGCGCCGCCTGGGGCTTGCTCGGCGGCTTGGCACTTGCCGCCTGCGGCGCCGACGAGGGGAGCATAAAGGACGTCCCCCGCAACCGCACGCTCATCCTCGGCCTGTCGCAGATGCGGGATTACGATTCGTTCAATCCCTTTATCGTCGGCACCCAATCTCCGGGCTTCGACTACCTGTTTGAGCCGCTCTACTTCTACAACGCCTACGTAACAAGAGACCACGTCATCCCCTGGATCGCCGAACACCACGAGTACAATGCAGACTACACGGAAGTGACGATCTACATTCGCAAGGGAGTGACGTGGAGCGATGGGCGGCCTTGGACTGCCCACGATCTCAAGTTCACCATTGACATGCTCAAGGCCCACGCCCCCGAGCTGGCCTTTTCCACCGATATGGATACTTGGGTCGCCGCGGTCGAAGTCCCGGATTCGCTGACGGCGCGGTTTGTGCTCAAAGCACCCAACCCCCGCTTTGTGTTCTCCTACTTTACGTACAACTTCGGCAACGGCATCCACATCGTGCCCAAGCACATCTGGGAGGGTGAAGACCCGACCTCGTTCAAAAACCTCGACTTAGCGCGCGGCCTGCCGGTCGTCAGCGGCCCCTATCGCTTGGCCCACTCCAGTCCCCAGCAGCGGCTCTGGGATTTGCGCGCGGACTGGTGGGCCGCCCAAATCGGCTTTCAGCGCCTGCCGCAGGTCGAGCGCATCATCTATCTGCCCCAAGGCGACGAGAACAAGTGGGTTCAGCTGATCCTCGCCAACCAGATGGATCAGTGCATTGATTTGCGGCCCTCCAACATCAAAACCCTCCTCGACCAAAACCCCAACGTCACCACGTGGTCGGGCCGCCTGCGGCCCTATGGCTATCGGGACTGGTGGCCGCCGGCTCTCGGCTTTAACAACCTAGAGCCACCCTTCGACGACCCGGACATTCGCTGGGCCGTAAACCACGCCATCGACCGCGAACAACTCGTGGCCATCGGCTGGCAGGGTGCCGGCGAGTACACCCTTTTGCCGTTCCCCCACTTCCCGCCGCTGATGCACTATATCGACCAAGTTCACGATCTGCTGGAAAAGTACCCGGTGGGAAAACACGATTTAACCCTGACTGCCGCCATCATGGAGCGCAAGGGTTGGAGTAAAGATGCGGAAGGTATGTGGCAGCGGGACGGCGAGCGCCTAAAAATTCCGGTCGTCGTCTTTCCCGCTCTCTTCCAAGATTTCACACCGGTGCTCGTCGAGCAACTGCGCCGCGCGGGGTTTGACGCCTCTTTCCGCATGTTTTCCGACGCCTACACCCGCATGACCCAAGGCACGGCCCGCGCCTTTGTCATGGGCAACGGCGGCTCAGTGCGCGACCCGTACTTCACGCTCCGGCTCTACCACAGCCGCTACGTCCAGCCCACTGGCACGGCTACTCCGTACTTCTGGCGCTGGCGCAACGCGGATTTCGACCGCTTGGTCGATCTAATGGGCCAGACCGCACCCGACAATCCGGCGCTCGTGCCACTCTTTCGCCAAGCCCTTGAGATCTGGCTGGCCGAATTGCCGGCCATCCCCCTACTCCAGTGGTTCCACCGCATCCCTCACAACCAAACCTACTGGAAAAACTGGCCCTCGGCTAAAAACCCTTACATGAACAGTGCCTATTGGGTGCGTTCGTTCTTGATCGTGCTGCTGGGATTGCAACCGGCGCAGCCCTGAGATAAGATACTTCCACTCGGCGCGCGGTCTCTACTCAATCGGGCTCCTCAACTCGCAAGCGAACCCGTACTATCCCCGGCGAAATGACGCTGAAAGCAGAAAGTAGCTCGTGGCCTCGGTCGATAAACGCGGCCGATACAATTGCCGCTTTCATTTCTAGAGACAATCCTGATAAGCGAAAAAGTACGACGCCAGCATGGATTTGTCCCATACGGAAAACGAGCTCGCCGAAGTCTTTATCCGCCGTAATCAGCAGGGCACTACTCTGATTGGCTCGATGCAATACAGCATCGTCATCAATACTTGGATCTAGCTCCGCAATGTATAGCACGGTGTGACCGTCTTGCCGCAAGCGATCGACGATGGCTTTGTCCACACTTTCGTCCGCCAGCAGGTTCACGTACTCTGCTCAACAGTTGGATACACTACATCAGCACGCAGAGCTTGAGCGGCAAAACTCAAGGCTGCCAGAACGCCTTCCCTAGTCAAACGAGGATGCGCCTCAAGAATCTGGTCAATTGTCTCTTCTGCGGCGAGTTTCTCCAGAATCAACTCAACAGTAATGCGCGTTCCCGCGACGACGGGTTTACCCATCATGACTACGGGATCAGATTGAATGAGTTCAGTGTCCATGTTCACCTCCTTGTCGGATTTGGACTCATGGCATCTTCAGATCGGCCTCTTCGCTCTCACTGAAATCTTTTTCCACCCCGACCAAAACTTGGCGGACGAGTTGGAAGGTAGGGCCATCGGGCACCCCGATTAGGTTCAACTGCTCAACGGCGAGTCCGTATAAGACCCCTCGTTCCTCTGAGACTCTTTCTTTGGATTCATCCATTCAGGAAGAGGAGTCCCTGTAGCCTCTGCGTACAAGGTCTCTGGTGCTATGTCGATCTCGTTACCCCATGTCAGAACGCCAAGCTCCTTGTTGATAGTGAAGCTCCGAAAGAACTCAAGATCCCTAAATCGCTCAAATACACCTCGTCTCTCCAAATACTTTGTAAAATCAATGGTTCCGCGCTGACCGTCATCAAATTCTAGCTCGATTAGGTAGCCGCCTTGATGGATAGCTGAAACAACATCGTGTAGCATACAGTTCATCTGAGTCATCTTAATGGACAAAAGCGTTCCCAAAATAATCTTCATGTACATCGGAAGCGTACTGTAGTACAAATTCAAAAACCGTTAAATCGATTCCCCCTTCGCAGCCCGAATCGCCAATTCAATCGACCATGAGACATTCTCCAGCATGAACTCGGCAAGTGGCAACATGCGCCCTACATCGGCGTTTTGCAGCCCTCCGATATAGCGGTCTCGATCTGCGGTTTTGATTGCGATAGGTGGCAGATTGTTCCGCAGTAAAGCGTAATTGGTAAGCAGCCGTGCAGTGCGCCCATTGCCGTCGTCGAATGGATGGATATGGATAAAACGCCAATGCGATTCAGCTAGGAACAACGGCAGAGGGTAGGCACTCCGCGCTAGGTCGCGCCGAAAAATACGAGTCCATTCCTCCATTAAGCGGGGCGTTTCCTCGGGTTCGGCAAACCGATGCAGTTCTCCAGTCGCCGTCCGCACGTGATTCGGCTGTGTCTTGTATTGGCCCGGAACAATGCGCTTCTGCGTCGGTTGGCCATCTGGCGTCTCCGCGTATTTCAAGAAGGGTTCCTTGAGGATAACTTTGTTTAGCTGTCTTATATCGCTCTCCCCAATAACCTGTTCCTCGCCGGCAAGCGATCGCGTATAGTCGATCGCCACATCGTGCGCCTTCATTTCCTCGTAGTCCCTCATCGGATGCCCGCCAGCCGTGCGACCGTAGATGAGCAGCAATTCAGTCTCGTGGTAGGTCAGAGTGTTACCTTCGATATGGTTGCTGTTATAGTTCCATTCGAGTCTGAGTTTCTTCCAGAGTCGTTCGGCGTCAGTGCGCTTCACGCTTGCGCGCCGCTCGTGCCATTCCGCAATCGCGGCCTCCAAATCGACCAAGCGTTCAAAGAAGCGAACGCGGTCATCGGTGATGTTTGGTACGTCGATACCTAGCGAGCGAGATTCGGCGATCCAGCGGGCCATTCGCTCTTTGACTCCGGCGTCGGCTTCAAGCAGCGCATCCGGCCCGTTATTCATAAAATTTAACTCCGAATGTTGAAATTGAAATCACTATCCGCGATCTCAGCGCACTAGTCCGTCGCCAAAAGAGGTTATTTGACATGCGTCAGCGGCTGCCGGTACAGTTGGGAGCCCACGCGCAAACGCGCCCAATAGACCCCAGAGGCCACCGGACGACCCTCGTCGTTGTGGGCATCCCACCCGACTAGGTAGCGACCCATTCCCCGGCCCTTGGTCAGTCGGCGCACCAATTGGCCATCGACCCCGTAAATAGCCAAGGCATAGTCCGCCTCAACCGGCAGCGCGAAGGGAATGCGCGTGAAGCTGTTGAACGGATTGGGGTAATTGGCCAACAGCGCGGCTTGGTCGGGGGTGGCTTGTTCCACCCCTGCCACGGCCGTAGCAACTGCGCCAGGCAAATAGTGGGCCAGTGCGGCCCCGCTAATGATGTGGGCTTCCCCGGCGTTTTCGCGGCGGTTGTCGGGCCCGTCGCCGGCCATGCCGTTGGGAATGGCGTCAATGCGCCCGTCGCCATCCATATCGCCGCTGGCCCCCCAATAGGCCGAAAAATCAATCGGATCGGGTGCTTGAATCCACACAACGGGTACCGCGGGGCTGGCCAAGTCGATCTCGTGCGGCAAATCGCGGCCGCCAGCCAACACCGCGAAACCACCAGCAAAGCGCCGCTTGAGCGGCCCCTCGTCGCCGGGGACGCCGATAAAGAGGTCGTCGTAGCCGTCGCCGTGGATATCGCCGGCCGCTACGGCGTCGCCAGTAATGGCATTGGGGCGGGCGCCATAAACGACGGTGACGTCGGCCGGCGGCGCGGCCATATCCAGCCGTTGTCCGCGCCGCTGGGGGCCACCGTACACCACGTACACCTCACCAGCGTCGGCGCGGCTATTGCTCGGACCGTCGGCCCGATAGGCGCCAATAAAGAGGTCTTGGATGCCGTTGCCGTCGATATCGGCCAAGACGAATTCCTCGCCCAACCGGTCGGGCGAACTCCCACCGCCATCGGCCCCGTAAATGACGGTCAGATCGGCGGGCGGATCCCCGGCTAAATCAATAGCCGCAGGACGCCGAGGCCCCCCGTACACCACGTACATTTCCCCGGCATTTTCGCGCTGATTTTCCGGGCCATCCCCAGCGCCGCCGGCGCGATGGTACGCATTGCGCAAGGTGCCAAAAGCCGCCGCGCCAATGGCAATGTCGTCGTAGCCGTCGCCGTCAAAGTCGCCAGCGGCCACAGTCGAACCAGCGTGGTCTAGGGCATCGATGCCGTAGATGATACTCGAGGGATGCTCCGCAGCCGCCAGATCGACAGTGGTGCTCTGCGCTAGGGGACCGTAGAGAACGTACACCCGGCCGGCCTCAACAGCACCCTCCGCCCCCGAGGCCTGGTCGGCACCCACTACTGCATCCTGGTGGCCATCGCCGTCGAAATCGCCAGCGGTCATCCATACCCCCAAGCGGCTATCGCGCTCAGCACCGACAACGGCAGTCAATCCCTCCGGCCAAGGTCGTTGCGCCAAATCCAAGCTCCTTGCTGCGGCCCGCAACCGCGCGATGAGCTCGGCCGAAAAAATATAGAGCTTGCCAGCGTCGGCGCGCTCGGCAGCATCGGCGTAAAAAGCACCCACTAAAAGATCGGCGCGCTCGTCGCCCACCAGGTCGGCGACATGGGTCTTAATGCCAAAAAGGTCGCGCCGGGCCTCGCCATACAAAGTGACCACATCGCCGGCATCGGTGGCCAAGTCCAAGCCACCCCCCAACGGTATGGTGTTGAAGCAAATGGCCACTTCACCGGCGTTAGCGCGATCGTTGGCCGGGCCATCGCCGGCCATCGCCGAAATCACCAGCTCGGCGCGCCCGTCGCCATCGATATCACCGGCGGTAATAGGCGTGCCAAACTCAGCATCATTGACGTCGGGGTTGTACACTGTGAACTGGCCGGTCTGCGCCGTATCGGCCAGATCCCACACGTGGACTATTTGGGCTGAAATCGGGCTGGCCATACAGCATAGGAACGCCGACAGGGCGACTGTGTATTGCATCGAAATCCTCCGCAAAAAACTTGGCCAGTTACTGCATATGCCAAAGTCAAAAAAGGCTTTTTTTCTCATAACTGTGGTCATATAATGCACAAAATCATTTTGTTTTCAAGGGTTTACTTGTATTGCGAGACGCGGTCGCAAAATGGCCCGCTGCCCGCGCCTCCACTTTAGGCCGACTTTTTGGTTTGTGTCGCATAACTAGCGGTTTTATATTTGGCCTCTGTCATTGACTTGCAAAGGCTGCAAGTTCGCTCAAACCCCTGCAAGGAGAGCAAGCATGAAGTTACTGATCGCCTGCGGCTTTAGCCTAGCCCTAATCGGAGCCGCAAACGCCCAGTTCAACGACCCGCCGGCCCTCGAAAATCGCAACGGCCGACTCGGCTTTGAGTTTTACATGCTCGAAGTTCCCGATCCCAGCGCGATGACGGCCGATGCCGACGCCAGCGACTGGGGCTGGTTCGATCCCGAGTACACCCTCACCATGGATGAGTGGCGCGACGAAGCCGATCGCCCCCTGCCCGAGCGCGACGATTACAACGTCACCACCCTCATGGGCTGGAAAGGCGGCGACGTCAACCGCTGGTACGTGCACATGGAAATTGTCGACGATGTCCTCTGTCACTGGGGCACCAACGTCGAGCAATGGAACGCCGACATGATCGAGTTTGCCCTCGACCCGACCGATCACGGGCGCGAATTCGGCACCGGTTGGGTCATGGAATACATCGCCCGCCCGGGCGACATGGTGCCGCCGCAGAACGTGCGCTATCGCTGGACCGGGCCAGAAGGATGGCTGGAAAACAACGAAGTCATTGAGTTCGCCGTCCGCGTCGATCCGCCCGAAGCCTGGGCCGCTGAAGTGTGGGACGCCGGTGGGACCACCTATTACGAGTGGAACTACGAGGTCAAGCGGTTCATGGAAGACGGCGGGCCCTCGGCCAGCGAGACCTTTCAGTTGGATTCCGTCGCCGGGGAAGACGGCGCGGGCCTAGCCTTCAACCTGTGGGCCGAAGACAGCGAACCAACAGGAGACGACGGCGACCGGGCCTCTTCGGTGGTCAACGACATGACCACGCGCGGCCCCGAAGGCTCGGCGCGGCAGTACTACGCTCATGCCCTGCTGCTGCGCATCGGCGAGTACGCCGCCGCAACGTCGGTAGAAGAATCAACTTGGGCCCAGATCAAGGATTCCTTCCGCCGCTAAACCCCTCGCTCGGAGCGGCTCGGTGGCCGCATGGGCGAGAATTTCCTGCAGGGCGGGTGCGCGTCATCGGGCACCCGCCCACTTTTGCCCTTCATCGACATCGCCAATTAAAAAACGTCTAATGCGCGGATGCGTATCGATTGCAGTGCTCCTGTTGCTCGTCAGCGGCTGTGGACGCTATTTCCCCCAACCGCTGCGGCCCACGCCCCACCAAGCCGAGGACATGACCGTCAACGACGACGGCTCCGTCACCTACGCGCTTGAGCGGCTGGCCATCACCCTACGACCAATGACCGACGCCGAACTCAACCGACAATTTCCCCAAGCCTCAACCGGCGGGGCGGCCGCCGTCAACCCCTATACCTTTGGCGATTGGGTGCCACCCGGCGACGACTGGACGCCTTCTCGCTTTATGGTGATGAAATTAGGCGTCGCCAACTACCAGTTCCCCAAGGTCGTCATCGACCCCCGCAAGGCCACTATCAAAGCGGCCAACAACCAAATCTACCGCGCCTTGAGCTACGCTGAGCTGTACGAATACTACCGAGCGTATTGGCAGGCCAACTCCGGCCAAGGCCGGATCGAATTCAGGGCGCGCACCGACATTCTCAAGCAAACCATGTTCACCAACGCCTTTATCTTTAGCGGCCGCGACCAAGAAGGGTACATTGTCTTTCCCCGCTTAGACGACGAAATACAGCGCATCCAAGTGGAAATCGCCGACATCGCCATTCGCTTTGATTTCGACAACCAACCCGTGGAGACCATTGACCTCAGCGTTTCTTTTGAGCGCGAGGTGCTCAAGGGGAACGCGCCCCACAGCGCGGTTCCGCTGAACTAATAATCATGCGGTCTTCCTGCGCCCTTCCGCTTGGCCGCTGCGCCGCTGTCGGCATATTGTTAGGACTGGGCGCACAACTGGGGCTGGCCGAAGTCGAAACATACCACATCGGCCGCGGCGGCTTGTCGTGGGCCTCGCAGGCGGACATCCAAAACGGAACCGTAGGCGTAGCGGGCACCCTGCAACCGCTAGAACTGCGCAGCGGCCAGAACCTGATGGAGTTGCTGCGCGCCGCCGGTCAGACGTGGCTCAACGGCAGCCCCAGCGACTTCACCAAGCCTGGGCAGCCGCGCGCTTGGTCCAACGACGGTCCCTTCAACCAAGTAAATGGTCCGCTGCAACTTGTCGATGGCGACCCTGCTAGCTCGTCCGAAGGCGCGTTTAGAACGGCGCGCAATCAAGCGGGGGCCACATTTTTTTGGGATCTGGGCGCTCCCTTCCCCATCGAACGCGTGCGGTTTGCCCCAGCACCCAGCGAGCTAGATTGGTTTATCAAGGCCTTTGAACTGCGGGTCAGCGATGGCGAGCAGTTCGACGAGGTCAAGCGGCCCGTCTATCGCCTGCTCAGCCGCGTCGAGGACAACAAAGACCCAGTGGTCGAGCTTTCCTTCAACGGGGTACAGGGGCGCTTTCTCCAGCTCAAAGTGCTGTCGCGCAATCCCTTCAACCTCGCGGAATTCGAAGTGTACGGCGAGGGATTCGTGCCCGTGTCCAGCTATGTCTCGCAACTTCATTCCTTTGGGCGACCGGTGAATTTTGGGCGGCTCGTGGTGCGGGCCGAGCAGTTGAATCGCGGCGGGGCCGGCGACACCGCGATCGTGCGCTTGCAGCTCCGCAGCGGCAGGGACGACACGCCCATCGCCTACTTTCGCCGCGACCGCGACACGGGCGTCCGCCAAGAAGTGTCTTTGTCCGAGTACAACAATCTGCCCAGACGCGCGCTGTACCGCCGCGATCCAACCACCGGCGCCGTGCTAGGCGAAGTAACGAGAACCGAATATCTCTCGCTGCCTTTGGCCGAAGTCGGGCCAGTGCGCGACTTTGTGCCGGCCGACATCCGCCAAGACGTGGAGAATTGGAGTGGCTGGACCCCACCGCTGCAACTCGATTCGTCGGCTACGGTCGTCGTGCCGTTAGACCTGCCAAGCCCGCGCGAATTCTTGCAGTTCCGCGTCTTTTTCAACGGACGCGCTGCGACCACCATGAGCCTTGATAGCTTGGTGGTGGAATTTGCTCCCGAGCTGGTCAGCAGGGCCGTCGGCGAGGTCGCGCTGGCTTCCGATCTCAATCCCGGCGGCGGCGTCTTGGCCGTGCCCAGCGGAGTCGATACCTCCTTTGTCTGCGACATCCTCACCCAGTTTGACCAAGACAATCTAGCGGGCTTTCGCGGTCTCAAGCTCACCGCCTTTCCACCACCCATTTTTGCGCGGCTGCAAATGGGCGATCCCCTCGTCGAGGTCGCAGACGTCGAAGTCGAGCCTATTGCCGAGGGCTTCCAGGTCTTTTTTCCGCCGGTGACCCGCCAAAACAACCAGCCCATGCGACTGACTTTTAGGCTGCGGCTGCTGGAGTACCACACGCCGTTGAATGCCTTTTTGCTGGGCGCCGATGCGGTGCCGCCGCATCCGATTGTGGCCGGCAATGCCAGTGCCGAGGTGGGTACCGGGGCCATCCACATTTTTGCCTCAAGTGCCGCGCCCTCGGTAGAGGCCCGCCTCTCGACTGCTGTGTTCACCCCCAACGGCGATGGGGTCAACGACCAGGTTGAAGTCGCCGCGGTGCTCGCGCAATTTGCCGACGCGGTGTGGCTGGCCGTCGAGATTTTTGACCTTTCCGGCCGCCAAGTGCGAAAGCTGATTGCCGCGCCGCGGGCGGCGGGGGTTTATCGCGAAACTTGGGACGGACGAGATGGGGCCGGCGCCAGGGTCGCGCCCGGTCTCTACCTATGCCGGATCGGAGTGGACTCAGACGGCGCGCCGACCACCACAACCCAACTCATAGGAGTGGCGTATTGACCGCTTTCTTGCTAGGGCCACTGTTGTTGCTCACCGGAGCGGCTTGGGGGCAGGCGTCGGCATGGGTTGTCGGCTCTAGTGGCCAACCTTGGGGCGATGTGGCCGAGCGCTGGATCGCCCTCGATGACTCGGTGCGCCCCGGGGCCGTCCAGCCGCGGGCCGTGCCGCCAGGGCGCAACGTGCTGCGCGGGTTGGTGCGCGCCACAGGTGTTGCCGCTCAAGTCAACATCTTTGACTACTCTTGGGCCTTTACTAAAGACCCGGACCAGATGGAGATCAACAACCAACTGGTCGGCTGGCATCCGCGCATCTGGGGCGGCAACGCAGCGGTGCTGCGCGGCCTCATCGATGGCGACGAACTGACGGCCTCTTTCGTCCATCCGCCGCGCATTGATGGGCGACCCAATGCCGCGGTGTTCTACACGCTCGATTTAGGAGTGCCCATCGCCTTGGATAGCCTCGTCTTCTTCCCGCCCCAAAGCGGCTTTACTGACGACAACAGACGCCAGCGCAACGTCTTCCCGGTAGGCTATGAAGTAACGCGCACCAACACGCCCGCCGACTGGCTCATTTTCGAAGAAGAGGCCGTCGCGCTTGGGTCATCTGGCTACCACCCGCTCGACGAGCTAGTCGGTAGCACCTTTTCCAACAACCAGACTATTGTGTCGCTGCGGCCGCCGCTGCGCTTTACGCGCTTTTTGCGCTTCAAGTTCGGCGGCGTCACGTCGCTGGGCCTCCTCGCCGAGATACAGGCCTTTGGCCGTGGCTATCCCCAAGTGGCGCGCTACTTGTCGCAAGTCAAGTCCTTTGGCGAGCCGGTGAGCCTCGGCCGGATTACTTGGCACTTCACGCGCTACCGGCAGACCGCTTCTGGCCGCATCGTCGAGGATCCAGCCGCCCCAGTGCGACTCGTCATTCAGACCCGTTCGGGCACCGACGGCGATCCGATAGACCACTTTATTTTTGACGAACTCGGCCGCTTCCTCAAAGTGGACCGCCCGACCTACCAAGACGCGCCAGCGGTCGTGCACGCCGCCTACCAACGCGCGCCTGGATTCCAAGCACACCGCGGCGAGGATATTGACAATTGGACGCCTTGGTCTATTTCCTACGTGGAGTCGGGCGACCAAGTGCGCTCGGCTGATGGCGGGGCGTTTTTCCAGTTTCGCTTTGAGATCGCCACCCAACAGCCCTTTGCCTTTGGCGTGCTAGACAGCGTGGCCTTTGAGGTGTCGCCGCTGTTGGCCGACAGCGTGCTAGCCGAGGTCTCGCTGGCGGGGCCACGGCCCGATCCCAAGGTCCCACTGGGCGTAGATACTGCGTTTGTCTATGACATTCGCACAGTCTTCGCTACTAGCAACCGCGTGGGGTTTGACGCAATCGAATTAGACGTGCCTACGGGTGCGCGCTTTCTCGGCTTGGAAATCGACCAAGTGCCCGCGCAGGAAGGCGTGGATTTTTCCTTCGTCGCCACGCCCAACAAATTTAGCTTCGCGTTTCCGCACACTTTTGTCGCCGACACCTCGTTCCGCGTCCGCTACCGCAGCGCGATCTACCAAGCGTCGCTTTTTTTAGAGGGGCAATTGATCAACCGCAACGTACAAGCTACCCTCCTGCCCCAGTCGCTTGAAGCAGGTGATGCACGCGCCGATGTGGCCAGCAACAGCATCCAAGTGGTGGCCAGCGAAGAAGAACTGAGCGTCTTGGGCGCGCTGCGGCTGTCTTCACCGGTTGTAACGCCCAATGGCGACGGAGCCAACGACCTCGTCGTCGCGGCCTTTGATCTGTTTGGCGTCAACCAAGCGGCGACCACCATGGCAGTGCGCGACCTTGCTGGACGCCGCGTCGCCACCCTGCTCAGCACCACGTCCCAAGCCGGCTCCTACGCGCCGACTTGGGACGGCACCGGCCCAGACGGGGAGTTGGTGCCTCCCGGCCTTTACTTGGTGCAGCTAGCGGTCGAGATTGACTTAGGTGTGGTGACGCGATCGCACGCGGTCGCGGTCGCCTATTGACCGCGCACCCTGCGGAGAAAAGCCGATGCTTAGACGCCAGCCGATCACCCCGAGGATGTCCACCAGCGACGCCGGCAAGATGTATCAGATCGCGAAAAAGTTGCCGGTCCTGCTCTTGCTGGTCGCTCCCTCGGCTCTACAGGCCCAAGACATTGTTTTTGCCGGGACGGACTTTGCCGCGTGGCATCATCCGGCTGGGCTGGTCCAAATCGGCTCTAGCGGAATCACTGTTAAGCGTTTTGGCACGACGTTTAACGCAGTCGCCAATGCCAGCGAATTTTCATCGGTTACCATTGGCGACTACGGCCTCTTGCCAGTGCGGGCGCCCTCCAACCAAGCGCAAGCCGGACTAGTCGCCGACCAAGATCACAACACCTATTGGCAGCCCGACTTAGACGATCCGCTCCAGCAGTGGTGGCTAGAGGTCGATTTGGACCGCGCAGTCGTCGCCCGGACCATCCGCTTGATCTTTCCCCAAACCGAAGACGCCCGTCCCTTTGAATTCTTTTCAGTCCACGTCAGCCCGGGCATCCAAGTCGCGGGCGCACCGGGTAAGCAAATCGCGTTTGAGCGCGTCGGTCGCCCGGTCAACAACAACACCAAGCAGGTAGTAGAGTTCGAGCTCAAAACCGCCAATAAGCCCCCTCCCAGCGGAACGCCCCAGGGACAGTACTTGACAAAGGGCGACAGCTTAGACTTTGCTATCCTCCGCTTTGTGCGCTTTGAAGCGGCTGGCCAAACCCCCGGCGCGGCCCTCGCCGAAATCGAGGTCGATGGCATTGGCTTCAACCTCTCGACCCGGGTGTTTACCCAAGTCCGCGAGGAAAAGGGCGAGGCGTCATGGGGCGGCAGAACGTGGACTTCAAGAGCACGCGAGTGCGACGGCTGCGGCAAGGCCAGCGGCGCGGAATTCCTCGTCGATGCAGATTTGGGCCGACGGCTGTGGAGCATCCAAGCCTCTTCTGGGGATCGCGATTGGCGCGACGATGGCGTCTGGTCGGTGATCGACTTTGGCAACGTGTTCCGCATCGACCGGATCATCTTCGTGCCGCTTATCAGCGGTCGCAGCCCGTGGCTCTACGGCTACCAGCAGGGCGCGGTGGGCGGCTTTCCCATGTTCGACATCCTCACCTCCGACGGCAGTCCGAGCAACACAGCCGACCCGACGGCCGAAGGGCCGTTTGAATACGAATTGCTATCCGCAGTGCGCACCAGCTATCCCTTCAACGATTTCCAATTTCCCACCCGCGACACGCGCCTGATCCTCTGGCGCGTGATCGGCTTCTACGGGCGCGACGCCAACGCCTTGCAGCTTTTTGCCTTGCACCGCGCAGGCTATCCCAAGCGCGTCGAGTTAGAGTCCGACGACCTCGACTTGGGTGCGGCACGCAGTATCCGGCGCATTGAGTGGGACGCCGACCTGCCGCCGCAAACTCGATTGGAGGTACAGACCCAAACGGGCAACGGCTTTACCGAAGTTACGCGCTACTTTCTCGCCAACGGCAGTGAAGTCACCAAAGAAGCCTATGAAGCAGCGCGCAAGCGCTACCGCGGCGACATTGTCCAACAAAAGGTGCGCGATGCGACTTGGAGCACTTGGAGCCAACCGCATCGCTTTGCCGGGCAAGGCTTTCAGTCGCCTTCGCCCCGGCGCTATTTGCGCGCGCGCATCCGCCTCTACAGCGACGCCCTAGACGCGTCGCCGGTGCTGCGCTCGCTGCGGATTGTGGCCAACGATCCGGTCATCTTGGCTGGCCTGAGCGGCTCGGTGTGGCCGCGCGAAGCCGCCCTCGATTCGCTGACCGAGTTTCGCTATACCATTAAGCCACAGGCATTCAACAGCCGCGACCCCGGGTTCGACCAAGTGCTGATCGCCTTGCCGCCGGGCAGTGCGGATGCCGAATTGATTGCGGCTTGGGTGGGAGGCCAGCAGGTGGCGGCCAGCGGCTCGTTGCGCGGCGATTCGCTGTGGGTGCAACTACCGCCACCGGTGGTCAAGCGCGACTCGGTTGACATCGCCTTTGCAACGCGAGTTTTTGCCAGCCCGACGGTCTTTGCAACCTTTGTTTTTAACTCCAGTCAAGCAGATAACGCCCAAGGCGTCGTGCCAACGGAATTGGGAGCCGATCAAGTGTTTGTACCCGCCGTAGTACAGGGCGCATCCCTAATCCGCAACGTGCGCCACGCCGCGCTTTTCACGCCCAATGGCGACGCAGTCAACGACCTGTACGAGCTGAGTTTTACCGTCGTCAAGACGGACAAGCAGCCGCAGGTGCGCGTCTTTTCCCTCGCTGGCCGCCTAGTTGCCGAATTGACAAACGCCACGCCGCGCGGCGCCCGGGCGACGTATGTTTGGGACGGCCAGCACAACGGCGAGCTGGTGCCGCCGGGTATCTACCTAGTACATGTCAAATTGCAAACCGATCCAAAAGCCGAAGTCGTCCAGCGGTTAGTCCGCGCCGTATATTAACGCAATGCGATACGACATAGCCATCCTACGTGAATTAAAAGCATGAAACGTTTACCGCTACTGTCTTTCTCTATAAGTCATTCCCGCGCAAGCGGGAATCCAGTCTTGAAGGATTACAGCTTGCTCTAGCACCAACGAATGGAAGAACATGAAGATCAACTACTTTGAAGATACGGACACCGCATGTATCGAGTTCACTTCTGAGCGCGTCGCCGAGACGCGAAAATTATGCGCCAACATCCACATCGATCTCGACGAGCAAGGCAACCTCGTCGCCATGAAAATTGCACAGGCCAAAACAAGCGCCAGCATCTTAGAGCTCACCTTTGAGCGTCACCGATCAGGGGCCCCCTAAACAGGAGAGAGGACGTGAGCCGTCTGACAATAGGAATGCTGGGTTGTGGTTTGCTGCTCGGAACGCCGCAGCCTTCTACAGCCCAGCGCGCCACCGGATTTGACAATCCCTATTACACTTCAGCCACTGAAGTCGCCCCCTCAACCCTAGTCCCTTCAGTGCGCAAGTGGTACCAGCCACAGCGCCTGTACGAACTCTACGACTGGCGGCAAGACCAGTACTCCAACTACGCGCGCAACCCCTACCAACGCTACAACGATGTCTTCTTGGAGGGATCGCCCTTTTACGACATCTACGGCTCGTATATCAGCCAAGGTTGGCGGGTGTACAACTGGACTGAGGACTATCCTACGGCCAGCGGCAGCAACATCTTCAAAAGCCCGCGCTTCAGTTCGTGGTTTAGCAACGTTCTCATCTCCTCTAGCCACTCCGGCCAGTTCCACTCCTCGCTGATGGTGGGCGACGGCATCCGCACGACCCTGACGCCGCTGACTTTTTCCAAACCGCGTTTCGACGGCGTACAATGGGACATGATGGCAGACAAATACGCCCTGACGCTGCTGACTTCGCGCATCAACAACACCGGCGTCGTCGCCGGCGTCGCTGGCGAGGCTGGCGTCAAGTTCAGCACGTTCACCAACATGTGGGCCGCCAAAGGCCAAGTCAGCATCGGCGACTTCTCCAATATCGGCCTAACATTCGTCAACGCCGCGCACATGAACTCCAACATTCCCTTTGGCGACAATTCGCTCAAAGGCCAGCTCAGCGGGCCGATGAACAACGACTTCGTGCGCTCGATCATCGTGCGCATCTCCGACGACTCGCCCGAAGACGGCGAGGGCGGGGCCCTGCTGTCGCGCTGGCGCATCTTCGCCAATGGCGTCGAGCACACCGACGACATTGCCCCCGTGGTGGAAGGTGGCTTCCGCCGCCGCGGCGTGATTGAAGCCAGCGGCACCGACGTAATAACCCTCACGTTCAACATCGAGGACTTCGCCCCCACGGTTGACGACGAAATCGACGACTTCCGCGAGATCGAGCACCTAGCGATCGGCCTAGTACTGGCCAACGACTACAAAGTAGAAGTCGCTTCCAACAAACAGACCAACCAACTCGGCGCACCGGTGTTCCTGACCGTGCTGCGCGCCCCAGGCAATGTCAAGGACGGCGCCAACCAAGCCTTTCACACCTTTCGCTACGGCCTGCCCACCGGCAACCGGCTGCTTGGCTTTGACCTGTCGATCAACGACGTTGCCGGTTTTGACCTGCGGGGAGAATACGTGCGGAACTTCCAGTACCGCCGCTTCCCCAACGAAAACTTTATCCGCGAACAAGCGCTGGCCACCAACACCGCCGCAGCCTTTTACCTGACAGCGCAGAAGCGGCATTACCCGTGGACGGTTTTTGCCGAGGTCTTTAGCATGGACGCCGAGTACTCGACCCAAGCCTTTATCCCCAACTCCGAAGGCGAGGTGTACTACGGCAACGAGCAACAAAGTGTGTACGAGTTCGTCGATGACAACGACGATCAAGATGAATTGCCCGACTGGACCCGACGCTACCACGGCCCGCGCGTCAACACTCGCCAAGGAATTGGCCTACTGACCGACAGCGCGGTCTTCCCCGGCATCGACGAAAACAACGACGACCTCTCCGACTTCAATCGCAACTTCAACCGCCTGCCCGACTACGCCGAGCCTTTCCTGCGCTTTGAGGTCGATCCCCCGGACTTTCTCTTTGGCATGGACATGAACAACAACGGGGTTATCGACCGCTTTGAAGACGACGCCGAAGCGGACTATCCCTACAAGCGCGGGCACCGGGGATACAACGCGTACGCAGGCGTTGAAATCGCGCCGGACATCAACCTCATGGCCGGCCGGCTCGACGAGCGCCTGCTAAAAACTGCCCGCGAAAATGCGACCACCTACCTGCTTTTGACCGCGAGCAAAAAACTGCCGCGCTACAACCTGCAATTGCGGCTGATCGTCAATCCGCGCAAGGTCGCAGACGACATAGCCGAGGATGTCTTTTTGTGGGTCGATACGCCCGGCACGTTCGGGGAAGCGCGCTTTATCCGCGACCAGCTCGTAGCGCGCGATGCGTTGGTCAACACCGCGTATTTGGACGTGCGCTACGACCGCTATATCTCGTTTATCACCAAGGTCAAATACGACCAATACACGCAACTAGGGTCGGCGGCTGAAGACCTCAACGACCAGCGTTTCCTCGGCGTAATCAACAAGGCCCAGTATCCGCTCAACCTGCGCTCTTGGGATTTGACCCTGAACTGGAAACAGCTATACAGCAATCGGGTACCCGCCGATAAGGGCGTCGTGCAAACGTCCGACCTAACGGAGATTTTCTCGCTGCTGGCCGGCCGCCAGATCAACCGCAACATGAGCTTTACCGCGGGCGTCGAATACGAGATCGCCAACAATCTAGGCGAGCAGCCCGAGGGCTTTCTGGCAGACGGCACCACGCTAGTGCTGGCCGGCCAAATCGCCAACCAATCGGCCTATCAGGGGTATGCGCTTACGACCAACATCGGGCTGCGCTGGACGCGCGAAGACCTCGACTCAGCGCCTGCGGCGGCCAAGCTATTCACCTTTATCAGCGTCTTCGCCGGACTGGGCAAAGATCTGTAAGCTAACTTCGGCGAGCACTTCCGTATTTATCTCAATATCCGCGCTGTATTGCTCGCGCAGCCGGGCGATGAAGGCATCCATGGCCTTAGTTGCCGCCTGCTGCCTGAGCAGGTTTTTGATGCTGTTATAGACCAAGGATAGATCGGCAACCTGGCCATCCGTGCGGGTAAACATCTCGACGTTCGCATCGTAGTACGCGCCAATGTCCGCTGCGGTGATCGGCTGCTGGCGCGCCACCTCTCGGCCTTCGGTGCGATAGAGCCACTCGACGATGAGCGCATCGCGCTTTTGCTCGACCGGCGCGCGCACCGCGGGATCGCGGTCGTATTGCAGCTTGCGGCCCTCGGCCATCATAATCTGCACTCCGGCCAAGTTCTCGGCCGCCTTGTAACGGGCGGCACTGTCGAGCCGGCTGTGGCTGGCTGCTAGGTTGGCCCAGTACGCGGCCGTGGTTAGCTGGCCACCGCGCCAGCTAAAGAGCACCCGCTCCTCGCCATCGGGTGCATCGGGCGTGGTCAAGGCTTTTAGCCCCTCGTCGTGGGCTGCTAGCTCGTACTGGCGGCGCAGGCGGTGGACGTATTGTTCCATGTCGTCGGCTCGCTTTTGCACGCGCGCTTTTTCTTGCAACCACGTGCGCTGGGCCGCAAAATCTACGCGCCGCCGTTTGTCGAGCCGGAAGACGTGATAGCCCATTTGGGTCTTCACCGGCTGGGGATAGAGTTGGCCCGCGGCCATAGTCTGCAGTGGTTCCACCAACTCGGGCAGCATGTGGCCCATCTTGAACCACCCCAATTGGCCGGCCGGGCCAAAGCGCCGCTGGATGGCCGGCGTCGAATAGATCGGCACCAGCGCTGCAAACGAAGTGCCCTCTTGCAGTGCCATTAGCACCTCTTGCGCCTCTTGCTCGGTGGCGCAGACGATCTGCTCAGTCAAGACCTCGACATCGTAGGCGCGCTCTTTGGCAAAAGCCCGCAGTTGCTCTTCGGTCGATGTGTAATCGCCGTGCAGGGCCTGTTGCTCGTACAGTTTGTTCATCACGGCCCTTTGCTCCGTGCGCTCGACTTGGCGGGCAATGCTCGGCTCGCGGTCGAGGCCGCGGCGCAGCCCTTCGCGCACCAACAACTCGCGGGCGATCACGCCGTCGAGCAGCGCTAGCTTGGCGTCCGCATTCATCTCCTCGATGTGCTCGTAGCCGGTTTGCATCAGCTTTTGCGCTCGGGCCTTAAAGTCTTCCTTTGATAAGAGGGTTTCGCCGATGCGAGCCACGTACATCGGCTCGGGTTCTGTCGCACAGGCCACGAACGCAAACAAGGCAATTGTTGTCCACTTCATACGACAAATCTCTCCATTATTCTTCGCTAGTTTCCTCAATGACCAAGTGTTGATTGGCCGCCACATTTAAGAGCGTCTGCACCGCGCCGCTAGGCCAAAAAACTTGCAGTGAATCTACTTGGCCCTGGCGGCCCAGACCCAAGGTTAGACGCACATCGCTGCTGCTCATGTATCCATAGCTGCGGCGAATTTCGCGCTTTTGCACCAGGTCGCCGGCCACGGCGCGGATTTTGCAGCCAAGCCCGTCGCGATTGCTGTGGGTGCCTACCGCTTCGACCGTCAGGTAGTTGTGCCCGCTGTGGTCGTTGCGCAACAAGGTGCAGCCGGGCGCGGCCGAATCCGAGACGAAAATATCGACGTCGCCGTCGTTGTCGTAATCGCCCAATGCGGCACCGTGGCTGACGCGCTCGACGAGCATCCCCGGGCCGCTGGCATTGCTCACGTCGGCAAAGGTGCCATCGCCCCGATTGCGGAACAGCTGATTTTGCTGCGGATAGGTCGTATCCGGGTCGAACTCGCGCACATTTTCATCGAGGTGGCCGTTGGTAACAAAGACGTCGAGCAAACCATCGTTGTCGCTATCGACAAAAACCGCGGCCATGCCCAAGTAGGGCACACTCGGCGCACCGAGCTGGGCGGCAAACGTCAGGTCGCTGAAAAAACCCCCACCGTCGTTGTGGTAGAGCGTATTGGGCAGCCATTGGAACGTGGCCAAGATAATGTCGAGCCGACCGTCGTTGTCGTAGTCGCCAAAGTCGGCGCCCATCGCCGACTCAGCGTACCCCTCTTCGTTGTACGCCACCCCGGCGATAGTGCCGTGCTCGACAAACGTGCCGTCGCCGTTGTTGAGGAAGAGAAAATTAGGCTGCCGGTCGTTGGCAATGAACAGATCCGGGTCGCCATCGTCGTCGCCGTCGCCAAACACCGCAGCCAGTTGCCGGCCCTCGTCGTTGAACAAGCCCGCCGCGTGCGTTGCATTGGCAAACGCCCAGTCGCCGTCGTTGCGATAGAGCACGCCAGACTGACCAGGGTATGCCAGCGGGCCGCAGATCGAGCGCACCGCACCGGTAAAGCACTCTTTGTTGGCGTTCACATCAAACTCCATATAATTGGCCACGTAGAGGTCCAAGTCGCCGTCGCGATCGCAGTCGGCAAAGGCCGCATGCGTGCCCCAACCCGGGTCGCCAAGGCCGGTGCGAACCGTCACATCGGCAAAGGTACCGGCGCCCTCGTTGCGGTAGAGCACGTTGGGGCCGTAGTTGGTCACGTACAGATCGGGGTTGCCGTCGTTGTCCACGTCGCCGACCACCGCCCCCATGCCGTACCCGGCGTCGCCGGTGCGCGCAGTCTCCGTAACATCGGCGAAGGTGCCGTTGCCCTCGTTGCGGTAGTGGGCATTGGTGCCGGGCGCACCGTCATAGCCTGGCAGGGCCGTGCCGTTGACAATGTACAGGTCGAGCAAACCATCGCCATCGGCGTCGAAGAACGCCGCACCCGAGCCGATGGCTTCGGGCATGTACTTCTGGCCGCTCGCGCCGTTTATATAGCGGAAGTCGATGCCGGCGGTGCGGGTCACCTCGACAAAGTGGGGCGCCGACTGGGCACCGGCGCTGGCTATCGCCAATGCGAGCAGTAGCAAGACCACGGCTAGTCCGACGACTGGCTTGCAGCGCCGAACTTGCGAGCCAAGGCTGCGCCGCGCTGCAAGCGGACGTTGTCCGGTTCAAAGCGCAACCCCCGCGCATAGCTTGCCAGCGCTTGGGCGAATGCCTCTTGCATCATCAGCGCATTGCCGAGCGCGAAATGTGCGAGCACGTACGTAGAGTCGGCGCGTAGGGCTTGGCGGAACAAAGACACGGCCGTGGCCACTTGGCGACGGCGCAAATACAGGTTGCCCAAATTGTGGTACGAGGGAGCAAAATTGGGGTTGCGGTCCAGGGCCTGGACATAGTACTGGTGCGCTTGTTCGTACTGGCCGCGCTGGCCGTATAGCGCACCTATTTTGTGGTACAGCTCGGCCTTGTCGGGCGTCCGGGCCAAAGTAGTGCGCAGGCCAATGAGCAGCTTTTCTTGCTTTTCTAGTTCGTTGTACAGGGCCAACTGGCGGCGGCCCTCCTCTTGCTGGCCACGGCGCAACAGGGCATTGCCGAGCTTGAAGCGGGCCGGCGCAAACAGCGAATCGAGCGCCACGGCGCGCTGTAATTCAACGATGGCCGCCGCGTACTCGCGGCGCTGGTACAAGACCGCGCCAAGGCCGTGGTGGTATTTAGCCACGGTCGAATCGGCCGCTATCGCGCGGGCATACGCCGCGGCGGCGGCAGCGTAGTCGTTGAGTTTGCGTTGGGCCTCGCCGAGGTTGTACCATGCCTCGGCGTAGTCGTCTTGCCGGGCGACGGCGCGGCCATACGCGGCAACGGCCTGCTCGTACTGGGCTTGGCGAAAGTACAGCAGCCCGAGTGCCATCTGCGCCCAAGCGTAATCCGGGGTCGCAGCCGTGACCTCCTCTAACAAAACGAGGGCCTCGGCGTGGCGATTGAGGCGGGTCAGCACAATGGCCAGTTCGGTCTGCGCCTTGGCGTAACCGGGTTGCAGCGCGATAGCCTGTTGGTAGGCCGCCAGCGCCGCGGTCAGCTTGTTGTCGCGGACATAGGCGTCGGCTAGGTTGCGGTGGGCTACCGCCGAGTTCGGATCGCGTTCGACCGCGCGTTTAGCGGCGGCGATGGCAGCGGCATAGGGGCCTTGGGACAAGGCCCCAGCGGTTGGCCGCGGTTGGCGGGCGTTGGCAGGTTCCCGATAGGCTACTACCGTTAAGATCGCTAGGTAGAAGAGTAGAAACATCTTGAGGACGGTGCTGATAAACATGCCACTATAGGACGCTCTTGCAAGTAAGGACCAGCGTGTCGCAGTAGGTCATTTAGCCAATTTTCAGCACAACCCTTCCACTGCGTCCACCACCTCGTGCACGGATTTTAGCACTTTGTCCGCCGGCGAAAAATCGCCGTGCTGCGACAGGGCATTTGGCACGGCGAGGACGCGCAACCCAGCTTTTGCTGCCGCGACGCATCCCCGCTCAGAATCTTCCACGGCAACACAGGCTTCAGGTGCTAACCCGTGCAGCCGCAGGGCCGTCAAATACGCATCCGGGTATGGTTTTGATGCTTTGTAGTCTTCCCGGGCGACTACAAACTCGAAAAACTGGAGCAAATTCGTTTGCGCGTGAATCGCATCAAAGTGATCTTTGCGCGACCCTGTCACCACGCCCATCAGCACGCGGCCGTGCAATGCTTGGAGCGTCTCCACCACCCCATCGAAAACCCGCACCCCTTGCTTTAACAACGCCGTGTAGCGCGCATTGCGCCGCAGGCGCAACCGATCGATTAATTCAGCATCTTGGTTGGGCAATAGGTCAAATACACTTTGTCCCTTTTGCAACGACTGCGCGACAAAATCCTCCCGCGTCAGCTCGATGCCTTGTGTCGCCATAACTTCCTGCCCGGCCTGAAAGTACAGGCCCTCAGTATCTACCAGCACCCCATCGTTGTCCCACAAAATTGCGCGAATCACCAGTTCCTCTTCGTTGCAAGCCCCAAAGGGTTTTTTTAGCGCACGACCGCGATTTTATCTTGTGCCAGTAAAGTGCCTTCGGGGGCGTGGATGGTGTAGATATAGACGCCGTTGCCAACCGGTATATCGGTGTGGTTGACGCCGCGCCACAGCACTTCGTTGGCTTCGGCGCCCAAGCGCCGCTGAGCGTCGTCATCCTCAACCCCTTCCCACATTAGATCGCCGACCGGCCCAAAGATCCGCACGCGGGCTTTGAGGGGCACCCCGCTGAAGCGCAGCACCCCGCTGCCGCCGATGCGGAAAGGATTGGGAAAGACCGCGATTTTCGCCTGCGGCATTAGGCGGAGGCGTTGAAAGACGCGGTTGTCGGTCTCGCTCACTTCGTCGATTTGCCCTTCGACATCGACTTCGACTAAAAAGACCATCTCGCCAAACCGCTGCCAGGGAATGTGCAAGTCCGCACTCGCGCCTGGCGCCAATCCCGCGGCTGCGGTGGCGCGATAAAAGACCTCGCAGCCGCTCGAATCTTGGGCGCAGCGCGAGACCTGCACGGCAAAGCGGCTGGCCACCGCGCCCAGCCCGACGTTGCGCACACTGAGGTGGAGATCGTCGTCGCGGCCGCCGCGCAGATCGCCGCTGGACAGCACCAAGTTCGGCGCCCCGTCGCCCAACCCGTACTCGGCCAACGTCGCCACCGCTAGCTGGGTGGTGCGGCGCACCAGCGGCCAATGGATACTGTCGGGTAGGTCCATCACCGAATGGTAATGGGAGTTGATGCGGTAGCGGCCTTGGCGCACGGGGTCGGTGTCCGGATCTATGGGCCGGTGGTTTTCGCTGCCGAGGATGGCGTCGTAGCCCCGCACCCAAAACGAGGCGTGATCGCTGAGCCGAGCGTTGGCATCTTCGATCAAGTCGATGTTGAGACCAAGGTCGTAGCGCTCAACCACGCCGGCCATCCATTCGGCGAGCCAGCGCGAGCCGGGGTTGGCCAACAGTTCGAGCCGAGGTTGGATCGGATTGAAGCCGATCATATCGAAATTGAGCACGCCGAGAATTTTCTCTTCGCGCTCGGCGGCTAAATTGGCATAAACGCGACTGCCCAACAGGCCCAACTCCTCGCCCGACCACGCGATAAAGCGGACCGACCAAGGGAACTGCTGTCCGGCCAGCAACCGCGCACTCTCCAAGACTAAAGCCACGCCAGAAGCATTGTCGTCGGCTCCCGGGGCCGGATCGTTGAGCCAATCCCAGCCCCCTTCTGAACGCACACCCGTGGCGTCGTAGTGGGCGCATATGATGTAGTACCCGGCCGTCGGGTCGGTGCCCGGCAACGTGCCAATGATGTTGTACGCCGTGGTGTCAACGGGTGCTTGGCCCTCGTTGCCGCGGCGCGAGGTATGGGAGATGACGCGCTGCGAGTCAATGGCAAAAGAACGTAGCTCGACGGCTTCGGCACCGAGGACGGCGGCCAACTGCGAGCGGATGTACTCGGTTGATTCGCGTAGCTGGGGATGGACGGCAAAGCGGTTGCGCATATTGCCGGCGACGCTACCCAGCGCTGGATCTTGCAGGGAAAGCACTTCGACGTGGGTCTGCAAGCGCTCGGTTGCGACTTGCTCGATGAGCGCGGCCACCGCTGGCGAGGCCGTTTGCAGGGCCTTGGGTACCCCTTTGGGCGCCCCCAACCACCCGTCTAGGCTGTAGTTGGTCGGCAGCGGCCAGAGAAAGTACGGGGCCTCGTGCAAGCGGGCGGTTTGCGCCACCCGCAAAATTCCCCAAACCCCCTGCCGGTCAAAGACTAGCTCAACGCCTTGGGGGAGGGGCCGATCGAAGTGATCGCCAATAAAATAGCGGTCGCCCGCCTGCGGCTTGTCGAAAGCGAGGATCGACAAGCCCCGCTCGGCAAAGGCTGCGACCGCGCTTTCGCTGGCCTCGACAAAAGCCACGCCCGCGGCCACGTAGCGCACTTGCTCGCTCAGCGCAGCGATCGCCGTCAGATCGTTTGGCGCCTGCCAAGCCACGCCGACCAAGGGCCGAGTGGCCAGGGCCGAACTGATAAAAAAAAGAGAGGCGCACAACGCCCCTTTAATTGTGTTCATAGTTAGCTTACTTGTTGAGAGACAAAACGTTAGGGAACCTACTTTGCGCGTCAGGGCCTGTCAAGAGCAAATTTATCGGTGCGCTTTGGCTGCCAACAGGCTCTTGGCGATAATTTTTTACTTTGCTTTTATATAAACTTTACAATCGCAGCACCAAAGGAAACCCTTGTCGCAACTCAGCGCGTTTTTCCTCCTGCCCCGGCCGCTCAACGGCCTGATCACCGCCCTCGCGGTCGGCATTGGCGCGTTGACCGCCGCTCAGGCCCCGGCTTGGTCTGGCATTTTGCTCGCCGCCTTTTCCGCCGCGTTGATAAACGGCGCTGGCAATGCCTTCAACGACTTGCTGGACATCGACATTGACCGCATCAACCGCCCACTGCGCCCCTTGCCCTCCGGTCGTCTCAATCCGCGTGCGGCGCGCCTAGCAAGCCTGCTCCTGGCCCTAGCCGGTTGTGCGCTCGCGTTCTGGCTCAGCCCGTGGCATGGAGCGATTGCCCTAGTCGTTGTTGCCTTACTCGCCGTCTATAGCATCGCCTTAAAACACAGCGTACTGTGGGGCAATGTGCTCGTCGCTTTTGTCGGGGCTATGGCCTTTCCCTATGGGGCCTTAGCCACTGGCGAGATAGGGCGCTCGTGGGTTCCGGCACTGTTTGCTTTTTTCTTTCACTTGGGGCGAGAAATCGTCAAAGACATCGAGGACATGATCGGGGATCAGATCCGCGGCGAGCGCACCTTGCCTCTGTGTTGGGGACGCACCCAGGCGGCGCTGTTGGCAGCTTTTGTTTACTTGCTGTTGGTTGGGTTTACCTGGCTGCCGTTTTTTATGGGCCTCTATGGCGCACTCTACGCGCTGGCGTTGCTGCCGGTCCACGCCTTGATCGGCTATGTCCTCTGGCAATTGTATCGCCAGCGCGCCGTACTGACCGACAACCGCCTCGGCCGCTTGCTCAAAGTCGGCATATTCTTGGGGCTTGCCGCCATTGTCGTCGGTGAGGCCGTCTTTGCTTTGGGCTAGTCGTGGCCGATATTATACAGCCAACCCGGCGCCGCCCAGGCGGCTCGTTCACCAATTGGTAAACCTATGTCCAACCAAAAAGCCCTGATCCCGCCGCGGACCCTCAAGGGCTTCCGCGACTTTCCGCCGGCCTTGGCCATGCCGCGCGAGGAACTAATCGACAAAGCCCGCGCGGTCTTCCGCTCCTATGGCTTTGCTCCGATCGACACCCCGGCCCTTGAATACAGCGAAATACTCACCGGCAAAGGCGGCGACGAGAGCGACAAGCAGATGTATCGCTTTGCCGATCACGGGGGCCGCGATGTGGCGCTGCGCTTTGACCTGACCGTGCCCTTTGCCCGCTTTGCCGCCCAGCACATCGGCCAGCTCGGCACCCCCTTCAAGCGCTACCACATCGGCCCGGTCTGGCGCGGCGAGAACACCCAGCACGGACGCTACCGCGAGTTCTATCAGTGCGACTTCGACACCATTGGCACCGCCGCCAATGCCGCGGACATTGAAACGGTGCTCGTCATCCACGACTTGCTCGCGGCTTTGGGCTTTGAGCACTTTGCCATCCACGTCAACAACCGCCTGATCCTCAACGGCCTGCTCGAATCGCTCAATTTGGTCGAGGCGTCAGCAGCCATCCTGCGCGCCCTCGACAAGTTGCAGAAAATTGGCCCGGCAAAAGTCGCCGCTCAGATGAGCGAGACGGACGCGGTCTCCAGCCAACAGGCCGAGCACATCTTGGCGACGGTGCAGACTGCGGGCGCGAATGCCGAAATTCTCGATTCGATCGAGCGTTCCTGTGGCGACAACGCGCGCGCCGCCGCGGGGATTGCCAACCTGCGCCAACTCGTCGATGCCTTTGAGGGGGCTGGTTTTCCCCAAGATCGCTTGGCGATTGATCTGTCCATTGCTCGCGGCCTCGATTACTACACCGGCACCGTCTATGAGACCTTGCTCGGCACGTTGCCGGCAATCGGCTCGGTCTGTAGCGGCGGGCGCTACGACGATTTGGCCGGCCTTTACACCAAGCAGCACCTGCCCGGCGTCGGCGCCTCGCTGGGGTTAGATCGGCTGATGGCCGCGATGGAAAAATTGGGGCTTTTGCAGGGCGCTGCTACAGCGGCGGATGTCTTCATCGTTCAGTTCTCAGCCGACGCTCTGCCGTCCTACATCGCCCTCGCGCACCGCCTGCGGCAAGCGGGTCTCCGCACCGAGTTGTATCCAGAAGCCAAGAGCATGGGCCGACAGCTCAAATACGCCGACCGCCAGGGCTTTCCCATCGCCCTGATTGGCGGCCCGGACGAATTGGCAAAAGGCGTCTGGCAGGTCAAGGATATGCGCGATGGGTCGAGCCAAGACGTCCCAGACGACGAAGTGGTGTCCCACTTGCAGGCAAAGCTGTAAGCTATTGGGCCTATCGCAAAACACCCGCAATGTCGATGATTTTACTCCGCTAGGATAATTACAACATGAATATCGGACTCTGCGCTTGGAGCTTTACCGGTGCGCACAAAGAAGCCAATCGCGCCATTGACCCCCACACCCCCGAGGGCCTGACCCGCCTAGCCCGCGACAACGACCTCCACAGCGTCGAATTTGCGTCCCAATGGCTAGGCGACTACTCGCCCGCCGAGCGCGCAGTTTTTGCCCAGACGCGCACTGGCCTCGACCTGTTTTTGGACACCGGCGGCGACAACTACGCCGCAGACATTGCGCCGCTGCGCCAAGCCATTGAGACGGCGCACCAAACCGGTGCCCGCGCTGTGCGCACCACCATCAGCCGCCTCCTCGAAGGCAACCGCACCGAGTATGGTGCCGAGGGGATGCGCGACTACATTGCAGCCTTGGTGCAGCCCTTCAAACAAGTCATGCCGCTGGCCGAGGAATACGGCCTCCCAGTGGGCATCGAAAACCACCAAGATTTGAGTTCGTGGGAACTGCTGTCGCTGTGCGAAAAAGTCGGCAGCCCGCAACTGGGCGTTACTATGGACGTGGGCAATGCCTTGGCCGTCGGCGAACATCCCCTAGCCTTTGCCGAACGCATCTTGCCGATCCTCAAACACGTCCACCTCAAGGACTACACGGTCCACCCCACGCCCTCGGGCTACCGCCTCAAGCGCTGTGCCATTGGCGATGGGGTTGTCGATTGGCCAGAGATAATCGCGCTATTCGACCGCCAGACACCGCATGTTCAAGGCTGCATTGAACTCGGCGCGAGTGCCGCCCGGCACATTCGCCTGTTGGAAGCGGACTGGTGGGCGACCTTTGCCGAGCGCCCTCTGCACGAGACCATCAACGCCATCCGCACTCTGCATCAGGCGGCTGGCGACCCAGACGACTGGCAGACGCCGCACGAGCGCGGCGAGCGGGCTGACGTTAGAGTCGCTTATGAGCTGGCGCAGTTCGAACGCTCGGTCGCCTACCTAAAGCAAGCGCTATAAAATCCTTTCACCGAAAGCCAAACCATGCCCGACCGCCCCAACATCCTCTTCATCATGTCCGATCAACTCATCGCCGCGCTGACTGGTGCCTACGGCCATCCAGTAGTTCAGACGCCGCACTTGAATCGCCTCGCGGCCGAAGGCGTCCGCTTTGATTCGGCCTATACGCCGTTTCCCTTGTGCGCTCCGGGCCGCGCCTGCATTACCAGCGGACGCCACGCCTCCGCAATAGGCGCCTGGGACAATGGGGCACTTTTGGCCGCGGATGTGCCGTCGTACGCCCACTACCTCAGCAACGCCGGCTACGACACTGTACTGTCGGGCAAGATGCACTTTGTCGGCCCCGACCAGCTACACGGCTTCCACCGTCGGCTGACGACCGACATCTACCCACCCGATTTCTCGTGGGTCAAGCAAGAGTGGATCCGCATCAAGGAGACCAAGGGGGAGAACTACCAAGAAGTTATGGGCGACCGCCCCACCTACAACGCCGGCGGCTACACCGGCCAAGCCGTGCGCGTCAACTGCTGGCACAACGCCCTCAGTTACGACGAAGAGACGCAGTTCCGCGCCGTTGAATACCTGCGCGCCCAACGCGGCGATACCCCCTTCTTGCTCTGCGCCTCCTTCCACCACCCGCACGAGCCATTCCATCCGCCGCAGGCGTACTGGGACTGCTACGCCGATGCCGAGATCGCCATCCCCGAATTTCCCGACCATCTCGACGAGACCTACTCGGCGATGGATCGCTGGCTCAACGCCTACCACGGCACCCGCCGCTTCAACTTGCGCGATGCCGAGAGTCTGCGCCGTCTGCGCCGCGCGTACTACGGCTTGGTGACCTATCTCGACGACAAGGTCGGCGGCCTGCTGGCGACGCTGGAGGAAACCGGCCTGCTCGACAATACAATTGTGGTCTTTACTGCCGACCACGGCGACATGCTGTGCGAAAAAGAGATGGTGCAAAAGCGCTGTTTTTACGAGTGGTCTTGCCGCGTCCCGCTGCTGGTCCGCTTCCCCGACCAATGGCAGGCCGGCACCACCGTCGAGACGCCGACTTCGCTGCTGGACCTGCTGCCGACCTTTTGCGAGTTGGCCGGTGCCGAGGCCAGCTTGCCCCACGATGGCACTAGCCTGCTGCCGATCATCGACGGCCATAGCACCGACCGCCACATCTTCGCCCAAGCCCACGAAGCGGTGGGCGCGCCGTGCATCATGGTGCGCGAGGGCCGATTCAAATACAATTACATCCACGGCCACCAACCGCAGCTTTTTGACTTGGCCAGCGATCCTGGCGAGTGGCACAACCTCGCTGGCGCAGCCGAGCACAGCGCGACTGAGACGCGCCTGCGCGCACTTATTTTAGACCGCTTTGACCCCGACAAAATGGCCGCCGACAACCTCGACAGCCTCTACCGCCGCCGCTTAATCCGCGATGTGATGTACAAGCACGACGCCTCGTGGAACCACCCGACGGCCTTCGATCCGAGGCGAGGGGCCTTGGACCAGTATCGCCGATAGGTGAGCACGTTGTGTCTTGAGCAAACGACGCGGATAAGTCGCGTCGCGGATTTTTGTAGTTAGACAAGTATCGGTAGAACAAACTAGGAGGAGCCAATTGGCCTTTGAGTCGGTTGATGCACTGCAAAAAACTCTGGCGGACAAGGTCTTTACGTACGCTACGAACCAAAAGAAGGCCGCAGGCCGTGCTTTGGGAACGCTCGTTGAGATCATCACATTTTATACGCTTCACATGTGGGACCTCCGCGACCATGTCGTCATTGAACGCTCAGTGCCTGAGTTTGCCAATCCTGAAATATTGCACAATGTCGAGTTTTCGCTTCATCCCATTCAAGCTCAGCACGAAGTCAAAATCGCCCCACTATCCCTTCCCCTCACGCCCGCAAAAATCAAAAGCCACTTGTCTTTCCTGCAAGAAACTGCCGTCAAGTCAACTCAGGTGCTTAGCAGAGACGCCGTGAAGCGCAACGCAACCGTCCTTGTAGAGAGCAAAACTGGTCCAGTTATTGCTAATGTTAATACATTGAATGATTCTAGTTGCAGGCTCACCGTATGCGAACTCTCCACTGATCCGTTCGCGATCTTTGAATGCAAGCGCGTGGGCGTGGAGGAAGGGATGAAGAAAGGGCCTCAGACGATTGAAAAAGCAAAACAGGGTGCTTACGTCGCACGATCCGTATCTTCGCTACAAAAAGTGCGGCTTCGGAATGGGCAATTTCAAGGTGTCATAGAACAACCCGACGGTAGCTTTCGAACCGGCCTCTACGACAAACTACTGCGGGAAGCTATCGACGCGGCGGCGGCTGTGGAACTCGTTGGATTCATACTCACCGTTGGTGTCGTCAGCAACCATGGCAACTGGTTTACCTCTGATAGCCACAACAAGGAACTTCGCGTGCTGGCTCAGTCATACGACTGGCTGTTGTTTCTCACCGACGCTGGGTTATCCCAGTTTATTGACAGGTTGCTGCTCAATCCCACACCTGAACTGGAACCTGCTCGTGAGGCGTTCTTGGCAAGCTATCCCCGCAACTCTGGAACGAATAGATTTACCAAGGTGCGCATAGCCGTTGAAGCAGACGAAGCGCTCCGGAGCTACTTCACAGCGCACGAAGCCGAGGTCGAGACGTGGTTTAATGTCATCTCGCCCCGTGATGGTACAATTGAGAATCTACAGGCTGATCTGCGGAAACTCGCCGCAAAAGGCTGGTAGGAGGACGACTAGGCATGACCGCAGGACGTAACAATGCCGAGGTGCTAAGCCAACATTGGTGTACTCCGCCAAAGTACGTCGACGCGATACGAGAGTTTTTCGCCGAATCCATCGCACTAGATCCATGCTCCAATCGCCATTCTATCGTGGGGGCGGCTGTAGAGTACTCGCTGCCTGAGATCGACGGATTGTTAGCGTCGTGGAATTATCCCACCATCTTTGTCAATCCTCCATACGGCAGAGATCGCGAGAGGGGCACCACGATTAGAGACTGGCTCCAAAAATGCACCGAGGCTCACGTACAACATGGTGTTGATGTACTCGCCCTCGTGCCTGTCGCTACGAATACTCGCCACTGGAAACAATACGTGTTCGGCGCTGCTACTGCGGTCGCATTTCTCTACGACACTCGACTGCGCTTCCTCGTAAACGGGAGAGACGGTGGCAAGGGGGCTCCAATGTCCTGCGCGATGGTCTATTGGGGCCCGCAGTACGAGCGTTTTGAAAAGATATTCGTCCGCTTTGGGGCAGTCGTTGACGTTCGGCATCTACATGGAAAACTCGTTGGCACAGGCGAGCACTTAGATCTATTCGAAAGAGTAAAAAGCTAGCGCTATCCCCCCAATCCCTGTAGCTGCGCTGGCTCTGCGAGCGGCACCACGGGATTTTCCAAAACCCCGATCCCCCCGGAAAAGGTCAACTGCATCACGTCCCCCACCATAAGCCCGGTCGCCAAATCCGCCTCGGCAAAGACGATGGGCGTCCCCCAGTAAAATGCCATCAGGGTACGCGGCGCGAGCGGCAGCCGCTGAAAAAGATGGCGCTCTAAGTGTAGGAGCCGCCCGGGCATGTTTAGGTTGTTTTGGCCGGTCGCGCCCTTTTTGTAGGCGATGGATTGTCCATCGCGCAAGATGCGACACGACACTTCGACCTCGGCGTCGGCGTACTCGTCGGCTGTAACCAATACCGGCCCTAGCGCAGCGCACCCACCGGCCCAATTTTTGGCTTGGGGCAGGTTGAGAGGATTGGCGGCCTCAATGCCGTTGTCGGTGGCGTCGTTGCCGCCGGTGTAGCCCAGCCGCTCCAAGCGACCCTGGCGCGTCAGGCCATACACGGACACGAGCTCGGTCTCGGGCACTAAGCGCTGGGTATCGACGGGCCGGGTGATGGGCTGGCCGTGCCCGACGACCGCGTCCGGCTCGCCCTTGGCAAACAGTTCGGGCCGCCCGCCGCCGGACACTTCGCGGTATTTCTGGTCGTACACGTTGATCGCCGCGCCGGTGGCTTGCTGGGCTTCGATCTCGCGCAACTTGGCGCTGACCTCATGGGTTACGCCGGCCAGCCACACGCGCAGGGCGTGGGGATCGCCGGGCGGGCCGCTGACTGGCTTGGTCAGGTGCGGGTCGCGGGTGCTGCGATTGGCCAACAGCGCGTCTAGCGACAAGCGGCGCACAGCCCGTTGTTGCAGGTTCTGCGCCGCGGCCACCAGCCCAACCTCGTCGCCACCGCCGTCGTAGTAAAGCTGATGCAGGGTGCGCGGCCCTTGGTCTGCGCCCGTCAGATCCAAGACCTCGTCGCCGATGACCAGGCCCAAGCGCAGGCCGTCGCCTGGCTCAATGAATTGTACTAGTTTCACGCCGATGACTCCTTGGTGATAGTTTTAACAACGGATGGTACGCCGCCCCGCCTTCCACCCCAGCGGCCGGGGCGAGACATTTATCAAATAAAGAGCGGCGCATCGGACTTGGGCGCGATGCCGGCCCGCTCGGCCCGCTCGATCAAGTCGAATATAGCGGCCTCGCCGTCGGCCCCGTAGTCGAGCGTGTGCTGGTTGACGTATAGGTCAATGTGCGCCTGCATGACGCGGTCGTCCATTTCTTGGGCGTGCTGGCGGATGTAGCCTCGCACCGCGTCGGGGTGCGCGCAAGCGTACTCCACACTCTGCGCGATTGCCCAGTCGAGCTGGCCAATGCGATCGGCTCCGAGGCTGCGCCGCGCCAGGATGCCGCCGAGGGGAATCGGGTGCCCAGTGCTTTCCTCCCACCACTGGCCCAAGTCGATGATCGCGGTTAGCCCGTATTGGGCATAGGTGAAGCGGCTCTCGTGGATGATGACACCTGCATCGACTACACCTTGCGCGGCCGCCCCGACGATTTGGTCGAAAGGCATGACGGCTAGCTGCTCAATGCTGGGGTCAAAAAGCCTCAGCAGCAAGGCTGCGGTGGTCAGCCGTCCGGGAATGGCAATTCGCTTGTGCTTGAGGTCTTCCAGCGCCAGCTTTTCTCGCGCTACCAAAAGCGGCCCGCAGCCCCGGCCCAAGGCACCACCCGAATGCAGGAGGCAGTACTCGTCCCGCAAGTGCGCCAGCGCGTGAAAAGATATTTTGGTCGCGTCGAGTCGCCCTTGCAGCGCCAGCTCATTGAGGGTCTCGATGTCCGCCAGCACTTCCTCGCATAGCGGCGCACCGCCGATATGCCCGTGGACCAAGCCGCAAAAGACAAACGTATCATTGGGACAGGGCGAATAGCCCAAAGTCACGCGCATAGGCCCTCCTCTAAGAGCTGATGAGCGGCGGCCTGCGCCCTAGCCGCGGCTCCTCGCAAATCCCAGCGCTCCCGCCTGCGCTGCTCGACGATATTGCTCATGGCGCGCAGTTCGGCAAAAGGCACCTCGTACAAGGCGCATAGGTGCGCGGCCGCCGCGCCCTCCATGTTTTCGCACAAAGCCCCAAAGCACCGCCCTCTTTCCAGCGCCAGTTCGTCGGTGCCGGTGCATTCCTGGACGGTGACGAAGGCACCGACTAAGGCTTCGGGCAAAGCCGCCGCGGCCCGCTGCACCCACTGCTCGTCGGTGGGAAAGCAATTGTAGTAAGAGTGCCCATTGTCCAGCACCGCAATGCCGATCTGTTCTGCGCCCTGCCAGCCGTTTGGCGTCCGCACCCCCAGATCCCCGTAGTATTCTTTGCTGGCCAAAGCCAGATCGCCAACGCCTGCGCCACTGTCTGGATACGCCCCGCCCACGCCGATCTGCACGACCCGTTGCGGCCGTTGCTCCTGCAAGTAGCAAGTCAGCGCGTGCGCCGTGTTTGTCGCGCCGATTCCGGTTGTCAGCAAAGTTACCGGCTGGGCGCCAATTTTTCCGCTCACCCATTCGCACGCGGCAACTTTGCGCTGCACGCGCTCGCCTACGGCCTCGCGCAAGACAAGCTGCTCAAAGGCCGTCGCGCTCAGCACGAGGATTTCTTCGGTGGCCGCCATCGGGCACTCCTGTTATGGACCGATCGTTTTGTTTTTATTGTTAATGCGGCTCAATGCCGCATAATATACGGTTGACTCCGCCGAGGGCCAGCCGTACAATCCGGCCAGTCTTCTTTACCCAATCCCCGAATTGTCTTATGCACATCGACCACATCCGCATGTACTCGGTCGCCATCCCGCGCGTGTACCACACCCGCGTAGCCGCGGCGGGCGGCGACGGCAAGAATGCCTCGCGCTACTACCTGTTGGAACTGGAGGCCAATACCGGCCTGCGCGGTCTCGGCGAAATCTCCGATCTAGAAGAGGCGTGGCAAGCACCGTCGCCAGAGACCTTGGGCGAGACCTTGACGCCGCTGCTGGCTGGTGCCGATCCGCGCAAACGCCTCGTCGCTTGGGAGCGCGTCGCCGAGGCACTGCCGGCTAGCTACCACCCGGAATTCCGCCGACTTGTCTGTGCCGCCGTCGAAATGGCCCTAATTGACCTTGCGGGCAAGTATTACAATGTCCCGGCTCACGCGCTTTTAGGCGGCCAGTATCGGGACGCGCTCCCCATCTGTTGGGTCGCGTACATCCGCAGCGCAGAAGAGCTGGTAGATGAAATTCAGGAAAAGGTCGCCGCGGGCTTTACGGCCTTCAAGCTCAAGGTGGGAGCCGATTTTGACCTCGACTGCGAACGGGTCCGCGTCTGTCGCCAGATCGTCGGCTCGGATGCGTACCTCAAGGCCGATGCTTCGGGCGCGTGGCAAGAGGAAGAGGCCATCGAGCGGATCTGCGCACTGGCTGCGCTGGGCGTAGATGCGGTTGAGACGCCGATCCAATGCGTCGCCCGCAAAGTGGCCAAGGACCACCCCGAACAGGTCAACGCCGACCCAGACTCCGCCGCCTTAGCCTTGGCGAGCGTGCGCACGGCCGTGCCCATCCCCATTATCGAACACGTCGCCGACTTTGACGACTCGTTTGCCCTGGCCCTCTTGCACCACCGGGCGGTGGATGTCTTCAACGTCTCGCCGGTTCAGGCCGGCAGCTTGCACCGCGCCCAGCGGCTGACTCAGCTCGCCGCAGCCGCTGGCGTACCGGTCCTGCTCGGCAGCACCGTCGAGCTCGGCATTGGCACGGCCGCGGCCGTGCATTTAGGCGTGGCCACTAAAGCCGTTTGCTCCCCCGCGGATTTGGTCGGCCCGGGCCTGTTGGCAAGCGATGTGGTCGCGCCGCGCTTGACCTATCAGCACGGCTGCCTGCACGCTCCGGACGGGCCGGGGTTGGGCGTCGAGTTGATCGCCGAACTAATGAAAGGAACCCCATGAGCCAACGCCTCTCCTATGCCAGCACCGGCGTCGATATAGACCAAACCGATGCGGCCAAGCGCGCCATGGCCGCGAGTATGGAAACGGCCGACCCGCGCGTACTCAACCGGATTGGCGCCTTTGCCACCCTGCTCGACGCCCGCTTCCCCGGCTACGCACACCCGGTGCTGGTCCACAAAAGCGAAGAGCCCGGGTCCAAGCAAAAGTTGGCTTTTGCCCACGGTCGCCAGCGCGGAGTCTGCTACGACATGGTCAACCACCTAATAGACGACATCATCGTCATGGGGGCTGAGCCGATTTCGGTCCAAGATGTCATCGTATGTGGCGCGATGGACAAAACCATCGTCAACGACCTAGTCGAAGCCTTGGCCGACGCCTGCCGCCAACAGGGCTGCACCTTGACCGGCGGCGAGACCTCAGTACAACCCGGGGTGGTGCCCGACGGCCTCTACGTGCTGACCGCCAGCGTCATCGGCGTGGTCGATAAGGACCGCATCATCGACGGCCGCGCCATTGAGGCTGGCGACGAGGTTGTGGCGCTTGCTTCTAACGGCTTGCACACCAACGGCTACACGCTGGTGCGCGCCCTTTTAGACCAGCAACCCGATCTACGCACGGCCGACGTGGCCGGCGAATCCTTCCTCGAAGCGGTGCTCAAGCCCCACACCTGCTACTTGCAGGCCGTGCGCGGCCTTTTTGCCGACCCTGGCCTCCACGGCATGGCCCACATTACCGGCGGCGGTCTCCGCGACAACCTCAGCCGCATCTTGCCGCCGGGCCTCGGCGCACAACTCGACTTGGCGGCCCTACAGATCCCGCCGATTTTCCACACCTTGCGCGCAGCAGGCGATCTAGCGACCGAGGACATGCTGCGCACGTTTAACATGGGCGTGGGCCTGGTGCTGGTGGTCGCGTCCGAAGCCGCAGAACAGGTGCTGGCCCACCTAGCGGCTCAAAACTGCCGGGCCTATCGGCTCGGGGCAATTGTCGCCGGCCAGCCAGAGGTTGTATTGCAAGGAGCACTCGCTTGGTAGAATTGCCGCCTGAAATCGGCTTGTGCGCCCAGTGCCGCCACGTGCGCCCGATCAAGCCCGAACGCGGCGGGGTATTCTATCTGTGTCGCCGCGCTGCCAGCGATCCGCGCTTAAAAAAATATCCCCACCTGCCGGTGCGCACCTGTCCCTGCTATGAGAAAGTAGATCCCACGTGATCCCCGCCCTCCTCGACCGCATCGTCGAACTAGCCTTCGACCCCCGAGTCACCGCCTTTTTTGGCGTCTGCTTGGGGTTGTACATCCTGCGCGACGTAGCCCGTATATGCTTGCGACTGCTGGGGGCTTTTTGGCGGGGCCGGAAAAAGCAAAGCGATGGGCGATGACTCAGCGGCTGGCCCAGAGCATTCCGCGCCGCTGGATTTCGCGTGCTTCCGGCACATCAAAATCGCTGGCCACATGGCCTAGCGACGAGTAGAACACCCGACCCGCTCCCCACGCCCGCTTCCACACCACTGGCATGACCGTCCCATTGACCCAAGGCGCACTTTGACGGCCCTCTAAGGTCGTGGTGGCCAGCACTTGGTTGCCCGGATCGGTGTGCATATAGTACTGCTCGGAGTGCATTTGAAAGTCGTCTAGGCCAGCGACGATGGGGTCATCTGGGGCCGCGATGTTGACCGTGTAGTCGATGATGCCGTCGGGATGGGCGACAAACTGACCGCCGACCATGAACTGATAGGTCGTATTGTTGCGGAACGAATCGGCCATGCAGCCGTGCCAACCCGCTATGCCAGCACCGCGCTCGACAGCCGCGAGCAGCCCTTGCTCTTGCTCTCCTTCGATCTGACCCATCGTCCAGGCCGGCACCACCAGATCCTGCTCGGCCATCAGGTCGCGGTCTTGGTACGCGTCGAGGGTGTCCGCAAGGGTTACGGCGAACCCTTCTGCTTCGAGAATAGGCGCGAAAATATCGACGCACTGTTTGGGCTCGTGCCCTTCCCAGCCGCCCCAAACCATGATTGCTTTTTTGGTCATGACGCTCCTTTGGCGTTATCTGGCACCGCGCGCCAGTTCGTTGGCAACGAGGTATTGATAGCTTTTTTCGACGGCTTCCATCATGTCGGTTGCACAGCGGTCCAACTCGACGATCAGCCAGTCGCAGGTGCCGTGGCTGGCCTCGATAATGGGCGGAATGTCCATCGCCCCGGCGCCGACAGCGAGCATGTCTTGCGCCGGGTCGCACGGGCCGTCCTTGATGTGCAAAAGCGGCGCCCGCTCGCCTAACTCCTCGACCACCTGCACCGAGTCGCCGCCGCCGGTATTGACCCAATAGGTATCGATCTGGAAGAAGATCGACTCGTCGAGTTGGTCGACTAGCTGCGCAAAACCCGAACGCCCTTCTACTTCTTGGAACTCCCACCAGTGGTTGTGGAGACCCAACTCCAAGCCGTTCTCGGCGGCGATATCGGCCGCTTGGTTCCAGCGGTCGCACAGTGCCTTGAGCGCGTTGGCACTGGCGAAGGCCTCGCGCGGGGTGGAGGACACCACGCGGGTGGCCTCCAACTCGTGGGCCAGTTCGATAACTTGGTTTTTTTGCTTACCCAACGGTAGCTGCGTATGCACACTGCACACGTCTAACCCTAGATCGGCAAATAGGTCGCTGGCTTCATCTACACCGATGCCGGGGAATCCGGCCGTCTCGACTCCCACGTATCCTATCTCGGCAATCCGGGAGACCACGGACTTGAAGTTGTCCGCGAGGGCGTCGCGGACTGTGTAGAGCTGAAGTGCTATGGGGGCAGCCATTTCTTCCTTCCTTGTAGGTAAGAGATATAATAGGGATATGAAAGTTAAAGCAATAGCTCAGGTGGGCGGGCAAATAGTCAGACGGCAATACTCGCTAAGGGACTTGGGTGTACCGTTAAATAAGTAAAGAAAAAAAATAAGCCAATAGGCAAATTAATTTCTGCCGACGCCGCACTTGCTGCGCCGCTTGTGCGCTCCTACATTAGCCGCTCCAAGCAAGGAGCCATAACCAATGAGCAGCCAAAACAAAGCGCGCCTCGGGTTTATCGGTGCCGGCTGGTGGGCCACCAGCAACCACATGCCCGTTTTTGCCGCCCGCGACGACGTCGAACTGACGGCCGTCTGCCGCTTGGGTCAAGCCGAGCTAGCCGAGGTGCGCGATCACTTCGGATTCGCGTTTGCCACTGAGGACTATCGAGAATTACTGGCCGCCGGCCAACTCGACGGAGTAGTAGTAGCCTCGCCGCACCCCCTGCACTACGAACACGCCCGGGCGGCCTTGGAGGCCGGCCTGCACGTGATGTGCGAAAAACCCCTGACCACCCGCGCCGCCCACGCGCGTGAACTAGTGCGCCTGGCTGCCGAGCGAGACCGCCACCTGCTCGTGCCCTACGGCTGGCACCACAAGCCTTTTATCCAGCGGGCCAAGGCACTGATGGACGAGCAAGCCATCGGCGAGGTCGAGTTTGCGCTCTGCCACATGGCCTCGCCGATCCGAGCGCTGCTGTCGGGGCAAGAGGTGGATGTGTCCGATATTTCCGGGCAGGACAGCACCAGCCTCTTTGGCCCCACCCCCTCTACCTGGGCCGATCCCGCCATTGCCGAAGGCGGCTACGCCCACGCGCAAATATCGCACTCCTCGGGGCTGTTGTTTTGGCTGTCCGGGCTGCGCGCCGAGCGCGTCTTTGCCGCCATGAGTGCGCCCGGGTCCGCGGTGGAGCTGTACGACGCGCTGACGGTGCGCTTTACTTCGGGAGCCATCGGCACGGTCAGCGGCGCCGGCAATGTGCCTACAGACCAGACCTTTCAGGTCGATGTGCGCCTGTTTGGCTCGGAGGGCATGCTGCTGGTCGATTGCGAGCGCGCCCGCATGCACCTGCGCCGCCACGACGGCCACCACGTCGTCGAAGAGGTCGCCGACGACGCCGGGGCCTACCAGTGCGATGGTCCGCCCAACAACTTCGCCGACTTGATTTTGGGCAAAACCGACGTGAACTGGACCCCGGGCGAAGCGGCCATGCGCGGCGTGGAAATGCTCGACGCAGCGTACCGCTCGGCTGCTTCGGGCCAACAAGAGCAGGTCTAACATCGGTCTTGCGCGCTGGCGGTAATGGCCTTTCTGCTCGACGTCATTGCCCCGCTTTTCCTGCTCGTTGGCTGCGGCTATCTGTTGGGGCGGCGGCGCTGTGTCGATCCAGCCCCCCTGGCCGATGTGGCCCTCTACATCTGCCTGCCCTTTTTGCTGTTTGCGGCACTGGTGCGCCACCCAGTCACCGGCGCCGCGGCCGCGCAAGCCTTCGCTTGGCAGGTGGGGATGTACGGGGTCAGCATACCCATCATCGCGCTCGTCGCCCGTCTCGTTGGCTGGGACAAACCCACTCGTAGCGCCGTCACGCTCTCGCTGCCCACGGTCAACATCGCCTCCTATGGCGTCCCGGTAGTGCTTTTCGCATTTGGCGACGAGGCCCTCGCAATTGTCATGCTGCTGTTTGTCTATGGCAATGTTCTGGCCGCGTCGCTGGGCACCTATATCGCCGCGGGTGGGCGGCAAAGTCCGCGGCAGGCGTTCAAGAGCATTTTTAGGCTGCCGCTGATTTACGCCGCGGCTTTGGCCTTAGCCGTCAATGCCCTCGCCATACCGATTCCGGTTTCGATCCTCGACGCCGCCGATCTAATCGGCAAGGCCGGGCCGATCCTCGCCATTATCCTCCTCGGGGCGCAAGTCTCGCAAATCCCCCTCCGCGGCCGCAGTTTGGCAACTCTATACGGCGGTATTGGCGCCAAAGTGGTGCTCGGCCCGGCCATTGGCATCGGCCTGACCCTGCTCATCGGTGCGCAAGGCGCGGTGCGCGACGTGCTCCTGCTGTGCTCTTGCCTGCCCACGGCGATCAACGCCCTGATCCTCACCGTGCGCTTTGACGCCCGCCCCGATCTGCTCGGCGGCATTCTCATTGGCTCGACTTTGTGGAGTCCGTTTGGGCTGTCGCTGCTGCTTTATTGGATCGGCCCCTAGCCCGAACTGATTTAAGCCCATTTCGCGTTTTACAAAAATTTTTCGCCGCCTCTTGACACTGTTTTACGCCCCCTCGTAACTAGGATTTATAGAGCCAAACTCGCGCGGCTGTTGCGCCCCCGCGAGACGTGGATTGCAATCAGCGGAGAACTAAAATGATCGGTTTACATCGCTTCGACATGCGCCGGACGCTGCACATAGCGGCCCCCAACAATCTATCCGATGGCTGCGCCTATTTAGCGGCCGCTGTGCAACTCGAAAACACCCTATTCGCGCCAAGAGGACGCGGCTGTGTCCCCGACTGAGGCTCGCCTTTGCGAGAAGCTCAACACGGCAAGAGGCCGCGGCGCGAACCACAACGCGCTGCGGCCTCTTTTTTTGTTAAAAATGCTTGACATTGTATCGGGCTTATACTGAACTTTTGTTCAGGTAAAAAAACCAAATGAAGACCAACAAAACACGACACCACAACACCGCTCCTGGGGCCTTTGCCCACGGCGGTGCTACGATGCGCGTTGCGACCCGGGCCGGCCAGGTCATCGACGCGCCACAGCGCTTCGCCGCTTTGCGGCGCGGCTTAGACAGCGGGACGTTGCCGCCCACTCCGGGCGGACGGCAGCGGGTCTGCGCGACATTCACCCAGCCATCCAAGGACCTCATCGCAAGGAGCAAGAACACGATGCGACGCGAGATCATCAACCAAGGACTGATGTACGTACTCATCAGCCTCTTTGTATTCGCGATGATGCCGCTCCTGCGCTTCCTCAGCTAACGGCTATTTGACGCGCAGCGGCATTGCGAAACGACCTGGGGCAGCGATGGCAACCGCTGCCCCAGGAACATCAACCCCTTCGACTTTAGGACCCAAAAAACATGCAAAACCGCAAGACAAAAATATGTTCTCAGCTAATCAACTCGCTGTATTGCTTGGCATCGGTGGCCTATGCGGTGCTCGGCCCCCGTGCGCTGCACGCCCATCAAGCACCTGACCGCACGCTCGACGCCGTGCGTATAGAAAGCACCCGCCCGCAAATCGACGGCGCACTCGACGACCCGGTGTGGCAGCAGGCCCCGATTTTTACGGGTTTCGTCCAGCGCGAGCCCGAGGAGGGCCGGCCAGCCAGCGAAAAAACCACCGTACAATTGGCGTATGACGACGAGGCACTCTACGTCGGAATCGCGGCCTACGACTCAGCACCCGAGCAGATCGTCTCGCGCTTGGTGCGCCGCGACCAATGGACCGAAGCCGATTGGATTCAAGTCAGCTTAGACACGCATCACGACCACCAGACCGGCTACGCCTTTACAGTGTACGCCGGCGGGTCGATTTACGACGCTGTAATCAAGGACCACGGTTGGGACAACGACACTTGGAACGGCGTGTGGGAATCCGCGCACGTCATCGGCGCCGAAGGCTGGAGCGTAGAATTTGCCATTCCGTTCCACAATCTCCGCTTTAGCAGCGGCGGGGACTGGGGCATCAACATCGCCCGCTACATCAGCCGCAAAAAGGAACAGGCCTTCTGGGTCATGGTTCCGCGCAAGCAGAGCGGCTCGGTCTCGCGCTTTGCCCACTTGGCGGGCTTGGCCGACATCGAGTCTAAGCGCACGCTGGAGCTTTTGCCCTACTCGGTGGGCCGCGCCACTGGGGCGGATGGGCGCGCATTATTCGGCAACGTGGGCGCGGACTTGCGCTACGGGCTATCGTCAAATATCTCGCTCAACGCCACGATCAATCCAGACTTCGGCCAAGTGGAAGCCGACCCGGCCCAACTCAACCTTTCGGTCTTTGAGACCTTCCAAGCAGAGCGTCGCCCCTTTTTCGTCGAAGACGGCGAGGCGTTCGACACGCCAATTGACCTGTTCTACTCGCGGCGCATCGGCCGCCAGCCCGGCTATCACGCGCTGCCCGACGGCCACGAAGTGCTCGACCAGAGCGCAGCCACCACTATTGTCGGCGCAGCCAAGCTGACGGGCAAGACCGCGACCAAGACCACCTTTGGCCTGCTAACGGCCCTTACCGCTAAAGAGTACGCCCACATCGAGACGACCTTGGTGCGCGCCGCGTCCGGCGAGCAATACCAAGACCGCCGCGACTTCCTCGTCGAGCCGCGCACCCACTTTCTCGTTGGCCGCATCAAGCAGGACCTATTTGCCGGCAACTCGCACGTCGGCTTCTTGGGCACGGCCGTACAGCGCGACCGCGCACGCGACGCCTATACTGGCGGCGTGGATTGGACCCTCAAGTGGCGCGACAACGGCTACACTTTTTGGGGCCAGTTCGCCGGCAGCCGCGCCACCGTCGATGACCAGCGCCGCAGCGGTCTGGGCAATATGGCGGTCTTGAGCAAAAACAGCGGCTGGTTGCGCGGCGAGCTGTGGTGGGAAGCCTATTCGCGGCATTTCGAGATCGACGACCTTGGTTTTCAGTGGCGCAGCGATTTCTACAACCCTTGGCTGTGGATCCAGCTGCGCAAGGAAGAAGACTGGGCCATCTTCCGCCGCAATTTCTACAACTTCAACCGCTGGGGCACTTGGAACTTCGACCGCACCAACCTGCAAAACGGCTTTGACTTCAACACGCACCATCAGTTCAAAAATTACTGGTGGCTCCACTTTGACTACTACCACATGTGGCGGTCTTTTGACGATCTCGACACGCGCGGCGGTCCCTTAATCGTCCGGCCAGCAAGCGACGGCTTTGCCATTGAGCTAGAAAGCGACGACCGCTTCATGGTCAGCGGCTGGGTCGAGTACGAGTGGGAGGACAACTCAGTCGGCAGCACCCGCCGCGAAGTTTCCGGCAGCATCCGCATCCGGCCGACTTCGCGGTTTGAGATCAGCTTGCGGCCGCGCTATAGTTGGAATTTCAACGATGCCCAATGGGTCGAAAACTTCGATGTGGACGCCGACGGACAAGACGATCAGTTCGTGTACGGAGCGCTAGACAGCCAGACCCTCGACCTGACGACGCGGGCCAACATGCTCTTTAGCCGCGACTTGAGCTTAGAGCTCTATGTCCAGCCTTTTATTAGTGCGGGCCAGTACGCCAACTTCAAGGCGCTGGCGCGCCCGGGCTCGTACTCGTTTGTCGCGCATCCTGGCCCGGCAGAAAACCCCGATTTCCGCAATCGCTCGCTGCAAAGCAACGCCGTCCTGCGCTGGGAGTACAAGCCCGGCAGCACCCTTTTTGTGGTCTGGTCGCAGTTCCGCCACCACGAATCCGACTGGGGCGCGTTGCGCCCCGGGTACAACCTGCGGCGCAGCTTTGTCGATGAGGGGACCAACATCTTTTTAGTAAAGTTCAACTACTGGCTGAATATCTAGGCCGCATTGGGCCCCTGCCGCAACTGCTGCGGTAGGGGCTATTTTTTGTCCTCGCGCTAAAAGCGCGTCCTCACTCACCGCGGCGATGCAGTTTTGAGAGCCACCGCAAAATGCCGATATTGTCCAACGTCCCTTGTCTCCTCACAGGTTGGCTACCATGCGCGCTCTACTGCTGTTTTTTGCCCTCGTCCTTGCCGGCTGCTATGCGGCTTCGCTCGGGCCCGATCCCTTGGGCCACTTTGCCGCCCGCACCGACCACCTTCACCGCCTAGAGCCGCTCGGCGAGCGCATCTTGCACGGCGCGGCGCTGAGCTTCGGGCCGCTCGACCCCGAGGAGGACACGCGGCCGCTGGTCTATGCCGTGTACTACGAGCTCCACGACCTGCCCTACGACTGGCATCTAGCGTTGCTGGCTCATCTGGACCAGCACGTAGGCTACGGTTTGCCGCAAATCGACCTTGGTTTTAACGCGGCCGGCCAGCCCTACGAGGCGGCCATTGCCGGGGGCCAACTCGACGAGGCAATTGAGCGACTCTGCTGGGGGTTGCAACAGCTAAACCGTCCGGTCTTGCTGCGACTCGGCTATGCGTTCAAGAGCACTTGGCGCACCTATGAGGCGACCAGCTACGTCGAGGCTTGGCAGCGGCTAGCGCAAACGCTGCGCGGGCGCTGGGGCTTGGACCATGTCGCGTTGGTATGGACCCAAAAGGATAGCGGCGGCGACTACTTAGCCTACTACCCAGGCGATCAGTACGTCGATTGGTGGTCAATTGACGTGGCCGCGCCACAAGACCTGCGCCGCAGCCGCGCCTTTATCGAGGCGGCGCAGGAGCGCGGCTATCCCGTGCTCGTTGGCGTGGTCACGCCCGTTACCACCGACCTAGCTCGGGCCGAGCAGGCGTGGTCTCATTGGTTCATCCCCTTGCTCCGCTTCTTGCGCCACCATCCCAACATCAAGGCATTTACTTATATAGATTGGGACTGGTCGCAGACCGAGCGCTTTGTCGATCCGATACTCTTTGCGCGCTACCGCAGCGAGTTGCTGCACCCGATTTACCAACACGCGGCCTCGCCCGGCGAGCTGCGCTGGCACTTAAACTTAGATCCCTAAAGAAAGGACGCAGATGGATAAAGTCGATGTTCACGTTCACGTCTTTGACCGGCCGAGCGAGCGGTTTCCCCGCCGGCTGAGTAACCTCGCACCAGCGGACCGCGCCTGTCCGATTGAGGCGCTAATGGCCGACATGGATGCTTCGGGCATCGACCGCGCGGTGTTGATCGAAATGAACGGCACTCAGATCGAGCAGCACGCCTATGTCGCGCATTGCGTACAGACCTGGCCCAACCGCTTTACGGCGACGGGCCTGATCGACACCGACGACCCAGACCCGCCCACCCGGCTGCGCGAACTCGTCGCCGCCACTCCGATTGAGGGGATTCGGCTGGGAACGTTGGGGGATCCGACCGCACAGCGGGCCGAGGATTTGGCGACCTACGCGGTCTTTGAGTGTGCAGCCGAACTGGGGCTCAACATCAACATCTACACCGGCGGCGGCCAATTTCCCTGCATCGAACTGCTGGCCGCGGCCTTTCCCAGCGTGAACATTTCCCTCGACCATCTCGGCGTAATGCCAACCACGGCCGGCGAGTCAGACCGCTGGGGCCGCCCCCGCTTTGACGCCGAGCCGCTGCCGCCGGCCAACTATCCGCAAGTGATGGCGCTGTCGCGCTTTCCCAATGTCTATGTCAAAATTTCGGGGGAGTACGCGTTTTCCAAGGTGCCGTGGCCCTATGGGGATATGCAGGCTATGGTTGAGGATGTGTATCGGGCCTACGGCGCCGATCGGATGATGTGGTGTACGGATTCGCCGTGGATTGTGGTGGAGCCAGGCTATCAAAAACTGGTGGATTTGCTCAACTGCCATCTGCCGAATATCTCCGCGGCGGAAAAGGAGATGATTATGGGGGGGACGGCACTGAAGTTGTGGTTTAAGGGAGGCTAGCAGATGGGGCTAACAGTAGATTGCGGAGCCGTGCAATGAAACGAGCGGAACTTCTCGAACTGATAGCTGGCGGCGAGAACTCTGGCGTGGAGTTGTTACCCGTTTCTGGCAGCGGCTTGTGCGATTTGAGCCGGGAACGGCTGGCGGACTACCTGACCACAATCGTGGGCGATGAGGATGCGCCGCAGGACGACGAAGCGTGGCACGAGCGGCTTTGCGCGTTGGGTTTCTTGGTCGAGCGAGAGGACGGGCCGCCTGTTTGTACGATCGCCGGATTGATTTTGTTTGGCTACCGTCCGCGTGGTTTGTTGCGCTGTGCGGGCGTGCGCTGGATGCGTTTTGCAGGACCGGAGAAAACCTACGATGCGCTTGACGATCAGGTGCTTGAAGGGCCGCTGGTCGATCTTTGGCAGGTGCTGTCGAGGGGGCGCGAGCGGGTGGAAAAGGGACTGATTGAACGCCTGGCCGATGCGATGCGACCGTTCGTGTCTGAGGAATCTGACCGGATAGAAGCGTCTATGCGCAGGGAACTACACTGGCACTATCCGACAGACGCCGTCCGCGAGGGCATTGTCAACGCGCTGACGCATCGGAATTGGACGCGCTACGAGCAAATTGAGGTGGTGTGTTACGCAGACCGCCTGGAGATTACCAGTCCCGGTGCATTGCAAAACGGCATGACGGTGGAGAAAATGGTTGCGGGCCAGCGGTCGCCGCGCAATTTGCTCATTTCTGAGACCTTGCGGGATTATCGCTATGCCGATGCGCGTGGCATGGGGGTGCGGAACAAGATCATTCCAGCGATGCGGGCACAAAACGGGGTTGACCCGGAGTTCGATGCGACCGAAGACTACGTGCGATTGACGCTGCGCCGAGGTGCGAGATGACGGGGATCTTAATGCGAAAAGAGGTTTTTATCAGTGAACAGGTTTTAACATGACGCCACTTCGCATTTTTATCAGCAGTGTACAAACGGAGTTCGCACAAGAGCGAGCGGCGTTGCGCGACTATCTGCGCGGAGATCCGCTAATGCGGCGCTTCTTCGAGGTGTTTTTGTTTGAGGAGGCTCCTGCCTCGGATCGGCGTCCCGATGCGCTCTATCTGGATGAGGTTGAACGATGCGATCTCTACGTGGGGTTATTTGGAAGTACATATGGCACCGAGGACTCGGAAGGGGTGTCGCCTACGGAACGGGAGTTTGATCGTGCGACCACTCTGGGCGTACATCGGCTGATCTTTGTAAAGGGGACGGAGAGCCACGTCCGGCATCCGAAGATGGAGGCGTTGATCGGTAAGGCGCAGGCAGGGCTTATACGAAAGCGATTCAATACACAGGCAGAATTGGTGACAGGTCTCTATGCGGCGTTGGTAGAGTATCTGGAGGTCAAAGAATTGATCCGTTGGGGGCCATTTGATGCGGCACCTTGCGCGAAGGCGGTGCTGGAAGACCTCGACTTCGAGCGAATCATTCGATTCATTCGCACGGCACGCCGAGCAAGGCAGTTTCCCCTGTCAGAGGACTCGCCTCCCGAGGCGTTGCTAGAGCATCTGCAACTGTTGAACGACAGGCGGTTGACGAATGCAGCGGTGTTGTTGTTCGGAAAGTCGCCTCAGCGGCATCTCATTTCTTCTGAAGTCAGATGTGCCCACTTCCACGGGACAGAGGTCGCCAAACCGATTCCGTCCTATCAGGTCTATAAGGGGACGGTGTTCGATCTTGTTGACCAGGCGGTAGATTTTGTGTTGAGCAAGATCAATCGGTCAATAGGCGTACGCGCCGCGAGTGCCCGCGCTCCCCGTACTTATGAAATTCCGGAAGAGGTTGTGACGGAAGCTATTGTCAACGCAGTGGCGCACCGCGACTATACGGACAATGGTAGTGTGCAGGTCATGCTTTTTGCGGATCGGTTGGAGGTCTGGAATCCCGGCAGGCTACCGCCGCCGCTGACATTGGAGAAGTTGCGGGTCGCACACACGTCAGTGCCTGGCAATCCTCTGCTGGCAGAATCTATGTACCTTGCGGAATACATCGAACGGATGGGAACCGGAACGCTGGATATGATTCGCCGCTGTGTGAAGGCGGGGTTGCCAGAACCCAAGTTCGCTGTCACCCAGGGATTTGTAACGACGGTTTGGCGAGCGGCGTTTGCAGAACGAACAGGGGGGCAAGTAGGGGGGCAAGCAGGGGGGCAAGTAGGAGGGCAAGCAGGGGGGCAAGTAGGGGGGCAAGCAGGGGGGCAAGCTAAGTTGTCAGTCAGAGATATTGCTATGCTAAAAACGTGTACTCAGAAAGCGGCAACGAGTAGAGAATTGTGGGAGGTTGCGGGATACTCAGCGAGAACGGGGAGCTTTGAACAGCGGCTTAGACGACTTTTGGCTGACGAGTTGCTCGAAAGGACTGTCCCAGACAAACCGAGGAGTCCATTGCAGAAATATCGGCTAACTGACAAGGGACGGACTGCTATTGCAGGTCTGCTGTCAGGGAGTACGGAGACATGAGCGAGAGTTGGCCGAACGGGTTGGCCTTACACTAGATGGGGTCAAGTACCACTTAACTAAGCTACGTGCTGCCGGAGCCATCCGTCATGTCGGACCAAACAAAGCAGGTCAATGGGAGGTCATAAAAAAGACTACCCAAGAAACTACCCAAGAAACTACCCAGACTACCCAAGAAATAAGTCTCTGCAATGCAAGAGGAATAGAGGCACGCGAAAATTGGCCGTACTGAAGCGTCTGCGCCCAAGACTGGTCAACCGGCGGGCCGTCGCTTAGGTTTACCTCGGCGAAAGGAGAGCCCGTGACGTCATCACCCAAGGTTTTGCTCATCGGCGGACGCGGCACAATTGGCTCGGGCCTGCGAACCTATATGCGGCGGCTCGACCCGCGCTACCGCATGGTCTCCGTGGATTTGCCCGGGGCGCCGAACAAGGCAACCGAGCCAGATGCCGGAGGGGATTTTATCGACCTCGATATTATGGAGTCGCCAGACGCCTTTCGCGCCCTGATTGCCGGATGCGACTTGGTCGTCTATCTAGCCCGTTGCCGCGACCTGGCGGCCATGAACCAGATGACCGACTTGGTTTTTGAGGCGGTGTTGGCCCAAGACCAGCCGCCGATGATCGTCGGCTCCAGTTCGGTACACGCGGTCGATGGACTATACGACTTTTACCAGCCGGGCTTCTATTGGACCTTGGCCGAGCGGCAGTTCGACGCGATAACCGAGTGGCCCGAGCGGATTTCGGCGACCGTGCCGGCGCATCCGATCAACGACTACGGACGCGAAAAAGCCCACGTCGAGGAGTGGGTACAAAGAGTCGCCGACTTGGGGCACAGCGCGGTTGCCATGCGCTGGGGCGGCGTCAATCCGCGCAACGCCGTCCGCGTAGCCGAACGGGGCTACTTTGCCGTCTGGTGCCACCAAGAGGACGCCGCCCGCCTCGTCCACGCCTGCTTCCAGCGACATTGCGCCGGCGACCTGCCCAGCGGTGCGCATTACTTTGCGATCTCGGACAACACCTATAACATCTTTGACATTGAAACGCCCCGGCGCGAAGTCGGCTACGACCCGGTGCACAACGCGGAGACTTATTATTAGATGAATGACACCGAGAAATTCCTCTTCGACCTGCAAGGCTTTCTGAAGGTCCCCGGCTTCCTCACGCCCGCCGAAGTCGCTGCACTCAACACAGCCTTTGACGCCAACGAAGACAAGCGCGGCGAAGACGGCAATCACAATACCGGCGGCAGCGACACACTCGCTGGCCGACGGCGCGGCATGTTCACCGGGATGCTCGCTTGGCAAAAACCCCACTGCCTGCCCTTCCGGGCCCTGTTGGCGCACAAAAAGCTCATTCCCTATCTCGACGCGCTCTTTGGCCGCGGCTGGAAAATGGACCACTCGCCCTTTATGCTCTGCGGCGGCAAAGGGGCCGAGGGCCTTATTCTCCACGGCTCGACCAGTCGCCACTTCAACGGCGCGCAGTACTACGCCTATGCCAACGATCAGATGCGCTGCGGCATGATCGTCTGCCAGTTCCAGCTCGCCGATGTCGAGGAGGGCGACGGCGGGCTGTGCGTGATCCCGGGTAGCCATAAAGCCAACTTCCCGCTGCCAGAAAAAATTCGGCACTGGCAAGAGCACCGCGAGATTGTCTATAACGTCCCCTGCAAGACCGGCGACATGGTCATCTTCAACGAGGCGACCTTGCACGGTACGCTCCCGTGGACGGCCGAGCACGAGCGGCGCTCCCTGCTCTACCGCTACTCGCCCAAGTATTTGCACTTTGCCGGAGGGACCTATCACACCAGCCAGCCCGCCTGGGTGAGCGAGCTGACTGAGGCGCAACAGGCCGTGCTCGAACCTCCTTATATCTACAACCGGCCGCTGGTGGAAGCCGACGGCGAGACCGTGGTGCGGCCGCGCACCGGCTGAGTTAGAAAGGATTTTTTATGCCCATTATTCCCGCCACCGACCCCCGCCTGACCTGGAGCGGCACGCTCTCGCTCGAACAGGGCCCGGATTGGGTCAAGCCTTGGCGCATTCCCCACGGCGATCTCGACCTATACTCACCGGGGGACAGCGGCCTAGCCGAGCGGGCCGCGATGCCTTCGGGCGTGCGCGTGCGCTTGGCCACAGACGCTGAGGAATTGGTCGTCGGCTGCGAGCCGCTGGCCGAGGACGGCAGCTTTGATCTATGCATCGGCGGGCAAATCGCCGCCACCGCCTCCTATGCGGCCAGCGCGACCGAGGTCTGCTTCGCAGGCTTGCCGGCGGGCGAGAAATCCGTCGAGCTCTGGCTGTCACCGGCCATGCCCGTCGCCCTGCGCCACCTTGCCTTGCCCGCGGGGGCGCGTTGCGAAAAAAGCGAGGATCCTCGGCTCAAGTGGGTTGCCTATGGCAGTTCGATCACCCATTGCCGCACCGCCGGATCGCCCGCCACTACTTGGCCCGGGGTGGTCGCTCGCGCCCGCGACTTCAACCTCACATCGCTGGGCTTGGGCGGCCAGTGTCACGCCGACCCATTTATCGCCCGGCTGATCCGCGATCGGCCAGCGGACTTTATCTCAGTCAAAATTGGCATCAACATCTACGGAGCCGCCAGCCTCGGCCCGCGCGCCTTTCGCCCGGCCATCCTCGGCACCATTGCCACCATCCGCGACGGCCATCCCCACACTCCGTTGGCGGTCTGCTCGCCGATTTGGGGCCACGACCGCGAGACCACGCCCAATGCGGTCGGCCTGACCTTGGCGCAGATGCGCAGCGAGATTGCCGCGGCCGTCGAGGCGTTCAAAAAGCGCGGCGACGACTCTATTTACTACATCGACGGCCTCAAGCTCTTTGACGCAAGCCTCGCCGAATATCTGCCCGACAACCTGCATCCAGACGCCACCGGCTACCAGATCATGGGGCAGAATTTTCTCAAAGAAGTGTTTGAAGTACAGGCAGTGCCGGTGGGGTAGCCGCCTGGCCAAATCACGGCCCGTAGTGGGCCAAATCCGGCCGGTGCGCTCGTTGTCGCTCCAGTTCGTAGGCGTAGATGACTCGACCTAGTTCGGCCAAAAACGGCAGCCCCAGCTCGTCGTATTCGTAGGCCCCGTCATTGAAAATGCCGTTGTCGTTTACCAGCACTACGGCTGTCAGCAAAAACTCAACCCCGCGCTCGAAATCGACGATATAGGCGTTGTCCGCCACATATCCGTACGCCAATCCCACCTTGTTGAAAATCCGCACCGAGTCGGGCATGGGTGCCTTGCTGTCGCCGAAGAGGAAGAATTTTACATAGCTATCGTAGTATTTTTGGCGGTCGTACTGGGGATGGGGGCACTCGCGTGGCAACATCGACATGGCGCGGTAGAGGAAGCGGTAGTCGTCGGGCCGCAGGTCGAAGCGCCGTTGGGCGGGCAACTCCGCGGGGAAAAACACCGCCATGAGTAGGTCTTGCAACACGTCTATCGACATGTAGTTCGATCCGGCAAAATCCTTGGGCGCGGCCACCAATTCTCCGTCTTGGATGTGTCCCTTGCCCTTGAGAATTGGCGCCGGCGCACGCCACCGGTGCGGATTGACCAACAGCGGCTGCTGGTAGAGGGTTTGGTCTCCTCGGTAGAACGTCAGCGGATTTGTATGTCGGTTTTCCGCCGGCGAGCGGGCGATGGCCAGCCGGTGCGTCAGGCGCACATCTTGGTATCCCTTCTCCCACAGCCCTTCGTTGATCCGCTGCTGGCCCACAAACTCGTAGAGCCGGTTGTACGCGTCGTTGTCGCTGACGGCGAAGAGCTTGCGGATGTAGTGGGCGATGGTGGGCAGTCCATATGGTGCGGTTGAATCTTCGCGCACGGCGGTCTGCCCACTGAAGGCGCTGTCGATGCGGACGGGCGTATGCCGGTCCACGCCCGCTATGTTTAGTTGATTGAGCTTTTCCAACGCCAGCAGGGCACCCGCCAGCTTGATTGTGCTGGCCGGATAAAAGTAAGCCTCGGGATTGACGCGGTACTCGTGGCGGGTGAAATGCGGTCGGTTGGCGGCATCGCGGTCGATTTGCGTGTAGAGGATTTGCACCTCGTGCTTGGCCGCAGCCGCTAGCACGGGTGCGCAGATGGGATTGGGGCGCAACAAGGATTCGAGCAAAGTTTCTTGGTCTCCTTGGGCCGCAGGCGGATAGATGCAGGTCGCGAAAACTGCGACGGCCGCGGCGTGGATCGCGTTGACTCTGCGACTGGCAATCATCTCATTCCTTGGGATCAAACCAACGCTTGTCTAGGTTAATTAGGTACTCGGCTGCACTACCGGAGGACCCCTCTTAGGCTACAACTACTGCGAGGGCGGTGGCGGCAGCGCAACACTTTGACCGATGGTCTCGACAAAGGCCCCGCCCAATATATAGAGTAGCCACAAAAGCCCAAGCGAAAGCGTTGCCTTCCGCACCGGCGCGTCGGCCAGCGCGTTCAACCCCACGCCCATGATCCCAATCTGCCACAGGTCAAAAGGATTGAGGGCCACGAGAACTCGGCCGCCAAACGTGGCGGCAGCTTCCGCCGACAACAAAAGACCCAGCCCCAGATGGGCTCCAAGATCGCCGGTTGCCAGCACCAGCACGGCGCGCACCACCCACTCGACAGCCACCGCCAACAGCGCATACGCTTTTACGATTAGCATTTGCCGGTAGCTGACCTCGGCTTGGAAAGCCGAGCGCGCCAGCAGCAAAAGCACGCCCCCGACCACGACTAAGGAGAAAAAAATCCCGACCGGCACCCCCATCCAGCCATGCGCTTGCAATGCCTCTGCTTGCTGCCGCTCGGCCTCGTCTAAGCCTTCTAGCTGCTCTTGGATGGCCGGTGCTCCTACGTCGAGGGTCAGGTTATAGCAGCCAACCCCCACCGCGCAAACCAACAGCACGGGCAGCAACCAGTCGTGGGCACTTTCTTGGCCGCGCACCGCGGCAAAAGCGGTGCTTGGTGCATAAAAAACGCGCTGTATCCGCGCAAAGAGGCTTAGGTCTTCGACGGCAAATCCTGGGCCGGTTGCGCTCATGGGCGATTGGTCTCCGTTCGTGCGATATAAGTGGACGGGACAGACCGGATGGAGGCCGTCTATCCCTTTGAATTCCCTTAATATAGAGGCCGTAGTGCCAATGCCAAACCAACCATTGGCAGCGCAGGCGTGGGTTGGGCGGGCCAGCGACCCGCGAATTAGTCGCTTGTGCTGCGGCTGATATTACCTATATTTACCCAATCGTTTGTCTCTACAATAGTTGTAGGGGCGTTTATGGACCGCGTTGGCAGTCGTTCGGATCCGCGTAAGATTCCTACCCCCGGGCCTGATGTAGTTTTCCTACCGAAAAGCCTGAAGCAGTAGATTCCTACTCAAAGTTATTCGCACGTTCTGCTCTAACCGCACATTGCAAAGGATTTTACCCATGTCAGATCGCGAGAAAGGAACCGTAAAGTGGTTCAATGACGCGAAGGGCTTCGGATTTATCGAGCGCGAGAACGGCGAAGATGTCTTCGTCCACCACAGCGCGATCCGGGCCGAGGGTTTCCGCACCTTGTCCGACGGGCAGCAGGTGGAGTTTGAAGTCGTTCAGGGCAAGAAAGGCCCGGCGGCTGAGAGCGTTGTAGTTCTATAGGCTTTGGCCTTATAAGTGCAAAGGGGGTGATGTACACAGCATCACCCCCTTTTATTTTTGGAGCTTTAATGAAGATTCGCATCGATAATCTAGCTACTGAAGTCACCGAAGACGACCTCCGCACGCTGTTTGAACTGTTCGGGGCCGTCGCCGCCGCCACCATTGACCCACGCCGCCGCTGGGGCCAAATCGACATGCCCAGTAAGGCGGCGGCCCGCGAGGCCATCGATATGCTCAACGGGCAGAACCTCAAGGGCTTAGACATGGTCGTCGAGGAAATGGCCGACCGGCCCACCCGCCCGCGCAACAGGCCCCGCAGAGGCCGACGGCGCTAAGCCCCCTTACTCATACCACTGAGCTTGTAGGCTAAACAAGCGGCTGTACTCGCCGCCTTTGTCGATCAATGCCTGGTGCGTCCCCTCTTCGATGAGCCGGCCCTGCTTGAGCACCAAAATCCGGTCGGCACTCCGCGCCGCACCGAGCCGATGCGAAATCAACACGGAGGCTTTGCCCCGGGTCATCTCGCCAAAGTGCCGATAGACTTCGGCTTCGGCTTTGGGGTCCAGCGCCGCGGTTGGCTCGTCTAGCACCACAAACTCGGCTGCCCGCACCAGCGCCCGCGCCGTCGCCAGCTTTTGCCACTGTCCGGTCGATAAATCTGCGCCCCCCAGTTCCTTGCCCAGTAGAGTCTGGTACTGCTCGGGAAGTTCGGCAATAAACTCGGCCGCTCCCGCCCAGCCAGCCGCCTGCTCGACAGCCGCCTGCTCACCCAGTGCCCCAAAGGCGATGTTGTCGCGCACGGAAAACTGAAAGCGCACAAAGTCTTGAAAGACGGCCGCAAAAAGCCGCCGCACCTGCTCGGGCGGCCATGCTGATAGCGGCTTGTCGCCGAGCAGAATTTGTCCGCTCGTCGGCTGGTACAGTCCCATCATCAGCTTGACCAAGGTCGTCTTGCCAGCCCCGTTTTCGCCGACCAGCGCGACCCGCTCGCCCGGGCTGATGGTTAAGTCGAGGTTCGTCAACACCTCTTCGCCGCCCGGATAGTGAAAAGACACCCGGTCAAAGCGCAGCGCCAGGCGTTGTCCGGCCCGCGTCCGGCCCGCGTCGCTCGGCGGCCCAGCCGCTTCTTCGGGGGCCACCAAGTTGAAAAACTCATAGAGGTCGCCCAAGTAAAGGGACTCCTCGTGCAGCGTGCCCAGCGAGCGCATGATCCCTTCGAGGCGCCAGGTAAACTGCTGCACCGCCCGCGTCAGCATCCCGTACTGGCCAATCGTCAATTGCGCCCCGGCCACCAGCCACGCGAGGATCGTCAGGCAACCCACATAGGCCCAGCCGTCCAGGCTAGCAGTCAGCCCGCCGAGCCACGCCTGTTTGGTCTCTAGCCCACGCCGCTCTATTGCCAAGGCGACCGCTTTCTCGCGCCACGTGGCGAGCAAATGGTCGCGCAGGGTAAACAGGCGCACCTCCATGGCCTCCTCGCGCTTGGTCATCAGGTCGCGGAAATAGGATGTTTCGCGGTACTGCGGTGTGCGCTCGCGATAGACGTAGTGCGTCTTCTTGTTCATCCGCATCATCACCCACACCCCCGGCACCGAGCCGATCACTACTAGGGGGCCGAGTGCCCAGTGCCCGGTCAGCAGCACGGCCACAATCGCGCCGAGCCCGCCGATTGCGCCGACCACGTCTAGCACCACATTGAGCAGGCTCAAAAGCCGGCCACTCAAGTCCTCGTTGGCCCGCTTGAGCGCATCGTAAAACGAGGGATGCTCAAAGCTGGCCAACTCGACTTTTTGCACCTTGTCGATGACTCGGCGTTGGATCCGCACGCCGATTTTTTCTTGGACATCGACCTGCAAAACCGCCCGCGCCATATCGAGCAGCATATAGGCAAAGAGCGTGGCGAAAAATCCGCCGACCCAGGGCAGGACTTGCAAAAAAGCGGCTCGGCCCTGGCCCAACACCGCGGCCAGCTCATCGACGATCCGTCCGGTCAGCCACAGTTCGACCGCTGGCAGCAGGGCGCTAACCAGCGCCAGCAGCACCAATCCACCCACCCCCCAGGGATGGACTTGCAGTGCCTCTTTGAACATTTTGGCCAACAGGTTCATTGGTACCTCTGCGCTTGGAGCGCGAACATCCGCTCGTATTCGCCCCGGCGCGCCATCAGCTCGTCGTGGGTTCCCTCCTCCAATATCCGGCCTTGGTCGAGGACTACGATGCGGTCGGCGACCCGAGCCGAGGCCATGCGGTGCGAGACAAAAACAGCCGCCTTGCCCGCGCTCAAGGCGCGAAACTGGCGAAAGACTTCCAGCTCAGCGCGGGGATCCAGCGCGGCGGTCGGCTCGTCGAAGACCAAAAGTTGCGCGTCGCGGAAATAAGCCCGCGACAGGGCCAACTTCTGCCACTGCCCGCGCGATAAGTCTTGCCCGCCCTCGAAGTAGCGCCCCAAGGTCGCGTCGTAGCCGGCGGCCAGTGCCGCTACTATTGGCGCACTTCCGCCGGCGCGCGCTGCTTGCTCCACCCGGGCTTGATCGCCCAGCTCTTCGGCCTGCCCGTAGCCGATATTCTCGCGCGCAGTGCGCTGATACTGCACAAAGTCCTGAAACACCGCAGAACAGCGCCGCCGCAGGACTTCCGGATCGAGCTGGCATCCGTCCACCCCATTGTAGAGCACCCGGCCTTCACTCGGCGGATACAGCCCCAAGAGCAGCTTGACCAAGGTCGTCTTACCGGCTCCGTTGGCACCGACCAGGGCCAGCTTCTCCCCGGGCCTGATCCGCAACGAGACCTGATTGAGTACTGGCGGCCCATCGCCATAGGCAAACCCCACTTTCTCAACGGCGATGTCCAACGGCCGCTCGGGCAGATCTTGCCAGCCCGCGCTCTGCTCGGTTGGCGACTCCACAAACGAGCGCAAGTCGCGGATATAGAGTGCTTGCTCAAACACATCGCCCATCTGCCGCAGCATCTGGAAGAGGGTGCCTTGGAAGCGCACGATGGTCTCGGCGAGGGCAAAAAATCCGCCCAAGGTCAGCGCACCATAGGCCGCTTGATAAAGCAAAATGACTAGCGCCAACAGCGCCGAGCCGATGCCGCTGAGTCGTCCGCCCAACAAGTAGCGCTGCTGTTGCAAGGTCAGCCGAAAGCGCTGTCGCCGGAGCGTCTGGGCTAGATTCTCCCAAGTGCGGACGAGGAAGTCGCCGAGCCCATAGAGCCGGATTTCCTTGGCGGCGTCGCGGTCGGTTGCCAAACCCACCAAGTACTCGGCGCGGCGCTGCTCGGGCGTCTGTTGGTGGAAGAGCGCGTAGATTTCGCGGCCGCGTCGCATCTGGGTGTAGAACACGGGGACCGTGCCCAAAAAAAGCACCAGCGGAATCGACCAGTGCCCGGTCGCAAACAGCGCGATCAAGGTGCAGAGCACAAGCGCGCTTTCGAGCGCGGACAGTGCGTCGCGGAAGATGCCGTAGGCCCGGAAGTACGCCGCTTGGAGCGCCCGCTGCAGGCGGTCGAAAAATTCCCGATACTCAAACTCATTGAGCCCCACCTGCGCTGCTTGTTCGAGCACGCGCTCCTGCAACTGCCAGCTCGTCTTTTCTCGCACGGCCGCCGCCGCGTGCCCTCGCACGGCCGTGAGCATGGCCTCCACCAGCCGCAGCCCGGCCAACCAAGCCAGTAGCGGCACTACGACTGCAAACCCCGCGGCCCCTTGGCCGTACACCGCGTGGACGCCATCGACCAGCTCTTTGATGACCAGGATTCGCGCCGCCGGCAAAAAGGCCGGTAGCAACTGCCCGCAGACGCCGACGGCCATGGGCCAAGGCGCACCGCGCCAGAGGACGCCAGCAAACCACGCCAGGGCTTGGCGCACTTGGCGGGGATGGATGTTGGGGGCGTTTTGCTTCACGTTTGCGGCACCGCCGTTTCAATGAACGCACCAATTATGCACAATTGGCTGCCAAGGGCAATTTTGCCACTACCTACAAAATACCTTTTTATCTTTAAATACCATCGACTAAAGCAGTCAACGCGCCGGGACTTTGCTCATGCACCATGTAGCACTCGACTTACTCATCTTGCTCGCCGGGATTTGGCTGGTGGCCGTGACTTTGCGGCCGCTGGGCCTGCCGACGGTGATGGGCGAATTGATCGTCGGCGTCTTGGTCGGGCCGGCGGTGTTCGGGTGGATCGAGCCGGACGAGGCCATCCGGCTGTTGGCCGAGATCGGCATCTTTTTTCTGATGTTCCACGCCGGGGTGGAGACCCAGCCCAACGAGTTTTTCGACGCGCTCAAGCGCTCGCTGGGGGTGGCGATTGCCGGCGCTGCGGTGCCTTTTGCCGTCAGCTTTGCGGTCGCCCAATTCTTTGGGCTAGACCTGACCGCCGCCATCTTTGTCGGGCTGATCATCGGAACCGCTACCGCCGTCGTAATCACCCTCACAAGCCTCAAGGACTTGGGGCTAACCGATACCCGCATTGCGCGGATTATCGTCGCTAGCTGTGTCATCAACGACCTGTTGACCCTAATTTTTTTCAGTCTAGTAACCGGCGCACTCTCCAGCGGCACCTTTGCCCCCTTGGACTTGGTAATCAACTTGGGCAAAGTGGTAGGGTTTTTCGCCGTCGCGCTGCTTTTGGGCACCTTTGTCTATCCCCGCCTCACCCTGCCCTTCCGCGCCGAAGGCGGCAAGGGCTTCACCTTTGTGCTGCTTACGGCCATTGCCGCTGGTCTTTTTGCCGAGGCCATTGGGCTGCACATGATCTTGGGCGCCTACTTGGCGGGTCTGTTCTTTGAAGAGCGCGTCGCCCACCCCAACCTAGTCAAGGTGGTAAACGACCGCGCGTACGGCATTGCCTATTCGTTCCTCGGGCCGATCTTCTTCATCTCGCTGGGCTTTTCCGTTTCGTTTGACATTAGCGCGTCGGGGGTGGCGTTTATCGCGCTCTTGGCGGTGACAGTCATCTCCGGGCAGGTGCTCAGCGCCGGTAGCATGGCGCTGCGCATTGGCATGCCATGGCGCGAGGCCCTGACGGTGGGCGTGGGCATGTGTGGCCGCGCCGAGATGGCCTTTATCTTGGCCGCGCTAGCTTTGGCTCAAGGGGCCATCGATCAGGCGACTTTTAGCATTTTGATCTTTACGGCCTTCCTGTTAAATCTTTTTACGCCGCTGGCACTCAAGGGCTGCTCCGTCCTCCTAGAAGGCCGCGTCGCGCATGGGGGAGATACCCATATCGGAGTGTTCCAGCTCGACAAGTTCAGTACCCCACTCGTCGATGAAAACCCAGCCGACCGCCCCCTGCCCGCAGTCGAGGATGCCGTGGTTATCTATGGCTACGGGCCAGAGGTCGAGACCTTAATAGACGAGCTTTCCAGCCGACACTTGCCGCTGGTGGTCATTGAGGAGGACGAAGCGACGGCGCGGCAGCTTCAGACAAACCCTCAGATGCAAGTCGTCCATACCCAGCTAGCAGCGGAGACGCTGGACCTGCGGCCGTTGACCAAGGCCAAGGCACTGGTGGCCAACGGCCCCGACGACGACAACGCCCTGTTTGCGCTCAGTGCCCGCGAGGCCGGTTTTGCCGGTCCCATTGTGGCGATGATTGAGCACCCCCAGCGCCGCGGCCCCATGCTGCTGGCCGGCGCGACCGTAGCCTTTACGCCCAATCACGTTCTGGCGGCGGCGATTGCCGTCCGCGCTAGCGCAAAGATCGGACCGCGGGTGGCCGGGGTCGAGCCGCTTGACTCGCTGCTCGAAGTGGCCGAGCTGCGCGTTCACGACCAGAGCTCGCTGGCCAACCGCACCTTAGCCGAGACCGAGCTGTACACTCGCACCGGGGCTCACATTGTCGGGCAGTGGGCCGACGACGCGCTCGGCTCGCCACCAGCCGCCGCGGAAAAGCTCCAGCCCGGAACCATTCTGGTGGCGGTCGGCACGCCCGAGAGTATTCGCCGGTTAAACGACATGGCCCGGCCGATTACTCAGCAAGGGCCGATTGTGGTGATTGGCTTTGCCGATGTTGGGCAAAAGTTAGTCGAAATTCTGCGCGCTGCCGGCGAGGATGTGCGGGTCATTGATCAACCGGAGAGCGAGGGCGTTGATGTGGTCGGCGATGTGCTGGACGTGCGCGTCTTAGATCGCGCGGCCATTGCCGAGGCCCGGGTCGTCATTGTCGCCCTCGACAGCGATCGGGCCGCTCTGTTCGCCGCCGCCGTGGTCCGCGATCACGTGCCGGAGATTCCCCTGTTGGCCTGCGTATCGCACGTTGAAAATGCAGACCGGATCCAGCGCGCTGGTGCTGACTTTGCGCTCTCGGTCAGTCAGGTCGCCGGCCAGTTGCTGGTTCACCACGTCATCGGCGAGATGGTTTCGCACAAACCCCGGATTAAGATGGTCAAGCTCAGGCCCGGCCCCTTAGCCGGGCGGCATCCGCTGACCGCGCACATCCGCGAGCGCACCGGCTGCTCAGTGGTGGCGGTTGAGCGGGCTGGCGAGGTAATCATGGAGATTCCGGCCTCGTTCACCCTCGCGCCCGCGGACGCACTCTACATCTGCGGCACGCCCGCGGCTTTTGAGCGCTACTACGAGGAGTTTCCGACTTAGCTTTTGGGTGGATAGGCCCGAAACAAATCCCGCTGTGCTTGGGTGAGGCGGGCGAAGGTCTCTGGGGTGATGTGCTGCTTTTCGTCCATGGTGGCGATGTTTTGCGACATCATCCAATGCGGCCCGTAGCCCACGTGCAGGGTCTTGCGCGTCTGCGCGGAGCGGTTGGTAAAGCCGCCGTGGCGCAAATTCTCGGTGAAGAGAATCGCGTCGCCGGCTTTGACTTCTAGGCCGATCATGTCGGGGTCTTGGTCCGGATCGTTGCTGTGGGGCGAGGGCAGATTGGTCTTGTGGGTCCCCGGCACCACGCAAAAGGCTCCCTGTTCATTGGTGCAGTCGTGGATAAAATAGACCATCCGCACCATCATGCAGTCAATGCCGTTTGCGGTGTAGCTGTAGCGGTACTTTTGGCTGGCTGAAGCGGTGCCGCCGTGGCAGCCGGTGGCGTTGCCTCGGTAGCGGATGCGGATTTCGGAGTTGTTGATCGTCGGCCGCTGTTTGACGATGCCGTGGATGTAACTCATCGTCGGCTGGTGATCGAGCAAGATGTCGAAGGCCGGGTTGGCGTTCCAGTAGTCTTCGATGATCAGGGTTTTGCCTGCGGCCCGCTCGCCGTTGGTGTGATAGCCGCGCTCGGGATTGGCGTGGTAGTTGGCTCCCCAGCCGCTTTGCTTGCGCGGTGGCTGGGCGACGTGTGCAAGCGCGTGTTCTTCCAGTTCATCGACGGCCGCGGCCAGCGCGGCCACTTGGGTCTCATTGAGCAGCTGCTCAATGACGATGTAGCCTTGGCGGTCGAATTCAAAGGTTTCGATTTCGTTCATGGGTCGTTCCTTATTGGTTGAACCATCGGGCCAAGTTGCCCCCTTTTACCAGCCTGCGCTCGGCGTCTCCGTAGTCTGCTAGATGCGCATCGACAATCGCTGGCGTACCGCTGCCCCAGACCATGCGCTGCGGCCCAAAGGCTTCGATCACACGCCGCGTAAAGGGCCTAGCGCTTGCGTACAGCGGTGCATCTTGGGCGAAGTGGCCGAGGCCAGACAGCTTCATATAGACCTCGGCATCAGCACCGCTCAGGTCCAGTATGTCGGCATACTCAACGGCGTTGCCCAAATGCGGCTCGGCCAAGTGGTCGATCAGCGCCACAGTCTGGGGCATGTCGCGCAGGACTTGGGCGATTTGAGCACCGTAGTTAGGCCCAATGTGCAATTCGACGATCAAGCCCAGTTCCACCGCCTTTTCCCACAGGGTCCGCACACCTTTGTCGGCGAAGCTGTCGAGATACAGTTCCTTGCCGCGATGTGCGTGAAAGCGCGTGGCGATGATGTTGGGTTGGCGAGCGACCAGATCGGCCAACTTCTGCGGCGCGTCTGGGTCTTTGGGATAAAACAGCGACGTACCGCGCAGCCGCTCTGGCTCGCGTTCCAGACATTCGAGTATCAGCCGGTGGTCGTCTCCATACGGCTCGGGGTGGACGATGACGGCCCGGTCAATTCCCGCATCGTCCAAGTGCTGCAAATAGGCCGCCAACGGATCGGCAAGATGGACGGAAACATCGGGCCGGTAGGCTGCCTTGGGATGGAAGGGATAGCGTTGGGTATCGGGGCTGAAGATGTGGGCATTCCACTCGATGATCATCGGGCTGGCTCCTCGGAGACAGCAAGAGTACCACAGCACTCCAGGCCTGTCAACCGGCTCTGCCGCAGCACCTTGACAATACAGTAGGAGAATTCTATTTTTTGAAGCTGTCAGGCTGAAAATAAACTCTGGCCCGTTCGTCTAGAGGCCTAGGACGCCGGCCTCTCACGCCGGTAACACGGGTTCGAATCCCGTACGGGCTACCAATTATTAGACCTTAGGTTGGCTACACTGACCTAGGGTTTTGTTTTGGCCAATTCGCCTTGTCTGATTCTATTCTATTTCAGCATCCGCATTGGATCTCAGTTCCAGGCTGCGCCCCGTCGCCAGCGGTGGCATAGCCGTCGCGCTTCCACCAGTCGAGACCACCGATTAATTCGCGCACCTGAAAACCCAGCGTCAGCAGCTTTAGTGCCGTCTTCGTCGAGGCGTTGCAACCAATGCCGTCGCAGTAGCAGACATAGAGCTTTGATTTGTCGAGCGGTGCAGTGGAATTGAAGCAGATTTCCCGGTGGGGCAAATTGAATGAGCCCGGAATGTGCTCTTGGGCATAGGCCTCCGCCGAACGGCCATCGACGACAATGATGGGTTCGTTTTCGCCCAACGCTACGTACAGGTCCCACGAATCCATTTCGTAGGCGAGCTTGCGCTGGTAGTGGTTTAACTGGTCAATGGACATAGTTCTCCTTGTTGTTAAAACGTCAGCGTCTTGTGGAATTGTATAAATTACGACTCAAAAACTACAGACGGGCGTTGTGCAGTGCGAAACGCAGGCGCACCAGCTATCCTCGCAACGGGCGTTGCCATCGAGACGCAGCATGGCCAAGCAGGATGGTCTCCGTCAATACTATTTCAGCATCCGCATTAGGTTCGCATACCCGACTGCGATTCGAAGCCCAGCAAGCGCTTCAAAGTCGGCGTCGCCCGCGCAACCACTTCGGGGCGCGCCAGTCTGAACTGGTCTTGCTGCGGCTTCATAAACGAGCGGCAAAAGAATCCCAACAAAATCATCCGATCCTGATCGGTGTGGTTGGCACCGCTGCCGTGCCACGTCGCGCCGTGGAAGACGACGATATCGCCTTTGCAAACGTCTAGCTGGATGACGTCGTCGTACTCTTTTGCTGGGTCGGGGGCGCAGCCGCGCTTGTAGCTGCTCGGCACGATATGCGTGGCCCCGTTTTCGGGCGTGAAGTCGTCGAGCACGTAGATGGTATTGGCGCAAAAGGCGAAGGGGGTCGGCGGCTGGGGAAAGCTGCCCAGCGGAAAGTCGATGTGCAAGCGGCCGGCCGGCGCACCCGGGCCGATGAAATTGACGGTGAAGCTGCTCAAGATGCAGTTGTCGCCCAACAGGTACTCTTGCAGCGCCAGTACTTGCCGGAGCTGGATCGCCTCCTCGTAAATGCGGCCTTTGTTGACTAGGTTCCACACGCGCTGCGCACAGCCATCGAGATAGACATGCTCTCCCCCGGCGGCCCGCTCCTGTGCAATCAACTCAGCCGAGCGCGTGCGCAAGGCGTTGGCCTGCGCCGGGGTCAACGCCTCTTTGAGCACGGCGTACCCGTACTCGTCAATATGGGCCTTGGCGTCGTCAATGGACATGGCCGTCGCTTTTAACCCCGCCCGACAAACGGCATTTTGGTCGCCATGATGGTCATAAACAGCACATTGGTATCCAGCGGCAGCTCGGCCATTTGCACTACGGCGCGAGCCACGTGTTCGACGTCAAAGCGCGGCTCGACCAGCTTGGAGCCATCGGCCTGCGCTACGCCGTCGCTCATCCGCTGGGTCATATCGGTCGCAGTGTTGCCAATGTCGATCTGGCCGCAGGCGATGTCGTATTTGCGCCCGTCGAGCGAGGTCGATTTGGTCAGCCCGGTAATGGCGTGTTTGGTAGCAGTATAGGGAGCGGAGTTGGGACGCGGGGCCGCGGCCGAGACCGAGCCGTTGTTGATAATCCGCCCGCCGCGCGGGTCTTGCTCTTTCATAATGCGGAAGGCCGCTTGGGTGCAGAGGAAGGCTCCAGTTAGGTTGACGGCGACAACCTGCTGCCACTGTTCGTATTCGAGGTCTTCCAGCAGCACGGCTGGCGCTCCGGCCCCAGCGTTGTTGAACAGCACGTCGAGTCGGCCAAAGTGCTCTTCGACTTGGGCGAACAGCGCGTCAACCGCTTGGGGATCGCCCACGTCGGTGGGCACCGGCAATATGCGGGCGTCTGTTCCCGCCAGCGCGGCCGTTTCCTCTAAGGCATCTCGACGCCGGCCGGCTAAAGTAACCGCGTAGCCGGCCGCGGCCAACGCTAGGGCGCTGTGGCGGCCAATGCCGCTGCCAGCACCCGTGACGAGGGCGACTTTTGCCGGTGATTGACTGCCTGAAGGCAGCGAGTGCAGCGTTTCCATCTATCCTCTCCTTGAATTTGGCTGGCAGTGCTAGACACTTGGTCGGGCGGCTTTTACCTGTCGGCGCCGCTGGTGCAAGACGCTTTCGGTATATCCGTTGGGTTCGGTGCGACCGTTGAATACCAAGTCCAGCGCCGCTTGGAATTCGACGCTGGCGTCGAGGTCGGGGGCCATGGGGCAGTACGCGGGGTCGCCGCTGTTTTGCGCGTCAACCACGGCTGCCAGGCGCGCAAAGGTCGCCCGCACCTGTTGCTCGCTGGCGATGTTGTGATGTAGCCAGTTGGCGATGTGCTGGCTGGAAATTCGCAAGGTGGCGCGGTCTTCCATCAGGCCGATGTGGTTGATGTCCGGCACCTTCGAGCAGCCAATGCCCTGGCCGACCCAGCGCACCACGTAGCCCAAAATACCCTGGGCGTTGTTGTCCAATTCCTGCTGAATCTCCTCGGGGCTAAGCTGGCGCTTGAGCACCGGAGGGCTGAGAATCGCCCCGAGTGCGGCTCGCTCCCGTCCGGCTAGCTGGCCCAAGCGCTCGAAGACATCGACTTGGTGATAGTGCATAGCGTGTAGGGTGGCTGCCGTGGGCGAGGGCACCCAAGCGGTTGTCGCCCCGGCTTGGGGGTGGCCGATCTTGGTCTCGACCATCTCGCGCATTCGCTCGGGCATGGTCCACATTCCCTTGCCAATCTGCGCCCGTCCCACCAAGCCGCTTGCAATGCCGATGTCCACATTCCAGTCCTCATAAGCACTGAGCCAAGGTTGTTCTTTGATTTCCAGCTTGGGCAACATCGGGCCCAATTCCATACTCGTGTGGATCTCGTCGCCAGTGCGGTCGAGAAAGCCGGTGTTGATGAAGACGACGCGCTCGGCCGCGCAGCGGATGCACTCGCTGAGATTGACTGTGGTGCGGCGTTCCTCGTCCATAATGCCAATTTTTAGGGTGTTTTTGCTCAGCCCCAACGCCTCTTCCACGCGCGTGAACAATTCGACCGTTGCTGCCACTTCGTCCGGCCCGTGCTGCTTGGGCTTTACCACATAGACGCTGCCGGTCTTGCTGTTGCGGTAGCGGCCGCGGCCTTTGAGGTCGTGGATTGCCGCTAAGCTGATGACCATCGCGTCGAGAAAGCCCTCGGGGATTTCGGCGCCGGCGGCGGTGGTAGCTGCATCGGTGTACATGTGGATGCCGACGTGGCGCACCAGTAGCAGGCTGCGTCCGGGCAGCGTCAAGGGTTGGCCATTGGGAGTGGTAAATGTGCGGTCGGGGCGCAGGCGGCGCGTCAGGGGCTGCCCTTGTTTGACAAAGGTCGCCTCCAACGTGCCCTGCATCAGGCCGTTCCAGTTGCCATAGACCAGGGTCTTGTCCTCGGCATCAACCGCGGCCACCGAGTCTTCGCAATCTTGGATGGTGGTAAGGGCCGCTTCTAACAGCACGTCTTTGACGCCGGCGCGGTGGGTGCGCCCAATGGGATGGGTGCGGTCGATTTGGATTTCGATATGCAACCCATTGTGGCGGAGCAAGACGCTGCTTAGCTGCCCGCCCTCGCAGCTATAGCCGACGAACTGTTCGGCGTCTTTGAGGCCGACCTCGGCGCCGCTTGCAAGGCGAGTGCGCAGCGTTTGCCCGCTGGCGTCCTGGCGCAGGAAAAATTCCACCACTTCCCGATACGCCCCCGATTGGAGGCCGGCGACCGCGTCGAGAAAGACCTCGCTGTGGGCGATGACTTGGGCGCCGCGCTCGGCGTCGTACTCGCCCGCCGCTACGCGCCCCTCAATCACATCCGTGCCGTACAGAGCGTCGTACAAGCTGCCCCAGCGCGCATTGGCTGCGTTGAGCGCGTAGCGCGCGTTGTCAACCGGGACGACCAGCTGAGGGCCGGCTAGGGAGGCGATTTCTGGATCGGTGTTTTCCGGGCAAATCTGATGCGCGTCGCCTGTGGGCAGCAAGTAGCCGATCTCGGCGAGAAAAGCCCGGTACTCTGTGGGCTCCAGGGGCTCGCCGCGCCGCTGTTGGTGATAGGCGTCGATTTGGGCCTGCAAGGCGTCGCGGCGCTGAAGTAGCTGTTGATTTTTGGGTCCCAAGTCCTCGACGATCTTTGCTAGGCAAGCCCAGAAGTGATCGACCTCGACGCCCGTTCCGGGCGCAATCTGCTCGGCGACGAGGTCGTAGAGCTGCTGGTCGATGTGCAATCCGCCGCTGACGATTTTTTTTGGTTCTGCCATGATGTGCTCCGTTTAATTTTGCCGAGCAAGAGTATAACTATCTTGCGGCGCGTGCAACCTATGTGGACAGAATGGCTGGGATTTGGCTAGCTTGTAGGTGCTAGCCCATGACCATACTATTGCCGGAGGCGACCTATGCACTACGACCCATGCCAACGCACCTTTGACTGCCAGCCAACGCTCACCGACTCCCAAGTCCTCGAATTTTGCCGCGAGGGCCATCTCTTGTTCAAAGGCGTTGTGCCTGACGCGATCAACCAGCGCACCTGCGCTTGGCTCGACGGCGATATTCCCGCCAATCCAAGCTACGTCCCCAACGGCCTGACCGAGGCCGATCTCGACCGCATCCGCTTTACCCACGAGCCGAGTTCCATCTTCTTGGAAGACTGGTTCATCAAGCACGTCCTGCTCAATCCCCAGTTAGCCGGTGCGATGCGCTCGCTCTTAGGCCCCAACGTCGGCTTACCGGTCTTGGCCAGCCACCACCGGGTCGAATGCCCAATGGAAGCCCAAGGCTGGCACCAAGACGCCGATCACATCTATGGCCCAGAGCTGCGCTTTTTGGAGGTCTTCTACTTTCCGCAGGACACGCCGGTGGCGCTAGGACCGACCGAGTTGGTGCCTGGCTCGCACATCCAACCAGGGCACCGCGACAGCGAAGAAGGGGGGGTGTTTTGCGCTGGCCCGGCCGGCACCATTGGAATCCACCATCAGAGCATCATGCACCGCCGCGGCAAGTCCACTGCCAAGGGGCTGCGCCGGATGCTCAAGTACAATTACTGGCGCACGGCACCTCCCCAGCGCGATTGGATCGTCGAAGAGGACTTTGATTGCCAAAGTGCGTATTACGGCGGACACGGCACGGCGCGTTACTACGCGCACATGTTCTATTGGCTCTGCGGCAAGGGGGATCAGTTCCGCATCATCGGCGGCCAAGCCTGGCCTTGGCAGTCGGCAAACCAAATCGGGCCGGCGTATGGTTTTGACGCCGAGCAAGGCTATCAGCCCAATTGGCGTAAGGACAATCCAGATGGGTATGCGCGTTGATTATAAGGGTTCGACCTTTTCTTCAAGCCACGAGTTCAATTCGGTAAATCGGAACGAACTAGTTTCGAGCATCCGCATGAAGAAGGCGTATGCCTCATCGTTGTCGCAGTCGATGAAGTGGCCATTCATACGCAGAAAGGTGTCGGTGACGAAAAAGGCAACCCGTTTATTGCCGTCCACGAATGCGTGGTTGTTGGCAAGGCTCTCCATGAGAGCGGCCGCTTCTTGGATGAGACCGTCGTAGTATCCGAGTTGGGGGCGCATGAGCGCGGCAGCGAGAGCACCTTCATCGCGGATGCCTAGTGAGCCGCCAAAAGCACTAATCAGGGCGTTGTGCATGGCGATGACTTCCTCGATGGTTGGGAAGTCATGGGTCATTTGGCCAACAATTCACCTAGGCGACGATTTTTCTCGACGCTAGCTTGGAAATGGGTCATAACCGCAGCCCGGGGCTTTCCCTGAGCGCGGTTTTCAATGTATTCCCGCATAGCTTCTTCTAGCACTGCTTGGAAATGACGACCTTCCTTACGGGCAATTTCGCGCACTGCGGCCAGCAACTCCGGCGCAGCCTGACTGGAGAATTTCTCTCGTGGCACAGCCATCATGGATACTCCTTTTTGTGTTGTTCTATAGCCATCCTAAATGAATTGAAAGCGTGGAATGTTCACTGTAACTATCTTTCCCTATAAGTCATTCCCGCGCAAGAACGTCATCCCGTGCCCCGACACGGGACGGGAATCCAGTCTTGAATAATGTAGGATTGTTCTATCATAGAATTGTGGGAACAATGCGTCAAGAAATATCTTGATAGAAATGGGCCGGGCTGGACCGCGCTTGCCGTCAGGCATCCAATATGACTACAATGGTCCTAATGTAGTTACAAGGAGATTACAATAAACGCATCCGTACGCGACCTTAAAAGCAGGTCGGCGCGCTATCTTCGGCAAGAGCCCAGCAGGGAGGGACAGTTGTCGTAACTTTGAGGGGGAAGCCCATAGCTCGTCCAAGGTAATGAACAAAGCGAAGGCAATAGCTAGATGCCAACTAGCCCCCAACGAAAGGATGATTCCCATGAGCGGCCTCACTCCCGTCCAACTCGACTTCTATCGCACCGCAGGCTACCTTCTCGTCGAGGATGTTCTCGACCCTGCTGTCTTCAGCCTCCTCATCACTGAAATCGACGCGATTGTCGATACCGCCGCCGAGGAAGCGCACGCTGCCGGTGAACTGTCCGAACTGCACGCGGATCTACCTTTTGCCAAGCGTCTAGTCCACATCCACTCCCAATTGGCCGACCCTGAACCGCTGTTGCGCCAAGTCAACGGCAAGCTCAAAACCGAGGGCATGTTCGCCATCTTGACCCAACCGGCGCTGCTCGATATTGTCGAATCCGTGATCGGCCCCGAAATACTGGCCCATCCGCAGTTTAACTTGCGTGCCAAATTGCCCAACCAAGACGCCACTGTGGTGCCTTGGCACCAAGACTTGGGCTATTTGCAGCCCGACGCCGAAGAGACCTTCATGGTCAATTTTTGGATTCCTCTAGTCGATGCCACTCCTACAAACGGCTGTATGGAAGTCATTGCCGGCAGCCACCGCGCCCCGCTCATTGGCCACGAACACGGACTAGGCCCGGGGGCCAATTTCAAAGGTATTACCAACCAGTACTTGCCCCCCGGCGAGCAAGTTAGCTGTCCGGTCAAAGTCGGCGGCGTGTTGCTCATCCAGCACAAGACCATCCACCGATCCATCCCCAACCACTCCGACCACATCCGCTGGAGCCTCGACCTGCGCTACAGCGACCCGGCTCAGCCCAGCGGCCGCGACGGCGTCCCCGGCTTTATCGCCCGCAGCCAAGCGCACCCCGAGTCGGTGGCGCAGAGCGTGGACGACTGGTTGGCCTTGTTCCAAGCACCGGTCGCGTAAGCAAGACCCCTGATATAGTGATTTGCAAGCATGAAATGTTCACCGTCCCGGTCTTGCCCTATAACTCATTGCCGCGCAAGAACGTTATCCCGTGCCCCGACCCGGGGCGGGAATCCAGTTTTGCATGATATAGGATGGCTATATGCTGCCTAACGCTAGCGCAGCCCTGTCGCAAGCGCCTAGTGCTTTAGGAGGCGTTCAATGTTAGAGAAGCTCTTCCATTTACAAGAGTCGGGAACGACGGTCAGACGCGAAGTGGTCGCGGGCTGCACGACGTTTATGACCCTTTCGTATATCATCTTCGTCCAACCAGCCGTGCTGTCGGCGGCGGGAATGGATGCCGGTGCGGTGATGACGGCGACGTGTATTGCCAGTGCTTTGGCGATGGTCCTGATGGCGTTCCTCGCCAATTATCCAATCGCCCTCGCGCCGGGCATGGGGCAAAACTTTTACTTTGCGTTCACGGTTTGTCTAACGCTTGGCATCTCGTGGCAACACGCGCTGGGTGCCGTCTTTATCGCCGGAGTATTTTTTGTTGCAACCTCCTTTGTCGGGTTGCGCGAAAAGGTAATGAATGTCCTGCCCGTTTCATTGCGCAACGCCATTCCCGCCGGCATTGGTTTGCTCATCGCCCTGGTCGGCTTGGAATGGGCGGGCATTATCGTCGATCACCCGGTGACGTATGTCTCCCTCGGCGATATGCACTCGGCTCCGGTGCTGCTCTCGCTGTTTGGCATTGGCGCGATTGCCATCCTGTTTGCCTTGAATGTGCGCGGTGCGATCTTGATCGGCATCCTCGCTTCGACCATCGTTGGATTGCTCACTGGACTAGTCGCATTTCAGGGCATTGTTGCCGACCCGCCTTCCATTGCTCCGACTTTTTTCCAACTCCAAATCCCCAACATCTTCGCCGAACCGAGCCTGATCGCGATCATTTTCATATTTGTCTTTCTGGATATGTTCGATACCGTTGGCACGCTGATCGGCGTCAGTCAACAAGCGGGTCTGATGGTCGATGACAAGCTGCCGCGGGCGCGGCAGGCGCTGTTTTCCGATGCAGTTGCCACCAGTGCCGGTGCGCTGCTCGGGACATCGACTGTTACCAGCTACATTGAGAGCGCGTCGGGGATTTCCGCCGGTGGCCGCACGGGTTTAACCAACATTGTGACGGCAGCCTTGATGCTACTTACCTTATTCTTCAGTCCGCTGATCGAGATGGTCGGGGCCGGATATCCGGTTGGTGAAAATGCAGTCCTTTATCCGGTCATTGCCCCGGCACTGATCATTATTGGCAGCCTGATGCTCAAAAACGTCGTCCACATTGATTGGGACGATTTTACAGAGGCCATCCCGGCCTTTCTGACGTTGTTGTTGATGCCGCTTACCTTCAGTATTACGGAAGGGATTGCGTTTGGCTTTATCTTCTACGCCCTCCTAAAACTGGTAAGCGGCCAAGGGCGCCAGGTGCATTGGCTGATTTACTGCTTCGCCGTGCTTTTCGTGGCTCGGTACATTTGGCTTGTTGGTTAGTGTCAGGGACTGCATCTTTGGCAAAAACTTTTCGGAGAGTACCATGCGCTACGACTTGCTCCTCAAAGGCGGCACTGTGGTTGATCCAGCCCAGAAACTGCACGCGGTGCAGGATGTGGCTTTTGCCGACGGCAACGTCGCCGCGGTGGGGGCCGACCTGCCGGCAAACCAAGCGCGCCAAACACTCGATATGGCGGGCCGCGTGGTGGCCCCCGGCCTAATCGACCTGCACGTCCACGTGTATTGGGGGGTCAGCCACTTTGGCGTCGAGCCTGATCCCACCTGTATAGCCCGGGGCGTTACTACCGCCGTTGATGCTGGCTCAGCCGGTGCCGATACTTTTCCCGGCTTCCGCAAGTTCATCATCGACGTCAGTGCCACCCGCATCTTGGCCCAGCTCAATATCTCGTCGCAAGGCATGTTGACGCGGGAAATCGGCGAGTTCGAAATCCCCGAGTACGCGGATGTGGTTAAAGCCTGCCGCATGATCGAACAACACCGCGACCTCATTTTGGGCGTCAAGGTGCGGCTCACTCGCAACAGCATCGTCAGCGAGCGCGCGGGCATGCTGCCCCTGCACCGAGCCCGCGAGGCCGCAGATGCCGTCGGTCTGCCCATTATGGTACACCCCCAAGACGCCTGGTGCGACAGCCTCGACGACGTGCTAGCCGTTATGAAACAGGGCGACATTCTCACCCATTGCTTCCACGGCATGAAGTGCGGCATCCTCGACGAGGCCGGCCAAGTGCGTCCTGCGGTACATGAGGCCGTCGAGCGCGGAGTGCTCTTTGACGTGGGGCACGGCGCCGGCTCCTTTTCTTGGCAGGTGGCCGAAAAGGCCCTGAGCGCTGGCCTGGTGCCGCATACTATTTCTTCGGACCTGCATGTGTACAACCTCCACGGGCCGGTATATGACTTGGTCAACGTCGTGTCCAAATTTCTCCACTTGGGCTTAGACCTCGACGACGCCTTGGCCAAAGTCACCGCCGTGCCGGCTCAAGTCATTGGAATGCCCGACGAGATTGGCACCTTGGCCGTAGGCGCTTGGGGCGACGCGGTAGTGTTCGAGGTGCAACAGGGGCCGTTCCAGTTGGCCGACTCAGGCGGAGAGACGCGCACCGGCGACCAGCGATTGGAGCCGCTGGTTGTGGTCAAGGGCGGTCGAGTTTACCGCCACGAGTTGTTTGACGTTTGAGAACCTAACCCCCAGCGCAGCTTCCACTCCTCGACCGCGCAGTAGAGCACTGGCACAACCGGCGCAGCCAGCACCACCGCCATCATGCCGCCAAAAGTGGGAATGGCCATCGGCAGCATGAGGTCTGCGCCGCGCCCACTGGCTGTCAGCACCGGGATCAGCGCCAAAATCGTAGTGGCCGCAGTCATCAGACAGGGGCGGATGCGCCGCACCCCAGCGGCGAGCGCGGCCTGGCGCATCGCTTCGACGGTGGCTGGCTTTTGCTCGCCAAAGACTTGGCGCAAATACGTCGCCACAATCACGCCGTTGTCCGAGGCAATGCCAAACAGCGCGAGAAACCCCACCCACACCGCCACGCTCAAGTTCAGCGGCCGGACGTGGAAGAGGTCGCGCATGTGCGTACCAAAGACGGAGAAGTTCAAAAACCATTCCTGCCCGTAGAGCCACAACATGGCAAAACCACCGGCCCAAGCCACGGCAACCCCAGAAAAGACCATCAGCGCCGTGGCGGCGTTGCCAAACTGGAGATAGAGGATGAGCAAGATCGTCGCCAGCGCGAGCGGCAGCAGCACGTTGAGTTTTTTCTGCGCCCGCAGTTGGTTTTCATAGCTACCGGCAAAGGTGTAACTGACGCCGGTATCCAGCACTAAGTCGCCGCTGGCCTGTTTGCTTGCCAAATACGCTCGGCAGGCTTCCACCACATCGACTTCCGCGTACCCCGGCTTTTTGTCGAACAGCACGTAGCCTAGCAACAACGTATCCTCGCTCTTGATAACCTGCGGACCGCGCACGTAGCGAATTTCGGCCAATTCGCCCAAGGGAATCTGCGCGCCGTCTGGTGCGGGCACCAAAATGCGCGCCAATTCCTCGACGCTGTCGCGCAATTCGCGCATGTAGCGCACCCGCACCGGATAGCGCTGGCGGCCTTCCACCGCGGTCGTGACCTGTTTGCCCCCGATGGCAATCTCAATTACGTCCTGCACCTGCTGCAGGGCGATGCCGTGGCGGGCAATGGCCTGGCGGTCAATGTGAATCTCCAAGTAGGGCTTGCCGACGATGCGGTCGGCGTTGACAGTGGCCGCCTCGACCGCGGGCACTTTCTTGAGCAAACGCTCGATCGCCAAGCCGGCGCGCTCGATCGCCGCCAAACTCGGGCCTTTGACCGCAACGCCCATGGGGGCGCGCATCCCGCTTTGCAACATGACCAGCCGCGCGGCAATCGGCTGCAACTTCGGTGCCGAGGTAGAGCCGGGGATCTGGCCGGCCGCGGCGATTTCGGTCCATATATCGTCGGCTTCGTCGATTCCCGACCAAGCGGTGCGTCCCGGATTGAGTGCGGGATCTAAGGGCGGACGCCACAAGCGGAAAGGCCGGCCAGACTCGTCGGGCACGAGACGGCCAGCCCCGTCGCGCAGATAGCGGCCCAACACCTCGTAGGGCGAGCCATCAGGGGCGGGCGCGGGCGAGCCATCCGGGGCGCGGAATAGGTCTGTGGCGTGCTCGTCAAAAGCGAACAATCGGCGGCGACCGGCCTCGTCAGTCAGGTATTGCGGGCGATACTTGATCACAGTCTCAATCATGGAAATCGGCGCCGGGTCCAGCGGCGACTCCGCCCGTCCCAGCTTGCCCACGGCCGACTCCACTTCTGGTATCTGTGCAATGGCCGCGTTTTGCTTCTGCAGCACGTCGAGCACCTCGCCGATAGAGGCGTGGGGCATGGTCGTCGGCATCCACAGGAACGAACCTTCGTCGAGCGGCGGCATAAACTCTTTGCCCAATCCAGGCAGGGCCTCGGCAAGGGCCACAAAGGGGGCTGAATGGCGCAGGACCGGCGGCACAAAGCCGAAGACGCGGGCAAAACCCAGCCACGCCGACGCACCAGCCAGCAGCAGCAACAGCGGCAAAAGTAGCGCCAACCCCTGGTGATTTAGACACCACCCGAGTACGCGGGGAAATGCACCTTGCAAGACGCGAAAAAGGGCCAACAGGCCGCCGATTAGCCCAGCGGCAAAAATAAAATTGCGCCAGCCGCCCTGTTCCGGGCCAAGGGGCAACCAGTGTTCCGCCAGCACCACGACAACCCCGACAGCCGCAACGGCCACCGTACCCCGCGCCACCCACGAGCGCACCCGCTCCGGTACGCCAGCGGCGAGCAAGTGATAGGCCCCAATAGCTATGAGCAGCAGGCCAACCCACCAAGACAGCACGAAGGCTACTCCGAGGCCACCGCAGACCACCCAAAGGCCAGGTCGCCCCAGGCGCGTGCCAAACGCGCAGTGGGCCAAAGCCGGCAAGGCCGTCAGCGACAGCCACACCGCGGCCAACAGCGCAAAGGTCTTGGTAAAGGCCAGCGGCGCAAAGAGCTTACCCTCGGCCCCTTCCATGGCGAAGACCGGCAAAAAACCCACTACGGTGGTCAGCACCGCCGTCAGTACGGCACCGCCGACCTCGCGCGTGGCGCGGAATACGACTGCCAAGCGGTCGTCCTCTGCCTCTGCATCCTCTAAGTGCTTGAGGATGTTCTCGCTGATGACGATGCCCATATCGACCATCGTGCCGATGGCGATGGCAATGCCGGAGAGGGCAACTATGTTGGCGTCAATGCCAAAGACCTTCATCGCGGCAAAACAGGCCAGCACCGCTAGCGGCAACAGCCCGGCAACCAACACCGCCCCGCGCAGGTTCATCAGCAACGCCAACACCACGATCACCGTTACCAGCACCTCCTCGCTCAGGGCGCGGGCTAGCGTCCCCAGCGTTTCTTCGATCAAGCCGGAGCGGTCGTAAAACGGGATTACCTGCACTTGGCTGACCCGCCCGTCAGGCAAGGTTTTTTGGGGCAGACTCGAGGCGATTTCCGCGATCTTGGCCTTGACGCTTGCAATCGCGGCTAGGGGGTTGGCTCCATAGCGCACTACCACCACGCCGCCGACCACCTCGGCGCCTCCTTTGTCCAACGCGCCGCGCCGCAGGGCCGGTCCCAGCGCGACCTGCGCAACGTTTTTGACGTAAATCGGGACGTTGTCTGGCGCCTTAATGACGACGTTTTCGAGATCGGCCAAGCCTTTGACAAAGCCGATGCCGCGAATGACGTACTCCGCTTGATTCAGCTCTAAGGTGCGCGCCCCCACGTCGCGGTTGGACATCCGCACCGCGTGGAACACCTCGTCGAGCCGCACCCCGTAGGCGCGCATTGCGTCCGGGTTGACGTCGATTTGGTATTCCTGCACAAAGCCGCCTACCGAGGCCACCTCGCTGACGCCGTCGGCCGCCAGTAGGGCATAGCGCACCTGCCAGTCCTGAATGCGACGCAACTCGTGCAAATCCCAGCCCCCCGTGGGGGCGCCCTGTTCGTCGCGGCCTTCCAACGTGTACCAAAATACCTGCCCCAAGGCCGTGGCGTCCGGCCCCAAGGCCGGCTGGACGCCCTCGGGCAGCAGGCCCGCCGGCAGGCTGTTGAGCTTTTCGAGGATGCGGGAGCGCGACCAGTAGAAATCGACATCTGCGGCAAAAATCACATAGATGCTCGAAAAGCCGAACATCGAAGAACTGCGGATGGTTTCGACGCCTGGGACGCCCAAAAGGGCCGCAGTCAGCGGATACGTCACCTGATCTTCCACGTCTTGCGGCGAGCGACCCGGCCACTGGCTGAAGACGATCTGTTGGTTCTCGCCAATGTCTGGGATCGCATCCACTGGGATCGGATCGCGCGGCAGCCACGCCAATTCCCACGCAAAAGGGGCGACGGCAAGGCCCCACCCCACCAGACCAACCAGCATAAGGGCGGCGACCAGCTTGCGCGTGAGAAAGAAGCGCACCAAGCGGGCGAGCAGCGAGTTTTGCCTTTCCATTAGTGGCCTCCGTGGTGGTGACTACCTGCACCGTGATCTGGAGCACCGCCCGCTGGGTACATCGCACTCGGCTGGGCGCGGATCTGGAGGGCACTGTCAATTTTGAACGCGCCGTTGACCACCACTTGCTCGCCCTCGCGCAACCCCTCGCGGACCACGTAGTAATCCCCAGCCCGCGGCCCGAGCACCACCTCGCGGCCTTCGTATAGGCCCTCGCCAAGCGCGACGTACACCACGGCGCGTTTGCCCGTCAGCAGCGCCGCCGAAGTGGGCACCACCAGCGGCAGCGCGCGCTCGGCCTCATCGCTGGTATCATACAACTCTTCGGCGCGCACTAGGGCCATGCCGCAAATGTCGCAGGCACCGGGCGCGTTGCGGACGATCTCTGGATGCATTGGGCTGATCCACTTGCCCACCAGCTCGGGCGATATGGTGCGCCCGTGGGCACCCACCTCGGCGTAAGCCACCGCCGACACCAACATCCCCGGCTTCAGCCGACCTTGCGCGTTGGCCACGTTGACGCGCACGCGCACGGTGCGCGTTTGCTCGTCCAGTACCGGATCGACAAAAACTACCTGGCCGCTGAACACCTCGCCCGGATAGGCTTTGGTCGAGAATTCGACGGGCTGGCCGTAGTGAATCCAAGACAGGTCCGACTCGTAGGCACTCAGCTCCAGCCACAGCCGCGACAAATCCGCAATGGTGTAAATCGGCGTTCCGGTCTGCACGTACGCGCCCTCGCTGAGGTGCTTTTTTATCACCACACCGCCGGTTGGCGCGTAGATCGTCAGGTGGTCGGAAGCGCGGCGCGTGCGCTCGATGCGCGCTATTTGCTCCTCCTTCAGCCCGAGCAGGCGCAGTTTTTCGCGCGCGGCCTCGACTGTTGCCTGCGCCGTGCCGCTGTCAACCAACCGCTCGCGGGCGCGCCGGGCCTGGATCAACTCCTCTTGCGCGGTCAGCAACTCGGGACTGTAGAGATAGGCTATGTGGTCGCCCTTTTCGACCCGCACACCCGTATAGTCCACGTACAGCCGATCAATTCGGCCCGCTACCCAAGCGGTGATAGAGCGAACCTGCGTCTCATCTATCGCAATTTTGCCAACCATCCGCGTCTCGATCGGCGCGAAGCGGCGCTCGACCGGCGCGGTCTGGATGCTGGCCAGCACCTGCGCGGCAGGAGAGAGGCGCAACTGCGCCAACGTGTCGCCAGCTTCGGGCGCGGCCACCGGGATTAGGTCCATAGCGCACAGCGGACACGGGCCCGGGCCGGGCTGGCGAATTTGCGGGTGCATCGAGCAAGTCCACGTTTCAGCCGGCGCGGCCACCGGGATTAGGTCCATAGCGCACAGTGGACACGGACCCGGCTTAGGCTGGCGAATTTGCGGGTGCATTGAGCAAGTCCACGTTTCAGCCGGCGCGGCGAGCGCAACCGGCGCGTCCGTGCTAGGGGGGGCCGAACCGCCCAAAACCCAACCCACCACCAAGCCGACCATCCCGGCCACAACACCGGCAGCTATTATTTGCTTTGTTGCTTTCATCGTTGGGTTTCCTCCGTGGGTTCGCCGACCAGCTTTTCAATCTCGGCCCAATGCAGGGCTTGATCGGTCCGCGCCCGTTCGTACGCTAGCTGGAACGCCAGCAGCGTGCGCTGGGCGTCAATGACCGCGAGAAAATCGCTGCGGTCGGCGGCAAAGGCGCGTTGGGTTACGTTGAGTGCCTGTTCGGCTTTGGGCAGCAAGTTGTCTCGGTAGAGGGCCCGGCGGCTTTGGGCGTCGCGCTGCTTGTACAAGGCCAGTTCCAACTCGGCAACCAGCCTATGCTCGGCGTCCGCAGCGCCCTGCACGGCGGCCTGATGGCTCAGCTTAGCCGCGCGTTTTTCGGCCTCGTAAGACCAGCGCCACAAGGGCAGATTGAGCGTGGCCATGGCCATCAGCGGATTCTCGCCGCGGTCGCCGATGTGGATGTAATCGAGGCTCACGGTCAGGTCCGGGTAAAACTGCTTGCCGGCCAATTGGACGCCTAGGGATTGGGCCCGCGCTTGCGCGTGCCGCATTTGCAGCGTTGGATTCGCAGCCTGCAAGCGCACCTTTAGCACTTCTTCATCAGCCAATGCGGCCACCGGCAGCGAGTCGGGCACGGCTATCGGAGCGGTCGCCGGGCGGCCGAGCACGGCATTTAGCCGGGCCGTAGCGGGTCGCCGCTGTTGACGCAGGCTGCGCAGTTGATCCTCTAAGCGGCCCAATTCCACCTGCGCTTTGAGCACCGGAGCGTGCTCGCCGGTGCCACTGCGATAGCGGCTGCGGCCCACTTCTTCTAGGTGGGCCAACAGGCGCAAGTTTTCCTCGGTAACGGCGATGGCCCGCGCCAAAAAGTAGCAGTCGTAATACGCGGCCTTAACCTCGAAGACCATTGACCGCCGAGTGGCCTCATAGCGCTGGCCCTCGGCGGCGGCGGCTTGCTCGGCAATCCGCCCCTTGAGTGCTAGTTTGCCCTTCCACGGGAAAGTTTGCGCCGCGCTAAAGCGCATTTCCTGCGGGCCAGTGCGCGTCTCCACCGGGCGCACGAAATAGCCGTAGGTCAAGCGCGGATCGGGCCAAGCACTCGCTGGGACCGCTTTTGCTAGGGCGGCCTTGTAGCGGGCCAAAGCCTGCTTGAGCTGGGGGTTGTGCTGTTCGGCGTAGCGCGCGTACTCGGCCAGTTCGGCGCGCGGGTCAAGCACTGCTGCTTCTTGCGACCAAACCGGTCCGGCTAGCAGACCGGCTAGCAGCAGGGTCGTTTTATTTTTGGACATGCAAATACTCCTCGCCGCGCGGAGGGCTGGAATTCGCGTACAGGCCTCCGGCAAATTGAGTGGAGTGTGAAGAAGCGGTCTGTTGAAGGCAAGACCGAGCGCGAAACGGACCGCTTCTCAGGACAAACTCAGGGCGGCGAAGATCAGATCAGGAAGGAACAGTAGAGCTGAAAAAGCAGAGGATGTGGTTGGGGGATGCGGCTAGGCAGCCGTTGCAGCACAGCCGGGCGAGGCGACGGCGGCGTGGCCGCCATGCCGATCGCGGGCGTTGAGACCGCTGGCTGCTCGGCTGGGACGACAAACTCGACAGACGCGCTGTTGGATTCGGTGCACAGACAGCAACAACCCGCTTGCAGGCCCTCGGCGCCGCAGGCATGGGCAACGTGGCAGGGCATGGGCGCGGGCGCGGCAACCGGGGCGCAGAAAACCTGCAAGCCGCTACAGGCCAGGGCCAACAGCAGGACTAAAGACGCGGTTATGGGGCGAAAGTTTTTCATTGGCAATCAAGCGCTCGGCAAAAGACCGAGTAGGCCAATAGACTACGGACCGAATAAAGAAGTTTCAACAGAATTGGCGCAAGCGCAAAATTCGCTACTTGGGCATCATCTTGCGCACGCCGCGCTCATATACCACCTCGTACTCGCCCGCTGGCACGGCCATATTCCGCATGGCCAATTCGCCCATCGTCACCAGCGGCTCAGACTGCAAGAGCAGCTCGTCAAACGACTGCTCGGGCGTCTTGCCGGTGGTATCCAAAACGACTGTGCGCCGCTGCTGGGTAAACAGCGACGCGGCGATTTCTTCTTCAAAGCGCGCTTTGACCTCGGCAATGTGCTCTTGGCGCACGACCGGATATTCGTGCGGGCTAGCCTGCATCCGCCGCGCGATCTCCTCTTCGGAGGCCGTTACGTGGAATAGCACCACATCGGGCAGATGGGCCTCCAACACCAGCGATTCGTAGAGCCGCTGGAAGCCGTAGTGGAAGTTCGGGTAGTAAAAGCTGTCTGGGTCGTCGCCGTAAAAGCGGGTGTACACGGCCTCCTCTAAGTGCCAGCCGACGATCAGCGGACAGGCGTATTTTTTGATAATGTCCACGTGGTAGTGGATTTGCATTCGCTGGGAGCGTTCCTTCATGTCGTCGGGCAGGCCGACCAAGAGCTTGCGCGACTCCGGGCTGAGCGAAGCGTCGGGGAGGGTGAAGTGATCGTCGCCGTGGATGGGGACTTGGCGGTGGCGGTAGTACTGGCCGAGCATGGTGGCCAGCGTGCTTTTCCCTGCGTATTCAATGCCGGCAAAAATGCTGCGCATGTCTGCTCTCCTTTGGGCTTTTCAAGACGGCATTCTCGGATATATTTTTAAAAGTAAGTCGCTGTACACCCTCCGGCAAATACCCGCTTATGCCCGCTAGCTCGGCCAAAATTGGCGTCCTCGTCGCCCAACTCGGCACGCCGCAAGCACCCACCGCCCGCGCCCTGCGGCCCTATCTGCGCCAATTTCTCTCCGACCCGCGCGTCATCGACCTCCACCCGCTGAGGTGGTATCCCATTCTCTATCTTTTTATTCTCACCCGCCGGCCGGCGCGCTCGGCTGCCCTCTACGCCAATATCTGGACTGACAAAGGCTCGCCGCTGATGGTCTATTCCCAAGCGCAGACCCGAGGCTTGCAAGAGCGGTTGGGCGCGGCCTATCGGGTCGTGCTGGGCATGCGCTACGGCGAGCCGAGCATTGAACGCGCCATACAGTCGTTAGAAAGCGAAGGCATTGAGCGCATCCTCGTCTTTCCCATGTTCCCGCAGTTTTCCTGCGCCACCACCGGCTCGATCTACGACGCAGTAAAGCGCGCGGCTTTGGGCCGGCGCTGCCCGTGGTTTTTTGGCCGCAAACGCCAGATGCCGGCGCTGCGCTTCGTCCCACCCTACGCCGACCACCCCGAGTACATCAACGCCCTCAATGTGTCGGTCGCCGAAGCAGTCGCCCGCCTCGGGTGGACCCCCGACCGCTACCTAATCACCTTCCACGGCATTCCCCAGCGCTACGTCGATGAAGGCGACCCGTACCGCCGCCACTGTGAGCAAACCGCCCACCGGCTGGCCACGGCGCTTGGCCTCGCAGACGACGAGTGGGTCAGCGGCTTCCAATCGCGCTTTGGCAAAGAGCCTTGGCTGGAGCCTTATACCGAAGAAGTCCTAGCGCGTCTCGGCGGGCAGGGCGTGCGCCGCTTAGTCGCCATCTGCCCGGGCTTCACCGCCGATTGTCTCGAAACGCTCGACGAGATTGGCCGCGAAGGGGGCGAGCAATTTGCCGGCGGCGGCGGCCAACAGTTCCACTTAGTGCCTTGCCTCAACGACCATCCGGCTTGGCTCGACGCCATGGCAGCTATCGCCCGTCGAGAACTGGCCGGCTGGGATAGCTGACGGCAGCGTGTCATTTACTTGACACTGCGGTGTCGTTTTTGCCATACTTAGCGCGATTGAGCTATGGACAAGCTACCCCTCGCGCTCGAACGCAAACTCATCCGCCTCGGCACTCATCTCATTGACCAAAAGCGCGGCCGACGCCTCGTCGAACCGACCAAGGACCGCGATGGTTGCTGGTTTGGCGGCGGCAACTCAGTCCGCGATCCCCACGATGGCAGCCTCTGGCTCATCGGCCGCTACCGCGACGCCGGCGACAGCCGCACCGGGCTGACCGCCGGCCCGCGCGGCCGCGCCTTGGCCATCTTTCGCTCAACCGACAACGGACGGAGCTTTGCCAAGGTTCGCACTTGGGACAAATCGGACCTCTACTGCGGCTCGGCCGTACTCAGCATTGAAGGCAGCGCCCTGCGCCTCAACAAGCGCCGCGTGCAAGTGCTAGTCTCGACTGAGAAAGTTCGCCTCTATCCGCGGGCCGTCGCCGCTTTTCAGAAACCGGGCACTGGCGTCTGGAGCATCGACGCCTTTTCGGCCTCTTCCATGGACCAACTCGACCCCCAGCAGTCGATTGCCCCGCTGCTGACCAGCACCGATCCAGCTTACCTACACCTCAAAGACCCCAACCTCTCAGCCCGAACGGGCCGCCAGCCGCTGCTGCTTTATTGCAGCCATCCGTACACTTGGTCTGCGAGCACTTCGGGCCGCGCCGCGCTGGCAACCGACTCGTGCACAAGCCACGATCACGACTTCTTTCCCCGCGGCCCCACCTGGGATGTAGCGGCCTTGCGCATCACCTGCCGCCTGCCCGTGCCCAAAGTCGGCGCGTTCGCTTGTTTGCCCGCGCTTTCGCTCTATTTCTACGATGGGGCCGAATCCATGCAGCCACTCAAAGCCCACGCCAAGGCGGTCGCCCGGCCGCGCGGCTACTCCTGCGAGGAACTAGGCGGCTTGGCCTATGGCTTCGATCGCCAATTTCCAAGCCTCCACCGCCTCAGCTACCTCCAGCCGCTGTTTGTCTCGCCAGAAGGCACGGGCTGCTCGCGCTACGCATCCGTGCTGACCGAAGCAGACGGGGGGCTCTTTGCCATTTGGCAGCGCTCAACTTCCACCCGCTCGCAGCCGCTTTTTGGCCATCGGCTCACGGCTAGGCGGGTCGAGAGCCTGCTTTCCTGAATTTTTTACAAGCAGCGGGCGACTTGTGGACGACGTGGTAGAGCGATGCTTCCGCCATCTCGCCGCTACTCCACCGACACTTCGTACTGACCGGCCCGCCGCAACACCAGCACCACTCGCTGCTGTTGGCTGATCAGCTCCTGCACGTGGAAATTAGGGTGGGCCTTCTCGTTGCGCCACACGGTCTCGCCGTTGATTTCGATTTGGGGAAAGCGCTTGTCGCGGCGGGGTACGGACAGGTGCGTTTCGCCGTCGTGCGGCACAGAAAGCCGCGCCGAAAAGCCGCCGCCATAGGCCCCCCAAGCGATCTCGACATCGCCGTGTGGCGTGGGTACGATGCCTTCGGCCCGTTCGAGCCCAGATAGCTGCGGCCGAATCTCCAATATTCCCTCGGCTGTAGGCACCACCCCTAGCACGTGCGCGGCCAGCAAACTTTCCGGCCCAGGTTGCGCGGCCAACGACCCGGCCTTTTCTGTCCAAGTCCGGCCGGGACGCGCCAGCAAGCGGCCCCATTTCCTCTGGACGTAAGCCAAGGCCGACTCGCTCGCGTCCGCCCGCCACAGTGCCCCGGCGACAAAGAACGCCTGCCATAAATCGACTTCTGACACCGAGCCGCTGGCCAAGTACTGCGCCATCCGCACCTGCTGCCCAGGGTTGGCCAACGCAAAGTAGAGCACCAGAGCATTCGCCCAGCGGTTACAAGCATCCGCCCCGGCGGCATGGGCAAAAAGCCCTTGCTCTTCGCTCCAAGCCGCTTTTAGGGCCTGGTGCGCCCGATGATGAACGCCGGCGCATTGGCCCGCGCGTTGGCGGTCGCCCAGGCGTCGGCACAAAGCCGAGACTGCCAGCCAAGCTCCCGCCCGCAGCGCGATAGTCGCCGCTGACGCGCCTTCAGCCTCGACTGCTGGCAAGCTGTCGATTAGGTCTGCCAGCCGCTCGGCAGCCACTAGGTCGCCGCTGTAGCGCTGCGCCAGTTCGACGAATAATGCGTAAAAACAGACCTGTTCTCCGTCGAGCGGCACCTCGCTACCAGCCAGTATCGCGCACACTGTATCCACGCTACCGGTCACATACAAGTCGTTCATGGCCCATATGTAGCGCTGGTCCCAGTTGATCTGGTCCTCGCCAAAGGCGTATTCCTCTTGGCGGCTATCGGCTAGGGATTGCTCCCCCGTCCGCCACAACCGATCCCAGTCTTCGCCGACGGTTGTAAAGCGCCCGCACGGCTCGACCACTACGCGCCGTTCCACCAGCGCGATACTGTCTATTTCTAGGTCTTTTGGACACGATCCGATTCGCACCACTAGGTAGCGGCACATCGCCAATTGCGGTGCGCTCCACTCCTGCAATCCGTCGCAGCACACGTAGCGCAAGCGCGATTCCACCGCCCCCGCCGTCCGCGCAAAACCTAAGTCAATTACCGCACCGGCTTGGCCTCGCAGCCGCAGATAGGGGAATCCGCAGAGCAAGCGCCCGAAGTCCAAAACTAAGTACGCGGCCCGAGCTGGGTCTGTTGTCTGCACCAAGGAGTGCGCTTTGCCGCCTGTCAGGACCGCTTTGCGCCGCACGCATTTGGCCGTCTGCATGGTCTCGGGGTAGGCGACCCATTCGAGCGCGTCCTCGCTAGCTACCTCGCCAAAAATCGCCACCGCCCGCGCCCACACCATGCTTTCCTCAACCGGCAACGGCGCCCAATTCCTCGGCTCGGCTCCGGCCACCACCGTGGCTGGCCGCCATCCGGCAAACCGCCCCTTGGCCCACTCAGCCGGTGCCAGCACCGCGGCGTAGCTCGCTGCATCCTGCCAAGCATCGGCTGGCCGCACTTGCCACGGTTCGCCCGTGTACAGCACCTGCTCAGCACCATCGCGGCGCTCGATCTTGCCCTCGGCGCGGAACCAGTCGGCTGTGCCGCAGCCAAGGGCAAAGACCAACAGCACATTTTCGCCCTCGCGCAGCTTGGCGTCCAACGCAAATTGCTCCCACATGGCCACTTCGGCCACCGCTGGGCCCAAGCCGCGGCCCACGCGCTCGCCGTTCAAGTACACCTCGTATGGCCCACTCGCAGCACAGCGCAGCAACCCTTTGGCTGCTGCGCTGGTCAGATAAAATTCGAGCCGGATGTACGCGGCCAGAGCGGCCGGGTGCCATATAGGTTGCGAGTTCATACTCAATTTACCGGCATCCGCATCCCTATCAGCCGCGTCCCTCGTTGCCCCAGCACCCGCATTACAAACGCGCTCCCAGGCTCAACTTCTGTTAGCGCATCCTCGTAATCTCCCACGCTTTCCACCCGCTGGTCGTTGATCTCCTGAATGAGCATCCCGCGGCGCAAACCCCGCTTTGCCGCCTCGCTGCCTCTGGACACTCGCACAACAACCACCCCGGATTCGTCTTCATAGCCCAAGCGTTCCGCCCACTCGTCTTTTAGGTCCTCCACCCTAATCCCCAACGGTCCGCGCACCTGACTGGCATCGCGGGCCCCGGCTGACGTGGCCAATGCCTCTTCGGTCAGGGACTCCAACTCGACCTCAATGCGCTTTTTCTTGCCGTCGCGCAACACCAGCAACTCGACCTCCACGCCGGGGGCTGTGCGCCCGATTTGGCTCCTCAGATCAACTGCGTTATGTACGGGTTGGCCATCGACTTCCAGCACGATGTCGTCTCTTTTGACCCCGGCCTTATCGGCCGCTTGGCCAGGCCTGACTTGGCCAATGAGCACGCCCTGAGTATTGTCCAGGCCCATGGCTTCGGCCAACAGCGGATCCAAGTCCCTGATATGCACGCCGAGTAGGCCGCGCCGCACCTCGCCGTGTTCAATAAGCTGCTCGGCCACGTGCTTGACCAAGTTGATCGGAATGGCAAAGCCAATGCCGATATTGCCGCCGTTGTTGCTGGTAATGGCGGTGTTGATGCCCACCAGTTCCCCGCGCAAGTTGACTAGGGCACCGCCGCTATTGCCCTTGTTGAGGGCCGCGTCGGTCTGGATGAAAGAGCCGTACTCACGCCCGAAGCGATCTCGCCCCAGCGCACTGACCGCGCCCATCGTCACCGAATGGGCAAAACCCAAGGGATTGCCTATGGCCATCACCCACTCGCCCTCGCGCAACTGGTCTGAGTCGCCCAAGGTCAAGGCGAGCAGGTCCGCGGCATCGATCTTGAGCACGGCAACATCGCTCAGCGAATCGCGGCCAACGACCTCGGCGGCGAAGAAACGCGAATCTGTTACTTCTACGCGGATGTCCTCGGCGAGGCTAATCACGTGGTTGTTGGTGATGATGTACTGCTGGCCATCAAACTCGGCAATCACGCCCGATCCTTGGCCTTGGCGCGGCTGATCGGGGGCGCGGAAGGGCCGGCCCCACGGCAGGTCAAATACGCGGCCCTCTTCAGTCCCTTCGGTCGTGATTTTTACGACGCCGGGCTTGACCTGTGCGGCGAGTTCAGCAAAGCCGTCGCTCATCTGGCGTAAGAATTGCATGTTTTCGCTGGCTTGGGCCCTGCCAGCCGCGGCGAGGCTTAAAATAAACAGGGAGATGCACAACTGCTGCATGGTATTTCCTCTCTGAAAAAGGTTGAAAGTACGGATATTTTTCAATGCCCACAAAAAAGACGACAATGGCTAAATCTCAGTTCCCGCTTCCAGCGGCTGGTGCCGCACGGCCAATTGGCCTTCGTCGAGTACCACCTCGACCCGCGACCTCTCGGGCAGGTCGCCGGCCACCAACAGGCGAGCCAGCGGCGTTTCGAGCGCGTGCTGCAAGAAGCGCTTGAGTGGCCGGGCACCATAGACCGGATCGAAACCTGCGTGGGCAATGTGCCGACGCGCCGGTGCGGCGACCACCAGTTCAATCCGCTTTGTCGCCAGCCGCTGGCGCAACTGGGCAATTAGCAGCTCGACGATCTGCTCAATCTCGGCCAAAGTCAGCGGCTTGAAGAGCACCACATCGTCGATCCGGTTGAGGAACTCCGGGCGGAAGTGCGCCCGCAGCTCGCCCATGACCTGCTCGCGCACCGACTCGGCGATTTCCCCTTTCGGCGTCAGGCCCTCAACCAAGTGCGGCGAGCCAATGTTGGAAGTCATAATCACCACGACATTCTTAAAATCCACCACCCGGCCCTGCGCGTCGGTGAGTCGTCCGTCGTCCAAAAGCTGCAACAGGGTGTTAAAAACATCCGGGTGGGCCTTCTCGATTTCGTCAAACAGCACCACCGCATAGGGCTTGCGGCGCACGGCCTCGGTTAGCTGCCCCCCCTCTTCGTAGCCCACGTACCCAGGCGGAGCACCCAACAGCTTGGACACCGAGTGCTTTTCCATGTACTCGCTCATGTCTAGGCGCACCATGTTTTCCTCGGTGTCGAAGAGGGCTTGCGCCAGCGCCTTGGCCAGCTCGGTCTTGCCCACGCCCGTCGGTCCTAAGAACGCGAAGCAGCCGATCGGTTTTTGCTCGTCTTTGATGCCAGCACGCGCCCGCATCACCGCGTCGGCCACCAAGCTCACCGCCTCGTTCTGGCCCACGACCCGCTGGTGCAAAACCTGGTCGAGACGCACCAACTTCTCGCGCTCTCCCTCGGTTAGCTGCTGCAGTGGGATGCTGGTCCAACGCGAGACAATCTCGGCTACCTCCTCTTGGGTGACTTCCTCGCGCAGCAGCCGCGGGCCACGGCCCTCGGCCGCTTGCTGTAGCGCGGCGAGCTGCCGCTCTAGTTGCGGCAATTTTCCGTGTTTCAGTTCGGCGGCGCGGTTCAAGTCGTATTGGCGCTCGGCCTCTTCGACTTGATGCCGCACCTGCTCGATTTGCTCGCGCAATGACCGCTCGCCCACCAGCGACGCTCGCTCCTTTTCCCACTGGGCGCGCAGTGCGCCAGCCTGGACCTTGAGGTCGGCTAGTTCTTGGCGCAGGTTTTCGCGGCGCTCCTCGCTGGTTTTGTCCTGCTCCTTTTTCAGCGCGGCCTCCTCAATTTCTAGCTGCATAACCCGGCGATCTACTTGGTCCAACTCGGCCGGCACGGAGTCTATCTCCGTGCGAACAGTGGCGCACGCCTCGTCGATTAAGTCAATGGCCTTGTCTGGTAGGAAGCGGTCTGAGATGTAGCGGTTGGACAGCACTACGGCATCTACCAAGGCATTGTCTTGGATGCGCACGCCGTGGTGGACTTCGAATCGCTCGCGCAAGCCCCGCAGGATCGAAATCGAATCCTCTACGGTGGGAGCGTCAATTAGGACCGGCTGGAAACGCCGCTCTAGTGCGGCGTCCTTCTCGATGTGCCGGCGGTGTTCGTCGAGCGTGGTCGCGCCGATGCAGTGCAACTCGCCGCGGGCCAGCATGGGCTTGAGCATATTGCCCGCGTCGGTCGATCCTTCGGTCTTGCCAGCACCGACGATGGTGTGCAACTCGTCGATAAAGAGCAAGATGCGCCCTTGGCTAGCGCGGATTTCGTCGAGCACGGCCTTGAGCCGCTCCTCAAACTCGCCCCGGTACTTAGCCCCGGCCATCAGCGCACCCAGGTCCAGCGCAAAGATCGTCTGATCCTGCATCCACTCGGGGACATCGCCGCGCACAATGCGCTGCGCTAGCCCCTCGACGATTGCGGTCTTGCCCACGCCTGGCTCGCCGATGAGCACTGGGTTGTTTTTGGTCTTGCGCGAGAGAATGCGGATGGTGCGGCGGATTTCTTCGTCGCGCCCGATCACCGGGTCCAGCCGGCCGGCGCGGGCCTGGGCCACCAAGTCGATGCCATAGCGTTCGAGGGCTTCATAGCTAGTATTCATATCGGTTTCCTCTCAGAAGTCGGTTTTGCCTACCCGAATGATTGCAAATACCGTACCAGCACCGATATGGTTCACTTTTGACACATTTTGCCGGTCAAACAGGACATTATGACACTTGTTGGCATGAGAAAAAGCCTGAAGAGTCGGTCAGACGAGACTCAGGCGAAAGAACATCACGGAAAGGGCCGAACCCTTTGCTATGCCCGGTAACAGGCCGCCGCGCATGGCGAGGCTGGCCTCCAAGAAGCGGATTTGCAGGGACGATAGCACAAACGGGCCAAAGGCAAAGCCGACCGCCGAACTACTGCTCCGCCCACCCAGCGACAAACCAAGGCGGGCGGGCAACCAGTCGGCCAGCCAATACTCGACCCCACCGGCTAGCCGCGGCCGAGTCCGCATGCCAAACTTGGAACTGAACGCCTGGTCCCAATTGCCGACCACGGTTAGCTGACGCTTGGCCTGATAGGCCACCCCCAGCCGCAGCATGGCCGGCAGCGAGCGCGAGAACGGCTCTTGGCCGATTTGCTTGGTAAAGTCTGGATCGCCGTCGCCGTCGAAATCCGGGTGGTCGAACACTTCCTCAATGGACCGCGAGTCCGCGTCCAAGAAGCGGGAGATGCGCAGTTTGTTGGTCGCGAGAAAAATGGAATCTTGGCGCACACCTTGGCGCCAAGAAAATGCGTCGAGCAAGTTGAGCGCACTGAAGCTGAAGGTAGTTTTGCGGCTTTTGCTGCGGCCAGCAATGCCAACGTCGAGGCCAACGCCAAAACCCATGCGGGCGTGCTGGGCAATTAACCAAGCGTCCGCTTCAGCACCGCCGACGCGAGCGACTAGGCCGGTGCCGCCGGATTCGATAATCTCTCCGTACGTGCCCAGCGAGAGCTTGAGCGTACTGCCGATTGTGAACTCGCTTAGATAGGGCGCCAGAGCAACGGGCATCGCCGGCTTGGCGGCGGCGACATTGAGCGTACCCACAGCCCACCCCGCTCCATTCCAGTCGCTGAGGTCGTATCCTTCGCTTTTGCCGGCTGCCGTGCGGTCTTCTGCAAACTCGTTGCCAAAAAAGAACAGCTCCAACACATCTTTGGGAATCTCGCTCTCGACTCCGCTGGTAAATCCCACCGCAATGGCCGAGCGCACATCCCCGATGGCAAAGGCCACCCCCCCGTTGAGTGGCAAGCCCGCGACGAGCGTCGGCTCGATATCCCCGTTCATGCGCAGACCCGCGGCGGGGATGTCGGCGAGCAATTTTTTCTTTTCTACTGGGCTGATGTAGTACGGACTGCCGTTGGGCGACACCTTGCGGTTGGCAGTCGTGAAGTGGGCGTTGTACGTGGCGACTGAAAAACTGTTGTTTTCGGCAACCAAGCAAAGGCCCGCGCCGAGCAAATCCCAAGAAAACGGGCGGCTGCTCGCAAGCGCTAAATTCGCCGGATTCCAGAAAACCGCCTCCGGCCCGCGGGCCAAAGCCGTATAAGCCTGGCCCAGGGCCAGGGCCCGCGGGCTGGCATCGCCGGGAACGGCAGCCACCGGTTGGTAGGTGCCGGCCACCAGCAGGACCGCTAAAACGATTAACCCCTTGCCTGGCACTGGTGCCCTACTTGATTAGACCTTCGTTAAATTCCATGAAAATCACCGCCCCCGCTTCCACGGCGACAAAATCACTCGCCCGCATCACGCTCGGCGTCTTGTCCAACTCGACCAGCAAGCCCGTATAAACGCCCTTCTCCCGCAGAAAGACCTCCACATCTTCGTCTGCGAGTGCGATTCGCTGGTGGCTGAATGCACTGGCCACAACCTGCCCTTCGGGACCGACTGCGCCCGCAGCCACCGCAATGGCACCCTGCTTGGGAATCCGCAGATAGCCATTGGCCTGTTGGTCGGCGAATAAGGCTTCGCTGCCGTACACATCCTCGGCTCTCGGCGCGACCCGCAGGCTGACGCGGATGGCGGTGGGCAGGTGGTTTTCAATCGCCGCAACTGCGACGATACTATCGAGGCTGGCTTGGATGCGACGGCGGGCATCGTCGTCTTGGAAACGGCGAAAGATCGGCTCGAATTCAATGCGGGTATCTTCTTTTAGCTGAAAACCCCCGGAGTCAATTTGCGCGAAGTCGCCCCCCTCGTCGGCCAAGTCCTCAACCGTCGTCCGGTCATCGGCGACCGGAATGCTGATCTGGAAATTGGTGCTCGGAATTTGCGGGGAGTTTACTCCGCAGCCCGTCAACGCTCCGACCCCTAAGAGCACACCCAACCAGCGGCACGGTACGGCGTTCATCTGCTAGCCGCTCAAGGCTCTATTTGATCCCCACGGCCCGGCGCAGCGATTCGACTTTATCAGTCCGTTCCCAGACAAACTCCAGCTCCTCGCGGCCAAAGTGGCCGTAGTTGGTCGTTTTGCGGTAGATGGGTCGCCGCAACTGTAGGGCTTCAATGATGCTCTTGGGGGTTAGGTTGAACACCTCTGCCACCGCCGCGGCGAGCTGCTCGTCGGGCGCGACGCCAGTGCCAAAGGTATCGACCCGCACCGATACGGGCGCGGCCACGCCAATGGCATAGGCCAGTTGCACTTGGCAGCGGGCGGCCAAGCGGGCGGCCACCACATTCTTGGCCACGTAGCGCGCCATGTAGTGGGCGCTGCGGTCCACTTTGCTGGGGTCTTTGCCGGAAAAAGCACCCCCGCCATGGGGGCACGCGCCTCCATAGGTATCGACGATGATCTTGCGACCGGTCAATCCGCAGTCGCCGTGCGGCCCTCCGATGACAAAGCGACCCGTAGGGTTGACGTGGTATTGGGTGTCGGCGTCGAGCAGGTGAGCGGGAATTACCTCTTGTACGACTTGCTCGATCATGTCTTTTTCGATTTGCGCATGACTGGCTTCGGGGGCGTGTTGGGTCGAAAGGACCACGGCTCCTACCCGCACCGGCTGACCGTCGTCGTACTCGACGCTGACCTGCGACTTGGCGTCCGGGCGCAGATAGGCAATTTTCTCGTCCTTGCGCAGCCGCGCCAACCGCTGCATCAGCGCGTGCGCGAGGGTAATGGGCAGCGGCATCAGCTGGGGGGTTTCGCGGCAGGCATAGCCAAACATCATGCCTTGGTCGCCAGCGCCCTCTTCTTTGTGTAGCCCCTCGCCGGCGTTGACGCCTTGGGCTATATCGGGCGATTGCTGGTCCAAAGCCACGAGAATCGAACACGAGCGAAAGTCAAAGCCCTGCGCGGGATCGCAATAGCCAATATCGGCGATGACCTGCCTGACGAGGGCCTCAATGTCTAGCCGAGCCTCGCTTTTGACCTCGCCAGCTACTACTACTTGGTCGGTGGTAACGAGCGTCTCGCAGGCCACTCGTGCGTTGAGGTCTTGCGCCAGCATGGCGTCGAGCACGGCGTCGGAAATCTGGTCGGCGACTTTGTCGGGGTGCCCTTCGGACACGGATTCGGAAGTGAACATGTATCTGGACATAGTAGCTCCTTCAGTGAGACCTCTGACGCCAGAAGGGCATGTACTCGCCGACGGCATCCTCTAAGTGTTGGCGCACCTCAGCTCCGGTGTCCATGGCCAAACATTCGTCGGCGATCTGCCGTGCCTTTTCCGCGTCGAGCGCGCGAATGACTTCCTTGACTTCCGGGATAAGACCAGGGCTCAGACTCAGACAATCCAGCCCGAGCCCGAGTAAGAGCGTCGTGGCCAAGGGGTCGCTGGCCATCTCGCCGCAGATGCTCACCGGCGTGTTGGTACGCTGGCCGCTGTCGGCGACCATCTCGATCAAGCGCAAGACCGCCGGGTGAAACGGATCGTAGAGCCACGCCACTTTGCTCATGCCGCGATCTACAGCCAACGCGTACTGGGTCATATCGTTGGTGCCAAGACTAAAAAAATCTACTTCGCCGGCAAAGTGATCGGCCAACAAAGCCACCGACGGCACTTCGACCATAATGCCCAGCTTGCAATGCTCGGCAAACGGCTGCCCCGCCGCCCGCAACTCGTCTTTGGCTTCTTCCACTAGTGCCCGGGCGCGCCGCAACTCGTTCAAGCTAGAAATCATCGGCAACAAAATCTGCGCCGCGCCGCGCGTGCCGGCTCTGAGCAGGGCGCGCAACTGCGTCTTGAACAGGTCTGGCGTATCGAGACAAATGCGGATGCCGCGCCAGCCCAAAAAGGGGTTGGCCTCGGGCGGCACCTCCAAGACGTGGGACAGCTTGTCGCCTCCCAAGTCCATAGTGCGAATCACCACCGGATACGGGGCCAGCGATTCGACCAGAGTGGAATAAATTTTGTACTGCTCTTCTTCGGAGGGCAAGCGATAGTTGAGATACAGGAACTCGGTGCGGTACATGCCCACGCCGCGGGCGCCGTGGTCAAGCGCCATTTGCACCTCGGTATGCACATCGACGTTGGCCATCAAGACAATTTCCTGCCCGTCTCGAGTGACCGCCGGCAAGTTGCGCCGACGCTCTAGGTCGCGCTCGCGGCGCAGTTGACGCTGGCGCCGCGAGCGATAGCGGCGCTCTTCGCGGGCATCGGGCCGCAAGTGGACTTGGCCTTTGTTGCCATCGACGATCACTAAGTCGCCGTCAGCCACTTGCTGCGAACAGTCGCCGGTGCCCACGACCGTGGGCAACTGCAACGAGCGGGCAATGATGGCCGCGTGCGAAGCGGCGCCGCCAGCATCGAGCACCACGCCTTTGATCCGGCGGCGCTCTAGGCGCACCATCTCCGAGGGGAGCAAGTCGTGGGCGAGGACAATCGCGTTGGCGCGGAGGGAATCGAGTGCTTTGACCTCGCCGCCGGCTAAGCGCATCAACACCTGATTTTCAATATCCGCGATGTCGCTTACGCGCGCCCGCAGGTATTCGTTTTCGATGTTGCCGAAGGCCTCTTTGACTTGCTCTAGCTGCTCGGCGTACGCCCGCTCGGCCGAATAGTGCTTTTGGCGAACCAATGCCTCGGTCTGCGCTAGGATCGATGCGTCCTCTAGCATGGTTAGCTGGGCATCGAAGATCTGCGCCAACTCCTCGCCCTGCTCGCTGGCGACCCAGCGGCGAATGCGGCGAATTTCGTCGCCAGCCTGATGGAGTATGTTGCGAAAGCGCTCAATCTCCGCGCCAACTAAATGCTGCGCCACGCGCTGGCGGGTGATGACCGGGGCTTGCTTGTCGTACGCGAAAGCCCGGCCAATACCAATGCCAGGGGAAACGCATATACCATCGAAAACCCTATGTTCGCTGGTCTTGGTCAAGTTTGCCCCTCAAAGGTGCTCTCCAGCAGCGAGACCATGGCCTCAACGGCCGCCGCCTCGTCCTCGCCCTCGGCGCGGACGGCGACTTGGGCACCTTGCTCGGCAGCCAGCATCATCACGCCCATGATACTCTTGCCGTTGACCCCATCGACGTCGCCTTTGGAAAGATAGATCTCGGCCTTGAACTGCGCTGCCGTCTGCACCAAGAGCGCGGCTGGACGAGCGTGAATGCCCAGTGGATTGTTGATCGTGGCCGTCTTTTTAACCATGGCCTATTGCTTACTCCTGTCGTTCTTTTACGTGTACTGCGCGGCCCAGCGCGCACAGGTGCTGCTGATCGTCTTCGACGACGCTGCCCGTAACCACAAAGCCCGCACCAGCTTCCACCTTGGCCCGCGCCACCCCCGGGTCGCGGATGCCGCCGCCGACGATGACCGGCACCGATACGCAATCGGCGACCGCACTTACCATTTCGTCGGACACAGAAGCGCACGCGCCGCTGCCGGTCTCTAGATAAATAAGCCGCATACCCAAGTACTCGGCCGCCAAGGCGTGGGCCATAGCGATGTCGATTTTGTCGCGTGGAATGGGCCGCGTATCGCTCATAAACTCCACTGAGGTCAAAGTGCCCGACTCGACCAGCATGTAGCCAGTGGGAATGGTCTCAATACCGTACTCGCGGATCAAGGGAGCGGCCTTGACGTGCTCGCCGATCAACAACTCGGGATTGCGCCCGCTGACCAGCGACAAAAAGAGAATCGCATCGGCCGTCGGCACCACCTGACCGGAGCTGCCGGGAAAGCTGATCACCGGCACATCGACCTTGGCTCGGACGCGCTCGAAACAGACTGCATTGCGCGACGAGAACATCAGACTTGTGCCGATGAGGATGGCATCGGCCCCGGCTGCAACGCACAACTGGGCGCGAGCCTCCAATTCGTCTGGAGCCAACCGATCTGGATCGAGCAAAGGCAGATAGCCAGCACCTCGGCGGTGTCGGCTGTCTAGTAGGTGTTGCAGTACACTGCTGGTCACAAATTCAACTCGCCTATTTTAGCTGCTGCTCGACAATGCCCACCACTTGGGCTAGTGCTTCGTCGAGTTTGCCCGGGTCGCGTCCGCCCGCCTGAGCCAAGTGCGGCTTGCCGCCACCCGAACCACCGGCTAGCTGCGCTACGCCGCGGACAATATCGCCGGCCTTCAGCCCGCGGCCCTCGATCAAGTCGTCGGTGACAACGGCGATAAAGGAAACCTTACCGCCGATATCGGCCCCCAAGACGCCAACGCCCGACCCCAAGCTCTCGCGCAGTCCGTCGGCCATAGCCCGCAGGCTGGGCACGTCCTCGGCTTGGGTGCGTTGCGCTATGACCTTGACCCCTTGTACTGCTTGCGCCTCGTTCACCTCTAGCGCCGCAACCCGACGCCGCAATTGGTCGAGGGACCGCTCCAACTGGCGATTGCGCCCCAAGAGCGCTTCGATTTTGTCCGCCAATTCTTCGGGCGCGGCATTGAGCCGAGCGCCCAAATCGGCTAACACCTGCCGTCGCCGATGCGCGACGCGCTCGGCCCCAGAGCCGGTCAATGCCTCGCTGCGCCGGACGCCAGCGGCAATGCCGCTTTCGGACAGCAAATCGAACGAGCCAATCTCGCCGGTCGAGCGCACGTGGGTGCCACCGCATAGCTCTAAGCTGAAGTCGCCAATCCGCACCACGCGGACCTGGGCCTCGTATTTTTCGCCAAAGAGGGCCTGCGCCCCCATGGCCTTGGCTTTTTCCAGCTCTTCTTGAAAGGCACTTACTTCCAGATCGGCGCGAATCTGCTCGTTGACTCGCTCCTCAATCTCGCGCAACTGCTCGGGCTCCACCGAGGCAAAGTGCGAAAAGTCAAAGCGCAAGCGCTCGGGCGCAACCAGCGACCCCATCTGCCCGACGTGATCGCCCAAAGTCCGCCGCAGCGACTCGTGCAACAGGTGAGTCGCCGTGTGGTTGCGCTCGGCGTCCTTGCGGGCTTGGCAATCGACGCGGGCTACTACTGCGCCGCTCAACCCGCCGGTTTCGCCTTCCACCAAACGACCTCGATGGACGATGCCGCCGCGTGCTTTCTGGACGTCTGCGACTTCGACGGCAAATCCATGGCCCTCAATCCGGCCGCGATCGCCGACCTGTCCCCCGGCCTCGGCATAGAACGGAGTCCGGTCTAACACAAGCCACGCCGAGCCATCTGCGCCTCCTTCGGCTTGTACTATCCGAGCCTCTACTTCCAACTCGTCGTAGCCGACAAACAGCGAATGCGCTCCCTCTAAACTATCGCCGATGCCCTCGACGGCGCTAAACTGTGCGCGGGTAGCCCGACGCGCCCGCTGCCGCTGGGCTTCAAGCGCCCGGTCGAATTCCTCCGGCTCGACTAGCGGAACCCCCTGCTCGCGGGCCATTAACTCGGTCAGGTCCAGCGGAAAGCCGTAGGTGTCGTAGAGTTGGAAGGCATCGCCGCCGGTGATCGGCCCCTTGGCAGCCAACCGCCCGAAAATGTCTAAGCCGCGGTCGAGCGTCTTGCCAAAGCTCTCCTCTTCCGAGCGAATAACTGCGGCGATGTGGTCTTTTCTCGCCGCCACCTCCGGGAAGACCGGCCCCATAGTTTCGCCCAACGTGCCCACTAATTGATGAATAACAGGCTCGTGCTGATCGAGCTGGCGGGCGTAGCGCGCGGCGCGGCGCAGAATGCGGCGCAGGACGTACCCCCGGCCCTCGTTGGCGGGCATTGCGCCGTCGGCCATAGTGAAGCTGAGGGCGCGCACGTGGTCGGCGATGACCTGCATGGAGACGCGGTGCTCGCCGCCGTACTCTTTGCCCGTTAGCTCGGCAATGCGGTCGATGAGCGGCTGAAAGACATCGGTCTCGTAGTTGCTCTCGACCCCCTGTAAGAGGCTACACATCCGCTCAAAGCCCATGCCAGTATCCACGTGCTTGGCCGGCAAAAGTTGCAGCCCTCCAGTCTCATCGCGGTTGTACTGGATGAAGACCAAGTTCCAGATTTCGACCAGCTCGCCGGTGTCGTCAATGAGCATACGGCGATCTTGCGCCGCCAAATCATCGCCCAAATAGTAATGGATCTCAGAGCAGGGGCCGCAGGGGCCGGTCTCGCCCATTTCCCAGAAATTTTCCTTGGCCGGCAGGCGCACGACGCGGCCCGGCAGCAGGTCGGTACATTCAGACCAAAACGCCTCGGCCTCCAAGTCGGCTTCCACCGAGTCATCGCCGGCAAAAACAGTGGCCCAGAGCCGATCCTTTTCCAAGCCAAAGTGCTCGGTAACCAACTCCCAACTCCACTCAATGGCCTCTTTTTTAAAGTAGTCGCCAAACGACCAGTTGCCCAGCATCTCAAAGAAGGTGTGGTGCCAAGGGCTGTAGCCAACTTCGTCGAGGTCATTGTGCTTGCCCGAGACGCGCACGACCTTCTGCGTATCAACCGCCCGGGTGTAGTCGCGCCGGCCCAAGCCCAAGAACACATCCTTGAACTGGTTCATACCGGCGTTGGTAAAATAGAGGGTCGGATCGTCTTGCGGCACGACCGGCGCACTCGGTACGCGCACGTGGCCCTTGCCTTCAAAAAAACGGAGGAACGCCTCCCTAATCTCCCTCGACTTCATGGTCTAACTCCTGCCATACCTGTTCGACTGCTGCTCTGGCCATTTCCCGATCGCAACCGCGCCGGGCCAAAAAGCCCAGCATCCGACGCTTGGCCTTGTCGGGTGCCAAGCCCCGGTAACGCCAAGCCTGTTTACTCAGCAACGCGACCGTCCGTTCGCTCGAGTTGAGCACGGACGCGTACTCGGCGAGGACCTCGGCGACGACTTCAGCGGCCACGCCTTTATGCCTGAGATCTTGGGCGAGTTTGCGCGCACTATAAGCCCGCGGCAACCGCGCCTCAACCCAGCGCCGAGCAAACTCGCGGTCGTCGAGCAACTGCTGGCGCTGCAAGGCGGCGACGACCTCGGCGACGACTTCAGCGGCAAAATCCCGCTCCCTTAGCTTGTCGCGCACCTCGGCTACGGACCGCGCCCGATAGCTGAGATAGCGATAGGCGACTTGCTTGGCCTTTTGCAGTGGGTCGTCCACTTATTCGTCGGCCTCGCGGGCTTCGCTTTGTTCTACTGCAACTTCCAGGCCCAGCTCGGCCCGTAGCTTGTGTTCTATTTCCGCGGCTATTGTGGCATTTTCGCGCAGAAAAGTGCGGGCGTTGTCTCGCCCCTGCCCCAATCGCTCACCATTGTAGGAAAACCACGCCCCGCTCTTGTCAACAAGCCCTTTGGCGACACCGATGTCAATCAAGTCGCCCTCCCAAGAAATGCCGATCGGATCGCCGTGAAAGATCAGGTCGAATTCGGCTTCGCGAAAGGGGGGCGCCACTTTGTTTTTGACCACCTTGACCCGAGTGCGATTGCCGATGTCGAGGTCGCCGTCTTTGACGCGGGCGATGCGGCGGATGTCGATGCGCACCGAAGAATAGAAGGGCAGGGCGCGCCCGCCGGTGGTGGTCTCCGGGTTGCCAAACATCACGCCGATCTTCATGCGCAACTGATTGAGAAAAATCAGACACGTGTTCGAGCGGTTGATAGAGCCAGCCAACTTGCGCAACGCCTGGGACATCAGGCGCGCATGTAACCCCATGTGCGAATCGCCCATGTCTCCTTCCAATTCGGCCTGCGGCACCAGCGCGGCCACCGAATCCACCACGATGATATCAAAGGCACCACTGCGCACCAAGGTATCGACAATCTCAAGGGCCTGCTCGCCCGAGTCTGGCTGCGATATGATTAGGTTTTCCACATCGACGCCAATGCGCCGCGCAAAGCTGACGTCGAGGGCGTGTTCGGCATCGATAAAAGCCGCGGTGCCGTTTTGCTTTTGCGCCTCGCGAATGGCGTGCAGCGAGAGCATGGTCTTGCCCGCTCCTTCTGGACCGGCTATTTCGACGATTCGCCCCTTGGGCAAGCCGCCGATGCCCAGCGCTGCATCTACCGCCAGCGAGCCAGTAGAAATCGCCGCCACCTCTTGCACTCCGCCCTCGGCACCAAGGAGCATAATCGATCCCTTGCCGTACTGCTTTTCGATCTGCGACATCGCCAGTTCCAGCGCTCGGGTCTTGTCGCTATCTGCACTACGTCCGTTGGCTTTCGCCATAAAAATCTCCCCAATTAAAGTGTGGTATCTTCTCTAACTCATCCACTCGACCCAATAAAACCACGAGCGAATGACGACGTTGCCGTACAGGCCAGCGACCACATCGTCGGCCACAATGCCCCACCCCCTAGGCAGAGCTTCTAACTGCCGCGCCGGGGGCGGCTTGATAATATCGAAGGCGCGAAAAACAAAAAAACCCGCGATAATTGTTCCAGGACTGGGGGGCAAAAACGCCACGGTAAAGAGAAAGCCCACCCCCTCGTCAATGACGACCTGCCTAGGGTCTTTGCCCCATGCTGGGGCCGCTCGGCCGGCGCTGTACACCCCAAGGACCGAAACAGCTAACAGCACTCCGATCCACTCCAGCACTCCCAAAGTGGGAGCAAACAGCCAGTACCACAAAGCGACCACCGCGGTCCCTGCCGTACCGGGTGCCCACCGGACATAGCCCACAAAAAAAAGCGTCGCAATCAGTCGGTTCAGCAGCAATGCGCCCTCTACGCCGCGCTCAGGGTTCCTTGTAGGAAGAGGTCGCCCGCAACAGGTAGTGAAAACCCGATAGCAGCGTCAGCAACAGCACCCCCGCCAACAGCGCATTGGCCAAAAGCTGGATTAGCCGCTCGTCGAGAAAGGAAAAATGACCGGCGGCAAAGCGCCCCATCGCCTCTTCAAGGCCAATGACAAAAAGTATGAAGATAACCGTGAAAAGCTGGACCGCGGTCTTCCACTTGGCCAAGCGCGACGTGACCATGGGGCGGCCGCGGTATATCCCGTAGAGACGCATGGCCGTGATCAAGATATCGCGCCCGACGATGGGCAAGACCAGCCAAAAATTGACCATTCTGTCCAACGCTAAAGCAATCAGTGCCGAAGTTACCAATATCTTGTCGGCCAACGGGTCCAAGAAACGGCCTAGCGGCGTTACTTGATTGCCCGCGCGCGCTAGTTTGCCATCGTAGAAATCGGTCAGCGAGGCTGCACTGAAGACGACGAAGGCAAGACTTTTCAAATACCAAGTATCGGCCAACAGCAGCAGCAAAAACAGCGGCGTCAAACCGATCCTGAGTGCGGTCAGCCCATTGGGCAGGTTAAAATCGCGCCGATTCACGACGACCTCACAGCGAAGATCGACCAGCAAAGGCGAGCGATAGCGTGACGCTGTCGGCCAAGTCCAAATCCGCGCCCACCGGCAAACCGCGCGCCAGCCGCGACACCTTGGTCAGCGGCGTGAGTTGCTGCGCGATAAAGTGAGCGGTGGCATCGCCTTCGGCGTTGGCGTTGAGCGCCAACATTACCTCTTGGACCCCCTGCTGCTGCACGCGCTCGAACAAGGAGTTGATGTGCAAATCCTCGGGCAGCACGCCGTCTTGAGGAGAGAGCACCCCGCCGAGCACGTGATACACGCCAGAGTAAAACTGACTCATTTCAAAAGCCAACACGTCGCTGGCTTCGGCCACCACGCAGAGAAACTGCTGGTCGCGCCGAGTGTCTCGGCAGACTTCGCATAGGGGCTCGCCCTTTTGGGTGAAATTGTAGCAGGTGCCGCAGTGTTCGATTTGGTCTTTGGCGTCAACCAGGGCCTTGGCGAGCAACTCGGCTTCCTCGCGCGGCCTCTTGACCACATAGAGCGCCAAGCGCTGCGCGGTCTTGCGACCAATGCCGGGCAGCTTGGCAAATGCGACGATCAAATCCTCAAGGGCCAGCGGTTTCATGCGATTTCTCAGACTAACTCGCCGTCAAAAGCGTCGAGTAGCGAACGGAGGGTGGGGTCAGATTCGGGCTGGCTTGCCGCCTGCGGGGCCGGTTGCTCTCCTTTCTTTGCGACGACCTCCAAGCGCAGCCGCCACCCGTATTTTGCCGCAGCTATCTCTTCTATAGTTTTTCGGTCTGCTAAAACTTTGGTCATAGCAAAGCGCTGGTCGGCGCCGAAGCTCAGCTTAAGTACATGGCCTTCTAGATGGTCTAAAGTCGCCCCATTGAGAAAAGAGGCCAGCGACCGCTTCGCGTCACCCACGGCCTTAACTAACCCAGCCCAATCAGTGCGCACCTGCTCAAAGCTCGGTACCGCAGCACTAGCGGCTTGCTGCTGGGGCGGCGGTGCAGCCGGTTCGTTGCGACTACTTGGCAGCGGCGGGGCCGGTTCGTTGCGACTACTTGGCGGCGGGGCCGATTCGCTCCCACCACTTGGCGGCGGGACCGGTTCGTTGCGACTGCTTGGCGGCGCGACTGGTTCGCTCCCACTACTGCTTGCAGAAGGCACCGCCGTTTCGAGCGACTGCAAGCGGCGCAGCAGTTGACCCACATCGACAGACCGGCCCATCAGCGCCAGATGCACCAAGGCGATTTCTAGGCGGAAGCGCGGCTGTAGCGAACGCTTTAGATCGGCTTCTAAATCCAACAGCGACTGCATCATCCGCAGCAAATCTTCGACCGCCATAGCAGCGGCAAGCTCGCCACAGCGACGGCGGGCATCTTCGGCCATATCCAACTGGTCGGTCCCATCCTGTATCTTGGCGAAGAGCAGGTGGCGCAAAAGCTCGACTAGGCCATAGACGAACTCCTCAATATCGGCCCCTTCGTCAACCGCTTGGGCGACGACATCTAAGACCCGGTTGGGGGCCGCTTCGCGCAGGGCGTCGAGCAATTCAAAGTAGAGGCTGCGATCGACCAGACCCAACACCTGTACCACGGCCTGCTGCGACACCTCCGCGCCCAATGAGACCACTTGATCGAGGAGGCTTTCAGCGTCGCGCAAGGCTCCATCGGCGCGGCTAGCCAACAAATGGAGTGCTCCCTCCTCGACTGCAAAACCTTCGGCTTGGGCAATGGTGCCCAGATGAGCGGCGATCTGCTCGGTGGAGATGCGGCGAAAATTGAAGCGCTGACAACGCGAGAGAATGGTGTCGGGGACCGACTGCACTTCCGTGGTGGCGAAAATGAAAACCACGTGCTCGGGCGGCTCCTCCAGCGTCTTCAACAGCGCATTGAACGCCGCGGTCGAAAGCATGTGAACTTCGTCGATGATGTAGATCTTATAGACGCCGTCGGTGGCGGCGTAGCGCACGACCTCGCGCAACTCGCGGATGTCATCGACGCTGTTGTTGGAGGCCCCGTCGATTTCCAGCACGTTCATGCTGGTGGAGTTGGCGATGCTTTGGCAGGAATCGCACGCCTCGCAGGGATTGCCGTCGCCGAGGTCGGCGCAGTTGAGCACCTTGGCCAGAATCCGGGCGGTCGTGGTTTTGCCCACGCCACGGGGGCCGCAAAACAGGTAGCACTGCGCGATGCGTCCAGAATGGACGGCATTCTTTAAGGTGGCAGTGATGTGATCCTGCCCGACAACTTCGTCGAATTGGCGCGGACGCCACTTGCGCGCTGTTACCTGATAGGCCATTTGCCCTAACTGCCAAACTCAAGGGAATAAACAAAAAGTTAAAAGGCCGTGCACCCATCTTCGACCCCGACCTCAGGTCTGCCCAAAGCCAGTTAGCTCCAACCGGACAACTCTGCGGCACACCAAGAGACATTCCTACCGCTGCTACCTTCCGGTCCTGACGGGGTTTAGAAGCTCTTGATTGCGCAGAATCCAGTCTTCAGCGCCACTTTGCTTCGGTCGAACAAGAGGTGCGAAAACCTCTGGATGGGAATTCAATCCCGCTATAGCGGATTGCGGGTACAGGGCACCGCTATCTCCCCATCTAGCACGACCTAAAACACTGTATTGCACAGCGGGTATCCGGAAAATATGGTGGAGCAGATGGGGATCGAACCCACGACCTCCAGATTGCGAACCTGGCGCTCTCCCAGCTGAGCTACTGCCCCGTCCGGATCGATTATGGCGGAGAGAGTGGGATTCGAACCCACGGTAGGGGGTTACCCTACACACGATTTCCAGTCGTGCACCTTCGACCACTCGGCCATCTCTCCGCAAAAACACTTTTTTAAATGGCGGAGAGGGTGGGATTCGAACCCACGGTGACCATACAGCCACACCGGTTTTCGAGACCGGCCCGTTCGACCACTCCGGCACCTCTCCCCAATCTACTTAGCCGCTCGTAGGGCGGCAAAAAAACCCTTGAGCAACTCGGCACATTCTCGCGCTAGCACCCCGCCGTGGACCTGACAGCGATGATTGAGCCGCGGATCCTCCGCAATGTTGCGCAACGAGCCGCAAGCACCAGATTTAGGATCGGCGGCCCCGAAGACCAGCCGTGGCACCCGGGCCAAAACCACAGCCCCAGCGCACATGGCGCAAGGTTCCAAAGTGACATAGAGCGTCGTCGCCAACAAGCGCCGCGTCCCCAGTGCCGCTGCGGCTTGGCGCAAGGCCAGTATTTCCGCGTGAGCCGTCGGATCCTGCGTCGCTTCAATAGCGTTACCGGCTCGGCCCAAAACCCGCCCGGCTCTGACGACGACAGCACCGACGGGGACCTCGCCACGACGGCCAGCACACTCGGCCTCACGCAGGGCCTGGCGCATCCAATGACCGTCTTCGGCGAATGAGCTAACTTCTTCCGTAGAATTCATTTGAGGCCGTTTTAAGGGGCCTCCCAAGAGGTGTAAATATAACGGCTGGCCAAAACAAGAGCAAGGCTTAGCAAGGCTTCAAAAGCGCTTGCGATAATGGTCGCGGGCAAACAAAGAAGGGGACCGACGCTGCCAGTAACTTTCCGCGTCGGCAGTGATTTTGCGGTCGAGCGGATCGCGCCCCAAAAGGCGCATACCAAGCCCGGTCAGCGTAAAAAGCGTATAGAACACCAGCCCCAAGAGTAGGTGGATATTGACAAAGGCCACGATTCTCGCCAACCACATGTAGGGAAAGTAAATCGGCTTCAGCACCACCGGCAGGGCCAATCCACTCCCGAGCAACAGCAGCGAAGCCGCGTGGACAAGCTGGGCCAAGCCGCTAGCGCCCACGTACCACAGATAGCCGCCGAGCAAGGCCAGCAACGCCGCCAAGACGATGCCGAATCGGCGCAAAACACCCGGCGAGGGAACCGCAACGCCCCAGTAACTTTTGGCCTCAGTCAAGCTCAAACTCCTCTTGCCAATCCAGCTTCTCCCGCCACGGCGGCTGGTCTTTCTTGTCTAAGATATAAGAACCTAAGACCAAAAAATCCATCTCGGTGCGCATGAAGCAGCGATAGGCATCTTCCGGGCTTTGGACGATGGGTTCGCCGCGCACGTTGAAGGATGTGTTGACCACCACTGGATAGCCGGTCAGACTCTGAAAGGCGCGAATCACATCGTAGTAGCGCGGGTGATCTTGCCGCCGCAGCGTCTGCACCCGCGCCGAGTAATCTACGTGCGTAACGGCTGGAATATCCGAGCGCGGTACCTTTAGCTTGTCGATGCCGAATAGCCGCTGCTGGTCGGCGCCGATGGGAAGTTGCCGTTCCACTTTGACCGGGGCCACTTGCAGCATGTAGGGCGAGTCGGCGTCCAACTCAAAGAACTGGTGGACCCATTCGCGTAAGACTGTCGGGGCAAAGGGGCGGAAGCTCTCGCGGAACTTGATCTTGCGGTTCATCACCGACTGCATCTGGGTAGAGCGCGGGTCGCCGAGAATGGACCGAGCACCCAGCGAGCGCGGCCCAAACTCCATTCGCCCCTGAAAAAAGCCGACGATCTTGCCGGCGGCCAACAGCTCGGCCACGCGCATCGGCAACTCGTCGGCGGCGAGCTTTTGCGCCACCCCGGCCTGCTGCTCAATGCACTGGTAGATTTTTTCGTCCCCGTACTCAGGCCCTAACAGCGCACCCCGCATCGCGTCGTTTTGGCCATCGGCCAGCCGCTCGTGGCCCAAGTGGTTGTACCACAGTGCCAGCGCGACGCCCAAGGCTCCACCCGCGTCGCCCGCCGCCGGCTGGACCCAGATGTTTTCAAAGGGGCCCTCGCGCAAGATGCGGCCGTTGCCGACGCAATTGAGCGCCACGCCACCGGCCAGGCACAAATTTTTGAGCTTGGTTTCTCGGTGCACCGTGCGGGCAATGCGCAGCATGACTTCCTCGGTTACGACCTGACAGGATCGCGCAATATCCATCTCGCGCTGGGTCAGCGGCGTCTCGGGCCGCCGCGGCGCTCCCCCGAAGAGCTTGTTCATCGCCCGGCTGGTCATCGTCAGGCCGGATAGGTAGTTGAAATACCGAGTGTTGAGCTTGAAGGAGCCGTCGTCCTTCAGATCGATGATCTCGTTGAGCATCAAATCGACGTATTTTGGCTCGCCATAAGGAGCCAGCCCCATCAGCTTGTACTCGCCGGAGTTGACCTTGAAGCCGGCAAAATAGGTAAAGGCCGAATAGAACAAACCCAGCGAATGGGGGAACTTGAGGTCGGCCAGCGTGTGAATTTCGGCATCTCGACCGTAGCCATAGCTGGTAGTGGTCCACTCGCCGACTCCATCCAAGGTCGCAATCGCCGCTTCTCGATACGGCGACGGATAGAACGCCGACGCAGCGTGCGACTCGTGGTGGTCGCTGAATAGCACCGGTACATCGCAGCCTAGCTGCTCTTGGATCAATTGCGGGATCCACAGCTTCTTTTCTAGCCATACTCGCATGCTCTTCCAGTAGAGGCGAAGGCCCAATGGGGCCGTGCCGAGATGGGTCTCTAGCAGGCGTTCAAAGGTCAGCAGGGGTTTGTCGTAAAATCCCACGCAGTACAGATCTTTGGCCTCAATGCGGCCTTCCCGCAGACAGTATTCGACCGCGCGGGTGGGAAAATCTGGATCGTGTTTAACGCGCGAGAAGCGCTCCTCCTGCGCCGCGGCGACGATCGCTCCGTCGCGCACCAAACAGGCCGCGCTATCGTGGTAAAACGCGGAAATGCCGAGGATGTAAGTGGCCATAAGGAGCTTGACAAAATGGAGTGTAATAGCGATACTAAAAAGTTTTCATAACCTACGGATTCTATTGAAAAATATCAAGTTAGGGTCATTTGATGGAACGGCTTGCACTCCTATCTGAAAACCAAGTTCGCACCATTCAGCACCAGTTTGGTACGCCCACTTTTGTCTATGATCAAAAGGCGTTGGAATCCCAAGCCCAAAAGGCGTTGGCCTTCCCCAATGCACACGGCCTGACGGTTCGCTACGCGATGAAAGCCTGCCCGGCAGCCGGTGTGGTCCGCATTCTCAACCGCGCCGGCCTGCACATTGACGCCAGCAGTGGCTACGAAGCACTGCGGGCCATGCGCGCTGGCGTCCCCGCAGTTCAGATTCAACTCACGGCCCAACAGCTACCCGACAATTTAGCAGACCTAGTTCGCCAAGGCATTCTCTTCAACGCCTGTTCCCTACACCAACTCGCAGCCTACGGTCGGCTCTTTCCCGGCCGCGAAGTCTCGGTGCGCATCAACCCAGGCCTAGGCTCGGGACACAGCAACCGCACCAATACGGGCGGCCCTTCGTCGAGCTTTGGCATCTGGCACGAGCACCTCGACCAAGTGCTGGCAACCGCTGCCGAACACAACCTGCGCCTCACCGGCTTGCACAGCCACATCGGCTCGGGCAGCGACCCCGCCGTCTGGCAGCACTGCGCCCGGTTGACGCTGGGTGTCGCCGCCAAGCTGCCCGAGGTGCAGCGCGTGAGCATGGGCGGCGGCTTCAAAATTGGGCGTCTAGCCGACGAAGTATCGACCGATTTGCACAAAGCCGGCCAACCTGTGGCCGACGAGTTCAACCGCTTCGCCCGCGAACACGGCCGCAAACTGCATTTGGAAATCGAACCTGGAACTTTCTTGGTGGGCAACGCCGGTGCCATCGTCTGCAGCGTCGTCGATGTAGTCGATACCGGCCAGCAGGGCTATGGGTTCATCAAAGTCGATAGCGGCATGACCGAGGTGCTGCGTCCCAGCATGTACGGGGCACAACACCCCATCGTCGTAGTCCCGGCCACAGCCGAGGAGCGCGGCCAAGGCGAGTACCTAATCGCCGGCCATTGCTGTGAAAGCGGCGATATTCTCACGCCAGCACCCGGCAACCCCGAACAGCTAAAACCTCGCACACTCACCGAGCCGCGCATTGACGACGCGGTTTTTATCGGCGGCAGCGGGGCCTATTGCGCTAGCATGGCCGCCAAAAACTACAATTCCTTCCCCGAAGCCGGCGAAGTGCTGCTCGGCACAGACGGCGAGTTCCATCTGCTGCGCCAGCGACAAACCCTCGACCAAGTTCTAGCCAACGAGTTCCTACCCGCTTTTCTCAGCACCTGAGCCGCGCAGATTCGGATCTAGCGCGTCGCGCAGCCCGTCGCCCAGCAAGTTGTACAGGGTTACGGTCGCAAAAATGGCCAAGCCTGGCACAACTACCAGCCACCACGCCGCCGCGTTGCTGCGCGCCCCGGCCAGCAGAGCACCCCAAGTGATCACTTCTGCTGGTATCCCGACTCCCAAAAAGCTCAATCCCGACTCGGCGAGGATGGCACCGGCGACTCCGAAGGCCGCCGGGATCAAAATCGGACCGATGGCGTTAGGTAGGATGTGGCGGAACATTATCCGTCCGTTTGAGTATCCGAGGCTGCGCGCGGCAGCTACATAGTCGTAGCTGCGCACCTGCAAAAACTGCGAGCGCGTCAAGCGGGCAATACCGACCCAACTCGTAAGGCCGATAATGATCATGACAAAAAACAGGCTCGGCGGAAAAAACGCCGCGACCGTCAAGATCAAAAAGAAGCTAGGAATGGCGGCCCACAGCTCAAAAAGACGCGAGAGTGCCAAGTCGATCCAGCCGCCGAAGTAACCAGCCAACGCCCCTAAAACCAAGCCAATAGCCAGCGATATGCCCACCGCCACTAGGCCGATGGTCAAGGCGTAGCGCGTACCGTGAATCAGCCCCGCGAGCACGTCGCGGCCCAAGCGGTCCGTACCCAGCCAGTGCTCGGCTCCTGGCGGCTGGTATTTTTCCCGCAAGCGGACTTCGCCCGGGGCATAGGGCACCGGCGGGAAGACGGCCGCTGCTAGTTCGAGCTTTTTGAAGTTGCGGCGACGCTTCAATTCGGCCGGCCAGTCTGCGATTCCTAAATAGACTGCGTATTGGCGAAAAGCCGGAAAGTAGATCTCGCCCTTGTATTTCATGTAGTACGGCTTATTGCCAGCCAGCAAGTCGGCACTTAAGGCCACAATGGCCAGCAAGACGATGCCCAAGAGACTGAGCAGTGCCGGTCTGTTGCTCTTAAACTGCCGCCAGACGACCTGTCCGTAGGACTGCCCTTGTACAACGGCCTCGGTGCTCATCTTACACGCTCGCAAAGTCGATGCGCGGGTCCACGACCTTGAGCAAAATATCCGCCACCAAAATTCCCGCCAGCGATAGGGCCGAACCAATGGTAAACAGCGCCATAGCCACCGGGTAATCGCGCACGATGACCGACTGAAAAGCCAAAAAGCCCATGCCCGGAATGGTAAAGATCGTCTCGATAAACACCGACCCCGCGATCATACTCGGCAACAACCCGGCCAGCAGCGTTACAATCGGAATCAGGGAATTGCGCAACACGTGGCGCAGCACGACAACCCGGTAGCGCAAGCCCTTGGCTTGGGCAGTGCGCACGTAGTCGAGCCGCAAATTCTCCAGCATGCTGGTGCGCATATAGCGCGAGATGCCAGCAAAGCTGGCATAGGTCGAAGCCAATATCGGCAACACCATGTGGTGGGCGTGGTCGGTCAGCAGCCGCCAGAATCCCCAGTCTGCCCCCGCGTCCAAGGACTGGATCCCAGAGGCCGGAAACCAGTGGAAGAATTCCTTATTGCAGAAAAACAAGATCAACAGCATCCCGACCCAAAAAGAAGGCATCGACCACAGCATGAAGGTCCCGGCGGTAACCAAGCGATCGATAATAGTATTTTGCTTGACCGCGATCACGATGCCCAACGGCACGCCGATTAGGTAGGCAAAGACCAAGCCGATGAGGTTGATTTCCAGCGTGATCGGCAGCCGGTCGAGGATGTGGTCAATGACCGGTTGTTGGTCTTTGAAGGAGCGCCCCAAATTCAGCGTCACCAAGCGCCAGCTACCTACCTGCAGCAATTGCAAGCCAGAGCCAGCATACGCGTAGTTTTTAGCTGGCGAGAACAGGCGGCTCTGCCAGAAAGGCGACTCGACTAGCTCATTGACGCGCTCGGGGCGCAGCCGGCGAAAATGCGCCAAGAACCGCGCCTTGCGCTCCGCGCCCTCAAGCGAGGCCAATTCGGCCCGCTCGGCGTCGGCCAACTCGTCGAGTACGGCGTCGGCCAACAAGGCCCCGCGGTCGAATGCGCCTAAGTCCTCCACGCGCAAGACCAAGTTGGAAAGCCAATGCAAATACTGGATGTGCAGCGGTTGGTCTAGCCCAAGTTGGCGGCGCAAATCCCGGCGCGTCTTTTCTAGGTCCGCCTGATGGTCGGTGGACATCCCCTCGCCGCCAGCGGCCCCGCCCAAGAACAGATCGACCGGGTCGCCGGGTGCCAAGCGCATAATCAGGAAAGTCAGTAGAGTGATGCCTAAAAGGGTCGGGATGGCCAGCAGAATGCGCTGGATGGTGTACTGCAGCATGGTGGGAGCGCGACCGCTTTACTCCTCTAGTTCCTCGGCCCGCGCATAGGCTGCCTCGCTCTTTTCAATCCATTCCTTATGGGCATAAATCGTCCCTAAGTGCGTCCACACCAACGCATTGTCTGGCTTTTGTTCGACGAGTTGTTCCAAGAGCGGCAACGCGCTATCCATATCCTCGGTGGCCAAGTGGACCATGGCGAGGTTGTAGAGCGCATCCCCATCGCCGGGTTCGAGTTGTAGGACCTGTTCATAGGCCCGCTGAGCTGCGGTGTACTTTTCTTGCTGCCAGTAGAGATTGCCCAAGTTGAAATGCGGCCTGAAATCGTCGGGGTTCAGCGCAATGATCTTGCGATAATTGGCCTCGGCTCCCTCGTAGTCCTCGGCTTGGGCTTGGGCGATGGCAAGATTGGTCAGCCCATTGAGATTTTCAGGATTGATCTTGACCACCTGAGACAAGGCGCGGATAGCCTCATCGAGATTGCCATTTTCCAAGTAGAGCGACCCCAAGCTAAAAAAGGCGTCCTCGTCTTCTGTCGCCGCCGACGCGATCTTCTGGTAGGTGGCAATGGCCGCGTCTGTGCTGTCGATCTGGTAATAGACGTAGGCGAGGTTGCGCCAAGCGTCGAGCGCACTTTCGTCGATGATGGTAGCGTTGAAAAACGAGTGCCGCGCCATCGCATAATTGGGGACCTCGCCTTGGGCATGCACGACGCCGGCATTGTACTCGCGGGCCCAAAATTGGCGGCGCGTTTGTTCAACCTCACTGTGAAACTTGGGATTGCGCTCGGCGTGTGCTAGATGCTCGGCCATTTCGCCATAGCGGCCCTCTTGGCCTAAGAGCCTGCCCATCAGCAAATGGGCCTCGGCGTTTTCTGGCTCGGCCTGCAAGACTAGGGCGAGTTGTTTTTTGGCCTCTTGCGGCTGCTCCTGCTTGATATAGAGTTTGGCCGCCGTCATGGTCGAACTCTGACACCCCAATCCGGCGACGGCGACGAGCACCGCCAGCCAGCCAGCGCACTTCATTTGGCAATCTCCTAGTGAAAAACGGCGCACCGCGCCACCGTCGAATTTAGAACCCAAACTGAAAAGTAAAGGTATTGAGGGCGTCAAAATACTCAACCGTCGAGTACGCGTAATCAACGCGCAAATTTTTAATCGTCCCGGCATCCAAATTCAGACCAAAGCCGAAGCTGGTGCCGTAGATATAGTCGTCGGTTGAGTTGGGTGCGTAGTCGAAGCCCGTGCGCAGAGCGAAGAAATCGTTCAACACATATTCAGCACCCAACCGGTACTGATCGTAGGCGAAATTGTTGTGCCGGAAGACCGAGGACAAGTTCACCGCGTTCATATAGCGATAGCTCAGACCCAGCTCAAACGTCGAGGGCAGGTCGGCGGAACTGGCCTGCACATTGTAGTCGGAAGGCCCGCGGCGCAACCCGTCGAGCTGGCCGCGACGCAACAGGCCGGAACCGCCAAACTGCATCCGCGTACCGATGTGCTTGAGCGCCACCCCCAAGTCCAAGCCGGCAACCCCACCCAAATTGGCGTATTGCAGACCCGCACTAAACGAGGCGCCGGTCGCATCGACGCGCTGGATGCGGTTGACGATATAATGGCTGGTGATCCCGACGGCGATGCGATCGGTCAGTTCCTTGGCAAAGGTCAGGCCCACCGTGAAAAAAGTCGGCGAAAAAGTCGCGCCGGTGCCGTCTGGATTGGCCTCAGTCGTCACTGGAATCTGGCCAAAATCCAGTGCCTTGATGTTGAGGGCCAGCGAGCCGAGACTCTTGAAGTCGGCACCGGTAGCCAGATAGTTGATGCGAGTATCCGCCAGATAGGCCATCGTCGAAAACATGATGCCCGCGTTGGATTCGGACTTGGACAAGCCGGCCGGGTTCCAGTGCAAAGACTCCAGACCGGAACTGGTGGCGATTGAGGCCCCGCCCAAGGCCATGTCGCGCGCACCAACTGGAATTAGCAGTTCCGGGGCCGCGGCTGTACCAGCGCGATCATAGCCGTCGGCAAAGGCCGGAGCCGCGGCGCAAACCAGCACCAGCACGATCGTCGAGACGCGAAAGCTGTGTCGAAGCATAAAATGGCCTCCTATTTCTCTCTTTGATATCCCGTGCACCTAGAAGTTTTCCAAGAACTGCTGCTCTTGGATGACGGCCAGCTTGAGGATCCGACTCATGCCGTGATCCGGCAACTCGATATGGGCGATGTACATGCCGCTGGCCACCGGCAGTGCATTGTGGTTTTGCAGATCCCAGCGCGTAAACTGCGATGGGTCGTTCTTCTCAATCGTGCGCACCAGCGTACCGCTCATGTCGAAGATGCGGATATTCGCCTTGGACGGCAGGTGACTGAAGGTCACGAAGTGGCTGTAGCGACTGGTCTCGGCTGCGTTGACGCCGAGATAGGGATTGGGGAAGACGTTGATTTTATCGATGTCTTCTTTGAGGAATTCGGCGCTTGCTGCTTGCCCTGGGACGAGAAAGGAAAATACATCGTCAGGGCCGTTGACTCTGTAAGGGGTCAACCGCAGAATCTGACCGTCTTCGAGCATATCCATCTCGTAGTCAGCACCTCTTAGCGTCAGCCACAGGGCCGCGTGGATGTCGAAGGTGCCTGCATCAGCTAAGATGCTTTTGCCTTCGCCGTATTGGTCTAGTGGCGCGTCGCTGTAGTCGCTGTCAAAAATGAACAGGTATTCGCGGCCACCCAACCCGCGGTCCGGGTCTTCCGCCGCCAAATCCCAAGTGCCATTCTCCGAAGTGGAACCCGCGTTCTCGACAAAGCCGATATTGACCTGCCGCGGTGGGTCGCTGTCCACTTCCCAAGCGGTAAAAGGCACCTCGACAAAATCTTGAAATGCGTAATTGGGATCGCCGCCGCGCAGATAGCGGTAGCCTTGCTGGGTGTTGGTGCGACTAAAGCGAATCTCGACGGTATTTAGGTCGGCACCGCCCAGCGCCGAGCCGAAGAAATTGGGCCCAACATCGGCACCGCCGCCCAGGGCACTGCCACCCCAGTTGATACCGGTCAGCCAGCGCTCCGATCCCTCCCACTCCCAACCACTAAGCGCCAGCGGTGGGCCGAGGACCATCAGTTCAAAACCGTGGTCCGGCAGGTAGATGGCCGCTCGCTCGTCGCCGGGGCCGATCTCGAACTGGTCGGCGAGCAGGGCCTGGCCCCCATCGGTTTCATCTATCAGGCTCCACACGGTGTGGCCCTCTTCGTCCGCGCCAAAGCGGACCTGATAGTTGTGGCCCGTAGTGCGCGTCGGGTTGACGACCACCACCTCAACTGCTCCCTCACTGATACCAGCGGTGTGCTCGGGGGTTATTGCAGCACCCGGTTCGCTCAAATAGCGGGTGCCTGGCGGCGGCTCTTGCGGTACGCAGATCAGAGTCTGCGGCGCACTCTCCAGCGTGGTGGTAGCGGTTCCTTCAGCGGTGGCGCGGTTGTAAGCCGTCACCGCAAAGTAGTATGGCTGGCCGTTGACCAGCGGGCCGCTGCGGATGTGGTCCTGCGCAATCATTATATTGCGCTTGATCCCAAAGTCGATGCCGATCTGCAAGGGCACATCGAGCACCACGCCCGACTCTTCGTCAAGGGCAATGCCGAGGATCGTGGTCACGCCATTCTCAATGTCGAAGGTCGCCACCCTGACGCCCTGCGAAAGCGTGGCTTCGGCCGAGGGCAACTGGTAGAGATTGTACCCTTCGAACTCAAAGCCGGGCGAACCCTCGCCTTCGGTGGCCTGAATTGACTCGTCGTCCCAACCCCAATCCAAGATGATCGCCTCATCGAGCTCGGCTAGGCGGACATTGGGCTGAACCGGCGGCTTGGGCACCTCAAAGAAGCTGTTGTACGCGTCCTGCACGAACTGATCGTTGAACTTCAGCTTGGAGACGCTGCGTAGGCGGTCGGTAGAAATGCCGCCTAACAGCGCGACCACCACTTCCTGAGTGTCGCCCAAGGCCATCTCAAACGGGCCGGTGGCCAGCACGATGCGCCGGTCGCCGGCCGGCAGTGGCACGCCGTCGTTCCAACCGGTAGCTCGGGTCGGATCGCCGTCGAGCGTGAACTTGGTGTCGGCATTGGTCAGCGGATTGGTGTAGGGAACGGGGTTTTCAACATCGTCTTGCGGCTGGAAACCGCGCAGCAGATTGTACCACTGCTGAGTGCCGACGTATTCGCCCAACTCTGGATCGGATATCGCACTGCCAGCGGCAAAGTACACGAAGGCCGTCATCGGCAAGTTCGCATACCCGGGACGCAACCCCTCGTTGAAGATAGCCACCGAACTCTCGTCAAGCAGCTGATTGCCGTCTTCGTCAACGGCAATATTGCCCTCTTCGTCTAGCTGATAAACCGGCGTGATCGGACCTTGCAAAAAGTCGTACCCAACAGCCGGCGGGGCCAAGCCGAAGGGGACGTAGTGCGAGTCGTCGTTGATTGAATTGTACACATAACCCAAACTCAAATCGGCGTCAGCACCGGCAAAGTCGTCGCCGTAGTCGCCCAAGTCTGGATCGGACCACTGGGCGAAATACATGTCCTCGATCACGGCATCGTCCGTAGCTTCTGCGGTGCCCTTGTAAATGACCTTGAACTTCTTGAAGATCACGTCGCCCAAGGCGTCGGTGCGGGCATAGCCCCAGAGCGTGACTTGGGTTTCCAAACCGATGGGCAACGAGCCGTAGAGATTGGTTGTGGCCCCCTGATCCAGATCGTTTATAGCAAACCAGATTACTTGGTCTGCGTTGGCCAAACCTGGCTCGTCAACCGAGGGGTCGTATTGCCCATCTCCATCGTTGTCGTAAAAGGGTGCGCCCAACTCGGCCGGCCACTCCATCCAATCGCGCTCGTACTGGGCGCGCACCGCCTCCTCGTGGGCATCGGTGACTTGGCTCAAACCAATGTTGAGGACCTCGGAGGCATCTAGCCGCAAATCCGCGGTCGCCCAGTCGCGGCGGATCCGGTAGAGTCGAGCCGTGTCGCTGTCTTGGGCTACGCCCTTGGACTCGATGATTCCTGGCACGGTGCCGATCTCGTAGGTCTGGCCGCCGACGCGCAGTTCCTGCTCATTGCCGTCTTGGACTCGCCCGCCCCAAATCATGCCGTCTTGGAAGATGACTTGGTCGGTCGAGCGCGGGTAGGTCACGCCCGAATTGCCGCTGAGCGGATTGCGGGCCGACCAGCCATCACTCTGTATCCACATAGCCATATTGTTGATGTTGAGCTGGGTCCGTTGGGTGGACACCACGACACCATCGTCTTGGGCCAATTTGGCGGCCGGTGCGCCGCGCTCCTCGCGGGCTTGGACCGCGCCGACTAGGAGCAAGAGCGTCGCCGCCGCAAATAGATAAACAAACTTTCTCATAGCTTCCTCTCTTTCCTAGAAATCGAGCTGCAGACCGAAGCGAATCTGGCGCGGCGTATCGTAAATATCGCCGCCCTCGTTAGCCCAGTAGGCTTGGCGGTTGACCAAGTTGATCGCCTCGTATAGTTGCACGTACTGTTGCCCGCCGCTGGCCTCGACAAGCTGTTGGCTCAGTTCAGGATTGGTCAAGAAGCCGTCGTCTTTGTCGGAGCCAGTGCGGTTGTACACGTTGAGCACGTTCTTGCGATTGAAGAGGTTGAGAACATAGCTATAGGCCTTGGCGTTTAGACCAAACAGCGAAAATCCCTTATCTAGGCGCAAGTTGGTCTTGAAGGTCCACGGCGTCGTCGAGCGGTTGATCGACTCCAGCGGCTTGCGCGAACGCGGGTCGAAGCTGTCGAGAACGCCGGCGTTTTCTGGACCGCGCTGACCTATCGAACCGGTGACCAAAGTAAAGTTGTGCCCGCTCGTGAAACTCATCAGCAGGTTGGCCCCTAGACCCCGCAGAATTGGGTTGGGCTCGTTGTCGGGATAGCGGTAGTCGAGGTAAATCGAGCCGCGATGCGTCTCGTTAAAGTCGAGTGGCGAGATGACCGTCGGCAGGTTGGTCTCGTTCTCAACCCCGGAAATGGCCGAGCCGGTATATGAACCCGTGCCCCGGGCGTCGGACAGAGTATAGTTCAGTTCGGTGCGAAGGTTGTTGATGCGCCTGAGCTTGAACTGGAACTCAATACCCTTGGTCGTGGCGAAGTCGCCGTTTTGCAAATAAACGTATGCACCCGCATCAACCGCGCTGGCCGAGAGCTGCTGCTTGCGCAACTGTACCTGCCCTTTGATGTCGCGGTAGAAGCCCGTTATGTCGAAAGAGGCGAACTCGGAAAACTGACGCTCGAAGCCAATTTCGTATTGCGTAGTACGCATCGGCTCAATGTCGTAGGCGGTCGGATAGCGGATGTAGTTCTGGCCGCCCAGCTCTAGGGCAAGACGCGCGCCACCGGCAAACATCGAGCGCATCGCCGGCATTTGCGAGAAACGCCCGTATTGCACGTGAAAAACCGTCAAATCCGACACCGGGAACGACATCCCCAAACGCGGGCTAATATCGGTGTACGTGGGCGTCTTTTCCATCGACTCGGTATTGATAGTGTAGTCTTTTGAATCGCGCACTGGTGCGGCCGGGTCCTTGAAGCGCCAGCTATCCGCGTCGAAGTAGTCGATGCGCAAACCGGCGTTGATAATTAGGTCATTGTATTCGACCTTGTCTTGGATAAAGGCGGCGGCTACCGTCGGATGGCGCGGTGCCTCTAGCCCCTCGCCGTCGGTCTCGCGACCGAACTCGTCGAAACCAAAGAAATCGCTGGCGCTAGTCGAGCGCAGCAATCGAATCAGGTCCTGCTTGCTACCCTTGCCATCTTCAAGACTTTCGGCCTTCGCGATCAGCGCGTCGAGGATTTCGGCTTCGCTAATCTCATTGTTGTAATAGCGATCGTACACCGCGTCTAACTCGGGATAGGTGTTGGCTATGCCCGAGCGGATCGAGCGCAGCGCGATCGAATAGCGCCGCGCGGTCCAACTCTGGTAGTCGAAACCAGCCTTGATCTGATGGACATCGGTTTGCTTGGTCCAGCTACCGGCCAGCCCCCAATAACCATCCGACGAGGTGGAGTAGGAAGTCGTGGGCGTACCCGGGCGATTAAAGGGAAAGCCGGCCAAATCGTAGGGCCTAGGCCTCGAACCCTGCTGGGTATAGGGCGTGTATTCGCCCACCCCCTCAAGGGCGCGCTGTACGGCCACGCTGTCGTTGTACACCCACCACCGATCCTTAAAGAGCGGGTCGTAGGATTCGGCGGACTGCTGGTACAAACTCACGTTGAGTTCGTAAAACATGCTCTTGTCGAGCAAGTGGGTCAGCTTGGCGTTAATCAGGTTGGAGGACGATTCCGACTCGACCAAACGATCGGTATTAAAAGCATTGCGGATGGGTGTGAAGTTGCTTTCAGCATTCCCGTCCGAGTACAGATTCGTCAGGCGGATTTGGACGGGATAGTAGTCAAGCAGCAAGGTGCCATTAAAAATGGTTGCTTCATTGCTTGTGTGCGGGATATTGCCGGGCTTGATTTCGAGCTGCTCAATCCGGTCGGGCACGGGATTGCCCTCTCCGTCCTCGCCCCAGTGCCGGCGACCACCGCGGAGACCGGTGTCTTCGAGATCTTCAAAGGTAAAGCCCGACCAGTAGGTGGGCCAAGAACCGAGGCTGCGACGCTGACCAGCCACAAAGGCGCGAATCTTCTGGTTTCCCACAACCGGACCACCGGCGGTGATCACCTGATTGGAATAGCCGTAGGAATAAGTGCCGAAGCGCTGCTCGTAATCGGAGGTAAAATTGTCCGACTCAGACATGATCTCAAAGTCCCAGTCGCTGCCGCCGGTGCGCAACTCTTGCAGAATAATGCCGGCGTTGGCCCCGCCGTACTCGGCATTGAAGCCGCCAGCCTGGAGTTGGATTTCCTCCAGCGCCTCGTCGATTAGGCCCACCGCGCTAGTACCGGTGACCACATTGCGGACGCTGGCTCCCTCGACGTAGTAGCCGATCTCGTCGCTGCGCGAGCCGCGGATATGCAGCGATCCCTCGTCCTCAACCACGCCGGTCTGCAAAGCTATGACTTGGCTGACGCCTCGGAGCGGCAAAATATCGAGATCGTCGGCATCGACAATGCGCACCGCATTGGTGGCGGTTTTGTCGATGATCGGCCGCTCGGCGCGGACTACCACTTCTTCGACTTGGATATCCGAAGAAGTCAGGTCAACGGCGATATTGGTGGTCAAGTCGGCGGAAACCCGCACATCTTCGACGGTATAATCCGCGTAGCCGATGTACGTGGCCTTGAGGATATAGGTGCCGACCGGCACGTTGAGAATAAAAAAGCGGCCCTTTTCGTCGGCGGTAGTCCCCAGTTTGGTATCCACCACCTCGATATTGGCATTGGGTAGGCCCTCGCCGGTGGCGGCATCCTTGACGACACCGGCTATTTTGCCGCCCGTACTGGCCTCAGCCGGAGCCAAGCTCAGCGCGAACAGGACGCCCAATGCGGTCAAGACGCGAAAAACGCTAGCAAATTTAGTCATCTGTCCCTCCTTTGTAGGGTACTCCAGACCCCTTCACATCAGGTGCAACCAGTCGTCTAACAGAAAGGTCACGCGCCCGATCAACAGCGAGACCCTCGCCATAATAGTGTAACCAAAAGAAGCCCCAAAAGAGACCATCAAAAACCATATCCCCACTTTGGAGATGTGGCCCGCTGTGCCGGTGTGCTCAACGGAAAAGAAAAAATAAACCAACACCCCGACCACGCCCACCAAGACGATCAGCAAGTTGAGCCCATCCAAGCTCCAAGTTAGTGGTTGTAATGTAGGCTCAATTTGGGCTAAAATAAAGGAAGAAATATAGCGGGGAATCGTCAGACCGGCCCCAAGCCCGACAAAAAACGCAAAAGCATAGCGGCTGAGCCAGCCAAAGCGCAGCGAAAAGCGCGTCAACATCAACAGCCCGAGCACGGTCGGCGCCAACAGCCACCAATTGGGCGTTTCCCCTGCTGCTGAGTCGGTCCATTCGGCAATAAGCTCGCCGTAGATCGTCGGGTACCAAGTCTGGCCGAATACATAAGCCGCCGCCACGCCGACGAAGACGTGCTCGGCGAATTTGAACAGCGGATTGTCCTTGTAGAGGAAGCTGTAGAGCGCCAAGGTCAGACCCGCGGCGACAATAATGCCCAAACCGGTCCAGTCCGCCGCCAACATTCCGCTAGCCACCAAGCCGATATTGACCGCGGCAAACAGCAAGATCAAGCCCAAAAATACATACCTATCGCGCATATCAGCTCCTCTGCTCGGATGAAGTTCGCCGAGCGACGAAGTACGCGATATTGCCGACGATCACCAAGAGCGCGATGACCAAATGAGTCATCGATTGGGCACTCATACCCATGCTAGCACTGCCGCGCCGATCGATGAGGGTCTCGTACTCGGCTGCGCCGGCTAGACCGCCGAGCAGGCCGCCGAGTTGTCCTGAGTCGAGGAAGGGATAGAGATCGGGCGCCATCACCGCGGTGCAGCCAGCGACAAAAGTAAAGCCGTACTTCTCCTGCCCGTAGGGAATCCACCAAAACTCAATCGAATCCCCGGCCGCCAAGTCTAAGACGAGGTCAAAATCGCGCAGCGAGCGCAAACCGCGCGTCAAATCTAAATCGCCAGTATCCGCGCCCCATTGGTCTTGCGGGAAAGCACTGCGGAAGTCTTGCCCCATATTGAGGATGACACTGAAAGTGCCCGGCTTGTAGCCCATAAAGGCATAATCCACCCCGTACTCCAAATCGAATTCTGCCTCCATCTCCTCCAGCACCTGTTGGGCCAACCCCGGGGCCTCGGGCCACAGACAAATGGCTACCACCTTGAGGTCGCGGCGGAAGGCGTGGCGCAACATAGCCCGCGACATCGGCAGCATTTCTGGTTGGGTGCTGGCACCGTAGGAAAAAGAGACCAGCACAATATCCCCGGCGTCGAGTCTCTCAAGCTGGTCGTATGCCGCTTTTACTTCGTCCGTCGGCGTGATCGGCAGGGAAATTCCGGCCAGCAACGTCCCAGCCACGCTGACAAACACGAGGACAAAAATGATCCGACGGTCGATGGCAAGCAGCTGGTGCATCACTTGGCTCCTCCACCCAAATACGAGCGCTCAATGCCAAAAATGATCCGCAGCGAAGTGGCAATAGCCCCCAGCGACACGCCGAGCAAGATGCCGCGCTTGGCCGCCAAGTTGGGCACGTTCAACAGCCAGTCGGTCGCCAGCGGAAAAAAATCGCTAAGCTCCCTGCCGATGGGCACGCGGCCCAACATGACGATAACCGCCGCGATCAGCAGCACCGCTGCCTCGGGCGTCCGGGCGCGGAAGGTCCGGTACGCGGCCGAGGCAATGAAAAAGGCTAAGATCGAAAACATGGTCGAGGCGCAAGGCACGTGAATATTGTCGAAGAGCCACTTATAGCCGCCGGCCTCAGCCTGCGCGGCGAACGGCCCTAAGCCGTCGTTGTACACGACGAAGACCATCATCACGGCGAAGCTCAAAATGGCGATTAAGCTATACGCCCACCCGGCGACGCGCTGGCAAATCCGCTGCCAGTGCAAGTTGAGCAGGCTGTACAGTCCGAGCAAATAGGAAAACGCGAAGACGATGCGCACCCACAGCGCCATCTCCCGCTCCAAACTCTGCGCGGCGCCATGGGGTATGTAGTAGATGACAACGCCGAGCATACCAAAGGCAAAGGCAATGACCAGCGGTATCGTTCGACTAAGAAAAATCATCGCAGCCCTCCTAGGGGGTAAAAAAGTGCGTCAACTGCGGCCAGCCCCAAGTGGCCAGTATCGTGCCCAGCACCAACACCGCTAGCAGGATGGCTTTGCCCCCGTCTTGGCCTTTGAGGCTGCCCAGCATCCGCGGCTCGCCCGATAAGTAGGCGCTGGCGGCGTAGAGCTCTTCGCCGAGCAAGGTGTAGTCGCAGGTGGTGACGAAGAAGGGAAGCTGGGTAAAGGCGTCCGTGCCGGCGATCTGAATTGCTCCGGTCGTCGAACCGGTCTCGGCCAACAGCAGCGACTCAGCGTAAAAATATCCCATCATAATGTGAGCCGCCGGACGCTCGCGGACCATGATGCCCTCGACGGCCGCCGCATAGCTAAACTGCTCGGTGCTAGCGACGAAGATGTGGTCGGGATTAAAGGCGTCGGGCCGTCCCGCCTCGACATACGAGGCACTCACCGTCTCCTGACTCACCGACATAACTACCGGGTCTGGCGCCACCACCCGCAGCGCGGTGTCGTATTCGGCGGTGCGGCGCGCAACCCGCCCCAAGATATTGACGGCGGCAATGGTCGGTATCGAGTCCATGCCGCGCAGGCCGTGGATGAACAGCACCGGCTTGCCCATCTCGGTCGCCCGCCCCAATGCTTCGTCGAGTGCCTCTAGTCCGGCGATGCGGCGAATTTTGAGCGTGCGCCGCCGCGCCAGGCCAATGTAGCCCATGATAAGCCCTGAGAACACGAGGCACAACACCAGGTTATTGATCTTGGCGTTATTAAAAAAATTGCCTTTGGACTCGGCGTTGACGATTACCTTGCCGCGGATCGCGCCGCCGGCTGACCGCACATCGACGTGGAAGTAATACCTCTTGCCGTCTTCTAGCGGCGTCTTGCCCCCCGCGCCGGCGAATTCCTCGACATTGAAATAGTGATAATTCTCCCGATCGGCCCCACGCCCAAAGAGCGCCGGAGCCTCAGACATCAAATTCCCGGTTGCCGCAACCTCGGCCACGACGCGAAAAGGCCCACTGGGCGATTCGGCGATGGCGACCTGATACCGCGCGTTTTCGCCGATCTGCGGATCGCGCGGCCAAGTCAGCGTAATGCTGCCCCCGTCGTCGTTGGGCGTGTCAAAGGCTTGGACCTCAATCGGCGGTTCAGGGTGTGCCAGCAACTCGCCTAGTTCCGCCGCGCTGGCCAACGGCCAAGCCAAGACCAAGGCCGACAGCCAATTTTTTACTTTCATGCTTTCACTCCTCAATCAGCTCCACATTGGCCCGCGGCACGACCGCCTGTTGCCCGTCTTCAAACTCCACGGCCAACACCCGGACCCGCGCCCCAGACTCCACCGCGCACAACTCGGTCGGCAAGTCCCTGACGCGCCCAATGCGCCCAAAATAGGGCATCCGAATCACGCGCAACAAATCGCCTACCTGCAATCCTTCTGCGCCCGGTCGCACCTCTTCTTCCTCTTGGTCTGCAGCGGTGGGGACGATGATCTCCGGGCGCAACACTCCAGCGCGGATCTGCGTCGCCCCGGCCATCGAGGCATCCATGCCAGCGCATTTTTGCAGAATATCAAAGGTCTTGCGGGCCATAGCGACCCGGCCGAAGCCCTCGGTGGCGACCACGGTTAGGCCAATCTGCTCGGTCCCGGTGATCGCCACGCCCAAATCGCGGCCGAGCAGATCGCGCAAGTCGCGGTCGCGCAGGCCGCCGCCAATCAACCCCACCGCGCCGGCCTGCCGGGCCTGTTCCACCGTCTCCGCGCTAATTAGGCTACCGACCACGACAATTTTGCCCGCAACTTCCGCGCCCAACCGCCCGGCAACAGCGTCTGGCGCATCAACCGCCAAATGCAGGGGGCCCCAGCACTCGCCTCCCACGCCAAAAATGCCTTGGATGTAAGCACCGCGCGCTGCAACGCGCACCCCCTCTTCGGCAAAAACTTCCGCGACGATTCCATCGACGTACGCCAGCACTTCAACTGGCTTGGCCGCTTGCCTGAGTATCACCTGCCCCGTCACCGGCGAAATGCTCTCGACCGTGCCGCTGACCGGAGATTCAATTGTGGTCTTGAACCAGCGAATAAATGGCTTGGTCGCGGCCAGCGGCTCGCCAGCTTCGACCCGGTCGCCTTCTTCTTTGAGCATGTAGTCGGATAGCTCTTGCGGCGCGATGCCCAAGCGGTTGACCAAATTGAGCGTCGCCACCTCGCCCGGCAGTTGAGTGCGAGCCACGACTTGGTCGCGGCGCACGGCTTGGCCGCGCTCGACGACCACTTCGCCTTTGAGGGGCAACCGCCGCTCTTTGTCGATGACGGCGTGTTGCGTCACGCGCAGGCCAGGGGTATAAGCATGAGCCATGGGCTACTCGTATAGGTTTAACGCCTGCTGCCAGTCGCTTATCTGACGCCGGCGGTCTTGGTCTGGCGCCATCTGGATCGGCCGACCGCGCCCATCGAGCACTAGTCCGACGACCCCGCCACGCACCCGCGCATTTAGCGCTTGTCCCAGACCAGCACCCACATCCCAACGCCGCGCCGGCTGGAGCGAGGCTTCGACCTCCTCGCCATCGGCCAAAGGCATCCACTGGAGCTGGCCCACTTGCAACTGGCCGACTTGCCGCCCGCTGGGCAGGTCTATTTCGTATTGGAGGCATACCTCGCCGTTGTTCCCCGCGCCGACAGGAGCCACACAAGTGCCCAAGTAGATCAGGCAATCGCGCTCGAAAACCTCGGTGGCGGCCCGCTCGTCAACCGTCGAGAGAACCCCTAGGTGGGGCATCATAAAGATGCTATCGACCGCCAAGCGAGTAATGCCTTCGGGCTGGAAGGCATCTATGAGCATAGCGCAACTCTGATTGCGGCGGGGCGCGTGCGAGAGCACCCCACCGCTGCCAACTAGCATGTCCAGCGCCATCATCTCGATCAAACTCTCGCCGGTGGCACTCTGCTCAAAGACATCGGCCAGCGTGCGCTTGCTTTGCACCCCCTTCAATCCGACCGCCAAGGCCCGATGCTGGTCAAAGGCCAAGCGCAGGGCCTCGCGGGCAATAGCTTGCTCGACTTGCAACTCCTGCATGAGCTGGGGGATGGTCGTCGGGCGGATCATCTTGTTTTTGATCCGGTCGCGGAGGTCGGCCTCCTCAATATCAAAGGGAACCCAGCGCATGATTTGGTCGAGGCCGGCCTCGGCCAGCACGTTGGAAACGCTATAGGACATGCCTAAATTGGCACTGACCGTGCGATTGAACACGCCGTCGAACACGCTGAACACATCGGTCGTCGCCCCGCCGATATCCACGCCGACTACATTAATCTCCTGCTGCAGGGCAATAGTCTGCATAATCTCGCCCACCGCCCCGGGCGTCGGCATAATCGGCGCACCGGTCCAGTCCATCAGCTTGCGATAGCCCGGGGCCTGGGCCATGACGTGTTCGAGGAAGAGATCGTGAATGACGTGCCGCGCCGGGTGCAGGTTTTCCGCTTCGAGCACCGGGCGGATATTCTCAGTAACGGTCAGGGCCATCTTACCCCCCAGTGCCTGTGCGACCGCTTGGCGCGCGTCCTGATTGCCGGCAAAAATAATCGGCAACTTAAAATCTGCGCCAAAGCGGGGCTTGGGATCGGCCGCGCTGATGAATTCGGCCAACTCGACCACGTGGCTGACCGTGCCGCCATCGGTGCCGCCCGACAGCAATACCATATCGGGGCGCAATTGACGGATGCGCTCTATTTTTTCGTGCGGCAACCGCCCATCGTTGGCGGCGAGCGCGTCCATAACAATTGCTCCGGCACCCAAGGCGCAGCGTTGGGCGCTCTCGCCGGTCATCGCCAGCACCACGCCGGCCACCACCATCTGCAACCCGCCGCCGGCACTGCTCGTCGAGATGTAGATATCGACCCCTACATCGCCCGCTGCCGGTGTGATAATCCGCTCGCCATCGAGGATCTGCCGCCCGGAAAGCTCCTCAATCTCTTGAATGGCGTTGAGCACCCCCCGCGTGACATCCTCAAAAGGGGCTTCAACCGTGGTTGGAGCCTCGCCGCGAAAGGTCTGGCGATACCCCTCGTCCTTTTTTTCAATCAGAATCGCCTTAGTCGTCGTACTGCCGCAGTCGGTGGCGATAACTACGTTGAGGTCATCCATGCTTTTGGCTTTCGCGCTGGGCAATGGCCTCGGCGAGCAAGTCGATGCACTGACGCCGCTCTAGCATCCGCGTAAATCGCTCGTACTCAGCACGCGAAAAGACCAGCGTCGCAAATGGGGCCAAAAAGGTCAGGGCTTGGCTGCCCAAAAAGTTGAGGGGACGGCAAGCCTCCAACGCCATCGACGCAGCCGCTGCCATACGACGACGCACTACAAACTCGGCCAGCCGCTCGGCCAGCGCACGCTCGTCTTCAGACCAACCTACCGCTGGGTCTGCGAGGGCAAAAGCATGCCGCCACCGCTCTTTTAAATTATTGACTTGGAACATGGCACCGGACAAAACGCGCAACTTCTGCGCCGTTTTGATCGCAACGCAAAAAAACGCCGCGAAAAGAATCCAGCCGACCCGAACGAGCCGACGGACGCAAAAAAATACCGTCCCGGTGTTGGTCTGCTCGACGGAATTCCGCCCAGGAACGGTGTTGTTTAAAGCCGAGATGTTGGTTGCTGACGCCGTCGCCGTCGAGCGCATAGCGCGTAGCAAAGAAATAGCGCGACAGCGAAGCGGTCAATGCTCCCAGTGAAAACACGCCGTAAAACCAATGCTCAAAACCCAAAGCGGCGGCCGCTGAGCAAGCGATGATGAGCGCGATTAGCAGGAGCGACTTTGCCGGCCGCTCCCGCCGCAGGGGGTGACTTTCCCAGCAAAGAGAGTCGGCAGAGGACACAGACGCGCCCTTAGTACATTTGCACTTCCTGCGCGACCCACCAGTCTCGCAGGCGGACGCCGGGGGGATACCAAGTGACGCCACTGAAGCGTCGGCTATAGGCTTGGGCCGTGCGCGGCTTCCACAGGAAGGTATAGGGCTGTTCGTCGTGCAGGATTTCTTGGAAGCGCCGATAGAGTGCGATGCGCCTTTCCATAGCGAACTCGCGGCGATAGTCGGCCAAAATTTGATCGACCTCGGCGTTGATGAAACTTATCGCGTTGGAGCCGTTTTCTACGGTCTGGGAGGAATGCCAGATCTGGTAGCCGTCGGGCGCAAAGCGCAAGCTGCCGCTCCAAGCCAACACCATGGCGTCGAAATCCTTACCCTTGACCTTTTGCAGAAAGATCGACCAGTCCAGCTCGCGCACCGCGCAGTCAATGCCAACATCTTGCAACTCGTATTGCAACGCGAGGGCGATGTCTTTGCGGATCTGGTTGCCGGAGTTGACCAAGATCTCAAAGCGAAACGGCACCAGCGCCCCATCGATGGTCTTGTCGAGGATGCCGTCCTCGTCGGCATCTGCCCAGCCAGCCTCGGCCAGCAGATCGAGGGCGCGGTCGGGATCATAAGGGTACGACGCCAGATCGTGGTTGTATTCGGGGCGAAACTTGTGGATCGGCCCTTCCACCGTCTCAGCCAAGCCAAACATAAGGTTTTCGACCATGCCCTCGCGGTCGGTCAAATAGGTCATGGCTTGGCGCACCCGCTTATCGCCAAAAATTGGATGTTTGTTGTTCCAGCCAATGTACAGGTAGCCACCGGCGTAGCTAACGCCTTTGAGGAAGCGGCGGTTGAAGTCTGCCGACCAGCTCTTTTCCTTAAATTCCAACGGGCGCAGCGCGTGGTAGTCGAGGTTGCCGTTGGTCAACTCGATGAAGGCCGCGTCGGTATTGTTGATGATGTTAAAGACGATCTTATCGACAAATCCAGGCGGCAGTAGCCCTTCCACATCCCGCCCCCAGTAGTTTTCATTCCGCGTCAGCACAACTTTCTGCTGGGTGACCAAGTCGCGCTCTGGATCTTCGATTAGATACGGCCCTGAGCCTAGTACTTGGCGGTTGAAATTTTGATTGAATTGTTCGGCAAAGCGCTCGACGCGCTCTTTGTGCGGCCCTTGCTGCCAAGAACCATCGACCAAACTCTTGACCTCAACCGGGTCCAGCAAACCCTCTGGATCGTAAAAGTGCTTCGGTAGAATACTGAATCCACCCAACATCAAATCGTTGCGGAAATAGGGCTTGGTGCACCGGAAGCCAACTTTGTTGGCTCCTACCTGTTGTACCGCTTCGACGGCGGCGTAGTAGTTGCGCAAATGCGGCGCTAGTACTCGGGGATTGTGGATGACCTTCATGCTGAAGACGACATCCGCCGCCGTCAGCGGCTTGCCGTCTGAAAAGTAAACCCCGTCGCGCAGCTCAAACGTATAGGTCAGTTTGTCGGCGGAAATCTCCGGGTAGTCTTTGGCGACCAGCCCCCGCAGCGCGTACGGCGGCTCGTAGTCGGCCTCGAGCAGGCTTTCAAATACGTGGGTCAAGACCGTGCTAGCACCGGCGTCGCTGGAAGTGTACGGATTGAGTTTCTCCGGGTCGGACAGCATGTGGCGCACCATCCAGTCGCCGTAGGCCGGCTCTGGCCCGCGCTCGTGGCGCAACGGCACCTGCGCGGTGTCGTCGAGGACGATGATATCTTTAGTACTCATGAGAATTTCTTGCACTACTTCCCACGATTGCTCCTCGGCGGCGACGTGACCGACGACGCATAGACCCAACCAAGCAGCCACTACAGACGTTCTAACCTTCAACATGTTCTCTCCTTTGTACGCAGCCATGGCAAATCCATCACACAAAAGTCAACCATCCGTGCCGGTCTTCGACTTCGACGCGGATCACGGCGAAAAAGGCGTCTTGTATCTGCGCGGTTATCGGGCCGCACTTCCCACAGCCGATCGGCAGTTGGTCTATAGCGCGAATAGGCGTAATCTCGGCGGCTGTGCCGGTAAAAAACACTTCGTCGGCGATGTAGAGGAACTCGCGCGGAATACCGCGCTGCTCAACCCGCATCCCCAGATCGCGTATTAGGGTAATGGCCGTGTGGCGGGTGATGCCCGGCAGGATGGCAAAACACGATTCGGGCGTGTAGATTGAGCCGTTCTTGATGACAAAGATATTCTCGCCGCTGCCCTCACTGACCAACCCATCCGTGCCCAAGACAATCCCCTCGTCGTAGCCGTTGGCATTGGCTTCAATGCGCACCAGTTGCGAGTTGAGATAGTTGCCGCCGGCCTTGGCCAAGGCCGGAAACGTGTTCGGCGCCATGCGGTTCCACGACGAGGTGCAGACCGAAACGCCGTTTTTCAGCGCGGCCTCGCCGAGGTATTCTCCCCACTCCCACACGGCGATCACGATGTCAACCGGACACCCCATCGGATCAACTCCCAAGTTTTCATAGCCGCGGAAGACGACCGGGCGAATGTAGCAGGCGGTGAGCTGATTGACGCGGATCGTCTCGAGGATCGCCTCTTTGATTTCCTCCCGCGTATAGGGAATGTCCATGCGGTAGATTTTGGCCGAATCAAATAACCTGTTGACGTGCTCGTCGAGGCGGAATACGGCTGAGCCTTTGGCGGTCTCGTAACAGCGAATGCCTTCAAAGACGCTCGAGCCGTAGTGTACTACGTGGGAGAGTACGTGGATTTTGGCATCGTCCCAATCAACCAATTGGCCATTGAACCAGATTTTATCGCATTTAGGCAAGGGCATGTAAAAAATCTCCTTGGGCAAATAGGCAACTAATTAAGGTAACACCCCAGCGAAACCGTTACCAGTGTTGGAGGATTACAACGTTCGCGTATAGGTTACACTCAAGCTGTTAAACGTGCCGCTGCGCTGGCGACTTCGGCTGCCGCGCAAGTTGAGCTTGTTGGCGCTGCCGACTGGATTGTAGTTAAAATTCGCCGCCAAAGTCCGGTGTTTGTTAGCGCGGTTGAGCGAACGCGACTGCGCGAGGGTGGAGTATTGGTAATCCCACTGGCGGTCGAGCTTGTAGGTGTAGGTTGCGCCAGCCGAGTAGTCAGCACTCGGCGAGTAGGTCATGCCGAATTGCAGAGTATATCTGGCGTTTTCCTCTTCGACGATCTGCGCGCCGTTTTCCAGAATCAAGGTGCCGTCATCGTTGGCCGAATAGTTGTAGCGGGCGTTGAGCGCAAGATCGTCTAACACCTTGCGCCGCAGCGAGTGTGACATGCTCCAACCGCGGCGAATATTGCTTTTGCGCGACGACTCGCGGCGATTGACCTGGCGATCAAAATCGTAAATAATGCGCCGCGCCGAGACGCTGAATCGGTGCGAAAAAGACGCACCCAAACGCTCGTAATTGGTGCCGACATTGAGCGAAATGTCGCGGGTCCGCGAGTTATCCACAGCGCGCGTAGCGTGTAGGTTCACGCGGTGCAAGAAGCTATTTTTGAGATCGACGCTGAGTCTGGCCCCCGAGCGCAAAGTGCCGTCATAGCTGAGACTCACACTGTTGTTGAAGGTGTCGCGGTCCTGCTTGCGATCCCCGGGGTTTTCCGAGCGTTTGATCTCGCCAAAGGTCGCCAACCGCAACGAGTGTCCATCGGCCAGGGGCCAGTTGAGAGAGCCGTTGAGAAAAAAATTGCGATTGATCTCGTCGGAGCTTGGGTCGCGGCAGGTTCCGTCCGCCGAGCGCGTGAAGTGGCTATCGCAAAGGCTGGTATCGGGCACCCGCACGGCCAGCCGGCGCATGTCGCTGCCTCTGAAGCGGACGCTGGTGTTGAGGACCAGCTTCTCGACTAGCTTGCCCGAAAGCGACGCGTTCCAGTTAAAGTTCTCGCCGAGGCGATCTTTGCCAAAGAAGCGGTTGTCTAAATCCTGGATCGCATTGGCGGTGTTGGTGTGCTCGGTCTGACTGTACGAGGCACTGTTTTTTATTTTGAAGCGCCCTAGGTCAAAATCCACGTTGGAGGACAAGCTAGTGCCGCGCGTTTGCGCTAGCTCGGCGCTGACCACTGTGTCGCGCACCACAGCCTCACCGACGGTAGCCTCGCTGATGGCGCGGCGCGAAAGCCCCCTCTGAGAGCGGTTCTCTGACATGCTCAGGCCGACGCGCACGTTGCCGGGAAAGGTATAGCTCATATTGCCGCTCAGCCGCTCGCTGCGATCTTTGTTGTGTTCGAGCGTATCATCTGTTTTGCTCAGCGAAATCGAGTTACTCAGTTTCTTGCCCGCAATTTCAATGTCGGGCGAGACCCCCAGCGAAGCATTGTAGCGGATCCCGGTCTCCTCAATGGTACTGTCGAGGCTGGCGCGGCTGGCGCGCGTGGCTGTGATCAGGCTGGGAGTCAAGTTGGCACTCAGGCTCTTGAATGGACCGCTGCTCAGCGGCCTAGATCTAAATCCAAAGTTAAAGGACTGGCTGCGCGTCTTCTGCTTGTGCAGCGTTACGTTGCGCGTACTCATGCTGGCACCGAGGCTGACGGTGGCTTTGGGGCCGAGAATGGGATAGTTGACCGAAGACCGGCCCGAAGCATTGTCCTGCCAACTCTTGCCGGTGCTGCGATCATCAAGGCTAAATCCCATACTCGCCGAGGCGTTAATCGTCAGCTTGGAAGTCGAGTCCCCCACCGCTGAAAACCGCACCGGCGTCGAGTAGCTCCAGCTAGGAAACGAATGGTTCCAAGAAGTGCGCGAACTGTTGCGGTTGAACTTGAGCGAGTACTGGGCATCGGCCATCGTCCAGGCGACCAATACCAGCCAACCCACGTGCCACAAGACCGGCTTCACGGCCTATCCTTTCCCAAATGCGAGTAAACGTCGCTCAGCCGGACGAATTCCTCTAGCGACAATTCCTCCGGACGGCGCGTTAGGTCGATGTCCGCCTGCTGGCCCAGCGCTTCCAGCCAAGGCCGCCCGCCCGCGGGATTGAGACCAAGGAGCGAATTGCGCAGCATCTTGCGCCGTTGGCCAAACGCTCGGCGCACCAAGCGGTCGAAACAGTCCACATCCTGTACTGGGTAGCGGGGCTTGGGGGCAAAGCGCAACTCGATTACGGATGAATCCACCGCCGGCACCGGCCGGAAGCAGTCGCGTTCCACCTGTAGGCGCATCGCCACTTTGGCGCGCATTGCCACTAGCACCGACAACAGGCTGTAATCCTTTGAACCAGGGCTAGCAACCAAACGCCGAGCTACTTCGCGTTGGACCATGACAATGGCGCGGCTGATGCAATCGGCGTGAGCGAGCAGGTGAAAAATCAGTGGAGCGGTGATGTTGTAGGGAAGATTGCCGACGATCAGCAGGCGGCTCCCGCCGGTGTCGCGCAAAATTTGCCCCAGATCGACTTGCAGAATATCTCCTTCGATCAAGCGCAACCTACGCGCATCTTGGCGGGCGCGCAACAAGGCCACCAAGTCGCGGTCAATTTCCACGGCCACCAAGTGATCGACCGCAGTCAGCAGCACCTCGGTCAACGCCCCCCGACCCGGGCCGATCTCGACCACCACCTCGCCAGCGGCTGGGCGCACCAGCCCGGCAATGGCCTCTACAACACCCCGAGCGACTAGAAAGTGCTGGGCAAAGCGCAACCGCGGTCGGTGGACGTTTACCAACGTCGCACACTCACCAAGCTGGGGTCGGGTGGAGGCATCCTGGCTGTTCCCCCTCGGCGCAAGCCGCGCCACAGGTCGGTCAACACCAATTGCGGATTGGCATTGTGCCCAAGGGTCTCGACCGCTCGGTCGATTTCCAAGGCGACTCGGGCGGCGTCTATTTTTTCGAGTAGGTTTTCCAAATAAGGACGCCGATCTACTTGGACGACGGACGCGCCGTGGCCGTGAGCCAACAGGAAGAGATCGCGCAGATACAGGCCGCAAACTTGCAAAAAACGCTCTAGTTGTCCCCGATCCCGGCCCAACTCCGCGAGCACGCTCCAATAGACCTCGTCGCGCTGCTCCGAGCCACCACTGAGAAACGACTCAACGAGCTGCCTCGTTCCATCAAACGCCCCGGCAGCCACTTCTTTGGCCTGCGGCAACGAGCCAGCTCCCATGCGCACGGCCAGTTCCAACCGCTCTCCAGTCACGCCTTCTCGTTCGAGCTGAGCCCGCAAGGTCGCTGCATCTAAGGGACTCAAAATCATCCGCTGGCAGCGCGAGAGCACGGTCGGCAAAACGCGCTCTGGGGCAGCCGAAACCAGCGCGATGACAGCCCGAGGCGGGGGTTCTTCCAACAGTTTGAGCAGCGAATTGGCCCCGGCCGGGTGCATTCGCTCGGCGGCGAAGATCAGGCCGACTTTGCGCCGAGATTCGGTCGGCGCAAACGCCAGCTCCTTTTGCAACTGGCGCAGGTGTTCGACCGCGATATTGGCATTGCCGGGCACAGCTGCGCCCGCGTCGCGAACGTACTCCACTACGGACTCGCGCAAGTCCGCCAGCGCCAGCCGCTGCTTGCCGCGGCGCGGAGGTAATGGCAATGCAGTGTGGAGGTCGGGATGTACGAACGAATCCACCTTGCGACAGCTCGGGCAACCATGGCAGGCCAAAGGGCTGCTGGCGGTGCACAGCAGGGCCTGCGCCCACGCGAGCGCAAAGCGCCGTTTGCCGACTCCCTCGGCCCCGCAAATGAGAACCGCATGGGGAATGCGGCCCGATTCGAGCCACGCTGCGGCCACGGCCCCAGCCCGATCTCGACGGGCCAGATCGCTAAACGCCCCGGAGTGCGAGGTACCGCCCGTGCTGTCCAAGCCAATCCCTATTTCTGCAACAGGCTCTCTTGGTTATCCAGAGCAAAAAAGTGGGCTTTGTCGATCTCGACGGCCAACCGCACCGTTTGGTCAACTTGCGGCATGTGCAGCGGATCGACGCGAGCGACAAAAGCGGTCTTGCCGGTGGTCAGATTGAGAAAGACCTCGTTGCCCATCGGTTCAACCACTTCGACCTTGGCTCCAATTTCGACGGTCTCGACATTGCGGCCAATAGTATCCGGGTCGTGGATGTCTTCCGGGCGGATGCCCAGCGTCACTTCCTGCCCCACGTAGCTGCCGAGCTGGTCGCCGTGGCCGGCGGGCAGGGACAGTTGCACATTGCCTTCGTCGAAGACTAGACCGCTGCCATTGGCAGTCAGCGTACCGCGGATGAAGTTCATGGAAGGGCTGCCGATAAAACCGGCGACGAACTGGTTGACGGGTTTGTTGTAGAGATGGAGGGGCTTGTCGATCTGCTGAATGAGGCCATCGCGCATGACCACGATGCGGTCTCCCATCGTCATGGCCTCGACTTGGTCGTGCGTCACGTACACCATAGTGGCCCCTAGGCGGGTGTGCAACTTGCTGATCTCGGTGCGCATCTGCACCCTCAGCTTGGCGTCGAGGTTGGAAAGTGGCTCGTCAAAGAGAAATACCTTGGGCTTGCGGACGATGGCGCGCCCCACCGCCACGCGCTGGCGCTGACCGCCCGAAAGCGCCTTGGGCTTGCGCTCTAGCAGCTCTTGGATGCCGAGTATATCGGCGGCCTCTTGCACCCGCGCCTCGATCTCGTCTTTGGGATATTTTCGCAACTTAAGCCCAAAGGCCATGTTTTGATAGACGCTCATGTGCGGATAGAGCGCGTAGTTCTGAAATACCATGGCGATGTCGCGGTCCTTGGGCGGCACGTCGTTGACGATCGTTCCGTCGATTGAAATCTCGCCGGCGGTGATTTCTTCAAGCCCGGCGATCATGCGCAGCGTCGTCGATTTGCCGCAGCCGGAGGGACCGACGAGCACCACGAATTCTTGGTCCTTGATCTCGATATCGGCGCTGTCAACCGCCACTACATCTTTGTCGTACACTTTGCGAACATTCTTCAGAATCACTTCAGCCATCGCATCCCTCTTCCACTGTTATGGGCTTGGGCTTATGCTAGAAAAACTTAGAGTATAATAAATAAATTACAAAATCTCTATGTTGCGTTCCATTAAAACGGCGTCGTCCGGGGGATCGCTGTAGTACGCCGCCTGCCGCCCGACGATCTGGAACCCCGCCTTGCAGTAGAGTGCCCGCGCGGCCCGATTTGTCGAGCGCACTTCGAGCGCACAGCAGCTAGCCCCCTGTTCTGCGGCTGCTTGCAACACCCGCCCCAACAACTGCCCACCCCACCCCCGGTTCCGATAGGCCGAATCTACCGCGAGGTTGGCGAGGTGAAAATCGCGGTTGGCGAAATAACCCATCGCATAGGCGATTAGTTTGCCGCAGTGCAAAAGCCCCAAGCACAGGGCATCTCTATCGGCAAGTAAGCAACAAAAATCGGCTTCGCTCCACGCATTGGCGAAAGAGCCTCGCTCAATCTCCATCGCCCGCTGGAGGTGAGTCGGCCCCAACCAAACGAAGCGACTCGCGCCGCTCATGCCCGGGCTAGGGGACGAGCATCGGGCGAGCGCAAGTAATCGGGTTCCACCGACACCAAGTCCGCCGTTTGGCCCTTCTTCAGCTTGGCTAGCGCCAGCCAGCCAATCGTTCCGGCGTCGGGATAGGCGCAGGACAGGGGAGCAAATTGCGCGGCGGGGTTGCCCGCCAACAGCTCGCGATAGGCCCTGGCCCCGTCCCCAGTGAAAATCGTCGGCGCGTCAACTCGCTCTTGGGCCAACTGCGCTGGTGCGATCGCCCGGGCCGGTGCCAATTCTGTTGGCACTCCCGTTGCCGTGTCGTAGAGCGCAGCATAGACTTCGCGCTTGCGCGCGTCGAGGACCGTACAAACGGGCCGGCGGGCAAAGGGCAGACGCGCCGCAAGCGCGGCCAGTGTTGAAACGGTCACCAAATCCTTGCCCGCAGCCAGACACAAGCCCTTAGCCGCACTCAGCCCGATCCGCAGGCCAGTAAACGACCCCGGCCCAATCGCGACAGCGACGGCCCGCACGCCCTCGATATCCATATCTACAGCCCCTAGCGCGGCCTCCACCTCGCTAAACAGGCGCTGCGAATGCTGCAATCCCACGTCGAAATAACGGCTGACGACGATTCTTTCTGCCGCACAAAGTGCCACGCTGCCAACCGAGGTAGCTGTGTCTAGCGCCAGAATCACGTCGCGGCCGAGCGCACTCATAGAAGCTCCAATTGCTCGCCAAGGCTTGGCGGCGGCTCGAAACCGAGGCGCTCCCAGGCCCGCGGCATAGTCATCCGGCCCTTGGGCGTGCGCTTGATAAACCCCTCTTTGATCAAATAAGGCTCAACCACTTCCTCAATGGTCTCGGCCTCCTCGCCGATGGTGGCCGCCAGATTGCTCAGGCCGACCGGGCCGCCGTTGAATTTTTCGATGATCGCCCGCAGCAATGTGATATCCATCTTATCGAGCCCCATCTCGTCGACATCTTGGATGACGAGTGCTTTTTGTACCACCTCGGCATTGATCTCACCTTCGCCTTCCACTTGGGCAAAGTCGCGCGCCCGACGCAGCCAGCGCTTGGCAATCCGCGCCGTGCCGCGGGAGCGCCGGGCAAGTTCCATCGCGCCCGACTCTGAGACCGATAAATTCAGCAGGCGGGCGTCGCGCTTGACGATCGCGGCCAGTTCGGCCACCGAGTAGTAGTCGAGGTGGGCGTTGAGTCCAAAGCGGGCGCGCATCGGCGAAGTCAATAGGCCCTGGCGGGTGGTGGCCCCAATCAAGGTAAAAGGCTCCAACGGCACGCTGACGGAGCGGGCCGCCGGGCCTTGGTCGATGATGATGTCGATTTTGAAGTCCTCCATCGCCGAGTACAGATATTCCTCAACCACGCGGTTGACGCGGTGAATCTCGTCGATGAAAAGCACATCGCGCGGCTCCATGGTCGTGAGCATACCAGCCAAGTCGCTCGGACGCTCGAGCAAAGGCCCTGACGTGGGATAGATTTCAACGCTTAGCTCTTTGGCAATCACATACGAAAGCGTCGTCTTACCCAAACCGGGCGGACCGTACAGCAGCACGTGATCCATGGCTTCGCCGCGCTGCCGAGCGGCTTCAATGGCAATGCCGAGCTGCTGCTTGGTCTTGTCTTGGCCCAGCATCTCGGCAAGGGACTGAGGACGCAGCGTATTGTCGAACTGAAGGTCGTCGTTTCCGCCGCTAGGATCTATGGGTCGATGGTCCATCGCCGAGCCTTCAGCGTTCCTTGAGAGCCAGTTTGATTAGCTGTTGCACACTCAGCTCAGTGCCGTGCTTTTCCACCGCTTTGCGCACCGCTTGGCGCGCAGCCGGCGCTGCGTATCCCAACGTCATCAGGGCCTTTGCCGCCTCCTCGCTCGCGCCCGCTTTGGCCGCCAAGGCCGCTTCGCCTGCCGTCGAGGCACTCAAGCGAATCTTGTCTTTTAGATCGAGCACCAAACGCTCTGCGGTCTTGCGACCAATGCCCTTGATCGCCGTCAGTTCGGCTACGCGCTCTTGCAAGATGGCCTCTTGCAAATCGCGCAGGGTCATACCCGACAGCACAGTCAGCGCCGAATGAGGGCCAATGCCCGAAACGCCGATCAGCAACTCAAAGACCTCCCGCTCTTCCTCATCGGCAAAACCGAAAAGTTCCAGCCGGTCTTCGCGCACGTAGAGATAGGTGGACAAATGAACCGCCTCGGAGGCTGGGGGCAGTTGGTCGAAAGTAATCAGCGATATGGCTAAGCCATAACCCACGCCCCCGATATCGACGACGACATGGGTAGGCGACTTGGACAAAAGTGTTCCACGCAGGTGTGTTATCACGGATATACCTAACGCCGCACCATGCGGCTGAGCAAAGCCTCTATCTCAGGCTTGCGCTGTCCTTGGCCCTCGCGTACAATCCGGCCAGACTGCTGGGTGTGGCACAGCGCAATGGCCAAGGCGTCTGAGGCATCAAGGGGCTTGGGCACTTCCGCTAGACGCAACCGGCGCGCTACCATGAACTGGACCTGTTGCTTGGTGGCTTGGCCATTGCCCGTCACCGATCTTTTGACCATCGTCGGCGCATAGTGGGCAATGGGTAAGCCAGCTTTGCACATGGCGACGATCAGGGCGCCGCGCGCTTGGCCTAGCTTGGCCGCCGCGGTGGCGTCCTTGCCAAAGAACGTGGTTTCGATCGCGCCTTCATCTGGGGCATATTCGCCGATCAGCCGCGTCAGCTCGTCGAACATGTAAACCAGCCGATCCTCAAACGCATCCTCCCTAGGGCGAATACAGCCGCAGGCCACATAGCGGGCCTGGCGCTTGCTATACTCGACGAAGCCGTAGCCAGTGCTCCTGCTGCTAGGATCCACTCCAAGGACCAGCAAAGCGAAAACTCACTAGGCCTGAGCTATGAGTTTTTCGAACTCGTCTTCGCCGAGATCGAAATTGGAAAAGACCTTCTGCACATCGTCTAGATCCTCCAATGCTTCTAGGAGGCGGATAATTTTCTCGGCCTCCTCACCTGGTACTTCGAGCATGGTTTCGCGTTTGGGCATCCAAGCCAACGTCGCTTGGGCGAAGGCGATGCCGTTGTCCTCTAGGGCCTTTTTAACCGGCTCTAAGTCGGTAACTGGGGTCGTTACTTCGTGGACTTGGACGCCATCTTGGATGTCCTCACCTCCCGCATCCACGATCGCCAATAGGAGGTCCTCTTCGGAGACATTGTCCTTGTCCACTTCGATAATGCCCTTGTGTTCAAACATCCAAGCGACCGCCCCACTCTCGGCGAGGTTGCCGTTGTATTTAGTGAATACGTGGCGAATCTCGGAAACCGTGCGGTTGCGGTTGTCCGATAGGGTTTCGACGATGATGGCCACTCCACCGGGGCCATAGCCTTCAAAGAGTCCCTCCTCGTATATCGCCCCCGGCTCGTCGCCGGTGCCGCGGCGGATGGCGCGCTCAATAGTTGCTGCGGGCATATTGGCCGCTTTGGCATTCTGAACTGCCGTGCGCAGACTTGGGTTGGCCCCCTCATCGCCTCCGCTGCGGGCCGCCACTGAAAGCTCGCGGATCAACTTAGTAAAAATTTTGCCGCGCTTGGCATCGTTGGCACCTTTTTTGCGCTTGATTGTACTCCATTTGGAGTGGCCGGACATCGGCTGTATCTCCTTGCCAATCCCCGGACGAAATCCCACTCCTCAAAACAGAAGCACCGTGCGGAGAAAATCGGCTGTTTGCTATGACAGTATTAAGATAAAAGAACCCGCGCAATCCAAAAAGTAAAGGGCCGCCGACCGCTCGGCCGACCGCCCTTGACAACGGGTAACGCAAATCGTTCAGGCCGCTTCTTTACCTCTATTTTTTTGCGAGTTCTCGACGACTTTAGCCATGATATCCCCGGGAACTTCCTCGTAGCGATCAAATCGCTGCGCGTGAAATCCCTTACCCTGAGTCATGGAGCGCAGCAATGTGGCATAACGGTCTATTTCGGCTAAGGGGGCCTCGGCGTGGATGATTTGGAAATGGCCGTCCGCGTCCATGCCACTAATCCGACCTCGCCGCGACGAAAGGTCGCCCATTACGTCGCCCATAAATTCCTCGGGAACTGTAATCTCCAACTGATAAATAGGCTCTAGCAGGATTGGCTTGGCCTTGAGAAAGGCGTCCTTGAAGGCGTGGGAACCGGCCAATTTAAAAGAAACTTCGTCCGAATCTACCGGATGGTGCTTGCCGTCGTACACAGTAACAGCCACATCAATGACTTGGTACCCGGCCACTGGCCCCTCGCTCAGCGTCTCGACGATGCCCTTTTCCACCGCGGGGATGAAGTTGCTCGGGATATTGCCGCCGACGACCTCATTGAGAAACTCAAAACCTTCACCACGCCCTTTAGGGGCCATGCGTATAAACACCTCGCCAAACTGCCCCCGTCCACCCGACTGCTTCTTGTGTCGATATTGAGCATCGGCGTTGCCGCGGATCGTTTCTCGATAGGGAATCCGCGGCACCTCCATATCAATCTCCACGCCAAACCGCTCTTTTAGGTGCCCGACGATAATTTCCAGATGCAACTCACCTTGGGTCAGCAGGATCGTTTGGCGGACCTCGCCGTCGTATTTCATAATGAAGCTCGGATCTTCCTCGTGCAATTGGGAAAGCCCGGTAGCGACGCGCTCCTCGCCGCCCTGCTCCTTGGCGTGAATAGCTACGCGAATTAGCGGCTCTGGGAATGCAATGCCCGGAAGTTGCAGCGACGCGCCCTTCGCGCAAAGCGTATCGGTCGTATGGGTGTTCTTGAGCTTGACTAGGGCGACGATATCGCCAGCCGCGGCACTTGCGACTTCGGTCCGCTTGTTGCCGTTGAGGTGATAGATCTGGCCAATGCGCTCGGTGCCGCGCTTGCTTGAGTTGGCCACTTCGTCGCCTGGCTTGATCGAGCCAGAAAACAGACGCAGCAAAGAAAGCTCACCTACGTGCTGCTCGGCCAAGGTCTTGAACACCAAAGCAGCCAAGGGCGCCGTAGCAATACCTTCAAGCTCAACTTCCCGTTCCTCGCTATCTTGCAATCTGAGTCCTGCCGCTTCAACTGGCGACGGCCCATACTGTACCAAGGCGTCCAGCAGCCGGTCGATGCCGACATTGTTATAGGAATCCCCGAAAAAGACCGGAAAAATTTCTAGCTGTAACACGGCTCGGCGCAGACCAGCAACCAGATCCTCTGTGGTTAGTTCGCCCTCGCTGAAATACTTCTCCATCAGTTCTTCGTCGGTCTCGGCGATGGATTCTACCAATTGCTCGCGCAGCGTTTCTGCGCGGCTTTGGACCTCGGCAGGTATGTCTCCTGCTGTGGCTTTGCCATCCTGGTACGCATAGGCTCTCATCGCAACCAGATCGACAATATGGTTGTATCCCTCGCCGGGATTTACCGCCATTTGCAAAGGCACGACTTGGCGTCCGAAACGATCTTGCAGCATTGCCAAGACCTGCTCGGCGTCGGCATCGGCGCGATCCATCTTGTTGACGAATAGGACCCGCGGCAAATTGTAATCGGCAGCAAAATTCCAAGTCCGCTCAGTGCCGATCTCTATCCCGGTGACCGAATCAACGACAGCGACCATCGCGTCGGACACGCGCAGGGCCGCCTTGGCCTCGGAGATAAAATCTGCATAGCCCGGCGTATCAATTATGTTGAGCTGATGATCTTGCCACTGGCCATTCAACAAAGAGACCTTGAGCGAAATCTGCCGCTCAATCTCGGCCGAATCGTAATCTGATGTGGTCGTCCCGTCATCGATGCGTCCCAAGCGGTTTACGACGCCCATGTTGAATAACATGGCCTCGGACAGCACTGTTTTACCTGCCCCACTATGGCCACACAGAGAAAAATTTCTCGTTTGTTCGCTCAATTTGACTCCTCCTGAATTAAGAGAAGTGCTTAATTAATTGGCCTACCTTGGCGTTGTCAAGGTATTTTCCCTAAGACACAAAAAAGCCCACCCCAAAGGGATGGGCTCTTTTTAAAAAATCCGGCAGCGTCCTACTCTCCCACTAGGCGACCCCAGCAGTACCATCGGCGCAAGAGGGCTTAACGGCTCTGTTCGGAATGGGAAGAGGTGTTGCCCCTCTGCTATGACCACCGGAAAACTCAAATTCTCTTCAACAACCGAATACAGGATCACACCAAAAGCAATGCAAAACGCTAGTAGTGCTGCGATAATAAATTGGTCAAGCCGCACGGCCAATTAGTATTGTTCGGCTTCACACATTGCTGCGCTTCCACCTGCAACCTATCAACCTCGTAGTCTACGAGGGGCCTTTAGGTAGGTTAACCCTACGGGATATCTAGTTTTGGAGTGGGCTTGACGCTTAGATGCTTTCAGCGTTTATCCCTTCCGAACGTAGCTACCCAGCGGTGCTCCTGGCGGAACAACTGGTAGACCAGAGGTCCGTCCAACCCGGTCCTCTCGTACTAGGGTCAGATCTCCTCAAATATCCTACACCCACGGCGGATAGGGACCGAACTGTCTCACGACGTTCTGAACCCAGCTCGCGTAGCGTTTTAATTGGCGAACAGCCAAACCCTTGGGACCTTCTCCAGCCCCAGGATACGCTGAGCCGACATCGAGGTGCCAAACTGCCCCGTCGCTATGGGCGCTTGGGGGCAATAAGCCTGTTATCCCCGGAGTACCTTTTATCCGTTGAGCTTCGGCGCTTCCACACGCAACCGTCGGATCACTAAGCCCTGCTTTCGCACCTGCTCGACTTGTAGGTCTTGCAGTTAAGCTCCCTGTATGCCTTTACACTCTACGCGCGATTACCGACCGCGCTGAGGGAACCATTGGGCGCCTCCGTTACTCTTTAGGAGGCAACCGCCCCAGTTAAACTACCCACTTGGCACTGTCTCCGATCCTGATCAAAGGATCAAGGTTAGAACTTTAACAAGGCAAGGGTGGTATTTCAAGGTCGGCTCCACGGAAACTGGCGTTCCCGCTTCATAGCCTCCCACCTATCCTACACGTGCAGTGCCAAAATCCAATACCAAGCTGTAGTAAAGGTTCACGGGGTCTTTCTGTCCTGCCGCGGGTATCCGGCATCTTCACCGGAACTACAATTTCACCGAGTCCCTCGTTGAGACAGCGGCCAAGTCGTTACACGATTCGTGCAGGTCGGTTTTTAGCCGACGAGGAATTTCGCTACCTTAGGATCGTTATAGTTACGACCGCCGTTTACTGGAGCTTCGATTCAAAGCTTCGCTCCCGAAAGAGCTAACTAATCCTCTTAACTTACCAGCACCGGGCACGTGTCAGTCCCTATACATTGCCTTGCGGCTTAGCAGAGACCTGTGTTTTTGGTAAACAGTCGCCCAGCCCGTTTCTCTGCGGCCCCTTTGGGCTCCATCCGCGAGGGACTTCACCTACTGAGGGCATCCCATCTTCCGAAGTTACGGGATCATTTTGCCGAATTCCTTAACGAGGGTTCACTCGCGCACCTTTGGATACTCTCCTCATCTACCTGTGTTGGTTTGCGGTACGGGCACCTACAGAACTTGCATAGAGGTTTTTCTAGGCAGCATGATTAGGGTCAGTTTATGCCGTTAGACGGCTCCCCATCGCTTCTCGGAGTTAGCGGCCATCCGGATTTACCTGGTTGGCCCTCCTACGAGCTTAGACCAGCATTTCCAATCGCTGGCTGACCTTTCACTTCTGCGTCACCCCATAGCTCGAACGCGCTGTAAGTGGTACAGGAATATTTAGCCTGTTTTCCATCGCCTACGCCTTTCGGCCTCAGCTTAGGTCCCGACTAACCCCAGGAGGACGAGCCTAGCCCAGGAAACCTTAGATTTTCGGTGAGCGGGATTCTCACCCGCTTTATCGCTACTCATGCCGACATAATCACTTCCATCTCGTCCAGCGAACCTTGCGGTTCACCTTCAGCCTACTATGGAACGCTCCCCTACCAATCCGCACTTCGCGAACGAAGTGCGAAGTCCGCAGCTTCGGTGGTAAACTTAGCCCCGGTACATTGTCGGCGCGAAATCACTTGACTAGTGAACTATTACGTACTCTTTAAATGGTGGCTGTTTCTAAGCCAACATCCTAGCTGTCTCAGCAATCTCACATCCTTTTGATCACTTAGTTTACACTTAGGGACCTTAGCTGGCGATCTGGGTTGTTTCCCTCTCGCGTACGGAGTTTATCCCTCGCACGCTGACTCCCTTGAAACAAGTCAATGGCATTCGGAGTTTGGTTCGGTTTGGTAAGCGGGTAAGCCCCCTAGCCGATCCAGTGCTCTACCTCCACGACTCTTTTACAAGAGGCTAGCCCTAAAGCTATTTCGGGGAGAACCAGCTATCTCCAGGTTTGATTGGCCTTTCACCCCTACCCACAGCTCATCCGAGAACTTTTCAACGTTCGGCGGTTCGGACCTCCACGAGATTTTACTCCCGTTTCATCCTGGCCATGGGTAGATCACCTGGCTTCGGGTCTACTGCATGTAACTGAACGCCCTATTCAGACTCGCTTTCGCTACGGCTCCTTCACTGAGTGAATTAACCTTGCTACATACAAGTAACTCGTCGGCTCATTATGCAAAAGGCACGCCGTCAGGGGACAAGCCCCCTCCGACTGCTTGTAAGCGTACGGTTTCAGGTACTATTTCACTCTCCTTCTCGGAGTACTTTTCACCTTTCCCTCACCGGTACTAGTGCGCTATCGGTCACGAGAGAGTATTTAGCCTTGGAGAGTGGTCTCCCCAGCTTCCCACAGGGTTTCCCGTGCCCCGTGGTACTCGGGAACATCATAGGGAAGTCGACTACCATTTCGCCTACAGGACTATCACCTTCTGTGGTAGAACTTTCCAGAACGCTTCGACTATGGTGTCGATTGGTAACTTCCCGTCAAGTCAGCACTCTTGACAAATGACGCCCCACAACCCCGCCTGTACAACGCGTGCTAGCTTTAACATACAGGCAGTTTGGGCTGTTCCCCGTTCGTTCGCCACTACTAGGGGAATCGCGGTTGCTTTCTATTCCTAGGGGTACTTAGATGGTTCAGTTCCCCCCGTTTGCCCCATTCGGACTATGTGTTCATCCGAAGGTAGTGCAGCATGACCTGCACTGGGTTGCCCCATTCGGAAATCCCCGGATCAAAAGTTATTTGCACCTTCCCGAGGCTTATCGCAGCTTATCACGTCCTTCATCGCCTTCTCGTGCCAAGGCATCCACCGTACGCCCTTTGTAGCTTGACCAAAAATCACTATCACAACACTACTAGAGGTAATGCATCACGGTGTCTCAAGCAGTAAGCACATAACGTACTTCCACTCGGTAAACCTTGATTACTAATTGGTATGAACCTGTATTCGATTGTCAAAGAGCAAAAAGCCTGAATGGTGGGGGTAGGTGGAATTGAACCACCGACCTCACGCTTATCAGGCGTGCGCTCTAACCACCTGAGCTATACCCCCGAAAACCGAATAACGCACATGAGAGCAGGTCAAAGAGTAAAAACATTGACCTAGGCGGATAATGTTGGGAGTCTAAAACTCCCAATAATCCCCTTAGAAAGGAGGTGATCCAGCCGCACCTTCCGGTACGGCTACCTTGTTACGACTTAGCTCGAATCGACAGCTCCACCTTCGGCACTTCCCTCCTTGCGGTTAGGATCGCGACTTCAGGTGTTTCCGTCTTTCCTAGCTTGACGGGCGGTGTGTACAAGACCCGGGAACGTATTCACCGCGGCATGCTGATCCGCGATTACTAGCAATTCCACCTTCATGGAGTCGAGTTGCAGACTCCAATCCGAACTGAGACTGGTTTTTTGGGATTGGCTCCACCTCGCGGTATCGCGGCCCTTTGTACCAGCCATTGTAGCACGTTTGCAGCCCAGGACGTAAGAGCCATGATGACTTGACGTCATCCCCACCTTCCTCCTGCTTATCACAGGCTGTCTCCTTAGAGTTCCCAGCATTACCTGATGGCAACTAAGGACAGGGGTTGCGCTCGTTGCGGGACTTAACCCAACATCTCACGACACGAGCTGACGACAGCCATGCAGCACCTGTCTCGAGGTTCCCGAAGGCACCCTCCTGTTTCCAAGAGGTTCCTCGGATGTCAAGCCCTGGTAAGGTTCTTCGCGTTGCATCGAATTGAGCAACATGCTCCACTGCTTGTGCGGGTCCCCGTCAATTCCTTTGAGTTTCAGCCTTGCGGCCGTACTCCCCAGGCGGGGTACTTAATGCGTTAGCTACGGCACTGAGGGGGTCAATGTCCCCCAACACCTAGTACCCATCGTTTACGGCTAAGACTACCAGGGTATCTAATCCTGTTTGCTCCCTTAGCTTTCGCACCTCAGCGTCAGTACCAGCCCAGGAATCCGCCTTCGCCACTGATGTTCTCCCAGATATCTACGCATTCCACCGCTACACCTGGGATTCCGATTCCCTCTGCTGGACTCAAGGTGTGCAGTTTCGGCTGCAGTTCTCTGGTTGAGCCAGAGGATTTCACAATCGACTTGCATACCCGCCTACGTGCCCTTTACGCCCAGTAAATCCGAACAACGCTCGCTCCCTACGTATTACCGCGGCTGCTGGCACGTAGTTAGCCGGAGCTTCCTCTGAAGGTACCGTCAAGCAACGAGCGGTATTAACGCCCGCGCCTTCTTCCCTCCTGACAGGAGTTTACACCCCGAAGGGCTTCATCCTCCACGTGGTGTCGCTGCATCCGCCTTTCGGCGATTGTGCAAATTTCTAGACTGCTGGCTCCCGTAGGAGACTGGCCCTTATCTCAGTGCCAGTGTGGCCGTTCACCCTCTCAGGCCGGCTACGCATCGTCGCCTTGGTAGGCCATTACCCTACCAACAAGCTAATACGACGCGGGCCCATCCTTAGGCGACAGCTTACAAGTAGAGGCCATCTTTAAAGACGAGTCATCAACTCGTCTTATCATTCGGTATTAGCACCTCGTTGGAAGTGTTATCCCCAACCTAAGGGCAGGTTGCCCACGTGTTACTCACCCGTTCGCCACTGTACTCGTCACCCGAAGGTGACTTTCTCGTTCGACTTGCATGACTAAGACACACCACAAGCGTTAGTTCTGAGCCAGGATCAAACTCTCCGTGAGAAAAATTTGATATACTACTTTTTTAAATCCAAGCTCTTCAACGCTGGACCCTCATGTACGTTATTCGATTTTCAAAGATCACTTAAACTCAAGTATCGAGCGTAACATTGTAAAATAAGATTCGACTCCCACTCTGTCAAGAGAATACAGTAAAATAGTGGTCTCAAAGACAGAATCGACACCACCCCCCTATCAACCCCAGCTAGCAGCCCCCTTCAATTCGCCCTGCCGTTCTAAGGCAATGCGCTCAAAGTAGCCGCTGCGGCGATAGGCACTGAGGGGATCGGCGGCGGCTCCCAGTTCCTGGCGCACAACCGCCAGTAAGGGCCGCACATCGGTGTCATAGGCATTGCGCAAAATTTCTTCGCCGGCCACTACGTCGTCCTCCGCCTGCGCCTCAGCTAGTGCCGTGTGGTCAACCAGCAAGGCGCGGGCATAGGCCGTCTGGATGTTGAGCACCGACTGGATCATCGCCTCGACTTTGGGCTTAATAATATGACTTTGGTCGATCATGTAGGCGATATTAGCCGCTGCGGCACCGCGCCGCTCAGCGTTGAGAATCTCGCAGTAAATCAGAAACACTTCATAGAGGTTGACCGACCCAGTGGTCACATCATCATCGGCGTATTTGCGATTGTTGAAGTGAAAACCACCCATCCGCCCCTCGTCGAGGAGCAAGGCCACGATGTGCTCAATATTGGTGGAAAGAGGATGGTGCCCTAAATCAACCAGCACTTCGGCCTGCGGCCCGGCCTTAATGGCAAAATTTAGCGCCATACCCCAGTCGGCAATGTCAGTATGGTAAAAAGCCGGCTCGAAGAATTTGTACTCAATGAGCATCCGCGTTCCTGCCGGCAGCATAGCGTGCGTCTCACTTAGACATTCTTCAAAGCGCCGCTTGCGGGCGATGATATCGTCTTGGCCCGGATAGTTCGTACCGTCGGCAAACCAAAGGCTCAGCACTGTGGACCCGGTCTGCTGCATGATATCTACGCACTCGTGCATGTGATCGAGTGCTTTGCGACGCACGGCCAGATCCCGATGGCCGAAACTGCCCAATTTGTATTCAGGCTCTTGGAAGACATTGGGATTGATCGCCCCGATACGCACGCCCAATTCCGTCGCTTCTTGCTGCAAGACGTCGTAGTCATCCACTTTATCCCACGGGATGTGCAAAGCCACGCCAGGACAGACACCCGTCATCTTGTGCACTTGGGCCGCATCGGCAAGCCGCTCGTGGACATCGCGGGCGGCACCAGGCTGTTTGAAAACGCCAAAGCGCGTCCCAGAATTGCCGTATCCCCAAGAGGGCGTCTCGATCTCCTGGGCTTTGAGCTTGGCTTTGACTTCTTCGACTTCGATACCTTGACCTGAGAGCACTTCGGCTAACGCTGCGAATTGGCCCTCTATATCGCGCACGGGAATCCTCATGCTACCTCTCCTTTAACTATCACCTAGTACATCAAATCCGGTAGGTCGCAGCGATAAACAGCCTTTATCGCCTAGAACGCGCTCTGTAACGGTACTTTCCCGACTAACGCCGCTGGCACCGGCAGGGGCCCTTTCCCATACAAAAAGAGCCGACAGCCCATCTGTCGGCTCTCCTAAAGCTAGTGGCCTTTAGCCTTAACTATTACTTTTTTCGCGGTGCCAGCTTGGCCTCCTGAGCGCGTTTCTTCAAGCGCTTTTTGCGCCGCTGCCGCCGACTCCTCAATTCCTTATCTCTCATTCTGCCTTTACTCGAACCCATCTGGGTATCCTCCTTAAAAGTAAGAAGCGGTTGCCGGCAATATATTGGGCGATACCACCAAGGTCAACCGAGGATCATCCGCAAAAGGGCCATGCGCACGTAGAGCCCGTTGTGGGCCTGGCGAAAATAGGCCGCCCGCGGATCATCATCTACTGCCGGATCGATCTCGTCAACGCGCGGCAACGGGTGCATGACCACAGCGTGTTGCTGCATACAGTCCATTACCGAGCGATCGACAATGTACTTGCCGCGCGCCTGCTCGTATGCTCCAGTGCGCTCGCCAAAGCGCTCCTTTTGGATGCGCGTCTGATAGACGACATCGGCCTGTTTGCCCACTTCATGGAGATCATCTACCTCCTCAAAAAGCACCTGGTGCCGCTGCAAATATTCCTTTATGTCGTCCTTCATCCTCACTATCTCAGGCGCGACAAAGTACATCTTAACGCCCTGGTACTTGGCCAGCAGGTAGCACAGCGAACGCACCGTCCGTCCGTTGGCCAAATCCCCCACCAAGGCAATGGTAATTTTTTCGAGCCGTCCGATTTCGCGCTGAATAGTATAGAGGTCTAACAGAGCTTGGGTCGGGTGCTGTCCGGCCCCGTCGCCAGCGTTGATCACCGGGATGCCGGCGACAGCAGCAGCTTGGTTGCTAGCTCCGCTTTCGTAGTGGCGCAACACAATTACGTCCGAGTACCCGGCGACGACGCGAATGGTATCCTCAAGGGTCTCGCCCTTAGCAGCCGACGAAAATTCCTGTGCGCTCTCGGTTGTAATGACGGCCCCACCCAATCGCGTCATCGCCGACTCAAAGGACAGCCGCGTGCGCGTACTGGGCTCGTAGAACAGCGTCGCCATGACCCGGCGATTGAGAATATTGGACCCGTAGTGCTGAACCACTTGCTCCATCTCTTGGGCCGTAGAGAAAATGTCGTCTATCAAGTCTAGATCGAATTGCTGCGCTTCGAGGACGTGATAAAGGCGATCCATCAGGCACTCCTCAACGGCCTTCCCGCTCGCCTAAGATCGCCATAATCTCCGCCTCTGCCGCCACTTCCTCCCCCACCATGGCCCGTCCCTGCAACTTACAGGACGCGCCCCGCTGCCTGAGCACTGTTAGCTCTAGCCGCAACTGGTCTCCCGGCACGACCGGGCGGCGAAATTTGCAGCGGTCAATTCCGGCAAAAAATGGCACCTTGGATTCGGGATTTTCGACGCCGCTCAGCATCATTGCGCAACCTGCTTGCGCCAGCGCCTCGACTATTAGCACCCCAGGCATGACCGGATAACCGGGAAAATGCCCTTGGAAAAACGATTCGTTGACCGTCACATTCTTCAAGGCCACGACGCGTTCTCCAGGTTCCAATTCGACAATGCGGTCGATCAGCAGCAGCGGATAGCGATGCGGCAATAGATCGAGAACCCCAGTAAAATTCACTCTTGTTCCTCTTCCTTGGCCTCCTGTAGCCACTCCAGTAGCTTCTCGGTCAGATCGTAATCCCTATGGGCGAAAAGCAACGTAGTAGAGGAAGCCGCAGCGTCAAAGATAAAGTCGTACTTCTCCTCCTCGGCCATTTCTTTGATAGCATCATTGATCTTTTTGAAAATAGGCTCGGAAAGTTCGACATTCTTGCGCGTCAACTCACCATCAGGGCCGAATTTCTCATTGATAAACTGTTGGTGTTGCTGCTTTTTAGCCTTCAAATCGTCCTGTAGTTCCGCCCTACGCGCCTCGCTCATTAGCAATTCCTGCTGACGAAAATCTTCTTCCAGTTTAATCAGCTTAGCCTTGCGATCTTCCGCTTGTTTCTCGTATTCCTGACGTAACTGTTCCAACGTGCGCTGCGCATCCCGGAATTCGGGCAGGCGCTCTTTGAGCACTTCTGAATCGATATAACCTACTTTTAGCTCGGCCGAGGCAACAGTGGCGCAACAGGCGAGGGAAATCACAGACAGCAGGGCGCGTTTCATGCTTACTTTCTTTAATAGTCCGCACAGGAGAGAAACTGCTTGGCGCGATCATGGCTGACCACCCCGTCCACTAACGCCGATAAGCCGGTGGCAGTGATCGCTCCAAAGAAGCTAAACAGATAATCACTATACAATCATAAGAGGTGTTTGTCCATACTTCTGAAGTATATAGCAATCCTACATCGCCGGAATCAGCTATCTCATTGCTTTTCTTCTTCCTCTTGCCTCAGCCCCACCAGCCGACTCAACACTCCATCAGTCAGGTCGTAATTCTCCTCTTCCTCATTCTCCATTCCTTCTTTAGGGAAGACCAGCAATCCAGAAGCGGTGTCAAAAATGAAATCATAGCCCTCTTCTTTAGCCATACTCTGAATGGCATCGTTGATTTTTTTGAAGATCGGTTCTAAAAGATCGATCTCCTTTTGCCTCAACTCTCCGGATTTATCTTGGACAAACTGTTGGAGTTGCTGCATCTTGGCCTCGAACTCAGTCTGCAGTTCCACCTTTTTCGCCTCGCTCAGCAGCAACTCCTGCCGACGAAAATCTTCTTGCATTTTAAGCAACTCAGCCTCGCGGTCCTTGACTTTCTTCTCAAGTTCCAGACTTAGCTGCTCCAACATAAGCTGCGCATCCCTGAATTCGGGCAGACGTTCCTTGAATACCTCGGAGTTGATATAACCTAATTTTAGCTCGGCCGAAGCACTCGTGGCCCAACAGGCTACGACAATGGCGGACAATAGGGCGCGTTTCATGCGAACTCCTCTTTACGGACAAAGAATCAATGAGATTGAAATTGCGTTCATTTTTACTTTAGCTGCGCTGCGCTCGCGGCAACCGGTCTCAGGCTACTATTTAATTTTCACCTTGAGCTTGGATCGCTTGCGCCGCCTCAACGAGAGACCACCAAAGCCGCTGATAACGGCAATATAAAACCCAACATCGTACCACCAGCCAGTATTGTGCGATTCGTAGAGGCGGATGTCCGAATTAAACAAACTCCAGATGAGCGATATGGGAGCGATCCAACCGTGCCAGATTCCCCAGAAAAACCCAGCGGGATTCGCTGCGGTGTGTTTCCCGTCGCCAGGCACACACCCAGCAAGAGCAATCAAAACGAGCAAGCCAAGTATGCAAATCAACTGTTTGGCCATAGCAAATCCCGCGTTGATCCCGTCTTGTGGCACCCCAAGTAAACTGTATAAGATACGACTTGGCCGAACTTTGTGAAACAGCGGACACAATAAAGCCCAAGATGCCTGACGACATCTTGGGCTTCGTCTTGTGCCCCGGATTAGAGCCTAGTAAAACTGCGGGCCAAACTGGAAGTGGGTCTTCCAGCCAGCCGGCGTGCCATCGATATCCTGGCGGTCAAAACCATAGCCGAAGTCGAAGCCGATCATCCCCAGCATCGGCGTCTGGACGCGAAAGCCAAAGCCCAGCGAACGCTTGAGGTCTAAAGGATTAAGTTCGGGAATCGTCGCCCAAGCGTTGCCCGCGTCGGCAAAGAGGATGCCGTACACTTGCTGCTCGGCGATCGGAAAGCGGTACTCTAGGTTCAGCACCATCATCGAGCGGCCGCCGAGGGGAAACCCGCTGGCCTGGTCTCTGGGGCCCAAAGAGTAATCTGGGTAGCCCCGGACCTGTCCGTCCCAGTAATCAATACCGCCTGGAGTAAACAGATCAAAGGGCGAAATGAGGCCGTCGTCCTCGTCGGAAAAACCATCTATCGCCGCTACTTTGGTCTCCAAACTCCAGACGAATTTCCACCAACTCGGCCGGTAATAGTTGAAATTCACTTCGTGGTTGTGGTAATCCACATCGCCAGCCACGATCGACGTCGCAACCGACGGAGTGTAGCTAAAAACCGTCCCCTTGGTCGGAAATTCGGCCCGGTCGCGCGTATCGCGCGTATAAATCAGCTCAAAGCGGCTCGTAAGCCGATCTTGATAGCGGGAATAATTCGCAGCCGCCGTAAAGCTGCTGTCGCTGAAGTCGGAATAGCCTTGGCTGTAAAGGCGATAGCCCAGCGAAAGGCTGGAGTTGGCTGGCTTCTGCAACCGCCGGCCCACTCGCACATTGATCGACTTGCGTTGGGATTTGTAGAGAATCGAATCGTAGCTGCCCGACCGGTAGTCGTAGTAGTGGAGGTCTTGCGTCAAAGCACGCGCCGACAAACTAGTCGGGGTGTCAAAAAGCCACGGCTCGGTAAAACCGACGAGAAACTGCTCGCGCCGGGTGCCGAATTCCCAGTTGAAATCCAAACTCTGGCCCATGCCGCGGAAGTTGGGAATCTGCAAGCCGATTTGGCCTACCATCTTGTCGCGGTCCGAATACCCCGCCCCCATAGACGCTTGCCCAGTCTGCCGCTCATCGACGTTAAACACCATATCCACCAGCCGCTCGCCCTCGCCCGTGCTGTATTGGGGCTGGATTTGCACATCTTTGAAGAAATTCAGCAGCATTATGCGCCGCTGACTCTCTTGGACGAGATTTTGCTGATAAACATCGCCCGGACGCAATTCGATCTCGCGCCGGATCACCTTCTCCCGCGTCTTGGTATTGCCGGCAATCTCGACCTTGCGAATCGTCCACGGCTGCCCTTCAAACACCTGAAACGACACGTCAATCGAATCGCTGCGAATGGCCTCCTGCGGCACCACCCGGGTGTCCAAGTAGCCCTTCTCGTAATAGACAAAGCGCACCAAATCGGCCAACTCTGGCCCCGAGCGCCCATATACCATCCCCTGCTGCAACTCCAGCTTCTCCACCAACTCGTCGGGGCCGAACAGCTCGTTGCCCTGCCAGGCGACTTCACCCAACCGGTACTGTAGCCCCTCGTCGATTTCCACGTCGATGAACAAGTGCCGCCGCGTCGAGTCGTAATAGACGCTGTCGCGCACTATGGCGGCCTGCTGAAAACCCAAGCTGCGATAGTACGCTAGCAATCTTTGCTTGTCCTCCTCGTACGTATCGCCGTTGAACTCGCCTTTGCGCCACCAGCGCTTTTCTTCGGTTTCCATCAACGACACCAATCGGCTCGGCTCCGGGCCTTGACCGCCCCACTGTTGCGGCCGCCGCGGGCTGCGCGCTGGCAACTGTCGGCTGTCGATCACCGTGCCGTCGGCGCGGTGTTGGATCAAGCGGATCTGCTTGATCTGCACCTTGGAGCCTTCGTTGATGTCGTATTGGAGGAATACCTCGCCCTCTTCCGCACCGGCAAAAGTCTGGCCTTTGACCGCGGCGCGCAGATAGCCTTTCTCGCGATAGAGATCGAGAATTTTCTGCTCGCCGCGCACCACATCCCTTGGCGCGATGACCTGACCGGTGACTAAACTCAGCGCTTCTTTGAGGTCCTTCTCCTTGAGATTCTTCTGCCCCTTAAACTGCAAACCCTCTAAGGCCGGGTATTCTTCGACCATGATGATCAGGTTGATGCCCTCGGGGACTGGGTCGCCCCAGATCTGAATATCCTCAAAGACGTTGAGCCCCTGAAGATCGCGCACGGCCTGCTGCACGTTTTCTTGCGATAGCTCAACTCCAGGTTCCAAGCCTACCGTGGTCAGAATCAGCGACTTGGCCACCTTGCGCAGCTGCCCCTGCACCTCAATCGAGACAACCTGCTGGGCCTCAACCGCGTTGCCGAGCAGCCCCACCGAGGCGACGGCAAAAAGTATGGTGCGAAAATTTTTCATATCAGCTCGTGGTTGCGCGCTTCTTCTTGATCCTTGCGCTCGCATTCTCTCGACGCTCCTCGTCGAACACGAGTTCCTCGCCCTTTTTGGTGACGCGGATGCGACTGCCCTCGCCAAAGCGACCTTGGAGAATCTCCTCGGCCAACGGATCTTCGAGCATCTTCTGAATGGTTCGCTCCAAATAGCGCGCACCATACGCCTGATCAAAGCCCTTGTCGGCAAGCAGGGATTTGGCGCCAGGCGTAACCCGCACTTGGATATCCTGTAAGGCCAACCGCGCTTTGAATTCCTCCAAGCGAATATCTATTATCGCGGCGATGTGCTCTTTGTCGAGGGCGTGGAAAATGATGATGTCGTCAACGCGATTGAGAAACTCGGGATTGAAGGTCTTTTTTAGGGCGTCGTTGATTTTGCCCTCCATCAGCGCGTACATCGAGTCCGAATCGGACTTTTGGAAGCCCAATACACCGCCCGTGCCCACATCTCGACTGCCCGCGTTAGAGGTCATAATCAGCACGGTGTTGCGAAAATCTACCTTGCGGCCCGTGCTGTCAGTCAGCCTCCCCTCGTCGAGAATCTGCAACAGGATGTTGAAAACATCGGGATGAGCTTTCTCAACCTCGTCGAGCAGAACCACCGAATACGGGCGGCGGCGAACCCGCTCGGTAAGCTGCCCTCCCTCGTCAAAACCCACGTATCCCGGAGGCGCACCAATCAGGCGCGACACCGCGAATTTTTCCATGTACTCAGACATATCGACCGAAATCAACGCATCGGCGTCGTCGAAGAGAAATTCGGCTAGCCGCTTGGCCAACTCGGTCTTGCCCACGCCCGTCGGGCCAAGAAAGATAAACGAGCCAATGGGTCGCTTGGGATCTTGTATCCCCGCGCGACTGCGGCGGATGGCCCGCGCAATCGCCGAGACCGCCTGTTGCTGGCCGACAATGTTCTTTGTCAGCGCGTCTTCCATGGCCAGCAGGCGCTCGGTTTCGGTCTTGGCCAGCCGCGACATCGGGATGCCGGTCATACTGGCAATAACCTCGGCAATGTCGTCTGTGGTCACTTCGACCACTTCGTCGCGGACGGCTTCCTCCCATGCTTGGCGTTTGTTTTGTAGCTGTTCATTCAACTGGAGTGCCTTGTCGCGCAGCACGGCAGCGTCTTCAAAGTCTTGGCGCTCGGACGCTTCGTTTTTTTGGCGATTGATTTCCTGGATCTCGGACTCAATCCGGCCGATTTCTTCCGGCGGACTAAGCCGCGCCAGATGCACGCGCGAGCCAGTTTCGTCAATCACATCAATGGCCTTGTCGGGCAAGTAGCGGTCGCTTATATAGCGATCGGACTGGCGCACCGCATAGGCAACGACATCGTCGGCAAACTCCACGTGATGGTGGCTCTCGTAGCTAGAGCGCAGCCCCTTGACAATCTCAATAGTGTCCTCAACCGAGGGCGGATCAACCATAATGCTTTGAAAACGCCGCTCAAGGGCCCCATCCTTTTCGATGTGTTTACGGTACTCGTCGAGCGTAGTCGCCCCGATGCACTGCAACTCGCCGCGCGCTAAAGCGGGCTTGAACATATTAGAAGCATCCAACGTGCCCTCGGCACTGCCGGCCCCGACAATAGTGTGCAGCTCGTCGATGAAAATGATGACTTCGGAGTTTTGCTGCAGTTCGTTCATCACTCCCTTGATGCGCTCTTCAAACTGGCCGCGGTATTTGGTGCCAGCGACCACGCCGCCCATGTCGAGAGTGACCAAGCGTTTGTCGAGCAAAATCTGCGGCACGCGCTTTTCAATGATACACTGGGCCAGCCCTTCGACAATAGCCGTCTTGCCGACGCCGGGGTCGCCGATGAGGATGGGATTGTTCTTCTTGCGGCGGCTGAGCACTTGCGTGACGCGCTCAATCTCTTTTTGGCGACCAATCACCGGGTCTAGCTTGCCTTCGCGCGCCAACTGAGTCAGGTCGCGGCCAAAGTGGTCGATAAAGGGCGTCTTGCTCTTCTTGCCCTTTTCCTTGCGCCCCGTCGTTTTGCCTTCGAGCACGGCCAAGGTCTCTTCTAGGGCCGTTTTGTAATCGACCCCAAAGGCAGCCAAAATCTGCGCGGCAACCCCCTCCTTATCCTTGAGCAGAGCCAACAGCAAATGTTCGACGTCAATGAACTGCGTCTTCATCTCCTTGGCCTCGTTGGCCGCGACTTCGAGGATTTGTTTGGCGCGCGGAGTATAGGGCACCTCGCCAATGGTCATGGTGCCGCCCGAGGTCGTCACATAGTCTTCTACTGACTGCTTGACCGTCTCCAAGCTCAACCCCAAGTTCGTCAGCACAGCCACGGCCTTGCCCTTGCCGTCTTTGATAATGCCCAACAGCAAATGCTCGGTGCCAATGTAATTGTGCCCTAAGCGCGCCGACTCCTCGCGCGCTAGCTTCATTACCTGTTTTACGTTTTCGGTGAACATGTTATTCATCTAGTCGTCCTCCACAGTCCGCCTATAGTATAATGTTAAGCAAGGAAACTTGATTCTTGACAATTCGGAGAGCGTGAATTGAAAATCGAGCAGTACAAAGCTCGATTTTGAACGTACCAAATGGGCCGATTGTTGTCAAGATAACCCCCGTTGTTCGGCCCAGCGCCGTCTCACTAGCTGGGCGCGGCGCACGTCGCGGTCTGCCGGCGAGAGCACCGCGCTGGCTTCGGCTTGTAAATGCGCGGACTGAGTAACGATCATCAACTGGTTGATAAAGCCGACAGGTACGCCGTCAATAAGCCCCAAACTACATCCCAAACGCACGGCCGATAACAAGTTCATAAAATCCTGTCCACTCAACACCCGCGCGTGTTGCAAAATCCCATACGCCCGCCAAACCTTGTCTTCCACTTGGGCCGCTGCGTCTGCCATCAGGGTGGCCTGCGCTTCTTTTTCATACCCCATGATCTGTTGGGTTATCTCCGAGAGCTTGTCGGCGATTTCCCCTTCGGTCACGCCCAAGGTGGCTTGGTTGGATATCTGAAATAGGTTGCCGACCACATGGGTGCCTTCGCCGTAGAACCCGCGCACCGCAAAAGCCATGCGGGTCAACCCGCGCATCACCCGTTCCATATCCTCAGTCAGGACCAAGGCCGGCAGATGGATGAGCACGGATATCCGCAAACCCGTCCCGGTATTGGTCGGGCAGGCCGTCAAGAAGCCCCAGTGCTCGGATTGGGCCCAGTCTAACTGGCTCCTGAGCGCATCGTCAAGCGCATCAATCCGCTGCCACGCCGCGTGCGTTTGCAAACCCGGGACAATCGCCTGCAAGCGGAGGTGATCCTCTTCGTTGATCATCACGCTAAGCGATTCATCCGCATTGAAGAGTACGCCGCGCTGGCCCTTGCTTTTGGCCAGCGCCGGGCTAATCAGGTGGCGTTCGACCAACAACTGACGCTGATTGGCCTGTAGGGCGTTCATGTGAAAAAAAGCCGCGTCGCACATAGGGCGGCACTTTTGGGCGGCACTCAGGACCTGTTCAATGATTTTTTCTTGGTCCGCAAGCGTGGTCTTTGGCGCAAAAACCCACCCGGCCAGATTGCGGGCCAAGCGGGCGCGACAACTAACGACCATGTCGTCGGCATCCCCTGCTCCGCTAAGCCAGCTAGCCGCATTGTAAACGAGCTCCTCAATATTCACAGCTATTTTCCTTCGAGGACGCGGATGCGGTCTCTCAGCTGAGCGGCCGCTTCAAAAGCCTCTTCTGCCACCGCTTGGGCCAACTCTTCGCGCAAGCGCTTCAACTCGTCGGCAGTACTGTGCACCGCTTGTAGCACCCCTTTGCCCTGATGTCTGTTGTCGCCGTGGATGCGTTTGAGCAGGCGCTCTAGCTGTGAGGCAAAAGCATCGTAACAATGGGGGCAACCGAGGCGACCTATTTTTTTGAACTCCTCGTAGCTCATCGCGCAAGTCGCACAGCGCACCTTGCCGTCGTCTTCGGCGCCAGCCAACTTGGCCAACTCTATCTTGATTTCCTTGACCAGCATGGGCGCCTCTTTGGCCGGCGCAGCCGGGACGACCAGCACCTTGATGTTTTTTTCGTGCGCGCACTCATCGCACAGCAACAGCGTCTGTTTGACGTCATCGACAATATGGTTGTAGGCCACTACGGCCTCGCGCTTGTTGCACACTCCGCATTTCATGTCGCATCGTCTTCCATTTGCAACACGCCCGCTTCTAGACGCCCTCGGCGATCCATGCTCTGGGCCAATGTGCGGTCGTGAGTCATCACCACAAAAGCCTGTCCCCGCTCCCGGGCCAACTCGGAAAGCAGTTGGTGCAAAGACGCACTCGTCGCCTCGTCGAGATTGCCCGACGGCTCGTCGGCCAGCACGACCAACGGCTCATTGACTAGCGCTCGCACCATAGCCACCCGCTGGCATTCGCCACCCGACAGCGCCCCGGGCCGGTGGTGCCGGCGGTCGGCTAGTCCGACCGAATCCATCAGCGCCAGGGCCTCGCGGCGGCGATCGACGCCAGCGACGCGCGCCGGCAACAAGACGTTTTCCAACGCGGTAAATTCCGGCAGCAGGTAGTGAAACTGGAATACGAAACCAATGTGCCGATTGCGAAAGCGCGACAGGGCCTGATCTTGGAGGTTGAGCACGTCGCTGCCAGCGATCTGCAATTGGCCAGCCGTCGGCAAGTCGAGCGTACCCAACAAGTGCAGCAGGGTGCTCTTGCCAACCCCAGACTCGCCCATGACCGCGACCAGCTCGCCCGCCCGCACCGCTAAGTCCACGCCTTTGAGCACTGCCAAGCCCGCGCCACCGGTGTTGAACACCTTGTGCAAACCGCGCGCTTCGAGAACGATGTCGGCTTGTTCCACCATCTTACATTATATACCGAATGGCTTCTACCGGCATCAACCCCGCGGCCTTGCGCGCCGGATAAATCGAGGTTGCCAAGCAGATGACCATGCTAATCGCCGCCACTAGGACAAAGTCTAAGACACTCATATCCACCGGCAACGAGCTGATGAAATACATATCCCCGGGAATGGAAATCAGCGCAAAGTGCTGTTGGGCCCAGCATAGCGCAAAGCCGATCAAGCAGCCCAAAAAAGTGCCGATGCCGCCAATGACCAAACCCTGATAGATGAAGATGCGATAAATCTCGCCGACAGTGCAACCGATCGTCCGCAAGATGCCAATCTCGGGCGTCTTGATCAGCACCGACATGACCAAGATCGACATGATGTTAAAAGCAGCGACCAGCACGATGAGACTCAGCGCGATAAAGATCGCCCATTTTTCCAACTCGATCCAGCGAAAGAACTCGGGAAAAAGCTGCGTCCAATCGCGCACTTGATAGGGATAGCCCAACTGCTCGGCTAGGCGGTCGCGGATATCAGGCGCTTGGTAGATGTCTGTAACATGGATGTGTATATCAGTAATCGCATCGCCCAATTCGAGCATCCGCTGGGCGTCTTCTATGTGAATGAAAGCATAGTTGTCATCGTACTGGTACATGCCACTTTCAAAGTGATCGGTCACAAAAAAAGACCACGGGCGCGGAGAAAACCCGTCCATCACGGCTGCTTCCACATCGAGATTCTGCACCGTCATCAGCAACACCTCAGAACCCGGCCCCACGTGCAAGCGCCGCGCCAAGTACTCGCCGAGCACAATCCCCCGCTTATCGAGCTCGGCGAGCAAGCCGAGGCGCAGCTGACCGGCTGGACTGGCGTAGCGCAGGTGTTGGGTCAGATCGGAAACCGCTGAAAAGGTCGCCGGATCAATGCCCCACACCGGAATGCCATCAACCCGGCCCAAATCGAGCTGGGAGGCAATAATGACCTTGGAATCCACGACCCCAGCCGCGCCGACGACCCCAGCCGCGCCTTTCACTTGCTGCACCAGCGCGTCCCAGCCCACAATGGGGCCGCCATCGAAGCGGCGAATGTTGACGTGGGCGTTCATGCCGATCAGCCGGTTTTTGACTTCGCCGGCAAAACCATTGGTCACCGACAGAATGATCACCAAAGCCGCTACCCCCAAGACCACCCCACCGACGGCCATATAGGCGATGACGGAAAAGAATCCCTCGCGCTGTTTGGAGCGCAAGTAGCGGCCGGCGACAAATAAGGCGATGCTCACGCTTGCCCCGCGGTCAAATAGGCCCGGATGAATCGGTCGATGTCGCCGTCCATTACCGCTTGGACATTGGCCGTCTCGCAAGCGGTGCGGTGATCTTTGACGATGGTGTACGGGTGGAACACGTAGGAGCGGATCTGCGAGCCGAAGTCAATGCTCTTTTTGGTGCTTTCTACCGCGAGCTGTTTCTGCTTCTGCTCGTCTTTGAGATGCTGGTACAGACGCGCCTTGAGCACCTTAAACGCAGTGGCTTTGTTCTTGAACTGCGAGCGCTCGTTTTGGCATTGGACGACAAGGCCGGTCGGCAGATGCGTCAGCCGCACAGCCGAGGCGGTCTTGTTGACGTGTTGGCCGCCGGCGCCCCCGGAGCGGTAGGTTTCGACCTTCACGTCCTCGTCGTTGATATCCACCTTTATATCGTCTTCAACTTCTGGATAGACAAACACCGAAGCAAACGAAGTGTGCCGCCGCCGACTCGTATCAAACGGCGACAGCCGCACCAGGCGGTGGACGCCGGCCTCGGCCTTGAGGTAGCCATACGCATAATCCCCCTTAACCTCAATGGTTGCGCCCTTGATGCCGGCTTCCTCGGCCTGCTGCAGATCCACGACCGTGCATTCCATGCCGTGGCGCTCAGTCCAGCGCGTGTACAGGCGCATCAACATCGCCGCCCATTCGGCGGCGTCGGTGCCCCCCGCGCCCGAGTGAATGACGAGAATCGCGTCTTTGGGGTCGTCGGCGTCGCTGAGCATCGTGCGGAACTCCAACTCGCCGATGCCCTGCATGGCGCGCTCGACCTCGGCTGCGACTTCGGCCAGCGCCTCGGCATCGCTCTCTTCGACCGCCATCTGCCGCAGCTGTTCCAAGTCCTCCAACTGCGCGTTCAAGGTCTCCCAATCCGCGATAGTGTCCTTGAGGATGTGGGCTGCCTTGCCGACGGACTCGGCCTGTCGCCGGTCGCGCCAAAAGTCGGCCGCCGCCATGCGCTGCTCTAATGCGGCCAACTCTTGCTTCTTGCCACTTATGTCAAAGATACCCTCGCAGCCGCTCTAGCTGCTGCCGCCCATTTGTCAACTGTTCTTCAATTGTGGCCATTGTCGTCTTCCTCGGTTTGGTAGTAGCGATCAAAAAGCAGGCTTTCGTGCTTGCGTTCAGCGGGTATTGCGAAAAGTAGCTGCCCCTCGTACACCTCGCCTTTAGCCCCCTGGAGCTGGTCGGTGTGGGCAATAAAAAACGGCGAGCGCGACAGCGGGTAATAGCGCCGGCCTTGGTCGTCAACAAGCTGAAAGCAGCGCGGCACAATCACCCAAGCAAGTTGCAAATTCACCTGCAACCGCACGTCGATGAGCACGAACTTGTGGCCCGCGGCGGGCGGGCCGTGGAAAAAGTGCATGTAACGCACCCCGTCCACCGGCACTGTCAGGGCCACTTGGTTGTTGATGTTGGCAAACAGGTTGGTCAAGTTTTCCAGCTTGTCCGCCGATCCGCCCGTCAAGCTCACCCCAATGTAGATCGGCACGAAGAGGGTCACGCCGCCCAAAACGACGCGGTTGAGTAGCCGCAGGCGTTTGCTCAACTGCTTTTTGCGCTCGCTTGCTTTGATTACCATGGCTTGCTCAACGGGCGCGCACCAGGGCAATTTTGCCCAAGCGAGTGCGGCTGGGCGACCGCAGTTGATAGAAGTAAATCCCATTGGCTACGGCCCGGCCCGGCGTCCAGCGCAGGGCGCGGCTGCCCGGCCACACATCCCAACGCTCGCTAAAAACCAACCGACCCGCTACGTCAAAAACGCTCAACTCGACCTGGCCGCGCTGGGCTAACTGCACCGAAAAATGCACGACCCCGTCCCGCGCCGGGTTGGGAAAAGGTGCTAACAGACGGTCCTCACTCGGCAACTCCGCGGCCAGATCACTGGCCGCCAATGCGTTTATCTGCCCCCAGCCATACACCGTATCGGGCCCGGCGACTCCCAAGTCCAGCGCGGTCGAACGCAAAGCCTCTAGCACTTGGGCCGGCCCCCACTGGGGATTTTTTTGCAACAACAGGGCGCAAACCCCGCTCACCAAAGGGGCGGCAAAGGAAGTGCCGCCCTTGCGCACATAGCCACCGCGCCGCAGATCCGCGACCACCACGCCGCTGCCGGGGGCGACTACATCCGGCTTGATGCGGCCATCGGCGGTTGGTCCCCGCGAGCTAAAAGAGGCAATCTGCGGTACGCGCTCGCCACGGTCGGGCACATCGACCGCGCCCACCGCAATCGCCCCATCGGCGTCGGCTGGTATCGTTATGTAGTGCCAATCTCGGTTGGCTTCATTGCCCGCGGCCACCACCACCACAATTCCGCGCCGCACCGCCAGCGCCGCGGCCACGCTCGTCAGTGCGGTTGCCCCGTCCAGATCGGCTGGCGAGTACCCCGTGCCATCGTCCCAGCGATTGTAACCCAGCGAACTGTTGACCACCTGGGCTCCCAAGCTGTCGGCCCACTCCAAACCGGCGACCCAGCGATCTTCTTCGGAGGGCATTTCGGGCATGTTGTCGTCTAGCTCGGTCTTGGCCAAAATGTACTCGGCATCGGGTGCCACGCCGACAAAGTGATCGAGGTCGTAGCCCGCCAGTAGGGAAAGTACTTGCGCACCGTGCAAGTTTTGACTGCCGCCCCTTTCGTCGCCCGTTACCGGTTGGTCGGCCTCGTCGCCGACGATTTCGTCATCGTTGACAAAGTCGCGCTGGGCCACCACGTTGATCGCGCCAAAGGCTGGGTGTTCGGCGTAGTGAAAACCGTTGTCGAGCAAGGCCACGCGCACCCCAGCACCGGTCAGCCCTTGGTCGTGTAGGGGAGGAATGGCAATTTGGGCCAACTGCTCAAAGGCGAGGCCATAACGGCTTTGCCGCAACTTGGGGCTAGCAGACTGCACCGGCGGCACTGAACTCGGTGGACTCGGCCGCTGCAAGCGCTGTACCGGCCGCGTTGCCACGACAAAATCCACAGCCTGTAGTCGGCGCTGCACCTGGGGCGCAACGCGCGCACTGACCGCGTTGAGCCAACGCGAGCAAAAGCGCACGGCCACCCCCATCTCCCGCAGCCGCTCGACATACCGTTGGCTGACCGGCAGGTCCAGCTCGGCGTCCGTATGACCAGCCCCCAAATCCACCCAAGCGATGCGCCGCCCATCGGCCGCCGTTTTGTCGCGCAACAAAATCCAGATACTCTGATCGGCGGCAACCGCCAAGGCCCCCGCGTGTACCAGCAGAGCCGCACACCACCACCGCACCCCCTTACTCAACAGGGGGTTTTCTCGTGTCCAGCACCTCCACCCCTTCTGGCACCTTAAAAGCAAACAGCTCGTCGGCTAGCCTCCTGTTGGCGCGGTGATCCCTAAGAACATAGGCCGTGCGATTGCCATTGACCTCGCGCTGCTCGACTTGCAGCAGCAGCCACCCCCTAGGATCCACCCAAACCCGCATCTGCTCGACCACCGAGGCTTCGTTTTGCGGGGCCATAACCAGCAAGTAGCAAGGCCGTCCCCCCAACGCGCTCTCCTCCACCGCAATGGGCACATAGCGCTCACTATAGTCGAAAAATACTTCCCACGGAGTCTTTATTTCCGCTTCGTAGGGGCTGACCACCACTTGGCCGTTGTGAACGACATACGACCAGACGGCCTGGCCATCGGCCACCACCACATCGCCGCCTTCCAGTTCGATGCGAAAGCGATTCGGGCGGCGCAAATAAATCTGCCCCTCGCGGCTGCGGTACTTATCCAGCACGGCCCAGTAGAACTGCTTTTCAAAGCGCGCGGAAAACGTCTTGTAGCTAGCCAGGCGCTTTTGCATCCTCGCGATGATTTCTTCGCCGCTCTGGCCAAAAGCCGTGCTTGCCGCCAAGCACAGACAAGAAACGGCCCACAACCACAGGCTCATTTTTCCTCCTCCTCCTCGGCCGCACTTGCGACGAGAATCTCGCGCGGCTTGGCCCCGACGATCGGCCCGACGATACCGGCGGCCTCCAGCTGGTCCATCAAGCGCGCGGCGCGGGAATACCCCACCTTTAGGCGCCGCTGCAAAAACGAGGTGGAGGCTTGCTGATGTTCGCAGACTAAGCTCACCGCATCGTCAAAAAGGTCGTCGTGGCCATCGGCAGCCGCGTTAATATCCGGCTGCTCGGAAAACACCGCAACTTCCTCGGCCTCGTACTGGCTTTCTTTTAATGCCGCGACCAAGCGCTCGGTTTCCGCGCCAGAAATAAAGGCGCCGTGGACGCGGAGCGGCTCGCCTTGGCCGCTCGGCAGAAAAAGCATATCGCCCATCCCCAACAGCCGCTCGGCCCCGTTGAGATCGAGAATCGTGCGCGAGTCCGTCTTGGACGCCACTTGGAAGGCAATGCGCGACGGGAAGTTGGCCTTGATGACCCCGGTAATCACGTTCACCGAAGGCCGCTGGGTCGCCAAAATGATGTGAATGCCCACGGCGCGCGATTTCTGCGCCAAACCCATCAGCGAGGTCTCCACCTCAGCCGGAGCCGTCAGCATCAAATCGGCAAATTCGTCAATTACTATCACGATGTACGCCAACGGCTTGTCAGGCTCAACGCCGTCTTCGGTGGCCTCAGCTTGGGCGAGCTTGGCGTTGTAGTCGGACAGATTGCGCACCCCCAGTTTGGCCAGCTTCTGGTAGCGAGCTTCCATCTCGGCTACGGCCCACTTGAGAGCCTCGGCGGCCTTTTTCGGCTCGGTGATAACCGGCACCAGCAAATGCGGTATATCGTTGTACATCGTCAATTCGACGACTTTGGGATCGACCATGATAAAGCGCACTTCGTCCGGCGTGGCCTTGAGGAGGATGCTGCAAATTAGGCTGTTGAGGCACACGCTCTTGCCGGCGCCGGTGGCACCGGCGACCAACAGATGAGGCATTTTGGCCAAATCCGCAGCGCACGGCTCGCCCGAAATAGTCTTGCCCAGCACCATGACCAGCTTGGAATCCGACCGGCTGAACACCTCGTCTTCGATGATCTCGCGCAAGTAAACGGTCTCTCGCTCCTGATTGGCAATCTCCACCCCGACCACGGATTTGCCCGGCACCGGCGCTTGAATGCGGATGCCCTTGGCGCTCATCACGCGGGCCAGATCGTCCGAAAGCGCGGCAATTCGACCGACCTTAACCCCTAGGGCCGGCTCTACTTCGTAGCGCGTTACCACCGGCCCGGGACTGACCTCGACGACCTTGCCGGCCACGTCGAAATTGTCCAACGCACTCTCCAGCAGCTTGGCCTTTTCGAGCAAACTCTCCTTCGAGACGCGGCTGCCACTGGCCGGGATTTCGTCTAGCAACCGAGGACTCGGGATTTTGTAACGACCCCCCGCAGGCTTGCGGGCGGCCTTCTCTTTTGGCGACTCTGGCGCTGGTATAGCTGCGGCGGCAACCGACGGTTGCTCGTTCTTTTTGCGCTCGCGCCGCTCAACCCGCGGCTCCACTGCATCCACCTCTTCGACCATTGGCTGCCGCGGCTCGGCCCTGATTTCGGGACTCACTCCTCGCACGGTTTGGTCCCGGTCCCGTTTTGCGGCTTTGCGCTTGCGCCATTCCCATAACCGCCCCAGCGACCGCCAAACCACCGCCAAACCACCGCCCAGCCACGCCAACAGCCGCCAGTTCAGCCCGGGGGTCAAAATCACCGCCACCACAAACAGGGCGCCCAGCAAAACCGCCGATCCTAGCCGCCCTAGGTACGGTATGAGGAGGTCCAAACTAATTTGGGTGCCCAGCACGCCGCCCAGCGCGTAGGCCGTGTGCGGCGAATAGTCGGGCAGACCGGTAGCAATGCTGATGAATACCGCCATGAGCAAAAGGCCGACACTGCGCTGCACCGCAAGAGCCACCGGCTGGCAACGCACCCTATTCCAGCCCCACAACAACAAAAGCGAGGGCCAGACATACGCAGCCAGCCCCATGCCGGCAAAAGCCCCATACGACACATACGCACCAATCCACCCCCCCCAATTCAAACTCTCGGCTCCCGAGCGGCTCGAATTGGGCGGATCCAGCGGCGAATGGGATATCAAGCAGACCAGCAAAAACGCACCGAGACCAAGCAGCAGCACCCCTAGTGCTTGGGGTTTCTGCTCTCCTTTGGGCGTATGCAAAAACTCGGACATAAAGCCGCAGACTCCGCTAGAACCGGGGTTGCAAGGTGAGGCGATTGAGGAGGGGGTTTAGCAAAAATAAACAAAAACGCAGCTTTTTGCACCTTGCAGCGCCTCAGATCATACCGCTGCGCTTGCGCCCAAACCACTCGACAGCCAACAGGGCAATGGCCAACAGCGCCGGCCACAGCGGTCCCCACAGCGGCACAACCTCGGCCTTTTCGACCCACCGCTTGCGCGGCGCAAGCTGTTTTAGCATGTCCTCCCAGTCTGCCAGCGAATAGGCGCGGCCGCCACTGGCCCGGGCCAACTCGCCCAACAGTAAGGGGTCGGCGCGCAAATCCCCAAGCTCAACGCTGTACTCTTCGACGACAAAGCGACCCGTAGCCGTACCGATAGCGGCTTGATCGGCGGCCCGGACCTCGTATTCATACGTGCCGGGGGCCAGTCCACTAGCGACGCCTCGGTAGTGTCCAGCCCCTTGCGGTTGCAGGTCGAATACGTCTCGCCCGGCTAGCGCGATTTGTACGGTCGCCGCCGACTGCGGCTTTAGCAGCTCGTCGAAAACCTGCACCGCAAAAATCACCTCCTCGCCCGCCCGGTACACCGGCCGCTCGGTTGAGGCGCGGACCCGCCCGCCCGCATCGTTGAGCGCGAGCCACTTGGCGGCGTCTTGCCAGAACGTGCGAATGGTCTGCGGCTGGCCATCGACGCCGCTGCTCATCAGATCGAGCCGCCAAAAAGACGCCGATAGGGCCGCCAGAACCTTGCCGGCGCCATAAGTGCCGGCAACGACCACCGGCGCACCGGTGGCGCTCTCGACCAGCACGGTGGTACCCGGCCGCTGCTGCGCCGTGCGAAAGTAGCCCGGCAGCGGTGGCAACCCAAGCCACGGGTCGGCGGCGGGCCGGCGCACGACCGGATGGTGCCGCCCGCCGGCGCTGCGCCGCAACAAGACCTCGCCCGGCACAAAGGGCGCCGGACCAGCCACCTGAAGCGGCATGAGCGCAGCCAGCGGCGAGTCGGCCCGCCAAGCCCGCGCCATCTTGGGACCGCCGACGACCAGCAAACCGGCACCGCCATACACATGCTGGACCAATGCAGCAGCCGGCGGGCCGTTGAGCAGCCACGCGCCCGGATCGACCAGCACTACCACATCCCGGCCCGATAAAACAGCCGGACTCCAGCCGCCGCCGTAGAACGCGTCCGGCTGCCGCTGAACCAAGACCTCTACTACCCAACTCGAATCCGCGCTTACACTGCGGCGCAAAAAGGCCAAATCCGCGCTCGGGCCGCCGGCTAGCAACAGCACCTGTGTGCGCCCGACGAGAATATGAGTAAACGCCAGGGCCTCGTTGTCTGCGGTCGCAAATTCGCCGGCCACCGGCGCAATGGCCACGCGAAAAATGCGCGGCCCAGCCCGCTGGGGCGTCACTGCAAACGCAACGCGCTGCACCTGTCCATCGCCGGCCAACAACAGCGATTGTCGCTGGAGCAATTGCTCGCCCTCGTAGAGTTGGACTTCCACGCGCTGTCCCTCGTATCCCCAGCTCCGCACCTCGGCGTCAATAGGCTGGCTCTGGCCGACGTATCCAGTCTCGGCCGTGTGCACGGCTAAAAGCTGGATATCAACGGGCACCTCGGCGCCCCCCACGCCAAGCGCGTACACCGGCACCCCCAATTCCGCCCCCAGTTGCACTGGGTCGCGGCCCAAGTTGTGGCCGCCGTCGGAGAATAAGACCACGCCTTGTACGCGCTCTGGCTCGGCGACTGCTTCCAAGCTAGTGGCTAAAGCGCGGCCTATATTGGTCGCCTGGCCGCGAGTACTGGCCACCGCGACCGTGTCAAGCCCAAGCGGATAGGCCGATTCGGCAAATCCCCAAGCGCGGACTTCGGCCTGCTGCAAACGCGCCGCCCAACGCTCGTCGCCCAGCACGACCAGCGCCTGTTGTAGCCGCGTGACCGGCCCGTCGGCCACCCTCATGCTCGGACTCGTATCGACCAATACCAGCACCAGCGGCCGGACGACCTGCTGATGCCACCACGTCAAGACCGGCTCGCACAATACCATAGTTAGCAAGGCCACAGCCGCAGCGCGCAACGCCACCAGCACCAGGCGGCGCTTGGGGTCAATCTGCGGATACGTCCGCTGATATACCCAATAAACAAACGCCAGTAGCAAGGGTAGCAGGACGAGGAACAGGGCCGATCCCGCTAGCTGGAGGTGGCTATCCGACCACTCAGACACGCCAGCCCAGACGGGGATCGGCGTCCACACTCAGACTGTCGCAGACGCCGCGACTGAGGTAGAAGGCTCCAACAGCCCCCACCATAGCGGCATTATCGGTACACAAATCGTACGCCGGACAATGGAAGGCCAAGCCACGGTGCTCAACCGCCACGCGCAGCCGCTGGCGCAGCCGCTGGTTGGCCGCAACGCCACCCGCCAGGCATACGGTCGCCACCTCTGCTCGCTCCAAGGCCAACAGGGTCTTGGCGACTAAGGCATCCACCACGGCTTCTTGGAAGCTAGCAGCAATATGGGCCAACTGCTGGGTGCGCGCTTGCGGGCTAAGAGAGCGGACGTAGTGTAACACCGAGGTTTTGAGGCCGCTGAAACTGAAGTCTATCTCGCCCGCGAGGGCGCGGGGGAAGTCAATGGACTCGGGATCGCCCGCTTCAGCCAACTCGGCGACGAGCCGACCCCCGGCCACCACGCCTGCACCAGGCAGCAGGCCCAACAGCTTGGCCACCTTGTCAAACGCCTCGCCAGCCGCGTCGTCGCGCGTGCGGCCCAGCACTTGGTATGAGCCGAGCTCGCGCACCAAGATCAACTCGGTGTGTCCGCCCGACACCAGCAGCGTCAGAAAGGGAACCTCGACTTGGGCGGCGACCAAGTTGGAAAATACGTGAGCTTCGAGGTGATGGACGCCAACCAGCGGCTTGTTGCGCGCCAACGCCAACCCCTTAGCCAGCGACAGCCCCACGATCAACGACCCGACCAAGCCAGGCCCGCGCGTCACGGCCACCCCATCGACTGCTTGCCAGCCAACGCCAGCCGTCGCCAGAGCCTGCCGCACGACCGGCACCAAAGCACGCATATGGGCGCGCGAAGCCAGCTCGGGCACCACGCCCCCGTATGGCGCGTGATCTTGTTGCGAGAAGATGATATTGGAATGCACGGTGTACGACTCATCGACAACCGCTGCGGCCGTCTCATCGCAGGAGGTCTCCAGCCCCAGCACCAACATCGCTAGTAGCTCACCAAATCGACGTACGCCGGCGCGATATGGCGCACCTCAAAAAGCGAGGTCTCGGCGCTGTGCACGGGCAGCGCACTGCCCTGATATTCGGCGTAATCTACGTACAGCTCAACGTCGCGGGCCGGGTCGAGCTGGGTGATTACGCCAACCCCGCCGCGCACCTTGACTTGGGCGGTAGCCGGCTCGGGACGCAAGCGCACCCCGCCGGCGTGACGCACGACAATCGGCACTCCAACTAAATCGTCCTCGGCTAACATCTGCACGCTAGCCCGCACGCGGACCGCCTCGGGTACGAACGCCAGTTGGGTGTGCTCGGGATGCCGCAAAGGCCACTTCACATCCACGTCTTGGCCGACATCCTGCAAAACCAGCGAATCCGTATCCACATAGCGCAATGCGGCAACCTGCTGCTGCGGGCCGATCACCCGCACCAACGCGGGCTCGGCCTGCAACGGCGTCACCTGTACGTGGGCCGCAGCCACTGCCAAACTCGCTTGCACCCGCACCGGCAGATCTTTTTCCATCCTCGGCGCTAGGGCAATTTCAATTTCTTTTGGTTCGAGAATTTCCTTGACTTCGACATCCACTTCGGCCGCCCGCTTGGTGATTTGGGAAGGAGTCAAGCGGTGAACCCGATGCTTGCCTTCGGCCCGCAACTTCAGCACAAAGGAATCGTCGTCCAAGTCAAACAGCAGCGCTTTGCCCCCGCCAGAGACCAAAACGCGAACGGTGGAAGGCACTTGACTGGCCAGTACCAAGTCGCCATCCACCCCTTCGCCCGGCGGCGGGACTTCGATCCAGAGGCGCACTGCAATTTCTTTGTCGTAGTACTTCTCGGTAACTGCGTGCAGCCATAGCGCAAAAGATAAGACCAGGGCACCGGCCCTGATTCCCCAACTGCTTATGTTGGCCAACAATAGACCCCATAAGAAGAAGAGGCTCCGCCAAAGGGGGCCTCTTCTGGTGATCTACTACTTTTGTCGAGTAGCAAAGATGAAGACTGGACCGCTTACTTAAACGATCGCTTGAGTTCCTCACCGATACTCAACTCGCCGTTGTCAATTCTCATATGATATCCGCAACTTGGATTCGTGCAGACCCACGCTTTGTAGTGAATGGCCGCGCCGTCTCTTCCATAGTCGGAAAGCGGAATCAAAACGCCTTCTTTGCACTTCAAACACTCAGGAAAATCAACCTTTTCCATCCGACCCTCTCCTCCGGTTTTAGCGTGTAGCCACTCGGGACTACGCTATTGTTCCAATGTACTGGTGCGGCCCTACTATGTCAATTGCCCAAGATGCACGGCGTATTCATATACGACCCGTTCTTGAGCGGCTGTTTCCACCGAGCCAGGGCGCCGGCTCCGCACCTGTGTCAGGGCGTCCGCCGCACTGCGGCCCATGCTCACCAAATAGCTCGCCAACATCGTGCCCGTGCGCCCCAAGCCCGCACTGCAATGGACCATCACCGGCCGGCCTTGCTCGCCGGCCTCGTCAACAAACTGGACAAACGCCCGTATATCCTCCAGCGACGGCGACTGCATATCCTGTATCGGCAAGTGCAAATACGCCATGTCGCGCCCAGTCATCGCGCCCGCCGGCAGGGCACTGGCGGTCAGCGACACAATCGCCTTTACGCCCTGCTCGGCTAGCCAACCGAGATCGTCTTCCAGCCGCTTTTCCCCCTCCCAACCCCCAACCTGCCCAGCACCGGCCAACCGGCCCTCTAATAGCCAACCAAAATTGAACACCATACTCAGCGGCCTTCGCCGGCTAGCTGCGGCCCTTCAACCCAGCTTTCGCCCTCGGGCCCTACTTCCTTCTTCCATATCGGCACGATCTGCTTGAGCCGATCAATGGCGTACTGACAAGCGGCCAGCGCCTCGGCTCGATGCGGGCTAGCCACGGCAATTAACACGCTGATCTCCCCGATTTCGAGCTTGCCGACGCGGTGAATCATCCCGACATCCACAACGCCCCACCGCGCCTTCAGTTCTCGGCCAATCTCGGCCATCTTGGTCTCGGCCATAGCCGGATAGGCTTCGTACACTAAGTACTCGGTTTGCTGATCACCGGAGTGATTGCGCACCACGCCGGCAAACGTGGCCACCGCGCCATTTTCAGCGCGCACCACATCGGCAAACAAATCGCTGGGTTCAATGGGGTCTTCGGTAATTTTGAACACTTCAGCCCCCGCTTACAGGCGGAATAAGGGCCACCTCGTCGCCCGCTTGTAACGCGGTATGGCTTGCCGCGTATTCGGAATTGACCGCAACCGACAACACCTGCTGCACCGCGGCCAGTTGCGGATATGCGGCCACCAGTTCGCGCTGTAAGTCCGCAACTCGGCAGCCTTCGGCGATTTCCCACTCACAGCTTTTGTGGCCGACGGCATCGCGGCAAGAAGCAAAAAACAAGACCTTGATTTTCATAGCCAAGCGCAAGCAACGCCGCCGCCCTATCCAACGGGCCGCGGCCAAAAAAGGAAATGGGACCCCTCATTGAGGCCCCATTTCACACACTGATTACTGCTGTTGGCGGGAAACTACCTGAGCAGCACCATCTTGCGCTTAGCCAGGTAGTCGCCGGCGTGGAGCAAGTAAAAATACATGCCACTGGCGACGCTAGTGCCGCTTTCGCTGCGGCCATCCCACACCGCTTGGTACTGACCGGCGGCCAGCGCCTCGCCATCAACCAGCTTGCGCACGACCTGACCGGCGATATTGTAAATCGTCAGCGAGACAACCGCATCGCTGCTCAGAGCGTAGGGAATGGTGGTTTCCGGGTTGAACGGGTTGGGATAGTTCTGACTCAGCGAGTTAGCCAACGGCCGGGCCGCTAGCGGCTTGGCAGCAGCCCAAGCCGCGCTGAAGTCAATCGCCAAATCGAGGGCCTTGCCGGCCGCATTCTCAGTGGCCGTACTGGCCGTAATGCTGAGGAAAGACACCACATCGGCATCGACCTCAATCGACGAATGGCCGTCGGCATCGGTCGTATTGCGCACAAACGCGCTACCATGGGGGGGAATCGTGCCAATACCGAGCACAGACACCCACTCGGCGCTGCGGTTGTGTACATCCCACAAGATGGGCTGCCCTTCGCCCGACTCACCCCAGAGGTTGGTAAAGTGGACCGAGTAAGCAATCTCGCCGGGGCTGTCGTCATCAACAGCACCCTCGTCGGCCCCAGAAGTCAACGCATTGCCAACCAGCGGCGCGGTGGCCACCAGCACTGGATCCGGCCGGTTCAGGTGCATACTGCGACTCAACAACTCGGTGTCCAAGTAATCGCGCATCCCAGACGACGGCCCCAGCGATACGCTGTGGACCACAATCTCGGCCTCCATCTCTTCGGTGAAGTTGTCCGCGGTGACCAGCGTGAAGGTTCCCAAATCGGCATCGCCATCTACGGCATTCCTGAGAACGACAGCGCCACCCCGCACCTGATTGCCGGACACTTCCACGCCCGGTGCCGACAGGATAAACGCCGAGGAACCCGAAAACCGAGTAGCCTCCAGGTCAAAGGCCTCAGCGGGCGACACCGTTACGATGACCTCGACCTGCTCCACACCCGCTAGCCCAGCCGCCGACAGCGTGACCGGGATGTTCGCCCCCGGACCCGCGACCACTTCGTTGCGCGCCTGGTCGTCGTTATTTAGGGCAACCTGCGAGACAAACATCAACTGATCTGGATCGGGCACCGCCCAAGTGGCGTTGAAGTCAACCGCCAAGTCGATGGTGTCACCGGCTGGATTTACAGCGGTCGTGCGCGCCCGCACATCGAGCGAAGTCGCCGCCGCTTTTAGGTTGCCTTCGGCGTCAAACTGCACGACTGAATTGCCGTCCTCATCGGTCACATTCCGCAGACAGACGTACACGCCCGAGGGCACCTCGCCGACGCCGAGCATATAGACCGACCGCGCACCCGTATTGGTGATGTCCCAAGCAATGGTCTGGCCCTTAGCCGGAGCCCCATCGTCGGTGAAATTGACCGCAAACTCGATCTCGCCGGAGCTGCCATCGGCCGCCGCACCGGTGCCAACCGAGGAATAGGCCGGGTTAAGCGTCAGCTCGGAAGTCGCCAACATATTCGGCGGCGGCACGGCCCAGTTGACGACAAACAACCCCTCGGCACCAAGGACATCTCGGTCCACAGACGACGGCCCCAAGGACACGCTGCTGACCACGACCTCGGCCGAGGATTCTCTAGCAAAATCACTCGACATCGTGAGGGTAAAAACACCCAAAGCACTATCGCCATCCACCGCGTCGCCAAGCGTGGCTCCACCGCTTTTGACCTGCCCATCGCCTAACAATTCGACGCCGGGCGAAAAACCAAAAGCAGAGGTAAAGGTCGTCGCTGCCAAATCAAAGGCATCCGCGGGCAATACCGTCAGGGTAATCTCAAACTGCTCTACCCCAACCATTCCAGCGGCCGACACTGGGATCTGCACTTGCTCACCAGCACCGGCGGCGGCATGGTCCCCATCGAGCGAAATGACGACATTCGCGTTGTCTCCGGCGACAGCGGCACCACAGAGTGCGAGCAACAGGGCGATGGCAAGAGGAAACGTCTTGCGCACGCTGTTCTTCATAATTGCTTCTCCTTCTATTGGTAACCTGTTGATTTAAAAGTGAAAATGGGACCCCAAAGTTGAGGTTTGAGGTCCCATTTCACTAACTCGCTGTGCAGTGGGTGCTTACTTGAGCAACAGCATCTTCTTGACTTCGAGGAACTCACCGCCGGCCTGCAAGCGGTAGAAGTACATCCCCGACGACAAGCTGTGGCCGCTGTCGTTGGTCGCATCCCACTCTACGACGTAGCGACCCGCATTCTGATGCTCAGCCACCAGCGTCCGAACCGGCTGACCCAATACATTATATACGGTCAGAGCCACGTCCGCCGCCTGCGGCAACGCATACTTGATCGTCGTCGCTGGGTTGAACGGGTTCGGATAGTTATTGGCCAACGCGAATACTTCGGGCCGCGTCTGCAACGCCACCGGAGCCGGCAACGCCAGCCGGTTGAAGCCCAACGCACTATCGTAGGTCTGGTTGTCGGTGATCTCGACGACCGTGTTTTCGATCTCGGCTGTCGGACGGAACACCAAGCTCAGTGCCACTTCGCCATCCGAGACCATATCCCCGTGGGCAGCCACGGTCAAAACACCCGCTTGGTCGGCCAGCACCTGCGGCGTGGCCAACTCGCTGCTACCCAGCGGCTGATCGGTTAGCACCTCGACGAACGACAGCTTGTCGGCCTCGTACTGCACCTGCAAGCCGTAGCCCTTGAGCGCCGCAAAGTCGGCCAACCGCACGTCGAGGACAAAGTCCTCACCCACGTTTGGCAACACCGTCTGCGCGTCCAGATACAGCCGCGCATCCGCATTCAGACCGGCGAACATCGGCACGCGCTTGCCCGCTGCCGCCGTGCTGCGACCAAAGTTATCGGCAAAGACGAAGAAGTCGTCAAAGTCGATCATCGCGCTCGGCGCGAGGTCGAACGCCGGATCAAACCCAGCGTCTTCGGCCGTCAAACCAAAGTTGTCGGCGAAGAGGAAGAAGTCGTCGAAACCAATGTGGTTGTCGGCACCAAACAGACCGAAGATGGCGCGGCCGTCGCTATCCTCTGCGAGGTTGCGCACCGCCAAGGCTGTCTGCTCCACCGACACCGTCTCGTTGTCCAAGTCGTAAGCCCGCACCTGATAGGTATAATGTACCCCATTCAGCGCCGTCTCATCGACAAAGGACGCGACACCCGCTTCGACCTGACCGACCAAGGCGAACTCATCTTCGCCAGCCGCCCGGCGATAGATGCCGTAGCCATGAACGCCGAACACCGGCTCGGCCGCGGTCGGACCAACGACCTCGGCGACAACGCCCTGCAAGAGCTGATCCGAGGGCGACAGCGCCCACGTCAGGGCGATGCGGCTGCCCGCGTCGTTGGGCGCATCCAGCGCGCTCAGCGACGGCACGGCCAACGGCGCGATGTCGTCGATGGCGCGCACCGGCTCGTCCGTAATCGTAACGGCCGAGGACAGCACCCCACCCACGATATTCAACTTGGGAGCCACGCCTTGGGCGTAGGCCAGAGCTTCCGGCAACAGCGCAGCCAACACCGGCCCGGCACTCGCTTGCGCCGCGGCCCGGCTGGCCGCCATCGTCTCGGCCATCAGCGCATAGGGCGTATCAGCACCCGCGAATACGGCTTTCGCCGCTCCGTGCGTGGTCTGCCCACCGCGCTCTGCCGCAATGCCCCAATTGGTGGCGACATTGTCCAGCGTGGCTACTATTGCAACGCCTCTGTCCACGCCCGGCACGGCATCGACCATGGCCCAAGGAACCATCTCGTTGTCTAACACCGGCAGTTCGCGGAAAATGCGATAGCCATCGATGTCGTCGTGATGGTCTGACAAGTCCCACGTCAGCAGGACAAAACCGCCTTGGTCACCGGCGCCGTCGGCGCCCTTGTAGTCTTCGGCGACCAGCGCGTCCGGCGCATCCAGCGGCGGCTCAATAACCGCCACCAAAAACGGCAGCGAACTCGAAGCACCGCTGGCATCCGTAACCGTATAGATTACGGCCGCCGCGTCGCTTACCTCGGAGGGCGTACCCGAAATCGTCCGCGTCGCCGGGTCAAAAGACAAACCCGCCGGTAGCCCCGACACGCTATAGCTTAGCGGCGGCGTCCCACCCGATACGGCCGGTAGGGCCAGGTCAAAAGCCTGGCCAACTACCAGTTGCAGGACGCCATCGTCATGCTCATCAGCCGGATTGGCCTTGCCAGCACCGGTGAAGGCGCCAAACAAGTCGCTCAAGTCCGAGTTATCGAAATCGAAAATCGGCGGCGGGTTGACCGTGATGGAGAAGGTCAACGTAACCGTGTCTCCGGCACTGTCGGTCGCCGTATAGGTAACCTCGGTGACTCCGTCGGCTTCCGGCGTACCCGAAATCGTCCGCGTCGCCGCATCAAACGACAAGCCCGCCGGCAATTCCGACACACTGTAGGCCACATCGCCCGAACCACCCGAAGCCGCCGGTAACTCAACCGACGCAAGTGCCTCGCCGGCCGTAGTCGCGAAATCACCCGCCTCGCCAGCAAAAGCCAACGGCTCGACCGGCGGCGGAGCCTCGTGATCGTTGAGCGTTATAGTGCCCGAACCATCGGCCAACCCTGCAATCGCGCCGAGCAGCGTGATCGTCTCGTTGCCCTCGTCCGCGCCATCAGCCGTCGGATCGATCAGCAACTCGGTTGAACCAGACACTGCACCAGCCGGAATCGTCAGCAGCGGATTGAACAGCGCCGAGTAATCTACGTCGCGCGTGGCTTCCGAACCCGGATCCACCGACAGCGTGACTATCGCCGCCGCGTCCAGTACCCTGCCGTTCAACGTCGCCGTGATCGTCACATTAGTAACACCGGCACTTTCGCTGACCGTGTGTGGCTCTGCCGACAGCGAAATCGACGTGCTCGCCGTTTCGTCGTCCGCAATGGTGACGTCCGCCGAAGCCGAGCCACCCGAAGCCGCCGCGACCACTGCCAGCGCCCGGTTGCCATCTTCCTGCCCGTTGTCGATGGGCGTGAGTGTCAACGTCGTGCTCGCTTGGGTCGCACCGGCCTCTACGGCCACGCTGCCGCCAATAGAAGCGGTGTAGTCCACATCGCGAACGGCTGCCGCGCCAACGCTAGGCGCTTCAATCGTGAAGCGAATGGTCTCAGCTATCGGCGCCGGAGACGACAAGGTCGCCTTGACCGAGATTTCGGTCGTCGCGCCGTTTTCGCGCACTGACGTCTGGCTCGCGCTTACCTCGGCCACTTCAACTGTCGGCGGGGCTGCCGCCGCAATCTCAATCGTCAAGGTCGTGGCCGCGCTGCCTTTGCTATCGACGACCGCGTACGTAACCACTTCCGTGCCCACTGTCGTCGGCGTACCGGAAATCGTCCGCGTGTCCGGGTCAAACGAAAGACCCGCCGGCAAATTCGCCGAGATGCTATACGTCCGGTCGCCTTCGCCGCCGGTCGCTTCCGGCAACTCGATAACCGCAAGCGCCGAACCGACCATGCCGTCATAGACCGTCGAAGACAGGTCCACGCCAAAGCCAAGGGCGCCCGGATCAACGGCTTCGTCCACCGGGTCGGCATCCTTCAGCACGACCGCTACCGCAGAAACATTGACATCGTCGTCTTCTATATTCTTGGTGAATGGATCGTTTTTCACCGAACCAATCCACACCTTCTTATCGCCGCCAGCCAACGCCGTAACCGAAACCGTCGTCGAGCCTTCAATCTGACCCGCCGGAATCGTCAGCGAGCGAAGAACCGCTGTGTACTCGGTGTCCCGCGTCGCCGCTGCGTCGCCGCCGACGATGACCAACGTGATCGTCTGGTCTTCTTCAAAGGCGTCGCCGTTGACCGTGCCGGTGATCGCAATCGTCTGCTCGCCCGAATCGGCCTTGATCTCACCCGGACTGGCCGACAAGGCGATATTGGTCGTCGGCGTCTCGTCGTCGGTGATCTTGATACCCACGTACTTAACAACAGTGCCGACCTGAGCCTGCACCCGGAACGCCCTGGTTGGATTCTTGCCGCCGTCGTCGAACAGCGTCAGATTCAGCGTCGTCGTTCCCGTCGTCTCACCCGCCGGAATAACCAACGCATCCACCGTCGCCTCGTAGTGCGTGCCCCGCTCGGCAACCACCGTGCCGTCGTCGGTGAAATCTTCGGCCAGATCGTCCAAGTCGTCCCGCACTAAAAACCGCACATTCGCGTCTTCCGTCAGCGCGTGTTCCAACTCAACCTTCAACGCAACTGATTCCTCCCGCGAATCTTCCGTCTGACCCACAAGCGACTCCCGCAACACACTAGGCGTCGCCGTCAGACCCTTCGTCGCCGCAATCGCATCCTCAGCGATAGTGAAATCAACAGCGTCGATTTCGAGCGTTTGAAGTAAATCTTTCTCCGACACTACCGCCAGAGTATCTGCTGTATCATTATTGTTGTTCAGATCGAAACCATCCGCATTACCATCAGCGTCTGTGTCGATAGCGGATTCAAGATACCGATAGACATTATCATTGTTCCTATCACCATCATGATCGATGAGCGTCGGCGCCACCGTGAAAGAATCCGTTATAGAATCCTGTCTCTTGATAACGATCGAGGCACCTACTGCTGTCTCAGTATCACCATATGCCTGCCAACTATCCTCGGCGTCAAGATCGTTGTTTACGTCCTTACCGCTGATCTCTATCTTGTCAGCAGTCCCGATCTTAATAGTGCCAGCCTTGGCATTTTTGGGCTCGACGTAAATCGTCGTGCTCCCCGACGACTTCTTCCGAGCAATCGTCAGCGAACCCGACGTGATATCGTAATCCGCATCGCGGGTCGCTGTCCCGCCGGCCTGCTGCCGCACTAGAAAAGACAGGGCTTTATTGTTGACCGTCTTTCCGTTCAAAGAAGCGGTCACCGTAACAGCCGTCCTCTCGGCCTCCTTGCTTATCTTGGCCGGACTCAACGAAAGCGTGATTTTCGTGCTTTGCTTATGAGTGTCGAGTATCGTGATCGCGGCCGGGTCATCGACCGTTGTACCACCAGCATTACCCGCGATTTGGATCGTAATATCGCGATTGTCATCAGTGGTCGATATGGGAGTCAGAACAGCATCCACCGACACCTCTTTGGCGTCCTTTGCAATGACGATAGTCGGCAGCGTAATCGTGAAACGTTTACCGAACTGATCCGCCGGAGTACTAGATTGCGTCAAGATCACAACCCGCTCGTTATCCCCCAGTGCCACATGGTCCCCATTGGCATCCTTAGTCTTAGCCGTCACCTTGATCGTGACCGCACCGCCGTCTTCGCGAACCACGGTCTTGTCTACCGAGAGCTCAATTTTCTGCGCCTGCGCCTCCCCAGCCCAGCCCAGCACCAAACCAAAAGCCAGCAACCAAGGCACGTAAGCCAAGCGCCGGATTAGCGACTTTGTATGTATCATTACTCAACCTCCCCAGGGAAAGCGTCCCTGACTGAAAAAATGGTATAAGAAGAAGATGGATTTGCTTTAAATCCGCTTAAACTGCTCGGTTTTACGCTTTGCATACGCCCCCTTTCGCGGCCTTTTCGTCCATAACGCTGGCGCGTTATCTTATACAACAGACTTAATTATACCGAGAAAAAATAGAAGTGTCAAGAATTAATTACCCTTTAAACACCTTAGCCAAAACGCCCCTTATCCCCTGTAAAGACAGTATCTTTTGCAACGGCACCAAGGCATTGGCACCCTTCCCACCCAAGCCGCCGACGCGGCAAAACCTATAATTAGGATACAATAAAGCTACGTGTCAAGCCCACTCGTATGCAGTCGTCATTCCCGCGCCCCGACACGGGACGGCAATCCAGTCCGACACCTTTAAAAGTCGTCATTCCCGCGCAAGCGGGAATCCAGTCTTCACCTCTTGCTCGAAGCGCTCGACCTTGTACAATCGTCATTCCCGCGCAAGCGGGAATCCAGTCTGCGCCGGAGCCACAAACGGCAGAACATCAGCTAATAACGAAAATGGGACCCCAACCAACGTTGAGGTCCCATTTTCACGAACTCGCTGTGCCGTGAGTGCTTACCGGAGCAACAGCATCTTCTTGACTTCGAGGAACTCTCCGCCGGCCTGCAAGCGGTAGAAGTACATCCCCGACGACAAGCTGTGGCCGCTATCATTCGTCGCGTCCCACTCGACGACGTAGCGCCCCGCATTCTGATGCTCGGCCACCAACGTCCGCACCGGCTGACCCAACACATTATACACAGTCAGGGCCACATCCGAAGCCTGCGGCAACGCATACTGAATCGTCGTCGCCGGATTAAACGGATTCGGATAGTTGTTGGCCAACGCGAATACTGCCGGCCGCGTCTGCAACGCCACCGGAGCCGGTAACGCCAAGCGGTTGAAGCCCAACGCGCTGTCATAGGTCTGAGTGTCAGTGATCTCGACGACCGTATTTTCAATCTCGGCTGTCGGACGGAACACCAAGCTCAGCATCACCTCGCCATCGGCGACCACATCTCCCAGAGCGGCTACCAGCAAAACACCCGCTTGGTCCACCCGCGCCTGCGGTGCCATACCTTCCAACGGCTGATCGGTCAACACCTCGACGAACGCCAGCTTGTCGGCCTCGTACTCCACCTGCAAGCCGTAGCCCTTGAGCGCCGCAAAGTCAGCCAACCGCACGTCGAGGACGAAATCCTCACCCACGTTCGGCAACTCCGTCGGCGCCGCCAGATACAGCCGCGCATCGGTATTCAGCCCGGCCTCCATCGGCACGCGCTTGCCAGCACCCGCATTGAAAAGACTGAACAAGTCGCTCAAGTCCGACGGGAAAACCAACGGCGCGTTGACCGTGATGGAGAAGGTCAAAGTAACCGTGTCCCCGGCACCGTCCGTCGCCGTATAAGTAACTTCGGTAACACCGTCGGCTTCCGGCGTACCCGAAACCGTCCGCGTCGCCGCATCAAACGACAAGCCCGCCGGCAATTCCGACACACTGTAGGCCACATCGCCCGAACCGCCCGAAGCCGCCGGTAACTCAACCGACGCCATCGCCGTGCCGGCCGTACCGGCCAGATCACCCACCTCGCCAGCAAAAGCCAATGGATCGACCGGCGGCGGAGCCTCATGATCGCTGAGCGTTATAGTACCCGAACCATCGGCCAACCCTGCAATCGCGCCGAGCAGCGTGATCGTCTCGTTGCCCTCGTCCGCGCCATCAGCCGTCGGATCAATCAGCAACTCGGTCGAACCAGACACTGCACCAGCCGGAATCGTCAACAACGGATTAAACAGTGCCGAGTAATCCACGTCCCGCGTCGCTTCCGAACCCGGATCGACCGACAGCGTGACTATCGCCGCCGCGTCCAGCACCCTGCCGTTCAACGTCGCCGTGATCACCACACTGGTAACGCCAGCACTCTCGCTGACCGTGTGCGGCTCCGCCGACAACGAAATCGACGTACTCGCCGTCTCATCGTCGGCAATGGTAACGTCCGCCGAAGCCGAGCCACCCGAAGCCGCCGCGACCACTGCCAGCGCCCGGTTGCCATCTTCCTGCCCGTTGTCGATGGGCGTGAGTGTCAACGTCGTGCTCGCTTGGGTCGCACCGGCCTCTACGGCCACGCTGCCGCCAATAGAAGCGGTGTAGTCCACATCGCGAACGGCTGCCGCGCCAACGCTAGGCGCTTCAATCGTGAAGCGAATGGTCTCAGCTATCGGCGCCGGAGACGACAAGGTCGCCTTGACCGAGATTTCGGTCGTCGCGCCGTTTTCGCGCACTGACGTCTGGCTCGCGCTTACCTCGGCCACTTCAACTGTCGGCGGGGCTGCCGCCGCAATCTCAATCGTCAAGGTCGTGGCCGCGCTGCCTTTGCTATCGACGACCGCGTACGTAACCACTTCCGTGCCCACTGTCGTCGGCGTACCGGAAATCGTCCGCGTGTCCGGGTCAAAAGACAAGCCCGCCGGCAGATTCGCCGAGATGCTATACGTCCGGTCGCCTTCGCCGCCGGTCGCTTCCGGCAACTCGATAACCGCAAGCGCCGAACCGACCATGCCGTCATAGACCGTCGAAGACAGGTCCACGCCAAAGCCAAGGGCGCCCGGATCAACGGTTTCGTCCACCGGGTCGGCATCCTTCAGCACGACCGCTACCGCAGAAACCTTGACATCATCGTCTTCTATATTCTTGGTGAATGGATCGTTTTTCACCGAACCAATCCACACCTTCTTATCGCCGCCAGCCAACGCCGTAACCGAAACCGTCGTCGAGCCTTCAATCTGACCCGCCGGAATCGTCAGCGAGCGAAGAACCGCTGTGTACTCGGTGTCCCGCGTCGCCGCTGCGTCGCCGCCGACGATGACCAACGTGATCGTCTGGTCTTCTTCAAAGGCGTCGCCGTTGACCGTGCCGGTGATCGCAATCGTCTGCTCGCCCGAATCGGCCTTGATCTCGCCCGGACTGGCCGACAAGGCGATATTGGTCGTCGGCGTCTCGTCGTCGGTGATCTTGATACCCACGTACTTAACAACAGTGCCGACCTGAGCCTGCACCCGGAACGCCCTGGTTGGATTCTTGCCGCCGTCGTCGAACAGCGTCAGATTCAGCGTCGTCGTTCCCGTCGTCTCACCCGCCGGAATAACCAACGCATCCACCGTCGCCTCGTAGTGCGTGCCCCGCTCGGCAACCACCGTGCCGTCGTCGGTGAAATCTTCGGCCAGATCGTCCAAGTCGTCTCGCACTAAAAACCGCACATTCGCGTCTTCCGTCAGCGCGTGTTCCAACTCAACCTTCAACGCAACCGATTCCTCCCGCGAATCTTCTGTCTGCCCCACAAGCGACTCCCGCAGCACACTGGGCGTCGCCGTCAGACCCTTCGTCGCCGCAATCGCATCCTCAGCGATAGTGAAATCAACAGCGTCGATTTCGAGCGTTTGAAGTAAATCTTTCTCCGACACTACCGCCAGAGTATCTGCTGTATCATTATCGTTGTTGAGGTTGATAGTGGATGTGGATTCAAGATACCGATAAACCTCAGCAGTGGCACTATCACCATCATGATCGATGAGCGTCGGCGCCACCGTGAAAGAATCCGTTATAGAATCCTGTCTCTTGATAACGATCGAGGCACCTACTGCTGTCTCAGTATCACCATATGCCTGCCAACTATCCTCGGCGTCAAGATCGTTGTTTACGTCCTTACCGCTGATCTCTATCTTGTCAGCAGTCCCGATCTTAATAGTGCCAGCCTTGGCATTTTTGGGCTCGACGTAAATCGTCGTGCTCCCCGACGACTTCTTCCGAGCAATCGTCAGCGAACCCGACGTGATATCGTAATCCGCATCGCGGGTCGCTGTCCCGCCGGCCTGCTGCCGCACTAGAAAAGACAGGGCTTTATTGTTGACCGTCTTTCCGTTCAAAGAAGCGGTCACCGTAACAGCCGTCCTCTCGGCCTCCTTGCTTATCTTGGCCGGACTCAACGAAAGCGTGATTTTCGTGCTTTGCTTATGAGTGTCGAGTATCGTGATCGCGGCCGGGTCATCGACCGTTGTACCACCAGCATTACCCGCGATTTGGATCGTAATATCGCGATTGTCATCAGTGGTCGATATGGGAGTCAGAACAGCATCCACCGACACCTCTTTGGCGTCCTTTGCAATGACGATAGTCGGCAGCGTAATCGTGAAACGTTTACCGAACTGATCCGCCGGAGTACTAGATTGCGTCAAGATCACAACCCGCTCGTTATCCCCCAGTGCCACATGGTCCCCATTGGCATCCTTAGTCTTAGCCGTCACCTTGATCGTGACCGCACCGCCGTCTTCGCGAACCACGGTCTTGTCCACCGAGAGCTCAATTTTCTGCGCCTGCGCCTCCCCAGCTCCCAGCACCAAACCAAACGCCAGTAAACAAGGCACAAAAGCCAAACGCCGCATTAACGACTTCGCCTGTATCATTACAGAATCTCCCCAGGGAAGGCATCCCTGATTGTGAAATAGGTTGAAAATGGATATGACTTAAACCCGCTTCGATGCTGCTTAGGCGCACTTTTCATACGCTTCCTCTCTCGAAATGGAGTCATCCATAAGTGGCAGTAAGAATTGAGACAAGTAATAATTATACTTATCCTAAATAGGAGTGTCAAGCACAACTTTCGCGCATTTGGGTGCCTACTTGTCCCACCTTGCGTCCCAGTAAAGCGACGACACGACACCCTTCTCCCGTCTATCCCTTCTCAACACAAGCACCCACCGCTCGCCCCGCCTAAGCCCCTCCCGTCCTGCCTACGCAAGCAAGAATCCAGCCCCTCGCACCCCGTCCTGCCTACGCTCCCCCACCATTCCTAAGCCCCCTCGTCATGCCTACGCAAGCAAGAATCCAGTCCCTCGCACCCCGTCCTGCCTGCGCTCCCCCACCATTCCTAAGCCCCCCCGTCATGCCTACGCAAGCAAGAATCCAGCCCCCTTCACCCGCTACTCTTCCGCCTCATACTCAGCCCCTGCCTCCGCCACCCGTTCCCCGGCCTCCATCTCCCGACGCCCAGCCCGCGCAAACAGCACATCCCGTATCGTCTCCAACACCCCATTCATCCGCGCCTGCTCCTGCTCCAACCGACCCATCCGCTCATCCATACGTGCCGCCAGCTGATCCTGACGCGCCGAAAGCCCATCGATCCGCTCATCCATACGCGCCGAAAGCCCATCAATTCGCTTATCCAGCCTATCCAACTGCACCCGCATATCGGCGCGAATACCCCGCGTCGTCGCCAGAATTAACCCCGCCAACGCAATACCAACGCCAATAACAGTCCAATCTATCGCACCACCAACCATAGCAAATACCTTTTCAAAACATACTCCTAAGAATTCCTCCCATGCCTGCACTCCCCCGTCATTCCTGCGCAAGCAGGAATCCAGCCCCTTTCACCCCCTACTCTTCCGCCTCATACTCAGCCCCCGCCTCCGCCACCCGTTCCCCAGCCTCCATCTCCCGACGCCCAGCCCGCGCAAACAGCACATCCCGTATCGTCTCCAACACCCCATTCATCCGCGCCTGCTCCTGCTCCAACCGACCCATCCGCTCATCCATACGTGCCGCAAACTGATCCTGACGCGCCGAAAACGCATCGAACTTCTCGTCCATACGAGCCGCCAGTTGGTCCTGACGCGCCGAAAGCCCATCGATCCGCTCATCCATACGCGCCGAAAGCCCGTCAATTCGCTTATCCAGCCTATCCAACTGCACCCGCATATCGGCGCGAATACCCCGCGTCGTCGCCAGAATTAACCCCGCCAACGCAATGACGACGCTCGCCAACGCAATACCAACGCCAATAACAGTCCAATCTATCGCACCACCAACCATAGCAAATACCTTTCAGCCTATCGTCGGCAAATATCACCGACCCCCAATCGCTTGTCAACCAACTCGTCGCCGCTGTCGCCACGCCGCTGCCACCACCCCCACCACCACGGCCAACCCCACCAACCCGGCGCCCCGCGCCCAAGCCAATACCGGCGAAAAATAGCGAAATTCCACTTCGTGTTCCCCCGCCGGCAACGCCACCCCTTTCCATATATAATGTACACGCAACATCTCAGCCTCCTCCCCATCCACCCACACCGACCAGTTCGACTGATAATTCTCCGACACCACCAACACCCGCGCCCCCGCACTCTGCGTCCGCAGGCGAATCAACCCCTCCTTTGGATCGTGCGCCAACGGCTCCACCCGGTCTGCGGCCCGATCCCCCGCGCCATCAAGCCGCACCGTCGGCGCCCGCTCCAGCAACGCCACGCCCGACAAATCGGCCCGCCCGCTCAACAACCGCGCCAACACCGCCTCGCCGCGGTCCAACACCTCGGCTTCCGGCACCAAGTAAAACCACGGCAACGCCTGCGGATTTTCGTACAGCCGATAGCGGGGCCCCTCAAAGCGCAGCGGATACGCCGCCATATTCAACTCGAGCAACTTGGGCGCAGCCAAATACTTCCCACTGAGCAAATTCAACAGCGATTGAAACCCAGCCGACGGCACACCCGTGCGCAAAAACTGCTGCACCAGCGGCTCAAACTCCTTTAGAATTCGGTCGTAGCGCCCCACCGTCAGATCGTGAAAACCCGTAATAGACCAAACCCCGTGCAAGTGATAACCCGGCTCCTCTAGCACCCGAAAACTCGGCAACGGCAAAATGCGAAAGAGCGACTCATCGCTTTGCAAAAACTGCACCGCGCGCGGATTCTCGCGGCGAATATCCGCATAGTGGCCCGGATCCCGGTAGTGCAAATAAACCCGATTGACGCGCCACGTATCAAACAGCGTCACCGCGCACAAACCCACCACCAACACCGTCGCCGAAAGCGACCCCGCCAGCCGCAACAACAGCAACGCCAAGCCCGCAGCCAAAGCCAGCACCACACACCAACCCCCGCGCCCAATCCAATCGTAGCTGCCAGCCAACACCGCCCGCTTTTGCGGCGCAATATCGCTGTAGAACGCCTGTATCCACGCCGCAGTCGTCGCCTGCGGAAAAAGCGCCACCGCCAAGGCCAGCGCCGCTAAGACGCCGCCGACATAGGCCAAGCGCTTTTGCACCAACGCCCGCTCCTCGGCATCTGCATCCAACACCCGCTGCAACCCCAGCCCGGCCAACGCACACCCGGCAAACGCAAACACAAACGACCCCATGCCAATAGCGCGCTGCACATCCGCCCCGGGCAGCACGTGAAACGCCAGCCAGTGCACGGGCGTGTGCTCGCCCAACACATAAGCCAACGCCAGCACAAACACGCCAGCCAACAGCGCCACCTGCGGCCGTCGCCGCCACTCCGGCACCATCAGCAGCGCCAATAAAACAGCCAGCACGCCGAAGTACTCGGCGTTAATTTTAAACGCATTGCGGCCCCAATAGCGCGCGCCGCCCGGCACCAGCACATCGTCGTACCCACCAAACTCTGGCACCACCAGCGACGCCACTTCCTCCGGGTGCAGCGACCAACTCCGCGCATACGCAAGCTGTTGCTCGACCGTCTTGCCCCCCACCTGATCGCCGGTGGCCCGCTTGGACTCGGCGCGGGTGTACATCATCACCGGAAAAGCCCCCTCGGCCCCCAACGCCAAACCCAGCACCACCGCCCCTATAAAACGAATAAAGCGCCCGACGATAGCCCGCTCGCGGCGCATCTGGTACAGCTTAAATAGGAAATAGACCCCAAGGCCCAACAGCGCGAAGTAGGTCATCGGTGGATGCGAGTAAACACAGGCGCCAATTAGCACCCCGACCGCTGCCCAATACACCAGCCGACCCTGCGCCAAGGCCCGCTCCAACGCCCAGATGATCCACGGAAACAGGGCGATGACGCCCATCTTGGCGTAGTGCCCAGCCAAAGGGAACGCCAAAAAGGTCGGCGCCGACATAAACGCCACCCCGCCCCACAGCGCGGCGCGACCGCCCACGTGGATTTGGCGCAAATACGCGTACATGCCCAAACCTGCGACGAACATCGTCAGGATATAGCGCCAGCCAATATACCGCTGAAAGCTGGTAAAAAAGTACAGCACATAGGTCGGAAAGTACTGCGGGCGAATGCCCTCGGACTGGGGGAAGCCGCCCATTTTGAGATCCCACAGCGGCTGGTCCAACGTCTGCACCTTGTCCCAAAAGCTCAGCTCCGCACCCCGGTGGTAATCCGTGCCCACATCCATGCCATAGACGATTTTGTCCGACAGTGGAAACTCGTAGAAGTACAGCAAACTCAGGACCAAAAAAAAGATCGGCGGGAATAGGCGATGATTCCACAAAGGCGGCTTGGCGGCCTTTGCCGGCGCTTGTTTGTTCTTTTTGACCATACAATCCCTCCGAGTGCGTCCTATCCCATGTCCTCAACCGCCCGCAAGTACACCGCCTCCAAATCCTCGGCTAGCCGATCCCAACTAAACCGCCCAGCCCACGCCCGACCCGCGGCCCCCAAGCGGCAGCGCTTGGCCTCGTCCACAATCAGGGCGCGCATCCCATCGGCCAAAGCGCCCACATCCTCCGGCGGCACCAACACCCCGGTCTCGTCGTGGCGCACGGCATCGCGCAAGCCGTCAATGTCCGTCCCCAACACCGCTTTGCCAGCCGCGGCAGCTTCCACCGCCACCATGCACCAACCCTCGTAGCGCGACGGAACGCAGACTATCAGGGCGCGGCGCAAGAGTTCGCCTTGTTGTTCCTCGGCCACCCGGCCGATTACCTGCACGCGGTGCGCTAGTCCGGCCCGCCGCACCAAGCTGTGCACCTTGGCAAGTTGCTGTGGAGTGCCGCGCCCGGCCAGCGTGAGGCCGATATCCGGGTGCTCGGCGGCAATCGCGGCAAACGCGGCGATCAACAAGTCGATTCCTTTGGTGTGGATGTCCATGCGCCCAAAGTAGAGCAAGTACGGCGCTTGCTCGGGCGCCAACGCAAAAAAGCGCCGATCGACGCCGCTGTACACTAGACTGACCTTCGCATCGCACACCCGCCGCTGAATGCGCGCCTGCACGCTAGGCGCAATCGTCAAAATCCGCTCATAAGCCCGCAGCGCCCGCCGCTCGCACAGCCATGCCACGCCGCCGACCAGCGGCTGCTTGGCCAGGGCGTGCCATCCCATGAAGTGATAAAACAAAAGCAAGCCCTGCCGCCGCAGCGCCGCCGGAACGCGCAGCGGCGCAAACGCCGAAAACTCGTTGATCCACAAATCCCACTCTAGCCGCTGCAACTGCGCCACCGCCGCACGGCAATAGCCCACCCGGCTCAGGGCATAGCTGCGCGCTGAGCCAACGCGCAGCAGGCGCAGACCGTGCCGCTCGGTTTCTGACTCGGCACCGGGAAACAGGCCGCTGACGACGGTGATCTCGTGGCGGCTCGACAAGCGGCGGTATAGCTCCATCGCCCGCACCGCGCCGCCGCCGCCCAACCACGGGTTGGCGATGTCGTCGTACATCAAGTGGCAGATTTTCATCGGCGAGGGCGCGCCTCAGAGCACGCCCTTGGTCGAAGGAATGCCCTGCACCCGCTCGCTCGGCTGCGCGGCCATCAGCAGGGCGCGGGCAAACGCCTTGAACAGGGCTTCAATGCCGTGGTGGGCGTTGTGGCCGCGCACCAGGTCGAGATGCACATTCATCCGCCCTTGGTCGGCCACTGCGTAGAAAAACTCCCGCACCAAGCACACCTCTAGTGCGCCGACCCGCTCTTGGCTAAAAGCGGCGGCAAAAACCAAATAGGCCCGTCCCGACAAATCCACCACCGCCCGCGCCAAGGCTTCGTCCATGGGCACATAGCTGTGGCCGTAGCGCTGAATACCGGCCTTGTCGCCGAGGGCTTGAGCAATGGCTTGGCCGAGGCAGATCCCGGTGTCTTCTACCGTGTGGTGGGCGTCCACCTGCAAGTCGCCGCGGCATTGCACTTCCAAGTCGCACAGGCTGTGCCGGGCCAAGGCATCGAGCATGTGGTCAAAAAAGCCCAGGCCGGTGTCGGCGCGGCACTGGCCGCGGCCGTCGAGGCACAACCGCAACTCGATGTCGGTCTCAGTCGTCCGACGCACAATCTGCGCCGTGCGTTGCTCAGCGCTCATGATCAGCTCCCGGTTGGCGGATGCGGACGGCTTGCGCGTGGGCTGCCAAGCCCTCGGCTTGCGCCAGGCAGGCGATGTGCTCGGCGGTGTGGGCCAAGCGCTCGGGGGTATAGGCGATAAGGCTCGTCGTCTTGACGAAATCGGCCCACCCCAACGACGAGGCATAGCGGGCCGCGCCCTGGGTCGGCAGCACGTGGTTGGTGCCAGCAAAGTAATCGCCAACCGGCTCGGTGGCCGCGGCGCCGAGGAATAGGGCGCCGCAGTGGCGAACAGAATCCACCCAGCGCCAGGGGTCGGCCACCTGCAATTGGGCGTGTTCCGGCGCTAGGCGGTTGAGCAGCTCGACCCCCACTTCGAGGCTAGGCACCACGACGATCGCGCCGTATTGGTCTAACGCACGGTCGATAACTGAATGGCGCGGCAGTGCCACTCGTTGCGCTTTGAGCTGCTCCTGCACGCGGCGCGCTAAGGCCGCGCAATCGGTGATGCACACGCACGCCGCTCCCCAGCCGTGTTCGGCTTGGGCCAGCAAATCCGCCGCGACCCAGCGCGGGTCGGCTCCGGCGTCGGCGAGCACCACAATTTCCGACGGGCCAGGCAACAGCGCGATGCCGACGGTGCCGAATACTTGCCGCTGCGCCGCCACCGTATAGGGGGAACCCGGGCCGACGATTTTGTGGACCGGCACAATGCTCTCGGTGCCATACGCCAGCGCCCCCACCGCTTGCGCCCCCCCCACGGCGTACACCTCGTCAATACCCAACAGGTGCGCCGCCGCCGCAATCACCGGGGCCGGGCGGCCAGCCGCTACCGGCGGCGTGACCACGCAGAGTTGATCCACGCCAGCCACCTGCGCGGGCACAGCCGTCATCAGCAGGCTCGAAAACAGCGGCACCTCGCCCGCCGGCACGCACAGCCCCACCCGCTCAATGGGGGTGATTTTCTGGCCCAGCATCACGCCGTCGCCGTCTTCGACAAACCAAGAGTTGCGCTTTTGCCGCTGGTGGAAGGCGCCAATGTTAGCTATCGCCGCCGTCATCGAAGCGCGCAGGTTGGCATCGAGCGCGGCCGCGGCTTCGGCCAGCACCGAGGCTGGCACCCGCAACTGCTCGGGGCCTATCTCCACGCCATCGAATTGCGCAGTCAGCGCACACAGCGCGGCATCGCCTTCTTTTTGCACCTGCCGCAGAATGCCCCGCACTGCGTCCTCAACTTCGAAGTCGGACTCGGGGCGGCGCGCCAACAGGGCGGCCAGTGGGGCGGCGAGCGGCTCGGTCGGATAAGACGCAATGGGAACCATCAGTACACGACCTTGTTGAGCGGATATTCGATGATGCCTTCGGCCCCCAGCCGCTTGAGCTGGGGGATCAACTCGCGCACTACGCGCTCGTCGGCGACGATTTCCAGCGCCACCCATTCGTCGTCCATCTGGCTGGAGACCGTGGGCGTGTGCAGGGCTGGCAGCCGGGCGATTACGCGGTCGAGCTGGGCGCGCGGCACGTTCATTTTGAGGCCGACTTTGTGCTCGGCTTCGAGCGCCCCCCTGAGCAGCATCAGCAAATTCTCGGCTTGCTCCCGCTTCCAGCCATCGGCCCACGCGGCCTTGTTGGCAATCAGGCGCGGCGTCGATTCGCAGACCGTATCGACGATCCGCAGCCGATTGGCCTTGAGCGATGTGCCCGTCTCGGTCGCCTCGACGACTGCATCCACCAGCCCGGGAATACCGGCCTTGACCTCGGTCGTGCCCCACGAAAACTCCACCTCGGCCTCCACGCCGCGGTCTTGCAAAAAACGACCCGTCACGCCAATCAACTCGCTGGCGATGCGGCAGCCTTGGAGGTCCTCGACGCATTGGATGGGAGAATCCTCGGGTACGGCAATAACCCAGCGCAGGGGCCGCGCCGTGCTCTTGCTATAGGTCAGCTCGCCGATTTCGACGACATCGACCTTGCTTTCGAGGATCCAGTCGCGGCCCGTCAGCCCGACATCGACGACGCCACGCGCTACGTACTGGGCGATTTCTTGCGCTCGGAACATCAGGCCCGCAAGCTGGGGATCGTCGATGTCGGGCACGTAGGAGCGCGGCGCCAGCCGCACGCGATAGCCAGCGCGGACAAACAGGTCAAACGTGGACTCCTGCAAGCTCCCGGACGGGAAGCCGATCTTCAATTCCCTCATTTTGCTCCTAACTCAGTTGCTCTCATCGCCTCGGCAACTTGGGGGCTTAGCTTGTACAAGGCCAGCCGCGCCGCGGTTTGGTCTTTTTCCGTGCCCTCCTGCATTAGCTGCTGCAAGTGCGGCACCGCCCGCACATCGCCCACCGCGGCCAAAGCGTGCATGGCCTTGCTGCGGACGCTCTGGAGCTCGTCGGCGTCGAGGGCGACCAGCAAAGCCTCGTAGATGGCGTTGCGGGCCGGCTGCCCCAGCGCGGTGCGGCCGATCTGGCCGAGGGCCTGCACCGCCACATAGCGCACCTCGTCGGAGGGGTCCACGGACATGCGAATGACTTCTTCGACTGCATCGCGGTACCCATAGGCGCGCAAACTCTGCAAGGCGGCAACCCGCCACTTGGGCTTGGGGGCGCGCAAAGCGCGAAACACCACGCGGAAGGCCGAGTCGCTCAAGGCCGGCTCGGCTTCGTACGAATGGCACGATCCGAGCGCACTGAGCACGTATTGGCGCACTTCCACCGTGGGATCGCGCACGTACTTGAGCAACGGAGCCAGCGCGGCGGGCGAGCCGATCTGGCCCAGCGCCCACGCGGCAGTCGCCGCCACCCGCGGCGACTTGTCTTTTAGGGCCGCGATCAACGTTGGCACGGCGCGTTCGTCCTTAAAGCGGCCCAACAGGTGCATGACCTCAAACCGCACGCGAATGTAGCCGGAGTCCGCCTCGTCGATCAGTAGGGGGACCACCTCGTCGGCCTCGAAGCGGATGAGTTGGTTGGCGGCTTTGGTGCGCTCGGCTTTGTGCAGACTCTTTAGCTGGGCCATGTACGCTTCGGGCGCCGGGCCTCCACAGGCGATGCCCAAGCCAGCGCTGACTAGCCAGGCCCCAAGGGCGAATTTTCGCTTCAAAGTCCCCGCCATATCGCGTACCTATTCCATTACTTAACTGTTGCGCCGCTTTTGTCATGCCTGTTCCATCGCGGAAACGACAAAAGGAGGGTGGCAACAAACCGCAGACCACGACGACGGCGCAACGTCAGTTAATTATAAACGAAAGATAAGGGCCGACCCTAACATCGTCCACTGTATCCACCGGCCGTTTTTGACAATCTTCCCAGTGGCTTTTATACTTTTTCAACCCCTATTCCACCGGAGGTTTCCCGTGAACTTAGAACTGATTTACTGCTCGGCTTGAGGCTACGAAACTAGAGCCGCCAGTTTGGCGGAACAGCTACTAATTGCCTACAAGACCGACATTGACGCCTTCTCGCTGGTGCCCTCAGACCGCGGGCGGTTTGAAGTCAGTCTCAATGGCGAACTAGTTTTTTCCAAGCTGCAAGAAGGCCGCTTTCCCGACGACGGCGAAGTCAAGGCCCGACTCGACGCCCGCCGCTAAAGGCCGCCCCGCCTGTTGTCATTTTAGTCTTAGGAGGACCGCTTTGAAGTACTGCTGCCTGCTCAGTCTCGCCCTCGCGCTTTTGTGCGCCCCCGCCTTGGCCCAGTCGCCCGCAGCCCTCAACCACTTCCGCACAGGCTACGACTTGGTCAAAAAGGCCAACTACCGTGCCGCCACTAGTGAGTTAGAAAAGGCTGTGGAGGCCGATTCTACCTACGGAAACGCGCACTACGTCCTCGGCATTTCCTACAAGGCCCTCAACGAGTACGACAAAGCCATCGCCAGTTTTACCGCCGCCCGTGCCCTCGGCACCAAGCCGGACAAAGCCGTCAAGGCCCTAGTCCAACTGTATAAAAACGCCGCCCTCAACAGCTTTCGGCAAAAAAAGTACAACGAGGCCATCGCCTACCTTACCGATAGCCAACAGCTTGGCGTGCTCGACGCCCAATCGCTCTACATCATGGGCCTTTCCTACAGCGGCCTGCGCGAAACAGACAAAGCGGCTATGGCCTATACCGAGGCCATAACCGCCGATCCCACCGACGCCAGATCCTACAACGCCCTCGGCGATATCCAGCGCCTCAACCGCGACTACGGCAAATCCGTGGTCACCTACCAGCGTTCCATAGAAGCCGACCCCACCTACATGAAATCGTACGGCGACTTGGCGCGGGTGAAATTCGACACCCAAGACATAGAGGGCGTGGTGCCGCTTATGCAAAAGGCCCTAGCCATCGACTCCACGTACGCCGAAGGGCATCGCTTGCTCGGCAGTGCGCTCAATCAGCTCGGCCGTTTCCACGAGGCCATTGCGCCGCTCAACAAGGCCACCGCGCTAGACCAAGACGACTGCGAGACCCAGTACCGACTCAGCGAGGCCCACTACGGCATGGGCAACTTCCGCCAAACCATTGAGTACGGCCGGCGCGCCACGGATTGTCAAGCCAATTACCGAGCCGCCGAAGTGCTGCTGGGCGACGCGCACTTCCAACTCGGCCAACGCGAGGAAGCGCGCCGCTGGTACAACCGCGCGGTCAACGACAGCCGCTACAAGGACTACGCAGCGAGCAAACTGGCAGAGATCAACAGTCAGTCCCAATAGTCGCAATGGTGCTGCTTCTGGCCTCGAACAACGCCGGCAAGCTACGCGAAGTCCGCGCGCTACTCGCCGACCTCGAAGTAGTCGCGCCGGCGGCGCTGGGCCTTGAACTCGAGGTCGAGGAAAGCGGCCAGACCTTTGCCGCCAACGCCCAGCTTAAAGCCCGCGCCTATGCCGCAGCCAGCGGCCAAATCGCGCTCGCCGACGACTCGGGTCTCGAAGTCGATGCCCTCGGCGGTGCGCCCGGGGTTTACTCGGCTCGCTACGGCGGCCCCAACCTCGACGACGCCGGCCGCTGCCGGCTGTTACTCACCGAGCTTGCGCCCTATCCCGAGCCAGCCCAGCGCCGTGCTCGGTTCCGCTGCGTCCTCTGCGCCGCAAGCCCCGATGGCCGCCAGTGCCAAAGCGAAGGCACCTGTGCAGGGCTGATCGCCCCAGCACCCGTCGGCACCAACGGCTTTGGCTACGATCCGGTCTTTTTGGTCCCCGCCCACGGCAAAACCATGGCCCAGCTCGACCCGCAAACAAAAAACCGCCTCAGTCACCGCGGCGCGGCGTTAGCGGCCATGCGACCGCTGCTGGCTGGCACCTTTCCCGAGCTAGTGCTGGGCCGCTAATGTTTGGTCCGTTTTCCCAATACGTCCGCCCCTATCGGGTGCCCATCCTGCTCGGCGCGCTCTGCATTGGGCTGGGGCAGGTGGCGACCGTGCGCATCCCGCTGTTGGTCGGCGATGCCGTCGATGCGGTCACCGCGCCGGAGACGGCCGCCCAGCAAGTGGCAACCTACGTCTTCTACATCCTCGCCTACGCCTTGGGCGTGGCCCTGTGCGGCTACGCCATGCGGCTGTTGTTGGGCCGCGCCGCCAATCGCATTGAATACGACATCCGCACCGCGTATTTTGCCCACCTGCTCAAATTGCCGCTGTCGTACTACCAGCAGCGCCGCACCGGCGACCTGATGGCGCGGGCGACTAACGATTTGCACTCGGTGCATCTGTTTTGGATCTATGGCATTCGCGGCATCGTCGATACGGCCTTGGGCCTGACCTTTACCCTCGCCGCTATGTGCTTGCTCGACTGGAAGCTAGCGCTGCTGGTGCTGTTGCCGATGCCGCTTTTTAGCATCGTGATGATCCGCATCGCCGCGGTCATCAACACCCGCTACAAGGACATCCAAGACTACTTCGGCCGCATCAGCACCTTCATCCAAGAAAACCTCTCCGGCATCCGCGTGGTCAAAGCATACACCCAAGAGTCGGCGCAAAACGCCGCGTTCGACCAGCTCAACTTGGCGTACCTCGAAAAAAACCGCGCCTATATCCTCACCCGCGCCAACTACCGACCGCTGTCGTACGTCATCGCCTCGCTCTGCTTGGGGCTGAATTTGTGGCTGGGTGGGCGCGCAGTTATCGACGGCGAACTCAGCTTGGGGGCCTTCGTCGCCTTCAACGCCTACCTGACCCAACTCATCCGCCCGATCATGTACATCGGCTGGGTCATCGACCGCGCCCAGCGCGCCCTCGTGTCCATGCAGCGCATCAACGAAATCCTCGCCGTCGAGCCCGAGATCCAAGACCGCGCCTTGCCGCCGGCCACGCCGCAGCCGATCGCCGGGCACATCGCCTTTTGCCAGCTCAACTTCTCCTACGGCGCAGAACAGGTCCTCCATCAGATCGATCTCGAAATTCCCCCAGGCACCACCCTGGGCATCATCGGCCGGGTCGGCTCGGGCAAGACCACCTTGGCGCGCTTGGTGCCGCGCTTGATTCAAGCCGGGCCAGGCCAGTTGCTCATCGACGGGGTGCCCATCGAGCAATGGCCGCTGGCGACTCTGCGCGACGCCATCGGCTACGTCCCGCAAAATCCCTTTCTGTTTTCCAATAGCCTCAGCGCCAACCTCGCCTACGGCACCGACTCGGCGGCCAAAGCCCAAATCCACGCCGTCGCCGAAGCGACCCAGCTCAAAAAGGACATCGACCTGTTCGCCGCCGGCTTCGACACCCTCATCGGCGAGCGCGGCGTCACCTTGTCCGGCGGCCAAAAACAGCGTGCGACCTTGGCCCGCGCACTCATTCGCCGCCCCCAGATCCTCATCCTCGACGATGCGCTCTCAGCGGTAGATACCCATACCGAAGAAGCCATCCTCGATCATTTGCACACCCTCATGTCGGGCCGCACGACCCTCATCATCGCCCACCGCATCTCGACCCTGCGCCACGCCGACTGCATCGCCGTGCTCGAAGACGGCCGCATCGCCGAACTGGGGCCCCACGCCGATTTGGTCAACAGCGGCGGCTTCTACGCCGAGCTGTACCAGCACCAGCAACTGCGCGCCGAGCTAGCAACGCTGTGAGCACCCAACTCAACCAAGAAGAAGAAATCCAACAGCGCACCTTCAGCTTGGAACTGACGCTGCAACTGTTGGGGTATCTCAAGCCCCACCGCGGGCGCGTAATCCTCGCCTTTGGCACCATTGCCCTCGCCGCCGGCTTCGGCCAGGTCGGGCCCTATATCACGCAGGTAGCGGTTGACGACTACATCGCCGTCGGCGACTGGGCGGGATTGCGGTGGATGATCGCGGCTTTTTTTGGCAGCGTCGCCGTGCAGTATGGCGCGCAATACGCCCAGACGTTGGTCACCGGCATGATCGGTCAGCGCGTCATGTACGACATGCGCCGCGACCTGTTTGCCCACCTGCAAAAGCTGCCGCTGCGCTACTTTGACCGCACGCCGCTGGGCCGGATTATGACCCGCGCCACCAACGACATCGACGCCCTCAACGAGTTTTTTAGCGAGGGCGTCGTCTCGGTTTTTATGGATCTTTTTACGTTGCTGGCCATCGTCGGCTTCATGGCCTATATCGACTTCGAACTGGCCCTGATTTGCTGCACCGTGGTGCCGGTACTCGCCATCTCGACCTTCTACCTGCAAGGCCTAGCCATGGGCGCCTATCGCGAGCTGCGCACGCGCTTGGCCCGGCTCAATGCCTATTTGCAGGAGAATATCACCGGCGTGGAGGTGGTGCAGCTTTTCAACCGCCAGCAGCGCAATTTGCGCGACTTTGACGCCGAGCACCTGCCCTATCGCCGCGCCGAGGACCGCGAAGTTCACTACTACGCCATCTTTTTTCCGTTTACCGAACTACTCGGCACAGTCGGCATGGCACTAGTGCTGTGGTACGGAGCCTCGGACGTGATGGACGGCCGCATCGAACTGGGGGTCCTGGTGGCTTTTCTCCAATACATCCGCCGCTTCTTCCGCCCGATCATGGACATCTCCGACCGCTATGCCCTGCTGCAGAGCGCCATGGCCGCGTCGGAGCGCATCTTCGAGATGTTGGCCGTGCCCAGCGAACCCACCGGCGGACCGCAGCGCAAGCTACCCGCAACAAGCCGCAGCGGACAGATTGAATTCCGCAACGTGTTCTTCAAATACGATCCAGCCGCCGAAGACTGGATTCTCAAGGATGTCTCGTTTGAACTACCGGCCGGGCAGAGCTTGGCGCTGGTCGGCGCTACCGGCTCGGGCAAAACGACTATCGTCAGCCTCCTCTGCCGCTTCTACGACATCCAGCGCGGGGAAATCCTCGTCGATGGCCGCGACGTGCGGCAGTGGCACGCCGCCGAACTGCGCCGCCGCATCAGCATCGTCCAGCAGGAGGTCTTCCTGTTTTCGGGCAATGTCAGCGGCAACATCCGCCTCGGCGACGACGCCATCGACGACGCCCAAGTCGAACGCGCCGCCCGCTACGTCAACGCCGCGCCTTTTATCGAACGCCTCCCCCAAGGCTACACCCACGCGGTGGCCGAAGGCGGCTCAACCCTGTCGGCTGGCCAGCGTCAGTTGCTGGCTTTTGCCCGCGCCCTGGCCTTCGACCCGGAAATCCTGGTCCTCGACGAAGCGACCTCTAGCATCGACACCGAGACCGAATTGCTCATCCAAGACGCCATCGCCAAGCTGATGAGCGAGCGCACTTCCATCGTCATCGCCCACCGTCTCTCCACCATCCGCAGTGCCGACCAGATCTTGGTAATGCACCGCGGCGAGGTGCGCGAGCGGGGCCGCCACGAAGAACTGTTGCGCCAAGACGGCATCTACGCGCGCCTCTACCGCCTCAACTACGGCCGCTCTTAGGCGGCCTCTTCTTCGGCTGGGGGCTGCTTTTTGTCAAACCGCGCCGTCACTCCATCGACGGCCTTGACCACCTGAGCGCGCGTTTCTTCGGCTTGGCGCGCGATCAAGCGCCGGGTATCCTCGCCCTTTTTGGGGGCCAGTAAAACGCCAATAGCCGCGCCAACGGCGACGCCGGCGACAAAGCCAGCCACCAGACACGTCGTGCCGTTGGTCGAATGCTGCTTGGGGTACATTTTTTCGTAAAACATACAAAGCTCCTTTGGCTATAGGTACATTTATAAAAATATAAATAAAACCACGTGTGTTGAATAAAACCGAGACAATTTTTATACTTTAAGGCTACATTCTCCCTCCTTTTCCCACCAACGACGCTGAGAGGACTTCCATGGCCCAAGTCCTGAGCACCCCTTCGCACAGCCTCAAAGAATTTCGCCTGCTGCCTGGCTATACGCCAACCGACGGCAACGCGCCCAATACATCGCTCAAAACTCGGCTCTGCCGCAAGGGAGACGACTTTCTCTACCTCTACGTTCCCTTTATTAGCGCCGCCATGCAGGCCGTAACCGGCGGCGAGATGGCCATTGCCTTGGCCCAGCTAGGCGGCATCGGTATCCTGCCGGTCAGCCAGCCCGTTGACGAGCAGTGCGCCAAAATCAGCCAAGTCAAGCGCTTCAAGGCCGGTTTTCAGACCGATATTCTCACCTTGGCTCCCCAGCAGCCCATCGCCGAGGTCGTCGAAATCATCCACCGCACCGGCTACACCACCTTTCCGGTCACCACCAGCGGCCAGTTCCACGACCAACTCCTCGGCATCCTCACCGACAAGGACTTCGACGAGCGCCGCGATCTCGACTGCCAAGTCGCCTCGCGGATGAAAACCGACGTGCAGGCCGGCCGCGAAATAAGCGACCTCAAAGCCGCCAACGAGCTGATGATCCGCTATGGTCGCGGCTTCCTGCCCATTCTATCCAAGGGGGGGATGCTGCAAGCGGTGGTCTTTAAAAAGGACCTCGACAAGCACCTGCGGCACCCCAACGAATCCATTGACGAAAAGAAGCGCCTGCTCGTCGGCGCCGCCGTTTCCACCCACCCAGAAGACCGCCAGCGAGCCGAAGCCCTCATCGCCCAAGAAGTAGATGTGCTGGTCATCGACGCTTCCGACGGCCACACCCAATACCAGCGGCAGATGATCCAATTCCTCAAGGAGCGCACCGACGCCCCGGTCATCGGCGGCAACGTCGTCACGGCCGAGGGCTTTCGCTTCCTGGCCGAGGCCGGTGCCGACGCGGTCAAAGTCGGCATGGGAATCGGCTCGGGCTGCATTACCCAAGAAGTCAAGGCCACCGGCCGCGGCCAAGGCACGGCCCTGATGGAAATCAACGCCGCGCGCAACCAGTGGCAGCAGGACGGCAACCCCTACTTGCCCATCATCGCCGATGGCGGCATTTCAGGCCCAGCCGAAATCGCCGTGGCCATGGCCTTGGGGGCCAATGCGGTGATGATGGGTAGCTTCTTCGCCGGCTACAGCGAAAGCCAAGGCAACCTCGTGCGCAACGCGGCTGGCGAAGTCGTCAAGGAGTACTGGATGGAAGGTTCGCTGCGCGCCCACAACATGCGGCGCTATGCGCAGACGCAAGAAAACTTCTTTGAAGAGGGCATCTCCGGCTACGTGCCCTACATCGGCTCGATCCACGACAAATTGCCGATCCGCATCCAGATGCTGCGCGCCACCCTCGCTACGGCCGGTTGCCGCACCATCGACGAACTGCACGAAAAGGCGGTGCTCGAAATGCAGTCGCCCACCGCGCTGATGGACAGCCAACTCCACGACATCGTCCCCACCCAAACCGACCAACAGGCACTCTAAGACTATGCGCGTACTCATTACCAACGCCGCGACCCCGCTCGCTCAAGCCCTAGCCGCCGGCCTCGGCGACACCTACCAAGTGCGCTTGACCGACCCCGAACCTACGTTCGGAGTGCAGTGCGACCTAGGGCACGGCCCAGCAACCGACGCACTCGTCAAAGACCGCAACGCCATCATCCATCTCGCGTACGCGCCCCGGGCCGGCGACAGCGAGATCGCTTGGCTAGATCACAATACGCGCCGCACCTACAATCTGCTCTTGGCCGCGGCGGCCGCCGCGGTCGAACACGTCATCGTCTTGAGCACCCTCGATCTTTTTGCCCCATACCAAGAAGACCTCACCGTTGACGAGACTTGGAAGCCGCTGCCCACCTGCGCCCCAGCCGTTTTGGGCGCCCATCTAGCCGAGTTTACGGCCCGCGAGTTTGCCCACAGCCACCAACTCCGCATCACCATTGCCCGCCTCGGCCACCTGGTCCGCGCCGAGGAGGTCGCCGACCAACCGTACGATCCCATGTGGCTCGATGAGCGCGACGCCGCCCAAGCGGTGGCCCAAATCCTCAAAAAAGGGCCAGCCAGCCAGTACAGCGCCCTCCACATCCAGTCGGCGGCGGCGCGCGCCCGCTTTGCGGTCGAACGCGCCAAGAGCCACCTATCGTTTGACCCCCAATACAACTTTGAGGCCAATCCATGAAAGTTCTGCTCCTCGGCGGCAACGGCTTCCTCGGGCCGCACGTGGTCACACAACTCCAAGACACCTACGAGTTGCGCATCACCGACATCGTGCCCATCGACAGCCCGCACGAGACCATGCAGGTAGATGTCTCCGATCTCGACCAAGTGCGCCGCGCCACCGCGGGCACCGATGTAACCATCAACTGCTCGGTGCTGCGCCCCGACCGCAAAATCGCCTTTGACGTCAATACCATCGGCACCTACAACGCCATGCTCGCCGCGGTCGAAAATGGCCACTCCCGCTTCGTCAACACCGGCCCCCATTTCACCCAAACCGGCCCCTCGTACGAGCACTACGACTTCGACATCAACGAGGAAGTGCCCCTGCATTCGGGCGTCGGCCTCTACGCTCACAGCAAATCGCTCGGCCAAGAAATTTGCCGCGTATTCGCCGCCAACCACCCCATCCACGTGCTCACCACCCTCTTTTTGAGCTTCCGCGACGCCGAGCCGTCCGCCGAGCAACTCGGCCGCGGCACCAATCCCTTTTCCGTCACCTTTCCCGACGCCGCCCGCGCCCTGCAAAAGTGCCTAGAAGTAGATTTGGCGTCCCTGCCTTCGCGCTGCGAGATCTTCCACATCACCACCGACACCCCCCACGGCCGCTACAGCAACGCCAAGGCCCGACGACTGCTCGGCTGGGTGCCGCAAGACCTGTTAGCGGGCTACTGGCGCAAGCCGCCAGGCTAGCCAATGCCCACGGCCTGCGCACAGATATTCGACGGCCCAAGCCATCCGCTGCGCTGCGAAAACCTGCCCCTGCCCGACTGCCTCGCGCCTGGTGAAGTGCTCGTCGAGATCGGCCTGGCCACGATCTGCGGCTCCGACCTCCATACGCTGTCCGGCCGGCGCGCGGAGCCTACCCCCCTGATCCTCGGGCACGAAGCCGTCGGCCGCATCGTCGCCGCGCAGCGCCCCGGCTTCTCGCTGGGCGACCGCGTAAGCTGGAGCATCGCCGACAGTTGCGGTGCTTGCGTACCCTGCACCGAACATCGCCTGCCGGAAAAATGCACCGCGCTTTTTAAATATGGCCACGCCACGCTCGCCGACGGCAGCGGACTCAACGGCTGTTACGCCACCCATCTGCTGATTAGGCCCGGCACGCACATCGCCAATGTAGCCGACCACTTGCCCGACTCCGCAGTCGCCCCAGCCAACTGCGCCTTGGCCACTGCCGTCAACGCCATTGCCGTACTGCCCACCCCTTGCACCAGCGTTCTGGTCCAAGGCGCTGGTCTGCTCGGCCTCTACACCTGCGTTTTGCTCGCCGAGCGCGGCATTGAGCAAATCTACTGCACCGACATCAACGCCGACCGCCTAGCGCTGTCCAGCGAATTCGGCGCGATACCCGCAACCGCGCCGCCACCGCAAGGACTCGACGCCGTTTTTGAAGTCGCCGGCAACGCCGACTTGATTCCCGCCGGGATTGCGGCCCTGCGCCCGGGCGGCAGCTACATCTTCGTCGGCATGGTCCACCCCGACACCCAGCTAGCGCTGACCGGCGAACAAATCATCCGCAAGTGCCTGACGATCCGCGGCGTCCACAACTACAGCCCGCACCATCTCGACGAAGCACTCGCCTTTCTCGCCCGCACCGCCGACCGCTATCCGTACTCGTCGCTGACCAGCGACCCCTTTGCCCTCGCCGAGCTAGCGCAAGCCACCGACTTGGCTGCAACCGGCCAGCACCTCCGCGTCGCCATTGCCCCCAACCCATGATTCAAGTCAATGACCGAGCCTATCGCCGGCGCAAAAAAACCATCGTCGGCCTCTGCCTCGACGGCTGCGCCCAAGCCTACCTCGACGCAGCGGCCGCGCAAATGCCCCATCTCCGCTCGATCATCGAGCGCGGCGCCCACGGCCAAGTACATACCGTCATCCCCTCCTTTACCAACCCCAACAACGTCGCCATCATCACCGGTGCGCCGCCGGCCATAAACGGCATTCCCGGCAACTTTTACTACGACATCGCCGCGGGCGCGGAAGTGATGATGAACGACCCCTGCTTCCTGCGCGCCCCAACGATTCTCGCCGCCTTCGCTCAAGCCGGCCAACAAGTCGCGGCCATCACCACCAAAGACAAGTTGCGCCTGCTGTTGGCCCACGGCTGGCAAGGCATCAATTTCTCGGTCGAAAAAGCGCACGAAGCCGCGCCAACCACGCACGGCATCGCCGACATCCTCAGCCTAGTCGGACGGGAAAACCCCGGCATTTACGATCCCGAAGCCAGCGTGTACTGCCTTGAGGCCGGCGCCCGTCTGCTCGAGCACTACCACCTCGACCTGCTCTACCTTTCCACCACCGACTTTGTCCAGCACAAGTGGGCACCCGGCGAGCCAGAAGCCAAGGCCTTCTACGCTCGCCTCGACCGCTTTATCGGTGCGCTCGACGCCCAAGACATCATCTTGGGCATTACCGCCGACCACGGCATGAACGCCAAAACCGAGGCCGACGGCTCGCCCAAGGTGCAGTTTATCGAGACCCAACTCGTCGCCGCTGGCATCGCCGAAGCTAGGGTCATTTTGCCCATCACCGACCCCTATGTCGTCCACCACGGTGCGCTGGGTTCCTACGCGACGGTCTATCTCGACGACGCGCACACCGCCCGCGCTGCCGCAATGCTCCGCGCCATCCCCGGCGTCGAACAAGTCCTCAGCCGCCAGCAAGCCGCCGCCACCTACCAACTGCCCGCCGACCGCATCGGCGAACTGGTCGTCCTCGCCGACCAAGACACCGTGCTCGGCCGCACCCCCGACTGGCACCAACTCGCCGATGTGGCCGAGGGCCTGCGCTCACACGGGGGGCTGCACGAAGGCGTGGTGCCCATGATCTGCAACAGGCCGCTAACCGACGAATACGCCGAATTATTGGCCTCGGGCCGAGCGCACAACTGGGACCTTTTTGACTTTCTCTGCAACGGAGTGGTAGCCTGATGCGTCTTCGGCACGCCTTTGCCACCCATCGCCGGTCCTTGCCATGACCGACCTCAAAGCGGACATCGCCATCGTCGGCGCTGGCATCGTCGGCTTAGCTCACGCGGTGGCCGCAGCCAAACGCGGCCACCGCGTCGTCCTCTTCGAGCGCACCCCCCAAGCCCAAGGGGCCTCGATCCGCAACTTCGGCATGATTTGGCCCATCGGCCAAGCCCCCGGCCCCATTCACCAACGCGCCCTCCACACGCGCCAGATATGGCTCGACCTCGCCCCTAAAGCCGGCATCTGGTGCGCCCAGACCGGGTCCTTGCACCTGGCGTATGCCGACGACGAATGCGCCGTGCTAGCCGAGTTTGCCGACCGCGCCCCGGCCCTTGGCTACGCGGTCGAACTGCTCAACCAAGACACCGTCCTCGCGCGCAGCCACGCCGTCCAATCCGCTGGCCTCAAAGGCGGCCTCTGGAGTGCGACCGAACTCTGCGTCGATCCCCGCGAGGCCGTCGCCGCACTGCCAGATTACCTAGCCCGCCAGTACGGTATCACCCTCCGCTTCTCCACCCCAGTCCACCACATCGACCTGCCTCAAATCCACACGCCTGCCGAGACTTGGTCCGTTGACCGCGCCATCGTCTGCAGCGGAGCCGACTTTGAATCGCTCTACCCTCAACTATTTGCCAGCAGCCAGCTCACTCGCTGCAAGTTGCAGATGATGCGCACCGCACCCCAGCCCGGCAACTGGCGTCTCGGGCCGATGCTGGCCGCCGGGCTGACGCTGCGCCATTACCCGGCCTTCCAATGCTGCCCAACGCTGGCCAGCTACGCACAGCGCATTGCCGCCGAGCGCCCTGAATTCGATCGCTGGGGCATCCACGTGATGGCTTCGCAAAACGGCCGCGGCGAGATCACCATCGGCGACTCACACCAGTACGACTGGGTCGTCGATCCGTTTGACAACCCCGAAATTGACCGGCTAATTCTCGACTATCTCCAGACCTTTCTCGATGCTCCAGCCCTGCACATCGCCCAACGCTGGCACGGCATCTACGCCAAGCACCCCGACCAAGCCGCTTTCATCGCCGAGCCAGCGCGCGGCGTAACCGTTGTCAACGGCCTCGGCGGCAACGGCATGACCACCGCCTTTGGGCTGGCCGAGGAGATGTTCGCCGAGTGGGAGTAAGCACATGAGTCTCAAAGAGCGCGTCTATCACTTTATCGAGCCAGACTACGAGCCAGGGCGCATCGTCGATGTGGCGATCATCGTCTTGATCTTGCTCAACATCGTCGCCCTGATCCTCGAAACCGTCGAGCCGATCTACAACCTCAATCGCGCCGCCTTTGAACTCTTTGAGGATTTCTCCCTGACGGTGTTCGCGATTGAATACCTAATACGCCTGTGGGCTATTACCGCCAATCCGCGGTTTGCGCATCCGGTTACGGGGCGCATCCGCTTTGTCTTAACGCCCCTCGCCATCATCGACCTGCTGGCCATTCTCCCTTTACTACTACCGCCTCCGACCGTGGACGCGCGCTTTATCCGCGTGATACGCGTCTTGCGGATCTTCCGCGTCCTCAAGCTAGTGCGCTACTTCCGCGCTCTGCGCTTGCTCGGCCACGTCATTGCCGATCGCAAGGAAGAGCTAGTTAGCATCTTCTTAGTGCTCCTGATCTTGTTGGCCCTCTCCTCGTCGCTAATGTACCTCGTTGAGCACGAAGACCAGCCCGAGGTCTTTACCAGCATCCCAGCCACCATGTGGTGGAGCATCGTCACCCTGACCACGGTCGGCTACGGCGACACCTATCCAATCACCGCCCTCGGCCAGACTATCGCCGCGGTCATCGCTATCTTGGGGATCGGCATGTTCGCGCTGCCAGCCGGCCTGCTCGGCGCGGGGTTTGTCGAGGCTCTAGCCGATCATCGGTCAGCAAACTCAGAAAGCCGCTGCCCACACTGCGGCCAACTGCTCGACGAATAAAAAAGCGGCCGAGGCAAAAGCCCCAGCCGCTTCTACATGTGCCACAGCGCAAATCTTATACAACGGGATCTTCCACGAACTCTGACGTTTCTAATTCGACAATCACGCCCAAAGCATTGCACACCTTGAGAAACGTCGAAACATTGCAATTGGCTCCATGCTCCAGCTTGGATAGCTGCTGCTGCGTGATTTTTGCTTTTTTCGCGACCTCCTGCTGAGACAAACCAAGATACTGCCGGACCTGAAGGATTTGCAGCGAAAGCTGGGCCAACTGCTTTTCTTCTGAAAACAACCTGCGAAAACGGTCGTTCCGCAATTTTCCTTCAAGGTGCCCTTTAAGTGTCTTCATGGTAAGCCTCCCTCATCGAGTTGTCATCTATTAAAATCCCATTCGGACAACCAAAAAGCGGCCGAGGCAAAAGCCCCAGCCGCTCTTTGCTCTCGCTTTTTGCGCCATCAATCAAGCGGCAACTCCACTCGCCGCCCAGCCGCCATACTGATCTGTACGGCTTCGGTAAATTCCATGTATTTGACGCCGTCGGCAAAGCTGGTGTGGGTCACGGGCCGACCATCGCGGATGGCAGCGACAAAGTCCTCTTCCACCTGCCAGCCATCGCGCGGATGGTCGGGGATGGCAAAAGACTGGTACTCGTCGTCGTCCTCGCCGGCGATCCATACTCCACTTTCGCCCATCTTAAACGAGCCTTTAGTCCCGTAAAAGGCAAAGCCAAAAGAAGGGCCTAAGCGGGCGACGCTGCTCAGGTGATAGACGGCTGTCGCGCCGCTTTCCATCTCGGCGACAATACCCAAGCTCTCGGGAACGTCAGCCGCTGCTTTTTTGCCCGTCTCCTCGTCGAGCCGCTCGGTCGTGAACGTCTTGCCGTAGGCTATCACGGCCTTTTCGTGCCCAGCGTAGCGCCGCACCGTCTCGTTGCCAATGCCCATCGCCATAATGTTGTTGCCCGACAGATCGCGCCGCTGCCGCCAGTGCAACGGCGCGTCCGGGGCGTAGCCGCCAGCGAGACCCGTGAAGTGAATTTCCAACAAGTCGCCGAAAAAACCGCTGTGCAGCTTGTCGAGCAACAGCGGCTCAGCCGACAAGTAAAAGGGCGCTGGCACGATCATGGCCACCTGGTCCGTTTGCTGCGCGGCCGCGTACATCTGCCGCGCCTCGGCCAAATTCATGCACATCCGCGCCTCGGTCAGCACGTGCTTGCCCGCTTTGAGCCCGGCCAGCGTCAGCGGACAGTGCATGTAGGGCCAAGTGCCAATGCAGATCGCATCCACGTCGTCGCTGTCGATCAGCGCTTGCCAGTCCTCAAAGACCTGTGGGATGCCGTACTCGTCGGCGATCCGTTGGCCCGATTGGCGCGAGCGGTTGCAGACTGCGGTTATTTCGACCCCGGCGATGCCTTGAAAACCGGGAATGTGCTGTAGGCGGGTATTGGCCCCCGCGCCAATTAGGCCGATGCGAAGCGTCACAGCCTTTTCCTCCTATTCGTTTTAGTTAGTCGCTTGTGTTTGTAATTTGAGCCAATATAGCCGGAAGTCAAAAAGGAATCAAACGGACCTTGAGCCATACGCGTCGAGCAAAAACGCTTGTGTCAACGCCATTCATAAAGCGACTTCCGCGCTAGCTGGTAATCATCAGCGGGCCGGTCAATCGCCGTCGCTCCACCCGAGGCCACTTCAATTATGCGACCACACACCGGCTCGTACGCGGCTCTGGGGGCCACCGCGCCCTTGGCCACCAAAATCCGCTGGTGCTCGGGTTGGATTCCAGCGCAGGTAATCTGGTGGATGCTATTGGGACAGGCGCGTTCGCTGTTGAGCAACAGCAGTCCTTTACTGCCGGCCTGCTCGACTTGCACAACCGCGGTCGGCCCCTGATTAAAATAGCGGCCCCCGCCGTGCCGCCGTTCGCGCTCTTCGTACGACCCGTCGTGCAGCGTCCGCACCCGGCCGGCGATTTCCAAGGTCGGCCCGTGCATGTCGTCGGTCTTGCCGCCGACGCTGAGCTGGACCGGCCCGCCGACGCCAGCCGCAAAGCACGCCTGCGCACTTTCGGCATCCCAGACCGACGCGACCCAACCATCTGCTTTCTGGGCCAGCAATTGCTCCAACACAAACGTCGAGTCCCCAGACGATCCGCCGCCGATGTTATCCCCCATGTCGAGCAGACACACCGGCGTCTGCTCGCTGGCCAACGCCAACCGCACGGCCGCGGCCGGATCGGGCACTGCAGGCTTTAACTGGTCGCGGCTGGCCCACATCTGCTCGCCCAATCGCTCGGCCTCGCGCCGCGCCTTTTCTTGGTCTCCGTCTGCAATCACCACCACCGACGGCCCCATATAGGGCACATCCGCGTATTGGTACCCAGCGGCGATACTGCATCCGAGAATGCCCGCTTGCGACTCCAGCTCAATCGCCGCCTGCATCAGCGGCTGCATCGGCGCGACGCTCGTGTTGTGGAAGTAGATGTTGAAGAGCACGGCTGGTTTGACTAACGCCATCGCGGGTTGGATCTGGCCGCGAATCTGCCGCGTCAGCATGGACGCCGCCTGCAAGCCCCGCTCCCGCTGGTCGATGTGGGGATTGGTCTTGTAGATGATCAAGCAATCGGCCGCGGCCACCAGTTCTGGAGGCACATTGGCGTGGTAGTCGTGGGTCACGGCAATCGGCAAGTCGCCCACCAGCGCCCGCACCCGGCGCACGGTCTCGCCGTCAGCTTGGGGGAATCCCTCGGCGACCATGGCCCCGTGCAGCGCCAACAGCACCCCGTCGAGCTTGGGGGCCGCTTCCAGTCCGCTGAGGATGCGCCCGACAAAGTGCTCGTATGTGGCCGCCGTCACCGGACCGCCCGGCGTCGCCGCAGCGGCCAGCAGCGGATAGGGCGCATAGCCAAACTGCTCGGCCCCGGCGATGTAGCCGGCGATTTCGTGGAACGTTGCCGCGTACTGGCCGATCACATCCGCACCTTCACAGACCGCAAAATCCTCCAATTGCGTCGGCTGCGAGTAAAACGAATTCGACTCGTGGGAAAAACTTGCTATGGCAATGCGCATTCGGTATCCCCTTTCTGGCCAATCGATCGCTTGGCCGCCTCGCTTGCTGTGAAATATAGTGCTATCTTTCCTAAACGCTTATGAACCGTTGGCAAAAGATATTCACCTATAAAAAGACCAAGCGCCTAACGCAAATGGTCGCCTGTGGCGGCTGAGCTTCCAAGCTGCGCCCCGACCAGTTGCGGCGCGCCCTGGCAGGTCTGCCAGCAAACACCGATCCCAACCTGCTGGTCGGCTTCAACCTCGCCGACGATGCCGGCGTCTATCGCCTCAACCAGCGCGAGGCTTTGGTGCAGACCGTCGATTTTTTCACTCCCATCGTTGACGATCCCTACACCTTTGGGGCCATCGCCGCGGCCAACTCGCTCAGCGACGTGTACGCCATGGGCGGCAAGCCGCTCACCGCGCTCAATATCGCCGGCTTTCCCGCCGGCGCGCTCGATGCCGAAGTGTTCAACGAGATTCTGCGCGGCGGCCAAGCCAAAGCAGCCGAAGCCGGCTGTACACTGGTCGGCGGACACACCGTGCAAGACTCCGAACTCAAATACGGCCTCGCCGTCACCGGGCTGGTCCATCCCGACTGCATCTACACCAATGCCGGTGCCCAGCCCGGCGATCACCTCATCCTCAGCAAGAAACTGGGTACCGGACTGATCGCCAACGCCTTCAAAGCCGGGCACCTCGACGCAGCCGACCTCGCCGAAGCGGTAGAATCCATGCTCGCGCTCAACAAGGCCGGGGCCGAAATCCTGCCCGACTTCGCCGTCCACGCCGTCACCGACGTCACCGGCTTTGGCCTTTTGGGGCACGCTGCAGAAATGGCCGCCGGCAGCCAAGTGGGAATGGTATTTTACGCGGGCCAAATTCCAGCTTTAGCGCACAGCCTAACGCTGGCCGCTAAGGGACTGGCCGGCGGCTCGCGCGACAACCAGCGTTTCTTGGCAGCCAAGGTCACCGTCGCAGCCGGCGTCGAGCCAGCCCGCGCCAACCTCCTTTTCGACGCCCAGACCTCCGGCGGCCTGCTCATCGCCGTAGCCGCCGCCGAAGCCGAAGCCCTCCTCGACGCGCTCCAACTAGACGCGGCGGCCGTCGTCGGCGAGGTGACCCAAGAAAATCCCGGCCGCATCTTCGTCGAGCCATAACCGCACCCGTGCCAAACCCTCGCCCCCGCATCCTGTTTCTCGCCCGCCGCTACCCACCCACCATCGGCGGCATCCAGACCCATTGCCACGCGCTCCACACCCAGCTCGTGCAACAGGCTCAAGTCCATCTCGTCGCGCTGGGCCGCCAGTCGCTTTGGCATCTGACTTGGTTTCTCCCCTATTGCTTTGTCGTCGCCTTGTGGGCCGTGCTCGGCCGCCGCGTCGATGCGGTGTACTTCGCCGACGGCGTGGCCGCGGCCTTGGCTCCCCTGTTGCGTCCTTTGGGTCCGGCGCGATTTGTCACCACCGTCTATGGCCTCGAAATGACCTACAAAAATCCCCTCGCTCGCACCCTGATGCACTGGGGAGTCCGCGCCTGCGACCAGGTCGTCGTCATCAGCGAACACAGCCGCCGCCTTACCGCGGCCAGCGGCGTGGCCGCAGACAAATTAGCAATCATCTACCTAGGCGTTGAACCGCTGGAGTTGGCACCAGACCAACTGGAGGCCGTCCGCTCGCGCTTTGAACAAGAGCACGGACTGCGCTTTGGCCAAGACCGCATCCTGCTGCTCTTTGGTCGCCAAGTCCCCCGCAAGGGCATGGTCGAATTTCTGGCCAAGGGGATGCCCCTGCTCGACGCGGATATTCGCCTCTTGATCTGCGGTCCTGCTGCAAGCCAAACCACGCGCTTGCAGCAGCACTGTCAATCCGCCGACCTAAAAGACCGCGTCGTCTTGCTCGGGCCAGTCCCCGACGATGTGCTGGCCATGCTGCGCATCAGTTGCGATCTTTTTCTCATGCCCAACATCCACATACCCGGCGATGTCGAAGGTTTCGGCCAAACTCAGCTCGAATGTATGCACGCCGGCACGCCGGCCGTGGCCTTTGCCGTCGATGCTCTAACCGAGAGCGTGCGCGAAGGCGGATTCCTCGTCGAACCCGAGGACTACCCGGCCTTCGTCGCGCAAATCCACCGCTTCTTTGCCCTCAGCCCGGCCGCGCGCAGCGCTTTGGGCCGCCAGTGCCGCGCCTACGTCCAACGCGAATACGCCCCCCAAAAAATCGCCGCCCAATACCTGGACCTTTTTATTGGAAAGGCCTAAACGCCATGCACTTTACCGAACTCGACACGCCCGCTCTCTGCGTCGATATCGACGTCTTAGAAAAAAATATCCGCGACTTGCAAAACGCCTGCGACCAACTCAAAATCGGCCTGCGCGTCCACACCAAAACCCACAAGACGCCCGCCATTGCGCACCGGCAAATCGCCGCCGGGGCCATTGGCATTGTCAGCCAAAAGTTAGGCGAGGCTGAGGCCATGGCCGACGGCGGGATCCAAGACATTCTGATTCCCTACAACATCGTCGGCCAGCCCAAGCTAGCCCGCCTGACGCGCCTGGTTCAAAGCGGCAAGAGCACCATAACAGTCGCCGCTGATTCCGCGGCGACCGTCGATGGACTCGCACGGGCCGCCACCGCCGCCGGTTGCCGCATCCGCGCGATCGTCGAGATGGACACCGGCGGCGGCCGCGTCGGCACGCAATCGCCCGCCGACACCCTCGCCCTCGCCCAGCACATCGACCAGCTACCGGGGCTGGACTTTACCGGCGTGATGACCTATCCCAGCAACGAGCGCGCCCGTCCCTTCCTCGACGAAGTGCGCGCCGGAGCGCAAAAAAGCGGCCTGCCGCTGCACATCATCAGCGGCGGCGGCACCGGCAGCGAAGCCATTTCCAAATCCCTCGGCTGCACCGAGACCCGCATCGGCTCGTACGCCTATGAGGGCATGACCCGCGTGGGCAAGCGCGCCGACCTCGACCCCACCCGCTGTCCGCTGCGCTTGGTCGTCACCGTGGTCAGCACCTCCCGGCCGGGGCAAGCCATCGTCGATGCCGGTCAGAAGGCCTTCACCAGCTATCCGCCGACCCCGTATGGCTACTGCATTGAGCAGCCTGAGCTTTTTCTCAAAGGTATGTCAGTCGAGCACGGCCACGTCGATACCACCGCCGCAGACCGTCCCGTCAACGTCGGCGACATTCTCTCTTTCATCCCCCTGCACGGCGGGATGACCACCAACCTCCACGACCGCCTCTTCGCCCTCCGCAACGGCGAAGTCGTCGAAGAATGGGCAGTCGCCGGCCGCGGTCGCGCCCAATAGGGCATCCCAACCACTGCCGTCTTTTTCACAGCGGAAGGACACCATGGAAATCCAACCCCAACCACAGATATTTGACGTCGATGAGCAAAACTTTGAACAGCAGGTCATCCAAGGCTCGCAGGAGCGGGTCATCGTCGTCGATTTTTGGGCTCCTTGGTGCGGCCCTTGCAAGACCTTAGGACCCATCCTCGAAGAGGTCGTCGCGTCCCTTGGCCCCGGCATAGCCCTAGCTAAAATCAACGTCGATGAAAACCAACAGCTCGCCATGGCCTTTCGGGTCCAAGGCATCCCGGCAGTCAAAATCGTCAAGGACGGTCAGCTAGCCCAAGAATTCACCGGCGCACTGCCGAGGGAGCAAATCGAAGCCATGCTTCGCCCTTTGGTTTCCGACGCCGCCATCGCGGAAGCCCAAGTCGTTGACCAAGCCGACGACTTAGCCGCCCTCGGCGACCTCGACGGGGCCGCCCGCCAGTACGAACAGGTGCTGGAAGAAAACCCGACCGACGGCCCAGCCCTGCTCGGCTTGGCAAAAATTCACCTACAGCAGCACCGCTTCGAGACCGTGCAGGAGCTGGTCAATCTCGTCGAGCCGGACGCCTCCGAGTACCCCCAGGCCCAAGCCCTGCTCACCCAAATCGAGTTTGCCCACCAGTGCCAGCAAGCTGGGGGGCGCGCCGCCTGCGCCCAGCGCGTACTGGGTCAACCAGACGATTCCGCGGCTCGCTACCTACTCGCCTGTTGCGCCGCCTATGAGGGCGACTACGAAACCGCGTTGCAGGAATGGCTACACATCGTCGGGAAAAAAGCCCACGGCGACCAAGCCAAGGAGGCCATGGTCGCCGTCTTCCACGTACTCGGCCGCGACAATCCACTGGTCGCCTCCTACCAGCGCAAGCTCTATCAAGCCCTGTATTAAGCAGGTACCAGTGCCTGGGCGCCAAAAATCATCGGATAGCCTGCGCCCGTGCGCACAGAACGGGCGGCCCCGTCCATATAGGCGACGCTAAAGGCGCGGCGCGACTGACCAGTCGGATTGATCCCCGAGCGGTGCAGGAGCAGGTTGTTGAGCAAAATCGCCTCGCCGGCCTCGGCTTCGAGGTCAATTTCCGCGCCCGGCGGCGCCCATTTCGCTAGCTGCTCCTCTGAAGGAAAATGCCTTTCGGTGATCACTCCGTGCTTGTGGGTGCCGGGCACCACCTGCATACAGCCATTGGCAATCGTCGCCGGATCGAGCGCGGTCCACACCGTGGTCGTCGGATTGTACCCCACGCCCCACCCCACGCCCACATCTTGATGCCAAGGCAGTATCGTGCCTTTTTCCGCCGGCTTGTTCATAAACATTGCCCGGAAGATCGACACGTCCTCGCCGATATAGCGCCGGGTGATCTGGCGGAAGAGCGGGTGCTGCATGTAGGAGAGATAGACCGGGTCCTGCTCCAAGCCCATGATTTTGCGGTAGTGGAGCGTGGTGCCCTTGTGGCCGGGGGAAACCGCGGGCATCTTCGCGTAGTCAGCCTCCTCGCCGTCGAGCTGAAACTCCATCTCCGGGTAGGGGATTTCGCCGAGCATGATCGCGTCGATGCGCTGCTGTAGCGCAGCCAATCCCGCGTCGTCGAGGACTTGGCCCAGCCGCACGTATCCGTGCTCCTCAAAGTGGGCGTGGTGTTGGTCGCTGTATTCCATCGGCTACTTCCCTCCGTTGCTCCTTAAGAAATGAACAATGTTTTCCCTAGTGTCAAATTTTCCTACCTTGATCCGAATATCCGCTGGGCCATCAACCTAAAACCCGCATAATAGGGAATGGCAAATTCGACGCCAAACCAACGAAAGGGAGCCCCATGAAGCAATCCGATCCATTTGAAAAGGGCCTCGCAGCCGGGGAGGCCGCGGCGGCCGCCGCCGGAGGCGCAGCACCAGCATCGCCGCCCGGCCAACGCATGTACGTCCGCACCCAGAATTTTGGCTCAACCGATGCCGAGTTGCGCTTTTTGCAGCGCTGTGGCGTGCGCCACAAGGCCGCCAACTTTCCCTTCCATCCCGACCGCGGCTGGGATCTCGACGAGTTGCTGCGCGAAAGAGAGCACCACGAGGCCTTCGGGCTGACGCTGGATATGAGCACGCTACCCATATATCAGCATTTTCCCAATATCATCTACTTTGGCAAAAGCCCCGAGCGCGACCGCGAAATCGACCGGGTGTGCGAAATGATCCGCACTGCTTCGCGCGCCGGTATCGATTCGCTGCGCTATAACACGTGCATCCTGCCCATCGACCGCACCCAACGAGAAGAAGGGCGCGGCGGCTACTCCCACACGGCGTTCCGCCTCGACAAGGTCCCGGCAGCAGAACAGGCCAAGCTGACCGAGGCCGGGCGCGTCACCGCAGACATGCACTGGGAGCGAATTGAGTATCTGCTCGAACGCATGATTCCGGTGGCAGCAGAATTCAAGGTGCGAATGGGCAATTCCCAACAAGACCCGGCCACACCCCCCGGCTATAAGGGCGTTGACAAAGTCCTCAATGAATTTGAGGGCATGAAGCGTTTCATCGAGATTGAGCGCAGTCCGTATCACGGCTGGAACTTCTGCGTCGGCTCCATCGCCGAAGGGCTCGAAGATCCGGCCAGTGAAATCTACCCCATCATAGAATACTTTGGCCGCCGCAATACGATCTTCCTCGTTCACTACCGCAACATCATCGGCGGGCGCTACAGCTTCCGCGAGGCCCTGCCCGACGAAGGAGATATGGACTTCCACCGGGTGCTAAAAGCCCTCAAGGACACCGGCTACTGCTACGGCATTGATCCCGACCACGTCCCGGGCACCGACGACGATCCAAAGCGCTCCTATCAGGCCCATGCGTACTGCTTCGGCTACATCAATGCCATGATTCAGGCGATCTACGGTTAGGCCATGGTGCGTTAGTATCGTCTTGGATTGCAAATGCGATTCCATTTGTTTACATTATATGCAATATAATCTTAATTTGTAAACTATTGATGGGAGTATGCCGTCCATGATAGGACAGAGACTTAAGCTCGCTCGCGCTGCCGCCGGCCTGTCCCTTCGCGGCCTAGAGGAACGCATTGGAAATCGCGTAACGGCGCAGGCGATCGGCAAGTACGAGCGCGACGAATCCATGCCAAGTTCCGGCGTCCTCATTGCGCTGGCCGACGCCCTCTCAGTCCCTATGGACTACTTGGTCGGAGACCAAAAAATGGCACTGGAGGGCGTCGAGTTTCGCAAGAAGAGCCTCACAAGCAAGCGCGAGGAGATGCAGGTCGAAGCCAAAGTCCTGCACTTGCTGGAACGCTACCTCACGGTCGAGGAGTTTCTCGGCCTGCCAAGCCTCGACTGGGACAAACCCCGCGAAGCTCCCTATCCGGTCATTAACGATCCCTCGGAGGCCGACCGCGCCGCTTATAGTCTTCGCTTATACTGGGGTCTAGGACTCGATCCTATCCCAAATCTAGTCGAGCTGATGGAGGATCATGGCATCAAGGTTCTCTCTTGTGCCCTTGGAGCAGTCCATCGCCCGCACGGGCAAAGCAATATCGACGGCCTTCTAGCGAGAGTGCGCCGTGCCGGCAGGAACGTTGTGCCCGTTCTCGTCGTCAACGACAGCCACTGGGGGGAACGACAGCGTCTCACAATGGCTCACGAGTTGGGACATATGGTCTTGGACGTTGGCTCAAAAGTGGATGACGAGACGGCTGCCTTCCGTTTCGCCGGGGCGTTCCTCATGCCCGCTGAGGTGGTATGGGCTGCCATGGGCAAACACCGCACTTCCATCGGATGGAGCGAACTTTTTGCCCTCAAGGAATTATTCGGCGTGAGCGTTCAGGCACTGACCTATCGCTGCAAGGATCTCGGTATCTTCGGCCGACCCCTGTTCCAACGACTATTTAGCGAATTTTCTCGTTTAGGCTGGCGCAAACCACCCTATAAAGAGCCTTACGCCATGCAGGGTGAAGTCCCCCGACGTTTTGAGCGCCTGTGCTTCCGCGCCTTGGCCGAAGGTGCGATTTCCGAGGCCAAGGCTGCTGAGCTACTGGAAACCTCGGTCCACGAGTTGAACCAGCGCATGGAAGAGCCCTTGGAGTATGATGAAGCCCATAAAGGTGCTGGTTTCCGACACGTCCATCCTGATTGATCTTGAGCGCGGTTCATTACTGGAAACCTGTTTCCGCCTCCCGTTCCAGTTTGTCGTCCCGGACCTTTTGTACGAACAAGAACTAAAAAACCACGGGGGCGACAATCTGCTCAGGCTCGGCCTACGGATCGAGGAACTAGATAATATCAGCGTCGCTTACGCCCTTCGCTACTGGCGCGAGCAACCGTTGATTTCGCTACCGGATAGTTTCGCTCTTGCCCTTGCGGCAAGGAACACCTGGACTCTGCTTACAGGTGATGGTGTACTGCGCGGGTTAGCCAATCAAGAGCGAGTCGATTGTCACGGTGTTTTGTGGCTGCTAGACCAGATGTTAGAGGTTTCCGTTGCCAGCGCAAATGAGCTACATGCTGGTCTTGAAGCAATCAGCACTCACCCTCGGTGCAGGCTGCCCAAGGCAGAAATCCGCAAACGCCTCGGACGCTGGCGACAGGACTCTTACTGAAGGCCATATACCTATGAATCGCCCCAACATCATCTTCATTCTCAGCGACGATCAAGGCCCTTGGGCCGCTGGCTGCTATGGCAACGCAGAAATCCGCACTCCAGCAATTGACCGCATCGCCCAAACCGGCATGCGCTTTGACAATTTCTTCGTCGCCACGCCAGTCTGCTCGCCCAGCCGCGCGACCTTTTTGACCGGGCGGATCCCCTCGCAGCACGGGGTCCACGACTGGATCCGGGAGGGCAATGTCGGCCAGTCCGCAGCCGCCTATCTCGCTGGTGAAGTGGCTTATACCGACATCCTCGCCGAAAACGGCTGGGTCTGCGGGCTGAGCGGCAAGTGGCATCTGGGGCACAGCCAACTCGCACAGCACGGCTTTGCGCATTGGTACGTGCACCAGCAAGGCGGCGGGCCGTACAACGACGCGCCCATGATCCGCGCTGGCGAGCTCATCACCGAGCCGGGCTACGTAACCACGGCGATTACCAACGACGCGCTGGCGTTTATTGATCGACACGCCAGCGGCGACGCACCCTTTTACCTAGGCGTCCACTACACCGCACCGCACAGCCCGTGGACTGGCCACCCGCCGGAAATCGTCGATTCTTACGACAACTGCGCGTTCGACTCCTGTCCTCAAGAAGCGATCCACCCCTGGGCGGTGGGGCACGCGCTGAGCGAAAGCTGCTTGGGCAACCGCGAGATGCTCAAGGGGTATTTTGCCGCGGTGACGGCCATGGACCGCGACATTGGGCGGATACTCGACAAGCTAGCGGCAAAAGGGCTGCGCGAGAACACGCTGGTAGTCTTCGCCAGCGACAACGGCTTTAGCTGCGGCCACCACGGCTTCTGGGGCAAGGGCAACGGCACCTATCCGCCGAACATGTACGAGAATTCGATCAAGGTACCCTTCGTCGTCAGCCACCCCGGCCGCATCCCGGCCGCCAGCGTCCAAGACGGCATGGTCAGCGCCTACGATTTTATGCCGACCCTGCTCGACTACCTAAATCTGCCACTGCCGGCACACCTCGACTTGCCCGGACAAAGCGTGCTGCCCCTATTGTTGGGAGCAGACGACACCGGTCGGCCGGAAGTGGTCATCTACGATGAGTACGGAGCGACGCGGATGATGCGCACCGCGGCGTGGAAATACGTCCACCGCTATCCAGACGGGCCACGCGAACTCTACGACCTAGCCAACGACCCGGACGAGCGCACCAATCTGGCGCACGATCCCCGCCAAGCCGAGCGAATCGGCGACCTCAAGCAGCGACTCGAAGCGTGGTACGAACGCTACGCAGTACCCGAGCGCGATGGCCGCAACTTCGCAGTGACCGGCCAAGGACAGCTCAGGCCGGTAGGCGGCCAGCGGAAAGACCCCGCGACCAGCACAGACCAACCATTCGCTCAGGAGAATGGGTAAAAGGCGCATAGTCAACACTGGGCCAGTCAGCCGACTTTTAGGGCAATACACTCCGCGCCGACACAAATCCCAACCCCGCTGCAACACGCGCATCTCAACCTCCCGGCGGAGCAATCCGCTCCCGCCCTAAGCCTTCGGGACGCACAAAATCCTTGTAGCGCACCAAAATTTCCGCGCCATTAATGCTGCGAGCAAAACCCGCCCGCGCCGCCAATTTCTTCACTTCGATCTCGACCCGATTAGCCCCGCGCCTTACTTCCTCGGCTGCCAAGCAAAAGCGGAACCAGTGCGCCGAAAAACCCAACGGGGCCTGCACCGCCATACTGCCAGCGAGTTGAACGGGGATGGTCAACGCGCGCTCGTCGCTGATTTCGGCTTCGCTGCGCGACAGCACCCGGCCGTTAAAGCGCATTTCTATCTCATCCTCAATGCAGAAAAAGGCAAAGCGCAGCGTCAAAATGGCCGAGCGCATCTCGCCGTCGTCGCGGGCACTCTCCACATCGTCGGCCACCCAGATGTCGAGGGCAATGGTCTTGCCCGCCAACAGCGGTTCCGGCACCTGACGCTCCGGCGTAGCAGTCTCTTCCCCAATGACCCCCTCGCGCGGCTGCAACAAGTAGCGCTTAGCGCGCCGGGCGTGTGCCTGCGGATAGGCGACTTCGCGCAGGATCTGATACTCGCGCTCGGCCAAGGGCCAAGGCATATAACCCAAGTACATCCCGGCGTACCCCTGCCAAGCGAGGGTTTGGCTGAGGGCGCGGTACATTTCAATGCTCGGCAACCCCACCCGCTCGTCGTAGATCCGGCGCGGTGGCCGATAATACGCGACAGCACCCGCATTCGCGGCCACCGCGGCCAGCCACGGCGCCTGAATACCTGGGTCAACCAGCGCGTTTGCATCCTGACCGACGACCCAATCGAGGCTGCCGGCCCGCAGCCACGCCTCCACGTCCAACCCCACCGCGAGGTTGTCTTCCTCGCGCAGATGCACCCGCGCCATCAGCCGAATGGTGCGACCCTGCCGCGCACCGATTTTTGTGGCCAACGCTCGCACCTTGGCCACAAACTGGGTCATCAACGGCGCGTTTTTTTGGCTCTCGTCTTTTTTGAAATAGAAGTTGTCAAAGCAAAAATCCAGTTCCAATCCATCGGCTCGGTAGCCTTCTAATACTTCGCCGATGATGGCTAGCTTGTCCTCCTGCACAGCCGCTTGCGCGTAGTCGTAACACCACTCGGCCCGGCCTGGGTCGCCAATGCACACCGCGGCTCCGTACTGCTCCTTGAGCCGCCCCGAGCGTTCGCTGCCCGGCCGGGCAGCGTCCTGGAGCTTGAGGCTGGGAAACACCTGCATCCCGGTCTCTCGCCCCCGTTCAATGACGGCTCGCAACTGGTCGGTGCCTAACTCCTTGGCCACCTCAACCATCCGCATGATCCGCCAATCAATGTAGTTTTCCCACACCTCTTTGCCCTGCCCTACCACGCGACCGACTTCGCTTTGGTGGAAGAAGACGTCGCTATATCCCAATCCCAAAACCAGTAGGTCCACGCCCGTGCCCAACACTTCATCTACCGGCCAATTGAGCAGGTGGCGGCTGGCTGGTGGTTCGAGCCGTTTGGCGTGGAAGTGGTGCGCGTCGTTGTAGTGGATCAAACGGGGGCAGTCCATGGCTAAACTCCCATTGTTCGGCGCAGCCGCTTGATCAGTCCTTCTTATGGGACAAAACCTGATCCAGGTATTTTTTGTGGCCTAAGATCGGCTTCTTGTTGTACATCCGCGAAGGACTGGGAATCAGGCGCAGGCTGCGGTCGGCCAGCGGCAGCGCCACCGGGGCACAGCCCTGCCGATGCGACTCGCGCACCGCAATGGCCATCTCGAGAACCTTGACGCCGTTCTCGCCGCTGCCGGGCGGGTCTTGGTTTTGCTCTAGCGCGTCGATAATAGCCTTGCAGCTAGCTTTGTTGCGGTCTCCAGGCCAGCGCCAGCCCTCGGCGTCATATCCGCGCACTCGGCCGTAGATTGGCCCTTCCGGCAACACGCCTTCGATTTTTTCCAACTTCTCCCAACTCGCTCCATCGCCTTCGACATAGCGGTACAAACCGGCGAGATTGTCGTCGGAGTAGAAGACTCCGTCCTCGCAGACCACCTCGTAGCCGCGTCCCCGCGCATCCTTGTCGCGGTAGATAAACGCCTCGACCCCATTGACAAAGCGCACGTACCCAGCTCCGCCTTGGTCGTGTTCGCTCAGCGGATCGTCGCTGACCCAGCCCGAGACCCACGCCACCTCGGCGCAACCAGCAAAGTGGCGCATCAGCGTAAAACGCTGACAGCCGCCACCCGACATTTCGGTGCCCGACCCGCCGAGCAACGCGATGCGCTTGACCGCTCCCAACTCGCCCGCACCAATAAACGCTAGGGCCTTTTGGTAGGTCGGCAGATTGACGTCCAAGTCGCCCGCGCCAAAGGGGATGCGCCGGCTCTTGCAGGCGGCGACCATGCGGTCGGCTTCTGCGAGTGAGGCCGCGATCGGTTTTTCGCACAGGATGGCCTTGACCCCAGCTTGTGCGCAGGCGATGACAACCTCTGGATTGACGCCGACCGGCAATATGGGCGCGGCAATGTCGAGCGTTTCTTTTGCTAGCATCTGGCGGTAGTCGGCATAACCGGGCACCCCCGTGCGTTTTTGCAACAACGCCAAATTCTCCGGGTCGCCATCGGCTATGGCCACCAACTCGGTGCGCTCGTCGAGCATATAGGCGCGTGCATGCTGCGTACCTTTGCGCCCAGCCCCAATCAACCCCACGCGATATGTGGCCATCTCAAACCCTCCTTCAGGTTTTTCGCCGGGTCTCCACCGCTGCGGCTAACTCCTCTAACACCGCCACCGTATCCTCCCACCCGATGCAGGCGTCGGTAATGCTCTGCCCATACACCAACCGAGTGCCTGCCTGCTGTTTTTGGTTGCCCTCAATTAGGTGGCTTTCCAGCATCACCCCGAACACATCCTCCCCCCCCTCGGCCACCTGGGCGGCGACCGCACGGGCGACAGTCGGCTGGCGCTTGTGATCTTTGGCACTGTTGCCGTGGCTGCAATCGATCATCACCCGATGCGGCAAGCCCGCCTCCTTGAGCCGGGCCGCGGCCGCGCCAACGCTGGCGTGATCGTAGTTGGTCCCGTCGCTGCCGCCGCGCAAAATCAGATGGCAGCTCGCATTGCCCGCAGTCCCGACAATGGCCGCAATGCCTTGCTTAGTAACCGACAGGAAGTGATGTGGATGCCGGGCGGCACCAATGGCGTCGAGGGCGATCTGCACATTGCCGGCAGTCCCATTCTTAAAGCCAACCGGCATCGACAGGCCCGAAGCCAATTCGCGGTGAACCTGACTTTCGGTAGTGCGAGCACCAATGGCCCCCCAAGCAATCAAGTCGGCGATAAACTGCGGCGTGATCGTATCGAGGAATTCGGAACCAACCGGCAAGCCCATATCCGCCAACTGCACCAGCAGGCCGCGGGCGGCGCGCAAGCCACTGTTGATATCAAAGCTATCGTCCAAATGGGGGTCGTTGATCAAACCCTTCCAGCCGACGGTCGTGCGCGGCTTCTCAAAATACACCCGCATCACCACGAACAACCCGTCGCTTAGGGCCGCGGCTTTTTCCTTTAATCGGTCTGCGTATTCGAGGGCGGCTTGGGGGTCGTGAATCGAACACGGCCCCACCACTACTGCCAGCCGGTCGTCCTCGCCGGCCAGTATGGCGTCTAATGCGCGGCGGGCCACGGCCACCGTGTGGGAGGCCGCTTCCGAGATGGGCAACTCTTCCATTAGAATTGCCGGGGGGAGCAAGGGTTTGAGTTGCTCAATGCGTAGATCATCGGTTGATTCGAACAAGGCTTTCCACTCCTTATAGAATTATTATCGTCTAAACACTATTCACGGACCACCCACAACCCAAGGCCGCTACTGCGGCAATCGGCTCCCCGACAATTCCCACGTCGCCGACTCCATCCACGCCATTTCCCTTGGTCTATTAGGCCGCTGCGGTTGCTTGACACGCCCAGGCCCAAACCCGTATATAATGCGCTTTTTCACTCCAACCAGAGAGCCATCATGGGAAATACTCCACCTGCCGAAGGCATCCGCGTCCCAGCCGCTGCTTTGCACCAATTCACCGCCGATTTTTTTCAAAAAGCCGGTACTAGCTCAGCCGACGCCCAACTCCTCGCCGACCTTTTGACCGCCACCGACCTGCGCGGCGTCAATAGTCACGGTACTTGGCAACTTTCCGGCTACGTGCATATGATGCTCGAAGGCCGCGTCAATCCCCGCCCTAATATAAAGGTGACCAGTTCAACCACCACTGCCCGCGTCTATGACGGCGACGGCGGCCTGGGGCACATTCCCTGCCACCAAGCCATGACTTGGGCCGCGGAGACGGCCGCCCAGTACGGCACCGCCGCAGCGACCACCCGCAACCACTTCCACTTCGGCAGCGCCGGCAAGTACTCGCGCATCGCCGCGGCAGCCGGCTGCGTGGGGATCGCCGTCTCCTCGCACCGCTACGAGCTGCCGCCGGACTCGCTAGTCAAAGGCGTCAACGCCACATCGCCGATCAGCGTCGCCTTTCCCAACCGAGAACAACCGCCCTTGGTGCTCGACATGGGCGCCCACATGCTGCCCTGGCGTGAGGAACTGTTCGCTAAAATTCCCTTTGCCTTCTTCAAAGAGCTGGGCATCGGCGCGATAAACCGGGCGCTGGGCGGCGTGCTGGCCGGGATTTACCTGCCGCAATTTATCCCGCCGACATCGCCTTGGGAATCCAATCAAGGGTCTTTCCTCGCCGCCTTTGACGTGCGCGCTTTTATGCCTTTAGCAGAATTCCAAGCGCAGATGGATGCGTTCGTCGCCGCCGCCCGCAACATGCGGCCCTTCCCCGGCCTCGACCGCGCCGAGCTGCCCGGCAATCTGGAGTGGCAGCGGGAGCGCGAATACGCCAGCGACGGTGTACCCATCAGCCCCCAACACCAACAGCACCTGCAAAAACTAGCCGACGAGCTAGGCCTGACCACTCCTTTCGCCGCCTACGAACACACCCGCTTTACGGCCCCCAAAAAGTAGAGGAACACATGACCCAAGCCCGCATCCTGTCCAGCGTCGCAATCGAGTTTCAAGGCCAAAGCCAAGCCCGCCAGCTTATTGAGCGCGCCGGCTTCGCCATTGAGGTCCGGCACCCCCAACCCGGCTGGTCCGACGAGGAGACGCGCGCCAAGCTGGACGGCTTTGACGCCTTGCTGGCGGGCGGCGAAAACCTCAACGCCGCCACCATGGACCAAGCGGCCAACCTCAAAATCATCGCCCGCAACGGCGTCGGCTTCGACAAGGTTGACCTCGATTACTGCACCCAGCGCGGCATCGTCGTCACCAATACGCCCGGCGCCATGGCCGACGCCGTGGCCGACCTGACCTTTGCCCTGCTCCTTGGCATGGTGCGCTCGCTCAGATTAGGCGACCAGCGGGTCAAAACCGCAGACAGCTACGACGTTCCCGTTGGCGAAGACCTCTGCGCCATGACCTTGGGACTGATCGGCTGTGGCCGCATCGGCGCTGAAGTCGTGCGCCGCGCCCGCGGCTTCAAGATGCGAGTCCTCGTCAACGATCCTTGGATCGACGACGCGCAAATCCGCGCCCTCGGTGCCGAGCCTGCCGACCGCGCCGCCCTTTTGTCCCAAGCCGACGCCGTTACCTTGCACCTGCCGCTGACCGAGCAAAACCGCCACCTCGTCAATGCCGAGTTCCTCGGCCTTATGCGAGAGGGAGCCTATCTGATCAACACCGCCCGCGGTGGCTTAGTTGACGAAGCTGCCCTGATCGCCGCGCTCGACAGCGACCACCTAGGCGGGGCCGGCCTCGACTGCCAAGCCACCGAGCCGCCGCAAGGCCAATCCCTCGAACTGGTCCGCCGCGACAAGGTGCTGGCCCTGCCCCACACCGGCTCCAAGACCCTAAGCGCCCGCAAGCGCATGGCCCTCGTCGCCGCGCAGTGCATCGTCGCGCTATTGCAGGGCAGAGTTCCCAAGCACGTGGTCAACACAGAAGTGTTGGATAGGTTGGATTTGGTGGGGTAGTTGACTGACATAATCGTCAAACCCAGTGGCACAGCGAACCAAAAATGGATGAAAAGCTGGATTTGATTACCACGATGACTGGTTTGATTGACGGGCTATAATTCGCGGTAGCTTCCTTTAAACACCTCTCTAACATGCCATCCTATGAAATCTGCTTTCGGATGATAGGATAGTCTTTGCGGGAAGTTGATTTTTTTACCGTGAAACCGCATCAGCCATTCATCAAAGCCCACTGACCCGTGTGCGTCGTCCGACACAAAAATTTTTAGTTCCTTAGACAACATAAAAACTCCACGGTCAAATAGCTTATGGTGTAGCACACATAGTGCTAATCCATTCACTTCTGTATCGGGGCCGCCGGCCTGGTGCCATTTGATATGGGCGGCTTCCAACGCAACTGGCTGATAGCGCAATTTCACATCAAATCCACAAACAGCACACTTATATTCGTAGGCTTTCAGGACATTTTCGCGGAAGCTAGGGTCGCGCTTTTTCCGCTTGGAAATATGGGTAGGGAACTCAATGCCAGTAGTTTGTAGAATATCTTCGTGAATCGAGGCGGGAAAATGAGCATCCAACAAACTCTGGCTTATTTCAAAAGCCAGTTTAGGATCATTCCGCAGGCAATAGGCAATAGGTTCGGGGAAACCGCCTGAAACTTTGTAACGCCGCAGATCGGTTATGTAGGCATCTCCACTTTTCGTTTGCCTAATTTTGTCTGCATTGTACACCTCCCATACCCCATCATTTTTTAATCGCCAAAATGGAAATTGAGGTCTTTTGCTTGATTTGCAAGGTCCAAATTCTTGCAGTAATTCTCCAAGTTTCTCCTCTATATCAGAGTATGTAGTAAGCCTGCTCTCTGCGCGTAGCAGTCTTCCTATTGCATATAAAACCAGCAAGGGTTTATGGGGTGCTCTTTTCCCTTCCTTCTGCCACAAGTTCAAGGTTTTAAATTTCTGTAGAATTAATTCTCGATCCATCGATGCTCTCTATGGTAGGCATCCACGCCAACCAACCCTCCTAAGAAGCGTTTTTAAAACTCTTTTTTTTTAGTTTTTCTTTTGAGCAACAGATGGATCATAACGATGTGTATAAAGGCTTCGCTATTGCCAGGTAAGACCTCATAATCTTTGGCGTGGATTCGATAGTTGCCTAACCAAGCAAACGTTCGTTCAACCACCCATCGGCGTTTAAGCAAGGTAAAGCCATGGTGTGGTTTTTCACTGACGTCTAACACGATTTTATGGGTGCGTTTTAGGTTGGCGACCCATGTTTGGAGTGCCTGACCTCGATAGCCGGCATCGACCCACACTTTTTTCAACCGTTGGACGCCCGGTAAAAAATAGGCTTTCAACAGTGCTTTTAAGCCATCGGCATCGGAGTCGTTGGCGGCGGTGACCTTGCATTGGAGGATCGAGCCTTGGCTATCGACCAGCGCATGGCGTTTGCGTCCTTTGACCCGTTTACCGGCGTCATAGCCTACGGCATGGCCTTGCGTAGCGGTCTTAACGCTCTGCGAGTCGATACCGCCAGCCGAAGGCGCCGGTTGGCGCCCTTGCTGGGTACGTTGTTGGCGAACCAAGGCTTGCAGAATCCGCTGCCAGTGCCCGTCTTGACGCCAGCGATTAAAGTATCCATACACCGTTTGCCACGGCCCAAACGTCGGCGGCAACATCGGCCACTGACTACCGGTTTTAGCCCGATAGAGAATACCATTGATGACTAAACGTAGATCGCGAGGTGGGCGACCCGGACCACCACAACGCCACCGACGCGAGGGCAGTAAAGGAAGTAGCCGCTGCCATTGCGCGTCTGTTATATCGGTCGGATATTGATACTGCGTACTCATCGGAGACCTTTCGTTCAGGGTTTTTTGCCGAAACCTGAAGGTGTTCGGTGAGTACGCCAACGTCAAATCCAAACAACAAAAGGAGTTTTAAAAACGCTTCTAAAAGCGAAGGCGTTAAATATGTACCCTGTTTGAGCAGCGAGCAAACACATCAAATTGAGCCTCGTTCCGCTGCTCTATTTCCAGATCCGTCCCGTCTTTCACTTTCCCCACTCCTCTTCCGGCACCTCCGAATAATCCCGCGGCTCGTAGCCAATCGCCCGCTTGCCGTGTTCGATGTCGTAGAGCGGCCAGTTGCTGCCCGACACGCCAAAGACGATTGCAAACTTCACGCCCGGATGAATCAGCGCCTGCTCAAAAACCCGCACACAATCGCCGTGGCTGAGATGGTGCGGATGTTCGGGCTGGTCGCGTTTGAGGTTGAAGTTGCCGATGCGCACACAGACAAATTCCATATCGTGCTGATGGGCAAAAGAGTGAGCCAGCGCCTCGCCGAAAATTTTGCTAACCGTGTAGATACCCACCGGGGTGGTCGTCATCTCAACCGTGCGGTGGATAGTGCGCGGATAAAGGCTCAAGACCCCGGCGCGGCTGGCATAGGCGACGCGCTTGACGCCGTTTTGCCGCGCGGCCTCAAAGACATTGTACGTGCCAATGAAGTTGCTTTGCAACATCGTCTGCCACTCGTTGCCGCCGGGCAACCCCCCAATGTGCGCAACGGCGTCCATACCGCGCGTAGCCTCTAGCATGGCATCGAAGTCGTCGAGGTCAGAAACAATCGTATCGTCGAGGTCGGGCATGGGTACGCGGTCGTGGCCGCGCACCTCGTGGTGCGACTTGAGACCGGCAGCCACCGTGGAGCCGACGCTACCAGCTGCGCCGGTTACGAGTACGCGCATAGCACTTTCCTTTCTTTAAGATCGATGCAGGATGATAATTGGGGCCTCAGGTACAGCGCGAGGGCCGACAACAAGCCCATCACCTGTGCTCAGCACCCAAGCGCCACCACAGACAGAAGACCACTAAAAGAGTCAGCAGCAACAAAATCCCGGCTTGCCACTGATAGGCCGGCGCGGACAGCACGCCGAGGCGCTTGACCTCTGAGAGCACCGAGACAAACCCCAGTAACACGTAGGCGAGGAGATTGTTGCGCAACAGCAAGACGATTGCAGCGACGGCGAAGCCAATACTAGTGCCAAATGTCGCCAGTTCAAAAAGGAACTCGTCGAAGTGAACGGCGTTGCCGCCGGACATAATCAATCCCACCCCCAAGCCCACCACGACTGCGTAGAGCCTCTTTTTTATCACGACGCGGCTATAGTAGAGCACCAAACCGGCGACAACCGGCAAGAAGATAGCCCCCACTGCGCCGCCGAACAGGGAATTCCAAAAGGGCAAATACTGGTCCAACCCAGTAGGCAGCCCAAAGCCGAGGCTCGGATCAGAGGCAATGAATCGGCTCTGTAGGTAGCCGCGCAAGTGCTGCCACGCCTCGCTGGCGACGACAATCAGCCCGACCCCGACGACCGCGTCGCGGAATTCGGGCACGCGCCGCGCCGCTTGCAGGCGCACCGGCCAGTCTGGATAGAGGCTGGTGGCCAAGCCGAGTGCCGCGACGATCATCAAGCCAACCCCCAAGCTGCCCAAGGCCATACTGAGTATCTGGGTAATGGTAAAAATCGGCAGCGTGAGACGGGTATCGTAGGCGCGTTCGACAACCGACAAGCCATTGAGAAAGTCGAGTGCGAACAAGGCTGCGCCAATCGCGGCGATTTTGATCAGCGGTGCCCACGCCAAGCCCTCGTTCCGCACGCGGCGCACAAGCAGCCACAGGCCGTGGATCACCACGGCGACAATCAAGACGATCAGCAGGCCGGAAAGCGCGGTTTTGAGCGTAGTGCTCTCCTGCCGCTCGCGCTGCCAATCCTCGGGCACTTTGAGGAAGCGATAGATAGCAACCGGCGCGTCGCCGGCAATATTGACCCGCACTCGATAGCGCAGCGCATCAACGTTGCGCCCGTCGCCTGCGACAGCCTCAAAGACAAAGCGGTGATCGCGGCGATTGGGCAGCTTTTCCGACGAAAATTCCTTGAGTTCCAAACGCTCAGGGTCGAAGCCAAAGGAGCGCAAGTGATCAACGGCGATCGCCCGGGCTTGGTCCTCTTCTAGGTCCGCACCCGCGGCCTCTTCGGCCAGCAGGTGTTTTATGCTATAGAGGGAACCGTCTTCGGGATCGACGGCAACGATGTATTCCTCCTTTTCTCCGTAGCGGAAAAAGCGCGTCACCCACAAGCTGGCCGACAAATCTTCTTGGTACAGGCGATTGACCTCCGCCACCGAGGCGCGTTCTAAGATGTACCGGATCGCCAGCCCGTCCGGCTGGTTTTGATAGTAGGTGACCACCTCGTAGGCCGCCGGATCCGCGCCAGTCGCCGCTAGATGTTCAACGGCCTTGGCCTCGGCCTCGGTCCGCGTCAGGCGGACATCGACAAAGTCGAGCGGCTTGTCGTATTCGAGGGCGAAAAAACCGAGCGAGACCACGACCACCGCAGCGGCCCAACCTATGCGTCGCTTAGACAGCGGGGTGTAGGCAAACGCGGGGGCCGCAGCGGCCGGCTGTTGCCCTGTAGGCTCGTCTGCAAAATTTTCCGCGGCGGGTGCTGCGCTTTGGTTGAGCAAGGGCGTTGGATCGGCGAAGCGGCGCTGCCGCAGATAGAGGACGAGAGCTACCGCCAAGGGCAGGAGCATCAGGCCCGCCGACAAAGCCGCTGAAACGACGAAGTAGCTATTGGAAGAGCGGAAGAGAATCAAAGACGTGTACAGGGCGTCAATCGTGTAGTGCCATACGAGAGGGGCGAGAATCCCGAACCGCAGAAAGATATAGCTGACGACAATACCGGCGATACCCACCTCAATGCCGCGAATGTAAAAGGGCTGCTGCGGGTAATTGGCATGAGCAAATCCCCATACCAGACTCGCAATGACGACCGCAACCCAGCGGAACTTGAGGTATTTGTGCAAGAAGGGAATCGAAAACGCCCGAGATATAAACTCCTCGGAGACTGCGGGCATAAAGCCGATCAACAGCACCATGATCCACGGGATATAGGTGTTGACCATCTCGCTATAGGGAATGTCGGCCGGACCCCAAGCACCGAATTGCTCGGCGGTGATGTAAAAGAGAACTTGGTAGGCCAAGAAGGCCGGGGTCATGGCCAAGCCAAGGATGGTGCCGAGGAGAAAGCGCTTGGTGCGCAGGCCGGCGGGCGTAAACTGGCCGCCGATCTGAATCTGACTCGCGTAGTAGCGTCGGTACAACGGCTCAGCCGCCGCCGTGAGAAAGAAGATGAGAATGCCTTGGACGGCTGCGGCAAACAGGCTGTTGAGCAACTGGCGCGTCAGAAAAGACCCGTAGGTATCGGTGGTGTCGTAGTTAAACGAGGTCAGCGGCAGGTTGTTGAGCTCGGCCAACAGCGTCAAGACCGCGGCAATGGCCCCAAAGATCGCCGCGGTCTTCCAGCGGATGTCGCGGGCGCGGACGCCGACAAAAAACGAGACCAGCATCGCCAGTATGGTTAGCAGCAGTAAGGTCGCGGCGACCAAACCCGTGGTCTCGTTGTGCGACCGCAGCTCGGCGTAGTCGCGCTCCCAAGCCTCGGGAATTTTGAGATACTCTCCAAAGCCGCCGATTTGATCGCCTTGCAGGCGCACGTAGAAGCGGTAGTAGGCCTCGCCCACGGCAAAGTCGCGCAGCTTCCAGCTAAAGGTGTGGTCAATGCGGTTGGGTCGTTCCTGCGTCTGGACTTCGACGAATTCGAGCGCGGCCAGATCGCGGCCCAGCTCGCTGGTGACAAAGGTCTCGGCCAAGCGGCGGGCTTCGGCTTCGGCCAGGTGTGCGCCGGGCGTTTCTTCCTCGATGAGATGGCTAAAACTGACCAACTCGCCAGCCGTCGTAACCGTAGCCTGAAACTCCTCTTTTTCCAGCTCTCGCACCCAGCGGTTGCTCCAGCGCCACAACTGCACGGGATTGCCAATGACCTGCGTGGCCCCTTCCAGACCCAGCTCGCGCTCGAGGAAGGTCTTGGTCTGGTCGTCGTAGCGAAAAATGGCACTGTGGCGGTAGTCGGCCAGCGCAAAGCCGCGGGCCGCGATAAAATCAGCCGCCTGCGCCTTGGCCTCGTCGCGGGTGACGCCGAAGTCGATGGAGGCTTCGGGAAAGGCCCGGTAGAAATAGTGGACGCCAACGGCCAAACTAACCGCGGCAACGAGTACGCAGCCGCCAATGAAGGCGAGGTCTTTTCTCGTTAGTCTTGTTTCCATCTGTCTATGAAGGGTTTTAACTGCCTAAAGGACAATTTCGTTTCGCTCAACATATCAAAATACTAGGTCGTCGCCAAACTGGCCGCATTGACGCGCCCAGCGGCATTTTGCAGATTCGCGGCCTCAAACCCTTAACAGAGGAGCACACGGTGGTAGCAAAAAAACAGCAGCACTTCCGCGTCGGTGTCATAGGCTACGGCGGCGCGTTCAACATGGGTCGGTTGCACTTGACCTCCATGACCAAAAACGAAGGCGTAGCAGTAGCCGCGGTTTGCGAGTTAGACCCCGAGCGGCGCCAAGTAGCCACAGAGGACTTCCCCGGCATCAAAACCTACGGCCGCGTCGGCACCATGCTGCGCAACGCGAACCTGGACTTGGTGACCATCATCACTCCGCACAACACGCACGCCAAGCTAGCAGTGCAGTGCCTCCAGGCCGGAGTCCACGTAGTCTGCGAAAAGCCCCTCGCCATCACCAGCGCCGAAGTCAAGCGCATGCAGGCGGCAGCCAAAAAGAACAAGGTCCTGATCTCGACGTTTCACAACCGGCGCTGGGACGGCGACTTTGTCGTGCTGCGCGATCTAATTCTCAAAGAGCAACTCATCGGCCGCGTCTTCCGCATCGAGGCCGGATTTTACGGCTATGGCGAGCAGCGGACTTGGTGGCGCGCCAACCGCAAAATATCCGGCGGAGCCATCTACGATTGGGGGGCGCATTTTACGGATTGGATTTTGAATATCGTCCCGGAAAAAATCGCCACCGTCAGCGGCTATCAAGTCAAAAATCCGGCGTGGAAAAAATACGACAACGAAGATCACTCCGAGTACACGCTGCGCTTCCACAGCGGCTGCACTGCGACCCTGACCATGTCCAACCTGTCGATGAGTCCGCGCCCGCGCTGGCGGGTGCTGGGCGAGCAGGGCGCGATTGAGGATGCCGGCGGCAAGTTCCTCGTCAAGGCGCTGATCAACGGCCGCCAGATGAGTGCCGAGGTGCCCTTTGCCGAGTCGAGTTGGGACGCGTACTACGAAAACATTTTCGCGCACTTGCGGGGCCGCGCCGACCTCGTCATCACCCCGGAATCCGCCGGCCGGGTCATCGGCGTTCTCGAAGCAGCCAACATTTCGGCGGCGCGCCAGTCCGTGCCCGTTAAGCCAGCCTTTGCCTGAGCAAAACCTGCCCTGCCTTACCCCATCGGCGCCGCTATCGGCGCTTTTGGGGCTCGGCTGCCGCTCTGGGGCTACGGTCGTCGGCCTGTCGGCTGTGCGCCGCGCCAAGGGGCTGGCCTTTGTCTTTGCCAGCAGCGACCTAGCAGCGCGGACATTGCGCGAGCTGGCGCGTTTAGAGCACCGAGGTACGCGCGTCTTTCAAGTGCGGCCAATGGCCGGGCTGACCCAGGGCTTTGGCCGCGAGGACGCCCAAGTGATCGGCGTCGTGCGCGGCGATTTAGCCCGCGGATTAGCCAAGCACCTAAAGGAGCACACGCCATGAACACATCGGTACCATGTCTGCTGACGATTGACTTTTTCAACCGCACCACATCCGCCTAAGCGATGGCCTGGGAAATCGAGCGCAAGTACCTCGTAACCGACCGCTCTTGCTTCAGCCAGCTAGCGGGCGTCGCCTTGCGGCAGGGCTACATTCCCACCCAAGACGGCAGCGTCGTGCGCGTGCGGGTCGAGGGCCAGCGAGCGGTCCTCACGCTCAAGGGGCGTACTCGCGGCATCGCGCGCCGCGAGTACGAATATCCAATCCCGCGCCAAGACGCCGAGAGCATCCTAGCGACCCTGTGCCAGCGGCCCCACATCGAAAAGACGCGCTACACCTTGCCTTGGGCGGGTAAGGTCTGGACTATCGACGTATTTTCTGGCGAAAACGAGGGCTTGGTGCTCGCCGAAGTCGAACTGAGCAACCAAGACGAGGTCGTGGAGAAACCGCCTTGGGCCGGCGTCGAAGTATCCGGCGATCCGCGCTACAACAACAACAACCTCGTGCGCCACCCCTATGGCCAGTGGCGAGACGGTTAGCTTATCCGGTCGCCTCTATCTCGCAAAAAGCATACTCAAATCCAACGCCGGGGCCGAATGCGTCAGGGCACCGATCGAAATGAAGTCCACGCCCGCACAGGCGGCCGCGCGCACCGTCGCCAAGGTGTAACCGCCAGTGGCCTCAATCTCAACGGCGGAATTGGCCGCGCGGATGAGTGCGACGGCCTGATGCAGCGTCGGCGCGTCCATGTTGTCGAGCAGGATGCGATCCGGGCCGCCCGCTAGGGCTTCCTCGACCTCCGCGAGATTTTCAGCCTCCACGTAAATCGGCACTGCTTGGCCCCGTGCCTTGCCAATGGCCGCGCCGACGCCGCCTGCGGCAGCGGCGTGGTTTTCCTTGATCAGCACAGCGTCGTACAGGCCCATGCGGTGATTGACGCCGCCGCCCAAGCGCACGGCCCACTTCTGCAAGTGCCGCCAGCCCGGCGTGGTTTTGCGCGTGTCGGTGATGCGCACAGCCGTGCCGCTGAGGGCCTCTACGTAGTGCTGGGTCAAGGTGGCCACACCCGAAAGCTGCTGCAAGAAGTTGAGCGCGGTGCGCTCTGCGGCCAACAGGGAGCGAGCACGACCCTGCAAGCGGACGAGGGTCTGGCCTTCTGCGACCTGATCCCCATCGGCGACTTCGGCGCACACGGCAACACCCTGGTCGAGACGGGCAAAGACCGCGCGGACGACTTCGATCCCGGCGACGATGCCAGCTTGGCCAGCGATGATGCGAGCGCGAGCCTCGGCATCGCTGGCCACAGTCCAAGCCGCAGTCAAATCGGCTTCTACATCTACAACACCGAGGTCTTCCCGCAAGGCTAGGTCAATGAGTTGGTCATACGCGGCGGGGGGCAATGGAGCGGAGCGGTTTGTGGCCATTTTGTTTCCTAAAAAAAACTGCTGGTTTACGGTATGTGGCAAATGTACGCAAAGTCGGGTCGCGCCGCTGACATTAGACAGAAAATGCTTGGCAATCTATGTTGTTTTAAATGACCACGCTCGTCCACGTCACCCACGAAGCCGTGCAGCAAGCCGGTGGCATCGGCACAGTCCTGCGCGGCCTGATCACGGCCCGCAGCTACCAGCGCTATTGTCAGCGCACCATCCTGCTCGGTCCCTTAACCAATCCAGCCCATGCCCAACCACTCGGCCCGGACGGAGCAGTCCTCTACGACGCCAGCCGCAGCATTCGCGCCGCCGCTGTCGCCGACCAACTCAGCGCAGTCGAGCAAGAATTTGGCGTCCGCTTAGTCTATGGCCGACGCTTGTTGACCCAAGACGGACACCGAGCCTCGCCCGAGGTTCTGCTGGTGGATGTCAGCCGCCCGCCCGAGCGACTAAACGAATTCAAACGCGACCTATTCCTCCACTTTGGCCTCCAATCGCACCGCTACGAGCACCACTGGGAATACGAGCAATACCTGCGCCTAGCCGAGCCGGGCCTGGCCGCCGTGCGCTCCCTGATCGGGGATGCGCCCTTTTTGCTGTTGGCCCATGAATTCATGGGGCTGGCAACCGCCTTCAAGGCCCAGCTGAGCGATGCAGCGTGCAAGACCCTGTTCTACGCGCACGAAGTAGCTTCGGTGCGGCCCTTAGTCGAGGAACGACCCGGGCGCGACATTGCCTTTTACAATGCGCTGCGCCAAGCGCGGGCCAACGGCCAGTACATCGACGAACTATTCGGCCCGCAAGACGGCTATTTCAAACACGCCCTTATCAGCCAAGCCCATCGTCTCGACGCCGTCCTCGCCGTCGGCGATTGGGTGGTGGAGGAATTGCGCTTTCTCGGGCCAGAATTCGCCGCTCGTCCCATCGATCTGGTGTATAATGGCGTACCGGCCGTCGAGTTGTCGGCGACCGAACGCGAGGCCGCGCGAAAAAAAGTTCAAGCCAGCACCGCCGCGCTCTTAGGTTGGACGCCTGACTTGATCTTCACTCACGTCGCCCGCCTAGTCAAAAGCAAGGGCTTGTGGCGCGATTTGCTAGTGCTCGAACACCTCGATGACCACCTGTGGCAGCGCGGGCAACGGGCCTTGTTTATCGCCTTGGCGACCGAAACCGGCCGCCGCGATCCGGCGGCCGTCCAGCGCATGGCTGCGTACGGTTGGCCGCTGGTCCACCGCGAGGGGAGCAGCGACCTCAGCAGCGGCGAGCTAGACTTCGACCTTTTAGTCCGTGCCTTTAATGCGCGCACGCGCAGTGTCAAGGCGCTTTTCGTCAACCAATTCGGGTGGGATCAGCAAAGCTGCGCATTCCTGCCAGCCAACGCGGAGTTCGCCGACTTGCGCCGCGGCAGCGACGCCGAGTTCGGGCAGTCGATTTACGAGCCTTTTGGCATCTCTCAAGTCGAGTGCTTGAGCGCGGGCACCATCAGCGTAGTAAGCGATGTCTGCGGCTGCCGCGGCTTTGTCCATCAGGCAGCCGGTGAGGCCGAATTGGACGGCTTTATCGAGGGAGCTTATACCCAATTCGACGACGCCGACCGCGCCGACCAGCCGCTTGGCGTGCGGGAATGCACCCGGGCCGAAGCCTGGCAAAGTCAGGCGGTAGCCAGCGCCTTGGCCGGCCAGTTATCCGCAGATGCGGCCGGCCGCAAAAGGCGACTGGCCGCAGGCTATGCCGCGGCGCAAAAGATGAGTTGGGAGTGCGTGGTCGAGGATATGCTATTGCCCGTTTTGCAGCAACTGGAGCCATGACATGGTGGCGCTGGTGATTGTACTCGCCCTCTCGCTTGGCGGCTGCGTGCCTTTTATCGGCAGGCCAGACCAAAGCCTTCCACTAGCGGCTGCCGCTCAAGACCTAGTGAAGATCATCGAGGCCCGGGATGGCCAAGTCGATTGGCTGGGCTTGCGCGACCCGGCTGGCGAGCAAACGGAAGAGACCAAAGTCCTCGACGACTACCTGCTGTCCGCGCTGATGCAGGCCGACGTCGCGCTGGGGCTGGCCGACACAACCGGCAACCGGTGGCGCGACGGGGAATTGGTGGGGCTAAGGCAGCAAGGGAGCGCGGCCCTAGCGTTGGGCGGACGGCTCGAAGCGGATGCCCCGTGGCTGTACGTGCGGATGTTTTTAGTCGAGCGCAACAGCGGCGAGCTAGTAGCGGCCCGCACCAGCCGCATCCTAGAGCAGGACGTGCGCCATGAGCTTGCCGCGCGCGAGCTGGAAACCGACGCGAGTTACGGTCCAATTGAAGTAACCTTGCACCTGATTGCCAAGCGCGAAGAAGGAGGCGTCGCCCAGATCGTCGAGCTAACCGAGGGTGCCCAATTGCAGCAAGGCGATCAGTTTCAACTGCGCTTCAAGCTAAGCCGCGACGCTGAAGTCCACGCCTTTCTGTGCAGTTCTACCGGCGCGTTAGAGACCCTGTTTGCCGAACAATTCGTCTATTCGGATATCGTCCAATACGGCCCCGGCGAGAACACGTGGATCACCTTCGACGAAATCGATCAAGTCTATACCCTGTACTTCCTCTTTGGGCCGCAGCTATTAGCCGAAAACGCCGGGTTGTTCTACGAGCAGTTCGCCACGCTGGTCCGCGACGGGCAAATCGACCGCTTCGCCGGGCTGGAACAGCTCGATCAGGCTCTCATCGAATTCCTCCAGCATCCCGAGCCCATCGCAGTGCTGCGCGGCGCCGAGGACCTTTCGCTAGGCCAGCCAGAGACCATTGTGTACGACGACGGCAGCACCCTGTCGAGCCAAGCGGAAATCCTCACCGGCACCCCATTGCTGGTCCGCGCTCTGAGTTTCTCCGTTCAGTAGGGTAGCGCACCCCATACCTACAAAACAGCCGCCAGCGCCGCGCAGAAGTAATCGAGGTTGTCCTCGGTCAGGCCCGCGACGTTTATGCGCCCGCCGGCGACGATGTAGATCGCGTACTGCTCCCGCAACACCTCGATTTGTTCGGCGTTCAAGCCCGAAAAAGAAAACATCCCCCGCTGCCGCTCGATAAACGAAAAATCGCGCTCCACGCCCTGCTCGCTGAGCCGCGCGACCAGCCGTTGGCGCACGCGATTGATCCGCTGGCGCATCTGGGCCAATTCGCCTTCCCACTGGCGGCGTAGCACCGCATCGCCAAGGATTTCGCAGACCATGGCCGCACCGTGGGCCGGGGGATTGGAGTAACTGGTGCGCGCGGCGACTTTGAGGTGGCTCAAGGCCCTTTCCGCGGCGTCTGCGTTCGCCCCGATCAAAGTCAGGGCACCGACGCGCTCGTTGTACAGGCCGAAGTTTTTGGAAAAGGAACTGGCCACCAGCAGCTCGCAGCCGGTGTCGCAGAGCGTCCGCAGGCCCATCGCGTCTTCGCCCAACCCATCGCCGAATCCCTGATAGGCAAAATCGACTAAGGGCAACAGGCCGCGCTCGGCAACTACCGCGGCGATTTGCTGCCAAAGGTCCGGGGTCGGGTCGCAGCCGGTGGGGTTGTGGCAACAGCCGTGCAGCAGCACCACGTGGCCGGCAGACATCTGCCCGAGCGCGGCGAGCAAGGCATCGCCGTCGATGCTATGGGTGCCGCCGTCGAAATAGGGATAGGTCTCGACTTGCAGGCCAGCCGCGGCAAAAATTTTGGGATGATTAGCCCAAGTCGGCTCGCTTATCCAGATAGGCTGGTCGCCTAAATGTTGGGCGAGGAAATCGCCGGCTAGGCGCAAGGCTCCAGTGCCGCCGGGACTTTGCACAGTAACGGCGCGCTCGGCCGCCTCGTGCCCAGCGCCCAAAATGAGCGCGCGCACCGCAGCACCGTATTCGGCGCTGCCCTCAATGCTCAAATAGCTCTTGGTCGTTTCCGCGGCTAATACGCGCTCTTGCGCCGTTTGCACCGCAGCCAAAACCGGCGTCTGGCCGCTCGCATCCTGATAGAGGCCGACGCTGAGGTTGATTTTGTTTGGATTGGCGTTGCTCTTAAACGCCGCACTCAGTCCCATGATCGGGTCGGCCGGCGCCATTGCTAACTGCTGAAACATAGTTTTCCTTCTCTTAGAGGTTGGGGTCTCGTTGCGTCCATACGCTGACCGCTTCTCAGGTCGATACGTCTTCGGCAGCGTCGTCTGCGATTGTATTCATTTTTTCAAACAATGCTTGTAAATGAGGCAGATACGATTTTACCTTGTTGTAGTGGGCAAGAACTTGCTCTTCATCGTATTCATGGGCGGTGGCATTGCGAGCGTCTTTAATTGCGATCCATGTTTGATCGTCGTCAATCAACTTACAGTCAAACGCCAACTCGATCAGTTTTCTAGCGTTTAGCTCGTACTCTTTCACCTTTTCCTCGGGTAAAAAACCTGTTTCTACACAGTAAACGAGCAGCGTATCCACGAGTAGTTCAAAAGCTATATTGAAGCGGTGTACCACCGCATCCAACATGAACTGCTCTTCATCAAGGGGCTGCCTTATTGCGTCGTCGAGGCGTTTCAAACAGCGCTGACTGTTAGATAAATGATTAGCTAGTTTGTTATCACTCACGCTTGTTAGCTCCTTTCTTTTTGTTATTTGCTCGATTGTTTGCAGTCCATTTTTCTCGTACAGCACTTTTCCCTCGATCATAATGTGTTCTTTCAAGGCGGCATTGCTGGACTCAAAGCAGACACAATCTACTTTAAGAAGGGTATCAATGCGGTCTTCTCGTAGGCAATCGAGGACTTGTTGCCATTCTGAGTCGCTTGCTTGATTGCAGAAAACAGCGAGATCAATGTCGGATCGGTCGTGATAATCGCCACGCGCCCGAGAGCCAAAGAGCACAATTTTATCGACAAAGGGCAAGTGGCATATCCGCTGAAAAAAATCATAGCGGCTAATGTCGTTGCTGTCTTTAAACGACCAATCGGTCTGCATAGCTGTCTTGGAGACATCTATCTCGCCGGAGCTACGCTCGGGGAGGAGGGTGTTCTTCATTTTTTCGAGAGTTTTGCTGCGCCGGAGATTATTTTTGCTTTGCTCTGCCTCGCGCTCGGCTACCCCCACATAACGCCCCGGATTCAGACTCCATTCCTGCGCCTCAATCTCGGCAAGCGTCGCCACCTTACACAGCCCCGCCACATCTGCGTATTTGTACGCATGGCCCAAATGATCGCTCAGCAAGTGTTGGCTGTCGTACAAGTTTTCCGGCTGCTCGCCGCGATAGAGTCGCGCAATGTTGGCCAAAAACTCAACTTGCGCGGGCGTCCAATCGCGATGAGCGCGGTCGATTTGTCGATAGATGTGGCGGGCGTCAATAAAGAGAACCCGATCGGCGCGGTCGGTGTGCCGCTTGCCCTTGTCAAAAAACCACAGCGTACAAGGCAACGTCACCGTGTAAAAAAAGTTAGACCCCACAGCCACCATCACATCCACCACCTGCGTTTCAATAAGCCGCTGGCGAATATCGAGCTCCGAACCGCGAGCATCCGACGCAGAATTCGCCATCACAAAACCCGCTCGCCCCTTGTCGGCCAACGCACTATAAAAAAGCTGTATCCACAAATAATTCGCATTGTCCGTGCGCGGCATACCAAAGGGAAAACGCGGGTCGTCCTTGAGCCGCTCCTGGTCCACGCGATCCACATTAAACGGCGGATTGGTCATCACAAAATCGAATCGACCAATGGAACTGTGCAAATCTTCGTAATAAGTGTTGCCCTGGCGGATGTCGCCGGCCAGCCCATGTACAGCGAGATTCATCTTGCCCAACCGAACTGTTTCAGCCACCCGTTCTTGGCCGAATATACTCAAATCGGCGCTCGGCTTTCCCTTGTGCTCCTCGACGAAATGTGCGCTTTGCACGAACATGCCGACCGACCCACAAGCCGGGTCAAAAATGCGCCCGTGAAACGGCTCTATGATGCTGACAATGAGTTGGACAATGGCTGTCGGCGTGAAAAATTCGCCGCCCTTTTGGCCTTCGCTCATGGCAAAATGGCCGAGGAAATAGTCGTATATTTTGCCAAAGGCATCGCCCTCAATGTCGATGGCAATCGAGTTCATCGTCTTGAGCAATTCCTTGAGCAAGGCGTTCTCAAAGCGATTGTAGGTCTTGGGCAAAACGCCCTTGAGATCGGGGTTTTCGGTTTCAATAGCATTCATCGCCGCATTAATAGCCGCGCCGATATTGTCCCCTTCAGGTACCGCAATCAACGCCGAAAACCGCGCCGCCTCGGGCAAGTATAGTACGCCCCGCGCCTGATAATCCACCGGCCCGACCTTGCGCCGCCCACTGCCCATTCCCTCCAGTTCCTTAGCCGCCGCCTGAAACTTGTGGTCCGCAGACCGCAAGAATACCAGTCCCAATACCGGAACGGAGTATTCCGCCGACTTGAGCTTTGAGTTGGCTCGCAATTCGTCGGCCGCTTCCCACAGACGCGCTTCAATGGCGTTTTGATTCATTTCGCGCCTTTCTTGAGCAGAGCCGGCGATACGTTGCAAAGACCAACTCGCCGGCAACTCGCCTTGCCACCACCTTCCATTGGCCTTCGTCCCACGCCGGAAAGTACGCGTCGCCCTCCGCTTGTATGGGCAGGTGGGTCAGGATCATTTCGTCGGCCAAGCACAGGGCCTGCGCATAGACTTGGGCGCCTCCGAGCACAAAGAGTTTTTCGCTGCCGTGAGCGCGGGCGCGCTGCAAAACTTCGGCCAAGCTCGCGCAGACAACCACGCCCTCGGCCACGGCGTAGGCCGGATTGCGGGTGAGGACGAAGTTCAGACGCTGAGGCAAAGGGCGAATCTGAAAAGTCTCGTAGGTTTTGCGGCCAGCCACGACCGCGTGGCCCCGCGTGACGCGGCGGAAGTGCTGCATGTCGGCCGGATAGTGCCACGGAATGGCATTATCGCGGCCAATGACTCTGTTCTCGCTCAGAGCGGCGATGATGATAGTTTTCATATGGACGAATCGGCCGGAAAAAAGAAAGAGCGGGCGACCGGATGCTCGGCGCACTTGGCCGCGGCAACCGTGCCGGTAAACGCCACTTGACCTTGGTCCAACATGATGAGGCGGCCGTCGAGCCGCTCGATGCTCAGTAGCTCGTGAGTGACAATGGCAATGGTAATGCCCAACTCGCGGTTGAGCATGAGGAGTAGCGCGTCAATCTCGGCGGCAGTGACCGGATCGAGGCCGGCGCCCGGCTCGTCGCAAAAGAGAATCTCCGGGTCCAAGACCATCGCCCGCGCCAAAGCAGCGCGCTTGCGCATTCCCCCCGACAGCTCGCCGGGAAAGCGGTCGCCGGCGTGCCCTAAGCCCACTGAAGCAAGGCGAGTGCGGGCAATTTCTCCAATCAAAGATCGCTCTAAGTCGGTGTGCATTTCCAAGGGCAAAGCCACGTTTTGCGCCACCGTCAACGAATTGAGCAGCGCACCGTATTGAAACATCACGCCCAGCCGCTGGCGCAGAGCTGCCAACGCCTCCTCGCCGAGGCCGGTCGCGTCTTGGCCGAGGATTTCAACGCGGCCCGAAGCGGGTTGGACCAAGCCGATGATCGCCTTGAGTAAAGTGCTCTTGCCGCAGCCGCTACCACCGAGCACGACGGCGATTTCTCCCTTATCTACGTGCGCGTCAACCCCGCGCAGGACGGTCGTCTCGCCGTAGGACACCCAGAGGTCTTGGATGTCGATAGCGCGCGTCACCATTTGAGATAAAAAACAACGCCCCAGAACGCGTCGAGGACGATGATGCCAAACAGCGACGACACGACCGCCGAGGTCGTCGCCCGGCCGACGCCCTCGGCCCCGCCGCTGAAATTGAGACCGCGATGCACCGAGATAATCGCAATAAGCCAGGCAAAGGACGCGCTTTTGACCAGCCCCGTGATCAAATCCTTGAGGAAGAGCGACGATGCGACTTGGTTGAGAAACACAGTCGCCGGAATGTCCAGCGACACCAAGCCGATGAAGGTACCGCCGAGGATGCCGACGAAATTGGCCATGATCGTCAACAGCGGCACGCAGACTATTATCGCCCACAGCTTGGGCACCACGACAAAGCGCAGCGGGTCGAGCCCCATAGTCTGGAGGGCGTCCAATTCCTCGGTGAACTTCATGGTGGCGATCTCGGCGGCAATAGCCGACCCGGAGCGACCCGAGACGATGATTGCGGTCATCAGCGGCCCCAACTCGCGGGTCAACCCAATGCCCAACAGATTGGCGACGAAAATATCGGCCCCAAACTGGCGGAGCTGGGCCGCCGACTGCAGGGCCGAGACCGCGCCGACGAGGAAGAGAATCAACCCGACGATCGGCAATGCCTGCGCACCAATCGCATATGCTTGTTCGCCAAAGCTGCCGCGGCGAATCTGCTGGCGGCAAAACAGGGCGCGCACCGAAAAAACGCTCAGGTCGGCCATCAGATAGACAAAACCGGCGACGCGGACGCCGCCAGTGCGCACCCACGCGCCGAGGCGTTCAAGAGCGACGCGACGCGGCGGCGGCGGCGCGGGCGGTGGCGGCGGCGTGGCAAAATCGAAAAAGGGCTGCAAGTGAGCAGGCAACCCATCGAGGCGAAGTTCCTTGTCCACCGAGCGGGCGAGAGCGGGCAAGCCGCGCAGGAAGACAGCCCCGGCGGTGTCGAGGTGTTCGACTTGGCGCAAGTCGGCGCGCAGCGCGGAGCGCGGGTGTTGGGCGATCAAACCGCGCGCTTGGGGGGCGAGCGCGCCGATGGAGTGAACCAAAAGCGCACCCCCGAGCGCGATTCCCAAGTCGTCGCTCTGCACCCACGTCATAGCAAGTAGTTGAGGCGCAGCAGGACCTGCTGCCTAGATTGCAGCCGCTGGACTGGCGGCTTGCGCTCAAAGTCGAAGAAGACGACCAGGTTTACGAAGCGACTCAGCGGCAAGCGCAAGCGGTTTTCCCACGTGAACTCCCAAGTATCGGTGGCTGTCTCCGGGATGAGGAGATCAAACTCCGAGTCCAAGCTGGGCAAGCGAGAAAAGCGCGACCGCAAAAGCAACACCGCCTCCAAGCCGGTGGTGGTCTTGTCCTCTAGCTTGTCGGCAATAGTGCGGGAGGTCTTTAGGTCATAGGTATCGGTAACATAGCTTTGACGTGCACCAAAACCAACGCGCATGTCGAGGTTCAGGGGAAAGCTGCTGACGATCTGGGAGTTGATGCCGATTCCCTGGCGCAGTTGGAGAGGGCTGAAGGGCGGCGAGAGGGTAAATTCGCTAATGCCGGTCATGCGCTCGACTTGGTCGCCCTCGCGGATCAGCAGATTCTGCGGCGGGTCAAAGTACGCCTCTTCGGCAAACAGCCTAGTGTTGAATACGCCGCGCAAATAGGGGCCGATCCGCTTGGAAAGCCGGTAGATATACGTAGCGCGAACCTCAAACTCATCGACGGACTTGCGGAAATCGTCGCCCTCCTCGCGGGTAAAACCCTCTTCAAAGTCCAGCCGCAGATTGGCGTAGTGGCGGTCCGTGTTGTAGATGCTGCTGCCGATAATCTCAGCCGAAAGTGAAAGGACTGAGCGATCGGCGCCGGTGGTGTTCTGCGAGGTGGCCAGTCGAGGCGAGCCACTCAACTGGAAGGAAGTCTTCCAGCGCGAGTCCGCTACTTGGGTTAGGAGGCCGCGTTGCGTCGGGGGGTAAAAGCCGATGAAGGCATTGTCGCTAGTATCGACTACCAGATTGCGCTGGACCAATTCACCCGGCTCTAAGCGGACGCTGAACTTGCGGGTGGTTGATACGTTGTCGCCGACTCGCACTACGGAGTAAACGCCTGGGGGCAGCAGCCAAGTCTTGACCGCCTCGCCGCGTTCCTCCTCCACACCAAAACCGAGGCCGTAGTTTTCCTGCGAGGACTCCCGGTATAGTTCATACGATTCGTTAATTGAGGTGCGGTTTTCGGACATGACGTTGATGACCAATCCGGCCCAGAAGGGCTTTACTAGCGTCGTCATGCCCTCTCGAATCGGCACGGTGCGGCTGATCATCTGGAGGTCCGTGCCCGAGCCGACCAGCAATCTGTAACTGCCAGGGGACAGCAACGCGCCGGTGCCAGGGGCGGCTTCGCGGATGGACTTGTCGCCCTGTAAGATGAGAAAGCTCGGTTCGTTGAGGGAGCCGGTCATCGTCGGCACAAAGAGGAAGCCCTTGCCTTTGGGAATCAGCGTTGGGTCTTGCTCGAGCTGGCCGCGCCCGGGTGGAGCGCTCCAAGTGTAGCTACCGCCCGCGGCTGGGGCGGCCAACAACGGCAGGGCAATTAGGATGTAGAGCAGTTTGTCCATGCCAAATCCTATGGAGCCAGCTTGCCCGGTATGAGTTCGTAGTGATCGGCTTCGGTTTGCAGCACCGTATCTCGGGCCACCGGTGCGGTTTGTTGGTTGGGCGCGCCGGGCGCGGGCCGCTGATTGTTGCTGAACTTGAAGTCGATTTCCTCGATCGCCTTTTGCATCTGCTGGCCCAAAATTCCGCTCAACGCGGCCACCGTGTGTATCATCGCTGGGGAGAACACTTGTTTTTCCTCGTCGAAATCGTCCTGCCATATCACTTTGCCGTCCTCTTGCCTGACCAGTTCCATCGTCACAACGAGATGGGCGGCCCACAGGTCGCCGCTGTCGAAGCGCTCGATGGCTTTGACCGAACCGCTGAGCACGTAATCTGGACGGTGGGCAAAAAAATCGCTATCCCCGCCGACATAGGTAAACAAATCGGCTTGGCGCAAGTACTGCTTGACCACATCGGTAATCATGTCGCTGGGGCGTTCCATCCAGTGGTGGAGTTGGTCGCGCTGTAGTTCGTACTGATCGCGCCGGCGGATGATCTGGGTGCGGTCATAGGCGCGCGGCACCTCAAAGCCTTTGACCTGCAAGCGGAAGGGGTAGGGGCGCTCGGAATCTTCCACGCTACCGCGCAAGGGTTCAATCGGCAACTTAAAATAGCGCCGCTGCGGCAGCTTGGCGTCGCCGCCTAGCAACTGAGCACAGCCGGATAGGACTGCCGCCAAGACCAAAACCTGACCACAGCGGCGCACTCGGCTATTGGGTCTCACCACTGCGACCTCGGATCAGTACCGCGGGATTTTCGCGGATCAGTTCGGTGGTTTCGCGGACATTCTGCAACGTTTCCTCCAACTCCTGCATGGCGCGCAGGAGATTCTGTCGGCTGGCTCCCACGGTCTGGTCAATGCCGACAAAGGTCTGGTCGATATGGCTTATCACCGTGTCCATCCGCGCGACGAGTAGGGGAACCGGACCGTCCATTTGCTGGCGCAATTTGTGCATCGTCACTTGCAGGTCATCAACCGTCTGTTGCAGCTTCGCACCTACGAGCAAGCCGTGCAGGGAATCGATCGTCGTCGCTGCCGTCGCGCTAGCTTGAGCGAGCGAGCGACTGGCCGCCATCATATTGGCCATAGTCTCGGCGACTGCGGCGCGGTTATCCTCGACCAGCGCATTGGCCGTAGCCAGTAGGTTGCCGGCATTGTTCAGCAGTTGATTGAAGGTGCGCTGATTGTCGCTGTTGAGTAGCGCGTTTAGGTTGTCGATGGTTTGTTCAACCTTGGCCGTGAGCACTTCGGCGCGCTCTTGCATACTGCCAAAAAAGGTTTCGTCCGCGACCATGGTGGACCTTGGGGGAAGGACCGGGGCATCGTCGCTGCCGCCGAAAAGTTCGATGTACTTTAGGCCAGTAATCCCCAGCGAAGCCATGCGCGCCTGCGTGTCGGTGCGGATGGCGTTTTCGGCCAGCCGCCGCTCGACTGAAATCTCAATTACCACCGCGGCGAGATTATCCGCGGCGATCGCAATGTCCTCGACGCGGCCAATGCTAAAGCCTAAGTACTTGACGGCTGCGCCTTTGTTGAGGCCGCTGACCGGCGAGTTAGACTCGATGTAATAGGTATCGCGCTGACGCAGCAGATGGCCGCCGGCGACGACGATGAAGAACAGCGCGAGGACCGCGAGCGAAACCAAGAAGAAGATGCCCAGGCGTATTTGCTGTGCTCTAGTAGCCATAAGAAGCTATGGAATAAGTCGTGATTGAAATACCGCCCTTAGGCAATATCAACAACGCACCCCCTAAGAGCAAGAACTTGGCACCACCACCTGCAGGGCCGCCGGGCTAATTTCCAGCACGAGCGGCGTCTGGTCTAGATAATCGCCGTCTGCATATACGCAATGCGGTGCGTCGGTGTGTAGCACTAGGCGGGCCGTGCGCTCAATGCGCACGGCTGAATGGCGGACATGTGTTCGCCAAAAGAGGCGCATCATCAGCGGCAGAATCGCCCGCCGCGACACCGCATCGACGACGACGACGTCGAAGAGGCCATCGCCGAGGTCGGCATCTGGGGCAACGCGCAAATCGCCACCATAGTTCCGCGCATTAGCAATAGATACTTGCAGCACCTGTTGCTCGATCTCCCCGAAATCGCCGCTGAGCCGGACTCGGACCGGCTGGTAGCGAGCAATGTGCCGCAATGCCTCCAACACATAGCGAATTCGCCCGGACAGCGGCCCTTGGGCACTTTCCATGCGGCGGTTGACTTCGGCGTCAAAGCCAAAGGCGGCGATTGTGGCAAAGAAGCGGTCGCCAGCCCGGCCTAGGTCTATCGCCCGCACCACACCACCCAGCAAATTGCCGATGGCCGCTTCCGCTTGCAGCGGCACATGGAGGGCGCGGGCCAAATCGTTGCACGTGCCACAGGGTAGCAGCCCCAAGACCGTGTGCGAACCCGCCAGCGGCGCGAGCGTCTCGCCAATGGTGCCGTCGCCGCCGCAGACTACCAGCCGCTCAGCGCCCTCGGCCACGGCCTGCTGCGCCAACTCGGTTGCGTGACCCTTAGTCTGCGTATAGCGCAACTCAACCGCTTGACCGGCGTCTTGTACTGCCAAGGCGGCTTGCTCGGCGACGCTGCGGGTGCGGGCGTTGCCCGCTGTTGGATTGGCTATCAAGACCCAGTGTTTGGACATAGCTTGGGTTGTCCCATAAGCGGCCCGGCGCGTAGATTATACGGTCCAAAAGATAACAGCAAAACATGGCCAAGCGAAAACGAGACATCAATTGGGCCGACCAGCGCCGCGCTCTGGAAAAACAGGTCGAACACCCTTATATCACCAAGCAAGGAATAAACCGGAATCGGCGCACCGGCAAGGGCTGCGATCCCAAGCGTCCGCCGCAGTAAGCCGCCTTGTGGCAGGGCGTCCCGCCTTATATATTACGACAGTTTGCGCCCTGTCCTGACGGTCACTGGCTGCACGGGATGGGGCTTTTGTCCGTTTCCGCTATGATCAGAGAATTCTACCAGGATCGCACCGTGCTGCTAACCGGCGGCACTGGGTTTTACGGGCAGGGGCTAACGGCCAAGATCCTGCGCTATTTGCCCGGCGTGCGGTGCCTGTACCTCGTGTTGCGGCCCGGCCGGGGTCCGGGCGGGACCGTGCTGCCGGTAGAGAAGCGGCTAGACGAGCTTTTCAAACTGGTCGTCTTCGATCGCTTTCGCCGCGAGGAACCAGCCGCTTTTGCCGCGGCACGCCAGAAAGTGCGCGCCTTTGCCTGCGACATGCGACAGCCAGGCCTGGGGCTAGACCAAGCATCCCGCGACGAACTGCTAGCAGAAGTAGATCTCATCATCGGCAACGCGGCCAGCGTCACCTTTGACGAACCGCTTGACTCGGCGATCCAATTCAACACCTTGGCCCCCCAAGAGCTTTTGCGGCTGGCCCGCGAAGGCCGCAAAAATCCCATCTTGGTCCACGTGTCAACTGCATACGTCAACGGTCGTCTCACCGGCCCGGTCTGCGAGCAAACTCTGCCGATCGACCGCACAATTCAGCACCTAATCGACGGCACCCCGCCTGCACAACCTTTCAGCCCCGAAGAAGAAATCGCCGACGCGCAAGCCCGCTGCCGCGCCATCCGCGACCAAGCGCGAAGCGACCAGCAACAGCAAGCATTCCGCCGCGAGATCATCGAGCAGAGCCACAAACGCAAACTCTCGGACAGCCGCTTGCAAAAGCTAATCGACGACCGCTGTCGCCGCTGGATCGAGCGCGAGCTAGTCGAGGAGGGGATGCAGCGAGCGCGGCAGTATGGCTGGAATGACGTGTACACTTTTACCAAGGCTATGGGCGAACAGTTGCTCGTCAAGCACCGCGAGCAAGTGCCGCTGGCCATCGTACGGCCCAGCGTCACCGAAGGTGCGCTCGAAGACCCGCATCCAGGCTGGATCCACGGGCTCAAAGTAACCGATCCGCTAATAGTGGCCTACGGGCGGGGGATCGTCCCGGACTTCCCGGCAGCCGGCGGCGCCCCCATGGACTTGGTGCCCGTAGATATCGTCGTCAATACCGTGTTGGCCGCGGCCACGCAGGCTACGACTGCCACCGTGGAGGTCTTTCACGCGGCGACTAGCGGAGAAAATCCGCTGCCCAACACCCGAATGTTAAAGTACGTCAAGGGGTACTTTGAGGAACACCCCCTGCTCAACAAGGACGGTTCGCGCCCCGAGTTGGTCGATTGGACCTTCCCGACAGTGGAGCGCTTCCAGCGCGTCTTCAACTGGAAGTACCTCTATCCTCTGGAAATCAAACAAAAGCTCTACGACTACTTGCCCGAACGCTGGGCACCAGCCCAGAAAAAGCGCCGCTTGGCCGCGCTCAAGACCCGCCTCAAGCGCGTCCAGTACTTCACCGACCTGTTCAGTCCGTACGCGACCCTCGACTGCCGCTATGAAACCAAGCGCATGTTGGCTCTCTACGAGTCGCTGCCTCCCGAAGAGCAGCGGATCTTCAACATGGACGTGCGGCGGATCGACTGGTATCAATACTATCAAAAGACCCACCTCCCCGGCCTCCGGCGCCACGAACTAGGCGGAGCCGACGACGCCCAAGAGCCGTTGAGTGCCGCACCGGGCGAAGTGGGGGGCGAAGAACAGCGCTGGCGCATTGAGGAAAGCATCCGCACAATCCCAGACCTGTTGCGCTGGGCCGGCGGCCGCTACGCCGCCAAGACGGCCTTGCAAATCGAGCGCCAATCCGGCTGGACGCGGATCAGCTACGGCGAGCTGTTCGCCAGCGCCGAGCGCGTGGCGCACCGTTGGTGCGCACAGGGCTTGTCGGCGGGGACACGGGTTTTGCTGTGCGGGGACAACGGGCCGGAGTGGGTCGTCGCCTACATGGCGGCCAGCCTGCTTGGGCTAGTCGTCGTGCCCATCAGCCCACAGATGCGCGATGAAGACATCTGGAGACTGTGCGACTTCGTCCAAGCGCGGGCGCTGATTGCCGCGGAAAAGCGCTTTTCCGAGCTATCGCCCGAAGGCGTAGCAGCCCACAAGGAAATGGCCTTTTTCAATGTCGATCGCCACGGCCTACCCTTCGGACAAGCTACCGAGCCAGACGCCACCGTCCCCAAAGGCCGTTGGAAGCGACCAAGGGTCAATCCAGACGCCACCGCGTCGATCGTCTTTACCTCGGTCGTCGAACCGCGCGGAGTGATGTTGAGCCATCGCAATCTCATCTCCAATGTCCTCGCCCAAGGCGAGGTGCTGCGCATCTACGAATCCGATCGCATACTCTCAACCCTGCCGCTGCACCAAGTTCTCGAATGCACCGGCGGCTTGCTAATGCCCCTGCTGGGCGGGGCCACCATCACGTACTTAGAAGCCGTCAACAGCCGCGAGATGCTCCGCACCCTGCGCGATACGGGCACGACCGTGCTGGTGACCGCGCCGCGCCTGCTGCACGTCTTGGTCAACCGCGTCGAACGCCTCGGGGCCGAAGCCACAACCGGACTGGCCGCTTTGCGGCGAGTCGTCAGCGTCGGCGCACCCCTGTCCGACGACCTCAGCGACGCTTGTGAGCGGCTCGGCGTGGCGATTTGCCAAGGCTACGGCCTCAGCGAAGCCGCTTCGGTCGTGACAGTCAACACACCTGACCAATGCAAAGCCCAGTCGGTGGGGCAGGTGTTGCCCGGACAGCAAGTGCAAATCGCCGCGCCGGACGAGCGCGGCGTCGGCGAAGTCTTGGTGCGCGGCACCAACGTCATGGAAGGCTACTTTTCCCAGGCGGAACTGACCCAAGGGGTGTTGCGCGACGGGTGGCTACACACCGGCGACCTCGGCCGGCTCGACGACGACGGCTATCTCTTCGTCGAGGGGCGGAGCAAGGACTTGATCGTCAACGGAGCCGGCCACAACGTCTATCCCGGCGAAGTCGAGTCGCTCTACCGCGACTTGCCGCACGTAGCCGAACTAAGCGTAGTCGGCGTACCTGCGGCGCCCACCGGGGGCGAAGAAATACACGGCATAGCCGTGCTCGACCGCGACGCCGAGGACTTGCGCACAGCCATCCAAGTGCGCTCATACGAGATTTCGCGCACCTTGCCCAATCATCACCGTATTCAGTGCCTGCACTTTTGGACCCAACCCCTGCCGAGGCTGGACGATGGCACCGTGGACCGCCAAGCCCTATTGTCGGCCATCAAGCGCGCCGACTGCCCGGGCACGGCCCTGCCGCAATGGGAGCGGGCAATCCAGCGCCAAATCGGTCTGCTCACGGGCCTGAGCACCGGGGAAATAGCCGCGCACCTAGATGCGCCGCTCGACACTTTGTTGGATTCGCTGATGGCCGTGGAGTTCGCCGCGTGGCTCGGTCAGCGGTTGGGCACCCAAGTCAATGGACTTTTACAACCACAGGATACGCTCCGCAGCGTCTTGGCACGGCTGGAGGATCATTTGCAAGATGGAGTGGACTGGGAGGTGGAGCAGGTGCCCGCGTACTGGTCGAGCATCTTGCACGCCGAGCCGAGTGCCGAGCCAGCAAGCGAGGCTGGCAAAAACATGCTGCAAGAAATATTGTGGGAGACCGGCGGTCCTTTATTCCGCCGCTTTTTCGATTTCCGCGCCGGTGGTCTAGAGCACTTGCCCCAAGATCGGCCCTACCTGATTGCCGCCAATCACGCCAGCCACCTCGACAGTGCCTGCGTGTACGCGGCCGTGCATTCCCATGTTGATCACCTCAATATCGCAACCAGCAAGCACTACCTTACCGACTCCGAGTTGCGCTGGTTTTTGTCCACCTTTGTCAATGCCATCCCCTTCGACGGCCACGACAACTTCGCCGCCGGCTTGGTGCGGACGCGGCAATTAATGGGGGTGCGTCGCCCGTTATTGATCTTTCCCGAAGGCACGCGCTCGGTCAACGGCCAGCTACAGCCGTTTAAGGCCGGCGTGGGGCTTTTGGCGTACGAACTGGATGCGCCCGTAGTGCCCCTGCACATTGCCGGTACTGGCGAAGCCCTGCCCAAGGGGACGCGCACACCATCGCGCCACCCGTTGCGCCTGCTCTTTGGCCCTCCGCTAGCGACGACCTCTTTCAAGGGGCGCACCCAGGCGTTGAGCCCCTACGAGATCTACTACGAAATCGCCGCCGCACTCAAACGACATATCGAGGCATTAGGCCGCAAAAACATCTGATTTATGTATCCTTACCTATTCGAGATCGGCCCCATTAGCATTGGCACCTTTGGCCTTATGGTCGCCCTTGGTTTCCTAGCAGCCCTGCGCGTACTCAACCACGAGTTCAAGCGCCAAGGGCTGGACAAAGACCTGGGCTCGACGATTGTCACCACCGGCATGATTGGCGGACTAGTCGGGGCCAAGCTCTACTTTGTGCTCTTTGAAACGTCCCCTGAGACTTGGGACGAAGTGTTCGACCTGCTGTTTTCTGGCTACGGCTTGACTTGGTACGGGGGGTTTATCGTTGCCACTGGCAGCATACTCTGGCAAATTCGCCGCCACCATGCGCCATTAGGCCACGTCGCCGACGCCGTCGGCATGGCCCTTGCCGTGGGCTACGGCATCGGGCGGATCGGCTGCCAGCTCGCCGGCGATGGCGACTACGGAGTGCCGACCGATCTTCCCTGGGGCATGGCCTATCCCAACGGCGTGGTGCCGACGCTGGAAAAAGTCCATCCCGCGCCCGTGTACGAAACCCTCGCCCATCTAGCAATCGCGGCCTTGTTGTGGAAAATGCGCACCCGCTTTGCGACTCCGGGCTTGTCGTTCAGCGTCTATCTCATCCTCGCCGGGCTGGCGCGGTTCTTAGTCGAGATCATTCGCATCAATCCGCGCGTGCTGTGGGGCCTGAGCCAAGCCCAACTCCTCAGCATCGCCATGATCGCCTTCGGCTTGGGGCTTTTGCTGTATCTGCAACGCCGACAGGAGGCCCCTTGATGGCCAAGACGCGCTATCGGCGCATCTCCAGCTTTAAGCAGGCCGCTGACTTTCGCGCCCATCTAGCTCATTTGGGCGCGGAATTGCCCTGCGACGATCAGATCGAAACCGCTCCCACTTCCCCACTGGCCCAACCAGCCCACAGCAACGGCCACCGCATTGGCAATCGCTTTGCCATTCAGCCGATGGAAGGGTGGGATGGGACCGAAGACGGCCAGCCGAGCGATTTGACGCGCCGACGCTGGCAAAATTTCGGGCGCAGCGGGGCCAAGCTGATATGGGGCGGGGAGGCGTTTGCCGTGGTGCCCGAGGGCCGCGCCAACCCAAACCAACTCATGGCACGCGAAGAAAACCGCGGCGGCATGGCCGAGTTGCGCACCATCCTCTTGTCGGCCCACGACGAGTGCTTTGGCACCACCGACGACCTACTGCTCGGCCTGCAACTGACGCATTCGGGGCGGTTTTGCCGTCCCTATCGCAAAGATCGATCCGAGCCAGCCATTCTCTATCGCCATCCAATTTTGGACCGCAAATTCGGCCTCAGCCCGGACCATCCGCTCCTGACCGACGCCTATATCGAGGAGTTAATTGACCGCTACATCGCCAGCGCGCAAATCGCCCACGAGCTAGGCTATCACTTCGTAGATATCAAGCATTGCCACGGCTACCTAGGGCACGAATTCCTCAGCGCGTTTACGCGACCCGGCCCCTTTGGGGGGTCCTTTGCCAATCGCACGCGCTTTGTCCGCTCTATCATCGAGGGGATCCGCAACCGAGCACCCGGCCTCGGCATTGGGGTGCGGCTGAGCGCCTTCGACTTGGTGCCCTTTCGGGCCGACCCAGGCGAAGACCGGGGGCACGGAGTGCCCGAGCCGTACCAAGACTGCCTGCCCTACGAGTACGGCTTTGGCATCGATCGGGACGACCCGCGACAAATGGACTTAGGCGAGGCCGAGCAGTTCATCGCCTTGTTGGCGAGCTTAGGCGTGGACCTGATTAACTTGTCCTGCGGCAGCCCTTATTACAATCCGCACATCCAGCGGCCAGCGCTTTTTCCTCCTTCCGATGGGTACTTGCCGCCGGAGGACCCGCTGTGCGGAGTAGCGCGGCAGGTGGCAATGGTCGCCCAGCTCAAGGCGCACTTTCCGCGCAGCCTATTCGTCGGGTCGGGTTATTCCTATTTGCAGGAATATCTGCCGCACGTAGGGCAGGCCCTGGTGCGGGCGGGCATGGTGGATTTTATCGGCCTGGGGCGGATGGTGCTGTCCTATCCCGAGCTGCCTAACGACGTGTTGCAAACCGGCCAAATGCAACGCCGCGTCATCTGCCGCACGTTCTCCGATTGCACCACCGCGCCGCGCAACGGCATGATCTCGGGTTGCTTTCCTCTCGACTCGTTTTACAAGCAACGCCAAGAAGCCGAGCACTTGCAGGCAATCAAAAAGGAAGCGCAGTGATGGGACAATTCACCGATAAAGTTGTAGTAGTCACCGGCGCCGGCACCGGAATCGGCGCTGGCATCGCGCGCGGTTTTGCCGCCGCTGGGGCGCGGGTGGCGTTTGTTGGGCGACGGCCTGAGCCGCTCGTCGCAGCGGCCGCTGGCCTCGACGCCGAGCGAGTTTTGCTCCACTCCGGCGACGTATCCGACCGCGATGCCGTCGCGGCCTTAGCCTCCACGGTCGAGGCCGAGTGGGGTGCCGTCAATGTGCTAGTCAACAACGCCGGCATCAACACCAATCCGCGCGCAGTCGGCGATGTGGCACCTGAAGACTGGGACCAGACCATTGCCATCAATCTCACCGGGGTGTACAACATGGCGCGGGCCGTGCTGCCGGGCATGCGGCAACAAGGCGACGGCCTCATCATCACCGTTTCGTCCATCGCCGGCCTGCGGGCCAGCAAGCTGGCTGGTGCCGCGTACTCGGCTTCCAAGCACGGAGCGGTGGCCCTGACCAACTCGATCAACGAAGAGGAAGTCGAGTTTGGCATCCGCGCCTGCGCGATTTGCCCCGGCGAGGTAGAGACGCCGATTTTGGCCCAGCGGCCCGAACCCGTCAGTGCCGAGCGTCGGGCCGCCATGCTCCAGCCCGAAGAGCTAGCCCAAGCCGCGCTCTTCGTCGCCGCGCTGCCTCCTCGCGCCTGCGTACCTCTCTTGGTGATCAAGCCGACGGTGCAGTTATTTCAGTAGCGCGTTCCTACGAAGCTATCTCGTAAATAAGCGCTCGTTATATTGTAATAGTCTCTACAGCCTAGTGCGAGACGCATGTAGCCAAGTGAGGATGTTATGACTCTGACGAGAGTACAGTTGAGACGCTTTACTGCGTTCTCGAACTTGGAATTGGAGCTTTGTCCCGGCATTAATGTTTTAGTGGGCACAAACGGCACAGGTAAGACCCATTTGATGAAGGTCTTATATGCGGCATGTGACTCTTCTAAAGCGGACGTCCACTTTGCCGAGAAGTTGATGCGGGTGTTACTCCCGTCGGGCCGCTTTCTAGGGCGACTGGTCAAACGGCAGCCGGGAAGCACCAAGAGAGTCAAAGAAAGCAAAGAATTCAAGGAAATTCATGACCTAACTAAAAAATTAGCTAATGGTCCGGTCGCATTCGTAGAAGTATATCGCGGCGACCAGCGATTGGGAGTCTCGTTTTCCAATCGCATTAAATCACCAAATTCCACCCACGTTTCTGTAAGCGGTGCTGATTCTTGGAAAGATTCTTCATTAAAAAGCATCTATATTCCAGTAAAGGAGATGCTCTCTAATGCACCTGGCTTTCGCTCGCTTTACGCGGAACGCGAAATTCACTTTGAAGAAATCTATGCGGATATTCTGGACCGGGCTTACATCCCGTTACCGCGCGGCAAGTCGGATGCTCTAAACAGGCGTTTACTCACTAGTTTGCAAAAAGAAATCGATGGAAGAGTGACGATCAAAAATGAAGAGTTTTTTCTCAAGAACAAAAGAGGAACCTTGGAGTTCACCCTGCTTGCTGAGGGTATGCGCAAGCTGGGATTGTTGTGGCTTTTAATACAAAATGGCACTTTACAGAGCGGTTCGGTACTATTTTGGGATGAGCCTGAGACCAATCTGAACCCGAAGCTATTAGGTACGCTAATTGAGGTCCTCCTGCAACTGCAACGCACAGGTGTTCAGGTATTTTTAGCGACCCACGATTACGTCATCCTCAAGGAGCTTGATCTCCGCACGCACGACGAGGATGCGGTAGCCTTTCATTCATTGTACTTTGACGAGACGGGCGCGATAGCTTGTCATACGGCAAGTGACTATCGCGACATTCATCCCAACGCGATTGCCGATACCTTCACCGACCTCTACGACCGGGAAATTGAGCGCGACCTATAATGACCGTTCTCGAGGAAGGGGATCTGCAAATTACTATCGGCGACGCGATTAATGCGCGAAAGTTCGACGATGCCAACCACGGGCTAAACAACTGTATGAAAGCGGTGGATTTCATCGTTGAGCTTCTCGACTGCTATCTGTTCATTGAAATCAAAGACCCACAAGGCCCTCAGACACCCAAGCCAAGTCGCAACGAGTTTCTTCGCAGACTTAAAAGTGGCGAGCTTGATGAGGACCTCAAATACAAGTACCGGGACTCCTTGCTCTACGAATGGGCGTCGGGCCGAGCCAACAAGCCCATTGATTACCTAGTACTGATTGCCATGGACTCCCTAGATGACGCCCTTTTACTGAATAGGACAGAAGACCTCAAGCGGAAGCTACCCTTGTTGGGACCCAAGGCACGTCCTTGGCCTCGCCCGCCTGTTCGGAGTTGTGGCGTATTCAACATCTCGTCGTGGAGCAACCGCTTCCCGCAGTATCCTATCAGGCGACAAAGTGCGAGAACGACGCGGCCTTAATCGGCCGGCAACACATGAGTACCGGGCGCGGCAGGGAGGCAGAAGAAGCGGGCTGAGGGTAAAGAGAAGTGTTGACCTTGCTGAGCTACCGAGAGTCCCAGCGTCGCTTCAACTTGATCAATGTATTGTCTGTTCTTAAGGTGGGGTCGCCTTGAATTATTGACGCAAATATATTTTCGATATTATCGGGCCAAAATGAAACGTTGTCTGGCAGCAATTTAGATAAAAGACGCAGCATATGACGAGGGTATTTTTTTCCGAAATCTTCAGCCTTATGCCATAGATAATAACGATCTATTTTTTCAAGGCGCGGTACAATTATATCTACCAATTCTGGGAATAGTTCTTCGTTGGAGAAAACCAATCCACATAACAGCCCCGACACTTTTTCTGATGAATTCGCCTTTCTTTGATGAGGCCATACATCTTTTAGAAACTCCCGTAGCAATTTTTTTTTATCACCTAACAGTTTCCACTCCCACATCTGTTGTAACACATGACATCGAAATTCATCGTCCGCCTCTATCAGTACCGCCCTAAATTCTTCATTGGAAACACGACGATCAAACCTCCCTTCAGTACCCCCTACCCATTCTTGCAAAATAATACTCGAAAGTCTTTCACCGTACCCTCGGCAAGTCTCGCTAGGCTCCCCTGCAAGCTGGAGCAAACGTGGCTTTAAGCGCGTAAATAGCTCTTCGCCTACTCGCCTGTTTTCCCAGAGAAAGCCTCCCCAAAAAGCCTCCTTATTTTTAGGATCACAGGAATCGAGAGCCGAAAGTATATTCTGTTCTGACCATTCTCGATTAAAATCATAAAACCAATCCGCCGACCATGAGAACATTGTCAGCGCATGGCGGCGCAGATCGCTAGGCAAAGCAAGTAGTTTATCCGCATAATCAAGGAAATCTGCTTGCTGAGCGCGGCATAGAACTGAGCATGCAACTTGCCCGGCCGGTGCGTTACGTGCCGTCGCTATCCAGTCGCGAGTTCCATCAACCTGCCCGATCTCCGAATCAGCGTTTTCCGGGTCTCTTGCCATAGCTTGGATCAGTGCCTTCGTCACCCGACGAAAACTTGCTGGATACTGGTCGGATAGGCGATCACTCACGTTCATTAGCCAGCTTGCTGCTGGCCGGACGAGTTCCGTCGCACCATCATCCAGATAACAGGCTAACCGCTCGGCGATCAACGCCACAAATCTAGGCTTGTCGCTCTTTCGCTTTTCTGCGTCCAGAAAGGTGCTCCATGCCCAATCTGGAAAATCTCTCTCGTTGGCCGCTATCCTGAGAGCGGCGAATGCTCTGACAGGACGATTATCCGACAATCCGGCGAAGGAGGCGTATCTAACGAAAGGCTCATCTCGTCTCCTGCTCTGTTCACATGCCTCTGACAGCACTGAGGCAAGAGGTATGTTTAGCAGTGACGAGTGATCGGTTTCTGTTTTGATTGATTTAACTTTAGGACCCCCATATACTATGAGCTCATCGGCATGTTCTGGCTCCCAATCCGGTACGAATTGCCTAAGCCGATCCGTTTCTTCTGCAAGGTTGAGCTGCAGCTCACATCCATTGTTCGACAACCAAGTTATCCGAGCAAGTATGTACAAGGTGCGAAATCTATTAAACTTCTCTTCCGTTTCGTACTGCTGCCTATGAGAACGCCCTCTCAGAAGTCGAGCTTCGATTTTAGTACGGGTGTCGGCACTCAGTCCTTCCCATCGAATCAACAGTGTATGCAGTAAGTCCCACCCGTGGCTCTCATCCCAAAAGGCTTTATCACTCATATCGGCGAGAATGGAACCAAACTCATCGTCCGACACCAAGTCTGACTTGCCGGCCGCCCATATTCGCAGCCTTGCAAATATCGTGTCGTCTTCAGTCGGCCACTTTAAAAATTCTTTTTTTGCCGCTTTTGGATCGATTTGTACGAGACGCTCGAAAACAGATGTAAAGTAAGTGACATATCCAGATAGTCTTTCTGCGTCTTGATTGCGTTCTGATTCATCGTCGGGAATAATAGATCTTATGCGCCTACTTATGCGCCTATGCCTATCAGCTTCGGTCTCAAGCGCAAGCGCAGTTTCAAGGTTCTTGCGCAATACAATTACAGCGCGGGCAACCCATTCATCTGGAATCTCGATTTTATCAATGTAAGATGGATACACTACCTTTAAACAAATAAGGCCTCTAAGACAAATTTCGTCTCCCTGTTCGGGCGGCCTAGGATGGTTCCAAGGAGGTTCCACCTGTAAATAAGGGCGAAAACATGCACCATAGGCGCGAACAACGCTGCTACTCCAACCGTCTGTCGAAATACGTCTTTTCAATCCATGCCAACAATTTTCATCTCTACTTTGTTCCCAATACTCGAGCAGATAGTACCAAGCCTTACGAACAGTGGGAGATATGGGCCGTTGATCTGTAAGAGCCAAACGTATTTTGCGCCGAATCTCAGGATGCAGAGGGGCTGTTCGCACTGCCCACCAAACCGCCGCAGGCTGGTCAGCGACCTTGCCGATCCACGTACCTATTTGGTTGAGCCTTGCAGGAAGGGGCGGCGTATTGTACTCCCAAAGACCCATTATCGACGGAAAGTTGTCATCCCTCAAGTTGGTTTTATCGACGCGGTTTAGAGCAAAAGCATCCCAAGCATTGTCTGGTGGCTTACGTGGCTTACGATCTCTAGAATCAGCTATGGGTCGTTCATCCGAGTCGAGGTAGAAAAGATCAAATGGGTCAACGGATGGTTCATTAAGCGAGTTAATTGGTTCTTCTCGGTCTGGCTCACCATAGCGCCTGTATTTATCGAAAACACACAACCACTCTGCCGAAGGCGGTTTTTCTCCCTGCGAGAATTTCTTGACTCCCTCAACTGTCGAGACGATGTGAGCAACTTGCCCGCGCTCGTGCGGCGCAAGGCTTCGTGGCCCTTGCTTCGCTTTGTCAATGACCTCCGAATACCATGTATCGGGATCGCGTGCTCTCTGCGCCCATGCCTCTAACGCATCCCAAAGCGCAGTATGGTCGCGATCTTCCGCATAGGGAATGGCCGTAACCCCTCTGTGCCCCCATTTAGAGGCTGCATCGTCTGCCTTACCCGCTTGAAAAGCATAGATTTGGCGTTCATTACTCTGTCTATTGAGTCCTTCTAACAAATAATGAACAGGCGGATCATCCGCCGCGTAGCCGACAAAGACAACGACGTATTTGTCAATGATCTCTCGAAAAAAGGAAGTCGCCCATCCTTCCGAAAGATATGCCTGTCCAAATTGGGAACTGGACAGAACAAACCCATCGCCTTCGGCTCTTTGATAATCAGATGTAGCCTTACCGTGCAGATAGACAATGCCGTTCATATCTTCTGGCTGCGACGGATCCGGCAAACGAGACCGTTGCCAAGATGAAAGGCCGCGATCACAATCATCAAACAGACGATCAAAGTTGGTCGTTATTATATGAACTAAATTTTCCCTAGTGGTTGCGAGATCGAGGATTGTGCGGTGGGCCGTCAAATCCGGGTTATCTTCCGTTCGCAGCGCGGAAGCTACCGCCTCTTCTATAACGTCCGTGGAAAATTCGCGCTCCAACAGACCAAATATCCGATCGGCCGGAATTGTACCGGCAACACCTGTTTTGCATTCAATGTTACGCGCTTCATCAATCAGCTTCCGGGCAGGGCTACCAGCTTGAACCCCAAGCGTCTCCATAACTTTTTCTGCCAAACCAAAAAAATCCGGTAGCTCTGCCTTGGCCTGGGAGACCCCGGCCCCACAGAAAAAAACTACTCGGCCCTCATCGCGGGCGTGGAGTAGCTCATCTGGAATTTCCGGACCATCTTTACAAAACCGCATTTGTGCTCCTAGCGGGTAATTAGAAACTCAAGGAAATATGGCGACTCTATTGAGGACTGCAGATGGTTCCCAAGTCGTGCTGGAACTCTTCGAGGTCGTATTGGGCGGGCACCTTTCTTGCAAGGGCATAATCCAGCATCGCCCGTAGCTCGTGCCAGTGTGAGCTTGCCATCTAAGCGGCTGCAAGCGACCGGCGCAACGCCTGCCGCGTCCCGGCCAAGTCAAAACAGGCCTCTTGGTTGCCGCGCATAAAGCGGGTCGCCAACTCTATGGCTTCGGCCTCAGTCAGCAGGCCATCGTCGATCTCGCCTTGGAGGGCGCGATGCAGCCAGCGGCGCGCCTGAATCGCGTAGGCCACCGAACTGGTCGGCCAGCCAGTGTCGCCGCCAAAGGCAAAGAGCTTGGACGCGGGAGCGGCGTGGATGAAGCGGCGCACAAAGTCGCACGCGCTGTACGGGTCGATCGACCACGCCCAACAGAGGTCGGCGTACACGTTGTGGTAGTGCTTGGTCAGCGCGACTAATTCGTTGGAATAAGGATAGGCAATGTGCATCAGCACAAAGCGGCAATCGAGGTAGCGGGCCAGCAAAGGACAGAGGTTGCCGCTTTTGATGCGATCAACCGGCATGCGGTCGTTGCCAGCGTAGTAGCCAGTGTGGATCTTGAACGGCAACTCGTATTCAATCGCCAGCTCAGTACCGCGCGCCCAGCACCAGTCGCCCAACAGCAACCGGCTCGGCTCGTCGAGCTCGGCGCCTTGAAGCAAGCATTGGAGCACGCGCTCGGCGTCGGCGTCGCTGCGCTCTTCCCAGCGCAGTGTGCGGTTGTACGCGTGCTGGGCTTTGACCGCGATGGCCTGGGGGCCATGCTTGGCGAAGATGGCTTCGAGGCCCTGCTTGAGGCTAGCCAAATCGGTGACGGCCACGCCGGTTGCTCGTTCAACAGCCTCGGCGTCGATTTGGCCGTTGCAAAAGGTGGCCCACGACAAGTCGTAAAGGAAAAAGTCCACGCCCGACTCGTCGGGTGGGCAGGACCAAGAAAAGTCGTCGGTCTGCACGTGGTCCAGCCGGCCTAGTTGGCTGAGCAGCTCGTGCCGCCCGCCGGGTTGGCGCCAAGCAGTGAGTTTGTCTTGCGCCTTGTGCAACTGGTCGTCGCTAAAATCGGCCATGCCATATATTTCGTGCGCGAGGATGCGCACGGCCTCGCCGTAGCCAGTAAAGCGGATGGCCGCAAAGGCCGAGCGGATGCCAGCAAAGCGCGCGTCCAAGTCCGGGTCAGAGGCGTCGTTGAGCTTGTGCAAGTCCTCGGCACTAGCACCGGCGGCGATCAGGTCGGCGGGCACGTAGTTGCCAAAAAGATCTTGCAAAATGTCCGGGCCGTCATCGACCCAGTCGCGCTCCTTGCGCAGGTGCTCGTGCGTGTCGATTAGCCGCGTGTCGGCGATGTGTTGGCACAGGTCCGTGGCCATGGCATTGCTCCGATTTGAGGGGTTGCGTTTCCAAGCTTCATTAACAATCCTAAGTTCCCTTAACAATAACAATACAATATGGATTGGCATCCCTTCATCGTCCACTACCCGATCGCGCTCTTATCGCTGAGTCCGCTGTGCGACCTTGGTGCGCTGTGGCTGGGTCGCCGGGCCGGGCACCATCTAGCGTACGGCTTGCTGGTGTTGGGCGTCCTCGCGGCGACCGCCGCCGTCCTCAGCGGCAACGCGGCCGCGACCAAGGCCTGGGAGGGGCCGGCTGCTGAGCCGTTAGCCACCCACGAATCCCTCGCCACGTGGACCTTGCTGTTGGGCTTGGCAACTGCCCTCGGCCGCTTGCCGCTGCACCTCAAGGGGCGGCTTGAAGGATGGCCGCTCTATGCGTCGATCGGGCTCGGCGTCCTAATCGGCGGCTTGGTCTTGTGGACCGGCTACTTCGGCGGCCAATTGGTCTATATCCACGGCTTGGGGGTACGAGCGGCCAACTAAGTGGCGGCTGGTTGGTGCCATTTATTTGACTTATCTTCGCCGCAACTTCTTACCCCTACATTAGGAGCAATCCGTGAACCGCCCCAACATCCTACTCATTATGACCGACGAGCACGCACCCATGTACAGCGGCCCCTACGGCCATCCGCTGGTGCAGACGCCCTTTATGGATCAATTGGCCGCCGAGGGCGCGACCTTTGCCAACGCCTACTGCAACTCTCCGCTCTGCCTGCCGTCGCGGATGTCGTTTATGACCGGCCGCTACATCAACCAGATCGGCGCCTTTGACAATGCCAGCCCTCTGCCATCGGATGCGGTCACTTGGGCTCATCGGCTGCGCGCCGTTGGCTACGATGTAGTCCTGTCGGGCAAACAGCACTTTTGCGGCCCCGACCAACTGCACGGCTTCCGCGCCCAACTCGCACGCGATTTGCACGCCGAACTGTGGACCAAAGACGGCGTCCTGCGCGGCACCCCCGACTGGAGCAAAGGCACGCCACCCGCCGACAAGCCCTGGGGTGGAGTAGCCGAGGCCGGGCCGGGAACGACCTTGGAGATCGAAGTCGATGATCGGGTGGAGGAACAAGCGCTGGCTTACCTGCGCGATCCAGCGCGCCAAGAGCGACCTTGGGCACTGAACGTCTCGTTTATTGCGCCGCATTTTCCACTCGTAGTGCCCGAGCGGTTTTTCAACCTCTATCCCCTCGACCAAATCGACCTGCCGGACATTCCCCCCGGCCACCTCGAAAGCCAGCACCCCGTCCACCAGCGGATGCGGGCCATGTTTGGGGCGGTTGATTTTCCCGCAGAACAAGTGCGCCGCGCCCGCGCCGGTTACTACGGGCTGATTACCTATCTCGACGAGAAGATCGGCCGCCTGCTCGCCGTCTTAGCCGAGACCGGCCAGCGCGACAACACGCTCATCGTGCATTGCAGCGATCACGGGGAAATGAACGGCGAGCACGGTATGTGGCGGAAGTCGAGCCTGTACGAGGCGTCGGCCAAAGTGCCACTGCAAATGGTCTATCCCGGGCAAATCCCGGCCGGTCGGCGCATCAGCCAAGTAGTGTCGCTGGTCGATCTAGTAGCGACCATCGTCGAAGTCGCCGACGCACCCAGCACTGGGCCGTTGGACGGCGCTAGCCTGCTGGGATTGCTGCGCGGGCAAGACGCAAACTGGAAAGACCAAGCATTTTCCGAATACCTCGCCCACGGCGTGCAGCGGCCCATAGCTATGTTGCGGCGCGGCCGCTACAAACTCCACTACAGCTTGGGAGACCCACCCCAGCTATACGATGTGGAGGCCGACCCCAACGAGTTCGACGACCTAGCCGGCGACCCAGCCCACGCGGCCACCTTAGCCGACCTCCAAAAGCGACTGTTGTCCGAGTGGAACCCGGTCGCAATAGAGGCCCAGGTGCGGCAAAGCCAACAAGATCGACTCTTAATCGAACGAGCCTCCCAACGGATAGGTGCGGACCTCAGTACCTAAGCATCCGGCTCGTATTTTGGCTGCCGCGGTGCGCGATCCCGTTCCAGCCGATACTTGCTCCCATCAAGCGGCAACTCGACGCGGGCACCGCCGCGCTGGTGCGACTCGACGAACGCGAAAATCAGCTCGGTATTGGCCCGCGCCAGTTCTGCGCCGCCGCGCGGCGGCTCGCCGGTATCGAGTGAGCGGACCAAATCCTCGATCAAGCAAAGCGTCGAAGCCCGGTGCTCGAAAGCGGGGAACTCCACCAAGCCCAATTTATCGCGGCCCCGGTGATCGCGTGCTACCGGTGCCCGCAACTGCCACTCCTTATCATTGCTCAACGCCGTCACCACGCCTTTCTCGCAGACGGCCTCTACTTCCAATCCCCGACCCGAATTGAGCGCGTACGCAGTAACCCCGTTGGCGAACTGGATGATGCCGTGGCCGACCGGGTCTTCGCGCAGGATATCGCCGTCAATGATCTCGTCGGCATTGGGCAGATGCGCCTGCACCCAAGCGGCCGGGGCGTCGGAGTTGAGGCGCTGGAGCAGGTCAAAGCTGTGGCTGGCGCCGTTGAAGAGCGTGCTGGTCTGGTGAATGATTAGGGTTTGCAATGCGCCGATTTCCCCGCAGTCGATAACGGCCTTCATCTGGTCGTAGCCGGGGTAAAAGCGGCGATTGGTGCCCATGTTGAGCGCGACGTTGTGGCGCTGGCAGGCTTCGACCATGCGGTCGGCTTCGGCCAGCGAGGCCGAGAACGCCTTTTCCGCGTAGATGGCGCGGGCACCTGCTTTGGTCGCGGCGATGACGATCTCGGCGCGGTGCTCGGGCTGGGTGGCGACGCTGACGATGTCGGGCTCTTCGCGGGCGAGCATTTGGCGGTAGTCGGTGTACTGCTTATCCGCGGGGATGCCGTAGCGTGCGCCAACCCGTTCCATCACTTCGGGACGCAGGTCCGAACAGGCGACGAGGTCCGTGCGCTCGCAAGCCTCGTACCCAGCGGCGTGGGAATACGGGCGCATATCGGCCGGGACTTCATTGTCGATAAAAGCGCCCATGCGGCTGCAGCCGATGAGGACGGCTTTGTATAGGCTCATGCGTTGCTCCTATGCTAGAAGTTGATGCGAGGGTTTGTCGGCACGGCCTCGCAAAAAAGCATCATCTGGGAATCATACTTTTGAGAGCTTGCAGTTTTTTTTCGTCAATGGATTGTTCGGCCTGGCGGAGAATTACATCCTCTACCAGAATTTAGCGACGTTTTCTTCGGCCTTGGTCATCACCTCCAACAGAGCGGCGCGGCCTTCGCCGTTGGCTGCGAAGGCGCGTTGGATGGCTGGTGCCAAGTCCGCGATTTTTTCGACGCGCTCGGCGTGGGCACCAAGTGCCTCGGCCACCTGTGCGTAGTGGCCGCCGAGTTGGTTGCTCTGATAGTGCTCGGTGGCGTAGGGCATGTGGTGGTCGTAGTGCGTCATCACGCCGTTGTTGAGCACCACCGTGAGAATGGGAATTTCCGCACGCACTGCGGTCTCTAGGTCGAGGCCCGCCATACCAAAAGCCGCGTCGCCCATGACGTTGATAACCTGCTTGTCCGGCGCGGCTAGCTTGGCCCCCAATGCCAAGCCCAAGCCGTAGCCGAGTTGGGTCGATTTGCCCCAGCCGAGGTACCCTCTGGGGACTTGGGGCCGCCAGAACGGCACGAGTTGGTCGCGGGGATAGCCCGAGTCGTGGGTAATGATGGTGTTGGGCACATCTACAGCGCGGGCCAACTCGGCGAACACCCGGTAGGGGTTTATCGGCTCCTCGTCCGCGCGGAATCTCGGCGCCCATGCAGCGTTGAACTCAGCGCGGATAGCTGCGATCTCGGCTGCAACACCGCTGTCTCCCGGCCCATCGGCCCCAAGCTGCTGGCGGACTTCCTCGATGATCTGCTCCAGTACAATCCGCGCATCGCCGACGGCCCCTAGGTCGATTTGGTAGTCTTTGTTGAGGTCCTCGGCGCAGTTGGTCACCTGCGCCAAGATGGCGCGTTCAGGCATGGGAGCATTGAAGACCGAGATGGTAAAGCTAGTGCCTACGCCCAACACAAAATCGGTCTTTTGCAAGAAGCGATCGACCATCAACGTACCAGTGTGGCCGCCAGTACCCAGCGCGAGCGCATGGTTTTCAGGAAATGCACTCTTGCCGGCTAAAGTGGTCATAACGGGCACATTGAGCAACTCGGCGAGAGCCACGAGTTGGTCGGTAGCTTCCGCCCACAACACGCCGTGGCCAGCATTGATGATCGGGCATTTAGCCTTGATCAGCGCGGCAACTAGGTCGCGCACCGCGTCCGCATCCGCCGCGGACTTGCAGGCTTTGACCGGCTGGTAGTCGAGGTCCGCGGGGAATTCGGCCGCGCCTAAATCGCTGGGGATTTCCACGAGCACCGGACCGGGGCGACCGTGGACGAGCTGGCTAAAGGCGCGGCGCATCAGCTCGGGAATGCGTTCGACTCGGTTGATGTTGGCGGCCCATTTGGTGATGCCGCGATAGTTATCCACCGCGTCGAAGTTGGGCGGCACTTGTGTGCGAGCCGTGGACACGCCGCCGGGCAGGAGCAACAAAGGGATGGCGTCGGCGTAGGCCTGGGCTGCGCCGCCGAGCGCGTTTTCAGCGCCTGGCCCGGTCTGCATGGTAAAGACGCCAAAGGGGCGGCCATTGGTCGTGCGGCTGAAGCCGTCGGCCATGTTGACGCCCGTCCGCTCCTGGCGACAGATAATGGGGCGGATACCAGCGCGTGCAGCCTCGTCAATCAGCGACTGGGCGGGGAAAGCCGACAGCCACTCAACGCCTTCGGCCTTGAGGATGTGGGCAATGGCTTGGTTGCCGTTCATGGGCATGGCGTCCTTTTCCGGGTTTTGTGGTTGAGTCAGGGGTTGTCATAGAGATTTTGTAGGGTCGCGTCCATGCGCAGTTTGTGTAGAACGTTGGGCACAGACCTAGCGGCGTCAAGCGACTCGCCGAACGCGCCCGATGCTCCACCAGACAACTAAAGCCTCCACGGTGTGGCCACTGATTAAGGCACCCACGGCTTGGGTCGCGCCGTGGAGCTCGAAATTGGCCAGCAGAACCAGCATCAGCAAGACGGTCACCACGCGCGACGGAGCACTCGGGGCCATGGCTTGAGTGCGGTGCTGGAGCAGGCCGATGCCGTGGAAGTAACTGCGTAGGCTGACGACAAAAGGAAAGCCCGTAAACAGGAGCAGCGGCGTCGTGCAATGGGCGATCAATTCGGGGCCAATACCGATCCAAGTGCCGAGTATGTAATCGACTGCCGGCGTCCAAAACAGCACCACCATCCACGCCCAGGAAAACAGGCAGCAGCCCCAACAAAAACGGCGGATCTTGGCCAAATCTCCTTCTTGGCGAAAGGCCGTTGGCAGATTGCGCAGTTCGTTGAGCCAACCATAGGGAATGTGGCCGAGCGCATAGACGATGGTTAGCACGGCCAATGCTTCAGTGCCGTCGGCACTGCGGGCGACGAACACGTTGATCAGTGGCCGGGTACCAGCCTGCACGGCCATGATCAGCGCCAAGGGCCAAAAGAAGCGCAGAACGTAGGAGTAGGTCAGCAGTGGCATGTTGGCTGGCGCCGGCGGGCGCACCAAGCGCCAGCGACCCCAGGCGACCACACCAAGCTCGGCGAAGGCACCGGTGTACACGGCGAGAACCGGCAGTAAGACGGGAGTCTGGCGGACAAAACCGAGCGGCAGCAGCGCAAAGACCGCGAGGATGCTGAGGGCAATCCCAGTGGTGGTGGCGTAGGCGGGGATGTCGGTGCGGCGGACGCGGATGAGTTCGCCGCTGTAAAAGCGCGTCATCCCGTGTAGGACGGGGAAGGGGACGAGCCACAGTAGGGCCAAGCGCACCGCGTCGCCGAGTGCCGGATTGACCCCGTGCAGATCGTTGATGATCCAAGCCCCCAAAGGCGTCAGCGCCAAGCTAGCTAAAACGCCGGCCAGTAGCAGCCCGGCGGCGAGCACAAAGCGGCAGCAGACGCGACTACCTTGGGTGTGCTCGACGAGGACTAAGCCGAGTTGCCGCACTTGCGACAGAGTGCCGGCGAGGAACAAGGCCAAACCAAAGGCCAAGCCGAAGGCCGCCAGTGTTTCGACTGCCTGCGGCATCCGCGCCATGCCGCCGTTGAGGAACTGGCCGCTGAGCTCTTGCACCAGTGCCGTCACCATCAAGGGCAACATGAAGCGCGTTAGCTGGGCATAGCTCATCTAAGATACAGCAATCCAGAATGACTTGCCGTGCGCTTGGCACGCTCTCGTGAACACGCTATTACGAAAAGTTGGGACTTTACCTAGTATTACGATACTTTGAGGCGGACGACTTGCCCGCGTTTTGGGAAGTCCAAATGGTTTAGCAATTCAGGGACCAGCTTTCTCAAATCATCGATGCCATTTGTTATTGCAGCAAGAACTATAATCGCAATATCCCTTTCGCTTATATTCTGCTGGTATTGGATGCCCTGATCAACGGTAATGAAAACATCGAACTCATTCTCTGCTATATCTAGGAGTTCGCCATTACTCTTGCCGTCCCATCCCATATATTTGACTGTCCGCACATCTCGTCCGGGCAAGTAGTGTCTCAGTGCCCATGGAATTGACTCATCGAGAAGCACTCTCATAAGCGTAACTCTCTAGAGCCTCTTTTGCCATTCCAAGTGCTCCCACTGCCTGCTCGCGACTTACAGTTGGAAAGTCATCCAGGAAAACGTCTATACTGTATCCAGATGCTAGATAGTCAAAGAGGTTCTTTACAACTACGCGGGTTCCCTTGAAAACAGGCATACCGCTCATAGTGTCCTCACGGCTGTGAATAACGCTGTCCTTTATTGCTATGGACAGGCTTTCGCTTGTCTGTGTCATGGTGAGAGTTCCTGAGTATAGAGTTTGGATGCTTCTAAGAAGCGTTTTTAAAACTCCTTTTGTTGTTTGGATTTGACGTTGGCGTACTCACCGAACACCTTCAGGTTTCGGCAAAAAACCCTGAACGAAAGGTCTCCGATGAGTACGCAGTATCAATATCCGACCGATATAACAGACGCGCAATGGCAGCGGCTACTTCCTTTACTGCCCTCGCGTCGGTGGCGTTGTGGTGGTCCGGGTCGCCCACCTCGCGATCTACGTTTAGTCATCAATGGTATTCTCTATCGGGCTAAAACCGGTAGTCAGTGGCCGATGTTGCCGCCGACGTTTGGGCCGTGGCAAACGGTGTATGGATACTTTAATCGCTGGCGTCAAGACGGGCACTGGCAGCGGATTCTGCAAGCCTTGGTTCGCCAACAACGTACCCAGCAAGGGCGCCAACCGGCGCCTTCGGCTGGCGGTATCGACTCGCAGAGCGTTAAGACCGCTACGCAAGGCCATGCCGTAGGCTATGACGCCGGTAAACGGGTCAAAGGACGCAAACGCCATGCGCTGGTCGATAGCCAAGGCTCGATCCTCCAATGCAAGGTCACCGCCGCCAACGACTCCGATGCCGATGGCTTAAAAGCACTGTTGAAAGCCTATTTTTTACCGGGCGTCCAACGGTTGAAAAAAGTGTGGGTCGATGCCGGCTATCGAGGTCAGGCACTCCAAACATGGGTCGCCAACCTAAAACGCACCCATAAAATCGTGTTAGACGTCAGTGAAAAACCACACCATGGCTTTACCTTGCTTAAACGCCGATGGGTGGTTGAACGAACGTTTGCTTGGTTAGGCAACTATCGAATCCACGCCAAAGATTATGAGGTCTTACCTGGCAATAGCGAAGCCTTTATACACATCGTTATGATCCATCTGTTGCTCAAAAGAAAAACTAAAAAAAAAGAGTTTTAAAAACGCTTCTAACAGATAAAGCACAAGAAAACCTAAAGACATGTATCTCACTACTCTCTAAAAATAAGGGGCCGTATATTCCCGTGCAAAATCGTCTCGTCAATATCCAACAGCCGCCCCTATCGAATTCCCGCGAACCTTGTCAAAACCGGACGATCTGTCCGGCGCGGCTGTCGGCTACTGCTCCTCGCTCAACGGCCACCCGCCCATTGACAATCACGCAGTCAATGCCCTGCGGATAGCGGTAGGGATCGGCAAAGTCGGCGCACTCGCCAATGGCGGCAGGGTCAAAAACCACGAGGTCGGCCCAGTAGCCTTCGCGCAAGAGGCCGCGCTCGCGCAAGCGGAAACGAGCCGCCGGGTGACCGGTCAGCTTGTGGATGGCCTCTTCCCAGCGCAGGGCGCCTTGCTCGCGGACGAAGCGGCGCAAAAAGTAGGGGAAGGCCCCATAGGATCGAGGGTGGTGCTTGCCCTCGGCCAAGGTGCCTTCGGGTGCCAGCGAGAAGCCGTCGGAGATGACGCCGCCAGTGGAGTGGCGGGCGATGTTGAGGAAGTCCTCCTCAGACACGTCTTCGGCCAGCATCCACGGCCGCGCGCGTTCTTCGATGAGGATATCGCACACCGCGTCGTGCGGGGTTTGACCGCGCCGCCGACCAATCTCGGCAAAGCTCAAGCCAACCAAGGCGGCGTTTTGCTCGGCGCTGCCCAGCCAGATTTTGTCCCAGTCCCCATCGCGCGCCAAATTGCGCTTGCGGCTGCCGCCGCTCTCGGCCCCATACTGCGCGGTGTCCTGCTCGATTTTGGCGCGGGTCTCCGGATCTTGCAGCCTCCGCAGCAACGCCTCGTCGCCGCCGACCAAAGCCCAAGGAGGCAACAGCGACTTGAGGGTGGTGCTGCCAATCGTATAGGGAATGGCGTCGCAGCTAATGTCGCACCCCTCGCGGCGCTTCTGGTCGATGGTGGCGAGCAGGTCGCCGGTCGCGCCGATCATCGGCGCACCAGGCTGCATGTGCGAGACGTGCGCGGCAACCGCCGCTTGCTCGCCGACGGCAATGACCTCGCCGACCGCTTGGGCAATGGACTCGGTCTGGTTGCGGATGTGCGAAGTGTAGATGCCGCCGTATGCAGCAACGACCTTGCCCAGTTCGACCAGTTCTTCCAGTGCTGCATACGGGCCGGGCGCGTAGGCCAAACCCGACGACAGCCCCATGGCGCCGTCTTCCATGGCGCGAGCGACGAGCTCTTTCATCTGCTCCATCTCCGCCGCAGTCGGCGGGCGGTCGTCGTAGCCCATGGCGGCGACGCGCACATTGCCGTGGCCGACCAAGGTCGCGGTATTAGTGCCCAGTCCATTGGCTTCGAGCCGCTGAAAATAGTCGCCAAAATGAGTCCAATCGCAGGCCAAGCCTCGGGTCATCGCCGGGTCGAGCGGGCCGTAGTACGGCTCGTAGTCGCGCGTGGGCGCAGCCGAGACGCCGCAGTTGCCCATGACTTGCGTCGTAATGCCTTGGCTTAGGGAACTGAGCGCACGCCCATCGAGGGCAATGGTCAAATCCGAATGCGTGTGGATGTCGATAAAGCCGGGGCAGGCGATGCGGCCCGCGGCGTCGATAGTGCGACGCGCGTCGGCGACGGCAAGGTCGCCGATAGCTACGATGCGGCCCTGCTCAACGGCGATGTCGCTGCGGAAAGCCGGCTGGCCGCTGCCGTCGAGGAGTTGGGCGTTGCGGATTAACAGGTCGTACATGGTGGTCTTTCCGGGGCAATTGATGGGGTTGGGCGTTGAGTGAGAGTAGTATAGGCGGGCGGGTGGCTTGGCTCAAGTCGGTTGACCCTCCCAACGCGCGTTGATACGTTCTGGCTGCGCGAGTTGTCAGCCCTATCCTTTACCACCGCTTGCCACACAACCAAACCTATGGGCGCAACTGGCCCGCGGCGGACAGTCCGCAGATCAATTAGGTTTGCGTGCGCTCAATCGGCGCGGCTGGCATCATCTCACTCTAAACCGATGCGAGGTCTAATATGAAACGCTGCATTTGCACCTTGATCAGCGCATTTCTACTCAGCGGCTGCGGCGACACCCCCTCCGACCAAGACGCGGCCGACCGACCCGAAGGCGCCGAGGGCGAAGAATCAGCCCTTATACAGGTCCCGCGCAACCGCACCTTGATCATGGATTGCGCCGAAAGCGGCACGTGCGCTGGGCAAATCAAAGACTACAATACCTTCAATCCCTATCGGACGGAATCCACCTCGCGCACTGGGTACAATTTCGTTTTTGAGCCGTTGTACTTTTACAATGCCTTTGAGGGCAAACTGATTCCTTGGATCGCCACCGATCACCGCTTCAACGACGCCTATACCGAAGTGGAAATCGCCATCCGCCCAGGAGTTACGTGGAGCGACGGGCAGCCGTGGACGGCGCATGACTTGGTTTTTACGGTCAACATGCTGCGGCACAACGCGCCTTTGTTGGCCTATTCAACCGACATGAAAAACTGGGTCCAAGAGGCCGTGGCTGTCGATAGCCTGACGGCGCGCATAGCCCTGACGGCACCCAATCCGCGCTTTGTCTTTTCCTACTTCGCCCACAATTTCGGCAATGGGGTGCCGATTGTGCCCAAACACGTGTGGGAAGGACAATCGCCCGACACCTTTGAAAACTTCGATCCGCAAAAAGGCTGGCCCGTGTTTTCCGGGCCGTACAAGCTAGTGCTTTCCACGCCGCAACAGCGCATCTGGGATCTGCGGCCAGACTGGTGGGCCGCGGCCACCGGCTTCCACGCCCTGCCCAAAGTCGAGCGCATCATCTACCTGCCTTTCATGGAGGAGGCCAAGCGCGTCCAAAACCTGATTACCAACCACATCGACACCAGTCTTGACCTGCGTCCGCCCAACATCTTGACCGTACTCGACAAAAATCCCCGGGTGACGACTTGGACCGGACGCGAACCGCCGTATGGTTACGTCGATTTCTGGCCGATCTCTCTCGGCTTCAACAACCTTGAAGCCCCCTTTGCCGAGGTCGATGTGCGGCGGGCACTCAACCATGCGATCAATCGGCAGCAATTAGTGGAAGTAGGCTGGCAGGGGGCCGGAATTTTTACGCTGCTGCCCTTTCCCGACTACCCGGCTCTTAGGCCGTATTTCAGCGAGGTCGAAGATTTGTTAGAGGAATACGAAATAGGCGTCTTCGACCTCGACAAGAGCGCCGCCCTGATGCGGAACATGGGCTGGCAGCGGTCCGGCGATGGCTATTGGACCAAAGACGGCCAACCCTTTGAAATGCTCATCGACATTCACCCGATCTTCCAAGACATAACGCCGGTCTTGGTCGCCCAGCTAGAGCAAGCGGGTTTTGATGCCGACTTCCGCAATACCCCAGACACATTCACCCGCATATCGCACGGCACGGCCCGCTCCTTTATCTCCGGGCACGCTGGCGGCGTGCGCGATCCATATTTTACGCTGCGGCTCTATCACAGCCGCTTCGTGCAGCCAACCGGCCAGCCCGCCGAGTCGGTCTGGCGCTGGCAGAACGAGGAATTCGACCGAATCGTCGATCAGATGGCAGAAGTCTCGCCGCGCGATCCTCGGCTAGTGCAATTGTATCGCCAAGCCATGGAAATCTGGCTAGCCGAACTGCCGTCAATTCCGCTCTTGCAGTGGTATCACCGCATTCCGCACAACCAAACCTACTGGCGCAACTGGCCCTCGGAATACAACCCGTACATCAACAGCGCCTATTGGCATCGGGTGTGGCTGTTAGTACTGCTCAATTTGCAGCCGGTACAGGGATAACGCACGAGGAGATACGCATGAAATTGCGCCGATGGACTATCGCGGCCGTTGTGGGACTAGTCGCCCTTAGCTGCGGCGATCAGCAACAAGCACCAGCAGAAAAAAAGCTCAAGATTTGACGACGCATTTCCTGATGGGCTACACCAAGCTGGGAGTGCGGTGCTGATTAACCGAGCGCATCAATAAGGGCCTCCGTCCCATCGGGAGAGCGCACTCCGCGCCGCAGTTGAGCAAGTCGCGGTATCAACCCCAAAATGCCCTGAGCCGAGGCAGCAGAATGTCCACATCTCGGTCGAAAATATGACCTTCCCAAACCCGGTTCTCCTCGGGCGTCGAGCGATCGTAGGAATTTTGGAGCAAATCGGGCAGGTCGAGCGGGTGGAAGCGCGTCTTGAAAAAGCCATCGTCCGAGAGCACGACGCGGCGATACCCCAAAGGAAAGCCGATCAGACAGGCCGTATCGACGACTAAGTAGTCGCGGTAGGCGGTGATGCGGTTGATGTGGCGGTGGCCGGTGAACGCGGCGACAATAGCAGGGCTCTCGTCAAGCGTTTTGATCAGCCGCGGCGCACCTTCGACCACGCCGCGATCCCAAGCAAAATCCGGCAAAACCCAAGTGTGGAGCACAAGCAGCAAGGCGCAGCCATCGGCTAGCGCTTGTGCAGCGGCAACGCGCAGAGCCTCGTCGAGCGCGTCGGTCCAGACCCCAGACCCTTTTTCAAAGACATCGCAACCGTCGAAAACGTTGGCCAGTGCCAAGCGCAAGCGCGGGGCTGCATCGACAACGGTCAGCGGGTCAGGATAGGAAAAGCGAGCGGCAAAACCATCGAAGGAACCGCTCTGGGCGTCGCAGTCGTGGTTGCCGGGGATTGCGTAGAAAGGGGCTTCAATCCGCGCAAAGGCCGCAGCCGCCTCGTCAATCGAGCGCAAATAGGTCTCGGTGGGCAGGTCGAAAGACGACCCGCCGCAGAGAAAATCGCCGCCGTGGACAACAAAGTCGAAAGCCTGCGCGTTGAGGGCGGGGGGTATTGCGTCGAGCACTTCTTGGCTGCGGGTGAGCATCTTGGGCGCGCCGTAGTCTGCGGGGGCGTCGGGGTAGTGGTGGGTGTCGGTGAGGAAAGCGAAGCGGACGGACATGAAAACGGCTCCTTCTATATAGCGCATGGTTGCGCCAAGTGGCGTTGCGCCCCTTTTTCGATGCGGTAGTAATTTGCGGTTGCCGGCAAAAAACTCGCAACAATATCGCATGTTTTACCGTCGGCAGCCAAACGCATAGTCAGCTAGCAACCCATGTCCCAAATCGTCGTTGAAAATCTAGTCAAAACCTATCGCATTGCCGAGCGTCGCCCCGGTCTGTGGGGTGCTTTCCGGGGCATTGTGCAGCGCTCGCACCGCACCATTCGGGCGTTGGACGGCATCTCTTTTTCGCTAAAAGCCGGCGAACTGGTCGGCTACATCGGGCCAAACGGAGCGGGCAAATCTACCACGGTCAAAATACTTTCCGGCATCGTCGTCCCCGATTCGGGTCGCTGCCAAGTCCAAGGCCGCGTCCCCTGGCAAGATCGCATTAGCCACGTCAGCCGCATTGGCGTAGTCTTCGGCCAGCGCACTCAATTGTGGTGGGACTTGCCAGCCATTGAATCCTTCGATCTGCTGCGCGATATCTACAAAGTGCCCTCCAACATCTACCGGCAGCGGCGCGACGCGCTCATCGCCATGTTGAAACTCGACTCCTTCCTCGACGTGCCCGTGCGCCAGCTCAGTTTGGGCCAGCGCATGCGCTGCGACTTGGTGGCGGCCCTGCTGCACGGCCCGGGCCTGCTCTTTTTGGACGAGCCGACCATTGGCCTCGACGCGGCGGCCAAATTGGCGATGCGCGACTTTATCAAACAACTCAATCGCCGCGAGAGCACCACCGTCATCCTGACCACCCACGATATGGACGACATAGAGGCTTTGTGCGACCGGGTCATGGTCATCGGCGACGGCACCATCCTCTCCGATGGAAGCCTCGCCGACCTGCGCGCCCGCGTCTCGTCCGAGCGCCGCCTCATCGTCGATTTGGTCGATGCTACGGCGACTATCGACGACGAAGCCGCGCGCGTCGTGCAGCGCGACGGGCCGCGGGTGCATCTCAGCTTTGCGCCCGAACGCATCTCAGCCCCGGCCCTCATCAGCCGCATCACCGCTCGCCACGAGGTGCGCGACCTCTTTGTGGAAAATCCACCGATAGAGGAAGTCATTGCCCAACTCTACCAGAATCGCCTTTGATGCGGCCCTATCTGTCCGTCCTCAGTGCCCGCATCCGCATGTTGCTGCAGTACCGGGCCGCGGCCTTAGCCGGCATGAGCACGCAGCTATTTTGGGGGCTCATTCGGGTGATGATCTTCGAAGCGTTCTATCGCACTTCTACGCAAGCGCAGCCCATGACCTACGCCGAAGTGGTCAACTACGTCTGGCTCGGTCAGGCCCTGTTCGCCCTCTTGCCTTGGAATCCCGACGACGATGTGCGCACCATGGTGCGCACAGGCACAGTGGCCTACGAATTGGTGCGGCCCGTCGATTTGTACACCTTCTGGTACAGCCGCGCCCTCGCCAACCGCATCGCCCCCGCCCTGCTGCGCTCGGTGCCGCTTTTTTGCCTGGCCTTTCTCTTGTTTGGCCTGCAAGCGCCCGCGTCCCCGGCGGCGGCGGCGGCTTGGGCTTTGGCCACCGTAGGTGCTATCCTGCTGGGTGGCGCCCTATCCAACTTGGTCAACGTCTCCCTATTGTGGACCATTGCCGGCGAAGGTACTATTCAAATGCTGGCGATATGCATCTACGTCTTTTCGGGCATGGTGATCCCCTTGCCGCTGTTTCCCGACGCGTTTCAACCCATACTCGACTTGCTGCCTTTCCGCGGCCTCGCCGATACTCCTTTCCGCCTCTACATGGGGCACATTCCCGCGGCGCAAGTCTGGTCGGTGGTGGGGCATCAGATCGCCTGGACGCTAGCCTTGGTCGGGTTGGGCCGCTTCCTGCTCTATCGCGGCACCCGCCGCTTGGTCGTCCAAGGAGGCTGAAGCCGTGGTCGATGGACTGCGCCTGTACGGCCGCTATATCAGCATTTCCTTCCGCAGCCAAATGCAGTACCGAGCCTCTTTCATCATGCTGTCGGTGGGCCACGGCCTGATGACCGGCTTGGAATTTTTGGGCATTTGGGTGCTCTTTGACCGCTTCGCCGCACTCGACACCTGGAGTCTGCCCGAAGTAGCTTTCTTCTACGGCCTAATCAATATCGCCTTTGCCCTCTGCGACGCCTGCTCGCGCGGCTTTGACTTGTTCGCCTCCACGGTCAAAAGCGGCGACTTCGACCGCTTGCTTTTGCGCCCCCGCAGCACGGCGTTGCAATTGGCCGGACAAGAGCTTACCCTCAAGCGCATCGGCCGCCTCACCCAAGGCTTAGTCGTGCTGCTGTGGGCTTCACATGCCCTAGCGCTGGCTTGGACGCCGGACAGGCTGCTCCTCGCCTTGCTCACCGTCCTCGGCGGCGCTTGCCTGTTTTACGGCCTCATCGTCTTGCAAGCGACGCTGGCTTTTTGGACTACTGAGAGCTTGGAAATCGTCAATACCGTAACCTACGGCGGCGTAGAGACAGCCCAGTACCCGATAGCGATTTACCGCGCATGGTTCCGCCGCTTCTTCACCTACGTCATCCCCCTCGCCTGCGTCAGCTATTACCCGGTCTTGGGGATTTTGCAGCGCCCCGACCCCTTGGGTTCAGGGCCGTTATTCCAATGGCTAGCCCCGGTTGTGGGCTTGCTCTTTTTTGCCCTCTGTTTGCGCGTCTGGCGAGTCGGCGTGCGGCACTACCGCTCTACTGGAAGCTGACTTGATGTTAGCAAGACAATGACTAAAATACGAGGAGTTTTTTTCGACCTATACGGCACGTTGTTGTGCTAAAGAGAGGGAACGTGATGGCAACGGACAAAACGGTTTTGCAACCGGGCGACCCGGCGGCTGTCGGCCTGTCGGCCGCCCAACTCGAACGGGCCTTCGGCCTGCTCACCACTGCGGTCGATGCGGGCCAGATCAGCGCGGCCTCGCTAACAGTGGCGCGACACGGCAAAGAGGTCTTTGCCCGTGGAACTGGCCAGCGGAAGCCCAACACCGGCCAGCCGGTCGATGCCGACTCGATCTTTCTTCTCGCGTCAATCACCAAGCCAGTCACCGCTTGCGCGCTGATGATTCTCGTCGATCGCGGGCTCATCTCACTCGAAGACCCGGCAGTCGAATACCTGCCCGAGTTCACCGGCGGCGACCGGCCCGCCATCAAGGTCCGCCACCTGTTATCGCACATATCGGGTATGCCCGACATGCTGCCCGAAAACGTCAGCCTGCGGCGGGCGCACGAGCCGGTAGAAGTCTTTGTCGAGCGGTCGCTCAAGACGCCGCTACTCTACAAGCCAGCGACCGATTTCCGCTACCAGAGCAAGGGCATCCTGCTGGCAGCCGCGATCGTCGAGCGCGTCAGCGGCCAGCGGCTGCGCGACTTTGAGCGCGAGGAAATTTTCGCGCCGCTGGGCATGAATCGCAGCGCGTTGGGCATGGGCAATTGGCCGCTGGCAGATACCGTGTGGTGCGGCACGGACGCCGAAGAAGACCAAGAACTGCGGAGCTGGGGGTGGAATTCCCCGTACTGGCGCGATTTCGGGGCACCGTGGGGCGGCATGCACAGCACCGGACGCGATCTGGCGATCCTCTTGCAAACCATGCTCAACCGCGGCGCATACGGCGATCGGCGCATCTTCAGCCAAGCCGCGGTCGCGGCGATGACCCGCGATCAAAACGGAGCACTCAACGCGCCGTGGGGGCTTGGATGGGGCGTGTGCGGGGCGCGGGTGTGGGCCTTTTGGGGCGATCTGGTGTCGCCGCACACCTTTGGCCACACCGGGGCCACCGGCACGGTGGCGTGGGCCGATGCCGAGCACCAACTAAGCTGCGTGGTGCTAACCAACCAAATGGTCGCCAACGGGAGCCTGTTGCGGCGGGTATCCAACGCCGTGTCCGCAGCCGTGGAAGAATAGGCTCCTCGACAATCGTCCAACAACCAAGATGAGGAATGAACCGATGCGAAATACACAGCACTTAGACAAGCTCAGGATTAGCGGTTTTCGCGGACTGTCGAGCCTTGATCTCGATGATCTGGGGTCTTTCAATATCCTGCTAGGCGCCAATGACGTGGGCAAGACTTCCACTCTGGAAGCGATCTTCCTACTGTTGGGTTTCCCGAACCTAGAATTACCTATGAGAGTACAACATGACTGGCGAAAATATCTTAGGTATGAGTTCGATGTCCTGTCTCCTTTCTTCCATGAATTTGACGTCGACAAACAGATAATGTTGGAGGCTCAGTCTCGCGATTCTACGGAGCGCAACTTGAAGATCTCAGCCCCGTACGCGCAAGCAATCCAACGGGTCGAAAGCGACACCAACGGCGACCCTAAGAAAATTCAGAGAGATGGGCAAGCGGGGATTCAATCCTCTTCGTCGATCCCGTCCGGTTCGCGTTTCTTACAGTACGATGCGACAGTAAAACTGGCTTCGGAAAAGGACCCGATGTCTTTTTGCGGTAGGCTAGTTATGCGCGAGGACGACCCCATAACCTGGGAGCCAAATACCGTCGCCGACATGCTTATTCCTGTTAGATACTTTGTCGCACACTATGGATACGATGGCGGTATCATAGCCGATGTAATTATCAACAAGAAGACCGATAGATTGCTCGAGTACTTGCGTGTCATAAATCCCCGCATTGAAAATATTACAGTAAGTGGGAACACAGCTTACTTGGACATCGGATTGAAGGAAATGATGCCATTGAACATGTTCGGTAGCGGCATGATCCGGGCCGCAATGATTCTCCCATGGTGCATTTTGGGAAACGAGCGGGTTATCTTGATTGATGAACTCGAAAATGGCCTTCACTACCAAGCTATTCCACCTCTGCTGGAGTCACTCCTCAAGTTATCTAGCGAGCAACACGTGCAGGTTTTTGCCACCACGCACAGCCTCGAAATCCTGAAAGGTCTGCAGCAAGTGCTGAGTCAGGACCAATTCTCTGAAAATCAGCAGACGACAAACTGCTATACTTTGCAGAGGGATAAACAGGGGTTGGTGCGTTCCTACAGATATGGCTACGATCAGTTTGAGCACTGCATAACTCATGGCATAGAGGTTAGATGATGGTTGCCGATTGGGTAGTATTCGTCGAGGGGAAGGATGACGAACACTTCATAAAATGCCTGTTGAAACATATAAATATTGCCAACGTCGATATTGCTCCAATCGGAGGCGGGGTGTCGAAACTTCCAAAAGTTGCTAATGAAATAAAAAAACGCCAAGATGCGGGATCGCAAATCGCCTTCGTACTAGATGCAAACTCCAATTTTGAGGAGCGATGTGCCGAGTTTCTAAGGCAGAAAGATAAACTCGAACTTCCAGACCGCTTCTTTCTCTTGCCAAACAACAAGGACGAAGGATGCCTTGAGACCTTGCTGGAGGAGATGGCCATCCCCGATCATCGCGTCGTGTACGACTGTTTAGAGAAATACGGAGACTGCTTACGCAGTAAAGAAGGGGACTACCAACTTCTGAATCACAAGGGGCGAATCTACGCATACTGCGAGGCGCTCAATATCGAGACCCACCCAAGCAAGCATAATTATGGAGACCCAGAGTATTGGAACTTGAATACGCCCGCCTTAGAGCCGCTGAAACAGTTTCTCTGTAACCTGCACGCTGATCCTATTAGCTAATAGTGGATCATTAGAAATTAATTTTTTTAATTTTATTATTGATTTATTTAAAATAAATAGCTATAATTACATCTAAATTTAATTATTTGGAGGTTTTGCCATCAAAGACTGGAAAGAACTAACCGATCTGACGAAAGGGGCACGCATCGTGGTAGAGCGGGTTTCCCTGCCGGATAGTGCCATCGCGATCGAAGGGCAATTCGAGCCGCCTGTCCTAGCGCATCTTTCCGCCGAGGATCAAGTATTTGTAATGGCCTTCGTCCAAGTCCACGGCTCGATCAAGGAAATGGAGCGCATATTTGGCATCAGCTACCCAACGGTCAAAAACCGACTGGATGCCATTGCCGAGCAGCTACCGTTGGTCGAGGCCGTGCAAAAGGAATCGGCTGACACCCCGCGCTCAAATCTCCAATCGGCAGCAGTACTCGACAGCTTGGAACGCGGCGAGATCGACGCCGAAGAGGCACTGCGGAGGCTCTCCTGATGCGGCCCCCGATGTTGCTGACAGTGCGAGTGCAAGGTGCCAAGCGCCGTATTCGGCTGTGGCTGCCGCTCATCGTACTATGGCCTCTGGTTGTCGTCGTGGTGCTACTGGCAACGCCTGTTGCATTACTAGTAGCAGCGCGCTCGGGTCCGCCTGCTCGGAGCCGTTCCGTCCTGTTGGCTGGCCCTTTACTCCTATACGTGCTTGCCTCGCTGCGCGGCCTGCGCTGCGCCGTAGTCTCTGGCGAGGATCGCGTGTTTATCTCAATTGACTAGGAGGATACGATGAACGAAAACAGCAGACGCGTACTTGAGATGCTAGCGGCGGGAAAGGTGTCCGTCGATGAGGCCGAGCGTCTCTTATCTCTGGTTGACCAAGGACCAGAGACGACCACAGCAGGGCAGCCGCCAGCCCCCCCACGCCGGCGGTATCTGAGAGTCACCATCGACTCAGACAACGATGATCACATCGACGTCCGGGTGCCCTTGGCGCTGATCAAGGCCGGAGTCAAACTGCACACTTTGCTGCCGGCGCAAGCAGCGACGGGAATCAATACGGCTCTACAGGACAATGGCATCAACGTTGACATTGCCAATCTGCGCACCGAGGATCTAGAGCAGCTAATCAACGCTCTAAGCGAGATCGAGGTCAATATCGACGGGGACGACAAAGTCCGAGTTTACTGTGAATAATTCAAACCGCTTTTAAGCCTCACAGCAGTTCCGGCCGGAATTCCACCGCATTGACGGCCTTTTTGCGGTCGCCGTCGTCCTCCATCTCAAACTCGATGACCGCCTCGCGCACCTTGAGATGGGCAAAGTCCGAGTTGGACAATACCCCACCGCGCACCGTGCGCAGGTCGGTGATGTGCAAAAAAATATCCTCGCGTATGCTGTCCATCGCCAAGCCGGTTTGCACGGTCAAAAAGCCGTAGCCCTTCTCCTCGTTGACTGCGTGGAGAATGCCGCGCAGGCGCTGAGTCGGGCCGCGATCGGCGAACAAAATGTCGGGCACCAAGTAGCCGGAAAAGTGGTAATCTACTTCTTGGCGCAGTTGGGTGCTGGTATTCATAAAAGACAGCAGATCGACCCGCTTGCCCCGGTTTTGTAGAGCGCGCACTAAGCGCACAAAATCGCCATCGCCCGTGCCCAACAGCACGTAATCTAAATTCTCCGACTGCAACAAAGCATCGATCGCCAGTTCTAAATCGGCGTCGGCCTTGACGATGGTTTCGCCTTCCGCAGTCATATAGCGCCGCACTTCCTTGAGTATGAGGTGGTAGCCTTCCCGCCGGGCGCGATTGCGATAAACGTCCCTTTTTTGGCGATACTCTGAGTCCATTTTTTCGCGCTCGCGGTCAACAGCCATATAGGCATTGGCCCGCACCACAACCGCCTGCTGCGCTTCCACTAGGGCCTTGATCTGGCGAAAGCGGATGGCGTAGCCGCCGCAGCGATTGAGATTCTCCATATCGAGAAATATGCCTGCTTTTAGCATGTGTATCCTTTATGTAGTAGTACGCCAGTCGTGGGGTATCTCGCCGCTAGACGTGAAAAATGTATAAATCGCGCGTCGGCAGCGGCAATTCTACCCAAGCACCACCTTGGCGATGGCTTTCGGCAACGGCTATGGTCGCTTCTGTGATGTGGTGGGTCGCGTCGATGTGGCCGCGCGTGGGTTGGCCGGATTCGCGCGCTGCGACCAAATCTTCCAAGCAGCACTGCGTCGTACTGCGCGGTGTAACCGGCTCGACGGGCACCTCCTCCCACAAGGCGTTCCGTCCTTGTATCGTGCCGGGCTGGCGCAGTAAGACGTTGGCCCCATTGTTGCACGAGCGGATCGCGCCCTCCGAGCCGATGAGCTCAAATTCCCACCGGGCCGCTGGAATAGACCACGCCTCGACGCCGTTGGCAAAACGCAGTTGATAGGTAGCCAAGGGATCGGCCGGAATGTGATTGCCCTCGACTTGCAAGCCGCGCGGCAACAACTCGCCGCGCACAGCTTCAATCGCCGGATCGCCGATGAGATAGGACACCGTGTCAATCGAATGGATGTGCCCGTGCATCAGGCTAGAGCTGGCGTAGTGAATCACGGCCCGGACCTCGCCCACCTCGCCAGCGGCGACCGCATCTTTGACCCCCTCGTAGCGGTTGTCAAAGCGGCGCAGAACGCCGGTGTTGAAGAGCGCGTTGTTGCGCTTTACGGCATCGCGGATTTCGTCGGCGCGTTCCATTGAGCTGGCCATGGCCTTTTCGAGGTAGATCATCGGGACGCCCATATCGGCCACCGCTACCGCTAGGTCGGCGTGCGAGTCGCCGCGAAAACTCGCGTCCGGGGCCTCTCTGGCCGGCTTGGGCAAACAGGCCGCCGTGCAGATGGCCACAATATCTGGCTGGTGGCGGTCAATCATAACGCGAAAATCCTCGTATCCGGCCACACCCCAGCGGCTTTGAAACGCCGCGCGCTTATCCGGCAGAATATCCGCTCCGGCCACAAGTTCCAGCCGCTCGCTGGCCCTGGTCGCAGCGGCGACCGAATAGGGCAAGTCGCCGTGCCCTTCGTCGTCGATGGTGCTGCCCATGCGGCCGAGGCCGATGATAGCTACTGTGTATTTCTGCATGACAGTTCTCCCTTTGATGCCGCAGACAACTTACTCATCCGACTTCGGCTTCGCCAGAGTCTCCCCCTGCTTGCCAGAACTGCAATTCACCTTGACAGTCTATTAAGCTATCGACTTCTTTGCTGCCGCACGGGCCCAAGCCTCCATCGCCTTGGCCGACGGCCCCAGACCGGAGACAGTATGACGCAAACACAAGCCTCGCCCCACCCGCGCAAGTTCCAAAACCCCGACGTCACAGCCGATGGCAACGCGCGGGCTCGCGTAGCCTTGACGCGGCTGGAGACCCTGTGGTTCAACACCGGCACCCTCTGCAATCTGGAATGCGCCAACTGTTACATCGAGTCGAGTCCGCACAACGACCGTTTGGCGTACCTTACCGCGGCCGAGGTGGCCGTCTATCTCGACGAGATCGAGCGCGACCAGCTAGGCACGCGCGCGATCGGTTTCACCGGCGGCGAACCTTTTATGAACCCCGACATGCTCGACATGCTCGAAGACGCGCTGGAACGGGGTTTCGAGAGCTTGGTGTTGACCAACGCCATGCGGCCAATGATGAAGTGCGCCGATGGTCTGCTGCGGCTGCGCACGGCGCACGGCGACCGGCTGACGATTCGCGTCTCCATCGACCACTACCTGCCGGCCCGGCACGAAGAGGAACGCGGCGAACGCTCTTGGGCGCCGATGATCGAGGGCTTGCGCTGGCTTTCCGATTGCGGTTTCCGCCTAACAGTCGCTGGCCGCACGCTCTGGGGTGACCAAGAAAGCGAATTGCGCGCTGGCTTCGCCGACCTCTTCGCCGACCTCGGGGTGCGCATTGACGCGGCCGACCCCAGCCAGCTAGTCATCTTCCCAGAAATGAACCCCGCTGTTGACGTCCCCGAGATCACGACCGACTGCTGGGATATTCTCGGTCAGTCGCCCGACGCCATCATGTGCGCCTCGTCGCGCATGGTAGTAAAGCGCACCGGCGCAGAGTCGCCGATTGTGCTCTCCTGTACCCTGCTGCCGTATGACGCGGCCTTTGAGATGGGCCGGACCCTCGCCGAGTCCTCGGTTTCAGTCAAGCTCAACCACCCGCACTGCGCCCAATTCTGCGTCCTCGGCGGCGCTAGCTGTTCGGCCTGACTAATCCAGCAACTCGATCGGCCCAAACGCGGGCTCCCGCTGCACGCACAACAGCAGATCGCCGCGCCCGACCCGGATCTCGACCGAATGGTCCACTACCTCATTAGAGATGCCCTCGCGTACGCCCGGGATCAGACGCTCGCAGCGCAAGGGCCATTTTAATCCAAATGTCTCAATATCTTCCACCGCGCCGTTGAGCGGGCACAGAGAGATTTTCTGGCCAATATCGGCGCGGAAGCGAATACCGCCGTCGATGAGGCGGATGTCGCAGTAGTCATCTACTATGCGCAAGGTGAGGCGGTCGGCAAAGGTCTTAAGCAGGTTCAAATTGCCCAACAGATGATCGGTGCGCCGGCCCGTAAAACCGAGCAGCACGGCTTCAGTAACGCCCAAGGCGACTGCGTGGTGGAGGACTTTTTGGCCATCCGTACCCACATCGCCCTCGGGGTCAACTAGCACCAAGCGGTCCGCGGCGAGGGCGGCCGTGCTGTGGCGGCTAACCGAGTCGAGGTCGCCGACGACCCAATCGGGCGCGTACCCGTATGCCGAGGCGGTATTGGCGCCGCCATCGGCGCACAAAATCAGCTCGGCTTTTTGGGCGCAGGCGGCGAATAATGCGCGCGAAGGGGGCTCGCCATTGCCGACGATTAAAGCAACCGGACCGTCCACCGCTTTAGTCTGCAAAAGAAGAAAACTGCGTCGTCAGCCGCACGCCTATTTGGCGCGGGTCGCCGTAGGTTTCATACAGCTTGTCGGCGTAGTCTGGCGGCTCCAAGCCAAAGTAGAAACCCCGCACCCCATAGCGTTTGTCGAACAGGTTGCGGCCCCACAGTTGCACGGACCACCCTGCCCACTCGTAGGCCATGTGGGCGTTGACCAATCGATACGGCGCTGAGACTTGGTCGTGGCCATCGGAGTAAAAAAACTCATCCATACCGATCAGAACCAGCCGCGCCCCCAAGCCCGACTGATGGCGGTATTGGCCGCCCACGCTAAAGGTGTAGTTGGGGGCATGAGCGGCGGCTCGGTCTCCCAATGTCGCTGCCGCGTCTTCTGCGATGGGGAAGGTGTACGTATCGACGTGGGTGGTGAGCAAGCCCACCGAGCCGAAAAGTTCGATTTGGGGCAAGAGGCGGACGGTCTGCTCCCATTCTAAACCGCTGTTGCGGCCTTTGATGGCATTGGCGGTGAAGTAAAAGAAGCTGTTGGGATCGCCCGCATCCTGCTGGCTCGACAATTCGACCTGTTGGTCTGAGCGCCGAGCGTGGAACAGGGTCAGTGCGCTAGTAGAGCGCGGTCGGCGGGCTCGCCAGCCGATTTCAAAATTGACGATGTACTCGGGGTCATAGGGGCGGTTGTCGGCAGTTAGGTACGGATGCTGATTGACCCCGCCGGAGCGGTAGCCGCGCGAAGCCGAAGCGTACAGGGTCTGACCCGGACGCCAGTTGTAGCTGAGGGCCGCTTTGCCGCCGCCCAACCATTGATCGACAGCGAATGCAGTGCGGGTGCTATCGGCCCCGTAATTCGTCGTCGTCCCCTCATAAGCCGTATCGCTGCGGTCGAGCCGCGCGTTGATTTCCAGCCGCAACTTTTCGCTCAAGGCCAGCCCGTACTGGCCGTAAAAGGCCAGATTGTCGATCGCGTAGTGCCCGTTTAGGTCTGTAGCGTCGCCGCCGAACAAGTAACCCGCGGCATGGTCTTCTTCTTTGAGGTGCTTCCAATAGGCTCCCACCACCAGCTCTTCGACCAAGAGTCGGGCCTGTTGGCTCACTACCGTGCGGTCGCGCACCGTGCGGTCGAAAAAGTCGTAGCTCCACCCCTCTACGTCTGGATCGAATCCATGCTCTGCTAGCCAGTACTCGTCATTACCCCAATCGCCGTCGAAGCTGTGCTCCAATTCGCTGCGCGAAAACGCGGTGATGGTCACCAGTTGGGCACCGCTCGCCCCCAGCCCCCAAGTGCTCTTGAGCGAAGCTCCGGTCGTCTGCTGGCGGTCCTTGCCCGGCTTATCGGAGTAGGTGGTCAAGTCCTCGTTGTTGTCGGGCACCCAAGCGTCGTAGCCATTGTCCATATCGGCCCAAAAGAAGGTGGCCAACACTTGAGAGCCAGCCGCCGGAGTCCAGCCAACCTTGGCCCGCAGCAACTGCTCGCGCCGACCGTGGGTGTCGTCAGCGTCGAGGAAGGCATTGGCGCGAAAGCCGTTGGAACGGCCGTTCTCATACCCCACGCGCAGCGCCAAATCGCTGCCTAGCGGCAGATTTACCACGCCAGAGAAACGCCCTAAGCCATCGCTGCCTAGCTCGGTGCTACCCGCTCCGGCAAATTCCGGCTGGGGATCGGCCGAGCGCAAGTTGATCAGGCCGGCCAAGGCGTTGGGGCCAAAAATGGTTGACTGAGGGCCTTTGAAGACTTCGACCTGATCGACGTCAAACAGCAAACCAGCCGTGCCCATACCGCTCAAATCGACGTCGTCTATGACAAATCCCACCGAAAAACTAGGCGGCCCTTCCCCAGCGTAATGGCTGCGCTCGCCAATGCCCCGGATCTGGAAATAGCGCGGTCGCGACGTGCCGCCAGCCCAATTCAAGTTGGGCACGGCATGGGTCGCGTCCTGTAAATGCCCCGCCCCACTGGCCCGAACACGCGCCCCATCCACCACCGTAATGCTGGTGGCCAAGCGGTCGAGCCGCTGACGCACCAAGCCGCCTTCTATTACCACCTCCGGCACGGACAAAATCGCGCGCTCCAAAGCCACGACTAACGGCAAGACGATCGCCACCCGCGTGCGCTGATAGCCGACAAAGGAAACGTCGATTGAATCGCCTAGGGCCGCCGCCACGGTGAAGCGGCCCTGAGCATCCGCAGTAGTTGTCGCGTTTCCGGCCTGTACATTGGCTCCTGCCAAAGGGCGGCCCGTAGCCGCGTCCAACACGCGGCCGGGCACTTGCTCGGCCTGCGCCCAAGACAATACAGATAGCGTTAATAAACTGACTAGCAAGCTAGCCAACGGCAGTGGGATTTTCATCGCTCGACTCCCCGTCTCGCAGGTGTGGAAAAACGCCGTCAAGGGGCACAAAAAAACCGCCGACCCGGATGATGGGCCAGCGGTGCGTACGCGGTGCGTACGGCATCCGTTTTCCTACGCTGGCACGATCCAGGTCAGGTTCGAAGGGTGTCAATCTCAGGCCCGCTGCCGGGCCACCCCCAACGGAAGCTATATACTCAATGTCTCTACAATATAGGACGCGCCCCCACTTGGAGCAATGCGCCCTCTTTCGGCTACTTTTTACTGATGTGCGCCCCGCAGGACTCCCGCACCACTAGATGCGATTTTAAGGTTATTTGCCGCGGTGTGTCCTGCCCCTCAAGCTGTTCTAGCATCAGCGCCATCGCCGCTTCGGCAATGGCCTTATGAGGAGTTGCCAAGGTCGTAAGGGCCGGCGTCCCGTACGCCGCCGCATCGATATCGCCATGCCCCACCACCGCCACATCCTCGGGGACGCGAAGCCCTAACTCATCCAGCCCACGACAAACGCCCATGGCCGTATAATCGTCCCGGCACACAAGGGCCGTAAACCGATAGCTAAGACTTTTTGCCTGTAAATACCCTCCCTTCGCACAGATGCCCAAGGCGGGTATGAATTCATGCTTTAGGCCATGCTTTTGCATCGCTAATAAATACCCTTTGGCCTTGGCTGAAACCGGGCTAGCTTCATCCCAGTCCGGGCCGATAAAACCAATCCGCTCGTGGCCCAATCGAATCAAATGCTCGGTGGCCGCAAAAAAATCTGTTATGAGGTCCAACACGACCCCACTCAGATTTGGCGTTGGATAGTGAAACGTTACCACCGGCACTCGCTGCTGTACAGCGTTCACTATGCGCTCGGACTCTTGTTGGTCGCCCCGCGTATTAATCAAAAGCCCGTCTATGCTGCGGGAAAGCAACTGATTGATCTGCATGGCTTGGTCGTCTATTGGCACCACAGGCATCCGGTGAGCGGCCATGCTAATGACGACCTGATACTTTTCTTGGTGAGCCGCCCGCAGAATCTGATCGGTCTGGCGGCCAAACATCTGCCGGGAAATCTGGTAGGTCAACAGCCCCAAAGTACCCATCCCTTCCGGCGCAATCCCCTGCGTCATAAAGTTGACATAATTCCTTTAAATTCACACGTTTGCATTTAATCAATGTACGCCCTCTGTCGCTACAATGTCAAGCCAAACGCTGTTCGGATTATTTTTTGTCATTCGCCCCACAGGATTCCCGCACGACCAGCGGCGATGTCAAGGTTATTTGCCGAGGCTGGTCCTTGCCTGCAAGCTGTTCCAGCATCAACTCTAGCGCCGTTTTGGCAATGGCCTTATAAGGAGTGGCCAAGGTAGTAAGGGCCGGCATCATATACGCTCCCACCTCCAGATCGCCGTTGCCCACCACCGCCACATCCTCGGGGACGCGAAGACCTGCTGACCGCAACCCGTGACAGGCGATTATGGCCGTATAATCGTTGCGGCACACAAGGGCCGTAAACCGGCCACCGAGCTTGTGCCCCAAGTGATGCGTCGGTTTTTGGGGAAAGGTTTTACCAGATATGCGTTTGGGGGTCAAGCCGTGCTTTTGCATCGCCAGCAGATACCCTTTGCCCTTGGCAGCACTTACTAAGTTTTTATTCCAGTCTGTCCCGATAAACCCAATCCGCTTGTGCCCCAACCGGATCAAATGCTCGGTGGCCTCGCAAAAGCTCGTCATTTCTTCTACCACGACTCCACTCAGATTTTGCACTGGGTGGGTAAACGTCACCACCGGCACTCGTTCCCGCACGGCATGCAGAATGCGCTCGGACTCTCCTTGGTCGCCCCGCGTATGAATCAAGAGTCCGTCTATGCCCCGGGCGAGCAACTGTTTGATCTGCACAGTCTGGTCTTGGGGTGTAAGCCCCCGAAGCTGATTGGGAGCCATCATTAAGATCAGATACTTCTGGTCGTCAGCCGCCCGCAAAATCTGATCGATCTGACGACCAAACGCCTCGCGGAAAATCTGGTAGGTCAACAGACCTAAAGTACCCGTCCGCCCTGTTACAAACCCTTGCGCCAGCAAGTTGGGACTGTAGTCCAATTTGGCGGCTACTTTTTGCACCCGTTTTCGGGTCTTTTCCGCTACCAGTGCCGACACCTTTCGATCTTCAGATAGCGCTCGCGAGACGGTCGAATGAGAAATCTGCAACTCCTGCGCAATGTCTTTGATGGTAGCTTGCTTTTTTTTCATGATCTAATCCCATCACCAGTTAAGGCACATAAGGGACGCGAATCGGCTGACCCAAGATATTAAAACACGTACTTCAGGATGCCGCCCGCCACGTGGGAACTGTTGTCTTCCCCTTCGACGTACGTGCGGTAAAACTGCCATCCCAAATCCAAGTCAAAGCCGCTCAACGGCACGTTTACGCCCGCCCGCAGAGCCAACTGAAAGTCCGTTCCTTTGTCGTCGATCTTTTCGGGCAGTAGATCGGCAACGCCCAACTCGGCCAACGTTTCGATAAATGCCTGCGTTGGCGCATCCTTTTTAATATCCACATCCATATTCGAGCGCACGATGCCCACGCCGCTGCCCAAATACGGCTTCGCGCCACCGCCATCGGCCGTCATCTTCTTAGGATACACCAGCAGATCGATCTTCGACTGAAACACCACTACGTTCCCATCGTAGCTGAAGCTAGTAGGCAGCTCAACGTCGCCGCCCGCTTGTTGGGTCAAAATGGAGGGAAGAGAAACTCCGAGATCGGACGGTTGTTTCGACCAAGAGCCGGTAAGTTCAAGCGCTAGGCGATCGGAAATGCTCCTTCCGGCAACGGCTGCAAATCCGATGCCGTAGCCAATGGCGAGATCGCCTGAAACCGATATTTCCCCCAACAGGGGAACCTGAGCATCAACTTGATGATGCAGGTCTTGGGCGAAGGGAACGGCCACCATGGTGCCGACATAAACTCTTTTTTTATCAGCGGCTGGTTGCGCCAGGCCGGGGACGGCGTGCAAGACGCAAGACGCAAAAGCAATCATTAACCCGGCTGTAATACGCACGCTCGAATTTTCCATGTTCACTCTCCTCTGTCAGTTGCGGCCACGGCCTCTCCGCGCCGCTGATCTGCGAAATCGTCCCATTTTCTAAAACGCTGATCGTCGGGCGGTTCACTCCACCGGAAACGCGTACGTCGCCAACGCCGCTTCATCCACCTCAACCCCCAAACCCGGCCGCTCCGCGACTTTGTAGTAGCCGTTTGTGGGTTCGTACGGCTCCTTGAGAATTAAGCTCTTGATTGCGTTGGCGTGATGGGCGTGTTCCATGATCATGAAGTTCGGACACGACGCCGACCACTCGACGGTTGCAGCAATCGCCAGGATTCCACCTCCTCCGATATGCGGCGCGACCGGAATGTTGTAGGTGTCGGCCAACGTCGCAATCCGATGGCCCTCGGTAATCCCCGTCCGCGCAATGTCGTGCATCAAAATGTCGTACGCCCGGCGCTCAAATTGCTCGCGCATCTCGTAGCGAGTGCGCGTCCACTCCCCTATCGCCACCGCCATATCCAACGCCCGAGCGATCTCAGCCTGACCCGGAATATCGTCCGGTATAATCGGAGCCTCCAGCCAAGTAAACCCCAGCTTTTCCAGTTCGCGACCCAGCCGTATCGCGCTGGCGACCGTCTGCCGCATGTGCGTATCGACCATCAGCATAATGTCCGGCCCAACGCGCTGCCGCACGGCGCGACAAATCTCGGCGACGCGCTCTGCATCCAACAGCAAGTGCAACTTCAGCGCCTTGTAACCATAACTCAAATGTTCCTCCGCCGCAGCCGCAACCTTTAGTGGGTCCGTGCCGCCGATCCCGGCGTAGAGCAAAATCTCATCTCGGTAGCGCCCACCCGCAATTTTGTGCACCGGCTTGCCTATGGCCTTACCCAAGATATCCCACAACGCAATGTCCGTTCCGGCGAGAGCATCGACGTAGAACCCCGTCAGATGTCCGCGTTCCCGCATCGCATCGTAGTTACACGTCCAAATCGCCTCGATGTCGAACGGATCGCGCCCGACCACTAACGGCCGCACCAATTCGCGCACTATCGTCGCCGTAGTATTCGGCGACACCGGCGACTGCGCCTCGCCCCACCCGACGATCCCGTTGTCGGTCTCAATCCTGATAATGGTAGTCTCGTGGTGGGGCGAGTAAAGCGTTATAGATCTCGAATGGTCCACCTGATAATCGCCGCCCGCTTGCGACGCCTCTGCCGCCTTACTGATCCGCAACGGAAACGCGCTAACATCAGCTATCTTCATCGATCTGCTCCATCGTATGGTGTCGATAAACCTGAATGCCTAGTAGCTGCTTTTTGGCGTTGTTGGGCTAGCATAATTGTATGGACATAAGCAAGTGCTTCCAAACCTACGTCTATAAATTTACCGTCTTGCGAGCGAAAAAGTGCGGTGATTGACGATGTAACCCACTTAAACAGCAATTTTCGACAGCGAAATACACCCCTGCAAACAGCTAGCCACATCGCTGCCGGGTTGTCGCCAGCGCTCCTGATAAATTCCGGTGTATAGAAAGCCGTCGTCGGTCTGCGAGAAGGTGGTTTTGTGGGGGCTTGGGTCCACTGGGGCGTATTTGGTTTCCAGACACGTCTGGTTGTGCTCGGGATGGGGCAGATTCACGTTGAGAAAGTATCCAGCGGCCAGCGGCCCGTTCAGCACATCAGCCAAAATCGGCCGCAGCCGGGCGGCGGCCAGCGGCCAATCGACCGACCGGCCCTTTGCGGTATAGTGGGACAGGGCGACGGCCTTACAACCGTGAATAGCGGCCTCTCTGGCGGCCGCAACCGTGCCGGATTCGTACACATCCACCCCGAGATTGCCGCCGTGATTGATCCCGGAGAGCACCCAGTCCCCGTCGGAGGCTAGGCAGTTGAGTGCCAAACGAGAACAGTCGGCTGGCGTGCCCCATATCCGGTAGCGTTCTGCCGTCAGTTTATCCACCCGAATGGGCCTAGCGGTCGTCAACTGATGTCCAATACCCGACTGAGGCTCGGCCGGCGCGACAACGACGACCTCGCCCCACTGCGACGCTAGCCGGACCAGCGTCTGGAGGCCTTCTGCTTCGATGCCGTCGTCGTTGGTAACGATTAATTTCACTGCGGTCTATTTGCCCTTGGCAATGGAGTTGGCTGATGGCTTGAACTCAGTGAAGAAGTCTAAAATTTCACTGAAATAGCTGTTTTCAGCAAACGGTTAAAGTCCTAATTTGAGTGAAAATTATCAACCGCTAGCCCTACCGCTGGGAGCCGATCGAGTTACATTTGAGGCTTTGGAGCCTATATAGAAAGGAACGCCGATGTTTAAAGCGAGCATTATCGCGCTGATCGGTGCGCTGCTGGCACTGAATGCGCCGTTGGCCGAGGCCAAGACTTTTTACTGGATTTCACACGGCTCGCCCGCCGACCCGGTGTGGACGTATTTCCTCGCTGGAGCGCGACAGTGGCAACAGGATACCGGCCACGAGGTCAACGCGTCTTTCCACAACGGCGATGTGGCTTCGCATCAGGAAGCTGTGCGCGCGGCTATTGCCGCTGGAGCCGACGGCATCGTCTCCAGCAGCCCCGACCCGGGCAGCTTGGTGCAAGTGACCAAGGAGGCCAACGACGCCAACATTCCGATCATCAACATGAATACGCCCGACCCCACCGCTAGTTTTGATGCCTACGTGGGCGGCGACTTAGTGGCCGTTGGCCAGCAGTGGGCGCAGTACCTAGTTGATAAAGGCCACGTCAAATCCGGCGACTTCGTGTGGATGCCAGTGGAAGTGCCCGGCGCGACCTATGGCGTCCAAGAGGAACAGGGCGTCGCCAGCGTCTTCGAGCCGTTGGGCATCACCTGGGAAGTCACCGACGCGACTCTCGACCAAGCCGAAGCTATCGCCCGCATGGTCGATTACATGACGGCCAACGGCGACAACATCGACGCGATCATCGGCCTCGGCGACTTGGTCACCGGCAGCATCAAGCGCGTCTTTGACCAAGCCGGTTTTGCCCCCGGCGCTATTCCGGTCGTCGGCTGGGGCAACTCGCTCGACACCACGCGAGAAGTCCTCAGCGGCTACGTCAACGCGGCCATGTGGCAAGATCCGCTGGCAATTAGCTACATGGCGCTGTCGTTGGCCTCCATGGCGGCCAGCGGCATTCCGCCCGGTTTCGATATTATTACTGGCGCACTTTACGAGGCCGACCAGGCCCAACTCTACGACGACATCCTGTCGGGCAAGTAAATGAACTCAGCCGTCCAGCGCCTGTTGGCGCGTCCAGAATTTGGCCCGCTCATTCTGCTAGTGGCAATGATTTTCATCTTCTGGCAGATCAATCCGACATTTCTATCGCCGCGCAACATCGGCAACATACTGGCCTTTACAGTGGAGTTGGGGCTAATCGCGCTGGCCATGACTCTGCTGATGACGACCGGCGAATTCGACCTTTCGGTCGGCTCGCTGTTCGGGTTTTGTCCGGTACTCATGTGGACCCTATACAACACCGGCGCGGCGTCCATTGAAGTCGGCTTTGTCCTCGCCTTGGGCACGGCGGCGGCTATCGGCCTGGGCAACGGGCTATTTGTCACGCGCTTGCGGATTCCCTCGTTTTTGGTGACGCTGGGCATGTTGCTGGTGGTGCGGGGCAGTGCGCTGGTGGTGACAAGCGGATTTCCGCAGCGGACTTGGGACGCCGCGGATTTCTTGCTCGCCGAGGTGCTGGTTGGGGATTTCAACGTAGGCGGCCTGCGCGTGTACATGTCGCTGTTTTGGTTTGTGGCGGCGGCTTGGTTGCTCGGCTACTTGCTGACGCAGACCAAGATGGGCAACTGGCTGCAAGCGGCCGGCGGCAATGCCGACGCCGCCCGCGCCCGCGGGGTGGCCGTGGAGCGCACCAAGGTCAAGCTGTTTGTCCTTTCGGCCGTCATGGCGGGTTTTGCTGGCATCATTAGCTCCATTCGCACGGCGGCGGCCAATCCCAACAGCGGCACGGGCTACGAGCTGGAGGTCATCGCCATGGTCGTGATTGGCGGGACGGCCCTGACCGGCGGGCGCGGCACGATCATCGGCACGGTGTTGGGCGTATTCATCTTGCGCCTGATGCGCAACGGCATTGTGCTCATCGGCGTACCCGGACTGGCGTACAATATTTTTATCGGCGCGATCATCTTGGGCATGATGGCGCTGCATTCGTGGGTTGACCGCCGGCGACAAGAAAGGTACTAGGCGATGACAGGGGCACTAGTCCAGATGAAAAATATCAGCAAGTCCTACGGCCGGGTGCGCGCCCTCGAAAACGTCGATTTGACGGTCGGCGAGCGCGAAATAGTCGGCTTGCTTGGCGACAATGGAGCCGGTAAATCCACGCTGATCAAAATTCTCTCTGGAGCCGTTCCCGCCAGCGGCGGCGACATCTTTATTCGCGGCGAAAAAGCCGACATCAAAAACACAGCCGACGCCATTGGCTACGGCATTGAAACCATCTATCAGGACTCGGCTTTGGTCGCGGAACTGTCCATTGCGCGCAATTTTTTCTTAGGCCGCGAGCCCCTGAAAGGCCCGGCTTTTTTAGGGCGCATGGACCAAGAGAAAATGGCGAATGTCGCCCGCGCCTTACTCAAGCAAGTGGGCATTGCAAAGGACATTCCCCCGACGACGCCCATCGGCGCCTTGTCGGGCGGCGAGCGCCAATCCGTGGCTATTGCGCGGGCCATGCACTTCGACAGCGAGCTAATCATTCTCGACGAACCGACCAACAATTTGGGCGTCGCCGAAACGCAAGGCGTCTTGCGCTTTGTCCGCAACGCCCGCGACTCGGGCCACTCCTGCATTTTCATCGCCCACAACATCTACCACGTCTTCCAAGTGGTGGACCGGATCGTGGTGCTGCGCCAAGGCCGCGTCGTCGCCGATGCCATCGACCCCAAGGAGACGACCGTCGCCGAGGTGGAGCAGATTATTACCGGGATGGGCGGTGGTTAATCCGCGTTGTTGGCGATGGACACCTCGCCTGCTGCGGCCCGCTCGGCCAAGGCTTGGGCCTCGCTCGTGGGCAAGTTGCCGTTTTCAACGATGAGCACGTTGCCGCCAATGCCGACGAGGTTGGTCAATCCGGCTAGGCTAGTCAGTTTTTCGTTTTCGTAGATGTTCAGGTCTAGGGCGACCTGCGCCAGGCTTGCCAATCCGGCCAACGCAGTCAGCTTCTCGTTGTTGTAGATGTTGAGGTTGCCGCCGACGCGACTGAGATTGACCAACCCGATAATGCTCGTCAGCCGCGGGTTGCTGTAAATGCTCAGGTCTTGGGCGACGTCCGTTAGGCTGGATACGTCCTCGACCCGGTCCAACGCGGCATTGCGCCCAATGCGCAAGCTGCCGCCAATTTTCCGTAGCGACGATACATCTTCTAGTGCGGTAAGGGCCAAGTTGTCCTCGATGACAAAATCGCCGCCCACGCTGCTGAGATTCGACAGGTCCTCTATCAATTCGAGCGAGGGATTGAAGGCGATGGTGAAGCTGCCGCTGACCGTGGTGAGGCCGAACAGGCCATCGATATGGACCAATTGGTTGTTGTTGTCGATGCGGGCGTTGCCGGCGACCGCGTTGAGTTTGATTAGACCATCTACGGCGGTCAGCTCGTCGTTATGAGAGACGCTGAAGTGGCCGCCGATGGCGCTGAGGAAGGACAACCCCTCGATAGCGACGAGGGCGTCGTTGTCGCGGATGGTGACATCCCCTCCCACCGAGGCGAGGTCGTTGAGTCCCTCAAAGTTTTTGAGCTCGTCGTTGTCGTAGATGGCGAGGTTGCCATCTATGGCACTGAGTTGGTTCAAGCCCTCAAAAAGGCCGAGGTCTAACCGCGTGATTTCGAGGTCGCCAGCAATGGTGTAATTGCACCCTCCCGCCTTGTCCAGCGCATCCGCGTCTTCGCGCGAGCGCACGATGTGGCTACCCGGCAAAACATTGCCTTCACAGTCGCCGCCCGAGCTGCTGGCCACGCCCGCGTCCTCGCCGCACCCGGCCAAGACGAACAACAACACGAGCAGGTTGGCCGCGGCGATCAATCTAAATACCCGAGGGCGCGCAGGCGTTGTTGGAGGATCTCGGCCTCGCTGGCTGATGCACTTTGAGCCTGCATATGTTGGTATGCCGAGCGGTCGCGCAGGGTGCGATATTGCGCGTGGTAGGGCGATGGGTCCGCGCAAACTAAGTCGTCGTCGCCGTGGCACAGCGCGCGCAGGACGTATGCGCCCGTCTGTTCATTCTCGCGGTAGAAATGCCGTCCATCGCACAGGCACCACTCGCGGATGCCCTCGGCATGGCGCGCGATTTGCTCGCCGTCGATAGCCGTAGGCGACGTGATGCGCTCTGCCGACAGGCGCAGGTTGTCGGCGCTGAGAAAACCGATGCCGTATAGACTGTCTAGCTCAGATAATACCCAACGATCGGTCAACGCTGCGCTCGGCTCCAGCCAGTTCTGCCCGAACCCTTGGTAGTCAACGGGTAGATCGGCCAATGCCGCGATGGTCGGGAAGAGGTCTATGGCAGACACCGCTCCGTCGGGCGGAAAGAAAAACCCGCCCGGCACGTGCGCCAGCATGGGCACGTGAACCACGTTGGGATGCAGCCGGTCGCCATGCGCCATAACCTCCCCACAAAACCCCTCGCCGTGATCGCCGCAGATAAAGACTGCCCATTCGTCGAGGTCAATGCGCTTGAGCAACTCGACGAGGGAAAATTCCAGCACATGGGTCACAGCCGCTTCGTAGTAGCGCAGCGCCTCTTCTACCTGACCGGCCGCCACTAGCTGCCGCAAATCGGGCCGATGGGGTATGTCGCCCAAGCCGTAGCCGCCATGCGTGTACCAAAAGTGGAGGAACTTAAACTGCGGCCCACTTGGCTCGATCAGTTCGGCGCACAGGCGTTCGAGTGCCCCCAAGTGCTGCTGGGTGGCCGTTGGATCAAGCGGCCCGATAAAAGGCGCGAAGTCGAGGAAGCGGAACACGTCTGGCCGCTCGGAAAACCCCCGGACGCTGTACCCGGCCGCGGCGAAAACGTCGAACAGGTTGACCACGTCGGCGAACATCTTCAGGTAGGTCTGCCCAAAAAGCCCGTGTTCAAAAGGATACAGCCCAGTGAACAGCGAGGTGTGCGAAGGGCGGGTCGCCGGCGCGGTGACAAAGTAGCGCTCGGCAAAGGCGTAATCCCGCGTCAGCAGATCGAATTTGGGCGTGTTCATCCTCGGGTTGGTCCGACTCAGGGCGTCGTAGCGCCAGCAGTCGATGGATACGATCAGGAATTTTGACGTCGATGGATGGGACGAGCGGGATTTTGGTTTTGGGTTGTTCACGTTAAATCAACTTGTCAATCGAGTAGTCGTGTGTTGTACTGGCGCGGGCCGTGATGGTAGCGGTCGAATCGGCTCTCGTCAAGTGGCGCGGGCGTGTAGATGTACACGGCGTCGCTGTATGGATCGTAGAGTACTACTTCCTCGCGCTCGTCGCCGCACACATCGGCCGGAAAGCAGTGATACCACCCCATCTTGCCGCCGGTTGGCGGTGGCAACCCCGGGAAGGTTGCGACCTTGTGGCCGTGGCCGTTGAAGAGGGCCGCTGGGCTGTACAGCAAATCCCCTTGTTCCGGCCCATTCCAGCGCACGATTTCCATGCCCGTATTGTTGGGCGACTCATCTACTTGGAAGCGGCTGAGCACAACACCGTCTTGCGCGACGATCATCACGTCCGCCCGGTGCCCATTGTAGCGGATGGCCAATTCGCGGCCCGGCAGTTCGGGGCGCAAGCTGCCGCAGCGCACCTCTTGCCCGTGTGGCACCACACTCGCCCCCAAGTGCAGCAGATGTTGGCCGCGCCGGTCGAGCACTTGACCGCCGCCCGACATAATGGCCGCCGGCTCCGTTGCCCACCGATCCACCAACACGCTGTCTGCATGGTCGCCTAAAAAGGTGTCCCACAATACGCTCCCGTCGTGGTCAAGGCCGAAGTGCCCGCCGTTGACCTCGTCGCGGCCATCGCCGTCCAAATCGCCGACGGCTGGAATGTACGCCGCGTGCGCTGGATAGCGATGCCACTTGCTGCGATAGTGCCATAGCACTTCGAGCCGGTTGTTGAACGCGAGGACATCGCAGCCTAGCTTGACGACAAAATCGCACGGCTGGTCGCGCCCGGAGAAATTGGCGATCAGGAGCCGCTGATGCACGTAGTTAGGAATGTGCCTTTCTCCGTCCGCGTAGGCGTTGCAGCGCACCAGTTCCTCGGGCGCAGCGCAGCGTTTGACTGCACCCGTGCGCCCGTCGAGGATGGCGATGTGGACATCTGCGAGGTTCCATTTGCTGGTGCGCTGCACTTGGGGATCAACGAGGAAGCAGAGGACTTCTTGCCGCCCGTCTTGGTCGATGTCACAGATAGCCACCGGCCCCGGGCGGTCAGGAGAAATGGTCGTGAGACGACCCGGCTCATCCACATCGAGCGCGGTAAAATCCCGGTCGCCCACCACCCAAAGCGGCTCGCCGGCGAGCGAAAAGGCGCCGAGAAAGCAGGGCTTGATGCCCCCAAGGGCATTGTACACGAGGAAATCGACTCGTCCGTCTCCAGTCAGATCGCCGATGCGAATGTCCCCGCCGGTGCGCTCACGGACGAACTCGTCGGGCAAGGCAACCTTTTTGTAGAGCAGGGCTTGGGCTGAGGGTGTTGGACTGGTCATTGGACGAGGGCTAGTCGGCGTCTTCGCTGCGGATGCGCTCGGCCCGGATTAGGTGATGGGCGATCATATATCGACTCCTTCGCGCTCTATAACCGCCTTTATAGCAGGACGGCAGCAGGCCATATCGACTAAGTTCACTTCGATGTCCGAGGCGAGGTCCATGACCGCTCCGAGTGCCCGCCAAGTGTCCTCGGGCCGGATCCCCCAAACGGCGATATCCACATCGGACCAGCGGTTGAACCTTCCCTGGTGGGCCAACGAGCCGAAGAGCACCACCCGCTCGGCTCCGAAGCGTTCCTTTAGCAAGCGAGCAGCCTGGCACACTAGTTCCCAAGCGCGCTGGTGGCGAACGCGCAGGTGTTCCTTTTCGGCGCGGTGGTGCTGGCGGGCGGCTTCGCGGTAAGCCGCCATTTCAGCGGGAGGTATTGGGGAACGAGTCGCGTCTGTCATTATTGTCTTGCCCTGTGATGCGGGTCGCGAGTCTTTAGAATCGCGCCAAAGGCCCACCTGGTCAACCTCAGCGGGCGAGACGCCCGCGGCTTGAAGGCAGCTTCTGATTGTCGCCTCAAACCCTGTGCAATATATTGCGAGGCACCAACGAAAGGAGCCACATGTCTTTCAAGTTCGTCTTTCTGGCCCCCGCCGGCGAGCTCGCCGCGGCCATGTCCGCAGCGGTCCCCGCGATGGAGATCGTCCAATGCACAAGCCGCGCCGAAGCCCTAGCTGCCCTCCCGACGGCGCAAGCCTGTTTCGGCACCTTGGATTCGGAGCTGTTAGCCGCCGCGGTCCAGCTCAAGTGGTTGGCCGCCCCAGCCGCGGGCCCGCCCAAGGGGTATTACTTCCCGGAACTCATCGCCAGCGATGTAGTAGTGACCAATTTTCGCGGCATCTTCAACGACCATATCTCGGCCCACATCATGGCCTTTGTGCTGGCACTCGCGCGCGGTATGCACCGCTACTTCCGCGACCAGTTTGCCGGCCACTGGCGCACAGGCGGCGAGGCTAGCCCCTCGACCTATTTGCCCGAGGCTACCGCGCTGATCGTCGGCGTTGGCGGGATTGGCGCCGAGACTGCGCGCCAGTGCAAGAACTGGGGCATGACGACCATTGGCATCGACCCTCGCGTTGAGTCGCCGCCTACGGGCGTTGACCAATTGTATCGCCCGGACGAACTCGACCCGCATCTGCCGACCGCGGATTTCGTCATTCTCACCGTGCCGCAGACGCCGCAGACCGAGGGCTTTTTCACCAGCACCCGGTTCGAGCAGATGAAAAATAGCGCGTACTTCATCAACATTGGTCGCGGCGCAAACGTCAAGTTGGCCGACCTCGACCAAGCCCTGCGCGAAGGCCAGATCGCCGGTGCGGCCCTAGATGTGTTTGAGCAAGAGCCGCTGCCACCAGAGCACCCGCTGTGGACGGCCCCGAACTTTCTAATGACCCCGCACATGGCCGCGGCCGGCCCTTATCTGAACGAGCGCCGACGCGACCTGATGGTGGAGAATTGCCAGCGCTTTGCTCGTGGTGATGAACTGGTGAATGTGGTGGATAAGGAAAACTGGTTCTAAGGCAGCGATCCGGCGATGAGCAAGTATGCGTCGGCTTTGACCTCGCCGTTGATTTCCCACTCCTTGAGTTCGCCGCCGAGCTTGGCGATGACCTTCTCGCTCAGCGCGTGAAAGGGCGGGCGGCCCGGGTCGGCGATGATGATCTGCCCGACCTCAACCTCGACTGCCTTTTTGATCAGCTTGTAGAGCGGCGAGACCATTTCGTCCCAGAAGCAAATATCGACCCCGATGATCAGGTTGGTTTGCCGCAGGTGTTTCTTTTTGACGTTCTCGAACTTGCAGCGCCAGGTGTCTATCTCAACATCGTTGAGCTCGGCGTGTAGCTGCAAGTAGGGAAAGACCGCGGCATCGGCGTCCATCCCCTTGACGCGGGCACCGTGGTTTTTGGCGCAGTATATCCCGGCGAGGCCCCAACCGCAGCCGATGTCCAAAACCCGCGCCTTTGACGGCAAGCCCTGGTGTGAAAGGAAGTCCATCACGCACCAACTCGAATTCCAGAATTTGTTGCCGTGAATGCAGGGTTCGTGCTTCTTTTTGCAAGCGCGCACTTGCGGATGAGCGGCTTTGAGCACTGTGATGCCATACGCTTGGCGCGAGGTTTTCTTTTTTTCTTTAGCCATTTCGCTCTGCTGATTTCGACCGGAAAGTGCGATTTTATCGTTAGAATCCCCACACCCGCGCCGCAGTTTTTCCCATCACCCACTCGATATCATCACCGTCGGCGAAAGCCGGGTGCTCGCAGACGCCGCGCAGCGTATTGGCGTAGCCCTCTCGGCCAGCACTGGGCGGAAAGTCGCTGCCCCACATCATGCGTTGCACGCCGAATGCGTCCTTGGCCATCTCGAAAAGTGGTGGCACATAGTCGAATTCGAGTTCGGGCAGCAGGCGCGGCGGGCGGGCGCAGATTTCGCCCAAGCCAGGGACTTTGATGCTGGTGTTGTCGCGCTCGCCGTGTTGTAGGGCTTTGGCGTAATCGGCGTAGGGTGGTTCGGCAAGGCCCACGCCTGCGAGGTGTTCGAGGATGACGTGGGTGTCGGGGCACGCATCGAGCACGTGCGAGAAGTCGTCGGCTGCGAACTCGGCTGCGTGGCCGATGCTGGAGACTACGAGGCCGAGTTCGCCGGCTCTACGCCACATGTCGTGAGGCCCGGCGTTGGCAAACTGGCCACCCGGCGCAATGCGAATGCCGGCGGCCCCTTGCTCTGCTAGCTGTGCGAGATCGCCGAGTGGATCGCGCGACTCGGGATCGACCAGGACCGCCACTTTGAAACGGCCCGGTCGCTTGGCGGCCTCTTCGAGCAGGTAGGTATTGTCGTAGGTGCCGCCGTGTTGGATGAGCACGGCCTTGTCAACGCCGTTGCGGCCCATCTCGAATTCGAGTGTCTCGATAGGCTCGAACCAGTTGTTACCGGCGTGGCAGTGCGTGTCGATTATCAGCATAACAGATCACTCGGCGAATGATTGTTCGCCTCTTGCCTTCTGTCTTGGATAGCTAAACAGTTGCAAACGATAGGTAGGCTCAAAAAAAACATCAGAGCCAGAGTAACTCTGATGTTCAAAAGTACGCGCTGATTTTTTAATAAAGCTATTTTCTCAAGAGGACGCAATAGTAGGTATAGCCATCCTAAATGGTCCGGTGGTTGGATGAACCCGCTAACGTGTGCCGGGTTGCGAACTTCCCCACGTCGAAGATCGGGGGAATTTATCTAGGCCGTCGGGAATTTTAGACCACGGGACGGCCATTTCGGTCCAGATCTCTCTGGTGGGTTGCAGATCTTCGGAATGGTCTAGGGTGCCCGCTTTGATAAACACCACGTCTGGGTAACGTGTGAACAATTGCGAGCCACACTCTGGGCAGAATTCGCGCACCTTTGTGCGGCCCTCGTCATTGGTAGATTCGTATCCCTTGGTTTTACCGCTCAGGTGAAATGTGGACGCTGGGACGCCGACGCCAACGTTGAAAGCACTGCCCGTAACCCTACGGCAGTCGTCGCAGTGGCAATAGATCACAGATTGGGGCTCGGCGTCGCTTGTATAGCGGACCGCCCCGCAAAGACATCGACCCGTTAATTGTCCCGCGACCCGTTTTATAGCGGTCTGGCGCATAGCTTCCTTTTTTCTTTTTTTGCCCATTTCGATCTGCTGTGTAAAGACTGCTAAACAAAGGACTCACTCATGCCCGCAAAAAATCGCCCGGTGCGCGTCGGCATCTACGGCACCGGTCGTTTTGCCAACCAAACGCACCTGCCCAACCTGAGTACGCTAGACGGTGTCGAGCTAGTCGCCGCCAGTGATCCCAACCCGGACAACCTCGCCGCCACCGCGCAAAAATACTCCATCGCCCGCACCTATAAAAACCCCCATCAAATGCTCGCGCAAGAGCGGCTGGACGCCCTCTATTCGGTCGTACCGGCCTTTGCGCGCACAGATGTGGAAGCCACAGCCGCAGCGCAGGGGATCCACCTCTTCAGCGAAAAACCGCAAGCGACCAGCATGGCTGTTGCGCGGCGCATTGCCGCTGCCGTCGCCGAGGGCGGCGCCATCTCAACGGTCTGTTTCCGCGAGCGCTATCGCCCGCTTTTTCAGGAGGCCCGCCGCTTGCTCGCCGATAAGGCCGTCACCCACATCCGCTTTCAGAGCACCGCCGGGCTGCCCTTGCTCGAAGCCGAGGTCCCCGACCCGGATAGTTGGCACTATCAAATCGACAAGAGCGGCGGCTCGGCCTTTGACTGGGGGGTGCACGCCGTTGACTACGCGCGCTTTATGAGCGGCCTCGACATTACCCAAGCGCAAGCGTTTTACCACCATCCTCCTCGGTACAATACGCCGTTGTCGTGTTCGTTTAACTTTTTGTTGGCAAACGGAGCGACCATGACCTCGACTTTTCTCGCCACCACGCCCGCTGCTATGGGCGACGAGCCGCGCTTCACTGTTTTTTACGAGGGAGGATACTTGGCGCTGTGGATGTACGACCGGATTGAGGTCAATGGCGAGGTCGCATACGCGGCGGAGGAATTCGATCCGTGGTTTGAGCAAGACCGCGTCTTCATTGAGGCCGTGCGCACGGGCAACCGCGCCTTGCTGCTCAACGACTATGCCGATGGCCTCTACTCGCTGGCTCCAGTGCTGGCGGGGTGGGAGTCAGCGCGCCGCGGTGGAGCATTGATTGCTGTAGCCGAATTTATGGCGAGCTGAGCGTGGGGCGCATCGCGAGACGGTGGGGGGCTGCCGGCGGGTACCGAGAGTTTTTGGCGATCGCCCTGCCGCTGATTCTGAGCACGGCTAGCTGGAGCATCCAGCACTTTGTGGACCGGGTCTTTCTCTCTTGGTATTCCACCGAGGCGTTGGCGGCTGCGCTGCCGGCGGGCATGGCCAACTTCACCTTCATCAGCCTCTTCATGGGCACGGCCCAATACGCCAACACGTTTGTCGCCCAGTACATGGGGGCCCGGCGGCTGACGCGGGTGGGGCCGGCTGTGTGGCAAGGGGCGTACGTGGCCTTGTTCAGCGGCCTATTGGCTTTGCTGCCGGCCGCCTTTGCCGGCGAACTCTTCGCATTCATCGGCCACGACCCGGCTATCCGCGCCGCTGAGACCCAGTACTTCCGCATCCTTTGCTACGGCACCGGGCCGCAGGTCTTGTCCACGGCGTTTTCGTGCTTTTTCAGCGGGCGGGGCCAGACGTGGGTGGTGCTGGTGGTCAACATCGTGGCCATCAGCGTCAACATCATCTGCGACTACGGCTTGATATTCGGGCACTGGGGGCTGCCTGAGTTGGGGATCGTCGGGGCGGCGTGGGCCACCAATATTGGCTTGGTGGTCTCGGCTTTGTGTTTCGCGGTGCTGTTTTTAAGACCGCGCTATCGCAGCGAATACGCCACCTTGCGCGGCTGGAAACCCGACCTCAAACTGCTGCGGCGGCTGTTGCGCTTTGGCGGCCCCAACGGCGTCAACTTCATGCTCGACATCATGGCTTTTACATTCTTTTTGTTTATCGTCGGCCGCTTGGGGCCGATTCCGCTGGCGGCGACGAATTTGGCCTTTCACATCAACAGCCTTGCCTTTATGCCGCTCATTGGTTGCGGCATTGCCGTCTCGACGATGGTCGGCCAGCGCTTGGGGCGCGATCAGCCCGAAGCCGCCGAGTACTGCACGTGGTCGGGTTTGCACTTGGCCATGCTGTACATGGGGACGATGGCCTTGGGCTATATCGTGGTGCCGGAGTTTTTCCTCGCGCCTTTTGGCGCAGACAGAGACGCCAACTTTGCCGCCGCGCATCAGATCGCCGTGATCTTGTTGCGCTTCGTAGCTTTGTACTGCATCTCCGATGCGGCCTATATGGTTTTCACGGCGACCCTGAAAGGTGCCGGCGACACGCGCTTTGTCATGTGGGTTTCGATCTTGCTGGCTTGGGCGATCATGGTTGTGCCGTCTTTCGTCGCCCTAACCTATTTCGATGGCGGACTGTACCTGATATGGAGCTTTGGCTGTGCCTATATATGCATCTTGGGCGTGGTGTTTTACTTGCGCTTTCGCACCGGCCGTTGGAAAAAGATGCGGGTTATTGAGCAGGCCGATGAGCGTGGGTGAGGGCTTGCCTTGGGTGCCCAGATAAGCTGCAAATGGGATTGGGGCGTCGGCCTGCTTGAAGCGAGGTTGGCGACTGGGTAGATTGTCGTGCAACATATCATAATCACACGTCCCGCACTCATTCAAGCTAACGCCAAGGAACCCTCCAATGCCTCGTCCCAATATCCTCTTCATCATGGATGATCAGCACCGCCACGACTATCTCGGTGCCGCCGGTGCCGACTTTGTGCGGACGCCCAACCTCGACCGCCTCGCCGCCGCTGGCGTGCGCTTCACCCAATGCACCACCAACGCACCCGTGTGTGCGCCAGCGCGAATCGGCCTGGCCGCTGGCCGGCAACCGAGCCGCCTCGGCTGCTTGGACAATTCCGGGCGGCTGCCTTTGGGCACCACGACCTACTATCAGCGGCTACGCGATGCTGGCTACCGCGTCGGCTGCGTCGGCAAGCTCGACCTGCGCAAATCCGACGGCTACAATGGCCGCTACGGCGACCGGCCCTACGCCTATAGTTGGGGCTTCACCCACCCAGAGGAATGCGAGGGCAAAATGCACGCCGGCTCCTCGCCGACGCCGATTGGCCCCTATACGCACTACCTAGCCGCCAAAGGGCAGTTGGCGCTATTGCACCAAGACTATCGACAACGCGCGGCCGCTGGTTGGAGTACCGACTGCCGCGACTCGCCGCTGGACAGCGCAGACTTTGAGGACGCCTATATCGGCCGGCGCGCCGCCGAGTGGATCGCCACTGCGCCCGACGATTTTCCTTGGCACTACTTCGTCAGCTTCGTCGGTCCGCACGATCCCTTTGACCCGCCGACCGAATATGGCGACCGCTACCGCGACGCGGCCATGCCGCCGGCCATTGGCGGCTCCCTTGCTGGCAAACCCGCATGGATTAAAAAACGCACCGCAGACTTCGCGCCCGAGCAAATCGCCCAAACCCGCCGCCAATACTGCGCCGCCATCGAACTGATCGACGACCAGATCGGCCAGATTTTCGCCGCGCTCGAAAAGCGCGGCCAACTCGACAACACCTATATCATCTTCTCTTCCGACCACGGCGAACTGCTCGGCGACCACGGGCTGTACACCAAGAGTGCCGCGTACGAGGCCAGCCTGCGCGTACCGCTGATCATGGCCGGGCCGAATATCGCCGGAGGCCGCGTCTCTGACGCGCTGTGCGAGCTTATTGACCTCAATGCGACGATATGCGACTTCGCCCAACTCGCGCCGCAGCAAGGCATTGACGCCCGCTCGCTGCAACCGATTCTCGCCGGCCAAACCGATGCCCATCGCCAAGCGACTGTCGCCGCCCTGCACAACTTCCGCTGCATTCGCACGGGTACCCACAAGTACATCCAGAATTACAACGACTGCGACGAACTCTACGACCTCGAACAAGATCCCGACGAGCTGCACAACATCGCCGCTACCACGCCGGCTGTGGTTGCCGATCTCGCGCACCGCTTGCGCCGTCGTTTGGGCTGAAAGGGGCGACGCCCTACCGTTGGTTTGCTTTCCAGGCTTGGTACTCAGCTAACGTCTGCTCGTCGGGGGGATAGGTACCGACGATACTGGCTCCGGCGCGGATTTTCTCGGTGATGAAGCGTTCCTTTTGCTCCATCTCCTCGGCCTCGACAGCGACCGCTGCGGCTAGCTGGGCAGGCACGACTACGACCCCTTCCGAGTCGCCGACGAGGATGTCGCCGGGAAAAACCGCCACGCCGCCGCAGGCAATCGGCACTTGGATTTCGCTGGGGTGGTGGATGGTCTTATTGGTGTGGGCGTTCATGGCCGCCGCGTAGGCGGGCAATCCCGACGCGGCAATAGTCGGCGAGTCGCGGTAGGCTCCATCCGTGACGATTCCGGCGCAGCCGCGCACTTGCAGCCGCGCCGCTAAGATGGACCCCATAGTCCCAGCGCGGGTGTCGCCGCGGGCGTCAATGACGAATACGTCGCCGGTGGTTATCTGCTCGATGCCGATCCGCTGCACATCTTTTAGGTTGTCCAGTGGGACCTCGTCGAGGTCTTCGCGCGCCGGGATGTAGCGCAGGGTAAAGGCCCGGCCGACCATTTTCACGTCGGGTGTCAGGGGCGCGACTTGGTGCATAAACGTGTTGTGTAGTCCCTTGTTGCGCAGCACCGACGTCAGGGTCGCGGTGCTAGCCACTTTTAGTTTTTCGCTCAATTTGGCAAAATCCACAGTTCGCTCCTTTCAGCGTATCTGCCCGCGGGCGTCAACCGGCCAGACGGCTTCCACGCGGCCGCCGCGCACGGCAAAAATCTGGTCGTGTTCGTTGAAACAGGGGCAGGGATGAACCGGCAGCACCTGCACCTGGTCGCCGATTTGGGGTTTGTCATCGCAGGCCGCCAGATCGACCTGCCCGTGTTCTTCGGAGGCCCCGGAGAAAACAGCTTGCGGATACTCGACGATGTGGCCCATGACCGATGAACCATCCTGCTCGCGGTGGACCGCGGCACTGAGCGACTTGCTGCCGCCATCGAGGATGGCGCGGTCCGCAGTCGGGCGACTAACTACGGTCATCAGCACCCGGCCAGCGCACTGGGCGACACTGTGGGTTCCCCGACGCAGATGACCAACGCCGCCGACTGGGTACTCGCCAGCTCGGTACTCGGTCAGCTCGGGGATTTCGTGCGCCATGAACGCGCCTGGCGTGCTGCCGCCGCTGACGATGGGATGCGGCAGGCCCTGGCGGTCAAAATGGGCGAGCGTCTCTTGGATGAGCGGCCGCATGTCTGGGGTCGCTGGCATGGACATGATGCCCCGGAGTTCGATGTTGGGGGCCTGATCAATTTTTTCGCCTAGCGCCGCCGCCGCCGCAGGCGAACCTACGCCCGTGCGGCCCCGGTCGAGTTCGACGACTACGCCGACGGTGACATCCGCTTCCACCGCGGCCGCGGCTAGCCCCTGCACGGTGTATTGGGAATCGGCCGCCACCGTCAGCTGGGTGTCCCGCGCTAGCGCGACCAGCCGCGCCAGTTTTTGCGCGCCGATGATGTTGTAGGGAATCAGGATATCGCCATTGATGCCACCGGCGACCATGACTTCGGCTTCCCCGAGCTTTTGGCAGGTAATGCCCATCGCCCCGCGCCGCATTTGCCGATGGGCGATGGCCACGCACTTGTGGGTCTTGATGTGGGGCCGCAGGCCAATGCCGTGCTGGTCAAAGTAGCGTTGGTAGCGGTCGAGGTTGTCCTCCAAGCCGTCGAGATCGACGAGCAGCGCCGGCGTGTCGAGGTCTTCTATGCGCATAGTGGCCTTTCTGCGTGAAAGTGGAAATCGCCGCGATAAAATAGCAAACCAATCCCGCCGCAGAAATTGACGCGATTCGATCCCGTGCCTTATTGTTGCAAGATGCCCATTCAGCTCCAGCCCTCCACGCCCGTCGCACTAGTCTGCGCGATATTGGCCGATTCCGCCCAGACGCTTGCCGCGGCCAAAGAACGCCTCGCCGAATGCTTTGGCCCCCGGCGCGCCACAAGTGCGGCCTATGATTTTGATTTTACCTCGTATTACGCAGCGGAAATGGGCGCGGGGTTGCGCAAACAGCTCGTGTGCTTTGCCGAGCCGATCGACCCGGCCGAGCTGGCGGCCTGCAAGGCCCAGACCATCGCGCTAGAGCAGGCGATGAGCCAAGGGGAGCACCGCCGCGCCAATATCGACCCGGGATTGCTGTCGATCGAGAGCTTGGTGTTGGCTACGACCAAGTGCGCTGGACACCGCATCTGCATTGCTCCGCAGCTCTACGCCGAGGTGACCCTGCTCTATCAGCGGGGACGCTACCGGCCTCTCGAATGGACGTATCCCGACTACCGGAGCGATGCGGTGCAGCGTTTCTTGCTCGATGTACGATCTTGGTTGCTGGCCATACGCGGCTGAGGTCAGACCCGCTCGTCCAGTGCGACAAATGGGCGGTGGTCTGGCCCGGTGTAGATGTGGTTGGGGCGGATCAGCCGATTGGCGTCGTGCTGTTCGATTACGTGTGCCGCCCAGCCCACCACGCGGCTGGCCACGAAGATGGGGGTGTAGAGCGGGATTGGGATGCCCATCATATAATAGGTGTACGCGCAGGGGAAATCGACGTTGGGGAAGATGCCTTTTTCGCGCATCATGGTCGCTTCAACCACGTCGGCTAGATCCGGCCACTTGGTGTCGCCGGTGGCTGTGGCGATCTGACGGCCAACCTGCTTCATCGTCGGCACTCGCGAGTCGCCGCTTTTGTACTCCCGATGGCCAAAGCCCATGATCTTCTTCTTTTGCGCCAGCGCGTCGAGTACCCACTGCTCGGCGGCGGCGGGCGAATTGACCTCCAAGAGCATGTGCATGGCCGCCTCGTTAGCGCCGCCGTGCAAGGGGCCGTGTAGGGCGCCGATGGCCGCAGTCACCGCGGCGTACAGGTCGGCGAGGGTGGAAGCTACGACCCGGGCGGTGAACGTGGAGGCGTTGTACCCGTGCTCGGCGTAGAGGATCAGCGACGTGTTGATGGCATCGACTTCGTACGCGGGCGGTTTTTCGCCGCGCAGCATGTAGAGCAGATTGGCCGCGTGGTCTAGCTCGGCGTTGGGAGCTACCGGCTCTAGCCCCTGCGCGAAGCGATAGCCATAGGCCAGGGCGGTGGGAATTTTGGCCAGTAAGCGCTGGGCCTTGCGCACGTTGGCATCGTGGCTGTTGTCGGGGGTCTCGGCGTCGAAAAACGCTAGCGACGATACGGCCGTGCGCAACAGGTCCATCGGGTGGGCGTCCGCCGGTGCGGAGCGCAACAGTTCGACGACCGGGCCGGGCAGGTCGCGCTGCGAGCGCAGTTGTTGGTTAAATGCCGCCAACTCGGCGACCGTCGGCAACTCGCCGTAGAGCAGCAAGTAGGAGACCTCTTCGTAGCAAGCGTTTTCGGTCAGTTCGACTAGGTCGTAGCCGTGCAAAATAAGGCGGTTGATATCGATATCGATGCGCGAAAGGGCAGACTCGCCGGCGATGACGCCTTCGAGTCCAGGGCTGTAGGATTTGTCGGTCATGTCGTCTGTCTCTCTTATGGAAAGTATGGGCGTGGGTAGGTTTGGGGTTACTCCGCCTTCCACCGGCCACTGACGATGGGCAACGTCAATTAATCAGCGGTTTTCTCCGTTGGCTGGAAAGCGGTCAGCCAACGCTGTGTCTAGTTTGGTGTACTCGTCGTAGCCGAGCAGTTGGTAGAGTTCGTCTCGCGTCTGCATCTGGCCGAGAGCGTCTTCTAAAGTGCCCTTTTCCTTCAGTTCGCGGAACAGCCCTTCGACGGCCTTCATCATGGTGCGGAACGCGCTCATGGGGAAGATCACGAGGCAGTATCCCATGGCGGCGAACTCGGCGACCGACAGGTGCGGCGATTTGCCGAACTCGGTCATGTTGGCCAGCAGCCGGCCTTTGACCTGCGCGGCGTAGCGGGCGAATTCCTCGGCGCTCTGCATGGCTTCGGGAAAGACGGCGTCCGCACCAGCGGCCAAGTAGCGCTGGCCGCGCTCGACACTCTGTTCAAAGCCTTCGACAGCGCGGGCGTCGCAGCGGGCGATGATCACAAAATCCGGGTCTTGCCGCGCCGCGCAAGCCGCGGCAATTTTGCGCTCCATTTCCTCAACCCCGATTAGGGCCTTACCGTCGAGATGACCGCAGCGCTTGGGCATGACTTGGTCTTCTAAATGCAGCCCGGCCAAGCCCTCGCGCTCGTACGCACGCACGGTGCGCATTACCTGCCAGACCTCGCCAAACCCGGTGTCTGCATCGCCAATGCAGGGCACTTGCACCGCATTGGCAATGTAGCCGGCTTGGCGCGCCATTTCGTCCAGGCCCAACAAGCCGACGTCCGGGTAGCCGGCCGTACCGTTGGCCAAGCCGGCCCCAGAAATGTACACCGCCTCAAACCCGATGCGCTCGGCCAACATGGCCACGGGCGCGTTAAAGGCCCCGGGCAAGGCCAGGGTCTTCTCGGCCATCAGGCGGCGCAAGGTGCGCGACTTGGACTCAGCAGGTGCCGGGTTGAGCAGCATGGCTCAGGCGAGCGGAATGGTGGCTTCGCGCTCCGGCCCTACGGAAATCAGCGAGACCGGCGCTCGGCTCAGCTCGGCGACCCGCTTCACGTAAGCCTGTGCTTGCGGTGGCAGATCGTCAAAACAGCGGGCGGCAGTAGTAGGAGCACACCAGCCGGCTATTTCTTCGTAGATCGGCTCGCATTGGTCGAGGACCTGCGGGTCGGCGGGGAATTCCTCCAGTACTTGGTCGCCGCAGCGGTAGCCAACGCCCAGTTTGAGATGCTCGCATTGGTCGAGGACATCGAGCCGGGTCAGGGCGATGCTAGTCAAGCCGTTGATGCGGGCCGAGACCCGCAAGATGGCGGCGTCGAACCAGCCGCAGCGCCGCGGCCGGCCAGTGGTGGCCCCAAACTCGCGGCCCAAGCCGCGCAAACGCTCGCCTTCTTCCCCCAGCAATTCGGTGGGAAAAGGCCCGTTCCCCACGCGCGTGGTGTACGCTTTGGCCACGCCTATTACCTCGGCGATTCGCGTTGGGCCAATGCCGGCGCCGGTGCAGGCTCCACCCGCAGTAGTGTTCGAGGAAGTGACGTAGGGATAGGTGCCGTGGTCGATGTCGAGCAAGGTTCCTTGCGCCCCTTCGCAGAGGACTGTTTTGCCTTGGTCAAGGGCTTGGTTGAGCAAAAGCGAGGTGTCGGCGATGTAGGGGGCGAGCCGCTGGCCGTAGTCGATGTACGCGTCGATGATGGGGCCGGCCTCCAGCCGCTCTTGGCCAAAGACCTTGGTCAAAATTTCGTTTTTGGCGCAGATGCTGGCCCGCAGCTTGTCGCGCAAACGCAGCGGATCGCGCAAATCCATGACGCGCACCCCGTGGCTGCGCTCGACTTTGTCGCGGTACGCCGGGCCAATGCCGCGGCCGGTCGTGCCGATGGCGACGCCGTTTTTGCTCTCTTCCCCGGCCTTTTCTAAGACCTTGTGGTAGGGCATTACGACGTGGGCGACTTGGCTGAGAAAGAAGCGGTCGGCCACCGAAAAACCCTTGGCTTCCAGCTCGGCGATCTCGTCGAGCATGATGGCTGGATCGACGACCACCCCATTGCCCACCACGCAGATTTTGCCCTCGTGCATAATGCCCGAGGGAATGGTGTGAAAGACGAACTCCGCGCCGTCGGTGACGACCGTGTGGCCGGCGTTGGCTCCGCCTTGATAGCGCACCACTACATCGGCTGCGGATGTGAGGTAATCAACTACCTTGGCCTTGCCTTCGTCGCCCCACTGCGCTCCTAGTACTATTTTTGCGGGCATGGTGTTACTCCCGTGCTTAAAGACTGACTTGTTTGGCCCAGGAGATGTACTCCCGAGCGAGAATATCGTCAACTACGTCGGTGGAGATCGGCTCATCGACATTGAGGATGGTCAGCGCTTGGCCGCCCATTTGGCGCCGTCCGCACGACATTTGGGCGATGTTGACGTTGTGGCTGCCCATGACCGTGCCGATTTGGCCGATGATACCTGGGACATCGTCGTTGACGTAAAGGAGCATGTGCCCCTCTGGGACGGCGTCGAAAATGTACTCGTCGAGGCGCACGAGGCGCGGGTCGCTCTTGCCAAAGATCGTACCCGCCAGCAGGCGCTGCCCCTTGTTGGTGTGATATACCACGGTGATGAGGTTGGCGTAGTCCTCGTGCTCGCTGCTGATCCGCTCATCGACTTGCACCCCGCGCTCCTGGGCGAAAAGCAGCGCATTGACCACGTTGACTGCCGCGTCCGAGATGGTCTCCATAATGCCCTTGAGGACGGCTGAGGTCAGCGGCGAGGTCGGGTAGGCCGTGATGTCGCCTTGGTAATCGATGGTGATGCGCTCTAGTTGTCCTTCGCCGAGCTGGGCTTGCAGGCGTCCTAGCCGCTCGGCCAGCACGAGGTAGGGCTGGAGCTTGCCGTGGATTTCGGCATCGACCGAAGGGGCGTTGACCGCGTTGCGAATGACGCGGCCCATCAGCACGTCGCCGACCTGCTTGGCCACCTGCAAGGCGACATTGGCTTGGGCTTCTTTGGTGGAGGCGGCCAAGTGTGGCGTACAGATCACGCGGTCGTCCACTAGGAGCCCGACTAGGGGGGGCGGCTCCTCCTCAAAGACGTCTAAGGCGGCACCAGCGACCTTGCCCGAGTTCAAGCCGCGCAGGAGGGCGGCCTCGTCAATGATGCCGCCGCGGGCGCAGTTGATTAGATAAACCCCGTCTTTGCACTGGGCGAGCTGGGCGTCGGAAATCAGATGCCGGGTCTGGTCGCTGAGATGGGTGTGAACCGTGATGAAATCTGCGGTAGCGTAGATTTTGTCGAGCGATGCTAGATGGGCGCCATAGGACAGAGCCATCTCTTGGCCAATGTAGGGATCGTAGCCGAGAACCTTCATGCGAAAGGCCGCGGCGCGCACGGCCACCTCCCGCCCCACGCGGCCCAAGCCGATCACGGCGAGGGTTTTACCGGCTAGCTCGACGCCGACGAATTGGCTCCGCTCCCACAGCCCCTTTTTGAGCGAGGACGTCGCCTGCGGGATGTGCCGCGCCAGGGAGGCGATGAGTGCAAAAGTGTGCTCAGCGGTCGATAGGGAGTTGCCGCCGGGGGTGTTCATGACGATGACGCCGTGGCGTGTTGCCGCCTCTACGTCGATGTTGTCAAAGCCCGTGCCGGCGCGGCCAATGACCCGCAGGCGTGGCGCAGCGGCGAGCACCTCGGCTGTCACTTTGGTCGCGCTGCGCACGACGAGTCCCTCGTAGTCGCCGATGCAGTCTAGCAGTGCGCTCGGCGACAATCCGCTGCGCACATCTACTGCGACCCCGTCATTGGCTTCGAGAATCTCGACGCAGCGGGGGTCCATCTTGTCGCTAATCAGTACTTTCAAAGGGTCCTCTTTACGTTGCGTTGCTAGCTAGTGCCTCGGCGATCCAGCCCGTAATATCGTCCTGCCCGCGGCCGTCAACGGCCGAGAACGGCACAAAGGAAAGGCCGGCGAGCGATCCTTGGGCATCGAGCTGGTCGAATGCGTTTTGCAGCTTGCTGCGCGACAGTTTGTCCGCTTTGGTAAAAACCAGCAGCAAAGGCTTATCGAGGGCGGACAAGTGATCGATCATCTGCCGGTCCAAGTCGGTAGGGCCGTGCCGGGCATCAATTAGCTGCAACACCGCGCACAAGGTCGGGCGATTGGCCAGGTAGCTGCGGATGAGCTGGCCGAACTGTAAGCGCAAGCCCACCCCGCCGCGCACGTAGCCGTAGCCAGGTAAATCAACCAAGTAGAACTGCTCGTTGGCCAGGTAGCAGTTCAATTGCTGGGTCTTGCCAGGTACCGTGCTGGTGCGCGCCAGCTTCTTGCGCCGTACCAATCTGTTGATCAGCGAGGACTTGCCGACGTTGGAGCGACCCACTAAGGCGATTTCAGGCAAGCCGTCTTTGGGCAAATCGGCCGTGCGGACCGCGCCAACTGTGAATTCGATCGAAGAAAAGCGCATCGCCGGGGTTTGGAAATCAGGCGCTTTTGCGCCGCATCTCTTCGTCTTCGCTGCTGTACTGATCGATTCCTCTCTCGATCATCTCGCCGGTAACTTGCAGCCGCGTCACGCCCTCCTGAGAGGGAATGTCGAACATGATGTCCATCGTGGCCTGCTCTAAAACGGAGCGCAGACCGCGGGCCCCGGTGCCTTTGTCAACGGTCAAGGCCACTATTTTGCGCAGGGCGTCCTCGGTGAACTCGACCTCGACTCCGTCCATGGCAAAGAGCCGCTGGGACTGCTTGATGATGGCGTCGTGCGGCTCGGTGAGGATGCGGAGCAAGTCGTCTTCAGTGAGTTCGTCCATGGTGGTGATTACGGGTACGCGGCCGACAAATTCGGGGATCATGCCGTAGGCGAGCAGATCTTCGGGCTGCACCAACGGCAATACGTCTGCACGGTCAGAGTCGTGCTCGTCGTCGCTGTCGGCCCCAAAACCCATGGTGCGCTTGCCGACCCGGTGACTGACGACCTTGTCTAGCCCCTCAAAGGCACCGCCGCAGACGAAGAGGATGTTGCGGGTGTTCATCTGAATCATCGGCTGCTCAGGGTGCTTGCGGCCTCCCTTGGGTGGGATGTTGGCGGTGGTGCCCTCCAAAATTTTGAGCAGTGCTTGCTGTACGCCCTCGCCCGACACGTCGCGGCCAACTGAAGGCGTGGCACTCTTGCGGGCAATTTTGTCCACTTCGTCGAGATAGAGGATGCCCCTTTCGGCGCGCGGCACGTCGTAGTCGGCCGCTTGCAAAAGGCTCACGAGGATATTTTCGACGTCCTCGCCGACATAGCCAGCTTCGGTGAGAATGGTGGCGTCGGCAATGGAGAAGGGGACTTGCAGAAATTTCGCCAGGGTTTTGGCCAGCTCGGTCTTGCCGGTGCCAGTGGGGCCGATGAGCATTACGTTGCTCTTTTCGAGCTCTACCTCGTTTAAGTCAACTTTGGTGCGAATGCGCTTGTAGTGGTTGTACACGGCGACGGCGAGGATTTTCTTGGCCCGCTCTTGGGCAATCACGTATTCGTCGAGAAAATCCTTGATTTGGCCCGGCTTGGGCATCTGGGCGGTTTCCCAGGGGAGCGTCTTTTGCCGCTCTTCGGATAGTACGTCGTTGCACAGCTTGACGCACTCGTTGCAGATGTGGACCTGGGGGCCGGTTATGATCTTGTCAACTTGGTTGTGGCTGCGCCCGCAGAACGAGCAGCGCGGATCGCTTTCGGGGGGCCGACGGCGCAAAACAAGCTCCTAGATTGGGGAAGGGGCTACCTCGACACGCGATGGAGCGATGATCTCGTCGATAATGCCGTATTCGACGGCTTCTGCCGCCGACATGAAAAAGTCGCGCTCGGTGTCGCGCTCAATGCGCTCCAGCGGCTGCCCAGTACACTCGACTAGGACCTCGTTGATCTGCTGGCGCATGGCGATGATTTCGCGGGCGTGGATCTCCATGTCGGATGCTTGGCCGCCAATTCCTCCCATCGGCTGGTGCAGCAAGACCCGGGCGTTGGGTAGGGCTTGGCGCTTGCTTTTGGTCCCGCCAGCCAATAGCACGGCTCCCATGCTGGATGCTTGGCCAATGCAGATCGTCGATATGTCGGCGGCCACGTATTGCATGGTGTCGTAGATGGCCATGCCCGCCGAAATCAGCCCACCAGGGGTATTGAGGTAGAGCGCGATGTCCTTTTTGGGATCCTCAGAAGCGAGAAAGAGCATCTGGGCGATGACGAGGTTGGCAATCGCATCGTTGATTGGAGTACCCACGAAGATGATGCGGTCTTTGAGTAGCCGCGAGTAGATGTCGTATGAGCGCTCGCCGCGGCCGGTCTGTTCGATGACCATTGGAATCAGCGACATGATTTATACCTTTTCCTCTTTGATTTTGGCTTTGGCGATGAGCAATTCAAAGACCTTTTGATTTTCCAACTCGCGTCGCAGTCCCTCCGCGTTCGGCGAGTCGGCCGGTTGGACCTCGGTGCGTTCGGCGGCGAATTGGGCAAGTTCCTCGTCCGTTACTTCGACTCCGGCTTGTTGGCCCACGCTTTCGAGCAGCAGATAGCTCTTGAGTTGGCGCGTGGCCTGGGCGCGCTCTTCATCGCTGTAGCGGTGGTCGCGCTCGCGATTGGCGGGTTCCTGCTCAAGCGAGTCGAGGTAGTTATCGACTATGCTCTCGGGCAGTTCAAAGTCGTTTTTTAAGATCAGTTGGTTAATCAACTCGCCGTGCAGGCGCTGCTGGGCCATGTATTCCCAGCGCTGTTGGATCTGCCCGCTGAGGTGCTGGCGTAAGTCGTCGAGGGTCTGAAACTGTTCGCCGAGGTCCTTGGCGAACTCGTCGTCGATATCGGGCAGAGTGCGCTCGCGCACCTCGTGGGCTGCCACTGCGAAATGCGCGGTCTGGCCAGCGAGCTGTTCGTTGGGCAGGTCCTCGCGGTAGGCGAAGCGGACCTTGCGCTCTTCGCCAGCGCTGATGCCGACGAGGGCCTCTTCAAATTCGGGGCTAAGGGCGTTCTCGTCGCCGACGAGGATGTGGCGCTTATCGTACTTATCGCCAACGATGGGTAGGCCGCTGTCGTCGAGGCGCTGCAAGTCCGCGACGAGCACATCGCCGCTGGCCAACGGCCTCTCGACGACTCGTTCGGTGGCGTGGTGCCGCCGCAATTCTTCTAGGTGCTCGCCGATTTCCTCGTCGGCCACCTCGTGTACTAAGCGAGTGGCAGCGAGGTTTTCGTAGTGCTCGGCTTTGACTTCGGGCCAGATGTCGAGATCCGCCGTAAACGTCAGATCGCCCCCCGGCTCGTAGTCGAGTTGGGAAATTTTGGGCGGCGCGGCCGGCCGCAGGCCCGCCTCGCGCGTGGCTTCTTCTAGGAGCAAGGGGAGGAGATCGCCTAAGACTTCGCCGCGGATGGAACTGCCAAAGCGCGCCTCGACGATCCTGAGCGGCACTTTGCCCTTGCGGAAGCCTGGGATCTCCAGCCGCTTTTGGTATTGACGCAGGGCCTTATCGACGGCGGCGGTAAGGCGCACGGCCTCGACTTCAACGGCTAGCTCGCGGGCCCATTGGCCCTTTTCTGTGACTTGAGTCTTCACGAAACGCAACTCTACAAGGTTAGGTCGCACCACCATATCGCAGGCAGTGCCCTCGTTTATTGATATGGTGCGAAAGGGGGGACTCGAACCCCCATGCCCTTTCGGGCACTAGATCCTAAATCTAGCGCGTCTGCCAGTTCCGCCACTTTCGCTATACCGGAAACAGTATCGCATGCGCCTGGGGAGGGTTGCATCCCAAGCGCGAAGGATAATATCAGGATTTATACTACTGGGTCAAGGGATTTGCCAAGTGTCCATGCGGCTCTCAAGGTGAGCGCGCAGTTTGGCTATCGGCACCCGCTCTTGGGCCATGGTGTCGCGAGCGCGCACAGTAACGGTCTGGTCTTTTAGGGTATCCGAATCGACCGTCAGGCAAAACGGCGTTCCCACCTCGTCCATGCGCCGGTAGCGGCGACCGATCGCGCCACCTTCGTCGTAAAAGACCCGCATGTGAGGCCGGAGTGCCGCGGCGACTTGCCGGGCGATGTCGGGCATGCCGTCGCGTTTGACCAGGGGCAATACCGCCGCTTTGAGCGGCGCAATGCGCGGGTGAAAGCGCATGACCACCCGGGTCTCGCCCCGGACCTCTTCCTCGTGGTATGCTTCGACTAGACAGGCCATTAGCGTGCGGCTGGCGCCGATGGAAGTCTCTACGACGTAGGGCACAAACTTGGTGCGCTGCTCCTCGTCGAAGTACTTGAGCTGTTTGCCCGAGAATTTTTCGTGCTGCGACAGGTCGTAGTCGCCGCGATTGTGGATGCCCTCAATTTCGCCCGGGCCAAAGGGAAACTCGTACTGAATATCGAAGGCGGCGCGGGCATAGTGGGCTAGTTCGTCGCCTTGGTGTTCGTGCCAACTCAACTTGCGCTCGGGCAGGCCAATCTGCGCAAACCACTTCCAGCGCTCCTCGCGCCAGTAGTCGAACCACTCGTCTTGCGTGCCCGGCGCGACGAAGTACTGCATCTCCATCTGCTCGAATTCCCGCGTGCGGAAGAGGAAGTTCTTAGTGTTGATCTCGTTGCGAAATGCCTTGCCGATTTGGGCGATGCCAAAGGGCAGCTTCTGGCGCGTCGCCGCCTGCACGTTGAGATAGTTGACGAAGATGCCCTGCGCCGTTTCTGGGCGCAGAAAAACCCGCGCACTGTCGTCTTCGAGCGGACCGACAAACGTTTTGAACATCAGGTTGAATTGTCGCGGGTCGCTCAGTTGGTTGCCCTTGGGGCTTGTGATGGCGCGCTCGCGCAGCAGCACGCCCATTTCCGCGGCGCTCAGGCCCGCTGTGTCGATGCCGTTTTCTTCGAGGAGCTGGTCGAGCCGAAAGCGCTCGTTGGTCTTGCGATCTTCGACCATGGGGTCGGTAAAGCTATCGACGTGCCCCGATGCCTCCCACACTCGCTGATTCATGAGGATGCTGGCGTCAATGCCCTCTACGTCCTCTCGGTAGGTCATCGCCTGCCACCAGACCTCTTTGATGTTGCGCAACAGCTCAACGCCCAACGGGCCGTAATCCCAGCAGCCGTTGAGACCGCCGTAGATTTCCGAGCTTTGGTAGATAAAACCTTTGCGCTTGCACAGGGATACTAGTTTTTCCATTGCGTCGTCGGACATCAAAATCTCCAGTACGTTAGACGGGTAAAGCGGCCTTGTTGAGGCCATCGAGAAAGTCGAGCGATCGCAGCCGGCTGTGCTCGCCCCCGTGGTACTCTAAGAAGCTGCGCAAGGCCATGCGGATCTCGCCGCGCTGGGAAGGGGCTTGGGGGAGGGCATCCTTGCTGTAGGTTCTAAGCCCTTGAAGGTCGGCCAAAAAGTGCAAGCTGTGCTGCGCTAAGCGCACTCCGTTGCCTGGGCCACAGGCCGCGCACAAGGCGCCCCCGCGGGCGGCACTGAACCACGCCGAGGCACCGCCTAGAGGGCGTTGGCAGGTAATGCACTGGCGCAACTCTGGGCGGTAGCCCAAAGCGGCGGCGGCGCGGAGTTGGAAGTACCAGAACAGCGATTCGACCTGTTCTGGCTCCACTTCGACAAGCCCGTGCAGCACTCCAGATAGGCACTGATAGAGCCGGGGGTTGTTTTCCCCTTCGATAGTCAGGCGATCAATTAGCTCACAGGCAGCACTGCCAAAAGAAAGGCGCTCTAAGCTTTGCGATAAGTCAGGTGCTGGTTTGACCAAGGTGCATTCGCTTAGGGTTTGCAGGTCTCGGCTTTCTTTGACGTAGCAGATGGCTTGGACCTCGGCCATCAAGCCGAGCGCGGCGCCGAACCGACTCTTGGGTTTGCGCGCCCCCCGGGCCATAACCTTGAGCTTGCCGCACTCTTGCGCGTACAACGTCACTAGGCTACTGGTCTCGCCCATGCGCATAGTGCGCAACACGATGGCGCGCGTTTTGACGATAGTGCGCGGCACGGAGTCACTCGCCTTCTTCCACCGGTAGGGGGATGACCACCTCGCCTGGTTTGACCAAGCCGAGATCTTCGCGTGCGACTCTCTCGATGAAATCGATGTCGCTTTCGAGCAGTTTTAGCACTTGGCGCAAGCTATCGGTTTCGGCTTCGAGTTGTTTCCTTTGGACTTCGAGTTCGGCAAGGGTCTTTTCTTCCTTCCAGATCTTGTAGAACAGCCCATTGCCAAAGGCTATGTACGCCACCAGACCGAGGAAGGCGATCAGCAAGATCTTGGCCGTTTTAGTCATGTCGATTTTAGAACAAGACGAGGTCGTCGCGATGGATGAACTCTTGGGCGGGACGGCCCAGTGCGCTTGTGACTTCGGGCGAGTTCATGCCCAATATGCGGCGCAGATCAGAGGACGAATAGCGGCACAAGCCCCGGCCCAGTTTCTCACCGCGCTCGCCAAGCACCCGTACTACGTCACCGGCGGCAAACTCGCCCTCGCAGGAGACGACCCCCACTGGCAGCAGGCTCTTGTCCTGTTCGGCGATGGCGCGTTGGGCACCGCGGTCAATTACTGCACTGCCGCGACACTGGCTGGCAAAACCGATCCAGCGATGTCGGCTGTTGAGCTTGCGGCCAGTCGGCAGAAAGAGCGTCCCCTGCTCGCAGCCAGCGAGAATGTGGCGCAAGCGATGTTTGCGCCCGTGTGCGATAACCGCCATTTCGCCGCAGGCCATCAAAAGCCGAGCGGCTCGCAGCTTAGTCGCCATGCCGCCACTGCCGCGCCCGTCGAGCGAACGGCCAATCATTCCTTCTAGATCGAGGCTGTCTTGGCTTACTTGGCTGACTAACTTGCCTTCGGGGCCGTGCCGACCAAAGGCGTGGTAAAGCCCCTCGACGTCCGAAAACATGACCAGCATATCCGCCCGGATCAGGTTCGTCACATAAGCGGCGAGCATGTCATTTTCTCCGAGTTGACGCCGGAGTTCGGCAACGGCGACGCTGTCGTTTTCGTTGATTAGGGGCACAGCCCCGTAGGCAAAGAGGTTGCGAAAGGTGTTTTCGAGATTTACGTAGCGATAGCGGTCGCCGAGGATGTCCTCGGCGGTTAAGAGCACTTGGCCAATGGGCACGCCGCGGCGGCGGAACTTGTCTTTGTAGATATCCATCAACAGGACTTGGCCAACGGCCGCAAGAGCTTGTAGTTGGGCCGTGTTGTCCGGGCGTTTGTCTAACGCCAATTGCCCCATGCCGGCGACCACCGCTCCCGAGGTGACGATCGCCACCTCCAAGCCCTGTGAGCGCAGTTCGACTACATCCTCGACGAGTTGACTGACGACCTCGTCGTCCAGCTTGTGGCACCGCGTAGTCAGAGTACTGCTGCCGATTTTGACTACCAGCCGCTGCACTTGGTTGATCCGTGCCCGTCGCGATTCTGTGCTTGCCTCAGTCACTGGCGCACCGGGACCCCGCGCTCGCGCAGGAAGTTTTTGACTTCGGGGATCGAGTAATGCTGAAAGTGGAATATAGAGGCCGCCAGCGCGGCACTAGCCTCGCCCGTGGTCAGCACCTCGTAGATGTGGTCGAGGTTGCCGGCACCGCCCGAGGCGACGATGGGTACATCTACGAGGCGCGCCACAGCTTGGTTTAATTCGAGGTCGTAGCCAGCGCGCGTCCCGTCGGCGTCGATGCTGTTGAGCACCAACTCACCCGCTCCGCGATCGACGAGGGCTTCTACCCACTCCAAGGCGTCGATGCCAGTGGCTTTGCGGCCGCCGTTGATGTATAGCTCCCACGCCGGCGGCTCGTCCGGGGCAGTTGGCCGCCTGAGCGCGTCGATCGCCGCGACAATGCACTGCGAGCCAAAGCTCTCCGCGCTTTGGTTGATGATTTCTGGCGAATACACATGGGCCGAGTTGATCGAGACCTTGTCGGCACCGGTCTTGAGAATGTGGCGCACGTCTGCGAAAGTGCGAATACCACCGCCGACCATTAGAGGAATAAAGACCTGTTCGGAGACTTGGCGCACGAGGTCCACGACAATGGCGCGACCATCGGCTGAAGCCGTGATGTCGTAGAAGACCAGTTCATCGGCCCCCTCGGCGTCGTAGCGCGCAGCGAGCTCAACCGGGTCGCCAGCATCGCGGTCGGCTGAAAAGCGCACCCCGCGCACGTTGCGGCCATTTTTGATGTCTAGACAGGGAACGATTCGCTTGGCAAGCATAATCAGCGCAGACGCGCGAAGTTGTCGAGAAGGCGCAAGCCGTGGACTTGGCTCTTTTCTGGATGGAATTGCACACCAAAGACGCGGCCATTCCCAGCAATCGAGGTATAATCAATTCCGTAGTCGGTCGTGGCAATGCAATCGTATTTGTTTTCGTTTTTTACGTAGTACGAATGGACAAAGTAAAAAAAACTTCCTTCGGGTACTCCCTCTAAAAGCGACACTTTGCGCTTGATCGCGATTTGGTTCCAGCCAATCTGTGGCACTCGCTCCGTCGGCGGGAAACGCACGCATTTGCCCGGTAGGATTCCAAGACCGCGATGCCGCCCCATTTCCTCGCTTTCTTCGAACATGAGCTGCAATCCCATGCAGATTCCCAAGAAGGGCTTGCCGGCCGCGAGGCCCTCGGCGATGGCCGCGTCCCAGCCGGCAGTCTTTAAGTTGTGCATGGCATCGCCAAAAGCTGCGTCGCCGGGCAATACAAGATGTGTGGACGCGCTTAGGCATTTGGGATCTTCGACGATCTCGGCTGCATAACCGAGAAATTCGAAGGCTTTCTGCACACTGCGCAGATTGCCCATGCCGTAGTCGATGACTGCAATCACGATTGCCCCAACTCAGCGGAGCGCTCGGCGGCGGCTAGCACGGCACTGATGAGGGCATCGCGTAAGCCCTTCTCTTCTAGCTTGTGCAATCCGGCAGCCGTAGTCCCGCCCGGCGAAGTAACCTGGTCCCTGAGCACGGCCGGATGCTCGCCGCTTTCGAGCACCAGGCGCGCAGCACCGAGCAGCGTTTGCCCAGCAAGTGTTAATGCAGTTTGGCGCGGCAGCCCGGCGCGTACGCCGCCGTCGGCGAGAGCTTCAACCACAGTGTAAACCCAAGCCGGACCGCTACCGGAAAGCCCCGTAACCGCGTCCATGAGACTTTCGGCGACCTCGACGGTAGTGCCAACTAAGTCGAAGAGCGAACGCACTTGCGCCATCTGGTCTGCGCGGGCAGCGCGACCAGCGCACAGAGCGCAAGCCGCACCCCGCACCTTCACCAGCGTCTGCGGCATGACGCGCACCACCGGCATTTGCGCCGGCAGCAGCTGTTCGAGCCGGGCAGTCGATACGCCGGCCATGAGCGAGACGACAATCTGCTCGGTGCTAAAATGCGCGGCTAGCACCTTCAATACGGGGGCGGCCACTTGCGGCTTGAGCGCCAAAATCACCAAGTCCTGACCGCGGACTGCATCTGCGGAGTCCGCACTGGTGTGGACGCCCAAAGCCGACAAACCTGCGAGTGCTTCCGGCCTGATGTCGGCCGCGGTTATCTGACCTGCAGGAAGCGGACCAACTAATCCTTCGATCAGCGCCCGCCCCATGTTGCCGGTCCCGACAAACCCCAATTTGCTTTTTTTGGTCATCAATTAGACCTCGAAAATACGACAAATCCCAAGTGAAAAATTAAAATGCCCTTTTTCGCAAATTATGTCAAACGTCCCCAGCGAGAGCGTTTCCCTATGAAAAAGCTACATTTTTGCTTGACTTATACTGCCCTCGTACTATATTGGAATACAATGTTGTAGCTGCACAAAACGGGTAGCATCGGTCTTAAACCATCACGAGGCGGAAGAGGCCGAGAAACCAAATTTCAAACAACCCACTTTCGTGGGTTTTACCCCTACAGCCAAAGGAGAACTTTAGTTATGGCGAAGAAGAAACCTGTTGCCAAAAAGAAGGCGACTGCCAAAAAGGCGGCCGCTAAGAAAAAGGCCGCCCCTAAAAAAACCGCTAAAAAGGCGGTAGCCAAGAAAAAGGCCGCCCCCAAGAAAACCGCTAAGAAAAAGGCGGTAGCCAAGAAAAAGGCCGCCCCTAAAAAAACCGCTAAAAAGGCGGCCGCTAAGAAAAAGGCCGCCCCTAAAAAAACCGCTAAGAAAAAGGTAGCCAAGAAAAAGGCCGCCCCTAAAAAAACCGCCAAGAAAAAGGCCGCCAAGAAAAAGGCTGCCCCCAAGAAAACCGCCAAGAAAAAGGTAGCCAAGAAAAAGGCCGCCCCTAAAAAAACCGCTAAGAAAAAGGCCGCTAAGAAAAAGGCGAAGCGCAAGCCCAATCCTGCTTTTATGAGGCCCTTGCAGCCCGACGCGGCCCTTGGCGCTATAGTCGGCAACAAGCCGTTGCCGCGCACTCAGATCACCAAGAAAGTCTGGGCGTACATCAAGAAGAATGGTCTGCAAAACCAGAAAAACAAGCGCATGATCAATGCCGACGATAAGCTCCGCGCCGTCGTCGGCGCCAAGCAAGTGAGCATGTTTGACCTGACCAAACAGATCAATCAGCACGTGGAATAGTCCCTCCTAAGAGCAAGACGTTATAGTCCAGTATATTGAGAGGGACTCCCGGTGGGAGTCCCTCTCTAACCTCTCGTCTATGACCCCTGAATTTGAGCTGATCCTAGCCGTCAGTATCGTTCTCGTCGTATCCTGCGTTTGTTCGCTTTTGGAAGCTGCGCTCTACTCGCTGCCCGCCAGTCAGATCGAAATGCTGGCCGGACAAGGGCGCACTTCGGGCAAAATTCTCAAGAAACTGCACGAGGATATCCAGCGCCCCATCTCGGCTATCCTCACGCTGAACACTTTGGCTCATACCGGCGGTGCGACCATCGCTGGAGCCGCCTTCGTCGGAGTGTTTGAGCAGACGTCGGAGACGTACTTCACTATCGCCTTCTCGCTGGCAGTACTCATCTTTACCGAGATTCTTCCCAAGACAGTAGGGGTGGTGCATGCCCGCGTGCTCGCTCGGTTTATAGCTCGTCCGATCCAATGGATGGTATGGCTATTTGCGCCCTTTATTTGGCTCAACAAATTCATCGTTCGTCTCGTCACCGCTGGGGCACCCGATGTGCCGGAGGTCGTGCCGGAGGAGATTGAGATTATCGCGCGGATGAGCCGCCACTCCGGTGCCATTTCGCACGACCAAGAGCGCGCCATCCAAAATATCCTCAAGCTCGATGAATTGCGGGCACGTGATATTATGACCCCGCGCACCGTAGTCCACTGCCTCGACCGCGACTTGACCTTGGCCGAAGCTCGCGAACAGTCTGGTAGCTGGGACCACAGCCGGGTGCCCCTCTATCAGGGCGAGCGAGAAAACATCGTCGGCTTGGTGCTGCGGCGCGATGCGTTCAGCGGCTTGGCCGATGGCCGCGACCAAGCTAAGCTCTCTGAGGTGAGTCGCTCCATCCATTCGGTACCCGAGTCGGCGCGTGCTAGTCGCCTACTCGAAGAATTCATCCAGCGGCGCGAGCACCTTTTTGCCGTCGTCGATGAATACGGTGGCTTCGCCGGCATTGTTACGCTAGAGGATGTGATAGAAGAAATCGTCGGTCAGGAAATCGTCGGTGAATTCGATCCGGCCGTCGATATGCAAGAGCGCGCGCGGCAGGAGCGCCAAGACCTAACCGAGTCGGCACCGGAATGAGCGGTCTGTCCACCGCGTCTTTTTTTGCCTAAGTTTTTACCTGCTGTTAAAACCCTCTCAAAAAGGAGTACCGACAGAAAATGAAAGCACTCGTTGCGCTCGCGGACGGCACTGTCTTTGCGGGCCGTGCCCTTGGCCGCGGGGGTGAGTGCCTCGGCGAAATGGTCTTCAATACCAGCATGACCGGCTACCAGGAAATCCTCACCGATCCCTCCTATGCCGGTCAGATCGTCTCCATGACGTACCCACTCATAGGCAACTATGGAATCTCACCCGACGACGACGAATCGGCACGACCCCAAGTTCGCGGCTTCCTGATGAAGGAGTGCTGCCACCGGCCGAGTAGCTGGCGTGCGCGCCAAAGCCTACCCGAGTATCTCGACGAGCACGGCGTTTTCGGCATCGAGGGCATTGACACCCGCGAGCTGACCCGTAGAGTGCGCACCAAAGGCGTGATGGACGCCGCCATTTCTACCACCGATCTCGACCCGGACAGCTTAGTCGAGAAGGCTCGTGCTTGGCCCGGGCTCACCGGCGTGGACATGGTCGCCGCCGTTAGCTGCTCCGCCCCCTATGTCGAAAGCCCCGAAGCCCCGCGCTTTCACGTCGTCGCCCTAGACTACGGGATCAAGCGCAATATCATCCGCTGCTTGGTCGCCGCAGGATGCAAGGTCACCGTCATGCCGGCCAAAACCACCGCCGCCGAGGTCTTGGCTTTGCAGCCGGACGGCATTTTTCTTTCCAACGGCCCAGGCGATCCCCGGCCGCTCGCCTACGCGATCGAGACTTGTAAGGGCCTCATCGGCAAAAAGCCAATTTTCGGCATCTGCTTGGGCCACGAGATTGTCGGCTTGGCCTTTGGCGCCGAGATTTACCGTCTCAAATTCGGGCACCGAGGGGCCAACCAGCCGATCAAGGAACGCGCCAGCGACCGGATTCTGATCACCGCTGAAAATCACGGCTGGGGCATTGCCGCCGACTCGTTGCCGAGCTGCCTCGAAGTCACTCGCATCAATCTCAACGACCATTGCGTCGAGGGCTTGCACCACCGAGAGTTGCCTATTTTTTCCATCCAGTGCCACCCAGAGGCCTCGCCAGGTCCACACGACAGCTTCCATCTGTTCAGCTACTTCACCGAGTTGATGGAAGCGCACACCGCCTAGGAACCCCAGCCAAAGGACCCTTCATGCCCGTAGTTCAACACGACGTCCTCAAAGACCTTTGCCACCGCATTTTTGCCGCTACTGGTATTCCCACAGAAGACGCTCGCATTGTCGCCGATCACGTCGTCGAAAGCCACCTCCACGGCCACGACTCGCACGGCACTTGGCTAGTCTCCGGCTACGCCCGCGGCATGCGAAACAACTATGTCCGCTGGGAAGAAACCCAAATCGTGCGCGACACCCCCGTGCTCAGGATCATCAACGGCAAGGGAGCCAACGGCATCGTCGCCGTCAATCGCGCCCTCGACATTGCCGTTGAAAAAGCCCAAAACTCCACCTTCGGCTTTGTCGGCCTCAACCACATCACCCACATCTGTCGCCTCGGCGACTATCCGCCGCGGATCGCCGAAAAGGGTATGATCGGCATGGTCTGGCTCAATGGCGGTGGCCTCTTCCTGGCGCCTTTCGGCTCGGCCGACCGCCGCTTGCGCCCTGAGCCTATTGCCTTTTCCGCCCCGCGCCAAAATAGTCCGCCTTTCATGCTCGATATGACCATGACCGTCGTGGCTGGTGGCAAAATTGTGCAGAAGAACATTCGCCAGGAGCCAATGCCCGAGGGTTGGGTTATAGATCGGCAAGGTCAACCCGTCACCGACGCCCAGCGCTATTTAGACGACGCTGAGGGCACCGGGGTCTTGCCATTGGGCGGCCTACAGTTTGGCCACAAGGGCAGCGGACTGGCGATGATGGTGGAAATGTTGGTGGGCCCGCTCTCTCATGCTGGCTGCACCAAAGAAGGCGGCAAAGGCGGTAACGGCATCATGGTGTTAGCGATCAATATCGAGGATTTTATTGACTTGGATTCGTACGAGCGCGAAGTCGAAGAGATGGCCCAGTGGGTGTGCTCGGCGCGGCCCTTGCCTGGGTTTGAAAAAGTCTATGCGCCCGGCGAAATCGAACAGCAGACCAGAGCGCGGCTACTGGTCGAAGGCATTGATTTGCCCCAACCCACTTGGGATGAAATCGGCAAAGTGGCGGCGGAACTAGATGTGGAGATGCCGGCGTTGTGAGCTTTAGAACAGTTTGAAATTTTCCGCATCTAGGCCGTGCGCTTGGTGCATGAGCACGGCGTTCATCAGCTCGATGGCCAACCGCGACTCTAGGGTCGCGCCAGCGCGCACCCCCACGCAGGGATCGTGGCGGCCCTTGGCGAGTTGGAACTCGATTTCTTCGAGGTCCTTGCGCACCGAGTCTTGGGGTTGGGCGATGGTCGCCGTGGGCTTGAAACTCAAGCGACATACCAGCGGCATCCCCGTGGTCACACCGCCGAGCAAGCCGCCGTGGCTGTTGCGCTGGTAGCCACTGGTGCGGATGGGATCGTTGTGTTGGCTACCTCGGCGCGCCGACGAAGCGCGGCCCGTGCCTATTTCACAGGCTTGGACCGCGTGTAGGCCGCCGAGGCTGCCCATCAGGCGCAACTTCAGACTTTGATACAGCGGTTCACCGACGAGGGGAGGCACGTTGACAGCCACTACTTCGAGGGCCGCGCCGATCGAGTCCTGCTCCTTGCGGGTTTTGGCTATCAGTTCGGCCGCCTGGTGAGCGAAATCCACATCCACCGTGCGGAGCGGTCCGCGCTCTAGCTCGCTTTCGAGGTCGGCACACGTTGCCGAAGACAAGTGCGGCCCATCGGCCTCAGCGGCTAGTTGGGCGACTCGTGCGACGAGGGAAACGCCCGTCTCCAACGGCCCAACTTGACAGATCGAAGAAAAAATGGCCGTGCCGAAGTGCTCGGCTAGATAGAGGCGGGCGATGGTCCCGCCGATGACGTCGGAGATAGTCGAGCGATAGCTGGAACGCCCGCCGCCGCGCACATCGACAAACCCCCGCGATTTGTAGTATTTGACTAAGTCGGTATGTCCGGGCCGGACGTGGCCCTGCGGCCCGGCGAACTGCTGGTAGTCGCCTGAGCGCTTGGCGGCTGAAAGCACGGCCGCGGCGATTGGCTCGCCCGTAGTGAAGCCCGCTTCATAGGTGTACACCGGCGCCGCGTCTTTGTCTAGGTGCAAGTGCAGTGCCGGGCCGGATAGCAGCTGGTCGTGATCGTCTGAGTAGAGGCCGGACAGTAGCGCCACTTGGTCGTCTTCCCGCCGCGGGGTACCTAGCTTGTTGCTGCCGGGGCGGCGGCGGTCGAGGTAGTGCTGGACCTGGGCGCGCTCTACCCACAGACCGGGGGGACAACCAAAAACCGTGGTGACAATCGCCGGCCCGTGCGATTCTCCTGCTCCGGCAACGCCAAAAAGCGGCCCGCCGAGTACTTCCATGCCAAAAGCTCCTTTGCCAAGGGATGCAAAAATTTACGGCTTTGCCCAGTGGGCGGCAATCGGTGCGCTGGCAGCCGCAAGAGGCACAGAAGCGATTTTATTATTATTTTGGAGCAACGCAAAGAGGCGATGAATGGCAAATGAGTTGAAACGCGGCATTCCGAATGGCCGATGCAAGAGGCTCGAAGCCCAGCTGTGCACGGAACTGATCGCGGCCCAAGAGCGGTTACAGCAAGCTCGCTTTCCAACTCTTATCGTCTTGGGTGGTTTTGCCGGCGCTGGGACGAGCGCGGCGAGCAACGCGCTCAGGCAGTGGATGGACTTGCGCCGCGTCGCGGCCTGCGCCTTTGAGCCGCCGTCGGCAGAGGAGCACGAGCGGCCAGAATACTGGCGCTATTGGCTTTCCCTGCCGCCGAAGGGAACAATCGCTATCTACTTGAACGGCTGGTACGAGCGCCCACTGCGCGACTTGGCTCATGGGCGCAGCAACGAGGCGGCGTTTAAGCGCGACGTGGGCCGCATCACGGCCTTTGAGAATGCGCTCGTCGTCGATGGTGCGCTGCTGATCAAGCTGTGGATTCACTTGGACAAAAAGGCGCGGCAGCAACGCATTGCAGACTGGGAACACAACCCGAGAACCCGCTGGCGGGTGAACGCGGATGCCAAAGAGGGCTTGCAGTACTACGACGAGTTCAAACGAGCCAGTGACCACTTACGGCAAAAGACCGATAGCCGAGGGGCCCGTTGGCAGATTATCGACGGCAGCGACCCTCACTACGCGCTGGCAGTCGGCCACGCCGTGCGCGACGTCATCGGCCAGCATTTAAACCAAAAGAAGGACGGTCCTAAGCTGGTCGAATCAAACTGGCCGGCCACGCCCAACGCGCTGACTCTGTTGGACCTAGAACAGCGGGTGTCCAAGAAGGAGTACCAAGTCCTGCTCGAGCGATACCAAGGCCGACTCTATCGCTTGACTCAGCAAGCGCACCGCAAAGGCGTCTCGACCGTCTTGGTTTTTGAAGGGGCTGATGCGGCGGGCAAGGGCGGGATCATCCAGCGCCTGACTGCCGCTCTCGACCCCTATATCTATCAGATCATCCAAGTCGCCGCCCCCACCCAAGAGGAACACGCCCAACACTACCTCTGGCGCTTTTGGCGGCACCTGCCGCGCGCTGGTCGAATGGTAATTTTCGACCGCAGTTGGTATGGCCGGGTGCTCGTCGAGCGCGTCGAGGGCTTTGCCGACGGAGCAACTTGGCAGCGGGCGTACGGCGAAATCAACGATTTTGAGCGGCAACTAACAGACCACGGCATCGTAGTAGCCAAGTACTGGATTCACATCGACAAGGACGAACAGCTTCGCCGCTTTAAGGCGCGGCAGGAGACCCCGCACAAACGCTGGAAGATCACCGACGAAGACTGGCGCAACCGAGAGAAATGGGACCAGTACGAGGCCGCAGTTGACGACATGGTAGCGCGCACCCACCGGCCTAATGCGCCGTGGACCTTGGTCGAGGGCAACGACAAACGCTTCGCCCGCCTCAAGGTCATCAAGGCGTTTTGCCAGCAGCTAGAGCAGGCACTCGCTAGCGGTTAGCTCACTTTTCCTGCATCCGCACCGGCGACGCGGCTAGTCCGTCGGTCTTTATCACTTTTCCACTTTTGTCGATCTGACCAAATTCCAGCACACCCGTCGGACAAGACTGCACACACGCACTACAGCGCACGCACTCCGGGTCGGCCATCGGCAGCCCCTTGTTGGCGAAATTCATAATGTCGATGCCTTGGTGGCACACCGAGGTGCAGACATTGCAGGAGATGCACTTTTTTTTGTCAGCAAAAATGCGGAAGCGACTGAAGCGTGCGTACACGTGCATCAAGGCCGCCAGCGGGCAGGCGAAGCGGCACCATACCCGGCCGCTGAAATGCCAGTACAGCCCAACGCCTAAGATGCCGGCCAGCAGCAGATCGACGGACCACACATAGTTGAGAAAACTCAGCGGCAAAGGCAGATCGACCCAGTTGGTGCCCTTGCCCATAAATAGCCCCATGTAGGCTCCGTTGATCCAGTGATCGTGCGGCAGAGCCCAGCCGACTAGGCGCAAAATGAGCAGTACGCCCGCTAACAGCAGCACGACCTGTCCGACGATGTTCGCCTTGTTCCACACCATGCCGTGCGGCATCTTGTGCCGATGCGCGTCGCCCATGGTTTCGGCCAGGGCGCCGCACGAGCAAATCCAGCCGCAGTACGCCCCTTTGCCCCAAAAGTAGATGATCAGCGGTATGATGACGCAGGTCTGCACTAGGCTAATTGCCAGCCACCACCACAGCGGCTCGCTGGTGAAGACGTTCCAAAAGAACAGCGGCCAGGCGAGGATCAGCCCCAGCGAGCGCCAGTATTCGCGCCCGTGCTCGGCCCATTGCGACTCGGGGAACAGGCCATCGGCCATCGGCTTGAGCCAAGCCCCTTCGTCGAACCAGCCATTGTACCCCGCCCAAGGCAAAAACACATAGGGCAGCAGAAAGAGCGGAATGCACTGGACCGCCATTAGCGTCAGCGTCTGCACTTTGATATACGGCGTACGGCGCCGCCGTATGCGCTGCAAGCCAAATAGGACGACGCACAGGCAATAGACCAACGAGTAGTAGAAACTCGGCTGGGTCATCGACACCTGTACTGTATCCCACAAGGTATGAGCGGCCGATGGTGCTGCTAGGTTGAAGGGGAAGAGATTGGCTTCTTGGAACCAGTGCTTGATGGGAATGCCCGCGTCGGTCTTCCAGTGGTAGATGAAAACCGCCGCCAGCAGGATAAACCCCAAAGACAGCCAGCGACGCGCGCGCCATTCGCCGTTGATCTCCACGCCACTGCGTCTAAAAAAGTCGAGCGGTGCCTCGCGCCCAATCATGGAAAACACCGCGTCGTTGGGCAGGCTCACTTCTTGGCCCGCGGCATCTTTGAGCGCGACCGCGCCATCCTCAATGTGCAGCACTTGGCTGGCCATCAGCAGGTTGATCGATCCGGCTTGGCGACCCTTTTCCATAAAGGCACCGCTGCTGGTGGTCACCCGCTCGGAAGAAGGAGTATCGACGGCCACATCGGCCATTGGATCGGCCGCGAGCATGTTCAGCTTTTCGACGTTTTCGGGCTTGGGGCGGGAGAATTCGGGCTTGCGGTAGGAGACGGTCACGCGCCCGCCGCACTGGGCGATGGCAATGGCCGCCTCTAAGGCACTGTCGCCGCCGCCAACGACCAGCACATCTTTGTCGCAGAAGTCAACCGGATCGTGCAAGCGGTTGAAGACCTTGGCCAGATTTTCGCCCGGCACGCCTAGCTTGCGAAAGTTGCCCGAGCGTCCGATGCCGACGATCACCCGGCGGGCCTTGATGTTTTCTTGGCCTGGAATCTCCAATTCAAAGCGGTCTCCCCACTTTTTTATTTGCTCGACGCGCGCTAGGACCGGCTCGATGCCTTGGTTGAGCGTCTGTTCGTGCAGTTCCTCGATTAAGGGTTCCTTGACCGCGGCGGCAAAGCGGAGTTGCCCGGCCGGTTCCATCTCGGTGGGATAGGTGTAAATGGGTTTTCTCTGGGGGAAATTGACCAGCGTGGAAAACGGCTCGGTCGCCTCCAAAAGCACAAACGACAACCCGGCTTGCCGCGCCTCCAAGGCCGCGGACATGCCGGAAACACCCGCCCCGACAATCGCCAAGTCCAAGACATCCCCCGGCCCCTTGCCGCGCTGGAAGGCCTCGTCGGCTACGATGTGCTGCACGGCCCGGGCGCCCGTATCGGCTGAGAACTTCAACAGCGGGATTCCGGTTAGGTCGCCGACGATGTACAGCCCGGAGACATTGCTCTGCCCGTGCTCATCCACCCGCGGCAACTTCTCCACCACGCCGGCTGGCCACCGCAGGTGCAACCAGTGTAAATAGCGACTGAGAAAATTGCTCATGGTTTCCTCCTGAATCCGATCGGTGATATAGCCATCTTGTCAGTCCTCTGTGAAGCCAATAAGTAGTGCCTAACTAAAACGTCTAATCACCGCGTACGACAAGGCCCCACGGCAAAAAACATCGCCGCGGGGCCTTGTTCCATAATCTAACGTTGCAAATCTGTCCTTACTTCATCACGGTAGCTTGGTCGTCTTCTTGGCTTCCACTCGTCCATCTACTTCCACCTTATAGATATACACCCCGGCGGCCACATCTTTGCCCTGCTCGTTACTTCCATCCCAAGTAAATCGATGGCTACCCGCTTGCAATGGCCCCTGCCACACCTGACGCACCCGACGACCTAACATGTCATATACCGTCAGCGACACCTTCGCCGCATCTGTCGCCAACTCAAGCGGAAGCAACACCGACGGATTAAACGGATTGGGATAGCTGTCCCCTAGCCGAGAATGCACAGGTTGCGCTGCCAGCGTCGCCTGCACCGCGGTCGGCTGCTCCCCCACCAAACTCTTGAGCACATGCACACCGCCCAGGATCGGATCTAACACCACCAAATCGACATCGCCGTCGCCATCCACATCCCCGGGCAACACTTGGACTCCATCGCCAGCTAAAAGATACATCTCTACTTCTTTTGTTGGGTTCAGACCTCCGCCCCATTCAACAAACACCCCAAAGCCCGAAGCGCGGTCCCCGCCGACAAACGCCCAATCCTCCACTCCGTCGCTATCTAAGTCGCTCACCACGACCGGCGAGCGCAGAAACAGCCGACCATCATATAGCACCTTCTCATCTACAACGCCTCCGAATCGGCTGCTCCATACAACGAGCCCCTTGCGCTGTTCGGTGCCATCGTAGCGCAGTGCCGCCAGCATATCTACCTGCCCATCGTCATCCATATCGCCCCCATGCAAAAAAAGAGGCCAACCACTCGACTTGAAGGCCAATAACTCGCCCGCCGGGGCCACTTCGCCCAAGCGAGCCACCTTCCATGTGTACGCATCGCCGGATACGATCTTCCACAGTCCTTCCAGCATCCCATGGCCGGTCAGGTCGCCGATCTGATAGAGGTAGAGGGTATCGTTTTCAGGTTTCGCCAGTTGCCAAGACGACCAAACCCCGTTTGCTACATCCCACACTTCGAGATCGGACTCTTCGTCACTTGGATATTCGATCACTGTAGAAAAAAGCTCGACATCGCCGTCGCCATCCCAATCTGCTAGGTCCTTAAATATGCGATCGCTCATCTGCGAGAGTACTTCTATCTGGAGATCTGGTCCCATAGACACAATCGCTATGTCAGGCCAGCCAGCCAGCACGATCTCGTCGGTTCCATCGCCGGTCAAGTCGCCCGCGTGTATCCTCACTTCCGTCGTCTCCTCTTTGAATACGGGTTTAAAGACTCCCTCGCCATCGTTGAAGGCTACAACCCAACCGGAGGTGGTCCACTTAGGTGTAAAATCCTCCCAAGCAGAGAAAAGATCTAAGTCGCCATCGCCATCTATATCCGCTAAGACTCCAGCACTATCAAGGACGAAGCCCATCCCTAAACCGGGCGCGATGTGATGAAAAATCGGTGGCGCAAAGTGCTGGCCACCCTCAAAGAGGAAATACTCGACTTGGGGCGGTGGTAACTCTCCTTGCAAGATCTCTTCCACGCCGGTCAATTCAATCCAGTCAATTTCCAAGCCGCTCACCTTCTCCGCCGCAGGCCGGGGCACACCTATTTCGCCAAAATCTAAGCTAAACCTCAGCCGAATATCCCGTAACACACCATCCCATACATCTTGGCTACGGTTGGCAAGGTCAATTTCTACTTCTTGCCACTCGGTAGTGTAAACGAAGTCGTCTTGTACGAGAATTCCAAACCGACCTTTAGCCGGCTCAGGATCCCTACCTGGAGAAGTAAGGTTATGCTCATTAGTCCAATGGAGGCTTAAGGCACCCAACGTAGGACTTTGATGTATGGTCCGAAATCGGATCCGAACTTGGTCGAAAAAGCGCGAATCGTAATCTAGCGTAGGAGAAACTACTTCGACGCTCGGATTGTGGTCATCCGAACGAAAGGTCTCGATCGTCCACACGCCGTTGGCAACCACTCCAGATAATAGGTGAAACGAATGACGGCCGCCGGATGAGATACTCTTTTTAGCGGCCCACCCTTGGGTCGTCTCTCCGTCGAAATCCCACGTAACCGCCTCGGCGAAGCCCCTCCACAGTACAACGCATATAACAACGGCTAGTTTCAACATGACCAGTAACCTCGTCGTACATAATAAAATGCCAAGGGTCAGCACGAGAATGGCACCGAGCAGGACGGCTTTCCGTCCATGCCTCACAATCAACGAGCGCGATGTCGCCGAAATCAGCGCACCAAGACCATACCCCGCGTTTGGACAAACCCGGCCAGTGGTGCTTCCAGCCGGTAGCGGTACGCGCCGCTGGCCAGCGGCTGCCCCGCATCATCGCGCCCGTCCCAAGGATGCAAGTACAGCCCAGCCGTTTGGTATTCGTCCACCAGCAAGCGCACCCGCTGCCCCGTCGCGTTGAACACGCTAAGCCGCACCGGCCCAGCGGCCGACAACTCGTACTGGATCAGCGTCTGGGCGTTGAACGGGTTGGGTAAATTTTGCCGCAGGGCAAAGCTCGCCGGCGCAACGTCAAACGCTTCGACGACCGTTGCAGCTTGCTCAAGCTGCTCAATGTCCTCTTGGCTGAGAATCCCCTCGCCCGGCTGCCAAACCCCGGTCTCGGGCCAGTAGGCAGTCCAAGCAAACCACATGGCATTGTACGCCGGGACTTGCGCTAGCCGCCGCCCGGCCAGTGGCCCGGCGATGGCTTCGCCGAGCATGTTCCAGCGCGAACCCGTCTCCGCATCCATCAATTCCACCGGCAACGGCCCCTCGGACTCTACTCGGTAAAAGCTCAACGGGGTGTCGTCGAGTTGGCTGAAATAGGCCAAGGCCGTGCGCGACGCGGCGTCGAATAGGACGACCACCGGGTCTCTGCCGACGCGATCGTTGATCACCGCCCCGTCGGGCATTAGCGCGAAGGGGTACGCCTTGGTCTGGTCGTTGCGACACAATCCCAGCACTAGGTCTTTGGTCTCAAAGCGATGGTCGAATGCACCGCCGTTGGTCGTCGGCAGGAAAATTAAGTACTCGTGGCTGGTGCGATAATCGCCGTAGGGATAGAAGGTATATTGGTTTTCGTTGTAAGCGGGCCGCGAGTTGTAGTACTCCCAGCCCGTAGTGGCTTGCACTACGGTGGTGTTTGGGTACATCCGCTGCCACAGCACCCACGTCGTCTCTACTACGGGCATCAGTTCCAAGCGATCGCCGACCTGGGGGCCGTTAATCGCCGTGTAAATCATCTGCGGGTAGAGCGTTTCGTCGTCGCGCCGATCGTACATGACTAAGTTGCTGTTGATCAGCAGCCCGGAAACCCCGAACTCGATTTGCGAGCCATCGCCAGCGGTGGCGTTGAAGACTTGGCCAGTACCTGTAAGTGGGCACAGGGACACTACCACCGCCCGATCGCCAACGCGGTCGTTGATGACCTCGTTCCACCAGCCGATGTTGTGCGGATAGGCCCGTGGTTGGCCGTTGATGACAAGCCCCATGACCACGTCGTCGGGCCGGACGTAGTTTACTTCGTCCGGTGCCACGAAGGTGGGATTGGTTAGAGCGGGGATGCCGTCTTTGGGCACCCCACCGGAGACGAGGTGGCTGGTGAGAAAGCTCGGATCGTCGTAGCGACCAGCTTCAGCCGGCTCGATGGCCAGCAGCAGCAAAACGGGTAGATAGGCACGTCGCATTGGATGCTCCTTGCGCTCAGTTTCTAAGCTCGACTTTATTCAAACTAATCATTTTGTCGTCTTTTGCCCTCTTTTTGCTCCGCGGTTGGCCGCAGGCTCAGGGGCCGTTGGTCGGCCCTAGCAACAATTTCGCACAGTCTATGCAGCCATTTGACACTTGCCGCTCATGTGCTATACGGCCAAGTTTTGGTGCAAAGTCATCCATTCCAGCGTCGCTGATCTGGTAGAGGAAGTGTGCGGTGTGGTGCTGTGTCAGTAAGCACACACCGATGGGAGGTTTACGCGCCGTGGTGACTTGTCGGCTCCCTCGCTCAAGGCCCTTTTACGCCCGTTGGCCGATCTTGCGATTTTGAGCGGATTGGTGTATAAATCAAAGACGATAATGACCATCATATTGACAAAAGCCAAATAACGTGGCATGGATATTGCTACAATTTCGCTGTGGAGGAGTTTTGCACGGTGTATTGTTTAGCAAACCGGAGGTTTGATTATGAGTGAGTCCCATCCTCGACCAGAGCGTCCGCATCCGTTAGACCACGAAGGCCGCATCGCCCGGTTAGAGGGCATTGTCGAGCAAATCGACGTCCGCCTAGGCCGCATCGAAACCAAACTCGACGGCAATGACGGCAAAATCGACGCGACGCGCCAGGCACTAGACGGCAAAATCGACGCGACGCGCCAAGCACTAGACGGCAAAATCGACGCGACGCGCGAAATGCTCGAAACCAAAATCGACGCGACGCGCGAAGCGCTGGATAACAAAATCGATCGGCTTTACCGCTGGGTGATACCGCTGCAGATCACGACGATCTTAGCCATTGCCGGGCTGGCGTTTAAGGCATTTATCGGCTAGCCTTTAACAAACCGGCAATTGGCCCGTGATTGAGAAGCTAGAAGAGCCTCAGCCGACGAGAAGGCGGTGGAGGTCGGCGAGGGCTAAGATGGCAAGACCACTCGCTATTCGCCCGGTTTGCTTGCATAGCGTTGCCGCAAGACGCGCCGCATTATCTTGTTCGACGCGGTTCGCGGCAGCGACTTTACCACTACTACTTTGTCAATTTTAAACAGCGGATTGAGTTTTTGGCGGATCGTCTGCTGCATTGCGTCCTGCCAGGAGGCGCCGGCGTCCTCCAGCACCGCAAAGATCACCAACAGGCTAGGCCCACCTCCTGGTGGCGGCACTGCAATTGCCGCGGTCTCGACCACGCCCGCCATGGAATTCAAGACGCGCTCGATCTCGGCCGAACTCACCTTAATACCGCCTAAGTTCATCGCGTCGTCGGCGCGGCCGTGGACGCGGTAGATGCCCGAAGCCAGTCGCTCGACTTGGTCGCCGTGGCGGCGCAGTGGCACTCCGTCTCGTTTGGGTACGCCCTCATAGTACACTTTGTGGTGGTCGCGGTTGAGCACCCGATTTGACATACCAATGGCCGGCGGCACCAGAAATACCTCGCCGTTTGCACACTCTCGCCCGTCTTCGTCCAAAATCGCCAAATCCGTCCCCAGCGTTGCCGAATTAAAGGTCGCGGGTGCGACCGGCTCGACTAGCGTACTGAGCAAGTAGCCGCCCGCTAGTTCGGTGCCACCGCAGTATTCGAGTATGGGCCGATACCCCGCCAGTGCCATCAGATAGTGCATGTCCTCGGCGTTGGAACACTCCCCGGTGGCACTAAAAGCCCGAATCGCCGAAAAGTCGATCCCCTCCATGCAGCCCGTGCTGCGCCAAGTCCTCACCATACTCGGAATGATGCCGAGCATGGTAACACCTGCCACCTGCACAAACTCGCCAAAGCCCCGCTCAGTTGGCGCGTCGTAGTAGAGCGCCATGGTCGCCCGATTCAAAAAGGCCGCGTAGATCAGCCACGGCCCCATCATCCAGCCCAAATTGGTCGGCCAAGCGACCACATCGCCTGGGTGGACATCTTGGTGATAGTGCGCGTCTGCGCCGCACTTGATCGGGTTGACATGGGTCCAGGGCAGGGCCTTGGGATCGCCGGTAGTCCCCGATGAAAACAGGACATTGGTCGTCTCATCGGGATGGCAGGCCACCGCCATCGCTATCGCGTCGGCCGGCAAGAAGTCGTCCCAGTGCAAATCCCCAGGACGCAGCGCATCGGTCAGCCCTTCCACGCGCCCTGGTAAAACAATCGCCAACGGGGCGTCTGCGGCGACCAAACGCGGGTACAGCGGCAACTGGCGCCCACCGCGCAAAATCGCGTCTTGGGTAAAAACGGCCTTGGCCTTTCCAATCTGCAGCCGAGCGGCGATCTGGGGGGCGGCGAAGCTGTCGGCAATGGCCACCACGGCGCAACCAGCCTTGATGATGCCCAGATAGATCGCCACCGACTCGGCCGTCATCGGCATGGCCACGGCAATCGGGTCGCCGGAACCAAATCCCAACGCACACAACCCACCGGCGACCCGATTGCACAGGGCTTCTAGCGCAGCGAAACTCATTTTCTCAAGTGGGCCGCCCTCGCGCTGAAAGACAATGGCCGTCTGATCGGCGGGGGCTTGGAAGCAACTTTCGGCGATATTCATCTCGGCCCCGACAAACCACTTGGGCGCTTCGACGCCTTGGGACAGATCGAGCAGCCGCGCGTACGGCTTGCGGAAGCGGATTCCCAAGCGGGCGACCGTCCGCTGCCAAAACGCCTCTCGCTCTGCAACCGACCACGCAAAGAGCGCGGCGTGTGAATCCAGACCAAGCTCGCGCCGCAGTGCCGTCATATGCGCGTGTTCAATGTCTGTTGGTTCGGGAAAAAACACCGGGCCATCGGCGCTGCCGTAGATCGCCCGATAGAGCAATTGGTGCAGCGCAAAGGGATGATCCGGCCTGAGAATGCAGCGGGCCGCTTCCCGCCAGCGCACTTCCGGCGTGCCGGACAGGGCTTCGACTTGGGCGCAGAGCTTGGCGGCTTCTAGTTCATCCACGCCGCAGCCGATGATGTCAGCGCGTTGGATCATGGTGCTACGGCTACCAGTGGCTCGCATTTTTTAGCGCATCTCCTCGGACAGTGTCCGCGCCCAAAGCCCCGGGGTATGGACCAAAGACGCGCCCAGCAGCCCCTACCCAATCATTGCCCGGGTTGCCTCCACCACGTACTCGACGTCCTCTAACTCCACGTGCCGATTGGCCACCAGCCGCGCGCCGTGCGGGGGACGCGGATTGCACAGCACACCGCGCGCTTTCCATCGAGCCACCAGATCGGCGGCCGACCATCCCAAGGTCGCAAAATCCACCTTGAGTATGTTGGTTGGTCGCGGCGGAAAAATCACCTCAACCCCCTCAATAGCTCCCAGCCCCGAGGCCAGTTGCCGCGCCACCGCGTGGTCCTCGGCCAGCCGATCTACCATCTGCTCTAAGGCTACGACCCCGGCCGCAGCCACGACTCCGGCTTGGCGCATAGCACCGCCGAGCCGCTTGCGCATCCGATAGGCTCGATCTATAAATTCTCTACTGCCGCACAGCAGCGAGCCGACCGGTGCGCTCAGCCCTTTGGAAATGCAGAACATCAGCGAGTCAACGTGCTGAGTGTATTCTGGGACCGTCGTCCCAGCGGCGATGGCAGCGTTAAAAATGCGCGCCCCATCTACGTGTAGCTTCAGTCCGTGTTCGCGGGACACAGCGCCCACCGCAGCCACTTCGGCAACGGACCAAGCGTGGCCGGCGTGATTGTTGTGCGTGTTTTCGATGCAGACGACCTTGAGCGGGGCAAAGTGCGGGTTGTCGGCGCGGACGGTCGCGCGCACTTGGTCGGCGGTGAGGACGCCGTGCTCGCCAGCGGCAAGGCGCGCCGACAGCCCGGCTAGCGAGGCGTAGGTTCCGGCCTCCCAGTAGTACATGTGGGCCTGCTCCTCAAAGAGCACTTCGTCCCCCCAGTTGGTGTGGGTCATCAAGGCGCAGGTATTGCCCATTGTACCCGAAGGCACGTAGAGCGCAGCTTCCATGCCCACCTTTTCGGCCGCCAATTCTTGCAGGCGATTGACCGATGGATCTTCGCCGTACACATCGTCGCCCAACGGCGCACAAACCATGGCCTCCCGCATGGCCTCGGTCGGCAGAGTAATCGTATCGCTGCGCAGGTCTATTGTCTTGTCGCTCATATAAGTAGGCTCCTCAATTGACGCTGTAATGTGCGCGCCCTATTTTAGGCGGTCGCAAAATTTACAAATCACAAGGAGTTGCGTCCAATGGCCTTTTCTGCCAAAGGCACCACCCACCGCAGCACGGCCACGGGCCGTCGCGGCATGATCGCGGCAGCGCATCCGCTCGCTGCTCTGGCTGGTATGCGCATCTTGATGGAGGGCGGCAATGCCATTGACGCGGCCATTGCCACAGCCGCGGCGCTCAACGTAGTTGAGCCGTATATGTCGGGCATTGGCGGCGTCGGCTATCTGCACATCTACAGCGCCCGCCAAAATGAGCACAAGATCGTCGATTACGTCGGCCGCACTCCACGGACCGCGACCCTGAGCCTATACGACAGCAACGACAAACAGGCGCTTGGTCCCCTCACGCCGTTAGTCCCGGGTGCTTGCGGCGGCTGGCTAGCTGCATTGGAGCGCTACGGTTCGATGGACGCTGCCCGCGTCTTCGCTCCGGCCATTGAGTACGCCGAGCAGGGCTACGCCCTCACGGTCAAAAACGCCTACTTTTACGGGGGCGCGGCCCCAAGCCTGCGCCGCTTTAAGACCGGTGCCGACACCTACCTGCTCAACGGAGCGGCCCCCGAGCCTGGCGAAGTGGTGGTGCAAAAGGCACTCGCCGAGACCTTCCGCCAAGTCGCAGCCGAGGGCGCAGAGGTCTTTTACCAAGGTGCGATTGCCGACCGCATCGTGCGCTATATGGAGGAGACCGGCGGCCTGATAACAAAAGAAGACCTTGCCGACTTTGCCCCGGCGTTCATTGACCCGGTCTCGATCAACTATCGCGGTTATGAGGTCTTTGCGCCGCCGCCGCCCTGCCAAGCCGTCCAGTACTTGGCGACGCTGGCCATCATGGAGGGCTTTGACGTGGCCGGTCTCGGCCACAACACCGCCTCGACCTTGCACCGCTTTATCGAAACGACCAAGTTGGCCATGGCCGATCGCATTGCCTATGCGGCCATCGACAACCCACCGACCGCGGGTCTGCTTTCGCAGGAATACGCGGCCGAGCGGCGGGCACTCATCGGCGACAAGGCCCAGTTTACCGCCGGCGATCACCTCGTGCCCGGCGGCCCGGTCGGGGAGGTCAAAGCGGGTGATCCGCACTCGTGGATGAGCGAATGCACGACTCATTTCGACACCATCGACGCCGATGGCAACGCCGTCGCCTGCACCCAGAGCTTGGGCGGCGCTTTTGGTTCGTCGATGGTGGTGCCGGAGACGGGCATTGCCCTCAACAACTTCATGCGCTGGTTCGACCGCGAGCCTACCAGCCCCAATGTCATTGGTCCGGCCAAGAAAAACGAGATGTGCGTCTCACCGGCCCAGATTTGGGACGCCGACGGCCTGCGCCTGCTCATCGGCACCCCAGGCAGCTATGGCATTCTCCAGACTACTCCGCAAATGATTATGAACATCCTCGACCACCAAATGAACGTCCAAGCCGCCATCGAAGCCCCCCGCCTCAAGACCGCGAGTCCTGGCTTTGTCGTCGATGCTGAAAACCGCATTGACCGCGAAGTCTTCGCCGAATTGGAGCGCCGCGGCCACCAATTCAATTTCCTCGGCGACTGGTCGCCCGGGGTCGGCGGTGGCCAAGGCATTATGGTCGATGCCGACACGGGTTCCTTTATGGGCGGGGCCGACCCGCGCCGCGACGGCTATGCCCTCGGTTGGTAAGTGGTGAGCACCGACAACTGCACCAGCCTCCCCCACGTCGAATTCTCCGGCGTCAGCAAAAGCTACGACGGCCACAACTGGGTCGTGCGCGACCTAGACCTCGCGGTACACAAGGGCGAATTCCTCACCCTGCTCGGTCCGTCTGGCTCCGGCAAGACGACCTGCTTGATGATGCTCGCCGGGTTTGAGACGCCAGCGTCTGGTACCATCCACATCAATGGCGTAGCGGTCGGCGACTTGCCTCCCCATAAGCGCGATATCGGCGTCGTATTTCAAAATTACGCGCTCTTTCCGCACATGACGGTCGGCCGCAACTTGGCGTTTCCACTCGAAGTGCGCGGCCTCGACCCAAGCGAGCGGCAGGAGCGAGTAGCCCGCACCCTGCGCCTCGTGCGCCTCGAAGGCTTGGAGGACCGCCGCCCAGGGCAGCTATCGGGTGGTCAACAACAGCGCGTTGCGATTGCCCGCGCTTTGGTATTCGACCCGGAACTGGTGTTGATGGACGAGCCGCTCGGCGCACTCGACCGACGCCTGCGCGAGGAGATGCAATACGAAATTCGCCGCATTCAGCGCACCTTGGGCATAACGGTCGTCTATGTCACCCACGATCAGCAGGAGGCCATGGTCATGTCGGATCGGGTCGCTGTCTTTTGCGGCGGCGCGATCGAGCAGATCGCGTCCCCGGAGGTGCTCTACGAAGAGCCGGAGCGCGCTTTCGTAGCCCATTTCATCGGCGAGAACAACCGCCTAAACGGCGTGGTGCGCACAGTAGGCGATGGCGTGTGCGAGGTCGAGGTCGGCGATGCGATCATCAACGCCGTGAGCTTGGGGCAATGCCCGCCGGGGACTGCCGCGACGGTCGTGGTTCGCCCCGAGCGGGTGAAGCTATCGCCGAGTGCGGGTGAACACTCGTACGCCAACGAGTTTGATGCCGATATCGAGGATATAGCATTTCTCGGCGATCACATGCGCCTGCGCCTCAAGCTGTGTGGCCACTCAGGCTTTATCGTCAAGATCCCCAACATCGTGGGCCAAGGGGGCGTGTTGGCGGGCGATCGGATCCGCGTCGGCTGGACCACGCTGGACTGCCGGGCGCTGCAACCGGATGCGGCGGACGAGGAGGACTCGCCAACAGGTGGTTGATCAAGTAAGAGCACCGAGGACCGATGTAAAGGCGCGGCAGCGGTGGCGGGCAGCCGGGCTGGCCCTGCCGCTGATCGCCTTTGTCTTGGCGACCTTTGTCGCGCCGCTCGGCACATTGCTCGTACGCAGCGTGTACGATCCGCTAGTCGCGGATGCGTTGCCGGAAACGCTCTCTTTACTGCGCACATGGGACGGGACCAGCCCCCTAGCAGAGCCGGTGTACGCAACGGCCGCACGCGAGTTATTGCAGGCGCGGCAAGAGCGCACCCTCGGTCAAATTGCCACCCGCGTCAACCGCATCAAAAGCGGCTTGCGCAGCGTCGTCACGCGCAGCGTGCGCAAGCTGCGCAACGCCAGTAGCGGTTCTTGGCGCGAGACCATGATCGGCATCGACGATGCTTGGAGTAAGCCGGAAGTGTGGCTGGCGTTGCGCAGCGCTGGAGAGCGGTTTACGTCTCGGCACTATATCAATGCGCTCGATCTCATGCGCCAACCCGATGGCCGCATCGCCCGGCAGCCAGAGGAACGGCGCATTTACCTGCCGCTTTTGTGGCGCACCCTCGCCATTAGCTTGGGCATTTCCGCATTGTGCTTGGTCGTTGGCTACCCGATTGCCCACCTGATCGCCCACGCGCCACCGCACCGCGCCAACCTGCTGTTGTTGCTGGTGTTGGTGCCGTTTTGGACCTCCCTGCTGGTGCGGACGACGGCTTGGATCGTGCTACTCCAGACCCAAGGCGTAATCAACAGCTTGCTGGTGGCGATTGGACTGATCGCGGACGACGGCCGCATCGCCATGATATACAATATGACCGGCACATTTGTGGCGATGACCCACGTGCTGTTACCCTTTATGGTGCTGCCGCTATACTCGGTAATGCGTTCGATTCCACCTTCGCACGTACGGGCTGCGGCTTCACTCGGCGCGACTCCCTTTCAGGCGTTCTGGCGCGTCTATTGGCCGCAGACCCTGCCCGGCGTCGGCGCTGGATCGCTGATGGTGTTCATTCTCGCCATTGGCTACTACATCACGCCAGCGCTGGTCGGTGGCAGCAAGGGCCAGCTCATCTCTAACATGATCGCCTATCACATGCAGACTTCGCTCAACTGGGGACTCGCCGCCGCGCTCGCCGCCATTCTGCTCGTCGGCATCATCGCGCTGTACATGCTCTACGACCGCGTGGTGGGCATCGACCGCATGAGGCTAGGCTGATGTTGGCGCGATGGGTCTATCTCGCGTTCTGCACGGCGGCTTTTGTCTTTTTGGTCGCGCCGATTTTGGTGATCGTGCCGCTCAGTTTTAACGCGGAGCCGTACTTTACATTTACCGAGGGCATGCTGCGCCTTGATCCGGAGGCGTATTCGCTGCGTTGGTACCGCAGCATCTTCGAAGACGGCGTGTGGACCCGCGCCTTAGCCAACAGCTTGGTCATCGGCGTCTTGGCAACCGTACTCGCGACTTCGCTCGGCACCCTGGCGGCCCTCGGGTTGGCGACCTCGGCCATGCCCGCTCGGCGGACTGTGATGGGGCTGTTGATCTCGCCGATGATCACGCCGGTCATCATCGCCGCAGTGGGGATGTTCTTCTTTTATTCCAGCCTTGGATTGGCTCAGACTCACCTCGGCATAATCCTCGCCCATGCCGTGCTTGGGGTACCGTTTGTAGTGATCACGGTAACCGCCACATTGTCGGGCTTCGACCAGAACTTGATGCGGGCCGCCGCCAGCCTCGGCGCGGGTCCGCTGCGCAGCTTCTGGCGGGTGCAGTTGCCGCTCATCGCCCCTGGAGTTGCTTCTGGTGGGCTGTTCGCCTTTGCGGCTTCCTTCGACGAGGTCGTGGTGGTGCTGTTCATGGGGGGTCTCGAGCAGCGAACCATCCCGCGGCAGATGTGGGCCGGCATTCGCGAGCAAATCAGCCCCACCATTTTGGCAGTGGCGACCTTTCTCATTGTCTTTGCCGTTTTGGTTCTGTTTACAGTGGAATGGCTGCGCCGTCGCGGAGACCAAACGCCCGCACGCTGAACGCGGTTGGCAACTTGCCTAGAGAAACTAGCGGTCTATATTTTTGGCACACGCAGATGCACAGCGATTAAACGAGGTAATCCATGCTGAGATTCGCCGAAGAAACTATGCTTCTTTTGCTCGACGACGAAAATGGCAGCTTCGCCCCAGTTCCCGACCGGTTGGTGCGCTACGCCTTGGCCGGCGGAGTCCTGATGGAGTTGGCACTGGAAGACCGCATCGACACCGACTTGGACAAGCTAGTCCTCGTCGATAGCACTCCCTTGCAAGACCGCCTGATTGACCCGACGCTGAGCGACATTGCCGCGGCGACCGAAACGCACGATACGCGCTACTGGCTAGAGCGCACTGCCGCCCGTGCCGACGATATCCGCGAGGGGGCACTCGGTCGGCTAGTGGACAAGGGCATTCTCGCGCCCGAAGAAGGGCGCTTCCTGTGGGTGTTTCGCTCGCGGCGCTATCCGGCCCTCGACGACAAGGCCGAGCAAGAGGTCAAGCTGCGCATCATGGAGGTGCTGTTTAGCGATAAAATCCCCGACCCCCGCGACGTGGTCATCATTTGCTTGGCGGATGCCTGCGGAATGTTCGAGCGGATCTTGGCCAGCCCCGAGCTAGCCCGTGCGACTAGACGCATCGAACAGGTGCGCAAGCTGGACTTGATTGGCCAAGAAGTGACCAAGGCCATCTGGGACATTGAAGCTTCGCTGGCCCTCGCCGTGCAACCGCACATGTACTAAACGCTGGGTTGTCATAGCAGCCCCCCAAAAAAGGCGCGAGAAGCACCGACCGGGTGCTCTTCGCGCCTTTTTTGTGCCGCAAGCTAAGTTAGTCCCGGTAGGAAATCCCAAAGAGAATCATCATCTCGTCTGTTGACAAGAAACCGAAGTTGACCTCTTGATCGGTCGCGTTGTCATAGGTTGCCTCTAACCTAAAGCCCTCGCCTCGCTCTAGGACGAGCGGGGATTCGAATCTCAAAATTGGTGGGTGTTCCCAGTCGTAAGCGGCGTAGATGAGCTCGCCGTCGTGCGCTCCCCCGATCATTTCGACCCGGAATTCTACCATGAGCTGATGCGCGTGCGACAGTAACTGCACAACGTGGGTCCGCTCGGAGAAGGTAAAATCCTTCGCTAGGGTCGTTACCTGCCCGGCTGGGAGGGAGATGTCAAAATTGTTTAAAGAAAAAAAGTGCGCTTCGTGCTCGACTGCCGCTGGGTCGGCAAAGTGCAAGTTGGTATAGACCTCGCCGGTAGTGGGCTGACTGGTGTGATTGATATAGTGCGAGTTGAGGTCCAGCAGCGTGTTCTTGGGTAGCCGTATCGCCACGCCGGCCGGCAGAGAAACGTCGAAGAACGGCCATTGGCTGCCGGCGACCGGCAGGTGGTAAAATTGCGTGAGTATGGTCGAAACGACGTACTGCCCGGTGCCGTCGTGCAACTCGCGATATTCGTAGGGTTCGGGCATGCGCTCGGGGGGTATGTCGTCTTGGAAGGTGTAGAGCAAGAAGTGGTGCGAGCCGGGCTTCATCGAGATTTGGACGCGCTCTAGAAATACATCGTCTTCGTTTTCCAGCGGATGCACGACGAAAATTTCGCGCTCGGTGTTGGGCTGGACCTCAAAAGGCGGCAAGTGCAGTTGGACCCCGTTTTCCGGCTTGGCTAGCGGCTTGAACTCTGGCACTTCATAGCGCGATTCGTCCTGCAAGAGGTCTGGGTCGGCCACGTGGCCTGTCTCTGGTGCGCCGGCCTCGATCCAAGCGCGGATAAAAGCCAACTCGCCGTTGGTCAGCGGCTCGTCGCCAAGGGGCATGATCTCTCCGTAGTAGGGATGATCGCCGTAAAAATGCTGCTGGTCGGGCGCGTTGAGCTTCTCCCACAAATAGCTCTTGAGGAGGCCGGGCATACCCTGCCCGAGGTCGCTGACCCGCATCAGCCCGTCGGCCGCGGCGGCCGCGTTGGTCGGAGCAGCACCCACGAGCTGTTGGTAGGCCACGTCCGGGGTGAGCACGAGGCCCGACTGACGGCCAAACGAGGTCCCAGCGGTGTGGCAACTGACGCATTGGCCGGCGAAAATTTCCGTTTGGATAATATCCCAAGTTGAGTCGGACTCATGGAAGGCCGTTTGCACCGGCCCCGGGCCGTCGGCACTACAGCCGACGAAAATCGAGCCAATGAGCAAGCAGCGAAAAATTGTGCTATATGGGAACGGTGGCATAAATCTGCGGCAGCGGTCAAGTGCCGGCTTGGTTGAGCAGGCCGGCCAAGTTCTGGCCCAAGATCAGGGCCTTGTGCTCGTCTGGTACGAACGTGCAGTGGGTGCGGAATGCTTCGAGCGCGTGCTGGTAGGTCATGTTGAATCGCACCACCGGGTAGTCCGAGCCCCAACACAGCCGCTGGGGGCCGAAGTGCTCGTAGAGCTGGCGCACGATGTGGTGCGTATCCGAGTAAGGGTAGCCCCACGAGATGTGCGAAGCGTAGTGAAAGCCCGAGAGCTTGATGTAGATGTTGGGCACCTCGGCCGAGCGCAAAATCTCCGTCAAGTTCGGGTGCGGTGCTTTTTCGCGCGCATTGGCCCCAGCCAGATGGTGGCAGAGAAAAGTCACCGACGGAAAACGCCGCGCCAGTTCGCGCAGCGCGGGCTGCCACTGCGGCCCCAAGGCCAAGCTGGCGATCAGATTCAGCTCGGCCGTGGCACTAAAAAACGCGCGACCTTCCGCGGATGCGAACCACTCGGTGTCGCCTTTTAGGTAGTGAGTATAACCCTTGAGTTGGTACTTTGCCGCGGCTGCTTTGAGCCGCTCGGCCGCGCCCGGGGTGTGGTATTCTGCCGACCACGAGCAATCCACGTCGGCGAATTGCACCAAGCGGTTTGGGTGGGCGCGGATTTGTTCGGCGACGTAGTCGTTGTTGTGGGGATTGTGTTCGATGCGAGCGCAGACCAGCACGGCTTTATCGACGCCGTTGCGGTCCATTTCCCACAGCAATTGCTCAACCCGGCCGCGGCTGTCGTGATCGGGTACGGGCGGCTCGTAGGGCCAGTATTCCCAAGCGTGGGTATGCGAGTCGATTATCATAAGAAGCTCAATGTTAAGCTACCGTGGCGTATGAATAGGTACAAAATCTACAAAAAGAAAAGGTTCTCTACCAAATCGGATGTTAGTGAGCAAAAAAAACGCGGAGCAGACCAGCTACTCCGCGTCGTCAAGGAAAATGGCAACTGGTGCTTACCGCTGGCCGCGCCCGCGCCTGCCGCCGTAAAACGCCTCGTCTTTCATCTCGGCGAGCTTTTCGCGCTGCTCGTCAGTCAAGATGCTTTCCAACGCCGTGCGGTGCTCCTGGCGCGATTGGCGCATTGCTGTGCGGTGCTCCTGGCGCAATTCCACGATCTGCTCCTGCTGCTGGTCGGTCAAATCCAGCCTTGAAAATGCGCTCTGGCCCCCGCGCCGTGCGTCGTGCCGACCCTTGCCGCGCCGCATGTCGAACCGATCTTTGCCGCCCCAGCCGCGCCGGGGGCGCATTTCTTTTAGCGTCTCCTGCTGCTCGGCGGTCAAAATGTTCATCAAGGCTTCGCGGTGCTCCTGGCCCATGGCGACCATGGCCTCGCGCTGCTGGCGTCTGGCTTGGCGGTGCTTTTCGCGCAACGCTTGCAGCTGCTCCTGCTGCTCGGCGGTCAGGTCGAGACGCCCGTCAAGCATCGGCATGGACTGCCAAGCCCCCCGCATCTTTCCCCCGCGCTCCGCTACGGCCACAGTGGCCAACGCACCGAGTGCCAGCGCGATGCCGGCTGAGATAATCCATTTCTTTTTCATTTTGCGTTCTCCGCACTAGATGGTTAATTGGACGTACCGCCTTAGTCGGCGGCTGGTGAGAAACGGCCATTTCTCTTTTCTACGCCCATTAGACCACCGATGGCGGCTATTGATTCCCGCGCGGTTTCATTTTTTGCGCCGCGGCCGCTCGCGCCAAGGTCCCATCAGTTCGCCAAAGCGCCGCTGCCGCCGGTCCAGCCGCCGCAATTGCTCTTCAGACAATAAGGGGGCCAACTCGGCCCGCGAAACATCCAACTGTTCCTTTAACTTCTCCCGATGCTTGGCGTTGAGTTCGCCGAGCGCAGCGGCGTGGCGCCGCAGCACGGCCCGCACCGCTTGGCGCTGCTCTTCGTCCTGCGGCTCAATCAATCGCTCGGTGCTGCGGACAAAATGGCGGGGATGCGGAATGGGCCGCAGGCGGTCGCGGACGAACCACCCGGAGAGCAAAGTCCCGATCAGCACGCCGATAAGCAGGGTGCTAAAGAGAATGAGCGCACCTTTAGTTTTTCCTCGCATATCACATATCCAGGACGTACGCCGCTTCGGGCGTGGCGGGCACCGCGGCGAAAATCGCGGCGAGCAACGAGGGGTCGTCGCCGATGAGTTCGCGCTCGTTCCAGTTGCTCAGCGCCAAAAAGGCGACCACGGCTATAGCGACTGGGGCGAGGGGGCGAAAGAGCCACACGAGGGCATCGGTGAGGCTTTCTTCGCGCTGGTTTTTGCTGCGCTGGACGGCGCGGGCGGCAAAGAACGGCTCGAATGAATCGCTGCGGTTGTCCTGTAAGAGGCCGCGGACTTTTTGCAGCCGTTCCCATTCGGCGCGGCGCGCGTCGTCCGTAGCTAGGGCGCGTTCGAATGCCGCACGCTCGTGCGCGTTCAATTCGCCGGTCAGTGCCCTTAGCATTTGGCTGCGATAGCTATCAGTCATAATAGGTCCTCGTCTTGGAGGAGGGTCTCTAGTTGTTTCATGCTGCGCGAGAGCCGCGAGAGCACCGTGCCCTCGGCGATATCCAACAGCGCCGCCGTCTCCTTGGTCGAATAGCCTTCGATCATCCGCAGCACCACCACCGCTCGGAAAGCTGGTTTGAGTTGGTCGAGGGCCGCTTGCACTGCTTGCGCGCGCTCGCGTGCAGCCTGTTGGTCGCGGCCATCGACGCTCGGCTCGGGCGGAGCCTGTTCGTCGTCGCGGCTCCACAAACGCCAACGCTGCCGCTTGCGGTGCTCTAGCGCGTTGAGCGAAAGATTGATCGCAATGCGCGTCAAATAGGTGCCCAGTGCTGCGTCGCCGCGAAACTTGTCCAGTGATTGGTAGAAGCGGACAAAGGTTTCCTGCCCCACGTCGTCGGCCTCGTCGCCCGGCCCCAACATGCCCACGACCACGGCGGCCACTTGCCGCTCATAGCGCTCAATTAGAACGCGCAAGGCCGCTTCGTCGCCGGTGCGCGCTTGGTCAATCAGGGCGCGGTCTGTGCCCACTTGCTCTACCATTGCTCTACCATATTGTTAGACAATGTAAGGAGCAAAGTCATTCCCCACCTAATAAAATGCAAAAATCGACCGCCTTGCCGTCAGCGGCCAATATCCGTTTTCTTGTTTTATGGTCTTAGCTATGCTTGCGTCCTTGCTGTTGGTGGGCTGCCGTCCCGAGCCCCCCCAAGCCCTCGACTTGGCTGGCAACCCGGTCGATCCGTTTGCCAACCGCGCTACCGTTGCGGTTTTGCTCTTCGTCCAGACCGATTGCCCCATCTCCAACCGCTACGCCCCGACCATAGCGCGTCTCCACGACCGCTTCCAGCCACAAGGCGTTGCGTTCTACTTGGTCTATCCCGACCGCCGTGAGGATGCCGCCGCCATCCGCCGCCATGGCCGAGAATACGGTTTGCCGGGCCAAGCTCTGCGGGATGTCCAGCACGCGCTCGTCAAAAGAGTCGGCGCGACGGTGACCCCAGAAGCCGTGGTGTTAGGTCCGCGCGGCAACATCGTCTATCGGGGCCGCATCGACAACCGCTACATGGCCTTGGACCAGATGCGCCCACAGCCGACCCGCAGCGACCTCGCAAACGCCCTAGCAGCGGCCCTTGCTAGTCGCCCACCAGACCCCAGTGCCACCGAGGCGATTGGCTGCTTTATCGCCGATCTGCAATGACGCGCTATTGGGTGTTTGTGGTTGCGGCCGGCCTTGGATGCAGTAGAGGAGAAGCCCCGACCTTCAACCGCGACATTGCGCCGATCGTCTTTCACAACTGCGCCCCCTGCCACCGGCCGGCCGGCCCGGCTCCTTTTGACTTGCTCAGCTATGCGGATGTGCGGGCGCGGGCCGAGCAAATCGCCTTTGTCACCCAGACCCGCTACATGCCGCCGTGGAAACCCAAACGCGGCTATGGCAGCTTTGTCGGCGAGCGCGGATTGAGCACCGCGCAGATTGCCGCAATTCGCCGCTGGGTTGAGCACGGCAAGCAGGAGGGGCCGTCCGCCGATTTACCGCCGTTGCCCCAGTGGGACAGTGAATGGGAACTAGGCCAGCCCGATTTAATCGCCTCCATGACGTCGGCCTACACGCTGCGGGCCGACGGCCCAGACGTCTTCCGCAACTTCGCCATTCCGCTACCGGTTGATTCAACTCGCTACGTCAAGGCCCTAGAGTTTAAGCCGGGCAACGCCCGCATCGTCCATCACGCCACCATGATGATCGACCGCAGCGGCGCGGCGCGACGGCGCGACGGGCGCGACGGTGCACCGGGATTTGATGGCATGAGTTTTGGCGAGGCCGAGGATGCCGATGGGCATTTTCTCGGCTGGACCCAAGGCAAAACCCCATATCCGGGCAGCGACAGCTTGGCTTGGCGGCTCGATCCGGGCACGGACTTGCTGCTACAGTTGCACATGTTGCCGACCGGCAAAAAGGAATCTATCGAGGCCCGGGTCGGCCTGTTTTTTGCCGCTGCACCGCCCAAGAGACGCCCGGCCATGCTGCGCTTGGGCCGCAAAGACCTAGACATACCAGCCGGCGCGCGCGACTATTGGATTCGCGATGCGTACCCGCTGCCCGTAGATGTCGAGGTGTTGACCATCTACCCGCACGCGCATTACCTCGGTCGGGAAATCCGAGCGTACGCCGAGTTGCCCGATGGACAGCGGCAGTGGCTTATCTGGATTGAGGACTGGGACTTTAATTGGCAGGACGACTACCGATTTGCCGCGCCGGTCTTCTTGCCGGCTGGCTCGACGCTAGTCATGGAATACGCATACGACAACTCCGCGCAAAACCCCCGTCAACCCCACGACCCACCCGTGCGGGTGCGCTACGGGCTGCACTCAACCGACGAGATGGGCGACCTAACGCTACAGATTTTGCCGCGCCGCCCCGCAGACTTAGAGCGACTCCGCCGCGACTTCTACCGCAAGTGGCTAGGGCAGGAAATCGACGGTTACAAAAAGCTACTTGAAGCCCAGCCGCAAGACTGGGATACCCATCACACCTTGGCCATGTTTTACCTGCGCTCCGGCCAGCGGCCGTTGGCACTGGAGCATTTCGAGTTGGCACTCGAATACAACGCGAATTACCCGGAAGCGCACGTGAATTTTGGGATTGCGCTCGCGCAAAGCCGCCAATGGGAGCAGGCTGTCACCCACTTTGAACGGGCCTTGCAGCACAACCCCGATTTTGCCGCGGCCCATTTTAATTTGGGATTACTATTGGAGATGATGGGTCGCTCAGCCGAAGCCAAACCCCACTTCGACGCCGTCATTGGCCAGCGACCCGACATGGCCGAGGCCATCCAACAGCGCTTGGCCAAGCTGCGCCGCTAGCCCCTGCTTTTTCCCAACGTCGCTGCTAGCCCTAACACGAGCTGGCGGCCGGCCGGAAAATTGCGCCCATTGAGCGAGAACCGCACCGCTGCCTCGATAGTCGTGCGCTGGCCGACGGCATACAGCAAGGCCGGCGTTAAGTACACGATGCGCTTGATCTCGGCCTCAATGCCGCCGAAGACGACCGCTGGACGGCTGCGGAGGACCTCGCATTTGCCCACTAGCATGAGCTGGCGCACTAGCTGGTAGCCCAGCTCGGCGTTGACGAACCACTCGTCGCCGGGGTCGCGGTCGATCTGCTCGTTGCGGGTGCGGACGCGATAGCCGAGGTCGATGTTGCCGTACAGGGGCCGCGGCCAAAAGGAGCGCCCCACCTGCCCGACAAAATCGAAATCCCACTGCCCTTCACCCACCGGGATCAGGCCGTCTTCATTTTTGAACTCTCCAGTCGGCACCTTGACGCCGGCCTTGAGCGCGAGCACCAAAGGCTTGGCCAAGAGGCGCAACTTGGCCAAGAGGCGGATGTCGCTCAGGCCGGTATCCGTGCGGGGTTCGGCAAACGCGGCGTTGGTAAAGGATTGATCGAAATAGGGAACCTGCAAGCCGAGGTCTAGACGGTCGGTGACGCCGTACAGTCCCTCGAAAAAGACGGCCCGCGATTCGTATTGCCCGTCAAAGTCGTAGCGGGCGCGGGTGCCGGGTGCGCCAAAGCGACCCTGGCCGACGTACCACTCCTCGGTGTGCTGCTGGAAATACGTGATCTTGCTCCACAACTGGCCGCGCGGCAAAGTCCAAGCGCCGGCATCCACATCGGCTACCGTGCCCAGCGAGGCTAAAACAATCAGCAGGTATTTGACCATGGCCGTATTCCTTTGGCGGGTTAGGTTCGCGGTTTCCCAGTAGAATAAGTACTTTTAAAGCTGTGCATATACTGACTTTGGGAATCAATCACCACACCGCGCCGGTGGAAATCCGCGAGCGGCTAGCCTTTGCCGAAAGCGACCAGCCTTCGGCCCTAGCTCGGCTCGTCGGCGACTATGGGCTGCACGAAGCAGCCATTCTCTCCACCTGCAACCGGTCCGAACTATACTTGACGGCCGACGGCGACCGCGGGCTGGCCCAGGCGCGCCGCTTTCTCGCCGAATGCCAAGGCGTAGATGTGGCCGCGCTCGAATCTCATTTCTACCAGTTCAACGACTCAGACGCGGCCGTTCATCTTTTTCGCGTCGCCAGCGGCATTGACTCCCTCGTCGTCGGTGAGTCCCAAATTCTCGGGCAAGTGCGTCGCGCCTTGGAAATAGCCCAGCAAAACGGCTCGGCGAGCCTGTTGCTCAACGAGCTTTTCCAGCGCTCGCTGCGCGTGGGCAAACGCGCCCGCGCCGAAACCGATATTGGCCGCGGCCGGCTGTCGATTGGCACGGCCGCGGTCGAGCTAGCCGGCCAAGTTTTTGAAAACCTAACCGGCTGCTGCGTACTCTTAGTCGGCGCGGGCGAGATGGGGGCACTCACGGCCCAGTACTTGGTTGACTCCGGCGTCGAGCGACTGTTGGTCAGCAGCCGCACTTTTGCCCGCTCCCAGTCGCTGGCCAGCCAGTTGGGCGGCGAGGCCGTGCCCTTTGGGGAACTGGCTGCCCAGCTAGCGGTCGTCGATATCGTCATCTCGGCGACCGCGGCAGCGGATTACGTCATTCGGCCCGGTGATTTGCGTCGGGCCATGGAGCAGCGCCGAGAACGCCCGCTGTTCCTCATCGACATTGCCGTGCCACGCGACATTGACCCGGCCGCCTGCGACCTCGACAACGTCTTTTTATTCGACGTAGATAATCTCGAACAAGTGGTTGCTGCCAACCGCCAAGAGCGCGAGGGGGAAATACGCTGTGTGCAAGCCATTATCGACCACGAGCTAAAGGAGTTTTTGCACTGGTTCAACGCCTTGGGCACTGGCCCGCTAATCCGCGCTTTGCGCGCCCGCGCCGCCTACCTCCAGCAGCGCGAACTCGCTCGTTGGGCCGCCCAACTCGGCCCGCTCTCCGATGACCAGCGCCAGCTCGTTGAAGGCATCTTGCGCGGCTATGCCAACAAGCTGCTGCACGATCCGCTCGTGCAGATACGCGAGTTCGCCAACGACGACGAAGGCTATGTCCGCCTCGATACGGTGCGCCGTCTCTTCCGGCTCGACGACGAGGCCGAGGAGCTAGAATCGTGACGACGTTTTGCATTGTCTCTCTTGCTATCGCCTTGGCGTTTTACTTGGCGGCCGCCCTGCTGTTTCAAGGACAATTCCTCTGGCACAAGAGCGGCTGGGGTGTGCTGGGACGCAAGAGCCTGAAGTTGGGACTGGCCGTACACGCTATCAGTATCGCCCTGCATTTCGCGCTTTCCGGTCAAGCTATCTTCGCCAATATGATGGTGATTATCGCCTCTTTGGTCATGGCCTTGGTGGTCGCGGGCCTGCTCGGCGAGCGCTATGTGCGCATTCGCCACCTCGGCCTGCTGACCGCGCCGCTCGCCTTTCTCGGCCTGCTCTATCCGCTGCTGATGCCCGTCCGCTTTGCCGAGGCCGAGTCGATTCTGGTAGAATATCCCTTCCTCGGCATCCACGTGGTGTTGACGCTGCTCGGGCAGGTGGGTTTTGCGCTGGCGTTCTGCGCAGCAGTCGGCTACCTCGTCCAACACCAAGCCCTAAAAAAGGGCCGGCTCAACCGCTATCTGCCCGCACTCGACACGGCGGCGGCAGCGACCTTTCGCTTTGCTAGCGGCGGTTTTTCGTTCTTTACCTTGGGATTGGGCATGGGTGCGATTTGGTTTTTTGGCGCACCGGGCGAACACCTCGCGGGCGGAGACACCAAAATCTGGCTCGCCCTGCCGACGTGGTTCGTCTTTGGGACCTATCTCTATTTGCGCGGTATTGGCCGCCGGCACGGTCGTCGCCTCAAATGGCTGGTCATCGCGGGGTTTGTACTAGGGTTGATCAACCTGCTGTGGGTGCGCCACGATTTCGTCAATTTCGCGTAGGGCGATGGCAAAATAACAGGAGCCGATACGCTGTATATACCTAGCAACGCCTCGCCCTATTCACTCTAATGAAAGGAGTCGCGTTATGAGCTATCGATCCCTGCTGAGCGTCTGCTTGGCAACGCTAGGGCTGGCTGTCGCTGGCCCAAAGTGCATCCCCCCCTGCTCCGTCGGACTGTAGCGCAATCGCCACGCGACTGTTTCTTCCACACTACACAGGATCTCCGTAACAACCCGCTTTCCCCTCAGAGCGCACAGCGATCAGACGATTGGCCCGCATTTTGCATAAGCCATTTCGTCAATTATCTTCGTTATTGCCAATAAAGGATGATCGCCATGTCCAACCCCAAGCCCATTCCCCAACCCGCTCCTGAGTTGACCATCCGCGATGTGTTGCAGCAGATCAACCGTCGCCTGAGTCTCATTGAGATGGATGTGCGCGAAAACAATACCAAGATTGAAGGCAAAATCGACGCGCTCGATAGCAAAGTCGAAGGCAAGTTCAATGCGCTCGACCGCAAGTTTGAAGACAAAATCGACGCGCTCGATAGCAAAGTCGAAGACAAGTTCAATGCGCTCGATAGCAAGTTTGAAGGCAAAATCGATGCGCTCGATAGCAAAGTCGAAGACAAAATCGACGCGCTCGATAGCAAGTTTGAAGGCAAAATCGACGCACTCGATAGCAAAGTCGAAGGCAAGTTCAATGCGCTCGACCGCAAGTTTGAAGACAAAATCGACGCGCTCGATAGCAAAGTCGAAGACAAAATTGAAGTCGAAGTACGCGAACTGCGCCGCGAGTTCAACGGCAAATTTAACCTAGTCATCGGCTTGGTCATCACCTCTTGGCTGTCGATGATGGGTACGCTGCTCTTCAAATTGTAGATACGGGCACCCATCCTGCCGCATCAATCCCATCCGCGCCATCTACAAGCGTCAACTCTCCGCCAATTCGCGCAACAAATGACGTAGAATAACCCGGCCCGACGCTGCTGACGCTTGGTTGAGCACCATACTGAACTCGCCACACCGCCGCGCGGGATTTGTATCGCCGTCGTTCTGCTGTATCTTCTGTCGCCTACACAAATAAGGAGTCATAGTGCCCCCCGATCAGATGCTCACCCCAGAACAAGCCCGCTCCATCGTCCTCGACCACGTGCAAGTCCTCGGCCCCGAGCGGGTCTCCCTGCTTGATGCTACCGGCCGCGTGCTGGCCCAAGACGTGTTGGCGCGCCGCGACAATCCGCCCTGCGACAACTCGGCCATGGACGGCTATGCCGTGCGCCATGCAGACGTCGCCACCGCAAGGGACGACGCGCCCATAGCTTTGGCGGTCATCGAAGACATCCCAGCCGGCCAGGTGCCGCAAAAAACGGTCGGCGCCGGTCAAGCGAGTCGCATTATGACCGGCGCGGCCGTGCCCGCCGGCGCCGACACCATCGCCCCAGTAGAGGACACTCGCCTGGCTGGGCAAGAAGTCGAGATCCTCGCCATTGAAGAGTGCGGGGCGCACATTCGCCGACGCGGCGAGGACATGCGCGGCGGCGAACCGATCATCAAAGCCGGCACCGAGTGCGGCCCCGGCGAACTAGCCGTGCTCGCCGCCGTGCAGCAGAGCTTCGTCTCAGTGTATCGTCGGCCGCGCGTCGCCATCCTCTCCACTGGCGACGAGCTAGTCGAAATTGAGGAGACGCCCGGAGCAGGCCAAATCGTCAACAGCAATACGTGCGCTCTAGCCGCCTTTTGCCACGCTCATGGAGCCGAGCCGGTGATGCTGCCGACAGTAGCCGACGACGAGGCTGCCATCCGCGCCACCATTGAGGCCGCGCTCCGCGCTGACTTTGCCGTCTCTTCGGGCGGCGTCTCGGTCGGCGAATACGACTTCGTCAAAAAGGTCCTCGACGACTTGGGGGCCGAGACGATTTTCTGGCGCGTGGCCATGAAACCAGGCAAGCCATTGGTCTTCTGCACCGTCGGCGGTGTGCCATACTTCGGCCTGCCCGGCAACCCGGTGTCGAGCATGATGTCCTTTGTCCAGTTCGTGCGCCCGGCCATCCGCAAGGCCGCGGGCTATCCGCAATCGGCGTGGTTTTTGCCCGAGGTGTGCGCCCGGGTGGAAAGCCCCTGCGACAACGACGGCGACCGCCGCCAGTACATGCGCGCCACCTTGCGCTACCAAGACGGCCAACTCTGGGTGCGCCCCGCCCGCAGCCAAGGCTCACACATCATCAGCTCCATGCTCAACGCCAACAGCTTCGTCGTCTTAGAACCCGGCCAGCGCGCTGCTATCGGCGACGAAGTACAGGTGCAGGTCGTTGGGGAATTAGTAATGAGTGGGGCGAGTCGATGAACTTAGCGACCAAACCCCACCTGGTCGCTTCACCTTTAGGATTCGTTATGGCCTCTAAAATACTCGACAATCGCACCCTAAAACCACTGCAACCGGCGACCTCGCTGTGGAAACAGTACGACCCGGCGGCCGCGCCCCGCGCCTTTAAGGCCGAAAGTCCAGCGCAGGCGCGCCGTTGGCAGCAGACCACGCGACGCGCCCTCGCTAAGCATCTGGGCCTAGCCGCTGGCGACGAAACGGATTTGGCTCCGCGCAAAGTAGAAGAAATCGACAAAGGCGATTACACGCGACAAAAAATAATCCTGCGCACCGGCCCCCACGCGCAGATGCCGGTGTACCTCTTGCTGCCCAAAGGCGCTGATGGCCCCCGGCCTACCGTCGTGGCTTTCCACGGCCACGGCTACGGCGTCAAGGACATCGTCGGTTTGTGGGAAGACGGCGGCGAGCGCGACGAGCCCGATGGGTACCACAAGGACTTCGGCGTGGCCCTGTGCCGTGCGGGATTCGCCGTGGCCGCTCCAGAAATTTCGGGCTTTGGCGAGCGCCAGACCGATTTCTCCTATCTAGCGCGCGGCCAAGGAGCCCCTTCGACTTGCACCCATATGGCCATGTTGTCCTTCCACTTGGGTACCTCAGTGGTCGGCATCCGCGTCCGCGATGGGCTGCGCTTGGTCGATTACTTGGAAACTCGCCCCGAATTCGACACCAATCGCCTCGGTGCCATGGGCATTTCAGGCGGCGGCATGCACACCTTCTTCTCCGCCTGTATTGACGAGCGCATCCGCGCCTGCGTGATCAGCGGCTACTACTCAACCTTCCAGCACAGCATCCTCGCGATGTCGCACTGTCCCTGTAACTATGTACCGGGCCTGGCTGAATTCGGCGAAATGTACGATTTAGTCGGCCTCATCGCCCCGCGCCCACTGCTGGTGGAAGCCGGCACCCACGACCCCATTTTCCCCATTACTGCCGTGCGCTCCAGTCTGACCAAAGCGCGCCGAGTGTACGATGTTTTTGCGGCTCGGCACCGGGTGGAAGCCGATATTTTTTCCGGGCGCCACCAAATCAGCGGTGCCCGTGCCTACGACTTTCTCCGCGAGGCGATTGGCTAAAAAACTATAGTGGGAACTAGTCGACTGCCGACAGCAAATGCGGAATTGCCACATGGCGCAGCCGCCCGTCCGCGCTGGGGATGCTCGACGCATCGTTTGAGACCACCAAGCCCAACAGCAGCGGCTTGTCCAGCAAGTCTTCTAAGCCGCGCAGATGGCGAAAATCGGCGGCACTGACCCTTGCTGTCTGTTTGACTTCCACGGCGATAAAGCCATCTTCGCGTTCAATCAACAAGTCAACTTCGCGCCGATCGGCGGTGCGCAGATGGTATAGCTCAACCGGTAGTTGGGCGTTGCGACACTGCTTGTAGGTTTCCGCTACTACCGCACTTTCCAGTTCCGCGCCGTCAACCTCCCCGCGCTTTCGCAGAATGCTCCGGCGAATCCCCGGATCGACAAAGTGCAGCTTGCTTTGTTTACTCAGGCGTTTTTCCGCGTTGCGATACCAAGCCGGCAACAAAATAATCTGGTAACTCAATTCCAAGTAGCGCATAAACTGCCGTGCGGTCACCGAAGACACATCGCTCAGCCGTGCCAGATCCGAGAAATTAATCACCTGTCCCGAACGCAAAGCCGCCGCTTGCTGGGCGCGGACAAAAGGTTCCAGCCGCCGCAACCGTGCCAAATCGCCCAAGTCGCGCTGGAGATACATCGCTTGGTAATCCTGCAACCAGGCAAAGCGGTCCTCGTCGTCCCATTCCCTAAGCCGCGGCATACCACCCCAGTGGAGGAAGTACTCCCAGCGCGTTTTGGCCAGCGCGTAGGCTGCGGTAATGCGATAGGCCGCCGGACATAGCTGGTCGAAGGCGCCGAGCGGATCGTCGGCGGCAATTACCTCGACCAATCGGCTCGCGTTGGTCGCCGTTAGCAATTCCGGCAAGGTGAACGGAAAAAGCGCCCGGAGCGCGGCGCGTCCAGCGAGCGATTCGCGCACTTTTTCGAGCAGCAGAATTTGGCTCGACCCCAGCAGGATATAACGCACCCGCCCATCGCGGTCATAACACGCTTTTAAGGTCTCGATGACCGGCGGCAGCTTTTGCGCCTCATCGACGATGGCGCGAGGGTAGCGGGCAATCCATTCTTCCGGCCCTAGCTGCTCGTAGGCCGCCCGCTCCACAGGCGAATCCAGATTAATCACTGGATAGTCGGGAAACGCCATACTGGCAAGGGTGGATTTTCCCACTTGGCGCGCCCCCGTAAGCACGAGGAGACGTCCGCGCTCGCGTCGGTGAACATTCTGTATGTCTTGTTGTATTTGGCGTATAATTTGAATCATTACTTCAAAATTTACGCCATTAAACTAAAAAAACAAGGACGGGACGGGCCATCGCCCCCCTACTCAATCCGCACTTCCCGCTCCTGCTCCGCCGATTCGTACAGCCCGTCCATCATCTTCTGCACCATCAGGCCGTGCTCGCCGGGCGACAGGGTTTCCGCGTCGTAGAGGACGTGCTCGACAAAGTTGCGCATCTTCTGGCCGAAGCCATCGGCTGCCGGGCCGCTGGGCAACCAGTCGGGCTGGGTGTTGACCATGTAGTCGTTGGCGTCGTGAAAAAAACCCGGCGGATTCCAGCGAGCCCCGCCCTTCTCGCCCATCAGCGTGAAGCCCCCCTCATCCTTCTCAATATGGGCGGCGAAGCTGGTCTCAATGCTGAGCATCGCGCCGTTGGCAAAGCGGATGTGCCCCACCGCTAAGTCCTCAACCGTATAGGTCTTGTAATCCCAGTTGGGCCAGTGCGAGTTCGCGTTTGACGGCTTGTCGCCAATGTAGGTATAGGTGCTGCCGCTGGCTGCTACTGGTTGGGGCGCACCCATGGCATAGTGCGTGGCCTCCAGCATGTGGACGCCAATGTCGATCAGCGGCCCGCCGCCTTGTAGGTCTTTGCGGCCGAAGACACCCCAGTTGGGAATGCCGCGCCGCCGCAAAGCCTGCACCCGGGCGTACAGGACCATGCCCAGTTCGCCATCGTCAACGAGCTTTTTGACAAACTGCGCCTTCGGATCATAGCGGTTCTGGAAGCCAACGACCAGCTTTTTGTCGTTTTTTTGGGCGGCGTCGAGCATCTGCTGCCCCTCGTGCGCATTCATGGCCAACGGTTTTTCGACGAGGACGTGGGCACCCGCGTCTAGCGCGGCGATGGAGCAAGGGGCGTGCAGTGCGTTGGGCGTGCAGACGCTCACCGCGTCGGGTGCGACCTGGCGGAGCATCTCCTCGTAGTCGGCAAAGGCGGCGGGGATTTCGTATTCCTCGCAGTATTTTTGCGCTCTCTCTAAGGCCACATCTGCCGCGGCGACCAGCTCCACGTCGTCCATATCTTGGTAATGGCGCAGATGCTGCCCAGCGATGCCGCCCGCACCGATCAGGGCGACGCGCAGCTTATCTTGTTTGCTCTTAATCATTGCTCTCCGTCTAGTTGAAATTGTGGCGAGGCACAAAAAAAACCGGTCCGCAGACCGGTTTTTTATCCTCCAGATACTATCCTATCCCCTCTGGAACTGCTCAATGAGTCGGCGCACATCGGGATGCCCGTCAACGCCGCGGCCGGGATGGACGATCAGCCGGTAGCAGAAGACGGCTTTGTCGCCGTCGGGGATAGTCAGACTCTCGTCGATGTTGTCGTCGCTCTTAAAATCGTGGACGCCAAAGGGATTGGCAGTAAACAGCCCGTAGCCGCGCACATGCCAATAGGTCGGGTGGCGAGGATTGTCGCGGTGATCGACGACCGTGTGCCCCCACTGCTGGCCATCGGCGACTGGCCCGGAATAATCTACCCAAGCCGCCTGTTGGCCCCAAGTAACCTCCGCGCCTTGGCCGTTTTCAAAGACTTGGCCCGCGGCGTTTTCAATCCGTCCCGCGTCCTTGGCGTCCATGGAGGTAGGCACCCGGATCGCAAACAGCCCGCCCTCTTTGGTGTCGCCGAAGGTCACGGCGCCGTAGCGGGCGCGGAATTCGCTGCGTTGGTCTAGGATGCGCAGTGCATCTTCGGCGCGGATGGCGATGGTGCGCCGCTCCTCCAACAGCTTCTCCCCCTCCGGCCCAAACCAATCGACGATCCCGTCGATCTGTGCCGCGCCGTCCGCTAAGCCTACGACCGGCTCGCCGCGCTGGAGCATGGCTCCGTGGCCGGTGCCCTCGTCCCAGAGGTTGTGGCCGTTGACGAGGCCGTGCGCTGTATAGACGCCGCGATGGTGGTAGTGATCTTGCTTCTCGCCTGCGACATCTTCCATCGGATAGGCGCGGGTCAGCCCAGCGCCGCTGGGCGTCCGCACTGGATAGCAGTACGGGCGGCACACGTAGTGGCCGTAGCGATATTCGGTAAAAAGCTGGCCGTCGATAGTGACGACGGCCTTGCAGTCTGCGGGCATTAGCTCGATGTCGATCATGGCTTCCTTTCGGTTATGCGGCCCGGCCGCAGCAACGCTTGTACTTCTGGCCACTGCCGCAGGGGCACGGGTCGTTGCGGCCGGGGACCTTTTGGTGCTGGGCCGCCTTGATCGCGTCCCTTGTTCTCGCCCATTCCATCACGCCAGTAGCCGGTCGGCCATGCCGCAATTCGTCGGCCATAAAGCGCATGTACGGATCGACGTGCCCAAAGTACATTTTGTACCCTTTGCACAAGTAGTTGAGGCCGTCCTCACCGCGCGGGGTTTTGGTAAAGCGGTGCTTGGGGCAGCCGCCGTTGCAGGCGAAGCGGTAGTCGCATTCGATGCAGTACTGGGGCAGCGCATCCTTTTTGTCCTGCCCGAACTGGGTCTGCTGCGGGCTGGCGACCATGTCGCGGATACTTTTATCGTGGACGTTGCCCAGCCGATAATCCGAATAGACGAAATGATCGCAGGAGTACAGGTCGCCGTTGTGCTCAATGATCAGTGCCTTGCCGCAGGTCTCGGCGAAGATGCACAGGCTCGCATCTTGACCGAGCCACGAGCCGAGCGTCACGTCAAAGAGCTGTACAAAGACTTGGCCGACATCGTTGCGCACCCACTCGTCAAAGATCGCGCAGAGGAATTTGCCGTACTGCCCAGACCCCACCGACCACTTGGAGACCAGCGCCCGGCCATCGTATTCGGGATCGACCAAAGACAGCCCGTCCTCGTCTGGCTCGTGCGCGATGCGCTCGACGATGGGAATAAACTGCATAAACCCCGAACCTGCTTCGCGCAGGAAGCGGTAGATTTCGAGCGGTTGATCGGCGTTGTGGTTTTGCAGCACGGTTAGGGTGTTGAATTCCACCGCGTGCTTTTTGAGCATCTGCAGGCCGGCGTACACGCGGTCGTAGGTCGGCTTCTGGCCTTTATCAACTCGGTAGTGGTCGTGGTATTCGCGCGGCCCGTCGATCGACAACCCGATTAGGAACTTGTTTTCGGCTAGGAATTCGCCCCACTCGTCGTTGAGCAGGATGCCGTTGGTCTGAAAGGCATTGGTGATCAGCTTGCCGTCGGCGTATTGCTGCTGTAGCTCAACTGCGCGGCGGAAGAAGTCCACGCCCATCAGGGTCGGCTCGCCGCCCTGCCAAGCAAAGTCCACCTGCGGCACGTCTTGGGCCTCAATGTACTGCTTGACGTATAGTTCGAGCGTCTCGTCGGACATGCGCCAGTTTTTGCCTGCTTCTGGGTAGAGCTTTTCCTTTTCGAGGTAGAAGCAATACTTGCAGTCGATGTTGCAGACCGAGCCCGAGGGCTTGGCCATCACGTGGCAAGACGCCGAAGCAGCGGTCGGTATGGTCGCAGTTTCCATCAGAGCCTATCTTGAAGTGGTGAGTATGATAGCGTTTGCCCTTCGGCAATGCAAATATAGGAAAATTTAATGCGCACCATTTTTGTCGGCGACGTGCACGGCTGTGCCGCCGAGTTTGCAGCCTTGCTTGCAAAAGTAGCCTACTGCGACCGGGATCGCCTGCTGCTGACCGGCGATGCTTTTTCTCGCGGCCCCGACCCGCTGGCAGTGTGGCAGTTGATTTGCGATACGCAGGCCGAGATGGTCTTGGGCAACCACGACGCCCGCCTCTTGCAGCAGCTAACCGCCTTGGAAAAGGGCTGCAAGCCTAAAGTGCAGTACCCCGACCAGAACTATACGCTCGCCCAACTCCAACCTGCCGACGCGAAAATCCTCGCTTGGCTGCGGCAGTGCCCGCTCTACATCGCCGAGGACGCCTTCCTCCTAGTCCACGCTGGCATCCACCCGAAAAAGGGCCTACAGGGCACTAGTCGCGGCGAGTTTCTCAAGATTCGCACTTGGCCGCCCTCCAGCGATCTGGCCAGCCCGCGCTGGCACGATTTCTACGAGCCGATCCATCCCTTGATCGTCTTTGGCCACGACGCGCCCGGCGGCTTGGTGGTCAAAAAGCGCGCGGGTCGCCCCTATCTTCTCGGCCTCGACTCAGGCTGCATATACGGCGGCCAGCTCAGCGGCTATGTGCTCGAAGAGGCGCGGCTGGTACAGGTGGAGAGCCAGCAAGCAGCGCTGGCTTAGGCGAGATTGCCGTTCCACAGCATTTGGACGAAGGTGGCGGCGGGCAGGATGTCGATGCCGTCGTCCGTGCGTCGAGCGCGGGGTTCGAGGCAGGCGACCACTCGCCGGCCGACGCTCGGATGATCCTCTACTAGGCTGCGCAGCCCTTTCAAGTGGTTGCTGACGATGCGATTGCTCGCCTTGGCCTCAACGGCTAGCTGCATGTCGCCCAAGATGAAATCCACTTCGGTACCGCCGGCTAGACGCCAATAGGTCAGTTCGCCGTCGAATGCTTGATAATCGGCAAACGCAGTCAATTCGTGGAACACCCAGTTTTCAAATGCCTTGCCGTATAGCTCCGATCCTGGCAGCAGTTGGCCCCGGCGGGCGAGTCGGTTGACTACGCCGACATCCGCGAAGTAGAACTTAGGCGTGGCAACTACTCTTCGTTTGGGACGCCGGCGGAAGGCGGGCAACCAGCACCCGAGCAGCGCGTCGGCGAGAATCTCGTAATAGCCCCGCGCCGTGTGACTGGTGACGCCGCATTCCCGGGCGATATTGGAGAAATTGACCATTTCGGTATCGCCTAGTGCGGCTGCGTCCAAAAATCCGGCAAACGCCGGCAAACTGCGCACTAGCCCTTCGGCCGCGACTTCCTCCTTGAGATAGTCGGCGACATAAGCGTCGAGCAACCGTGCGGGACGAGCATTGGCGTACATTCGGGGCAGGTAGCCGTGGTTGAGGAGGCGAGTCAGGTCAAAGTCTGCGCCGAGTTCCCGCGCCGTCAACCCGTGCAGTTGGTAGCGCACGGCCCGGCCGCCGAGCAGGTTGGCTCCTCCGCGCCGCACCTTGCGGGCACTGGAGCCGCAAAGAGCGAAACTCAGCCCTCGGTTTTCGATCAGCCAATGCACCTCGTCGAGCAGCGCCGGCACCTTCTGAATCTCGTCAATGACGATTTGGCGCTTAGCATCCAACCCTGTGGCCTCGATTTCTTGACGCAAGAATTCCGGGTTGGCCACGTACCGCCTGAACTCGTCTGCCTTTAGGAGATCGAGCCACAGACCGTCGGCATACTGGTGTTTTAGCAGGGTGCTTTTGCCCGCCTGTCGCGGCCCCCAGAGAAAAAACGTCTCGGTGCCAGACGTGGGTAGGTCTAGCGATCGCTTGTACATAGACTCAAAATTAACGTGTAAATTTGAAATAGCTATTCAAAATTACATGATAATTTGAAATAGTGATTCAAAATTACAGCGAAGTAGAGCCGGTGCAATCCACCGCTGATGTCGTTGCCCGGCCCGGCAGCGGCGACGTTCAGCCGCGCAGAAGCCTCCTATCCCGCCGCTCGCTCCACCAAGTGCTCAAAGAGCTTCGACCAAACCGTCCCGGGCATTCGCTCCGGGTGAAATTGCACGCCGATCAAGCGGCCATCCTCGCTCTCAACCGCCTCCACGACGCCATCGCCGCTGCGCCCACTGACTTCCAAGGCCGCGCCGGGCCGATCGATGGCCTGCATGTGATTGGAATTGACTCGCAAACGGCCAGCAAGACCCAGCGCGGCTAGCACAGTACCCGACTCTACTTGGAGCTCGTGCTCGATCCAATTGCCCGCAGTCCGCTGACGCGCATGCGGCTCAACCCCGAGTTGAGCCTCCACGTCCGCCCAAATCGTGCCGCCTAACTCGGCACTGATAAACTGCATTCCGTAGCAGATGCCCAAAACCGGCAACTGGCGCGCTTGTGCGGCCGCAAAGCTCCAGCGGTCGGCTTGGTCGCGCTTGGCCGCCACCGGCGGGAGGTCGTTGGGCAGGGTGCCAATAAGGCCGCGCTCAATGCCCGGGCCGCCGGTGATCAACAAACCGTCAATGCGCTCGAGGACTGCTTGTAACGGAGCGCGGTCTGTGGTCATCGGCAGCACCAGCGGGGCACCACCCGCCTGCACGACCGCGTCCACGTATTGGTGCTCGAGGACTTGATGGCCGTCGGCGTTGAGGCTGCTGGTGATGCCGATGAGCGGACGGGACATCAGACGCCGGCCTTGAGCCTGGCGAAGGAGATTTTGTCGTCGAGCAGGGTCAGGGCCGCAAAGCTCTCGATGTCGGTGCGCGCCGCGTCGAGTCGGGAGACGGCGTTGCGCAAGAAATCTTGCTGCCGGTCGTTGCGCGGCCCGGCGGTCAGGAGCCGTTGGTTAAACTCGGCCTTGTCTTGCGCGCTCTTGTTGGCTAGCCGCTCGCCCAGCCACGCCACTAGCGCCGCGTCGGTTCCGTTGGCTGCAATCGCCTCAGCGAAGGCTTCTTGGTCGAGGCCGAGAAAATCTAGGACTGCGCGGTCAAAACCCGAATCCTCGCCGCACCAGTACTGGCCCAGACAATTGCAGTGCGCCGCACGGAATTTGTCGATCATCCGCGCCAGGCAGGCCAGGCCGCCGACGCTCAAGTCAAACGGGCTGCGCGGCGGGTGCCGACGCAAGTCCGTTAGCCCAAAGCTCAATTCGTCGTCGAGGTCTTGCAGATCGAAGAAGCTGTGGACATCGGTGCGCTCGGGTGCGATTTCGGCGCGGCGCGCCGCGAGCCGGGCGCGCATCTGGTCGTAGTCGCCGGTACTGGCCCGCGCAGCATCGAATGCATCTGGGTGATGTGAATGCTGGAGCGGGTGGGCCGGGTGGCGGCCGACGTTAGCGCGGCAGACGCTGAAGACGCTTTTTTCCGCAGCCGACTTTGCCGACTTCTGGCAGTGCGCGGCGATCTGCTCGCTCAGCTCGTCGTCGTTGGGATTTTCGTAGGCCGCTTGGCGAAAGGCGTCTTGCCCAATGCCCAAGAATTCCAAAATGGCCGCGTCTTGGCTGGAGTCGGCACCAAAGCGGTACTCGCCTAACTTGCCGCAGACAGCGGCCCGCGCCTTGTCGGCCATGCGCGCTGCGCCGGCCACGCCGAAGACGCTGCGCAGGTAGGGGCTGCGCGGCGGTTGGCAGGTTAGATCTAGGTCTCTAAACGCACCCCAATCGTCCAATTCGATAGAGGCGAAAACCGTCTTGATGTCCGTGCGCTGCGGGGCGTACTGGGCGATCCGCTCGACTAACAGCCGCTCGTGTAGCTCGTCTTGCGGCTCGCGGGTGAGGTGTTCCTCGTTGAAGGCACCGATTTCTGATTGGCCTTTCTGCGCCCGCTCCAGCACCATGACGCCTAAGGTCTCGTCGTCTAGCTCATCGACGGCCTCGGCGAACTCGGCGGCGTTCATATTGATAAATTCGAGCACTTCGACGTCGAGGCCGGAGTCGTCGCCGTATTTGAACTGGCCAATGGTCTCGGCATTGTAGCCGCGCGCCTTGTCGATCATGCGCGCCAGCCCGACGATGCCGGCGACGCCGGCGTTTGAAGGTCGGCGAGGCGGTTGTCTCGTCAAATCCATGAGTAATAGCTCCTGCGTTTTGGGATGACAACTGACAGCTTCTGCGGGTTTTCAATATACCAACCGCAGCCGGGTCGGCAATGTTTGACGCTTCTATGGATGTCTTCTATACTCTGCCCATGCCCGAACTACCCGAGGTAGAAACCGTCCGCAGCGCAATGGAGTGCCACCTGCTAGGCCGGCTGATCACCCGCGTCCGCGTCAGCACAAAGCGCCTGCGCGAGCCGTTGCCGCGCGCCGCGCTGCGCTCGTTGGTCGGCGATAGCTTTGTCGCCGCGCGCCGCCGCGCCAAATTCCTCCTTCTCGACCTACAAGCCGGCCAAACGCTCTTGGTCCATCTCGGCATGAGCGGCAACCTGCTCCTGCGGCCGTGGGGCATCAAGCACGACCACGTGGGCTTTGAGTTTGCCGACGGAGGCGCCGCAACGTTTAACGATCCGAGGCGCTTTGGCTTAGTGCTAGTGCTCGCCGAAGGCGAGGGGCACACGTGCCGGTACTTGCAAAACCTCGGCCCCGAGCCGCTTTCCCGCGCCTTCAAGGCCCGCTATTTGCAAGCCCAATGCCAGCGGCGCAAAAGCCCGATCAAGAATCTCATTATGGACAATCGCACAGTAGTAGGCGTGGGCAATATCTACGCCAGCGAGGCCCTGTTTCGGGCGCGCATCCATCCGGCGACCCCGGCCGCAGCTATTGATTCGCTGCGCTTGGCCCGGCTCGTCAAACAGATCAAAAAGGTGCTGCGCGTTGCCATCGCACAAGGCGGCACGACCATCAGCGATTATCAGGGGTCGGGCGCGGGCGGGCGCTTCCAGCAGCGACTCCAGGTGTACGGACGCCAAGGCGAGGACTGCCGCGTCTGCGACGCGCCCATCGAGAACTTTTACTTGGGAGGCCGCAACACCTTTTATTGCCCAAGTTGCCAATAAAAACGCCGGCCCCGCTTAGGACCGGCGCAACAAACAAAACGCGCAGGGACGGCGTTACTTTTGGCTGTACCCATTGGGTGAGGGTGCTGTGGTGGTAATTATGTCGTCGAGGAGTCCGTATTCTTTGGCTTCCTCGGCTGACATGAAAAAGTCGCGGTCCGTGTCCTTGGAGATCTTTTCGACCGATTGGCCGGTGTGCTTGGCGTAGAGTGCGTTTAGTTCTTCGCGCAGGCGGATGGTCTCCTTGGCGCGGATGTCGAGGTCGATGGCCGTGCCGGTGACGGTGTGGAGGATGCTCGGCTGATGGATCATAATCCGGGCGTGCGGCCAAGCGAAGCGACGCCCCGGCTCGCCAGCCGCTAGCAGGAACGAACCCATGCTCATGGCCATGCCCATGCACACCGTGGAAACAGGTGCCTGAATCGCCAGCATGGCGTCGTAGATGGCCATACCGTCGTGAACTGAGCCGCCGGGACTGTTGATATAGAGGACGATTTCTTCGGTTGGATCTTCGACATCCAACGAGAGTAGGCGAGTAACTACGGCCTTGGCCGACTCGTCGTTGACGTCGGACCAAAGGAAAATTTTGCGCGCTCTGTATAGACTCTCCTCCAGGTTTTTTTGCTGGAGGGTCTTGAGCAGATCTTCTTCTTTTTCGGCCATTAAAACATCTCCATAACTCTGAAATTGTTCTACGGTGTTCGGGTTTCACAATATACGCGGCGGCCCCAATAGCGTCAATCGGCTGGGCCTCATTCTGCTGGGTGCCTATACCCTGCTCAAGATCTGGCTGATCGCCGATGTAGAGCTGGGCAAGGACGAGGCTGTTTACTGGTATTGGGGCCAGCACCTCGACGCCTCGTACGCACTCGTGCCCTTTGCCGTCTTCAAGCTAGCGCACGCGCTCTTGCCACACCAAGAGTGGTTTCTGCGGCTGCCCTCCATTTTGTTGGGCACCCTTTCTACGGCCCTAGTCTATTGGCTTTGCCGGATGCAGGGCTTGGCCAAACGACTGGCACTATGGGCCGCTACCGCTTTCGCGCTTAGCCACTGGACTTGGCACACCAGTTCGTACCTGCATCCCGATGGCTTCTTAGTTCCCTGTTGGCTGTTGGCCTTGGGCATGGCGCGGCAGGCCGCTGCAACCAATGCGCGGCGGTCCTATATATACACGGGGCTGGCGGCGGGCTTGGCCGTCCTCTGCAAGTACTCGGGGGCCCTGCTCGTCGGCGGGCTCGGCCTGTGGATCGCGCTCGGCCAACGAGGCGGAGAGCGCTGGAACCGACTCGCCGCATTCCTCCTGTCCGCCGTCGCCGTCGCCGCACCGCTGATCTACGCCCAGTTTAGCACCGGCTTCTACTTGCCGCAGACGCTGAGTACTCTTTCTCGCATCGACGATCTAGACCATCCTCTCTCCCGCCTGCTCTTTTTTGCGGTTGTGCCGCTTTTTTTTCTGTCGCCGTTTTTGCTGTTCCTGCTCTATGCCGGCTTCGTGCGGGCGACCAAACAGCGCGATCTCCTCGCCTTGCTCCCGGCGCTGTGTACCATCGGTGCTTTTTTGTTGGTCGCGCTCGGCCGCGGTCAGATCAAAGGCAACTGGTTTCTGCCCGGTTTGCTGAGCCTGTGGCCGGTGGCGTTTGCGGCCCAGCCCAGACGCTGGCTGCTCGTCGCGGTCGTCGCTACTGGACTGCTGCAATCGCTGGCCATCGGCCTAGGACTGAAGTACCCCAGTCTCTACCGGCGCAGCGGGCTGGACAAAAGCTATGTTGGCTTGGTGTCTGGGGAAGACCGCATCCGCGAGCCTTCCTACTCGTGGGGCGAACGGCTTTGCGAGTACAGCGGCTGGCGTCGCTTGGCCGCCGATGTGGAGGAGACGGTTCCATCGCTGCCGCTGCTGAGCACCCAGTACAGCATACCGTTTGCGCTGGCGTATTACGGGCGGGCCGAGCAGGAGTACTACACAGTCGATGACCCGAGGTTCCAGAACCTGACGGATTTTTACCGGCAGTACAAAGCACCCTATCCACAACAAGTGCTCTTCGCCGTGAGAATGGGCGGCAAGGTGCCCGAATCGCTGCGCGTTGCGTATCCACGGCAAAAATTGATCGCAGCAATAGAGCGTCGCCGGGCGGGCTGTCCCTCCGTGTCCTATCAGATCTTCCGCCTAGGACGGTGAGCTGCTGGCCTCTTTTTTGCGCCCAAATGCCGAGGTCATAATTCGCTGCATCGCCGTGCGGAAATCGTCGAAAAAGGTGTAAAAAAGCGGCACCAACAAAAGCGTCAACACCATCGAAGCCAGCAGGCCGCCGATCATCGTCCGGCCCAGCGGCGCGTACTCTAAGCCCACCATCTTGGAATTGCCCACCGCCATCGGGATCAGCCCAAAAGCCGTGGTGAAGGTCGTCATCAAAATTGGCCGGAAGCGGTAGCGGCCGGCCTCCAGTAGGGCGTCGTAGCGCGATTTGCCCGCGGCCCGGAGCCGGTTGGCTAAGTCGATCAGCACGATGGCGTTGTTTACGACCACGCCAATCAAGATCACCGAGCCGATCATCGACATGATTTCAAAGGGCGTGTCGGTTGCATATAGAACCCAGTAAACGCCTAAAAAAGAAAATGGGATCGACACGATCACCGACAGCGGCAGCACGAACGACTCAAAGAGCACCCCCATTAGCAAAAAGACGAAGGTCACAGACATGACCAAGGCGAACTTCTGCGATTGGTCTTGCTCTGCTAGCTCGACGAAGCGAGTGCCCTTGTCCCAGCGATAGCCGCGCGGCATCTCAAAACCCTGCATCACTTGATCAATTTGGGCAAAAAGATGCTGCGCCCGGTCTTTGGCGGCGCGGGCACTGACATTGAGCATGGTCTGACGGTTCTCGCGCCGGATATTGCCCAGTGTGCGCTCGACGTAGATGTCCGCTAGCGCTTCGAGGGCTACTTCGCGGCCATCGGCGGTGGGAAAGTTTTGAGTGCGCAAATCGTCCAGGCTCTGGCTGTCGTAGTTGGCTAGCCGCACGCGGATATCGGCCTCGCGACCGTCTTCGGTGTGAAACTTGCTGATGTCTGTGCCGCGCAGTGCGTAAGCGATGCTGCCGGAAACCTGCTGGGGATCTATGCCGAAGCGCTGAATTTGGTCGCGGTCGAGGCGCACCTGTAGCTCGGTGCCGCCGCGGTCGAGGTCGGTGTTGACCGACAGCAAACCGGGGATGCTCTCCAGCCGCCGCTCAACTTCGGCGGCCAGCCCGACCAGCACCTTGGTATCCTCGCCGTACAGGCTGACATTGACTCGGGCGTCCTGCTCGGAGTTTTCCCAGTTGACCCGCAAGCTGACACCCGGCGGCAGGTAGAGCCGCGCGCGGAGGTCCTCTTCGACCTCCTTGTAGGAGAGGTATTCTCGTTCCCTCAGACCCAGCGCGACGTTCAAATTGTCCCAAGCCACCTCGTACCACTCCACGTCCTCTTGTTCGGCGAAAAACAGCGTTACCCGGCCCCAGCCACGGCGGAAGTAGGTGCGGAGCACCTCGACGTTGTACTCGGCTTGGCGGGCCATCACCGTGTCCTCGACCGAGGTCATAAACCGCTCGGCCTGGTCCAAGGACTGGCCCGAAGGCATCTCAAAGGCCAAGTCCATCCGCACTTCGTTGCGCTCCTGACTGTCGGTGCGCTCCATACCATCCATCGGAATCTTGATACTGGCCAAAAGAACCAAGGCGATGATGAAGGCGTCGAGGCGATTGTTTAGCACCCAGCCCAGCGAGCCCTCGTAGTGCTTGCGCAACCAGAGGATCATCCTCGACTCGCTGCGCTCTTTTTTGGTCGAGAGCTTGAGCGCGGCGAGCGGGATAAAGATCAAGGCAATCAGCAGCGAAGCCACTAGGCCGGTGATGACCGGCAGGCCGATTCTGAGCATCCAGAACGAAAACATCTCCTCGTCGCTCATCAGGATCAGCGGCAGAAAGACCACCACGGTCGTCAGGGTGGCCATGGTCACGGCCAGCCCCACCTCGCCGGCCCCCTCAACCGAGGCCGTGCGCGGGACGATGCCTTCTTGGCGCTTGCGGTAGATGTTTTCGACGATGACGATGGCGTTGTCAACTACCAGTCCCAAGCTCAGCATCAGGCCCATCATCGTCGCTACATTCAACGACCAACCTATGAAGTACAGGGCGATGATCGTCGTCAGCAGCGACAGCGGAATCGCCAAGGTGATGATCAGCGTGATGCGCACGGCGCGCAAAAAGAAAAACAGCACTATCGCCGCAAACAGCCCACCCCACAGGCCGGAATTTTTGAGATTGCCGACCGAGTTGATCACTTGGTCGCCTTGGTTCCAGAACAGCTTGAAGTCCAAGCCTTCGAGCTGGGGATGATCCTTGAGCTTTTCCAGCTCTTGCTTCACGCCGGTGGAAACCTCAACGACATTGGCCCCCGACGCCTTGGTGACGCCGAAGCCCAGCGACTCCTTGCGGTCAATGCGATTGACCCAGTCTTTTTTTGGCTGCTTATAGGAAACCTCAGCGATGTCGCCCAACCGCAGCTGATGCACGGGATCAACCACGACGTTGGCCAGCTCTGTTATGTCTTGGAAGCGACCCACCGAACGCACGTAGATCTTTTTGCCCCCCTCGATGACCCAGCCCCCGGGCACGGTGAGGTTTTGGGCACGCAGGCTGTTGAGCGTCGCAAAGACGTTGATCCGGTGGCTGCGCATCCTGTCGCGGTCCAACTCGACTATCACCTGTTTGCTCGGCGAGCCCCAAAGCTCAATGTTGCCGACCCCATCGACGCGGCGCAACGCAGGCTCCACATAGGTATCGATAAGATGGCGCGGATCGGCGTGTTGGGTCGCAAAAATGATCGCACCATCCATGATCGGGATGTCGTTTTGATCCCAACGCCGCACCCACAGTTGTTCGATCTCATCGGGCAACTCCGGCATCACCCGGTCGAGCCGGTCCTTCATTTCGGCGAAGGCCAATTGCAAGTCAGTGCCCTTTTGGAACTCGACCTGGACATTGCCGCCGCCACTGTAGGCGTTGGAGCGGATTCTTTTGACCCGGCTAACTTGGGCGACGGCCTCCTCGAGGTGATGCACCACTTTCTGCTCCACTTCGACCGCTCCGGCGTTGGGATAGTGGGCCCAAGCAAAAAGCCGGGGATAGTCGAAGCCGGCGGGGAAAAGCGTCAGCGGAATTCGCGTGTAGGCGATGTAGCCCACGACCAACAGCGCGACCAGCGACATCACCACGGTCACCGGCCGGTTGACCGAAAAGCGCGGCAGAGGGTACTGGCTTGGCTTTTCCATTGGTTCCTCCTAGGCCCGGCGATCAACCAGGGAATACACAGTCGGGATCACCACGAGGGTGAGGAAGGTGGAAGAGATGAGACCGGCGATCACGGTCAGGGCCATCGGCGTGCGAATCTCGGCCCCTTCGCCCAGCCCCAAGGCCATCGGCAACAGCCCCAAGACGGTCGTCGCCGTGGTCATGGTGATTGGACGCAACCGCACGGCCCCGGCCTGGATGATGGCCGCGGTCTTTTCCATGCCAGTGCGACGCAAGGTGTTGATATAGTCAATGAGCACTATGGCGTTGTTGACGACGATGCCCGCTAGCATAATCAGGCCGATGAAAACTACCACGCTCAGAGCTACCTGCGCCAAATAGAGCGCGACCACTACGCCGATTAGGGCCAGGGGCACCGTGAACATAATGACGAAGGGATGAACCAGCGACTCGAACTGGCTGGCCATCACTACATAGACGAGGAAAATCGCCAGCACTAAGGCGAAGTAGAGGCTCTGCAACGAGGTTTCCATCTCTTCGTTCTGGCCGCTGATCACAAAGTCGAAACCTAGCGGGAAGTCCATCTTTCCCAGTTCGTCGTGGATCAGGCCCGAGGCCGTGCCTAGATCGACGCCTTGGATATTGGCCGTAACGACTGCGGCGCGTTGCTGGTCGATGCGGCGGATCTCGCTCGGCCCCTCGTCAACCCGGATATCGGCCACTGCGGAAAGCGAAATCGGAATCGGAGCATTGGGATTGACCACCAGCCGTCGCAGCTCGTCTCGGCCTAGGCGATCTTGCTCGCGCAGTCGCACCAGCACGTCGATTTGGCGCTCGTCTTGGCGGAAATCGGTGGCGACCTTGCCCTGCACCTTGTGGCGCACCAACTCGGCGACATTGCGCAGCGACAGGCCGTAGGCCGCCAGTTGATCGCGCTTGTAGCTGATCTGCAGCTCGGGATTGCCCGCCTGTAGCGACGATTTGACGTCGACCAGCCCGGGCAACCCGGCCATCCGCGACTCGGCTTCCAAGCTCAACTGGCGCAACTGGCGCAAATTGTAGCCGCGGATCTCGACTTCAATCGGCGTCTTGAAGCTAAACAGTGCCGGGTGCGAGACTTCGACCTCGATTTCGGGTATCTCCTCAACCGCGTCCCGCAGACGCCGGATTAAGGCGGTCTCTTGCGCGGCACTGGACCCCTCCGGCAGGCGAATTGTTACTTGGGCGGTGTGCTCGCCCTCTTCCGCCGAAGAACTCGCCGACCGATCGGTACCTACAGTCGTCGCTATACGCGCGATTTCAGGCTGTTTGTCGGCGATTTCTTCGATCTGGCGCACGACCTTGGCGGTCTCTTCCAGTGGCGTACCTACCGGCAGCCAGAGGTCGAGGTTGAATTCAGCCTGGTGGACTCGGGGAATCAGCTCGGTGCCCAGTTCGGGGACGAGCTTGTACCAGCAGACCAGCAGGGCAGCTAGGGCACCACCGATAATCAGCAAACGCTGCCTGAGCGCCCAGCCCAACACGGCCGGATAGAGCTGCTGCACCAGCCCAAAGCCGCGTTCAAATACAAATAACAATGGCAAAAAGACGGGCAGTAGCAGAATGCCTAGCAAAAGTAACGCCAACACCAACACCAGCCCGACGAGCATCAGCCCCACGTGCAGGACGATGCCCACCAGCCTGAGCACCGTGCCAAGGACGAAGCGCACGGCCACCAGATAGACCAGCGCCAGCGGCAACAACGAGAATTTGAGCAACTTCCACGCCAAGTGCTCAGACCTGTTCACCCAGCGCCAGTAGCGCTGCCCAGCCGCGCCGAGAAGGCGCGGCGACTCAAAACCAAGGATGCCCGGCCAGACGCGCTCGCAGAAGGTCCACGGGCCGATGCGGCTTTCTGCGGCCCAAGTACTGACCCAATGCTGAAAGGTCTGCTCGCGCTTGAGCCAGTAGTGCTCAACGGGTTTGATCAGCCACCACAACAGCTCGGCGACCAGCAGGAAGACGCCTTTGAGCACCGCCGCGACGAGGGTTGCTGCCGCCAGCCCGACCCGCAACAGCACCTCGCCGATTAAGTAGGGCAGCAAAAGGGCTGCTTGCGCGGCCTGGCGCCCCCGGCTGCCCGATTGGCTAAATAGGGCGCGGGCGCGGCTTACGGCCGGTAAGCGCAGAAAGTCGCTGCGACCAAGTTGCGCGGCCAGTTCGCCTTGGCGGTCGATTTGGCGCGAGGCCAGCATGGGAATGAAAAACAGCGCCACCCCCAACGAGGCCAACAGCGAGAATACGACCGTCAGCGCCATATCGCCGAAGATCTGCCCGGCCACGCCCTCGACGAAGACGATGGGAAAAAACACCGTGATCGTCGTCAGCGTCGAGGCCAACACCGCGGTGCCGACCTCACTGGTGCCGCGGACAGTGGCTTGAACCAAATCGTCGCCTTCCTCTCGACAGCGGAAAATGCTCTCCAGCACCACGATCGAGTTATCGACCAACATCCCGATTCCCAGGGCCAATCCGCCCAGCGACATGATGTTGAGCGACACGTCGAACATGTACATCGGCGCGAAGGTCGCCATGATCGACACTGGGATAGTCAGGCCGACGATCAGGGTGTGGACCACGTTGCGCAAAAATACAAAGAGCACGATCACGGCCATCGTCCCGCCGATGAGCGCATTGATTTGGACTTCTCTGATCGAATTGGCGATAAAACCCGACTGGTCGGACAAAATCTCCAGCTTGGCGCCTGGCGGCAGGCGGTGGTCGATAAAGTCGGTCATCCGCAAATGCTCCATCGCCTTGCGGGCTTCCTGCTGTTTTTTCTGTTCCAACTCCTTTTGTTGCGCTTCCCCGTCCTTTTTGGCCGCAGCTCCTTCGGCCTCTTGCTGTTTTTGCTCCTCTTTTTGCCCGGCCATTTCTTGGGCTTCGCGGGCGTTCTGCTCCACGTACTGGCGCTGCTGTGGCAAGCCGAAGAGCGCGTTGCGAACCTCGTCGGCAACGGCGACGAGGTTGGCGTCGGCTTCCTTGTAGATCTCGATTTCGACGCTCTCGCGGCCGTTGACCCGAGTGATGATCTGGCGGTCCTTGTGCGAGCGGAAGACCTCGGCAATGTCGCGCAGGTACACATCGGCGTCGCCCTGCCGCGCCACGATCAACTCGGCGATCTCATCGACTGTGGCGAATTCGTTGAGCGTGCGGATTAGGTATTCGACTTGGCCCTCGCGCAAGTTGCCGCCAGGCAAATTGACGTTGTTTTGCGCTAGGCGACTGTTTATCTGGTTGATGTCCAAGCCCATGACCGAGATTTGACGCTCGTTGAGCGCAACGTGGATTTCCTCTTCCAAACCGCCCTTGATTTTGACCGCTGCCACCCCGACTAGGGCCTCTAGTTCGCGCTTGATTTCGTGCTCGGCGAGGTAACGCAGAGCGTAGAGGTCCTGCGGGCCGTGCAGGCCGATGCGGATGATTGGATCTAGCGAAGGGTCGTAGCGCAGCAGTAGGGGTTTCTCGGCGTCTTGCGGCAGCCAGACGCGGTCGGCCTTCTCGCGAATCTCTTGGGACATCGCGTTCATGTCGGTGTCCCACTCAAATTCGAGGATGATGTCCGACTGCCCGGCCTTGGAAATGGAGCTGATGTTGACGAGGTGCGGCACAATGCCCAGTTCCTGCTCCAAAGGGCGGGAGAGCAGAGTCTCGACTTCCTCTGGTGCGGTGCCCGGATATTCGGTGCGCACCGTCAGAGTCGGATAGGAGATGTCGGGCATTAGGTTCAGCGAGAGCCGCTGATAGGAGACCCAGCCAAAAACGCAGACGGCCAGCACCACCATGAGAATGGCGACCGGCCGTCGGGTTGCAATAGCAAAGCGAGATGTGTTCACGAGCCTAGCCTTGGCTTGCGTCGGCGGCGGCGTTGGTTATGCGCACCCGCGTACTGTCCTTGAGGCCGTTTTGCCCGACGACGATGATCGGGGTGCCGGAGTCAATGCCGGCGAGCGACTCGATAAAGTCGGCATCCTCGAAGCCTGGCTGCAACTTGATCTGCACAGCGGTGGTATCCTTGACGGCGAACACGAACTGGTCCCCGCCGTCGTACACGATCGCCTGCTTGGGTATCAACACGGCATCGGGGTGGGTGTCGGTGACGATGCACACGTTGACGAAGAGACCGGGGCGCAAGTACTCCCAGCGATCGCGCAAGCCCACCGTGACCTTGAAGGTGCCGCTTCTCGGATCGACTACCGGGCTGATGCGCTTGACCCAGCCGTGGAACTGCTTGTCGAGCAAAAAATCCGAGGTAATAAGGGCCGGTTGGCCGTTGCTGATGGTGGTGAGGTATTGGCCGGGCGCGAAAACGCGGGCGATCAGGTCGTCGAGCTTGATCAGGTCGTAGAGCTTGCTACTCGGCCCGACCCGAGCACCGACCTGCACCTGGCGCTCGGTAATCACGCCGGAAAACGGTGCCACCACTTCTGCATACTCCAGCTCTAGACGAGCGCGCGCTAGCCGGAGGCGGGCTTGTTCAAAGTTGTATTTGTTGGTCTCGAACTCTTGGTCGCTGATGAGGTTGCGCTCAAACATGGCCTCCGTGCGCTTAAAGGCGGTTTGTTGATAGAGGTAGTTTGCTTGCGCTTCCTCCGCGGCGATCCGCAACTGCTTGTCTTCAATGCTGAGCAGGGTGTCTCCCACTTCGACGCGGTCGCCTTCTTCGACCCTGAGCTGTTTGACGAGACCGCTGATTTGGGGGTAAATCTCGACGGCCGCCTCGGTTTCGATCGTTGAGTTGAAGAGCAAATTCGCGGAAATTTCGCCCGTGTGGGCGAGTGCGACTTCGACGGGTACGGCTTCTATGGGCTTGGAGAGGCTATCGGCGACCGTGCTGTCGGCTTGGGCGGTTGGGTCTAGGCTGTCGTCTTGCCCGCCCACTTGCACACTGCAAGCCCCCAAGGCCGCTGCCAACAATAGTAAGCCTGCTCTGTTCCATGAGTTCAAAATTGTCTCCCTTCCGGGTCTTTGGGCTTGTAGGGGACGAAAGTCGTGCGTTACCTTTATGTAAATCCACTCTGCAAAGCGGACATTGTCAAATGGAGATCAGGTATCGTGAGCTATCAAAACGTCAGTCCCACCGAGGCCAAGAAATTGCTCGCCGGCGACGCGGGTGCTGTTTATATCGACGTCCGGTCCATCCCTGAGTACGAGGCCGGGCATCCAGCCGGCGCACTCAACATCCCGATCATGCAACGCCACGCCGTAGGCATGGTTCCCAACCTCGATTTCGTCCGGGTCGTCCAAGCCAATTTTGCCACCGAGGCCAAGCTGCTCATCGGCTGCCAGTCCGGCGCGCGCTCCATGCGGGCTTGTGAGGCACTCGTCGCCGCTGGCTTTACGGATGTGGCCAACGTCACCGCTGGCTTTGGCGGCTCGCGCACTGAGCGCGGCTGGCAGGCCCTCGGCTTTCCGGTCGAATTCGGTGCCAGTAGCGACAAAGGCTACGCAGCCCTACAGGGCGGCGATTCGGGCGCGTGAGCGAATTGCTCAACCCGTACTTTCAGGTCGGGCTCGACGTGATGGAGCAGCCCTGCTTAGTCATCGGCGGGGGACGCGAGGCCGAAGACAAAGCCGGTCGCTTGCTAGCTGCGGGTGCACAGTTGACGGTGGTTAGCCCAAACGCGACGCCCGCGCTCGTCGAGTGGGCCGCGGCTGGCCGCCTTACCCACCGGCCGCGCTGCTTTGAGGAATCCGACCTCGACGGCGTGTTCTTGGTGCTGAACACGGTGCGCGACGGCGCGTTGACGGCGCGGGTGTATGAACTCGCCAAGCTGCGCAAGACCCTGATCAACTCCTACGACAACCCAGCCTATTCCAACTTTGGCATGGTGGCCTTGGTGCATCCGGGCCATTTGCGGCTGAGCATTTCCACTTCCAACGCCAGCCCGGCGCTAGCCAGCCGCTTGCGGCAAGACCTCGAAGAAATTTTCGCCGGCGAATTTGCCGCGTACCTCGACTGCTTGGCCCAAGCGCGCCAGCGGGTGCGCACCAAAGTCGCCGACCGCCAGACGCGCTTTGCCCTGCTGCGCTCTTTGGTCAGCGGTTTCCGCTTGGCGGGGACGCTGCGCTATCCGGCCGCTTGGCAGCGACAGGTAGAGGCCCTGCTGACGTGTGAGTTGAAATTTTGTGGGACCGAGGAGCGATGTGCGGATTGTCCGTTGGGAGGGCCGGTGTAGCATCTAATAGAGGGAAAGATGATCTTGGTTTTTGTAAATCGAGCACGATAGGCAGCAAGTGGCCGGGCATGGTGCCCACGTGTACTACATCCGGCTGGCAGACATCGAGCATCTTCCGCTAGTCGGCAAAGGCGTGTTCCGGCCCCCATTCGGTCTCGTTTTTGCGCAGCCGCTCCTCGTCCAATTCGGCAATGCCCACCAAGCGCAGGCGCGACAAATTTGACAGGGGATTGTGGGGCCAGTATAGTGTTTAGTTCGCCTCGCAATATGCCAAAGAATCGCAACGCGCAGAGAACGAAAATGACAGATTCGAGAAGAGACTTTTTCAAAAAGGCCGGCCACCTCACGCTCGGCGCAGCGGCTGCATCTATGTGGGCCGCCGACAGCTTGCAAAAGGTCCACGCGGCCACTGAACGCCTCGGTCCGGCCTCTCCACAGGCCAGTGCAGCGGACGAACAATTCTGGTACAGCGTGCGCGGGGCGTTCAATTTGTCGCCCCAGTTTATCAACTTCGAGAACGGATACTTCAGTCCGCAGCCAGAGGCCGGTATCGACGAGGTGTGCAAAAACGCCCGCGCCATCAACGAGATTCCCTCGTTTTACATGCGGCGCAAACTAGCAGACGATACCCGCGAGGTGCATCAATTGCTAGCGCGCTTTGCCGGTTGCTCGGACGAAGAAATTGTCCTGACGCGCAATACGACCGAATCGCTCAACACCGTCATCATGGGGCTGAAGCTACAACCCGGAGACGAAGCCCTGTGGGGAACCTATGAATACGGCAGCATGAAGGTCGCCTTTGAGCAGCGGGCCGCCCGCGAGGGCATAGTCAACAACGTGCTCGACCTGCCCATAACCTCCATGGGCAATGACGAGATCGTCGCGGCCTACAAAAAAGCCATTACGCCGCGCACCAAAGTGATCCTCGTCTCCCATATCGTCTATTTAACTGGCCAAGTACTGCCGGTGCGCGCAATCTGCGATATGGCCCACGAGCAGGGGGTGGAAGTCATCGTCGATGGCGCCCACTCCTTTGCCCATCTGGCCGACAAAATCCCCGACCTACACTGCGATTACTACGGAGCGAGTCTGCACAAGTGGATGTTGGCACCGCTGGGTACGGGCATCCTGTACATCAAAAAAGAAAACATCGAGAACGTGTGGCCGCTGTTCGGCGACGCTGGGTACGCCTCCGACTCGATCTACAAATTCGCCCACATCGGCACGTATCCGGCCTACTTGCAATTGGCCTTGGCCGAAGCCATCCGCTTTAACCAAACCATCGGCCTAAAGCGCAAAGAAGCGCGCTTGCGCTACATCAAAAACTACTGGGTCGATCGCCTAATAGACGTGCCCAACATCGTCGTCCACACGCCCCGCCAAGCCCACCGCTCGTGCGCCATTTCCACCGTTGGCATCAAGGGTCAAGATCCGGCGGACGTTACCAACGCCCTGTACGACAAATACAAGATCTTCACCGTGCCGCCGGGTTATCCCGGAGCAGTCCGCATTTGTCCGAACATATACACAATACCCTATGAACTGGATATGTTCGTCGCAGCGATGAAAGAACTAGCCGCCGCTTAGTCCCCTGCGCTGCGCCCACGCGCATTGCCCGCCTCCAACCCCCGGGCGATGTCCAAATTTTTGCTAACCATTGGACAATTCCACCGCCCGCCCCGTCTCCATAGACTCCTTTACCGCATCTAACACCCGCATCTGCGCGACGCTGTGCTCCGGCGTGATCCGATGCTCCCGCCCCTCGGCCAAGCACTCGCACAGGTGCTGCAACTGCAATGCAAACTGAAAGCACGGCGGGAATTCGACGACCTCCACCCCACTCGGCGTGCGGTGTTCAATGGTGACGGCCCGATTCTCGTTGTTCCACACTTGGTCTAGCCGCAACATCCCGCGATGCCCGAAAATCTCCGCGTACTGCGAGCTGAACGCATTAAAACCGACGGAAATCTGCGCGGTGCGGCCGCCGGAAAAAACGAGCACAATCGACGCGGCATCGTCGGTCTCCAAGCCCAACTGCTGCGCGGCAAACACCCGCTCCGGCTCCTCGCCAAACACAAACCGCGCGTGGTGAATGTTGTAACAGGCCAAGTCGTAGATACTGCCGCCGCCTTTGGCCTTGTTAAAGCGCCAGTTCGACTCGGGCGTGCGCTCTTGCAGCGAGGCCCCTGAACTGGTGCAAAACGTGCTCCGTACGCCGACCAAGTCGCCGATCGCACCAACGTCGAGCATGGCCTTGGCCCGCAAGTGCATGGGATGATGGCGAAACTTAAACGCCTCGGCCACGAGGACGCGGTTTTTTTGGCCGGCGGCGACAAACGCCGCTGCTTCAGCGGCGTTTTGGGTGAAGGGCTTTTCGCAGAGCACGGCTTTTACCTGTCCCGAATCGCAGATGCGGATTCCGGTCTCGGCGTGCAAGGCACCCCAAGTGCAGATGATGGCAATATCCAACTCGGCGTCGCCGAGCATGGCGTCGAGTTCGGTATAACGCGCTGCAACGCCGAACTCCGCGCCGTAGCGCACGAGCTGCTCGGCCGACACGTCGCAAATGGCGACGAGTTCGGCGGCGGCAATCTGCTGGCAGGCCGCGCCGTGAGCACGGGCTATACCACCGGTCCCTACGAGGCCAACGCGATAAGCCACGGCACTCTCCTTGCGCTGGTTATAGTTATATCTGTGGGCTTAGGTCTTTGGGTTCAAAAAGCTGCGGCTGCAAGTAAATCGGTGCGCCGAGGCGCGTGACCAGCACCATACCGTCGCTGGGTCGGCAATCGAGTACCCACTCGCCAGCCGCGGTTTCAATGTACAAGTTGGCGTGAAAGGTGTCGTCCTTGATGCTGTGGACCACCAGGTGCCGCACTTTGCCTTGCAGCTTCTCCAGCATCGCTTCCAATAGATCGTAGGCCAGCGGGCGCGGGAAGTCTTCATCCTGCATGGCCCGGACTAACGCCCGAGCCTCGCAGTGGCCGATGATAATGGGCAATGGCGGCACGTCATCGCCTTTGAGCACGACAGCCACCCCATCGGCACCGAAGTCGCGCACATTGACAATTTGGGCGGGGATGAGGTCCGCAGGAGGTTCTCGGCCACAGGCTACCAGCGCAAGAGCCGCCAAGGGCACGAGGAGCCATTTCATTATATTGCTCCTTTTCGGTTCGAGTCTTTTGCACACGGCCCAATTATAGGGCCTGTGGCAACAACCTGCAAAAGTAGATTGAGTGCCTTACAGGACAAAAAATTAAAACGCATGAGGAATCAATAGAGTCAATCGATGGTCTAACATGATGAGTCGCTAAACGGAACTGACCAGTCAGTTTTGTTGACAAATGTCGGCACCTCATCTATACTTGCTTGGACTGCACACGCCAAAGAAAGGAATCCCGTGAGCAAAACACACACAACAAGGACCTGCTCCAGATGACAGCTCGCCAATCTGCGCTGTATATCGGCAGCGCCTTGCTCCTCGCGCTAGGCTGCGGCGAGGAGGAGGAAGCCGTACGGGGAGGTGGCGGTTGGGGCGGGCGCGAAGCGGCAGCCATTCCGGTCAAAGGCGAAAAGGTCATGCGCGGCGACATGAACGCCTACATCGAGACCTACTCCCGCCTCGAAGCCGAGCGCCGCGTCAGCGTCTTGGCGCGCACGACCGGCCTAGTCGAGGCGCTAGCAGCCGAAGAGGGCGATCTAGTGCGCCAAGGCCAAGTGATGGTGCGCCTCAACAAGGACGAACTGAGCCTAAACTTGCGCCAAGCCGAACAGGCTTTTGCCGACGCCAAGACCAACTACGACCGCATCAAGACACTATACGAGCGCACCATGGTCAGCCAATCCGAGTACGATGCGGCCCACCTTCGCTTAGACAACGCCAAAATCTCGCTCGAAGAAGCCCAGCTCAACCTCGCGTACGCGGACGTTACCGCGCCGATTGTCGGCGTCGTCACCCAGCGGTTGGTCGAAGTAGGTGACCTAGTGCGCGGCAATCAAGAGGTCTTTGTCATCGCCGACCGCGACCCGCTGCTGGTGCGCATCTTCGCGCCTGAGCAGCGCATGTACCAGTTGCACCCCGGCCAAGAGGCGACCATCGCGGTCGAGGCCCTGCCCGACACCAGCTTCCGCGGCCGCATTCGCATGATTAGTCCAGAGGTCGATCCCGCCAGCGGCACCGTCAAGGTCACCCTCGAAGTCGCCAGCGGCGGCACCCTCAAACCGGGGATGTTCGCCACGGTGCGCATTATTACCGAGCGGCGGCCCCAGACCTTGATCATCCCCAAGAAGGCCCTAATCCTCGAAACCGACGAGGACGACGTCTTCCTCATAGAGGACAGCAAGGTGCGCCGGATCGCCGTCGAATTGGGCTTTGTCGAGGGCGATCAGGTTGAGGTCGTCTCCGGTCTCAGAGAAGGCGACCAAGTAGTGACCGTCGGCCACGAGGGCCTCAAGGACGGTGCGGCCGTGCGGCTGGCCGGCGAGGGCCTGCCGACGGCGGAAGAATGGGCCGCCTCAGAGTCTCCTAGCCCCCGAGGCGGCAGCTTCGGCCCGCCCGGGGCTAGGGGCGGCCTGCCCGACAGCTTGCGCCAAGTCATCGCCGAGTACCGCCGCCAAGGCAAGCCGTTGCCCGACAGCTTGCGCCAGATTCTGCGCACAATGCGCGAGCAGGGCGGCGGGGGCTGGCAAGGTAGAGGCCGGGGCGAAGGTAGGGGTAGAGGCCAGTGAAACTCGTCGAATTTTCCACTCGCCGCCGCGTCACCGTGGCGATGCTGATGGTGGCGATCATCGCCTTCGGCGGCGTGGGTTTTTCGCGCTTAGCCGTCAACCTCCTCCCCGACATCACCTATCCCACCATCACCGTCCGCACCGAATACGAGGGGGTAGCTCCCCTCGAAGTCGAGCGCCTCATTTCCGAGCCGGTCGAAGGCTTGGTCGGCGTGGTCAGCAACGTAGTCCGCGTCTCGTCGATTTCGCGTCCGGGCATCTCCGATGTGGTCGTCGAATTCGGCTGGGGCACCAACATGGACTTTGCCTCGCTCGACATCCGCGAAAAGCTCGATTTGGCCAACCTGCCGCGCGAAGCCGGCAAGCCCATTCTCCTGCGCTTTGACCCCTCGCTGGACCCCATAATGCGCTTGGCGTTTTACGGCAATTTGAGTCTGATGGAGATGCGGCGCGTCGCCGAAGAGCGGCTGCGGCCCGACCTCGAAAGCCTCGAAGGCGTAGCGGCTGTCCGCATCAACGGCGGCCTAGAGGAAGAAATCCAAGTCGAAGTCGAAGCCCAGCGCCTCGCCCATCTCGGCATCTCCATCAACCAAGTCACCAGCCGCCTGGCCGCGGAAAACGTCAACCTGACCGGCGGGATGCTCAAAGACGGCGAGGCCGAGTTCCTCGTCCGCACCCTCAACGAGTTCCAAGGCATCGACGAGATCGGCGAAATTGTCGTCGGCCAGATCGAGCGCGCGCCGATCAAGCTCAAAGACGTAGGCCGCGTCTTTCGCGGCCACCGCGAGCGCGATCTCGTCACTCGCATCAACGGCCGCGAGGGCGTCGAGGTCTCGGTCTTCAAGGAAGGCGACGCCAACACCGTCCAAGTCAGCGCGGCGGTCCAAGAGCGCCTGGACGAATTTCTCGCCGAGAACGCCACGCTGCTCCAAGACAGCGGCATGGAAGTGGTTTTCAACCAAGCGACCTTCATCCAGCAGGCCGTTGACGAGGTGCTCAACACCGCCATCATCGGCGGCATTCTCGCCGTCATCGTGCTCTTTCTCTTCCTCCGCAACCTCAAAAGCACGGTCATCATCAGCCTCTCGATCCCCCTTTCGGTGATCGCGACCTTTTTCCTGATGTTCGGCTCGGACGTCAGCCTCAATATCATGTCGCTAGGCGGGCTGGCCTTGGGGGTCGGGATGCTGGTTGACAACTCCATTGTGGTCTTGGAAAGCGTACAGCGCTACCGCGACCAAGGGCTCAATGTCTTGGCCGCGGCCGTGCGCGGTGCCAGCGAGGTCGGTCGCGCCGTCATCGCCGCGACCGCCACCACCATCTGCGTGTTTTTGCCCATCGTCTTCGTCGAGGGCGTCGCTGGCCAGCTCTTCCGCGATCAGGCCCTGACCGTCACCTATTCGCTGGTCGCCTCCTTGGTGGTCGCCTTGATGCTAATCCCCATGCTCTCGTCGCTGAGCCTCGCAAGCATGATCGCCGAGCGCGAAGAAATCGGCCCCAAACGCGGTCTCCAAGGCCCGGCGCTGCTCATCCGGTTGATCCGCGCCCTAGCGCAGGGTGCTGGCCGCGTCTTCTCCACCCTGCTCTTCCCGCTGTACTGGCTTTTTGACCTCGTCTTCAACGCGCTCAACAAAGCGTACCCGCTTCTTTTAAGCTGGGCCCTGCGTCGCCGCCTGATCGTCCTCGCCCTCTTTATTGTAATAGGGGCCTTGGTGCTCGAACGAGCGCGCGGCTTGGGGCTGGAGCTGATCCCGGAGATGAGCCAAGGCGAATTCCTCGTCGATTTGGAATGGCGCGCTGGCACCCCGCTGGAGCAAACCGCTATCCAAGTCGCCGCCATTGACCGGCAAGTCCGCAGCCTTGATGGCATCGCCTCGGTCTTTGCCCTAGTCGGCAGCAGTGCCCAAGCCGGTGGCACGGCTGCCGATAAAAAGGAACACACCGCCCACCTCCTCGTGCGACTCGCGCCAGCGGTCAGCGAGGAGGCCGCCATTGAAGCAGTGCGAGACCTCCTCGGCGACATCCCCGAACTAAAGTACAAATTCTCGCGGCCCGCTTATTTTTCTTTTCGCACCCCGATAGAGGTCGAAATCCGCGGCTACAGTCTGAGCACTCTCGATCTGTTGGCCAGCGAAGCGGTCGAGCGCATGCAGGCCATTTTCGGGCTGACCGACATCCGCTCGAGCACGGCCGGCGGCCAACCCGAAGTCCAGATCGTCTTCGACCGCCGGCGCGTCGCCGAACTGGGCACCACCGTGCAGAATATCGGCGAGTTGTTGCGCAACAAACTGCAAGGCGATGTCGCCACTGAACTGGCCCGCCGCGACCGCAAGGTCGATATCCGGGTCCGCGCACTCGACGAAGAGCGCCAGACCGTCGCCGACCTCAAGCAGATGGTCGTAAGCCCGGCCTCCTACCCCGTTCCAGTCGCACTCGAATCCGTCGCTGATGTGCGGGCGGTGGATGGCCCGGCCGAGATCCGCCGCCTCGACCAAGAGCGCGTCGCCGTCATCTCGGCCAACCTCGTCGGGCGCGATCTGGGCGGCGTAGTAAAAGAAATCGAAGCCACCCTTGCCGACTTGCCCCTGCCCGAGGGCTTCACCGTGTCGATCGGCGGCCAGAACGAGGAAATGGTCCGCTCCTTTGACAGCATGAAATTCGCCCTGCTGTTGGCCGTGTTCTTGGTCTATCTGGTGATGGCCTCGCAATTTGAATCGCTTTTGCACCCGCTGGTCATCATGTTCACCATTCCCTTGGGGCTGATCGGCAGTGCCCTCGGCCTGCTCGCGACGGGCACCACCATCAGCGTGGTCGTGCTCATTGGTCTAATCATGCTCGCCGGCATTGTCGTCAACAACGCCATCGTCCTCGTCGATTATATCAACCGCCTGCGACGCGACGAGGGGCTGGAAAAATTTGCCGCCGTGCTGCGCGCCGGCACGGTGCGCTTCCGGCCCATTCTAATGACGACCTCAACTACCGTCCTCGGGCTGTTGCCGATGGCCTTGGGGCTGGGCGAAGGGGCCGAGATCCGCACGCCCATGGCCATTACCGTCATCGGCGGACTTTTGGTATCCACTCTGCTGACCTTGGTGCTCATTCCCGTGGTCTATACCCTGATGGATCGCAGCGCTTAGGAGCTTGGTTATGAACTTATCGCAATTTTCGCTCAAGCGGCCCGTGACCACGTTGATGCTTACCATCTGCGCCTTAGTCGTCGGCGTGGTCGCCTTAGACCGCTTGCCCATAGAGCAGTTGCCGAGCATTTCCTCTTCGGGGATCACAGCCCGCGTCCAGTACAACAACACGTCGCCCGAAGAGATCGAGCGCTTGGTGGTCCTGCCGCTGGAACAGACGCTGGGCACGCTCAACAACATCGACCGCATGAGTTCGAGTTCGGGGCGCAATCGGGGCGAGGTGCGCGTTGACTTCAAGGCCGGCACCGACATGGATTTGGCCAACATGGAAATGCGCGAAAAACTCGACCAAGCCCGCGCCCTCTTGCCCCCGGATGTCGATCACGTCAGCTTGCGCCGCTGGCAGTCCGATCAGCGAGCCATTATCGATGCCAATCTGGCTTGGCGCGGCGACGGCGACCGCCTACTCGACCTAATCCAGAAAGTCATTGAGCCCCGGCTGTTGCGGATCAATGGCGTCGTCAACGTGGTCATCGACGACTTCGAGGAAAAACAACTCATCGTCGAGCTAGACCAAGAGCGCTTGCAGACCCACAACATATCGCTCCCCTCGCTCGGCTGGCAGCTCAACCAAAACAATACCAACATTTCGCTGGGCCGCGTCATGGACGGCGGCCAGCGCTATATGGCTCGCGCCGTCGGCGAATTCACCCGCGCCGAAGACATCGCCACCATGCCGCTTATGGGCGGTCAGTTTCGCCTCAGCGACATCGGCGAGGTCAACTACGGCTACCCCGAAAAGCGCAGCTACGAGCGGCTCAACGGCACCGATGCGCTGGAGCTAGAAATTTTCAAAGCCTCGACCGCCAATGTCGTCGAGGTCGGCGAGGCCGTCGTCGCTGAGTTGCAGGCGATTGAGGACGAGTACGAGGGCGAACTCGGAGTCTTCATCGACCGCAATCGCGCCGAGGCCGTGCTCAAAGAAGCCGGTACGCTGGTCAACTCGGCCCTGCTCGGCGCGTTTTTGGCGATGACTATCATCTTCGTATTTCTGCGCAACATCCGCTCGACCATCGTCATCGCCCTCGCCATCCCCACCTCGGCCCTGTGCGTCTTTATCGGCATGTACGTCGCCCGCGAGGTCTTTGAATCAACCATCACCCTCAACATGGTCTCGATGATGGGGCTGATGTTGGCGGTGGGGATGTTGGTCGATCCAGCAGTGGTGGTGCTAGAAAGCATTTTCCGCCGCCGCCAAGAAGACGGCCTCGACGCCGATGAGGCCGCCCACGCCGGCAGCCGCGAAGTCGGCATGGCGGTACTGGCCTCGGCCCTGACGACGATCTGCGTCTTCGTGCCCTTCTTCTTCCTCTCCGATGGCCGCTCGGCCATGTGGATGAAAGACGCCGGAATCGCAATTTGCCTCGCCGTGATGGTGTCGATGATCGTCTCGTTGTCGCTGATCCCACTGGTGTCCTCGCGGCTGCTTCGCGCCGGAGCCGAGCGCTTCGACCGCTGGCTCAAGCTGCTGGTAGTAACCGTCGTAGTAGGCATTGCTTACTGGCAGATCAGCGACCTCGGCTGGAGCGGGTTGCAGGCTTGGTGGGACCGCTGGTCCGGGCTGATTGCCACCTCCATCGGCGGCATGCAGTGGCAGACCATGCTCGGCTGTGCGCTCACGGCGCTGGCCGGAGCGGCACTCGGCTGGTATTGCTCCCGCCACGGCCTGCGCTCCTCGTATGGCCGCTTGCTCAACTGGACGCTTGACCACCGCTGGGTCGCGCTGCTGGCCACGGTTGTGCTGACCGGTACCGGCTATTACCTCTACAACCAAATCGAGCAGCGCGGCACCCCCTGGACCCCAGAGCGCCGGGTGGATATGACGGTGGTCGTCGATCGCAGCTATAGCCTCGAAGAGATCCGCGATCATTTCTATCAAATAGAAGAAATCCTGCTAGCCAAAAAGGACTCGCTCGACATTCAATCGCTCATGACGCGGTTCAGCCAGCGCCGCGGCAGCATCCGCGCCTATCTCGTCGATGCCGACGCCGGCCGTTTCTCGACCATGGAAGCGGGCAACGCGATCAAGGAACTCCTGCCAGAAAAGGTGGGCTACACATACAAAATGGGCCGCTCGCGCAGTTGGACCGGCAATCAACTCGGCGTCGAAGTCCAGTTGCACGGCCGCGACCCAGAAGTCCTAGCCGTGCTCATGGAAGACGTCAAAGCCGGTCTCGAACAACTACCCGGAGTCCAAGACGTCGATAGCAGCCTCGAAGACGGCGAAGACGAAGTCCGCGTCGAGATCAACCGCGCTCAGGCACTCGGCTATGGGCTGTCGCCGCGCGAGGTCGCCCAGGGCATCTCTTCGGCTTTGGGCACCCGCCGCACCAGCGGCTTCAAAAGCGACGACCGCGAAATCGACATCGTCATGCAGCTCAACGAGGGCGACCGCGCCACCCTCGAACAACTCAAAAACAGCCGCTACGAGACCCGCGACGGCAACGCGGTCCAACTCGCGTCGTTGGCCGACTTCCAGCTTGGCCGCGGCCCGCGCGATCTCAGGCGCGAGAACCGAATGCTCAACGTCACCGTCTTCGCCAACACCGAAAACCGCAACGCGGCCCGCGCCCTGATGGGCCCGATCGCCCAGATGATGGAGGGGATGCAGCTACCCCCCGGCTACACTTGGGATTTAGGCCGGGCGGCGCGTTGGGAGCGAGAAGAAGCCAGCGACAACAACTTCACCGCTATTTTTGCCGTCCTGCTGATCTATCTCATCATGGCCTCGCTGTTCGAGTCCTTGATCCATCCCTTCACCATCATCTTCGCCATCCCCTTCTCCCTCGTTGGCGTGGCCTTGGGGCTATACGTCCTCGACGTGCCTTTTGACAACAACGGCGCCTTGGGGCTTTTGATTCTCTTCGGCATCGTCGTCAACAACGGCATTGTGCTGATCACCCATATCAACCACCTGCGAGCCAGCGGGCTGTCGCGGCGCGAGGCGATCTGCCTCGGCGGCCAGCACCGGCTCCGGCCCATCCTGATGACCGCCTTTACCACCATCCTCAACCTAATGCCGATCGTGCTGCCGATGGTCTATGGCACCTCCGAGGGCTTTGCCCGTCGCTGGGGGCCGGTGGGCTTGGTCGTAGCCAGCGGCTTGGCCACTTCGACGGTGCTGACCTTGATGCTGGCCCCGACCCTCTATTCGCTGTTGGACGACTTGGCGCTGTGGTGCAAGCGCGTAGTGCGCACGTCGCACAGCCCGGCAACTAGCGTCGCGCAACAAGGGCCAGCATGACCGAAGCTGAACGCACCGCACCGCCTTTTCGCGCCCTCGTGCCAACGCAAGTGCGGCGCGAACTGGCCCAAGTAGTAAGCCCCGACGAAGAACTTCGCCTAGCGGTAACCACCGACATTAAGCTCGACGGCCAGTACGGCGAGGCCTGGCTCATGGCCACCGCCGACCATCTGGTCGCCTTCAGTCCCGATGGCGGCGGACCGCCCGACGTGGTCTGCTTGCCGCTGAACGAAATAAAGGGCGTGGAAGTGCGCGAGGATTGGGGCACTGCCGCCCTCAAGGTGCGCACCGCGGAGCGGGGCGCGACCATGGCCGTATTCTCCAAGAGTTTGGTGCCCGCGCTGTCCGAACTGCCCGATCAGGTCGAGCGCTTGGTCAAGCAAGCCCAACCGACCAAACCCGACGGCCAGATGCTCCACGGGCGGTTGTCTGGAGCGCGCAGCGGGCGCAAGCGCTGCGACCGCTGCGGCCAAGTCATTCCGCGCTACTACGGCGTATGTCCGGCCTGCCTAGAAAAGAGCAAGCTGCTGTTCCGGCTGTTGAGCTATGCCAAGCCGCATTGGCAGCTCATCACGCTGAGCCTGCTGCTGATGGTGGCGGCCACGACCATTGGCTTGGCCCAGCCGCTGCTGCTGGGCATTCTCATCGACGATGTCTTGAATGTCGGGGCTGTTGCGTCTATGAGCGTTGGGACGAGCTTTGACCTGCTAGCTCTTTTGCCGGTGGCGGCCGACGATCCGGTCGCGGCGTTGGCTTGGCTGGTGGGCTTGTTGATAGCGATGAACATAACCGTCAGCGGCCTGTCGGGGCTGCGCAGCTATATCATGGCCCGCATCGGCCAGCGCGTCACCTACGGCCTGCGCAACGAGGTGTACACCCATCTCCACGCGCTATCGCTTAGTTATTACAACAAAAACGAGACCGGGCGCATCATGGCCAGCGTCACCCAAGACGTGGGCCGCTTGCAGGATTTTATCAGCGACGGCCTACAAGAGGCCATCCGCGACGTGCTCACCTTGATCATCATTTGCATCATCCTCTTTGCGCTCAATCCCGGGCTAGCAGCCCTCGTGTTGCTGCCGACGCCGCTGCTGGTGTGGGCGACAATGCGCTTTGGCCGCAAGCTGCACGCCATCTACCGGCCATTGTGGCGGCGCTGGGCTAGCCTAAGCGCCCTGCTGGCCGATACCATCCCAGGGGTGCGCGTGGTCAAGGCATTTGCCCAAGAACAGCGGGAAGTGGGCAAATTCGAGGGCCGCAGCTTAGACCTGCTGCAAGGCGAATTGCGGGTGGCGTGGATGCGCAGCCTGTTCGGCCCGGTCATGGCCTTTATAACCTCGGTCGGCACCATCATCATCTGGTGGGTTGGCGGCCGCGATATTTTGGCCGGGGAGCTGACGTTGGGGGCCTTTGTCGCCTTTACCAGTTACATGTATCGCTTCTACGGGCCGGTCGAGAACTTGTGCCGCCTCAACCACCGCTTCCAGCGCGCCGCCACCTCAGCCGAGCGCGTCTTTGACGTGCTCGATACGCACCCAGAGGTGATCGACCAGCCCGAAGCTATGCTCATGCCGCCCATTGAGGGCCGGGTCGAATTTCGCGGCGTCCACTTTGGCTATGAAGAAGACAAGTCAGTCATTGAGGATTTGAACTTTACCGTCGAGCCCGGCGAGATGATCGGCCTAGCTGGCCACAGCGGCGCGGGCAAGAGCACCTTAATCAACCTCATCTGCCGCTTCTACGAGCCGCAACAGGGAGCCATCTTCATCGACGGCCACGACACCCGCCAAGTGAACCTCCAATCGCTGCGCGAACAAATCGGCGTGGTCTTGCAAGATCCGTTCCTCTTCAACGGCACCGTGGCCGAGAACATCGCCTACGGGCATCCCGAGTCTTCCCTCGAACAGACCGTGGCCGCGGCCAAAGCAGCCAATGCGCACGACTTCATCATGAACATGCCCGACGGGTACGACACCATCGTCGGCGAGCGCGGCATCCGCGTGTCTGGGGGGGAGCGGCAGCGGCTTTCGATTGCCCGGGCCATTTTGCGCAACCCGCGCGTTCTCATTCTCGACGAAGCCACCTCCAACGTCGATACTCAGACCGAAGCGCAAATCCAGGAGGCGTTGGAGCGGCTCGTCCAAGGGCGCACCACCTTTGCTATCGCCCATCGCCTATCGACCCTCAAAAACGCCCACCGCCTGCTCATCCTCGACAAGGGCAAACTCGCCGAGATCGGCACCCACGACGAACTGATCGCGCAAGACGGCATCTACGCCAACCTGTGCCGCATGCAAACCGAAATGTCTAAACTGAGAGCTTGGTAAAACGATGCAGCACAAACTAGCCGCTGAAATCGCGTATCTCGACCCGGACAAAACGCGGTTTTTTATCGATGCCTTCGAGGACTTAAACCTAGAGTTGGCCGGGGATCAGACTTATTCCAAGGTCCGGGTCAAACGGGCTTTTCCCCTCAGTTGCGACGACTGCTTTATCGTCGTCCAAGACCGCCAAGGCGAGGAGATTGGCTCGCTGGCTCGGCTCGACGCGCTCGATCGGGACAGCCGCCAAACCGTAGCAGACGAATTGGCCCGGGCCTATTTCACGCCGCGCATCCAGCGCATCGCCAAGGTTACAGTGACCAACCGAGTGCCGCGCTGGGAGGTGGAGACGGACCGCGGACCGCGCACCTTTGAAATCTATTCCAGCCACCGAAATAGCGATGTGCGCCTGTTGGGCGGCGGGCGAGTCATAGTACAAGACGCCGACGGCAACCGCTACGAGATCCCCGACTACCGGCACCTAGATCCGGCCAGCCAAGCCTTGGTCGAGGAAATGGTGTGAGGAGCTATAGACTCTTCCGACAGGAGCAGCGGATGTACCCACTATTTTTTGTCCTGCTAATTCTCAATAGTACAAACTATCTATGGGCAGAGGCAGCAACTTCCATGCACTGGTCTTTTGACCGTCGAGATCCGCAGGGATTTATCAGTCACTCTGGTGCTGCGGCGTTTGCACCGCTGCGCCAAGCCGATCAAGTCAGTGGAGTCTCGGGCCAGGCCGTGCGCCTATCGCGCTTGGATGCCTTGCGCTATGAAGATGCACGCGATGTAGTCGGCGATGGCGCGTTCTCCATCCAGTTCTGGATCAAATTAGAGTGGTCCTCTCAGCGTTACCAGCACGGCGATGTGCTCAACTTTATAACCCAAAGCCAAGAGCATCCCTGGGTTTGGCGCATCGGCTTTCAACAGGTCACCCAGCGTCAGTTGCCACGCGGCGCTTTGCCGTTGATTATGCGCCTAGGCGAAGAATTCACCACAGACCAACAGCCCGTCTTAATTGAGCCTTGGCAGTGGACCCATGTCGCCTTTGTCGGCACGGGAACCGGGATTGAGATTTACCGCAACGGCGGGTTTCTCGGCACGCTCAGCTACGGCCAACAGGGCCTGCCCACTCCAGCGCACAAAGAGGGCACCTTACAGGTAAATGGCTCGCTCAATTACGACGTCATTACCGATCAAGTTGGCGTTGACCGAGCGTCTCTACGCACCGGCGTCTGGGAAAACGATATGCGCTTTGATGAGTTAATAATCGCCGACAATCCCGTGCGCCCACAAATACACTTCCCCGCCGCCTTGCGCCAACCTCCTTCGGTCGGCAGATTGGCAAACGAGCTAAACAATCTACAAATAGACCCCCGCGATCACTTTGTCATCGCGGCACTTATCCGGCAAGCGCGCCAGATCGACAATGGGGCTGACACCCAACAATTGCGCGCAGCACTAGTCGAGCGAATCGGCGCAGCATTGCAATCGGTCCGGCGAGGATATTCCGCTCTGCGTTCGCAGCGAGGCCATATCAAGCTCTCGTACTGGAGCAATGTAGATCAATCCGAACAATTCTACGAAGTGTACGTACCCAACTCTTGGCCGGGTAACACCCCCGTTCCACTGGTCGTCGCCCTGCACGGCGGTGGCGAAGATGAGACCGTGCTATTTGCACGCTACACACTGGAGGAACGCGCCGAGGAAAAGGGCTGGATCGTCGTCTGTCCCTATGGCAGAGGACAAGTCGGTTATCGCGCCGCAGGCCAGCAGGACATCCTCGACGTAGTGGAACAAGTGCGACACCAGTGGCCGATCGACACCAAGCGCATTTACGGCGTCGGCCACTCTATGGGAGCCGCGGGAACGCTGCGTTTGGCCAGCGACAAGCCCGATTTTTACGCTGCCATAGCACCAATCGCCAGTCCTTGGAGTCTCGATGCCCTAGAAACATTGCGCACGTTGCCCACCTATTGGATTATTGGCGACAAAGACTTCCTTTTTCCGCGCATGAAACCTCAGTTTGCCGCTATTGAAACCTTTGTCGAGCGCACGGGTGCTCCCCACCTAACACAGGTTTTAGCAGGATACGACCACGGCGGTTTTCTCGATTTCGACTTCCCCACCGTCGTCGAAGTCTCGCTGCCGCCCATATTCGACTTTTTCGCCCAACACCACCGCTAGCCGAACTAGATGATGTTCGCTAGAGTCGTTTCTTTACGGCGCGGTATCCTGCTGATTTTTGTCCTCGGAACGGTAGGACTAGGCACCGAACTACTGCTGCTCGGTCACTTTGCAGAATGGCGTCAACAAGTGCCCTTGGTTTTGTTGGTGCTTGGATTAATTTTATTAGGGATGCGGCTACTTTACCGGGGCGCGACTATCCTGCGCCTGTTCCGCTTGACCATGCTGGCTTTCGTTTTAGCCGGCCTAGTCGGCCTCTGGTTTCATCTCAATGCCAATATGGAATTTGAATTGGAAATGTACCCGACGCTGAGCGGCTTGGAGCTGTTGGCTAAGTCGTTGGGTGGTGCCATGCCGGCGTTGGCGCCCGGGGCCCTGGTCCAGCTAGGACTGATTGGGTTTCTTTATACGTACCACCACCCGACGCTGAGCCGGGAGCAAACAAAGGAGGACTAAGTAATGCAGCGCGTCATTTCAATAGCGATTTTAACCGTCGGCCTCTACGGCAGCAACGCCCAAGGACAGGTCGGCAAAAACGAAACGGTCCTCAACCCCAACCGAGCCAGTGTCGAACAACTGTTAGCCCTAGCACAACTCGACTCGGCGTTAGTAGAGGGGATTGTGGAGCGGCGGCCTTTTATCGGCATGGCAGCGTTCAAGGCTTATTTGGATTCGACCCTAGCCGACTCAGTCCAAGCCGAACTGTATATCAATCTCTTCCTGCCAATCAATCTCAACAGCGCCAGCGACGCCGAGATGAAACTAGTGCCCGGGGTCGGTCCGCGCCTGGCGCACGAGTTTGCGGAATACCGGCCCTACAAAAGCATCGCGCAATGGCGGAGAGAAATCGGAAAATACGTCGATGACGACCCACTAGCACGGCTGGAGCAGTACGTCTTCGTGCCGCTCGAACTCAACAGCGCCAGCGAGGCAGATTTTCTCACAATCCCCGGGGTCGGTCCGCGTCTGGCACACGAGTTTGTGGAATACCGGCCCTACAAAAGCATCGCGCAATGGCGGAGAGAAATCGGAAAATACGTCGATGACGACCAACTAGCGCGCCTGGAACGGTATGTGTTGCTTGAAGAATAGGCCTTGCGACGGGAAACCTAGGAGCCGCTGGGACCACTCTTTGAAAGGCCGTTTGGTCCCATCTGCGTCAAACAGGTGTGGCCAAGCTGGTAACCGTACATTGTTTCAATAGAGGTTAGACCATGCACATTCCCGGACAGCGAATCAAGCGAACGCGACTAATTCAGACTGATAAGGTCGAGATGGTCGTCCCAGCCGATGACCCGAGTGAGCCGTGCTATGAATCTGAAACGATTCAACTCCTACGAGAGATCAAGGAGCACGCCGAACGGGAAGATGTGGCTTGGTTGACCCCAAAAGGCAAGGTGTACGCTGCCGTAGATGCAGCGTAAAATTTCATACCATGGCCAAGACAGACCGTAAAAAGCTCATCCTCGAAGAGGCGGCGCGCCTCTTTTCGGCCAAGCGCTTCGACGAAGTGCTCATGGACGATATTGCCTACCAAGCCGGCGTCGGCAAGGGGACGATCTACACGTACTTTGCCGACAAGGAGGAGCTGTACTTTGCGGTGGTCTTTGAAGGCATTCGGCGGCTCAACGAGCAACTCCAGCGCAAGGCCAATTGCCAGCCGAATCCCGAAGATGAACTCCGCCGGATGGTCCACGCCATCGTCTCCTTCTTTAGCCAGAACCGCTTCTTCTTCCGCTTAATGTCGCACGAAGATGGCAAGAGCGAGGACGGCAGGGGCGAAAATCGCAAGCGCTGGCACGAGGAACGACGCATCCAACTAGCAGCAATCGAATCCGTCCTACAAAATGGCACTGAAGAGGGCGTCTTCTCCATCTATCACCCCAAGGTCGAAGCCGCTATTCTCCGCGACATGGTGCGCTCCGTAATGATCCACGCCAAGGGCCTGAGCGTCGAGGCGATGGTCGATACCATCATCCGCATCTTCCTCCAAGGCGTGCGCAAAAAGCCCTGAGCAACGCCTGCGTTATCTATCGGCAGCAATCGCCGACTCATCGCCTCAAAACTGCCGCTCGCCATCAATCGCAGCATCCCAACGCTGCGAGTACAGGTAGTCCATCGCGGCCTGCGTGGCGGTGGGCGAGCCAATCTGTTGCAGGGCACTAAGCGCGAACGCGCCCACGTGGCCGCAGGAATCGTCGAGTGCCCTGAAAAGCTGGGGTTCTAACCCAGCGGCGGCTTGGCCGAGTTGGGCACAGGCTATCGCGGCGTTGGTCCGCACCTGATCGCGCGGCACCCAACGGCGGCCAGCTTCCTCCTGCCAGTCGGGGTGATCGGCCGAGAGCATTCGCCCCAAGGCTTCTACTGGTACGCCCTGAGCGATATTGCCCAGCGCCACCAGAGCCGTGCGCACCAAGCGATGCGAGCCACTTGCAAGGCTCTGCGTCAGCGCCGGGACCGCGGCCACCGCATGTGAATCCATCTCGCCGAGGGCAAAGGCGGCGTTGACTTGAGTCCATTCGCTTTTGTCGTCTAACAGCTCACAAAGCACCTCGACTGCGGGTTCACCAACCGCCGCCAAAGCCTGCGCCGCGTCCTCCATGTTAGTCGCCCCCTCGTTCCAAGCGGGCGGGGCATCGTGTTGGTCGGCCGCGCGACCTGCGGCGCGCAACGCTTTGGCCAGCGGCGCAACCGCTGGCTCGCCGATTGCGCCCAGCGCGTAGGTCGCTGCCGTGCGCATGGCTTGGTGATCAGTACCTAAGCACTCGACGAGCGCAGGCACAGCGGCAGCCGCATCAACGCCAAACCTAGACAATTGCTGTGCCGCTGCCAGCCGCTGCGCTAAATCCACTTCTAGACCGAGCTGAGCGATCCGTGCCGCCACATCTCCGGCGGCCGGTGGCCAACTCGCGTAGCGATTTCGCTTGCCGCACAGCCAGTCCCACGTGTGCGCCCAAGCCAGTTCCAGATCGTAGGGAGACTCAATCCGTTGGGGCTTCTGCCAGTGCATGCTTTTGCAATCCCAAGTCGGTGCCGTTGGCTCGGAGGCCCGCATGTAGATGAACTTGATCATGTGCCGATGCCTGGGCAGCAGGCTGACGCCAGCGGCGTGGCCCACGTCGAAGTGCGTCAGCGACACCGTACCGGCCCGACCGGCCAATGGCAAGGCGCGCGCCCGATCTTCGTCGGTCAATCCGCGATTGAACTGCGTGCCCGGGATTACGTGCGTCGGCCCCAACTCAACCGGCGAATCCTGCGGATAGTACATAATCCGCGCATAGCGCAGATAGTGCTGGCGCGGATGGCCCATCGGCGTGTACCCATCCTGATGGCAGTTGCGGCGCAGCCTTTCTGCGGCCTCGGCCTCGGCCACGGGTTCCGCCGCCGGCTTGAGGGGATGGCAGTAGCGGTGTGGATGCTCCAAGTAGTTGGGGCCTAGGACGCTGATCAGCGCACCGCGCACCTCGGGCGAGTTGAGCACGTGGCGCATGGCCGGCACGCGCGGCAGGATGTTGTTGCCTGGATTTAGCTCCGAGTCGATGATTTGGTTGAGCCGCTCATAGCACACCTCGTGCGTCCCCGCCGGTACGGTCGGCTCAAAGACCAGATAACCATTGACGATAAACTCGCGCATCTGCTCGTCAGTGAGCAGGATCGGGTCGGTCATAAAACAAGCTCCTTGACTGTGGAAATGTCCTTCAAATCCGCACCTTTAGGGCCGCAGCCTTTAGCTGTTGGCAGCGACGCGGCGCGTACGGGGGCTGTTGGGTCTCGCGCAAATCAAAGCCAAAGGCGCGCTTGCTCAAGACGATGACCGGCGGTGCTTGAATCCGCTTGAAGTAGTTGGTCTGCACTTGGCGCTCCACCCATTCGAGATCTTCGATCCAACTGCGCGCATCCGGGAAGTACGCGCGGAAACGCTCGGCGTGGTCCCACTCCAACTTTTCTAACAGCACGCCCTTGATAAACCACTGCAACAAATCGCTGCTGTGCCGCCGGTATTCGATCAACTGCCGCAGCACCGCGTCGTGGTATCCATACTTAATCGGGTCGCCCAAGCCCTGCGTTACGTCTTGGGCTTCAGACAACTCCGCACTGGGCACCACCGAGCCGTCGAGCAAATTCTCCGGCACCACGACGCGGCCATAGACACGCTCGTTGAGAAAGCGCGCCAGCGCGAAAACCTGCACCTTGTACAGGTCGGCAATCGGAGCGACTGCGCCGCTGACATCGCCGTAGAGCGTGGCGTAGCCCAAGGCGACCTCGGTCTTGTTGCCGTTGGCCGTGAACACGAGTCCGTATTTGGCCGCTAGGCCGGAAAGCACATCGGCAAAGCGGATGCGCGCCTGCACGTTCTCATCGACCAACTGCGTGTACTCGCCCGGCCCGGCGGAAAACTCCGCGCCCTGCACGAGCGCGGCGACGGCCTCGTACAGCGATTCGATCGGGCAACAGAGATAATCGACGCCCAGGGCCGCGCACAGCGAGCGAGCGTTGTCTTGGGTAACAGCGGCGTTGAAGCGCGTCGGCATATTGACCGCAAACACGCGCTCTGGGCCAAAGGCGCGCTCCAACAGGCAGCAAACCACGCTGGAGTCGATGCCACCGCTCGTCGCAATAAGGAACTTGCTCTTTGCGCCGCGCACATCGTCTAAGTGCCGCAGCCCAGTGAGGATACCCGCGTACTGGGCTGCGATCTCGCTTTGGGGCGGCGCGACCTCCTCGCGGCTGGTGAGCACGAGCTGTTCCCGCCACGGACGGGCGCGGCACACAATGTCCCCGCCGGCGGCATACGCGGTGCTGTCGCCGTCAAACACAATGATGTTCTTGCCGTTGTTTTGCGCCCCAACTTGGTTGACGTAAAAAAACGGCAGGGGCGAGCGCGCCAGTATCTGGCGCACCACGCGATTGCGCTTGTCGCTTTTTTGCCACGTAAAGGGCGAGGCCGACAGGTTGAATACGGCCTCAGCACCGCGGCGGCGATACAGCGCGAGCGTGTCGAGGGGCTCGCCGCGGTGGCAGTAATCCTCGCACCACATGTCCTCGCACAGTTGCACGCCAAAGCTAAAGGACCGCCCGTCCTGGAGCCGCACCTGGTACGGGTGCAGCCATTCCGCCAGTGGCCGGCCTTCGGCCTCGGCTAGGTGGCGCAGCGAAAAAAAGTGCCGGTCGTCGTCAAAAAATCGGTAGTTGGGATGCAGGGTTTTGGGATGGACGCCGCAGGGCAGCCCGGCGGGCACGGCTTCGCGCACCGCGTATTCGCCGTTAGCGCACACATAGACGGCATTGTACTTGCGCCGCCGTCCATCTTGGCCCTTGTGGACTGGGTCTAACGCGACGTTGCCAAATAGCACAGTCAGCCCGGTGCTGGCCCGACAAATCTCGTCGCTGTACGCGGCAAAATCCTCCACGTAAGCATCCAGTTCCCACAAGTCGCCGAGGATATAGCCACTGACGCACAACTCGGAAAACACCACGACCTCAGCACCAGCTTGCCGCGCCTGGGCGAGAAAGGCCAGCATCCGCTCCGCATTCAGGTCGGGCCGCCCGGGCTTGACCTCCATCTGCACCAAGGCGATTGCGGGTAGGCCCATCAGGCCATCACGCGGACCCGCGCCTGGTGGATGCACTCGGCCAACAGCGGTACGCCCTCGCGGATGGCCGCCAACGAGGCAAAGCCAAAGGCGAGGCGGATGGCCGGCACGTCCTCGCGCCGGATGTGGAAGCCCTGCCCCCGCGCCACCACAATGCCGCGCTCGGCGCACCGGGCCATCAGGCGATCGACATCGACATCGGCGGGGAACTCGATCCAGATGAACATGCCGCCCACCGGCTGCGACCACCTGCACAATTGGCCCGCGTTTTCTTCGAGGCCAGCCAGGACTGCGTCGCGCTTTTCCTTGAGGATGGCATTGGTCTCAGCCAAGTGCTGCCACAGCCGGTCGCGGAACAGGGCCGCGCAGCTAGCGGCCGCCAGCAAGCTGTTGCCCCCGTCGTAGCGGCGGTCGAGAATCCGCCCCAGCATCGGCGGCCGAGCCAACAAATAGCCCAACCGCACCCCAGGGCCCAAAATTTTGGACAGCGAGCCGATGTACAGGACGTTGGGACTGTCGTCGAGCGCGTAGAGCGCTGGCTCTTCCGGCCCCTCAAAATGCACATCGCCGTAGCAGTTGTCTTCCACCACAATGGCATCGTAGTAGCGGGCCACTTCGAGCAGCTCGAGACGGCGCTGCCGCGGCATGACCGAGCCGGTGGGGTTTTGGTAGGTCGCCAAAGTATAAATAAAGCGCGGCGGGGTGCCCTTGCGGCGCAAAGCCGCCAAAACGTCGGCCAGCGCATCCACGCGCATACCCTGCTCATCGAGCGGCACCCCGACTAGCTCGGCTCCCAACCGCTTGTACGCGCCAATCGTCCCCGAATACGTCAGTTCCTCGGTGACAATCACGTCCCCTGGTCCTTCCATCAGCGCTTCCGCTACTAGCGTAACCGCCTGCATGGAGCCGTTCATCAGCGCGATGTGGTCCGCAGACACGTCAATGCCCTCGCGCTTGGATTCGCGCATAGCCATGACCTCGCGCAAGCCCTGATGGCCCATGTCGCCGGGATAGCGCACCAGCTCCGCGCCCAACTCGCGCACGGCTTCGCCAGCCGCCGCGGCCAGCGCCTCTGTGGGAAACGAGCCGGGATCTGTGCGGCCACTGCCAAAATCGTACTTGCTCATAATATGCTCCTTTAGTGGCCGCCGGCCGGTGGCCACTGTTTGAGTCGAGGGTTTTCTGTAAGCCCCGGTATCCGTCCCCGCTTGGCGCGGGGATGGCCATCTACTTCCTTAATGTCGGCAGTGAAATCAATCGCCGCAGCGGCGCTAATCGCACTGCCGACGCCAAAGACATCTATCGGGGCCCCGGCCGCCCGGAAATAGCGGATGCGCTCAGCGTCCAAGCCGCCGGAGACCGCGATCTTTATATGGCTATGCCCGGCCTGATCGAGCCGGGCGCGCACCTCTGCGACTAGCTCGGCTGTGACGCGGCCGCGCTCGCTGGGCGTGTCCAGCCGCACACCCCACAGCTTTTCGCCTAGGGCCTCTGCCAACCGCAGGCTTTCTTCGGCTTCGTCCTTAAAAGTGTCAACCAGTGCAATGCGCTCGACCTTGGAGTCGAGGTGCCGGTCAAAAGCCTCGGCTGCCTTGAGTGTGTCGCCGAGGCACAAGATCAGGGCGTGAGGCATGGTCCCGGTGGCTTCGATGCCAGCGAGAGCGGCTCCTTGCGGCGTCGCGCAGCCGGCGCAGCCCCCGACGATGGCTGCGTATTCCATCCGGGCGCTGACCTCTGGATGGATGTGCCGAGCGCCGAAGCTGACGATCGGCACCCCGTCGGCAGCGGCCACGCACTCGGCCGCCGCCGTGGCCCACCCCGTCTCGCTGCTGAGCATTCCCAGCAACGCCGTCTCGTACAGGCCGAACTGCCGATAGGGCGCGCGAATCCGCAATACGACCTCGCGCGGCTCAATCCAATCCCCTTCGTCCAAGCTCCACACCTCGGCCTCGGCACCGAGCACCTGCCGCAAGAGAGCCTGCGCCTCGCGCAAGCCGCAAAGCCGGGCGCACCGCCGAGTAAACACTTCCATTGCCACGACCGGATTGAGCTGCTCAGCCGCGAGGATGTCGCAACTGCGGCGGAAGTAAATATCCGCGTTGTCGCCCGCCAGCGTCGCCGCCGAGGGCGCGTATAGGTCGCGCTCTACCATGAGCGGTTGGTGACCTGTGCCCCGAGGATTTTCTCTATATGCCCCAAGGCCCATTCGTGCTGTTGGGGATCAAAGCTGGCCACGCAATCGGCTGGGACCTCAACCGGATAGTCGCGGTTGCGCAACCCGGCCACAGTGTGCAGGACGCAAATATCCGTACAATCCCCCATCACCACGACCTTGTCTGGCACTAACTGATTCAACATCGCGGCCAACTCGGTCTCAAAAAAGGCACTATAGCGCCGCTTTTTGACCACCTGCGCGTCTTGGACCAACGGTGCCAGTTCGTCAATGATGTGCTCTTCTTCGCTGCCCTCAATGCAGTGCGGAGGAAACATCTCGAACTCGCGGTCGTTTGCCGTGTGGCTGTCTTGGGTAAAAAACAGCGAGGCCCCAGCGGCCTTTTCGCGCTCGACCCGCGCGGCAATTCGCGGGATGATCGCCCGCGCGTGGTCTCCGCAGTAGAGCGTCCCGTCTGGGCGCATAAAACCGTTCTGCATGTCCACGACAATCACGGCATTAGCCATCGCCTAGCCCTCCTATTGGCAACAATATAGCCATCGAGCATGATTTAAACGATTCGAGCAGTGGATGTCTCGTTTCTACCATTCTGTCTATTTGCCGATCATCTGGTTCAAATCGGCTCAAGCCGATCCCCCACGAGCCGCCGGTAGTAACACCCCAACCGCGCCCGACCCGCAGCGTCCACAGTATGACAGGCCCCTTCCCCTTTGAGCCGGACGCGATACAGCAGTGAATTTTGCTCGCAGTTGACGCGGATTTCGACCAGTTCGAGCGCATTGCCCGAGGTCGCGCCTTTGACCCACAACTCGTTGCGCGACGTGCTCCAAAACGCGGCCACGCCCGCGCGCCGCGTATAGTTTAGTGCCGCTTGGTTGGCGTACCCCACAATAAGCACCTCGCCGCTATCCACGTCCTGCGCCACCGCTGGCACCAAGCCCTCGCCACAGGCGGCGGCCCGCTGCAACTTGCCAAAATCCAAAACCAACCGCTGCCCTTCCTCTACTTCCTCATGTGTCATATTCGCTCTTTCAACCACGGCGATCTCCCATTGTCAAATTCCTCTTAACTAGACCTTGCCTCCCCCTTCGCGTCAAGCCTATATTCCCCGGCCAAAAGGACGACGCCCTATGCTGCTCGACACCGCCTACGAAATCGCCACCTCCAACATCCGCTTCGGCCCGGGCACCACCAAGGAGATCGGCATGGATCTCAAAGACCAGGGGCTACAGCGAGTCATGGTTTTGACAGACCCAAACTTGCGCGAGCAAGCACCCGTGCAGACGGCCTTGGCGGCCATTGCCGAGGCCGACGTCGAGTACGCGCTGTTCGACCAAGTGCGCGTCGAGCCGACCGACGCCTCGTTCAAGGCGGCGATTGCATTCGCCCAACAGGGGTTTGACGGGTTCGTGGCCATCGGTGGAGGCTCGGTGATCGATACAGCCAAAGCCGCCAACGTGTACACCACGTACCCAGCCGATTTCCTCACCTACGTCAACGCGCCCATTGGCCGGGGAGCGCCAGTGCCCGGCCCGCTCAAGCCGCTAATCGCCGTTCCCACCACCGCTGGCACCGGCAGCGAGACCACAGGCGTGGCGATTTTCGATTTCGTCGCGATGAAGGCCAAGACTGGCCTGGCCCACCGCTACATGCGCCCCACCTTGGGCATCGTCGATCCAGACAACACGCGCTCCATGCCGCCGCAGGTGGCCGCCGCAACCGGCCTCGACGTGCTCTCGCACGCCTTGGAGTCGTACACGGCCCGGCCGTTTGACCAGCGGCCCCGACCCCAGCGGCCCCAACTGCGACCGGCCTACCAAGGATCGAATCCCATCAGCGACTTGTGGGCGCTGGAGGCTTTGCGGTTGGTAGAGCAATTTTTGCTCCGCGCCGTGGCCGACCCTAGCGACGACGAGGCCCGCAGTGCCATGTGTTTGGCCGCAGCCCTCGCCGGCATTGGCTTCGGCAACGCCGGCGTCCACTTGCCGCACGGCATGTCCTATCCGGTAGCTGGCATGGTCGAACGCTATGTTCCCGCCGGATACGCCATTGATTACCCGCTGGTGCCGCACGGATTTGCCGTGATCGTCAACTCGCCGGCGGTCTTCCGCTTTACCGCACCGACTTGCCCCCAGCGGCATCTGCAGGCGGCCAAAGTCTTGGGCGCCGATTGCCGCGAGGCCAAAGACGAGGACGCGGGCGCGATCTTAGCCGACCGCATCATCTCGCTGATGCGCCAACTCGGCGCACCCAACGGCCTCAGTGCCCTCGGCTACAAAAGCCAGCACATCCCGGCCCTCGTCGAGGGTACGCTCCCGCAGCACCGAGTGACCAAGCTCTCGCCGCGAGCGGCTGACGCCGAGGAACTAGCGGCGATTTTTGCGGACGCGCTGAGCTATTGGTAGGAAGCCGCTTTCAAGCAGAAGGGCTTCCACCTGCTGTTCATTGTCGAATCTCTGCGGCTTCTTAGTATATTATGTAAGAAATCCCGCTTTAAGACTAGGAGGCAATCCGGCATGAACAGTGTTTTCATTTATTGGGACAACTCCAACATCTTCCACGAAGCACAACGGCTAGCGGAAGAGCGCGGCGAAGGTGCCAATGCTCGTTACCGCGTGCGCATCAACTTTGACAATATACTGCGCCTAGCGCACGCCGACCGACCGCTGAAAAAGGCACTGGCCACCGGATCTGTGCCGCCAGAAATGCGCCAGTTGTGGAATCGAATGGAAGGCCAGGGGGTGGAAGTCCAACTGTTCGACCGCGGCAGCAGCGGGCGCGGCGGACAGGAAATGCCCGACCGAGTGTTGCAGTTGCGCATGCTGGAAGATGCGCTGGATTACAACGGCAATCCCGGCATCGTAGTATTGCTAACAGGCGACGGTGCCGGCTATCTCGAAGGCGCGGGTTTTCACAGCACTTTGGAGCGCATGCACAAGCGCGGTTGGCAGGTGGAAATCCTGTCATGGGCGCATTCTTGCAACCAGCGGATGCGCAAATGGGCGCAGGAAAACGGCATATTTGTCGCGTTAGACGACTTCTACGAGGCCATTACGTTCATGGAACCGTCCAGACCGGGAGCGGAGCTTGCGTCTGCACGCGATTCCGCAAAACTGGACCTGTCGAAAAGACCGATGGCCTAAGTAGGCGGCACTGCATTCTCCGCAATCTATGCCATGGTCCTCAGCTACCAACCTAGATACTTTACACATTCCTGCACTATGAAAAGGCATGTGACGGTATGGAGCTGAGGACGCGAAGTTATAATCATGCCTGACCTATACCCAATCATTCAAGTGAAGCAAGAATCGGCCAGAGATCCCGAGGATATGGGGAGCAAAGATAAGTTTTGGTATCGCCATCCGCAGAAAGAAGAAGATTGGCTCTTCAAATACCCCCGCCTTAATAAAGGGGAACATACAGGGGAACACTGGGCGGAAAAAATTGCCGCCGAGGTTGCGGCTTTACTGGAAATTCAACATGCAAGGGTGGAATTAGCGGTATTTGAACAAAAGAGAGGATCTGTGACGAAATCGTTCGCACAAGACGGTAAGGAATTGATCCACGGCAATCAGATGTTAGCAAGAGTCTTTCACAATTACGACCTCAAGAGAAAATTTCATCAGTCAAGCCATACTTTGGCGAATATCTGGCAGGTAATGGACCATATTTTTTCAAAGCCTGAAGACGCAGAAAAGGCAAAGCTCTGCCTTGCAGAATACGTGCTTCTAGACGGGTTGATTGGCAACACGGATCGCCATCACGAGAATTGGGGCATACTACGGAAGAAGAAGGACGACCACTGGGAAGAGTTCGTGGCACCATCGTTCGATCACGCTTCATCGTTGGGGCGGGAGCTTCAGGATACGCGACGAGACAGAAGACTGGCAGAAGATCGCATAGGCGACTATGTTGAAAAAAAAGGGAAAAAAGGAAGCGGCGCGATCTACTGGTTGGAGGACGATCAGCACGGGCCTAGCCCATTGGAGTTGGTCCGGCGAGCTACTTGCAAATATCCAGACCTTTTCCGTCCGGCACTGACGAAGCTCGAAAAGGTGGACGACAGATCCTTGGATAATCTCGTAAACCGCGTACCTAGTGATTGGATGTCGCCTTCAGCTAAAAAATTCGCGATTGCGCTGATGCGCTATAATCTTGAACAATTACAGGAGCTTACTCAATGAGCACGAGAACCTTATTTCTGGCTTGGCAGGACAACAAGCCTAGCAAGGCATGGTTTCCGGTGGGTCGGCTGGATGCTGATGTCGAATGTTCGGACTATCGCTTCCGTTATATCGGCGGCGCAAAGCGAGCACAAGAGGAAGTGGGATTCCTACCGTTGATTGATTTTCCCGATTTGAACGAAGATTATCGGGCCGCGGAGTTGTTTCCGCTATTTCAAAATCGGGTTATGAATTCGGCCAGGCAGGATTTTACTGACTATCTTCAAAGGCTGGGCCTAAAGGAAGCTGATCCTATTGAGATTTTGTCCACCAACGGAGGCCACCGCGTAACGGACGCTTACGAGGTTTTTCCAAAGATCGAGCAAGACGACAGCGGGAACTTCTCTTGCCGGTTTTTTCTTCATGGCTGGCGACATATCAATAAAGCGACTAAAAAGCGCATTGACCGCCTTGAGCACGGCGAAGAGTTGTACGTCACACTGGAATTGACCAATCCTGCAACCGGGTTGGCTGTGCAAATGCAAACGAAGGACTACTATATGATCGGATGGGCACCGCGTTATCTGGTGACAGATTTGGTCGCGGCGATGGGGCATGGTACATTTGGGGCGAAAGTGGTGCGGATTAATCCCGAGACGATCCTATTGAAGCAGCGCGTATTGATCGAGATGTATGGCCGCTGGGATAGGGATAGATACAAACCAATGAGCAGCGAGGATTTTAAGCCCTTGGCCTCTTCCGACTGACTCCATCCTTCCTGTGGTCGCTCACGGAACAGTTGCAGCTATCGTTTGTAGAAAATCGCCCGCCCCCACTTCAGCCAATCTTGGGTCATCTCTGCGACAACGCCTTGATGCTTGGGAAGCACGGGATCTTCTCGTGCAATCGACCTAAGTGCCCAAAACCAGTGTTCCGGCTTGTGTTCTAATTCTCTAAGAATCAACGGCAGCACTGGCGGCCCCATGCCTATAATCTGTTGGTACGCAGGGTGTAGAACGATCTCTCGTACTGAGGAAAAATGGGCGCATTCTTCTCGTATAATTTCTGCGAGACGGTGGAATTGTTCCGGCAAAACATCTGGTTGGGGCTGTAGGAATTCCGTGCTCAAATCTTCACTCCTAAATCAAGAAGGCTTGGTAGCTAATTCTCGGATAGAAAACCTTACTCAGGTGAAATTTGCAATTGCGTTCGAGCTGTACACGCTCTCGGGTATCTCTATTTCGCCAATCATTGACAGTAGCGATTCCTTACCTTGGCGCAAGATATCGTATTCTCGTTTCAGATCCTAGATGCAGTTTTTGATCGGTTGTGTGCTTGCCATATCATTAGAATACCCTATTCACGATAAATTGTCAAAAATGAGTGAATAGAATGGCAAAAATGAGTTCTATTCATGTATTTTTTGTAGAAAATTACGAATATTTCCGAAAGCGCTATGATCTAAATCCCAGTAGCTTTTCTTTGCTCCCACACCTACGGAAGAATGGGGATCGGGCTTTGTGGTCAGATAGGCATGGGCGCGGGCTTTGTGTGGGTTTTCGATCGGCAAATTTTTGTTTTTGACACACTCGAAAAAGTCATCGATACACTCCTCCACCGGGTCATTCGCAAAGCTCTCGCAAAGTAGCGTCTCAAGCATACCTGGGCGATCATCTCCGGGCAGTATCAACACTGTTACCGCCGGTTTGGTGCCAATGCGTTCTTCAGAAGCGTTTTTAAAACTCCTTTTGTTGTTTGGATTTGACGTTGGCGTACTCACCGAACACCTTCAGGTTTCGCCAAAGAACCCTGAACGAAAGGTCTCCGATGAGTACGCGGTATCAATATCCGACCGATATAACAGACGCGCAATGGCAGCGGCTACTTCCTTTACTTCCCTCGCGTCGGTGGCGTTGTGGTGGTCCGGGTCGCCCACCCCGCGATCTGCGTTTAGTCATCAATGGTATTCTCTATCGGGCTAAAACCGGCAGTCAATGGCCGATGTTGCCGCCGACGTTTGGGCCGTGGCAAACGGTGTATGGATACTTTAATCGCTGGCGTCAAGACGGGCACTGGCAGCGGATTCTGCAAGCCTTGGTTCGCCAACAACGTACCCAGCAAGGGCGCCAACCGGCGCCTTCGGCTGGCGGTATCGACTCGCAGAGCGTTAAGACCGCTACGCAAGGCCATGCCGTAGGCTATGACGCCGGTAAACGGGTCAAAGGACGCAAACGCCACGTGTTCGTCGATAGCCAAGGCTCGATCCTCCAATGCAAGGTCACCGCCGCCAACGACGCCGACGCCGATGGCTTAAAAGCACTGTTGAAAGCCTATTTTTCACCGGGCGTCCAACGGTTGAAAAGAGTGTGGGTCGATGCCGGCTATCGAGGTCAGGCACTCCAAACATGGGTCGCCAACCTAAAACGCACCCATAAAATCGGGTTGGACGTCAGTGAAAAACCACACCATGGCTTTACCTTGCTTAAACGCCGATGGGTGGTTGAACGAACGTTTGCTTGGCTAGGCAACTATCGAATCCACGCCAAAGATTATGAGGTCTTACCTAGCAATAGCGAAGCCTTTATACACATCGTTATGATCCATCTGTTGCTCAAAAGAAAAACTAAAAAAAAAGAGTTTTAAAAACGCTTCTCAGGTCTGTCCGGCACAGGCAGGTTGACCTGTTCGGCCTTTTTGAGTGCGGACTGTACGCTTTGGAACGCCCCTTTAGCATTACTTTCTGCATCACGCACAATGCCAATACTTTGGACGGTCTGAAAATTTGGTTTTTTCACAAAAACAGGTAGGAAGTTAGGCAATTCCTGCACCCCGCCGAAGTTCTGAATCTGGATATTTGCAAGCGATAGATGCTCAACGAATGCTTCAAAGAAATTGCGCGGATCGTTGCCCTCGACTAGAAGCTGGATTGCCGATTCGATTTCTTTTCGTTTTGTCATACCTAGCGAACCTCAAGATTGTGTCGGATAGCGGCATCGATTGTATCGGGTTCGTAGGTAACACAGCGGTTTTCCGCGTCGCTGGCTTCGAGCCGATGTAGGAGAAAGCCGCCAGCGCCGAGGGCTTGATGCGCTGCTTCTATACATTCAAAACTGTGCGTGGTCGCAAAAATTTGCGTGTGGGACTGCTTAGCCGCTTCGTCAATCGCCTGCCAGACATCGGGCAATACCGAGTGGTGAATGCCGTTTTCAACCTCATCGATCAGAACAACACCATTCGGCATAGAGGCTATGGCCAAAACGAGCCGGGCAATCTGAGTCATGCCTTCGCCCATTGCTGGCAGCGGCACCAGTTCGGACAACCCGATATCCCCCCAGATCATGGGAGTTCCACTGGAGGAATTGTCTTCGATGCTCTGTAGTTTCGGCTCTATGATCTTTAGTGCTTTTAAGAGTAGATCGCCCTGTTTCTTCTTTCTCAATTGTCCTAGCCTTACGGCGTCTCTGTGGATATTCCTAGTGCGAGACAAGAGAACTATTGCACCAAGCGAGGGGTTTGTAGTAGGCTGACTGATTTCAAACTCCTGTCCCTTCACACGTATCTGGCTTTTGATACATTTCTCCGAAGATTCGATATACTGAAATGCAAGTGAATGTTCGCTAAAATGGTCTAGCACCGAAGTTTCTTCCATAAGATCAAGAGCAGTCTCAGAGGTGGCTTGTCTCTCGGATGTGATTTTCAAGGCCAATTGACCATGCGACGTATGCTCTCCCTCAATCTCAATGGCCCGTTCCAAGTTCAGATCAGAGAAGAGTTGTTTCCACAGGGAACCAATCATCGCTGGCGACACGCTTCTCTCTGATTCCAAGCCGCGAATAATATTGACATTTCTTGCCAGGCGTGCGTCTCCGGCTCCAACTAGCAGAGCAATCGCCTCAAGTAAGCTGGTCTTGCCAGAATTATTCTTTCCGGCGATGAGGTTAATGCTGCTTAACGAATCGATTTTAAGCGCGTTGAAGCCGCGGAAATTCCGTATCTGCAAGCGTTCCAACATGGTTTTAGCTCCTCGCTTATATAATAATCCTGAGTGACTGAACGATTCGAGATTCGGATCGTCTTATTTCTACTATTCTGCGTCCATGTGCCGATCATAAAGTATCACACAGCCTCAAGCGGCGACAAACCCTCCTAACTCTCTACCAACACCGGCTCCCGCTCCAAGCAAATCCCAAAAGTCTGTTCCACCGCATCGCGAATCTCGCTGGCCAAAGAGAGAATTTCGCGTGTCGTCCCACCGCGATTGACCAAAGCCAACGCGTGTCGCTCCGAGATGCCCACATCGCCCCTTCGCAGCCCCTTGTGAAATCCCGCTTGCTCGACCAGCCACGCAGCCGGGACCTTGATGCCGGCCGAATCGGGAAAACTCGGAACCTTGGGATAGCGATCTTTTAATGCGGCAAAGGCTTCTAGGTCGACGACTGGATTTAAGAAGAAGGAACCGACCGAGCGAGAGTTGGGATCTTGCGGGTCAATGACCATGGATTTGCGGCGGCGAAGCGCGAGCACCGCGTCGCGCACCGTCGCCAAGGTCGGTTGGTCATCGCCGAGGTGCCGACGCAACTCCGGGTAGCGGATTTGCGGCTGGCCGCTGGCATCCAAGCGATAGGTCACCGAGGTTACAATAAAGCGGTCGCGGTCGGCTCCCTTAAAGCGGCTCTGGCGGTAGGCAAAGCCGCATTCAGCCGGGGCAAACGCGATTTCCTCCAAGGTTTGCCGGTCGAGTGCCCGCACTTGAACGATGGTGTCTTTTACTTCTTGGCCGTATGCGCCCACGTTTTGGATCGGCGTCGCCCCCACCGATCCGGGGATACCCGAAAGACACTCCACGCCAGCCAAGCCGCGCTCCACGCAGCACTGGACAAAGCCATCCCAAGCCTCGCCCGCCGCTACTTCGGCCGTCGCGCCATTGAACACCACGCCGCTCAGTCCCACTTTGAGCACCACCCCGCCGTACCCCGCGTCGGCAAACAGCACGTTGCTACCGCCGCCGAGCACTTGCACAGCAAGGCCCTCATCAGCCGCCCACCTCAAGCAGGTGTGCATCTCGTCTAGGGAAGTACACTCGGCCAAGTAGCGCGCCGGGCCGCCGAGGCCCATCGTGGTTAGGGGAGCGAGGGAGATGTTTTCGCGGAGATTGGGCATAGAAAGACGCCTCGTTTTGCGTGGATGAACAGTTGCGTTGTACTGAATATAGACAGAATATAGGACGTATAATGCACAAGCCGGAGCGTACAGATGAAAAAAACCCTCTATCTCGCCAGCCCGTATGGATTCTCAACCCAATGGAAGGAGCGGCTCCTGCCCCCGTTCGTCGCGGCCTTAGAGGCATTGGGAGCTGAGGTCTGGGAGCCTTTTGCCCGCAACAACCAAGTCGATTTCTCCGCGCCGGGCTGGGCCTACCAAGTCGGCCAAGCCGACCTGCGCGACGTGGTCGAGGCCGACGCAATTTTCGCCATTGTCAACGGGACGCCGCCAGACGAAGGGGTGATGGTCGAGTTGGGCGCGGCCATTGCCCTCGGTAAGCCGACCTTTCTCTTCCGCGACGACTTCCGCCGCTGCACGGATTCCGAGAACTATCCCCTTAATCTGATGTTGTTTACCGGCCTGCCAGAAGACGGCTGGGAAGCCTACTACTACACATCGCTGGCAGAAATTGGCGCACCCGACAAGGCCCTCGCACGCTGGCTGCGCGGCGAACAGGACTGACCTATGCGCACCAACATTCCCGCTCATCTGCTGCAAGACCCAGAGGTTGAGGCGTCCGAAAAAGCCTTGCGCGCCTGCGTCCACTGCGGCTTTTGCAATGCCACCTGCCCCACCTACCTACTCACCGGCAACGAACTCGAAGGGCCGCGCGGCCGCATCTACCTCATCAAAAACATCCTCGAAGAAGGCGTCCCGCCGACCCGCCAAACGGTCGAACACATCGACAACTGTCTCGGCTGTCTCGCCTGCGAGACCACCTGCCCCAGCGGCGTGGATTATTCGCGCCTGTTGGAAACGGCCCGCCCGCGGCTAGAACAGCTCGTCCAGCGGCCCCTGGCCGACCGCCTGTTGCGCGCCCTGCTGACGCGGCTGTTGCCCTATCCTGGTCGTTTGCGCTTGGCACTCAAAATGTCGGGGCTAGGCCGCGCCTTTTCCCCGCTGCTGCCCCGCGTCATGCGGCCTCTGTTGGCTATGGCACCCAGGCGATTGCCGCGACCCGCTTCTGTAGCCCGGCCCGGCGTCGTGCCCGCCGCAGGGCCGCGTCAGTTGCGCGTGGCCCTGCTCACCGGGTGCGTCCAACAGGTGTTGGGGCCTCAGATCAACGACGCGACCGTCCGGCTGCTGACGCGACTAGGAGCCGAAGTGGTCATTCCGCCGGATATGGGCTGTTGCGGTGCGCTGACTTTCCACATGGGCGAGCGCCAGCGCAGCCTCAAGCTCATGCAGCGCGCCATTGAAGTTTGGCATCGCGAGTTGGCAGGGGGCGGCTTGGACGCGATTGTGCTCAACACGTCGGGCTGCGGCACGGCGATCAAAGAATACGATCACATCTTTCGCCGCGATCGGCAGTGGGCCGACAAGGCCAAAGCAGTGGTCAAGCGGGTGCGAGACGTGTCCGAGGTGGTGGCGCAATTGGGGCTAGGCACGGCCAATTGCGCACCGCCCCTGAAAGTGGCGTATCACGACGCCTGTTCGCTCCAACACGGCCAGCACCTTACCAAGCCACCCAGGCAACTGCTACAGGCCGCGGGCTTTGAAGTCGTCGAAGTGCCCGAGGGCCATATCTGCTGCGGCAGCGCCGGCACCTATAACATGCTGCGCCCCGACTTGGCCCAACAGCTCCAAGCGCGCAAAGCCGAGCACATCGCCCGCGTTGCGCCGCAGATCGTAGCGGCCGGCAACATCGGCTGCATGGAACAAATCGCCGCCTGCGCCGCGGTCCCGGTCGTCCACACCGTCGAGCTGTTGGACTGGGCGACGGGCGGGCCGCAGCCGGCCGGGTGTCGCGGGGCTAACCACTGAATTGACGAGAAGCAACGCGCGACCTAATATAGTCATATAAGATGACTATATAGTCAGGAGTTAAGACCATGCGGATGTCCATCAGCGAGTTCAAAGCCAAATGCACCCAAGTCGTGCGCGAGGTTGGCACCAAATACAAAACCGTAGCGTTGACCAATCGCGGCAAGGTCGTAGCGCACGTCGTCCCTCCTCAGCCAGAGGCCCAACCCGACCCCCAATCCTTCTTCGGCTCGCTCCGCGGTACGGTCGCGTACCAATCCGGTTGGGATGATCCGCTCGGCGAGGATGATTGGGAAGCCTGCCAGTGAAGTACTTGCTCGACACCCATGCTTGGATCTGGGCGCTGGAATCACCGGAAAAACTGCCGGACTCTTCCACAAAGACCCAGCCGACCAAATGATCGTCGCCACAGCGCGGGTGCACCGCCTAGCGCTGATCAGTGCCGACCAACGGCTGCGCGCCTATCCACACGTGCAAACAACGTGGCAATAGCCAATCGATCTATTCGGCGAACTTGCCCTTGATCGCTCCCCAGCTCTTGGCAGCTACCGCGCTAGCCGGGCTGGATACCTTGGTGAGGCGGACGATTTGGGTGGTCGTAGTCGGCGGGAGGATGCCGCTGGCAAAAGTCTGCTTCGCCTCTACAACTACGGCGACGGTGCCAATCCCGCGGGCATACCAACCATAGGCGTCTATCTCGGCGGTCACCTCACCCAAAGACGCGAGTTGATCGTTGCCGGTGAAGGTAACGACGCTGCTGCCGGTCTGGTGGATGCGCAGGCAATCGAAGGTACCCGCCGGTAGCCGAATCTCGCCCCACGCATCAACCGCGTACTGATAGTTGTACAGGCCGGAGCTTATCACCCCAGGCGCTAGGGTCTGCTCCAAGGAAAGATTTTCGCTCACCCAGCTTTTGCCAAACGCTAGCGGCCAAGGAGTTCCTCTATCGACAAGCGGGATGGAGGCTTGTCCGGCCGGCCCTTCCGCTCCAACGGGGACATCGCCGTCGGGACCGCGCTGGAAATAGTCGTACGTCTCAATCTCGTCGGTTCCGCCGGTGGCATTGGGCACAGTAGCAATGTTATGGACGGCGTAATCGGCGTCGGGGAAGTTGGCATCCGGGGCCTGCTCCAGCGGGATGACCCAACTGCGGACGAAGGTACGTATGCTGTTGGCAGGAGAGCTGGTCAGGTCGAAGAACTGATCAGCACCGGCCGAGCCTAAGTCGAAGCCAGTGTCCGCTAGGTTGCTAGGCACTGTGGCGATTTCTTGTTCCCAAGCCATGCCCCAAGACAGGCGTAAATCGTCGGGAGCAAGGGTAATCTGGGCTTTCGCCGGAAGAGCGAGAAAGACCAAAACGATGGATGCTAATGCACGGACGACGAACATGGAGATATCCTTTCTTTATTGGTAATCAATGGTCAATTTGCACCTTGGCACCAGTTTCTGCGCTCGCTCATAAAGGCCGCCCTGGGCACCGACCGCCCGATTGCGCCCGTTTTAATTTGGGCGGTCGCAGTGCAACCGTTCGAGCTTGGCCTGCAACTCGGGCTTTTCCAGTACTGCCTTGTTGACTACGTACTCTGGAACTTCGCCGCGCCCGATTTTCGCTACCTGCCGGAGTCTGCCTCTCCAGGCCTGCATGTAGTACTCGTCGGTGTGGCACAGAGAGTGCGGCGAGACCACGACGTTGTCCATTTTGAGCAGGGGATTGTCCGCATCGACGGGCTCCTGCTCAAATACATCCAGCCCAGCGCCGCGGATGCGCCCGCTCTGCAGGACTCGAATCAGGGCTTGCTCATTGACGACCGGGCCCCGCGAAGTATTGATCAGGTACGCCGTCGGCTTCATCAAGTTCAATTCCCGCTCGCCGATCAGATGGTGCGTCTGCTCGCTGAGCGGGACGCTGACGCTGACGAAGTCGGACTCGGCCAACAGAGTGTCCATATCGACCAGTTCCACATCTACATCGGCCACATCCTCCTCGCTCAGCTTGGGATCGCAACCCAAATGCCGCATACCAAAGGGCTTGGCCAGCAGGAACATCTCGTGCCCAATATTGCCTATGCCAATGGAGCCGAGCGTCTTGCCGGTCAGCCCTTCGCCGCGGTAGAGACGTTGGTCGGCCCAGCGCCCCTCGCGGGTGATTCGGTCTTTGTTGATCAGGCGCGTCGCCAAGGCCAGCACAAAGGTGATGATGGTGCAGGCCATGGGTCGGCGCACGGCGTCGGGGGCCGTGCAGAGCATTACATTGGCCCGGGTCAGAGCCTCGACATCAATGTGGTCGTAGCCAACGCCGGTGAACAGTACGGCCACGAGCTGATCGTTGCCAACCAAGGAGCACTCGCTCCAGCGGGACCCGGCCGAAATGACCGCATCGCAGCCGCGCACTTGCTCGGCGGCAATTTCCGCGCTCCGCTCGGCCAATATCCGGTACTGAACCCCGGGCATTTCAGCAAATAGTTCCAGCCCAGGACCGGGCAAGTCGAAATTTCCCTCGGCGTCAAAGAAATCCCGGGTGATCCCAATCGTGATTTTAGTGGTCATTTTTATCCTTTCGGTACCTAAAAAACCCGCGCCGGAGAATTTCCTTGGCTGGGTTGCAGACAAGGGGACTTTCGGCCGTCATATCAATCCATTGCTGCAAAGCGGCGCAACACGTTCTCGGTGATGCGCGAGACATTGTTGTCGCCGCGGTTGTGCGAAAGGCAACTGCACCAACTAATAGAACCAACCGAGAATACCGCGCCGCCTTTGGGGCCTTCAAAATACACCATGTCGGACCGCACTAAGGGGTTGTGACTACCGCCGGTATTGGGGGCCGAGACCAACTGGTCTTCAATGGCCACCTGGTACAAATCGGTGAAGCCTTCGGCTGAAGCCAGCAACAGGGCGTGGTCGGGCGTGCCCAAGCGGCGGTCGAGCCGATCGATTTCGAAGCCGCCGGCACCGTGTTCCAAAACCAAGGCGGGAAAGTCGCCGATTAGCTCCTCGGGCTCTAGGCCTTCAAAGATAAAGGCCGCTCTAAGGTCCAAACTGTCCGGCTGCCTTTTATAGGGGCGGTTTTGGCCTCCGCCCTGAGCGGTAAAACCAACGCCGACCATTTTTTGCGGTGCCCGATTGCGAAAGCGCCATAGCCCACCCATCTCGCCGGTAGTGCTGTGAAAGCACTCGCCAGGGGCAGCCTCCCAAGCGCGCGAGCCCCGCCAGCGCCTGACTTCGGCGATGTGCGGACGCTTAGGGTCAAAGGAGGCGATCCAGTAGAAGCCATTGCCGCCTAAGTACATCAAGCGCCCGCCCCCCGCCTGGTACGCCTCTAGTCCTTTGAGCATGGACGCCGTCCAGTACTCTGGGTGAGTGCCTGTGAGAACCACCTGGTACGGCTCCAACAACGCGCGGCCTTCGCAGTGCAACTCGTCGTCGGTGATCACATCGTAGGCAAAGCCCTTGGCGTCCAACCAGTCGAGCAGATGGAGATCGGCGTTGAGCAGGCGGGGCCAGTGCGCGGCCAAGGAGCGGGAGGGCATGCGGTACAGGGGACGGAAATTGAGAATCGGGCGGCGGCGCGACGAATAGCAGACCCCCGTGCCGTCGCTGTGCAAGTCGTAACAGCTCAAGAGCCGCTGGGCCTCCATGTACTGGTCTTGCGCAGTGGCGGTGCTGCTTGCGCGCAGGTCCAGCATGGAGCGTATCGGATCGTTAAAGCGCTGGTTGGCATACACCAGGTACGTGAGAGTCGGCATCAGAAAGGCGATGCGGGCCTGGGCTTTTTCCGGGACGACGATAAAGGGCAGATAGTCCTCGGCATCAGCACAGGTCAAGTGGGCTGCGTACACGCCGCTCGGCCAGTCTGCGGGCACGGTCCACTCAAAGGCGGCATCCCACTGAGCGTCTTCGAGATCGTCGTCGTGGAAGTGAATGGCCCCGTACTGGCTGGGGGCGGCTTTGAAATCTGCCTCGTCGCCGGTCCAGTTGTGCCCGGTCACAGCCCGGGTCGGCAGGTTGACCGTGCGGCCGTGGAGTTGGTTGACCTCAATGTCGCGCACTATTTCCGCGCCGATATCGAGAGAAAAGTCCCAGTTGGCGATCGGGGTGCCGGCGTCGGCGTAGAGCCGCGGATTGTCGATCTTGCCATTGAAGTGGTGGGTGGCCACCGGCCCCGCCTTGGCGGCGATCAGCAAATCCGCTTGGTTTGCTCCCACCGCCAAGGGGCGGATGGTTTTGCAGACCCTAACTTGGGCATGGGCCACCGGCCAGTTGGACTGCAACTGCTGGGAGAGGCAAACGGCACCGGTGGCCGCGTCGTAGCTGGCGGCGATGCAGTGCCACTGCGCGGTGTGCAGCGGCACACCGGTGCTGACTTTTTCCAGCCGCGTCCCATCGCCGACCCACAGGGCCAACGACCCGTCCTCGGCGATAAAGAGACCATAGCCCGATTGGCCAGATAGCTTGGTCAACAGCCCTTGCAAGCCCTTTTGCGGCGTGGTCGGGTAAATCCACGCCCGCAGGGTAAATCCATTGGGGCAATTCAGCAAACAATGGTGCGGCACGGCCGCGCACGAGCCGCTGTGGATGGCTTGGTAGCGCCCCGGATACTCGCCGCTGATTGAGGATGCGAGCGCTTCGATTTTGCAGCCGGGACCTTGGGGATTGGCGTCCGTATGCCGCAGGCGCACGAGTTGGGCGCGATAGGCGGGCGCTTCGCTGCTGACCATAAAGCGTATGGTCTGCCCGGGCCGCACGCTAAAACGGTCGCTGTAGCCGACGATTTTCATTGGTTGCTCCGCGCCACTGGGGCCGTGTAATCTGTCTGCGGGGACAAAATGCAACTACCCCAGTTTCTCGTCAGAAGCAATCCGACCGTCGTGGATGCGGATCATCCGCTCGGCCTGTAGGGCAATAACCGGATCGTGGGTCACCAACAACACGGTGTTGCCCTCCGCGTGCAAGGTATCGAAGAGCAGCATGATCTCCTCGCCCGTGCTAGAGTCGAGATTGCCGGTCGGCTCGTCGGCCAGCAGCAGCGAAGGGCCGTTGGCCAAAGCGCGGGCAATGGCCACCCGCTGGCATTGACCGCCGGACAGCTCGGTCGGGCGGTGCGTCATGCGGTCGGCCAAACCAACCCGCTCCAACGCCTGAATCGCCCGTTCACGGCGCACCTTGCGGCGTTGGCCATTGTAAATCAGCGGCAGCTCGACGTTTTGCAAAGCCGAGGCGCGCGGCAGCAAGTTGAAAGTCTGAAAGATGAAGCCGATGCGACTGTTGCGCACTTCGGCCAGCTCGTTGGCATTCATGCCCGACACATCCGCACCGGCCAAGCGATACGTCCCATCCGTCGGCGAGTCCAAGCAGCCTAAGATGTTCATCAGCGTGGATTTGCCCGAGCCAGAAGGCCCCATCAGCGCGACGTATTCGTTGTCCTCAATCGCCAAATCCACCGAGCGCAGAGCATGCACCTCTTCGGTGCCGCGCACATAGACCTTGCTAATGCCATTCAGTTCGATCAGCACCACATCACTCCGAGCGCAAAGCATCCACCGGATCGAGCCGCGAGGCGCGGGCCGCCGGATAAATGCCAAAGAAAAGACCAATCGCAATCGACAAGGCCAGCACCAGCAGCGTGGCCTCTGGCGAGACAATGCTGGGAAAGTCCAATTCGCTGTAGTGGGAAATAACCCGCGCAATGCCCTCGCCCAACCCATAGCCTGCCGCCACCCCGAGCGCACCCCCAGTCAAGCTCAGGGCCATCGCCTCAATCACAAATTGCCACAGCAGCGTCACCGGCTTGGCCCCCAGGGCCTTGCGGATGCCAATCTCGCGGGTGCGCTCGGCCACCGACACCAGCAAGATGTTCATAATGCCAATGCCCCCTACCAACAGCGAAATCCCCGCAATCCCACCGACGACCAACTTCAACAGCAAAATGGTCTGCTCAACCTGCTCTAGGATGCTGCGGCCGCTGATGATTTGATAGCTAGCCTCTGGGCCGTGGCGCTTTTTGAGTGCCTGTTCAATGGCCGCGGTGATATGGGGCACATCGTCGGCTTCTTTGGCGTGGGCTACCATGGCTTGGATGTACTTGTTGCCGGCGAGGCGGCGCTGGGCCGTCGTCACCGGCACCAGCACTTGATCGCCCCAGTCCTCGCCAAAGGTCTGGCGCTCTTCCATGAGGCCCACCACCGTAAAGCGCTGGCCGTTGAGCTTGAGCTGACGGCCCAAGAAGGGAGCCAAGCCAAACACCTCCTCGCGCACCTTTTTGCCAATCACGCAGACCCGGCGCAGCTTGTTCAAGTCGGCGTCGATTAGGAAGCGACCCTCGGCGACCTGCCAGTTGTACACCGCGGCGAACTCGGGCAAGGTCCCAGCCGCCCTGCTCTGGTAGCTGGCCTTGCGATAGCGCAGATTGGCGCCATTGTTCATAGAAGGCAGGACTGCGGCTAAGCGGTCGGAAGATTGCGCAACTACGGACAGGTCGTCCATGGTCAAGGGCTTAGAGCGGGGGTTGGGCACCCAGCGGCCGTCTTTGCGCTGCATGTATTGCGGCGAGATCATCACGAACTGCGCCCCGCCTAACTTGCCGAACTCATCGACGACAAACTGCCGCATCCCCTCGCCAATCGACACGATGCCGACAACGGCGCCGACCCCAATCATCATGCCCAACAGGGTCAGGGCTGTGCGCAGCTTGTTGACCCATATTTGCCCGAGGGCAATGCGGATGGATTCGAGGAAAATCACGTGCGACGCAGCGCTTCTACCGGATCGAGCCGGGCCGCGCGCAAGGCGGGATAGACGCCAAAAAAAACGCCGACCGCCGATGAAAAACCGACGGCCCAGAGCACCGACTCAGCCGAGACAATACTGGTAAAAGGCGCACCGGGCGCGAGCTGCGCAATGGCGAAAGCCGCCCCCAAGCCCAAGCTGAAACCACAGAGGATACCCAACAGACCGCCGACCATGCTCAAGACCACGGACTCGGCGAGGAACTGGCCGAGGATGTGGCGCGGTTTAGCCCCCAGGGCCTTGCGGATGCCAATCTCGCGGGTGCGCTCGGCCACCGACACCAGCAAGATATTCATGATGCCAATGCCCCCCACCAACAGCGAAATCCCCGCAATCCCACCACCCACTTGCTGCAAGACGCGGAAGAATTCATTGGCCCCGTCTATCTCTCCTTGGCTGGTCTCGATCCTGAATTCGTCGCCGTGCTCGTGGTGCCGTCGGAGGACGCGGCGCACCGCAGCGACGACCCGCTCGACGGCTTCCAAATCCTCGACAAAGAGCGTAAGTTGCGAAAAGTGATCCGCGCCGCGCAGCCGCTTTTGGGCCGTAGTGTACGGAACCAACGCGATATTGCCCTCACTGCGGCCAAAGCGGACCCGCTCGTCGAGCACGCCAACAACCACGTAGCGGTCGCCGTTGAGCAAAATCTCTGCGCCCAGCGGATCGGCCGCGGCAAAGAGGTCTTTGTGCGCATCCTCGCCGAGCAAGCAAACCTTGCGGGCGAGGCGCAAGTCGTCCGCGCTCAGGGGCCGGCCACGGGTCACTGGCCAGTTGAAACCCTCGTTGAACGCCGCGGAAGTGCCCGTATAGCTCACCTGCACCGTGGTCTTGCCGCGCTGGAGGGAAGCACGGCCCTCAACGCTAGGCACGAGCGCGTGCAGCCCGTCGATTTCCCGCTGCATGGCCGCCATGTCGGCGGCGGTCAAATGCTCCTCCCACGGGCGGCGCACCCAGCGGCCGTCTTTGCGCACCCACTGGCGCGGCGGCTCCACCTCGATCATGCCGGCGCCGCCGCTGAAGATGAACTGCGAGATCACCTCGCGGCGCAATCCCTCCCCCAGCGACACCACGGCAATAATAGCCGCCACGCCAATGACAATGCCCAACAGCGTCAGCAGCGAGCGCAGCTTGTGCGCCCGGAGCTGACCCAAGCCGGCGAAGAGGGGTTCGAGAACGGTCATTGGCGTTTTTCGTCTTTCGAGTCAAAGCGGCAGCGATTAAAGCGTAAAGATAAGTTAGCTGAATCACAAACCAAAACGACGCGGCGATCGCGGCTGCTAGTCTCGCCGACCGAGCTAGCCCTATCTTGCGCCACTGATGTGCATTGACTAAATTTATTCAGAGGTCATTGACTAAATTTCAAAAAAGAACGTAACACATATTATTTTATGAACTTAGAAGAATTTCAAATCCACAATAGTCATCTCGAAGGTGCCTTTTCCGACCTCGACCCGCACCTCAGACGCCTGCGCACTCAGCCCCTAATCTATCGCTTTCCCCTGCTCGACCGCCTGCCGCGCAACCAGCCGGGCATTTACACGGTCAGCGGGGGCCGCCAGATTGGCAAAACGACCCTGCTCAAACAGTGGATGGGCGACCTGCTTGCAACCGGCATTGACCCGGCCCGTCTGCGCTTTTTCACCGGCGAACTCATCGACGACCACCACGCGCTAGTGCGCTTGGTATCGTCCCTACAGCGAGCAATGCCCACCGAGGGCCGGCGCTACATCCTGCTCGACGAAGTCACTTATATCGCCGGTTGGGACAAGGGAATCAAGTACCTCGCCGACGCCGGCTTGCTCGAAGGCGTCGTACTCATTGCGACCGGCTCGGACATGGCGGTCATCCAAGAGGCCCGCATGCGTTTTCCCGGCCGCAGAGGGCAAGCCGAAGTGGTTGACTTTCACCTTTATCCCCTGAGCTTTGCCGCGGCCGTGGGTCTCAAGCGCTCGCTGAGCAACCAACAACTGCTGCAATTAGCACAGCCTAAATCGCCGCTACCCGCAGCAACCGAGCAAGTCCTGCGCGAAGAATTTCTCGCCTATCTAGTCCACGGCGGCTTTCTCACCGCCATCAACGATATGGCCCGCCACGATCGCATCCTCCCGGCCACATTCGCCACGTACAGCGACTGGATACGCGGCGATATGCTCAAGCGCGGCAAGCAGGAGCACTATTTGAGCGAAGTGCTGGCCGCCATTGTTCGCTGCTGCGGCACTCAGATCACGTATAACGCCTTGGCCCGCACCCTCAGCATCGACCATCCCGCTACCGTCAGCGACTATGTCGCCCGGCTCACCTCTATGGATGTACTCCACGTGCAGCCGGCCTTGCGCGAGGACAAGCTGGCCGCGGCGCCGAAAAAGGCGCGCAAAATCGGCTTTTGCGATCCCTTCATTTTTCATGCCGTGCAAAGCTGGCTGCACGAGACCCAAGATCCTTTCGCCGCCCAAGTGCGCCCCCTCCTCGCCGATTCTGAGCGCACCGGCTTGTTAGTAGAAGCCTGCGCCGTTGCCCATTATAGCCGCCGCTACCCCACCTACTATATCAAAGGCGAGGGCGAAGTGGATATAGCCTATGTAAGAGCGGGTCGTTTTTGGCCGGTGGAAATCAAATGGACGGGCCAGTTGCGGCCCAAAACGCTCAAACAAATAGGTAAGTACGCCAACAGCCGCATCCTCGCCCGCCAAAGTGCGCCGACGAGCATAGGCGATACTCCCGTCGAGTTCCTGCCCCAGACCCTGCTGCGCCTAGACCTAGCGGAGCAGGATTAAGTGCATCAAGCAACGTTATCCCTTTCAGTCAACTGCAACCTGAGTTCCAAGCGGCGACCAAGGGCGTTCGACACTTTCCGCAGTGTGGAAAGTCTGATGTCATCAGCGTGGTTCTCCAGCCGAGAAATAGCTGTCTTTTTCGCACCAATCCGATCCGCAAGCTGCTCCTGCGTAAGACCGGCCGCTTCGCGGGCTTGCTTGAGCAGAACACCTATCTCAAAATCGAGATAGCCCGTTTCAAATCCCGCCGCAAACTCGGGATCTGTCTGTTTTCTAACAGAGATATATTGCTCAACATCGCTCATAACGAGCCTCCTTTCCTCTGTGCTAAGTATTCCTGTTGACACCGTTTAGCCCGACGTATTTGCCGCATATCCGTCTTAGAAGCTATACTAAGACGGATGCCAGAACTATGTCATTTAATGGGGGTACTGGATTCAGATAAAGGCTGAGAGTTCCAGAGACAAGACTGACATATTGCGTAAAGAATGGTAGGCGATAGAAGGATAAAGAGAGCGTGTACTCTGATATAGAAAAAACGAAAGACTTTGTGTCATAAACATAATGATGAATGCCTTTAGTTGTCCTTCTGAGAACGGAGAGTAATGGTGATAGCTGAAGAGGAAAGCGGTGAGAGTAGAGCCGAGAACGAATCCCAATCGGTTCCGTAGAGCAGGAAAAATTAGGCCTGTAAAATATACCTCCTCTATAAAAGGAGCAAACAACAAGGCACGAACTGAATATGGGATGATAAGGAGAACTACGGTACGCAATTTTTCGCCCCAGTCGGCTTCCTCGGTCCAAGGTATTAGCACAGGGTTGGGGTGTATTAAGTGGATATCAATTCCCTGGAGCTTCATGTAAGAGTAAAAGGCCAATATACCCACTCCGGTAATTAAAAATAAAAAAATAAACATTTTTGACTCTTTGGAAATTTGAAGAGACAGTCCCAGTGTCTGGGTGGTTAGATCCTGTTTTTCTATTTTGGCGAACGCGACTACAGCTATAATAAGTAGAGCATAAGGAATAATGGATAATAGTATGGGAAAATAGGCACTTGAAGCGAATATGGTGGATATAGTATCTATAGTATAGCGCAAGAAAAAGAACATAAAAATGGCTAGTAAGACGACAGAAGATGTCCTACATTTTATATGTTCAAATTTTTTAAATAACTCGGAATAGTTTTCCGTCGTATAGATTTTCTTCATGCGCGTTAACTTCTTTTTTTAAGTCTTCGAAACGCAATTCTCAATATCTCTTCAGTAGGAAAAATTTATGGCACCGAGCTATTTTTGATCTACCGGCCTCAAAAAAAGAGACCGGTAGATCCTCCATTCACCATGTAGAGATTGTGAGTTGCTTCTGATCAGCTAACATGCCATAAAGAGCAAAGCTACCAGCGATGATTACTGCATCGACTGCCACGGTAGCCACTACTACCTTGACGATTGTGGGACTTGCCGCTCCCCTAGTTTCTTGCGTCGAGAAAGGTCATCCAGCTTACGCACGAGTGATTCGGGATGATGATGGCCTAGATAGACGATATTGTCATCAAATTTGACTCTCAATATATCGCGCCCTTGCCAAATGTAGGCTTTGCCGCCTAGTCCGTGGCGAATACCCCAACCACCAAAATCTTTCAATGGACTGCATTGTTGGAGGCCGTACTCTTCAATCGCCGCGAGCGGGATAACAATAGAGACCCCCAGTAAATGCCTGACTTCAATGCTTTTTTCGGTGAAACGATAGCGAAAACCATAGAGAATGAACGCAAAGCACGGGATGCCGATGATGCCAGTAAAGGCGACGTTCAACACGATTATCAGCACATAGGGAGAGGGATGAATCCAGTAGCCAACGGCGATCATTTTGGTGATCACCATGGCGAATATGGACCCTGTTAGCACAGAAAAAAGTGCAGAACGGTGGGTCTCCTCATGGAGATGGGGTAGCTTAGTCAACGTCGTGGAGCCAGCCGATTCTCTTCGTCTTTAGCGTTGAGAAAGGCATCAGCGTTCCTCGTCCTCATCCTTCTCCTCGTCCTGCTCTTCCAGCTTACTGCGAATGACACTCGGATCTTCAGCGACGCGGTCGCCTTCGGTGAGACCGGAGAGAATTTCGAGGCGGGTCGAGGTCTCAATGCCGATGGCCAATTGCACCTCGGCGAAAGCGCTGAGCGGTAATTGCAGCGCACTGTCTGGGCGCGTGCTATCCGAGTGCGTGCTGTCTGGAGCCGCAACTAGCGAATCCGGCGACTCAGCGATATACGCGACAAAGCGGCCGCGCGTGCCCGCGCCACGCTCGTCTTCTCCGTCCTCGTCGTCAAACACCTCCAGCGCCCGCTCAACCGGCAAATACACCGCACTATCGCGCCGTGCAAACACAATGTCGATGTCGCAGGACATGCCCTGGCGCAGGCGCGGCGCATTGTCGGTAATCTCAATCTCCGTGTCAAAGGTGACGATGGTGCTGCCCTGCCGCTGCTGACCCACCGGCGCAATCCAGCGCACTCGGCCACCATACGTGGTGTCGGGATAGGCATCCACGACAATGTCCACGGCTTGGCCAACCGCCACCCGGCCAATGTCGATTTCCGCGATGTCGCCGCGCACAATCAGTTGGCTGGGATCGCCAATGGCAAACAGCATCGTCCCGCCCGAATACGACGACAGACCCGAGGACACCACCTCGCCGATTTCCACGTTGCGGCGGATGACAATGCCGTCAATCGGCGCGACAACGCGTACCTCGTCGAGTGCCCCTTGGCCTTCTGCAAGCTGGGCACGCTGTAGGTTGGCCTTGGTTTCGAGCATGTCGAGTTCGAGTTCGGCCAAGCGCAGCCTCGTCCGCGCCCGCGTCAGCCGCACTTGGGCTTCCTCAAACTGCTTGGCCGGTATCATCTTGCTGTCAAACAGGGCCTGCTCGCGCTCGAAGTTCCGCTCCTGCTCGGCTAGGTCAATCTGGCCCTGCTCCACGCTGGCGCGCTTCTGGTACAATTGCAGCGACTGATTGGGGTCGGGCTCGATGACGGCCATTAGCTCGCCGGTCTCCACCCACGCGCCGGCCTCGATGGGCAGCGCGCGGATTTCGCCGGCAATGGTCGATTTGACCTCCACGGTGCGCACTAGCTCAATGCGGCCCGTTTCAGCTAACTTATCGACGACCGCGCCGCGCTCAACCAGCGCTGTGGCATAGGTCTCTTCGGCTTTTTCCTGCCGCAAGTTGAAATAGACCGCCGAGCCGACCGAGCCGACTAACAAAAAGAAAACGAGCAGCTTCAAAAGACCGCGCTTCTTGGCTGCCACATCAACCTCCGGCTCCGAGCGTAGCGAAAAACGCGCCGACGGCGAGGAATAGCAGCGTGATAATCGCAACGCCCGCATAGGCGCGGCTGCGATCTAGCTGCCCGACGATAGACAGCCCGAGGCCGGCGATGACTATCATCCAGACAACAAAGGGATCAATGGCGGACAACAAGTAGCCTCCGAAACTTTGCCGGGCCTCCTCGGAGAGGAACATCCCCAATCCTGTTTGCACATTCATCGTCTCACTGGCCAAAACCAGCGGCGTCTTGACAAGGTGCTGGACAACGGAAATCAGCGACGTGTACGCGACGATAGCCAAGCAGTGGCCATAGCCGAGCAAACCGCCGAGTAATTTGCCGACTAAGAGATAGATCGCAGCACCCATAAAAAGCATGACAAACGTCATAACCGGCGCGGCAATTAGCCCGCTGACCTTTATGGCAGTTTGAGCCCCTTCCCGCTGTTGCTCGGGCACCTGCTGCGTCATCTCGGCTAATTGGATAGGCAAGATCAAATAGGTGCTGACGAATGCCACCGCGGCCACCACCGCAGTCGGCACCAGCCAGTCGGCAACACTGCGTTGCTCGGCTACGGCCGCAAAGGTCTCGGATGGAGCGTAGAAGACGCGCACTATGCGGCCGACGACGCTCGTTTCTACTTGGGGAGCTTCCATGGCGGATCCTTTTGTTGGGGTGAAAATTTTTGTCCCAGCCTAGAAGCAAACTAACAATTGGCGACCGCTCTTCCAAGGCCCACTACAGCCACTGCAACAAAAATCGAGCCTGCGCTTCTTCTAGGCTCAGCAAGCCTTGCACGGACGCCCGAATGCACTTGAGCATGGCCGCCGGATCGTTGCCCGCTCCCTTGAAAAACAGGTCGCACGTCGCTTCCCAACGCCGACCTACATCCCCGAAAGTATCGGCTGCCGCCGACAGAGCACCCAAGCCGGTTGCCGCTGCCAACCGCCGCAAATTGTCGTCCAGCCGGCGGCGCTGTGGGCCGAGTAGCGCCATCTGACAAAACACTTCCCGCATCCACGGACGCAAGCTCACTGCGTCCCGCGCCGCCTGACGCTCCATCTCCTCGACAAAGCGCTGGGCCGCCGGCAGGCCCGTCTCCACCCGGCCAACCTTGTTGCCGGCGAGCATTTCCCGTACATCCTCCAACAGCACTTGCTCCATTTTTTTAATTGGATAGGGATCGAGCCCCTCGGGCACTGCGTAGTCGTACACCACCCATTCGGGTAACATCTCGGGCAGACGAGAAAGCGGCACCGACCCCATAAAGCCCTGCGGATTGACCAAAACCGTCAATGTATCCGCCGCTTGATCGTACCCATAGATGAGCATGGCCTCGCTGGCGCCAGGTACGCGATTGTAGCGAAAGGCCGCATCGCTCACAGCGCGCGCATCCACCCAAGCGAGCAGCACCCGATCGGCGGCAATCAACTCCTCAATCGCCTGCCACAGGTCGGCAAAGTTGTCGCGGCGCACCTCGCGGCGTTCAATCCCGTAGAGATAGTACAGATTGCGGTGGAGCAGCTCGTCAGCGGGCAAGCCGACCGGCATTCGCTCCTCGGCGTCAAAAAAGAACGACCAGCCCATCGAGGCCCCATAGTACGCACGCTCGTCGGCCAATTGGGGGCTGTAGTATTGGAGCGCGGCCATAATAGTCTCCCCAGAGTCAAACAACATAGAATGCCCTTCAACTCGGTATAGATCGGCAGGGCGGCGGACCTTTTTCACGGTGTCCTCAATCGGTTAGCTAAGTCAGAACAAGGCGCACATGCAGAGCGGTCTAACAGAGATTTCTGCTCTAGATGGCGGACGGGATGGTAACGAGTAAGTCGCCTTGGCTTGCACCGCGCCTTCAGGTGCGACATAGGACCCATTTCCTTCAAAGAAGGGAATAGGCGGCCCCCGGAGGGGCCGGGCCACGTTCAACATTCCCTGCAGAGTGCAGCGATGTCTCTACCTATTCGCCAAGGCAGAAGGGAGCGACCCTTCGCCGGGTATCGGCTATTGTATTCAGCAGATGACCCGACTAAGACGGGATCTGCAAGGAATGCTGAACACTCTGAAGATAGGAGAATATGGCCGCTGGCGACAAGGCCAACATGTTTTGCGCTAAGCAAAAAACCAGCCCCTCGCGAGACTGGTCGGCATGGCTGCAACGGCGAGGGCTAATCAGACGACTTGTTCAACCGCGGCCATACTTTTCTTGTCTAGTTGGTCGAGGCGCGGAATTTCAAAGCGGTTGCCATCGACATCGATAATCAGCAGTCGGTGGTCGCCGAGCCACTGAGCGTTTTCCGCGACGTTCTGGACGACGAACTCGCGCGGCCCGCGGTTGGTCTGCACGTCCCAATAAGAGGTGCCGTATTCGTTGCGCACCGCATTGACCCGCTCAATCGCCGCCGTCAAATAGCGGCGATCTAGCTCTTCCTCAATCAAGGCGCGCTCCGCTACGTCGAGCTGTTTGAGATCGTCGATCATGCAGATCTCCTCGTCTTTGGCGTCGAGCAGGCAGATGTAGCGGGTCGGGTGCGACAGCGGCGCGGCGCGGACGACTTTTACCTTCAGGTACGAGCGGTCGCCATCAATGGTCAGGCGCAAGACCCAAGCCGGCTCGCGGAAGAGACGCAAACGGGCGATTTCTACGCGCTCGGGGTGCGTCACGGAAATCGGCGTGATGGCTAGTTTTTTGTTGTCTGTCATTGCGTTTCCTCGCTAGCCGCTGGTGGCCATGACCGCGGATGTCTCGCGTTGGGTCTGTACTAGATTGTAGAAAATGCCCTCGCGCGCCATCAGTTCCTCGTGCGTGCCAACTTCGGCTATCTTGCCCGCGTCGAGCACCACGAGGCGATCGGCGCTGCGCAAGGTTGACAGCCGATGGGCAATGGCAAAAGTCGTGCGGCCTTTGACCAGCCGCTGAATGGCCTCTTGGATCTTTTTCTCCGTCGGCGTGTCCAGCGACGAAGTGGCCTCGTCTAGAATCAGGATCCTCGGATCGTGGAGAATGGCCCGCGCAATGGAAATGCGCTGCTTCTCGCCGCCGGCGAGTTTGTCGCCCTGTTCCCCGACGACCATGTCGTACCCGTCGGGCTGTTTGACAATGAACTCGTGGGCATTGGCCGCCCGGGCCGCCCGCAAAATCTCGTCAAACGTAGCACCGGGCTTGCCGTAGGCGATGTTTTCGGCAATCGTGCCATTGAACAAAAACGACTGCTGGGCCACCATGCCGATCTGCGAGCGCAGGTCGCGCAGGGCGAGGCGGCGAATATCGACTCCGTCGATGGCGAGGCGGCCGTACGAGACATCGTAAAAGCGCGTGATTAGGTTGATCAGCGTGCTCTTACCCGTCCCGGACTTGCCGACTAAGCCGATCATCTCGCCTGGCTGCACCACCAAGTCGAGGTCGCGCAGGACGATCTTGCCCGGGTCGTAGCCAAAGGCCGCGCCCTCAAAGGCGACTTGGCCCTCAAGCGCGGGAATGCGCTCGGCCCCGGGATGGTCAAACGGCTCGGAGGGCGCATCGACGATCTCAAAGATGCGCTCGGCCCCAGCAAAGGCCCGCACCATGAAGCTGTAGAAGTCGCCAAACCACTTGAGCGGGTGGTAGAGCATCCACAGATAGGCGATAAAGGCCATCAGCTCCCCCAGCGACAGGTCGCCGCCAACGATTTGCTGACCGCCGAAATACCACACGAAAAACCCGCCAAAGCTCATGAAGAAATTGGTCACCATAAAGAAGACCAACCACGAGCGCTCGGCGCTGACGCTGATTTGACGCAGGGCGTGATTGCGCCGATCAAAGCGCTCGGACTCGCGGTGCTCTTGCGCAAAAGCCTTGACCACGCGGATGCCGGAGATCGACTCGTTGAGATGCGTCGTCAGCCGCGACCAGCGCGCCGACCAACGGCCCCAGAAGCGCTGTAGGCGATTCCAGATCAGGCTCGAGCCAATGACAATCGGCGGCACTGGCGCCAGCACGTACAGGGTCAGCTCCCAGTTCATGTAAAACAGCAGCCCCAAGATGCCGACGATCATCGCGGCATTGGAGACGATATAGGGCATGTCAAAGAGCAGGAAGTCTTCGACCATCTCCGAGTCGTTGTTCATGCGCGAGATCAACGCGCCGACCTTGCGCTTGTCGTAAAAGCGCAGGGGCAAATACTGAAGCGTCTTGAACAAGTCCGTGCGCAAGTGCTCAATGGCGCGGAAACCGACCCGAGTGTTGAGCCAGCGGCGCACTACGCCGACGCACCACTCGACGACGCCAATGACCAACAGGCCGCCGACCAGCCAGTACAGCAGGTCGGCGGCGGCACCAGGGACGAGCACATCGTCGATGAGATGCTTGACGATATAGGGCGGTGCCAACTCCAAAAGCGAGGATACTACCGTCAGGCCCAGCAACAAGACGAGCTGGAACCGATAGGGCAGCATGTAGCCGATCAGGCGCTTAAAGGTGTCGAATTTGGCGATGCAGACCGGGCATATCCCGCCTACTTCGGGCAGGCGACGGCCGCATTGCTCGCAGTGGGTGCGGTCTAGCTCGTAGGGCAGGTTGAGGTCTTGGCCTGCCCTTAGCTGTTGGATACCCTCGGCTACTTCGGCAAATTTGGGCGCGAGTGAATTGGAGTAATACAGATGCGTCGGTGCGCCCTCTTGGCACTCCAATTCCAAGCGTCCGCCGCCGACTAGCGCCTCAACGCGGGCGGACTTGACCGCTTGCAGCGCCAACTCCACGTCGCCGCGCACGCCGTTGGAATTGAGCACCATCAGGCGCTTCGACGTTGCGATCAACCAGCGCTGCTCAAAGCGGTCCTCGCCGGCCATATCCGTGGCGACTCGGATCAGGACTTCTTCCCCGCGGTCTGTGCGCGACTCGACTTTGGCTGCGACCGCGGGCGGCAGATTTTCCAAAAAGGTGGACATGCTCTATTCCTTAATGGCGATAATCTCGGCCACTTCTCTTTGCAAATGGACCAGCTCGTGGAAGGTCCCCTGCTTGGCCATAAGTTCGGCGTGGGTCCCCGACTCGACGATGCGGCCGTCGTCGAGCACCATCAGCCGGTCGGCGTTGCGCAGAGTTGAAAGGCGGTGGGCAATGGCCACCGTGGTGCGGCCCTTGACGAGCCGCTGGATCGCCTGCTGGATGTGCAACTCGGTCTCCACATCGACTGAGGCGGTGGCTTCGTCGAGGATCAGAATGCGCGGGTTGTGGAGGATGGCGCGGGCAATAGAGACGCGCTGGCGCTCCCCACCCGAAAGCCCGGCCCCCTTCTCGCCGACTTGGGTCTCATAGCCATCGGGCTTGGCCACGATGAAGTTGTGGGCGTTGGCCGCGCGGGCGGCCGTCATAATGTCCGCCAAGGAGGAACCAGGCCGGCCGTAGCCGATGTTTTCGGCAATAGTCCCAGAAAAAAGCACCGGCTCCTGCAGCACGATGCCGATTTGCGAGCGCAAGTCGCGCAGGTGGATTTTGCGGATGTCGATTCCATCGATCTCAATCGACCCATAATCGACATCGTAAAAGCGGGCGATGAGGTTGACAGTCGTCGTCTTGCCGACCCCGGACTTGCCGACCAAGCCGATCATTTCGCCCGGCTGGATGTCCAAGTCAAAGTCCTTCAGCACCGGCTTGCTCTTGTCGTAGCCAAAGGTGACGCCCCGGAAGCCAATGCCCCCTTCCATTCGCGGCACTCGCTTTGCGGCTGGGTCTTCGTAGGCCTCGGGCTGGGTGTCGATGACCTCGAAGATGCGCTCGGCCCCGGCAAAGGCCCGCGACATCCAAGAATTGACTTGGCCAAACCACTCCAACGGGCCGTAAAACAGCCACATATACGAGTAAAAGGCCAACAGCGTACCCAAGGTCATCTTGCCGCCGAGCACCTCCAACCCGCCGAGCAGCCAGACGACCAAGACCCCCAAACCGGTCAAAAACGTGATCGTAGCAAAGAACACGCCGCGATTTATCGCGGTCTTTTCGGCGACTTCGCGCAGCCGGCCGTTGGGCTTGGCAAAGGCCGCTATTTCCCGATCTTCTTGGGCAAACGCCTTGACCACGCGGATGCCGGAAAGCGTCTCCACCGTGCGCTCGGTCAGGCCCGACCAAACCTCGCCCCACTTGACAAAAAACCCGCGCAGCCGCCGCCAAAAGACCACCCCCCACAGCATAATAAGCGGCACCGGCACCAACACGTACAGGCTCAACGACCAACTCATCCAAAACAAAAACCCGAGGATGCCAAAGACCATCAGGCCGTTGATGACGATGTAGGGCAAGCCATCGACGAGGAAGTCCTGCAACATACCAGCGTCGCGGGTGGCCCGCGAGATGAGGGAGCCGACCTTGCGCTTGTCGTAAAACTGCAACGACAGCATTTCCAAGCGGCGATAGAGCAGCGAGCGAATATCCGCGGTCAGTTGCGCACCGAGCCAGGTCGCAATCCAGCCGTGGGCCCATTCGGCGACCCAGGCAAAGAAGCGGACGCCGATCAGACCCATGACGAACAGGCCCAAAAGGTGAATGCGCTCGTCAAACCCCGTGGGACTACCCTCCACCGGTACTAACACCTCATCGACGATGCGCTTGGTAATCAGCGGCGGGGCTAGCTCGGCCGCTGTGGTGGCAATGGACGCGACGGCCAAGACGCCCGCTTTGAGCTTGTACGGACCGAGATAGCCGGCAATGCGCTTGAGGGTCGCCAGTTTTTTGATACACGCCGGACAGATGCCATTTTTTTCTGGCAACAGCCGCTGGCAATGCTCGCAGCGAGTCCGGTCTAAGTGCCCATTGACGGCAAAGGGCTGGCCTTGGCGCAACTGCTCCAAGCCCCGCGCCACCTCGGACATTTTGTCGGCCTCCGAGTTGGTGTAGCGCAGCGACAAGGTTGGCGCATCTACGCGCTCGATTTCCAACTGGCCCCCGCCGACCAGCGGGTCGGTGCGCACCGCGGCCAGCGCCGCCAGCGGGATATCGACTACCTCGCCCGGCGTGGGCACGACGAGGACGCGATGTTTGGTCGCCACCAGCCACTGGCGGCCAAAGCGCCCGTCGGCGGCCAAATCCACCGAGGCACGGATGAGCACCTCCTCCTCAGCGGGCAGGACGGCGGCAATCTGCGCGGCCGCGGTCGCATCGGCTGATTCTAGCAGTTTTTGCACGCTCAGGCCTTACGTAAACAATGGGGGATTGGCAATTGCCCGCTCAACGCTCAATTGTCAATCCCTAAACTCAACCTTAAAAAGCTACTCTCGGCTTTTAGACAATGGCAAGGAAAAACTCCCGGTCGCCGACAACCGCTTTGCCAATCCGCTCTTATCCTTCTTACATTATAGGGTCTATGACCGCTACGACCACAGACCCCAAAACGCTAGCGCCCGCGTCTGGTGCCGAGCGCCACCAACCGCTAGTAGAATACCTCCGCGACCTCGCCCTAGAGCAGATGCCCGCCGCCGACCTTTTGCGCTGGGCCAGCAAGACCTTTCCCGGCCGGGCGGTGCTCAACACCAGCTTCCAGCACACCGGCGTTGTGATGATCCACATGGCGACGGAGATGGGGCTGAACTTGCGCTTTGCCACCATCGACACCCTCCGGCTCCATCCCGAAACCTATGCCTTTATGGAGGAAGTCCAAGCGCGCTACGGCTGTCACTTCGAGGTCATCCAGCCCAAGCGCGGCGACATCGAGCGGATGGTCGCACGCCACGGCGAGTACTTGTTTTTCGACTCAAAAGAAAAACAGGAGCACTGCTGCCAAGTGCGGAAGGAATGGCCCAACAACGCGCTGTTGCAGACCGCCGACTGCTGGATTTCGGGGCAGCGCTGGGACCAGTCCGAACATCGCCAGCAGACAGCCAAAAAGGCGGCCCTGATCGACGAGTACGGCACCCGGCGCAAAATACTCAAGCTCAATCCATTGGTCGATTGGAGCGAAGAGGAGCTAATGGAGTTTGCGCGGGCAAACGACTTGCCGGTGCATCCGCTCTACGGCCAGGGCTACCCGAGCTTTGGCTGCATCATTTGCTCGACCCCGACCCGACCCGACGAACCCAAGCGCAACGGCCGCTGGCGTTGGTTCAACGAACAAGCCGACGGCGCAGACGACCGCAAAGAGTGCGGGCTGCACTACAACATCTAAAGATGGGTCAAACCTTGGCATGGCGCTACCACCGCCCTGGCTGAACCAGTTGTAAGCGCGCACAAGAGTTTCTTGTGCAAAACAACATCGCCGACGGCATCGTGCAGAGCGCGACCAAAGAACCGATCGCCGGCACAGCCGCCCTCGCCCTGCTCGAAGACGCGACTGAGCTGTTTGTCGCCCAAGGGCAACGCGTCCTCCGCTTTGACTTGGTGGCGCAGCGGCCGGCGGACGAAGAATTGCTCCAGCTCATATTAGGGCGTTCTGGCAAGCTCCGGGCCCCGGCGTTCCGCTGCGGTACGCGCCTAGTCGTCGGCTACAACCAAGCCCTGCTGCCGCTGGCGTTGGATTAAACGGGTCGGTTGCCGCCGAGCCTAAAAAATCTCGTAAACGCATAACGACCAGCTACAATTGCGCCTATTTCTCCTGAATTGAACGGTGCGGATAACTCCGCTCCCACCCCGCCGCACCAAACACCTTATTGGCCCACAGCGGGCCACTTTCAGAGGCATCTACCAAATTGTAGTCGTGCGAGGATTGCACCGAGCGCATAACTTCGCGCCAGAGCGCGGCGTCTAAGTGTCGGTATTCAGCCGCGTGTGCTGCAGATTCGGCGAGATTGTGCTCTTCTTGGGGATCGGCCTGCAAATCGAAAAGTCCGGCCGCGCCGTTGCCGTATTTCACCAATTTGTGCCGCCCGTCGTAGGCCATCCAGCCAGATTGCAAGCCGCCGACGAGCATGTCGCGCGGAGAATCGCCAGCCAAGCCCAAGCCGGGCAGTGGCCTAGCGTCCATGTACTCCGGTACGCGGTGACCGGCCGCGGCCAGCAAGGTGGCCGTAACATCCGTGAGGCAAACCAAATCGTCGCGCACCGCGCCCGTAGCACCGCCCGGCTGGCGCACCAACATGGGCACGTGGCAGCTACCCTCGTAGAAGTTGCCCTTGGCGTTTACGCCGTGATCCCCGACTAAGTCGCCGTGGTCTGAGGCGAAAATGACGATAGTGTTGTCGAGCCGCCCGCTTTCCTCCAAGGCCGCGAGGATTTGGCCGACTTCGTGATCTATCTGCAAGATGAGCGCCGAATAGTGGGTGCGCACCTTGCGCTTTTGTTCCTCGGTGTAGGGGCCTTCGGTCTGCGGCGTCCAAATCGGCACCCCCGGCCGAGGTCGGGGATGAATGCCCTCGCGGACATCGCGGTGGATCGGATCGCCAGCAGCGGGGTCGGGAACTTTATCGACATCTACTTTAGCCAAAAATTCCGGCGTGGGATCGTAGGGGTCGTGTGGGCCGGGGAACCCCACCATGCAGGCGAAGGGCCGCTCGTCGTCGTACTCGCGGACAAAGCGCGCCGCCGCCTCGCCGACGAAGTAATCCCAGTAGCAGTCCCAGGGCAAAAGCGACACGCAAGCGCCGCGATTTTCGTCGTATCCTGCGTGTTCTTTGCCCATGTACTTGCGGTGGCCGCGCTGTTGCAAATAATGCCAGTAGTCGTCTTGGATATTGACCCACACCTTGTCCTCGCAGGCGATGCGATGTTGGAAGCCAAATGAGGCGTCCCAAGGATAGAAGTGCATCTTGCCAATGGCCGAGGTGAGGTAGCCGTGATCGGTCAACATCTCCGCCCAAGTGCGAATGCCGCACGCAGCGTGGTCTGGGCGCAGGTGGTTGCCGTTGGTCAGCACGTGGGTGCGCCAAGCGTTGAGGCCGGTAAGCAGCGAACAACGCGCCGGGACGCAGACCGGATGCAAGCTATAGGCTTGATCGTAGCGGATGCCCTCGGCGGCAATGCGGTCAATGTGAGGCGTGGAAATGTGGGGGGCCCCGTAGCAACTGAGAAAGTCGTGGCGCATCTGGTCGGGCATGATGAACAACAAATTGGGTCGGTCGCTCATAGTTCTATTCCATTGGTTAGGGTGTTTTCGCGCTCGCTGCGCGCAGCGGCACGCCAGCGGCCTCTTTGAGTCGATAAATAAAACAGATCGAGCGGCTCATACAACGCCGCCGGTGCGCACCAACTGCTTGAACAGGTCGCCGCGCTCGGCGTAATTGGCAAACTGATCAAAGCTAGCGCAGGCTGGCGAAAGCAGCACCACATCGCCCGTCTGCGCTAGGTCGCGGGCCGTGTCCAAGGCCTGGGGCAGATGGCGGCAGCACTGTGCGATGTCGCCCGCGCCCGCCCGCTGTACAGCAGCGGCAATGCGCGGGGCCTCTTGGCCGATCAGCAGCACGGCGCGGACCTTGGCCGCGGCAATAGCCGTGCCCAAGGCACTGAAGTCGGCCCCTTTGCAAGCCCCACCCGCGATCAGCAGCAAGGGTTCGTCGAAGGCGCGGATGGCAGCGCTGGTAGCCTCGACTGTCGTGGCCAGTGAGTCGTTGTAATAGGCAACGCCGTCGCGCTCGGCCACGTATTCTAGGCGGTGGGGCAAGCCCCTAAAGGCACCAATGGCCGCGGCAAAATGGGTCGCTGGTGCGCCAAAGGCCAAAGCACCAGCGACCGCCGCGGCGACATTGCTCCAGTTGTGCCGACCCCGCAGGGGAATGTCTGCTACCGGACAAATGGCGGTCGGCTGCGTCCGGCGGCGGCCGGCCCACAACTGGCCGTCGGCAATCCACGCACCCGGAGTGCTCGGGCCCGTTGCGCTAAAGGACCAAAGGGCCGCCGGACTCTCGTCAGCAAAGGTCCGGGCCGTGGGACAGTCCCGATTGACGACGACAATATCGCCGGGCACTTGGTAGCGGCACACGGGCTTTTTGGCAGCAACGTACTCGGCGCGGTCGGCGTGGTAGTCGAGGTGGTCTTCGGCGACGGAAAGGACCACGGCGATATGCGGACTTTGGTCCAGGTCCTGCAATTGGAAACTAGATAGCTCCAAGACGACTCGGTCGGCCGGCTGCAACTGGTCGAGGAATTCGAGCGGCGGTCGGCCGATATTGCCGCCGCTGAACACCCGTGCCGACCGATCGGTTGCCAGCAAGGCGTGCGTCAGCGCGGTCGTAGTGCCCTTGCCCTTCGTGCCGGTAATGCCGAGCACTGGAGCCGGACACAGTTGCAGAAAGAGCTGGGTCTGGCTCGATACTTCGACGCCGCAACGCCGCGCCGCACACAAGCGCGGGTCCAGCGTCGGCAAACCCGGCGTGCGGAACAGCAGGTCGAAGTCGGTCAGGTCGTCGAGGTAGCCGGCGCCGGTGCGCCACTGTTGCACGCCCTCCACTGGCGCGGTCGGGTCGCCAACGTCGCACACGGCAAAGGGAATCTGGCGCCCGTGGAGAAAACGAGCCAATGCGCGGTTTTCCACGCCAAGGCCGAGGAGGGCAATGCGCCGCTGATGCAGCGCCGCGCTTGACTGTTTGGGGCTGGAGGATTTCTTTTGCGCCATTGGAATTGCAGCAGGCCCCGCCCGCTTCTAGCAGGGTGAGGGCTGATTGCTGACGACTTAACTAAACTAGCGAGAAGGTACTGTGGCTGTAACAATTATGCGTACGGTGCGGCCTAGTCCGCAATGGCAAGACAGCTTGATCCGGCTAAAGAGCGGCCAGCGGGTAGTCATTGACGCCGAGGAAACTTGGTCGCCGGACATGCGCAATCAAATCGCCTGGTGTGGTGCCGATGGCTTGTACAACCTGCCGGCTGACCAGGGATATCTCCTGCCAGGAGCCAATGTCGGCGCCCTCATAGCTCGCATCGGCGACGCTGGACCGACTTTTGCCGTGGGCAGCCGCTACGACTTTGTCGCCGACCGCGCCGGCATCCTGCATTTGGCCATGAACGAAAATCCGAGCTTCAACAATCAAGCCGGCAAGGTGGTTGCCCAAATCATCGTCTTTGACCAACCATGAGCCGCGCCGACCGCGCGGCGACCGCAGCCTATGTGCGCGCTGGGCATCCACCCGTCCGCGCGATCGCGCGACTCGCCGCAGGAGTCTGGCGCATCGACGACACAGACGGCCGCCAGGTCGTGGTCAAGTATCAGCTCTTCGGGAGGCTGACCCAGGGCACGGCTTACGACTTATTGGAAGTCGAGCGCGATGTGCTCGGCTTCTTGCACCGCGCCGGTTGTCCGGTGCCAGCCGTGCTGGGTATCGATCAGCAGACACACTGCATCTTCTTGCAATGGGTCGGCGATCGCACCCTCGACGACGCCATTCAAGACGGCGACCAGGCGGCGACGATGCAGGCCATACGCGGGCTATGCGCTATTGAGCGCGCCTGCGCCCAACGCGCCGACCAGCTAACACCGAGAGTGGTGCCAAGCGCCAACCGCGCAGCCTTAGACGCCGCGTGGGACCAAGCCGGAGCCCGGGCCCACGTCGGCATCGAACAGCTATGCCTCCGTCTCCAGCGGCCCTTAGACGCCCGACTGCAACCGCTGCTCAATGCCATGCACGATTGGCTGGCGGTGCGGCCCGCTTCGCTGGGCAGCGTAGATTACAACGCACGCAACGCAATCGTCGAGCCGGGGGGCACGCGCGTTTACTTTCTCGAATTTGCCAAAATTGGTTGGGACTGGACGGAACGGCGCTTGACGCAGTATACTTCAAGTATGGGTAGCAGACGGCAGGATGGGTGTATGCGCTCACTGCTGGACTCATCTGCAGCGCGTTTATACGCCGAGGCGTCCGGTCGCAGCGACGGTGCGCGGGCACTCGATTATCACCGCATCTTCTTTCTTTTAAACAGCGCAGCCCTGTTGGGTGCAGCCCTCGACGGCCAGCCGCACGCTCAGGCCCTGCGCCAACACTGGCAAAGGCCCTATGCGCGGCTGCGACAATGCGCGACCATGCTGGCCCAAGGCCTGAGTGCAGACCCGAGCGCAGCCGAGTTCAGAAGCCGGTTGCAGTGTTGTCTATCACCACGCGGAGGAACTCTATGAGCGAGTGGAACACCCTCGACTTTAAGCCCCGGGCCCGAGGAATGATCATCGGCGATATCCCCTGGCTGGCGCGGATCGCGGACAAGGCGCGGGCGCACCAACAACAACGCATCGGCGACTACGTATTTCCCTGACCGGCCGACCAGCACTTCCTGGAGGAAGTGGAGCTAACAGCCGCAGCGTTCGAGGAGATGGTGGCCGCGTCCGCAGACGACGATGCACTAATCGAGAAGATGAAAGCACACTTGAACAGAGAGCGCTAGCATGAGCACCTCAACCCAAACCACACGCATGCCAAAGCGGAGAGTTCGGGAGATGGAGGTGGAGATCGTCCGCGTACGCCGCGACACCCCAGACACCACCACGCTGTTTATGTCCGCTGGCGACGAGCCGGTCGAATACCAGGCCGGCCACTTCTGCACCATCGATCCCCATCAGTTCGGTGAGTTGGAGCATTTTACTGCCTATTTAGAAGATCAAAAGGGGCAGCGGGAAAAACCGCGGGCCTATTCCATGGCCTCTGCACCGCACGAAGAGCACCTTGCCATCACCATCAAAGAGGAGCGCTACGAGAGCGGCCAGACGCCGTACCCGCCGCTTTTGTCGCCTTTTTTGGCGTACTACATCCAAGAGGGCCGGCGGCTGGTCATCAGCGGCTTTACCGGGGCGTACACCTTTCCCGCCGACGTCTGTGAGCACACCGATCACATTGTCCACGTCTGCGCCGGCAGCGGCATCGTGCCCAACCGGAGTCTGATCAAGGAGAGCCTGCACCGCGGCGACCCGCTCCGCCACACCTTGCTGTTTAGCAACAAGACGCGCGGCGATGTCATTTACTTTGAGGAATTCGAGGCACTGCGGGCGCAGTACTCCGACCAACTCGACGTGATCCACTGCATCACCCGCGAAGATCCCACTGGCATTCGCGGTGCCCGCCAAGGGCGCATCTCCAAAGAGCTCTTGCGCGAAGTCGTGCCCGAACCCGCCAAGGTGATGGCCTATAGCTGCGGCCAGGGCATCACGCCCTACGAGCGCAAGGCGGCTAGAGCCAAAGGCGAGGCCCCACAGCCGCGCTTCGTCGAAAACATGGTCGTGCTCTTGCAAGAACACGGCCTGGACAAGAAGCAAATTCGGCAGGAAAGCTGGGGATGAATGAAGTTAATCGTGCAGATTCCCTGCTTTGACGAAGAGCAGACCCTGCCCGCTGTAATCCGCGACATCCCGCGCCAAGTACCCGGCATCGACCAAATCGAAATTTTGGTCATCGACGACGGCTCCAGCGATCGCACCAGCGCGGTGGCGCGCGAGTGCGGCGCAGATCACGTAATCCGCTTCCCGCGCAACCGAGGGCTGGGCCAAGCCTTTAAGGCTGGTTTTGACGAGTGCCTGCGGCTGGGAGCCGACATCATCGTCAACACCGACGGCGACAACCAGTACTACGGCGGCGACATCGACAAGTTAGTCGCACCCATCCTCGGCGGCCGTGCCGACATGGTCATCGGCGACCGACAGACGCAGGCCATTGCCCATTTCTCCATCCTCAAGCGCTGCCTACAAAGCCTGGGCAGCCGGGTGATCAGCCGCCTCGCCGGCCTGCAAGTGCCGGATGTGGCCAGCGGCTTTCGCGCCTTTAGCCGCGAGTGCGCACTCCAGCTTTCGACCTTTACCAATTTTGACCACACGGCCGAGCACGTAGTCGAAGCCGGCTACAAGAATTTGGCCGTGACTTCTGTCGCGGTGCGCACCAACCCCAAGACGCGCGAGTCGCGCCTTTTTTCTAACATCGGCAAGTTCGTCTTCAAATCCGCCGAGATCAGCCTGCGCACCTATGCGCGCTACGCCGCGCTCAAGATATTCGCCCTGTGCGGCGTTTTGACCTTTGCGGCGGGCTTTTGCCTTGGGGTGCGCTTTCTCTACTTCTTCTTTTGCACCGACCAAGGAACGCTGCACGTGCAGTCGCTGATTTTGGCGGCGATTCTGCTGTTGGCCGGGTTTCAGATGTTTCTCACCGGCGTCATCGCCGATTTGATCGCCACCAACAGACGCTTGCTCGAAGATGCCTTGCAGCGGGTCAAGAAGTTGGAATTGCGCGACGCGAGCAAAAAATAACTTGCCATGAAAAAACCGGCGGTTTACATCGACGGCCAACAGGGAACGACCGGGCTGCGCATTCGCCAGATGCTAGCCGGGCGCGAGGATGTGGAGGTATTGCTCATTCCACCGGAGCATCGCCGCGACCGACGCGCCCGGGCCGAGTTTCTCAACCGCGCCGACTTGTGCATCCTCTGCCTGCCCGACGACGCGGCCGCCGAGGCTCTGGCCTTGCTCGAAAACCCGCAGACCAAGGTCATCGACACCAGCACGGCGCGGCGGGTCCACTCCGAGTGGGTCTATGGGCTGCCGGAGATTTCACCCGCACACAAAGAACAGATTCGCCGCGCCCAGCGGGTCGCCAATTGCGGCTGTTATCCCGTCAGCTTCATCCTCGCCGTGCGGCCCCTTATTGCGCAAGGGCTGCTCCGGCCAACCGCGCCGCTGACCATCAACGCGGTGTCCGGCTACTCCGGCGGGGGACGCCAGATGATCGCCGAATACGAAGAGGCCGGCGACCACAAGCCCTTCTGCCTATACGGCCTCGACGGCGCACACAAGCACTTGCCCGAGATGGGGAAATTCAGCGGGTGCCAAAAGCAGCCGCTCTTTGTGCCGTCCGTCGATCACTCGTTCTGCGGCATGGTCGTCAGCACGCCAGTGCCGGCGGAATTTTTCGCCCGTCCTCCGGTCGAGCGCGAAGCCGTGTGCGAAATCTGGCGCGAGTACTACGCGGACTGTCCCTTCGTCAAGGTAGTTGCGCCCCAAGCCGCGGTACTGCGCGACGACAAGTTCTACGACCTCACGGGACTGAGCCACACCAACTTCGTCGAACTATCGGTCTGGGGTGCCCCAGAGCGGGGATTGATTTTAGTCGGGCGGCTCGACAACCTCGGCAAAGGAGCGGCGGGCAATGCCGTGCAGTGCCTCAATTTGATGCTCGGCTGCGACGAGACCGCAGGGCTGGTCTAGATGCTGGTCGATAGCCACTGTCATCTCGATCAATTTGCCGATGTCGCCTCCGTACTAGCGGCCGCCGCCCAGGCCGGGGTCGGGCAGATCGTCGCCGTCAGCGAAAATGCCAACTCCATGCGCGCGGTGCGCGCGCTCAAGCGACGGTATGCAGATCGAGTGCTGGCCGGGCTTGGTTTGCATCCGGCATGGGTCACTCAAGCTACGGACGCAGAACTGGCGGACGCGCTCGCCTATCTGTCCGCTCATCTGCCCGAGGCCGATGTCCTCGGCGAGGTCGGCCTCGACTACAAATGGGCGACCAGCCCGCAACAGCAAGCGCAGCAACAGCAAGTACTCGCGCAGCAGCTCGACCTCGCCGCACAGTGCGGCAAGCCGATCAACCTGCACTCGCGCCGCGCCCAGCGGCAGACCTTGGAACGGGCCGTGGAATTTCGCCGCCGCACCCAGCTCAACGCTCAGCTACACTGGTTCACCCAGTCCAAAAAACTCGTGCGGATCTGTCGGGCGGAGCGAATTTACGTGTCCGTTGGTCCGTCCGTCCTGTGCGATCGGCAGACCCAAGCCGTGGTCGCCGAGATCGACCGCGAGCTGCTGCTGTTGGAAACGGACGCACCTGTGCCCATCGGCGGGATTGCGGGCCATCCAGCGCGGGTGGCAGCCGTCGCCGCAAAGCTAGCTGAACTCATCGGGTTCACCGAGGCCGAGGCTGCTGCCAATTGGGCACGCTATTTGGGCACGCTGCCGTGAAAATACCGACATTATGGGAAATAGTACAGCAATCCTAGGCTGTGCGCTCGTCAATGCGCCGCGAATTCACCAATGATTGCAGATTGCTATATAAGCGCAATTAGGTAAACAGGAGGAACTATGCCAACGAGTATTTTTATTCTTGCTTTCGCCCTCGTCTTTTGCCGGCTAGGGCCAGCAAGCGCCCAACAAGGCCTAGGCAGCTTGGAAAGTCTGATCAAGCGAGGCCAAGCAGAGGTCAAACTACAGCCCCTTTCCGCGTCCGACCTGCCGGATCTAAATCGGGATTTGATCTCCGATAAGGCGCACCTGCCCGGCAGCTTAAGTGCCGATAAGACGCGCATCGGTCAGGATCGCGACATAGACCCCGACACGTACATCGTCGGTCCCAACGACGTATTGCAACTCTACATTTGGGGCGAATTCGACAAGCCCTATACCTTGCAAATCGATCCAGAGGGCCACGTGCTCATCCCCACGGTCGGCTCGTTCCACATTTCGGGCCTGTCGCTGACCGCCGCCAAAGAGCACCTCTCGGCCGCAGTCCAAAACAAGTACCCCGGCGTGGACATCAACATTTCCCTCATGAGTATGCGCTTCTTCACCGCGTACGTCACCGGCGCGGTGCTCAACGAGGGCAGCTTCACCATCCATCCAACCACCCGAGTTGCCGATCTAATCAATCGAGCGGGCGGCTTTAAGGACCGGTTGGAACAGAAAGCGTTGCTGGGTCCGAGTGCCACTCGGGCCACGGGCCGGCGCTCTATCAAGCGGATCCACCGCGACGGCACCAGCGAGCGCGTGGACCTCGCCATGTTCCTCGCCACCGGCGACCTCGCGCACAACCCCTACGTGCGCATGGGCGATGTGGTCCACGTATCGTTTCGCCAGCATTCAGTGTCCATCTTCGGCGCCGTCAACCAAGAGGGCGAATACGAATTCCTACCCGGCGACACCCTCGGCGACCTCGTAACACTGGCCCAGGGCTTGCGCCGCGCCAAGCCGCTGATCAGCATCGAACTCTGGCGCTTTCAGGCGGGAGCCGAGCAGGCCGAAGTCATTGAGTTGGGCGGCGATAAAGACGCGATGGAAGAGTTGGATTTTGCGACCATCCGCGACATTGAGCTACGTCCCAACGACGCGGTCTTCATCCGCGCCCAATCGCTGTGGCAGGCCACCCACACCGTCGTCATCTCTGGCGAGGTCGCGTTCCAAGGCCGCTACCGCATCCAACCCGGCGTCACCCGCATCAAGGACGTGGTCGCCGCAGCCGGCGGCCTAACGGACGAGGCGTCTCTCATCGGCGCCCGAGTGATCCGCACTAGAGTACGGGCCGAGAGCGACCCACAGCTAGAGCAGCTAAAAAGACAGAGTGAAGTGGCGGGCCTCACCTACATGAACATTGAGGATCGGGCCTATCTCAAGACCAAAACCCGCGAGGAAAAAGGGCGGATTGCCGTCGATTTCGAGCGGTTATTTGTCGATGACGACGAAGGGCAAAACATCTTGCTCGCCAGCGGTGATGTGATCTTTTTTCCCATGCAGCGTCACACCATCAGCGTCAGTGGCCAAGTGCAACGAGCCGGCCTAATTGACTACGAGGTAGGCCGCAAAGTGCGCTACTACATAACCAAGGCCGGCGGGTACTTATACGACGCCGACAGACGCAATGCCCGCCTAGTCCGGGCGCGCACGGGCGTCCGCGAAAAACTCAAAGACAACCTGATAGTCGAGGTCGGCGACGAGATATGGGTGCCGCAAAAAGAGCGCGTTGACTACTGGGTATTCTTCCAAGACACGGTGCGCACCGCCGCTAGTGTCCTCGCCCTCGTAATCGCGGTGCAGACGGTGTCGCGGTAAGTATCGCGCTGCGCTGCGGTCTCTTTAGACAAATAATATCAAGGAGCACTACTGAATGAATACCCCAAAAAAAGAAATCGACGTCATCGATTTGCTAACGGCACTACACGCGGGCCGATGGCTGATCATCGGCGGCACCTTGGCCATCTGCTTTTTAGCCGGTGGCCTCAGCTTTCTCCTGCCCAAGGAATACGAGGCCACCGTGCAAATTCTGCCTCCCCAAGAGCAGAAGCAGAATTTTGGTTTTTCCAGCCTGCTCTCGTCTTTGCCCATACCCACCTTGCGCCTCGGGCAAAAAGGCACCCCGGCTGACGTCTCGCTCGCGACCATCAGGAGCCCGACGATGCGGCGGCGGATGATCAAAAAATTCGATTTGATGCAGCGCTACGAGTCCCGCAACATGACCAGCGCGCTTGAGACCCTCGCCGATAAAACCACCGCCGACATGACCGAAGAGGGGACGCTTGCAGTCGCAGTGCTCGACCAAGATCCGCAGATAGCCGCCGACATGGCCAACTATTACATCGTCTTGCTCGATAGCACTAACAAGCGGTTTTCGCACAAGGCCGCCGCCGAGCGTTTGAGTTTTATCCGCGGGCTTTTGCAAGAAGAGGACAAAAAGCTAGAAGACAAGATGAAGCGACTAGAGCAGTTCCAGTCCGAACACAACGCCATCTCGATTGCGGACCAAGCCCGCGCGGTGATTCTGACTGCTAACTCCATGCGGACTGCCGCAATGGAATTGGCCATTGAGCGTCAACGGCTCATTCAGTCGGGACTAGGCCCCAACCACGACAAGGTCAAACAGCTCGAGCGCGAAATCCTCCTGCGGCAGGAGACTATGGCTTTCTTGAGCGACGGCTTCAAATCCACTGACAACAGCATACCGCAAAACAAATCTCTACAACTACAACTAGAAGACAACCTCTTCCTGCCGCTGAAGCAGATCCCGGGCGTGGCCCAAGAGTACGCGACCCTCGAAAAGGATGTGCTCGTCCAGACATCCCTTATGCTGGTCCTGCTGCAACAGGAGGCCCAAGCCTTGATCGAGGCCAAGGACGCCACTTCGACCGTGCAGGTACTCGACCCGGCTATGCCGCCCGAAGTCAAGGCCAAGCCCCAGCGCGTACTGATCGTATTTATCGCCGGCCTACTCAGCCTCATCGCCTCAACGACCTATGTGCTGGGAGCGGTGTACATGCGAAACCTGCAACAAAACTGGCGAGATCGGCACCAGCCGCCGCCCGAGGTTTTATAACAACCTTTCAATTCACCTAGGGTTGCAATATGACTATTCAAGTGAAGGTCATCAACATAGGCGGCCAACCGCTGCCCACCTATGAGACGGCGCACAGCGCCGGCCTTGATTTGCGCGCCGCGTTGGCGGAGGCCGTGGTGTTAGCGCCCGGCGAGCGCGGCCTCATTCCCACGGGCCTGTTCCTCGAAATCCCCCCGGGGTACGAGGCACAAGTTAGGCCGCGCAGTGGCTTGGCCCTCAAGCGCGGCCTGACGCTGCTCAACGCCCCGGGCACAATCGATGCCGACTACCGCGGCGAAGTCGGCGTCATCATGGTCAACCTTTCGGCCGAGGAACAGCACATCGGCCCGGGCGACCGCATCGCCCAACTCGTTTTTGCGCCGGTGACGCGCGGCGAGTGGATTGAGGTTGAACAACTCGCCGAAACCGAGCGCGGCAGCGGCGGCTTCGGCTCGACCGGGGCGCACTGAAGCTGTTCACTAGCAAAGAAAAAAGGGCCGGTACTCTTGTTGGAGTACCGGCCCTTTGCGTGGCATCCGTTACAGCGAACTAACGCGCACCCCCCGATATGGCCGGCAGAAAGTGGACCTCGCTTTGCGGCCCCACCTTAGCCCGCAGCCCGGCAGCGACGACTTGGCCATCTACCGCCACGGCAATCTCGGTCTTGATGCGGTCGCCATCGAGAACCCGCTCTTTGAAGCCGGGGTAGCGGGCGTCGAGCGCGGCAACCACTTCGCGCACGGTCGCGCCCTCTACCTCTACTTGCTGCTGGCCGGCAGTCAGCTTCTGCATCAGCGAGGGAATCCAAGCTACGGGCACGGCTTTTAGCTACTCCCGGCCAATGCAGCGACAATGCGGTCGGGCTTCATGGGCAACGCCTGCGGCCGCACGCCAACGGCATTGCCAATGGCCGCGGCGATGGCCGCGGGCGGCGGGGCGATGTTGGCCTCGCCCACCCCGCGCACGCCATAGGGATGGCCCGGATTGGGAACCTCGACGATGATGGTCTCAATCATCGGCAGGTCCAGGCTAGTCGGAATCCGATAGTCGAGAAAGCTGGAGTTGTCGAGGTGGCCATCGCCACTGTAGAAGTACTCCTCGTTGAGTGCCCAACCAATACCTTGCACCGAGCCGCCCTGCATCTGGCCCTCGACGTACGCCGGGTGAATGGCCCGGCCAGCGTCTTGGACCACCGTAAAGCGCACAATCTCGACCTTGCCGGTCTCAGGATCGACCTCGACATCGGCGATGTTGGCTGCAAAAGAACCGCCGACGCCCGAGTCTGGATCCACAGTAGCGCGGCCAATAACCGGGCCGCCGGTCTCTTCGAGCCGACCGGCTAGTGCCTTAAAGGTCAGTTCGTTATCGCCACAACGGAAGACGCCATCGTCAAACTCGACTTGGCTTACTTCGACCTCCCACAGCTGGGCCGCGCGCTCGCAGAGTTGATCCCGCACGTCGAGGGCGGCCTTGTACGCGGCCCAGCCAGTGGCGTACGTCACGCGGCTGCCGCCCGTTACGTCCGTGTGGCCAATCGAGTCGGTGTCGGCCACCTGCGGCTTGACGTCTTCGGCCTGTAGGCCCAAGGTCTCGGCAAACTGCATGGCGACCGACGTGCGCGTACCGCCGATGTCAGTCGAACCCTCGACTAAGCTGACCGTCCCGTCGGCGTTGACGCTGGCCGTACAGGAGGACTTCAGCCCGACGTTGAACCAATAGCCAACCGAGACGCCGCGCCCTCGGTTGGGACCGGCCGGGGCTGGACTCTGGTAGTGCTCTGAGTCGCGGATGGCTTCCAACACCTCCTTGCAGCCCATCTTCGGGTACACCACGCCGTCGATGCGGCGAGTGCCGGTTGTCGCGGCGTTTTTGAGCCGGATCGCTAGCGGCTCCATCCCCAATTCGGCGGCCAGCATATCAACCACGTGCTCGGTCGCAAAGGCCACCTGCGTCGAACCTGGGGCGCGATAGGCAAAACTCCGCGGCTTGTTGACCACTACGTCATAGCAGTCAATCCGACCATCGGGGATGTCGTAGCACGAGAACACGCACATCGCGGCCGCGCCGACCAAGCCGCCGGGATAAGCCCCGGACTCAAAAGCTATATAGGCGTCGGCGGCCACGATCTTGCCGCTGCTGTCAGCGCCCATCTTGATCTTAATGTACGACCCAGGCGTCGGGCCGGTGCTCTCGAAGACGGCTGGCCGGGTCATAATCATTTTGACGGGCTGGCCGCTCGCTTTGGAGAGCAGGGCGGCGACGGGCTCTAAGTAGATCGGAATTTTGCCGCCAAAGCCGCCGCCGATCTCCTGCGGCACAACCTTGATCTTGGAAATGGGCACGTCTAGGACTGCGCCGACTTGGGCGCGGGCGGTGAACGAACCTTGGGTGCTGGTCCAGATCGTCAGTTGGCCATCGGCGTTCCAACTCGCCGTGGCGTTGTGCGGCTCAATGTACCCTTGATGCACGGTGGCGGTCTGGAACTCGCGCTCCACGACTACAGCGGCCGCGGCAAAGGCCCGATCTGGGTCGCCAAGCCGGTGCTCAAAGTGGGTGGCGAGGTTGCTTTTGCGGCCGGTGTCTGCGCCAAACTCTTGGGTGGTCATGTCGTCGTGGAGCTGGGGTGCGCCTTCCTGCATGGCCTCGCGCACATCGAGCACGGCCGCGAGGACTTCGTATTCGACTTCGATCAGGTCGAGGGCCTCTTCGGCAACGTGGGCATTAGTGGCGGCGACCGCGGCGACGGGATGCCCACCGTACAGGACCTTATCCGTGGCCAGCACGTTGTCGCGCAGGTATTTGAGCCGAGCCGGGCCTTCGCCGAGATCGACCATTTGGTCGCCGGCATCTGGCAGGTCGGTGCCGGTGAGGACGGCCTTGACCCCGGGCAGGGCCGCCGCTTTAGACGTGTCTATAGACTTGATGCGCGCATGGGCGTGGGGCGAGCGCAGAACCTGTCCGTAGAGCAAGCCGGCCAACCGGGTGTCGGCGCCGTAAATGGCGCGGCCGGTGACCTTGTCAACGCCGTCGTGGCGGATGGGGCGGGTGCCGATGACTTTGTAGCCGTTGGTGGCCGGCATCGCGTTTCTCCTGGTTGGGGTTAGGCGCTTTGGCGCACTTCCTCAGCCGCGTCGAGGACGGCGCGGACGATCTTGTCGTAGCCTGTGCAGCGGCACAAGTTGCCAGCCAGCCAGTGCCGCACTTCGTGCTCAGAGGGGTTGGGGTTGTGGTCGAGCAGCGCTTTGGAGGCCACCAAAAAGCCCGGGGTGCAGATACCGCATTGGAGCGCGGCGTGTTCGAGGAACTTCTGCTGCACCGGGTGCAGGCTATCCGGGCTGGCCAGGCCCTCAACCGTGCCGATCTGTTTGCCATCGGCTTCGACGGCCAGCATTAGACAAGAATCGACGAGAACGCCATCGACGACCACCGAGCACGCACCGCAGTTGCCGTCGTTGCAGCCTTCCTTGGTGCCAGTGAAGCCGAGCGTCTCGCGCAATACTTCGAGCAGGCTTTGGCGCGACTCGCAGAGAAACTCGGTCGGCTCCCCATTGATCGTGGTTTGAACGTGTGTTTTGCTCATGTACCTTAACTCCGAATTTGGGCCGCTTGTCGCGGCGAGTGAGAATCTTCTGCTAACGTTAGCCAGCCGCTTCCTGCACGGCGTTGGCGATGAACTGGCCGCGGGCCCGAGCCACAGCACCGGCGAGGGTGCGCTTGACCAACACCCCAACGAGGTGGGTGCGGAACTCGGCCGGGCCGCGCATATCGGAAATCGGACTGGCCGCGCTCTGGGCGGCGGCCGCGGCCGCGGCAATGGCCTCGTCTGAAACGGCTTGCCCCGCTAGACTGTCGCCGGCTTGGCGCGCGAAAATCGGCGTGGGGCCGACTGCGGCGAGCGCAATGCGCACGGCCTTAAACTCCTTGCCGCGATTGGCCAAAGCAACATGGGAGGACACCCCGACTACGGCGATGTCCATCTCATTGCGCGGAATAAAGCGCTGGTAGTGCGATCCCGTGTTCTTTTTGGCAATTGGGATCTGAAGAGAAACCAGAACCTCGCCGGGCGCGAGCACGTTGCGGCCCGGAGCGGTGCAAAAATCCTCTACTGCGACTTGGCGCTTGCCGTCTGGCCCAGCGATGTGGCACACGGCCGAATGGGTAATCAGGCTGGGGATGGTGTCCGCGCTGGGCGAGGCGTTGCACAAGTTGCCGCCAAAGGTGGCGCGGCCCTGTATCTGGATGCCACCGATAATGGCGGCCGAATCGACGAGCCCAGGATAGCGCGCGACAACTTCAGGGTCATTGTAGATGCGCCAGCAGGGCACCCCCGCGCCGATGACCAATCCCCGACGGGGGCCATAGGAAAGCTCGTTGGCCTCGGGGACGTTCTTGATGTCGATGACGCAGTCGGGCGTAAATCGCTTTCCGCGCAACTGGACGATCAAATCGGTGCCGCCGGCCAGGACGCGCGCCGCTTCGCCCTTTTCAGCCTTGAGGGCCACGGCCTCGCGCAATGTGCTGGGGGCGCAATATGCAAAATCTTTCAAGGAAAAACCTCCTCGCTTGTAAGTAGTGATCGCTGAGTTCGCGCCTAATTATGGAACGCCCCATCTCCGCTGTCAAGAGCGGCAAAAGGGCGGCGAAAGAGGCCAGATAGCTGGATTTTTGGGGGCAAGCCCTAGGTGGAGGGCGTACTAGGTGCGCTGGCGACTGCGTTTTGCTTCGTATTGTTCGTACTGTTCATATTGCTTGATAAACAGCCGCTTTTCCTCTTCTGTTGGTTCGGGGTTGCGGGTTCTCTTGGAATAGGACCGCGAACCTAAATCAATGGACGAGCGTTCTAGAAAATTTTTCAGTTCATCCATTTCGGAGACTTTAGGATAAATATTCTGTCTCATAAATTTCTCCTTGGTCATCTAGGGGTAATGTGGCCTTGGAGCTGATAGGCTTCTTCAGAAAGAAACCTAAATCCATCCTTTCGGTCAATGATTGCAACATGTATATCGCCACCAACCGTAGGCATTGAGTCGCCAAATTCTTGAACTCTGACCATGAGTTCGACAAGCCAATACACGCAATTTATAGCGTTCTGGGCGGAAAAATCCCCGACGTCAGCATTAAATCCATCGAGCCTCCAAGGTTGTTTATTACTAGCGTCATCGGGGTCTTCTAAGCCAAATATATAGAACTTCTCGAAAAAATTATCTGAATCCGGCCAATTTATGTCTTGGTCTGGATTTGCTTTCTGTAACTCATTTACAAATCGGTTTAGAAGAAATCTATACCTATCTTCTATTAAACGCATGTTGTGGGAATCAGTCCCATGCACAAGACGAGCAATTTCTTTGAATTGTCCACCAAACGATATTCCATAACTGCCATTCAACTCGAGGTTGATATTACCAGAAGGAAAATTTACACGATAAATTTTAGGGTGACTGTCATTGGATTCCCAACCTCCAATAAGAAACTCAATTTCTGGTTGGGATACGTCATTTGGATATTCTTTTCTATAGTAAACCTGAACTTTATCGACTAACTGTTGAGCAATAGAATTAATTGTATAGGAATTATCAACAGTAAACTCTTGAGCTAAATTTTGAATAATACTCTTCAGGGTTGTATCACCAATAGATATAATGCCAGAAGTCATAATACCGATATTTTTATGTAGCTTAAATAGCTTGTCCACATGCGTCATGTGACTGTACGGTATATTCTTATAATGCGAATAAATATGTTTCCAAAAATTTGATAGCAGTGGTTTTCCATTTTCGTCTGTTTTTAGTTCGCCTTTCCTATCAAGATCAAAATATTGGAGTAATTCATAAGGATCAACCATAGTCCGGCTGACAGTACCGAGGCTGTCGCACCCCATCACAATGACATCCTTAGTCGAGAAAGCAACAAGTGTTGTCATAATATCGTGCTTTATCCTCTTTGGTCTCGGTATAAAAAAATGCTCTGATTTTGCAATAGATTTTGCAAAAATTAGTTTATGAATAGCAATGACCCATGTCAAATACTCTCAGCCAATCGGGGCCTACCCTAGTGCTCCCCAGCATTCGCCTCCAAGCTCCAATAGATCGTTTCGATCCAGCGCTGTGCTGGCACGAAAGCCCACGCCCACGACGCCCATTGAGTGCCGAGCCCCTCGGCACTGATCTGGTCGAGCGCCATACCCGCACTCCGGCGCCTGCGCACGCTAGCCGTGGTTTCCACCAACATGCGATGGTAAGCCTTCAGATCGTCGAGCGAGGCGACTGGGCCGTGGCCGGGGATGATTTTCGCGTCCACCGGAAGCTGGTCAATGAGCGTGGCGATATGTTGCGTCAACGTCTCGACGTCGCCGCCGTACTCTAGATCGACAAAAGGGAAAAGACCGTTGAAGAACAGGTCGCCGAGATGGGCGATCTGGGCGTTGACGAAGAATACAGCGATGTCCCCGTCGGTATGGGCGCGGGGAAAGTGAACGGCGCGGATTTCCTCGCCATTGAAAAACACAGACGCCGACTGTTCAAACGCAATTTTTGGCAGGGCAACCGCTGGTGCCGGCTCAATGTGCCGCTTGCCAAATTCACCACCCGTCGCCAAGCGTTTGCGGACATTGACGTGGGCCAAAACCGTCGCGTACTGGCCAAAGGCGCGGTTGCCACCGGTGTGGTCGCCGTGAAAATGTGTGTTGAAAATGTACTGGGGCTGGCCGTCAAAACGGGCTAGCGCGGTGCGCACCGCATCGGCCTGCGACGCCAATTTGGCATCCACTAAAAGAATGCCGTCAGCGCCAACGCAAACCCCGACATTGCCACCCCCGCCTTGCAACACATACACCGCGTCGCTGAGCTGGGCAAGCGACAATTCGGCGGTCGCTGGGCCGCCAGCCAACAGCACTGCGATTAATGGACCAATGTTTAACAAGCGCATGTTTGTTGCCCCCGGTGATTAATGGAAACCGACCGCTAATCGCTGTTTCTCTCTTCTATCGTCAAGTACCGATTGACCGACAGGTTGGTAAAAATCTCGCGGTGCTGATCGGGCCAGCGCACTTCGAGCGTATCGACTCGCCCGACGCCGCCCAACCCAAAGTGGAGACGACGGTCCTCGCTGGAGAGGAAACTGCTGCCGCAGATGAGGTCGCGGATTTGCGTCCGCTTGCCGGCGACCAGTCGCGCCCGGGTGCCAATGCCATCGCGGTTGCCGCGCGTCCCAATCAAGCGCAAGCCCAGCCAATTGCGTCGGTTGCCCACATCGTTGCGCAACAGCGAGGGCCGATCGTCGAGCTGGGCCACAAAAACATCCAAGTCGCCGTCGTTGTCAAAGTCGAGCACGTTGGTTCCACGACTGACCCGAGGCCCCTCGGAGCCGAGCGCGACCAGCGCAAAAGTTCCGTCGCCAACATTGGCAAAAAGGTGATTGGGCTGGGCATACGCCCGGCCGCTGCCGGCGCGGTCGATCTGCGGATACACGTGGCCGTTTGCCACCAACAAATCGAGATCGCCATCGTGATCAAAGTCAAAAAAGCCCGCGCCAAAGCCCACGTATGGCCAGCCCGCGGCCGCCAACCCAACTTCTGCGCTGACATCGGCAAAGGTGCCGTCGCCGTCGTTGCGATAGAGGGTATTGTACTCGTCGGCAAAATGCGTGGCCAGCAAATCGGGGCGACCGTCGTTGTCGTAGTCGCCCCAAGCCACGCCCATGCTCGCTTGGATTTGTCCACTGCGGCCATAGGCCAAGCGGGCCGCAAGCGAGCGGTCGCTAAAGCGGCCATCGCCGCGATTGCGATAAAAAAAGTTCGGGCTGGAGTCGTTGGCTACGAATAAGTCGGGCCAACCGTCGGCATCGGCGTCCACAAACAGGACGCCCAGCCCGTAGCCTGGCGAAGGATGGTTGAGACGCGCCCAAGCAGTGATGTCGGCAAACTCGTCGCCGTCGTTGCGATAAAACCCATCTGCGGACCCCATCAATCCCCGCGGGCCGACGAAGACCTCGACCCCCTTCCATTGCGCACCTAAGCGTTCAACCTCAGTCGAATCGAATGCTGCATAGCTGGCCACGTACAGATCGAGATCGCCATCGCGGTCGTAGTCGGCCCAAGCCGCGCCCGTACTCCAATTAGGTGTGGCCACGCCAGCTACAAAGGCCACATCGACAAAGCGATCCCCATCGTTGCGATAGAGCAAATTCTCCCGCAATTGCGTCGCGTATAGGTCTTGATCGCCATCGTTGTCAAAATCGGCGCTCGTCGCACCCATGCCCCAGCCACGGCCTGCGGTCCCAAGTGCCTCTCCTACATCGACAAAGCCGGTCGGGCCATCGTTGCGCAAAAGCGCGTGCCCACCGCCTTTGCCATTGACCCAGTACAGGTCTTGGTCGCCGTCGCGGTCAAAATCGAGCGCGGCTGTGCCCCCGCCTTTGGCCTCGGGGATATAGCCCTTGGCCAAGCTGCCGCTGGTGTGGACGCGGGTCAGCCCGAGTTCGGCGGCCACATCGACGAAGGGCGCGAGCGGCTCGGCGGCGGCGCAGCACGTCCACAGGACGGCGGCGCAGAGGGCAAAGGCTCTGTTTGGGAAAGACGCGGGCACTAGCAGGACCTCCCCGTGGGTGCTCTTTGATTGAATGAAATAGGGCGGCTACAAGGACCGCCCCTACACTAGTACACGCTAGCGACGAGTTTGGTGCTCGTCGTTTGCTCGCCTTCGGTGTCCACTTCTACGCCGACGCGACACACATAGAGTCCCGGCGGCAGCAATCGTCCCTGTCGGTCCCGTCCATCCCAAGTCAGTCGCTGGACCCCTGCGGCGGTCGCAGCGGCCTGCTCAATGCGCTGCACTGTCTGGCCATCTAAACTATAGACCTCCAGAATCAACGCCTTGGCCCCATGCACTTGAAACACTGAAAAGGCTAATTCCACCACATCGTTGATCCCGTCTCCATTGGGCGTAAACGGATTCGACGACGCGGCCACCTCACCCAAAACAGCCTTGGTAAAAGGCGTAAACACGGTCAGGCCGCGGCCTGCATCCACCCGCTGCCACACTGAGTCGGCTCCTTGGCCACGCCCAACCTGCACTGCAAAAGCATTGCTCACCAAGTAGAGCGTAGCGGAAAAGCGCAGCGACACGAGGTCCTGTCCCGGTACGACCAACGCAGGTAACCGCACCCACAGCGAATCCGGGCCGGTCGGCAGCCGCTCTAGCTGATCGCGCCCGTACTGCTTTGCGCCCACAGCCCCGTCGATCAGGTCCATCTTCGCGCCCGGCGGCAGCTCCACCAGCACTTGGTCGAACCCGCTGTTGCCGTCTTGGAAAGCGGGCCGCAAGGTCAAAGTCAAGGTCTGCGGTTGGCCGCGCTGGGTCGTTTTGTTGGGAGCGATCTCGCCGAGAATTTGGCTGGCGAGGGGCGCGTCCAGCGCGAGGCGCAGTGAGCGCAGCAACACGGCCGCGTCTGGATCGTCCGAGCGCAGAGTCGCCTCGATCATCACATAGCGGCGCGGACTCGGCGAAGTAATGGGCGCACCCGGGACCGCATAGGGCGCACTCCAAGGGCTCCAATCCGCACCGGGGATAATGGTAACGGTCGAATCGCCGCGCTGAAAGCTGAGCAGTTTGCGGTACTTGGCCTCGTTCACTTCTTGGCCCGTATTCGAGAAGTAACGGATGTGCTGGTCGAGTTGGTTGCCACTGCGGGTGCGGACGCGCACTTGGGTGCCCGGCGGCGCGTTGGCCGTCCACTGTACGGACGACAGCATGCGGGCGGCGCGCCCCAATTCGATCGGCTCAGACGCGAGCGAGACCTCGGGGAGGAAGCCGCGTCCGTATAGCTGTATCTCGCGGATGGCCGGGCGAGCCGATCCCCTGACCAAGGTGTAGTTCATCCTGAAGTAACGCGCTTTAGTCAGCGGAAACACATTGTCCTGAAAGAGAATGCTGCGATGCACGGTCCCTTCTCCACCGTCTAGACCGCGCGCCGTCAAGGCGACGTAGCTCAAGCTGCCGTCTGGCGCACGGCTGCCGTCGGACAGCGCGATCTCGTAATTGGGGAACGCTTGGCTATACCTATCGCCAAAGACGATCGCGGCGCGGTTGACCCAGTACCAAGTTCCCAAGTCGAAATAGATATTGCGATGCGGATCTTGAAATACAACCGCCGGATCGTTGCCGCTAAAGCCCACTTCCACACTCCAGAAGGATCCCCACTCGCCATCCACGGTGAGCTTTTCTGCGCCCAAGTTGCCGTAGCCGATAATCTCCCCGCCGCGGTCTAGGGCACCAAGGCTAATGTTGTCGCCCATGGTCCACACCTCGACTTCGGTCAGCCGCGGCTTTTCGCGGCGATAGTATTCGACCGGGCCTTGCCATTCCGCCGCAATGGCTTCGTATGCCGCTCGATCTACTTGCCGCAAAACGCCGTTTGACTCGCGGCGGAAGTAGAGCACATCGCCGCGCTCTTGCTCCGGCAGACTGTTCCAGCGCACAGCGCTTATTTGCTCGGCTTGGCCCAAGTCGCTGGCGGTCGCCACTACTTGGAGAAACTGAACCAGACGCCCGCTAACTTCCGGATCCACTTTGCGCGTAGGCTGCAACTCGAAATCATAGACGCGCTGCGATTTATTTAACCCCTCGCTGTGGCCTGCGGGCAGGTAGCTGAAGGACTCGCTTTGTAGGAAGGCGGGATCGCCGGTGGCGGTGAGCACCTTGAACTGGAGGAATGGATCGCCCTGGCCTTCAGCGGCGAATTTCACCACCACTCTCTGCGCCCACACCAGCCGCCCCAAGTCGATTTCGACCCACCACTTGTCGAGTGGGTCCGCCAAGTCCGGTTCCCAGAAGGTATCCTCCCGGCCATCTAGGATGTTGACGGCCCCCGCTAAGTCGGTCCCAGCATTGCGGATGCCGCCCTGCCCCTTATCCCCATAAGTGAATGCGCCAGCATCCAAAGAGGCGTTGACCTGCTCGCGAACAAAGGCGGGCCGGACGCCTTCTGCGCTGAAGTCCAAGCTGCCCAGCGGGAAATTCCACGCCGGCCAGTGCTCAGGGGCGACGTTCAACCCGCTCTCATCGAGTTGGTACGCCTGACTCCACGCCGCAGACGCCATCAGCAGAGCCGCGCCCACAATCGCAGCACTTTTCACGGCGGCCTCAGTGCCGATCGCCCACGCGCCAGCGGTGCTTTTCCAAGCCATCCAAGTCCAGTTCAATCCCAAAACCCGGGCCTTCCGGCAGCGCGATGCAACTGTCCTCCACCCGCAGCGGCTCGGTGATGATCTCGTCGCGCCACGCAATGCCGGTGACCAACTCCATAGGAGCCACATTCGGGATGGAGGCCATCAAATGCGCGGCCGCGATGATGCCGACCGGGCCTTTGGTGTTGTGCGGCGATATGGGGACGTGAAAGGTGTCGGCAATGGCCGCGATTTTGCGCACTTCGGTAATCCCACCGGCGTACATCAGGTCGGGCTGCGCCACGTCGATGCCGTCTAGCTCCAACAACTGGCGGTAGTCGCTTTTGGTGTTCAGCCGCTCGCTGCCCATGACCGGAATAGAGATTTCCCGCCGCACCTTGGCATAGGCGTTCAGGTCGTCCGGCGGCACGGGATCTTCAAACACGTAGAGGTCGGACGACTCTATGGCGCGGGCCAAGCGGATGCACTGGGCCACGGTGAAGCGGCCGTGGCAATCGATCAACAACTTGACATCCGGCCCCACGGCTTCCCGCACGGCGGCGAAGTGCTCTGCCGTTTCGGTCGGATGGCCGTCGTCTGCGTACTGACCGAAGCGGTCCCTACGGCGCAACCGCGCACCGCCCTTGAGCGCCGTGTACCCCTCTTGTACTTTTTCCCGCGCCATATTCGCCGAATCCTCGGGCGTGGCACCACCAAAGTGCGTATAGACCTCAACCCGGTCGCGGAACTTGCCGCCCAACAGTTCAACCACCGGCAGGTTCGCCACCTTGCCCTTGATGTCCCACAGCGCTTGGTCAATGCCGCTTATGGCACTCATCCACACCGGACCCGCCATGCGCCAGATGCCGCTCAGCGAGGAGCGCAAATAGAGCTTGTGCCACAAGTACTCGATGCGCGCCGGATCTTCGCCGATCAGTTCCTGTTTGATGTGCTCAACTGCGGCGACGACCACCGGCTCCTTTTGGGAATACGTAGCCTCGCCCAAGCCCACTAGGCCTTCATCCGTAAAGACCCGCACAATCGTCCATTTGCGGCCCGGCGAGTCGATCAAAATGGTATCGATATCGCGTATTTTCATCGCACGAACCTTCCTTTTGCATTGGTGAGGGAGGTCTTCTTAGCGAATGGGTTCGGCTGTTGACAACTCCGCGCCATTATATGCCCATTGCAAATATACATAGATAGTATTCCCCCCCTCCGTCCGTTCCCAGCGATGGGGCGTCAACACACCCTGCACTTCTTGGTAGCGATCGTAAATTGTGATCCAAGTCGGCGGCTTGGCCCTAGGATTGGCCTGCCTAAACCTTGTTAAACGACAGTAGAGCTGCAGATACTATGGGGGGACGCCGCGCACACTATCGCGTAGGCGCAGGCAATGAGCCACAACCCAGTCACGCGAGTCTTTCTTCCCCTACCTGCCCACACGCGGCAATGAATTCCTCAGCCGTGGTGGTGTAACCGATCAGATGTTCAAAGTTGCGCAGCGTGATCCGGTTGATCCAACCGCCTTCCGGCAGGCTGTCGTCTAGCGTGTCTGGCATCTCGATTGTACCGGGGGCGTTTGAACAATCGCGCAACAGAATGACGCGGTAATTCCTCCCAACCGCTTCGGCGCAGGTGTAGTGTAAGCAAGCCCGTCGGCTGTAGCCAACTACGAACAGCGTCTTAATGCCATAGCTGCGCAAGTGCTGGTCCAAGAACGTGTCGTGGAAGCCGCTCCAGATCCATTTGGGGAAATTGCGCTCGCCCTCGCGAGGGGCCACGTAGTCGAGGTATTCGGGTTTGTATTCTTGCCGCGCCCAGCTTGCAATACCGTTGCCGCCACCGCCGCCCTTGGTCTTGCCCCAGATCTCGCCCACGATGTTGCCCGGATCGGCCACCAGGCGCAGGTCGTTGTGGACGTAGTTGACTAGCATCCCACTGTCGCGGGCGGCTTGCAACGCTGGCGCGATGAAGTTCTTAGTCGTTGGATTGGGCGAGCGCCCATCGACATCCACCAACAGAAAGGCGCACTCGGCGAACTTCAGGGTCAAAGTCTCGTACCCATAATCGTACCCGCCGGGATAATCCTTGTAATAGCGAATGGGGACTTGGATGTTGGCCATAGGAGCCTCCTTCTCAATTGCGAATTATCGAAGAAATCGGAGCAACCGTCGAGATAAGCATCTGGCAACTCAGTCGGTAAAAAATTCGATTCGAGCCACACTAACCCCTACACTCCAGTCGGCCCGATCTAGTCTGCGGGTGAAATCCACACGTCCCAGATGGAACAGAATCAGCGCAACGCCGACCTCGTGGTGGAAAGACGAGGGGACATGGGGGACGAACCCCCTGTTCTGCGTTTCGTCTCTTGATATCCACGTTCGACCCGATGCGCCATGCGCGATAAGACCTATGCCTCTCCGAGCTAGAGAATGCAACCCGAGCAGTTCGAAAGGGATGGCCCTGAGATACTGTTCCCAAAAGACGCCGAGATAGCGCTCACCCTCGTAGGGCAAGCCGCGCAGTGAACGCAACGTGCCAAAAGGCGTAAAACCGCCGACGCTGGAATCAAGTGCCCCGTGACGCTGCAAGGGCAGATTACCAGTCGCCGCGCCAGCGATAATCCGCAGAGCAAAGGCGTGGGGAGGCGAACGCCGTTTAAGAAGTGTCGGCACATGCCAGTCAAGGGCCAACCAGTAACGGGTAAACGAGAAATCGCTGCCAAAGGCGTCTATGCTATACTCGACGCCAGCATGCAAACGCCTGTGAGCTAACACACTCCAAGGAGAATACGCTTCTCCGCGATCCAAACTAAACACCACAGAACGCAACTTGCCAGGGTCAACAGAAGGGTTTTTTCGTTGCTCTTCGTTGATGTTCCACCAATCTCTGGTGCTCTTTTCTAGGGATTCGTGCCGTTCGTCATTGACTCCAGCTCGCACATAACTATTCGAGCCAATTTTCTTTTTTACCTCTATGCTAGCCCGCTCGTTCCAAAAATAATCAAAGTAGTCTTCGCGCCCCAACGTGAACTGCAGGCCGTTGAACCACAAAGGGTAGTTGTCCGAACCGTAGCGCTCTTGGGTTCCCGCCCTATATTCGACTTCTACCACAACATCCCCTTCCCCACCCAATTCCGCCCGGGCTTTTCCACCATAAGTCCAACGCTCTTGGCCAAGGCTATAACCGCTTTTAATTGTCAAAGTAAGGGGAGCGCGCAATGTGCGCTCCACCTCGGCACCCGGATGAAGAAAATCGACCCGGTTAGCCCGCAAACCCGGCGCGATGCGCCAGCGCGCTTCTCGTCGGGCGGCAGCACCCGCTCCGGTCGGCAAAACGACAAACCGACCGAGGAAACCCGTTGGCTTGAATATCTGATTTAGAGTGAGACTACTGTCTAATCTCGCATACGCCTCTTCCTCCGCATCCGACAGCGGCACCGCATCGCGGAAAGGGGACAAAAGGCTGTCTGTGGCGGTAGGTAGAGTAGTAGCCGACGCCATCCTCGTGCCAACAAAGAGCGAATCGGGCAGAGGGATATTCACCTGATAATTACCCAAGCGCTGAACGATATCCCGCTTCATCTCTGGGATTTGCAGGCCGACCGCATTCAAGCTCAGATCGATGGCGATTCTGAAATCGACCGGTAACCATATGCCCGTAGCGAAAGGTCTAAACTGTTGCCGATAGCCCAGCTTGATATCAAGACCAGGGGTGGGAGACGAAGTGGTAATGCCGTTAGGCTTGAGTGCGGCTTCGAGGAGGGCAAATTCTCGGTCCAAAACGGCGAGTGTTCCTGCGAAGGCAGGCTGCAGATTGCTTTTGGGAGAAAGGGCAATATCGTAGACCGCGAGGCTATCCAAGTGCCGCTGGCTGACCAGCGAAAAATTGTAATGCTGCAACGCTTGGGGATGGGTTGGACCAATTATGCGGTGTCCCAACAGGTCGATTTCGTCTTCATACAAATTGAGGTACAGATCCGAGGAGTTGAAATCGCCAAAAATACCACCGGGCGCTATGGTAGTAGTAGAACGTCTAGCCTTGACGAACTCGCCCATACCTGCCTTGCGGTCCCAGTAAATCTCGGAGGCTATTTCTACAACTCCAACAACGGTCTCGTACTTTTTGACGGTCCAACGCGAATAGACATCGGCCCGGTAATTATTTAGCTTCGAGTGCCATTGGCGTTTTCGTTCAATGACCTGTCGCATAATACGGATGCCGTCGTCCTCGCCTGACACGACGATTTCCTTGAGTACGTATGGAACAGAGCGAAGTTGAAAATCCACTTCGAACTCGGGGGCCGAATCTAAGGTCAGTTCCTGTTGTCCATAACCTATAAAGGTCACCAATAGCGTCACAGGAAAACTTTTGACCTCCACTATATATTCACCATCGTCGTTGGCGACAGTACCATAGAAGGTGTTTTTAACTTGAATAGTAGCCGCCGGCAACCCGAGTCCCGTATCCGCGTCGCGCACGGTGCCCCGGACCAATACTTGGGCGTCGAGAGACACCGCCGCCAACAAGCCCACGACGATTATTCTACAGATCTTAGTTAATATCCCGCACGCCCAGGGCACTCGCATTATAACTTTCCCTTCGCCAACAGTCTAGCCATATATAGCAATCCTACATGATTTGCAAGCATGAAATGTTCACCGCCACGGTCTTGCCCTGTACGTCATTCCCGCGCAAGCGGAAATCCAGTCTTCTCAATCGCTATGCTCCGTCGCGATCAATCCACTTATAAGCGGCTTTGGCGTTGCGCCAAAAATACTTCTCGGTCGCCTCTGCACCACGCCCAGTAAAATACGTCATCACCAAACGCTGTATATCTGCGTACTCGCGGCCACTGCGGTCAGATACCGGCCAGTCGCTGCCGTAAATCAGCCGGTCCTCCCCGAACATATCCCATAGTGCATCGAGCACTGGGGCGTAGAAGTCCACATCTGTCGGCGCAGGTTTGACTTGACTGCGCAAATCCATCAGCCCCGACACCTTGCAATAGACCTGCGGATGGGCCGCGGCCTGGCGCATCAATTCCAGCCGCGCCGGATCGGGCGGACCGCCGTCGATGGGAATGCCGCCGATGTGGTTTACGACGATGCGCAACTCGGGGAAGCGCGCCGCCAGCGCGGGCACCCCCTCGTGTAAACCCGTGTCCAGTTCCAGATCATGGGCTACTAGCATCTCAGCGGCACTTTGTGCTGCATGTACGCGGGCGCGGATGCCGACAAAGACCGGATCGGCGGCAAAGCGCTCCAAGTCAGCGGCAAAGTCCGGGTCGGCAGGATCGAGGTGGCCGACCAATCCCACGATGAACGGGTCGGCAGCAGCCAAATCGAGCACCCACTGATTGTCCTCGACCCAAGGACTGCACTCGACCATGATCGTACCCGTTACGCCCTCGGGCACAGCTAGGGCCTTGTAGTCGGAGGGCAGCGCACGCCGATAGAGAATCTCGTCGTCTTTTTCCGGCCAAGGCACACCTTGGGGTCTGAACGGATCGTAGAAATGGGTGTGGGTATCAATAATCATCGGAAATCGCTCCTTTTTAGGCCTGCCGTGCAGCTGAGCTTCTTTGGATGCCTGCTTGCGCCGGCATGACAAAAGCTGCGCAACATCAGCCAGTAACATTTTCAATGCGTTGAACTACTTCGTGAAAGAAATCCCGCGACCAAATGTCGACGGTTCGCCGGTCGCGCACGAACCGCATCACATCGTCCCGCGCACGATCAACATCGAGCTGGTCAATCGCTTGGCGCAAGAGTTCCAAGAGGCGGTCCCGCGTCAAGGCTCCCTTAGCGTCTGTAGATAGCGCATGAGCCTATAGAGCTTCCGCGAATCGTAGGCTTTGGCTATTGCATCAAGGCGGTCGCTATCAAAGACAGCCAATTGGTCGGGATCCAGCCTCAGGTCGTCCAACAAATACGATCCATAGCTCAACAAGCGAGTTCCATCGCAGCACTTGTCGGCCCAGACCTTGTCGGCCAGTGCCTTTTCTGGGGAAGCAATCATAAAGGACAGATCGCCGTTTTTAGCTAGAACGCCCCCAACAGCGTAGCGACTCTGGCTCAAGCGGCGATAAGAGAAGGTTCCAAAGGGCGTAGTAAAAGTGCGCGATCGTCCCAATGTCACCGAAGTAACCATCTCGACGCGTTCTGGTATAAGCCCGTGGTAGCTCAGTGCGTAGTCTAGACTGATATAAGAAGGCCCGTAGATCAGATTGGCCAGTAATTCCCGACTGACGGGTGTTGTCCGGAGGGGTTCGCCAAAGACGTACAAGCCCTTCCTAATGCGCACGATTTCTCCACTGGCCAACAACCTGCGGATTTTGTCGCGCGGCTTGCTAAATTGGGACAGACAGGCGACCAACTGCTGGTAATCGAACACATCCCGCTCAATCTGCTGTCGCAATGGGGTCGTTTTAAGCATGTTGTATCCCAATAATATACATCAATGTCCACAATTGATGGACATAGTATGCTAAAAGTGTGGATTTCTGCCCAACCCGTATCGTTACAAAACCCTCTTTCGACAAAATTGGAACCGATGCCTTACTGTTTGCAGCACCTCGCGGCCTAGTACGCCACGCTGATAATGCGATGCTGGCTGGCGGCCCCGGCTTGGGCCTCCACTGCCACTCGGCACAGGTACGAACCCGGAGGAACTACGCGCTCGTCTTGGTCTTGGCCGGTCCAAATGTAGAGATAGGACTGATCGGGCTGGCGCTGGCCCGCTAGGGTGCGGACGAGTCGGCCATTGAGAGTGTAAATTTGCACTCGGGCCGGCGCGTCCGTTTTCAAGACGTGGAAGCGGATTTCTGCGGCGTCGCCGATCCCGTCTCCGTTGGGGCTGAGGAACGACTGCACCGCGAGGTTGGCGATTAGCTGGTCAGCACCCGGGACACCGGGTAAGTACACGGTCATGGCGGCACGGCGCAGCGGATCAACCGGCTGCCACACGGCTAATTGCCCCCCGTTGCCAACGAAGGCCCGAAAAAGCGTGGCGTTGCGCTCTACGACCGTCCTAAATGTCAGCACAACTTCCTCGCGCCGCACTGTGCGCGGCAGTTCCACCAGCAGCGAATCGCCGGCGACGCGCACCGCGGCTGGCTCGGCTTCAGCACCGCCTATAGTCAGAGCAAGCGAGTCGGGGTCGGCCGGCGCCGGGGTTTGCAGCAGAATGCGGTTAAACCCAGGGTTGCGCGACGCAAACTCTGGCGTTATGTGAAACGAAAAAAGCTGGGGCCTGCCCGCCGCGGCCGTGCGCGGCAGCACCTCACCGGTGACTCCGGCGAGAAAGGCGTCGGTAAACTCAACCTCCAAGGCGCGTACAGTCGGCGCGGTAGTCGGGCGATCTGAACTGAGAATGAGCTGGACTTGGACGAAGCGGCGCGGGCTGGGCGACAGAAACTGCTCGCCGGACCGCTGGTAAAAGTTGCTCCACTCGCTCCAGTCCTCGCCAATGCCGATGGTGCTTTGGGTTTCGCCCCGCAGCGCCCTCGGCATTTGGTCAAACTGCTCGGCTGTTACCTCGGTGCCATCCTTGCGGAAATAGCGAAAATTTTCTTGCAGCGCGTCGCCCGAGCGGGTGCGCGCCTGAATGCGTGCGCCCGGCGGCAGGTCGGCTTCCCAGCGCAGGGACTTGATCACCTTCGCCCGATTGTCGCCGGCGATTTTGCCCAAGTCGATGAAGTCCGAATTCATCTCCACTTGCGCTACGTGGCCCACTGCAAACACCAGCGTCTCGATCAAAAAGCCGCTCTGGAACTGGAAGCTAGTCTGCGCGCCGCCGCCGACCCATTCAGCGGCGATAAAGCGCACAGGGCGCGGCTCAAAAAGATACGTCAATTGGCCAGGAAACTCGGTCGAGGACGCGAGCAAGGCATCGGTGTCGCCGACGAAGAGCGGGTCGAAATCGACTTCGCCGGTCAGCGTGCGGCGACCGTTGGAAACGCTCAAGCTGTGAGTGCGTATCTGCGGCAGATTGGAGCCATACGTCAGGGTGCGGAGCAAAAAATCCGATGTGCGCATCACGATCCGATCGACCCAAAACAGCGCCCCCAAATCCCAGTCCCAAGCGATGGGATCTTGGCCGCGCTCCCGCCGTGCTCCCCAATCGGTATTGGCGTTGCCATCGGCCATCTTGAAGGGAAAGCCCCGGCCCGAGCGCTCCTGAATCGCGCCGCCGCGCTCTAAGGTCTGCAAGGCGATATTTTCCCCCAGCGTGTACACTTCTACCTCGGCAAGCGCAGCATCCGGCGTCTTGGCATCTACCAAGATCCTTATAAATTGCAGCAGGTCATAGGTAGTGGCGCCAGGGCCCTCCTCGCGCTCCCCCCGCACCCGCGTCACCTCGTGCACCAACGGCTTCACGTCGTAAATCACCTCGGTCTCGTCAATGGGCTTGGTGGTGCCGCCTATCAGGTGAAAAGAGAATATATCTTGGCGCGTCACGCGGCGGCCCTCAGAGCCAAAGACGCGAAACTCGCGGAAGGGCCGCGCCCCCTCTTGGTCGGGAAAAATGAGGCGAATCTCCGACACCAGTACAGCCCTTCCTAAGTTGATCTCAATCCACCAGTCTTCTAACGGAGCGTCTGGGTCGGGTTGCCAAAAGGTCTGGGCGCGGCCGTCTATCGCCCGGCTGGCCGTTGAAAAATTGGTGCCAGCCTTCCACGCGCCACCGCGTATCTGTTGGCCGCTTACCAGTTCGTGGGTGAATTCGCCTGCATGGACCGCGGCGTTGTGTACGCCTTTGAATTCGGCGGGAGTCACCGAGCCGGTTGGGGAAATGGCCAGGGTGCCAGCCGGAAAGGTCCACTGCTGCCACTCGGCTCGGCGATCGACCCGGTACACTTCCAGTTCAGCACTGCGAGTCTGGGCGTACGCCGCCAGCACCAGGGCTACCAAGCCGGCCAACAAGAGAACCGTTTGATGCGAGCGAATGCGCTGCATAGACTCTCCTTTTTTAGTAAGCAACGCCCACTGCACTAAGGCGCGTGAAGCGCTCGCGCTCGGCGTCGGCAGTCATCTCGGCGAGGTACAACCCCACCGGCACTGGATTGTCGCTATCGTCGCGCCCGTCCCATTGCCAAACAAAAGAGCCACTACCGCGCTCGCCCGTAAACAAGGTGCGCACCCGCTGGCCGCCAAGCGAAAAAATCCGCACGGTCAACTGCACAGGTTGCTGGAGTTGGACCAAAGTAGCGGAAATGCGCACGTGCTCGTTGATCCCATCGCCATTGGGCGTTACTACGGCCGGCTGCACAGTAAAAAACGGCAGCAGATTGCGCGCCGAAGCGGCCGTGGTCAGCACGCGCAAGTCATTGGTCAGCACCGTGGGATTGGCGTCCCCGGGCAGGACCTGCTGCGGAGACTCGTCGCTTTGGGTATCGAAGACGCGGGCGCGAAAAAACGTGGATTGAACGAAAACCTCGGCGTCGAAGACGAAGCGCAACGCGCTCGGCGATTGGTGCGTCAGCCTTTGACTGGGAAAGAACAGCTTCAGGCTCCGCTCGCCCTCATCAATGCTGTCGGGCGCGGTGGCAACCGGCGGATCGCCGATCAACATCTCCTTGAACTGCGGCCTGGCGGGCGTGAAGATCTCCAAGGCATCAAAGCCCACATCGGTCTCGCGGATGTCGGCGCGGATGTCGTAGGCAAACGTCGATAGCTCGCCGGCTGGCACGCGGGGCTTGTTGCCCAAGGGGCGGGGAGTCTCCAGCGCCGAGATTTCGCCTATCAGCTGCTGGGCCAGTGGTGGGATCGAGTGCTCAACTACTAGCGAGTTGACTCGTATGCCGTCGAGGATGGCGTGGCTGGTGAGGGCGATTTCGAGTTGGCAGAAACGACGCGGACTCGGCAGCTCAATTCGCTGGCCGGACGCGACAAAGGGCGGCGACCACTCGCTCCAGTTGACTTGGTCGTCTTCGACCGGGCCGCGCACGTTCAGCCCCAGCGTACCGTAATCGGCTTCCGAGACTTCCCGCACATCGCCGGTGAAAACATTGACGATTTCGTAGAACACTTGCGGGGTATCGTCGCGGCCGGTGCGCATCCGAATAGCAACGTCCGCAGCGGCCATCGGCTCGACATCAATGCGGCCTTCTTGCTGGCGCAAAGTCTCAGCCGTCCATAGCAGCCGGCTGAAGTTGGCCACTTCGCCCAAGTCGATGATCTTGGACCGATAACGCCCCTCCGGCGGAAACCCCGCTCCGTACACCTCGAATTCGGCAATCTCAAAGGGATTGGTCGAGGTCACGTTGAGTTGGATGTAGCGGACAAATTGCAAGGGGAAGGGAATTTGCGCCACGCTTTCGGTGGTAAAATCCACTTGGGTCAGCAGGTTGTACACCGGCAGATTTTCCGGCGTGAAGCGCACGCCGTCGCTGACCTGAATTTTATAGCCGCGGATGAAGTCGTCGGCAAAGGGCCGCCCGCGGCTGTCGGCCCCGGCGGGGCGCGGGAAAAACGAGATGCGATTGATGGGGAAGCGCGTGCCCAAGTCAAAGAAAAAGGTCCGGCCCGCTTGCAGCACCCCAAACTCCTTGAAGCGATTTTCGCTGGAGGTCTGTGCGTCGCCATCGACGAGCGGGACATTGGTCTGCTTAAAGGGCACGTTGTCCCACACCCGCGCCGCGGCCACCTCACTGACAAAGTCCAAGGGAAAACCCTCGGTCCACCTTAGCTGCCCGACGATGTTATCGCTGGGATTAAAACCCACCAACTGAATGGCCCCGGCCGCAGCAAAACTGATGGCCGTGGAATTTAGCGCTTCGTCCTGCCAAGAGCGGCCCGCCCCACCCAATTCCCACTGCCGCACCTCGCCCGCCGCGGCCACGGCCAACCACGCGACCCCGACCAATGCCCTAGCAGCCTTCTGCAACCCCACCTTGGGTCGCGTTGAGCAATGGACTGTCTCCGTCATGCCCGCCCAGTCTGTATTTTCTGCATACAAAGGACATCCCCCAGTGGTTTTAGCTAGCTTCTTAGAAGTTGAAAGCAGCGATCTGAACGCCGGCAAAACAAAGCCCGCGCTGTATGGGCGAAATATAGCCCGTTTTCACCCCGAACCTCAACCCCAGAAAATCACATTGCCGACCATGCCGGTACAGTGATCGACGAACAAGAAAAGCCCCCCCGGCACGATGTGCCCGGCAATCATGCCCATGAAAAAGGGGCGCGTCTTGCGGTAGAGCGCCACGCCGCCGTAGCGCAGCACCAACACCTTAATAAGCCACGCCAAAAACATATCAAACCACAGGTGGTCCATAATCCCAGTGGGACCGATGGGATAGCCGAGGGGATGGAGCGGCCACCAAATGTAGTACCAGCGCGCCAGCATCAACAGCAGCATCACGCCGGCCCCAATCCCGGTGTTGATCCAACCCCATAAATGCGGCTCGCTCGGCGTGCGAATCAAGCCAGCGGCATAGTCGTAGAACCCGTGCTGTCCCCCGGGAATTTTTAGGTTGAGCGCCCCGTGCCAATAGCCCAGTTCCATCACCACCCACATCGACGAGACCATCCCGACAACCATAGCCAAGAGCATCGTCCAAAACAGCGGGCGTTTGGAACCGCCAAACCCCTCACCCAACTTGAGACTGTTGGCGGCTGACGTCATGGCAAAACTGCGGCCAGTCGTCCAAAAATAGGTCGTCGCTAGCACGACCAAGCCTTGGGCACCAATGGCCGACGAGCCAACAGCCGAGACGACGATGGCGGCCGAGCCAACCGGGACCGAACCATCCGAAAGCCCCCCTTCGGCGATCAGGCGCGTAAACCCGACAAAAAGCGCGAAAGCGGTAAACAAAAAGGCTAGGGCGACCCAGACCGGCAGGCCCGCCAACGCCAGCCATGCGACCATCACTGCGCTGCTGCCCAGCAAGACCAGCACGGCCGTTCGATAGGATAGAATCTCGCCGGAATCATCTACCGTCGGGTCGCCCCACAGGGCCTTGCGGCAGACGGCCCACAGGTGCTTGCGGGCCGCGAACAAGCCGAATAGAAACAACACCAACATGCCCCCCATCGACTGGTGGACGAGAATCGGATCGACAATTGAGTGCCCGCCCCCCAGCATCTCCGAACTGGTGACGCCCAAAACGGCGAACGTGGTGCGCAGAGCGTTGGCAAAAAGGTTAAAAAACCACAGGCTGAAGGCGATTTCGGTCTTGAGAAAGTAGAAAAAGCCCAAAATGTTGAAGCGAAATTTAAATTGCAGCTCGGACAGGTTGTCGAAGATGGGCAGGATGAAGTGGATAGGATCGACATTGGTGGCAATGGGCACAGTCTCTGGGAAGTAGTTGTGTAGCCCGTGCAGGGTGCCCCAAACGGCCGGCACGGCAAAGCCGATCCACATCACCGGGTTTTTGCAGAATGGGGCCAGGCGGGCGCCGCCGGCGTCCTGCTCGGTGAGAGCCAGTGGCACCTGCACCAGCGGATAGGTCAGTCGCTCGTAGTCATTCCACTGCTTGCGCAGAATCGCCATCGCGGCGATCATCGCCAAGAACAAGGCCCAAACCAGGGGTGCCCAGCGCAAGAATATCGGCAGCCAGTCAATCCACGGAACCGACCGGCCCTGCTCCAAGCCCTCGTAAAAAGGCCCCATGACGGCCAAGTCGCGCGGCTCCAACCAGTCCGCTATATGGGGCTGGATGAGCGTGTGCCAATCGTTTTCCGGCGTGGCAAAGTAAAAGGGAGTGAGGATCGTGCCGATGAACCGACCGGCAAAAAACACCGGCAGGGGCGAGGCCATGACCATCATTATGTAGATGAGCAGCAACTCGCCGCGGTTGAGCCCGGCGCGCGGATAGGCCAGCTTGAGCAGCGGGTTGATCAACCCAGCGAGCAAAAAGAGCAAGAACAGGGCACCAACCGTGCTGGTGCCGAGCGTCATGTACGACCCGCGCAGATAGAAAACCCCATACGAGTCGCCGGCGGCCACGAAAAACGTAAACAGGCAGCCGAGAATCAGCGCCTTGGGCGTGAAAACTCCGGCCGCTGTGGGTTGCAAGGACTATACCCCGCCGGTGGCAGCAAAGATGCGGACGAAGACGATCGATTGCTTCTGGGTCTGCTCGGCAAAAAACTGGCGCTCTAGCAGGAAGCCCGCGTTCATGGTTAGCTCGTACCCTTGATAGGACGACACATTGGTCAGCAGGGCCGAAAAAACAAGGCTGCGGAAGTCATCGATATAACTCGGCGACGCCTCACCTGGACGCTCGACTAGGTTCTCGAAGAGGCTGAATTCAACCCCGAAGTCCAAAAGCGTCTTGGGCAGGAGCGCGTACTGGCCCAAAAAGAAAAAGCTCTCGGTCAGTTCGTTGGATTCCAAACTAGCCCGCGCGGTGGGCATTTCTCGCTGGTACATGCTCTTCCACTTGGGATAGAGCGCGAGCCGGTCGCTGGGGCGGATGGCGTAATCGGCCTTGTTGATTAGGCCCAAAAACGAGCGGTCGCGCTTGTCGGTCTGCACGCCAAGTTGATTGAAGTGCTCGTACTTTAGCTTGCCTTCGACGTTCAGGTTGCGGATGCGAAAGTAGCGGGCCTGCGCGTACAGCACGTTGACAAAGGTATCTTGGTTGTCGAGCGGATCGGCAAAATCCGTCAGGCCGATGGGGTCGCGCCAGACGATGCGGTCTTCGGGCAAATTGTCGGCCACGAGTTTGGCGTGGCCAAAAAGGGATATGTCGAGCCCGGGATGGGATTTTTCCAAGGTCAGCAACCCATAGACCGAGCGGCTCTGGCGGTCGCTGCTCAGTTGGTGCTCGGCGAGCCGACCGACGGTTAGCCGAGCACTCTCGGTGATTTTCAATCCTCCGTACGCGTTGTACCCGCGATGGTCGCGCTCATAGGGGTAGTCGGGCAGACGGTCGTCCTCAAAGCGGTCGATAATCGTGTTGTTGTTCATGTCCATGCCAAAGAGAAACTCCGGCGGATCAACCCGATAGCGCAGGAAAGGCTCGACGTAATCCGGGCGGCTGTTCTGGTTTTGGTTGAAGTCCGAGATAAAATCGTTGTTCTCGTCCAGCCCAGGAAAAATCTCGGTGTCGCGGCCCTGCGAGCCGCCCTCGCCGCCAAACCCTTGGCTCTGGCGATAGCGCTGCCAATCGGTATAGCGATCTTGGTCGTCGTTGTCATCGACAAACTCAAAGAGGTTTTGCGTCTCGCTGGCGTAGTCGATGACCCCGCCCGGGTCGGCGATAAAGGCCGTGGTGCTGTAATCGGGATCGATGGTAAACGCCTCGCCGTAGGCAAAGAAGGGATAGCGTTGGTACGAGGCCGTGACGTATCCGGCTTCGGCTGTTTCCTGGTACGCGGGCAGCTTGCGGAAGTTCTGGTTGGGGAAGCGGCGGAAGCGGCGGTTGAGGGCCCATTCGGCCCGCAAGTCGAAGTGGGCGAGATTGATCAGCTCCAAGTCCATGCCGATCACCTCGTGCCCGGTCGGCAGGCCATAGGCAAAGCGCACAAAGGTCTGATTGGAGCCATCGGTGATCTCGTCGCGGGCCTGCGCTACCGGCAAAAACACCTGCTCGCCCCGGGCATTGGTTTGGAGATTGGAGGCGATCTCGATGCGGTAGTCGTTGGACACCACCAGCTCGAACTCGAGCTTCTTGGCCTCGCGGAAGGTGCCCACTTTTTCGGTGGGGCTAAAATCGTTGCGAATGTCGTAAATAAGCTCAATCACGTCCGAGCCGCTCACCTCCAAAATGCCCTCGCGCCGCACACCGCCGCGCACCAAGGGCACGATTTCCGGGTGCAGCTCTCCGTCGATGATGACCTGATCGACGAAAAACGAGGCCCCGGTTTGCTCGGATTCGGGCGAGTCGTCGGCAATGCGGATGATGACCCGTTCGACATTGCCCGTGTTCTGCGGGCCGGTCAGCAGGCCCTTGAGCGAATTGTCGCCCAGGCTCAGTTCACTGCTGGTGTTAGACACATTGACCCAGGTCAGCCCCAGCTTGGCAAAGTCGCCCACTTGGGCCACGCCGCGCGCCCCGAGTAGGCGGGTCGTGTTTTCGATTGCCGAAGCCCCACCAGCTTCGTTGAGTGCGGTATAACCCGGTGCGTTGAGCCGCGAGCCAAGGAGGGTCAACGCGTACTTGTCGGCGAGAAAATCCCACTGCAACCCGTTGAACGTGGGCTTGGAAAAAGTTAAGGGAGTGAGCGTCGTGCGAATGGCGTCGCCCACCGTCAGCGAAGTATGGAACTGGCCGTGGCTGGCCGACGAGATGACGAGGCTGTCGAACCACCGGCCAAAGCGAGTCCCCTTCAACAGGGCACTGCCCTGACGCAGGGGACTCGTTTCGGTCCAGTCGTAGATGACCCAGCCGCGATTGATGTAATCGCCGAAGAGGTTGTAGTTGCGCGTGCCTTCGAGCAGGATGTTGACGTAGCGCTCGTAGTGGTCGCGGGCGTAGTTGCTGTACTCCCAGCCGCGCCACTGGTATTCGTAGTACAGATTTTGCGGCAAGTACCACTTGCGCCGGTTGGGGGCCAAGGCCCCCGGATGGATGCGCACCCCGCGAATCCCGGGTTCTTCAACCGGCCGAAAGCCCGTCGATAGCTGGGCAAAAGCCGTGGATTCCGCGAGTGCGAAAATGCACCACAACAGCAAAATCGGCCCTTTGTTGCAAAGGGTTATTAGCCTCATGATCCATCTCCTAACGAGGGAAAGCCCGCCTAGACCAGCGAGCACCATCGGCTGACAATATACGCCCCATTGCCACGGCCTACCAAGTCAGACCCGCGCTATCGCCTCGCAATAAACGGCATCTGCTTGCGGCAAATTTGTTTAGCTTGTCTGTGCTTTTTTCTTTATAATGTAAAATCACCTCAGCCTTATCGTCTATCCGAAAGGAGGTTGTACAGCGTGCTGAACGACCCTTCCCACATCCCTTTTTCTTCCTTTTATACTCTTCCAATCAAGGAGCGTATAGTATGAGAAAGTTCGGCTTTTTCGCCTCGTCTTTTGGGCTGGCCTGCTTGCTGAGCACGGCCGCTTTTGCCCACGTAGGCGTTACCGTGTTCTATCCCCAGGTGCCCGACCCGGCGGCCATCACCATCGACGGCAACGACGACGACTGGGGTTGGTACGACCCGGCGCTCGCCCTCAACCAGCCCGATTTCTTCGACCGCGCCAGCGATTTCGTCGAGTTGTCGGACTACGATTTTACCATCCTCAACGGTTGGTCGGCTCCGCCGGACAACAAGTGGTATGGCTTTGCGCGCTTTGTCGATGACACCCTCAAGTACGATTCGCCGGTCAAGGAGTGGTGGAAAGACGACTGCTTGCAGATCACCGTGGACGCCGATCACCTCGGCGGCAATATCCTCGGTTCCGACCTCGAACAGATTGCCAATGGCCAGCGCTGGCACGTGCGCATCTTCCCGCCGGCTGGCGAGTCCTTGTTGCCCAACCAGACCTGCTTCTTCTACAGCCAGCTAGAGTTCATCGACTCCCAAGAGCTGCTGTGGGGCGTGGAGCCGGAGTTTTTCGAGGCCGCGTGGACCGTCCTGCCAGCAGGTGCCGAGAACCTGACGGTCGGGGTTACGTACACCTATGAGTGGCGAGGTGCCCTGTGGGACATCTGGGGCCTGAGCGAGGCCGAGAGCACGCGGCACACCTTCGCCGAGGATGACGTCATCCACCTCGGCTATCGCCCGCTCGACGCCGACCGCCCCGGCAGTGGCCGCAAGCACTCCATGTACATCAACGACGGCAGCCAGTCGCAAGACGTCGACGCTTCGCAAATGCCCGACTTCTGGGCCTTGGCGGCCGAGGAGACTAACGTGGAAAACGACACTTGGGGCCACATCAAAAACAGCATGTCCCAACGCCTCAAGTAGCAACGCGCCACGCATACCACGAGGGAGGAGGGCAAAAGGCCCTGCTCCCTCGTTTCGCGTTCTGTGAGGATGTAAGAAGCGATAAACGACTCTCACTTGGCTCCTAAAAACATCGAGAAACCGCCGAAAATGGCCGAAATCAAAAAATGTGCTAAAACGCCAGCCGACGCAGAACACTGCTCCTTGCCCTTTCGGCGGCGGAAAGGGAATCGGGTGTACTGGGCCACGTTGGCCTGGGTCGTGCTTTTTTGTCGTCCCGGGGCGGCGCAAGAGTGGTGGCAGTTCGGCGGGCAGGGCGGCGTCTCGCCCGTGGACGTGGCGGACTTCAGCCTGATGATAGACGACGCAGCCGCTTCCCACGCACTCCAGCCCTTTGAACTCGACCCGAGCGAAAACATCTTGCCCCAGCTCGGCCCTTGGCAGCGCTGGCGTTTTCCCACCGACCCGCAATTTCGCCCCGGCCATCCGCGCTTCTGGACGGACATCAATCACAACACCCTATACCAAGCCACGGAAATTTTTCTCTTCGTCGATGGGGATCCAACCACGTACATAGAGCGGCGGGACTTAGCGGGCATTTTCTATACCATCGACTTAGGCACTCAAGTGCCGGTAGAGCGCTTTGTCTTTTTTCCGCCCGCAGGCGTCAGCCCCGAAAGCGACGAGCCGTTCAGGCCCAATTACATCCTCAAGTCCTATAGTCTGACGGCGGCCCAAGCCGAGACCGGCATTATGCAAGAGGAGTTAGAGCGCGGGTTCGTCTGGCGCGGCGACGGGCCGTGCTGCCCGCTGGCCATTCCCCTCGGCTACGAGGAGCGCAATGCCGACGCGATGACTGAAATCGCGTTTCCCGCGCAAAACCTCCGCTTCTTCCGCCTGATCGCCATTCCCGACGGCTTTACTCTGTACGGCGACCCCATTGTCACCCGCTCGGCCTTTGCCGAGATGGAAATCTACGGCCGGGGTTTCGCGCCGCAGGCGACCTATGAGTCGCAGGTCATAGACTTGGGCCGGGAGGTCAACTTCGGGCAAGTGCGCTTAGCGGTGAGCAAATGGCGCAAGGACGGAGAGCAACTGCTGCCGTCGGCTGGCTCCACCCGCGCCCAAGTGGAAATCCGCACCGGGCGCGACGACAGCCCGACAGCTTATTTTGGCTTTGACGATTTAGGTGCCCACGTGGAAGTGACCAAGAAGCAATGGGATCGACTAATACCCCTAGAAACGCGCGGCGCGACCATTGCGGTCGGCTTTCGCGGCCCGGTGGCCGAAGACTTGCAAAACTGGAGCTTCTGGTCGCTGCCGTTGGAGGATTCAGGCCAGCATCCGCGCCTGCCGTGGGGCCGGTACTTCCAATTGCGCGTACAGCTAGCAACAGACGCGCTGTGGGAATTTGCCCGCCTCGATTCCCTGCAAATCGAGATCGCGCCCCTACTAGCGGACCGGATCGTCGGCGAGATCGTGCTGGCCGAGGAACCGCACCCGCAAGGAGGACAAGTGCGCGTCCCCGCGGGCGCAAAAACCCCGTTCACGTACGACCTCGGCGTGGAATTTGCCAGCGCGGACCGCAGCGGTTGCGACGCTGTGCGCATTTTGGCACCAGCGGAAGCCACATTTCGCTATTTGGCGATGGGCAACCCGCTCAGCACCGTAAAGCCGGATAGCGTGCGGCGCGAAGAAAGCGGCTTTGTCCTGTTCTTGCCGCGCCCCTTGCACCCCAGTGGCGACCAGCGGCTGCGCATCGGCCTCGAAGCCGTGCTGTACGGCGAGGCTGGCGAATTTGGCGGCGAGGTCTTCAATCGCCGCGAACCGAGCTTGTTGCAGCGCGTCGAAGGAGGGGATGTCAGCGCCGAGCTAGGCTCCAACCAATTGCTCGTGGTCGCATCTGCCGCTTCCACGGACGGGGTGCTGGGTGATGTCGAGGCCGGCAACGGCGCATTTACCCCCCAAGGCGATGGCGTAAACGACCTGCTGTCCATACAGTACACCCTTTTCCGGGTGCGGCAGTCGTCCCAAGTGCAGGTCGGCCTCTACGCCCTCGACGGCCGGCCGGTGTGGCAAGCACCGCCCAGTGTACAAGGCGCCGGACGCCATGCGGTCCACTGGGACGGTCGGGACGCGGCCGGGCAATTGGTCCGCCCAGGCGTGTACCTAGTGCGCGTGGAAGTAGAAACGGATCAGGGGCGAGCGGTGCAGTGGCAGCCGGTGGCGGTGGCGTACTAGGGCATACAAATGTAAAATGACACTTGATTTGTATAGCAATTCTGTATCATTTACTGACGTTACGCATAGTCGCCGGCCACGAACCACTAAAAGTCATACAGGACGGCTATATGAATACCATTGAAACCCAGATCGACAACACTACCATTGAGGCCATAGCGCAATTGATCGTCGAGCGCTTTGAGCCGGAACAGGTCATTCTTTTCGGCAGTCATGCCCGCGGAGAGGGGGGATCGCACAGCGACGTGGATTTGCTGGTCGTGTTCCGTGCCGACGCAGGGAGGCTATCGCTCGGCAATCCGATTCGCCGGGCAATTGCCGAGCGTTTTGTCTTACCCGTTGATGTGCTTATCCGCTCGCCGGAAGTACTCGCCGAACAGCGCAATGATCCATATTCCTTGATGCACCAAGTATTAAAAGAAGGGAAAGTGTTGTATGAGCGGCGCGTTGCCTAAACAGGACTGGTTCGATAAGGCGGATCAAGACTTGGAGATGGCGCGGCGGGCACTGGGTCCTAAAACACCTTTGCCGGAAATGGCCTGCTATCACGCTCAGCAATGCGCCGAGAAATACCTAAAGGGCTATCTGATTGCGCACTCGGTGCCTTTCCGCTTCGTCCATGATCTCATTTATCTCACGCAGCTATGCGCGGCGCAGGAACCGGCCTTGGGGGAATTGATGTCGGCTGCTGAAATATTGGGCGAGTATGGGGCAACAGTGCGCTATCCACTAGAGGGTTCGGCAGTTCCCGATGTAGAAGCAGCCAAGGAAGCGATCCGGCTGGCCGAACAAATTGTTGCTTTAGTCGTGCAGAGTAATTTCGGGTCTAGTAGCACTTGTGAGGAATAACACTATGCAATTCACGATCGCCTTTGATCGGAGCCACTTATCCGCCCTGCTGTGCGCCGCCCTGCTCGCCGGCGGCTGCGGACACAAATTGGGCTATCGCCATTTTGCTGGCCCCATCTTGCCGGTCACTAATTTGGCCGGAGCAGATTTCGTCGTCCGCGACGACCACAGCATCACCTTCGTCAAAAACCGCTTGGAGGTGAGCTTGTTGCCGCTGACCGTGGCCATGCTCAACCGGCAGCTAAGCGGCCACTCGCAGCGGCCGGAGGGCTTTCGCGATCCCAACCCCTATCTCGCGCCGGTCAATCCCTACACCTACGGCGACTGGAAGCCGGGCTGGGAAGCAGAGCATCCCACCCGCTTTACGGTCTTTCTGCTCAAGGTAAAAAACTACGCCTACCCCAAGGTGTGGCTCAATCCCTACGCCATAGAGATCGCCAGTGCCAACGGCCGACGCTACCAAGCCTTCACCCGGCTGGCGCTAGACGAGTACTTCGCTCCATATGCCATAGGCTATGCGGGCAATACCTTCCTTCCCTTCCGCGAGCGACGCGACCTGCTGACCCGCACCATGTATCCAGCAGACGAGATGATCTTCAGCGGCCAAGAGCGCGAAGGCTTTGTCGCCTTTGCCCCGCTGGCCAACGACGTCGAAGCGTTTGAAGTGCAGATCCCAGCGATGGTGCTGCGCTTCGACTACCGCGATCAGCCAGTGGAGACCATCGACATCGCCTACCCATTTACGCGCGAAGTGTACTTGGCCAAGCAACGCCGCGCCGAGGAACTCTAAAATGCTGGTTCGGGCCATTGTCGGAGTCGCTTTTGCGGCGCTGTGGTGGAGCGGCTGCGGTCCGCAAGTAGATGGCGATGTGGTCGCTAAAGTCGGCGACGAAGCAATCAAACTGGCAGACTTGCGCCAGTTCCGCGAAGAATCCACCGCCAACTACCGCGACCCCGAAGAGGGTCTCCAAGCGTGGCGCTTTTACCTGCAGACGATGATCGACATGAAGCTGATGCTCATCGCGGCGCAAGAGCGACAGCTAGATCAGACAGTAGAATTCGCGCGTCAATGGGAGCGAGAACGGCGCAAAAAACTGGTCGATGAATACGCCGTGCGGACCATCCTCGCGGATGTAGATCTCGCCGTAGAAGGTATGCGCCAGGATTTTGCCACCAGCAAGTGGAATCGGATGTTGCGCTTGGCCCATATCCGCACCGCCAGCGAGACCGCAGCCCAAAAGGCCCTGCGCGACCTAGAGCAGGGGTGGAATTTTGCTGAGGTGGCCCGCAGGTATTCTATAGCGCCGACCGCGAGCCACGGCGGGGCGATTGATGTCTGGTATGGACGCGGCAACTTGGAGGATATGGGCCTGCCCTTAGCAGTGGGAGAGCAGCTATTCGACCTACAGGTTGACGACTGGAGTCAGCCCTTACTGGTGGGAGAACACTACGAGATTTTCAAGGTACTGTCCCAAGGCCCAGCACCTACGCACTATCGAGCGGCCTTCTTGCGCGAGCAGTACTGGAACGAGTTCCGCACCCGCTGGAATGAACTAATTGCACAGCTCAAAGAGCGACTAAACGCCCAGCTAGATGGCGCGGCCATCCAGTTACTAGTCGATAGAATGGCCGAATCCGACGGCCGCGGGATGCTGTTGGATCCCCAAGAACAGGAAGTGGTCCTCTGCCGCTTCACGGGCGGACAGGTAACGCTGCTAGATTTCGCCGAAACCTACAACGCCTATTGGTTCATCCGCTCGGTCTCCTTTGACAGCAGCGGGATTGCCGAGTTCATCCACCGGGATCTCTTGCCGCGCACCCTCGTCTATCAAGCGGCTTTGCAGGAAGGCTTGGACCAAGATTCGACCATCGCAGTCTGGTTGCAAAACAAAAAAAAATCGCTGCTGCTCGAAGCCCTCCGCCGCGAGGACGTCGTGGAGCGGACCGAAGTCGATAGCACCATGGCCCGCCAGTACTACGACGACCATCCGCAACAGTTTATGGAACTAGAAGAGATTCAGCTAGTGGAAGCGTTGGTGGCGACCCGCGTCGAAGCGGAACAGCTCTTGCAGCGGGTCCGCGCTGGCGAATCCCTAGCCAAGCTGGCCGCCCGCCACACGCTGCGCACAGACGCCGAGGAGGGGCACGGGCAATACCACATCCACAACCACCCTTCCGAGCGACGAGTTTTCGGTGCGCTCTACGACTCAGTGGTCGCCGCGCCGGTGGGAGCGCTCACCGGCCCTGTGGCCCTCGACGAAGGCTATTCGATCTTCGAGGTGCAAAAGCGCATCCCCCCGCGTCCGACGCCTTTTGCACAGGCGGCCTCGCGGGCGCGGTGGTGGGTGCAGAAGCAGCAAGAAAAGGTCCTGTTCGATTCCTTGTTCACCCGGCTCAGGAATCAATACGCCAATAGGGTTGTGGTGTTTGAAGAGCAGTTGGGCAAACTAGACGCCAGCTCGGCTAGCCCATGATAACAATCATTGTATGTTGGGCAACCTTAAAGGTTGCCCCTGCCTGTTTGGTTGCCCCTGCTCACCCTAACGCTCCCGCCTAGTCCCGTGGCCGCGATTTTGTCTTTGTCGGTGCTGCTGATCGCGGGCACTACGGGATGCGGACCAGCAGCTCCAGAGCGCGGACCGACATTTGTTGAGGTGGCCCAAGAGGCGGGTATTGAATTCCACCATCAGAATGGGGCGAGCGGGCGCTACTACTACGTGGAAACCTATGGGTCGGGCGCGGCCTTCCTCGATTACGACAACGACGGCGACCAAGACCTCTATGCAGTCAACAGCGCACCGCTGCCGGGTTTTGTCGCCGAGGGCGTCCCCACCAACGCATTCTATCACAATCGGGGCGACGGAACCTTTGTCGATCAGACGCGGCAAACGCGGACGGGCCACCCCGGCTATGGCATGGGTGCCTGCGTCGGAGACATCGACAACGACGGACACGTCGATCTATATGTAACCAACTTCGGCCCCAACGTCCTGTATCACAATCAGGGCGACGGAACCTTTGCCGATCAGACGGCCGACGCCGGGGTCGGCGATCCCCGCCTGAGCACTAGCGCGGCGTTTGCCGACATCGACAACGACGGCGACCTAGACCTCTATGTGGCCAACAACGTCTCCGTTGACCTAGCGCATGACCAAGGGTGTCGCCAAGGGGCGATCCCGGTCTATTGCGCCCCCACTCAATACAAAGGAGAATCCGGCTCTCTCTTCCGCAACGACCGCGGCGGGAAGTTCGCCGATATTACTCGGCCGGCTGGCGTGTACAGCCAAGCCGGTCGCCAATTGGGCGTCGTCTTTGGCGACTACGATGGCGACGGCGACGCAGACCTGTATGTGGCCAACGATATGAAGGCCAATTTCCTCTTCCGCAACGACGGCGCAGCGCGATTCGCCGAAGTGGGATTGATCGCCGGGGTGGCCCTCAGCGAGAGTGCGCGCCCCGAGGCCGGCATGGGCACGGACTTTGGCGACTGCGACCGAGATGGCGACTTGGATATCGTGGTCTGCAACTTCCAATGGGAAAGCTGCCGCCTCTATCGCAACGATAGCGACGGTACCTTTGCCGACCTGAGCTTTCCGTCGGGATTGGGTGAGCCTACGCTTGCTACTTTGACTTTTGGCACGGATTTTTTCGACTACGACAACGATGGCGACCTAGACCTCTACCTAGCCAATGGCCACGTCCATCCACAAGTGCAGGCGTTTGACCAAGCCGCGTCCTATCCACAGCCGGATCAGCTGTTTGCCAACGACGGGGCCGGGCGGTTTGCGCTCGTGCCGACTGCACCGCTAGGCGGAGTCGGCCGCGGCGCAGCTTTTGCCGACTACGACAACGACGGCGACCTAGATGCTTTTGTGTCCAACAACAACCAGCGGGCATTCTTGCTGCGCAACGACAGCGGCCAGCGCAACCACTGGATCGCCTTTAAGACCGTCGGCCGGGTCAGCAACCGGGACGGAATTGGGGCGGTGATCCGGGTGGTAAGCGGCGATTTGCTACAAGTCGAGGAGGTGCGCAGCGGCAGCAGCTATCTTTCGCAAAACGATCTGCGGGTGTACTTCGGCTTGGGCCAGCGCAAACAGGTGGATCGCGTCCAGATTCGCTGGCCCAGTGGGATTTTGCAGACGCTCGGCCAAGTGCCGATCAATCAGATCCACCAAGTGGAAGAACCTCCTTCCTCCGGTTGAGCATGGACATCCAGTGGAAAAGGAGCGGTGTGTGCGTCGGCCTGCTAGCCCTGCTCAACGGCTGTGCTCCCGCCGAAGAAAGCCTAGGCCAGCGAGAAGTCCGCTACCAGCACCAGATAGCGGAAGACCCGACCGACGCCGAGGCCCATTACGCGCTCGGCCAAGTGTACCACCAACAGGCCCGCTACGCCGAGGCCCTACAGTCCTTGCGCCAAGCCCAAGCACTGGATTCTACCCACACCGGAGCGCAGGTGGCGGTCGGCAACATCCTGTTTAAGCAAGGCGAGTTAGCTCAAGCTGCACAAGCATACCAAAGGGCCGCGCAGGGATGTGCCGATTGTGCGGATGCGCACCGGGGATTGGGGGCTGTCTATCTGCGGCAGCAGCGCTTTGCGGCAGCCCGCCAAGCCTACCAGCAGGCACTTTTAAGCGAGCCAGACCACGCTCCCTCGCACTACAATATCGCAGTGGCCTTCGGTCAAGAGGGTGCGTATCAAAAGGCGGCGGCGGCACTGGAACAGGCCATCGCCAGCGACTCTAAATACATGCTAGCATACACCGCGCTGGGCGATGTGTTCTGCCTCAAGCTGGGGCAGTGCGACAAAGCCGCGGCGTTTTTTGAACGAGCCGTACATTTGCAACCAACGGCAGTCGCCCCGCGAGTTGGCTTGGGGCGGACGCACCTTCGCCTAGGAAGGTACGAAGAGGCCGCGGCGAGCTTTGAGGCAGCCATTGCCGCGGATTCGACCGCCGCGGTCGCGTTTAACTGGCTCGGAGTAGCCCGCACCAAGTTGGGGCAATACGAGCCAGCGGTCCAAGCCCTGCGCCGCGCCATTCACCTCGATATGCTCAACCCACAAGCCTATTACAACCTATCCCAGACCTACCACAAACAGGGCAAGGCCAAGGAAAGCGCCGCGGCCCGGCGCACCTTCAACCGCATTGACCCGTACTCTGGGGACCTGCTTCGGTGGAAAACCATACTGGACGGCAACCCACACGATGCTATGGCACTCTTTGAACTGGGCCGGATCTACGCCAAACTAGGCGCGGCAAGCCAAGCGGCTGGGTCCTTCCAACACGCGCTGACGATCAACCCCAACCATGCGCCAGCTTGGCACAATTTGGGCAATGCCTACGCCCGCCTCGACCGCTTGGACCAGGCCATCGCCGCCTTCCGCCAAGCACTGGCGCTGGACGAAAAGTACGCCCTCGCTTGGTACAATCTCGGCAATGCCCATTTTGCCCAGGGGGAACTGGCACAAGCCCGCAAGGCATTCACTGCGGCGCTTGATCACCAAGAAGGATACGCAGACGCCTATCACGGCCTCGGAGGAGTGGCGCTGCGCGCAGGGGCAGCCGAGGAAGCACTGGGCCACTTTCGCACGGTCCTAGCGGCGGATTCCAGCTATGCCCACGCCCATTACGGCTTGGCCTTGGCCTACCGGGCACTCGGCGACTCACTGCGCGCGGTGCAGGCACTGGCGCGCTTTAGGCAACTGCGCGGCGGACCGTAACATGCAGCCGCCGAAGAATTTCACCGCCGCCAGTCCTTGTCCAGCCGACTCGCCTGTTTCTTCGACAGCCCACCCAACGCCTGCATGGCGTCCAACAGCCGCATCCTAGTCAATTCTGGCCCCAAAAGCGCGGCCGATTCAAACAGCGGCGGCCCCACCCGCTCGCCCGTTAGCGCGACAATGAGCGGTACGGTCACGTCGCGAACGGGCCATTGCCAATGCCCAGCCACCCGGCGCACGGCCTCGGCCACGCCGTCTTGGTCCCAATCCACCACCTCGTCCAAGGCCCACGCGGCTGTCTGCAACATCCGCACCACTTCAGCGGCTTGCCGCTTTTTCGGCACCAAATCCTCGGCCTTTGGCTGCACCTGTCGGGCAAAGAAAAACGCCACGCGCGGCACAAAATCTCCCAGCGTCTCTAGCCGTTGCTGCATAAATGGCAGCATCTGCCCCACGTATTCGTCGTTGAGCAACCAGCCCTTTAGGTCTGCCAACAGCGCGGCCGGCGTCCGATCTTCGCGCAGATAGCGTCCATTGAGCCAGCCTAGCTTGTCTATGTCAAAGATGGAGCCGCCTAAATTGACTTTCGCCGAGTCAAAGTGCTCGGCTAGTTGTTCCAAGCTGAACTTTTCGTCCCCGATCGGCGGATGCGCCATCAGCGCCAAGTAGTTGAGCAGAGCCTGCGGCACATAGCCAGCGCGGCGATAGTACTCCACCGAGGTCGGGTTCCGTCGCTTCGACATCTTGGAGCCATCGGGATTGAGCAGCAACGGCAGGTGCATGTACGTCGGCGGAGTCCAGCCAAAAGCCTCGTACAGCCTGAGGTGCTTGGGCGTGGAGGTGATCCACTCTTCGCCCCGAATAACGTGGCTGATCCGCATCAAGTGATCATCCACTACCACGGCCAAGTGGTAAGTCGGAAAGCCGTCGGACTTCATCAGCACTTGGTCGTCCATATTTCCCCAAGTTAGGGAAATCGGCTCCCGGAGCATATCCTCGACTATACATGCTCCCTCCTTTGGCATCTTCAGCCGAATCACGGGCGTACATCCCGCCTGCAACTTGGCTTCTACCTCTTTGGCAGCCAGCTCTCGGCAATGCCCATCGTAGCCGATATGCTCCTTGCGCTCCTGCTGCTCCGCCCGCAGCGCAGCCAACCGCTCGCTCGTGCAAAAGCAGGGATAGGCGTGCCCGCTGGCCACTAACTTCGCGGCGTACTCCGCATAGATGGACAAGCGCTCGCTCTGCCGATACGGGCCGTAGGGGCCGCCCACATCCGGGCCCTCATCCCACGTCAGCCCCAGCCACCGCAGCGACTGCATGAGCTCATCTTCGTACTTCTTTTGCGATCGCGCTTGGTCGGTATCCTCAATGCGCAGCACAAACTGCCCTTCGTTTTGCCGCGCCCACACCCAGTCGAACAGCGCTTGATACGCAGTCCCTACGTGCATGGGACCAGTCGGCGAAGGGGCCATGCGCACCCGCACATCTGCCATTTTTTTTCTCCTCGTCTTTTACTGTACAAATTAAGCCCCAGCCGCTTCTGCGCAACGCGGCCTGTTGCGCATTTAGCTTTTTCCCCTAAGTTTAGAACTTATAATGAGTAACGCGCATTCGCTGTCGTCCCACCGTACGCATTTCCCGCCCTTTCAACCAATAGATAGGATTTATGCAGTTTACCGAACTTGATCTAGCCCCCCACATCTTCAAAGCACTCGACGAGATGGGCTACCAAGACATGACGCCCATCCAAGAACAAACCATTCCCCACATTATCGCCGGCAAAGACGTCATGGGTCTAGCTGAAACCGGTTCTGGCAAGACGGGTGCCTGTGCCATTCCCCTAATCCAAGCCACGGACGAGTCGCTCAACGCCATCCAAGCCCTCATCTTGGTCCCCACCCGCGAGTTGGCACTCCAATACGTCCAAGAGGTGGACGAAACCGCCAAGCACTCAGGCGTGGTGCCGTTTGCCATCTACGGCGGCTTTGACATGGACATCCAAAAGGCCAAGATCAATCACGGCGTCCACGTGCTCGTGGCCACGCCCGGCCGCCTCATCGACTTTATATGGAATCACAGCCTCGACTTGACCCACGTCAAAACCGTGGTCCTCGACGAGGCCGATGAGATGCTCAAGATGGGATTTATCGAAGACGTGGACTTTATCTTATCCTGCATCATGCAGGAACACCAAACTCTGCTTTTTTCCGCTACCATGCCGTCGGAGATAGAGCGGCTGACCCAACAATACCTCAAGTCGCCCGAGCGCGTCCATCTCAACCGCGACCAGCGGGCACCCCAATCGCTCGCCCATCACTTCCTCCACATCTCTCGCCGCCGCAGTGACGCGCTCGTCGATTATATCGAGGGCCAAGAGATCCAACAGGGCATCATCTTCTGCAACTCGCGCGACAAAGCATCCGACTTGTTCCGCGACCTACAACGGCGCGTCCGCTCGGTCGATATCATCCACGGCGGGCTAGACCAAGAGCGGCGCACCTCCATCTTTCGCCGCTTCCGCCAGCAAAAAATCCGCTTTATGGTCGCCACAGATGTGGCTGGACGCGGCTTGGATTTTTCGCACGTCACCCACGTCATCAACTACGACTTTCCCTTTAACGCAGAAATATATACCCACCGCACGGGCCGAGCCGGGCGCATGGGCCGGGCGGGTAAGGCCCTGACCTTGGTCGGCGACCGCGACCTCCGCGACCTCAAGCGTCTGCTCAACGCCAACCGCATCCACGCGCAGTGGGAAGGCACGGCGCCCGACTTGGACGACATCAAGCGCAACGGCCGAGGACGTAGGCGCAGACCGCACGGCAAAAAACGCCGCTAGCGCCGATTAAGACGCTTCCCGCTGCTCACGGCGCGCTCGGTGAATTGGCTTTTTCCAACTCGGGCAGCAGTCCGTACTTGACCCAACCAAAGCCTGGATCGATTTCAAGCGCCTTTTCAAAGGCCGCGCGCGCCGACTCCAGCTCGCCTCGGTCTTGGTTGGCGATGCCGAGCCAAGCGTAGGCTTCCCGGTGCCCCCACACTGGCTGGATGGGATGGGTCGGCTCTTGTTGGGCAAAGAGTTCAATGGCGCGCTGAAACCCTTGCAGGCCCTTTTCTTTGCTTCCACCAAACATTTTAGGGGTATTAAAATCGCCGATGGCCCCGCTCAGTACCACGCGCGGATTATCCGGGGCGAGTTGCTTGGCTTTCTGGGCGGCCTTTCCCACTCTGGGGCCCAAGATCATGCTTTTCATCGGACTCAGGCCGATCTGTAGTCCATACACGCTCGACAGCAGGGCATAGGCTTCGGCCGAGCGCGGGTCAACCTCGGTGGCCTGCTGCAAGTGTTCGACAGCGGCCTTGAGGTGCTCATCAGCCTGCTCTTTGCTTTCTTCGCCTAATAGGCCGGCGATGCGGTAATCGGCCAAAGCGACGTAGTAGTGGCTCCACGCCGACAGACCCGTGTCGGCTAGCGTGCGCTCAAACGTTGCTCTGGCTGCATACATAGCATCGAGGTCATTCGCATTTTCACCGGCCTGTAGCATCTGTCTTCCACTGATGATAAGGCTGGCGGCCGATTGGGCGAGGGCCGGGTAGGCGGCAGAGACAAGGCAGACGAGTAGAACCAGAAAATGTAGCATAAATAGCCCCTGTGTGAAGGTGAAGGTTAATAGTTTAAAGAAACACTGGTGCCAAAGTAGATGGACCGGCGAAAGAGAGTGGTGCGAGGCTGGCGCTGGGTGTAGTCAGTGCTGTACTCATAGTCGAGCACATTGGCGCGGTTGAGCAAATTGTTGACCGCCAAGTAGAAGACCGCTTGGTGCCCGGCGCCAAAGAAATGCACGTAGTTTAACTGCCCATTTATCTGTTGCAAGGACGGCAGCCGCTCTGAGCCGACCGGTCCCTTCACCGGCAAGTAGTAGCTTTTGTCTGCGACAGAAACGGCATCGACAATTGGCGTGATGGGACGACCGGTGGCGTATTTCAGAGTCAGGCCGCCGCTAAGGGTGCCGACGATCTGCATTTTTGTGACCAAGGTCAGATTGTGCGTGATATCAAACGGCGAAGGGGCTTCTTCGCGGAGCATCTCAAACCCTAAACGGCGCACCTGAACTCGGCGCGATCTCAGCAGACTGTAGGCGATCCACCCGCTCAAGCGCGTATCGAGAAAACCGCCGTATTTAAGAAACAGGTCAACCCCACAAGCTCGGCCACTACCCTCATTTACAAGATGCAGATCTAGGTCATCTAGGACGAGATTGTGGTAGGATTTATAGTAAGCCTCCATCCGCACTAGGAATTGGGCGCGTTCGTGGTGCAGGCCGCCTATCCAATGTTGGGCGCGTTGGGGCCCCAGATCGGGGTTGCCGTTGGTGGGGTTGTAATCAAATGGGGTGGGGAATTGGTGATAGATGCCCCAAGCGAGCCGGGCATTTGTGTCTTCTGAGAACTGGTATCGCGCCGACAGGCGCGGATCGATGACAAAATCGGCACTCAAGTTGTGGTGGTCGGCTCGCATACCAATGTTGGCGACAATGCGGCGCAAGGGTTTGAAATCGGCCTCAAAGTAGGCACCCGTGCGCCGGGCGTTGTAGGAGACGTCAAGTTCAAAAACCTCGGCCTCGGGGTCGAAAATATCGCCCTGGGGAATGCGGCCTATGTATTGGTTGTTGGCATGCTCCATTTCAGCACCGAGGCGCAAAACCCCGAATGCACCAAGGACGCGCTCCCAATCCGTGCGCATCTTGCCGGTCCAGTCGTGGGGAGTCAAGTCTAGGTTGCCCAGTTGCCGCCGGGTCTCGTACTGGTTGAGCGAAGCACTGGTCTGGATGTACCAATCGGCCCAGACATCCGTCCACTGGAGATTGTACAAGGCTCTATCAGAGCTATTTCGATAGAGGCCGTCAAACGAAGGCTCTATAACCTCTACTCCAATTTCGTCGCCCGCATTGAAGCTGAACAACTTAAGGCGTCCGCTAGACGAGTACTGGTAGATCAAGTTGAGGTTCTCGTCGTGCCCGCGTGGAGTGGTAACAAATTTGTCGCGATGACCATTGACGCGGAACATGAGGTCGGTAAAGCTGAGATTGCCCGTGAAGCGCAGGCCGAGCTTATCCTCAACAAGAGGCAAGGCAACCCCCACCGAGCCCGCCGCAAGGCCCAAGCCAAGCGTATAGCTTTGTTGCACGGGCAGGTCGCGGCTTTCCATGGCCAGCACACCAGAAAGCGCATTGCCGTAGCGGGCGGAGAATCCACCAGTGGAAAAGGCCGTACCTTGCACCATAAAGGGGGGAATCGTGCCAAATACTCCGCCAGTGGGCGATTCGTATTTGTAGGGATGCACCACTGTGGCTTGATCGAGCAAAATAACGGTCTCTCCCACATCGCCACCACGCACAAAAAGACCTGCGCCACCATCTACGTTTGCCACGCCGGGGAAGGTTTTGAGAGTTAGAAAAATATCGGCCGAAGCGCCTGCTGTTGTAACTACCTCTAAAGGAGTAAGGGTAACAGTCTCGTCCTCCCCAGTGGTGTAGGTGCTAACTGTGACGACGGTTTCACCCAGCTCGATGAGAACGCGCCGCAGCACCAAGCGCACCGTGGTGGTATCACCCGCTGTCAAATGCAGGGACTGCCGCGTGGGTTCAAAGCCGATGAAGGAGGCACTCAAGTGGTGTGGGCCAAGGTGTTGAGTGGAAAAGGCAAAGCGGCCGTCGCGTCCTGTTACTGCGCCGTCGGTGGTATCGACGATTTGCACGTTGACGAAGGCCATGGGTTGTTCGGTTTCATCGACGACCTGTCCTTGGACGAAAGCCTTGCTCTGGGCCAAGGTCGGCAGAGAGCAGCAGAGGCTAAAAAGTGAAACCAGCCCTAGCCAACGCATAATGGTCTCCGATGGTATTATCCATTGCGATCAACTATCCAATCCCGGTAACAATTGGGATTTCACCCAGCCGTTGTTGGGGTTGACTTCAAGGGCTTTGACAAAGGCTTCCCTTGCCCCTTCAATGTCTCCGGCCTCTTGACGCATGATGCCCAAGTGGGCGCAGGCTTCGTCGTAGCCCCAAGAGGGGTGCAAAGGATCGCGAATTTCCTCTTGGGCGAATAACTCAAGGGCCTGCTCCATCTTAGAAATGGCCCGCTGCTTATCGCCTCCGAACATAGCAGGAGTATAGTAGTCGCTCATTCCATCTATTAGGACAACGCGGGGATTGTTGCCATCAAGTCGCTTGGACTTTTCAAGGACTCTTTTGGTCTCCGGGCCTAGTGCCATACCCAAGTGAGGTTTCAAGCCGAGCTTTTGGCCATAGGCACTGGCTAAGAGGGCATGGGCGTCGCTAAAGTTGTCTTCCAACTCAATAGCCTCTTTGAGGCGCTCTATAGTTCGGTTGATGCTCTCGGTCTGTTCGCCAGGAGTGGCCGCAAAGAGTGTCGCGAGGCGGTATTCGCACAAGGCTAGGTAATACAGGGCAAACTCCTTGTGATGGTCATTTTGGCGAGCCTGGTCGAACAGTTTCTGTGCTTCATATAACAAGTCAGGGTTGGAGGAATCTATTGCCTGCTGAAGAAGCTCTTTGCCCTTGACAAAAAGAGCTTCGGATTCGATACCCTGATCATTTTTTGCGTTTTTTTGCTTATAGCGCATATAGCGGCTTCCCGTGGCGAATAGGTACACATCTTCAAGGTCCGCGGTTTTTACGGAAAATTGATGTATGCTCAAGCTGTTAAGACGGTCTATAACGGCCTCTCTAAATGCCTCATCCTTGCCATATATGGACACGCCTTGAGAACTGCCAGCGACTTGGGTTACTCCAGGACAGTCTGCCAAGGTTTCGGGATCGACTTGGGTTTCTATCTCCACTTTGAGATTTAATTGAAACTGTTCGAGCAGTTGTGCTACTGAGCCGGAGGCAATGATTTCGCCCTCGTTGACCACGCAGACCACATCGCTGTACTGCTGAGCTTCTTGCATGTTGTGGGTGGTCATGACAATGGTAAGGCCCTGGGTGCGATAATGGTTCAGGACATCCCAGAGCTGCCGGCGCAAATGCGGATCCAAGTTACTCGACGGCTCATCGAGGATCAACAGTGCAGGTTTGCCCACTAAGGCAATGGCAATAAGCAGCCTGCGTCTTTCTCCTCCTGACAGGTCTTTGTAGGCTGTCTTCTGTTGGCGTTGCAATTCAAAGATATCGATCAATTCGTCTGGATCAACGGGATTTTGATACATTTTTGCATAAAGGCGTATGGCTTCTCTGACCCGAATATCATTATAGAGAGAGTCTTCCTGAAATTGGATGCCGATTTTACTGCGTATGTCCTTGCGTCGCCGCAGATCAGTAATTCTTTCGCCAAACAAATAGACGTCTCCAGAGTCAGGCTTTTTCAAGCCTACAATACAATCTATAATAGATGTCTTACCTGCTCCGTTGGGCCCTACTAAACAAAAAACCTGTTGTGGATATATGGTAAAACTTGCGTCTTGCACAGCGACGAGCTTGCCATAGGTTTTACGCAAGGCATTTATCTGTAGGATCGGAGTTTGTTCTCGACAGCCGCTAGCTGGAGATGGGGTACTCGGGGTTGGGGTCATGATTTCCATTCGATGCGTATTTTAAAGACCATGATATTGAAGGCTAGATGGCACAATATACATGGTAAGAGACTACCGGAGGCGAGATACATGAGGCTCAAAATTATACCAAATAGGGTCTTAGATATTACATTTGCCAAGCCGTAGGCTAGGTGGTTCATTCCAAAAGAACAAGACGAAATAATAACTGCGTATTGTACTGGTATATTTAAAACGTCGTTTGCATAAGGGAGCAAATAGCCTCTCCACATTACTTCCTCTATAATGACTTCGCCTAATATGCAAGTCAGTAAAAGACCTATAGGTAATTTTTGTCCTTGCCTGACAATGCGCTTGGTTTCTCCAAACATCCAGTTCTTTACTATTGGCTTGTTTCCCACCCTCAATTTTAACCATACCCACGCCGCAATAATCTCTAAATAATAAAAGGCCACGCCTGCACTCACGCTAATAAAAACTGTAACGCCGAGCGATAAAAACTTCGGGAGGCCAAACCATATAGGCCATGCAAAGGCTAATGTCAGAATGTGAATTGTTGAATCGCATACGTTTAAAATAAGAGTTAGAGTACCTATCAAAAAAGTCAATGGTATTACAAAATCGTAGTAATCTAAAACTGTATTCAATTTTTTTTCAGGTAAAACCCAAGTGCTCGTCAAATATAATCCTGTGTATAATGCATAAACCATACCAGGATAAGCCAATAAAAAAACAAAACAAAACATACAATTATGTCCAAAATTTAGGGGAAAGGAACAGGTCCTAGCTTAAGATCTTTAAATGTAAGCGGCTTATCTCTCAATCCCATTTTCATAGGCAATTCATAAATCCGTGGATGCCCCAAGTATGGGTACGCACTAACGTGGGGCTGTACTAATTCTGGGATAAACGCTTTGATGACCTTCACATAAGACATCTGTTCATGTGTGCAGTCAATGATAATAGGATCTATATCGTATTTTTGAAGAATTTCTTTAAGATATTCTAGTTGCTCTTCTGAATGCTTAAGTTTTACGTTTGGTAAATCTGATAAGGCTACTGATTTTTCACTGTGAAAAAATTCTTTCAGTCGTCCAATATTTTCAGCGTGTCCATAGTAACCAATGTTTTCCAAAAATGTACGCATCTCGGTCAATGGTTTATCAGGCGAGGCATCAAAAATCACATCGACACCTTTTTTCCACCTTCGTTGAGGTGCCAACATAGCACATTTTAGTTGTAGTTCAGATTGCCCATACTCTACTAAGGCTTGGATAAACGTTTCTTCTCCATCCAATGCCGATGCGGCCCCAGCATGATAGGCATATTTGTTGTAATAGGGTAATACCTGAGTCACCGAGATACAAGGCAATTCAGGAAAACCAACGTCGTGTAAATAGAAATTTACATCACCAGATAAAGATTTAATAGAATCTAAAATTTTATTATTTTTCTTAGAAGTAAATGGTATATCAACATTTACCCGGCTCAATGGAATATCTGCATACCAAGAAATCATTAGTGCATCGCGCTCGATGATTTCTGTCACTCCAGCTATAATAGCTAGAGATTCATTTATATGAGAAGCCATGCCAGATGAAGATGAATAGCCGATCTGGGTCTCTTTGATAGACGGAATATAAAAAAATAGTACAAGCTGTAGAGGAATCCATACGTCTTCTTGTCTAATGAGTCTTCGTCCTTTAATCCAGTTAAATTCAGTGTCCCGAGTAAACGGTTGAAAAAAGAAATCAGGGGAACTATATTGCTCGTTTGCAAACAAAGGGAGTTCTTCTGGAGCAATAGCATTTCGACCGATCTGTTGTAAAGAATTATAGGAACCAGCGCATATTTCTAAATCCTCTTTAAAAAACGCAAATGCTCCAGACATTCTTTCAACGCTTTCTCCTAAGTCAGAGAGAAAGGAAGATGCAAGATCAAAGCCCTTACCTCCTGCAATTACAGAATTATTCAATGCCCAGTCTACGGAAGGCAATCCAACTATTTGACGTACGACTTGATCCGTGTTCCAATGATTGCTATTGACTGCAACAGTTTGCGACACCCCAGATCCTCCGTTTTGAATAGTCGAGTATCTAATAGGGCCATTGGGAAAATACCATGAAAGCATTTCTTGGATTGCTTTGCCCTCTTCTTCGCTCATTACATTGGGTATAACTTCTCGATAAGGATTGACATAAGCGGAACGTAATTTTAGAGAATTCATAGTAAATTTATATCTCCCACTTAAATATGCGAACGGATATTAAGTACGATAGTACAGTTATACTTATAAGAAACAATAAGGAATTGATATATTGATATATAGAGTCTCCAAGCCAAACACCAGAAAACATCATGACCCCATGAGTCAAAGGCGAAATCCAGCTTAAGCTCTGTAGCCAACCTGGGAACATTGAATGCGGGAAAGTAGCTCCCGAAATAAAAAACATGATGAGAAACAAAAACTGTCCTAGGGCGTGAATGTTTCTTGTAGATTTAAAAATCCCGCTTATTAAGAATCCCAAAGAGAAAAAGCAAGCAATACAGACTATTCCTACAAGCAAGATAATTGCCCAGTGTCCATAAAAATGGATATCGAAAACACTCTCTGCGACCAAAAACAATATAAGGGAAGAAAAAACAAATATGACAGCTTGCATTGTAACGTGTACGCAAAGATAAAATCCAAGTGAGAGCGGGCTTATTACATATCGTTTAAGAATACCAAGTAGGCGGTATTCAGCTAAAAAGTTCGTGAGATTAGTTAAGCCAGCCTGGCCTATATACGCAGCTATAAGAGCAGGGGCATAAAAATCGATGTAGCGTACGTCTGTACGATTCCACATCGGAGTCTCTCTAAAAATAGAACCAAATAACAAAAAGACCAAAACAGGAAATACGAAAGTGAAGAAAGCTGCTGTAGGCTGACGCACAAACAATTTACACTCGATGCTCCAAAGCATGACAAAACTTCGCAACCATATATTTTTTTTAAAAAAAATCATTTTTTAAGACCTCAGCTATTTCTAGTGGTGACTTTATGTAGAAGCGATTTTTTATCTAACTTATTTCCAATAGCAACCATTAGGGTTGTAAATTCCTTACGTCTATCCAGCCCCAATAAAGAATCTGTAAGCTGATCGTCAAAGCCAAACACCATACATGATCCCAACTCAAGTGCTGTAGCAACAAGATGCAAGTTTTGGCTTGCAACACCAGTTTCAAGGTGAGCTAATCGGTATGATTTATAGGAACCGTATTTCCATGTAATTCTCGATAGATCAGAAGTGACAAAGATAATGACACTTGCTTCGGCTAACCACTCGTGGTAGGGGCAACAGTTGACTACACGCCACCGAAAATTTCCTCTTTCAATCAATTCTAGGCAATCTTGCGTTGAACTATAATGATATAACCCTTGAGAAACATTCTCGACTCCGTTAATTACTAGATAAAATTCTGTACATTGTAACCCACCTGCAGTTGGAAAATTGCGTAGTGCAACGTTACGTCGATTATACGCTAATATAGTATCCCGCACCCCGCAGGACTGCATTAATAGTGCGCTCAGTTTTTTGATCGGTATCTCTGATCTTTCAAAGTCCCTAACAGAGGTACGTCTATTGATTACTTCCGAGATAGATTTGGTGATGTCTGGCAACTCTAGCGACAGTTTTGTTTTTTCTGCATTGGCGAATTCTTTCTGTAAATCTGGTGCTATTTTTTCGCTAAGCTTTAGGAAGAATAACCAGTCATCTTCTTTTGGATAATCTTTTAATCCGTTTACTACGACAGCTAGTTCGTCTATCTGTCCATTAACGGCCCTATCTCGTTTGATACGCTTTAGAAGTTCACATAGAACTTGCTGCTCTTGAGAATCTAACTCTTCTAGTTCCTGAAGGAGTACTGGATCTAGAGACAAAGAGTTTAGGGTATCTACTACAGCGGACATATTTTCTTTAATTGCCATTATTTATTTAATCCGATTTAGTAGGTGAAAAAGTAAGGAGGGCATAAACAGAGCGCTCTACGCCGTCGGCTTGCACAAGTTCGTCTGCTTTCGTATCAAGAAAATCTTGATGAACATTGACTTGGTGCCCATCGAATTTGCACCGGTATTGAAAGTACCCTAGCAGGCGCCCTATGTCTAACAAGGTGTGCCGGTAACCTCGAGGGCCGTAAATAAGCATGTATCGCCAAAAACAGGAGACAACGACTAACATAGTCGAACATTCGCCAATACTCACAGGCGACGATCCCCAGAATAGATTAGGCGAAAAAATTGCTTCCTTTTTCACCTCTCGCTCAACCCACAGATAATTCGACTCTGGAACTATGCGGACGAGTAATTCATCATGCAGTACGAGTAGATCTGTGGCATAAAGCAGATCGGCTAGAGGGCCCTGTTTAGAAAAGAGACTTAGTGGGCTTTGAAGCCACCCGGGTAATTGGTCATAGGAAATTCTCAATCCAAGGCCATCGGCAACTAGGGCCTCTTCGTCAACGCGATAGGCTGTTTCAAAAAACCATCGGCGTACATGTTTAAGCAATGAAGTATCGGAGGGAATCTGAAGAGTTGCTTGAGGACTCAGTTTTGAATTCTCGTGATACAATTCGGCCACATGTGGCTTTGGCCTGACATGTCGGTAGCTATAATCCGAAGCAGCCGAATGGCTCAAGTCAATGCTGTGAGGAGAAGGTATAATTGACGATTCTAGAAATGCTTGGATGTGTTGCAAGATAGAATCTGGATCAGTATGAAGAGGTTTGACAGTCATTTTACACTCCATTCAATGAAATTACTTGGTTATTTAAAAAAAAGTGTGTCTATATCCATTGCGCATGTCAACAGATGTAGGAGACCTAGGTAATTTTAGAATTTCTTCATAATCAACATAGGGCTTTTCAAAATTAATGCGGAAACATCGACCTATCAGAGAAGATTTACCGGATAAAAGAAAAGACGAGGCAATACCTGCCACAAAACCAGCGGCTATACTAATGTAAGGCGGGAATATAAATTGATGGCTGTAAAGACCATTCTTGCTCATTTCTTCTTTATAGGTATAGTACTCGCTGCGCTGAATGGATAAGGTAGCTTCCGATTGAATTTCAAACTCGTTGTAGCAGCACGTCTCTCCGGGCACATAAATGGGTCCAATGCAGGCTTCACTTCCATCCATAAATACCGAAATCCACGGCTTTTCGGCAGAAAGTGCTGCAAGATCTACAGTGTGAAAGAGATGGGAAGAGAATACTTCAGAGGTAGCAATGACGAAATCTGAAGCACTAAATAGGTCTTCTAAGGCGTCTTGATCATGGTAGGGTTTTTTAATCGCCTTAAGGCAACTATAACCAAGCTCTAACAGATGGGCTTCCAAAAAATCGACATACGTTTGTCCCTTTTTTATATGAATAGGAGGTACGTTAAACTGGGCTTTATCAACCGTTGCGTTTTCAACGCGTCGATCATCTAAGACTTGTATATGACCTACCCCAATTTTTGCGAGTTCTTCAGTTACGCGACTCCCGAGATAACCTGCTCCCACAATACCAATGCAAACCTTGTCAAGTGGCTGGTTGCAGCCTACGATGGCATTCAAATAACTTACAATCGGACTTTCACTGGCTTGGGATAGAACCTCTTGCAAAACAAGGGCTTCGATGAGCACTTTCGCATCTTCAAGCTCTTCCTCTCGAATCACTTTCTGTTCTTGGAGATCTTGAAGAGAAGCTGGCGTTGCCATATGGCGGATTACCCGACCCAAAAGGTGAGTTTTGCCCTCATCGCGAATCGTTTGCTTGAACCTAGATCTCATTCCGTGCAGTACTAATATCTCATCTTCTCCACAAAAAACGAACTTGAGCGAGGGATTTACTACTAGGCGGCATTTGGCGGTTATAAGTTCGGATTTGGTTTCCATAGTCACTGCTTTCCTAGTCTTGTAGTGGTGAAGAACCTGCCCGTAGCAGGATTGTTACGGGCAGGACAATGCTGAGTTTAACTAGGGATTCTGTTAAAACAAAACTGCAGCACAGCAGCAGCAGTGGCAGTGGCAGCAAGAGCATGCACTACCGCAGTCTGGGGTCGGCACCTGTGCCGCCGGCGACATGTAGCCATCAAAAGGCTTCGATTCGATTCTCAGTTTCATCTTGCTTTCCTCCTTGGCTCGATCAGCCATTCGTTTTGTAGTCGGTTGAGATACGACACAGCAGAAATGGCAGCAACAGCCGACTTTCTGTTTACTTCCATTTTTAAATACTGCTGATGGTTTGAAGCACGGCTGAGGCCTCGGCGAGAACAAAAGCGAAAAACATGCCAAGAAGTAAGCCAGACAACTCAATCGTCATTTTTATTTTTTAAGTTATTGTAATTAAATGATTTATAAAATAAACCTTTTTTGACCTCAGTCTCCGGCCCAACTGGGTGATACGCCTAAGTGTATCGCCTTTGCAACACCACTGTCGGCCAAAGGACACGAAAAAGCAGCTACGACACCACGGTTTGAACTTATTCAAAGCAATCCAAATATAAAACGTGTGCATAAAAACAAAAAATACCATCAACTTGGCCGCTTATTTTAAAGTAAAAACCCCGACACCATATAGATTTGGCACGGGGTTTTTCTCGGAATTCTAAAAAACTCATGTTCAAACTTACGCATTACCCACACCTGCATCTGATTGACAACTGCATATATGTTCACTATATTGAAAGAATGGAGAATTCCCTAAGTTAGTAGCCGCACCAAGGCGAGCGTCTCCCCTTCTGCTCTCCTCGGCTGCTTCTGCTCTCCTCGGCTGCTTCTGCTCTCTCCTGTATTTTAAGTCTCCCATTGTCCGTCAGTCGCGGCCCTCCCCCCATAGGAATCGCGGCTCGTTCTACTATAAACCTTATTATGGAAGCAATGGCCAAGACGCTGACCAACGGCCGCGCCAACGGCAAGGCCACGTACGACGAAAGCAAGATCAAAACCCTCTCTTCACTCGAGCACATCCGCCTGCGAACCGGCATGTACATCGGTCGCCTCGGATCGGGTGCCGATCCCGACGATGGCATCTATGTATTGCTCAAGGAGGTCATCGACAATGCCGTCGATGAGTTTATCATGGGCTGTGGCAAGCAGATCGACGTCGAGATCGACCAAGGGCGAGTCCGAGTCCGCGACTACGGCCGCGGCATCCCCCTCGGCAAAGTAGTAGAATGCGTCTCGGTCATCAACACCGGTGCCAAATACAACGACGACGTCTTCCAGTTCAGCGTGGGGCTCAATGGCGTCGGCACCAAGGCCGTCAACGCCCTCTCGGCTCACTTCGTCGTCCGCTCCTACCGAGATGCCCAGTGCGCCGAAGTGCTCTTTGAGCGCGGCGAACTGAAAAAGCAAACCAAGAGCCGAGCACCCAATAAGCCCGACGGCACGTACGTCGAATTTTTGCCCGATCCAGACATCTTCGGCGAATACGCCTTCAACCACGAGTTCGTCGAGCGCCGGCTGTGGAACTACGCCTGCCTCAATCGAGGTCTGCGCCTGTACTTCAACCGCCAAAAATTCGAGTCCAAACAGGGCTTGCTCGACCTGCTCAAAAGCGAGGCCGGCGGTTCGGTTCTCTATCCGCCCGCTTATCACAAGGGCCAGTACCTTGAATTTGCCCTCACGCACATCGATAGCTACGGCGAGTCCTACCGCTCCTTTGTCAACGGCCAGTACACGGCCGACGGCGGTACCCACCAGAGCGCGTTCCGCGAGGGCGTACTCAAAGGCGTCAACGAGTTTTACAAGAAATCCTTCAACGGCGTCGATGTGCGCGACGGGGCCTTTGGCGTCGTCGCCGTCAAGGTCAAGGAGCCGGTTTTTGAATCGCAGACCAAAAACAAACTGGGCAACACCGACATCCGCGGCTGGATCGTCAACGAGACCCGCGAAGCCATCGTCGATTTCCTCCACAAAAACCGCGAGACCGCGCAAAAGCTCGAAGCGCGCATCGTCCACAACGAAAAGCTGCGCAAAGAGCTAAACGCGGTTAAAAAGGAAGCCAAGGAAGCGGCGCGCCGCATCGAAATCAAAATTCCCCAGCTCAAGGACTGCAAATACCACAAAGGCGACAAGAAGCGCGGCGAGGAGTCAACGATCTTCCTCGCCGAAGGGCAGTCGGCGGCTGGCTCGATTGTCTCCTCGCGCGATCCCGAGACCCAAGCCATTTTTACCCTCAGAGGCATGCCGCAAAACCTCTTTGGCAAAACCCGCGCCTCGATCTACAAAAACGAAGAACTCTACAATATGATGATGGCCCTCGGGATTGAAGAAGACATCGGCAACCTGCGTTACAACCAAGTCGTCATGGCGACTGACGCCGATGTTGACGGCTTCCACATCCGCAATATCCTGATGACCTTTTTCCTCATCTACTTCGAAGAGCTAGTTACCTCGGGGCACGTCTATATCCTCGAAACGCCGCTCTTCCGCGTCCGCAACAAACAAGAGACCTACTACTGCTACGATGAGCGCGATCGCCAACGCGCCGAAAAGAAGCTCAAAGGCAACGCGGAGATCACCCGCTTCAAGGGCCTTGGCGAGATTTCTCCCAAGGAGTTTGGCCAGTTTATCAACGGCGACATGCGGTTGGTCAAAGTCGGCGTCCGCTCGCTTGACACCGTCCCCGAGACGCTCTCCTTCTACATGGGCAAGAACACCCCCAACCGCCGCGATTACATTATGGAGCATCTAGTCTAATGGCCTATATCGACAGTCTCTACAACAACTACTTCCTCGAATACGCCTCCTACTCCATCAGGGACCGTGCGATTCCACACATCGACGACGGGCTCAAACCCGTCCAACGCCGTATCCTCCACGCGCTGCACAAGATCGACGACGGCAAATTTCACAAGGTCGCCAACGTAGTAGGGCAGACCATGCAGTACCACCCGCATGGCGACCAGTCGATCTACGGCGCGCTCGTGTTGTTGGCCAACAAGGACCTCTTCATCGAAAAACAGGGCAATTTCGGCAACATCTACACCGGCGACGAAGCGGCCGCCGCCCGCTACATCGAGTGCCGGCTCACGCCACTGGCCAAACAGGTGCTCTTCAACAAGGCCCTGACCGACTACGTTGACTCCTACGACGGTCGCAATCGGGAACCGGTGGTTTTCCCTGCCAAGATCCCGGTGCTGTTGGCCCAAGGAGCCGAAGGCATCGCCGTCGGCATGGCGACCAAAATACTGCCGCACAATCTCATCGAATTGTTAGAAGCCCAAATCGCCTATTTGCAAGACCGCCCCTTCCAGCTCTATCCCGATTTCCCCACCGGCGGCCTAGCTGATTTCTCGGCATACAGCGACGGCAATGGCAAAGTCTTAGTCCGCACCCGGCTCGACACCACCGACCCCAAGCGCATCGTCATCCGCGAACTGCCCTTCGGCACGACCACCGAACAACTCATCGCCTCCATCGAAGACGCTGCACGCAAAAACAAAATCAAGGTCGGCACCATCTCCGACTACACAGCCGAAAACGTCGAGATCGAAATCAAGCTGCCGCGCGGCACCTATACCGAGGAGATCGTGGATGCACTGTACGCCTTCACCGATTGCGAGCTGTCGATTTCAGCCAACCTGATGCTGATCAACGAGCACAATCGCCCGCAAGTCATGAGCGCCACTGAAGTCTTGCAACACAACGTCGATCGCCTCGTCGATACCCTCAAGGCCGAACTCCAGCTCGCAGCCGCTCAACTCAACGACAAGCTCCACGCCAAGACCCTAGAACAGGTCTTTATCGAAAACCGCATCTATCAGACCATTGAGGAACAGACCACCACGGACCAGGTCGCCTTAGCCGTGCGCACCGGGCTTTGGCCTTTTGCCCCGCAGCTCAAACGCGACATTACCGACGACGATATCGAGACCCTGCTCAAAATCCCGATCCGCCGCATCTCGCGCTACGACATCAATCGCGCGCAAAAAGAGATGAAAGAAATCCGCGCCCAACTGCGCCAGGTCAAAAAGCATTTGGACGACATTATCCCCTACACCATCGCCTTCATCCAAGAGCTCATCGACCGCTACCGCAGCCAATTCCCGCGCCGCACCGAAATCGTCGAGCTCGAAAGAGTGGATGCGCGCTCGGCTGCCAATCGCAACCTCAAGCTCCGCTACGACAAAAAGACCGGCTATCTCGGCCACCAAATCAGCGGCCCCGCCATCTGCGACGTATCCCTCTACGACTCGGTGCTTGCCATCCGCAAGGACGGCACCTATTCGGTCGTCCAAGCACCAGACAAACTCTTCGTCGGCAAGGGCTTGCTCCACTGCGGCTTGGTCGATAAGGACTTGGTTTTCACTGTCGTCTATAAGGACAAAGCCGGAGCCTCTTACATCAAGCGCTGTACCATCGACAAGTTCATCTTAGGCCGCAGCTATAGTCTCGTGCCCGCCGAATGCAAGGCGCTCAAGCTAACCACCGACTCCGACAAAAAGATCGCGCTCGACTACAAGCCCAAGCCGCGCCTCCGCAAGCTCAACGAGGTCTTCCCCATCAGCGAATATCCCGTGCGCGGGCTACGCGCCGGCGGCATCCGCCTGAGTACCAAAGAACTGGAAGGCTGCAAATGGATGTAAGTTGGGTTTACAACCAAGAAAACGCCCTATGACCACTACTCCAGCAGCCATGGACTGGGACCTGACGAGCTATTTCGCCGAATTTGATGGCCCGGCCATGCGGCAATTCAAAGAGGAACTACAACGGGATATTGCAGCAGCGCGTGAACAAGCCGCCGCTTTAGCACCGCTGGCCGAGGACAATGCCGACGCCTGGGAGGCCGTATTCCTCTTGACTGAGGGCCTGACCGACCGCCTCTCTCATCTAGGTTCCTATCTCGGCTGCCTCACCGCCGCCGACGCCCGCAACGAAGACTACGCCCGCGAGGAAGCCGCCTTTGCCCGGCTAGCGGCCGAGAGCGAAAAGCTCGATGTCGAACTCCTGCGCGCCCTCAAAGACGCCTCGGACGAAATTTTTGCCCCGTTTGCGCAGCGGCCGGCCTTGGCCGACTGCGGCCACTTCCTCCGCCGTCAGCGCGAAGACGCACAGCGCACCATGAGCCCGGAAAAGGAGGTGCTCTCCGCCGACCTCAGCGTTGACGGTCTCCACGCTTGGGGCCGTCTCTACGACTCGATTTCCGGCAAGCTCGAATTCGACATGGCGTTTCCCGACGGCCGCACTGAGCGCCGCCCCATGTCGCAGCGCCGCGCCCTGATGGAAGACCCCGACCGCCGAGTCCGCCGCGCCGCTTTCGCTGGCGGCAATCGGGCTTGGGAGAGCATGGAAGATGTCGCCGCCGCCGCGCTCAACGCCATCGCGGGGACGCGGCTGACTCTCAACCACCATCGCGGCGTGGCTGACTTTCTCGATGTCGCTCGCTTCCAAGCGTCGATCGCGCCCGAGACCCTCGACGCGATGTTTGCGGCTATCAGCGAGCAAATCGAACTGCCGCGGCGCATTCTCGCCCTCAAGGCGCAGCTTTTGGGCATCGAAGGCGTCGCTTGGTACGATCTGGGCGCACCGCTACCGCTGCCCGACCAAGGGCAACTCTCTTGGCAAGAAGGCACGGACCTGGTCGCCCGCTCCTTTGCGGCGGCCTACCCACGCCTAGGCGAGTTCCTCGCTCAAATCTGCCAACGCCAATGGATCGAGTACGCGCCTCGCCCCGGCAAACGGCCCGGTGCCTTTTGCACCGGCTCGCTGTTGACCCGCCAGTCCCGCGTCTATATGACCTACAACGACACCCTCGGCGATGTGCGCACCCTCGCTCACGAGGTCGGCCATGCCTTCCATAGCTACATCATGCGCGATGTGCGCACCTACGCCCACTTCTACCCGATGACGCTGGCCGAATCGGCCTCTACTTTCGGCGAAATGATCCTCACCGAAGGCATCCTCGCCGACCCTTCCTTCAGCCCGGCCCAAAAGGCCAGTGCCCTCGACCAAGAAATCGGCCACGGCGCAATCTTTCTGCTCGATATCCCCGTGCGCTACCAGTTTGAGAAAAAGCTCTACGCCGAGCGCGGCGACGGCGAACTCACCGTCAGCCGCCTCAAAGAACTGATGGTCCAAACCCAGCGCGAGGTTTTCGGCGACGCACTCGCCCAAGGAGGCGAAGACCCCTACTTCTGGGCCTCGAAACTCCACTTCTACATCACCGGCACGACCTTCTACAACTTTCCCTACACCTTCGGCTTTCTGCTCAGCCGCGGCTTGTATTCCATGTTTCAACAAGAGGGCAGCGACTTTCTCCCTCGCTACGAGGAATTTCTCCGGCTCACGGGTAGCGACACAGCCGAAGGTGTGGCTCGCCGGGCCCTTGGTCGCGACCTCGAAGACACGCAGTTCTGGACCGAGGCCATCCAGACTTTGGCGGCCCCGTTGGCCAAGTTAGAAAAATTGCTACCCGAGGTTCTACCGGAGCAATAAGTCGGCAGCCGCTTCGCTTTTTAGCCACCTGCAACGGCAAGGATTCCCATGTTGCGCTTACTCCTAGTCTTTTCCTTTTGCATCGGCCTAGCCCACGCTGCCGACAATCCCCCGGCCCCCGGCTTCAACGCCGCCGGTTCCGACCCCCAAGCCATCGCCCTAGCCGACGAAGTCATGGCTGCGATGGGCGGTCGCGCCAACTGGGACGCCACCCGCTACATCACTTGGCGTTTTTTTGGTTTTCGCTTGCACGTGTGGGACAAGTGGACCGGCGACATCCGCTTTGAGCAAGGCGATCTGACGGTGCTGATGAATGTTCACAACAAAGAAGGCCGCGCCTTCGTTGCTGGGGAGGAAATCAGCGACCCCGACACGCTCGCAGCCAAACTCGACCACGGCTACCGCGCTTGGATCAACGACTCGTACTGGCTGGTCATGCCCTACAAGCTCAAGGACACCGGCGTCACTTTGCGCTATCGGGGTTTAGAAGCCACCGAGGACGGCCGTCCTGCTGAAGCGCTGGAACTCACATTCAAAGACGTCGGCGTCACCCCGCAGAACAAATACGCCGTCTGGATCGACCAAGAATCGCGGCTAGTGACCCAATGGGCATTCTACCCCGACGCCACCGACACCCAGCCGCGCTTTACCAACCCTTGGACCAACTGGCAGCGCCACGGAGCCATTTTGCTCTCCGACGGTCGCGGCGAGCGCCAGCACACCGATGTAGCAGTCTTAGACAAACTGGCGCGCTCGGTTTTCACCAGTCCAGACCCGCTGGATTGCTCTTGCCTTTTAGAATAAGCCGGCCACCGCAGCACTAGCACAAAAAAGCCGACCCCGTTTTTTATTGGGTCGGCTTTTGCTTTTGCAGTGCGTTCAATTCACGCGGCCCGCAGTTCGTTTTCGGGCGCGTTCTCCAGCCGCGACAGCCAGTAGGACACATCGTAGCTGTCGTCGCCAGTCAGAAAGCGCCACAGCTTGATGCGATTGACGACCTCCAAGCGCACCTCGTTGCCGTACCAGCGATGATTGGCGTTGAGCAGCGCGGGGATTTCCGCGTCGTCGATGTCGTCGGTATTCCACAGCTTCTTTTGCCGCACCGTGGGGTTGAGCCGCAGCTTGAACATGTAGCGCTTGCGGCCGGTTAGGTTGGGCTGGGCGCAGTGCCAAATGCCGTGGTGGGCCACCGCCACCGTGCCGGCCTTGCAGACCATCGGCATCTGCCCGAGGAAGTTTTGATAGCGAGCGATGTCCGACTCGCTGATGCGGCGGTAGTGACTGCCGGGCAGGAACATGGTGCCGCCCATTTCGCGCGGTGTGTCGTGGGCAAAGTAAAAGAGCTGGATGTCAAAGTGCAGCCGGGTGTCGATAATCGCGTCGGCGTGCCAAATCTGCCCGTGTTCGCGGTGGGCATCAACCGTATGGACGGCGTGGTGATCGTAGAGCGGGCCGGGGCCGACTAAGCTGTGAATGATCCCCTGAACCTGGGGCAGGCGCACGACTTGACCGACCGCCGCATCAGTCCACAGCTCATCGAGCGACGCACCAGCGCGGCCCCGTGGGATCCCGGCTTCCATCTCCGCACACGCGGCGCGATTGATCGCGTCGGGCACCAATTCGTCGAAGCGCAAAAAGCCGTCGGCGACAAACTGCGCCATTTGCTTGGTATTCAGGAGATATTGCTTATCGACCATCGGCTGCCTCCATCTTTTCGAGAATGTACTCGTATTTCAGGTAGGATGTGTTGTACTCCATGCCTGGATAGGCTGGATACTGCTGGGGGAACTGCACCACCCGCCACCCATCCCGCATGGCCGCCACCACCGAAGGATAGGGCGGTTGCTGGCTATCGCCGCTGCTAGATCGCTCCTCGCCTGTACCGTCGTACAGCGACCAAGCTACCGTTTGGCTGTGCAAATCGGGAGAGTGGGCGTAGAGTACCAATAATTTCTGCCGGAGCTGGGCCATTGCGTCCTCTCGTTACGGGCATTCAATAATAGGACGCGGCACCAGTCCCGGCAATGGCCTGTCGCCCGCTCAGTTGCTCGAAAATTCAACTAACTGCCCGCCACACTCGTCTTTCATTTTTTTCAACGCCCGGTTCCGCAACTGCCGCACCCGTTCGCGCGTGACGCCCATGGACTCGCCGATCTCCTCCAAGGTCTTGGGCGCAGTGTCGTCGAGGCCAAAGTAAGCGCGCACGATGTGGGATTCGCGGGCATCGAGCACTTGCAAACAATCGGCTACCGCCGTGCGCATTTCCCGCTCGACAAAGCGCTCGTGTGCGCTGGACTCGTCTGCGACAAAAGTCTGCGCAAACGTCACCTCGCTGTCGGCAAAAGCAGGAGCGTCCAACGACATATCTGGCTGCCCCATCTCAAAGGCGTTGCGGATGCGCTCGGCCGAAAAATCGACGCAAGCGGCGATTTCCTCAACAGTCGGAGCGCGCCCCAACTGCTGAGCGAGCACGTCGGCTTCTTTTTCGACCTTCTGCCGATCGCTGACCCGGCTCAGCGGCGGGCGGGCAATTTTGCCGTGTTCCGCCAATGCGCGGAGAATCGCCTGGCGAATCCACCACACCGCATAGGTGATAAACTTAAAGCCGCGCGTCTCGTCGAAGCGCTGGACCGCTTCTAAGAGCCCGAGGTTGCCCTCGGAAATCAGCTCGATCAGCGAGATACCAGACTCGTGGTACTCGCGGGCGACGCGAACCACGAAGCGCAAATTGGCCTGCACCAGCGCCTGACGCGCCTCTTCATCACCCGCTTTGGCGCGCTTGAAGAGGGCGACCTCTTTCTCGCGACTGAGCGGCTCGGCATTTTTTATATCTCGCCAGTACAGATCGGTAGCCGAGTACATTGTTTCTTTGTTTTGTACGTTCATTTTTAATCCCCAAAATTTGCGTGAGTAACCTTTACGTTGACGTTAAAGTTGAAAATAGAACACTTGGTGAATATGCGCAAATACTATCTTTTGACGCACCAAGCAGAGCAAACGTTCAATCCAAAGGCGTTTGGCGACTCTTTTTTTTGTCGGAATGACGCCGCTTGCGGTCGAGGCGACGCGCTTGGGCGGCGCGGCTGGGTTTGGTTTTTTTGCGTTTGGGCGGCGTCTTGAGCGCCGCGGCGAGCAGGATGGCTAGCTTGTCGAGACAGTCGGCGCGATTGCGTCCCTGCGTGCGAAATCGCTCCGATTGGATCGACAGCGCACCGGTGCTATTCAGGCGCGGGGCGAGCTTTTCGCCAATCCGCTGGCGCTGTTCGTCGCTGAGCACCGCGCTGTGGCCAAAGTCGTACTGTAGTTCGACGGAGGTATTGAGCTTGTTGACGTTTTGGCCCCCCGGCCCCGAACTGCGCCGAAACTTGAAGCGCAGTTCGGAAAGCGGGATCGAAAGCGTAGGCAAAACGTACAAGGTTTCCATAATTAGGGGCACTTTCTCGCCTGCGGACTTGAAGATAACCTAATACCTATTCTTTATTATGTCTCAATAGTATATCCGCTATCACGTTTTCGCCAAGGAGATATCCGCTATGAAACGCTATACCGCGGCAATTGTCGGCTGTGGCTCCATCGGCAACGCCCACATGGAAGGCTACAATCTCGTGGACGAGGTCGAGGTGGTCGCCGTGGCCGATCCGGTGCCCATGGCCCGCAAAACCTACATCGACACATACGGCATCCCACAGGAGTTTGAGACCGTCGAAGAGATGATGGAAAAGGCCCGGCCCGACATCGTCAGCGTCTGCACTTGGCACCTTTTGCATCCGGCACCCACCATAGCCGCAGCCAGCGGCGGTGCCCGCGCCGTCATCTGCGAAAAGCCCATGGCCATCGGCATGGCCGCTGCCGACTCCATGGTCGATGCCTGCGCGGCGCACGGCACCCAACTGGTCATCAGCCATCAGCGCCGCTTTACTCCGGGTTGGGAAAAGGCTAAAGCACTAGTCGAAGAGGGAGCGATTGGTGTGCCGATCTTCGTCACCAACAAAGTCGCCGACGGGCTGACCAACTGGGGAACGCACTCCATTGACGGCTCGCGCTTCGTGCTCGGCGACCCCCAAGCCCAATGGGTCATGGGCGCAGTCGAACGCCGCACCGATCGCTACGAGCGCGACACCATGATCGAAGACGCCTGCATGGGCTTGGTCCACTTCGCCGGCGATCTCCAGCTTTTCATTCAGTCCGACCTCATGCGCGAGGGCGCTGGTGCCGGCTGCTTTGAAATCCGCGGCAGCGAAGGTCTCTTGTCCGTGAGCGAGACTCGGCTCCAGATTATGAACGCTTCCTCCAACGGCTGGCGGCAAGTCGATCTCGCGCTCACCGAAGGGGCCAAGGCCATTGGCGGCAACACCAACGCCGCCCAAGTCCGCGAACTCATCGCCTGTCTCGAAGGCCACAAGGCCGAGCACCGCAACGCCGGCACCACGGCCCGCGACACCGTGGAAATTATGATGGCCCTCTACGAATCGGCGCGGCGCAACCACGTCATCCACCTGCCGTTACCAGAAAAAGGCTACCCCCTCCAGCTCATGGTCGAGGAGGGCGGCCTGCCGGTGGAAGTCGAGGGGCGCTACGACATTCGCGGCTTTCTCAAGCGCGACGGCATCGACGAGGCCCAGTACAAAAAGCTCTCGGACGAAGGCATGGGACACCACCAAATCATGCGCCAGCTTCACGACCAAATGAACCCGCGTTAGTACCCAAGGGGCCGAGGCCATACATTGACATTCCCCGACCCCTTCGGTACCTTTTGTCTTTTTAATTTACGTGCCTGCTCAGGCGGGTGCTTTAAAAAGGAGCGTCGTCATCGCCAAGTTTCGCAGCTCGCGCCGAGAGGCCGTAGCCAAGCTCAAGTCCGAAGACATCGACTACAAGCGCCTCGATGTCCTAGTCAAGTTTATCACGCCGACCGGCAAAATAGAATCGGCCCGGCGCACCGGTGCCACGCGCAAGCAGCAGACGCGCGTCGTCCAGGCCATCAAGCGCGCCCGCTATTTAGCACTCGTCCCCCATACCCTCAACGATACTCGTTGACCAAGCCAAGCGCACCCAATGGCTGCCATCGGGCTGATTGAGACCCGAGGTCTGGTTGGCGTCATCGAAGCAGCCGACGCAGCCGTAAAATCCGCTCCGGTCGAACTGCTTGGCATCAAGCCCATCGGCGGCGGGCTGGTTTCAACGCACTTTAGAGGTGAGGTTGCCGCCGTCCAAGTGGCGGTGCAGGCCGGCGTCGAAGCCGCGCTCAAGGTCAGTCAGGTGATCAGCCACCGCGTCATTCCCGCCCCGCATTTAGACGTAGAAAATCTACTCCTGCACCATCCGCCACCAGCGCAGCCACCTTCCGATGAGCTAGGCGACTTGCCAGTCACCCGCCTGCGCCAGCTCGTGCGCCAGCTACCCCATGCCCAGATCAAAGGCCGCCAAGTTTCGCGGGCCAACAAAGAGCGGCTCCTCAGCGAACTGCGCCGCGCCGCGCAATCAGACACTTAAACCATAACGAGGTCTCAGTGGACAACCTGTGGAACAATCTCGTCAAAGGGCTGCAAGAAGGCGCGGTCGCCGCCGCCGACAAAGCCGGCGACCTGACCCGTCTAGCGCGTGCGCGGCTGGATATCGCCGCGGCCAAAAACCAACTCCACCGCACCCAAGCCGATCTGGGAGGGCGGGTCCACCAGCTTCTCGAAGCCGGCACCGACCCGGTGACCGACGATCAAGTGCAAGCGCTCAATCAACAGATCAAAGAGCAGAATGCGGCGCTGGCCGATTGCGAGGCGGCCTATGAAGCGCTGCAAAGCGCGTTGCACGCCGACGAGCGCAGCGCCGATTAGCGCAGCCAGCGACTGCGGCTAAGAGCCTAGCCGCAGCCGCATTTGCGGGGCTACCTCACATTCAGCGGATAACAGGCCGTTTGGTTTTTGGCTGTACTGGGCCACCACCCCCATGCCGTCGGCCGTGCCGGCGATTGCCGTAACTTCGTTTAGCAACAAATCCCGTTCCTGAGCCGTCACTACCGGAAATCCGTAATGGCGGCTCTTGTATTTTAACGGGCCGCTCTCTGCCGTGCGCGTGGCAGCCCACTCGGCGTGTCGAGCCAGCCGTGCGCGGTTGTACTCATTGGCGGCCGAGGGGGTGGAGCGCAGCAGGTTGTGCGCGACCGGCACCAATGTCTCGTCAATCTCCACACCGACCGAATTTCTTCCCGCTGTCAAAGCGGCTGCCAGCGTCGTGCCAGTCCCGGCAAATGGATCGAGCACCCAGTCTTCTTTGACGGAAAACATGCAAACGAGCCGGTAGGCCAATTCAAAGGGAAAGGCCCCGCTGCGCTCGCGGGTCGGCGCATCGACCAGCCCTTGCGAAGTTCCCTTTACATCGAGCCACAGATCCGAAAACCAGACGTTGCGCTCCTCCCAGAAGAAGGCGCTCTCGCGGCGTTTGGCTTTCTCGGTGGCCGTTGTGAAGGTCCGCCGCCGCCCTTTTCTAAACACGAGAATATACTCGTGCTCGTAGGTCACATACGCCCCTACGGGCAGCATCCCAGACCCCATAAACTTGTTGGGGGCATTAGTCTGTTTGCGCCAGAGTATATCGGGCAAGGCCGCAAAACCCTGGCCGAGGAAGCTGCTGAGGATGCGGGAGTGATTGGAGTACAACTGGAAGTCGCCAGCCAAGGTGCGGGTGGCGTCGCCGATGTTGACGCAGGCAATGGCTCCCTGCTTCATCACGCGGTTGCACTCTTGCCAAACCGCATCAAGCACCTCGTGCATCAGCGCGAAAGCAGCCCGCCCATTGCCGCACACCAGTTGCGCCCCAATGCGCTCGTCTTGGCGCGCGAAAATCTCATCCCACATTTCTACCATTGGATAAGGGGGCGAGGTGACGAGCAAATCGACCGACTCATCCGCGATGCCCGCCATGGCCTGAGCCGGGCCGCATATCAGCTTAGCAGTGGTTTGCATTTCTGTGAAAACTTTACCGTCGCGCCGTTACAAGTCCTCGGCAAAATAGTTCTCGTCCAGTTTTTTCACATCATATATGATTTCGGAGACCACGCCAACGCCGTGATTTATCATCAGACGGGAAAGTTCCTCGCCATCTATTAACCGGATAAACTTGTTGCCCGCCGAGATGAAACGCGCCGTTTCACGCGCCCTTGGCCCAAAAGACGAAGACGTGATAAATACGCCCTTATTTGCCCCTTTCGCTTCAAGGCTGCCGGAGAAGTTGCGGATTTCAGGTTCTCCGACTTGGCTTTCCCAGCGTTTCGCTTGGATGTACACCTTTTCAAGGCCCAAAGCGTCCTGATCGATGATGCCGTCTATGCCGCCATCGCCGCTTCGCCCAACAGTCCGACCTTGGCCATAGCCCATTTTCTCAAGTAAACTGACTACCAATCGTTCAAAACTGTCGGGCGATACCCGTTTCACCCTCTCCAATAGCTCTTCGGCAAGCCTGTCACTCAACTCCCGATAAAGCACCGCGATCTGCTCATCGGGCGTGCTATCCTCAGAGTCAGTGCCGATCTCATCGTTGGCAGCGGTGTCCGCGCCTCCACCCTGTCGCACTGCATCCAGGTCGTTCCATCGCAACAAAAGAAGATCGTCCATGCCCGTTGCGAGCAGTTCTTTTCCCTGTTGAGTAATTTGGAAATGCGCACGCGAGGGAGACTGTAAAAAACCGGCCTTTTTTAAATAGGAAAGTGCCCAAGTTACGCGATTTTCTAACCTCGTTTGTCCTCCCGATGGGACCTTCTCTAGTATATCATCATTCGTCAACGAGAACCGTTCGATAACCTTCTCTATAACATACTGCTTGGGCATTATGTCTTCTTTTGCACCATCGACTATTTCGAGAATTGGTCGATGCAGTTTTCCCTGACTTGGAACAGCCATGTTTTAAATAACCTCCCTTCCGGCTTAGGCCAGTACATCGTGCTTGCTGTGAAATCATAGAGCCACTTTAGATCGGCATAGCGGTCTATCTCGTACCACTCAACGCCGTTGATTGCGGCTGTTCAATGCCGTATCCTTTCCGGCAACCCCCTGGAGGAAACAACCATGGTCACGCCCCGCATCGACGACCGCGACTGGTCGGCCCTCACCACCGGCCAGCGCATCCGCCAACTCGAAGTCGAAGGCTATCTCGTCTTGCCCGACCTGCTCGACGCCGACCACATCGCTCGCCTCAAAGCCATCACCGCCACTTTCGCGACCACAGCCGTCGATTACAGCCAACACCAGCGCGGCCGCAGCAACATCCAGTTCGACGGCGGCGAAATCACCGCCCTGCTCGGCCACCCGCCGACGCTGGCGTTCCTGCGCGAACTTTTGGGCGACGAAGTGATCTTCATGCACTATGGCTATGCGCGCTCCGAACCCGGCCACCCCGGCATCAGTCTCCACGCCGATGGCCAACCCTACGGCTCGCAAATTTTCGGCTTTGAAGGGTCTTGTCCGGTGTTGATACGAGTGCTCTACTATCTCGACGACCTCATCCCAGCAGTCTCGCCCTTCCGCGTGGTGCCGCGCTCGCACCTGTGCCTGCACGCCGACGCCAACCCCTATACGCGCTACGACTCCCATCCCGAAGAAGTCATGGTTCCCTGCCAGGCTGGTTCGGCCGTGCTCATCCACCACCGCGTCTTTCACGGCAATTTCCCCAACGTCGGTACCTACCCGCGCGAAATGCTGGCTATCGCCTACCGACCCGCTTGGGCCGGGCCAGTTGACGAGGTCAGCCCGTGGAGCGAGGACGATCTCCAGACCTTGCCCGACGAAATCCGCCCGCTGTTCGCCGACCGCAACACGCGCCACTGGGACTACCACGGCGGCAACAAACCCCCGAATATGGCCTCAGCGGCCCCGGGCATGGACCCCAGCCGGTGGGAGCGCGTCTAACGCTATCGCGTGAACACCGTCCCCCGCACGTAAGACCCTTCCTCGGAAGCCAAAAACGCCAGCACCCGCGCCACTCCCATCGGATCACCCAGCACGGCGCTCCGCTTTGCTTCCTCTGGATCGCGGCCGGCAGCCTCGGCCCCCTGCGCTATATTCTCCAGCTTTAGCGGCGTGGCAATCCCCCCAGGGCAAATCACGTGCAAGCGCACCCCCTTTGGCCCCAACTCGCCTTCGAGCTTGTAGTGCAACCCGTGCTGACCCGCCTTGCTCGCGGCATAAGCGTAGGACGAGGACCCGCCCCGCACACCCGCTCCCGAGGCGATAATCAGCAGTACGGATTGGCCGGCAGCCGCCAACAGCGGCGTTGTGTGTTTAGCCGAGAAAAAAGTGCCCTTCAGGTTGGTGTCGAGCGTCGCGTCCCAATCCTCGGCCGACAGCTCCTCAATGGTCTTGAAGGCTCCTTTCAAGACCCCGGCCGCAAAAACCGCCACATCGAGACGGTCGGTGCGCGCTCCGATCTGTGCAACCGACGCGGCCACGCTCTCTTCCAACCGCACATCCGTGGCGTAGAAATGCGCTTGGCCTCCTGCGGCCTCGATCTGCGCCACGGCCGCTCGACCCTCTGACTCGTTGTAGTCCATGATGTGGACGTACGCACCCTCTTGGGCGAACAACTCGGCAGCGGCCCGGCCAATGCCGGTGGCCCCTCCGGTTACTAACGCATCTTTGTTTGCTAGCTTCACACGTCCCTCCTTCTAGCGCGTGCGGCGACGCGGCAAAAGTTGCCAATATATCGCCGTGTGGTATTTTTTACGAGTGATTTATTCAAATCCCACCACATGACCACCAATCGCCAACTCGCCATCTGGCTCCTCGCTGTCTCGGCCCTCATCGTCGTCCTCATAGTGTACGGGGGCTGGGTGCGCTTGACCCGCTCGGGCCTCTCCATCGTCGAGTGGAACGTCGTCACCGGCGTCGTGCCGCCGCTCAGTGCTGCGGCCTGGGAAAGCGAATTCGCCAAGTACCGGCAGACACCCGAATACCAGCTCGTCAACTACGGCATGGAGCTGGACGCATTCAAATTTATTTACTACATGGAGTTCGGCCACCGCCTGCTCGGCCGCCTAGCCGGATTGCTCTTTGTCGTGCCCCTGATCTATTTCCTCTGGCGCCGCGCCATTCCCCGTGCCCACATACCTGCCTACCTAAGCATTGGCCTGCTCTTCGCGCTCCAAGGCTTGGTCGGCTGGCTAATGGTCAAAAGCGGCCTAGACGACCGGCCCCAAGTAAGCCACCTGCGCTTGACCTTGCACCTTTGTTGCGCCTTGGCCCTGTTGGCCGCTTGCCTGTGGCAGGCCCTCGGCTATCTGTCATCTGCGGCAAAGGCTCGGCCGGTGTCCCACACGGTGCGCCGGCTCGGCCGGTGGCTGTTTGCCGCCGTCTGCCTCCAAATCGCCGGCGGCGGCCTCGTCGCCGGACTCAAGGCCGGCTACCTATCGGACACCTTCCCCAAAATGTTCGGGGTTTGGGTTCCGTCCGGCTTGTGGTCTATGCAGCCGCTGTTCGTAAACCTGCTCGACAATCCCATCACCGTCCACTTCCAACACCGCTTCTTTGCCTTTGCCGTTTTTGGGCTAGCACTAGCACTGTGGGCAGTCGCCCGCCACACCGCACTAAAAACTGGGGCCAGCCTAATTCTCTGCTTGGTGGTGGTGCAGATCGGCCTGGGAATCGGCACAGTCGTCGCGCACGTACCCTTGGCCTTGGCCTCGCTGCATCAGGCAGTAGCCGTGGCCTTGTTTGCGGCCGTGCTTTTGCTCTGTCACCGCGCGTCCAGAGGCTACGACGCCTCATAGCGGTTGATGATCTCGGTTGCGACCGAGCCATCGGCTGCGATGCGGCGCACGGCAAGCGAAATGCGATGCTCGGGGCTTAGAGCTTCCCACAGACGGTTCGGCACTTCGGCGAGGGGCAACAGGTAGGGAACGCCAGCAAACGAAGGCAGCGGATCGCCGTCTGAGTCGTACGTAGTAATGGCGTAACCGTAGCCCGGCTCAACGCAGTCGAAGCGGAAGAAGTGGCGTTCGCTACGCTCGGGGTCAAAAGGGCTGGCCTTGAGGATAGCCAGCCAAGCCTCATCGGCCTCCAAATCGACATAGCCCGCGATGCGCGGCGTGTAGTTGGGCGAATCCGGCTCGTGCAGCCAGCCAGCCAAGCTCTCGGCAAAACTGCGGCCAGCGGCAAACCCCTCGTATATGGCGTCGGTATGCACCCCATTGGCAACAATGCTGCGCCGAGCGCAAACGCGCATGGCGTTGTAAATGATGAGCGTGGGATCGCTCAGTTTGGCTGGATCAGCCGCTTCGGTTCGCAGCACATCGCCCTCGACAACAAAGATGCGGTTGCGGCTGTTGGCACTGCGTCCGGCGATCCAGTAAACCTGCATCCAAGTTCCCTCTACAGCCCGGCCAATGACAATACCGCGGCCTACGTAGGGATTTTCGGCCAACCGTTGCTGCAAGTTGGCCGTGGCTTGTTCGCTTACTGTTTTTGGCCTCATGTTCATAAGTATAGGACAACCCTACATCCGACAAAAGAACGCTCGGGCGCAAAAAAAGGCCGGTGCCTTTTCTCAACGGGGAATATCGAGAAAAAGTACCGGCCTTAGCGAGGCTTAGCCGAGGTGGCCTAGTTAGCTGCGCTTTAGTACTGGCAGACCGTTTTTGCTCTCAGACACCTGGTAGCCAGCCGGCACCGCATCGAGTGCTCCTTCTTTCTCGGTTTTAGCAAAGAAGTAAATCGTCTGCGAGTTCCCATTTTTGAGGGTCGTGGTCCGAGAATGCAGAATATACGTGACCCCCTTGGAATTCGTATGCGAAAAAGCCATGGTATCTCCTTGCGTGTTGTAGGGTAAGCATGGAAGTCGAACGGCAAAGCACGACTTCTCGCTTGAGTAGGGGAGTCTGTATCAAAAAAAAGGCCATCTGGCCAAAATCGCAACTACTTTGTCTAGCCCTTTACCTCGGCCAGCGCGGCAGTGAGACGGCTCTTGACTAAGAGCGACCCATAGCGTAGAATATATTTTTTCTTGTCTAAAAACGTAAAAACCAAGGTTTAGGAGCAGCATATGAGCAATTTCAGCGTCGAGGTCAGAACGGACGAACCCTTTGAAAAGGCGCTACGGCGCTTCACGTCCAAAACCCGCAAAGCCGGCTTGTTACGCGACTTAAAGAAGCGGCGTTTTTATACTAAGCCCTCGGTCCAAAAGAAGATCAACCGCCAAAAGAGTATCCGCCGGCAGCAAAAGGCTATTCGCATGGCCGAGATGGGCTTTGTCCGCGGCGCACGCGGCGGGGTCGGCGGGCGCGGGGCCGGTGGGCGCAGCCCGCGCTAGTAGGTCTTTTTTGCCAGCAATTCTGCTTTGAGCCTAGCTTGCAACGCTTAGTTCAACGCAATTAGCAATCGAAGGGAGGTAACCTTCATCATGTCCGAACGTCAAAATGGCTCCGTCAAATGGTTCGATAGTTCCAAGGGGTTTGGTTTTATTCAGCGCGAAGGACAAGATGACGTCTTCGTCCACTATAGCGCGATTCGCGGCGATGGTTTCCGCTCTCTAGAAGAAGGTCAGCAGGTGGAATTTGAAACGGTCGCCAGCCCCAAGGGCCTGCAAGCCCGAGACGTAGTAGTCATCAGCGCGGCCCCCCCAACCGAAACTCCGCAATAATCCCTACCAGACAAACCCATTTTTAACCTGTTCTCACAATCAGGGCTGCGTTCCCTGGGGAGCTTTTGTAATGAAACAGACGAAGTCGTTGATCCGGCGTTTGGCTTTTGTGCCTTGTTTACTGGCGTTTGGTTTGGTGCTGGCGGCTGGGGAGGCTGCGGCGCAGACTGAGGCAACTTTTTCGTTTGAGCCAGCGCGTTTAGTCAAGGATGCGGGGGCTACCGATGTTGTCGTGACGGCCACGTTGAAGAATGGTGCTGTTGCCGCGAAAGACATTTCCATTCCCTTGGAGTATAACAGTAGCTCTGATGCAGATGCTAGTAAAACTATACTAGTACGCGACACGGATTACACGGTGAGTGAGGATACGATAACTGTTCTCAAGGGTGAGTCGTCGGGTCAGGCTACGATTAACATCAATCCCCAAGGCAAAGCAGGCTTTATCGCGATAGATGGGACGCTATGGCTTGAAGGGATTGATGTAAACGGAAATGGTGAGGAGGACGACGTTTTTAAACTTTCAGATGGGACGAATCCTTACGTTACCCAACGTGGGATTCTAACTGAAAAAGCAGCAGGAGAAGGATTAGAAGAAGGCTTTTTTGATGTAAACGACGATAAAAATTGGAGGAATGAATTAGCAGGAAACTGGTGGAGCCTTGACTTTGTTACGGAATGGGGGAGAATAACAGGGGTAGATATTGACCTGAATAACGACGGTGATAAAGATGATATATTGTTTAATTATTCCACGAACGATCTTGTGAGTACGCCCTCTGACGCTAACGATGATGACCCCTATGGTACTGCTCCGGGGGTTATTGAGGAAGCGAAGCTACGATACTCGGTGGGCGATACGCGGGGTTTTGTCGAGATAACGCGCTTTCCTCTTTTTCCTAGAATTGAGCTCTCGGTGGACAAGACCGAGGTCCGCGAGGACGGCGGTGCGGCGACGATCAAAGTGACGGCTAAGACGTACAACGCCGCTGAGGAGCATGCGGCACTGGGTACGGAGCGGGTTGTGATCTTGGAGCAAGCTAGTAGTCCGGCGGGGGGTTTCGGTCGTCGTTTCACCATTACGCTGCCGACTATCGTCATTCCAAAAGACGCCAAAGAGGTGTCGGTGGATGCTGTTCTGACTCCCATACCGACCACTGATGACAATAGCGATATTGAGATCAAAATCACGGGCGATGCTGGCGCGATACTTGTCGATCAACCGAAACCGATCACGATGCTCGACACCGATAAGACGAGTACGCAAATCAGGCTTTCGCTGAGTCCGGCCAGCATCAGCAAGGAAGCCGAGAGGACGGCGGTCACGGTGACGGCTTCCTTGAACGGAAAGACGGTAAACGATCAGAACCTGTCTTTTCTGGTGCAGCAACAAGCCGGCGGGTCCGCGACCCGCGATGCGGATTACGACATCACGTCGAGTACGCTGACGATTGCGCGGAAGAAGCCGTCGGGCAGCACGACGATTTACATCGAGCCTAAGAATGCTGGCGTTGGCACCATTAAAATCGGGAGCAATGCCGATCTAAGTGAGAGCGGTCTCTCTATCGTCTCCGCGGACTTTGAGATCAAGGCTACGGCGATTGCGGCGACAAAGGGTCTGACGGCGACGCCTAGTGTTCTCCGGGAATCCCTTGTCGGTCAGACGGAAAGTTCGCGGGAAGAATCGATTGCGTTGAAGGTTGAGTTGGAAAACGCGCTGACGGAAGACGCGAATGTGCGGTTTTTAGTGCGGGACGACTTGAGCAATCTGGCCGACGATTTCACCGACGACGGCACGGAAAAAGCCACGCGGGGTCAGCACTACGAGGCGACGGTCGATCCGTTGGTTATTCCGGCCGGTGAGACGACGGGCACGACGACGCTGAATCTGACGCTGTTCGACGACGGCGGCAAGAATCCAACCAGAGCGTTCCGGGTGCAGGCTCAGGTGGGCACTGTTATTAAGTACGTGGGTATCAAGATCACCGACGACGAGACGCCGACGACTCATATCGCCTTGGCGGCCAGTCCGAGTGAGATCAAGGCCGGTTCGGGCGAGCAGACGATTGCGATCACGGGTACAGTCAACGGCGATGTCTTTGAAGAGGACCAGAAAATCACGTTGGTCGTCGTTACTGGTGATGAATATGACAAACCGGCGACGCGGGACACCGAGTACACAGCGGTTTTTCGTTCGCTGACGATTCCGGCGGGTCAGATTGAAGGCTCGACGACCGTTTCGATTACGCCGGTGGCTGGTGGCGATAAGAAGGTGTGGATTGGTTCGGTGAAGAACAATCCATTCACCAAGAATATAGAAGACGACGATGTCAATGTTTCTGCGGTGGCGGTCGTGCTGAAAGACGCCGATCCGACGGACGAAGCCGTTGATCCGGGCGCCCTTCGCTTTGACGTGGACTTGTCGTCAACGGTTTATGAAGGCATGGTGGGTTCGGCGCTCAAGGTCCTCGAGTTGCCGGAAGCGACCGGCGGCGAAGGCGACCGGACTTATACGATCTCGGCGAACTTGCCGGCGGGTCTTTCGTTTGACCCGGACACGCGGACGATTTCCGGTACGCCGACGACGGTGGGGACGGAAGTGGTGACCTACGCGGTAATCGATGATCAAGGCAGCGCGGCGACGCTGCTGACGATTGAGATTGCGGCGGCAGCCCCGCCGACGGTGGAAGTAGCTGAGGTAAGCGTGAGCCAGACGTCAGTGCGCGAGAACGCCGCGACGACCGAAATCGCGGTCAAGGCAACCTTGTCGGCTCCGGCCCCAGCGGCGGAGACGATCCGCTTTACGATTGAAGCGCCGAGTGTTGGTGCGGCGGCGGTTAGGGATGTGGATTACACCGCTTCCATTGGCGGCCGTATTGCCGTAGCGGCCGGTGCGACCCAAGCAAGCACGACGTTGATGCTCACGCCGATTGACAACGGTCGAGAGGATGGCAACCGGGTGCTGGCGGTGGTCGCTTCTGGTTCGGGTGGTTCGGCTTCGACGGATGTTACCATTGCGGACGACGAGACGGCGAGCACGTCGATTTCGTTGTCAGCGGAGCCGCACACAGTCAGCGAGAGTGCCGGTGTTACCAGTGTGATGATCACGGCGACGTTGAACGGCAAAGTGCTGGACGCGGATGCGCTAGTTACGCTGTCGGTCGATCTAAGTTCGGAAGCCACGCGGGATGCCGATTACTCGGCGCTGTTTAATCCGCTGCTGACGATTCCCGCCGGTGAGGTATCCGGTTCAACCGAGTTGCTGATTGATCCGACGGCTGATGGCGCGGACGAAGGCAACGAGACGATCACGCTGCTAGGCGCGATTGCAGGGCTGGCCGACGGTTCGGGCACGATCACGCTCGAAGATTACGACGCGCCAGCGGAGTCGGAGGCGGTTGCGCCGTTGGCTTTTGCTGCGGACGCGGGAGACCTTTCGGGTACGGCAGGCACGGCGCTTACGGCGGTCGCGTTACCGGCCGCTTCGGGCGGTTCGGGCGATGTGGCCTACAGCGTGTCGGAATTGCCAGCGGGCTTGTCGTTTGATGCGGCGACGCGGACGGTTTCAGGTACGCCGGAAGCCGCTGGTGTCACCGAAGTTACCTATACGGCGACCGACAGCGCTGGTGCCACGGTTACTTTGACCTTCTCCATCACGATCAACGAGCCGCTGGTTTTCCCGCAGGATTTGAGCGACCTGTTCGGTCTTTTCAACGCGGCGGCTGGCAAGCGCGTGCCGATGGAGGCGGGTCTGAATGCGGATGCGCGGCTGTATCTGGCGGCGCCGACGGAGCTGCCGAACGTGGGCGAGGATTTCGTCCTCGACATTCGGTTGGCTGATTTTGCCGCGCTCAAGGGCTACGGCTTGCAGGTGGCGTATGAGGCCGACAAGCTGGCGTTTGTTGAGGTGTTGATCGATCAGCCGTTGGAAGGTATGGCACCGCAGACGCGGGTGGACCAAGCCGGTGTTTTGCTGGTAGCCGCTCTGGGCGAGGTCGTCGCCGATGGCGAGGTGATGCTGCGCTTGGTGTTCCGTCCGACGACCGAGATCGAACACACGGTCGTCGAGATCACCGACAACCAAGCCTATGACAGTGCGTTGGGCTTCAACCGCTTGGCGTTACCGGCTCCGGTGGCGTTGCAGACGCGGCCCGAAGTGTTCGCGTTGGCCAACAACTATCCGAACCCGTTCAATCCGGCGACGACGATTCAATATGCGTTGCCGCAGGCTTCGGACGTGGCCCTGACCGTGTATAATGTATTGGGTCAGCCGGTGCGGACGCTGGTGGCCGAGCATCAGAGCGCGGGTCGCTACGTCGTCGAGTGGGACGCGACGAATGATAGCGGCCAGAGCTTATCTTCGGGAATGTATTTCTACCGCTTGCAGGCGGACGGCGCGTTCCTCGAAGTCAAGAAGATGCTGTTGCTCCGGTAAGTGCTCACAGCACAGCGAGTTCGTAAAAATGGGACCTCAACGTCAAGTTGGGGTCCCATTTTTAGTTGCTGTTGCGCCGTTTTTGTCCTGCCCGCGCTGTCCATGAAAACCCGTTTGTGGCCCCAGCGCAGACTGGATTCCCGCTTGCGCGGGAATGACGACTTTAACCTTCGGACTGGATTGCCGTCCCGTGTCAGGGCGCGAGATGACGTTCTTGCGCGGCAATGACGACTTTAACCTTCGGACTGGATTGCCGTTCCGTGTCGGGGCACGAGATGACGTTCTTGCGCGGCAATGACGACTTTTATACCGAGAAGAGGTCGGACTGGATTGCCGTCCCGTGTCGGGGCGCGGCAATGACGACTTTTACTACCGAGATTTACCCAGCCTAGTGAGTCTGAAAAAACTCCACGACTTCGCCGTTGGGTCCCTTAAAAAAGGCAATCGTCACCTTCAGCCTGTCTAGCGTCAGATCCTTGGGCTCAACCGTGATCTCGCATCCAGCCGCTCGCACCCGCTCAGTGGCGGCGCGGGCGTCTGTAACCGCCAAAGCAAAATGCGTCATCGGATCGTTGGGACTTTCCGCTCCAGGTGCGGGCGACTCGGCCGTGGGGGCAAAAAGTTCGAGGTGGCTTCCGTCGCCGGCGTCCAAGAGCGCGATCTTGCGCTCAGGCGAACCAAATTCAGCGACCACCTCCATGCCCAGCACATCTCGGTAAAAGCCCAGCGAAGTTTCCCAATCGCGCGTCTGCACAGCCACGTGGTGCATTCCACAACCGGCAATTACAGCGTTTTTATCGCCTACAGGCACATTCTTCCTTTCATTAAATCCATCGAGACCGATGGCTAAAGCAGATAGAAGAAGAGATAAGCCGCCAGTCCAGTGCCTGCTACAGCACCGCCGTAGCAGAAGTAGTGAATGGGAAAGATAAACTTCCGCACCCCTAACTCGTGGAGCATAAAGCGGATGCGGTGCGCTGCGTGATAGAGCGGTAGGGCCGCCACGACAAAAAAGAACACTTTGGCCAGCGGCTGGCTGAGCAGCTCGCTCATGGCCTCGTATCGACTCACTTCCGCGCCGACCAAGCGCAGCGGCTCAGCCAGCCCAACAAAGTAGATCAGCACCGGGATCAGCAGGGCAGCCACCACGCCACCGGCGGAAAATAAGCCCCACCAGAAAGGTTCGATTTTGTCTTGTTTGTAACGCATGGCTATAGCCCAGACAGGAGAATGTAGCCGACGGCCACCGATACGAGGAAAAACCCGACGAAAGCACCAGCCGTTACCAATTTGGGCGGCACAGTAAACGCGCCCATCCGCACGACCTGGACCCGACCCATTACCCCCAGCCAAGTGATCGTGTGATAGAGCGCAAAGACAAACGCAACCGCATAAAAAACCACAAACCCCGGCGACGTTAGTGTGGAGCGGCAAGCCGCATACGCTTCCGGCCCCTTGGCCAGCGCAAAAAGCTGGTAGAGCAAGAGGATGACGAAGGCGGCGACGAAGACGCTGCTCAATTCGCGCATCATAAACAAGAAGTAGTTACGGCTCTTCAGCCACCAAGTCGGCGCTAGCTTGGGCTTGTAGGTCTCGTACGACTGGCTCATTTGTTCCCCCAAGGCATGAGAAAGGATTTGAACCAGTTAGTCGTGGTCTCGACCTTGGTGCGCTGGATAGCAGCGGCCGGATCCACGTCCTTGGGACAAACCACCGAGCACTCCCCGATAAAGGTGCATTCCCAGATGCCCTCGCTGCTAGCGGCGACGACCGTGCGCTGGGCGTAGCCTTCGTCGCGCGAGTCGAGGTTGTAGCGGTAGGACAGCGCGAGGGCCGCCGGGCCGACAAAGACGTCTTCTAGCCCATAGACCGGACAAGCCGCGTAGCACAGCAAGCAGTTGATGCATTGGCTAAACTGCTTGAACTCCTTTAGCTCTGCCGGAGACTGCAAATACTCGCCTTCGGCGATCGGTTTTTCTTCCTCGCGGATAATCCACGGCTGGACCGCCTTGAGCTTGTCCATGAAATCGTCTATATCGACAACCAAGTCGCGGACGATTGGGAAGTGGGCGAGGGGCTGGACCACCAGTTCATTCGGGTAATAGTCCTTGAGAAAAGCCGCGCAGGTCAACTTGGGCTCGCCGTTGACCATCATCCCACAAGAACCGCACACGCCCATGCGGCACGACCAGCGGTACGAAAGAGTGCCGTCGATGTGGTCTTTGATGTAGTTGAGCGCGTCGAGGACGACCCAATCCTCCTGATAGGGAACCTCGTAAACCTGCTCGGTGGGGGCATTTTCCTGCTCGGGTCGAAAGCGGGTCACCCGGATGCCAATGGTCTTGTCGCTCATAGCTCCTCGTCAATCAGTAGGTGCGCTCTTGGGGCTGCCAGCGGGTGATGGTGACGTCTTGGTATTCAATGCGCGGCTCACCATCGGTGCGGTACGCCAAGGAGTGGCAGAGGAAGTTTTCGTCGTCGCGCTCCTCGAAGTCCGTGCGCGAATGCGAGCCACGCGACTCTCGGCGCAAAAGTGCCGAATGAGCCACGGTCTCGGCCACGTCGAGCAGCGATCCCAGCTCCAAAGCGGCAGTCAGCTCGGTGTTGAAGACCGATGAGTTGTCATCGACCCGGACGCGAGCATAGCGTTCCTTGAGCTTGGGCAGTTCGGCGCAGGTCGCTGCTAGGCTGTCCTGTTCGCGGTAGATGCCCGCGCCTTGCTCCATCGTCTTTTGCAGATCCGAGCGAATGTCGGCAATGCGCTCGCGGCCTTCGTTTTTGAAAAACGCCTGTTCAATCCGCTGCCACTCGTCGGCAGCCATCTTCTCTAAGCTATCGTACGACGGTGAATTGACCTCGGCGGCATACTCGGCGGCGTAGCGGCCGGCCCGCGCCCCAAATACCAAAAGCTCGGACAGGGAATTGGAGCCGAGGCGATTGGCGCCATTGATGGTAACACAGGCCGTTTCTCCAGCCGCGTACAAGCCGGCAATCGGCGTCGCCGTAGTAATATCGGTGTGGATGCCGCCCATCATGTAGTGGACCACCGGGCGCACCGGCACCGGCTCATATACGGGATCGATGCCGACGTAGTTTTTGGTCAACTCGCGCACGAAGGGGATGCGCTCGTCAATTTTCTTTTCGCCCAAGTGCCGCAAATCGAGGTGGACATACGTCCCGTACGGGCCGGAAAAGACCCGACCGGCTCGCTCCTCGTGGACGAACGCCCGCGAAACCATGTCGCGTGGGCCTAACTCCATCTTGTCGGGCAGGTACTCGCTGAGGTAGCGGTCGCCCTTGTTGTTGATTAGGTAGCCACCTTCGCCGCGCGATGCCTCGGTCATCAGAATGCCCGTGCCCGGCAGGCCGGTAGGATGGTACTGGACAAATTCCATGTCCTTGAGTGGGCAGCCGGCTCGGTAGGCCATGGACATGCCGTCGCCGGTCTTGATGGCGGCATTGGTCGTAAAGGGAAAAATGCGCCCACCGCCGCCCGTGCAGATGATCACGGCCTTGGCGGGAATCGCCTGCATCGCACCCGAGCGCACGTTGATCGCGGCCACGCCGCAGGCTCTGCCGTGGTCGTCGAGCAGCAGCCGCGTCCCAAACCACTCGTCGTAGCGATGGATGCGGTCGTATTTGAGCGAAGTCTGGAAAAGGGCGTGCAGCATGTGGAAGCCGGTCTTATCGGCGGCGTACAGGGTGCGCTTGACCGACATGCCGCCGAAGGCGCGCACGCTGATCCGACCGTCGTCGTCGCGGCTCCACGGGCAACCCCAATGCTCCAATTGGATTAGCTCGTCGCGGGCCTCCTCGACGAACACCTCAACTACGTCTTGGTCGGCGAGAAAATCGCTGCCCTTGATGGTGTCGAAAGCATGGGAGTCGAAGCTGTCGTCTTCGTCGTCGCGCACCACCGCTGCGGAGCCTCCCTCGGCCGACACTGTGTGGCTGCGCATTGGGTACACTTTGGACACTAAGCCGACGCTGAGGTTCGGATCGAGCTCGACGGCGGCAATTGCCGCCCGCAGACCCGCACCGCCGCCGCCTACGATGAGTATGTCGTGGTTAGGTACATTCACGTTTGTTTTAATCCGCGCCCCGGCACGGGGGGCAGCCTTTTGGGTGGTGGGAGAGACTCAATTCACGCCCCGCACCAGGGGCGATTCTTGCCTTCTCAACCGACGTGCAAAGAGGGCCTCTACACTCGACTAAAAATTAAACTATATCGCCGATACGAGCAACTACCTAGCACGGCGAGATCACGGCGGAGCACGCAAGGCTCGCAGCCGGACCACTTCGCGCGGGGTAGCGCGCCAAGCCGGGCTGAATTCGTGGCGCCGAGCATAGCCTAGCGGCGTGAGTTCTTCGACCGCAGAGAAGAAGTGGTCTCGCCTCTTGTGAACGCAGTCCATCACTTTGTCGTCAGCCGCCGGGTTGCGCTGGATATGTGCTTTAGCCGCCAAGTCCGCTCCTTGGTCCAACAGGTACTCAAAGGTCTCCCAGCCCGTTCCTTGGTTGGCACCAATGGCGTGGAAGAGGGGCGTCTGGCCGCCCACGCCGTTGCGGCCGATCTCAGCGCGAGCATTCAAATCGGCACCCCGCCTCAACAACAAGCTCACCGCATCCAACTCGTGATATTCAACCGCCACGTGTAGGAGGGTGACGCCCCGCAGCGTGAGATGGTCGCCATAGTCGAGCCAGAAGCGCATCGCAACTAAGTCGGGACAGCGGTCGAGGCGCTGCTCCAGTTGGTCGAGCCGGCCTCGGTGGATATCCATCGTCGGCCCATCCTCAAAGGTGGCCCCCGCTTCGACCAGCGCTTCGACGCAGGCGTGCAGGTGAGCGGGAGGCGAGCGGTGGTAGGTCTGTAAAAGCCCGTAGAGAACGCGGCAGTCCCAGCCTTCGTTGTACGCGTCGTCAGGATGAACGCCCAGCTTTAGCAGACGCTGCATGTGCGCTAGATTGTGATTTTCGCAGCACCCAAAGAGCGCTCCGTTCAATTCACTCCGCTCGGCACCGAGTTCGACCAACAGGCGCATGATGTCCAAGCTAGCATCGATGCGGTCGGCGTACTGCAAGGAGGTATAGCTCTGCCCATTCGCGCATTCGATGCGGTGCTGCACCAGATGCGGGTGCCGGCGCAGCAGAGTTGTCAAGGCGTCTAAATCGCGCTCGTCGAGGGCGTTTTGCAAGTTCTTGCTATTCATATCCGTATTTTTTAACGGCGTCTTCGTCAAAGCCCATAAAGTGCGCCAGCTCGTGTACCAAGGTGATTTCCACCTCTCGCGCCAGCTCGTCCGGATCGGGAAAGTCCTCCTCCAAAGGGCCTTGATAGAGCGCGATTACCGGCGGCAGGTCGCCGCTGTCTTCGAAGCGGCGCTCGGGCAGCGGCGTGCCGGTGAAAAGCCCATAGAGCACTTCTTCTGGATCGCTGGTAATCTCCTCGACCAGCTCGGGTTCGGGCCAGTCCTCGACGACGATGGCTAGGTTGTCCAGCGCTTGACGGAACTCTTCGGGTAGGCGCAGCAGGGCCTCTTCCACTAGCTGCTCAAATGCACGACGGCGCACGACAACGCTACCAATCGGCGACGCTACCGTCGTTTTCGTAGTAGAGTTCGCCGCCCAATTCCTCGGTGTAGTCGATCGTCTTTTCCACCTCGGACTCAATTAGCTCAAACCCCAACCCCGGCTTAGTCGGCAGTTCAACGTGGCCATCGACCACCTGCCACGGCTCCGCGAGCAGCCCCTCGCCCAACCCCACGTCAACTTGTTCCTGCACGAGAAAGTTGGGCACCACTGCATCAACCTGCATACAGGCAGAAAAGGCCACCGGGCCGATGGCGCAGTGCGGCATGATGTGGATGTAATAGACTTCGGCCATGTTGGCGATCTTTTTCAGTTCGGTGATCCCGCCCGCGTGCGAGCCGTCGGGTTGGATGTAGGACACGGCCTGCTTTTCAAAAATCTCGCGAAACTCCCAGCGCGACAGCAGGCGCTCGCCCGTGGCAATGGGAAACGGCACGTGGTCGGAGACCTCCTTAAGCGCATCGACATTCTCCTGCGGAATCGGCTCCTCAACAAACATCGGCCGCATCCCCGCAAGCTGGCCGCACACCTCAATGGCCAACCCCGGCGTCATCTTGCCGTGGAAGTCAAAGCACAACTCGACCTCGTCGCCGACCCATTCGCGCATCGTGTAGGCATTTTTGACAAAGGCGTCGATGCGCGCCGGTGGCTCGTGAGCGCGCCAGGTGCCCCCCGGCCCCGACTTAAAGGCCGTGTAGCCTTTGGCCAGCAGCGCATCGAGTCGGTTGCGCGCCGCGGCCAGTGCCTCGTCGCTTTGGCCGCGAATTCCCCAGTGCGCGTACACGCGAATCCGGTCGCGCACCGCACCGCCCAAGAGCATGTAGGCGGGGACATTGTAGTGCTTGCCGGCAATGTCCCACAGCGCCTGATCAATGCCCGACAGCGCACTCATCAGCACATTGCCGCCGCGGAAAAAGGCCGAGCGATAAACGTGCTGCCAGTGGTGCTCAATGCGGAGCGGGTCCTTGCCGACGAAGTATTCGGCCAACTCTTCTACCGCCGCCCAAGTGCTCTTGGGCTTGCCCTCCAGCGTGGTCTCGCCCCAGCCGACTAACCCGTTGTCCGTGGTAATTTTGACCAAGCGCATGCGCTGGCGCGGAAAAAACTGTTCGATTTTGGCGATCTTCACTGTCTAGTCCTTTCGTTAATGGGCTTCGCGCGTTACAACAGCACTCGACTTGCCGACCAAGAAGTCGAAATCAACGCCTTTGTCGGCCTGCATCACGTGGTCGATATAGAGGCTGACGTAGCCCCGGGTATCGTGGGGCACGGGAGGGTGCCAAGCCGCCCGGCGGCGCGCTAGTTCCTCGTCCGACACATCTAGATGCAGCCGCCGGGCCGCCACATCGAGCTCGATCATGTCGCCATCGCACACCAGGGCCAGCGAACCGCCAATGGCCGCTTCAGGAGCCACGTGCAGGACCACAGTGCCGTAGGCTGTGCCGCTCATGCGGCCATCGGAAATGCGCACCATGTCGCGGACGCCCTTTGCCAGCAGTTTCTTGGGCAATCCCATATTGCCGACCTCGGCCATGCCCGGGTAGCCAACCGGGCCGACGTTTTGCAGCACCAATACGCTCGATTCATCCACGGCCAAATCAGGGCTGTCGATCCGTTGGTGATAGTCCTCAATCGTCTGGAAGACCACCGCTCGGCCCCGGTGCTGCATCAACTCGGGCGAGGCCGCCGACGGCTTGATGATCGCCCCGTCCGCGCAGAGGTTGCCCCCAAGCACGGCCAAACCCGCGGCCTCAATCAGCGGCGCGGCCAGCGGCGCGATCACATCGCGGTTGTAACAGACCGCCCCGGCGACATTGTCGCCGAGCGACTTGCCCGTCGCCGTCAAAGCGTCTAAATGCAACTCGTCTTGCAACTCTTGGATTACCACCGGCAAGCCACCGGCGTAATAGAAATCCTCCATCAGATACTTACCCGCGGGCATCAAATTGACCAATAGCGGCAGTTGGCTGCCGAGGCGGTCAAAATCAGCCAAGGACAACTCAACGCCGACGCGCCCGGCGAGGGCCAACAAGTGGACGACGCAGTTGGTCGAACCGCCGATGGCCGCATTGACCTTGATGGCGTTCTCAAAGGCTGCGCGACCGAGGATCCTGGACATCTTGAGGTTTTCGCGCACCATCTCGACGATGCGCGACCCGGCTAGATGCGCCAGCACCTTGCGCCGCGAGTCCGGGGCCGGGATCGCCGCGCCGCCGGGCAGGGTCATGCCGAGTGCCTCGACTATACAGGCCATCGTCGAGGCCGTACCCATCGTCATGCAGTGCCCATCCGAGCGCGTCATGCCGTCCTCGGCCAGCCCAAACTCCTCGCGCGTCATCTTCCCGGCGCGCAAGTCTTCGCTGAACTTCCACACGTCCGTGCCCGAACCAATATCGCTGCCGCGGTACTTGCCGTTGAGCATGGGGCCGCCGGGCACGACAATCGTCGGCAAATCGACGCTGGCTGCCCCCATCAAGCACGCCGGCGTGGTCTTGTCGCACCCGGTCAGCAGCACCACGCCGTCAATCGGGTTGGCGCGAATGCACTCTTCTACATCCATACTCGCCAAGTTGCGAAAGAGCATGGTAGTAGGGCGCATGATAGGCTCGCCCAGCGAGGTAACCGGGAATTCCACGGGCAACCCCCCGGCTTCGTACACGCCGCGCTTGACGGCTGCGGCCAAGTCGCGGAAGTGGATATTGCACGGCGTCAGTTCGGACCACGTGTTGCAGATGCCGATGACTGGGCGGCCGTCGAACTCGTGCTCGGGCAGGCCGCGCTTCATCCAGCTACGGTGAATGAAACCGCCTTTGTCCTGGCGTCCAAACCAGTCGGCACTTCTCAGTTTCTCGCGATCTGCGGCCATTAATTTTCCTTTGATTTTATGGGTTGTTTTAACGGCGGAGCAATCAATCTAGGTAATCACCTCGCCGCCGCAACACTATATTTGTTAGTAAGTCGCCAGTTGATAACTTCTTGCGATTATTCGGCAACGCGGTACGTTTGATTAAAACCCACCGCCAAAAGACCCTATGAATCTCAATTGCATTGCCGTCATTGGGGCTGGCACTATGGGCCGTGGCATTGCCCAAGTTTTGGCTCAAGCCAGCAGAGAAGTCCTGCTCTACGACGCCGATCCCTGCGCCCGCCAACAGGCCCTCGCCGCCATCGCCGCACGCCTGCGCCAACAAGCCGCCAAAGGTCGCCTAGCACCCGACGCCAGCGAAGCGGCCATCGCCGCGCTGCGCGGCATCGACCAACTCGCCGACATTGGCACCGCTGACCTAGTCGTCGAAGCGGTGCCGGAACGCCTAGACCTCAAGCGCGCGGTATTTACCCAACTCGGACAACGTACCCGACCAGAAGCCATCCTCGCCAGTAACACCTCCGGCCTAGACCTCGACGCTCTGGCCGCTGTGACCGACCGGCCGGACAAGGTAATCGGTATGCACTTCTTCAACCCGCCGCCGATTATGCCCTTAGTCGAAGTGGTGCGGGCGACTGAAACTTCGGACGAGACCTTTGCCGCTATCATGGCCTTGGCCCAAGCCCTAGGCAAAACACCCCTGGCGGTGGCCAACACCCCCGGTTTTGCGGTCAACCGCATCCTCTTTCCGATGATCAATGAGGCCATCTATGCCCTCGCCGCAGGCGTGGCCAGCGCCGAAGACATCGACCGGGCAATGGTGCTGGGAGCGAGCCACCCCCTAGGGCCGCTGGCCTTGGCCGACTACGTCGGACTCGACGTAACTTTGGCTATCCTCGAATCGTTTGCCCAGCGCCTAGACAACGCCAAGTACCGCCCCTGCCCGCTGCTGCGCGAGATGGTCGCGCAGGGCGCGTTGGGCCGCAAGACCGGTCGGGGGTTTTTCTCCTATCCGCGCTAATGGGCCCGCCGACGTTGCGCTTCCTCATCTTCTTGTGCCTGCTCGCCGCCTGTAGCTGTGCAATCCGCTCGGCACCGCGCTATACTGCCGACTCGACGGATCCAGATAGCGTGGTGCGCGAACTCAAAGAACGCCGCCGCGCCAGCCCCAGCCGCCTCGCCCAGGTTGTCAAAGGATACCTCGGCGTACCCTACAGGTGGGGCGGCACCACCCGCGCTGGCATGGACTGCTCGGCCTTTGTGCGCACCATTTTTCGCAAGACGTATGGCGTCGAACTACCCCGGACCACCAAGCAGCTATACCGCCTCGGCCGCACCGTCAACCGACGGCAAGACCTCAAACCAGGCGATCTGGTTTTCTTTAAGGATACTTTCTCAAGGCAAGGCGTTTCCCACGTTGGGATTTACCTCGGCAAGAAGCGCTTTGCCCATGTGGGCATGAGCACCGGCGCGACCATTACCTCGCTCGACCACCCCTACTTCTACCGCCGTTATGTCGGTGCTCGGCGCGTCGAGCGATAAGGTGCAACTTCGCCTACTCTTTTTGGCTGGCGTCATAGAGGTCTGTTGCTGCTACTTGGTCTTTGTCGGCGATCTCCAACGCCAAATACCGCAGATGTGGAGCGGCGTCTTTCCGGCTTTTCTCTGCTATGTATTCTCGGCGTATCTCATCTTGCGGCCAGGTGCGCCTCCCCAGCGACCGCATCTCATTCTCGGAGCGGCCCTCGTCTTCCGCCTGACGCTGTGGTGGAGTCCAGCGACGCTGTCGGACGACATTTTTCGCTACATCTGGGATGGCCGCGTTCAGCTAACCGGCATCAATCCGTATCTCTACGCCCCCTCGGCAGCGCAGGTGGCGCACCTGCGCGACGCGCTCTATCACAGTATCAACCACGCCGACATTCCCACGATCTACCCGCCGCTAGCCCAGCTTTTCTTTCGCGCAATTTGCCTGCTCAGCGCGACGCCGGCCGCGTTCAAACTGGCCCTGCTGCTCGGCGATTGGGGCCTCTGTCTGCTGTTGGCGCATAGCCTCGTCCGGCGCGGCCAAGACCCGCGCCGCGTGGTACTCTACGCTTGGCATCCCCTGCCCTTGATAGAAGTCGCTGGGAGCGGCCACATCGATGCGCTGGGCGTCCTGCTGCTCTTCGCGGCCCTGTACGCACTCCACAGCCAGCGCTATACCGCAGCCGTCTGTGCTTTTGCCGGGGCCTTTCTCGTCAAGCTAGTGCCCCTCGCGCTAGTGCCCACTTTTTGGCGTCGCCCTCGCGCTGGTTGGTTCAACTTGCGCAAGCGGGGCGCGCTGCTGCTGTTTCCAACGCTGGGGCTATTGGTCTTTTGGCCGTTTGCCGACGCCGGAGAAAAGCTCGCGACGGGTTTGCTGACCTACGTGCAACACTGGCACTTCAACGCGGCGGCCTACTCGCTTTTTCACTTTGCCCTACAGCCATGGGACAACCACGCCGCCGCACACGCTCGCTGGCTCTGCACCGCCCTTTTCGCACTGATAGCCCTCGGCGGCCAAATTCGCTATCGCGACCCCTACCGCGCGGCCTTCGCAACCCTCGGTGCTTACGTTTTGCTCTCGCCGACGGTGCATCCATGGTACTTGCTTTGGGTCCTGCCATTCCTCGCCTTTTTCCCCAGCCCCGCTTGGATGCTCCTCAGCGGCTTGATCTTCCTCGCTTACGAGGTGCAAATCGGCTACGGCAGCGCAGGCGTGTGGCGCGAAAAGCCGTGGGTTTTGTGGGCGCAGTACGCTCCTTTTTACTTGCTCCTCAGCACCACGGTCTGTTACAGGTACTTCAAGCGCCGCGACGATTAGCGATTCAACCGCGCAGTTTGTGTCGCCGGCGGCAAAAGGAACGAGTCGCCGCCTTGCGATGTCTATACTACACGACAAAATTTGCCATTTTATCCGGCAACAGGAATGAATCGTCCCTTTTTGATGTCTATACTTATAGCCCCCATTTTATGGCAGAGAGCAGCTAGAGTGCCGAGGCAGCGGGGTAAAAAATAGTTCAAAGTGCTTCTGGTTGTTATATTCCTAACTTACGACAAGGGCGCAAGGCGTTAATGGCCGCGCGCCGAGAAAAATTGCGCGTGAATTACTCGATAAAAAATACCGTACGCCTGGTGGCCTTTGGCTTGGGTGCCCTGTGTCTGCACGGCTGTCTGGAACTAGTGCGCAGGCCAGCGGCGGGCCAACCCAGCGGCTACGAGTACGCCCTGGCCACCGACAGCACCGCCACTATCCAACCCGCGCCGGCGCTAGTCGTCGTCGATCGCCCCAAGCGCTCGCATCAACAGTTGCAAAACATTGAGCAGGTCAACAAATACGCGCTCTGGTGTATTGACAACGGCATGTGGAACGAAGCCCAATCGCACATGGAACACGCCCTAGCCCAAGACAGCTTGTCGGCCAGCTTGCACAACAACCTCGGGGTCATCTACGAGCGGCTCGGCATGACCGACAAGGCCGCTCAATTTTACGAGCGGGCGCGGGCCCTCAACCCCACCCGCCAAGTCTATGCCACCAATTTGCGCCACTTGCAACAATACCAGCAAGCCAGCCTCGACTCTACAGACTCACTTGATATATTCAGGGCAGACGAGGGTCCGCGGCCGCGGACCAGACGCCCGGACTATTCACCTATAGCCACGGGAGAGTGAACGTGCGGGCTATAACGAGATTCCAAAGCCTCGCCTGCGTCGCCCTGCTCGCTTGGGGCACCGCAGACCTTTGTGCCCAAGACATTCTCACCTTGCAATTGCAGCAAGGATTCGGGAAAAACAAAGTCCGCTACCGAGACTTCCAGTGGGAAATCCTCGAAAGCGAGCACATAGAGCTCCACTTCGAGCCTGAATTCCAAAATTTGGCCGTGCAGGCCATCGAGTACCTTGAAGAAGGCTACGATCACATCAGCCAAATTTTGCACCACGACCTTTCGCACCGGCCGCCGGTCGTCATCTATCAGTCGCACTACCAGTTCCAGCAGACCAATATCTTTCCCGACTTTCTGCCGCCTGGGGTCGCTGGCTTTGCCGAGCCGCTGCGCTTCCGCATGGTAGTTCCCTTTGCCGGTGATCTCGACGAGTTCCGCAATGTACTCGTCCACGAGCTGGCCCACATTTTCCAGTATGACATCATTCACAAAGGCCCCATTCGCCGCATCACCAGCTCGATCGCCCAGCCACCCACTTGGCTGATGGAGGGTATGGCCGAATACACCACCCCAGGCCGCAACACCATCGACGAAATGGTCCTCCGCGACGCCGTACTCACCGACGGCCTCATCCCCATTGAAACGATGAATCAGGCTTGGGGCCAAGGCAACGTATTCCTCGCATACAAGCAAAGCCACGCGCTCATGGAATACATTGCCCAGCAGTACGGCCCCGAAAAAATCAGCCGCATTCTCCGCCTGTGGGACAGCCAGCACGACACCGACAAGCTGATGGATCGCCTCATCGGCATAGACTTGAAAACCCTTGACGAGCGCTGGTCGGCCCAGATGCGCAAAACCTACTGGCCGCTCTTGCAGACGCGCGACTACACCTCTGAATTCGCCGAAAGAGTCGGTGATGACGAGACTATTCACAACTTCTCCAGTGCCTGCTGGTCGCTCAGCGGCGACATGCTCGCCGTCCATTCCTCGGATGGAATCGAACAACACGTGGACATTATCCGCCTGCGCGATGCCTCGCTCGTCGAGCGCGTCACCGAGAGCATGCGCACCGCCGACTACGATCACCTCAGCATCGGCAGCGGCACCGTGGCTTGGGCACAAGACGGCCAGACCATCGCCTTTGTCGCCAAAGAAGGCCCCCGCGACCGCATCATGCTGTGGGATCTCTACGACAAGGAACTCGTGCAGACCCTGTCCATGCCCGATATGGATCTCGTCGAGGGCCTAACCTGGTCCCCCGATAGTCGTCAACTCGCTTTTATAGGTACCGGACAAGGCCAAAGCGATCTCTACATCATTGACGTACAGACCGGCGAGCGGCACCAGCTCACCGGCACACCCGAGCGCGAAGATCATCCGAATTGGTCGCCCGACGGCCAGCGCATCGCCTTTAGCAGCAAGTACCACAACCAGTTCGACATCAAAATTTACGATTTAGCCGCGGGCACAGCCCACACAGCCATATCCAGCCCCACCGACGACCTGTGGCCTCAGTGGCTGCCCGAAGGCAACAAGCTGCTGTTCGTTTCCACTCGCGATAAAATCAACGACCTCTTCGTCTATCACCTCAACGAAGGCCGCGAGTTTCGCTTGACCCGCAGCCTCAGCGGCATTATGAACCCGGCCCTCTCGCCCGACGGGCGGCAGGTTGTGTTCAACATCTACTTCAAGGGCCGCAGCAAGCTCTACCGGATGGCGATGCCCGAATGGCCCGAGGTCAAGCGCAAAGACGCCGAGCTACTAGCCCGCGTGGCCGAAGCAGTGCCACCAGCCGCAGTAGAGCCGCCAGCGACCGAGGCCCTAGCTGTAGTAGAGACGCCTCCAGTGCAGTCCCTAGTACCAGAAGCCGCCGCGCTCTCAGACCAGGGCGGCACCCCCAGCCTAGCGCAAGTCTCGGTCCTAAAGGACCGGAATCTCTCGGACGACGCCGTGCTGCTAGCCGGAGCCAGCGGCCCGTTGCCATCTACCGAATCCCAAGAGCCGCAAGCTACCGTCCAGCTTATCGCCGACGACAGCGGCGAACTAGAACTGCGACGGCGGCGCTACACTCCCAAGCTCGAATTCGATGGCATCTCCGTACAGATGGGCTATTTCGATGGGTTCTTATCGTCCATTGCCCAACTGAGCATGAGCGACCTTTTGGGCAATCACTCGCTGGTTTTGGCCACCGATTACGTAGCGGCGCAGGACATCAGTAATGACTTCAACTTTGCCGCTAGCTACAAATACTACGGCAAGCGGCCCACATACCACGTATCCATTTTCAATTGGAACCAGTACTTCGTCAACAATCGCAATTTCCTCGCCCAAGGCCGCACCCCGGTTCGGGGCATCAGCCGCCTCCAGCAGCGCGGTGCATTGGCCAACGCCAGCTATCCGCTCGACCTGTACCGCCGCCTCGACCAGAGCTATACTTATGTCGGCGAGCAAGAAGAACAGGTCAGTCCCTTTTATGAACCAGATTCTACGGCGACCAGTACTCACCTGTTCAAGACCGCATACGTCCACGACTCCATTACCTACGGTCTTTTGGGTGCCACCGCTGGCAAGCGCTATTTTCTCTCGGTGGGACGCACGCTCAGCCTCAGCGCAAACACGCGCTCGTTCTCGCACCTCGAATTTGACTATCGCCACTACTTGCGGCTGGGGCGTTGGTCGGTGCTGGGCCTGCGAGCCTATAGCGTGGGGTCTTTGGGCCGCGACGCCCTCGAATACAACCTAGGGGGGCCGACTTGGTTCCTGCCTTTTTACACCGGCTTCAACCTCAACACCGGCCCGCTGCGCGGCTACCAGTTTTCGGCCTTCAGCGGCAGCCGAGTCCTACTGACCAATGTCGAGTTGCGCGTCCCCTTTGTCCGCGGCATCCTCTTTGGCTGGCCCGGCACCTTCCTGATTCCGGCGGTTGATGGTAGCCTGTTTATGGATATGGGCATGGCCTGGAACAAAGACGATCAAACCGACCTGTGGCCCTTCCGCAACCCACACGCCGCGCTGGCGTCTTCCCCCCGGCAGGTACACGCCAGCGTCGGCTTTGGCCTCTTAGTGTACTTCTTGTTGCCGATGAACTTTGAATTCGCCAAGCAGCTAGATCTACAAGGCAACTTCTCGGACTTCAAATTTCACTTTAGCTTTGGACAGAGCTTTTGATTGCTGCCCTCGTACTGCTCGTTGGCCTAGCCGGCTGCGGCAACCGCACTGCTTTCACCCGCGTCGAGTTTCGCGCCCCGTCGCAGCCCGATCCGGTCTTGCGCCCCTACCTAGCGGAAGTCGATCACATCGGCGTGGTTTGCGCGACCAACATCGAACCCTTTCGGGAGCTAGACATCGAAAAGGTCATGGCGCGTTTGTCCAACGCCGTGGTCCGCAGCCTCGGTAACATGCCCAAGACCGAGGTGATGAACCAAGACGAGATCACCTACAAGCTCAAGGATATTCGCCTCGATTCGACGAGCGTCCACCAAGACTCGGTACAGGCCATTCTCAAGAAAGAACTCGAGCTCGACGCCTTAGTTCTCGTCGAGTTGAGGCACTTGCAGGCGCGGATGATGCCCACATCGCCCACGCCCTATGGCATGTCGTCCAACCCCGGCATCGACCTGACCATAGATCTCAAGGTCAGCCTGATCAATCTCAACACCAATCAAGTCTGGCAACAAGGGGGCACGCAGCGCAATTACCAGCCGGTGCAACTACAGCTTTTCGGCGGCAACAAACAAGGCGAGCGCCAACTGCTCATGGCCCTCGCCCGCCCGCTGCAACGCTTCCTCTTCCGCATCGCCCCTCCGCCCAAGCCGCAGACCCGCCACTTCGACCTAAGCGGCGATTAAGCAAAAAAGCGGAGGGCCTTTGGTGGCCCTCCGCTTTTTCTGGGTCTCTGCTCTAGCAAAAAATCAGCGCCGACGCTTCTTGGGCTGGGCCGACTCCGGCTCCGGCTCTATTATAAGTGGTGGCTCTTCTCTATCCCAACATGGTCCTCCTCCACATACTTCGTTTCTTGTACACTGAAGGTCTATGCCCGGTCGGGTAATAGTGACCTGCGACCTCTTGATAAGAGTATACCCACCTTGTTCTTGAATTATGGCACACAAAACATCGCAGTAGCTAGTGCTCCCGCCAGGATTGATATTGCTGCACGACGTCGCCTCGGCCTGCGAGAGCGGAATCAGCACTAGCGTCAGTGCCATCAAGATAGCACCCAACGTGCGTAGTATTATGTTGCAATGTTGCATAATCGAATCTCCTTTTGAGATTTTGATATAAAGTTATGAAGGTTATTGAGTGAATGGGTAGCGCGTCTCCCTCCTTTCGTTGTCTAACGCTCCCTCAATGACGGAAAGGGCGAACTGATCGCCCGTGCCGATGTCAATGATCCGGTTTGCCTCGATATACAGCGCGGTCGGGATACCCGTCAGACTCAACTGCTCATTGAGCGACATGGCATCGCGCACCGTCGAAATGGATTCTAAACCCTGTGTCGCTATGTAGTCCTCGACCTGTTCCACCTCCTCCGGGAAGATCAGCACCGTCGAGAGTTGGTTGTGTGCAGCCTTGGCCATCGGATAAATCGTCTCGCACAGTGAACACGCAGGATCGACAAACAATAGTAAGTGCCGCTCGGCCAGCGACAATGTCCGCTGCTTTCCGTCCCAGTCCGCAACCACCACTGGCAGCATCTCGGTATCCAACAAATCCACATAGTCAATATCCGTGACATCAAGCGGTATTGGATGGAGCACCTGCCGCAACATCCACGCGCTAAGACCCCATAGAATCGGCAACGATACCGCGTGAAATCTCCATCTCATGGCTGCGCCTCGATCCATTGACGGGCATGGTTGAGTTGCCGTACCAGCCCTGTGCTGCTATACGTCGCTCCGGAGATACCATCGACGTTTTCACCCAACGTAAATGCCGCCCTCCCGCGTAGCTGCGCTAACAGGGGGGTGGGGTCTACCGCCTTGCCTTCCACTTCCCACTCGTCGAGGACGAAGACGCGCTCAACCGTGCCGTCTTCGGCAAATACCGCACCAGCTAGCACGTCGCGGCACACCACACACGCAATGTCATGCCGAAAAACGACCAGCCGATAGGTCGTGTCCTTATGACGCAGCCGATAGCTGCGGACAACGCCGGAACGCGGCTCCCGCATCGGGCTATACTCTGGTATCCATTCGATCTCTTGAGTTTCTCCCAAGAATGCCACCTGCTCGGCTAGCTGATCCATGTCTGGGACGGCTTGCCAAGTGGAGCCACGTGCCGCCGCAATGCGTTCGGCTTCCCCCGGATACAGCCACACCAACACGCCGAGGAAGGCCAAGGATACGATATATAGGATATAGATGCTCACAGCAGAACGGCTCTGAGGTTGAGGTAGGCTACTAACGCACTGAGAGCACTGATTCGGTATAAGTTTATTCCCACTCTAGCCTTGAGCATGTACGGGGGTAGTAAAGAAACGCCGATGAGTCCAACCAGTACCACTATGTACGAAACGACGAGAACGCCCCCGTCCGCCGGTGGCCAGAAGATGGGACAGGCTTTGTGCGGCAAGGCGACAAGGGTTGCGCCCGCGACAAGTCCCGCCCGAGCGGTACCAATACCGGCTAGGACAATCGCCAAGGCGATGCCAACCGCCGTAACGAGTGCATAGGCCGCAGAGTAGGCACCGTGGTCGTAGGTACGCGCTCCCAAGCCAATAAGCCCTAGGGCAACTATAATTGAGACCGAAAACTTCTGCTCATCGCACGTTTTTACCAGACCGACACCAAAGAGCATGGCCATGATTGCGATTTCGCTGAATGCCAGCAGAGAAAAGTCCTGCCATAATGTGGTTGTCATCAACAGTTCACTCCTCTAAGGGGCTGTGTTGAACTTGAATATGACGTAAGTCTAAAAAAAAAAAAACCTTAGGTATCAAGTACTTTTTTCAGTTTTTTGCAAAAAAAATGCGGGCGAGGGACTTGGTTCCCTCGCCCGCTGCAACGCTTTTTCTGTGTTTCTGCTCTAGCAAAAAATCAGCGCCGACGCTTCTGCTTCTTGGGCACAGCCACTTTTTCTTTTTGAGTCGTAGTTTTTGACGCCGGCGCAGAAGGAGCCTTAGACGCTCTAGTTTGTGGCGAAGACGTGCTAGTGCTGGCCGAAGAAGTTGCACGCGGTGGCGGCGGAGAAGAGCTGCGCACCCGAGGCTCTACCCGCCGCTGCCACACGTTTTCTTCGCGGCGCTGTCTTTCGGATGCTGCTGCCGGGTCGGCAATCGCCGGCGTCGTGCTCAGCCGACTCGCCGCCCGCAAATCGTCGAGCTGGCGCGTACTGATCAGTTCATAACCTGGCGACACGTAGTAACCGCCCGAACTCCGATAGTACGGATCGTAGCCGTAACTATAAGGGCCATAGCCGCCATAATAATTGTAGGGATAGCGGCCGTAGTAGTAGGGATAGTAGCCAGAGGTAGGATAATAGCCGCCGTAGCCGCCGTAGTAGCCACCATAACCCCCATAGCCACCACGCACACCCGGATAGCGGTAGAGGTCGTCCATGTAGTCGCGGTCGTCGAACTGGCCAACCATGGGAGCCTCGACATCGCGGCTCTTGGCGCGAGCTAGATCCTCGTCGTGCAGGTCGGCGGCCTCATAGGGGCTGCTGAGCACCGTGTAGCAACCACTCGCCATCAGCGCAGTTAGCGGCAGGGCCGAGCAAAAAATCAAAGCCTTCGTTTTCATGGATTTAGTTCCCTCCTTGAGGAACGTTAATCTCATCTCTTGATTTGAAATATACACAAACCAACGACTGGAGCAAAAAAACAATTCTAAAAGTTGTAGCCCACGCCAACGACGAGGCGATTGATCGCGTAGTCCTCGCTAAGGACGTTGTCTGAGTATTCTTCTACTTGCTTAAACGCACCCCGCACCCAAGCCAGATCTATCTGCATGGCCTCGTCGATCAATATCCCGGCCCCGAGAGTAATAAAGTGCCGGTCCTCTTCAATGAGGATGGGCGGATCGTCGGCGTCGGGGTCGCGCGGGCCAATAAAAGGAACCGGATCCGCAAAATAGCCGGCTCGCAGATCCAGCGCGACGACCGGCACTTGGTATTCGACGCCGAAGTGATAGCGCCAGACATCTCTGTACTGCGTCTCAAACGAGGTATCAGCACGCAAGCCATTTTCATCGGCCCCCTTGTACTCGCTCTGCGACCACTCGGCCAAATGTAGGCTGCCCGCCAGCGTCAGGCCAGGCCAGGCCTCAGCCGAAGCACCCAAGCCGAATTCAAAAGGTAGCGCAAGCTCATAGATGCCACGAAGGTTATCATCGTCAAATTTTTCCTCCGTCCCGTCGTCGTACTCGACCAAGTTGTATTCCGTATCCCCTAAAAGACCGCGAAAGTCATAGCGAACTTTATGTGCAGCCCCAGTAGCGAAGGTTGCACCTAGTCGGTAACGCGGCTTGTCGCGCGGTGCCCGTACCATGGCACCGAAAACGGCGTACAGGTTCCTCTCGTACTCGTCTGCAGAAGTTTCGCGGCTCTGACCAAAAATGGGCCACGTTTTGTCTTGCTGTTCAACAGATTTGTCCTCTGGATAGGTAAAGGTCCTATTAAACTCGTTTGTAGTCTCGTCTTCGCCGCTGACCAAGCCCAGCGTCGCGCCCAGCGACACGGCCGGTGATACGTCAACTGCGGCAGACACTCCCCACAATCCCAATTCGCCCTCGTGCTGGAAGAACTCATCGCTGATCTCCAAGTAACGACGACCTTCGTTCAGGCCCTGCGCTTCTCCTTTTTGATTCAAATTCCAGTCGAAATCCTTGATGCGGCTGAAGCCAGCCGCCAAGACCAAGCTGCCGCGATAGACCGGATAGGGATAGACAAAGCCCAGCGAGCCAAAGCGCGTATTGGTCAGTTCGCTTCTGCCTGGAGTGCCGTTGAAAATCGAGTCGTTGGCGCGGCTGTTGCGCAGCAAAGAGACCTGTATCTCGCGCTGCTGCATCTGAGCTAGGCCCGCCGGATTCCAGTACATGGCCGTGAAGTCGTCGGCCACCCCGACAAAAGCACCGCCCATGCCCATGGCCCGCACCCCAACCCCGGCAAAGTTGCCGATCGCTCGTTCCTCTTGGGCGACTGCGCCACCAGCCCAAACGCAAAGCAAAGCAATAGCCAGTATCTTCATTGGAATTTCCTCCTGTAAGTGACTGACAACTCCCGAATGGATTGAGAGCCGAAGTGATCGCTTTTCAGCGCGTTTTTAAGATAATACGCAACCCGCAGCTGCGGTGCTACGGTCCAAGCCCCTCCGATGTTCAAGTAGCCTTCCGCCAGGCCCTGATTTTGTAGGCCGTTGTTGCGGCCCAAATCGTATTCGGCAAATAGGGCCATAAACCGCAAGCTCTTGTCGATACCCAACCACGCAGACCAATCGCCGTCGTCGGCATCCTCGCGCGACAAATTGACTCCCGCGTGGACGCCAAGTTCACCTAGCACGGAAGTGTAATTCTTGCTCAGTGCCAAATAGGTCCCTTTGGACTTGACTTGGTAGCGCTGATCTCTATACGGCCCGATGCCCTGGGAATCGAAGCCCAAAAGCAGCGCCGGCCACGTGAACCCCTCTTCGATGACCCGGCACCGAGCGGCCACGGCCACGTGCGGGTACCAACCGACTGCGCCGGTGCCAATGAGCTGCTCGCCGCCAAAAGACACGCCCACGCTCAGCCGCTTGAGCACGCCAACGTGCAAACGGCCAACCGCTCCCCCATCGGCAAACAGGCGAACATTTACCTCGTAGTGGCCCTTGTTGACCAACCCAGCCGTCGGGCTATCGACCAAGCTCGTCAACTCGGCCCGCTCAGCCGCTACCGGTCCACCGGCAAGGCAAAGGCACACTATTAGTCGCTGCAAAGTCCCCTCCCATGGCCAACTTTCACAAGTCTATTTCTTCTACTCCATCCCCTTGCAAAGTAATTCGTCGCTCGCAAGCCTCCCCGTGTTCTAGCCACACATGACAGCACCCAGCGGGCAACGAACCGTCGGCGCGCTCGGCCCACTCGACCAAGCAGACGCCATGGCCGTAAAAGTACTCTTCGGCCCCTAAATCCTCAAGCTCTTCAACGCCCCCCAGCCTATAAAGATCGAAGTGATAAACGGGTAAATCGCGGCCGCTACATTGCCCGACATACTCGTTTATGAGGATAAAAGTCGGACTTGTGACCCAATCGGCTACTTGCAGCGCCTCGCACACGCCTTGAATCATGCAGGTCTTGCCGCTGCCCAAGTCGCCGCGAAAGGCGACCACATCGCCTGGTGCCAAGCGGCGGCCTAGCGCAGCGCCCAGTGCGTGGGTCTGGGCCGCCGAGTGGGTGGTGAAAACCTTTTTCACGTTCCCTGCTTGGGCTCCATAATCGCCACGGGCAAAATCATTTCTTCCAAGGAGATACCGCCGTGTTGGAAGCTGTCTTTGTAGCGGCGCTGGTATTTGTTGAACTCGGTTGGATAGACGAAGTAGAAGTCTTCGCGGGCGATGACGAAGCTGTGCCCCAGTCCGGTCGAAGGCAATCCGTAGGCCTGTGGATCGGCAATCAGCAACGCGTCTTTTTCCTCGCAGCGGAGATTCTGACCGTACTTGTAGCGCAGACTTGAAGACGTGCTGCGATCTCCGTGTACCACCGAAGCACGCAGGCCGCGCACGGAGCCGTGGTCGCTGGTCAGCACCACCACCGCATCGGTGCGGGCAATGGCCTTGAGGGTTTCAAAAAGCGACGCATTGCCAAACCACGTCTGCACCAAGGCGCGAAAGGCCGCCTCGTTAGGCACCATCTCCTTGAGTAGGTCCAACTGCGCTTGGCTGTGTACCAGCATGTCGAGAAAATTGTACACCACCGACACCAGCGGCCACTTGCCCAGCGACGGCACCCTGCGAGTCAATTTCCGGGCCTCGCTGGTGTCTAGCACTTTAACGTAGTGCGAACCCGGTTTGAGTGCGACGCCCATGTCGCGGACCAAATCGTCGATGAATCGGTGCTCGTGCCGGTTGAGGCTGTATTCGTTGTCTTGGGCCTCGCCCCACATGGTCTGGTACTTGGCGGCGATCTCTTTGGGGAAGAGCCCACTGAAAATCGCATTGCGCGCAAAAGGCGTAGCCGTCGGCAAAATCGAATAGTGGTAGGAACGCTTGATGTTGAAGTACTCGGCCAACTGAGGCTCCATCGCCATCCAGTGATCTAGGCGCAGGCAATCAACCACAATAAAAAATACCTGCCGGCCCTGTTCGAGAAAGGGCACCACGAACTCGGGCACTACATCCACCGACAAGGGCGGCGAATCCTCCTCGTCGGCTACCCAGCGCGTGTAATGCTGCTCGACAAAGCGCCCGAACTCGCGGTTGCACTCGCGCCGCTGATCCCCAATCATTTGGCCCAGCCCCGCGTCGCCCAAGCGCACCACTTCGATGTCCCACTCGCAAAGCTGCCGATGTATATCGATCCACGTCTGCCAAGTCGCACGCCCAATCTGCTCGCGAATCTGGCCAGCCCGCAAGACGTAGTGCTGCCCGGCTTGGCTTTGGCGAATCTGCCGTGCGTCGAGCAACTGTTTGCAAGCCATGAAAATCTGGCTGGGGTTGGCCGGCTTGGTCAGGTAATTGTCGATGCGGAGGCCAATGGCCTCGTCCATCAGGTGTTCTTCTTCGTTTTTGGTGATCATAATCACTGGCACGTTGGGATCGGCCATCTTGATTTGTTCCAAGGTCGAAAGCCCGTCCAGCCCCGGCATCATTTCGTCGAGCAGCACGATGTCAAAAGGCGCTTGGGCAATAAGGGCGATGGCATCCTTGCCATTGCTGACCGGCGTCACCGAGTAGCCCCTTTCGGCGAGAAAATGCCGGTGAGCGCGCAATAGGTCGATCTCGTCGTCGGCCCAGAGTATCTTTCGCTTGTCGCCTGCCATGCGTCGCCTTTATCTGTACAATTTCATTTAATAAATAACGCTTTATACCTACATCCGTTCCTCAACTCAAGGGCAAAACCAACTCAAAGGTCGTGCCCTCGCCCGGCGCACTATGCACCAGGCTGATCTTGCCTTTGTGGTATTCTTCGACGATGCGCTTGACAAACACCAATCCCAACCCCCAGCCACGCTTTTTGGTGCTAAACCCCGGCTCGAAGACGCGCTTGATGTGCTCGGGTTCAATGCCTCGCCCGTCGTCGGCAAACGCGATCTGGACGGCGCGGCTGGCGGGCAAAAGCTCCATGCGGATGCACAAACTCCCCGCCTGACCATCCATGGCGTCCATGGCGTTCTTGCACAGATTTTCAAACGCCCAACTCATCAATTCGGCGTTGATCGGCACCAGCGGCAACTCGCCTAGGCATTCCAGTTTGATTTCCTGCTGCCCAAACTGAGGAACGCGCCGCCGGAAGTACTCAATCGTATCCTCTAGCACGGCTGCTAGGTCCTTTTCTCGTAGTTCGGGCACCGAGCCGATCTGGCTGAAGCGCGAAGCGATTTGGTCGAGGCGCCGCATATCCTGCTGGATCTCCCCGATCATCCGCTCGACGCGCTGCCAACGCTCGTCTCGCTCCGACCTCGGGGCGGCAGCGGCCTCGCCGCGCAGCAGTTCCAACCACCCGGATAGCGAGGAAAGGGGGGTCCCAAGCTGGTGGGCCGTTTCCTTGGCCATGCCCACCCAGAGCGCGCGCTGTTGGTTGCGCTTGATGTTGCGGTAGCCGACATAGCCGACGAGCAGAAAGAGAACCAACACGCCCATCTGCACAAAAGGGGCCAGTGAGATACGGCCAATTAGGCTCGTATCGCCGTAGTGAATATAGTGCTCAGCCGGGATCCGGAATGCTAGGGGAACTCGCTGATGGGCCAAACTATCGACAAAAGCCCGGAGCTTATTTTGGACTCCTTCGCTGGGATCGTCGCCAGCCGACGGCAGCCCAGTCCCGACCCAAACCCTAAACCGATCGTCGGCATCTGTGATGATCGCATTGATCCCGTCCCAATGCAGATAACTGAAGCTAGCCGACGGCACGCTGAAGGGCCGCGCTGCTTCGGCCCCCATCTCTTGCAACGCTCGTTGCACCTGGGCGCGAGCAGCCGCTGAAGTGTCGCTGCTTGCGGGCAGGTCCGTTCCCTGCCAAGCCGCGATGGCTCCTTGTGTATCCGCGATGATGACGCGGCCTTCCTCCCAGTAAAGCCGCCCCAGAGTTTCTGGCGACCAATAAAAGGAAATAGGCGGATTCTGGGCATCCATTTCCTCGATCAGCTCGCGTAGCTGAGCCGTCGAAGTGCCCGGCGCGTCTGCCGCTTGGCTGCGCCAAAAGGCCCAATCGTCCAATAAACTCGACGTATCAATGTCCTCGGCCTGGATAATCTCGCCGCGGTGGTTGGTGATAATGCGCGGGAAATCGACCTTGGTGATCACCTCGGTAAAGAGGGTGGAAATTTGGCCTTCTGATGCCTGTGGCGTGAACGAGATCAAATGCGCATAGAGGTCAACCCGATTTTTTTCGTGTTCGCGCAATTCGACGATGATCGACTCGTTGTAGAGCAGGAAAGCCAAAATGGCGGCAACGCTGCCGAGAAAGATGTACGCGCGAAAAACGGGCGACGCGCCCAAACTAGCTAGCGCCCCGCGCTGCCAGCGGCGCCAGCGGCGGACCGGCGACGGACCTTTTGCTAGCGGCCGATGATCATCCCCAGGTACTGCGATCTCTTCTATTGGCACCAAGCGGCGGTGCCGGCGGCGCTTGGACTCTGTATGGTCTCGTTGGCTCATCTACCAGAAGAAAAAATCCATCGGCAGCGCGGTGCAGATGGATTTTCACGCAAAAACGAGATGGGAAAGTGCTATTTCTTTTGCCCTTGGGGTTTAGGCCCGGACGTGAGCGGCTTTGCCGCTGCGCCGTCTGAGGTGCCTTTTTGCTCTTGGGGTTTAGGCCCGGACGTGAGCGGTTTTACCGCCGCACCGTCTTGCGGAGACAGGCTCTTCTGGTGGTTTTCCATCGAACAAGAGCCGTGGAAAATCGCGCCCTCGGCGACCGTGAACGAGTCGGTGTACACTTCACCGGTAAAACGCGACTGCGTATCCAGCCGCACCTTATCGGCGCGCACAGTGCCATTTACAACACCGTCGATGTAGGCGTTTTTGCACTGCATCAAAGTAGTATCGGCCTCGCCCGATTGGCTGACCGTCAGATCTCCTGAGCAGATCAGTTCACCCTTGAATGCGCCGTCTATTCTGACGCTGTTATCTACGGTCAGTTTGCCTTCAAAGCGGCTACCGCGACCGACGATCGTATTGAGGGCTTGTCCGCTACTAGAGGAAGCACCTTTCTTTTTGTTACTCAGCATTTCTTTTTATCCTAACTATATTGCGCGTTGGCACGGCTTCTTAGCCGCTAGGTACAAAAATATACAACACAATCCAGCGTTGGGCGAACCAACAAGCGGCGCACTTTGTCAACGAGTTCGGCGCTTTTTGCGGGAGGAACTGAGGGCCTTGCGGATTTCCTCTTGCTCTTGTAACTGCTCGCTGATCACCATCGCGACCTCGCTGGTCAGGCTCTCGACTGTAGTAGTGGCAATCACCGGAATGCCGTGGGCAGCACTCGTTTCAATGAGATAGTCCTGAATTTTGAGGATCTCTTCCAAGTGCTCCAGGTAGCGATGGGCCGAGCGCGACGGAGCCTCGCTGGCGCGCCGGGTAAAGCGATCTTCAAAGGTGTCGCGGCCAGAAAGCCCCAAACAAATCGGCGTGATAAAGGCATCGCCAGCGTAGCGTTCTAAATCGAGCATGTCGCTGATTAGATGTACGCCGTCAATGATGACACTGGTGTTTTCCTCAATGCAGCGGCTGATGATAGCCCTCACCCCAACGCAGACGCTGTACGCCTGCTCGCGAAACCCGACGACGACCGCGTCTTGATCACCGGCTGTGGGAACCACCTGCCAAGCGGTATAGGAGGAGACGTGCAGGGCTGGCACCAACTCCCGCGAGAGCGTCAGGCGCATGACTTGGCGCAAATCATCCGTAGCTACCACCCGAGGGATATTGAGCAAATTGGCCAGCGCAATGGCCAACGTAGTCTTGCCGACCCCGCTGGCACCGCCGATGAGGATGATTAGGGGTTTATCCACATCACCCCAAGCGCGCCACAATCGGTAGCGCTCGGCAAAGGACTTGTCAAAGGACTTTTCGATCAACTCGGCCACTAGCTCTTCCAACTCCCAGTGCGCGATGTGCTGGCGACGCTGGTCGATCAAGCGGGCTTCAATCGTCTGCGCAATCTCGTAGCTCTGGTCTGGAGCTAGCCCCGATGCCTGAATGGAATCCGACAACAATTCCTTGGAAAAAGGCCGCGATCCGCTCTTGCGCTCGACGATGATGGTAGTAGGCTGGCGCTCCCAGAAAATCAGGTCGCCAACCTCGTGCGCGCCGAATTCCTTGCGAATGGCATTGTTTGCCAGCTGCACCATGTCTTTCTTGCGCACGAACTCTACTTTGCCCAAAGACGCGCGCACCGCATTGGCTACAGCGCGGGCGTCTTCGTAGCTGAAATCGCGCTCGATTAGGTAGCGCACCAGCATCCCGCGCATAAAGGGAATGCGCTTTTTGCCATCAACTATGGTAGCCACTATAGGCGATCTCTTGTATTAGCTCGCAGCATTGGAGTCTTCCCACGCCGCAATCGTCCGTTCTAATCCTGCGGCAAACCCAATCCTCGGCTCGTAACCCAACTCGTTTTGGGCGCGCGATATATCGGCTGACGAAAAGCGGATATCACCCGCCCGAGGCGGGGAGAATATCGGCTCCAACTCGGTCCCCAAAACCTCGTTGAGCGCGGCGATCAATTCCAGCAGCGACGCGCTACGACCACAGCCGATATTGTATATCCGCCCGGCGACTCCCCGAGTAGTACTGGCCCTCATATTGGCCTCTACTACATCGCCGACATAGACAAAATCGCGCGATTGGAGGCCGTCGCCGCACACGGTTGGCGACTCGCCAGCCCGCATCTGAGCAACAAAAATCGAGATGACGCCCGAGTACTGAGAAGCAGGCACCTGCCGAGGGCCAAAGACATTGAAGTAGCGCAAGCCAACTACCTCCAAGCCGTAGAGCTGGCTGTACAATCGGGCGTAGTACTCGCCCACAACCTTGGAAATTGCGTACGGCGACTCGGGTTCGGGCGGCATATTCTCGTGCTTGGGCATTTGTGGGTTATTGCCATACACCGAGGCCGAACTAGCAAAAACCACGCGGCGGACTCCGGCCTGCCGCGCCGCTTCCAACAGCCGCAGCGTCCCCACCGCGTTGACTTGCTGATCGACGAGAGGCTGCTCGACCGAAGCGGGCACCGAGCTGATGGCGGCGTGATGCAGGACGCAATCAACCTGCTGCACCGCCTCGGCGAGCAAGGCCGCGTCGCGGATATCGCCCTCGACGAACTCTACTTCGTCTAGGATGTCGGCTAAGTTTTCGCGCCGCCCGGTGCTCAAATCGTCTAGCACCCGCACGGCGTGCCCTTCTGCACACAAGCGCTGACAAAGGTGAGAACCTATAAATCCTGCTCCACCCGTGACTAAATATCGGCTCATATTTCCTCACATCAAAGTCGGTCGCGTAATATCAACAGCAAAATAGCGGCACACAACGCTTTGAGCGGCACAATCGACTTGTTGGTTTTCGCCCATGCTTGTATATTTGCAGAACTCACACGAGGCGGTGTGGGAGGCCATGGCTGACGCTGTGGCCTTTTTATTTTTTAGATCTTATGATTCAACAACGCATCCCCGATCCCGGTGCCTTGGGCGACTCAACTCGGCGCAAACGGCTGCCGGCTATCTGGCACTTGCAGCATCGAGATGGCCGGCCCCACGCCTTCCATCTCGTGGGATTAGCCCGCCGCGACTGGGACGACGACCTATTGCGCCAATCCTTCGACGGCCTGCTCGCAGCAGCTTGGAGAAAGCGGGCACCCCGGTGATCATCGCCGGTGATGTCGGCGGCACCAAAACGTACCTCGCCGCTTTCGATCCAGCCGCCCACGGCTTTGACCCCCTAGTCGAGCAGCGCTACCAAACCGCATCCTATCCCAGTGCCGGTGCGCTGCTCAAAGCCTTCGCCGACGAGACCCAGATCGCCCCCAGCCGCACGGTCTTGGGCGTACCCGGCCCGGTCCACCAGTTTCCCGTCCGCGCCGTCAATCTGCCCTGGCTGATCGATCCCAGCGAAATTTCGGCGGTGCTCAACGGCACTGAAGTTCACCTGATCAACGACCTGCAAGCGACCTCCTACGGCACCTTGGTGTTGGAGCCTGACGACTTGTGTCAGCTCAACCAAGGGCAGCGCGACCCCAAGGGTAACATCGCCGTCATCGCCGCCGGCACCGGACTAGGTGAAGGGGGCTTGTGCTGGGTCGAGGGCCGCTATGCAGCAATCGCCTCTGAAGGTGGCCACGCTACCTTTGGGCCTAGTTCCGCGCTCGAAGCCGAGCTTTGGCATTTTCTCAACAAGCGCTACGGCCACGTTAGCTGGGAACGGGTGCTTTCGGGCCAGGGCTTAGCGGCGATATACGACTTTTTGTGCGAACGCCATCCCGACCGCGCCGACGCCGCGCTGGCCCCCCAGCAAGAGCAACCCGACCGCGCCGACGCCATCGCGCACGCCGGCCTCGAAAGCCACTCGGCGCTGGCCGTAACGGCCCTCGACCTCTTCGCGCTGCTCTACGGTCGCGAAGCGGGGAACTTGGCCCTGAAGCTGATGTCTTCGGGGGGAGTTTTCGTCGGCGGCGGCATCGCGCCCAAGATCCTCGCCAAGCTGCGCGACAACCGCTTTATGGAGGGCTTTATCGACAAAGGCCGCATGGGCGAGTCGCTCGCGGCCATGCCCGTCCACATCGTGCTCAACGACAAGACGGCGCTACTGGGTGCCGCCTATTGGGGAGCGCAGTTTTAGCCGAGCAGTTCCCCAAGCCGACGGCCAATCTGCTCCGGCTCGCCCGCTTTGAGGCACAGCGGCCCAAAAATCACCACCCCCTCGTACACATAGGTCGGATTGGCGGCGATCTGCGGCCGACCTTCTTGTAGTGCCCAGACCAAGTCTAGCGCTGTCATGCCCGCGGCTTGCTCGTCGAGCACCAGTCGCACGGTCGGAATCTCGGTGCGCTTGCGGTCGGCTACTACCGAGATCTCGGCATGTTGCAGCACGCCGCAGGCGGCGACCAGTTCCTCCATCAGCGCCGACCAGCGCTGCCACCGCTCCGCTGGATCTTCGGCGACAAAAAGGCGCAGCGCCTTCACCAGCCCCGCGATCTCTTCCTTGCCGACCTTGCAGGGACGCCCAATGCCGTGCTGCGGGGCACCGGGTAGCCGTGCCTTGTCGATCAAACTCGCTGGCGGGTTCCACAACTCGGGCATCACGTCGAGGTCTTGGTGTTGCAACGCGGCCGCGGCGATCAAATCCCGCCGCCCACACAAAATTCCCGAAGCCTGTGGCCCGCCGATGGCTTTGCCGCCGCTAAAGGCGACCAAATCGGCTCCAGCGGCAATAAAGCGCTGCAAGTTGCTCGCTGGCGGGAGTTGGCCGGCCGCATCGACAATCACCGGCACCCCACCCTTGCGCGCCGCAGCCACCACCACCTCCAGCGACGGTTGCGTATGCGCGTATGCCACGTACACAACCGCGGCCGTCCGCTCGGTAATCGCCGCTTCGATTTCCCACCCTTCCGCATCGCGCACACCCGCCCCGGAAAAGCGGTCGGCAATCCCCACTTCCACCAGCTCGATCCCCACCGAGCGCACGGCGTGGTCGTAGAAGTTGCGGTGACTGCGCGCCATGATCACTTCGCTTTTCATCCCGGACGTATCCGGCAAGCGGTTCATCTTGCCCGGATCCAATCCGGTCACACAAGCGGCCGTCCCCAGCAACAAGCCCGCCGCCGCCCCACTCGTCACGTACCCGGCCTCCGCACCAGTAATCTCGGCGATCACTTCCCCGGCCCGCGCCTGCATCTGCGCTATATCCACGCAGCACTCCGAAGCCTGCCGCATAGCCTCGGCCACCTCCGGGTGCATAATTGACCCGCTCAATCGCGTCGCCGGCCCCACGGCGTTGATGATCGGCTCGACGCCTAGTTCTCGATATATATCCATTTTCGTGGACCTAAAGCGGCTTTCCCCCGTCGTCGTAGAGTAAGCCAGGGGCCGGAAAGCGGGCGCAGAGTGCCCGCACTTGAGCCGCGATCTGGGCGTACTCCGCTTTGCGGTCGTCCAGGTCTAGCGCTTTATTGCCCCGCACTTGGGCCACTCGATCCATCCATTCGGCCAACTGCCTCATCTCCTCGGCACCAAAACCCCGGCTGGTAATCGCCGGCGTACCGATGCGGATGCCGCTGGGCCGGCGCGCCGGTCGCGGGTCAAAGGGCACTCGATTGAAATTACAGACAATGCCCGATGCGTCCAGCGCCTTGGCCATCGCATAACCAGTAACGCCCTTATTGGCCATGTCTATGAGGATCAGGTGATTGTCGGTGCCGCCCGAGCTGAGGGTAAAACCCCGCGCCGACAGCGCGGCGGCCAAGGTCTGAGCGTTGGCAACGATCTGCTGGGCGTACTGCTTAAACTCCGCGCTCATCGCCTCCTTGAGCGCCACGGCGATCGCCGCGGTGGTGCTGTTGTGCGGCCCGCCCTGCAAGCCTGGGAACACCGCCTTATCGAGGGCCTCAGCGTACTGCGCCCGGCACAAGATCATCCCGCCGCGCGGTCCCCGCAACGACTTGTGAGTAGTAGTAGTTACCACATCTACGTGCGGCATCGGGCTGGGATGTACCCCGGCGGCGACCAACCCGGCAATATGCGCGATGTCGGCGACCACGATGGCTCCCACGGAATGCCCGATTTCGGCAAAGCGCGCAAAGTCAACGACGCGCGGATAGGCCGTACCCCCGCAGAACAGCAGTTTGGGCCGGTTCTCTTTGGCCAGCGCTTCGACTTGGTCGAAGTCGATCGCGCCCGAGTCTCGACGCACTCCGTATTGCACGGACTTGTAGTGCATCCCCGATATGCTGACCCGATCGCCGTGCGTCAGGTGGCCTCCATGCGCCAGCGCTAAACCCATGACCGTATCGCCCGGAGCGCAGAGACCGACGTACACGGCCTGATTGGCCGGCGAGCCCGAATAGGGCTGCACATTGACGTGCTCGGCACCAAAAACCTCCTTGGCGCGCTCGATGCAGAGCCGCTCGATCTTGTCGATTTCCCGCTGGCCTTCGTAGTAGCGTGCGCCTACGTATCCTTCGGAATACTTATTCGTCAAGATCGAGCCGCTGGCTTCCAATACGGCTTGACTAGCGTAATTTTCAGATGGGATCAGGCGAATTTTGTTGTGCTGACGCCTGTTTTCAGCGCGAATGATAGCCTCGACCTCCGGGTCCACTGACGCCAGCGTCCCGGCAATTTCGGGCTGCACCGCCACTGCCTCCATGGGTTTTGTCCTCCCCAACGCATTTGTTAATTTGGGTGTGAATAGCTTATAAAAAGTACGGCGGGGTATTTCTATGAGCAAGTATTTAGGCATCGACGCTAGCACTCAATCCATCACCGGCTTGATCATCGACGCGGAGCAGCGCGCCATCGTCGCCGAAGCGTCGATCAATTTCGACGATTACTTCAACGCCACCTATGGAGTCGTCAATGGCGTCCTCGACCTCGGCGCGGGTGTAGTCCACAGCGCCCCCCTGATGTGGGCTGAGGCGCTGGACCTGCTCCTGCAAACGCTCGCCGACCAAGGCCACGCCCTCAATACCGTGCAGGCTATCGCTGGCAGTGGCCAGCAGCACGGAACTGTCTATCTCAACGCCAACGCCGCTGGCGCCTTAGCAAACCTTGCGCCGACCCAGCCGCTCAAAGACCAGCTCGCCGCCATCTTCTCCCGCACCACCGCTCCCATCTGGATGGACACTTCCACTACTGTTGAGTGTGCCGAGATTGAAGCGACCGTCGGTGGACGCGACGCGCTGCTCGCGCTGACCGGCAACGCGGCCTTTGAGCGCTTTAGCGGCCCGCAGATCCGCAAGTTTTACCAGACCGAACCTGAAGCTTATGCCGACACTGCGTACATCGGCTTGGTCAGTTCCTATATCGCTAGCCTATTGGCAGGTCGGCTCGTCGGCGTGGATCCGGGCGATGGTAGCGGCACCAACATGATGGACATTGCCACGCGCCAGTGGAGTGCGCTCGCGCTCGACGCTACCGCTCCCGACCTAGCCACCAAACTCCTGCCGATCGCGCACTCCGGCCAGCCCGTCGGCCCTATCAGCCCTTATTACGTGGGGCGCTACGGCTTTGCCGACGACTGCCTCGTGCTGCCTTTTTCTGGCGACAACCCATGCAGCCTCATCGGTCTCGGCCTCGTCGCCCCAGGGCAAGTCGCCCTGAGTTTGGGCACTTCGGATACGCTGTTCGCCTGTATGGACCAGCCGCGCACCTCAAAAGAAGGCGAGGGCGCGGTCTTTGTCTCGCCCGACGGCACGCACTACATGGCCCTGACTTGCTACCTCAATGGCAGTTTGGCCCGCGAGGCCGTGCGCGATCAATACGGTATGGATTGGGAGCAGTTCACCAGCGCCCTACGGGCCACACCGCCGGGCAACAACGGCGCTGTCATGCTCCCGTACTTCACGCCGGAAATCGTCCCCAAAGTCCCGCGGCCCAATGTCGTCCGCCACCACCTCAGCCCCACCGACGCGCCGGCCAATGTCCGCGCCGTCATCGAGGCCCAGGCACTTTCTACGCGCAACCACGCTCGTTGGATGGGCGTAAAAATTTCCTCGCTCTACGTCACCGGCGGCGCGTCTGCCAACGCCGAAATCCTGCGCGTCTTCGCCAACGTCCACAACTGTCCGGTCCACCGCTTCGAGACGACCAATGCAGCAGCCCTAGGGGCGGCCTTGCGCGCTGCTCACGCCCACCAATCCGCAGCCGACCACGCGCCTTCATGGGCGGAAGTTGTCGAGCCATTCGCGCAGCCCGTCGCCGGATCAACTATAGAACCAGAACCAAAGGCCGTAGCCGTGTACGACAAACTCATTGGTCAGTACGCCGCCCTAGAACAAGCGCACACTTAGGGTGCAGAAAGCACTTGACACAGGGCCTCTTTTCAACTATTCATGCTTTTCATCTCGATGTCGGAAACCTCGTGTGAGACGGGCATTCACCGGTTGTAATAAAACATAACTTTTTATGAACATTGGATTAGTTGCGAGAAAAAGAGCGTTGATTTGCCTTGGCAAGATGGCTATTTGCTGGGTCGCACCGGCGATTGTCGGGCCGATGGCCGCCGATGCCGGGGCTGTAAATTCAGTCGTGCTGGCCAGAGTCGGAAGCGAAGTCATCATGGTAGATGACGTGCTCCGCGCCGAGCGCAGTATGCGCCGTTTTGCAGCGGGCAATGCGCGGAAAATGCTACAGCCTTTTATCGACCGCAAACTGCTAGTCTTAGATGCTAGGGCGAAGGGTTTGGATCAGCATCCCGAAGTGGTCGCAAGTGTACAGCAGGTGCTTAACCGGAGATTAGTGGAGCGTCTGTACGAGGAAGTCACGGGAGACGTTTTCATATCGGAAGAGCAACTAAGGTCGCATTTCTACCAGAGCGGATTGCACAAAAAGCGAGAAGTGCAGGCGAGTCATATTCAGGTGGGCAGTCTCGAAGAAGCCCGGGCCGTGCAAGAGCAACTGTGGCATGGTGCCGATTTTGCAGTATTGGCGCGCAAACAATCCCTCGATCGCACATCAGCGACCAAAGGTGGAGACCTGGGTTTCTGGCAGGAGGAAGAAGTACAGCACAGCGGGTTTGTCGCCGAGCTTTTTCGCCTACAGGTCGGCCAAGTGTCCGAACCATACCGCAACTCGCAGGGAACTTACCACCTGATCAGAGCCGATCAAGAACGCTACGTCAGTTTTGAGCGCCAAAAGAAGATGCTGCGCCAGGTGCTGGAAAATCAGCAAAAAAAAGATCGCTGGGCCAAATACTTAGCCGACCAGAAAACGCACTTTAATTTTTTAGTAGATGCACAGGTATTGGGCGTATTGCTGCAACGGGGGCGATTGGCTGAAGGCGGTGTGCCCGTGCTAGAAGCAGGAGACCACGTGCGCATCCTGCTGCGCTATAGTGGAGGTAAAATCGACCTGAACGCGTATGTGGCTTTGGTAGAGGAGGCCGAACCCAAGTACCGTCCCCACGCCATAGATAGCATCGCTGTGGTCGAATTTGCCCAAGACGAAGTACTGCGCAAAATCCTGCTACCCCTACTGGCCCAACAACAGGGGTTGGATCGCGAGCAGGCTATAGTTGAGTACGTCCGAGATAAGCGCGAAGAGGCCTTGGTCGAGATGCTGCGGCGAACGGAAGTAGAAGAGCGCTTCGTCACAGAGGAACAACAGCGCGTTTTATATAGAGATCTGGCAGACGAATTCACTCTGCCGATGCGCACGTTTTTTGCCGGTGCACTAGTCGATTCTGAAGCAGCTTCGCGCACTATCGCCCAGCGCGTGCGCATCGGCGAGGATATGGCCGAGGTCATGCGCAAGTATCCGGCATTTACAGGACGCGTACGCCAGTTTGACATATTTAGCTTCACGCTGGCTGACACGGCGACGGCCCAAGGCGCTATGGCCACCATGATCCAAGCCGTGCGGAGCATGCCGATTGGGGGCATCAAGGGCCCGCTCCCCATCCAGTTGAGCGGCGATATGAAAGGGTATCTCGTACTCGAAGTGCTGGCGCTGCGCCCCCCAAAAACCCTCTCTTTTTCTACACCCAAGGTGCAGTCTAGGATATGGCGTCAATTGCGCTACGCCCATCGGCACGCGATTGAAGAAGACTTTGATAGCTACCTAGATGAGCTAAGGCATAAGTACAGGACCGAGATTGTTGTCGATGAACAGGCCCTGTCTAACCTAAAGAAATAGTGGCTCTGCGTTTCCACGCTTAGATGAGCCCAGATATCCCTACTCTAAATGCGGAAGGAGGTAAATAAATACAGCATTCGCAACTGCAGAAGCAGAGCGACATCTCTATTATATCAAATAAGGAGCAAAACATGCACAAAAACGCATTTATGACAGCAATGTTGTCGGTGGCACTGGCGAGCTTTGCCTGGGGCCAGTCCAATGCCAATGGCATTGGCTACTTCGCCTTAGAGGTACCGGCTGATGTTACCATCACCATTGATGGTGACGATAGCGACTGGGCGTGGTTTGACCCCATTTTCACTGTTGGGCCCGATGAGATGTACGAAATCCAGAAGGCCGAAGTACTAGACAAAAGTGACCTCGACGTGGCCATTATGACAGCGTGGACGGGCACGGACCGCGACAACAGGCTCTACGGCTTTGTGCGCGCCACCGACGACACGTTAGTCGTCACTTCAGACGTCTTTGACGATGGCTGGCGCGACGATGATCTCGAGATCATCACCGATGCCAACGCCAGCGGCGGGCCGCACGATGGCGACGGCGAGGCGGGTACGCGCGCCGAGGGGCAGCAGTTTACCATGCACTTGCCGGTCCCCGGCGTGTACGAGACGCCCTATGGTGGCGACGGCTCGTGGTGGTTGCGCTGGCAGGTGGTCGAGGAAATTCACTGGATGGATGAGTTTGCCGAGTCCAGAGTGACGACCAATCCTCCGGGAGCGACCACCGGTTCTACCAACGTCACGGTCAACTACGAGTACAGCATTCCCCTGTGGGATTACGCGTCACTGGATGGTGCAGATAACAGCATTCGCCACAACAACGAGGCCGGGCAAATAATCCGCCTGACCTACCAATTGAACGAGGCAGATAATCCCGAAGATCGCCGCACGCATCAGTTAGCAACAGCCGGCGAGGATGGTGCTTCGGGCAACTGCGATGTCTGCTCGGAATACACGCTGCTTGGCGCCGATGAGTACGATCGCGCAGACGGCGGAGGCACCGCAGTGGAATCCGAAAGCTGGGCAAAAATCAAAGCGACCTTCAGCGACTAACCAAAAGGTCCTTTGACCACATATTGGGCGGCGGCATTTGCCGCTGCCCAATAACCGCCAGTGCAATGTACACTTCCCGAGGTTAATGCGATGATACGGTTTGGTTTGTGGCTTTGTTCCCTAGTGATGTTGGCGGGCTGTGGACGTTACTTCGACGGGCCTATTCAGCCAGCTCCGCAAGAACAGCAAGAGGCCGCTATGGTGATTAAAGACGATGGCTTGATCACCTATTCGTTTGAGCGTCTAGAAATCGGTCTGCGCCCCATGACCGACGCTGAATTGAATCGCAAATTCTCACAGCAGTCCACGCAGGGACCCGTATCAACCAATCCTTATACTTTCGGCGACTGGAAGCGCATGGGCGAAGAGTGGACACCACCCAAACACAGCGTATGGCTGCTAAAAGTTAAAAACTACGCCTACCCCAAAGTCGGCGTCAATCCTCTCAGAATTGAGCTGGTTTCAAAGGATGGGTATCGCAAATACACACCCTTAGAACCACTGCAGATACTAGAATACTACTATTCGTTTATTCAAGGATATGCCGGCAACGAATACCGGCGTTTTAACGAGCGCGAAGATATGCTCAAGCGCACTATGTTTGAGGATCAGATCATCTTCAGCGGCCAAGAATCAGAGGGTTTTGTCGTTTTTCCGAACCTCGCACCCGACGTGACCGAGTTTTCTATTCACGTCAGAGATATTGCATTGCGCTACAACTACCGCGACGAGCCCGTAGAAACCAAGAATCTAACCTTTCACTTTCAGCGCGAGGTGTTTAAGGGGTTTAAGCCACCGCCCGAACTGGTAAATAGGCAATGATGACTTGCTTTAGGCGAACTGCTTTGATTGGGCAGATCCTGTCGTTCTGCATTAAACCAATGGAATTACAGGCCGATGTTTGGGGGGTCGGCTTGGGCGGGCAAGCCTGGGAGGAGCCAGCGCAGACTATGGCGGGGGTAGTCGTAGGTGAAGGACAAGTCCTAGGACCGGCCAGCTTTTCGCTTGAGCAGAACATAACTCAGTTTATCGTCTGGAAAGTGGGTGCGCCCAGTAGCTTTATCGCCGAAGGCAACGGACAGGTGTGGAATAATTCGGCACGGGGCATTGAGGGGTCTGAGGTTCTGGTGGACGGAAATGGTACGACCAGCACGGAAAATCGCTTTAAGGAAGTGGGAGTCAATCAGCGCGGACGCATTTTTTTTCTCGATCTCGGGGCTTCGTTTCCAGTCAGCCAAGTTGTTTTTTACCCCCGTGAAGGAGAGGATGAATTCGTCGCTGGCTACGAAATATCACTCAATGACGGGCGTACTTTCGATGCTAATGACTCGCCCGTTTACGAGGCCGTTCGCCAAGCGACGATCAACCGCGATCCAAGAGTGGATGTGCGCTTCCCGACGCAATTGGTGCGCTTTATTCAGCTTAGAGTGCTTTCACCTAATCCCTTTGAACTAGCGGAAATCGAGGTCCACGGCGAAGGCTTTGTGCCGCGTGGGCTCTACGAAACACAGCTCATCCAGTTTGCCCAGCCTGTCAACTACGGCGCATTGACTTTTCGTGCGCACAGAGTTTCGCTGTCTGAGGGAAGCGCAAGCAGCGCGGGTGCCGCCGAGCAGGTGCGGGTGATCGTACAGATGCGCAACGGCGTCGACGAAACGCCTCTTGACTACTACCAAATCGCCGACGTAGAGACTCAATCGGAAGTGCTAGTCAGCAAAGAGGAGTACGAAGAACTGCCGTTGGTCCTCAAGGGCAGCATTCGCCCGGATGCCACGCACTGGTCCTCTTGGACAGAGCCGCTCATCGCCGACTCTAGCGGCACGTACTCCGTTCCGCTGGATCTGCCAGGACCGCGCGATTTTTTCCAAGTGCGCCTGCGTTTTGAGGGCACTACCTCCGCCAGCATGCAGGTCGATAGCCTAGCCATCGTGCATACGCCACCGCTGGCCGCGCTGGCATTGAGCGAAGTGGCCCTATTGGACGATCCTTTTCCAGCCGGTGGACGCGCCTCCGTTCCAGCCGGTCGGGATACGGTTTTTACCTACGACATAAAGGCCGACTTAGGCGAGGGAACGGGCTTTGACGGCGTGCGCATTTCGACGCTGATACAACCCGAGTTTCTCAAACTGGAAATGGGGCACGAGTTAGAAGAGATACAGCCGGATAGCGTGCATGTGGACGATACAGGCTTGCGCGTTTATTTCCCATCCCGGCGCATTAGCACAGGGGAAGATGTGCGACTACGGATTACGTTTCGCTCGCAGGCTCTGCTCTTTTCCACCCAGTTTATAGGACAGCTTCTGGATACGACGGGCAGCCTTCCCCAGCGCATTGCCGAGGGCGACGCGACGCGAGAAGTGGGTACGGACTCGCAAGAGGTAATTTTCCTCGCCAGCGGCGAAAGCGTGTTGCAATCCTTTACCGTTTATCCATCGATTATAACGCCCAATGGCGATGGCATAAACGATTCGTCCGTCTTCTCTTTTGTGCTCATCCATTTGGTACAGCCCGTCGCGGCGGAACTGCTCGTATATGATCTTTCGGGTCGCTTAATAAAAAACGTGCTCTCCGCTGCGCTGATCGCCGGACGTTATACTCAGTGGCACTGGGACGGAACGAACAATGCCGGCGATCTGGTTCCTCCAGGTACTTATATCGCCAGAGCCTCGATAGAGGCGGCTGCCGACGAAGTCAACCGCATGCGCCTGATTCACGTGGCCTATTAACGCCCACTTAAACACGGAAAACTGAGCATGACGTACAAAGTGGCGCTAGCTTTTTTGCTCTTAGCTCCTCGTTTTGCAGAATCACAGGTAGAGCGATTGGTGCTGGGCACAGGAGATAACGGCTGGGAAGACCTAGCCGAGTTGATGGGCGGCATGTGGGTTGTGGACGGCAGCCTGCAGCCCTACGAATTGGACCCAGCAGTCAATATCGCGCTGGGCGAGAAGAAGGGCAGCTCGCGCGCCGATGTCTTCGGCAATCCCTGGGGGGGAGAGCGAGGCGGGACGCAGAACGCACGTCTCATTCCCGGCCAGCCCGAAGTCCTCGGAGATAACGGCTCTGTATATACAATAGACGGCGACACAACCCGGTCAGTGGCCATTGTCTCCGGCTATTATTACTACAACCTAGGTTGGGAGTTGCCCATCAACCGCATCCGCTTTTTTTCTCCGGCGGAAGGGCGCACCCAGACTGACGACCGCAAGCGAATTACGCCGGGTTTACCACTCAAAAACGCCTACCCCAAGCTGTATGAAGTTTGGGCTGCAATTGATGGAGAGCACTTCAAGCAAGGGCAGTTTGACCTTTTACTGGAGCAGAATCTCAACCAAACCACGCGCATCGCCAATGCTCGTTTTCCCACCCAGCCCCTGCAGTTCATTTTCATAAATTTCCCGGAATTGGGCGTCATTGCCGAGGTGGAGTTTTACGGCGAGGGTTTTGTGCAAAAATCGCAATACCTCTCCAAGGTGATCGACATCGGCGAGCCGGTCAATTTCGGGCGGGTCATACCCTATTTCAAGGGGTTTGTCAAAGAGAGCATAGACAGCGAACCTAAACTTTTGACAGAAAACCCCATCTTCTTTTCGCTGGAAACGCAGACCGGCCGGGACGATACGCCACAGGTTTACACCATATACACTGAACTGAGAACCGAACGCGAAGTGAGTTTTGCCGAATGGGATAAAGCGCCGTACGATGATTACGTGCGCCCTGGAGCTCAGGGGCCGGAGCGGCCCGATGTGGACAACTGGAGCTTCTGGTCGGTGCCGCAAAAAGCCTCCGCGAGCGAGGGCATAGAGATCCTTTCGCCGGATAATCGGCAGCATCTCAAAATCAACTTCACGATGGCAAGCGAGGATTTGTTTACCTATGGCCGGATGGATTCACTGGTCGTAGAATACTCGCCTTTGCTGGTCGATGCGATCGTCGGGGAGGTCGCATTACAGGACGAACCACAGCCACTCGGGCGCAAGACGGAAGTGCCCTTGGGCGAGGAGCGCATCTTCACTTTTGACGTGCGGGCCGACTTTGAGTCGGAGACCAAGCCGGGTTTTGACGCCTTAAGGCTGCAAATCCCGGGCCGCGCCCAGTTTATAGGACTGGAAATGGGCGACCCCTTAGTCGCTGTGGAACCCGACAGCATCGCGAAAAAACGGGGCGAGTTGATTGTCTATTTTCCGTCTCACCGCATCGCGGCTGCAAACAATAGGCCGCTGCGGCTGCTGTTCAAAACGGGCGTCTTCAGTTTTAACGCCCTGTTTCAGGGCGAGATATTTGTCGTGGGGGGAGAGGGACAGCCCCAATCTATCGATCCCGGAGATGCCAACGCGGAGGTATCGACCAATTCCATTGAGGTGCTGGCACTGAGTGAGGAGTTAGATGTGCTGAGCGCATTGGACGTGAGATCGACCGTCGTGACGCCGAATGGCGACGGGCTCAACGACACGTTTGAACTAGCCTATTCACTGCTAGGCGTCCAAGCCAGTCAAGTGGTCTTTGCAATCTACGATTTGCGCGGACGCAGAGTGCGAACGATATCGGCCGATTTCAAGAGCGAAGGGCGTTATGTCGAAGAGTGGGATGGACAGGGAGAGGGGACGGGGCGCGTAGCTCCGGGTCTATACCTCGCCCGACTTTCCGTCGAGACGGATGCGGGTGACTTCACGCGCACGCGCATTATTGCGGTGGCCTACTAAACGGATTGCATATACCACGAGGATGTACCATGCAAAAAATCGCTGTGATTCGACTTTTGCTCGTCGCCACCCTGTGTGCAGCAGATGCCTATGCTGATGAACTGCGCCTGAGTAGCCCAGCGGATTGGCAGACGTGGACTATTCCCAAGGGCACGCTGAAAATTGCCGACGACGGCAGCATCAGCCTAGCGTGGATGCGCCGCAATATAAACGCCGTGGCCGATGCCGCAGAGTTTTCTCATAGCGAAGGCAAGAAACAGGTTTTTGGTGGTATCCGCGAAGTGAATTCAAACCCCCAAGATGCGGCTAATATTATTGACCAAGATCCATCGACTTGGTGGCAGCCGTCTGCCGACGATCTGCTAGATGATTGGTGGATCGAAATTAACCTCGGCCGACCGGTGTTGGCGCACAAGTTGCGCTTTGTCTTTCCAGACACACCCGACGCCAAGCCCTTTCGCAATTTCACGGCTTACATAAGTAACGGTGTAGATACGCGTTATGGCGTGACCTACCACCCGGTCGCCGTCACCACAACACCCAATGTAGAGCGCGTTTTTGAAGTCGATCTGAAGCGAATTGAGTTGGGTCTGGCCAGCGGAGAACATCTCATAGAGCAGGATACGCTGGATTTTAACCTAGTCCACCACGTGCGCCTAGTGCCCACGGAAAAAAATCCAGGCGCGGCGCTGGCTGAGATCGAAGTGGATGCCCTAGGAGATAATCTCGCCATAGGCACGGTGGAACGGGGTGGAGCAGTGCGAGCAGGACGGAGCGAAGACAAGGTCGGCACGATCTTCGACGGGGATGTCAATACCAACTGGCGACTTGCCGTCGGTGGCGACCAAGCCAAGGAAGGCAACCTCAGGACCTACGTCGAAGACGGCGATTGGTTCGAATGGGACCTGGGTGCCACGTTCTGGGTAGATCACCTTTCCCACCTAGATCTGACCGTCGGAGGCGGAGAGGGGTCTCGTGGCTCCCACGGGCACGGGGCCAAGCTATTTATCCTCACCACCTCGGACGGCACGCCGGCCAGCGGCCTGACCAGCGACCGCATTCGCAGCAATTTCGACTACCAGGAACTCAGCGACGTATTCAACGATAGGTTCCCCAACCAACAGTCGTATCACTTTGCATTCCCGCTGCGGAAAATTCGCCATATCTTCTACCACCGCAGCGGCATTCCAACGCGCCTGCAGATCCGCCAATCGGTTTTTGAATACATACTCCACGGCGAAGGACACGTGGCGGCGACGGAAATGGTGTCGGACTTCATCGACTTAGGCTCCATGAAGAGCGTGCGCAAGCTGTCGTGGGACGCCGATTTACCCGCTGGTACGCAAATCGAGATTCGCTCGCAGACCGGCAATACTTTTGAGCTGCAAAAAAAGTATTACCACAAAAACGGTACGGAATTGGATTCGGCCCGTTTTGGCAAGTTGCCCAAGAGTGTGCGCGGCCGCATCGACACTCTCAAGCTCAAAGGGCCGGATTGGAGTGGCTGGAGCCAGCCCTACAATTTTCCCGAGGAGGCATTCCTCTCGCCTACGCCCAGACAATTTCTGCAACTGCAGATTCAACTGGCCAACGACGATCCGCAACTGACGCCGGTCCTGCGCTCCCTGACTCTGGAATTCGACGATCCGCTCGTCAGTGGTGGTATTGCCGCACGCATACTGCCGCGCGAAGTCGCCCTAGACTCGCTGCAATACTTTACGTACTTGCTACAACCAACCTTTGCGCGCAACGACCGAGGCTTTGACGAGGTCTTTATCCAAGTACCGGGCGAGGTGCAAGAAGTTGGCGTCCGGGTCGGCGGACAGAGCGTGCAGCCAAGAGAAATTGAACTAGCAGACGGGCTGCTAAGAATCGGATTACCGGAGCGGGTGCGGGAAGACTCGGTGGAAGTGCAGTTTACCGCCCAGATAACGACCAATGCCACCCTCTTTGAAGCTTGGGCCGGGGACAGCCAGCGGAACGTGCGCCAAGGCGTCGAACCCTTAGAGCCACGTGCAATGATCGTTTTTGTACCCGACGTGGCCGGTGGGAGCTTGCTCCGTCATGTGAAGGTAACTCCGGTCATTACTCCCAACGACGATGGAGTAAACGACGAGGCGCAAATCAATTTTATCGTAGTCCAAGTCGCGGGCGATCCCAACGTAGATATCTACGATTTGACCGGATCGCACCTGCGGACGCTTGGCCGAGGTCCCGCCGGTTTCTCATGGGATGGCCGGGACGCTGCGGGAGCGGTTTTGCCGCCGGGTGTGTATATCTGCCATATCCAAATAGAAGCCGACTCTGGAGACCAGTCGGTATATCGCACCGTTAGTTTGGTTTATTAATGACTATCGACAAAAAGGGAGGAACCAAATGGGCCGGAAGCTTTTCGCTGCCCTGTTAACGGTCTGTTTTTTGGCAGGCGGAGTATTAGCCGAAGGCCTGCAATCGGGTTTTCTCAACCCCTATGCCACCAGCGGTGTGCGGATATCGCCCCAGACCATCACACCGACTATGCGGAAATGGTACCTGCCCCAGACGCTCTATGACATTTACGGCTGGAAAAACTGGGAGTACACCAACTACGCCAAAGATCGCTACGAGCGCTATACCGACATCGTCCTGCAAGGTCAGCGCTTTTACGACATCTACGGCAATTACATCACGCGCGGCTGGAAGATCTACGAGTGGGCACAGCAGCATCCCACGGAAACGGGCAGTGCGATCGACAAGTCCGTAGAGTTCAATAACTGGTTTAACAACCTAGTCATTTCAACGGCTTCGCAGGGGCAATACCACATGGCGTTGACCGTGGGCGAGCAGCTAAGGACCACGCTGACGCCGATGACCTTTTCCAAACCGCTGTTCAACGGCGTACAGTGGGATTTTCTCTCCGATAAATACGCCCTAACGTTACTCGCCTCGCGCACGGACAACCCTGCTCTGGCGGCCACGGCGACCAACCGCGACCAAGGGGCCACGGTGCGGACAATCTTTACCAATCTGATTGGTCTGCGCGGCACGGCCCAGGTCGGCGACTTTATCAAGCTGGGCACGACCTACGTCAACGCCGGGCACTGGAATAGCTCGGAGAGCTTCGGCAACAATTCTCTCAAGGGCACACTCGGCGGCAATCTGCAAGCGGGCAACGTGCAGCGCCTCCTAGTGCGTCTGTCCGACGATTCACCCGAAGACGGCGAGGGAGGAGCATTGCTCTTTCTGCACCGCGTGTACATAAATGGCGTAGAACACCCCGAAATTTCCGACCGAGCACTAGTAGATGGCGGCATCCGGCGGCAAGGGCGCTGGGAAGCCAGCGGCGGCAACAACATCATCATTACCTACGACATCGAGCGCGACTTCACGCCCATTCCTGGCGAAGATGAAATCATCGACTTCAAAGAAATCCAAAAGATTGAAATCGAACTGGTGCTAGCCAATGACTATGCCGTTGAAATCACTTCCAATATGCAGGTCAACAACACCGGCGAGCCCGTATTTTTACCCGTCACCCGCGCCGAGAAAAACATCAAGGACGGCTCCAACCAGCGCGTGGTGCGCTTTAGCTACGGCTTGCCGACGGCTAATGAAGTCGCCGGCCTCACTATGGAAATCGACGACCTCTTCGGCGGGTTTAACTTGCGCGCCGAATACAATATCAACCGCAAATACCGCCGCTTTCCCAACCAGAATTTCACCTACAATCAGGCGCTGGGCAAAGAGAGCGCGGAGGGCTACTACGCAACAACGTCGCACAATGTGTATCCGTGGTTTGTCTATGGAGAAATTTTTAGCATGGACTCGGATTATCAGACATTCATGTTCGTGCCCGATAGCAATGGACGCATTAACTACGAAAGTGCTGTAAACAACGTGTATGAATTCGTCGACGACAACGACGACCAAGACCGCTTTCCCGACTGGCGTAGGCGCACCTTCAGCAGTTCCTCGTCAGAACGCCTGCTGATCCAGCGGGCTGACGTGGCTGTCTTTCCCGGTTACGACGAAAACAACGACTTAGTGTCGGACTTCAACCAGAACGACAACGGCATCCCCGACTATTTGGAGCCCTTTGTGCGCTACGATGTCGATCCGCTGGAGTTTCTCTACGGCACGGACATGAACAACAATACCGTAATTGACCGCTTTGAAAACGACGAGGAAGCAGACTACCCGTATCCACGCGACCACCGCGGTTACAACTTCTACGGTGGTGCTGAACTCAAGCCGGGCAGCCGCATAATGGTCGGCCGCATGCGCGAGTGGCTGCTGAGCAGCAATCGCCGCAACCAGTCGCTCTATGGTCTGCTAACGCTGACGCACGAGGTGCCTCGCCACGGTTTGCAGATGCAGCTCTACAGCGGTCTTCGTCGCGTCAAGGACAATATCCCCGAAGACATCATTTTGTGGGTGCAGAGTCCGCGTACGCGGGGCGATATGCGCCCTTTCGTCGATCCCATGATCGCGCAGGATGCGCTGATCAACACCACCTTTCTGAGTGCGCGTACGCGCAAATACGCCCCGCTCAATCTGGAAACCAAGCTGAAGTACGAGATCTACCACCAGCGCGGAAACCAGCAACCGGCAAATTGGCAGGACGAGAAGCTCCTCGCGCTGATCACCAAGGCGGACCTGCCCATTCCGGTGGGTAAACACGTGCTGTGGCCTAAGTGGAAACAGCTCTATAAGCGACGCTCGCCCACGGATAGAAATGAACTGAACAATAACGAGCTGTCGGAGATATTCTTTTTTGTGTGGCAGCAGGAGCTGATTAGCACGATGCGCCTAGAGTCCGGCATCGAATACGAGATTTTCAGGAATATGGTTGCACGCACCGATCCACTGCCCGCCGGATACGTGGACGATTTTGAACAGTTCGTGATTGCTGCACAGCTATCCAATCGCTCGGACTATCTGGGCTACCGCCTGATGACCAACATCGGCGGGCGCTGGGAACGGCGCGATTTCCGCGACGAAACTACGACGGATCTGGTGTTGTTTGTGAGCATGTTTGCCGGATTGCAATAACGCCTGACAAATCTGCCTTTGTGCGATCTGATGTCTGCGCCGCTTAATGAAATTGCATCGACTGTATCCTTCCCGCGATATGTGTTTTTTTCATCTGCCCATCGTTGCAGTACTCTTTAGCTGGTGTATGGCCTTGATCGTGGGGTGCGCAAATGAAAATCCCGCTCCATCGTCAGAATCTGCTGCACCCAAACTAGATAGAAATACACTGCCGAAATTCGTCGATGTCACTGCTGCTGCCGGTATCCACTTTGCCCATGTCAACGGTGGCAGTGGTCGTTTCTACTACGTAGAAACCTATGGCTCGGGAGCGGCTTTTATCGACTACGACAGCGACGGCGACGAAGACCTATACTTAGTCAATGGGGCCGTATTGCCAGGTTTTTTGGAGCGGCGCGTACCGAAAAACGTCTTGTATCGCAACAAGGGCAATGGAAAATTCGAGCAAATGACAAAAACAGCAGGTGTCGGCGATGAAGGGTATGGCATGGGTGTCTGCGCGGGAGATTACAACAACGACGGTCATGTCGATCTCTACGTCACCAACTTCGGTGCCAATGTGTTGTATCGCAACGGCGGCGACGGTTCATTTACCGATGCGACAGAGACCGCTGGCGTCGGCGACAAGCACCTGAGTATGAGTGCGGCCTTTGCCGACATCGACAACGATGGTGATCTAGATCTCTACGTTGCCAACAATACCGATTTTACCCTCGAAAACCACAAAGAATGCAGGCATGGTTCCATCCGCGTCTATTGCGGTCCCGGTCAATACAAGGGGGCATCGGGAACTATGTACCGCAATGAGGGGAATGGAACGTTTGCCGACGTGACGGAAGCAATGGGCGTTTATAACGACCGCTGTCGTCAACTCGGCGTGGTATTTGGTGATTACGACGCAGACGGCGATGCGGATCTGTTTGTTGCCAACGATATGACTCCGAACTTCCTCTTTCGCAACGAGGGAGGGGCGCGGTTTGCCAATATTGGGTTGGATTCTGGCGTCGCCTTTAGTCCGGACGGCAAATCCGAGGCCGGCATGGGCACAGACTTTGGCGACTACGACCGAGACGGACTTCTCGACCTCGTCGTCTGCAACTTCCAATGGGAATACTGTCGTCTGTTAAAAAACGAGCGGGGCGATATGTTTAAAGACCAGATACACGAGTCCAAGTTAGACGAACCGACCTTCGCGACGTTGACCTTTGGCACAGATTTTCTCGACTACGACAACGACGGCTACCTCGACTTGTTTCTGGCCAATGGACACGTCGAACCGAATATAGAAATTATCGACCGCGCCGGACCTTCCTACGCGCAGCGAGATCAGCTATTTCACAATAACAAAGACGGCACCTTCACCGACGTCAGCACCGACTCGCCAGGTTTGACCGCCGCCTGGGTCGGACGCGGATCGGCGACTGCCGACTACGACAACGACGGAGACCTCGATCTGTTCGTCAGCAACAACAACCAGCGCGGCCTACTGCTGCGCAACGACGGCGGCAATCGCCAACACTGGCTATCGGTGCGCACGGTCGGCACTCACAGCAACCGCGACGGCATCGGTGCGCGCATTCAAGTGATAACCGGGGATTTACACCAAGTAGAAGAAGTGCGTTCGGGTAGTTCGTATCTGTCGCAGAATGCGCTGCGGGTGCACTTTGGCTTGGGGATACACACGCGGGTGGATCGGGTGGAGATCTACTGGCCAAGTGGAGTTGAACAGGTGTTAGAGGACGTGGAGGCCGATCAATTCCTCACTATCCAAGAGCCGGAAAAATTATAGGACCATTGTGCCGGAAATCCGCGAAAGGGTAAAGCGAACGTGAATTGGTCTAACGGGGTGTTATCGCTGGCGTGGATAACGGTTTTGGGCTGCGATGGTACGCTAGAAGAAGCTGCTATCGTAGAGGAAAAGGAAGACCCACGTGCGATAGAACTGAGTTATCTCGATCGCATCCGCGCCGATTCCAGCGACGTAGCAGCACACTACGAGTTGGGATCGTTCTATTTAAAACACGCCCTATATGGAGAAGCACTGACATATTTCAGCGAGACCTTCCGCATTGACTCACTGCATGTGCGGGCGTTGCTGGGAGCCGGCGAGGTCATGACCCGACAGGGCGAGTTAGAAAGGGCATTGGCCGTATATCGCAAGGCTATTGCCCTAGCACCCGACAGCGCGGCAGTCTATCGCCAGCTCGGTCAACTCTATTTGCGCACAGACGACGAGGCCAAAGCGCGCACGACGTTTGCAAAAGCGTTGCAATTAGCACCCGATCACGCTCCAGACCACTACAATCTAGGTGTGGCATATGCCCGCGATCACGACTACAAGACCGCAGCCCAGCACATGCAGCGAGCACTGGAAATAGACCCCGAGTACGCACTGGTACACTACAGTCTGGCGGATATGTACTGTGCCAAGATGGGACAATGCGAACGGGCCGTGGATATGGTGAGCAAAGCCGTCAAAATAGACCCTGGGCGCACGCATTACCACACGGCATTAGGGCACATCTATATGCGGTTGAATCGCCACGAAGAAGCGGAGACGGCCTTTCGCGCAGCTATCGAGCGCGATTCGGCGGCTGTAGAGGCGCTCAATGGGCTGGGAATGGTACTCGCCCAACTGGGCAAAGAGGCCGCAGCGGCCGCGGTACTTGAGCAAAGCATTGCCCTAGACCCGGCCTATCCAGAAGCGCACTTGACCCTGGCCAAAGTATATATGAAACAGGGAAAGGCCGAGGAAGGGCAGAGGCAGATCGAGATATTCAAGCGCCTTGATCCGCATTTCGATACCATTCGCGATCAGCGTTTGCGCCTCAAAGACCACGCCGACGACGCCGTAGCTCGCTATAACTTGGGCGTGATCTACGCGAAGCTGGGTTTTGCTGAGATGGCTGCTCAAGAGTACAAAGCCTCGCTGAAGATCAATCCCGCCCAGATACAGGCTTGGCAGAACTTGGGCACCGCCTATATGCGGCTACAGCGAATTGACGATGCCATCACGGCCTATCGCCAAGCACTGACTTTAGACGAGGGCTATGCACTGGCGTGGTTTAATCTCGGCAACGCCTATTTAATGAAAGACTATCCGGTGCAGGCTCGCTCGGCCTATGAGTCCGCTTTGGCGATAAAGGAAAACTACATCGACGCGATAAACGGCCTCGGTAATGCCAAGCTACGCGCGGGTCATGCCCGGGAGGCTATCGACAATTTTAAAGCAGTTTTGCAAGCCGATTCTACCTATGTCGGTGCCCATTATAGTTTGGCCGTGGCCTACCGAGAAGTAGGAGACTCACTCGCGGCTCAGCAGCAGATACGCCTTTTCGCACGCAAGCAAAAAGAGCGCACCCAGTGAACTGGACGCGTTGCAACAGTCGCTTTTTGGCCTCCCGCTGGGGTAAATCAGGTGTTGGAAGGCATAGCCATCAATCAGTTCCTCACCGTTTAAGAGTCAGAAATCCGCGCAAGGAAAACGCGAACTTGCCGCAATGGAGGTACTTATGAAACGCTGGCATTTTGTGGGCTGTGCAGTCATGGGCCTGCTGTGGATTAGCTGTGCGACACTCTCTCAGCTCGAGGCAAAACCCGTCGATATCAATACGGCCTCGCGCGCACAGTTGGAAACGCTACCTGGAGTAGGACCGGCAGTGGCACAGAGGATAATCGAGGGCCGCCCCTATCACAACGTAAAAGGCTTACTCAACATAAAGGGTATTGATCTGCAGCTTCTAAGGGACATCGGACCCTACATAACTGTCGTTGAGTAGCTACTAGCTACCTAACTAACCACATGGGAGGAATTGAAAGGAAGGGATGAACAATGGCGCGATTTGACGACCTGAAGGGAGTCTTCGGCCTGCTGCCGACGCCCTACAGAGAAGACCTTGAAATCCACATCGACGACCTGAAGAAAGTAGCCAATTTCTGCTGCGAGAGCGGCCAGCACGGCATCGTCTGGCCGGTGATGGTCGGGGAGTTTTGGTTTTTGGGTGAGCAGGAGCGGATCCGCGGGCTGGACGCGGTACTAGAGGAGGTCAACGGACGTTTGCCGGTGGTTTTTGGCTGTTCCGGGATTTCAGTGCCACAAGTGCGGCTGTATGCACAGGCGGCGCAAAAAGCCGGGGCGGATTCGATTATCGCCATGACACCGGCGCGCACCGACGCGGCCACGGCAATGGACCTGTACCGGCACTTAGCTGGGGTGTTCGATGGGCCGATTATGGTACAGAATGCCGATATGTACGCGCCGTTGCGCGGCGAGCAAGTAGCGCAACTAGTCGATGAGATTCCGCAAGTCGAATACATAAAGGAGGAGCGGCAGCCTGGTCCTAAGCACATCGCCGAGGTGGCCGAAATGGTCGGCGACCAGGTCAAGTGCATTTTCGGCGGAGCGGCGGGCAAGTTTTTGCCCGATGAGATGCGCCGCGGCGCCAACGGCAATATGCCAGCCTGCGAACTGGCCGATATACTAGCTAAGATCACCGAGCTGTGGTGGGCCGGGCAGGAGGAGGAGGCGCGCGCAATGCACCGCCGCCTATTGCCACTACTGATTCTCGAAAACCACCCCTTTATGCGCTATATCCTCAAGCGCCGTGGAGTGTTCAGCACGCTGGTGGAACGGGCACCAGCCGGCAAGCTGGCACTGGACGAGGGCGATAAGCGAGAGATCGAAACCCTGCTGGAAACCGTCGCCGAGGATATCGAGTCGTTTCCGCTATTACCGGAGCACTAAATCACAATTTAGTTATGGATCGCTCTATTCTGTTCTATAGCCTGTGCATATTCGGCGTCCTAGCCCTGCTCAGTGTGCCCACGACGCGTTCCCTGCTACTGGGGCTTGACACGTCCGCACAAAAAGAGAGTGGACGCACCCAAATCGTCCTAGCCGGCTGGGGCAACACGCAAGAAGTGGCCATGCTCAACCAACTCATGGCCGATTTTGAAGCGGGCAATCCAGATATAAAGGTCAAGTTCATCCACATCCAGCAGAATTTCAATACCGTGCTGCTGACCATGATGGCCGGGGGGCGCTCGCCCGATATCTTTTACGTGGCACCGATCACTTTGGGCAGCATGTTGTCTAAAGGGGTGCTCCTCGACTTGGAACCCTATCTGGAAAAGAGCCAAGTTGTTAGCGTTGAGGATTTTTTTCCGCAAACGGTCGAGCCATACCGCTGGGACGGCAAGCGCTTTGGCAAAGGACCGATCTACGGGCTGTGCAAAGACTGGTCGCCTGACTTTTTGATTTTCTACAACAAGACTCTGTTTGACGAAGCAGGTATTCCCCATCCAGACGGCAGTTGGACACGTGAAGAGTTTGTAGAAATCGCCCAGCGCTTGACCAAGCGCGACGAGCAGGGACGCATCATACAGTTTGGCGTTTACAACAACGCCAATCCAGAGCAGTGGATATGGCAGTCGGGCGGTCGCATCTTCTCCGCCGATCGGACACACGTGTTACTCGAAAGTCCAGAGGTGCTCGAGGCACTGCAATTTGCCGCCGATCTTTCTACTCGCTGGCGCGTGGCACCAGGCTACGCCGAGCAGGCGCAGAGTCCGGTAAACGTGATGTTCGAGACCGGGCGCGTAGCCATGTGTTTTTACGGCCAGTGGTTCGTGCCCCAATTCCGCAAAAACATCAAGAGCTTTGCGTGGGGGGTTGCGACGCCTCCGCGTCATAAAGTGGATATTTATCTATCCGGTGGCATGGTCGGTTATGGCATATACGCCCACACCAAACACTCGCAAAAAGCATGGCGTTTTATGGAGTATCTGGTCGGCCCCCAAGGCCAAGAGGCCGTTGCCGAAATCGGCTGGAATATTCCCGGCCGTAGGGAAACCGCGTACAGCCCTGTTTTCGTAGAAAATCCCAATCTGGATGCAGAGATCACCCAGACTTTTCTCAAGGCCGCTGAGCGCACCGAGTTGTTTCATCGTAGTCCCTATATCAATCCCGCCGAATACAATCTGCTATTTAATCCAGAGTGGGAGTTGGTCATGCTGGGTGAAAAGAGCGTACCGGAGGCCCTAGCAGATGCCGCCAAAAAAATCAACCAAGCCATGCGCGACAACATGGCTCTGCAGAAGGCCAACGTGGACAGATGAAACTCAATCTGCGAGAGCACCTAGAAGGCTATCTCTTTATATCGCCGTGGATTTTGGGCATGGTACTCTTTGCCCTAGGGCCGATACTGGCCAGCTTTGGTCTGGCATTCACGCGCTGGAACCTCTTTACAGAACCAGAGTATGTGGGATGGGCCAATTTTCAGAAGCTGGCGCACGACCCGCTCTTTTACAAATCGGTGTTTAATACGATCTACTACACGATTTTTGCCGTGCCGCTAGGGCTTGTGCTGGCACTGGCACTGGCCATGCTGGTCAACCATCGCCTGCGCGGGATCAATTTTTTTCGCACGGCTTTTTTTCTGCCCAATGTCGTGGCCGGCATCGCGATGCTACTGCTGTGGAAATGGCTCTTTGACCCCAATTTTGGCTTGATCAACCTATTCCTCGACCGGACCGGGTTGATGGCGGTATTGGAGTGGGTCGGTATTGGCCGGCCCCAGTGGATCTCATCGCGGGCGGGTGCCATGCCGGGCATGATCTTTATGAGCATCTGGGGATTGGGCGGATCAATGATGATTTTTCTAGCTGGCCTACAGAATATTCCCCGCGAGTTACTCGAAGCTGCAGACCTGGACGGAGCCGGGCGGTGGAAGCGATTTAGATACATCACCGTGCCGCTGCTGACCCCAACTATTTTTTTTCTGACGATGGTCGGCGTGATTGCCTCGCTGCAGATATTTAACCAAGCCTATGTCATGACCCAAGGCGGGCCAGCGCACGCGACCCTATTCTATGTCCTCTATCTCTTTCAAACAGCCTTCGAGCGCTTCCAAATGGGCTATGCCTGCGCCATGGCCTTGGTCCTCTTTATTATCACGCTAATCGTCTCGCTAATCCAACTGGCGATGGGCAGAAAATGGGTCCACTACCAATGAGCAGCGCTTCTGGGGATACCCTCTCGCTACGACGCCAACTCATTCTCTACGCCACGTTGTCCTTTCTGGCGTTTTGGTTTCTGGTGCCTTTTGCCTGGATGATCATCACCGCGGTCAAAACGCCAGACGAAGTCTTTTCCCGTCTCCTGCCTTCGGTGCTGCGGCTGGCCAACTTCGTGGAGATCTTCAATCAACCGACACTGCCTTTCGGCCGCTATTTTATCAACAGCACGATCATCACGGTTTTTGGCACGGGGGCGAGTCTTTTTATCTCATCTATTGTGGCCTTTGCCTTTGCTCGGCTAAATTTTTTTGGCCGCGACGTGCTGTTCATCGCCGTGCTATCGACCATGATGCTGCCCGCGGCGGTGACCATGATCCCGGCGTTTGTGCTCTTCCAGAAGTTGGGCTGGGTAGATACCTTTCTCCCCTTTTTGGCGCCGGCCTGTACCGGCAACGCCTTCCAGATATTTTTTTTGCGCCAGTTTTTTAAGACGCTGCCAATAGACTTAATCGACGCCGCACGCATAGACGGGTGCTCGAATTTACGCATCTGCTTGTCGATTGCCATGCCACTGGCCAAGCCGACGCTGGCGACGCTGGCCATTCTCAGCTTTCTCGGTCTCTGGAACGACTTTATGGGGCCACTTATCTACCTGCACAGCAACGACAAGCGTACGCTAGCCCTGGGACTGAATGCCTTTGCTGGCATGTACGGCACGCAGTGGCATCTGCTCATGGCCGCTTCCGTAGTCGCGACCGTGCCCATTCTGGTGGTCTTTTTTATGGGGCAGCGCTACTTCGAGCGCGGGCTGGTGATGACGGGAATGAAGGGGTGACTTCGCCAGCCTAGATAGATGAGATGAGTTGGGTTTTGTCGATCGCGATCATGCTGCGTTTTTAAGCTGTTTTAGCACATCCGTCACCCGCCCGAACAAGGACCCGGGCTTCCCGTCGCCAATGGGCGTGCAGGTCAACCAAGCCTCGTCCATAGTGCGTTGTTCTCCTGTGCTGCATCAGTGCCTTCCCCCAAGCAACGCCTGATACGCCACCAATGCCCCCGCCACATGCACATTCATCGACGGCCCCTTGCCGTACATGGGAATATAGACCGCGCCATCGCAGCGGGCCAAAGTCTGTCGATAGACGCCCTTGGTCTCGTTGCCGAGCACCAAACACACCTTGTTGGGGAAATCGTATTCCAAATAGCACACCGCCCCTTGCACCATTTCCAACGCCACCAAGTGATACCCCTCGTCGCGCAGTGCATTCGCCGCTTCGTCCATGCGCCCAATCCGCCGCCACGCTACCCTCCGCTCGTGGCCCCGCGCCGTGCGCTCAATATCCTCGTGCGGCGGCACAGGCGTCACACCCGTAAAAACCAGCTCCCGCGCCCCGCATGAATCGGCAATGCGAAACATCGCGCCGACATTGAGCGGGTCTTCGACGCTTTGCAGTAAAAAGGCTAGCTCCGCCTTGGGCGGATAGCTTTTTGCCGCGTCTGCAAAGAGCCGCTTGACCTCAACCTTGCGCAAGGGGCGCATCGCAAAAGCGGACGGCCTTGTACTTCTTTACGTGCTCGGTAATGGCCACTTCCACCGGCAACCGCTCCATGCTCGACGCGCCGTAAAAGCCATTGACGCCGCGCGTGTTTTGCAACACGTACTCGGCGTCCTCTGGCTCTGAAATTGGCCCTCCGTGGCACAGCACAATCACCTCTTCGGACACCCCGCGCACCGCGTCGCATATCGCCTGCACAAACCCCACCGACTCCGCCAACGTCAGCGCGGTCGTCGCGCCAATCGCGCCCTTGGTGGTAAGCCCAGCGTGCGCCACCACAATGTCGGCACCAGCCGCCGCCATCTGCTCGCCTTCTTGGGGATTAAACGCATAAGGCGTCGTCAACAATCCCATCTCGTGCGCCGTGCGGATCATCTCCACCTCCTCCCCATAGCCCATCCCGGTCTCTTCCAAGTTCTGCCGATACAACCCGTCAATCAGGCCCACGGTTGGAAAGTTCTGCACACCGGAAAACCCGATGGCTGCAACCTCGCGCAAGAAAACGTCCATCTGCCGGAACGGGTCCGTCGCGCACACGCCGGCCAGCACCGGCGTATCCTCCACCACCGTCAATACCTCTCCGGCCATATCCATCACAATCGCGTTGGCGTCCCCATACGGCATGGTCCCAGCCAGCGACCCCCGGCCCGCCATGCGAAATCGCCCGGAATTGTAAATCACAATCAAGTCAACCCCACCGGCCTCCTCGAACTTCGCGCTGATGCCGGTGCCAGCCCCGGCGCCGATAATGGGAACCCCATCGGCGATGTTCTGCCGCAGCCTAGCGAGCACTTCTTCTCTCGTAAAAGCCATAATCACCTATCCGTTTAATGCCTTTTCTATCCGCACCCCTTCCATCTTCCGCAGCTCGGCCTCCGGCCCAAAAGGCGCGTATATGGCGATCAATTTCATCGGGCCGTCCCCATTGTTGACCGTCGAGTGATACACGGCCGTTGGAATGTGGACCAGCTCGCCCGGGCCAATTTCTTTTGCTAGCGTGCCCGATTCCAGTTCCACCGTCTGGACCCCGGTGCCCTCTATCACGTAGAGAATCTCCTCGCTGTACGGATGGTTGTGGCGCACATGCCCCTTGCCCGGAGCCAACTCCACTACGCCGCAGCTAAAGTGCTCGGCTGCGGTCACCAGCGGTTCGGAAAGCCAGTTTAACCGGCCCCAGTCAAAGACCTGAGTCTCCACATCGGCGCATTGGACGAATGTCTTTTTCTTGTTCATTACTGTTCTGCTTTCTCGGCAATTAGCTCCAGTAGCAGCGCGGTCGCGGCCGCGGCAAATGCTGGATCGTTGATGTTGTGATCTACTTCGCGGACGAGGATGCCCTCGTCTAAGTTGGCTTTGAGGGCATCGCCAAAAGCGGCGTCGGCGTCGCGGTCGCAAAACAGCTCACCGTCGCCGTCGAGGACCGACACGCCCCGGAGCGGAATGAGCACGGCGACCGGGCCGGTGGCCGCGTTGAGCTTTTTAGCAAATATCTGGCCCAGCTGCGCATTCTCGGCGGCAGTGGTGCGCATCAAGGTCACCGCTGGGTTCCACTCGTAAAAGAGCCGCGTGCCGTCCTTGTACTTTGGCGGCACCGTATCCAAGCCGCCAAAATTGACCATATCCACGCAGCCGGGCACCACCAACTGAGGCAAACCCGCCCGACCCGCCGCGCTTAAGCGGTCGGGCCCCGCGCTGAAGACGCCACCGCACACTTCGTCGGCCCACTCGGTGGTAGTAATGTCCAGCACTGCATCCACTAAGCCCTCGTCAATGAGCGACTCCATGGTGCGGCCGCCAGTGCCGGTGGCGTGAAAGACCAAGACCTCGTACCCGTTGGCCGCCAGGGTCTCGCTGCACGCATTTACGCAGTCGGTGGTGTTGCCAAACATCGACGCGGCGACAATCGGCTTGTCGTCGCCAGCCGGCGCTGGCTCGGCTTCGACCATGCCGCAGATCGCGCCAGCAGCCCGCGTAAAAATGACTCGCGAAATCCGATTGACTCCGGCCACATCCACAATCGACGGAATGAGCACGACGTCCTTGCTGCCCACGTAGGCTCCCGTGTCGCCAGCCGCCACGGTCGAAACGCACACCTTGGGTACGCCCACTGGCAAGGCGCGCATGGCCGCAGTCACCACGCTGCTGCCGCCGGATCCGCCCATGCCGACGATGCCGTCAAACTGGCCCTTGGCGTACTCTTGCGCCGCCACCTTGGCCGCGCCCTCACCCATAGCTTTCATGGCGGCACCGCGATCGCCAGCCGCGCGCAGCGACGCCAGCGAGGTGCCGCCGGCCGCCGCCACCTCGCTGGCATCCACATCCACGGCAAAGGCTTCGCACTCGCCCATAACGCCCGTATTTACCGACCGGACTTGGTGGCCGCGGGCCAAAATCTGCGCGCGCAAGAAGGCGTATTCGACGCCTTTGGTGTCAAACGCGCCAACCATCATAATAGTAGCCATGCGCCCTCCTATGGCCAGCCTACATCATTCAAGACTGGATCCCGCCCGCGACGAACGTTCCATGCTTGCAAATCACGTAGGCTTCAGCTAAAGCGCCGCAACCGAAGCGCGTTCATCACCACCGACACGGACGAAAAGGCCATCGCGAGGCTCGCCAGCATTGGGTTGAGCAGCGGGCCGCCAAATAAGTACAATGCGCCCGCAGCCACCGGAATGCCGGCGGTGTTGTAAAAAAACGCCCAGAACAAATTCTGCTTTATGGTCCGCACAACCGCTCGGCTTAACTCAATAGCGCGCGCCACATCCGCCACCCGGCTGTGCATGAGCACCACCGGAGCAGACGCGGCCGCCACATCCGTCCCGGTGGCAAAGGCCATGCCCACATCGGCAGCGGCTAGCGCTGGCGCGTCGTTGATCCCGTCGCCGACCATGGCCACGCAACGGCCCTCGGCCTGCAAGGCCCGCACGGCGGCGGCCTTGTCTGCGGGCAAAACTTCGGCGCGCACCATCTCGATCCCCACTTGACGCGCCACCGCTTCCGCGGCCGAGCGGCGGTCGCCGGTGAGCATCACCACCGCCAAGCCACATTGGCGCAATCGAGCCACGTCGTCCTTGCTCTGCGGACGGGGTTGGTCGGCCAAAGACACGCGGCCAACCAATGCGCCCGCCGCCGCGACCCACGCGACCGTCGCGCCATCGGCCAAGCTGCTGTCTTCGTCTGTGCAAATTCCCACCGCCGCCATCATCGCGCGATTGCCCACCACCACATCCTCGCCCTCCACTGTAGCCTGCGCGCCTTTGCCCGGACTCGCCACAACTTCGCTAGCCTCCGGTATGGCAAGGCCCTGCTGGGCGGCGGCAGCCACAATCGCCGCGGCCAGCGGATGTTCCGAACCGCGCTCTACAGCCGCCGCCAAACACAGCACTTGGTCGGCGCGGCGGCCGTTTAACGGCTCCACGGCCACGACCTGCGGGCGGCCCTCGGTAATCGTGCCGGTTTTGTCCAGCACCACGGCATCCACTTTGTGCGCCGTTTCCAGCGCGGCTGGGCTTTTGAACAGGATGCCTAAATGCGCACCGCGGCCCGTGCCGACCAAGATCGCGACCGGCGTGGCCAAGCCCAAGCTGCACGGGCAGGCGATAATCAACACGGCGACAAAAACCTGCAACGCAAAGCTCAAGCCCTGCCCGGCCCACAGCCAACCCACCGCAGCCACCACGCCTAGGCCGAGCACGGCCGGCACGAAATACCCGGCGACCACATCGGCTAGGCGGGCAATCGGGGCTTTGCCGGCTTGCGCGGCCTCGACTAAGCGCACCATTTGCATCAACAGCGCATCCTCGGCCACGCGCGTTGCGCGAACTACGAGCGCCCCCGCGCCGTTGAGACTGCCGCCGGTGACGGCAGCGCCCCGTTCCTTGGCCACCGGCAGCGACTCGCCGGTCAGCAGCGACTCATCGACCGTAGAATTTCCTTCGACGACTTCGCCGTCGGCTGGAATGCGCTCGCCCGGACGTACGCGCAGGCAATCGCCCACTGCAATGGCGTCAGCCGCGATTTCTCGCTCTCCATCGCCTGTCACCAGCGCGGCCTTGTCGGGCTGGAGCTGCAGCAAGGCCCCGATGGCCTCCTCGGCCCGCAACCGCGAGCGCGCTTCGAGATAGCGACCCATCAGCATCAAGGTGATAATCGTCGCAACCGTCGGGAAATAGGAGTCAAACGCCGCAGTTGCCCCCACGGCGACGGCCCCCAACCCCCAAGTGCTGTAAAGCCACGCCGCAGCCGTGCCAATGGCGATGAGCGAAAACATATTGGGTCGGCCCCGCCACAGAGCCTGCCCGCCCTCGGCGTAGATCTGGCGGCCAATCCACATCACCGGCAGGGCAAATAGTAGGTGCAAAACGCCCACCCGCAGCGGATGCTGGGCCAAGGACAGTGCCTGGACGACGAACACGCCCATCTGCTCGGCCATCTCCACCGCAAAAAGCGGCAGCCAAAACACGACGGCCCAGCCAAAGGCACCTGCCTGCGCGGCGAGTTCGACCCGTTTGCGTTTTTGTCGCCTAGCCGCGCCTTCGGCTTCAGGCACTTGCAGCCGCGCTTGGAACCCCGCTTTTGCCACGGCCGCGGCAATGCTTTTTTCGTCGGCAACCGCCGGATCAAAACGCACGGCCATCTGCTCGGTCGCCAAGTTGACATCAGCCATTTCAACGCCGGCCAACCCGGACACCTGCTGCTCGACCTGCCGCACGCAGCTCGCGCAGTGCATGCCTGCAATGGCAAAGTGTTGCTCTCTACTGTTTGCCGTCATGTCGAAACCTCGCAACTCAATGCCGTCATGGGGTTTAAAAATCGCCTTGACGGGCCTTGCAGTCCACTCAGTCGAGCGCGCCAATCAGTTTCTTGATCTGCCCCCACGTCGTTTCCTCAACCGCCGTGTCCAGCGGTGGCAGCGGCGGGGTGCTCTCAGGGTCGCCAGGGTGAAACGTTTCGACTGCTGGATTGGCATCGCCGGCCACCCAAGTGCCGTCGGGGTCGCCCAGCTCTGCGCCATTGGCGGCTCCATCGCCATCGGAGTCCAAAGCCGCCAGCTCTAGCCCCCAAATCACGTCACCGGCGGGGCCAACGGCGGTGAGGAAATTGGCGTTTATCTCCACGCCAAATGAATTGAGTGGCGAACCGCCACCGGCCGTGTGGCAGGTGTTACAACTCGCCGCGGAACCGTTGGGAACCTGCCTTACGCGCTTACTACGCGCAGCGGCCTCATCGGCCATCACGCCGCCTAAAAAGAGCACGGCTACTAGCAAAACGCTCAAAGTCATACTAAAATCTCCTTCCCTTGTCATGCGCCGCGAGATAGCTCTCTTGTCAGAACATGCCTAGGCGCAGCCCTACAAGTCAATACAAACCCTCGCCCCACGCCGCCAAATTGCCCATATTCTCCTATCCATTCCACAGGAGGCAACACCCATGTCCACCGCTCAACGTCTCGACCTCAGCCAAGTACAGCCGCAGATTGTAGCCGACCCAGCGGCCTGCGTCTATCACCGGCTCGCACCGGCCAGCGAATTTGCCGCCGGCGAGGGTCGGCCCTTTACCATTGAGGGCATTCACCTCGCAGTCTTTCTCTATGAAGGGTCCTTCCACGCCGTTGACAATCGCTGCCCGCACATGGGCTACCCCATGTCCAAAGGCAGCATTCGCGACGGCGTGCTGATCTGCCACTGGCACCACTGGGAATTCGACCTCAAGACCGGCGGCTGCCTGCTGACTTCGGGCGACGACCTAAAGGCCTTTCCCGTCGAAGTGCGCGACGACGGCTACGCTTGGGTCGGCATTCCGCCCGGCGAGAAGGAAGAGGCCCGCCTGCGGCTCGTAGCCCGCGGCAAGCGCACACTCGAACAAGGGCTCAAAGACCGCAGCTCCTTCCTCATCGCCAAAGCGGTCGCCGCGCTGCGCCAGACGGGTGCCACCCCGCAGGAAATCATCCAACAAGGGCTTTATTACGGCGCGCACAAAACCAGCGAAGGCTGGTCGTCGGGCGTTGCCATCCTAACCCTCGCAGCGAATCTCTGGGACGACATCTCCGCAGCCGACCAAAATCTCTTTCTCGTCCACGGTTTGACCCAGATTGCTCGGCGCACCTCTGGCTCGTCGCGCCGCCAGCGCTTCCCCTTTCCGCGCGCCAATGACGACCAAGACCTGGCCACCCTCAAGCGCTGGTTTCGCATCTTTGTCGATCAGCGGCACCACGGCGCGGCCGAGCGCATCTTGCTCACCCTGCACGACCGCGGCTATGGCAAGGAAACCCTCGCGGACTTCGTCTTCACCGCAGCCACGGACTTCTACTTCACAGGCGACGGGCACGCCCTCGACTTTGCCAACAAAATGTTCGAGGCCCTCGACTATGTAGAATGGGCCGGTGCCCACGAGATCCTCCGTCCAATCGTCGTCGATCTGGTCAGCCGCACCCGCCACGAAGAGACCTCGCGCTGGGCCGATAGTCTGCCGGTCTTAGAAAACATCTTCACACGCCTAGATGAAATCTGGGAGGACAATCAGCGCAACGAAGCGACCATCGACATAGCCGAGTTCACTCAAGTCATGCTCGGCGACGACTTTGAACCCATCCTCGCCCGCGTCGAACAGGCCCTGCGCTCCGGCGTTCCGCCGACCCAAATCTGCCGCGCTATGACCTATGCCAGCGCATTGCGCACCCTGCGCTTTCACCTCAAAAACGAGGGCGATTGGCACGACGTGGCCAACATTTATTCTTACGCCCACGCGCTCTACTGCACCTTCCACTACGCCGCCAGCAAAGAGCTGTTGCGCGCCATTTTCCACGGCGCGGTCTTCCTCACCTACCTGCGCTGGCTCAACATGCCCTCCGCCCGCGTCCCGCAGCACGGGCAGAAACTCGACGAGCACTTCGCCTCCAGCGAGGCCATGCTCAAGCACCTCGGCGAACTAGCCGATTTCCAAAAGGTCTTCGAGGCCGAAATCCTCGTCAGTCAGTATCTCGAAGAAGGACGCGATGTCGCCAAGCTGCGCCACGCCTTGGCCCACATCATGCTGCGCGAAGACGCCGAGCTGCATATGTTCCAAGTACTCGAAGCCGCCTTCCGACACTACGACTTGAGCGACGACCCCGAAGAAAAGCGCGTCCACCTGCTAGCGGCGACCCGCTACATTACCGCGCAAAAGGTGATGAAGAACATCCTCTGGGCGACGGAAAACGCCGAGCGGCTCCAGCGCGGCGAACTGCTCAGCGAGCGCGAAGACGACGATTAATTCCAACCGCGATTGCCGCAGCCTTGATGATTACCTATCGCGCAGCAAGAACACGCGGTCGGTGTTGAAGTAATCGCCGACCCGCTCGTCGCGGTAGGCACCACCGGCGATCAGCAAACGGCCCTTGACAACAGCCGCCGCCGCCCAGCTAACCGGCGAGGGCAAATCGGGACCGCGATGCCATTGGCCGGTAGCCGGTGTGTAGGCAAAGCTCGCCGTCTGGCCGCTTGTCGGCCCCCGTCCGCCCATAACCCAGACGCTGCCGTTGAAGGCCGTGCACAGAGGAGCACTAGGAGGCCGCGACGGATGCTCAATCTGGCTCCAGCTATCCTGCTCGGGATCATAGACGAATAGACCCGGGCATTGGGAAGAGGGGCCGGCGGCAATGTAGATCTTGCCGTCCAGAACGCAGCCGCTAGCCTGAAACACCGGACCGGGTGCGGGGGCCTCAACCCGCCAATTCGCCTCGCCAACTCCAATGCTCAGCACTGCTGTCGTCGGGCTTTCGTCGTCAGCACCGCCCACCGCGTACAACCGATCGCCGACCGTGAGGGCCACCACTTGCCCTGCTTTGCGCGGTAGCGGCGGACCGAGGCGATAGGTCCGGGTGTGGGGATCAAAAATTTCGACGGTCTCGGTCGCCCGCGTCCCTTTGCCGGCGCGGAAGAGACCGCCCAAAAGCCAAAGCTCGTCGTCGAGAGCACCGATGCCGGAGTAAGCCTTGCCCGGCTCCAGCATCGGCGGCTCCACGCGCCACGTGCCCGAGGGGATGTGGTAGGACCACACGTGATCGAGGTTTACCCACTCCGCCGCCGGCCAGCCGAAGAAGGTCTTGCCCCCAGCGGTGTACAGGCGGTCGCCGATGCGAGCAAAAATGTGGTCGTGGTTGCCCGCTGGCATTCGCGGCTGCTCGTCCCAGTGCGCGTGCCAAGGGCTCTCGATAGCGTCGAGACGCTGGACTTGCCCCGCCCTCAACACCCAAAGACTGCCGGAGCGGGCGTGCAGCAGTGCCTGCACCGGACCATCCCCTCCCGTTAGAATGGCCCGCCAAGTCGGCGGACCATCGGCATTCACAGTCAGTTCGCGCAGGCTGCCATCGGCGAAGCCAACTACAACCTGACCGCCACCGCGCGCAATCGCCGTGATGCGGGCATCAACGGGGTTGGCAAAGGAGCGCTGCGGCCCAGACGAGCGAGGGTCAACGCGCAGAACAGATGCCGCCAAGGCCACCCACACAAAGCCCGCGTCGTCGGTGACAGCACCCGGCCAAGAGCCAGCAAGTTGCTCGGCGGGCAGGTCGAGACGCTGCCAGCGGTGGGGGTGTTGGGTGGTCAGCACAGCGACATCCCGCCGCTGGCCATCGTCAGCAATAGCCCACACATTGCCGAAGGGGTCGTCGCACACCGGCGTAATCTCCCATCCGGTTGGGGCGATCGGCGCAGCCGCAAACAGGGCGTCCTCCCGGCGCACCGCAGCACACCCGGCACACCAAACATCGCCCCATCGCGTCGCCAGCAACGGTCCTGGCGATCCTTGGAGCAGGAAGGAAGGCGTCCGCGAAACCGGCTCGCCCCCTTGGCGCGGGTAGCGCAAAATCTGGTCGTCGCGGGCCATCCACAAATCCCCGTCGGGGGCCATCTGCAAGCCCTGGACGCGCCCCTTGGCGACGACTTCCCAAGTGTCGGGGTCGTCAGAAGCATTGCGGGCGACAATTCCCCCGGAGCCGAGGACGGCAACATAGACTCGGCCGTCGCGATCTTCGAGCAAGAGACCCGGCCCGGCGGGCAAAGTAGCGGCCGCGGCAAGTCCGGCGGAAACGACCATGAGGCAACCTATTCGATAGAGGGAGCGGAGGGGGATACAATCAAGTAGCATGGTAGCCAGCTTTCTTCAGTATTAACGATAGGCTGCCCGCGGCCAGATGCCTATCTAGGCGCGGGCAGCCCTTGCAGCACCGATCTTACCGCAGCAACATCATGCGGCGAGTGATGGCGAAGGAGGGGCCTTCTAGGCGATAAATATAGACGCCGCTGGCCGCCTCTTGGCCCCTCTCGTCCCTACCATCCCACGCCAGGACATGGGCCCCAGCCGCAAGATGGCCATCGGTCAGCACACGCACAATCTGGCCGGTCAGGTTGTAGATGACCAAGCGCGCCGGACCGGCCATGTTGGCGGGGATTTGGAAGGGGATTATCGTGGAGGCATTGAAGGGATTGGGCGCGTTCTGCTGCATAGCGGGACGGGCGGCCTCAGCGTGTAACCGATACGCTTGTCCCTTGATCACGACCACCATGTCCAGACCCAACCCAACAAAAGGTGCCAACGCATCTGGGCCTAGCGCTCCGAGGCCGACCTCGACTATGGGCATACCTAACTGGAACGATGTATCGACCCACAGCGCGTCTTGGCGGTAGAAAGACCGGCCAACCCAAGTCGCCATTTCAGAGTTGTCTTCCACCGCAGTAGTAAACCCATCTCCCACAGCCGAATCCTCAACGCCTCGGGGCAGCGGCAAAGGCACCGACACGGTCTCCAGACCGTCTTCGTTGCGGATGCGGCGGTCAATGGCGACAAAGGAGGTGTACTTGGTGAGCAGGTTGTATTCCAAGCCTAGCTGGGTGATCTGGGAACGCAGGTCGTCGCTGAAACTGGCCTGCGCATCGTCGCTGAGCTGGTCGATGCGGTGGCGGGCCCACAAATAGCGCAGGGGCCTGTTGGTGGGCTTGGCTTGAAAGGTCGATACATCGAATCGGGCACTGTACGTTTGGTCGCCAGTGCGGCCACCCAACAGCACGGTGCCGGCGGCCGCGCCGCGCCATTTGCCAAAGACGATGATTGGCCGATCGGCCAGCATATCGGGAGTGAAGGCCGGCTCCACTTCATAGGCTTCAAAGCCTGCGAAGCCCGCCTCTACTTGGGTGAGGATGGGCGTGCTGATATAGGTCTGAAAGCGGGCGGCTTCTTCGGGGGCCTGCCCTCCTTCAAGCACCACAAAAGGCTCGCCTTGGCCGGCCCGCGCCAGGCCCTCAATGAGAAAGCGGTTGATCGACGAACCAATGCCAAAGGCAAACAAGCTAGCTTGGCCCAAACGCTGGCGCACTAGCTTAAAAGCCGCTGCTTCAAAATCTACGTAACCATCGGTGAGCACTGCGACGATGCGGGCATACCCCTCCCCGGCCACAGGCAGGCCGAAAGCCCGGTTGAGCCCGACGAGCAACTCGGTACCACCGCCGCCCTGTTGACCGTCAATGAAAGCCCAAGCCCGGTCGAGATTCTCCGGGGTGGCCGACAGCGAGCGGTCGGTGCCCAAGTCGGTGCTCAAAACGGCGGCCGCACCGGCAAAAAGCACGACGTTAAAGCGGTCTTCAGGGCGCAACTGGCCGAGCAGGTTTTTCATCATTTCCTTTGCTACAGTGAGGGGGAAGTCCCTCATGGAGCCGGACACATCGATCACAAAGATGTATTCGCGCGGCGGGATCTGGCTCAGCACTGGACGGGCGGGCGGCTGCGCCATGAGCAAAAAGAAATTCTCCTTTTCCCCTTCGTACAACAGCAAACCGGACTCGACCTGTTGGCCGGCTAGTTGGTAGCGCAAGATAAAGTCGCGGTTGCCGCCAAAACCACCTGCCGGGTCTAGGGTCAGGTGCAATTCATCCGAGGTATCCTCCTCGACGATCACTTCGTGGGTGGGGCAGTCGTAGGATTGAATCGGCAGGCCGGCGGCCAAGGTCATCTCGATCGCATAGGTGTAGTTGGGATCTTCGCCCTGGTGCAAATGGGGAATGCGCTCGGCACCGCCTGGGGCTAGAATTTCATTGACTGCTCCACGGGAATAGCGCGGCCCTACTACAGTGGGCAGGACAAATTCGTACTGTTTTTCCGTCGGCACCAATAATTCTGTATAGGACAGGCGCACGGCAACAGAGTCGCCCGGCAGGATATTGGCCACATTCATTTTGAAGACGTTGGGGCGCTCCTGTTCGAGTAGGGAAGCGGTTTGCCCTAGTTCGCGTGCCTCTTCGTATTCCCGACGGGCTTGGTCGCGGTCGCGGATCTCGGCGATGATTTCGCGGTCGCCAGTGTTCATCACCATGCCGTGCACCGCGGCCCGAGTCGAGGCCGGAAATATGTAAATAGCTTCGAGCGGCCGGGTGCCTTCGTTGCGGTACACCTGCTCAATGGTCACATCGGCGATGACCCCGGCAATGTGGACTTGGGCGGCTACTGACTTGAGCGGCAGTTGGTCCACGGATGGATCGTCGGTATGGACAAAAAAGAACGGAGCTAGCGTTCTATCGTCCGCAGGTTGAGCCGAAACAGCTACAGCCCCCAGCAAGAAGGCTAGTGCGGTGAAGATGGAGCGTACGTTCATGAGGCACCTCCTGATAACAATCAGTGCTCAAGTGGGCAGGCCAGCCGAATGCTAGCTGCAAGAAGCTCTCCTTACTTATGAATATAAGAATCACCTAGGTTCGAGGTGATCAATGCGCCCTTCCTGCAAATCCACTTCCAGCCAAGGGTCGGCCGTGTCGCGTCGAAACTGATAGAGCTGGGTGCGCATCTGGGCGGCCACCTCTTGCAAGCCGGGGTCGTCGATCCGATTGACACTTTCGGTGGGATCAACCTCCAGATCGTACAACTCCTCGGGCTCCCGCGCGATCACGTGGCGGGTGGGACGCTCGCCCATCGAGCGAATCGCGTCGCGCCGCACCGCTGTCCAGGTGGTTGAGCGGAATAGATCGGTGGGCAGCATGGTGGTGAGACCAGCGGCCAAGTTGCGCACGAATTTGTAGCGCCGTCCGCGCAGCACCCGGTAGGGATTGTAGTCAACCACCTCGTGAAAGCAGTGCGAAAAGAACGTGTACTCCCAGTCGGGCACAGACCGATCGGCTAGGCCGGGCAAGAGGGAGCGACCGGGCAAGTCCTCGGGCGCAGGTACGCTGCACCACTCGTGCAACGTAGGGCGGATATCGGTCCAATTGATGAGAGACTGGCTGCGGGTGCCGAAATTTGTGATGCCCGGTGCCCGCAGGATAAAGGGGCAGTGGTGGCCGCTGTCAAAAAAGGATGCCTTGGCCCCGGGGAAGGGCATAGCGTGGTCGGTGGTAACGACGACCAAGGTCTCGTCAGCCCGGCCCGACTCCTCCAGTGCGTCGAGCAGACAGCCCACGCCAAAGTCGAAGCGGGAGACCGCCTGATAGTACTCGGCCAGATCGGCGCGCACGTCGGGTACATCGGGCAAATAGGGCGGCACCACCACATCGTCGGGGCGGTACTGAGTTTCAGGTACATCGGAGTAGGGACGCTCATTGCCAAAACCCCGACCCGCGCGGTGGGGGTCGGTAAACCCCACGTGCATGTAGAACGGCTGCTTGGGATGAGCGGCCCAAAAGTCGCGCGCGGCGCGGGCCAATTCAACGCCATTTCTGGCATTGACTCTAGGCTCAAAGTCAAACGGATACACGCCGGGCGGTTCTACGTGCTTTTTGCCAATGCAGGCCGTAGCGTAGCCGTGCGCCTTCAAGCTGGATAGGGTGGAGGTAATATGAGAGTGCGTAGCGAAACCGTGGATGCCGTGGCAGTGGCCGTACTGCCCGTGGGTGTGGCTGTGGTATCCGGTGAGGATGCAGGCGCGGCTGACCGCGCACGAAGGGCTGGTGCAGAACGCTTGCTCAAAGACCGTGCCCTCGCCGGCAAACGCGTCAATGCGGGGCGTGTGGACGACGTTATTGCCGTAGCAACCGGCAATGCGGCTCCAGTCGTCGGCGATGAGAAATAGGACGTTGCGAGTCATGGGGCAATCAGGCAGAGGCCGATTCAGGGGGAGTCTTGTGCCGCTCTCCGTACGGGATTTCGCACGCCTCATCGGCGCATTCGACCCGGCCAAACCGATGCCGATTGCGCGCCACGAGACCGTAGCCGGCGCGAAAGAGCTGTTTTAGCCCTGGAATGCGGTACGCTCCGGCAAACAGATTCCACCGAGGAAGCCGGCGATAAATCTGGTACACGGCATCCGCGCCAACATCGATCTGCCCGTCGGCGTGAATAAGGCGCAGGCCGGTGTTAAAGTCGGAGCTGGAGAGGATGGGAAACCGCTCTTCGACGCCAGCCGTTTGGCGCGGCAGATACTCGAAGCGGCCATTGCGGTCAAAGCGGCGAATGCGGCCGACGCTCCACAGGCAGAAGCGGCATTCGCCGTCGTACACGATTACGGGACGGGTTTCGCTCATATCTCTAAGGTTCCCTTTGCATTGCAAGTCGAGTATTGAGTATTAATTATACAATAGAAGTAGTAACTTCAACAAACGCGTTGTGCGGGTGCAGAGTTTGGCAAGCACCAGACGGGGAGACAGTCCGCGTGTCTGTGCGTTGACCATCCACCGAGGAACCTGTCGCCTCTAGCTCGTTGCGATTGCGACTATGTACCAAGAGGCATACCTTCGTTTTACACAACTGACGTTACGCAGCTTTTGTCATGCCTGCACAAGTCCCCGAAGTGATATAGCAATCCCATATCATTCGGGACTGGATTCCCGCTTGCGCGGGAAAGACCGGGGCCATGAACATTTCATGCTGGCAAATCATTTAGGATCGCTATATTCCTCCTAAAGCGTCGGCCATAGTCTTTTCGCACCTTGGGCTTCGGCATTATCTGACATGGAGCGATGTTTAGACAAAACGCAGGACAACTCTTGTCGGAGACTGGGAGCAACTACGATAGCCGCTGGTGGGCGCTGATCTACGACCGATGGAACGAGGCCGGCGGGCGCTCGCAACAGCGTGAACGCGAGCTACACTTTTATCGCAAACATCTGCAAGACACGCACGGTGCTATCTTGGAGGCCGCTTGCGGAACGGGTTCCATTATGCTGCCTTTGCTGCTGAATGGATTTGATGTCTTCGGGTTTGATGTCTCGCTACCCATGCTGGAGGTACTCAGGCGCAAGGCGGCCGGATTGAGCCTTTCGGACATAGATTCTCGAATCACACAACAGAATCTCATCGACTTTAGCTACGATCACCCGTTCGAAGCAGTGCTCATACCTGCCAGTTCGATCCTGATGCTATCGACGCAGCAGAACCAGATCGCCTGTCTGCGGCGAGTCCACGACTGTCTGCAGTCGGGCGGACGTCTGCTGCTAAACTTCTACATTCCCTCCTACACAGAAGACTTGCTCCTTCACCAAGACGCTCAGCCAGCAGAAAAAAAATTCGGCAAGTTCGACCATCCCGAGACGGGGAGACCAATTGAGGTTTCTCATACGAAAATATGTGATCTGACAACGCAGACGGAGACTTACACGTGGGTTTTCAGGTACGACGGGGAGACAGTTCAAGTGCCCATGCAGGCTCGATGGATCTACAAAGAGGAATTCCAGTTGCTGCTGCGCTTGGGTGGATTTGATCAGTGGGAGCTATACGGGAGCTATGATGGCAAGCCGTACGTAGGTTCCGAGCACATGGGTGATACCTACTGGATGGCGACCAAGTAATATGGTCATGTACGAGAACGAGACGCACCGTTACTAAAACTAAAACGTCAAGTGCCCTCCGAGCCCACATGGACAATCGCTGGAACGACATCGCCACTGCCGTTTACGGCCTCACTGGTCTGCGGTTGACTGAATCGCGAGCGCATTTCAGCACTCACTTCTTCATAGAATCGTCTCAGGGACAGTTCGTCCTATCCCGCTCTCCGTGCCAAGCAGACAGAATGGCAAAGAGCTATCAGTTCCAGCTAGTGGAAGTCCTCAAGTACAACGGTTTTAGACAAGTTTCACTGCCGGTTCAGACGCTGGATGGAAGGTACTGCTACGGCGGCGGATCAGCCTGGTGGGTGTTGAACCCCTACATGCCATCCGACGAACATCCTCCGTGGGACTCCCGCGAGCTGATTGTTGAGGCCGCCCAGACGCTAGCGGCACTGCACTCGGCAGGTCGCAAATACGAGGATAAACTCCAAGCCGAATCAGCAAGAGAGGACCTGGGTTGGTACTACATACCTTCAACTAGATGGGCTGAATTGTCGGCAAAAATTGCTCGACTTTTCCACTGGAGCGAGCTAAGTGAGGATGACGCAACATTCCTTCGAGCTCAGCTCCATTTCGTACAATCCAACGCCGCCGCTGTGAAGTCGCTATGCGATGAGCAGAAAATGCTATCGATCACGCACCAAGACTACCGTCCTGCTAACTTGCGGGTCTGGAAGGCGAAAATTGCCACCGTGTGGGACTTCGACCTGGCCGTCATTGACTACTCGCTCTACGATGTAGCATTCGCGTCGCTTCAATTTGGCGGTCGGGAATGCCTTTTCCCCACAGCATCGCTGGAGTGCGCCAAGCAATTTATCGAGGCGTATATAGCGGCAACAGACAAGCCCGAACCCATTGGCGAAGATGGCGTCCTGCGGTGGTTTTTTACCGTAGCTATACTGCGACGCCTGCTATTGAATTATCACATCCCCGCGAGGCTGGCGTTGCTGCGGAAAATCGCCGGTTGGGATTGGCTCAATCGCATTGCTCCGTCAGTGTAGTTGTATAGCTTAATGCCTGCTGCTATATTGCCTGAAAACCCCTGTCGCGCTGGGTTGCGCGGCGGTCAAGCCCTTGGTCCGTCGGCGTTTTTCGCGGGCGAGACACCACACCCTCGCTCCCAGCGGCTTGAAGGCAAGGAAGAGAGCGCAACCCTTAGGTTTTAGACGGCCTCTAAGGAAAGGACCTATGTGTGCTCAGAAGTTAGTTCCTGTTCATCCGGGAGAAGTCTTGTTGGAAGAGTTCCTCAAGCCGATGAACCTCAGCCAAAACCGCTTGGCACTTGCCATCGGCGTACCGCCCCGACGTATAAACGAGATAGTATTAGGAAAACGAGGCATTACTGCTGATACCGCCCTGCGTTTGGCTCGCTACTTCAACATGTCGTCCCAATTCTGGATGGGCATTCAGATGGACTATGAACTGGACATAGCAGAAGACGAACTGTCTGATCGCTTGGACAGAGAGGTGCGCCCCCATGTGGAGACAGGATAAGAAGGCTTCTCCTTGAAGGATAACGATAACCCATGTAAAAGGTATAACCCATGTCAAACGATTTTGATTTTGGCGGAGCCGTCCCTCCGTGGGGCCGTAGTGCCGCCGAATACGAGGCGTTCTTCGCGTTATCTGACGTTCCGCCATCTGCGCGTATATTGGACTGCGGCAGTGGGCCATCGTCGTTCGCTGCGGAATGGAGCAGAAATGGACGATACGTTGTCGCCGCTGACCCCATGTATAGGTTTTCCGCTAGAGATTTTCTAGCTGACTTCGATCTCACAGCGGCACAGATGCTCGCGGGAATGCAGAAGGCGCGAGACCGGTTCAATTGGAATTACTACGGCAGCCCGGAAGAAGTCGTCCAACGTCGGCGTGACGTCCTCACAGCTTTCATTGCCGATTTTCGGGCAGCGACTCGGAGTGGTCGCTACGTATCTGCCTGCCTACCGGAATTGCCCTTCCGATCGGAATCTTTCGATCTTGTACTTTGTTCTCATCTACTGTTTCTCTACTCCGCCGAGTTCGACGCAGAAACCCACCTCTCCTTCCTGCGGGAAATGCTTCGCATAGGTCGAGAGGTTCGCGTATTTCCATTGCTTGACATGGACGGTAACCCTTCCGCGCATTTGGCGGGTACCATTCAGGCCCTGCAGGTGTCGATACAGGTTGAGCTTGTTCCACTTTCTTGCGGCCAAAATTCTGCGACCGGACTGCACGAGTTTCGGTCTGGCGATTCGAAAATGCTGCGTTTGACGCCCTACCATCCGCTTCAGCGACGAGCGCAAAGGTGTTGACCCTCGTCCCACCGATCCCACCGACGCCGGTCCCCGGTGATCCCGCGCTTCGGACGCGGCCTTGGCTATCAGCGAGCTGTCGCCCGTAATCCCTAGATCGGCGCGTCAGCAGTAGGGGCTAGGGCACGGCGCAAAGCAGACTGATGAGTCCGTCCAGTGCAGCCTCGCAGATGGGGCGAATGGTATCCATTATCCCGATAAACCAACCAATCAGTTCAGCCGTCGCCGCCGGAGCATCCGCAACACCCAATAGGCTCCCAAGGCAGCGAACAAATGTTTGCACGTATGACCGCTGATGACTCCCCCGACTGCGTAGAGAGCTTGGTCAAATACCTCGGCGACTTTCGCGAACAGATAAAACAGACCGGCGATGTAGAAATCGGCCCCGCGTGTGTACGGCGATGGCAACAGACCAACCATGAGGGGTACAAACAGAATTGGGTAGGCTTGGGCGACGATGTAATAGCGGAGGTCGCCGGCCCCGGCCCGCTCGGTATAATACCAGTACAACACGCTGAAAAGACCAAAGGCGATCAGCGGCAGCAAGGTGATGATGCCAGTGCGCCGGTCCAGGCGCTCGGTGATCGCCGTAGCGAGAAACGCCATAAAGGCAATGCTCATCGGCAGGCGATCCCACAGGAGCGTTTGGTTGCTGGGGGCTAGGTGGTAGTAGGTGGAGCCGAGGCCGACCAGTGCCACTGCGAGGAAGAGGATCTGATAGGCCAGCGAATCAGCCGGGCGCACAAACGCCTGTTGCGCGGGATCTGTGGCGAGGCGAAACACGACGCCAAATCCCCACAGCCCTACCAACAAAAAGGGCAGGTTGGAGATCGCGTTCAGGCAATGGGGGATGCCGAACAAGGTGCGCTGATCGGCAAACTGGTGATAGGCGGGATCCTGCGGAATGGGTGCCTGCAGGAAAATGACCGCCCAGAAGGTAATCGTCAGATAGGCGAGAATACGGAGACGATGGTCGCGTTTCATTATACACCGCCTCGGCGTTGATCTGAAGTCCTATTTTGCACTCATGCTTCCAAGTGAGCAAGTTCCGTCAACGCCATTGGTACGGTCGAAACCATGAAGGACTCATCCGTCTCGGTAAAAAGCGGATCTAACTCCTGTCGTCGATACTCTTGAGCTGCAATCGAGTCGGCATCCTCGGCGACCAAGCTCTGCACTTTTTTGTAGTGGTCAAAGCTCTGATAAACCCATACAGCGACAATCTGAAGCCCATCGTCTGTTTGAAAACGACCAACGAGACGAGCGCCGTATCTCTTCTGAACGGGAAACAGTCTCGTCAGAAAGAAGTCGTTGAACGCTGCCGTCTTGCCGGGGACGACCTTATATCTTCGAACCCTAAACATCATCTCGACAAAATCCTCTTTTCATTGCTGTTGGCGCTCGGTGCCCTCCCTTACTATTTCCAAATACCGCTCCCCATATCCCTCATAATCCAACCCCTCGCTAAACGCCTTCCCCGTCTCGCTGCCATCCAACCGAGTCACTCCCCCCTTTTCAACCGGCTCAATCTGCGTATCCTCGTGCCACTCATTCCACGAAGTAACCATCAGCATTCGCTCCGTTGATTCATCCGTATATTCTACAGCCTGCGCCAGCATCGCGCGGAATAGCGAGCCAAATTCGGCCTCTTCACTCAACTTCCGCGAGACAGCCTCATGTCCCTTGCGCACCCCTTTGTCGTTAAATCCCGGCGTCGTAGCGGGTATAAACGCGGTCCCTTCAGCATGAGCCAGTTCTCGCCAACTCGCCTGCGCTGCGTAATACCGATCCACAGCCGCCTGTCCGGCATAACCCTTCGCCCCCATACTGCCGTACACGTCGTAGTTGGTCACTGCATCCAGTAGCCCAATAGCCTCAGCAGACGACGGCGGTTGACCAAAAACCTCATCGCCGACGATGTATATATCGCGTCCCGCCTCTCTCGCTGTCACACGCATAGCCTCCACCACCTCAGCCAACATCCCATTGCGCGATAATACCCGCGTCAAATAGACAAAGAGCACCGGTCGTCCATCAATCCGCAGGTAGTTGGGGTGGTCGAAATAGCGTTCGGCTATATAGGCGATGTCCGGTGCGACGCGATTGAACGCTGAAAACTCCCTCGTCCGCCCTGTCGTCTCATAAAACAGCGCAATCTGCATATCGTCCAATTCATCGTGCGGCAGAATATGCTGTAGCAGAGCCTGATCTTCGCGCGAATCGGGGCCCCACCAACTGGCCACCCACAGCGATATATTGGCCTGTCGGCTCCACTTGAGATGCTGTGCGATCACAGCGGGGTCGCGATCGTCGTACTCGCCCAGCATTGGCAACTGCGGTGGTATTAGCTCTTTACGCATATAGCGGCCCCCGTGAAAATCGTCGCCGTACCAAGGGTAATAATAGACGCCTACGGTATAGGGTGAATCTATTGGGTCTTTAGCTGGATTACTCATAGGATCCCCGCCGTTACAGGCATTGGGCAACACGAGGAAGACGCTGCATAAAACAGCTAAAAGAAATGGCCTATTAAAAAACATGGGTACGCTCAATCTGAGAGACCCTCAAGCCGCCCAAATTCTTTTAACGCTTTTAATATCTCAACGGTCAAACAACTCTTCCAATGCTGTTGGGCTTGCGGCCAAGACTCTGGATACTGGCCATACCAACTCCAAGTAGGAGACCAAGAGCCATCTAAATTTTGATGCTCAATATCAAAGTCCAAATTCATATCTACTTCGCTTTTTAGTGTCTCTGCCAGCAACGAGTTGGGCGTAGCAGCTAACCAGAGCGGTCTGGCAGAAGGTTGCAGCAATTCTTCCGGCGTACGAGCGACGACCGAGTGTGCTCTCTGAATTACTATTGCCGCCAGCGCATCTTGCGCCGGTTGGGGCAGGGCAGCTGTCTCAACCAGATGAACACAGCAGATAAAATCGTACATGTTCACTTCATTTGGCAATGTCTTTATATGCTCTACGATCTCTACAGTAAGCTGTTTAGTCAGGTCTGTAGGTACCAACTCGTGATACTCGTGTAGATAGCCCACGACCTCCGCACGAGGATTGGCTAGGAAATTGCCAAAAGTATCCGCTGTATTCTCAAAATTCCACCACGGCGCATGGGGATATTCATCCACCGCTTGCGGGACGATAGGCCATATGCTCTGGGCCGAATCGTATTCGGCCAGCAAATAGTGAACTGCCTTGCGGACAATCTCATCTTCGCTAGTCGCTTTGACCTCTCTGAGAATGCGCAGCGCAATGGTCGTCGTGATGACCGATGAATCGGGCATTTGCAGATCGGGTTCGAGGCCATGGCCGAAACCGCCGTCCTGATTCTGATAGCTAGCCAGTTCGTCCAAGACCGCGGCTGGCGTTCCGCCGTCAAAATAATACGATAGAAGCCGTCTTTCTAATTCCCGGCCCGACCCCATCACGAAACTCCTTGCTTTCTCGAATGATCCTCTAGTCAACCGCTGCATATCTTTTAACCTCTACAACATCTCTAAAGGTGCCATGCCCAATCGGGTGGTCGCTGGGGCAAACCTCACTATAGAGCCTTTTTCTTTCTCAAGCGACGCGATACTGCTCCACCACTTCCATATCGACCTTGATACCCAACCCCGACCCTGTCGGCACAGCAAAGTGCCCCTTCTCCAGTGCCAATCCCTCGGCCACAACATCGGCCTCCCGCGTAAAGGGCAGCTCATCGCAGGGCAACGTGGCGTTGGCCAGCGTCGCCTGCAAATGCACCGAGTACGCCGCCAGCACCCCGGTACACAATCCTCCCATCTGAACCCAGCAGGGCACATCCGCAGCCTCCGCCAGCGCCGCCGCCTTCCGCACCTGTAGCGCCGAGCCACCCAAGTTCACGTAGTCGATGCACTCGGCCTTGAGTGCTGCCAGCACACCGGACGGCGCTCCCAAGTGCAAGGCGATGGGAATGTGGGTCTTCTCGCGCAGGATGCGGTACCATTCGAGGTTGTTTTTGCGGATCGGATCTTCAAAAACCGACACTGTGCCAAAAGGCTCCAATTCGCTCGCCAAACGCGCACCAGTGGGCAGCAGGGCAAACTCAGTATTGGGATCCACGCCGACCGTGTAGTCGGCCCCCACCGCTTCTTTCATCAGCCGCACCGTCTCGACGATATTCCACGAGCGCGCCTTGAGCTTGTGGTTGCTAAAACCCAGCTCGGCCCCTATTTCCGCTTCAGCCGCGGTCTCTTCTGGCGTCATGGGGCACGACCAGTACGACACCGGCACCTTGTCGCGCACCTGCGCCCCGAAAAAGCGATGCAGCGGAATGCCGTAGGCTTGGCCTGCAATGTCGAGCAACGCGCAGGTAAAAGCGTCTGGACGATGGTACGGGTCCAAAGCCAGCGGATCTTGCCCCACAAGAGCGTTGGCTTGCTCCTGACCAGCAGACTTTTTGCCCGCGAACTCGCCCCAGCCCTCTAGGCCTTCGTCGGTCTGGACGCGACAGAGGGTGATGTCGTAGATCTTGGGATAGTAGCGGGCGATGGCCGGGATCGGCGGGATTTCGACTTCGTACAGCTCTACTTGGGTGATTTTCACCGGGAGCCTCCTCTGCGATAAAATTGGCGTTCGGCGACAACAACCGCACCGACACCGTTGAGTTCCGCAACTACTTGCGCCCACTGGCTGCCTAGCCCCAGTTGAATGCAAGCGAGAATTACCCTAAAATTATTGAGGAACCGCTCGACAAGCCAGATCGTCTTTCGACAAACCGACTTTGACTCGACCCCATCACAACTTTCTCAAATAGGAGCAAATCATGCTGAAATACATCCTCACGCTCACCGCCTTGGCCTTTTTGCTACCAACTCCCACCCTCGCCGGCACCGTCCCAGTAGAAGGCGAAGGCGACCCGGCTTTGTACGTGGTCAAAGTCCACGCCGATTGGTGCGGCGCCTGCACGGCCCTCGTGCCCATCCTCGAAGAAGTCCAAACCGGGGTAGCCGATCAGCCCGTCCTTTTCGTCCAATTGGACGTCACCGACTCAACGCTGACCTCCCAAGCGCGCCTGCTTGCTGCGGCTCTCGACGTAGAAGACCACTTCAAGGCCAACAACCAAACCGGCCTCGTCCTGCTCATCAACGCCCAAGACCACACCCTGCTGGAAACAGTGACCAAGCAAAACTCCGCCGCTGAGATCGTCGGCAAAATCGAAACCCACCTCGCCGCCCAAACCAACCAGGACGAGCCTGCCGAGTAGGCTAACCGTTCAGCTCGTGCTCATCTACCAAGGCGCGCAACTGCGCCAAAAACGGGGCAATATCCCGCGGCTGATTGACCGCATTGGGTAGGACTATATCCTCGCCCGTTGCCGCGTGGAATACGGTTGCAGCCGACGACAGGCTCACCTTTTTGACCTCGGCCCACGCCAGCGTCTGCCGGCCAAACAGCCCCTCTTCAACGGTCACGCCCTCCGGTCTCAGCCAGACCAAGCGCCGATGGAGGCGGTGGAGAAAAAAAGCCGCCGCGCAAAACGCCGCGATCCCGCCGCCGAGCACCGCCAGTCCATACCCAAAGCCGCCGCGCTGGAAGGCGATGGTGCTCAATACCAACTGGCTAACGCCCAACAGGGCAAAAACTAGGCGCTGGCCGGGGCCGGGGCTGGTGGATAAATCGAACGGTTCAGCCATGCCTCAGCGCGGTGCGATCCAATCGTCTGCTATTTCCATGCCAAAACCCGGTGCGTCCGAAGGGACCAAGCGTCCATCTTGAGGCACGGCTGTGCCCGGTATGGCCGGTACTTCCTCTAGGGGAATGCCCGGGGGCGAGCCGAGCCAATACTCGGCCATCGGCGACTCGGGCAGGGCAAAAGCAAAGTGTTGGCCATAGGCTGTGTTGGCACCGCCGTGGGGGATGGTGACAAGGCCGGCGGCTTCGGCGATGTAGTAGATCTTGACCGCTTCAGACAAACCGCCGCACCACTTGAGATCCGGTTGCAGCACATCGACGCAGCGGTGCTCAACTAGCTGGCGAAAGGCCTGACGACCATGGTGGTCCTCGCCGGTGGCAATGGACACGTACGGAGCGGCCCGCTTGAGCGCGATGTGGCCTTCGAGATCGGTGGGAATCAGCGGCTCCTCAATCCAGCGCATCTGATAGGGCCTGAGCCGCTCGGCGACTTGCACGGCGTATTCGACGTTGTAGGACATGACCGCGTTGAGCATCAACTCGCAGTCCGGGCCAATAGTCTGCCGCGCTTGGGCAATTTTGTCTTCGAGGCGGTTGAGCCCTTCCTGCCCCTCGCGGTAGTGAACCGGATTGGTAACCTTAAACGCACTAAACCCCAGTTCGCGGCTCCAGTCGAGGTCGTCGCCGGTGGCGTAGAGTTCGATGTGATCGCGGCAAGGGCCGCCGAGCAGGCGGTACACGGGCTGATCTAGCAGCTTGCCTTTGAGGTCCCAAAGCGCCAAATCGATGCCGCTTTGCGCAACGGCGGCAGTGCCAGCATGGCCGAGGCGCTGAGCGGTGCGCCACATCAGGTCGTTGAGGAATTCCGTGGCCAGACAATCGCGGCCCACGAGCAAGGGCGCGAACACCTGCTCGACGAGGGCGGCGACCGGTGCGCCAAACGAGCAGCCACCCAAACCCCAAGTACCGTCCTCGGCGGTGATTTGGACCCAGACAGGTCCGCCGCCCATGCCCGGCATCTGGCCGGGTAGGCGCGCAAATTCTGGATATTTGTTGATCGGCAACGAACGCGGTGCGCTCTGGTTCCAAGAGGGGCGGCGCGCTGCGGTTTTGGCAGGATTGCGTGGGAGCCGCAGGTCAACTACGCGGATGGATTGTATTTGCATACACTACTCGCATTGTTTAACTGCGCCCCAAGACTTTTCCTCAGCGGCTGTTGCAGCTAGCCGCTGATAGACTCGCACGTAGTCAATTTCAAGACGTTGTGGCCAAATGGTTTCATCAACGCCGCGGCTGCCGCCCCAAGTGCCGCCAACAGCCAGGTTGAGCAAAAGGTGAAAGGGATGGTCAAAAGGCCACTGGCGGTAGTCGGCCTGTGGGTCGGTCAGGCGTTCGTTGGCAAAGGCAAAATAGAGTTTGTCATCGACAAATCCACGGATCCATTTGGGCGTCCATTCGACCGTATAAACGTGGAACTGAGAACGCGCTGTCGGCACGCTGAACTGGGCTGTCTTGTGGTTGCCCAACAAATGGTGATAGGCCCGGGTGTGAACTGAGGCGTGAACCACATCTGGCTCAAAGCCAACGTGCTCAATGATGTCGATTTCGCCGTTGTCGGGCCAGTAGGCGTCGCCGCCATAGGTGTTGTGGGTCGGCAGCATCCAAACGGCCGGCCAAGTGCCGCGGCCCGAAGGCAGGCGAGCACACACTGTGAAGCGACCGTAGGTCCAAGCGGTGCGCGAGACCAAGCGCGCCGAAGTGTAAGCGCGCCCTTGGTAGGGTTCGCGGTGGGCTTCGATGACGAGCAAGCCATTTTCGACGCGGGCGTTTTGCCGGCGCTGCGCTGTATAATACTGCAACTCTTGGTTGCCCCAGCCGTGTCCGCCGATGTCGTAGCGCCAATTGGCCGGATCGGGCAAGCCGGCGCCAGCGAATTCATCGGCCCACACTAGCGACCATTCTTCCTCGCCAGCCGCCGCGACCACCCACATCAGCAGAGCACTGGCGCAAAAAAAGAGCACGTTTTAGGCACCCGCCAGAATGGGGTGCAGCGGGTGGTCCCAAGAGCCACCGGCCTCCATTTCGTCGGCCGCACCGGCCGCGTCGTGGGTGCCGGTAAAGGTAGTGTAGTCGGGCATGTAAATAATGGCGAAGGCCCGGCGCGGTGCAGCGGTCTGGTTGGGACCGGCGTAGTGGAAGGTGCAGCCGTGGTGGAAGGTAACGCCACCGGCTGGCATGTCCATAGTCACCGGCTCGGGTACATCGTAGCCTTGTTCTTTCATTTTGGCGACGATGCTCTCGCCAGCAACGCCGAGTTTAATCGGTTCGAGCCGCTCGTACTGATGGGAGCCGGGCACGAAGTGGAGGCAGCCGTTGTCTGCGGTCACGTCATCGACTGCAATCCACGCCGACAGCGCGCCTACCGGGTCCATCGGCCAATAGGGAGCGTCTTGGTGCCAGTTTGTCTCCTTACTCGTTTGGCCGGGCGGCTTGACCATCGCGTGATCGTGGTAGATGCGCACGTGGCGACAGCCGCTCAAGCGGCGGGCCGTCTCGGCCAAGCGCGGATGGAACGCGATCTCCTTGGCAGCCGGATAGTCGGTCCAGAGGTTGACCATCTGGTTGAAGACGCGCTCGTACTCTTCCGACCCGCGGCCATCGTTTTCGGCCCCTTTAATGCGGGCGCGCTGGGTGTCGATGGCGTGGTCAATGGCGTGGCGCAGCGAGGTGATTTCCGCAGCGGAGAAGAAGTGCTCGTAGCGGATATAGCCGTTTTGCTGAAAGAACTCGGCGTCGGCTGGCGTGGCTGGGCTTATTGTAGGCATGAAGGCAAGTCCTTAATTTTTGCAGTGGCAATCAAACACTCAACAGGATAAGAAAATGGCCGAAGTAACCATGTACCACAACCCGCAATGCTCTAAAAGCCGGCAGACGTTGGCTTTGTTGGCCGAGCATGGCGTGGAAGCGAGGGTCGTCGAGTACTTGAAGACGCCGCCGGACGCCAAGACCTTAGACGAGCTGATGCAAATGCTGGGGCTAGCACCCCGGGAGCTGATGCGCACCAAAGAGGACGAATACGAGACGCTGGGGTTGGCCGAAGAAACGGATCGGGCCCAGCTCATTCAGGCGATGGTCGAACACCCCATCCTGATCGAGCGACCCATCGTAGTCAAAGGAAGCCAAGCGCGCCTCGGGCGACCACCCGAGCAAGTTCTAGACCTTCTCTAAATGCTAAAACTAGGGTTTCTCGCCTCGCACACCGGGTCGAATATGCAGGCGATTATCGACGCTTGTAGAGCGGGGACGCTGGCGGCTGCGCCGTGCGTGGTAGTTAGCAACAACTCGCAGTCGGGTGCGCTGGCGCGGGCGCGGCAGGCGAACATTGCGGCGTACCACCTCAGCGAGCGGACGCACGGCGCGGCACTGGGAGAGGCAATTTTGGCGGCCATGCAGCGGCACGAGGTCGAAGTGATTTGTCTAGCCGGCTATATGAAGAAGCTGGGGGCGGAGGTGCTGGCGGCCTACGAGGGGCGGATTTTGAATATCCATCCCGCTTTGTTGCCCAAGTTCGGCGGGCAGGGCATGTACGGGATGCGGGTCCACGAGGCCGTGTTGGCTGCTGGCGAGTCAGAGAGCGGGGCGACAGTCCACCTAGTAGATGAAGAATACGACCGCGGACCGATCCTCGCCCAGGCCAAGGTTGCAGTGCAAGCAGCCGACACGCCCGAGACCTTGCAAAAGCGAGTGTTGGCAGTCGAACACCGGCTCTACGCGGCGACGCTCGCGCAGATCGCAGCCGGCGAAATGCTCATTCTTCCTCCTCGCCCCCACGCATAATGCGGCGCAAGTGTCCGAGCTCCTCGACGATGGTGCGACGTTCTAGTATCCCGACAACAATCCCGTACGCCAACGCCATAATTCCACTCCGCAAAACAAAATCACCCACCGCATAATCCAAGGCCCAACGATCGTACGACCATCCACATACCGCGGCGGCCAGCAATCCCACGGTCGGCGCGGCCAATACCTTGAACCAATGGACGCGCACATAGGCACGCAGGCCAATGCACAGGCCGATAAAACCCGTGCCGGCCACCGCGCCCATGCTGTACGCTACGCCCTCTACACCCCACAACACGGCCAGCGCAGGGACGGCAAAAAGGCCCACGGCCCCCTGCATCCCCACAATGCCCGCAGATCGGCGCGTCGCCCCTACAGCCCACAGCAGGCTAAAGCCATCGCTGAGCAGCGGGCGCAACAGCGCATAGGCAGCCAACCAGACCACAATGCGCGCCGACCCAGCCCATTGGTCGCCTAAAAGGGCGATTACTTCGCGGGCATTGAAAACCAAAATAAGCGACACCGGAGCCGACACTCTCAGCACTAGGCTGATCATCTTGGAAAACAACTCGCCCAGGCGCTCGCGCTCGTGCCGGTACCGCGAGTACAAAGTGCTACTGTAGTTGAAGATGATATGCGCGATGACCGCGGTGGGAATCTGCACTAGCCACCACGCCGTCTCGTAGAGCGCCAGCGCCGTCTCGCCTACTACCAAGCGCACGACCAGTTTGTCGTACCACCAAATAAAAACCTGCAAGACCCAGCCAATCCAGATCCACACCCCATAGCCCAATAAGCGGCGCGCCCAAACCCAGTCAAAGTGCAAAGAGGCCCGGCGCAAGGGACGGCTGCACCAAGTAGCGGTAGAAAAAAACAGCACGTACACTACGCTAAGCACCGAGTACGTCGTCCATCCTCCCAATATCAGGCTCCACTCTTCCCACCCGGCGTGGGCTGCCAAAAGCGCACTGCCCAGAGCCAACAGCGTCCCCAAACCGTGCAACAGAGAGAGCCGACCAAACTCAAAATCCATCCTCAGCAGGGCCTCTGAAGTCAGGGTCAATTGGCGCACCAAATGCAGCGCCGCCAGCACCCACGCGACTTGGGCAAAAGTCCAGGAAAAATCCGCTGGCAACAGCATCACCAAGGCCAACACGACCCCGCTAGTCAACAAACACGACAGCAAGGTAATGCACACATTTAGCGCAAAATGCGTACCGACGAATTCCTCGACGCGATCCTGGAAGTGCAACAGCGCGTGCATCAGGCCAAATTCGCGCAGGCTCGACAGCATGGTAAAGACCGTCACGCCCAAAAACACATCGGCAAAAACGCTGGGTTCGAGCTGTCTTTTGATCAAGACCGTCAGTCCCACGCTACCCAGCCGCGTAGCATAGCCGGTGCCCAAGGTATAGAAAAACCCCTTGAACATCTTTTGCGGCGTAATCATGGGCCCCTAGCGGACGCGGCGCTGGCCGCAGCGGTAGGCACGCGGGTCGCCGAGGCGGGCTTGTAGCGCGGCAGGCGTCAGGCCAGTATGACGCTGGACCCAGTTGACCTCGTCGGCGAGGGTGCAGTCGAAAAGACCGGGGTCGTCGGCACCGATGGCCAATCGGACCTCAGAGTCCAAAAAGCGATGCACCGGATGATCCTCGGCGTCGGGCACGGCACCGATGCGCAAGTTAGAGGTCGGACAGGTCTCTACTACGGTGCCGAGCTTGGCTAGGCGGCTGAGCGCGAAGTCCTGCCGCCGGCGCACTGCTTCGAGACGCGGGGCGTCGTAGGCGCGGCACACCAGCGCATCGCCGGGACGGGACGAGAGGCGGCTGCGCTCCTGCATTAGGGCTTGGTCATCAACGGCAACGCCGAACTCGGCCAATGCACTCTTGTGGTGCAAATCGTAGGCGATCTGAGCCAGGCGTTCGCGGACCAACTCCCTTTGGTGGGCTTGGGGCCGGCGACCCACGGCCACCTCCGGGTCGAGCCCCAGGGCGGTGCAGTGCCCCAAACGCAGCGCACCCAACTCGGCGGCTTCGTGGCACCAGCGCACCGCGCTTTCGAGCGATTTATCGAAGTAAACCTCGCCGACGTGATAGACCACATCAAAGGCGCGCTCCGGGCGCAGCTTGTTGTCGCGGCGCAGGCGGCGGAAGAAGGCGCGGGTGCTGGCGGGTGGGTAGCCCTCCTCAAAGTGGCAGAAATCGAGGCCGACGATCGTAGAACGCAAATCCTCGTTTTCGTCGAGCAGGCGTTGAACCAACTCGTAGCATTCGAGCGGTGCCCAGCGCGGCAGACTGACCAGGTAGCGGGCGGTAAAGTCGGCGGTGCAGGCTTGGGCGATGGCGCGAGCGGTCAACTTGTGGAACTGCGCGAAGGCTGCGGGCTGCGTGTGGTCGTAGGGCGCCATGGCCCGGTATTCGATGTAGCGCAGCCCTTCGCCGCGGTGGTGGGCAAAGACCCGGTGCAAAATTTCTTCTGGCTGGCCCAAGACGTTCCACCAATGGCGGTAGATGCAGATAGCCAAGTTGAACTTGGCCTGGAAATGGGCAAAGTCGCCTTTGTCTTCCGCGCCGTACACGCAGTGCGCCTTGAGCGCGTCGAGACGTTGGCTATGGAGCACTTCGCCGAACAGCGCAACCGGATCGGGACGCCGGCCATAGGCGCGTTCAAAGCTATCGACAAATAGCGACCAGTCGATCTTGTCGTAACAATCGCGGGCCAAGTCGAGCAGATCGGCGGCAAAAAGGCTGCCGCCGACGTGGACGTGAAGCTCGCAGGTCTTGGCCGCCTGCAGGGGGGATCCGTCTCCGGTCACTCCAGCACCGGCATCTCGACCGCATCGTCGCGGCGCTCGTGCATGTTCGCTTCCATGGCCTCCGGGTAGCGATGCGGGAGATGGGATACTTCGTCGAGCCGGGCGCGGGCTTCGCCGGGGAGACAAAAGCTGCCAGCAAGCATGTTGTCCCGCGCCTGCTCAACGGTGCGCGCACCAATAATGACCGAGGTGATGGCCGGTTGTTCCAACACCCAGCGCAGGGCGACTTGCGCCGGCGAGCGGCCCATCTCGGCGGCGACGGCTAAGAGCGTCTGCAAGGTCTCGTCGGCATTGGTGGCAAAATAGCTTTGCGGGTACGCCCAAGCATCCGCCGAACGCGTACCGGCCAAAGTGCGCTCGCCGGGCTTGTACTTGCCGGAGAGAAAGCCGCCGCCGAGTGGACTCCAGACGACTACCCCCAGCCCCTTGAGCTGACAGACCGGAATCAGCTCCTGCTCAATGTCGCGCACGACTAAGCTGTATTGCGGCTGATAGCACTCAAAACGCGCCAACCCATTCGCGTCGGCAACCCACAACGCCTCCATCAAGCGCCACGCCTGATAGTTGGAACAGGCGGTATAGCGCACTTTGCCTTGGCGAACTAAGTCGTCGAGCGCGCGCAACATCTCCTCCAACGGAGTTTGGCTATCGACGTGGTGAATGTAATAGAGGTCGATGTAATCGGTTTGCAGGCGCTGGAGGCTGTCTTCGACCGCGTTCATAATGCGCACTCGCGACATCCCCGAGTCGTTGGGGCCAGGCCCCATGGGGTTGAAGAACTTGGTGGCGAGGACCGCTTCGCGGCGGCGGCTCTTGAGTGCCTTGCCGGTGATGACTTCGGACTCGCCGCCGCCATACGAATCGGCCGTGTCGAAGAAATTGATGCCGGCGTCAAACGCCAGATCGACGATCCGCTGGGCCTCCTGTTGGTCCGTGCTGTGGCCAAAGGTCATGGTGCCAAGGCAAACTTCCGATACTTTGAGGCCGGTGCGGCCCATTCTGCGATATTCCATTGCGTTTTCCTCGTGGTTGCGTTTGGGTAGGGGGCGGTTTGAAACCGCCCCCTACATACCGCGCCCTACCCTGCCACCGCCTCTCGCTGATAATACTCGGCGAGGATTTCGGCTACCTCCGGCCGCGCAAACTCCGGCGGCAGGGCCTCGCCAGCGGCCAGCATCTCGCGGACCTGGGTTCCCGACAAGAACAGGTACGCGTCGCCGCCGTGCGGGCAGTCGCGCATCATCACCACCTCGTTGCACTCGTTGCACCAGACGGTGTGGTCGCCGCGGAAAATTTCGATTTCGAGGGCGTCGCTAATGCCGTCGAAAATGGTCTGCGCGTCAAACGCTCCGTAGTAATCGCCGACGCCCGCATGGTCGCGGCCCACAATCAGATGCGTGCAGCCGCTGTTCTGGCGGAAGATGGCGTGCAGCACGGCCTCGCGCGGGCCAGCGTAGAGCATGTCAAAGCCATAGCCGGCAATCATCACCGTATTGGCCGGAAAGTAGAGCTCGACCATCTTGCGAATGGACGCGTCGCGCACATCGGCTGGGATGTCGCCGGCCTTGAGCTTGCCCAACAGCATGTGGATGAGAATGCCATCGGCCTCGACGGCCTGCTGCGCCATACGGCACAACTCTTCGTGGGCGCGGTGCATGGGATTGCGGGTCTGGAAGGCCACCACCCGGTTCCAACCGCGCTGGGCGATCGCGGCGCGCAGCTCGACCGCGGTGCGGAAGGTCGCGGGAAAGTCGCCGGGGAAATACGAGAAGTTGAGCACCTCGATAGGTCCGGCGATGAGGGTGTCGCCTGCGGCCTTGAACGCCGCGATGCCGGGATGGGCGTCGTCGTCGGTGCCAAAGACTTGGGCCACGATCGCGGCGCGCTCCTCATCCGACAGCGATTCGATCGCAGTCACTTCCTGAATGGCAATAACGGGATGGCCGTCCACATTCGGATCCAATAGGGCGATGCGGCTGCCAGGACCCACGGCTGCCGGAACCTGATCGCCGGGCACCATATTGACGACCGGAGTGGGCCACAGCAGGCCGTCGGTCGTTTGCATGTTGGCAGCCACGCTCTTGGCGTTGGCCGCGTCCATAAAGCCCGTAAGCGGGGTAAAGTAACCCGAGCCGAGCATGACGGCTGCGGACGCAGCGGCCGAAGAGACGACGAGAGAAGGCAAGCTAGCAGCCTCCTCTACAAGCTGGGAACGCACGGCATCGTCTTCGACATAGAGCGGGTTGAGTTCTTCTGCGCCGTGGGGCTTAATCATGGTACTCTCCTTGGTTAGCTATGCGTTTAATGCACCGGAATGCCGGCGGCGGCGAGGATGCGGTGGACATTGGCGGCGGCTCTGGGGTATTGCTCGTTGGGCAAGTGTTCGAGCAGCATGTAGCCGTCGGGATGAGCGTCGTGCCATAGCTTGAGGGCGGTGACCAAGTCGAGTTCGCCGTCGCCGGGTATTTCCTCGTCGATGTGGAGCACCAAGCCAGGGGACAGTTTGATGTCCTTGCAATGGCCGACTACCGAGATCGGGTTCATAATCTCAAATATGTGCTGCAAGCGCTCAGTGCTGTTGTACACTTGGTCCAGATTCTGGAAATGGTTGACGTAATCCATCACCACCGTCATGCGCTCGGAGCCAACCGCTTGCAGCACGTCGCGGTTTATTTCTGGCGACCCCATGATGGTGAGCAGATGCGTCTCGATGACTATGGTGACGGCTTCGGACTCGGCCTTGGCAGCCACGCGCCTGAGGGTTTCGACCAGCAGGGCGCGGGCCGCGGGCGTGCGATTGCGCGGCGACGGCGAGTACGAACCGGCTGGGTTGAGGCTACCTGTGCGGATCAAGCAGGTGTGGGCCGCTAAGGCGCGGGCGACTTCAATGCCGCGCTCGATCTTGCCTACTACTTGGTCGCGCACCGCAGCGTCGGGATCGAACAGGCACTCGGCAAAGCCAATGCCGAACTGGGGCAGTTCCATGCCCGCGGCTGCAATAGTATCGCGCACTTTGTGGCACTCTGCGGCGGTGATCGCCGCGAGTGCTTCCCCAGGGGCGTGAAAGGCCGCGCCCGTCAGGTTGAGCGCCTTGATCGCCGCTAGGTGTGAGTCGCTGATCGCGCGAAAGTCCGGGGGCAACATGCCGACGACGCCGAGCCGCATGGGCCAAGCTCCTCGTTGAATTGTAGTGGATAGTGGCCGAATCGCTTCCAAAACTGACCAATGATATAAGCAGCGTCAACACGCCAAGCGTTTGCCGAACCCGGGCCGGAAGCCTAATTTTTGATATTTTGACCATTCCAACCACTTTTCAACGGACCATGACTTTCGCTCTAGCGCTTATCACCGCCCTCGTCTCCGGCTTCTACACCTGCCTGTGGGGTGCATTCAAAGACGCTCCGTATGAAGGCTTCAAGCCCAAGACCTTTCCGCGCAGCGTGTACTTCCACGTCGCGATCTTTTTGGCGCTCTACTTCATCCCGTATTTCAGCGCGCAATTCCAGCATCTCGGCCTCGTGCAAATGTTTTTCCTAATCATGGGCCTAGAGCGCTTCCTCGCCGAAATCTACAAGGGCTTCTTCCGCACCGAAGATCAGCAAAAGTACTTCGTTCCCTCGCGCATCACCTTTTTTGGCCGCCCGGTCACCAGCGACCTCGTCCGCTATGGTGCCGGGGTCTTCATCGTCGCCATTGTCTTCGCCTTCCTGCTCGTCGCCGCGCCCGTCAAGAGCTTTTGGGGCTACCTGGCGACCGGATATTGCACGGGGCTGCTCGTGGCCTTGGGGGGAGCTTATAAAGACGCGCCCTTCGAGGGGTTCAAGTGGCTCAAATTCCAGCGCTCCGGGGTCGTCTTGGCCGCCTTGAGTCCGCTCTTTTACTTGCTCGACAATCCCGCCCACCCGGTCGGGTTGGGTTTTCTCATCTACATGAACGGTGGGCTAGAGCGCTTCACCGTCGAGTACTACAAGACCTACATCCAGCGCAATATGTCCGGAAAATTCCAACCCAACCTGCCCCGCATCCAGCGCGAATTGGACACCCGCGAGAAATTCCACTACGCGGCCTTGGCGATTATCGCCGGACTGGCCGCACTCTATGCCCATGAACGCGGCGCACTATGACGCCGTAGTCATCGGCTCCGGATTCGGCGGATCGCTGGTGGCCCACGCGCTGGTGCAAGCCGGGCTGAAGACCGCGCTGCTGGAACGGGGCCAATGGGCCAAACGCGACGCCGCAGACTGGGATCAGCGCACCGTTCTCCTGCAAAAGCGCTACCGCTCGGCCTCGCCTCTCTTGGTCAAGCAGTACGGACGCCGCACCTTTGAGCGCACCTATCCCAACGAGGTCGTCGGCGGCAACTCGGTCTTTTTCGGTGGGGCGTCGCTGCGCTTGCGGCCGGCGGACTTTGCTCGCTGGCCCTTGTCCTATGCAGATTTCGCGCCGTACTACGCCCGCGCCGAGCAGCTTTTGGGAGTCCACGGCCAAGCGGGCACCGATCCGCACGAACCGCCGGGACTAAGCGCGTACCCGCACGCCACCGTTGAACTGAGCGCACCGGCCCAGCGCATTTACCAAGCGGGAACGGCCCTCGGGCTGCGGCCATTCAAAATCCCGCTGGCAATCAACTTTTCCGACCGCACCCGGCCCCTCTGCCTGCGCTGCATCACCTGCGACGGGTTCCCTTGCAAGGTCGAGGCCAAAAACGACATGGCTTCTACTGTGCTGGCCGCAGCCGCGGCGGCCGGGCTAGACATCATCGTCGGCGCGGTAGTGCGGCGGCTAGTGCAACGGGGCGGACGCGTCGAACAGGTCGAATATGTCGATAGTGCCTCTCGGCAAGCCCACGCGCTCTCGGCCGACTTAGTGGTCTTGGCCGCCGGGGCACTCAACAGCCCGGCCCTGATGCTCCGCTCGGGATTCGATCACCCCCTGATCGGGCGCTTTCTCATGCGCCACTGCAACGGGATTGCCAATTGCATCTTTCCCTTTCGCACCAATCCGCAACAGGTCTTCCACAAACAGCTCTGCTTTTCCGATTTTTACGAAGACCTGCGCCCGGAATTAGGCACGGCCGTGGGCGTCATCCAAGACATCTACACGCCGGCTCCTCCCATCATCCGGCACCACGCCCCGTGGGGCTTCAAGACGCTCGTCGGGCTGCTGACTGGCTATATGCAGAACTTGCTCTGCATTGCCGAGGACGATCCGCGCCACGACAATCGCGTGTCGTTGGCCAGTCAGCAGGACGTCTTAGGCCTGGAACTGGTGCAGGTAGAACACGCCTATAGCGACGCCGACTGTCGCCGCCGCGACTACCTGCTGGCCAAAGCAGGAGCCGTATTGCGCCAAGCAGGCGGTATGCTGCGCTACCGCTACCTAATCGACTCCTTCTCTCACGCCATAGGCACCCTGCGTTGCGCCACCGGGCCAGCAGAAGGCGTCCTCGATGTGGATTGTCGCTATTGGGACAGCGAAAACCTCTACGTGTCCGACGGCAGCTTCATGCCCTCTTCGGGCGGGGTAAATCCAAGTTTGACCATCGCAGCCAACGCCCTGCGGGTCGCCGAGCGGATCTTGGCGCAGCGATGAAGAAGGTCTGTCTAATAGGGTGCGGCACCATCGGCCGCCGGCACGCAAAAAACCTGGTCGGCAAGGTCGAGCTGTCCTTTCACAGCCGCACCCAGGCCAGCGCAGAAACCCTCAGCCGCCAATGCGGCGGCGGACCGGTCTTCGCATCGTACGCCCAAGTCCTCGACAGCGCGGTGGATGCAGTGCTGATCAGCTCGCCGCCGGATGCGCATCGACCGCAGGTCGTCGCCGCATTGGCCGCCGGCAAGGGGGTATTGGTAGAAAAGCCGTTGTGCGCCACCGCAGACGATTTAGCGGCCATTGGCGCGGCCGCAGCCGCTCATCCAGATGCGCTGCTAATGATCGCCGAAAACTACTACTACAAACCCTCGCTCAAGCTGCTCAAGTCGATCATCGAGCAGGGTTTTATCGGCCAAGTGCAACGGGCGACCCTTGGCAAGCACTTCGCGCAGCCGGCCACGGGCTGGAAAAGCGGCTACGGTGCGCTGCTGGAGGGCGGTATCCACTTCGTCGCCCTTGGAGCGGACCTTTTCGCCGCCGCGCCCCAGCGGGTGACCGCCGAGTTTCCCGGTCGCCAAGCGGGTGAGCCAGAGCGGAATTCGATCGTGCGAGTCGAGTTCCCCGCCGGAGCGGAGCTGGTGTTGCGCTATGCTTGGAACGCCTTCAGCTTGACCAAGGGCACCTTTCAGCACGCGCGGATTTTGGGCAGCGAAGGACGCATCGTTTTCGAGTGCAATGGGCTATACGTGCGGCTGTCGGGACGGCGGCAGCGGCTCTACTTTCCGGGCGTGGGGGACTTGATGGGTTACAAGGGCATGATGCGGGACTTCTTGCAGTGTTTGCAAAAGCCGGGGCGGCAGCCGTATTCAAACTTGGCGCGAGCAGAACGGGATTTGGGCATTGTATTTGCAGCGTATGCGTATAAAGGACTGAACTGACATGAGCGACGCCGAAAAAATCATCTACTCAATGTACAAGGTGAGCAAGCACTACAACCGGAAGGCGATTATCACCGACATTTCGCTGTCGTACTTTTACGGGGCCAAAATCGGGGTGTTGGGCTTGAATGGGTCGGGCAAGAGCACGCTGTTGCGGATTATGGCGGGCATTGATTCCGCATACGAGGGGACCATTAGCATCCAGCCGGGGTTTACCGTGGGATACCTAGCACAGGAGCCCGAATTAGAAAAAGGGAAGACGGTCAAGGAAATCGTCGAACAAGGTGTGCAGGAGACCGTGGACTTGCTGCACGACTACGAGCAAATCAACGCCCAGTTCGCCGAACCTATGGACGACGACGCCATGAATGCCCTAATCGAGCGGCAGGCTTCTGTGGCCGAACAACTCGACGCGGCCGGGGCTTGGGATTTGGACAGTCGGCTAGACATGGCCATGGACGCGCTGTGCTGTCCACCCGAAGACCAAGAGGTCGGCACGCTTTCGGGCGGCGAGCGGCGGCGGGTGGCCCTGTGCCGGCTGTTGCTCCGCCAGCCGGACATTCTGCTGCTAGACGAGCCGACCAACCACCTCGACGCCGAGACCGTCGCGTGGTTGGAAGGGCATTTGCATCAGTACCAAGGGACGGTAATCGCCGTTACGCACGACCGGTATTTCCTCGACAATGTGGCGGGCTGGATTCTGGAGTTAGACCAAGGACGCGGCGTACCGTGGAAGGGGAATTACTCGTCGTGGCTAGAACAGAAGCAGGAGCGCCTGCGGTTGGAAGAAAAAAGCGCGAGCGCAAGACAGCGGACGCTGGAGCGCGAGCTGGCATGGATTCGCATGACGCCGCGGGCTAAGCAGCAGAAGAACAAAGCCAGGATCAGGGCCTACGAGGAATTGCTAAACCAAGACCGAGTACAGCGGAACGAGTCGGTGCAACTCTACATTCCGCCGGGGCCGCGGCTGGGCGACATCGCCATTGAGGCCAAGGGCGTGAGCAAGCGCTACGGCGATCGCATCATCTTCGAGAACATGGACTTCGCGCTGCCCTCGGGCGGGATCGTCGGAGTCATCGGGCCCAACGGGGCCGGCAAGACGACCCTGTTCCGGCTGATTACCGGCCAAGAGCCCGCCGATAGCGGCCAACTCCGCATCGGCGAGACCGTGCGGCTGGGGTATGTCGATCAGAGCCGGGAGACTCTGGTGGGGGACAACACCGTCTGGCAGGAGATCTCCGGCGGCGAAGAACAGCTCGAGCTAGGCGAGCGCCAGGTAAACTCGCGGGCGTACCTGGCGCACTTCAACTTCCTTGGTGCCGATCAGCAGCAAAAGGTGGGTACGCTGTCGGGCGGGCAGCGCAATCGGGTACACTTGGCCAAAGTGCTCAAGGAACAGGCCAATGTGTTCCTGCTCGACGAGCCGACCAACGACCTAGATGTCCATACGCTGCGGGCACTGGAAGAGGGGTTGGAAAATTTCGCCGGCTGTGTGGTGGTCATCAGCCACGACCGGTGGTTTTTGGACCGCATCGCCACGCACATTCTGGCTTTTGAAGGCGACAGCCAAGTCTATTGGTTCGAGGGCAATTTTTCAGAGTACGAAGAAAACAAAAAGGCGCGACTAGGCGAAGATTCTGTCGTGCCCCGGCGGGTCCGCTATCGCCAACTGACGCGGGACTAAGTTGGACGACAAAATCTTGCTCCGGTCATTATTCTAATGTATCGTACACATACTACCTCATCGCAGGATGTATCTGAGCTATGACAAATGTTGCCGCTACCATAGATGACCTGCGCCACGTAGCAGAAAATGGCAAGGCCGAACTGGTCAAAGGGGAATTAGTGCTTATGTCGCCGACCGGAGGGTTGCCCGGGTATGCGGCGGGCGAGATTTTCGCCAGCTTGCGAGAATACGCCCAGCGCACTCGCACTGGACACGCCTTCGCGGATAATGTCGGCTTTATCGTCGATCTGCCCGCACGCCAGTCGTTCAGCCATCGGCGAGGCGAGGCGGCAGCAGCCGAGCCAGCAGTTGCGGGATGGACGCTGGCCGTGGACCGTCTCTTTCCCGACTGAGTTTCACCGTGCACACAGAACGCAAAAACACGCTGAGCGAAACCGAGCGCCTGCAACTCGCCCGCCAAGCCTTTGCCGATTACTACGTCGCCACCCTAGAAGCGAATGGGTTTGCGATCGAATGGATTTTGCGGCAGCCAGCCTATCTCAGGGCCATCGCGGCGAAGGAAGGTCAGTCCCTTCGATTGAAATGGGCCCAGGATTCCGCTTTCCGCTTCTTTCCCGTTGAACAAGACGAACTATGCGGTTATCGCCTGCACCGGGCCGACGCGGCCACTAACAAGGTATTGGCTTTGCGTTGCAACGACATTTTGGGTCCGTGCGCGGAGCTTGGCCTAATGTCTGTTGATTACTCAAATCCTTGAGAAAGGCACAAGATGAACAAATCAATGGGAATCAATATCGCGGGCTTTGTGGTGCTGGCCCTGCTGTTGTGGAAATTCTCAAGCGACGCGAAAACCTATCAGCGGCAAGTAGCCGAGTCTTTGACCGAGCAAATCACCGCAGTCGCGGGGCAGGTGTCGAGCGTGCAGAAACACGTCGAGGGCCTCGACCAGCAAGTAGGCCACCTCGCCAAGCAACTAGGCGGGCTAGAGAGCAAGGCCGACAGCCTCGGTTCAGAGTTGGCTCACTTAGACGGACGCCTAGGGCGACTTAACACCAAGATCGGCGAGGTGGGCAATCGATCCAAGAAACATACCAAAGAGCTGGCTAATATGAGTCGTCAGTTGAGACGGTTGAACGCCAAGATTGGTGAGATACGCAACCGCTCCAAGAAGCTAACCACCAAAACGGACGCACTCTCTGGCCAGTTGACCAAGAGCACAAAGCACCTCAACCGCCGATTAGGTCTGCTGGAATACCGGACGGGCGTAATTCGCAAGAGCGTGAACACCATCAAGAAACGGCTGAACTAGGTGCCTTGCGGCAGGGCATCCCAATTGCGATTTTTCCGCATCGCTGGCTTAACGATAGAAAGCCCCCGACGCTCAACCAGCATCGGGGGCTTTCTCTTTAAATGCGACGGCACTCAGGCGATGGCCGCAAGCGCCTTGCGGGCGAAAACCTTGGCCAAGTGGCGGCGGTACTCTGCGCCAGCAAAGTGATCGGCGAGCACCTCCTGGCCGTCGGCTGCCCGTGCGGCAGCAGCGGCGATCGACTCCTCGCTCAAACCGCCGCTGAGGGCCTCCTCAACCCCACTATCGCGGAAGGCCGCATTGGCCACACCCGTAAAGGCCACCTTGACCGCGCCGCCGGCCGCAGCGGCAGCGCAGCCCACCACCGCAAAGCGCGAGGCCGGATGCGGAAACTTGACATACGCCGACGTCGAAGCGGCCGGCACGCGCACCTCGGTGATAAGTTCGTCCGGCGCGAGCGCCGTCAAAAACAGATCGACAAAAAACTCGTCCGCCGGCACCGAACGCGCACCGTCGGGGCCTCGGACGGCGATCTCAGCCCCCAGCGCCAAAATCGCGGCCGGGTAATCCGCCGCCGGATCGGCGTGGGCCAAGGAGCCGCCAATGGTGCCCTTGTTGCGCACCTGGGGATCGCCGATGACCGCGGCCGCTTGGGCTAAGGCCGCGGCTTTGGCCCTCACCAAGCCCGAGGACTCGATCTGGTGGTGGGTCGTGGTCGCACCAATAGCGATGGTGCCGCCATCCTCCCTGATGTAGTTGAGCTCCGCGAGCCGGCCAATGTCGATTAGTGCGCCCGGAGACGACAGGCGCAGCTTCATGGCCGGTAACAGACTGTGGCCGCCGGCTAAGAGCTTGGCGTCGTCTGCGAGGAGCGCAAGCGCCTCATCTACTGAAGCGGGACGATGATAGTCAAACGCGACAGGTATCATGGTCGTCTTCTCCTTAGCTGGCTTGCTGGATGGCCTGCCACACCTTCTGCGGCGTCAGCGGCATCGCTAGGTCGCGCACGCCCAACGGCCACAGGGCGTCGAGCACGGCGTTGACAATGGCCGGCGGCGAGCCAATCGTGCCGGTCTCGCCAGCCCCCTTGACGCCGAGGGGATTGTGCGGGCAGGGCGTGACAGTGTGATCGGTTTCAAAGGAAGGCAAATCGTCGGCGCGCGGCAGGACGTAGTCCATGTACGAGCCAGAAATGAGCTGGCCGCTGTCGTCGTACACGGCCTCCTCAAATAGGGCTTGGCCAATGCCGTGCGTAATGCCGCCTGCTACTTGGCCTTCGACGATCATGGGGTTGACGATATTGCCCACGTCGTCAACGGCAACGTAGCGCCGCACCGCAACCACGCCAGTCTCGGCATCTACCTCCACGACGGCTATATGAGCGCCAAAGGGAAAGGTAAAATTGGCCGGGTCGTAGAAGCTGGTAAACTCCAGCCCTGGCTCTAGCCCCTCGGGAAAATTGTGCGGCACGTACGCGGCCAGCGCGACCTCGCTAAAGGATATCGACTGATCGGTGCCTTTGACCGTCCAACTCCCTTCGGCGAACTCGAGGTCTTCTTCGGCGGCTTCGAGCAAGTGGGCCGCGATTTTGGCCCCCTTCTCCTTGATCTTGTCCATGCTCTTGACGATGGCTGTGCCACCGACGGCCAGCGAGCGCGAGCCGTACGTGCCCATGCCAAAAGGCACCGACTCGGTGTCGCCGTGAATGATGTCCACATCTTCGATCGCCACGCCCAATCCGTCGGCCACCACCTGGGCAAAGGTCGTCTCGTGGCCCTGCCCGTGTGAGTGGCTGCCAGTGAAGACCGTTACTTTGCCGGTGGGCTGGACGCGGACGCCCGCGCTCTCAAACAGACCCGCACGCGCACCCAATGCGCCGACCACGGCCGAGGGCGCAATGCCGCAGGCCTCGATATAGGTCGAAAAGCCTATGCCCAAATAGCAGCCATTGCCGGCGGCGCGCCCCTGTGCCTGCTCCTCGCGCAGTTGGTCGTAGCCGATGGCCACAAGGGCTTTGTCGAGTACGGCCTCGTAGTTGCCGCTGTCGTATTGCAGGGCCACTTGGGTCTGGTAGCCTTCCTGCTCAACGCCGTCAAAGGGTGGGATGAAGTTTTTGCGCCGCAGTTGGGCCGGGTCGCGGCCGGTCTCCAAGGCGGCCTGCTCAATCGTCCGCTCGAGGACGTACGTGGCCTCGGGGCGGCCCGCGCCGCGCAGAGCGTCAACGGGCGTGGTGTTGGTGAAGACACCCGTGACATCGACGTGTACCGCCGGGGTCGTGTACAGCCCCTGCAAGAGCGTACCGTAGAGATAGGTGGGCACACACGGCGCAAAAGTCGATAGATACGCGCCGAGGTTGGCGATGGTGTTGACCCGTAGGCCGACGAAATTCCCGTCGGCGTCGAGGCCGAGCTCGACCTTGGTGTGGTGGTCGCGGCCGTGGGCGTCGGTGAGGAATGCCTCGCTGCGGCTGGCAGTCCACTTAACCGGGCGGCCAATCTGGCGCGAGCACCACGTGACGAGGACTTCTTCGGCATAGTGAAAAATTTTTGAGCCAAAGCCACCGCCGACATCCGGCGACACCACGCGCACTTTGTGCTCGGGCAGACCGAGGACAAACGCCGTCATCAGGAGGCGAATGACGTGGGGGTTCTGCGACGAAGTGTAGAGCGTGTAGTGATCGCGTGCGGCGTCGTAATCGCCAATGGCGCAGCGCGGCTCAATCGCGTTGGGGATCAGCCGTTGGTTGTCGAACTCCAACGCAGTTACGTGCGCGGCACTAGCCAAGGCCGCGGCGGTCGCCGCTGGGTCGCCGAGCTCCCAGTCGAAGGATGTGTTGTTGGGCACATCGTCGAATAACTGCGGTGCGCCCTCGGCCGTTGCTTGGGTTGCCGCGACGACCGCGTCTAAAACTTCGTACTCCACGGCCACCAACTCGGCGGCGTCGGCGGCTTGCTCCCTGCTCTCGGCCAAGACGATGGCAACCGGGTCGCCGACGTGGCGCACCTTGGCCGCGGCCAGCACCGGATGGGCCGGCTCCTTCATGGTATCGCCATTTTTGAAATCCACCTGCCAACCGCAGGGCAGACCACCGACACCAGCCGCTTCGAGGTCGGCCCCGGTGAACACGGCGACCACGCCATCGGCGGCCGCGGCGGCCGTCGTATCGACCCCTTTGATCGCGGCGTGGGCATGCGGGCTGCGCACCATCGCCGCAAAGGTCGAGTTGGGCAGGGCAATGTCATCGGTGTAGCGGCCCTTGCCGGTGATAAAGCGCTGATCTTCGACGCGCTTGATGGATTGTCCTATAACTCCCATAGCGGCCTCCTTATGCGCTCTCGGCGGCGCGTTGGACCGCCTTGATGATGTTGTCGTAGCCCGTGCAGCGGCAAAAGTTGCCTTCGAGCGCGTGGCGAACCTCGGCGGCGCTGGGCGTTGCATTGCGCTCTAGCAACTGCCAAGCGGCCATAATCATGCCGGGCGTACAAAAGCCGCACTGCAAGCCGTGGGTCTCGCGGAAGGCTTCCTGTAACGGATGCAGCGCCCCGTTGTCCGCAAGCCCTTCGATGGTCGTTATCTCCGCGCCGTCGGCTTGCACTGCGAGCATGGTGCAGACCTTGACGGCTTGGCCATCGACGATGGCGGTACAGGCGCCGCAGTTGCTGGTGTCGCAGCCGACGTGGGTGCCGGTCAGGCCCAACTCCTCGCGCAAATAGCTGACGAGCATCTGGCGCGGCTCCACCTCGTGCTCGTGAGTCTGGCCGTTGACAGTGACCTTGATTGCTACTGTCATAGTCGCCTCCTATTGGATCGGATTAAGGTAATTCGCGCTCTAGCGCCTTGAAAAACTGGTTGGTAAACATCCGCGCCACGCCCGACAGCAGGCGCTGGCCCATGCTCGCCAACCGACCGGTCAACTGCGAGCCGCCCTCGACTTCCACCGTGGTGGTTTCGGGGTCTGGGTCGGCGAGCCGGACGTGGCCCTCGGCTGCGATCTGGCCGATTTTGCCATCGACGTCGATGAGCAGACGATAGCTTTCCGGCTCCTTGCTATCTACCACTTGCAGGGCACCGTTGAAAGTACTGTTGATCGGCCCCATTTTGATGTGCAGCACAGCTTGGTACTGGCCGGGGCCTGTTTGCTCCAAGGTATCGACGCCGGGCGTGATGCGCGCCAACACCTCGGGGTCGTTGAGCAAGTCCCACATGACTTGTCTGGGGGCGCGAAAAGTATGAGAACCGGTAAGCTGCATGGGCCGATGCTATCGTTAAGGGCCAGAAGTAGATATGGGGTGGATATTAAAAAATTTTGCCGGTCTTTGTCAATCAAATAAGCCAACGCAGCGGAGTGATGAATTGAGATGACCAGATTCGCAGACCTCAGCGGCATCGTGCTAGCGGCGGGAAGTTCCGCTAGGATGGAGGGGGCCAATAAGTTGCTCCTGCCTTGGCAAGAGCAATGCGTCCTCCAAGTTGTGGTAGAGCGAATCTGCGAGGTGGGTTTGGGCGAGGTGATCGCCGTGACCGGGCACCAGCGGGCAAAAGTAGAAAAAGCGTTGCGCCGCTATCCCGTGCGGCTAGTACACAACCCAGATTTCGCCGCGGGCCTGGCCGCCTCTATCAGAGTGGGCGTAGAAGCGGCAAGCGGCGAGCGAGGATACCTCTTTGCACTGGGGGATATGCCGCAGATAGCTGGTGCGACGATGCTAAAAGTCGCCGCGGCACTGACCAGTACAGAGGCGATCGCCGTGCCAACAAGCAACGGGCGACGCGGCCATCCGGTAGCCATCGGCAGCGCCCATCGAGATGCCTTGCTCGCGTTGACTGGCGATGTGGGGGCGCGGCTGGTCTTGGCAAACAACGCGGCCGATGTCGTCGAAATACCCGTCGAGGACAAAGGCATCTTCGTGGATGTGGATACGCGGGAAAGCTATCGAGCGGCGCACAGCGCGGGGAAACAAGCACCAACATAGAGTTGCCTTGGAGCACAAGCTAAGGAAAAGTGTCTTTTCAGGCTCTGCGATTGTTAATCGACCAACAGCCGTAGCGCGGTTTCCACATTCAATAGTGCCGCGTCTTCCTCCCGTTCCAAAAACGGACGCACATCAGCCGCCACCTGATCCCACGCCAACGTCCGTAGCCGACTGCCGAGCACATCGCGCCAATTCCGATCCGTCAGTACCTCGCCGGGCCACTGAGTCTGCTGCAACGCCGCATTGAGCAGAGATAGATTGGGGGCCGGCCAGGTCCGGTCACTCAGGTACCATATCAAGTCGTATAGATCGCGCCCTTTGGTGTAAGAGCGCTGTAGAATCGCATGTATTTTACCGGCTAGCAGAGAAGCCCGGTCGTGATGCTGGAGCCGCAGGGTCACGTGCCGACGCACCAAACGAGTCTCCAGCACGGCACCGGCCGGCGGGTTGGTATCGACTTCAATGTGCACGGAGAGAACTTCGTCGTGATGCGGAGAGACACCCGCCTCGTACAACAGACCCTTGAAGCGCACGAACGCCCGGTGGACGGTCCGCTGGTCGTTTAAACCGAGCCCAACTTCGTACCCCTCGCGAGCAAGCTCCGTGCGAATGGCTGTTAAGTAAGCACGCAAATCGCAGGAAGCCGTAGTGCCTTCGAGCGTAAAGTCGAGGTCTTCGGAGTAGCGTGGTAGCGCAAACAGGAAGCGCAAGCTAGTGCCCCCTTGAAACGCCAGCGGCACCATTGCCCCGGCGCGCTGTAAAGCACCCAAGATGCGGGCCTGCAAGTATTCGCGCAGGATGTTGCGCCCCTGTAAGGGACCGGCCGCCCGCACGAGTTGAAACAGGTGATCTTTCACAGCTCCTCGTAGCCCAACACCGCGTCTTGGGCCAGTGCGCGAATGCACTGCGCGGCTCTGAGCAATTTGGGGCGGTCGGCGATGGCGACCAACCTATCCAGTTCCGCCAGATCGAGGCGCCCCCAGTCGAGGCGCAGCTCCTTGATATAGGCAGGAGCATCGCCATTCGGCTGTAGATAGATCAGGTCGAGCAGTGCCTTTTCCGGCGCGGCGACAAAAGCCGACTGGCCAGGTGCCAACTCCACGTGTTGATAGCCGTAGAACAGATCGGTCTTGAGATGGCGAAAGGAAAAGCGACCTAGCGGCACCTGACAAAGCTGCGGACGCCCAACGGTCACACTAGTCACTTCCGGCACGTACTCGGGAATCACACCAGCTTGGGCTAGCGCCGATAGGCCGCTGACATACGAGCCGCGCACCAGTCGATTGGCGACGAGAAAGGGATGGGGCACGGTCTGACGGTACGGCGGTGCCAGCGCGTAGAGCCCGCGCCGCAACTGGTGCAGGCGTCCGGCTTTTGTCCAGCGCACCAGTTGTCGTCGCATATCGCTTGGATTTACGGGCCCGGCCAAGAGCAGGCTAGTTTCAAAAACTGGCTCATCGGCCACGATGGCGAGAAGTTGATCGAATTTCATAGCAATAATATGCCTTAGATGGCAACTTAATGCAATAAAATTCACCTTGCTGGCGCCAATTACTCCTCCGGCGGCACCAAGTGCTGCGTCGTCTCCGCCCGGTCGCGGATCTCCTGCCAATCCCACAACTGAGGGATAAATTCCACATCGGCCCAAAGCTGGGCTTGGTCGGCGTAATGCGGACTAGCCGGATGGCCAGAAGCCCCCAGCGGCGCGATCCAGCGCGAGCGGTTCCAGTCGGAGGGATCGAAGATATAGCGGTTGACCGAAAGACCCGCAACGGTGAAGTCGTCAAAAGCATAGCTGCCGGCTAGGGGCGTGTCGCCATCGCCGTGGACGGGGAGCGAAGGGGGGTCGAGCAAGCAAGCGGCTTGGGGGAAAACCGCAGAGAATGGGTGCTGCGGCTGGGTGCGATGCAAGCGGCCCCAACGCCATTGGCTCATGTCGTCGCCGAGGGCCTCTTTGAGCGCGGCAAGCGCACCGGTCAGAGCCTCGGTCAGGGCTTGCGACCAAGTTTGGCCGGGCGGCAGCAGCGCCGTATCGCCGCGCTCGATGGCGAGGGTTGCTTCGAGGTTGATAAGACGCCAGTGGGCGTCGCCGCCAGCCTCTGCGAGCAAGGTCAAGGCGTCGCCGCCGAACAGGTGTTGCGCGAGCTGGCGGCCCAGCAGGGCGCGGGTTTGCGCGTAGATCGTTGGCTGGACTTGGTCGCGGTCCATCCGCCAGTCCCACTGGCGCAGCAGGTCGAGAGCTTGGGCGCAGTCGGCGCCGGGCGGCTCAATGGCGAGTACGGCCCGCGTAAAAACTTGGGCCGGCAGTGAGACGCGTTCGGCGTGGATGCGACCCATCGCCGCGGGCGTGGCCGTGCCCTTTGCTAGTTCGAGGATGCGGGTCTGGATGCGGCGGGCGCGGTAGTCGGGGCTAAAGACCAGTCCGACGTAGTAGGGATAATCCGCGTCGGTCACGCGCTGATTGCAGGTGATGGCATAGCCTGCTGCGGGGTCTATAGCTTTGGGCAACTCGGCGTGGGGGATATAGCCCTGCCACTCGTGTGCGCCGCTCCAACCGGGGACGGCAAGCCAGCCGTTTGCCGCCTCGCGCACCGGGATCCGGCCCGCGTGCAGATAGCCAAAGCAGCCGTGGACATCGGCGACGGCGTAGTTGTTGACGCGGTCGGTCCAGCGGGCCAAGGCTTGGTGCAAGTCCGCGACCGAACGGGCGCACATGGCATCGCGCACCGCGTCAGCCCAAGGAGTACCTGCGATGAGGCTAGGGTCGCTGATGGCGATGGCTTGGCCTTTGCGCGGCTCCCCAGCGATGATAGGTCCGTGGTGGGTAATGACGACTTCGGCGACAACAGGTGCTGCGCCGCGGACGTGAATTTCTTCCCGCAGAACGTCCGCTGGCCGCCACGCGCCCCGGAATTCGTACTCCAAGCTATCGGCCGTTTCGCGAAAGCGCTCGACGAACAGATCTTGGGTGTCAGCACTGCCATAGGTCATGCCCCAAGCCACGTATTCGTTGTGGCAAAAGTGCAGGGTGCCGGGGAAGCCGGGCACCGAGTAGCCGCTGACGGCGAAGTCCGGGCCGGCGAGGTGGACCTGATAATAGACGGAGGGAGTATCGAGACCGCGGTGCGAGTCGCCGGCCACCAGCGGCAAGCCCGAATCCGTGTAGTCACCCGCGATGGACCACGCATTGGAACCGGGGTCGGTTGCGCGGCTGAGGGCCGCGAGGCCGTCGAGTGGTTTTCCTTGGTACTCGGTGCCCGGCGGTACGGTAAGCAGGTGGCCTTGGGGATAGCCTTTGATTAGCTGCGCGAGGTTTGCAAGCTGCTGAGGGCCTACGACTTGGGCCAAGCGGGTGCGCCAGAGCTTGGATTCAAAGGTGCCGAGCAGGCTGTTGCGCATCTTGTACACAGCGAGGCAGTGCCAGCTTTGCCACGGCTCGGGTTGCTGGCCGAGGAGTTGGTATTCGACTGGCCGGGCCGTTGTCGTTGCCAAAAAGGCGTTGACGCCAGCGGCGTACGCGTCGAGCATGGCGCGGGCTTGGGGGCTGGACGCTTCGTAGTCTAGCTTGGCGGTGCGGCTCATACCCGCGGCGCGCAAGAGGCGGTCGCGGTCTAGGCCTGGAGGGCCGGCCCATTCCGACCAGCGGCCTAGGGCTTGGTGGCGGTCGCAGTCCATCTGCCACAGGCGGTCTTGGGCGGTGGCAAAACCCTGGGCAAAAAACAGGTCGGCTTCCGATTCAGCTTGGATATGGGGGATTCCCCAAGGATCGCGGTAGATGGCGACGGTGTTTTCAAGGCCCTGGCAATAATGAGTGCTTTCGAGGTCGGGAAGGGCCGCTTGGAGGTCTTTGGCGCTGATAGGCATTGCGTTGTTCTCGCGTTGTTGGTTGAGGGTATTTTGCGCGGCAATTGCGTTTATTTCGACCAAGTCAGCGGACTCAGGTGCTGGACGCAGTAGGCCGATCGTGAATCGGCCCCGGGTGGTCGCGGAGCGAGCCGCCAGGGCGGCCAGTGAGCGCGGCTTGGATCTCGCCGAGAATGGACAGGGCGATTTCCTCGGCTGTTTCAGCGCCGATGTCGAGGCCAACCGGGCCGAAAAGGCGGGCGGCCTGATCATCGCTTGGCACAATATCTTCCTTTTGCAAATCGGCGAGCAGGCGCTGGGTGCGCTGGTGCGGACCGAGGACGCCCAAATAGGCGAGGGGCGTGCCGAGCAAATCCCGCAGCAGAGCTTGGTCTTGTAGGTAGTTGTGGCTCATAATGACGGCGCACGAGCGGTTGTCGAACTGAAGGTCTTCGGGCAGACGACCAGGCTGGGCGAGAAGAACTTGCCTCGCCGAGGGGAAGCGCTCGGCGCGAGCATAGGCGGGCCGATGGTCGGCGACCGTCACGCGCCAGCCGAGCTGGCCCGCTAACTGGGCGAGGGGCACGGCGTCGTACCCAGCGCCGAACAGGTAGAGGGCGATGGGTGGCAGCAGGGGTTCTATGAGCAGGGCAGCCTTGCCGTGCGCCAGCTCGTAGTGGCGCGTGTAGCCTGGGGCGATGGGAAGCTGACTGTCGGCGACCGTCGCGAGAACTTCGCTAGCAGCGTTGAGCGCAACCGCGCGCAGCTCCACGTCGGCGATGTCGTCGCGGGCGTTTGCCGGCGGCGGCCGGACTGCACGGAGGCCAGACTGCTCCGGCTGGTCGAGGATCAGATGTTGGCCCGGCGCGGCATGGGTTGCGCCCTCGGTAGCAAAGACCGTGACCAAGACGCCGGGCCGATTCTCCAAGGCGCAGCCGTGCAAGAAGGCTGGATAGTGCAACGGGCCGTCTTGGGGCAAGCGCTCTAAGAGCACATCCACCGTGCCGCTACAGCCCAAGCCAGTTCCCCAGAGGATATCGTCTTCCGAAGTGGCGTCGTAGTGGAGCAGTCGGGGTTGGCCATCGGCAAAGACCGCTTGCGCGTTTTCGCGCACATCGCCTTCGAGACAACCGCCGCTTATAGTGCCCAAGCTCTGGAGGTCGGCTTCGATGAGCATGCGAGTGCCCGGGCCGCGATAGACCGAGCCAGAGGTCTGGACCACGGTGGCCAGAACATAAGGCTCACCCGCCTCGTCGAGCTGTTGGGCGCGGCAGAGAATGGTCTGCAAGTCTTTCACGGCCAGACTCCAAAGCGCCGACACCAATCGGCCCGCGTCGGCGCAGCGGGCTGGGCCTTTGTCGGCGCCGGCGGCACCGGGCGTCGGCGCCAGTACCGCGCAGCCGTCGCACCACGTAGCGTCATCAGGTATCCGACGAGGGCTTTGAGACTAGCGATATTGTGGACCGGAGCGAAGAGGTCAATGTACGGCAAAGCAGCCTGCATCCCGCGCGTGGCGGGCCGGTAGTCCGGGCTGCCCAACAGGGGATTGAGCCAAATCAGGCAGCGGCTGCGGCGCTGCAACGCGCGCATACTTTCTGCGAGAGTCTCAATCTCGCCAGTGTCCCAGCCGTCGCTGACGATGACCAGCGCGGTCTGATGATCGACCAGCGCGGCGTGTTCGCTGAGGAAGGTATCCAGCGCGGCCCCGATGCGCGTGCCGCCCGACCAGTCCGGCACCTGCGCGGCAAGCGCGTCTAGCCCGGTGCTCAGGTCGTTGCCGCGCAGCACGGGCGCGACGTGGTGGAGCGAGGTGGCAAACACAAACGTCTCAATGCGGCGATAGGCGTTTTGCAAGGCGTATATAAACTGGATCAAGAAGCGGCTGTACAGATCCATGGATTTGCTGACATCGCACAGCAAGACCAACTTGGGCTTCTGGCGGGCGCGGCGGCCATAAGAAAGGTCCAGCAACTCGCCGCCGCGGCGCAGGCTGGCGCGGAGGGTGCGCCGCAAGTCGAGACGGCCCGGCGGGCGGGCCGGCCGATAGCGACGGCTCAAGCGCGTGGCGAGCGCGCGGGCGATGGCTTGCAGCAGCCTTCCGAGCTCGTCCAGCTCTTCGGCGTTGAAGTCTTTAAAGTCGCGCTTTGTATGCACCTCAATCGGACTGTATCCGGCGGTCTCGCGCTCTTCTTCAGTCGGCTCGCCTTGCTTGAGCCAATCGCGGACGCTAGTCAAGCCATTCTTGCCGGGGCGGCTAGCCCTATTTTTTTCAGCGGCAACAGGCTCTGGCTGGGGCTGACCCAATTCGCCGGCGCGATCCCATACCGACCAATAGACATCAAACAGCGCGTCGAAGAGTTGCTGCTCGGCGGGCGTCTTGGCCAAAATAGTCCGCAGGCTTAGCCGGAAGTCCTCCGAGTCTGACAAGTCAATGGCCGCGAGAGCGCGGAGCGCGTCTTGCTCTTCGCCCAAAGCCACGCCAGACTGCTGGGCACGCAACAGGCGGCAGAAGCCGACCACATTCGCGCTCAACGCGCCGTGTCGGGCGATGTCGTCGATTTTGTGGTTCATCGCTCTGGAGCCAGCTTGGCGCGGACTCCCAATCCGGCCAAAAACTCGGCCAGCGATTGCTTTACCTGCGCTACGTCGCGTTGGTCCTTGAGCACAATGCCCAAAGTATCCGCCACGACTTCGAGGTCGAGGTGGTGCTGGTGCAGGGCGACGAGCGCCTTGGCCCAGTCGAGGGTTTCGGCGACGCCGGGGACTTTTTCGAGGCGCTGCAGGCGGATTTTTTCCATGAAGCGGCAGATTTGTTCGGCGAGTTGGGCGTCGATACCCGCGACCTTATCGCGCACGATCTCCACTTCCTTGGCAAATTCCGGGTAGTCGATCCACAGGTAGAAGCAGCGGCGGCGCACGGCGTCGGACAGCTCGCGGGTGCGATTGCTGGTCAGAATCACGTGCGGACGCACAACAGCGCGGATGGTGCCGATTTCGGGGATGGTAATCTGCCAGTCGGACAGCACTTCGAGCAGGAAGCTCTCAAACTCCTCGTCGGCTCGGTCGAGTTCGTCGATCAGCAGCACCGGCGCGACGGGCTGGGTGATGGCTTGGAGCAAAGGGCGCTTGAGTAAGAAGTCCTCGGAGAAGAGATCGGCCTCGCGCTCGGCTAGGGGGCGTTGGCTTTGCTCGTCGAGCTTAATGTGCAAAAGCTGGCGCTGGTAGTTCCACTCGTACAGCGCGGCGTGCGCGTCGAGCCCCTCGTAGCACTGCAAGCGGATCAGCTCGGTATCGAGGGCGCGGGCCACGACCTTGGCAACCTCGGTTTTGCCAACGCCAGCCGGCCCCTCGATGAGCAAGGGACGCTCCAAGGTCTGAGCGAGGTACACAGACATGACAACTTGGCGGTCAGCGACATACCCGTGCTCGGCGAGCATCTGCTGGATCGCGTCAGTGGTACTCATCAAATCTCCTATTTGCCGCCCACAACGACGACGCGGGCAGCGCCAAGTACCTAATATCACGCGCCGACTTCCGTACAGCAAGAACGCGCCAACTGCGTCCGACATTGCCCACTGCTAGGGATTCTCTATATTCTCAAGTCTCTTTAACTCCGTCTGTGGATGCCTTTGTATGGCCCTTGCAACACCCGCCAAAACCAAGTTAGTGCGCGACCTTTTGGGCCGCCCGTTGGCCTCTTTGCGCGTGTCGGTGATCGACCGCTGCGATCTGCGCTGCCAGTACTGCATGCCCGAAGAGCACTACACCTGGCTGCCGGGTGAAGATATTCTCAACGCCTCCGAGATCGAGCGCGTGGTTGATGCCTTTTGCCAAGTGGGCGTCCGCAGCGTCCGCCTGACCGGCGGCGAGCCGCTATTGCGCGCCGATCTGCCCAAACTCGTCGCCCGCCTCGCCCGGCTACCGCTGGTTGAGGACCTAGCCCTGACGACCAATGCGAGGCGGTTGGCGCACCAGGCTAAACCGCTGCGAGAAGCCGGGCTACGGAGGATCACCGTCAGCTTGGACTCGCTACAGCCAACGCGCTTTGAGGCACTGACGCGGAGAGCCACACACGCCAAGGTCTTGCAGGGAATCCGCGCTGCCGCCGCAACGGGCTTTGACGCAATCAAGATCAATTCGGTCGTAATGCGCGGCTTCAACGACGACGAATTGGTGGATCTGCTCGAATTCGGACGGGCGCTGGGCGCCGAGGTCCGCTTCATCGAGTACATGGATGTCGGCGGAGCCACGCACTGGTCGCTCGGACAAGTGGTGTCGCAGCAGGAAATGCTAGCCAAGTTGGAGGCGCACTACGGACCCATCGAGCGCGAGGCCGAGCGGGGCTCTGCGCCCGCAGCGCGCTTTCGCCTAAGCGACGGCACGCTCTTTGGCATTGTCGCGTCGGTCACCGAGCCGTTTTGCGGGGCCTGCGACCGCAGCCGCCTGACGGCCGACGGTCTGTGGTACACATGTCTATACGCGCAGCAGGGTACCGACCTAAAGCCGCTGTTGCGCAACGGTGCCGATCGCCAGCAACTGGTGCGACTCATTAGCGCGGGGTGGGCGGGACGAACCGACCGCAGTGCCGAAGAACGGCACGACCACCCACAGCGCGGCGTGCTGTATCAAGTCGCAGAATTGCAAGCAGACCCGCACCGCGAGATGCACACGCGCGGCGGTTGAGCCACCCCTTCCCGCTAGATGGATTACTTTCGCGCCAAACGCTATTTGGACGCCCTGCCCGACTGGGAGGTCGGCCGTCCAGCGCTCGGGCCAATCGAGCATTATCTGCCGAGGATGTGCGCCCTACTAACCCGCCTCGGCGACCCACACACGCGCTTCCGTTCAATCATTGTCGGCGGCACCAACGGCAAGGGAACCGTCGCCAGTTTGCTCGCCGCCATCCTACAGGCGCACGGGCACAAGACTGGGTTGTACACTTCGCCGCACCTGCACACTCAGCGCGAGCGGATCCGCATCGACAGCGACATACTCAGCAAGGAACAATGGGCCACGGCCGTATCGCACCTCGACGACTGCACCCGCAACTTTGACCGGGAGGCGTTGGGTTCGTTTAGCAAATTCGAGGCCCTGACCGGCCTCGCGGCCCATCTTTTTGCGCAACAGAGCGTAGAGTTCGGGGTTTTTGAGGTCGGGCTTGGCGGCCGCTACGACGCGACCAATGCCTGGGACTCAGAGCTGGCCGTCCTGACGGCCATCGGCCTAGACCACCTGGACCTGCTGGGCAATACGGTGGAGGAAATCGCCGCTGATAAGCTGCATATCGCCCGACCAAATCGCCCACTCGTCACCACAGCGGCACAGCCCCCCGAGGTGATGGACCTAATCCGCCAGACCTGCGCAGCGCGAGAAGTGGCGTTGCAGGTCGCCAAAACGGAGTGGTGCTTGGGCCACCTAACGGGCCGTCCGGCAACTTACGCGGAAAATGCGCGGCTGGCCTGCGAAGCAGCGCAGCGACTCGTCCCCTGCCTAGACGAGACAGCCCACCAAGTCGCGGCCGCCCATCGCTGGCCGGGGCGCTTTGAAGTGGCGCAAGAAAAGCCGCTGGTCTTGCTCGACGGGGCGCACAATCCAGCGGCAGCCGAGGCATTGGCCGGGGAGTTACGGCAGCTAAGCGGGGAGCATTCCGCCGCCTGGGTGCTAGTCGTCGGCGCCGGAATCGGGCACGATGCCGCCGGGATTTTGCGCGCCCTAGCGCCAGTAGCACAGCGGATGTTGCTAACTTCATCAGACCATCCACGAGCGCAGGCACCAGCGGTGCTAGCCGGCCTAACACCGGATGGACTAGCCATCGAGCAAGTACCTGCAAGCAGTCAGGCGCTCAAGCGCGCCCTGATGCTGGCGGGGCGCAAAGGCCGAGTCTGCGTGGCCGGATCCCTGCACTTGGTGGCGCGGGCGCGGGAGTTTTTCAACCTGCCCGGCGAGCGCGACGGCATCACCGAAGACATGGCACTGGAAAATTTGCAATGCGTCGCCGAGGCGGCCCGGCAGCAGGGACTCAGCTGCGAGTGGATTTCGGACGATGGCACCCGGCTCAAGCTGTCGGGCGGGCGGCGTCCCCTGCGCTTCTGGCGCAACAAGCATCCCTTCAACGACTATGTCGAAGCCCGGCTCGCCGAAGACAAGGCCTACCAATACGAGGATTTCGCCGCGGCCGGCTTGCCCGTCCCGGATACACTTAAGCTCTTCAACCCACTCGCTGACGCGCGCTTTGACCGCTATAAAACCCACGCCACCGTCGCGGAAATCGTCGAAGCAGTAGCGGCGCGGTTCGAGTTCCCCTTGTTAGTCAAGAAGTGCCACAGCTCACTGGCGCAGGGCGTATTCTTGGAGCGCAACACAACAGACCTCGGCCAGCGGCTCAAAGCCCTCTTTGCCAACAGCGGCTTTTTGGACAACATCGCGCTGGTGCAGCAATACGTGGCCGGGCCAGAATATCGAATCGTCGCCAGCCGCGACGAGCTGTTGTTGGCCTATCGCAAGGAAAGCGAGGCCGTGGGCGCAGACGGCGACCTCAATCCGCTACATCAGACCACCGGGCGCGCCGTGCGCGTGGAGGACTCAGCCCTGCTAGCGCAAATGCAGCAGCTAACCGCGCAAATAGCTGGCGTGTACTCGCTCGGTTTTTACGCCATCGACCTCATCTATGGCGCGGCCGGTCTCTCCATTATAGAGATTAACCCCAACCCCATGTGCTACGCGTACAACCGCGACAACGGCCGGCGCGACTTCATTCGGCTCTACGAGCGGCTGCTCACCCAATTTGCCCTGTAATCCGCAGATGGGAAAGGAATCACATCATGGACATTCAGACCCGCCTCGTCCACGCTGGCGAGGAGCGCATCAAAGGCGCCGTGGTAACGCCGATCTTTCAGAGCTCGACTTTTGTCGCGCAAGACGAGCAAAACTACGACGCCGTCCGCTATCTCCGCCTCAACAACACGCCCAACCACCGCGCCTTGCACGCCAAACTGGCCGCTGTCTGCGGCGGCGAGGACGCCTTGGTCGCTGGCTCGGGGATGGCGGCGATCACCACCGCATTGATGACCGTGCTCAACAGCGGCGATCACCTGCTGATCCAAGACTGTCTCTATGGGGGCACACACAGCTTTGTGACGCAGGACGCGCCGGGTTTGGGACTGAGCTACGACTTTATCGCCGGCAACGCACCCGAGACCTGGGCCGCCAAGCTGCGGCCCGAGACGCGGGCTATATACGTCGAGACCATGACCAACCCGCTGCTGGAAGTCGCCGACTTAGAGGCCGTAGTCGCGTTTGCCCGCGAGCACGGGCTGGTCTCGCTGATCGACAATACCTTTGCCTCGCCGTGCAACTTCCGCCCGCTAGAAATCGGGTTTGACATAGAGCTGCACAGCGCGACCAAGTACCTCAACGGCCATTCGGACCTCGTCGCCGGTCTGGTCGTCGGCTCGGCTGCGCACGTCAAAGCCATTCGGCACAAGCTGAATCACTTGGGTGGATCGCTGGATGCCCACGCCTGTTTTCTGCTGCAACGGGGCTTAAAGACTCTGGCGCTGAGAATGCGGCAACACGACGAAAATGGGTTGCGGCTGGCGCACTTTTTGGCCGAGCAAGCCCAGGTGGCGCAGGTGAACTACCCAGGGCTAGCAAGCCATCCGCAATACGAGCGGGCGCAGCGGCTGTTTGCCGGGGCCGGCGGGGTGTTGAGCTTTGAGTTGCACGGGGGCGTAGAGACGGCCGAGCGGTTGCTCTCCAAGCTAATTTTACCGGCTTCGGCTCCGAGTTTGGGCGGCGTCGAAACCCTCATCACTCGGCCCGTCACCACGTCGCACAGCGGCTTGAGCCGAGAGCAACGGGCAGCTATGGGCCTAGCCGATGGCTTGGTGCGCGTGGCGTGCGGCATTGAGGCCGCCGAGGATTTGTGCGCGGATTTTGCGCAGGCGCTAGCAGGGGTGTAGAGCAAACTGAAGTCTATAAGCGTCCAACAATCACAATATCCCGTAGCGATCAAAAACCTCCCGCGGCGACTGCCCGGCCGCCAGTTCATCGCGCACGACGTTTTCCCCAGCGAGTTTTTCCATCGCCTTTTCGTACACCTCGCCTTTGATCGCCGCGGGAATCACCGCCACGCCATCGTAGTCAGCTAGCACAAAATCGCCAGGCTGAACCTGCACGCCGCCGCAGGTGATCGGTTGGTTAATCGTTTTGGCGAGGATGCGGCCCGCTGAGTCGAGCGGCGAATAGCCTTTGCAGAAGCAGTGATAGCCCATAGCGTTCATCTGGCGCACATCGCGGACCAAACCGTCGGTGAGCACGGATTCGACGCCGCGCGCTTGGGCCGCCGTCGAGAGCAGCTCGCCCCAAAGGCCAGCGCGCTCTTCGCCATTGGTGGCGATGACAAAGACATCGCCGGGGCTAGCTTGGTCGTAGGCGGCAAAAATTTGGCCGTAGGGATCGGGGCTGGGGCTAGTATCGGCGTATGCGTCGATGGTCAGGGCCGGACCGGCGATAAAGGCGTCGGGGCGGCTGGGCCGGATATCGGGCGTCATGGCCTGATCGCGGTAGCCGAGTTGATCCATAATGTCGGTAACTAAAGCCGAGTATATGGGCTTCCATTCGTCGTGCATTTTTAATCTCCCATTTGGAACCAACCGATGCACAATGGCTTCTGCTTAGTCGCCTGCTACGACTGGTTGTCATAGTCGTGATTGGTCTCCGCTCGATCCTGTGGTACAAATCCCACCTTTCGCTGTGCATCTGAAATGTCCACCCAACGTAGGTCGTTGTTGGACATGCCGTAGAAAATCTCAAATTGCAAACTATCATCAGCATTGATGCACCGCTCGAATATCTGGACAATATCGCGTTGGCTCACATAGATGTCGGCACCTTGTGGCGGCCGAGGACGATCGCGCTCGACTTGACCGATACGGACGCAGATACACGACAACCCATGACAATGGGCGTAGGTTCGCGCCAAAGACTCGGTCCACACTTTGGTTGCGGCGTATAGGCCTCTCGGTTCCGCGGGTATATTGGGCGTAATCATCTCTACATTGTCCGGTATATCTGCATGTCGGCGTTCCATCATCGCCTTGTACGGCTCTTGCTCGCGATGTCCTTGCGACACGGTAATGCTACTAGCGGCGACGATACGCGCAACGCCGGCGACTTTGCATGCTTCAAAGACATGGTAGGCCCCAATGATGTTGTTGTTCAGCAAACTCTCCCAACTCTCCCCGCTCGGATCCGCGGCAAGATGTGCGACAACATCCATACCTTCGACAGCGCGTCGTACCTGATTAAAATCAGCAATATCGCACCGGATGAATTTCTCGTCTGGAATTTCGAGCGTCCACGATCCCGGAATGCGAACAGATGGCTCCAATTTGTGGTCGAGAGCATACGCATCGTACTTTTCCGGTTGTTCTTTAAGCCGTTTGTATGTCATGTAACCAATCTGCCCGGTTGCGCCTGTAACAAGCACCCTCTTAGGGGTAGCCATACGTTAATTTTCCTTTTGTTTATGAGTGTTCGAGGGGCTGGTCGCTGTGGGTGAAGATCCAGAATTTCACCGGCACCTCCTCAGCGGCCTAGCCACTTATAGGCGGTCTGGCTGTTTTGCCAGAAGTACTGCTCGGTCGCGCCCTTTTCGCCAAAGTACGCTTTGACGATGGCGATGGCGGCCTTGAAACTTCCCGCTCGGTCGCTGACCGGCCAATTGCTGCCGTAGATCACGCGGTCTGCGCCAAAGGCGTCCCACATGGCGTCGAGGATTGGGCGGTAGAAGTCCAGCTCTTCCGGCACCGGCTCCACCCTGCTTTGCTCCATGATCGCCGAGACTTTCATAAAAACCTGCGGCTGCTCGGCCGCTTGGGCTATGGCGTCCAGCCACAGCCGATCGGGATCGCCGCCGTCGGCGCCAACCCCGCCGCAGTGATTGATGACGATGCGAAGTTCAGGCAGCCGCCGAGCCAGTTTTACCACTTGGGCCAAATCCGCCGGCCCCACCAGCGCGTCGAGTGCCAAGTCCCTTGCGACGAGGTGCTCCATGTCGGCGAGAAAAGACCCGGCCGCCAAGTCGGCAAAATACCCGCCGCCACAGCGAATGCCGCGCAAGAGCGGGTTGGCCGCCAAGCGGTCAATGTCGCTTTTGAACTCCTCCCGTTGGGGATCGACATGGCCTACCAGCCCGACGATCCAGGGGTCGTCAGCGGCCAAATCTAGAATCCACTGATTGTCCGCCAACCACGCACTGGCCTCCACCACCACCGTCCCGGTCACCCCTTCGGGCGCGGCGAGGGCGCGGTGATGCTCGGGCAACACCGTGCGGTAGAGTAGTTGGTTATCAGCCGGTGGCCAAGGCACGCCTTCGGGCCGCGTGGGGTCGTAGAAGTGGGTATGGGTGTCGATGATCACGATAGGCTCCTTTCCGCCATGGTTTTTTCAATCAGCGTCGCAAACGCCTCTATGTCCTCGGCCTCAGTATCAAACGAGGTCATCCAGCGCACCTCGCCTCGCGTGGCATTCCAGGGATAAAAGAAAAACTCCTGCTGCAAAATGGGAATCACTTCCACCGGCAACCGCGCAAAAACAGCATTGGCCTGCACCGGGTAGATGACCTCCACTCCGCCAATGGGGCGCACGCGCTCGGCCAGCACCTGCGCCATGGCGTTGGCGTGCTCGGCACTCCGACGCCACAGGTCGTCGGTCAGCAGGGCCGTAAACTGCGCGGCGACAAAGCGCATCTTAGAGGCCAGTTGCATCCCTTGCTTACGCGCCCGGCGATAGTCTTCGGCTAGCTCCGGCTTAAAAAAGACCACGGCTTCCCCCAGCATCAGGCCGTTCTTAGTGCCGCCAAACGACAGCACATCAACCCCGCAATCCCCAGTGATTTCCCGCAGTTGCAAGCCCAAGCCCACGGCTGCGTTGGCAATCCGCGCCCCATCGACGTGCAAATACAGCCCGTGCTCGTGGGCGCAATCGGCGAGGGCGCGAATCTCACTCGGCGCATAGACAGTGCCCAGTTCGGTAGCCTGAGTAATCGACACCACGCGGGGACGCACTTGGTGCTCGTCGCCGCGACCAGCAATGTGGGCGGCGACTCCCTCGGGGGTGATCTTGCCGTCGGGCGCGGGCGCGGGCAGGAGCTTGACGCCGGCGACCTGTTCGGGGGCACCGCATTCGTCGATGTGGAGGTGAGCCGTGTCCGAGCAGATCACCGCATCGTAAAAGCGCGTGAGGGTAGCGAGGGCCGTCACATTGGCCCCAGTGCCGTTGAACGCCAAGAAAACCTCGACCTCGGCCCCCAACAGCGCGCGAAACAGCGCGACGGCTTCAGCGGTGTGGGGATCGTCCCCATAGGAATGCACATGCCCCACGTTGACTCGCTGTAAGGCCGCCATGACCTCCGGGTGGACTCCAGCGTGATTGTCGCTGCCAAAGCCGCGAATGCGCTCGGCCATTTTCTAGTGTCTTTCTTCTGTCGTGTGTATCGTTATGCCATCGACTTCGGTCGTCATCTCGTCGATCCATCGAACAACTACGAGGATTGCTCCTACGCTTCCATCCAGTGCAAATTCCGTCCGATAACCAACTCTGTCATTTTGGCGTGATGGGTATTTTTCATGGGAATAGGCTTCGCTTGTAGATCGTATTTTTTTGCCAACCTCTGAACCTCAATTGCGTTGTCATAGGTCATTATAAAGTCGCCTTTGAGATGAACACATTTTTGAAAGAGAGCGTCGTGATCTAGTGCGCAGTGCTTGTACAAGCGCCGGCCAGCGTTTTTGCCGCCAGCAGTGTAGGGAGGATCAATAAAAAATACCGCGCTTCCCGCGCATTGGTATTCGCTTAACACATCAAATGCATCGGCGTGGCGAAAGGTTATTTTTTCGCGTACTCGATGAATTGATTGCAACCGCTTGGCAAGCGTCTGTGGGTACCATCGTGACCGAATGCCCTTGCCGCCCTCGCCTTTCCTCATCAGCCCCGAACCCGCAGCCAAAATACCACCATGTAGGCAGCGATTTTTTACGATTGTCTTAAATGCTTTTTCCAATAGTGAGCGAGGCTCTCTGTTTAGTACAAGTGCAGCGTTCTCATAGTTCATTTCAAACTGCAAAATTCTATTGGCTAACTTCGGCGCGACACCCGTATAAACAGCTTCCCAAACGGCGGCTACATCATCGTCCAATTCTACCATGAGAGCAGACTCGACTAAGCCTTCACAGACCGCAGTCAGAGAGATGATTCCTCCTCCAGCGAACGGTTCGACTAGTACTGCGGGCATTTTTTTTTGGCTATTTAACCACTTCCTCAGCCTTGGCACGAACCACGTCTTACCGCCGGGATACCTAAAGGGGCTACGTTGGGGAATAGATGCGACATTTACGATTTTATCTTTTGGAGCGATTGGAGCGATAGGTTTTTGAAATAATGAGCGTTGTTCCATCATCAACCTCCTATTGGATTGCCTATAATTCTATTAGTTGGAGGGGATTCAAGTTTCTCATCAACTTTTTCTTGGAGCGATTTCATAAATTTTTTAATACAGCCGACGCGAGGACGAGTAATTGAGTTGATCGATTCTACAAACTTTGTATAAACCACCTTTGTACGTTTTAATGTATAGCGAGAATTATCACACGTCAGGCGTAAGTCATATACGAGCCAAGCGACTTCAGCCTCGGATTTATCAACCTCTTCTAATTGGGGTAACGTGTCAAAGAAATTACCATCTAATGCTACTGCTATTTTCTTTTTCCATTCATGCAAAATACTTCCCTTATAAAGAAGCTGAGGTGCTAATCGTTTGCGTGAAGAAGACAAGAAGTCTGGACGTGGAAAATTGGGTTGGGATGTCCAATCCATATTTGAATTGACCTCACAATCAGACATGTAATAGGCAAACGGCTCTCTGACGTTTCCCGAAATATAAACAGCCTGAATCTCAAGAGCACCAAAGTCGTAAACCTTGCCATCGTCGTCATAGGCGATTAGTACTACATCGATATTACCAGCCGATTTTCCGTAGTAATCATTGAGCCGTACTTCTGTAAGAGAAGTCCATGAAGCATCTTCCGAAAAAAAGAAATCAGACGCATCATCAATAATAATCCACTCTTCTCGGAATCTGATGGGGCATGTTATAACAGGTGAATTATTGTGATTTATACTACATACACCTAGGGGATCTTCAGCTTTGTCTTTTGTACAGCTAGGAACCTTATTGTTAAAAGGGCAGAGCTTGTTTTTTCGATACCTTTCTGCTCTTTTACTAAGGTCGGTGGGGCGGTAGCCAAATACTTCAGCTAGAGGCTGAGTGTCTTTCATTATATCTTCTCCTCTAACGCCATTTCAATGTGCTTCCAGCCAATTTTCGCCCATGCCCATTTCAATTTCTATCGGCACCTCCAGCGGCAGAGCCTCGCGCATCTCGCGCTCGACTAGCGGCGGCAGGGCCTCTACTTCGTCTCGATGTAGGTCGAACACTAGTTCGTCGTGGACCTGCAACAGCATCGCCGAGCAAAACCCTTGCTCGCGCAGCAGCCCGTGGATGCGGCTCATCGCCAGCTTGATCATATCCGCGGCGGTACCCTGAATGCGGGTATTGATCGCGTTGCGCTCGGCTCCTTTGCGGGTGGTGGCATTGCGCGAGTTGATGTCGCGCAGATAGCGTCGCCGTCCGGTCACCGTCTCTACATAGCCCTTGTCGCGAGCAAACTCCACCGTCTCGTCGAGATAACACCGCACCCCGGGATACTGGGCAAAGTATTGATCGATTAGCTCGGCGGCCTGCCGGCGGGTAGTGTCGAGCCGCTCGGCCAGCCCAAAGGGCGATATGCCATAGATGATGCCGAAGTTGACCGTCTTGGCCTGACGCCGCATCTGGTCGGTCACCTGCTCCTCGCCGACTTGATAGATCTTTACTGCCGTAGCTACGTGGATGTCGCCGCCGCTGTTGAAGGTGTCCAGCATCCCCTCATCGCGGCTGAGCGCGGCCGCAATCCGCAGCTCGATCTGCGAATAGTCGGCCGAGAACAGCACGTAGTCGCTACTGCGCGGCACAAAGGCGCGGCGGATTTCTCGCCCCTGCTCGCTGCGAATGGGGATGTTCTGCAAGTTCGGGCGGTCTGACTTCATGCGCCCGGTGGCGGTCATGAGCTGTTCGTAGTTGGTGTGGACCCGCCCAGTGGCCTTAAAAACCGCGTGGGGTAGCTGATCGACATAGGTTGACTTGAGCTTGGTGTGCAATCGATAGTCGAGCACCTGCCGCGCGATTTCGTGGCGATTGGCCAGCCGGCGCAAGATCTGTTCGCTGGTCTGGTACTGGCCGGTCTTCTGCGTCCGCCGTGCATTGGAGTCCAGCTCCAGTTTCTCAAACAGAATGGTGCCTAGCTGGTTGCCCGAATTGAGGTTGAAGCGCTCCCCAGCCAACTCAAAGACGCGCTCGGCAGCCTGTGCGCTGGCCTCCTCAAACTGCCGCGAGAGCGCGATCAAGGCCGAGCTTTCCAGGCGAATGCCCTCGAATTCCATATCCACCAGCACCGGCAACAGCGGAGCCTCGATCTGGTAAAAAACGCGCTGCTGATCCATGTCTTCGAGCTTTGGCCGCAGCACCGCCGCAAGTTGGAAGGTGATATCCGCGTCCTCGCAGGCGTACTCGGCCACTTGCTCCACCGGCACCTGCAAAAGCGTTAGCTGCTCGCCGCCGCGCTCGCCGATCAGCTCGGATATGGGCTTGGGCGCGTAGGAGAGCAGGCTCTTGGCCAACTCGTCCATGCTGCGGCGCAACTCGGGCTCGGCCAAAGTCGCCGCCAGCATGGTGTCGAAGAAAGGTCCTGCCACCCGCATGCCGTGCCAGCGCAGAACGCTGAGGTCGTACTTGAGGTTGTGGCCGATTTTTTCACTCGCTTTACTTTCAAACACCGGCCGAAATTCCTCCAAAACGGCCAACAACTCGGCCCGCTCTCTAGGCAGCGGCGCGTAGTGGCCCGTGCCCGCTGCCCACGAAAAAGCCAAGCCGATCAAGTCGCATTGCCGGACGTCGAGACCGTTCGTCTCAACATCAAAGCAAAACGCCGGCTGCTCCAACACGGCCGCGATCAACGCCTGTCGCTTGTCAGGTGTATCGGCGAGTTGATAGTCGTGCTCTACATCGGCCACCGCTTTGAGCGGGCCGTGGGTTGGCTCTTTTTCAACGCTAAATTCGTCGCCGAGCAGCCGCCGGCCCAGCGTTTTGAATTCGAGTTCGGTGAAAAGGGCCTCCAGCTTTTGGTGGTCCCATTCCCTTTTTGCCAAGTCCGCCAACCCCACGTCGAGTGGCACATTGCAGTCAATGGTGACCAACTCCTTGGAGAGCAGCGCCTGTTCGCGGTGTTGTTCTACGTTCTGTTTTTGCTTGCCCTTGAGTTGGTCGGTATGGTCCAGCAACTTTTCGATGCTGCCGTACTCGGCGATGAGCTTTTGCGCGGTCTTGGGGCCGATCCCCGGGACGCCGGGCACATTGTCCGAAGCATCGCCCATCAGCCCCAAAACGTCGATCACTTGGGCTATCTGCTCGACCTGCCACTGGGCGAGGATTTCCGGCACCCCCAAAACCTCGGCCTCGTCGCCGCCGCGCCCCGGTTTGTACATAAAGCTCCGTTCGGAAACGAGCTGGGCGTAGTCCTTGTCGGGCGTGACCATGTACGTTGCAAATCCCTCGGCCTCGGCCTGTTTCGCCAACGTGCCAATCACGTCGTCGGCTTCCCACCCCGGCTCGCGCAAGACCGGGATGTTAAACGCCTCGCAGAGCCGGAACACGTACGGCAGTGCTTGGCTCAGATCTTCGGGCATTGCCTCGCGCTGGGCTTTGTACTCTTCGTACTTGTGGTGCCGGTGCGTCGGCTCCGGCGTGTCGAAGACAACCGCGATGTGCGTTGGCTCGCCCTTTTCGATGATGGACAGCAAAGTATTGGCAAAGGCAAAAACGGCCGACGTGTTCATGCCCGTTGAGGTCATGCGCGGATTGCGGATCATCGCGAAGTGGCCCCGATAGACCAGCGCCATACCATCGAGCAAGAAGAGGACTTGTTGGCTCATGTAGAATTCTTTCGTCGCGTCAAACGGCTTGATTGGCTGCTTCGTAGTACTTGTTGATGCCGGGCACGTCGCTCATCCCGTGCCATACGCCCCGAAAAAGCGTGCGGCGCTTATCGGGGAAAGAGGCGACCACTTCGGGCGCCGGGCACCCTTTGCCCCACTTGGAATTGACCGTGTCGTAGCAGGTGAATAAGCTCAGCCGATCGCGTTGCTGGTTGGTCCAGCGCGTACCCGAATGGCACAGCGCCTCAGTGAAAATCACCGCCGAACCGGCCGGGCAGGCATAGCTCTCCCACAGCGCACTGTCGCGCTCGCTCAGCTCGTCGGGCCGGGGGAAGGCGGCCTTGTGGCTGCCCGGCAGAAACAGCGTGCCCCCGTCGCCCTCGCCGACTTCGTTGAGCTCCCACACCACTCGCGTCAGGCCGGAGTGCACCTTGCCCGGCTGCATCTGGTAGATGTGCGAGTTGCCGCGAAAGTTGAAGTACCCACCACCGCCGTGCGGGCCAAAGTTGTCGTGCCCGGCTTGGCGGTGGCTGGTGTAAGTGTGGTCGTAGCGGAACCCATAGCAGTCTTCGCTGGCCAGCGCCTGATGCGAGAGCACTTGGTTGAGTACGCCCACTACCGCCGGGTGGTCGAGCAAGATCTGCGACGGGCCGCCGTGATTGTCGCGCTGGTCTGGCGGCAGGGACTCGCGCTGGTAGAGAAATTTCATCTGGTGAGCGCGAATCGGCACCAACTCTTCTTCGCTCAGCAGCGCGGGCAAGAGGACAAATCCCTTGAGGTCGAAGAGGTACTGCTGGGCTTCGGTCATCGGGATGACGGCCCGCCCGTCGGCATTGGTCGTCGGCAGCAACTCCATGCTTTAGTCCTTCCAGTTGAATACCACGTTGAGCATGTTTTTCTCGCGGCGATACGCCATTTCGTAGGCTTGCACCATGTCTGAGTAGTGCAGCCGGTGGGTGACCAAACGGCTCGGCTGGAGCTTGCCCTCCTGCATCAGCGAGAGCACGTGGGCGCAGCGGCTGTCGTTGTCAAAGCGATCTCCGTCCGGCGGTAGAAACAGCGATCCGGCCCGGTCGTTGACCGCAAAGAGCGAAATGCCCTTAAAGTAAAACCAGCGCATATCCAACGGGTTAAAATCCAGCGGCTCTTCACCTCGCCCGGGCAAGCTGACGATGGACACTCGTCCGTTGGGCCGGACTACTTCTAGGGCTGTGCGATACGCCGGCCAAGGGTTGGCCGTCAGGATCACCAAATCGATCCCCTGTCCGTGGGTGAACTCGTCCAGCTTGTCTGCTAGCCCGGGATCATCCGACAAGAGGGCTTCGTGTGCGCCCATCTGACGCGCCATGTCCAAGCGCACCGGGCTGTTGCCCAGCCCCACGACCCGCGCACCAAAAAGCGGACCTAGCGCCACTGCCCCTAGCCCCAAGACGCCCAACCCCACCACGGCCACCGTCTCGCCGGGCGCGAAAAACGCCTTGCTGTAGCAATGCATGCTCAAGGCGTACAAATGGGCGAACACCGCGTCTTCGGCTGCGACCCCGTCCGGCACATGCACAATGCTCTCGCGGTCCCGCGCCACGTACGCCGACTGATGGGGATGCCGCGATACCACCCGATCCCCCACCGCAAACTTAGTGACCTTGCTGCCGACCCCGCGCACTACGCCTAGGTTGCTGTCGCCCACCCAGCGCGGAAAATCCGGTGCCCCAGGCACCTGTTCGGCCCCTTCGTAGTTGCCGCGGTCGGTGCCGATCTTAAATCCGGTAATCTCCGTCTCCACCCAAATCTGGTCGTCCTCCAAGTTCTCAGTGTCCAGCGTCAAGTCTTCAATTCGCAAATCGCGCGGGCCGTGCAACACGGCAATTTTCATGCTATTGCTCCACGATTAGCAGTCCGAGGATTAGGACGACGAGGGGCAAATTATTCACAACGCATCACGTCGGACTAACGCCTCCCATTTTGCAGACTTCCTTCCACTCCTGCTCGGCGACCGGCTGGATCGACAGCCGCTGACCCCGCTGCACGACTCGCATGGCGGCGAGTTTGTCGCTGGCCTTCAGATCGGCGAGGTGGACAAACCGTTTGAATTTGCACTTCCACTGCACGTCAAAGGAAAACCAACGCGGCTCGTCTTCGGTCGATTTTTCGTCGTAGTAGCGGTGCTGATCGTCAAACTGGCTGGGGTCGGGGTATCCCGCCCTTACAATCGCCGCAATGCCAGCGATCCCCGGCTCGTCGCAGTTGGAGTGATAAAAAAACGCCAAGTCCCCCTCTTCCATGTTGTCGCGGATGAGATTGCGCGCTTGGTAGTTGCGCACACCCCGCCAGTAGCCCGTGCTTTGCGGCCGCTGCTTCAACTCGTCAAAGGAGCACTCGTCGAATTCGCACTTGACGAGCCAATACTTTCCAGCCATGCGGTCGCCGCACCTTACAAATTGATTTTGGCGACCCACCCAGACGCGGCGTCGCAATAGATCAAATCCTCGCCAAAAATAGACAGCCCATGCGGCTGGGGATCGCTGTCGGGCACCACAACTCGATCCAACTCGGCCCCGCTCTCCACATCGAGTTTGACGATGACGCGGTCGGACGTGTGTACCACCCAGATGCCGTCGGCAACCCGCACCACGCCGTGCGCACGCCCGTAGGGCAAATCCAGCACGTGCTCAACCGACCAGCCGGCGATTTTGACTTTGCTCAGCGTCTGGCTCTTGAGCGTGGTGATCCACACGTGGCCCTCTGCAAACGAATCGTACTCCATACCGTGAACCCCGCCCCCGCCAGGGACCGGGTAGCGATTGCGGGTCGCGCCAGTGGCTGGATCAACCTCGAAAATTTCGCCCTCCTCAGCGTCCGTCGGTCGTGCCGGCCGCCAGAGCGTACCCGCCCCGTTGGCCGCCAACCACAGCGAGCCGCCACCCCAAGCCATGCCACTGGTGTTGGACGACTCGCTGGGAATATCGCGGATCAGACGGGTGACGCCGTATTCAGACGGCTCGGCGATTTCGATCAGCGCCACCCGATCGGTAATTTGGTCGGTAATCCACAGTCCTTGTTCTACCACTTGCAGCGCATTGGGCACCCCGTAGGGGGCGCGGAAGAGCTTCTCTATGGTCCTACTCATCGTCGTCTCCTGCGTCAGTTGTCCCACGTCAACAACACCGCCATCGTCTCGCCCAACCGATTGTAGAGCAAGTCGAAGGCTGCGGCGGCCTCGGCGTAGGGGAAGCGGTGGGTGATCATTTTGGCGAACTGGATCTGGCCCGTAGCCAGCAGCTCTAACGTCCGCGCCGAGCCGGCGGGCCGCCGACTGGCGTCGAGATAGCTGCCCACGAGGCGCTTGCCCATGATTTTTTCTGAGTAGAGCGGCAGGGGTTCGTTTTCGTATAGGCCCAGCACCTGCAAGAGGCCGCCGCGCTTGAGCATATCTTGGGCCTCGGCAAACGCCTGCGCTCCGGCCCGACCGCCCACGGCTTCGACCACAATGTCGGCCCCCTTGCCGTCGGTTAGTTCCAAGACCTGGGCAACAGAGTCGCCGGCACTGGCGTCTATTACCGCGTCGGCCCCTAACTCACGCGCCAGCTCACAGCGCAAGGGCAAGGCGTCAATCCCGATGACGCGGCCCGCGCCCTGCGCTTTGGCCGCCTGCATACAACCGCTGCCGACCAAGCCCTGCCCTTGGATGACCATGACATCGTCCGGCCCGGCCTCAGTCTCCCACATCCACAGGACTGAGCTCGTGCCCAGCGGCCAGAAGGTGCCCGCCTCGGGCGACAGGCCCGCTGGCAGGCGCACGGCCGCCGGCCGGTGTTGGCTAGCGGCGACCTCGACCGCTACGTATTCGGCGTGCGGCGCGAGAGCCGCGACCAGATCGCCGGTTTTGAACTCGGCAACCGCCGCGCCCACCTCGGCGACCCGACCCACCAGCGAGTACCCCATGGCGCGGTGGTCGATCGCCTCTTCGCGCACGTAGCGCCGCCAAATTTCCGAACCACGGCTGATTAGCGAACATTCAGCGCGAATCAAAATCTCGGTCGCGGCAATAGCCGGAACCTCGACCTCTTCGACTGCGATGTTATAGGCCCCGGCGGGCTTGGCAATGCGTTTCATAGCGGACAATATGGCAAAAATGCCGCGTGGAAACCAACCCACGCAGCGCGGGCAAAAAAAACCGGGCGCACCCGCTAAGGTGGGGTGCGCCCGGCTGTACTCTCAGCAGCTATGTGGCCGAGGCGACATAACTGCTGACCAGGTAGTTAATCACCTGGAGTTGATCAAGTGATCAACCTCCCTGCGGTACAATTACTACTCAATGGACCACCTCCTTTCGCTTGTGCGCGCCTCATATCCATACTCCAACTCTGCGCGTCGTTGCGGCCAATTACAAAGTCGGGTCGGCTCGCTCGCATAGCCTCGAACCTCAGCATGGCGGCAACAGGGGTTTGTGGCCCCCGAACTCGACTTGCGTTTAATATGACAAACGCCGAACAACCATGTCAAATGCTTTTTATTGTTACCGCCAGTAATTAGTGAACCTCGGCGCCCGTTGCGATGTCCTGCTCCGGCCCGACTAATACGAGATTTCCCTCGCCATCTTCGGCGGCCAAGATCATCCCCTCCGAGACGATGCCGCGCAGCTTGGCCGGTTTGAGGTTGGCGACCAAAACTACCTTGCGGCCCGGCAATCCCTCGGGTTGGTACCACTGGGCGATGCCACTGACCACGGTGCGCGTCTCATCGCCTAGGTCGAGCGTCAGTTTGAGGAGTTTGTCGGCGCCTTCGACCTTCTCGGCAGCTTTGACCGCGGCGACGCGCAATTGCACCTTGGAAAAATTTTCGAGCGAAATCTGTTCCACTGGTGAAGCCTCTTTCTTTGGCGGTGGTTGTCGTTTGGGCTTTCCCGTTTCCGACTTGGGAAAGAGGATATCCGCTGTCGCTGGGATCTTTGTCCCGGGCACGGCTTGGCCCCAAGTCGTCAGGTCGGCAAACGCATAATCTGCCAACCCCAAATCGGCCCGCACCTGCCGCGCCTTGCTCGGCATGGCCGGCTCCAACAGCACCGAGACAATGCGCAGCCCCTCGGCGATGTTGTACAGCACCGTTGCCAAGCGCTCGCGCTGGGCTGGGTCTTTGGCCAGCTTCCACGGGGCCTCGTCGTTGAAGTAGCGATTGAGCTGCCGCACGAACTGCATCACCGTCTCCAGCGCCGCAAAAATCCGCAACCGGCCCACCAAAGACCGCACCTGTCCCACCAGCGCAGTACCCGCCGCGATGATGGCTTGGTCGGCTTCCTGCTGCGACGGCGCGGGCAACACGCCGTCGGTATGCCGCCCAAGCAAGGCGCGGACGCGGGAAAGCAGGTTGCCCAAGTCATTGGCCAAATCCGCGTTGTAGCGCTCGACCAAAAATTGTTCCCCAATCGAAGAGTCTTGGCCGTACACTGTATCCTTCAACAAGTAGTAGCGCACGGCGTCGGCACCGTACTTTTTCGCCATTTCAAAGGGATCAATAACGTTGCCCAAGCTCTTGCTCATCTTCTGCGCGTCGTCGTGCCCCATCAAGAAGCCGCCGACATTGAGGTGCTGGTACAGCGGCATCCCAGCCGCTTTGAGTACGGTCGGCCAAAACACCGCGTGGGGCTTGAGAATGTCCTTGCCGATTAGGTGCTGGGCCACCGGCCAATACGTGCGGTAGCGCACGGCGTCGGGAAAGCCGAGCGCGGAAGCGTAGTTGATCAGGGCATCGACCCACACGTACGCCACGTGCTCGGCGTCCCACGGCAGCTCAATGCCCCAAGGGACTCTACCTTTGGGCCGCGAAATAGACAGGTCGCCAATCGGCTCGCCGAGCAGGGCCAGCACCTCGTTTTTGTAGCCGACCGGGCGAATGAAATCCGGGTGATCGCCGATGTAGTCGCGCAGCCAGTCGCGGTACTTTTCCATGCGAAAGAAGTAGTTGCCCTCGCGGCGACGCTCCGGTGCGCGCAGGTGATCGGGGCATTGGCCATCGACCAACTCCTTATCGGTGAGAAAGCGCTCGCAGCCCACGCAGTACAGCCCCTCGTACTCGTCGTAGTAGATGTCCCCAGCCGCGTGAATCGCCGTTAGGATCTGGAGCACAACCGCCTTGTGCCGCTCTTCGGTGGTGCGGATAAAGTCGTCGTGAGAAATGTCGAGCACCTGCCAAGCGTCGCGGAAGCGCTGGCTGATGCGGTCGCAAAATTGCTGCGGCTCCATGCCCGCTTGCTTGGCGGCTTGGAAAATTTTCTCGCCGTGCTCGTCGGTGCCAGACAAGAAGTAGGTGTCGAAGCCGTCGAGGCGGTGAAAGCGCGCCAGAAAATCGGCTACTACCGTAGTGTAGGCGTGGCCCATGTGGGGCGCGGCGTTGGCGTAGTAAATCGGCGTGGTGACGTAGAATGCCTTGCTCATAGGGCCTCCAAGGTCAGCGGACGAGATAAACAGTTCATATTAGTAGGAGTTTATAACAATGCCAAGGCGGGGCGCGGCATCAAGAACGGGCCGTTGCGGTTGAGCGGTTGGGTAGCAAGAAGGCCAGCCCAGCCGGCAATATCGGCAGCAGGGCTAGGTATTTCAAGGTCTCAGCCACGCCGATCTGATCGCCGAAATGCCCGATCAGCGGCAGCGCCAGGCTGGCCAAGCCCCAGCTAAAGCCCAGCGGCAGGCTGGAGACCAAACCCGTATTTTCCGGCGCACACTCTTGGGCCAAGGCGACCATAATCGAGTTGGAAGCCAGCAACAGACCGCCGCCCAAAAAGAGCAGCACATTGCTGGCCAGCACCCCCTCGGCATAGATGAAGGCGTAAAGCGGCGGCACCGAACACAGCAGCGATCCCCAGACCAGCGGTTTAGGATCGACGCGGTCGGCTAGGTAGCCAACGACGAGCGCACCGACCACGCCGGCTATATTGTAGATGCCCAAGGGAATGCCACCCGCGACGAGACTGAGGCCGCGCTCTTGGGCCATGAGCGTCAAAAACGTGCCAAAGCCCAGTCCCGAGACCGAGCGCAAAACGACGATCGCAGTGATCAGCACCAGCGGACCGGCTTGGTCGCCGAGACTGCGCCATTGGGCCGTGCTGCTGCCGTGGGCGAAGTTGGGGTTGCCCAGCGGCACCGCGCGATACACCAGCAGGAGGAACAACAAGCCGGGAATGGACAGGTACGGCAGGGATTCCAGCCCGAAGGAATTAGTGTATGCCGGGGCCCACAGCGGCGTTAGACCCAGCCCCAGCGTCCCGCCAAAGATGAACAGCGCCAAGCCAAAGGAGCGGCGCGAACCGCTGAGTTCGCCGGCCAGCGAAAAGACTTGCGGGTGGAAGGCCGCGACCCCAATTCCACCCAGCGTCAGGATACCGATGAGGGCCAGGTAATTGGGTGCGAGCCCCATCAGCGGTGAGAAAATAGTCGCCAGCGCCAAGCCACCGACAATCAGCCAGCGCCAAGCCATGCGGTCGGCCCACAAGCCCATCAGCGGCTGACTGATATTGCATATAGAGACGATGGAACCCAAAAACCCAACCTGCGTCAAACTCAGCCCCAAGTTGGCCTTGAGTAGAGGCAACAGCGGGGCCAACATCGTGGCGTAGCTATCGACGCAAAAGTGCGAGAGCGTAAGGACGAACAAGCGGAGTTTTTGCATTGGTCTAGTCTAAGCCGTAACCCCCGCTCCGTCCAGACGGCGACAGAGGCCAAAAGCACCGAGCGCACCCAGGGCCGTGAGGGCCGTGCCAATATAGAAGGGCAGGGCAGCATGTATCTCGATTAGGTAGCCGCCGAGCAGGCTGCCGACCACCATCGACCCGCTCCAAGCGAAGTGGCCCAAGCCGACGAGGCGGTTTTTTTCGTCGGCCGCGGCGACATCGTTGATCAGCCGGGGAATCAGCGTCGAGACGGCCCAAGCCGTAGCGGTGAGGGCCGTACCGCAGGCAAAGAGGCCGACGAGGGTGTCGTGCCAAACGGCCAGGCCCAAGGCACTGAGGAAGATACCCACAGCCGAGCCAGTCAGCGGTGCAGTGCGGCCAAAGCGGTCGTTGAGATAGCCGACGCCGAGTTGGCAGCAGGCCGCCGCCACCAGCGAGAGGGAGGCAAAGTACGCGGGCAGGGCCTCGCTTTGGCCAACTCGGTAGATCAACAGGGGCAGGGCCAGCGTCGCCATGCCCCAGAAGGTGGTGATAGTCAGGCGCAGACTGAGTAGCAGATGCACATCGCTCCGGCCCAAAAGGGGGCGGTAGGCGGCCCACGTATTGAGGCGCGCCGCCTGCTTCGCAGTAGAAGAGGGCGCATCGCCGGGCAACAGCACCAGCGCGAGGGCGATTACCGCAACCATACCGACGCTCATAACAGCGCCGATCTGGGCGAAGGCATAGGCGGTTTTGGCCAGTCCAGTACAAAAGCTGCCCAGCGCGTTGCCGAGCGTATTGCTGAGAAAGTACAAGGCACCGCCCAAACCAAGTCGAGCCGGAGTGACCGCGGCGATGAGGATGCTTTGTCCGGCTGTGGACCAAGGACCGCTGGCCGCACCCATCGCCAAGAGCAGGCACGACAGCCCCCAAGGATCTGCGGTGCGAAAGACCAAGCCGGTCAGTGCGCTGCCGACCAGGCCGATCATCAGGGTTGTCTTGCGGCCAAAGCGGTCGCATAGCCGACCGGCGACCACGGCAAATACGCCGCCAAGGAGCAACATCAGGCCGCGCAGATACCCAGTAAACCACGGCGGCCGCGCCAAGTCGGCTTCGATATAGACCGGGAAGAGTGCTTGGAAGGGAGCGGCGAAAAAGCTCTCGAGAAAGTAAAGTAAACAAAGGGCCAGGAAGGCGCGGCTGAGTAGCCCGCCTTCCTGGCCCCGGGTCGCGGATATTGACTCCAAGGGCTACTTCTTACTGGCGGCGACCGAGTTTTTGAGTATGCCGATCCCAGCGATTTCGATCTCGACTTTGTCGCCAGGCCGCATAAAGGTGCCGGTGGTCGCGCCGACGCCCGAGATGGTGCCGGTGCTAATAAGGTCGCCGGGCTCCAAGGTGATAATCGCCGAGATGTACTCGATGATCTTGGCAACCGGATAGAGCATCTGGCCGGTGTTGTTGTGTTGCTTGCGCTCGCCGTTGATGAACGTACTGATGTCGAGGACTTGCGGATTCTTAATCTCGTCTGCGGTGACGAGCCACGGCCCCTGCGGAGCAAAGGTGTCGAGCCATTTGCCGTTGAGCCAGTCGAACCACTCGTCGCGCGGGCGGCTGTCGGTGCGCTTTTTGATGACCAACTCGCGCTCGGACACGTCGTTCATCACGGTATATCCGGCCACGTAGCGGAGCGCGTCCTTGGCTTTGACGCCCTTGGCCTTGCGACCCATGACTACGGCCAACTCGCCTTCCCAGTCAATGCTGTTGGCGATCGGGGGAATGAGGATGCGGTCTCCGGGGCCAATGACCGTGGTCGTCGGGGGCTTCATAAAGACGCGCGGAGTTTCTTTGTCTTGGGCAGCCATTTTGCCGCCGCCCTCTTCGATGTGGTCTTGATAGTTGCCGGCTAGGCAGAACACTTTGCGCGGGTTGGGCACCGGGGCGCGGAGGCGGACCTTGCTGAGGGCGTGGATGGTTTTGCCGTTGGGTTGTTTATCCGCGGCGTACGCCGCGGCCTGTTTGGCGGCGCGCAGGCCCTTGGCACCTGCCGAGAGCAAAGTCAGCATGTCGGTGAAGAAGGGATGCGTTTTGCGCTTTTGACGGCGGGCCAAGCCGCGGTCGGCCGCCCTGAGATCGACGACCACCGAGTCATCGGCGACGATGGCACCGACCGACTGTTCGCCAGCGGCAGAGTACGTGGCTAGTTTCACAACTTCCTCCGTATGCAAAGGGTTTCTGCGCCGACCCAACGGTCGGTGCATTGGTAAATAGGTAGAGACAATTTATATTCGGTCGTCATGGCAAAAGAATACTTCATCCATCCCAGCACGTGCGTTGATGAGCCGGTCGCCATTGGCGCGGGAACCCATATCTGGCATTTCTGCCACCTGATGCCCGATGCACAAATCGGCCAAAACTGCAATCTCGGCCAAAACATCTATGTCGATCGCGGCGTGGTGATTGGCGACGGCTGCAAAATACAGAACAACGTCTCGATCTACAAGGGAGTTACGCTCGAAGACGAGGTCTTCTGTGGCCCGTCAATGGTATTCACCAACGTCGTCAATCCCCGCGCCTTTGTCGATCGCCGCCGCGAGTTCCAAGAGACGCGGGTGCGCAAGGGAGCGTCGCTAGGGGCCAATTCGACCATCGTCTGCGGCGTCGAAATTGGCGAGTACGCCCTCATTGGCGCCGGAGCAGTCGTAACCCGCGACGTGCCAGCCTATGCGCTAATAACCGGCGTACCGGGACGGCAGACGGGCTGGGTCTGCCGCTGCGGCGTCGCGCTGAGCGACAATCTGGTCTGTGCAGAATGCGGTGCCGGCTACGCGGAGCAAGCGGGGCGGTTGCGACCAACAAATGCTTAATGCTTTCGGCCTTCCACATCAGGTGGATTGATCCGGCCAAACCGTTTTACTGCTTGCCGATATTGTCTTTACCTACGTCGCCATCGCTTCTGGGCTGGTGCTTTGAGCAGTGCCGGGTCTATCGGCGGGTAGGCCGGCATTCTCTCCTCCTGTGGCAGAAAATCGGCGTATTTTTCCCTAAACTCAATATCGGTCATCGTGCCTTTGGCTTTATTGCAACTGCCGCAGGCCAACTGGCAGTTGCGGATGTTGTCTGGGCCACCTTGGACCTTCGGAATCATGTGCTCAATTTCAAGTTCGTCGTACTGGTACTCGTTGCCGCAATAAACGCACTTGCTTTTCTGTTCGTGGAACAGCAGGCGCTTGTCCCGTGCCTTCTGGTCGTCTTCCAGTAAAGCGGTACGTTTGGCGAAGGTGTCGGCTCTGCCCGGGTCGTACCGGCGGGTCTTTTGCTTGTCTTCTCTCTGGTTCGATTTTTTCTTGGGTACCGCTCTGGCTTTTTTGTTACACTCGATGCAGAGGGGGTAAACTGAGTCTTTATATACCCCACACTGGGGACATTCATCAATAATTCCTTCCTGAGACTCCTCCCAGTGCTCTCGGCACAAGTAGTAGTTTCTCCGTACTTTTTCAATGCAGGATTGCTCTTTGCAGATGCTCGATACTGGCATGACTGTCCTTTCACTTTGGGCTTAGAGCCGATACGAAAATTATCTCAACCGGTCGCCAGTTCGGACTTAGTTGAGGGGCAATTGGTGAGGAAAGCGTAGGTTGCCAAGACCTTTTTAGCAACAGGAAATCAATTTTCGTATCGGCTCTAAGTGGTCAGTCTGCTGCTGATCGGAGATAACTGGTGCTCAGGGCGTAGTAGTTCGACCTGCTGGTGCTCATATAGCCATCCTATATCGTTCAAGACTGGATTCCCGCTTGCGCGGGAATGACGCTAAAACTGGTCATGGCTTGGCCTCTTGCTCGCTGGATTCTCGCTTGCGCGGGAATGACTTACAGGGAAAGCAGAGGCGATGAACGTTCCATGCTTTGCAAATCACTTAGGATGGCTATAGGGATGACTTCTGTCGATAGAAGTTGTAACGCGCCAGCTTGGTACAGGTACTGGAGCGGAGAAGTTCGGGCACTAGCCAAGTCCTATTGTAGGGCTTCCTCGGTCCGTTGGTACGCCTGACAGATCGAATTAAACCACTACCCTAATCCGTCGGAAACGACAGCGGAAACGTCGGCTCTTGGTCCTGACGACGAGTGCGCGGCTCGATCTTCATCGCGTGGTATTCCTCGACAAATTCGGCCAAGTTGCGGCTCGCCTCTTCAAAGACGATTTTGCCCTTTTCGGCTGTGGCCTTCTCGGCCTCGCCCATCACCCCGCTATCCGAATACTGACTCGTCCACTCGATCAAACCCATCGGCCCATGCGAAAACAGATCGGTGTACAAGAACTTGGAGCCGAGCTGGTTCGTCTTGGCGATCTCGCTCTTGATCTTGTCCTGGCGCACGCTCTCCGGCGCGAGATACAGCAGCATCGAAGTCTCCAACTCGCACGCGTGCGAGCAGCCGCCCGGAAACGCGCTCTCGCGCCACTTTTTGTCGAAGTCGGGATGAACCCGCAGCAAATGCCACCACGAGCAAAACGTGCAACTCGCGTCAGTCTCGACTATCGTGCGCCGAGCCACCATATCGACGAGATTGTGGTTGGACCCGTGGCCATTGACGAGAATCATCTTCTTAAAACCGTGATAGGCCAAGCTCTTGGTGATGTCGAGCACGTATTGGATGAAGTGCTCGTAGTGAATGTTGAGCGAACCCGGAAAATCCATCACGTGGTGGACATAGCCGTAGCTGACCGGCGGCAGGACGAGGGCCAGCTCGGGCTTTAGGCGCGCCGCTTCCGTCGCAACCGCATTGGCGCAGAGGTGATCCACCTTCAGCGGCAGGTGGTGGCCGTGTTGCTCAACCGAGCCAGTGGGTATAATGGGAATTTTGCCCAGCGCTACAGCTTGGTTGACTTCGGGCCAAGTAAGCTCATCGAATTTGTAAATTTCAGCTACCTCGGGCATGAGAGCTCCTTTGTTAGCAATCGTGCAAGACGCGTCCATCAAGGCAAGCCGAGCGTCTTGTGGATGCGGGTGGAGAGGCGCCAGCGCGGATGGCGCTTGAGTATCTCAAGGGCCTTCTGCACGTAGCGCGGCTCAGAGGATTCGGGCTGCAAATAAACGTAGTCGGCGCGGTGTTCCTCGACGCGCTCTTCGCGAAAAGCCCGGCCAACGACGTATTTGAGCTCGGTAATGCGCGCAAAACCTGCGACAACCGGGTAACACTTCGGCGACACAGTCCAATGGTCGATCAACTCCAATAGCACCGGATCGGGCGCGATCGTGCCGTTGGTCTCGATGTGGAGCTTGTAGCCCGCTTGCTTGAGCCGGCCCGCCAGTGCCGCAACATTTTGGCCCAAAGGCTCGCCGCCGGTCAAGCACACCCATTCGGCCGGGTGGTGCGCGACCTCCGCGGCAATGTCCTCAATGTCCATGGGCCTGAAGCGGTCGAACTCGGTGTCGCAGAACGGACAGCGCAGATTGCAACGCGCCAAGCGCACAAAGGTGGTAGGCTCGCCAACGCGCAGGCCCTCGCCTTCAATGGAGTAAAAAATCTCGTTGATCTGGAGGACCCGTCCCGAGTCGTTCCACACCGGCAGGCGCTCGGTGCGCTTTTCGGCTGGCATCTGCATGGTCACAGCGGCTGCTCACCAGCGGCATAGGCCAGCGGGTCCTCGGCTCGGTTGTCGGTAAAGGCCGCGCGCCGCTCACAGCAGGCGTCGCACAAGCCGCAAGCCGGCTGCAAACCCTCATAGCAGGTGTGCGTCTCGGCGTAGGGAACGCCGAGTTTGAGCCCGAGGGCCACGACGTCCCGCTTCCACAGCTTGACAAAAGGAGTGTGAATTGCCCACGGCGCGTCGTGGGCCGCCCCCAAACGCAGGCTCTGTGCGAGGCTGTCGTAGAAGGGGCGACGGCAGTCGCGGTAGGCCGCGTAGTCGTCTTTGACCGGTGCCATATACAAATCGACAATGCCCTTTGTCGCACAATACGCCGCCGCCAGCGTCGCAAAAAGCATGTTGCGGAAGGGAACGACGGTGTCGCGCTGGCGCTTGGCCTCAGCCGTGGGCACATCGAGCGCAGGATCGGTCAGCGGGTTGCCCCCTAGCGCCGCCAAGTCCAAGGCCAGCGTTTCGTGGGCCGCCACTGCGGCGCGGCCAGCGAGGCGGGCGGCGCACTCCAACTCGACGCGATGGCGCTGGCCGTAGTCAATGCTAATGGCGTGGATGGGGCCTCGTTGCTGGGCTTTTAGCCACCAGAGCAAGGTGGTCGAGTCCATGCCGCCGCTGAGTAAAATAGCCGTCATAGAGGATAAAATAGGCTACCTTGTGCGCGGGCGCATCCTTGTATTGACAGTATTTTTGCCCAATTGGATATTCAAAAAATGTCAATATATACATGCGAAGGTAATTTACTATGAGTGAGACGCCCCCCCGCAAAAGCCCCACTCGGCTCCAGCGGCTTTGGCGCACGATAATGGCCGGCTTGACGATCATCGCACCCCTGTGGTTTACTGGCTGGGTGCTCAAAACACTGTTTAGCTGGGCCGACGGCTTCTCCGCGCCTTTGATTCGCCAAATGGCCAAGTCGTTGGGCTATCCCGAGTTCCACATCCCGGGCTTGGGCTTTGTGCTGACCTTTATCATTTTGTGGATCGTCGGCGCACTCGCCGCCAACGTGGTTGGTCGCAGTCTGCTGCGATACGCCCGCGAAGCGCTAGAAGGGCTGCCGTTGGTGCGCACGATCTACGCGCCCGTGCAGCAGCTAACCGAGACCCTAACTTCTCCGGGCAAGGCCGGCTTTGAGAAAGTCGTGCTCGTCGAATACCCGCGCACTGGGCTGTGGACCTTGGGCTTTTTGGCCGGCAACGTCCCCCGCGACGCCGACGTGGCACCAGCGCACAGCATTTTCGTGCCCACGGCCCCCAATCCCACCACCGGTTTTATGCTCATCGTGCCGCCCGAACAATTGCGCCCCACCGACCTCGGCGTCGAGGAAGCACTCAAGATGATCGTCTCGGCCGGCGTCGTCGTACCCCCAATCCTTTCGCTGCCCGCTGAAGCTGAAGAGAAAACATAACGCCCGATCTTGCGATTTTTAGGTGCTTTCGTTATTCTGCTAGGAACTTTGAGTTTTTCTTTAGCGTCCCAATATAAATTTTTCGCATCTTGAGGAGATGAGGAGATGTTTTCGTTTCTTTTTAATCCGTTTTTCATTCTGCCGATGATCTTGGTCGCTTGGGCCCAAATGCGGGTCCGCAGCGCCTTTAACAAATACAGCCAAGTGGCCGCGGCCGCGCAGCTTTCGGGGGCCGAGACCGCCCGGCGCATCCTCCACCAGCAACGCATCTACGACGTGTCGGTCGAGGAGACGAGCGGGATGCTTTCCGATCACTACGACCCCCGCGCCAAAGCCGTGCGCCTCTCTTCCGACAACTTCCACGGGCACCATCTAGCCGGCTTGGCCGTGGCAGCGCACGAGGTCGGCCACGCGATCCAACACGCCCACGGCTATGCGCCGCTCAACCTGCGGCACGCGATTTTGCCCATCGCCAACATAGGCTCGTCGCTGGGCTTTCCCCTGATTTTGGCCGGGATGTTTTTCGGCGCCGCTGGCCTGATGAACATCGGCATCATGTTCTTCGCCGGCGCGGTCCTATTCCAAATCGTCACCCTGCCGGTCGAATTCAACGCGAGCTCGCGGGCCATGGCCATCCTCTCGCAGGGCTACCTAGCCAACGCCGAGGTCCGCGCGGCGCGGCGGGTGCTCAACGCCGCCGCCATGACCTATGTCGCCGCCGCCGCAACCGCCGTGCTAAACCTAGTGGGCCTATTGCTCATGCGCGGCTCAGACGAATAACAGCCGGTGCAACAAGAAGTTCCGCGGCCCCTCGCCCTTGCGGGCAGGGGCCTTTTGTTTGTGGGCTAGCCACTGCGTTTCACTATATTATGATGTTTGTCGTAACCCTTTCCCGGCCCTATGGTGTTATAATAGCATTGATAAAATTATCCACCGGGAGCGTGCGAGCATGATTTTGCTGGTATGTGTACTGCTCGCCAGCGCGGCGAGCGTTGGTGCCGATGTCTATTTCGAGGAAGAGATCGTCAATCGAGGCTTTGGCAAAGACCAGACTGGAGCGCGCAAAACGACCACCAAAATCTACATTAAGGACAAAAGCCAGCGGGTTGAGCAGCAAATTGAGGTCGATGCGAAAACCGCAAAGACCCTGCGAAAGCAGGGCCAGTCCCTCAATACCAGCACCATTTTGCGGCTAGACCAAGCACAAGTGTACGAAATCGACTTGACGGCCCAGACCTTTGTCCAACAGCAAGCCCCTCCGGCGCGCAAGGCCGTTGCCAAGCCGGAAGCCGCTGTCGGCGGGCCGCAGACCGCCTTGGCAGTCAAGGTGCCGGGAGACACCGCGCACATCGCCGGCATTCCCTGTCGGCGGGTCGTCGCCCAGATGCGCACCCGCTACCTCGACCCCAAAACCCAAGCGATCCGGCGCGAAAACCGCTACACGTACGATGCCTGCATTGCCAAGGACTTCCCCGGCTTTCACGAGATCAAAGCGTTTATGGCCTTGCAGCAGGCCAGCACATCCTATCCATCGCTAATCGGCCAAGGGCTGGAAGGGCTAGAAGACCACCAAGCGCTGAGCGCAAAACTAGCAAACGCCGAGCAACTCAACGGCTTCGCGCTGCGCTCCACCTTGACGGCCGCAGTCAAGCTCCCCGCAAAAGATAAACCCAGCCAAGTATTCCGCTTAGACCGCACGATCAAGACCATGGCGTACGCGCCATTGCCCGACTCGCTCTTCCACGTGTCCAAGGCCCTGACTCGCCTCAAATCCGAATGAAGAGAACACTGCTCGGGACGGCGGCCGTTTTAGGTACCGTCCTCGCCCTCATTGCGGTCACGCCCATCGGGCCGGCCGCACTCGCGCATCTGTTAGAGCGCGGCGTTGGGGGATGGCAGATCGCCATCGGCAGTCGCCGGGGAGGCTTGATCTACGGGTTTTCCTTTTCCGACGTGCGCTGCAAAAACCCCGCGCTAGGGGTAAGTATCAACGCCGAGCGCATCGCCGCCTGGCCGTGGTCTTGGGAAGTTGACATACAGGCACCCAAGGTGCGAATTGAGCCAGGCACCGCGGCCGATTCAACTACCGCAGCCACCGACATCGAGCTGCCCCTCGCCTTGCTCCCCAACCTCAACGCGCAAGCCGGCGCGCTCCATTGGCAGTTGGGCCAAACGCCGATCGCCGCGCAGCACTGGCGCGGCGCGTATCGCGCCGTAACCGACACCTCGGCCCACCTAGCGCTGGCCTTTTCTGACTTGCAGGGCTTAGCGCTGCGCTCGCTAACGCTAAATCTCGCGCTCAGTCCGCACCGCATTGACCGCGGACAGATGCAGGCTGTGGGTGCTGGCGACAGCATGAGCACCGACTTGCAGGCCTCGTTTGCCTTGGGGCTACAGTTGCCGCGGCCTTTGCAGATAGACGCCACGGCGACGGTAGCGACCGATTCCGCCCGCGGTGCTCTAGCCGTGGAGATAGACGGGGCATTGACGCCGCTGCAATTGCGCGGGACGCTCAGAGGCCAGGGAAGCGCACCGCTGGTCGCGGCGGTCGATCTGCGCGGGCAGATGCGAGTCAACAGCACGCGCTTGGTGCTAGATTCGCTACTCGTCTCCTTGTTCGACGGCACCCTGACCGGCGAGACGACTTATTTCTTTAGCCGCGACAGCGTACAAACCCAACTGCGGGGCGAGGGGTTCAACCTAGCGCTGGCGGCTCCCTTTGCCGGACGGGCGGAATTCGATCTAACGGCTGGAGTACACTTGCAGCATCGGCGCTATGCAGCAGATTTTGCCGCCCTCCTGCGCGATGTGGACCTAATCCCCGAGCGACAATTTGACGCTAAAATAACGGGTTGGCACCGGCCCGATGGAGCAACTCGTCTCGACTTGCAATCGCCGCTGCTGGAGTTGGTAGCGACCGGCTCTTCCGACTTAACCGGCGACTACGACCTCGCATTAAAGGGCGCGGTGCAAGCGGCGTCCTTTTTGCGCGGTGCCGCGCCCCTAGTCATCGCCGGACAAGCCAAGCCCGATACCCTGGCCTTGCGGCTGACGGCCCACCATCTCCCTGGCCAATTGGGCGAGGAATTCGGGCCGCTCGACGCCGATCTTGGCCTATCCGCCAACCGCTATCTCTCGACCGATCTGCGATTAGAGCGCGACCTTTTAGTAGCGCGGGCAGACATCGACCTAAAAAGCAGGGCGATCGATACGCTGGTGGCGGCTGTAAACGGACTAGCAGTAGATCGGGTCATGCCCGGGCTGAGCGGACAGCTCAACGCGGATTTGCGCGGTGGCGGTGGGCTGTCGCTCGACGCGCTGCGACTAACCGGGCACGTGGCGACCACGCCGCTAGAGTACGCCGGGTGGCAGACCGGCCCACTCGCCCTAAGCGCGAACTGGGATCGGGGGATGGCGCAGTGGACCGGCAGCGGGCCGGGCGGGCGGGCGCTAGCCGAGTTAGATGCGGACGGGCACTTAACGGCTCAAGTGGATTTTGCCGATACCTTATTGCGGGGAGACGATGGCGCAGTAGCTGCGTTGGACGGTACTTTGCGCTGGGCCGGCCCACTGGACGCCCTACAGGCAGACCTCGCCCTAGACTCGCTCTTGCTGCGGCAGGGAAAATGGGTGCTGCAAAACCGCGGTCCCCTGCAAGCCGACTACGGCGACGAGCGCCTAGCACTCACCGCGGTACACCTGCAAACATCCGTCGGCCTAGTGGACCTTGCCGGTTGGGTCGGGCCGGATTCGCTCTCGGTTGCAGCCGAGTTATCCGCCCTTGACCTATCCAACTTCGCGTCCGACCTCAGCGCGACCGGCGGTGGGCATCTGCAAATCGGCGGCGCCCTAGCCAGGCCAGAAGCCGAGGGCGTGGTGACGATGGAGGAGTTGCGCCTCGACACCCTCGCCCTCGGCAATGCTCGGCTGCGGCTGTCCTTGGCGACAGACCGCTTGCTCAGGGCCGAGCTCCGCACTAACACCGGCGTGCGCTTGGCACTCACCCACCTGTTGGAATCGGGGGCCGCCCCCACCCAGCTCGCAATCGAGGCCCAGGCGGCTGACTTGGGCCCGGTGCTTAGCTATGCTTTGGAACGCCCGCTGGACGGACGGCTCGACCTCGACGGGCACTTGGCAGTGGCTTTAGGGGATTCCATGCCGAGTTGGCAGGACTTGTCTGGGCAGATCAACCTGCATGGCTTGGCCATCGAGAGTCGAGATTCAGCCGACTCGCTGCGGCTGCATCTTCTGTCTGGCGGGCATTTCGCGTTCGACCCGGGCCGCGTGGCCTTGGACTCCGTGGCAATTGGCTTGCGGCGCTACGACCGCGACCAGCGCGCCCTGCGACCGGCTGGCACGCTGCGGTTAGCCGGCCAATTAGTGGACGCCAAACCCGCGAAAATCGAGCTGGCGCTCGAAGACGCGGACTTAGCTTTCTTCGGCGGCCCCAAGGGGCTGGTCCAACTCGACGCCGAGGTCAGCGGCACAGCATCCGCTCCGCACGTTGCCGCCGCGCTGGCCGTGGAAACCGCCGACCTAGGAAAGCTGCGCGGCCAACTCGTCGGCGACCGCCACGGCGGCGATTGGCATGTACACTGGACGACCTCGCCCGACGACAGCCTCACCGCAACCGGTCGCATACCTTGGGATCTACAGGCGGGCGAACTCTCCTTAGACGACAGCTGGCTCGAAGCGCGATCCGACGGCATTGGCCTCCTCTTCCTCGGCAACCTCATAGCCGAACTAGACCATCTCGACGGTCGGATCAGCGGCACGCTGCGGGCTGAGGGCTTGGACTCAACGCTCTCATTGCAAGGTCAAATAGGAGTCGCCGACCTCGAATTTGCCCTCCTCAACTTAGAGCCGATTTACGCCCTGCCCGACGGACAGTTGCAATTCAATGGACGGCAGGTCGAGCTGGTGGGTTTTTCTGTTGCAAAAGAACCTAAGCGAGGGTTTGGCAGCGCGGCGCTGACCGGGCAACTCGACTTGTCGCGGCTCGCCGACCCTAACTTTGACTTGCGGCTTCAAGCCGAACAGATGACCTCTTACTACGAGGACATTGGGCAGTCCTTTAAAGCCGACGACATCGATGTGGATTTGTCTTTTTCCGGCTCGCTCAGCGCGTCCAAACTGGCCGGGCGCATCCGCCTCAACCAGCCGCAGTCCGAGGCGAGTCTGGTGGTCCTCACCCTGCCCGTGCCCCCCCCGCCGCCGGCCCTGCGCGACGATTTTTTAGAAAACATGGCCCTCGCCATTGAAGTCGATCTGCGTGGCCTCGCCCTCGACAGCGAGCTAGCCGAAGTCCAAGCATCGGGCGCAGTCGAAATCGGTGGCACCTTCTATAAGCCACTTTTTCAAGGCGATATAACCATAGACGAAGGGCAGGTTTTTGTCCTCAACCAGCAGTTCAACATTACCCAAGGGCGCATCGTCTTCAACCGCCTAGCGCCAACTAAGTCGATTCTCGCTGTGATGTACGATCCGTTCGAATTGAATCCCATACTCGATTTAGAGGCTAAGACCGACGAAATCACCGACATTAATGACGATGATAAGTACGTCGTAACTTTGACGTTGCAAGGGCCGGCTCAGAAGATCGCGCCGGATTTCAAAGCGGACCCAAAAGACCCGGACACAGACCCACCAGATAAGCGAGGGACCATCAATCTGTTAGTCTTTAACATGGTCGCCTTTGACTACGCCGGGGCCTTTGACTCGGATAATGAGGCTTTTACTACAGCCGCTACGGCCTTTGGCATCACCGCTGCCCAGCTTTTGAGCAAGCAGGTCGAGAAGGTCGGGCTGAATGAGTTCGCGGTCTTGTCGTCGAGTGAAATCGCCGGAGCCGAGCCGGGGAATCCAGCCTTGCGCGCCGGCAAGTACCTCGGTGGGTTGCCCCTACCGCTCTGGGTGCGCTACGAGGCCCTGCTAGAAGATATGGCCGCCGGCGAAGTGCGAGTTGAGCACAAAATCAAGTCCTTTCTAACCCTCGTCGGCTCAGCGCAAAGCAAGTACGATAGCTATGGGCTAGGCATCGGCCTGAAGCGAGAGTTCAGATGATCGCACTCGTCGCCGTGCTCGGTCTGGCACTCGCCGGGACGGCCGCGGCCCAGGCGGAGCTGCGCGACATATCGGCGCGCGAGGCCAGCGGTCTCAAGGTCGCTCAGATCCGCTTCGTTCACCGCGGCGCAAAGCGCATCAAAGGCGAGAGTTTGCGCTCGGCCATGCTGACCCAAGAGGGCAAGCGCTTCCAACGCCGCTTCTTCAAAAACGACCTCAGTGGACTGGTCAACCTCTATTACGGCAAAGGCTATCGCGACGCCGAGATCGTGCGCAAGCGCCTGCGTTTGGACGCCAAAAATCGAGTCCACATTCACATTGAGATCGACAGCGGCTCCCTGTGGACCGTGCGCGCCCTAACCCTCGTCGGGGGTGCGCCCTTTGCAGCCGACACCCTCGGCGCTCAGATCGGCTTGCAAGCGGGGGCGCCGCTTGACTACGGCAAGGTACTCGAAGGCGAGCGCCAACTACAGGCTTTTCTCAATCAACGCGGCTACCCGCACGCAGCCGTGCGCAACGAGTGGGTGGCAGACGACCGCGCCAGCCGCAGCACCGAGGTTGTCTTCCACATCGACCCCGGCCGCAAGATGTACTTCGGTGCCGTCGAGGTCGAAAACCTCGAACAGCTATACACCCGCAAGGAGCTAATCGAGCGCTATCTGCACTTTGAGCAGGGGGGCTTGTACAATCCCCAACAGCTAGCGAAAAGCCGCGAGCTGTTGGCGAGGACCGGCCTGTTCCGCTCGGTCTTTTTGCTCACGCCCGAGACCGGCGACAGCTTGCAGCCGGTCGTGATTCGCCTGCGCGAAAAAAAGCGCATCTCCCTAAGTAGCGAAGTGTTCTTGAGCAATATCGAGCCGCGGGTAAAAGGGGTCGTGCAGCACAACAACTGGCTGGGCCGCGGCGCCCGCCTCAGCCTCGATGCCGGTTGGGGCCAGCCAGAGCAGGGCGTCACCGCGTCCTTTACCGAGCGCAACTTGCTGGGTACCGGGGCCGACTTGGTAGTATCAGCCGGCGTCACCGACGAATGGGGCGAAAAAGATGTGGCGGGCAACCCAAACAATCGGCGTCAATTCGCGCTGTTGACGGCCAACGACTCGGTGCTCAACGGTCTGTTGTCATTCGCGGGAGAAGCCACCGCACGAGAGTACATCAACACCGCTACTTTCGCGTATCGCTCGATCGAGCACCTGTGGAAAGCCGAGGCCACGCTCACTAAAAGCTGGCGCGAAATATACCAAGTCCAAATTTCTCTTAGCGGCGAAGACTCGCGCATCCGGCCCGACCCGAGCGAGTCCATCGGCTACACGCCCACGCCCGCCGACGAACTAACCGCCGCCGAAGATTTGTTTGCCGACGACGAATTTGATTTTTTCGGCAAGAAAAATAGCGCGGCCCAAGGCGGATTCATCGACTACAGCGACGGCAAAATTCCCGCCACGGCCGAGTGGTTGCAAATTCTGACCGAACGCAAGCGATCGGTTGATTTAACTACCGAGTTTTTGCGCGATTCGCGCGACGACCCCTTTGCCCCCACCCACGGCGCGTTTTTGCGGTTGACCGGACTCTACGCCTACGCCTTCATTTTGGGGGGAAGCCCGACGTATGTTGTTGACGGCGAAGCCGAGTTTCGCTATTACCAACCGCTTTCGCGCCGACTGGTGTTGGCCCTAGCCCTGCAAGGGGGGCGGACGGCCTCGCTGCGCCGGGGACGCCCCCTGCCGCAGGATTATTGGAAAGAGTACGGAGGCGAAGGATCAGTGCGCGGGGTCGAGTACAAAACCATAAACGCACCAAGCGGCGGCCGCCTCGGGCTGAATATGCGCGGGGAATTGCGCTATCAGCGCAACAACTTCGGCTTCGTTGGCTTTTGGGATCGGGCGCAGGTCTGGCGCGAGCCAAGCAAGGCAACTTTGCGCAACATGGTCGATGGCTATGGGGTGGGGCTGCGCTATGTTTTGGGCTTTCCGCTGCGGCTCGACATCGCCTTCAACGATGGCTCTCTTAACAACGACCAGCAGAAGCGGTTTTACCAGCGGCGGCGGTTTCACTTTTCTATAGGTCAGGCTTTTTAATGGTCGAAATCATCCATCACACCGACGCCAGCCAACTAATTGCGCTTGCCGGGGCTTGCCTCGAAGCGCACGCGAGCGAAAACAACTTGCCGCTCGGCCTCGCATACGCGCTCGCCGAAGATCCCCAGCGCTACGGGTCTGAGCCGCCGTTATTGTTGAGCGTCTTAGAGCAAGGCCGCCCGCTCGGCGCGGCCGTAATGACGCCGCCGAGAAAAATCATCCTCAGCAAATTCGGCGCGCCTAGCAAAGAGGCGCTAGCCCATCTCGTGCGCTATCTGCTCGACGCCGCGGCGTCCATCCCCGGCGTTGTCGGGCCGGCGTCCGAAGCGCAAGCCTTTGCCGCTTGCTGGGCCGCGGCCGTACCAAGCCAAGGCAGGGCAATTGCATTATAAGTTGCTTTTTACCATGAGGTTATGTTGGTCATGTCGATGATTTTTGCCAAGCCTTTGAAGCCGAGTGGTTGCGCCACCCGCTAGCCAGCGGCCAACACCGCCGCTGTCAGTCACGTAGGCTGTGTCTGAGTGAGTTGATGACGCTGTTGATTTGGTTGGCGGCCACAACAAGTGTGGCCGGGCAGCATGCCCGTCGCACTACCGCCACTTCAAAGCCTTCTACTTGAACCATGTCTGTCGGCACTTACGCGCTGAGTTTCCGAGGTTGATTCGCTATGGACGTTTTGTCGAGTTGATCCCTTCGACTCTGATGCCCTTATGCTCCTATCTACGCCATTGCCAAGGAGCCTATACGGGCATTTTGTTTATCGACTCAACGCCACTGGTGGTGTGCCATCCGAATCGTCCGAATCGTCGGCTGTTTGCTGATCAGGATAAATGGGGCAAAAGCTCGACCGGTTGGTTTTTCGGCTTCAAGCTCCACATGTGGTCGCCAATGATCGAGGGCAATTGCTCAAGGTAGCCTTAATCCCAGGCAACGTCGATGATCGCCAACCCGTACTTAGAAGCGTTTTTAAAACTCCTTTTGTTGTTTGGATTTGACCTTGGCGTACTCACCGAACACCTTCAGAAGCCGTCTGAAAACCCTTCATGTGTGGTTTATTTGAACAGGCGTACTCATCGAGCCATATTCAGATTTCATCACAAAATCCGAATAGAAAGGCTTGTATGATGAGTACGACACATATGCAATATGCGACCGATCGAACCGATGCACAATGGCCGCGGATCGAACCGTTGCTGCCGGTGCCGCACTGGCGGCTTGGCGGTCCGGGTCGGCCCCCGCGGGATCGACGCCCAATCGTCAACGGTCTTTTGTATTTGAACAAGACGGGGTATCCTTGGGCTTTGTTGCCGGCTTGTTTTGGGCCGTGGAAAACGGTGTATGATCCCTTTCGTCGCTGTAGCCGACAAGGGGTCTGGGCACCGATACGGGCTCAGCTTAGCCAACGGGAGCGCCGCCACAACGGACGGGCGACACTCCCGTCGGCTGGCGTAGTCGATAGTCAGACGATTAAGACCGCAACCCAAGGCCACACCATAGGTTATGATGCTGGCAAAAAGATCAAAGGCCGTAAACGGCATCTGCTGGTGGATACGTCCGGTTTGCTTTGGCAGGTAGTGGTCACCGCCGCCGATGTCGATAATCGGGATGGTTTGAAGCAGGTGCTAACCCGCTTGAAGGCCACCGAAGTGGCTCGGTTACGTACGCTATGGGCGGATGGTGGCTACCAAGGCGAGGCCATCCAACGGTGGGTAGCCGAGCAAAAAAAGACGCACAAAATAGACTTGGAAGTCGTCGCCAAACAAGGTTCCGGCTTTGCGGTGTTACCCCGCCGGTGGGTCGCTGAGCGCACCTTTGCCTGGTTGATGAACTTTCGCCGACATACCAGAGATTATGAGGTGTTGACCCACCATAGTGAAGCCTTGATTCAGATTGCCATGATCCACTTACTACTCAAAAGAATTAAAGAAAAAAATAGAGTTTTCAGACGGCTTCTTAGGCTGAGCAAGTATTCCGTAGCCACACTTGACTTTTGAGTAAGCAATCCCGCCTCTTCGATAACCGGAGATCTACTGATGTTGTAATGCGAAACGCGAGTGGTGCTTCGGACTTCGCTGCTGGCATTGATAGTGATCCACGCACCCTTGAAGGAGGGAAGTGCCCGGCGTCTTTACCTCGCTTCCACGCGATCAATAAGCAAATTTCTCTACGGACGCCAATACTACAGGTCCGTCATGGTGATATGCATTGTATTAGCCATCAGGCCGCTTGGTCGGTTGGCTGCGAGACGTACTGGACATAGAGAGCCTCCAAGTCCTGCTGTTCCAACTCCTCCCGCGTCAACAACTGCACCAAGCGACCCGACACCATGATCCCTACTCGGTCGGCGATCCCCTTGGCGCGGAAGATGTCGTGCGTCGTCATCCAAATCGCCTTGCCCTCTGTCCGCAAGTCCGCCAACAACTCCAAGAATTCTGCCCCCGACTTGGGATCTAGCCCACTCGTTGGCTCGTCCAGCAGGATTACCTCGGCGTCCTTCATAATCGCAATCGCGATCCCTAACTTCTGCCGCATCCCCTTGCTAAAATCCTTTACCTGCCGATTGAATGCATCCTCTTGCAGTCCCACTCTCCCTAACACCTGTACATAGTCTGCGTCTGAGACATCTTTTTTCCCACCTAGCTTGGTAAAAAAATCCAAGTTCTGCCGGGCTGTGAAGTTGCCATAGAGCATGACATTTTCCGACACGTAGGCGACGTGTCTTTTGGCTTCGAGTGGTTCATGCATAACATCTACGCCGCAGATACGGACGGTGCCGGCAGTCGGCTCGGTGAAGCCGAGTGAGATCATCAGGGTTGTGGTCTTACCTGCACCATTGGCACCGAGCATACAAAATATCTCGCCCGGCTCAATCGTCAGGTCCAGGTTCTGGACGGCCTTAACATCGCCGTAGTGCTTCGACAGGTTTTCAATTTCGAGCATGGAGGCCTCCTTTGCTCGGGGTCTTTTCTTAGGGATTTGAGAGGTTTCTGGTACAGACTTTAAAAGTGCCTAGCGCGTAAACCGCAATCCGTTTAATTTAAACATAGCAAAGAGAAAAGCTCCTAGAGCTTCTGCTATTAGGAACAGAATAGGCACCATTCCTGCTGTAACTCCCTCATTCAGCGAGCTTGGTCTTTCTCGAAATTTTGGTAGGCTCTGGGAGTCTAGGGGTTTCTTCGACATGAATTTAGATAAATAGACGACATGAGGCGATTGGGGATCGGCCGCATCTTTGGTCTTGAGATACTCCCGTAACGTTTCCACATAGCGCCATGCTTGATTTACAAAATCAACATACCGGAAAATGCCTACACCGATGGATGCTTCCGTTGCATATTGGAAGGCATAGCCCGGCGAAAGAAGGTTAAGATTAGCCGTCATTTTGTATTGACGCACCTGTTGATCAATTACTTCTCGCCGAAGCTTTTTCCTTTCTTTTTCTAAATTAGCCATTGACTTTGCGTATTCTTTTTCTACTTGATAGTTATCGACCAAGCCATCTGTCTCTTCCCTTAAGCTAATTCCTCTTTTAGTGAGATTTTCCTGAAATTGATTTACCAGATCCCGATCCCGATTCCTCCACGTCCCGTCAATCTGTACGGTATGTACTCCGACTAGATAGGAGCTCTGGGGAATTATGATAGTGACCAAAGCCCAGAAAAGAGTCATCAGTACAAGGGAAGAAGAGGAGTTTCTAATCCACGCTGAAACACCGATAGAGGTAAATAAGAAAATGGCGATGTAAAAGCTAGCGTTTAAGAGAAATAGCAGGTAGCCGCGAAACAACTGACTGTTTATCTCAAGAACATGGTTGGCTGAAAGGATGATCATACTGACGAGGCTGCCCAGTACAGTAGATACAAATAACGAGGCAAAATGGGCTAAAAATTTGGCTATCAGAAAATGGGTATGAGAAACCGAATTTACAAATATCTGGTGGTATGTGCCTCTTTCGAGCTCGGCAGAAACTGAATTGTAGGCCAGCACGATACACAGAAACGACAGGACCACGCGCACGATAAAAACCCAATCTACTAGCTCAAATCGGTCAACCCAATTATTGGCTGTGAGCCTTTTGGTGAATAAAGGCATCCCTTCTCCAGAAGAGGGGTTTATGTATGCTGTATCATTGAACCAGAACAGGCCTCCTTCCGCGATAAACTCTGTTCCTTTAGGGAGCATAGATAATCTGTATTCATTATCCACGGCTGCGTTGAGTGTTTTTACGCGATCATACCTATCTGATACATCCTTTTGTATAAGCCCTACTTCTTTGTGTAACGTCTCATTTTTAAAGGTATATATGACTCCATTCGCAACGAAAAAGATGAGTAACGTACCAAGGCAGACTAGAAATCTAAAGGACTTAAAATTGTCCTGAACTTGGAGTAGAAAAATCGGTTTCATGGCAAGAGGCTCATCTAACGAGGATCGTATCTCAAAAAACGGACGAAGCAAATCAACACAAAAACACCGGAAGATAAGAAAAGTACTATGATATTGGGCGTCATCGTCGCCAGAGATTCGGCCAACGATCGCTTCCAACTGCTCCCGAATTTGGGCATATCCGACACGTCCAGTTGGCGCGATGAGTTGTTCCCATTTTTGATTTCTTGCTGTTCCATCCACACTAACCGTTCCTTCATAAATGGCGATCCTGGATCCAACATCTCAGGTGTTACTTCCTCTGGCTTAGGAATCAAAGGCTCCTGTGTCACTGGATCATCGGTAAACCAACGACGATCCTCAAAGGTCCTTTTAGCATTAAAGAACTCAATTATAGATTCCCTATATCGGTGCCCAGCTCTTAGTAGCACAAACTTATCGTCTAGGGTCGTTCCTATCAGCCGCTTCGCCATCACTTTAAAGTTGGAAAACGGCGACAAGACTGACCACTCGTCAATGGTATATGCTTGTTGCGCCAGCGGTTTATAATTAGCGGATTGATAGCTATAAACCCGATCTGTAGCTTCTAAGAGTTTATTTATGGAAAACGAATTCTTTTTTTGTAACCATTCATATCCTTTGGGATGTCCATAACGGATGCGGCTGTTCGACTTCATGCCTCTGAGATAAACATCCCCAGGGCTAGGATTGGCTTGCTCCCATTTCTCTAGGGTTTGGTCATATCGTTTTTGTACTTCGCCTCTCTGTGCTAAGAATTCTTGGTACGGTCGCGCTTCAATAGCATACCTGCTGAGCGAAGGCAGCACATTTAAGTAGCCAACACCTCCTATTAACCAGCCGAAAAGACAGAAAATCAATGCGGTGGCTGAATGATTCACAAACGATGAGACCATAAGGCCCAAAGTGTATATCTGCCCAAGAAAAAGACAGGCGAAAACAAACCAAAGAGCTAGACGCACCCAGTCGTCGCCATCGAATGCTATATCTGGGTTAGCTTGAAAAATGAGCAAGGAAAGTAGAAAGGCTACAGCGAGAGGTAACCAAAGTGAGATAAAACCGCTCAATAGCTTCGATATAATATATGTCCCACGTGGTACAGGATTACTCAGCACGAGCCGCAAGGTGCCGCTCTCCTTCTCGCCGCAGATGCCATCGAAGGCAAGGATCAGAGCCAAAAAGCTATATAGTAGGGCGACAAGAATAGTAAGATCAATCTCTGTGAATATTTTCATAAGAGAATTTTCAGCGGCGCCAATTCTCCAGATCGAAGGAGGCTTGAAGTCAAGTCGCGTCTGCATTTTTTGCCCAGCAGTCTTATCTACCCCTTTACAGAAGACTGAAAGGGGATTCGGAGGAACGACGATATCGGGTCTTAGTTGAGAGTACACCGTCGCCGTACCCAGACGCTCTCTGATTTCCCGCATTTCTGATTTGTAGTCGCTGATTCTCTGTGAGAAATTATAGCTAGCCACCACGCTCGACAGAGTTGATAAGGCGACGATTAGCCCAAAAGCCGCCATCAGTCGAAAGGTCAGGATGTTATTTATTAATTCTCTACGTATAAGAATTTTAAGCATTGGGGATCCTATCGTACTCAACTTAATACTGTCTGTTTTGATGGCGTATTGTAATATCCATCTTCTTCTGGTCGAAGTCGCGGATTCTTTGCACTAGATGTACAGGGAGGCTTTTAGGAAGATCGTCCAAGGCAAAGTAAGCACAATCAGAAATCTCGTCCCCATTCAAGCTGAATGACTCGTCGACTAGCTCGCCTTCAAATGTGATAGCAAATCTCGATTTGATCGAATAAATTCCTACGATCCGTGTCAAACGAACATCCACGCCTATTTCCTCCTTGACTTCGCGCACGGCCGTCTGATTAATCGCCTCTCCTTTTTCCATCAGCCCGCCAGGGAGAGTCCAGTTTTTGTCGCCATAATTTTTCTTTACCAGTAAAATTTGATCATTTCGCCAGATCAAAACTCCAGCAGAGACAAAAAAGCGCGGTAGTATATTGTCGTTTGTCATACTCTATTTAAACCAAAACGAGGATGCCATGAACTGACCGATCGTACATGCTCCTTCCTCCGCCCCCTCCCCCAGCCCAAATCAGAGTCGTCTTCGTGCCAACTTGCGGGCAATCACAATCGTCCACTTCAAGGTCGAGAGTCAATTTCTTTCCTCGAGTTGGCTCAATGCTTAGTAATTGAAACGGTACGCGTATATCCAGAGCATAACCGTTATCTAAAACAGTCGTTTTTACACGCACTTCATCGACTTTCTTCGAAAAACCCGGAATGACGCAAAACCTCAAATTCGGATGCGCGAAAGATAAATCGACACAATACGATTCTCCCAAGGTAGGATCGACAGGTATAATGCCTAGTGTCTTTATCTCCTTTGATACATCTAATGAAGCTAAAAAAAGCCGGACCATATCACAGGATCCCATCACACCTTGTGGGAATTGATTGGCGAACACTAATACGTCATCTGTGATCTCAATATCAAATATCAGGTTATTTTTATCCCAAACCACGCTACCTCTGCAGCTCAAATCCTGATCATCTCTGGGTTGTTTTCCTCGGTGTAGATGCGAGCCAAATAACTGCCAAGGAGAAGATCCGCCACCAAAATTAATGGATGGATTTGTAGCTTGCTTTTTCTTATTTTCATAGCAAGAAATCGTTATATTCTCTTTCCTCTGATTCATTACAATATTCTGAGCTTCCGTACTACGTGACCCGTCAAAAAGACGAGTCATAAAAGACGAATTCCATGTATACCAGACTTCACCATCAAGCCAAAACTGGAAACCATCCAAGCGGATGTCTTGCCCGTTCGATAGATTTTCAAATAAGGATTGGGGTATATCAGTTCCGAAAATTTTTGACGTATAATGCAAGCTGTAGTACAGTTCTTTCTCCAGAGAAAACTCGCGAGTGCGCTCTTCGAGTCTGTTCCAGTCAATCAATTCCGAGTACGCATTTATAAACCAATCTATATCGACGAACTTCCTCAGGCCTATATCATGTCCTTGATGAATACTAGGAAAGTACAAAACGGCCTCTTTATACAGATGAGCACATAAGTGGATAAGCTGGTCAGTATAATCCATTACCTTGATATCAAATGATGAGTATCCAGGCACTTTGATCTGAGTAGAAGTAGAGTATTTCAAAACTTCGTATGTATCTAACTGTCCTCTTAGAGATTTAGGCAACAGATTATGATGCAAATCAATCTCGACGTTCTTTTTCTCTAACGGTCGCAAGGCATTACCCCCTCGCTCCAGCCATGTTGTAAAATGCAAGGGAATCTCGATTTCCTGTACGGTGCCGTAATAGAGATAATGCTTAAATTCAAGATCTTTCATTAGCAAATTTCTTGCGTCTGGGGCCTGCTCTATAGATACCAAGAGGTCTATATCTCCGAATGGCCGATAGTCGGTTTTGCTATATACACATGTCGCCAATACTGGACCTTTAAAAACAACATAGTCGATTTTATTTTCGCTAAAAACTTGAGCAATTTCTACCAAACCTCGCAATTGGTTACAGGTTCGCTCACGCAAAAAATCGATATGAGTTACATATTCTTTTGGACAACCGAGTTCTATGCCACAGTCGTCCAATACAGACTTTACCATGGATACCTGCTTGTGATCTTTAGCAAGTTTCCAGAAATAGTTTCGATCAAAATTTTTTCCTAATTTACGGAGAACAAACTCCGATTTTTCAGTTAAAGAAACGGGCTTTGATAACTCAATAAGTAAATCTCGTTCGGTAAACTGACTTTTCATTGAAATAATACCCTTTCTTTTAAAAAGACGATTTTTAATTAATTTACAATGCACATAAGACTATGAAAAATACATGCCGATGTCAACAAAAATTGTTACATAAATCAGCTATTGTCCATATATTTTTTAGTGTTAGAATCCCACCATATGTCACCCCGAAGAAATACAGTAGAAATATAGTACATTACTCTACCTGCGACTGGCCCGAATGCTGACGACCGCTACGCTGATGACTAGCACGATGACGCCGCTGATAATCAAGGCGTTACGGACGATACGGGCACGGGCCTCGACGCGGATGGTGATGTCCTTTTCCTGGGCTTCGACCTTCTCGTCGCCGACAAAACCGACGGCCTCGACGCGGACATCGTATTCGCTGACACCTAGCTCCGCAGGGGGATAGAGCATTATGGTGATTGACTCCTTCTCGCCGGGCAGTATGCGGGCGATGGTATCGGGGTTGGTGTCATAGCTCCAGCCCATGGGCGGCAGGATGCTCAGATGCACTCCCCCGACTTCGAGGGTACCGATATTGAGTAGGTCGACACGGACGTTGACCTCTTGGTCGATCTTGACCGCTTGGTAGCGATTGGCGGGGATGGTCTCGAGAGCACCCTTGCCACGCGGGATCAGCTCAAAGCGCTCCTTATTGCCCTTGGTGACTTTGATGTCTTCTAGTGGCACGGGCTCGTCTCCGTACTGGCGGTTGAGTTCGCCGAGTTGCTCAAATCCCTCTTGATCTGTGACGAAGACATAAAACTCCACGGTCTGGTCAACGAAATGGCGGCTGAGTTTTTCGGGGATTTGCAATTCCAACTCTAGCTGCTGGCGGGTGACTTCCTCACTGAACTTGAGCTGAGTAAGGCTGGCGTTGGTGCCCCGATCAAGGAAAGCAAAGCCGATCTCGTGCGGCAGGTTGACCACCGCTAGGCGGAAGGTCTTTTCGTCCTCAGCGAGCCGCTCAAGTATCAGGTCATAGCGGACTCGGCTATTGAGGTCTCCCTCCTGAGAAAACTGCACCGAGTGAATCGTGGGCAGGTCTTTAAGCGACTCCTTGCGCAAGACGATGGGGAACTCTTCTCGTTGACCGTCTTGAGTAGTCAGCACCACCGTGACGACATCGAGGTCCGAAAGTAGGCGAAAGATGAGCACCCCTCGCTCTTTGAGTTTGAGCGAAGGGATAAGTTGCTCGTAAGGGTCGCCGACGATCAGACTGTCGGCACGCTCGATCGTCACCGCGATGTTTTGGACCTCGAGCAGTGCCCGGACTTGATCGGCTGATTTGCCGGGATTGAGTGACCGCGCTTGGTCGAGGTTGGAATCATTTTGGATGGCGATTTCGACATTGCGGTAGCCTTCGGGGGTGCGGTACTTCTTAGCTTCGAGGATATTGATATGGGTGGCTTGGCGCAGAAAAGAAAGTCTGGTCTCTTCCAAGGCGATTACCGCTTGGTCGTAGGCGAGCTTGGCCTTCTGATAGGCGAGGCTAAAGCGGTTGAGCTCGTCGAGGGTGCGGATGCGCTGGTCGAAAAGGTCTTTGTTCTCTTCGTAATCGCTAAGCCGGGTCTCCATGTCGAGCTGGGCGTTATCCACTTGCCATTGAGCCTCGCGTAGCTGGATCTCAGAGAGCCGTTGCTCCTTGGTGCGCAGATCCTTGTCTTGGGTTAAGGCGTAGGCAGGGCTGAGGACCGCAAGGGCGATGAGGAGACAGAGCATCATCGACGGCTCATTTTGACGCTGGCCAGACCAATGGCGCAGACTAACAGCACTAGGAGGATGACGAGCATGGCGTTGCCGGCGACATTTGATCGAGCCCCAACCCGAACCGTGATGTTTTTTTCGAGCGACTCAATATTTTCGGTGCCGACTTGGCCTTGGGCCTCGATGCCGATCTCGTAGTCGCCGACGGCGATGTCGGCGGGTGGCCGGGCCGAGATGTGAACCGGGGTACGCTCGCCTGGGTCAAGCATCTTGATCAGCACTGGCTCGACCTCCGCTTGCCACTCGTACGGCAAGTCGAGCGCGGCCTTGATGTTTTGCACGGCAACGGTGCCGCGGTTGAAGAACTCGACGCGAAGTTGGAGTGCCTCGGCGACTTTGATTTCCTGATAGCGGTTGGCGACGAGAACCTCTAACTTGCCGATGCCTCGGGGAATCAATTCCAGTTCGACATAGTTGCACTTGAGAGGCTGGATTGCTGACTCGGGGATGGGATCGTCGCCGTATTGGGTCCGCAGGGCGTTGATCCGGGCGTACTGGCTGGGCTGGGTGACCAGCGCGAAAAAGGAATGGGTCCGACCAATGAAGCGCTCGTCCAGTTTTTCGGGTATGTCTAGTTGCAACCGCAGTTGCACCTTGGAGGTCGTCTCATCGAACTTGACTTGGTTGACTTTGGCCCCCTCGTTGACAAAGGCGTAGTCAATGCGTTTGGGCAGGCCGACAGCCGCCAACGCGAAGTTGCGCTCGTCGTCGGAAAGCATTTGCAGGGTCAGGCCAAAGGAGACAGTCTCGTTGAGCGGGCCCTCCTGAGAAAATTGCGACGAGTTGATACTAGGCAAACCCTGTAGGCGGCCCTTTTTAAGGATGATCGGTTTACGGTCGTGGATGTCGAGGTAGGTGAGATTGACGTAAACGGCTTCGACATCGCTGAGCAGACGAAACGTCAGAAGCTGACGCTCACCGACCCCTAGGGAGGGGATGCGGATCTGGTACGGCTCGCCGACGATGGGGCCGTTGCGGAGCGATACGTAGATGTTTTCGACCTTGAGCAGGGTGCGCAACTCGGCCTCGGAAAGCGATTCATCTACTAACAGGGCATCGCGGATATCCGATTCGTTGCCGAGGATCAAATCAACCATGTTCTTGCCGTCTGCGGCCTTGTATTTACGAGCTAGGTCAACAATGATGTGGGTGGCGTTTTTGAGCAGATCGAGCTTAACTCGCTCAAGCCTGATTTCAGCCTCTTCAAGATTGAGACGAGCTTGCTCAAAGCGATTGAGTGTCTGTTTGTACTTTTGCAGGGCGATAAAGCCTTGGTCGAAAAGTTCCTTGGTCAAGGTCAGTTCGTGCCGGTGGCTCTGTAAGCTGACGCGGCGCTCATCAAGCTGGAGCAGGCTCTCGCGCAGGCGGAGCTTGTTGAGCTGTTGCTCCCGGGTCAGAGTTTGGGCTTGGACCAGCGCACAAGACAGGGGGCCAAGTAGGACGCAAAGTAGGACGCAGCCACTCATTCAAAGTGCCCCATCTGACGCCGCAGAGCCGCGATGCGACGTATGAAGGTCTCTTGGTTTGTAAAGAACTGATCTTGGACAGCGAAAAACTGGTTGCGGAAGGTTTCGAGCAAATTCTCATTTACCTCCCCTTTTTCCTTGAGTATCTGGTTGATTTCGAGGCGGCGACGGGCGATTTGGACGCGCTCGGCTTGGATGCGCTGACGACCCTCGGCTTCGAGCACCTGCTGGTAGGCTTGGCGCACGTTGAGTTCAGTCTCGGCACGGAGGGCGCGCAGGGCGATTTCAAGCTGACGCAGGCGGGCTTTTTCTTGCAACTTGCGACCCGATCGCGCCCCGGCAAAAATAGGAAGCCGCGCTTCGACTTGGGCCGACCAGCGCGTTTTGTCAGCCCAATCGGGCGCGGGCGACTTGCTGTCGCGCAGAGCCAATTCCGAAGACAGATCTAGGCCCCAAGTTGGTCCTTGCTTGTCGAGTGCTAGCTGGGCATTGCGCTGGCCATCGCGGACATCGACATGGAGATTAATGTCAGGAGCATATTCATAAGCAACCTCGCGCACCACCCGTTTTTGTTCTTTGAGTTGCTCGCTGGTTAGGGTTAGGGCCACGCTGTTTGCCAGTGCCAACTCGACGGCGCGGTCCTGCTCGATAGCCCATTCCACCGCGTCGCCCACCAGATGAATATCGGTGCCGATGGGCTGACCAATCCGGCGCAAGAGCTCCATCTTGTTGCTGAACTGGGCGCGTTCAAGGTTGTTAATGGCCAGCTCTTCGTCGAGTACGTTGAGTTGGGCGTTGAGCACATCGCTTTCAGTGGCGATCTGACGGTCAAAGCGGGCTTGCTCGCGTGTTAGAGCGGCTTGGAAGTCATCGCGCGACGCGATGCGGATGGCGAGTTGGCGGTCTTGGAGTACGATCAGGTGAAAAAGTGCCCAGACTCGGCTGAGCTCCTCATAGACTAGACGCTCATACGCATAGACCGCCTGCCGCAGGTCCTCGCGGACTTGCACTTCTTGGGCAAAGTCCGGACCGAACTCAAAGAGACGCTGAGAGAAGCGGAGTGCGCTGCTAAGTGGGTCGTCGGCCTTGCCGTCGGAAAAGCTGGTGCTCTGGGCTTCGTAAGAGGCCGTCAAGTCGAGGTGGGGCATAAAACGCGAGTGGACCACGATTCGGCTGCCTTCGATCTGGTGGATAACCTCGCGGGCTTGGAGCAGCGCACGGTTGTGTGCCATCGCCTCGTCGAGGCAATAAGATAAGTCAAGGGGGGTTTCGGCCCGGACCCCGGTCAAGGATAGGAATAGGGCCCAGAGTCCGCATGAGATTCTATATATCATCTGCACATTGCACATAAACTGGGAGACTCATTTGGGCTATCTTGAGACTGAAACCCCGACTTAGTCATCGACCTAAGTACACGACAGTAACGTAAGTTGTGGTGCAGTCCTGATTTAGGTTTATTTGTAATCGCCCAGATTGCATCTAAATCCTAAATACAAGATCTGCACCATGCTTATTGATACGCTAAAGAAGACGCTCATGCAAGGTCCCGTATCCCTCACGCGCCACCGTATCGACCTGATCAGTGGCTTGTTATGTACGCTGATACAAGTGCGCTCGGTCAATCTGAGGAAACTGGCGTGTAGTCTTCCGGGGATGGCTCAAATAGACAGTCATTATCGCCGCCTCCAACGTTTTTTCAGCAGCGGATTCTCTCCGTCGGTGTTTACCGAGTTGATCGTCTCTAAGCTGGTACGCCCCGTCCAGCCGCAGGTCTTGGTCATGGATCGAACCCATCGGAAGTTGGGTCGCACCGATCTGAATATGTTATGTGTCGGTTTAGTCTATCAAGGCGTGTCGATTCCGTTGGCCTATCAGTCGTTGCAAAAGCCGGGTAGCTCCAATACCGAAGCGCGGAAACGGCTGCTGACCCAAGTATGGACTTATCTGGATGCCCGCATGTGTTGTTTAGTCGCCGACCGCGAGTTTATTGGTCGAGATTGGTTTGCCTTTTTGTTGGAACAATCCGTCGATTTTGTCATTCGCCTACGCGGCCATACCGCGCTGACGCTTAAGGATGGCCGGCAACGATATGGAACTACTTTTACTTTTATGGAACTACTTTTAATGAACGTATGCCCCGAGGCACGACCCGATATTATCCACATACCACCCTCTATAGCGGCTTGACGCTGAATCTGGTGTGCCACCGCTCCGCCCACGGCGAACGCATCCTGCTGATTACCAACCCCTCCAACAGGTACTGGCACTGTATGGACAGCGGTGGGCTATTGAGACGACGTTTGCTTGTTTGAGCTTTCCGTCCTCCGTATGGGGGACGCAGTCGAGAGGATTTAACCTCGAAGGTACCCATATGATCCATCCCCAACGCCTGAACCTGTTGCTGGGACTGCTCGCGTGGACCCTATTGTGGGCACTGCGGGTCGGACCGCAACTCCAGCAAAGAAAACCGATCCCAAGAAAAAAACATGGACGAAAAGCCATCAGCCTATTTCGACGGGGACTCGACCAACTCACACCGATCATACACCAAACACGAGGCCAACCTAAAATCGCTCGACAATATCAACCCATGCTACTGTCGTGTACTTAGGAGTAACGTAAGGAAAGAAACTTCCTGAAGAAGAGTACGGGATGAACAATATGAAGCGGTTTCATAACTTTCTAAGCGTAATCATCATACAGGCGACATTAACCCAGGCTTGATACATTTGGATATGACGCTCCCATCGCACAACCAACCGTCGAAAGTTGCCCCACCATGCCGCAGAAAAAAGAAAAAACCACGCCCCCTATCAAATTATGAAACCACTTAATGAAAAATTATTGACTTCCACCAAACGAAAAAGTCTATCGTCCGTTCAGTCGGATACCGGGTTGGATATGGACCCAATCTGAACAGAATAACGCCACTCCCGCGATGGTGTCCAATTTCTGAAATGAATCAATGACACTCGTCCAGCGGCTGCGACGTCGTTTATCACACCCGTCAGATCGTTTCTGCCCTCCTGGTCAGCAAATAGAGTCAGCGAGGTAAGCGGCCGAACGATGGAAATCCCACTCTCACTTTTGGCCTTTCGAATTGCAGCGATAGCTTCGCAGGCTGCCTGAAAAGAACCCGGGCTCATCGGAGGATCAACTCTAAAATCCTCAACTGTGGGCCAAGAGGCACAGTGAATCGACTTCTGCCCCGTTTCGTCAGCAAAGGCCCAACTCCAGACCTCCTCGGTGATAGTCGGAAGCACGGGCGCGAACATTCGCAATAACACACTTAAGCCAAAACGTAGGCTTACCACTGCCGAGGTTCGACCTTCGGAATCGTCTTCACTTCTAGCACGATACTTCACGAGTTCGATATAGTTATCAGTGAATTTACTCCAGAAAAAGCGCTCAATTGCCTCTAAGGAAACAGAAAACTCGAACGCTTCAAATGATTTTGTAGCCCGAGCCACGACCTCACGCAGCTCATATAAGAACCCACGATCGAGCTCATTTATAATCTTTCCGTCCAGTGCCTCTTGGGAAAGCACAAATCTACTAGCATTGTAGATTTTTGTCACCAGCTTGCCACCGACCTTAAGTATCGACTCGTCGTATATCGTGTCTGACCCGAGTGAGGCCGATGCAGACCAGTAACGCACAGCGTCAGAACCGAAGCGATCAATTGTGTCAGAAGGAGTGACCACATTATTATCACGTGACTTGGACATTTTTTTGCGGTCAGGATCTAGGATCCACCCAGAAATAACAATATGATACCAAGGCACTTTGTCTTGGTGCAACATTGCCTTAGCGATTGTATAAAATGTCCACGTTCGGATGATCTCGTGGCTCTGTGGCCGGATGCACATCGGGAACAATTCTGACATTTTGTCTTCTGCACCTTCACCCCACCCGGCGACAATCTGTGGCGTCAACGATGAGGTAAACCATGTGTCGAATACGTCGGACTCTGGCTCATAGCCACCGGGCTGGTGTAACTGATCAGCAGTATAGCCCGGTGGCGGTGTCGACCCAGGATCTACGGGAAACATCTCCTCAGGTGCCAAGATTGGTTGGTCGTATAAGGGCTGCCCGGCGGTGTCTAGTGGATACCAAATTGGGATCGGTACACCGAAATAGCGCTGTCGCGAGATACACCAATCGAGCATAAGGTTGTCTGTCCAATTTCGGTATCGCTTACGCATAAAATCTGGATGCCAAGCAATACTGTCGCCCATCTCAAGTAGGCGGTCCTTTTTGTCGAGGAGACGTACAAACCACTGTCGTGTAGTCAGATATTCTAGGGGTGAATAACCTTTCTCGTAGTACCGTACGGGATGCTTGATCTCCCTCGGTTTGCCATGCAAGGGAGCTTTGTCTCCCAACAGCGAATTGATCGGGTCAGCGAGCTGTGCGACGACGATTTTTCGGGCAGCGGATATGGGTTTTCCTACCAGTTCCTTGAACCTCGCGTTGGCCTGCTCTGGACGGAGGCTTGACCAACCGCTATCCCCAAAGGTCTTCTGCAACACGCGACCATCTCTTCCCAGTATCTGCCGTAGCTCTAAGTTCTGCTCCCGCCACCACTGGACATCTGTCTGGTCGCCGAATGTGCAAATCATCAGGATCCCCGTTCCTTTCCCGGGATCAACCAACTCGCTAGGGAAAATCGGGACCCTAGCGAAGTAAACCGGGGTTATGGCATGCTTACCGAACAGGCCTTGGAAACGTCTGTCTTCAGGATGAGCAGCGACTCCTACACACGCGGGAAGCAGTTCTGGTCGGGTTGTCGAGATCACGAAAGACTTTACCGAGGTATCACCCTCATGCACCGAGAATTCGATATCATAGTAGGAAGTCAACACCTCACGCTCTTCCACCTCGGCTTGAGATACGGCCGTTTGGAAATCCACATCCCACATGGTAGGTGCTTCAAGTTGATAGACGTGCCCTTTCTCATAAAGGTCAAGAAAACTTCGTTGAGCGATACGCTGGCTCTTGTAGTCGATCGTAGCGTACTCGTTCTCCCAGTTGATCGAGAAACCCATCCGGCGGAACAGTTCCTTAAAGACCGACTCATCCATCTTAGTGACCCGATGACACAACTCGATGAAATTCCGGCGGCTAATTACGAGTTGCTGGTCCTTCCCTAGCCCAAGTCTCTGGCGCTCGACCTCTATGTCGAAATTTTCGATGTAGGGTACGTTTGGCTCGGTACGCACGGCGAAGAGGTTCTGCACACGTCGCTCGGTCGGTAGGCCGTTATCGTCCCATCCCATTGGGTAAACGACATTCCAGCCTGTCATGCGCCTGTAACGTGCTATCAGGTCTTGGTGGGTGTAGGAAAAGAGGTGGCCCACGTGTAGTGAGCCGGAAACGGTGGGTGGCGGTGAATCAATAACGAAGGAGCGACTCTTAGAAACGACGTTGCTACGGGAGATCGTCCACTCGTCCCATTTCTTGCGCCATGCAGCCTCGCACTCGGCTATAGCAAAGCGCTTAGGTATATATGAAGCGTTGATGGTTTTCATATGGCAATCCTATTGAGTTCTGCAAATGTAAAGGAACACTTTACAGGTTAAGTTGTGCATGCCGGATTCAATTCGGGTGCATAAGCGGGTAACCATTCGATGGTGCGTCGAGCGGGGTGCCTTCGGAAATACGCCCCCAACCGCTGTCGTTGGGCGACAAGGTAACGGCGGCTTGAGCCGACACGAGCTCGTGTCGGCTCCACACCTTATGTATGGGCAGTGCCTCGACAAGGCCGACGCCCTACGACGAGTGGGTTGCAGCATGAAGCCACTCGGATCCATCAAGACGATGGTTGCCGTTTGGTGCCGGGCTTTTTTTGCTTCGCGGCCACTCCACCAAACGCCATGGGCACCTGGCCTCCGCATCCTGTTCCCGCGCCCGGTGCTGGGGAGACTGATACGAAAAACCCAATACCCAATAGACGACCCCCACAATCGGGGTGATAAGATACCCAAACGTTTAGGCAAATCCCTTGCGCTACCTGCCGACAGGTCCACAGCGCGGTATCCAAGCCAGCCGGGGCTTTGGATCAGAAGCGACTTCAACAGATCCTTGTCTTGGGCACTCAACCAACAGCCCCGGCCCGGATGCGGTTTGGTTTTGAGTTCGGCTGCGCCAGCGTGCACTTTCATGGCCTTCCAACGGTACACCGAGGAGATGCCTTGGTCTTCATCAAGCAACGCAGCCGTCCATGGACGACGATATGATAGCCGATCAGTACTACCTTTAGGTCGCATAAAAATAAATATAAATTATTTCTATTAAAAATGCAGATGTCAATAAATTTAAAGATAAGGTACACTTGTCGTCCAACTCTTGGTCAGGTTTATTGGCTGCTGTCCAAACAACTATGTACTGACCTGACCCCACAATTCTGGATATCCCCAATCCTAACGTTTTGATTTAGAATAAGAAGGAGAGCCTTATGTATGAAGAAACGCTCACCCTATTCGCCTCAATTTAAGGCCCGAGTCGCTTTTGAAGTGCTGCTCGGCGAACGCAGTCAAATGGCTATTTCTTGGACCCATACTCTCAGCGGAGAAGTCGTATCCCGTTGGCGAATTAGTCCAAGGCGCAGCCGAGATCTTTGCTAGTCCGGCTTGCACCTCGACTGGTCGCATGACCAAACAATTGCACCGACGCTGGGGAGCTAATAATTATAAACGTGTCCGACGGATCGTGCAAGAGGAAGGACTCCAGACTAAGCCAAACGCTATCTGCACAGACCTGTTCGGGTAGCAGACTAGCTTATCCCAACCTACTCAAACAGCTCACTCTCAGCCAATCTAATCAGATATGGACTTAGAGCCTATACGAAAATTGCTTTTCATTTGATAAGAAGGTCTTGGCGACCTACGCTTTCCCTATCATTTGCCCTCAACCAAGAGAAGGAAAACCATCGCCACCAAGACCCCTTCGCCGGAGCCGATCGGGCGTACCCCGGATGCACTGTGGAAGCTCATCGCCCCGATTCTGGGACCGGACAAACCACCCGACACGGTTGGACGCCCAGCCACCCCCAACCGCGTCCTGTTCGACGCAATTATCTTTGTGTTGCGCAGCGGCTGTCAATGGCCAGGCATTCCGCGAGAAACCTACGCCCCTAGATCGACGGTGCATGGCCGGTTCTTAGCTTTTTTGTTTGGTCCGTCTCGCCTGCACATTGAGAAAGTCCAAGGCTTGTTCCCGCACGCCGTGCGCTGATCTCAGTGACGAGAGTTGTCATAGACCATATCCCAAGGGGGAAAATCAAGCGACAGCATCCCTCACGGCATGCCCCTTTTGATCAAAATTCAATGACCGCTGACTAAAGGCGGCGGACTGGTGGAGGAATTGAAAGTCCCTTTACCGACTGAAGCCGGTTACGCTTGCACTTCAAATCCATCGTCGGTCGGTGGATCGAGATGATGCTCCAGATACAACCGAATCATCTCTTGAGTCAGTTCACCAGCGGTTACACAAAAATAGCCTGCGCCCAAAAATAACGACCCCAATACTGTTTTTTGCATACGGGAACTTTTCAAACACCTTGCTGGAGGGCGTCCCTTGATCCAACGCATGATCTCATATGGCCTCAACGTCGGTGTAGCCGATACTAGAAAATGCACACGATTTGTACTGACTGCCCTCCCAGAATCTGTATCTCGAAGTGGGCACAGACTGGACGAATCAGTTCACGTACACGTAGGGCCAACTCCCCTTGTAACAACCCGTAGCGATATTGGGTCGCCCAAACAGAGTGATACTCGATTTTATATTTCGTATGACTGCCTTCGCGATAGGCCATCTTCTTAACATAACGCAGCCGCTTGCTAAAAGACGGGGGTTTTAACCCAAAATTCGGACGAATAAAATGGCGTTGACCACATCCCGTTTTGCATACCGACCCGAATTATTCCAAAGATCGGGGCGATCAAAGAAAGGGGCAGTAAAGTCCACTTTTCACTGGTCGAGTCACTGGGATGCCAAGGCATAACAGGTTGATCAATCCCAACGCCTAGAACGTCTGCTGTTGGCAGTTGGTGTTGGCCACCCTATGAGACGTATGAGTTAGGCGATGGAGGCCCAGCCCGCCGACAAATCATCAATGCGGACAAGTCAGCGCACGAACCGCATCTTCGCACCCAATTCAATATCCAAGCATGAGCCATGTGCAAGCGGGTATGTCCTTCAGAGAGCGAAACCGCTCGGCGGATTCTTCACGTCAGCCGCTAGACCGGTACGATAGTGGGTGAAGCAGTTTGCCGAGGGACTAGCCGGGCTATCGAAAAACCCGATCTCGGCCAAAAGCCTAGATAGCTGTCATCACATAATCTTTGAGATCTGCTTCTCCCTGGGGGATATATCGCCTTCCAGGGTATAACTCCCAGCACCGCCTAACTTTATTTAAATTAGGGAAGCGCAAAGGAGCAAGAAAAGGATTTATCGCCTTCCACGTATCTGAGGAAGAGCGAACGGCATCAAGATCTACCCCAAGTCTATCCTCCACTTCGACAAAAGCAAATGGGGGAGATTTGACTTTAGCATTACTCGGATCGACTGCACAACATTCATCGAGACTTACTCTGAATTTGCTTCCTGCCTTGCTCACGAAGTCGGTTTTCAGAGAAGTCTTCAACAACGATGCGCTGATTGCTGGAATGTTCTGTATAAGTTCATATGCGTGGTGAAAACTCTTCAGACTCAATCTACCCTCCAGTCTTTCGTTTGGGGTCAGAATCTTCTTTGAGTACCGGAATCTGATTTGGTGTTGCTGCATTCGGAACTGTAACCTGTGGATCGTTGCGCTATCTCCTAAGAACACAACCGACATCAGGCAAAGAAGACGAATTTCCTTAGACTTGCTCTTCTTATAGTACTCACTGCCTACTTTATCGACGAATAAGTCCTCAATAACCTGCCTCAAGTATGGAACTCTCCCATCGGCGATTTCCCTACAAATCTCTCTCTCCAGTTTAAACTGGAGCTCATCATCGACAGACAGTATATGCTGACTACTTAAAGGCGAAGATACTAGCATCGAGATATCAGACTCAAAAGAGTAGCGGCCACCTGATCTGGATCCAAAAACAACAAATATAGGCTGACTGTAAGGAGTGAAAAGTGACCCAGTGTTAGAGGGAACATGAGTGTGAAACCTGTGTGCATGAGTATTCCTATAGAGATACCCAAAAATATGAAATTTTCGGACAGAAGCATCGCCGGAAGGAATAGCTCGACTCCTACAGTCGCAACCATCAGCGGCGACCAGAGCTTCTGTAATTGCGTATCACACTGTTTGACAAACTTGCTGACAAACCATTTAGGGTAATAGCCATCTAATGATAGTCTCCTAGATTTCTCACCATGCACAAACTGCAAAGTCCGAAAGACAACAAGCCCACTTAGGAACGCTCGATTGAGCTTGCGAATTGCTGTCGAAACATAAAGTATAGACAGAGTAGCCACAAGCAACACCTGTGATAGAATATCTCCAGACTTCTCAATGTCGGATCTAATCCATAGAGAAACATTACGCAACTCGATCAGTGTTAATACACTCAAGGCTTCAGCACAAGGAGAAAAACAGAGTAGGCATGAAACTAACAAAAATAGACATGTGTGAAACTTGAAATATACCCTAATTTCGACAAGGAACGCTACGATGAGAACAAGCAACGAAGGAATAGTTAGCACTCCCACTAAAACGGTGCATGCTGAGATACACTTAACCACATATAGAAACTTATAAGTACGTTCTCCGAATCTGACAGTTGGACGAGAAATTCTATACAAAAAATATAGATAAGACCGTTTACCGAAATAACTATAGTATCCCCTCGAAGTCTCTACCGAAAATTTAATAAGACAGGAAAATCCAAAAAGAATCCGAAATAAGGAAATGGAAATGATTGAACCCTGTCCGCTAAACCCCGACGTGACGTACTCCTCAATCCAGATCATGAGTACTGTAAAAACCTAGTGAAAAGCCTCACACAGAGAGATAATGTTCGTGATAGAGTTTTTGGCACTTTGAAAAAGCTGCCTCGAAACACTTCTGTGTGATGAGATTGATTCAGCAGCCAAATTGGGAAGGTTCCCCATCCGGCTATTCGCATACTCCTCGGGGGCAAGAGAAGGAAAATCTCTAAGCAGAACCTGAAACTGATCCTAATATGAATGAGGGCTTGCTGTGTGTTCATCGCCATTAGTCCAGACCGCTCTCTTCGCTACGTCGAGGGGCGACCGACCCGCACTGCGGTGGATTACGCGGGGTTTATGCACCATCTGGTTAAACGCTATTATCCGTATGCGGAAACTGTTCTCTTAGTTCAAGATACCTCAAGCCCATAAGCCGGGGACTTTTTACGAATTCTTGCCGGAGGCGCAAGCCTACGCAACCGGCCGCCACTTCCAGTATCTCTTAGAAGCGTTTTTAAAACCCCTGTCAGGCCGCTTAGCGTTTTAGAGGGCGAGATGCCCTCGTTCTCTCTCAGCGGCTTGGTGCTCAGAAGCGTTTTTAAAACTCCTTTTGTTGTTTGGATTTGACGTTGGCGTACTCACCGAACACCTTCAGGTTTCGGCAAAAAACCCTGAACGAAAGGTCTCCGATGAGTACGCAGTATCAATATCCGACCGATATAACAGACGCGCAATGGCAGCGGCTACTTCCTTTACTGCCCTCGCGTCGGTGGCGTTGTGGTGGTCCGGGTCGCCCACCTCGCGATCTACGTTTAGTCATCAATGGTATTCTCTATCGGGCTAAAACCGGTAGTCAGTGGCCGATGTTGCCGCCGACGTTTGGGCCGTGGCAAACGGTGTATGGATACTTTAATCGCTGGCGTCAAGACGGGCACTGGCAGCGGATTCTGCAAGCCTTGGTTCGCCAACAACGTACCCAGCAAGGGCGCCAACCGGCGCCTTCGGCTGGCGGTATCGACTCGCAGAGCGTTAAGACCGCTACGCAAGGCCATGCCGTAGGCTATGACGCCGGTAAACGGGTCAAAGGACGCAAACGCCATGCGCTGGTCGATAGCCAAGGCTCGATCCTCCAATGCAAGGTCACCGCCGCCAACGACTCCGATGCCGATGGCTTAAAAGCACTGTTGAAAGCCTATTTTTTACCGGGCGTCCAACGGTTGAAAAAAGTGTGGGTCGATGCCGGCTATCGAGGTCAGGCACTCCAAACATGGGTCGCCAACCTAAAACGCACCCATAAAATCGTGTTAGACGTCAGTGAAAAACCACACCATGGCTTTACCTTGCTTAAACGCCGATGGGTGGTTGAACGAACGTTTGCTTGGTTAGGCAACTATCGAATCCACGCCAAAGATTATGAGGTCTTACCTGGCAATAGCGAAGCCTTTATACACATCGTTATGATCCATCTGTTGCTCAAAAGAAAAACTAAAAAAAAAGAGTTTTAAAAACGCTTCTTAATCCCGAAGTAATTGAAGTGACCTTGTATTTGTATGTACCAAGGCGGGCGGTATGCTGCAAGACTAGAAGAATTTTGAATCCCTTACTTCGGCTACCTCAAAGAGATAATTACTCCTAATCTCTACCTGCCCGTTTAGATCCTCGATATCATGCAACTTCTCTAGAAAAAGCAGAAACAATTCCGCCTCGTCCTTTGTCATGGAGAGGTGCGTATGCGGGAGAAAATCCCAAGGGTTCAGAGACTTTTTACGCGCTCCATGCTTTAGATTAAAGGTACAGTTGCCCACACCAGCAAACATATGCCATGAAGCGAATCCCTTTCTCCGACGTAGACCAAAGTACGCTATTGTACCTACATAGACCAAAATCAGGAGTACCCGTAATACGGCGACATCTGTGCTCATAAACTAGTGTCCCATCCAGTGAACAACTTCATTTTTCGATAGTTTCAATACCTGAACCTGGACCACAATACTAGATCTCATCACCCTAATAGGATGTACGGTGGACTATGCCTAACGACTGTGCTGACAAAGAGTATTTGTCTGGTATATTCCGTAAGCAAGCACCGCGTTTCTCCAGACATGCTATGAGCTTTCTAGCCAAGACAAATGCAAAGTTTCTATATCCACCGCGTCCATCTATCTCTACTTCACACACCTTACTAAAACTCGACCTATAGGCAACAGTTCGTGGAATGACAAACTTGTCAGTAGAGATCAAAGTCCTTGAGTCAAGTTCCCGTGCGTCCTTGCCTTGTATACTATCGACCATCACGTGGAGTAAACAAATTGTCTTGGAGTTTCGCGAACGAAGTGAGAGTGTATAGTGCCTTCGCCATGAAATTAGGAACAAGACGGGCCTAATATGCGGTTCCACTCCTGTCTCTTCCAGCAGCCGGTATGCAGTTGATGCCGCTAAACCAGGAATCTGACCACCCTCATACGCCAAGGCTTCATCATTGGACAAAACCGTGACTATCTCTCGTCGTTCAAGGAATAGCCCATCCAGACGCTCTCTAGCAGTAAGTTTGAAATTGGCTGTCCAACCTTTCTTTTTAGTTCGCCGACGAAGACGTAATGAGGCAACATGATGGAGGAGGTCAAAGTTGGTTGTATCAAAGTAGATATCAAGTGTGTTCCTAGAATGTCTCTGCTCAACTACATAATCGTCAGAGGCTACTTCCTGCATACAATCCACTATGTTGTCGTCATCGCCAAATTCGATGCACTTCGCCTCTATTTCGATGAAGTCTCGACGATCTTTCACCTCAGCTAGCTCCAGAACTCACTACATCCACTGGTGACACCATTGGTACTAACGCCGCAACCTCAGCCTGTAACTTCACTAGGCATTTTGCTTCTAAACACTTTCCTTTGGTACCTTTTCTCATGTATCGTACTGGGCCACTGCCATCATCTCGAGGGCATTGCTGTTCACCCCCTACTAACGAATATCTACCACTGCAATCCGCCGCACAAACCCGACGGATCGATACCCTATGTCGCCACCCACCTAGCAAGTCGTATATGTAAAAGAATTCCTGATACCGGGCTGACACTATATCTGCTATAGTAACAATGCTAGAGTCTTTTACACCGATATCCAAGTCGACTCTTCCATATACATCGTTGCCCACCTCGTACCTAAATAGGTGATATGCCTCCCACCCCATTGCAATCTGAAGGACCTCATGCAACGTTAGGAGAGAGGTGGCAAGCGGAATCCGCAATAATCGCCACGTACTAGGACTGACTCCTACCAATTCCACGTGAAGTTCAGCCTGTAGTTGGTCTACCATTCAATCCACCAAGTTTACAAATGAGACGAAACCAAGCCACAAGACTCACTGCAAAAGTCCGTAAAGGTCAGGCTCCGCTCAACTTGCGGCTATAGATGATGACTATTTGCCCCCTTCTCGCATCCTAGCTACGTACTCCTCATGGGTAAGAAATGATTCATTAAGGATAGGCTGTTCATTAAGATATCCCATCCTTTGGTTCCTTCCCCAATATCCCATCCCCGACAGTACACAGTTCCAGTTACTCGCTTCGTAATACTTATCTACTTCTTGGGATATGGATTCTAAGCAACGATTTGGATTAGCTAGCAAGTCTCGGAGGGAGTCAGTACACCTATCGCCCATCTGCTCCCAGTACGTTGTATCTCGTCGATCCGTAAGGATATAATGTGCTAGCACAAAATCAACAGTTGTGTCGAATATCCTTTTTGTGCGATCATTATAACTAATTGGATCATCTAGAAACTTCACAAGATCCATGATACTGAGCTGTGTCAACGCAAGACCGGTCGACTCCAGCGGCTCTATAAAACCCCAAGCGAGCCCTAAGCCAATACAGTTACCCACCCAAGGACTAATATGTCGTCCATGACGGATCTGTATGTGCCGACGGTGCATAACACGTCTAGAAGAGCCAATAAATTCCAACAGTTCGTCTTCAGCAGCTTTCTCATCAAGAAAAGAGCTTGAATATACATAACCAACGCCTCTCCGACTCCAAAGCGGTATATCCCAAACCCATCCGGCAGAGAGTGCTGTACATCGTGTATAAGGGACCATCTCTTCCTTCCTATTCTCATAGAGAACGCTTGCAGCGACAGCTCGATCATTCAATAGATTCGAGCCCATAGAAAGAAAAGGTACTTTCAGAGCCTGAGACAATAGGGCGGATCGAAATCCCGTGCAATCGATAAATAGGTCTCCCTCAACACCGTTTACTTTTACGATGCACCCACTTGAATCAACCAAAATGTCATCAACAGTCTCAATTTTATGTTGAACTTCATGAGAAATGGCATAGTCTCTCAAGAGACTGCCGTAGAGGCAAGAATCGATATGGTAACCGTAACTCCCTCCATAGAGATGCACATCACCAAATATACCCCAGTCACTGAAGAAACTTGTCGCATAGTACCGGTCAGCTTCCGGCTTTCCGAGACAGTCGAGATTCGCGTGGCCAAAAGGATGATAAAACGAAGTGCCAATACTCCTAAAGTCCTCAAATCTGATGGCCATCTTATAAGTGGCGTCTGTCGCTACCATAAAGTCGCGCTCGCGGATTCCTAGACCTTCATGAAACCGTCGCGTAATGGGATTGGTCGACTCACCAACACCCACTGTCGGAATAGCTGGAGATTCGATAAGAGTTACTCGTGTAGAACCGAGGTACTTCTTGAGATAGGCTGCAGCCATCCATCCAGTTGACCCGCCTCCCACAATCACGACATCACGTATCATTTCTCTTGATCCTTATGCAAAAGGGCCACAATCCGAGATCTATAGTATGCACCTGTTATAGGGTCATCACAAATTTTTTTCAAAATTGACCTCGCCCAAGCCTTCAGATAATCGTCACCAACTCTTTGGGACAGAGCTTCGATTCTTATAAGAGGAGACAGGCCGGTGGGCGACTTCCTCAAAGAACGAAGGTAGCACCTTATGGCCTCCACTTCTTCTCCCATCTGTTCGAAACACTTACCTGCTTCAAACCAAGCGATTTTGCCATGCGGTACGCCAATGCGCCCTCCTGTTAAATAGGCATCTAGTGCCCCTCTAAGGTCTCCGCTTTCCCGCCTAATTTGACCTACTTGCAACCATGCTTTGACATCAATAGGGTCAATATCAGTAACGATTTCCTCCATCAACTCCCTAGCTCTGGATCGGTCTCCCAGATACGCCCGTCCCCTAGAGACAGACTCAAGCATCGGGAATATGTTCTCTTTCTTAAGGACTAATTCCCTTTGACTATCACCATGCAAAGATCTAGCTAACATCTCACATAGGGTCAGATCTTGCTCAAGAACCTTTAGGTCTCCAGTCAGAAATGGCAGGAAACTTACGGCCCGATAAAACCGACTCGTCAGAAGTGTAACTTCGAATTCAGAGAACGCCGAACAGTGCTCAATTAGATGCAGCGTATCCTCTCCCTCTCTACGCCAGTAGCGGACAGCATCCGATTCTCTCCGTCGGCCGTGGAACACGCTAGCACCCATACAAAGGGTCAATTTCATTCTTAGCGTCTCACTTGTATCAGACATCCGATCATATACGGTCACAAAATTACGGCCCAGATTCCTATCGTTGTCAAGGTGCAGTATAGTCTCAATAAAGAGACGCGAGACTGCCGTATACTGCTGCTCAAGTGTCCACATGCCGTCATGAGGTAGAGGATCTAGAGCCTTAAGGGCTTCCTCATGGAAGCCAAGATAGCTTAGAACACGCGACAATCGTTCTCGATCCAGTATGTCCATTACCTCAATCCACTTGAGTTGAGAAGAGACCCACTTCGTTCGGTCAGAGAAGAGTGAGATATCCTTGAATGACTGGCTAGGAGATCCCGCGGGAAAAATCCTCCCATAAGGGGCAACTGCAAGCTGCAACTCTCGGCGGAACCCCTTCACCATAGCTCGCTGTAAGTACAGTGTTCTGTACCATGGTTCCTCTTTTGTCTCCAACACATCGGCAGCAAGTAATGGGGCATGGCAGAAAAGCGGGAATTTGCCGGGAGATTCCTTGAGCTCAAAAAAAGGAAGAAATCGCTCGTAAACATCATGGTCTTTTAATTGTACTTGGTCTGTCTCAACGGGACAAGTCAACTCGTCCAAGTCATGTTTTAACACAGGTGACTTAGGGTCTCCCAATATAGCTAGAAAGTCCTGTGGTCTTGGTTGTCTCCTCTTGAGTGATTTCCGTTGGTCTATGCATAAAAAAAAGTTGCATTCCACAAAATCATGCACTAGGTCGAACACAAACCGCTCTACAGACAACTCCGCAATCCGGTGTTGAGAGTAAGGTCTCTCGACTATCCCAGACACTACTGCTCGTTGATAAAAATATAAAGCTTCCTCATGGGACCCCGTCTGTCTGGAGACATCACCGGCAAGTATTAGTGCTCTAGCACACGTAGAGTCTAGCTCTACTGCTTGTATCGCGAACTCACGAGCACGGTCAGGTTCATTAAGAGAGAGGAAACTAGTCGAACCAAAATCAAGAAGCCTTCGCCAAGTCTCAAGTAAAAGGTAATGGTCATTTTCTTTCTGATCAGCATCTATCTCACCAACACCGACACTTACCAGCGCATCAGTAATGAACTTTATACCGTCCCTCAACACCTCCTCTAGCCCGGAAATATCGTTAACCGCGAATAAGAATGCGGCTTTGTGTTTTGCTAATCTGGCCAACCCGATGCTTCGTTGTAGATCGGAGATGCTAAACGACTTACATTTGGTGATCTCATATCCGGCATAGTTCAACCAAGTCATTGCACGGGTGAGATCGAATTCATGATAGAGCCAGCGGGATGCAAGCAATAAAGCAACATGAAATCTAGCCATTGAGGAGACATCACTCTCTTCAAAATCACGGATTAGTCCAGACTCGTCGAACTGATCCGAGTTCTTTATCAACAGAGCCTGTTGGACGATTATTCTTGCCCAGACCAGAGCCTCTCGGTCACTGCTCTCGGTGTTGACTAGCACCGAGCGAGCGACTTTCTCGCTACCACGAAAGAATCCGAGGTAGGCTAGAAGGCGAGCAAAATGGAGTTGTTCTTCAAACTCTGACTCGCCAAGGCACGAGCTATGCAGTCTTGAACTCCATCTTGGATCGGGAGACGTGATAGCAGTATAGTCGTCTACTACGACGTTGAGCCCACCCCGTTGCAGTAGTAACCGGTACTGCCAAGGCACTAGCATAAAAGCACCAAAACCGTTGTACGAGTCGACACTAAGCCAATGAGTGATCGCACGACTCGTGAGCGTACTACATCTGTCTGGTGTCAGGTCTATAAACGGCCGAAGTGCCAAGAATGAAGTATCTCTAAGAATTTCCATAAATACGTAAAGTCAGGAGCTTGACTATTGATTGTTTTCCGAAGTAGATATGCTTTAATTGTAGATTAGGATATCAAATGCCCCTGCCCCTACAAGTGAAACATTGAGACTAGTTTAGTATCGAGTTACGCAAGGTAGAGAATCACTAACTTCGCATTTAGCACTCAGGTATAAGAACGCCGCCTTTGACCCCATAGAAAGTGGCATGCACCACATTCCATTTGGCATACCGACCGGAGTGCCCCGCGGATCGGGGCAGGCAAAGAACAGAGCCCGCAAGGCCCATTCTGCATCGGTCGCGTCACTAGGGTATCCGGGCATAACACAAAACTTCTATACGAAAAAAGGAGGAATATAACATACGAAGCAGCTTCTCAAGAACATGACGGCGTTGCTAGTATAGTACTAGGTAAATCCAGTTTTGAGGTGACGTAAATGCCTCGTTTATACACCTTCTTTATTTAACGAAAGATGCTCACCCATCGACTCACTGACGAAACGTCTTTGAGGCATATAGGCTTCACATCAAACGCAACCTACACAAGTGACCGAAACAAAGGTGGCTCAAGGAGACCGAAATCGTACCCACATAATTCATAAGCTTAGAGCCTATACGAAAATTGCTTTTCATTTGATAAGAAGGTCTTGGCGACCTACGCTTTCCCTATCATTTGTCCTAAGAAGCCGTCTGAAAACTCCTGTCGAACGGCGTTGCACGGGGTCAAGCCCCTTTCCAGCGTTTTTCGAGGGCGCGATGCCCTCGCGCCCAGCGGCTTGAAGGCAAGACAGAAAGTGAAATCCTAGTTTTCAGACAGCTTCTCAACCAAGAGAAGGAAAACCATCGCCACCAAGACCCCTTCGCCGGAGCCGATCGGGCGTACCCCGGATGCACTGTGGAAGCTCATCGCCCCGATTCTGGGACCGGACAAACCACCCGGCACGGTTGGACGCCCAGCCACCCCCAACCGCGTCCTGTTCGACGCAATTATCTTTGTGTTGCGCAGCGGCTGTCAATGGCCAGGCATTCCGCGAGAAACCTACGCCCCTAGATCGACGGTGCATGGCCGGTTTCGACACTGGGTACAACAAGGCGTGTTCGTTCAAGCCTGGCAGACGTTGTTGCTCTACTATGACAAGCACGTAGGCATTGCGTGGAAATGGCAAGCCCTCGATGGGGCAATTACCAAAGCACCGTTGGGCAGCGACGATACGGAGCCTTCCCCTGTAGCCCGGAGTAAAACCGGCACCAAACACTCGGTGTTGAACGACCCGCGTAGGGGGCCCTTGGCCGTGGAAGCTTCCGGCCCCATCCGTCGTCATTCCCGCACAAGCGGAAATGACAATAGGAGATGGCAAGAAGCAGCAAACCCTTAAAACTGCGTAACATTCAGTAATTAAATAAAACAAATAAAAATAATCAGGTCCCTCCAGAGTTCCGGAGGGACCCTTTGAGCAGTCTTAATCCTTGAAGACGGTAAGAGCAGCCCCACGTGGAGTCTCAAGAAGATCTTGGTAGACGTCCTCAAGATCTCTTTCTACTGGACGAACTGTCTCGCTTTTACTTTTAAGATCAAGACGTCCCTTTGACACGACTCGTCCCTTTGACACGACTCGTCCCTTTGACTTATCCATAAGTTTCCTCCTTATATGGATGTGATATAATGAGCACGTTATCTACTTTATAATCGAAGGTCCGTGCTAAACCTTTGACCGTTATTTTTTTACCCGCGGAGAATATTTCCTTAATAGTAGTACTCTAACGCACGCGGCATTTAATTTTCAGATAGACTCATAAGTAGCCTTAACCTTAACCCGTATCCGGGTTGGTGCGAGGCCTGTTTGGCAAACCACCAAAGCCCGGTCAATTTTATGGCCAATCTCCTCGGAGGATCGGTGGATTGATCGGCCACTGCCCAAAAAACCAGCCCTAAAAATCGAGCAACGAAGGGAGCACTTAACCCAAACTTATGTCGAAAATAAAGAAAAATCAAATATTTTATTCAAAAAGAAAACCTTAGAAGGTGGCAGGAGACGGGTCTTGTCCGTATTGTTGATGATAACATTGGGCCGATCGCGTCTGAGCGCTACCTTTTTTGACGATGTTATGTCCGTCCGAGCATTATTATCAGGCTTGGCATCAACCCCTGCTGGTGCACTGGCTGCCGTCGCGTCGCATCGTGGTGGTCGCCGACCAGCCTTTTCGACGTTGCCTTTCTGAGGCTGTCCGGCATCCGGTCGCCGTCATCACCCGTTAGCGCTTGGATGCGGACCTGTTTGAGCCAACCCCCTCGGGCACCCGGTAGGGTCGGCCGACCCTACAAACGCGATTCGATATCCCAATACCCCTGTAAAAAGCACACGATGAATGCATGATATGCCACCGGAAAATGAACCCTCCATATCGTGTCGGACATGGCCGTGTGGCACCGCGCCGGGTTGCCTCCGGTGCCCATCGGCTAGCTTTTGTTCCAAGGTCCCAACGGGCAGTTGCCACCGCAAGCCTTGCTCAGCACGAGCCAAACCATTACACCGCAGCAGATGCGGACCTTGTTCATCCCATCCAAAATGGACGCTCTTTGCGCCGCTACAAGAGACGATGGAAGGTCGAACGCACCTTGGCATGGTGGGGTAACTTTCGACGCTTGGTCGTGCGATGGGAGCGTCATATCCAGATGTATCAAGCCTGGGTTAATGTCGTCTGTATGATGATTACGCTTAGAAAGTTATGGAACCGCTTCTACCTAAAACCCGCTGCCAGACGGCAGCTTTTTGAAAGAGCGATTATGCAATCATTTCGCAGCAGTACTACCACCCAGGGCCGGCGCATGGCCGGCGCACGTGCCCTGTGGCGCGCCACCGGCATGAAGACCGAGGACTTCCAAAAGCCCATCGTCGCCATCGCCAACTCCTTTACGCAGTTCGTGCCCGGGCACGTGCATCTGCATCCCATCGGCCAGAAGGTCAAGCAAGTAATCGACCAGCACGGCGGCTACGGCGTGGAGTTCAACACCATTGCCGTAGATGACGGCATTGCCATGGGCCACGACGGCATGCTCTACTCCCTGCCGAGCCGCGAACTAATCGCCGACAGCGTCGAGTACATGGTGCAAGCCCACAAGGCCGATGCCCTGGTCTGCATTTCCAACTGCGACAAGATCACCCCGGGCATGTTGCTAGCCGCGCTGCGGCTCAACATCCCGGCGATCTTCGTCTCGGGCGGGCCGATGGAAGCCGGCAAAACCGAGCTGTCAACCGGCCGCACCAAGCTCGACTTGATCGACTCTATGGTTGCCGCAGCCGACCCCAATTTGAGCGACGAGGATGTTGCCAAGATGGAGGAACAAGCCTGTCCGACCTGTGGCTCGTGCTCGGGTATGTTCACCGCCAATTCCATGAACTGCCTCAACGAGGCCATCGGCCTAGCGCTACCGGGCAACGGCACCATCCTCGCCACGCACGCGCTGCGCTGGGAGCTTTTTGCCGCGGCCGGCAAGCGGATTGTCGAAATGGCCAAGGCATTTTACTTAGCGGGCGACCCGTCGGTGCTGCCACGCAGCATTGCGACCTTCGCGGCGTTTGAAAACGCCATGACCTTAGACATTGCCATGGGCGGCTCCACCAACACAGTCCTGCACCTGCTGGCCATGGCCCGCGAGGCCGAAGTCAACTTCACCATGGCCGACATCGACCGGCTCTCGCGGCAAGTCCCCTGCATCTGTAAAGTGGCACCGGCCACGCCGGAGTTTCACCTAGAGGATGTGGCGCGCGCCGGCGGTATTATGAGCATCTTAGGCGAGCTGTGGCGCGGCGACAAAATTCACCCCGAGCCGCAGACTGTTGCCGGGCTGTCGCTGGGCGAACTGATCGCCGCCAACGACATTCGCGGGCCAGGTGCAGTAGCAGCGGCCGCCGTCCAGCGGGCGTTGGCGGCCCCGGGCAACGTGCGGACCAAAACCGCGTTCTCCCAGAACAACTTTTACGCCGAGTCAGACACCGACGCGCAAACCGGCTGCATCCGCTCGGTCGCACACGCCTATTCGCAGGACGGCGGGCTGGCCGTGCTTTTCGGCAACATCGCCGAGGACGGCTGCATCGTCAAAACGGCTGGCGTCGATGAGTCGGTTTGGGTATTTGAAGGCACGGCCCGGATCTTCGAGTCGCAGGACGAAGCCTGTGAGGGCATCCTCGGCGGCAAGGTCCGCGACGGCGACGTGGTCGTGATCCGCTACGAGGGCCCCAAAGGCGGGCCCGGGATGCAAGAGATGCTCTATCCCACGTCGTACATTAAGTCCATGGGGCTGGGTACGACCTGTGCGCTTTTAACCGACGGCCGCTTTTCCGGCGGCACCTCCGGGCTGTCGATTGGCCACGTCTCACCAGAGGCGGCCGAGGGCGGGGCCCTGGCCTTGGTGGAGACCGGCGACCGCATTCGCATCGACATTCCCAAGCGCAAAATCGACGTACTCATCACAGATGCCGAGCTGTCCGCCCGCCGGCAAAAAATCGACGCCTATCGGCCCCGCAACCGCCAGCGCCACATCCCCCAATCGCTCCAAGCCTATGCCGCACTGACCACCAGCGCCGCGCACGGGGCCGTGCGGGATGTGGGTCAGTTGCAAAAATAGCTCGGCACACAAAAGGAATCCTATGCAAATCACAGTACTAGACGGACACACCTTAAACCCCGGCGACAATCCTTGGGAGCCAGTCTCGGCGTTGGGCGATTTTGCGGTGTACGACAAAACGCCTGACGACCTAATTTTGCAGCGGGCCGCGGACGCCGACGTGATCTTGACCAACAAGGTGCCGCTGACCGCCGAGACGTTTGCCCAGCTACCCAACCTGCGCTTCGTGTCGGTTACGGCCACCGGGTACAACGTCGTCGATGTCGAAGCGGCCCGCGCCCGCGCCATCCCGGTGTCCAACATTCCAGTGTACGGCACCGACTCGGTCGCCCAATACACCATGGCTCTACTGCTCGAGCTGTGTCACCACGTCGGTCGCCACGATGCGGCGGTCCATCGCGGCGGCTGGGCCGAATCGGGCCATTGGTGTTTTTGGCAGACGCCGCTGACAGAACTAGCGGGGAAAATTATCGGCCTCGTGGGCTTTGGGCGCATTGGCCAGCGCGTCGGCGAGCTGGCCCACGCTTTTGGCATGGAAGTCTGGGCGTATGCGCCGTCGCCCAAAGACCAGCCGGGGTACGCGCCGTTTGCCCTCAAGAGCACGGCCGAGATCTTTGCCGGGGCCGACGTGGTCAGCTTGCACTGCCCGCAGACGCCCACCAACACCGGCTTTGTCAACGCCGAGTTGTTGGCGACCATGAAGGAAGGAGCGCTGCTCATCAACACGGCGCGCGGGGCCCTCGTCGATGAACAGGCCCTTTTGCAGGCCCTGCGCACGGGCAAGCCGCGGGCCGCGGCAACGGACGTGGCTTCGGTCGAGCCGATTGCCAGCGGCAACCCGCTCTTGCAGGCACCGAACCTGATCATCACGCCGCACATGGCTTGGGCCACCTTAGAGGCGCGCCAGCGACTGATGCAAATGACGGCCGAGAACGTGCGGGCCTTTGTCGCCGGCGCACCGATCAACGTGGTGAACTAGGCGTTGACATTGATAGGCAAGACAACTTCAACGAAAGGTGTGCCAAGTAAATCACCTAAAGACTTGGTTTGGGGAATAGTTTTTGAGACGCTGCGAAGTAGGCTGAAGAATCTAGCTGTTTTGGCTGTAGTCATGGTAGTTGGTACTGGTATCAGCTTGATTCCCCCAATTCTGTTTCAATTTCTAATCGATGTTGTGATCGTCCAAAGAGACGTGAGCCTTCTCATAGCGGTCTTACTCGGCTTAGTTGTCACTCCGTGTATCGTAATGGCATTAACACTTGTCGAACTGCATCTGAGGGCAGAAATTGGCGAGTTCGTCGATGAAGCCCTGAGATTGGAATCATTCAAAAGTGTTATGAGAGGCCAAGTAAGTGCCATTGAACAGCTCGGGCCAGGGGACATTGTGCATACTATAACCAGAGACTGTGGCCGGATTGGCGAGGTTTATATAGCTACAAGAGTATTGCCGTTTGTGGCTAGCTGCATAGTGTTTATTTGCACTTTCGCCATGATGTTTTCACTAAACGTCGAACTAGCTTGCTTAGGCTTGATCGCATATCCCCTGTCGTACGGTCTCGGGAGGCTGGTTGAAAAACGATCGCGTCGGTTAGACGCCAACTTCACCCAACTCCTAAGCGAAGGCGAGAGCTTTTTACACGAAGTGATTCGGGGAATAAGAGCGGTAAAAGCCTTCATCGGATATGAAATCGAGGTCGCCAGGTGGTACAAGTGGTTGAAAAACCACCATTCTCAGAAGGCCAAGATGAGGGTGTATCACGAAATCACCTTAAATTTGTACTCCGAGTTTGTCAAAAGCCTCGCTATCGGAGGCGTCTATGGATTGGGTGCGTATTTCGTGTTTGACGGTGATATGACAATCGGGGGACTCGTGGCATTCGCCGCATATCTCCCTAGAGCTTACAGTAGTTTAAAAACGATGATGAGCACCCAAATTGGATTACAGCAGGCGTCCGTTTCTGCGGACAGAATTGGCAAATTAATTACATTGCACTCTGAACAATACTCTGGGCACTACATTGCCAAACACGACGGACCACTTCCAGTCGCGTTTGAGAATGTTTCTTTTAGATATGGCAGAGGCGATGCTGGTTTAAAGGATGTGACATTCAGAATTCCAGCGGGAAACAGTCTTGGCATCGTTGGCGAGAGCGGCTCTGGAAAGTCAACTATTTTGGACATTCTACTCGGATTTTATATGCCTTCCGAGGGTCATGTGTGTGTTGGAGACCTTAAAACGACGGATTGGAACGTACAAGAGTTGAGGAAGGAGATCGGGGTCGTCCCACAGGATATTATATTGTGGAATACCTCAATAGAGAAGAACCTAACATATGGTTTGCAGGGAGTTCCTGAGCAGGCCATAATAGATGTACTAAACGAGGTGCAATTGTCTGACTTTGTCCAAGCACTACCAGCAGGACTCTCTACTGTTGTCGGTGAGCGAGGAGAAGCGGTATCAATCGGCGAACGACAGAGGATTGGTATTGCCCGCGCCCTCCTCAGAGGAGCAAAGATCCTGGTATTCGATGAGCCAACCTCGGCGTTGGATGCTATACGAGGGACCGAGATAACCGACGCCATAAAAAGAGTAATGCCTAATCGGACTGTCGTCATAGTGAGCCATGTCATATCTGCAGTGCTCGAAGTGGACGAAGTACTTGTTCTTTCCGCCGGCAGAGTCGTTGAGCAGGGGCCTATTGAGAAGCTAATCGCCGCAAAGGGGCATTTTTGGCAACTGAGCCGTGCGGATTCAAGGCGGCGCCAACCACGCCTCGACCAGCAGTGAGTGCTTCGAGCCCCCCGCGGACCTGACGATCCGCGCTGGAGACCATCTACTCACCCGACAGCCGCCGGCAGCCGGCGCACCGATCAACGTGGTGAACTAGGCGTTGACATTGTACGCGATTTTCGGTTATTTTGCTCCAAAGGGGGCGACCTGGCTTCGACGGGGTCGGAGAAGCCCAAATTGCGTGCCGAGGTCCCGACACCTCGTAAATCCTCGGGAACACAATTAAGCGACGAAACTAACACGTACGCTCTGGCTGCCTAAACTTAGCGCAGCCCATTGGGGTCTGTTGAGCCTGCGCGGCCGGCCCCAATGCCATCTCTTAGCAGGCTGGCTCCAAACCTTCGCCCGAGGGAATGGAGCGAGATTTTTCGGGCTGGCTTGTTGCGTAGCCCGTTGGCCGGCAGCGCAACAGGCGAGATAACTAAGGCCGACTACGCACGTAGCATATTTCGGTAGAACCGGTCTCGGACGCGGGTTCGATTCCCGCCGCCTCCACCATTCTTCCAAGCACACCATGTCTCTCTGGGGTAACGCTCTGGCGAGACGTGGTGTAGCCTGAATTTTTCGCCTGTTCTGGCCTTCGTCCAGAAATAGTAATCCGTTGCATATCAACAAGTTATGAACGCCACTGCGGTTAGCTGGGTCGATCAGTTTCCGCACCAGGTACGCACGGCGGACCAAGCGGTAGCCTCCGTGCGCCACGGCAATCGAGTCTTCATCGGCTCCGGCGCGGGCGAACCCCAAAGTTTGATCAAAGCATTGACTAAACGGGACGACCTGTCCGATACCGAGCTCATTCACATTATGACGCTCGGAATTGCCCCTTACGCGGAGGCCAAATTCGGTTCGAGATTTCGCCACAACGCCTTTTTCATCGGCAGCAACGTCCGGCAAGCAGTGGCCGAGTGCCGGGCCGACTACACGCCCATCTTTCTGTCCGAAGTCCCTGCTCTCTTCCAACAGGGCCGCGTCATCCTCGACTACGCCCTCATTCAGGTCAGCCCGCCGGACGAACACGGATACTGTAGTTATGGCGTATCGACCGACATTGTAAAGTCCGCCGCCGAAAGTGCCCGGGTCGTAATCGCCGAGGTCAATGAGAACGCGCCCCGAGCCTTGGGCGACTGTTTTATCCACGTCCGCGACATCAACGCGCTAGTACCTTCCGATGAACCCATCTTGGAAGCCCCCCCAGGCGTTCCCAGCGACCTGGCTAGAGAAATCGCCAGACATATCGCCGACCTGATCGAAGATCGGTCCACGCTTCAACTCGGCATCGGCACCATTCCGGACGCGGTCCTGCACTTCCTCGATGATCGCCGAGACCTAGGCATCCACACCGAGATGTTTTCCGACGGAGTCATCCCTCTCGTCGAGAAAGGCGTCATCACCAACGCCAGAAAATCGATTCACCGGGGCAAGATAATCGCCAGTTTCGTCCTCGGCTCGCGCCGTCTGTACGACTTCATCGATAACAACCCCATGGTCGAGTTCCATCCCACTGAGTACACCAACGATCCATTGCGGATTGCCCAGAATGACCGCATGGTGGCGATCAACTCCGCGCTCGAAGTTGATTTGACCGGACAGGTCTGCGCCGATTCCCTAGGCACCCACTTTTACAGCGGCATCGGCGGCCAAGTGGACTTTGTCCGGGGGGCCGCCCGGTCGCGGGATGGAAAGGCCATTATCGCGCTGCCGGCAACCGCCGAAGACGAGACCATATCCCGCATAGTCCCTGCTCTGAAGCCGGGTGCCGGTGTTGTGACCAGCCGGGGAGATGTGCACTACGTAGTAACCGAATACGGGACGGCCTATCTGCACGGAAAAAGCATGCGAGAGCGCGCGGTGGCCCTGATCCAAATCGCCCATCCCAAGTTCCGGCCTTGGCTACTGGCCGAGGCGAAGTCGAGAAAGCTAGTCTACGCCGATCAGGTCGAGCCTTCGGTCCGTGCGCCGGTCTATCCCAAGACGCTGGAGTCGGTCGTATCCCTCGGCGACGATTTCGCGGTCTTTATTCGCCCTCTTCGGCTTACGGACGAGTCGCTGATGCAAGATCTCTTTTATGCCTCGTCTGACGAGGCAGTTTACCATCGCTTCTTCCGCGTTCTAAAGTCCATGCCCCACGAGGCGGTACAGCAGTTTCTCCAGATCGATTACGAGGCGGATTTGGCACTAGTGGCTGCAGCAGGGAAAGAGCCAGATGCCCCCATACTCGGGGTGGGCCGTTACAGCCTAGATCGCCGGACTAATCTGGCGGAAGCCGCTTTTCTGGTAAGAGACGACGCACAGGGTAAGGGAATCGGCACGGTTCTGCTTGGCGCCTTAGCCGACGCCGCCCGCGCCCGAGGGATTCGCGGCTTCACAGCCCTGGTGATGCCCGACAACCACGCCATGCGGCACGTGTTCAGTAAGGTTTTTCCGGCGGTGGAAAGCAGGATGGAGGAAGGCAACCAGCAACTCACCATGGAGTTTGATAGCAGCCCAGCCTGAGAACATCCCCCACGGCGATGGCGGCATGTGGTCGTCAACAACATTGCGGTTGACCGCTGTGTTTTCGAGTATTTAAGTAAAGCTCAAATGAGCACAATATCATAAAAAAAGCCCAAGCCCGTTTGGTCTTGGCAAAAGACAAGTAGAACCACAACGTATAGAGGTACGAGTGGGGACATCGGATTTGCAGGTCAGCCGTAAAACGGTCTTGGTAGTACTTTTTATACCAAGCGTAGAACGGGATGGGATTACATCGGTAAACCAAGATTATTGGGTAACGGAAGCACTCAGAGTTTTTGGACACTTATATGGAGGTGCTACAGCATTTCCACGGGCTAGAGGGGTATGGCGAGATGATGAAATGGGTGGAGTGCTAGTAGCGGATGAGCCGATCATCATTCATTGTTATACGACGCCTGATGATCTCAATGACCCTGAGCGTCTTGCCCAACTCGGAAATTTCTGTCGAAGAGTGGGACGTGAAGCACGCCAAGGAGAAGTGGGGCTCGTGATTGGGGACGAGTACCTAGCATTCCGAAGTTTTTCAGAGGAGTAAGCTATGAGTACGACGCTGGACATGGAACGCATAGCAAAAGAATTGGGGGCGGAGCGGTGTGGAAAAGCCTCTGCACATGGAGGTTATTTTGCAGCACTTCAGCTAGCAGCCGAAGTTGCATCGCACTCCCGCGTGTCAGAAAGTCCACCATCCTCGAATGAGCTATTAAAAGAGATCGGCAAGATCGCAAAAGTGCAAGACCAAGTACGCGAACTCAAGGAAATAGTACGCGAACAGCGCGATGCGATCGCTCGCCTGGAAAGACAAATTAGCGTAGCAAAAGTAAAGGCCGCCAAAGCCAGCAAAATACCCGCAGGCGATAAAAGACTCGACAGTTCCGCAAAGTAGTGTGCCTCAAATCAACAATAAGAGTATCGAGTCGTTGTGGTTTCCATTCTGTTAAGAAGCTGTTGCGCTAAATCCAAAGGCAAAATTCAAAAGACGCGGCGGCGCAAGGTAGCCACGAAATGAGCAACGAACTTCCCATCAACATCGACCACCTGCTCCATCCGCGTCGGATCGAGGGCGAACGGATCGAGTACAAAGCGGGATGGAATCCAGCCAGCGTGCTGCACACCATCTGCGCCTTCGCCAATGATTTCCACAATCTCGGCGGCGGCTATGTGGTGCTCGGCGTCGAAGAACGCAACGGCAAGCCGCTGCTGCCGCCCAAAGGACTCGACCCAGATACTATCGACGGGATTCAGAAGGAACTGTTGGACCTGGGCAACTCGGCGCTCCGGCCGTACTATCACCCGCTCACAGCCACGTATGAAATCAATGGCCGGACGATCCTGGCACTTTGGGCGTTTGGCGGCGAAACTCGCCCATACAAAGCCAAGGTCAGCCTGGGCAAGACGCGCCCGGAATGGGCCTACTACATCCGCAAACTCAGCAGCACAGTGCGAGCCAGAGGCGAGGACGAGCGCGAGTTGCTCGGCCTGGCCGCGACCGTCCCCTTCGACGACCGCTACTGCCAAACGGCATCGCTCGATGATCTGTCGCATCGTCTCATCTGCGAGTACCTCCGCGACATCGGCAGCCATCTCGCCAAAGACGCGCTCGGGCTCTCCGTCGCCGAACTCGGGCAACGCCTAAACATCGTTGGTGGGCCGCCCGAAGCCCTGTTCCCCAAGAACGTTGGGCTGCTGTTTTTCAACGACCAACCGCACAAATTCTTCCCCGCAACCCAAATCGATGTGGTGTGGTTCCCCGACGGCCCCGGCGGCGACCGCTTTGAAGAGAAGGAGTTTCGCGGCCCGCTGTCGGTCATCCTCAGCGAGGCAATCGGCTACATCGAGCGCAACTACCTCAAGGAAACCGTCGTCAAGGTTCCCCACAAACCCCAAGCGGAGCGATTCTGGAACTTCCCCATCGGCGCCATCGAAGAAGCACTGGTAAACGCCATCTATCATCGTTCTTATGCAGAGCGCGAACCGGTGGAAGTTCGCATCACGGAAGAGGAATTGCTGGTGCTGAGCTACCCCGGCGCGGATCGATCCATCCGCATGGAGGATTTCAAACGAGGACAGGCCGTCAGCCGCCGCTACCGCAATCGCCGCATCGGCGAGTTCCTCAAGGAGCTAGACTTGGCCGAGGCGCGTTCAACGGGTGTCCCGAAAATTTTTCGGGCCATGCGGCGCAACGGCTCCCCAGACCCGGTCTTCGAAAGCGACGACGACCGCACCTGGTTCCGGGTGAGCCTGCCAGTGCACGAACGGGCTTTATTTGCGGCGACCGAACAAGTAGCCCCTCAAGATACCCTACAAGTAACAGGACAAGTAACAGGACAAGTAACAGGACAAGTAACAGGACAAGTAACAGGACAAGTAGAACGTCTTATTGCTACGCTCAGGAAAGCGATGAACCGCCCTCAATTGCAAGAAGAGTTGGGAGTAAAGAGCCGCGCCCATTTCGTCAAGGAATACCTAGACCCAGCCATTAAAGCAGGCTTGATCGAGATGACCCAACCCAGTTCGCCAAACAGCCCAACCCAGCAATATCGACGTACCCAAGCCGGCAAAGCACTCGCTCGCAAAATCAAGAGAAGGAACACTCAAAAGTGAACACCGCCCCCATCGTCTCCAAGGTCTGGAGCTTCTGCAACACCCTGCGCGACGACGGCGTGGGCCGTTACAGTCTAGATTCGCCGGACTAATCTGGCGGAGGTAAGAGACGACGCACAGGGCAAGGGAATCGGCACAGTCCTGCTTGGCGCCTTAGCCGACGCGCCCGCGCCCGAGGGATTCGCGGCTTCACAGCCCTGGTGATGCCCGACAACCACGCCATGCTGTGCTGCACGTGTTTAGTAATGTGCAACCAGCAAACTCACCATGGAGTTTGACAGCAGCCCAGCCTGAGAACATCCCCCACGGCGGCGGGGCATCCACAGCACCAAGAAGCGATTATCGACCTTTAGCAATTTAACCAGTGGATATCCGAATTGACTTAGGGCGACGACGGATGTAGCATATTTCGGTAGAATCGGTCTCGGACGCGGGTTCGATTCCCGCCGCCATTCTTCTACCCACACCACGTCTTTCTCCGGAGAAACGTGTGTCTTGAAAGGAGTTACTTATGCCAAAACAAGAATCAATCCTAACGGCTGAAATTTATCAAGAAAAAAAAGGACTGTACGTATCTCATTGTCCTCAGATCGGAATAGCCAGCCAAGGCAAGGATGAGGAAGACGCTTTTAACAATCTCAAAGAAGCCGTATCTCTCTACCTAGAAGAAGTTACAGAAAGCCATCAGAGAGAACTGCTCCTTGCCTAATCCTAAAATTCCCTCTGGCATCTCGTCGCAGAAAGCCCAGAACGCCCTTCAACGCTTAGGATTTATTTTTAAGCGACAAAAGGGAAGTCATATAGTGATGACCAGAACACACCCCGATACCGACCAGATAGATACAATGATTCTTATTCAAGGCAATGAGATGGCCAAAGGGACATTAAAGAGCAACTTAAAAAAAGCTAACGTGGAAATAGAAGATTTCTTGGAAAATCTCTAGTGAAAAGAAGACGGCCCTAGTGTATCCACCCTGCTCGAAACTATTCTGTCTCCCAAGTGCACTATGAGTTCATACGGACATATCGGCGACCACCGGAAATTCCTTAGAAGCCGGTCTGAACAGTTTCCGCGCGGTGCTCGCTGGATTGAAGACGCGCTAGCGAACTCGCGGAGCTTTGCCGAGCGGCGACCCCCCAAGCAACCGAACAAGTAGAACGCCGCTACAGATCGGCAAAAGGCAGGGCCGTAACGCCGTCGCCGAGAGGTAGGCGTATATCCCCCGGATGCACCACATACCCGGGCATCGCCGCGCTTCCCAAGTCTTTTTGGAAAGTCTTGATAGACGCGGCCATAGCCGGGCGCGGCGTCGCCGACAGCTTCACCTCAATAGGGACGAGCCCGCCATCAGACTCGACTACGAAGTCCACTTCTGTTCCGGCCATAGTGCGCCAAAAATAGACCTGAGAATGCATCCCCCGATGCGTCAATGTCCTAACGATTTCGGCTAGCACTGCTGTTTCCATGATGGCACCGCCCATGGGACCCGCAGCGGCATGAGCAGGGTCCCTGAGACCCACTAAGTGGCAGAGCGTACCAACGTCGGTGAAATACACTTTTGGGGTCTTGACGAGCCGTTTCCCAATGTTGGCAAAATAAGGACGTAGGACGATCACTTGGTAGGTGGCCTCGAGCACCGACAGCCAGGCCTTGATCGTGTTGAGCGCAACTCCGAGATCGCGGGCGATGTCGCTAACATTCAAAAGCTGTGCACTCCTAGACGCCAGCACCCGGAGGAAATTCTGATACTGAGTCAGGTCTCCGACCTGTCTGAGCATACGCACATCGCGTTCGAGATAGGTCTGGATGTAGCTAGCCTGCCACAGGGAAGCATCTCGGTCCGGTTGAATCGCCAGCTCCGGGTATCCGCCGCGCAGGAAGCTCTTCCACAACGCCTCAAAAGCATCCGGCAGCGGGGCCGGCCAACGGCCCTGATGCTCCCAAGCCAAAGGGGCCTGGGGCCGCCCTGCTATCTCCCGCCTAGACAGGGGCAACAGGTGGAGTATGGCCGCACGGCCGGCCAGCGACTCAGTCACCTGCTCGGCGAGCAACAAATTCTGCGACCCGGTCAACAGATACTGACCGTTGCGGGCGCGGTCCGCGTCGATCACTTCCTTGATATAGGGAAGCAGATCCGGGGCGTATTGCACCTCATCGAAGATGGCCGGCGGCGGGTACAGCTCGAGGAAACCGCGCGGGTCTTCTATGGCGGCGGCGCGAACATCCGGCGGCTCCAAAGAAACATAGCGACAACGCCGCCCAAAGAGATGTCGCAGCAGAGTCGTCTTGCCGGACTGGCGCGGCCCGGTCAAGACGACAGCGGGAAACTCGGCCGCGGCCTTCTTGACGACCGGTTCTATCGAGCGCTTTAGATAAGGCGCGTTCATAACTTGAAATTATGCATTTGCAATGCAGAATATCAAGTCAAATCTATCCGGCCCCAACCGATCTTCAACATTAGGCTTATACGGCTGAACATTGCCTGCGTACCACAAGAGGTTTTCTTATGGAGTACATCTTAACTAGGAGTGAGCACATGAAGATCACCGACATGAAGGTTACGCCCTCGCTCGGCGCGGAAAATCGCCACTGGTCCCTGCTGAAAGTCTTCACCGACGAGGGCATTGTCGGCCTCGGCGAGTGGGCTGGGGGGCCCATCGAGCCGCTCAAACAAATGCTCGTTGGCCGCGACCCGACCAACATCAATCAACTGCACTACGACCACCTGTGGCAGATGCAAGGCCGCGGGGCCGGCGTAGAAATCGCCCTGTGGGACATCCGCGGCAAAAAGCTCAACGCGCCCATGCACGAACTGCTGGGCGGCAAACTGCGCGACCGCATCCGCGTGTACTGCGACTGCCACTCGGGTGCGCACTGGACGCGGGAAGACTACCAGCGGCGCTGGCAGGAGACGCGCGCCAGCGGGCAATTGGATCCGGTGTACGAAACCAGCGCCTATGTATCCATGGCCCAAGAGGTGGTGGCCGAAGGATACACCGCGGTCAAGTTCGACCTCGATGTGCCCAACCCTTGGAAGCTCGACGCGTACGACCGCTCCATCAGCCGCCGACAGCACCACCACATCGTCACCACCATCGAAAGTCTGCGCCAAGCGATTGGCCCTTACATCGACTTATCGATCGACTTGCACGGTTCCTTCAACCTCGCCGACGCCCTGCGCATCTGCAAAGACGTGGAGCACCTCGACTTGCTGTGGCTGGAAGATCCCATCCGCTGGGAATGGGGCAATGTCGCGGCCTTGGCCAAAATATGCCAGCAGACCGAGACGCCGATCTGCACCGGCGAGATTTTTTACGGAGCCAAGATGTTCCGCGAGCTAATGGAACAACAAGCCTGCGACCTGCTAGAGCCGGACATCCCCCACAGCGGCGGCGCCATTGAAATCCGCCGCATCGCCGAACTGGCCGAGATGTACCACATGTCGATAGCTCCCCACTACATGCGGAGCGCAATTACGGGCATCGCCGCAGTGCATATCTGCTCGACCTTGCCCAATTTTCTCGCCTTAGAACACCACTCGCGCAACATCCCGCTGTGGGGCACCATGCTCGACAGCAAAAACCCCATTGAGCAAGGTTACATCGCCGTGCCCGACGGCCCTGGCTTGGGCGTCGATCTAGACGAAGAAGCCATCGCCGCCGCGCTACCGGCCGGAGTGCCGCTGTGGTCTTGAGCCGCCATCGGTCAATCACTGGCTAGGCCGATAGGTCGGGAAGACGCGGGGAAAGGCGCGGCCCGAGGTCTTCTGGCGGGTAGCCGCGTCGATGTAGCAGACGCTGAATGCGCGGCGCGGGCGATTGGTGCTATTGGTCTCCGAGCGGTGCAAGGTCCAGTTGTGCAAAAGCACCACCTCGCCTTTTTCCATTTCTAAGTAAAGCCGCCTCTCATCCGGGGCGTGCCGCGCCCGCTCTTCCGCCGAGAGCAGATCGCCCGTTGCCGGGATCATGGTGTGGTGCGAGCTGGGGATAATTTGCAGGCAGCCGTTGGCAACGCACGTGTCGTCGAGGGCGGTCCACACCGTGACCTTGGGGGGAATGCTCAGTTGCCAGCCGCCAGCCCCGTCTTGGTGCCAGTTGATCACGACGCCCTGCTCGGCGGGCTTGTTGAAAAACATGGCGCGAAAAATCGAGACCTCGGCGCTGACGATTTTCGCGGTCAAGTCGCGGAAGAGCGGCTTTTGCATATAGTCCAAAAACAGCGGATCCTGCTCCAGATCCTGAATTTTGCGGTACTTGAGCGAAGACCCCTTAAACTCCTTGGTCTGCCGCGAAAGCTCGGGGTTGCCCGCCGAAGGGCACAGCTGCATGAGCATGTTGTCGTAGCGCACTTGGCCGAGCATGATCTGGTCAATGCGCTGGCAGAGGCCGTCGATTTCCTCGCCGGAAGCGACGTGGCCGAGGCGCACGTAGCCCTGATCGTGAAACTGATCGAGTTCGTCGGCACTTAGTTCGGAGGCGTGGACAGCGGTCATGGTAAGCTCCTTTTAAGCGAGGCGGGCGAGCGCGTCCTGTCGGCTGATGCGGCGGAAGGATTGTTCGAGCACCGAGCCTTGGCCCGGCCCGGCGGGCACCGAGTCGCAGACGCTTTGGCACCAAGCGGCGAGCGGATCTGCTGGGCAGCGAATCACCAAGTCGGAGTCGGCGACTGCGCCGGTGGCCGAATACGCATAGCAGGTTTCGATGAGCCGCTCGGCCGCGGCGTTCTGTTGTCGCTGGTACTCGCACCGAGCTGGCGGGCCGTCGGGCACGAGCAGGATGTTGACGGCGCGGTCGGTGATCGCGTCGAGCCGCTCGGCCGCATCGGTGCCGACCAGCACGTCCTTGTGCTCCGGCCAGATGTCGAACATCCCGTAGGCCGCCTTGGGCTCGTGCGATTGAAAGGTGAAGAAGTCGGGGTAGGCAAAAAAATCATCGCCCGTGGCGCGGTAGGTATTGTAAAAGGCAGTTACGTGGGCCATGATCAAATTGACGGCCCCAATGCCTTCGAGGCCACCGGGCGCGAGCACTCCCAACCTCTTGGTATTAGTAAAGCCGCGAAAGTACTCTGCCAGCGCGACCGGGTGGCCGCTGACAAGTATCTCAAAATCGCGGTCGCCGAGTGTTGAACTGTGCATGGCGACTTCCCTATTCCAGCAGAATGCCGCCATCGAGGACGATGTTTTTACCCGTCATCGAAGGAGTTCGGCACAGCATTTCAAAAACATAGAGCAGGTGTACCGGGGGGACTTCTCGATTCCAGACCTTCATTAGATTTTTGACCCCGTCAATGGCCTCGCTCGGGGTGTTGGAAATCATCTGGCCGCTAACAATGACCGGGCTGATGGAATTGACGCGAATCCCGAATTCTTTGCCGGCCTGCACCGCATAGTTGCGGCTGAGACCAAGCAGGGCCGCCTTGCTGCACACATAGGGCGCTCCCACGTATAGCCCGCCCACCAAGGCGGCCAGCGACACGATGTTGATGATTTGTCGGTCGCCATTGCCATGCTGCATCAGGCCAACCGCCCCCTGGCTCATAAAGGCCGCGCCTTTTGCATTTACATTGAGGACGCGATCCCAGTTGTCCTCGGTCATGTCGAGCAGCTTCACCTCGCTGAGCAGTCCGGCGTTGTTGATGAGCATATCGAGGCCGTCGTACTGTTGGGCGATTTCAGCGTAGAATGATTGGATCTGCGCGACATCGCTCAGGTCCACGCGATGGACGCTGTACTCGCCGCCATAGGACGCAACCGCCGCCGCCGTGTCGTCCTGCGGCACCACATCGACCAGAATGGGGATCCCCCCACGCGAGGCGACAAAGGTCGCAAAAATTTTGCCGATCGTCCCACTAGCGCCGGTGATAATGCAGCGCCGGCCCTTGAGGTATTCTTCCATCGCCACGTACTGCGCCAGTTCTACACTACTGTTCATAAACTACGTCCTTTTTCTAGCAGCGGTCTGAAAACTTCTCGTGCTGTCGTCAGCGGCTCCAATTCGCCGCCCTTTCACATGCCCCACACAGTGATCTTCGCATCGCCCACATCTTCCTCGCGGCGGAATATCTTGTCGTCCCACGACACCCCAGCGGTGCGGTCAAAAATCACCAGATGCCCTTCGCTGGCCGCGCAGCGATCCATGTAGGCGCGGGTCTGTTCAAGGCCCGCAATAATGGTCTGCTCTAAGCTCTTGTGCAGCAATTTGCATTCGATCACCACTCGCTGCACCGAAGCGTCGCCGGGCACCGGCCACACAATCAGCAAATCTGTGCGCATCCGCCCCAAGCCATATTCCCGCTCAATCCGCCCGCCGCTGTTGACGATGCGCTGGAGAAACGCCTGCAAAAGCAATTGCGGCCCCGCTTCCTTGTATTGAAACCGCTCAACCCAATGCTCTGAATGCTCGCGGAAGAACGCTTGAAACGCGGGCAATAGATCATCGAGGCGCAGCCGTCCGTCTGCATCTATGTACCAAGCCGGGTCCTGGGCGAGGTATTCCTGCGTGGTGTAGGTCAAGTCGCGGGGAATGACCTCCTGATAGATCGGGTTGGCGATAACAATCGGGCCTTGCCGGCGCAGCAGCCCCAAATCGCGCACGTATTCCACGTCGTCTTGGGGCATGGCCGCGGTGGACTCGGCTCCGCTCAACAGCGGTTCGACCACGCGCCGTACGCGCTCCTCTTGCAGCTTGTCGGTGAGTTGGTCGAGGTGGGTCTCGCGTCGCAGGATGAGTTGCTCGCGGGCGTCGCTTATCGCCGCGGCTGTGATAGGACGGCTGCGCTCCCGCCCGGCCTTGTTCCTAAAGCACGCTTGGTACGCCAAGGCGTTGACCAACCACGGCTGGCCCTGCGTCAATCGCCAAACCTCGTTTTGCGCGTCTGCGGCAAACACCTGCCCGGTCGCCTCGGTGTGTTGCGCCAACAGCACCTGCACTTCGTCCGGTGTGAAGTCGCCCAAGCGCAGAGACTCGGCGCGGATGTTGAATGCGCTGCCGCCGGCGATAATGGCGTTTTCGGCGGTGGACCGGATGCGGTAGTCGCGCACGTCGCGCACTCCGCACAAGACGACCGTCTGCGGGTAGTGCTGTGGCCGGTCGGGATAGCCGGCGCGCAGTTGCCGCAGCACCGCTAAGAGCGTATCGCCGATCAGCGCGTCAATCTCGTCGATCAGCAACACCAGCGGCCGCTCGTCGGCCGCGGCCCAGCAACTCAGCACATTTTGCAACGCACTGTGGGGGCCTAAGTCCGCAAGGGACTCGCGCCAGACTTCCTCCACGATCCGCTCGCCCAAAAGGCGTTCCGCTCGCAAAGCCAATTGCCCCAATATGGCCTGTATAGCCGCTCCCACATCCTCCCGCGCCGACTGGCCGATCTCGACGTTGATGTACAGGCAGCGATACCGCCCCCGGCTATTTAACTGGTCCATCAGGGCCAGCAGTGCCGATGTCTTGCCCGTCTGCCGCGGCGCGTATAGCACGAAGTATCGCTTCTGCTCAATCAGCAGCAGGACTTCTTCGAGGTCGAGCCGCTCCAGGGGCGGGATGTGGTAGTGATCGGCCGCGACTATGGGACCGGTAGTATTAAAAAAACGCATGGTGCTACCGCATCTGTTCTAAACGCTCCGCGAGCCGATTGCCTGCGGATGCGCTCGAATGCAGTCTGTCGAGCCGCACGACAATGCCACTCTGACTGCGATGCCAAATTAGCTCATTGCTACAGGGCATTAAAAGGCCCCTTCGCATCCGAGTCAAGGAGCGGCTCGGTTCAACAAACGGCATCCCTGCTTGACTAGGCCGCCAAAAATCTCTTTATCCATAGACGCCAACCACGCACCAACGAAGAAGGAGCCAATCCATTGACTGAATCTACGCGCCAAAACATCCAACCAGACGACCTGCAGGCCTTTTGCACCGCCGCCATGGTCAAAGCCGGCCTCAGCCAAGAAGACGCCGCACTAAGTGCCCATGTCTTTGTCACCACCGACACTTGGGGCACCTTTACGCACGGCACTCGGCAGATCCGCGGCCTGATGCAGAATGCGCGGCGCGGCCGTTTGGTAGTCACCGCCAAAGAAAAAATCGTCGCCGAGGGGCCGTCTTGGGCCATCATTGACGCCTGCGACGGCATGCCGCCGGCCATCTCCTGCCGCGCCGTTGAATTAGCCGTTGCCAAAGCCCGCCAAAGCGGCATGTGCTACATCGGCATCCGGGGCAGTAGCCACTACGGTGCCGCCGGATTTTACGCCAACATGATCGCCGAAAACGACATGCTCGGCCTTTCTATGTGCAATGTGGAACCCTGCATGACCGTGCCGGGCGGCAAGAGCAGAGTCTTGGGAACCAACCCGATCGCCTATGCCGCACCCACCGGCACCGACCGCACTGTCATGCTCGACATTGCCACCAGCGCGGTTGCGGCGACCAAGATATTTGCCGCCAAAAACGAAGGGCGCAGCATTCCCGACACTTGGCTGGTAGATGAAGACGGCATTCCAACGACCGATCCCACCGAGTTTCCGGAAAAGGGGGCGCAATTGCCCATGGCCGGGCACAAAGGGTACGGGTTGGCCGTACTAGTGGAGCTATTGACGGCCACCCTTAGCGGAGCGGCGATGATGGGCAGCGTCCAAAGCTGGGTGGCCGACACGGACGCGCCCTCCAACCAAGGTCATGCCTTTATTGCCATGGACGTCGGCGCCATGATGCCGCTAGCCCAATTCCACGCCCGCATGGACGCCATGTGCAAAGAGATCAAAAGCGCGTCGCCAGCCAAAGGCGGAACCATCTTCCTGCCGGGCGAGATCGAGTGGAACAAGCGAGAGCAAGCGCTAGCCGAGGGTATTGTCATGCCCGAGGATGTCTTGATCAGCCTGCGGGGACTGGCCGCAGATAGTGGTCTCGACCCGGCGGATTTTAATCTGGACTTGGGCTGAGCCGCCGCGCCAACACCGTCTTCTGTCGGGTGGAGAACATCAGCGCAGCGCGGCCAGCGTTTCTGCTGGATGGACGACGAATTCTCTTGCTTGGGTTTTAGCGACCCCCTGCTTGAGCCAAGCCCCTAGAATCGGCTCCCTTGCTCGGGCTAGGGGAAAGTTTGCCGCACAGTAGCGCAAGCGGTCGAAAACAGCCCTCTGATTCGGCCGCTTTTGCCATTTGACTTCGCCCAGCAACAGGGCCTGGCCATCAAGGGACTCAGCGACCAAGTCGATCTCCATTGGCTGCCCATCCAAGCCGCGCCCCCACCACCGCTGGGCTGGTTTCCACCGGATATTGCCAACGGGCAGAGTGGCAGTGGACAGTCGGGCTAGGTCTTCCCATATATCGGCGACGTGCTGGGCAAAAGTGGGCCTAATAGCGCGGGCCACATCGTCGATTAAATCGCGTTCCAACAGCGACCGATTGGGCTGGACATAGCGATACCAGAAGATCAAAAACGGGTCGTTCAGTTTGTATAGAGAGCGCCTAGTCGATTTGGTGGTTTCGCCAAAGGGCACTTCGCGCCGGATATAGCCCAATTCGATCAACCGGGCGAGGGGCCGGGTCAAATGACCTGCGGGCTTGCCCAGTCGCGCACCGATTTCGCTGAGTCGATGGCAGCCATTAGCGATAAGCGACAGCAGGGAATTAGCCTGCACGGTGCTGCGCATATCGTCGAGCAACAAGCGCTCGGGTTCGCTGTGGAGGACGCCGTATCTGTCGAGTACCAGTTCCTCGATGGCAGCTTGCAGGCCGGTGCAATCCCGGGCCAGTTCCCAGTAGCGCGGGACGCCGCCCCAAACCGCATACTGTTCAATGGCTTCAGTGCCGTGGACTTCGAGGGCTTGCTGTATCCAAAAGGGAGCCAGAGGACGAATTGCCATCACTTGATTCGCCCGTCCATACAACGGAGCGGCGGGGTTGAGGATTAGGCTCTGCATCATCCCCTGAGACGAACCGCAGATGGCCAAGTGGATGCGGCGGGCGGGGTCGTCGAGAAATTTTTGCACTAGGCTGGGTAATTCGGCTGAGACCTGCATTAGATAGGGAAACTCATCCAGCACCAAGCAAGTACCAAGCTCGGCGCGGGCGTCCAAAGTCTGGAGCAGGACCAGCCAAGACGGGTATTCGACCTCGGCAAAGCCTCGAATGCGCCGGGCCACTTCCCCAGCTAGCGTATGGCGTTGCAGAGGGGCTTCGCGCTGGTCGGCCGCGTAGTAGATATCGCCCGGGCCAATCGCCCGCCGCAAAAGAGTTGACTTGCCGCATCGACGCCGACCAAAGACCACGATAAAACCGGGCTCTTCAGCGGCGAGTGCCTTAGTCAGTCGATCAACTTCCCGCGTTCTGTCCAAAAACTCGAGGCGCATAGCATAGCCTCCTTATTATGCTTCTCAAACATTATGTTTTAGAAACATAATAAGATGTGGGTAGCGGATCAAATTTGACGTAGCAGGAGACGTGAAACAGCTTTCGCACCCAGTCTAATCCGAAGGACGTCAACCAGTTTTATGGCTGCCCAGCGGCGGTGGTTTCCGTAGCCAATTATATTAATCGTCTTGTCTCTAGCAGCCTATGTATTATTATCCTACTCACCCTCTTTGAGAAGCCATGCCCGACCAAATCGACCCCATCCAATTCGAGGTCATTCGCAACGCCCTGCTCGAAGCCACCGAGGAGATGGCCATTGCCCTGCGGCGCAGCGCGTATTCGACCAACATCAAAACCCGCGCCGATTTCTCCTGCGCCTTTTTCGATCGCCAATTGCGGCCGGTCGCCCAGGCCTTTACCCAGCCAGTACACCTCGGCTCGCTGACCATCCTCACGCCCCGCGCAGTCGCCGAATACGGCCCAGCAAACTTACAGGCCGGCGACGCGATTCTCGTCAACGACCCCTATCGCGGCGGAGTCCACCTCAACGACATCACGCTGATCTCGCCCGTCTATTGCGGTGCACAACTCTTTGGCTACGTAGCCAACCTCGCCCATCACGTCGATGTCGGCGGCGGCGCACCGGCCAGCATTGGAGCCTTTCAGCAGGTGTATCAAGAGGGCATCATCATTCCGCCGGTAAAGTTGGTGCGCGGCGGGGAAATCGCCGCCGATGTTTTTGAACTGGTCATCGCCCAGATTCGCTCCAAGCGCGAGACGCGCGGCGACTTTCGCGCCCAAGTGGCGGCCAACAACTCGGGGATTCGCCGGCTCAACGCCCTGGTCGAGCAAGAGGGATTGGCGCAGGCATCCTTTTACATGGATCGGCTCATTGACTACACCCGAGTGCGGACGCGAGCCGAACTGGCCAAATTACCCAAAGGGGAGTTCACGGCCACCGGCGTCGTCGATAACGACGGCTTTACAGCCGAGCCGGTGCGGCTCCAGGTCCGCGTCGCCATCGACGACGAGGGGGTGCTCTTCGACCTGACCGGGTGCGATCGGCAGCGCCGGGCACCGGTCAACTCCACCTACTCCCAGACTTTTGCGGCCTGCGCCTACGTGCTTAAGTGCCTAATCGACCAAGACGTGCCGGTCAACGCCGGGTTTTACGAGCAGGTGCGGCTCGCGGCTCCCGAGGGGACCGTCGTCAATTGCACGGCACCCGCGCCGGTAGTTGGGGGCTGGGAGACTCAAGTGCGACTCACCGACGTCATTTTCAAGGCCCTGCACCCGGCGCTGCCCAACAAGATCCCGGCCGCGACCAAGGGGACGATGTGCCAAGTGGGCTTCGGCGGCACCGACCCGCGCACCGGGCAGCTTTATTCCTACTACGAGACCATGGCCGGCGGCTATGGGGGGCGCAGCACCAAGGACGGGCCAGACGCCGTGCAGTGCCACGGTCAAAACACCGAAAACGCGCCAATTGAGGAGATTGAAATCAACTACCCACTGCGGATTGACCGCTATGAACTGATAGAAGACTCAGAGGGCGCCGGGCAGCATCGCGGCGGCTTGGGGCTGCGGCGCGATTACCGATTTATCGATCACGAAGTGTCCTTTACCGTGCTATCCGATCGCGATCGCTGGGGGCCAGAAGGGCTGGCTGGAGGCCAAGCCGGAGACCAAGCGCGTTATATCCTCGACCCTGAAGGCCAGCACACCGAAATGGGGTCCAAAACGACGATTGCACTCGCAGCCGATACAGTCTTCAGCTATCGCACCTGTGGCGGCGGCGGCTACGGCCCGCCTCATCAACGCGACTCCCAAGCAGTGGCCGAGGATGTGCGCGAGGGCAAGGTGAGCGCGGAGCGAGCACGGGCCGCGTATGGCGTGGTCATCGACAGCACCACCGGGCAAGTTGACCAGGCGGCCACCGCGACGCGGCGGCGGGAGATGGCCGGCGATGGCCTATAGACTCGGCGTCGATATCGGCGGCACCTTTACCGACATTGCGCTCATTGACGAAGCGACCGGGCAAATCTACACCGGCAAGGTCTCTTCGACGCCCCAAGACCCATCCGGCGGGTTTATGGCAGCCGTGCAGCGGCTACTGGCCAAGCAGCAAATCGCCGCCCAAGACGTGGCCTACATCGTCCACGGCACCACGGTCGCCACCAACGCCATCATCGAAGGCAAAGTCGCGCCGACCGGCTTTATCACCACCGAGGGCTTCCGCGATATGCTCGAGATCGCCCGCCAGATTCGCCCCACCCTCTACGACTTGCAGTTTGAAAAGCCGCGCCCGCTCGTGCCGCGCCACCGCTGTTTTGGCGTACCCGAGCGCCTCGACGCACAAGGCCAAGTGCTGACACCGCTCGACGAAGACGCCCTGCGCCAAGTAGCCAACAAGCTGCGCGACGAGGGCGTCGAGTCCATCGCCGTCTGCTTTTTGCACGCCTACGCCAATCCCGCGCACGAGCAGCGGGCCGGAGAGATTATCGCCGAGGTTTTCCCCCAGGCCGTCGTCTCGCTGTCGGCCGAGGTTGCCCCTGAGTTCCGCGAGTATTTGCGGGCCAGCACGACCGTGATCAATAGCTGCATCCGCCCGGTGGTCGCGCACTATTTGCAGCGCATCGAAAATCGGTTGGCACAGGCGGGTATCGCCGCCGAGTTGCTCGTAATGCAGAGCAGCGGCGGGGTGTACACTTTTGCAGCGGCGCGGCACAAGCCAGTGTACATGGTCGAGTCTGGTCCAGCCGCCGGGGTGATTGCGGCGGCGCACTTGGGACAGGCGTGGGGCTACGACCAAGTGATTTCCTTCGACATGGGCGGGACGACCGCCAAAGCCGGGCTAATTCAAGGCGGAGTGCCCAGCGTGACCAAGGACTACGAAGTCGGGACCACCGCGCAGGCCGGCGTCGGGGCAACTCGCGGCGCCGGGTATCCAATCCGCACCCCCGTAATCGACCTGGTGGAAATCGGCGCGGGTGGCGGGTCCATTGCCTGGGTAGATCCGGGCGGCATCCTGCGGGTCGGTCCCCAAAGTGCTGGCGCCGATCCCGGGCCGGTTTGCTATGGCCAAGGGGGGACGCAACCCACGGTCACCGACGCCAACCTCGTCTTGGGGCGGCTCAACCCGAGTTATTTTCTCGGCGGCGAAATCGCCCTCGACCCAGCGGCCGCGCAGCGCGCCATCGAACAACACTGCGCCCAGCCGCTGGGCATGGACCTAGTCGAGGCGGCCCACGGCATTGTCGAAATCGCCAACACCGCCATGGTCAACGCCCTGCGGCTGGTCTCCGTGCAGCGCGGCTACGACCCGCGCGACTTTGCGCTGGTGGCCTTTGGCGGCGCGGGGCCGGCCCACGCCAACCGCCTCGCCGCCCTGACCCAGATCCCGGTGGCGATCATTCCCCAAAGTCCGGGCACGGCCTCGGCGCTGGGCCTGTTGGTGACGGACTTAAAACACGATTACGCAACCACGCTCATCCAGCGTTTGGACCAAGTAGTTCCGCAAGCCTTGGAGCAGACCTTCCGCGAGTTAGAGGCGCAGGGACGAGCAGTGCTTAGCCGCGAGGGGATGGCGGAAGCGGCGATGGAGTTCAGACGCCAAGCGGATCTGCGCTACGTTGGGCAGAGCCACGAGCTGACGCTGCCCTTGGCAACCCAAGCCTTGGGGCCGGCGCAGCTAGACCAGCTATTGGAACAGTTCCACCGCACCCACGATCGCGCCTATGGCTTTAGTGCACCAGGCGAAGACGTCGAACTGGTCAGTGTGCGGCTTGCGGCCATCGGCCAAATCGCCAAGCCCGCGCTGGCACCGCTGGCTGAGGCGACCGGGGAGACAACGGCCAAGGAAAACCGCCCGGTGTATTTCGCCGAGAGCAAGGGATTTGTCGATTGCCCTGTGTACGACCGCTATGCGCTGGGGGCTGGCGCAGTAGTGCAGGGACCAGCCATCGTCGAGGAGATCGATTCAACCACCGTCGTCCATCCTCAGTACCAAGTGCGCGTGGACGAGGTGGGGCAGATGGTGCTGACGACGGAGGACTAAATGGCGGCGCCCGCGACCAACTGCATTGCTTGCGCGTCCTTTGCAGCCTATCTGGTCAACAGAAACGAGCAGCTAACTGCCCAACGTTAGAACCCGGCGCAGCCGTAAAGCAAGAGCGTACATCACCTTATAAGAAAATCAAAGTACGTGTCTGGATGCGGCTCGTCTTTAAGCGTATAGTGCCACCATTCTTTGTCGTAATTTACAAAACCGTGCTTTTCCATCGCGGACTTCAATAGCAGCCGGTTGCGTCTCTGCTGCTGCGAAATTCGCGGATCGTCCGTATTGGACAACGCGTCGAAATAGTCAAACGGCGTACCCATATCCAACTCGGCCGAACTCGCATTCTCGACCAGCGTCAAATCAAGCGTACTGCCCCTACTGTGGCCCGATTGGCCTGCAATATAGCCCTTCTCGATGAGTTGCGATTTGTCCTCATTGGGATAGTACTCCGCCTTCATTTTTTGATCGTCGGCATCGCCTACCCACTCTACAAAGTGATCCACCGCTTGTTGCGGACGGTAGCAGTCAAAAATTTTCAACGTATATCCCGCCTCGCTTATTTCGCGCTGTACTTTTTTGAGTGCCTCACTGGCCGGTCTAGTCAGAATGCACTTCGCGCTTATATACCCTTTCACCTTTGTCCCCAAAAAGTTATCATTTGAATAATACCGGATATCAAAAACAAGGGCCGGGATTTCGTCGTTGACCACAACAAACTGATCGGGCAGGACTTTCTCACCGCTTTTTTTCTTAAAGGTCTGGCCCTCGTCGTCTGTCCTAAGCGGGGAAGAGGACTCAGCCCAAACGCCGGTCGCAGAGACCGCAGCGCAGACGAGGCCAAGGCATAAAAGTCTGGAAAACGATCGCATGGATATACCTTACTTTTAGGTTTAACGCAGCACTGCACATCGGTAACTTCGCGGTTCATAGACAAAACAATAAAAAGACCAGAAGATAATCTGTCAGAAAGATAGGACGACCCGCACTCAGAGACAAAACTTACCGCGCTGTCGGGCGTGATTCTCGAGGCCCAGCCCACCAAATAGCGTCAAAATAAAATGACGGCACTAGACGCTGCTGTCGCCTTCTTGCAACGTGTAACGCTTCGCTCTACATTCAGGGCCCATGAAGATCAGGCACAAGGGGCAACGATGAGCAACAACGATGGCCAACCCGTGGGGCCCATGCTGAACCCACCGCACCTAGGAGAGCTTATCCGTGAAAGCATGGAAGAGATCGGCTGGAATGTCACCGAGACGGCGGTCCGCCTAGGCTGCGAGCGCGGGACACTTTCGCGCCTGCTCAACGGCAAAGCCGGCATATCCGCAAACATGGCATTGGCACTGGAGCACATCGGCTGGGGCACCGCCGAGCACTGGATGCGGATGCAGGCGAGCTATGAGCTTGCACAGGCTCGCCGGAAGCGGTGATGGAGTTCAGACGCCAAGCGGATCTGCGCTACGTTGATAAAGAATGCTTACTGAGAAAACTGCAAACTTCCCTGTTCGGGAATATCTGGTAGCTCGATGACTTGAATGCGGTCTTGTGCGATCGTACGCATATGTGGATCGTGAGATATTATCACTTCTGCCTTTTGGACAATGGCAATAGCAGCAATATGAGCATCTATTCTTATGTGATTGCGGGGAACTCTTCCTTCTTCACGTAATCTAGCTACACTACGACCTCGTTCTAACTCTGCCGCTATAAACGCAGCGGGAGAGTCAAATGCAGCAATAAAAAAGGATCGCTCGATAATGGTTCGGATGGCTTGCAATTGATCGACGTCGCCTTTTATCATCGCCTCTGCTACGACTGGTGCAGGAACCATTAGATCTACACCCTGTTCTTCCTGATGTCTGATGTAACTTTTAGCTCGCTGCACCATTTTTTCTTGACCTTGTGTTGCCTCCTCTTTAATGCCCCAAATAATAACATGCGTATCAAGACAGACCATCTTCTAAGTACCTTCCGAACGAATCTTATTGATAAAGTCAACAACGTTAGTATCTTTCCATTGATCCCCTACTAATTCAGAAATTTTTTCTAGTGCTTCTACTGGCGAATGATGTATTTGATTAGCGATCTCTGTAGCCTTAAATTCAACTAATTCCAAAGTATGAGAATCCCATTGAGCTTGTCCATATAACGCGACATTTTTGTACAGACTCCGAGACAGTCTAATTGCAATTTCTTTAGTCGTCTCGCAGTGAATAAGCCCGCTTCGATTAGGCAATGCGAGGTCCACTTTAGGTGTTTTTCCACCGACTCGTACGCACATACCAAAAATCGTGGTCGTGCCTTTGATGAATTGAGGGCTAGGAGGAGCTATTGGTTGTTGCGCCGATATTTCCGTCTCTCGAATATGATACGACTGATTTTGTTTTTCTGAAAACAAAATATCCCATTTCTGCTTCCGTGCCTGATTAGAAATATCGTGTAGTGCATTGTGTGCTTTTATGGGCAGCGCAGCAAAGTCTCCTTCTTCGACCGAAGCAGTTATCTTAGCGAGAACTTGCCACATAAAAGGTAACAAAGAAAAAACGAGCCGATTGCTGCCTTTTTCTATGTCAATTAGCGAAATAATGGCTTGGTCTTCGGGTAACTCTACGTTACAGGCATGAGCCGTCTCGACGATGATCGTATTTAAGCTATCAATCAGCCTAGCGAACTCTCCCAAAGGAGTATTTTCAGGCTCAGCATTTCTAAGCGTAATAGGATAGGTTGCATTAGCCATGGGAAGTCAATCCTATAAAAGAGAATCACTATTCAGTGCTGAAATCGCCTTCAGGCAATGTTGCACATAATAGAAATAAATGGATTGCGTTTGAACGTGGCGTTAGATATTAAATTAGCTTGAAATGGCTCTATATGTCAAGATGTACACGGCTTCGGCGCATCCTGTTTCGGCTACAAGAGGCAACACATCCCGGCAGCGCAGACGCGCCAGGCTTCCGGCTGCATCCGTTGAAGGGGGATCGGGTAGGCAAGTGGAGTGTGCGCGTATCCGGCAACTGGCGCGTGGTGTTCCGCTTCGAGGCTCATCACATATTCGTCAGCCAGCGCCCTTTTTCCGCAGTCAGCGCATAAATCGCGCCCCATATCCCCGATACGGACACCTCGCCCAAAATCATCCCTAGAAAAAACGGCTTAGCATTCTGGAACAGGCGCACGCCGCCAAAGCGCAAGATGATCAGTTTCAACAACCAAGCGACCAGCGCCGAGAACCAGATCTGACTCGTCAGCCAACCCACGGCAATAGCAAAGCCAATCGGATGAAAAGGCCACCAAAACCACCGATGCTGCGCCCACATTAGAAAACCCTCCACAACCGCGCCAATCCCCTTGAAGAGCCAGCCGCGCATGTTGGCGTCGGGCATGTTGAGAATGGTCGGGCCGATGTAGGGCCAGCCGTGGGCACCGGCCCAATTGATCAGCGACAGATTGATCGCTCCATGGATGTAGGCCAGTTTCAAGGTCATGTAAGCCGCGGCCACAAGACTGCACACCAGCGCCAGCATCAGCCCCCAAAACAGCCGCGTCTTGGGGCCGGGAATCAGCTCGGCCAGTTTGAGGCCATTGGCGCAGGCGACCATCGGTGACGTGCGCGATTCGCCTTGCCAAATAAAGGTGAAGTTGAGGGCGACCAAGCCTTTGGCCCCAAGAATCGAAGTGCCCAAACCCGAAATGATGAAGTACGCCGGGACAATGGGGCTGCGGGCAGTAGCCACGCCGCCGGTAGCCACCACGCGCGCAACCAAGATGAAAAACAGCAAGCTGACGACGAGCAAAACCGGGAGCACCGCAATCGGCACCCCCGAACGCCAGAGCCACGCGGCGACAAACAGCAGGCTGCCCAAAAAACCAAGCAAGGCCGTGCGATAGCTGAGCAACTCCTCGCGATCATCAACGCCACCGTGCGGGTCCCAGAGCTTGCGCCAAACTCCTTTGAGGTGGGGGCGAGCGGTCCACAATCCAAAGAGCACCAATACAATGACCGCGCCGGTGGCTTGATGTGTTAGGTCGGCTGACTGCGAGTACTCGTATGCGCTCAGACGCTCGGTGCTGGCAACGCCGAAGGTCTTGAAGGCCCCTTCCTCCAGCTTGGAAAATACATAGAAGAACCAGATGCTGAACGTGATCTCGAGATTGACCAAGTAGAAGAAACCGACCCAAGCCAAATTGAGCGCAACCGGCAGGTGCAAAGTATGGTTTAAGAAGGAAAAACGGCCGTGGGGGTTGTACTCGGGCACAATGGGGAAGTAGTGGTTGAGGGCGTTGAGACTGAGCAGGATACAGGGCACGGCAAACCCCAGCCACATCCGCTGGTCTTTAAAGAAGGAAGCCACGCACGCATTGGCGTCCTTCTCAATCATGTTCTGCGGCAGCTGAACCATCGGATAGGTCAGCCGCTCGTGTTCCGACCACTGACGGTGGAGGATGGTGCTCATGCAGATCAGCATGAAGCTCATGGCCACGATCAACGCCAGCCAATAGGCCATCGGCTCCACCCAAACGCCCCACGGAATCGCCGCGCCTTGCGGCAGGCCCTCGTAGTAATTCTTGATGGCCTCCAAGTCCTGCGGCGCAATCCACGCCGGGATAAAGTCGTAGAACAGCTCGGCGTAGTTGTTTTCTGGGGTGGCGTAGTAGAAGGGATAGACGATGGTGCCAATGAGGAAGAACATCAGGCCCCAAGTCGGCACGGTGACCGCCATCATCAACATGCAGTAAATCAGCACCAGATCGGCTTTGGACAGAGCGAAATGGCGGCCGAGCAGGGCCACGAACCCATTGACGGCAAAGGTCAGGACAAAAAAGAGAAAGAGGGCACCAGGCGAAGAGGGGTTGAAGCCGACCCAGTAGTAATTGAATACGACCCCGTACGGCGCGAGCAGGCCCACTGCTAGGGAAAGGACTATGCCAGTTAGCATGCCCTTGATGCTGAAAAGCGACTTGGGCATAGGTGCGTAGGCTACTACCCTACAAAGCGGCCGAGGCGGCCAAAAGCCCCCCATCCACCGGCAGGGACGCCCCGGTGATGCAGCCAGCAGCCGGCGAGCAGAGGAAGACCACGGCCCGGCCAATGTCTTCGGGAGTTCCCGGACGACGCAGGGGAACTATGTCGTGGAGCTGTTCATCAAGGATGCCCAGTGCCGGGGGTGGTTCGTTGAAGACATGATCAGTGTCCATGTATCCGGGCATGATGGCGTTGCAGCGGATGCCGTGTTCGCCCAAGTCAACGGCCATGCTTTCGGTCAGGCGCAAGACGCCGGCTTTGGCAGCTCCGTAGGCCGTGTCGTTTTTCCACGCCCGGCGCCCGTGTACCGAGGAGGTGCTGACGATGGCTCCGCCGCCGCCCTGCGCCACCATAGCGCGCGCCGCTTGTTGCGAGCACAAGAAAAACCCCTTGAGACCCACGTCGAGATTTTGGTCCCAATTCTTCTCGCTGAGTTCGAGGAAGGGCTCGCCCGTGCCGCCGTAGGGGTTGTTGACCAAGATGTCGATGCGGCCAAACCGTTCGAGAAAGGCCGCGAACATCGCCGCGACTTGAGCACTAGCAGAAATGTCGCCTTGAAAAAACTCGGCCTCGCGGCCCCTAGCGCGGATCAGGTCCAACGTCTTGCCAGCATCCTCGTCGTCGTGCAGGTCGTTGATCCCCACGTCGCAGCCGGCGTCGGCTAAAGCCAGGGCAATGCCGCGACCAATGCGGCGCTTACCGCCGGTGACGAGGGCTTTCTTGCCGCGCAGTAAATATGGTTCGGACATATTGTACTCCTTGAGTTAAACGACCTCGGAGTGGTCGTGCATCGAAGGGGTCGCCATGATGCGCTTTTGGCGTTCAGTCAGTTGGCCGTACTCTTCGAGGTTGTAAAACTCTTTGGCCCACGTCGAGTAGCCGGGGCTGTACTTGTAGAGCAACGTGCGGCGTTGGTGCTCGGCGCACCACGGCATAGTGCCGTGGATGAGGGCCTCGGTAAAAAACAAGGCATCTCCGGCTTTAGCTGTCGGTTGAACCACGTAATGCACATCGCGCTCAAAGTGCCTGACATCTTGGGGCAGGTTGCGGGGGTAATTGGTCTTGTGGCTACCCGGCACGCAGGCGAAGCCGCCATCGCCTTCGTTGGCGTCGGCGAGAAAAAAGGTCACCACGCTCAGACCATTGCGCATCTGGCCATCGCGGTAGCTGAACCAATGGTCGGTATCTTGGCTCGGGCCGCCGTGGAGGCCGCCGCGGGCGTCGCCGCGATTCATGATAATGGCGTAGTCGTGGTCGATGCGGACTTTGGGGCCGATGAGTTCGATTAAGTAGGGCAGGATTTTGGGGTGGTCGATCAGGTTTTTGGTCGCTTGACCCCAGCTACTGACCTTGTTCAAATCGTTGCGGGGGTGGTTGTCCCAGCCGGCCACGCGGCGATCGACCAGCGCGTTGAGTTCGTCCAGCTCCTGCGGGCTGAGGACCTCTTTGATGACCAGATAGCCCTCTAAGTCAAAGACGAATTTTTCTTCTTCGGTCATGGCATACTCCTTTTGTTAGATGTAGATGTCCTGCATCTGATAGGCGTCGAGCGAGACCAATTCGGCACGCTGGCCCTGTGCCCGCAGCGAGACCCCAACGCTGTCGGCGCGGTCGGGATAGACCCGGGCGGCCACGCATTGCTGGCCGTTGGCAAAGACTTCGACGACGCTTTTATCGACAAAAACCCGCAACTTGAGCGTCTCGCCCGCAGCCAGAACCACGGGGGCGGTCTCCGGGGCGCGGGAGAGCACGTCGGGCGCGACAGAAGAATACGAAGTGTCGAGCGAGATCAGGCTCTGGTGGGAGTCGCTACCGAAGACGCGATTGCTGAAGCCCCGGTTTTTGAAAAAGGCAATGCGCGTATGCTCTTCTTTACCGGGAGCGCGCAGGACATTAAGTTCGACCATCGGCGCGTCTTGCGGATCGATCTCGGCGACGATTTCCACGGCGTTGCCCTGCACTCCATTGAGGACCAGCTCTTCATTGGCCGGCAGGGTCGTTTTGCCGATGTGCTGGTGGTCCCGCCGCAGCGACTCAAGGTCGCCGGCCGGCTCCATCGCCAAGTCGTCGCCGACCGCGGTCAGCCGGCGCGGCAAGGTCATAATCTGGTTCCAGTTGTTGGTCGGTTTGCCGGGGTTCATGTTGAAGAGGACCAAGACACCGCCTTGGCCATCGGGGGTCGCCGAAGGGGCGTGAACACCCGCGGGCGCAGCCGCGCCAAAGTTGAACTTGGCACCATAGGTCACGGCGAACTTATCGCGCTCGGTGTCGTAGTCGCCGAGCAGGTACTGGCCGCCGCTTCGATGGCTAAAGAACAGGAGGATGTGGCGGTCGCCGATCGGCCAGAAATAGGGGCAGGCCCCATCGTCGCCGACGAGCGTGTACCCGTCGTCCTCGACGAAGGGATGGAGGTACTCCCAGTGTTCGAGATCGCTCGACTTGAAGAGGAAGTTAGCGCGCACGGGCTTGCCGGCTGGACCTTCGGGTTTGGTGCCCGCCGACAGCGAGTAGTACGCGTCGTTTTGCTTCCAAATGCAGGGATCGAAGACTCGGTAGGGCTGGTCGGGCCGAATGGGTATCACGGCCTTGTTGGCGACCTTTTGCCAGTTGAGCAATAGCGGGTCCGCAGCAGTGGCAACCATGTTGCCGACCTCGGTGCCGTGGTACATGGCGATGACGCGGTTTTCTTCAACCAGCGTAGCGCCCGAAAAACAGCAGCGTTCTGGGTTCGGGTAGATGCAGTAAGGTAAGTCGCGCCAGTGGACGAGATCGTCGCTTATGGCGTGGCCCCAGTGCTGGCGCGTGTCCTCGGGTGGATAGGCTTGATAGAAGAGATGGTAGCGGCCCTGCCAGTAGCACAGTCCGTTGGGATCGTTGAGATTGGCTTCGGGGTTGATGTAGTGGTAGATGGGGCGATGGGGGTCGCCGGCGTACGAGCGGCGCGCTTGGAGCATGCGCTGCATCAGCGGGTTGGTGGCCAGTGCTTGCTCTTGTTCGGCCAAGGTGTCGGGGAAGGTGTAGTAGGGGACTTTTGACGTGTAGTCGGGCGCGGACATGAGATGGGCCTCCGTCGTTACGGGGGTTGGATGATCGAATTAGGTCTATGCAATGCACAACGCTTCATGTCACTTAATCAAGCTATAGTCTCTTGTGGGCTGCAATCTGCTACTGCGAGATCAACCCGGCTGTTTGGATGCTTAAACCGCGTACTTTTAGCAGCAAGTAGCCTATCGGCCATTTCTACCAGACCATTGTACGCCTCATGGCGACTTTTCCTGTCAGAGTTGGGCACCGGTGCGGATGTAACTTGAGACATTAGCCACTCGGCAAGGAATGATGGATTCTCTGCAACCTTTCCCCCAGCGGTAGCAAACAGCGGTACGAACTCCTCAGTCAACGCCTTCCCTTGGTCGTTCTGCCAGCGCAGATTAAATGCAGCGAGTATCCCCGGCTCTCCTACAGGTGATAAGATCGAGGCGTACAGACCATCAAACTTTTCCGATTGAGCTAATTTAATCAAATGCTGAAAAAATTTTGTTTCAAAATCAAGTAATACGACACCTTGGAGCCGATGTGCAAGCCGTCGATTCGTCGTAATTCTCACCACTGTTCGTCGACGAAATTCAGGGAATTTGCCTTGTATATCTTGGGGGAGACGAATTTCCAAGACTTTGCCATCGTACAGAGTTGTTTGCAAGTCAACCTCAGCTATCGGCAACATATTGCGAATGAATAGATCGACGTGTTGCATCGTGAAGCCAACAGTGCCTCCTAAAGCGTTCGGGTCGTAACCCGCAACATGAGTAAAAACTTCATCCTGCAATTTTTTGGCCTCTTGAGCTCGTTCCAGTGCTTTGTCGATCTCTTCTCGTGTGCGTCTGATGTTCATATCTGTTGCTGATCTCAGAATTGAAGCTAGGTCCACATTTTCCAAGATTTCGCCTAAAATTTCAGCATCGAGTCTTTCATTGTAATCCTCGCCTACGGGCGACATGTCCTGCACTATAGTGGTTATTCGTTGAAGCATCAAATCAATTGCAGAATTATCGAAACTATCACAAGCGTGTAGGTTAAAGACAACAACTTTTCTTTCTTGACCATAGCGGTACAATCGGCCAATACGCTGGACTAGTCGAGACGGATTCCATGGCAAATCGTAATTTACCATCACGTGACACGATTCATGTAGGTTGATGCCTTCGCCACCGGCTTCCGTTGAAATCATAAATTGCGCCGACTCATTGAATGCGCTAATGGCATTCAGTTTCTCGTCCAATTTCATTGAGCCATTTATCAGTTTGATTTCACCTACTTCGGGAAATTGACGCTCAAGTGCCTCTTTGAGGTAGGTTTGAGTTCCCCGATATTCCGTAAATACCAAGAGTTTCTCCCCTTTCTCAACAAGCGGCGCGACAACTTCATTGAGGAACATTTGTAGTTTTTCGTCGTTTTTATAAACGGCCTTTGCTGCCTCAAGCAAGCCTTCGATCATATCCCGTTCATGCACAAAAAATTCCTTAGACCCAGTGTCCGATTCACTCGCTGCAAGATCATCTTGGTCGTCTCCGCCCTCGGCTAGGTCGTCTAGCGTCAATTCTCTCTCTGGATCGTCCTTGTACTCATTGAATTCGCCAGATAATTTTTCTAGCCGCAACCGGAGAGCTCGTTCGATGGCCGCAATGCTAGAAGAAGCGAGTTTTCGGTATGTCGTCATAACGAATCCAATTGCACGACCGGTATTTCCTCCCTTTTCTCCTGATCTATAGCCATGTCGCAGATACTCGTCTAGTAATTTCTGAAATTTGCGCGTTTCTCTTGATGGATTCACCGGAATTCTACGTATGTCTTGTCCTTTAAAAATAAACTGACCATCGGCGTCAGTAACCTCGCTTTTGCGATTTCTCAGAATCAGTTCACTCACGATTTCTGGATTGAGTCTAAGTGTGTGTATCTGAGATTTAAGATCAGGCCGTACGAGCTCCAAGATCGCTATGAAACGATCTATATAACCTTGATGAGGGGTGCCGCTTAAGAGAAAAAAACCATCGGACATCGGCCGCAGCATTTCTGCCAACCTATAGCGATCTGCTCGCTCACCACTGGCATGTCGAGTGAGTTTGTGGCCCTCATCGAATACAACGATGTCCCATCCTCCTGCCTGCCGAAATATCTCCATGTGATCTTCCCGTTTAGCAAGGTCAATGGAGACAATAACATGGTCATATTGTTTCCAGTGTTCATGATCGGGAATCTTGAAATCACGCCCGTATATCCTGAATGTTTGGTCAAACTTGTACTTGAGTTCATCTTGCCATTGTCGAGTTAGACCAGCCGGTGAAACTACCAGCACACGACGTGCTTGCCCTTTGCGCTTGAGAGCTGCAAGAAGCAATCCAACCTCGATTGTCTTACCTAGTCCGACGTCATCGGCAATTAACCAATTGTAGTTTCCAGAACTCAAAATCCGGTGGACGAGCTGAATCTGATGCGGTAGCGGATCGACGTCTAGACGATCTAGCGAACCAGTCAGATGGTTCCAGTTTTCGAGTGCGTGTGCCAAGAGACGAAGGCGGAATCTTTCGGCGTGGTCTTCAGGGCCTGTTTCGGTACGCTCGTAACGCATTTTTACTGTCTTAATTCGACGTAGATTCTCGTATGGTAACCAGACCGAGCGGCCGTCTTCATGGAATTGCACGAGACACTGATCGCGTTGGGCTAGCTTGCGTTGGCCGATGATCTCCCCTTGCCCTAGAGACTTGCGTGTCGCCGAAATCGGCACATCCTGGACAGCCCAGTCAATTTGAAAACCTGACTCCAAGTCGCCAACATCTAACCACTCTTGCCAAGAGCGATCGGGCGTCTTCCAAAGAACATTGACCTTTAGGGAGCTTATTTTCCGGTCCACTACTCGCCCCAATAGTTTTTTATTGCTGCGCCGTTGGACCCAACAACCTTCGACCGGGATTAAAACTTCTGTTGTCATTGCCTCTTTCCTTGTCTCCGCCGTACGCCTACTTCCGCAACTGAGTAGGCCGCAGTATGCCGCTCAAACGCATCGATATCTTTCTCACATTGCTGCCACTGACTCAAGCCATGTTCTAAAAGTTCGGCATCAAAATTTTGTATTTTCACGTCGATATAGTGGGGAAAACTTAGATAGCCAAGAGACCCATGAGACAATCCCATCCATTCGTTAAGCCAATCGTCATCAATCATCATCTCTGGAGGAAGATCTTTTCGCACCAAGCATACACGGTATGCCGCGATCCACGAAAGTGCCGTCGCGCCGTTAAAAATTCTTCCAACGTTGTACCTCCGAAAATAACGCCCTTTCCACCAGTCCGTTCGCTGTCTCCAGATACTCCGCAACTCCACCATCGCCTTCAGGGTCTCAAAATCCAGTCCATTCGATGCTATTCTTTTTATTGCTTGAAAAGTACTTGAATGAGAATAATCCCGGTGCTCAAATAAATCTGTCAAGTAGGTCAGAGCGATCTCCTGATCGTCGCGACTCGCCAGACAGAGTAAGCTCGCTATGTACGCTGCTTTATCACGGGCGCGTCGGATCGACTGCTCTTCTTCAGACTCAATCTCCCATGGCACCTGCTGAGCGTCCTCATCAAACTCGAAAATGTCGTCAAAGAAAAGATCTAAATCCTCATCCACCGAATCGCCAGAATCGCTGTGTTCAGATACATCGTCCTCTGTCTCATCGAGTAGATCGTCGTCAGGCCAATCTTGGTCTGACGAAAAACTACCATCATCCGCCGACTCCATTGGCTCAATATCGGCACAGAGCATGTCCTCTGTCGCCTTTTCAAGGGCATTCCTATCCTCCTCCATCGGATTGGTACCATCCACCGTGGACGCTCGTTTTGTTGCGGTTTTGCCCTCGCTTGTGAGTGTATCTTGCGGCTCGTCAGACTCTAACGAACTCGTTTCGTCAGGTGAAAAATCACGGACGCTGCCCTCCGCTAGTACGTTCTTGGGTGCATCTAGCGTACTGAGCCCGCTCTCCACGCTTTTTTCTTGTTTAAGCCCTATATTTTCGTCTGATCCCGTCGTTCCTTCGGGATCCCACGGATCGAAGACTTTTTCTTTCTCAACCTCAGTCCGATGATAGTCAGACGCCTCCCAGTATGAATCGGGAGAGGGAATAGGAGGAGATTTCATTAGTTTAGTAGATTAGCAGCCTAGGCCGTCCCTGTTCCAAGGTAGGGTCGGATACTTTAGGAACCTTTAACATGTAAGCGGACAATGAGGTCATGGGATGGAATCCTCCAGTTCGATGAGTGGTCGCTAAGGATAGCGCAAAGTATAGGTCTTGCGCGGGCGTCAATCCAGTCTTGGGCAGCAGGCAACGCTCCGCTGCCCATACCGTGCGGTTTGACAGCCGCCGTGCGAGTGCGCTCTATTCCCTTGAACCAACGCGCTGAGTCCGCTAATTGTTTGGAATCGGCGACTAATCGCACCGTTGCAAAAGGAGCAAATTTTCTATGGTCAAACCCGCAGTACTAGCAGCCTTCAAAAAATTCGACTCGCCGACGATTTTCAACGCCATGGTGTTAAAGTGCGGCCTGCCCAACGAAGAGTACACCGACCACCGAATCCGCTACCTGTCGCCGGAATTGGGACCCGTCATCGGCTATGCAGTAACCGCGGAAGTAACGACCAACGACCCAGACTCCGCTGCCGTCCCTTGGGAAGACTATTACCAAGCAATTGACGCCGCCGACGGGCCCGTATTCGCGGTGATGAAAGACGTGGACTCGCGCCCCGGACGCGGGGCCAGTTTTGGCGACGGCATGGCGCGGCTGCACCAGCGGCTAGGCGCGGTGGGGGCCCTTGTCGATGGGACGGTGCGCGACCTGGCGGGGATTTGCCGGGTCGGACTGCCGATCTTCGCCTGGGGGACCGTGCCAGGGCACGGCGTATTCAATGCGACGCGCGTCAACGCGCCAATTACCGTAGGGTCGGTGCGCATTCGGCCGGGAGACCTGATCTTCGGCGATGGCGACGGCTGCGTGCGCATTCCGCTGGAGCACGCCGAGGAAGTGTTGGAATTAGCCGCAGAGGTGCGGGACAAGGAAGCAAAAATTTTTGCCCTGTACGACTCAGCCGACTTTTCTCTCGCCAAGTGGCGAGAATCGCGCAAGTAGCATCGCCGTCCAAGGAGAATATCATGGAAACCACCCCGGTAAAAATTGATCCCAAAGAAGAAATCGGCTTTATGGCGGTTGATGAGACCGATTTTGCCTCGTTCTCCCTGAGCCAACAGATCCGCCATCTCGAAGTGGAAGGCTACGTGCTCATGCCGGACGTGCTCGACGCCGAGCACATTGCAACCCTGAAAGCCGAGCTAAAAGACCTGCCGATGACGCACAAGGACTACAGCAAGGCCCAAACCGTCCACCACGAGCCCCAGTGTACCAGCCGGTTGGTAGCCGAGCTGATCGGCCATCCGCCCATTGTCGAATTCCTCCAAGCACTCATGGGGCCAGACATCGTCTTCACGCACGGGCTGTTTACCCGCACCCTGTCCGGCTCGCCGGGGATTTCCATGCACACCGACGGCCAGCCGTTCGGCTCGTCGATCTTTGGCTTTGAAGGCTCTTCGCCGCGCCTTTTGCGGGTGCTTTACTACCTCGACGACCTACCACCCGAGCGCGCGCCCTTCCGGCTCATTCCTCGCTCTCATCTCTCGTTCCACGCCCAAGCCAACCCGTACGTGCGCTATGTCTCGCACCCGCAGGAAATCACCCTCTGCGCCAAGGCCGGTTCAGTCGTTATGATACCTGCCCTCCTCTTCCACGGCACCCATCCCAACAAGGACTTATCCCCGCGGGAACTGATCCAGTTTGGCTACCGGCCGGCTTGGGCCGGGCCGGTTCAGCCAATGGACGAGTGGGATCCAGAATGGGTGGCGAACGCGCCGGCCGCGGCCAAGCCTTTGCTCCAAAGCCGCAACACCACCGGCAAGGAGTGGAAACAAGTCCACAAACCCCAGGGCATGCAGCGCGACGCCCCAGGCATCAATCCAGACCGTTGGGGGAACTAAGCGGCAAATACAACTTGCCCGGCCAGCGCAAAATTGCGACCATAAGGTTCGCTTTTTTAGAGGAGCACACGCCATGCAAATGACAAAAAACCAGCGCAAAATAAACTGGTACCGGAGCCCTTTGCCCCGCGAGACGCTCGCCGAGCTCAACCAGCGCAGCGACTTTTGGGGGCTGCTACAAACGCTGGGGCATTTGGGGCTGCTAGCGGCGACGGGCGCCGGGGCTTGGTACGCGGCCGAGCACTTGGCTCTGCCGTGGCTTTTGCTGCTCCTCTTTCTTCACGGCACGTTCTACGCCTTTTTGCTCAACGGCTTCCACGAATTGTGTCATTCCACGGTCTTCAAAAGCAAGTTCCTCAACTACTTCTTCCTGCGCGTATTCAGCTTTCTCGGCGCGTACAATCACATTCACTTCTGGACCAGTCACACCGAGCACCACAAGTACACCCTGCACCCACCCGATGATCTCGAAGTGGTCCTACCGACCCAATTGCGATGGGTGGATTTTCTCAAGAGTGCCGTCGTAAATCCGTGGGGCTTGTACGGCCGCTACAAGACGACTTGGCGGCGGGCACGCGGGCAATTAGAGGGCGAATGGGAGCTGGCACTCTTCCCCGAGTCGGAACCCGATAAGCGGCGACGACTCATTCGCTGGGATCGCTTCTTGCTAGTGGGGCATGCCCTAATCGTGGTGGTGTCTTTGTACTTCGGCCTGTGGATGGTGCCGGTGCTCGTTACGCTCGCGCCTTTTTACGGCGGCTGGTTGCTGTTTTTGTGCAACAACACCCAGCACATCGGCTTGCAAGACGACGTGCCGGACTTTCGGCTCTGCACCCGCACGGTCATCTTGAATCCGTTCTTCCGCTTCCTCTACTGGCACATGAACTACCACATCGAACACCACATGTACGCCGGCGTCCCCTGCTACCGGCTCGGCAAACTACACGCGGCCATCAAAAGCGATCTGCCGCACTGCCCGCGCGGGCTATATGAGGCGTGGACCGCGATCGCGGCCATCCTCAAGCGGCAAAAAACCGAGCCAGACTACGAATACGTGCCGGAACTACCCACGCCCATCGCGGCTTGAGGCCATTCCTTTTGGGCAGACGCAGTATTGTGACAGCCGCCCCTGCTCAAGGCCATATCTTGCTTAGTGGCCTCGACTATAGAGAGAATGCAGCCAATGGATATTGCCATATCTGTTGAAGGAGTGCCTATCCGGCTGACACATGAGCGGTGGTTCCATATTGTCGAAAACCATGATGACATGGCGGGATACTACGAGGATGTACTCGATCTTGTTGAGAATCCCGATTTTATTATTCAAGGGTATCGAGGCTCACTGGTTGCGGCGAGACATTACGGACGCCAGCGATATTTGATGGTCGTCTATCGACAGGTGTCCTTAGAAGACGGTTTCATTATTACTGCGTACTTCACACGTAAGGTTGATAGAAGGAAGGCTGTATGGAAAAAACCCTAACTCCTGACCATGAGTTTGCGCTCGCTCGGGCCGTACCTTTTTTGCTCGATTTTCCCGCCTCGCGTTTTTGGGTGGATTACGATCAAGAGGCTGACGTGCTCTACATTAGCTTTGCACATCCGCAGCAGGCTACGGATACAACTCTGACCGATGAGGGCCTCCTGTTGCGCTATCGGAATAGCCAGCTAGTGGGCATTACAGTGTTGGATGCCTCTACTCGCGTACCAACGTAAGTGATTTCCATGTCTCTTAGAGGCTGTCTGAACTACTTCTGTCTTGCCTTCAAGCCACTGAGCGCGACAGGGGTTTTCAGACGGCTGCTAAAAAACCTCGCCCTCGTACAGTCGGCGCAAAAACTCCTCCAATGGCCACACGTCTAAGCCGTCGTAGCGATAGCTCCGCTCGCCGGTATAGACGCCGATCATGCGCTCCACCTCAATGCCCTCTGCTTTGTGCAAGGAGCGCATCGAGCGCTCCCAACTCCGATTCCATTTTGCCGCCAATTTGATTTCCAAACAGACTGAGATAGCTGCAGATAGAGGGCCGCGTCGAGCAAATCGAAGAAGGCGGCATTGGGCAAGGCTTGGCGCAACCAAGTGCTTTTGCCGAGCGCTCGGGCAATTCGAGCAGACGCTGTATTGAGAAATTTTGCACATTGCAAATTTACGGGACAAATGTAAAAAAACAATGTAATTTTACAGGACAAATGTAAAAAAACAGTAAAATCTCACCGAAGAGCCAAAGCGGAGCTGGGCACCAAAAGCAGGTTTGCCCGCGGCAAGTTGGTTTTTGATCCGGTTGTGCATATAGCCTCCTAATTCCACGGCAAGGCGTACGAGGGTTTATTGACGAAACGCTCCATCCCCAAGTCGAGCCGAATCGCCGATCCGGGCTGGAGGCAGACGGTGAAGTGGCGGTCCTGTACGGCGACCGTTTTGTCCGCTAGCTGCCCCTGCACGGTCTGCTGATATTGGGCGGCGTGCGAGTGTCCAGTGCCGGCTTCTTCAGCCGAGATGGGCCGGCGCTGCTGGTAGGCAACGCGGGTGAAGCGGTGCTCGCCAAAAGCACCGGCCTGTAGCAAGACCTCGCGCTCGTCTGTCGGGTGCAGATTGACCAAGTGCAGGACGGCCCGATCGTCTGCGAGCGATTCCACCAAGGCGGCCACGTCTAGCGGCAAGCCCGGCCGGCGGCGTTGCAGATCGAAATAGCGCAGGCGGGCCATGAGCAGGCCACCGTTGTACATGAAGAGCGGGCCACCCATCGTCAGTTGCACCAAGCCCTCGACGGTGATGGGATTGCGCACCTGCAGATATGCGTCGCTGTAGGTGGCAGGGTCTTGCTGGTCGTCGCGCATGAAGGCCAAGCGCTGATATACTTGCGCATGGTTGTGCCGCAGGATTGCTACCGGGTACTCTGGATATTCGCCTTCGAGATACGCGGTCCAAGCCGCTTCGTGACCGCCGCCGTGCTTGGAAAAGTGCGAGCTTACCTGCCGCCAATTGTCGCTGTCGTGGTTGCGCTGCTGTTTGAGCCGCGCCATGTCCTCTTGTTGCATGCTCATGTACCAGAGATGGGTCGTGGGATGGGCCTGCATGGGGCTGTACCCGTCCCAGCCTTTGTCGTGGTAGAAGTGCGGCGCGTACAGCGTTTGCCCCCTCATTTCCCCCTGCTGCATCAGCACGTCGATTTGCGAGCGCGGAAATTCCATGTAGCGCAAGTCGCCGGAGAGCAAGGCCGCGTTTTCCGCAGCCGCAATACAGGCGTCGCTCAGGTGGTGCCAACCGTGCGGCCACGTCCAGCCGTAGTAGCCGCCGTACCACTTGCCGTCAATGTATTCGCCGATCTGCCCCGACAGACCAACGTTGTCGGGCAGGATGCCGTTGTTTTGCCGGGTGCGCTCGATCCAAGCGTTGGTGTATTCCTCGACCCAATCTCGGTACTTGTCGTCGCCGCTGCACAGGTAGGCGTTGGTCACCATGCTGGTCGCGGCGAGGTTGCAGGCCACATCGCCGCGGCTCATGCGATCGACGAGGATTTGGCCCATCTTCTCTTCCATGCCCGGCTTTTGCAAATCCTCAACCGTCTCAATGCCAGGAATGTCGTGAAAGGGCAAGGGCCAAGGTTTCCACTGAGCGTAGCGATAGGCCGTGTAGTGCTTTTCGAAGTTGCGGTGTGCTGGTCCCATACTGCCGTTGTGGGCGCAGCGGATGAGTTTTTTCTCGGCGTCGTAATTGGGGGCCTCGGGGTCTTCGTTAAGATAAAAGCCCGCATAGCGCTTGGCGCGCTCGACGTTCGTTTCGTGTGTTGGGTCGGCGAGGCACAATAAATAAAAAAACAAGTACCCCTCGCCTTGGTGCATCCAGTCGTAGCCTTGCTCATATTCTTTAACGATCATGGGATGGCCGTGGCCGCTGTCGTAGCGGGTGAACTGCCGGGTGATGCCCTCCCAAGTGCGGTGAGAGTATTCGAGCATGTGATCGCCGCCGCCTAACAAGTAAAAGAGCGGCCAGTTGTGGAAGCTCTCGTACGCGTCGTCGAGGCCATCGATGCTGCTAAAGTCCTCTGTAGGCGGCCACAGCACCGAGCCGTCCGGACGCACGTAACGCACCATGAGCGGATGGACAGAGGCGTCCATCAGGTCGATTAGGCTGCGCTCGAGCACGGCCCATTGGGGCGGCTCGACAAACGGTATGTTCCCTTCGACTCTTACCACTTTAGCCTCCTCAGGTGTTGCGGACGAGCACAAAGGCCCCGTCGATACCTCGTAAAGAGCCGTATAGTGCCGTGTACACCTCGTCTAAGCCCGCAAGCAAAAGCGGGAATACAGGGCAAATATAAAAAAACAGTAAAATCTCACCGAAGAGCCAAAGGGTTTTTGCTCATGGCCGATCCTTTGTGAGACGATCTAATCCTTGATATGAATTCATCATATACGGATAATTAAAAGGGAGCGTTATGAACAAGACAAGAAAATATGAGAAAGCACCTTCTAGTATTGCAGAAGCAATTGAACAGGCAGAAGTGATCCGGGACTTTCTGCCGCCGCCCGACCAACTCGTTCTAAGGGAAGAGACTGTGCGGGTGACGCTTAACCTCAATAAAAAGAGCGTTGATTTCTTTAAGGTAAAAGCTCAGGAGAATGGCGTTCCCTACCAAAGTATGATCCGGAAAGTTCTGGATATTTACGCAGAACAATTCTAGGAACCCTTGTTGATAATCGGCATTGACCCGGCCTGTTTCGTGCTAATTACGACATTGAGTAAAATTACTCAGTGACGTAATTTGGCCTGTATGGCATCCTTCCAACGTCCTCAAGTCGCCACGCTCTGCCGTCGGCTCGCCGAGTCGCCCCAGCATCTCATCGCTCTGTTCGGGCCGCGCCAAACCGGCAAGACCACGATTGTGCGCCAAGCACTGGGGCAGAGCAACCTCCAATATCGCTACCGGGCCGCTGATGAACCCGACTCCGACCCTACCGAATTTCGCGTCCCATCCGATGCGACTGAGGCAACCTTCCCACGACAGGAGCATGATGCAGAATGGCTGGTGCGCCAATGGGAAGAAGCCCGGCACGCTGCGAAACAATTGGGAAAATTCGTGCTGGTGCTTGACGAGATCCAAAAGGTTCCCCAGTGGTCGGAGACAGTAAAGGGCTTGTGGGATGCTGACCGCGCCAGAGGGTGTCCCTTGCACGTGGTCATCCTCGGCTCGGCCCCGCTGTCTGTGCAATCGGGATTGAAAGAAAGCCTCACCGGCCGCTTTGAACGTATTCCCGTGCCACACTGGTCGTTCGACGAAATGTCCAAGGCCTTCAACTTCGCCTTGCCTCACTACCTCTACTTTGGCGGCTATCCGGGTGCAGCTTCATTAGTTTGGGACCCGGATCGATGGCGCGACTATATCCTCAATTCACTCATCGATCCAAACATTGAGCAAGACCTCCTCGCCATGACCCGGGTGGATAAGCCAGCACTACTGAAGAGGCTCTTTGAATTGGGAGCCGACTATTCCGGGCAGATCCGGACGTACGAGAAGATGCAAAAGGAGCTCTTCGCCAGCAATGACACCCTGAAGCACTATCTCGATTTGCTCGAGAAGGCCGGCCTGCTCACCAGCGTGCAGAAATATGTGGGCAAAAATCGGAGATCCCCATCAAGCCCCAAGCTCAACGTGCTCAACACGGCCCTGATGACGGCCGGTTCGAGGTATTCCTTCGCCAAGGCGCGAGCGGATCGCAGCTTCTGGGGGCGCATCGTCGAGAGCGCAGTCGGCGCACATCTGTTCAATACCGCAGCATCTGAAGCATCTGACATCCGTCTTCACTACTGGCGCGACAAAAATAATTCGCACAAGGTAGATCAGGAGGTAGATTTCGTGCTACAGCGAGGCGATCAGATCGTCGCCATCGAAGTGAAGAGTGGTACGCAGGCTAGGATACCTAAAGGCATGGATGAATTTAAACGGCGTTTTAATCCGGCCAGTTCACTACTCGTCGGAGAAGGCGGCATACCACTCAAAGAGTTCCTCGTGGTGCCCGCCCATTACTGGTTTGAACAAGTATGAACAGGATCGTCCCGCGCACCTGCACCGAAATCCGAGGAAATCATCGGGAGAAGGAACCTCAGCCTCTCGCTCTCGAAGCATTCCGGGATGTGCCGGCCTATGTGTTGCTCGGAGATCCTGGGGCTGGCAAGACGATTGCGTTTGAAGTTGAGTGCGAGCAACTCGGGGAGAGCGCCTACTTTATTGAAGCCCGCAACTTCCTGACCTTTGACCCGCAACATCATCCCGAATGGCGCGACAAGACGCTTTTTATCGACGGGCTGGATGAAGTCCGGGTAGGATCATCGAACGCTCGCACACCCTTTGACCGCATTCGCCAGCGTCTCGACGAATTGGGGAAGCCGCGCTTTCGCCTCTCGTGTCGAGAAGCGGACTGGCTAGGGACAAACGATCAGCAGCACTTGGAATCCGTCTCGCCAGACTCCAAAGTGACGGTTCTGCGGCTCAATCCCCTGACGGACTCGGACATCGCCGACATCCTAAATGCCCGACTGGACAGCGATGCTTCTTGGGCATTCGTCGCGGAAGCCGAAGAACGAGGCATTTATGGACTGCTGGCCAACCCACAGACCCTCAATATGTTGGCCGATGTTGTGGCCCAAGGCGGGGAGTGGCCGGACAGTCGTAAAGAAACCTTCGAGATGGCTTGCGAGCAGATGGTTCGCGAGCACAACCAAGAGCATCAAGCGGCGCGGGCGTCAAGCAATCCACCTACACCCGCCCAGCTTCTCGACGCCGCTGGGCGACTCTGCGCCGTTCAATTGATTTCGGGCGGGGCAGGATACACATTCGGCCAGCCAGACGAAGAGTATCTCACTCTGGACCAGTGCGACTACGACAGCCCCAAAATGCTTCGGTCGGCACTCACCACAAAGCTATTCACGGGCGTATCCAGTAATCACTTTACCCCAATCCATCGCTACATCGCCGAATTCCTCGGAGCGCGTCATCTCGCCAAAGTGATCGAAGACGGGCTTCCCGCCCGGCGCGTAATCGCCCTAATCGCCGGAGAAGACGGTGCCGTGGTCACGGAAATGAGGGGGTTGTCCGCTTGGCTCGCGGCCCATTGCCAAGACGCCCGAGCGTACCTGCCTGTCGGCGTTGGCTTATACGGCGACATCCGCGCATTCTCCTCGGACGAGAAACGCGCCCTACTAAATTCCTTGAGCCGCGAATCATCCCAGCTCAGCTCCACATGGGGATTGCCAACGGCTTTTAGTGCGCTTGCCACGCCCGATATGGAAACTGTGCTCAGGAAGATCCTGACGGATGACAATCGCGACCCAGACCATCAGAATCTAAGCAAGTTCGTACTGAGCGTTTTGAAGGAAGGTACCCCTTTGCCGGGTCTGGCCGACCTCTTGCTCGAAATCGTCCGCGATGATACACGGCCGGGCATCAATTATGTCGCCCTCGGTGCCTTCATCCACAACCAACCGGACGATCCAGACAAGACAGACGAGCTCAAAGCACTGCTGGCCGATATTCAAAGCGGGAGCCTTGCCGATCCCAACGATGAACTGTTAGGCATCTTGCTAACCCAACTCTATCCCCAACATCTGCCGCCATCGGAGATCTTTAAATACCTTGCCGCGCCCAAAAACCCGAATTGGCTTGGATCATATAGTCGGTTCTGGAAAACTCACCTGCTTGATAAGTCCTCAGACGCCCAAGTGGCCGAACTACTCGATAGTCTAAACGAGTCGCTCCCCCGCTTGCAGTCTGTTCTAAAAGTCCGCCCCTTAAACGGCCTCTTGTATCGCGGTCTGCAAGTCCACGGCGACCAACTGGCCCCGGAGCGTCTATACGACTGGTTAGGCGTGGGGCTGGAATCGGGGTGGGATTCGGTCTATCGTGAAAAGATAAGTACTTGGCTGGAGCAACGTCCCGAACGCCAGAAAGCAGTCCTAGAAGAAGGACTGGTCCGATGTAACGACCCCGACGAATTCAGCGAGCAAGCACTTTTTCGCTTATTACACTATCCCTATGCTCGTTTACCATCTGACTTCGGCCACTGGTGCCTAAAGCAGGCCGTCGCCATGGCGGACGCGAAGCCTTCAGCGGACGCGAAGCCTTCAATTGCCGAAGATCTGTTCGAGAGGGCATTCGGGCGTCGCAACAGCGAGGGCCTGTCGCTTGCAGTACTGAAAGAACACGCCCAGAAGTACCCAGTGTTGAACCAACGTTTGGCCAAGCTGCTCAATGCTCCGTCCACTGAGTCCATCGAGTCCGAGTGGCAAGAACAGGAAGCGCGATACGCCGAAAAAGAAAAAGCAGAACAAGAAAAAAAACTGGCCTATATCCGCTCCAACGAAACCGCCCTGCGCGAAAACCACGCCGCCCCTGAGCTGCTCTACCATCTAGCGAATGCGTATTTCCAACACTTATTCAAGGGCCGCGACAATGACGATGCTGGACCGAAGGCCATTGCAGAATGGCTCTGTGATGATCGGCGTTTAATCGACGCCGGCCTTGCGGCCCTACGCGGTGCGATTGATCGAGAAGACGTTCCGGGGGCTACAGAGATTATCAACCTGCACAAAGAAGGCAGCCAGTATTATCTCGGCTTGCCATTCCTAGCGGGCTTAGCAGAACTGGAAAGGACGACACCAAAAGAAAACCCCAGCCAATGGGACGCCAGCCGGATGCGCAAGGCACTCGCATTCTACTTCTGTACACCCCTCCAACTTTACCAGCCCCAATGGTACGGACGACTTCTTAAGGAGCATCCCAAAATCGTCGCCGAAATCCAAGTGCAATTCGCCGCTTCCGAGTTCCGCAGCGGTCGCGAGCACATCTACGGACTCGACCGACTCGCGCACGACCCGGATCACGCACAAGTCGCCCAACGCGCCAGCTTGCCCCTGCTCAAGTCCTTTCCAACCCGCTGCAAACAGACGCAAATCAAAGCACTAGATCATTTGCTATGGGCCGCGCTGCAACATGCCGACAGAACATCGCTGCGGAAACTGATCGACAGCAAGCGATCCCGCAAAAGCATGAACGACGCCCAGCGCGTTCACTGGTTGGTGGCCGGCGCTCTCGTTGCGCCGCAGGAATACGAGAAGTGCCTGAAAAAATTCGTGGCGAATCGAGAACGCCGGGTTCGGCAAGTAGTGGCGTTCTTTGATAATGCCGCAGATTATACCGCACAGAGACCGTTTGATGAATTGGAGACTTCGGGACTGGAACTTTTCATCTGCCTTATGGGTGCCTACGTCGGGCCGAAGCAGTGGTTGACATCTGAATCGCAGGCAACCGGCTGTGTCCGCAGCCTGATACAACACCTCGCCGCTTCTGCCGCCAAGGACGCAGGCGACTCGTTAGACCGCCTCTTCTTCGACCCGACCTTAAAACGCTGGCACAGCGAGCTGTCGCAGGCGCGAGAAAACCAACGGAAGGTTCGCCGCGACGCCCGCTATCGCCACCCCAATACCAAACAGATCGGCCAGACACTAAATGGCGGCGCACCCGCCAACGCCGCCGACCTCGCAGCCCTCGTGATGGATCGCTTGGATGAGATTGCAGGCAAGATCAGGACGGGCAATACCGACGACTGGCGTCAGTACTGGAATGTCGATTCACACAATCGGCCAACGGACGAAAAACCAGAGGACGCCTGCCGCGACAATCTGCTGTCGGATTTACAAAATGAGCTGAAGCCCTTGCATATCGACGCCCAACCCGAAGGACAGTACGCCAACGACAAGCGAGCCGACATGCGGATTTCAGGCGGAACGTTCCAAGTGCCGGTGGAAATCAAAAAGAATTCGCATCCGCACCTGTGGAGTGCCATGCACAATCAATTAATCGCCCAGTACACGACCGACCCGGCCACAGACGAATACGGCATCTACCTGGTATTCTGGTTCGGCAAAGACCGCACAAAGGCACCGCCCGCCGACACCCGCCCAGCTAACGCCCAACAGCTAAAAAAGCAACTAGAAGCAACCCTATCGCGCCAACAAGCGCGCAAAATTTCGGTCTGCGTAATCGACGTAAGCCGACCCGATTGATCGCAATCAATCGCCCGACCTCCGTTATGGTGTTATAGCAATCCTAAATGAATTGAAAGCATGGATTGTTCACTGTCACGACCTTTCCCTACAAGTCATTCCCGCGCAAGCGGGAATCCAGCCTTGAATGATATAGGATGGCTGTAGGTGGGTTTAGACACTATTGTATATGAGTCTCTTTTCTTAGCCTTGCTCTGAGGTTTCATGGCGACAATCACCGTCATTGGCCGCGGCCACTCCGGCACGCGCGCCATAGCACACACGCTCTACGCCAGCGGCGTCTTTATGGGCCATACGCTCAATCGCTCAGGCGACAAAGTGCCGCCCCACGCGCTCTACGACGCTTGTCGGGTCATGGCCAAACACGTCAAGTGGAAGGGCGGCCTAGCGTGGGATTTTGACGATTTGCACAGCGCAAAAATCGACCCGGAATTCGAGGACTTGATCGGCCAATACCTGCAAGACATTGCAGCCGACCGCTCGCAGCACAAGGGCTGGAAGCTGCCCGAGACGACGTTGATTTACCCGTGGATCGTGCGGATGTTTCCCGACATCCACTACATTCACTGGGTCCGCGACCCGCGCGACAGCATCATCGGTGCGCACAAGACCGATGACCTAGCCGACTTTGGCATTGAGTACGAACGCACGGACGACATCCGGCGACGGCGAGCTATTTCGTGGAAATACCAATACGAGCTGATGAAGGCCACGCCCAAACCCAAAAAGTGGCTGTTGGTGCGGTTTGAGGATTTTGTGCTCAAGCAGGAGGAAGTGTTGCGGGAGTTAGAGGAATTTTTGGGATTTGAGTTGGGCCGAATCGTGGTGCGGCCAGCGTCAATTGGGCGATGGAAAACAGACCAAGAGCAGCACATGTTCGACTTTTTTAGAGATGCCATGAGCGAAAACAGATACGGAGAAATGCCATGAAAATCAGCTTTACAACGTTGGGCTGTCCAGCTTGGGACTTGGATACCATCTGCCGCCGGGGCCGCCAATACGGCTACGACGGCGTCGATTTCCGCGGGTTGCAGGAGACGATGGACATCACCCAATTGCCGGCCTTTACCAGCGAGGCTGGCCAAACCCGACGCCAGCTAGCAGACGCCGGCCTGGAGGTATCGGGGGTTAGTTCCAGCATCCGGGTCTGCGTCCCAGAGAAGTTAGCAGAGAACGTAGAGGAGGCCCGGCGCTCAATCCCGGTGGCCAATGCGTTGGACTGCGGCTCCATCCGAGTTTTTGGCGGCGGCGACTCCAACGCCTATTCCAAAGAGCAGCTAGCCGACATCGGGCGGGAGACGATGGAACAGATCCTCGCATTGGATGGCGCCGACCAGCTCAAGTGGCTTTTTGAAACCCACGACGAGTGGATCAAGGCCGTAGAGTGCAAGCTGCTGCTCGACCGCATTCCCAACGAGGCGTTCGGCGTACTCTGGGACATGGGCCATACGGCGCGGGTGGGCGAGGAGTCGCCGGAGCAGACCTATCGGGCGGTCGGGCCGCGCATAGCCTACACGCACGTCAAAGACGCCGTCTATAACCCCGAGCACGCCGCGGCGATGAAGGATGGTTGGCGCTACGTGCCGCCGGGCACCGGCCAGTTGCCCTTAGAACAGGCGATAGCCCTGCTCAAGGAGCAAGGGTACGACGGCTGGCTCATGTTTGAGCACGAGAAGCGTTGGCACCCCGAACTAGCAGAGCCCGAGGACATATTGCCGATTTTTTCGGCTTGGGTCAGGCCGTTGCTTGGTTAGTCGGCCCATGCAGCTACACTATCCCGAGATCGCCCTGCACGTGCCGTCCTTGCTTTTGCCGAGAGCCGATATTCCCCTCGAAACGTGGTCGGTCATTGCCTGCGACCAGTACACTTCGCAGCCCGAATACTGGGAGCAAGTGCGGCGGATTGTCGGGGACGATCCTTCGACGCTACATCTGGTTTTTCCCGAAGCATACCTCGAGCAGACTTGCCGCCAACAGACCATTGCCGGCATTAACCAGCGGATGCAGGAGTATCTCAAAAACGGCGTTTTGGCCGAACAACGCCCCGGATTTATGCTGGTCGAGCGGCAGGTAGGGCGCACTGCGCCGCGCAAGGGGCTGGTCGTGGCCTTAGACTTGGAGCAGTACGACTACCGCGACCGAGCGCAGAAGCTAATCCGCACCACCGAGGGCACCGATCAGAGCCGGCTGCCGCCGCGGATCCAAGTGCGGGGCAAGGCCCCACTGGAAACGCCGCATATCATGGTGCTGATCGACGACCCGCAGCAGACGGTGATTGAGCCGCTTAGCGCAGCAAACCTGAAGCAAGCCTACGATTTCGAGCTGATGCTAGGCGGTGGCAGACTCAGAGGCTGGCACCTCGACGACGAGGCGTTGATCGACGCGACCGCCGGACACATCGCCCGCCTGGCGTGCGGCGAGCCCCCCATGATCTACGCGATGGGCGACGGCAACCACTCCTTTGCCACCGCACGCGCCGTCTGGGAGCGGCTCAAGGCGCAAGCAAAAGACGAGCGCCAGATCGTGAATCACCCGGCGCGCTACGCCTTGGCCGAACTAGTCAATGTTCACGACGCAGGGTTGGAGTTTGCGCCCATTCACCGGGTGGTTTTTGGCGTCGATGTGGCCGATTTACTGCGGGCGCTGGAGACGCATTGCACCGAGAATGGGTTTAGTCGTCGCACCTTTGCGGACCGCGACGAGTGGGAAGCGGCCTGTCGCAAAGCGGCTGACGGCCATCACATTCCCTATATAAGCGGCACCGAGCGCGGCCTATTGAGTATCGCCGAGCCTAGCTTCCAGCTCGAAGTAGCGTCGTTGCAGGCTTTTTTGGATAGCTATATCGACGCGCATCCCGGCGCCCGCCTCGACTACATTCACGGCGAGGATGTGCTAGAGCAACTAACTGCGGAGCCAGGCAGTATCGGCTTCTTGCTGCCGGCGATGGACAAGGGCGATTTGTTTAAAACGATCGTTACCGACGGAGCTATGCCGCGCAAGACGTTCTCGCTGGGCGAGGCTGTGGAGAAGCGCTACTACTTGGAGTGTCGGCGGTTGATGCCGTGAGGTCGGGCTGCTCGATCGCAAGCATCTATGGATAGGACCAACACTGGACGTTGACCCGTTTGCTCGCGCCCTTTTGCTGGGTTGAGATTCACAAAGTATATTTCACCTCGCTCAATAGCCATTAATCGTTTAGACCATCTTGCTCTATGGTAGAGAACTCATGTTCAATTGCCTGAAGTTCCTTTTGGATTTCGGGATCAGCGGCCATTTTACTTAATTGAGCATCTATATCGGTTTTACCAGAAATATCAGTTCGCATCCGGTGACTCACTCGCTCAATAAGCAGCAATTGCTCATCTAAAGACAAGCGACGGATGTTTTCTTCTAACTCAGTAAGAATAGGTGCCGCAGACATCTCGTTCCTCCTTGAGACAGCTCTATGATGGGGGTAATCGGAAGTTCAACAAAGACCTCTTGAAAGTCAAGAAACTCTTCTTTCATCTCGATGTGAGTCCAACATGAAACTCAACCGCGACGAATTCTTGGAAACCGGCTACCTCATCGTCAAGGAAGCCGTGCCACGCGACAAACTCGAACGCGTCCGCCAGGCGTACGAAACGCTCGTCAGCCGCCAGCGCGAGAATTGGCAGGCCGAGCGAGCCGACGTCTGGGAGACGGCGCCGCAGCCGCGTCTGCAACTGTCGAGCGAGCCGCTCGTCAATCAGATCGACCCGGAGACCGCACCAGCGGTTGAGGTCTGGCTCGCAGAGAACATCCACGGGGTCAGCACCGAGCTTCTCGGTATAGCAGACGGGGCCGTCACAGAGATGATGATGATGTGCAATCCCGTCCGGGATCACGGCCCGGCAAGGTGGCACCGCGATCTCCATCCGATCGACACCGCGCCGCTGCAAGGCTATATCGACGACATCCTCGAAGGAGGCCCGCGCTACGTCCAGTGGAACATCCCGCTCTACGACGACAGCGTCCTGTGGGTGGTGCCGGGCAGCCACCTGCGGCTGAACACGCCCGAAGAAAACGAGGTGATGTTGGAAGCCCCTCCCCGCCCGCTACCCACTGGTGTGCAGACCCATCTCGAGGCCGGCGACGGCGTCGTCTATATCCTCCCGATTCTCCACTGGGGCAGCAACTACAGCACCAAGATGCGCCGAACCGTTCACGGTGGCTTCTCGACTTATACATCAATTGACGAACTCTCGTTTATCGACCATATCTCCGCAGACGCACAGGCGGCGTTCACGCGCTGGAACGACCGCAGCGACAAGATGAAGCAGCATACGGAATCGGCCCTGCGGGCTGTTGCCGCCGGAGACGGCACCGCGTATCTGAACGCTTTGGACAGCCTCCACCCGGAGCGGGCTGAGAAAGGCCGGATGCTGTCAACGGTCTTTCTGTGTAAGGCCGCACTGGCGATCCGACTGCACAAGCATCCCCCGCTTGCGGGAATCGCCGAAGATCTCCACCGCCGCGTTCTGGGAAAGCACCCCATCACGCTCAACTGGGGGCCGAGGTTCGCCGATCGCTTCACGCTGGATGAGGCGCACTTGCTGTGGAATCGCTTCGGTCCACTTGAGGACCTGCTGCAAGCGGACGAGGAACACTTTGTGCCGGGCTTCCAAGCCGCGCCGATGAAGCACTACTTCAACGAGATGCCTGTGAACTACAGTACGGCGGACTTCATTGCTAGTTGGACGGCAGAATAGGAGCAACAAGACGCTCTGCTTCTCGAATCGTTCAGGTCATTTAGGCTTGCTGTATCAACCGGGAGAACACAAAATGAGCCAACTCAGCATCGGCGTCGCCGGGCTTGGCCACGGCAAAACGCTGCTTGGTGCCAACCAGCCGGAAAACAGGGCCTTGCCGATCCGCGTCACCGCTGTGTGCGACACCCAGCCCGACAAGCTCGAAGCACTCGGCCGCGAATTTGCGATCGACGCTCTGACATCTGATTTCGACGAACTAGTTGCGCGCCGCGACCTCGACATCATTGGCATCTACACGCCTGGGCCGCTCCACGCACGACAGATCCTGGCTGCGCTCGACGCGGGCAAGCACGTGATGGTCACCAAGTCGATGGTGTACACGATGGAAGAGGCCGAACAGGTTGTGGAAGCCGTTGACCGGTCCGGCAAGGTGCTGCTCGTCACCCAGAGTCTGCGCGGGCGTTATGACTTCATCGAGGCAAAGCGCGCCTGCGACGCCGGCGAAATCGGCGAACTCTTCATGGCCGAATCGCACTACGTTCACGATCTCCGCCCGGTCTATGAATACTCCCCGTGGCGAGTTGAGATGCCGCAAGACCTGATCCTAGGTGGTGCCTGCCACCCAATCGATCTTTTGCGCTGGTTTATGGGCGACATTGACCAAGTTCACTGTTACGGGCTGCGCAGCGGCGTCGCACCGGACTATCCCCAAGAGGACAACTTCGTCATCAACGTGAAGTTTACATCCGGCAAGATCGGACGCATTGCCAATTTTCTCGGCATCGTACATCCGCACGACATCCCGGCCAACAGCCTAACCGTTTATGGAACCCGTGGTACCATTGTCAACGGCGCAAAGAGCCTCGATCCGACCGGCGACCTGCCGGCGCGCAAAGTAACAGCAGAATTCTCATCCATGCGGGGCCACGCCAGCGAGATGATCGTCATGCTGCGGCACATGGCAGATTGCGTCCTCAACGGCGCAAAGCCTTGGGTTGGCGTCCGCGAGGGAGCTAAGGTCGTCGCCACCGGACTTGCGTGTTGGGACTCTCTCAGATCGGGGATGCCAGAGAAAGTGCGGAACGATTTCTGACCATTCAAACCGATCCAGTTCTAAGCCCACCATCGTCTTGGGACGAACCAGCCACAGGCTTAGTCCTCGCTCAAGGGGCGCAAGGCCGATGGCGACCCGGGTCGCCATCGGCTTTGCGCCGGCATGAGCGGTGCTAACGAGAAGTGCCAGCAAGCAAAAGACCAACATGGCTACCCTGCACAACTACTAATCCCGGATCCAGCTCATCCCCTCGCCGCGCACCAAAAAGGAGCGCTCGTCCCAATGGCCGGGCCGGGTGACGGGGATGCGCCCCTCTTCGACGGCTATGTCGAGCGGATTGGCGCGGGTTGGCAGCGGCAGGGCCACGCGCTCGTGCAGCCGGGCCGACTCATAGACGCCCATCATGATCTCAGTGGCGGCCTTGCCGTGCTCGGCCTTGCCGTAGTAGTCGTCAAAATCGCCTTCGATCCAGCGGCAGATCCCATAGGCCTGATCGACAAAGGCGTTGCCGTAGCCGCTGGCCTTGTCGGTCGGCGAAAAATCCTGCCAGCCGCCGGAGGTGGCCGTCATATAGCGCAGACTGTTGTCGCTGACGACCATCATGCCGTCTTCGCCGTAGATGGTGGCACCCACCTGATACGTATCGTTCATCTCGTTTTCGATCACGCCCTCAACCCCGTCGGGATAGCCGATGATGCCGACGCAGCGATCTTCGACCCGATGGCCGAAGACAAAGTGGTCGGTGTGGCGCTCAACCGCGCCCATGACCCACTCGGCCTGCGGGTCGCCGAGGGCGTAGAGCTGGAAGTCGATGCAGTGAGTGCCGGTGTTCATCATCCCGGCCTTGACCGCAGACCACAGCCGCTGCGGCTTGCCAATGGCTCCGTCGGCGACCATCCGCCGCGCCTCGCGCCAACAAGAGTAAAAGCGGCGCTGGTGGCCGATGGCCAGCTTGACGTCGTTGCGCTCGGCGGCGATGACCATGGCCTCGGCCTCGCCCAAGGAGACGGCCATCGGCTTTTCGCAGAGCACGGCTCGGGGCCGACGAGCACAGGCGGCGATGGACATTTCCGCGTGTTGGGGATCCCAAGAACAGACGCTGACGATGTCGAGGTTTTCCACGTCGAGCATCTCGCGGTAGGAGAGATACTGCTTTTCGACGTTGAAATCCGCGGCGTAGCTGGCCAAGGCCTCGGGATGCGCGTCGGCAATGGCCGCGATTTCAGTGTGCTCGCACTCGGCCCAGCCGCGGCCATGCTCGCGGGCAATGCGGCCAGCGGCAATCACGCCAACGCGGTATTTGGCCGGCATCGCTACTGGGCGTCGCCTAGATGCATCAGCGGCAGCGGCGCCGGGCTGTCGCCGTCGATAAAATAGACCTTGGCGGCCGGATCTTTGGAAATGGCCTCAAGGGACTTGAGCGCTTGAAGTTTGACGTAGTTGGGGTTGCGGCCGATGGCGTCGTTGATCTTGGTGATTTCGTAGGCTTGGGCGTCGGCGAGCAAGCGGCGCTTTTCGGCCTCGGCAGCGGCGGCGTTCTTTTCGGCCTCGGCGGCGGCGACTATCTGTTCTTGCTCGGTGGTGAAGCGCTCCAGCTCGGCCTTTTGCTTTTCGACTTCTTGCTCGCGCTCTTTTTTGGCCTCAATGGCCTTGGTGATAAAGGGCGGCAGCGAGATGTCGCGGATCAGTACGGCCTCGACATCGACGCCTTTGGGAGCGAGGTAGTCCTTCAGCCCTTCGAGCAGAGCCGTCTGCAAGGTGGTCTGGGTCGCTTCTAAAAAGAAATCCTCAGCGCGCTTGATGGTCTTGCCTTGTTCGCGAATGAGCGAGCGCAGTTTGGGCACGATGTGGACGGCGCGCACCGCGTCAAAAGTGCCCGTCTCCTTTAAGATGCGCGGCGTGTCTGCCGAGATGAGACGGTACTGCACGCTGACGTCGATTTTGGTTTGCAACTGGTCTTGGCTGGGGACGTTGGAGGTTTCGGAGTGCGTCTTTTGGCGCACGTCGAAGAGTTCCCATTGGTAGAGCGGGTTGACCGGGATGTGCAAGCCCTCGCTGAAGTGCTTGGGCTGGACTTCGCCAAAGAGAGTGGCGACAGCCACGTGGCCGGCCGGGACGCTTTGGTAGAAGCGCGGGCTGACGAGGAATAAGACGAAGACGGCAGCGATGATGCCGAGGACAGACTTAGGCAACTGGATCATGGGGGGCCTCCTTACGGGCTCGGACATTTTTACCTACCTTTGATTAGGTTGGGGAGACTAATAGCCTAGAAGGTAAATCCTCCACCTGAAAATGTCCATAAAAGCATCCAAGACCAAACACTCGACGGCAAGCGGGCGGATGTCGTGCTGCTGACCATAAGTACGGTCCATCAACCCGCCACGGACCTGGGCTATCTCCTGCACAAGCACCCAGGGCGCGCCCAAGCCTTTGACCTGCCCTTTGGGACGGCGCACGTCTTCTATCCAGAAGCCTCGGCTGAGCGATGCACGGCCGCGTTGCTGCTCGACGTAGATCCAACCGCACTCAAGCGGCGCTCGGCATCCCCTAACTTCGCGCTGGCGTCCTATGTCAACGACCGTCCGTACGCGGCCTCTTCCTTTACCAGCGTGGCCATCGCCCGCGTGTTTGCCTCGGCCTTAAACGGACAGTGCCGAGAGCGAGCCGAGTTGACAAAAGAAGCCCTGCCGCTGCGAGTGGGCGTTAGCGCCCTGCCCTGCCGGGGAGGCGAGGAGTTGTTGCGCGGCCTCTTTGAGCCGTTGGGGTATGCAGTGGCGGCTGAGGGCGTCTTGCTCGACGAGCACTTTCCACAGTGGGGCAACAGCCCTTATTACGAGGTCGAGCTACAGTGCGTGCAGCCACTAAAAGAAGTGCTGGCGCATCTGTATGTGCTGATACCCGTGCTCGACGACGAGAAGCACTACTACGTGGACGAGCAAGAAATCGACAAGCTGATGCGGCGCGGTGGGGAGTGGCTGGCCGGCCACCCGCTGCGCGACCTAGTCGTCGAACGCTATCTAAAGCACCAACGAGCGCTCAAGCAGGCCGCGCTGTCGCGGCTGTTGGTAGAGGAAGCAGGGAAAGCTGAAGATCACGCCGGCGAAGAGGCTCTCGAAGCGGAACTGAGCTTGAACCAGCAGCGGCTAGCCGCCGTGCTCGCAGTCCTCAAGGCCAGCGGGGCCCGGCGGGTCTTGGACCTCGGCTGCGGAGAGGGGCGGCTGCTGGCGCTGTTGGCGGCGGAAGCGCAGTTCGACCAAGTGGCGGGCATGGATGTGTCGCCGCAAGCCTTGGCGCGCGCACAGCGGCGGCTAGCGCGGCTGCCGCGCGGCGAGCAGATGGCGGTTTTTCAAGGGTCGCTGGCCTATCGCGACGCCCGGCTGAGCGGGTACGACGCCGCAGTGCTGGTGGAGGTTGTCGAGCACTTGGACCCGCCGCAGCTACGCGCCTGCGAGCGGGCCGTGTTCGAGTTCGCCCGTCCCACTACAGTGGTGATAACGACTCCCAACGCCGAATACAACGCCCATTGGGACGCGCTGCCAGCCGGTGCATTTCGCCACCCCGACCACCGCTTCGAGTGGCGGCGAGCCGAGTTTGAAGCGTGGACCGCGCAGGTGGGCAAGCGCTATGGATATGCCGTGCGCATCGCGCCGGTTGGGCCAGAGGATGCCGCCCTCGGTGCGCCGACGCAGATGGCGGTCTTTTCGGCGGGGGGTACTCGTGGCTGACGAAAGAACCCGCCTCTCGCTACCCGACCTCTCGCTGGTGGTGCTAATCGGCGTCTCTAGCGCGGGCAAATCGACCTTTGCCCGCCAGCACTTCCTGGCGACCGAAGTACTGTCCGCGGACTTTTTTCGCGGCGTGGTTGCCGACGACGAAAACAGCCTAGAAGCCACCGACGATGCGTTTGCCGCGCTGCACTTTGTCGCCGCCCGCCGCTTGGCGCGGGGTCTGTTGACCGTGGTCGATGCGACCAACGTCCAACCCGAGGCGCGCAAGCCGCTGGTCGAACTAGCCAAGCGCTATCACGCCCAGCCAGTGGCCATCGTCTTCGACCTGCCCCAAGCACTTTGCGAGGAACGCGCGGCTGGGCGCACCGACCGCGACTTACCGGCCCACGTAATCCCCCGGCAATACCGCCAGCTACGCCGCGGCCTCAAGGGCCTCAAGCGCGAGGGCTTTCGCCGCACCTTTGCGCTGCGCTCGCCCGCCGACGTGGCGCGAGCCGACGTGGCGCGGGAGAAGCTGTGGCCCGACCGCCGCGAGGACTGCGGTCCGTTCGACATCATCGGCGATGTCCACGGGTGTCGCGCCGAACTCGAAGCCCTGCTCGGCCAATTGGGGTATCACATCGCCGGGGACAAGGTGGAACCGCCGCCGGGGCGCAAGGCCGTCTTTGTCGGCGATTTGGTGGACCGCGGTCCCGACGCTGCCGGCGTTCTCGCGCTGGTCATGTGCATGGTGGAATCGGGCGCGGCCCTGTGTGTGCCGGGCAACCACGACGTGCGCTTGGTTCGGGCCTTGCAGGGCCGCAAGGTCCAGCGCACCCACGGCTTGGAGGAGACGCTGACCCAACTGGCCGACCAGACGGCGGAGTTCAACAAAAAAGTCGAGACTTTTCTCGGCGGCCTAGTCAGCCACTACGTCTTTGATGGGGGTGCGCTGGTGGTAGCACACGCTGGCATGAAGGAAGAAATGGCGGGCCGCGCCTCTGGGGCGGTGCGGTCGTTTGCCCTGTACGGGGACGCGACCGGTCAGGTGGACGAGGCTGGCCTACCGGTGCGCCGCGATTGGGCGGCCGAGTATCGGGGCCGCGCCCGCGTCGTCTATGGCCACACGCCGGTGGCGCAGCCCGAGTGGGTCAACAACGCGATCAACATCGATACCGGCTGCGCGTTTGGCGGTGCGCTGACGGCGCTGCGCTATCCCGAGCTAGAACTGGCATCGGTGCCGGCCCAGGCACAGTACTGCGAGCCGGTCCGCCCCTTGGCAGCGCAACAGACGCGCGACGATATGCTCGACTTAGCGGATGTGGCTGGAGGCCGGCGCGTGGAGACGCGCCTGATGGGCCGAGTCGCCGTCCATGCAGAGCGGGCGGCCGCGGCCTTGGAAGTGATGAGCCGCTTTGCCGTCGATCACCGCTGGCTGGTCTATCTGCCGCCGACGATGGCCCCGCCCCAAACCAGCACCCGCCCCGACTTGCTCGAACACCCGGACGAGGTTTTGGCGTACTATCGCCGCTGCGGCGTGCGCGAGCTGGTCTGCGAGGAAAAGCAAATGGGCTCGCGGGCCGTGCTGATCGTCTGCCGCGACCCGGAGACAGCGCAGCGGCGCTTTGGCATAGAGGACGGCAGTGCCGGCATCTGCTACACGCGCACGGGCCGCCGCTTCTTTGCGGATACGGATTTGGAAACCGGGCTTTTAGACCACGTGCGCCAGGCCTTCGAGCGCAGCGAATTGTGGCGCGCGCTGGCGACGGACTGGGCAATACTCGACGCCGAGATCATGCCTTGGTCGGCCAAGGCGCAGCAGCTACTCGAAGACCAGTACGCGGCGGTGGGCGCGGCGGCGCGGATGTCGCTGGCAGCATCGGTGCGTGCGCTGGAGCAGGCGGCGGCGCAGGGCCTAGACGTAGATGAGCTGTTGCGCCGTTGTCGCGGCCGGGCCGAGTCCGTGGCGCACTACGCGGCGGCCTATCGCCCTTATTGCTGGCCGGTGGGTACGCTCAAAGATCTCAAGCTCGCTCCTTTTCATTTGCTGGCCACCGAGGGACAAGTACACGTCAACCAGACTCACGCTTGGCATCTGGAGACCTTGGACCAACTCGGCGCGGCCGAGCCGGACTTGTTGTGCGCCATCGATCGCCGCCGGGTGATCTTAGACGACCCGGACAGCCGCAGCCAAGTAGTACAGTGGTGGGAGGAGTTGACTGCCAGTGGCAGCGAAGGATTCGTCGCCAAGCCCTTGGACTTTGTCTGCACCAACGGGCGCGGCCTCGTCCAGCCGGCACTCAAGTGCCGCGGTCGTGCGTATTTGCGGCTGATTTACGGGCCTGAGTACGCCGAGCGCATCGAGCTCTTGCGCCGCCGCAATCTCAAGGGCAAGCGGGCGTTGGCCCTGCGAGAATTTGCGCTGGGGATCGAGGGCTTGGAGCGGTTTGTCGCCGGGCAGCCTTTGCACCGGGTACACGAATGCGCGTTTGGGGTCTTGGCGTTGGAAAGCGAGCCGGTTGACCCCAGACATTGACCCTGCCCACCGCGCAAAAACCGCGCGACTAGGGGCAAAAGCTGTAGCGGCACAAACGACGCGACGCTAGCCTAAAAACCACGCGATTGGCACGGCTGTAATTCCTCGGTCTAGCGGCTGAATGCGCCCGTCATTGGAAAGCACCAACGAGTGCAATACCGGCTTGTCCAAAATGTCGCTTAATTGGCGCAAATGCCGGGCGTCGCCCGCGACAACCCGGTCGGTCATTTTGATTTCTATGGGAATAAAGCCCGCCTCCATCTCCAACAATAGATCGATTTCTCTGCCGTCGGCGGTGCGCAGGTGATAAAAGGTCACGGGCAGGCGGCTGTTGTGGATTTGTTTGTAGATCTCGGCAATCACGGCACTTTCAAACTCGCTCCCGGTTGGCAGGCCCTGCCGGCCCAATAGAGCGCGCTGGATTCCCGGGTCAATAAAGTGGATTTTGGGTGCTTTCGCTAGACGCTTGTGCAAGTTGCGAAACCACGGTTGGAGTAAAATGATCTGATAACTGATTTCTAAATACGTTACAAAACGCTTGGCCGTCTTGGCTGTAATGCCCGCCTGATTGGCCAAACTGGCCAAGTTTAAGAGGTTGCCGGTCGTGCTTGACAGGATTTTTTGGGCCCGCACAAAAGGTTCTAAGTCTCGGAGATTGGCCAAATCGCGCACATCTCGCTGGAGGTACGTCCGTATGTAATTCGCCAGCCATTCGCGTTTGTCAGCAGGCTCTAGCCCGTCTTCTGCGAGGGCCGGCATAGCCCCGAACTGTAGATAGGTTTCCAACACTCGGCTCACCTGTGCATAGCGCGTCTGTTGCCTGGGGATTCCCCGCAAGAAATCAACCGGCGCACCATTGCCAAGCCACTGAATCAGTCGCGAGTCCGCTATTGGATCATCCCATGAAGCCGTCAGTATTTCCGCGAATGTCAGCGGGTACAATTCGACCAAAGAGACCCGACCGGCTAGGCTCTCGCGGATCTTTTCCATCAATAAGATCTGGCTCGACCCCAACAGGACATAGCGCGTGTCGTCATACAGGTCGTACGCCGCTTTGATTGACTCTACCAAGCGGGGGGCCTTTTGGATTTCGTCGAGGATCGCCACCGGATACTGTTGCTGCCACTGAGTTGCTGACAGGGCCATAAAATCGGGTCGCACGAGCGGATCCTCAAGCGAGAGATACGCATAATCGGCCAGTGCCGACCTCGCTAGCGTAGTTTTGCCTGTTTGTCGCGCCCCGGTCAGCACCATAATCCGCCCGAACCTGGACGCTGATTTTTGCTTTAAGTAGGCAAGTAATGCTCTATTTTTCACGATTAAATCCTGTTCTTGGCGTAAAATAAGGACCTAATGCCATAATTTACGCCTAATTGTGTGTTTAACAAGATATATCAGCCACCAGATGAGATGCCAACCAGCAACTTGACGCTTGGGGGATGCCTCATACATTCTGTTGACGCCTTACAGTGCGCCCCAATGGAGGACAGACCATGATTACCATTACTGAAGCAGCAGAACAGAAAATTGCCAACCTAGTCGCCGCAAGCGACAAACCCGTCAAGGGCCTGCGCATCGGCGCCCGCCTCGATCCGGCCAAGCAAGTTGACTACAAGTTGGCGTTCATCTCCGATCAGCAAGTGGGCGACGACGATCAGGTCGTCCGCTTTGAGGGCTTTGACGTGTACATAGATCCGGAAAGTGCCGACCTGTTGGCGGAAGCTAAGGTGGATTACGTAGATGGGCTGATGGGTTCGGGCTTCAAGATAGAGCGTCCGCGCAAGATGCCCGCGCACCTGAGCGGCCCTGTGGCCGAGGCCGTCCACCGCGTCATCGAAACGCAGATCAACCCCGGCGTGGCCTCGCACGGCGGCGTGGTGACTTTAGTAGATATTAAAGGCAACACGGTATTCGTGCAGATGGGCGGGGGCTGTCAGGGCTGTGGCCAAGCCGATGTAACGCTCAAACAGGGCATCATTCGCATGATCAAGGAAGCGGTGCCCGAAGTAGAAGCCGTGGTGGACGCGACCGATCACGCCGCCGGAGAAAACCCGTATTACCAGTAGGGATCGGTGATTCGTTCCACTTAGGGTTGGCTCTTCCGATTGCGGCCTCACCGCACGACTGAATAATGCACTATGGCTGATTCCTCCATATCCGTCCTGCTCGTCGAGGACAATCCCATTCACGCCCGCCTGTTGCAGGGCTTGCTAAAACCGGAATTTGCCGTGGAAGCGGTCACTAGCTTAGCGGCTGGCTTGGCGCGGTTGGCAGCCGGTGGCATCGACGCGATCTTGCTCGACCTAGTACTGCCCGACAGCCAAGAGCTAGCCACCTTCGAGCGCGTCAAAGCAACCGTCCCGAATATCCCCGTCCTGGTCCTGACCGGTCTCGACGACGAAGTGCTCGCCGCAGAGGCCGTAGCGGCCGGCGCGCGCGATTACCTAATCAAAACGCAGATCAATGGCGAGAGCTTGGCCCGGTCTATCCGGGAGGCCGTAGCAGGTTAGCTATGGGGAGCGATCCCCGCTTGCTGCGCTGGACCGGCTGGCTGGCGCGACTGGCCGCCGCCACAATCGCGCTCACCGGCGTGCTGGTGTTGTGGGGCTGGCACACCAACGACGAATACCTCAAAAGCTTCATGCACGTCAGTTGGGTGGCGACGCATCCGCTCGTGGCGATGCAGTTTATCTTGGCCGGTGCGGCGCTTTTGGTGTTGCAGGCCGAGCCGCTGAGCCGTTGGCGGCGGTATGTCGGCGTGGTGCTGGGAGCGACTGTAGTGGTGATCGCCGTGCTCAAGTTAATCGGCTATCAATACAACTGGGAGCGCGGCGTCGATACCTACCTTTTTTACTTTAAGCTGGGCGGCTACCGGATGTCGCCCAATGCGGCACTCTGCTTCTTGCTAATCGGCTTGGCTTTGGTGCTGATGGACGTGCAGGTGTGGGGCCGCGCCTATCTGTGGCAGGGGTGCGGAATCGCGGCGACGGCCATTGGGCTGTTGTCGATGAGCAGCTACTTCCACAACGTGCTCCTGCTCTATGGAATAGCCGGGTACGTGCCAGTCGTCCCAGACACGGCAACCGAATTTCTCATCCTCTGCTTTGGCTTGCTGTGCGCCCGCCCGCACCGCGAGCCGGTTGCCACCATCATCAGCACCACAGCGGGCGGCTCTTTGGCGCGCCGCCTCTTGCCGGCGGCCTTTGTCGTTCCCCTCGCACTCGACTGGGTGCGCATGCAAGGCGAGTCCCTTTACGGCTACGAGTTTGGCCTTTCGCTCTTTACGCTGCTCAACATCTTGGCTTTTGCCCTGATTATTTGGTGGAACGCCGCGTCGCTTTCGCGGGTTGATGCAGAAAGACGGCGCTCGGAAGAACAACTCCAAGAGCAATACCGCCTGACTGCGGCGACGGCGCAATCCGAGCACGAGGCCCTGTTGGCTCTGGAAGAGTCGCAGGAGGCCCTGCGCGACGCCAAGGAACAGGCCGAAGCGGCCAATCAAGCCAAAAGCGCGTTCTTGGCCAATATGAGCCACGAAATTCGCACCCCCATGAACGGCATCATCGGCATGACCGAGCTGTTGGGCCGCACCCAGCTCGAATCGCAACAGCGCAACTACTTGACGTTGGTGCAGCAGTCGGCAGAATCCCTGCTTTCTCTGCTCAACGACATCCTCGACTTTTCCAGAGTCGAAGCCGGCCGCTTGGCACTCGAAGAGATCGAGTTTGGCCTGCGCGACGAAGTGGGCAATGCCGTGCAGACACTGGCCATGCCCGCGGCGAGCAAAAACATAGAGCTCGTCTGCCACATCCCCGCCGACGTTCCCGACCGCTTGGTCGGCGACCCGCGCCGCTTGCGCCAAGTGGTGATCAACTTGGTGGGCAATGCCGTCAAGTTTACCGCCGAAGGCGAAGTAGAAGTTGGCATTGCGGTGGAAGAGGCCTTGCCGGACGCGGTGTGCCTACGCCTGTGGGTGCGCGATACCGGAGTCGGCATTGCGCCGGAGAAACAGGCGGGGATATTCGACTCCTTCAGCCAAGTCGATAGCTCGACCTCGCGGCGCTTTGGCGGCAGCGGCTTGGGTTTGGCCATCTCCCAGCAGTTAGTCGAGCTAATGGGCGGTCGCATCTGGGTCGAGAGCGAGGAGGGCCAAGGCAGCACCTTTTACTGCACGGTCCGCTTAGGGCTGGGAACGCCGGAGACCAAGCGCGCCGATTTAGCCTCCCTGCGGGGGCTAAAGGTCTTAGTCGTCGATGACCACGCGACCAATCGGCGCATCCTCGAAGAGATCCTCAAAGGCTGGGCGATGGAGGCTGAGCTCGTAGCGAGCGGCGCGGCGGCCATCGCCGCTTTGGAAGCTGCGACGCAGCCGTTCGACATCGTGCTGATGGATCTGATGATGCCGGAGATGGACGGCCTAGAAACGGCGGCGATAATCCGCGAGAATGCGGCGTTTGCCCAAGTGCCGGTGCTGCTGCTTTCTTCGGCCGACCGCGCCGGGTACAGCGCGCGGGCCCGCGCTTTGGGCATTGCCCACAGCCTGCTCAAGCCGGTCAAGCAATCCGATTTGCTCGAGGCCATTGGCGCGGCTGTCGCAGCGACCCCAGCCGTGGAGCAGGTGGCCGCCGGCGACGAGCCTGTACCGGTCGAGAGCCGCCGCATCCTCTTGGCCGAAGACGGGGCGATCAACCAACAGGTGGCGGTGCGGCTTTTGGCCGATCGCGGCCACTCGGTCGTGGTCGTCAACAACGGCCGCGCAGCCGTGGAGCAGGTGGCCGCGCAGCCTTTTGACGCGGTGCTGATGGATGTGCAAATGCCGGAGATGGACGGCCTCGAGGCCACGGCCGCCATTCGCCGCGCCGAGGCACACACTGGCCAGCGCGTCCCCATCATTGCCATGACGGCCCACGCCATGAAAGGCGACCGCGACCGCTTCTTGGCGGCGGGTATGGACGGTTATGTCGCCAAGCCGGTGCGCCCGCACGAGCTATACGCGGCCGTGGAGGGTGCTGAGACCGGGCCGCTGGCACCAGCGGATGCGCCCTTTGGCTGGGATGCCGCGCTCGAAAACGTCGGCGGCGACGAGGCTATGCTGCGCGAACTCGCGGAGATGTTTTTCGTCGAGTGCCCCAAGCTAATGCAGCAGCTCCGCGAGCACATTGCCGGCGCCGACGGCCCTCAGTTGCGGCGGGCCGCGCATACGCTCAAAGGGTCGGCGCACGTTTTCGGTGCTGAGGCCGCGGCGGCAGCGGCGCATCGGTTGGAGGAAATCGGGCGCGAGGCCGGGTTTGCCGACGCCGAGGAAGCCTTGGCGTCTTTGGAAGATGAAGTGGCGCGGTTGTTGCCGGCTTTGCGGCAGCAGGTGAGGAGGGCCCGGGGCTGTTAGCACTGCGGAGGGGCTAAAAGATGTCCCCCAAGGAAATACTTGCCATTGTTAAGCCCTCTCGTAAGTCTAGGGGAGGCACAAAGAACCTCGGTCGGTCGTCTCGGCACGGCTGCTGCGCGTTTTTTGCATCCCCCTTGGCCCACTTGAGAGGAGATACATGACCAGCATTCGCACGCCCCTCTGGCTACTCTGGATGGTAGGAGCTGCGCTCGTCGTCGCGCCATCTGTCTCGGCTCACGAAAAACCCGGCGAAAAAGAAGTGCGGGCTTTCAGGACGCATCTCCGGCCAGCCATAGACGGCGTCCTAGACGACGAGGACTGGCAGCGGGCGACCCCGGCAACGGGATTCATATTGATCGAACCCGCAGAAGGCGTCCCTGCGACCAACCAAACCTTTATACACGTACTCTACGACGCCGATTATTTGTACATCGGCCTCAATATGATGGATGCAGAGCCCGGCAATATAAAAGGTCGCATCATGCAGCGAGACGGCCGGTTTGCGCCGTTGGATCTCGTCGGTCTGGTCTTAGACACCTATCACGACCACCAAAATGCCTACGGGTTCTATATAAACGCCTATGGCGTCCAGAACGATTTTCGCGTTGAAAACGACGGGTCCGGCGGCTGGGGTGGGATTGACCAGAGCTGGGACGGCATCTGGCAAGCTGAGACCCATATCCACGACCAAGGCTGGAGCGCCGAGATCGCCATCCCATTCAAGACCCTGCGCTTTCCCGAATTGGACCAGCATACCTGGGGCCTAAACGTCCAGCGCATCGAGCGGACCTATGCGGAAAACAGCAACTGGGCGTTTATATCGAGAGACGACCGCTATCTCCTGAAAGTGTCCAAAGCCGGCCATCTGCACGGACTTGAGGATATAAAGCCGGGACTTCACCTCGAGGTACTGCCTTATGCAACCGGAGGCTACGGCCATGTGGGGAGTCGGTCCACAGACGGCTGGTCCAGCGATGTTGGGCTCGACCTGAAATACAGCATTGCCACCAACCTCACCTTGGACGCCACCCTCAACCCAGATTTCGCTCATATAGAAGCCGACGAAAACCAGATCAATCTGACGAGATTTGAACTGTTCTTGGCGGAGAAAAGGCCCTTCTTTCTCGAAGGCCAACAGCTATTTACGGCGATGGATCTCTTCTACAGTCGTCGGATTAGCGATCCGGATGCTGGCACTAAAATAACGGGCAAGGTGGGCAAAAACAGCATCGGCCTGATCGCCGCACGGAACCGCCCATCAGACCAAGAGGGCGACCCTCCGCATTTTGGCGTTTTGCGCCTCAAGCGCGATGTAGGAGTCAATTCTTCGATTGGTGCCTTGGCGGTGGGGAAAGATGGCCCGCTAGGGCAACAGGCGGTGGGTAGCGATCTCGTCTTGAGCTTGAACGACAACGATAAGCTCTTCCTCAACTCAGCTATGAGTTTTGGCACCGACACGGACGCCCGCAACAAAATGTACAGCGGGCGCTTCAGACACAATTCCGATCGCTTCCCCTACGGAGTTTGGGGCTCTTGGATTGAGTCTGGGTTCAACGTCGATCAAATCGGCTTCATCCCCCACGATGCCGACGTTGGCGAGCGAGCATTCGGCCTCTATGGCAGCTACGGTTGGCGGCCCAATTTCCTCGGCATTGAAAAAGTCTTTTTAGGCCAAGCTCTCGTCGCCGAGCGGCGAACCAATGAAGAGGGGTGGGAATGGGAGTGGAGTAACGTCGATGTGTACGTGAGGCGCCGGGATGACTCGCGGGTGTGGTTTGACCACCAGAATTGGCAGTTGCGGTGGCAGCAACAGACGTATAACGGCGACTCGTTTGGTGCTGGTTTCGACACCGGCAATGGGCGCAAGTATCGGCTCCGCCTCAGCGGTCAACTGCGAGACCAGTACGACTTTGCCGACGACTACCTCGGCGACATCCGTCGCGCATCCGGGTCGCTGCGGTTCGACTTGTGGGAGGGGTTCTTTTTAGATTCGAGTACGGAATCGGTCTGGGAGTACTTTCCCTCCGGTGCGCTGGACGAAGTAAAGCGCACTGTGCTGGTGAGGACGACGTACTTTTTGCACCGGGATTTGTTTATCCGCGGCTTCTTCCAGCGCAGCTTCCACCAAGACACCGTTGACCTCAATCTGCTTTTTAGCTACACCTTCGGCCCGAATAACAGTCGGTTCTACATCGCCTATAACGAACATCGGGCCGATACTACAGAGCGGATACTGCTGACGAAACTGAGCTATCGGTTTAATTTTTGAACCGGGGATAAAACGGAGGCTCTTGGCTTTTGTACCTAGGCAAACTATCGATGCCACCGACGGCCCAATAACAGGCCGCGACGGCCGTTCCATTCAAACGCAAAAAGAAAAGCAGGTACGCAGTGGAGCGCGTGTACACCACACAGGATTTGGCCATGCTAACGCATCTCAAAAACGCCTTGGCAGCACAGGGCATTGAATGCGTTTTGCGCGGCCAGCACCTGCTCGGCGGCGTGGGCGAATTGCCGCCAATTGAGTGCTGGCCGGAATTGTGGGTCTTGGACGACCGCCAGGTCGCGGCTGCAAAGTCGCACATTGACGCCTTGTTTGCCACGGCGGCCGAAGACCGACAGCCGTGGGCTTGCGCCGCGTGCGGCGAGGAGTGCCCAGGGACGTTTACCGACTGTTGGAACTGCGGGGCAAACAAGACCGAAAAAAGCGGAACGAGCAGAGGATGACTAAGATAACCCCGAGGACCAAGGAGGGCCGCAATGTGCTCGCAGGTCTATGAGCGCGTCCTCAGGTAAGCGGATGCGGTGGTAAAGGAAATACGCTATATATATAGTCACGTCGCCAATAGAGCGGTACCACGCATTGGAGAAAGGTTAAACACGGAGGCATAGCGATGGCGCAACAATTAAACGATTCGACAGATCTGATCGCCCGAATTACCATCGATCCCGAAATCTGCCATGGGAAACCCTGTATTCGCGGCTTGCGGTATCCCGTTGAGACGATCTTAGAGCTATTGAGCGCGGGGATGACGCACGAGGAAATTCTCGCCGATTACAGTGATTTGGCAGCGCAGGACATCTTCGCAGCCTTGGACTTTGCCGCCCGCTTGAGTCACGTCAAACGGATGCGGAAACTGACCGGATGAATTTTTTGATTGACGCACAACTCCCTCATCGTCTAACCTATTGGTTGGACGAAGCAGGACATGACGGGGTGCATACCCTTGAGTTGCCTTTGGGAAACCGGACGCCGGACGCCGTCGTAAATGAAGTCTCACTTCGGGAACGGCGGGTAGTAGTCACAAAAGATGAAGACTTTGTTGATTCCTTTTTAATTTACCATCAACCATACAAGTTGCTGTTAGTATCAACAGGTAATATCAGAAACGCCGAATTGGAATTCTTGTTTCGCCAAAACATCGAACATATCGTTGAATCCTTTGATAAGTACGACTTTATCGAAATAGATCGCACTGCTCTGATTTTTCATTGCTAGCCAAAGGAGTACACTGTGAACATACACGTCGGCAATTTGGCGAAGACAACCAAAAAGGAGGCGCTAGTCCAGCTTTTCCAACCGTATGGGAAGGTTGTCGCCGCCACCATCGCCCGAGACAAAAAAAGCGGCGACTCGCGCGGCTTTGGCTACGTGGAAATGGCGACCCGGCACGAGGGCGAAGAGGCCATCGCCCATCTCAACGACAAGGAATTTGAAGGACAAAAGCTGCATCTGAGCGAGGCGCACGAGCGCAAGGAGAAAGCCGGGCGCGGGTCGGGCAAGGGCGGCAACCGCGCTGACCAGCAGCGCAGTAGTTTTTTCTCGCCCCGCGGCGGCCAGCGCAGTGCAGGCAATATGCGGCGGAGTGGACGGCGGGGTTCCTAGTAAAGCAGCAATCGGGCGAGAATGGGGTCGTGGTCGCTGGCTTGGTTGGGGAATTCGGTGTTGACGTGGACATGGTCGAACTCGGGCTGGACCGCGAGCAGGGCCGCGCTGACCAGCAGATAGTCAAGTTGCTGGGAAATGCCCTGAAAGTTATAGGAATAGGCCAAATCCCCATCCACCGCGTCGCCGAGATTGAAGAGGATCGGCGGAGTGCCGGCGAGCGTTTGCAGGAAGTCGCCCGGCGGCGGTTGCACTGGAGCAAGCGGAAACGGGCACTCGTTAAAATCCCCAAGCACGACGATGTTGGCCTTGGGATCGGCGGTTAGCAACTCGGCGACGAGATCGTGGACGAACGCGGCCTGCGCGAGACGCTGAGCGAGCCCGCCATTGGTCGGCGGCTGGATTCGACCGAAGAGGGGTGGGCTACCATACTTGGACGAGAAGTGGCAGTTGAGCACCGTCAGCTTGGTTCCCTTAAAATTGAATGCGGCCTTGAGCGGTTTGCGGCTGTGGCGGAAGGCATCGTCGCCATCGGTGTCTTCAATGCGTTCCACCGAACCAATCAGGGCCACCCGACCGGGCTGGTAGAGGTACGCAACGCGGATATTGCCGCCCGGCTGGCCGCCATCGGCCCCATCTGGAGGTGCGACATCCGCGTACGCATACTGCGGACCACCGGCCGCAGCAATGGCGGCAATGAGCGTTTGCGCCGTCTGATCCGCTGAAGTGGTGCCGTCGTTGATCGCGCCGCTGTTGTCCTGCACTTCCTGCAAAGCCAGCACATCCGGTGCGCCCAAGCGATGGACGATTTGGTCGGCAATAGCCGCAAATTGACCGTCCGCTAGGTCCGCACTTTTGTCGTCGTCATTGGGGTCGAGGTTGAACACGTTGAAACTGCCCACCGTCAGATGCTGGGCCGTGCCGACGAGGGCGGTCGTTTCCGGTGCCAAGCCGGCGCGCTCGACCATCGGCTCGGTTAAAACTAGCACCTCAAAGTTGCCAAAGCGGTAGCTAACGGGGCCGCGAACATCGCCGAGGGCATCGCCGACCTGCACGGCCGGCATGTCGCCGGATAGCAGGCTGTCGTCGAGTTGGATGCGCTGCGGATGCAGGGTATGCGGCGTTAGATTCAACCCGCCCCGCGAATTGAGCCGCTGTCCGGCTCCAGCGTCGGCGAGGACGAAAATTTCGCCAAAGCGGTTGGTTGGACTAATGGCGACCGCGGCTGGCACCTCCACCAGCATTCCTTCTAGCGACTCGTAGAAGTCAATGCCGTCGGCGGCTGGGTCGAAAACTGCGAAGTGGTCATCGTCGATTACCCTTGTCGGCGGGCGACGGCCAGCCGCGCCAAGGATCACCGGAGCCGGTATGGGGTTGCCGGTTGACACGATCTGAATGCGATCGGGCTGAGAGAATTCGGTTATCGACAGATTGTTGGTATCCGCGCCGCCGGGAATGTGTTCGATCACGGTGTCAGTCACCTGTACCTCGTCGCCAGCGGAGACTCTCGGGGCCTTTTTGGTATAGACGAACATCCCGTCGGATGTGCGCTCGTCGCCGTCGCCGGTTGGGTCTTGGAAGTAGAAGCCATTGCGAGCGACAGCCGTTACAATGCCCCGCGCTGAGACTTGCTCGCCCTCGTGCGGCGAGGTGTGGCCAGCCCCCTGAATTTCGCAGATTCTGCGCACTGGGGGAGATGGAGCCGCGCTTGCCGCGTCTGCGCCGGAGACTTGTTCGGCATTTATGGCAGTTTGCCCCAGCGACGGTCCGGCCCCAATCGAGAGTAGCGAGGCGCAAAAAGCGGTGGTGAATATAGCGAACATGGTCAACCGTCTTTGTTGGCGGCGAGTACGGGCTTGGACGGCAATGGTCTCAGTCGTGTGCCCGACGCAACAGCGCGAGCAGTTCGGCGTGGTTTTGGACGCGGAAGTCGGCAGCGGCCGTCCAGCGGTCCTCGCCCGCAATGTCGTAGTAGATAGTAGTGACTGCGGCGCGGCGGCCGGCTTCGAGGTCGTCGCGGAAGTCGCCGACCATCACGGCAGTTGCCGGCGCAGCACCCCAAGCGGCGAGCAGCTTGTGAATGCCATCGGGATCGGGCTTGGGAGTCGCTTCGTCGCGGCCTAACACGTGGGCGGGCTCGAAGAAGGCGGCGAGGTCGCAAACAGCGAGCGTCTCCATCGCATTGGCGTGATTGTTGCGAGTGAGGATACCGAGCCGAAAACCGCGCTCGACCAGTGAGCGCAGCAGCGCGTGGACGCCCGGTAGGGGCTGAGCGCGGAGCGCATACTCGCGTTCGAGCGCGGCAAGCCGATGTCTGAGCACGGCGGCTTCGGCAGCAGGGCGGGTGTCGATTTCTTCGAGTATCCCCTTCCCCACAGGCAGGCCCAACTCCTGGCGCATAGCATTGAAGTCAATGGCGCTGTCGGCGAGGGTGTTGTCGAGATCAAAAATCCAATTTCTAACGGCGTTCGGCAAAAGGGGTCCAGCCGCGGCCGGGCTTGTGGACGGGAGTCTGTTCATAGCGGGTGCGGATTTTTTTAAATTCGGCGAGGTCGGAAACTTCGCGCGCTGGGTTTTGTGGATCTTTAATGACAAAGTCGCCCTCTGTCGGCAAGCAAGCCATGGTGACCGGGTCGCGTTCTGGGTCGAAGTCTTTGGGGTCTTCGTCAATGTTGTTCGGAACTTTGGCGTCTTGGTAGCGCAAATCGACGCTCCAGCGGACGATGTCGGTGTGGTTTTCAAAGGAAGCGTGCGGGGTGAGATTGGTCATAAACAGCACCGAGCCGGCGCGCATTGGGCAGGCTACCGGCTCGGGGGTAGGCAGGTCTTCGCGGGCGATTTCGAGGTACCCGCCTTGCCCGCCGGTGTAGTGGCGATAGACGCCGCTGCGGTGCGCTTGGGGCAGGACGTACAGGCAGCCGTTTTCAATGGTGGCATCGACCAGGGGAATCCAGCAGGTTACGATCAAGCTCCCGTCGCAGTGCGGCATGAAGTAGCCCGAGTCCTGATGCCAGGGCACGGCCCCGCGCGAGTAGCCGGGGGCCTTGGGGCGAATGCGGTACACGGACGAGCCAATGATGTCTGGGCCGACGAGGCTTTCGATGCAGGCAACCAGCGGCGGGTGGCGCAAGAAGTCGAGAATGGCCTGTTCTTTGAAGCCACCGCCGCCGTGCCCCATGATCGCTCGGGTCACGCGCTCGCCGACTTCGACGCTGGCTTTGAAGAGGGCACCGAGCCGGGTTGCAAAGGGTGCGGCGGCAAAAGTTTCCGCGCCGAGTAGCCCTTCTTCTTGCAAGGTCGCACACGTCTGGTCAATGACCGCGGTGAGGCCGTCTTTGAGGGGCTGGAGGTCGGCTTGCGAGTAGATGGCTTCTTTTACTACGTAGCCGAGGTCGTGGAATTGCTGGCGTTCGGCAGTGGTTAGGCCCATGGCACGCTCCGGGTTGAAAGGGTCGTCAAAGGGTATCTCCTCTGTCCGCGCTAGTCAATGGCATCCTGCAGCACTATTTTCCTCGCGGCCGCAAGCTCGGACGCAAACAGCAGTGCGGCGGCCCGGTCCAGCTGGGTGGACGACCGACCATCGGCCGCTGCTTGCTGGCGAAGTTGGTATAGGGCGATGGGCAGCCGCAGGTCTGCTGCGCTGTACGGAAAGGTTTTACCGGCTTGCTTTTTGCGGTAGTTTTGCAACGCTTCGAGATAGCGATAACCGAACTCTATCGTCGGCTCGATGATGGTGCCCTCGCCGTAATCGTTCCAAGTGACAATCTGGATCAGCGCCGCGTGCGCTCCGGCCAGTTCTAACGTTTCGCCAAAAACGGTGCCCTCTTGGTCGTCTAGGTAGCCGTAGCTTTGGCGCACACCGGCTTCCTCGTAGATGTCGTGGAACTTGGGAAACGCCGTGCCGAGGCCACCCTGCTCGTACAGTTGGCTTAGGTAGGTGCGCCAAGCCGAAGCAGAGACCACGCCACCGTCGTGTACTGGAGGCCAGCCGAATACCCCGTCGGCCCCTTCGTAGCGTGCGTTCAGCGTGTAGAACGAGGGAGGCTGCGCCAAGCCCGAAAACAGCTCCTGCCAAGCCGCTCCTTTAAAGTACTGCGGACCGAATACAAGCAGCAGGGGGCGGCCGGCAATTTTGGCGTACTCATCGGCGACAAACCAGTTTTGCTGCATCCAGTGTAAGACTTCTTTGCCGTGGCCCAAGGCTTGGTCTTCGTCTAGGACGCCGCCAGCGACCATGTGCTTTATCGTTTGGTCTTCGTAACAAATGGCGAAGCGCAAGCCGGCCTTTTTTATATAGGTGATGAGGTGGTTTGTATTGCGGTGAATCGCGGCGTAGTCGTAGTAATCTTTGATGCCGTACCAGTCGATGATCACGCCGTTGATGCCGGCGAATTTCATCAGCAGGACGTGACATTCCAGTGCGTGTGGATCGTTTGAATCGTACGGCCCGATCAGGGGGTAGTAATGAGAGGCTATTTGGCGGCGACCATCGTCGGCGATGGTCTCGGGATCAAAGTGATTCATAGTCCAGTGCCAACCCCATTGGCCGCTGATCGGTTTAGACGCATACCAAGGCATGTAGTGGACCATTATTTGCGGCGTTACCGCAGCCAGAGACTGGACGTTCGGATCGACCAGGCTTTGGCCGCAGGAATGCAGCGACACACAGCACAGGACGATGAGCGGGAAGCGTTTCACTTAATTCAGGGTTTGGGATTTTGGGGGCTGGCCTCAATGCGGAAGATGGCTTGGGTGTTTTCGTCGCTGGTCAAGTAGAGGTGTCCAGCCTCGTCCGTAGTCAGCCCAACCGGCTTACCCCACACGTTAGTGGAACTCACAGAGAAAAAACCGAACAATCCACCCAAGCCGCCCCCTCCATCGTCGTCGGAATCGAGCCGGAAGCCGGTGAGAAAGTCGGCGACGCGGGCGTTGGACCCATCTGGATCGGCAAAGAGCACCATGACCTTGTAGCCGGGATCGTTGCCCAAAGCGCCGGCGCGGCAGGCGACGAACGCGGCGTGTTTGTACTGGGGCGGAAACTGGTCGTGCGTATAAAAATGCAGGGCCATCGGTGCCAAGTGGGCGGGGATGAGGACGGCTGGCGTATCCATGTTGGCAACCAACAGCGAATCGGCAGCGGTCAGCGGCAAAATAGACCTTCCGTAGGAGGAGAAATCGGTCCAGACTTTGTCTCCGTACGCCAACGGCCAGCCATAGAAGCCGCCGGCGCGCAGGGGGGTGATCCACTCCGGCGGTCGATCCGGGCCCTCGCGATCGTGCCCGGTGTTGGCAGCCCACAGGGCGCCGGTTACTGGGTGCAGGTCGAGGCCGATGGCATTGCGCAGCCCGGAGGCAAAAATCCGCCGCCCCGTGCCGTCGGTGTTTATCTGCATGACGGTGGAGCGTTCCGGGTCGTCTTCGCGGCAGATGTCGCAACCTGAGCCAATGTGGAAGTAGAGCTTGTCGTTGGATTCGTCAAAAACCAGCGTATGGGTCACGTGCTCAACGGCACGACCCATGAAGCCGGGTACTTCGGCGAAGACCGTGCGCTCCTCGTAGAAGCCGTCCGCGTCGCGGTCTTCGAGGCGGTAGATGGCATCGTCGTCGGCGACGAACAGTGCGCCCTCGTAGAAGGCGATGCTGTGGGGCCAGTTGAGGTCATCAGCCGCTTTGTACACGGTGTCGGCGCGGCCATCGCCGTCTTGGTCGGGCAAGGCCAGCACCGTGCTTTGGCGGCCGGGGACCGGGGCCCAGGTATGCCGCGGCTTCATGTTGGCCACGTGTAGGACGCCGTGGTCGTCCCAGGCCATAAAGCGGGCTTTATCTACTTGGTCGGAGAAGAGTTTGACCTTAAAGCCGGGTGGGAGATTTAGCGTGCGGTCGGGGAGTCCCTCGACTGGAGTGGGTTCGAGGTGGAGGTCGATTTTGGGCGTTAAGCGGATCGGACTGGGAGAATCCGCGCCGCGGAGCGTGGCGAGATACTGGTCAAACCCTTCGCGCGAGCCGTATCGGCGCTCGTACAGCGCGGTCAGGGCCGCTTGGCAGGGATTGGGGCCCCAGCTTCGGACTTCGAGACCAGCTAAATAGGCGTCCGCCGCCTTATCGAGCCAAGTGTCGGCGGCCTCGGCCTCGGCCTCGGTCGCCAGGTGCTCGAACATCTGGCCTAAGTGATAGTGTGTACGGGTGTTTCTCGGCGAAAACTTCAGGGCCCGCTCAAGCTCGTTGCGGCCTTCCGCGACGCGGCCCGCCTGGTAGAGCGCCCACCCAAGAGCGTCGTGGATCAATCCCAAGTAGAAGTTTAGCTGACCCTCCCCCCACGCTTCCTCTTCGGCTCTATCGAGCATGGCTTGTGCGACGCCCCGAGCCAGTTCGGCCGCCTCCTCGGCGTATGGTGTGCGATCGGTCATCAAGATAAGGGCACTGTATGTTACGTACGGGTTGGGCTGCCGCTCGGACTGGACCAAGCCGCGCACGGCCGCGGCGAGTTCTTTGGCCGGAACCGGGTTCATGGCACTGAGGGAACTGAGAAGCGCTCGGTACGGCCGCTCGCGGAAGCTATTGTCGTAGAGGGGTTTTTCGAGCAGCCGATAGGCCGCGTCGCAGATCAGGCGAAGCCGATTTTGGTACTCCGGCGCATCCCGGCGGCCGATGCGCTCCAACTCGGACTGCAATTGTTGGTACTGCCGTTCAAATTTCCCTTGGTGGATCCGCGACGCATGGCGGCCCGCAGGAGCTTGCGCTAGCAGCTTTGCCTCAAACGCCGCGGCCTGCTCTTCGTCCTCGAGTACGTTCCTATAAGCCGTGGTGAGCAGGGCGAGACCGCGCACGGTTTCCGGTACGGCCTGCCGATAGGCGGCAATGCTGGCCTCAATGGCGGTGCGCCGCTGGTCGGCGGGGAGTTTTTCCGTCTCGTTGAGAATCTGCCAATGCAAATAGCGCACATCTGCCGAGCTTGGAGCGAGACCAATGGCCTCTTCGATCAGCGGGAGTGCTTCCTGCGGCTTGTCGGCGCGATGCAGCTGCTCTGCGGCACTAAAGTAGCCGCCCACGTGGTTGGGCCAACGCGCTCGCAGCGTGGCCAAAGTAGCGAGGCTCGTGTCCGCATAGGTGGGATTTTCCAGCGCGTTCTGTGCCCAGTACTCGAGTTCGGCGCGGGCGTGGAGGACTTCGGAATGGTGGAGCGTCGCCGCATCCATTGAGTCCAAAAACGCCACTCCCGCTTCCGCGTTTCTAAACCGAAGTGCCCGAAGATGCGCTGCGGCGAACTCCGGCCGGGGCAACAGCCGCCAAGCGCGCCGGCTGGACTCGGCCGCTTCGTCGGAATGCTGCCAGTCCGCCAGCAACGCGAGTGCTTGTGCGTACAGCCCCCACGGATTGTCCGGCTCCCGTTCCAATATCGCGTCGGCTTGCGCTTGGATTTCTCGCTGCCCGTATAGCTGTCCGTGTAGCTGACGTGCGTAGAGTGCCCGCAACTCGGCGTCTTCTGGCGCCCGGCGCGTCCACTCTCGGCCGAGTATGCCCCCCGCTTCAAACGTCCACAGCCGGATGTGCTCGCGCAGTTCCGCTTTTGCCGCTTCCAACTCCTCGGGCGAGTAGTGCTGCTCGGCTTCGCTGGCAGTGCAGATGTTCAACATCAATCCGATCAGACTGACGACGGTCAAAGACTTCATACGATCCTCGCGTGAGACGGCTCTTCCCAGAGACCATGCGGACAGACGCCGAGACTGCGACGGCTTGAGGCCCTGCTGTGCAAACATAAGGAATCGGCGTTTTGCTGTTCAAGCTCGCAACCTGCGCGGTCCTTGACAGATTGACAGAGCGTGATGGTATCTTTTTGATATCAGTATGAAATCACTACATATCAGAGACGTGGATCCCAACACGCTGGCGGCCCTCAAACGGCTGGCCAAAAGCCACCGCCGCTCGCTTCAGGGAGAGCTGCATACAATACTAGAGCGGGCCGCTCGCACTGCCCCGCCCGAACAGTTAGAGGCGATATCTTGGATCACGGTGGAGACCGGCCGAGCCACCTCAACCTGGTCTCGAAACGAGATCTACGATGACGCCGGCAGATGAGATCCTGTTCGCCGACACCAACGTGTTTCTGTCGGCCACCGATCGTTCACGCGAGCACCACGCCCAAGCTCGGGAACTATTGCAGTGATTGTCCACGCCACGGGGCTAGCATTTACGCAGTGGTATTGGGTCGTTTCAGCCCGTACTTGCGCATTCGATACCGCAGTTTCTCTGGGCCGATACCCAACAACCGAGCCGCCCCTCGCGGCCCATAGATCCGCCAGTTGGTGACTTCAAGGGCGGCCAGAATTTGCCGCTTTTCGGCCTCTGGTAGTGTCATCAGAGACATAAAAATCCTTCCGACGAAGAGTTGTTGGTCCCAGCTTAATTACCCGCCTGCAAAAGCGCCTCAATTTGCTCTTCAGTAGGCAGGTCGTTCACAAGGGCAATGCGGTTATCTCGGCCAATCAGGATATAGTGAGGTATAGGTCCGCCCGGATCGAGACCGTAGCGTCGGTAGGTTTCGCCCGTGTCGAGGGCAATCGGGAACGGATAATCATGCCGACCGACGAATTTGTCTAGATTGCTGGCCCGCCACGCCGAATGCAGGGAAATGACGATAAAGCCCTGATCCTGATAGCGCTCGTATAGCTCGGCGATATAGGGCAGTTTTTCTATGCAAGGCTGGCACCACGTAGCCCAAAAGTCGAGCAGTACCACCTGGCCCTGCAACTGCCCTAGACTACTCAAGGGAGACTCCTCATAACCGACGACGGGCTGTAGCCAGCGCTCAATATCTATTTCAAAGGGCACAGCCCCCCGCTCCACAGCGTGCCGCTGGTGCATAACTTCCTTTTCCCTAGGGCTGATGTAGCGGACGGAAAAAGTCTGGCCATCGGCGGTGAATTCGGCGCGATCCCATTGCAAAATTGCTTGATCGGCCGTGGGTTTTTCCAAAGTTTTGCGCTGCGGAACCGTCAGGATCGGGGCGAGGCGGACGACGGTGTGTAGCACAGCGTCCGAGGGGCCAGCCCCAGCCCAAACCCACTGGTCGCGCTGCCAACGGGTCAAGTGAGGGGACGGCTGCTCGGCAGATTCATAGGTCGATTGGGCATGAACCTCCGGGTCGCTAGTCTCGATTTCTAGGCCGGGGAAAGGCTCTCCCACTAGGGCTTGGCGGTGCCCCGACAAGCGATTCCGGTTCGTATCGTCCTGAACGTGCGACTGGCCGTCTGGATGGTGGACGACCACGGTAAAGGGGTTGGTCTTTTCAACTCGGCCTGGTTGGTCTGCCCGGCCAAGAATGGTGCGCCACAGTTCCTGCCCCTCGGCGTCCACGCGCCAAGCGTACAGCCATCCTTGGCGCAGTTGCGCTTGCACGGAACCGCCGATTGAGGCAGGTAAGTCAACCGAGTCGCGCCAAGCAGGAGTCGCGGCGACCTGTGTGGCGGCGATGAGGCCGGCGACGAGGCCGGTGCGGAAAGTCTTAGCCCAAGTCATGGTAAAATCCTTTCACGATGGGTTAGTGGGTCGGGAACTCGTCGTCGAGCAGGTGCTTTAGCTGGGCGGGACTCGGCGTTTCTCCCTCCTGACTGAGCCAAGCTATCCGACAGTCGCGGTCGAGCAGGACCGATTGGGGGAAGTTCCAGATGCCGTAGCGCTGGGCACTCGCGCCTTCGTCCACCGCAATGGGCAACGTGTAGCCGCGTTCGGCAACGAAGGCGTCCACATCATCGGCTCCTTCGGCGCTGTGGATGGCAATGACGACGAGGCCCTCGTCTTTGTGCTTTTTGTATAACTCGTCGTAGTGGGCGAGTTGCTCAACGGATTCGGGCGACCAAGTGGCCCAAAAATGCAGTACTAATACTTTGCCTAGGAACCAGCCTATGCGGTCGCCGCCCCCGATGGGATTGATCCAGCGCTGGGCCTCGATATTGAAGGAAACGGCACCCCGGACCAACTTGTGGTTTTGCTGCTTCCGGTCTGCTTCGACAGAAGAGACATAACGGGCGATCAGCACTCCGCCACTCTCATAGAGTTGGGCGTCGTCCCAGCTCAAAAAAGTAACACCAAAGGCCGGCTTTTCCGGTACGAACACGGTCGGAGTCAGGCGGATGAGAGCATCCCAGTGGTCCATATTCGGTCCTAGGGCCACCCATAGCTGCTGGTCCTTCTCCCATTTAAAGATGCCGCGATCCCACTCGCGTGGCTCCGGTGGTGGTTTTTGGAGCTGAGCTAAAGAGGTGGAGTCGAGGCTGGCAAACGCCTCCGGCCTTAGTTTTTGGAGTATAGACAGCGTCATAGGATCGAGGCTAGGGAACTCCTCCGGCGGTATTTTTTGGAGCCGATCCATAGAGGCAGAATCGAGCTGGGCGATTATCAACGGTACCCGTTTTTGGAGTTGAGCCGGAGTCTGAAAACCGCTCTGGCTTCCGTGCAGGTCAATGCCGTTTTCGCGGATAGTGGAGTCAAGGCTGGGGAATGCCTCCGGCGGCAGTTGTTGTCGGTGGGCCGCTAGGGTGCTTGTCTGAAAGGTGTCGCGAACGAAGTACGATCCGTTGGCGTGGCGCACTTCGACGGCAACACCGACGTACTCGAGCGTAGGAGGCTGGTTCGGATCGGCTTCGGCGAGGATGAGGTGCCAAAGGAGGTTGTCGGTTTCGTCGAGGCGGCGGGCGTGAAGCAGACCGTCGACAATATAAGCCTCTATGCGCTCGCCCGGGCCGATTAGAGGAAAATCGGGAAGGGGAATGGACTCGCTCCATTGGGCTTGGTCGGCCGGATTTGCGGCGGCGATGTAGGCACCGCCGAGGAGCAGGGCTGCTACTGCGATTTGGTACTTCATCGAACGAAAAGAATTCATCTGAATCCTCCTTTGAGATGTCCCCGACAAAGTAGGGGGAGGTTGATGAGCGGTCATTGGTCTTCGTCCAAAATGCGTGAACTGTTTTTACGGCTCTTGAAATTGACGTAATGCACATTTTGTGCCATAAATCGGCGCACGAACAAAAAAATCTTTTAGGAATCGCCCTAAAAGATTGAAAAACATGGGAGTTATATAGCAAAAAAAATGTTGTGCTACGAGGAGCGCACCAGAGGTCGCCGCAAGCTGTTCTACGATTTTTCGTTTATTTGAACGACTTTTGAACGACTTTTGAACGACTTTTTGCAGATTAGCTGTGGCTTCTCTAATCCTCTTACGGCGACGGCTTCTCTGGCCGTCGCAACCCGTGCTTGCGCATGCGATATCGCAGCTTCTCTGGGCCTATGCCCAACAACCGCGCCGCCCCTCGCGGGCCATAGACCCGCCAGTTCGTAGCTTGGAGGGCCGCCAAAATGCGCTGCTTTTCGTCCTCGTCGTCAGCAGCTCCGTCGAAGCCTTGTTCAATAGGTAGGTCCAGCTCTGCTTCGACCGCCTGAAACGGCACATCCGCCACCTGAATTACATCCCTGTCGCCCAATACGACCGCCTGTTGAATTACGTGCTCCAACTCGCGCACATTTCCCGGCCACGCATATTGCTGCAAATGCGCCACCACTTCTTCGCCCAACACCGGCGTCGGCCGCCCGAGCTGTTCGGCACATCGGCTGGCAAAATGCGCCGCCAAAAGCGGGATATCCTCCTGGCGCTCGCGCAAGGGCGGCAGCACTAAGGAGAGTACGCTCAGCCGATAGAACAGATCCTCGCGGAACATTCCCTTCTGAATGGCTTCTTCCAAGTCCTTGTTAGTCGCAGAGACGACCCGCACATCCACCGAGATAGATTTTTCACCGCCGACGCGCGTCAGGTGGCCCTCCTCCAAGATGTGGAGCAAGGCCCGTTGGGAGTCTAAGGGCAGATCGCCCACCTCGTCGAGAAACAAGGTGCCGCCATCGGCCCGCTCAAAGTAGCCGATCTTTTGGGTATGCGCACTGGTAAAGGCCCCTTTCTCGTGGCCGAACAACTCGCTTTCGATCAGCCCGGCAGACAGGCCCCCGCAATTGACCGATATAAAGGGATTTGCTTGGCGCGGGCTGAGGTTGTGAAGCAGCCGCGCCAGCACTCCTTTGCCGACCCCAGTCTCGCCTAGCACCAGCACGGTCATATCCGTCTCGGCCATTGATTCGACTTGTTCGAGGAGCCGGGCCATGGCTTGGCTCTGGCTGAGAAAACCCTGATTTGAGACCCGCAGCATTTGCTCTAGGCGCCGGAGATTAGTGGGAACTACTTGCACGGCTAGGCGAGCTACGTTCGACATCAAACCATCCCTATCTACAGTCCGCACCTCAAAGTGGAACGCGCCGGCCGGCACGTCTTGGTACGTCACCCGATTGGCGGGCGTGAATGCGCTCCACTCTGCTGCCGGGCCGTGGCCAACGAGCCGATGGCTGTAGCGCATCTGCTCGGCCCCGCTTCTGAAACTGATGCCCTGAAAGTGGAACTGAATCTCGGGGGTGCTATCTGGGCAGGACACCGCTTGGGGCTCGTCGAAAGTCCGGCCGGCCACGACTTGGCGGATGCGGATGCGAGGCGGCGTCTCCCCCGGCTGATACGCAATAAGACCAGCCCGCGTCCCGAACCACAGCCGATCTTGGCTATCGCGTAGAATGGCATCGACGATATTCGCAAGCGCGGACTTCCCCAGGCGGATGCTTTGGAAGGTTTGACCGTCGTACTTGAGTACGCCGCCGCCGCTGGTTCCAATCCACAGGCATTTCTGCTGTGGGTCGGCCACCAAGGCCAAAATGCCATTGGCGGACAGATCGCCTTGATCAACCGTAAATTGGCGCACCTCCTTGGCTTGGTAGTCAATGGCGAAAAGGCCGTGAGCGGTCCCCACCCAAATCGCGTCTTGGTACTCGCACAACGCATTTACATAGCCGACGGCTTCGATGCCAGCGAGGTCACATGCGCGGAGATGGCCGTCCCTGTAATTGTATAGAGCCGGCCTCATTCCATAGCAGCCGATCCAGAAGGAGCCTTCTCGATCTTGTAGTGCGACTCTGCAAGTTGGCCACTCATCCTCAATCGCAACGAAGCGGTCGGCCTCGATCCAACCGAATTGCCCGTCGGAAGTGTAGGCGTTTAAGCGCCCTTCCCGCCCTTGGAACAACATCTTGATTTCTACACCCTCTGCGGTCGCCTCAACCGCTTGGACTTGTCTCCCTATCGACTTGAATACCGGTCGATCGGGCCCTCCACTCCAAATCTGCCCTTGGTGATCTGTTACCATATACAAGAGAGTATAACCGACCTCCACTGGATGGATCTGGTCGCCCTCCAAGCAGGCTAGGCCGCCGGTCGTGCCAATCCAGATCCGGCCCTCCTGGTCTTCGCGCAGACAGCGAACCTCGTTGTCGGGCAGGCCGTCTTGTTTGTCGTATAACTGAACACTGATTGGATCGCAAAAGATCAGCCCACCACCCCACAACCCCACCCAAATGTTTCCCTCGCTATCCTCGTATGTCAGGCGCGTACCCGAAAAGTGAACACCCGGCAAGTCGGCTGAGAAAGGACGCCATTCCTCTCTGTCGTACACGAGTACGCCTCGGCGGCCCAGCCAGAGCCAATCGCGGTCGTCCACCCGCACATGGCGCGTTCCATTCTGGACGACTTCTACCCCCTCAGCCCCGTCCACGCGGACGGTCTCGAATTGTCGGCTCGTGGGATCGTAGCGGCCTACAATCACTTCCGTGCCTACGTAGCGGAAAGCGATCCACATATTGCCAGCAGCGTCTTGAGCAAAATTCCAAGGCCACTGCAACCGCACCGCATCGCGTCCATCGTCTGAATCTGTGTTCATGCGCTGGCCGTCCAAGCTGATCACCCCATGCTCCCACGTCGCCAGCCACGTCGTACCCGCCGCATCGGTTGCCATGTCGTACACCACGCCTAGGGGCTTACCCGCCAGTTCCGTCATGCACTCTACGCACCGTCCTTCGGCGAACCAGCCCACCCCGGCTGTGGTCAGCACTCGCACTGAGCCGTCGGCTTGGGGTTGCAGGCCGAATATGTCGTTGGCAGGCAGCCCGTGTTCGGTGGTGTACACCTGAAAGCCGCGCCCGTCGTAGGCTGCTATCCCACCGCCGAACGTGCCGAACAACAGCCGTCCGTCCGCATCTTCGACAATAGCCGTTACCGAGAGATGAGGCAGCCCATCCGACAGGCCAAAGGTGTCAAAATGCGCTCCGTCAAACCGGCTTACGCCGCCATCGGTTGTGCCGACCCAGAGCAGGCCGTGGCGGTCTTGATAGATGGCTTCCACGTACATCCCGGCTAACCCGTCAAAGACTGTGTATTGCTGGCCGCAGGTGTGACCGAATGCTTTCTTCTGGCTCAGGGCTAGGTGATTCATTTTTAAGCTCGTTCACTCACGGCGTCGGCGCGTCGGCCCGCAACAGGCCTTCGGCCTTTAGCTCGGCCCACAGGTCTGTTGGTATTTCGCGCTGAAACCATTGGGCGTTGGTCTCGATGTGCGCTGGTGTCTGCGCACCTGGGATAATCGCTGCGACGAGCGGGTTGCCCAGCGGGAACTGCATGGCGGCGGCGGGCAAGGGCACATCGTGCCGCTGGCAGACGGCTTGGATGCGGCGGGCCTTGGCGAGGATTTCGGGCCCAGCCGTGTCGTAGGCGTAGCGGGCCCCGGCGACCGGGCCGGTGGCGAGGATGCCGGAGGCGAAGACCGCGCCGATGACGATGCGCACGTCGCGCTCCTCGCAGAGTGGGAACTCCTCGTCGAGGGAGTCTTGGTCCAAAAGCGTGTAGGGCATGGCGACGATGCAGAAGTCGAGGTCAACTGCGTCGAGCAAGCGCGGCATGGCGCCCATGCGGTTGAGGCCCGCGCCAACGGCCTTGACCAGCCCCTGCGAGCGCAGTTGGTCGAGGGCCCGCCAGCCGCTGGTGATCAGGTGGTTGACGTGGGCGGAGAAGCGCTGTTCGCTGTCGTGGAAAACGCTGTCGAGGTCGTGGATTAGGAGCAGGTCAACCGAGCTAAGGCTCAGCCGCTGCAGGCTGTCTTCCCACGAGCGCATGATGCCGTCGTATCCGTAGTCGAAGTGGAAGTCAAAGGGCAGGCCGCCGCTCCAGAAGCCCTGGTCGAAAGAATCGAGATCGCGGGTGGCCGTGAGCACCCGGCCGACCTTGGTCGAGAGCACGAAGTCCTTGCGCTGCTGCTGGCGAAGAAAGTGGCCGAGGCGGTGCTCGCTTTTGCCGTAGCCGTAGAACGGGGCGGTATCGTAGTAGCGGATGCCAGCGTCCCAGGCCGCTTGCAGGGTGTCTTGGGCTTGGGTTTCGCTGACCGGATCGAAAAGCTCGCCCAAAGGAGCACCGCCAAAGCCGAGGGTGCTTAGCTCGACGCCGGTGCGCAAAGTGCGCGTGGAGATAGAGGACATAGGGCTTCCTTTCGTTCTACTGATGTACCTGTTTGACCCAAACCACTAGAAGCGGCCGTGATGCGACTCGGCTGGTGCTTGGTACTCCACCTTGAGGTGGGGTGTTGCGAGCCGTTTGTGGCCCTCCACTTTGGAGGTCAGGCAGCTTTCGAGTGCGCCGCTGACGATTAGGGTGCGCTCGGCGGGAAAGGGCGCTTGGCCGGTCTCGATCATTTCCCAGATCTTGGCCACCAAGCAGGCCGAATACGTGACGTTGGGCGTCGGCGGTAAGAAAAATTGAGTCGAGATGGGCTCGTCCGCGCCCGCCAGCTTGCAGGCGAAGCAGTAGTCGCGGACGGCGCCGTTGAGCATCAGCAGAGTCGTCTTGAGGCCGTCGTTGTGCTCAATGAAGTACGCGGCCGGCTCTTTGACGAGCCGGGGCAACTCGCCGTTGCCGAGCAGGTCTTGGGTGCGGCCATCCTCGTCGGTTTTGCCGCCAGGAGAGTCGCTGCGCGAGAGGGCCGAGCCGAGCAGTTCCAGCGAGTAGCGGCCGTCCTCACCCGCCTTCCACACCTCGTCTCCTTCGATCAGCTGCACGGATTTGACGCCGGTTTCGCCGCCAGAGCGGCGCTCGATCATGCACTGCATGGCCTCTAGGGCGTGGTAATCCATCGGGTCGGAGCCGCCGACGCCGACCATCAGCGCCTCTTCGATCGAGCAGCCCAAAGGCAGTTCGACATCGGGCAGACGCCACGTGACCGGCAGCGACGAACCAGCCAAAATCGGGAAACCGAGCCGATGGCCGTCGGCGACCATTGCGCGCGCTTTGTCAAAGCTGTAGGAGAGGTGTTTGTCGTTGTAGATGGGTGCGGTGCGGCCGTCTTGTTCAAAGACCTTGACGCATTCTTTGAAAAATTCGTAGCGCGGGTACAGCACCTGGCCTTTGTCGTTTTTGGGGTACTCGCCGTGTTCGCCGATGATCAGTACTGCGTCGCAAGCCAGTTGATCGCCGCCGCAGCGCAGGGCCTCGGCGATAGTGGGGTACACGGCAAAGCCAAATTCGCGCGCGCGGTCTTGGCTTTGGTCGCCGGCGGGCTGCTGATCGACGTAGAGCGAGACGATTTTGCAGTCGGGGCGGTGCCAGCGGCCGCCGTAGGGATAGCCGACTACGAAGCGGTCGGCAAAGTGCTGGGCGTGCGAGAGGTAGCGATAGATGGTGGCGATGACGGCGATGCGTTTGGTAGCCATGGGCGCAGGGTCCTTAAGGAGCGACTAGGTCCTCCAGAAAGTGGATTCTTCGGTGGCTTGGTAGGCGATGTTTAGATGGGGCGTCTCGATTTGGGTTTGGTCTTGCTGCAGGCTATCGACGCCGGCGATGACCAAGCCCGAGGTGAGCAGAGTGCGTTCGACTGGATAGGTGGCTTGGCCCGTTAGGAACATCTGCTCGATGTTGTTGACCAGCGGGCTGAAGAAGTTGGCCAGCGTGGTGCGGGCCGGGGGCATGGGCAAGTACATCTGGGTCGAAAGCGGCTCGTCCTGTCCTTTGAGCCGGGCGGCGAAGTTGAAATCTTGGACTAACCCGTTCATCAGCATCATGGTCGAGCGGAGGCCATCGGTGTGCTCGTATTGGTAGGCGACCGGGCTGTCGACTAGGTGTTTTAGTTCGTCGATGGTGGGGAAGGGGTTGTTAAACCCAGGCCTAGCCGGCGTGAGCGTGTGGCTACGGCAGAGGCTGGCGGCAAAAAGTTCGCTTGACCACGCGCCCTCAGCGTGGGCTTGCCAGAAGGCATCGTCGCGGTAGGCCCGGAGCCATTTGACGCCCGTTTCGCCGCCCGCTCTGCGCTCGACCATGCACTGCAAGGTCTCCAAGCCGTGGAAGTCGTAGCTATCGACGCCGCCATAGCAAACGCAGACCGCTTCTGCTACTTCGGCACCAAGGGGCATGTCGAGCGAGGGAGTGCGCCAGGTAACGGGCAGCGAAGAGCCGGCCATAAAGGCGAAGTCGAGCTCTTGCGAGATGTCGTACATCTCTTGGCACCAGTCCCAGTTCCAAGACAGGTGCTTGTCGTTGAATATGGGCGCACTCTTGCCAGTGGTGCGATAGACCGAGGCAATTTGTTTGAAAAGCTCGTAGCGCGGGTAGAGATGCTGCCCCTTTTCATTGCGCTCGTAGGTGCCGTGCTCGGCGATGAGCAGGACGCCATCGACGGCCAAATCGGCACCGCCCAGCGTCAGGGCATCGGCGACGGTGGGGTAGATTGCCATGTTGGGGGCAAAGCGGGTCGCCCGATCTTGGCTCAGATCGCCTTCGGGACGCTGATCCACATACAGCGAGACCAGATCCATGGGCGGGCGATGGTGCCGGCTGTTCCAGCCGTAGCCTTCGACGAAGCGGTCGCAGATGTGCTGGGCGTGGGAGTACTTGCGGTACTCGGTGACGATGGCGGCGATTTTGGGGCGGTCGGCCATGATGTTAGTCCCTCGATAGGGGGCGGACGCTCAGCGCATCCACCGCCGGCAGCGTTGGAATTTTTCTTTGGTTGGCTCTTGGCCAAATAGACTGATTAGCGATACCTGATGGCTGGCAATCGTGTAAATCATGCACCATTTAAAACCGAGAGGCAATCACCCGCTCAGGCCCGTTCGAGTGCGGTCAGGTCAAACGGGTTGGACCACGCCTTGTGGCCGCGGCTGTCGATAATCTCAAAGCGCACCCAGCGGGCATTGGCTCTCAGCGCAAAGGTCGCGGTCTCGAAGAGGGTGCCGTGCTGGTGGTATTCGGTGCCGAAAGAGTCGCACACCGCGGCGATGCGCTGCGCCGGCGAGCAGGACACCGTAGCCTCGACCTGAGTGCGCTCGTCGCCGGCGCGGTCGGTGCGGCGGAGTTGGATGTCGTGGATTGCGGGGCCGGTGCTGCCATACGACGCGCCCGCGACTAAGGCGGCGACAACCGCATCGGCGGTGCGCTCTTTGACGCGGACCCAGGTCCAGCCTTGGTACGTGTCGCGCTGGTCGGCTTCAAGGGCGTGCGAATCGTCGTTGGCCAGCGCGGGATAGAGGCGATTTTCCAAATCCATCCAGTCGTCCCAATGCACGCTCGATTCGCCGCGTCCGGCGCAGCGACAGGTGGTGTTGAACACCTCAATGCCGGCGAACCCCGAAAGCGGCATTGCGTCGCGCAGGATATTGACCGAACTCCAATGGGGGTGGGCCAGCCAGACCGCACCGCCTTGGCGGCGGACCGCGTCGATGACGTGCTGGGGCGGCATCTTCTCGGCGTTTATGTCCTCGTGGATATTGAGGCAGACGAAGTGGTGCCGCTGGCCGCCGAAGGGATTGTCCGGGTGCAGTTCAGCCCCTTGAATGAGCACGAAGTCGCTTGGAGCCTGCACAGTATCGATAAAGGTAATTTTGTGGTGGTCGGATAGGCAGAGGAAGTCGTAGCCTTGGCCAACATAGCCATCGAGCCGCTCTTGCGGCGCGGCCTTGCCGTCGGAACGGGTCGTGTGCGAGTGGAGGTTGCCCTTGAGCCAAGTGTAGCCGTCGTCGGCGCTGAGGGAAAATGGGTTGGTCAGTGTGTCCGACATTTTGGTCCTTTCTCTGAGATGTAGAAGCAGTCTGAAGGCTGAGCCATCCGGCGTTGCCAGCGACGGCTTGCAGGCATAGTATAGAGCGGCCCTGTCAGGCGAGCAATGGCGCTATGCTTTAGACCGCCGCCCCAATCCCACCTGCGAGATCAGCATCCCCGCCAGCATCAGCCCACAGCCGACCAGCCCGCGCCAGGGCATTTCCTCGTTCAGCAAAAGCCACCCTCCCAACGCAGCGAAAACCGCCTCCAGACTGAGGATGATAGCCGCGTGGCCGGGGGCCGCTCGCCGCTGCGCCACCACCTGCAAAGTGTAGGCCACGCCCACCGACATGACGCCTCCGTAAAACACGGGTATGGCTGCATCGCTAAGCGGTTGCAGGGCGATAGGCTCGGTGCCAAGGGCGACGGCTGTGCTCAGCAGCGAGCAGACAAAAAATTGCAAAAAAGCCAGTATCGCCCAGTCGAGCTGACGCGAGAGGCTGCCGATGACCAGCACGTGGCCGGCCCAAAACAACGCGCTTACCAGCACGAGCGCGTCGCCGCGGGCAATGGCCAATGGCGGCTCCACGCTCAGCAGATACAGGCCGCTGGTTGCCACCAGAGCGCCGGTCCAAGTGCTGCGGCGACTGCGATGCCGTAGCAACAGGGCGAGGATCGGCACCAGAATTACGTATAGCCCGGTGATGAACCCGGCTTTGCCAGCCGTCGTATAGACGATGCCGACCTGTTGCAGGGAAGCGGCCATAAAAAGAAAAAGCCCGGCCAGCAGGCTGCCTGGGAGGGCGTGGTGGAGGCGGGAGGCGAGGGGTGTAGCCGTGGGTCGCAGGACCAAAGGCAAAAGGGGCAAGCAGCCGAGCGCGAAGCGCACGCCATTAAAAAAGAAGGGGCCGATGTGCTCCATGCCGGCGCGTTGAGCGACGAAGGCAAAGCCCCAAATCAGGGCCGTGAGCAGGAGCAGCAAGTCGGCGCGAACTTGGGCCGAGCGCGCCGCCGCAGCGTCCATCTCAGCGCCCGAAAGGCAATGGCCGACCCGCGTATTTTTGCGCTAGCGCACAAATCAAAAGATTGGTGCCAAACTGCAAGCTGCGGTTGCGGCCTTCGGCGTCGAGGTTGCCCCAGAACCAGCTAATGTTGAGGTCGCTAAAAATAACGGCGATCCGCCCCTTGAGTTCTAGCGCTTCCAAGGCGAAGACATTGCCCCGGTTCGTGCCGCTCAGCGGTGGCCCGTCGGGGAAGTCGAAATAGGCCGAGTACAGGGGGTCGCTGTTGGGCAATTTGCGCCAGCGGCTTCCGTTGCTGCCGAGGACTTGTGGGTCTTTGAGTAGGGCCTTGATCTGCCGGTCGAACGGGGTGCCAGCTACGCCAGCGGCCTCGCGCAAACTCGCATTTAGCGGCAAGATGTCCTCGGCAAAGAGCAGGCCGCCGTCGTGCAGGTAGCGGGCGAGGCCCTTTTTTTCGCGGTCGCTTATCTGCATAACGCAGTCGTAGCCGGTCATGTAGAGCATCAGCGCGTCGGCAATTTTCGGGTCGTCGAGCGCGAGGGTGCGCACGTACAGCGGCACTTCGAGTTGGGTCGCCATGCGGGTGAACATCACCAGTTCCTGCACCGCCAGCGAGAGGTAGTCGCGTTCCTTGACCGCGTTGTTGTAGTTCACTTGGACGATGGTCGCGGGGCCGCCCGGTATCGGCGTCACGCGCTGGCGTTCGGGTTGCGGGATCGATACCGCAGGACGCTCGTCTTGGGCTAGCACTGGGGTGGCCAGCAGTAAGGCAAAAAGGAGACAGCGGTGGATGGCGTTCATGTTAGATGGTGCCAGGTTGCGCACCGAGCTTGTTGACCACTTGGATGAGGGCCTGCATAAAGCCCACGCAATGGGCGCGCCCCCGGTGCCCCCACGGCGAGTCATCGACGACATGGGGCACGTGATCGGTGATCATAAACCCGTCGAAACCGACCGCCTTGAGCGTCTTGACGACCTCAAAGGTATCGACTTGGCCGCAGTCGATAAAGGTCTCGTGGAAGTCCTCGACCGGCCCGATGACATCGCGGAAGTGGATGTAGATGATTTTCTTTTGGCCGCCAAAGTGGCGGACGGCGCCGATGACGCTGTCGTGGCCGCCCATCTCCGACCAGCACCCCATGCAGAAGTCGAGGCCGTGATGCGGGCTGTCAAAAGTGTCCATGTTGCGCTTGAAGTCGCCCAACGAGCTGCATATCCGTGCGATACCGCCGAGGGTCGTGCCAGTGGGCGGATCGTCCGGGTGCAGGGCTAAGCGCACATTCGCTTCTTCGGCTACGGGCAGGATGCGCTCCAAATACCAGCAGTAGTTTTCCCACATCTCCTCGTGCGTAAAGACCCGGCCGTGGGTCAGCTCTTCGGGGTCGTGCTCGGCGAGGGCAAAGCGAGTGGCGCGCGCACCGCCGCGCAAGGTCGCCGGCTCGGGTGTGCGCCAGACGCTGTTGGGAATCCAGTGGTAGCCCAAAATCGGGATGCCGGCCTGGCCCATGTTGCGCACGGTGGCGATCATGTGCTGGAGCTGTTTTTCGCGGCCGGGTTGGCCGAGCATGATCTGGTCGTAAAACGGTATCGGCACGTTTTCCAGCGCCATCAGCCGCAGCTCGGCGGCGTCGGCTCGCTTTTTGAGAGCGGCCAAGTCGGAGTATTCCCACTGCTTGTCGCCGGGCAGTTTGGGTGTATTCATCAGGAAATCATCGCAGCCCATTTGCTTGATAAAGGCGAGCTTTTCGTCGGTGAGTTCGTTGAACTGGCCCAGACCTACGCGCATTTGCAGGGACATCAGTAGCCTCCAAAGGTAAGGGGTGCAGAGCGAAAATTTGCCACAGCCGCCGGAGCGGGTCAAGCGCGACAGCCAACGCCGGCCCCGGCGGCAACGTGGACCTCTAGGCCGGCTTCAGAGTCGGCGACGATATCGCGGTCGAAAGCTATCGCCCCCGGCTCGAAGAGCAGCACGACGGTCGAGCCGCCGAACTGGAAAAAGCCCTTTTCTTGGCCGCGTTCGCAAGGTCCTACCGAGTGCGTCTGAACGATGCTGGCGACGTTGATGGCACCAACCTCAAGGTAGGCAATCCGGCCGAAGACCGGCGTCGTCAGCTCGCAGACCGAGCGCCGGTTGCGGTGGAAAACGTCGGGCACGCGGGCCAAGGCGATGGGGTTGACCGAGTGATAGGTGCCGTTGATCCATTGGGTTGGCCCTACTTGGCCGTCGGCCGGAAAATGGAAGCGGTGATAGTCGTAGGGAGCGAGGCGCACGACGAGGGCGGCACCGCCGTGATATGGCGTGGGGTCGATTGTTTCGGCTAGGAGTTCGCCAGCGGCGAGGTGGCCGCTTTTGACCGGCAGTGCAGCGGTGGCGGCGAGGTGCGGATAGACGAGCACTTTGCCATCGGCTGGGCAACAGAGGCGCTCGGGATCGGGGTCGCAGGGCCTGGCCCCGGGCTTGAGGCGGCGAATGAAAAAATCGTTGAAGCTAGCGTAGTCGCTGAGGGGGTATTCGATTTCGTCGAGATCAATGCGGTAGCACTCGACAAAAGGACGGATTTGACGCCGAGTCCAAGTGCTTTGCTTCCACCAGCCGTAGAAGCGCGAGCAAAAGGGCCGGTTGAAGACGGCGCGAAAAACGAGATGCCCCGTGCTCGTACCGTAGAACCAGTGCAGCAGCGACTGCCCCGGAACGCGCTCGACGACGATAGATCCGGTTTGGCGATCGCGGTAGCGAGTTGGCGTGGGGGGAGCGGTTTGACGAAAGGGCATATAAAAAGAAAGTGAGTGGAGCAACGCACGAGGCGTAAAGTGAGATCTAGTATAGACCGCTGGGATGGGACCGAGTTACGCCAGCACCATCATAGAACATTGACTATAATTTATCCTTTTAACAATCGAGCCATTGGCAGACGAGAAGAAGCAGGAAGCGAAAAGGAATAGTATGACAAAGATAGACAAAAAAGCCGTCAAAGCGTATTTGCTGGGGTTACAGGATGCGATTTGCGCGGCCTTGGAAGCAGAGGACGAGGATACTTTCCGCGAAGATAGTTGGCAACGGCCAGCAGGCGGCGGTGGCCGCACGCGCGTGTTGGAGGGGTCGGTCATCGAGCGGGCCGGGGTGAACTTTTCGCACGTGCGGGGCAGTGAATTGCCGCCGACTGCTACGGCGCGCCGCCCGGAACTGGCGGGGCGGGCCTTTGAAGCGATGGGCGTCTCGGCGATTGCGCATCCGCACAACCCCTACGCGCCGACTTCGCACCTGAATGTGCGGTTTTTCACCGCCGAGAAAGAAGGGCAAGAACCTGTATGGTGGTTTGGCGGTGGGTTCGACTTGACGCCGTATTACGGCTTTGCAGAGGATGCGGTGCATTGGCATCGGACGGCCAAAGCCGCGTGCGACCCTTATGGCGAGGAGCTCTACCCGAGGTTTAAGCAGTGGTGCGACGAGTACTTTTTTTTGCCGCACCGCGACGAGCCGAGGGGGATCGGCGGCTTGTTCTTCGACGATTTCAACGAAGGGGACTTTGAGCATTGCTTTGCCTTTACCCGCAGCGTCGGCGAGGGCTACATCGCCGCGTATCTGCCGATTTTGCAGCGGCGCAAGGGATGGCAATACGGCCGCAGGCAGCGGCAGTTCCAGCTCTACCGTCGGGGCCGCTACGTGGAATTCAACTTGGTTTGCGACCGGGGGACGCTCTTCGGCCTGCAATCAAAAGGGCGCATTGAGTCGGTCTTGGTCTCGCTGCCGCCCTTAGTCCGCTGGGCGTACGATTGGCAGCCAGCGGCCGGGTCGGAGGAGGCGCGGCTCTACGAGGTGTTTCTCAAGCCGCGGGATTGGGCCGGTTAGCCCGGCCAATCGGGATTGGCCTGGGGGATTTGAGCTTCTACTGTTGCGCGCCAGGCGCGCAACAGCCCGTGCAGTCGGTCGCGGACTTGCGGCCGTTGCTCGGCTAGGTTGCGCTCCTCGCCGATGTCGTCGCGTAGATTGTACAGTTCTAGCCGCCCGTCGGCAAAAAACTCGATCAGCTTGTAGTCGCCAGCGCGCACGGACGAGCCGGGGGTGCCGCCCTGGTTGCCGTAGTGCGGATAGTGCCAAAAGATGGCCTCGCGCTCCATGGATTCGGCCCCGCGCATAAGCGGCGCAATGCTGGTGCCGTCGCAGTGCTGCGCGGGGATGGGGTCTAAGCCGGCTAGTTCGAGGATCGTCGGATAGAAGTCGGGACTGGTCACCGGGACGGCACAGGTGCTGCCGGCGGCGACCCGGCCGGGCCAGCGCACCAGCAAGGGCTCGCGAGTGCCGCCCTCGTACATCCAGCCCTTGCCCTCGGCCAGCGGTGCGTTGCAGGTCGGCGATCCTTCGGCGGTGGCGAGGCCGCCGTTGTCCGAGGTGAAAAACACGACGGTGTTTTCGGTTTCGCCGAGGGCGTCGAGCAGGTTGAAGAGACGCCCCAAGTTTTCGTCGAGGCTCTCGATCATGGCCGCATAGACCGGGTCGGATTGGAGGAGCCGCCGTTTGACCCGCTGGCCCTTTTTGTGCTCGCAGGGGAAGTACTCGCCCTCGGCAAAGGTCTCGACTTGATCCAAGCCGAGGGCGCGCGCTTTGGCTTGGTACTTGGCGATTTTTTCTCGTTTGGCTTGAATCGGCGTGTGGACGGTATAGTACCAAAGATTTAAAAAGAAGGGCCGCTGGTCCCGGTGGCGGATTAATTCGAGTGCTTGGTCGGTCAGGTAGTCAGTTAGGTACGTGCCCTCCGGGACATCGGCGTCGGCGAGCGGCGGGATGGTCCAAGGGCTGAAGTATCCGCCCGGCCCCGGCGAGCCTTGGTGTGCGCCGCCCATGTTGACCGCAAAGCCGTGGTCTTCGGGCAGGTGCCCGTCGCCGCCCAAGTGCCACTTGCCCACGTGCCAGGTCTGATAGCCGCCCTCGTTGAGCGCGCGGGCCAGCGAGTGCTCTTGTGTTGGCAGTTGCTTGAGATACGGCACATCGACGAGCTGGCCACGGGCTGGGTGGGTGCGTCCATGCACGTCGATCCAGTCGGTGATGCCGACGGTGGCTGGGTACTTGCCGGTGAGGATGCTGGCGCGGGTTGGCGAGCAGACCGGGCAGGCCGCATACGCGTCGGTAAAGCGCATGCCCTCGCCAGCGAGGCGGTCGATGTTGGGCGTTTCGTAGAAGGAACTGCCGTAGCAAACCAGATCCTTCCAGCCCATATCGTCGATGAGGATGAAGACGATGTTGGGCCGCGTCACGCGAGGGCCTCTTCGATGGCGGCGACCACCGCCGGATCGTTGGGGGTGGTCCGAGGCGCGAAACGGGCCAGTGGTTGGCCGTCCTTGGCGATGAGGAATTTCTCAAAGTTCCAAGAGATGTCGCCGGGGAAAGCCGCGCCCTCACCAGCGAGATAGGCGTAGAGCGGATGGCGGTTGGGGCCGTTGACCTCGATTTTGCTAAACAGCGGGAAACTCACGCCGTAGTGGCTCTGGCAGAAGTCGAGGATTTGCGCTGCGCTGCCCGGCTCTTGCCCCTTGAATTGATTGCAGGGAAAGCCGAGCACGGCGAGCCCTTGGTCGGCGTATTGGCGATGCAGTGCCTCTAGGTCGGCGTACTGCGGGGTCAGGCCGCACTCGCTGGCCACATTGACGAGGAGGAGTGCCTTGCCGGCATAGTCGGCTAGGTCGGCGTCTTGGCCGTGGATGGTTTGGGCTGTGAAGTCGTGGACGCTGCTCATGTTGTTCTCCTTGCAATTCGATGGTGTGATTGAAGTTGGGTTGGCCTTAATATAGCAATCCTACACTATTGACAAGAGGAGCCGCCGATCGACGCAGATAGTATTCACAAGACGGTTCACCGCGCCAATCGCTCAGATCATTCCAGGCTGCTATATTGCCACTCGCCTCGCTGCGTTCAAGCCTGGTGCATAGCCGCTTCATCTTGCCTATCTTTTGACGCCCCTTTAACACAACCGCAGAGCAAGAGACTATGAGCGAGCGACCGGCCATCGAGATTTACTCAATCGGCACCGAACTTTTAAACGGACAAATCCAAGACACCAATTCTTTCTGGATGGCGCAGCAGATCGCCGCACTCGGCGGCTATGTGCGGCGGATCGCGATTCTCGACGACGATATGGACGAGTTGACCGGCGTACTCAAAGACGCCTGTCAGCGCGGAACCCGGGTGGTGATCACCACCGGAGGGCTTGGGCCGACGCCCGACGATATGACAGTCGAGGCCATTGCTAGGATCATCGGGGTGGGCACGGAAGTCGATGAAGTTTTGGTCGAGCGCTATATGGAAAGCCGCGGCATCCAAAAGCGCGCCGACGTCAGCGAAGGGCTGATCAAGATGGCGACCAAACCGGAAGGCTCGGTGGCTCATCCCAACCCGGCGGGCGTGGCTCCCTGCGTGGAGTCGCAAGTTGGCGCAACCACGATTTACAGCCTACCTGGCCCGCCGCGCGAAGTAGAGGCGCTGTTCCGCCAATCGGTAGAGGATGCCTTGGCCGGGATATACGACGATGTGCGGCTTTCGTTGCGGGTTGCCGTCAACCTGCCCGAATCGCAGTGCGGTCCCATCTTGCACAGCGTAATGAGCCAATGTCCCAATACCTATCTCAAGGCGTTTGTCGCGTTGAGCAAGCGCACAGCCGATGGTCAGCGGCTGCCGGTCGATATAGTCGCTTGGGGCAAGGAGGCCGCAGAGGCGCAAGCCCTGCTCGACAAGGCGTTGGCCGAGTTTAAGGCCCAGGCGTTTGAGAAGGGCAGCGAGGTCGAGATCTGCGACGAGGAATAGGGCCAAACGATTTAAGCAAAAGACGCCCGCGTCGCAGCCAGCACATCGTAGCAAAACTGCGCTGTGCTCCAAGCGTCGTACCCCTTTGCGTTCCATATCTGGCCGGTGACCTCTGGGCAGATGTAGTTGTCCCAGCCAGCGGCTTGTATGGCCTGGTAGTACGCTCGCATGTCCAGCTTGCCGCTGCCGGGCAGGAGATAGCGCACCCGCCCCGCTTCGTCGAGATAGCCGTCCTTGATGTGATTGTGGACTGAGTACTGGAGGTTCAGGTCAATCGAGTGCTGCAAGTCGATGCCCTCAACCCAGAAGTGGCTGTAGTCGAAGTTGAGGCCGAGGTGCGGGTGGTTGGTTTGCTGCATGAGCCAGGCGGCCTTTTCCGGCGTCTCAAAGTCGTCGCCCGCATGCGGCTCAATGGCGACGATGACGTCGTATTCGGCGGCCAGGTCGCCCAGTTCGAGGACCAGTTCGACGATGCGCTCTTTGCCGGTCTCCCAGGCGGGTTTGGCGCCGAGGGTGGTGCTGACGACCAGGGGGCGGTCGTCGAGCCGGAGTGCGCGACTCAGCTCAAAGGTCGCTCTAAACTGCGCGAGTGCGGCGGCGCGTCCCTCGCCTTCGACGCAGGGCGAGAGCAGGGCCATCAGTGCCGGGGTGGGGAAGCCGAGCTGACGGCAGAGGTCGGCGAGTCTTTGGCGCGCCGCCGCGTCTAGGTTGGCCGGCTCGGTCGGCCAGCCCGGGGTGACGGCGATTTCCATGCCCTCGTAGCCCATGTCGGCCAGGCGCGGCAGAGCCTCGAAGACGTCGAGTTGCTTCATACCATAGGTGCTGTAATAGAGTTTCACGCGGTGCCGACCTCCTGCTGTGCGCCCATGCGCTTTTTTGGACGATAGGGGCTGGTGGAGTAAATTTTTCGCGCCGGAGAAACTAACGCGCCCTATTGGGTGCAGCAAGCTGTAAGTACATCGCAACGACGCAAGGAGGTTATCGTGGAATACCGCCGCTTTGGACAGACAGACATGGAACTGAGCACCGTTGGCTTGGGCGGGCTGTTGGCCCGTTACGAGGGCGTCAACGGCCACCCGCCGCCCGAGGAGAAGCGCCGGATTTACCGGCGGGCCGCCGAGTTGGGCGTCAACCTTTTCGACATGGGCTACGGCGACGAGGTCCACATCCCGGATGAGCTGAAAGGCCCAAGCGACAACCGCTTCTTCTCGCTCAAGGTGGGTGCGCCGGCAGCCGCTGAGGTGGAGGGGACTATCGACAAACATCTCGCCAATGTGCGCCGCGAGGCCATCGATATTTTGCGGGTACACCACTATGCCTATCTGCAAAACGAAGGCTTGGCCGAGCGCATCGCCGAGTGCAAGGCCAAAGGCAAAGTGCGCGCCTTGTGTTTGATTCGGCACATGTTGGCTGATCAACAAGCCTATGCTGAGCGCGGCCCCGAATCCGACGCAGACGCCGATTTGGTCATCTACAACTACGTCTGTCGCTGGCAGGCTCCGGGCATTGCCGCGTCGATGCGGGCTGGGAAGGGCGTGCTGATTATGAAGGCCTTGGGCGGCCAGTGGGTTAGCTGGGCCGACAAGACGCAGACCGACTGGTCGGCCGTAGATGAGTCAAAAGTCGAAGAGCTATCGCCGAGGGGCAAAGGCATTCGCCGAGAGCTGCCGCTGGTCTATCCGATTGTCTCAGGCCCTTGGCGCGAGTTGGCCGAGCCGGGCGAGTGGGTGCCGCGCACCGAACGGGCGATAAAGTGGGTGCTGGCGACCGAGGGGGTGCATTGCACCTTGGTGGCTTTTGCCAGCGTTGAGGAACTGGAGGAAGGGTTGGGGGTGATGGAGAGGGTAGGAGCGGTTTGATGGAATCGCCCTCGGGATGAATTGCCTCAACAGAGCATCCCGAGGGCGATTTTGCTTACGCTCTAACTGGCGTACACGGCCTCGCGCAGCCCCTTGATATAGCCGATGGCAAACAAGCGCCCAATTGACGAATAGCCCGGCTGGTCGTTGCGGTCGCCCTCCATCGTCGGCACGTGGTCGGGCCGCAGGACGCCCTCGAAGCCGATGTCGCGGTAGGCTTCCATGCAGGCGCGCATGTCGGTTTTGCCTTCGTCGTGGAAGGTCTCGACGAATTTTTCGGGCGTGCCGCGCACGTCGCGGAAGTGGACGAAGTAGATGCGGTCGCCAAAGTGGCGGATGACTGCGGGCAAGTCGTCGGTCATTAGGGTGAAGTTGCCTTGGCACAGGCAGATGCCGTTGGCCGGACTGGGCACTAGATCGATGAGCTTTTGGTAGTTTTCGACGCTGCGCATAATTCGCCCCATGCCGCGCAGGGGCGACAGCGGTGGGTCGTCGGGGTGCATGGCGAGCTTGACGCCGGCTTCTTCGGCGACCGGCACGACTTTTTCGAGGAAGTACTTCAGGTTGTCCCAAAGCTGCTCTTCGGTGACGACGCCAGCGTCGGTCAACGGCGCGTTTTGCATCAGCTCGTTGTCAAAGCCAGTGACCATGGCGCCGCCGCGTCCGGGTGCCGCCATAGAGGTGCGGGTCCAGTTGAGCACCGGCATCCACTCGGGGCACCAGACCGGAATGCCGACCTTGCCCATGTTGCGAATCAACTCGCAGGCGTATTCGATCTCTTCGTCGCGGTCGGACAGGCCGAGCTTGGCCTTGTTGAGCGGCGGGCGGGCCTCGATGACGTCGAGAGCGAAGCCGCCGTCGTTAAACGCGGTCTTCATCCGCACGAGGTTGGTGAAGCTCCAGGGCCGTTGCTCGGGGTGGATGTCGGCCGGGTCGCCTTGGGTGGAAAAACCACCGACCACGTGGTCAACGCCGCATTGCTTGACCATCCGCCACAGCGGCGTGGGGTGATCGGGCAGGACTTCGGCAATTTTGATCATGTCGTTCCTTTTGCTAACGAGGTGAAGGTGGGATGCTTGGCTTGTTTCAGCATGATAAGGAAATATCTGCTGTTGGGCGAAGTGCGGTCAACATAGTTTAGCGAATAAACGGGTACACTAGGCCGGTCAGGGCGTCCGCGATGCGGATGCGGTGCGAGAGCAAGGTTTGTGCGGGCAGGGCATCGGCGGCAAAATAGCCGATGTTTGTGCTTTCCGCCGAGAGCCGCAATGCGCCGGCCATGGGTTCGCAGATAAATACGTGGGTGATGTAGTGCACGACGGTGCCGTTGGGGTAGCGCATGAATGGGTAGCTTTCCGGCTCGGAGTAAATCCCAATCAGCCGCTCGACGCGCACCTCCAAGCCCGTCTCCTCATAGACTTCGCGCACCACGGTCTGCTCGACGGCTTCGCCGAGTTCGACTTGGCCGCCGGGCAGGCCCCAAAAGCCGTTGTCCGCGCGCTGTTGCAGCAGGATTTTGCCGGTCTTGTCGCGGATAAAGCTATTGGCCGCCACGCCGAGCCGGTCGGGCATTTTCGCCAGCGGCACCCCCGTGCTGTCGCACCATTGGCTATAATCGAATTTCGCTGTGTTCATCGCCGTTCCGTTGTGGAAAGATATTCAGATTAGGCAAACGGGCCGTAGGGCGCAATCGCCGCGGCGTGGAGCAGGCATAGCAGGGGGTGCTAAGTTTTCTCTTGACAATCCTTTTAGAAGCGTTTTTAAAGCTCTTTTTCTTGGGGCGTAGCGGTCTTAGAAGCACCGTGAGTCAATACCACCAGCCGCAGGCGTCGGTCGGCGACCTTGCTGGGTGCGTTGTTGGCGGACTAAGGCTTGCAGAATCCGCGGCCGGTGCCCGTCTTGACGCCAGCGATTGAAGTATCCATAACCGCTGTTATTGCGCGTCTGTCATATCGGTCGGATATTGATACCGCGTACTCATCGGAAGCCTTTCGTGCAGGGTTCTTTGGCGAAACCTGAAGGGGTTCGGTGAGTACGCCGACGTCAAATCCAAACAACAACAGGAGTTTTAAAAACGCTTCTTAGGTAAAATGAAAATGGAGAATAAAGAGTTTAACATAAATAAAAAGAGCGACTTTCCTCCTTGGCCTATATCCACTTTAATCGCTTGGTTAATAGGGGCTTTGATCTTTTCCATTATGATAGCTAAACCATTAGTTTATGCTGTTTTGTATGTGAATATAAAGTACAGTATTGAACTAGATTTGAAAGAACAACTTTTTTATTCGCTAATGCTTATGTATACAATATATACAGGATCGATATACGCTTTCATCATCTTCCAGTTGAAAAGGACGTCCTATTCAATAGAGGATATATGGATTTCATTCAATTTTAAGTCTAAACACATCATAATTAGCTTATTGTTGGGAACAATATTACTTGTCCTTCAGCTATTGGTCCATAAGGCTATTACAGGGTCGTTTACAGGACCTCCTGCATATGGTATACACTTAGATTGGCGTATAGCGTTAGGGATAGAATTGGTAGTAATAGCTTTCATGGTTGGTTTGACAGAGGAAGTATTGTTTCGTGGGATACTTTATCAAGCGCTACATAAACAGTTTTCTGTTCTTAAAGCGACCGTAATCAGTGCTCTTATGTTTATGCTACATCACGTTGATTATATATTGACATATAATTTTTCATTATTGGCACAATTTTTCATTATTGGTATTATCGCCGCTATTCTATTTGAACGCACTCGATCTCTGAATGCCTGTATTTGTTTTCATTTCTCATATAATGCAATAGGTCGAGTTGTAACCTACTTGGCGCATATCATACCAGCACAATAAAATTATTATATCGGTTATAAATAACAAGGACTCTTGGGGGGCTCATTCCTAACTCTACTTATTCCTCAGGAGCGTTTTTAAAACGCTCCTAATAAGGATATATCTTGAGCGAAAGATCGTCCAAAATGTGCGCCGATAAAAGCATCGCTGCATTGAGTTTTTCCAGCGGGCTAATAGTACTGGTTGGCGGTTCGTTAGCCTTTTGTGTTCCTATCGTGCTTTTTGTAATCATCGATCTCTTTTGGCCTCTACCTTTTCAGCTTGGTGATGTTTCGTTTAGCTTTGATGAAGTGGCCATATCTTTGTTTTCGATTTGGGTAATGGCATTCGTTTTGCGACGACGCTATGGCCTCTCCCTCGCTGCCATCGGCCTTGGATCGCTGTCAATATCTCGATTCATAAGAGCCTGTCTCATCGCTTTTATTATAGCAACAATCTATGCGATACCTAGTGCATTATTGTGGCCTGACGACGTGGTACCTTTTTGGGTTGATGGAGAATTCAGCATTTCGCCTTTCCGTGGGGTTCAGGAAATAATACTTGCCGTATTTGTTGGACCGCTACACGAGGAAGTCCTCTTCCGCGGTGTTTTGTATCAAGCCTTGAGGACAAAAATTTCTTGGGGTCTTAGTGTGCTGTTATGTACAGCCACCTTCGCGCTGCTGCATGATCCCCCGGCGCAGATGACAGGTGCGTTGTTGCTCGGCTTAGCTACGTGCTATGTCATGGAAAGACGCGCCTCGATTACCGAATGCTTCGCAATACACGCTTCGTATAATTTTTTTATCTTGGCCGAGAGAATTGGATACGAATACATAACGATGGTGGCGAATACATGATACAGCAATCCTAAATGATTTGAAACCATGCAGGAGTTACCCAAGCGGCCCATAGGCACTGAGAGCCGAGTCGTGGAAAAGCGCCCGGCGCTCGTCGTCTGAAAAGCCAACACTCCATTCGAGAAACTTGGCGTAGAGATAGCCGATGCTAATGCCCCGCAGTTTATCGACCGGATAGTTGCTGGCAAACATGCAGCGGCTACAGCCAAAGCGTTCTATTAGCTCTTGGACCACTGCGGCGATTTTGGCCTCTTTGGCCGCGTCTTCGTGGAAGGCGTCCCGGGCAAACCACGCCATAGACAGCTTCATATAGACATTGGGCAATGCGGCCAGCGCAGCCATGCCTTCGCGCCAGAGGTCCTCGTGCGCTTGGTCTTCGCCGTCGTGGAGGAAGCCGAGGTGGTTGGTGACGACGCGGAGGTTGGGAAAGTCGCAGAACACTGCGACTGCATCGGCGACTTGGTGGGGATGGCAGGAGAGATCGAAGGCGAGATTGTAGCGTTCTAGGAGCGCCAAGCCCTCGCGCAAGCGGCTACTCTGCAACACGCCGCCTTCTACCTGCGGCCAAGTCAGGTCGGAATGGTCGGGGTGGTGGTTGAGGATCATGCGCACGCCGCACAGACGGCCTCCAGCGGCGGCTAGGTGTTGTTCAATGGTGCGCTCAGCCGCGGCGATGTCGCGCTCCAGATGCACGTACGCGACCAAGCCAAAGGGCTGTTCGGCCGCCGTTGGTTCGAGTTGGTCGCGCACCCAGCGGGTTTCCTCTACAGTATCGACCAAAACGCCGCCAGGCACTTGGCCGACGACGGTTTCGACGTGGACGCCGCTGACCCGCTGCAACTCAGAGGGTAGCTCGCTCATGTCTCGGGCGTAATCGGCGGCTCGGTAGGCCGGCATGACATCGCCGAGATTGGGGTTGGGCCGCTCGGCTAGGTCCCAGAGGTGGAAGTGAGGGTCGCACAGGGGAATGGGAGTCTGCATGGGGAAAAGCCTTTCGGTGATAAGTGATTAAGCAAACGCCGCCTTGACGGCTTCGGGCAGCGGGCAATGGGCACCCGAGTGCTGCACTGCGCTAGCACCGGCGGCGCAGGCTAAGTCTAGGGCCTGTTGCGGGTTAGTGCCGAGCAGGGCGCTGGCGGCCAAGACCCCGCTGAAGGCATCGCCAGCCCCGACTGCATCGACGACCGACGCCGGCGCGGGCCGGGCGGCAAACGAGGCCCCCGGAACGTGGAGTTGCGCCCCGGCGCCGCCAAAGGTAATCGCTAGGCAATCCAGCGCGTAGCGGGCGAGTAAGTCGGCCGGGGCGGCGACCGCGGCAATGTCCCGCACGGCCTCCCACTCCTCGTCGTTGAGCTTGACCATAGTCGCCGCTTCGAGGCCAAAGAGCACAGTCTGCGGCGTATAGCAGTCCTGGCGCAGATTGACGTCGAAAAACCGATGCCGGGGCTTGGCGGCCAGCAAGTGTTCTAGCCCCGGACGATTGGCCGGGCTGCGCTGCGCGGCCGTGCCGTAGTAAATCAAGTCCGGGGGCTGTTCCAACGCCGGCTTAGTTTCGATGTAGTCCCAAGCCACGCCGGTGCGGATGGTGTAGGTGGGTTGCCCATCGTCGAGCCATACATCAACCGCGCCGGTAGGCTCGGGCCGATCGGCGACCCATTGTTGATCGATGTCAGCGCACTGGAGAAAGCCCCGCGCCCGTTGCCCCAACTCGTCCCGCCCCACCGCGCTGATCATGGCCACGGGAAAGCCGAGTTGGCGCAAATTCCAAGCGAAGTTCAGGGGGGCTCCCCCCAAGTAGGTGCGGTCGGGGAAACAGTCGTAGAGGATCTCGCCGAAGACGATGGAAGTGAAGTTTGCTTTATCCATCAGTACCGTTACACCGGCGGAAAGAGCACGTAGCCCACGGCACTGCGCTCCAACCAAACTTGGCAGAATTCCGCTAAGTCGTACGCCCGGGCGACCTCGGTGGTCGCGGCTGGATCGTTGACTAGCACGGTATCCCCGGCGCAGCCCCGAACGACCAGCAAGTGCCCAGCGGTCCGCGCTATGGCCGCTCGGCTCAACTCGCCGACCTCGTAGCGCACCGAGGCGACAATGGGAAAGCCGGCGGCGAGCAGCCCGTGCGCGGCCTCCCAACTGGGAAAGTGCAATAGATAGCCCAAAAGGCCCCGGCGAGCGGCGGCGTGGATGTTGGCCGGCCACACCCCGTATAGCCCGCTGGGTTGGTGGTGCGCCGCAGCGATCACGTCGTAGATGTCCGCGCTATGGTCGTAGTACGCCAGCAGCATGGCGACGCTAGTCGGCGAGCAGACGCGGGAAGCTAGCTCGGGCCGCAGCACCATCTGGCTTTGCGGCGGTACGGCCAGGGCCGTATCGCGGCCAGTGAACGTCGGAGCGGGCACAGCGCCTTTGCGACGCACCGAGACCGCGAGCAAGGCCGGGACTGTGGGGGCGACGCCTTGGACCCGCAGGTGTAGGGTGGCCGCTTGCAACGGGCGGCGGATGCGCAGGAGGTCGATTTCCGCTGCGACCGCTTCGTTTGCCACGCTGGCCTCGGCCCCGACAAACGAGCCGACTGGGTCGAGGACGGCCCGGATGCTATGGCCCGCTTTGGTTGTGCATTCTAGCGCGAACTGATAGCCCCACGCGCCGCGGTGGACCACGGAGAGGCCCGGCAGGATTTCTAGCGCACCTGCTAGCGTTGCGGCGGGCAAGTCAAACGAGAACTCGTCGCCACGCCATGCCAACGGCTCGATTTGCTTTGGCCGGATGGCCGGCGGTACGGCGCATTGCAACGCGGCCTCGTCCAGCCCTTGGGCAAACAATACAAGCGAATTGCTCATCTTATCGTCTTACTTTGGCTGAATGGTCTGTGTTGCTTGGGCGCCCACAAAGGACGCCCCTACACCGACCGATTCGGCGCAGATGTGTAAATATAAGTCCCCATTCAATCGCTACCTACGTCCAACAGGCAACGCCGGCCTATCCCCAGAGTTGAGGATCGGGCGGATGGAGTTGGCTGCCTTCGTAGCGCAGCCCGTGCGGCCGATCTTTTTGCAAAAGCAGGGGGCCGTCCAGATCGACGAAACGGGCTTGTTGCGCCAATAGGACAGCCGGTGCCATAGCCAGCGAGGTGGCGATCATGCAGCCAACCATTAAATCCAATCCGCACCTGTGTGCCTCGGCGGCCAAATGCAGGCCCGCGCTGAAGCCGCCGGTCTTGTCGAGCTTGAGGTTGACGCATTCGTAGCGGGAGGCCAGTTCGGCCAGATCGGCGGCAGTGTGGCAGGATTCGTCGGCACAGAAAGGGACCGGGTGTTCAAACTCGGCGAGCAGGGCGTCTTGAGCAGCGGGTAGGGGTTGTTCGATGAGGGCGACGCCCAAGTCAGCTAGTGCCGCCGCAAGCGGCTCGACTTGATCGGCAGACCAGCCTTCGTTGGCATCGACGATCAGGGTCGAGTCTGGGGCATTGGCGCGGATCGCCGCAACGCGGTCGAGGTCGTCGCGACCGGCAAGTTTGATCTTGAGCAGCGGGCGGGCGGCGTGCTGGGCCGCGGCTCGGCCCATGGTTGCTGGGTCGTCAAGCGAGAGGGTGTAGGCTGTCGCGACCGGGCGCGGTGTCGCCAATCCGGCCAGTTCATAGACCGGGCGGTTGCTGAGTTTGGCTTCCAGATCCCAGAGGGCGCAGTCCAAGGCGTTGCGCGCCGCGCCGGGCGGCAAGGCACTTTGCAATGCCGCTTGGTCGAGGCCGGCTTCTACCTGTGGGCGCAGCGATTCTAGCGCGTCTATGGTTTGGGCCACGCTTTCGTTGTAGCGCGGGTACGGCAGGCATTCGCCGCGGCCAACGCAGCCGTCGCGGTTGAGCTCGACGACGACGACATCAGCGGCGGTTTTGGCCCCGCGCGCGATGGTGAAGGTCTGGGCGAGAGGGAAGCGCTGACTGCGGACGGAAAAGCCGATCACAGGGCATCGACCAAGCGCCCGGCTCCTTGGCGCAGCGGATCGACTGCCGGTAGGCCAGCTTGGTTTTCTAGGGCTTTGAGCAGTTCGGCGGCGCGGTCTTCCGACAAGTGCGAGGTGTTGACTGCCATGCCAACGGTGCGGCAGGCCGGGTTGGTGAGTCGAGCGCACTGCTCGTTGAGGCGAATGCAGTCGAGCAGCTCGGGCAGCGGATATTCGGGTAGGCCGCGCATGTGGGAGCGGTTGGGATCGTGGCAGAGGACCAGCGCGTCGGGTTGGGCACCGTGCAGGAGGCCCAGCGACACGCCAGCATAGGAGGGGTGGAACAGCGAACCTTGACCTTCGACTAGATCCCAGTGCTCGGGGTGGTTGGCCGGGGTTAAGACCTCGACAGCCCCGGCGATAAAGTCGGCAACCACGGCGTCAACGGCAACGCCAGTCCCGGCGATGAAGATGCCAGTTTGGCCGGTGGCGCGGAAGGTGCCGGCCATGCCGCGCGCCTGCATCTCGCGCTCAATGGCCAGCGCGGTGAACATCTTGCCGACTGAGCAGTCGGTGCCGACGGTGAGCAGGCGCTTGCCTGGGCGTTTGACGCCGGTTGCAATGGGAAAAGCGCGGTCGGAAAAGCGCACATCCACGAGGCGCGTGCCCTTTGCGCGGGCGCAGTCGGCCAAACCAGGGATGGTGTCAAGGCGCGTGTGCAGACCGCTGGCGAGGTCATAGCCGAGGTCAACGGCTTGTAAGAAGGTGTCGCACCACCGATCGGAGATGATGCCGCCGCGATTGGCGACGCCGATGATGAGGGTGCGGGCACCGGCGGCGCGGGCTTCGGCGAGAGTTTGGTCGGGCAGTCCGAGGCTGGCGTGGCAGTCGGGAAGGCGGAGCTGACCAATGCACTGTTCGGGCCGCCAGTGGGCGACGCCAACGGCCGTTTTGGCGGCGAGCTGGTCGGCGGCGTCGCCGAGGAACAATAGGTATGGATGGGCGAGTTGGGGCATAAAAAATAAGATAGGAATTTCGGCAAAATGCGGATAGCGCGGAGTTTTTGCAGAGTGTACCTTATCGATAGAAGCAAAGAGTATTGTCTTCGCATTCAAGCATACGAGATATTCGCCTGATGTAGCTTTTCTGTATTATCAAGACTCGCTGCATAAACGGTAATTATAGAGATAGGTCATGCTAAGCGTATCAACCGATCCTCTTGAAATACTTACCGACGCGCTTCGAGAAAGACGGCCATTGGTGCTCTTCGTAGGCCAGAGTCTCGACTCGGCCCACGACGCCATACTTGGTGCCCTCCTTGATCGCTTTGGATGCACAGATCGCGATTCGGGATGGTGCGCCGCGCTCAATCAGGGCATGAGTGTGTCCGACATGGAGTGGCTTTCCGAACGGTTTGAACGAAGCGTACCCTCGGATTCTGCTATCTCCATCTTTGACGTCGCTTGGAGCGCGGTGTTTACCTCGTCCATAGATCCCCGATTTGCTCGACGTTTCGAGACTAGAGGGCGACAGCCCGAGTCTGTGCTTTCCAGAGACACTTACGCGAGAGTACCACGCAGCCGATCAAGGCCGCCGATCCACTATCTCCTTGGAAAGTCCAATGAAATCGTTGAGGAGGCACGAGCCCCTAGAAAGCAAAGTGATCTGAAGCGCCGCCTCAGTGGACATGCGACGGAATTGCTAAATCGCATCGCGGAAACCGCGACAGTGGGTGGGTTAGTGGTCATAGCAGGCTACGATTCAAGTAAGGACTGGATGCCGATAGACTCGCTGTTGGCACCTCTATCCGGCCAATTCGGCCCCAAGGTTTTATGGTTTGGCTCCTCGGGCAAGCCGGACTCAATCTTCGCCGACGAGATGATCCAGCGAGGGTCGCTCGTTTCTACAACTACGACCCTTGCAAGTGCAGTAAGCCAACTTGAACTCCGCGGCGTACTTGATGTTGTGGGGTCCACTGCCCCGGACGAGCCCGGCATAGTGTCGATCGCCGGAGGATCGGCACTGGACATCACGCCGGCTCTACGTCTGCGAGTGGAAGCGTCGGCGGCCATTGTCGATGACGAATGGACGGAAGAGCCCGAACTATTGGGCGAATCCGAATTGGACGCCGCGTTCCGCCGCTTCCACAGTACGCCTGGTAATTTCAGATTGCTGGTGGAGGGCGTGGCACACGGGTTCGCGGTGGAACGAGAGTTTGAGCAAACCCTTTGGAATACAGTGAACAGCAAACTAAAGCGAATTGGGCAACCCGACTCCGACGATGTGGTCATCCTGCATGGGCAGTCGGGCACCGGTAAAAGTATCGCGCTCGCACGGCTGGCCCGAAAGATACGTTGCGGACTACGCCTGCCTGTTGTGATTGCAACGAACCGGACTCCGAATCATGCGGACATCGAAGCGTTCTGCTTGGAGTCAGAACGCCTAGGAGCGACGGCGACGGTCTTAATTTGCGACGCCAGCCAAGCTCCGCAACGCTACGACGATTTGGCCTCCGCGTTGCGCAGTCGTGGCCGACGGTTGCTCATAATAGGTACATGCTATCGGATAGAGCCCCAAGAGCCCCATGCCAGCGACAAGTTGGATCGACTTGTCGAAGCTCCCTCCGACGTTTCGTCTGACGAATTATCCGCGTTCAAAAAACTACTGAGCAAACTCGGCCAAGATGTCTTGCCAAGTTACAATTCGCCCACCACCGACTCGATCTTCGCCATGCTGTACCGCAGGTTGCCTTCCTCGCGCGAGCGCCTTGCCGCAGGTGTGTCGCTGGAAGCGAGGGCTACCGAAGGTCTGGTGAGGGAGCGGGCACGGCAGGTCCCACGACCATCTACCGGGCTTTCTATCATAGCGGAGCAGTTGATCGATTTGGGCATTGCTAGCAGCACCTCGCAGGTATTCGAGGAGGACGAAAAGCTCGCGGCTTTGGGTTTGGACGAAGCAGGACGACTCATTGATTATGTCATGGTGGCCGGTCGGCTGAACTGCGCGGTGCCCGTTAATGTCGTTTTCCGAGCACTCGGCCAAACAGGCGGATTGCAGCTAAATCAAATCGTTTATCTCCTTGCTGACCTCGATTTGTTTCGTTGGGACGAGGATGAGGAGGGGTCGGACTTCCTTATTTCGCCACGCATACAACTCGAAGCAGAGCTTATATGCAGACGAAGGCTTTCCTCAGAGCAAGAAATTGAGCGACTGATTGACTTGATCGGCAGCGTCAGATTTGGAGTGGATCAAAGGGCCGAGCACGCGTTTCTGCTCCGCCTATTGTTCATGATCGACCGGAACGGACCCCGCAAAGAGGCGTACCGCTCTGGGTATCTGCGGTTTGCCGACACGCTCAAGCAGTTGCGGGAGCACAATAGAGTATCCGACCCGGACCTCGTTTTGCGCGAGTGTGTGTTTCGGCGACGGGCTGTTCAAAGTGAGGGGAATTCAAATAGAACCGATAACGAGCGATTTGCAATTTTAGATGAGGCTCGCGATACAATTGATAAAACGTTGAGTGAGATTGAGGATAAAGAAATTCCGATAGCCAGAAAGACGAAACAAAGCCTTGTTGCAGAACGTTCGGCAATATACGGATACCTTGCTGTTCAGCAGGCGCAGTCCAGCTCAGGAGAGGACTTTTGGTCGGACTATCTCGCCGCCAGGACGGCAAGTGAGAAAGCCATTGGGTTTGGTCGGAACTCCCACCCAATTGATATTGCCCTATGGACAGCGAGCGATGTGCTCGAATTAAAAAAGGGCCAACTATCGGATGTACAATGCGCGGAAATATTGGCCGACTTGTATGCAACCATTGACGTTGCGGACGATGTCTTCAGGGTGAATGAACAGAGCACTAGGGCACCTGGCACTTTAGGCGAAGCCAGTGACCCGGACGAAGGGTTGGTCGCCCTAGATCAAAAGACGAGGTATCTAAGGCGTCGCATTCGCGTTGCGGACGTCATAGATGACGCGAAGCTGAGCGATGAGACGCTTGCCGAGTTGGAAAGCGTCGCTCCTGCGGCGGCAACTTTCCTTATTGCAAAGCGTCGAGCAGAGCACATCTGCACTCCGCCTTTCGACGATAAGACGCGCGGAATCGCAGCGCAAGCAGCGGACTACATATCTAGTAGAGTCAAGGCAGAAATTGCGATAGACGACCGCTGCCAACGACTCTTGCTCAGATTGCGGTGGGCGCAGGTGACGGGCGAGCGCCTGATGTTCAATCAACGTGGCCGTACTCCCGCAGACCAGAGCCAGATTTTTGATCTCCGCGAGATTGTGAGTGCCCTCAACGAACAAGCCGGGAGCGACGCACACAACCGGGAGCGGTTTCTCGAAGCGGTGTTATGCTGGCTCATCGAAGACACGAATCACGCCATGGAGATATGGCGATCTCTATCGCACGACACCGAATATGAGGATAGATCTCGGGTGATCCGATGGCTTGTGGATACAGACGAGAGTGGTTCCCCGCGTCAATTCCGGGGACGCATCGAAGCAAGGGGTGAGAATGACTGGCGGGTTCGAGTAGAGGGTATTGAGACGCCAATCAGAGTGCCAGTACGCGAGTTCCCAAACGAAGATTTCGCCCATGGTCGCGAACTGCGAAATTTTGGCATTGCCTTTAACTACATTGGCCCCATTGCCGACCCGCTCTCGCGTCTAGGGCGGAGACGATGACGCCGACCGAACTCAGCAACCTGTACCAAACACTCCGCACTCGTGTCTCCATCCACTTGCCGAACGGTTGCGTCGAAATTTCGCTGCCATTGCCATCCGATTTTAGTGACGAACTAGCATTCTATCGCTTGGTCATCTGGGGATATGCACTTGTCAACGAAGCGGCAAAGACCTCGCTCGCGTTCCTCACGAATTTGCCGCCGCTAAAGGCCAATAGTTCACTCCGCAACGAAATGTCCACTTTGCGAACCTACGTAGCTCACAACTTAGACATTAGTAAGAAACGGGATCAGAAAACGTATGCCTTCGTTCATCGTTGGTTCAAGGAGGCTTGTGGGCGTGGATCACCAGACAGTGCCGCTCACTACGGTGATTGCTGCATCTATCTTGCTGGCAGGCTTCAAGAGGCGCTCAATGGCGCAATTGAAGCCTGCGACCTACTTGATGACCCGGTGGATGGCCCAAGGCTCGTCGCCGACCTCAAAGGGCGCATTGATCTGGCTTGGGAAGCGCATCGGTTCGATCCGATAGTTGCGAAGTGTGCCGCTCGATTGGGCAATCCAGGGCTCGACCTGCTGAAAATCCGCTCAAAGCATCTCGATAAGTGGCGCAGAGTACTGGCCGAAGCCGACGAAAACGAACGCGAGCGCGTCCTTGAACAGCGCATCGAAGCCGATCTACTGGAAGCCATCGGCGACATCCTACCTCAAACTATCCGGGAGAACTTGCAACGAGTTGCGGCGAGTGCCGATGCGACCGTTGCCGCGTTGCTCTTGTTGCGCGAAGCCCGACGCATTGACTCGATGACACTAGCGCAGATTATCGAGTTTGTCAGCTCGCAAACCTTAGGGCGAGGTGATTCCTAAGAAGCGGTCTGAAAAGCCCTGCTGACCTTTGCGCGGTTGGGCATCCGGCGTTCAGCGACTTGAAGGCAAGCAAGAGAGCGAGTCTCTAGTGTTCAGACCGCTTCTTAGCGATTAGACCCCGCGCCGATTTTCTGAGGAACTCGGCGATTTCCAAATCGTCGTCCAGTTCGCGCAGATGGGCGGGATCTAGCCCCGGGCGCAGGCGAAGCGGACGCGAATTGCGCGAAAAGCACCTCACACCGCCGTAGATCGCCGTCGGCATCGCATCGCATCTGATTGAAAATTTAGCTTTGCATTAAAGTACGTTTTTTTGCACCTTTAGATGTACATACGAATACGGGCCTTCTGCCTGATTTGCAAAAGTAGTGTATTATCAATAGCTTACTGATTATAAAATTACAAACTCGTGCGAATCCACGGAGAAATCCTACAATTATGGCCCATTCAGACCGTCGCCAAGAGTACTTAATTTAGTACCATATTCAGTACAAAAGAGGAAATATGCTCCAATCTATGCCCATCGCCGAAGCCCGCAAAGTCCTGAATCAATTACCCGATCGCTTTGCCGCCCAACCCGAAGCGAGTGCCCTCGCCGTGACGCGCCGCGGGCAGCCGGTTCTCGCGCTGATGCCGTGGTCGCTTTACCAGGGCATTGTCGAAACATTAGAGGTACTCGGCGACGAGGCCCAGTGCGCCGCGCTGCGCGAAGGCATCCGCCAGATTGAAGCGGGCGAGAGCACCGCATGGGAGGCGCAATGACTTTTCGCGTCGTCTTGGCCCAGCGCGCCTCACAGTCGCGGCAAGGTCTGCTCCACCGCAGGATTGCCGAGCAGGTTGACCAACACATCACCGGGTTGGCAATCGATCCCGAGGCCCAGGGCTGGCCGTTGGTCGGCCAGTTAAAGGGCTACCGCTGCCTGCGTCCGTCGGGCGGCTGGTTCCGCATTGTCTATCGGGTGGCGTTCGGAGAGGTTGAGGTGGTGTTGGTGTCGGTGGGGCAGACCCATTTGGCTGGTGAGCGGGACGTGCGCGCCCTAGCGCGGACGCTGTTTAGCGAGCGGCTGCTGCCCTAAGACGCAATCGCCTAAAAAGCAAATAACTTGATTGAGATGCCCGTTTAAGTTATCTGTACTTATACCCTATTTACATAGGAGTAGCATCATGCGTGTTGCAGCCTATTCCGCATTGCTTTTGAGCGTGGTTGCATTCGGCACCAGCTACGCTAAAAAAGAAGTCGTCTGGGGTGGTCAGATTCGGCCGCGCTACGAGTTCCGCGATCCGTTCGCAAACAACTACGACTCCTTTACTTCCATGCGGGTGCGGACTCAGGTGGTGGCCGCGCTCGCTAGCGATGTCGAGCTGATGATCCAGCTCCAAGACGTGCGCTTGTGGGGCGAGGAAAAGAATACCCTGACCGATTACAGTGCCGATGCGTTTGACCTGCATCAGGGCTATGTCCACTTGCAGAAACTGGGCGGCGGCGACCACTCGCTCAAAATAGGTCGTCAGACCGTCGCTCTCGGCGGCCAGCGGCTGATTGGCGCGGTCGAGTGGACCCAGCAAGGCCGGGTTTTCGACGGTTTGCACCTGCGGCTGGCCCCCTGGTGGGGGCAGGTAAACCTGACGGCGATTCAGGTGGCCGAGTCGGACTCGACCTCGGCGCAGTTTGCCGACGACGCCTATTTGACGAGTGCGTACGCGACCTTAGACCAACTGCCGTCCGGCAGCTTGGACCTCTACATGCTCTACAACAAAGACGGAGCCAAAGACACCGAGCAGGTTACGATGGGGGCGCGGCTGGCGGGCGATAAAATGGCGTATGCCTACCGTTTTGAAGGTTCGTTGCAGACCGGTCGGCGCAGCGCCCAAGACGTAGCGGCCTTCATGTTCGGCGGACGCATTGGCGGGTCTGTAGGCCGGCTAGGCCTCACCTTGTGGTACGACTACCTATCCGGCGACGACGATCTGGCCGACGACAAGACCAAGGTCTTCGACACCCTGTTTGCGACCAACCACAAGTACTATGGGTACGCCGATCTGTTTCTCAATATCCCGGTCCACACCGGCGGGCTGGGGTTGCAGGACTTGGCCCTCAAGGCGACGCTACCGCTAAGCGACCAAGTATCCCTCGGAGTCCACGGGCACTCTTTCCGCACCGCGCAAAAAGGCGCCTTGGCATCGAGCCATTTGGGCGAGGAAGTCGATTTGACGCTTACGTACAAATACCGCCCCGGCTTTACTGTAGTTGCCGGACTGTCGCAAGTGATTGCCGACGACAGCATGTCCCGCGTTACTCGTTTCAAGAATTCAATCGAAGAGTGGAACGGGGATATGACCTTTGCTTATTTTATGACCAATACAACCTTCTGAACTGGGTGTTTTTTTGCTCATGTCGCGTCGCATTACAGAGCCGATCTCGCCATCTGGCCTGCGGTCTTTCTTCCAACGTTTGGTCTTTCCCGGGTTTACTTCGCTGGGCATTGCCGACCGCGAAGTGGTCGAGTACGTCGTCGATCTGCTGACGAGCTTTGCCCACACCGATCAGCTCTACCGCATCCGCAACCTGCGCGGCCAGCCGCTTGAAACTATCGCCGAAATACTGGTGGAACTGGGGCGGCAGCGGCAACCCGAACAGCGCTGGTCCTTTGACCGCGAGATGGACATCCGTCGGCACGTAGGCGACTACGCGCTTTTTACCAGCGGGCTTTTCCGCACCTCGGTCGAGCGGCAAGGGCTTGGCGGCTACTACTTAGAGCAGGGCAAAAACGCTTATGGGGCGGCAGCCGAACTGGCGCAGCTCGGCTTTGCGTCGCAAGCGCGGCTGTTTAGTGCCCTAGAGGAGCAATTTGAGCATTTGTCCGGCGGGCTCGACTATGTGCGCAAGGTCTATATGCGGCCCGAACTTCACAATGGCCCACACGGGTCGCTGATGCGCCAGCTAGGAATTTAGTAACTCAGGCCGATGCTGCGGACCAAGGTGCGGATGGCGGAGTCGCCCGCGATCTGCACGCGGAAGAGATAGAGGCCAGGCCGGGCCATTGCGCCGGAGTCGCGGCGGCCGTCCCAAGTTAGCTGGTAGTGGCCGGCCACTCCTGCGGCGTCGCGCAGGGTGCGGACTAGTCGGCCGCCCAGGTCATAGACGCCGGCCTCAATGGGGCGGGCGTCTAGGACTTTTAGCACATCGAAAGAGATGGCGAGCGCGTCGTTGACGCCGTCGCCGTTGGGCGTAAAAATCGCCGCGCCCAGGTCTAGGTGCGCGAGTAAACTCTCGTCCACGGGCAGCGACACCGCATCGCCGGCTCCCGCTGGATCGACCTGCTGACGCAGCGTGTCAAGCCCGCTTTTGCGCTCTAGAAAGGCGCGGAAGCGGGTATTGTTTTGGAAGACGGTGGCGGCAAAACCCAATTCGGCGCGCTCGGCGGCCGCGATGCGCTCGGGCAAGTGCAAGCGGAGGCCCGCATTGGTCTCTTCCACTTCGGCGTTGATGGCCGCGCCGTCAATGTGCAGAGCGCGGAACGCCAGGGGCACCGAGGCCTCGAGGGCAATGGCCTCAAAGCCTTGGCTGTCGCCGGCGAATTCTGGGCGCAGGAAATACGTGAAGTCGGTTTGCTCACCCGGCTCAACGTGCGCTGGGTGGACTTCGCCGACAGCGGTGTGGGCCAAAGGACGGGAGTAAATTAAGGTCAGCGCGTCGAGGCTAATTCCAGCCTGTGGGTTGTCGGCGCGTAGCTCGGCTTCGAGCTGGACGTAGCGCCGGGGCGAAGGCGAGCGGAAGCGGGTGCCGGTCTGGAGATATTCCTCGCTCCACACGCTCCAGCCAGCGCCGGGTTGGAGCGTAGTTTCGATGGGACCGCGGAATGAGGCGATCAACTTTTCGTAGCGCCGTTTGGTAACTTCTTTGCCGTTTTTGTCGAAATAGCGCATCTGCTCAACGACGTGGTCGCCGGTGCGGCTGCGCAAGGAGAACAAGGCCCCGACCGGCGCGTCAATTTCCCACTCAACTTCCGTGATATTCCAATTGGAGCCAAGGTCGATAACAGGTGAGCGAAGCGCGATGCGAGCGGGGTATCCCTCGCCGTACACTTGGAACTCGCTCACTAGGCCCAGCCCGTCTAAGCGGCCGGTATTGTCAGAATCGCCGCTCGACAGGCCACCGCCGATGATGTTGCCGCCTTGGCTAGTCGGGTAGATCAAACGCAAGTAGCGGGCGGCGATCAGGGGAACATCGTGGCGAAAATTGCGCACATCAAAGAAGTTGCGAGGGTCGGGGGGCATGGAGGCTAGGGCCTGCCAAGCCAGCGACCCGTCAGGGGCTAGCGACCCATCGGAGTACTGTAGCTTATAGGAGAGGAAGTTGGCGTAGGACGGCCTCAACCGCGGCGGAATACCCAGCGGCTCACCCAACAGCCAAATCGAATCGACCCAGTAGGTGGCCCCTAGGTCAATGCGGTAGTCGCCGAAGGTCTCGCTGTCGCCGCTGGAGCCTTTGGCGAGGGGATTGACGCGCCACATGGTCGCTAGATCGCCGTCGAACATGACAGAGGGAACGCCAGCCACAGCGACGATCGCCGCCTCGACATCGACGGTGCCGCCGTTGGCAATCAAGTCAAAGGCGATATTGTCGCCAAAGGCCTCGATCTGTATTTCGGCCAGCGCGGGCGCGCCGATCATTTCGCGGGTGGCCTCAATGCGGAGAACTCGAACGAGTTCGTCGTCGAGGTCAACCGCTACGTCGCGCACCTCGTTGAAGGCGAAGCGCTCACTGTGGCTGTAGAGTAGGGTGCCTTCGACGACGACGTTGGCACTGTTGATAAAGGGCTCGCCCTTGGAAAGCGACAGGTTAAAAAAGGGCAAGGGCGGCGCGTCGTCGGCAAAGCGCAGGCGAATCTGTTGGACCGGCAACACCTGTCCCAAGTCGATCTCGAGCCACCAGTCCTCTGGGGCTGTGCCCGGCGGACTCCAACTAGTGGCGAGGTCGCCGTCAAAGGCGCGGGCCGCCGTAGCTCGCGCCGCACCGGCCCCGCGGATTGTAGCCGCCAAGAGCGGGTTGATGTCTTTGCCGAGCCGCACCGGCCGCAACGAGCCGGCTTTGGCTAGGCGCAGGCCGCCGGCGGGATAGACCCAGTTTTCCCACAGGTCGGTCGCCGTCATAACTAGACGCTCGGCGCAAATGGGGCTGCTCAGTGGCAAGAGCAAACACAGGGCTAAGGGCAAAAGGCGGAATGGCGACACGGGCGATATGTTGCTTTTTTTAAGAGCATAGCACAGCTCAAGCGCAATATCGCAATATATTTAGGGTTTATTCACCCTACAAGCGAAACGGACCAGCCCAAGATGTTCAGACATAGCAACATTACCTTAATCGTCGTTCCAGAAAGAGGCCGCAAAACCTTTGAATTCAAAGTTTCCGGCGCACTCGTGTGGTCGTTGGGGTTGTGCTGCGTGGCCTTGTTCGTACTGCTGTCGGTGGGACTTGACGCCTATCTCGACAGGCGCGAGCTAAAGCAGAAGACAGCACAGCTTGAGCAAGACAAGGCCCTGCTCGCCGAGCAAGTAAGCCAAATAGATCAGCTCGAAGAAATGCTGATCCGACTCACGCACGGCAATGATCGGTTGCGCGCGATCTTGGGCAGACCCGAGGCATTGGGCGAAGCGGTGGCCCAGCCCAGCGAGGAGATTCCTTATGTCTCCTTCATACAGCGGCTGCGTTGGGGCCATGTGCATACCGTCCCCACTTTGTGGCCGGTGCGCGGGCCGGTGCTCAAGCCCTTTAGCGAAGAGCATCCCGCGGTCGTTATTGCCGCGGCTGCGGGCAGCTTGGTACAGGCCAGTGCTGCGGGCCAAGTGCTGCAAGTGGGGTACGACGCGGACCTCGGTTACGTGGTGACACTCGACCACGGCAACGGGCTGCTGACCCATTACGGACACAACGCCCACCTGCTCGTCGATGTGGGGGATTACGTCCTCAAGGGTCAGTCTATTGCGCTGTTGGATGCGGGGCGCGGCTCGCGGAAGCCGGGGTTGCACTATGCCGTCCAAGAAGATGGGCAGTTCCGCGACCCCTCGCGCTATAGATTGTGGATGTGATCGCGCCCTTCGTATGTCCCGCTCTTGGCTGTCCTTGTCGCCTCCCACCAGAAGGACGATACAAAAAAGGCTCGCTGCCAAAGAAGCAGCGAGCCTTTTTTATTTGCGACCGAGGGATGTTACATGCCCATCCCGCCGCCGTACATCATCGTTTGCTCCCGGCCCTGCTGCGGCCTGAAGTCTGAGTCCCAGTGCTCGTACCACCTTGAGCACTGTGGCGAACTCGGGGTTGCTGTCGGCTGATAGGCTCTCCTTGCCCAGCCCCGTCTCTTGGGCCACCACCGTCATTCTCCGAGCGCGGGCGATATCTCCAATGGTCGCCATGATCAGGCTCAGGTCGCCCTCTTCCAAGGCGATGTTCAGGTAGGCGGCCATGTCCTCCTCGGTCTCCAGATGCTCCGCCGGATCCCACGGTTTCGTCTGTGTCTTTGCCATAGTTGATGCTCTCCTATAGCCCCCTGGCCAATTCCAGCGCCCTTCGTATGTCCCGCTCTTGGCTGTCCTTGTCGCCTCCCACCAGAAGGACGACTAGGGTCTCACCTCTTTGCGCTAAGTACACCCGGTAGCCGGGTCCGTAGTTGATGCGAATCTCAGAAACCCCCTCACCCACCGGCCTCACGTCGCCGGGGTTGCCTAGGGACAGTCGGCGGATGCGGTTGTCGATTCTCACCCTGGCCTGCCTGTCCCGAAGCCGCCTGAACCATCGGGAGTAAACCTCGGTTTGGCGAATCTCGACCATCACCATATTGTAGGCCACAGGATACCTAGGGCGCAAGAGGGAAGGACCGTCTTTCGGCGGCAACAAGTCAGCGCACAGACTTTCCTCAGAAGGCGCACGAGATTCACGAAGCCACTGACGGTGTTTCTCCTGTAGCGTTTTCTGCTTGGGTTGGTCGTCTGGTGATTACAAAAAAGGCTCGCTGCCAAAGAACAGCGAGCCTTTTTTATTTGCGACCGAGGGATGTTACATGCCCATCCCGCCGCCGTACATATCGCCGCCAGGAGGGCCGGCCGGGGCCGGAGGAGTCTTCTCGGGCAGCTCGGCGATTAGTGCTTCGGTGGTTAGCAGTAGCGACGCGATGCTAGCGCCGTTTTCGAGCGCAGTGCGCGAAACCTTGGCTGGGTCCACGACACCGGCTTCGACGAGATCTTCGTATTCCTCGGTGCGGGCGTTAAAGCCAAAGGCTCCACTTCCATCGGCAACCTTGCGGACGACAATGGCCCCTTCGGAACCCGCGTTAGAGGCGATCATCCGCAGGGGCTCTTCGAGGGCGCGGTGAATAATATTGACGCCCACGGCCTCGTCGTCTGCGGCTTCGGTCTGGCCAAGTGCTGCTTGAGCGCGGAGGAAGACGACGCCCCCACCGGCGACCACGCCTTCTTCGACAGCGGCGCGGGTGGCGTGCAATGCGTCTTCAACGCGGGCCTTCTTTTCCTTCATTTCGGTCTCGGTCGGGGCGCCGACATTGATCACGGCGACGCCGCCAGCGAGCTTGGCCAGCCGTTCTTGCAGTTTCTCGCGGTCGTAGTCCGAGGTCGTTTCCTCGATCTGACGGCGGATTTGGGCGACGCGGCCTTGGATGTCCGCAGCCTGACCGGCCCCTTCGACGATGGTGGTGTTGTCCTTGTCGAGGACGACGCGCTTGGCTTGGCCTAGGTCGTCGAGAGTGACGCCTTCGAGCTTGAGCCCTGCTTCTTCGGAGATGACCCGACCACCGGTGAGGATGGCGATGTCTTCGAGCATGGCCGTGCGGCGATCGCCAAAGCCCGGAGCCTTGACCGCAGCAACCCGGATGGTGCCGCGAATTTTGTTGACAACCAGCGTCGCTAGGGCTTCGCCTTCGATATCCTCAGCGATAATCAGCAAGGGCTTGCTGAGTTGGGCGGTCTTTTCGAGAACCGGAACCAAGTCGCGCATGGAGGAGATTTTCTTGTCGTGGATCAGGATGTAGCTGTCTTCGAGTTCGGCAGTCATCGACTCCTGATCGGTGACGAAGTAGGGCGAGAGGTAGCCGCGGTCGAACTGCATGCCCTCGACCACATCCAAGTTGGTGTCAGTGCCTTTGGCTTCTTCGACGGTGATGACGCCGTCCTTACCGACCTTTTCCATCGCGTCGGCGATCAACTCGCCGATGGCTGAGTCGTTGTTGGCCGAGATGGTGCCGACTTGGGCGATTTCCTCACGCGACTTGACTTCCTTGCTGGACTTGCGAATCTCGTCCACGACGACTGCAACGGCTTTGTCGATGCCGCGCTTGAGGTCCATGGGGTTGGCACCAGCGGTTACGTTTTTGAGGCCCTCGCGGAAGATGGTCTGAGCAAAGACCGTAGCGGTGGTGGTGCCATCGCCGGCGACATCGCTGGTTTTGGAAGCAACTTCCTTGACCATCTGGGCGCCCATATTTTCGTAGGCGTCTTTGAGTTCGATTTCCTTGGCGACAGTCACGCCGTCTTTGGTGACCGTCGGCGATCCGAACTTCTTGTCTAACACTACGTTGCGGCCTTTGGGGCCCAGCGTTACCTTGACGGCATCGGCCAACTGATCGACGCCGCGCTGTAGCGCGTCGCGCGCCGCTCTGTCAAATTCTAGCTGTTTGGCAGCCATAACACATGTCTCCTTAAGATGGGTGGTGGGTGGATGAAAAAGTTTGTTTTTGTAATGTTGGCACTCATAAAAAGAGAGTGCTAAAAAGCAAAGCTGAGCAATAAAATATAGAGATTGCGTTGTTTTCGTCAAGATCAACCGCTGAGTGCTTGCTCTGCAATACCGGCGAACAATTCACCCGGACTCGATAATTTCTCAGGAAGGCGGTTTCGGTGCGAAAAAGGTATATTGTGAAGGCCAACCGGCAAAGAGAAGTGGTGCGGCATACCTCTGGTTCGGACCCTGCTTATAGACCAGCCCCCTAGTCGGCGTTTAACAAAAGAAACCACCCATGAACGAAACGCGCGTTTGCCGAGTCGGGCGGATCGATTTTGCTCGGGCTTGGGCGTGGCAACAATCGCTGCGCCAGTTGCGGCGAGCCGAGCAAATCCCAGATACGCTGATGCTGGTCGAACACCCGCCAACCTATACCGGCGGCCGGGCGACGCGGCCGGAGCATCTCTTAACTCAAGGGCTAGAAGTGGTCGAGCTCGATCGCGGGGGCAGCGTGACGTTTCACGGGCCGGGCCAGATTGTCGCCTACCCGATCGTCGACCTGCGCCAGCGCGGTCGAGATGTACATCAGTATTTACGCGATTTAGAGGCCGTGCTGATCCGCACCCTAGGGGCCTATGGCTTGGCCGGAGAGGCTCGGGGCGGCTTGACCGGGGCTTGGGTTGGCTCGTCTAAGGTGGCGTCGATCGGGGTCAATGTGCGGCACTGGATCACGACGCACGGTCTGGCCCTGAATGTGGCTACCGACCTGAGTCGCTTTGCGGCGATCAAGCCCTGTGGCTTGGGCAGCGAGGGGATAACTACGATGGCTGCGCTCTTGGGGCGGGCGTTGGACCGACGCGAAGTCGAGTCCGAACTGCTGGGCGCCTATGCCGACGTCTTCGCCTGCGCGCTAGTCGAGGTCGAGCGCAGTGCTTTGGCCGCTTGCATTGGCCGTCTCGAGCGAAAGTCTTAAATTCAAAAGCTGCGACAGACCGGCTCCGGACGCAGCTACAGCGGTCGAACCGGGCCGATTATTCCTTTTAAAACAAAAGACCCGAGGAGTTTTATGCTATGGCCGATTGGCAGCCTAAAGTGCCCGCAAACGGCGAAAAAATAACCTTCGTAGATGGCGCGCTCAGCGTACCAGACCAACCAATCATTCCCTTTATCGAAGGGGACGGCACCGGGCCAGATATCTGGGCGGCAGCCGTGCGCGTATTCGACGCAGCCATCGACAAGGCTTATGGTGGTCAGCGGAGGATCGCTTGGATGGAAGTTTTGGCCGGCGAGAAGTCCTTCGAGCAAACCGCTAGCTGGCTGCCCGACGCCACCGTGGAAGCCTTCAAGACCTATCTGGTTGGCATCAAGGGGCCGCTGACGACGCCCGTCGGCGGTGGGATTCGCAGCCTCAACGTGGCTTTGCGCCAGATACTCGACCTGTATGTGTGTCTGCGCCCGGTGCGCTACTTCAGCGGCGTACCCTCGCCGGTGCGGCAACCCGAACTGGTGGATATGGTCATCTTCCGCGAAAACACCGAGGACATCTACGCCGGGATTGAGTTCGAGCAAGGCACCGACGACAACGCGCACTTTAAGGCACTGCTGCAAGAGCACTTTGCCGACCGCTACGGCAAAATTCGCTTTCCAGATACCGCTGGCTTGGGCGTCAAGCCGGTCTCGCAAGAGGGCACCGAGCGGCTGGTCCGCGCCGCCATTGACTACGCCGCCGCCCAAGGCCGCGACAGTGTCACGTTAGTCCACAAAGGCAACATCATGAAGTTCACCGAAGGGGCCTTCCGCGACTGGGGCTACGAATTGGCGCAAAAGACTTACGGCGGCGCAGCGATCGACGGCGGTCCTTGGACTCGCATCGTCGTCAACGGCACCGAGATCACCGTAAAGGACGCGATCGCCGATGCCTTTTTGCAGCAGATCCTCACGCGCCCAGCCGAGTACTCGGTCATCGCGACGATGAACCTCAACGGCGACTACATCAGCGATGCGCTGGCCGCTTGCGTCGGCGGCATCGGCATCGCGCCAGGCGGCAACATCAACTACACCACGGGCCATGCCATTTTTGAGGCCACCCACGGCACCGCGCCTAAGTACGCTGGCCAAGACAAGGTCAACCCCGGTTCGGTGATCCTGTCGGGCGAGATGATGCTCCGCCACTTGGGCTGGGACGAGGCCGCCGACTTGATCGTCAAGGGGCTGGAACAGACGATTGTGAGCCGAGTAGTTACCTACGACTTTGCGCGGCTAATGGACCAGCCGACCGAGGTCAAGTGCTCGGAGTTTGGCACCGCAATTATCGAGAATATGTAGTGGCCGACCAGTTGACTCACCTCGACGAGCAGGGCCGTCTCAAGATGGTCGATGTCGGCGGCAAGCAGCCGACCGCCCGGCTGGCGCGGGTGCGCGGCGAGATTCGCATGGATCGGACGACAGCCGAGCTAATCGCCCAAAATAAAGTCGCCAAGGGCAATGTCTTAGAAGCGGCGCGGCTGGCCGGGATCATGGCCGCCAAGCGCACGGGCGAGTTAATCCCCTTGTGCCACCCGCTCAATCTCACGGCGATCAGCCTAGATTTGCAGGTCGGCGAAGATCGGGTCGCGGTCGAGGCCGAGGCTAAAATTGACGACCGCACCGGCGTGGAAATGGAGGCACTGGTGGCGGCCAGCACGGCACTTTTGACCATTTACGACATGTGCAAGGGCGTCGATCGCCGGATGGTGATTTCCGAGTTGCGGCTGATGGAGAAGCGGGGCGGGCGGAGCGGGACGTGGATGCGGTCAGAGGCGTAGGTTTAGCAAAGCGCAGATCCTCGCCACCAGACTGGTGCGCTCCCATCCCGGCTGCTCGAATAACTGAAAGTGTTGCCTCGTCGGCCGAGCGCGTGATCTGGAATCCTCGGGCGTTACTCAGGCGCGGGCACTGGCCAGCTTGATCAGCACGGCCTTCTGGCTGTGCAGGCGGTTTTCGGCCTGGGTGAAAATCAGCGAGCGCTCGTCGTGCAAGAGCTCACCTTCGATCTCATAGCCGTGGTGGGCGGGGAGGCAGTGCAGGATTTTCAGGTCTAGATCGGCGAGCAATGCGCGGTTGAGCTGATAGGGCTGAAAGGTCTGGAGCCGCCGCTCCTTTTCGCGGGCGAATTTGGGATTGGCAAAAAATTCCATGTCGATCCAAGTGTCGGTGTACACAGCGTCAGACTTGGCCAGTGCCAGATGTAGTTCCTCGGTGTGCTCGTAGAGTCCCAAGCGCTTGGCCTCGGCGTAGAGCGCGTCGTCGCACGCCGCCGCGTTGACTTCGGGGCAGACGCAAGTGACGTGCATGCCCACTTTGACACCAGCGGCAATGAGCGAGTTGGCGACGTTGTTGAGCACCCCGACGTAGGTCAGGCGCACCCCTTCGAGCCGCCCCAAAGCCTCCTGTAGGGTCATCAAGTCGGCCAACGCCTGCAAGGGATGGTAGCGGTTGCAGCAGCCGTTTATTAGCGGCACCTGCGCCGCCGCCGCCGCGCGGCGCACATCGGCGTGTTCGAGCAAACGGGCGACGATCAAGTCGGAATAGCCGGAGAGTACGCGGAACTCGTCGCTTAAGTCGGCTAGACCGAAGTTGGTATCCTGCCAGTTCAAGTAGAGGGCGTGGCCGCCTAGCTGGGCAGTGCCGATCTCGCCGGCGCAGCGGGTGCGGGTCGAAGTCTTTTGGAAGAGCAAAACTACCGTGCGCTCAGACAGGGCGTCGGCATACTGCTGAGGGGTAGCCTTGACGGCGAGGCCAAGTTCGACCGCTTGCTGCACATCGGCTGAAGACCAGTCCTTTAAAGTAATTAAATGCAATGGAATGCCTTCCTTGCTCTTCTTTAGCAGAAAGAAAAGAAAATAATATAAATAAAAATCTATAATAAACAATAATTATTACTAATTTAAATGGCGACGGATCGCTGTCAATATATCCTCGACAATATCTTGCGGCACACCCGTTAGCTCCAGCCCGGCAGCGCGGGCGTGGCCGCCGCCGCCAAAAGTGCCAGCAATTTGGCTGACATCGACCTTGTCGCGCGAGCGCAGGCTGATGCGGTAGCACCCGGGCGCGCGTTCTTTGAGTAGCACAGCCACTTCGACCCCTTGGATCATCATACCGTAGTTGACGACCTCGTCAGGCTCGCCCGCCTTCATGGCTGCGCAGTCGAGATGGAGCACGGCCACGCGGCCGTCAAGGCGCAGCACCAAGCTCTCAATGGCCTGACCGCGCTGCTTGACCGAGCCGAAGCTCTTGTTGCCAAAGACGCCCTCGGCGATGGCGTCGAGATGTGCGCCGCGCCGCACTAGCTTGGCCGCCACTTCAAAGGTGGTGGCCGTCGTTAGCGAGAAGCGAAAGCCGCCGGTATCAAAGAGAATTCCCGCATAGAGTTGGGCGGCGGCGACGGCATCAATCTCATAGCCGAGGCCGACGGCGAGATGGTAGAGAAGCTCGCAAGTAGAGCTAATCTCCGCGACGATGTTTACTGCGCCGAAGTACTCGTTGCCCCGGTGGTGATCGATGTTGAGGAGGCGGATGTCGGGGCTGAGACCTGGGCGCAGTGGGCCGATGCGGTCCAGCGAGGGGCAGTCGGCGACAATGGCGCAGCGATAGCGGCTCAAGTCGAGGTCGGCGAAGTGGCGCACGCGGTCCCAGCCAGCGAGAAAGGAGCACTGGTCTGCTGGTGGCTCGGGCAGGCCGATGTCAGCCCGCTTACCGAGGCTCCTCAGCAGGTGCGCCCAAGCCATGCAGGCGCCTAGCCCGTCGGCGTCGCTGTTGACGTGGGTCGTCAGCAGGAAGTCGTCTGCTGCCTCGATGAATGTGCGCGTCGCTGTTAGTTGCAGGTCCAAAGTTATTGCTCCACTAGCGGAGCGCGTAAGACGAAGTGAACGCGGTCCGATTTTTCGCTCCCCTCGGCAAATGTGAAACCGTCGAACAGAGCGAGCAACTCCCAAGCACTCGCCTCGACTTGGGCCGCAACGGTGGCAACCGAATAGATGCGCTGGACATGGGTTTCCTCGCACGCGACATCGCTCTCGTCGCGCCGGATGCGGAAGTGATTGCGCTGTAGCCGCCGCGCTGGATCGTAGATGCTGTGCCGCTCGTAGGAAAAACCCGGCCCGCGCTCGCTGTGGCGCATGTCGCGGAAGTAGTGCAGCGAGTTGCGCTCGGTGCAGATGTCAAAAACGAAAAGCCCACCCGGCTGCACAATGCCCAGCGCACCGCGCAACGCCGCGTCGATGTCGGCTGGTGCGAGCAGATAGTTGAAGCTGTCGTACAGGCAAGTGGCCGCATCAAAAGGCCCTAGGCCCCCTAGCTGGCGCAGGTCTTGTTGGGCGAATTCGACGCTGGTACCAGCACTTTTCTCGCGTGCGACCTCCAGCATGGCCTCGGAGCAGTCCACGCCCGTTACCTCATAGCCGAGGCGGTGGATAGCAAAAGACATATTGCCGGTGCCGCAGGCCAAGTCCACGACACGCGTGGCGGTGGGAGCAAAGCGGGCCAACAGCGCCTGGATGTAAGCGGCCCATTGGCCGTAATCGACGTGGGCCATTACATAGTCGTAAATGGGGGCTAACCCTTGATAGGGCGATTGCGCGGCGTTACCCACAGCTTGCATCCTAAAAGCTCAAGTCTTCGTACGGGTCGCGGTGCTCTTGGCGGAGGATCCGGTAAAAGCGGCGGCGGTCCCGCCGGGCGGGCGGGCGCTCGGGGATACCGAGGACTTCAATGTCGAGCAGGCGAGAGGGGGTTGCAATGTGTATCTGCTCACCCACGACCACGGTGTGCGAAGCCTTGGCCTGCTGGCCGCCGATCTGGACTTGCCCGGCATCACAGGCCCGCTTGGCTTCACTGCGCTGTTTGATCAGCCCCGTGTTCTTCAGAAAGATATCCAGTCGCATTCTGTGCTGGTCGGCGCAAGTTTTCCTCGTCGAGCCGAACCTCGATGTGGATTTGCTGCCGGTATTCGTCGATTAATTGGCCCACCGCTTGGGCGGTGCGGCTTTCGCGGATCAGGCTCTCAATTGTGGCTTGATCGTCGTCAATTTTGATGATGTGGCCGCCATCGTCAAAAAAGAAGGGCTCGCTAATGTCGCCCAGTTTGAGGTTGCGGAGGTACGGCTGGAGGAATTCGGGGATCTGATTTTTGGGGAAGGTGCCCCAGAGGCCGCCCTGCATAGCCGTCTGCGGGTTGGCCGAATACTGGCGGGCGAGTTGGGAAAACTCCTCGCCGGTCTGGGCGCGGTGGCGCAGATTCTCTAGCGTTTCTCGCGCCCGCGCTTGGTCGCTTTCCGAGGTTTGGGCCAAGACGAGAATGTGGCTGGCGCAGATGGAGTTTTCGCGCTTTTCGCGCACCTCGATCAAGTGGTAGCCATACGGACTCAAAACCGGCTCGCTGGTCTGGCCCGGTTTGAGCGCGAAGGCCGCTTCCTCGAACTCGGGCACCAAGGTTCCAGGCGAGAAACAGCCCAAATCGCCGCCGAGCGCGGCACTGCCGGGATCTTCAGAGTGGGTGCGGGCGATGGTAGCGAAATCGCCGCCAGCGTCCAACAGAGCTTGGATCTCTTCGACGCGCGCCCGCTTTTCTTGTAGCACTTCATCGCTGGGCAAAATCTGGATCAGAATGTGGCTGAGCGAGATTTGGGCCGGCAGGGTGTCTTGGTGGGCACTGCGGAACTGTTCTACGTCGCGGTGGCTGACGTGTACCCGGTACGAGACAAAGGCGCGCATCTGGCGCGACAGCAGGCGGTGGCGAATTTCCTTGCGGTAGCGGGCCTTGAGCTGGCGTTCGCTCAAGCCCACCCGCGCTAGCATCTGCGCGAATTCCCCGTCGTCCATGCTGCTTTTGGCCATCTGGAACTGCTGGCCGAGCATCTGCTCAACTTCGGTGGGGTCAATCTGAATGCTGTCCTGTTGGGCCTTGAGCACCAGTACTTGCTCGTCGATCATGGCGTCGAGGATCTCGCGGCGCAGGGTCGCGATTTGCTCGGATTCGGCAAAGACCGACAGCCCGCGCTGCTCGGCCTCAAAGCGCAAGCGGTAGTTGAGTTCAGACCAAAGGATCGTGTGATCGTCAACCGTAGCGACGATTCGGTCAATAAGTTCGGGCAAAGCCTCGGCGCGCGGCGCGATACACAGCGCCAGGCCGAGCACTAACAACAGGCGAGTTGGCAAATGCAGTAGCATAATCAGCGATTGGTGGGGGCTGCGATAGCCCAGTCTGTGGATTTTTTGAGTTTGGCGACGAGTTGGTCGAGTTGAGATTGATGATGCTTGCGCACTAGTGCCTCGACGATCTGGGCGCGCACCTGTGTTAGGTCGCGGACTGTGCCAGCCTCGCAGTGCTCTAGGACCTGAATGAGGTGATAGCCGTACTCGGTCGGCACTGGCTCGGAAATGATCTTGAGCTGTAGTCCTTGGCATGCTGCCCACAGGATGGGGTTTTCTGCTTCGGAGAAATAGCCCAACTCGCCTCCCTGGTTGCGGGTGGAATCATCGTGCGAGTGCTTGCGGGCCGCCTCGGCAAAACTCTCGCCGCGCTGCAGCAGGGTTTGACGCCGGGTGCTGGCCTCGCGCTGGCTAGTCAGGAGGATGTGCCGCGCCCTAATTTCGGGATGCTGCCGGCGAAAATCGGCTTGATGCTCGTCGTAGTAGCGGCGGATTGCGGCCTCGCTAAAGACGAGCTCTTGGTCTTGAAACTCGGCGTCGAGCAAGGTCGCCACCAGTAGATCCCGCCGCATCTTCGCCAAGAGCGTTTTGAGCCGCGCTTGTTGGTCAAGCCCGCGGGCGAGGGCTTCCTGATAGAGCAATTCTCGGCGCACCCAGTCGTCGATAAGCTGCGCCCGCTCCTCTGCGGCCAAATCGGCGTCGAGGCCGGGCGCGAGTTGGCTTGCCAACTCGCTCTCGGTGAGCTCGGCGTCTCCGACGCGGGCGACGATGTCGCGGGTGCCCGAGGATTCACATCCCGACAGCGCACTGAGCGCCAGCGCGATGGCAAGTAGTGTTTTCAGAGGATTTCCTCCAGGGTGTTGCGCGCCTTTTCCAAGCGCTCTATCTCGTCGCGGCCCGGCACCCGAACCTCAATTTTGAGCTGTTCGCCTAAGTCGAAGTCTAGCTGGGCCGAACATCGCTCCACCATCTTCTCGATGTCGGCTGGCGAAACCGGCCGGTCTGGCGGAAAGGCGAGGCGCAAGCGACTCTGCTCCAACTGGACGCTTGCGAGGCCGAGCTGGCGGGCCATGATTTTGATTTCCATGATGTGCAGTAGCGAACGCGCTGGCTGGGGCAGGCGCCCAAAGCGGTCTTGCATCTCCTCGCGAATATCCAAAAGTTCGACAATGCGGCCAGCGTCGGCTAAGCGCTGGTAGAACTCCATCTTTTGGTCTGGGTCGTCGAGGTACTCATCGGGAATATAAGCCGAGACCGCAATTTTTATCTCGGGGTCGGGATTGTCGAGCGAGTACTCGCCCTTGATTTCGCGCATGGCCTCGTCGAGCAAGCGGCAGTAGAGGTCGAAGCCGACGGCGGCGATAAATCCGTGTTGCTGCGCTCCCACCAGATTGCCGGCGCCGCGAATCTCTAGATCGCGCATGGCGATGTTAAACCCAGAGCCCAAGTCGGCGAATTCCTCGATGGCGCGCAGGCGCATGCGGCTTTTCTTGGTCAGCTTTTTGCCCTTGGGCACCAGGAGGTAGGCGTAGGCGCGCTCGTTGGAGCGGCCGACCCGGCCTCTGATCTGGTAGAGTTGGCTCAGGCCCAGCGCGTCGGCGCGGTTGACGATGACGGTGTTGACCGAAGGAATGTCGATACCCGATTCGATGATCATAGTGCAGACTAAACAGTCGTATTTCCGTTCCAAGAAATCGACCATGACCTCCTCTAGCTGCTTGGGTGGCATCTGCCCGTGGGCGACGCCAAAGCGCACCTGTGGCAAGAGGTCTTGCAGGTATTCCATCAGCCGCTGAATCGACTGCACTCGGTTGTGGACGAAGTAAACCTGACCGCCGCGCTCGACCTCGCGGTGGATGGCCTCGGCAATGCGGCCCTCGTCAAAAGCTAGAATCTCGGTGTGGATGGGCAGGCGATCCTGCGGCGGCGTGTTGATCACCGACATGTCCCGAGCGCCCATCATCGACATGTGCAAGGTGCGCGGGATTGGGGTGGCCGTCAGGGTCAGTACATCGACGAGCCGCTTGAGCTGCTTGAGCCGCTCCTTGTGGCGGACCCCAAAGCGCTGCTCCTCATCGACGATCAAGAGCCCTAAGTCGCGGAAGCGAATGTCTTTGGAAAGGATGCGGTGGGTGCCGATGAGTACATCGACCCGGCCGTCTTTGACGGCTTGGAGGATTTGCTGCTGTTGTTTGGCAGAGCGGAAACGGCTGAGCACCTCAACGCGTGCTGGAGTGTGCCCCATGCGTTCGGAGAAGGTCTGGTAGTGCTGCTCGGCGAGAATAGTGGTGGGCACCAATACGGCGGTCTGCTTGTGGTCGCAGACGGCCCTGAAGGCCGCGCGCACGGCGACCTCGGTCTTGCCATAGCCAACATCGCCGCAGACTAAGCGATCCATGGGGTGCGGTGCTTCCATGTCCTTTTTGACTTCTTCCATGGTGCGCAGTTGGTCGGGCGTCTCTTGAAAGGGAAAAGCCGCTTCTAACTCGCGGTGCAGAGGACCATCGGCTGAAAACACAAAGCCGGGCCGGGCCTTGCGCTCGGCGTAGAGGTGTACCAACTCGCTGGCCATTTTGAAGATCTCTTCGCGCGTGCGCTCCTTGAGTTTTTCCCACGCGGCACTGCCCAGCTTGCTGAGCAGGGGGACTTCGCCTTCGGCACTGGAATACTTGCGCAAACGGTCGAGCTGTTCGACGGGGACGAAGACGCGGTCTTGGTCTTGATAGGCCACCACGAGGCAATCGTGCTCGCGGCCGCTGATGCTCAGACGGCGGATGCCCGAGTAGCGGCCAATGCCGTGGTCAATATGGACGACGAAATCGCCGCGCTGCAAGGCTCCGTAGTTGGCGATGGACTTAGCCGTGCGGAACCGGCGGTAGCGGTAGCGGCGCTTCTGGCGGCTGAAGATCTCGTGGTCGTTGAGCACGGCCAGCTGGGCTTGTGGAAAGGTAAAGCCTTGGTGCAGCGAGCCAAGCCCAAAGTGGATCTCGGGACAGTCGGCGAAAATCTCCTCTAAACGGCTCGCTTGTCCCTTGGTCTCGCAGCGGATGTGGATGGCGTAGGAATGAGTGGCAAGCCGATCGATTTCCTGCTGGAGGAGGGCGCGCTCGCCGGCAAAGACGCGCGGCTGTGTGGCCTCGAAGTGGATGGCGTTGTCGAGCTGGCCCACGGGTGCTGGTTCGAGCCGGGTGCAGTTGTCGAGCTGTGCGATGAGCCAATCTCGGTCGCGCAGCAGTGCCGAGGGAGGCAGCAGTGCTTCTTTGTGCCGCGACCGCTGGTACTCTTGGCGCGGCTTGGCTAGGGCCTTGTCGAGGGCTGCGGCGATGTCCTCGCGCTCCGCCAAAAAGAGCACCGGCTCCTTGAGGTACTCAAAAAGCCCATCGTCGCGGCCGTAGAGCAGACTAGTATAGCACTCAATGCCGTCGAGCGATTCGCCTAGCTCTAGCTGATCTTTCAGCGGAGCGAGGGCTTGGGCCGGGCCAGCGGCTTCGATTCGCTGGAGGTAATCTTCGTAAAAGGGGGAGTTGACCAACACCTCGCGCGCCGGCAGCACCCAAGCCTCTTCACAGCTGCTCAGCGAGCGCTGGGTGCTGACATCGAAGTGGCGAATGGATTCGATCTCATCGCCGAAAAACTCGCAGCGGTAGGGGTGCTCAACGCCGAAAGGGTATATGTCGAGGATGCCGCCGCGCAGGCTAAATTGTCCGACGCCGTCAATGGCCGCCACGCGGTCGAAGCCGCAGGCGACCCAGTGAGAGCAGAGCGCGTCGAGGTCGCGTTCTGCTCCCACTTTGAGAACCTCGGTGCCTAGTTCGAGGGCATGAGGCGGAATCAGCGGCTCGAGCAGGGCCGCGGCCGGGGCGACGACAATGGCCGGTTGGCCGCGCATAAGCTGTGCGGCAGCCGCCACGCGCAAGCTGGTAATTTCGGGGTCTGGGGACTGCCGGTCGTAGATTCCAACGTCCCAAGCGGGAAAGTAATGGACCCGCTGCTCTCCGGCGATGATTTGGAGGTCGTCGCGCCACTGCTCGGCGCGGTCCTCGTCGGCTGCGACGATGAGCACCGGGCGTTCAAGGGCGGTGCGGATGTGGTTGGCCAGAAACGCGGCTAGGGCCGCAGGCAGCCCGTGGAACAGGATGTGTTGCTGTCCATTAGCAAGCCGGACGACGACTTCTTTGAAGTGGTCTGTCTGGGACGTCAGGCGAATGATGTGGTCGAGTGAATGGGCTGAATCCATTCCGGTCTCAGGATGCTATGTGGTGAAAACAGCCAAGGGGGGCATGTCCGCGGTCGATAATTCCGAAAAAAAGGGTCTGCGACGGCATGTCGTAAACCCTTTATAACCTGGCAGCTTATCATGGTGGAGCTGAGGGGAATCGAACCCCTGACCTCCTGAATGCCATTCAGGCGCTCTCCCAACTGAGCTACAGCCCCACAAGAGCAAAAAAGATAAGCAATCCCCGGCTACATCGTCAAGGAGGCGCGTTTAGCGGCCGTTAATCACCACGCCCACGTTGAGGTCGGCGGCGCGGCCCGAGAAACTGGGTCCTAGTTGGCATATCGGCCATGGGCTTGAGCCGTCGAGCCGCGTGTTACATATTCAAGTAGAAGCCGACAGCGACTATGTTCTACTACTTCACATATATAGCCTGCGGGATCTTCCTAATCTGCCTAGCCTATGCGGCCTGTGCGATACTGGGGCGGCTAGTCGCCTTGCGCCGTCTGCGCCAGCTCGCCTTCCGGGTGCAGATGCTCGCCCGCGGTCGCACCACGCGGCTCGGCAGCCTGCTCAACGCCCATCCGCTGGTGTTGTTTTTCTCCGATCAGCTCTCCGTCGAGATCGAGCGCGAGATCGGTCACTTGGAGCGCCGCCGCCGCATCCAAATTCCCTCCCACCAGTACATGCCGTTCGCATTTGACCGACTCAAACTGCTGAGACGCCGCGTTGAGCGCATTGAGCAGCGCCGCTAAGGCAGCGGTGCTTTCAGCTTGAGCCACGCTTTGTCGCGCTGCATTTCCACTTGCGCGGCCCCAAAGTCCGCCAGGTGGGCATCGACATAGGCGTCCATGGCGGCCAAGGCCACCGAGAGCGCAAAGTAGAGCAGGCGACTGTTGCGGCGGGCGGTGCGGTTTTGGTGTTCTTCGGGTGTGGGCGCAGAGCGAATGCGTCGCTGCTCGACCACCACCGCAGTTAGGGCCGTCGCGCTCACCGAACCGAAGAACAGCCCCTTGACGGGGCGGCCGTTGTACCACTGCCCCCAGCCGGGCAACACGGCCGAGCGCAGGAGCGCACCATGCGCCGAAGGCAGGGGGGTGAGGCCGGACGACACCGCGCCAATCGAATCGGCCGCGGCCTCTGTGGCGCAAGTGGGTCGCCCCGCGAGCAGGACCAACAGCAGGCTAGCCCAGCCGCATACCAGCCGCAATCGGGTAGCCCCGCACAAAGGCCGTTCCCTCCATGACAGTTTTGCCCGTCGGTTGTACTTGGGTCAGTTGTAGAGCACCCTCACCGCAGGCGACGGTAAAACCTCGACGGCCATCGGCACAGAGTACGGTGCCAGGGGCACCGCCGCCGGCATCGTGCTGAGTCCGATGCACTTTGATCGTTTTGCCCTGCCAGTGGGTGTACGCACCGGGCTTGGGATTCATGCTGCGGACCAGGTTGCGGACCCGCTCCGCCGGTTGCTGCCAGTCAATCTGGCCGTCCTTTTTAGACAGCTTAGGGGCGCGACTGACGCCGTCGCTGGCTTGGGGCCGTCCGCTGAGGCGGCCTTCTTCCAGCCCATCGACAGTCTCCACGACCATCTTGGCGCCCTCCACGCACAAGCGAGCTTCCAACTCACCGGCCGTCTCTTCGCTGCCGATGGCAAAGCGGCGCTGGAGTAAGATATGACCCGCGTCAATGCGCGGGCTGAGTTGAAAGGTGGTGATGCCAGTCTCTGCCTCGCCGTTGGCCACCGCCCAGATAATGGGAGCCGCGCCGCGATAGGCTGGCAACAGCGAAGGATGGAGGTTGATTGAGCCGAGGCGGGGAATGGCGAGTAGGTGCGGCGGCAAAACTGAAAAGGCGACGACGACAAACAGGTCGGGCGCGGGGGCGGCCAGCGCAGCGGCTAGCGCCGGGTCGTCAACCGCGGCCGGTTGCAGTACTTCTAATCCGAGCTTTAGAGCTTGTTCTTTAACGGGCGGGCTGGCAAGCTGGCGACCCCGCCCTTGGGGTCGGTCGCGATTGGTGACGACGGCGACGATCTGATGGCGGCTCTGGGCGAGGGCTGTTAAGGAGGGAACCGCAAAGCGCGGGGTTCCCATAAACACAAGCCTCACTACTTCCCTTCTTCTTTATTTTTAACCCGCGAAACGGCCGCCCGCGAAATCTCGATCTTGACGTTGTCGGCGATTCTGACCACGAGTATATCGTCTTTGATGTTGAGAATGGTGCCGTGAATCCCGCCGCTGGTGACGATTTCATCGTTTTTTTCGAGCTCGTCAATCATCCGCTGTTGGTTCTTCTGCTTCTTCATCTGCGGACGCAAGATCAAGAGATAGAGCACTAGAAACATCAGCGCAAAGGGCAGGAGCGAGGCGATGGGATTGGGCTGGCCGCCATCGGAGGGGCCGCCGCCGAGGGCGTGGGCCGTGGAAATGAGATCGAACACGGGCAAATCCTTTCGGTAGGTTAAAAGTCATAGGAAATTTAATAAAAATCCCCGCGCTGAGTAATACTGGCGTACGATAATTCGCCGATCGCCCGCCAATCCTTTGACATTGCAGCACGCTCGTCGTTAAGATGATGAAGAGAAAATTGAGACAGGAGAATGGGCCATGAGCAGAAAGCGCCGCAAGACGCGGCACCAAGGGCTAAACAAGCACCAGCGGGCGGCTTTTCGCCCAGGCGAACAGCGCGTGGGGCGCGAAGAAATTCAAGAGCTGTTGCAGTTGTCGCGCAGCGCCGACCCAGCAGATCGCCTACAGGCAGCGTCGTTTTTGTGCCCCTGCCACGTGCGGCGCAGCATAGCCGAGGTCTGGCAGGCACTCTACCGGATGCTCGAAGATCAAGACGCCCGAGTGCGCCGCGCCGCTTGGCACACACTCGAAGACGGCGGCAAACCCGACGACCCAGCGCTCGACGCGATCATAGAGCGGACCTTGGAGCGCGATACCGATCGCCAAGTACTCAACTTTGCGCGGCAGTTTTCGCAAGGACGCCAAAAGCGCAAACAGGTCGAATTTGAGCTAGCGGCGGTTCCCGAGTACGCAGAGCGCGGCAAGTGCGATTTCTGCGGCGATCAGTCCGCGCCAGTCAAGCAGGATTTTGCCACCGAACTCGACGTGGGCGGCGCCCGGCGGTTTGCCCTAGTCTGTGCGCGATGCGACCAGGCGGCCTGAGCCAAACCGGCTAGCGGTTTTGGTAGTAGGCGAGAAATTCCGCCTGATAGGCCGCGAAATGTCCCCCGATGATGGCATCGCGCATCGCGCGCATTAGCTGCTGAAAGAAAAACACATTGTGCAAGGTGGCTAGGCGTAGGCCGACTATTTCGTTGGTCTGAAAGAGATGGCGCAGGTACGCCCGGCTGTAGTGGCGGCAAGTGGCACAAGCGCAATCGGCGTCGAGCGGTTGCAGGTCTTCGGCGTGGCAGGCGTTTTTGAGGCGCAGGCGTCCTCGGCGGGTAAAGACCGTGGCGTTGCGCGCATTGCGGGTGGGGACTACGCAGTCGAACATATCGACGCCGGCTGCAACGGCCTCGACTAAGTCGTGCGGCAAACCCACGCCCATCAGGTAGCGGGGTTTTGCCGCTGGCAAGTAGGGGGCCGTCTGGCGCACGACTTTGAACATCTCCTCGCGCGGTTCGCCTACGGCTAGGCCGCCAATGGCATAACCGGGCAGGTCGAGTCGCATCAGGGCTTGGGCGCAGGCGCGGCGCAAATCTGGATAGACGCTACCCTGAACAATGCCAAACAGCGCTTGGGGGGGCCGGTTGACGCGCTCGGCTGCCAATTCTCGGTGGCGGCTCAAGCAGCGCTCGGCCCAGCGCAACGTTCGCTGCATGGACTCTTGCGCGTAGGTGCGCTCACAGGGATAGGGCGTACACTCGTCGAAAGCCATGATGATATCGGCGCCGAGCCCGTGCTCAATTTCCATGACCTTTTCCGGGGTGAAGAAGTGATGCGAGCCGTCCAAGTGCGATTGGAAGTGTACGCCGTCTGCGGTTACTTCGTTGCGGTCGTTGAGGCTGAAGACCTGAAAGCCGCCGCTGTCGGTGAGAATCGGCTTGGGCCAATTCATAAAGGCGTGGAGTCCCCCCAACCGATCGATGAGCTGGTGGCCGGGGCGCAAGTAGAGGTGATAGGCATTGCCGAGGATGATCTGCGCTTGGGTCGCCGCTAGGTCCTGTTGATCGAGGGTCTTGACCGTGGCTTGGGTGCCGACCGGCATGAAGACCGGCGTCTCCACCGGGCCGTGCGGCGTGTGGAGGATGCCAGCTCGCGCTCTGGTTGCCGCGTCTTGCGCGACGAGCTCAAAGCGAAAGGCACTCATGGCAGTAGCTGGGAGACCGGGACGAAGCGAAAGCCGCGCTTCTCTAGCGGCGGCAGTACCGCCAATAGGGCTACGAGCGTCTCTTTGCGGTTGTGGCCCACGCCGATGGCTTGGCCCGACTCAGCCGCGATTGCGGCGAGTTGCCAGAGTTTTCCCTGAATGGTTTGAGCATCGGCGCGCTCGTCGATAAAGAGGTCGCGGTTGATGGCCCTAACATCCATATCTACCGCTAGTTGATAGGCGACCGACGAGGCCGTGGTGCGGCTGTCGAGAAACAGCAGGTTGCGGTCCTTTAGCTCAGACAGCACCAGACGCATGACGCGCTCGTTGGCCGTGGCTTTGGAGCCCATGTGGTTGTTGACTCCACGGGCGTGGGGCACGTTGCGCAAGGCGCGGCGCACTCGACGGCGGATTTCCTCGTCTTCGAGGTCCACGAGGATGGCGTTCGCGTCGAGGGCGGCTCCGCCTTCGGGTTCCATCGGCAGGTGAACCAACACCTCGTGTCCGTGGGCGCGCACCCGCTCGGCGAGGGCAGGTGCTTGGTTTGCTCTGGGCAAGATAGAGAACGTCAGGGGCTGCGGTATGGCGCAGAAGTGGGCGACGATAGGGGCGTCGGCAAAGTCGTCAATAACAATGGCAATGTTGCCGGTGCGGCGGCGCTCAGCAACTGGAGTTAAAAGAAAAACGGTCGTCTGCACTTGGCCAAAGCCGCCGCGGATTTCGACTTGGCCCTGCCGCTGGCTGGCACTGAGGACTTGGCCGCCGAGCCGCTGGACAAAGCGCGAAATGCCCAAGTTGGCCTCGGCCAGCGGCAAGTCGGCGGGTACGCCGACCTCAATGCGGTCGAAGTACTCTTGGCGGTGCTTGGCATAGAGGGCTGGCCAGATGCCCAAATCGGCCAAGGCACTGTCGATGCCCGCGTAGAGCGCGTCGGCTAGCTGGCTGGCGTTGGCTGCTTGGTGGGCAACGGGCGCGGCGGCTGGCGCGATGACCGGCAAATTGCTGGTTTGTCCTTTTGCCGCGGGCCGGTAGAGCAAGAAGGTCGTCGCGCCCACTAGCAACAAACCCGAAAGAGCCAAGTGCCAGCCGGGGTGGCGCTGGCGCTTGGCTAAGCGTTTACTCACGGGCTCAGGGCGCGACTTGTTGCTTTAGTGCCGCCCAGCTCAGGGCGTTTGCCAAGCGCTTGCCGGCTCCGCCGCAAGCGCCTGCTAGGGGATCGCCTTCCCAGCGGACGATTTTCCACAGGCTGTCTTCTGGATCGAGGCGGAGCTTGTAGGTCATAAACTGATCTACGCGAAAGCCGTCGCCATTCTCGTCGAGTATGAGCATCTGGACCCGACCATAAAAGACTTCCCAGTCTTCATCTGGGTGTCCTTTGGGATCCCCGGGAAAGTTACCCGGGTGTTCGGTGCCGAGTTCTTGAGAGCGGCGAGTAAGCTCAAAGTCGTAGGTAAAATTGCGATATTTGTCAAAAAGACCTTCCCGCGAACCATCGCGGCTACCGGCTATCATCTCCAATTCTTCTTCCAAGTTGTTGAAGCTTACCACCTCGAGAAGGCAGTTAGTCTCGGTAAACAAAAAATCTCTGTCGAGCAAGCTCTCGTAGAGATCTTTGTCGCGGGTGCTCATGGCGCGGTCGAGGTTGTCCATGAGCTGTTCGGGGGTCGTAGCGGGGGGAGCGGGCGGAGCGGGCGGCTCTATTACAGAAGGCGGTTGGGTCTCGGGCGCAAAGGGGTTGCTGCAAGCACTCAAGACGAGGAAACCACAAAAGCTCAAAAGAGTGAACAATTTCACGATCGTACCTCCAGATCGGGGGCGTGCAAGGGACTTATATTAAGATACAAATCGGCGGGGCGATTATCAAAGATTCACTGCGAGAAGCGCGCCCGCAGTTCCCCCCAAGAAAACTTCGCCGACGCTCGGTCGCGCTGGTCTTGCCAAACCGCGATTGACCACACCGGATTTTCCACCGTGGGCGTCACCAATTCAACGGTCGCAAGGCCCTTGATGCCGATTGTTTCGACGGAGTCGGCTTCGGCCGTGCTGATTATCTCGACGAACTCGGCTTCGTAGGGGAAGATGAATATCTCGCGCAGATCGTCGTCAGACGGGATGCGCTCGTCCAAGGACGATCTGAACCAGCGCGTAAAGCGCGCACTGAGGATCCGCTCCGGCGAGAGCACGATGCGGGCGAAGTTGCGTTCTTCAGCCGACCCCCAAACGGTGTCGCGGTTAGCAGCGTAGATCTCCGGGTATAGCTGCACATCCTCCGGGTCGGCGATGAAGACAAAGTCCTCGGTAAACTGCTCCATGTACTGTTGAGGGCTGCGAAATTCGGGTTGGGCTCCAAATATAGAAGTCAGATTGGCCAGCACGGCTTCGGGGCGCGTGCGCTCGCGCAGGAAGAGTTGGGGGCCGCTGGGGCAGTCGGGGACCTGGGTTGATAGCGGGGTTTTAGAGTCGGGGCGCTCCTCGACCACATCGGCGCAATGGGGGAAAAGCTCGATACTCGTGTCGGGTGCGCAGCGACAATCCACCTGTGCGCTGTCGCCGATAGCACAGCCAGCCACCAAGGCTGCGAGTAGAAATATGCGGAGCGCGATCACGGACACGGCTCAATAGGTGACAAAGGGCACGGGAGCGAAGCAGACGACGAAGACCAGCAGACAGAGATAACCGACGAAGTACCGGCCGCGGTCCAGCTCGACAAAGGGGTCATAGGGGGCTGGGTGGTCCTTGCCAAAAAGCGCGAGAAAAAAGGCCAGCGCTAGCCACCCTGGCCATCCTTGGGGCCATTGCCACACCAAGGCTAGGACGCCATAAAGCCCCAAGGCCAACAAAGCGAGGTAGGCCGTGCGGGCAATCTGCCGGTGCCGAGGGCCAAAGAGCGCGTACGCGATATGGCCGCCATCGAGCTGGCCGATGGGAAACAGATTAAAGGCCGTGATAAACAGCCCGACCCAACCGGCAAAAGCCACCGGGTCTAAGAGAACCATTTGGTTGGGCCCAATCGCCGGCAAGACGAGCGCGGCGATGCCAGAAAAAAGCAAGGGAGCCCCCAATTCAATGGGGGCCGCGTGAAAGTAATCGGCTGCGACCACCGTCGAGCGCGAAAGACCCGCGAAGCAGGCGACGAGGGCGACGACAAAGCCCGCTAAAGGACCAGCGGCACCAATGTCGAGCAGGGCCCGCTTGTTGGGGATAGGGGAGCGAATTTTGATGACTGCGCCCAAGGTGCCGAGGAACGAAACATAGGGCAGGGGAAGAAAATAGGGCAGCGAGGCCCTGACTCCCCAGCGCCGCGCCGCAAAGTAATGGCCGAACTCGTGGACTGTGAGAATAAAAAGCAAGGTCGCGGCAAAAGGGAGGCCCTCGACGAGGTGGACCAAGGCCGCGAGACTGGTCAGCGGATCAACGCCTTGCTGCATGGCGCCAGCGGTTGCCGTCGAAGCAATAGTACAGAAAAACAGCAGTAGGTGAACCCACAAGCGCGAGGAGTTGGCGTGCTGTAGCGGGCGTGTGGTCGGAGTTGGTGGGGCTGGCGGCACCACCGGCGACACTGTTTTGCGCCAGAAGTTCAAGGCACTGCGCTTTCCAACTGGAGGCTGAGCCAGTGTGCGTCGCCCAAACCCGAGCCAAAAGGCACATAGGCGTAGTCGATAATCCACTGCTTGGCCGCCAGACCGACTCCGGCTGAGAAACGGCGGTTTTCAGTGGTCTGGTAGCCGGCGCGCAGGCGCAGGTGTGCGCCGGCTCGGTACTCGCCGCCCAGATGCAGCGCCAGATCGCGGCCGCGCACTTTTTGCCCTTCGACGGCCACGAGCAGGTCGGCGCGGCCGACATAGGCCGCGCCTAAACGAGCTTCTAAAGGCAGGTCCGTCTCCTGCTGATCGAGGCGGTTCATGCGGCCCAAGTTGCGCACCGTAGCCCCCAAGCGCAAGCTGGCTGAGAAGTCGCGCAGCAAGCCGAGGTCGGCCGCTAGGCCGCTGGCGTTTTGGGTAAAAATGGACTGGTGGATGAACTTTAGCTGCAAGCCGAGGCGCGTCTTTTCCATCTGGCGGGCGTAGCTCAGGCCAACCGCTCCCTCGTACACGCCAAAGTGCCCCAGCGACTCCGCCGAGGGTCCGGTGCGACGTTCTAGGTCGTTGGCCTGCCACAGATGGGCGGCAAGCCCCCAAGTGCCGCGGCCGCGGGCCTGGGTCAGGTGCAAGTGGTTTTGGCGAATGTGCTCAATCGAGGCTTGGTGGTTAAAGGCGATGCTGCGTCCACGCGACTGCCGCGCTGCCGGGTTGAGGGCTTGGGCGGCAAACAGGGCTGTCTCCGCGCCAGCCAAGCTCGCCGCGCGGGCCCCAGCGCTTTGGCGCAGCGCCGGCAGGCCGACGGCGGCGAGGGCCGTAGGCAGTGTCAAAAGCGCAATCAATAAGAGAGCCATCATCTGTCAGAACGCCAGCGCTAGACCCACAATCGTGCGGCCCCCAGTGCCGAGCGGATCGGATAAGTACGCGTATTGGAATTGCAAGGTCTCGCGGTGCATCGGCTGCAAGGTTAGCCCGGCCGACAGTTGGCCACCGTCCTCGGCGCCGAGGCGGTGCAGGCCGCCGCGCACTTCAAGCAGCGCACTCAGCTGCCACTCGGCCCCCAGATTGACGCTCCGTTCCCCGTCGTCGCGCACCTCGGCAGCCAACAGGAGGACGTCCCAAAGCCGTTGGGACGCGCCAAAAACGAGGATGCGCGGCAGGGCATTCTCGGTGGCATTCGACCGCTGATCGGCCTGGCGCACCTGCCAGGCGAGGTTGGTGCCGAGATTGGATATGCCGGCCCCCAGCCCAGTGTGCTCGGCTACGCGCAACTGCACTCCTAGATCGAAGCCGCTGCCGTGGGCCGTGGCCGTGGGAGTTGCGGGAACGTCGATGCTCTGTCTGAGGACTTTAACGGCCAAACCAACCGCTAGGCGCGGCCCAACAGAACGACCTATGCCAAAGATAAAAGCATGGGCTCGGTCTTCAATCATCCCGGTGTACTGGCCGCTAGCAGTGCGGCCTTTGATCCCGCCGACGGCGGCATGAGACCAAGCAAAGCCAAAGCCCATGTCGCCGCGCACGTTGAGCGCCACAGCGGCACTGCTTTGCCGTCGTCCCAGCGAGAGCGATTGCCTGGAGGTCTCTAGGGTCTTGCCGCGCAAGCGGGCGAGCCCGGCTGGATTCCAGTAGGGGGACGACGCATCGTCAGCCGCGGCGACAAAGGCTCCCAGCCCTAGGCCGCGGGCCCCCAGCCCAGCTCGGAGAAAGGCGGCGGCCAAATCGGCCCCGTGTGCAGCCGAGGCCGCGAGCAATAGCGCGACGAGCGTTTTCAATCGAGCACCACCACTCTGCCAAACGCCTGTTGACCGGTGTTTAGGGCAATGCGATAGAAATACGTGCCGTTGGCCACCAGTTGGCCGTCTCGATCGAGTCCATCCCAAAGGATGCGGTGATCGAGACCGCCGGCAAAAGGCGCGTCCGTTGCCAAGTCGCGGACTAGGCCGCTGGCAAAGTCGTAGATCGCAATAGAGACTTCGGCATCCTGAGACAGGCTAAAGACGATGGTCGTGGTTTCGCGCGAGGGGGCGAAAGGATTGGGGGCTGCGTACGCGAGCGCCGTGCTGTCGGGCACTCCTCCAGTGCCGACGAAGGTCCTATCGTCGAGCGTGCGCGTGCGGACTAGGTCGCGGATGACGCGCCAAGTGCTCCCTTCGTCCTCAGAGCGCCCGAGGCCCTGATCGGCCCCGACCCACAGCACATCCCCCACCCCGGCAAGCCCGACGAAGGTGCCGGTCAGGGGCTGTCCATCGACGACCCCTACGGTGTCCCAGACGCGTTCTGAGTCGCTCGGCAGGGTTGGGGCTGGGCTGGCAAGCAGCCCTTGGTCGGTGCCGGCCCAAACAAAATTGGGGGTAAAGGCAAAATCCCAGGCAAAAGTCGGCCCCGTGTGCCCCCAGGTCTGGCCGAGGTCGCGACTGACGCTGATGGCTTGGGTTTGGCCGGGCAGCGTAGTAGTACTGGTCCCCGCCCAGATAGCCGTAGTGCCGTCGGGCAGGACCTGGCGTTCGAGAGCGACGACCCAATTGCCAGCCGGATGGCCGCCAAGAGGCGTGCCCCCTTCGTCGAGGCGCACTTTGGCATTTTGCCAATGCTGGCCCCCATCAAAGGTGAAGGCAACTCCGCTGGAAGTGCCAATCCACACCGTATCCCCGTAAGCCATAACCGCAAAAGTGCGGTGCAGCAAGGCTTGACTGGCCAAGCTGTCGGCGGCCGCGCGCAACTGGGCGATGTTGCTTGGCTGGGCGTTTGTGCTGGCGAGACTATCGGCCACAGTTCGCAAGCTGTCGGCGGCCGTTTCCTCGGCGAAGAAGACGATCTCATCTGCGCCGCCGGGCAAAAAGGGCTCCCAAGTGCGGCCGTGGTCGAGCGAACGCACGGTAGAGCCAGCAAAGAAGGCCGCGTACACGGCCTCTCCAGCGATGGCAATGTCAAAGCAAGCATTGTTGATGGGTGTGCCGGGGCCGCGCTCAAAACCGGCCTTGGTGGGATCGAAAATGAACTCATTGGCAATGTGGTGCCAAGAGTCGCCGCCGTCGTGGGAAAAACTCAACCCGGTGCCTGCTTGTCTGACTCCTTGTCCGGCGGTGACTGAATCGATTAGGGTTGCTACCCACACGGTATCGCCAACCGCGTCGAGGGCACTGATTGCGCCGCGGCCGAGGCCGTTGCGTTCGGTAAAGGTGACCCAGTCGGTAGAGCTGAGGCCGCTGCTTTGCGCCGGATCGAGGCGCGCCACTCCATTTTCGGTGCCGACCCATAGATAGTGCCCGCTCCAGACGACATCGCCGATTGAAGTGCCCAATAGCCCACGGATAGGCTCGGATGCTTGGTAGAAGTGCTGGGGCCGGAGCGCATGGCCGGGCGATAGATAGAGCGCGACGCCGAGTAGCGAGAAAGAAAAAAGGACGGCCTGCCGATAAAAGAAAGGGGTCATCAAGGGGTCATTTTTACTGCGGCCAGCGCGGGGCCACTCAAGCATAGATGGCAGCCCGCTCGCGCATGGCCTCAATTACTTCGTAGCCGACTCCGTAGTCGCCAATGCGGGTGCCGTCGCTGTCGCCGTGGCTATCGGACCCTCCCGACTTGATTAGACCGTGGCGGTCGGCGAGTTGGTCGTAGTATTCCATCTGCGCTGGCTGGTGGGACGGGTGGAAGACCTCAATGCCGTCGAGTCCGTAGGCGACTAATTGCTCGATAATGGACTCGGGCAGACTGACGTTGGGGTGGGCCAGTACCGCTACCCCTCCGGTGCGATGAATGAGCGCGATGAGGTCTTTGGCGGCGGCGTAGGGCTTGGGCTGAAAGGCTGGGCCGCGATCGCCGATGTAGCGGCTGAAGGCTTCGTCCTTGTCGGCTACTAGGCCATTTTCCACCATGGCCGCGGCGATATGCGGCCGCCCCAAGGGGCTGCCGTTCGCTTGGGAGAGCACGTCGTCGAGGCTGACGGTCAGTCCCATGCTGTTGAGCATTTTGACGATCGCGACCCCCCGCTGATGGCGGGCTTGAAAAGACCGGGCGAGGGTCGTGCCGAGCTGATCGTCTTGGTAGTTGATGCAGTAGGCGAGAATGTGTACTTCGCGGTCCCGGATGTGGGCGCTCAGTTCGGTACCGGGCACCACTTCCATGTGCATGCGCTCGCCGGCTGCCGTGGCCTCGGCGACGCCTTTGACCGTGTCGTGATCAGTCAAACTCATCGCTTGCAACCCTGCTGCGCAGGCCTCTTGCACCGCTTCGGTCGGCGTCCGCAACCCATCGGAGCACAGAGAATGGGTGTGGAGATCGGCTAAATTGTACGACATAAGGTATTTTTGTCCTGTGAGAATCCTATTTAAGCATACAATAAAAAAGAAAGCCTTTTGCCGTGCTCAATCAAGCCCCATGCTTCCGCCTCGCACCGCGCGTGCGCGTCCTGCTACATAGGGCTGTTGGCAAGCTCAATCAGTAGATCGCCAGCGTGGGTTCGCATTTTATCGAGAGCTTGGTCTCTCAGTTGGCGCACTCGCTCGCGCGTGAGGCTCAACTGCACACCGATTTGCTCCAGCGTCTGGGGGGGTTGGTCGTCGAGGCCGAAATAGGCGCGGACGACTAGACGCTCGCGTCGGTCCAGCAGGTCGAGGCATGTGCGCAGGGTATGGGCCAGCGCGGTGCGCTCATAGCAGTCGGCCGGATCGGGAGTGCAAGCGGCGAAGGTGGCCATCAGCGGCTCCCTTTCATCGAGTACCGTCGGCGCGTCCATCGAGATATCGGGTTGGGCCATGCAAAGGGCATTACGGGTCCGCTCCAGCGATAATTCAGCACTGGTGGCGATTTCCTCGGCGGTGGGATCGCGACCCAGTTTTTGGGCGAGGATACCCGCCCATCGCTCAACCTTTTGCAGGTCATTGACCCGGCTCAGTGGTGGGCGGGCAATTTTGCCGTGTTCCGCTAACGCCCGCAGAATCGCCTGGCGAATCCACCACACCGCATAGGTGATAAACTTAAAGCCGCGCGTCTCGTCGAAGCGCTGGACCGCTTCCAAGAGCCCGAGGTTGCCCTCGGAAACAAGCTCCATAAAAGAGAGCCCGCGCCCGTGATACCCCCGCGCAATGCGGACGACAAAGCGCAAGTTGGCTTCGACCATCTGGTGCATGGCGCGCTCGTCGCCAGCACGCGCTCTGTGTACCAGTTCGATTTCTCGCTGGCGGCTCAGCGGCTGAAAGTGCTGAATGTCGCGCCAGTAGGACTGGACTATACCCAGCGAATCGAGGCTGCTTTTTCCCATAGTAGCCCAAGCGATCGAAAAGTGAACAGTACCGGTTCTCAACTATAGAACGACGGGGAAAAAGCGCGGTTCCAGCCTCGGATCAGGCCGGGGGGAGTAGCGATCGGAAGCGATCGTAGGCCTCATCCCAAGCGGCGGCTTGTTGCGGCTCGTACACAACGGGCGCGAAGGAACGACGCACGACTTGGCGGATTTCGGCCAGCGAGGCCATCTGGCCTAGGCCCATCAGTTGGAGCATTAAATTGCCGATGGCCGTAGCTTCGAGCGGCCCAGCGACGACCGGACGACCCGTAGCCGCGGCCGTAAACTGGCAGAGCAGGCGGTTTTGGATCCCACCGCCGACGATGTGGATGCACTCGAGCCGGCGGCCGAGAATGGTCTCTAGCGCGTCGAGTACGTAGCGGTACTTAAACGCTAGGCTTTCGAGCGCCACGCGCACGACTTGCCCCTCGTCGGCGGGAATGGCTTGGCGCGTCTCTTGGCAATAGGCGCGGATTCTGGCCGGCATGTCGCCCGGTGCGAGAAAGCACTCGGCGTCCGGATCGACGAAAGCGGCAAAGGGAGCCGCGCTGTGGGCCATAGCCGTCAGCTCGTCGTAAGAAAAGGCGCGTCCCTGGCGCTGCCACGCTCGTCGGCACTCCTGTATCAGCCACAAGCCCATGATGTTTTTGAGGAAGCGGTAGGTTGGCCCGACGCCCCCTTCGTTGGTGAAGTTGTACTGGAATGCCTGATCGTTGATGAGCGGTTGGTCGAGCTCGACGCCCATCAGCGACCAAGTTCCCGAACTGATGTAGGCGTAGTCGCCGACTTCGGCCGGCACCGCGGCTACCGCCGATCCGGTATCGTGAGTAGCCGGAGCGATGACCGGAACCGAGTTGAGCCCGGTTTCAGCCGCAATAGAAGGCCGGAGCGAGCCTAGGCCGGTTCCGGGCTGGACGATCTGGGGCAGAAAATGGGTCGGCAGCCCCAACCTTTCTAGCAGCGCAACCGACCAAGAGCCTTGGCGCGGGTCGTAGAACTGGGTGGTAGTGGCGTTGGAAAACTCGCAGGTCTTAGTGCCGGTAAAGTAAAAATTGAAAAGATCGGCCATCATCAGGAAGGTCTGCGCCCAGTCCAGCAAGGGCGAGTTGCGCAGCGACAGCAGTTGATACAAGGTGTTGAGCTGCAAAAACTGTACGCCGGTGTGGGCAAAAATTTCCTCGCGCGGCACCCGGGCAAAGGCTTCCTCTAACATGCCGTCGGTGCGCGGATCGCGGTAGTTGCGCGGATTGTCCAAGAGCACGTCCCCAGGCCCGAGCAGGGCAAAATCGACGCCCCAAGTATCGACGCCAAGCGCATCGAGTTGCGTGCCGTGTGTGTGGGCAAACAGGCCGAGGGCTTGTTTCATCTCGGCGAAGAGGCGCAAAGGGTCCCAGTAGAGACGGTCGAAAATTTGCACCGGACCGTTTGCAAAGCGGTGCAACTCTGTTAGCGCTAGGTGCTCGCCATCGAAATGCCCGACCATGGCGCGGCCACTTTCGGCCCCTAGGTCAAAGGCCAGCAGCTTGCTCATAGGTAATTGAGGCCAAGCTCAGAAACTAGCGCGCGCGTATCGTTGTCGAGCAGGGCGCAGATCAGGGCGATGCCCAACTCGCGCTCTATGGCCGCGGCATAGGCGGTGTGTTCGTCGCGAAAGTTAATCCGCTGGAAGCCGCGGACCGCTTTTTTGAAATCTTCGCGCCGCTCGTAGAGGACCACTTGGGCAATGGGTGCGTTGGCGAGCGCCTCGGCGACAAAGGATTCGCCGAAAATTTCCTCTAAGGCGTTTCTGAGTTGGCGATGCAGCATTAGAAGGGATAGACCTCGTCGAGCCGACGTTTAAGTGCATTGCTGCGCTGCTCGCCGTCGTCTTCAATCACGTACTGGACTATGGGTGTGCGCCGCCAATAGCTCAACATGGCCTCGAAATTGAGGGTCGGCTGGTGAAACTCCAAGCGGAAGACCAAAAAGGCGCGGAGCAAGTTTTTGACCATAGAGCTCTAATCGCTTTTTCACGCTAGGGCGAAAGATAAACCTAACCGTTAGCTAAGGTACTCCGCGATTCGCTCCTCAATGCGCTGCAAGACCGGCACTGCGCCGAGTTCGGCGTCGAAGTCCGCACCGGTAACCCGTTGGAAAAGATCGATATAGCGCTCGGCAACTTGGACGCGGATCTCGTCGTCGAGTTCGGGGATATGGTCGTCAGAAAAGCCCTTTTCGCGCAGCCAAAGGCGCAAAAATTCCTTGTCGAGGCTTTCGGGCTCTGCGCCGCGGGCGTGGCGTTCGGCGTAGGTGTCGCTGATCCAGAAGCGCGACGAGTCGGGCGTGTGAATCTCGTCGGCCAGGGTGATACGCCCGTCGGCATCCAGCCCCATTTCGTACTTGGTATCGACGAGAATCAACCCTTGCTTAGCCGCTAGTTGCTCGCCGCGCGCAAAGAGCGCGAGGGCGATCTCCTCGACTTGGCTCCAAGTGTCTTCTGGCACGAGGCCTTGGGCGATGATCTCATCGCGCGAAATCAGCTCGTCGTGGACTTCGTCCTTGGTCGTCGGCGTGATGATCGCTTCGTCGAAGGGCTGGTTTTTGACCATGCCGTCGGGCAACGTATGGCCGCAATAGTGGCGGACGCCGCTGTTGTAATGGGTCCAGATGGCGGTGTCCGAGCTGCCGGTCAGATACTTGCGCACCACCACCTCAACGGGCAGGATATCCAACTCGCGGGCGACGGTGACGTTGGCATCGGGCACTGAGATGACCTGATTGGGGGCGATGTCTTGGGTCTGCTCAAACCAGTACTGGGCAATGCGATTGAGCACTTGGCCCTTGAGGGGAATGGTGCCGAGCACGTGGTCGAACGCGCTTTGGCGATCGGTAGTAATTAGCACGCGGTGGTTTTCGAGCAAGTACATATCGCGCACTTTACCGCGCTTATAGCGCGACTCCCACTGGGGAAATTTGGCCTCCAGCAGGCAGTTGTCGAGCTGGGATTGGATCTGTTGGCGAGTTATCATAAAATAGACATCCTTGAGTAAGAGCGTGAGATGCGAAAAAATTGATATTATGAGCGCGTATCAGCCCCGTCAATAGGGTTCGGCGGAGAGAGTGCTTGATCTTCGCTTCTCTGCGGCGTATTTTGAGGCCGACTAAACAGACAATCTCACCCCTATAAGGGAGGTCTATATGTCGAGGAAACTGGCTGCGTTGGCCCTGGCACTGGGTCTGGTCGCCTGTGGTGGCGAGGAGGCAGAGAGGCAGATTCTGCGCGAATACGTCGATCAGATGCAGAGACTAGACGGCAAAAACAGGCAGATCGTCAAAACTATTGAGCATTTGCGAAAACCGCTCTCCGAGATTTCTGAGCAGGACTTAGCCAAAGCGCGACAACTCATCAACGACTACGTTGCCGAGTTGCAAGAACTTGTGCCAGACAATCTGGACTACAAAGAATTGCGCTTGGCCCACAATCTCTACGTCACGAAGGTAGCGGAAGCAATCCCACTGTCTGGGGACAAGGGCCGCGAATTACGGCGCGAAAAGAGCAACGTCGATATCGGCGTACGCCACATCGAGAAGCTGACCATCCGGCATTACAAAGCCGTTGACATCTTGTGGTTGCAGCGCAAGCTCACCGATCCCTATCCGCTCGCGTGGCCCGCTAGCAGCTAGCAACCCGCCATCATGGGCGAAGTTATCCGCAGAGGATGCAACAGTCATCGCAGCGCGTTGACCAGAGGGAGCTAAATAAACTTTTCAATTCCTATACAGCGCACAAAAAGCCCTTAGCCGCCCGGGCGGCCAGGGGCTTTTTGCGTTTTAGGACACCCGATGAAACCAGTGCTGACCGCTGGAGAGCAAACCGGTGTAGAGAAAGCCAGCGTGGAACAGCAGCAGGAAGGGCATCCCCAAGTAGAGGTCGGTCGCGTAGGCGTGGTAGAGGGCAAAGACAAAGTAGAGCGCCATGCCCAACTCGCCCAAAGACAGCAGCGGCCAGCGGCTTAGGTACTTGCGCCGCTGGCCTTGGTTATCGCGGCCGGTAAGCCCGTATTTGGGGGTGCGGAGGAAAGCGGTTTGGTAGCCGACCAGACCCTCTATTACTGCCCGAGTGTTGTTGATGCAGAGGCTCATGCCAATGGCCATCAACAAGGGCAAGTACTTGATCTGTCGCCGCCAATCCGAATAGAGCACGCGCTGGGAGGTAATGTAGAAGCCGGAAATGGCCATGGTAGCAAAAGAAAACAGCGGCAGGTCTATAATAAAAAACCGCTGCCAGCCCAGTTGCGAGCGAATGGAAAGCACCGGAACGGTCAACAAGGCCATCAAGAGCATCATAATGTAGCAGAGGTTGGCCGTCAGATGGAAGGTGGCCTCGACCTTGATCTTGGCTGGGAGCGCAGAACGCCAGATTCGCGGCAGCACTTTTTTTGCCGTTTGTACCGCGCCCTTGGTCCAGCGATGCTGTTGCGACTTAAAGGCATTCATCTCGACGGGTATCTCGCCGGGCACTTCAATTTCGGGCAGATAGAGAAACTGCCAGCCCGCCAGTTGGGCGCGATAGCTCAAGTCGAGGTCTTCGGTGAGCGTGTCGTGTTGCCAACCGCCGGCGTCGTAGATGGCCTTTTTGCGCCAGATCCCGGCGGTGCCATTGAAGTTGAAGAAGCGACCCGAGCGGCTGCGGGCCGTGTGCTCGACGACGAAGTGCCCGTCGAGAAAGATCGATTGGATGCGCGTCAGGATCGAATAGGAGCGATTGAGGTGCCCCCAACGCATCTGCACCATGCCGATAGAATCGTCGGTAAAGTAGTGGATGGCTCGTTGCAGGATGTCGGGAGTGGGCACGAAATCGGCGTCGAGCACCAATACAAATTCGCCTTGGGTGCGCGCTAGCCCCGCAGCCAAGGCTCCGGCCTTAAAGCCGTGGCGATGGGTGCGGCCGAGGTACTCGATATCCAGCCCTTGGGCCGCCAGCCGCGCAACCCCTTCCCGCGCTTGGTCGCGGGTTTCGTCCTGCGAGTCGTCGAGGACTTGGACTTGCAGGCGGTCGCGGGGATAGTCGATGTGGCCGACGGCCTCTAGCAGGCGTTTGACCACGTGATATTCGTTGTAGAGCGGTAGCTGGATCGTGACGCAGGGCAACTCGACAAAGCAGGCGGGCTGGGCAACTGGGGTTGGGTGATGGCGATAAAACAGGCGCAGCAACTGGTAGCGGTGGAGGCCGTAAATCCCCAAAACGGCGATGATGCTGCTGTACAACACCAAACAGAGTACTTCCCAGAAGCTCATAGCGCCTTCCACGCTTAGGCCTTGATGCCGCAGCAGCGTTTGTACTTCTTGCCGCTGCCGCAGGGGCAGGGGGCGTTGCGGCCAACTTTGGGCTGGGCGCGGACGACCGGCTGGCGCATGACTTGTCCCTCGCTGCTACCGCCGCCGGAGCCGCGCAGTTGGGTGGGCTGGCCGGGCACGCCCGTCCGAGCTGGCTCGACGCCGCGAAAGCCCATGTTGGTGGCGTCTTGATGGACCGCGCTGATGCGACTTGGCCGCTGCGCCGGCTCCAAAGCCTCGGTGCCGATGTCGATGCGCAGTTGGAAGAGGTTGCGCAGCGTCTCTTGGGCAATGCGGCCGATTAGGCTCTCAAACATGTCGTAGGCCCCCTTCTTGTATTCTATAAGGGGGTTTTTGCCGCCGACGCCGACAAAGCCAATTCCATCCCTGAGTTCGTCGATTTCGTGGAGGTGTTCTTGCCAGCAAGTGTCGATGGTGCGCAGGGAGATGCCCTTTTCGACTTCGCGGAAAACCTCCTCGCCGACCACGTCAATGCGGCGCTGGTAGGCTTCGCGCACCGCGGCGAGTAGCTGCTCGCGCAGACTAGCGATGCTGGCGTCAATGCGCTCGTCTTCGGAGATGGAATAGCCCAAAAAGAAGGTACTGCCAAACTCGGTTTGCAGGCCCTCCCAATCCCACTCCTCGGCTAGGCTGTCTGCATTGACGCATGAGGCCAAGATGCCATCGACGCTTTCTTCGATCATTTCCGCGATTTGCTCGCGGGCACTTTCTTGCTCTAGCAGATCGCGGCGGCGATTGTAAATGACCTGGCGCTGCTGGTTCATGACGTCGTCGTATTCGAGCACGTGTTTGCGCATCTCGAAGTTGCGGGCCTCAACCTTTTTTTGCGCCCGCTCAATCGACCGCGTGACCATGCCAGCCTCAATGACCTCACCTTCTTCGGCCCCGAGCCTATCCATGACCGAGGCGATGCGATCCGAGCCGAAAAGCCGCATCAAGTCGTCTTCGAGCGACAGGTAGAAGCGCGAAGAACCGGGGTCGCCTTGGCGCCCCGCACGGCCGCGCAACTGGCGATCGATGCGCCGCGCTTCGTGGCGCTCGGTGCCGATGACCTGCAAGCCGCTGGGGTTTTCTTGCAGGTACTGGCGCAAGCCTTGGCCGGCCGGCAGCTTGTCTTCGAGGGTGAGATCGGATTCGACGATCTGGCGGTCGAGGTGGACGACCTTGGGCACTAGCTTAATGTCCGTGCCGCGTCCAGCCATATTGGTGGCAATGGTGACGGCACCCGCTTGGCCGGCTTCGGTGACGATTTGGGCCTCTTTGTCGTGGTGGCGGGCGTTGAGTAACTGGTGCTTGATGCCGCGGCGGCTGAGCATTCGGCTGAGCAGCTCGGACACCTCGACCGAGATGGTGCCCACTAGCACCGGCAGGCCGAGCTGGTGCAGGCGGTCGATCTCTTCGATGATCGCGTTGTATTTCTCGCGCTTGGTGCGGAATATCTGGTCTTCTTGATCAAAGCGGCGAATCGGGCGGTTGGTGGGGATGACGGCCACATCGAGTTTGTAGATCTCCCACAGTTCGCCGGCCTCGGTCTCGGCCGTGCCGGTCATGCCGGCCAGCTTGTGGTACATGCGAAAGAGGTTCTGCACGGTGATGCTAGCCACGGTGCGGGTTTCTTTTTCTAGCTTCACCCCCTCTTTGGCCTCTAGCGCCTGGTGTAGGCCGTCGGCAAAGCGCCGGCCGGGCTGCGGTCGGCCCGTAGCCTCATCGACAATGATCACCCGCCCGTCTTCGGAGACGAGGTACTGCACGTCCTTTTCAAAGAGCGTATAGGCTTTCATCAGTTGATTGATGTTGTGTACCGCTTGACTTTTCTCGGCGTACGTGCGGTGTGCTTCCTCCTCCTTGCGGGCTTTGTCCTCAATGCTCAAGTCCGGGTCGTTGCGGATCGAATCAATCTCGATGCTGATGTCGGGCAACAGAAAGAGGGCCTGCTCATTGGGTGAGAGCAAGTCGCGTCCCTTTTCGGTTAGGTCAATGGTGTTGCCCTTCTCATCGACGATGAAGTAGAGATCTTCGTCGAGCTCGTTGAGGCGCTTGTCGCGCATGTAGTCGGCCTCAATGCGGTTGATCAGCCGCTTGACGCCTTCCTCCTGCAAAATTTTGGCTAGGCGGCGATTGGTCGGAGCACCGCGGGTGGCCTTGAGCAGTGCAATCCCGGTGTCGTAGTCGTAATCTCCCGATTCCTTGCCCGCCTGCTCGGCCCCGGCGATGATTTTGTTGACCAAGTTGGTCTGGGCTCTCATCAGCCGCTCCACGAGCGGGCGCATCTCTTTGTATTGATTGGTGGAGTCGGGGACCGTGCCGGATAGAATGAGCGGGGTGCGCGCTTCGTCGATGAGAATCGAGTCGGCCTCATCGACGATGGCGTAGTTGAATTCGCGCTGCATCAGGTCTTCGAGCACCACCGCCGTGTTGTCGCGGAGGTAATCAAAGCCGACTTGGCTGTGATTGGCGTACACAATGTCGGCATTGTACGCGGTCCGGTGGTCGGTCCGCTCCCAGCTAAATTTCTCGGGCACACCTTCGGGCACTTGGAGTATATATGCCTCAGCACCAGTCTGAAACACATCTTGGATAATGCCCACGGACATTCCCAAAAAATTGTAGATCGGCCCCATCCACATGGCGTCGCGCCGAGCGAGGTATTCGTTGTGGGTGACGAGGTGGACGCCGCGTTGGGGGATGGCGTTGAGGAAAAGGGGCATCGTCGCCACTAAGGTTTTGCCCTCGCCGGTAGCCATTTCGGCAATTTTGCCTTGGTGCAGCGAGATACCACCAAAAACCTGCACGTCGTAGGGCACCATATCCCATTCGACGGATTCGCCAGCGCGGTCCCACTTGCGGCCCAACAGCCGCCGGCAGGTCTCGACGATCATGGCGAAGGCTTCGGGCATGATTTCGTCGAGAAAGGCCGCCTCCACGTCGCGGATGGCGTTGTCCAGCGCTCCGTACTGGTCGTTGAGTTGCTCGCGCTCTTCAGGTTCTAAATCGCCGCGCAGGCGCCCTTCAATGGCTTCGAGCTGCCGACGGCTGTCTGCGTTGCGCGCCTGCAGGTCTTGGCGGAAGCTCGCAGTCTTGGCTTGGAGCTGGGCGTCGCTCAGAGATTGGTACGAAGCCGCTAGCTGGTTGATCTGGCTTACTTGGGGTAGTGTGCGCTTGAACTGGCGCGTCGCCTGCGAGCCAAGGAATTTTTTTACGAGCGAGTTGAGCATACTAAATCCTCTTAAGTAGGGGGCCGACCACCGGCTATTGACTAGGCGTAAAGTCCGCTTTTAACTAGCACCGTGTCGCCGGCCGCTATGGTCAACCTCAGACGCTGAGTCCCTTCTGGCGCACGACGCCATCGAGGACGCCATTGACAAACGCATAGGACTTGTCGGTGCTGTAGGACTTGGCTAACTCGACCGCTTCAAAAATGGAGACCCGGACTGGAACTTCCTCAATAAAGAGCATTTCGGCCAAGGCCAAGCGCAAAATTAACTGATCGATGCGGGCGATGCGCTCCCAGGACCAGTGCTGGACCCGGGCCGCGGCCAGTGCGTCCAATTCGTCCGCGTGTTCGGCGGCACACTGCAAGAGTTCGGCGGCAAAGGACTGCACCTCTTGCGCCAAGCCAAAGCGCGCGCAAAGCTGGTCCAAAGCACCAAGAGAGTCGGTCGCCGTGCTCTGCCCCCAGTACAGGGCCTGCAAGGCCACTTGGCGGGCGCCGTGGCGATTGTTGGGAGGTGCCTCGTCGGCCGAGGTCCCATCGCCAAAAAAATCGTCCTCGCCGCTCATCCTAACTCGGCCATCAAGCTGGCCATCTCGACCGCGTTGAGCGCGGCGTCCCAGCCGCGATTGCCGGCCTTGACGCCGGCGCGCTGCACGGCCTGTTCGACGGTGTCAGCGGTGATGACGCCAAAGATCACCGGGATGCCGCTGTCGAGGCCAACGCGGGCAATGCCCTTGGCCGATTCGCCGGCCACGTAGTCGAAGTGGGGCGTATCGCTGCGGACGATAGCTCCCAAACAAATGACGACATCAAAGCGACCGCTGCCGGCTAGCTTCTTGGCGGCAATAGGCAACTCAAAAGCCCCGGGAACCCAGGCAATTTCTATGTCGCTGCTGTCGCCGCCGTGTCGCTGGATGCAGTCCAATGCGCCATCGAGCAGCCGGGTGGTCACCAAGTCGTTGAAGCGGCTGACCGCAATACCGAACTTGCGGCCGCGGGCATCGAGTTGTCCTTCATGCACTTTTGGCATGGTTTTCGTCCTCGGCGGCTGCGCGCTTGAGCAAGAGGGCGTGGCCCATCTTGTCGCGCTTGGTTGTTAAATAGCGGATGTTGTGCGGGTTGGGAACAGCCTCAATCGGCACTTGCTCAACGACGGTTAGGCCATAGGCCTCTAGCCCGACCCGCTTTTTGGGATTGTTGGTCAAAAAGCGCACTCGGCGCAACCCTAAATCGTAGAGCACTTGAGCACCGATGCCGTAGTCGCGCGAGTCCATCGGATGGCCGAGGGCGTGGTTGGCCTCAATCGTGTCGAGGCCCTGCTGCTGTTGCAGTTCGTAAGCCTTGAGCTTGTGCAAAATGCCGATGCCGCGCCCTTCGTGATGCTGAATATAGACGATGACCCCGCGCCCCTCGGCGGCAATAAGCTGCATGGATTGCGCTAGCTGCTCGCCGCAGTCGCACAGCAACGAGCCGAGCGCATCGCCGGTCAGGCAACCCGAGTGCATGCGCACCAGGGTGTCGCGGCCGTCGGCGACCTCGCCGTACACGAGAGCGAGGTACGGGTTGTCGTCAACCAAGCTGCGGTACGCATAGGTCGTGAATTCGCCGTAGCGGGTTGGCATGGGCGACTGCGCTTCCAGATGGATTAGTTTCTCGGTACGGCGGCGATGGACAATCAGGTCGTGGATGGTGGTGACCTTGAGGTCGTGTTGGCGCGCAAAGTTGAGCAGATAAGGCGCGGCGGCCAGTGCGCCCCCTTCATCGAGGATGGCGGCGAGCAAGGCCACGGGCTGGCCGTCGGCCATCTGCGCCAAATCGACGGCGGCTTCGGTGTGGCCAGCGCGGCGCAACACCCCGCCCGGTTGGGCTTGGAGTGGCGTGATGTGCCCGGGCTGAACGAAGTCTTCGGGCCCACTGTCGGAGGCGGCTAGCTTGCGAATCGTCGCGGCGCGATCCTGAGCCGAAACACCAGTGCCGGCAATGGCGCGGGCATTGACCGAGACCATGATCGAGGCGTCCATTGGCTCGTGCACCTTGGAGACCTGCAGGTGCAGTTCGAGGGCTTTGAGGTGCTTGCTGGAGGCGGCGACTACGGGTGAGCTGCTAGCGCAGCGCGTCATGAAGTTGACCGAGGCGGCCGTGGCTTGCTCGGCGAGCATTACGAGCACACCTTCGCCGACGGCTTCGCACTCGTCAACGAGCACGACCATGCGACCGTTTTGCAGGTCCGCTACTACCTCTTCAATCGTGTTAAAGTCAAGCATTGCTCAGTATCCCATATCGCGCAAGTCCTCGAAGCTGAGCTGGGGTTGTCCGCCGAGCAAACGCTCGACATAACGGGCGATCACATCGACTTCGAGATTGACGGCATCACCGGTGCGCCGATGGCTAAGCGTCGTATTGTCAAATGTATGGGGTATGACCGCAACCGTAAAGACATCGCCGCTCACTTCGGCCACCGTCAGGCTGATGCCATCGATAGCTACTGAACCTTGGGCGGCGATGTAGCGGGCGAGCGCGGGCGGTGGATCGATTTCGAGGCGATGCTCCCCATCGCGCTCGCTGTACTGGCGAATGCGGGCTAGGCCATCGACGTGCCCCAAGACGAGGTGGCCGCCGAGCCGCTGGTCGGCGCGCAGGGCGCGCTCTAGGTTGACCGCCCGTCCAATGCCGAGGGTGCCCAAGGTCGTGCGGGCGAGCGTTTCGGCGACTGTCTCGACACAAAAGCCGCTCTCTCCGATGGCCACGGCAGTCTGACAAACCCCGTCGATGTTGACGCTGTCGCCCACTTGCAAGCCGTCGAGAACGCGCTCGGCTGCGATCTCCAACTGCTGCAATGCGCCGCGGCGCACGCGCCGCCGCACGTTTCCGAGTTCCTCTATGAGTCCGGTGAACAAGTGTATTGTACCTCAGCGGTGTAGAGTAAGTCAGGACCTAGCCGCTGGATGCGGCTGGACGCCAGGCGAATGGCCTCGGCGGCGCGTTCGACTCCCAAGTCGCCAATGGCAGCAACCCCCTCGCCCATCAGCCGCGGGGCAATGTAGAGCAGGACTTGGTCAACGACGCGGTCGCCGAGTGCGGCCGCGGCCAACTGGCCACCGCCTTCGATGAGGACACTGGTCATGCCTTCCTGCGCCATCCGCCCAAGGGGCAAGCGCAAGTCAATGCGCCCGGCCACCGCCGGAAAAGTCCACACCTCGGCTCCTTTGGCCGCGTAGGCCCGGCGCTTGTCGGCTGGTGTATCGTCGGCTGTGATCAGCACGGCAGCGGGCCGTTGATAGATGCGCGCCTCGGGCGAGCTGCGCAGGCGCCCGTCTATGACGATGGGTCGCGGATCGCGCCCGGGTACGTGGCGCACCGTCAGCCGCGGATCGTCGGCTTGCACCGTGCCTGCGCCCACGGCCACAGCATCGACCCAAGAACGCCAGCGATGGACGTGGCGGCGCGCGCTTGCGCCGGTGATCCAACGCGCATCGCCGTTGTGCGCCGCAATGCGACCGTCAAGGGTTTGCGCCAGCTTGAGCAAGACTAGAGGCAGCTTTTGCGTGCGGTGTTTGATGTACGCTGCGTTGAGGCGACGCGCTTGTTCAGCGCAAAGCCCCACTTCAATGGCGACGCCCTGCTCGCGCAGCGCGGCGATTCCCCGCCCGGCCACGCGCTCGTCGGGATCTTCCATCGCGCAGTAGAGCTTTTTAATGCCAGCCCGCAGCACGGCTTCAGTACAGGGCGCAGTGCGGCCGCGGAAGGAGCACGGCTCCAACGTGACATAGAGCTCGGCCCCCCGCGCCGCATCGCCGGCCTGGTGCAGGGCGTGCACCTCGGCATGGGGGCCACCGACCTTCAGGTGCGCCCCTTCGCCGACGATGCAGTCCCCGAGCACCACCACCGCGCCGACCATGGGGTTGGGGCTTACCTTGCCGCGCCCGCGCTGCGCTAACCGCAGGGCGCGGCGCATGTATTGCACGGATTTATTCACTTGACTTGGATGACGATTTGCCGCACGCCGATATTGTCGAGGGCGTCGAGGGCCCGCACGACAATGACGTGTTCGCCCGCGGCCAGCCCTTCGACCACAAAATGTGCCTTTTCGCTGCGACTGTCGAAGACGCCGTCCAACGGCGCGATGGGATGCTGTTGCTCGCCGTAGTCTGTGGTGTAATAGGCTTTTTGCACCGCTGAGATGCGGTCTCTAATCGCCACTTCGACGACGGCTCCACTGGCCCTAGTCTGCGCGTCGAGTACAATGGTTGGCGGGCTGTTGTCAATGGCAAAGGGTGCGCTTTCGCGCTCGTCGCGCAGGCTTTCGGCCGCTGGATTGTCCAGGCGATCGGAGGCTACCAGCTTGAGCTGAGTCTGGCCTTCGGGCATGGATTCGGTATCCCAGACAACCGACGTTTGCGCGATGTTTTCTTCAACCAATTTCCACGCTTGCTGATCTTCGCCCTTGAGATAGAGGTCGTACACTAGCCGGTCCTCGTTGGGGTCTTGAGCCTGCCAACGCACTAGGCGCAAACTTTTGGCATGAGGCGGGCGAGTGTTGCGCCGCCCTTGGCTAGCTTGAGGGGTGCCTTGGGATTGGCCGCCGTTGCTAGATTGTTGCGGCCGGAAGGGAAAAGTTTGCAGCTCGGTGATGCGGGGTTTGAGGTTGACTTGAACGCCGCGGATTGCAACCGAGCCAAGCTGGGGCGTAACCCCGTCGCGGGTGGATTCCATCTCGACCCGATACTGGATAAAGCGGGCGGCGGGGCTGGTGATGGTTTGGCCGCTTTCGGTCAGCGGCTCAGACCACGCGCTCCAAGTTTTGTCCGGCTCTTGGCTGTTGCCGGTGCGCGTCTGCACGGTTGTGCGGGTGTCGGCAGGTTGCGTGCCGCGCCATTCGAGCGTCCCCCATCGCGCGTGGATGGCAAAGTCTTCGACCGCTGATTCAAAGTGCCCCTGGCGGCGGCTGTTCTCCGGCAGGATGGAGACCGCGGCTTTTTGTGCCCCGCCCAAGTGCAGCGTACCGCCTAGTCCGACCAAGAGGCGGCTGGGAACAAAGCTTTCGAACTGCGCGACCAATGCCCGGCGGCCATCGGCGCTGAGGCGCAAAAGCTGCGCCGGGTCGGAGGTGCTCAGCAGCAAATTCTCGCCGGCCGCAACGAGATTGACGCGTTTCGTTGCGGTTTCCTCCCAAATGGGATAGACCGCCCCCTCCACTCCGACTCGGTACACAGCCGCCGGAATGTTGTGGGAATTTTCGCCGTTGCTCGGCGCCGGAATCGCACTGGCGAAAATCTCCCCGTTGGCAGCTACCACTAGGTTGTGGATTTCTTCTTGCTCGCTTTCAAAGAGCAGCCGCCCGCGGCCCGCGCCATCGATCTGGTAGATGCGGCCCTTGCCAGCCGTGCCAGCGTACAAGCGGTCGTTGTGGGCCAGCAGAGTTATAACGTGGCGATCTTCCGGCGCAAAGAAGACTTCGTGTGACCCATCTCTGGCAATTTTGAGCACTCGTCCAGGTTCGCCCGTGGCCGCGTAGAGCTGGTCATCGACGAAGGCCAAGTCCCACACGTAGTGGCTGCCGGTCTGGAGCAAGGTTGTTGCCGGCCCCTCGCCGTCGAGCGCGTAGATCAAGCCGTCCGGGGCCGAGCCTGCATAGAGCCGACCATCGGGGCCGACCACCAAGGCGTGGAGGACGAGTTCGGGCGAGTCAAATAGCAACTCGGCTTGCCCCTCGTCATCGACGGCAAAGAGCCGGCCTGAGTCGCCCGTGCCCACGTAGAGCCCTCCCTTGGGATTGGGCACCATAGACCAGACGCGCTCGGCTTCTAGCGCAGCTAGCTCGACCAGGGCCGGCGCTAGTTCGAGGACGCCATCCGCTGCAATGGAGATGCCTTCACTCTCGCCTTGGGCAAAGTCGTCGTACGCGTATTGCTGCCAAGCCTTGGCCCGCCCCGCTGCGGTGGGGCTGACTGCTGATAGCAGCAAAAAAAACGAAAACAGGGCTCGGATTGTACGTAGCATTAGATCAGGGCTTTCTCAGTGTCATGTCGAGGCTTTGCTCGCCGGAGAGGACGTAGTCGGTGGTTAGGGTGCGGCGAAGGACGACCTCGCCTTGGACCGGCCCCAAATGCCCAGCCGAGCGGTCTGCGCTCAGCACGGCCAATGCCGACGGCGGCAGGCCAGGCAACTCGCGCCCATCTACTGTAAAACCAGGCGCGGCGCGAAACACTTCGACGACCAGTTCGTCGGCGGCACCCGTTTGTCTGAGCAGCGAAAGCAAGTCGGCGGCATTGCGCGGCACAAACGCATCGGGCTGGCGTGTCGCCTCCCAACCGACACTCGCCACACCGCTGCCGACGCGCACGACGAAGGGGCCGGGTGCCAGATGCGCGGGCAATTCCAACTCTAGGCGTTCTGTAACCGGCGCGGCGCGATACGGCTGTAGTGTAGCTTGCAGCACAATCCGCTGCCCAACCTTGGGTTCGGGCGGCGACAGCCGCAGGCCGGCAATGCGGGCTCGCGCCAGGGTTTCGCTGATTTCCAACTCAAAATGCAGCGAGTCTAAGGCCAGCCCGGCGAAGGGATTGTTGAGCAACGCGCCGACCGGCTCAACCGCGGCGAGCGCGGCGCGGATCAGCGCGGTCCCGCTGCTGTACACTTGCGTGCGCTCAACCGAGCGGCCGTCGGCTAGGGCGATGTGGCTGCGCACCCGTAGGGTGGCGTTGCCAAAGAGCTTTTCAGCCGTTTCGAGCGCGTTGAACAAAACCGCGCGGACCAGAGACGCGCTCAGCTCGGGATGGCGCAGGACCTCGCAGCGGAACGCGTTATCGCCAGCCGCCGACTGCAAGGCGACCCGCACCGGCAGCATGTCCGGTGCTGCGCCCAGCGTCCCGGCGATTGCGGGCAGGCGGTCTTGGCGCACCGCTCCCATGGCGCCCGTTGGCACCCCCAGCTTGAAAGAGGCGGTCTGAATGGGAATAACTTGGTGGATATAGGCACCAGTGGCGGGTAAATTGGTGGCCCCCAGCAAAAACATTGGATGCCCAAAGCCGACGAAACGCCCGTCGCCGACCCAAGTAAGGGTGCCAATCGCCGCCGCGCTGTAATCGCCGCGAATTAGCTGCACGGCCAACGAGGCCCCAGGCGCGATGGATGCCTCTTGGCCGGACAGTTCTTGCCCGGCCGGGCTGTCCAACAGTTGGATGCCCGGCACACCGAGCGCATCGCGCAACGCTTGCCGCCCCCGCGGACTGAAGCCCGCAACGGCTATGGGCATCCCCAGCGGTGCCAAGGTGCTGACGCCCTCACCACCGAGCAGGCGGGTGGTTTCTTCATCTAGGTCTAAGACTTTTCCGTACTGGTTTGGCGGGGGATGTTGGCGCGTGGCGACGGCGAGCATGTCGGCGATGGGGGTGATGCCGCCAATGGGGTCCTTGGAAAAGTACCAGCCATAGGCGATGGCACCGATGAGCCGCCCGTCGATGTACACCGGGCTGCCGCTCATGCCCCTTACTACGCCGGTGTGCGCCAGCGGGCCGCCAGACAGCCGGGCGAGGATCATGTCCATGCGCGGCCCCAAGGCCCCTTTTAGCACCCCCAAAATTTCGACTTGGAAGGTGTCGATTTCGGTGCCTTGGAAGGTCGTTAGCCCAAAGCCTTTCATGCCGCGGCGCAACTCGCTTGGCTCCATGAAAGGTTGTGCACCAAGCGCGGGCCCAGCCACGAGCAACGACGACAGCGCGACTAGTATGCGAAGAGAGGTCTGCACGACCTTTTGCTTGCCTTTCCCTTAGAGAAAAGAATTAAAAAAGCTATACTTGGACTAGGGAAAAGTCAAGGTAAGCCAAGTGTTTATGGCGTTGTAACATTTTGTTTGACAATGAGTTGTCTCTTTTGGGTTTCGGGCTGTCCCTTGACAGCCGCCGCGCTAGACACCATTACTGTTACTTTCGCAACCCCCTAGGTGCCAACAGGAGAAAATCATGCTGAATATCGGTTTTATCGGCTGCGGCGGCATTGCCCGCCATCACGCCAAATGCCTATCCCAGATCCGAGGAGCGCGCATTATCGCGGCGGCAGATGTCGTCGCCGACGCAGCGGCAGCGTTCGCCCGCGATTTTGGGGCCAAACACCACTTCGCGGACTTCCGAGCGCTGCTCGATTTGCCCGCGATCGACGCGGTGTGGGTCTGCACTCCCACCTTTCAGCACCCGGCGCCGGTCATCGCCGCAGCCAAAGCTGGCAAGCACGTTTTCTGCGAGAAGCCCATGGCGCTGAAGGTGGCAGATGCGCGGCGCATGGCGAATGCCTGTGCTCAAGCCGACGTGCGGCTGACCATTGGCTTTGTGCGTCGCTTTGACCCACAGTGGGGCAAGCTCAAGGAGGTCGTCCAATCCGGTGCCGTCGGTGCTCCGGTCATCTGGCGCTTTGCCGCCGGGGGCCGCCCGGGCCGCCCGTGGTTCCGCGATGAGAACAAAGGCGGCGGTCCGCTGATGGACGGTGCCGTACACAACTACGATTTTGCCTTGCAGATTTTCGGCCCAGCCGCTTCGGCGCAAGCCTCTTCTTTGCAATTCGACCCCACCAGCGTCGGCGCCGACACCGCCAGCGTCATCATCAATTTTGCCAGCGGCGATCAGCACTCTTTGATCTGGTCTTGGGGCGTGGCCGCTGGTGCGCCCGTGGCGGGCCTCAACGATGTGATTGGCCCGGCTGGCACCCTGCAATTTGGCATGACCGCCCCAAAGGCCCCGGCGCGCTTCAATCCGCAAAAAAGCGGGGCCTTTACGCTCAAGCTGGGCGAAGGCCGCCAGCGGGTGTACTCCTATCCGCTCAAGGACATGTTCGCCGAACAGGACAAACACGTGGTCAAGTGTTTCGCCAATGGCGAACAGCCCTTAGTGACTGGGGAAGATGGAATCGCCGCCTTGGAGGTTGCGACGGCTGTGTTGAAAGCTGGCAAAGGGCAGCGGACGGTGAAGATCTGAGCGCGAGAATTTCTCCCTCGCCCTACCAGTCCACGACCGACCCATCGTCGGGATCGAGGCGAGTTCGATAGGGACTTGGTTCGCCGACTTGGGCCATGAGCTTGTCTTCGTCGATGGTAATGCCGAGGCCGGGATCTAGGGGCAGCGGTCGATGGCCGTTGGCGACAGGCGGCAAGGGTTTGGCGAGCAGGTCTGCGTATTCGTTGTCGCCGCGCTCTTGAATGAGAAAGTTGGGAATCGCCGCGGCAACTTGCAGACTCGCGGCAAGCGAACAGGGGCCTTGGGGGTTGTGCGGAGCCAACGGCGAGTAGTAAGCCTCGGCCATGCCGGCGATGATCTTCAATTCGGTGATGCCGCCAGCATAGCAAACGTCCGGCTGGAGGATGTGGGCGGCGCGCTTTTCGAGGACTTCCTTAAACCCCCACTTGGTAAAGATGCGCTCGCCCGTGGCAATGGGGATGTGGGTCTTGGCGGCAATTTCAGCCATGACATCGACGTTGAGGGCCTGGACAATTTCCTCGTAAAACCAAGGATGATACGGTTCGAGTGCCTTGACCAGCAGCAGGGCGGTCGGGGGCTGCACCGCACCGTGAAAGTCAACGGCGATATCGACGCCGGCACCGTGTTGTTCGCGCAGAGCTTTGAAGCGCTCGACAATCTCATCGACGAACTTTTGCCCTTCGATGTATTTGAAAGGCGAACGCGATGTGCCCGGCCCCACCTTCATGGCGTTGACGCCAGTCTTCTCGCTCACTTCGCCGTAAACGCGAATCCGCTCGCGCGTGGGGCCACCGAGCAGCTTGTACACGGGCACGCCATAGCACTTGCCGGTGATGTCCCAAAGGGCCATGTCAATGCCGGAGGAGATGGCGGTTTTGATTGGGCCGCCGCGATAGAAGGCCCCTCGGTGGATAGCCTGCCAGTGGTGGGTGACTGGGCGGGGGTCCTTGCCCACCAGATAGTCGGCGACTTCGAGTGCGCCGGCAGCACAGGCCCTGGCGTCGTCCTTGAGCATCTCGCCCCAACCAGTGATGCCCGCGTCCGTCGAAATTTTGACGAAGACCCAGGAGTTTTTGAGCACGAATGTCTCGATTTTGGTGACTTCAATTGCATCGTTGGGGCCGATAGGGGCTTCAGTGCCCGACATGGTGGTACTCCTTTGGCTATGGGTGATCATTGCAGGGTTCGTACGGCGCAGTAGGTGCAACCGAAGTTGCGCTGCGCCAGCGGCCGTCGGCGAGGTCAGTCACACGCGGCTCTGAGCATCTACTTGCGGCCTCCAACTCGATAACTACTCGCCGTATAGGTCAGCGTCTGCCCGGGCTGCATCGGTACCACCTTTGTATTGGGCGAGAGAAATTGTACCGCTTCGCTCAATGCGCCGATGTCGGCCGGCTGATTCATAATCGGCCCGTAGTGGCAGGGAATGACGATGTCAGGGCGGATCAGGCTCGCCGCCCGCGCCGCCTCGCGGATTCCCATGGTGTACTGTCCACCCACTGGCATAATCGCGATCTGCGGCCCGTACATCTGGCCGATGAGCTGCATATCGCTGAATAGGCAGGTGTCGGAAGTGTCGTAGATGGAGATGCCGTTGTCGTAGGCAACGACAAAGCCGTTGACCGCGCTGTCGGGGTGGAAGACCAGCCCCTCTGGCAACTCGCCGCCAGTGACGTGCGACGATAGCGACTGCGAGTGGTGGGCCTGCACCATGGTGATCGTGGCGTCTTTGACCTTGACCGTGCCGCCGGGGTTCATCGACAGGGCCCGCGAGCCCATCTTGAGCCCATGCACGGCCGCGGCGACCGAGCAAAGCTCGTAGTTGCCGACGAACTTGGCCTTAGTGCGCTTGCAGATCTCGTACGAGTCGCCGATGTGGTCGCTGTGCCCGTGGGAGGCGATGACGATATCGGCTTTTTTTATCTGACTGAGCTTGGCCTTGGCGGTGGGATTGTTGTCGAGCCAAGCGTCGAAGTAGGTGACCGAGCCTTTGGCGGACTCGAAGCGGAAAGAAGCGTGGCCGATAAAAGTGATCTTCACGGATGCCATTGGGAATACGTCCTTTCTGTTGGCGTTGGCTTAGATCGGCACCGAGGTCCGTTGAGTCGAATTGACCCTTGTCGGTGCCGATAGTTCGAGATTTTCTCGCGTGTGGTTATAGAGGCCAGGACGGCCTCATTGCTCGCGGTGGAAGAGCTGAAGGTTGAGTTGGTTCGGCCCCGCGAAAAACCCCAAGGTGATGCCAGTGCCCCCTCCCACGTCGAAAGGCTCTTTGGTGATCGCAACCCCCTTGTCCTTCAGCTCCTGGGCGCTGTCTTCTACGCTATCGACCTCAAAGGAGATGTGGTGAAAACCAGGGTCCTGCCCCATGCTCTTTTGCGGCATGAGCTCCAGTAGGATGCCGCCGGCGTCGAGAAATACATAGTCCTCGTCGTCGTCGTTGTGAAAGCGCTCCACCACCGTTAGCCCTAGTTTCTGCGTGTAGAAGGCTACTGCTCCTTCGATGTCGTCGGTTACAACCGCGATCTTGTGAATTTTGTGGACCATCGAATTTCTCCTTGTGGTTAGCTAACTGCGGCAGCAAATATAGAGCGGGCGAACAAATCGTCGCAAGCTGCCGCCGGGCTTGGGCGCGGCTAGCCACGCCCCTATGTTCTAAAGCCCAATGATAACTAGGAGACTGTCATGTCCCATCCGCTCTTCGACCTATCCAACCGCGTCGCCTTAGTCTCTGGTGCGGCCAGCGGCCTGGGCAAAGCCATGGCCACCGGCTTTGCCGAAGCAGGGGCCGACCTCGTCTTGGCCGACATCAACGCCGACGGTTTGGCCGCGACAGCCCGCGAAATGGAAGCCTTGGGCCGCCGCGTCCTGCCGGCGACGTGCGATATGTCCCAACCCGATCAGATTCGCACTATGTTTGAATTAATAGACGCAGAATACGGTCGCATCGACATCGTGGGCAATGTGGCCGGCAATGCGCGGCGCAACACCCCGCTCGACCTGACGCCCGAGGAGGTCGAGTTTACCCTGCAAAACCTCGTCGTCGGCCGCTTGGTCTGCTGCCAAGAGGCCGGTCGGCGCATGATGGCCTCGGGCCACGGCGGTAGCATCATCAACCTCGTGTCGATCGCCGGCATCAACGCCCTCGGCCGCAGTCATCTCTCATACAGCATGGGCATGGGGGCCGCCGCACAGATGACCCGCGAGTTGAGCACAGAGTGGGCCGCCAAGGGCGTCCGCGTCAACGCCATTGTCTGCGCCCAGCTAATGAATGCGGATCTAAACGAGCGCATTGCCGCCGACCCCGCGCTCGGCGAAACCTATTTGCACGGCCTTCCCATGGGTCGTCTCGGCGATTCCGACGACATCAAGGGCGCGGCGATTTTCCTCGCCTCGGACGCCTCGGCTTGGATCACCGGCGCGATGCTGCCGCTAGACGGCGGCAATCTGTCCAAGAACGCCGGCGGCTCGCATCCGGGCATGCCCAACGCGCCCGCCGAACAGATCGGCCTCTAGCCGATGGATGTTGGCATTCCCCACTACTTGGGGCTGGCTCGCCTACTCTCGCAACACTTCCCGGGCAACTCTGAGGATATTGCCGCCGAGAATTTTGCGGATGTCGTCGTCGGCATAACCGCGTTGCACCAAGCCGACCGTGAACAGCGGGAAGTTAGTCCACGCCGTGCTTTGAAACATGCGCTCCTGACGCCACTCGGAGCGTTGCACGGGATCGTTGGCCTCCCACAGGGCCTCCCAGCGCGGGCGGCTGCCCGGTCGCGCTGGCACCTTGGCGCTCTCTTGTTGGGCGCGGCCGCTAACGTACGGTCGATCGGTGCCAATGGTCACGTGATCGACGCCGACGGTCTGCACCGCATAGTCGATGTGGTCGAGCATGGCGTCGATGCAGCCGCTGCCGCCGATAAAGGCGGGCACATTGGTGATGCCCACGGTTCCGCCCTGGTCGGCGATTGCCCGCATCACGTCGTCTGGCTTGCAGCGATGGTGGTGGTTTAGGGCTGCACAGGCCGAGTGGCTGGAGACTATTGGTTTTTGCGACGCCGCAGCCGCCTCTAGGCAGGTCTGCCAACCGGAGTGGGCCACATCGACAATCACGCCGACCTCGTTCATCTCGGCGATCACAGCACGGCCAAAGTCGCTCAAACCGGCGTTGGCTGGCTCGGCACAGCCGTCGCCGATTGGATTGCGGCGGTTGTAGGTCAGATGCATCATGCGGCAGCCCAGCTCGAAGAACTGGCTGATAAAACGCAGTTCCTGCTCGACTGTGGCCTGCTCGCCTGGCAGGGGTACGCCGTTACACGTCTGGTAAATGCAGTGCCGTCCAGCGGCTTTGGCGGCGACGATGTCGTCGGGGAAGGCGGCCCGCGCCACGTGGTCGCGCATGCAGTCTGTTAGATGGGTATAGTGCGCCAGTCGCCCCAACATGCGCATGGGGTCGTTGCCCTCTTCACCGGCGTTTTGAAAGGCGCACGTCACCCCAGACGCCTCCCAGGCCCCCAAGTACTCGGCCTTTAGCTCGTCGTCGTAGGCCCAGCGCGTCATTCGCATCTGCTCCGACAGGTACTGTAGCTCGACTTCCGAGGCCCGCGCCTTCACGGCCTGTGCCATGGCCTCGCCGTCAATGGGCGCGAGCAGCCCGAGGCTGTATGACTCGCACACGAGGGCGTCGCGGTGCAGGGCCAACCCGTGCTCTAACTGCGACGCGGATGGTTGTAGGATTTCGAGGGCCACAGCCCGCGCTTGCTCGATGTTTTCTTTCCAAGCGGTCATGTTTTCATTGGCCCAATTCATAGAACTTGACGGCGACGAGAAACTTGGCCTCTGCGCTGAAGTTCTATTATGTATGTAGGATTATGGATTGTTTGAAGACGATTGTTGAGGAACGGGTGGGGATGCCGGAACAAGGACTTGCTGTTGCTGTTTGAGCCACATTTTTCCTCTATCGCTGGCGATGAATTTTAAGGAAGGCGTCATTTCAAAAATCAAGGTCATCAAGTGATATGACGTTAGGACGTCATTTTGTAAGCCTTGGTTATCTTCAAGAAATTCCAACTTTAGTCCAAGTTCTTTAAGTTTCTCTGCTCCAATTCTTTGACCGTGAACATGAACTTGGCCATGCCTAGGGGTGTTTTCCGCGTTAAAATATGCTGCAATAGTATTGGCTTTTTCGCTTCTTTCCTGCTCATTTTTTATGCCTTTGAGCATTCTATTACCGAGCCAGCGTACCACCAACTCTTTGCTGTATGCCAAAGCTTTATCGGCCTCCAAAACAAGCGAAGGGCCCATATTCTGTAGAATGGGTGCCCAAAGATGAGCTAATTTTATGTCCTTTTCAATATCCTCTTTCGCCTTATTGAATCCTTCCTGAATCGCCCTAGCTGAGTGGACTTTATTGCCAATGAGAAACTGAGGGTCAATTGGCCCAAGCTGGCTTTGCTTACCGAGGACTAATAGATCGCTTGCAAGACTTATCATTGCGCCACCGGACATTGCCAAGTATGGAATGACCACATTTATGCGGTCAAACTTAGCGTGTAAATACTCAACTATACTTTCAACAGCGTTCGGATCTCCACCGGGGGTATGGAGTATCAATACGAGACCGTTATCCGTCGGCGTTCCAGCGAGCGCATTCATAAAACCGTTAATATCTTCTCTAGTGATAGACACACTATCGTCGCCCGCTTTCTGTAGAAAAGCTGACGCATAGAATATAACGGTAGCATCGCCGAGATGTTTTGATATGGCGTCTAAGTGTTCTTTCAGTTTTTTATCGAACCAGTCAGGGTCAGGTGTTTTGGAGGTCTTCTCTCTATTGAAAGCCTCTAAAAGTTCACTCCATGAAGACATGATTGATCCGTTTTACTCAGTGCGAATTGTATTTGTCGTCAGGGGGTGTTCTAGGCTGGGAGGTTGATATTGTACTGACTCCTCCACCTTCTGCGTCGGCAACTCATAAAGCTCACTGACTTCCACGTATTGCTGGTATTGCTTTTTTACCTCTTCTAATGTCTTGAGGTAATCGTCTAAGACGGCTTCTGTCTCATTTTCTTTGCACATGACATCTCCTCCTAATTAGCTGATTATACATTCATCAGGCTCAAATTACAAACCGCTCTAACACTGGTCAATAGCCGCCTAAATCGCCTTATATCGCTACCTTCGTCTCCGTATCCCTCGCTGCCAGTGCGTTCATGTACGCCAAAATCATCTCGCGGGTGCGATATTTTCCGCAGGCGGCTTGGTCTTGCCTGCGGACGATGGGAAGATGTTGAGCACGTAGGCCGCGCCGTCCCGGTTCAAGCCGTAGAGGTTGGAAGATGAAAGGCGGGCCGTCGTAGCCGAGGCCCGCGCCTCCACGGCCTGTGCCATCGCCGTCAATGGGCGCGAGCAGCCCCAGGCTGTATGACTCACACACGAGGGCGTCGCGGTACAAGGCCAACCCGTGCTCTAACTGCACTGCGGACGGTTTCAGGATTTCGAGGGACATAGTACGCGCTTGCGCCAGCATTCAAAACTTGAGAATAGGGGAACATCACGCATCAGGTCGTCAAAGCTGTCCTGAGATTCTGGCTCTAAGGCTGGACGAATATCATCGCAGGTTATATCGGAAATACCCCTGCCGGGATTATCCTCTCGATATTTCTTGATGTATTTATCGAGGTCAATCAGCCTTCGCAAATCTTTTACCGCTATATAAGCCTTTTTGTAATCACAACCAAGATCCCAACTCTCAAACACTTTTTTATTGGGCACCAATGAGCTTTCAGTTGCTAGCCCTTCTTCCAACACAGTCGCTGCATCACGCTTTACTGGTTTCAGTACGTGCAAGCACTCATGCGCGAGTTGAAATATCGCTCTATAAGATATTGGTTTCCTGTCGCAACAAGGGGTTAGAGAAATATGAAAATATCCTCCCTGTTCGGAATATTTTCCAGGATATTTTATTTTTGGTCCTCCGCAAAACACAATTTCATTCAGATGGAAACAAGGGTGTCTCTGGCCGTAACGTTTCTCCAATTCTGGGATAATTTTATTCCTCGCATATCTTAGCAGAATAGTGCTAGTATCTTCTTCACTATGAGGGACATTCCATTCTTCATTATCAGGCTTAAACTCTGAATCGGGGTGTGGCATTTAAGTAATCTCCTGTATTGAATGAGACTTATGTTGATATAGCCATCCTATATCACTCAAGACTGGATTCCCGCCTGCGCTGGAATGACTCCTCATAAATAGAAAAGATTTTCCGCGATCTCCTTAATTTTCTTTATAACTATGTCTAACTGGCCGTTCTGAGAAATCCGCGCCTTGGCGGCTTCGCGTCGTTTGTCGCGAGCCTTGGTTCCGCGATTAATTTCGCTCGGCCCTCGTGTACTCTCTTTCATATGCTTTTGATAATCAAACTCTGTCTCTTGTGTAGTATTCATTGAGCCATCTACTCCCAAAAGCCTGTTACATTTAACGTCTCGGCTCGCCCGAACTCTGTCAAGTACCGCCGCTACCGTCAATCTACACCGCCACCTTCGTCTCCACATCCTCCGCTGACAGTGCGTTCATGTACGCCAAAATCATCTCGCGGGTGCGATATTTTCTTCCGAGGTAGTCACGTTTTTTTTCCCTTTTACGGCTTAGTCAGGGATTAGCTCAATATTGAGCCGACATCCTACGGCTTCAGCGTATTTCCGCAGCGTATCGACTTTAGGCGAGTGTTCACTGCTGGCAGACTCTAAGCGGGTAATCGCCGTCGCCTTCGTGCCCATCTTCTCAGCTACCTGCTCTTGAGTCAGGCCAGCCCGTTTCCGCGCTTCGAGCATCTTGCGCAGCAATTCAAACTCTGGTGCTGCTTCATCATACTTTTCTTTGTACTGAGGCTGCGACCGCATCTTTTCGATCAATTCTTTGTGCGTCATCATTTTACTTCCTCCTAATTTTGAGAACTCCTGAATTCTGACAGCCGTCTTCTCATGGTACGCCCGATGCGGTGGTATCGCCATCCTTCGCCAATCTACACCGCCACCTTCGTCTCCGTATCCCCCGCTGCCAGTGCGTTCATATAAGCCAAAATCATCTCGCGGGTGCGGTATGTTCCGCAGGCGGCCTCGTCTTGCTTGCGAACAATGGGAAAGGTGTCGAGCACATAGGCCGCGTCGTCCCTGTTCAAGCCGTAGAGGTGGAAGTAGAGTGCGTCGAGACGGGCACGCAGGTGGCGGCGTTCCTCTTCACCCCAGATAAAGGGCGCACCATCGTAGCCGAGGTCGCGGGCAAAGGGGGCCATGTCGTGGGCAGTGTACGTGAGGCGAAGCACATGATCGCGGACGAGATCGCGAGCGGTTGTATCGCCGAAGGTGCGCTCGTAATCAGCAGAGGCGATGACCGGAAGTTGTTCGACGATATACCAACTCAGATTTGTGCCTGGCATTTTTTGTCGAGAAACAAAGTCGAACGGTATAGCGTTCAGATTTGTGACTATCAGACAGCCAAGCAAAGGGGCATTGTCGACGCCATCGGATATGGGAAGCAGGTTTAAAGAATGCCCAGTACCTACTCTTGGTATGATGGTAGCAATCATTGTCCTTGAATCTGTTGGTCTGGTAATATTGCGGAAGCTCAATGTCCAGCCTCGTCCTGTGGCAATATGGGGTTCCACTTCTGCTGCCGAAATCCAGTACTGCGTCTGTGGAAGAAAGGCTGGGTCTGCATGCTGAGCTTCGCTCACCGACTCGCTCAGATAAGGATTGTGCGTGTTTTCCGGATTAACGCGCACTGAATTGGCCCGATGATCAAAGTGCTCGATCATTCGGCCCTGATACAGAGGTAAATACAATTCCTGCCCCCTTTTCCAGCGATTGCCTTCCACCGGATAGAACCCCTCCTGTTCAAGCTCCGCTGCCGTGCGAAACAGGTGGGAATCGTTGGCCATGTGAAACATCGTCGTGTACTTAACCGGCCACACCCTACATTCCCCACCTCCAGAGCGATCCACCAGCACCGGGTGCTGCGCGTAGATGCGGCGCGTGATCTCGGCGTCGCGCCGACTGCGAAAGATGGGCGCAGTGCCGGTATTCGGATTCACGCGGGAAAAGTCGTCCGGCGACAAGGGAAAGCAGCGATCTTTGTCATCAATTGCTTTTGTATCGTGCAGGAAGAAAGCACACCGCGTTTCGTTGAATCGCCGTTTTTCGCCGCCAAAGATGAGGGCGCAGAACTTGAAACGAGCATCCACATCCGGGAAGAATGGCGGCAAGTCAGTTCCAAGACGACGGTTCTCAAAATCGAACAGCCCCCCCACCCGTCCACTCGTGGAAATGGACTGAAAGAACCGAGCCGCTGTCTTGTCGGCGTAAATGCCCGATGGGGTGAGCAGGCCGATAAAACCATTGGGCTTAACTAGGTTCATAGAACGCTCGACAAAAAGCGAATACAAGTTGATATCGCCGCCGCTCAGTAGCGGATAATCGCCACCGGAACGAATCACGGCACTCAAGCTCTCGGATTGCTTCTTCGCCTCATCGAACTCAGCCGCTAAGGCCGCCCCTTGATCGCGCAGTTGCTGAATGCCCTTGTGCCGAACCGCCGTTGTCGGGGCCCGCGCGAGGTCTCGGTCTCGAGTTGCAAACCACTCGACTTCTTGCAGCTTGATTCTGTCCCACGGCGGATTGCCAATAATCGCGTCAAAGCCGCCTTGCGGACGGCTCTCCTGCCACCGATGCCACACCCCCGGAAAGGCCACCTCCCAATGCAAAAAACCTTCGCGGTTGGCAATGGTCTGCGCCGTGCGCCACAACTCGGCAAACCGCGTGTCATCGGTAACACCCATTTCCTCCGGCCCGCGTGCCAAAAGCTCGTATGCCATCGCCGTATGCTGACCGAGCGTCGCAACCAGCGGCCCCTCCAATTCATCGCGTTCTTTCTTCTTTATTTTAGCCGTCAGCCAACGCCAGCCGCACAAAAAATCGAGCAAGCCGCGCAGGTCGGCAGTCGTCTCCTCCACCTCGTCGAACAGCACCGCCGATTCCCGCACCTCCGCAACATCTGCGTCGGACATCTCCTCAATGCGCTGCATCCCGTCGGTGGCCGTCTCCGCCCCGGCAATGGCACTGCTAGCAAACATCCCGCCGAGCCGATGCAACGCATCCGTAGCGTCCCGCACCCGCAGACCAACCAGCGAGTCGCCGCAGCGCAAATGATGATCGAGAAAAGACAGCGGCGCCCCCACCGTAAAACTGTGCAGCCACAGCGACACCTTGGCCAACTCGACCGTCAACCGATTCTTATCGACCCCGTAAATGCAGCGCTTGAGCACCATGCGGCGAATAATGGCTTGGTCAGTAAGCTGCGCCTCGTCCAAAACCCAGTTCGATTCGCTAGCTCGTTGGCGAATGTCCTTCCGAATCTTCTCCACGCGCCCCACCAACGGCGACGCGTACTCGCCGTCTAGCCAATCTGGTACAGCAGGAACATATTCAATCAACTCGGCAATGTAGTCCGACAGAAAATCCACGGCGGTGACGAGGAAGTGCCCGCTGCCCATCGCGGGATCCAAAACTTTGAGGTCCAACACAGTCTCTGCCGGATCAAGCGGCTCAAGTTCCTCTCGCCGTTCCTGTTTAGATCGATGGTCGCTCTTGAGTTCGGCGGCTTTGTCCTCAAAGGCTTTGATTCGCTCTTCGGCCAGCGGCTTCAAAGTGTGCTCGACGATCAGATCGACGAGTTCCTGAGAGGTGTAAAAGCTGCCGCTGTCCTTGCGAGCATACGGGTTGGGACGAATGGAAACTTTGCCGTCGTCATCGCGCATCGGCTCGCGCTCCAGCAACCGTTCGTAGATCGAGCCAAGCTGCTGCACAGACATGTCGCGGTAGTTGACAAAGCGGCGTTGTTCCTGGGTGTCCCCGGTATGGCTCAGGTTATCAATGATGGGCGCGACATCCGCGTCGGATAAACGAACCTGCTTCAGCAACGGGGCCGCTTCGTCTGCAAACAGGCCCCCATTGTACGGCGGCAGGCCAATGGATGCGTCGCCCTTGTCGATAAGCCTGAAGAGCGTCGTCAGATGGTCGTAGTAACTGGTGGCGTGGACTGAGAAGGTATCCTTGTCCGTCATCCTGCGTGCAATATCATCGCGTACGCGCTTTCGCAAACCATAGTCGTCGTACCGCGCATCGTTGACCGGCAGCAACCCCCGGTCCTCGGCATAGAGCACAAACAGCAGCCGATACAGCAAAATCAATGCCGCATCCCGGCTCGCGGCGAGGCTTTCTCCCGATTTCTCGGCAAGTGCCTCAACGAGATTGGGAAACACCCGCTCGAACACCACCCCCGAAAGATCCTGCGCGACCTGCTCCTCATAGCGACGGCCTTCAGCCAACGCCGCTTCGAGGAAAGTAGTAGTAGCACCGTCTCGGAGCGTAAAGGACTCGCGGCGGAACAGCAGGTGAAAAACGCGCAGCTCGTCTTCCTGGCCGGACTTGAGCAGGTCTGCTAAGTCGGCTTCAAAGTAGCCGCTGGCGCGTGGCCGGGCGCGATAGTCGTACAGCCGCCAGACGCTGCCATTGGTGAGGATGCCCCAGCGAATGCGCCCCTCCGACTCGCTCTCAGCCATTGCCAAGTATCGAAGAATTTGGCCGTGCGGCGTCCTTCGCTGCGTCTGGTCCCGGCTATCGAGCGCAAGCCCAAAGCGCTTGCTTTCTTCAACTACTGTCGCGTAATGGAAGGGATTCCCGGCCCGCGTTTTGGATTTGGCGTCAGTAAAAAGCAGATGATCGGGAATGTCCTCATGGCCGGCGGCACTTGGCTGAGGTATGTACTCAGTCCACCCCAATAGCTCCAAAACCGGACGAATCAGCTCTTCCTCTGTACGAGCTTCGTTGGGACTTGGGGCATGGCTGAGGGCATCGTGATGTTGGGCAACGCCGTCCCTGAACGTGGCCAATGCTTCTGGCTGGTCAAGAGACGCTTGCCACTCGGGCGTGGCCTTTATGCCGTCGGTGAGGAAGTAATGAGTGAATAGCTGGCCGGGCATGAATACCGCCGTTAATCCAAGACCATCGCGTCCAGCGCGGTGCGCGAAAGCCGCCCAGAAGCCACAGCCGAAAAATCGCTCTCTTGCCTGTCCAATTCTTCTCTTCTAACAGTCATACTCATTTACCTCCTCAATAATAGTCAACAATCTCGACCTCTCGTGCTTCTGTCAAGCGTTTTTCCCAATCATTAGTCGGCTCTCGTCGAGTGTAGATTGCATAGCCCGCGATAATCCGCTTTTAACGGCAGACTACGGATTTATTCGTAACTATTTTTCTTGATATAGTCTATATTGTAATAATAATTCTCATTGAATAATCGTTTTGGTGGGGTCATGTCCCATCAATAGTAGAAACTCATCTGCACCAACCCACTCTTCGCCCCTCCACCGTACTCGCTCCGCAAAACAGCTCCGCTCGGCCGCTTCCCATAGGGCCAGTACGCGCTAGCCGCTAAGGTCAGCGCGTCGGAGAAAATCCACGTCACCAGACCCGTTAGCACCCCGGAGCCATCTACTGGCGAGAACAGCCACCCCAGCGTCCTCGGCAGCGTGCCGGTGATTCCCTGCGATAGCTGCGCCGCACCGGCGTGCCGCCCCAAGATCTGCGCATCTCCTTGGATCAGGCGGGCCAAGTAAGGATCGGTAGTCAACTCGGCAATGTCGGCGACGCCAAAGCCCGAGAAGTGATACTCGCCCACGAGCAACAAGCCGCCCTGGGCGTCCCACGCCCACGAGCCGCCCACAAGGGCCTTGAACACCACTGCGCCCTCTTGTGTGGCAAGCGTCTTGAACGACGCCAGTTCGCCGTGTATCTCAGCCCCCCCGACCCGCATGGATGCGGCTGTGCCGACAAAGCGATCGCCGCGGCGACGCCCCAGCAACAGCTCGCCGTCGAGTGCGCCAGTGTGGCCGTAGAGTCGCCCGACAAAAGCCGACTCGTCCACCGACTCGCCGCCGGCTGCCACCGCGTCCAGCCAAAAGCGATTCGCAAGCGGCACAGAAATGCGCAGCGCATCAACACCACGCCGCCATTCGCGATCGCTTTCTAAGGGGTTAAACGGCGCGAAAATATCCACCGCGCCAAAGAGCACACCACGCCCCCAGCCAATAGCTTGACGGCCGATTTGCAACTCGCCACGCCCCCAGCGCCAAGCGACCAATGCACGGTCTAGCTCGTGCCGGTAGGTCGCGTTGTCGCCCAGTGCATAGTCGAGCGGCCTGAGCCGATACGGCGCCCGGCTTTCCGACGCCAAAATCCCTGCGCCCCCGCCGACACCCGCACCCGTAGAAACCACCCGCACCCGTTGCTCATAGGCCAAGCGCACGTGCAGGTCCCCCGCGGCCTGACCTCGAAGTGCCAGCCGTCCTCTCCCCAATGCAGCAGCACTCCAACGCTTGGGGTACAGCAGCGGCGCGGCGGGAGCATACGACGACAGCGTCGTCCATTTCAGCGCGGCGTCCAGCGCCCAATAGCGGCTTCCGTCCGCACTCGACCACAGGCTGACGCCAAAGGCGGGCTGCGCCGCCAAAAAAACCGCCAGCGTCAGCCGCATGTCTTCTTGCGCTCGTCGCTTTGCACCTGGCCATCGCGCAACGTAACCACCCGCCAGGCATGAGAAACCACCAAGGGGTCGTGCGTCGAAAAGACAAAAGTCATGCCCTTCTCGTCGCGCAGCCGCCGCATCATTTTCAAGAGCGCCTGTGCATTGTCGCTGTCGAGGTTGGCCGTCGGCTCGTCGGCGAGCACCAAGCCCGGCCGCGAGGCCACGGCCCGCGCCACAGCCACCCGCTGCTGCTGACCGCCCGACATCTGGCTGGGCCGCCGATCGGCGAGTTGGCTTAACCCCAGCTCGGCCAGCGTCTCCTCGGCGCGCGCCCGCCGCTCTTTGGGGTCTAGGCCTTGCAACTCTAGCACGAACTCCACGTTCTCGCACGCTGTCAACACCGGCACTAGGTTGTAGGCTTGGAACACAAAGCCCAAGGATTGGAGCCGCAACTCGGCCCGCTCACTGCGGCTTAGCACCCCCAAATCGCGGTGCAAAAGCACAATGCGTCCGTCGGTAGGCACGTCGAGGGCACCGATTAGATTGAGCAACGTCGTCTTGCCGCTGCCGCTGGGCCCGACGATGGCCATAAACTCCCCGCTGCCGATTTCGAGGTCTATGCCGCGCAGGGCCTCCACGGCAATATCGCCCATCCGAAATACCTTTTTCACGCCTTGGGCGGCTACCAGCACTTTATTCATGTAGCAATCCAGCAAGTTTGAACGATGCTAGCGGTGGCTCGTCTTGTGCATTCCATGCGGCGTCCATCGGCGGATCATCACGCATCTCGCTGGCTGAGGGCCGCCGCTGGATCCAAGCGCGTGGCAGACCAAGCCGGATAAAGCACGGCCAACAGCGTCGCACAAAGACCCAAGCCGAAGGCGTAGGGCAGCATCCACAGCCCCATGTCCGCGTAGATTATCGGGTCGAAGAAAACGCCCATGACCGTTACATCGTCGCCCAGCGCCGCGGAAAAATCAACCCCCGCCGTCGCCGTGTGCCAAACCGGCGGCAACGCCAGCAACAGGCCCAACAGCGCCCCGAGCGCACCCATGAACACAGCCTCAAAAAGCACCAAGCCCACCAGCTTGCGCTCTGCTAATCCCAACGCCATCAGCACGGCAAATTCGCGTCTCCTTTCCAACATGGCCGTCAGTTGGGCACTCGTCACGCCCAAAATTACCACCGCAGTCACTAGGACAATAAAAAAACGGGAAAAGGCCCGGTCAGCCGCCTCGTCGCCGCCCATCGCCGGCAGCACTTGGCGCCACGTGAGCACTGCGTCGCCCGGCACCCGCTGTGCCAACTCGGCTGAGAGCGCAGCCACCTGTTGCGGGTCGGCAAAGGCTATCGACACCTCGGCCACGCCCGGCAAACCCGTCATTTTTGCGACATCGGCGAGCATCGCGTGGCAGATGGTCTCGTCAATCGTGCGGCTGCCGGTTGACGCGATTCCGACGATGCGCAACATCGCGTACTCTATCTCCCCATCGGCGCGCGTCAGCGTCAACAGCAAATCATCCCCCAACTCGACGTCCAAGCGCTCGACAAGCGCTTTGCCAACTACGACTGCGCCCTCGTCACCGGCTTGCAAATAACGCCCCTCGTCCATGGTGCGCACCAACCTATTGAGCCGAGGCTCGGCCGTTGGGTCCACGCCCAAAAGCTGGACCCCGGCCACCCGCGTACCAAAGGCCAGCAGGCCCTGCGCTCGCACGTGAGGAGCTACTACGGCTACGCCTTCGAGACTGCGCCCGGCTTCGAGCGCGGCCTCCGAGTCCTGCAAGCGCAGCTCGTCGCGCCGACTCTGCGCCCAGCCGACAGGCGCGATCCGCAGGTGGCCGTACCCGCTCTGGGAAATGGCCTGCACCCGCATGGTTTGGCCGCCGCGCATAAAGGCCGTGGCAAACAGCGCAATGGCGCATCCTAGCCCCACACCCAAAATGGACATGCCCGTCCGGCGACGACTGCGCCCCAGCGAGCGCAAGGCGTATTGCATCGACAGCTTGCCGCTCACGTCCGCATCGCCTCCACCGGCTCCAGCCGCCCCACGTGTAGCAGCGGCCAGACGCAGGCCGAAAGGGCCGTCACCAGCACGGCTGAGACCCCGGCCAACACGTCGGACCCGCGCACTTCGGGATAGACCCGAGAGGCGATCTGCACACCCTCGAAGCCTATTTCAAAGGACTTCTCGCCGCCCAACTCGGCCAGATCAAAGCCCGACCCAGCCGTCAATGCCGCAAAACACGCGCCCAGCCCAGTGCCCAGCACCCCTCCCAACGCACCCAACAGCACGGCCTCGGTTGCCACCATCCCAAAGAGTCGGCGCGGATTCGCGCCCAGCGCCAACAACATCCCCAGTTCGCGGCGGCGCTCAAACGTGGACATCATCATGGTATTGGCAATGCCAGCGATGGATGCCAAGCAGACGATTGCCAAAACCACCAGCGAATACACATCCATCAGCTTGATAATCCCGGCTAGTTGCGGTATGACCTCGTGCCAGAGCTTGATTTCCGCCCCTTGCAGTGCGCGCTGCGCACCGAGTGCAGCGGCGACCTGATCTAGCTGCTCGGCCTCGCGTACGCGGACGGCAATCTCGTGCGCTTCGTCATCCATCCTCAGCAGGGCCTGCACGTCTTGTAGCCCGGCGACGATGCCGGTGCTATTGACGAGTTCAACCGGCGATTCGATGACCGCTGCGACTTCGTATAGTCCGCTGGCAATGGAGCCGTCAATATCTTGGCCTACTACGGCCAATTCTGCGCCGGTCTCGATGCCGCGTTGCCGCGCCAAACCCTTCCCCACCAGCACGCGGCCGTCTCCTAAGAGGCCGGCCAGCTCTGCGCTGCCCAACAGGCCATCCGCAACCCCTTCTAGCGCCGGATCAGCACCGACGACCACCCCGACAAAACCGTCCTCTTCCAGCGCGGCCAACACCGGCGCGTAAATCCGCGGCACGGCCCGCGCCACTTGCGACTGCCGGCGAATCGCCGCTAGCATAGTCTCGACGTTGTCCAGCGTCTGATCGACGGCTCGCTCTTGGTGCCAGCCCGGTGCCACAATCTGCACGTGCCCCACCAAAGGACCGGTCACCGAATCGAAGTAGTGTTCGGCATAGCCGCGCATGATCCCGGCCGAGGCCAAGAAGGCAAATTGCCCCAGCCCAATCGCCGCTATCGCCAAGGCCGTGCGCTTGCGGTTGCGGCCCAAGCCGCGCCACGCTAGGCGGAGCGTGCTGGTTGCAACCATTTATCGCCGGCGTTCAAGCTGCGCCAAGCTAAAGAGGCTCTCGTCTAGCTCGACATCGAATTCCACGTGTAAATAGGTCAGCACCGTGCGCCGTCCCTCCTCGCGCTCGGGAACGATCACAATCCGGGTGGGGATGGTCCGCTTCCCTATCTTTTCAATCTCTTCAAGCTGCATGGTGCGCGAGAGCCGTCCCTTGCGGTCGTAGTAACGCACGAGGATGGGCAACTGTTGTGGGCGCCCAAAGACGATCTCCACCCGCTCCCACAGACCCGGCACCTCGGGCTTGGCCGCGAGATCTACCTGCCAGCCGGGCGGCTCCTCGCTGGGGCTAATCCCGGCAATCTCGTAGTCGTGGGCGTAGGACGACTCGCGCACCAAGTCGTCGTTAGTCAGGTCGCTGCCCATCCACGCGCCCATCATCAGCGCGGGCGGGACGCGGATCGTGCGCGAAATTTTGGGTAGGTAGTTCCAGAGGTTGCTGCCGACCCGCAGCGTAGCGGTGCCGGCGTCGCGCGCGGGTGCGTCAATGACCACCAGCGCCTTGTCCTCGCCTTGGCTCCAAGAGCGCATCTGCATGGTCCGCACCTTTTTCGGACGCTCGACCTTGATCTCGATCCGCGCCGCCGTACCCGCAGAGCGGTACATCTCATCAAACTGCTCCAAGAGCGCCTGCGCCTCCGGCATGGCGTCTTGTGCTGCACTGGGGGCCGCGCACAGCATCGGCAGCACGAGCAAAAGACTGATCCGACCTATATTCATGTTCGTCTTCTTTGCATGGCTGAGTCTGGTAGTTGCCCTTTTATTAAACTATTCCGCCGAGCCAAGGCCGCCAAGCCGATCATTTGCGCTCGACCACAGCGCGAGCCATTATTCAATGACTTACCTTAGTTTAACTCAAGGAATCTCTATGATCATCCAACCCAAAGTTCGCGGCTTTATCTGCACTACGGCCCATCCCGACGGCTGCGCCCGCGCCGTCCAAGACCAAATCGACTGGGTCAAAAGCCAACCGCCCTTCGACGGCCCCAACAAAGTCCTCGTCGTCGGCGCTTCGACCGGCTACGGATTGGCGTCGCGCATTGCCACCTGTTTTGGCGCGGGTGCGGCCACGCTCGGGGTCTTCTTCGAGCGGCCCGCCGCCGGCAAGCGCACGGCAACGGCTGGGTGGTACAATAGCGCGGCCTTTCACGAGGCCGCGCACGACGCTGGTTACTACGCCCGCAGCATCAACGGCGATGCCTTCTCCGACGCGGTCAAGGCCGAGGCCATCGCCGCCATCCGCGAGGACCTGCAAGAAGTCGATTTGGTCGTTTACAGCTTGGCGTCGCCGCGGCGGACGCATCCGCACACCGGCGAAAATTTCAACTCCGTCCTCAAGCCCATCGGCGGCACCTACACCAACAAGACCGTCCACGTCCAGACCGGCGAAGTTTCCGCCATCGCCATTGAACCGGCCAACGCACTAGAGCGCTCCCACACCACCGCGGTCATGGGCGGCGAAGACTGGCAGATGTGGATCGAAGCGCTCGACGCAGCGGGCGTACTCGCCAACGGTGTGCGCACAATCGCTTATACCTACATCGGCCCTGAAATCACCTACCCGGTCTATCGCGACGGGACCATCGGCCTAGCCAAGGAACACTTAGAACAGACGGCCAAAACCCTCGACCAATATCTGCAAGCGAGAAGCGGCCGTGCCCACATCTCGGTCAACAAGGCCATGGTAACCCAATCGAGCGCCGCCATTCCGGTCGTGCCGCTCTACATTTCGCTGCTGTACAAGGTAATGAAGGAAAAGGGCTGCCACGAAAACTGCATTGAGCAGATGCACCGGCTCTTCGCCCGTTGTCTCTATACCGGGGATTCCACCGACGCCGAGGGGCGCATCCGCATCGACGACCGCGAAATGCGCGAAGATGTGCAGCGAGAAGTCGCTGCGCTGTGGGAGCAGGTCAACACCGAAAACCTCGAAGTGCTGTCCGACATCGAAAGCTATCGCTCCGAGTTTCTAGGGCTTTTCGGCTTTGGCGTTGCAGGCATTGACTACGCGGCAGACGTCGATCCCGAGCGAGGGCTGTAGCGATTTTAGCCTAACAACGGGTTTAGCACTCGATTGGAATTGAGCAACCAAAATGGCCATCGCCGCCGGCCCAAGGCCCTCCGCTGCCTTTGCTAGGCCCCCTACCCAAGGGCAGCCGGGTTTACCAGCAGGTAGAACGCGCGTGTTTACCGGGCGCGCCTTTCTCTTTGGTTGCCTGCTGACGGCGTTGCTTGGCACTGGCCCACTCTACGTCCAGTTCGTCCATCACACGGCACCGCTCAACGCCGACTCCATCACGGCCGGTGCCGTGTTCCTGTTTTTCTTACTCACCTTTTTAGTCAACACCGCACTGCGCAAAATCCATCCCCCCTGGGTGTTTACAACGGGCGAACTCGTCGTCATCTACACGATGATGATCGTGGCTTCCACGATCCCGACCAAGACGCTGATGGCGAATATGATCCCCGTGCTGCCAGGCGCTAGTTATTACGCCACGCCAGAAAACGAGTGGGCCGAGCTGATCGTCCCTTTGATCCCGGCTTGGATCGGCCCCCAAGACCCGCTCGCAATAAAGTATTTCTACGAAGGGGCCCCTTCGCATGTTTCGGTCCCTTGGGGGGCATGGCTGGTGCCCTTTGCGGCGTGGGGGATTTTTATCGCCTCCTTCTTTGCCGCGATGATCAGCAGCATGGTGATCGTCCGGCGTCAGTGGGTGGAACACGAGCGGCTCGTTTTTCCCTTGACCCAAGTGCCGCTGGAGATGCTCCAGCCTCCCCAAGCAGGACGCATCCTAGGCCCCCTTTTCCGCAAACCGCTGCTGTGGGTGGGCATCGCGCTGCCTTGGATCGTGCTGAGCACTCATGGGCTGCACGCCTACTTCAACTACATTCCGAGGATCGAGACGAACGCCTACTTTGATCTATTCAGGGATACCACTCCGCTTCGCGTTCTCCTGAGCTTTTCCGTTATTGGGTTCACTTATCTAGTGAACTTGGAAATCGGATTTAGCCTCTGGTTCTTCCACCTGCTGATGAAGCTACAGTCGGGTCTGCTGAACATTATTGGCTACGACATCCCAGGGCGCGAAGAAGTGTTTGTCGGCGGCGGGGGAACGGTTGCGGTCGGCCACGAGGCGATGGGGGCCACCATCGCGCTGGTTTTGTTTGTCCTGTGGACCAGTCGGCGGCATCTAGCTGCGGTCTTCGGCAAGGCCTTCGGCACCGCCCCACACGTCGATGACAACGACGAGATCATGTCCTACCGGGCAGCGGTGATTACTCTGTTGGTTGGGTTGGTCGGCATGGGTCTGTGGCTCAACGCCAGCGGGATGCCGTTGTGGCTGACGCCCTTTTTTGTCGGCACCGCCTTTGCCGCGTTTTTTGCTCTGACTCGGATCATCGCCGAAGGCGGAGTCGGCTTTTCCCGGACTCAGCTGGTCCCAGCCGTGTTCACCGTTTACACCTTTGGGACTGGGCTTGTGGGGCCTGCGGGACTGACTAGTCTAGGCTTCACCTACACTTGGAGTTCCGAGATCCGCTCCCCTTTGATGGCGTCGGTAATGCACGCGCTAAAAATGATGGATAGCCTTGGCGTTCGCCGACCGCGGCCCCTCTTAGGTGCCATTGTGCTAGCGGCGCTGATCGGCACGATCTGTTCGGGCTTGATGACCGTGTGGCTCGCCTATACATACGGGGGAATCAATTTGCAGCGCTGGGCTTTCTTAGGATTGCCCCAGACCGTCTTCGGGTTCGTGGGAGACAAGCTGCAAAATCCCCTCGGCAGCGACATCACCGTCCCGCGGATCGCCTTTGCGGGGTTGGGCGGCACTGTCATGGCTGGACTGATGTACGCCCGGCACCGGTTTATCAACTGGCCGCTTCACTACCTAGGACTACCCATCGCCACGTCGTTGCCGATCAGTCTAGGTTGGTTCAGTATTATGATCGGCTGGCTGTTTAAGCTGTTTATCGTGCGCTATGGGGGAGTGCGTCTATATCGCACCATACGGCCCTTCTTCATCGGCCTGATCGCCGGGCAGATTAGCTGCGGTGCAAGCTGGATGGCTATAGACTACTTGACGGGCATGGTGGGCAATTGGGTCAGCGTGGGAGTACCCTGATCATCACCTTACTCTCTGCATCCCCGATGCAATTAGGCGAAACGAACCTACGTCTCTTGATGCACAGTTGCAAAGGCTCTACCTTCTGGCCAATCAGCCTTTTTTGTCCCGGCCAAATATAAAAGCCAGAATAGCTATCCGGTCTTGACACCTACGTAGGCACTGTCCCGCATCAAGCGGCGTGGGTGTTTGACAACGACCCGGCCGACAACGCTCACCTTACACCGGGAGATGTGAAAGTGAAAGCGAACCTAGTCTTGGGTTTTGCCCGCCTGCGGGGCTCTTCGCCGCGCCAGCCCGCGCCTTTTACGCCGCCCCTACCACAGGCTGCAAACCAAAATCACAGGCGGCCGAATCTAGCAAAGATATTCGTCGTGCATTCCGTCTTGTTCGCGTTAATCGGCCTCATCCTCGCACCGCTGGGCGTGGCTCATGCCCAGTCCGCGTCGGACGATAGTTCAAAGAAGCCGATCGCCACGTTTTCTCTCCCTGATCTTAAGTTCCCTAGGCATATTTCCTCGGTGGCTTTTTCTTCCGATGGTAGGCTACTAGCCCTAGAGGCATCTTATTCAAGTACCCCGGCCCCGGGTACATTGTGGGACGTGGTAACGGGAGAATCCATCGCCACCGTTCCTCTACAAGATCGCGTTGACGCGACGGCTTTTTCCCCCGATGGCAAGCTGATAGCCTTAGGATTTGACAATGGCAAGACTGAGCTGTGGGATGTGTCCAGCGGTGAGACGGTCGCCACGATCGTACATAACGAGGAGAGATTTGGGGGGGTGTCTTATTTGTCTTTTGCCCCCAATGGCAGGCTATTGGCTGCGGGGGAAGCCGATTTCTCGGTTGGTCTGTGGGGTGTACCGAGCGGGAGGCGGGTCGGCACCGTCCCGGTTATAGAGGCTAAGTATCTTAGGGATGGTGTAGTTATTTTTTATAGTATTGGTACGGTAACGGCGATAGCCTTTTCCTCCGACAGCCGGCTGTTGGCTACGGATTTTGGAGAAGGCGGGGTTCATCTGTGGGACGTGGTGAACAGGAAGACAGTTTTTACGATTGACGCGCATGATAGAGATGATTGGGATAGTTTGTCCTTTTCTCCTGACGGCAAGCTGTTGGCATCGGGGGGGTCGAGGTTTTCTGAGCCGCCTTTTGACTCCGATACGAGTACGGAGAACACCGAGATTAAGCTGTGGGATGTGGCGACGGGCGAATTCATCGCCATCCTTTCAGGGAGTGCTCCTGTGTCCTTTTCCCCTAATGGCAGGCTGCTGGCTTCGGCTTCAGCACTGGAGAGGAAATGGGTTTATCAAGATAATCCAGGTGGTGGTGGTAGCGGTAGCTCGACCGCATCTGGGGATAAAGCCATTGAGCTATGGGACGCCTCGACGGGCGAATCCATCGCCACCCTTCTTATACCGCGCCTGGTTTATGACAATAGGTGGCTATCTCTTGATAAGGTGCTTTTTTCTCCCGACAGCAGGCTATTGGCTGTGGTATCAAGAGATCAAGCATCAATACCTAACACGGTCCACCTATGGGATGTATCAGAGTGGGAGCCGATGCCCCACGCGCTGACCAGCGCGTCCGGCGATGGCCAACAAGGCCAACTCGATGCTGCGTTGGCTGAACCATTCGTCGTTTCCGTATCCGATCAATACGGCTTTCCCCTGGCCGGAGCAGTCGTCTCCTTTGCCGTCACCGCTGGCGGCGGGACGCTGTCGGCTACCACCGCCACCACCGATGCCAACGGCCACGCCAGAAGCACGCTGACGTTGGGCGGTGGGCCCGGACCAAACGCCGTGAAAGCCACTGTCGCCGGGCTAGAGCCGGTTACTTTTACCGCTGCGGCCATCGACCGAACTCCCCGTAGCCTGACGAAAATCTCCGGCGATGGCCAACAAGGCCCCGCCAGCACCCCACTGGCGGTCCCGTTTGTCGTTGAGGTGTTGGGTCGAGACGGCTCGCCCCTCGCCGAAGAGACAGTCACCTTTGCGGTCACCGCTGGTGGAGGCATACTGGCGGCCACTCCCCCTGCCAGCCCTTGTACCATTGAGTTTTCTAGATCGTCGGCAACCGTCACCACCGATGCCAACGGCCGCGCCGCAACCCGGCTGACATTGGGCGGCGAGCCCGGACCAAACGCCGTCGAAGCCACTGTTGCCGGACTGGAGCCGGTTACTTTTACCGCTGCTGCCGCCGACCCAGCAAGGCCCCATCGGCTGACGAAGATCTGCGGCGCGAGCCAAGAAGGCACCGCCGGTCAGATATTGGCCAACCCGTTTGTGGTTGCGGTGTCAGATGAGCATGGTACGGCGATCGCCGGAGCGGTCGTCCACTTTGCGATCACCGCTGGCGAAGGAGACCTGTCGGCCACCACGGCCACGACCAATGCCAATGGCCGCGCCGCGACCCGGCTGACGTTGGGACGCGCTGTCGGGTCAAACACCGTCGAAGCTACTGTTGCCGGGCTGGAGCCGGTTACTTTTACCGCTGTCGGTCAAGAGTCGCCCCTCGTCAACCTGTTCGGCTCTTTTTTGGGCCGTGGCAAGCGAACGGCTCTGCCGACCAACCCGCAGTTGGCGCAAAACGCACCCAACCCATTCAACAGCCAGACGGTTCTTGCGTACTTCTTACCCGCCCCCAGTTCAGTGCGTCTAGAAGTATTCGCCCTGACCGGGCAACGAGTCGCGGTTTTGTATCAAGGCCCACAACAGGCCGGCTACCACCGGCTGCCCTGGGACGCGCGCGACGACGCGGGGCGCCCTGTAGCCAGCGGCACGTACCTGTATCGACTGGTGACCGACGAAGTTGTCTTAACGCGCAAGCTCACGCTGCTGCGGTAGCTTGATGAGGAAATGTATGACCCGGTATCTTGCGAGTTTATCCCTAGTCGTCGCGCTGCTAACCGCCGCCAGCGCCCAAAACCCACCCGCCGAGGGGCCCTTCGCCTTCGCCCTGATTGGCGACATGCCATACTCTCCGACCGATAGCGTCCGCTTTGGGCGCCTCGTCGAGGAAATCAATCGGGCCGAGGGCTTGGAATGGGTCGTCCACGTGGGCGATATCAAAGGCGGCAGCAGCCCCTGTAGCGATGGCTTGCTACAGAGCCGCTTTGAGTGGTTCCAGCAATTTGAACGACCTTTTATTTTGGCTCCCGGCGACAACGATTGGACCGACTGCCACCGGAGCGGATACCAGCCGCTGGACCGGCTGGCGCACGTGCGGGCACTCTTTTTTGCGCGTCCGGGTTGGACGCTGGGCCAGCAACCCATGCGCGTTGGCACCCAAGGGGGCACCTTCCCCGAGCACGTGCGCTGGACCCACCGGCAGACGAGCTTTGCCGTGCTGCACATCGTCGGCAGCCACAACGCCACCGCCGAGTTTAAAGGCCGCGCTCAAGCTAACGACCAGGAAGTCAAACGCCGCACCGCCGCCGCCATTGCTTGGATGCGCACAACATTCGCCCAAGCTGCGGAACAAAATCACCGCGCCGTCTTCCTCATCATCCACGCCAATCCGCGCTTTGAAGAGCGCGAAAATGAGCCAAACGGGCCGTACGCGGCTTTTTTGCAAGCGCTAGAGCAAGAAGTCGTCCGCTTTGGCCGGCCGGTGGCTCTAGCCCATGGCGATTCCCACTATTTCCGCGTAGATAAGCCGCTGCGCCAAGCGGCCACCGGGCGGCGTTTGACGCGCTTCACGCGCATCGAACCATTCGGCACACCCCAGATCCACTATCTGCGGGTCACGGTCGATCCGGCCGACAGCCATATCTTTCAGGTTCGCGCCGAAATCGTCGAGGCCAATCTCGACTGAGCCTAGGTCAGCCGCATCAAAATTTTACGCGATATCGATAATTTCGGCGGGCGTGGCATAGCCGCCGGGAATGTGGGCCGCGAGCCACTCCGGCCGATCGCGGCGCGGCAGCAACAGGGCCGGCTCGCCCTTGCAGCTCAAGCGGTACAGCAGCCGAGCGTCGTCGAGCGAGTTGATATTCGACTTGATCGGCGGCGAGTTGTGCAGCGTCATGTAGTTGTCCCACAGCGTCACATCACCCGGCGTATGCAGGTGGTCGTAGCGGAACTGCGGTTGCAGCACATGCGCTTCGAGCCGGTCGAGAAACGCCCGCGATGCTTCCGCCGACATCCCTTCCACCTCAATGGCCGGCCGCACCCGGGGCCGCGACGCCCAGATTGGACTGTGCAGGGATTTGATCCCGGAGCGCGGGTTGGTGCGCACCAGCGGGGCGAGCCAGCCGTCGTCGCCCTCGTTCAACCGCCGCCGCAACTGCACTCGCTCCAGCGTTGCCTGCTCTGTCGTCGGCAGTGCCGCAAAGGCCGCGGCCGTGTCGGCAAAAGCCGTCTCGCCATTCAACGGCAGACACTTGCGCCGCCGCATGAGTTCGCAGTCTGAGCCTTCGTAGTACGGAGGCGCCTTGTCGTCGTTGGGTGCTTGCAGCCAATTTCCGCCCGCAGCATCGCGCGCTACTGGCGACTTGTGGGCGAGGAACATGGAGACGTAAATCGGCAACGGTTCGTACTCAATGTCCGTGTGCCACGTGCCGCCCTGCGTCACCTGGACCGGGGCGTCACTGTCCGCCCCGCGAAAGTTGGACACCACCAGCACCACCGGCGACTCGTGCGGCAGGCATTGCAGTTGGCTGGGGAAGGCAGCGTTGACCGCAGCGGCCGTGCGACGCTCAAAGGGGATCAACTCAAAAGGGCCGTCGCTATCGCCATCTTGCTGGGCCGGTTTACCCCCGCGCATGAAGTTGTTGGGGTGTGGCACGGGTGCGCCCCAGTGATTGGCGAAGCGCTCGAAGTGGGCCAGGGAAAAGGCTGCCAAGTCCTGCCCGGCAATGCAGACAATGCGAAACTGGCTCAGGGCGTCCAACAGCAAGGCGACCTGCTCGGGGTTGAGCGGGCGGCACAAATCGATACCCGTCAAGCGCCGCCCCGCACCGCTGGCGGCCAGCGGCCCTTCGCTGCGGGCGTCCGCGCCGAACAACTCGCGCAGTCTTTTGTCGAACGGTTCTGTCTTTTGGCTCATAATCCTTTATCGCGCCCCCCCGCGGTTTCTTCGGCGCATCCACGGAGGAGCGGCACTGGAATCTGCGTCGGTCTCGCCGGAAGCGGCCTCGTGGTATTCTCGGAGTAACTCTTCAAGGGCCTCAGAGGTATTCATAAAACTGGCCCACCCATAAGGCGCCACGTCAAAACGCCGATCCCCCAACAGGGGGTTAGCACCCCGCGCCAACAGCAACTGGGCGATCGCTAGCTGGTCGGCCATGACGGTTTTGTGCAGCGGCGTACTACCGCGGTCGAACCGGCTAAACCCACTGGAATACCCGTTGACGTCTGCGCCGCGATCCAGCAAAAACTCCGCCGCTTCTAGTGCGCCATTATAGGCCGCAAAACTGAGCGCTTCTGCCACAATCTGCTCGGCGGTGAGCACGGTATCCGGGTCGGGATGGTACAGATGGCCGATCCCCTCTTTTAGCTGACCGTCGGAGTCGAAGAATTCAGCCATTAGATCGACGCGGTTGACCGCGGCGGCAAAGCGCAAATCCACGGCCGCTCCCTCGGCGACCAACATCCGCGCCAGCTCTAGATCGCGCTCCCTAAGTGCGTCCCATAAAATTTGGCCCCGGTTGCGGTTCACGTCCACGCCGTTGGTCATTAGGAGTTGGATCATCTCGGGCTTGCTCTCGGCCCATTCGAGTTGGTCGCTTTCTATGAACAGATCCAGCACGGCGACCGAGTCGTACGTGGCGGCGTTGGGATCGGCTCCGGCTGAGAGCAGGGCCGCGGCTAGGGCAACTGCGTTTTCGGGCAGCGGCACTCGTTGCGGCTCGCCGGCCAGATGGTGCAAGAGCGTGGCCCCGCGAAAGGAAGGGTATTCGTAGTACTCGTCGAAATAGCCGCGCGCCGTTGCTAGCTCGGGGTATTCGGCGAGCAGTTGCTGGAGCGTCTCGTAGTCTCCAGTATCAATGGCTTTTACGGCCTCGTAAAAGGCTTTGTGGTCGGCGTCGCTGCGGTCGCGGCCTTGGGGCGGCAGTTGCTCGCCTTGGCGCGGAATGGCCAACGCGACTAATTCGGGCGGACGCCTAGAACTGCCCACTGGCACGACCACGTATTGGCGGCCACCGGCCGTATAGCTCATCGGCGCGCCGTAGGCGTTGCTGGGCAATTCGACGCGGCCGATCGCCGCGCCCGATGCCAAGTCGTACGCCCGCAGGTACGCGTCGCGATCGACGAAGTAATCTTCGCCGGCGTCGGCGAGGCCGTGCGGATCCTGCGAAGTGGCCAACAGGAGATTGGGCGTGGCCAACACGAAGGTGCGGTTGTTCCAGCCCATATCCGGCAGGTCGAGGTCCTTGAGTGCCGGGTGATCGACCGGTCCTTTGCCCACCGCAGTGCGCCACAGGTGCTCGCCGGTATTCAGGTCGATGGCGGTGATGCTGCCGTACGGGGGCTTGACCAGCGGCAGACCGCGCGGGCCGAGGATGTGCCGACCGGCGCGGGCAGAAAACGCTGAATAAGCGTCTAGGTCGCGCACCGGCCGCAATTCTACGTTGGTGATGATCATGTGCGACGGCACATAGAGCACGCCGGTGCGCGGATCAGCCGCACCGCCCGCCCAGTCGGCGCCGCCGACTTGGCCGGGAACTGACAAGACGCCTTTTTCGGTCGGCGGCGTGTACAGCGGGCCGTAGTCGTACTCGGCGAGAATGGCTTGGGCTTCCGCGCGCAACTCAGGCGTGAAGTCGATCAGATCGTCTTCGGTCAGACCTTGGCGCTCAAACGCCGCTGGCTTGGTCGGAAAGGGCTGCGTCGCCGCGGTCTGTTCGCCGGCCACCGCCGACTGTGGCACCGGCTGTTCGACAATCGGCCAAATCGGTGCGCCGGTCACGCGGTCAAAGACAAAGCAGAAAGCCTGTTTGGTAAGCTGGGCGACCACTTGGCGCGGTTGGCCATCGACGATCACGTCCAACAGCAGGGGAGCCGCTGGCGGGTCGTAGTCCCACAGGCCGTGGTGAACCAACTGGTAGTGCCACACCCGCTCGCCGGTCGCCGCCTTTAGGCACACCACCGACTCGCTGAACAGGTTGTCGCCGGGGCGCTCGCCACCGTAGTAATCGTGGCTGGCCGTGCTCACCGGCAAGTAGAAGGTGCCCAACGCCTCGTCGGCGGTCATCGTCGCCCACACATTGGCGGCGCCGTAGGTTTTCCACGCCTCGTTTTCCCACGTCTCGTGGCCGTATTCGCCTTCTAACGGAATGGTGTGGAATTCCCACACTTTTTCGCCGGTGCGCGCGTCAAAGGCTTGCACATCGCCGGGAGGGGTGTACTCGGGCGGCGGCCTGAAGCGCACATCCATGATCGCCGAGCCAACGGCGACCACGCCGCGACAGACCACGGGTGGAGCCGTAACTCCATAGCCCCTGCGTTCCTCTTCACTCAGCGGCCGGCGCAGCGAAGCCCCCAAATCGACGCGGCCGGCCTCGCCGAAGTTGGGGTCGGGCCGGCCGGTCTTGGCGTCGATGGAATACAGATAGGCGGTCGAAGTCGCCAAAAACACCCGCTCGACCTCGCCATCGGTCCAATAGCTGACTCCGCGCGAATTGCCCACGAAAGCGGAACCGCTCCGCCAAGACTCCGGATCAAACGCCCACAACTCCTCGCCGCTTTGGCCGTCAACCGCCGAGAGGACGTTGAAGGGCGAGCCGTAGTAGAGGATGCCGTTAATGGCCAGTGGCGTCCCTCGGTTGTTGTCAAAGCGGGGACCACCGCGTCGCCAGCCGCCCCGACCGCGACCCCGTTCCCGGCTTCGGTTAGCACGCGCCGTCTCGTAGATCTGCACGTCGCGGGGCCGGTAGCGCCAGACCACGCGCAACTGATCAAAGTTATCGCGGTTGATCTGGTCTGCCGGAGTGTAGCGGGTGCCGCCTTGATCGGCTCCGTAGTACGGCCAATCGACGGTGTCGGCAAACGCCGAGAGCACCGGCGCAAGCGATAATGCGATTGTTAAGGCCCGAACGGCGCGTTTATTCACTGGCATTCTCCTCGGCGGCCTCGTGGTGTTTTCTGAGCAACTCGTCAAAGGCCCTAGAAGTATCTAAGTAGTAGGTCCACCCATAAGGGGTCGTGTCGTAGGTTCGGTCTCCCACCAGGGAGTTGGCACCCCGCGCCAACAGCAACTGGGCCATCTCTAGCTGGTTGGTCATCACGGTTTTGTGCAGCGGCGTACTGCCCTGGTCGTAGCGGTGAAACTCACCGGCAAAGCCGTCGATATCTGCGCCGCGATCCAGCAAAAACTCCGCCGCTTCCAACGCGCCGCTATAGGCCGCAAAGTTGAGTGCTGCCGCCACAATCTGCTCGGCGGTGAGCACGGTGTCGGGATCCGGGTGGTAGAGATGGCCGATTCCCTCTTTCAACTTGCCCTCCGAGTCGAAGAATTCCGCCATTAGATCGACGCGATTGGCCCCGGCGGCAAAGCGCAAATCCACGGGCGCACCGGCCGCGATCAACATGCGAGCTAGCTCCAGGTCTTCCTCGATCAGCGCGTCCCACAGCACCCGGCCCCGGTCGCGCTCTAAGTCGGCCCCCTCGGCGGCCAAGAGCTGAACCATCTTGGCCTTGCTCCCAGCCCAACCGAGCTGGGCACTGCTTATCACCAAGTCCAGCACGGCGATCGAGTCGTACGTGGCGGCGTTGGGATCGGCGCCGGCTGAGAGCAGGGCCGCGGCTAGGGCAACCGCGTTTTCGGGCAGCGGTGCTCGTTGCGGCGCGCCGGCCAGGTGGTGCAAGAGCGTGGCCCCACGAAAATAGGGGTATTCGTAATACTTGTCGAAATAGCCGCGCGCCGTTGCTAGCTTGGGGTATTCGGCGAGCAGCTTTTGGAGCGTCTCTCTGTCGCCGGCGTCGATCGCTTTTACGGCCTCGTAAAAGGCTTTGTGGTCGGCGTCGCCGCGGTCGCGGCCTTGGGGCGGCAGTTGCTCGCCTTGGCGCGGAATGGCCAACGCGACTAATTCGGGCGGGCGACCAGACTCACCTAAATAGTTGCCCAGCGGCACGACCACGTATTGGCGGCCACCGGCCGTGTAACTCATCGGTGCGCCGTAGGCGTTGCTGGGCAGTTCGACGCGGCCGATCGCCGCGCCCGATGCCAAGTCGTACGCCCGCAGGTATGCGTCGCGATCGACGAAGTAGTTCTCGCCGGCGTCGGCCAGGCCGTGCGGATCCTGCGAAGTGGCCAACAGGAGATTGGGCGTGGCCAACACGAAGGTGCGGTTGTCCCAGCCCATATCCGGCAGGTCGAGGTCCTTGAGTGCCGGGTGATCGACCGGCCCTTTGCCCACCGTCGTCCGCCATAGGTGCTCGCCGGTATTCAGGTCGATGGCGGTGATGCTGCCGTACGGCGGCTTGACCAGCGGCAGACCGCGCGGGCCGACGACGTGTACGTTGTTGCTAGCAGAAAACGCCGAGTGCGCCTCCGGGTCCTCTACCGAATGCAACTGCACGGTGGTAATGGCCATGTGCGACGGCACATAGAGCACGCCGGTGCGCGGATCGGCCGCACCGCCAGCCCAGTCGGCACCGCCCCACTGACCGGGAACTGACAAGACGCCTTTTTCGGTCGGCGGCGTGTACAGTGGGCCGTAGTCGTACTCGGCGAGAATGGCTTGGGCTTCCGCGCGCAACTCAGGCGTGAAGTCGATCAGATCGTCTTCGGTCAGACCTTGGCGCTCAAACGCCGCTGGCTTGGTTGGAAAGGGCTGCGTCGCCGCGGTCTGTTCGCCGGCCACCGCCGACTGCGGCACCGGCTGTTCGACAATCGGCCAAATCGGTGCGCCGGTTGCGCGGTCAAAGACAAAGCAGAAAGCCTGTTTGGTAAGCTGGGCGACCACCTGGCGCGGTTGGCCATCGACGACCACGTCCAACAGCAGGGGAGCCGCTGGCGGGTCGTAGTCCCATAGGCCGTGGTGAACCAACTGGTAGTGCCACACCCGCTCGCCGGTCGCCGCCTTTAGGCACACTACCGACTCGCTGAACAGGTTGTCGCCGGGGCGCTCGCCGCCGTAGTAATCGTGGCTGGCCGTACTCACCGGCAAGTAGAAGGTGCCCAACGCCTCGTCGGCGGTCATCGTCGCCCACACATTGGCGGCGCCGTAGGTCTTCCACGCTTCGTTTTCCCACGTCTCGTGGCCGTATTCGCCTTCCAGCGGAATGGTGTGGAATTCCCACACTTTTTCGCCGGTGCGTGCGTCAAAGGCCTGCACATCGCCGGGAGGGGTGTACTCGGGCGGCGGCCTGAAGCGCCAGTCTCCCATGGCCGAGCCAACGGCGACCACGCCGCGACAGACCACGGGCGGGGACGTGATTCCGTAATTCCAGCGATCTTCGTCGCCCAGCGGCCGGCGCAGCGACGCCCCCAAATCGACGCGGCCGGCCTCGCCGAAGTTGGGGTCGGGCCGGCCGGTCTTGGCGTCGATGGAGTACAAATGGGAAGTCGAAGTCGCCATAAACACCCGCTCGACTTCGCCATCGGTCCAATAGCTGACTCCGCGCACGTTGCCCAAGAAGCGAAAGTTCAGCCGCCACGCCTCTGGGTCGAAAGTCCACAGTTCCTCGCCGCTTTGGCCGTCAACAGCGACGAGGATGTTGAAGGGCGAGGCATAGTAGAGCACGCCGTTGACGGCGAGCGGTGTACCGCGGTTGTTGTCGAAGTAAAGATTGCGCCCGGTCGGGTTGGGATCGGCGCTCTCGTAGATCTGCTGATCGGGGGGGCGATAGCGCCAGATTACGCGCAACTGATCGAAATTGTCGCGGTTGATCTGGTCTGCTGGAGTGTAGCGGGTGCCGCCCTGACCGGCGGCGTAGTACGGCCAATCGACATCGCCGGCAAACGCCGCGAGCGCCAGCGACAACGATGCAAGCAAAGCCCCACAGGCTCGTCTGTTCATGCTTTCTCCTCTCTCTGTAGCACAAAGGAAGAATGGGCGTTAAACAGTGTCAACGGAGCCGTTAGTGGCAACGTACACAACAATAGCGATAGTCGCTCAGCGGTACTGGTCCAAGTTCCCCTTGTACTCCAAACCCAGCACCGCCCGGCCTCGCGCCGTATTGCAGGTGGCATCGGCTTCGGGTGTGCCGACCACGTGTAGTACGTCAAACTCGATTTCGTCCTTTTCTAAGGCCAGGCGGCAGGCTTCGGCCAAATCGTGGCGGCAGACCAAGCCGTTGCGGAGCTTTAATGGTTCTCGGTATTTGCCGATCCCCAAGCGCGAATCCACGATGTAGTCGGGCCGCAAGACCACGATGGGCAGCCCAAAGGCTTCGTGGATCTGGCGGCACATTTCCTCCTGCAGTCGCTTGCACACCGCGTACAGGCTGCCGTCGGGCCGCCGCACCTGTGAGGAGAAGAACGTTCCCGCCGGATGCACGGTCTGGCACGAGCCGATGTGTACTACCTTGCGGACGCCCTGCTCTTGGGCCGCTTGCAGTACATTCCACAGGCCCTTGAGGTTGATGAGGAAGGGCTTGTCGTCGTTGGCATCGCCGACAAAGTAAACCGCAGCGTGAATGACGCAGTCCATTCCGCTAATGGCGCGCTCCACTGCGTGGTAATCAGCTATATCGCCGTGGACCACTTCGCCGCCGTTCCAATCGCCGTCTAGGTCGCCATACGCCTCCCAGGCCTGGGGGCCATAATCAAAGGCGCGGAGGTCGTGTTTGCCAGCCAAGTTTTGCAAGATGGCGCGGCCCAGCCAACCGGCGGCACCAAAGACTACTGTCTGCATAGGGGATTCCTTTTGCGAAAATGCCGATGGCATCGCGTTGTGCGCCTATAGCCATCCTATGTCATTCAAGACTGGATTCCCGCCTGCACGGGACGTATAGGGAAAGACAGTTGATCTCGTCAATGAACATCCGCAGCCCTCACTCTACGACAAAGGTCGCCCGGACTTCCTCGCTCTCTTCGTAGCCAATGCGGATCGCCTTGGCCCGCAGCGTGGTGGTCCCAACTTTTAGGCACAACGGCTCGGTGTAGAGGCGCCAGTGCCGATCGTCGTCTAGGGCATATGCCATAGAAGCACCCTGCGTGGCGCAGTGGAGTTGCACCAGCAGCGGCCCTTGGAACGCACCGCCTTCCGGTGCTGGCTCAGTCCCAAGGCTGTCGGCGCAGATCGGCACGCACAGCGGCGGGGCCGTCTGCGGCTGTTGGCCATCGGGATACCACTGCCGCACCATTTCGCTTTCCGCCATGCGGCCCATGTCGCCCACTTCGCGCAGCCATTCGTCCAAGGCTCCGCGCAGGCGATCTCGCTCTGGCTGGTACTGGGGATTGGCCGCCAAGTTGTCGAGCTCGTGCGGATCGGCTTCGGTGTCGTACAGCTCTTCGACCGGCCTCGGGTAGCGGAACATGACCGCTTGCGTCTCGTCCAACTCGTCGGCCAAGTGCAAGCGCCACATTTCCTGCACAATGGGGTGCCGGTTGCGATAGGGGATCCACGTCAAGTAGGGGAGGTCTGGCCGGTAGTTGCGGATGTACTTGAAGCGGCGGTCGCGCACGGCCCGCACCATGTCGTACGCCTCGTCGTGCCGGTCGCGGCTCGCGTAGATGTACTCTCGCGGCGGTTGGGCTTGGCGGCCCAAAAACGCACGGCCCTGCATGTGGGCGGGCACGTCAACGCCGGCCAGCGACAGCATGGTAGGGCCCAAATCGACAGTGCTTACCAAGTCCTCGCAGACCTGCCCCGCTTTCATGCCGGGGCCGCGGGCGATCAGGGGCACGTGAATGCCTGAATCGTACGGCCAGCGCTTGCCGCGTGGCAGCGGGCCGTGATCGCTCCAGTGAAAGACGTATGTACTCTCGGACAAACCGTCTTCGTCGAGCTGTTGGAGAAGCCGGGCCAGCTCTTGGTCGCTATGGGCAATGTGCGTGTACATCCGCGCCATGGCTTGGCGCACGGCGGGAGTGTCGGGGAAATAGGGCGGCAGCGGGATGGCGTCCGGGTCGAACTCCGGCTCCGGGCACTTGTCCGGCCACATGCCGCTTTCATGGGTCCGCGTGGGGTTGAAAACCGCAAAAAATGGCTGGTCGGGGTCGGGACGGTCGCGCCAGTGGGCGTCCGGGCCGAGCGCGTCCCAAGCCGTCAGCGGGGGAGTAAACTGGTAGTCGGTCTTGGCGTTGTTGGAGCAGTAATACCCAGCCGCCCGCAGATATTCCGTGAAGCACTTTGCGTAGTGCGGCACGACGGCCGAATACGGCGTCGGCATTTCCGGCGTGACGCGATTGGCGTGCGTCGTGCGCATGTGGTGAGTGCCGATGGAGGTCGCGTACATGCCGGTGATGATGGCCGACCGAGCCGGTGCACAGACGCCGGCCGTGGAAAAACAGCGCGTCCAGCGGCAGCCCTCGGCGGCCAACCGATCCAACGTCGGCGTACGCGCCACCGGATCGCCGTAACAGCCATACCGGGGATTGGTATCCTCAAATGAAATCCACAGAAAGTTGGGTTTGTCGCGCCCTAAAATCGCTGGGCTGGGCTTAGCGGTCATAGACTCCTCGCCTTTATTTGTTTTAGTTGGCGTCTCTCGTGCCGCGCCGAAAGTTGTAGCCGGGCGCGGTGAGTTGTCAAGCGCACGGCGCCCTGTACGGGGTTGTTTGTGGCGTATTTGTTGCACATAATATGCGCGGCCAATTATCAAAAATAGACGCCAAAAAAATCACCATGAATGCCTATCATCGCGTAAAAGCTCTGCTTGAAGAGGCCGATGTGCATATCGGCGGAGATCGGCCTTGGGATATAGCGGTCCACGACGACCGCTTTTTTACGCATGTGCTAGGCCACGGATCGCTGGGCGCCGGCGAGTCGTACATGGAGGGGTGGTGGGACTGTCCGCAGCTAGACGAACTTTGCGCGCGGATTCTGCGCGCCCGGCTGGGCCTGAAGTTGCGCGGTCGGCATCTGCTTTTGCCCTATCTGAAGGCACGGCTTTTCAACTTGCAAACCCCGGCCCGCTCCTTCCAAGTCGGCCAGCGCCACTACGATATAGGCAACGACCTGTACCGGGCGATGCTCGACCAGCGCATGATCTATAGCTGTGGGTATTGGCGCAACGCCGCCAACTTAGACGAGGCGCAAGAAGCCAAGCTCGATTTGTGCTGCCGCAAGCTGGGGCTGGAGCCGGGGATGAGCCTGCTCGACATCGGCTGCGGCTGGGGAGGCACCCTGCGGTTTGCAGTCCAGCGCTACGGGGTCAAAGGGGTGGGCGTCACCATCTCCAAAGAGCAGGCAAAACAGGCCGAGGAGACCTGCGGCGGGTTGCCGGTGGAAATTCGCTTGCAGGATTACCGCGCACTAGACGAACGCTTTGACCGCATCTTGTCGGTCGGCATGTTCGAGCACGTGGGCGTCAAGAACTACTCAACCTTCATGCAAACGGTCAAACGCTGCCTCGCTCCAGACGGACGCTTTTTGTTGCACACCATCGGCCGCAGCACTTCGGCGACCAGTACCGATCCGTGGATTGAGCGCTACATCTTCCCCAACTCGCTGCTGCCTTCGGCTAAGCAGATTACCACGGCCGCGGAGGGACACTTCGTCTTGGAGGACTGGCACGCCTTCGGCCAGCACTACGACCGGACGCTGATGGCTTGGTACGCCAACTTCAACGAGGCTTGGAGCGAGCTCAAGGCCCACTACGACGAGTGCTTCTACCGCATGTGGACGTTCTACTTGCTGTCCTCGGCCGGCTCCTTCCGCGCCCGGGCCAACCAGCTTTGGCAAGTGCTCTTTTCGTCCAACGGGATTGAAGGGTCCTACGAAGTGCCGAGGTAAAAGGCGATGACAAACTAACGTTGCGCAGCGTCGGGTTTTGGGCTGTTAGTAGCCGGTGGCCGCTGCGATGCGTAATATAAGTTACCAAGACAACTCGTTGAGGAGGTCTATTTTGTCCGAAGTGAAACATCGGTCCATAGAAACGCTAACGGCCGGGCTAGACGACATCCGTCAGTCGCCCAAAGCCGTCGGCGCACTAGCGCTCATCGTGCGGCGGCCGCAGACCGAAGCGCGCGAAGTATTAGAGGCGGGGGAACTCGATCTAGCCGAAGGGTTGGTGGGCGACAATTGGCAACAGCGCGGCAGCTCGCAAACTGCCGATGGATCGGCGCACCCAGACATGCAGCTCACGCTGACCAATGCTCGCTTGATGGCCCTAGTCGCCCAAGACAAGCGGCATTGGCCCCTGGCCGGGGATCAGCTATACATCGACTTCGACCTAAGTGTGGACAACGCGCCGCCCGGGACTCGTCTGTCCTTAGGCTCGGCCGTGATCCAAATCACTGAGCCGCCGCACACTGGCTGTAAAAAATACGCCGCGCGTTTTGGATTGGACGCCCTGAAATTCATCAGTTCGCCAGAGGGCAAACGGCTTCAACTACGCGGCGTCAACGCCAAGGTCATTCGCCCGGGCGCGATACGGGTCGGCGACGTCGTCAAGAAGCTGTGAACACGCCCTGCGCCGCGCTGCTGGACCGCCTTGCGATTGGGTTCTAAAACCCACCGCCGCCCGGACCGCCACCGCCGCTCGGCCCCCCCCGCTGACTACCCCGCGAGCGCGGCCCCTGCTGCTGTTGCTGTAGATGCGCTTTTAGGGCTTCGATTTGCTCGTCGCCTAACGAGGTGGCGAGCGCGGCCATGATCTGGTCGCGCATCTTGGCCTGCTGGTCGCGCATTTTCTGGCGCATCGCCCGAAAATCGGTCCCGCCGCTGAACATTTCCGCCAACATTTTCTGACGCTCGACATATATCGGCTTAAGTGCCTCCCGCAGTGCGAGTAGCTGCTTGTCGGTCACGTTGAACTTTTCGTCGATGGCGAGCAGGCCGAGAATCTGCTCTGGTGCCGTGCCGCCGCCCATACCGCTTGGGCCTCTTGGCTGAGCTTGAAGCACCACCCCGCTCGCTAGACCAACGACGACAACCCACAAAGCCAATTTGCGAGTGCTCATCTCACGTTCTCCTTGTAAGAGGTTTGAGGGTAACTCAATAGGTCCACTGCCGTGGCAGCGGCCGCTCGCGCGCTAGCAGCCGTTCTAGTAGCTGCTTGCGCACTGCTTGCAACTGGTCGGCGTATTCGCGCTCGCCTGCTACGTCGTGGTAGGCCAGCGGATCGCGCTCCAAGTCGAAGAGTGCCTCCGCTCCGCCGGCATCCACCACGTAGCGCAACCCTTCCACGCGCAGCGTTTTCCAGTTGGATTGCGGGTCGGGCGGCGTCATTTCCGTGATGGCGCAGCCGGGGCCAGTGCTCTCCTCGCCGCGCAAGTCGGCCAGCAGGGAACGGCCTTGCAGGGCGGCGGGCCGCTGAATTGCGGCTGCTTCCAGCAGCGCTGGCACCACGTCTAATGCCTCGACGATGCGGGAGCAGCGTCCCCCGGCCCTTGCTCCGGCGGGCCAGCGCATCAGCAGGGGGACGCGCGAGACCGCATCGTGCCCAGGGTAGCCCTTGCCGTAGCGCAAGTGCTCGCCGAGCCATTCGCCGTGGTCGGACGTGAAGACGACGATGGTGTTGTCGGCCAAGCCGAGCCCGTCGAGCCGGTCGAGGATGCGGCCGACGTGGTGATCGACCTCGGATACCATGGCGTAATAGCCGTGGCGCGCCGAGCGCAATTCGCCGTCGGAAAAGTGCTGCGGGCCGCGGCGAGCGTCGAGCGCCGGCGGGAAGGACGGCAACGTCAGCGCGGCTGGGTCGTAGAGGTCGAGGAACTCCTCGGGAGCCACCCACGGGTCGTGCGGCGAATAGAAGCCGGCGATGCAGAGAAAAGGAGCGTCCCGGTGGCGCGTCATAAACTCCATGGTCTGCTCGGCGACAAACGCCGTGTGGGTCAACTCGCTGCGACAGCGGCTGGCCAAGGCGCGTTTGACAAAGCGCTCTGCGGGATGCGCGATCCCGTCGCGGACGTTCATAATCCGCTTCCACTCAATTGAACTGGGGGCCTCGCCGAGGCTGATGAGGTCGAGTTGCTCGGGAGCTTGCGCCGCCACCCAAGCGCGGTACGCATCGTGGTACGAACCCGGCTCGTCCGAGATCTCCAAGTGGTCGAAGCCGTAGTCGGGGTGCGGCTGGCGGTGGTCGCGGTTGGCGTGCGGCAGAAAGTGCAGCTTGCCAATCTGGCCGCTGCAATAGCCGTAGTTGCGCAGCAAGCGCGGCAGGGTCGGTGCATCCTCAGGTACGGGCACCCCCATGTGCGACAGCCCCAGCGTGGATGGATACTGCCCCGTGAGAAAACTCACGCGGCTGGGCATGCAGACCGGATTCTGCACAAAGCAGTGGTCAAAATTTACCCCGCCAGCAGCGAGCCGGTCCAAGTGCGGCGTGCGGATTTCGGAGTTGCCGTTGGCGCCAAGAGCATCCCACCGCTGCTGATCGGTGTAGAGGATGAGTATGTTGGGTCGCTGCATGGTGGGCGTGGGCTCCTGTGGGTGAGGTTAGCGATCGGTCTGGGTCGGCGGCCGCTTGGCGCGCGCGAGTTTTCGCCAGCCCCTATACAGCAAGGACTGCGGAAAATCCGGGCCGATGAGCGGACTCAGCGGAAACCACAGCAGCGCGTGGACGACCTTGATTATTTGGTACAAAACGTTTTTCACAGCTTTTCTTTTTTGGCAAAGAGTTGCTCGGCCACCGCGGCCATCAGCTCGGGGCCGTCGCTCTGGCGAAAGAGGAACCGCACCTTGCCCTGCTGGTCGATCAAGTAGGTATAGGTCGAGTGATCGACTAAATAAGCGTCCTGTTGTTCCCCAAGGCTATAGTGAGCACCATACTGGCGCACCACTTGGTCGATTTCTTCCTTGGCGCCGCGCAGGCCAATCGCGTCAATGGCGAAGTAGTCGAGATATTCGGCCAACTTTTCCTGAGTATCGCGCTTGGGGTCAACCGTGACGAAGAGGGTCGTCAACTCCTGCTGGTGCTCGTCTAAGAGCTGATAGACACGGCCCATCTTCGACAGGGTCACCGGGCAGATGTCGGGACAATAGGTATAGCCGAAGAAGAGCATCGCAGCTTGGCCGCGCAAACTTTGCAACGCAAAGGGCGCACCGTGCTGATCCACCAGCGCGAAGTCGCCGCCAATGCCACCGTAATCCTGCAACGAGGGAACCTCTACCGGATTGAGGGATTCGGCGGCCGGGACCTTTTGGACTTCTGGCGGAGCACCGCAAGCGGCAAGCAGCGCAAAAACCGCGCAACCGATCCAGGGGTCAATCGCTTTCATAAAGACCTTTCTTTTGCACCGACATTTGTATGCGCTTTTCCGTTCCATCGCCAAAGCGCAGCATCAACTCCACTTCATCGCCGTCCCGCAGCGGCTGGCGCAGTTCCATCAGCATCAGGTGGGTTCCGCCTGGCTTCAGCGCAACCTCTTCGCCGGCTGGAAGTTGTAGTGCTGAAACTTGGCGCATTGTCATGCGGTCGTCTTGGTGTTCCATTACGTGTATCTCGGTTTGCGCGGCGGCTTCGGTTGCCACGGCGACGAGTTCGACGGGTTCGCCGCCGCGGTTTTCAAGGGTCAAGTAACCGGCGGCCGGGCTGCGCGGCGGCGGCTCGCGAATCCAAGCGTCGCGCACGACGATGGGGTCGCCGGAATGCTCTTGTCCGCATCCGATAACGACTAGCAACAGCACTGAGACGATTTTCACCAGGGCGTTCCCTTTTACGCCGGAGGTGGAACCAGATACTCGCCGGCGCGGATTCCGTAGCTGTCGCCGAGTTCGGGGTAGGCGACCCCCGCGCGGCCATTCCAGTCCCAGACCACTTCGCCATCCTTGACCGTCAGCTCGCAAAACAGCCGCTGATGGCCGTCCAACCGGCCGTCGAACGAATCGGCGTAGCCAAACTCCCCCTCCATCCGCTTCAAGGCCGCCACGTCGGCCACCGCACCCACCGACAAGTGGCCCAACTCGGGGTGGCCAATCTCCCGCGCTGGGTTGATGGTTGAAGCGCGGATGACCTCGCCAAGCGGCATGCCCATCACCAGAAATTTGGACATGGTTGTCGCCATGTCGAGCATCCCCATGTTCATGCAGAGAGCGTGTAGGTCCGTCGAGATGGAGTCTGGATAGAAGCCCTGGGCGATGGCTGGGACCGCGTTGCGAAAACAGAAACTGCCGCCGCCGTGTCCCACGTCCAAGACGACGCCCCTGGCCCGCGCCTCGTGCCAGTAGGGCAGCACCTTGCCCGCGGCGTCAAACCACGGCGTTGGCCCGCGAAAGATGTGGGTGCTTATGTCGCCTGGGCGCAGTTTTTCGCCCAACAGTTGGTAGTAGGGCCGCTCCTTTCTGAAGTAGCCAAAGTCGATCATCGCCCGCGTCGCGGCCTTTTCGGCTGCCGCCAGTGCGCGATCGACCGAAATCCATTCGGGACCGATGTAGTGCGCCGTCTTGATGCCTACTACTACGTCCTCGTTTTCCCGCGCCACGCCCGCTGTCTTGTCGGGGTCCATGTCGTACGGATTCTGCTCGTGGTCGATAGCGGTCATCCCGGTCCCGGCGATATTGACCAACGCAAAAAGCCGCGTCTGACAGCGGTCGATTACCCGATAGCGAAAATCCTCAAAGTTGCGCCAGCCCGCACTTCCGGTATCCACCAAAGTCGTCACGCCAGTGCGAAAACTAAAGCCGTCGGGCAGGATGCTGTTGTCGCCAGCCCACGTATCGCGGTGGCCGGCCGTGGCATAGGCGTGGATGTGAATATCTACCAGCCCTGGCGTCACGTAGAGTCCGCTCACGTCGATGACCTGCCCGGCCCCCGCGGTCGGCAAATCCGCATCTACGGCCGCGATGACCTGCCCAGTGATGCCGATGTCCTTGGGCGCGTCAATGCCGTTTTGGGGGTCGATCAGATGACCGCCCTTGAGTACGAGATCAAACTGCATGGTGAAACTTCTCCGCGAATTAGATGATGGCTATATGGCTATAAGATAAAAAACGGCCCCGCTGTCTGCTACGCGCCCAGCAGTCCGGCCTCAGCGCTGGGTCGGCGAGGGCAGCTTGCGCGTAAACCGCGCAAACAGGGCTTTGAGCGCAACGTCGCTGCGCACTATTAGGCTGGTCACGACCACGGTCGCCCACACGCTGCGCCGCGAAATTTTGACCTGCTGCCCACTGGTGAAATCCGCGTGGGCGTGGATGCGGCGCAACGTCAGCACGGCCAGCGCCAACGCCCACAGGCAGAACCGGCGAATGCCGGTTTCGCGCTCGGGAATGAGCAACGTGAACGCCAGCGCATTGCCGAGGTGCATCCGGGCCAAGCCGACTAGTTTGCCCAGTGCCGTGCGGAACGCGGGATTGGTCTGGCCAGCTTCGAGCAAGCGCAGATCAAACCCGGCTTGCTGGAACACATCGCGCGGCAGCCAACACGCGCCGCGCGCCCGGTCGTCCCAGATGTCCTTGAGAATGTTGGTCATCTGCAAGCCCTGGCCGAACGACACGGCGAGCTGCAACAACTTTTCGCGCTGGCGGTCGATTTCCGCCGAATAGTCGCAAAACAACTCGGTGAGCAGCTCGCCGACGACACCGGCGACGTGGTAGCAATAGCGATCGAGATGGGGGATGTCGTCTAGCCCTTTGAGGCCCGGGCTTTGCTGAAACTCGGCCATGCCGTGCGACATGATCCGCACGCAGCGCACGAGTGCGGTGCGCTGGCGGTCGGAAAACCCTTGCGTGAGCCGCAGCACCCTTGGGGTATTGGCCACGAGCTGGCGCTCGGCCGGCAACATGCTGTCGGACAGGCGCAGCGCGAGTTGCTCGGCGAATGGGGCGGGCGGCTCCTCTGCGGCGACAACCCGAATAAATCGCTCGGAAAACGCACGCTTTTCGCTAGCCGAAAGAGCGGGCTCATCCTCAATGGTGTCGGCGATGCGGCACAGCAAGTACGCGTTGCCAACGACATCGCGCAGGCCCGGCGGAAGCTGCGGAATGGTGAGCGCAAAAGTGCGCGAGACATCTTGCAGGACCGCGCTCTGCCATGCCAGGTCAGCGGTATGTTCGTCTGTTGTCATGAGCGTCTCGACGAGGTTTGGTATAAAATATATTTTAAGTCCCTAGCAATTGCAGCCTTCCGGGTACGGTATCGAGAACTTATGAAAATAGACTTTAATCACCGCTTCAAGGGCGTCAACTACATTGAGTCGCCCAATCAAGGGGGCCTATTTGCCCCAGGCTTGCCGGACACCATCATCATTCACTATACGGCCGGTGCCAACGCCGAGTCGGCCATCCACACCCTCTGCGACCGAGAGCGCAAAGTCTCGGCCCACTTGGTCGTCGGCCGCGACGGTGCTGTGACCCAGCTTTTGCCCTTTAACACCATCGGCTGGCACGCCGGCCGCAGCCACTGGCGCGAGCGCACGAGCTTCAACCAGTACTCCATCGGCATCGAGATCGACAACGCCGGCCAACTTTCGGAGCGAGATGGCCGCTACGAGTCGTGGTTCGGGCAGGCGTATCCGGCCGCAGAGGTCGTGCGCGGCGCACACCGCAACCAGCACCTGCCTGGTGCCGATCCGCAGATCCGGCAGCCTGTTTGCTATTGGCATCGCTATGCGGACGTGCAACTCGAAGTCGTCGAGACCATCTGCGCCGCGCTGATTGCGGCCTATGGGATACACTGCATCCTCGGCCACGAGGAGATAGCCCCCGACCGCAAGGTCGATCCCGGTCCGGCCTTTCCGCTCGACGAAATGCGCGACCGGCTTTTAGCGGTCGCCTAACGGGGTCTTAGCAGAGGAGGCTGTGGCGCCCTCTCATTGACCTGCCGCATTGCAAAATTAAGAAGCTGTTGAGTTATTCGGCGCACCCTACGGATAAGTGGTCAAATGGCCTTGACACGTAGCTTTGATTATCTTCTGATAAATAGATGGTTTAAGCCGATGGTCTTACTGCGCAAACGAGCCATTATCGACACCATCCTTGATTAACTCAAAAACATCCCGCCGATCAAACAGACCGTATGCAAAGTGCGTCTAGGCAGTATCGAAGCTATTTTAAGTCAGAATCCATTTTCCATTTACTTTCACAATCAGGGCTGCGTTCCCTGGGGAGCTTTATAATGAAACAGACGAAGTCGTTGATCCGGCGTTTGGCTTTTGTGCCTTGTTTACTGGCGTTTGGTTTGGTGCTAGCGGCTGGGGAGGCTGCGGCGCAGGCCGTTACTCTATCGGTGAGTCCTAAAGCAGTGCGCGAGGACGCTGATGCAACCAACATTACGGTGACAGCCAAAGTTGGTTCTGATGCTGCTGCCGATATTGTTGTGGCCTTGAGTTTGAGTGCTAGCCAAACGGGGCTCAATGAGCGCTTCAGGATAACGTTGCCCCCTCTCGTGATTCCGAAGGGGAAGAAAGAGATTTCGGGGACGATTGTCCTAAGTCCTATTAACGATAATAAACGCGGTACTGACCTTAGGGATAATGGTTCCATGGATGATCTTGTCATCACGATCGCCGGCGAAGCCGGTGCTAATGATGGCGATCCCACGGCCACGATTACGCTGATTGACGACGACAAGTTGAGCACTAAGGCCACGTTTTCGTTTGCGCCAGGGAGTTTAAGCAAGGATGAGGAGGTTACCGATGTTGTCGTGACGGCCACGTTGGATGGCTCTATTGCAGGGGAAGACCTTTCCATTCCCTTGAGGTATAACAGTAGCCCTCCTGTTGATCGAAATAACAACATCCAGGATAGCGATCCAGCTATTGCGAGTGATACGTTACTAGTGCGCGATGCGGATTACACGGTGAGTACGGCTACGATAAGTATTCGCAAGAAGGAGCCGTCGGGTAAGGCTACGATTCGCATTGAGCCCAAAGGCCAAGCAGGCTTTATCGCGATAGAGGGGCGGAAGGCACTGAAAGAGGGCCGCAATACTGCTACCTCCGGTGCTGGTGCGGGGCTGGATACTCTATGGTTTGAAGGCGTTGACCTAAACGGCGATGGCGATACGGGCGACATCTTTAATCTTGAAGGTCCGGGTTTTTATAGCGGGTACCTATGGGAATCAGAACTAGAAGTTGATATAAACGGCGATAACGATATCAAAGATGATTATCAAATTACGGAAGCGTTAATAGGTATTGACCTGAATAACGACGGTGATAAAACGGATGGAGCCCTTTTTTATGTGGCTAACAATAAGGTTGAGATACCACCTGGAGCTTCTCTTGATCCCTATGGTACTGCTCCGGGTAAGATTGAGGAATCGAAGCTACGATTCCCGGTTATCATTCAGCGGGGTTTCTTCGAGATAAAGCCCGATGCTCTTGCTGCGATTAAAGATGATGGGCTGACGGCCACGCCCAGTGTGCTTAGGGAGTCCCTTGTGGGTCAGACGGAAGGTTCGTGGGAGGAATCGGTTGCGTTGAAGGTTGAGTTGGAAAACGCGCTGACGGAGGACGAGAAGGTGCGGTTTTTCGTGCGGGACGAAGAGGGTAATCTGTCCGACGATTTCAAAGACGGCGCGGAACTTGCCACGCGGGGTACGCACTACGAGGCGACGGTGGATGAGCTGATCATTCCGGCCGGTGAGAAGATAGGAACGACGACGCTGAATCTGACGCTGTTCGACGACGGCGGCAGGAATCCGGCGCGGTATTTCCGGGTGGAAGCTCGGGTGGGCAGTGTTTCTAAGTACGTGGGTATCAAGATCACCGACGATGAGACGCCGACGACCCATATCGCTTTGGCGGCCAGTCCGAGTGAGATCAAGGCCGGTTCAGGCGAGCAGACGATTGCGATCACCGGCACGGCCAACGGCGATGTTTTTGAAGAAGACCAAAAGATTACGTTGGTCGTCGTCACCGGTGATGACTACGACAAACCGGCGACGCGGGACACCGAGTACACGGCAGTTTTTCGCTCGCTGACGATTCCGGCGGGTCAGATTGAAGGCTCGACGACCGTTTCGATTACGCCGTTGGCCGGTGGCGATAAGAAGGTGTGGATTGGTTCGGTGAAGAACAATCCATTCACCAAGAATATAGAAGACGACGATGTCAATGTTTCTGCGGTGGCGGTCGTGCTGAAGGACGCCGATCCGACGGACGAAGCCGTTGATCCGGGCGCCCTTCGCTTTGATGTGGATTTGTCGTCAACCGTTTATGAGGGCATGGTGGGTTCGGCGCTGAAGGTTCTCGAGTTGCCGGAAGCGACCGGCGGGGAAGGCGACCGCACCTATACGATCTCGGCGAATCTGCCGGCGGGTCTTTCGTTTGACCCGGACACGCGGACGATTTCGGGTACGCCGACGACGGTGGGGACGGAAGTGGTTACGTATGCGGTAATCGACGACCAAGGCAGCGCGGCGACGCTGCTGACGATTGAGATTGCGGCGGCAGCCCCGCCGACGGTGGAAGTAGCCGAAGTAAGCGTGAGCCAGACGTCGGTGCGCGAAAACGCCGCTACTACGGAAATTGCGGTCAAGGCGACCTTGTCGTCTCCGGCCCCGGCGGCGGAGACGATCCGCTTTACGATTGAAGCGCCCAGTGTTGGCGCGGCGGCCGTCCGCGACGTGGACTACACCGCGTCTATTGGTGGCCGTATTGCCGTAGCGGCGGGTGCGACCCAAGCGAGCACGACGTTGATGCTCACGCCGATTGACAACGGGCGGGAGGATGGCAACCGGGTGCTAGCGGTGGTCGCTTCTGGTTCAGGGGGTTCGGCTTCGACGGATGTTACCATTGCCGACGACGAGACGGCGAGCACGTCGATTTCGCTGTCAGCGGAACCGCACACGGTCAGCGAGAGTGCCGGCGTTACCAGTGTGATGATCACGGCGACGTTGAACGGCAAGGTGCTGGACGCGGATGCGCTGGTTACGCTGTCGGTGGCAGAGGATTCGGAAGCGACGCGAGACGTAGATTACTCGGCACTGTTCAATCCGCTGCTGACGATTCCCGCCGGTGAGGTGTCCGGTTCAACCGAGTTGCTTATCGATCCGACGGCTGATGGCGCGGACGAAGGCAACGAGACGATCACGCTGCTCGGCGCGATTGCGGGGCTGTTGGATGGTTCGGGCACGATCACGCTCGAAGATTATGACGCGCCAGCGGAGTCGGAGGCGGTTGCGCCGTTGGCTTTTGCTGCGGACGCGGGTGATTTCGCTGGTACGGCTGGCGAGGCGCTTACGGCGGTCGCGTTACCGGCGGCTGACGGCGGTTCGGGCGATGTGGCCTACAGCGTGTCGGAATTACCGGCAGGCTTGTCGTTTGATGCGGCGACGCGGACAGTTTCAGGTACGCCGGAAGCCGCCGGAGTCACCGAAGTTACCTATACGGCGACGGACAGTGCTGGCGCCACGGCCGAGTTGAGCTTCTCCATCACGATCAACGAGCCGTTGGTTTTCCCGCAGGATTTGAGCGACTTGTTCGGTCTTTTCAACGCGGCGGCTGGCAAGCGCGTGCCGATGCAGGCGGGGCTGAATACCGATGCGCGGCTGTATCTGGCGGCGCCGACGGAGCTGCCGAACGTGGGCGAGGATTTCGTCCTCGACGTGCGGTTGGCTGACGTTGCCGCGCTCAAAGGCTACGGCTTGCAGGTGGCGTATGAGGCCGACAAGCTGGCGTTCGTCGAGGTGTTGACCGAGCCATCGCAGGAAGGTATCGCTGCGCCGCAGACGCGGGTGGACCAAGCCGGTGTTTTGCTGGTAGCCGCTCTGGGCGAGGTCGTCTCCGATAGCGAGGTGATGCTGAGCTTGGTGTTCCGTCCGACGACTGAAATTGAACACACGGTCGTCGAGATCACCGACACTCAGACCTATGACAGCGCGTTGGGCTTCAACCGCTTGGCGTTACCGGCTCCGGTAGCGTTGCAGACGCGGCCCGAAGTATTCGCATTGGCCAACAACTATCCGAACCCGTTCAACCCGGCGACGACGATTCAGTATGCGTTGCCGCAGGCTTCGGATGTGGCCCTGACCGTGTATAATGTATTGGGTCAGCCGGTGCGGACGCTGGTGGCCGAGCATCAGAGCGCGGGTCGCTACGTCGTCGAGTGGGACGCGACCAACGACAGCGGCCAGAGCTTGTCGTCGGGAATGTATTTCTACCGCTTGCAGGCCGACGGCGCGTTCCTCGAAGTCAAGAAGATGCTGTTGCTCCGGTAAGCACTCACGGCACAGCGAGTTCATAAAAATGGGACCTCAACGTTGGGTTGGGGTCCCATTTTCGTTATTAATGGATCACCGGCAAGCTCGTGCTGAGCATTGACTGACGCCGGAGGTTTTCCCCGTTGGTCCTTTCGGTTATATTCGCCCTTTTCCCACAAGTTTGTCTGAGAAGCGTTTTTAAAACTGGAGTCTTGGTCTCGTACTGAGCACCAAGCCGCTGAGAGCGAGGGCGTCTCGCCCTCTAAAAACGCTGGATACCCAAGTCCCTCAACAGTTTAGAAAAGCGGCCTAGCAGAGGTTTTAAAACACTTCTGAGGCATATATCTTGACAGCCTCATGCACGCTCAACGGCTTCCACGTAAGCCTTGAGGTCATCACTAGTCAACTGGACGTGATGAGTGAGGCATCCCTTCAAGTCAGCTATAAACTCAATGGCCGCCTCCAGCGCTCGGTCGCCGATACGCCAAGAGGGAATCAGTTTGGTCTCAGGGTCAAAGGCGATCCATAGTTTACCCTATAGGAAAAGTTATACCATAACCATGACTAATGAGTTTGGTCTCAGAGGCTGTCTGAAAACCCCCTGTAGCCCACCTCAAGAGTCGTCCAAGCGATCTGTCGAGCCTTTTCATAGGGCGAGATGTGCTTGAACCTAGGATTTTTTCTTCGCACTAGAGATGGAAGCCGGAATTTTCAGACGGCTTATCGGGGTCAAAGGCGATCCATAGCCACATATTGCGCCTGCTTGTCTGGGTGCTCTCTTGGCTTGTCCTGAGTGAGCTTCTTTCGCACAGACAAGGCTCCAAGCTTCGTTCACTTCAAGGCGGCGACATGCCAAATTACGCAGCACTTGTCGCAGTTATGGGATGCCCAATATCCCGCCACACATAAAAGCTAAACACCGTCTGATGGTGGCAGCCGATAACATGCACCGTGGGACGGACGCCCATGCTTTGACGAGGCAACTTAAGACAAGGGCTTGACGCTCTTTTTTAGGTACCTAGACACGTCCTCTATGTTGATGACTGATTTTACGCAGTATCTCTTTATCTTGTGGTTCATCAAAGCCTGTTGACCCAAGATATTGGGTAAAATTGAGAATTTTCTGGAAAACTGCATAATATCAGTTAAGAAAAAAAGAGAATTACACGATATGAAATTTTGAATTTCATTGAAGAATTGTCGTTGCCTTAACGGCCAAAAAATAGGCCCTTGACAAATCAATCCAAACAAAAGACACTATATAGACAAGCTAGGGCTAGCGTGGATTAATCCCGGCCCACCTGCCTCAGATCTTAACGACCTGACAGACAGGCTTGACAAGGATCCGTCAAGGTTGCAGCTTTAAAAAGTGAGAGGCCGACATGGTGGCAACCTCATCGGCCTTAAAACTCCTCCGTCAAAGGAAGGCTCACGATGGAACCGTGAGTCTTAATATGCCCGAAAGGAAGGAGACCATGGAAGCTCCTAACAAGAAAAAAGTACCGTTCAAGCGGAGTCCGAACAGTCCCGTCCGTAATCTCCCTACGGCGATAAAAGATCTTCGTGAGGTCTATGAACTGATCTTAGGTCAGGGAAACGATCCGCAAACAGTTCAGATAGACGACGCCACTTTTTTTGAAGCCTGGAGATTATCCGCTTCTGGTAGTGGAGGCCATGGCCGAATCGCGGCATTGAAACAGTATGGCTTATTGGAGGAAAGAAAAAAGAGGATCGTCGTTCTGACTGAACTGGCACTAAAAATTCTAAATTTGAATGACCAGACGCCAGCCTCGATTCGCGATTCCTTGCTTCAAGAGGCGGCGTTGAAGCCTAAAATGTACCATCGCCTTTGGGATGAATTGGGTCAAACAGCGTTTAATGACGAAGAACGTCTTCAAAAGGAACTTCTAAGACTGACATTTACTCCAAAGGCTATTCCAAATGTGTCTCGTAACTACCTTCAGACGATAGAATTTGCCAAGCTAGTAGATTCGGGTACCTCCGCCCATCGAACCGATATCTCGATCGTACAGGGGACAAAAATGGATACCCAAGAGTTAGTACTGCCAGAGCCAGAGCAAGACCAGAAGCCTATCCAGCAGCAAAAACAATCGGGATCTCTAATAGCCATTGAGCAGGCTACCGTCAGTTTAACCTTCTCCAAGGGGCGTACGGTCACCGTTACGCTGAAAGAAGGCGATGTTTTAGAAGACCTTCTTTTTACAATCCTTTCTAAACGAGGAACAGATCGCTTTGATGGCTAAGAGTCAAGGCATAAACAAAAAACGGCGGCGGCTCAGGGGGCAATCCTGAGCCGCCGCCTTGTGCGTATCAAGCGGCAATGTCTTTGCTGAGGAAGGAGGTGATGCTCCATGGATAAAACGTTGCAATTATATAAGAAACAAATTGCACAAAGTCCTTTAATGTGACGTCGGGTTTTCCAAGCAACCGAATTAAGTAGGAACTTGGAAAACCCGACAAAGTAAGAACCGCCGCTTGGTACGTTACAATTACTCTCGTTATTGTGATTTCACCTCTTTTGGACGACGGTGTAAGCGAGTTGGCTTGTATTGCGTGGACGTTTGGGTTTGCTCTTTGACATAGCTACTCTAATGAAGTTGCCGGAACGTCCGGCAGCCGCTGGAGGCTGTACTCCTCCAGCGGCTCCTTTTCCACCTTTAAACAGGACATAACCTTATGCCAAAGGTGAAGTGTCGTCCAACGAGGACGACTCCGAAGCCCGGGCCAAAATCGGTCCGGGTGAAGTCCCACGTCCGAAGTAGGCCAAAACCGCTTCGGCGTACCTGCAAATAGTTAGGTAGGGACAACAAGTAACGGAAGCAGACTAAAACAGTCTGCTTCCGTTACGCTTAATTTAAGTGAAATCGCTCGCAAAGAAAGATGCACTTTTGGGCACTCTGTCTCTTACGTGCCCTAAATTTCAAGTTCCAAAATAGACCACTACCCGAGTCAATAGTTTGCTTTTCCCTGTCAAGCCTTTCGGTTATATTCGCCCTTTCTAACCCGTAGAAGGTACGAAAGGAGGCGCGAACCGTTGGCAGCACCCGCCATTGATGTCTGCGAATTGAGCAAGACCTATGAAGTCCCCGTGCGCGAGGGCGGGTTGGCCGCGGCACTCAAGAGCCTAGTACAACGCCAAATGCGCCAAGTCGAGGCCGTTAAGCAGATCAGCTTTGCGGTCGCTTCTGGCGAAATCGTCGGCTTTTTAGGGCCGAATGGCGCGGGCAAGACCACCAGCCTCAAGATGCTTTCGGGCCTCCTGCACCCCTCCGGCGGACAAGGGCGAGTCCTCGGTTTTGAGCCATTCAAACGGCAGCGCGATTTCCTCCGCCAGATCACCCTGGTAATGGGCAACCGCAACCAGCTACTGTGGGACATCCCCGTAATCGACTCCTTTGAACGCAACCGGGCCATCTACCGCCTAGCGCGAAGTGCGTACCAGCAAACAGTCGAAGAATTGACCGCGCTGCTCGACTTAGACGCCCTCCTCGACAAACCCGTGCGCAATCTCTCCTTGGGCGAGCGCATGAAGTGCGAAATCGCCGCGGCGCTCTTGCACAAGCCGCAAGTGCTCTTCCTCGACGAGCCGACCATCGGCCTCGACGTGACCATGCAGCGGCGGATCCGCGCCTTTTTGACCGAATACAACCAGCGCTACGGAGCCACCGTGCTCCTCACCAGCCACTACATGGCCGACGTCGAGGCACTGTGTAAACGAGTAGTGGTCATCCACCACGGCCTGCTGCTATTTGACGGCCAGCTCACCGAGCTGGTGCAGCGCTTCTCACCGCACAAGACGATAATCGTCGAACTGGAAAACGGGGGCGGCGACCTCGGCAACTATGGAGAAGTCGTCGCCAGCAGCGAGGGGCGCGTATCGCTGCGAGTGCCCAAAGCCGAGACGGCGCAAGTGACCGGGCGAATCCTCAGCGAGCAACCCGTTCTCGATCTGACGGTGGAAGACACGCCGATTGAGGACGTGATCGAGGAGGTCTTTGAAAGGGCATGAGAGGGCTAGCGGATATCTACTCCACGCTCTTCCGCACCGCCCTAGCCGTGCAGTTCCAGTACCGAGCGGAGATGGTGATCTGGCTGATCGGGCGCATCGTCGATACGTTGGTTTTTCTTTCGGTATGGACCGCAGTGGCCCACTCCAAAGGCGGGCAAGTGGGGGACTTCGCCAGCGGGGATTTTGCCGCCTACTACATCGTCATCATGATGATGGGGCACCTGACGTTCACTTGGTTCATGTTCGAGTTTGAATATCGGGTGCGGTCGGGGGCCTTCTCGCCGCTCCTGCTCCAGCCCTTACACCCGATCCACCGCGACATCGCTGAGAATATCTCCTACAAATTCCTGACCCTAGCGGTCATGCTGCCGACGGTGGGGCTGATGGTCTGGATTTTCGATCCGGTCTTCGATCCGCCTGCTTGGGCAATATGGGCCGCGATACCGGTCGTCCTGCTGGCGTTTCTGATGCGCTTTTTCGTCGAGTGGGCTTTGGCTTTAGTGGCCCTGTGGACCACGCGCACGGCCGCGGCTAATCAACTCTATTTCGCAGCCCTGCTGTTTTTTTCGGGCCAGATGGCACCACTGTCGCTGTTGCCCGCGTGGCTCCAGACGCTGGCTGCGCTGTTGCCCTTCCGCTGGATGCTGGCCTTTCCCACCGAACTGCTGCTCGGCCGCCTCACGCCCACGGAAGTGCTCTGGGGCGCGGCGACGCAGGTGGCGTGGCTGGGGCTGAGCTGGGGGATTATGGCGGCGGTCTGGTCGCGCGGCGTGCGCAGATACTCGGCGGTCGGCTCGTGAACTATTGGCGGCTCCTGTGGGTCTTCCTGCGCGTCGGCGCGATGAACGAACTGGCGTACCGAGCCAATTTCTGGGTGCAGCTCGTGCAGAGCTTGCTCAATCTGGGCGTCGCGCTGGCCGGTTTGGCGGTGATTTTCTCGCATACCGACGAGCTGGGCGGCTGGCAGCCGGCCGAACTGGTGGCTCTCTTGGGGGTGTTCTTCCTGATGAGCGGCCTGATTGGCGCCCTGATCCAGCCGTCCATGCAGCGCTTCATGGAGGATATCCGCCTAGGCACACTGGACTTTACCCTCACCAAGCCGGAGGATGCACAAGTGCTAGTGAGCATCGGCGAGGTGCGGATCTGGAAGTTCTTGGATGTCGTGCAGGGGGCGGCCCTGATTGCCGTGGCCCTCGTCGAAATCGGGATGCGGACGGGCCTTATCCACGCCGCGGGATTTGCCCTGACGCTTGCGGCTGGCGCGGCAATCGTCTACAGTTTTTGGCTAGTGCTAGCAACGACGGCGTTTTGGTTTATCCGCGCCGAGAACATCCTCGTCATCTTCCAAGCCGTGTACAGCGCTGGCAAGTATCCGGTGGCTATCTATCCCCACTGGCTCAAGCTGGCGATGACCTTTCTGGTGCCGGTGGCCTTTGCAGTGACCGTGCCTTCGGAAGCGCTCGTGGGGCGGTTGTCGCCCGCGATGTTGGGGGGCGCGTTGGCGATGGCGGGAGTGATGCTGGTGGGGGCGCGTGCGTTTTGGTTGTGGGGAGTGCGGCACTATTCAGGGGCATCGGCCTAGCGATGAGCCATTTTGCCATTTTATGAAAGGGGTACTACGGAAATGAGCGACGGACAAAGCGGCATGCACGTCGGAGTGCAGGGAATCGGCACCTCCAAGGTAGAGCTAGAGTTTTTGGTGCGCCACGGAGTGACGCACATGGATGCCTCTGTCGAGGACAACGAGGCCGCAACCTTAGTGCGGCACAAGGAGCAAGCGGCCGCCTACGGGGTGAGTATGGAATCGATCCACATCAGCTTGCCCAAAAGCATCACCCTGGCCCAAGACCCGCAGCGCGACCGCGACCTCGACGAGGTCTGCCGCTGGATCGAAAACGCGGGCCAAGCCAAGTTGCGGGCCTTGCTTTACAACTTCTGCATCCTGCCACACCAGCGCACCGCTCCCACGCCTGGACGCGGCGGCGTGACCTACAGCTCGTTTGACCTCGCGAAGTTCGACAACGAAACGCTGAGCGAAGCGGGCGCAGTCAGCCGCGAAGAGGCGTTTGAACGAGCGGCCTACTGGCTGGAGCGCGTGATTCCAGTAGCCGAGGAAAACAAGGTGCAAATGGCCTGCCATCTCGACGACCCACCCGCTCCCATCCTGCGCGGCGTCGAGCGCTGGAACTGGCCGGTAATGGAGGGGCTCAAGCGCTTTTCCGAACTGGTTGATAGCCCGTACCACGGCTTTAACTTTTGCTGCGGCGTGGCGTCTGAGGGCTTGGACAATCCGGCCGAGGAACTTTGCGATATCGTGCGCTACTTCGGCGAGCGCAAGAAACTCTTCAACATCCACTACCGCAACATCAAGGGCGGGCTGCACAACTTCCAAGAGGTTTGGCCCGACGAAGGCGATGTCGATATGCACGAGGTGGCGCGCACCTTGCGCGACGTAGGCTATCAGTACATGCTGATGCCCGACCACGCGCCGTCTCATCCCGACGACCGGGCACCCGCGGGGGTATCGGGCCGGGTGCGCCAAGCCTGGGCCTTTCAGTTCGGATATATCATTGCCATGATCCAAGCGGTAAACAAAGAGCGGTCCGGCCTCAGCAGGGGGGCCGCAGCGCAAACCGCCTAGGGTAAAACTGGAAAACTGAGGCATGTCAATTCACTGGCTGAGAGCAGTACTATTGCTGGTCCTGCTCAGCTCGTTTAGCGGAGCACAGTCCCGAGCAGAAGAGGCGTTGAGGCGGGACTTGCAGGCTCTGGATGGCGTCGTCTCTCTGGTGGGACTGGCCAGTGGAGCGGCCCTGCTGGTCTCGCTGGGGCTGCTGGTTGCGCGGTGGCGGACGGGCACGGTGCGGGCGCGGCGCTTTGTCTTGCGCGGCGACGAAGGCCAGACAATCGCCCAACTAGTGCAAGGCCCCAATGGCGGCGGCGAGTTGGAACTGAGAGATGCCGACGGTGAACTCACCGCGGTGCTGGGCAGTGGACTTAAGTTGTGCGACCCAGAAGGACGGGTGCGAGCCAACTTTCGGCTGGAGGTCGATAAGGCCCCGCTGCTGGAATTCTACGACGAGCGGGGCGAAGTGCGGGCGGGTCTTTCGCTGAGCGAGGACGGAGCCGGCAGTTTGGCCTTTTACGACGAGACCGGGCGGCCTCGCGCCGGCCTGGGAAGCGGCCACGCCGGCGCAATGCGGCTGAGTTTCTTCGATAAGCAAGGACGGCTGCGGCTGCAAAGCGGCATCGAAGACGAAGAAACCCCCGCGCTCAAGCTCTACGATGACCGAGGCGAGGTGCGCGCCACCTTGAGCGTGCGGGCCACCGATGGCATGACCTTGCTCGAAATGCGCGACCAAGACGGCCACACGCGCACCATCGTCGGGGTCTTGGAAGAGGGCATCGCTTGGCTCGGAGTGCTCGACGAGCAACAGCGTTTCCGCGCGGGGTTAGGCGCACCAGCCGGCGGCAACCCTCGGTTGGACTTCTACGACGAAGACGGACAGACGCGGGCCTCTTTGCACATCGACAACCAAGGCCGCTTTGACACCGAGCCGGATTCTTAAGCTGGGGGGAAGTATTGTGGATGTAGCCGGGAAAAGTCTAATCGCTTTAAGAGATCACTATCGACATTACCTCTTTAAAGAGTACCTGCCTTTTTGGGATAAGTACGGTATAGACCACGAATTGGGCGGGTTTACCTGCGCGCTAGATCACGACGGAACGCTAGTAGAAGACAGCAAAAACATCTGGTATCAGGGACGCGGTCTGTGGACCTACTCGTATCTGTACCAGCACTTTGGCGGGGAGGAGCACTTGCAGGTGGCACGCAAGGCCCGCGACTTTCTCCTCGCCCATGGCCGCGACCAACGCGGCGATTGGGTAACGGCGTTGGATCGGCAGGGGCGGGTTATCTCGCCGGCGACGCAGCGGGGCTACGAGGGCCTTTTCGTCGCCGAAGGGCTACAAGCCTACGCCCGGGCAACCGGCGACGCCGAGGCCCTCGAAACGGCCATCGACAGCCTGTGGCGCTCGGTCGCTCTTTTTGACGATCCCGAGCGCCTCGCAGAGGAAAGTTACATCCCCCACAACTACCGCGGAATGCGGATACTGGGCAACCACATGGTTCTGGTGTTGGTTCTGACCCAGCTACTCGAACAGGTTGCCGATCCCAAATTGGCAGCACTCTCCGACCGAGTCGTCGATGCGATTGTCCATCGCTTCTGGCATCCCGAGTACCGCCTGATGAACGAGGCACTAGACCACGAGTACAGACGGCCCGACGACCCCAACGAGGACTTCATCTACTTGGGCCACGCCATCGAGACGCTGTGGATGCTCCTGCCCGAGGCCATGCGCCGCAGAGACCGCGCACTCTTTGACCTAACTGCCGCGCGCTTTCGCCGCCATCTCGAAGTGGCTTGGGACGATGTCCACGACGGGCTTTTCCGCGCCATGCACGTCCACGGTGCCTACACTTTCGACAAGGTACTCTGGCTGCAGGAAGAGGCCCTGGTCGGCTGTCTGATTCTGCTCGAACACGCAGGGCTGGAGTGGGCCGGGGCGTGGTTTGGACGAGTGTTCGATTACGTAGAACAGCGGTTTTCGCTCAAGCAGTACGGGTATCCATTGTATTTGTATAGCGGGGACCGCAAAGTGAATTATACGGCCCACGTCTCCCGCAAAGAGCACTACCACCATCCGCGGTGCGCGATGCGGAACTTACTGGCGTTGGAGAGGATGATTGCCCGGGGTGGTGCTGTAGCGGACTTTTGCAGCGCGGAGGCGGACTAAAGGGGCGCTCACAGCTCGTCGTGCCGCGGCACTTGGTCGAGGAAGCCGCGATCGGCCATATAGCAGTAGTGGACCAAGCCGTTGGTCACCAAAAGACAGCGGGCTTGGACCACGCGGTTGTACGCGGCGATTTGGTCAAAAGTCTGCTGGCTGATTGAAACGTCTGGCTCTTTGCACTCGGCCATCAGCACGGCCCCGCCGGTGCGGTCGTGGACGATCACATCGGCGCGAAACCGCTTGCCGTGGAGGTCAATGCTTCGCTCAATGGCGATCAACCCGCACGGGTAGCCCAAGTCCGATATTAGGTATTGCACCAAGTGCTGCCGCACCCACTCCTCGGGCGTCAGGCGCACGTACTTGCGGCGCAACGGGTCGAGTATCTCGCGTTTGCCTGCGACTTGGCGGATGTCAAACGCTGCGGCCGGGAGGTTGAGGCGTTTCACGGCTACTTAACTACTTGAGCAACAGCATCTTGTTGACCAATGCGCCGCGGCCCTGCTGCAGGCGCGCCAAATAAACGCCGGTGGCCACAGGTTTTCCGCTGGTGTCCGTCCCATCCCATTCAACTTGGTAAACGCCCGGTCCGACATCGGCATCGGCGAGCGTCTTCAGCTTCCGGCCCTGTACGTCAAAAATCTCCACCCGCACCCGACCCGGCTCGGCGATGCGATAGCGGATGGTGGTGGCACTATTGAACGGGTTGGGATAGTTGGGGGCTAGGGCAAAGTCTCGCGGCGCACCGCTCCGCTCTGCCTCTTCCCACACCGCCGTAACACCTCCAGAGTACGGAGCGGCGACCAAGCGGATTTCGTCGAGGTAGAAAGTGCCGCGCAAGCTGCCGATTAAGCGCAGCGACTCAATGGGGCCTTTAAGGGCTAGTTCGTCCAAGGCGATCTCGACGGTCTGCCACTGGTCCAAATCCAGATCAATTTGGTCGATAAGGCTCAGCGGACGGGCGGTCTCGCCGTTGACGACCAAGCCAAAGGAGGGCCGGAAGCCGCCGCTGGCCGTGCCCGGATGCAGGGCCATGCGCAGTCCGACGTAGCCGACTTGGGCAACCGACGCACGGGGTAGAAACTCAATGGTAAAACCTCGGGCATCCACCCGCAGCGCTCGCTGGCCAGCGAACACGGTATCGGCATGGGTCGGGTCGAGCTGTGCACTGTAGAGGGCGCCTTGCGTCCAAGAGAGTTCGTCGGCAAAGAGGACTTGATCCGCTCGGGGCAGCACGACGATAGAATGCACTAATTTGGTCGCCTCGTCGCCTTGCGCCAGGTGTACCACCAGCTTTTTGCGGCCATTGAGCTCGCCAGCCGAGAGCTCGGCTTCGAGGCGATAGGCTTGGTCGGCTGTCGCCGGCAGGGGCAGGGCCGCGGGACCTGCCAACGCACTTAGGTCAGCCATCAGCTGCGCTGGTTTTGCGCCCTCTACCTGCCGCCGCAGGCGAATCGTCGAACGCAAAGACAGAGCCGCCCCAGCGAGCAACGTGTCGGGGGGTGGATTTTCCCACAGGCCCTGGAGGGGGCTTGCCTCAATGCGGAAGACCGCCTGCGTGAAGCGGTCACTGGTCAGATAGAGAACGCCCTGTTCGTCGGTGGTCAGCCCGACCGGCGTCCCCCAGAAGGAATTGTCGTTGGGGTCGGGACGAAAACCGGTGAGAAAGTCGGCGACGCGCGCGTTGGACCCATCCGGCTCGGCAAAAAGCACCATGACCTTGTAGCCAAGGTCGTTGCCTAAGACCCCGGCGCGGAAGGCGACAAACGCGGCGTTTTGGTACTGAGGGGGGAACGAGTCGTACTTGTAGAAATGCAAACCCATCGGGGCCAAGTGGGCCGGGACGAGAGCCGCCGGACGCTCCATGCTAAAAACTAACGACGAATCGGCGCCGGTCAGCGGCCAGATCGCCCGTTGGTAGGCGCCAATGGAAAAATCCGTCCAGACCTGATAGGCGTACGCCAACGGCCAACCATAGAAACCGCCATCGCGCAGGGGGGTGATCCACTCCGGCGGCCGGTCTCGCCCCTCGCGGTCGTGTCCGTTGCCAGCACCCCACAACTGGCCGGTTACTGGGTGCAAGTCGAGGCCGATGGCATTGCGCAGTCCAGTGGCAAAAATCCGCCGCCCGGTGCCGTCGGCGTTCATCTGGATGACGGTGGCCCGCTCTGGATCGTCTTCGCGGCACAGGTCGCAACTCGAACCGGCGTGGAAGTAGAGCTTGTCGTTGGACTCGTCGAAAACCAGCGTATGCGTCACGTGCTCTGAGGATCGGCCCATAAAGCCCGGGACTTCGGCGAAAACGGTGCGCTCCTCGTAAAAGCCGTCCGCGTCGCGGTCTTCGAGGCGGTAGATGGCATCGTCGTCGGCGACGAACAGCGCGCCCTCGTAAAAGGCGATGCTGTGCGGCCAGTGAAAGTCATCGGCGGCTTTGTACACGGTGTCGGCGCGGCCATCGCCGTCTTGGTCGGGCAGGGCCAAGACCGTGCTTTGGCGACCAGAGGCCGGACTCCATTGACTGCTGCCGCGAGTCTTCATGTTGGCCACGTGCAAGACGCCGTGGTCGTCCCAGGCCATGAAGCGCGCTTTATCTACTTGGTCGGAGAAAAGTTTGACCTTAAAGCCGGGGGGGAGGTTTAAGGTGCGGTCCGGCAGGCCCTCAACCGGCACCGGTTCGAGCTGGAGGTCAACTTGGGGCGTTAAGCGGATCTGACCGGGGGGATAATCGGCGTACAGAGTGGAACCGACGCCAAGAGTGCAGAATAGGCCGGCGAGCGTAGTGTAGATGACGCGTACAACAGGCTGGACAGACATGCGAGCTTTCCGGTGGTTTGAGTATAAAGGGCGCGGCTGGCGGCGATTAGCATCTCCAGCGTCCATTCCGCAGACGCGACGTTTGGTGCCAGTGGCCAATCAGCTCAATTTTTTCAATCGCTTCAGTCGGCCATGGGCAAAACGGACGGTTGTGTCGCCTATCGGCTTGAGCTTGAGGCACCAGCCTTATAGATTAAGCGAAAACTTGAACCGCGCAAAAGAGTCGCTGGCTACCCTGGCGACTAGCTCGAGGAGTAAAACAGTGTACAAATGGTCAATTATCACCGCTATCACCGCGCTAGCGCTTTCTACTGCACCGGCTGCCGCCCAGGTTTCGCTGTGGAAAATGGGCGGCCAAGGCTTGGCCTGGAGCCGGAGTGACAGCAGCGAAGTCTTTATCGACTTCCAGACCTTTCCCGGCTCCATTGCGCCGACCTACTTCGACGGCGCGGAAAACATCCTCTCCAAGCTCCCTTTCTGGTCGCCCTTCAAGTTTCCCACCGAGTTGGGCTACGAAGACGGTCTCATTCCGCGGGTCTGGCGCGCAGCCAACGGCTTCTATTGGTTCACCGCCGGAACGCTGACGACCGAGTGGGTCGATGGCGATAGCTCTTCTTACAGCCCGCCGGTGGCGCGCGGCATCAACTCGGAGTGGTACACTTTCGACGTGGGGGTTCCAGTCCCTGCCAGCGTCGTCGGGTTCTACACGCCGCCGCACGGTTTTCGCGCCGATGGTACGCTGCTGCGCGACGACATCTTCAAGGCGTTTGAAGTCTCGATCGCCGAAGAGTTCGACCCGGTCCTCAACCTCGAAAACAACGACAACGACTATCACCGCCTAGCGACCCTAATCGCCGATGTGCCGCTCAACTTCGACGCCAATGTCCAGCTCGAATTTCCCAAACAGTACGTGCGTTTCATCCGCCTACGACGCAGTCCTTCCATCGACGACAAAGCCTTTGCCTCCGGCCAAGCCAATGTCCAGCAGGGGACCATCGGCGAATTCGAACTCAAGGGCGAAGGGGTGCCCAAGCGGGTGTTTTATCTGTCTAAGATCATCGCCCTTGGTCGTACGGTGAATTTCGGGCGGCTATTCTGGGACGCCACGCCCATGCGAATGGTCAATGGGGTTCCTACTGCGGTTGACGACGCCCAAGCCCAAGTCGCTATTTCGGTGCGCTCGGGCCGCGATGACGATCCCAACGTCTATCACGAGTTTACCGACACCGGCGCCGAGCGCACGGTCTCGCGCACGCGCTTCGAGGAAGAACTCAAGCAGCCCGACCAAACGACCCAAGGCCAAATCCAAGAGGGCAAGCCCGGCCTTAGAGCCTCCATCATTTACGACCAAGACAACTGGACCTTCTGGTCTTTTCCCATCGCCGAGTCTGGGCAGCCCGCCCCGCTGGAGCGCGGCAACCACATCCAAGTGAGGCTCACTTTTGCGAGCCGTTCCTTTTTTGACTTCGTGCGGCTCGACTCGCTGTGGATTGAGACCGCCCCGCCGTTGGCTTCGCAAGTCATCGGCGAGGTTGCCCGCTTGGACGAGCCGTCGCCCGACGGTGGCCTCACCCAAGTGTACTTAGGTGAGATGACGGACTTTACCTACGATGTGCGCGCCCAGTTCGACGAGGCCAGCCAGCTAGGCTTTGATACCATCCGAATCCGCACCGGTAGCCGCCCCCAACTCAAACGGCTAGCCATGGGCCAGCCACTCCAAGTCGTCGAACCGGCCGAGACGATAGAGACCGAAAGCGAGCTAGTAGTGCGCTTGCCGCAGGCGATCACGCGCAACCGCAATCAACCGGTGCGACTGGTTTTCGGCACCGAGGTCTTCATCTTTGCCAACACGTTCGCCGGCGAGGTGTTTGACGCCAGCGAGGAGAGCCTGCCGCAGCAGATCGAGGCCGGTGACGCCTCCGCCGAGGTCAACACCAACAGCTTGCGGGTGTTGGGTGGCGCACAAGATGCCGGGGATCCCATCAAAAACCTAGCTTTTTCAAGCAAGGTACTAACCCCCAACGGCGACGGGGCCAACGATGTGCTAGCCATCCGTTATACCTTGTTTCGCCTACCCGGCCCGGTGCCCGTGGCTCTCAACATCTACGACTTGCGCGGCGTCCGGGTCGGTGGTCTCGAACTCGGCATGCAGGGGGCCGGGCCGCAAACGGTGCATTGGGACGGCCAAGACGCGCGCGGCGAGTTATTGGCTCCGGGTCTCTATGTGATGGAAATCGCCCTCAAAGCGGAATTCAAAACCTTCCGCCACCAGCAGCCGTTGGGCTTGGCCTATTAGGCCCGGCCGCGCTATTCGATGCCTGCTGTAGATATAAGCCGCCTGGGCGAAGATATTGTATTTGCCGAGAACCTCCGCGGGCGCACTTTCACTTTCCACTCCACTTGGGGTCTTTTCAATCCCAAACGCATCGACCCGGGGACGCGGCTGCTGATTGACCACATCAAAGCCAGACCGGCCGACTGCTGTCTCGACTTAGGGTGCGGGTATGGTCCAATCGGCTTGGTGCTGGGCCACCTCTGCCCCGAGGGCGAGGTCCATCTGATCGACAAGGACTTCGTCGCCATCGAGTACGCCGCACAAAACGCCCAACGCAACGGACTAGCCAATTGTCGCGCCTATTTGAGCAACGCCTTCGGTCACGTACCAGCCCACGTCCGCTTTGACACTATTGCCTCCAACCTACCCGCCAAAACAGGCAACGAACTCCTGACGATCATCATGCACGACGCCTGCGCTCGCCTCGCGCCGGGCGGGCACTTGTGGGTCGTCACCATTGCTGGGCTAAAGGCGTACATCAAGCGCAATTTCAAGGAAGTCTTCGGCAATTACCAAAAGATCAAACAGCGGGGGACCTATCTATTATCTCGGGCCGTCAAAGAGTAGCAGCCCGGAGAGAGTCTAGAGCAGCTCCTCGTTCACCTCGACGCCAAATCCCGAGCCTTCGGGCAGCACTAAGTGCCCTTCCTGCGGTTGCGGCTCACCCAGCCACAGCTTGTCGCGCCCGGCATCGCGCCGGCCCATGACCATCTCGGCCAAGTTGTCGCCGTAGCCAGCCGCCAAAAAGTGCAGGCCCCAAATCTCGCCGCCGCGATGAGGCACCACCGGGATGCTGTGGGCTTGGCCGAGCTTGGCAATGCGCAGCGCCACCGTCAAACCGCCGCACCAAGTGATATCCGGCTGCCACAAGTCCAGGGCCCGGGCCTTGGCAATATGACTGAAATCCCGCGCCGTGAATTCGTGTTCGCCGCCAGCCAGCAAAATGGGCTGGATCTGCCGCCGCAACGCCGCCAAGCCGTCTAGGTCGTCGGGGAGTAGCACATCTTCAAACCAGTAGATCTGGAGCGGCGCCAGTTGCCGGGCGACGGCCAAGGCAAAGTCGGGCGACCACGACATGTACGCGTCGATCATCAAAAGCGCATCTTCGCCCAGGAGCTGTCGCGCCTCCTCGGCCCATTCAAGTATGCGCTCGGCATCATCGGCTGGGCTTCCTTTCGCCGTCTGTGACGACTTGTGGGCATTAAAGCCCAAGTCGCGATACCAAGCGCAATCTGGGCCTGTGGCGTAGGCCCGCACCCGGTTGCGTTGCCGACCCCCCAACAAGTCGCAGACGGACTTGTTCTCGGCCCGGCCCAAAACATCCCACAGCGCCAGATCTACGCCGCTGATGGCCATGACGGCGATTCCGCTGCGGCCGTAGGGCAAGCTGGCCTTGTATTGGTCGTCCCAGAGCCGAGCGATATCTTCAACGCTGTTGATGCTGCGCCCCACCAGCAACTCGCGCAGGTGCCGGTTCACCACCTCTACGGCAGCAACCCCACCGCCTCCCGTTCCCCAGCCACTGACGCCGACATCCGTATCGATGCGCACGACCATCTGCCAAAAATGCCGACGCCAAGCCGCGGGCGCGACGCGATAGCGGGGATACATCGACCGCACCTCGGTTATTTTCATGCGTAAACCCTTGTGTACATTTTGTTTTTATCGCCTTCCGTTTTGGTAATAAGCCGCTTCGTGTCATATTATTTATATATCAAACACCTTGTATGCTACATTCCCATTATAGGAACAGTCCATGTCCTTAGGACGCAACCTGAAAGATCTGCGACATAAACAATCGCTCAACCAGCAAGACCTCTCAGATCGCTCCGGCGTCTCCCAAGCCACCATCTCTCGCATTGAAACCGGCCGCGTCCGCCAGCCAGGCTCGTCGGCTCTAAAAGGTTTAGCGAACGCCCTCGGCGTCTCGACCGACTCCCTAATGGACGATACGGCGCATTTAGCCCGCGCCCACAAAGACCGTTTGAACCAAGTCGCCGAGACCCTCAACGCCTTCGTCATGCACGAAAACAGCCGCTTGCGCTTCATCAGCCAGACCTTGGCCAACCTATTGGGCTACCGAGAGGAAGAATTGCTGGCCAAAGACGGGATTGAACTACTGTTCGCTCCTCAGTCCCGTCCCGAAACTCGGCACATGGTCGCCAGCGGCTCGTCCAATGCCTATGAAGCACTCATGGTGCGCCGGGACGGCAGTTTTCTTCCCGCCGAGCTCACCAACATCAACATCAGCGACAAAGAGCACTTGGTCGTAGTGCGCGACATTACCACTCACTGCTACCAGCAAGGGGCCTTCCGCGTCTTGCTGGTAGGTTGCGAGGCCGACAAGATGCGCGACCTAAGTAAGGTCGTGCGCATCCTCGGCGACGAACTAGAGGCCCTAGGCATCCAATTCGAGGCGGTTGACCTACGGGTTATCGACGAAAAAAGAAACCGCTTGGCTTGCTATCGCGCCTATTCCGCAGCGCGTGGTTACCGCCTCTTGCTGGCCGAGGCAAATCTCCAAGAATCGCTCGCTCGCTTTGTTTCCTTGCGGAGATTGGTTAGCTACTGGAACCGCAACAAAACTTGGCAGCGCGAGGCCGACGAGGACTTTTGCCAGATGACCCAAGAGATTTTCTCGGACTCAATGTATCGCCCCGGACTGCTGATCGACGTGCCCTTTGCGCAGGGGATGTTAGGTCTAGGGCTACCCAGAGGCGGACCGAAGCCCCCCGAACAGCTACCGACCATCTTGCCCGAGTTCTGCCGCTCTATCTCTTTGGTCGTCAAGCGGCTGTTTGAGCTCCAATCGCTGCGCGAAAAGCTGGACCAACAGCCGACCTAAGAACGCGCCTCCTCAAAGCTGACGGTCCGCTGTCCAGAGCGGAGCGGAGCGGCCTCTTTGATGTGCGGGCGAGCTTCTCCGGCTTCTTCCATGCGTCGCAAGAGCCGTTCCCGCATGACCTGAGCCACGTCTCGGTGCGACTGGTGGCCGACTAGGTTGTTTAGTTCGTAGGGGTCTGCCTGTAGATCGTAGAGATACTGCTCTTCGTAGCACTCGGCTCCGGCCACGTCTCGGCCTTGCTCGCCTGGCGCATTTACCCCGTACTTCCACCGATGGGTGCGAACGGCCCGCCCCACTTGGGCTTCGCTGATCTGCACGAAAACCTCGGCCGGCCAATCAACGGCTCCCCCGCGCAAAAGCGGCATCAGCGAACGGCCCGCCATCTGCTCGGGGATTGCCAAACCGGCCGCGTCCAAAAGCGTTGGCGGCAGGTCAATTAAGCTGACCAACTCTTGCAACTGGCCCCCGCGAAAACCGGGGCCAGTCAAAACGGTCGGCACGCGAATCGAGCTTTCGTGGCAAGAGCGCTTGTACTCATTGTTGCGCGTCTTGAAATGACAGCCATGGTCCGACGTAAAGAGCACGACCGTGTCGTCGGCCAGCGCCAGACTCTTGAGCGCGTCGTGCAGGCGACCATAGGCTTCGTCGAGCCGCTTGACCATCCCGTAATAACCACCTAAGTGCTGGTGCGTCGAGCCTCCCAATGCCGCTAGATCGGGCGGAATCCAGCCTCCGGTATAGGCTTCCCGATAGCCATCGGGAGGCGGGTAGTCGTCCAAGTGGTTCTGGTGATGGGGTTCAATATAGGAGACGAAGAGAAAAAAGGGACGATCTTGGTGTGCATCCACATAGCGGATTGCGGCATCTGTGACCGCATCTACGCGATAACCGGGTAGGCGAACGGGTTGTTCGTCGTTGTCGTAGAGGACGGTGCTGTAGGCGTCGGAAGTAAACTCGAGCACATTCGACGCCAACCAATACTGGTAGCCAAAGCGGTCCGCCGCCGGCACCGGACCTGTAGTACCGCGGTCGTGGAGATGCCACTTGCCTATGTATCCAGTGTCGTAGCCAGCCGCAGCAAAGTAGTGGGCGAGGGTCTGGCTGTCGGCGGGCAGGGGAATGCCGTTGCGATAACAGCCTGTAGCCGTCGCATAAAGCCCGGTTTGCAGACAAGAGCGCGCCGGGCCGCAGACGGGTTGGCAGGTAAAGGAATGAGCCGCGTGGGTGTACTCGCCGGCCAAGCGGTCGAGATTCGGCGTCAGGCCCATTGGATTGCCGTGTAGCCCGGTCGTGTCCCAGCGCTGTTGATCGGTGAAAAACACGATGACGTTTGGTTTTTTTTGGCCTTCAGTCATTTTGCCCCTGTTCTCCTTTTGCGCCTACGGCTCAAGCGTCTGATTCGCTACGCGCTGTAACTCCGCTACCACCTGTTCGATGTCTCCGCCTTCAACGGCCTCTATCATCGCCTCTTGAATCAACTTTCGCACCTGTTGATAGCCGGCCATGGTCGGCTCTGACTTCCCGTAGTCCAACAAGCCAAACGCCACTCCATAGTGTGGGTTTTCCGCAAAATAGCTTTCCAACTCCCGCGCCGTGCTTTTGCGCACCGGAAAGTAGTTGCTCGCCCGCACCCACCGCGCTTGTTGCTCGGGCGCCGTAAACCACTTGAGGAAAAGCCACGCCGCTAGCTGTTTTGCCGGCGGACCGGCGCAGATCGACACGCTGGCCCCGTACACGTCAACAACCGGCCTCGCGCCGGTCTGCGGCGGATGAGTTACTCCCCACTCAAAGGCCAAGCCAGAGTCCTCAATGCCGCTCTTGTAAAAGGGCAATCCAGAGGAGGAATCTTGCGAGAAGAGAATCTGACCCGTGACGAACTCGTTGAGCTCGACATCGCGCTCGCCGGCGATGTCTATTGCGTCGTCCCGTACCAGTTCCTGTAGCAGCGCTAGCACCGCTTTGACTGCGGGCGAATCCAGCGCATAGGCCGTGCCGGTTGCATCGACTAGATCGCCACCGCGGCTGAAGACCATCGCGGCAAACCGACTGGCGTTCACATCGAGTAAAAAACCCAAACTGCGGGCCGGGTTTTCGTTTTTGCTAAAGGGTTGCTCTTTGGCCTGGCGGCAGATCGCGGCAAAGTCGTCCCACGTCGCCGGTGGGGCGTCGTAACCCAGCTCGCGCAACCAATCAGCATTGTAGTAGAGCAACTCTATCGAGCGATTCGGTGGGAAACCAACCTGCACCCCGCCGACATTATCCTGCGCCAGAAACGCTTGGACGTAGTCGCTGCGCTCTTGTGGAGACAAGCCCCATTTGGGCGAATCCATATAAGGTGCTATATCCACTATGCCGTCGGCTTGATAGTAGGCGAGGGCTTGATTTTGATAGGCTACGACCAAGCTGGCGGCCAGCGCACCGCTCTGGATACCCACATTCATCTTGTTGTAGATGTCGCCATAACGCCCCATGTACTCGCCGCGAACCTCAATCCCATAGCGATTGGTCTGGTTAAAGTCGGCGATCAACTCCTGCAGGGCATCTTCGCGCTGGCCAGTGTGTTGGTACCAAAAGACGATTTTCTGACCTTGTGGATCGAGGGCTTCGAGATCGGTCGGCTGCTCGTCAATGGCCCCTTGTCGGCCGCCACAAGCCCATAGCAGGGCACATCCAACGAACGTCATCGCACTTTTCAGTTTCATCGCGTTATCCTTTGAGTCCAGATATGGAAATACCTTCGGTGAATTCTCGCTGAATGAGAAAATACGCCAAGAGCACCGGAACCGTCGCAATGACGGCTCCGGCCATTTGCAAGTGGACTTCGGTCCCGGCCTCACTGGCAAACTGCTGCAAACCCACGGCAATCGGCCGCCAATCCGGCGTATTGGTCACCAGTAGCGGCCACGCCAAGGCGTTCCACGAACCAATAAACGTAAACATACCGACCGTCAAAAGGGGGGCGCGGCACAAGGGGACCGCGATTTGAAATAGAAAGCGCAGGTGGCCGGCTCCCTCGATCCGGGCCGCATCCCACAACTCGTTGGGCAGACCCCGCATAAACTGGCGCAACAGAAAAATGCTAAACGCACTGGCCATAAAGGGAATGGTCAAAGCCGGCCAGCTATTGAGCCAGGCAAACGGCGTGTGGTGGTGCAGCCAGGTCACGACGAGAAAATTCGGTACGATGGTCACGGCCTCGGGGATCATCAGCGTAGCCAAGACCCCGGTAAACACCGCATCCCGTCCGCGAAACTGCATCCGCGCCAGCGGATAAGCCGCCATTAGCGAGAAAAGCAAGGTCCCGCTCACTTGCAGGACGGCGATGATCAGCGAATTTTCGAAGTAGAGCCCAAAATCTGCCTCTTGCCACGCTTCGACGTAATTGTCCCATTGGACGCGCTCAGGCAACAAGACCTGCCGCAGCGACTCGCCGCGGTTCATAAAAGAGACCAACAGCATCCACGCGAACGGAAAACCCGCGGCCAGCCCCCCCAAGCTCAGGCCGCAGTAAACCAGCCTAGCATTGCCGCCCCTAGTCGCCATAAAACACCCGCCGGCCGAGCACCCGATTTTGCAGCAGCGTCAACGCCAAAATGGCGATAAAGAGCACAAAAGCCATCGCCGAGGCATAGCCGGCGTTGTGGTACTCAAAAACTTGGTCGAAAATGGCAATGCTGAGCACATCGACCGAGTCTCGGGCTCCCGGCGTCCGCAGAATATAAACGTGATTAAAGGCTTTGAAGGTCCCAATGACGGCTACCATCGACAGAAAGAACAGAGTTGGTGAAACCAGAGGCAGGGTAATGTGGCGAAAGACTTGCCACTCGCCGGCGCCGTCTATCTCCGCGGCCTCATAGTACTGCTTGGGGATCGCACTGAGGCCGGCCAGCAAAATCACTGTATCGTAGCCGATATAGACCCAAATGTTGTAGAGGATAATCGAGGTCAGGGCTAAGCTCGGGAAGATGCTATCTACCCATGCGGGGTACGAAGCAAAGCCCATTCCCTGTAGTAACAGCGCTACGACGGACTTGCTCTCATAGAGCCAGCGCTGATTCTCCAGCCCCCAAAGACTCCACAAGCGGTTGGCCAGCGAAGAGGGATGCGGGCTAAAGATGGTGCGAAAAACCACGGCTGAGGCGATGATCGGCGTGATATAAGGCAAGAAAAAAAGGGTGCGAAACGCACCTCTGGCCCGCGTGATCTTGAAGAGCAAATACGCCAAGCCGGTAGCCAAGCTCAGCTGGAACGGGATCGTCCCGGCTGCGTAAAAAAACGTAACCTTGAAGCCGTTGTACAGGGCCGGATCGCCCGTCGCAACTAAGCCACCCAAACCCTGAGCCAACCCCACCCAAAGTCCCAACAGTACGACCGCGCCCCAAGCGATGCGGGCATAAAGGGGACGCAGACCGCGCTCGGACAGCGCGGTGCGCAGGCGGTAGGCCCCCCACACGAGGCCGATCCCGGCCGCGAAGGGCAACAAATAGTGCGGCTCCCCCAAGGCGCGGACATAGTGGTCGAACCCAACCACCGCTTCCTTTTTGATCCGCCACTTGTGCAAGCTGACGTACAGGGCATAGCCAATAGGGAAGAGTCCAAACGCGCCTAGCACGACAAATGCCGGCGCGAGGAGTCCCCAAGCAAGCTGTTGTTCTCGGAGGCGGGTACTCATCGGCGTGAGGTATTGCTGCGGCGAGAGGCTATTTTCGGCAGGAGCTAGGCCTTAAGAAGAAGGCTCCTGAAGAGAACGCTTCAGGAGCCGATATTGGCTGCCCTCCTAGGGCTCGAACCTAGAACCTCCTGATCCAGAGTCAGGCGCACTCCCAATTGTGCTAGAGGGCAACTAACGAAAGTAATGGCGGAGAGGGAGGGATTCGAACCCTCGGTACGGGTTGCCCCGCACAACAGCTTAGCAGGCTGCCACCTTCGGCCACTCGGTCACCTCTCCGCGACCATTGCAAATAAACTTTTGACGTGTGCCCACCGCTATAGGGATGGGATTGTAGCGGCATCAAACGGTAATGGCGGAGGGTGAGGGACTCGAACCCTCAAGGGCGTGAGCCCGGCGGTTTTCAAGACCGCTGCCTTACCAATTAGGTCTAACCCTCCTTTTGCCGGAGAGCAGAAATATACATGAGGCCCTGTATTAGGTCAACCCAAAGCCTGCTCATCGGCCTTGCCGTTTTCCGCGCTAGTCTCTCCTTCATCTTCGTCCGCGCTGACCGGTAGCAGGGCCATGTCGATAACCCGGTCGCCCTCGTCCAGATTGATTACCCGGACTCCTTGAGTATTGCGACCAATGGTGGATATATCCTGTACGGAGATGCGGAGCATAACGCCGTTTTGGGTTACCACCATGACCTCCTCTTCGCCTTCGCTCTCCCTGCCGGCCACGACGGGGCCGTTGCGCGAGGAGGTCTTGATGTCGATGACGCCTTGGCCGCCGCGGTGCCTGCAGGGGTACTCGGCCTGAAAGGTGCGCTTGCCATAGCCGTTTTCGCAGATGGTGAGCAGGCTGCTGCTTTCGCGCACTACGACCATGTCAACCACCTCATCTTCCCGACGCAAACTAATGCCTTTAACCCCCGTAGAAACTCGGCCCATAGCGCGAACCTCACTCTCGCTAAAGCGCATGGCTTGGCCGTTGCGCGTCAACAGGGCAATATCCTGCTGTCCGTCAGTAATCGACGCTCCAATCAGGTCGTCGTCGTCTTGGATCTTCAGGGCGATGATCCCATCGCGGCGAATGTTCTGATAGGCCGAAAGCCTAGTTTTCTTAACAATGCCGTTGCGCGTAGCCGTGAACAAATACTGGTCGTCGGAGAATTCTCGGACAGGTACAATGGCGCATATTTGGTCGTCTTGACCAAGCGGCAACAGGTTGGCTATCGATCGTCCCTGAGCCGTGCGGTCGCCTTCGGGGATGCGAAACACCTTGAGCCAGTAACACTTACCCTTGGCCGTCAAAAACATGATATAGGAATGGGTTGACGCCACGAAGAGGTGTTCGACAAAGTCCTCTTCCTTGGTTTTCATGCCTGTCACCCCGCGCCCGCCGCGATTTTGTATTCGGTAGGCCCTAGGGGATAGGCGCTTGATATAGCCACTGCGCGAGATGGTGACGACCATGTCCTCTTCGGCAATCAAGTCCTCAATATCGAATTCCTCGGCCGCATAGACGATCTCGGTGCGGCGCTCGTCGCCGAAGCGCTCAACTAGATCGTCAATCTCGTCTTTGATGATCTGCATCTGCCGCTCGCGGCTGGCGAGGATGGCTTTTTTGTCGTCAATCGTCGTTACCAGCTCCTTGTACTCGGCCTCAATTTTGTCGCGCTCCAAGCCCGTCAAGCGCTGCAATGGCATGCTGAGGATGGCTTGAATCTGCCGCTCGCTCAACTCGAATTGCCCACTAGCAAGTGCTGTTGTCTCCACCGGGCGCAGGCCCGCCAGCCGCTCTTGAGCATCGGCCGGATTCGACGAGCGGCGGATGGTCTCAATCACTAGGTCGATGTGATCTAAGGCAAAGCGCAGGCCCTCCAGAATGTGCGCCCGCGCTTCGGCCCGCTCCAAGTCGTACTGCGTGCGGCGCACGATCACCTCGTGGCGGTGATCGATGTAGTGCTGCAGCATCTGCTTGAGATTGAGCATCTCAGGACGGCCATTGACAATGGCCAACATCATAACCCCGTAGGTAGTCTGCAACATGCTGTGGCTATAGAGTTGATTGAGCACGACTTCCGCTTGGGCTTCCCTCTTGCACTCAAATACAATGCGCAGACCTTTGCGGCCCGATTCATCGCGAATGTTGGCAAGTCCGTCGATGGTCTTGTCGCGCACCAAATCGGCGATTTTCTCTAATAGGCTAGCCTTGTTTACCAAGAAGGGGATTTCGGTGACGACGATGTTTTCGCGCCCGTTCTTGAGAGTCTCAATATCTGCCCGCGCTCTGATATAGACCAACCCTCTACCCGTTGCGTAGGCCTGCTGTACGCCGCTCATGCCGTAGATGATCCCGCCGGTGGGAAAGTCGGGGGCCTTGACGTGCTCAATCAACTCGGCGATGGAGGCCTCGGGATTATCGATCAGCACCTTGAGGCCACTGGCGACTTCCCGCAGGTTGTGCGGCGGGATTTTGGTGGCCATACCCACGGCAATGCCCATGGAGCCGTTGCATATCAGGTTGGGAAACCTAGACGGCAAAACTAACGGCTCTTGCTGCGTCTCGTCGTAATTGCTGGCGAATTCGACGGTATTCTTGTCGAGATCGGCCAGCAACTCCATCGCCGGCCGGCTCAACCTCGCCTCTGTATAGCGCATGGCCGCCGGAGGATAGCCGTCAATAGAACCGAAGTTGCCTTGGCCTTGGACTAGCGGGTACCGCAAGCGAAAGTCTTGCGCCATATGCACTAGGGTCGGATAGACGATGTCTTCGCCGTGCGGGTGGTAGTTGCCCGAGGTGTCACCGGCTATTTTGGCGCATTTGCGGTAGCCGCGGTTGGGAAAAAGGCTTAGGTCGTTCATCGCGACCAAGATGCGGCGCTGGGACGGCTTGAGCCCATCGCGAACATCGGGCAACGCCCGCGACCGTATGAAGCTCATTGAATAGTCGAGAAAAGAGGTTTTGAGCTCCTCTTCAATTTTGACCCTAACGATCCGGCTTTCTTGCTGTTCAAGCATTAATCAAATCCTAAGTTTTGTCGTTTTAGAAGGTGTCCAAATTCTTTACTTCTAGCGCGTACTTCTCGATAAATTCGCGGCGTGGCTCCACCTGCTCGCCCATGAGTAGGGTAAAAAGGCGATCCGCCTCAACGGCATAGTCAATGGCTACCTGCAACAGCGTGCGCCGCTCGGGATCCATCGTCGTCTCCCACAACTGCTCGGGGTTCATTTCGCCCAATCCTTTATAGCGCTGGATGACGATGCCTCGACCGTCACCATGGCCATTGCCGCCAAGTTCTGCGATGTGCCGATCGCGTTCGGCCAGATCAAAGGCGTATAGCTCCTGCTTGCCCTTCTTCACTTGAAAGAGGGGGGGTTGGGCCAGATAGAGTTTGCCTTTCTCAATCAGGTCGCGCATATAGCGAAAAAAGAAGGTCATGATTAGCGTGCGGATGTGGCTGCCATCGACATCGGCATCGGCCATGATAATGATCTTGCCGTAGCGCAGTTTCTCAAAGTTGTAGTCCTCGCCGAGGCTGGTGCCCAGTGCCGTTATGAGTGGCAACAATTTGTCGTTGCCCAAGACGCGGTCGATGCGCGCTTTTTCCACGTTGAGCGGTTTGCCAAACATCGGCAGTACGGCTTGAAAGCTCTGGTCGCGGGCCATCGCCGCCGAGCCGCCAGCCGAATCGCCCTCCACTAGGAAAATTTCGGTCTGCGCCGGGTCGCGGATGGAACAATCGGCTAGCTTGCCGGGCAATGCTCCCCCGTCGAGAACCCCCTTGCGCCGGGTCAACTCGCGGGCCTTGCGTGCTGCCTCACGGGCGCGGCCGGCCTCCACGATCTTGTCCACGATCCGCTTGGCGATGTCCGGGTTTTCTTCGAGATATGTACTCAGTGCCTCGGAGACCAATGAATCGACGATGCCTTTGACCTCGCTGTTGCCCAGCTTGCCCTTGGTCTGTCCCTCGAACTGCGGCTCGGGCACTTTGACGCTGACAACGGCAGCGATGCCCTCGCGCGTGTCGTCGCCCGAGACATTGAACTTGACATTCTTGAGTAGGTTATTGCGATTCGCGTAGTTGTTGATCGTCCGAGTCAGTGCCGAGCGGAAGCCCACCAGATGAGTTCCGCCCTCGTCGGTCTTGATGTTGTTCGCATAGGTAAAAAGAGTCTCTTGGTAGCTGTCGTTGTATTGCAAAGCCACCTCAACGACGACCTCGTCGCGCACGCCCTGAAAGTAGATTGGATCGGGGTGTAACACGCTGCGGCCCTCGTTGAGGAAGCGCACGAATTCTTGGACACCGCCCTCGTAGAAATAGCGGTCGGTGTCGCCGCTGCGTTCGTCCCGCACATTGATCTCCACTCCCCTGGTCAGAAAAGCCAGTTCGCGCAGTCGGACGGCAATAAACTCAAAGCTAAATTCCACGGTTTCAAATATGTCGGCGTCTGGCTTGAATTCTATGACCGTGCCGGTCTGGTCGGTGTCGCCGACGATCTCCAAGTCCGTTTCAGGTATGCCACGTGCGTAGCGCTGCAAGTGGACGTTGCCCTTTTGCCAAACTTCGACCGTACACCACTCGGACAATGCGTTGACCACCGAAGCACCCACGCCATGGAGTCCACCGGAGACCTGATAGGCCTTCTTGTCGAATTTGCCGCCTGCGTGGAGCATCGTCATTACCACCTCGACGCCCGATTTACCTTCCTCGACGTGGAAGTCGGTCGGAATGCCCCGCCCATTATCTTGGACGCGGGCAGTACCTTGGGTGGTGATCGTTACGTCAATGCGCGAGCAACGGCCAGCCATAGCCTCGTCAATGCTGTTGTTGACGATTTCTTTTACCAGCTCGTGGAGGCCGTTTTCGCTCGTATCGCCAATGTACATAGCCGGGCGCTTGCGCACCCCTTCAAGCCCTTTGAGAACCTGTATGGCGTCGGCTGTATATTCCTCCTCCGGTGCTACTGCTGCTGCTTCCCTAGGAAAATTTTTGGCCGATTCCGTCATCTACTCCTCCTTTTGTTTTCCCCATATTCAGACTGGTTTAGTAGTTTTAGCCCTTCGACGACCTTCTTACCCAGCAAACTATTGATCCTCGTCGTGATGTCGCGCTGCATAAAGTTTAGTTGGGTTCGCCATACAGCAGATGGCACCGCTACTTCCAAAAACCCTTGGGATAAGCGCAATGGGCGGGTGTACTGAGCCAAAGTGGGACCGACGGCTTCTTCCCACGCTATCCGCGCCCGGCATTCCACTAGCTTCTCGTTGATCCCTAGCTCCTCGATTGCAGCGTCGAGCAATCCGTGCAAAACGGTGGGAGCGGCAACGGGACGGCCCTTACTTTTGGAGGTCAATCGATTCAAAACAGGCTGCCTGCCTTGTGTCGGGCTCTTGCGGAGTCGTCGCTACGACCTGTTCAAACTCACCCACTATGTCCAATAGTTTTCCTATCCGGCCTGAATCCAACTCTGAAAAAGCATCGTCTAAGAGCAATGCGGGCTGCTGGCCCGTTTGCTCCTCCATGTAACGGGATTCGGCCAGCTTCCACGATATGAGTACGGTTCTTAGCTGCCCCTCAGAGGCATAAGTTTCGGCTGGTTCTCCGTTCAACGTGAACTTCAAATCATCGCGGTGCGGCCCACAGAGCGTATAGCCCATCTGGGCCTCCTGTTCTCTACGGCGACTGAGTGCCTCGCGCAATTCGGCTCTAAGGGACTCCAAGTCCTGTCCCTTGGCACCTTGATAGACAATAGCTACCTCTTCACCGGCTAAGGCAAAGCGGCCGTAATAGCCGAGAAAGGGCGCTCTCAACTCATTGAGTGCCTCTAGGCGACACAGGCGAAGTTGGGCCCCCAAATCCACTAGCTGGGCATTCCACGGTTCCATTACTTGATCATCAACAAGCCCGTGTCCCGACTTTTTTGCGTTGCGCAACAAGTGGTTTCTCTGGACTAACACGCGGTAATAGCGCTGCATGTAGCGCAAGTACGATGCGCTGGACTGTGCAATAAGTATGTCGAGGAGCCGCCTTCGCTGGGCTGGAAAGCGCAACACCAGCGATACGTCTTCAGGAGAGAAGTGAACGGAGCGGAAGGTGCCTAGTAACTCCGAGACCCGAGGCAAGGCAGTGGCATCGACAAAGGCCTTCTTGCCTTCCTTTTTGCTGTAAAAGACGCGTACTTGCTGGTCGTGGCGACCATCACTACACAAGGCTCGGACATCAAAGAAGTCTTCGCCGTGCGGCACGACGTGTTGGTCCTTGGCCCCGCGCACTGACTTACCGATAGATAAGTAGGAAATCGCTTCTAGTATATTGCTTTTACCGCGGCCGTTGGGGCCAAAAATCAGCACGTGATCGGCGGCAAAGCCCAAGCGAACCGCGGCAAAATTGCGGAAGGGTCTCAGCGTTAATTCACGGATCCGCACTGTTCCCGCTTACTTCATCCGGTTGGCCGCAAGGGCATTAGCAAGCAGAAGTAGTCCTCACCTTCCTTTTGTTCTATCGGCCGCAACAAGGCTGCAGTGACGTGGTCGTTGAGTTGGAAACAGACCTCAGATGCGTCCATTCTGCGCAGGATCTCCATCAGATACTGGGCATTGTAGCCAACTTCTAGCTCTTCAGAGGCGTATTGGGCCGGTACGATTTCCCTCGCTTCGCCGCCGATTTCGGGACTGGCGGCCGACAGCTCAACCTGACCGCTGTCCAGTTTAAAACGCACTTGGCGCGTATAAGAACTGGAGAGGATGGATACTCGACGTACGGCCGGCAGCAGGTCTTCGCTAGCTATTTTTAGCTCTTTTGTGTTGTTTTGCGGAATGACTTGGGCATAATTGACATACGGTCCTTCGATCAGACGCGACAGCAGATGCGTATGTCCTATATCAAACAAGATCTGGGTCTCGCCTAGCGTGACGTTGACCGGCCCCTTATGGCTACCCAGCAATTTAACGATCTGGTTTAAGGCTTGGGGGGGGACGATAATCGCGGTCTCTTGGTCGTCCTGTACCTGTTCCTGCAGGTCTATGGCTTTTCTGTAACAGGCCAAGCGCGACCCGTCGGTCGCCACCATCTCCATTCCCTGCGCATCGATACGCCAGAGCACTCCGTTGAACACAGGCCGCGTGTCATCGCCGGAGACGGCAAAGACCGTCTTGTTGATCATATCGGCTAGGATACTGGTCTCGCCGTCGTCTTCTCCCAAACTCAGGGTTACGCCTTCGAGAGCGGTTGGCATAGGAGGAAAATCGTCGGCTTCTATTCCCGACAAGCTATACGCTCCTTCGCTGCTTTCAGCGTCCCCGAGCCGCCCTGAGAGCTTGAGCCGCTCGTCTTGCACCTCAATACTCACTTCCGCCTCGGGCCATTCTCGGGCGATTTCTGCCAGCTTGCGTGCCGAAACGGTCGTCCTCCCGCTCTCCTCTACTGTCGCAGAGACTTGAGTCCGGATGGACAAATCTAAATCCGTCGCCGCTAGAGATAGGATTTTCTCATCGGCCTCAAGCAGGATATTAGCTAACACCGGTAGAGAGGGTTTTGACGACACGGCTTCCAATACAGTATCAATGCCCTGCCATAACGCATTGCGATCTACTCTTAATTTCATACGTATTTCTCGGAAAATCCTTCTGATAAAACGGCCCGCTGCCGTTTCGTTTGATTACTAGGTTATAAACTTAGCTCTTATGCTTACTTACGTCAAGTTCTATATATATAGGGTCTCGTTTTTCAATACAGGTGAACATGTGTGTATGTGTGTATAAAAAAACAGAAAAGATGTGTGTGCTATGTGCGGTCAAGAACACAATCCACATTCGTACTTATACTACAGATACACTTTTTTGTGTTCTTTTATTTTTTGGTGTTGTAATTGGGGGGTGGATATGTGGATAACTGTACTATAGCGGCTGTCTATAAACAGTAAAATATGTTGTTAATAAGATACTTACGCAATTAAGTTATTAACTTGATTACGCGAATCTATCTGTGGATTGTAAAGTGGAAAACTTTGGTTTTTAACACGCTAGTGGTCGAAAACGGCGGTTTTCTTTTTTCGCCAGATTAATCCACACTTAATCAACACTTAGGCGGGGATAGTTGTTAATAGTTTTCAACTGCCAAATAGGCACTATTGTAGTGAAAAATACAGACAGAGAGGGCTAAGGAGTTGTTGAGTTAAAGCAAATACCATGGAGGAATAGGGATATCGTACAGCGATTTTAGCACCCGACGGACCTTCAAGACGGGGCTTATACGGCCGAAGTCAACTCTTTTCCGTAGGGTATGCCGAGCTCAATAGCTGCTAAAAAAGGGGGGGCTAGCGGCTTTGCCGCCGGACGGTATCCGACAAATCCTCGACTAGTCTAGCAAAGGAAGGATCGTTTTTACACCGCTTTTCGACAGTGTTTACAGCGTGAATGACCGTGCTGTGATCGCGGTTGCCGAAGTGCAAGCCGATGGTAGTAAAATGACTACCAATGAGGGTCCTGATTAAGAACATGGCAATGTGCCGTGCTGTTGCCACGTCTTGCTTGCGTCCTTTTCCAATGAGTTGCTCGCGAGTCAAGTTAAAGTGGTCGGTGATCTGCTGCTGAATCGCCTCAATGCTCAGGTCCAACGGGCTGGGACCTAGTTCACCTAGAATCTGCTTGGCCGCCTCAAGGTCGAGTTCCTGCTGGTGGATTGAGCAGTGGGCCATCAAGCTAATCAACGTACCTTCGAGTTCGCGGACATTCGATCGGATGTGACTACCCAACAGCGAGGCTACATCATCGGGAAGTCGTATGCCGTTGCGCTCGGCCTTCTTGTGGAGAATGGCGATTCGGGTCTCGAGCTCTGGCGGATTTATTGCGGTGGCCAACCCCCAGATGAAGCGAGATTTCAACCGTTCTTCTAACCCATCGAGATGGCCAGGCGGACTGTCGCAGGTCATGACAATCTGCTTCTCGGACTGGTGCAAGGCGTTAAAGGTGTGAAAAAATTCGTTTTGGGTCCGTTCGCCGTGAAGCAGAAACTGTATGTCATCGACAAGGAGGACATCCGCGCTGCGGTAGAAGTTCTTAAACTCACTCGTCTTATCGCGGTCTCGGAGCGATTGGACAAAATCATCCATAAATTTTTCCGAGGTGACGTAAACGACCTTCTCAGCGAGGTTGAGGCTATGAGCGTGATGCCCAATTGCTTGCAGCAGATGCGTTTTTCCCAGCCCCGCGCCGCCGTAAATCACGAGGGGGTTGAATCCCGCCTTACCTGGAGCATTGGCTACGGCTAAGGCCGTTGCCAGGGCAATTTGATTGCTATCGCCAATGATGAACTCTTCAAAGGTATAGCGCTTATTCAGCGATTGAGTCGGGGGTGCTGCTGTTTCTTCTGGTTCGTCTTCTGCAGAATCTCCTTGGTTTGCCGGGACCTCCTGCTCAACAGCTAGCTCTGGGTCGCCAGCAGGTTGGGGGGCTTGTGTAACCACAAAGGAGACATTGGGAGTCAGTGCCGCCTCTTCCCACACTACGGATTGGATCATCTGCAAGTAGTGTTCTTCTATCCAAGCGGCAGAAAATGCGCTGGGAACTTGGATGACCAATAAGTCTTGGTCGAAGTGGCTTACTGATGTCTGTTTAAACCAATTAGTAAAACTCTGGGGACGAACTTGACGCTCGATATTGAGCAAACATTGAGCCCAGAGTTCTTGGGGATCTTGTATTTCCAGTGCCATTTATTGAAGCGAAGACCGCTGCTTTTAAGGGGAATTTTCAACCTATGAAGAAGGCATACGCCAGTCAAGAGTTTGCCGCGAAATTTCATTGCATTGGTTAGCGTTCAAAGAGTTGAAAGTATTGACACTTAGCAGAATAGCAACTAAATTGAACCGTTTGTGCGTATAGTTGCACATTTAAAACGCGAGGTAAAAATTTTATTTTGAAACGCACATTTCAGCCTAGCAACAGACGCCGCCGCAACAAGCACGGTTTTCGCAAGCGCATGAGTACGCCAGCCGGTCGCAATATCATCAATCGCCGTCGGAGAAAGGGCCGCAAGCAGCTAGCCGTCTAGTGCTTGATGGATTGGGTTAGAGGCCGCTGTTTTTGGATCCGCTGCGGTCGAGAAAATTGCGGTCAAATTTTTGTCGTCCGACGCAAACTGGGCAATGCTGTAAGGCGCAATCGGCTCAAGCGGCGCCTGCGCAGCATTTGCCGCAGCCGTCCTCACTTTCCTTGTAATCTGGTCGTTTTTTGCCAACCTTCAGCCATCGAAGCTCCTTTTGCCGACCTGGAAAGGGAACTGGACTCCTTGGTGGCCAAAATACCTATTTTTTTTGACCCACAATGAAGCAAATCGCCATTTTTGTCGTCCGCGCCTACCGTCTTCTCCTGTCTCCATATCTTCCCCCGTCCTGTCGTTATCTCCCGACTTGCTCTCAATACGCCGAAGAAGCACTAGGTAAATACGGAGCATTCAAGGGCGGAATGCTTGCGCTAAAGCGGATTATTCGATGCCATCCTTGGGGAGGGCATGGATGCGATCCTCTGCGCTAAATACATTCATAACACGTTGTTTATAAAAGGGTAAGTAAAACCTATGGAAGATAAGCGGACCCTGTTGGCCTTTCTATTTATAGGCCTGATTTTCCTCTTGCTTCCCTATTATAATGAATGGCTAGGGCTAAACCCTCAGCCCCAGCCTCCATCGCAGGAAGAGCCGGTGTCAGAACCTGTTGCTGACGAGCAACCTGCGGCCGAGCGCGTCCCATATCCTGAGCCTGCCGAACAACTACATTCAGAACAGCGATCACCCGTTGCTCCATCTCAGGCCATTGAAAGAGTCGAATCGGCCGAAAGTCCGGCCTTTATCCCGGAAGAAATCGTAGTACAAACTCCGCTTCAGAGAGTTGAATTCTCTACAAAAGGCGGTACTATTGTATCATGTAAGCTATTAAAATACAAAGACATAGATGGAAGTGTTATCGAACTGCTACCTCCAGCCGGCCGCGGCTTGGGAATTCATCTACAAAGAGCCAACGCTAGGGAGGATATCTCCTCGGCAGAGTTTGCTGCCGACCAGTCGAATCTGCAGGTGGGACCCGGGCAAGAGCAATCCCTAACCATGGTAGCCCAACTTAGTGGCGGCCGAATACTGGAAAAGGTCTTGACCTTCAATGGCGATCGCTATGGATTCGACCTCCAGGTGCGCTACGAAGGGTTTGACGACGATACTGAAGCCATACTCACTTGGGAAAACGGCATAGCGTTTACCGAAAACGAGCCGGAAATAGACCTACCTGAAATGCGGGCTTTTGCCTATATCAACGAAGAACGGGTCGAACTCAAGGTCGATGATGGAGAGTCGGATGAGTTAGAGGACAAAGGGTTGCTAAAATGGGCGGGCATTCGCAACAAGTACTTCTTGATTTCCTACATCCCCGTCGATAGAGAGCAGCGTTCTCGCGTCGTCCTGCAGGGCGAAGGATCTCAACTGCTGCCCGGCTATTCTTTTCAGATAGGTCGCCGGCTCGAACGGTCTGGCTCTTGGTACAACACTATTTACCTAGGTCCACTCAACTACGACGAGCTGGTCGGCTATGAGGCCGAACTAGAGCAGGCTATTGATTTCGGCTGGCCGATCGTAAGTCAGATAAGCCGCTTTCTACTCATTATATTTATCGCCACCCATCAATACATCCCCAACTACGGTTGGATCATCGTCCTTTTCGCCGTTGTCATTAAAATCCTCGTCTATCCGCTTACCCACAAAACCTATGAGTCGGCGGCGAAAATGCAGGAACTTCAGCCGAAAATTACGGCGCTACGCGAGAAGTACAAAAACGACAACCAACGCCTCAGTCGAGAGACGATGAAGCTCTATAAGGAAGAAGGAGTCAATCCTCTTGGGGGGTGTCTGCCGCTCTTGTTGCAGATGCCCATTTTCATTGCGCTCTACAATCTTTTTGGCAAAACAATCGAGTTGCGCCAAGCCCCCTTTATTCTTTGGATACAAGATCTTTCCCTTCCCGACGAGTTGCTTATCGGCGGTTTTGGCCTTCACATTCTGCCCTTGTTAATGGCAGTTTCCATGCTCATCCAACAGAAGATGACGATGAAGGATCCCAAGCAGGCCGTTCTAGTGTACATGATGCCGGTACTGATGATCTTTATTTTTTGGAACATGTCGTCGGGATTAGTGCTCTACTGGACTATCTTCAATGTCCTGACCATCGGCCAACAGCTATTGGTCAATCATTTTAAGAAGGAAGCCACGCCTTCTAGCCCTTGAAACTTCAGCCGGACTTGAGTTCTTGATCCAGCCGGATACTGTTGTCGCTATCTCTACACCGCGAGGGGAGGGGGGGATCGGGATAGTGCGTTTGAGCGGGCCAGCAGCTCTATCGATTAGCCAGCAGATTTTTCGCTCCCGTCCACCGCTCGGCAAGCGAATACGGTACGTCGAATACGGACATATATGGGCCAATGGCCGAGCAATCGACACCGGCGTCGCCTGGGTCTTTGCCGCTCCTCACTCTTATACCGGTGAAGATACCGCTGAGATTAGCTGCCACGGCAGCATGGTCGTATTAGAGTCAGTCGTTGCGGAAGCACTTCGCTTGGGAGCCGTCGCCGCTGGACCAGGAGAGTTTACTCGTCGAGCGTTTCTCAACGGCCGCTTGGACTTATTAGAAGCGGAGGCTGTAATCGACCTCATCCAAGCCAGTTCTAAAGCGCATCTCGACAACGCCTATGGCTTGGCCAGCGGCCGTCTATCTAAGATGGTAAAAGAGCTTAAGAATCAGTTGGTAAAGGTGTTATCACTGCTTGAGATAGGGCTGGATTTCTCCGACGAAGACATCGATAGTATTGGGCGTCAAGCAATACGGCTCGCGCTGCGCGAGGTGGTTGAGTCCTCTTTGCGGCTTGCCGAGACATTCGAGGGAACAAGGCGTCGCCAAGCGGGATATTTGGTAGTGCTCATCGGGCGTCCCAATGTCGGTAAATCTACCTTGCTTAACGCGTTGCTCGGCGAAGATCGAGCCATAGTTACTCCCGTACCGGGGACGACGCGAGACTTAGTAGAAGGTCGGACTACATGGGCCGGCGAGACGATACGGCTAGTCGATACGGCTGGGATTAGGCAAAGCCACAACCTGATTGAAAAAGAGGGAATTGAACGGGCGTCGCAGGCGGTTGGGGAAGCGGATGTGATTTTAGCGATATTTGACAGTTCGGCTGAGTCGCGTCAGGACGATATGGCTGTGTTGGACCTGCTCCCGCCGGGTAAAAAGTCAATTGGTGTTTTTAATAAAATTGATTTGCCAAGTGCCAGCACCCGATCTGAGATTGAAGCTCGGATCTCGGAATCCGTTGAAATATCAGCACTTAGGGAACTCGGTATTGAGAAATTAAAGAGAGAAGTAACAGCCCAGTTGCCCCGTCGAGCGGAAGTAGATGGAGTCGGAATCACTCGCCAGCGCCACCACGATTGCCTGTTGCGAGCGGCCAAGTCCGGCACTGTCGCGGAGGACCTTCTGGAGTCCCGCCAGCCCGATGAGTGCATCGTTGCTGAACTCCAGGACGCCTTGAATGCCTTGGGCGAGATGCTGGGTGAGGCCGTGGAAGAGGACGTTCTCGATTCCATCTTTTCCCATTTTTGCATCGGCAAGTAATGTTCCACGTGAAACAATTGAGTTGGTTCGGTGCTGCTTGGAAGGGTTGGTACGCGGTTCAATGTTTCACGTGGAACATCGTCGGATATGATAATCGAACTGCCATCTGAGTTGCGCGAGGATTTCGAGCAGCTCAAACGAGAAGGAATGACTTCTTGTTCTCTTGATAACATCTGGCCCAAAATAGAGATGTATCTACATCTTCTGAGTCAGTGGTCGGAAAGAATTAATCTGGTCTCTCGGCGAGATCGGGCCATCGTAGCAACTAAGCACTTGAGACGGGCATTGACGATGGTTCCGGTCGTGGCAAGTCTCCCGCATCGGCTGGTTGTAGATGTGGGATCAGGGGCTGGATTTCCGGCGATTCCCCTGAAAATAGCTCTTCCCGAGATACATTTTATTCTCGTTGAAAGCAGGAGGAAACGGGCGCACTTTCTCAAGGAAGTTATAAGGTCGGTAGGGCTTGACCGAATAGAGGTTGTAAACGAGCGGATAGAAAATTTGAGTCCAATGGGTGCGGACTTGGTCACGGCGAGAGCAGTGGCTTCCCCTGATAAGCTGCTTGCTTTAGTGCAAAGACATTTATCTCCGTATGGCTGGATTCTTTCAACGCTTAAAAGGGATGCTGCTCATTTGGAGTTGTTGGCATGGAGGGCGGATCGGGCGGGGAGTGCATTGGGGCTATTCTACTAATTGCTATTGTCGGGCGTTCCGATTGTCGTTTTACACATACTTATCCACACCTCAAAGCAAAAAAATTGGGGCATTTAGGCCATTTGAAAAACGTATATGTCTAACTTTATCCAGTAGATAGGCCATAATTTAGCAAACTACTGAGTAGAGTCAGTGAGAAGTGATGTGGAAAACTTGTTGTTAGGAAAGTGGAAAACTCGGCAGTAAATCCTTTGGAGGAAAAGCAAAAAACAAGTATATTTTGAATGAGTTTCTGAGGATAAGGATTCTCAATGACCATTCTCAAGCGTCTGTGAAATTAGGTTTTTTTTGCTAGATAAATATCTAAAAAAGTGGTGCTTGGTCATTCTTAGGCCGTTGGCGTGTTTGTTTATTCGCTTGGGTTTCAGACCCGACTGGCTGACGCTGATGGGGCTAGTTCTGAACTTGGGGGCCGCTGTGGCCTTTGCCAAGGGTTACTTGCAATGGGGGGCGCTTATTATGATTGTGGCGGGCCTCTGCGACATCTTGGATGGGCAAGTTGCAAGAGAGGGCCACAAGGAGACCAAGTTCGGAGCCTTATTGGATTCGACGACCGATCGCTACTCTGAGATATTTATTTACTTTGGCATAGGCGCGTATTTGATTGGCCGCGATGAATGGATTGCCTCGGGGATTCTCTTTTTTGCTATTACTGGTTCGCTGATGGTTAGTTATGTAAGAGCTCGTGCCGAGGGGCTGGGCGAGGATTGCAAAGTGGGTTTTATGCAGCGCCCAGAACGTCTGACGGCCTTGGCCGTAGGGAGCCTGATAGGCCATCAAGTTTTGGTTTTCGTGCTGGTTTTACTGGCTGTTACGACCAACTATACGGTTGTTGAGCGCCTTGCTCATATTCGCAACAGGCTCAAATCAGGTCGCAATTCACCCGCCTCTGTCCAGTAGTTCTGATAAGATTTTTCTGCCGCCGTGTCTCGGGGTCATTTCATCGCGTTTGAAGGAGTCGATGGCAGTGGGACTACAACCCAATCCCGTCTGCTAGCGGCGCGTTTAAGAGACGCAGGTCTTCCGGTTACACTGACCAGAGAGCCAGGCGGGACGCCGGTCGCAGAACAGATCCGTCAGCTCGTTCTCGATCCAAGCCTAGCGGGAGTATCCCCAACGTCGGAACTGTTCCTCTATGCAGCCAGTCGTTCTCAGCACGTAGAAGAGGTGATTGCACCGTCGCTCGACCGAGGAGATGTGGTTATTTGTGACCGCTATATTGCCTCATCAATAGCGTATCAGGGGTATGGGCGCGGTTTGGACCTAGCAGTGATCGAACAAGTCAATCGGCTGGCTGTGGGGGAGTATTTACCGGACGCGACAATATATCTGCTCTTGCCCGTAGAAGTGGCTTGGTCTCGCCTGAGACGGCGGGATGTGGCCGATCGGTTGGAGCAAACAGGAATGGCGCTGCAAAAGAAGGTTGCCCGAGGTTACCAACAGATAGCCCAAAAAGATCCAACAGGCTTGATTTTTGACGCGCAACTCGAAATAGAGCGACTAGCTGAACAAATTCAGGACGCGCTACGCCGGCAGTGGCCTGGGCTTCCCGAGGAGAAAAAGTAACGATGCGACACCTCTTAATGGGCTTGATTTTTTTCTTTATAAGTACCAACTCAATCCAAGCTGCGCCTACCGAAGATCCATATGCCGAGGTAAATGCCAGTTGGGATCGTTTTGGAGCGGTGTATTCGCGCATTCTGGAAAACTATTACGCCCGTCTGGACCAAGGGGAAGTTATGAGCGCAGCCATCAAGGGCATGCTCGGCCAATTGGATCCATACAGCGAGTATTACGACGAGGAGGGGTTGCGCCAGTTGCGCCAAGACACGACGGGCAAGTTCGCGGGATTGGGGATTACGGTCGCGATAAAAGATCGCTTTCCGGTGGTAATTTCCCCTATTGAAGACACTCCGGCCTTTCGGGCGGGGCTGCGGCCGGGCGATTTGATCGTCGCTGTGGAGGGCAAAAGTACCTTGGATATGCAGCTTGAATCCGTGGTCAATGCGCTGCGCGGAGAGCCTGGCACAAAGGTCGCTATCTCGGTCGCTCCCCACTTGGGGGCCACGCCGCGCGAGGTTGAAATTCAACGGGAAATAATCACGATCAAGAGCGTCGTGCTGATAGAGGAACTGCAAGAAAAAATCGGTTATATAAGTATGCGTCAGACGCGTTTTTCCGAGCATACCTCCAGTGAAGTTGAAGAGGCGGTAAAAAGCCTCCCTCGGGTTGAAGGGCTAATTTTAGACCTGCGAGGAAATCCCGGAGGCTTGTTTAGTCAAGCCACCCAAGTCGCCGATTTGTTTTTGCCCCAAGGAGTGCCGATCGTTTCGATTAAGGAACGCGACGGGCGGAGAGAAGAAGTCAAGTATTCCCACCGTCATTCTATTGCGCGCAATGTGCCCTTGGTGGTTATGATTGACGAGGGAAGTGCCAGTGCGTCCGAAATCGTTGCTGGAGCCATCCAAGACAACGATCGAGGCGTGGTTATCGGATCGGCATCGTTTGGCAAGGGTTCGGTACAGACCATTTTCGACCTGCGCGAACGCGAAGAGGAAGCTAGTGCCTTAAAGCTGACGACGGCACTCTACTACGCACCCAGTGGGCGCAGTATTCACCGCGAACAGGACATCTCCAAGCCCGTACATAGCGTTCTGTTCGGCGATAGGCAATTGCCGCATCAGTTGGTGATGGACCTCATTTTGCGTTCGGGAAATAGGGCTAAGGCCCTTTCTGCCCTCCAATCTCATTTTGATATGGATTCTGAGGCGGCAGAGAGCCTGCTCCTGATCCGTTTGGGCGACTTAGTGGGCAAGTCCAAGGTGGGGGCGGCCGGATCGCCAGATAGTATGGCCAACCAAGTTTACTATACCCAACGAGGCCGCAAGGTCTTCGGCGGCGGCGGGATTAAGCCCGATATTAGCATTGAGTCGGAACCATTTCCCCCCTATATACAAGAGTTAGTGCGTCGTCGGCTGTTCTTCGACTTTGTCATAGATTATGTCTCGGCCGACTCGTCTTGGGCCAAGGAGCACCCAGACCTGACCGTCACCGCTGAGATGATCGCGAGCTTTACGGAGTTCGCCCGCACTAAAGACATAAGTCTAGACCAAGGCCGCAAAGGATTGGATCAAATAGCAGAACTGGAGGACTTGGCCGCGGAAATGGATTGGAGTATGGCGGCACAAGAGTCGATCGATAATCTACGAGCGGCAGTAAAGCAGGAGTGGGAGCACCGGTATAGCAGCGAGTTGGAACCTTATATAAAGGGTGCTCTACGTCGAGAACTTATCTTGCGCTTCAAGGGAAGGAAGGCCCAACTTCTCGAAGAATTGCGAGAGGATGTGCAGTTGGCCAAGGCCCTAGAGGTGCTCGCAGATCAAGACCAGTATCTGGGGGTATTGGCCGCCGAACAAGCCAAGTAAACGGTGATAAGCAGCGCTTTGAAATCGCCGATACTAACATTATGACTACTTAAGCATGAGGACAGATAGTGCAAACAGAAATTTTTATCAACCAAGGCATTCACGAATCCCGTATTGCCATCTTAGAAGATGGGCGTCTAGCGGAAGTCTGGGTCGAAAGACCGGAGAATGAGCGGACGGTAGGAGACATATACAAAGGAGTTGTATCGGCCGTTTTGCCCGGGCTACAGGCTGCATTCGTCGAAATTGGCCAAGACCGCACCGCATTCCTCCAAGTGCGCGATATGATGGAAGCAGACCGAGACGAGGCCGATGGAGTGCGCAATGGGCGCCGCTCTCGCCAGCGCGGTTATCCGGCGATTCAAACCCTGATCAAGAAGGGCGAAGAGGTTTTGGTGCAGGTTTCCAAAGAGCCCATCGGCACTAAAGGTGCCCGTGTGACAACGCAGCTATCGCTTCCGGGTCGTTTTATGGTGCTGGTTCCGGGTGGCAATTGGGTTGGCGTCTCCCGTAAGATCATCAGTCGCAACGAGCGCAAGAGATTGAGAGATCTGGTATCCAAGATCAAGCCTTCTGGCTACTCGGTAATCGTGCGCACCGAAGGACAGAACCAGAGCGACCGCGAGTTTAGGCGCGATATGAAGCAGCTAGTTAAAAACCACAGTCGTCTAATCAAGACGAGCAGGAACGTCGAAGCACCGGCCTTAGTGTACAAGGAAATGGGCATGACCTCCAGTGTAATACGCGACCTGTTCACCGACAATGTGGGGCGGCTAGTCGTCGATAGCAAAGAGTTGTACAAAGAAATCACGGCTTATTTGCGCCAAGTTTCACCTGAATTGCGCCAACGGGTCGAGTTTTACCGGGATCGTCGGCCCATTTTTGATGCCTTCAACATTGAGGAAGATATCGAGAAGGCGACCAACCGCACGGTGTGGCTACAGCGCGGCGGTGCCTTGGTCATCGATTACGCCGAGGCCGGGACCTTTATCGACGTAAATTCAGCCCGCTACATCGGCTCAGACGATCAGGAGAAGAACTATCTCAATACCAACCTGAAGGCCGCCCGCGAGATAGCCCGCCAGCTCAAGCTCCGCGACATTGGCGGCATTATCGTCATCGACTTTATCGATATGAACGAGGAGCGCAACCGCAAAAAGGTCGTTGACTGCTTGGTTGAGGAGTTCAAAAAGGATCGGGCGAAGGTCTCTATCACTCCGCACATCAGCGAGTTCGGCCTAGTCGAAATGACGCGCCAGCGCGTCCGGCCAAACCTTTTGCACACGCATAGCGAACCTTGTCCCGTTTGCAGCGGCACGGGCCGGATTATGGGACCAGACACCACCCTGACTTGGATTGAGCGCTGGCTTCAGCGTTCCTATGCCGCTACCCGCGAAAGGCGCTACGTGTTAAAGGTCCATCCCGAGGTGGCCACTTATATGCTAGAAAACCGCGAAGAACGGCTCAAGTCGCTACGCAAGGCGACCAAAGCCCGCCTGCAGATAGAAACCGATTCCACGTTGGGCCCCCAAGACTATCGGTTCTTCTCGACCAAGCGCAGTCTAGATGTGACGGCCGAGTTTAGAGTTTGACAGAAGAAATTCCGACCTATATCTTTAAAAACTTCTTAGTTAATTGTGGTTGATTGCGAAGTAGTCTAGCGTAGGAGTGCAATTCATGTATGCAGTTGTCAACATCGCCGGTCATCAGGTCAGAGTCGATAAAGGGCAGCGTCTGCGCGTACCCCGGCTTCAGGCCGAAGCAGGCAGCACCCAGGAATTCACCGACGTCCTGCTAGTTTCCGACGACGACGAGACTAGGGTTGGCAGCCCCACGGTTGAGGGCTCTAGTGTTTCGGCGACGGTCGTCGGCCATGGTCGCGGCGACAAAATTGTCGTTTTCAAGAAGAAACGGCGCAAGAAATACCGGCGGCGCACCGGCCATCGTCAGGATTATACCGAGATTCGGGTCGAGGACATCTCTCTTCCGAACTGAGTGCGAAAGGACATAGGTATTATGGCTCATAAAAAGGGGGTCGGCAGTTCTAAAAACGGGCGCGATAGCAATGCGCAGCGGCTGGGCGTTAAGCGTTTTGGCGGAGAGAAGGTCCGTGCGGGCACGATTATCGTGCGGCAGCGCGGGACGCGCATTCATCCGGGCGTCAACGTCAAGAAGGGCGGGGATGATACGCTCTTTGCCATCATTGACGGGCAGGTAAAATTTGAGTCTTTTGGCCGCAAAGGCAAGCGGGTGAGCGTTTACGCCGCCTGAGAAATGCGTTTACTATAACGCGAACTGATCCACAAAAAACAGGCCCAACCATTTTGGTGGGCCTGTTTTTTGTGGCTTCTCACTCCTCCAGCATCAGGTGCGATTTAGGCTCCCAACCCAAACAGCTCGTGCTTTGGACCTATTCGTCGCGCGGTGGTCGATGTCGCCCGATATGAAGAAGGCGTCGCCGCGGCCAACGTAGTCCAGAGCGGCTGATTTGCGTTCCTTTTCACTTAAAAAATAGATAACGCCTATGAAAATTCACGAATATCAAGCCAAAGAAATTTTGCGCCAGTACCAGGTTGCCGTACCGAGTGGCAACTTGGCCACTACAGCCGACCAAGCCGAACGCGTGGCCGCTGAATTGGGTGGAAAAATCGCGATTAAGGCCCAAATCCACGCTGGAGGTCGCGGTAAGGGGGGAGGCATCAAACTAGCCGCTCATCCCGTAGAGGCTCGCCAAGCAGCCAGCCAGATTCTCGGCATGCAGCTCGTTACTCACCAAACAGGCCCTGAAGGCCAAAAGGTTAAGCAAGTCCTCGTGGAGAAGGCCTCGGAGATAGAACGCGAGCTTTACCTCGGCATCACCCTCGATCGAGCGCAGAGCAAGCCAGTGGTCATGGCCAGCCAAGAGGGCGGAATGGACATTGAAGAGGTCGCCGCGGCAACCCCGGAGAAAATCCTCAAGGAAACGGTCGATCCAGCCGTCGGGCTACAGGCATTCCAAGCGACGCGCCTAGCATTTAGGCTTGGCTTTGCGGGCAAGCAGGTGCGCCAAGCAGCCAGTTTTATCCTGAGTCTCTATAGAGCCTATGTCGGTGCCGACTGTTCACTGGTCGAGGTCAATCCCCTGGTGACGACGGTTGATGGACAACTTTTGGCGCTAGATGCCAAAATAGACTTGGACGATAACGCACTCTTCCGCCATCCCGACTTAGCGAATATGCGCGACTTGGACGAAGAGGAAGGGCTAGAGGTCGAAGCGGCCAAATACGATCTGAACTACATCAAACTCGACGGCGATATTGGTTGTATGGTCAACGGTGCCGGACTGGCGATGGCCACCATGGATATTATCAAGCTGTCTGGTGTCGAGCCGGCCAATTTCTTGGATGTAGGCGGGGGGGCCAGTGCTGAAACGGTGGAAAATGGCTTCCGCATTTTGCTCTCTGACCCGAATGTAAAAGTCATTCTCATCAACATCTTCGGCGGCATTGTGCGCTGCGACCGCGTGGCCGCTGGCGTGATTGAGGCGCGCAAAAACATCGAAGTCAATGTGCCGACCGTTGTGCGACTGGCTGGGACCAACGCGGATGTGGCTGCCGAGATGCTGGAAAACTCCGACATGGACTTTGCCGTTGGGCACGGGCTGCAAGACGCGGCGGCGATGGTCAAGGCGGCTATTCAGTGAGAGGAATACAGGGATGAGCGTTTTAATCGACGAAAACACCAAGGTCTTCGTACAGGCGATTACGGGATCGGAGGGATCGTTTCACACGCGACAAATGCTGGAGTACGGCACGAAGGTGGTCGGAGGGGCAACACCTGGCAAGGGCGGCCAAGAATTTGCAGGAGTTCCGGTGTTTAACACGGTCGCCGAAGGGGTCGAAGCTACAGATGCCAATGCTTCAGTCATCTTTGTGCCAGCCCCCTTTGCCGCCGACGCCATCATGGAAGCGGCCGATGCCGGTGTGGAGCTAGTCATCTGTATCACCGAAAACATCCCGGTGAGCGACATGGTTAAAGCCTACCATTATGTCCAGGCGCGCGCTACTCGGCTGGTCGGGCCTAATTGCCCCGGCATAATCTCGCCAGGGAAGTGCAAAATCGGCATTATGCCCCACTTTATTCACCAGCCAGGCCGCGTGGGGATTATCTCCCGCAGTGGAACGCTGACCTATGAGGCCGTGGGGCAGCTCACTGAGCGGGGCCTAGGCCAGTCCACAGCCATCGGCATTGGCGGCGACCCCGTCATCGGTACGCGCTTTGTGGATGCGCTGGCGCTCTTTAAAAGCGACCCCGATACCGATGCGGTCGTGATGATCGGCGAAATTGGCGGTACGGCTGAAGAGGAAGCGGCAGCCTATATCAAAAAGAGCTACGACAAGCCCGTCATTGGTTTTATCGCCGGGCGTACGGCGCCTCCAGGGCGGCGGATGGGGCATGCCGGAGCTATCATTTCAGGCGGCAAGGGAACGGCCGAGGACAAAATGGCGGCGATGCGGGAAGCGGGGATTCACATCTGCGAGAGTCCGGCGGAAATTGGGGAAACGGTAGCGAAGGTACTGAGCTGATTTAACTGGGGAACGTTTTTCTCCGCTTCAGTTGCAATCGGGCGGAGCCTATTCCCGCCTAGTCAACAGCGGCATAATGGTGGGCTGGCGGTTGAGGAGCAGGAGGCCGGCGAGCAGGAGGAGGCCGGCGAGTAGGACCAAAGGCGTGGGGAGGTGTTGGGAGGGCCCGAGGCCATCTAGGCCTAAGTACGTGCGCAAGTTGATCCCAATTATCGAAGTCGAGTTGTTGACCGCGTGGGCCAGCATGGCAGGATAGATGCTGTGCGTCCAGTAAACTAAGGCGGCGAGGAAGAGCCCAAAGAGGAAGAGGGGGATCATTTGCCAGGGGTTGAAGTGAGAAATGGCAAACAGCAGGGCCGAGCCGCCTAGTGCCCAGCGCGGCCCGTAGTGGGCGCAAAGGCTCGTGAACACAAGTCCGCGGAAGAGGGGCTCTTCGCAAAACACAGGTACGAGCACTAGTGTTACCAGCCCCTTCGGGATCTCCGCCAGTCCACCGATAATCTGAATCTCCAGCAGGTTTTTCTGAAAAGACAGCGGCATCGACAGGTCTATCAGGCCGAGAAAATAGGCCAGATACAAGTCGAGTTCGGCGATTACCAAGCTACAGCAAACAGTCACCGGGATTGTCAGCAACAGGGTGGCAGCCGGTGTGGCGTTAAACAGCAGTAGGTCTTCGGTAATCAGGCGATGACGGCGGATGTAAAGGGCTACAAACCACAGCAGGGTGCACTCGGCGGCAATAATACCAGCATGTAGGGATAAAAGGCCGACGATGGGCCAAACGATGAAGTGGGCCAGCACAAGCGCAGGTAGTACTACGCGGAGAACTTGGGGGAAGCGGGGGTAGTGCATAAACATAAGTCGTTATTCTCTATTTGTTTAGAGCGCGTAGATAGCCCCGCGTGCGGCTCGACCAGAACAAGTAACTAAACAACAGATCCGGGACATAGGTTTTCACAAGCCAACGGGCCACCCAGCGGATGGGGTGGTGAATCGGCGACAACAAGGTTAGCCGGAGCGCAAGCCGCCGAGGCGAAAGTGCAGCGGCCTTGATAAAGTCCAACCGGAGTACGGCGTCCAATTCGGGATGCTTTTTTAAAAGGATTGGAATTGACTTGCTACCGTAGGTCTGCAGCAGGCGGCAGAGCGGCTCCAACGACCGCAAGTGATTGTGGTGCGACAGGGCTTCAGGGGCATAGTAAAGCGGAATACCCGCCAAGTGGAGGCGATACCCCAATTCTAGGTCTTCGCCGCCATAGGCTGTGAGATCCTCGTCAAAAAAGCCCACGCGAAGCAGGGACGACCGGCGAACCGAGGAATTGCCGGTGACAAAGCACTTGAAGGGGATGGTCTTATCCGTATCGACCCGATGGACCCCCCTCCCTTCGAGATAGCGAGTCAGGGATGTAGCGGGAATTTCACCGGCAAAGCGGATATTGCCGACAAAAGCGGCTTCCGAGTGATTTTGGTGCCGTTGGGCATGGGCGCGGAGAAAATGGGTGCCGACGGTCATGTCGCTGTCGAGAAAGACGACGATATCGCCGCTGGCAACCCGAAGTGCGGCGTTGCGCGCCCGGGCGCGTCCCTGATTCTGTTCGTTGCGGAGTAGCTGCAACTCAAACGGCGCGAGTGCTGCATGCAGCCGCTCGGCGTCCAAATGAGGGGAAGCGTCGTCCACCACGATGATTTGAGTCGCTTCGCGGGGGTAATTTTGCTGCGACAGGCTCTTAAGAGCTGCTTCGAGGCGCTCAGGCTCGTCATAGGTCGGTATTACGACGCTAAGCGTCAGCGGGGTGCTCATGCTAGGGTTTGGTAAAGCTGGGTGAGTTGAACGGCTTCTCGTTCCCAGTTATAGCGCCGGGCCGCCTGCAAACTCGCCTTGGCGCACGCTTCGCGCTGCGCTGTATTCGCCAAAAAAGCGGCGATCTGCTCTCGAATGGCCGCTATATTGGTCGGATCAACCGTAGTTCCGGTGCGCGTTTCGCGGACGATGCGCTCCATTTCGGGAAAATTGCTGGCTACGATCGGTAGCCCGGCCATCATATACTCGAACAGCTTGTTGGGCAGCGAGTAATAGAAGCTCTTGCCCGTGCCCTTGATCAGACACAGTCCCAAGTCGGCCGAGCAAGTGTAATTGTGAAGTTGGTAAAAAGGCACCCGAGGAATAAAATAGACCCGGTCTCCTAGGCCTGCCGTGCGAACTTGGTTTCGCAGGGCCTGTTCACTCGGCCCATCTCCAATTAGCACTAGGGCGGCGGCAAGCCCCGCGGCGGCTTCAATTTGCTCGCGCAAACCATTTTCGGTGAGAAATCCTCCTTGGTAGAGAACAACCGGGCGAGCATCGGGCAAGTCCAGCGTTTCGCGTATCAGGTTGCTTTGGACCGTATGGCGGAACAGCGGCAAATTGCGCACAACGACGACCTCGTCGAGGCGGTAACGCTCCCTGAGCGATTGGGCGATAGACCCGCTGACGGTTATGACGCGATCTACCCGTCTTATCAGCCGCTGCTCCAGCAAACGCCAGCCGGCCCGCATCAGGGGTCGGTTGACCAGTGAGGACTGCTCGGTCCAAAATTCGTGGGCGTCATAGACTAGGGGCCGGTCCAGTCGCTGTGCAGCTCGCACTGCCGGCCAGAGCGAATCTAAGTCGTGGGCGTGATAGGCATCCGGCTGGGTATCGACGAGCAGGGGATAGGCCCGTTGCCAAAACAGAGGATAGAGCCGGCGCAGCGAGCGGCTCCGGTCTAGCGGAATCGGATAGATTTCAAAATCGTCCCAGCCTTTGAGCGGGGCTGAGTTGAAAGAGGAGGCGACAATGACGACTTGGTGGCCAACGCGGCGTAGCGAAGTGGCCTCTCGGTAGATGCGGTAGTCGAAATTCAGGTCGGTGAAGGCGACCATACAGATACGCATGGTGTATAAAGGAGTCGGCGTAAAGGCTAACAATAAAAAAGCAGCCCATCTAAAAATGGGCTGCTAATAAAATAAAGAGTGTGGCGGCCGGAAGGTGTGATCTTGAAACGCAAATGAGATCCTCAAACGAGGCGGTGTGGGGAGGTAGTTTTGAAGATCTCAACGACCCGAAAAGGGAAATCCGAGCTTCGCGTATCGAGATGTTAGCCACGCTAGCGGACCACCACACTCTATTTAGAACCAAAAATACACACGCTAGATTGTGTTGTCAAGCGGAAAAGCACAGCCAAAGAAAAGGGCAACCGCGCCTTGCACACTTACAAGTGTGTGCGTATCTTTGGCAGAGAAGATGGTTAAAAATAACTCAGAGGGACCGCAAATGCAGTTTGCAAAAATGATCAAGGAGGCCCGGCTACAAGCCCACCTAAGCCAGCAAAAATTGGCCGAACAGCTCGTGACGGCGCGAAGGCCCAAAGGCGTATGGGCAACCTATATAGGACAAATTGAGAAGGGGGAGAAGGTTCCTTCTGACGAAGTGTGTCTCAAGTTAGCCGAGGTTTTGGAACTCGACTCTAATAGAGTGTTGATTGCTTCCTATGAGGCCAAAGCCAACTCGGAGGAAGGACGCGCACTCTATAGCAAGATGATGCGCTCGCTGTCGGACCCAGTCGTCAGCAAGCTCCTGTCTAGCGAAGAGCCGTTGGACCCAGCCTTGTTGGGGATCCTATCGAAGCCAGAAATTTTGGCTCTGCTGGGAGATCAACCGTGGTTAGAGGCCGTTGCTCGGGCGCACGAAAAACAAAAGGATCGCGATGTGTTGCGCCTGCTCGCTCTGGTAGAAGCGATGGACGACAAGCAGTGGGATATGATAATGGGGATTATAGGGACTTGGAACTTAGAGCCGCCTAGACAAGCAACGAGTTAGAAGTCGGGCAGTTTGTATTTGCCGCGCTCAATGGCTTGCTCTAACTCTTGGTGGAAGGTGCTGTCTAGGTGGGAAGTGATTTTCCAACCATTGGCATCGCGTATAAAATAAAAGAATGGCGATGTGCGCTCATCGTCTAGCGTAGAGGAATCAAAGAGCAAGTAACCAATGCGCTCGTTGATGATGCGCTCTTCGGCAATTTCTCGCCGCAGTTGAGTCTTGATCTCGGCAGGCGTCTTTTGCCGCCACCGTTCGACAAAGCTCTGGCGATCTTCCCCCTCCACTTGTGAAGAACTGAAACATTGCCAAAGCAGGTCAAAGTCGCTGTTTTCTAGCGCGTGCTTGTAGGTCTGAAAGGTCTGGGCCGGGTGTGAAAAGCGCTGGTCTGTGTCTTTGCTGCTACAGCCCAGCAGCAGGGTGAGACAAATAAATAGTTGTAGGGCCATTTTGTGCAGTGCGCGAATCAGTGTCTTTGGCAACGTTAGCTACTTGGCAGGTGTTACGTCGGCGTCCCCCGGGTTGGGATTCAACGCCTGGTTTTTTTGGGCTAGCGATTCGATGGCGTCGCGCAGGCGGGCAGCCTCTTCGTATTCTTCGCAGACGACGGCCTGCTGTAGCCGATGCTGAAGCAGGCTAAGCTCGTCTTTCTCTTCGTTTGGCGGGCGTTGCGCGTCGGCTTCTTCGGGATTCGATTTCGGTGCGCGGAGCTTGGCCGAATCAGCTTCTGCATTAAGCGGCGTGGAAATCTGCGCTTCAAATTCGTAGAAGCGGTTCAGGGTGTGTTCGACATCCAAGTCGGTTTCCAAAGGCACCAAGCCCACCTCGTCGAGCAACGCAGGATCAACGTAGATGGGCGACCCCGTGCGCAAGGCCAAGGCGATAGCATCGCTGGGACGTGCGTCAATATCCTTTATCGTGTGATTCTTCTCAATAACGACTCGCGCGTAGTAAATGGAGCGGCGCACGTTGTGGATGACAACTTGGCGTACGCGTATCGCCAGGGCGTCAATCATACAAGAGAGCAAGTCGTAAGAAATGGGGCGTACGGGGCCATCGTTTTCCATCCGCATCCGAATGGCGGCCGCTTCAAATTCGCCGATGGGAATGGGCAGGAGCCGCGGGAGAGTACCGGTCTTCTCGCCCAACCATACCAAGGGTCTATCCTCGCGCAGGTAAGGGCTGACCTTGACCACGGTCATCTCAACTAAAGAGGTAGTACTCATTAGTCATCCCCATTGAGGCGGCTAATCTCGTCGCGCAGCCGGGCTGCCTCCTCGTAGATTTCTTCGGCAACCGCTTGGTGCATGCGTCTTTTGAGTTGTTCTAGCTGATTGACGGCTGATGCGGCGATGGGAGGGTGTGCTGCTCGCGGTGCGGCCACGGGTTTGGCGATGGCATCAACTTCAGCCGTAGCCCATTCATCGTCGTCAGAATGAACGCAGCCTACGTCTTTGAGTACTTGGCCAGCAGCGTAGATCGGTGCGCCAAAGCGCAAGGCTAGGGCAATGGCATCGCTGGGACGTGCGTCGAATGTATGAACTTTGCCCTCGTCGTCAACGAGGTGAATATCAGCATAGTACGTTTTTTCGCACGAGTTAAAATCCGTAATTTCGACCCGGACTACCCGAGCGTCAACGTGGGCGAGAATCTGATGGGCTAAATCGTAGCTGATGGGGCGTGGAGGTTGACGCTTGCTGTGGGCGGTGGAAATAGCTGCCGCCTCAAAGCGGCCGATGACAATGCGCAGATAATAGTTGCCTTCGACCTCTTTGAGTACTACTTCGGGGTATAAAGATAGGGATTTGCTACTTAAGACCCCCTTGACTTCCATCAGAACCATAGCGGTACACTACAATTTAATAGGCGTTTGCCGATAGATGGGTGAAATATAATACGACGTAAAAGCAAGTGTCAACTAGCGCGCGCCTCCTACCCATTCGGCGGCTCGCCCTCTTTGCTTTGCAGCTTCAATTCAAGGTCTGCGAGCTGGCGACTTAGTTGCTTGGTGCGTCGGTTTAGGTGCATCAAATAGGCAAAAAGCACGATCCACACAGCCGCGAAGGCCGCAAACAAGTAGTGGAGATTGTCCATAGTCTCTTACGTCTCGTCAACTAGTTTTTGCCGCAGCAGCGCCACGGCGTTTTCAATGCGAGCTAGCTCCATGCGTTGCGCTATGAGGCGAAAGAGCAGCAGGAAGAAAGCCGCGTAGCAGATCCACTTGGTGTATTGCATCGTCGGCTCAAGCGCTACGTTGCGCGGCGGATGTAGCTGTTGGTCGGCGGCCCACAAATCGACGGCATAATACACTAAAGGAACGTTGGCAAAGGCGAGAATGCCCAGTACAGCACTCATGCGCTGTACCGGAGCGGAGTTAGCCCCGTACCCCCGCACCATTAGGTAGGCCACGTAGATGGTGAAAGTAATCAGCATGGAGGTCAGGCGCGGCTCCCAGCGCCAGTAAACCCCCCAGATGGGCTTGGCCCACAAGGGCCCCGTGATTAGCACGATCAACGCAAAAATCACGCCCAGTTCGGCGGAGCACAATGCTAGGTGATCCCACTTTTCCGAGCGAGTGCGCAGATACTGGACGCTGCCGACGAACACCAGAAAAAAGGCCAAGAACGAAGAAAACGCCGCCGGCACGTGAAAATAGAAGATTCGCTGGACGATTCCCATTTCTTTTTCTGTGGGCACCCACAGAAAAATCGCGCCCAAGGCGACCAGCATGACCACGAAAATCAAATAGGAGAATGGGACCGAACGCATCATTCCTCGATTGTGTACTCAAAAAGCATTAGCGATAGCACCGTGAAAACCACCGCGTACACCGCCAACATTTGCAGGTGCGGCAAGAGCTTTTTGCAACAGTCATTGGCCAGCACTAGCCCGGTCGCCTCCACGCAGGAAATCAACGCCGGCAAGATCATCGGCAAGAGCAAAAGGGGCAGCATTAACTCGCGCAAGCGCATGTTGTTGGACAATGCGGCAAAAAGAGTGCCCGCCGCCGCCATACAAGCAGACCCCAAGACGAAGACAGCCAGCAAGGGCAGCAAAAAAAAGCCGATAGACAGATTAAAAAAGAGCGCAAAAAAGGGCAAACTTAGCAGTTCGATTGTCAAAAGAAAGACAAAGTTGCCCAGCATTTTACCCAAGTAAACGGCACCGCGGTCTCCCGGTGCTAACAGCAACGCGTCGAGCGCGTCGTTGTCGCGTTCATCAGTAAAAGAGCGACCCAGACTCAGTAGGCTGGCCAAGATATAGGACGACCACAGGGTGCCAGGCCCAATCTCGCGTAGAGCGGCCCCGCCTAAATCAAAAGAAAAGTTGAATACCAGCAACATCAATAATATAAAGAACACCATCGGGCTGAGACGCGCCTTCGTGCGCCATTCAGCTTTCAGGTCCTTGCGCAGTATCGCCAGCGTACGCCCCAAAAAGCTCATGGATTAGCGTCGAGATAAGGTGTGCAGAGCGTACGCAGTCGGTTAGAGTCTGCCGTCAGGATTTGGTCCACGCGCCACTGACCACGTTCGAGCACCAGCAGGCGATCTACTAAGCCCTCGGCCTCATCGAGGCGATGCGTTATCAAGATGCAGGTGCGCCCTTCTTGCCGAAAGCGACACAGGAGGCGGTGCAAGGCAGCACTGGCGCTTGCGTCGAGGCCAGTAAACGGCTCGTCAAGTAAGAGAATAGAAGGGCCATGCAGGATGGCCCGGGCAATGGCCAGACGCTGTTTTGTACCGCGGGAGAACGAACCCACGCGCTGGTCGAGCCGCTTGTTCAGACCAACAGCCGCCAAGGCCGCAGCGAGCCGTTGATCGGGGTTATCCAAGCCATAGAGTTGAGCAAAAAAGCGCAAGTTCTCCCGCGCCGTCAGCTCGTCGTAGAGCAAGGTCTGATGCGACAGCAGGCCGATTTCCGCCCGCGCCTTGGGAATGCGTTGAGGGTCGCGACCGTTGATTTTTACGCTTCCCGCCGAAGGTCGGCAGAGGCCAGCCACTAACCGCAATAGGGTACTCTTGCCCGCACCGTTAGCACCAGCAAGCAGGGCCGCTTGCCCACGCGGAATGACCAGATCGATGGGATGCAGGGCGGTGTGGGCCCCGAAGCGTTTAGCAGCGCCCGCTAGGACGATGGCGTCGTCTCCACTCATCACCTATCAAGTGCTTGAGTCAGGGCAACCGCTTCGTGCATTAACTGCCCGCGCTGGTTCATGTAATGCGGATCTTCGGGCTGATCGGCAAAAGCGTCGTCGAGCCGAGCGAGTTGCCCAATAAGCTGCTGCCGCCGTTTTAGCGCGTGGGCGCGATCGGTGCCTAGGGGTTGGCGGCTCAATACCAGCGCGACACCACCAATGAGCAATGCGCCCGCCAGCGCGACCCACTTGAACGACCAACGCAGCGAGGAGGCAAGGGGCAAGGGAATCGCCACCTGCTGACTAGGTTGTAGGTTTTCCACGGCCGCTTTTCGGTACTGGCGTCCGTGCTGTTCAACGATACCCAAGTCGATAAAAGGCGATTTGACCTCAGTGGAAGGTGGGTCGAGAAAAACCTCCAAGCGGTCGGTCGGATATATCACCTGATGCACATAGGGGCTGGTGAACTTGCGTACGTCGAGATTAAAAGAAAAACTCCGCTGCGAGCGGCCCGGAGGCAGGGGTTGGTTATCGAAAAAACGCCCTTCTTCGGCTTGGTGGAGCAGCCCCGAGTGGCTTTGGAGGTTGAAGATGCCCGTTGGCAAGACCAGTTCAGTCACTTGCCGCTCGCGTCCGTCGCCACGGCCGGCGTAGGTGCGCTCGCGCGTGTTGTGGATTTGCAGGAGCTGGATGCACTCAATCGCGTTCTCACGCAGCGCAAAAAAGAGGTGATGGGTGCCGATGCGGATTCCAGCGGGATCCGCGGTTTTTTGGTACACTTCGAGAATGACCTGTTGTTGTGCACCGGCCTCAAGAGTCGAAGAAAAATAGGGGATGTCGTCGTAGAAGGCCGCTAGCCCGAAGCGGAGTCCGGGCTGTAGAAAAGGTCCGGCAAAAGAGAAGCGCCCTTCGGCGTCGGTCTCCTTGCGCAACATCTCGAGAACTTGTCCGTCTTGGCGGACGTAAAACGCCACGGGAATGCCCGGAATGCGCGCTTGGGTAAAAGGGTCGAGCACATAACCGTTGATCGCCGCGCCCCACAGGTCGGAAGCGCACAGGACGATTGCAGCACAAAGCGAGCGCAGAACCATAGTTCAGCTAGGTTCCACTAGCGAAGCGCCGCATTGCGGACAAAACAGGTCGCCCTCGCGCTGCAAGGCCCCACAACTGCGACAACGAGAAGCGGCAGATTTTTGGCGCACAGCCGCAACCTCTTCCTCAATGCGTCGTTCGAGTTGCGCGTTGCCCGCGCCGTTGAGCCGATCTAGCTCGCCGATAACTGCCAGCGTTTCGGCCTCCAGCTCGGCGAAAAGGCGTTGAAAATCCTCTGCGGACACTTTCCCAAGCTCGCGGTCGAGCTCCAGTTCGACGATCTCGCCCAAAAGCTGTTCTTTGCGCTCAAAAAGCGGTCGCGTCGATTCACTCGCCGCAACAGCCGGCCCGCTCGTTAGGAGGGGGTGCCCCAGATAGAGCAATAGCCCTAGCAGCAGAGCGATAGAGCACAGTATCGGCAAGAGTCCCATCGCGTTCATTGTAATAAACCCTCACAAGTCCGCGTCGATTCGGCCGGACTAGCCATGGTCGTAGCGATCTAACTCGCGCCTCAGGCGATCGGTGTCTTGGCTGGGGTTGGCCGATAAGGGCTTGGATTGTAGAGGGGGTTGGCCCGGGCCCTTCCAGCGAATCAGCAGAGTGCGGACCAAGGCAACGCCAAACAAAATGGCCAACAAGGGCGCGACCCAAGCGAGCAAGTTAAAGCCCTCAGGCGGCGGAGTGGCTAAGACCACCGGGCCAAAACGCGCTACATAGCTGTCGATGATCTGCTGCCGAGTTTGGCCTTGGTCTAAGGCTGAGCCAATCGCCTCGCGTTCAGGGACGGCAAAGTCAGTACAAAGACAGGAGGCTAGGGATTCCCGCGGGCAATTTCCGCAGAGACAGACCAACTCCTCGGCTACAGATTTAATTTCCGCCGTTGTTGCCGCCCCTACTGGCGAGAAGCCCAATGCCAATGCCAAGATCGCCGACACGTAAGTCGGAGACCGCCGGGCAATGGCCGAGCCCATGGCGGTCTCGCGATCGATTCGCGCTAGCCGTCGGTCTCGCGGCGTGGGCCACATTGCCCACAGGGCACCGACTACTAGCACGACAGCACCGAGCCACACGAAATTGATTAGTGGATTGATATAGACTTGGAACTTAGCGCTTTGGTCGTCGGCAGCCCCGACCAGAATTACATAGAAGTCCTCGCGCCATGTCGAGTAAATGGAGACTTCAGTAGTACCTTGGTCAAAAGTCGGGTAGTAGCGGCGTTCCGGCAGCAGCGTACCGAGAAATTGCTCGCCGCGATGCAGAGCCAAGGCCGCGGCGGTAGTGCTGTGATTGGCGTTTTCGGCAAAGGCCAGCGATGCGAAGGTCATCCGGTATTCGTCGATTTGACGCGAAGCGCCTTGATCGAGGACGACTTCGGCTTCTTGGGTAAAGGCTTTGCCAGTAAAGCCAGCAAAGAGCAATACCAGCCCAAGGTGGGTCAAATATCCTCCATAACGCCGTCGGTTCTTGGCGCAGAGGCGATACAATGCCATTGGATAGGCCTCGCCCGTACTGTGCCTCCGCGCCCGCGCTCCAGCGTGGAACTCGGAAGTAAGCGCGACGAGCACGAAGACGCATAGCCCGAACGACAACACCACATAGGGATCGCGTATGCCAACGATAAAAAAGACCCCGCAAGAAAGTGCGCCTGCCGTCGCCGGGCGAATGAAGTTTTTGCGCAGACTCGCGCGCGAGGTGCGGCGCCAGGCGAACAGTGGACCAGCACCCATCAACAACAAAAGCACCAGGCCGATGGGAATCGTGACCTGATTAAAAAAAGGAGGCCCGACCGTGATTTGCTCGTTGGTCAAGGCTTCGGAGACCAGTGGGAAGACCGTTCCCCAGAACACGGCGAAGAGCATCCCCAAGAGAATCCAGTTGTTGAGCAAGAAAGCCGTCTCGCGCGAGGCAAAAGATTCCAAGCGGTTTTCGGCCTTGAGCAAGGGCAGCCGCAGCCACAAAAGCCCAAACGAAAAAACCAGCGTCAGGACGAGAAACGTGCCAAAAAAGGGGCCGATATTGGACTGGGCAAAAGCGTGAACCGAGGAGATAATGCCACTGCGGGTCATAAAGGTGCCGAACAGACACAGGGCGTACGTGAGGATCGCCAGTGCTATATTCCACACCTTGAGCATGCCTTTGCGCTCTTGAATCATAATCGAGTGCAGAAAAGCGGTGGCGCTCAGCCAGGGCATAAGCGAAGAGTTTTCCACCGGATCCCACGCCCAATAACCACCCCATCCCAATTCGACATAGGCCCATTTGCCGCCTAGCAGCAGACCGAAGCCGAGAAAAGTCCAAGGGATGAGCATCCAGCGGCGCGCCGCGCGCAGCCAAGTAGCGTCCAATTTGCCGGTCAGTAACGCGGCGATGGCAAAGGCAAAGGGTACGACCATGCCCACCATACCCAAGTAAAGCATCGGCGGATGAATGGCCATGACCGGGTGTTGTAAAATCGGGTTGAGCCCGCGGCCGTCTTCTGGCGTGAAGGGCAGACGCTGGAACGGGTCGGCGGCAAAAAGGTGCACAATACAAAAGAAGAAGCTAGTAAGGGATAGGGTTGCCATCGCGTAGGGCATCAAGGCGTTCCCCATGCCGAGGCCCGACTGTCCGCGCTGGCGGTAGAGTGCCGCCAAGCCCGCCGAGTAGAGGGATAAGATCCAGCCCCAAAACAACAGCGACCCGTTCTGCCCGCCCCACAGCGCCGTGATCAAATAGAACAAAGGCATGGCGCGGTTGCTGTTTTCGGCCACATACTCGACTTGGAAGTCGTGCGAGAGCAGCGCGTGCCACAGCGCGAGAACCGCCAGCGTCAGCAGGCCACAGGTCGCCAAAACCCCGTTTTCGCCCGAGCGCACCAGCCCCAAGTGGCCTCGCCTCGCTCCGAGGGCCGACGCCAAAGCACCATAGCCGGAGGCTAGGAGTGCTAGGCACAGGGCAAAATAGCCGATATCAACCATAGTTGTCGGGAAAAGCCAAAAGACGCGGTGGCTAGCCGTTTGGGCTATTCATCGCCTGCACGTGGCCTTCGTAGCTTTGTCCCTCGTATTTGGAGGGGCATTTGGCAAAGACGATCTCAGCGGCAAAGACTTGGCCGGCTGCATCGTATTCGCCTTCGAGAACTACCAGTGCTTCGTCTTTGAAGGTATCGGGCAGCACGGCGTGTCCGGTATAGCGCACCCGCAGCGTGTGTTGCCCGTCGGTAATCACAAACTCGGGGCGCGATCGATAGCGGTCCCATTCAATCGAACCGGGCACCACGGTGCCGCCGCCTAGCTGGATGCGCCGGCCCTCATCGACCGTTTCGCCCATCAGGGTTTGCAGCGTCATGTGAGTCGCCGTTGACTGTTGGACGCCAGCAGCAAAAAGGTAAATCAAGCCAGCGGCAATGACTAGAGAGCCGAGGGTAAATTTGTGCCGTCTCATAAAATGAATTTGCTCAATTTCTCTTTCTTGTCAACGAGTATCCCCAGTTCACACCTCGAGTACTTTGGGCAGGCTGGATAAGTTTTCGCAGCCGCCTTTGCAAACGACGACCGTATCTTCGATCCGCACGCCCCCTAAGCCGCGGTAGTAGAGCCCCGGCTCCACCGTCACGACTTGGCCGGACTCAAGCACGTCGCCGCGCGGCCCGATCCGCGGCCCCTCGTGAATGTCCAGCCCTAGCCCGTGTCCGGTGCTGTGGATGTAGCCCTGCATATAGCCGTCTTTTTTTTCTGTTTTATAGCCGGCGTCGCTGAAAAACCGTTGGATTGTTTCGTGAATAAAGTGGCCTGCGGCTTTTGGGCGGATGTGGTTTAAGCCCAATTGTTGAGCCTCCAGCACGGTTTCGTATAGGTGCTGCATCGGTTTGGCGGCCGGTCCCTTGCAGAGGGTCCGCGTCAGATCTCCGTAGTAGCCGCTTGCCTGATCGCGCGGAAAAATGTCGATGACGATGGTCTCGCCAGCGCGCAAAGGCCCCCAACCCACTTGGTGCGGATCGCAGCCTTGGTCGCCGCCGGCGATGATGGTATGTTCGCCAATGCAGTCGCAGTCGATGAGCGTCTGATGCACCAAGCGCCGCAGTCGCTGTGACGTGAGCACGTCGCCGTTGAGGAAGAGCACACCGTCGCGCACGTCGGCGGCTCGCAACCCTTCAATCGCCGTTTCCATGCCTGCTTCGGCGGCCCGCATCGCCCGGCGCACATGCTCGATCTCGGTGGCGTCTTTGATTTTGCGCTGGGGAAAAAGCGGCTCGGCTGCAATGGCTAGTTCGATTCCTTCCCCGCGCAGAAAATCGGCCGTACTAAGAGCAAAATCAGCCGGCACTTGCAGCTTTGCCAAGCCGAGGTCGCGCAAAAGTTCCAACAACACGGCGTTGCTGTTGGGATGTTCTTGGCCCCTTTCCTTGACCTGGTTTTCGTAATGGGTATAAGACAATATCCGCTCGACGGTAGCTTGGTCGCGTGCGCGGTCGATCTCGAGGGTACTGGCGAGCATGATTTTTTCGCTAGCAGTCCACAGCAAGACAAAGGGATCGGGGGCGCGAAAGCGAGTGGCGTAAAACAGATTGGCGCAGCGTTCGCTGCTGCCGATCATCAGCAGGGCATCGGCTCCTTTTAGGTCGGGCGTCATGGTTTTACTCCGGAATCCTCAGCGCCCGAACCTCAATTCCGCTATCGGGTCGCCAAAACCAAAAGAACGCAGACTGCCCCTCCTCCAACTCGGAAACAAAGCGCACAAATTGCTCCAACGAGGTAACCTGTTCTTGATCCACCTCGGTGATCACGTCGTGCATTTGAATCCCTTTATCGGCGGCCAGCCCCTCTGGATCCACTTCAACTACCACCACCGGCTCCTCGCCTTGTGCAAAACCGAGTTCAGCCGCTAACTCGCCGACAAAGCCCAACTCGGCGGCCAGCTCGGCGGGCAAGGTTTCAACCGAAATCCCTAGTTTTGCTAGCCGCTGATGTCCGGCGGAAAGGAGTCGGTCCCCTTCGCGCTCGCCGAGCACCACCGCGACGTGGTGGATTTGATTCTGGCGCATGATTTGCAGGCTGACCGTTTCGCTTGGGTCGCGGCCGTAGATCAGCGTCTGTAGGTGGTTGAAGTGATTCACCTCAATACCGTCGATCGACAAGACGACGTCCCCGCCGCGCAGACCACCGCGGGCGGCGGGGCTATCGGGGTGTACGTCGCTGAGGTAAACGCCTCGTGGCCGTTCCAGGCCGAGGCTATGTTGGCGGATTAGCTCGGGGGTCATCTCAGACTCCATGGTCACGCCCAAGTAGCCGCGTACGATCCGCCCGTGGACCAACAGATCATCCACCACCTCGCGCGCTAGGTTGATCGGCACGGCTAGTCCATAGCCGATGTAGTAACCAGTGCGCGTTGAAATGGCCGTGTTGATCCCTACGACTCGGCCCTGTAAATCGAGTAGGGGGCCACCGGAATTGCCGGGGTTAATCACGGCGTTGGTCTGGATGAAACTCTCGATCGCGTAGCGATTTTCTTCGTCGCTTCCGGGGTTGAAAACACCTGCTTGGCGCGCTAGGGCACTGACGATGCCGTGCGTCAGCGTGGACCCCATGCCCAAGGGATGGCCAATGGCCAGCACCCAATCGCCGACTTGCAAGCGGTCTGAGTCGGCCAACTCAACAGTGGGCAACCCCTGCGCCTCAACCTTGAGCAGGGCGATGTCAATCAGCGAATCATAGCCGATGACCTTAGCCCGATAGATGCGGCGATCCGAGAGGGTGACTTGGATGGAGTCGGCCTCGGCGATGACGTGGTAGTTGCTCAGAATGTAGCCATCGGTGCTGACGATAGTGCCAGAGCCTAGGCCGCGAAAGTCTTCGGGAATTTTCGGGTGGAAGGGGGGCAAGGTGCGCTTTTGCCGCGCTCGGGTCGTCGCTGTGATCAAAACCACGGCTGGCTTGGCTTGTTGGTAGGCGTGGCGGAAAGCACGGCTGAGATCGGCTAGTGGCCGAGTGCTCTCCTCCGGCATTTGCGCCCCAACCGGGTATGCGCCCGCCAGTAATGCGGCAATCAGTGCGCTGCCTGCCCACGGGCGACAAATGCTGAATAGGGTGGAGGAATTGTCGCGCTTAACGGAGCGGAGAAGGTATTTCATTCGAGGTCGTATTCGTTGAGCTTGCGGTAGAGCGTGCGAGTGCTGATGCCTAAGATAGCGGCAGCCTTCCGGCGATTGCCGCCGACGCGGTCGAGGGCCTGTTCGATGGCTTCCCGCTCGCGGTCTTTGAGCGAGGGCAAAGGCTCAATAGCTGCGTTTTCGGGGATGCGTATCGGCGCGGACTGCTGGGAGTCGGCGGGATGGTAAGGGGCGCCCTCAACCGGATAGATCGGTTGCTCGGGCTCGACTGGTCGAACGGCCCTTGGTGCTGCTACGGGAGGGGTAGAGGGCGGCAGCGCCGAGGCATTGCGCTCGACCGCGGCTCTTAGCTCGGCGACCTCGCGCTTGAGATCCAAGAGCGCAAAGTAGATCAACTCGCGCTCGGATTGGTCTGGCGTCTTGTTGGTTGGCACGGGCAAGTGGCGCGTGGGCTGGATCTCCAGATGGGGCAATAGGTCTTCGGGTTCGACGAGCGCACGCGGGGCGAGGAATACCAAGTGCTCAATTAGGTTGCGCAGCTCGCGCACATTGCCAGGCCAGGCATAGTTTTGCAAAAGGTCCAATGCCGCCGCCGAGAACCCTTCTAGACGGCTTTTGTTGTCTTGGGTCAACTCGCTGGTGAAGTGCTCGATTAAGAGGGAAATGTCTTCGGCCCGGCGCCGCAGCGGCGGAATGTCGAGTTCGACGACCTTGAGCCGGTGGTATAGGTCGAGGCGAAACTCGCGCTGGTCAACCGCCTTTTGTAGGTCGCGGTTGGTCGCGGCGATGACGCGAAGATCCACCGAGACCGGGGCGCTGCCGCCGATGCGGACCACCTCGCGCTGTTCGAGGACCCGCAAGAGACGCACTTGCGCGGCCAGCGACATTTCGCCGATTTCGTCTAGAAAGACCGTGCCGCGGTTCGCTTGTTCAAAAATGCCTCGATACTGAGCGCGGGCGTCGGTGAAGGCTCCCTTCTCGTGCCCGAAGAGTTCGTTTTCCAGCAGATTCTCTGGAATAGCGCCGCAGTTGAGTGGACGAAAAGGACATTCGCGGCGGTGGCTGTAGCGATGTAGAGCTTCGGCAACTAAGTCCTTGCCCGCGCCGCTTTCGCCGGTCAGCAGAATAGAGGAAACAGGCGTCGGTGCCACGATTAAGATGCGTTCGCGCAGTTGGCGCATTAAGGGCGACTGACCTATCAGTTCGGTCCCGTGCAAAAAGTCCCCGCGCTCTAGTAGCTGGTCCAGACGTTGACGCAGGGCGGCGGCCTCAAAGGGCACGGCAATTTGGTCTTTGAGAGGCGAACCCCACAAAAGTCGGTCCCAATTTTCATCGGCGTTGCCCAAGCCTAGCACGGGCACATCGCGATGGCGGTCGAGTGCGACGACGCCCTCTGCGAGGATGGCGGGCGAAAGTTTTAGGTCACAGGCGACCAAGTCCACTCCGCGCCGCAGTAGCCGCTCAAGCGCATCGTTGTTAGCCGCGCTAACTACGCGCAGCCGCGCATCGTGGACTGCGGACTTGAATTCCGCCTCCAACTCTGCTCGCTGGGTCAGGAGCAGAATGTGCCGTTGGGTCGGGGCCATGATACTCTCTGCTGGTGTCGCTTCAGTTGAGGGTTTCTAGCTGGCGGCGCAGGGCATCGATCCGCTCGCGGGCTAGCTGTCCCTGTGGACTCTGGCCCCCTTCGCGGCGTGTGATGCGCTCGTAGATGGTCATGGCCGTGGCGTGTTCGCCCAGCGATTCGTGGCAGCGGGCGCGCTGGAAGTCCGCCGAAGTGATCCACATGCTGAGTCCTTGGCTGCCGTGGTAACTGACTTTGTAATAGGCTTGGATCGCCTTGCGGTACTCGCCCATGTTCTGATAGGACTCGCCGATGTAAAACCGGGCTTCTGATGCACTGTTGCCGTCAATTAGCTGTTGGGAGAGCAGCTCGTCTAGCTGTTCAATGGCTTGGGCGTATTGGCCCTTGTTTTTGAGGATGATGCCCAGTTCGAGCTGGACTTCAATGGCTTTGGGGTGCTCGGGGTGCTGGCTCAGTAGCTGGTCGGCCACTTGGTGGGCGGCCTCGTACTCGTGGGCGCTTTGATAGCTTTTGAGCAGTTTCCACAGTGCATCTTGGGCCTGTTCACTACTGACGTCAGGCGCGTCCAAGGCGTGTTTGTAGGCCCCTGCCGCTTGCAGGAAGTTGTGCAGCGAAAAGTGGTAATCCCCCAGGCGCAGGTAGGCGTCGGCTACCTGAGGACTCGTCGGATGTTCTCGGACAAAGCGCGATATGGCCTCCAACGCGAACGCCGCTCCTTGCTCGCTGGGCGTCGCCTTGTTTCGCTTCCACAGCGTTATGGCCATCCAATAGGCCCCATCGTCGGCCCACGTACCTCCTTGCTTTTCCACCTCTTGAAACAGCTCATAAGCCTTTTTGTAGTTGCCAGCCTGTAAGTAGTAGTTGCCTTCTTCAACCCGGAAATGTTGACGCCAGTCCGTTTCTTCCTTGAACCGCTTAGCAAACTGCTTGGCCGCCTTGCGCCCCTCCTCTATGCGCTTGAGTCGCAACAAGGAGAGGACGGCTTGGCCGTGGACTAAGGTGTCCTCGCTTTGCTTAAGCAAGGGCTGATAGAATTGGTAGGCTTGTTTGTATTGCTGGCGGGCAAAGGCGATGTGGCCGGCCCGCGCCGAGGCTTCGGCCGCCAAGCCGCTGGAGGCAAATTCTCGGCTGACCTGGCGAAAGAGCCGCAAGGCGTCGTCTTGCTGACCTAACCTTAGTTGCAGTACCGCTTGGGCGAAGTAGATACTGTCTAGTCCAGCCGGGTTTGGCTCTTCGGCGACTATTTGCCGATAGGCCGCCATGGCCTCGCCGTAGCGGTTGAGGTGGTGATAGGCGCGGCCAATTCGTCGCAGAATCGACCCCCTGTCGTCGGAGATGGTCGAGCTGGAGACTAGCGGTTGATACAGCTCGATGGCGGCGGCGTATTGGCCGCGCTGAAAATAGGTGTCGCCCAACAGTTTCTGCGCGGCGCGGCGCTGGGGAAAGGCCGGGTAGCCCCAGCGCAACTCTTGCAGTCGGGCAATGGCGTCTAGGGTCCGCTCCTGCGCTAAGTGGATATGGCCCAGCTCGAAGAGCGCCGGTGCCGTCAGCGGACTGTTGGGATAGTTGCGCACAACGCGCTCGAGCAAGTCGGCCGCTGCTTGGTGTTGGCCTTTTTGCACCAGGCACAGACTCTTGCCGTATAGAGCGTGGGGTATGAGTGGACTGTTGGAAAAAAGCCGGCCAAGCTGATCGTAGGCCGCAATGGCCCCGTCGAACCAAGTGGTATCGGTCTCCCCGAGCTGGCGGCGGGCATCACCTAGCTGCAAAAGGGCTTGGTCTAGATGGTCTCCTCGCCCTTCGGAAAACTCGGCGACGAAAGCGGCAAACCCCTCTTCGAGCGTTCGTAATCGCAGCGAGTCGGGGCGGTTTTCGGCTTCGAGTTTAATGAGGCTAAGTCGGGCGCGCCGGGTCCAGGTGTTGTCGGCGGGGGCTTGCTCGACAAGCGCAGTACTGTCAGCGGGGACTTGCTCGGTGAGAATGCTGTCGGCGGAGGCTTGCTCGGTGAGAATGCTGTCGGCGGAGGCTTGCTCGGTGAGAATGCGGTATTCCCGTAGAGCTAGCGCTCGTAGCGAGTCTGCGCTGGCAGGTTGTGCTTCTAGCTGGCGTTGGCGGGCGAGTCGGAGCAGACTTTCGGCCAGCAAGTACTGCGCCTCGTCATTGTAGGGATCGTCTGGATAGGCCGTGGCGTAGTGTTTGAAAAATTGGACGGCCGCGACAAAATCGTGGTGCGCCAACAACACCCGAGCCACCGCTAGCTGCACTAGCGGACGCGACGTGCCGCTCAATTCATCGAGCCAGGCTTTTTGCAAGGCCCGGTTGAGACCGGCCGGGTCCAAGACGGTAAATTCGCGCAGATATTCGATTCGCTGGCGCACCTCTTCGCTCTGGCGGTCCGCGGGGAAGAGCTCGAGGAAGGCCACGTATTCGCGCAGTGCCGCACGCGGCTGTCCGCTTTGCGCAAAGGTTTGGGCGAGGGCAAATTGCGCTTTGGTTGCCACCTCGTCTTGACCAGAAGCTAGTTGGCGATAGAGGGCAATGGCTTCTTGGTGGTAGCCGATTGAGGCATAGAGTGCGGCGAGTTCCAAGCGCACGGTGTTGGCATCGGCGGCCCCGTCGGCTTTTTGTAGGTAACGGCGGTACCAAGTTATCGCACGGCTGTGGAAAGCGGCGCTCCCCTCTGCAAAAGTTGACAACCGCAGCGAATCGGGGCGGTCCTCGCCGTCGCCGCGCCGCTTGTAAAGGGCGCCTAGTTCCCTCAGCGCACGAATGGCTTCGGGGGTGTCGCCGGTCTGAATCAATCCTTGAAAAAGGCCTACTGCGCGGGCGAATTGTCCGGCTTGGCCCAGAACGATGGCCCGGCCTAGCTGGGCCTTGAGGTAAGCGGGATGCCCGGGTTGGAGCATGGTGCTCAGCTTGTCGTAATGGGCGATGGCTTCGCGCGTCTGACGACTCTGGCGGCGCGCGTCGGCCAGCCCTAGGAGTGCGTTTTCTTGGAGGGCGCGGTCGCCGATTTTGTTAAAGGCCCGCTGATAGGCATCGCCGGCTTGGCTAAAAAGGCGCGCGTTGTAAAGATAGTCTGCGCGATCTAGATAGGCGCTGTCGGTCTGCGCCGCCCCAGGAAAGCGTCGCTCCAGCGACTTGAACTGCTTCTCCGCAGTTTCGCGGTCGCCGGTAAAAAGAGCGATGCGCCCTCCGAGCAGCAGGGCACTAGCAGCGAGGGCCGGTGGTGGTTTAGTGGCGGCGATTTGTCCGAGGAGCTGTTGGGCTGCTGCGGCCTGACCAGCGGCAAAGCGCAACTGGGCCAGCCGATAGCGCGCCAAATGCGCTTGTTTAGATCGCGCGTAATCGGCCAGCAGACGCCCATAGGCAGCTTCGGCTTGCCGCAAATTTTCGGCGCGGGTATAATTAGCCGCTGCCTCAATCAGGGCACTGGCGGCGAAATCGCTAGCACTGAAACGACGCTGCACCTCTTCGTATGATCGAGCCGCCAGCAGGTATTGGCCTTGCTCGGCCAAGCAAGCCGCGCGCTCGCGCCGTGCGTTGGCGGTGCTCAACAAGTGGTCGGGATGTTCGAGATAAAACGTCTCGTAGGCTGGCACCGCTAAGTCGCAACGGCCACTCTGGCGGTACGCGCGCGCCAGCATCAATCGGGCCTCGGCTAGCTGCTGACTGTCGGGATAATTGCGAATAAACTCGGCGAATAGCCCGGCAGCCGTGGCGTAATCACCGGCATCGCGGAAGAGGTTGCGGGCCAGCTTAAAGTCGTCCTCTGCGCTCGTTTGCGCCCAGCTCTGAGAGCTTAGGCCGAGGAAAAGCACCAATATCAACGTTGGAAACATATCGATCCTCAAGAGGATGCCAATCTGACACTTGATTAGCTAGAGTGTAAAATATAGTAAAATGCGGTCAAGGTGTGCAGCGATGAAGAGTCTGCTGGTCGAAAAAGCATATGCAAAAATAAACTTGGGTCTTAAGGTTGTCGGTCGCCGTCCCGACGGCTACCACGAGATTCTCAGTGTGGCTCAATGCGTGGATTTAGTCGATGTCTTGTACTTTCAACTAGCTTCCTCCGATCAATTGACCTGTAGCCTCGATAGCCTATCGACCGGGCCAGATAATTTGGTGTGCCGCGCAGTGGATACCTTTCACGCTCAGCTCGGCGGCCCGGCCCGGTCGTTTCGCATCCACCTAGAAAAGAACATACCGATAGGCGCGGGTCTAGGCGGGGGCAGTGCCGACGCGGCCGCGGCTCTGCGAGCACTCAATCGCTTCTACGACCAGCCATTCTCCAACGCAGACCTTCGCCAGATCGCCGCGACCCTTGGATCGGATATTCCCTTTCTAATAGAACGCGGCACGGCACTAATGAGGGGCCGCGGTGAGATCCTCGACAAACTGAACTGGGCCGGCGCAATTTTTTACGTGCTGGCGTATCCCGAAGTCGAAATCAGCACGGCGTGGGCTTATGACCAACTCGGCCCTATCTTGACAGAAGATTCTCCCTATTCTAACTTTGTTGTTTCCCTGAGCGGCGGGTGCGTTGACCACGACAGGTTATTTGAAGTGCTGGAGAACGACTTCACGCCCGCGGTAGATCGCGCCTATCCCATCGTCGCAGAACTTCGTTCTCAACTGGACCGAGTTGGTGCCCGCGCCACGTCCATGTCGGGCAGCGGCTCCACTGTTTACGGTATCTTCGACGACCGGAAGACCGCCTCTCAGGCGCGCGACGCACTGCAAAGGCAAGGTTGCCGGTCTTTTTTATGTCAGCCGGCTAGCTCAGGGGAGTGCGAGGCATAGAGATAGGTAGCCCGGTCGTTCAATTGGTAGGACAACGGATTTTGGTTCCGTTTATCGAGGTTCGAGTCCTCGCCGGGCTGCCATTATGCCATTGATATTTGATTGAGTTTTTTGAGGAGATGTTCCGATGCCGCAAGTTCCACTACGGATCCAAGCGCGTGAGCAGGTCGCGCTCAAAGTTCAGGCCCGCCAAGAGCAGGGCAAGGGGCCAGTGGGCCAGATGCGTCGCCTACAGGGCCAGTTGCCCGGGGTGATCTACGGCCACAATCAGCCCGCTGAGTCCTTCAAGACAGATGCCCATAGCTTAGAGCGCATTCTGAGCAAGGGGGGGCAAAATGCGATTATCTTGATCGAGCACGAAGAGTCTGATAGAGTCTCTGAGCAGGCCCTGATTCGCGACATCCAATTCCACAAGGTGCGCGGCGATGTGCTGCACTTAGACCTTCTGCGCATCGATCCGAGCGAGACGCTGCGCGCCAATGTGCCGCTGGTGACTGAAGGAGTGCCCGAAGGCGTCCGCAACGAAGGCGGAGCCTTGCAGCAGGCCCTGACTTCAATAGAAATGGAGTGCGTCGTCTCGGAAATGCCCTCCGCGATGGTGATCGACATCTCTTCGCTGGTCATCGGCGATAGCCTGCACGTGAGCGATCTCGTCGAACAAGAGCCGCGCATTACCACCGACCCGGACCGCACGATTGTCAACATCTTGGCTCCGCGCTTAATCACCGAAGAAGAAGAAGCCGAGGAGGCTGAAGGACTCGAAGGTGAAGAAGAGGCCGGCGAAGGCGGCGAAGGCGGTGAAGGCGGCGAGGGCGAAGAGGGTAACGAAGAGTAGGTTTGCAAGTAGCCTTAGGTCTGGGTAATCCCGGTGCGCGCTATGCGTCAACGCGGCACAACATAGGATTTATGGTGGTAGATCGCCTAGCGGCCCGCTGTGGTGTTGACTGGCAGCATCAAGCGGACGTCCAGGGCCAAGTTGTCCGAGTAGTGCTAGGGGGTCGGGAAGTACTCTTGGCCAAGCCCCAGACCTACATGAACCGCAGTGGTCTAACCGCAGCGGCCCTTTGCGCCCAATGGGAGGTGCTGCCCCAAGACGTATTGGTCATCTTCGACGACTTCCTCCTCGACTTCGGGCGCTTGCGCTTGCGCCGTGGCGGCAGCGATGGTGGACACAACGGTTTGGCTTCGGTGCTCGAAGCACTCAACACCGAGGCGGTACCGCGTCTGCGTCTAGGGATCGGCATCCCATCGGCAAACGCGGATGTCATCGACTACGTCTTGGAGCCATTTTCCCCCGCAGACGAAGTAGAAAATTTGATTGAGCGCGGGAATGCGGCACTCGAAGCGTACTACGCCGAAGGTATCGAAGCGGCGATGAACAAGTTCAACGGTTAAAAGCAACGTAGCTAAGGGAGGGTACAGACGCATATGGAAACTTGGACAAGCGCAGCACCATTCATAGGTCTGGGCGGTTTGCTTTGCTCGCTTCTGCTGTACTTTTACATCAAAAAGTCTCCGGCGGGTACTCCAGCGATGGTGGAAATTTCAGCGGCTATCCACGAGGGTGCTATGGCCTTTCTCAAACGCGAGTACACCATTCTCGCCGGATTTATCGTCATCGTCTTCGCCCTCCTTTTTGCCTTCGTAGGATCCTATACCGCATACGCTTTTTTGTTGGGAGCCGTCTGCTCCATTTTGGCCGGCTATACTGGCATGAAGGCGGCCTGCCACGCCAATGTGCGCACCGCTCAAGCGGCCAACCAGCACGGCCAAGGGCCAGCATTGAACGTCGCTTTTTCAGGGGGCGCGGTGATGGGACTTGCCGTGGCTGGCTTGGGACTTTTTGGCATTGGAGCACTAGCCAGTGCCATTGGTATCTGGCACGACATAAGCCAAGCATCCACGATCAACGGCTTCGCTATGGGGGCCTCTTCGATTGCTCTGTTCGCACGGGTTGGTGGTGGCATCTTCACCAAAGCCGCCGATGTCGGGGCCGACTTGGTGGGCAAGGTGGAGGCGGGAATTCCCGAAGACGACCCCCGCAATCCGGCCGGTATCGCTGACAATGTCGGCGACAATGTGGGCGATGTCGCTGGCATGGGTGCCGACATCTTTGAGTCGTACGTCGGATCGGTCATCGCCACCATTGCCATCGCGGCCACCGCGTCGGCGTCCTTGCTGGCCACGCTCGCTCCGAGCATCTCCGACCCGACTCAGGCCAAACTCGCGGCGATGAGTTTTCCGCTGATCGTCATCACAATCGGTATCGTCGCGTCGCTATTGGGCGTGTTGATGGTGCGGATGCTGCAAAACTCTGACCCTGGTGCCGCATTGCGCTACTCGACTTGGGTTGCCGCTGCACTAATGATTTTGGGTGCTTGGTGGGTCGCCGGCACAATCGGCTTATCCAACCAGCCGGTCTGGGCACTGTGCGCGGGCTGCTTGGCCGGGATCGCGATTGGCCTTTTTACCGAGTACTACACCGGCGGCAAACCCATTCGCACCATCGCTGAAACTTCCAAGACCGGCGTGGCGACCAATATAATCTCCGGTCTGGCCATCGGCATGGAGAGCGTCGTCCTGCCGACTTTGGGAATCGTCGTCGCCATTGGCGTGGCCTTTCACTTTGCCGGGCTTTTCGGGATTGGCATCGCTGCCGTGGGCATGCTGGCCACCGTGGGCATCACCATGTCGGTTGATGCCTATGGTCCCATCGCCGACAACGCCGGCGGCATTACCGAAATGGCGGGCTTGGGCGAAGACACGCGCAAGATCACCGATGGTCTCGACTCACTCGGCAACACGACCGCGGCCATGGGCAAGGGGTTTGCCATTGGTTCGGCGGCGTTGACGGCGTTGGCGCTTTTTTCGGCCTATTCCTCCGCTATTGAGACCGCAACCGGTGAAGAAGTAGTCATTGATGTGACGACGCCGATTGTCGTCGGCGGGCTTTTTATCGGCGCGATGATTCCCTATCTGGCGGCTTCCATTACCATGAACTCGGTCGGTAAGGCCGCCTTCAAGATGGTCGAGGAAGTCCGGCGTCAGTTCCGCGAGATCGAGGGCCTGATGGAAGGCAAAGCCAAGCCGGATACTCGACGTTGCGTCGAGATTAGCACGACCGCGGCCCTGCGCGAAATGATTATTCCGGGCCTGTTGGCAGTGTTGGCTCCGGTCGCTGTTGGGTTCATCCTCGGGCCCATCGCCTTGGGCGGCATGCTCGCTGGGGCGACCGTCAGCGGGGTCCTGTTGGCACTCATGATGGCCAATAGCGGGGGGGCTTGGGACAACGCCAAAAAGTGGATCGAAGAGGGCCATTTGGGGGGCAAAGGGTCTGAACCGCACAAAGCCGCTGTCGTCGGCGATACGGTCGGCGACCCGTTTAAGGACACTTCGGGGCCGTCGCTAAATATACTCATCAAGCTGATGTCGGTGATATCGCTCGTCCTGGCACCGCTTTTAGCCGTCTGAGGGATGTGCCCCAGACCAGAACCAAGAAAGCGCAATATAATGAGAAACTACGAACTCGTATGTATCTTGGATCCCCAAGCCGGCGAGGGCCAATACGATCAACTGGTCGAAAAGTACGAGGCTCTGCTTGAGGAAAATGGTGGACAAGTCGCCCGAATCGACAATTGGGGCCTGCGGCGTCTGGCCTACACTTCGACTAGCCTGAAGAATCGGCATCAAGGCTACTACGTGCTCTATCAGTTTTCCGCGGAGCCGACGGCTATCGAAGGGCTAGAACAGACGCTCAAGCTCGACGAAGTGGTGCTGCGCTACCTCGTCACTGCGGTCGAAGGCGAGTTTATCCACGTGCCCCAACTGGCCGCCGACAATTTCCTCGAAGAAGCCTTTGCCCGATCGACCCGTGGCCCGAGGGATCGAGGCGGCCCACATCGAGACTCCCGTGGCCCGAGGGACCCCGATGACAGCCACCGCGACGCGGCCTCTGAGGACGACAAGCCCAGACCCGAAGAGGCGCCCGAGGAGGCACCGGCGCCCGAAGAGGCACCCGAAGAGGCCGTAGTCCAAGAGTCCGACGACTCTTAGCGTCGGCTGCCGATGCTGATTCTGCTGGGCATCGCGCTGGCGGTCGCTTCGCTTTTGACCGGTTTGCGCTACGGCTCGCGCGGTGCTTTGCCCTTGATTGGCCTGCTTTGCTTGGGCGCCGTCATGCTGCTAGGTGCCATGTTGGGGCTAGTGCCCATTATGGGACTGCTCGCCGTTTTGCAAATAGAGCGGCAACAGACCTATGGTCGCGTCGTGGCCATGGCCTGCACGCCGCCGGCTGGCTTGTGTTTCTGGCAGTTGCTTCAGGTGCGCGATGGCACTCGCCAAGAGCAAGCCGCCGCCATCTCGGAGCATTTGCAAGCCTTAGAGATGGCTGTGGAGGGAAGCAGCCAGACGCTAAACGCGATGGTTGACCTGATCCTGCGAGTGCAGCCAGCCATCGAGATGACGACGCTGCTTTTGATTTTTGTCGTGGCGTATCGGTTGAGCGCGGTCTTGGCCTTGCGGCTGGGGCTATCGCTGCCGGCCCCCCTGCCGCTGGCTTTGTGGCGGCCTTGGGAAGAGTTGATCTGGGTATTGATCGCGGCCTTGGGTCTCGGTCTGTTGAGCGATGGGTTGTTGGCCGATTTGGGCCTCAATTTGATCGTGTTGATGGGGGTTATTTACGCCGTGCAAGGATTGGCCGTGTTGCGCTTTTTCGCCCTGCGCCAACGGGTGCCGCCTTTGGTCGAGGTGTTGTTTTACGTAGGGCTTTTTTTTGTCGCGGGCTTGGCGTTTCTGCTATTGGCGGGCTTGGGGCTTTTGGATACGTGGTTCGATTGGCGGCGGCGGCGTCCCGCTCCCACCGAGGAAGAAGCATAAGGCTTAAATAACACCGCCGTTTTCTACCAAGTGGAGGACAAGTCGTGAAAGTAATTCTATTAAAGGACATTGAATCGTTGGGTTCGGCCGGCGAGGTCGTGGAAGTAAAAAACGGATACGGTCGCAACTTCCTGATCCCTCGCAATGAGGCCCTGATCGCCAGCGTCGCCAACATGGCTCAATTTGAGTCTAGGCGCAAACAGCAAGAAACCTTGGCCGAGCGCGACCGCCGCGCCGCCGAGGCCCTCGCCAAAAAGCTGGAAGCCGAGTCGATTACTGCACAAGTCAAGGTCGGCGAAGACGATCGCCTCTTTGGCTCGGTAACGGCCCAGCACATCGCCGAATTGCTCGACGAAAAGGGCTACGAGATCGATCGCCGCGCCATTCATCTCGAAGAGCCCATCCGCGAGTTGGGTGTTTACAATGTCGAAGTGCGCCTCCACTCGGGGGTAGCAACAGCGGTCAAGCTCTGGGTCGTCAAGGAATAGCGCGCGGCTAGGCTCTCCCTCCTCAACGGAGGTAATTCATGCCAAGCAGGGTTTTGCTTCTTTGCTGGATGTGTGTGGCGGCCAGCGGTTGCGCCTTAGAACTTGCCGAAGGCCCCTTTGGGCGCGTCGAGCAGGAAGTCTGGCGCACCGTAAATAGGAGCCACCGGGGTGCCGACGGCGTCTTGGTGCAGGCAGCCTTGCACACCTTCGCCTACGAAATTGCCCACGCCTATGCGCGAGCCGAGCGCGAAGACCTGGGGCAAGAGCAGCTCGAATTTCGCATCAAACAGCTACTCTACTCCTACGTTGATGGCACCTACCCGGCCGAAGACGGCACCGACATCAACAGCCTTTACTTTCAGTATCTCATCTACGTAAATCCGTCCTTTAATGCGCGCAATCCCCTGCACAAGCGCGCCTTCGACATCTGGCGAGCCGAATACATACGCCGGGTCGTCGATGCCATCTACGACCCCAAGTTTGCCATCCTGCGCGACCGGTATGACGACCGTTGGGGCTTGACGCTCTACAGTCGCTTGGTCTTTACCGTCTATCTGTCGAGCGGAGAGTCTCAGCTCAAGCCCTATATTGCCGATATTGGTGCGCGCACGTTGCTGGTCAATCAGCAAGGTGTGCGCTTCCAGCCCAGCGGGACGTTTAATTTTTATCCGTACGAGAGCGACCGGCCCGAAGGGGAAGTGCTCGACGGCAAGACCTACTACCGAGTCTTTTTTCCCAATCGCAAAAGCGACGACAAGATGCCTATTGTCGGGCTCGACGATGAATATCTCGAGTTGCAGATTGAAAACTTGGGCGACGTCCCCTTGCGAACCCTGCGCTGGGAGTTGCCGCTTGCGTATCCAGAAATGCCCGCCCGGCGCTTGCCGACAGAAGCCGAGGTAGCCGAGCGCAAGGCGGCCGAGCGGGCCGAGCGCAAAGCGCGCGCCGAAGCAGCGCAGACCCAGTAGCACCGGAGGTCTCGTTGGTGCTATTGGGATGTCATTCTATATTTTTGCCTAGCCAAACAAAATTTTGCGGGAGCGGATGTGTGCCTGGTGGCTGCCGCGGACTTCAAATCCGTTGCGGCGTAGCGAGAGTTGCGCTGGGTGGGTTCGATTCCCACACGTTCCCGCCATTGGCCCCTATTGCGCCCAAGCCCGAGGATCCAACCCAAGGCTCCGCGCAGCCTCGGCGATGTGGCCCCAAGTCGTGTCGTCGATGGGAATCCCCTCTTTTTGACGCTGGCGTCCGGTGCGGTATTCGGGATCGCCAGGCAGCAGAATCTCGCCGCTGGGCGACGCGACGCGGCTGGTGGATACGTGGCGGATGAGGCTTTCGAGTTCGTCGAAGTAGTAATCCTTTTCGACGAAGTGCTCGATGTTGTACACTGTCAGATGCAGCCCGTTGCTCTGCATGACGGTCTCGCCGTTGGCACAGCCCTGACCACTGAGGGCTCCGCCTAGAATCTCTACGACCATACTTAGGCAGTACCCCTTATAGGCCACCGGGCCGCCAAAGGGCAGGATTGCGCCGGGCGGATCGCCGACAAAGGCCTCTGGGTCGGTAGAGGGGTTGCCGTCGTGGTCGATAATTCGCCCCTCGGGTAGCTGTTCTCCCCGGTTGTAGGCGACGCGGACCTTGCCCTCGGCGCAGACCGAAGTGGTCATATCGACCAAGATCGGATCGGCGTTGCGCCGCGGTGCGGCACAGGATATGGGATTGGTGCTGAGCTTGCCGTCGATCCCACCGTAGGGAGCGATCTGGCGCCCGAGGTGCCCGGCGTTGCAAAAGGCTAGGCCAATCATACCTTGACGTGCGACCTGTAGCGGATAGGCCCCCACTCGGCCAACGTGCCCGCAGTTGCGCAGGGTGGCGGTAGCAACCCCGTACTGAGCGGCCTTGTCGATGGCCAACTGAGTGGCAAACGTCCCGCCGATCTGGCCCATGGTGCCGCCGCCATCAACGACCACGGTGCAGGGTTTTTCACTGACAATAGAGGGCTGGCCCTTGGGATCAAAGATGCCGTCTTGGATCTGCTCGACGTATTCGTATAGGCGCAGGCTGCCGTGCGAGTCGTGTCCGTAGAGAGACGACTCGACTAAGTGGTCGGTTACGGCGCGGGCACTGGCGGGAGGGCAGCCGGCTGTCTCGAAAAGCTGGTAGCCTATCCGGCGCAGGTCGTCGGGTTTGATGTGTGGCATTAGTTGGTTGCTCCCTTGAGGACGCGATCGATTTCTCGTTGCCAAGTCCCGGCGACGCGCACGCCGTATTCGGCTTGGCCACCGGTGGCTTCCGGCCCCACCAAGATGGGCTGGCCGCGCCGTTGGCCGACGAGTTTGGCGCGCTCGACGCAGGCGGTGTGCAGGAAGTGGAAGGCAAGTCCGGCGCGTTCGCGGTCGGTAGTATTGGCCTTAGTCGCGTGGGCTGTGCCATAGCAGAAGAAGGCGACGCCGCCGGCGGTTAGCTCAATGGGCACGGCGCGCTCTTCGGGCACTTGGCAATGGATGTGGTGATCGGAGTACGGATCGCGCTCGTGCGGGTACTGCTCCTTAAAGGAGTCGTGCACGACGTGGATGGTGCCGTTTGCAATGGTTGCGTCGTGAATGGCAACCCACATGGCCGTGCCTTTTAGGGGATCGTCTATTTTGAAATAGGCGTTGTCTTGGTGCCAGTCCGTGCCGACGCCGTGCCCGGCCGGCTTGAGAAACATCTGATCTAGGTGCAGGATGAAGGGCCTGCCGATGAGTTGTGAGACGGCAACGGTGATTTTTTTGTCAAAGGGCAAAGCGCGGATGAGATCGCTTTTGTCGTACAAGGGAATCAGTTGCAGGTTGACCTTGGTGGTGGAGGGGGTCTCGCCGTCGCCCTCGGTGGCTACATTGCGGACCAAGCCCTCGCGTTTGAAGCGCTCGACTTCAGCTTGCAAGGCTCGGACTTCGCGGGAGTTAAAAAAACCGGGGATCGCAGTATAGCCGTGGTTTTTGAATTGAGCTACTTGGGCTTGGGACAGAGACATAGATGGCTCCTTGCCTTATGCCGGATGGCCGGACTAGGTTGTGCGCTGAGAAGCTCGCGCCAACTCGCATAAGAGCGCGGCCGCAGTGCGGGTGCCGCGGTGAAAGTCGCGCATGGAAAAGCACTCGTTGGGGCCGTGCCAATTGTCGGTGATTTGTCCTAGCCCGATGAGCAGGACTGGTGCGCCGGTGGCCGCGGCAAAATCGACGACGATGGGAATGGAGCCCCCCTCGCGGGTAAACACCGGCTCGATCCCAAACCCCTTGCGCATGGCCTCAAGTGTCGGCTCAACTAGTGGGTGGTCTAGGTCCAAGTAATAAGCCGGTGAACAATGCTGGTTTTTGAACTCGACTTGGGTATCGGCCGGCAGCCGAGCGCGGATGTGTCCTTCGAGGGCCGCTTGAATGCGCTCGGGATGTTGGTCGGGCACTAGCCGGCAGGAGATGGCCGCTCGGGCGACAGCCGGAATGACCGTGCGCGGACTGCCACCGCTGAGGAGGTTGATGTCGAGCGTGGGGCGAGTCCAGCGCCTTTCGAGAATGGGGTACTCCTGCTCTCCGGTCAGCGCGGGTACGCCCAAGGTGCGGCAATAGGCCTCCTCGTCCACCGCGAGAGCGGCGTAGAGGCTTTTTTCGCGGGCCGAAAGCGGCCGCACTGCGTCGTAAAAACCGGGCACCGCAATGCGGCCTTCGGCGTCGATGAGGCCGGCCAAAGCGTTGACGAGAAGTTGGTTGGGGTTGTGGACAATGCCACCGAAAAGGCCGGAATGCACATCCTGCGTCGGCCCAAACACCTCGACTTCGGTATAGACAATACCGCGTAGCCCCAAAGTCAGCGAGGGCTGGTCCGGCCCGTACATGCTGGTATCGGAAATCACCGTACAGAGCACCGGGGCAAATTCGTCGAGCCCGCCCTCGGCCACAAACTGGCTCAACGCCGCGCTGCCGCACTCCTCCTCGCCTTCGATTAGGAAGACCAAATTGAACGGCAGTTGATTCCCCTGGGCGAGGACGACTTCGGCTGCCTTCAGATGGGCAAAGCAGGGGCCCTTGTTGTCGCTGGCCCCCCGGGCGATGAGGAAGCCGTCCTGCTCTTCAGCCGCAAAGGGATCGACCGCCCAAGCCGAGCGCGGATTGTCCACTCCCTGGACATCGTAGTGGCCATAGATCAAGACGGTGGGTTGGTGCGGCGAGAACGCGGGGCTGCGGGCGACGACTAGCGGATTGGTGTCGGCCTTCACTTGGATCTTATCGACCTCAAACCCCATTGAGTCGAACTGGCCAACGAGGAAATCGGCCGCTTGGGCGAGGGCCTCGCTGGTGTCTTCATCGGCCCCGGTGCTGACGCTGGGGATGCGGATAAAGGATTTCAGTTGTTCGATATAGGCCCGCTGCTGCCGATCGATGCACAGCAGCGCTTTCTCTAAGGCCATGCCTTCCTCGCGCATCGCTTCTCTGTTCTTTGGATAGTCCGTCCCGCCCTTCAGCCTAGCCCGCCATTGCCCATCTCAGCTAGTGGTAGTGCTCTTGCTGAGGTCGGGTTTATTCATTAGCTTTTTGCAACGCAAAAAACGCAAAAATTGAGAATCAAGTCCGATTTGCCCGCCTTGCCCGCTTCCCGCAACTGTGCAATATAAGTTTTTACATCGGGCTGTAAAGTTCCGTTCATCCGTTTGCTACCATATTCGTTTGGATCGTCGCACGGCCCGCAGCGATGAGCGGCTGACTTTTCTCAGACCCCCATATCTACCGCTATTTACAGGAAGGAATACACTGGAAAATGGGAGAGCTACCCGTTGCTATTAATGGCTTTGGTCGAATCGGCCGCTTGGTGTTCAGGGCAGCCGTCGAGCAAGGGCGCATCGAGGTCAAAGCCATCAACGATCTAACCGACGCCCAAACACTGGCCCACCTACTCAAATACGACTCGACCCACGGCCGCTTCGCCGGCGAGATAGAGGTTGCTGGCGACGACTTGATCGTCAATGGCCAAGCGATTCGCATCTTGGCCGAGCGCGACCCGGCCAACCTGCCTTGGGGCGATTTAGGGGTCGAAGTGGTGCTGGAGTCAACGGGATTTTTTACCGAGGCCAGCAAGGCCCGTGCCCATATCGACGCTGGGGCCAGCAAAGTCGTCATTTCTGCTCCGGCCAAAGGCGAAGACATAACTGTGGTAATGGGCGTCAACGACGCCGCCATCCAAGCCGACCACGCGATCATTTCCAATGCGTCGTGTACGACCAACTGTTTAGCCCCCATGGTCCAAGTCCTACACGAGCACTTCGGCGTCGTCAAAGGCATGATGAATACGATTCACTCGTACACCGGCGACCAACGCCTGCTCGACGCCCCGCACAGCGACATGCGGCGGGCGCGTTCGGCGGCGGTCTCGATGATACCCACAACTACCGGGGCCGCGGCCGCCGTCGGCAAGGTGCTACCCGAGCTCGACGGCAAGCTCGATGGCTTGGCCATCCGCGTACCAACCCCCGACGGTTCGTTGACCGACCTGACCGCCGAGCTCAAAAGCGCCGCGGACGCCGAAGCAATCAACGCAGCGTTCAAAGCCGCCGCGGCCAACTCGCTGGCTGGCATCCTCGAGTACTCCGAAGAGCCTCTGGTCTTGGCCGACATCGTAGGCAATCCACACTCGTGTGTTTTCGACGCGCTATCGACGAATGTTCTCGAAGGAAACATGGTCAAGATCCTCGGATGGTACGACAACGAATGGGGCTACTCCAATCGCTGCGTGGATTTGCTGTGCAAGCTCGGCGATTGACCGCGCCTATCTTGCATTTAAGCGAGGCAGTAGGCGTGGATGACTCAACACAAGACCCTGCGACGTAAGCGGAGGCAGAAAGGCGAAACGCATGTTTGAGGAAGTCTGGAGAGCCTACGAAGAAAACGAACTAAGCCACAGCGCCGCGCATCACTTGATGGCAATCCACGAGCTGCGCGGGGAGTACGGCTACGCCCGCGTCTCGGATATCGCCAAGCACCTGAGCATCACCAAAGGCAGCGTCTCGACGGCCATGAAGCACCTCAAGGAGCGCGGCTACGTACAGGAGGACCCCAACCGCTTCCTCGAACTTACCGACCAGGGCCTGAAAGTCGTGCAGGAAACCGAGGCCACGCGCCTAGTCGTGCAGCGTTTCCTCGGCGACGCCCTCGGCATGGACGAGGACGACGCAATGATCGACGCCTGCAAGGTTGAGCACCTAATCAGCAATGAGGCGCGGCAGCGGTTGGTTTGCTTTTTGCGCGTGTTGTTTTCGGAAAAACCCTCGGCCAACGAGTTTCTCCAGACCTTCCGCGACGGGGCCCTAGAGTGTCGCGATGGCGATGTGGAATCGTGTAACGTCTGCGAGGATATTTGTTACGGCTACCGCACCGTTGCCTTGGCCGAGAGCGAGTAAAGCATACACAAGTATTATTGGTCTGGCCGGGCGGCGTCCGGCCTTTTTTTGTGAGCGCACCGTGCTAGATTTTCTACAGCGGCAATTTCTACCTGTTGGTCTAGTGATCGCGGCCGCGGTCGGCGTCTTTTTTCCGGCGCCGGGCAGGTACATGGCCGAACTACCCACTCAGTACATCGCCGTCAGCCTTATTTTTTTTCTTGCCGGGCTGATGCTAAAAACCGACGAAGTCCACGCGGCTCTCGCTGCGTGGAAGGCCCTGGCTTGGGGATGTGTTTCGATCCTTTTCGCTACGCCCTTTCTCGGTGCGGCGATCGCCTTCCGGCTGCCGATGGAACCCGCCTTCCAGTTCGGTTTGGCCTTGTTCTGCTGTATGCCGACGACGCTGACTTCGGGTGTGGCACTGACGGCGCAGGCCCGAGGCAACGTAGCGCTCGCCCTGCTTTTGACCGTGCTGACCAATATCGCCGGCATCTTCACGGTGCCCTTTGTGCTCGCCCATCTTTTGAGTGCCCTGGGTCAGGTCGAGCTTTCGGCCAGCGATTTGTTGGCCAAACTCTGTCTTTCGATTTTGCTGCCCTTGGGCGTCGGCCAGTACCTGCGGCGCTTCGCCGTCAATTGGCTCGACGCCCAGCGCTCGCGGTTGACTTTGGCCAGCAACGCGGCGCTGATCTCGATTCCGTGGATGAAATTCAGTGAGTCCTCTGGACGGCTAGCCCAACTAGAGCCGATGAGTTTGCTAATTCTGGTCGTGTCTGGCTTGGCAATCCACGCGCTTTACCTGCTGCTCAATGGCGGTGCTTGCGCACTTTTGCAGCTCGAAGCAACGGCGCGTAAGGCCGTTGTGCTGATGGCCAGCCAAAAGACCCTGCCGGTGGCGATGACCGTGCTGGCGTTTTTGCCGGATTCGGCGGTGTCGCCCGAGCTAAAGGGGCTGCTAGCAATACCTTGTATTGTGTTTCACTTAGGGCAGATTTTCATGGATGCCGTGATCGCGACGCGGTGGGGGAACCGTGCGGCAGGTTAGATTTTCTTACAGGACAGACTGTGGCTTTTTCACGACAGAAAGGAAGACCATGCGATACTTGCTTGCGGCGGCATGGATCGCCGTTTCCCTCGTTGCTTGTGGCGACTCGGAGCCTGTTGGCGACCAGCGCACCGAGGAAAGTGACCGTGCACAGCTAGCGGAAATGCGACGGGAAATCGACGCGCTCGTCGGCGACGCTACGGGTGCGTCGATTGCGGACTGTCGCTTGGCGGGCTTAGGCTCCAAGCCCTGCGGCGGGCCTTGGGAGTTTGTGATTTACGCCGCCTCATCGACTGATTCGACGGCACTAGCCGAGAAGCTGACAGCGCATAACGCCTTTGAAGCCGAGATGAACGAGCGCTATGGGTTAGTTTCGGACTGCTTGTTTCCCAACGAGCCGGTTTTGGCGTATAGGGACGGGCGGTGCGTCGCCGACTAGCGTCGATCGTTTACGAGGTAGCTTCTCGTTCCTTAAAATTCCCCGCCCGACGCAGTGCCTCGACGCCGGATTCGGCGAGCGAGACCGGGAAGTGAACGGGACGGTTGCCCGCTAGCTGCGACTGATAGATGGCCATGACCATTTCCAACGAGCGGCGACCCACGGCGCCGTCGCTGCGCAAGGTGCTGCGGCCTTCGAGCGCGTCAAGCAACTCAGACAGTGCTGCGACGTACGTAGAAACCGGGGCCGGCCGTTCGACTTCGACTTCTTCGAGGCTGCTCCACTCAAAGCCGCTGTCGGGCTCAGACAGCGCGACCTTGGACTGAAAGAGGCGGACCTGCTCAGCGTCCATGCGGATCAGGCCGGTCGAGCCGCGCAGCTCGAAGGCGTTGTCGTTGTACTGCGTCAGCTCGGCACCGCAGATCAGCCCAGTGGCCCCCCCTTTGAACTTGAGTATCGCGGCCGAAAAGTCCTCCACAGCCCACGGGCGCGTGCGCTGCTCGGCCATGCCGCACAGCCACTCCACCTCCCCAGCGTAGAGATCCATCAGGTCGAAATAGTGGGTGAAGTCGTGCAGTAAGGGCCCTTCGTTCTCGCTGCGCCACCAAGGCGCCGGCTTGCCGCCATCCATGTAGCAATAGATGTGATTGAACTCGCCGATAGCTCCCGCGTCGAGGAGCGTTTTGGCGAGCACCCACTCGGAGTGCCAGCGGCGGTTGTGATTGATCTGCAAAAGCACATCCTCTGCTTGGCAAGCCGCGATCATCTGGTCGCACTCCGCCAGCGAAAGGGCCATCGGCTTTTCGCAGATGATGGCTCGCGTCGCGGCGGCTTGGGCGCAGCCAGTGACCATTTCGGCGTGGAGTTCGGGGTGGGTAGCGACGATGCAGATGTCGGGCTGAACTTCGGCGAGCATTGGCCGATAGTCGTGGTAGAGTGCCTCAACGCCGAAGCGCTCGCCAAAGGCGTCGAGTTTTTCGCGCCCTCGGTTGACACCGGCGACCAACTCGCAGGAAGGGTGTTGAGCGACCGCGGCGGCGTGGTTGTCGGGCCGAGCGGAGAAACTGAACTGATAGCCGACGCGACCCGTGCCGATGATAGCAATGCGATACGTGGACATGAGACCTCCAGCCTTAGAAGAGATCGAGTTGAGGATGAGGAGCAAGTGCGCCTTCGAGGTTGAGCAACGCTCTTTTGATCGGCAGCCCGCTAGCGTAGCCGACTAGTGCGCCGTTGCTGCCAATGACGCGGTGACAAGGCACGACAATCGGCAGGGGATTCCTGCCGTTGGCCAAGCCGACTGCGCGGACCGAGCGTGGGTTGCCGATGCGGTGCGCTAGCGTCAAGTAGGAAATCGTCTCGCCGTAGGGAATCTCCGCGAGGGCAGCCCAGACTTTGCGCTGGAATGCCGTTCCTTGGGGATTGAGCGGTAGGTCAAAGCGGCGTAGCCGACCGGCGAAATAGCAATCGAGCTGTTCGGCGACTGGATAGGGCAGGGCCGCCACGGCCTGCCAATTCGGCGGCGGGGTAAAATCGCCGCTCTTGAACTGGATGTGCCGCAAGCTGGTGCGGTCGCCGGCTAGCAGCAACTCGCCGACGGGGCTATGTATAATAGTATAGAGCATAGAAAAACGGGCACGTTGGGGACGGTTTCAAACCGTCCCGTACGGGAGAACGTCCCGTACACGTGAGGGAGGGGACGGTTTGAAATTTTAGGGAGGGGACGGTTTGAAATGTTAGAGGGGGGACGGTTTGAAACCGTCCCGTACAAACCGTCCCGTACTTTAGCGGGCATGTTGGGGACGGTTTGAAACCGTCCCGTACGGGGGGGGTTTTAGGGCTTGGAAGTCTGTACCGGTTGGTTCTTGGAAGACTCGTAGATCGAAGGCGGGTACGATGGCGAGGATGTGGTCGAAGATGTCGGCCTGAATTGCCTCGTAGTTGGCCCAGACGATATCCTGGCAAAAGACGTAGATTTCGAGGGGTAGCCCCTTGGCGGTCGGTGCTAGTTGGCGCACGAGAAAGGTCATTTCTTGGTTGATCTGTGGATGATTTTTCAGATAGGCCTGCACGTAGGCGCGGAAGGTGCCGACGTTGGTCATGCGCCGGCCATTTACCAGATGCGATAGGTCAACGTGGTTGAGCTTGTTGTATTCGGCTAGCTCTTGCTTTTTGCCCTCAATGTGGGCGGTGATGTACTGGATTTGGGCGAAGCGGGCGAGCATTTCCTCGTCGCAAAACTTGATGGTGCTGACGTCGAGGCAGATCGCCCGCTTGATCCGCCGCCCGCCCGACTCCTGCATCCCACGCCAGTTTTTGAACGACTCGCCAATCAGTGCGTACGTGGGAATGGTGGTGATGGTCTTGTCCCAGTTTTGCACCTTGACTGTCGTCAGCGTGATGTCGATCACGTCGCCGTCGGCTCCGTATTGGGGCATTTCAATCCAGTCGCCGTAGGCGACCATGCGGTTTACCGAAATCTGGATGCCGGCGACCAACCCGAGGATCGAATCGCGGAAGACTAAAAGCAACACCGCGGTCATCGCCGTTAGGCCGCCGAGCAAGTAGAGCGGCGATTGGCCGACTAGGATGGAGACGACGAGGATGCTGCCGAACAAAAATAGGATGATCTTGAAAAACTGCACCAGCCCCTTGATGGAGACTTCGTGCGCGGTCCTAGTGCCGTTGTAGATGCGGACGCCCGCGTTTATCAACGCCTCAACGGCTAGTAAGCCGGAGAGAACCAAATAAATATGCGCCCCAGTCTGGATGATGTTGACGGAAACCGGGTGGCCTGCGAGGGCCATCGGCCCTAGATAGTAGAAGATGAGGCCGGGGACTAGATGGGCCAGCCGGTGCAAGACCCGGCACTCAACTAGGGCGTCGTCATAGGGAAAGTCGGTGCGGCGAATGATGGCACTGAGGCCGCGGCGTAGCGGCCCTCTGGCCAAACGGTGGGCGAGCAAGGCACCGAAGGCCACCACGGCCAAGGCGACTAGTGCGGCGAGGTCTTCACTGAGGTCTTGGCTGAGGCCCCATTCGAGAAATTGGTGGCGCAGTACGTTGAGCATTGTTGTTTATCTATCCAAGGGCGGACGTCATTGGCCGTTACCAGATTTCGCTGAGATTCAATACAAATCCCGGCAAGGTAGGATCGGCAGACAGGGCCTTGAGGTTTTCCCGTACTTCAACAGATCGTTGCGGACGGTAGATTGCTACAGTCTTTTGCTCTGGCGCAATCAACCAGCCGAGGTGCGTTCCGTTTTCAATGTACGCTTCCATTTTTTGCTGCAACGAGGGCAGGTAATCCGAGGGAGACTTAAGTTCGATAACGAATTCTGGACAAAGCGGCAAAAAGCGATCCTTTTGCGCCTCCGTCAGGGCATCGTACCGCCAACGCGCAACCCACGCACCATCTGGCGAGCGGACGGAGCGGTCCGGTAGCACAAATCCGGTCGAGGAATCAAAGGTCACACCGGTGCCATCTTGCTTGGCCCATATGCGCAACTGCATGTTAAGCTCCGCATTCCGATCGCCGGTTACTCCTCCCGTCGGTGGTATAACTAAAATTTCTCCTTTTGCATTGCGCTCGATGCGCACATCGCGATTGAGTTGACAAAATTCAAAAAATTGATCTTCGGTCAGCTCAATAACGGGCTGGAAATTCAGTACGGCTTCCATTGTTATACCCTCTGGTTATACCCTAACCACACCCCCTGCTAGCGTCGTTTCCAAATAGGCCCTAGGCAAGGCTAACACAGTTACTCTGGAACGGCTAGGGCTGAAGGAAAGTCGGCGAACAAGGCCGATTGCTTTTGTTGGTCGCTGTATGAGTAAAAGCGCAGGCGACCTTCTTCGTCGATGAGCCAGAATTCTTGGGCACCCCGCGCCAAGTACAGCTCCTTCTTGGCCAGCATCTCGCCAATGGAGTTGGAGGATGAGCGAATTTCGACGCATAGTTCCGGTGCTTGGAGATAGGGCGTATCCATCCCGTGGCGGACGAAGAAATCATCTGAGCCCCAAGCGACATCGGCGACTTTGACGCCTTGGCTGGTCTGGATTGAGCACTCGGTCAGGACGCGCCCGGCTGTTTTCTGCTGCATCAAGGTGAAAGCGGTGAGGGCTTGGATGTGGCCGTGTTTGTTTGAGGCCGGCGTCATGGTGATGTGCCCCCATTCGTTTAGTTCGATCTTGAAGGGTAGGTCCTGCAGGGCCTTGTTTTGGCACACTTCAGTCCAGTTCATGGCCGCGATGCTCCGCTTGAAGTCGTTGAGTTCATAGAGGGAAGATAGCCTTCTGCCGAAGCAAACTCAACTCTCTAGGTTGCGAAAGAGCATTCCTGAGCCGAAGGGCCGATAAACGTCGCCGTCGTCTAAGCTCAATTGCTCCGCGTTCGCATTATCGCTGCAAAAATCAGCTTTTATGAAGGGAAAAATAAGGTGTTCTCCCAACAGAGACGATCAGTTTTTGTGGCTATCTTTATAGTTATTTTGCGTCTCAACAGGAGGGCGCTTCCCAATGCCGGTCCGGGTCTTACTGGTCGAAAGTAAAGTGATTGTGCGCCAAGGATTGCGTTTGCTGCTCGAGCAAGAAAGTGGGATTGAGGTGATTGACGAAGCCGGAGATGGCCGCATGGCTGTAAAATTGGCCTTGGCTCATCTACCCGACATTGTGGTCATGGAGATGGGCCTGCCCGGCTTGAATGGCATGGAGGCGACGCGGCAGATACGGGCCAAAAAGCCGAACGTGAACGTGGTGGTGCTGTCGGATCAAACGGACATGCGTTTTGTCGCTCGCATGTTTCAGATGGGAGCGTTGGCCTATGTGCTGAAAGATGAGTCTGACCGCGAGTTGATACAAGCGATCCGGGAAGTACAGGCCGGCCGCAGGTACATAGGCCCGAAATTGGTAAATCCTTTTGTTGGTGATTATGTGCAGAATACCCTAAACGGTGTCGAGCTGTCTTGCCTGACCGCACGGGAGCGAGAGGTGCTGCAGCTCGTCTCCGAGGGAAAGAGTAATAAGCAAATAGCCGCTCTGTTTGGAGTGAGTACGAAAACCATAGACTCCCATCGCCAGCACCTGATGAAGAAGCTCGGTCGGCATAGTGTGGCTGAATTGACCAAGTACGCTATCATAGAAGGATTGACCTCACTAGAGTAGTGGGGTATGGGATGCTTGGGCCGCAAGACCTGATTGAAGGGTGCTGCGTCTATGGCTATCTTAGCAGGTGATAAATTGACAAATGCCTCGCCCAGGCGAGGGGGTCGGCCTTATTGAGAAGGAATTACGTCGCTAGAGTAGGGGGCTGGGGGGTGCTTGAGTCGCAAAACCAGCTTTTTTGAAGGCGGGAAATAGGGTGTTTTCCCTATATGAGCACACTGAATCGATGGCTACTTTAATCTTCAGTGGATGTCGCAGTCACTAGTCTCCGATTCTCGACTCTAGATCTCTAGCTGTTACGTCATGCAACGTACTTTGCCCCTGCATCCGCCGCTGATTACAGCCTACCTCTTCCATTCATATCCCCTGTCCATCCTCGCCCAAGGTGACGCTTATTTACCTTGGCTATACAGCACCCACATACAACTGTTCAATTTCCCCGGCGAGGAACTCAAATTCTATACCCACCCTTTCTGTACTCGCCACGAGGTTCGTTATCTCTACCTTCCAACCAGTCCCTTCCTTGACATCCAGACCATTGACCGCGAGGCCCTAGGGCTGTCCCCCGCTGATCTGATCGAATGGTTCATTGGATTCCTCAAACACGACTATTATGTCCAGACAGACCTTGACTTCTTCTACGTGCCCGACAGAATGCACTACCAACACCGCCATTTCATCCACCAAGTGCTCATCTCGGGCTACGACACACAGACTAGGACGTTTATCATATCCGGTTTTGATACACAGGGCCGTTATTCGGTCACCGACCTGCCTTGGGACGCCCTAAAACAGGCTCTTTCCTTCACCCGTGAGGCCCTTATTCGGCATGTGATGCAAGCGGGCCGATCCCTGCCGGCGTGGTTCCTTTCCTCTATGGAAGATCGGCCCCGGCTTATCCTTTACAAATACCTGCCGGAGCAGACCTACGCCTTTGACCCGCTCGCGGTGGCCGAACAGTTGGAAGACTACTTGGCCGCCCGTGATACGTCCCGACGTTACCGGATGTTGGCTGCCCCGCGCCAGGGTGCTGTCTGGGGTACGGCAGTTTATCCATTCCTTCGGAGTGAGATCGAGTCATGGGTGGACAACCCCGCCACGTACGGCGACATCTCCCTACGCCTCCTATGGGAGCACAAAACATGTATGCAGGCTCGCTTGCAGTATATGGAAGATCAGGATCATCTCAACCCGGCCGAGCAGTTGGCCTGTCGCTTTACTGAAGTTCAAAAAAAGGCTAACAATCTTCGTCTGGTGCTGTTGCGCTGGAAAACACGCCCGCGTACCGATACCCTAATGCGGGCCTGTGGTATGCTCGACAGCATCGCTGCCGAGGAGAAGGCCCTACTCGAGCGCGTCTTGGAAATGCTCAACGAAAGAGGATTCCCCGGTATCTAATACGGTATTATCTATCGTGAAGAAATCGTGCCAGCTTGACCTGCAAGTCCCCCACTAGCCGGCTTTTGATTAGTCTCAACGAGGTTAGTGCTATCAGAAGCGGGAAAAAGTTCTGTATGCTGCGTCTATTGCTGTTAATCGTTGTGGCGGCGGGATTAAGTGCCTGTAGCCCGGCGTCACACCCGGCGGATCAAGCGCGAGGGGAACAGGTTGAACCGACGGAGATACTGTGGGATCGTTGGGGTGTGCCGCATATTTTCGCCAGCGATATGGCCGAGTTGTTCTATGCCTTTGGCTGGGCGCAGATGGCCAACCACGGCGACTTGCTACTGGAGTTGTACGGCCAAGCTCGGGGCCGGGCAGCCGAGTACTGGGGAAGACGCTATGTCCAAGGAGATCGGTACGTGCGGATCATGGGCGTCCCCCAACGAGCTCGCACTTGGTCTCAGGCGCAAAGTCCCCGGATGCGCACCTACCTCGACGCCTTTGTCGCCGGAATAAACGCCTACGCCCGAATTCACTCCGACCAACTTAGCCCTGACCGGCAGCTAGTACTACCAGTGGTCCCAGGGGATCCGCTGGCGCATTTGCAGCGCGTTATCCACCTGTCTTTTGTGGCTCCTAGTCAAGCCCGGGAGGCGAAAAACTGGCAGCGGGCCGGCTCTAATGCTTGGGCTGTGGCCCCGTCCCGGTCAGCTAGTGGCCACGCCATGCTGCTGGCCAATCCGCATTTACCTTGGGGCGGCATGACGACTTGGTTTGAGGTGCAGCTAAAAGGGCCGGGTCTGGACGCATACGGAGCAACGTTGGTGGGCTTCCCTCTTTTGGGTATTGCCTTCAACGACCACTTGGGCTGGACCCACACGAACAACCCTATGGACGGGGCGGACCTGTACGAACTGGAACTGGTGGATGGTGGCTACCGATGGGATGGTGGGGTGCGGGCCTTTGAGCAGCGCGTGGACACGCTGCGGGTGCGGCAAGAGGATGGGACGGTCCGGGCCGAGCCACTGCGCATCTTGCACTCGGTGCATGGGCCGGTTTTGGCCCGCAAGCAAGACAGGGCCGTGGCCCTGCGCTTGGTGGGGCTAGACCAACCCCATCTCATGGAGCAATATTGGGATATGATCCGGGCAACCTCGCTAGCTCAGTTTGAAGCGGTGCTCCAGCGTTTGCAGATGCCCTTCTTCAATGTGGTGTACGCTGACCGCGACGGGCATATTCTCTATCTGTTCGGCGGCCATACGCCGCGCCGAAGCCGGGGTGATTGGGCCTATTGGCAAGGGATTGTGCCGGGGAGTACGGCCGAGACACTGTGGACGCAGACGCATGCGTATGAGGATCTGCCGCGCCTGCTGGACCCGCCCAGCGGCTGGGTGCAAAACACCAACGATTCACCTTGGACAGCGACCCTACCCCTGCTGCTGGATCCGGGAAATTTTCCGTCTTATATGGCTCCGGGCCCGCACTTAGGCTTTCGGCAACAGCACTCGGTGCGCCTGTTGAGCGAGGATGTGTCAATCTCTTTTGAGGAATTGATTCAGTACAAACACTCGACCCGCCGGGAAATGGCCGACCGCGTACTCGCCGATTTGCTCAGGGCAGTAGAGGAGCATGGCAGCGAGTCGGTGCGTCCGGCCGCGACGGTGCTGGCTGCGTGGGACCGGCAGGTGGCTGCGGACAGTCGGGGAGCAGTGTTGTTTGATGCGTGGGCTGCTCAAGTGGGCGGAATGCCTTTCCGCACGACTTGGCAGGAGGACGATCCACTGAACACGCCCGCAGGTTTGGCCGACCCCCAAGGTGCTGTAGAGGCCTTAGATCGGGCGGCCCAAAAAATGGTAGAGACGCACGGGGTGCTTGATGTTTCTTGGGGCGCAGTACACCGCCTACGCGTTGCGGGCCGGGACTTACCGGCCAGCGGCGGACCGGGTTTTCGGACACTGTGGTTTGCCCGCGGTGCGGACGGCCTATTCGAGGTGCGCGGCGGCGATTCGTTCGTAGCGGTAGTGGAGTTCAGCGAGCCCGTGCGAGCGCGGGTGTTGCTGGGCTATGGCAATGCGAGCCAGCCGGATTCGCCGCACCGGGGTGATCAACTGGACCTGATGGCGCGGCAGGAGTTGCGGCCGGTATGGCGCAGCCGAACCGAGGTGGAGGCGCATTTGGCGCGGCGAGAGGTGGTGGATTGGGAAGGGGGAAAGTGAACGCAATCGCAATGGGTGTGGGCTGTGGGAGTGTGCTTGGCTTAAAAATCAGCTTTTCTGAAGACAAGAATAGGGCGTTCTCCCTATTTAAGTACCCTGAATTGGTGGCTAAATTTAGTTTGCGAAGGATATTTTTGCCTTTTGCCGACAGCGGTTTGGAGCCCGCGAACACTTGTAGCGTTGAGAAAGAGCCGATTCGTGCCACCTAGTGCTTTCACCTTATCTCGTTTTCAGCCGCAAGACGCCGAAGAAGTTGCGGCGTTTTTGAACGAGTTGCGTCAGCAACACTGGTCTCTGACGTCATCGGCCTATCAGCGCAAGCCCGAGTGCGTTTCCCTTCTTACTGCCGAGACATTGCTTCAAGAGCAGCGCGAGCATCCGCATCGGATAGGATACTATCTATTGAGACATAGGGGACGATTGATCGCCTCGATGAAGATTGACGATAAATTCGGCGATGAGCAGGTGGCTGTCTGCGCGGAACTAGAAACCCATCCGGCCTTTCAGCGGCGGGGAATTCCTTGGTTTCGCCTGCTTCCTTGTGTGCGCCAAGTGATTGAGATGGACTTCCAGTGGATCGAACTGGTAACTTGGGTCTTCAATCGCAAGGGCTTACCCCTGTATAAACGATGCGGCTTTCGCGTTGTGCCGGGCACATCCCTATTGATGGAGAATTACCTGCCTCTTATTATTAGGCATCCGGTATTACAGCCTTATTTTCAGCGACACGATTATATCAAAACCTTGGTCAATAAACGCAGTTACGGCTATGACCATTTCAAATACCACGATCTATATGTGTTTCGGTATCAGTGGCAGGCGGGCGACGAGATGTGGGAGGTATTGGTTGATTTTCAGCGTCGGCAGGTCGCCTTGATTCGCTGCCGTGAGTGGTCGTTTGGTGCTTGGGTGGTGGACGATAAGCCGTTGCAGGTACATGTACGGCTGGAGAACCGGAAGGAAGACGAGATGGTTTGTTGTCGTTCAGATGATTCCAACATGGAGGTGAGAGCGTTGCAGAGTGAGGAGCGGCAGGTAGAGTGGGATGTGGGTACTGAAGACTGCATAGACTTGTCAGTGCAAGTTGGTCGGCTCCAGTTTCCGTTTACTGTACGGCTGTACCAAGAATTAGAAAGGCGAGAACAATCGACGACTGTGGCAGCGGATTTGTGAAGCTATGGCAAAGTGGTGCGTGGAGCAATGCCTCTGTGTCCGTTCGTTGATACTTGTCTCCATGATGGTGACCAACTGTATGTCAATAGCCTGTAGTGATGTCGAGGGGGTTACGGATCTTATGTGGAACCGTATTAGTCAGTGGTACCGCACGGCCAGAATCAGCGAATTTGACGAAGGGAGTATTCCTGAAACACCTGTGCAGTACGCCGGAGAAATAGGACTTGAGTTAAAGGGTAGAGTTGAATTAGCCCTCGACGAGAATACACCGGGGATTGGTTTTATAGCAATGAAACAAGCGCTGATAACACCGGATAGTTCCTTGATTTTTATAGATATGTCTTCTGGCCAAGTTCACGAATTCAGCGTACAAGACGGGCGTTATATTCGATCATTTGGTCGAAGAGGGGAAGGTCTAGGCGAGTACAGAAAGGCTCTATTTATAGCGCTCGGTCCTGAAGGTTACGTGTATGTGTGTGATAGCATTGGCCAAGTCGTTTGTTATAATCGACAAGGACATTACATCGACAAGTCAGTGGAGTTATACTCGTCAAGCGAGGGTTTAAGCACAGGCCTATTCGCGATCCTTGGTGGTGATTTGTTGTCCCTGTTCGTAGATCAAAACACCAAGGTTTTAAAGATGCAGAAGATCACTAAGGTGAGTTGGAAGGTAAAGTACGAAGTTCCCCTTTCTATAGGGAAATACAGCTCTATCAGGATTTTTCCAAGTGTTTGGGCACGTTATGATATCACCTCAAATCGTCTGTACTACTTAGGACCCAACGAATATAAGATAAAAGAAGTTGACACTTCAACTGGAAAAGTAATCCGCCGATTCGGCTGGCAACCGCCTGGATTCATTCCGTTGTCGGATAAATACTATAATGCCGATGTGGACAAGATGAATCCTGAGAAAATAAGGGAGAAAATCAGTAGTATTAGTCTAGTAACGGACCTCAACGTTTTAAGCAGTAAATATGTTTACATCAATTATCATGGATTACAAAATACAGATAAGGCGTATTGTATAATTTACGACATTGAGGCTACAGATACCGTTAAAGCCTATTCACTGGATAGGCCAATAGGCTCAACAACTGTCTCGCAAGAACGATTGTATTTGTACAGATCACCATCGGAAGAAGCATATGATATTTCAAATGGTACAGTAGAGATACATGCTCTTTCTCCAATCGAGAAATAAGATCACTTATCTTGGAGGAGGCTTATGCAAATGAAATATCTATCAGAAGCGTTTTTAAAACTCTTTTTTTTTAGTTTTTCTTTTGAGCAACAGATGGATCATAACGATGTGTATAAAGGCTTCGCTATTGCCAGGTAAGACCTCATAATCTTTGGCGTGGATTCGATAGTTGCCTAGCCAAGCAAACGTTCGTTCAACCACCCATCGGCGTTTAAGCAAAGTAAAGCCATGGCGTGGTTTTTCACTAACGTCTAACACGATTTTATGGGTGCGTTTTAGGTTGGCGACCCATGTTTGGAGTGCCTGACCTCGATAGCCGGCATCGACCCACACTTTTTTCAACCGTTGGACGCCCGGTGAAAAATAGGCTTTTAACAGCGCCTTTAAGCCATCGGCGTCGGAGTCGTTGGCGGCGGTGACCTTGCATTGGAGGATCGAGCCTTGGCTATCGACCAGCGCATGGCGTTTGCGTCCTTTGACCCGTTTACCGGCGTCATAGCCTACGGCATGGCCTTGCGTAGCGGTCTTAACACTCTGCGAGTCGATACCACCAGCCGAAGGCGCCGGTTGGCGCCCTTGCTGGGTACGTTGTTGACGAACCAAGGCTTGCAAAATCCGCTGCCAGTGCCCGTCTTGACGCCAGCGATTAAAGTATCCATACACCGTTTGCCACGGCCCAAACGTCGGCGGCAACATCGGCCATTGACTGCCGGTTTTAGCCCGATAGAGAATACCATTGATGACTAAACGCAGGTCGCGGGGTGGGCGACCCGGACCACCACAACGCCACCGACGCGAGGGCAGTAAAGGAAGCAGCCGCTGCCATTGCGCGTCTGTTATATCGGTCGGATATTGATACCGCGTACTCATCGGAGACCTTTCGTTCAGGGTTTTTTGGCGAAACCTGAAGGTGTTCGGTGAGTACGCCAACGTCAAATCCAAACAACAAAAGGAGTTTTAAAAACGCTTCTCATGAGCATTTTTCACTTGTCAGAACTATGGTCTCAGTTTTCCTCTGTTTCCTCGCAACCGAAAGGATATACGTATGGAAACTCTCACTAAATCAACCTCGTTTAGGCGTAATGGCCACGGCTTGGTTTACGCCTACGAGAATAGTAATGGCCACGCAAAAAATGGCCGATGGATGACTTTGATCGTAGAAGATCAAAATGGGAATGTACTATATACACGTACATACTGTGGGGGGACCGGTACCGAGTGTGTCAAGATCTGACCAAGGGTTGGTCCACTAAACACCGTAATTTCCTTAATCCTTCTTTTTGAGTAAATCCCATAGTTCTGATATATAGAGGTGGTTTCGTAACGTAATCTGCGGTTTGAAAGTAAACGGCGAAAGCCGCTGCTTAAAGCCTAAGTAGAGTTATGAAACCGCCTCTAATCGTATCTAACCGTACTTGTTATATATAACCAATAGTGCTAGTTTTATTATCTAATATGTTAATGTTTCTTCGATATGTGATACGATATTATGTAGTAGGATTGTTTCATATCTCTATACGATCCCCATGAGAAGTCCATCGGGTGATCTACATATTATACTGTACCACTCTTTTCTACGGACACAAATGAAACAACTAGCATCATTGGTTATGTAGACATTTGGAGGAAAGGATTATGACGACAAAGATATTGGTGCTTGCTAGCCTACTGTTGTTGGTCTTGTTAACGGCCTTCGTTGTATGGATCGCAAAGATGCGTATCTCCAACAAACTGAGTCATCAAGAAGATTATACTTCTGCTAACGAATACTACTTAAATAGTATATGGCGAGATATGAAGTGGAACGGCCATTCCTTTCCAGTGATCCCTATACAGCTTGTACGTGGTCCTATAGAACATACCGATTTCACTGGTAAGAAGGGCGGCTTGGTTCTCTTTTTTGAGCCGAACGACTGCCAGCCCTGCTTGGAATTACTATTGGAAGGCTTACAGCATATACAAAACAACCTGAAGGATAGCGATCAATTTCCCATATACGCCATTGCTCGAGACGATACCAATGCAAGTGATTCCATGAGGTTGCTATCAAATTACCGGCGTGCTTTTAAGATTACATACCCGACTGGAATACCGACTCAGGGTGATCTACCTTTTTTTGAACGGACTCCTTTGCTTTTCTTAATCAACTCGAATAGTATCATCGTCCAAGCTCACCATCCGATATCTAGAAGAAATGAGCAATTTTCCCTACTTTTCCTTGTGGAACTAGTATCTAACTATCTCCCTACGCTCGGGCTAAATATGGAAAGATTTGAGAATTCACCCTTGAGACAGGTACAAGACGTATCTTTATCCGATGTCATCAATGGTCGCCATAACATTGATATTCGTTTTGATACTTTTGCGAATAAAGTTGAATAGATGTGAAAAATAACAAATTAGTAGCATTCCAGTACATCCATTTCCTGTTGCCCTATTGGTATCAAGGGATTGTAGTACTGCTCTGTACGCTGTTTACAACCGTCAGTTCATTAGTGCCTCCCTATATCACAAAAATCATCATTGACGACGTACTGCCGGTAGAGCAATTTTCCTATTTGATTATCGCCGTTTCGATTCTCCTGGGAATTGTGTTGGCTAACTTGGTTATGTCTTTTGTATCCGATTACTTGTACTCTTGGGTCAGCAACCGCATCATCCGGGACATACGGGTTGAGTTGTTCAACCATTTGATGGATCTGCCTCTAAGTTTCCACAACAAGCAAGATACAGGCGATATTATATTCCGACTCAACAACGACATAGGGGTTATTCAGTCGGTTTTGACTTCCAGTGCCTTACGTCTTTTGCATAGTTCTTTGACCTTAGCTGGTCTTGTGGCGGTTTTGTGCTGGCTTGATGTCCAACTCTTTCTCCTCTGCGCCGTAGTCATTCCCTTCTTTCTTCTGAACCTGATCTACTTCCAGCCGAAGATCAAAAGGGTTGTCGAGCGGATGCAGAGCACAGGATCAGAGATCTTTAGCTATACAATCGAGCGTTTCAACAACATTCAGTTGATTCAGCAATCTAATGGTTTTTTATACGAAGCCGGGCAGTTCCGATCTGCTTTGGATCGGCTAATTGATATAATCATGCGCAGTGTATTCTATTCGGCCTCCATGGAGACCGTGGCGGCAGGTTTAGTAGGAATGGCACCGGTGTTTATCTTAGGTTGGGGTGGATACCAGGTGATGCAGGGGGCTATAACTGTTGGTACTCTGATCGCCTTTCTTCAGTATATGTTGCGCTTTTTTAGGCCAGTGGAATCTCTGCACGACCTGTATATGGACTTAGTGCGAGGAGCGGTGTCCATGAGTCGAGTGCTGGAATTTCTCCACATCCCTACGCAGACGGCCGGACACAGCGGGACAGAGCCCTTTTCCTACAAGCACAAAATTGTATTTCGCGATGTCCACATCAGTTTCGATGAAAAACCGGTCTTGCAGGAACTGAATTTAACGTTAGTCAAGGGGAAAAAGTACGCTTTGATCGGTGCCAGTGGCGTCGGCAAGACGACGGTGGCAAACTTACTGTGCGGATTTGACAGACCGAACCGTGGATGTATTGAGGTTGACGGAGTGCCCCTTCAAGATATTCGCTTGATGGAGTTGCGCCGTCATATCGGCGTGGTTTCCCAGCATACCCTCTTGTTCCACGACACGATTTGGGAGAACATTCGGTACGGCAATTTTGAGCGAGAACCTGCGGAAATCGAACGGTTTGCCCGACAAATGGGGCTGGATGAAGCCTTGGATTTGCAGGCACAAGTCGGTGAACAGGGAATGCAACTATCTGGTGGCCAACGGCAGCGCGTCGCCATTGCGCGAACCGCGTTGAAAGAGGTGGAACTGCTCATCTTGGACGAGGCTACGGCGGCCTTAGACTCGGAGAGTGAGCAGGCGGTCTGCGCCAACCTGCGCCAACGGTACGCCGATAAAACCCTCTTGATGATCAGTCACCGGTTCAGCACAGTGCAGGAGGCCGATGAGGTGATCTGCCTAGCGGAGGGAAAGGTGGTTGAACAGGGACGGCCTGGAGATCTGCTCAGACAGCGGGGTTATTATTGGCGTTTTTTTCAAAACCAACTGGAAGCTGCTACTTCGGGAACTGCTGTTTAGAGCGTCTGATGAGCCAACTGCTGTTCAGAGCAACGATCATCGTCTGGGCCGGGGCATTGGCTGGATTTTTGTATGCGGCTTTTCTTCATACAGAATTACTTCAGACATGGGGAGTGGAGAGAGAAGTACCGCTAGCCGAGGATGAAGCCGTTGATACAATCTCTCTGGCTGCGGCAAAGCAGGACTTTGACCACCGCGCCGCTGTATTCGTGGATGCCCGATCATCTAAAATGTATGCTGTGGGGCATATTCCCGGAGCTTTGAACTTGCCAATTGACGATACCACTTCTTGGTTGCGGCAGAAACTGTCGCCTTATCCAAAGGATGCCAAGATCATTGCCTATTGTTCGGGTAGCCGTTGTCAGATCAGCCGACGACTAGCCAAGCGGTTGGTTGAGGAATTGGATTATCGCCGGGTCTATGTCCTAACAGAAGGCTTACTGGCTTGGCTGGCTGTCGGATTCCCCGAAGCTGTCGGCTCCGTTTCGGTCCCATGAAACGATGGCAGCCTGTATGCTTGATCGGGTTTCGCTTGGTTTTGGGGGCAGTGATGATAGTGGCAGGCGGAGCGAAGGTCTTTGATCTCGCAGGATTGGCCCGTGTGGTGGAGGCATATAATGTTCTCCCGCCGGTTTTGGTTATTCCTTTGGCGGTAGTTATGCCTTGGCTTGAGACTTTTTGCGGGATCGGCTTACTACTGGGTTGGTGGACGCGAAGCAGTGCCTTGCTAGCGGTGCTACTATTAACCTCGTTTGGGGTTGCCTTAGGCATCAATGTGTACCGGGGTACCGATATAGCCTGCGGCTGCTTTGGCTTGAATTCTTCCCGAGGTTCGTTGGAAGCGGCACTGGTGCAGGATGTTTTGCTGTTGGTGATGGCCTTGGTCGTGCTATTTAGCCGCTACATTCCCTTTTCCCTAGACGAGCACCTACAATGAGCTTTCCTTTTGCGAATCAAACCGGACGCGGCGTCAAGGTTGCGATAGTCGATAGCGGCATTGTCCCCAATCACCCCAAAGTAGGGCCAGTAGCTGGTGGGGTCGGCCTCGCTATGGGGCCAGACAGTACCATCTGCTACAGCGATGACCACGCCGATTGCGCTGGCCATGGCACGGCCTGCGCTGGCATCATTCGCCGCAAAGCACCCAAGGCCGAGCTGTACAGTGTGCGCATCTTCGACGAATCACTCCAAGCCGATAGCCGCTTGCTGGTCGCGGCCATCGAATGGGCCTTGGAGGAGGGGATGGACCTCATCAACCTGAGTTTGGGTACGACCGAAGCGACATACCGCGACGCTTTGGAGCGGGTATGTCGGCAGGCTGCTGACCAAAACATCATTTTGATCGCCGCCGAGCACGAAGAAGGCCGAGAGAGTTATCCGGCCCATTTGCCCCAAGTCATCGGCGTCGGCTCAGGCAAGGTGCTGGGTCTCTATCAATATCACTATCGCCCAGAAGAGACCATTGAGTGCATTGCCCGAGGCGATGCCCAACGCCTGTGCTGGCTGGAGCCGCCCGAGATTATGACAGCCGGCACCAGCTTTGCCGCACCCCACATTACCGGCTTAGTCGCTCTAATCCGCGAAGCGTATCCCGAGGCTGACTTGGAACAAGTGCGCCAACTCCTGCAAGCCCACGCTCGGCCCGAAGCCGTCCCTCACTCAGCGCCTAAACCCGTTGCCCCACCCGAGGCCGAGGACTCGTTCGCTTGGATTCGGAAAGCCGCGCTCTATCCCTACAACAAGGAAATGCACGCCCTAATGCGCGGGCGCGATCTACTCGACTTTGAGATCGTCGGCATCGGCGACCCCATCGGCAAGGGCTTGACCGGCAAAGACGCCGGCAAGGCCATTGGCCTGCCCCCGGTGGGCTTTCAAGTTGCGCCGCGTTTGGTCGCGGCCCTGCAAGGGGCCGATACGCTCATTTTGGGGTACGTAGATGAACTGAGCCGCATCCGCAAAAAAGACATTTTGCGCGAAACAGTCCAAATGGCATTGGACCAAGGCGTCCACGTCTTCAGCCTGCTGGCCCTGCCCGGCGAGCGATACGCCGATCTGTACGAACAGGCCGAAGCGAAGGGCCTTAAGTTATATTATCCGGCGTTGTCGGCTAAAGAAGCCCAGCAAACCCTCGCTGCCGCCTCGTCGTACCCAGAAGTAGATGTGCCGGTCATAGCCGTCTTGGGCACCAGTTCACAGCAAGGCAAGTTCACCTTGCAACTCGCTTTGCGCCGTCGCCTAATGGAACTGGGCTATCGGGTAGGACAACTCGGCACCGAGCACCACGCCGCGCTGTTCGGCATGGACTGCGCCTTCCCCATGGGCTACGCCGCGTCCATCGAGATGCCGCTGGATTATTACGCTCCCTACTTAGACGCCAAGATGCGGCAAATCAATCAACGCAAATCCCCGCACCTGATCTTAGCTGGTAGCCAATCCGGCACCGTACCCTACAACGTAAGCGAGTCCGAAACCCACACTCTGTCCACCGTCGCCTTTCTTATGGGCGTTAAGCCAGATGCTTGCCTGTTGGTAGTCAATAGCATAGATACTGACGACTACATTCAGGACACCATAGACGGCATCCGAGCGCTGTGCCACGCACCGACCCTGCTGTTGGCCATGAGCGATAAGGAAAAGCACGTGCGGGAAGCCTATGGGCGCACGTCGATAAAACCTCGCCCCATGAGCGAGGAAAACAGCCGCCACAAGCTGCGCCATTTGGAACAGAAGTTTGAGCTACCCGCCCTGTCCATCGCCTCCCAAGCTGATGTCCACAAGGCGGTCGAGGTGGTGGTTGACTATTTCGCCGATACAAAGAATAAGGAGAGGGTCGCGGATGCGAAATGAGGGCCATTTGTAGGGACTTGTAGGGGCAACCCTCGTGGTTGCCCTAGACCCCGACCCCGATGCCTATTAAGACCGAGGGAAATTCGTATATGGGTCTATTCATCGATTCGTCTGAAGACAAGGAAAAATAGAATGCAAGATCCAATAATTACCATAACCCGACGAGTGAAACAAACCCTCGCCCAAGCCCTTGGACTCGACGTCAATCCAGACGAAATAGACGACGACGAGCCTCTGTTCGGAGAGGGCTTGGGGGCCGATTCCATCGCCTCGTTGGAAATTGTCTTCGCCCTTGAAGAAGAATTCGGCTTTGAGGTAGATGACGAAGACTTGCAGGTAGAACTGTTCGACTCGGTGCGGACGCTGAGCCAGTATATCGCCAAAAAAGCAGTGGTTAGTGGTTAGTCCCCTTGCCCTTGCTGGCTCCCTTTTTGCTCGCCCCGATCCTCGAGGCAACACCGGCCGGTATGCCAAAAGGGATGTGGTCCATGCCATTTTCTATGGGGTCAAGGGCGGCATCCCGTGGCGGATGCGGCCGTTGGATTTTCCGTCGTGGGATACCGTCTATGACCCTACCGCCCTTGGAATCAACGGGGAACAAGCCCTTGATGCGCTCAATGCGCAGGCGCGTGAAAAGCAGGGCAAACACAAGAATCCGACCTATGTGTTGATTGATTTACAATCGGTTAAGACCCACTATGCCCGTGAGGATCGCGGACCAGCCAAGGATGGGATGTCTGTGACCCAGTCGCCGAAAAGTATGATTCGATCCAAGCGTTCTGTGGCGACCGAGGATATCGGGGAACCACCGTTGAATTCGTCGAAAACCTGTTGGGATTGTGACTGGTTATAATCGATAAGCCAACATCTGGACTTAAGGGGATTACTGTCGCTAAATATGTCTGAATAACTCAACAGCTTCTAAGTATTCGGGAGCGATGTATAACGTGGGCGGCAAACTGGTGCAGAAGCTCGCTGAGGAAATGGGTTTCTCCCGGACTATGTCTTCGAGGGTAGATTTCCCCAGTGGGAAGAAGCGGGTTATCCGGTGGAGTCGGAGGGGTCCTTTCTAATGGATAAACTGGCTCTATCGATCCGCTTGGTGCTGGGTGGTGTCTTCGTTTGGGTGGGGACTGCCAAGCTCATACAGGCATTGGCTTTCGTCGAGACGGTTGCCGCCTTTGCCATCCTTCTGGCCGCTTGGGCACTGCCGTTTGTGCTGGCGGTTATCTGGATTGAACTGATCGCTGGTGTCCTCCTGTTGTTGAATATTTGGCCGTGCAGCAATGCCTTGGTTGTCTTGGTACTATTAGTGGTTTTCAGTGCCGCGCTCGGCATCAATATGTACCGCAGCAATGATGTGGCCTGCGGTTGTTTTGGTGGCGACCAAGAAGCTTCGCTCGCTTGGATCCTGTTGCGCGATTTGTTATTGGCTGGGAATTGTGGTGCTGCTAGTGCGAGGGAGTAGGTCGGATCGATTTCCAGCAAAGGCGTAATTAAGCCACATCTAGCCGCTAATGCTAGGCTTCCCTACTACTTAACGAGTAAGATACCATGACCCATTTAGCCTTTGATTTACGCACAACCCATTACAGCGGCATCTATCGCTACGGCACTTCCCTATTGCACGCGCTGGATGCGGGCGAACTCGATGGAAATTGTCGTCTGACTGTGATTGTTTGGCCCGGTCGCAGTGGCGAAATAGCAGACGATTTGGAAAATCTACGTTTAACTCGTCGGCTCCAATTCGTGGAGGTGCCAGACGATGGCGGGTTTATACGCGACTCGCCTTGGCTAAGGGATTGGCTCATCCGAGAAGAGGTAGATTTGTATTACTCCATCCATTATGTCGTCGATCCGCTGCTGCCTGTGTCCTACATATTCACTATCTACGACCTGATCCGGCTCAAGCATCCCGACCTATCGACCTATACGGATGCGGCGTTCCAAGCCAAATTTGGCCGGGCGGAGTTTGAGCAAATGAGGGCGGCGTGTGAGCATTTTGGACACAACGCGGACGGATTTGAGAATGTGCCCAGAGGCAAAGAAGTGTTTCACCGCTATTTTGGGGCTATAAACAGACATTTGGCCAATCAATGCGCTGGGGTAGTCACTGTTTCCAATACGGTCAAACAGGACATTGTACAGATACTCGGCGTTCCCAACGAGAAAATTGATGTGGTGTCAGGAGCTGCCGACGGCCGCATTTTCAACCGCCAGCGGGATAACGAAGCTACTGCACGAGTAATGGTCCAGCACGGTCTAAAGGCCCCGTTCTTTCTATTTGTCGGCTTGGCGCACAAGCGCAAGAGGCTGGACTGGCTCTTCTCGGTGTTCGCTCGGCTCAAGGCAGAGCGAGGGCTGTGTCCTCCGTTAGTGATGGTGGGGGACTACGGATCGTACCAAGCCGAACTAGAATGGCTTGTCGTAGCCAACGACTTGGGAGCGCAAATCCGGTTCCTTGGTCGGGTTGACGACGACGAACTGGCCAATCTATACCACGGTGCCGTGGCCTTGATGATATCGTCGGTAGATGAAGGTTTTTGCTTACCAGCGGTGGAGGCATTGGCTTGCGGAACGGAAGTCATTGTTCCCGACATTCCGATAATGAACGAAGTGGTCGGCGAGCAGGGTCGGTACTACGGACTTGACGATGCCGATTCGTTGGTGAGGCGATTGGCCGAAGCCTATACGGTTGGTTTCCCACCTCAAGCAACGCCGGCCCAACCTCGGTTTAGCTGGACTGCTTCCGCACATCGGCTCATGCGTCTCCTCCGGGTAACCGCGGACGCGAAAGCGAAGATCTCGTCGTGATAAAAAAATGTTTGCCTATCGGCGAACCGCCCATCACCGGGTATATGCACCATCTATACCCACTTTCGATCCTTGCCCACGACACGGCGTACCTGCCGTGGTTCTATTGCCACTACATCCAGTTACGGCAGTTTGAAGAGCGAGGGCTAAATTTCTACCTCCATCCGTTTTATCGGGAGTTCTCTACCTGCCCGCTGCTCGAATCCAATCGGGTTGCTCGGCGGCTGGCCGGGGGTCAGCCAGATGAAGTCACTGAATTCGTCTTGGAGTGCCTCGAACGGGACTACTACGTGCAGTTGGATGTGGACTACTTTTACATTCCACAGGGCGCGTACTACCAACGAGTTCATTTTCTTCACGAATTGCTTTTGAACGGCTTTGATAGATCTCAGAGCACACTTACCGCGTCGGGCTACGGACGCGATGGGAGTCCTGTTCGCTTCGCCGTGGGGTTCGCCGAGTTCGAGCGAGCCTTGTCCACGGCGTTTAGCTCGGAGGGTGGCCCCGATTGGCTCCAAGATAAAGTTGAGAATCCTCAAGTTGTGCTCTATTACTATCGGCCATCTGCAAAGTGTGATTTTGATATAGTGCAGGCACGGGAGGAATTGACCGACCTCTACCAATCCCGCAACACCTCAAGGCGATTGCGGATACTCGCCGAACCGAGAAACCGCGGAGACCGCTGGGGGATGGATATCTATCAGTTCCTCGCAGGGCTACTTAATAAGCCGGAGGCGGCCGAGAATGATCTGCTTATCTCCTTGCGGATTTTCTGGGAGCACAAAAAGTGCATGGCCGCTCGGTTGGAATACATGGAGGGACAGGGCTTCCTGCCCAAAGATGTCGGTTTTGCCGGTGGGTATTCGGATATAGCCAACCGTGCAAACCAGATCCGTCTAGTTGTGTTGAGAAGCCGCATGAGGAGTACAAAGACCAAGGATGGTCAGACGTTCGCCCAAGACGAACTAGCTCGCCTAAGAGAGGATGAATTCGCTCTCTTGGGCGAGGTGCTTTCGCAACTCTGAGGTCGTTATTTCATCTCGTAAAACGCGAAAGCCAAAAGAACTTGTGAGGCTTCAACACTAATCCTTCCTCTATCATCGGCCCCGTCCCGTTTTAGATGAACGACCCCTGAAGCAAAACTTTTGGCATACCGGCCGGGTTGCCCCGAGGATCCGGGCGAGCAAAAAAGGAGCCAGCAAGGCCCATTCTTCATCAGACACGTCACTGGGATACCCAGCCATAACAAGCCTCTTAAAAGAAAAGTGGGTACAAAATAACTTTAACTCAACAGCTTCTAAGTCATTCCCGCGAAAGCGGGAACCCAGTCTTGAATTATATAGGATATCTATGTGATGTCGATTTTCAGTCGAGCAGAAGAACGGGAGTTGGCCCTCATCGTGTTGCTCTCGGTCGTCTTAGTCTGGATGATCGCAGCCGCACTTTTTGAGTCTTGGAGCCGGCCGCTGCTGGTGCTGATCGCCCTGCCGTTAGCCCTGATCGGGGTGGGTGCCGGGTTTTACTTGTCGAGTGCTTCCTTCAATCAGGGAGGATATGCTTCGCTGTTGCTTTTGATGGGTATTTCCGTGAACAACTCCATCCTGCTGGTACACCATATCTCCGGCGCGTTGCGAGCACAGCCGGCGTCTGTGCCGGACGCGATTATCCGCGCTGCCTTCCAGCGGTTGCGCCCCATTTTCATTACCACCCTGACGACGGTAGCCGGATTTTTGCCGTTGCTATTGCAAGGAGACCGGACCGACATCTGGTACACCTTGGCCTTGGGCACTTCGGGGGGACTCATGTCTTCCTCGGTGCTGGTGGTGCTAGTCGTGCCAATATGCCTGCTCAAGCACGCTTCACTCGGGGTAAGTCGCAATGCCGTATAGGTCTTCGCCGACAAAATCGCGCCGCCATCCGCGCAGCAGTCGGTGATTCTCGGGCGTGGCCGCGCCCTGGCTGAGGATGAGGTCGCGCACTTCGGCGCGGGCGGCGACAAAAGGCGCGTCAATCTGCGCCGCGTCGCTTTGGCGGCGCAAGTGATCCATGGACAGGGCGAGCTTGCGTTCGATAGTCTCCCGGTCGAGCCGTGGCCGGCGCGGCCGGGGCGGGCACTCGGCGTCGGGGACGGCCAAGCCGCGGCGAATCTGTTCGAGCAAGTAGCGGTCGTAGCGGTGATTGCCGAGTGCGCGGAGCCGGCCTAGTTCCTCCCGCGACTGGGGTTTGCGCCGGGCGAGTAACACCAGGGATTCGTCGGTCAAGATGTGGTTGCGCGGCCGGTCGCGTCGCTGGGCCTCCTCTTCGCGCCAAGCGGCCAACTCGCGGAGAATGGCCAGTTCTCGCGCAGAAGCGCGGCCCGTGCCCTTGATTCGCGTGAATTGCTCGCGTGGGTCTCGCTCTTGGTATAGCCGCGGGTCGTCGTACGCGGCCATCTCCTCGGCCAGCCAAGTGCTGCGACCAATTTCCTCGACGCGCCCCTGCAACACATCGCGCGCCTGGTGCAGATAGCGCACATCCTCAATAGCGTATGCTAGCTGGTCCTCGGAAAGCGGGCGACGAACCCAGTTGGTGAGCGTCTCGGTCTTGTCGAGGACCACCCCGACGGTCTGCGCCAACAGCTCGGCCAGCGAAGTAGTAGAACTCATATTGGCAAACCCGGCCGCGCAGCGCGTGTCGAAGACGGTGCGCGGAAAAGCCCCTGTGGCTCGGCGCAGAATAGCCAAGTCCTGTTGGGCGTCGTGGAGAATCAGCTCAACCGTTGGGTGCTCCAGCAGGGCGCCCAGCGGCGATAGATCCGCAATCGCCACCGGGTCGATCAGGGAGCAGTCGCCATCGGCGAGAGCCAATTGGATCACGCCCAACTTGGGATAGTAGGTGCGGTTCCAAACGAATTCAGTGTCTAGGGCCACGCGCTTGCAGTCTAGGGCGCGCTCGACGAGTTTGGCAAGGGCCTGTGCGGTATGAATCATGGGGTCGTGGTTTGTGGTTTGTTTGCCGTTGGGGGCTGGTCGGTGGTCCGTTATAACAAGCGCCAGAAGCGGCGCACGGGAGTTTGCTCGCAGTAACCAGCCAGCCGAGTGCTGAGCAGCCAAGCCGCCGCAAACGCGAGTTGGACCGCACATAAATAAAAGAGCGGTCCCCGCCAACCAGCCAGTGCCGCAGCCCATTGGAAACAAGCCCCACCCGCGATGCCGCCGACAACACCCCCTAGCGCCGAGGCGTACATCGCCAGGGAGAATCCCTCGGCTTGGTACTCTTTGGAAACGGCGTCAATCATCGCCCGCGATTGCCCCATCTGGTGGCCGCCGTCCAGTGCGCCCCAGAGCAAATAGACGCTCCCCGCCCACAGTGCGATCCACGGCAGTTGTGTCGGCAGGAACAGCCAAGCCGGCGCCATGGCCGCTTGCAGCAACAGGGTGATGGTCAGCGGTCCTCGGCTGCCGTGTCGGTCCACCATCCGCCCCCAGCCATGCAGCCCGATCACATAGCCGAGGGCTTGGACGGGCGTCATCCAGACGAAGTAACTAACGGGCAAGCCCCCATCCGTGAGCGCCACGACCCACAGCGGAAAGGTCGCCGCTAGCACGGCTGTACGAGCCATAATAAAGAGCGCGTAGGCGCGGATCTGGGGCGCGGCCAACGCTTGGCGCAAGCGGCGAATTAGCCCTTCGTCGGGCGGGGACAGCGGTTGCTCAGCTACGGCGCGCACTAAGAAGGCCCCGCCGCAGGTAGAAAAAACCGCCAGAGCAAAGAGCGGCCCAAAGTCGTCGGCCATGGGCTGAGAGCCGAGGTACCAGCCGATCAGGATGGGCAAGACGAGTTCGAGCAGGCGCTGCTGAAGGCGCATGCGCGTGAGAAAGGCACCGACCCCACTGCTAGCGGTGTTGTCCTGGACTAAGGGCCACCAAGCGGTGTTACCTGCTTGTTGTATGAGACCCCGTGCGCTAAACAGCGCTAGGCCGATCCAAGCCGCCCGAACCCCGCTCGCGCCGTAGAACGCCAGCAGCGCCAGCGCTAGCCCCGCTGGCACCGAGCAGAGCCGACCCCAAAAGAAGAGCCCAGCCTTCCCGGTGCGCTGCATCAGCTGCAAGCCAACGACGCGCCCCATCTTCTGGAGATAGTCGCTGGTGGCGACTAAGCCGATGAGCAAGGGCGAAGCATTGAGCGAGAGGAGAAAGAGCGGGATGAGGGACGTGAGGAGGGCGTTGTTGATCGAGCCGCTAACGGCGACGCCGATCAGCCGCGACTGGCTGCGGCGACGAGTTGCTGGGGAAGGTCTGTGCGCGGGGTTTGCCGAGTCGTTTGGGATGTCGGGCATACAAAAGAAGAAAAGACCGACGGCACATCTGGGCAAGGTAGGGGCGGTTTGAAACCGCCCCTACAGGGGCGGCACAGGATAGTGCAGGCCTCGCTGACCGGAAAGGTTGCGGTTGGGACGGGGTGACCACGGTTGGTCGGGCAGGCCGACGAGTTGATTGTCTTGGACCCAGGCTTGGTCGCTGCCGTAGAGTTGGCCGACGAGGCACTCGCTGAGCTGGGCTTGGATGGCGGCGTGGTCGGGCGAGCCAGCAAGGTCGTTTAGCTCGCTGGGATCGCTTTCGAGGTCGAAGAGCTGGACGCGGTTGCCGACGGGATAGTAGATCAGCTTGTGCTGCTCGGTGCGGATCATGCGGGTAGCGGTCGGCCCTTCGCCGCACTCGCCGTAGAGATAGGTGCGCCGTTCCTCGCCGACCATGGGCAAGCCCTCTACGGTGGCGGGGATGTCGATGCCGGCTAGGTTGAGCAAAGTCGGCATGACGTCCTGCCAGCCGACGAGGCGGTTGTCGATCGCGTGGTGCGGCACGCGTCCGTCCCGGCCTCCGAGCAAGATCATCGGCACGTTGGCCGACTGCTCGTAGTAGAGCCGCTTGGCCCAGAGGCCGTGGTTGCCGAGCATATCGCCATGGTCGGCCGTGAAGCAAATGATGGTATTGTCGAGCAGCCCCTCCTCGCGCAGCGTGCCGATGACCACGCGAAGTTGGTGGTCAATCTGGGTGCAGAGCGCGTAGAAGGCGCGGCGAATGCGCACAATCTCCGGCCCCTTGAGGTGGGCGTTGGCCCCTTGAATGGCTTTGAGCGCGTAGGGCAGGTTGTCGAAGTCGCGGGCCCAGGCACCGTAGTGCGGCGCGTCGATGTCGATGTCGCGGTAGAGGTCGAGATAGCTTTGCAAGGGCACTAGCGGTGGGTGTGGGTGGCGGAAGGACAGGTACCAGAAGCCGGGCTTGGCCGGGTTGCGCCGCTTAATCATCCGGCTCATCTGGTGCGCCGCCCAAGTGGTGGGGTGGCAGTCCTCGGGCAAGTGCCAAGGGCGAAAGGAGTATTCGTTGTTGCTCATGCCGTGGGCAAACCCCATGCCCGCATGGCCTTGGTCGGCGAGGAAGAGATCGTAGTCGTCAACCGCGCCCAAGTGCGGCCGGCCCTCTTCGTCGAGGAGCACGTCGTCGAAGCCAATGCGGTCGCGCTGGGGATAGACGTGGAGCTTGCCAACGGCATAGGCTTGGTAGCCGGCGTCGCGGAAGGTCTGCGCCATGGTCGGCAGCTCGGGCATGGGGCCGGTCGTTTTGAAGACCCGGTCGCCGTGGGTGCGCGGCGAAGTGCCCGTCATTAGGGTGCGCCGAGCCGGGATGCAGACCGGGCATTCGCTATAGGCGTTGGCGAAGCGGGTGCCGCTGCGGGCCAGTGCGTCGAGGGTCGGAGTTAGAATGGCGCAATGGTTGGCTTCGCCCAAGAGGGAAGCAGACCAATGGTCGGTGGTAATCAGGAGGACGTTGGGGGCGATACGCGTACGCGGTTGCATGGGTGGAGGCCTTTGGGGGCGGTTTGAAACCGCCCCTACTGGCTTATTAGGTCTTCGTAGAGCCCGGCTGATTTGGCGTGGATGGTTTCGTCGCTAAAGGGGTAGATAATACCCCAGAGCAACGCTCCGACTAGCATCAAGCTCAAGTAGAACAGCAAGATGCGGCGGCCCCAAACGGCCCCAAGCATGGTCAGAGTGGAGAACTTGGTGGCTGGGCCAGCAATGAAAAAGCCCAAAGCCGCTCCCGGACTCATGCCCATCTGCATCATGCTCTCGACAATGGGAATGCTGCCGCCGCCACAGGCGTAGAGCGGCACCCCCAGAGCCACCGCCATGGGTACGGCCCAGACGCTACCGGGGCCGACTAGCACTAGCACCAACTCTTGCGACAGAAAGGTCTTTACCAAAGCGGCGATGAAGATTCCTAAGCTGAAGAATTTGGCGATGAAGAGCAAATCGGCGCGGAAGTGCTGCGCCAGTATGCTGGCTTCAGACCGTCCGTCCGTCTTGGCCGTAGCGGGCTCTGCAGGGACTGCTGTGCGGACCGCGAACGTTAGGCGCCGCACAGCAGACTGGGCTGCAAAACCGGCCAGCAGTCCCACGCTGGTCGCCGTGACCAGTCGAGCTACGGCCATTTCCATACTTATGGTGCCAGCAGTGTACACGAATAGGGCGGGGTTCATCAGCGGCGAGGCCACGACAAAGGCCACCAAAGGGGCGGCCGGTACGCCCATGTTTATCAGGCGACCCGCCACGGGAATGGCGGCAAAGGTGCACAGGGGCGAGATCAAGGCCAGCAAGGTGGATGCCACAATCGAGCCGTTGGCCCGTTGCTGGAGGGTGCGGCGGATCCGAGTCTTAGGCAAGTAACGCCAAGCTAGGGTGCTAAACAGGGCACCGAGCACCACAAAGTACCAGAGTTGGGCCGCCAAGTCCCAAAAACTTGCCAAGACGCGCAGCGTGTAGGTATTCCGCAGATAATGCTCTGCAATGCTGGCGGCCTGCCAGAGCGGGTGGTAAAGGGTTTGCATCTTGAAGGACGCGGTACAGTCCACGCTCAGCGAACTAAGGTCATAGATCGGGTCTGGCGCAGATCGCGAACTTTGAGGACGGCGAGATAGACTCCGCTAGCCACATTAAAGCCCGCGGCATTGCGCGCGTCCCACATGACCTCGTGATAGCCTGAGGCGAGGTCTCCTTCCACCAAAGTGCAGAGCCACTGGCCCGCCGCATTGTAGATATCCAGCGTAGCAGGTCCGGCTTGGGGCAGGGCAAAGCGGACGCGGGTGATGGGATTGAATGGATTCGGGTAGTTTTCCAGCAGCATCGGCGCTTCCGGTAAAGGCTCGGCCGACTCGGCCACGGCCGTGGGAATCTCGCCCGGCAATAGGAATTTGATCCCGGGCAGGCGGTCCCCGTCTTGGTCCACCACGTGGGCGGCCAGCATGGTGTTGCCGGCCGAGTTGCCGATTTTGAAGAGCAGTCTGTTTTCCCCCGCTGCTAGGCGAATTGGAACCTTTTGGTCGGCCAGTTGAAAATTGCGCCGGGCAATGTTCTCATAGACCACGTCGCCATTGAGCCAGACCTTGGCGTAGTCGCCGTAGCCGAACCACAGAAAACCTTGCTGCGCTTGCGGTGAATGGACCAAAGTGAAGGCGTAGTTGGCGATGTCTTGATCTTTGCCGTTGAGGTCGCCCAACGGCAGAATTTCAGCCGTGTAACCAAGGTGCTCCACCTGCGTCCACACCCCATCGCCAGCCGGCTCGCCTGCTAAGGGGTATAGCTGAGCTTCGTTGGGCAGCGGCTCGGAGCTATTGGAGAATGGCCCAGCGACGAGCCAGCGGCGAATGCCGCGCCCGTAGAACGCGCCCTGCCGACTGCCGCCACGCGATTTGACGAAGTTGCGCTGGACGCTATCGGGCGCACGTCCCGCCACCTCGATTCGGTTTAGATCGAAAGTGCCAAAGCCCTTGGTTGCCGCTAGGTAGAGATGCTCTAAGTCGAGCGGGTTGAAGCCCATGACCACGTTGGCCACCGCTTCGGTGGCCAACGGATCGCCGCCGGCTACCACCACGTTGTGCTGGACGTTTTGCCCCCACTGCGGCCCGTCGCCTTCGGTGCCCCAGAATCCCTCAATGACGGTATAGGCCGCTGGGTTGTAGGAGAACAGGTCCACGTAGCCGTGCTCGGGGTTGTTCTGGTAGTGGTGACGCTTGGAGGTGCCGTCGCCGTAGGCTGCTGAGGCTAGGGTGCCGACGTAATTCTTGATGCCTAGGGTGGTGCCGTAGATAGTGGTCTTCATGGCGGCGATGGAAATCACCTTATCGGCGTCTAGGATCGGTTCGGGCATGAAATAGCCTTCCTTGCGGAAGCTGCCGGTACCCTCCACGTGGAAGCCGAACTGGGCACCCGGATAGCGCAGGCGCGTCACCCCCAAGCGCTGAATGGCCCCGCCCGGAACCGGCTCGCGCCGGAAAGGTGCGTAGTTGAGGTCAGAAGTATCCACCACAGTGGAGGCCCCTAGGGCGGCGAATTCTTCTAGCATCTTGATGTACGAAAGATTGCCGAATTCGGGATAGGTCGCGGCCCAGCCGTCTTCTGCGGCATTAGAAGGAAAGCCCGGCTCGCCTTTGCGGGGCGATTCGGCCCCGCCCTCGGCAATGGTGATACGCCGCGGCCCCACCTGTTCAATGAGGTAGTTAATCACGCTCTTGACCACGCGCAAATCCGTGATCTGGCCGGGGTGTTCAATGCCATTGTGGTAGTATGCCGAGGAGGGATTGGCTCGGTTGGTCACCATGTTGACTTTGACGACGACCCAATCGCTCGGCTCGACGACGGCGCGGATGGAGCGCCCCGATTGGTCTAGCGCCAAAGCGCGGCGGACGATGGCATCTACTTGCGCGAAGCTCAAGGAGGCGTTTAGCGCGGCTGGGGCGGCCAGCTGTGGGTCGCTTGCAGTGGCGACCGCCACGGTCGGACGGCCCTCGCCCAAGGTGAGCGTGCCGGGGCGCAGGAGGGGCAAGCCCTCTACCTGCAAGCGCTCTTGAGCCTGCTGCACGGACGTTGCTGTGCCGACGAAAAAAGTCTGCGCTTGGTGGGCGTAGATGTCCCAGGCAATCAGCGCACCGACCAGCAGCAGCAAGGCCCAATTTGCAAGTTTGCGTTTTGTCATTTGGGGCATGACCAACTCTCCCGTATTAATCCCAGATGGCAAACAAGACGATTCAAGTTCTATATAGTTACGGTGTTTGGCGCATTTGTGAAAGTGCGTTTTGGCCGGCCTTGATTTGTCCCCAGCTCAACCGCTCGACTGCGGTAGCGTCCGGGCTGCGCGCGTAGATTTCCACCTCGTAGAAGACGGTAGGACCCAGCGTCCATAGCTCGAGGTTGTCGGCCATAGTTTCGGCTGGAAAATAAACTTCGAGCCACTGGTCCACTACCCGCGCATTCTCTTCGATCCGGGCGGTTTGCACTCCTTCGGGTTCGCGCAAGGTGCCGGTGTCGTCTAAGCGCCCGCCTAAATAGGCGCGGATTTGGTAGTTGTTGCCGATGGCGCCGACGTAGATCCGCAATTTTTCCAGCCGCAGCGGTTCCTCCCAAGCAAACACCAAAATCCCCTTGGTTTTCCAGGTGAAGGGCAGGGCATCGGCATCTTGGGGAACCTTGCCGTCTCCCAAGACATCAGGATCGCCCTCGTGGGAATTCCAGATCGTAGCCCGAGTCACCGCGTCGGGTGTGACGTTGCGGCTGGCGGCACCCAAAAAAAAGAGGAGCGCAACAATTGCTGGTATGATTGCTCTCATGCGGACGGCCCAATTCGACGCTCTCCGATTCTGTTCTTTGATGAAGATGGCGCGGAACGGCGTTTAGTGAAAGCCCCTTGCTCGTCGTGGAAGCACAAAGGGGTTGTGAGCAAGTCTCCCTAAATATATCTTGGGCGCAAAAGGAGCAGGGTTATGAAAACGGACAAAACCATTTCGTCCGCGGTGGGGACGCAGTTGCTGTTTGAAAATGAGCGGGTGCGGGTTTGGGATCTGCGGTTGGCACCAGGCGAGAGCACCGGTCTGCATCGGCACGAGCACGACTACCTATACGTGGTTATTGGCGACGGCCGATTGCAGGCCGCCGATGCAGAGGGAAGTCGCCGCCCGGCTAGCGATATGAAGGACGGAGATGTGCGGTTCAGCCAAGTCGAAGGGGAGGCAGTACACGAGGCGTTCAACGTCGGCGACGGGCCATGGCGCAATGTCATCGTCGAGTTGAAAGACTGAAGCCGATTTACTCACTGACGTTACGCCGGTAGTTGGTTAGTGCCCTGCCTTTCACCGGCCACTGACTGGGCGTAACATCGGTTACTCAAGGAGAGAATATGATCTTAAGAAGACTTTTGTTTGGCCCGGCCCCCGCGGCCGGCATTGGTTATTCACTGGGGCTGCTGCTGCTGAGGGCGTCGGTTGGCAGTATGATGTTGCTCGCCCACGGTTGGGGTAAGTTGACCAGCTTTGCCGAGCGTTCCTCTTCGTTTCCCGACCCCTTGGGCGTCGGCTCGCCGCTGAGCATGGCCTTGGCTACCGGTGCCGAAGTGTTTTGCGCCCTAGCGGTGATTTTGGGCTTCGCCACCCGCTGGGCGGCCGTGCCGCTGATGGTCACCATGCTAGTGGCCGCACTTATCATACACGGAGACGATCCGTGGGCGAAAAAGGAATTAGCGGTATTGTACTTTTTCCCCTTTGCGACGCTGTTTTTAACGGGCGCGGGTCGCTACTCTCTCGACGCCTTCTTCCGGCGCCACTAAGCCCTATAGAATGTCGGGCGACTGTGGATCGATGCAGGCGCCGCTGGGCCGCGGTCCTCGGGGTCGCTGCGGCATCTGGTCGTAGGACTGATAGGCGATGGCTAGGTAAGGCGTCTCGACCCGGCGGTGCCCTTCGTGGCGCGAATTCATCGCCGCGTCGATAACCCCGGTCGTCAGCAGGGTGCGCTCGGGCGGGTACGGGGCCTGACCCGTTTTAAAAAACTGCTGGATGTTGCGGCACAGATAGCCGAAATGGGCAAACGGCCCCTCGTTTTGCAAGTAGCACTCGGTGGCCTGCACCTGCCCTCCCACCCGTGCGGCATAGGCGAAGTCGCTGACATAGCCGTTGAGCATCAAGGTCGCCGTGCGCAAGCCATCGCAGTGCTCCATGAGGAAAACGGCTGGCTTTTTGGCGTGTTTCTCCATCGGCCCGTTCGGCTTTTGGGCGATGGCAGCGCAAGCGGCTTCGGCCAGTTCTCCAGACCACAGCCCTTGGTCGCGGGCGCGCCATACGTCGTCCCCTTCGAGGCACTGTACCCACACCACCCCCTGCTCGCCACCGCTGCGCCGCTCGACCATGCACTGCAAAGTCTCCAAGGCGTGGTACCCATAGGCCTCGATGCCGCCATAGCCGATGGAAAGCGCTTCTTCAATGGCCGTGTCTTTGGCGTGTTCCAGCCAAGGCGAGCGCCAAGCCAAAGGCAGCGACGACCCGGCCATCAGCGGGATGCCCAGTTCTCCAGCCCGATCCCACATCCACTGGGCGTCCCCAAAGTCATAGGCCAAATGCTTATCTGAAAACACGGGCACCGAGCGGCCGCTCTCGGCAAAGACGCCAGCGATTTGCTCGAAGAAATAGCGGCGCGGGTACATGTGGCGGCCCCGCTCGTTCCAAGGGTAGTCGCCGTGCTCGCCGATGAGCAGCACCGCATCTACGTCGAGCCGGTCGGCACCAGCGTGCAGGGCGCGGCGGATGCTGGGATAGATGGGTACCCCATGCTCTTGAGCCAAGCCCACGCCAATATCGTTTTCCAGCACATGGTCAATGTACAGGGATACTAGGTCCACTTCTGGGGGCATCAGGCCCTCGTCTGTGGACATGCCCTTCATAAATTTGGTGGCAATGACATCGGCATGGGACTTGGGATGGTAGATGGTGGCGATAGCGGCTACTCTCATGGCGAAGCTCCTGTGGCGAAGACGGCACTTGCTGGTGTATGCCGAAGACAGTGGACGGTAGTATTGTAATGTCTTGAGTCGAATGCTGCCATGCAGGGGAAGTAGCTTGCAGGCAAGACCGAGGTCGTAAGACGGCTTCTTAGGCCGCCCAGCATCCCTCCGTGTAAGGCTCGCGGAGAAAGAGTTTTTTGCGTTGGGGGCTGGCGCGTGCAATCCACTCGGGGGGAATCGCCTGCGTATAGCGATGCGGCGGCCCGGCTTGTTTGAAAATGTCGATGTTGAAGATGCGATAGGGCTGGGGGGAGTCCGCGGGTTTGGCTTCGACGGCGTGAAAAATCCGCGCGTTGATATAGACCATGCTGCCCGGAGGCACGGCGAGCCGCACTTCTTTTAGCTCGCGCCCGGCCTCTGCGTCGCAGGCCCCGGCTAACATGCGCTCAGGCGTGGCCTCGGCGGTTGGGGCGACGAGGTGGCTGCCGGGAATGACCTTGAGGTTGCGGTCGCCGCGTGTGAAGCCATTGGGATAGTAGAGAACTTGGATGTAGTACTTGTCGCGCTCGGCGAGGTTGACGGGGTTTTCGTGCTTCCAGTGGTGGTGGTCTTGATGGTAGGGAATGGGGCCGATGCCGCGTGGGGCGAGGTTGAGGGCGGAGTGGCAGAAGTGGTAGTTTGGGCCGATGGTGGCTTGTAGCAACGCGATGACAAAGGGGTCGTCGATGAGGCGGTCGCCACATGGGCCGCGGTCGTTCCAAGGGCGGACGAAATAGGACTGGGGCGCGGCGGATTTTTCGTCCAAGGCGTCGAGGTAGCGGCGCACTGAGTCGAGGCCGAGGATTTCGTTGGTCAAGCTGTGCCTCGCCTCGTCCTTGAGTACGTCGGGATAGAAGATGTAGCCGTCTTGGTGGAAGGAGTCCAAATCGGCTGCGGAGGGGGCTTGGCGGCGAAATAGTGAGTTCATGGCGATTCCTTTTAGCTGCCGAGTGCGATGCGGCGTTTGAGTCGCACTTGGGAAACTCAGAAGGATGGTGGTTGCTTCGTCGTCGGCTTTTCCCGTTGCGCAAAAGAAGGCAGCGCAAAGACGGCTCGCCAGCCCAGCCGGTTTAGGCGCAAGTAATACGAGGCCGTCAGTACTCCCCACAAGGCATAGGCGAGCGAAGTAGATAAGGCCGCACCTCGCAGCCCGAGTTTGGGGATCAACCATAGATTCAGGGCCACGTTGGCCATCAGAGCAATGCCCGGTGCCCACAGAGTCATGGAGGGGTAGCCCTCGCCCATTAGTTTGGCGTTGAATACGGCCCCACAGCCCAAAAACAACATGCCGGGCAGCAGCCAAACAAGAGGCTCGTAGGCCTCTGGATATAGGGGAAAGAAAACGCTCAGCAGTAGGCGTCCGCCGAAAATCAAGATGGCCGCTGCAAGCAGAGAAAAGACAAAGATGCCTTGGCCCACGCCCAAGGAGAGCTGCGTGTCGTCTTGCCCGCGCACTATTTTGGCGAGCAGGATGACCGAGGCAATGTTGGCGACGCGCTGCACCATGTCCGTAAAGTTCGTCGCCACTCCGTACACGCCCACCTCCTTCGCGCCCAAAAAGTGTTCTAGCAAAAAGAGGTCGCTCTTGAGCAGCAAAAACATGAGCACCAAGCAAACCTCGCCACGCGAACCAATGCGAAGCATTTGCCGGAGTGCGCGTCGCCCGCCCCACCGAAAGCGAAATCCCCGGTGCAAGAATAGGGCAAAAATCGCCAAGCCCGTTATCCCTACTGCTCCTACCCACACCCCCATCACCCGTTCCAATTCGAGGTACCCTAGCTGGGAAAGGACTAGATTGCCACCGAGGTAGATGGCGATAAATACTACGGGCAGTAGTGCGTAGGGCTTGAGCCGATCTTCGCCTAAAAAGACGGACAAGCCCGCCCGTTGTAGCACGGTGAACGCCATCACCAAAACGCCCAAGACCCATTGGACTAGGGTGATGCTGGGCACGAAGACCTTTGCGAGTGCTAAGCTAAAAGGAGCCGTCAGTAGCAGGAAGGCACCCAAGACCAAGCAATACAACAAGGTGTGGTTGATCGCGGCCTCCCGCTCTTGCTCTCGCCCCACCACGTAAATGTTTCCCTTGCTGAGCCACTCGCCGAAGAACAGGACGCCCAGCATGACGAGTGCAGTCCACAGCCTTAGGGTGCCATAGTGCTCTGGGCCTAGCCGATCGGCCAGGAGGACTGAGTTTACAAACCCTAAAGAAAAGACCAGAAAAGAGCAGGTTGTGTTGAGCGAAAAGCCGCGAAAAAAATTCATTGAGATGGCCGATGGAAACGAAAACGGCGACTGAGATGGCTAGTACTTAGTTAAGTAAAACTTAGGGCATGGCGACGAGTCCGTCTGGGCGGAAGAATTCTAGGTCGGATAAGGGGCGTATTTGGTGTTGGTTGCTGTCGCGCCGCACGAGCACCACTCACCGGTGGGTTTTCCGTTTAGCGGATGGCGAGCGGCCGCCCTGGCGATCCGGTGCCGCCTTTGAAGCGGGTCGGCGTGAATATAAAGAGGAACTCATACACTTCGTCGGCCAACACTTGTTCAAAGACCATGTTCTCTAGGTTGAAAATGCCGTTCTTGGTGATGAGTTCTTGGTGAACCGGGAAGACCAATTTGGGGTCGGGACCAGGCACAACTTCAGTGGTCCACTGGTCTGAGCCGATCATCGAGGGTTTCATGGAGATGATCCACTCGCCCGCCTCCATGCCGATGCCGGGCGGGTTGGTGTTGTAGGTTTCCGGGTTCTTCCACAGCGTGGACCAGCCGTAGTTGAAAAGCAGGGCGTCTCCCTCTTGGATGCTGCTCTCGGCGATCCCCTGCCTTGCCAGTGCGCCGCGGATATCGGCGACGGTGACCTCGTAGCTGTGGTCGAGGCGTTCGACGCCCTTGTAGCCGGCAATGTCGATGAGCACACCGCGGGTGATGAGGGGGCGCACGTGTTCGATGCCCAGTTTGGTCACCCCGTAAGGAGTGGACATCTCGTCGGCGGTAACGCCATTGTAGAACACATCCTGAATCGAACCGTCGGCCATCTCCATGCGCGTACCAATGTGGGCCAACCCGTCGAACTGCGTACCGACTTGGCCGATCTCGGCGCAGAGGAACTCGTCGAAATACATGAGCATGTTGTTCTCGCCAAAGGGGCCACCGGTGGGCGCACCGGGAATGATCATCGCATAGGTGCGCTCGCCAAACAGCGGCATGTCGCGCTCGTATATCTGGCCTAGCTCGTACATTTTGCCGGTCTTGACTAGCTGTACAGCCCTGAGGATGGTTTCGGCGGTGATGCGGTTGGATGCGCCGGCTTGGTCGTCGGCTCCCCACGGCGAGGGCCACCAAGGCCCTTGTTGGCGGGTCTGGGAAAAGCACGGCAGAGACAAGGCGAGCACGAGGATCGCCGCAGTGAGCGATTTCATCAGTTTCTCCTTGATAAATGGATCGCGGAAATGCACCGCGATGGTATAAGGAAATTGCGGCCCTGAATCAAGCTCAGACAAACTTGACTACCACCAACAGCACGATGACGATCACCAGCACGGTGGGCACTTCGTTGAGCAGGCGGAAGAACCGCTCGCTCTTTTGGTTCTCGCCGCGTGCAAAAGCCTTGCGGTAGGAGGAGAGCATGCCGTGGAGGGCCGCCATGGCGAGCACTAGCACCAGTTTGATGTGCATCCAGTAGCCGGTGCCGGGTGCACCGGCGCCCGTGGCGAGAATGAGCAGGATGCCGGTGATAAAAGAAACGATCATCGCCGGATTCATAATGATCCGCAGCAACTTGTGCTCCATGATCTTGAAGGTCTCGTCGGCTTCGGAGTTGGGCGTGACTTGGCAGTGATAGACATAGAGACGCGGCAGGTAGAACATGCCGACCATCCAAGCGATGACGAAGATGACGTGGATGGCTTTGAGCCACAGGTAGTACTCGCTTGCAAATGCGCTCATAGGGAGGACTCCTCTACGCGGAGACGCGCACCGTTGCCAGCGCCGCTTGGTGGAGGGCGTTGATCGTTTCGGCGTCTAGGTCAATATCGATGTTGGGAATGGACTTGGAGCGGCCGATAAAGAGCGTCGCGTAAAATGCACAAGCCGCTAGGTAAGACCCGGCGAGATTGGGGTGGCTTTGGTCTTGGTCGTGGAGGACGATAGTCGGATGCGCGGCTAGACAGTGCTGCCAAGCTAGGCCCGCGGGCACGACGGTCGCGCCGATTTCGCGCCCCACTTCGGCGTAGGTCTCGCTCAAGGCGGCTTGGGTCTCAGGAGCGTTTTGCCGCGCCCAAGTCATGTAGAGTACCGTCTGCGCCTTTGCCGCTTTAATTGCGGCGTCGAACTCGCGGATGTTTTCGCCAGTGCGCTTGGGGTTTTTGACCGGCAGGGTGCTTTGCTCCTGCAACACGACGTAGTGCCAGGAGGATGCCTGCAAGCGCTGATGGGCCTCGCCTTTGTTTAAGTGCATCCTCAGCGAAGCGCCGCCAGCGCTGATGAGTTCGCATTCCAACTCGCCCTTGCCGCCGGTGTGGACGAGTTGGGTGAGGAGGCCGGGCAGATCGTTGCGTGCGGTGAAACTGTTGCCTATGAACAGGACGCGGGTGATATTGGGCATAGTCAGTCCTCAATTTGGATCGAGATGTGTCTAGCTCAACATAAACACGGCTTCGCCCCGCGCCAAGTTGCCAGCCCAATGGTCTGGTATTCGGCCGCAGGGATCGGAAGTCGGAGATTTTTAGGCAATCTACTTTTGGAGAATTTGAGATGAGACAAGCTGTCGAGCAGTACGAGCGCGATGGGTATTGCATCGCGGGTAAACAGATCGCGCCGGACGATGTGTTGGCAAAGGCGTTGCAGGGAATGGTGGCTGTGCGCGATGAGAAGTTTGATATGGGACTGCCGCCGACTGAGCATCCGAAGTACGACCCTCGTGTGTTGTGCAAGATCAACAATCCGCATCGGTCGGATACGGGGCTGTATGGATTGGTGACCTGTCCACAAGTAGGGCGCACAGTCGCCCAGATAACGGGTGCCCAGCGAGTGCAAGTGTGGGCGAGTCAGTTGCTGATCAAGCCGCCCGGGTCAGCGGCCGCCGGGCACGTCGGCTGGCATCAAGATCGGCAGTACTGGCGCATGTGGCAGCACGACGAAGGGCTTTTTACGGCTTGGATCGCGCTGTGCGATGTGGGCGAGGAGTTGGGCCCGATGCGATTTGTGCGTGGGTCGCACCGTTGGGGCTTTTTGGACCAAGGCAATTTCTTCGATAAGGACCAGCATAAGTTGCGCGAGGACATCGAGGTGCCAGCGGGTGAGACTTGGGAGGAAGTGTCGGCGCTGATGCCCTTGGGTGGGCTTAGCGTCCACCATTGCCTGACCTATCACGGCTCCAACGCCAATGTCTCGGACGCGGTGCGCTGGAGCTTAGCCGTGCATTTGCGCGACGAACGGGCCGTGCCCGTGCCCGGCGACCAGAGCTACTACACAGCGCATTTGGACGATCCGCAGATTTGCCCAGTCATGTACGAAGCCTAGGGTCGTTGCCGACAGCCAGCGGCACGGCAAACGCGACCCCTTAAAAATTAGCCTTGCCCAGCGCATGTGCTCAGGGCATTTTGTCGATAAAAGCTACTGCAACCAAGCTCCCAACCATCCATCCCAAGGAGAGCAGCCATGATTGAACACGCCAACACCTCGCGCTCAATCACCGCAGAAACGGTGGAAATGTCCGCCGATGAGAAGTACCTATTCGACTTGCTCGGATTTTTGATCGTGCGGGACGTGCTGAGCGAGGAGCACCTGAAGCTGGCTAACGAAGCCATCGACTCGATGGAGCTCTCGCCGAGCCCGGAGTACTTTGGCGACTCGGTTGCTTTAAAGGGTGAAAACACTTCGACACGTCTCGGCAACAGCGAGGGCCTGTTGGAATTGCCGCGGCCATTGTGCGAGCCCTTCAGAGAAATGCTGGCGCATCCCAAAACCATCCCGCACCTCAACACCATCCTCGGGGAAGGCTGGCGGCTCGACCACGGTCCGGGGCTGATCGCCATGGACAAAGGATGTTCCGGCGGCATGTTGCACGGCAACTTCGACAACGCACCCTACTTCTACCGCGAGGGTACGATTTTTACCGGCCTCTGCGTCATCGAATACCTGCTCGCCGATGAAGGGCCCGGCGACGGCGGCCTCAGCGTCATTGCCGGCAGCCACAAGGCCAACCTAGCCTGCCCGGCTAAGATGCTCAGATGGGAACAGTACCAAGAATACGTGACCGAGATAAACGCCAAAGCGGGCGACGCCATCATCTTCAGCGAGGCGTGTACCCACGGCACCCTCCCGTGGAATGCCGAGCACCAGCGCCGCGCCATCCTCTACAAGTACAACACCGGACACATGGCATGGGGCGGAGGCGGAGTGCGCGGCCGGCGGCCGTCCTACTGGGACGAGCTCACCGCTCCCCAGCAGGCCGCCCTGCTCTTGCCCTCACACCATTCCCGTAGGCCCAAGCCGAGCAACGGCTACGCAGGACTCGCCGAAGTGGTCGATTCGGTGTGAGGTGCCAGCTTCTAAGGCAGGGCTTCGAGGAGGCGATCAACGTCCGCGTGATTGTTGTACACTGAGGGGGATAGGCGCATCTTGTTGCCCAAGCGCATCGCCACGTGAACATTGGCACTCCTGCAATTGGCTAGGACTGCTTCGGGGCGTGGTGCTACGAAGGCGAGGATGGGGCTTTGGTTGTTCTTCGGCGTGATCGATGGGTACCCCCGCTTCGGCAGCTCCTCCTGCAGGCGATCGGTCAGGTCTCTGGCGTGGCTGCGGATTCTATCGACTCCAAGGCGCAGGATGTACTGCAAGCTCTCTTGGGCGCACACGACGCCCTCGTACGAGGGGTAACTGACCTCGTAGGCACCGACTCCGGTCGGGGATGAAAACGAGATTTTTTCACTGGCCGAATCGGGCTCTTCTACCCAAGGGGGATAGTTGAATGTCACACCACCCGTAGGTTGAGACGGTTGGAGCACGTCGTGCTGCAGGTCAGAGCGAACGTACAAAAACCCGAACCCCTTGACGCCCATCAGCCACTTAAACGTCGAACAAGCCGCAAAGTCGATGCCCAGCGCCTTGACGTCGATCGGAACGCCGCCCGCGGCCTGCATGATGTCCACATACAGATACGCGCCGTTGTCGTGCGCTAGCTTGCTCAGCGCCGCGACATCGGCGACATACCCATTGACATTTGACACCAACGCCACCGAGATCAGTCGGGTATTGCCATCGACCGCATCTCCCATGGCGTCCATGTCGATTTGCCAGTTGCGGTTGCTGACGATTCGCACTTCGAGACCTTGCTGGGCGCGAAACTTGTAGTTGGATATGCAGGGGTTGAAGTTCAAATCCGACATCACCACATTGCCGCCGGCCAGATAATCCCGCAAGCCGTTGAGGATGTTGCTCTCCGATTCCACCGTGCTGCGCGCAAAGGCGATTTCTCCGGGGTCGGCGTTGATGAGCTGGGCAAACAGGGCCTTGGCTTGGTCGCGCGGCGGTGCCCAAGTCGGCCACCACGGCTCCCCGACCTCGTGGGCGACCCAATCGACGTATCGGTGCAAGGCCGCCGCCGAGTGCACACTGATCGGATGCGACGAGGCGTTGTCGAAGTACGCCGCAGTCCGCGCTCGCGGGAAGTCTTCGCGCACTTTCTCGAAAAGATCGGTCATGTCCGGCTTTCCTCGGATAAAGCCTGAATTGTACTCAAATGTTGGTCGCTATGACGCCTTCAGCCTTTCGACGACCTGTTCATCCACCTCAATCCCCAACCCCGGCCCGGTCGGTACGCGCACAAAGCTGTCCCGTTGGTCAAACGGCACCGCGCATAGCTGTTGGCGGATGGCGCTTGGCGTGCGGTCGAATTCCATCACCGGCTCCTGCATATAGGGCTGGGCGTTGTGCGCTGGTGGACAGGGCGGCAGGGTGGCGGCAAGGTGCAAAGTGGCGGCGATCATAACGGGCGAGCCCCAGACGTGAGGATTGACCTGAATGCCGCAGGCGTTGGCCATGGCGCAGATGCGCTGCATTTCGGTGATGCCGCCGCAGTGCATGATGTCGGGCTGGACAATGTCGTAGGCGCGGCGCGTCAGGTAGGGCTTGAATTCGTAGCGGGTGCGCAGGTTTTCGCCGCCGGCCATGGCCATGGGTAGCGCGGCTTTGACTTCCAAATAGGCGTCGAGGTCTTGGGCGTTGACCGGCTCCTCAAACCACACCAAGTCCAAGTCGGCCAGCTGCTGGCCAATGCGAATCGCCGTGGTGGCGTTGTAGGCTTCGTTGGCATCAACCATCAGGTGAATGTCCGGGCCGATGGCGTCGCGCAGCGCCGTGACGCGCGCTACATCCTCGGCGATAGAAAGCCCCCCGACCTTGGTTTTCATCCCCTTAAATCCTGCGGCCACATAGCCCCGCGCCTCGTCGAGCAGGCGGTCGGGAAATTCGCCGTCGGTGTAGTAGAGGCCGGTGGCATAGACGGCGACTTGGTCGCGGACCTTGCCGCCGAGGAGGGCGCAGACCGGCAGGCCGGTGGCTTTGCCGGCGAGATCCCAGAGGGCGATGTCGAGCGCGGAAAGGGCGCTGCCGGCTAGGCCGACCGCGTTGTTGCCGTTGTAGAGCGCGTGGAACATGCGCTCCCACAACCCGGTGCGGTCCATGGGGTCTTGGCCGATCAGCAGCGGGGCGAGCAAGCCGTTGACGAGACTGGCCGCCGCGCCTTCGCCCCAGCCGACGAGGCCGTCGTCGGTGGTGACTTTGACGAGCGTGGTGCTGCGCTGATCGATCCAGCCTTGGGACCAGCCAAAGGGGCGTTCAAGAGTGCAGGCAAGGTCAAAGGTTTCGACGGCGGCGATTTTCATAATAAATCTCTGAGGTTGACAGTGGTGGGGGGTGAATATAGGGTATGCAAGTTTGTGGATAAAGGAGGCAGACATGAAAATCACCGCGGTGAAATTGCTGGTGTTGGAAGATCCAAGCCGCAAGCGGCGCGCCGGTCACAGTATCACGCGAGTAGAGGGGTTGCGGAGGATACAGTACACACACCAAGGAAGGCCAAACCAAGAATCGCACCCGGTGCGGCAGAGTTTTTTGGAAGTCCACACGGACGCGGGCATTGTGGGGCGCAGCGACACGTCGATGACGCCCTATCAGGCCGACATCGTGCGGTATCACGCGGTGGGACGGAGCCCGTGGGAACGCGAGGGATTGTTTCAGCAGTTCTGGAAAGGCACCCGATGGGTGTACCAGCCCCCGGGGTGGTTTGGGGCATTTGACAACTGTCTGTGGGACATTTTGGGTAAGGCCGCCGGGCTGCCGGTCTATGCGTTGGTAGGGCGCGTGCGGCCGCGCCTGCCGGTGTATCTGACCGGCGGAGATACGGATATAGAGGGCTATCTCAAGGCCATCGCGCTTGGCAAGGAGATGGGTATTGGGGCGTACAAGTTTCACACGTATAAAGGAGGAAAGGCCGACATCCCCATTTATCGGGCCGTGCGCGATGCGGTGGGGCCAGAGTACGATTTGATCACCGATCCGGTGTGTTCCTATGATCTGCGCGAGGCCATTGAAGTGGGGCGGGTGCTGGAAGAGTTGGATTTTGTGTGGTTAGAAGAGCCGATGCACGAGCAGAAGATGAATCAATATCAAGAACTGTGCCGAGCGTTGACCATTCCGGTGATGGGCACTGAGATGCTGATGCACGATATAGGCTTGACGGCGCAATGGCTGATCCAAGGGGCGACCGATCGCCTGCGCGGCAATGCCCGGCACGGCGCGACGCAGGTGCTGAAGCTGGCGCATCTGGCCGAGTTGCACGGCGCGCACATCGAACTGAATGGCGGTGGGGCATTGGACGGGCTGGTCCACGCGCACTTGGGCTGCTGCATCGACAACACGGATTTCTACGAGTTTTTCGGGGCTACGGCCGACAGTTTGCGGCAGACCGGGGCGCAGTGGGGGTTGCTCAACGCGCCCTTGATTAAAGAAGGGCACATCGCACCCCCGGATGGGCCGGGTTGGGGTGCGGATTGGGACGAGGAGAAGTTCGGCTCGCTGATCGTTGAAGAGCACTGAGGTAGAGGACATATGAAAAGCTGGCAACCCACTCAAGCTCAAGCCCAAGCATGGGAAAAGAAAGGCTATTTCACAGTGCGTGGGGTCGCGACCGCCGACCAAGCCGCCGAAATGCGCGGGGTGATCAAGAACGTCCTGTACACGCCCGAGCCCAAAAACGTGCGCACCGACGCCGATCCCATGGACCCCATGGGCAATACGCCCGAAGCGCGGGCGCAGCGCTTTCGCAAGTTCAATCGCTGGTGCCACACTGCGCCGCTAGTCTGGCACACAGTACACGCCGGGGCGATGGTGCCGCTGGGGCGGTATTACTTGGGCGACGATATCCTACTCAAGTTCAGCAGCGTCTTCGTCAAGCCGGCCAAGACCGGGGCGGCCACGCCTTGGCACCAAGACAATGGCCTGTGGCGCGACGGCGACACCGAACCGTTTAACTTCTGGATGGCCCTCGACCCGGCCCAGCGCGACAACGGTTGCCTGCAATTCATTCCGGGCAGTCACAAAACCGAGATCGTCGAGCACGTTCTCTATGCCGACAGCATCCACGGCGAGTTGCCGCGGGAACGGGTCGCAGCCCTAAAGGACGAGCGCGGCGTCGAGCACATCGAACTGGCACCCGGCGATGTAGTCTGCTGGCACAGCAGCATGTGGCACTACAGCCCAGTCAACAAAAGTCCGCACAGCCGAATCGGCATCGCTGGCGTCTATACCACGCCGACGCTGGCCGACCGCTCGCCGCGCACTTGGGGCCACTTCCATTGGGTGCTGCGCCAAGGCGCGTTGTGCCAGAATTTTCCGCCGGACGAATACGAAGTAGATGGAGCAGACAAGTCGCCGCCGCCGCCATTTGCCAAAGCCGAGTAATGTCGTGCCGGCGCAAGCAGGCATCGAGCAAAGCCCGCGGCCAAGCCGCTGGACAAAAGGTGGGTGCCATCAGGCACACGTTAGTCCGCAGATGGACGCAGCGTAACAAAAACAAAGCGATCAGCGTCTCGAATCGTTCAAACCAAAAAGAGGATGCACAAAATGAGCGAAGCATATGTAGTGGATAAGAATCTGGGGCAGCCGTTGCTGTTGGAGGAAGGCGACCTGCCGCAAAAAAACGCCGATGGCGAACCGGTCGTCGCGCTGACCGACGAGCAGAAATACCTCTTCGATGTGCGCGGGTGGCTTTTGGTGCCCGGGGTGTTGGCCGACGACGAGATTGAGGCCATGCGCGAGTATGCCTGGCGCGTGCAGCGCAACCCAGAGTCGCTGCCGGAACACGAGCGTTCTTTTGTCGCCGGGCCGCTGGAGAAGCTGACCGATCATCCGGTGGTGGTGGGTTTCCTCAACGAATTTCTGGCATTCCCAGGGCTGTCGAGCGCCGAGTGCTACGGGTTTCGGATGGAGGGCAGCGGCTTGCGCAATCCCGCGGCTACCCCCGAGCGGGAAGGCGTTTTCAGCCCGCACAACGGCAGCGGCCTCTTCCGCTTTGCCGTGGATTCGCACCACTACCAGAGCATTCCCGGCAAGTCCTTCAGTGGATTGACGCGGGTGGTGTGGGAGCTAGCACCGGTCAAAATGCGCCAGGGCGGCACGCTCTTGGCCACGGGGAGCCACAAGGCCGCATACCCGGCGCCCGGCGCCATTCAGGACCCCCATTCGGCGGTGTGGGAAACATACGAGTGTCCGGCTGGGTCGGTGCTGTTTTTTACCGAAGCGCTGGCGCACAGCACCTGTCCGTGGACCAACACCGACAACGAGCGAGTCGGCATTTTCAACCTCTACAACAGCGTTGGCTCGCGCTGGAGTTCGTGGTCGCCGCCGGCCCAACTCGTCGAGCAGATGCCGCGGATGCGGCAGACCCTCTTCCGCGGCACGTACTGCGCCGACAACGTGCCGGGCTTCCGCTACGGCGGCCAAAACCAACGGGATCGGCCGGTCGCTGAAAAAGAAAGCAGCTAATGTACATCCAAGACCAAGTTTCCAGCGGCGAACTCGACGACGAGCATCTGAGCTTCTTGCGCGCACTTGGGGTGGACTCGATCCATTTGGAATTGCGCGGCGGAGCACCCGCTGCCGGACGGCGGGGCGGTACCGGCTCGGCGAATACGTCGCTGGCGCAGGATTTAAAGGCCGGCAAAGACTGCACCCACGCGCTGGTGCAGGCGCGGGAAAAGGTCGAGGCGCACGGCATGACGCTGAACAATATCTTCATGCCCGCTTGGGAGGAGATCACCTTGGCCGAAGAAGACATGGACGAAAAAATCGGCCACTGGTGCAAGATGCTGGAGAGCGCGGGCCGAGCCGGCATCCCCGGCGTGGGCTGGAACTTCAAGCCCATGGGCAATTTTCGCACCCCTGCGGATACCGGTCGGGGCGGCGTACAATACAGTACGTTCGACTATGCAGTGTTTGCCAAAAACCGGCCCGAACCGCACGAGCCTCCAGTAGATGAGGCGCAGATGTGGGCGCGGATGGAGCGATTTTTGGCGGCGGCGATCCCGGCGGCCGAAAAGGCCGGCGTGTGCATGGCCCTGCACCCGGACGATCCGCCGATCCCCGAGCCGCTAGGGGGGGTGGCGCAGATTTGTTCGACCTTGGAGCAGTTCCGCAAGATACTCTTCGAGATCGCGCCGAGCGACAGCAACCGCATGCTCTTTTGCCAAGGGTGCATGACCGAGTTGCTGGGGCCAGAAAAGATATACGATGCAATCGCCGAGATGGCTGCAAAAGGCAAGATCGCGTGGGTGCATTTCCGCAATGTGCGCGGACAGTTGCCGCGATTTACCGAGGTGTTCCTGGATGAGGGAGCAGTAGATATGCGGCGAGCGATGGAAGTATATCGCGACCATGGGTTCAAGGGGCCATATATGATGGACCACACGCCGTCCTTTCCGCATGGGTACGGGCCGTTGTACGGCAAAGCGTATGCAATTGGGTACATTCGAGCATTGATTCAGATGGTGTACGGATAAACTGACTTGGAGGAGAGACTATGCCAGTATTGAGCAAAGAAGATCGGGCCTTCTGGGAAGAGAATGGCTACGTGGTCGTCCACAACGCCGTGCCGCAGAAGAACTTGGACGCGATGGTGGCGGCGATCTGGGAATTTCTGGAGATGGACCCAGAATGCCAAGAGGATTGGTACAAGTACCAGCCCTATACCCGCGACAATCCATGCTCGCCAATATCAGCGGGGGGCATGGTCGAGATCTATCAGCACCAAGCCCTGTGGGACAATCGACAGTACCCCAAGGTGCATCGGGCTTTTGCCGAGATCTGGGGCGATGAGAAGCTGTGGGTCTCGCTGGATCGGGCCAATATGAAACCACCGGCGCGCCAAGATCGGCCCGAATGGTGCAACAAGGGGATGATCCACTGGGATGTCGATACGACGCGGCAGCCGGTGTCCTTTGGGGTGCAAGGGGTGCTGTATTTGACGGATACGGCGGCGGACCAAGGCGGCTTCCAGTGCGTCCCGGGCTTTCACCGGATATTCGACGAGTGGGTCAAGACCCAGCCGGCCGACCGCGATACGCGCCGGCCCGATCTGACCGGACTAACAGTCGAGTCGATTGCCGGCCAAGCCGGAGACCTGCTGATCTGGCATCGGTTGTTGGCCCACGGCAACGGCCACAATCGGTCCGATCGGCCGCGCTTGGCGCAGTATATCACCATGTCGCCGGCACCTGAAAACGGAGCAGCCGCCCGCCAAGAGCGGATCGCGGCTTGGCAGGAGCGGCGGCCGACACCTCGCTGGCCCGGCGATGCGCGGGATTGGGAACACCAGCATCAGCAGCCAGCCGAGTTGACCGCTTTGGGGCGGAAACTTTTGGGAGTGGATTCTTGGAGTTAAAACACACCGTTAAGGAGCGATCCGATGAGTGAGAAAATCAACCGCGCCGTCGAACTCCTCGCCGCGCAGCAGCCCATCTACTACACAGGTGCCCACGCCGGACACGTGCTGACCTACGAGCAGGGCAAAGAGGACGCCGCAACTTGGGCCGACTACATCAACGTCGGCATGGAACACGGCTCGTTCGACATGGCCGGGCTAGACGAGTACCTGCGCGGTTTGATTGCCGGTGGCCCAACCCGCAGCGGGCATCGGACGCCGGCGATCATTGTCGAGGCCCCGGTCGAGGGTCGGTCCGAGGAGATCGTGCGCTACAACGCTTGGCAGTTTCGGCAGATCTTGGGCCGGGGCGCCCACGGGATTTTGCTGTGCCAAGCCGAATCAGCCGGGGCTGTGCGGGCCTTTGTCGAATCGTGCCGCTATCCGATCAACACCATCGGCGTCGGTGCCGACCTGGGCCGAGGTACGCGCGGGGTCGGCTCCGAGAGCGTATGTGCGAGCGTGTGGGGCGCGAGCCGCAACGAGTATCTAGCCAAAGCCGACCCGTGGCCGCTCAACCCGGAGGGCGAGTTGCTGTTAGGGCTGAAGATCGAATCGGTGGCGGCCCTGCCCCAAATCGAAGAAATCTTGGCCGTTGCGGGGATCGGCTTTGCCGAAATGGGCCCGGGCGACTTGAGCCTTTCGCTGGGGTACCGGACGATGCCGCAGCCGTGGCCCGAAGAGATGCAGGAGGCGCACGAGCGGGTCAAAGCGGCGTGTCGGCAAAATGGCGTGGCCTTTTTGGACGGGGCCACGCCCGAAACGGTCGCCGAGAAAATTGACGCTGGGGGGCGAGTGTTTTCTGGGGGGAATGAGGAGACCGCTCGGACGGGACGAGCGCACACGCAGCGCAAGATGCCGGTGTAGCGCAGCCAGCCAATCCAACCTGGGCCCCTCGTCAGTTTTGCGCGACCAATTCCAAGGAGATGCAGATGTACGTTGGAAAAGTGCTATGAGCGGCGAAAAAAAGACATTGCGCAGTGCCGGGTGGTTTGGCGACGAGTGGCACCAAGGGTTTGTATCCCGAGGCTGGGCTAAAAACCAAGGCCATCCCGAGCAGATGTTCGACGGTCGGCCGGTGATCGGGATCTGCAACACGTGGTCGGACTTGAATCCGTGCAACGCCCATCTGCGGATTTTGGCCGAGCAGGTCAAGCGCGGCGTGTACGAGGCCGGGGGCTTTCCGCTCGAGTTTCCGGTTACCTCGCTCGGCGAGACCATGATGAAGCCAACGACCATGCTCTACCGCAACTTGGCGAGCATGGATGTGGAGGAAAGCATCCGCGCCAACCCGCTCGACGGGGTGGTGCTGCTGACCGGCTGCGACAAAACGACGCCCGCTTGTCTGATGGGCGCGGCGAGCGTCGATTTGCCGACCATTGCAGTGACCGGCGGGCCGATGCTCAACGGCAAGTTTCGCAATGAGAATATCGGCTCGGGCACGGATGTCTATCGCTTTACCACCGAGCTGCGAGCCGGCAGCATCTCGCGCTTGGACTACCTAGAGGCCGAGGCTGGGATTTCGCGCTCGGACGGCCACTGCATGACGATGGGCACAGCCTCGACGATGGCCTGCATGGTCGAGGCTATCGGGCTGACGCTGCCGAGTGGCGCGGCGATCCCCGGGCCGGATGCACGGCGCAAGCGCTTGGGACATCTGGCGGGCAATCGCATCGTCGAAATGGTTAGACAAGACTTGCGCATGTCGCGCCTTGTAACGCGGCCAGCCCTAGAAAACGCCATCAAGGTCAACGCCGCGCTGGGCGGCTCGACCAACTTCGTGGTGCATCTGTTGGCGATTGCCGGGCGGCTCGGCGTCGAGTTGGAACTGGATGATTTCGACCGCTTGGGCAGCCGTATGCCGCACTTGGTCAACCTAATGCCTGCGGGCGAATACCTGATGGAGGACTTTTTCTACGCCGGGGGCTTACCTGCCGTGATCCAAGAGATGAAGGAACATCTGCACCTAAATACCTTGACGGTGACCGGCAAGACGCTCGGCGAAAACACCGCGGGTGCCCAATGCTACAACCAAGCGGTCATCGCCGCGATCGACAAGCCGCTCAAGGAGGCCGCCGGAATCGCCGTGCTGCGCGGCAACCTCTGCCCGGACGGGGCGATTATCAAGCCAGCGGCCGCCTCGCCCGAGCTGATGCAGCACGGCGGCCGAGCCGTGGTGTTTGAAAGCATAGAAGACTATCGGCAGCGGGTTGACGATCCCAATCTCGACGTGGACCAAGACTGCGTGCTGGTCTTGAAGGGCATCGGCCCCAAAGGGTTCCCCGGAATGCCCGAAGCCGGGAAATTCGGGTTGCCCAAAAAGCTGTTGCAGCAGGGCGTGCGCGATATGGTTTGCATTTCGGACGGGCGGATGAGCGGCACGGCCTACGGCACGGTGATTTTACACGTCGCGCCCGAAGCCGCAGTGGGCGGGCCGCTGGCCTTGGTGCAGGACGGCGACCTAATTGAACTGGATGTGGAAAAGCGGTCGTTGAACATGGCCGTGTCCGACGAGGAGCTACAAAGCCGGCGGCAGGCGTGGACGCCGCCCGCGCCGGTTGCCACGCGGGGTTACGCCGGCTTGTATGTCAAGCACGTGCTCCAAGCCGACAAGGGTGTTGACTTGGACATTTTGGTCGGGGGTTCCGGGCCGGATGTCTATCGGGAGCCGAGATAGCTAGTGCTTCACGCACCGTTCAATACTTTGCTGCTGCTGCCACTCTTGGGGGAACACTATTTGGCAAAGACTTGTCCAGGCGTCAAAGATTTTTTTTGAAGATGCTTATCTCTGACTAGCTACCGCTGCCGAGCACGGCTATGGCCTCGACTTCGACGAGCATACCGGGCAAGACTAGATCGGCGACCGTCACGGTAGAACTGGCGGGAATGTGATTGGGAAAGGCTTCGGCGCGGGCGGCCGCGTACTCGGCGTAGCGGCCCGTGTCGGTGATAAACGAGGTGATCTTGACCACATCGTCCATGGTCGCGCCGGCCTCGGCGAGCACGACGCGGATGTTGGCAAACACTTGGCGCGACTGCGCGGCCATGTCGCCTGCGCCGACGAGTTGCCCCGCCGAGTCGAGCGGCCCCTGGCCAGAGACATAGATCGCGTCGCCGACCTGTACAGCCTGTGAGATGCGGAAGTCCTTAGTCCAAGGCCAGGCGGGGTTGTGTGCTTTGCGTTGGGTCATGGTGAGGGTCTTTTTAGATAAAGAATTAGCGATCTGTTACGGTGGCATGGTCACCGGAATCACCTGTCGGCCGTTTCTTCGATATAGGTTAAAGTCGCTGTCTAGCGTTAGTACGGGATTCTCTGGATAAAGCTCACTCATCCTGATCAGACAGGCATCGGCCAGGGATACAGGCACTGAGCGATACTTATTGAGCAGTTTTTGCACAGGTCGAATTTGATCTTCGAGACGGAAAGAGGGGGCGACAATTTTTCGCTGTAATAAGTCCATAATTGGCTCACTTCCGACATGCATGCGACTCAATAGAAAACAGGCCTCGGAAAGCACCGCCTCGCAGGTCAACATCGGCGGGGCAATTAGGTCCCAGTGTGCCATCGCCCATTCGTGATACTCGTCTCGTCGGTTTAAAAAGGCAATGAGTGGCCCTGTGTCCAACAAGACACCATGTCTCACAGGCCATATCCTCTCAGGTGTTTCTCGTTATATGAAAGGTCTTCGGCTCCCTCAAGGCATCCACTCAAATCTCTGGCTAGGTCTAAGCACGAAACTTTTTTCTTGCCACCTTTAGGCGATGTGTTGGCCAAGGATGTTTTACCAGATCCTACGAGATCCTCAATAGCCGCACGGATCAGAGCCGATTTACTCTCGTTCCGTTGCGCTGCAACGGCTCCTAATTTGACGTCTAATTCTTCCGGAACTTTAACAGTCAGAGTTTTCATCTTTTCTCCTCCTACTGCCAGAGCGGCTCTCCGTCCTCTAGCATACTTTGCAAAAACGCCTCGTTCAGCTCTACTCCCAGCCCCGGCTTCTCGCCGAGCACTACGTGCCCTTGCTGAATGACTGGCTCGTCGGACAGCACCACGTCGTTCCAAGTTGGATCGTCGTAGCGATGAAACTCCAAGGCGAGAAAGTTGGGCACGCTGGCGCAGACGTGGGCGTCGGCTATCGTGCTCAAGGCACTGGAATTGTTGTGCGGGGCAAAGGGGATGTAGTAGGTCTCGGCCATGTTGGCGATCTTGCGGCACTCGGATAGGCCGCCGCACTTGGAAATGTCGGGCATGATAATATCGACCGCCTGCTGTTGGAGCATGTCGCGGAACCCGTAGCGTAGATAGGCGTTTTCTCCGGCGCAAATCGGAGTGCGGGTCGAGTCGGTGATGCGCTTGAGGGCGTCGATATTCTCGGGCGGCACCGGCTCTTCAAGCCACAGCAGATTCAGGCCCTCGAGCGCGTGGGCAAATTTCATCCCGGCGGTGGCGTCGTAGCGCCCGTGCAGGTCAATGGCTAGGTCCATGTGGGGGCCGACGGCCTCGCGGATCTGATGCGCTTGATCGACCAAATCCTCCAGTTCGGCAGGGGCCACCGACCAGTTCCAAGGATCGAGCTTTGCCGGATGGCCGGCGTCGTCGAGATCGAACTTAATCGCGGTAAAGCCTTTGGCGCGGGCGTCCTCGGCGCGCTCTTTGTAATCCGAATGGGCGCTATCGACATAGAGGCGCACCCGGTCGCGGAACTTGCCGCCCAAGAGCCGATAGACGGGTATGCCTTGAGCCTTGCCAGCCAAATCCCACAGCGCGACCTCAAGACCAGTCAGGGCCGAAATTGCCAAGCCCGACATGCCGCCGCGGAAGATGTAGCTGCGGCGGATGCCTTCAAAGAGAGCATCCACATCGCGTGGATCCTTGCCGATGAGTTGGGTGGCCATCGTCTGAGTGGAGCCGCGCCAGCCGCCATCGACGTGGCTGGCCTCGCCGGTGCCGTAGATGCCCTCGTCGGTGTGGATGCGGACGTAGTGATAGAGATAGCGGTTTACGCGCGCTTGGGCGGTTTTGACTTCTGTGATCTTCAATGGAGCCCCTTTCTTCTTCTCATAGGTGTAGTTGGCCGATGGCGCGCGTAGCAGCATCGCAATACCACAGTACGCCCTCGTGGATGGTCAGCCCGTGGACTTCGGTGGGGGCCTCGACGCGGACCACCTCCCAAATGCGCCCGTCTGCGGGATCGAGGCGGTTGATGGTGCCAGCCGAGGTGTCGGCTACCCAGAGGGTGCCGTCGTCAGCCCAAGCTAGGCCGTGGACCCGGAGGCCGGGAACGCGAAAGGAATGAACTTCTTCCCACGTGTTGGCATCCATTACGTGCACAAATTGCGAAGGCGGCGAGGCCACGTACACCTTGCCGTCCTTCCACTCGAGACCATGGGCCCCGGTAACGCGGCCATTCTGCTGGTCGGCGACCCAGGCGACAACGCCATTGCCGGGCGAATCTAGCTTGGCGATGGTCTGGCCCGTAGCTGGGTCGAGGCGGGCGATCTTGAGTTCAAAAGTCGAGGCGATCCACATAAAGCCGCCGCCGAGGGTGATGCCGCTGGAGTGCTCGGTATCGGTCTGGGCTTCAAAGAGGACTTCGCCACTGTCGTAGTCGAATTGGTAGATCTTGAGGTCCACTTGGTCGATGCACCAGAGGCCGTCGGGCGCGGCTTGCAGGCCGTTGGGCTGGGGTCCGGGGCATTTGAAACGCTCTTCAACGCGGGCGATTTGGACAGTCATAGACTTGCTTTCTTTGCTAGTGGTTGGGATGAGGTTAGTGTCCGCCTCTTCCGCGCAAGCGGGATTAAGCCGACTGGCCCATCAGATAGTTCCAGTTCTGGCGGCGGATGGCGCGTTCTTTGTAGTGGTCGCTCTGGGAGACGCCTAGCGGGTTGGTGAAGTTGAGGATGTTGGTGACGTCCTCGGCTCGGTCGCGCTCGTTCCAGTCGGCGGGTTTGTTGGCCGCCTCGGGGTCGTGGTTCCAAGTGGGTGCGGTGTTGTCCTGCGTGCGGCGGAAGAGGAACTTGATCATGTGGCGCTTGTGCGGCGAGCGGTTGGCCGCGGTGCCGTGCCAGAGGTCGTAGTGGGTGAAGGCTACGGTCCCGGCCTTGACCACGAGCGGTACTTGGCCGCGGATGTTGGTGTACGTGGCCATGCGGTCCGTCGGCGCGTTGCGGAACTGGGTGCCGGGGACGATGATCGTCGGTCCCATGTCGGGCGTGACGTCGGTCGGGTAGTACAGCCCGAGAAAGCGGTTGAGCAGCACATCGCGGTTGTTGAGACCGTCTTGGTGCCAGTTCATGTGCGGCGCGTTCGGCTGCTTGCAGTGCCAGTGGCGATGTGGCTGCACCTCGTAGTCTGGGCCGAGCAGGCTGACGAGTGCGCCTTTGATGGTCGGATGGTCGAGCACTTGCCAGAGCTCGGGCACGGCTTCGGTGATGGCGTCGCCGGGGTTGTAGTCCAAAGCGTCGAGCTGAGCGGCGATGGATTGGTTGAGCCCGGCGGGCAATTCTGGCTCGACGAGGTGATAGCCAGAGACGAGAAAACGGGCCACTTCAGCGTCGCTGAGCAGGTGCTTATTCATCGGCGATAACCTCCATTTTCTGCAAGATGAACTCATAGCCTATCACGTCCAACTCCCGGTCGTCGAATGGAGCTTGCAGGTGGGGAAACTGGACGATTTGCCAGCCATCTACTAAGGCGTCGTGTACCGTTTTATAGGGCCAATCGGGGGCTTCGGCGTGAATTTCGGGCGCAAAGCCCGCGACCGGCTCGATGAGCGTTAGGCCAATGATGTTGGACGTGACGCTAGGAGTGCGTGCCTGCAAGTAGAGTAGGCGTTGGCGGGGTGTGTCCATTGGGGTTGAGTCTCTCCGGTGATGCGTAAGGCGTTTAATATAGGACGGTCGTGCGGTGCGGCCAATGACGCCACTTGATAACAGCTGCCCTCTTCCTTAGCTTGCCCTGCCACGCGGAATGCTACTACAGGAGAAAGTATAAGGTGCAGTACAACATGCTAGGCCGCACGGGCGTCAACGTGTCTTCCCTGTGCTATGGTACCATGGCCTTTGGTGGCGATGCCGACGAGGCGACCTCTGGACAGATGTACCGCTACTGCCGCGAGTTGGGGATCAATTTCTTCGACACGGCCAATGTCTATTCCAACGGGCGTTCCGAGGAGATATTGGGCCGCTTGATCCAAGGCGAGCGCGATGAGTTGGTAATCACCTCGAAAGTCTGCGGCGCGATGGGCGATGGCCCCAACGACCGAGGCCTGTCGCGGCGGCATATTGTGCAAGCCGTAGAAGCCAGTCTCAGGCGGCTGCAAACGGACCGCCTCGACTTCTACTTCGTCCACAACGTTGACGAAGATACGCCGATGGAGGAGACCCTCGCCGCGCTCGACGACTTGGTGCGCGGCGGCAAAATTCTCTACCCGGCCGTCAGCAACTGGGCCGCTTGGCAAATTGCCAAGGCCCTCGGCCACTGCGCCCGCGCGGGGCTGGCCCCCTTTGCCTGCATTCAGCCCATGTACAGCTTGGCCAAACGGCAAGTGGAGGTAGAGATTTTGCCCCTGGCCCGCTCAGAAGGCCTGGGCGTGATTACCTATAGCCCCTTAGGGGGCGGCTTACTGACCGGCAAGTACGGGATCGACAAGCGGCCCGAACGGGGTCGCCTCTTGCAGCAGGATAACTATGTCAAGCGCTACGCCAATCCCGTGTTCTACGAAGTTGCCGAGCGCTTTGTGCGCTATGCCGGCGATCAAGGCGTACATCCGGTTACTCTGGCCGTCGCTTGGGTCATGGGGCATCGGGACGTGACCGCGCCGATCGTCGGCGGGCGCGACTTAGACCAGCTAAAGCCGTCGCTCGCCGCGCTCGATTTTGCCATGTCGGCTGAGATGCGCGCTGAGGTGGCGGCGTTTTCAATCACACCGCCGCCAGCCACCGACCGCGACGAGGAACAGTTTTAAAGGAAAAGACAATGAGACCCAACAAACTGCGCGAAAAACTCAACGCCGGCCAGCCCACGCTAGGCACCCACATCCACACCACTTGGCCTTCGATTGTCGAAGCCCTAGGGCATACAGGCGCGTACGACTATGTGGAATTTGTCGCCGAGTATGGTCCCTTTGACCTGCACGACTTGGACAACCTCGCCCGGGCCGCCGAGCTATGGGACTTGGGCGCGATGATCAAGGTCGATGCCGAAAACCGCGCGTACGTAGCCCAACGGGCCATAGGTTCGGGCTTCGGCAGTGTGCTTTTTGCCGATGTGCGCGACCCGGACGACGCGCAGGCTTGTGTGCGCTGTGTGCGCGCCGACGCGCCCGGCGACGAAGGCTCCTATGGAGTGGCCATGCGGCGCATCGCCTATATGGGCTATGGCGGCACTCCGGAATACGTTCAAGCGCTGCGCGACGTGGTCGTGGTCTTGATGATCGAAAAGCAAAGTGCCGTCGCCGACCTCGAGGCCATGCTCTCGGTGGAAGGAGTTGAGATGGTCCAATGGGGAGGCGCCGATTACTCCATGAGCATTGGCAAGGCCGGTCAGCGCGGTGCGCCGGAAATTGCCGCCGCCGAAGAAAAAGTTTTTAAGACGGCCTTGGCAATGGGCGTCCATCCACGCGCCGAGATCAACACCGCCGACGATGCCAAGCGCTTTCTCGACATGGGAGTGCGGCACTTCTGCGTCGGCACGGATATAGCGGTGTTGTACGGATATTGGCGCGAGCAAGGCGAGGCGCTGCGGCGGGCGCTGGAGGGTGAATAGGCTGGCGACGCTTTTGGTGGACTAACCTTCAAGCTGTTTTATCTCGTCTTCAAGCTGTTCTATCTCGCGTGACAAATATTTTTTGAACACTTCTTTAGCTTCGTGCCGAAACGCTTCAAAACGGATGGCTTGTAGAAGCACCGGCATCGATTCCTGCTCCTCTCCTTCCAGCAGCCTTATATAGGACGGCGCACTAGAGACTACGTTTACAAGCGTTGCTGGGCCTTTACCAGACTGGCAAATTTCCCCTACTTTTTCCCAACCATCTTGCCTGCGGAAAACCCCCAAAGCTTTACCGCCTAACCAGCGATTGATCTGAAGTATTTTTTGCCCCCCTTTCTTTCCCGCCATGCAATCAAATCGCCTGACATGCTCGCTCAAGTCTTGAATAATACTTTGGTAGTCCATTCGAACTCTCCTTGTGTGCCTGAATTATAGGTAGTGGACTATTTTGGAATGGAAATTATATACTTGATGCCAAAACGGATCGCCAACCCTTTAGACGAACAGGTTTCCAGCGTCATACTGTTTCACAAGTTCAAGAGATATAGCCATCCTATACCGTTCAAGACTGGATTCCCGTCCCGTGTCGGGGCACGGGATGACGTTCTGGCGTGGGAATGACTTATAGGGAAATTTTCTCTGCTGGTGGAACAGCGATTGGAAAAACACCCAACCAACATAGCAAAGACCACACCGCGGCGAACTCGGCTATGCGTATAGGTCTGGTCCCTAGTAGTTCCGGCGTTTTTTCTGTTCGCTTTCCATCATCCAGAAGACAGCTTTAATCAGGGCCCACAACAGCCAAAATGCACCGATCCCGATAACAAAAAGCCATTTAGCGGCTGTCTTCTTGCCTGTCGCGTGGCAGATCCAAGCGCATACCAACAATACAATCGCCCCAAGCAGTAGCGCGGTAAATGTGTTCATGTTTTCACACTTAGCGATAGACCTACGATGACGCGATTTTCCGCCTTTGTGCCCTCTTTCGCTAGTGCGTTTTGCTTAGTCAATCTTCGCAAAGTTTTAGGTCTCCGGCATACGCCAAGCGTATCTGCGATCACCGCCGCCATGCGCTCGTCCGCAGTTCTCCGATGCCTTCGGCTAAGGCGCGGCGGTAGAGCCACAAGTCGCCGCCATACGCTATGCAGCGGAAGCCTCGGCGCAGCATCTCCGTTCCTTCCTCGATGGTATTGACCAAGTAGCCCGCGGCCTTGTTGTGGCGCTCGCAGGCATCGACGACGCGGTCGAGGGCGGCGGTGAATTCGGGGTGGTCGAACTGCCCGGGAATCCCCAAGAAGTTGCTCAAGTCAAAACCTCCAATCCACAGCACATCAATCTCATCTACCGCGGCAATGCGGTCCACGTTTTCGAGTCCGGGGCGGTTTTCGATCTGGGCGATCAGCAAGCCTTCGGCATTGGCGTGGTCAATTTTGCCGACGATGGAGCCGGCGGCGAAGTGGTCGTGGGCGATTTGAAAGGCTGCGCCGCGCTGGCCAATGGGCGGGTACTTGCCCGACTGCACGATGCTTTCGGTCTGCTGCGCGTCGCTAACCATCGGCACCATGACGCCGCGGGCGCCAACGTCGAGGACGCGGGCGATGAAGTGATACTGGGTCGCTGGCACCCGCACAAAAGGCTCGATGTGGTCGGCGTTGGTCGTGGCGATCAGATCGCGCACGGTCTCGACGCTCCAGCCGGTGTGCTCCATGTCGTACATGATGAATTCAGCACCAGCTTCGGCAGCAAGGCGGGCAATGCCCGGGGTGCAAAACTCGAGGGTCATAGTGCCGATGACCGTGCCGCCCTCTTTGAGGGTGCGTTTGACTTTATTGGGTTTCATCCGATAGCTCGATGGCGATTCAGTTTTTCTTGGCGATGGGAGTCCTCGGCCAAAGTACGCGTCGGTTCAGCCAAGAACCCCCACTTGACCGTTGGGGCTTCGTCGGGCCGGTCGAGACCGATAGCGCCCAAGCCAAGGGCCAGCAAAGGTTGTAGTCATGGCGACAAACAAGATAGGGCCTGATGGGCCGCTATCAAGGGGAGACCTATCGCCTGCGCACACCCGCTAGTCGTGCCGCAGACCCTCGCGCTCCATCCACAAGCGCAAGATGCGCGGCGATTGCCGCAGATAGTAGAGATAGGGCCGGTCCTGCCAGTGCTTTTTGGCCGTGCGCTTGTTGTCGTGGGGGTGCATGTTGTACTTTCCCCGGTATTCGATGACGGTCTTCTTGTGGTTGTCGAGGGCAATGGTCAGAATGCGCTGCGGCAGCTTGGCTGGGTACGTTAGCTGCATGGACCACACCGACCGCTCTCCCTCTGAGCAGCGCCGGGCATACGAGGCCGCGCAGTGGTGCATGACGCGCCCCTCGGCCAGTAGGTCGAGCGTGGTGCGCAGCTCGCGTATTGACCAGAGTACGCGCTGGCCCGAGAAAGCGTCTTCTTCCTCCCACTCGAATCCGCCAAAACCAGACCCTTCCCACGCATCGTCCTCACCGACAGCGTAGTCGTCGGCGTTGAGGTCGCCGTGCCACTCATCGACCAAGCGCAGCAGCTTGGTGATGCTGCGGCCCTTCATCGAGAAATTCGGCTGCGCTGGCGGCCCCTCAATGAACTGGCCGTTGGGGCCGGGCAGTTGCTGGGGCACGAATTTCTGGTAGTGGATATAGTCGATAATTGGGCCGATATAGGTGCGTTCCAGCATGGGTTGGTTGGCAAAAAAGAGCATCACTGTCTCCCAGAACGGCTCGTCTTGTTGGTAGTCCTTCAACCGGGAGTGCAAAATGGCCCAACTCGTGCCGCCACCCATGCCGACAAATTGCGCCCAGCGCAGGGCGCGCGAAATCGGCCAGTGCCGATTGGCGCTGGGCAAAAGGTGCGCCATGCGCTTGGTCAGCCGCAGCGGCAGGTCGGCCTTGCGGATGTTCTGGCCGATGCCGATGTGCTTGAACCACTCCTGCTCGCGGTGCGCTATCGGCAGGTCTCCTTGGAGGAAAGCAGTGTCCATAAAAGGCGGCACCTCGTAGTGCGCCAATAGATGCCGGGTCAGGCTGCGGAACTGCGCCCGAGGGCTGAGCAGGTCGGTGCGCCACTCCTCGACGGGCCGGAGCCAGTCGCCGTAGTGGCGGGCCAGTTGACCAAGGGCGTCCTCGTAGTTGTTGCCCTCTTCGCGCGTCCGATTGAGGAATCCCGTTTTGAGGCCGAGGAGGTCGGCACGGCGCTCTACGTGCCTGAGCAGGCGGTAGAGGGCTTGACGACGCTTGGGGTTTTCGGCTGCGGCGAATAGCGCGACTAGCTTCCGGCTGAGCGGGAACATCTCATCTGGAGAGATTTCGCCGCGGAAGGCTCGGTCGATGAGGCGAGCGCGGCCCGGGGTGTGGCTGCGGCCGGGGTGCGGCGCGGTCGGCCGCAAGGTGTCGGCGGCGAGTTGACGCTCGCTGGCGAGTTGACTCTCGGTCTTGTCGCGCTGGAGCGCTAGGCCGTTTTTGCGGCACCAGATGATATAGCTCGAAAGGGACGGGAAGCCCAGCGTTGCGGCGTATTGCCGCAGGGCGTCGTCAAGTACTGGCCGGGCCGATGCAGTAGTCATGGGCACTTTCCTGAGAAGGGCTAAAAAGTAAAAGGCGCGAAAAAAGCGCAATCATGTCAACGAGAAAATCTCGCCGTTTTGATTGGGCGGTGGATATGGTAGTGGACCGCCGCCGGCTGAGCGGTTTGTACGGCGATACAACTTGACGCGGCGTTTTTAATTCTGCATAGAGAGCAGGACCAAAACTAGCGGCTTGCCGGATAAAGGAGGGATTGTGTCGGGTCTAGATTACGCATTGATGGCACTCTATATGGTTTTCTTGGTGGGGATGGGACTGTACTACAGGAGATTCGCCCAACAGAGCATGGAAAACTACTTCCTCGGCGGGCGCAAGATGAAAGGGTGGATGAGCGGCACCAGTTATGCGGTCACCTGCATGAACGCCGACGTGGCCCCGGCGTACTGCGGTATGACGGTCATCACCGGGACCTTTATCTGCTGGTGGTATTTGAGCCGCTTCGGGCTGGCGCTGATGATTGGTGGGCTGCTGTTTGCGGTGTGCTGGCGGCGGTTGAAAATTTTTACCTCGCCGGAGTTTTACGAGCTCCGCTTTGGCGGTGCGGCCGCGCCGACGATGCGCGCTTGGGTCTCGCTGCGCAGTGCCTTTGTCGCAGTGGTAGCTTGGACTGGGGCCGGGCTTTTGGGGCTGACAAAAGTGTCCGAGGCACTCTTGGGCTGGTCGCGCGTTGAGACCTTTTTGCTGGTCATTCCAATCATCTTGGTCTATGTGGTGCTGTCTGGCTACATGGGCGTGGTGATGTCGGATTTGATCCAGACCGCGCTGATGATCGCTTCTTCGCTGGTGCTGATGGGCCTAGTCTGGGCCGACTTTGGTGGGCCAACCGGGCTCTATCACGCGCTGGTCGCGCAGTTTGGGGAAGGGGTCGTTAGCTGGCATCCGCCGATGAGCCACGAACTTTTAGGGGTGGTGGGGATTATCGCTTGGACGATGGGGACCGCCATAGGCTATGGCGGCGATGTGGCCCCGATGGCCGGAGCAATGGAGGGCCAACGGCTGCTGTCGTGCCGCAACAGCCGCGAGGCGACGCGGATGTACGTGTGGACCGAAATTGTGCTTTTTCTAATGCTGGCGGTGCTGACCCTGCCGGCTCTGGCAGCGATGGTCAAATGGCCAGGCCTGCACGACGGCAGCATGGACAAGGAGTTGGCCTACGGTCTCTTGCTGGGCCACTATTTGCCCTCGGGTCTTTTGGGACTGGCGCTGGTGGCGATGTTCGCGTCGATCATGTCCACGGTGGATTCCAACATGAACTTCGGGGCTCAGGTTTTTATCAATGACGTGTATCGGCGCTTTATCAAACGCGGCGCGGCGCTGGGCCACTACATGGGCGTTGGTCGGGTGGTGATGCTGGCGATCATGGGCCTTGCGCTGACGGTCGCGCTACAGGCCGAGAATGTCATCGACATCGCGGTTTTCATGCTCGGGCTTTCCTCGGCCGAACTGACGGCCAATTGGGGCCAGTGGTGGTGGTGGCGCTTTAACGGCAAGGCGCGACTGGCGGCCTCGTTTGGCGGACCGATAGTCTTTCTTCTGAACAAGTACGTGGTTTTCGTCCATTTGATCGACGCGGGGCCGGATGCGGCGTATGTGGTGGTGCTGTCGTCGATTGCCGCGACGTGCCTGCTCTGGGCTACGGTGGCACTTTGCACCAAGCCAGAATCAGAGGAAACGCTCTTGGCTTTCTACAAACAGGCGCGGCCGATGGGCTGGTGGGGGCCGATTGCGCACAAGGCGGGCGTTGAGACCGGTGGCGGCGCTCCGATCGCGCACGGCCTGGGTCTTGCCCTGCTTGGTGCGGTGGCCGTGGGAGGAGGCACTATCGGCTTTTCGGGGTTGTACGTGGGGCGCTGGACTGTGGCGCTGGTCGGCGGATTGGTGGCGTTGGTGCTGGGGATAGCGTTGCGAGGGGCGTACGCTCGATATATGCGCCGAGTGGGCGCAGATGAGGAGTAACGGAGATAACGGGGCTACGGGGCTACGGTGCTTTTGGCACTGGACGCGCTGCTGGCATCGCTGAGAATGCGTCCTCGCCCTCGCCTACGGTGATGGCGGAAAACTGCACGTATCCCCACATGTGGGGCTCGTGCATATTGATCACGCCCATCGGCGACCACACCCAATTGTCGCAGGGGACGCCTTCCCGTTTCAAATAGCCGCCTTGGTAGCGCTCGAACTCCCATTCGACGCGGGAGAAGTTGACCCGCCAGCGGTCGCCGGGATTGGGGGGACAGGCCGTGCCGGCGTACTGTTCCATGCTGCGCCAAGGGATGGCCACCTCCACCGACCAGCCCCGATCGACATCGTCCGAGCAATTGAGGGTGCCGTCGATCTGCACGGCGTGCTTGATGCCGGCAAAGTCGAAGCCCCAGTCGGCTTCGCCGCCGCGGTTGTACTGCTTGGGCAGGTACAGATCCCAGGCCACGTTGAGTGGATTGATCTCAAATTCCATATAGTGCTCGCCATCGTCGTCTGGGTCGATGAAGATCTCGAAGTCGTTGTCATGGCAAATGACGGAGTCGCGCTTGGTCAGCGTACCCCATACGTGCGGCTCTTCCATATCGGCACCGAAGTAGAAGTAGTCGTCGTCCCACAGCATGGCGACCCGGGTGGCGAAACGGGGCAGGGGCTTTTTGTCTCCTTCGATATCGACAAACAAAGGGGTGCGAGGAGCGCGTTTCCAGGACGCTTCGGTGAGGTGGCCGTCGATGGTGACAGCGTCTTTGGCGCGGTAGCACATGTATTGCTCGGGCGTGATCTGACTCATCGGTTATTTCCTTGGTTTTTGAGAATGGGTTGGGTGCTTCTCCTTGAAAGGCAAGTTCAAAATCACTACCTTGCGCGGCATAATCTAAGGCCCGCCATGCGCGTAGCAAAGGCCCGCCACGCTTTCGCGCCCCACCTGCAATGGGCGGTGGCCAGACAACGGCGTTTAAAGCCCCAAAAAGGATACTTTTATGTCCGAACACCTTACCATTCTCGGCGGTGGCAATACGGCATTTGCCACCGCGGCAAATCTGACCCTAAAAGGCTTTGATATTACGCTTTGCGAATTGCCAGAATTTGGGCACATGCTCGATCCGGTGCGCGACCAAGGCGTGATCCACTTGGTGGGGGTCGAAGCGCTGGGGGCCGCAAAAATTCACTGCATGACCACGGATATTGAAGCGGCGCTGAATGCGTCTGACTTGATCTTGTTAATCGTGCCGGCGTATGCCCACAAACCATTTGCCATGGCCTGCGCCCCCTATCTCAGGCCCGAACACATGGTCGTGCTGATGCCGGGCACCTTGGGCGCATTGGAGTGGGCGGCCCTATTGCGCGACCAAGCAGTAGCAGACATCGTGCTTGCGGAGGTGGATACCGCGCCGTATGTGTGTCGGAAAACAGCACCGGATACCGCGACAATTTGGGGTGCCGTGACGGGTTTGGGCTTGGGGGTGTTGCCGGCGACAGCAACCGATCGCGTGTGCGCTCGTCTGGCGCCACTGTTCCCGGGCATTCAGACCTATCCCACTGTGATGGCCTGTGGTTTGTCGGCGATGAATCCGGTCGTGCATCCTGCGGGTGTGTTGATGAACGCCGGGCGCATCGAGTATTCGCACGGTGAATTCTATTTCTACGAAGAAGGGGTATCCCCATCGGTGGCAAAGACGATCATGGCCGTAGATGCAGAGCGGAGGGCCATCGCAACAGCTTTGGGTTACGAGCTCGTAGCAGCCGATGAAGCGTTTTACTGCGCCGGATTTGGCCCTCGGGGGGATTTGTGGGCCACGATTAACGGCAGTCTGATGCTCACCCAACTCAAAGCTCCTGGCTCGCTCGAAAGCCGTTGGCTCAGCGAGGATATTCCATACGGTCTTTCAACTTGGCACGATGTGGGCGCGCAATACGGCGTGGACGCGCCTTTGATGCGCGGGTTGGTGGATATCGGATCGGTGGTGATGGGGGCTGATGGATGGGCCACGGGGCGGAGTGTGCGCGAACTGGGCATTGAGGGCATGGGCTTGGATGCCTTAAATGCGTTTTTGCAAACCGGTTCTGCGCCGTGAATTCAGCTTTTATCTAGCGGCAACAGGCCGGTCGGCGTCTGAGCAAGCCCTGCTCCCAGTACCCGTTGATCGTCCGCCTAAACCCTTCCTCTTGGTCGGTGTAGGTTAGGCCCAACTCGGCGGCGGCGCGACTTCCGTCGGCGCGGAAACCGTGTGCGGCAAGGCGGTAGGTTTCCCACGACAGAACCGGCGGCCGGCGAATAAGGCGCGACAGGGCTTCGCCGCCGAGGGCGTAGGGCGCGGCCAGTGGAGCGGGAATGGTCGGCGGCACCCAGCACCCGGCCAGGCGACAGATCAGCCGACCGAGTTCGGTCAATTTGCCGACCGTGCCGGCGAGGATATAGCGTTGCCCGACGTGGCCTTTTTCAGCCGCCAGCACGTGCCCCCGCGCCGCGTCGTCAATGTACACTAAGCTCATCCAGCCGGGAAAGAGCGCAGGGACCCAACCGTTGAGCAGGTTGGCGATAAAGCGCCCGGAGGGTTTGCGATCGCCCGGACCGTAGATGGCAGCGGGCTGGACACAGACCAGCGGCACTCCTTTTTCCACATACGCGAACGCCACCTGCTCGGCTGCGTGTTTGGCCTTTTCGTAACGCGAGAGAAAGTAGCCACGATGGACCGTTGTCTCAGTGGCGATTCGGCCTTTGGCCTCGCCAATGCAGGCGGCGGTACTGGTATAGACGACCTTGGCGACGCCGACTGCCAACGCCGCCTCCATGGCGTTGGCAGTCCCCTCGATTTCAGTGGTTAAGAGCGCGGCCTCGTCCAAGCCCCACAAGTCGTAGAGCGCCGCGGCGTGGAAGAGGGTATCGCAACCTGCGAGCGCGGCTTCCACGCTGGTGCGAACGAGGATGTCGCCGCGGACGATTTCGACGCCTAGGCTCTCCAGCGTCTCGGTCTGACTAGTGGGCCGCGCCAGCACCCGGACTTGCGCGTTGCTAGCGACGAGGGCGCGGACCAAGGCCCCGCCGACAAAGCCGGTGCCGCCGGTGACCAAAGCCCGCATTAGACCAACTAGAGGTCGTATCCTGTTTCGCCGTGCTCACTCACGTCGAGTCCATCGGTCTCGGTCTCCTCATCTACGCGCAGGCCGCTGATTAAGGCGATGACCTTGAGAATGATAAACGAGACGATCAGGGTGTAAACGGCGGTCAAGACTGCGGCGAAGGCTTGGATGCCGAACTGCTTGCCCATGTTGAGGCCCTCGACAGTACCGCCCAAGGAGGTCGAAGCGAAGAAGGACACCAGCAGAACCCCGACCAAACCGCCGAAACCGTGAACCCCTACTACGTCGAGCGCGTCGTCGTACCCGCAGGTGCGCTTGAGCCAGGTAGCGGCCCAGTAGGCAACCACACCGGAGCACAGGCCGATGGCAAAAGCGCCGAGTGGCCCCACGGTGCCCGAGGCCGGGGTGATGGCCGCTAGCCCGGCGATGGCGCCGGTGGCAAAACCGAGGGCACTGGGTTTGCCGTTTTTGATCCACTCGATAAAGATCCACGTCAGTGCTGCGACGCTGGGCGAGATTTGGGTGACCACCACCGCCATAGCGGCCTGCCCATTGGCCGCCAAGGCACTGCCGCCGTTGAAGCCGAACCACCCCACCCACAGCATGGCCGTGCCGACGAGGTTCATGGTCATGTTGTGCGGGGGCATGGGCTGCTCGGGATAGCCGGTGCGTTTGCCGACGAGGATTGCAGCGACCAGCGCAGCCGCCCCAGCGGTGATGTGGACGACGATGCCGCCGGCAAAGTCAAAGACGCCCATCGCGCCCAAGTAGCCGCCCTCTCCCCAGACCATGTGCGTGACGGGCAAATAAACCAACACGCACCACAGCCCACTGAACCACAACACAGCCGAAAACTTCATGCGCTCGGCAAAGGCACCGACGAAAAGCCCAGGGGTGATGATGGCAAACGTCATCTGGAAGACGAAGAACAGCAATTCCGGGATGGTGCCCGAAAGGCTATCGACGGTGACGCCGCTGAGAAAGGACTTGGACAGGTTGCCGATGAAGGGATTGTTGGCCGTAAAGGCCAAGCTATAACCGAAAATAGTCCACAAGACCGTGATCAGGGCCGCAATCCCAAAGCAGTGCATAAAGACCGAGAGCACATTGCGGGTGCGGACCAAACCAGCGTAAAACATGGCCAGGCCGGGGATCATCATAAAGAGGACCAGGCCGGTGGAAATCAGGATCCAAGCCGTGTCGCCGGTGTCGAGCGCGTCTTGGGCGAAGGCGGCGTTGGGAATTGCGAAAGAAATGAGAGCTAGCAGGGCGAGGAGGCCCCACTTTTTGCGAATCGGCATGTCGCCCCCCTTTTAGGTGCGATGGGTGGGATGCGTATTAGGAATAATTTTATATAAATAAGAAAATTTGGGCCGTTGCCCAAGTATTGATTGCAAAGTTGTCAGATTAGAACGACAAAAATGGCGGCAGGGCAAGGCAATTTTGCCGCCGTTAGGGAAGCAATAGTTTGCGAATTGCCTGCTGCCGATAGGCAAAGATGCGGTTGAGCTGGAGTTTGACTAAGGGCAAGCCGATTGCGCTCAACGGCCACAGCGGCAGACGGTAGAGAACGCGGTCGCCGATGACGGTCCCTTCGTCGCTTTCAGTGAAGGTATGGGTATGGTGCCAAAAGCTATAGGGCCCCTTCAGTTGCTCGTCCACAAAGGAGTGGGGTGGGTCCCAGTGCGCGATCTGCGAACGCCAAATGAAGGACAAGCCAAAGAGGCTGAGACGGTAGTTGATGAGGGTGCCGGCGGCAATTGCGATGGGAGTCGGGCTGATGATGCGGAATTTTAATTCGGGTGGGGTAATGCGCTCGAGATTCTCCGCTGCGGCGAAAAAGGCAAAGACCTCCTCGCGCCCGAGGGGCAAGGTCATCGATGTTTCGAAGATGTGATTTTTAGTCGGCATAATCGTCAACGAGCGGTAACGGCGTCTTCGGCTTGAATGACACCCCAGCGAATTGTAGTCATAAAATGCTCTCCAGACCAGCGAGTTAGGCGGCCTGTTGGACGATAGCGAGCAGGCCGTCGCCACAACCATTCGCAACCCAGCGACAACTCTCCTCAAAGTAGCGAAAATTTTTCTAACCGCGAAACTCCCCTATACTATATACAATCCTAATAGAGAGAAATCGTCGGTGGCACGACTTCTAGTAATAGCGGGGGTGAATGAAACGGGAAATCCAGAAACTCATATATATTGAAACGACCATTCCCAGCTTCTACCATACATTGCGTACCGATGCCGAATCTCGCGTCCGACAGAAGTGGACTCGTCAATGGTGGAACGAGTATGCCGACATATTTACCTTGGTATCAAGTGTCGCTGTTATTGAGGAACTTAGTGGAGGGAGGGGTGAGAAAATTCAAGACCGTCTCGACTTGCTCAAAGACATCGAGCTATTACCGATTACAGACGATATTGAGCAGACTGCACGAACCTATATTGAAAGGTTAGTAATGCCTCGGACTCCATCGGGTGATGCACTTCACTTGGCAATTGCCTCGTTTTATAGTGCCGACTCTCTTCTAACTTGGAACTGTAGGCACCTTGCCAATGCCAACAAGATTCATATCATAAGGCAGATCAACCAAGAACTAGGATTACCCACGCCGGAATTGACAACGCCGCTGAATTACTTGGGAGGAGATGATTAAAATGACAGATCGAGAAATCAACGAAGTTCGCAGAATCCGGCACGAAATTTCAGCACAGTTTGGGCACGATGTCCGTCGCTTAGTTGCTCATTATCAAGAGTTAGAGAACAAACTAAGGCGATCTGGCGAATACAGGTTCGCGGATTCTCAGCCGACATATGAGACGTCTAAAGAAATGAGCCATGAAAGATGATCCCATCGTCGCTGAATCCAGACCAGCGAGTTAGGCGGCCTGTTGGACGATAGCGAGCAGGCCGTCGCCGTATTTTTCGGCCTTGGCCGGGCCGATGCCGTGTGCTAGCTTGAGCTCTTCGAGGTTGGCCGGGCGCAGCAAGACGATGTCGCGGAGTGTGCGGTCGCTGGCGATGACGTAGGGCGGAACCTTTTCGCGGCGGGCCAGCGTCAGGCGGTGATGGCGCAGCGCATCGAAGAGGGCTTGCGCGTTTTCGTCGAATCCCTCGCCAGGGTCGGGGGTGCGAGGACGGACGCGCGCGGGGCGGGCTGCTGGGCGCGGGGCCGACTTCGGCGGCAGGAGTAAGTGCGCGGGCCGCTCGGCGTGAATGACTTGGCGTCCTTCCTCGGTGAGGATCACGACCGGCCGCTCGCCGCCGGAAAAATTGACCCAACCGGCCGTGACCAGCCGGCGCAAAAGCTGCAACAGCCAGCGCTCGGCATGTTCTTTGAGGATGCCAAAGGTTGGAGTCCGGTCTAGGCCGTCGCGCACAAGGCGTGCGTCCTTGGTGCCGCGCAGGAGCTTGGCAGCCATTAGGATGCCGTAGCGTCCGTGCAGACGGGCGACCGCGCAAAGGGCTTTGCGCACGGTGATGGCGACCTCGGTGGCGTCGTCGGCTTCGGCATGGGACAGACTACAGCAGACGTCGCAGCGGCCGCAGCCCGAGAGCGTTTCTTCCTCGTCGCCGAAGTAGCGCAAAATCGCGTCGTGGCGACAGGACCCGCCCTCGCTCCAGCGCATCAGTTCCAAAAAGAGATTCCACTTGTGCTGGACCACTGCTTGGTCGGGGGCGCGGCCGTTGGCATCGCTTTCGATTAGGTGGCGTCGCAGTGCCATGTCGCCGGGCGAGACCAGCAGCAGGCAATAAGCGTCTTGGCCGTCGCGTCCGGCGCGGCCTACTTCTTGGTAGTACGCTTCAATGGAGTTGGGTGGGGCCAGATGGGCGATGGCGCGCACATCGGCGCGGTCGATGCCCATACCAAAGGCGTTGGTCGCCACCACGACTTGGATTTGATCTTGCATAAAGGTGCGCTGAACGGCGTCGCGGTCTGGCCCGGTCATGCCCGCGTGATAGGCGGCCACCCGCCAGCCGTTTTCTTGCAAGCGGGCGGCTTCTTCCTCGGTGCTCTTGCGGGTGGGGGCATATACGATGGCGGTACCTAGACTTTGGTCGGGCACCTGGAGTGCTTCGGCCAGCAGCGCATCAATCCGCTGGCGGCGCTCGGCCGCACTGTTGATTTCGGCGACTCGCAGCGAGAGGTTGGGCCGGGCAAAGCCGCGCACTAATTGGGGCGTGTCGCTCGGCAGCCCGAGGCGCTCGAGGATTTCGTCGCGCACCACCGGCGTGGCCGTGGCGGTGCAGGCGAGGACCCGACAATCGGGCAGCTCGCCGATCAACTCGCCAATTTGCAAGTACTCGGGCCGGAAGTCGTGCCCCCACTCGCTGATGCAGTGGGCCTCGTCCACGGCAATAAGCGAGCACTTGATCTGGCTCAAGAGCGCGCGGAAGCCGGAGTAGGTCAGCCGCTCGGGCGCGGCATAGACCAGCTTGTACTGGCCTTGGGCCACTCCGCGCATGCGGCGGCGCAACTCGTCGCCATCGAGGGTCGAAGATAGATACGTGGCGGCGAGGCCGCGCCGCTGTAGTGCTTGGACTTGATCGTGCATCAGGGCGATGAGCGGCGAGACCACTAAGGCCGTGCCCGGCAGGAGGGCCGCGGGTAGCTGGTACGTCAAGCTCTTGCCGCCGCCGGTGGGAGCGACCAAAAGCAGGCGACCGGTGGCGAGCAGTGTTTCGATGGCGTCGCGTTGGCCGGGCAAAAAACGCGCAAACCCGAGCCGGCCCAGCGCGGCGTCGAGAACGGCTGGGGGAGCCTTGAGGGAAGAGGCGTCGCTGAGAAATAGGGCGTTTTTGTATTCGGTCATGCGCAAAAATTGGATCGGCCTGGTAGCATCTGACAAAGTAAAAAATATACGTTGGTCTAAGACCCTTGCAATTGGCGTACCAGTTCGATTCTCAGAGAAAACAAGCGCGTAGCGCAAAAAGCACTGTGCAGAATACTACACAGTGCTGTATCGCCTACGCGACTCGTTGGAGGGCCTAACAAACTGGATTCCGGCTGGCGGAGCGCCGCAGGCGAGATGCCCGCGTTCTGTGCTTATCGGCTTGAACAGCTAACCGTCAGACCGCCGCTGATCCCATGGGCCGTAGATGGCCAGCGTCGTGCCGGGATGCTGGATATTGACGAAGAGCACTTGGCCGTCGGGCGAGAAGGTCGCACCGGCGAATTCGGAATTGTTCATGCGGTTGTGCCCGAAGCGGTAGAGCTGGCCTGCGGGCGTTACGCCGACTAGGTTGTTTTCTCCGCTGCCGTCCTCGCAGACGATCAAGTCGCCGAAAGGCGAGACCGTGAGGTTGTCGGCGTTGTCGACTAGGTCGCCATCGTTTGGCTCGACGAACAGTTCGAGTGTCCCCGGCGACTTGCCTTCATCGGCCGTGCCCTCGTGCGGGCTAGGATGGTAGCGGAAGATCTGCCCCTTCTTTTTGCGGCCGCCGCTGGTGCAGGCAAAGTAAACCGCTTCGCGGCCGTACCACATGCCCTCGCTGCGGGCAAAGCGGGCGCAGCCTTTGTGGTCAAACCCCTGAAAGCGCAAGTCGTCGTCCGGCGATTCGATGTTTTCCACATCGACCCAGCGCACGGCGAGCGACTCGCCGGGGCGCACCCGTGCTTTTTTCCAATTGCGGGTATCCAAGCTGGGATGGTCGATTGCGGCCAAGGCTTGTAGCCGCCCGGCTATTAGTTTGCCCGGTGCATCCGGGATGTAGCGGTAGATCAGACCTTCGTCTCGATCTTCGGTTTGATAGACGATGCCCGAGCGGGGATCTACGGCGATGGCCTCGTGCCTGAAGCGCCCCATAGCTTTGAGCGGCACGGGTGCGGCGCGGCGGATTGCTGTGGTAGCGGGTACTTCGAAGTTGTAGCCGTGGTTTTTTTCGACTAGGCCCTCGACTCGCAGGGTCGTCTCTTCGCAGCTAACCCAGCTACCCCACGGAGTTGGCCCGCCGGCGCAGTTGACCGCAGTGCCGGCCAAGCTGAGAAATTTCCGCTCCACTGCGCCGGTTTGCGCGTTGTACAAGAGGGTCGTGGTGCCGCCCAAGGACGGCATCTTGCCTTGGCCCCAGTCGTACAAGTCCTCTTTGGGCAATTTGCTTAGATTCTCGTTGTCGTCGCCAAAGGCACCGGCCTCCTTTGCCCCAGGATTCAGCTCGTGGTTGCACACCAAAACGACGCGGCCCTCTGGCCCGGGGAACGCAGCCATCCCGTCGGCTGCGCCCGGCAATCGCAGGCCGTCGTCCATCAGTTCGCCGGCCCGTGCGAGGACCCGGTAGCTAAACCCCGCGGGTAGGTCGAGGATGCCTCCGGGGTCGGGCACGAGCGGCCCAAAGCTGTTTTCGAGCACTGGAGTGCCCCAGGCGAGGTGGCGCTGGAGGCCGGCAAAGCCGATGGAAACGGCCGCCGCGCTTTTGAGGAATTGGCGTCTAGAAACGGGCATGGGATGTCTCCGGTAGCTAAGAGGCAGTCTGAAAACCCCGGTCGCGCTGCGTTGCGCGGCGCCGAGAAACTCTAAGAGGCGTGAGAGCGGCTCGAAGGGGGTTTTGTAAAAATACCAAGGTGCATCACACGGTCAAATGCGAGCTTGCCCGGCATCCATATATTAAAACGATGCGATTTCAAAAACCCCAGTGGCACGACCAGTTGCCTTCGACCAATACGACCTTGGTTGAGTGGCTGCACGCAGGCCGGGACTTGCCCGATGGCTTCGTGCTCGCGGCCCATGCTCAGACCGCTGGCCGCGGCCGCTACGAGCGGCAGTGGCTCACTCAGCCCGGCCGCAACTTGACCTTTTCCGCGCTGTTACATACCGCTGCGCCGCCGTTGCAGTTTCTGTCGCTGCCGCAGGCCGCCGCCTTGGGCGTGGTCGCCTATTTGGCGGAAAATGGCTTGGCAGCACAGACCAAATGGCCCAACGACGTGCTGGTGGGCGGCCGCAAAATCTGTGGCATTTTGGCCGAGCGCTGCAAAGGAGTCGTCCTCGGAATCGGCCTCAACGTCAACATGGATGCCGCTGAGGCGGCGGCCATCGGCCAGCCCGCTACCTCGCTGCGAATCGAAACCGGCTCCGAGCGCGATGTCGAGCGGGCATTGGACGCATTGCTGGCGCATTTGCAGGTGTGGATCGGGCGCTGGGAAAAAGGCGGCTTTGCGGCGTTGAGTGTGGCGTGGGAGTCGCACTGCGCCAACTTGGGTCAGTACGTCGCCGTCGGCGAGCGCGCCGGCGTGGTGCTGGGCTTTGGCTCGGCTGGGCAACTGCTGCTGCGCGAGGACGATGGGACGCAGCGCGAGGTGTGGACCGGGGATGTGGGAACATGAGAAACATGTCGTATCTGGAGATCTTATTCTGACGAAGATATCAAATGTTTCGCATGATCAGAATCACGCAGTTTTTGAAATAATCCAACTTGCTTTGAATATCTGGCATTGAAAGACTGCAAGTACGCTAGATATCTGGCCGGATCATGGTCGCATTCCTCAGACATTCGCCTCCGGCTCTCTCGGATGCTGTCAATCAATTCTCGATAGGTATCCATGACTCTTCACCTCCCATCAGTTCTAGGGGCGTTGTCAAAATTGGCACGTGTAGGCCCAATAGTGTATTGATGCGACGGATGTGTCCAATTTTGTTGGCATTGGCAAGATGCACACAGTTCCAAGTGAGGAGATAATCAAATTTATGAAATGATGCCAAAGCCAGATGCAAGGCATCTCCGAGAGGATTACGTGGCATCAGATGATGCTGAATATAGACCTCCACAATCTCGCCGATTTCGTCCCCGGCCGGAATGGCCGGTAGAGTAGCAGCCAAACGTAAAGCGTCATCTCGATGTGGCAGACTACCGGCATCCAATTCAGCTAGGACGGCTGTGCTGGTCGATATCAGGTAATGAGGGCGACGCCTGTCCCACCACTGACGTGTCCAGTCGCGCATTGCAATAGCTGCTGGCTCAGTGCGACGCTCATAGTAAAAGCTAAAAATTGATGTCTCAACATAAACAGTTTGTTCCATAAATCCGTCGGGGCGGGTTAGGTCCTCTGTGGAGTAGTCGTTAGCTTATGTGCGCCAGTACCTGTCCGTCGGCCACCTGATCCCCGGCATGTACCAAAATATCGGCCACCGTGCCTCCGACCGGAGCCGTTACCGGCATTTCCATCTTCATAGCTTCGAGGACGATGATGCCGTCGCCCGTCTCTACGTGGTCGCCGACCTGGACGAGGTGGCGGATTACTTTGCCGGGCATTTGGGCTGGCACTGGCGTGCTATCTCCGGCCTTGGGGGCGGGTGAAGAAGGAGCCGCCACCTCGGTCGATTGCTCCAAGCCGACTTGGAAGCGGCGGCCATCCACCGTGGCGGTGTCGCCGTCGATGGCCACGGCATAGCGGCGGCCATCGACGGTGATCACATAGTGCGCCGGACCGTCGGGTGCTGCCTCCTTTTCTTGCTCTTGCTCCACTTTGCGGACGCCGATCTCGCCTTCTCCCTTGAGAAAGGCCAGGCCCTTGTCTTGGCAGGTGGCGACGATGAAAATGTTTTCGTCCGTCTCTTCAAGACCCGCTGCTCGCAGTTGTTTGCGGGCTGGTTCGACGCCCTTGTTTGGGTCGGCGTCGTTGCGTTCGAGAGGCTTTTGGGTCGTTGGCGCTAGCTCGAGTTGTTGGGCGGCGATTTCGACGACGGAAGGGTCGGGTGCGACCGGCGTCTTGCCGAAGTAGCCCAAGACCATCTGGCCGTAGGGCGCGGCAATTCGCTCCCACGGGCCGAACATGACGTTGTTGAAAGCCTGCTGAAAGTAAAACTGCGAGACCGGCGTCACCGAGGTTCCGAACCCACCTTTTTCGACGACCTCGCGCATGGCTTTGATCATATCTGGGTACTTGTCCATAATGCCGTTGTCGCGCAGCATCTGGGTGTTGGCCGTCAGCGCGCCGCCGGGCATGGGGCTCCAGGGAATCATCGGCTCCACAGCCACGGCTTCGGGCGGCAGGAAGTAGGAGGCCATGCACTCCTTAAAGACTTCTTCGGCGTCGCGGACCTTATCGACGTCGATGTCGAGGTCGTAGTCGGAGCCGCGCAGCGCGTGCCACATGACGATGATGTCGGGCTGGCAGGTGCCGCCGGAGCAAGGAGCCATAGACAGGTCGATGGCGTCGGCCCCAGCGTCGAGGGCGGCCATGTTGGCGCTGACGCCAATGCCGGCTGTTTCGTGCGTGTGGAAGTGGATGAAGGTGTCCTCGGGCAGCATGAGCCGCGCCTCGGAGATGGTCTCATAGACTTTAGAGGGCACGGCCGTGCCCGAGGCATCCTTGAAGCAGACCGCGTCGTACGGGATGCCGGCGTCTAGAATCTGGCGCAAGGTCTTGGTGTAAAAGGCCGCGTCGTGGGCCCCAGCACAGCCCGGCGGCAGCTCCATCAGCGTGACGCAGACTTGGTGTTTGAGCCCGGCATCGACAATGCACTGCCCCGAGTAGATGAGGTTATCGACGTCGTTGAGGGCGTCGAAATTGCGGATGGTGGTGATGCCGTGCTTTTTGAAGAGCTCGGCGTGCAGCTTGATGATGTCGCTCGGCTGCGATTCGAGGCCGACCACGTTGACGCCCCGCGCCAAGGTCTGCAAGTCGGCGTCCGGGCCGACTGTGGCGCGAAAGGCGTCCATTGCGGCAAAGGCGTCTTCGCCGCAGTAGAAGTAGAACGATTGGAAACAAGCCCCGCCACCGGCTTCAAAATAGTCGATGCCCGCTTCCTTGGCCGCGGCGACGGCGGGCAGAAAATCGGACGTGAAAACGCGCGCTCCATAGACCGACTGAAAGCCGTCGCGGAAGGCGGTGCACATGAAGCGAACTTTCTTCTTATTCACGGTCGCATCCTCGTTGTCTATCCCACCAACACGGACCACAAAACGCCAGCACCTACCGCCGAGCCGATGACTCCGGCGACATTGGGAGCCATCGCGTGCATCAGCAGGTAGTTATTGGGGTCTTCGCGCTGGCCCATCATCTGCACCACGCGGGCCGAGTCGGGCACGGCCGAGACCCCGGCTGCGCCGACGAGGGGGTTGATTTTGTCTTTGGTGAAAAGGTTCAAAAACTTGGCAAAAAGCACGCCGCTGGCCGTGGCGATGGCAAAGGACAAAGCACCAAGGGTGAAGATGAGTACCGACTGCGGCGTGAGAAAGGTCTGGGCTTGGGTCGAGCAGCCGACCGAAAACCCGAGCAGGATGGTGACGATATCGACCATCGAGGTGCGGGCGGTCTGGGCCAAGCGCTCGGTGACGCCGCTTTCCTTGAGCAGATTGCCAAAAAACAGCATGCCGAGCAGCCCGATCGCGCCCGGGGCGAGGAGCGCGCATATCAGGAAAGCGACAATGGGAAAGATGATCTTTTCGCGCTGTGAGACCTCGCGCGGGGGCTTCATGCGAATCAGCCGCTCCTTGCGGGTGGTCAAGAGTTTCATCACCGGCGGCTGAATTACGGGTACCAAGGCCATGTAGGAATACGCGGCGATGGCGATGGCCCCCAGCAGGTGCGGGGCTAACTTGGCCGAGAGAAAAATCGCCGTTGGCCCGTCGGCTCCGCCGATGATGCCGATGGCCCCGGCCTCGGTCGGAGTAAAACCCAAGTAAAGCGCGCCGATCAAGGTCAGGAAAATGCCCGTCTGCGCCGCGGCCCCCAGCAGCACCAGCCGGGGGCTGGAGAGCATGGTCGAGAAGTCGGTCATCGCGCCGATGCCGAGAAAAATCAACGGCGGGAAGATCCCTTGGCTGACGCCAAAGTAGATGTAGTAGAGCACACTGCCTTGGTCGTACACGCCGATGGCCATGCTGGCGATAGACGGCAGATTGCCCACGATGCAGCCGAAGCCAATCGGCAAAAGCAGCAGCGGCTCGTAGTCTTTGCGGATCGCCAGCGAGATGAAGATCGCGCCGATTGCGAGCATCAACAGGTTGCCGCCCGACATGTTGGCCACGGCCGTGGTGGTGAGAAATTCGAGGAGAATATCCATGGCCGTTAGTCGTTTTGGCGGCGCGTGTGCAGGGCCAAGCCGATAGCCGCGGCGATGGCGGGTGCGTCGTTTTCTTTGCTCTGACTCTGCGTGTGCAGTTGGGCCGGGGGAATATAGGGGTGAATAGCGGCGAGGATCCTCGGCAAGACCGCGATAAAAATGCTGACCAATACCAAGGCGGTGAAAACGATGCTCATGCCCACCAAGGCCAGGTCGAGCCCTTGGACGATTGGGCTATCAAGTGCAAGTTGCGTCATGTCTAAGTGGCTGTGCAGAAGGTGAAATACAATAAAGTAGGGCGGCGGGCCGATAAGTCAAAAGGCGTTAGAACGTCGGCCCGGACTGTTCGACGAGGTGCTTCAGATATAGACAGTACGCATTGTCTTGGGAGTAATTGGCGATGCGGAGGAGCTGTTCCGCGCCAATGTAGCCCTTGCGGTACGCTATTTCCTCGATGCAGCCTACTTTGAGCCCCTGCCGATGCTCGATGGTTTGCACGAAGTCGCTGGCTTCTAAGAGGCTCTCGTGCGTGCCGGTGTCAAACCAAGCAAAGCCCCGTCCCAATACTTCGACTTTGAGCTGTCGGCGCCGGAGGTACTCGTTGTTGACATCGGTAATCTCCAACTCGCCGCGGGCTGAGGGCTTGAGGCTGCGGACGATATCGACGACCTCGCCGTCGTAAAAGTAGAGGCCGATGACCGCGTAGTTGGACTTGGGGTTTTGCGGCTTCTCTTCAATGCTGATGGCGTTGCCGGCGCCGTCGAATTCGACGACGCCATAGCGCGTGGGCTCGCTGACGTAATAGGCGAAAGCCAAGCCACCCTCCCGCAGTTGGCTGGCGCGCTGTAAGATCGCCGTTAGGCCGTGCCCGTAGAGGAAGTTGTCGCCGAATATCAAGGCACAGGGGTCGCGGCCAGCGAAATCAGCCCCCACGACAAAGGCGTGGGCCACGCCCTCGGGCCGGTCTTGCACCGCGTACTCAAGGCGCAGCCCCAGCCGCTCGCCGTCGCCGAAGAGCTGGCGGTAGAGATCGACATGTTCTGGACTGGAGATAATGAGAATCTCGCGGATATCGGCCAGCATGAGCACCGAGAGCGGGTAGTAGATCATCGGCTTGTCGAAGATCGGCAGGAGTTGTTTGGAGACCGGTACGGTCAAGGGGTAAAGGCGCGTGCCTTGGCCGCCGGCGAGGATGATACCCTTCATGGCTTTTTTTGCGGTCCTTGGGGACGGGGCCGCTGCGGCCAGACGATCTGCCGCCGCTCGGGCGTCAGGCGCGCCAACAGCTCATCCGAAGGATGGTAGCCGTGGCGGAAGTTGCCCCAGGATGGCCCGTAGCGATAGACGAAAATCCGCCGCGTGCCCTCGTTTTGGCGCCGAGCCGAGCCGTGCGAGAGGCCATCGACGAAAAGCAGAGCGTCGCCCTTGGCCATGCGGCACTCGATCGCGCCGGTGATGCCCTCGACAGTGGCGCCTTCGGGCTTCATGCGATGCTGGTCTAAGTCGGGATGCGCGAAGTTGGATTTGTGGCTGCCGGGAATCAGCATGGTGCCGCCGTCGCCCGGACCGATGTCGGTGAGCGCGACGAGGATGTTGATTTGCCCGCACAGGTAGCGTCCGCGGTGATAGCGGAATTGGTTGCGCATGATGGGCGGATAGCCGCCGGAGTGCAGGCCGATGGCCTCGCCGGGTTGGCGGAAGTTGGCGAAGTTTTCGTCGATAAAGAGCGGCCCGTGGGCGTAGTCGAACGTGCCCTCGCCGCCGACAAAGTGCTTGACTTTTTCGATCCAAGCGGGATGGTCGATCATCCGCTCAAAAGGCTCGCCGGCCTCGTAGATTTGCTGCAAGTTGAGGCCGTCAATCGTGCCATAGGTATGGGCGTGAACGTGGCCGTACCAGTCGCCCGGCTCTAGCGGCGGGATGGCGTCGAGGCAGTAGTTGAGGTCTTGGACCTCGCTGGCGCTGAGTGCCCCCTCTAAGTGCAGGTAGCCGCGCAAGTCGAAGAGATAGTTTTCGCGGTCGGTGACCATTGTGGCCTCAGCGCTGGACGGGATTGCCCCAAGGGCCTTCGATGTACGGGAAATGTGCTTGGAGGCCGTCGGTGATTTTCATTGGGTTTCTATCCGATCATTGGTTTCTTTACGGGCCTGTATTAAACGGCCACTTACTTTTCGCGTCAACACTGCCTTCCCTTGTCGCCCGCCGGGTGCCCCCCTATTTTGAGGCCGCTTGCCAACCAAGGAGAAACCACATGATCGAACATCCCTATCAGAATTTGCGCGGCGGACGCTGGCTAGTCGGCAATCTGCACGCGCACACCACCGCCAGCGACGGCGAGCGCGACCACCAAGCGGTAATCGACGATTACGCGGGCCGCGGCTATGGCTTCTTGACAATAAGCGATCACGACATCTATACGTCGTTAGATGACTACGAGCAATACGATGCCCAAGGGATGATCTTGGTGCCGGGCAACGAGATCACAGCCAACGGCCCGCACGTTTTGCACATCGGGGCTGAAGCGTGGGTCGCGCCGCATGAGAATCGCCAGCAAGTAATTGACGAGGTTGACGAGTCGGGCGGTGGTTTTGTCCTGTTCAACCACCCCAACTGGCACGGCCATTTCAACCACTGTCCGCAGGAGCTTTTGCAGGCCTGCCAAGGCTACGTGGGCTTGGAGATTTACAACGGCGTGGTCTGCCGCTTGGAGGGCAGCCCCTACGCGACGAATCGCTGGGACATGCTGCTGAGCGCGGGCAGACGCCTGTGGGGTTTTGCCAACGACGACAGCCACGCAGCCAAAGGCGATGTGGGCTTGGGATGGAACGCGGCCTATGTGGAGGAGGAGACGGCCAGCGGCGTGGTGGCGGCCCTGCGCGCCGGTCGCTTTTACGCCTCAACGGGCGTTGAGATCACCCAGATCCAGGTTGAGGGAAACCGGATTTGGATTGAGACGGAGAATGCGGCGCGGATCGTGGCGTTGTGCGCCGGTGCACAGCGGATCGCCGTGGCCGATGGGCGAGAAATCGAGGTGGAAGTGCCAGCGCGGGCCGGCTACGTGCGCTTTGAGTGTTGGGGGGCCGGAGAGGCGTTTGCTTGGACGCAGCCGTTTTTTTGCGCGGAGGGCCAATAACATGAGCGATCTGATCGTCGTTCACCCAGATTTTGACGGGGTTTGGCCCTTTGCCGCCGACCACTTCCGCACCTTGTGGCCCGAAGCGGACTTTGTGCGTCTGGCGCACGGAGACGAGCGGCCCTTGGGCGAGGTGGTCGAGGACCCGAGCCAAGTGACGCGGTTGGCCACGCTAGGGATGCAGGTAAGCCCAACGTGTCTGCGGCTTTTTACGGCCTTGCAGGAAGCGACTTTTCAGGGGGCTTATGGCCGGCGGCTGGGCGAGGGCTGTAGCGACTATTTGGCCGCGGCCGGCGTCGCGGTGTACGACCATCCAAGCGAGGGGTTTTGGTCGCAGACTGTGGCGGAGTTTGGCTTGGCCTTGACGCTGTGCGGGCTGCGGCGAATCCCGCAGTTACACCGCGCGATCATCCAAAGCCAAGCGCCTTGGGACTACGAGCCGCCCGGGGGTCAGGGCCGGCCCGGGGCGCGCGGGCACCAGTTTGGCGACGACCCGGCCTTTGCCAGCGGCACACTGTGCGGCAAGCGGGTGCGGGTCGTTGGGGCCGGCAATATCGCCAGCCGCTACGCCAGCTTTGCGTCGATGCTGGGAGCCGAGGTAGCGGCTTGGGACCCGTTTGCCACAGAGCCGTGCTTTCACCGGGCCGGGTCGCGCCGCGAGTACCATTTAGACCAGCTAGTCGCCGATGCCGAAGTGTTCGCGCCGATGGTGCCGCTGACGGAATCGACGCGCGGCTTGGTCGAGGCTGGGCACATCAACGCGCTGCCCAAGGGCTGTCTGGTGGTGCTGGTGACCCGAGCCAGAATCTGCGATACCGACGCGCTTCGGCGGCGAGTGATGGCCGATGAACTGAGCCTGGCCGCGGACGTGTGGGACCAAGAGCCGCTGCCCTTAGACGATCCGCTGCTGGGGCGGCCCAACGTGGTGCATACGCCACACAACGCCGGGCGGACGATCGATGCGAACAAGGCATGGGCCGAGAAATTGGCCGTGCAGTTCAAGCCGCGTTAATTGCCGCATTTGGTGCTGGGTTTATACACCTAACTGGATTCCCGTCCCGTGTCGGGGCATAGCGGGTGGCTAATGTGCCCTTGACATGGGAGGCTGTTATGCGATCAACAAAAGAGTGCTTTACTCAATCGGCGGATAGTCACATGTTGGTTCAACGAAACCGCCTCATCGCTCTGGCGGTTTTGTGCGTACTGTTGATCGCACCAGTCGATGCTCAAACCGAAGCCGGGCAGGAGGATTCGTTGGTTGTGGAAAGTGAACAGGTCGCAAAATCCCCGATTCCTTTGTGGAACCGCATTCGCTCGGCAGGTGGAGGGCAACGGCTATCCGAGCGGATTTTAACAAAGATGTTCGCCGGAAGTGTTTCGAGTGCCGTTTGCTCAGGTGCATTAACGGGTGTGCTGATAAAGTTGGAAAATGGAGGCTACGAAAACGACCAACACGAAGGCCCCTTCTTCTCGGCTGCGCCCATTTTCGGCATTATGTATGGCACTCTGATCGGATTCCCGCTTGGTGTGACCCTGGCCGATCCTTATGACTCTTTCGCTCATACCCTACTGGTCGGTTACATGTTGGGCTTGGGTGGCCTAGCGACGTCGAGATTCCTAGCGACGAATGGATTCTATGTGTATCCCAGTGTTGTTCTCGGTGCACTTATTGCGTCGGAGAAATGGCGCAAGCCCTCTCAAGACCGCCAGGTCTCTTTTGGTTTAGTGCCACGCTCTAACGGCGGTCTCTCCGCTTTTGCCATATTGCGCTTTTGACTCCAGCTACATCGCCAGCGGCTTGACCAGCGGCACCAGTTATACCTTTTATATATGGGCTGTAAACGAGGTGGACGAGGCCCCCTCGGCTTCGGTGATGCTGGCCACGGGCGCCGGCATGACAAAAGCTGCGTAACATCAGTTATTTACTTTAAAATAATCATTTAGGGAGTTCTACATGCGGGGGATCGAAGCGGCGCAAGCAGGCCAGCAGCAGCGCAACAAAGAGCTGTTGGACCGAGTGCGCTACCTAGGCGAGAAAGTGCATTCCGAGGTCTTGCCGCTCACCGTGGACATCGGCAACCAACAAGCGCTGCATCAAGAGCAGATCGCCGCCCTAGAGGGCTTGCAGATCGAAGCCGCCGCGATCGCGATTCGCTCGCTGGCCTCGCTGGCTAAAATCGGCGAGTTGGACCACCTCGGTGGCGGGCTAGAGCTGATTCCGTCGCTCTTGCTGACGTTGGCTATTACCGACTACGAACAGATCGAATACACGATCGAACACGCCCATACCTCGGTTGGGTACTACGCGGCACTGGCAGCGTTGGGCTTTATCGATGAGGAGATCGTCGTCGAGGGCTTTCGCCGCGGGCTCGACGCTCCCGGGCACGTGTCTTGGCTGCCAGGGGGCACCCAACTCAACGGCGGGAGGCTGGGGGTGATGATTCCGGTGGCCGTAGGCCAAGCCCTCGGCAAGCGGGCTAAGCGCGGCGCGGGCGGCTGGGTCCTCTGCCACTGTGGCGACGCTGGCTACATCTCGGGTCAAGCGCTCAACGGCTTCAACGGCGCGGCGGTCCACGGAGCGCCGATCACCTTCGTCATGCACCGCAACGGCATCCAGCTTTCGGGCGCGACCGAGGGCATTATGGACAAAGACCCGCGGGCGATCGTCGCGGCGATGGGCGTGGAAATCATCGAGATCGAGACTCTGCACGACGCTGCGGTGCTTTACGAAACTTATGTCGAAGGCTACAAACTGGCGCAGCAGGGGCGGCCAACGCTGATCTGTCCCACGGGGACGCACGAGCAACTCGGCGACTTTGGCGAGCGCACGGGCATTGGTTCCGCAGTCGCCGCGTTCGCCGCCGAACACGGCGTCGAGCTCAGCACCCGCATCTGGGTGCCCGGCTCGCTGATGAGCTACCGCGACGTAGTGCCCATGCTCGAGTGCCTCTTTTTGGTCAACAAGCTGCCCGGCGGCGAAGGGCATCACGACGGCCACATGAAGGGCCGCGACGCCGCGCAAGTGCTGAGCAACCCGATGTTGCAAAAAACAGCGGCGGTGATCCAGGCCCTCGCCGCACTGCGCCAAGCCGAAAAGCGCCCAGTGGAGACCCTGGCTAGACCTGCTGCCGGCAGCCGCAATTTGGTGCTGCCCGAGGAGGTGCGGGAAAAGGTCAGCCTGCCGGCGGTGGGCACGAGCGAAAGCGCGCGCGCTGGCTCCGAAGCTGCGTACGCAGCGGTGGCCGCGCACTTTCCCGACAATGTCTTCGTCGTTAGCTGCGATCTCGACCCTTCGACCAAGCTGGCGAAGGCGCGCGGGTTCTTGGCTGCCGATCACCAGTTTGAGATGAGCATTGAGGAGCAGGCCGCTTGTCTGATCACCGATGGATTGGCGATGAGTGGGCCGGGTCCACAGTTCAATGTGGTATCGACGTTTGCCGCCTTTTACGAGGGCATTGCCCGCGAGGGCTTTGACGTCTGGCGTTATCAGCGCAACCTCACGGGCGTCAACGAGGGCCTCAATGTCGCGTTCCACGTCTCGCACGTGGGGGCCTGCACTGGGCGCGATCACTTTTCGGGTTGGGGTTTGGAGTGGATCAACGTCGGCTTGAGTTATTTGCCCTATTTGCACCGTTTCTACGGCCCAGCCGATGCGCGGGCGGCGTTTTTGGCGGTCTGCGATATGGCGGCGCACTACGGAGGGCATATCATCGGCGTCCCGCGCGACTCCCTGCCCATCCTCGCAAAGCAAGACGGCTCGGGACCGCTGTGGGAAGCGGGCGACGCCTGGGAATCGGTGACGGCTTATCGCACGTACGCTGGAGCCGAGCGGGCGATCTTGGCTTTTGGCGCACCGGCTTTTCTCGCGGGCGCGGCGGCTGAGCAGCTCGAAGGCGAGGTGGATGTGCATATCGTCAACGGGCTACCACTGCCTGCCAACGCGCTCGAAAACCTCGTCCGCCGCTATCCCAAGGGCGTGGCAACCATCGAAGACGGCCTGATCGGCGCGGCCAACGCGGGCGTGCGCGGTTTCGCCGGGCTGGTGGCGGGCGTCGCCGGCGACTTGGGTATTCCGGCAGCGCACCTGGGCATTACCGACCCGACGACCGCCCCGTCAGAAGGCCATCTAGAAACGTGGGCACACTTCGGCATTACGACCGAGGCACTCGTCGCAGCCGTGAGCGGGCTGTAGCGGCAATCGACAAACACACCAAGCAAAAGGCATTGAAAATGAAGCGGAGCGCACTATTAATCATCGCATTTTGGGCTTTCGGTTGTGGAACCGGCGGCCAAGGTAGGGAAACAAGCAAGGAGGTCTTAATGGATCCTACAGGCGAGGCCCTCAACGAGCAGGCCCCCGACGAATTTGCCGTGCGCTTGGAGACCAGCGCCGGCCCGGTAGTAATCCAAGTGACGCGCGATTGGGCACCGCTGGGTGCCGACCGCTTCTACAACTTGGTTCGCAATGGTTTTTACGACGGGCAGCGCTTTTTCCGCGTGGTGCCTGACTTTGTGGTGCAGTGGGGCTTGAGCGGCGATCCAAAGCTGAACCAAGTCTGGCATCAAGCCCATATCCTCGACGACCCGGTCGTGCAGAGCAATACGCGCGGACGGATTACGTATGCTAAAACCAACCAGCCCAATACCCGCACGACCCAGCTTTTTATCAACTTGGGAGGCAACGCCAACCTCGACGGCATGGGATTTGCGCCCTTCGGCGAGGTAGTAGAAGGCATGGAAATAGTCGATGCGATCAACGCCGAGTACGGCCAGCAGCCTTCCCAAGGGCAGATCGCCATGAATGGCAACGCCTATCTCGAAGAAAACTTTCCCAACCTAGACTATATCGTCAAGGCCGAGATCACCGAGTAAATTGGCCGCCGAAATCCGCAATGAGGCCGTCGGGCTAAAGGCCGGTACTCTAGCCGTTGTAACCGCCGTGCTGTGGGGCGGCAATCCGGTGGCGATCAAGGTGGGGCTCGACGGGGTGCCGCCGGCGGCGATGGCTGGCTTGCGCTTTGCATTGGGTGCTCTGACCGTATGGGTCGGGGCACTTTTTGCTGGTATTCGGCTGCGCACACCCCGCCGCGAGTGGAAGGGGCTAGGCGGCTTGGCCCTGCTTTTCGCGCTGCAAATATGGCTTTTGAACGCCGGCACTCAATACACCACGGCTAGCCGCTCGGGGGTGGTGGTCAATATCTATCCCTTCTTCACGGCACTTTTTGCGCACTTGCTCGTCGGCGACCGCTTGGGCTGGGGGCAGTGGTTTGGCTTGCTCATTTCATTTGCCGGCGTGGTGTTGCTGTTTTGGGAGTCGCTGGTGCTGGCCGAGACCCAGTACCTGCTCGGCGACGCCATGGTAGCTGCCAGCGGCTTGTTGTTGGGTTTGCGGCAAGTGGTAATCAAGCGCTTGGTGCAGGGGCTCAACCCCTACCAGGTACTGTTTTGGCAGGCCATGCTGAGCCTGCCGTTGTTCGTCGCCTGGAGCGCGTTCTTAGAATCCGAAGCCGAATACGCCCTAACGGGCCCGGTCGTCGCTGGTGTGCTCTACCAAGGCATCGTCGTGGCTGGGCTGTGCTTTATCATCCTCGTCTTTCTGCTCCAACACCACTCGCCGGGGCGCTTGGGGGGCTTCGGCTTTGCCACGCCGGTAGTGGGCGTGCTGTTGAGTGCTGCGCTGTTGGGCGAGGCCATATCGCCCTATTTGCTGGCTAGCATGGGATTGGTGGCTGTGGGCATTGTGGTCGCCAACTGGGGCGAGCGAGAGTAGGGCACACCCTACGAATTAACGGGATCCAATATGCAGTTCACAATCGACGTGCATTTGCACTCGCGCTTTGCGCGAGCGACCAGCCGCGACCTCAACCCTGCTAACTTGCACAAGTGGTCGGCACTCAAGGGCGTTGACGTGGTCGGCACCGGCGACTACACGCATCCAGAGTGGTTCGCCGAACTATCTGAGCAACTCGAACCGGCCGAAGAGGGCTTGTACCAACTCGAACCCGGCCGCCGCGCCGCCGTGGAACAAGCGCTGCCCGAGCGCTGCCGTCGCGCCGTGCGCTTTATGCTTTCGGTGGAAATCAGCACCATCTACAAGAAGGGCGACAAGACGCGCAAGATCCACCACGTCGTCATCCTGCCCAGCCTCGAATCTGCCGCTCGACTCAACCGCCGCCTCGGCGCCATTGGCAACTTGCACTCTGACGGTCGGCCCATCTTGGGGCTGGACAGCCGCGATCTATTAGAGATTTGTCTCGAAGCCGACGAGAGCGTGCTCTTCATCCCAGCCCATATATGGACGCCGCACTTTGCCGCGTTGGGAGCCTCGTCGGGTTTTGGCTCGTTGGAGGAGTGCTACGAGGATTTGCTGCCGCACATCTTCGCGGTGGAGACCGGCCTGTCCTCGGACCCGCCGATGAACTGGCGGCTGTCGGCCCTCGATCGCTATGCGATCGTATCTAATTCCGACGCTCACTCGCCGCAAAAGCTGGCCCGCGAGGCCACGTGCTTTGACACCGAGTGCTCGTACCGAGGCATCTACTCTGCACTCAAAGACCGCGACCCAGTGCGCTTTTTGGGCACCTTGGAGTTCTATCCCGAAGAAGGCAAATACCACTACGACGGCCACCGCAAGTGCGCGGTGTGCTACAAGCCAGCGCAAACGCTGGCCGCCCAGGGAATCTGCCCGGTGTGCGGACGCAAGCTGACGGTGGGGGTTTTGCACCGGGTGGAGAAGCTAGCCGATCGCCCGGAGGGATTCCGCCCGGAAGTTGCCCCGCCCTACGAGTATTTGATCCCGCTCGACGAAGTGATCGGCGCAGCGGTTGGCGTTGGCCCCAAGAGCAAGAAAGTCCGCGCCATATACGACAAACTCTTGGCCGCAATCGGCCCGGAACTCAAAGTCTTGCGCCGCGCTGGACTCGAAGCGATTGAGCGTTGCGCCGGGCCGTTGGTGGCCGAAGGCGTACGCCGGATGCGCAGCGGCGAAGTCGAAATCTACCCTGGCCACGATGGGGAGTACGGCGTAATCAGCGTGTTTAGCGAGCAGGAGCGGGCGCGCTTAAAAGGACAGGGTGCGTTGTTTGATTTGGGACCGGCGGTCGCCCAGACGGCTGAGAAAGCCCGCGTTTTAGCGGAACAGACGCCAAAACCCGCTAGCACTGCACCAGTAGTGGAGCAGGCCGAGGACGCGCCCGACGCTGCACAGCGGCGGGCGCGTTTCCCTTATCTGCTGATAGACGAATTCCAAGACCTCAATGCCGTGCAGTATAGGTTGGTCCTCCAGTTAGCGGGTGAAGGGGCGGGCCTGATGGCCATCGGCGACCCCGATCAAGCCATTTACAGCTTTCGCGGCGCTTCGCCGGCCTACTTCGTTGGCTTGCGCGACCATTTCTCGGCTACGCAACTCTTTCATCTAGGTGCCAATTACCGCTCGCAGGGCCATATTGTCGAGGCGGCCGCGGCCGTCGTCGGCCACAATCCAGCGCGCGAGGCTATAGAACTGGCCGCCGTGCGCCCGGCAAAGGAGCGGATCCGCCTACTTGAGGTGCCGAGCGAGACAGCCGAGGGCATTGCGGTCGTGCGCGAGATTGCCCGCATGGTTGGCGGCACCGACATGGTGCAGACCGATGCCGGCGCCGAGGGCACGCGCAGCTTCGCCGACTTTGCCGTGCTTTTCCGCACTGGCCGACAGGGCCAAGTGCTAGAGGAGTGCTTCCGCAAGGAGGGCCTGCCCTACCGACTCGTCGGGCAGAAGGGCTTTCTACAAGCACCGGCTGTGCGGGCCGCGTTGGCGTTTGCCCGCTACGCCTTGATTTCGCAAGAGGATGTGCGGCGCTGGCCGGCGCTAGAGGCCATGGGCGCGGAGTCGCACATTTTGCGCCAAGTGCGGCGAGCAAAACGGTCGGCTGCGGCGCAGGACTGGGTCGAGGCGCTAGAGGCGCGGCAAGCAGAGTATAGGCAATGGGCCGAGCAGGAAGGGGCGGGTGCTTGGGTGCGGCGCTGGCAGGCCGAGTTCGGGGACCCCGAAGACGAGGATTTGGAGCACTTGGCCCGAGTGGCGGACGCGGCCGGAACGCTCGCCCAGCTATTGGAGACTGTGCTCCTAGGCGCAGAGGCCGACTACGAGGAGCGGGGCGGCCCCCAAGGCCCGGAGGCTGTCGCGCTGATGACCTTGCACGCGGCCAAGGGCTTGGAATTTCCAGTGGTATTTATCTGTGGAGTAGAGGACGGACTCATTCCCTTCGGCGAGCGGGGCGCCGACCTCGCCGAGGAACGGCGGCTCTTTTATGTGGGCATGACGCGAGCCGAGGAGGAGTTGGTGTTGCTGCGGGCGCACAGCCGCCGGCGCTATGGCGAGCGAGTGCAGTGTGCGCTATCGCCGTTTGTAGAAGAGATCCCCGCTCAATTGCTCATACGCGAGGAGGCGTCCAGGCCGCGCCGACGGGAGGCCGCGCAGCTATCGCTCTTTTAGCTCGGCTCTGGATTAAAGAGCTGGGCGATGTGTACGGCTTGGAAGAGGGTCGCTGGCTCTAGCTGTGTGCGCAGGGCGCGCTTGCGCGGCAGGAGCGTGGTTTCGCCGAGCATGGGCGGGCAGACTACTACTTCGACTTGGCCGCTGCCGATGTTGAGATTGCCGCGGGGGCATTTGGGCCACAGCGAGTGCAGGCCGCGAAAAGTTAGCGGCACGATAATCACGTCGGGCGGCAGATAGGCAAAGAGCGCGTGCTGCATGGGCAGGCACTGATGCTCAAAGGCGGCGGTGGTGCCCTCGCCATAGACGATGCCGGGCCGCTGGGCGAGCAGCTCGGCAAAGCGGCGCGTGGGATTTTTGGCGTCGGCCGAACGGGTCATAATGACGTGCCCATCGACTTCCTCCATTATTTTGTCCACTTCCTCGGTCGTAAAGCCAATCAGCGAAAAAGAGTACCCGCCAAGGCGCAGGGTTGCGGGTTCGGTCAGTCGGGCGCGGGCGAGACTCACCGGCGCAGGGAGGTCGCGCCAGCCCATCAGTTCGAGAAAGCGGGGGTCGTGGATGAGGGTACTCATCACCGGATGGTCAAAGAGGCTGCGGTGGGTGGGCAGAAAAAGCACCTTTTCCTGTTGGTTGGCCAAATCGAGGTCGCGGGCCGTGGCGGCGAAGAGTGGGTCGGCACGTACGGTCAATTCAATGCCAAAAATATCCAGCGATTTCCGTCCCCACTCGCTGCTTTGGGCACTCGCTGCTTTGAGGCGCTCGGCTTCTGGGCGTTGATCCGCTAGGAGTTTCATTTTTTTCTTGCCAGTGCGGTAGTAAAGCAAAGCCCAGCGGAACAGACGCGCCCGCCGGCTCCACGCGCCGAGGCTCTGGCGTCGCCCGACGTGCTGATATTCAAAAAAGCGGCCCTTGGCCTGGCCGCTGAGCAGCGGGGGCAGGACCACCCGATCAACTTCTCCCCGCGCCCGACCGGCTAGTCGGTTGACGTGGCTGACCAAGCGGCGGGTCAGGTCGATCATGTCGCGGGTCAGGTAGCTATACTCTTGGCCGTACCAAAATTCCTTCGGCTTGATTTGGGCGGGGTCTTCGGAGTGGGCTTGGAGGAACTTGAGCAGCATGCCCTTACCTAGCAGGACCAGCTTGCACAGTTTTTGGTGCCATTGGGCGCGCACCCGCCCCTCGATGCGGGTCAAGAGCACTTCGGCGTCTGTGATGGCCTTCCACACTGAGATACCGAGATAGATGAAGTTGCTATAGGCGTTGAAGCGGATGGCGAAGTGCTCGCCAGCGGCGAGATAATCGACGACGCGCTCGGCAATCTCGCTAAGCAGGTCGCCGAGCGTCCCGGCGTGGCGCACTCCGTCGATTTCGCCGGCGTAGTGCTCGGCCAAGCGCGGATCGTCGGCTAGCTCGGGCGCGGCTTCTTTTTGGGCTGTCCCGGATTGTATCTTCTCGGCGACGGCGTGGGCGTGCGACAGCGGTACGCGGGCGACCCGCAGCTTGACGAGGGCGGCCTCGCCTTCGTCGAGGGTGTAGGGGTTGTCGCGGCCTAGGGCGTGTAGATAGACCGATTGGTAGAGTGCGTGGAAGTCGAGCGCGTCGCCGCGGCCGCGTTCGATGAAGAGTTGGCGCGTCGCTAGATAGAGGCGGTTCGCTCGGTGGTAGGCGGGGTTGCTGCGTTGGTAGTGGTCATAGGCTTCTTGCAGGCGCTTGTCGCGGAGCGGGGGGATGCCCTCGTGAATGGTGCCGATTAGTTCGGCGCGGCGCACGAGCGCGTTGAGGTCGCGGCCTATCGGCCAGGTGATTTGGCTTGGATCGCAATCGGCGAAATGGCCGTCGCTGATGGCGACCTGTATCAGATCTTCAGCCGCCTCGTCGTAGAGGCGCAGCATTTCGTCTAGATCGACATCGCGTAGCAGTTTGTCTAGGTCCACTTTGCACCTGTCTTTCGGTTGGCGTTGGTAGCCTAGAGTGAGTTAATGCAAACAGCCTGCTTGGTCAAGTTGGTGGGAAGTGGCCCGCGCCTTGCTCGGAGTGCACACATCGAATACTGTCAGGGGGAACAGCTAGGTGATTGGGAGCTGTGTGCCGCCTTGCAGTTATCGGGCTTCAATCCCACAAAAAGAGTCATTCATCAATTTCCGTGGAGTTTGGACGTTCGCACCAGCGGGACGCATCCGCCAACTCTTGGGCGTGGCGCACTTGTTCGTCGCGGTTCTCCGCTGTGGAGTCAGGCAAGATAATGTCTGTATGGTATGGATTATCGGGTTGTGGAGTATAAACCACTTGCCGCCCGTTGCTCTCGGCGTTTTTAACGGCAATGATAGCCCAGCCATAAAATTTACGATCTACACCACGGCCAACTGCCACCCTGTCGCCAAGCACCGCCATCTCTCCCAGTTCCGCGAAATCAAGTCGGTCAACGGAGATATTCATTTCCCCAGCCTGTCCGAGAAATACACGGCGGGGTACGGTATTTTTAGCTTGGCGTGCCTGTTTGCTTGAAAATACGCCCCGCCCCAAAGTCTCGTCCGGGGACATACTCCGGGAGAGGCTTATGAGGTCCAACTAGCCTACTCCCGTCCCAGTTCACTCAAGGCTTCACGTAGAAATCCATCGGGTAGTTGAGCCGCGGATACATACCGTTTGCGTCGGTATGAGCCACTCATGTTGACTGAGCATAGGGCACCGCCCTCAGATTCGCACAACAACATAACTGAACGCCGAAATCCGCCAGGAACGGTGATAGCAATAACTCCCTCTGGGAGAAGTTCCACTAGATACTGACGTGGCAAAATATCATAGATTTCTCGTATCAGACGATCCGCGTTGGCGATAGCCAATTTGGAAGGTGGCGGCATTCCTTCTTCGTCGGCTTCGTAGTTTATCTCTTGAAGATCGCGTAAGGCGTCGGCGAGGTCCTCTTCCTTTGTGTCTTCACTACTCTGCTTAAAGAGTGCGGCATCAAAAAACGCCCTATAACTATAAAGATGTTCTGTGCTCTGGTGACTTTCTACCTCGTTCCGCGTTGGAGACATCCGCACTTGCATGGAATGGATATTATAAGGCTGTTTATAATCATTGAGGATGTTCGTTACGGCCTTTTGGAGTGATTTCGATAAGCCCTTTTCCTTTGCATCACGGCTTTGCTTAAGGCCGGATAAGGCATTAGGAAGCCCCGAGGGAACACCTTTCGTAATCTGGCTCGTAAAAAGGTGCTCTCCAACACCACCCCACATTAAATATCCCTCATATGCCGTTTTCGGGTCGGCTTCCGCTCCTTCTCCAAACTGAGAGACTATGCTCAGATCTCCTGCCGAATCGTCTTCCGCAGGGGGATCTAGCGGTATGACTTGGGGCCCCACAGCCGTTGGCGATACGGGCTCGTTGCTGTCGTATGTAATCGATACGGATTCATCGAGAACCGTAGTCATTTCATTCCTCCTAACAGAGTCTTACACAATAGACGAACATCCTCCAGATCGTCTTCCCACCTATCCAAAATAGACTGGATGTGCTCGTTTCGGGCTTGTGCGTTCGGTCCATCGACATCACGATGGACATTCGCTTGGAACAGTATCCCATGTTCAATCTGGAAAACGTCAAGAGAAATAATTCTTTCTTTATAATTGTAGGTTAATTTCAGTTGAATCGTCGGTTTTATATCCTTGAACGACATCCAAGCACCTTGATCGTGCATTACACTCCCTATAAGCGGCAGATGCTCTCCCGTTGAGCGTAGAAGGAACTTGGGGTTGATGCCGATACCGGAATAACGAATATACGGGACCTGCTGAAAATAACGCTTAGCCACTTCTGGTACGACCAATCCGTCTCCGGGTTGCTCGAAGATGACACGTTGCTGGTCAGCTTTAACGGTAAGCCCTCCCTTAAATGACACCTGGCCAAAAACCGGAGTTGAGACGGGAGACTCCTGTTCTTGCCAATTTGGATCTACGATCTCGTTGTATTTCAAGAATTCAGGATTTAAGATGGACGGATTGTTTTCAGTTGCGATCACGACAACGGAGAACTCGACAATCTCAATGCTCGGCTCATTTCCTCCGTTGCTGAGCGTTTTTCCCTTTGTCATGCAACGGCTCCTTTCACAGATATAGCCATCCTATATCATTCAAGACTGGATTCCCGCTTGCGCGGGAATGACTTATAGGGAAAGCAGGGGCTATGAACGTTCCATGCTTTGCAAATCATTTAGGATGGCTATAGATCATGGATTATAGACGCTTCATATCTAGCGATTTGTTTCTGTAGCATCCGCGGAATTGCCTTTTAAGGGCACTTCTATATAGCATCCCTGCCAGTCGCCCCGGCTTCGTAAGCACCTCGGTCAGTATGTCTTTGATACCTGGCCACAACACCTGTCCGCTTCAGTTCGCCCAAATATAGGCTACCCTGATGCCTATGTCGAGTTGATAGCCTAGCACCCGTCAATACGCGTCTTCTTACCGCCGTGAACGCTTGGTTCGGCGCACCATTGGTCGCGCAAAGTGGCGAGTGGTTCGAGAGCTGCTTCGGGAAGGTGCAACAGGTCCACCAAGACGGCGCGGTCAAATACGCTTCGTTGGCTGGTAGGAACGCCCGTTCCTTAGAATTGCTCATTTTGTTGTTCGGTCTTGCTATTTAATTGCAAAATACAACCCATTGACGAGGACCTGCAAGGCTAAAGGGTGAATCCCTTGATTGTGCATCACTTGTGCATATATTGAAGATATGAGTTATCAGTGAGACGCCGCCAAAGCCCAATCCAATCTACGAAAACATGGAATCGACTTTGCCGATGTTGTCGGAGTCTTTGAAGATGAGTGGGCCTTTACCTGCAAAGAGGAGGAGATTGCAGGAGAGTTCCGCTTTGCGACCCTAGGTATGGATTTTTTGGGCCGCATCGTAGTGGTAGTGTCCACGTATCGGGGTGACGATATCCGCGTGATCTCGGCCCGACCAGCCACGCCGCGTGAAAGGAAACACTATGAGCAAGGAAGAATTTGATTTTACTCAAGCCAAACAAGGAGCACTCGTTCCGGCTGCGCCCAATAAGACGCGCATCACGATACGCTTGGATACCGATGTGTTGAACTGGTTTAGAAACCAGGTACACGAGGCTGGTGGAGGCAATTACCAGACCTTGATTAACGAGGCATTGCGTCAACATATCCAAGTTCAGGATGCTGTCCTAGAGGAAACCTTGCGCAAAGTGATCCGCGAGGAACTACAGACGCTTTCCCAATAGTCTTTCTCTTGACGATACCAAGCCCATCCTTTTGCGCAGCGTTTTTTACACTACTCACCGCGATGCGCGACCACGCCGCGAGGATTCTCAAAGGCGTCAACCCACAAGCGGCACCACGCCTGGTAGGAGGTCAACTCGCTGGATGGATCGCGGCGAGAGCGCGCCACAAAGTCGGGGTGGCCGGTGCGGCCGGTGTGCTGGCCGATGGGCTGGTAGCGCAGGTCTAGGGACCAGCGGCATTGGTCTGAGTAATTGGGGATGGAGCGATGGGGCGTAAAGCGGCTCATCAGCACTACATCGCCGCGCTTGCACTCCAAGGGAAGGGGTTCAATTTGGGGCATGGCCTCCGGGGCGATGGTGGTGCCGCCGGCTGCCAAATGGCGGAGATAGCCGGTCTCGACGAGGCCGGGCAAGACCTCCAGGCAGCCGGTCTCTACCGTGGCTTTGGCCAAAGGCAGCCAGCAGGTGACGACGTCAGACCCTTCGGCTTGCGGCATCATCACACCGGCGTCTTGATGCCAAGGCACGTTGTGGAAGGAAGGGCCTTGGCGGTTTTCGTAGGCTTGCGGCGGCTTAGCTCGCAAGTGCTGGATGGGGTTGCAGATCAGTTCGGGACCTAGCAGCGATTCGAGCAAGTCGAGCAAGTTTTGGTTGCGCAAAAACTCGAACATCGCCCGCCCGCGATAGTGCATGATGTCCATGCCGTGCCCGATCTCAGGGCACTGTTTGAACAGCAAGCCGTAGCGCGTGGCAAACGGGGCGTCTGCGTGCAGGTCGGCTATCTGACCCTCGTCGTGCAGCGTCTGAGCACGGGCGTCAATCCACGCCGACAGCTCGTCGATTACTGGCTGCAAGTCGTCGTGGTTGAGTGCTTGGCGGGCGATGATGACGCCGTGCGCGTTGAATTCTGCGATCTGTTCGGTCGTGAGTCTCATTGCGGGTTCTCCCCAAGGCCGTTGTTCGGTCAAATTAAAGAAACCATTACCAAGCTGTAAACGGATCGGCGTCTGCCAAACTCATCCCAAATCCTCGGCGTGTTCTGCGATGTAGCACTCGATCTCCGCTGCGCTCATCGCGCCGGTAAAGGTTCCGCCGGGCGGCATATAGTAGAACGCCTCGGCGTAGTCCAAGCCATAGGGCGCGCCGAGGCGTTGGTATTCTTGCAAGCCAAAGAGGCGGATGTACTGGCGGTCGGCTTCCTCGTCGTCGGCGCCCAAGGCGGGCAGGTGCTTGCCTTGTTGGGCTAGCCGTTGCTTGAGGCGGCGGCCGTGGGCACCCGCTGGCCCTTGGGCCTTGTTGGCACTCATGGCGGCTATTTTTGTGTCGAGATGAGGCGCGATATCGACGACGGTGTTGTAGGGCTGCCCCGGGCGGCAGGTCCAGTAGTAGAGGTCTTTGACCGAGTGAGGCTGCATACCGCAGGCGAGTTGTTCGGGATAATCCTTGTTCATGCCGGCCATCCAGCGGGCGGCCTCGACGGCTTGGCCGGTGACGTAGTGATCGGGGTTTTCCTCCCAGTGGCCCCAAGGACTGAACGTGGTGATGGTGTCGATTTTGAGGGCGCGGATCAGAAAGACCAGTCGTGCCCGCAGCTCGGTGGGGGCGGCTTCGTCGAGGAAGTGATTGCGGTAGCCGAGGTGGATGACCTGTGTGAAGCCCAACTCCCCGGCCAGCACGTCGATTTCGCGCTCGTTCTGGAGGATGGTCTCGCCCATCGTCCCCGGCCCGCACTTCTCGTCGTTGGTGGTCTGGATCAAATAGGCGGTATAGCCTTCGGCGATGAGTTTGGCGACGAGGCCGGCGCAGAACAGGGGAATATCGTCGGCATGGGCTTGGACGGCGGCCAGCACCTTGCCTTGGTGCGGTTTATCTGGGGCATGCTGTTCGATGGCTACCTCGCCGACAGGGGTGTACCAAGGAATGCGCGGTTCAGGAGAGGCCATGGTGGTTTCCTTCTCAGTGGTGGGGAACGGCTACTTAGACCCAGAATATGAGGCGCGGAGACGCAATGCGCTACGTTGAGTATGCGCGTTGCCAAGCTACAGCAGGCCGCTGCGGTCCAGTGCCCGATATTGTATGGCTTCCGCTAGGTGCTGCGATTGGATCGGAGCGTCGGCCAAGTCGGCGATGGTGCGGGCGACTTTGAGGATGCGGTCATAGGCGCGAGCCGACAGGCCGAGGCGAGTCATAGCTTTTTCGAGGAGAGCTTGTCCAGTGTCGTCGAGCGGGCAATGACGGCGGATGTGCCGCGTACTCATCTGGGCGTTGCAGAATAGCTCGCCGGCAAAGCGGTCGAGTTGCCGCTGGCGGGCGGCGTTGACGCGCTGGCGGATTTGCGCCGAGCTTTCGCCGTTTTGCTTGCTGGCCAAGTCGTCGTAGGCGAGGGCCGGTACTTCGATGTGGATGTCGATGCGGTCGAGGAGCGGCCCGGAAACACGCGCGCGATAGCGGCGGATTGCAGCCGGGGAGCAGGTACAGGTGTGGCGGGCGTCGGCAAGATAGCCGCAAGGGCAGGGGTTCATCGCTGCGACGAGGGTAAAATCGGCTGGATAGGCAAGCGCGATTTGCGCCCGCGTGATGGTGACCGTGTGGTCTTCGAGCGGCTGGCGCAGGGCCTCGACGACGTTGCGGCGAAACTCGGGCAATTCGTCGAGGAAAAGCACGCCGTGGTGAGAGAGTGATACCTCGCCTGGGCGCGGGTACGCACCGCCGCCGATGAGACCTGCATCTGAAATGGTGTGGTGTGGGGCGCGGAAGGGCCGGGTGGCGACTAGGGCTTGGCCTGGGGCCAGGATGCCGGCGACCGAATGAATTTTGGTGGTGGCGAGTGCCTCTTGTAGGGTTGGGGTAGGCAAGATCGTGGGCAGGCGGCGGGCGAGCATGGTCTTGCCCGAGCCAGGCGGCCCTACCATGAGCAAATTGTGCCCGCCGCTGGCGGCGACTTCGAGGGCGCGCTTGGCGTGATCTTGGCCGCGCACGTCGGCAAAGTCAACCCCGTAGTTGGCGTTGTTGTGAAACACCTCCTCCACGTTTAATTCGTAGGGCCGTTGGCGTGCGTCGCCGGTCAAAATGGCCAGGGCTTCGCCCAGCGAGCTGACGCCATAGACCAGCGGCCCATTGGCAATGGCGGCCTCGCGGGCGTTTTGGGTTGGCACGATCATGCCGTAGAGGCCCTGCTGGTGCAGGGATGTGGCCATGGGCAGCATTCCGTGTACCGGGCGCACGCTGCCGTTGAGCGACAGCTCGCCCAAGAGCGCGAACTCGGCGAGGCCCAAAGGCTTGATCTGCTGGGAGGCCGCCAAGACGCCGACCGCTATGGGCAGGTCAAAAGCCGAACCTTCTTTCTTGCGGTCGGCCGGCGCGAGATTGATGGTGACCTTGCGCCGCGGCCACTGATAGCCGGCGTTTTTGATGGCCGCCAAGACGCGCTCCTTGCTTTCGCGGACTGCGGAGTCAGGCAGGCCGACGACGGTGAAGGTCGGCAAACTGCGGTCGGTATCGACTTCGACATGGACTGGGTATGCGTCAATCCCAAGCGTGGCGGCCGAGAGAACGGTGGAGGGCATGCGGTTTTTCCTTTCCATTGCGATAGCAAATAGGAAACAAGAACCGTGCCAGCGGGGTTGGCTCTGAGGTGGATAGGGATGTTGACGTGCAGAATGGGAGCTAGGCGATACAGCGTTGACACCTCAAGGGTACACTTCAAAGACGCCGCGCCTGCCGCCAAGCCGCGTAAAATTCTTCCATAGAGCGGTAGCGTGCTTCGCGTCTTTGGCGACAGGCGCGTTGCACGACCTGCCCTAACGCACCGCCGATGTCGTCGCCGAGACATACGACTGCGGTACGGCCCATAGTAAAGACGGTCGTGCGCTCGTCGATGAGTGCGCCGCGTTCGAATTCCTCTGGAGCCATAAAGCGCGTCGAGCCGAACATTCGCCCCATCTGGTTGGTGAACGCCCCCAAGTGATAGTTATCGAGATCGACGATGTGCGCGACTTGGCGCTTGAAGTCGTATATCAGACAGCCATCGTAGAAGTCCACGGCAATCCACCCGCGCTGGACGAGCTGGACATGCAAATCGTAGATCGCATCGAGCACGGCGAGAATGGCGTTGATGGGCAGGCGGCGAAATCGCTGATGCGCCGATTGCGGATTGTCGCGGCCACCGTAGAGACACTCGCCGTCAACCCAGTCGTACACCAGTGCCGGGCCGTGCGCGGTTTCGACGGTGCAGTGCAGGGCTGGCAAGGTCGAATGATTGCAACTGCGCCTGAGCCGGGCTGCGTTGTGGAGGAGCGCTACGCGGGTTGGGTGGTCGCCGAAGACCTCAGCTTCGGGATCGGTGGTTTTGACGAAGAAGCGCTCGCTGCCAATCTGTACGCCATAAGAGACATTGCCCGAGTCTTGAGTGGGCGCGCCGAAGGTGGCAAATACGGTGCCAACTGCTTCGAGATACGGGCCGGGCGGCCCGTCGATGCGCTCGATGTCGCGCAGTGGATGGGTGGTGCTCAATTTTCGTCCATCACCGCTTGGATCATGGCTTGGATATAGCCGAACTCGTACGCCCAAGCTTGGCGCATACTGTGCGGATCTTTGTGTCCGGGCGCGTGATCGGGGACGCACATGTGCTGGTAGCCCACTTCTTTGAGCGCCTGCATGTTGCGGTGCATGTTCATCACCCCTTCATCCGGCCAGACTTCTTGGAACTTGTTGCGCTTGCCGACGATGTTGCGGAAGTGGCAGAGGAAAATTTTGTTGCGCGAGCCTAAGTAGCGAATGATTTCGGGCACCTCGTTGCGCGGATCTTCGACGCTTTCGGCCATGCAGCCCAAGCAGAGATTGACGCCGTGGTAGGGGCTGGGGCAGATCTCGATAAACTGCTTGAAGCCGTCAAACCCGCCCAGCACGCGATCGACGCCCCTATAGCCGGGCGGCAGCCAGGGGTCGCAGGGATGGCAGGCCAGGCGAACTTTGCACTCGGTGGCGACCGGGATGACTCGTTCTAAGAAGTACGTGATGCGCCGCCAGTTTTCCTCTGCGGTGACCGGTTTGTCGTAGCGCGGCGTATCGGCGTCGGCCTTTTCGAGGTCCCAGGTGCTGTAGATGGAGCCACCGCGGCCGGGGGGCGTGCTCTCGGTGCGCTGGTTTTCGAGGGCGCAGAGGTAGTACTTGATGGCTGGGATGCCGGCTTCGGCTGCCTGCCGCACCATGTTGATAATCAGCTCGATCTCTTTGTCGCCCTCTTCGTAGTTGCCCATCATAAAGTTGGGGACGGCTTCGCCGTTGACGTTGAGCTGGGCCATGGGCAGGGCGACCATCTCCAGGTTGATGCCGAAGCGAGCGCACTTTTCTTTTTTGGCGACCAATTCTTCGACATCCCAACCGTATTCGCGGTGGAACGCGATGAAGTTTTCGTTCTTGTTGAAGACCCCGTGCCGAGCCAGATATTCGAGATCTTCATCCGATGTAGTAAACTGCTGGGTGCCGACGTGCATGAGAGGCTCCTTGTGGGGTGAGAGACCGGGTTGGAAACGGTAGGCAAACTTTTCAGGCTGCGGCGTTGAGGATCTGGCTGCGGCGGAAGCAGTCGATCACGTGGTCGTTGACCATGCCGGTGGCCTGCATGTGAGCGTAGATGACGGTCGAGCCGATGAATTTGAAGCCGCGGTTTTTGAGGTCTTTGCTCAAGGCATCGGATTCGCGGCTGGTAGCCGGTAAATCGGCGCGGGTGCGAAACTCGTTGACGATGGGCCTGCCATCGACAAAGCGCCAAATGTAAGTGCTGAAGCGGCCGAATTCGTCCTGCACGGCGAGGAAGCGCCGGGCGTTTGCTACGGCCGCGCTGATCTTGCGGCGATTGCGAATCAGCCCGGGGTCTTGGAGCATCTGTTCGACGGTAGCCGCGCTGAAGCGGGCCACTTTGGCCGGGTCGAACTCGGCGAAGGCTTGGCGGTAGTTGGCCCGCTTGCGCAGGACGGTGTACCAACTGAGGCCGGCTTGGGCAGATTCGAGGGTGAGAAACTCGAAATGCTTGCGATCATCGTGGACTGGGACCCCCCACTCGCGGTCGTGATAGGCGACGTAATCGGGTTTGTCGAGGTCGAGCCACGGGCAGCGTTGGAGGGGCATATCAGCGCGTGTCGGCGGGAAAGTCAAACGCGGCCTTGCACTCTGGCCCGAGCTTCAACCGCGCGTCGAACTTGCCGCCCTGTTGGCTGTGAAAGCCTTTGATCACCCTAGTTTTACCTTGGGCGATCAAGGTGTGGATTTGCTTTTCGGTCAGCTTTTTGCCCGCCATTTCTTTCCACACCACAAAGTCGCACCCCTGGCGATAGCGATTGCAGCCAAAGCCGCGCTGGCCCTCAATGATTTGGCCCTGTCGGCATTTGGGACAGGCGAGGGCGGCGGCGGAGGCCGTCTCCTCTGGCGGTTGCTGCCGTCTCGCCGGCCTAGCGGAGCCATTCTGCGGCCGTTCGGCAAACTCGAAAACGACCTTGAACTCATCGTCGAATTTGAGCCGCGCCGCAAACTTCTTGCCGGATTTGGCAATAAAACCCTGTATCTTTTCAGTGCGGCCGTTGGCCATCAACAACCGCGCCTGCTTTTCGGTCAGCCGCTTGCGCGCCACCGTCTTCCAGATAGTCAAGTTGCAGCCCTCGCGGTAGCGACGACATCCGTACGCTTTGGCGTTTTCTACTACTTGTCCCTCTTTGCACTTGGGACAAGGTCCTAACACCTTGCCGCTACCCTTACCGCGCCCTTGCTGCTTGCCTTGTGCCTGTGCTGCTTGCTCGGGCGAGAGTGCTGGCCCTTGCTGGACTTTGGGCACCAGCTTCTTCACCAAGTCGGCAATTCCCTCGTAGAACCCCGCCACCGGCCGCTGCCCCTCCTCAATTTCCTTGAGCTGCTGCTCCCACTCGGCTGTCAGCGCTGGGCTGCGCAGCGATTCGGCCACCAAGCTGGCGAGTGCTTTGCCCTTCTCGGTGGAGGTTATTGCCTTGCGGTTGCGCAATAGATAGCCGGTGCGAATCAGCTTTTCGATGGTCTCGGCCCGCGTGGCCGGCGTACCCAGCCCCGACTCCTTCATGGCCGCGGCCAATTCGTCGTCCTCGATTTCGCGGCCGGCGTTTTTCATCGCCGCCAGAAGCGTGGCGTCTGTATAGGGCCGCGGCGGCTGGGTTTCCTTTTCGACCACATCCATGCGCGTTACGCGAACTTGCTGACCTTGTTGCAATGGCGGGAGCGTCTGTCGCTGGTCGTCTTCTTCCGGCCCTTTATTCTTTGCAGTGTTTGGCGGCCGCATGGCGACGACCGTCCAGCCCGCCTCTAAGACGACCGACCCTTTGGCGACAAAGTCGGCCCCGCCGATGTCGAGCAAGACGGTCGTCTCCTCGACTTGTTGATCGGGCAGGAAGATGCCGACAAAGCGCGCCACAACTAGGTCGTACACCTTTTGCAGGTCTGGGGCGAGATTGGGAGCGGGCTGTTGGCCAGTGGGAATAATGGCGTGGTGATCGGTTAGTTTGGTGCGATCGACATACGCTCTGCTGAGCCGATGCCCGCCGCGCAGGCGCGCCAGGGCGGTCGCGGCCTGCGGGTGCGCTAGTTTTTCCAAAATACCGGGCAACTTGGGCACCATGTCTTCGGAGATGTGGCGACTCTCGGTGCGCGGGTACGTGATGAGCTTGTGAGTTTCGTACAGCGCTTGAGCGCGTTCGAGCGTTTGCGCCGCGGTAAAGCCAAAGCAGCGGTTGGCGTCGCGCTGGAGATTGTTGAGATCGTAGAGCGGGGGAGGCCGGTTTCTTTTGACTTTTTGCTCAATTTTGCGGACCGTGCCGACCTTGTTGGGGCTGAGCTGGCGGTGCAGGCGCTCGGCTTGCTCCTTCTTGTCGATGCGGGTCTGGCCGTCCTTGCAGTACTTGGCGGCAAAGCCTTCTTCTAATTGCGCGACTAACTCGTAAAAGTACGCCTTTACAAAGCTGGCAATCGCCGCATCGCGCTTGACCACCATAGCCAGGGTCGGCGTCTGCACGCGGCCGATGGTGCAGAGCACCTTGTTGTGGACGGTATAGGCGCGAGTCAGGTTCATGCCCATCAGCCAATCGGCTTGACCGCGCGCCCGCGCAGCGGCGGCGAGATGGTCGAAGGCTGCTCCTTCTTGCAAGGCGCGGAAGCCGCTTTGAATCGCCTCGTCGGTCAGGCTTGAGACCCACAGCCTACGAACCGGCTTTTTGCAGCGGGCGTGCTCGTAGATTAGGCGAAAAATGTGCTCGCCCTCGCGCCCGGCGTCTGTGGCGCAGATGACGCGCTCCGTCTGCGGGCTGTTGAGCAATTTTTTGACGATTTGGTACTGGTCGGCAGTCGAGCGCGTCGTCTTGAGCTTCCACTGTTCGGGGATCATGGGTAACTGGGCAAAGGACCAGCGGCTGTTCCAAGGTGGGCCGTAATCGTCTGGCTCGGCAAATTGCACGAGGTGCCCCAGCGCCCAAGTGACGATATAGCCGTTGCCTTCGACGTAGCCTTGACCGCGTTTGCTGGCTCCTAAGACGCGGGCAATGTCGCGTGCCACACTGGGCTTTTCGGTGAGGACGAGAGTGGCCATGGATGTATGCTACGAACTGACTAGCTCCGGCGCAATGATTGACACGCGCTAAGAAAGAAGCTACTCCAGTTTCTTGAACAAATCTCCAAAAATCGCATCGCGTCGCACCGCTCGCGCCACTCGTATAAAGTGCCGCGCTGGATCGTGGCTCCAAGTCTTTTGCTCGGTCAATACCGGACTGTGGACCACATCGGTCGGCACCCACGATGCGTCGAGTAGCCAAGCGACTGCCGACATGTCCCAGATTACTTTGGAACAAGCGAAGTGGTTTTGGGAGTAAGCGGCAAAAATTTCGACTAAATAATCGCCAATTGCGCCCCGCCCCTTGACGAAGCGCTCCAGTTCGGCCAGTGTCGTCTGCAGGTGCGAGGCCACCGGGTGGCATGGGATCTGTACAAGGGGTACGCCGCAGTCCAAGACTAATTGCGCTGCGAGGAGGTCGCCTTGAAGGTTGAATTCGTCGGCGGTCGGCCAGTAGTGCGCGTGGCCGCCGAGCCAGACTACGACGATTCGCTCGATGATAGAAGGGTCTTTTACAATAGCCGAAGCCACGTTGGTGAGTGCGCCGATAGCTACTACGTAGAGCGGGTCAGCAGCGGCGTTGGCCTTGGCGATTAGGTCGTCAACTGCCGCGCTTTCCTGCGGCTCGTCGCCGCGCAGTATATCCGTCGCTCCCCGGAACACCAAGCCCTGCGGCGCAATAGCCAACCGCTCCAATAGTCGCAGGATTTCCTCGTGGCTTTTCTCCATGCCGTCGCCCGGCCCGGACGAACGACTGTTGTAGAAAGGCGCCGCATAGATCGCCTCGACCGCGAGTTGGTCGGGCGAGAGCAGTGCTTGGACTACGGCGAACTGGTCGTCGATTTCGTTGTACGTATCGGTGTCGAGCACTATCCGCACTTTGTCTGTCGGCGGCGTCAGGCGCGTTAGGCGCAGGGCTTGGCCGAGATTGGGAAAATCCATAATAACTATCTTAGTCCGTGGCCTGATCGCCTTTGATTAGACTCGATAAAAAGTTCCTGCATGTAGTCGATAGTTTGTTCTGTATCATCGTCAAAACAAACTCGAAGTGTATAGGGTGCTTGTGCTTGAAAAGATATCACTCGGTATATAGGATGACGCATGCCGAAAAATCGGGAAATTTCAGGCATTTGTCTCGGGGTCAGGTGACTTCGTTTAGCTTGCCGGTGGCGCAGTCATAGACAAACCCCCGCACATCGTCCTTGTTCGGAATGAATGGGCAGGCCTGAATGCGGGCAATTGATTGCCGGACGTCCTCTTCGAGATCGCCAAACGCCTCTAGGGCGAAGGCCGGCCGGATGCCGGTATCGGCTGCGATCGCATCCTTCACGTCGTCGTCGCGGAATGTCAACATGCCACAGTCGGTGTGGTGGATGAGCATGATCGAAGTTGTGCCCAGCAGTCGCTGCGAGATCGTCAGCGAACGAATCGCGTCGTCGGTTATCACGCCGCCCGCATTCCGGATCACGTGCGCGTCCCCTTCGGCGATCCCCAGCAGGCTGTGCGTGTCGATGCGTGCGTCCATGCAGGCCACCACCGCTAGGTTCAGCCTTGGCGGTAGGGGAAGGGCGGCCTTGTCGAAGTTGTCGGCATAGCGGGCGTTGTTTGCGAGAAGTTCGTTGATAGCGGCCATCGGAAATCTCCTTTTGCCATCGGTTGCGGCTGCGTCAGCCCGTGTCCGGCGGGACGATGCAACCTGTGATGATATTTCTATAGTAAAATCAAGGCGGTGAACGCTTGCAAGGGCCGGACAAGCCACCTCATCAGCGCTTGGGGCTTATTCAGACCAGAGTCTCTCGGTACCTCGCCGTTTTGCGGCTGCGACGGAACTGGCGAGAGGATGGTTCGCATTTCTCGTTCACGGCAATGGACACTGTTGAGGCCATACGCGACTTTTGGGCGTAAGTTGGTTTTCAGGCGGTGGCTGGTAAGATACCCCACTCAGCAAGTCAACTCAAGGAGGAAGCCGGCCATCCATAACCCGGAGGAACACCAATGACCCTGAATCTCGACGTACCATGGCATAGGGAATCCTTTGACCTTTTCGTCCATCAGCGACTGCCCCGGCTTTTAGGTGAGCGTTTGCCGCTGGCCAACTACCAAGTCGAACAACAAGGCTCTTATACTTTTGCCCTTAAACTGAGCTTGGGACTCGGCGCCGCTCCGGTTGAGGCCGAGTACCGGGATTTGCCGCAGCCCGACCGCGATGGCCTGTTCCACATTGCAGGCAACTACCGGGTCGTAGTCCCCTATCCCGACCGGCGCGAACTCGATCAAGCGCGAATGCTCTGTGTGGGCGAGCAGCTCTACGACTTTATCGACCAAAGGTTGGAAGCAGCCCCCGAGCAGTTGGCTTGGGACGGCGACCTAGTGCGGAATTGGCTGCCGCTAGACGCTTGGCTGCGCGACTTCCACTTGGCGGAGACTTCGCAGTATCTACAGGCGACCAACTGGCTCGACCGCTATACTCATCTGCGGCGGCTGACTTTGATTCCGATCGCCGTCGAGCCTTTTGACGACCAAGACGTTTTCCCCTATAGCCAATACGGCCTAGTGTGCCCCTACTGCACCCCTGAAGGCCCCCATATCGGTCGAGTGTTGGAAGTGGCCCGGGGTGCCCGCATCCGCGACGGCAAGCTCGAACGAACCGACGAAACCCCCGACAGCATCTTGGGTTTTTCGGCTTCTATGGTGCCCTTTCTCGAACACGATGATACCAATCGCGCCCTGATGGGCGTCAATATGATGCGCCAGTGGACGAGTGCAGCCGACACAGCGGCACCGGTCCACTCCACCGGTTGGTTCCGCCAGCAGTACGACCAGCGTTTGGCCTCCAAGGGCAACAAGCCCGAGCCGGCCCTAGTGCAGACTGGATCCGAGCCCGAAGCCGCCGATTTCTGGGGCGGCTACAATCTGTTGACCGCCTTCATCATGTGGGATGGCGACACGTTTGAGGATGGCTTAGTTATGAGCGAGTCGGCCGCGGCGCGAATGGATTTTCCCACGGCATTGGGGGTGGGCGACCGCCTGAGTAATCGGCACGGCGCCAAAGGGGTGGTAACGCGCATCCTGCCCGATGCCGACATGCCTCAGTTGCCCGATGGGGTTCCGATAGAACTGATCTTTAGTCCCACTAGTATGGTCTCGCGACTCAACTTCGGCCAGCAGCGCGAGGCGGTCATGGGTCGCCTCGCGCAAGCCGCTGGATGCCCAGCGGTGGTGCCGCCTTTCCAAGCACCCAGCGAAGCGATGTTAAAAGCGCGTTTGGCGGCGGCCGGCTTGCCCGAAGATGGCATGGAGCAACTAACTCTTAAAGGCGCAGAGCTGCCCTATCGCAGCACGGTGGGTTGGGTGTACTGGGGCCGGACCCACACCGCGGCCGAGCGCTTAGAAACGGCGGTGGCCGGACCCGGCGGCTCCGAGCTCGACATGATGGCCTACCGAGCTTTGTGCGAGGCCGGGGCCGTAGCCAATATATCCGCTTTGTTCAACACAGCCGCGGCCGAGCAGCCCGACGCCAATGCGCTAGGCCAGTGCCTAGTCTCTGGCCCAGTATCCCCGTCGCCACCGCCGTCTCCGCGCTTTGCCTTGTTGCAAAAGTTGTTGGGTATAGCCGGGATCCGAGCCGAGTTAGCAAATGGGCAGTTGCGCTTTTCCTTTGCCGAGCCGGAGGGGCTGGCTTTGGCCCGCCCCGTGCCACACCCGTGGGCCCCGACGCGCCAAGTCGGGACGGTGGGGTTGCCCGCGGGAGCCGAATTCGACTCGGTCCGCGGCTGCTACGAGGACTTAGTCGCAGCTAACACGCGCTTGCAGCGCATCATCGACAGCAAAGCACCCGAAGTTCTAACCGGGCCGGCAGTGGCCCAAGTGGCCCAACGGGTGGAGCATTTTTTTTCCGCGTTGTTGCGCCCGCAACACCTCCACTTTCGGGCTAGACCATTGTTTAGTGGCCGGGCGGCGCTGGTCTCGAGTTTTGAATTGGGTCTCGACCAAGTGGGCCTGCCCGAAGAAATGGCTTGGGCTTTGTTCGGGCCTCAGGTAGAGCGGGAGGTAGGGCGCGCCGAGCAAGTGGCGCAGCGTTCGGCTCAAGCGACTAAAGTTCTGGACGCGCTCATGGAGCGCTCGCAGGTGCTGCTTTATAGTGCTCAGCGGGTGCTGGTTGACGATGGCCCGGCGTCCACCGCGATGGTGGCCTTTCGTCCAAAGCGTTTGGCCGGGGCCGCAGTGCGCGTCCATCCGCGCGTTTGCCGACTGATGGAACTAGATTTCGATGGCGATCAAATCGAGGTGTTTTTGCCCCTTACGGAAGAAGCCCAGGCCGAAGCCGAGACCGCGCTGTCGGTGGCCGGACACATACGGCGCGATGCGGGTATATGGCACTACGTGACCGACAACTACCACGGCGTGATATGGGGTTTGGCGCGGCTGTGCCGCACCGAGGAAGGCCGCGCCGAGGTGGAACAGCTAACCGAAGGGGTCGTAGATGGTAGCCGGCTATTTTCCAAGCACGACCTCAATCGCTTGCTAGCTCAGGTGCTGCAACGCGAGGGTTTGCAGCGGGCGCTGGAGGTGCTCGACCAGTTGACGCGGCGCGGTTTTGAGGTCTGCAAGCAGTCGGGGGCCTCCTTCAATCCCTTCGTCGGTGCGCGCAAGCAGTGGCCTGAGCAACCCAAAGAGGCCGATTGGGACCAGTGGCAAATGTACAGCGACGAGTTAGTGGCCGCTTTTTACCAGCAGGCCGACTTTGACGACAACGACTTGGGGCCTTTGGCCCTGTTGGCTTTGTCGGGGGCGCGGGGCAACCAACAGCAGTTGATTCAATACGTCGGCGGAGGATTGATCTATGGGGAAGACGGCGGCCTAGTCGCCCAGCGCGGTTGTTGGCGCGACGGCCTATCGGTGGAGGAGATCAAGGTGCGGGCCCCGCGTGCCTTATGGGGTTTGGCCGCCACCAACCAGACCTGGACCAAGGCGCGAGAAGCGGCTCAACAGCTCGTCCGCACTGATTACCACGTTTTGGGCCGAGCCGCCAAAGCCGCGCAGCCGGGCGTAGTTTTTGCTAGGGCAGCCGAGCGCGGCGAGGTCGAGCCGCTGTCCAGCCTGTCCAGCCGGATCTTTGTCGGCCTGACAGCGGACTAACCGGGCGGCGTTTAGTCCACCACTGCTTCTTCACCCAAATGCTCGCGAATCCACGCTCTCAGCGGCACATCTTCTTCTTTGGGCGAAGTGTAGCCGTGGCCGCCGCTCGGGCCGGCACCTAATAGCTGCTGCCGGATGGGGTCGCAGCGGTCCATCATGTGCTCCACCGTCATGTCGTCGCGCGGCCGCAACCAGCGATAGCTATAGCCGTAAAACAGCACCCGGCGGGCGTTGGGCGAAAAGTTGTGGCCGGCCGCGTGCCAAATCCGTCGGTCGAAAAAGACCGCATCGCCTGCTGCCACTTGGATCGGCGTTGCGCCCGCTGGGTCTAAGTCTTCATCCTCGGGCATTTCCAACTTGTTTTTCAGGTGCGAACCGGGTACGGCGTGGAAATTGCCGCGATTGGTCTCGGTGCAGTCCGTAAGAAAATATGCCACTTTGAGCGAGACCCTCGGCCGGGGCTGAGTTTCCAAGTCGATGTTGAGCCGTCCGCTATCTTGATGCCAGCCCAGCCGCTTGCGTTTGGGCACGACACCGTCTAAAGGCGGAGTGACGATCAAGTGCGAGTGGTAGAGTTGAATGTGCCAGCCCAAAATCCCGAAGACCTTGGCAAACGTCTTTGGCCAGTCGAGCAGTTCCAGAAAGAGTTCGTCTTGGCCGATAAAGTCGAAAAAGTTGTGCATCTGATGCTTTTCCAGCCCCTTTTGTCGCCGGGCTTCGTCGTCGAGGCGATCGACGATGGGGATGAGCTGTGCGACCAGATTTTGCGGCAGCACATCGCGGACGATGAAGAAGCCGTCCGCGTCAAATTGGCGGCGCTCCTCCTCGGTCAAGGTGTATTGCAGGCAGGTTGCATCCATGAGAAACCTCTAAGTGTATTGCCGTCTGGCGGCAAAATTAATAGCCGGGCAATCGCCGCACCGCCCCCGGCACCACCGGCTCGCCGCGGTGCGCGCTCGCCACGGCTGCAAAGCACAGGGCCAAACTCGCCAGATTGGCGCGGGCGCTGTTGTTGGGTTCGCGCTCCTCTTCGACGGCGCAGAGCAGCTCGGCCATAGTCCCGTGAAACCCCTGCTCAAACCACGTCCCCACAAGCTGCGGCCGGGCCACGCCCGCTGCGGTGTACAAGACGACCTCCTGCGCGGTCAAATCCACGCCGCTGGCCCCGATAGTGCCCGCGGTGCCGACCAGATAGGTGCGGTCCTGTTGCCCTTGGCGAGTGTTGCCATTAAAAAAGATCGTCGCCTGCGCACCCGCGCACTCAATGGCCGCTTGGGCCAAAAGCGGCGGTTTGGCGTCCTGACCGGCTGCGTACCGGGCTGAAGCGTGGACTCGCTGTGGCGTCTCGTTGCCTAAGAGCACCGCCACCATATCAAACCAGTGCATCCCGAAGTCGTAAAGCACCAAATCTTCCACTGCGTCAAAAGCAGAACCGGCGATCCAATTGTGGTCCCAATGCACGGCCAACTCGACGCTCTGCACCTGGCCGACTAAGCCAGCGGCCACCGCGTGGCGCATGTAGCTAAAATGCGGTGCCCAGCGGCCATTCTGGTTGACGGCCAGTTGCACGCCGCGCCGCTCGGCTTGGGCAACCAGCGCCTCGCCCGCATCCAAGTCGAGCACAAAAGGCTTCTGGCTGAGGATGTGTTTACCTGCGTCAATGGCCGCTTCGAGGATCGGCAGCCGCTGCTGTGGATGGGGTGTAAGGTCAACCACTTCGATATCGTCGCGGGCGAGCAGGTCCCGATAGTCGAGATAGGAGTCGGCCGCTGGGTAAAACTCCCGCTGCCGCTGTTCAACGCGCCCCCGATTGCGGCTACACAGGGCTGCGACCTCATAGCCGGCGTTTTTATAGGCCCGCAAGTGCATCTCGGAGATGCCGCCGCAGCCGATCAGGCCGATCTTCGGGCGATAGGTCGCTGGATCGCGCGGCTGGTAGGGCAAGTCCGGGGCTGCTATTGCGTCTTTTGATCCGGTCTTGCCGCGGCCGTAGCCGCTGTCTTGACCTGCTGCCATAGCTATTGAATCAGGGGCAATGTGCGCTTTTGTGCGGCGCTTTGGTAGGCTGTATCGACGATCTGTTGGCCGATGCGGCACAGCGCCGGCGAGAGCGGTCCCTCAATGGGTTGGTCCTCTTCGATGCAGTGAATCACGTACTGGACGGGGTTCTGGAAAGGCGGTTCGAGTATATCTACCGGCCGTTCTTGGGTTGCTGGCTGCGCCCGCGTCTGTACGCGGATGACCTCCTCGTAGTCGTAGGAACTGATCGTGCCCTCGCTGCCGACAATAGCGAAGCCGCACTTGGGCTGGGGTTGCTGGGTCCAAGGATCGGTAAAAGTGCCCCAGCGCGTCTCAAATTTCGACAGGCCCTGCTCGTAGCGCGCCACCGCGATGCAGTGCTCATCTACTTCGAGCCCTTGGGGTTGATCTACGGTGGCGGTCACCTCGATCGGTGCCCGGCCGTCCATGTACCAAGTGCCCAAGGTGGTGCCGTAGCCTAGGTAGTCGAGCAGGGAACCGCCGCCGGCCGCCTTGTTGTAAAACCAACTGGTGGGTTTTTCCCGCTCGACGGCGGCGGCGGTGCGCTCCACTTTGTCGGCCAGGTGCCACAGCGGCCCGCGGTTGCCGTCGTAGTAGTGGACCTCGATCACCTCGCCGATCTCGCCAGCGGCAATCAGCCGCTGTGCCGTGCGGTGCGGTGGATACCAAGCCAGCGGCCAGTTGATCGCCAACCGCTTGCCCGTCCCCTCCATGGACCGCTGCATCCGGTCCGCCTCGGCGAGGGTGGCGGCGAAGGGTTTTTCCATGATGATGTGTGCGCCGAAGGGCGCGACCTTTGCGGTCCATTCCCCGTGTTCAGCAGTGGCCGGGCACAAAAGGACGATGTCTGGCTGGGTCTTTTCCAGACACTCCCGATAGTCGCTGAAAACCCGGTCGGCAGGAATGGCCAAATCGGCCCGCGCTTGCTCCATGCGTGCGGGCTGCTCGTCGCAGATGCCGACGATCTCGACATTTGGGTGCTCAAATGCCATGCGCAAATTGTCGCCCATGTGCAGGTGGTCGAAGTTGATCCCGGCGACTTTCCACTTGCTCATTGCTTAGCTCGCAAGCTGTGCCCAAGCGGTTACATGGGGCACTAGAGCCACTGGGCGTTTGGCCGTCTTCACTTCTTGCCGAACTCGCTCGGCTAGGGTTTCTACATCGACCTCTTCGGCCGTCGCGATTCCGTACTCTTGCAGGAGCGGGAGGACGCTGCGAATGCTATTGGCAATGTATTGATACCCAGCCCAGTCTTGCGGCCCACCGACCGGCGACTCGAAGTGCATGTACGGCTCGGGCAAGCCCGCCTCGACAAAAGCGCGGTACAGGTCGAAACCCATGCCGCTGTGCGCCCCGGAACGCTCAAACACTTGCAGAACCCAATCTATTAGTTTGTTTGCCAGCGGCGTATTTGGACGATACATCTGGTGATAGGGAGTGAAGTCAGCCTCCTGAAAGGCCACGATGCCGCCCGGACGCAAGCGGGTGGCTAGCTGCTTCAAGGCGTCGGCGGGATCGGCCATGTACATGAGAACTAGCCGACCTGTTACGGCGTCGAAATCGTTGCCTAAGTCCAAGGTCCGGGCGTCCCCGGCGACGAATTCGACGTTGGTAAACCCGGCCGCTTGGGCTCGCGCCCGCGCTGTTTCGAGAATCGCCGGATTTACATCCACGCCCACCACAGCCCCCTCTGGCCCGACCAACTCAGCGGCGGTCAGGGCCACGTCGCCAGGGCCGCTGCCAATGTCGAGCACTTTCATCCCGCCGCTGATGCCCGCCTCTTTAAAAAAGCGCCGCGTCACCGCGTCGTACAGTTGCGACTGCTGAATCAGCCGCTCCTCTTCCTCCTCGGTGCGTCCCATCGTATATGTTGCATCGCGTTTTGACTCGCTCATGGGATTTGATCCTCCTTTGCTGAGCTAGTTTTTGGTTGGTTGAATACGGGCTTCTCTTGCACTAACTAAACGAATTTTGTGATCCTATAAGAAGTCAATATACAATGGACATAATATACTTGAAAGCGAATACTACCGATTGAACGCCCAACTCCACATCCACCCTTTACCGAGAGATACCTCATGGCCATGACCGAAGAAGAACGCTTCCGCTTTGACCTCACCGGCTTTTTGGTGCGCCCCGCCATCTTGAAACCCGACGAAGTTGCCGCTATTGTCGATCAGATTGACCGCATCAAACACGACCCCCAATCGCTGCCGCCCGAACACCGCGACGTGCCCGGCGGCCCGGCTAGCATCCTGATCGACCATCCCCAAGTAGTTGATGTGATTCGGGAGATAATTGGACCGGATATACGATTGGAAGGCTGTAGCTGCGTCTGGCGCGAAAAGGGCGAGCAGCACGGCGGGCTGCACGGGGGCGGTCCTAGTCAAGCCGATCCTATTTTTGGCTATCGAGTGAAAAACGGGCGCATCCACGCCGGTATGGTGCGGGTTATTTTTGAACTGACTGATATCGCGCTAGAAGATCAGAGCACCCATTTCTTAATCGGCAGCCACAAGTCGGAATTCCCCATCCACGAAGACCATTTGTCGCTGGAAGAGGGCAAGCGCAGTCCCTTCCTCACCACGTACGCCTGCCCGGCCGGCAGCGCAGTTTTTTTTACCGAAAACTTGTGCCACGCCGGGCCGGTGTGGCGTCGCGATACCCCGCGCGTTACCGTATTAAACGCCTATTCGCATTTGGCCACCCACTGGCACCGGCTGAAGATCCCCCCGGTGGTGCTGCAAAGCCTGCCGCGCGCAAAGCAGGCTTATTTCCGTCAGCCCTGGATCGCCGATTTCCGCACTAGCCCGGCGACCCACAATACTACCGAACGCTTCTTAGACAACGACGAGGCACCTATTGACACCGATCATGCGCCCTAGCTGCTCGGGCTCACCCCAATTGCTGAGCGACGTATTCAGCCCGCTCTTCAAGTAGCATTAACTGTTCTGGCTTGGGTACCACGCCGTGATTGTGCTGTTCGATGTGGGCTGAAAAATTGAAAACCAATGCTTCGACAACCGAGCGCCTGTTTTCTATCTTGCCGCCGGAGTGATAAAAGTGATCGCGGGTTATGACATTGAATCGGTTCCAATGGCGCGCTAGCATTTCGTTCTCTCGGTAGTCGTTGTGATGCCACGTAGAGAGAATAAACCGCGCCGAAGTCGCCGAAAGCAGTTGATAAAGACGCGTTTCGTCGGCTTCTGTCCAGCCGTTGTAGTAATCGACATGCCGACCGGTGTAGGGTGGATCGCAGTAGATGAGATCGTCGCCAGTCGCCTGCACAATCACGTCCTCGAATGGAGCGATTGCAAACGTCCATCCCTGTTGAATTAGGCAAGCTACATCGCGGACTTGGTTCACTATTTTGGTAATATAGGAACGGCTGAAGCGCTCTGGTTTTTTGCAGAATGGGATGTTCCATTCACCTTTCTTGTTGAATCGCATCATCCCATTGAATCCAGCCCGGGAGAGAAATAAGAAGTCGAGTGGATCGTGGTCCCGATTGAAGCGATCCCTTATGTAAGTGAAGTGGTCGTATCCATTGCGCCCGGCCTGTCGCAGATGCAACCCTTCTTTTTCAAGATAGGCTCGAACGTGCGAGGGATGGATGACACCTTGTTGAATCTGTTGATAGAAGCGGATAATGTGGGGATTGGTGTCACCGAGCAGGGCCTCTTTGAATCCCGCATTAAAGGCGACTACGCCAGTACCCAGGAATGGCTCTATCCATCGTCCTTTGACTTTGGGCACGAGGGCCTGTATCCACGGTACCAGTTTGGTCTTGATTCCTTGGCTTTTAAGCGGCGGAGTGACGATGCGCCTCACCTTCTCGCCCCTTTTCTCTTCTTTTTTACAGGGACAATCATGTCCTTGTCACCACCTTTGAAGGCAACGAAATCTTCTAGCCTCTTGATCGGTACCGTTTTCCTACCCTTTTTCATTTTTGTAACGCCGTAGTTCATCCAGTACTCGTTAAACCAATCCTCTCCCAGCTTCGCAAAAATTCCATTCCCTTGCAAAATATCGTCGATAGCAGTAATTGATCCAATGTTAGCCGTATTCCCTGAACCTTGTCTATCGCTAGCTAGTTGCCATTTCTCACAGACAAAAAATTGAAAATCCTTAATCACCGACGCAATGGAGCAGAGATTTTCCACGGTCTTTACAGCGCGTTGCTCCGGACGATGAGGAGATTCCCTATTCTCGTTGAGTTCACGAGCATTGATGACTTCAGTCTCGTCGATATCTTTGGTGTCAGTTCGGGTGTAAATTATGCCGAAACAAAAGTGTCCCGAATAGTCGCTATATGGAAACTGGATATTTTTTGTTGATGTCCGATTTTTAAAATACTGGCCATGACTACCGAGCGTAAATCCGTTGACGTGCCCAGGTGATTCAAGGTCTCGATACGTCGTCTTCAGGTCAACCGCGAACTTGAGGTTTGGATTTTTTTGGCTGACGAAACTTAGGTCGGGGTACCAATTCTGTTTCTCAGCTAGTATGATCGAGTAGTCGTGTTCTTGTGCAAACTTAAAAATCTGGGGATATAGATGAATTTCGAGGATCTTCGAGATAATTTTTGTGTCTGGACTGATGGTATAGATGTTACGGTAGATGTCGATGAAGCCCTTCACGGTCCACTCTCCGTCCTCCGCGCTAACATGCTCGCCCACTCTCTGGACAAAATCCTGCAACGCACTCGAGAATGAGGCTTTTGCTTGTAGTTGCGTGGCTTTAGTCAAATCAGGCATGTCCTTTATTGACCTTCACGTAAGTTGATTTACCATGTTGGCGATCCTCTCACAGCTTCTCCCGCACGGCCCTCACCCCAGCCACCATGTTCTCCAGCTTCTGCTTCGCGGCCCAGCGCGCCGTTTGGCTCAGCCCGCAATCGGGCGCAAAAGAGAGCTTGTCGGCCGGGGCATATTCCAAGCACGCCTCGACCCGCGCCGCGATGTCCTCTGCGGTTTCAATGTAGTAGCTCTTCACATCGACGATTCCCACGGCCACGTCCATCTGTGCGGCGATCGGGCCGATGATCTCCAGCTCGGCAAACTCGCGGCTGGCCATCTCGACGTGCATTTCATCGACCTGCATGGCCAAAAAGGCCGGGAACATGGGCGCGTAGCGACGCAACCCTACGGCGCGGCCCTTGTAGTTGCCAAAGCACAGGTGGGTCGAAAGCCGACATTTTCCTACCACAGGCTCGACCGTGCGGTTGAAGATATCGACCAGGCGCGCTGGATCCTCGCGGTGGGCATAGCAACTCATCGACGGCTCATCGACGGTCAGTTCCGTGCAACCCGCCGCCCAAAGCGCCTCCAGCTCACTCCGCACGATCGGCAGCAACGCCTCGGTCACGGCCCAGCGGTCCGGGTACTGGTCGTTGGGAACGAGTCGGCCGCTCAATGTGTAAGGCCCCGGTACGCTGGCCTTGAGCGTCGGTCCTGTAGGTGCCAGCCGCTTGAGCCGCGCAAACTCCTCCACCGCGCCCAAGCCGTGCGGTGCTTGCAGCATTCCAGTGATTGCGTGGCGTCCCCGCTGGTCGTGAGCGGGGGGGCCGAAGTGCCGCGGCGGTGCGGACGCTAGGTCAATGCCTTCGAGATAGCCGTAAAAGGAGAGGTTAAAATCAAAGCGGGTCTGCTCGCCGTCGGTGACGACGTCCAACCCGGCGCGCACTTGGTCGCCGAGCGCTGCAACGACTGCGTCGTCTTGCATCTCGGCAATATCGTCCGGCCCGAAGGCGTTGAGGTGCTCAGTCGCGTGTTCGAGCCAACTGGGGAAGGGATAAGAGCCGATAACGGTGGTGCGCAAAGGGCGCTCTTTCACGGTTGGCCTCCAGCAATTTTTTCCCAAGCAATTGCCGCCAGCCCCAAAACACCGGCGTAGTCGCGCAGCTTGGACAGCACGACCGGTACGCCTGAACCGGCTGGATGGCGGAATAAGTGTTCGTTTACTTGCTTTTGCAGCGGTGCGAGAAAGTGCTCGGCCGCATGGGTCGCTCCGCCGCTGAGGATGATGCGCTGGGGAGCGTACACGTGTACTGCACTCACCAGCAACCAGCCCAAGTTGCGGGTCCAGTGCTCCAGCTCGTCTAGGCAGAGCCGATCTTGGCGCTTTACGCCGCGGATTATGGCTTTGAAGTCGATCGCGTTGGGGTCTTTGAAATACCGGTCGCTCAAAAGCGAGGGAATGCCGCGCGCCAACCCGTCCCGCACCTGCTGAGTCAGTGCCGTGGCCGAGCACATCATCTCGGCTGTACCCCGCGCATTGGTCAGGCACAGCCGCCCGCCGAGGGCCTGCATGACGATGTGGCTCATCTGCGTCCCGAACTGGAGATGCGGATCGCGCAGAATTTTGCCGTCGAGCAAGACTCCAGAGCCGACGCCCGTGCCAAGAGTGATGGTCACCGCCCAGTCCACATCCCGCGCTAGGCCGTAGTGCCGCTCGGCGTAGATGGAGATGCGGCCGTCGTTGTCGGCGACGACCGGAACCCCGGTGGCCTTGGCCAGCCGTTTGACAATGGGATAGCCTTCCAGCCCCTTGATCTTTCCCGGCATGTACACCACGCCGACCTCGGGATCTACGGCCCCGGGAAAGCCCAAACCAATGGCCTGCGGCTTGCCGCCTAGCCGCTTGGCAATCCGCACACATTCGCCTTGCAGCGTCTTGAGCAAATTGCCCATGCCCAGCGCAAACCCCGACCGATTGATACCCGGTGCCAGCATCCGCCCCCGTCGAGTTACGGCACCGCTTTTGACCCGGGTGCCGCCGACGTCAAAACCAATGACATATTCTTTCACGCGCCCTCCTTGCATCAACTGACGCACCAACCTGCATCTACGGTCACTACCGTTCCGGTAATCGCCCGCGCTTGCTCTCCCAGCAAAAAGACCGCCACCCCGGCCACGTCTGCCGCGCTGATCATCGCCCCGAGTGGTTGTTTGTCGCGCATAAACGCCATGATCTCGGCGTTTTCTCCGGCCCGCTTGCTCATGGGCGTCTCCACCAGCGCCGGCGCAATGGCATTGACCCGGATTCCGTGCGGCGCGTAATAGCTGGCCATGGCCTTACTCAGGGCTACAATCGCCCCCTTGCTGGCCGCATAGGCGTGCGAGGCAAAAAACTTCCGCTCCGGCGCGAAGGCCAACACGCTGGCCATGTTGAGGATCGCGCCTCGCTGTTGAGTCAGCATTTGTTGCAGCACGGCGCGGCACACCAAAAACATGCTCTTGGCGTTGGCGTCCAGCGTTGCGTCCCACCCTTTTTCGGTACACTCGTGCAGCGGCCCATCGCCAAAGCGCCGCCCGCTAATCCCCGCTACATTGAACAACCCATCAATACGCCCCCACTTTTCGACGCAGGCCGCGACAGTCGCGTCAACTTGCTCTTCGTTGGTCAACTCGGCCGCTCGATACGCCCCCGGCTCTCCCAGCTTCTCGGCCAAGGCTCGACAGTTTGCTTCGGTCCGCGAAGTAACGAAAACACGGGCCCCCTGCTCGGCTGCGTGCACAGCCGTGGCCTCGGCGATGCCGGTAGAGCCGGTGATCAGACAAACCTGGTTGTCGAGAGTACCCACTACTCGTACAAATGCTTGAGGCTCTTGCGGTAGCCTTGGTAAAACCGCGCTAGCTGCTCTTCGGCGCTTACATTGCCGACAAATTGATGGCTCGGCAATAGCTCCGGCTTGATCCCCCGCGCCAACAACTGCTCAGCCACTTCGCAGCGCAGCATATTCATCATCATCGCGCCAGTCACCGTCGATACCGGCCCAGTCCGCCACTCCAACCCCTCTAGCTCGAGTACGCAGTCGCCCGGCGGACACTGGTTGTCGAGGACGACATCGGCCACGTCCATCAGCTTCTGGCCCGACGAGTGCGCGGGCGGCGACTGATCGCCGTGCGGTTTCGAGAGCATGGCGACTACCGGCAAGCCCCGCGCCTTAGCACCGAGGGCCATCTCGACGATCAGGGGACGAATGCCGCTGGTCGAAATTAAGATAAAGGCATCGTGCGGCCCGAACTCGAACCCTTGGAGAATCTCCTCGGCGTAGCCTTCGTACTTTTCTAAAAAGAGCGGTCCGCGCAATCCATTGGTGCCGACGATTGACGCATGATTCGACACCGCCAGCTCGACCAAGGCAAAAAAGCCCACGAAGCATCCCTGGCGCGGCGTCATTTCCTCGCACATCATCCGCGAGTGCCCAGCGCCAAAGAGAAAGACCAGCCCACCGTTGGCAATGCTCTCGGTGCAGATTGCCGCGGCTTGGTTTATAGCGTCTATTTGCGTATCACGCAGACGTTGCAACAGCTCCATCGTTTGCGCGTAGTACTCTTCAGCAGCGCTCATGCCTCTCCTTTGATGGTAATCGAGTTGATAGACTGTAGGGGCGTCAAACCTAGAGTCCGGCTGCGCCAAAAGCGGCGATTGTTTCGTCGGCGACGACCGCCTGGGCGGCTGCGACGTTTTGCTCTAGTTGCTCGACGTTCAGCGAGCCGATGGGGTTGCCGTGAATGCGTTGCTCGCGCCGGCAGAATTGCAACGCCAACTCCAGCATGTCGATGCCCTGCTCGCTGCACCACAAGCGCATGGCCTCGGCCCGGTGCTGGTCTTTGCCCCACTTGTCGCGCGGTACAAAGTGCTCCACGGGCACGCCAGTCAGCCAGCCGCGCATGATCGACCAGCCGTTGAGTACTCCGAGGTCGGCGGCTGCGGCCGCTGGCAGGAGCGCGTCGGCAGCGCTCTGCCGCAGCAAGTTGTAGTCGCTGAAGCACAGCATCGCGTCGGTGCGGCCCGAAGCAATGTGCGCGAGGTGAAAGTCGTGGGGCCTCATGCCATAGCCAATAAAATCCACGGCACCTTGCTGGCGCACCCGTTCCAACCCTTCGAGTGCGCCGCCCGCCTCAAGGGTTGGTTCGATTTCGGGCGGGTCGTGGAGAAAGAGCACGTCAAATTTCTCGATCCCCAAAATGTCGAGTTGGTCTGCGGCATCGGCCAACACCCGCTCCGCTGAGTAGTCGGGCCGCCCCGCGCCGTAGCCGCCCCACACCGCGGCGCTGTGGCAGCATACGCGGCCGCTGATGATGATTTCGCCGCGGGCGACGACGCCTTCCTTGATGGCGCGGCCTAGCTTGCGCAGCGAGTCGCCGTAGCAACGGGCGCAGTCGAAGTGATTGACGCCCAAATCGACCGCTCGGCGCATTAGGGCCATGGCCTCTTCGTCGTCAACCGGCCCGAAGTGGCCGCCAAAGCCTTGGGTGCCAAAAGGGATTACTGGTATGGAAAGCTCGGTCTTGCCCCAGCGGCGGCGGGGACAGCAGTTTTTTGGTCGGCCCATGACGCTTCCTTAGAACGCAGGAATCGGCCCTCTTACAGGGCGTTTATCCGCGCTGTGCCAGCGGGTGAAAATGCTTGCGCCTAATCCCCAGTCTCCTCTCGGTCAGCAAGGTCCGCGACCGATGGGGCGACGGCTATGTGTTGGCTTGTTATTTGGCGACGGCAGCGGGCGACTCAGGCCTCGTCTGTGTCGGCATCCTCTTCCGATGCGAGGACGATGCGTCCCTCGGCAAAATCCAGCATGGCACTGGCCGACGAATTGGGCATTTCGTCTTCGGGAATTTCGCCTTCGGCTTCTTTCATTTTGCGATCTATGTTAATGTCTCGTGCACGCCGCGACAGGCTGCGACAGGCTTGAAAGGCGTTGATTTCGCCTTCTAGTTTGAGGGCGACTTCCCGAGAAAACATCGACTTGGCCATGGTAGCTCCCGAGGACGAAAGGTGAATGGGGGGACATAATGTTACAAAACCATAAAAGTTATGCGATTTTGTCGAAACGAGCAACTCGCACGGGTGGCCGAACGGCTCGATTCACGGCGCCCCTCCTCGCGCTTGCTGCACGGTTAGTTTCACTTTGTCTGGCTTGATGCTGGCGACCTTCAGCCCGGTTGCATGGCGCACGGACTGGGCGGACACCTCAAAGGTCCGGCGCCCTAACCTGACGAGATCGGCGTCAATGACGACCTCGAAATCTGCATTGCTCGCCAAAAACATGGCCCGCCGCGGTCCCGCTACCGCGATCTCCACCGCTGGAGGTTTAACGTCCTTGAGCGCATATCCTTCGGGCATGTTCTCTACGGCTACGGCTACTTGGAGTACTGCTTCTTCGAGCGTTGCACCCGGTACGAAAGCTAGCCAGGCGCCCAAGGCCAAGGAGAAGGACAAAAGACCTTCGATTAGACGGCGCCCCCACCGCCGCCGCTCGCGGCGCGTGTTCACTTGGTTGCCCGTATGCTGCAAGTAGCTTCTAATCCTGTTCGCCAGTTTGCCGGTGTCCGAATTGTCCAAGATCTCGAGTTGTCCCCGCGCTGCGATCCCGATGGTGCCGCGCTCCTCTGATACGACCAGACACAGAGCATCGCTTCGTTCGGCTAGGCCCAGCGCGGCCGCGTGCCGCGTGCCGCCTCCCTTCAGTTCATCCCTATTCTCGGAAAGCGGCAAGTGCACTGCGAACTCCTTGATTCTATTATTCTGCATCACCAGCGCGCCGTCGTGCCCAGCCGAGCCGGGGTCGAAAAGGCTGTCGAGGAGCTCTTCGCTGATCTCGGCGTCCAACGGGATCCCATGCTGCAAAAAATGCCGCTCTATCGGCTCGCGCCCCGGCAGGACCACCAAGGCCCCGCGTCTTTGCGCCGCCAACTGATACAACCCTCTAGTCAGGGTTCCCAAGCTAGAGGGATCCGGGCGCGGCGCTTTGCGGCGCAGACTGAGCGTGGCGATCTGCTCAAAGAGCCGGCGCAAGTCGTCTTGGAACACCACCACTACTACCACCACTAGCGCCGCGAAAAAACCTTGGAAGATCCAAGTTGTTAGCTGCAACTTGAATTGCTGCGCTATCAGGTGGTAGAAGACGCCCAAAAAAGCCAAACCGAGCAAGGCCATTCGCACTCGGCGGGTCCAAACCATTAGCCCCCAAAGCAGCAACGCGACTACTACTATGTCCACCAGATCAGTGGGTGCGATATCCAACAGGGGTGTGTGCAAAATAATCTATCTCGCCATCTGCCTGTTTCTTACAGGAATAGAACGGGTCAAGCTCCGGGAAATGCCGCCAAATACACTTTGGTGCGCTCGTTCAAAACGCCGTAAAAAGCCCGTGTCTCGGCATCTGTGCTGTCGCGCCAAAACGCCGCCGGAATACTCGAATCGTTCGCCAGTGGTGCCCGGCTGCGATGCCCGTAGTAAATCTGCACGGTCCGCCGCTCGGCCTGCGTGGGTCGCGTCGTCGCCGTGTGCAGTACGGCCACGTTAAACAGCGCACAGGTCCCGGCCGGCCCGTGCAGGTGGTACTCGCCGCCCCGCTTGAGCTGCTCCTTTTTATCTTCGAGCACTGGCTGGTTTACTGCTTCCGGCGACAGCGAAAAACAATGGGTCCCCTCATCGACATCGGACAGATAGACCATGAGTTGGATGTAGTCCATGCGGAACGGATGCTCGTCCCAATGCGGCCGGTCGCGGTGCCAACCCTGGTGCAATGAGCCGTCGTAGGCCCGCATCAGCCGCAGCCCGATCTCGCCAAAGCAGAGCGGCCCGCCCATCAGTGCTTCAATTGTCGGGTATATCTTGGGATGGCGGATGAGTTCGTCGAACTGCGGCGAAGTGATCAACGCCTCGTAGTTGGTGTGCTGGTGGTGGCCGTAGTGGTGCCAGAAGTAGGGATACTTTTCCATATCCCCGTCGAACATAGCGCGGAAGTATTGCACTTCGTTGTTGTCGAGCACCTGTCCTAGGTTTAGGTAGCCGTTGGTGGCAAAGAAATCGCGGCCGGCTTGGTCCATGGCCTGGTCTCCTAATTCTCGTCTTCTTGCAACCTGTTGGGCGGAAGAAAGGCGGTCGTTGTTGCTGCGCGTACCCTCAGCAGTAGTCAACGGCGACTACAATGTGCTGATCAATCCAGCGCATTCAGACATGCAAGAGGTGGCAGTCTCGGCAGCTGAACCGTACCTGCTTGACGAGCGGCTAGTGCGATAGCCGCGAAGGTTAGTCAGCGTGCGACTTTAGGCGGCAGAAGATGTAAGCCGCTGGCACTGCAATCAGCAGAATTAGCCCTAGGCGGCAGAAGATGTAAGCCGGCACTACTATCAGCAGGACGAGTACCGAGCCGATGTCGAGGAGGCGCCTTACTTCTGGAGATGTCACGGCGGGTTATCTCTTTTTAGCGTCCAACGGTAAGTAAAATGGTGCCGGAGGTGGGACTCGAACCCACACACCCTTGCGGATACAGGATTTTGAATCCAGCGCGTCTACCAATTCCGCCACTCCGGCTATACCATTTACCACTCCTCTCGTTCCTCTCGTTCGCTTTTTGGCTTGCCGAGGATTTCCATATAGACGATCGCGTCGCGCGCGCTCTGGGGGTTGAGAAACCAGCGGTTCCGAGTGCGACGAGGCCGCCGCTGGTTGTCTGCCTCTTGGGCCTTGGCCTCCGTTAGCCGCTCCATGGCTAGCTTTTCGGCTACCACAGCCTGCCGCTCGGCCGCTAGAGCCTGCCGCTCGGTTTCTAGGGCCTCCCGCTCAGCCTCGACCGGATCGACTTCGGCGAGCACTGGCTCCTCAAAGGGATCGCCGTCAAAAGGCCACCCAAAGGTCGGCTCTTCTTCCTTGTTCTCCTCCTTCTCCTCAACGACAACGGGCGCAGCCGGATTGACCTCGGCGTGCTGCTGTTGGTCGGCGTGCTGCTGTTGGGCTTCTTCAAGCCGTTTGCGGCGCTTGCGACGCTCCATCAGCGCCGAAAACACGCTGAACAGGATGGCGAGGAGAAAGAGTAGAAGTTCCATGGACTAGTTGTCGCGATCCTCGCCGCTTTCGGAAATCGAGTCGCGCATATCCGTGTCGGCTTGGATGTTGCGCATGCGGTAGTAGTCCATAATGCCTAGGTTGCCCTCGCGGAAGGCTTCGGCCATCGCCCGCGGCACCTCGGCTTCGGCTTCCTTGACCCGCGATTCCATCTCCACAACTTGGGCGGTCATCTCCTGCTCGCGCGCTTGGGCCATGGCCCGGCGCTCCTCGGCCTTGGCTTGGGCGATTTTGAGGTCGGCATCGGCTTGATCGGTCTGCAACTTGGCGCCGATGTTTTCGCCCACATCGACATCGGCGATGTCAATTGAGAGAATCTCAAAGGCCGTCTCCGAGTCGAGACCCTTTTCGAGCACGCGCCGGGAGATCAGATCGGGATTTTCGAGCACCTCTTTGTGCGTCGTCGCCGAACCGATGGTGGTGACGATGCCCTCGCCAACGCGGGCGATGATCGTCTCTTCGCCCGCACCGCCAACCAAGCGGTCGATATTGGCGCGCACAGTAACTCGACAGGTGGCCTTGACCTGAATGCCGTCTTTGGCAATCGCCGCAATCAGGGGCGTGTTGATCACCTTGGGATTGACGCTGACTTTGACCGCATCGAGCACATCGCGGCCCGCCAAGTCAATACTGGCGGCGCGCTCAAAGCTCAGGTCGATGTTGGCCTTGTCGGCCGAGATCAGGGCTAAAATCACCGCGTTGACGTTGCCGCCGGCCAAGTAGTGCGCTTCCATGCTCTCCAAGCCGACATCCAACCCCGCCTTGGTGGCGCTGATTTTGGGGCCGACGATCTGGCGCGGAGGCACTTTGCGCAGGCGCATACCCACCAAGTCCTTGAATATCCCCACCTTGACGCCGGCGAAAAAGGCCGAAATCCACAGCCCGACCGGGATGAAATAGGTGAAGAGCGATAAAAAGATGATGATGCCAAAAAGCACCAAGACCAAGAACAGAACTTCCATTTATTAGCTCCTTGAAGGGAGTGAACTAAGGTTCGGACTGGACGGACTGAACCGCGACGCTGTTGCCCGCCACTTTCAATACCTCGATCTGCTCACCGCTTTCAATATAGCCACCTTCGCTGACTATGTCGACTACCCGTTCGCCAAATTGTGCCCGCCCCGCTGGCGAAAGACACGGCTAGGGCCAGCCGACGCGGCGGGGCTCCCTCGCCCTCGCTGCTGACCGCGTACACCCCAAAGGAATACGATAGATTGGGATCTAAGTCGCTAATCGTCACGGTGGTCTCTAGCCCGGTGCTAATCCGGTCAGACCATGCTTCGCCTTTGGCCTTGTAGCGATAGGCGTAGTCGGTGATCGCGGTGCCGCCCTCTTAAACGAAAAAGTGGGTACGATAAAATAATATAAAGAACAACTTTAACTCAACAGCTTCTAATGAATATTATGTTCAAAATAGACTCTTATGCCAGCTAGCGTAAGTACTTCTGCATCTGGTTTTCCAATTATTAACACGCTATACAGTAAGTGGGCAAGTATATAGCTAAAATTAGCTTCTGCGCGTACATTAAAATACTTTGACATGGGTTTCGTTGTTCCAAGTCCAATACGAGGGAAATACAGCTCGTAGTAGTAATCAGATTTTTCTGTTGGTTTGGCCCATCCTAGTCCCATCCCAAAAAGAAAATAGGTTCTAGGCATTATAGTAGTATAAAAATGACCATTACCACTTAGACTTATCCATGATGAAAATCTTCGTCCTTTACCCATTGAAAAGTTTCCCTCGAAAGATTTATTTAGATATGTCCAATGTCTGAAAGATACCCCTACACCTGTTAAATGCACAAGATCGGGTAGTTCGTGTGGATGTGGTACTAATACCGGCAATCTGCCCACTGATAAGCCCACATATGAGTGATTTTGTTCTGGAAGACTGAGCGTTTGTATTCGTCTGTATTCGATGTCAACAACTCTCTTCCATCCTATATCTAACCGAACCGAATCATTATCCGAATCGAGAACAAAGCCGCTCTTGGTGGCCACGGTATCTATCTTGTCCTGATAAGTAACCCAAACTCTATCGCCCTCTTTGAACAGATGTTGGTCAATCGTCTCGTGCTGGCGACTAGCTACTACTTGGGTCCTGGGAGCCGCACACCCTATGGCAAAAATCGAAATCACTATGCCAAAAAATCCCAAGACGCTACCCATATCGCCCCCTCTTTCAGGCATCCGGTGTACTATATCAAAAACGCAGCCTAGCCACCGCAGACAAGCTGTGGTTTAAGTTCGGCTCTAAACCGATAGATACGATAGCGGGCGGCTTGTGCCAGAGTTCTGATGCCAGCGTCGCACCGACGACAGGAACGACGAGGAGGGATGGCCAGAACACATCTGGATTGGCAAGCGTCAACCCCATTCCTCCGATTAGTCCGACTACACTGCCGCCGAAGGACACGCCTAGAGACCTGATGAAGAATCGCATGGAGCGATCACGTGGACCAAATGTATTGACGCCCATTGTAGTGCCGACCAAACAACCGAATACAATTGGCTCCAATCCATAAAAAGGGGCGTCATTACCCAACTCTGCGTATGGGCTACCTATCGAGACCCCCATCAAACTCCCTATAGTGCCAGCAACCAGCTTGAGGGCAACCCGTTTACCAGCACTCATATTATCCTTACTCTCGGCCGGACGGTCCAACATCGCACTGCCTGCCGCATTACCGGCATCCATCATCTTCAGCGTCTGAATGCGATCCACTTCCAGCGTCTCTATCTCTCCCTTTCGTTCCAAAACCAATACTAGCTGCCGCTGTTCCCAATCCACCGCTTGAACGACGCCGCGCATCGCACCCCTCGCTCCCGTCTCATAAACAACCTCTACCTTTGCTCCCGCCGCTACTCGGATGCTGTCTAGCGCACCGCCTGTCAAGACCAATCCCGGCAACGAAACCGCTCTATCCGCCTCGGCCGCCCCCTTGGTAAGACACAGCAGAACGCACAATATCGCGACAAGCATCCGGTACATAGCAATCCTAAATAACTTGAGAGGGGCACAGTCCTATTTGTCGGCCGATCAACGCCGCCAAATCAACGCGTGGTTGGCGACCCAACCGCAGCCTTCGGTACGGGCGTTATCCGCGTATATCCAACCGCAGCTTGGCGTGGGTGTGAAGGTTGTCGGGCTCTTCGTTGAGGCCTCGACAGGTTGTACTAAAAGAAGGAGTGCTATGGCAAACAAACTTCCGATATGCTTTCTACTTAGATCTCGCATCAAGACCAACATCGGTGTTGTCAGGTTTGTGGATAGTATTCTTCAATTGCCCCCAACTATATTGGGAGGTATGAGTCTGATCTTTATGTCGCAAAAACAACACGTCATTTGCTCGTTGTTGAGGCCAAGAGAAAACAAGAGCATCTTCCTTTATATCGCTAGAGATAATCCTGCCATTCTCTTCTTGAATGCTCCATAGATGAGGATCGTTTAGGTGTAGTGCTATCTGCCAATCCGCATGATCGCTGTATGACCCTACAATACTCAGTTGATGCACTTTTTCAGAAATACTTTTCATTTCTATTTTTACAGTGCGCCAATGCTGAATTCGCTTAACAACGTCTCGCACCGGCGCAACCCATACTGCTGGACGCTGTTGAAATAGGTAGTGTAAGTGGTCGGCAAAATCAGCGGTGGATACCCGACAAAAGCCCGGTTCGTCAATCGGGTGTAATGATTCAACTAACCAACCGTTGCCAGCGATTGTACGATCGACAGCGCGATTCCATTGTTCAATCGTGCTACATGGAAAGAATGCTTTTAACGACATCAAGTTGGCAGTTGCCGGGTCGTTGTACGCGGGACTGCCATCCGTAGGTGGCCCGACTCTACCGCTCTGGTAGATCGAACTAGCCACTCTAGAGATGGCAGCATTAGCCCTTCGACTGCTGGCCAGCGTGGTCGCCTCAAGTTTGCCCTTCGGACTGGACGGACTGAACCACGACTCTGTTGCCAGCCACTTTTAGTACCTCGACCTGCTCGCCGCGCTCAATATAACCCCCTTCGCTGACTACATCGACTACCCGTTCGCCAAATTGAGCCCGCCCCGCTGGCCGCAGTGTCGTAACCGCCTCGCCCGTCTGCCCGAGCAGTGTCTCGCGGCCGGGCTTGACCGAATCGTAACCGGCCTTGCGCGTCATGCCATCGTTGAGCACCAAGCGGTTCCAAGCGCGCACCTTGATCATCAGCCGCACCAAGATGGCAGTGCCCGCCAACCCCAAGCCCGCCACGACGCCAGCCGCCAAGCCGCCCATATTCATATAGGCATAGGCAATGCCGGCGACCGCGGTTAGAAAGCCAACAATGCCGAAGATGTTGATCCCTGGGATGACGAAAATTTCCACCAGCACCAGCACAAAGCCGAGCACTAGCAAGGCCAGTGAATAAACCCATTCCAACACCTCCCCTCCCAGAAAGTTCATAGTGCCTTCACCACCACTCGACTGCCGCGCGCTTCTACTACTTTAATGGGCCGTTGCGCCTCAATGAATTCGCCCTCGGCAATCACGGTGAGCCGCTTGCCCTCCAACAAGGCTATACCCGAAGGCCGCAGGTAGCTGACGGTGACCCCCTCCTTGCCCAACAGATCGTCGTCGGTCTTGCGCGAGGAGGACGTGTACCCATCGGTGGCCTTGATCTCGTTGTGGAGTATTAGGCGATTGAAGGCGGCGAACTTGGGCAGGGAGCGCAAAACAATGAGCGAGAGGACAAACGCGCCGATCATCGAGCCGGCGAGCCGGCCGATCACCGAGACGATTTCCTCGAAACTCCACAGTTGAAAATCGCCCAATTGGGTAATCACCACGCTCGCAATCATCGCTCCGATACCCAACACGCCGACAAAGCCAAAGCCTGGCATGGCCACCAACTCGACGACCAAAAGCGTCGCGCCGACGGCAAAGAGTGCCAGTTCCTGCCAATCGGCCAGATGCACGATCAGGTGGCTGCCGAAGAAAACCCCTAGTGCGACTAGTGCCAGCGTACCGCCCAAACCCCAACCAGGAGTGCGGACCTCGGCGATTAAACCAAACATGGCCACGGCCAGCAAAATCGAAGTGACGACCGGGTGGGTCAACATGCGCAAGACATGCTCGGTCCAGTTGAGCTCGACTTCGATGATTTCGGCCTCGCCTAGATCGTAGATGCGCAACAGCTCGATCAGCGTCTCGGCCGTCTCGTCGGCCATCTGGTAGTTGAGTGCCTGCTCGGTGGTCAGGGTGGCTGGCCGCCCTGCTTCGGCACTCAGGCCCGGCACATCGACGCGCTCATCGACCATGGCTTCGGCGATCTTGACGTCGCGGCCGGTGCGCTCGGCTGTGGCGCGCATTTCGGCGCGCATATAGGAAGTCATTTTGTCGCTAGCTTTGGTGCCGGTGGCATCGACGGGAGTGGTCGCGCCCATGGTTGAGGCTTGCGTCATGACGATCTTGTCGCAGGCCAGCGAGATGAGTGCCCCAGCCGAAATCGCCCGCTTATTGATAAAGGCGATGGTCATGGTTTCGGCGTCGAGGATGGCGTCGCGGATCACCGTGGCCGCATCGACGCGCCCGCCAAAGGTGTCGATCTCAAAGACGATCGCGTCGGCTGCGGCCTCGTCGGCGTCGGCGATCACGCGCTCGACAAAGGCCGCTACGCCTGGGTCGATCATGCCCTCTAGCTTGAGGTGGACGCGATAGACGGTCTGAGCGTGGGCACTGCTGGCCGACAACAGCAAGAGTATGTAGATAAGGAGTCGCATTTTTAGAATATACATTATAATTTGATAATTGTACTCTAAGTATCTGACTATTGTCAACGATCTCATTTGACCCTCTTTTTGCCCCAGCCTATTTTTTTAATTTTCACGCCAATATCCGAAACGAAAAATCATGCCACGCAAGCTCGAAATAATGCTCAAAGGCGGCCACGTAATCGACCCTGCCAACGGTATCGACGGTGTCGCTGATGTCGGCATTCTCGACGGCCGCATCGCCCGCGTCGAAGCGGGCATTTCCCTGTCAGACGCCCATCGCGTCATCGATGTAGGCAACCTCGTCGTCGTGCCGGGCCTACTCGACATCCACGTCCATACGTACCACACCCGCGATCGCCAATCCGGCGGGATGGTGGGCAGTCTCCACGCCGACGCCCACTTTCTCAAAGAGGGTGTGACCACCTGCGTTGATACGGGCACGGCCGGGGCTGAGGAGTTTGAGCACTTCCGCACAACGGTGATCGACCACGCCAAGACCCGCATGTTCGCCTACGTCAATATTGCCGCCCCAGGCATGGGCCCTCCCGAACAGGTCGTCGCCAACCTCGATCCGCAGCGGGCGGCCGAAGTGGCTGCGGCCCACGACGAGGTGTGCGTGGGCATCAAGACCGCCCACTATTGGACCACCAAGCCGTTTGACGACGAGCATCCGCCTTGGGCTTCGGTTGACGCGGCTGTCGAGGCCGGCGAGCGCTGTAAAATGCCGGTGATGGTTGACTTTTGGCCGCGCCCGCCCGAGCGCTCCTATCCCGACCTGCTCCTCAAGCACCTGCGCCCAGGCGATATTCACACCCACGTCTTTGCCCGCCAGTTCCCGGTCATCGATGAATACGGCAAGGTGTACGACTACATGCGCGAGGCGCGCCAGCGGGGCATCCACTTCGACCTCGGGCACGGAGCGGCCAGCTTCTGGTACCGCGCCGCCATGCCGGCGATTGATGAAGGCTTCCCGCCCGACTCGATCAGCACCGACCTGCACATGGGCAATATCAACGGCCATGTCCACTCCATGCTCGACACCATGTCCAAGTGCTTGGCCATGGAGATGCCCTTACAGGAAGTAATTTACCGCTCTACCGTCACCCCGGCTCGCGCCATCCGCCGGCCCGAGTTGGGCACCTTGACCCCCGGCTCTGAAGCCGATGTGGCCGTGCTGGGCGTCCTCGAGGGTAACTTCTACTTTCGCGACTGCGGCTGGGCCTGCATCGAAGCTCGGCACCGCCTCGAATGCGCCCTGACCTTGCGGGCGGGCGAGGTGGTGTGGGATCGCCACGGCATGACCTGCCCGCACTTGCAGGAAATCCCGCCCGAAGAACCCTACTGGCACTTGCCCGCCCTCCAAGCCTCCAGCCCTGTACCGCGCCTGTGGCGGACGGATGCTTAATCTTCTTAGACCATCAGCGTCAGTTCCCCAAAGTAGGTCGCGTAAAACCCACGATCTCGACTTAACAGCCGGTCGGCTTGGTGCAGAGCGTGAGCACCGATGAGAAAGTCGCTGACGATGTGCTGCCGGCCGCGCAGCCGCGCACCACACTGGTCGCATTGCACTTCGCGCTGTCCGCGACTACACGCTGCACAACGCCATCCGTCTTCTCTCCTCTTGCGATAGGTTTTCCAAGCTAGTCCGGCAGAAAATAAAGCGTCCTCGGTCGCTGGCACTCGCCGAATCCCAGTATCGCGCAAAAAAGCCTCTATTGCGGTCTGTTCCGCAAACTGCGAGGCCAATTCTGCCCAGACGACCTCGCATATAATCAGCCCACCCTCGTCGTGGGCCTTTTCCAGCTTTGCCTTAGACGCAGCGATAAAACGCGCATTGGGAATCAACAGATCTAAAAAGATGTTGGTATCAACGGCGGTGATCATTGGTCGTCCCTGAGTTGGGCGATAATGCGATCCGGGTCAGCACCGTCTTTGGTCGCCAAATAGCCGACGTAGCGTTCAAACACAGCGGTAGCCAACATCGGCTTGATCATCACTCGCCGATCGGGCAGCAGTTCAAACTCTACTTGGTCGCCTGGTTTGACTCCCAATACTTGGCGGATCTTTTTGGGAATAGTCACCTGTCCTTTGCTTGTTATACGGGACATTCTTGCACTCCTTTTGCGAAACGAGATCGAGGTATTACTTTTCAAATAAAGTAATACCCCCCTCTCGCATTTGCCACCATGCGGCCCCTGCCGTACATTTTCCGCGCTAACAAAAACGCCGTAAGCCCTTGTAAATTTTGAGCCAAACCCCTACCAAACCCCACCCGATCGCTGCGCTTAAAGCCCTCCTGCCTAAGTGTATGCTCCAGGATCGGGTGCGCATTGAAGGGCGGCTGAATCGCCGCCGCCTCAACCCGGTAGAAGTCGAGCGCCTCTTGGGCCAAGCGCGCAGCTCTGCGCGCCTGCGCCAACGGCGGCGCCAAAACCGCCCAATCCCCACCTACCCAGCCGCCCTGCCGATCAGCGATCGCCGGGACGAAATCCTCGCGGCGATTAAGGCGCATCCGGTCGTCGTCGTCGCTGGCGAGACCGGCTCGGGCAAGAGTACGCAATTGCCTAAAATCTGCTTGGAGGCCGGCCGAGGCGAGGTGGCTCGCATTGCCGTCACGCAGCCGCGTCGCGTGGCTGCGCTCTCCATTGCTCAGCGCGTGGCCGAAGAACTCAAGGTGCGCTACGGCCGCGACATCGGCTGCAAGATCCGCTTCCGCGATCAGACCGCGCCCGAGACCTGCATCAAGGTGATGACCGACGGCATGCTGCTGGCCGAGACTCAAACCGACCCCGATCTACTCGAATACGACACCATCATCGTCGATGAGGCTCACGAGCGCAGCCTCAACATCGACTTTTTACTCGGCTATCTGCGGCTTTTGCGCCGCAAACGGCCCGATCTCAAGATCGTCATCACCTCGGCTACCATCGACACCGAAACCTTCTCTAAGGCTTTCGACGACGCCCCGGTCATTGAGGTTTCGGGCCGGATGTTCCCGGTTGAGGTGCGCTATTGGCCGCTCGACGAGCTGCTCCAAGACCGCGGCGACTACACGTATTTGGATGCGGCTGCCAGCGCGGTAGAAGAGATTTTGCGCACGTCGCGGCAGGGCGACCTGTTGGTCTTTCTGCCGTCCGAGCGCGATATCCGCGAAACCCGCGAGCGGCTCGAAGGGCGCAGGTTGCGCGGCGTCGAGATCGTACCGCTGTTTGGCCGCCTAACCGCCGGGGAGCAGCAGCGCGTGTTTGCCCCGGGAGATCGCCGGCGCGTAGTATTGGCCACCAATATCGCCGAGACTTCGCTGACCATTCCCCGCATCCGCTACGTCATCGACACCGGCTTGGCGCGCCTGTCGCGTTACAACCCCCGCACGCACACCCAGTGCCTGCCGATTGAGCCAATCTCGCAGAGCAGTGCCCGCCAACGGGAGGGCCGGTGCGGACGGGTCGCGGAGGGGGTGTGCATTCGCCTGTACTCGGAGCAGGACTTTCTCGCGCGCCCCGAATACACCCAGCCCGAGATCCAGCGCGCCAATCTCGCCGAGGTCATCCTGCGGATGATCAACCTCAAGCTAGGAGACATTGAGGCTTTCCCCTTTATCGATCCCCCGGCAAAAGCTGCCATCGCCGGCGGCTTTCAGCTTTTGAGCCAACTCAACGCCCTCGACGAAAACCGCCAACTCACCCACATTGGCCGCGCCATGGCGCGCCTGCCCATTGACCCCACGGTCTCGCGGATGCTGCTCCAAGCCCGCGAGGAGCAAGCCCTGTCCGAAGTGCTCGTCATCGCCGCGGCCATCAGCATCCAAGATCCGCGCGAGCGGCCCCTCGAAGCGCAAGAGGCGGCCGACCAAATGCACCGCCAGTTCCACGACAAAAACTCCGATTTCCTCGCCTATCTCAACATCTGGAATGCGTACCACGACAAAGTGGAAAGCGCCTCGCAGAACCAACTCCGCAAATTCTGCAAGGCGCACTATCTGTCCTACATGCGGATGCGCGAATGGCGCGACATCCACGCGCAGATCCGCGAGACACTGGCCGAAATAAAAGGCTTCCGCTGCAACCGCCAACCCGCCGGGTACGACGCGATCCACCGCGCAGTACTCACCGGCCTGCTTTCGAGTGTGGCGCGCCAAGAGGAGGGCAATGTCTATCAAGCCGTGCGCAACCGCGAGGTGATGATTTTCCCCGGCTCGGGACTCTTTCGCCCCAACAAAGGCAAAAAGCCGGGCGAGGCCGGGCCACCCGACTGGCTGGTTGCGGCCGAGATCGTCGAGACCTCGCGCCTGTTTGCCCGCACCGTCGCCCGCATTCAGCCCGAATGGCTCGCAGAACTAGGCAGCCACTTGTGCCGCGCTTCGTACGACCAGCCCTATTTCAACGCCCGCTCGGGGCGGGTGCTGGTGCGGGAAAAGCAGATTCTCTACGGCCTCGAAGTACTGAGCCGCCGCATCCCGTACCGCCGCATCAACGCCCGCGAGGCCACCGAGATATTCATCCGCGAGGCCCTGGTGCCCGGGGCAGTGCATACTCCGCACAAGTTTCTCGCGCACAACACGCGCCTGTGTCAGAAGATCGAAACTTGGCAGACGCGCGCCCGCGGCTGGGCCGATGTTCACGTCGAAGAAGCCGCCGCTCGCTTTTACTCCCAGCATCTCGACGATGTTTCCTCGCTGCCCGATCTCAACCGGTTTCTCAAAGACAAAGCCGACGACTTCCTGATGATGCAGGAGGAAGACGTACTCGGCACCACCCGCGCCGACTTCGACCAGCAAGCCTTCCCAGACGCCCTCGACCTCGACGGCAACAAGCTAGCCCTTAGCTACGCCTATCGCCCGGGACAAGACGAGGACGGCATTACCGTCAAATTGCCCTACAAGCTAGCCCACGCCGTCGATCCAGAAGTACTCGAATGGCTGGTGCCGGGCCTGCTCGAAGAGAAAGTTACCGTCCTGCTGCGCTCGCTGCCCAAGTCCATTCGCAAGCAACTGGTGCCGATTCCGGCAAAAGCCCAACGCATTGCCGCCGCGCTCAAGCCGACGCATCCCACCTTTTTGGAGTCCCTGCAAGATCACATTCGCCAGCACTTCCACATCCAAATCCAAGCGTCGGACTGGAACGCCGCCGACCTGCCCGACCACCTCAAGATGCGCGTCGATATCCAAGGGACCAACGAGCAGTCGGTTGCGGCCGGCCGCGACTTGCAGCAACTGACCCAACGCCTCCAACAGCACGACACACCCGTCGAGCTCGACGCTTGGCAAAAGGCGGCCCAACAGTGGGAACGAGCAGGAATAACTACTTGGGATTTTGGCGATCTGCCCGAACGGATAGAGGTTACTCAAGCGGGCGGTGTGCCGCTCTATGGCTGGCCCGGCCTCTACTGCGACGAAGGCGGCGTGTCGCTGCGGCTCTACAAAAATCGCGCCGAAGCCGAAGCCCGCTCGCGCGCGGGGTTTTTGGGTCTCTGCGCCTTGGCGTTGCGCGACGAGCTAGCGTGGCTTCGGCGCGAGCTGCAAGAGTTGGCCCAGTTCAAGGCGCGCTATCAAGGCAGTTCCCTACAACTGCGCAGCCAAGCGTTTGCCCATCTCGAGTGCTATCTCTTCTACCGCGAGCAAGTACTACCCCTGCGCCAAGAGGATTTCGCCGCCGTGTTGGCGCAGGCCAAGCAGCGGCTGCGCGGCTTGGCTCCGCGCTTCATCTCCACAGTCGATAGCCTGCTCGAAGCTCGCCGCGAAATTCTCCTCTCAGGCCGGTCCTATCGCGGGCTGGACGCGGACTTACAGCGACTGCTGCCCGACGACTTCTTAGCCCGCGTCCCCTTCGATCGTCTCAGGCACCTGCACCGCTACCTAAAAGCCGTTGCGGTGCGCGCCGAGCGCGCGGCGACCGACCCGCGCAAGGACGCGCAGAAGGCCGAGTTGATCGAGGTGTACCAGAGCCAGTTGGAAAAACTCGCCGGGGCGACCAACTCGCCCGAGCGCGCGTGCCAAATCGAGCAATTGCGCTGGATGCTGGAAGAATATCGCGTCTCGGTCTTCGCCCAAGAGTTGGGTACCGCTCACCCGATCTCCCCCAAGCGACTCGACGAGAAAATTGAGCAGATTCGCCAAGTGAAGAGGTAGCACCAACGGTAGTTGGTGTGGTCAAGGCTGGTGCCGTGGCGCACCCCCGCCAAATTCTTCACTTCAGTGTAGCGAAATGGTTCCATCTGTGTGTGGGGATGCACACAGATAGAACCAGCAGAGTGCCGCCTCTACTCAGAGCTCGGCGTTGGCATGTAAGTTGCTTTACAGCCCTTGAGCCGTCATATTACTCGTTGGCCTTGCCGCCCAAGGATCCTATCATGACTGATAATCCCAATCCTCAACCTCGTCCCGCCCCTGCAGAATTGCACTGGGGCATCAGCTATCTGCGCGAAGACATCCAAGATCTGCGCAACCAGATAGGATCGGTTCACCACCGCATTGACGAGACCAACCGCTCGTTAGGCGAACAAATCCAAGCGGTTCACCACCGCATTGACGAGACCAACCGCTCGTTAGGCGAACAAATCCAAGCGGTTCACCACCGCATCGACGAGACCAATAAGCGCATGGATGCCCATTTCAGGTGGACGATGACTACCTTAGTCGCCATCACTAGCATCCTCATCGCCGTCATCAAGCTCTGATCGCACTGCAGCAGAGGGTTGGGTTGGTTCAGACGTTTTCGACCAGCCATTGGTAGCACTTTTCGTATCCCACCTGCCCCTCGGTCTCCGGCCCTTCGTACTCAGCTGTCCAAGCCCCGTCGTAGCCCGCCGCCTTGAGGCACTCGACTGCGTGGTCGAGGTGGATTTCGCCCTCGCCCAATGCGGTCCCCTGGTAGTTTTGCCGCGCGCCCGTTCCGTCCTTCATGTGGGTGTGAAAGACATGCGGCGCTAGTATTTCGTAGAAGTGGTCAATCCGGTCCAACTCGTGTCCAAACCAACGGTAGTTCATGGTGTCCAAGTTGACGCCGAGTCGGTCTGAGCCAACGCGCTCGATCAGGCTTAACTGCCAGTCGCCGTCGTTGGTGGAAACCCCGTGATTGTCGAGGGCGATCCGCACGTCGTACTCTTCGAGAAAATCGGCGCAGCGCTTGAAGGCTTCGAGCAGCATGGCGTCCCACTGGTCTTGTGGCACGGCGTCATTGTGGCTCCAGCCGCCGTCCGATCGCACGATGTCGGTGCCGGTTATGGGGATGAGCTGGCAGATGTAGCGGTAGCGCTCAATTTGCGCGTCCAAGTCGCGGGGATTGGCTTGCAGGAAGTTGTTGCCGGCTGCTACGGCCGAAGCCTGCATCCCGTATTGGGCCAATAACTCGCGGGTGGCGGCGGCTGTCTGCTCGCCGTTTTTGGACTCGCCATCCCAGATATCGCCGATCTGCAACTCGCAGTAGCGATAGCCGATTTCACTGGCCCGCCGGGCGAAGCCTGCTAAGTCGCAGCCGGGCCAGTTGTAGTGAATTGCGCCGATTTTTGCCATGTTCGCACTCCTCTTGTTTAGGTTCAGTAAAGTCGCCACACCTGCGTCTGCAAGGGCATGAGGCTGACTGCCGAGACTTCCTCAGTGGCGGATATAGCCTCCATCGCAAGCGCTTCGTAGGTGTCGAAGCACTTTTGGCGCGCTGTGGGCGGCTGCGGCAGGTAATCAAAGCGGTAGCAAGCCTTCCGCACGGTGCGCGGGTCGAAGTTGTGCACCACCAAAAGCGCGCCTTGCTCGGTATAGCGCACGTACGCTAAGATGCGGTCGTCTGGGTCGCCGCCGGCAAATTCGTTGCGGTGGAAGTAAATCTCTCCGGCGCAGAATTCCGGCCATTCCTTTTGCCGTGCGCAGAGGTGCGCGTAGGCCCTCGCTAGACTGGCGTACGGCTCGCGTGCGGCCCAGCCGAAGTGCAAGAGGGTCTCGTTTTCAAAGTCGGTGCGCGTTTGCTCACCCCATTCGCTGCCCAGTTCAAAGCCCCGCGTCAGATTGCACCCAGCGGCCGAACCGGCCGAGCAGTCGATCAGCGCGGCCTGCAAATTTTTGAGCAGGGCCATCAGCAACGCCCGGTTTTCCGCCTCCGGCTGGATGGGACAACTAAGGCCCTGCCAATAGGCTCGCGCCTGCTCGTCGCACTGCAAGAGTTCCCGCAACCGCTCGTGCCACACTTGGGTGGCGCGCGGGCTGTCGTGGTTTTCAAAGTAGGCCATGGCCACGGTGCCGGGCGCGAAGGTGCCATTCATCTGCTCTAGGAAGTCGATGAGAGGCTGGGCGTGCTCGACATCGCGGTGAAAGTCAACCAAGAGCGCGTAAATAGCATCGGCCGGGACGTCTTCGGCCTCGGCCAGCGGGCACAGGGTCTCACCCAGCACCAACGCCTCGGGCGCGGCCGCTTGAATGCGGTTTTTGAGCTTTTTGAGGAAGGGGCGGTCAATGGTCTGGCTGGCGTCGATGCGCACGCCATCGAACCCGCACTGCTCGATCCAGTACGGGGCAACCTCCAACAGGTATTCTTGCAACGGCCGATTGTAAACCAAGTCGAAGAGCGCCACGTCCGAATAGACCAGCCAAGCGATTTGATGGATTTGCGGGGCGCCGTGCTCGTCGCGCAGATACCACTCGGGATGCTCGGCGATCAGCGGGCAGTCGCGGCTGCTCTGCATGAGGACTAAGTCGAAAATGACTTTCTTGCCGAGGGCGTGTGCTTTCTCAGTCAGGGCCCGCAACTGGGCCCGACCGACGAGCTGGACGAAGGCGTCGCGCCCGAGTGCCTTTTCCGCCTGGGCCGCCGACCGTCCGGCGAGACCTTTCAGTTCTTCCGGCCTAACCAGCCCCTCGGCCACTAGTGCCTCCCAGTCCGCTTCCTCAGTCGGCGAAACTAGCTCGGGGTCAACTTGGAAAAAGTCCTGTACCGCATAGACGCTGCCGAGGGTTCCCTTGCGCACGTCTGCGCCGGTGTGCAGGTCCGCAAAACCCGGACGAAAAAAGGGCAGCAGATAGATCACGTCGGCAGATATGTTTTCTAGGCGTTGCGTCAGCTCGGCAAAGTGGCCCGAGCGAAAGCGGCCTCCGGCGACCTCGGCCCCGACCTTGCGCACGCAGACCTCGGCGATCGTCGGCCCTTGGCGCACCCACTCCGGGCTGACGACGACGACTCCGTCGCGGTTTTCGGCCAGATCGTTGAGGCTGATCCACTCCTTGCGCCCGGCCTCGGCGTAGCTGTCGGCGGAAAACTCCACTGCGTAGTTGAAGGAGCCGGTGCGCTCAAGCGCGAAAGCGGCCGACTCAAAGACGAGGTTGTTGTCGGCGAGGACGGGAACGCCCTCCTCGTCAACCAGCAGCCGCATCTCCACGTAATCGTTGGTCCCGCTAGCATCGGTCCACAGCCGCGCATCGAGGTCTTTCGGCTGGACTTGACGTGGGTCAACGGCGGCGACGAAAAGCTCGCAGCGCACTTGGGCTATGGCAGTCGTCTTACCGGGTTTGATATAGGCCCTAGCCAGGGGTGGCTCACAGACCCGACCGTCGAGTTCAATGGTCAGGTTGCCGCCCCAGACCTGCCAGTTGTCGAACGCGCGGCGCTGGTAGCGGCAGTGCAATTGCTCGTAGAACGCAGCGCGTGAACCAAAGACGGCCGGGACGGTCAAAGACATGCTCTCTAAATTCACCGATGGTTCTGCCGATAGTGTCGCTTGAGCAGATCGGCGCCGAAATCGTTGTGCAGGTCGCGCCAGACTGCGTGGATGTGATTGGCGTCGTTTTGGGTGTTGTCGTACTCGGCCAAGAAACCAGGCCCCTGCACCCGGTAGTAGTGCGGTCCGCCGCGTTGCTCTGCGCCGGCCCAAGCAAAGTGCGCCGCCCGCAAATATGCTGCGCCAAGGCGCGCCCATTCGGCTTCGGCCACCGCTTCGGGCAGGCGTCGCACGTACACTTCGATTAAGGCGTCCAATATCTGGCGTTGTGTTGCGCTCATGTCCGCACTGCCCAAGCCCTCGGGTTCGACTTCGCCGCGCACGTAGGGCACGTTGGTCGTGAGGATGTCGCTTGGGGCTTCGGTGCTGACGATGGCCACTGCTTTCTGCTCGCCGTCCAATTCGTGCAAAAGCTGCCGCCCTAGATCTTCTTCCTCCCGCAAAGCCCGCAGCCCGGCTTGCTCGCCGTGGCGCACTTGGGCGGGGTTGGAGCCAAAAAACAGCGGCGTCGCGCCCAGCCGACCTTGTACTACCGTGTGGTTGAGCGAGACGTGATGTCCCTCAAAGCGCCAGCCCCAGGGCGCGTCTCCACCCGGCTCGCCAAAAATGCTCACGTAGTACAGCCCAGGATCGCGCGCAAAGCGCCGCCCGGCTCCTTCTAGTTCGGCCAGTATCGGCTCTAGCGAGATGATCGTCGAGACCTTTTCGTACCCCGACGCGCTAACTCCGGTCGCTATCAGGGCGTGCGCTAATTCGCGCTGGCGCTGGTCCATTTCCTTGAGCGGCAGTCCGCTGCGATCCCGCGGAATGTAGTGCCAGTTTTCGCGCTCGGCGCTGTCGGCAAAGTCGAGCCCCGCTTTCTGTTGCCCCGCTTCGTCTAGCGATGCGAGGAAGTTGCTGGCGGCCTCGGCCATCCGTTGTACTGTATCGGCTTGGTTTGTGCTTTTTGCTGCCATTGCAAACGTCTCCTCTGGCGAGAAAGGACAGATGAAGTCTTGCTCACGTCGGCCGGCGGGCCGACAAATCGTCGTGCAAGTCGATGGTGGTGTACTCTTCGCCTGTTTGCTTTACGGCGATGCGGACGAACTCCAGCTTTTGCGGGCCGGGATTGTACATGCCGTGTCCTTGCCCAATGCCCTGCCAAGTAACCGACCCCGGCCCAACGGCAAAGGTCTCGTCGGCAATCGTCATCAGCCCCTGTCCCTTTAGTACGACAAAGCTCTCTTCGAGAAAATCGTGGTAGTGATACCCCACCGAGGCACTCGCACTGAGGATGGCGTGGTCGAGAAAAGTCCAGTCGCTGTAGAAGTCATCGGGCGCCAGCACGTGCCGGGTAGCGATTTGCCCGCAGCCGCCGTGAATTGCGTCGCGCCACTTTAGCGCTTGCGCGTCAAAGGTACCGGTTTGAGGCTGAACACCTTGCGGCGTATCTGAGTTCGCGTCCGTTGCGACGCGTATGGATAGCACGTTTACGGGCGTGTCGGTCAAGTTTTTCAGTATGTGATCACACCCGGTAGGTTCGACGATAAACCCAGGCCCTGCTCCGCTTTCTATTCGCTGCTGCTGCGCGGTCAACTCTACCGACCCGCCTGTACACACATAGCCCTGTTCACAAGATCTTCCCGTACTTGCCACCGGCACCGGTTCCCCCGGTGCCAATACCCTATAGTCGAATGCCGACCACGGCGTCGCTGGTCGCAACCCGGCAAAGACCGGGCCGCCTTCTTGGTCGAACTCATCGAGACGGACGTGCTGCATGCTTTGCTCTCGCTATCCTCCTCTGCCGCCTTGTAAACTACGCACCCCACCCTCTCTTTACAAACCCTTGACACCTTTCCGCTCAACCCCCAACATAGACGCCCACATCTAATTAGGAGCCAGCCAAATTGCCCACAGCAAAACAACCCATCCGCGTCGCCGTGCTCGGCCAAGGCCGCTCCGGCCTCGACATCCACTGCCGCTACTTGCAGACCGCCGCGCACAAATACCAAATAGTCGCCGTCGCCGACCTCCTTGCAGACCGCCGCCAGCGCGCCCAAAGCGAAATGGGCTGCGCCGCGTACGCCGACTACCACGACCTCCTCGCACGCGGCGACATTGACCTAGTCGTCAACGCCCTGCCCAGCCACCTCCATCCGCAAGCCACCATCTCCTCCCTCAGCGCCGGCCACCACACCATCTGCGAAAAACCCCTCGCTTGGAGCGTGGCCGAACTCGACGCCATGATCGCCGCCGCTGACGAGGCCGATCGCCTGCTCCTGCCCTTCCAGCAGTCGCGCACCGCACCGCACTTCCAAAAGATGCTCCAAGTCATCGACTCAGGCGTCCTCGGTCGCATCGTCCAAATTTCGATTTGCTTCAGTGGTTTTGCCCGGCGCTGGGACTGGCAGACCCTGCAGGAATACCGGGGCGGCAACTTGCTCAACACGGGCCCGCATCCCATGGACCAAGCCATGCGCCTGCTCAACTTCAAAACGCCGGACCAAATCCTCTGCGCCATGGACCGCGCCAACACTTTTGGCGACGCCGAGGACTACGTCAAAATTCTGCTGCGCACCCAAGGCAAACCCGTCATCGACGTGGAAATCTCCTCCTGCTCGGCCTTCCCGCAGCCCATGTACACCGTCCACGGCCAGCGCGGCGGCCTGTCCGGCGGCCCGGCCGGGCTGACTTGGCGTTACTACGATCCGCAAAAGGCACCCAAGCAAACGCTCGTCCGCACCCCCCTGCCCGGCCCGAGTTATTGCCGCGAAGACCTAGCAATGATCGAGCAGTCTTGGACGCCAAACGAGGGTGAGCAAAACGCATTTGCCTATATGTCCAACGCCTATTACGACGGCGTATTCGCCGTGCTGCGGGAGGGAGCCCAACCCGAGATCACGCCGCAACAGGTGCGCGTCCAGCTCGCCGTCATCGAAGAGTGCCACCGCCAAAACCCCCTCTCCCAACTGCCGCCCCAAGGCTGGCCAAAGGAATGCACGACATGAACACCGCCAAAGCGAACGCCCTCACCGCGGCCATCGCCAAACTGCCCCGCGTCCAGCTCGCCTCCATCCGCCCTACCCCGCTAGAGCCGCTGCCGCGCCTAACGGCTCACCTCGACGGCCCGGCGCTCTACATCAAGCGCGACGACCTGACGGGCTTGGCCTTTGGCGGCAACAAGACGCGGATGTTTGAGTTTGCCCTAGCCGATGCCTTGGCCAAAGGGGCCGACACCATCGTCGCGGGTGCGGCCGTGCAGTCCAACTACTGCCGCCAACTCGCCGCGGCCTGCGCCAAACTAGACTTGGAACTACACCTGCTGCTGCGGCCAGTGCGCCCCATCGACCGAACCCAATCCCAAGGCAATAATCTGCTACAGCACCTGCTCGGTGCCCAGATCACCGTCCTGGCGGAAGGCGATTGGCACGGCCAACAAAACGCCCTCCAAGCCAAAGTTGAGCAGCTTGCCGCCCAAGGGAAAAATGTGTACTGGCCGCGCCGCGAAGACACTATCGATCTCGACGCTGTCGCCTATGCCGAAGTGGGCGTGGAGATTGCCCGCCAGTGCCAAGAGCAAGGTATCAATCCGTCGTACCTCTACCTCTGTGCTCTCGACACCACTCAGGCCGGTATAGCGTTGGGTCTGGCCTATATCGAGTCGCCGATCCAAGTGCGTGGCTTTAGTCCCTTTCCTGGTCCCGATAGTCGCCACGAGGACATGGCCACCATCGCCAACCAAGCCGCCCGCCGCCTCGGCCTCGACATGGCCCTACGTGCCGCCGACTTTGACAACGACGATTCCTTCGTCGGCGCCGGCTACGGTATCCCCACTCCCGCCGGTTTGGATGCCCTGCGCACTATGGCGCGCCAGGAGGGCATTCTCCTCGATCCGGTGTACACCAGCAAGGCCCTCGCCGGCCTTTTTGCCCACGTGCGCGACGGCCGGCTCGATGGCGGGGCGATCTTTTTGCACACTGGCGGCAATCCCGCCCTGTTCGCCTACGCCCAAGAGGTGGTAGCCGACTGAATGGATCCCTTTTTCCTGATCGGCGTCTCCTTTCTGACCTCGACTTTCACCGCCATCATCGGCGTGGGGGGCGGCATCGCCCTGATCTCGGTCATGCCGGGCTTGCTGCCCGCCGCGGCTATTATTCCCGTTCATGGGGCCGTGCAACTGGCCTCCAACGCCAGCCGCGTATTATTGGGTCTGCGCCACATCGAATGGCGCATCTTTTGGCCCTTCGCGGGCGGCGCAGTCCTCGGGGCGGTTGTGGGGGCACAGGTCGTTGGCGGCTTTAGCTTTGACGACCTGCCCCTGTACCTAGGCGTGTTCATCCTACTCGTCGTCTGGGTTCCCGTGCCCAGCCGCGCTTTTCGCCTCCCTGGGCACTTTGCCGTTTTCGGTGCCCTGCAGACCTTCCTCGCCCTCTTCGTTGGCGTTGCTGGTCCGCTGACCGGTGCCTTCTTAGCCGGCGCGGGTTTGCCCAAGGACCGCTTGGTCATTACCCACGGCATGGTCATGACCGTCACCCATTTGGGCAAAATTTTGGTCTTCGGCTTTGTCGGTTTCTCCTTCGCGCCCTACTTGCCGCTGATCGCCGGGATGATTGGCGCGGCGGCGCTTGGGTCGTGGTGTGGGACGCGCTTGCGCGACCGGGTTTCCGAAAGTCTCTTCCGCAAGGTATTCAGGATCGCGATCACGCTTCTGTCGCTGCGCATGATCGCCGAGGTGCTTATATAGCCATCCTATCGGCTGTCTGGTAGGACGGTATTATAAAGGGCGAACCCATAGGGGTCGTCTGGTAGGACGGTATTATAAAGGGCGAACCCATAGGGGTCGTCTGGTGAAATAGTTGGTTGGCGGAGCGAACTTTGTGGGTTTATTTTAATGGCTATTCTAAAGGAATCTCTATGAACGAACTCGAACAAGCCATCCAGGAAATTGAAATCTACGGCTTCACGCTGCTCGAAAATGTCCTCGACTCCGACGTAGCCGCGGCCATGCGCCAAGCCCTGATCGGCTGCGCCCAAGAGCACGGCACCGAACACACCCATCGCGGCTCGGCCCGCCACGTGGCCAACCTCCCGGTCATGGATCGCATCTTCCACCCGTGCATTGACCACCCCCGCGTCTTGCCCATCCTCGAACACTTTCTCGAACCCTCCCTCATTTTGGGCAGCCTCAACTCGCGCATCGTCCGCCCCGGCGACGGCTTCCAACATCTGCACAGCGATATCCCCGCCTATATGCTCAACATGGACACGCCGGTGATGATGAATACGGTGTGGATGCTCGACGATTTCAGCCCCGAAATCGGCGGCACGCGCGTGGTGCCCGGCTCGCACAAAAGCGGCCTCGCCGCGCCTCCGGAGGGATTTGCGGTCCGCCACGAGGTGCAGCCTACTGCCGCGGCCGGCTCGGTGATCGTCTTCAACGGCCAGTGCTGGCACGGCGGCGGGGCCAACACCAGCGACCGCAACCGCCACGCCCTTTTCGGCCATTACAGAAAGCACATGTTGGTCTTCCAGCTCGACCCGCACGACGGCTTTCCGCCCCAGTGGTGGGATGGCTTGAGCCCGCGTCAGCGCCAGCTCATGCGGATGCAGCGCGGTGCTGGGGCTCCCCACGCGGCCGACGCACATTTCCGCTAGGAGATAGAACATGCCGAGCATCCTCAGCTTCGCGCTCAGCGCTGCTATTGGACTTGTGGCCTCGACCGCCCTAAAAGCCGAGGTTACTACTTGGCAACTCGGCGGTAGCCAGCCCTGGGCCGGGCAAGACACGGTCAGCATTATGATCGATTTTGAGCGCGTCCCCGGTGCCATCCAGCCGGTGCGCATCGAGCCAGGCGTCAACATCATTTCCCTGCTCGGCAACTGGACGACCTTCCGCCAGCCCAAAGAGCTGGGCTATATCGACGGCGAGCGACCCCGCATCTGGAAGTGGAACGAAGGCAACGGCGACCCCACCGAAAACGGCGTGGCACTCATCGATGCCGACAGCAGCACCTACAACTCCTCCAAGGCCGAGGGCATTGACAAGCAGTTTTTCACCATTGACTTGGGCGTGCCGATGCCGGCCCACACTTTTGGTTTTCACACCCCTGCGGGCGGCTTCCGCTCCGACGGTACGCCGCTGCGGACGGACTCGACCCCGGCCTTCCAAATCTCGATCCAAGAGGAAAATAGCGAGATTTTTGCCGTCAAAGGCCCGCTGCCCCTCGCGCGGATCGTCGCCGAGCCAACGCAAAATTTTGCCCATGACGTGCGCATTGGTTTTGACCAGCAATACGTGCGCTTCTTCCGCTGGGCCCGCAAATTCTCCATCATCGACGAGACGGCCTTGACCCGCAATCGCGTTAGCGGCTCATCGGGTGGCCAAGGCAATCAAGCCCGCTCGCTGTTGGGCACCATCAGCGAGTTTGAGGTCTATGGCGAGGGCTTTCCCAAGCGGGCTACGTACCGCTCCAAAATCATCGACCTCGGGGCCGAGCAAAACTTTGGCCGACTGTTCTTTGCCGCCACGCCGATGCGCTTTGTCGCCGGCGAGGCCGTCGAGGTTTCCGCTGCACAAGCCTTTGCCGAGATCGAGGTGCGCACCGGTCGCGACGACGATCCGAATATCTATCACGAATACACGGTTACCGGCAAGGAAAAGGTCGTCTCGCGCGCCCGCTACGAGAACGATCTCCGCACCGGATTCGCGCGCACGTGCGCCTCCTGCGATTTCGTCCAGCGCAGTCCGCGGCCCGGCATGAGGGCCGCCATTACCTACGACCGCGACCACTGGACCTTCTGGTCAACGCCCACCACCCAGTCGGGCCTGCCGCTCAATCTCGACAGCGGCTCGTTCATACAAGTGCTCATTACCTTGCACAGCACCCGCTTTGCGGATTTTGTGCGCTTGGATTCGCTGTGGGTTGAGCGGGCCCCGCTGTTGGCAGCGCGCGTCGTCGGCGAAGTGGCTCCGCTGGCCGACCCGCGGCCGGCGCACGGGTTCGGCGAGGTGGCCTTGGGCGAAATGGTCGAGTTTGCGTACGATCTGTCGGCCTCCTTTTCAGGCGGAAATCAGCGCGGCTTTGATCGGGTGCGCATCCAAACAGGTGCCCGGCCTGCGTTCAAAGAGTTGCGCATCGGCGGCCAGGCGACCGACCCGGCTGCCGTCGGCGAAGACGACGACGGGCTGACCGTGCTGCTGCCCGAGCGCGTTACCCGCGCCAACAACGCGCCGTTGCGCATCGTCTTTGCCGCGGAAGTGTTTGAACTGGCCACCACATTCTTGGGCACCGTCACCGACTCGGAGGCCGAGACCTTGCCCCAACCCATCGTCTCTGGCGACGCCAGCGAGTTGCTGTCCACCAATAGCTTGCGCGTCCTCAGCGTTTCGGACCAACAACCGGCCTTGGTGCAAAACCTGCGCTTTTCAACGCCGGTCTTGACGCCCAATGGCGACGGCGTTCACGACGAGCTGCGCATGGCCTATTCCCTCTATGGTCTGCCGGAACAAGTACCCGTCGAATTGGTGGTCTATGCGCTCGACGGTCGCCACGTGGCGACCCTGGCCCAAGGCTTGCAAACGGCCGGTCCGCAAACGGTGCGCTGGGATGGACGCGACGCCGCGGGTGCTGTCTTGGCTCCGGGCGTGTACCTAATCTCGGTGGTCTTGCAATCTGAGCGTCGCGCTGCCGCAGTGCTCCGCCCGGTAGGCATAGCGTACTGAGGGAGCGGAACGATGCGATTTCTCTTTGCGCTCGTCTGCGCTGCTTTTGCTGCTACGGTCGTTGGCAGCGCAACCCTGACCTTCCAAGGGCAAGATGCTTGGGCGACTTGGCAGGTGCCGCTCGGCCTAACTGAAGTGGGCGAAAACGGCCAGCTACAGCTCGTCAAGTTCCGCAAGGACATCAACGCCGTCGCCGATGCCCATCGCTTCTCCTATGAGAGCAAAAGCCGCGGGCGAACTACGGGCGGTATCTGGGAGGCGGTTTCCAATCCGGCCGATGCAGAATACATCATCGACGGAGATCCCCAGACCTTCTGGCGTCCAGACCCGGCCGATGCGGTTGAGGACTGGGCCATTGAAATCGACTTGGGCCGCGCCGTGCTGGCCCGAGAAATACGCCTCGTTTTTCCCGACGAGGAAGGCGCGCGGCCCTTCCGGCAGTTTACCGTGTACGGCAGCCCGGGCACCCGCATCTCGGTGCAAGACGACTTGGTGCTGCTAGAGCCGCTCTTCCGCACGACCCGACCCAACGCGGCCAGCCAGATCGTCATCCCCCTTGGGTTCACCGCTCGCGACAGTGTGTTTCAGCTCGACGAGGGCTTGGACATCGACCCGGTGGCCAAGAACAACTACCGGGTGATCCAGCGCATCCGCGTTGAGGCCGAAGAGAAGGCCCCGGATGCGGCCTTGGCCGAGATCGAAGTGCGCGGCATCGGCGACAACATCAGCATTGGCACCATGCAGCGGGGTCGCTTTGTCAACGGAGTCAACTCCGTCGATCCGCAAAATCTCTTCGACGCCGACATGAACACCAACAATCTCATCGGCTCTTCGTATGGCAGCCTCGGCTGGAAGGAAGGTGGGGTGTGGTTTGGGGTGGATTTGGGGGCGGTGTTCTTCGTCGATGAATTCTTTCTCTATTCCTTTCGGCCCGACGAGGGCTTGGTGGGCTTCTCGATCAACGGCACCGGCCCGGGTCATACCGTGCTCTATTCAGACGGCACCCGCAGCCTCAGTTCCAATCTGCCCGTGCCCGATGCGTTTGACTACACAGAGCTCTTAACCCACATCAACCCCAACGCCGACCGCCTGCTCTACATTCGCTATATGTTCAAGCCGCGCAAGATGCGCTACTTCTTCTGGCACGGCATCAGGGACACTGGCTGGGGCATCGTCAAATGGGCCGAGTTCATGCTGTTCTCGCCGGGCTATCCCGCCCAAGTAGTGTTGCGCTCGGACTTTATTGACTTAGGACAAACCGCGGGCGACGGGCGGCCCAAAGTCATCAAAAATCTCTCTTGGGATGCCGAGTTGGCCGCGGGCACTCGCCTGCAACTGCGCTCGCGCTCGGGCAATTCGCTAGAGCCGGTCTATGCGTTTTACAACAAGATCGGCGAACAGGTCACGGAGGAGAAGTGGAAGAGTTCGCCCAAAGTGCTGCGCGGTGCGGTCGATACGACGCTGGTGGTGGGCGAGGATTGGGGCGAGTGGAGCAATGTCTATCAGTTCTCGGGCGAGGCGTTTCAGTCGCAAAGTCCGCGCCGCTTCATCCTGCTGGAGATGATCCTCTCCACCGATGACCCCAGCGTAGCACCGGTGATTCACTCGCTCTCGGTCGAGTTTGAGGACGCGCTGTTGCAGGGCGCGGTGGGCCGCATTGAGCCGCGCCAAGCCATCCCCAACGAGGACACCCGTTTCACCTATACGCTTTGGCCGCAGGTGGAGGCTGAGGACTCGGGTTTCGACTTATTGCGCTTTAGTATGCCGGGCCGGGTTGAGGCTGGGCATCTCGAATTACACATCGGCGCGGCAGCGGTCGAACCTGCCCGCGTTGAGCAGCGGGGTGACTCGCTATTAGTCGCCCTGCCGCGCATCGTAACCGCCGACTCGATTCGGGTGGGTTTCACGACGCGGGTTTTGCACAACGCCACGGTCTTTCCCCTCGATCTCGGGCTGAGCGAGCGGCCCGGTCTCTGGCAGTCAGTCGAGCCAGCCGAGCGCCGCGCCCAAGTGGTAATGCTGCCCGAACTAGCCGAACGCGGCCAACTCATCGACGCCCTAGAGCTGGCCTCGCCGGTGATCACGCCCAACGGCGACGGGGTCAACGACGCGCTCGACATGCGCTTTGTGGTCTTTAAGCTAGACGCAGCGACTCCCATGCTCGCGCTCTACGATCTGGCGGGTCGTCTAGTCGCTGCGGTCGAATCCACGCCGACTGCAACCGGCTACCGCTTCACGTGGGCGGCTCGCGACGAGTTGGGGGCTTTGGTCGCGCCGGGCATGTATCTCTACCGCCTTGATTTGGGGGCCGAGTCCGGGCCGGGGACGCACACAGGTGCGATCTCGGTAGTGTATTGACTGCGTTGCGCCAAAGATGGATAGTCAGACTATTTTGCGGCGGCTGCGGGCGGACGGTTGGCAAGTAGATCGCATTCGCGGGTCGCATTACCATTTGAAACACCCTGAAAAGCGTGGTTTGGTGACCGTTCCGCATCCACGACGCGATCTTCCAGCCGGTACGCTGCGAAGCATCGAAAAACAATCCGGGCTTAGCTTACGATAAGGAGACCCCATGACGCGAACGTACATCGGCTTAATTCACAAGGATCCGAACAGCGACTACGGCGTGAGTTTCCCCGACTTTCCTGGTTGTATCACGGTCGGCACCACCTTAGAGGAAGCTCGAACAATGGCTACTGAGGCACTAGTGCTTCATATCGAGGGCATGGCCTCCTCGGGCCTAGAAATTCCCAAGCCGAGTTCCGCCGACGCCGTAGTCGCGCACCCGGACGCTGGCGACGCCATCGCCCTGGTTGTCGTTAAAGCTTTGCCGGAGTACGCCGAGATTGAGGAGTCTGTCTGATGTCTTTTAAGCAGCCGATGCTACGTTTTATGAAATGGAATCTACTCGTTTTTCTCGTTATTTTTTCTCTCGCCTTCACAACCCAAAGGAGTTCCTCCATGAGCGATTATCTCGTCTATGTCGGCACCTATTCCAGCGGCGACGAGGACGGCATTCACGTCTATCGCCTCGACATGGCCACTGGTGCACTCGCGCATCAAAGCAGCATTGGCGGTATTGACAACCCGTCCTTCCTCGATATTGCGCCCAACCGCCGCTTTCTCTACGCGATCGGCGAGACCAGCGCCGTCGGCGATCGGCCCGGCGGCGCGGTTGCGGCCTTTGCCATTGACCAACAAAGCGGAGCCCTCACCCATATCAACACCGAATCGACCGTCGGCCCCGGCCCTTGCCACATCAGCATCGACCGCGCTGGCCAGTACGCGCTGGTTGCCAACTACGGCGGCGGCAGCGTTGCCATCTTGCCGATCCGCGAAGATGGCTCGCTTGGTCCGGCCACGGGTTTTGTCCAACACGAAGGTTCTTCGGTCAACCCACGACGCCAACAGGAGCCGCACGCCCATTCGATTATGGTAGCACCCAACAACAAACACGCCTTTGCGCCAGACTTGGGCATCGACAAGGTGCTCGTCTATGCGATTGACCACACGGATGGCAAGCTAGTCGCGCAGACGCCGGCGGAAATCGCCCCCGGCAGCGGCCCGCGCCATCTCGCCTTCCACCCCAACGGCCAACAGGCGTACGTCATCAACGAGTTGAGCAATACCATCACGGCGTTTGCCTACGACGCCGACGCCGGCACGCTCGCTACCATCCAGACCATCTCGACGCTGCCCGCTGGCTATGCGGAGGTCAGCCACACCGCCGACATCCACGTCCACCCCAATGGCCGCTTCCTCTACGGGTCCAATCGCGGCCACGATTCTATTGCCGTCTATGCCATTGACCAAGACACCGGCCAGCTCACACTCGTCGAGATCGTGCCGACTGGCGGCGCCAACCCGCGCAACTTCGGCCTCGACCCCACGGGCACCTACCTAATCGTCGGCAACCACAGCACCGACGACATCTTTACGTTCAAGGTGGATCAGGATACCGGGAAGCTGACGCCGACGGGGCACAAGGCGGAGGTGCAGTCGCCGGTGTGCCACAAGTTCATTCCGGTTTTTTAGGGATAAGCGGCGGGGAGTGCAGCGTTGCGATTGGACCGCGTGGTACGTAGTGCCGGTCGAGAAGGCAAGCTATGGCTCGGGCGATCATTTTTGACTTCGATCTCACACTAGCAGATTCAACAAAAGGCATCGTTGAGTGTGTTAATTTTGCGCTGCAAAGGTTGAATCTGCCCCAAGCCGATGACGAGCGAATCAAGCGAACTATCGGCATGTCGCTAGAGGACACCTTTGTGAGCCTAACCGGACAAACCGACAACCAGAACGTCAGCTCGTTTGTAAACAACTTTGTCAAACGAGCTGATCAGGTTATGGTAGATTTAACGTCCATGTTCGATAGCGTCCCCGCGACAACGGAGCGGTTGATCGAAATGGGTTTTGCCTTGGGAATTGCATCGACGAAGTACCGCTATAGAATTGAGGAGATCCTAGCGAGAAAAGGGCTGTCCGATCGCTTTGGCGTCATCATCGGCGGCGAAGACGTTGCCGAGCACAAGCCCCACCCCATTGCTTTGACAACCGCGATCGCTAGAATGCAAGTGGATGCCAACGACGTGCTTTATGTTGGCGACAGTACGATTGATGCGCTAACGGCCGAACGGGCCAAAGTGCCCTTTATTGCGGTACTGTCAGGCGCGACGAGCAAACGTGAATTTGACGAAGTAGCCAAAGTTGCGGTCATAGACGACATTTCAACGCTGCCTCGATTGCTCGGTAGCTAGGTACAGCAAGATCGTCCTTCTGCCGTTGTACTCGCGAGCGATGCGGACATTTACCGATAAATACATGCCCAAGAAAGCATTGCCAAATCATTCAGGCTTGGGAGTTTTCTTGGGCCCATTTGTTACCAATTCGCATTTAATGTCGCTAAAGCGATCCAGACGATGGTCGTTGGTTAGCAATACATCGCAACTTGACTCCACAGCGGCAGCAAGATGAATTGCATCAGGTGCTCTAAAGCCATGTCGTGCGCGAATCTCGGTCGCCCGATCCATAATTGGCCGCGATAAAACGACCACTTCTGATACCGCCCCGTTAAAAAACTCATCGAAGTCTTTGAGCAGTTCGGCGTTGCCTTCTCTCAGAGGTTTGACGCGACATTCCATTCTCGTCAGGTCGTTGGCAACCAGAGTCACTTCTGACGATCCAATCCGCTCGTCAACGGCTGTAGCAAAGCCCTCGACTTGTTCAACGGTATAGATAACAGGCGCTGCGTCTAGGTAAAGCCGCATAGATTACTACTCCCAGCTTTCCCGCTCACTGTGTAGGGCAGCATCAACCTCTTCCCGGGTTGGGGGTTTATGGCCACGCACCTGCTGTCGAGCGCGTATATCTGCCATTAGCTCCCGATAGGAACGCGAGGCCCCTAGCGAAGGGGAGGCTACGCCAGCTAAGTACCGCTCCAACGCTTCTTTGATCACTTGGTTGAGGTTGGCACCCTTCTCCTTGGCACACAAGGCTGCCCGCCGGTGCAGTTCGCTGCCCGTCCGCACGTTAAAACTGCCTTTGAAGGGCTGTTCGGGCTGTCGTCCTTCCCGTCGGCATAGGCCGAGATAGTCGTCCACCGCTTCTTCAAAAGCAGAGCGCAGTGAATCGACATCCGCGCCCTTGTAACGGACGAGATCGCGAATAAATTCGAGCTTGCCGTAGAAGATCCGGTCGTCGTCGTCGTAGTGCGCCGAGCCGGTGTAGCCCTTATAAGTCATCGTGTCTTTCATAATCAGTCTCTTTTTTCATTTAAGCATCTAAGTGCGTTCCCGAAAAAAAATATATGTCGCCCTTCATAGATCAGCAACTACGTTTAGTTGCTGCATCAAATCTACGGAATCGTTTTGGAGGGGGCGGTTTGTAAACGTGAATTTGACGAAGTAGCCAAAGTTGCGGTCATAGACGACATTTCAACGCTGCCTCGATTGCTCCGTGCCTAGCAGTAAGATCATCCATCACATTCGTCAGGTGGGGCATAAGGGTCAATGTTTCGCGGCTTGACGGCCTGACCATTTTGGAGTAAGCTCCAAAAAAGTTCGACTAATTTGGAGGAAGGTTCAAAATGGTTCAGTATTTGCGGCGATTAGAAATGGATTTGCCCAAGCGGCAGTCGGCTTTTTTGTGGGGACCGCGCAAGACCGGTAAATCCACCTATCTCAAACAGGCATTTCCCAACAGCCTAGTCTATGATTTTCTCAAGACGGATTTGATGCTGGATTTCAACCGCCGGCCGGCCCTGCTGCGCGAGCAACTGCTGGCACAATCCGAAGCACTACTGGCGCATCCGATCATCTTGGACGAAGTGCAGCGCGTCCCACTCTTGTTGGACGAAGTGCATTGGCTTATCGAAAACAAGGGGCTGCGCTTTATTCTGTGTGGCTCCAGTGCGCGCAAGCTCAAGCGGGGACGAGCCAACTTGCTCGGCGGGCGCGCTTGGCGCTGCGAAATGTTTCCATTGGTGACCGATGAATTGAATGACGGCGATATAGATCTCTTGACGATCTTGAATCGCGGCCTGATTCCCGATCACTTCGCCAGTACGCAATACCGCCGTTCTCTAAACGCGTACCTACAAGATTACCTCAAGGAAGAAGTCTTTGCCGAGGGGTTGACACGCGATATTCCGGCATTTTCCCGATTCTTTGAAGCACTGGGATACTCGCACGGCGAGTTGACCAACTTTTCCAACATCGCCCGCGAGTGCGGCGTCAGTTCCAAGACCGTCAAAGAGTACTATCAGATTCTCGTCGATACGCTTTTGGGCAGTATGGTCGCACCTTTTAAAACGCCGCAAAGTCGCCAAGTCATTTCGCGCGCAGCCAAGTTCTACTTATTCGATGTGGGCGTAGCCGGAATTCTTGCGAAACGGCATTTGCCGGATGCGCAGGGTGCAGTGTTTGGCAAGGCGTTTGAGCATTTCATCTTTTGCGAATTAAAGGCACACGCTTCCTATAGTGAGTTGCATTACGACATTCACTTTTGGCGCACCAAGTCGGGGCTAGAGGTTGACTTTGTGTTGGGTAACGGCGCGGTGGCCATCGAGATAAAGGGGACCAGCCGGGTAGCAGACCAAGCCCTGCGACCTCTACGTGTATTTACCGCTGAATACGCACCCCAAAAAGCGCTAGTTGTTTGCAATGAAGCAGTAGAACGCGTCGTCGGCCCAATTCGCATTTTGCCTTGGAAAGTGTTTTTGCGGTCGCTGTGGGCTGGTGAGATAATTTCCTGACGGCGGCCGACATTCATCACCAGTTCGTATGCGATCCATCGCGCCGCCGCAAATGCGGCGCTTCCCAAAACTTGAATTCCTGCTCCTTGGCCAGCTCCTCGTTGAACTCCACGCCCAGCCCCGGCCCTGCGGGCACCTTTAACATCGACCCGACCAATTCGCACTGCACTGGAAACAAATCTTCGTCCATGAACTTGCCCGCTTCCGTCGGCGTCACGCGGTGTTCGAGCCACGCGAAGTTGGGCACGGCCGCCGCCAGATGCACCGTCGCGGCCGTGCAGATCGGCCCCAGCGGATTGTGGGGCATCAGGTCGATGTAGTGGGATTCGGCTAAGCTGGCCACCTTCATCGCCTCGGTCAGCCCGCCGACATTGCACACGTCGAGCCGCGCAAACTGGGTGATGCCTCGTTCGAGATAAGGCAAAAACTGCCATTTGCTGGCAAATTCCTCGCCGATGGCAAAAGGCACATCGGTCATGGTGCGCAGCGATTCGTAGGCTTCGGGGCACTCGTCGCGGATGGGTTCTTCGAGAAAATCGAGCGTCCCCGGCGGCATCTTCTGGCAAAACGACGCGCTCTCGGCGACCGTTAGCCGATGGTGGTAGTCAATGCCCAAGATCGGATCGGGACCAATTTCACGGCGCACTTCAGTCAGCCAAGCCGCGGTGATGCCAATGGACTCGCGCGGCTCGAACAGCCGTTGGTCGTCGTACTGTTTGCGCTGGGCCATGCCCGTGCGAATCACGTCCCATCCCTGGTCCAATAGCAATTTGCAGTTTTTGACCAAGGTCTCTAGATCGGGTGCTCCAGTCGTCGCAAAGCAAGGCACCCACTCGCGCTGCTTGCCACCCAAAAGCTGATAGACCGGCACGCCGAGGGCCTTGCCCACCACGTCGTGTAAGGCGATGTCGATGGCCGAAATCGCCGCCGTCAACACCCGCCCGCCTTCAAAGTACTGGCCGCGGTACATCTCCTGCCACAGCCGCCCGATCTCGCGCGGATCGCGGCCGAGCAAAAACTCGCGGTAGTGCCGCACCGCGCCCACTACGGCGAGCTCGCGCCCGGATAGCCCAGACTCGCCCCAGCCGTGGATGCCGGCGTCGGTCTCGACCTTGACGATGAGCTGGTTGCGGTGGCCGACCCAAGTTGGATAGGCTTTGATGTCGCTGATTTTCATGGGATCTCCTCGTTATTTGCGCAACAGCGCGACCAATGGTTCGTAGATTCCCGGCGCGGCGGCGACCAAGTCGCGGCCGTCTAGTTCTTCGGGCATGTCGCCCTCCACCGGCTGTACGTGCCCGACGCGAGCACCTGCCTCCCGTGCGATTAGGGCCGCCGCGGCCAAGTCCCAGGGTTTGAGCGCTTCGTAAAAGCCGTCGAGCCGGCCCATTGCCACCCAGCAAAGATCGATGGCAGCCGAGCCGCCGCGGCGGATGTCGCGGCAGTGTCCGAGCACGCAGCGCAAGCGTTCCACCAGCGCCACTCTGCCCTCGGCTGCGTAGGGGAAGCCGGTGCCAATCAGGGCGCGGGATAGCTCGCTGCACTCACTGGCTCGGATGGCGCGGCCGTTTAGATGGGCACCCCCACCGCGCCGGGCGGTAAAGGTCTCTTCGACAAACGGACAATGTACCACGCCGACCTGCACTTGGCCGCCTGCGGCAAAGGCGATAGACACGGCGACTTGCGGCTGGTTGTAGGCGTAGTTGACGGTGCCGTCAATCGGGTCGATGACCCACAAAGGGCCGCGCAGTTGCGCCCGATCGGTAAGCTGGGGCGAAGATTCTTCAGAGAGGATGTAGTGGTCGGGAAAGGCCTGTTCGAGCGCGTCGCGGATGAGCTGGTCGGCCTGTAGATCGGCCGACGTCAACAGCTCAATCCCCTCCTTGTAGCTGAGGTCTAAGGCTCGGTCCGCCCGCGCTTGGGCGATTAGCGCGCCGGCGCGCCGGGCGAGGTCTTGGGCAAATTCGAGCATCTCGATCAACAGTGCGCCCCCAACTCCATTGGATACGGCGACAGGTTCTCCAAGCCGTCCTCAGTAATCAGGTACATGTTTTCCAGCCGCACCCCGGCCCGCGCCGCGGGGATATAGGCCCCCGGCTCGACCGAGACCACATTGCCCACGCGCAAGGTGCCGCCGCGCTCCTTGTTGAGATCGGGCATCTGGTGCGCCCGCAGGCCGATGTTGTGCCCGGCGTGGTGGATCAAGCCGACGTCGGCCAGCTTGGGATGCTCGCGGATATAGGCGTCCATGGCCACCGCGCATTCGCTGCCGTCCTTGCCCGGCTGCAAGTACTCGCCGACGCGGTCGTGAAAGCCCTTGAGGTGCTCAAAGACGGAGTGCTGCACCTCGGTCGGCTCGCCCACGGCAAAGCTGCGGCACAAGTCGGCCCAATAGCCGCGGTACACCGACCAAGCGTCGATGACGTAGATTTCCCCGGCCTCAATTGGGCGATTGCGCGCAAAACCGCCCAACTGGCCACACTGGTAATCGCCGTCGTGAAACACCTTCTCCCCGGCCGCCAGATGGGCAGCCCGCTGCGCCGCTGCTAGCACCTCCAGCTCGTTGACGCCCGGGGCCATGGTCGCTTCGGCTGCGGCGTATGCGGCCAAATCGACCTGCACTGCCTGGCGCAACAGTGCGATTTCGTCGGGGTCTTTAACCTCCTGCAGGTCGGCGAGCAGGTCGTCGATTGCGACCCAGGCGGGCGTCTTGCCCAGCCCTTCTTCGACCGCCTGTCCCAAGCGCCGCGGCAAAAACTCGCTCTGCCAGCCCAAGCGGCCAGCCGCTGGCTTTTTGGCCCGCAGTGTATCGACGATTAGCCCGCTTATCACCGCGCGCAAGTCGGGCGTTATTGTGCCGCCGACGCTGGGGGAAAAGGTGAAACACTCGTCGGCGCACGGCGCGCCTTCGTCGGTATGGGCAATCAGTAAGGACTGCCCGTCGGCCCCCAGCCAAAAGATCGCCGGTGGGCCGGGGAATTCCTCGGGGATGATGATGCCGGTGAAGTAATAGATTTCCTTCGGGTGATTGATCACGGCCGCGTCGATGTCGAGTTCGGCCAGCCGCGCACCTAGGCGCTTTTGCCGCGAGCGGCATCCTTGTTTGGTTAGCATTTCAATGTGTCCTTACAGGTTACAGGTAAATGTTGAGCGACCACAAGGGTCGCCCGCCCAATAGTAACCAACCGCATCCCCCCTGCAAAGCAATCGCCGTGCCTTGAGCTACCGGCTAGCTGCTCTGTATATTCTCAGCCCATTCCAAACGAAAGTTTACCTTATGACTTTGCTCCGACTCATTCGGGTCGCCTGTCTGTTGCTCGCCCCAGTGCCGTTGCTGGCCGAGAACTTCCACGGCTTTGACCCGACGACTTACGACGGCCTGATGCTGCCGCCTTCTTCTCTCCGAGCGATGGCCGCCGAAGCCGCGCAAAATTCGCCGCCCAAAAATGGCGACAATATAGTCTTTGGCTTTGCCAACCTACAGCGCGACATCAGCTTTGGCATCAAGGTCGAACAGAGCATCGAGCGCAACGCCGAAGCCGCCGGCATCGAGTTGTTGATCGCCGACAACCGGCTCGACGGGCCGACTGCGTTGGCCAACGCCGAGAGCTTTGCCCGGCGCCAAGTTGACTTCTGCATTGAGTTCCAAACCGATGTCAACTTCGGTCCGGCGATCATGCAGCACTTTGAGCGCAAGCAAATCGGCGTGGTCGCCATCGACATTCCCATGCCGGGCGCCACCTACTTTGGTGCCAACAACCCCCGCTCGGGCTTTATGGGCGGCTCCTATCTGGCGCAGGCGGCCAACGTGCGCTTTGGCGACCGGGTGCTTAAAGAGGGCTACTTCGTCGTTGGCGAACTGCCGCAGTCGGGCGCGATTCCGGCGATGCGCACCGAGGGCCAAATCGCCGGTTTCCTCGCCTCGCTGCCCGGCTTCCCACCCGAGCGCATCATCCGCATCGACACCAAGAACACGCTGCAGTACTCTTTTCAGCAGATGAGCAACGCGCTTGGTCGCATCCCCCAAGGGGCGCCGATTCTGATTACCGCGATCAACGACCAGTCGGTCTCCGGCATGTTGCGCGCCGTGCAGCAGCAGGGGCGCGGCCAAGACGCGCTGGTCGTCGGCAAGGGAGCCGATGAGCTGGAGACGCTGGTCGCCGAGGAGCACTTTATTGCCTCAGTCGCCTATTTCCCCGAGCGCTACGGCAACTACCTCATCCCGCTGAGCCTGATGCGCTTGGCGGGCCACGCGGTGCCGGCGGCGGTCACCGTCAACCACGTGGTGATCAGCCCGGCTAATATCTGTCAATTCTACCCTGAATACGAATGCCAAGGCGAGCCGGGCTTTGACTACGTCTTCCCCCAGGAAGCCTTTGTCGAACACTTGGCAACCCTCAAAGACAAGCCCGAGCTGGCCGGCTACGAGCAGTTGATTCCCGACCATTAGCATGAGCCCTACTGCACCTTTGTTGCAGATGGCGGGCATCTGCAAATCCTTTGGCCGCGCCCAAGTCTTGCGCGAGGTCGATCTCCGCTTAGATGCCGGCGAGGTCGTGGCCCTGCTGGGTGCCAATGGGGCGGGTAAATCCACGTTAGTGAAAATCCTCTGCGGCGTATATAGCCGCGACGCTGGCACCGTCCGCCTCGCCGGCCAAGCGGCGCACTACAACCGGCCCGAAGAGGCCATTGCCCACGGCGTCCGCTTTTTGCCGCAGGAAGTGTCGGTCTTGCCCGACCTGACGGTCGCCGAAAACATCCTCATCGCCGACCTGCCGCTCAAACGCTCGTGGCTTGGCAAGCAGGTAGATCGCCCGCAACTGTGTGCAAGAGCGCGGTCGCTACTCGACCGGCTCGGCTGCGACCTCGATCCGAACGCGCCGGTACATCAACTTTCCGCGCCACACAAGCGCTTGGTCGAAATCGCCCGGGCCCTCGCCGGCCAAGCGCGGGTCATCGTCATGGACGAGCCGACCGCCTCCCTCGCCGACCGCGAGGTACGGGCGCTCTTCGCCGTCGTCGAGCGGCTCAAGGCGCAGCAGATTGGCATCATCTACATTTCTCACTATCTCGACGAGGTGTTCGAAATCGCCGACCGCATCACCGTGCTGCGCGACGGGCTAAACGCCGGCGACTTTGCCCCTGCCACGGCCTCGCGGCGCACCGTCCTCGACGCCATGCTCGGCACCACCGTTGACGAACTCTACCCGCCGCGTGGTGCAAGCACTGGCGCGGTCGCGTTGGCGGTCGAAAACCTGAGTCTGTCCGGTGCGCTCGACCGCGTGTCTTTTGCACTTCACCGCGGCGAAATTCTCGGCGTCTTCGGCCTGCTTGGTTCGGGGATTGACCAGCTTGGCCGGGCCATCTACGGCGCCTTGGGGCCGCTGCCCGGCGCACACATTGCGCTGGCGGGCGCACCCTATGTCCCGACCAACCCGCGCCGTGGCCGCGACGCCGGCATCGGTTTTGTCGCCGCCGAACGCCAGCGCGAGGGCATTGTCCCCGACCTCGGCGTCCGGGCCAATATCACCTTGCCCTTTATCGACCGCTTCGCACGCTTGTTTTCGGTGTCCAAGCTGCGCGAAACAAGCCACGCGCAAAGCTGGATCGATCGCTTGGGGATTCGCGCCGCCCACCTCGACCAGCCGCTGCGCTTGCTTTCGGGCGGCAATCAGCAGAAGGCTTGCCTAGCCCGCTGGTTGGTCGAAGATCTGTCGGTGCTCATCCTCGAAGAACCGACCCGAGGCGTGGATGTGGGGGCGCGCCACGCGCTCTACTTGGCCCTGCGACAGTGGACCCAACAGGGCCTCGCCGTACTGTTGATTTCCTCGGACGCCGAAGAAGTCGCTGGCGTCTGCGACCGCTCCATCGTGCTCGACCGCGGTCGGGTGTCCGGCCGCTTTGCCGGCGGCGCGGCCCCGGCCGATTTACTCCACACTCGGACTGCGAAAGATCATCCATGAGCATTGCCGCCTTGTTGAACCGCCCCGGCGCGGGCGTCGCCTTGTTATTGGTATTCTATCTCTTGGTCGCCGTGCTCTTTAGCGTCCTTTCGCCTTGGTTTTTGTCGTTCGACAACATGATGAGCATTGGGGCCAATATGGCCTTTATCGGCTTGATGTGCGCATTGCAGACGCCGCTGATCATCGCCGGTGGCCTCGATTTGTCGGTGGCGGCAGTCGCCGGGTTAGCCGGGGTCGTCGTCGCGCTGCTCCATGCTGCGGGCGTCGGCATTGTCGCGGCCTGTCTCATCGCGCTGGCGTTGGGTGGGGGTATCGGGCTGCTCAACGGCCTGTTGGCCGTGCGCCTCGGGCTCAATCCGCTGATCGCCACCATGGGCACGATGAGCGTCATCGGCGGGCTGGCTCTAGTGCTGACCGGCGGGCTGACTAAGCCGCTGATGGAACCCGGTTTCAACTGGATCGGCAGCGGCCAGCTTTTGCGCTTGCCGGTGCCGCTGGTGCTGATGCTGTTGGTTTATATTGCGCTCGGCTGGATCTTAGCGCGGACCCGCTTTGGTCGCTTCGTCTATGCCGCCGGCAGCAACGCCGAAGCCAGTCGGCTGGTCGGCGTCCCGGTCGCCCGCACCCTGATAATCCTCTACGTTCTCTCCGGCCTCAGCGGCGCGGTCAGTGGCCTGATCCTCGCGGCCATGCTCTACGCAGCGGCACCCGACGCGGCAGGGCAGCATTTATTGACGGTGATCGCCGCTGTGATCTTGGGCGGCACAAGTCTGTTTGGGGGGCGCGGCACGGTATGGGGCACCTTGTTGGCCGTCTTGCTGCTGGGCACGCTCAACAACGGGCTGACGCTAATGGATGTGTCTAGCTTCTGGCAGGATGTAACGCGCGGTGCTGTGCTGCTGTTGGCCGTCGGCCTCGACCAAGTGCGCACCCGCGCTGCCGGGGCTTGAATAGATCATTCTGAGTCCTCGACCGTAGCGCCCTGTTGGTACGAGCCCAAGACGCGGGCGAATTCGGCCGCGTCTTGCAGTTGCGCCACCGCTTGGGCGCAAGCCGCCTGCCCCAAGTGGCCGGCCAAATCGAGATAGAAGACGTATTCCCAGGGCCGTGCGGGCATGGGCCGCGACTCGATTTTGAGCAGGTTGATGCCGCGCTCGGCAAAAGCCGCGAGGCTCTGGCACAGAGCGCCCGGGATGTGCTTTAGCCCAAAGACGAGCGTGGTTTTGGCTGGCTCAGTCGGGCCGGGTGCTGCCTGGCGACTGACCACTAAAAAGCGGGTGAAATTATGGGGGGCGTCCTCAATGCCGGAGGCGAGAATCTCCATCCCGTACGCGGCGGCCGCCCGCGCTCCGGCTATGGCTCCGCGATCGCGCGCACCGCTGGCGGCTAGCGCTTTGACCGCTCCGGCCGTATCTTCGGCGGCGATGGTCTGCGCATCAGCCAACGAGTGAATAAAGCGAGTACACTGGGCCAAAGCCGGCGGCTGTGACGCGATGTAGCGGATGTCTGCTAGTTGCACACCCGGATTGACGATGAGATTGTGGACAATGCGCAGCTTGATTTCGCCGACGATGCGGACGGTGCTCTGTAGCAGCAGGTCGTAGTTTTCGTGGATGCTGCCCATCAGGGAGTTTTCGATCGGCACGACGCCGCAAGCGCAAGACCCGTCTGCTACTGCGGCGAAAAGTGCTTTGAAGTCGGGCTGTGATACCAGTTGTACCGCCGGAACAAAATAGGCCCGCGCCGCCGCCTCGCTAAACGACCCGGGGTGCCCTTGGATGGCCACCGGACCGCGCGTCTGTGTTTGCTTCATATGCTCAGTTTTTCTGCATCGCTGGTTTGGGCATTTGCTCGGTCGTACTCCTTTTTCCATTTCAGATAGCCAAAGACGATGATAACTAGATAGGCAATATACAACAAAGCGGTCAGGTACAGCCCGCGGCTGTAGTACAGGTAAACCGAGACACTGTCGATGACGAACCAATACCCCCAATTCTCCAAAATTTTCTTCGTCACCATATAGGTCGTCACCACCGCATACCCAGTGGTGAAGGCATCGACGTAAGGCAAGGCCGCCGCGGTGTTTTGGCGCAAAAGATACCCGGAGGTAACGACCACGACTCCCGTCACAGCAATCACTACAACGTGCTTTTCGAGCGACCAAGTAGAAATGGGCCGCGTCGCCGATTGATCGGTGGGCTGCCGCCATTGATACCAGCCATAAACCGCCATGCCCAAGTAGTAAATCTGTAGAGCCGACTCTAGGAACAAATTGACATCGAAGAAGACGTAGATGTAAAGCGCAGTGCTGGCCAAAGCCGCGCCCCAACACCAGATGTTTTCCCGCGCCGCCAAGACCAAGTAGAGGATGGCCAAGACGACCGCCGGCACCTCCCACCAAGAGGTCAGTTCCAGCGTTTGGAGTTCCATTTTAATTGCCTATGTCAATCCGCAGATGGACGCAGAATAGTGGGACATCATTCAAGTTCTATCTTTTCTTTAGTCCGGGCGCCAGGCTTGCACCCGTTGTGGGTTCTGCCTATCAGTATAGTGCCTTAGTTTACATCAACATTGCAATCGACGGGAGCGATTCATGCACCAGATCACCGACGCCCAAAAGCAGCAGTTCAAAGAGGAGGGCTATTTCATCCTCGAAAACGCCATCCCCGCCCATCATCTCGACCTCCTGCGCGGCGAGTGCCAAGCCTTCATCGACAAAGCCAACGCCCGGATGGACGCCGAGGGCACGGATAGCTTGGGCCTCAATCACCGCAACAGCCGCTATTTTGTCGCCAACTGCTTCCGCGACCAGCCGCGCCTGCGCGCGTTTCTCTTCAGCTCCCTAATGGCCGACATCTGCCAAGCCACCCTCGGCGACGACGCGTACTTGTTCTGGGAGCAATACGTGGTCAAAGGGGCCGAAGCCGGCATGAAGTTTTCTTGGCACCAAGATTCGGGCTACATCGGCTACCCCGATCACAAGCCGTACCTAACCTGTTGGTGCGCCCTCGACGACATGTCCGAGGCCAATGGCACCGTCCACTTGCTGCCTTTTTCGCGCTCGGGCATTCGCACGTGGGTCAAGCACGTCCGCGAGGAGGGGAGCAACGATTTGATCGGCTATTTTGGTAGCGACCCCGGCGTCTCGGTCGTCGTCCCGGCCGGCAGCATTGCCGTTTTTACCAGCGTCAACTTTCACTCCAGTGGCACCAACACCACCGACCAGATGCGCCGCGTGTACTTGGCCCAGTACTCCTGCGAGCCGCTGATGTCGGCCGATGGTAGCAAACTGTGGGGCAATGCCGAGCCTTTTCTCAAGGATGGCCAGTTGGTCGCGCCGCCCGAGCTCACCAAGTCCGCTCCTTGAGCAATTCTTGGATGGCGGCCCGCGGCACGGGCAGCTCGTCAATGTGGCTTTCTAGCCAGCGCGAAAAGTCGGCCTCAATGGGGTCGGACCAGCGGGTATCTATCTGACCGGGCGTGTATTTGCCCTCGGCCAGGCGCTGCTTGCCAAAGCGGTCGCGGAGCGCGATCAGCTCGGAAGTCTTGACCACCTGTTCGGCTAGATGAGGCGGAACGAAGACAACGCCATCGTCGCGGCCGAGGACTACATCGCCGGGCATGACCGTCGCGCCGCCGATGCGCACTGGGCAGTTGACCCCGGCCAGCATGATGGTCGGCGAGGCAAAAGTGGGGTGAAAGCCGCGCACGAAACTGGTGAAATGGGGCAGGTCTTGGATGCCGTCCATGTCGCGGACGGCCGCGTCGTGGACCACTCCGTTGCCCGAATTGGCGTAGATGGCGGTGGCGAGGTTGTCGCCAATGACGGCGCCTTGGTCTATTTTGCCGAATACGTCGGCCACGTACACGTCTCCGAGCACCAGCATATCAATGGGCCACGAAATCTGGTCGCCAATGCAGCCGGCCCGCTCTCCTTTTTCTTCCATGACCCGACGCATGACGGGCCGCCGCGGCATGTACATAGCCGTCAGGGCGCGGCCCACTAGCACTTGGCCGGGGTGAGTGCAGAGCCAGCCGTCTTCGTACTGCCAGTTGTAGCCGGGGCCGCGGATGACGCCCCAAGCTTGGGTAATGCTGACGTTGCCCATGCGCTCGAGGATGTCGTCGGGCACCTTGGGGCGGCCGTCGGCAAAACGCTCGCCCTCCCACTCGGGCGTGTACTCGATTAGCTCTGCTGGAGACATGTTCAAAGGGGCGAATTTTTCCATAGCCGTGCTTTCTGGTCGTTGAAGTGAACTAGTGCTCAAGACGGCACTTCGACTAGGCTGCCCGATTCGGCGGCCTGCTTCAATGCCTGTAGCGCAGCCACGTTCTTGAGGCCATCTGTGGCCGGGAATTCGGGCGCTTTGCCTTGGAGAATGCAGTTAGAAAAGCGCGCTAACTGCACCTGAAAGCGATCCGGCCCAGAGAAGGGCTCCACCCGCTCGTCGTTGCCGATGGCGATGTGGACCGCGGCCTGCTCGTCGAACATGTTGGGCACGTGGATGGCGCCGTGGCTACCGACGACCTCCAACGCGCAGCGGAACGGCCCCTCCATGCCAGCCGCGATGTAGGCGATGTGGTCGCCGGCAAAGCGCAACAGCCCGGCCAAGGTTGCATCCACGCCGTTGCGCAGATGCTGAAAAGCCTGCGCGGCGACCGGCTCGGCATTGAGCACAAAGCGCACGGCGCTGACGCAGTAGCACCCAGCGTCCAACAGCGCACCGCCGCCCAATTTTTTTTGCGCCCGGACATCGGTAGCCCAATCGCGGAGGCCGAAGGTCAGCTCGGCCCGCGCTAATTTCACTTCGCCGATTTCTCCCTGTTGCACCAGCCGGCGTGCGCACTGCAATTGTGGGTTGAGGCGGTGGGTGAAAGCCTCGACTAAGATCACCCCATTGGCCCGGGCGGCGTCGATCATCTGCCGCGCTTGCGCCACAGTAACGGCCAGCGGCTTTTCGCAGAGGATGTGCTTGCCCGCCTGCGCCGCCTTGACCGTCCACTCGCAGTGCATGCTGTTGGGCAAGGGGTTGATAATCGCGTCGATTTCGGGATCGTCCAGCACGGCTTGGTACGAGCCGTAGGCCTTGGCAATGCCGTATTGGGCTGCGCTTGCTTCGGCCTTGGCTTGGTCTCGGCTCGATAGGGCCGCGATCTCGGCGTGGTCTGTGGCCTGCGCGGCTGGCAGGTGGCGGTTGAGGGCGATTTGGGCGGTGCCCAATACACCATAGCGCACGATGTCAGGCATGGGACCTCCTGTATGATTCAGACAATGACGTCCTGCGTGCGCAACGCGGCGATTTCGTCGTCCGCGTACCCAATCTCGCGCAGCACAGCCTCGGTGTGTTCCCCGGCTAGGGGGGCGGCAGCCGGTGCTGGGGCTGGCGTCCCGGCTAGCCGCAGGGGGGTGCCGACATGGCGCATGGCACCCACCTGTGGATGTTGGACTTCGACGAGCATCTCGTTGACTGCCAGTTGCGGGTCAGCTAGGGCCTCGGCGGTCGAGCGCACGGGTGCGACGAGGATGTCCTTGGCCTCCAGCAGCGGCATCCACGCGGCGTTCGTTTTCTTTAAAAAGATCGGCGCGAGCTGTTCCCGCAGGGCCTGGCGGTTATCCACCGCCGCGGCGAGCGTGGCAAAGCGCGGGTCGCCGACCAGCCCTTCAACCGCTAGGGCCTCCTGCAAGTCGCGCATTAGTTGGTCAAAGGGCCGGAACAGTGCGGTGACCATCAAAAAGCCATCGGCCGTCTCGAACACGGCCCCGTCGAGCGGGTTGCCGTGCGGATGCGTCGCGCCGCCCGAGCCATCGTCTCGTCCGTCGTCGCCCAAGTTGAGGATTTTGGTCGTCGCCCAGGCCTGCATACTCATCATGCCGTCGAGGAGCGAGGTTTCTACGTATTGTCCGGTGCCGGTGCGCTCGCGGGCCAACAGCGCGAGGAGAATGCCCTGCGCCAGCAACATGCCGCCGTTGAAATCAGCGACCGTATAGGGCAGGCGCTGGGGTGTGCCGTGGGGGCCGACGAAGCGCGCCGCCACGCCGCTGAGTGCTTGGGCCATGGATTCGTGGCCGCCCTTGTTGCGCTCGCTGTACGGGCCTTGCGAGCCATAGCCCGAGCCAACGGCGTAGATGAGCCGCGGGTACGACTCCCGCAGCGCAGCGTAATCTAGCCCCAGCTTGGCCATGACCGAGCCGGAGCGGAAGTTGTGTACTAGTACGTCTGTGTTGGCTAGCAGGCGGTGGACAATGCTCAACCCGGCGGACTTTTTGAGATTGACGATTAGGCTTTGCTTGGATCGGTTGAGGCTGGCAAAGGGCAGGCTTTGCTCCTTTATCCACGGCCCAAAGGCGCGGGCTAAGTCGCCGCCGGGCCGCTCTATCTTGATGACTGTAGCGCCGTGGTCGGCCAAAACTTGGGTGGCGGCTGGGCCGAAAATCACTTGGGTAAAGTCGAGGACGCGGATGTCGTCGAGTGCGGGCATGGGAGTATAGAGCAAATCGAGATTCTAATGGCTTCTCTTTCATAAGTGCATTGGATATTATACCCGTCCAAGCAGACAATCTCAAGTCTGTTCAATGAGAGGTCGCGACGAGACCGAGCGCTTGCCGTCCGTAGTAATTAGTATCTACATTGGAAGGGATGCATACCATGACTCAGCCCCTGGCCCAAGCTGTCCTCACCCCCGAAGACCAAGCGTTTTTTGAACAGCAGGGCTATCTCCTCGTCGAAGACGCCCTAGCGCCCGAGGTGCTGGCCGAACTCAACGCGGCTGCCGATGCGCTCTACGCGCGCGATGCCGACGCCGGCCGGCTCGAAAAGAGCGGCAAGCTCAACATGCGCAACTGCATCGTCGAGCACCCCGCCTTCCTCCAGCTTCTCGACTGGCCCGCCACAGTTCCGCTGGCGTGGCAGGTCCTCGGCTGGAATATCCAGATGCTGACCTCGCACCTGATCGTCCTGCCCTCGGGCGACGAGCCGGCTGACGACAAAAAAAACAAGCTCGGCTGGCACCGCGATGGCGGCACCTCGCCCCGCGAGATGAGTGAGCCGCATCCGCGGATTCTGCTCAAAATAGCCTATGCCCTCAGCGACCAGGCCGATCCGGCCTCGGGGGCCACTTGGATCGTGCCTGGGTCCAATCGCCTGCTCGGACCCCCGGCCACGGACCCCACGACCGGTCTGCCGTACGGCGCCCAGGCGATGAATATCCGCGCTGGCTCGGCCTTCCTATTTGAGCAGCGCACCTACCACTCCATCGGCCACAACTGGGCTGGTTTCCCGCGCAAGACCCTGTTTTTTGGCTATGGTTATCGCTGGGTCAAGCCCATGGACTACATCGCCATGCCCGACCAACTGGTCGCCCGCTGCAATCCGATCCAAAAACAGCTCCTCGGCGTCGTTGGAGATCCCTTGAGCTACTACTTGCCCCGGGACGAAGATGTGCCGCTCAAGGCGCTGGTCGAAACGGCAGCGAGTTAATAACAATGGATATTGCCCGCGCCTTGGACGCCTTGGGCGCCCGCAAAGACCTGCTGACCGCGCAAAACAGCAACGACCTCGACGAGAAGGGTTATACGATATTCCCGGGTGTTATCGACGACGAGTGGCTTGAAGCGCTGCGCACCCGCTTTGAGGAGTTGTGCGAGCAAGAAGGGGCCCACGCCGGTATTGAAGTCCATCAAGAGCAGGGCACTCGCCGCCTTTCCGACCTCTGCAATAAGGGGCTGGTCTTCGACCGCGTCTATACCCATCCCAAGGTGCTGGCCGCTATCTACCACGTCATCGCCCGCCCCTTCAAGCTGTCCTCGCTCAACGCCCGCGACGCCTTGCCCGGCGAGGGGTTACAGGGGCTGCACGCCGACTGGGGAGCAGACTACGACGGCCAATTTCACGTCTGCAACTCGATTTGGCTGCTCGACGACTTCAGCGAGCAAAACGGCTGCACTCGGCTGGTGCCCGGCTCGCATAAAGGCCAGCACCCGCGCAGCGTCTTGGCCGATGCACAGGCCCCCCATCCGGATGAAGAATTGCTCATCGCCCCGGCCGGCACGGTTGCCGTCTTCAACAGCCACACGTGGCACGGCGGCACCCGCAACCGCAGCAAGGACTTGCCGCGTCGCGCCATGCACTGCTACTTCACCGCCCGCGAGCACGGCCAGCAGCTCAACCAGCGCCAGTACCTGCGCTACGAGACTTGGCAGCGCATCTCGCCAGCGGCGCGCTATATCCTCGATGTAGATGTGGCGTAGTTTGCGGTGATCTTAATGGGCAAATTCGGCTAGTCGTAGTACTCCTGACCCAAGTGGGTAATTAAATCCTCGCCCTGCAAGAAGCGCAGCGTGTTTTTGAGCTTCATTAGCTGGATGAACAAGTCGTGCTCGGGGTAGAGGTCGGGCGCGGTCATCGGGCTTTTGAAGTAAAACGAGAGCCACTCCTGAATTCCCGCCATCTGCGCCCGCTGCGCCAAGTCGGCAAACAGCACCAAGTCCAAGACCAGCGGCGCGGCGAGAATCGAATCGCGGCAGAGAAAATCGACCTTGATCTGCATGGGCATGCCCAGCCAGCCGAAGATGTCGATGTTGTCCCAACCCTCTTTCTCGTCGCCGCGCGGCGGATAGTAGTTGATCCGCACTTTGTGGTAGATATCGCCGTAGAGCTGGGGGTAGAGGTTGGGCTGCAAGATAAACTCCAGCACGTCGAGCTTGCTAACTTCCTTGGTCTTGAACGAGTCGGGGTCGTCGAGCACTTCGCCGTCGCGGTTGCCCAAGATGTTGGTCGAAAACCAACCCTGCACGCCGAGCATCCGCGCCTTGAGGCCGGGGGCTAGCAGGGTCTTCATCAGGGTCTGGCCGGTTTTGAAGTCCTTGCCGCCGATGGGTACGCCCTTTTGTTGGGCTAGTTCGACCATGGCCGGGACGTCCACGGTCAAGTTCGGCGCGCCGTTTAGAAAGGGTACGCCCTCCTGTAGCGCGGCGTAGGCGTAGATCATGCTCGGGGGAATGGCCGGGTGGTTTTCTCGGATGGCTTTTTCGAGGCTTGCAAGCTCGTTGTGTACTTCGTGGTGCTGCATGAAAACCTCGGTGCTGCCGCACCAGATCATCACCAACCGCTCGACGCGGTTGTCGGCCTTGAAGCGCTGGATGTCTTCGCGCACTTCCAGCACGGCATCCCACTTGCTCTTGGCACTTTTGACGTTGGAGCCTTCGAGGCGGCGCACGTAGTTGCGGTCGAAAACCGCGGGCATCGGCTTGACGGCCTTGAGTGGGTCTGCTAGTTGGTCGAGCAGCGTATTGTCCAAGACGCCAGCGTGGATGGCCGAGTCATAGGCGTCCTCTGGAAAGACGTCCCAGCCGCCAAAGACTAGGCTGTCGATGTCGGCGAGCGGCACGAAGTCTCTGATGAACGGCGAGCGTCCTTCGGTGCGCTTGCCCAAGCGGATGGTGCCCATCTGAGTCAGCGAGCCGATGGGCTGGCCGATGCCGGCTTTGATGGCTTCGACGCCGGCGATAACTGTGGTGGCCACAGCGCCCATGCCGGGAATTAGGACGCCGAGTTTGCCCGTGGCCGGGGCGATGGATTTGGGTTGGTTCACGGGAGTCTCCTTTTGCCTAAAAGAGTTAGGTCATTGGTCGCAAAATAAAGTAGAGGGTTCTATTTATTGGGCAAATTAATTATTACTATGTAATTAATAGAAAAAATTTATGAATCGTACCCAGTTAAACGGGACGAGCGCGGAAGGTACAGCAGATGGCAATCAGGCGGCGAGGCGTTCTGGGTCGGTGTCGCCCAGTTCTGTGAGGCGATCGAGCAAGGGGCTTAGCTGCTTGTAGCTGGCCAGTTCGGCTCTGAGCTGGGCCGCACCGCGCAGACTGCGAAAATACCCGGCGTAGTGGCGTCTCATGCCGATCAGCGCTCCTTGCGGGCCTTCGTGCTCAACGGCCAGTTGCAGGTGCTTCAGACACAGTTCGACGCGCTCCTGCCAGCTTGGTTCGGGCAAGAGTGCACCTGTTTTTAGGTAGTGCTGGGATTGGCGGAAAATCCACGGGTGGCGGATGGCACCGCGGCCGATCATCACCCCGTCGCATCCGGTGGTGTCGAAGGCGTGTTTGACCATCTGTGGCGAGGTTATGTCGCCGTTGAGAATGATCGGTATCGAGACCGCGGCCTTGACTTTGGGTATCCACTCGTAGTCCACTGCGCCCTTGTGGCCTTGTGCGCGGGTGCGGCAGTGGATAGCCAGGGCCTGGACGCCCAGATCGGCGAGCATCTGAGCGACCTCGACGATGCGGATGCTCTGCTGGTCCCAGCCGAGGCGCGTCTTTACGGTCACCGGCAGATGGGTCGCGCCGATGACGCGGGCGACGACTTCCTTCATCTGGGGCAAGTCGCGCAACAGCCCGGCCCCAGCTCCGCGCAGCGCCACATTGCTGACCCAGCAGCCACAGTTGATGTCGATGAAATCCGGGTTTTGTGCGCTGGCGATTTCGGCGGCTTTCTCCATGGACAGGGCAGCGGCACCGTAGAGCTGGATAGCCAAGGGGCGCTCCTGTGGTGAAAAGCGCAGCTTGCGAAAAGCGCGACGCGGCCCGTTGGCATCTTCGCGCAGCAGTCCCTCGGCATTGACGAACTCGGTATAGACGATGTCGGCTCCCAGGGTCCGGCAAATCAGGCGGAACGGCAGCTCGGAGACCGCCTCCATGGGCGCTAGCAGGATGCCGGGATCAGCGGTTATGGGGCCGATGCGGAACATTGTTGTTTGGCGATCCTAGATTATTTATGACGCAGCATAGTATCACAAGAGCTCGCGTCTGCCAAGGCATTCGGGATTGCTATTTCAGCGTCGAATAAGGCAATGCCTTCATCACCCGCACTTCCCGTCGGCGGATTAGCGGCCGGATCTGATCGACTATCTTGGCCCATTCCGGGCTGCCGTAATAGGCTTCAATCGCTTGGTCGCGGGCCTTGGCGTTGGGGAAGGCGCGAATCCAGATGAACTCGTCGTCGCGGTCGGGATTTTCCCACGCGGCGACAAACGTCACCCCGTACTTGGCCATAAAGCGACGGGCCTTGGCAAAGCCGGCGCGGAATTTCTTCTTGTCGTCGGCTCCTTTGTGGAAGCGGTAGATGCGCAATTCGTAGATCATACAAATGCTCCTTGGCAGGGGTTTTCAGACCCTTAGTACGTGACGGTTTCGGCGACGACCCGATCTACGGGCACGTCGTGCGGCTCGCCGGGAATGCAGTCGAGCACCAGTTCGTCGTAGCACAGCCCTATTTTGACGGCCTGTACCTGCGCCAGAAAGCGGTCGTAGTAGCCGCCGCCCCAGCCGATGCGCTGCCCGCGCCGATCAAAGGCGAGGCCTGGCACCACGACCAAGTCGATCGGCGCTTGTGCGGGCAGCCAAGTGGCCACGGCCGGATCGGGTTGCGCCAGCCCCCAAGGACCGACGACGAGTTGGTCTAGGCCGTCGATCAGCGCGTGGGCCAGCGTCTTCGTGCCCGGCATTACCACGGGCACGGCCACGCGCTTGCCGTGCGCCAAGCAAGTGTCGATTAACGCACGAGTATCGACCTCGTTTTTCTGGCCAGAGACATAGGTGTGGACGAGTTTGGCCCGGCGGTACGCCGCTAGTGCCAAGACGTTTTCTAGTATGGTCTGTCCGCTGACTTTCACTTGGTCGCGGTCCAAACCCATGCGCTTGGCTAGGACGCGCTTTCTGATCCGCTCTTTGCGAGTGCGCGTCGTCTCGTTGTCCATACGTTACATAATACTGGCACCCAAAAAGAGCGTCAAGCGCATCTGGCCCCTGGGCTTGCTTGACGAATATGGGCCTTTCCCCTAGATTGACCAAGATGGGCGCGGCCTTGCTTTTTCAAGGCGAGCCGCGCCCAAATCTATGACAGCGGTCGTGGACGGCCGCCACAGAAACCCACCGAATCATCCTTACTACGCTATGAGTGCTCAGGCTCTGCCGCTGGAAATTTCTCCCCGCGAATACCACCCAGTAAAACCCCTCAACCCCCAAGAGGACTTCCGCATCCAGCAGCGCCTCAAGGATGAGGGAGACCTGCCGCAACACATCGCCATTATCATGGACGGCGATAGGCGCTGGGCCGTCGAGCGCAATCTGCCCAAGACCGAGGGCCATCGCTTTGGCCGCGAGTCGGTGCGCGACATTGTCCGCGCCTGCGGCCAATTGCAAATAAAAGCGTTGACCCTGTACACCTTCTCAACCGAGAACTGGTCTCGGCCCGAAGCAGAGGTAGAAGAGCTGATGCAGTGGCTGCACGAGTCGCTGCGCGACGAAGTGTCAGAGCTCCACGAAAACAACGTATCGCTCCACGCCATCGGCCGCACCGATGCGTTGTCTCCGACCATACAATTGGCCCTAGAACACGCGCTTGAGCAGACCAAAGACAACACCGGCCTCAAGCTCAACTTGGCACTCAACTACGGAGGCCGCAGCGAGTTGGTCGATGCCTTCCGCAAGCTGGCCGCCGAAGTGGCGGCGGGCCGGCTGGCCGCCGAGGACATCGACGAGCAGCAAATCAGCGGTGCCCTCTATACGGCCGAATTGCCCGATCCAGATTTGTTGATCCGCACTAGCGGCGAAATGCGGCTGAGCAACTTCCTTCCTTGGCAAATGGTCTATACGGAGATTTGCTTTGTCGGCGACGTGCATTGGCCGGATTTTCGTCGCCAGCACCTGTACGAGGCCATTGCCGCCTATCAACAAAGACAGAGGCGCTTTGGCGGCTGACACCGCGGCAGCGACCTCTGGCCTGCGCCAGCGCACCCTCGCGGCGGTCGTATTCGTGCCGGTGATCCTTTTGCTGGTCGAAGGGGCTAGCTGGGGAATTTTTCTCTTGGTGCTGGCGGTGGCCGCACGCTGCTCGTGGGAATACCACCACATCCTCGAAAAGGCAGGCTACCGACCCGTCCGCCTGCCGGGCAGCTTGTTGGTCTTGGGGCTGTGCAGCTACTTCTGGCGCCAGGGCACGGGCGACGACCTCACGGCATTGCTGATGGTGGCCATCTCGCTGGTGGTGGTATGGGCCTTATTCGAGGGCACAGAGCAATTTGCCGCCAACGCCTTTCTGACGTTGGGCGGCGTGTTTTTCTTCGGTATTTTGGGCAGTGCGCCGCTGCTGCTTTTTCAGGCGGCTGGTAAGGGCGAGGAGGCTCACCACTTGGTGGCCGTGCTCTTTGTTTGCATCTGGCTTGCGGATTCTGCGGCGTACTTCAGCGGTCGGTTTTGGGGCCGAGCCAAGCTGGCACCGGCGATCAGCCCCAATAAGACGTGGGTCGGCTGCATCGGCGGCGTCGTCGGTAGTGCCCTGCCCCTGCCCTTGGTCTTGCTGCTGCCCTCCTTTTCGGTGGCGTCGCTGCTGGGGCTTTTGCTCGTCGCGGGCATTGGTGCGCAGGCGGGCGATTTGGTCGAATCGGCCTTTAAGCGCGACATGGGCATCAAAGATGCGCCGATGTTAATCCCGGGCCACGGCGGTCTGCTCGACCGCTTTGACTCCTATTTTTTGGCCTTCCCGCTGGCGTATCTCTACGTGGATGTGCTGGCCGTTTTTCCCTGAGACGGATTAGAGTATGCTCGATACCCTCACTACGATTGCCTCGTTTCTCATCGCCTTAGGCGTGTTGGTCTTCGTCCACGAGTTGGGCCACTTTCTGGTCGCCAAATGGGCGGGCATCCGCGTCGAGCGCTTCTCGTTGGGCTACCCGCCCAAGATGATTGGCTTTACCCGCGGCGAAACGGAATACTGTATTTCTTGGGTCCCCTTTGGCGGCTACGTCAAGGTAGCTGGCATGGCCGATGTGGGGACCGAGGAAACCACTGGTGCGCGCTGGGAATTTCCCTCTAGGTCGGTGGGGGTCCGCATGGCGGTCATCGCCGCTGGTCCGGCGATGAACTTCCTCTTCGCCTTCGCGGCTTTGATTTTCCTCTTTAGCGTTTATGGAATTGACTCCTTCGACAGCACCCGCGTCAATCCGCAAGAAAATTCCCTCGCCGCCGAGGTCGGTCTGGTGCGCGGCGATCGCGTGCGCACGGTCGGCGGTACGCTCGTGGGTAATGCCTACGAGTTGGCCAGTGCCTTGGACGAGATCGCAAGCAGCGGCGGTAGAATCGAAGTCGAACGCGACGGCATCCTCTTGGATTTCGACCTGCCACCCGCAGCAGACGAAGGGTATGGGGTGCAGCTGATGCGCCCCACCACGGTGGGGTACATTGAGCCCGGGATGCCAGCCGACAGCCTCGGCCTGCAAGTGGGCGACATCGTTGTGTCCGTCGGCCAAGCTCCGGTTGTGAGTTGGGCCGAAATGAGCGAGGAAATCCGCCGCTATCCAGGCGAGACCGTGCCGTTGATTTGGGAGCGCGACGGCCAGCGCCTGGAGCAGCTTATTACTCCGGCGACCCACGCCGAGGGCGACGCGCTCGTGGGGCGCATTGGCATCGGTCCGCAGACGACGCGCCACACCGTCGGGTTGGGACGTGCGGTGGTGTTGGGGGGGCTGGGCGTGTACAATTCCTCTTGGCTGATCCTCGACTTTTTGGCCGAGCTTTTCCAAGGCGATCGCTCAACCGACGAGTTGGGCGGGCCGCTGCGCATTGCCCAGCTAGCCGGACAGACCGCCGAGCAGGGCTTGCACTCCTTCGTCAACTTCCTCGCCATACTCAGCGTCAACTTGGCGATTATCAACCTCCTGCCCATCCCGGTGCTCGACGGCGGCCATCTGACCTTCCTCGTGCTAGAGGGCATCATGGGCCGACCGCTCTCGCTGCGCCAGCGCGAGATCTTTCAGCAAATTGGCCTGGTCATCATGCTGTTCATCATGGTGCTGGTCACGTTCAACGACCTCAATCAGATGGTCTTCCGCCGCATCGCGGAGATGTTTTAATAGCCGCTTGCGCGGTTGGGCATGTCGCTGACTGAACAAATTCGCCACCAGGCTCGCGCCTTGGGCTTTACCTCAGTCGGCTTCGCCCCGGCCGATCCGCTCAAAGGGGCCGAGTTTTACGCTCGCTGGGTGGCCTTGGGCTACGCCGGCCAGATGGACTACCTCAAACGCCACCTCGACAAGCGCGCGGATCCGCGCCGGATGGTTCCCGGTGCTCAGACCGCCATCTGCCTCGGCATGGATTACTATCAGCCCACGCCGGCCGCACCCGATCCCCTGCGCGGCCAAATCGCTTGTTACGCCCGCGGCGACGACTACCACGACATCGTTAAAAAGCGCTTGGCCGGCCTGTGGGAATTCGTGCTGGACGCGGCCGGAGCGCAGACCAAAGGCCGCTATTTTGTCGATACGGCCCCGGTCTTAGAACGCGAACTGGCCCAGCGGGCGGGCTTAGGTTGGTGGGGTAAGAACACCTGCCTGATCGACAAACGCCGCGGCTCGTACTTCTTTTTGGCTGAAATCATCACCGACCTCAAACTCGACTACGACGAACCCGCTCCAGACCACTGTGGCACCTGTACGCGCTGCTTGGACGCCTGCCCCACCGATGCCTTCCCCGAGCCGTACGTGCTCGACGCCCAGCGCTGCATCTCCTATCTCAACATTGAACTCAAGGGGTCCATTCCCCGCGACCTGCGCCAAGGTATGGGCCAGTGGATCTTTGGCTGCGACATCTGTCAAGAGGTGTGCCCGTGGAACCGCAAGGCCGAGCCAACTTCAGAACCGGCGTACAAGAGCCGCACCGGCCTCGATAGCCCGGCTTTACTCGACTTGATCCAACTGGACCGCGCCGCCTTCAACGCACTTTTTCGCCGCAACCCAGTCAAGCGCCCTAAGCGCCGGGGTTTTTTGCGCAACGTGGCCGTGGCCTTGGGCAATTCGGGCATGCAGGCCGCGGTGCCAGCCCTTATCAGCGCCCTCGAGGACGAGGAGCCGCTAGTGCGCGGTCACGTGGCTTGGGCACTGGGTCAACTCGGGGGAGATCAGGCAAAAGAGGCACTCCAGCAGCGCTTGGGCCTAGAAGAAGATGGGGAAGTGAGAAGGGAACTAGCAGACGCGCTGGCCGGGCTATAGAAGTTTATCCGCAGCTGACACCCCTCACTCGGCGAACAATGCGCGGGCGAATGTGGCCGCGTCAAACGGCTGCAAATCGTCCACGCCCTCGCCCACTCCAATCAGCTTCACCGGTAGGTCCATCTGACGCCGCAGGGCGACGACGATCCCGCCCTTGGCCGTCCCGTCCAGCTTGGTTAGCACCAGCCCGGTCAACTCGGTGGCTTGGTTGAATGCGGTCGCCTGCGACAGGGCATTCTGGCCGCTGGTTCCGTCGAGGACCAGCAAGGTTTCGTGGGGGGCTGTCGGGTCTTGCTTGGCCAGTGCGCGGCGGATCTTTTTGAGTTCCTCCATCAAGTTGACCTTGTTGTGCAAGCGCCCAGCCGTATCGACCAGCAGCACATCGGCTCGGCGCGCCTTGGCCGCGGCGAGTGCGTCAAAAGCCACCGCCGCCGGGTCGGCTCCGCGCTGCGATCGTATCAGATCGGCTCCGGTGCGCTCGGCCCAGATGGCGATTTGGGGGATGGCTGCGGCCCGGAACGTGTCGCCGGCTGCTAGTACCACCTTCTTGCCGGCATCGGCGTAGTGCTTGGCTAGCTTGCCGGCGGTCGTCGTCTTGCCGGTGCCGTTGACGCCGACGATCAGCACGACAAAAGGCTTGCCCGGCAGCTCGCCGGAGAGGGGCAAGGCTTGGTCCGGGCCCGAGGCCATCATCGCGGCGACTTGGTTTTCCAGCACGCGCAGCACGCCTGCTGATCCGTCATCGACCTGCTCGCTCCTGAGCCGCTGGCGCAGCTGATCGACGAGTTCAGTGGCGGTCTCCAGCCCCATATCGGCGCCGATCAGCGCGGCCTCGATATCGTCGATGGCGTCGTCGTCCAGCCGGGTGCCGACCGGGTTCACGGCAGCAATCGCCGAGGTCATCGACGTGCGCGTCCGCTCCAACCCCTGTTTTACTTTATCGAAAAATTTGCCGAGCATGTGGTTTTGTCCTTTCTGTAGGGGCGACGGTAGGGGCGACGGTAGGGGCGACGGTAGGGGCGACTCTGAGAGTCGCCCCTACATGACCCTACACGCCCCCGTTGCCCTTGTTTATGGAACGTTTATGTCCTATTTTTGGACGGTTAAGGGAAAATTACAAAAAAATTGGATTCGCGTTTTTTTCTTTATTCCTCCAAATCTAAGGAGTACGCTCCAATGAAAAACCTCGCAGCTTTTTCAAAGCCATTTACCCTTGCTGTTGGTATTTTGGCTTTGCTTTCTACGAGCTTGGCGTCTGCGGCGGCAGCCCAAGAGGAAGAGGGTGCGCCGGCCGAGGAAATGATGGTTGATGGCGAAGATGCTATGCTCGAAGGTGTCGTGGAAATCGAAGAGCAGGTCATAACCGGGGCGCGGCAACCGCGCTCGGTGACCGACTCGGCCGTGCCGGTTGATGTCGTGCGCGGCGAAGATTTTGTCAAGCAAGGCGGTGCCGATCTGCCCGACTTGCTGCGCACCCTTGCGCCGTCCTTTAACGTCAATAGTCAGCCGATCAGCGATGCAGCCACGGTCGTCCGGCCAGCTAGCCTGCGCAATCTCGCGCCCGACCACACGCTGGTGCTGGTCAATGGCAAGCGTCGCCACCGCTCGGCGGTCATCTCGTGGCTGGGCAACGGAATTGCCGATGGGGCGCAAGGCCCGGACATCTCGCCCATTCCGGCTATTGCCCTCCAGCGGGTGGAAGTGCTGCGCGATGGCGCGTCGGCTCAGTATGGCTCCGACGCGATTGCCGGGGTGATGAACTTCCAATTGAAAGACAGTTATGAAGGCGGTTCCATCGAAATCAAGCCTGGCATTTTCCAAGAGGGCGATGGATTCACCTACAGTGCCGCTGGCAATATCGGCTTGGGCAGCGCAAAGGGCTGGGCCAATCTCAGCTTGGAATACGGCAATGCCGACGAGACCGTCCGCTCCTATCAGCGTCAAGACGCCATTGACTTGACTAATGCGGGCAACACCGATGTGGCCGACCCGGCGCAGCGCTGGGGTCAGCCGTTTGTGCGCAACGACGTAAAACTCTTTGCCAACTACGGCGCCGGCCTGACCGAGGCCGCAAAGTTGTACGGCCACGCCAACTACGCCAGCAAGGAAGTGGAAGGGGGGTTCTACTTCCGCAATCCCAATACGCGGTCCGGCGTCTTCAGCTTGGACGGCGGTGAGACCTTGCTGGTTGGCGATTGGGACGGCGTGGGAACCGGCGAGGATTGCCCCACAGTGGCGATAACCAACAACGTCCCCGATGCCGATGCGTTGGGCCAAGTGTTCAACGACGACAATTGCTTCACCTTTCAAGAAGCACAGGGCAGTTTTCCGGGTCGGCCGGGTGGGTTCACGCCGCGCTTTGGTGCCAACACCGTCGATCAGTCCCTGCTGCTGGGCATTAAGGGGCTGCAAGAAAACCCGACATTTACTTGGGACCTGAGTGCTTCATATGGCCGCCATCACGCGGACTTTTTCATTTTCAACACCGTCAACGCCTCGCTTGGCCCGGATTCGCCGACTTCCTTTGATCCGGGCGATTACATCCAGTCCGACACCAATTTTAACCTCGACGTAACGTTGCCGGCCAACGACCAGTTGTTCCTCGCAGCGGGTGCTGAGTATCGCACGGAAACGTTTGAAATCGTCGCTGGCGACCAAGCCTCCTGGGAAATTGGTCCGTTGGCCTCGCAGGGGTTTAGCTCGGGTTCCAATGGCTTTAATGGATTTCCCGACATTGCCGCCGGCACTTGGAGCCGTTCCAACGTTGCCCTGTACGTCGGGGCCGAGGTCAAGCTAGTAGAAAACTGGCTAGTGGACGCTGCGCTGCGCTACGAAAACTTCGACGATTTCGGCAGCACCACCAACTACAAGCTGGCGACCAACTACGGCCTGACCGACGAGTTGAAGTTGCGCGGCAGTTACAGCACGGGCTTTAGGGCGCCGACGCCAGGCCAGCAGAACGCTTTTAACGTATCGACGCAGTTCGATTTAGTCCTAAACGATTTGGTCAACAATGGCACCATTCCTTCGACCAACCCGGTCGCCGAATTGGTGGGGGGCCAGCCGCTCGACGCTGAAAAATCGACCAATTTTACGGCCGGCGTGGTCGCCGACTTAGCCGGCGGCAAAATAACCATCGACTTCTTCCAAATCCGGCTAGAAGATCGCTTGGCCCTGTCGCAGGATTTTGACCTGACCGAATACCTAACCGAGGTGCAGATCGCCGAGTTGGAAAGTGGCGAAGTGCCCTATGTTCGCAACTTGTCAAACTTCCGCTACTTCACCAACGACTTTGAGACCGAGACGCGGGGTTTGGATATTGTCCTCACCGCTCCAGCGGGCAATGGAGAGCTGATCTTTGCCAACAACTACACGGAAACCGAAGTCACCGACTACAATCCCGAAACCCTTAGCCAGGGTCGCATCAGGGAACTGCAGGAAGCGCTGCCTAGCTACCGCGCCAGCCTGACCCTGACCCAATCTGTCTCCCCCGAGTTGGCCCTCCTCGGGCGCTGGAGCTATTACTCTCCTTGGTGGGACGACGACGATCAGGCGACCTATCGGCCCGACGGCCTGCTGTTTGACCTCGAGGCGAGCTATGCGCTCGGCAACGGGTTGATGGCCAGTGTTGGTGGGCAGAATGTTCTCAATACCTATTCAAACGAAAATCCAGCAGCGCCGGGAGGCACGGGCAATATGTACAGCCAGTTTACTCCCTTTGGTTACAGCGGCGCATTCTGGTACGGCAAACTGGCGTATGGATTTTAGGACCTCGCTGGTTTAGGTTGTATTGCCCCAAAGGCCGAGCACCTAAACGGTGCTCGGCCTTTTTGTTTTTTATTTTTTCTCCACCTAATCGGACGACGAGATTATGACATACCGCGACGCCTTAGAACACATTCGCCGCGCCTTCCCCCAACCGGTATCCGACCCCATTCACGATTCGTATTTCGTCCATTCCATCATGCGCGCCCTAGACCAAGTTGACGACCTGAAAATGCAGTTGCCGACGCTTGGTCCGGTGGTTGCTGGCGACTTTGCCGCCGCGCAAAATGCCCAGCTACCCGCTGAGATGTCGTCGGTTGAGGCGGTTACTTCAGACCTTGTTAGCTACCTGCGCGGCATAACTATCTCCAGCCATCCCCACACCCAACAAAACGTCATCGCGCCCCCGACTATTCCCAGCCTCATCGGCGTCCTGCTCGCCTCGTTGCACAATCCCAACATCGCTTGGGACGAATACAGTCGCCTCGTCGCCTTGGCCGAAGTTGAAGCCGTCGCCATGACCGCGCGGATGGTTGGCTACGACCCACAACAAGCGGGCGGCACGTTTACCTTTGGCGGCACCGGCACCACGCTCTATGGGGTAAAGATCGGTTTGGAAAAAGCCTGTCCCCAGGCCATGGGCCGCGGCGCGCCCAATGATGTAGTGGTCTTCGTTTCCGACGCCGGGCACTATTGCGCCCACAATGTCGTCGGCTGGCTCGGCATTGGCACCGACCAGTTGATCACCATTCCGACGCTAGCCGACAACGAAATGGACCTCGCCCAACTAGCCGAGGCCGCGCGTACGGCCTTGGAAAGCGGCAAAAAGATCGCCGCCATTATTGCGACTATGGGGACTACGGATGCGTTCGGCTTGGACGACTTGGCGGCGATTGCGGCCCTGCGCGATTCGCTGGTCGATGAATTCCAGCTCTCCTACCGCCCGCACATCCACGCCGACGCGGTCATTGGCTGGGCCTGGTCGGTGTTTAACAACTACGATTTTCAGGACAACCCCTTGGGGTTTCGCCCGCGGACCCTGCGCGCCCTCGCCGGAGCGGGTCGGCGCATCCGCCATCTGGCCCTGGCCGATTCTATGGGTATTGACTTCCATAAGACCGGCTTTGCCCCGTATATCTCCAGCCTAGTCCTGGTCAAAGACCGGGCGGATTTGCACCCACTAACACGCAGCCCGGAGCAGATGCCGTACCTCTACCACTTTGGCGACCACCGCCCCGGCATGTACACCCTCGAAACGTCTAGAGCTGGGACTGGCCCGCTGACCGCGCTGGCCAATTTTCGCTTTTTCGGTGAGCGGGGATTGCGCGTCGCATTGGGGCACATCGTCGAGATGACCCAGCTTTTGCGCGAGCACCTCGAAGGACACCAAGCCATCACCGTGCTCAACCGCGACAACTTTGGCACCGTAACGCTGTTCCGGGTGTATCCACCCGACGTGGATACGTTTGCCATCAAGCGCCAAGAATTTGAAGATCCGGCCTATCGGGAAACGCTGCTCGCCCACAACGACTACAACCGCAAAATTTTCGCGTACGTCCACGAGGAGGCCATGGCCGGACGCGGGGTCGTCATTTCCTCGACCGACTGCTACCGGCACACCCAATACCAAGAGCCGATTGTCGCGCTGAAGTCCTTTATCATGTCGCCGTTTGTCGATGAAAAGGATGTTGAAGTCGTAGTGGCAAAAGTCTTGGCGGCGAGAGAAAAGTTCGTCTGAAGTCGCTAGTGGTCCGGCGTCTTTACGGCGTCGCGGATTTGGCGGATGGTATCTTCTAGGCGGTCTAGCCGTTCGTTGACGTCTTTTACGTCTGCTTGAATTTTTGTCGCGATCTCGACTTGCTCTTCTAGCTCCTCGATCTTGAGGGAATCCTCGTCGCTGACGAGGATGCTGGTCAGCGTCGCCGTAAAGACACCGACCAGAACCATACCCGTAATCACCAGAAAAACGGTGAGGATTTTGCCCGAAGCCGTTTCGGGATTGTGGATGTCGGCGTACCCGCCGGTGACCAGCGTCGTAAAGCTCCACCAAAGACTCGCCCCGAATCCCGAGCCGGACTCCATGCGCTCTAGCCCCATAAAAATGAAGGCCCCAAAAACGAGCGATAACAAGCCGTAGAGCAGCGATCGCTTGAGCAGCCGCACATCCAATGTGGTGCTCAAGTGATCCATGCCGCGCCAGAAAAACAGCGCGATGCGGAACAAGCGCAGCGCCCGTAAAATGCGCACGGCCCTGAGCAGCCGCCCCAGGCGAACGATGCCTATGTCGCCGACCTGTGATGCGGCGATGACCTGTACCGGGGGCAGCGGAATGGACGTTATGAAGTCGATCCAATTGTTTTTCCAGTACCACTTTTTAGAATCGGCCAGTCGGTGCTCAAAAAAGAAGTTGGCCATGAAAATGGTGCAACATATCAAGTCGATGATCCAGAATATCCACAACGTGCCAACGGAAAAATGAGGTTCTATTTCGACAACGGGATCGGTGTAGTTTTCGCCGAGATGGATGACGTCCACTTGTGTTAGTTTGCCCTCAACCACCTGCCCAGCAACAAGCGCACCAGACCCAACTGCATCCGCTAGGTGAATGTTCACCCGCTCGTATCCTTGTCCGGCGTGCAAAACGTTTATTCGATGGATCCTGCCTTCTACTACTTCGGCTTTTGCCATGGCACCGCTGCCGGTGGCCCCGATGCCGAGCAAATCAACGGCCAAAATTGCGATTAGAAAAAGGATTAAGAAAAAGATGATCAGGTCTTTGGCGCGCACCCGAGCGCTGCTGCCCAGTACTCTGGCCTGCTCGTCCATCAGGTGTTTCTTTTGCCGCGCTTGCTCAATGACTCGGACCTTGTCTAGTAATTTCTCTTTTTCGTCGTTCAATCTGGCGATCTGCGACTCTGCTTTATCCAGACTCAGTTCGTATTGGCCGTGCCGTTTGCTCAAACTGACCGTTTCGACCGTTTCGATCATTTGGTCGAGTTCTTTTTCTTTGGTGACCAGCTGGCGGTTGATATTATCGATCTCCTGCGTTACCACATCTTTCATCTTGGTAATGCGTTCGAGCGAGCACAAATCTAGGCGCTTTGATAGTGACATGATACGTCGTCCTATATCGTTTGCCGGCTCAGAACAACCCCTTGATCTGGCCGGCGTCGTCGAGGTCTATCGACTCGGCCGAGGGCTTCTTCGGCAGGCCGGGCATGGTCATAATATCGCCCGTCAGCACGACGACAAAGCCGGCCCCGGCCGAGACCTTGACGTCGCGAATTGGCACGTCGAAGCCGTGCGGTCGCCCCTTGAGCCTAGGATCGGTCGATAGGGAGTACTGGGTTTTGGCGATGCAGACCGGTAGGTGGCCGTAGCCTTCGTCCTCTAGCCGCCGGAACTTGCTCCGCAGCATCTTGTCGCCCATGATGTCGTCGGCCCCATAGATCGCTTGGGCCACGGTGCGGACTTTGTCCCACAGCCGCCGGTCGTCGGGGTAGAGCAGCCTAAAGTCGCTCTGCGTGTTTTCGGCCACCTGCACCACGGTGCGGGCGAGGTCTTCGGCACCTGCACCGCCGAGGGCGTGGTGATGTGCGGGGACGATTTCAACGCCGAGGTGGGCACACTTATCGCGGATGCACTGCAGCTCGGCGTCGGTATCGGTGGCAAAGGCATTGACCGCGACGACGACCGGCAGGCCGAAGAGGCGGATGTTCTCGATGTGCTTCTTGAGGTTTTCGACGCCTCGTTCAACCGCGCCGACATTGGGTTCAACAATTTTTTTAAGCGAGGCACCGCCGTGAAATTTGAGTGCCCGCACGGTGGCCACCAGCACGACTAGGTCGGGGGCTAGGCCGCTCTGGCGGCACTTGATGTTGGCGAATTTCTCCGCCCCCAAGTCCGCGCCAAAGCCAGCCTCGGTAATGGTGTATTCGGACAGGCGCGTGCTCAGGCGGGTGGCGGCGATGGAGTTGCAGCCGTGGGCGATATTGGCAAAAGGGCCGCCGTGGACTAACGCTGGATTGCCCTCTAGGGTTTGCACCAAGTTGGGTTGGCAGGCGTCCTTGAGCAGCACGGCCATGGCACCGTGGACCGCTAAATCCGCAGCGCGAATGGTCTCGCGGGAACGGGTCTGGGCGACGACGATTCGGCCCAGCCGCTCCTTGAGTTCGGCCCGCGATTCGGACAGACAGAGAATGGCCATGACCTCCGAGGCAACGGCAATGTCGAATCCCGATTGGCGCGGAAAGGAGTTGGCCGTCCCCCCTAGCCCGACGACGATATCGCGCAACGCCCGGTCGTTTATGTCGAGCACCCGGTTCCAGACGATGCGGCGGGGATCAATGCGGCGCATATTGCCGTGGTGGATGTAGTTGTCGAGGGCCGCGGCGAGTAGGTTGTGGGCCGCAGAGACCGCGTGGATGTCGCCGGTGAAGTGCAGGTTGATGTCTTCCATCGGTGCTATTTGCGCGTAGCCGCCGCCGGCACCGCCGCCTTTCAGGCCAAAGCAAGGCCCCAGCGAAGGTTCCCGCAGACAGACCGTGGTGCGCTTGCCAATGCGGTTGAGCGCGTCGCCCAGACCGATGGTGGTGGTGGTTTTGCCTTCGCCGGCCGGAGTCGGGTTGATGGCCGAGACCAGCACTAGCTTGCCGGTCGGAGGTGCGTCTTCAAGCTGCTGGCAGAATTCCTGCGAGATCTTGGCCTTGACGCGGCCATAGTGTTCGAGGTGTTCGGAGCCGACCCCGAGTTGGGCGGCCACGTCGTCGATCGGGCGGAGTGAAGTCTGGCGGGCGATTTCGATATCGGGTAGCAAAGTGAACTCCTGACTATACGCCGCAAAATGCGGAAAAGCCGCCGTCAATGGGCACGATGGCGCCGGTGACAAATGCGGCTGCGTCCGAAAAAAGCCACAGGGCTGCGCCAACGACTTCATGCGGATCGCCAAAGCGGGCCATGGGAACGTTTTTGAGAATGGTCTGGCCGCGATCGGTCAGCGCTCCGCTTGCTTGGTCGAGGAGCAAGAAGCGGTTTTGCGCGGTAATCATAAAGCCCGGGGCCACCGCGTTGACGCGGATTTTGGCCGCGTAGGTCGTGGCCATGTGCACGGCTAGCCAGCGGGTGAAACTATCGGCGGCCGCCTTGCCGTTGGAATAGGCCAAGGCCCGCGACAGCGGCAGCCCGCCGCCGATGGAGGTGATATTGACTACCGCCCCATCGCCTTTAGCGGCAAAGACGCGGCCCACCGCCTGCGAAGGCAGGACCGTGCTTAGATAGTTGAGGTCCATCACCATCTTGACCGCTGCTGGATCAATATCAAAGAATTCGAGCTCGGAAGAAGTGGTGGTGTCTTTGTGGCTGCCGCCGGCCCCGTTGAGTAGAAAGTCAACCGTGCCAAAGTGCTCGATGGTCTCGGCGAGCGCAGCCTCGACGCTGTTTTTGCTGACGACATTGCACTCGACGGGAAGGACTTTGTCGGGAAAGTCTTGGTTGATTTCGTCGGCTTTGGCCCGGGCCGCCTCTGGAGAAATGTCCCAGATTGCCACTTCAGCGCCAGCTTGGGCCAAGCCGCGGGCGATCTCGCCGCCAATGGCACCGCCGGCACCGGTCGCCACCGCCTTTTTGCCGTGGAAGTCAAAAGTAGTCAAGGTAATGCCTCTTCCGCATGGGTCATATCAAATAAGAGAAAAATCTCTTCTGGGACTTCAATCTGAATCGTCTGCATTATTATTCCTTTGGTATCATGGTATCAGCGATCCTTATTTTATTTAATCAAATCCCTTTTTGCAATTTTACGCAGCGGAGGCACGGCATGGCACAACCGTTGGGCAAAGCCTACAAACAGATCGCGGCCACGCAGCCGCGCGGAACGTATCGCGGCGCAGTGGTCGGCTGCGGGCGGATGGGCAGCACCATTGACGACGAGCACATCGGGATGCCGCACTATCCGTGGCCGTGGGCCCACGCCCCGGCGATGATCGAAGCGCGGGGCATTGAACTGATCGGCGCGGCCGACGTGGACCGAGCCAAGTTGGACGACTTTGCCCTGCGCTGGGGCGTAGAAGCCCGGTACGAAGACTACCGCGAGTTGGTCGCCCAAGAGCAGCCCGACGTAGTAGCGGTGACGACGCGGCCCGACGAGCGAGCCGCGGTGGTCATCGGCCTAGCCGAGGCCGGGGTGCGGGCGATTTTTGCCACCAAGCCGATGTGTCGCACCTTAGCCGACGCCGACGCCATGATCGCGGCGTGCAAGGCGAGCGGCACCATTCTTTCGATCGCCTGCCATCTCAACTGGTATAGCTGGTACACCAATGCGCGGCAGGCCCTAGCCGACGGGGCGATTGGCCGGTTGCGCTCGATGGTCTGCCACAGCCCGCACAGCCTGTCGAATCTGCAAAGCCATACGCTGGCCCTGTTTCGGCTGTTTGCCGGAGCGCCCGCCGAGTGGGTGGTGGGCGAAATGGACGATGAGGAGCAGGCCGCAGCCGACCGGGATTTATCCGGCTCGGGCTACATTGCCTATGCCAATGGAGTGCGCGGCTTTTTGAACTCTCGCGCCGACTGCTCGGGGCATGGGTGGACCTTGGAGTTTATCGGCGAGCGCGGGATGATCGTTGCGCGCAACGCCCACGCGCAATTCGATCTGTGGGGAGCGCATCCAGAGACCGGCGAGCCGATCCAGCGGCCCTTTCCCAACCCGTGGCATCCGCGCTCGTCCATGGTTGATGCTATCGAGGGCGTCTGTCGGGCGATCGAGGAGGGGGAAGAGCGGATTTGCCCGGGGGAATTTGGCCGCGAGGCGCTGGAAATAGCCATTGGCTTGCGCGAGTCGCATCGGCAGGGCAATGGGCGGGTGGATTTGCCGCTGGCGAATCGGCAGTTGCGGCTGGGCTAGGCGTTCCACCAGTTGTTATTCACAACATGAATGATTATCATTAAGCAGATGATAGACACTACGCTCCCCCGCCTCGTCGCAGCGGGCCTCAACGACCGTCTCCGCGTCATGCCGGCAGTGGTAGTAACCGGCGCCCGCCAGACCGGAAAGAGCACCCTCGCGCAGAAGCTCACGCCGGGAAAACGGCGCTTTCTCTCCCTCGACGACCTCGATATAGTTGACGCAGCACGCCGCGATCCAGCGGCCCTCCTTGGGGGTAGGCAGCCCGTAACGCTCGACGAGGTGCAGCGAGAGCCACAGCTTTTGCACGCGGTAAAGCGCGTCATAGACCAAAAGCGCCAGCCTGGGCAGTTCTTACTCACCGGTTCGGCCAACTTACTCCTCATGCGTCAAGTCTCCGAGTCGCTCGCTGGCCGAGCGAGCTACCTCACGCTCTGGCCGATGACTCGACGGGAGCAGCAGGGCTTGGGACGTAGCGGCTTATGGGAGGAACTACTCGATACCCGTGATGAAGAGTGGCTCGACCTAATCGCGGCACAGCCCGACGAGCCAGAGGACTGGCGCGTGTTGGCACAGCGCGGCGGTTTCCCGCTGCCCGCTCTCGACCTGGCAACCGCTCGCGAGCGGGCAGTCTGGTTTGACGGCTACGTCCGCACCTACCTAGAGCGCGATCTACAAACCCTTTCATCCATCGCGGCACTGCCCGACTTCCGTCGGCTGACGCGGGCGGTCTGTCTCCGCATGGGCCAACTCGTCAACCAAGCCGAACTTGGCCGCGACGTTGCGCTGCCACAGCCAACGGTGCATCGCTATCTCAACCTATTAGAAACGTCGTATCTGCTCGTCCGGCTTCCCGCCTACGCCGTAAATCGCACTAAGCGGCTCATCAAATCGCCGAAGCTCTACTGGGGAGATACTGGAATGGCACTGCATTTGACTCAAGAAGCGGAACCCCGAGGTGCTCATCTTGAAAACTTAGTGCTTCACGATCTGTTGACTTGGCGCGACGCCCGGCTCGACCGGGTTGAGGTTTTCTATTGGCGTACAGCGATCGGCGAGGAGGTTGATTTTGTGATCGAAGCTGGGGACCGCCTGTTGCCCATCGAAGTCAAGGCAACGGGACGGCCGCGTTTCCGCGACCTAGCCCATTTGCGCACCTTCCGCACCGAGTACGGCAATCGGGCCCGGCCCGGGCTGTTGTTGCATGGCGGAACCACCCTCGAATGGCTCGCGTCCGATGTACTAGCCGCGCCGTGGTGGAAAGTGCTGTGAGTTGGGACTAGGGCTATTGAAAAACCAAGGGCCGTCGCCGGTTTTGAGTTATTGTTCACAACGTGAATGATTATCATTAAGCAGATGCCCGGGACGCTCCTATCCCAACTGCTCTGCTAATTCCTCGGCTGGATAAGTGAGAATCTCGGCCAAGGTCGGATGATAATGCGGCATCCGCGCCACATCCTGCACCGTTCCGCGAAAGTACATCACCGCGATCAATTCGTGAATTAACTCGCCGGCCTCCGGCCCGACAATGTGGCCGCCGAGCACTTGGCCCGAGCGCGGGTCGCAGAGAAGTTTTGCGTGGCCGCAAGTCTCGCCCATCGTCAGTGACTTGCCGTGGTCGTCAAAAGGATAGCTGGCGACCAAATAGGGCCGGTCCGCAGCGCGGCAGTCCCGCTCGCTGAGACCGACGCTGGCCACCTGCGGGTCGGTGAACACGACTAGCGCGTTGAGGCGATCGTCGAAGCGGTGCTCGGGGCGGTCGGGGTGCGTGGCGTTGTACGCGGCAATTTCGCCCTGTTCAATGGCGATGTGGACAATTTCGTGCTCGCCGTTGACGTCGCCGACCGCCCAGATGTGGGGCTGGCTGGTGCGCATGGCCGCATCGACGACAATGCGCCCGTCGGCGACCGCGACGCCGGCTTGGTCCAAGCCCAGCTCGTCGATTAGCGGACGGCGGCCAAGGGCTTGGAGGACGAGGTCTGCCGCGGCTGTTTTTGGGGTGCCGCGGTGAGAAAAATGCGCTGTCTTGCGCCCGTTTTCTTCTGTGAATTGGCGCAGTTGGGTGCCAGTGTACACTGCCATGCCTTCGGCGCGGAAGCGCGCTTCCACTGCCCGCGCCAAGTCCTCGTCGCTGGCCGAGAGAATGTGATCGCTGCGCTGAATGAGCGTCACCTGCGTGCCAATCCGCTGAAAGAACTGGGCCAGCTCGACGGCGACGGCACCGCCGCCGAGCACGAGCAGGCTCGCTGGCTGCTGGGATAGGTCGAGGGCTTCGTCGCTGGTGAGGTAGCCGACGTGGTCCAGCCCCGGGACTGGGACGTGGTGAGGCGTCGAGCCGGTGGCGATGATAAAATGCCCGGCCTCAATGACGTCGTCGCCGGCTTGGAGCGTCTGTGGCGAGAGGAAGCGCGCCCGCGCTTGGTAGAGCGCGAAGCGGCCGTCGCTGAGTTGGGCGCGGCGATAGGCGGCAAAGTCGGCGACCAGCCGCGCCTTGCGCTCGACGATGGCGGCTAAATCGGCGCGGACTTCCACCGGCGCTAGGCCAAATTCGGCGGCGCGGCCCAGATGCGAGGCTATTTCGGCTGAGCGCAAGATCGCCTTGCTGGGCATACAGCCGCGCAGAATGCACAGCCCTCCCCAAGGCCCTTGGTCAATAACCGCGACCTGGGCGCCGGCGGCGTGGGCTGTGCGCGCCGCGGCGTACCCGGCCGAGCCGCCGCCGATGATCGCGATGTCGCATTGCACAGTTGCCATAGTTGATTTTTATCCTACTCTTGAACGGCTTGGTTTTTGTTTTACTGTTAAGCGATGAGGTTTGCCCTTGAACGCACTGCACGCCCTAGGCGCGGTTTTGCTCTGCTGGGCGCTGGCCCGGCCCGCTTGGAGCGAGGATGCCTATACGATGCGCGGCTTTGATGCGCGCATCCAGCAAGGTATAGACCTAATTTACAATCTGCGCTTTGCCGCGGCCGAGCGCCACTTTCAGGCTGTCGTCGCAGCCGAGCCAGACAACCCGCTCGGCTACTTCTTTGGCGCGATGATCTCTTGGTGGCGGATCCTCATCGACTTGGCCGACAAAACCCACGACGCCGAGTTCCACGCTCGGCTCAAGCAGTGCATTGAGGTCTGCGACCGGCGGCTAAAAAAAGACCCAATGGATTTCGACGCGATTCTCTTCAAGGGCGGAGCCATTGGTTTTCGCGGCCGCTTGTACGGCGACCGAGCACAGTACGTGCGGGCGGCCCGCGACGGATTGCGCGGCCTGCCCCTGCTGAAGAAGAGCCGTCAACTCGAGCCGACCAACAAGGACATTCTCTTTGGCCAGGGCCTGTACCACTACTTCGCCGAGGTCATGCCCCAACGCCACCGGATCCTCCGGCCGATCATGGTCTTTTTGCCCGACGGCGATCGCCTGCTGGGCCTTCAGCAGCTTGAAGAAGTCGCCCGCGAGGGAGCCTACGCCCGCACCGAGGCCGCCTATTTCTTGGGCCAGATCTACCGAATTTTTGAAAAGGACAACCGCAAAGCCCTGCCCTATTTTGAAGAACTTTATGCGCGCTATCCCGACAACGCCGTCTTCCATCGCTACGCCGCACGGCTCATGGTCGAACTCGGCCGCTGGCGCTCGGGGGTGGCGTTGTACGAAGAATACGTGCGCCGCAGCTTGGCCGGCCAGACCGGCTATCACCGCCACGGTCGCTTGGAAGCGCATTACTACGCGGGCAAATACGCTTATTTTGAGCGACGCTGGCCGGCGGCGGCCGATCACTTGGCGGCAACCGACAGCCTCGCCGCCAATTCCGAGCGCCAGCGCGATTTGGCGTTTGCCGTGCTGGCCAATCTGCTACTTGGTCAAGTACACGATTTAGCGGGCCGCCGCGAGGAAGCGGTTTTGCGCTACCAGCAAGTGCGGCGCTTGCCCGACCACGCCGACAGCCACCAACGGGCACTGCGCTATCTGCACGCGCCCTATCGCGCGGTCAATCCTGGCCCTCCAGCCGAGTGACTTCCTCGTGGTACACTCGCATCAGGTCCGAGTGCATCAGATAGCCCCAAAACTCGCTTTCCCCCTCGTCTGTGATGCGCACCACGGGCAGCTTGTCGTAGCCAGAATCGAGCAGTTTTTGTAGGGCTTCGTGCAGACTGTCCTCGGCGTCGATGGGCCGGACGTCATCGACCATCATGTCTTCTATGAGGACTAGGTTGCGCAGCATTTCGTCTTCGGGCAGGTCGAGGTCTTCGAGGCTGATCATGCCGCGCAGGCGGTTGTCGTCGTCGGTGACGACAAAGTGCAGGTGGCCCAGTTTTTTGCTCAAGCTACTCAGAGAAAAGTAAGACAGCCGATTGCTGACGATGGCCTCGGAGGTGTTTTTGAGCCGGGGCAGTACTTGGCCGACTTGGAGATTGTGCAACACATCGACCGTTAAGTGTTTGATATGGGCTGGGGAGTGGAACTTGTTTTGGACTTGGTTTTGGTAGATAGAAAAGTTGCGCGCAAAGATCAGCGCCAGGGCACTGACCACCATCAGCGGCGGCAACAGGTGGTAGGAGCCGCTCATTTCGATGATCAGAATCAGGGCCGCTAGCGGCGTGTTGGCCACTGCGCCGAAAAACGAGGCCATGCCCACCACGATGTAAGCGGCCGGTTGGTTTACGATGTCGGGAAAGTACTGTTGGCCCAGCAAGCCCACGGTGCCGCCGAGCATCCCGCCGATAAACAGCGAAGGGCCAAAGACGCCGCCCGAGCCGCCGCTGGAAATTGTGCAGCTAGAGGCGAGGATTTTGAGTAGGGCGAGGGCTAAGAAGGCGCGGACTGCGAGCTCGCCGTTGAGTCCCTGTTGGATAACGCCAAACCCGTCGCCCAGCACTCGGGGGTCGATAAAGGCCGCCAACCCCACCAGCAAGCCGCCCGCGCCGGCGATCCAGTAGCGGGGCAGCGGCAGGCGGTCGAACAGGGTGTGTGCAAGGCGCAGGGTTTTGACGTAAAAAATGCCGACCAAGGCGCAGAGAAACCCCAGTACTAAATAAAAAATCAACTCGCGCACATCGGTAAAAAGCAGGTCGGGCAGGGCAAAAATGTGCGAGAAGCCAAAGACGGCTATGTAGATCGCGTAGGCGGCAAAAGAGCTGATGACGCAGGGGATGAGTGCGTTGCTTTCAAAGTCTTCGCGGTAGAGCACTTCCACGCTGGCGATAGCCGCGCCCAACGGCGCGCGGAAAATGGCCCCTAGCCCTCCGGCGGTGCCCGCCAGCAGCAAAATTCGCCGCTGGGCAACCGAAAGCTTGAGTTTGTCGCCCACCCAAGAGCCTAAGCCGGCGCCGATGTGCACTAAGGGCCCTTGCTGACCGGCGGCCCCACCGGAGGCGAGGGTGATGATGGTCGCTAGGGCCTTGACCGGAGCGACGATGGGGCGGATGTGGCCGCGCTGGTTGTGGAAGGCGTCGATCATGGCGTCGGTGCCCGCGCCTTGGGCTTCGGGCGCGAAGCGGTGCGTCAGGTAGCCGCTGAGCAGGCCGCCCAGTGCTGGCAGCAAGAGCAATAGCCATAAGTATTCGCCATAGGTGGGCGCGTCGAATAAGGAGAAGTCGAATAGTGCCCGGTTGTGGGGGTGAATCTGGCGGTAGCCAGCCAGTTTCTCGACTAGCAGAAACTTGGCCAGTTCGAGGCCGTAGGTGAATAACACGGCACCCAGGCCGGAGATCAGGCCGATGAGTGCGCTGTAGAGATAGATGCGGGAGACGAACTCAAAGCCGAGCCAGTCGCCGAGCAAGCGGGCGACTGGGCCCCGAGTCTGCGGGGCGGCGTCAGGCATGGGCGGTGGGGCCGACGGCACCCAAGTCGCGCTGAATCTGGCCGAGCCTCACTAGATAGGCGTGGAAGCAGCGGCCAGCAAAGCCATAATTGAGGACGACATTGGGTTTTTCCATGATTTACCAGTGCGGCGGGTGTTTTTGTGGCCGACAAATGGACACTTATATATAAGCAAAGTTGGCTTTCATTGGAAGTTAGACCGGAGGGCAGGAAATTCCCCATCTGCCCTAAGTCGTCTAGGGTGGAGATCGCGCTGTAACGGGCGCCGGGATTTGAGCGTCTCCGTTTGAACGCTCTGTTCTGTGTTCCTATCTTCAGACTGTCCATCTAACATGCGGAGAATGCGTACGTGCGGAGCCTGAGTTGGTCCCTAGTCAATCGTTATAAAGTTCTTACCGTCTTTTTCTTTTTCTTCGGCGTCTTTGGTTATGTGCCCCTTTGGGGACAAAACATAGACTTTACACCGGCCAAACCCGACGGTCCGGCCAATATACAGAGTGCGTTGTGGGAATTGGCAACGCCGAGAGCAGGAAAACCGACTCGCGATATGCAGGATACGGTCGTCGTCATCTTGGTTCCACATCTTGGCCAAGCGTCGGCTGCTATTGATACGTCGTCGCTAGCTGTACTTGGCGGGAAGGTCCTGGCGCAGTCGAAGAGCCTGATGCGGATTTCGGTTCCGTCGTCGTCGTTGCTGGCGGTTTCGGAACTGCCGGGGGTTCGCTTTGTCCGCAAGCCGCATCGGCCGCATTCGCAACAAGAGACTTGGAGCGAAGGCAGGCGGCTTATCAAGGCGTATGATAATTACTACGCGGGGGTTAGAGGCCAAGGAATCAAGGTGGCCGTTATTGACGAAGGGTTTAAAGGGGCGGACGAACTGTTTGGGCTTGGGGAGATGCCAGCGTTTTGGTGGATGGACTACACGGGCGAGGGGATATACGCTGGCGAGGAAGTCCACGGCACGGCGTGTGCCGAGATCGTCCACGATATGGCTCCGGAAGCTGAACTCACGCTTTTGAAGGTGGACGATCTGGTTGATTTGGAGAACGCCAAGGATCTTTGCATTCGAGAGGGGATTGACATAATCAGTCATTCCATGGGCTGGTTTGGAACAGGCGTTGGCGACGGGAAAGGAATAGCCTGCGACATTGTAAATGACGCCGCAGATAATGGCATCCTTTGGGTAAATTCAGCGGGCAATAGTGCAAAGAGTCATTACTACCAGCCTTGGGCTGATAGCGATTCTGACGGTTGGCACAACTTTGTGGGCCAAGACGAGCTGCTTACGTTTGAAGCTGAGAAAGGGACTGAGATAGCCGTTTACTTGACTTGGAATGATTGGCCCGAAACCCGAGACGACTACGACTTGTATCTCTTCTATTCTTCTAACTCTTTCGGCGACCGCGAACGAGTTGCCGAAAGTCGCAATGATCAACCTAGGTATGGTGGCCCACCTGTAGAATGGATCGAATACGAGGCAGAGAGATCGGGAAATTATCACATTTCTGTTCGTAAAAGCGAGGAGGCTCGATCTAGGAGGCTAAAAATATGGTCTTTTAATCGCAATCTCGATTTTGAGTATTCGAGCTCAGAAGGTAGTGTCGCGATCCCCGCAGACGCCGTAGGAGCCATGAGCGTCGGGGCGATCGCTTATGCTGATTATAACCCAGAACCATTTTTTTCAATCGTCAATGGTGACCCAATCGAAAGCTATAGCTCTCGCGGTCCCACCCTTGATGGCCGTACCAAGCCTGAACTCATGGCTCCTACTGGAGTATCGACGGTTTCTTATGGGTCGGCTGGCTTTTACGGAACCTCGGCCGCTGCACCCCACGTCGCCGGCGCGGCGGCCCTGATCAAGTCCGCTAATCCCTCGTACTCGCGTACTCAGTTGTGGAACGCACTGGTCGATGCAACAGTTGACATAGGGCCTCGGGGAAGGGACAACGACAGCGGATACGGCAAACTCGTGTTGCCGATTATGCAAGTTTCTTCATCTCCTCGAATCACGTCGGTCTCGCCCCGTCAAGTCCAGTACAATCAGGTCGTAACCGTCACCGGCAACAATTTTGGCTCGTCGCGGGGAAGCAGTACTGTGCGAGTTGGTCCGATCGCGATTTCTTCCTCTGCGTTGGCTGGTTGGACGAATACCCGTATCCGGTTTCGCGTTCCCACGAATGTGCGCTCTGGTAGTGTCACCGTCCGCACCTCGGCAGGAACGAGCAATGCCGTCCGCTTGGAGGTAACAAGCCCCTACTTGAGCAGCGTTTCGCCGACTAGGGTCAACCCCGGCGACCTACTGACGCTGACCGGGTCCAATTTCGGCCGTATTCGGAGCAGCAGTTACGTTTTGTTCACCCCCAACGTCTGGCCGACGGCGAACAGCGATTACGTGACTTGGAGCGATAGCCGAATCGTCGTCAAGGTTCCGGCCGGAGCGCAAAGCGGAGACGTCAAGGTCGTTACCGGGGGTGGATCTTCTGGGACCAAACGCATTATTGTTGAAGGCGAAGTGGTGGAGTCGCTGCCGAGCAGAGGGCTTTTTGGCTATAGTCCTCCTGTGGTTAGCAAAAATCCCAAAAGTGCCAAATTTGGTTTTAGGGCAACCAATTCCAACCTCGCGTGTTACTTTTCGGTAAAGGAAATAAGCGACGGCGAGATCGCTATTTTTTTTAACGAACAGTATTACGCCGACATTCCGGCCAGCATGGATTGGACGGATTGGTATCTCGTCTTAGACCGCGCAGACCTGCGCTCTGGTACAAACATTGTTGAGTTCCGCAATGTGTTCAACCAAAACCGCACCTCGTCTTTTTATCGCTGGCAGTTGAAGGATGTGGCAGTGGGAGAACCGCCTAGTGCTAAGCCGGTTGCCGGGACGCGGATTCTAGCCAAGGTGTCGGATGGTCTAGTCTCCGGCCTCGGCGATCCCTTTCCCACGCCGTTCAACGCCGAAGCGACCATTCCCTTTGCCCTAGCCGAGGCCGGTCCGGTGCGGCTTGCCGTCTATAATTTGATGGGCCAGCAAACTCGCATGTTGGCCGATGGCTGGGTAGCTGCTGGTGCACATCGCGTCAGTTGGAATGGTCGTACGGATATGGGCATAGAGGCAGCTTCGGGGGTCTATTGGGTTGTGTTGCAAGTGGGCGATGCGGTGCAAACGGCTAAGTTGGCGTTGATTCGCTGAGCGGAAGAATTCGGCCATGACGATCAATTAGGAATGGCCGGTATCCGTGCCAAGGCGTCAGGCATGGGCGGTGGGCTGGCAGGTGGGGCCGACGGCCTGCCATTGACGGAGGACCTCAAAGACGAAGACGGCACTGGCCGCGGCCACATTGAGGCTGTTTTTGTAGCCGTACATGGGAATCTCAACTAGTTCGTCGCAGCGTTCGAGGGCGTCGCAACTGACGCCAAGGGCTTCATTGCCGACGATGAGGGCCAAGGGCCGCGGATAGCGTAGCTCGGTGTAGCAGTGGCTTTGCGATGTCGTCTCCAATGCCCACACCGGCACTTGACGAGCGCGCAAGTGCTCAATGGCTTGGAGAGTGGTGGCGAAGTGGCGGGTCTCGATATAGGAGAGAGTGCCCAACGCCGTCTTGTCGAGCTTGGGATGGGGCGGATGGGCCGTGTAGCCGCAGGTGTAGATACCGCTGAGCCGGCCGGCGTCGGCTGTGCGAAAAATCGAGCCGACGTTGAAGGCACTGCGCAAATTGTCGAGCACCAGATAGAGCGGGTGCTTGGGCAGGCGAGCGTATTCGTCGAGGGGCATCTCAGCGTCGAACGTGCGGACCGCAAAGCTGGTCTCCTTGCCGTAGTTGCCCGGCCGCAATTTCACCCGACTTCCTCCAGTGCGACAGGCCGTTGCTGGGCCGCGGAAAGCCGCGCGGCCTCAATGGCGACCATGGTCTGCCGCACGCTCTGGGCGGTGACGGCCAACGCCGCGCGGTCGGCTAGCGCGTCGGCGATGTTTTCGTAGTAGGAACGCCAGCGGCCGGGTGCCGTCTCAATGATGGTTTCCTCGGTTGGCCTATAGAGGCGGGCGTAGTGCTCGGGCGCTTCTTCGGCCGCGTCGATGTCGCCGGCGATCATGGCCTTTTCCTGCGGGTCAACGCCTTCTTTGACCAGCGCACCTTTAGTGCCTAGCACATACCAGCGCGGTTTGGCTTTGCCCGCCAGCGACGAGGTCTCCACGCGCGCTTCGACGCCGTTGGCAAAGTGGAGCACGGCCAGTGCGTGGGACTCGACGTCGAGGCTGAGCGGAGCGCCGGAGTGGAAGGTGGCGTACACCTTGGCGAGCGGGGCGTCAACAAGCTGGAGGGCTTGATCGACCAGATGAGCCCCTAAATCGAAGAATTTGCCGCCGCCGTGTCGCGCGATGCTGCGCCAGCCGCGCGGGGGACCGTATTGGCCCCAGAACATCTCCAGCAAAAAAGGATCGCCGAGCAGCCCTTGGGCCAGCGCGGCTTTAACGGCGAGAAAATCGCCATCCCAGCGGCGGTTCTGAAAAACGCTGAGCAAGCGGTCGTGGGCTTGGCTGGCGGCGATCATCTGGTCGGCCTCGGCCAAGCTCAAGCACATGGGTTTGTCGGTGACGACGTGTTTGCCCGCCGCCAGTGCTTGGATCGCATGCGGGGCGTGGAGGTCGTTGGGCGTGGCGAGGACCACCAGATCGACGGCTGGGTCGGCCAGCACTTCGTCGAAGTGGCGGAAGGTCTTTACCCCCAAGTCGCGCTGAATCTGGTCGCGTGCCTCCGGCCGGCTGGTGGCAATGCCGTAGAGATTGAGGCCGTTGGCCAGCCCCACGAGATAGGCGTGGAAACAGCGACCAGCAAAGCCATAGCCGACGACGACGACGTTGGGTTTTTCCATGATTTTACCTGTGTAGTGGGCGTTTTTGCAGCGGATAAATGGGCACTTATATTAAGAAAACTCAAAGGCTTGGGCAAGTTTTAGCAAGGGTGCAATGCGGATTCGGCAGTCAGGGTCCTAGCGCAAATCGAGGGCGAGCCACGGGCGTTGGCAGCGGTGCGCCGATCCGAGTCAAACGAGTCAAATAAGAGGGGACACTTTTCCCGCGCTCAGGTGTTATATATGGCACGCGGTCATTTGTGAACATCGTCGGCGCGCAGGCAACGGGAAATCACTTATGCAGGGAAGCAGCCGCTGGATCATCGGTCTCAGCGTTTTGTTGATCGGTTGTGGGGCCGCTTATTCGGGCTACGTATCCCATTCGCTCCGACAGCTAGAAAAGGGCCACTACGAAGCGGCCCTCGGCAAGCTGGAAAAGCCCTCCAGCAAGACCAGCAAGCTACTCTACCACTTGGAGAAGGGGCTTATTTTGCACTATCAGGGCCAATACGAGGCGTCCAATGTGGAGTTTGAACGGGCCGAGCGGCTAAGCGACCAGCTCTATACCCGCTCGGTCTCGCGCGAAATCGCGGCCTTGCTGTCCAATGATTCGATTGTCGCCTACCGCGGCGAGGAGTTTGAGCTAGCCCTGGTCCACTACTACCGCGCCATGAACTACGTCCGGCTAGGCAACCGGCAGGCGGCGTTGGTCGAGTGCCGCAAGGCCAACCTGAAGCTCGAAAACTACGCGCAACAACAAGCTGAGTACGAACTCAGCTATAAAAACGACGCCTTTTTGCAGTACATGACGGGGCTCTTTTTTGCGGCCGCGGGCGAGTGGAACGATGCGTACATTTCCTACCAAGATGCCTTAAAAGGCTATAGCGCGTACGAAGCGGCCTTTGGTTTGCAAACACCGCGGATGCTGATAATGGACCTGGCGCGGCTGGCCCAGCGGCTGGGCTACGAAGACGAGGTTGCAGAATACGCCGAGCGCTACCAGCTTGAGCCAGAGGAAATGCAGCCAGCCTCCGGTGGCGAGTTGGTGGTTTTTGTCGAGAGCGGCTTTGTGCCCCGCAAGCACCAAGTCGAGTTCAGCGTGCCGATTGTGAAGGACGAGGGAAAGAAGGAGGTGTGGAAGATGTCCGAGCGCGCCGTCCATCGCTATCACCACCCACACGTCTATGAGCGCCGGCAGGTGGATTACTGGCTGAGGGTGGCATTGCCCGAATACCGGCAGGTGCCCTCGCAGGTGGTCGGGGCGCGGCTGCGCAGTGGCGACCAAAGTGCGTTGGCAGTCGCTGCCGAAGACGTCGGGGCGATTGCCCAGCAGACCTTTGCCGAGAAATTCGATACCATCCTGTTGCGCGCTGTGGCGCGCAACTTGGCCAAGTATCTAGCGTCTAAAGGCGTTGAAAAAGCGTTTGAGGACGATGGGGACGACGGCTGGGCCAAGGAGGGGCTCGGCAAAGCACTGGGCGGCTTGGTCAACCTCTTCGGCGTGGCCACCGAGGCCGCCGACACGCGGGGCTGGCTGGCGCTACCGCAGACCATTTGCATCGCCCGCCTGGCGGTGGCACCGGGCCCAGCTGCGCCGGTGCTAGAATTACTCGACGACCAGGGGCATATAGTAGCGGTAGAGACGTTGCCCGAAGTGGCGGTGGCGGACGGAGAAAAGGTCTTTCTAAACTTTCGCACTTTTCGCTGAGGAGCAAACAATCATGTACGCAAAATTGTGGATAGCTGCGCTGGTGTTGGCGCTGCCGGCCGCGGCCCAGCCGAGCACGTTAGCGGCCGATCGGGCCGCGGATCCGCTGGAGGAAGGGGCGATCTTCAATATCGTCGATTGGGACGGCGGCCCGCTGCCCAAGCGCTACGAGCGCTCGAACCAACTGCCGATGAGCCTCGACGATGTGCGCAAACTGAGCGCGAACAAATTCAGCACCGATGCGATTGTCAAGATGCTCGAGGAGCGGCGCTGCGTCTGCGACGCCTCGGTAGATGCGCTGGTACAATTAAAAAAAGCCGGCGTCGCCGAGCAGGTGATCCAAGCGGTATCACTCCACGCGCTGCCGCCCAACCGCTCGTTCGGGTTGACGATTTCGCTCGACTTTGAGGGCTTGGGCGGCGCGGCGGCCATATCGACGCAGGCACGCCAGGGCTATCTCTACTTGATCGTGCCAGACGGCGATAAGGAGCGGGTCTTTTTGGGCAATTTGCAGGCGATCCTCGCCGGCCGCTGGCAGCGCGATGCGCTGGTTGACAACACAGATTTACTACGGCCCAAAAAGGTGCGGCGAATCACTTTTGCCGCCGAGGTGCCGCTCAAGACCTACGGCCGCAAGAAGGCCCTGGTCTTTACCTCAACCAAACCAGACATCTATACTTCAGCCGACATTCCGCCAGCGGACCAAAAAGGGGTGCAGGAGTTTGAGTTCGAGTACCCAGCCGCGTCACTGGAGCGCCAATGCAGCCTCCAAGTGCTCTACCGGCAGGACGCAATGTTGGCCAACCACTGGCACTTAGAGCGCACCCATTTCCAGTGCGAATGGGATTGAAAGGAGTTTTGCAATGAGACACTTCGTTTTTGCGGCCATCGCCTTGGCTGTGGGGCTTGCCGCCTGCGGCGGCCCGAGAGCCTTTACCAAGGGTCAGTACGGAGATCCAGAAAACATCTCCATGCTCGACGACAAGTGGAATCAGAACGACATGCAGCTGGTCGCCAAGAAGATGATCGGCTCGATGGAAGTCTGGTCGGAGGGCCGGGCGCTGGCTGAAAAGCCGCTTGTCATCTTGGAAATGCCGCGCAACCGAACCGCCGAGCACATCGACATGCAGGCGCTGTACGACCACATCAAGACTGCGCTGATCCAGAGCGGACAGTTTGCCTTCCTCGACAAGGCGGCGCGCCGAGAAATCGCCGAGGAATACGAATACCAAGGTTCGGGGTATGTGCGCTCGGACGAGGCTCAAGGGCCGGGCAATCAGCGCGGCGCCCGCTTCTTACTCGGCGGGGTCATCACCTCGACCGTGCAGCAGGTGGGCAACGACAAGGTCATCTACTACAAGGCGACCTTTGAGTTGACCGACATCTCGACGACCGAGATCGTCTGGACCGACCACAAGGAAATCACCAAGCACTTCGAGAAGAGGAGCATCGGCTTTTAGGGAAAGGAGCACGGAGCATGAAACGCATTGCACTGATCGTCCTGCTGGCACTGGCCGTTGGGGCGCAGGCCGCGACACCGGGGCGCACCGACGGCCCTGAAGGCAGCGAATACGGCAAGGGCGGCTACCATCACAAGGCCCAGTACGGCCGCTTCTACACCGAGGGCTTTTTGGGAGCGGCGATGGTCGAAAGCGGCGTTGAAGACCCTGAGACCAACCTCATTACCGGGCTTAATGCGGGCTACATGGTCGAGGAATGGCTGGCCTTCCAAGTGGGATTTGCCCACATCTTGGACCAAAACGTCAATCTCTATTCGGGCGGGGTGCGCTCGGCTTACGTTACTCGGCCGTTCAACTACTACTTTTCGCTAGACGCCGAGCTGTACTCGCCCGATGTTGGCGACACTAGTTTTGGAATTGCCCCCGGAGTTGGGGCGGAGGTGATTCTCAACGACCGCTTGCGGGCGGGCTTGCGCTTTCAGCGCGACTTCATCTTTGCCGACGACATGATTTACATCAACCGCTTTACGGCGAAGATACAGGTAGATTTTTAGCCGATGGGGTGCCGCCGGCCCTGTTGCAGCGCAAATCACGCCAAATGCTTGGTCCGCAGTTGCCGCGACCAGTCGAAATACTCGTCTAGCCGCACTAGCGCGAATTCATCGACTATATCGGCTGCGGTGCGCTCCGCTGTCTCGCTGTAGATCACCGAAGTGCCCACCTGTCCAGCCGTGACAATGCGCACGGCCGCGCCGTATTGCCGATGGATGTCGTCGTACTTGGCCTGATTCTTGTCGAGATGCACGACCTCGTAGTCTAGGTTGATCTGCGCCGTGGCCCAGTTTTGGTAGTTGTTGCTCTGGGCTATGGTGGTCCCCTGCGGGTCGATAATGGTGCAGGGCGTCCCCTTGTACACTGAGCCGACGAAAAAGGCCCGCACGTCCAAAGCCCAGAAGTTCTGCACCAGCCCGCCGTGGTACATGGAGCTGAAAAGCAGCAGTTTTGGCTTGAGTTTTTTGTACTGGGCGCGCAGTTCGCCAAAGTTTAGATCAAAGCAGATCACGCCACCCACCGGCCCGAACTCGGTCTGGATTAGGGACGCGCCTGGGCCTGGACGGGTGCCGTGGTCAAACTCTGGATACACCGGGATGTACTTGCGGTAGATACCGGCTAACTCCCCCTGCCGGTCGAGCAGCCCGAGGACATTGAAAACCGCCCCACTCTTGCGCTCCTTCTGATGCACCGGCACGGTGATATAACAGCTATACTGCCGGGCTAAGCCAGCTAGCAGTTGGGTCGTCGGCCCGGCTGGCACTTCTTCGTCACAGGTGCGGCAGATGGTCTCGGGCAGGACGATCAAGTCGGGCCTAGTGGCGCGGGCGGCTCGGCCCACCAAGTCCACCAAGTCCTTGTGAGTTTGCTCCATCACCTCTTGGTCGGCCCCGCTGATCGGGGCATAGGAAACGCTCGATACGACGATGTGATTGCTCATGTGATTTTTCCTTTTGCAAAGTGAAACTTTGGCCTCAAGCCGCTCCTTTGATGGCCAATTTAATTCGACCTATGCTCTTCGAGCCAACCGACTGTAAAGTCCACGACGTCTCGTTGCGGCATGAGCTGGCAATCGGCCAAACCAACCCGACCACGACCAACGACATGGCCGGCCGCGGAGCGGAGAAAGTCCTCGCCGATGCGATCAAAGTCTGAACTGTCGATGTCAACGTCTTCAAAGGTGGCCCAGCTCCGCGCACCCGACGCAACAATTGGCGCCCCCTGTTGGATGACGCGTTTGGTGGAAAAAGTCGCCCGATGTTCGGCAAAGTGCATGGACGTATTATTGCCATGATCGACACCGAGAAGCAAGACCAAACCGCGCAGGTCGTAAATTCTCGCAAGTGGCGAATGCTCGCCCAGACCAAAGGCCAATGCGTGATTATCGGTGATGCGCGACGCCTCGGGCCCACAGGCACAAAACGAGACCTGTGGATGTGCGCTGCGGAGGACGCCTCTTTGCTTGCGGAAGGTCTCGGCGATAACGCCCATGGAACGAGTGGGAGTCAGTACTGGATCGTAGGCCGGCATATTCTCGCGTATTACCGACCACCACGACTCGGGAACCGGCGGACTTTCCCAGCCGCTCGGTTCAGTCAGGTCGGGTGAGTGGGCCGGCATCACAAGCGTTCCAGTAGAGCCCAAGGTTTGCTGCAGGGCAGCGATGACCGCCACAGCTCCTCCGCACACCCATCCCATCGCGCTTAACGACGAATGTACCAACACGACCATTCCCGGCCTGACGCCGAGCGCCCGAAGGTCAGCTTGTAGCGATTCGACTGTGGCGGGAACGGTTGTTTTTTGAACGATCTGTTTTTCACTCATTTCTCAGTTCCTGCAAAGCATCTATCAGCCGATCTACGTGGTCAAAGCCATTGCAGATGTGGGTGGAAACGCGCATCCAGTGCCCGTCGTCGTTTTTTGTCGTCGGCACCGTGATCCGGTGTCGCTTGTACAAATCTATATCGTCGAATCCAGCAAGGTGGAAGGCCGAGATGGAGCCGGATACGGTGGCTGCGGAGGGCGTAAGCTGTTTTGCCCAGCCCGTTGCGGCCAAGCGACTCCGCAGATAGGCCGCTAGCTGGCCACCCCTTTGGCGAATCCGATCTTTGCCAATTGCCTCTTGGAACTCAATCGCCGTGCCGACGGCGGCAAAACAGGCTTGGTCCCGGGTGCCCCAATTTTCCACGCCCCACATAAATGGGCGGTCATTAATCCGCAACATGCCGTCTGTTCCCCTTTGCGCGCCTTGCTGGCTGTATCCCCAACTTACCACAACGTGATTGAGTTGCTCTTGGCCTGCCGGCGAAGCGTAAAAAAACCCAGTGCCTTTGGGGGCACATAGCCATTTGTGACAGTTGCCGCCGTAAAAGTCGCAGCCGAGATCTAGCAGATCCAGCGGGATCATGCCCGGAGCGTGTGCGCCATCTGCTACCGTTAGTGCTCCGCGGTCGCGTGCTAGTTGGGCGAGGGCTTTGATCGGGGTAATCAGGCCTGTACTAGTGGTGATATGGCTGCATAAGACCAGTTTGGTGCGGTCTGTAAATTCGCGGTCAAAAGCGCCCAGAATATCTTCAGGGCGTTCGGGCGGGATGGGGATTTGGGCGCGTTTGACCACCACCCCGCGGCGGCGTGCGGCCAAATGCAGGCAGTTGTCAATAGCGCCGTATTCTTGGTCTGACGCGAGGATTTCGTCGCCTGGACGCCAATCCAGTCCGTGTACTGCCATATTGATGGCCATAGTAACATTAGAAGTAAAAGCAATATCCTCTGGCGGCGCGTTGATAAAGGCCCCCAGCCGAGCGCGAGCGTCATCGACAACGCTGTAGTATTTTCCTCGATGCCGAGTGGGGCTGCGTTCAACATCTTCTAGGATTTCCACCATTTTTTTGAACACTGGTCTAGGCTGTGAGCCGAAGGAGCCGGTGTTGAGATAGATTTCATCTGGTGCGATCATGTACTGCTTGCGAATCGACTGCCAATAGGCTTCTTCTTTTGCCGAGGTTGGCCAAGCAGCGCCGAGAGGGGTCAAGGGTTCCATTTGTTTTGCTCAGTGAGCGTCCTCTAATTTGAGTTCGGTTCACCACTGTGCTGAGTATTCAATAGCCGAATTCGCGACACAATGTCATCTATGCTGGGTGAGTATTGCCCCTCTGTTGAGACATGAACTGTGGGCACGTTGAAATCCGGAGCGGTATAGTCGCTGGGAGGCCGCATCTGTCCTGTTTTCCTGTAGATGTCAACGCGCTTATCGCCGTGGTAGAACTCCCGATTTGGATCATTTAAGCCCCGCTGGAGATGGCGCTTAGCCGCCACCATCCCGTCAACGGAGCATACGACAATGAAAGGAGTACACAATTCAAGGATCTTGGGCATCTTGGGTTGCCAAACCCGGTGCTGAAAGGCCGCCTCAATAACGACAGAGATTTTACCGGCTAGATACTGATTGACTAGCTCGAAGAAAAAATTGGAGACTACGCCATTGGTGTCTGGCGGAAGCTGATCGTGCTTGACGCCATAGGTATTGACATAGCCTTCCTTGATTTCGTCGCGACTGATAACCGGCATCCACAATTGCTCAGCGAGCTTCTTGGCTAAACTCGTCTTGCCCGATCCCGGTCGGCCTGTGACGATAACGCATTTGGGTTTACTGCTCATTTTGGCTGAAGGCGAAGCCGTGAGCAAAGCCGTTGAGATTTTCTGGTCGTCCGAAATGCGGCGGCAGGTCTTCTGGTGCGTTGTCGATGTAGCTCCGCCGCCAGTTGCTGCGGAGTCAGGACGTTTTTCAGGTGCAGAAAACCGCATAGAGCGAAAAGGTAGCGTTGTGCTTGGGTCATCATCGTCGGCCTTGCCTTTCGTCAGAATAGCGAATTGGGCCACTATTAGAATCAAAGAGTTTGTATAGACAGTCGCAACCAATTTCGCGCGGTTAGAGTATTTTACGTAACTTCTTGCCGTGAGTTGAGATAGAACGATTCTGCCGGGCTCTGACACCCCTGGCACCGCAGCGCAGATTTCGCATCGACTCAACAATGCTTATTATGCTAAACGCATCCTTAGAGGGCCTCATAAGCAGCCTGCTACCTCGGTCTTGCTTTCAAGTGGGCGTCTCGCCGGCGAAAAACGCCAGATCGGGCTGGACCGCCGCGCAATCTAGGGCGACAGGAGTTTGCAGACCGCTTATGAGAACTCCCAACTACGCACAGAACGAAACATGAGCACTGCCAACGTTAAAACACTGCAATTGCCTTCGTATTTAGGCGGACAAGCAATCGACTCGGCGGATACTTTGACTGTTCACTACCCCTACGATGGTTCGATTGCCGGTGCAGTTAGCAAGGTCAGCGGCGATCACCTCGACGGCGTGATCAACCGCACACTGTCTTTTGATGGGCAACCGTCGCGCTTCGAGCGGTCCCAAGTGCTGACCAGAGCGCGCCAGCTTCTGCTTGGGCGGGCGGACGAGTTTGCCAACCTGATCCGCATGGAGTCCGGGCTGTGCATGCGGGATACCAAGTACGAGGTGGGGCGCGCCGGTGACGTCTTTCAATTCGCCGCCGCCGAGGCCTTAAAGGACGATGGCGAGATATTCTCTTGCGATGTGTCGCCAAAAGGCGAGCAGCGGAAGATCTTTACGGTTCGCGAACCGGTGCGGTTGGCCCTTGCCATTACGCCTTTCAATCATCCGCTCAATCAAGTCGCACACAAGGTTGCCCCGGCAATCGCGGCAGGTGTGCCCATGCTCGTCAAGCCATCGGAAAAAACCCCGCTGACAGCTATTCGGCTTTGTGAATTGCTCTATGATGCCGGCTTGCCCAAGCAAATGCTCAGCGTCTTCGTCGGGGACATCGACACCGTGGTTGAGCCACTAATCGCGGACGAGCGGATTGAATTGGTCACGTTCACCGGCGGAACAGCCGTCGGTAAACGCATTGCTCAGCTAGCGGGCTACAAGAAATTGTGCTTGGAGTTAGGTGGTAATAGTCCATTGATCATTCTGGACGATGCGGACCTCGATCTGGCGGCGACGCTGGCGGCAGCGGGGTGTTTTCGCAACTCGGGGCAACGTTGCACGGCTGTGAAGCGATTGCTCGTCCACCAGAAAATTAAGACCGGATTTATGGCTAAGTTCCTTGAGTGTGCGGCTGCGTATCGGGCTGGCGATCCGGCGGATCTGGATACCTTCGTGGGGCCGGTGATCGACGATGCGGCGGCGCAACTGCTCGAGCAACGGGTCCACCAAGCCGTGGCTCAGGGTGCGAAAGTGCTGCTGGGTGGAGGACGCCGTGGCGCGCTAGTAGAGCCAACGGTAATTGACGAGGTACCGCGCGACGCAGCCATGATTCGGGAGGAATCGTTCGGTCCGCTGGCCCCCATCATCGAGGTCTCCGACATCGACGACGCCATCGCGGTTGCCAACGATTCCAAGTTCGGACTCTCCTCGGGTGTAGTAACCAATCACCTGCCAAGCGCACTGGAATGCGTCCGTCGCATTCGAACGGGGACGGTCAACATCAATCAAGTACCGGGGTATCGCCTTGAATGCTCTCCGTTTGGCGGAGTAAAAGACTCTGGCTTAGGGGTTAAGGAAGGCGTGATCGAGTCGATGAAGTTTATGACCAACGTAAAGACGTTCTCGCTGCCGTGGTAATGCCAGCCAAATGAAAACTAAAAGACCACAAGAATCCCAAAGACTACTGGACTCTCTCTGTCTTTTCTCAACTGCGACAGGTGATTCACCAATCCTCAATGCTTAGCAGCGGTCTCAAGAAGCCCGGCGTTCTCACACGCCACATGTCGATCTTCGTACGTTCCCTTTATAAACCTTTCTGGATTGAGTTCTGCGGGCAAGTAATGCCACGCCGTACTGTAGCGCGTGCGGTTGCTATGGTTATCGTACGCACCGTGCAGGAGGTTGGCGGAAAACAAAACAACCGTACCAGCGGGAATGACCAAATCCACAGCCCGCGATTCATCGACCTCTGTCCAACTGCCATGCCTGCTTGGATTTCTGCGGTGCTCGACAATCTCGCCCAGCCGGTGGCTGCCGGGCACCACCCGCAAACAACCGTTCTCCACGTCTGAATCTTCCAGATAAATCCCGCAACTGATAATGCGGTCGGTATCGGTGCCAAAATAAAAATTGTCCTGATGCCAGTCCGTTGACGTGCCGCCATTGGGCAACTTTGGAAAAAACTTGGTGCCAAACACGTCGATGTTTTCGCCAAGCAATACGGCTACCCGGTCTAAAATCGCCGGTTCGCGCGCCAGTTCCAAAACGCGGGCATCAACCACGCAAACCCCCTGAATTTTGTGCAGTAAACCCGCCCGCGGTTTACCGCGCTGGTCCAACTCGAGCGTCCAGTGTGGTGTCTCCTCAGCCAGTTGGCGCCCCTCGGCGACTAGTTCGTCAAAAACCTGCTTGTAGTAAGCCAATCGCTCGCCTTGTATCAGGGCTGCAAAAACGAGATAGCCATCTTCGCGAAACTGCCGTATCTGTTGGTCTGTCAACATGCTTGTTCCTCCGCGGAAAAATAAAGCACCACTATCGGTACTATGCAATTCGCTGAAAATGTGCGCAAGGGGTAGTCGTTCGGGAATGCGCAAAAATTAAATTTTAGCGCGTTTCAGGGACTTCCGCCACTGGCCCTGGCTCGCAGCCGCTACGGCGGAATATGGACGCCCGCGCCCGCCAGATGCCCCTTGCCTAGAGACGAGAGAACGCCCTTATTTTTGAATTTCGCCGGCTCGCAACGATTCTATGAAGGTTGCGCCATATTCAGAACGTTTCACAGGAGGAACGAAATGACTTCCAACCAAGACTGGTGGCCAGACCAACTAAACCTAAAGGTCCTCCGCCAGAATTCTCCCCTGTCCGATCCGATGGACGAGGATTTCGACTACGCCGCGGCGGTTAAAACCCTTGACGTCGATGCGCTAAAAAAGGACATCGAAGCGGTGATGACGACCTCGCAAGACTGGTGGCCGGCCGACTACGGCCACTATGGGCCGCTCTTCATCCGCATGACCTGGCACGCCGCTGGCACGTACCGCATCAGCGACGGCCGCGGCGGTGGAGGCTCCGGCCACCAACGCTTTGCGCCCCTCAATAGCTGGCCCGACAACGCCAGCTTAGACAAGGCCCGCCGCTTGCTCTGGCCGGTCAAGCAAAAGTACGGCCGCAAGCTGTCTTGGGCCGACCTGCTCATCTTCGCCGGTAACTGTGCGCTAGAGTCGATGGGGTTTAAGACTTTTGGTTTTGCCTTCGGGCGTCCGGACGTCTGGGAGGCCGACGAGACAGACTGGGGCTCGGAGACGACGTGGCTCGACGATCAACGCCACGACAGCGACGGCGAGCTTCAGGGATCGCTCGGTGCCGACCACATGGGCCTGATTTACGTCAACCCCGAGGGGCCGAACGGCAATCCGGACCCGGTCGCTGCGGCCCAGTACATTCGCCAGACGTTCAAACGCATGGCGATGAATGACGAGGAGACGGTTGCGCTTATTGCCGGCGGCCACACGTTCGGCAAAGCACATGGCGCGGCCGCGGAGGACAATGTCGGCCCCGAGCCAGAGGGAGCCAGCATGGAGGAGCAAGGCTTTGGCTGGAAGAACAGCCACGGTAGCGGCAAAGCCGGTGACACCATCACCAGCGGCTTGGAAGGTGCTTGGACGAATAATCCGGTGCAGTGGGACAACAACTTCATGGAGAACCTGCACGCCCACGAGTGGGAGCTGACCAAGAGTCCGGCTGGCAAATGTCAATATGCGCCCAAGAATGCCGCTGAAGTAGCCACCGTGCCGGACGCCCACGATCCGTCGAAAAAGCACGCCCCCATGATGCTCACCACAGACCTGTCACTGCGGGAAGACCCGGACTACGCGCCGATTTCTCAGCGCTTCCTCGAAAATCCTGCGGACTTCGAAGACGCCTTTGCCAAGGCGTGGTTTAAGCTGCTCCACCGCGATATGGGACCCCTTAGTCGGTATGTCGGTCCTTTAGTTCCGACTCAGCCGCAGTTGTGGCAAGACCCGGTCCCGGCTGTGGATCACGAGCTGGTCGGAGAGCAGGATGTCGCCGACCTCAAGGCCAAGGTCCTCGCATCCGGCCTGTCTGTTTCCCAACTGGTGTCGACCGCTTGGGCAGCGGCGGCATCGTTCCGCGGCACCGACAAACGCGGCGGCGCGAACGGAGCGCGCATTCGCCTCGCCCCGCAAAAAGACTGGGCAGTAAACGATCCGGCCGCGCTCAACCAAGTGCTGCAGACGCTGGAGCAGATCCAGGCCGATTTCAACAACTCGCAGGACGGTGGCAAGCGGGTCTCGCTGGCCGACCTGATCGTCTTGGCCGGCTGCGCCGGTGTTGAGCAGGCTGCGCAAGCTGCCGGGCATGATGTGCAGGTTTCCTTTGCGCCGGGGCGCACGGACGCAGCGCAGGAGTGGACCGACGAAGAGTCGTTTGCCGTGCTCGAACCCACAGCAGACGGGTTCCGCAACTACCTCCAAGCAGGGCAGGAAGGTAGGCCGGAAGACCTGCTGGTGGAGCGGGCCTACATGCTAACGCTCACCGCTCCTGAGATGACCGTGCTGCTCGGCGGCCTGCGCGTCTTGAATGCCAACACTGGGCAGTCGGCGCACGGCGTGTTCACCGATCGGCCAGGGACGTTGAGCAATGACTTCTTCGTGAATCTGCTCGACATGAACACCGAGTGGAACGCGACCTCGGCAGCGCAAGACGTGTTTGAGGGGCGCGACAGCCAGACCGGTGAGCTTAAGTGGACTGGTACTAGGGTTGACCTGGTTTTGGGTTCAAACTCCGAGCTGCGAGCCTACGCGGAAGTCTATGGCTGCGACGATGCGCAGGCCGCGTTCGTGCGCGACTTCGTGGCCGCGTGGAACAAGGTGATGAACCTCGATCGCTTTGACTTGGCGTAAGCTCAGCGGGTGCTCGTAACGGGGGTTGCTGGAACTGCCACCATACTTGCTCCTTGAGCTTTGGCAATACCGAGGTCTTACGGTCCCTGACCTGCCATCCTTTCCGATGGCAGGTCAGACCACTGGGCTTGTATTTGGTTCAGGTCGTTGGAGTTGCTCCACTGTTTGGGGGACTTGCCGTACAATCGCTTGAACTCCCGACTGAACTGGGAGGTACTGACATAGCCCACTGCAAAAGCAGCGTCGTTCACGTTCATGCCCCCGGCTATCATCATGGCCGCATTGTTCAGCCGTAGTGATTTCGCAAATTGAATGGGAGACATCGTGGTGGCCTGTTTGAACTTGCGGTGGAATACGGCCCGGCTCATACCCACCTGCGTGGCCATGTCTTCGATTGTGACCGGCTCATGCAGGCGGGTTGACAAAAACTCGATGGCTTTTGCAATTTCGTTGCCTACGCCAAATGCGCGTCTCGTGGAGTACCCGGCATCTCCATTCAGAATGGCGTAGTACACTTCGCGCAATCGCCCCTTGCCAAGCACCGCTGTATCCACGGTATCGCCACCTAGTTGCAGCAGGCGCAGCAGGGCCCCAGTGAACGCTTCATCCCAACCAGCTAGAGCAATCCCTTGAGGCAGCGGCTCTCCTTTGGGTTGCCGAATGGAACCAGCGGCAGTCTCTATCTCAATTGCCAGTTCTGTCATTACCCGGGTATCGAGGGAAATGAATACCCCCAACAGGGGATTGTCCGGCGAGGCCTTGGGAGTGCCCGCTTCCACCGGCATAGACATGGTGCAGCACATATAGTTGCTGCTATCATAGACATATGTCTTTCCATCCAAAATGGCTTCCTTAAACCCGTTCACGATGGCCACCACCATCGGCTCGTACACGGCTGGAGAACACCGAACGGGTTCGGTCACTCTAAATAGACGCACCCCATCTATTCCTGTTTCCGCAATCCCAGCCGTGGGAATTCTCTTTTCGATGAGCGCTTTAATTTGATGTTTACTCATGTAACCATATATAATACCCAAAATGCAAAAAAACAATATAAATGATATAAATAGGCATATTTTCAAGATAAAATGGCCTATTTTTTCAGAATTTGAGAGTTATATTTATTTGTGATTGGACAAAATACCTTGCAAAAAACTCAGGAGGCGAACAAAATGCAACGAAGAATTATCAACCTTTCAACAATCGTCGGGGGTTGCTGGTTGCTGATGGTCCAAGCAGACGCCAGAGCCCAAAATCCTCAAACAGCTACCGGAGCACCAATAATGAAGAACAAAGTCAATATCGCAGCACTGAAATCGGGAACAAACAACATTACCTTTATCAGTCAAGGGCACAGCTTGGCAGCCAATCTGTACCTACCCGAAGACTTCGACGTAGCCAAGAAGCACCCCACCGTCATCTTTTCGGGGCCCTTCAACCAAGTGAAGGAACAGACCGGTGCAGTTTATGGCCGAAAACTGGCCGACAAAGGATACGTTGCCTTGGTGTTTGACCATATCGGATACGGCGATAGCGAAGGAGTGCTTCGCAACTTCGAAAACGGATTCGTCAAGATGGAAAGCATCCGAGACGGGGTCAGCTTTCTTGGAACCCTGCCCTTCGTGGACCGCAACAGGTTGTTTGGTTTGGGCATCTGCGCCAGCGGCGGTTACATGTCTATTGTGGCAACCACAGACAAGCGCCTAAACGCCATTGCAACGGTGAGCGGTATGATGGACAACACCGCAAGCTATTTCGATGCTATGACCAGGGAACAAATTCTACCCCTTTTCCAAATGGCCAATGCCGCCCGCCAGAAAGCATATGAAACTGGAGAAGTGGATTACTACGATGCCCTAGGGTTGGCATCGCTTGACCTAGAGCAGTTGGATAAAAATTCCGCCCAGTACGAGGGATACGACTTCTACATGACGGAGCGAGCTGGAGCGCAGACCTATCGGAACTTCAGCCACGAAGCGCCGAAGTTCTTGATGGAGTCTGCCCCGTTGACTAGCGCGATTGCCTTGGCCCCGTATCTCTACACCCCATACCTTGGTATCTATGGAGAAAAAGCCTTGCAAGACACCGGCCCCCTGACCGTCGCCTACTACAACGCCGCCAGCCAACCCAAAGACCTATACGAAGTGAGCGGTGCTTCTCACGTGAGTTTGTACGACATCGACAAGGATGTGGACCGGGCCGTGGGTAAAATGGACGAATTCTTCAAGCGGCACGGCAACTAGTGTTCGTGCGCGACTTCGTGGCCGCGTCGGACCGATCGCTTTGACTTGGCGCAATCAAAAAACCCACACTGTTTTATATTCAAAAAAAGGCTCCAGCCCCAGCTCGCCGTAGCGTCGGCCCATGCCGCTTTGCTTAACCCCTCCCCAAGGCGTGCGATGGCTCAGCATACTGGCACTATTAATGGCCACAACCCCCACTTCCAATCGCCGCACAAAATAGCGCTGCCGCTCGGCCGCTCGGGTCCAAAGCGAGACGAGCAGTCCGTAGTCTGTATCGTTGGCCAACGCCAGTGCTTGGTCGTCGCTGGCAAATGTCAGCACGGAGACAACCGGCCCGAAAATTTCGTCGCGGCAAACCGAGCAAGACTGATCGGCAAAGGCAAAAGCCGTAGGCTCAAAATAGCAACCCTTGGCGTACTCGGCGGACAGCGGACGCGCGCCACCAAACAGCAGAGACCCCTGGGCTTTGCCCATTTCGACGTAGTGCTCCACGCGCTCTACTGCCGCCTGGTCGATCAACATGCTGGGCCCGGCCGCCTGCGCCTTTTCTTGTAGTAAAGCGATAAACTCGTCGCGCAGCGATTCGTGCAGCAAAACCCGGCTTATGGCCGAGCAGGCCTGCCCGGGGAAGGCCGAGCTCACAGTCGCCATCGCCGCCGCTTCCAAGTCGGCGTCGGGCCAGACGATCTGCGCCGTTTTGTTGCCTAAGTTTAGCTGTACTCGCTTGAGGTCTTCAGCGGCTGCGGCCATGATTTTTTTGCCCGTCGCCGTGCTGCCGGTAAAACTGATCAGCCGCGTAGCCGGGTGCGCGACGAGTGCCCGACCCACCTCGGGTCCCTTGCCGCTGAGCGCGTTGACCACCCCGGCGGGAAAACCGGCTTGGTGGAACGCCTGCATGGTCTTGAGTGCCTGGGGTGCTTCTTGGTCGGGTGCTTTGAGCACGACCGTATTGCCGGCTACCAGGGCTGGCACAGCCGATAAAAGAGTGGCCAGCATCGGCCCGTTGAAAGGGGCAAAGATAGCGACGACGCCCAGCGGTTCCCTATATACGTAATTAGTGCCTTGGTCGCCGTGCTCAATAAGCGTCCCCGCTTGGTCGTCTAATGTACCCACGTAGTAGTCGATGACGCGCTCGACCAGCGGCGGGATGCCCGGCCCTGCTTGGGGCTGGACTTTGGCGGCGGCCAGTTCGTCGGCCATGGCATAGAGCACCTCTTTCAGCTTGGCAAATAAAGCGCGCTTGTGCTCCACGCCGCAGAACTTCCACTCGGCGTAAAATGCTTCGTGCGCGGCGGCGACGGCTCGATCGACATCGGCCCGGCTGGCATCGGCGACTTGGGCGACTAACGCGCCATCTACGGGGCTGTACAGGGGATAGTACTGTCCAGATGCAGGAGGGCATATTTGGCCCCCGATCAGCAAATCACTTTTTTTGCTATTCACTTCGTCGTCCTTTCTGTTGAAATTCTTCACCGAGGAGCCCAACGTGCCATCACCGCCGGTCCTACCCAAAAATTACGACGCCCAAGCACACATGATAACCCATCGGGTGGGCGAGCGCACCTTTCACGCCACCATACCCTCGGCGCAACTGGCCGCCGAGCTGACGGCCAGCACCGAGGCCGCCGCCAGCGCCGAAGCCGCCGCCATCTTTCGCGCCGTGCTCGGCTGCCAGGAAGTGCGGGATACCCAACCGCACCGCGGCAACTTTCGCTGGGAGTTGGAAGACGAAGTCGTCGAAGATCTCAATGCCGTGCAGTTTGTACTCTTTTACTGCATTCCCGTGCTGTGCAAAGCGTCAGACGCCCTGCCGCCGGACTTAGTCGCGGCTATGCGCTGCGCCGTCGCGCTGGGCTTGGAGGAAATCGCGCGCCTCGACGTGGCCTTGGCCTATACTAACATCGTCCTCAAGGACATCGCCAACTCCTGCCTGGGCGGCCAGTTGTTGGGCGATGACAATATCGGTCGGCGCGGTCGGGAAAAACTGGTGCGCTGGATGGCACACGTCGATACCTACGGTCTGCCGGCCGAGTACAATAGCCCCAACTACGCCTCTGTGGCCGTGCGCGTGCTGGGCCGCTTGGCCGAACTGACCGAGGACCAACACACCCGCATCCGCGCCCGCACCATGCTCGCTCGTCTCGGCCTTTCCGCCGCCTTACGCGTACACCCCAGCACCGGCTGCTGGGCCGGCCCCTTTAGCCGCGCCTATAGCCAGGCCGTCTTTAACGCCAACGCCTTTAGCGCCGATGATGTGCGCACGTGGTTGGATGGCGGGCAGGTACCCGCCTGGGTCGGCGACCTGCTACAACGCCCCAACGCGCCGCAGCAAATAGACGAAACAGCCCACGGCGAAGAGCCCGTAGCGCTGAGCACCTATCACAGTCCCTCGTTCTCACTAGGGGTGGCCTCCTGCGAGCTGAAGACTCAGGAAGTCATCTTTATCGCCCTACAGTCCAGCGTATTTCACGCGCAGTACCAGCGCCCAGCTAGCGGGCGTTGCGGTGTGCTCTTTTCGCGGTATATACTCGATGACCAGTGGCTCAGCTTCCAGACGACGCCGTCGCGTGCGCCCGGACAGGTCGTTGCCGAAGAAGGCCACTTCTACGGTGTGCACGAGCAGGGTCGCGCCATCGGCGTTTACGCCCCGCGCGGCTTGGACGCCTGGACGCGGCGCACCAGTGCCAAAGCCGTGCTCGTGTGGACCGAGGTCGCGCAGGTTGATGAAATCTGGATCGGCCAGCACAAAGTGGATTCTCTGCCGGCGGCCGTGCCCCAGGGTGCGGTGGTCGTCGTCGGCAGTGGCACCCTGTGGGCGGCTGTCTGGCCGCTCGAACGGACCGATTTGGGCGGCGGTGCCCCCATCCGCCTAGTCGAACTGGACGGTCATCTGGCCTTGGAAATGTACAACTATACGGGACCGGCCAAGACGTTCTGGGAAATGGCCAAACCCGGCTCCTTTTATCAGGGCCAGCCCCGCTGTGGTTTCTACGCCGAACTGGCCGAGCGCACCGACTACGCCAGCGGGGCCGATTTTGCCGCCGCGGTAGGGCGCGGTTCACTAATCGACGAGGCGGCCCCGCCCGCCACCTATGCCGCGGGTCGCGAGCGTCTGTTGCGCGTGGAGTACGGGCGCGACGACCGCACACTCGGCCTTGAAGTCGAGCTGTACGAGTGGTCGCTAAAGCGGCGTTGGACCCAGGACGGCCCGCTAGGCTGGCCCATGCACGAATCGCCCTACGCCCGTCAGCGTGCTGCCGGCCAGGTCTCGGTCGGCGGTGCCACGCTCACCTGCGACAAAGGCCCGATATGGCTCTGTGCCTGCCCAGGGGGCAAAAGGTATGTTGCCGCCTACAGTGGAGTCGATATGGCCTCGTTGAGATTGGCGGTGCCCGGCGATGTAGTCGAACTAGCTAAAATGGGCGCGGGCACAGTGGTTTGGGACGAGGGCCGAGTAAAAGTAGAAGCGATACGGCCCTGATTTTACTCGGTCCGTCGCTGCTTTGCCAACCACTCCCACAGCTCGGGATCGCCGTAGGCATTTTGCCATGCCTCCACGTGGCCGCCTTCGGGATACACGGTAAAGCGGACATCGCCTCCGACCGCCTTGAGCGCATCAACCATCGCCTGTGATTGTTGCAATGGCACGGCCTCGTCTTTGGCGCCGTGGAACACCCAAGTCGGCACCTCCTTCATCAAGGGTGCTTTTTCTGCATCCCCTCCACCGCAGATGGGAACGACGGCGGCGAACCGCTCGGGATAGGTACAGGCTAGTCCCCACGTTGCATATCCTCCCATGCTCAGGCCGGTCACATAGATTCTCGCCGTATCGATGCGATGGGCCTCGACTACCTCGTTGAGGAGATCGTGCAGTGCGTCTGTTGACCACCACTCATCCTCTGGACACTGCGGCGAGACGACGACGAAGGGAAAGTCCCTTCCCTGTGCTATCATTTTCGGTGGCCCGTGGACTTTCACTAGCTCAAGGTCGTCTCCGCGCTCGCCTGCTCCGTGCAAGAACAATAGCAACGGCCACTTCTGTTCGCTTTTGTCATATTCAGGTGGTAAATACAGTAGATATTGCATCTCTATGGTGCGCTCCAGGCTCTGTGCAACCTGTCTGGACTGGGCATCGCCGAGGCGGGCGCTCGCCAATAGGCAACACAACAAAGTCAAAAGGCTAAAACTGCGCTTCATCATCTTTGGAATCCTTTCTTTTTACATGGCCGATCTTAACGCCCATATCGAAGAGAACGGCTTTCATGCCTTCTATTCTCCTCTGGGAACAGACGCGGGTATTGCGCCTTGCCTATACGAATACTGAGGGTGAGACGCCAAATCGCTTAGACAAAGCACGTATCTGCCGGACGTTTAGCTCTCGCTTACCACTTAGAATCTCAGAAACCACCCCTTGCGAACCCACTTCTGGCAAATCCGACTGGGTCAATTCATGCTCTTCCATGAGAAAGCGGAGTGAATCCGCACCCTCTAACTTGGGCATGGGGTGGTGTTGTTCTTCCCAAGCGTGAACAACGGTGCTCAGCGTATCGAGCAAAGAATAAAGCGGATGCCGCTCATCCATACCCACTTCATCGATCAGGTTGTTGAGCCGCTCTAGGGCCGAGTCGTATTCCTGCTCGTTCTGAATCTTGAGTAAAGCACTCACTTGCGTCCAGGACCTTTGTTTCCGGCAATGTTGAACATCGTGCCCAAAAGCGGCGATCACACTAGCTACAGTGCGAGGAAGATCAGCGTCGATGATGAATTGCAAACCTACTTAGGATGCCGCTTTGTGCGCAAGAGCGACTAGCCGCTTTGCGCTAGTTCCATACGGACTGCCTTCCAAGTCTCCATATAGTTGCGTATTGCTAAACCCAACTTGCAAGAGACGATCTTTGAGTTCTTGGCCAGAGTACAACGTGTGGTGAAACTTGAACGATGTTACCTGCTCATCCCGGATCAGGAGCCACTCGTTGCGAATCCTCGTCCAATCATCAAAAATCTCGCGACGTTGAACGAGTAACGTCCCATCGGAATGTACCTCCGAGGAGGTCGCGGCGAATACTTTGGCCAACTGCTCTTTACCCATCAGATCCATTACGAGGACTCCCTCGGGTTTGAGGCTCTCGTAGATATTGCTGAGCACTCGCAGGTCCTCGTCCTTGTCATCGAAATAGCCGAAGGAAGTAAACATGTTGAGCACCAAGTCGTACGAGGCGGGCCGCACAAAACGGCGCATGTCCTCCTGCACAAACTCAACATCTAATTTCTGCTCGCTTGCTCTCGCCCTAGCTTTTTGCAGTAGGAACGCGGTAGAATCAACTCCCGTTACAGAAAATCCTCGCTCGGCTAGGGCCGTGGTATGTCGGCCAGGGCCACAGCACAGATCGAGGATATGTGTTCCGCGGAACTCCACCAGCGAAAGAATTTTGGCGACTTGTTCTTCCGCAGATTGAAGTCGCTCTTCTGGGAACATATAGGGATACATTTCCGTCCAGAAGTCTTCGTTTTCAAACCATTCGGACATAGGATTACAGTTTCTTGGTTTTCATGGCTAGATGACTATTTGTGCTCGAACAATTGGTTGGGGTAATCTCGTCGCTTAGTTTCATTGAACTACCAAAATTACGGCTAACACGCCGACTCCCACGCCCAAAACAGCCGCCCGACTGAGCGGCTCTTTCCACAACAGCGGTGCCGTCACATTGTCCAAAATGACAACGCCGCAGCCGACCAGCGGGAAGAATACCGTGCCCGGCACGTGCTTGAGCGCGATCAGCACGGCTATTAAGGCGAGCAGATTGTACACCCCAATACCAGCTCCTACCGCCAGATCGACGCGCCGAATGCGCTGCCGCGCCTCCCACAACAACATAGTGGCGCCAATGGTCCCAGCGGTAAAGCCGATGACCATGAGCACTTGCAAATACGAATCGTCCAAGCCGGCGTAATGCACCCAGCGCAGACAGGAAGTGCTCATCCCTTGGATACTAAACACCAATATCAGCAGGGCCGTGGCAATCCAGCGCGGAACATTGGTATGGTGCCCAGCGTGCCGCGACATCAACAAAACAGCCACCAACGCCAAGCCCAAGCCCAAAAATTGGAGGCGACCCAACGGCTCGTTCCACAGCAGTACGCCCAACCCCACCGGCACGACGATGGCAAGGCGGAAAGCGGTCAACACCGAGGCCACGCGAAAAGTCCGCAACAAGCGCGTCATCAACAGCATGGAGCTAATGAATACCGTGCCCGTGATCGCGCCGACCTTCACCGCAGCGGCCGAAATTTGCAATTGTCCGGTGAATCCCAAATAGAGCAACAGAATCGAAGCTAGCACCCAGTAGTTGGTCGATACCACAGTCGGGGCGTAGCACCGGTGCTGCGTGGCCCATTTGAACAACTGCCCAAAGCCGAATTCCATCAGCAGCGGCAGCACTAACCAGAAGGGCGGTGCTCCTTCCATGCTCATTGGCCAGTCTCGGCAAAAATTGACATGCGCTCCAAACTCCACGACCATCCCTTCGCTGTCAAGCCGCCCGCGCAAAAGTCCATTCTATATTTCGGCGACTGTCCGAAAATGAACAGTGACTGTTCAAAAGCGGACAAAAACGCCCGGCCCCGAAAAATATAAACTAAGTAAAAACAAATACTTGTCGGTTTGGCACGGAATTTGTTATACAAATGACAAGCGGAGGTATGAACCCGATGAACGCTATGGACCGTCCAATAGATCCCACCTTCCTGCGCCGCCAGCGCGGCAAGCGCATCGCCTATGCAGTGGCGGGGCTGGCAGCCCTCGTTTTGCTCTCTGTTTGGTTGACTGGCTGGATCAGGCCGGCGCTGGACCCGGACCGCATCCGCACCGCGCAGGTGCAGTGGGGCGCAGTGGAAGAGACGATTACCGCTTCGGGCCTAGTGGTACCCCAGTTTGAGCAGATCGTCTTTAGCCCCATCAATACGCGGCTGGTGCGCATCCTGCAAAAGCCAGGCGCCGTGTTGCAGCCGGGACAGCCCATCGTCGAACTGGACTTGAACGCCGCGCGGCTCGACGTCGAGAAACGGGCCGAAGAGTTGGCTCTCAAGCAGAATCGCCGCACCCAACTCGAATTGGAAAAACGCAAAAAGCTGAGCGATCTGGACACGCGCTGGCGGCTGAAAAACTTGGAATTTCAGCGCTTTAAGACCCGCACTGTGCAGCTGCGCCAGTTACAGGGTTTTGGCGCGGTCTCTCAAGAGGAGTTGAGCCAAGCGCACCTGCAAGAACAGCGCGCTGAGATTGAATTGCAGCAACTCGAAGGAGACCGCCGCAACCTCGTCGAATCCACCCAAGCCCAGTTGGAGGCCCTGCAATTGGAGATGAATATCCTCGAACGCGAGGTCGCAGAGGCCCGCCGCCGTTTGGAGGACGCCCACATCCAGGCCGATAGAGACGGCGTGCTTACTGCGATTGCGCCGGAAGTCGGTTCTTCGGTCGGCCAAGGCCAAGAAATCGCCCGCATCGCCGACCTCAGTTCGTTCCGCGTGGACGTTACTGTTGCCGATATCCACGCCCGTCGGCTCCAGACCGGGCTGTGGGTGCGCCTGCGGATCAATGAAGAGGAATACGCAACGGGCCACATCGCCCGCATCCTGCCCACGGTTGAGAGTGGGGTTATTCAGCTCGAGGTCGAACTGGAGGATTCAGCGCACGCGCTGTTGCGGCCCAATCAGCGGGTTGATGCCTATATCGTTACTGCGCGCAACGACCGCGCCTTGCGCCTCAAGCGGGGGCCGTTCATCAGTGGGCGGGCGGGCCTGCACGAAGTCTTTGTGGTGCGCGGCCAAACCGCGGTGAAGACCGCAGTGCGCATCGGCATTGCCAATTTCGAGTACTACGAGGTGGAGGAGGGATTAATCGAGGGCGACGAGGTGATTATCTCGGATGTGAAAGACTACCTGCACTTGGACGAAGTCCAGATAAAATAAAGGAAAGTGCCATGATTAAACTCGAAGGCATCGAAAAGGTGTACCGCACCGAGCAAGTCGAGACCTTGGCCTTGAGCAATATCAATTTCGCCGTTGACGAGGGGGAGTTCATCTCGGTGATGGGGCCGTCCGGCTCGGGCAAGAGTACGCTGCTCAACGTCATTGGCCTGCTCGACGAGCCTACGGCCGGCGACCTGAGCCTGAACGGACGCCATATCAATTCCTACGCCGACCGCTACTTGGCCCGCATCCGCAACGAGCAGGTCGGCTTCATCTTCCAGAGCTTCCACTTGATCGCCGATTTGAACGTGGTCGATAACGTGGAGATTCCCCTGCTCTATCGCCGCGGCTTGGCGGGCAAAAAGCGGCGGGCGTTGGCGCTGAAGGCGCTGGATCGAGTGGGGCTGAGTTCGCGGGTGAAGCACTTCCCGTCGCAACTGTCGGGTGGCCAGCAGCAGCGCGTGGCCGTGGCTCGGGCCATTGTCGCGCAGCCGCACATCCTGTTGGCCGACGAGCCGACGGGCAATTTGGACAGTCAGATGGGCGACGAGATCATGGGTATTATGCAGCAGCTCAACGACGAGGGCACCACCATCGTCATGGTGACGCACGACCAGCGCTTGGCCGACCGCACCGGGCGCACGGTGCGGCTGTTTGACGGACGACAGGTTCAGTGAGAGGAGGCGATCGTGCTGAAAAACTACATCAAGATGGCGCTCAAAGTTCTGTTGCGGCGCAAGGTGTTTACCTGCATCAGCTTGTTTACCATCAGCTTTACGCTCATGGTGCTGATGGTGGCGACGGCCTTGTTCGACCACGTTTTTGGCTCCTTCCCGCCAGAGACGCGGGCGGATCGGACGCTTGTTCTGCAGTCGATAAAAGGGGAAAAACTGGGAGGGACGGGCTCTATGATCAGTTCGCCTGGCTATGCCTTTTTGAAACGGTATGTGTCTTCACTAAACCAAGCGGAAAAGGTATCCATTTCCGAACTCGGCTCGTCCACAGAAGCGACGTTCCGCAAAGGCGAGAAGATCGAATCCGAGCTCAAGCACACGGATGGGATGTTCTGGGAAGTACTCGAATTCGACTTCCTCGCAGGCCGCCCCTATACAGTACAGGAGGTAGAGGAGGGCCAACGAGTGGCGGTGATCAACGAAGCAACGCGCCGGGTGTTTTTCGGGGAGGAGCAGGCCGTGGGCAAGTACATCGAACTCAGGGAACAAGCGTTCCGCGTAGTAGGAGTCGTGCCTAATGTGCCGGCATTCCGCCTAATGACCTTTGCCGATATCTGGGTACCTGTCAGCAGCCAAAAAACGGATGACTACCTGCGTTACGATTCGGTATTTAGCGGCTATCAGGCACTTATCTTGGCGCGTAGTTCAGCCGAAATACCGCTTATCCAAGAGGAATTCGCCGATGTGCTCACCCGGATCGAATATCCTAATCCCGACCAATTCGACCACATCTCCGGCGGCCCGACAACGCTGTTAGAATATACTTTGGATGGCGTCTTCGCCTTTGGTACGCTAACGAGCCGTGGGTTCATAGTGCTGGTTGGCGTTCTCACGCTGCTCTTCATGCTCCTGCCGGTGGTCAGCTTGGTCAACATCAACGTCACCCGCATCTTGGAGCGCACCTCTGAGATCGGGGTGCGCAAGGCATTTGGCGGGTCTTCGCTCGCCTTGGTGGGACAGTTCATGGTAGAGAACGTCGTGCTCACGCTCTTGGGCGGTGCCTTGGGTCTGGTGCTTACTTTTTTCGTCCTACAAATGCTCGGGGCCAGCGACATTGTGCAGTACGCCCAATTCCATCTGAACCATCGCATCTTTTTCTACGGCTTAGTGATGACCCTAGTATTTGGTCTGGTTTCTGGCGTCTATCCGGCGTGGAAAATGTCGCGCCTGCATATCGTAGAGGCTCTCAGAAGGAGGAAGCAATGATACGCCATATCTGCAAGCTAGTTTGGAATCGCAAAAAGGCGAACGCGCTAACCGCCTTCCAGATTTTCATTGCTTTCTTGCTCGTTTTTACCACGGCCTCCCTCGCCATGGATAAAGCCGGCAACTATTGGCGGCCCCTCGGATTTTCCTACGAAGACCGGTGGGTTGTGAACCTCCACTCGGATCGGGTCAGCGGGCGGATCGCCGGGGAAGAGACGCCCGTGAGCCGCAGGCAGGTCTATCTGGCCTTGGAGGGATTCGACTGGATTGAGTCGGTCTCCTCGGGGGATTACATGGCCTTCCCTTATAGGCTGGGTCTTCAGGCCCTATTTACCGTAGATGGACGATTTGTCTCCACGGGCAGTGTTTCCGACGAGTTCCACCAGACGCTCGGGCTCGGCTTAGTCAGCGGGCGATGGTTTGGCGAAGAGGATGCGGCTCTGGACTGGGATCCGATCGTGATAACCCAGCCGCTGAGTGAGGCACTCTTTGGCGGTGAAGATCCCATCGGCCAAAAGATTGAAGAGTGGAAGGGGTCTAACGAACGGATCATCGGGGTGGTTTCTGACTATCGCCGTCTCGGTGAGTTTGCCGACCCTGGTTTCTTCATGTTCACTCGCCAAAGCGAAGAAGAAAATCGCGGCAATTTTTTGATCAAAGTACGCCCCGGTACGCCATTGGCAGCCCAAGAGCAAATCGACAGACGGCTTAAGGCCATGGCACCGGGCTACGAAGTCAAAATTACGACTTTAGCGGATTCTCGCGCCTCGTCGTTCAAGTTGACGCTAGTACCTTTGTTCGCCCTCGGGGTCGTCTCGGTATTGGTGCTGGGCATGGTGGCGCTGTCGTTGAGTGGCGTGCTGTGGCAGCGGACGACGCTGAGAACCGAGGAGATCGGACTGAGAAGAGCCTTGGGTGGGTCGGCGGCCAGTATCTACGCGCAGTTGACCGGCGAGATAGTGGCCGTCGCCAGTGTCGGCGTAATCGCTGGTCTGTTGCTCGTCTTGCAATTCCCACTGCTGGAACTGCTCAACTACACCAGCGGAATCTATGCGCTCAGTCTGGCCTTTGCGGCGTTGGTAATTTACGGCCTCGTGATCGCGTGCAGCCTGTATCCAGGGCGGCTAGCCTGCCGCATACGGCCGGTTGAAGCCCTGCACTACGAATGAATTAGAACGTACTTCTATCCCATAGGAGGATACCATGAAATCGATCAAATCAGCGATCACCATTGTTGCCCTCGTCGCCACGGCGTTCAGTTGTGGAGTGGCTGACGCGGAGAGTATTACGGTGGAAATGGAATCCGTGCGCGAGGATTCCGTAGCGCATCTCTTCCAGCCTGCTCTGGGGCGCGGCTTGGGCGGCTCGCTGTTGGTGGAAGGGCTGCCTGATATTCAGGCGATTGCCGAGCTGGAGATTTACCAACCCCTGTACGCCCGCTTGTCGTTTGAAGATTCGTCGGTTGAGCCGATTGTCATAGTGGGACAGGATGACGACGGACAGGACGTTGCCTTCGCCGTTGCCGATTCTACTGCCCAGCCGCAGCAACTTAAGCTAACTAGCGATTTCTTTGACCGCATTCGAGATGAAGCTCTGTATGCTGAGCTAACCATACCCCCGGCTGGCCAAGACCCTGGGCTGGCGCTCGAACTCTTGATCAATCGGGAAAAATATAATGCCGTGTTGCACCGCAATCTCGAACTGCGGCTGGGCGAGGCCGACATTGGCGGCCAACGCTATGCCATAGCCCTAGTCAGGTCTCCGAGCAGTGTAACTTATACCATACCCCCTGACCCATTGGGGGGGACTTTATACGGGTTTATGATTGACCGCGACGGAGACGGCGTATTCCTGACTAGTCTATACGGCCAAACCGAGGTGCTGGAGGACGAAGTTTTTGGGGTCAACCAACCCTTTTTGATCAACGGTCGGGCCTACAAACTGACACATGTGTCGGCGACCGGAGATCAGTTGGCGATCGAACGCAGCGATCAAACGGTCGCCCTCGCTGTGGGCTTTGAGATGCCGAATGTAACCGTTACTCGGCTCGACAGCAGTGCTATCGACCTGACGGCACTGCGCGGTAAGCCGGTGGTCATCAACTGGTGGCAAACCTTCTGTCCACCCTGTATCGTGGAGATTCCCGAACTCAACGAACTGGTCGAAAAGTACGCGGACCGCGACGTTGCGTTTCTCGCTATCGCCCACAATGAAATGGCGGATTTGACGCCGTTTTTAAAGAAGCATCCGTTCTCTTTCGACATCGCCTTGGCAGATGACAAGACCGTGCGCACTTTTGGCCATGCCTATCCGCGTCATGTGATACTCGACGGCGACGGCAAAGTCGCCTACGATATCCATGGCTACAGTCCCGATACCGCTGACCGGATCGATGTGGTTATCGGCTCGCTGTTGAACGAGCTTTGAGCGTTGTACAAGCATTCACCGGAGTGCCCCGCTTGCTTAGGTGCAGCCCTACGAGTGAATCGGGATATTATGAGCTACAAAAAAATTAGCGCGAATTGCCTTTTGACGATGGCTGTCTTGGCTGTCTTATGGACCGTCCCCATAGTCCATGCCCAGCCGTGGTTGGTGCGCGGCACTGTTACCGACGCGGCCACCGCGCAGCCCCTGCCAGCGGCTACCGTACAGCTAGCCGGTACCTATCGCGGAACCATAGCTAACGACGAGGGCGAGTACTCGCTCAAGGTGCAGCAGCTACCGGCGACGTTGGAGGTGAGTTATATCGGCTATGTCTCCCAAGAGCGCGAGGTGACGGTCCCGGTGGAGCGAATAGATTTTGCCTTGACGCCCGTGCCCTTGCTGCTCGATCCCATCGTGGTAACCGCCCAAACCTCGGCCGAGGGCATCATGCGGCAAGTTATCCGCCGTAAACAGGAGTGGCGGCCCAGCTTGGCCAGCTATCAGGCGCAAGCCTATGCCCGGCGCGTTTTGGCAAACGAAGAAGGCATCGTCTCGATCGGCGAGCTGGCCGCGGAGATTTACTGGGAGCGGGAACGGGGGCTGCGCGAAGTGATCAAGTCGCGGCGTGTGACCCGAAATTTGGCGGCCCAAGAAGCATACATCTCGGCCTTTGCGGGATTTGCGAATTTCTACGACGACGATATCCCCTTTATCGGCCACACCCTGATTGGGCCGACCCATCCCGATGCCCTTGAGCACTACCGCTTCCACTTGATCGGCCAGCGCTATTGGGACGATAAGGTGGTGTTTGACATCTCGGTTGAGCCAAAGAATAAGTTGCAAGCCGCTTTTGTCGGCCGCGTCTCGGTATTGGACGAGGATTTCGCCTTGCTCGAAGTAGAGCTGGCACCCAGCCGGGCGACCACGACCTCGGCCGTTCCCCTGCCCCTGATCGAGCACATGGATTTTGCCTACCAACAACAGTTTCGCGGCTTTGCCGGAGGAGTGTGGCTACCGGTTGATTACCGAGCTTCTATGGCAATAAAAATCAGCACGGTGGGGCTGCACTTTCCCGCGATCAAGTACAACGTGATAACGCGACTGAGCGACTGCCAAGTCAATGTGGATATGCCCGATTCGCTCTACGCCAGCGAGGAAGTGCTGCGGATCGATTCGCTGGCCGTGGCCCAAGACAGTTCCTTTGCCCGGCTGGCCGACAAGGTGCCCTTGTCGGCGCGGGAACAAGCCGCTTATGTCACCATCGACAGCACCATGCAGTTCGAACAGGCCTTCCGGCCGACGGGGTTTTTGGCCCGTTTGTTGGTCAAGGAGCCAGTCGAAGGGACGGAGGAGCCGACGGAACGGCCCACGGAAAGGACGGAAGTGCGGGGGGGTCCGTCGCGCTGGGGATCTGTCAATCGGAAGCCCGTTTTGCGATATGACCGGGTGGGTGGGGCGCATTTGGGGCTGGAGGAGAGCAGGGGGCTGGGTGGCGGGCTGGCGATCGGTGTTGCTACCGGATACAACATCGGCCTGAAGCGCTGGTCTTACCGGGCTCGGCTCGGCTGGCAGCGGACTGCTTTGGAGTATGGTAGCGGACCGGTGCCGCGCATTCCTTCAGACAGCTATATCCCTTTGCTCAATAGCGGCCAGTTTCTGTTGGGCTTGGACGACTATTTTGACTACTACTGGAACGAAAGGTTGCGCGCCCGGCTTCACCTTGCCCTGCCGGGTCAGGTCGGCTTGCAAGTGGGCTTTAACCACGAGGATCATTCTTCGCTACAGGAGACGACCACTTTTAGGCTGTTGAATCGGGACCGGAGGCCGCGGCCCAATCCTGCCATTGACAAAGGTCGGCTGCGTTCAGTAGAGGCGGGCCTCGAATGGGGCGGGCCGTACCAGCCTTTTGGCGTGGCGGCGAATCGACGGGTCGCAGTGGGGGTAGAGCACAGCAGTGCCGGACTGGGCAGCGACTTTTCCTTCACTCGTTTGCGCCTAGCCTTAGACGGCCATTTCAAGACCTTCCTCAAGCGCCGCGTCGCGCCCAACGCGCTCGATGTGCGGCTGGTAGCGGGATACTCAATAGGCGATGTGCCAATGCAGCGCTTTGGATGCTTGGAGGCCAGTATGGGCTTTTTCTCTCCGTTTGGTGCTTTCCGCACGGTGAGCGGCCACCCCTATGAGGGGGAGCACTACGCGGCCCTGTATTGGGAGCACAACTTCAAGACCACGCCCTTTGAGCTATTGGGGCTGTGGGATTGGGCCATGCGAGGTGCGGGGCTGGTGGTGCACGGGGCTTCAGGGCGGACGTGGATCGACTCCGAGCGGCGAGCCAAACTGGGGTACGATCCGCGCTATGCGGAGCGTTTCCACCACGAGGTGGGCGTCTCGCTGGTGCTATATCATCTGCTGCGCCTCGATTTCACTCGGCGTTTGGATCGGCCCGGCTGGGGCGTGGGGTTGAGTTTGGTGCGTTTTGATTTTGGGGGTACTGTACGGATGTAAGTTTGCTGCTGACGATGTTTCGGACGAGTTTCATCAGACGCTTGAGCTAGCCGCACGAATGAGGAGGGAATCATGCGTTATCTCATGTTAGCCGTTTTTCTATTCGCTCCATTGGCGCATGCCGCGCCGCTTGAAGAAGCCCCTGAGGGCCATTACGATTTGGTGGCCGTCGAAGTCGTCCACATATGAGCTCGTGCGCAATGGGGTCCAAATGGAGAAGAGGGTACGGTTGGGAATTCAACCTGCACTTCGCTGACTATTTCGAGAATGAGAATAGGCAATGATCCTAGTCGTCGATGACGATATTTCCGTGACCACCTCGCTGTCTTTGCTGCTCAAGCAGGCCGGCTACCAGACCGCGACGGCCGCATCTGCGGCGGAAGCTCTTGAATGGCTGGAGCGCGGCGGGTGCGAGCTGGTCTTGCAGGACATGAACTTCTCGCGCCAGACCAGCGGCGAAGAGGGCATGGAATTGTTGCGGCAAATCAAGCAGCGGTCGGCTAATGTACCGGTCATTTTGATGACGGCTTGGGGGTCCATCGAGCTGGCTGTGCAGGGCATCAAGGCCGGTGCCGCGGATTTTGTCACCAAACCTTGGACCAACAAACAGATCCTCCAAACCGTGAAAACGGCACTGGGCTTGGCCGCAGCAACGCCGGCGACTGAGCGCACTCTCACGCGCGCCGAACTAGATTGCCAAGGCGATTTTGCCAACATCATTGGCGCGGCTCCCCAACTGCTCAAAGTGCTCGAAGTAGTAAGCCGCGTCGCTCCCACCGAAGCCTCGGTGCTGATCACCGGCGAGAGCGGCACCGGCAAAGACGAAATCGCCCAAGCCCTTTTCCGCAACAGCAGCCGGCGCGAGCAGCCCTTTGTCAAAGTGAACCTCGGCGGCATTTCCTCGACCCTGTTCGACAGCGAGATGTTCGGGCATGTGAAGGGAGCCTTCACCGACGCGCGGCAAGATCGCGCCGGCCGTTTTGAGTTGGCCGATGGCGGCACCATCTTCCTCGACGAAATCGGCGACCTAGCCCCGAGTGGTCAGGTCAAACTCCTGCGCGTTTTGCAGGACCGAACCTATGAAGTGCTGGGGTCGAGCAAGACCCGTTCGGTGGATGTGCGAGTGATTTCGGCGACGAATCAGAATTTGCTGGAGTTGGTCGAGTCAGGTGCCTTCCGCGAGGACTTGCTCTATCGTCTCAACCTCATCGTTTTGCACCTGCCGCCCCTGCGCCAACGGCTGGAGGACATCCCGCTGCTGGCGCACCACTTTGCGCTGGGCGCGGCCCAAGCCTACCGCCGCGATTTGGAAATCGACGCCGCGGCTCTGAGTTGGCTGCAAGCTCTGCCGTGGCCGGGCAACATCCGCCAGTTGAAGCAACTGGTCGAACGGACCGCGTTGATGAGTCCCAACCGCGTGTTGGGGACCGACGATTTCTCCGCGGCCCTGTCGATGCAGCCCGAAGAAAGCCAAAGCGGCCCGGGCGACTTGCCCGCGCCGGGCACGATGACCCTCGACGAGTTGGAACGGTCGATGATCGTCCAGTGCATGGAGCGCTATCAAGGCAACATCAGCCGGGTGGCTCAGGCGTTGGGTTTGAGTCGGGCGGCGCTGTACCGCCGCTTTGAGAAATACGGGATCGACCCTTGAGCTTGCGTTCCAAACTCATCTGCTACCTGATCGGTATCCACCTCGTATTCGCGGTATTCGCGGGACTTGCTGGCTACCTATTGCGCGCGGAAAAGTTTTGGCTCTTGGGGATTGAAGCCTTCTTCGTCCTGTCTTTTGCGCTTGGCGTGCGCTTGATCCAGCATTTTTGGGTGCCGCTCGATCTGATCCGCACGGGTGCCGAGCTCATCGGCGAGCGCGACTTTACCAGCAAGTTCGTCGAAGTGGGTCAGCCGGAAATGGATCAGCTAGTGCGCGTGTACAACCGCATGATTGACCAGTTGCGCCAAGAGCGCACGCGACTACAGGAACAGCATTACTTCATGGACAAGATCCTGACGGCCTCGCCGTCGGGCATTATCACGCTCGATTTCGACGACCAGATCGCCCTAGTCAATCCCAGCGCTAGCCGCTTGTTGGGGCTGGCCGAAAGCGCCGTAGAAGGCCAGTCATTAGACAAGTTGGGGACTGCATTTGCCCGCGCCCTGCACACGTTGGCCGTCGGCCAGTCGCAGGTGTTGCCGCTGCAAGGGCAGCGGGTGCGCTGTCACAAGGCGCAGTTTTTGGATCAGGGATTTCCGCGCAGCTTTATCCTGATGGAGGAATTGACCGAGGAGTTGCGCCTGTCGGAGAAGGCGGCCTACGAGAAAGTCATCCGCCTGTTGGCACACGAGGTGAACAACTCAACCGGGGCGGTCCATTCCCTTTTGCACTCGTGTCTCAATTACAAGGGACAATTGCGGGAAGCCGACCGCGGCGATTTTGAAAACGCCCTGCAAGTGGCCATTGACCGCATCGATCATCTCAGTGCCTTCATGCGCAGCTTTGCCGAGGTGGTAAAATTGCCGGCACCGCACTTGCAGCCGGTGGATTTGGAAGCCCTGCTGCGCGACATCGCCCTGCTGATGCGCGTCGAGTGCGAGCGCCGCAACATCGAGTGGGACTGGGATATTCAGGCGGCCCTCAAACCCATCGCCATGGACGAAAACCAGATGGAGCAGGCGTTTGTCAATATCTTGAAAAATGCGGTAGAGGCCGTCGGCGAGGACGGCAGGATAACAATTCGTCTAGGAAACATTCAAGACCGGCCCTTTGCCGTGGTTGAGGATACGGGCGCGGGGATCGATCCGGAAGTAGCCGAGAGCTTGTTCACGCCGTTTTTCAGTACCAAGGAAAATCGGCGCGGCCTCGGCCTGACGTTAGTGCAGGAGATTTTGAGCCGACACGGTTTTGCCTTTTCGCTCGACAGCCCTCCCAACGAGCCGACCCGTTTTACCATCCGCTTTTGAAATGCACAGTTTAATGGCCAGCCCCTGAGTGCTGCAGTTGATCTGCCCGGGCACGAGCTAGGCGGGCCTGTTCCGGGCGTCCCATTTTCTCGTAAAGGATACCTAAATTGCGATGGGCTGCGATCGATTGGGCATCGTATTTGATGGCTTGGAGCAGGGATTTTTCCGCCGCCTCGTAGGTCCCCCGCTGCATATAGAGTACGCCTAGGTTCCGATGAGCGGGGACAAAGTCGGGTTTGATCCAGATGGCTCGTTCAAGGGCGTGGATTTGTTCATCTGCCAGATTCAGATTGGCAAAGACGTGGGAGAGACTGTAATAGGTCTGGGCGGTCTCTCTGTTGTGCAGTGCCCGTTCAAAGGCTTGGCGAGCTTGTTGAAATTCTTTTTGAAAGAAGAAGACATAACCTAGGTTGTGGTACACCGGATGGGTATTGGCTGGTCGGGGATCGCATTGTAGGCTTTGCACAAAAGCGTACCGCGCTTGGTCCAAACGCCGTTGGCCCAGATAGAGTTTGCCCAAATTAGACCAAGGTTTGGCGTGATCTGGGGCTAGCTCTACTGCGCGTAGGAAGGCCGCTTCAGCTTCGTCAAACTGGCCCAAGTACTGGTAGCCCACGCCCAAGCTGTTGTAGAGGTCGGAATCGTCGGGAAATTGCGCTAGGCCGTGCGTAAAGGTCTGTACGGCTTGGTCGTATTGCTTGTTGCGCAGTTGAGTATGGCCTAGCAGCCAAGGAGAGCGCAAGTGATCCACCTGCCGGGGCTCCACCCCAGTGTGCACTAGGGCGAAGGCCGCTGTTAGGAGCAGCAGAAAAACGCCGAGGCGTGAAGCGGCTCGGGCGATCAACAGTTCTTTCAGACGCCAAATTCCAGCGGCAGCAAAGATCAGCAAAAAGGGTAAGGCGGGCAAACGGTAGCGAGCGCACACCGAGAATAAGAGTCCGGTGGATAGGTAGGCCAAAACGAAGAGAAGCGGCAGGGTATAGGCGGAGGTCCATCGCCAATGCCACGATATGCCTACTAGGGCAAAGGGCACCACGAGGCCAAAGCTGAGCAAAAAAAGCCGGTAGAGCGGAAAGTGGGTCTCGTAGTAGCGCAGGTCCGCACTTACTGGGATTTCAAAAGCGTTCCAGAAGAGCCGAAATTTGCGATAGAGCAGATGGAGATAGGTCAAAGGATCGCGATAAATAAATCGCAGGCCTTCGGCAGTGTAAAAGGTCCCTTTTGCCGCTAGCGTGTCAAATCCTTGTTGGAGAGGCATGAGTTCGAGACGTTGGAACTGGACTCCTTGGCGCACGTAAGGGGTGCCGTCGGCTTCGGGATTGGTGCCCATATAGAAACTGAAGCCGCCTTGGAAGGGTATGGGTATGCCTTGGACCTGATAGTTGCGCAGGAAAAAGGGGAGAAGAATGAGGAAAAAGGTCAGGGAAAAGGTTAAGACCAGGAAGACTCGGCGTTTGGGAAGGCCACCGGCACTCTGATATATCCACCCCAAGAGCAAGGGCAACAGCAGCAGGCTATTGCTGCGTCCCATGACCAGCAGGCCCAGCAGAATTCCGGCACCGACTGCGCTGCCGTAAGTCAGGTTAGGCGCATAGTGCAGGAGTAGGACCGCCAATCCCAATCCGACGAGAATGACTAGCGTAGTGGCCAAGAGTTGGCCGTTGTAAAAGACGAAGGGCCAGTACCCGGCTGCCAGCAGACCAGCGACCAAGGGGATGGGATGGGGAAAAAGGTAGCTGGCTACACGGTGGATCAGGACGCAAACAAGCGCGCCTAGCACGGCTTGGAACAGGAGAATGCCCAAATGATCGAAGCCGATTCCCTTGAGCAGGGCGAGTAGGTACGGGTAGAGAGGGCCGTGCACGTACAGGTCTATTGCTGGGTTGAGGAGCCAGTTTCCCCGCAGGATTTGGGTGGCCAAGTGGTCGTATTCAAAGGCGTCTATGACAAGCGTGTGGAAATAGGGAGCGTCGCGTGTGGCAGCTAGGTAGAATAGACGGAGTACCAAAGCTAGCAAGAAAATGGATAGAACCTGCGATCTGGTAGAGTGAATGATGGTTTGGAGCATAGTGCCAAGGGAAATCAATCTGGACAGTAGATAACGAGGGCGGGTTGAGGCATAAAAAAGCTCCTGTTCCCACCCGTACATGGCGCGAAACAGGAGCTAACCGGGCAGCCTACCCGGGAGACGTTGCAATGGCTTAAATCGAGATCTCTAGCGGTCGAAACCAGCCTTGATATGCCCCCAACTAGTCTCTTCGACAGAAGTAGCGGCAGACAGTTCTTCTAGTGCGGGCTCGACAGGTGCCATTACGAAGTCGTTGACGCCCTTACAGCAGCTCTCCGGCGACAAAGACCAGAAGCCATTGTAGGCGTGGTTTGCCTGTTCGACGTCGATATCACCCATGGTTACCGACATATGGATGATTTCTTCCTCTTCTAGGTCGTGGATAGACGAGTTTTCCGGGGTCGCGCCTTCCCGGGGGAGGGCGTCGATCGGAATGAGGCGGATCTCGTAGTAGTACGTCGATTCGCCGAATTGTTCACCCGTAAAAGACCAGCTCATGTCGACGAATTCGGTGTCGTCTGACAACCAAGCCAGATCGCCGATGGGCTCAATCGACTGATAAACCCCATCTAATGGTGGTACGACCCACTTGTAGCTAATGTTGTTGACGGGATTCCCTTCGAGGTTTTGCTCTTCACTGGCAGAATGATCTGGGTTGATTTCTATTTCCCAGTTGTCATCAAGGCAGTGACAATCCCCAAAGGAGCGGTCGATGTTGTGGATGTTATCGTAAATTTGGCTGGCGAGGTAGATCATGTTGGAATTCTCATTCCAGCCAAACCGGTGCCGGATATTGGCATCGGAGATATCGATTTCACCACGAGCCGCTTGCTGGAACTGAGCGGGATCGAAAAGCCGATCGTTGAAGATCGAATAAGGCGATTCGGGCAGGATGTCCCAATCGCTGTGCTCCCCATCTATAGTGGGAACTAGGTTGTCGGGAAATTGTGCAGCAAAAAACAACTCGCCTGGCGGCAAATGAGCACTTGCCACCGAAGTGGTTCCAAAGACGAGAAAGACGCTGCACAATATAGCTATCTTTCTTTTCATCTTCTCATGAACCTTTCAGTTAGAGGTAGAAGGATTCTTGACGAGATAGGAGAGAAAACTCCCTATCAACTCGGTTCAAGCCCGATCCTTATCCTAAATTCCCCTCCTTTCTATTCAAAGGACCACTGGAAAGATGCCCTAATTAAATGCTAAAGTAATAAGGTTGTCAAGAAAGATTCCGCTTTCAATAGGCGACGGCAAAGACGCCTCTTTGGGCGTATTGCTCCTCGGAATCGAGCGTCAATTCGTAGATATAGGTGCCGGGCTGGACCAACGCGTCCTGTGCATTGCGGCCGTTCCACTCTTGGATGAAAGCTCCGCTGCGCACTTTGACTACCGGCAGATGTGCCACCAGCCGACCCGCCAAATCGTAGATGTGTACCTGCACCGGCCGGGCGGCGGTGACCTCGCGCAGCTTGTAGGTGATGGTCAAAGTCTCGTTGATCCCATCGCCGTTGGGGGTAAACACCTCGGGCACTTGCACATCCACTAGCAACTCGCCGCCCACCGGCGTGTTGACGGCCAACAAGTCGCCCCCAAAGCGGAACGTGGCGTTGCCCGGGTCGATGCGCTGCCGGATCTGATCTGGGTCTGCGCTGTTGAACACCCACCCGCTGAACTCGGTGCCAAAGCGCAGCACCGGCACGTCGAAGTCAACCTCGACCTGTTTGAAGTTGTCGGCTGTGCCCGTCAGCGGCGGGAAGGATACGATGAGGCGGTCCTTGAGTAGCTGCGGGACGAACTGGTCCATATTGACCGGTTGCCCATCAATGCGCACGGCGTGTACGGTGTGTACGCGAACATGGGTGAGGATTTCTAGGCGGTCAAAGCCGGCGTTGTCGTCGTTGAGAGTAGGCAAGACCACATAGGTGAAGGGGGTAGGTTCAAAGGAGGCGACTTCGATAGGCCAAATTTCGCCGACGAGGGCCTGTGCCGACAGGGTTTCGCTCAACTGCAAGGTGAGTTGGTCCAGACGCGGGGCCACATGGAAGTCGGCGAAGAGTTTGATGGCGAGTTGGATGTATCGGCTGGGACCCGGCGACAAAAGCAGCATGCCGTCTTGCCAGGTGTTGGCGGGTTGGTCGGGGTTGTGCTGGCCGGCGGCAAAGTCGTAGGGCGGCGACCAGAAGCTCCAGTTATCGGCATCGTAGATGGGCAGCAATTGAGCTGCTTTGTCGATTTTGTCGTATTGAGTGCGGGTGATGGGTATGAGTTCGTCGTTGATGTTGGGTGCGAAGTAGAGCAGCGGATCGGGGGTGTGGCCGGTTCGGGTGCGAATCTCAATGCGGGTGCCGTCGGGCACTTGACCATCCCAGCGTATTTTGCCCCAGGTGACGGCTTGTCCGAAGTCGAGGATGGGCGTGAGATAGGTGGTCTCGTGGACGTAGCCGTCGCCGTAGATTTCGAATTCGGCGATTTCATAGTCGCGCAGGGGGAAGGTTCGCAGAGTGAGCCAGCGGATCGAGCGGACGGGAAAGCGCATATCGACGACGGGGTTGAGGTTTTCGCGGGTGGATTCGAGTACGGAAAGCAGTGGATCGCCATTGCGCACCCACCGCAAATCGCCCAAAACGGTGCGGCGCTTGCTCGTCGATACACTGCCGGAAGCCCCTGCTCTACACTCGGCGCAGGTGAGACTACCGCTGCCGCTGCAGGGATCCGGTGCAAAGACGACTGAGTTATCGCCGGTGCGGATCTCATACCAAGCGAGGAAATTGGCCAAGAAACTGTCTTCGCCAAAGGTCTCCACCTCTGGCGTGGGTACATCCATGGTCTCAATCAACTGGTAATCCTCCCTTTGGCTCAGGCGGGGGAAGAAGCGGATGCGGTTGATGGGCACACCAGCACCAAAATCGAATACCACGGAATTGGTCCAGGTATAACCCACGCCCGGCGGAGCCCCGACTCGCTGGACAAAGGTGCGGAAAGTGGCCGTGGTCGGATCGCCATCCAGCATTAGTTTGATCGAAGGTTGAAAATTGCCCCAGAAAATACAGTGATCTGTGCTGAGGACTCTGGATCCGGGGATATAGGGCAAGGGGATAGTGGTCTTTCCAGCATTGACATCGGCCCGGGCGATATTGACTCTGGGGTCAATGAGCCGAGGTTGAATCGAAGTACCGGAAAAGTCGATCAAGGTATCGGCCCCCGCGCCAAACGGCGAGATTCCCACTGACACTTGACGCTCGACTTGGCCGTCAGCAGCAAAGGCCTGATAGATGCTTTCTCCGGTTAGAATAGTCTGCCAGGAGTTGCCATCGGTCCCACCTAAGCGGTATTCCGTCCCCCCCAACACAGGCGCCGCCCCCAGCAAGACGCCGCAAAAACAGAGCAACATTATGCCTGCCATAACACCCTCCTTGCTGCTGCACCAATACAAGTGTGCAGTTCAAAGGTTGCGAAGATATAAGTGTACACCTAAGCTCAGCATTTTTGAAACAAAACCTCTTCTATGCTTTCAATAGGCGACGGCAAAGACGCCTCTTTGGGCGTATTGCTCCTCGGAATCGAGCGTCAATTCGTAGATATAGGTGCCGGGCTGGACCAACGCGTCCTGTGCATTGCGGCCGTTCCACTCTTGGATGAAAGCTCCGCTGCGCACTTTGACCACCGGCAGATGTGCCACCAGCCGACCCGCCAAATCGTAGATGTGTACCTGCACCGGCCGGGCGGCGGTGACCTCGCGCAGCTTGTAGGTGATGGTCAAAGTCTCGTTGATCCCATCGCCGTTGGGGGTAAACACCTCGGGCACTTGCACATCCACTAGCAACTCGCCGCCCACCGGCGTGTTGACGGCCAACAAGTCGCCCCCAAAGCGGAACGTGGCGTTGCCCGGGTCGATGCGCTGCCGGATCTGATCTGGGTCTGCGCTGTTGAACACCCACCCGCTGAACTCGGTGCCAAAGCGCAGCACCGGCACGTCGAAGTCAACCTCGACCTGTTTGAAGTTGTCGGCTGTACCCGTCAGCGGCGGGAAGGATACGATGAGGCGGTCCTTGAGTAGCTGCGGGACGAACTGGTCCATATTGACCGGTTGCCCATCAATGCGCACGGCGTGTACGGTGTGTACGCGAACATGGGTGAGGATTTCTAGGCGGTCAAAGCCGGCGTTGTCGTCGTTGAGAGTAGGCAAGACCACATAGGTGAAGGGAGTAGGTTCAAAGGAGGCGACTTCGATAGGCCAAATTTCGCCGACGAGGGCCTGTGCCGACAGGGTTTCGCTCAACTGCAAGGTGAGTTGGTCCAGACGCGGGGCCACATGGAAGTCGGCGAAGAGTTTGATGGCGAGTTGGATGTATCGGCTGGGACCCGGCGACAAAAGCAGCATGCCGTCTTGCCAGGTGTTGGCGGGTTGGTTGGGGTTGTGCTGGCCGGCGGCAAAGTCGTAGGGCGGCGACCAGAAGCTCCAGTTATCGGCATCGTAGATGGGCAGCAATTGAGCTGCTTTGTCGATTTTGTCGTATTGAGTACGGGTGATGGGTATGAGTTCGTCGTTGATATTGGGTGCGAAGTAGAGCAGCGGATCGGGGGTGTGGCCGGTTCGGGTGCGAATCTCAATGCGGGTGCCGTCGGGCACTTGACCATCCCAGCGTATTTTGCCCCAGGTGACGGCTTGTCCGAAGTCGAGGATGGGCGTGAGATAGGTGGTCTCATGGACATAGCCGTCGCCGTAGATTTCGAATTCGGCGATTTCATAGTCGCGCAGGGGGAAGGTTCGCAGAGTGAGCCAGCGGATCGAGCGGACGGGAAAGCGCATATCGACGACGGGGTTGAGGTTTTCGCGGGTGGATTCGAGTACGGAAAGCAGTGGATCGCCATTGCGCACCCACCGCAAATCGCCCAAAACGGTGCGGCGTTTGCTCGTCGATACACTGCCGTTGCGGTCACTGGCACCGCTACGGCCATCGCCGCTACAGGGATCATGGCCAAAGACGACTGAGTTATCGCCGGTGCGGATCTCATACCAAGCGAGGAAATTGGCCAAGAAACTGTCTTCGCCAAAGGTCTCCACCTCTGGCGTAGGTGCCTCCATGGTCTGGATCAACTGGTAATCCTCCCTTTGGCTCAGGCGGGGGAAGAAGCGGATGCGGTTGATGGGCACACCAGCACCAAAATCGAATACCACCGACGAGCGCCAGGTATAACCCACGCCCGGCGGAGCCCCAACTTTTTGGACAAAGGTGCGGAAGGCAGCCGTGGTCGGATTGCCATCCAGCATTAGTTTGATCGAAGGTTGAAAATTGCCCCAGGACCAGCAACCATTGTTATTGAGGACCCTAGAGCCGGGGATGTAGGGCAAAGGGATGGTGGTTCTGCCGGCGTCCACATCGGCGCGGGCGATATTGACGCTGGGGTCAATGAACCGGGGCTGGATCGAGGTACTGGAAAAGTCGATCAAGGTGTCGGCCCCCGAACCAAAGGGCGAGATTCCCACTGATACTTGACGCTCGATTTGGCCATCGGCAGCAAAGGTATAGTAGGTGCTTTCTCCAGTTAGGATGGCCTGCCAAGGGTTGCCATCAGCCCCACCTAAGCGGTATTCCGTCCCCCCTAACACGGGTGCAGCCCCCAGCAAGACGCCGCAAAAACAGAGCAATATTATGCTCGCCATAACTCGCTCCTTGTGGTTCGGAGTGGACAATTAACAGGTAAGACCGACGACCAAGATCTTGGGTTGTTTGATTGCGGAGCGATTAGTAGGCCACTCCGACAATGTGGGCCTTTTCCTCGATCTTGGCGTCTCCCTTGACTCTGATATGTACGACATAAAGTCCCGGTGGCACTAGCTGCCCATGCTCATTGCGGCCGTCCCAAGTCTTGTCCGTGTACTGCCCATTGGCCTCGGGACCGTCGTGGATGACCCGAATCTGTCGTCCGCTTAAATCGTACACCCCAATTGCCACGGGGCGGACGATACTCAGAGATAGCAGATTGTAGTTCATCCCCATCACATCATTAGCTCCGTCTCCGTTGGGGCTAAAAATACTAGGCTTAATAAATACCTGGTTGAGCAGTTGGGTCTTTTCGAGTACTTGGGGACTCAGCACTGTGGTACCGGATAAATCAGCCTCGTCCCCGTCACCCAACAAAACTGCATCGCCCGGAATAATGGCCTGCGAAGCCCCTGGTTGGGTGGAAAGCAGGACCGAACCAGTGAAGTTTGTGCTATAAGTCAAAACTCCGGTCTGGAAGCGGAGGAGAATCACGATATTATCTTCGCTCACCGGCGGCAGACGCACCGAAAAACTGGCAGGGGATACCGAGACAATTTGGAATTCTTCCTCAGGAGACGAATCATCTAGATCGGCAAAAGTACGCTCAGCGATGATTTGGCCGCTGGGATCTCGCATTTCTATACTGTCGATGCTTTCCACTTGGCTGACTGTGAAGATCTTCACGGTGTCAAAACCGAGCAAGCCATCGGACTGAGTCACGGTGCGCAGGGCATAGGTGAAGGACGTACTTTGGGAAACCGGCACATCCCGGGGAAAAATTTCGCCGATAACGGCATCGGCTAGAGGAGGTACCAACACGTCAAAACTCAAATTCTTGAGCACCCGCCCTGCATCTAGATCACTGCTGTTGAAAAGTACTCGAAACTGAAAATAGCGCCGCGGCCCGGGTGAGGTAATGGGCGAGCCCGCTGTATCGTTAGCTGTGCTGGCGGGAAACGGTGTGCTGAACGGACTCCAGTTGACTAGATCGTCCCGAACCGGTCCGTGCTCCCATCGGCGGCCCAATTCGTCGTCGAGCGGCAGTGATTTGTACTCCGCCAAATCCATTTCCTGTCCCGGATTATTTACCGAGAGCGAAATTTCTGTGGGATTGCGCTGGCCGTAGAGCAGACGAGTAAAGACAAGTGGATTGGTATCCCTTCCTGTGCGGGTGCGAATCTGGATATTGGAAAAGGCAGAATCACCAATTGCTTCTTCTTGCCAGCGGAGTACGTTCCACACCGCAGGTTGGCCCGCATCGAAAATAGGCGAAATATACTCGGCGTTGGACAAAAAGCCCGTACCGAATACCTCGAACTCGTCGATCTCGTAGTTGACCGTGGTCGTAGCCCGCAAGCGCAGGGCTTTGACAGGACGCGGTGGATCCATGGCGACATCAACAACTGGATTCTCGTTATCGGGTTCTAGGAGCAATGGCTCCCAGATGAGATTGCCTCCTTCGGTCTGGCTGCCGTCGTTGGTGAATAGTTCAAAGGCCCGTAAAAAATCGTTTTGGAATGGGGTGGTAGGCGATGGGAAAACCGTATTGCGGGGATAGAAGCGAACGCGACTTACCCCAAAGAGTCCCCCCAACTCGACAAATATTAGGGTCCCCAAAGCATTGTAATTCTTGCGTTCGAATGCTTTTATTTCGCCGCCATCGTCCGTGGTGATGAGTTCCTCCAAGGTGATCCGCAGGTCGTTGGCGTCAAAAATGCCGGCGGTAAAGCCGCCCAAGTCAAAGACATTGGGTGCGGTTATACCACCCCCGCGTCCCAGAGCGGTATTGGCGATATTCTCGCCATCAGGAATGCGCAAAGGATGGATACTACCGGGGAATTGGTCGCTCTCAAACTCGATCAAATTGCCGGGCGAGTTGCCCACTAGCAGTTCCACGCCCGGCACCTTGTCGTCTTGGAAAAGAGACCGGTACTGAGGCTCGATAGTCCCTACCGAGGAGGAACCTTCACCCCGCCAGTTGAGGGATCCGTTCTCTCCAAGGCTCACCGTATCCACCGCCACCGCCCAACGGCAGAGGGACAGGACACCAATCCAAATTAAGATGGCTTGTCTTGAAGATACTGTATTCTCGAGCATGGCATCTCCTCAGCAATGGTTGGAACTGAGTGGCCTAATGTTGAACTATGCGCGAAATAGTTTTGAATGTCAATGGGTTATTTCCCTAGGATTCTTGTTAATTGTTCTTTTATCGAGGTTTCGGCTCGTTGCCGCATTTTTTGTTGCCGTTCGGCAAGGCTATAAAGACCGTAGTGTTCGTCGGCCTTTTTGAGGTCTCCGATGCGCTTGTAGAGATTACCTAGGTGCCTGTGGGCCTCAAAGTCTGTGGGACTTAGTAGCAGGATCTTCTCGAAGTGCTTGATTGCTTCGCTGTAGCGCTTCTGTCGGGCTAGGAGCAGGCCCAAACTCCAACGGGTCTGGATGGAATTGGCATCCAAGCCGATAGCCCGAAGCATATGGTTTTCTGCCTCCAGCAAGCGGGGGGGCTGATTTGTCGGGCTAGCCTCCTTTACAACTCCTTCGCGCTTGATCAAAAGGTTGGCCAGCAGGGTATGGTACCGGGGATTTTCCGGGTCTTGGTTTAGCAGGATGCGGCACTCTTTTTCGGCTGCATCTATCTCGCCGGTCTCTTCGTAGAGCCGGGTCAACTGGTAGCGCACTAGGCTCGAATCCGGCTGGAGGTCAAGGGTTTGGCGATAGGTTTGGATGGCGCGCTGGGGCTGGCCAGCCATTAAATAGGCGTAGCCCAAGCGGCCGTGGAGGGCGGCCCATTGGGGTTGCAGAGGAACCAAATCGGAGTAGACGGCGATGGCCTCCTGATAAAACTGGGCACCGAGATAGGCATTGCCCAGCAGAAAGCGAGCGGGAACGTCCTCGGGATAAAAGCGCAAATATTGAAGGTAGATTTCTATGGCGTCAGCGTGTTGTGCTTTTGCGTTGTAGAGGTTGGCCAAGCTCAACAGGGCATTCCGGTGATCGGGACGGTCCTCAATCACGGCGTGGTACTCCCGCATGGCGTTGGCAACCATGCCCTTCTGCTCATAGGCGTAGCCCATCCAGAAGTGCTGCTGAGTATCCCCTGCTAGGTCCATTCTACCAGCACCCAAGTTGGTCAACACTGTGACCCCGACTACGCCGGCTAGGACCCAGAGACGGCGAGATGGGTACCATAGCCTGGACAGGCCAAAAGCGGCAAAGAGCAACAAAATAGGCACGGCAGGCAGGCGATAGCGAGCAGTCACGAAGAAGAGAACTACCGAGAGCATGTAGGCAAGGCTAAAAAACAACAGCAGACGTCCCTGAGGGGTCCGGCCTTCCTTGCTGCACCCGAAGAATGCCAGTCCGAGCAGGGCGAAGGGCCCCACTAGCCCAAAGGGAAAAGCCAGACCAAACTTCCACAGTAAAACTTGGAGCAAGGTTGAATCGCGGCGGGCGAAATAGGGATCGAGATTTCGCCGGATTTCATCACCGTGCCAAAAAAGATAGAGTTTGCGCCCCAAAAGTTTCAGGTAATCCAAGGGAGCATCAGCGATATAGTCCCATGAGCGTACAAAGAAAAAGCGGGACTTTGACGAGGGGCGTTCAATACCCGCTTCTCTTTCGGGTCGTTCAATAAGGTGAATCCAGTCTTGTCCCGGGCGGATATTGACCGTGCGATCGTAGTCGGGGTTATTGCCGATGTAGAAATTGATGCCGGCATTATGGGAAATCAGTACTAGGTCGCCGCCAACCAGATAGTTGCGCAGCGCAACGGGAGCGATAATAAGGCCACATCCCAAAAGAAGGAGGACGCCCTGTTGCAAGATGCGAGGGAGGGCAATATATGCCTTTTTACCAGTGGACCACAGCCAGAGAAGTAGGAAGGGAAGGAACAAAAGGATATTGGCTACGGCCAAGGCACATATCCCTAGCAAGAGTCCGGCGACCAGATAGGGCCAACGAGCGGGGCTGGGTTGGCGGCTCAGATGTAACAGCAACAGCAGGTTGAGGAAAATGGCCGGAATAGTGGGCAGCAATTCGCCGCCAAAGTAGATCAGCGGACCATACAGAGCAGCGACTAGCCCGGCCCCAAAGGCCACGGGAAAGGAGAAAACGCGGAGACCAAGAATGTAGGTAAAGACGCATATACCCGCTCCGAGTAGAGCTTGGAACAGGCGCGGCAGGTAGAGGTTTTGATCGAAAAACCAGAAAAAGAGGCTCAGGAGATAGGGGTACAGCGGCGGCTGCCAAAAAGGCGTTGGCCGGCCGGTCCAGGACTGACTGCTTAGATAGAGTCCATTCTCCACATAAGTCTTGGCATCTACGATTGGGATGTTGAAGAATAAGCTATCCCGGATTTGCTCCAAATAGACAAGGCGGAGGATTAGCCCCAACAGGCCCAACAAAAGGGCAGGCCCTAGGCGGCGCCCAAAAGGTGCTGTCATGCCCAGGAGAAATTACTGTATACCAGCATAGACAGTGAGGAAACTTTGGGTGATGATGCTCGCGCTTTTCCCTTTGGCTTTGCGGCGATCTATTTGCAAGCCCATCCGGGTAGTCAAATGGTATCCTAGGTAGGCCGAATCATTGCTGAATTGCACCGCACTCACCACGCCGTTGAAGTCGTTAAGGTCGTTTTCAAAATCGTCGAAACGGGAGAACTCCAGACCAGCTTGGACACTAGTATGCGCTAGCAGGGGAAATCCCAAGATAAGGCCGCCCAGTTCAGTGAGCTCTCGGCGTTTATCGGTGGAGGTTAGATCGATGCTCTGGTAGCGGAATTCGCTTTTCCAGCGCGGTTCGATCCACAGGCTGCCCAAGTCGAAGCGGTAGCTAGCTTTGTTGATAAGGCCAAAGAAGAAATCTCGTTCGCGCAAACCCAGAGGAGAACGCTCATTCTGGCTGAGCCGCTGGTGGTAGAAATCGTACTTTAGGTAGTTGCTGACCTTAAATCCGCTGAGTTTGTAGTCATTTCCCAGCCATAGGGAATTGATCCAAGTGTCGCGCCCAATGAGAGGATCCTCGATTTTGGTGGATTCGCCAGTGCGAATATTAGCGTTGGGCAGCCACTGCAGTAAATCGTCGGGAATATCGTCTACCACCGACTTGAGCATGTTGAAAAGACGCCAATGGCCCCAGGTGGCCGTATCGCGGTCCAAGGTGAAGAGAGCGTATCTGGACTGGTTACTTTGGTCCGAGGAAATCAGATCCTCGCGCAGGGATCCAAGGGTGATGCGAATCTCTGGGCTCAGATGGGTGCCAAAATAGATGTTGTAGCCTCGGTGGTCCTTCTTGTAGGGATAATCCGGCAATTCGTCGTTTTCAAAGCGGTCGATCCAGCCGTTGTTGTTCATATCGACCCCAAAGAGAAACTCAGGCCGATCCACGTTGTGGCGCAGAAAAGGCTCATCGTAGTCGGGAATGGAGTTAGTCAACGAGCGGTTGTCGTTTTGATTGAAGTCAGATATAAAATCGCGGTTCTCATCCCAACCTGGATAGACTTGCTGGTCGCCTGATCTCCAGTCTTTGCGGACCGTATCGGGGAATTGGTCCTGATCGTCGTTGTCCTCCACCAATTCTAATACATGGGCGCGTTCGTCCTCATAATCGATAAAGCCGGAACTGAGGGTGGTGAAGGTCCTCGTGTTGTAGCGCGGATCCATACTGTAGGCTTCGGCAAAGACGAACCAAGGGTAATCGGTGCGCGACAGGTTGATCATCCAAGCCGGAGCCGCTCGATCTCCTGCGATGCCCGACCAGGTGGAGTGGTCTTTCTCGGTGGCATCGATGCTGACGTTGGGGTATTTAGTATAGGAATAGCTCAGGTCGTATTCGCCGTAGAAATCGAAGCCCAAAACTTTATTTAACTCCAAGGTGCCTCCCCAGATCTGGGTAGCCGTGGGCAGGCCATACTCGAAGCTGACTACCTGCAGGTTGGTATTGTCTTGGACATTGCCCTCAGCTTGGGCCTGTAGAATCAAAACAGAAACATCCGATTGATTCAATTGTCGATCCGAGGTTACCCACACCTGGTAATCGTTGCCCAGAACCAGACGGAATTTCACCTTTTTGATATCTTCCTTGGAGGCACTGGCGCGACTGATAAAGGCCGGGCTGTCAAAGTCGTAACGCAGGCGAATTTCCTCGGCGCCATCGGCAGAGAGGAAGCCTTCGCGGACAAAACCTCCTTCGATGACGGGTTCAAAGCGAATTTGTTTGCCTCGGTCCACCGTACCGTCCAAGTAGGTGATGATAATATCGGAACCGGCCGGGAAGAAGGCAGCACCTCCTACTCCGTCTTCAGGCGAGTCATCGCGCAAGACAATTTCAATGGCAGAAATGGTGTTGTTCTGGTCCAGAGTCAGTTCGCCGGTGATGGGATTGCCAGCGAATCCATCGATGATGGTATTGGCTTGGTGACTATTGACGCTGGTGAGACCAATGGTAGCAAAATCGCCGATTTGGGTGACAAAGCGCCCGCCAATGAGGGATGTGGTGTTGGTTGCCAGAAGCTCTTGATTAGTCGTAGAAGTGCCGCCGGGCTGGCTGATGCGCGAGTAGATTATAGTCCCCTGGTACTTGTCGGCGGCGTAGTCAAATTGGATTCCGTCCCAGCGAGGTTTGGAAAAGGTCATGGGGGTGAGGGTGGTGCGGAGGGCAGCGCCCATGGTCAGGGCATAGTAATTTTGACCCTTAGCATCAGCCGAAATAAGGGCACCGCTGAACCAATCCTTAAACCTGTCGGATTTGAGGATGGAAGAGCCAAACTGTTGTGGCTGGGTTTGGGAGTTATTGAAAATAACCCAACCCCGGGTGATATAGTTGCCGTAGAGGTCGTAAAAAGAATCGCCTTCCTGAACGATATCGACATACCGCTGAAAATGTTCCCGGGCATAATTGGAGTACTCCCACTGACGCCACCGGTACTCATTGAAGAGTTCCTGGGGCACATACCATCTCCTCTGGGCCGGGTCTAGGGCACCAAAGAGCACCCCTGGGCCCCTGGGATGGAAGGATACTTCTCCCCCTCTTTGGACCGTGCCGAGACGGCTTCCGTACTCTTGGGCTAGGGCGGGAAATGGGCTCAAACTTAGATAGATCGCGCCCCAAACGAGGCAAAAAGCTGATCTTCGTGTAATCACCAACTGCCTCCTTTGTGTTGTCTTAACTCCAGCAGGATTGTGCTCTGAATCCTGTATGAACCTGTTCGCGCGTAGAAATATACTAAGTTGGACTGCTTGTCAAGCTCTTTCCAATGCATTGGCAGCAGACGATGGGTCCTGAGCCTTACTAGTAGGCGACGGAAAGCAGACGAGTTTGGGTGGCTCCGACTCCTTGGTTATCTACATCCATTTCTAGCTGGCAGAGGTAGATTCCGGGGGCTACTTTTTGGCCGTTGCGGCCTTCGCCGGACCAGCGAATTGAAACGTGGCCGCTGTCGAGCATCTGCGTCGTCTCCCATACAGAGCGGCCATCCAGAGAAAAGATCTTCACCTTCACTTGGCGGCTGGTAGTTATTTTGAAGATGGAGAAGCGAATCACAATTTCGTCGTTGATGCCATCCCCATTGGGGGTGAAGGGGTTGGGGTCTAGGCTAAATTTTTCGATGGGCTTGCTTTCCAACGGCACATTGATAGAAAGGGAATTGCTCCCCACCAAAGGAGTCGCATCGCCGGCAGCGACGCTCTGCCATGGCGCATCACTGCCGCTACTGGTATTGCGTACCGCTAGGCGCAGCGTAGTGCCATTGAGAAAGACCGGTGCCCTATAGCGCAGCCGCACCAGCGGGCCTCGGCCAATTATATTGCCTTTTTCTATGCTAGAGAGGCGATTGTAGGCAGCAGCATCGAGCGAATCGCCCACCTCGTCGAAGGGAAACTGAGCCCCAGATCCGTTCAGCAGTCTAAGGTAGCGCACACCGCTTCGCTCTTCCTCTGCGAGAGCTAGGTAGGCTGCCTGATCGATGGAGTTGCCCTCTGCATCGAAATAGAGGATATCTCCTTTTTCCTCATCATTGAGCAGACCGTAAGAATCCCCCGAGAGCAGCAAGCCGTCGCCTGTCACTGGTACTTGATCCCCTTCTGTAGTGATCTTGTTATAGGTTTTGGGCAAATCGGCGAGGCTGTGGAGCGGGGTGGGCAGTTGCACCCAGACGGAATCGGAGCCAATGCGGGGCCTCAAGAACTGGAGCAACTCACCGTTTCCGTCGACAAAACTACCATCTTCAGTGGGAAGGAAAACTTGGTCTTCCCCATCGGTCTGGGGATTGGTGTCTAGGCCCATTTCGAGGAGTTCCATGCTTTGGGAGGCGGGCTTAGTCAGGAGGATTTCATCGAATCCGGTACTGCGTGCGCTAGAGGGACTTTCGACAAAATTGGGTTGGATAAATACTTCAAAAGTATCGACGATACCCGGAGTGGGAACATCAGTGGGCCACACTTCGGCATAAATGAGTTCGGCCACTGGATTAGCCATCTCAATGCCGATGGATTGTATGGCAGCGGCGATATTGCGATCGGTCGTGATCATTTTGACTTGGACCTGCATGAACTTCCGCAGCCCAGGAGAGGTCACCGGGTCCCCCGGGTTCTGGTAAGCCCGGCTCCAGGGGCTCCAACCTCTCGTCGGGATAAAGGTGGTATCCGCCGGACCTTTAAAACTGCCGATAAGATTCTTCCAAGCATCGGCGGTAATTTCCGTACCACCTTTGTCGAAATAGCGGATTTCCTTGGCCAGTAGATCACCCGTGCGGGTGCGCACCTCTAGCGTGGTTCCTGGCGGGGTCTCGCCTTCCCAAGTGATGCCGCCAAGATTTCGCGTCCCCGGCAGTTCTATTAGATCCGAGACCAATTCTACTATAGCGGGATAGCCACTTGAAAAGAGTTGGTACTCGGAAACATTCGGACCGGCGGTATAACCGCCCCGGCGATCGGGGTTATCGGAGACGATGGTTATTTCTAGGAAGCGCACTTTGGGCGGGGGTTGGTACACGTCCATCATGTGCTCGAACCGATCTTCTAGATTGTGTTCTCGGATCGGGTCACTTATGCGTCGCCATTTGATCCGACCGCTAGAGTCCCGCGACCCATCCGAGCCGCGCAGAATATAGCCATCGATCAAAAGTCGAGGCAGAGAGGAGGACATGCGGAAGGTGTCCAACCAGAAAGTAGCCCCCATATCCACGAACAGAACCCCCCGGTCCACCGTTGGAGACCAGACTAGGTGGATAAAATTGGAGCCTCCATCTCCGTCAAATGCCGGGGCCGGAGAAAAGGAATCATTGGCCCCATGGAAGGCGGCCGAGCCTCCCCCCTCTACGAGCCCTGGGCTAAGATTGTCCCCAAATCCCCAAACTTGGATGTCGGCCAGCCGGGGCCTCTCGCGGATGTAGTGCTCTATTTTTCCTTGGCGTTCGGACGGTAGGTCGTCGTAGACAGATTTTTCAACCGGTTCTTCGAATCCTCGCTGATTCCTAACGAAATAGACAATATCTCCCCGATCTGCTGGGTTTAGAGCAGACCATTCCTCCTCTGAGATCAATGTACCCCGGCCGAATTTGGAATCAGTTACTACAATGCGGATCACTTGGACGGTTTCCCCAATCCAGTTGTCATCGGCTTGGAATTGGTCTAGCTGGAAAGAGAACACCCGCTGGTCCTCGTTGGAGCCTTTGGTGCCGCCTTCGCGGCGAAAGGGGATTTCGTTTGCCTCTTGATTGATAACCTTTTGGAAAGGGGCACTCAATATTCTGAACTGGCGGAAGGGATCGCCCAACGACTCATCGACAAAGTTTAAGACCAACTCGTCGACGGGCAGGCTCCGGCCGAGGTCCACTTCGACCCACCAGTCCTCTATGGGGTCGTTGAAATCGGGTTCCCAGAAGGTATTGGGATCGCCGTCCAGAATATTGGCCGCCGCCCTAGGATTGGAGCCAACGCGGCTGATACCTATGCGAGATAGATAGGTGTAGAGGGGATTTTTTTGGCGATCGCGTATGATGTTGCCAAAGACATCCAGCGTTTCGGTGCTATCGATGTTTAAGACGGCGGTCTGACCTTTTTTGCGCCGAAGTTCCGGCAAGCGACGAGTATAGGTCGCCAAGTCGTCTAGGACATTGAATTGGGAGCGGGAGAAGTGGGGGTGAACGCCGCCGGAGGGGAGTATGTCCACGGCATGTGTGGGCATACTCCAACGCTCCCAATGGGCTGGGGAGTTGACGACGATTTGGTTGCCGGCGATCCGATATCCCCGCTTCTGAGCTTCAGCGGGCTGGGGTGGCACGAGATTCAGGCTGAGCAATAAGATGAGAATCAGGGCAGGGCAGTTAGAAGAGTAACTCGGGCGTCTCATAGAGGGCCTCCTGTGCGCATATCGACCGCATCGTACGGCATTATTCTAAGGAATATAGAGCATTACAGACAAGTTTTTTAAATCGTTTGATGGCGGTTGTCCTAACAGCGTAGCACTGGATTTAGTCTTGGACTAGCAACAGGGAGTCGGGCACTGCCTCCTTGAGGCGATCGGGATAGATTGTGATCTGGTTGGCATATTTCTCCCTCAGCTGGACTAGAAAGGCGTTTAGTGCTTGGGTCTCCCGCTCTAGACGGACTAGGGCTTGAGCCCGCTGTTGAACATCCTCGAAAGGTTCGATGCTGCTTTCTTCCCGTTCTAGGACGCGGAACACCGAGTAGCCTCCCTCTACCTGCAAAGGACCTTCAAGTTGGCCCTGTTGGGCCTGGAAAACAGCGGGCACAAGCACGGGATAGCGGGCTTTTCCCAGCATGTGGAAATGATATCGCCCATTGTATTTTTGTGCGTCTGCTCTCAGGCTCTCATCGACGAATTGATCAAAGGATGCACCTGCTTCTATTTGGTCCCTAGCCTGCAGGGCGTCGGCCTGGGTTGGGAGCAGCACTTCCTCAATCCATACGGCCTCACTGTGGCGGAAGGTCTCCAAATGAGTGTTGTAATAGTGGCGCACGTCTTCTTCAGATATGTCAATTAGGTCGGCTATGACGCGCTTTCTCACGATTTCAAGAAGTGTGGCATTCGCGGTGCGCTCGACGAACTTCTGCATCTTGGGCGTTTGGTAAAAACCGTCTTTTCGGGCTGATTCTTGGATCAGATAGGCCTCTAAAAAATACCGGTTCAGGGCAACTATAGCTTGAGTGCTGTCTGCAAGGCCAAAACTGATATTCCTCCGACGCAAAAATTCCTGGACCTGACCTAGGGTTATTTCGCCGCCTTTATAGGTGTATAAAGGCGTCGGATTCCCCTCTATGAGCGCGGGCTGTTTTGTCTGATAGGCGTTGACCAACTCGCGCAGGGCAGACGAGTTTAGGAGCACGTTGAAGGAATCGCGCAGTTGTTCCAAGTGTTCGGCCTCTACCTGGGCAAGGTGCTTTTGGTAGAGCAAACTGGCAATCCTCCCCTGGTATTTCTCATAAGAGGCCGGCCGGTCTTCACTAAAGTGCAGAATATGCCACGCAGAACCGGCGGGCAGGGGCTCTGAAAGTTGATTTTGAGGCAGGTTCTTGAAGACCATCGGTGGGATGTGAAGCGACTCGAGCTGGTCGCGACCGATAAAGCCCAACTCGCCACCCCGTTCGGCCGAGCGCTTGTCTAGAGATCGAGCCCGGGCGACGTCCGCAAAGGGGCGGCCTGCCCTCAATTCTTGAAGAACGGTGTCGATGGCAGTCCGGCTTCCTACTTTGATGGCGTTGAGCAGACGCTCTCGACCATAGCCTTCTCTGTCGAAATGGCGACGCACTGTCTCATTTGATATTTTGACTTTAGAAGCTATTTCCTGTGCCTTATATATTGACCTGACCCGAGAATTAACGGCGTCTTGGACTGAATTTTGAAAAGTGGTAGTGGTGTCGAGTCCTCGGGAACGGGCTTCGAGCAGCAAAAGTCGGCGGTCTATCAGGGCTCGGAGGTAGTACTGGCGGGCCTCATCGCCGGTCTTTTGGGTCCGTAGCCCGCCGGGCAACTCTTCCACATAGAGGCGCAACAGGCGAGCGCTTATCTGGTGCGGGCCAACTTCCGCTACGAGAGATTCTTCGGTAGGGCTGCAGCTAGTCGAAAAAACCAAGTACGCCAGTAGGAGGTGTTTCATTGAATCTTCTTCTGTCTAAGGTGACCAACGCAAATTGCGGGTTAACAACTCAAGATAAACATAAAGAGACAAAAAAAATATACTAAAATGGTCAAGGTGATGAACTACTCTGTGAGGGCGAGCAGCGGTGTTTTTTGGGGACCACTGATCGCCCTGCTGTTAAGCGTCCAAGGAGGGATGGGGCAAGTGCCCGAAGTGGGCGATTTAGCACCGGACTTCACTTTGCAGCAGCTAGAGGGCGACTATGTATCTCTGAATGACTTCCGCGGCAAGGTGGTCCTCATCAATTTTTTTGGCTTTATCTGAAGCCACTGTCTCGCGGAGGCCGCGAAGATAGAGCGGATTTGGCAGGATTTTAAAGGGGAGGAATTCGTCTTGATTGGCGTGGATGTAGCGGATGGCATCAGTCGCCAGGTGGACTTGAGTTTTCGCCAGCGAACCGGGACGACCTATCCTCTTCTTCTCCAAGCCAGTACAGTAGGAGCCCTCTACGGTTTTACCCAGCACAACTATGCGGTGATCGACCACGAGGGGATTTTGCGCTATCGTTCGGTGGGTGCTGTTGCCCGTCGGTTCAACGGACAGGTTATCCGCCAGCACATCAAGCAAGCACTAGGCAATTTAGGTTCAGTGCTTTTGGCTGGAGATACGGGACTGGAACATCTAGAGGTGACCGCAGGGCTAGAAATGTCGGATGGGCAGCCGTGGAATTTTGCGTTGGAAAGGAATTACCCCAATCCCTTTAACAGCGGCACGGTCATCCCTTTTAGCGTTTTTAGTGATACAGAAGTGCATTTGCAGGTTTTCGATGTCTTGGGACGGCCTGTGGTCAATCTGATGGTTGGGCGGTTGCAGACCGGTCGTTATAGGGTACATTGGAAAGGTTGGGACGCCGGAGGGCAACTGGTATCCTCCGGCATTTACTTTTACCGTTTGCGCGGCGGGAATAGGGCAGAGAGCCGCAAGATGACGCTCGTGCGGTAAAAAGCAAAAGCAAACGGATTCAACAAACTCCGGATTTACCGCAAAGTGCGCGATCTTTCCCTTCGCTGCAAGGCCGCTTGTACTTGGGCGAGGTTGCGTTTGGCATCGGCGAAGTCGGCTTTGAGCTGGAGTGCTTTTTCGAGATAAAACTGGGCTTCTCTTAGCTTTCCTCGCCGAGCTAGTGCTCCTCCGAGATTGCTACAGGTTTCCGCCCGGTCGGGCTGTAGCCGCAGCGCAGCCTTGTAGTGGTGGATTGCTTCGTCGAGGTGCCCCAATTGGTGGAATGCTAGAGCCAAACCATCTAGGGCCCATACATCTTGGGGGACGATTTCTACGACTTGGGTGTAATGGGTCCTCGCTTCTGCAAAGCGGCCCAAGCGCATCAGGACATCCGCGAGAGTGCGTCGAACCACTAGGTGTTCGGGGAGTTGCTGCAGGGTAGCTGCCAATAGTCTCGCGGCGTCCATATAGTTTCGGACAGCGATTAGAACTTTAGCTTGCCGGAGGGCGGCACTGGCGGCAATTTCTCGCAGGTTTTTGGTCCGTATTTCCTCAATGGTCCTATTTTCATCTGGCTCAATAGGCATCAAGGTGGCCAAGGGTTCCAAATGCTTTTGCAAAAGATCGAGCGTCGGGAGCGCATTAGTCCGATTTACAAAGGCGCGAGCGACCGCGTAGTCGAGAACGGGCTGATCGTCCCTGTAGAGCGGGGCCTCATTCGCCAGTTTGGCTAAACCACCAGATCCCATCAAATAGCTGCCCCAAAAGACCTGTGGTCGGTTGAGCCAGTAGAGGGGGCCTCCCCAGTGGCTGTACTCTAGATCGCGGTGAATTTTTTCGCTGGACAGACGGCCTTCGACAATGGCTCGATCAATGACGAAGTCCCGTTCACTGCCGATGAGCAGTAGTTCTGAAGTATTGTACCACAATAGGCTGTGGGGGAAAGCCTCGAGAAAGCTTTGCACAGTGCTGCGGAAATGATCGGCGGTCAAAAGGGATAAAGGGGCAAATTGGACCAGAAAACCGCCGGAACGCAGCCGCCTTTTCACTTGGCGATAGAAGTCGGTCGTGTAGAAAGAGGGTACACCGGGACGGGAAAGCTGACCCAATTCGAGGGAAATCACATCGTACGTCGAATGGGTATGGCGCAGATAGTTGCGGCCGTCGGCACCGATCAATTCTACTCTGGGATCTTCCATCCAACGGGAGTCGAAATGGGGGCGGATAAAACTGAAGATGGTGGGTTCAATGTCGACGCACTCTAGGCGGTCTATCGAGTAGATCAGAAAGCGAGCCGCAGTCTGACCGGTGCCGACGCCCACCAAGAGAACTCGCTTGGGATCGGGATGCAACAACATGGGAACATGAGCCGCCATTACTTGGTGGGTCTTGCGGTCCCGACCCTGCCACCAGCGGTTGATCTCAAGTTGAAGTCCTCGGTCTTGGCGGATGACCGCCAAGTTGGAGCCGTAGCCCTCGCGGAAGTCGACAAGCTCTTCCCGCTCGCCCAGAAAGTCGGCGGGAATGCGGGTGGGCAGCAGGTAGGGAACTCCGAGCCATGCGCACGAGAAGAGCCCCATGCATACCACTTTAATGGCTAGGGTAGATGTGCGGTCGAGCCAACTCCACGCAGCGAACCCGATAGCCAAGCTCGTGCCCGTGATGAAGAGGAGACAGCTCTTCAGACCGAAGAATGGCAGGCCCGCAAAGCCGATCGTCAACGCCCCCGTGATTCCCCCCAATGTGTTGATTGCGGCAATCTTCCCCGTACCACCACTCGCTGCGGATGCCTCCTCGACCACCATTCTCACCGCCAGCGGAAAAGATGCTCCTCCTAAAACGGCAGGAGGCAGCAGTAAAACTGCATAAATCCACCATTCCTCCCCCAGACGCCGCCAGATGTCAGCCGGAAGCATCATTAGGAGGAGTACTACCAGCCCCAAAAGAACTTGAAGAACGCCGAAACACCGCGCTCTATGTGTTATCCTATCAAAAAACAGGGAGGCTAGTACGCTCCCCAACACTAGACCCACTAGCACTATGGCCAAGGTCAGCGTGTACGTGTACACTGTATTGGCGATCAAAAGTCCCAAATAGCGCGTCCATAGCACCTCGCCTCCCAACGCTACAAAGCCAACGGCAAAAAACAGCGCAAATACACCCCAATGCCCTCTCTCTTCAGTCCCTAGCAGCCGAGGCCGAGCCAGTCCGCTTCTGGCGATTGGCAGAGATCCTACGACGATGCCCACGAGCATGTTCAGAGCTGCCCCGAGTCGCACTGTGCTCAGAAAGCCTAGCTCAGGCAAAAGGACAAATCCGGCACACACACAACCCAAAGCTGCGCCCAAGGTGTTGATGCCATAGAGCAAGCCGACGGAACGGACAATTTTAGCATCACTGCGCACAAACTGACGACAGAAGAGAGGGAGAGTGGCACCCATGAGAACAGTCGATGGCAAGACCGCGAATCCCACTAGAACAATCCGAGTCAGGAAGTGCAAAATGGCGTACCCGGCTAGGGACTGGTAAACTGCTCCGTAGAGAATGTCTGCCAACTCGAAGGCATATGGACTGGCTAGTGCCGAAAGCCCCAAGCCGATTTCAACCAGAGCAAAAACGAGTAGAGGATGGCCAGTCCGCTGACCGTAGCGACCGAAGAGGTACGAACCGCAGGCGAGGCCTAGGAAGAAAACCGCTAGGACTGTGCTGAGGGCAAAGGTAGCGGAGCCGAACAGCAATGAAGCTTGGCGAATCCAGACTACCTCGTACACTAGGCCGGCAAAGCCGGAGAGGAAAAAGCAGATGAGCGCAATCAGGGGTTGCACAATATGAGCGCCTGTAGTAGGTACATTGCTGCTGTCCAGATCAGAGATTATATTGTCGTAACGCTATGTATGGTAAAAAGAAAAAAGGGACCGCGACAACTGGATTGAGCACGCGATGTCTATTCACCGCTGCTGCATTGCCTTTTGGGGTGTCCTACTCCTGTATGCTTGCAGCACCGACCCCCCTCCTCTCGAAAAGGCACGTCCACCAGCGCAGGATCCAGAAGGTGTACGGTTGGTCAACCGAGGGGCTTTCTTTTTAAAACAGGGCCAGCCACGCAAAGCTCTGACCGTTCTGCACCAAGCCGCAAAACGGGCACCTAAACTTCCCTCAGTCCACTTTAACTGGGGGCTAGTCCACATTCGCCTAGGTGAATACGGACTGGCTATTCCCCCCCTTCAACGGGCTGTGGAACTTGATTCGCTCAATGGTTCTTTTCGTTTTGTCTTGGGCGATGCTTTTAGCACTGAACACCGCTACTCCGAGGCTATATTTCAGTATCAGCGCGCCATTGAGTTGGAACCAGAAAAGGCGCTCTATCGCTACCAACTCGGCAAATCTCTGAGAGCTACGGCAGATTTTGAGGGAGCCATTGCGGCCTTTGAAGCAGCACTGGATTTGGAGCCTGATTTTGTAGATGCCCTCTACCACTGCAGCGAATTGCTCGGGCTCAGCGGTAAACCCGTCGAAGCCGAGGCTGGCTACGAGAAACTATTGATGCTGGCACCCCAGCACATAGCCGCCCTCATTGCCTTGGCCACCTTGCAAACCCAAGCGGGGAGACATCGAGAAGCCATGTCTGCCCTAGAACAAGCCATCGCCCGGGAACCGCGCCACGCCCAAGCCCACTATTTGCATCACCAGGTTCTCAATCGGATGGAGAGAGCCGACGAAGCGGTCAAAGCACTGCAAATTTATCAGCGCCTGAGCACGGCCAAGCGCCACTATGATCAGGGGCAAATCTACCTGCTCAAAGGTAAACGAGAGCAGGCAATTGCTTCTTTTTCTCAGGCGGTAAAGATCGATTCTTTTTTTGTTGACGCGTACCTCAGTTTGTGTATTGTGCATTTACAAGCAAGTGATCCGCAAAGTGCTCGCCACCTCTTGGAACGGATCCTCGGCTTAGAGCCCGAACATGTTGAAGCCCACTCGCTATTGGGGGAAACTCATCTCCTCGAGAGGGATTTTGTCACAGCCCAGAAATTTTTTGCAGAGGCTATTGCTCTCGACTCTACTTCGGTACGTGCCGTCTTTGGCCTAGGCCGATCTTTGTTATTGAGCAAAAACTACCAGAAAGCCGATGCCGCGCTGCGTCGGACCTTGGAGTGGGCCCCGACACATCTTCCCATTTATGTTGAGGCCCATTACGCTCTGGCCCTAACCCAGATTCAGCTCAAAAATTACGAGGAGGCCAAAACGTTACTCAAGAAGGTACTAGAACTGAATCCCGACTATCCCCAAGCTGGGACCAAACTGGCTTGGTTGGAAGCATCTTTCTGATAAAGATAAACTCCACATCGCCCGCTACACTATGCCAAATCGATTTATTAACCGCATCGGCATTTTCGCTTTTTTTACAATTTTAAGCTGTTCTGAGTCCAAAATATCCAAGCTAGAGAGCGACCAGCTCTATGAGGAAGGGCTGCACTATTTCTACACCGACCGCCTTGACCAAGCCGGAGAACACTTCCAGAAAGTATTACAGCTAACACCTGACAGTACCGTGGCGCTAGTCCGTTTGAGCGAAATCAGCCTCAAGCAGGGGCGCAAGAGTCGGGCTCAGAACATCCTGTGGGAGCTGTGTAGTCCAAGTGCAAGTCGCGATCTGAGCCAAGCCGATCCAGTCCGTCTGACCCTTCTACAGCTTCCGCCCGATTTACGTTGGCGGCCCGAGGCGCGGATCCTCCAGGCGCGGCTCATGGCCTTTGAGGGCCGGGCTTTGGAAGCCCGAGCCGTGGCTGCCCAAGTTTTGCGCGAGCACCCTCAGTCCTTGGATGCCCGCCTGCTCTTAGCCGAATTAGCTTTGCAAGCGGCCTCTACTATGGATTTGGGCAAAGCCCGCGATCTGAGCCGCCAGATCCTGCTCCAAGTGCCTACTCATCGAGACGCGGGTTTGATGTTGCTCGAAGCGCAACTGCGACTGGGCGAATTTAATGAGGCAGTCGAAGTAGCTGGCTCTTTGCTCGAAGTTTACTCCGATGATGGTTACGTTGCGTTGCTGGCAGGTACAGCCGCGTTTTGGGGCGGCCATAGGGATGTCATCCCGTTGCTGCGGCAGGCAGTAGACCAAAACCTGGACCACTATACCGAACGTCTCAAAAGTCTGTGGCTGCTCAGATTGGCTTGGGAGCGGCAGGGCGGTTATCCGGTGGACTTGCCCGAGCGCTACCGTTTCAATCCCCTTGTCCAGATTTCGGCCAACCCAGCTGTAGTCTTCGTCGATATTGGATCTCAGATCGGCGTCGATAAACGCGACCGAGGTCGGGGTAGTGCTTGGCTCGACTTTGACGACGATGGCGATCTAGATCTTTTTAGTGTTGGCATCCAGAGTACCCACGCTCTCTACCGCAACGAAGGCCCGGGCTGGTTTGAGGATGTAACCTCTCTTTGGGGCTTGGACGATTCGCGAGGTGGTTGGGGGGGGCTGACCGCCGATTTCGATAACGATGGGGACGCCGATCTTTTTGTGACCCGAGACGCTTGGGAAGGCGCAGCAGCCAATTCCCTCTACCGCAACGAGGACGATCGCTTTGTGGATGTGGCGCAAAGAGCGGGCATAGACGAGATCCAAGCCAGTTTTACTGCCGCTTGGGGCGATGTAGATATCGACGGGTATTTGGACCTCTATGTAGCCAATGGGGTCATTGGAGATGGTGGACGCAATAATTTGTGGTACAACCAGCGAGATGGGACGTTTGCAGATATTGGCCAAGCATCGGGAACGGCGGATTCGAGCAAGACTATCGGCACGGCCTTTGGCGATTACGATGGAGATGGGTATTTGGACCTCTACGCCGTAAATATTGGTACGCCCAATCGGCTCTACCACAATGGAACCGATGGCACTTTTGTGGACAGAGCGGACCAAGCTGGGGTGATCTTCCCCCTAGAAGGAGGCTACGTAACCTTTTTTTTCGATTTTAATAACGACGGCCAACTTGACCTTTTCGCTTCGACTATGAGTGCTTTCGAGGATGTGCTCAATAGCTGGGTAGAAGGCCGCGCAATTGAACCCAATCGACCTTTTTTATACCTCAACAACGGCGACGGAACATTCGCGGATATTGCAGTCCCGGCGGGTTTAGGCCGCTCGTTCGGCTCGATGGGCATTGGCCTAGGCGACGTCGACAACAATGGTTTTTCGGACATCTACTTGGCTAATGGTGGGCCCGAGATGTACCGGCTCGAACCCAATATCCTCTTTCTAAATCAGGGCGACGGTCGTTTTGTCGAAGCGACATCCGCCGGAGTCGGCAACTTGGGCAAGGGACACGGAGCCACCTTTGCCGATTTTGACGTCGATGGCGATTTAGATTTGTACGCAGGCTTGGGCGGTCACTACGACGCCGATGTCTGGCCCAATAGTCTCTATCGCAACGACGGCCCTGTCGGCAATTCTCTGGGACTGAAACTGGTGGGTACAGCTAGTAATCGCGACGCCATCGGGGCACGGGTTGTAGCTTATTGCGGTGCCCGACAAGTCCATGGCCAAGTGGCTAGCGGCTACGGCTTTGGTTCGAGCAACGCTCTGGATCTGCACCTGGGGTTAGGTCAGGCTGAGCAAGTGGAGCGGTTGGAGATTCGCTGGCCCAGCGGCAAAGGCCAAATTTGGGAAGGAGTGCCTGGCAATCGACTCTTGCGCATCGTCGAGGGCGAGGCTAACTACGCCATAGTCGGATACTACTAATCGCTCCTCACTGTATATAGAGATAAAAAGCAACCACAACTGCTGGATTGGAGCGGCTCCTTGCCCGGTTTGTGGCATATAGAAGGCTTGGGTGCGAGGGTCTCTTGTCCACGCTCGGGTGCGCTGTCACAAGGCGCAGTTTTTAGATCAGGGATTTCCGCGCAGCTTTGCCGAGGTGGTAAAATTGCCGGCACCGCACTTGCAGCCGGTGGATTTGGAAGCGCAGAGACAGCAGATAAGGAGGTGATAGTGCGGTCGGTCGGGTCTTTTGGGTTCCTGCGTGGCAATATCCTCGTGCTTACTGCGTCGGGAAGTTTGGGCATGTTTTCTCGGGCGATGGTGTTTCCGTACGTTCCCCTCTACATCTTGGCTCTCGGTGGCGAGCCAGAACAAATCGGGGTCGTCTATGCCTTGGGGCCGCTTGGTGGGCTGCTCGCGTTTCCGCTGGCCGGCTATCTCGCCGACCATATGAACCGGGCTTGGCTGATCGCAGCGGCTGGCTATTTCTCCGCGCTCGCCGTGCTGGTAAATGCCGTGGCACCGAGTTGGGAATGGGTGGCGGCGGCGATGTTGATGCGGGGATTTGCCGTGTTCCACTTCCCGGCCTCATCGGCACTTGTCGCCGACTCTCTGCCCGCTGGCAACCGGGGCCGCGGCATGGCGACGATGACCGCCCTGACCGGGGGCGTGGCGTTGTTTGCGCCGTTTGTGGCTGGCGTGGTGATCGATGCTTGGAGTGTTGAGGCGGGGATGCGGATCCTCTATTGGCTGATGGGTGCGGCCTACGCCGTAGGTGCGACGATCAACTTGATCTTCATCCGCGAAACCCGAAAGCCGCCAGCACAAGCGATCAGCGCCGCCAATCTCGGACAGACGTTGCGCCGTTCCTATACTGGCATCCCGGCACTGCTGCGTGGGTTTCCTCGCTCGCTGCGGGCTGTGTCGGTGGTGATCATCCTGTGTTTTATCGCCAATGGCTTGGCTAGCCCCTTCTGGGTGGTGTACGCCAAGACCCACATTGGGCTGACGGCTTCACAGTGGGGGCTGATTCTGCTGGTGGAGTCCGGTCTGCGGAGCCTGACGGCGATTCCGGCGGGGTTTCTCGCAGACCGCTTTGGACGCACGCGGTTTATCGTCGCCGCGCTGCTGATCACTGCGGCGACGCCGCTGTATCTGCTGGCTGGCTCCCTTGGATTTGTCCTGGCGATTCGGTGTGCCATCGGCGTGGCGGCGGCCTTTTTCAGCCCGGCAATGGGTGCCCTACTAGCCGACATCGTGCCCAGTGCCATTCGCGGGCGCGTGATGGCCGCCATTGGCCGCGGATCAGTGTCGGTCGGCAGTTCCTCCGGCGGGACGGGTGGCCCTGGGACTGGGTTCCTTACTACTTTGCCGCTGATGGTAGCCGCTCTTTTTGGCGGGGTGCTCTATGCTTGGAACCCGGCGATCCCGTTTCTTTGTGTATTTGGCCTGACCGTCGTCGCCTTGGGCGTGTCGATTGCGTTCGTGCGAGATGCAAAAAAGGCGGAGGAATAGCTGCTTTGGCAGCGAGCGGACTGGCTGACGCAGAAAACGAACTCTTGTTGACTTTAAGCTAAATAGCGTTACCCTGTTTTTTGCGATTTGGATTCTCACGCACCGCAAGCGGTCGGTATGCGGGGCTTAGGTGTTGAGCAACTTTCCTGAGTTTTAATAAAACTATGAGATTTTGGCATGTGTGCCTTGCGATAGTGCGGCGGATCGTCGCTGCGCTGCGCGATTTGGCTCCCATCATCGTCGTCATCGCGTTCTTCCAACTCGTGGTGTTGCAGCAGCCCTTTCCAAACCTCGGGCGCGTCGCCATTGGCTTGGTCTGCGTGGTCGTCGGCCTGACGCTTTTCATCCAAGGTCTCGAAAGCGGTCTCTTTCCGCTCGGCGAGGCCATTGCCCAGGCTTTTGCGCGCAAAGGGAGCGCGACCGCGCTGTTGGCCTTTGCCTTTTGCTTGGGTTTTGGCACCACCGTCGCGGAACCGGCCCTGATCGCCGTTGCGGCCGAGGCGGCCGAGGTTGCAGCGCAAGCCGGTGCCATTGCCGACGACGATGCAGGGCGCGCTGCGTACGCCTTTGAGTTGCGCATGGTGGTGGCGGTCTCGGTCGGCACGGCGATTGTGCTCGGCGTGCTGCGCATCCTCAAGGGCTGGCCGCTCCACTGGCTGATCATCGGCGGCTATGTGCTGGTGACGGCAATGACCGCGTTTGCGCCGGCAGAGATCATTGGCGTGGCCTACGATTCCGGCGGCGTGACCACCAGCACGATAACAGTGCCGCTGGTCACTGCGTTGGGCGTTGGGCTCGCCACGTCAATCCGGGGGCGCAATCCAATGGTCGATGGCTTCGGGCTGATCGCGTTTGCCAGCCTGACGCCCATGATCTTTGTGCTGGCCTATGGCATGGTGAACTGAGATGGAATTTATGCGGGCTATTGCCAGCACCGCGTTTGCCACCGCGTTCGATGTGGCGCCGATTGTCGGCGTCCTCGTTCTATTTCAGGTTGCAGTGCTGCGCCGCAACCTGCCGAACTTGCGCCGGATCGCGGCCGGGTTTGTCCTCGTCCTATTGGGACTGACGCTCTTTCTCATTGGCTTGGAGGAGGCGCTTTTTCCCATCGGCGAGACCATGGCTCGTCAACTCACCGCGCCCGAGACCATTGGCGAGGCAAGTCTGGCCGACGGCGTCGATTGGTACGACTATCTGCTGGTCTATGTCTTTGCTGCGGCGATCGGTTTTGCGACGACGGTGGCTGAGCCCTCGCTGATTGCAGTCGCGCTCAAGGCCGAGGAGATCTCGGGCGGCGCGATCGACGCTTGGGGTCTCAGAATCGCCGTGGCAATCGGAGTGGCCGCGGGGGTGGCACTGGGTTGCTTGCGCATTGTCACGGGTACGCCCCTGCCTTGGTACATTATTGCCGCATACTTAGTGGTGATCGCTCAGACTTTCCGGTCGAGCCGGACTATTGTGCCGCTCGCCTACGACAGCGGCGGCGTCACCACATCGACTGTCACGGTGCCAGTGGTCGCCGCGCTAGGCTTGGGGCTGGCCGCCACGGTTCCTGGGCGCAGTCCGCTGATCGACGGGTTTGGCCTTATCGCGTTCGCCAGCGTCTTTCCCATCATGTCTGTTTTGGGCTATGCTATGGTGGTGTCTTGGCTGAGTCGCCGGCGGAACGCCAACCATGCGGCCCCAGCACTGAGGCCGGACAATTCCGAGGAGGCTTAAGCTATGAAACTAAAACTGATCGTCGCCTTGGTCAGCAACGACAAGACCGATACTGTAGTCGATGCTGCGCGCGCTGGCGGGGCGACCGGGGCGACGACTATTACTAGCGTGCGCGGCGAAGGGCTGAAGCCACAAAAGACCTTTTTTGGTCTCGACTTGGCGGCCCAACGCGATGTCGTCTTGTTTTTGGTGGTCGAGACGCGGGCGCGCGACATTTTGGAGCGCATCCGCGACGCTGGCTGCTTTGAGCAAGAGCCCGGCGCTGGCATTGCCTTTCAGATTCCGATTGAGGACGCCGTTGGTCTCACTACCCAACTTCCCACCATCCTAGAAGAAGTGGATGACGAAATATGAGCGAGAAAAGCCCCATCCGAGTCGGAGACGTCATGGGCTCCAAACTCTACACTATCAACCGGCTTGCGACCGTGGCCGAGGCCATGGCACTGATGAAGCAGTACGAGGTCAGTTCGCTTGCCGTTGATCGGCGCGACGACGACGACGAGTTTGGCGTGCTGGTGGTCGCGGATATCGCCCGCGAGGTGATCGCCCAAAACCGCGCACCCGACCGCGTCAACGTGTACGAAATCATGTCAAAACCGGTGTTGACCCTGCCGTCGGCCATGCTCGCCCGCTACGCGGTGCGCTTGCTCGTGCGCTTTGAACTCTCCCGCGCCGTGGTCGTTGACTACGAGCGCCACCCGCTGGGCATGGTGACGTTGCGCGATCTGGTCTTGAGCCACGTGGTGGAGTGATGAGGCCGAGCGCGTATAGGAGCTGCGAGGCAGCAGTTGCGCTGCGTTTAGCATTTGACTAGGAGCGAGAAATGGAACTTGTGAGGTATCCAGACCGCCGCATTGAGGTACTCGACGAGCGCTTCGCCAAGTACAAACTGGCCAATGCCGCCCTCGAACTGCTCTGGACCGGCGGGCGCTGGCTCGAAGGGCCGGTGTGGTTTGGCGATGGTCGCTATCTACTGTTTAGCGACATTCCCAACAACCGCATGCTCAAATGGGAAGAAGAAACCGGAGCGGTCTCGGTCTTCCGCAAGCCGTCGAACAACACCAACGGCAACACGCGCGATCTTCAAGGGCGATTGCTGTCGTGCGAACACGACGCGCGCCGAGTCACGCGCACCGAGTACGACGGTTCGATTACTGTGCTGATGGACCAGTTCGAGGGCAAGCCATTGAACGCCCCCAACGACATCGTGGTCAAGTCGGATGGGTCGATTTGGTTTACGGACCCTGGATACGGTATTCTGCTGGACTACGAGGGGCATCGGGATGAATTCGAGAATGCCGCCAACGTGTACCGGCTCGACCCGGACACGAGGCAAGCAACGGTGGTGGCCGAAGATTTCCAGCGGCCCAACGGCCTCTGCTTCAGCCCGGATGAGTCGCTACTTTACATCGTCGATACCGGCCGATCCGACGGCTCTGAATACCCGACCCACATCCGCGTTTTTGATGTCTGCGGCGACCGCCTGGCAAACGGGCGCGTCTTTGCCGATATGGAACCTGGCTCGTCGGACGGGATTCGCACCGATGGGGATGGCAACTTGTGGTCGGGGGCTTGCTGGGGGGGCGAGGGCTACGATGGCGTGCATTGTTTTGCTCCCGACGGCACCTTGATCGGCAAGATTCATCTGCCCGCGCCCTGTGCCAACCTCTGCTTTGGCGGCGCGAAAAAGAATAGGTTGTTCATAACCTGTTCGCAGTCGCTGTTTTCAGTGTACGTCGAGACCAACGGGGCTCAGCAACCGTAGCCGCCTTGGAGATTGGCCGACACGGCGAATGGAAGGAGAGCGAAATGAGTGAAAATCACCACACTACGACGCGGCAGTTGAGCGCCTTCGTCGCGGCGATTGACGCGGGAATGGAACCTCCGGTGACGGCTGAGTACGCCCGCCATCTGGTCTCGTTTCTATTTGACAACCACGGCGGATTGCCATCTCTGCAGCGGATTTTCCTTGAATCGCATTACGATGACCCCCAACCTGCCGGATCTCATCAAAGATGTAATCGGGGTGTCAATCGATTCTTTGGAGCAGCAAAATCGTTCGCGTGGACGCGTCAAACAACAGGCCTTCGGGAAGTTCCGACACGCGGTACGTTACTTTGCCTTCCCCTCCCACAGCTTTTGGCAGTACCACCGAGTAAATTTCTTGCCCAACAGTGTAAGCTAAGTCTTCGACCTTCTCGGAAAAAACAAAGGCCATCAAAGAGGCGGCGGTGTAGCGATCGTCGCCGAGAAAATTCCTTAGATCGGAGCTGCGGAACCCTTCCGGTAGCCCCAAGCGCGGGCAGTACTTCGAACTGCCCGCCGTCCCTTGAGTGACCAGATTGCTACAAAGCATTGATGCGACAGCCAATATAGTCTATATTAGACTATAACGACAATCCCGCTAGAGGAGCTATGACCACCCGATACTCAGCATCCCATCGCGTTTGGACCGTCGCCGAGGCCAAGGCGCGTTTGTCTGAAGTGCTGCGTCGCGCCGAAGAGGAAGGACCTCAACGCATCGGTACGCGGAAGTCCTTCGTGGTAGTTCCTGCCCACATATGGACCGAAAAAGAATCGCAGCGCCAACCCATGGGCCAGTGGCTGGTAGCCAACATGCCCCGTGGCGCGAACCTTGAGACCGCCACAAATAGAGAGTCCCGGCGGGAAATTCCATTCGCGTCTGGAGACACCGGGTGAGCGGGTTTCTGCTAGACACCAATGTGGTCTCGGAGTTGACAAAAGACGCGCCCAATCCGCGGGTGGTCGCATTTCTGACCGAACAAGACGACTTGTGGTTATCCGCGCTCGTGTTGCACGAGTTGGAGTTCGGCTTGCAACTGCTGCCGCCGGGACAACGTCGCGACGGGTTGCGGTCGGTGCTGTCAGAGTTCATTGCGACGTATGAAGATCGCATCTTGCCCTTGGACAGGACCGGGTCAGAGCGGGCTGCCCAATTCCGGGCGCAGGCGCATCGCTCTGGTCGCGTGCTGGACTTGGGGGATGCCTTGATCGCCGGGACAGCCAAAGTTCATGGTCTCTCTGTTGCGACGCGAAACGTTGGGGACTTTGCAGACCTAGATGTCGATATCGTCAACCCTTGGGAAGAGGTCTTGACCGCGCCCAACAAATCCACCGTCGAAGCAAATGAGGATAGGGCCGACCAAAAAAAAAAGAAGACTAATTTGTAACGATCAGGTCAGTCCCCATATGCGGGCGGCCGTACCGCCTAGCATCTGGTCTTTTTCGCGCGGGCTGAGAAAGGCGAAACCCTCCTGTACTAGGCGCAGCTCTTCGGCCAAGGTCGGCCAGTTGTGCTTGGTGCGATGGTGGCCCGGATAACCCGTGCCCCACAGCATGCGCTCGGCCCCAAAGGCGCGGTGTAGGGACTGGATGAAGGGGTGCACGTCGGCATAGGGGAAATTTTCCCGCGAGCGACCGTGGACATCCGATATTTTCACCGCCACATTGTCAAAATTAGCCAACTCGACGATGGGCTGAAAAGCCGCGGCTGGCTCGTCGAGGTTGGGATAGCCCATGTGGTCCAACAGCAGAGGCATCTGCCGATGGCGGCGGGCAATTTCAGCTACCTGATCGGCGCAGGCAGCGTTGAGATGAAATTGGACGACGGCGCCCATTGCGGCTAGGACTTCCCACAGGGAGCGGTTCTGGGGGGTGGTCAAGACGTTCTCGTCCGGGTAGTACAGCGGATGGAAGCGGAAACCGACCAAGTTGCGTTCCTCCATCCAGTAGCGCGCTTGCTCGGCGTTGTCTGGATTTTGTGGGTCGATCATGCCGTGGCCGATAAAGCGGTCGGGGAAGCGCGCCTGCGAATCGGCGATATAGCCGTTGTCCCAGGTGGACCAGCTAGTCTGGACCAAGACGCTGCGGTTGACGCCGTTTTGGTCCAGGTCCTCAATTAACTCGTCGGCGGTGGCGGGTTCGTCCGGCTCGGAGGTCCAGTTGGGGGCGGTGGGTCCGATGGGATATTTTTCGGACATTTCCCAGATGTGCACGTGGGTATCGACGATCATAGATGGTTCCTCCCAGGTTGTTTGAAGTTGGTGCCAACCTATTGAGCGGGTAGAAAATTCTAGCGCCCAACCATAGCGACGAAATAGCGATGGACGCTCAAATCGCCGGTCAGTTCGGGGTGGAATGAGGCGACGAGCACTGGGCCCTGGCGTGCCACGACCACATCGTCGCCGCAGGTCGCCAGCGCCGCGACTTGGTTGCCCAACCGCGCAATGCGGGGTGCGCGGATAAAAATCATCGGCAGCGATCGCGGTTGCTCATCCGCCGCCCAAACGCCCGTCCCCTCGAAGCTATCGACTTGGCGGCCGTAGCTGTTGCGCTCGACGTCGATATCGATCAGGCCGAGGGACTTCTGCGATGGGTTGGAGACGCCTTGGGCCAACAGAATCATGCCGGCGCAGGTGCCAAAAATGGGGTTGCCGGCCGCGGCGAAGTCCACAAGCGGGGTCCAAAACTCCCAAGAGTCCATCAGCTTAATTAGCGTCGTGCTCTCGCCGCCGGGGAAGATTAAGCCGTCCACGGCGGACAATTGCTCCGGCTTTTTGACCACCCGGGATTCGACTGCTAAGGCGTCGAGCATTTTGCCGTGGGCTGCGTAGTCGCCCTGCAATCCCAAAATTCCAATCATATCACAAGATTGCCCCGTCCCTGACAGCGCAGAGACGGGGCATTTTCCGTTTGCATCTGTGCGACGGTGCTACCAGCCGCGGGTTTGTAGTTTGTCTTTCTCTTCGAGGGTGTCGATGTTGATGCCGACCATGGCCTCGCCGAGGTTTTCGGAGACGCGGATCAAGACCTCCGGGTCGTCGTAGTGGGTGGTGGCTTCGACGATGGCTTTGGCGCGGATGGCCGGATCGCCCGACTTAAAGATCCCAGAGCCGACAAAAACGGCCTCGGCACCCAGTTGCATCATCAGCGAGGCATCGGCTGGCGTGGCGACGCCGCCGGCGGCAAAGTTGGGCACCGGCAGCTTGCCGTGCTCGGCGACCCAGCGGACCAGTTCATAGGGTGCGCCTAGGTCTTTGGCGGCGGTCATTCGCTGTTCGGGGCGCAATATAGTCAGCCGGCGGATCTCGTCGGTGACTGAGCGCATGTGGCGCACGGCTTCGACGATGTTGCCCGAGCCCGCCTCGCCCTTGGTGCGGATCATGGCCGCGCCTTCGCCAATCCGCCGCAGGGCCTCGCCGAGGTTGCGGCAGCCGCAGACGAAGGGCACTTCAAAGGCGAACTTATCGACGTGGTAGTGCTCGTCGGCCGGAGTTAGAACTTCGCTCTCGTCGATGTAGTCGATCCCGAGGGCTTGGAGCATCTGCGCTTCGGCAAAGTGACCAATGCGGCATTTGGCCATGACCGGAATGGAGGTCGCCTCCATGATTTGGCGCAGTTTTTCAATGCTCGACATGCGCGACACCCCGCCTTCGGCGCGGATGTCGGCGGGCACTCTTTCCAGTGCCATGACCGAGGTGGCCCCAGCGTCTTCGGCGATCTTGGCTTGCTCGGCGGTGACGACGTCCATGATGACGCCGCCCTTGAGCATTTCGGCGAGGCCGGTCTTGAGGCGCAGGGTGCCAGTCTGGCCGTTTTGTATCTCGCTCATAGCGCAATCTCCTTTAGAACAGTTGCTCTAAAAACATATTCCAAAACATCTTCCCACGCAATTTTCGCCTAGGCAGAATCAGGTCCCGCGCAGGCTCTGCCAATAGGTGCGGCAGAGGCCGCGGGCGAAGAGGAAGAGGGCGGCTGAGGTCGCGCTGACGCCGAGGGTAGCACCAACGACGACAACGGCGAGCGGAGGCCAAGGCAGCAGGGGGCGGGTTAGTAGGAGAACGGTGAAGACGAAGGCGACCACCAAGGCGGGGCGGCTGAGCGCCGCGAAATAGGTTGCAAAAGGCAGGCCGATCAAGCGGTTGACGAGGTATTGCGAAAGCAGCAAGAACAGCAAAGCCGCCGCGGCGATGACGCTGGCCACGCCTTCGAGGCCGTGCGGCAGGCCATAAAAGTACAGCGCTGGGATCAGTATCCCCATGCTAAAGAGCGACCAGTAGAAAGACCAGTTGGTCTTGCCTTTGGCCATGAAAATCGAGCCGACCAAGGTGCTGGCGACTTTCAAGAGCGTGGCCGCGGCCAACAGGCGCAGCACCATCCCCATCGGCCCGGTGTTGAGCAAGGCGGCGATCTCCGGCGCAAAGACGAATATCCCGGCGAGGACCGGACCCAGTGCCAGCACTAGGCCCTGTACCGAGGACAAATAGCCGCGGCGCAGGAGCGAGTCGTCATAGACGATCGTCGAAAAGGTTGGGAAGGAGACGCGCTGGATGGTCGTGGCTAGCCGGGTTAGGGGTTGCAAGGTCAATCGTTCGGCCAAGCTGTAGTAGGCTTGGGCGGTGGCCCCCAGCGGTGCGAAGATAAAGACATAGGCGATCTTGGTATTGAGCAGAGCCACTACGCGCGAACCGGTGAGATTGAGTGCGAAGCCAAGAATCTGGCGCAGTGCTTGGAACCGGAAGCGCGGACGCGGAAGCCAGCGGGCCGAAAGGGCGAGGCTGCTGACAAGGCCTAGTTCGCGCACGACCGAGCTGAGGACTGGGATCAAGACGCCCAATTCGGGTCGCCAAAAAAGCAAAAGCGTTACTGCAAGGCCAAAAGTCAGGACTGAAACAAGCTCGGAAAGGGCCACGGCGCGGAAGTCGAGGTCGCGCTGAAGTCTGGCCCGCAGCAGACCGGCCAATGAGGCGCAGGGGACTGCTAAGCCGAGCGTGCGGAGGACGCGGCTGAAGGTGTGCGGGTCTTGGCCGCCCAAAAAAGAGGCTAGCCAAGAGGCGGTGGCTACTACGGCGGCAGTCAGCAGTAGTCCCCAACTCAAACAAGTCCAAAAGGCCGTGTCGAAGTGTTCCTCGCTCGCGTCTGGTAGCTGGACTAGGGCTGCGCCCAAACCTAAGTCGCCGACCAGCGACAGCAGCATTATCAGCGCTAAGACCCACTCAAAATGACCCAAATCGTCGAGTGGCAAAAGCCTGTAGAGCGCCAGCATAACGCCGAGCTGGATAACGGAAGCACTACCATTCCAGAGAAAACCGCGCAGGGCGCGCGTGGCCAGAGAGAGCGGGGCACTCACTTACGACGCTTCGACCCATGCTTTGGCGATGCGGCCCTGCTTGCCGAAGATGTTGACCGCTCGCGCTTCGAGCAGGTTTTCGCCCGCGGCGAGCGTCCACTCAAAGCGCGCCTGGCGCTCCTCGCGCCACGGGCCGCCGTTTTGGCGCACCAAAAAGTGCGAGAAGTTGGGCGCGGTGTGCTCTAGATCGACTTGCAGTGTGCGCGCCTTTTCCGCCACTTGGAGGTAGAGCCGGGTCTGGTTGACCGACCAGTAGAAGTCGCCGACCCGGGAAGTCTGCAAGGAGTATTCGGCGTAGCGGGGATCGACGTCGTCGGACCACCACAAGTAGCCATCCCAGTGGTACTGCCCAGCGCCGTGGCGCAGCTCGGCCGGCTCGGCGAAAATCAGGTGGGTGTTGCGCAGCGGAATGCCGAAGCGGCAGAAGACGTCGATGTAGCTGGGCATGGGCTCGACGACCTTTTGCGGCAGCTTGTTGGCCATAATTTTTTCGCGCCGCTCGTCCGCGGCGGCCTCGTGCAGTTCCAAGGCGTTGATGGGCACGCCGTCGATTTCGTAGGTGGCGTCGAATTCGCGGGCCGGCCCGGCGTCTTCGAGGATCCACTTTTGCAACTCTTCGCACCAGACCTCGGCCAGGCAGTGGTGATCGACGATGATTGAGCGGGCCACCCACCCTAGCGACGAGGCGCAGCCGGCAAACACCGCCCCGTAGTGGGTACACATGCCGAAACCCCAGTCGCCTTTGGTGGTGTCGAGAACTTCGAGCGGGTTCCAAGAAGGGCAGTGGGGATATTTGTCGGATTGCCAGCCCAGCCACTGACTATGGACCCAATCGCGCAACAGGGCTAGCTGTTCGAGTTCGGTTTTGCCCGCGGCGATAACTTCGTCGAGGCGGTACTGTTTGCGCAGCCTTGCTTGGTGCGGATGCAGCCCCATATAGGCGAAGGGGTACGAGCTGTACACGAGCTGGGGTTGGTCGAACTCTGCGCGCTTGAAGGGCGCGAGGCTTTGGGCGTCTTCTTGGATGTCGGCTTCGAGGGTGACGGCTTGCAGCGTCGGGGTCTTGTTGGCCGCGTCGGTTGCGAGGATGGCGCGCCACTGGACAAAGCGTTCGGGCCACTGCAAGGCGGTCGATCGTTCCCAAGCCGTCCAGGTGCGCGGGTCAAAGGAAGGCGTCGAACCGGTGCGCAGCTCAAAGTGTATTTGGGTCCCCTGCGGCTGGCGCATCCGCGCCTTCAGGTGCAGGCGGCGAATACCCATCCGCGGAGCGATGCGGCCGCCGCCGTCGGCGTCGGCGAGGTCAATGACCGGCGAGCAGAGCGTCCCCTGGGGCGGATGTCCCTTGACGCGCAGCCGCACCAAGTACTCGCCTTCAATGGCGCGGGCTTCGCCCAAGGTGCCTTGGTGCCAGGTCTTGCCGCCGTCAAAGCTGCGGCTCGAACGGCTCGGCGGCGTGTCGGCTAGGCCGCCCGGGAAGGGGTCAATGTGCAGCACGCCGCTGTGCGAGAACACGAATTGGTTGGTGCCTTCTTTGAGGTATTTGGCGGCGATTTTCTTGCGGTCCCAACCGCCGGTGAGCATGCGCTCGCGGTTTTGGCGGTGGGTGAGGATATGGCCGTTGACTTGGAGCCGCATGGGTTTGTCGGCGGTGGATTTGTCGGCGTTGACGTAAAAAAGTAGTTCGGCTCCCTTGGTCTTGGCCGAGGGGATGTCGAACTCGACTTTTGCGCAGAGAGCGGGCGTGAGTTCCTCGCAGATGTCGCCGTCAACGCCCATTTCGTTGGTGATCATATAGGTGGGGGCGAGGCGGGCGGCCGGGGTGGTTTGGGCGTCGATGAAGCGGTCGCGGCGATAGGCGCGGAAATCGGTGGTAGTAACCTTTTTCATGGTAGGCTCCTAAGTGGGAGGCTATGCAGGGAATGTATGAGGTGAGGCGTCGCACCCAAACTCAGGTGTGCGCGCGCAGGCCCTCGACGTACTCTCGGGCGGCAATGGCCGCCGGCAGCGGCTCGGCCCAATCGACCTCCTCAAGCTCGACGACGAGGGGGCCGTCGTAGCCACTATCCACTAACAACTCGAACAACTCGGCAAAGGGCAATTGGCCTGCTCCGAAGGGCACGGGCTTTTCGCCTTGCTGGTCGCGCAAGTGGACGAGACCAATGCGCCCGGCGAGAGCCTCGGCAAAGGGCATGATCGGCTCGCCGACCGCCAGCAAATGGCCGGTGTCCAAGAGCACGCGCGCCCGTTCGGGTAGCTCGGGCATTACCGCTTGGTAGTCGGCTAGTCCCTGGAGGCGGTTGCCTTGGTGGTTGCCCAAGTTCAGGGCGATGTCGGGGATGTTGTCGAGGAGCGCGTTGACGCCTTCGATGAGGTCGGCGCGGGCCTCGTCGGTGCGGGCACCGCCCTTAGTGTTCAGCGTTTTGATGCCAAGGGCGCGGCCCAAGTGAATATCCCATTCGAGCTGGCGCAGGTTGTAGGCGAGGTTGCGCTCGTCTGAGTCGGCCTTGCGGCCGGTGAGGTTGCGGATGTTGAAACCGGCCAGTTGCAGGCCGGCGTCCGCAATGGCGGTGCGGACCATCGGCACAGACCAGTCGCGGTGGACGGGCGTGCTTTCGGTGTAGGCGCGGAAGAGTTCGAGGCGGGAGAAGCCAGCCGCTTTGGCGAGGTCGAGTACTGCGGGCAAGAAAAGATCTGGGCAGAGGGTCGGGCTAAAGACGAGGTGCATCAGCTAATTCCCTCCCAATGAGTCCATTGCTCGTCGCAGGTTTCAAAGCGGATATCGTTGGTGTCTTTGCGCGAGAAGCGGCCGATGAGGGCCATGCGGATATTGCGATTGACGTTCTTGGAGCCGGTGTGAAAGAGCTGGCCGTGCCAGAAGATGGCATCGCCGGCTTGGCCGACGAATTCGCACCCTTGGGGGAAGGTGCCCGCGGCAAATATGTCGCTGGAAATGCCGCCCTGCACCGACAGCAGCGAGTGCGTTTTGAAGTACTCGTAGGCCACGTTGTGGCTGCCGGGCCAATAGGTGAAGCAGCCACCCTGCGAGTCGATGTCCTCGACGTAGATCGTGACGTTGATGGTCATGTAGCCGACGGTGCCTTCGGGCACGCCGTTGGTCGGGGTGTAGTAGCCGTCGAGATGGCCGCGCTCGGGCAGGGACCAAGCCTTGTCTTTGGCTGGGTACACCAGCGCGGGACCGGCGCTGCCGGGGTTGAGTTGGCCTGCGCCGACCATTTCCTCCATCATCGCAAAAAGCGGCGACTCGTGGACGGTGGCGCGGATGGCCGGGTGATGGCCGGGCACCGGGCTGCGCGGGCCCGCTTCGACCCAAGTGGCAGGATCGTCGCGGTCGGCGTCAATGCCGCTCCAGAGGGCGTCCTGAGCGGCTTGAACTTGCGCGGACGTGAGGGCACCGCGGACGATCAGGCAGCCATTTTCCTTAAAGGAATGCTTGTCTGCGGAAGTAAGGTGAGGCATGGCAGAACCTTTCCAGTTCGAGTGGCAAATGGCGTCGGGCAGGCTGTTGCGTCGCGGGCAAAAAAAATGGTGCTCCCACGGAGACTCGAACTCCGGTTACAGGGTTGAAAACCCTGGGTCCTAACCGCTAGACGATGGGAGCACACAAAGCAAAGAATATAGAAACGACCCCGTGTATTGGCAAGCCATCCGGTCGCATTTTGCTAGGCGAAAGAGTCGAGCGCGGGCGTGCGGAGATTGTAGTCGGTGGCTTGCTCAAAGGCACTGGCAAGGCGCAACAGCCGCGCCTCGTCGCCGGGGTGGCCGATCAGCTGTAAGCCGATGGGCAAACCGTCGTGCGTGAACCCGCAGGGCAGGGAAACGGCGCACAAGTTGAGGAGGTTGACGGCCATGGTGTTGCGCAGGCAGAGGCCGTTGATGGGGAAATAGACTTCGTCGCGGTCGATCTCGTTGAGAATCGGAGCGGCAAAAGGGGTCGTTGGAGCGATGAGAAAATCGACGTTTTCGAGGGCCGTGCGGGCTTTGTGGCGCAGCGCGTCGCGTGCTCTGAGTTGCTCGAGAAAGTCGGCGGCGAGAATGTCGCGGCCGTCGAGTATGCGCGCCGAGACAATAGGGTCGAACGCATCGAGATGCGCTTCGAGGTTGCGCCGATGATAGAGATAGGCTTCGACCGCGGTGGTGCTCGGCCCGCGGCGCCATTGGGCTAGGTCGTTGAGCACTTCGAGCGATATTTCATCGACGTACACGCCGAGGTCGGCAAAGACGCTCGCCGACGCCCGCACTGCTGATTCGACTTCCGCATCGACCTCGTCCCAAAAATACTCGCGCGGGAAGCAAAGCCGGAAGCCGGCGACCTCGCCTTCCACGCGATCGACGAGCGAATCGCTAGGCCGGGGGTCTGCCATCGCTTGCAACAACAGGGCGCAGTCTTGCGCCGTGCGGCACAAAGGCCCGATGCTGTCGAGCGTGGGGTCGAGCGGCAAGACGCCGGTGTTGGGCAGCAGGCCAAAGGTGGGCTTGAGGCCAGTGAGGCCGCAAAAAGACGCCGGAATCCGCACCGAGCCGCCAGTGTCCGAGCCGAGGGCGGCCGGTGCCAGTCCAGCCGCCACGGCCACGCCCGAGCCAGAGGACGACCCACCCGGCAGGCGGTGGATCTCCGGGTCCCAGGGGTTGACTGGGGTGCCATAGTGATGGTTGACGCCGGTGCCGCCAAAAGCGAATTCTACCAGGTGCGTCTTGCCCAACAGTACGGCGCCGGCGGCAAAGAGGCGGCGGGCAATGGCGGCGTCGGCGGCGGCGATGTTGTCGCGCAGTAGGGTCGAGCCGCCGGTAGTGGGCAGGCCGGCGACATCCAGCAGATCCTTAAAGGCGAGGGGAATGCCGTGCAAAGGGCCGAGGTAGGTGCCGGCCGCGATTTGCGCTTCGGCAGCGCGGGCTTGGGCACGCGCCCGCTCGGCTGTGACGGCCAGATAGGCATTGAGGGCCGGGTCGTATTGCTCAATGCGCTCTAGGTAAAGCTCGGTGAGTTCGAGTGGGGACAGTTCGCCGCGGCGGATCAGGGAGGCAAGCTCGGCGATGGGGGCAAACGCTAGGGTGTCATCCATGAGGCGACCTCTGCTCAGGGTTAATCCAACAGGGAAAATCCGGTGTAGCCGAGTCGGTCTTCTGCGCCTTCGACGCCACCTTGGGGAAAGTACTCCTGCCAGCGTCGGCTGACCTTTTGCGCGGTTGCTTCGTCCGTTACCAGTTCGTCCGGGTAGCCGGGTTTCATGCGGCAATCCAAGACGATCGGCGGCGCATAGCAGGGGTGGTGCCGGCGGAGTTGGACGGCGGCGGCATAGGTGTCGGCCGCCGGTTCAAAGCGGGTAAAAGTGCTCCAAAGGAAGGTGGCGTTCTTGGCGGCGGCCCGGGCGTCGTCAACCAAAAATATCAGCGGCCAAGCTGCGACAGCGCGGTCTGCGGCGAGGTGTTGGGCGTAGCCGGGGTCTTCCGAGTACGGCGGTCCTTGGATTGCGAGGGCACCGGGGCAATAGACCGCGGCGGCGGCGGCCCCGCCGGGCAGCTCGCCGCTGAATTCTCCGGGCAGCTCGTTGACTGGATCGCCCACGCCGATGAGGATTCCTTTGCTGCCTTGGTTTACGGCCGGTCCGGTGTAGTCGAGCGTGTCCATAGCGAGGTTGGCGATGACGAACAGGTCGGTGGCCAGTTGTGTGCGCGCTAAGGCATAGGCTAAAACCTGCCGGAAGTCACCCAAGTCCAAGGGGCGATCGATGACGACCAAGAATTTGGTGAGGTTGAGCTGGCCGCCGTCTTCGCCCAAGATGCGAAAGGCGAATTTCATGGCCTCGCGTGGGTAGCGCTCTGCGACGACGATGGCCGCCAGCGAGTGATAGCCGGTCTCGCCATAGCTCCACATGGCCTGGATCGCCGGCATCACCAGCTTGCTCAGGGGCGCCATAAGCTGCTGGATGTAGGTGCCGAGGAACATGTCTTCCTGTGGCGGCTTGCCTACTACAGTGGCCGGGAAGATGGCGTCTTTGCGGTGGTAGAGGCGCTGGGCTCGGAGTACGGGGTAGTCGTGTTGCAGGGAGTAGTAGCCGTAGTGATCGCCGAAAGGCCCTTCGGGCTGGCGCACATGCGGCGGCACCACGCCTTCAATGGCGAATTCGGCTTCGGCGATCAAGGGCAGACTAAAGCCCGGGACGCGGCGCAGGCGCTGGCCCTGCAACAGGGAGGCCAACATCAGCTCGGGCAAGTCCTCGGGCAACGGCGCGATGGCCGCGAGGATTAGCGCGGGTGGCCCGCCGACGAAGATGACCAGCGGCAAGTCTTCGCCCCGCTGCTCGGCGACGTGGTAGTGGAAGCCGCCGCCTTTCTGGATTTGCCAGTGTACGCCGAGGGTCTGAGCGTCGTGGCGCTGGATGCGGTACATGCCGAGGTTGTGATGGCCGGTATCGGGGTGTTGGGTATAGACCAGCGGCAAAGTGATAAAGTGCCCGCCGTCCTCGGGCCAGGTTTTGAGCAGGGGTAGGCGCCCAAGGTCGGGCGGCGACTGCACGCACTCGCCGATGGGGCCTTTGCCGACGGTTTTCAGCCCGACCTTGAGCGCAGCGGGGATCAGGTTTTTGTGCGGCCAGAGCTTGCCCGGCGCAAGCGAGGGCAGGTCTTGGGCTAGTTGCACTAGCTGTTGGATAAACTGCTCCGGCTTAGGGCCAAAGGCCAGCTCGACGCGCCGGGGGGTGCCAAAGAGGTTGGTGACGCAGGGAAAGTCCGCGCCTTCGACGTGGGTAAAAAGCAGAGCCGGGCCAGCGGCGGCGAGGACGCGGCGATGGATCTCGGCGATTTCGAGATCGGCCGAGACGGGCGCGTCAACCGTGACGAGTTCGCCGTGGCGGCGCAGAAGGTCGAGGAATTGGCGCAGGTTGTGCATGGGCAGCCTAGGGTGGAAGGTGGAAGACAGGGTTGGTCTTAAATATATTAAAGGCAATTTTCTAAGACATCCCGCAAAACACCTCTCTAATTCCCGAAAGGTTTTATATGTCCACTAACAACGACCAGTTCGGGGCGCGCACCCGGCTGGAATGCAGCGGCGGTAGCGGCGTCCTATACCGCATTCAAAAGCTAGAAGAGGACGGCGTAGCCGCGGTGAGCCGGCTGCCTTATTCGATCAAAATTCTGCTCGAAGCCGCACTCAGGCAGTGCGACGGTTTTGAGATTACCCGCGAGGATGTCGAGCGCATTGCGCGCTGGAGTCCCGAGACTGCCGGCCAGCAAGAGATTCCCTTTAAGCCAGCGCGGGTGGTGATGCAGGATTTTACCGGCGTACCCGCCGTGGTCGATTTGGCCGTGATGCGCGACGCGGTGGCCGATTTGGGCGGCGACCCGGAGAAAGTCAATCCCCTGATTCCGGTCGATTTGGTTATCGATCATTCGGTGCAGGTCGATTACTACGGCATCCGCGAGGCGCTAGCCCTAAACGCCGGGCGCGAATTCGAGCGCAACCGCGAGCGCTACGAGTTTTTGCGCTGGGGGCAGGAGTCGTTTGACAATTTTCGCGTGGTGCCGCCAGCCACCGGCATTGTCCATCAAGTCAACTTGGAATATCTGGCGCAGGTGGTGCAGGAGCAGGACGGCGAGTTTTATCCCGACAGCCTAGTGGGGACAGACAGCCACACGACGATGATCAATGGCCTCGGCGTCCTCGGCTGGGGCGTGGGCGGCATCGAGGCCGAGGCCGTGATGCTGGGGCAGCCGATTTACATGCTTTTGCCCGAAGTGGTCGGCGTCAAGTTGACCGGTGCCTTGCCCACCGGCACCACGGCGACGGACTTGGTGCTGACAGTGGTGCAGATGCTCCGGGCGCACGGCGTGGTGGGCAAATTCGTCGAGTTTTACGGCCCGGGCTTGAGCGAGTTGAGCTTGGCCGACCGGGCGACCCTGGCCAACATGGCGCCGGAATACGGGGCGACGATGGGCATTTTTCCGGTTGACGAAGAGACGCTGGCCTATTTGGCGCTCACCGGGCGTAAGAAGGCGGTGGTCGAGCGGGTCCGCGCCTACATGGAAGCGCAGGGCATGTTCTACCACGCCGCAGCCCCCGACCCGGTCTTCAGCGAGCACTTGGCGTTGGATATGGGCGCGGTCGAGCCGAGCCTGGCCGGGCCGACGCGGCCGCAGGATCGGGTCGCGCTCAAGGAGGTGCCGGCGGCCTTCGCCGATTCGCTGACGGACCGCTTTGAGGTGGAGGACCGCGGCAAAAAGGTCGCGGTCGATTTAGGCGATCAGGGCGTGGTCGAGTTAGACCACGGTGCCGTGCTGATTGCCGCTATCACCTCCTGCACGAATACCAGCAATCCGAGCGCGATGGTGGGGGCGGGGCTGTTGGCGCGCAACGCGGCCGAGCGCGGGCTCGCGGTGCCGGCCTACGTCAAGACTAGCTTGGCACCGGGCAGCCGGGTCGTCTCGCGCTATCTCGACGCGGCCGGCCTGACCGAGAGCCTAGAAACCCTCGGCTTTCACACGGTGGGGTACGGTTGCACGACCTGCATCGGCAACTCGGGGCCCTTGCGCGAAGAAATCTCGGCGGCCGTGGCCGACAACGACTTGGTGGTGTGTAGTGTGCTCAGCGGCAACCGCAATTTCGAGGGCCGGGTCCACGCGGTGACCAGAGCCAATTTCCTCGCCTCGCCGCCGTTAGTGGTGGCCTACGCGCTCGCGGGTCGGGCGACGATCGACTTCGAGCACGAGCCGCTGGGCCGCGATCGAGCGGGTCGCGCGGTGTTCCTGCGCGACATTTGGCCCTCGCCGGATCAGATCCGCGACGCGGTTGCCCGCTCGCTGACGCCGAAGATGTTCGAGGAAGAATACGGCAATGCGTTCGGTCAGAACGAGGCTTGGAACGCCATTCCGGTGCCTGAAGGCAAGCGCTACGCTTGGGCCGAGGAGAGCACGTACATTCGCAAGCCGAATTTCTTTGTCGGCCTCACCAAACAGGTCCAGCCGATCCAGCCGATCCAAGGTGCCCGCGTCTTGGCCAAGTTAGGCGACAGCGTGACGACCGACCACATTTCGCCGGCTGGTGCCATCGCCGTAGGTAGCCCGGGGGGCGAGTACCTCGCCGAATGCGGCGTCGAGCGCAAAGACTGGAACAGCTATGGCTCCAGGCGCGGCAACCACGAGGTGATGATGCGCGGCACGTTTGCCAATATCCGCATCCGCAACGAGCTGGTGCCCGGCGTCGAGGGAGGCTATACGCGCCATCTGCCGACGGGCGAGCAGCTGACCATCTACGACGCGGCGATGCGCTATATAAAAGAAGGCGTGCCTTCGATCATTATCGCCGGCGAGGAGTACGGATCGGGCTCGAGCCGCGACTGGGCCGCCAAAGGCCCTTTCCTACAGGGCGTCAAGGCCGCCATCGCCGAGAGCTACGAGCGCATCCACCGCTCGAACTTGATTGGGATGGGCATCCTGCCGCTGCAATTTGCTCCCGGCGAAGGCCGGCACGCCCTAGGGCTGACCGGCGAGGAGCTATACGATATCGAGGGCCTTGACGACGATTTACAGCCGGGTCAAGTCTTGGAGGTGGTCGCCAAGAGTGCCGCCGGCGAACAGCGCTTTGCGGTGCGGTGCCGGATAGATACTCCCGTGGAGATTAACTACTACCGCAACGGGGGCATCCTACACGCAGTACTCAGGCGGATGGCCGAGTAGAGCCGACGGGAGGATGCGATGAGTTCTTGTGTTGTCAAAGACGTGGTGCGCACCGTACTACACGTGCCGTTCCACGAGCGCTGCGCCGCTACCATGGAAATCTACGGGCCGGGTTGGTCCATCGTCGAGTTGATTGAAGTAGAGACCGAGGGCGGCGTTGTCGGCATTGGCGAGACGATTCAGGGCTATACTTGGGGCCACTCGCGCGAAGCGCAGTTTGCCCGCGTGCGCGGCCGCAATGTGTTCGAGGTGCTGTGGGACGACTCGTTGGGGGCTGGCTTGCAGATGGCGTTGTTCGACGCGGCTGGCAAGCACTTGGCGGTACCCTGCCACCGGCTGATGGGGCCGCAGCACCGCGACGCCTGTCCGGTTTCTTGGTGGGCGCAAAGTATGCCGCCGGCAGCGTGGGCGGCTGAGGCGCGGGCGGCTGAGGCGCATGGTTTTACCACCATGAAGGTCAAGGCGCGGCCTTGGTACGATATTGCCGCGCAGTTGCAGGCCGTAGATGAGGCCACTGCGCGGCACTTCAAGCTGGACGCCGACTTCAACACCATGTTGCTGGGGGTTGACCAAGCCGCCCCGCTGATTGCGCGCTTAGAGCGAGACAACGCCTGTCTCGCCATTGTCGAGTCGCCGATTCCGCAGGACGATGTGGCGGGCAACCAACTGCTGCGGCGCAAGATCCAGTCTCCAATCGCCATGCACATGGGCCAGCCGCCGCCCATGACGGCAATCCGCGCAGGCGTGTGCGATGGATTTGTCATCGGCGGTGGGGTGAGCCGCGTCTTGAGCGACGGCAATTTGGCTGAGCGGGCGCAAATGCCGTTTTGGTTGCAGATGGTGGGTACCGGCCTGACGGCGACCTTTGCGGTGCACTTGGGGGCGGTGCTAAAGCAAGCGCGCTGGCCGGCGATTCCCTGCGTCAACATCTATTCGCACGTTTTGGTGCAGGAGTTTGCCGTGCAGGGCGGGCATCTGCCAGTGCCGGAGGCTCCGGGCTTGGGGGTTGAGTTGGACCGGGATGCGGTGGAACGCCTGCGCGTCGAGCCAGATTTTGCCAAAGCACCGGTGCGCCAAATACACGCTGTGCGCTGGCCCGACGGTCGGCAGTTGTGGGCCCCAGGCGGAGGCTATCGGAGCGATTTCACCGCTGGCAAAATCACTGGTTTTGTGGCGGGGATGGACCTCCAAGTGCGGCTCGACGACGGCAGCGAAGAATTCGCTCGGGAGTACCAGGAGCGGTTCCCGGAGCGAGCTTAGGGCATTACTTGAGCACGGCGACGGCTAACGTTCCTTTCCGTACCACTTGAGACGCCATTGCCGAGTATCCTCGGTGTTGCCAAAAAGGTTTTCATCTATTTGGAAAATTACATATCCATGCGTCTTCACATCATTGGCCAATGACGCCGCTTCTTTTATCGCCTCGCTCAGGGTTTTGGCTTCGACGATAACTTCAAACGACGATTTTTCTTGCGAAGATATAATTTTAGCCATTTTGGGCTCCTGTACTTTGGGAATTAATGTAAGCACTCCCCCCTATGAGCAAAATCGTTCCCAACCGGTAGTGCCTCAGCGGCAACCACACGGCTCATTTGACCCAGGCGGCAATTTGCTTGAACTCGGCTGTCCCGGCCTGCTGCAGCAATTCAAATAGGCACATTTCCACCGCAGTAACCTGCGCGCCAGCCGCCGCCATTTTTTGCAACCCGAGTGCTTTGTTTTCGGCGGTGCGCGAGGAGACTGCGTCGGCGACGACTTCGACTTGGTAGCCCAAGTCCAGCAAATCGCGGGCCGTCTGATAGACGCAGATGTGGCTTTCGATTCCGGCTAGGAGAATCTGGTGGCGGTCGCTGTGGCGCAGTTGGGTTTGGAAGGCGCTGAGGCCGCAGGCGCTAAAGCAGGTCTTGGCCAGCGGCTGTTGGTCGGGCAGCAGGTCGGCGACTTCGGCAATGGTGGGGCCAAGCCCTTGGGGGTACTGCTCCAACCAGAGAATAGGCAACCGCAAGACCTGCGCCCCTTGGACGAGAATTTGTAGCTGGCGGTAGAGTGCCTCGCGCTCGTGCATCAGCGAGGCCAGCTTGCCCTGGATGTCGATCAGCACGAGCGCGGTGTGAGTGCGGCTGAGCATTAGATGTACCCGGTCGAGCCGTCGGCACGGGTCGGGCTGGAGCGTTCCCAATGGATGTATTCGTTGTCGGCGATGGCTTCTTCGTTGACCTCGACGCCTAGCCCCGGCCGATCGGGCCGCAGCTCCAAGTAGCCGTCTTTGGGCAGATAGGGTTCGTCAACCCAGTCGTTCCACTCGGACTCGGTCGGCAAGAGGTATTCGAGGATTTTGAAGTTGGGTGCCGAGGCGCAAAAATGCAGGTTGACGGCAGTCGCCAACGGCCCCATGGGATTGTGCGGGGCGATGCTGATATAGTGGGCTTCGGCCAGGGCGTTGATCTTGCGCATTTCGAGTAGGCCGCCGCAGACGCAGACGTCGGGCTGGATGATGTCGGCCCCTTGGTTGGCGATTAGACCGAGGAACTCAAAGCGGGCGTAGAGGCTCTCGCCGGTGGCCAACGGCACTTGCATTTGCGACTTGAGGCTGGTCCACGCCGGAATGTGCTCGGGGCGCAGCGGCTCTTCGTAGAAAAAGGGGTCGTACGGCGCAAGGGCGTTGGCTAGCTGCAAGGCGCGAATCGGCTCAAAGATCTTGGCGTGTGGGTCAAAGGCAAATTCCCAGTCGTCTGGGCAGCTAACGCGCAATGCTTCAAAGTACTTGGTTGCCTCTTGGCAAACCCGACCCCAGCGGTGGGCGTCTGGGTCGAGTCGATAGGGGCTGGTTTTGAAGGCGGTGAAGCCGTATTGCTCATGCAGCCGCCGGGCTTGGTCGGCGGCCTCGTTGCCGTCGCGGCCGCCGATGGAGCGATAGACGCGCACCCGGTCGCGGGCGTGGCCGCCCAAAAGCTGATAGACCGGCACGCCCGCGGCTTTGCCGGAGATGTCCCACAGCGCGTGGTCGATGCCGGAGATAGCCGACAGGCCAATTCCGCCTGGTGGAAAGCGAAACTGCTGGTGCAGCTTCATCATAATGAACTCGATCCGCCGCGGGTCGAGGCCCTTGATTAGCTCAAAGCAATAATCGACGGTGGGGCCGACGGCTAGGTCAGGACCGATGGAGTAGGTCTCGCCCCAGCCGGTGATGCCCTCGTCGGTCTCGACTTTGACCAACACGCGCGGGCGGTTGCCAAAGCGGGCGATGATGGGGGTGATGGCGGTGATTTTCACGGTAGGTCTCGCTAGTGAAAAAAGAGTGGATAAGGGGCGTTTTCGGCTTCGCGTTTGATCAGGTTCATCAGCTCCATGGTGTGGTAGTCGCCCCACATGGCCGCCTCGCCGCAGGGGATTTTGCGGTCTTGAGGGATGGAGTCCCAGCCGTTGGGACGGTGATAGATCGCGTGGAGCGTAATGCCTTGGTGTTGCGGATCGACGGCCAGATAGGGCTCCTCTAAGAGGGCGCGGGCAATAGTCAAGGCCGCAGCCCGATAGCGCGTCCCTTTTGCTTGGTCGCCCTTAGACAAGTAGTAGTTGCCCAAGCGCAAGTAGCCTTGGCCGCAGATAGCCGCGGCGGAGCTGTCGAGCGGCTCAATGTCGTTGTACGGGTCGGAAGGCTGGTCGGTTATCGCGCCAAAGGAGGCGACCCCGGGTGCGCCGGTGTCCCAGAAGGGCACGCCGTCGGCAAAGCTGTTGGCGATGTGGAATTCAGCGGTGGCTAGGGCGGCTTTTTCCATGGTTTGCACGAGGTCGGCCTTGCTGCCGAATGGCTCGAGGTCGGCCTCGCCGAGTGTGGCCAAATACTCTAGCTGCTCGGCGTAGCCTGTAAGCACCCATGACAGGCCGCGAGTCCAAGTGGAGAACGGGGTGTAGCCCTGCTGGGTGCTGGGGCAGCGGTACTGGCCGTCGCGGGTGTTGAAGATGGATTCGTGGACGACTCGTCCGGGCGTGTCAAACGCATCGCGCCCCTCGCCGTAGTACACGTTAAAACGGGCGTTGGTCTGGGCGTGTTCGATCAGGCGACCCAGCAGGCTAATGCGCTGGTCGCCTTCGCCCATCAGCGCGTGGCCCAACTGGTGTGCAGTGCCCAAGATGCGCAGCGAGCGCATGGTGTCGGAAAAGAGCGAATGCGGGCCGTTGAAGGAGTGGATAAAACCCGTGCCGTACGCGGTCTCGGTCCAGCGCGCCGCTTGCACCGCCCCCGACAGCTTGATGGCCAACTCGTAGAAGTCTAGTTCGCGTTGATCGTGCCGAATGCGGCCTTCGAGCATCAGGCGGCGCAAGTTGCCATAGGTGGAGAGGTTGTTGAAGCCGTGGTCGTGGACGCCGATGTGCGAGACGTGTGGCGCCATGTGCGCGATGGTGTGGTCGCGGCCAAGCGCCAGAAAGCGCTCGTCAGCGGTCATGTCGTAGTGGAGGATGGCGCAGCCGTACTGGAAGCCTTGGGTCCATTCGGTCCAGCCGCGGGTGGTGTAGCGGCCCTGCTGGGTGAAGACTGGGGTACCGCGATCTGGGTCCCAAGTGCTGTCGAGGTCGAGGATCTTGGCGCCCGTAAGGGTTAAAAAGCGCTGGATTGCTGGGAGCAGTTGCTGGGCGTTGAGGTCTTGGTCTGGTTTCACCGGATAGTTCCTTTGGTTTGGGCAGCGAGAAGATAGGCGGGGCGTGGAGGTGGGTCAATGCGAGTTGGTGGGGCGTGGGTTGCTTGCTTATGTTCCTCTCGCCGCACCGACCAACCAAGGAGCAGCCTGGTGAGCATACCCGCCGAAGGCATCGCCTTAAGCGTAAAAGAGACCGCCGGCATTACCCGCCGAAAGTACCCCTTGACTAGAGGCGTTCCCCTGCCCCAAGGGGCCGTAGCAGCGGTAGAAAATCTGTCTTTGCAGGATGCACAAGGCCGAGATGTCCCGGTGCAGTTGCGAGTCTTGGGCCGCTGGCCGGACGACAGCGCCAAGTGGGTCTTGGTGGATTTTCAGGCCGATGTGGAAGCCGAGCAAGAGGTCGTGTACACCTTGCGATACGCCGAGCAAAAAGCGGCCAACAGCGGCCCAGGCCTAGAAATCGCCGAGCGGGAAGATCGCTTTGAGGTGTGTACCGGACCGCTGCGCTTTGGCGTTGGCAAAGAGGCCTTCGCGCTTTTTGACGGGGTTGAGCTAGGCAATCAGGCTGACGGGGCATTTGTCTCCGCAGTGGAGGTCGCACCGCGGGGCGGCGGCGACGCTTGGGCCAAAATTTCCGAGTCCGAGTTCGCCGGCGGAACGCAGCGGCGGATCTACGGGATGGGCGGTGCGTGTTTGGCGTCAGCGGCGGTGGAGGAATACGCCGTCGAGATCGAACAAGCCGGTCCTTTGCGGGCGGTGATTTGCTGCCGCGGAGCCTACGAGTCAACCGCGCCCATGCACCACTACGCTGGCTATCGCCCGCTGCGCTTTGCGACCCGGATCTACGCCTATGCCGGCAAGGCGCAGGTGCGGGTGGTCCACACGGTGATCGTCACCTGTAATCCGCGCGAGACCGAGGTAGAGGAGTTGGGCTTGCGCGTCCCGCTCTTGCCCGCCGGCAGTGGCACTTGGCGCGTCGGGGCTGAGCGGGTCATGGCGGGGCCGTGGGTCTCCGAGCGCTATGGGTTGCTTTCGCAGCGGCTGGACAATCACTTCTATTGGGAAGAATACGAGGGCGTTGCGCGCGCCGTGCGGGCCGAGGGCGAGCGGGCCGCGGGCTGGATTTGCGCTGAGAACAGCCGCGCTGGCGTCGGCGTCGCGCTGCGCTACATGGCCGAAGAATACCCCAAGGCCCTCGGCTTGGGAGCGCAGGGCATTGACGTCTTTTTTTGGCGCGACCCAGACCGCCGGCGGCTCAGCTGCAAACGCTACGCCGAGGAGGTGGCTTGGCACGAGGGCGAAGGGGTCTATGCCGACGGCACGGGCACGGCCAAAAGCAGCGAGTTTTTCGTCGATTTTTTTCGCGCCGGATCCGCCAGCGGCGAGCGGTTGCAGGGCCTTTTGCACCCGCCGTCGGTGAGCGTTGCGCCGGATTGGGTGGTGCAAAGCGGGGCGGTTGGCGGCTTGGCAACCGGCGCACAGTTCCCGCGTTCCGACCGCCTGTTGACGGGCTTTGTCGCTTGGATGCAAGGGCACATTGAGCGCTATCGCTGGAAGGGGTTTTTCGATTGGGGCGACGTGATGGCCACTTGGGAGGAGAGCGCGGGAGGCTGGCGCTTCAAGGGCCGCTGGGGTTGGTGCAACAGCGAGTGGGATCCGCGCCACGCCGTGTGGTTGCAGTACTTGCGCACGGGTGAGGGGTGCTACTACGCGCTCGCCGAGGCCATGACCCGGCACTCGCTGGACGTAGATACTTGCCACTATCACCCGTTTCGGCCCTACATGGTCGGCGGCTGCTTTCGCCACAGCATGGACCACTTTGGCGACGAACCGTGCGCTTCGCACACCTTCATCGACAACTGGGTGGATTACTACTACTTGAGCGGCGACGAGCGGGCGCGGGAGGTGTTGGACGAGGCCGGCGAATTTTTTCTCCGTTATCGCTGGAGCGAAGACCCGCGCTACAGCTTCAGCTTGCGCTCCATTGCCAACGCGCTGCGGGGCTTGCTCTACCTGTATGAGCTGACCGGCGAGGGGCGCTTTATGCGGCGCGCCGAAGCGGTGTACGATGCGGTGGCGCGCGGCCAAAACGAAGACGGTAGCTGGCACAAGCGCTTTCAGGTATCCACCGCAAGCAAGCGGCCCGACCAAGGGCCGTACGGCATGGCCACCGAAGGCACCACTCTGGCGGTGGAAATGGGCGCGGCTTCGCCGTTTAGCGACGAAGAATTCCTCGCGCTGCGGGGGAGTTTTACTGCATTAAAGCGGGTGTTGCCCTACGAGGAGCAAAAGGGCTATCAGACGCACTACTTGATGGTTGGGCTAGAGCGGCTACACCGGATGACCGGACGCGCCGACGTGGCCGCGGTTTTCGTGCGGGCCGTTGATTGGTTTTGCGGCGGCAAAGGTGTTTTTGACGCCGAATTTGCCTGCGCCCAAAGCTACCACGGCGTGCTCTGCGGCTGGCTGGCATACGCTTGGCGGCTGACCGGGGAGCAGGCTTATCTGGAGGTGGGGCGCACCGTGCTGGCCGAGTTGATTGACCAGCAGGACTGGAGTGATCGCCCGGATTACCGGGGCGCGGTGGCCATGCACCCGACTGCGTTGAGTTTGGTGTTCTTTGGCGTGCCGTCGCTGCTGGGGGCGCTGGCAGAAGCTGGCTTGGAAGAAGTGTCGCGCTAAAACGATTCAAGGAGCAAGTACCATGCTAAAACGACCCAATATCATTCTCATTATGACCGATCAACAGCGCTTCGATACGATCGGCGCTTGGGGGTACGACTGGGCGATCACGTCGGCGATGGACCGCTTGGCCGCCGAGGGGCTTTCCTTCCGCAATGCCTTTTGCCCGGGCGCGACCTGCATTGCCTCGCGGGCGGCGATATTCACGGGTATGTATCCGCACAACACCGGCGTGTACAGCTTTGACCACTGGGCCGATCACCGCAATTGGGTGCAAGACCTCAACGCCGCGGGGTATCGCTGCGTCAACATCGGCAAGATGCACTTTGCTCCGCGCGATGTCGCCGGGGGCTTCCACGAGCGGGTCGTGGTGGAGAATCCCACCAGCAGGTATGTTGACTCGGGCTGGGCCGACGACGATTGGGGCCGCTATCTGCGGATTCACGGCTTGGAGCGGCCCAACGATCGCAACAAGACCGATCCCAATTGGCTACAGAAATACCAAGGCGTCCCTTGGCACTTGGAGGAGCGCTTTCACTCGGATGTCTTTATCGGCGACTCGGCTCTTGCGTGGATCCGCGATTACAAGGGCCAACAACCGTTTTTCTTGCAAGTAGGTTTTACTGGCCCGCACGAGCCGTGGGACCCGCTGCCGAGGCATATAGAGCAGTACGCGGAGCGGCCGGTGCCCCCGCGAGTGCTGCGCGAGGGCGAGTTGGCAGACAAGCCGCCCCAGCACGCGGCGCAAAAAAAGACCCACGCGGAGACCGAGCACGAGTCTGCGATCGACATGTACTCGCCCAGCGAAGAGGACATCGCCCACATGCGGCGGCACTACTACGCTAAGATCACTACGGTAGATGAGAAGTTGGGCGAGGTCCTCGATGCGCTGCAGGCGCGGGGTTTTCTCGACAATAGCCTGCTGGTTTTCTGCTCGGACCACGGCGAGTTGTTGGGCGATCACGGGTTGGCGTATAAGTGGCTGATGTACGATCCGGTAGTACACGTGCCGCTTATTGTGAGGGATAGCCGGCAAACGCAAGCGGGCCGCGAGATCGGCGATTTGGTCTCACTGATGGACTTGGGACCGACGATTCTAGAAGCGGCGGGCGTGGAGGTGCCCAGCTACTTAGAGGGCCGCTCGCTGCGGCCGTACTTGGAGGAGGACGCGGGTTGCACGCCGCGCGAGTGGGTGTTCTGCGAGGACAATTATCAGGTGATGATGCGCGGCCAGCAACACAAGATGGTCTATTACATCGGCCAGGAGCAGGGCGAGTTATACGACTTGGAGCGGGACCCGCACGAGTTGTGGAATCTGTGGGGTCGGCCTGAGCATCGGGAACTGCAAAACGAGCTTACGGCCCGGCTGCTCGGCTGGCTTGCCGCGAGCACGTACTACAATGCGGGCTACCGCCGCCAGCGCAGTCGGCAGTACGCAATGCGCTGGCCGCGCCCAGACGACGCGTTTTTGCACGGGGCGCGGGCGAAACTAGTGCCCCGCTCGTTTGATCTTTAAGGCGTGGTTAAGAAGCCTTATTTAAAATCCTCCTCATCCTCTTTTCTCATCGGATTAGGACCATTTTACCGACGAGGGTTTGGGTGGGGGTGTGTACTCGGTATAAGTACACCCCGGAAGTGGTGGCTCGGCCTAGGGCGTCGCGGCCGTCCCAGTGGAAGGTATGATACCCGGCTTGCAGTCGGCTATCCAGTACGGTCTGCACTCGCTGTCCCGCCATGTTGTAGATAACCAGCTTGACCGGGCTATCTGCGGGTAGGTGCAAATGCAGGGTCGTGGTTGGATTGAACGGGTTGGGGGCGACGACCACCGCCAGCACCGAGTCGGCCAAGGCGCGTTGTAGGCTAACCGGCTTGCCAGCCCCTTCGGCGACTTCGCCCGCGCGCGTGGCCAGCGTCACCGACGCCGAGGGCCCCGTCTTGTTCACCCCGTTTACAGCCCGTATAGAAAAGGTATAACTGGTGCCGCCGGTCAAGCCGCTGGCCGTGTAGCTGGTCGTATTGCCGATATTGCTCCAAGGGTCTGCATTCTTTTGATACTCGTAGTGCTGAATGGCCGAGCCGCCATCGCTTTGTGGGGCACTCCAAGTCAGGCCGATCTGCGAATAGCCCGGGGGCACCTGAGTAGCCGTGAGGTTGCGCGGTGCCCCGGGCGGACCGGCCACCACCGCCGCGCTGGTGGTCTGGGCGGTCTTGCCCGGTCCCAACGCGTCGCGATAGGAGACGATCACGCGCACGGGTTGACCCAACCAAGACCGACTCACCGCGAAGGTGGTGGACCAACTATGACTTTGGGGCTCGACACTGGCTTGACCGGTTGCCGTCGCCCCCCAGAGCACGTCTTTGAGGCCGCCGTCTTCGTCGGTCAGCGTCGCCTGTAGGGTTTGGCCGACTTGGGGCGGATTGGGACTGAGGCTGATGGTACCGGTGTCCTCGGCGTTGGTGACGGTTATGCTGACCGATTTAGTATCGGACAGGCCGTCGGGGTCGCGGGCGGTGACCGTCGTTGAATAGGAGGTCGTGCCGCTCTCGTAGTTGGGCGGCGACGAAAAGCGCAAGCCTCCACTGCTGCTGATGGAAAACGCACCGGTCGCCGACCAGCTAATCGCGTCGCCGTCGGGGTCGGTGGCGTCGTAGTCGGCCACCGAGGTGGTGTTTTCGGCGACGGATGCGCTGGCGGGACCGGCGGTTATAGTCGGGGCTCGATTCGGCGGCGGGGGTGGGGCCACCGGTGTGGCCGTGACCGTCAACGGCGAGGTATCGCCGAGGCTGGTGACGGCGCGCACGGCAAACTCGTAGGATGTGCCGTTGGTCAAGCCGGTGACGGTTTTACTGGTGGCCGTGCCGACACTGGACCAGCCCGACCAACTGCCGCCAGACGACCGGTAGCGGTATTCGTAACGCCAGATGGGTGCACAATTGCTGCCAGTGGGATTACTCCAACTAAGCGATACTTGCGCATTACCGGCTGAATCCGACAACGACCGGGGGCCACACAGCACGAGGGGAGATACCGGCGTGGCGGTGGCTTTACCCGCGGGGCCGTCGCCGGCGCTGTTTTTGGCGCGCACTTGAAAGGTGTAGGTGGTGCCGTTGGTCAGGCCGCTGCGGGTGGTGCTGCGCGTGCTACTGGATACGCTTGTCCACGGCGTCCACGTGGTGCCGGCATGACTGCTGTCGCGATAGGCATAGCCGGTAATGACCGAACCGTTGTTGTTAGGTGCCGTCCACGAGACCGTCACCCGGCCATCGCCAGCCGAGGTCGATACGCTGGGGGCGTCCGGCACGTCGATGACGGCGGCGGTGATCTCACTTTTAGCCTTCTTTTTGTCGTCGCCGTGGTCGTCGTTGTATGAGACATCGGCGCGCAGGGTCCGGCCTATATCGCTCTTTTTGGGGGTGTAGTTGTTCAACTCAGCCGACGCGGCTTGGACTTGGTCGTCGTCGGCTTCAACGGCCTGTTCGGTGCCGCCGTGAAACTGCTTCCAATCCCATTCGGCCCCGTTGATGCCCCCGTCGGGGTCGGTCAGCAGCGCGGTGATGGTCTGGCCGACCTGCGGCGTGGTCGGCGGGGTGAGGCTGACGTGCCCCTCCTCGTCTTGGTTGGACACGGTTACGGTTACTTCCAAACGAGGCGTGTAATCGTCGGTCGCAGCGATGACTTCGACTACATAGTCATTGTCCGTATTGCTATCGGTGGGAGCTTCGTAGTTGGGCGCCGGGTCAAACGACAAGGCGCCGCCCGTCGCCGTAATCGAAAACGCACTCGCGTCCGTACCGCCGACCGACCAAGAAATCACCGTACCCGCAGGCGCATTGGTCGTATAGGTCCCAACCGCGGTCTTGTTCTCTTCGACCGTTGGAGCTTTGTCCCCTTCGATAACAAACGGAGGCTGCGGCTTGGCTGTGTCTTGGCCAGCCGGTCCGGCGCCCGCCTCGTTTATCGCCCGCACGGCAAAAGTGTATTCTACCTCGTTGGTCAGATCGGGGATCGTCACCGTGGTCGTGCTGCTAGACACGGGCTTCCAAATGGACCAAGCCGAGTCTTTATAACGGTACTCATACGCCTCAATCTCCGAACCGTTGTTGTTGGGCACCGTCCACTCGATCGTCGCTTGGCCATCACCGCCGTCAGCCGACACGACGGGGGCGTCCGGCACGTCAATGACGGCGGCGGTGATCGTCTCGGCCTCTTTTTTATCGTCGTGGTCGTCGTTGTAGAAGACATAGGCGCGCAGGGGATAGCCTATATCGCTCTTTTTAGGAGTGTAGTTGTTCAACTCAGCCGACGCGGCTTGGACTTCGTCGGCGTCGGCTTCAACGGCCTGTTCGGTACCGGCAGACAACTGCGTCCAATCCCATAGGGCCCCATTGATGCCCCCATCGGGGTCGGTCAACAGCGCGGTGATGGTCTGGCCGACCTGCGGCGTGGTCGGCGGGGTGAGGCTGATCTGCCCCTTTTCGTCTTGGTTGGACACGGTTACGGTTACTTCCAAACGAGGCGTGTAATCGTCGGTTGCAGCGATGACTTCGATTACATAGTCATTGTCCGTATTGCTATCGGTGGGGCTTTCGTAGTTGGGTGCCGAGCTAAACGACAAGGCGCCGCCCATCGCCGTAATCGAAAACGCACTCTCGTCCGTACCATCGACCGACCAAGAAATCACCGTACCCGCCGGCGCATTGGTCGTGTAGGTCCCAACCTCGGTCTTGTTCTCTTCAACCGTTGGGGTTTCATCGCCTTCGATAACAAACGGAGCGTACGGGGTGGACTTAACCTGTGCGGCGGCGCCGGCGCCTTGTCCATTGACCGCCCGCACTTCAAGGGTGTATTCGACTTCATTGGTCAAGCCCAACACCGGATAGGTGGTCGTGTCCTTGGTGCTGCCGTCTATCTCCGTCCAGTCCGGCTGCCACGTGATGCCCCCGTCGATACTATACCGATAGTCGTAGCCGGTAATCGCCGCACCGTGATCGTCCGGGGTCGTCCAGCTAAGCACCACCTGCTCATGACCGGCAGTCTCCGCGAGGTTGCCCGGAGCCGCCGGCACATCGGCGACCACCGCCAACGTCTGCCCCTCGGCCTCGTCCCTTTCCGAACCCAGCGCATCCGTGTACCACACCATCACCCGCACCGGATCGCCCACCCAAGCACTCTCCACCAACGTCGTCGAGGTCAGCACATCCACTCCCGTACTGGTCGCCGACGCCTCCGCGTTATTCCATCCCCAAGTCGCATCTTCTATGCCCCCATCTTCATCCGTCAGCGTCGCTTTGAGCTTCTGTCCGGCCTTCGGCTGGGTCGTCGAAAAGGTGATGACGCCCTCATCGTCGGCATCGGCCACCGTCACCGTTACGGCCACCGACGCCTGGAGTGTGCCGTCGCTGACTTCTATTGTCACCTCATAGGTGTTATCGCCGCCCACAGGTGGCTGTTCAAAGTTGGGCTCCGCCTTGAACTGCAACGACCGCTTCGCTGTACCCGTGCCCAACTCAAAGAAAGATTCATCGGCCCCACGCAACGACCATTCCAGACGATCGCCGTCCGGGTCGCTGGCTTCGTAGTCGGCCACAGAGGTGCTGTTTTCGGCCACCACGGCGGTGGCTGCCCCGCTCAACGTCGGTGCCCGGTTGGGCGCGGGGCGAATCGGATCGGTCGGATCACTCTTGGCGGTCTGTTGGTCGAAAACGTCCCGATACCGAGCGTAAAACCGAAGGCGCTGCCCCACATGTCGAGCCGGAATGGTGATCGTCCGAGTCGGATGGGTCTCCGTGCGCGTCGCCTCGGCATCCCACGCGGAGAATTCCTCCTCCGGGACTCTCTGATAGGTCCAACCCCATGAAACCGTACCGTTTCTGATGCCATCTTCGTCGGTCAGCGTCGCGGTGACCGCATCGCCGACTTGGGGCGCGGTCGTCGATAGGGTGATGACGCCCTCATCGTCGGCATCGCGCACATGCACCACCGCCTCCACCGACGCCTTGAGCGTGCCGTCGCCAACGATGACCTTCACTTCGTAGGTGTTTTTCCCGTCCCTGTCGGTGGGCTTCTCGTAATTGGGCGGCGACGCAAAGTGCAACTCCCGGGCGGTGGTGCCTTCGCGCAACTCAAAGAAACCTTCATCCGCTCCGATCAAAGACCAGTCCAACGCCGTGCCCGCCGCCGCATTGGTCTCGTACAAGCCCACCTTCGTCGTGTTTTCGGCCACGAGGACATTGTCTGGCCCTTCCAGCGTCAACGCCCCCGAGACCACCGGCCCCGACGCCGCGCTGAACACCCGGCGGTATTCGGTGCCGCTTTGCCCGTCGCGATAGATCACACGCGCCCGCAGCAGCCAACCCGCATCCTTCGCCGTCGGCGTATAGCTAGACAACTCAGGATAGGCCGTCGCCTCGGCGTCGCCAGCGAATGCCCGCACCTCGTCGCAACTCGTAAGGTCCGTCCACCGCTTCTTGGCATCCTCTGCCCGCTGCCACGTCCAACACGCCCCCGTAATCTGACCGTCTGGGTCTTGCAGTTCCGCTGTAAACGGCCGACCCACCCGAGGCGGAGACGAGGGCAACTTCACCGTGCCCTCTTCCTCTACATTCTTCACTTCCACCACCACCGCTTTGGAATACGACCGAGGTGGGGCGACCTGCACCACTGGACGAGACAAGTCGGGTTTAGCCCACACCGTGACCTGATACCGATTATTCCCCCCCAGATCCGTCGGCCCCTGCCGATCAATCGGCCTCTCAAAGTCCGGCGAAGTCCGAAAATACAACTGACGACCCGCAAGACGAAACGCTGCCGCATCCAAACCCGAAAGCGACCATAAAAAAGAACCCCGACGATCCAACCAATACGATGCCACCGCCGCCTTGCCACCCTCGGAATACGACACCGGCGACGGACCCCGAAGTGGATACCCCGGCGTCGCCTGAACCGATACCACCAAACTGTAGCCCACCCCATTTTTCGCCCGTAACTCAAACGTATACTCAGTACCATTAAACAAGCGAGTAAACAACTGTGAAAAAACCGTCTGATAGACCGTCCAATCCTGTACCCAAGTTCGGCCCCCGTCGGCACTGTAGCGCAACTCGTGCTGTTCAATCGCCGACCCATTAGCCGCCCCCGCACTCCACGAAACCTTCACCTGCCCATCGTCGGTCTCAGTCAACACTTCCGGCGGCTCCGGCCGACCCGCTGGCACTACCGACCCACTCGACTCCGACGCCAGACTCCAACTCGTCGGCGTGGCCGACCGCACTTGGAACGCATAGCGCACGCCATTGGTCAGCCCCGCTACGGTAAACTGATGCGTCGTCGCATCGCTCGACTTCATGGGCAACCAGCCCGTCCACGACGTATCCTTGCGGCTTTTCGTCAGCGTGCCCTGTTTATACTCCCAGTGAGTGATACCGGCATGGTAGGAGACTACATCCGGGTTAGGACCGACCGGGTGAAGCCAAGTCAAGACCGCCTTGCCATCGCCGCGCTTGGCTTGCAACGCCGTCGGCTGACCCGGCAACACATTGCGGATGGCCGTATGAGCCAAATCGAGCGAACCCCCTTCCATCAACCAAATACCGCCCCAAGCATCCATATCGCCGGCCGGATCGTCGCCGCGGCCGGGGGTGCGTTGAATACGGATCGAGTTAGTGACCGTTCCTTCCGCCTGCAAGGTCCCATAGACGAAAATCTCTGCCCGATCCACTGCGCCTTTAGGAAATCTGTGAGAATCTACACCCGCAGCAAACTCGATAACAGTGCCCGGTGCAATCGTCAGCGTAGCACCGGGAAAAACCACAATATCACCCAGTAACGAAATAGTACCGCGCCACGTAACATCACCGACGATGGGAAAGTTATGGAAAGCAGCGTAGGGTATATCAGATTTGGGATAGTCTTCACGAGATTCGTTATCGTAACGGATCTTATTCCATCCACTATAAAATGGACCTCTAGCCCCATTGTTATCTACAATAGGCCATGAAGGGACATTACGGTCTCCCCATGATATATACGCTCCCAACCAACTCATTTCAGGAGCTAATCCCATATTATCCAAGATATTTTCCGGATCAGGTAGCAAGACAATATTATAAGATTGGCCTATATCTTTGTTCTCATCAGAGTCAACAATTTCAGGATGCAAAACAACCCCGTATGGAGTTAAGTCCTCGTCCACATCTAAACGACTAGTACCTGGTGGTCCTTGGCCTCCATTCTCGTAATGTCCAGGCGTTGGGAAACTGCCATGACCTCCTGCGCTCACATAGATGACCGGGTACTGACCCCCCACAGGCGCGATACTTTCCCGAATATTATTTGTTGCAGAAGGATTGTCTGTAACATTATAATAGGTGATACCTTTGCCATGAAATGTATAATCTATGCCGTATAACTTCGCCACATCAGGATCACGATCTGTAACTATGACATTAATACTAGGCCAATCCCCTTCGTGATTATTTTCCCAGTGATTAAAAGGATAAAAAAAGTAATATTTTATTACGACGGGACCGTAAATATCCGAGGAATCACGTTCAAATATATGGGCATATGAGGTATTAGGAAACCGCCAGCCGGCGTGATCACCTTTCTCTGAAAAATAGGCATCATACCAAGAATCTGCGTCAGTTCCAGGATAATTGAAATATGTGCGCAGGCTAATGTTTAAGTCATGGTATATTAAAAAATTATAGCCTGTAAGGAAAGCAAATTTATTCAGTTTAAAATTAACCTTGGGAAAACGTTCTTGAATAGGAAAAGGAGATGATATGATTGGCCCAGAATAATATTTTGTTATTTTAGGAGGCTTACCTTTATATAGAACGACTTGGACGTTGGATACAGAATTAGCACCCATAATTTTCACCGGTTCGGGGTTTATTACTTTGTATCTACGGCCCTGATCTGTCGGATTCTCCGTCAGTACCAAAATAGGAGCAAATTTTCGAGCGAGTTTTTCGTCATTTTCCTGATTTACTGCATAGACATAATCGACAAACGAATGCAGCAAGGTTGATACTAATAAAACTAAGAACGAGACAGCGAGATTCATGTTGACACCTATTCTTATTTTAAGTGGTCTCCTAAGCACACGACAGTAGCATGGGTTGATATTGTCGAGCGATTTTAGGTTGGCCTCGTGTTTGGTGTATGATCGGTGTGAGTTGGTCGAGTCCTCGTCGAAACAGGCTGATGGCTTTTCGTCCATGTTTTTTTATTAGGATGGGTTTTCTTTGCTGGAGTTGCCGTCCGACCCGCAGTGCCCACAATAGGGTCCACGCGAGCAGTCCTAGCAATAGGTGCAGGCGTTGGGGATGGGTCAGATGGGTATCTTCGAGGTTAAATCCCCTCGATTGCGTCCCCCATACGGAGGACGGAAAGCTCAAACAAGCAAACGTCGTCTCAATAGCCCACCGCTGTCCATACAGTGCCAGCACCTGTTGGAGGTCGGTTCGGTTGGTAATCAGCAGGATGCGTTCGCCGTGGGCGGAGCGGTGGCATACCCGATTCAGCGTTAAGCCGTTATAGAGGGTGGTGTGTGGATAATATCGGGTCGTGCCTCGGGGCATCCGTTCATTAAAAGTAGTCCCATATCGTTGCCGGCCATCCTGGAGCGTAAGCGAAGTATTGCCGCGTAGGCGAATGACAAAATCGACGGATTGTTCCAACAAAAAGGCAAACCACTCTCGACCGATAAACTCGCGGTCGGCGACTAAACAACACAGGCGGGCATCCAGATAGGTCCATACTTGGGTCAGCAGCCGTTTCCGCTCTTCGGTATTGGAGTTACCCGGCTTTTGCAACGACTGATAGGCCAACGGAATCGACACCCCTTGATAGACTAAACCGACACATAACATATTCAGATGGGTGCGACCCAACTTCCAGTGGGTTCGATCCATGACCAAGACCTGCGGCTGGCCGGGGCGTACCAGCTTAGCGACGATCAACTCGGTAAACACCGACGGGGAGAATCCGCTGCTGAAAAAACGTTGGAGGCGGCGATAATGACTGTCTATTTGAGCCAAGCCGGGCAGACTACACGCGAGTTTCTTCAGATGGACCGAACGCACCTGTATTAGCCCACACACCAAGCTACTGATCAGGTCGATACGGTGGCGCGTGAGGGGTACGGGACCTTGCATGAGTGCCTTCTTTAGCGTATGAATAAGCATGGTACGGCTCCTGTGTTTAGGGACTTTATTTGTCATTAAAGCCATTACAAATAAACCTAAATCAGGGCCGTACCACAACTTATGTTACTGTCGTGTACTTAGCTATGTTCCTTTAAAAATGCAGAAGGCAGTAAGATTTTGGGTATATTTATATTTAGATTCAAAATCGCAGTGTGGCGATAGCAGACAACATTCTCTTCGGATTCGGCATCAGATCAATGGAAATATATTGAGCACCGGAGGGCTTACTCCATAGCTCGGATGCCAGCGTGGCACCCACGGCAGGACCGACGAGGACAGATGGCCAGAGCATATCATTGGCCTTCGTTAATCCAATGCCCCCAATGAAACCTACTATACTACCGCCCAGGCACACGCCTAGGGACATAACCCGAGACATTCTAGAACGGTCGCGTGGTCCTAATGTATTGACGCCAACCGCAGTACCGATAGGATAGCCATATAGAAGAGCGGCTCCTAGTTCACAAAAAGGGTCTTCATTGTCGCCTCTATTACAATCTATGGATGAGGTAGCTATCATGGCCCCAATCAGCCCTCCGATAGTACCGGTTATGAGCTTGAGAGCAACCCGCTTATTAGTACTCATATTTCCCCTCTCTGCAAAACTTTCCAACGCCTCATCTTCTATTGCATCAGTATCTATCACCCTCAGCGTCCGAATGCGATCTAATGCCAGTATCTCCGTCTCCTCCTCTGGTTGCCGTATCAAAGTCAACTGCCGCTGTTCCCAATCCACCGCTTGAATGACACCGCGTATTGTCACCTTTTTTCTCCATTTTCCCGAAAGCCGATACCGCGCTCCTGTCCCATAGACAATCTCTACCCACGCTCCCACCGCTACTCGGCTGCTATCTAGCGCGCTATTTGTCAACACCAACCCCGGCGACGAAATCGTTCTATCCGCCTCGGCCGCCCCCTTGGTAAGACACAGCAGGACGCACAATATCGCGACAAGCATCCGGTATATTATCATGGTTGTTTCCTCAATCTAAACAGGGTAATAAGAAGCATAAGACTTGAAATAAAAAAAATATTTCTTCACAGCAACTAAAACCTCCTCCGACGCCGTGCGCGTGCCGTCGTCAACGATGACCGTCACTTCGTACGTGTTTTTCCTGTCCTTGTCGGTGGGCTGTTCGTAATTGGGTGGCGACGCAAAGTGCAACGCCCGGGCGGTGGTGCCTTCGCCCAACACAAAGGAGCCTTTATCCGCCCCGTCCAAAGACCACTCCAACGCCGTGCCCGCCGCCGCATTCGTCTCGTACAAGCCCACCTTCGTCGCGGTCTCGACCACGTGCGGATTGTCTGGCCCTTCCAGCGTCAACGCCGCCGAGACCACCGGCTCTGACGCCGCGCTGACCACCCGGCGGTATGCGTCGCCGCTTTGCCCGTCGCGATAGCGCACACTCGTCCGCAGCAGCCAACCTGCATCCCTCGCCGTCGGCGTGTAGCTAGCCGAAGCCGTCGCCGCCGCATCGCCATTGAACGCCCACACCTCGTCGCAACTCGTAAGGTCTGTCCACCGTCCTTTGGCATCCGCTGCCCGCTGCCACGTCCAACACGCCCTCGTAATCCGACCGTCTGGGTCTTGCAGTTCCGCCGTAAACGGCCGACCCACCCCAGGCGGAGACGAGAGGAACTTCACGATGCCCAACTCCTCCTCATTGCGTACATGCACCACCGCTTCCACCGACGCCGTGCGCGTGCCGTCGCCAACGATGACCGTCACTTCGTACGTGTTTTTCCCGTCCTTGTCGGTGGGCTGTTCGTAATTGGGTGGCGACGCAAAGTGCAACTCCCGGACGGTGGGGTCCTCACGCAACACCTCGCGCAACACAAAGGAGCCTTTATCCGCCCCGCTCAAAGACCACTTCAACGCCGTGCCCGCCGCATTGGTCTTGTACAAGCCCACCTTCGTCGCGGTCTCGACCACGTCGGGATTGTCTGGCCCTGCCAGCGTCAACGCCCCCGAGACCTCCACCGGCTCCGACGCCGCGCTGTCCACCCGACGATATTTGGTGCCGCTTAGCCCGTCGCGATAGCGCACACGTGCCCGCAGCAGCCAACCCACATCCTTCGCCGTCGGCGTATAGCTAGACAACTCAGGATAGGCCCCCGCCGCGGCGGCATCGCCAGCGAACGCCCGTACCTCGTCGCAACGGGTAAGGTCCGTCCACCGTCCTTTGGCATCCGCTGCCCGCTGCCACATCCAACACGCCCCCGTAATCGGACCGTCCGGGTCTTGCAATTCCGCCGTAAACGGCCGACCCACCCGAGGCGGAGACGAGGGCAACTTCACGATGCCCTCATCGTCCCCATTGGTCACCGTCACCTCCACCACTAACGTCGTCGTCAAGTAGGCATTGGGATCCCGGGCGGCAGCCCCAACGTTGTCGCGCACCTGCAAAGGAACGCGATACTCTTTTTTCGTCTCATAATCGGGCGGCTCCTTAAAGTGCAAGGAGCGAGTTCGATCCGTGTCACTGCCCTGCAACGTAAAGGCACTGTCATCCGCCAGCGCCAGCCACTGAATCGCGTGGCCGTCGAGGTCGCTAGCGGTATATTCGCCGACCGCATTCTTGTTGTTTTCGGCGTACGAAACCTGGCGCCGACCCTCAATCCTCGGCGCTCGGTTGAGTACCGCCGCACTCGCAACACTGACCGCCGTGTCAGTGTTGCTGCCGTGGCCGTCCTGATAGCTGACCTTTGCCCGAAGTTGGTAGCCAATATCTGCCGCGACGACCCGATAGGTGCCCACCGCATACGGCGCCGACGCTGTAGCCCCCAAAGGCTCTATATCCTTCCACTCATCCGACTCTTCATCCCCCCGCTGCCACTGCCACTCCACAGCGGTGATGCCTCCATCCGGATCGGTCAGCGTCGCCGTCAGATTGGTGGCTACCGTCGGTGCCGTCGAGTTTAGGTTTAGGAACACTGCACCATCTTCTTCCACGTTGGTCACCGTCACCGACACTGTTAGTACCGCCGACAGGGAACCGTCGCTGGCGATCACATTCACCTCGTAGGGATGGTCCTCGCCCAGTTCTTCAAAATTGGGCGCGGCACCGGCCCCAAACGTCAGTACGCCATCGGTATCGATCTCAAACAGGGACTCATTCGTTCCTCCCAATGACCACGCAATCGTATTATCGGCATCCGGATCGGTCGCCGTGTACATATAGACCGCCTCCGAAGAGTCTTCCTCCACAGACGGGCTAACCGCTTCCTCAGTAGTGTTGATCTTCGGCCGACTGTTGACTTTCACCGGGTCGCTCGTGGCCGTGTCTCTGTTGTTGGCGATCGGGTCAATATAATGCGTCGCCACCGCTCGTATTTGGCGACCCACGTCATCGTCCGTCAGCGTATAGCTATCCGTGTTACTCCCCCCGTGCACAGTCTTGATATCGTCTGCGTCTGTCCAATCCGTGTCGTCGTCGTCCGGCCGCTTCCGCTGCCATTGCCAATTCACAGCAATGACTGACCAGTTCGACACGTTGGGGTCAGTCAACTCCGCCTTCAACTCATCGCCCACCGTTGGCGGCGTATGGCGCGCATCCTCTGCCGTCACCTCGACATGGCCGGCTCGGTCAAGCACGGCCGCATTCGATGCAGCACTCACGTTATCAGGGGTGGACCCAGCGGTGACAGTCCGCACTTGGAAGACGGGATCTGTATTGGCCAAGCCCGGGATGGTCGCCCCGCTAGTAATAAGCGTCAGAGGCTCAGCATCCAATGAAGGAAGCCACGTGTTACTCTCGCCGACTCTATACTGATAGCCGAGGATCCCGTCTCCGTTCTGGCGAGGATTGGTCCAACTCAGAACCACCGCGTTGTCGGCACTCTCAACCGCCCTCAAATTCGTCGGTGGCAACGGGATAAAGCGGATATCCACCTCGGCATAGGCCCCGTTGATCTCGATGTTGCGGAAAGCTAAAAAAGAGGGGGTAATAGGAGCATTATTAGGAGCGGGATTAGCCCGATCAGGCCTAAAAGAATTGGTAAAAGTGGTAGAATGGTTTTCGAGGATAGAGGTCGCCTCTGTTGTGGTCGGCCCATGCGGCTGAGCAGCGGCACCAAACGGATCGGACGGCAGATCGTTGAACATAATATCACTAGGGTCAGACTTTCCTTTGGGGAACCGAGCATCAAAAATCGAGCGACCATCCGCCGGGATAAGCATCGGGTTGGGATTGTCCGTACCGGTTCGGCGGCGCCAGATAAGCAACCCCGACGAACTCAACTCATTATAAGCCGCATATTGCCCAAAGTTTTTATTAGGATCGTTCACATCGCGAAAGTCCAAGAGGTAATCTTGGCCGTTGATACTAGGAACCACGTAAATATACGCCGGGCCTGGGCGAATTACCTTATCATCCTCAGACCCTGTTATTAACTCTCTATTGTTCCAGCCCAAGTCCATTCGGTAAAACGGGTTATATGGGTTGGGACAAGAGCGGTAGGCTAGCCGGTAATTGGATGGTCGACCGGCTGTCTCCCCCTCAATGACAGGACCATGCGCACCGTCCTGCATAACCCCCCAGCCCAATATGTTGGCTCGACTAAAATCTCCTGTTTGGTCAGGGTTAGGATGAGGATTCGTCCCAGTCCAAGTACCTTCTGGATGGAGAAAGCCAAATAAGTGCCCCCATTCGTGGACATGCAGGCCGATACCTGCAAAGCGATCCACCGTATGATCTGCATTATTAGGAGGAGGTCCATCCGGCTCGCCAGCGTTATGGCCCCAGTCCCAGCCTTGACGTTCGCCCATCACCATCCTAGCACCAGGATCTGTAGCAGAAAAAGTGACATCATCTACCTGAGGATGCAGCGTACTGTTATTTGTAAGCGAGAGACCAGCATACACGTAGATCGCCTTGTTGGCCAGTAGCGTGTCGACAGGGGAAGCGGGAGCCGTTTTGAAGGGGAAAGATGATATTGCCATATCAAAAGGAAAGTTTTCTAGTACGTCACCAGCGTCACCATTCATGTTATCTGCCCGGACTGCGGCCTCTGCTTCATTCCAAAACATGTCTGATGCTGGATTTGATGAGCGAAGGTCCTGATTTGCGTAATCATATTTCGTCCCGGGAAGCTGGAGCCACCTAGGGGAGCCATCTTGGTTTTCCCTATTTAAGATATGAAACTCTATAATGTCTTCTCCATACACTTCGGCGAAATAAGCCCTTAAACTGCCAAAAACCATCTCGGTTTCCGCCGGCCTATCTACCGCCTGACGTACTATGTTGCCCGTATAAGCAGGAACCCCAGTCTCGTATCCCCCATTGAAGAATTGATTGAACAAATCCCACGAGTAGCCATAAGGTTGATCGTCGTCAGCATAGTAGCCTGTTGCTATGTCTGCAAAGGTGACCAACACCACGTAGGCTTTACATTTATTCGTAGGCGAACAAACAAAATGGGTCGGGTCGCCAGCCAGCCCCTTCACCGAGTTGTCCGGGTCTCTGGCATATCCGCGTGCAATGCGGGCCGCGTTTATCTCCGCAATACGCGCAGCACTCCGCTGTAGATACTGTGGAATGCCGTTACTGGCCGGGTCGTCAATGCCCACCTTATAAGGCGACGCCTGATACTCGCCTCGGGCGTCTAATTCCGCATAGTAATAATAGCCATCGCTACCATAGACGAATTCATAACCGTCCGAGGTGAGTTTGTGGACCGAAAATTCGTCCCCCAATACATAGGCCTCAAAGGTTGTGCCATCCGGCTGGACACGAACCCCCCATTCGTCAATGCCTATAGCCCAAACGCCAGATGATAACGCAACCAGCAATGTCAAAACAGCAGTATAGAAGCTCATTGTCTATTCCTATCCGTTCATCTTTTTAAGCGATCTTTCACAGCACCCCAAGAGCGTTCTTGGACTGCTGTAGGCGGGTCGTAACCGGGCGGGTCGTCAATGCCAACTCTATAAGGCGATGCCTCATACTCGCCTCGGGCGTCTAATTCCGCATAATAATACCAGCCATCACTGTCCAAAATAAAAGCCCAAAAAGGGAAACCATCACCGTAATCACCGTAGTTTATAAGGGGGCTATTGAAACCTATGGAGATAACATAACCTACCGAGCGGTTGCTTCCACCGGCTGTAAAGTCCAAGACGACATCGATATAAGAGTACTTAAGGTACGAGTACGTGCCATAGTCCGTTCTATAGTCCGTGCAATCCACGCGGCCATACCCATAATTTTCCCCATAAGCTATAAATACCGTGCCATCAGGTTGAGTAAGGTACGCACCTTCTATATAGCCATCCAGGATCCACCCCGCGTCCCTCTCCGCTTGGCGCACGGCACTCCGCTGCCGCTGTAGGTTCTTGGGAATGCCTATTTCAGCCGGGTCGTCGATGCCGACTTTATAAGGCGATGCCTGATACTCGCCTCGGGCGTCTAATTCCGCATAGTAATACCAGCCATCGCTACCATAGACGACTACATAGCCATCCACGAACCTCTTATCCCCATATCTATGGAAATCAAAGATCGTACCATCGGGCTGTTGAGCCCACCCCCCTTGGTCAATGACTTCAAGAGCCCACACACTAGACGACAGCGCGATTAGCAGCGTCAAAGCAGCAAGGTAGTTTCTCATTGGATACTCCTCCGGTCAACGGGACGATAGGACGGCACTTCTTGACTACGCATTATGCGGGTAAAGGAACCTCTAATCAAGATTTATTTTTATGTCTTGGGGCCAACTCAAGGCGCGTCACGGGCAGCAGCCATAAGAATTCCTCCTGTTGGGGCCGTTGCGTGGAGCCCCGGAGAAAACAGGACCGATGTATTTTTTTGGCGCGACCCAGATCGCCGGCGGCTTAGCTGCAAACGCTACGCCGAGGAGGTGGCTTGGCACGAGGGCGAAGGGGTCTATGCCGGCATTGCAGAGTCAAAAGTGCCGTGTAGCAGCAACAAAGAAGCCACCGTTGAGGGCGGGAGCCAAACCGAAGGAGAGGCGCATCTAAACCTCCGCACTCGGCAGGCTAAAGGGGCCATGCTTATGGCTCTTGTCCATAGTGCGCTTTGAGTTGACCCCAAGAAGTCGGCTGAACATGAGTCAACTCACGAGCCTTAAGCGGATACTCAATCTCTTTGCCATCAATAACGGCTGAAACCGGGATGATGCTATTGTTAAAGGGTACGTCGTAACCATAACCCCGAACCCATAGGTCGTAACTGACCAGCCCATAGCCTGATACAAACCAAACTTCACCTAGATTAATCCCCTCGCTACTGAATCGAAAGGAAGCCACGGCTTCTTGGCTGAGGCTCGCCGGAGGCCTAGAAGGCATAGCCCCTATTAGCCCATTATCGGCATACGAGAGTTCGCGCATAACCTCAAGTGTGCCACGTTGGTTTTGATCGTCCAGCAGGGGATAGTTTGGAACCAAATAGGGACAAAGATGGTGCGGGGAAAATCTATATAAGCTATATGGAGAATAAGTCCCTTCAAAGTCTCCTTCGTAGCTTACCTTTTTGCCGGCGAAAAAGAAATTGGGTACCGGCGGCCAGTCGTAATCGACATCGCTAAAGACATAGTACGGCGGGGGCCCCTCCCCGATACGGACGATCTCAATGGTGAACCTTTTAGTAATAATTTCTTCTTCTATATGACCAAATACTATCTGCAAGATCGTCTGCTGGAGGGGCGAAAAACCGTCAAAGAGGTGAAAGTAAGAATCTAAGTAATTCCAATAAACATGCTCATAGGTCCATTGGTTGCCGACCTGTAGAGGAAGAAAGTTTGGGTATGGATTATCGGGCAGTTCAAATGTACGGGATGCGAAAGTTCCCATTTGAGCGTCCGAAGGGGGGGCAACAGAGCGACCAGCACGATTAGGGCGACGAGGGCAATAAGGAAGGGCTGTTGCTTGTTCATGGGACGACACTCCTTTTGCGTAAGGGAAGGGGATGACAGCAATAGTCTGCGGTTGAATATCTCATGGCCGCTGCCGGTGATGCGCCTTGAGTTGACCCCAAGAGTTCGGCTGAACATGAGTCAACTCACGAGCCTTAAGCGGATATTCAATTTCTTTGCCATCAATAACGGCTGAAACCGGCTTGATTTAGGCAGCGAGCGGATAGCCGCAAAAAAGCCAAGCTACCCAAGCAACAAGTGCTCTTTAAGACTTGGTTAAGAAACCGGCGAGGAGATCAACAGCGGCTGTCCGATCTATTTTGCCGGTGTTGATCGTTAGGTCGTAGAGCAGAGGGTCGTTCCAGTCGGCGTTGTGGAAGTTGCGCAGGTAGCTCTGCCGCCATTGATCGTGTTGTTCGATGAGTTTGTGCGCTTGCTCGCGATCCACGTCGCGGGCCTGCATCAAGCGTTCGATCCGCGTTTCGAGCGGGGCGATGATTTTGACGTGGCAAGCATGAGGGTAATTGGCGAGGATGACTTGGCTGGCCCGGCCGACGATGACGGCCCGGCCGGTTTGGCCGAAATCCTGCACCAGGGTCGTGATGAGTAGCTGGTACGTGCCGCGGTCGAGGTAGGTCGCTTCGCTGGCGTCGTGCTCGCGCAGGTGGGGGAACTCGAGGCCAAACTCGGGCGCATACGCGGCCGCCGATAGGGGAAAAGTCCCTGGCGCGACTTCGGGCACGAGCAGTTTCTTGAGGAAGAACCGAAGCCGGCCCTCCCCCTTTTCGTCGTAGCGCTCCACCTCTTCAACCGAAGTATCGGTGATACTGGCGATCTCTTCGACGAGGCGGCGGTCGATGAATTCGTAGTCTAGCGTGGCAGCCAACTGCTCGGCTATCCAGTCGCCAAAACTGCCGAGCTGGCGGGCAACCGTGATGACATTCATGGCGAGTCTCTTAGGTTGGAAGTGCTCAGGTGCCAACTTGTACTCATCATGTAAAAAGTATAAAAGGCAGGCGTTTGCCGTGTCAACGCTTGTCGGCCCGGCCCAACTGCGGGCCCAAGCGGATGGAATGGGTTTTGACCAGGCAGTAGATTGGGTCGCCGATGCCGAGTTGCATTTCCTCAATGGCTTCTGGGGTCGTCTTGACGGCCAGCCGTCGCCCGACATCCACGTAGATGAGCTGTTTCCCGCCCACATCGGCGATTGCGCTGATGGTCCCCTGCAACGCATTGCGCACGCTCAGTCCTTGGGGTCGCTGGCGGGCGAGGACAATGTCGTCGGCGCGGATGCCAATAAAGAGGCGGCTGCCGGCGGGTTGATCGCAGTAGGGAATTTTGAGCTGCTGGCTGTGGCACAAGACCTCGCAGACGCCCCGCTCGGCGTCGGTTGCCGCGATTTCTACGTCGAGGATGTTTTCAAAACCGTGCTCTTCGACCAGCGGCAGGACTTGGGGGTGGGTGGCGATGGTGAAGAAATCGCCGTGTGCGACGACTTGGCCGCGGTTGAGGACGACGACTTGGCTGGTCAGTTCGAGGATTTCGGCGACCGAGTGGCTGACGTAGAGAATGGGGATCTGGAGGGCGTCGCGGACGTGGCACAAGTAGGGGATGATGCGGTTTTTGAGCCCTTGATCGAGGGAGGCCAGCGGTTCGTCCATTAGCAGGAGGTGTGGGGACGTGAGTAGGGCGCGGCCCAAGGCGACGCGCTGGCGCTCGCCGCCGGACAGATTCCTTGGTCGGCGTTTGAGCAGGGGGCCGATTTCGAGCAAATCGACGATTTGGTCCAAGGCAAAGCGCCGCGCGGCCGCTGGCAGCAGATTGCGACCGTAGCACAGGTTTTCTTCCGTGCTCAGGTGCGGAAAGAGCAAGTCGTCTTGAAACACGTAACCGATGCGGCGGTGCTCGGGCGGCCGATCGATGCGTTGAGCCGAGGAAAAGAGGGTTTGGCCGTCCAAGGATATTTCGCCGGCGTCCGGCTGCACGAGCCCGGCGACCATATTGAGCAGCGAGGTTTTACCCGCGCCCGATGGTCCGTAAATGGCGGTGACGGCGTGGTGGCACTCGATGTTGATGTCGAGTGCGAAGGGGCCTAGTTGGCGTTGGGCGCAAAGGCGGAGCATGGCTACGGCGAGCGCAGGCGACGAGCGGACCACTCGCTGGCCACCAGGGCCAACAGCGACAGCGCGACCGAGACCGCGATTAGCCCGACAACGCGGCTTTCTCCGTCCGGTTGGTTGAGGTACGTGTAAATGGCCGACGGGATGGTGCGGGTCTGGCCGGCGATATTGGCGGCAAAGGTGATGGTCGCGCCGAACTCGCCCAAGGAGCGGGCAAAGCTCAGCAGCGAGCCGACCAGCAACCCAGGCGCGGCCAGGCGCAAGGTCACGGTCAAAAAGGTGCGCACCGGCCCGGCCCCAAGGGTGCGGGCGACGCGCTCTAGGCGCGGGTCCACGCTCTCAATGCCGAGGCGCACCGAGCGCAGCATCAGGGGAAAGCCGACCACCGCCGAGGCCAGCACCGCGCCCTTCCAGTCGAAGGCCAACTGGAGGTCGAAAGCCGCGAGCACGGGGCCGAAGAGACCGCGGCGGCCAAAGAGCAACAGGAGCAAATAGCCGGTGACTACCGGCGGCAAGACCAGCGGCAAGTGGCAGAGGCCGTCGAGCGCGATCTTGAGCGGAAACTCCCGCCGGGCCAGCAGCCAGCCCAACAACACGGCTGGCAACAAACTCAGCAGTACGCAGCAAAAAGCCACGCGCAGCGAGAGCAAAAGGATTTGTGCTTCCTCAGTGTTGAACACCTTGATCGCCCAAAAAGGTAAAACCGTGTTTGCGGAAAATGGCGGCGGCCGTCTGCGAGCTAAAAAATGCGAACAAGGCGCGCACCTGCGCACTGGCGCGGCCCTTGACGATGGCAGCGGGATAGACAATGGGACGGTGCAGTGAGTCGGGCACGGTTGCTAGCGTTATTACGCGGTCGCTTTGGGCCGCATCCGTGGCGTACACCAAGCCCGCGGCGCACTCTCCGCGCTCGACGTACACCAAAGCGGCGCGCACGTCCGGCGCGGCGGCGATGCGGTTTTTGAGTGCCGGCCACCAGCCCAGTTTTTTTAGAACTTGGCGGGCGTACTGACCGGCCGGTACGTGATCGGGGTCGCCGAGGGCCAAGCGGCCGGCGAAAGCTCCGGTAAAGTCAAAGTCCCGTGCCCAGCCGACGGCGAAAGGCGCTTGTTTGGGGGCAATGACCACGAGGGCGTTGCCGAGCAGCTCGACGCGGGTGTCTCGCTCGATGTGCTGACGCGCTTGGAGATAGTTCATCCACTCGGCGTTGGCGGCAAAGTAGATGTCGGCGGGCGCACCGGCGGCGATTTGTTTGGCCAAGGTCGAAGAACTGGCGACGGACAGGCGCATCCCCTCGTAGTGGGTGGCGAGCTGGGTGAGTGCCGAGCTTAGGCTAGCGGCGGCGAACACGCTTTGGGCCGCGGCCAGCGCGGGCAAGAGCAAGAGCAGGAAAATGCTAATCATGGTGCTTGGTGCCAGAAATCGGCCAGCGACTGGGCGATATGGGCCGGGTTGCGGACGGAATGCACCGGGTGCCAAGAGGGGGGAAAGAGCTGGCGGTAGCGGCTTTGGGCAAAGCGGCGATCGACCAGCAGAATCGCGCCGCGGTCGCTGGCCGTGCGGATGACGCGACCGGCGGCCTGCAACACGCGGTTCATGCCCGGATAGACGTACGCATAGGCAAAGCCGGGGATTTCGCGCTCGTCGAAATAGTGGCGGATCAAATCGCGCTCCAAGCACAGTTGCGGCAGGCCGACGCCTACTACTACGGCCCCGACCAGCCGCTCGCCGACTAAGTCGATCCCTTCGCCAAAGACGCCGCCCATCACCGCGAACCCCACGGTGTATTGCTCGGGCTGGTCGAAGGCCGAGAGAAAGGCCTCGCGCTGGCGGTCGGACATGCCGCTTTCTTGGACCAGCAGGTCGATGCCCGGATGCGCCGCGGCAAAGCGCGTTGCCACCTCTTGCATGTATTTGTACGAAGGGAAAAAGGCGAGGTAGTTGCCCTCGCGCTGGCTGACGAGGGCCGCGATGGACTCGGCGACATCGCCGTAGCTTGCGCCGCGCTTTTTGTACGTCGTCTCAATGTGGTCGGCCAGCAGCAGGCGCAGGTGCTCGGGGGGGAAAGGCGAACCAAGGCTCAACAAGGGGTCCTCCTCGCCGCCGCCGAGCAGGTCGCGGAAGTATGCCAGCGGCGACAGCGTGGCCGAGAAAAACACGGCCGCACAACCCCGTTCTAGCGCTTGGCGGATATTGTGCGCTGGATCGAGGCAGAATAGTCGGAAGCGAACATCGCGCCCCTGTTTTTCGGTGTACGTGGTATAGTGCTCGTCGAATAGTTCGCCGATGCGCTCAAACCCCAGCACCCGGAAGTAGCACTCGATCAATTCGTCCCAAAAGGGCAAGGCCGCGCCCTGCTCGAGGACTTTTTCGGCGGCGCGGAGGACGTTGTGGGCTAGGGCCATCAGGTCTGTTGATAGCTGCCGGCTGACCCAACACTGGCCGTCGCCTTCTTGCTCGACTTTTTTGCCGAGTTTGGCAAAGTAGCGGTTGAGGGCGTCGAGTTGTTTGCCCAAGTCGGGATGCGTCTTGCCGACTAAGCGCTTGAGCCCGGAAATCTCGGACTTCCACAGATCAGCCGAGAACATCTCGCGCGCTCGATCGACTAAATTGTGCGCCTCGTCAATTAGGAAGGCGTATTGCCCGCTGGTGTCTTGGAAGAAGCGCCTGAGAAAGGCGCGTGGGTCGAAGACGTAGTTGTAATCGCAGATGATGACGTCGCACCACGGCGCGAGGTCGAGCGAGAGTTCAAAGGGGCAGACGGTGTGTTTTTGCGCACACTCTTCAATGAGAGACCGAGTGAAGGCATCGTGGGTGAAAATTTCTTCCAGCGCGTCGTTGATGCGGTCGTAGTAGCCGCGGGCGAACTCGCATTGTTCGGGATCGCAGGTGCTGCCGCCATTGGGTTTGAAGCAGATCTTGTCGCGCGCCGTCAGCGTCAGGCTCTTGAGCCGTGCGCCGCCCCCGCGCAGGTCGTCGATGGCTTTTTCGGCCACTCGGCGTCCGCTGGTCTTGGCCGTCAGGTAGAAAATTTTTTCGGCGTGGCCCAAGCCGAGGGCCTTGGCGGCCGGGAACAGGGTTGAGATGGTTTTGCCGATGCCGGTGGGTGCTTGGGCGAAGGCTCGGCCGCGGCTGTCGATGGTGCGGTAGGTGACCACGGCCAGATCGCGCTGGCCGGGCCGGTAGTCGGCGAAGGGAAACGCGAGTGCCTCCAGCGACCGATCGCGCTCGGCGCACCACTGGTGATAGATGTGCGCCCAATGCAGATAGCGTTCGATGAGATCGGCGCAAAACGCCGCCAGCTCGGCAGACGCAAAGGTGCGGCGGTCCGCGCGGTGCTCGTAGGTATCCAACTGAAGATAGGTTAGCTGGACATCGACAGCGTCGAGGCCACTTTGCTCGGCGACCATAAAGGCGTAGAGCTTGGCTTGGGCCCAATGGGTCGGGTTTTCAGGAAGCGAGTCGAGGTCGGCTTCAGTGGTCTTGATTTCCTCGACGAGCACGGCGCCGTCTTCGACGAGCAAGCCGTCGATGCGGCCGCTTATTTCGAGGGCGATTTCGTCGGTCTCGACTAGGTAGGAGATGGCCACTTCTGCCTGGTAGTCGGCGGGGCGGGCGCGCTGGATCCGCTGGTGGCCGCGGGTGCCTTCCACTAAGCGGTCGGGACGGGAAAATCCACCGGAGACCAGATCGCCGGAGCGCAGCACGAAGCCGACAAGTTCGCGCACCGAGGTTTTGAGTAGGCGCGGGGACATGACGTATAATATAGGGAGCTATCAAGCACTTGCATTCTCACAGGAGATAATAATGAGTCAATCCGTAGTCTTAGGCGTCATTGGCGGGTCGGGGTTGTACCACATAGAAGGGTTTGAAACAGTCGCCGAGCACCGGCTAGACACGCCTTTTGGCTCCCCTTCGGACGCCATTGTCGAGGCGCGGGTCGGCGGGCGCACGGTGCACTTCCTGCCGCGACATGGCCGGGGGCATCGACTGCTGCCGAGCGAAGTGCCCTCGCGCGCCAATATCCACGCGCTTAAGCAGTTAGGGGTCAACCACGTCTTGGCCATAAGTGCCTGCGGCATCATGCAGGAGGATATCCGGCCTGGGGACATGATTGTGCCCGACCAGATATTTGACCGCACGCGCGGACAGCGCCCATCGACGTTTTTCGGCGACGGGATCGCCGGACATGTGATGTTTGCCGATCCGTTCTGCGAGCCGTTGCGCGGCCAGGTCATTGCCGCGGCGCAAGCAGCCGGTGCCAATGTCCACGCCGGCGGCGCGTACCTCTGCATGGAGGGGCCGGCTTTTTCCACCCGCGCTGAGTCGCATTTCTATCGCAATGCGGTGGGCGCGGCGGTGATCGGCATGACGGCTCTGCCCGAGGCCAAGCTGGCGCGCGAGGCGGAGATGTGTTATGCACTGCTGGCGACGGGTACGGATTACGACTGCTGGCACGAGGAGGAAGAAGACGTGAGCGTCGAGCAAGTGCTAGCGGTGCTGCGGGCCAACACTGCCCTGGCCAAGCAGATCGTCTCCGAGGTTGCCACGCACCTGCCGGCTGAATCGGCTTGTCCTTGTCTGTGCGCCGCCAAAAGTGCTATCATTACCGATCCAGCGGCGATTTCCTTAGAGGCCAAGGAGCGGCTGTGGGTGCTCTACGGGAAGTATCTAAAGTGATAACTTTTGGGCTATGAACAATTCTTTCCGAATAGCGGTTGTCGGGGTTGGCCGGATTGGCGCATTTCACGCCCGCCACGTCCAAGAGTTGGCCAGCGAGCGGGGCGACTGTGCGTTGACTGCGATAGTAGATGGCTACGGCGACTTGGCCGCCGAGGTGGCGGCTGAGCTACAGGCCGACCAAGACACGGCGATTGGCGTTTTCAAAGACGTGGAAGAACTGGTCGCGGCGGAGGTAGCCGATGGCGCGTTTATTGCCTCGCGCACTGAAAACCACTACCGCGATGCCCAAGTCTTGATCGACGCCGGCTGGCGCGTGTTGATGGAAAAGCCGCTGACGCACTCTTTGGCTACAGCGCGGGAGTTTGCCGCCTATCTAGACGCCGATGATTTTCGCCGCACGGCACTGATGCAGGCTTTTATGCGCCGCTTCGACGCGCCGCTGCTGTGGGCCAAGGCGCTGTTGGACAAAGGTGCTATTGGCGCACCGTTCAAGCTGGTCTCGATGCTCGAAGATCCCGGGCCGCCGCCCACGGGATACAATAGCTCTGGCCTACTCTCGGATATGGCGGTGCACAATATCGACGAGATCCTCTGGCTCGGCGGGCAGCAGCCCGAGCGACTGGCTGGTTTTGGCAGCCTGCTTTACAACCAGCAGCACGCGGATGTCAAGGAGGATTTCGACGACGCTCTCTTGCAGATGTACTTTGCCGACAACCTGATCGGCCAAGTAACGGTGAGCCGCAATCACGTGGCCGGGTATCGCAACGAGACTTGGGTGTATGGGACGGAGGGGTTGGTGCATGTGGGGGCCTTTAGTGCGGACCCGCTCTTGGTGCCGGTGGCGGCCTTTGGGCGGCAGGGCCTAATTGAGCGGCGGGAGTTTGCCTTGCGCGATTACGGCGCAAAAGTGCCGTTTTTTATCGAGCGCTTCGGGCCGGCCTACAAGGCCGAAGTGGCCCACTATATCGACCAGTGCCGCGCCGGGGCGCCCTTTGCCGTCGATCACCGCGCTGGGCTGAGGGCATTGGCGATCGCAACGGTGGGAAGTGGGGCGTTGCAGGGGCGCGAGGGGGGTGTAGCGGTTGCGGTGGGCGATTGTAGTTGAGAAGGTAGGCGTCGGCGCATTATCGACACAACTGCCCCGCGCTACTACGGTGGCTGGGCGAGACCTGACGATAGGAGGTTGTTGTGGAACTAATCTATTTTTTCTTGTATGGCTTATCCTTTTTAGTCATAGGCGTAACTCTGTATTTAGTGGGAGTTGAAGAAAAAAGCCGCGAACGGCTAGAACAGCTAGCCGATCGACTGCGCCAACTCTACAAGAGTGCTGGTCAGCCCGCGCTGCGAGTGCGCCGTCCCAGACGACTCCACTTTGAGATGCATCGGGCCGTCCGAGAATTGGAGACGAGTCTCAGGACTTTAGAGCGTCATCACCAAGTCCAGAGCCGTCGGCTGCGCTCTCCTCGGCTGTTGCTAGACGATCCCAAGCGCTTCCTCGACAACATGGATCAGCGCTTGGCGCGGCTGGAAGAGATCGGCCTTGAATAGCCGAGCCGCGTGCGCCGTTTACGTCCACAACTTGACAGTTTGCGAAAAGTGTATATGTTGTCGTCAAATTGTTGTGAAAAATGACGACAACATAGTCAAATGACGATTCCGCGTATTTTTGAATCTCCTAAAAAGAGCTTTTTTCTCTTAGGACCGCGCGGCGTTGGAAAAAGCACCTATTTGCGAATCGCTTTTCCCGATGCGCACGTCATCGATTTGCTGGCCGAGGATACGTACCAGCACCTGCTTGCAAATCCAGGGCTGCTAGCCGCACAACTGCGGGCTCTGCCCGGCGACCACTGGGTGGTTTTAGACGAGATGCAGAGGCTGCCGGCGCTACTCAATGAAGTGCACCGTTTTATCGAAGAGAAAGGGCTGCGCTTTGTTTTGTGTGGGTCGAGCGCGAGAAAGCTCAAACAGGCAGGTGTCAACCTGCTCGCCGGGCGCGCTCTATATCGCGCGATGCATCCGTTTATTCCCGAAGAATTGGGCGAGGAGTTCGCGCTCGCCGACGCTTTGCAGCACGGTTTGCTGCCCATTGTATGGGATTCAGAGGACAAAGCAGAGACGCTGATTGCCTATACGCAAATGTATCTCAAAGAAGAGATTCAAGCCGAGGCCCTAGTGCGCAACCTGCCGGGATTCGCGCGCTTCCTGCCGGTTGCGGCGCTCTTTCACGGTCAGACCTTGAACGTGACCAACATTGCCAGAGAAGCCCAAGTTGCACGCACGACGGTGACGGGTTATTTGGAGATACTAGCAGAAACGCTCCTCTGTTTTCAGCTTCCGGCCTATGAGACCCGATTGCGCGTGCGCGAGCGCAAATTGCCCAAGTGGTATTGGTGTGATCCCGGTATTGTGCGAGCCATGAAAAAAGTTACGACGCCTCCGACGCCGGAAGAACGCGGGGCCCTATTTGAGGGGCTGATTGCCCAGTTGATTCGGTCGTACACAGACTATCGCCAGCTATGTGATGAATGCTTCTATTGGGCAACTGGGACCCAAACCCAAACTGAGGTCGATTTCTTGCTCAAACGCGGGAGAGAATTTGTCGCAATTGAGGTCAAGTCCGGCAGGACATTTGCCGAATCTTGGTGCAAAGGGTTGCGAGTGCTAGCCGACTTAGAAGGGGTGTGCCGACGCATTGTCGTCTATCCCGCAGGGCCTGAATTGCAAACGGTAGATGGTATTGAGATTCTGCCCTTTGCGCGATTTTCCAATCTGTTGGCCGCCGATGCTCTGTGGCCATAAACATCTTCGCTAAGCGGGAATTAGTGCCAACGACTTCGCCCATTCTCTTGACCGGCGCGACCGGCTACATCGGCGGGCGGCTGTTGCGCGTGTTGCAACATGCCGGGCATCGGGTGCGCTGTGTAACTCGGCGTCCCGAGGCACTCCAGGCTTGCGTCGCGCCCACGACGGAAGTGATCAGCGGCAACGTCCTCGACCGCGCAAGCCTAACAGGGACGATGGATGGCGTCGAGATGGCCTATTACATGGTCCACTCGATGGGTTCAAAGGGCGATTTCGAGCAACAGGACCGCCAGGCCGCGCACAACTTTGGCCAAGAGGCACAGCGCACTGGCGTCGGGCGGATTATCTACCTTGGTGGTCTCGGCGCGACGAGCGAGCAACTGTCTCCGCATCTTAGAAGCCGACAGGAAGTTGCCGAAGTCTTGCGCGCCTCGGGCGTGCAGGTCGTCGAGTTCCGCGCCTCCATTGTCATTGGTTCTGGCAGTTTGTCGTTTGAGATGATTCGCTCGTTGGTCGAGCGACTTCCGGTGATGGTCACTCCGCGCTGGGTAAACGTCACCGCCCAGCCGATAGCAATTGACGATTTGCTGCTATACCTGTCGGCTGCACTCGAGCTCAAAACCGATGCTCATGCGATTTTTGAAATCGGCGGTCCTGATGCGGTTTCTTATGGCGATTTGATGCGGGAATACGCGCGTCAGCGGCGGCTCAGGCGGCTGATGATTCCGGTGCCGTTGTTGACGCCGCGCCTTTCTAGCCTCTGGCTGGGTCTGGTGACGCCCGTGTACGCCCGCATTGGGCGGAAACTGATCGACAGCATTCGCCACCCGACGGTCATCTGCGACAACGCCGCCGGGCAAACCTTTCCGCACATTCGGCCCCGAGGAGTGCGAGAAGCCATCGCCCATGCGCTTGGCACCGCACCGCACCGGACCGATGCGCGTTAGCGGGAGCTGTGCGCCGCGGAAAGAGGAACATCAAACCTTCGTTCCGTTTCGTTGACATGAAATGTTCATGTTTTCATATTAATTGCATGGCTACAATGATTCAGATTCGCAACGTCCCGGATGTCATGCATCGTCGCCTAAAAGCGCGCGCCGCGATGGAAGGAGTCTCCATGTCACAGTATGTGATGTGGGCAATTGAGCGGTCACTGGAGCGGCCGAGCCGACGGGAATTGCTTGCGTCCATCCGCCGACAGCCCGAGCTGGTTGTTGGGGTATCGCCAGCCGATGTGCTTTGTGCAGAACGGGACGCTCGCGACAGCGGGAATCTCAACGAGCGAGAGCAGTAGGCACCGTTGCTGGTTTTGGATGCTTCGGGAGCGGTCGAGTTGCTGCTGAATACGGCCGCCGGCAAGCGCGTCGCGAAGCGGGTGGAGAACCCTGCCGTGAGCATTCACGTGCCTCATCTCATCGACGTGGAGATCGCTCACGTGCTGCGCCGTTACGTCCTACGCGGAACGTTGAGCTCCACACGCGGAGCACGCGCACTCGACCAATGGCGCGCCCTCGATGTCGAACGATATTCGCACGATCTATTCCTCGACCGAATCTGGCAGCTTCGCGATAACGTGAGTGCCTACGACGCCGTATACGTTTCGCTGGCGGAGGCGTTGGGGGCGGTGCTGGTGACCGGCGACTGTCGGCTACTTAGTGCCCCGGGCCTGCGGACCCGCATTGAGCTGGCGTGATTGGTCTTACTCTACTCTCCTAAACGTCCCTCCATCCTGCACGGCTTCGCAAATCTGGGCGAACTCGCGGCTGCCGTCGTCTTCGACGGGTAGGCATTCGGACCCGCTTTCGCAGACGGGCATGGCGTCGCGGGGATATTCGTTGTGGAGTGCTTGCTTGGAGCAGCCGTAGTAGGTGACTTCGCCGTTGGCGCGGGCGTAGCGATAGACGTGGCGCGGCGGATCGACCCAACTGTAATCCACGCGATATTGCTCTATGGCTTGGAGATCGATCTCGAGGCCGAGGCCGGGCTGTTCTGGAACTCGATAATAGCCGCCGCGCAGTTGGATGGGGTCGGCCAACAGTTGGCTCTGCCAGATGTTCATGCAGGTAATGGCCGGCCACTTGCTCTGGGGACAAACCGCGCCCAAGTGGGCGGCCCACGTGGTGGTGATGCCGGTGCCGACGAGTTGGAGCCAGAAGGGCTTGTTGGCCACGTCGGCGACTGCGGATTGCTGCGCGATGCCGTGGGCTCCAGCGCAGACGACAAAGCCGTCGGCGACGTCTTCTTGCAGGGTGGTGAGCATGGGGGGCGAGCCGTAGTGCATGGCCAGCGGGCGGCGGATGTGGCGGCGGATGTGGGCGTTGCCGGCCACATCGGATTGGGGGATCGGCGTCTCAATCATGGCCACCTCGGGGTATTGCTCCAAGGTGGATAAAAACTCGACCGCACTGGCGGCGTTGGCCAGCGTGCCGTTGAAGTCCAAGTCGAGCTTGAACTGCGGGGGGACGGCCTCAATAATGGCTTGGATACAGGCGTGCAGGTCAAACCAAGTCCGCGCTTTGAGCTTGGCGGTGGTATAGCCCTGCGCGACGGCCGCGGCGCACTGGTGGGCCCAGTCGGCGGCCGGCATGTCCATCGCCCACCACGACAGCGGGCACCAGGTGCGGACCTTGGTGCCCAATAGGCGATAAGCGGGGGCGCCCAAGACCTTGCCCGCCGCGTCAAAAAGCGCCTGCTGGACCCCGGCCCCCAGCCCATCCTGCCACAGCAAATCGCCGATGGCGCGCCCGACGATGCGGTCTTCGATGTCTGCGGGGACTTTGGCCCAGGTGTAATTGGGAATGGTCTCGCCCCAGCCGATGGTGCCGTCGGCGAGGGTGATTTTGCAGAGCTGGACGATGCGCCAATGCGGCAGCCAGTACTGCATGTGCTGATTGGTGTGGTCGGTAAACGGAACGTCTAAGTGGATGAGCTCGACGGATTGGACCTGCATTGGGGGCTCCTTTTGGAAGGGGTGGGAGAGGCTAGATACGGTGGGCTGCGTCAAGTGTCAAGGCGGGGAATGCATTATATTGACGGCATGGAAATTCGCCAATTCGCCGAGCAGGTGCTATTCGGTACGCGCTGGCAAGACAAGCTGGTCGCGCTCGATCGCTACGAAGATCGCGCGCCCGGTGCGGGGATTAAGACCCCCAGTGCGCCCGGTCGCCCCCCCGGCTTGGGGCTGGACGAGTGGCACCAGCGGGACAAGCTGCGCTTTCGCGATGTGCGCCGCTTGCACAGCGAAAAAGAACGCGGGCTGGTCTTGCACTTTTTTGCCAACCACGAGTTGCTCGCCTTGGAGCTGATGGCGCTGGCCCTGCTCAAATTTCCCCAGGCCCCGCCGAAGTTTCGCCGCGGCTTGGTGCAGACGCTCAAAGACGAGCAAGAACACGTGCGGCTCTACCAGCGGCGGATGCAGGAGATTGGGGTGCAGTTTGGCGAGATTCCGGTCGGCGATTTTTTTTGGCAGGCCATCGGGCCGATGGAGACCCCGATGGATTTTGTAACCGGCTTGAGCCTGACCCTCGAACAAGCCAATCTCGACTACGCCCGACACTACGCCCAAGTCTATCGACAATTGGACGACCCGCAGACCGCGGCCATTCTGGAGCGGATTTACCGCGACGAAATCGGCCACGTCAAACACGGGCTGACGTGGTTTAGGCGCTGGCAGGAGGCCGGGCTGAGCGAATGGGACGCCTATCGTCAGGCCCTGCGCTTGCCGCTGGGCCCGGCGCGGGCCAAGGGCCTTGGCTTCAATCGCGCGGGGCGGCTTCAGGCCGGGCTTGCTGCGGATTACGTCGATGAACTGGAGCTTTTTTCGCAGTCGCGGGGACGCTGCCCGGCCGTGTACTGGTTCAACGCCAATTGCGAGCAGCAGGTGGCGTTGGGGCGGCCGGGTGTTACGCCATCGCGGCGGGTGGCTGAGCTGGAGGCCGACTTCCAAGCACTGCCCATGCTGCTGGGCGTCCGCGACGATGTGGTGCTTGTGCGCCAGAAGCCTTCGCCGGGCTTTTTGCGGCGGATGCAAAAGTTGGGCTTTGCGATCCCGGAGTTCGTCGAGTGCAGCGCGGCTGGCTTGGCGGTGCTTGCCGAGCGCAAGGTCAACGCGCTCAGACCTTGGGGTTGGAGCCCGGACAGCGCTGCGTTGCTTGCGCCGTTGGTCGGCGGCTTGCCTGGCGATGGAGAAGGGCTTGGCTGGAGCGCGGCGCTTGGGCCACTCTACGCCAAGTCGTGGAGCGCGGCGCGGTTGGGTGAGTTCTTGGCGGCGCACGAGTCCGACTATTTTTGCGGCACGGATGTAGTCGGCACGGCTTGCGCGACGACAGAGCAAGTCCTAGCCGAGATGGAGCGCTTGGGGGAGGCGGGCTTTGACGCGGTGGTCGTCAAGGCTATCTACGGCTCTTCGGGCCGCGGTCAGATACACTGTCGTGGAGGCCAACTGCGCGCCGAGCAGCGCGGTCGATTGGAGAATATTTTGCGGCAGCAAGGCCAAGTTGTAGTAGAGCCGTGGCTCGACCAGGTGGTGGATTTGTCGCTGCATTTTGACGTGGGGGCTGAAGGTGTGGCGGCGGTGGCTGGCTGGACGCGATTTGTAACCGATGGGCGCGGCCAGTATCGCGGCTCGTTGGTCGGCTCGCTTACGGCTGGACTCGACGAGCAGGTGAAGCGATTTCTCTACGGCGATGGCCGCGACGCCCGTCGCTTGCCGAGATTGGGCGAACAGCTCGCCGAATGGCTCACCGAGCCGCTGGCCGCTGCTGGTTATCAGGGGCCGGTCGGCGTAGATGCCATGGTGTACCGCCAGCGCGACCGTCTGTGGCTGAAGCCGATTGTGGAGGTCAATCCGCGCACGACGATGGGACGGGTGGCGCTCAAGTTGCAACAGGCCGTTAATTCGGCGCGCACGGCGCTGTGGTTGGTGATTAGCCAGCGCGAGGTGGCAGCGGCTGGGTTCGCCGACTTGGCCGAATGTGCCGCTGCGCTGGAAGCCGCACATCCGGTTGAGCTGATGCCCGATGGCCAGCAGTTGAGCGGCGGGGTGCTTTTTACGACTGATCCGGCGCTGGCTCGTTCTTTCGCTACCGTGCTGCTGGTCGGCAAGTCGCTGGCCGAGTGTGAGGGCTATCTGCGGGGCGCGGGGTTGGCATTGGCGCACTAGCGACTGGCCAACAATTTCTCTATCTCAGGCGGAAAACCGCGCTGCCCGTCGCGGTTGAGGCTGGTGCCGATGAGGCGGCCGTGCAGTACGTGGGCGCCGTCGTCTGCTCTGAAAATATCTTGCACAAAGCAAAAGCGCAGGCGGCTCTCCCGCTCTACACGCAGCTCGACGGTGAAGCGGTCGCCGCTTCTGAGGGGCGTCTTGTAGTCGATTTCTGCGCGGGTGAGGACCAAGTCGTGGCCTTGTTCGTGGAAGCGGGCAAAGCTGAGGCCGAGGCTTTGTAAATACTGGTGGCGGGCGTGTTCGAGGTAGTGTTGGTAGATCGCGTTGTTGACGATGCCCTGTAAGTCGCATTCGTAGTCGCGGACGTCTAAGCTAAGTGTGAAGTCGGGAGGCTGTGCTGGCATGTTGTGTCGTCCTATGGGCTGTTTGTAGGATTGGGGAGACTTGGCTATTTTGTGCCCCGTAAAAGGAGAGTGAGCCATGTTCAAAATATCCGTTTGGCACGGCGATTTGTCGGAATCATACCTGCGCTACGTCACCCAACTCGGGGTCGATTGCTTGGACTTTGGCTCGGGCGATTACTTCCCCGGGGTCAAAGAGCAGGGCTATCCCGACTTGGACGCCGTGATAAAAATAAGAAAAAAAATCCGTTGCTGGGGGCTAGACTTCAACCGCGTGACCCTGCCGGACATAACCGCAAAGTTTATGTCCGCGGAGGACGGCGGCGAAGAGGAGTTGGAAAACGCGGCTACAGCGCTGGAGGTCTTTGCCGCGGCTGGTGCGCCCATTGCGCGGCAGCGATTCCACGGCGATGTGTTTCCTTGGATGCTGCGGCGCTGGAACTCGCCGCGCCGCGGCGGCTACCACTACCGGGCCGAGAGCCGCAGCTTGGCCGAGAGCGATGAGGGGCCGCCTTCGCTAGAACAGCTCGATGCTTGGTGGGCGCGTTTTTGCGCGGTGTACGAGCGCTTGGTGCCCATTGCCGAAGACCGCGACATCAAGCTGGCGATCCATCCTTCGGACTCGCCGCTGCCGGATACGCCGCTGGGCGGCTTGGGTTTTCACAAGGTCATCGACGCCTTCCCCAGCCGCCAAGTGGGCTACCTCTACTGCTGCGGTACCCGCGCCGAGGCCGGGGGCTTGCCGTTGGTGCTTGACGAGGTGCACAACTACGGGCGCAAGGGCCGGATCTTCATGGTGCATTTGCGCAATGTGCGCGGCAGCTTGGCCACGGCCGGGGGGTTTGAAGAGACCCTGCTCGACGACGGCGACATGAACATGGCCAAAATTCTGCTGGAGTTGGAGCGGGTGGGTTTCGCCGGGTGTATTAATCCCGACCACATACCAGCCTTAGAAGGGGACGCGGGAGTATTGACGCGGGGGTTGGCGTATTCGGTGGGGTACATCAAGGCGTTGTTTGCTGCGTTGGCGGCGGTTAAGTAGTGATCTGCCGATGAATGCAGATGTGAAACGATGGCTAGAGTGCGCTTAAAGTTTTGAGACGGCTGCTAAAATCGGCGAGTCGCCAAAGAGGTTCCCATGCCAACCCAAAAAAAGAAAATCGCGGCGGTCATTACTGAATACCGCCCTCGGTCGCACGCCGACGTGATCGTCTCCAAGTTCCTCAAGGGCTTTCCCACCGACGAGGGCTTGTGCGCGCCGAGGGTCGAGATCGCGTCTATGTACATCGACCAGTTTCCCGCAAACGATATGGGACGGGCGATGGCCCAACAACACGAGGTGCCGATTTTTGACAGCATTCGGGCGGCCCTGTGTTTGGGAGGGCAGCAGTTGGCTGTGGACGGGGTATTGTCCATTGGCGAGCACGGGGATTACGCTTGGAACGAAAAGGAGCAGCAGCTCTATCCGCGGCGCTACTTTATGGAGCAAATCTGCGGGGTGATGGCGACGGCGAAGCGGGGGGTGCCGGTGTTCAACGACAAGCACTTGTCCTACAGCTGGACCGATGCGCTGTGGATGTACCACCGAGCCCAAGCGGTGGGCGCGGCGTTTATGGGCGGGTCTTCGCTGCCGGTGTGTTGGCGGCAGCCGTGGGTTGAGCACGAGTTGGAAACCCCGGTGGAGGAGGCGGTGGCGATCGGGTTTTCCGGCTTGGATATCTACGGATTCCACACCCTCGAAGTGCTCCAGTGCATGGTCGAGCGGCGGCGCGGTGGCGAGACGGGTGTGGCCGCGGTGACTTGTCTGGAGGGGGAGGCCGTATGGCGAGCCGCTGACGAGGGATTGTGGTCGCGGGACTTAGCCGCGGCCGCCTGCGCGACTATTGCCGATAAACCCGCGGGGACGATGGAGGAACACTGCCAAAATCCGGCACTTTTTGTCGTAGAGTACAAAGACGGCTTGCGGGGGACTGTGTTGATGCTCAACGGCTACGTTCACGACTTGGCGTACGCAGCGCGGGTCGGCGGTCAGGTGCAAGCCTGTGAGTTCCACACCCAAGGACACGGCGGTCAGGAAGGGGCGTACGCCCATTTCAGCTATTTGTCGCTCAACGTCGAAGAGATGTTCCTAAGCGGCCAAGCCCAATATCCGGTCGAGCGCACCCTGCTGACGAGCGGCATCCTCGAAGCAGCACTGACCTCGCGCTACGAGGGGTATGCGCGGTTGGAGACGCCGTGGCTGGACTTGGCATACCAGTCGTATGATGCGTTTCGCTGGCGACCGACTAGGCCGCGGCCGACTGGAGCTTGTTTGGATCCGTGGCCGCCTGGCAGCGCGTGAGTAGTTTTAGCGAACAAATAAAGAACTTTTGGACTGCAAGGAGGGATACCACGATGCAACGTCTTGCCACAATCGCGCTGGCTCTGCTGGCCAGCACTGTCTTCGCCCAACAGCCGACCGGCGATCCGTCAATTATACCCCTAGGGGCTAAGCTCGAAGTGCTCTTTGATGGCGCGTTCTTTTCCGAGGGGCCGGCGGTGGCTTTCGATGGCTCGGTTTACTTTAGCGACATCACCTTTTCCATGGAATCGGGGATGCAAGCCGGGCACATCTGGCGCTACGATCCTCAGACCGGCCAGACCGCAGTTTTCCGCTCGCCCAGCGGCATGTCCAATGGTCTCAAGTTCGACGCGATGGGCCGGCTGATCGCTGCGGAGGGCGCGGATTTTGGGGGGCAGCGCGTGACGCGCACCGACTTGACTACCGGCAAAGCCGAGATCATCGCCGGGCTGTACGAGGGCCGCCCCTTTAATGCCCCCAACGACATTTCCATCGACGAAAGGGGCCGCATCTACTTCAGCGACCCGCGCTATTTGGGCCACGAGCCGCTCGACCAGCCAGTGATGGGGGTGTACCGAATTGACCCGGACGGCACCATTGAGCGAATCATCACCGACGCCGGCAAGCCCAATGGGGTGTGCGTGTCGCCGGACCAGCAGTCGCTCTACGTGGTGAGCAACGACAACGGCAACACCGGGATATTTCGTTTGGAAGATACGCCCGCGCACAAGGGCCGAATGGCGCTGTTGGCATACGACTTGCATCCCGACGGCACGGCGACCTTCCGCGAGGTGCTAGTCGATTACTATCCCGAAGACGGACCAGACGGTCTAGTCGCCGATGTCGAAGGCAACCTATACGTAGCGGTGCGCGACGTGACGCGCCCGGGCATTGTGGTGTATGCGCCCGGTGGCGAGGAACTGGCCTATATCCCCACGCCGGTGGTGCCGACCAATGTAGCGTTTGGCCGCGGCGCAGCCAGCAAGACGCTCTACATCACCTACGGCGGGGGCGCACCGCCGGAAGACCCCGGCATCTTGGCCAAGATAACAGTCGGCAAAGACGGATACCACCTGCCGGCCCCGTAGTGCGATGACTGCCTTAGACTGGGCCGTCGTGGTAGTGCTCAACGGCGGCATCGTCGCCTACAGTCTGATTGCCTTCCGCAACAAGGGCGAGAGCTTCGATTGGTACCTCGCGGCCAAGTCCATGCCGTGGTGGGTGATCGGGCTGTCGGCGTTTGGCACGGCTGTCGATAGCGGCGATTACGTCGGCATTGTCGGCGGCTCGTACAACCTCGGGCTGTCGCAGTTGGCGCAGTGGTGGCTGGGCATTGCCGTGGGCTGGACGGTGCTCAGCTTCTTCGTCATCGTGCCGATGTACCGCTCGGGGGTTTTTACCAACGCCGAGTGGCTGGAGTTTCGCTTTGGCCCGTCCGTGCGGCTGCTGGCAGTCTTGATCAATGTACAGTCGCGGACCAACGTGCTGGGCAACATCTTCTTTTCGATGTTCCTAGTGCTCAACATCGTCGCCGGCATCGAGGAGACGACTTGCTGGTTGGTGGTGGTGGGCGTGGTGCTCAGCTCGGCGCTCTACATCGTGCGCGGTGGTTTGCGAGCCGGGGTGCTGACCGACGCACTGCAAAGCGCGACGATGATCGCGGCCTCTTTCGTGCTGTGGGGATTTGTCTATTCGGGTTTGGGCGGTTGGGATGGGGTGACGGCGCGGCTGGAGGCGGTGGAAGAAGGGCTGGCGGATACGCTACTGCACGTGGGGGGCTATTCGCCGCCCGGCGTGCCTCCGGTCATCGTGATCTTCGGCTTCTTGGTCGTGTTGACTACGTACGCGGTCGTCAACCAATACGAGGCCATCCGCTTCCTCGGTGCCCGCTCGGAGTGGGATTTCAAAATGGCGGCGCTGGTGGCCAGCGTCGCCACGGCGATTTGTCTGTTCTTTAACGTCAGCTTGGGGCCGATGGCGCGGGCGCAGTTTCCCGGCTTAGAAATCGTCGATCAGGCCTATCCGCTGATGATCGAAGCGTACCTGCCCGCTGGGTTGGTCGGGCTGGTGGTCGCTGGGCTAATAGCGGCTGGCTACTCGACTTTTGACTCGATTGGCATTGGCATTTCCTCGCTGTTTGTGCGCAACGTGTACGCGCGCCTTATCGTCAAAAACGGCACGGACGCGCACTACACCAAGGTGGGGCGAATCTCGGTGCCGATCATTCTGGCAATGGGCTTTGTCTATGTGCCCTTTTTGGGCGAGAAGGGGATGCTGCTGTTCTATCTGCGGCTGGCTGGGGCCATTGCCGTGCCGCTGATGACGGTCATTTTGATGGGGGTCTTTACGCGCGTACACCGCGAGGCTGGGATCGTCGGTTTGCTGGTGGGGCTTGGCTATGGGCTGTCGGCGGTTTTGGCCGATTTCAACGAATGGCCGCTGCCGGTGTGGTACCAGAATACTTGGTGGACGTACTTGTGGAACTTGGTGCTGCCGGCGGTGAGTATGCTCATCGCGTCAAAGGCGATCGACTGGCGGCGCGGCCCGGTGCGCGACGAAGCATTGCGCGGGCTGATTTACGCGCGCCGCGAAGACCCGGCTGCACTGCGCCCGCTCATGGCCCGGCGGCTCGCGGACTTGGAAGGCACTTGGTTGCAGAAGACGCTGATGGAAGCACCTATCCGACCGGAGTACCCCTTTGCGGTCGGCGAGGGTGGGCCGCGCTGGTATTTGCGGCCGGGGGTGTGGATTGGGGTTTATCTAGCGGTTGCGAGTATGCTGCTTTTTGTGGTATTGTGGTAGATAATAGTCTCGGGCTAACTTAAAAGGAAGGATTAGGCTATGAGTGAACAGAGATATAAACTCGGTACTGTTGAAGCTTCCGAACAGTTAATTTACGATCTTTATATCGACTTACGCAGAAGAGTCAACTCATGGGCTTCGATAACACATCAGACTGCCCAAGCAAGAATGGGTTACGTAGGTCAGCATTTGGTTAGTACAGTTACCGGCTATCGCGGTGGTCGGTCTGGGGCAAGAGGAAAAGATTTAATTTTACCCGATAATGAATACGCAGAGATTAAAACCTGCTATCGCGTAGATCAGCTCGGTAAGTGCAATAATTGCAATGCACGTGTAGCGAGTATAGAGTTATTATGTCCTGAGTGTGGCTCTGAGGATTTGCAAAGAAATGATGATTCAAAGTGGTTAATTGGAATCAGACATGACCAAGAATTCTCTAACATTTTGGAACCCAAATACTATTATCTGGTACTCTTTGAGTTTACTGACTTAAATTCGCCGGATACAATTCAATCCTCTATATGGCAGGTGGAAGCTAATGTACCTGGTTTTGCACTGTGTATGATAGATTACTATAAAAATATTAGATCAGCTTCTAAATCTAAAGCACCGTTTAATCTTTGGCCGTATCATCTAAAATTTGATGTAATGAGACCTCTCTTGATATATCGTTCACACATAGCCAATAATGACACTATTATAACACATCTTTTTCCAGGGCGCGACGAATCGTTACCACATAGGCTAAAACCACTACACGAATACTCTCAGTCCCAAAATCTCAAAAAAGAAAAGGTTTTACAGTTCGCAAGATATATTGAATGCCCTGTTGCTAGCTCTAGCAGTAAAAAAAGACTGCTATACGAGATTCAGGACTTTATCGATAAAACTCATCCCAATCCACATTCAGTAACAGATAATCTAGCAAGGGCACTTTATTGGTCGAATATTCAATATCATAGATTATCCCTACCTCCTCAGATTCGTGAAAAAACAGAATCATATCTATAGCTATGTATCGTTTACATTACTGTATTTTCTAAAAGTTGACTCTGATCAAATGCACAGTCATTCAATTCCTGGTTCAAGCTAGCTTCAATACGCAAATTATCTACTATCTTTTTCAATTGCTTATTCTTTTTTAATATAGAAGATGGCAGGGAAATATCTAAAATGTCATCGGGGTATAAATGTGCTGTCTGACCTCTGACTAATTGCTGTATCTGTTGTATAGTATTTGGAAAACGTAAATATGCTAAGAGGGCAAAAGGATCTATGATTTGCTTGTTTGGTCTTATCATCATAACTTCCCCGACAAAGGATGCTATACCGCCTACCCATTTGGGAATTTTAAAGACTATATCGACTTTCTTGGCAATATATACCACAGAGTGAGCTGACGAAGTGAGGAGTATATCTCCTGATTGTAATATAAGACCTTGTTTTTCTCTCTTTTGTAATTCATTTTTGCTAATATAGTTTCGGTTGCGAGGAAGCCAATTTATACCATTTCCAGTCAAATTTCCGACTTTTACTACAAAGAGCCCCTGTTCGGTATAGTTTTTGCGTGGTGAAGTTTTACCGTTCGTAACGACTTCTACCACTTCTCTCATTTTAAGGTAGTTTTTTTTGCTCTTTTCGCTCTTATACACTATGAGATTCTTCAACTGAGCAAAAGTTGAGTCTTTGGATACAGGGGGCAAAACCCTACATATATTTTTATTTTTTTTATTCAAAAGACACAAATATAAATTTTGCGGTAATATTTCGAGTTGACTCCCGCTTATGAGCCTTCCTGTCGAATCGTACCCGACGTTTTTGACATCGGCATAAATCATTGATATATTGTCTTTGTGCTCTCTTGGGGTTTCATATTTTTTTGCAAAAATTACAAACGTAGACGTTTGGGTTCCAGTGGTAGCAAAGGTTTCAGGGGGTAACGAAACCGCAGCATATATATAGCCAAATTTGCCTAATATTATACGAGAAGTGTGCAAGTAGGAATTGGTTATGACGCTTTTAGGCAGGATGATTGCTAGAATTCCACCAGGCTTCAAATAATGGAATGCTTGTTCGACAAAGACTACCTCACTTTGTTGCTTTTTAGTAATGGTTCCATTTTCTGTACAGCATGTTTTGAAGTATTGAAGATCATAGGATGATTTATCTAGTGTAACACCAAATGGAGGGTTTGTGAAAATAATATCAAATGAATTGTACTCAGGCCATATGGAGCCTTCTGGAAATAAGGCATCCGTAAGCCGTCTCTCGAAGATAATGTCGGGAAAGTGTCCCAAATTTAGCTCAGAAATAAGAAGCATCCTCGGATTTTTGTCTGTTCCCCATACAGTCGCCTCAGTAACCTTGTTATTTTTCTTTAAGAGTTTTAGCGTCTCTATGAGAAAAGTACCTGATCCACAAGCGGGATCATAGATACAGCTTCCGGGAGGAGGATCGACAAACTTAACCATCATAGTTACGACATCGTCAGGAGTTAGATATATTCCTAGTCCACGTCTAATATCAGGAGTTAGGAATTCTTTTAGAGCGGCACTTCGCATATCGAAAGGTATTCGAGAGAATTCGACGTCATTAAAAAGCTGACAGAGGGCGAGTAGAGCAGCATCGCTCAAATGAAAACTTGCATCTTTCCATAGGTCTAAAAACCATGAATTAAATGAGTTAACATATTCTGAGAATAGCCCTTTTATATTTTTTGCAGTTTCTCTGTTTATTTGTGCGAAAAGTCCATAGAGTCCGAAATCTTCAGAGAAGGATAGCGGCGGCCCCAATTTTTCATTCGCTTGTTTGAAAAACAGAAATTTCAGCAATTCATCAAATGCTTCTTGTGGCTGTAGCCCATCTGTATTCCGCATGATATCATGGGCACGCGAGTACCGAGCAGATAGTTTATATTGATCAACAGATTTCATAATAATATCCTTACAGAATTGAGGGTTTCTCAAGATACTGAACAAAAAGGCAGTGTGCAAGACTAATCTTTACAATATCTTTCCCGTCGCAGGCGGTAATGCCCAATCTGTGAAGGCTACCCGAGAGAGGAGCTAAGTGACGATCTATACCCAAGACCTCACCTCGGTCGAGCGATGCGCCGTAGCCGCCTCGCCCTTTGACGCTTTCTATCCGCCGACTGAAAAGATCAAAACCATTGTGGTGGAGAACTTCCCCGGGCTGGGCAAGCTGGCGGCGATGCGCTTCATCGAATGGGTGCAGGAGCATCCCGAAGGCGTGATCGCGCTGCCGACGGGCAAAACTCCCCAGTACTTCATCGGCTGGGTACAGCGGCTGGTGCGGCATTGGGACGAAGCCGAAAGTCAGCGCACGCTCGCAGAAGCCGGCCTCAACCCGGCGCGCAAACCAGACCTGCGCGGCCTGCACTTTGTGCAAATCGACGAGTTCTATCCAATAGATCCCCGGCAAGACAACAGCTTCTACAGCTATGTAAACCGCTTCTACATTGACGGCTTTGGGCTCGACCCGGCGCGCGCCCTGCTGATCAATTGCGCTGAGATTGGCTTGCGGCCCGGCCAGAGCCTCGCTGCGGTGTGGCCCGATGGCGCGGTTGACTTGTCGCTGCGCTATCGGGCCGCCCGCACCCTGTTGGAGCAAGTGCAGCAAGACGCGCTACAAAAAATCGACCAGTGGTGCTTAGAATACGAGGAGCGGATTCGCAGCCTTGGCGGTATTGGCTTCTTTTTGGGCGGCATTGGCCCGGATGGCCACATTGGCTTCAATGTGCGCGGCTCAGACCACTTCTCGACTACGCGACTGACCGAGGTCAACTACGAAACGCAAGCGGCTGCCGCGGCCGATTTAGGCGGCATGGAGGTGGCGCGCAAGCGGTTGGTCATTACCATTGGCCTCGGCACCATCGCCGCCCGGCCCGATGCCTGTGCTGTGATTATTGCCGCCGGCGAGGCCAAGGCGAGGATTGTTGCGGCCGCCATTGAGCAAGAAGCCGACGTGCGCTATCCAGCCTCGGTCTTGCACCGCTTGCCGCGGGCGCGATTTTACATCACGCATGGCGCGGCCAAGTTGCTGCGAGAGCGGCAGCAGGTGCTTTTGCAGCAGCAGCAGGCTATTGACGATGAAGCGGTAGAAAAGATCGTCGTCGAACTGGCTGGCAAATTGGGCAAAAGGGTCGTCGATTTGACCGAAGACGAGCTGGCCCAAGACGAGCTGGGTGCGGTGCTGTTGCAGCGGCGCGCCGAACCGGTTGCGGCCCTGGTGCGCCTGGTGCGCGACCGCTTGATCGGCAAGATCGAGCGGGGCTGCCAGACGCTTTCTGCTACGCGCTTCCTCCACACCGAGCCGCACCACGACGACTTGATGCTGGGCTATCTGCCCTATATTGTCCGCCACGTGCGCGACGCCGCGAATGTGCATTACTTCGTCTGCTTTACGGGCGGCTTCACTGCGGTGACCAACCGCTTTATCGAGGACCATATTGCGCGGCTGCGGCGTTTTTTGGGCAGTGACGAGTTCGCCGTGCTGATGGCCGAAGGCTACTTTGCGCCGGGTTATGAGCACGGTCGCAACCGCGATGTTTGGCTGTATCTCGATGGCGTGGCAGCCGACGATGCGCGGGTGTGCGACGAGGGGATGGCGCGGCGCTTTTTGCGCAACCTCGTTGCGCTGTACGGCGTTGAGGACCGCGAGGGCATTGAGGCGCGGCTCGACGAGTTGGCAGCCTATTTTGCCAGTCGCTATCCTGGCCAAAAAGACGCGCCGCAAGTCCAGACCCTCAAGGGTTTGTGCCGAGAATGGGAAGCTGAATGCACCTGGGGTTATCTCGGATGGGACTGCACCAGCGTCAAGCACTTGCGCCTCGGGTTTTACACCGGCGACTTGTTTACCAAGGAGCCGACGGTGGAAGGCGATGTGCTGCCGGTGCTCGCACTGCTCGAAGAAGTCGCGCCCGATGTGGTCAGCGTGGCGCTGGACCCGGAGGCCAGCGGCCCGGACACCCACTACAAGGTGTTGCAGGCCGTCACCGAGGCCCTGCGCCGCTACGAGCGGCAGCGCAAAGACGCGCCGATCAAGGTTTGGGGGTATCGCAATGTGTGGTACCGCTTCGATCCGAGCGAGGCCAACATTTTCGTGCCGGTTTCGCTCAACATGCTCTCGGTTATGCAGAGCGCGTTTATGAACAATTTTATTTCTCAGCGCGACGCTTCGTTCCCCAGCTACGAACACGACGGCCCGTTCTCCGAATTGGCGCGGCGGGTGCAGGTGGAGCAGTATCAAAAAATCAAAACGTGCCTCGGCCGCGAGTGGTTTCAAGAGCACCCCAGTCCCCTGATTCGCGCCACGCGCGGCTTGGTGTTCCTCAGAGAGATGGATTTAGCCGAATTGTACGAGCGCAGCCGAGTGCTCAAGCAGGCGACTGAAAACCGATGACCAGGAGAAAAAATGCTTAGTGAAAAATTGCAGCAATCGCTCAACGACCAGCTCAATTCCGAGTTTTTTTCGGCTTATACGTACCTATCATTGGCCGCTTATTTCGAGGACTTAGACCTCAATGGTTTTGCCCACTGGATGAAAACCCAGTACCAAGAAGAGCTGATGCACGCCGAGAAAGTGTACACCTTTATCAACGACCGCGATGGCCGCGTGCGCTTGCAAGTGGTGGATGCGCCCCGAGGCGATTGGAACTCGCCGCTGGCGGCGTTCAAGTTTGCCCTAGAGTGCGAGCGGAACTTGAGCCAGCGCATCTATGCGGTCGTAGATGATGCGCTGGCCGAGCGCGACCACGCGACGCATACCTTTATGCAGTGGTTCGTCAACGAGCAGGTCGAAGAAGAAGCCATCATCCGCGACATCGTCAGCGACATGGAGCGCATCGCCGAAAGCCGCGACGGTCTCTTTCTGATGGATCGGGACCTGGCCGATAGGAGGCCGCAGGCCGAGGAGTAAGCTAGGGCCGCGGCAGGACGACAAATCCGACCGAATCCACCGACGCCGACGCAAATAGCCCGATGCCTCCTTCTACTTCAAAGAACGGCCGCTCGAAATTGTCGCCGGCTAGTCCGCCAAAGCCGCCCTGTTCTTGTTGTTCGGGGCTGGAGCGGGCGTACTCGAACCAGTTGTAATCGACTGCGTACACCTTTATTAGCGAACGCCCAGTATAAACCACGGCAAACCACGGCCAGCGCACGACTCCATCGCTGGCGGCAAAGGGGGGCGATTGGTTGGCCCGCAATTCATCTGGGGTTTGGTCGTATATATCGGGAAAATCCTCGTAGAGCAATTGCGCGTTCTCTTCCAAGGTGAAGAGGGCCGCTTGGTAGGCTGCCCCGGCTTTTTCCAAGCGGAGTTCGATTATGCCCTCTAGGTGAGTAAGCTGATTTTCCGCTGCCGTGTACACCTCGTCCCCAACCTCGGCAAATGACTTGAGCGTCCGCATGGTTTCTTGGCTGTCTTCGTCCAACAAAACCGCCTGGCGCACCCGCACTTGCTTTGGCGTGGTGGTGCTCGCTCGGACCGTCTTGCCCTCGACTTCTACTGCTAGCCGGTACTCGGTCAGGGGTTCTACTTGGGGGGGGTCTGCTGGTGGCAGATAGCGGCCGGGTGTAGCTGGGTCGGGTGCGTACTCGAATATCTGGTCTCCTTGGAAGACGCGCACTTGGGCGTCGGGCACCCCTGCCGCAGCCTGATTATAGGCTTGGCCGGGAGGCTGGGTGCGGCGCACGAACAGTTCGGGCAGGGGTCGATCAACCAGCAGAACCCCATCTACCACCAGCTCGTTACCTTCCTCTACCGAGCCGAAAAGATCGCCCGGCTGGCGTTCGGCAGCGCAGGCGGCTAGGCATAAAACGATGAGCAAATAGCGCACGACTTTCTCCTCAAAACGAAAAATTGAAGCCCAGCGTCGGCACGATGGGCAGTTGCTTGTACACCTCCGGCTCGGTCTCGAGATTGTTGGTTTCGAACAGCACGAACCACTCGTTGCGCCGGCTGTAGAGGTTGAAAATCTGCAAGTAGAACTCGGCGTCGAGACCCCATAGCCCAAACTTGCGGCTGGCGCTGGCATCGAGGCGGTGATAGGGCAGTAGGCGGGCGCTATTGCGCTCGGCTGGCAGCGCGTAGTCCTGAACTAGCCCAGTGGTTGGCTCGCGCAGCGAATAGCGGGCCGAGGCCGGGGTAAAGGTCTGTCCGGTGGCGTACACTAAGTTTGAGCCAAGGCGCCATTTTCCCAAGTTGTACGAAACCACAAAAGATAGATCGTGGCGGCGGTCGTACTTGGGGGGAAAGGCGCGCCCGCTGTTTAGTTCGGGGAAGGTGCGCCGCGTCCAGCCCAACGTATAGCCTATCCAGCCGGTAAGTGCGCCCGTGCGCCGCTGCAAAAAGACTTCAACTCCGCTGGCCCAGCCGCTGCCCCCGCTTTTGAATAGGTCGTCCGAGCGCGTGCTTTCGCTATCGACGGCCACCGCATTGTCCAGTACCACCAGATTGGCCAAGTCGGTGTAGTAGGCCTCCACCGAGAGTTGGTAGCGCCGCGACGGGTTCCACTCCGTGCCTATCACCCCCTGATACGAGCGTCCCGGCTCGACGCTATCGTCGAGCGGCACCCAGAAATCGCCGCCGCTGAAGACTTCGGTGGTGATCAATTGCAGGTACTGGCGGTACATCCCGGCGGCGGCCTTGACGCGGATGTTTTCGCTGAGGGCGTGGCTGAGGGACAGTCTCGGCGCGAAGTGCAGGCGATCGCCAACGCTGAAATAAGTGCCTCGTCCCCCGAGCCGCAGCCGCGTGGTGGGCCCGGCCTGCCACTCGTCTTGGACGTAGGCCGAGGCCAACACCGACTTCTGGTACAAGGACTCTTCCTCTTGGTTGAAGGACTGGGAATAGTCGAACTCGAACAGGGTAGCCAGAAAGCCTAAAGTGAGGGTGTGGTCGCGGTTGGCGAAGTAGTCCACATCGCCCTTGAGCGACCAATCGCGGATGCTGTTGGTAACGCCAAACGGCGTGTCGAAAAAACTAAACGAGAGGATGCTTTCGTACGACGAACCGGCGGCCATGAAGTGCCCGAATAGGGTCGGCGAAAACACCCGCGTCCAGCGCGCGGTCACGGCGCGGTTGCCCCAGCGCAGATCGACGAAGGATTCATCTTCGTCTGTTATGTCCGCCCGCAGATCGTCTTGGCCCCAGTACGTGCTGACGGTAAAAGTGTCGTCGTCCCACCGCTGATTGACTTTGCCGTTGAAGTCGTAGAAGTAGTAGTTCAACGGGATGTCTATGTCGAACGAGCGGACGGCGCTGAGCACCGGTTCTAGGTAGGTGCGGCGACCGGCCATCATCCACGAGCCTTGACCTACCGGCCCTTCGGCCAGCAAGCGGCTCGCAATTAAGCTGATGCCGCCCCGGCCGCTGAAGCGCTGTCTATTGCCCTCGCGGTTGCTCACGTCGAGTACCGCCCCAAGCGTGCGGCCGTATGCCGCCGGGTAGGCCCCTTTGTAGAGCTGGACATCCTTGATCGCGTCGGGGTTGAAGGTCGAGAAGAAGCCGAACAGATGCGAGGGATTGTACAGGGGGATGTGGTCGAGCAGGATGGCCGTTTGATCGGGGCCGCCGCCGCGCACGTACAGGCCGCTGCTTATATCCGACGCCGACTGGATGCCCGGCAGCAGTTGCAAGCTGCGGAGGAGATCGGCCTCGCCAATGGCCGGCATTTGCTGCAACGCCTCGACTTGCAGGGCGATAAAACTGCTCTGGGTGGCTTGCTCTAGCTCTTCGCGGCGCTCGGCTTCGACCAAGACCTCTTCGTCAATGTCCACTGGCTTGGGCACCAACGCCACGTCGAGCCGTAGGGCCTCGGCGGCGCTAAAACTCAGCGTGTCCCACCGGGTTTGATAGCCGATGTGCGACGTGCTCACCACGTGCGTACCAGGCGGCACTTGCTTGACTGCGTAGTAGCCGCTGTTGTTGCTGACCGCCCCGAGCTGAAGCTCCTCCACAGCGACCACCGCCAAGGTCAGGGCTTCGCCGTTGTCGGCATCGGTGACAAAGCCGCTCAAAGTGGCACTTGGGGTCTGGGCCGCCACCGGCCCGGCGACTAAGAGCGCCGCCAGCCAATATCGAATCATTGCCATTCTGTCTCCGTTTAAAACACTACTTTGTTGTAACACCTAAACCGGCCCTATCGCCCCTCCGCGTAAAGCGATAGTGCGACACCCACCACTCCTGCCCGCTGTTGTAGCCCCACAATTCGGCGCAAGCCATAAAGAACATGCGCCAGCGCTGCAACCAGCGCCGCTTTTGGGCTGCGCCGTACTGGTGCTCCAAAACGGCGAGGACCTCCGAGCGTCGGGCGTCGAGATTGGCCAGCCAATGCTCGGCCGTGCGGGCGTAATGCCGACCATCGACCCGCCACTGCGCCGCTAGGACTAGGTCGTCCTGAAAGTAGTGCAGCAGATCGTCGGAGGGCATGATGCCGCCGGTAAAAAAGTAACGCCCCATCCAGTTTTCTTCACCTTCGGCGGCAAAAGTGTATGCGTAGAGGCGATGGACGAAGATGTGGATGAATAGCGAGCCAGTCGGTTTGAGCCAGCCGGCGATGCGCCGCATGAGCTGGCGATAATTGCGCATGTGCTCGAACATTTCCACCGATACCACCCGGTCGTAGCGTCCTGGGGCCGCGAACTCGTTCATATCTGCCGTGATCAGCGCGACGTTGTCTAGCCCTAGTGCTTGGCAACGCTCTGCGATAAAATTGCGCTGTAAGGCTGAATTGGACACCGCGGTGATGCGGCTGCCGGGATAATGTTGCGCCATCCACAAGGTCAACGACCCCCAGCCACAACCCAATTCCAGCACCTCTTGGCCGTCTTGTAGGTCGGCGCGCTGACAGGTCAGTTTTAGCATGGCCGCTTCGGCTTGGTCTAGGCTGGCTGTTTGCGTGGGGAAATAACAGCCGCTGTACTTGAGATGGCGGCCCAGGACCAGCTGAAAAAAATCGGGCGGCAGCTCGTAGTGCTGCTCGTTGGCACGCTGCGTATGCAGGGCGATGGGGGCTTGGTCCATCGAGGCGATGAAGCGGCATTTGGCCGCCTGCTCGGCCTCGCAGTCGGTCCCTTGCTCTTGCCGCAGACGCCGGCGATGAAAGCGGCGGATGCCCCAGCGGATGAGGGCATCGGGCAACAGGCCGCGCTCGGCCCAATCAATCGCGTTCAAGATTTTCTCGGCGGGGAAACCACGGAATAAAGGCGCTGGTGGTGCGCTGATAGCGGCGGTAATCCTCGCCGCGACTGACCAAGGCCCGTTTTTCAGTGTAGGGAATGCCGGTCACGCGATACAGCAGAAACAACATCAGCAGCGGGCCGATCCAAGCCAACCACCCGAGTGCCGACCCGACTGCCATGACCGCGTAGGCCCACCAATGGATCCATTCAAAAAAATAGTTGGGATGGCGCGAATAGCGCCACAGGCCGCGGTCGCAGGTGCGCCCTTGGTTAGCGGCTTGACTGCGGAAGGCGGCCAATTGGCGGTCGGCCACCCATTCGCCGGCTATTGCCACGACCCACACCAACACACCAGCGATGTCCCAAGCGGTCCACCCAACATGCGCTTTGGCGGCCACGGCGACAAAAGGCAGGCCAAATAAAACGACCAACAGGGCCTGCGCCTGAAACAAATAGAAGAAGCGCGACTGGGCCTTGGCGCCCCATTGGGCCCGCAGCATTTGGTAGCGGCCGTCCTCTTGTTTGGCTCTCACTAGTCGGTCGATTATTAGGTAAGCAGTCAGGCGGAAAGACCACGCCGCGCCCATCAGACCGAGCAACAGCCGCCGCGGTTCCCAGCCGTCGCCACTGTAGGCTGCGGCCACGGCGATCAACCCAATGCCACCGGCCCAGCCTACATCGACGACGCCGGCGTCGCCCCGACGCCGTTGCAGCCAATACAGGGCCGCCATACCCACCATGGCCAGTGGCAGACTATAGGCTAACAAGTTCAACATGGATACCTCCTAAACTTGGCCGTGACCAATCTCGGGCAGCTGCGCCGAGCGCCGGTTGGCTGGCCGAGCCAAGAGCATTTGCACATCGGATATATAGCGCTCTTCAAAGCCGCCGATGCAATACGAAAAATAGAAGTCCCACATGCGAATGAATTCCTCGGTAAAGCCTAGCTGACGCACTTGTTGTTCTGCCTGCCAAAAACGCGCCCGCCAAGCCCGCAAGGTGCGGGCGTAGTGGGGGCCTATATCTTCCAAATGCACCAAGCGCATATCGGTGGCCGCCGCCAGCGAACGGCCGATGGTCGCCACCGACGGGATGCAACTGCCCGGAAAGATGTAGGCCTTGATAAAATCGACCGCACGGCGCGCCCGCTCGTAGGCCCAATCGCCGATGACGATGGCCTGCAACAGCATCAGCCCCTCGGGTTTGAGCAGGCGGGCACAGCAGCCGAAATAGGTGTCGAAGTAGTGATGGCCCACGGCTTCGATCATCTCTATGGAGACCAGTTTGTCGTACTGTCCCTGCAAGTGGCGATAGTCGGCCAACACCACCTCCACTCGATCCTCCAAGCCGGCCGCGCGCACTCGTTGACGAGCCAATTCGCACTGTTGTTGCGAAATGGTCGCCGTGGTCACTTGGCAGCCGTATTCGCCGGCTGCGTGCAGGGCAAACCCGCCCCAGCCGGTGCCGATTTCCAACAGGTGATCCTCGGGCACGAGGGCGAGCTTTTTGCAGATGCGGTCCACCTTGTAGCGCGAGGCCTCTTCCAGCGAGCTGTCTGGGCGCGGAAATACAGCACTCGAATACATCATATTGTCGTCGAGGAAGAGGCGGAAAAAGTCGTTGTTCAAGTCGTAGTGGGCGGCGATGTTGTGCCGACTGCCCCGCAGCGTATTGCGCTTAAGGGCGTGGGCCAACACGCGAGCTGGCGCCGCCAACCGGGCCCAGCCCCGCTCGCGCTGCTGCATCCACTCCATATTGGCCACGGCCAAGCGACACATCGCCGGCAGATCGTCGCAACTCCACCACCCCTGCATGTAGGCTTCGGCTGCGCCGATGGTGCCTCCGAGAGCCAAGGCGCGGAAAAAGCGCGGATGGTGGACCTGCAAAACCACTGCCGGGCCGTCTGCGCCCGGGCCGAAGGTGCGGCGTTGTTCGCCTTCGACTAGGCAAATTTTGCCGCGCTGCACGTGCTGCAATTGCCCCAACACCAACCGCCGCGCCCAGCGATCCGGCCAGCCGCCGAGGCCGCTAGACCGTTTTTTAGCTGCGGGGGAAAGAGCTAGTTGCGCCATAGTCTTTTTCCTTTGTCAACGACTTGGGGTGGGGGTAGAACGGACAGCGCTTGAGCCACAGTTTTAGCGCCTGCCAGTGAATGGCACCAATGACTTTTGTCGTTATCAGCGGATACTGCACTAGGACCCGCGCCAGCGCGGCGGTGCTTATTTCTCGCCGCCGCAGCATTAGGGTCGCGTCGAATAAGTGGTGGCCGTCCTGCCAATTGTCCATATGCACTAATAGGGTGCGGCGCGGCGGCGTAAAGCGCCAAGTGTAGTCCTGCTGCATGGCCATGAACGGCGAAACGTGAAACGCCTTGGAGAATTGGTAGCACTTGTGCGCTCCGCGGCCATGGTCAATCCCCGGATGCAGGACGTAACAGTGCTGTTCGCCCCACGGGGTATTATTTACCTCGCCGACCACCGTCTCGACGCCCGTATCGTCCCGGTCGAAGCAGTAGTAAAAGCTGACCGGGTTGAAGCCGTACCCGCCGTAGCGCAGGTGAGTTAGCAGCCGGATCGGCCCGTCGGGATAGCGTCCGCTGTGGTCTTTGACTAGTTGCCGCACGCAATCGGCTAGGGCCTGCTGCGGCGCGCCCAAGTGGTCGGCGCGGCGGAAATAGGCCACATTGGGCCGCGCCGCCGACCACAGCCAACGCCCGTCGAACACGGTGGGCAATTCGGCTAAATCGAGGTACATCATAAAGAGCCGGTACTCAAAGACGTGCGCTACTGGCGCGAAGCGGCGGTGCCGCACCCGCCCTTCGTATATGCAGCTATGGCGGCTCATGGAGCCATCCTAAGTGATTTGCAAGCATGAAATGTTCACCGCTGCTGTCTTTCCCTGTCCGTCATTCCCGTGCAAGCGGGAATCCAGTCTGCTATAGCACCTTGCCAAAGCGGCGCGTTACCTCCAAGGCACTGACCACCCCGTCCTCGTGAAAACCAAAGCCCCAATAGGCCCCGCAGTAGTGGATGCGATCGACCCCATCGATGCGCGCCCGCTGCTTTTGCGCGGCGACCGAAGCCGGCGAATAGACCGGGTGGTGATAAGTCATGCGGGCGATGATCCGCGCTGGCGCAATGTCGTCGGTGCGGTTGAGGCTGACGCAGAAGGGGCGACGGCTGTCCAGACTTTGGAGGATGTTCATGTTGTAGGTGACGGTGGCGGGGCATCCCCGATCGGGCGGGATGTAGTAATTCCAGCTAGCCCAAGCGCGGCGGCGCTTGGGCAACACAGACGAGTCGGTGTGCAGGACGACATCGTTGGCTTGATACGGCATGGCTCCCAGCACTCGGCGCTCGGCTGGCGTAGGCTCGGCTAGTAGCCGCAGTGCTTGGTCGCTGTGGACGGCCAAGATAACCTCGTCGAAGTGCTCGGCCTCGCCCGTTTGGGGGCGCACTTCCACTCCTTGGGGCAAACGCCGCACCGAAGCCACCGGACAATGGGCGCGGATGCGTTCTCTAAAGGGGCGGACTAGTGCCTTGACGTAGTGCTGCGAGCCTCCTTGGATGACGCGCCAAGGCGTCCGTCCGCGCACTTGTAAAAAAGCGTGGTTGGCAAAAAACTGAACGAAGTAGTGGGCTGGGAACTCGTACATGCGGTCGGGCCAAGCCGACCACAGTGCCGATCCCAAGGGAATGATGTGGTGTTGGACAAAAGCCTTGGAATAGCCGTTGTCGGCTAAATAGTCTCCGAGGGTAGTAGCGTCATTGGGGTCGCGCAATAACTCCGGTGCTTCGCGGTTGAAGCGCAGGATGTCGGCCAACATGCGGTAAAACGATGGCCGCAGCGCATTGCGCGGCTGGGCCAGCAGACTGCTCAGCGGCGTACTGGCGTATTCGAGACCGGTGCGGCCGCACTTGACGCTGAACCCCATTTGAGCTGGCTGGGAAGCTACGCCCAAACGCTGTAGCAGGCGATTGAACTGCGGGTAGTTGGGTTCGTTGAAGACGATAAAGCCCGTATCCACCGCATAGGAACGCCCCGCTTGTTCGACTTCTACAGTGTGAGTGTGCCCGCCGAGGTAATCGTTGGCTTCAAACAGCGTGATATGGTGATCGGGATGCAGTAGATAAGCCGACACCAAGCCGGAGATCCCGCCTCCGACCACGGCGATGCGCCGAGCCGGCTTCATGGCCCGCTGGCGGCTCGGTCGTAAACCCGCTCGGGCACGGGCCTGAGATCGCGCACCAGACCGATCCAAGATAGTACTTTGAGCAAATAGTACGTTGGATCGAATTCCCACCAGTAAAAACCCTGCCGCGCCGCCCCCGGATAATAGTGGTGATTGTTGTGCCAGCCTTCGCCCATGGTGATGAGGGCTAGCCAGATGTTATTGCGGCTGTGATCGCCGGTGTCAAAGCGGCGGCGACCAAACAGATGAGAGAGCGAATTGATGGTGCAGGTGGCGTGGAATAGGACGATGGTCGAAATGGAGAAACCCCACACCAGCATCTGCCAGCCGCTGGTCCCCAACGCGGGAAAGCGGCTGGCGCAATAGTCCCCCAAGGCGTACATCGCCACTGCCAGCAAGATCGGCACGACGATGTCGAAGCGGTCGAGAAAGCGCAGCTCGGGAAAACGGGCCAAGTCGCGCACATTGTACAGACGGGTGGGAAAATTCGACCGCGAGGTGATCCACAGGACGTGGCTCCACCAAAATCCCTGTTCCTTGGGCGAATGGACGTCGTTGGCGGCATCGGAGTGGCGATGGTGGTGGCGGTGGTGCCCCGCCCACCACAACGGCCCGCGCTGCACGGCTGTATTGCCCAGCACGGCAAAGAGGAACTGCCCGGCCCGCGAGGTCTTGAACGTGCGGTGCGAAAAGTAGCGGTGGTAAAATCCGGTGATGGCGAACATCCGCACCCAGTAGGCGACCGCGGCCACGGCCACGGCCACCGGACTCCAGCCGACCCACAAAACCCCCAGACAACTCAAGTGCAGTGCCGCAAAGGGCAACATCCGCACCCAATCGATTTGCTGATCGGCTTCGGCGACTGCCGATACAACGGCGGCATCGCCCTTAAACCAGCGCAGAAAAGCTAGCTGCCAGCCTTTGAGCGGCGGTGCATTATCTGTGGCGTTGGTAGATTTCATTTGCTCGCTATCGTTGGTTGTTTGCCTACTGAGTAGGTGCTTTTAGCATGGTTTCTTGGCGCAAAGAATGCAAGCAATCGCGCAAATCGCTCAGGTTGGCCAAGACCGTGCCTCCGGCTTGATTGAGAAAAAGCCGATAGTGCGCGGCGGCCCGACCGCCAGCGAGCAGGGCAATGTCATCGCCCAGCAGGCGGCGCAATTTGACCAACTCGCCGCCGAGGTGGGGATCGTCGCTTGGATAGACGATGCTGAGTAGCACGGCCTTGGCCTCTTTTTGCGCGGCGGCTCGGGCGATTTCTTCGGCTGGTAGGTTGGGGCCCAGAAACGTCGAATTCCAGCCCTCTGACGTGGCCACGACCGTAGCGAGCAAGGCCCCTATCTCGTGCAATTGCCCCGCGGGTGTAGTGGCGATGATGTGGGGAGCGGCTGCCGATACTTGGAAACTGGTGCGTAGGTTGCCGACAAAACTGCACACCACGGCCGAGGCCATGTGTTCGTCGGCCACTCGCAAGGTGCCCTCTTGCCACATCTGGCCGATGCGCTCCATCAGCGGCTGCACCACTGCTTCGAGCAGATGCCGTTGGCTCAACGCGATAGAGGCGCGGGCTAACTGATTTTCCAGCGCGACGGCGTCTAGCCCTTGTACTGCGACTAAGGCTTGTTCGAGGAATTCGCTGGGGTCTTGCGCCTCGCCTGCTCCATTGATTGGCCTTTGAGCCAATGGTGCCGCTGCTTGTTCAGCGCCGACTAGCTCGACCAACTCGGGCGTGGGAAGATGGGCGATGCGGCCAATGCTATGTCCGGCCTGCACCGCCTGTTGCAACCACTGTAGGTGGGCGATGTCCTCGTCTGAATAGAGCCGTCTGTTGGTCGCCGTCCGCACCGGCACTACGGCTCGATAGCGCTTTTCCCAGACGCGAATGACGTGAGCCGAAAGCCCGGTCCGCTGTACTACTACTTTGATAGAGTGTCCCGCTGTCGATTCCATGCGTGTTGGATGTTAGGTCCTTCCTGGCCAAAAGTAGGGTAAAGTAGTTAGATGTCCAATATAGGTGATGAGTCTAATTTGCAGGATCGGCAGGGGTATTAGAGTTGTTTAAGTGCTCTTGGTCGGGGTATGGATAGAAATCTCGATTTCGCTCAAAGGGGTCCGACGAGGGCCCGGGTTGCGCAAGGCGCCGGCTGTCTTCCCAGCCGGTGCCGTTGAGAAACAATTCCGCTCGGCGTTGCCGAAAGATCTCTTCGAGCACCCCCTCAAGGGTTGACGGCCCGTTGTAGGGCGGTAGCGCCGCGCCGATGCCATAGGGATCTTGCTCGGGTGTTTTGGTGCGAATAGCGTCTATTGCCGCGATTGCAGTTTCGATATCGCCCAGCATTGCATTGGCCTCGGCCCGCGTCAAGACCATTTCGCTGGGCAAATAGGCCGGAATAGGCGATGTGGCCTCGTGCCAAAAGCCGGCCAGCGTCTCAATGGCAAAGCCGTTGGGATTGCTGGTGCGTTCATCTGCTACCAGATAAAATGCAAGTCGCCCGTCGTTGCTGTCTGTGAGCTGGGTGCCAAAATGGTCTCTTGGGGCGTAATCGTCCTCGACAAAAACTTGGGCGTACATGGGGTTTTGGGTTTGGGCGTCGTACGTATAGACCGAAGTGGCCAAAGGGTCAACGGCATCGGCGGCTTCAATTGCCGCTCGATAATTGCCCGCGAACAGATTATAGCGCGCCCGATAGGCGTGAATCGTGTTTAAGAGATCGAATCCGCTGCCCAAAATATCGGCGTTGAACTGAGCAGAAGGCGGCGTGGTCGCGATGGTTTGGTGCGCGTCGTCCAATAACCCGATCGCGGCGACAAAAAGTTCTTGGCGCGATACAAAAGGAGCTTGCCCGTCGGCCTGTACGTCTATGGGAGCGCTTGCAAAAGCCTGCGCGATGAACCCCAAAGACATCGCTTTGTACAGTTGTGCCAGTGCAATAATGCCGCTGCGCGTACCTTCAGCAAGCGGTACATTGGGGGCTCTTTCGATCAAGTGGTTGGCGATGCCGATGATGCGATAGGAACGAGACCAGATCGCGCTGACACCGCTGTTTGCGCCCGACAAAGTACTGCCATCTTCTAACGCTAGGAGATTGGAAAATGTCGTATTTGCCGCAAGTTCGCGGCTGGTAATGGCGGGATGGCGCAGATAGGCATCGACATTTTGACTCGCGTAATTTCGTTGCATACCAATGGCGAGTGCGATGATACCGTCGCTAGTGCTCAAGACGCGATCTGCCGACGCTTGGTTTGGATTTGATATATTCAAATCGCAGCCTTGGGCAAAAAAGAGCAACCAGGCCGAGGCTGCGTACAGACGATTCGATTTCATACTTATCTTCTCCGCTTAGTAGCTCAAACTTAGCTGAAATGCAATGCTGCGCGGGATGGGCACTTCTACGAAGTCAAATCCGCGCACGGCGGTGCGCTGGCCGGCGATGTTGGTTTCTGGATCGTAGCCGCTGTAATCGTCGATGGAAAACAAATTGCGGCCAATCAGACTCAATTGAATGCCGCTGGTCGGCAAGAACTGGGGCTGCCAGCGATACGATGCGGACAGTTCGCGCAATTTCACAAAAGAGCCATCCTCGATCCAGTGTTCAAAAATTCGGAACACCTTTGCATTATAGCCGGCGGGGAGTTCGCCGTTTAGTTCGCGTTCGTAGTCGGTTAAAACGCCAAACGCGCCCAAGGCGGCCAAGCGTCTGGTAAAATTGAATACATCGCCACCTACGACCGCATCCCACTGCATGCGAAACGACCAGTTTTTCCGCCAGTCAATTTGGTTGATCGCCGAAGCGGTAAAGTCCGGGTTGGGATCGCCAATAATTTTGCGCTCAGCCGCCTGAATGGGGAGGTTGTTTTCATCGCGGGCTATGTTGCCTTGGGCATCGCGGGCAAACGCCGTGCTGTAGAACGTTCCGAGTGGCTCGCCGTTGATGGCCGAGACCTGGCCAAACGAATCGGCGATGGGCAATTGGCCGTCCTCAATGCCATTGACTTCGTTTTTGTTCGTCGAATACGTGAAAGTTGATTCCCAGCGGAGGTTGGGACGGGCAAGCGGCACTGCGCGCACCAGCAGCTCCCATCCGGTGTTGGTCATAGTGCCGACATTTTGCAAGGCCCCTGAATAACCTGTCGAAGGCGATAATGAGCGGAAGAGCAACAAGTCTTGGATGTGTTGGTCGTAGTAGGTCAGTTCCACGCCCAAGCGATTGGACAAGAGACTAAAATCACTTCCTATTTCAATTTCCCGCTGTCTTTCGGGCTTGATCGTCCCACCGAGTTGGGTGCTGGGTACCAGACCGGGATTGCCGTCGTAAGAGGATACATTGTAATTGGTCAGACGGGCGTACGGTCCAATCGCCGTTTGCCCGCCTGAAGTGCCGATGGAGGCTCGCAATTTGAAGTCTGGCAACATATTTTGAAGTCGGCCATTTTGCCAGAAGTCCGCATCTGAAATGAGATAGGATGCGCTCGCCTTGGGGTACATTTGCCAGCGGTTGTCTGCGTCATAAACCGAAGAAGCGTCCGTGCGGACAGCGCCGGTGACAAAAAGGCGACTGGCGATTCCAAAGGTCTGTTGGATGAATGCGCCATAAATGGCCTTTTTGCTTCTCCATTCGCTGGCGACGACGGTCGCACCGCTCGAGACGATTTGGGAGGCCGGACTCAAGTTTGTGCCCTCGGCCCCGAATCGCTCTCCTTTTTCGTATTGCAAGGTTCCGCCGATCCGCGTGGTCGATTGCACCGCGGGGCGTATGCGCTGCTGGTAACTGAGATTGATGTCGTTGTTGAGTTGTAAAAAATCGAATGTGGATCTTCGCGACTGGCCATTTGCCAGCCCCGGCGCAGACGTGCCGATGGGGATAAATGCGATGGCTGTTTGGTTGTAGGTATCCAAACCGAGCGTATAGTTGATGCTCAGCCCAGCCAGCGGCGTTGCGTCTAGCGCTGCGCTGCCAATATAGCGGGTGACTTCCTGCGTGAAATCGTATCGATCAATGACTTCTAGCGGATTGGCGAGAGCGCCATCGTTGGGATAAATACCGGTCTCGGGGTCTGGTGTGGGATCATAGGTATTGGGGCCAAAAATAAAACCGGTCAGTGCGCCGTAGTTCGAATTTAGCCCGCCGTTGGGGATGTCGTTGCTCTTGCTGAAGGCGAAATTTCCACCCACCGATAAGGTGGCCCAATGCGACAAGTTCTGGTCGATGCGCGTGCGGACGCTGCTGCGGCGAAATAATGTGTTTTCGACCACGCCTTGATCGTCGAGATAGGATGCAGAAGCAAAATAACGGGTCTCCGCAGATCCTCCCGCAACCGAGGCATAGTGCTCTACTCCGCTGGCGGTTCTAAAAATAAAATCCTGATGGTCGAATCGCTGGACGTCCGAACCATCGGGATTTTTATTGCCTTCGTTGTCAACGGTTGCGCGATTTACCGGCAGTGTTTTGCGCACCGTTGAAGTTGAAAGGCGAGTGGTATAGTTTATGCGCGGCTCGCCTTGGATGCCGCGCTTGGTGAATATCTGCACAACCCCGTTGTTGGCCCGCGATCCGTACAGCGCTGCGGCCGCGGCCCCTTTGACGATTTCAATGCGTTCTATGTCATTTGGATTGAGATCGACGAGGCGGTTTTGTGACCCGCCGCCGAGGCGGACCAGTTCAGGGGAATCGTTGTTGACAAGGACGCCATCCACCATATAGAGTGGGTCAGCACTGCCCAAGACGGTGCCGGTTCCGCGCAAGCGGATGGTTACGCCGCCGGCTGGGTTGCCCGAATTTTGTTGAATGAGCGCACCGGCTAGTTTGCCGGTCAAGGCTTTGTCGATAGAGGTGGCACCGGTGGATGCTAGTTGGTTGACAGTCAGGGTGGAAATGGCATTGCCGAGCTGTTTTTTGCTGGCGGCAGCGGATAGCCCAGTGACGACGATTTCATCGAGTTGCAGGGCATCGATGCTGAGTTGAAAGGCAACTTCCACCAGGCCGCTGTTTTGGCGAATGGTTTGTCTGGAGGTTTTGTAGCCAACAAGCCACGCTTCAATCTCGGTGGTCGCCTGTGGCTGTGGCACAAAGAACGAGAACTGGCCTTGGGCATCGGTGATCGCGCCGAGAGGGGGGTCAACGACGACGACGGTGACATTGGGCAGGAGCTCACCTCGCTCATCTACAACCTCGCCCTTAATCGCGAGTTCGGCAAAGGCCGAAATGGGGCTTGCCAAAAAAACGCAAACGCCGAAGAATAGTCGAGGTAATATCATTTATTTTCTCTTTCTTTTTGGCCATCGCCAAGATGCGCTCCACCAACAATGACAAAAGCGGCGTAGTGTCAGACCACAATTTTCATCGTTAAACTATAATAAAAGCTGTCTGAAAACTCCAAGTTCGCCTCCTTTGGCGGCTCGAGAAACCTTGCAGCGAGAGCGTCTCGCCTCGAACCTTGCAGCGAGAGCGTCTCGTCCTCGAGCAAGTGCTGCACGCCAAGGCCCGTTGGCTAGCCACGGAAAGCGATCCGATAGGGGTTTTCAGACAGCTTATATAAGGTCGAGTTGACTGATTTAGTGCGCCTGTTGCTTGACCGCCCCCCAAGTGCTGCTTTCGACAGAGGTGGCAGGCGGCGGCAGGAGCACCGCGTCAATGATGTGGATTACGCCATTACTGGCGGCCACATCGGCTTGGACGACATTGGCATTGTTGATCATCACGCCGCTGTCGCTGACGCTGATATTGACCGAGTCACCACTGAGCGTGGTGGCCGAATCCAGTTCCACTACGTCGGCGGCCAAGACCGCACCGGCGACGACGTGATAAAGCAGAATGGAAGTTAGCAACTCCTTATTCTCGGGCAACAGCAGCGACTCGACGGTCCCCTCTGGCAAAGCGGCGAATGCCTCGTCAGTAGGGGCGAAGACGGTCAAGGGGCCTTCGCCCTTGAGCGCGTCAACTAAGTCTGCGGCCTGCACTGCGGCGACTAGCGTATTAAAAACGCCGGCCCCGATGGCCACATCGACGATATCGTCGTCTTGAGCTTGGGCTGGGCCTGCCCAAGACGAGAATGCCAGGGCCATGAGTGTGGCAATGCGGGAGATCTTCATGCGACTTCCTCCTATGGTAAAGGTTACAGCGCCATTTTTGGCGTCCGTTGTCTAAGATTATAATCGTCTGTCTATGTTTTGTCAAGATATTTTTTAGACAAAATTTAGACAATAGTTCATTCGCTGTGTTGCGGAGAGGTTATACAGGGGCTTTTAATGCGATGGGATTACGCATCGGGTGCTTATCGCTTCGTCGCTAAAAAGAGAAGTTAAAGCCCAGCGTGGGGATTATGGGCAATTGCTTGATCGTGCGCGGATCGACTGCCGGCTCAACCGAATCAAGCTGCAAAAACCACTCGTTGCGGCGGCTGTATATATTGAATATCTGCACGTAGAACTCGCTGTTGGTTCGCCACAAACCGAACGACCGACGGGCCGAGACATCGAGGCGATGGTAGGGCTGGAGGCGGGCGCTGTTGCGCTGGGTTGGCGACTCGGAAATCGGTGTAAATGCCTGCCCGGAGGCGTACGCCAAGGTCGCGCCGAGCCGCCATGCGCCCACCTGGTAGAAGGCGACAAAAGACAGGTCGTGGCGGCGGTCGTGTTTGGCGGGAAAGGGCTGGCCGTCGTTGAGTTCGGGAAAAGTGCGCCGCGTCCAACCGAGAGCGTAGCCGATCCACCCGGTGAGTGCGCCGCTGCGCCGCTGTACAAAGACCTCAACCCCGCTGGCCCAGCCCCTGCCGCCGCTTTTGAACACCGCATCCGAATGCGTTTCCTCGTTGTCATCGGGGCGTTCGGTATCTGCAGTCACTAGGTTGGCCAGGTCTGTGTAATAGGCCTCGGCGGAAAGCTGGTAGCGCGGCGCAGGGTTCCACTCGATGCCGGTGGTGGCCTGGTAGGAGCGCCCCGGCTCGACGGTGCTGTCGAGTGGCACCCAGAAATCGCCGCCACTGAAGGCTTCGGTGGTGACTAGTTGCAAGTGTTGGCGATAGATACCGCCAGCGGCTTTGACGCGGATTTTGTCGCTCAACGCTTGGCTCAGGGCCAGCCGCGGGGTGAAGTGCCAGCGGTCTCCGGTGCTGAAATACGTCACCCGTCCGCCCAATCGCGCTTGGGTGGCCGGGCCGAGCCGCCACTGGTCCTCCACGTAGCCTGCCAACAGGACCGGCTCTTGGCGTAAGTCGAGCTGGGTTCGCTCGTTGAAAGACCGGACAAAGTGAAACTCAAACAGGGTGGCTAACAATCCCAAAGAAAGCGTGTGATGGCGGTTGGCGAAGTAATCCACAGCGCCTTTGAACGACCAATCGCGGATGCGGTTGGCGATGCGGAGGGGCGCGTCGAGGAAACCGAGCACAGCGATGCTTTCGTACGACGAGCTGGTGGCCGTGAAGTGGCCGAATAGGGCTGGCGAGAGGGCGCGCGTCCAATGTGCAGTCAAGGCGCGGTTGCCCCAGCGCAGATCGACGAAAGACTCTTCGTCGTCTTCTAGCGCAATCCGCAGGTCGTCCTGGCTCCCGTACGCGCTCGCGGCGTAGGTGTTGTGGCCCAGCCGCTGGTTGATACTGCCGTTGAGATCGTAGAAGTAGTAGTGCAAGGGAATATCCGCCCCGCGGGCGCGCAGGGCGCTGAATAGGCCGTCCAAGTAGGTGCGGCGGCCAGCCAACATCCACGATCCTTGGCCGACGGGTCCCTCGGTGAGCAAGCGGCCTGCGATTAGGCCCACGCCGCCGCGCCCGCTCGTGCGCTTGCGGTTGCCTTCGCGGTTGCTCACGTCGAGCACGGCCCCGAGCGTGCGGCCATACGGAGCGGGATAGGCTCCCTTGTACAGATTGACCTCCTTGATGGCGTCGGGGTTGAAGGTCGAAAAAAGGCCGAACAGGTGGGAGGGATTGTACAGGGGAATGTGGTTGAGGAGCATGGCCGTCTGGCCCAGGTCGCCACCGCGCACGTACAAGCCGCTGTTGATATCCGAGACCGCTTGGATGCCGGGCAGTAGCTGCAAGCTGCGCAAGAGGTCGGCCTCGCCGAGGGCCGGCAACTGCTGCCCTAACTTGAAGCGGAGGCTGATGCCTTCGGCCTCCACCGAGACCTGCTCACCTAGGTCCACTGATTTGGGTACCAGCGCCAAGTTGAGCCGCACGGCCTCGTCCGCGCCAACCTGAAGCGTGTCGCGCCGGGTCTGGTAGCCTGGGTGCGACGCGCTCACCACGTGCGTGCCGGCGGGTGCTTGCACGACCGCGTAGTAGCCGCTGTTGTTGCTGACCGCCCCCAGTTGAAGCTCTCCGACTGCGACCACGGCGCCGGTTAGGGCTTCGCCGTTGTCGGCATCGGTGACAAAACCGCTCAGGGCCGCCGCTTGTGCCATCCCTGCCGCGGCTAGCAGCCACGCCGCTAGCACTGGCCTACAATTTTTTGCCATATCACCTGTTTATATTTTGCTGACGTTGTCCGGCAGTATGTAGAGAAACATATCGACATATTGCGCGGGTCGCACCCCAAATAGCTGACCAAACCCGCCGCGCTCTATGCTGGCCTCTTGGGACTTCGTATCTTCAGGCCCTGGCCATCACTACCGACAAAGGACGGCTCCATGACCACCGACCGCATTTTCCACCGCGTCATTACCGACAACTGGCCGCAGATTTCCCACGGCAAAGACTGCTACCTCTACGCCGAAGACGGACGCGCGTACCTCGATGCCTGCGCTGGCGTCCACGTGGTCTCCATTGGCCACGCCGTGCCGGAGATAGCTGAGGTCATGCGGGAGCAGGCCAACAAGGTCAGCTTTACCTACGCCCGCTTCCTCACGCAGCCGCAAATCGACCTCGCCGACAAGGTGGCCGCCCTAGCCCCTGGCGACCTCAACCGCGTGTTCTTTGTCTCCGGCGGGTCTGAAGCCACTGAATCCGCGCTCAAGATCGCCCGCAAGTACCACATTGAGACCGGCAACCCGAAGAAGTACAAAGTCATCACCCGCTGGCAAAGCTGGCACGGCAATACCATCGGCGCACTTTCCATGTCGGGACGCTCCACTTGGCGCGAGGACTACGTGCCCTATTTGCTCGACTTCCCGCACATTACCTTTCCCCGCCCGGCTCACTGTCCGTACTGCCAAGACCGGCCCGCCTGTACGCTGGCTTGCGCCGAAGAATTGGAGCGAGTAATCAAACAAGAAGGCAGCGAGTACATCGCCGCCTTTATCGCCGAGCCGATTTCGGGCACTTCTTGCTGCGGCCTGATGCCGCCGCCGTCTTACTTCCCCACCATCCGCGCGATCTGCGACCGCTACAACATCCTGATGATCATCGACGAAGTGGTCACTGGCTACGGCCGCACCGGCCGCAATTTCGGCATTGAGCACTGGGACGCCATTCCAGACATCATAGCCACTGGCAAGGGCCTCAGCAGTGGGTACACGCCCATTGCCGCTACCTTAGTCCGCGATGCGATCTACGACGGGATCTACAAAAAGCAAAACCACTACGTCCACGGCCACACCTACGGCGGCAATCCGCTCTCGTGTGCCATTGCCCTCGCCGTGCAGAACTACATCCAAGACCACGACTTGGTCACTCGCTGCGCACAGATGGGCGACTTGCTGCTGGCGAAGATGCAGCCCCTAATGGATTCGCCGATCGTCAGCGCGGTGCGCGGCAAGGGCCTACTGACTGGCGTTGAGTTTGCCAAAGACCAGGCGACCGGTGCGCCCTTCGATCCCGCTCAGGGCGTGTCGGCCGCGATCGTCAACCGCGCCTTTGCCAAAGGCGTACTCATCATGCCTGGCTCGCCTGGGTTGATCGACGGGGTCAGCGGCGATCACATTGCCATCAGCCCGCCCTTTACCATTGGCGAAGAGCAGGTTGAGCACGTCGCGCAGGTGATGGCGGATGTGGTTGGAGACATGGAGCGGGAATTGGGATACTGACCCGGCGAGAACGCCGCGCATCTACATTGCCTTTAGAGGAGGCTTTCTATGAAACTCGGCACCTTTATGATGCCTTTGCATCCGCCGGAAAAAGATCGCACTGAACTACAGCAGCGGGGCTACCGAGGCCGGTCTGCCCGCGCCCGAGCGCACTCGCTGGCGCATCTCGCGCAGCATCCTCGTCGCCGATGACGAAGCGCGCGCTTGGGATTATGCCCTCGACAAAAAGAGTGCTTTCTACCGCGCCTTTGAATACCTGATCGCCGTACTCAGCGGTGCCAAAATGCTCCACATTACCAAGCACGACCTAAACGTTCCCGACGAGGAGGTCACGCCCGAGTATCTGATTGGGAATCTGTGCATCATCGGCGACGTGCCGTCGTGCGTAGATCAGCTACAGGGCTTGTGGGAGACGACCGGGGGCTTTGACACGCTGCTGATGATCGCCCACGACTGGGACGACCGCCCGCTGTGGGAGCACTCAATGGATTTGCTCGCCAATAAGGTGGTGCCGCAATTGCCGTCGGTGTAGGGCATGCGATTTTGGACTGCTTTGGGAGAAAATTTTCCCTAAGCCCATTATTCGGCCGGTCTGCTCGGGTGGCGAATTGTAAGTCGCCGAGATAGAACAAAGCCGAACTGCGGCCAATCCGGGTCGGTGGCCGTAAATGCCGTTTCAGGTTAATTTGATAGTCTATGTACTCGCTGATTTTCCGCTTTATCACCCTTACATGAGACGACGATTCTTTATGGTGATCACGCGCTCGCTAGTTTTCTGCTTTATCCTCGCCTCGGTGGCCCACGCCGCCGACAGCACCGTGCTCCGCGCCCACGCCTTTGCGCTCTACGGCAGTCCCAAGTACGGGCCTGATTTTACCCACTTCGACTACGTCAATCCCAGTGCTCCCAAGGGCGGCGAAATCCGCCTCGCCGCCATCGGCACCTACGACAACCTCAATCCCTTCACCCTCAAGGGGGTGGCCGCCGCCGGTTCGCTGATGCTCTACAACCGGCTCTGCACCAAGTCCAAGGACGAGCCGTTCACCGAATACGGCCAACTCGCCGCGCAGATGCAGATGCCGGAAGACCGCTCTTGGATCCTCTTTGAACTGCACCCCGCCGCGCGCTGGCACGATGGCGTCCCGGTGACCGCCGCCGATGTGATCTTCAGCTTTGAAGTCCTCACCACTGAGGGCATTCCGTTCTTTCGCACCTTTTACGCCGATGTCGATACCGTCTTTGCCCTCGACGAGCGCCAAGTAAAATTCGAGTTCAAAGAGGGCACCAACCGCGAAATGCCGCTGATTGTCGGCCAGTTGCGCGTATTGCCCAAGCACTATTGGGAAGGGCGCGAATTCGCCGCCACTACGCTTGAGCCGCCCTTGGGCAGCGGCCCGTACCAGATCGCCGAGTTCGAGCCGGGGCGCTCAATTACCTATGAGCGCGTCGATTCCTACTGGGCACGCGACCTGCCCGTGCACAAGGGCCGCCACAACTTCGACCGCATCCGCTACGAGTACTACCGCGACCAGACCGTGGCCATCGAGGCATTCAAGACGGGAGAGTACGACTATCGCCTGTTGAGCAATCCCAAGGAGTGGGCCACTGATTACGAGGGCTTTGCGCCGATCGCCGAGGGGCGAATGATCAAGGTGCAGATCCCACACCAACTCATCCGCGGCATGTCGGGTTTTGCGTTTAATGCGCGGCGCGACAAGTTCAAAGACCCCAAAGTGCGGCAGGCCCTTGCCTACGCGTACGACTTTGAATGGACCAACAAGAATCTGTTCTACGGTCTGCTCACCCGCAGCAACAGCTATTGGGGCAACTCAGAGCTTGGCTCGTCCGGGCTGCCTACGGGACGAGAGTTGGAAATTTTGGCCGCGTACCGCGGGCGGATACCAGACGAGGTGTTTACTACTACTTATGCGCCGCCAGCGACCAATGGATCGGGCCAGCTCCGGCACAACTTGCGCACGGCCAAAAAACTGCTCGCCGAAGCCGGCTGGACGGTGGTCGATGGCGAGCTGACTCACGCTGAGACTGGCGAGGTCATGCGCTTTGAATTTTTGCTCGGGTCCTCGTCGTACGAGCGCGTCCTCAGCCCCTTGGTGCAAAACCTCGAACGCCTCGGCATTGAGGCCACCATCCGCACCGTTGACGCGACGCAGTACCAAAACCGCGTCCAAGACTTCGATTTTGACATCATCGTCGCCGCGTGGCGTCAGACCTTGAGTCCGGGCAATGAGCAGCGCAACTTTTGGTCGAGTACGGCCGCGCAAGCGGCGGGCAGCCGCAATTACGTCGGCATTGCCAACCCGGTCATCGACGAGTTGATCGAGCGCCAAATCGCCGCTGCCGACCGCCCAACACAGGTCGCGATAACCCACGCCCTCGACCGCATCTTGCTGTGGAATCACTACGTAATCCCCGACTCGCACAGCCGCTCCTACCGCTTGGCCTACTGGAACAAGTTCGGACGAATGCCAGAGCCAGCCCCCAATGGGTTGGGCTTTCCCGACACCTGGTGGTGGGACGCGGAAAAAGCGGCGCACTTAGAATCCAAATGAACGTCCAACAGCAGGGACGCATGGTGCTTGCTCTAATCGCTGTTCTGACGGTGCTGCCCGTCCGCGCCGACACCTACGTCGGCCACGGCATCTCCCTCTACGGCGCGCTCAAATACGGCCCGGACTTTACCCATTTTGAATATGCCAATCCCGATGCTCCGAAGGGGGGTACGCTGCGCTTAGGTTGGATCGGCACCTTCGACAACCTCAACCCCTATATCCTCAAGGGCCTTGAGCCGCCGCGCCTGGGTAGCTTGATCTACGACGCGCTCACCGAATCGGCCGAGGACGAAATTTCCTCCGAATACGGCCGGCTCGTCGAGCGCATTGAAGTCCCGCCCGACAATGCTTGGGTGCTCTACACCTTGAGGCCGGAGGCGCGCTGGCACGATGGCCAGCCCATAACGGCCGAGGACGTGATTTTCACGCTGGAGACCTATAAGACCCAGGGGCATCCCGGATTACGCAACTATTTTGCGGCCATCGAGACCGCCGAAAAAGTCGGAATGCGCCAAGTCCGGTTGATCTTCAGCGGGGAGACCAACAAAGAACTACCGCTAATCGCCGGCCAGATGTCGATTCTGCCCAAACACTACTGGGAGGGTCGCAACTTCGAGGAAACCACGCTCGACCCGCCGCTGGGCAGCGGTCCGTACCGCATTGCCGCCGTCGAGGCTGGCCGCTCCATAACCTACGAGCGCGTTGCTGACTACTGGGGCCGCGACCTGCCCGTCAACAAAGGCCGCTTCAACTTCGACCGCATCCACTTCGACTTTTACCGCGATCAGACTGTGGCCATTGAGGCGCTCAAGGCCGGTGAATTCGACTACCGCCGCGAAAACTCGTCCAAGCACTGGTCAACAGCTTACGAGGGCGAGTCCCTGGCCGCTGGCCGACTAGTCAAAGACCCTCGGCCTCATCAACGCGCCGCTGGGATGCAGGCTTTTTGGTTCAACACGCGCCGCGGCAAATTTGCCGATCCTCGGGTGCGGCAAGCGCTCGGCTACGCCTTTGACTTTGAATGGACCAACGAGAATTTGTTCCACGGCCTCTATACCCGCAGCAACAGCTACTTCGCCAATTCGGAGTTGGCCTCTGCCGGACTCCCCTCGGGTCGGGAGTTGGAAATTCTAGCCGAGTATCGCGGCCGCATCCCCGCCGAACTTTTCACCGCTGAGTTTCAACTGCCCACCACCGACGGCTCGGGTCAGCTCCGCCAAAATCTGCGCCGCGCCCAAAAGCTGTTGCAAGGAGCGGGCTGGGTAGTGGTCGATGATGTCCTGACCCACGCCGAGAGCGGCGAGGTCTTGGCAATCGAATTTTTGCTCTCCAGTTCGTCGTGGGAACGCATTGTCGCGCCGATGATTCCCAACCTAGAACGCCTCGGCGTCCAAGCGACGATTCGCACGGTCGATCGGACCCAGTATCAAAACAGGGTTCAGGCATTCGACTACGACGTCATCGTCCTAGTCCGAGGCCAGAGCCACAGCCCGGGCAATGAGCAGCGCAACTATTGGACCAGCGCTAGCGCCGATCAGCCAGGTGGCGGCAATGTCGCTGGCATCAAAGACCCGGTCGTCGATGCGCTAGTCGATCGCTTGATAAAAGCCCCTAACCGCGCCGAGTTGGTGGCGACGACCCGGTCGCTGGACCGGGTGTTGCTGTGGGGGCACTACACCATTCCACACTGGTACAGCAACAACTTCCGCGTGGTGCACTGGGACAAGTTTGGCAAACCCGCCCGCTCGGCCCCCTACACCGACGACTACTTCGTCATGCCCTATACTTGGTGGTACGACGCCGAGAAGGCCGCACGGCTGCAACAAGGCCGTTAGCCCGCTTTTATGGGTGCTTATATACTCCGCCGCCTGCTGTTGATGGTGCCGACCCTCTTGGGCATTATGACTATCAACTTCCTCATCATCCAAGCGGCACCGGGTGGCCCGGTCGAGCGCACCATTGCGGTAATTCAGGGCTTTGGCACCGACGCCACCGAGCGGGTCAGCGGCTCGGGCCTGGGCGAGACCCTCGACACCGACGCGACGCCGGGCGGCCAGATAAGCAGCAAATACCGCGGTGCCCAAGGGCTGGACCCCGAATTGATTGCCGAGCTCGAACGCATGTACGGTTTCGACAAGCCGGTACACGAGCGCTTCTTGCAGATGATCGGCCAGTACGTGCGCTTCGACTTTGGCGAGAGCTTTTACCGCGACCAACGGGTCGTCGATTTGGTCACAGAGAAGATGCCGGTGTCGATTTCGCTGGGGCTGTGGACTACGCTGCTGGTCTATTTTATCTCCATTCCCCTGGGGATCGCCAAAGCCGTGCGCGATGGCTCGCGATTCGATGTCTGGACCTCGGGGCTGGTCGTCGTCGGCTATGCCATTCCCAGCTTCCTCTTTGCCATCCTGCTGATCGTGGTTTTTGCTGGTGGGCATTACCTCGACTGGTTTCCACTGCGCGGCTTGACGTCGGCTAATTGGGATCAGTTGAGCCCGTTGGCCAAGGTTGCCGACTACTTCTGGCACTTGGCGCTGCCGGTTTCGGCGATGGTTATCGGCGGCTTTGCCGGGCTGACCTTGCTGACCAAAAACTCCTTTCTCGACGAGATCAACAAGCTCTACGTTACCACGGCCCGCGCCAAGGGCCTGAGCGAAAATCGGGTGCTCTACGGGCACGTCTTTCGCAACGCCATGCTGATTGTCATCGCCGGCTTCCCCAGTGCTTTTGTCGATATCTTCTTCACGGGTGCCCTGCTGACGGAAATCATTTTCTCGTTGGATGGGTTGGGTTTGCTCGGCTACGAGGCCGCTATTGGCCGCGACTACCCGGTGATGTTTGCCACGCTGTATTTTTTTACGTTGCTGGGCCTGTTGATGCAGTTGGTGGGCGATCTGACCTACACGCTGGTTGACCGCCGCATCGACTTTGAAAGCCGCGATTCATGAGCGCGGTGTCCGCCCCGCCCCCTCCGCCGCGCTTTTTGGGCTTGCAGTTGTCGCGGCTCAATCGCCGTCGGCTGGCCAATTTTCGCCGCAACCGCCGCGGCTTTTGGAGTTTTTGGCTGTTCTGGGGCCTCTTCGCCCTGAGCCTGCCGGCCGAGTTCATCGCCAACGACCGCCCGCTGGTCGTCCGGTTCGATGGCAGCTATTACTTCCCGGTGGTGGCGACGTATCCCGAAACGACCTTTGGCGGTGATTTCGCGACCGAAGCCGAATACCGCGACCCCTTCGTCAAGGAGCTAATTGAGCAAAAGGGCTGGATTTTGTGGCCGCTGGTGCCCTATCGCTACGACACGGTCAACTACGACCTCAAGCAGCCGGCTCCTGCTCCGCCCGACGCTGAAAACTGGCTCGGCACGGACGATCGAGCGCGCGATGTGGTGGCGCGTCTGATCTATGGATACCGCATCTCGGTGCTCTTCGGTCTGCTGCTGACGCTGTTCAGCGCCGCGGTCGGCATTGCGGCGGGCGCGGTGCAGGGGTATTTCGGCGGTTGGGTGGACTTGCTCTTGCAGCGCTTTATCGAAATCTGGCAGGGCTTGCCGCTGCTCTACCTGCTGATCATCCTCGCCAGCGTGGTGGAGCCAAATTTTTGGTGGCTGCTCGGCTTGTTGCTGCTGTTTCGCTGGATGGGCTTGGTCGGGGTTGTGCGGGCCGAATTTCTGCGGGCGCGCAATTTCGATTTCGTCAAAGCCGCCCGCGCCCTCGGCCAGAGCGACCGCCGCATCATGTGGCGGCACGTGCTGCCCAACGCCATGGTCTCTACCCTGACTTTTTTGCCCTTTGTGCTCACCGGCTCGGTGGCGGTGCTAACCTCGCTCGACTTCCTCGGCTTTGGCCTGCCGCCCGGTTCGCCGTCGCTGGGCGAACTGCTCAACCAAGGCAAGCGCAACCTGCAAGCGCCGTGGTTGGGCTTTACGGCTTTTTTAGCACTGGCGGTGATGCTCTCGCTGTTGGTCTTTATCGGCGAGGCGGTGCGCGACGCTTTTGATCCGCGCAAGACCTACGCCGGGGAGGACAGCGCATGAGTCTGCTGACCATCGAAAACTTAGGCGTGCGCTTCCACGGCGAAGGAGAGGATGTCGAAGCGGTGCGCCGTGCTTGGCTGCACGTCGAGTGCGGCGAGACCGTGGCGCTGGTCGGCGAGTCCGGCTCGGGCAAGTCCGTGACCGCGCTGTCGGTGCTGCAACTGTTGCCCTACCCGCGCGCCAGCCATCCCCACGGCAGCGTGCGCTTTGCTGGCGAGGAGCTGTTGGGTGCGGAGTCGGCGCGGTTGCAGAAATTGCGCGGAGACCGCATCGCGATGGTTTTCCAGGAGCCGATGACCTCGCTCAACCCGCTGCATTCTATCGAAAAGCAACTGTGCGAAACGCTCATCCTGCATCGGCAGCTAAGCCGCGAACAAGCGCGCGACCGGGCTATGGAGCTTTTAGCGTTGGTCGGCCTGCCAAATGTCGAGCAACGCCTAGACGCTTGGCCGCATCAGCTTTCGGGCGGTCAGCGCCAGCGGGTGATGATTGCCATGGCCTTGGCCAACGAGCCCGACCTGCTGATCGCCGACGAACCGACTACGGCGCTCGACGTGACCATCCAGGCGCAGATTCTCGCCCTGCTCAAGGACTTGCAGGCCCGCTTAGGCATGGCGATTCTGCTGATCACCCACGATCTGGGCATCGTCCGCCACTTGGCCGATCGCGTCTATGTGATGAGCGACGGCGAGATCGTCGAACACAATACCACCGAAGCGCTCTTCACCACTCCGCAACACCGCTATACCCGGACGCTGATAGCCGCCGAGCCCCAAGGCGAACCAGCTTCGATTGACGACACCGCGCCCGAAGTTATCAGTACCCACAACCTCAAGGTCCACTTTCCCATCAAGCGCGGCCTGCTGCGCCGCACTGTGGGTCATGTAAAAGCAGTCGATGGCATTTCGCTCTGTATTCGCGCCGGGCAGACGGTCGGCATTGTCGGCGAATCGGGCTCGGGCAAGACGACGCTGGGGCAGGCACTTTTGCGGCTGGTGGCCAGCTCGGGGCCAATCAAATTCGCTGGCCGCGATATGCAGGGCTGGCCGCAAAAGCAGGTCCGCCCCTTGCGGCGGCAGATGCAGATCGTCTTCCAAGACCCCTTTGCCTCACTGAGTCCGCGGCTGTCGGCTTTTCAGATTATCGAGGAGGGCCTGCTCGTTCACGCAATCGGCGGCACGTACCCCCAGCGTCGGCAGCTAGTAGCCGAGGCCATGGCCGAAGTCAACTTGGACCCGTTGACCATGGACCGCTACCCGCACGAGTTTTCCGGCGGCCAGCGCCAGCGCATCGCCATCGCCCGCGCTATGGTGCTCAAACCGCGCTTGGTGGTGCTCGACGAACCGACTAGCGCGTTGGACAAAACAGTGCAAGCGCAGATCGTCGAGCTGTTGCTGCAACTACAACAACGCCACGGCTTGGCGTATTTGTTTATCAGCCACGATTTGAAGGTGGTGCGCGCCTTGGCGAGCGAGCTGATTGTGATGAAGGAGGGGTTGGTCGTTGAGCAGGGACCGGCGCAGGAGGTTTTCGCCGCGCCACAACAGCCCTATACGCGGGCGTTGATTGCGGCGGCTTTTGATCTCGAGGCGATGTAGCGTTGTGGACTCAGCTTGCGCCGCATATTAAATTTCTCGCCATGACAACCTCGCCAATATGGACCCCATTTGAAGCCCCGATCTCCGAGATCCTCGCCCAGTACCCCGAGCCGCTAATGGCCCTAGCGCGCGGCGAGGTCCCGGCCTTTGTGCTGCGTCAGCACTACAATTCCGCCCATTGCCGGGCCCTGATGCAGCGGTTCTACGAGCGCAGCTTGCTCTACGACCCCCACGAAGTCGGCGACGGTCGAGCGCGTCGCGTCGATATTGGCACTAGTTTTGGTCACCACCACCGCGACCGCGACCAATTCCACGCCCATTCGGCGGCGACGCTGGCGTTGTTCGAGACCCTTTTCGACGGCTACGACGATCCGGTCCGCACTCTGTACGACGCCTTAGCCGGGCTAGCACCCGGCAAACAGGTCAAGACTGCGCGCGAGCCGGATGGGCGTCTCTACGGCCCGGCCATCTTCCGCGTCTATCACCGAGCAACCGGCCACGGCCCGCACTACGATTCCGTCGCCAAGCGCACGAAGGCTTTCTGCTACCAGATTGCGCGCTTCAAGCATCAGTTCGCTGGGGTGCTTTGCTTGCAGAATAGCACCAAGGAAGGCGGCACCGGTGAGCCGTACCTGTACAACTGTCCCTTTCGGCCTGAGTTGACAGAGCATCTGGGGCGCGAGGAATTTGCTGCCTATGTCGCCCGCGAGGGCATCGAGCGCGTCCAGGTTCAGCTCGAACCTGGCGACCTCTACTTTTTCTTTAGCGAAAATGTCCACGAGGTGCCCGCTATCGTCGGCGATCAGCCGCGGGCGGTGCTGGCCGTTTTCTTTGCCATGTCCCCAGACGACGACGAGATCTACGTCTGGTCTTGATGCTCCATTGCTTGGCAGTTGTGGGCCTGATTCAGGCAAGTGTTGTGCACAAAGGCGGAGACTTCAACCTACCCGCCTCTGATTAAAAAAATTCTAAAGTTCCTTTAGGGTGAGCCGCTGGTTGGCTTGGATGGGGCCGTCCAAAGTCTGCACCTGCCCCGAAGGCCAGCGCACCGTTAGGCGATCGACCGTCGCTGCTTCCCCCAAGCCAAAGTAGAGCCCGCAAGCACTCTGCGACAGATAGCCCGATTGTCCATCGTGCACTTGGGTATATACCTGATCGCCGGCTTCTACTGAGACCACGGCGCCCAGCCCAGCTCGATTTGAAAATTTTCCCGCCAGTACCACTTCGACATAGCGCAGTCCGGCCCGGCGCTGACTCAGATTGCTGAGCAAGATCTGCGGCACTCCATTGAACTCATTGGTCACAATGTCGAGATCGCCATCGCCCTCCACATCCAATAGCGCCGACGAGCGCGTCCCCAAGGCGGCATAGACTAGTACGCTCCCCGCTTGGTGCTCGCAGTGTTTGTGCGCTCGATCCTGGCCGTCGCAGTCGAGGGCAAACCACGGCTGCGCAGTGCGACCGGCGCGCCGCGGTTCCACCCCTAACACAAACTCGCTGTCGAGGAAGCCGCGTCCTTGGTCGTTGAGCAACACGGTGTTAATCCCGTAGCGATGGGGATAGTTCATGCTCGCAGCCACGAACACATCCTGCCAGCCATCGGCGTTGAGATCGCCGCTGCTCAATCCCCATGGCCAGTAGTTTTCAGTGCCGATTCGGTCGGAGATTTCCTCGAACTGCCCTCCGTCTAGGTGGTGGTAAAAGGCATTGCCGAAGATACTTAACCCCTCGCTCTGTAAAAAATCTTCTGGAAACTGCATATACGCCTTGCGTTTTTCGTCGGCAGGTTCCACCGGCAGACTCATATCGGAGTGCATGTCAGAGATGAAGAGATCTAGCCGACCGTCGTTGTCGTAGTCGAAGGCCTTGATTCCCATCGAACCCCACGGCGTTTTGGGGAACACTTGGCGGCTCTTTCGGACGAAGTGCCGCCCCGCCACATTCTCGTAGTAGGAGTCGTGCCCCTGCATGTTGAGGACGTAGAGGTCCTGCCAGCCGTCCCCGTTGAAATCCACTGGACTTGCGTCGCCCGACCAGCTCGAATCCAACAACCCCACTTCGCGTGAGACGTCGGCAAAAACCCGCTGACCCAGATTCTTGAACAACACACTTTGCTCGGCGCGCTCGGGTTTCAAATGGCCGGAGAAGGCATCCTTGAAACCGCGGTAGTACTGATAGGTCGGCCCCACCTCCAGCCGCGTCGGATCGACCGCTGTCGTCCACTGTTCATCCTGGGTATAAATCCCCACATTGGTCACAAACAGGTCCAGCAAGCCATCGTTGTTGTAGTCAAAAAACTCACCGGACGACGAGTGCGCCTGCCAACCCGTGCCCGAAGGCTCGGTTATATCCGCAAAGCGGCCAGCCCCGTCGTTGACCAAAAGCCGATTGCCCAATCGCACCGCGGTGGCGTACAAATCGACATCGCCGTCGTTGTCAATGTCGCCAAATGACGCGCTCACTCCGATCCTGTCGGCCAACGCTAGGCTCGGCGTGGTGTAGTCCGCAAAACGCGCTCCGCCGCGATTGCGCCATAGCTGATTGCTGCCCACTTGGGTCGTAAAGTAGAGGTCGTAGAGGCCGTCGCCATCGACATCCCCCACGGCCAGTCCATTGCCATGGTCGTAGTGGACTGGGATATAGCTCTTACCTGAATCGTCCACCACTCGATTGCGAAACGCAATGCCGCTGGCTTTGAGTTGGTCGGTAAAGGAAAAGTCGCAAAAGACTTGGTAGGCTTGGGCCGCCTCCAATTGGGACTGCTGGCGACGCGCCAGCCACGGCGGCTCGATGATTTGGGCTGGTTCGGGAAAGGGCTTGAGCAGTTGTGGGCCTGACTCAGCGTGGGCAATTTTTGGGGCAGTAAATGCAAGAACACACAGCGCAATGAGGAAAGTCGCTGAACGATTCGGCATGATTGAGGAACACAGCCCAAAGCAAGGCCGGCTCGCCAGTATTACCGGTCCCATGGGAACGCAAACGTCGGCCCATTAGCATAACGCCGCATTCCGATCGCCAAGGTCTCTCCAGCGCCCGGCGCTAGCTCCACGGCGAAGGACGAGTCGTCTATCGCAGTTTCCTTGCCGCCGACGCGGACGCTGGTAAACTGGTGCTCGGCGTAGGCTCCGCCCTGCACGATTACGGCGCGCCCGGCCACTGGGTCGGTGTTTACCAGCGTCAGCGTCATGGAGTCTGCGCCGAGCTGGGTGACTAGGGCCCCCACGCCTTCGGGCATGCCCGCTCGCCCGGCCTGCGGATCGAAGTAGCGCACCCGACAGTGCAGCGGCGAGCCGTGGCGCGGCGTCAGCCCGCCCAACATGAGCTGGGTCAGCCCACTTGGGATGGCCGGATTGAATGGGTTGGGATTGTCCGACAGTCGGGTGTCTGGCGTCGTTGGGTCGCGGCGCACCTTCTCCATCTGCGCCCGGAGGCGGGTAAAGTCGGCCTGTAGTGCCGCTTCTGGGTAGCTGGCGTCGCGTCCCGCCAAGAAGCCGAACCAGCCGCTGTCTGCGTTGAGCCGGCTCAGATCGGCCCGGTCCATCGACCAGTAGTACACCTCTTGTGCTCCTTGGGCGTACTGTGCTGGCCGGAACTCGTACCAGCCCTCGTCTCCGTACATATGCGGGTACATCATCTGTCCGTCTATTTCTTTGCCCTGGGCGTTGATGGCGTCGATCATCTGCCGCCAGACATCGACAAATTGCTGATCGCCCGACAGCAACAGCGCGTTGCCAAAGCCCGAAATCCCCAGCCCGTGCGTGTTGCGGCTGGACATCGCCCCAGTCTGAGGCACCTCGACGGTAAAAGCCCAGCCGTAACACCCTCCGTACCACTTGCCGTCGCACTCGCCGCCGATGGTCCCATCGAGTCCGATATTAGTGGGGATAATCCCGTCGTTGGCGAGGGTGCGCTGCCGCCAGGCTTCGACGTATTCGAGTACCCAGTCTTTGTACTGCTCTTCGCCGGTCAGCGCGTACGCGTTCAGCCCCAAAGCGGTCGCCACCATGTTCTGTGGATGGTCGCCGACGACGTCCGTGTAGTCTTTGAAGTGGGCCAGCATCTCCTCGAAGTTGCGCTCTCCGTGCAGGGGAATGAAGCGCTCCTGTACCTCGTCGAGGGGGTCGCCGGCCCAGTCGAGTGCCGTGGCCTTGCGCAGCAGCGGCCCGCGGCTGCCGTTGAACAGGCTCTTGATGATCTTGTGTTCGGGATCGTAGTTGGGGGCCTGCGGGTCGCTGCCCATGTAAAATCCAGCGTAGCGCCGCACTCGCTGCTCAAAGGCTCGCTCGCGTGGGTTCATCAGCCCGTGTAGGTTAAACGTCGTCAGTCCTTCTCCGTTGTGTACCCAGTCGAACATTACCGGGAACTCGCGGTAGTACATTCCGTCCCGGGTAAAGGGCACCTCCGTGGTCTTGGCCTCGGTGTATTGCTTGAGATGCCCCTCCCATGCCAACTGGCACATGTCGTATAGCTGGGCTCCGCCGCCCAAGACGTAGAGCACCGGCCAGTGAACTAGATTCTCAATAGCGTCGTCCGGCCCATCGTTGCCGCCCCAGCGCGGAATGCACTCCAAATAGCCCCGCTCGTCGAAGTACTTGGCGAAAAATTCCGTGCATCCTCTGGTTTGCGCTCGAATTAGTTCCCACTCCAGCAGTGCCCAAGCCGGCGGCGGCATGGGGGTGTCAATGGCGATGGCGCGGGGATTTAGATAGCTCATGGAGGGCTCCTCTGTAGTAAATAGGTTGTGTGCGTCTGCCAGTACAATCTGATCGCGGCCAAACTGCGGCGTTTGGTTGCCCCGTAATGAGCATCATGGTCAGCGCAAGGTCAACCAAACTCCGCCCGTTTCGTTGACAAAGAGCTTATCGCGCAATATGTATTTTGCCAGCCGATGACCGCAATGTACAGAAAAATGGCAAGGAGAAACCACCCATGTTGACTACCGCCCAAGTCGAACACTACCACACCGAAGGCTACGTCGCCGTGCCCGGCTTCCTCCGCGCCGCCGAGGTCGCGGCTTTCCTGCGCGAGATGGACGCCGTCAGCGCCGGCAATACGCTCGCCAACCACGACATCACCCGCATGGAGATGGAGCCTAACCAGCCTCCCGACGGCACGCAGGTGCGCCGTTTGTACGAGCCTTGCAGCCACTACGAGGTCTTCCGAAAATTCGCCCAGTCGGAGCGCCTCCTCGACGCGGTTGAGGCCCTGCTGGGCCCGGACTTGGTCTTCCACTACAGCAAGATCAATATGAAACCAGCCGGCGTTGGCTCGCCCGTCGAGTGGCACCAAGACCTTTCCTACTACCCGCTGACCCATCGCGGCTCGGTGAGCATCCTCTTTTATCTCGACGACGCGACCGTTGCAAACGGCTGTCTGCAAGTCATTCCCCGCCGCCATCAGAGCGAGCTGCTGTCGCACAGCACCGATGGCTTTTTCCAGGGCCGGGTTACAGAAGAGGTCGATCCATCGCTAGCCGTGCCGATTCCCGGTGAAGCGGGCGCGGTCATCTTCATGCATGCGATGACCCCCCATGCTTCCATCGCCAATGTCTCGGACAAGCCGCGGCGCACCCTGATCCTCAGCTACCGCGCCGCCGATGCCTTTCCAATCTACACTGGCGAGATGACGTACAAGACCGAGGCCAATGCGCGTTTAGTGCGCGGCCAGATCCCGCCCGCCGCGCGCTTTGAGGAGCACTTCTTTCCCATCCCGCGGTACAAGGACGCCATTTCTTCGCTCTACGATTTGCAGGAACGCTCGCGCCAAGGGGAGATGGTGGGCGAGAACGTTTGACAGCGAGCAAAGTTTTTTCTTATCAGTAAAATTAAACAAAAGGAGGCTCTTATGGAGTCAGTCGCCACCACCCGCATGTCCTCTAAAGGTCAAGTTGTTATCCCCGAGCTCCTGCGCCAACAACTCGGCTTGGAGCCGGGCACCCAGTTCATCGTCATGGGAGAAGATGATGTCATTATCTTTAAGACCATTCAGACGCCCTCCATGCGCGATTTTGACCGCATGATTGCCAAAGCACGCCGCCAAGCTAAGCAAGCTGGAATGAAACGGTCGGATGTTGCCGCCGCTGTTTCCCGGGTCCGAGCGACGAAGTGAAAGTCGTAGTGGACACGAATGTTTTTATATCGGGCGTATTCTTTACTGGCCCACCGCATCAGATCCTCGATGCTTGGAGGCGCGGCAGAGTTCAGATCGTTGTGGCACCCGAAATTCTTGCTGAGTACCGCGACACTAGTACTGAGCTGAAAGCTCACTTTCCCGACGTTGAACTGAAATCTTGGCTGGAACTACTCGCCGTCAAGTCAATTCTTGTAGAAGCACCACCGCTAGAAAAACAGGTCTGCACTGATCCAGACGACGATAAATTCCTCGCTTGCGCCTTGGCCGGCAGAGCTTCAATCATCATTAGTGGCGACAAGGCCCTGCTGCGGACATCCGGCTATAAGCGGCTCAGAGTGCTCGCGCCTCGGTCTTTTGTCGATCAGTATTTATAAAGGAGGAGCTTTGCTATGGACTCAATCTTGTTGGACGATAGCCCCATGCAGTCTTTCATCGCCGATGGCTATACCGTGGTCAAAACGGATTTGCCGGCGGATTTTCACCGATCTATTTATGGGCAGATAGAACAAGTCTTGGCGGTTGAAGGCAATCCAGGCAACAACCTATTGCCCCGCATCCCCGACTTGCAGCAGGTGTTTAACCAACCCCAAGTGGCGGGAGCCCTGACCAGTATTTTGGGGCCGGGATACTATTTGCATCCGCACCGGTTCTGCCATTTCAACAAGCCGGGGTCAGAAGGGCAGCGGCTGCACAAGGATAGCTGGAGCCGGCGGCACCACCGGCTGCGCTGGGCGATGGCCTTTTACTATCCGCAGGACACGCCGGTCGAACGCGGCCCCACAGGTGTGGTCCCCGGCAGTCACTATCGCAATCACCTCGACCAAGGGGATGAGCAACGAGAAGTCGCGCTCGCGGGAGAGGCCGGGACGGTCGGCATTGTCCACTACGACCTGTGGCACCGAGCCACGCCCAATAGCACCGAGCAGGCTCGCTATATGGTCAAGTTCCTCTTTGTTCGCCTCGAAGAGCCAGACCGGCCTAGTTGGGATGCGAGTGGGGAGCCTTGGGTCGGCAACGGACATGCCGAGGCCCCCATGTGGCATAGTATGTGGGAATGGTATGGTGGAAGGTCTGAAGGGCCTACTGTCGGCGGTGCGCAGGCAGTACTGCTACAGACCCTGATGGGCGATTCCGAGGCGGCAAGTCAAGCGGCGGCCTATGCCCTCGGTCGCGCTGGAGAGCCCGCCGTAGGGCCGCTGATGGACTGTTTGCGCCAGGGGTCACAACCCGTGCGGCGCAACGCTGGCTACGGTTTGGCCGCGGCCGGTCCAGCCGCGGCCGAGGCGCTAGCGCAAGCCTGCGCTGACGACGATCCGGCGGTGCGGCTAGCTGCGGTCGATAGTTTGGGCGATATGGGTCGGGCAGGTGCTCCGGCGGTGCCGGCATTGCAACGGGCGTTGGGCGATGCGTCGGGCCAAGTGCGGGGCCACGCCGCCGAAGCCTTGGGGGCTATGGGTACACTGCCCTCAGCGGTGCTGGAGGAACTGGCCGGAGTTTTGGGCGACGACGACGAATGGGTGCGGCGCAATGCCGCCTTGGGTTTGGCGCGCTTGGGACCGGCCGCCGAGGCTGTGCAGCCGGCCGTGGTAGCCGCCTTGGACGATCCAAACCGCTACGTCAGCGCCAAAGCGGCCAAGACCTTGGAACGCATTGGTACGCCGGCGGCGGAGGAGATCTTGTTCGACTATTTGTTCGCCGCCCGCTGGTGCTCCATCACCACCAAAGACACGCCGTATTAACCAGTCGGTCGCCTCGACCCGAGCCTATGCAAACCCCTATTCGCCTCGGACTAATCGGCTGCGGCGGCATCGTCCAGCTACAGCATTTGCCGACGTTGTGTGCGCTCGATGCGGTACGCATTGTCGCGCTAGCTGATCCCGACGACGACAATCTAGCGAAAGTCGGTGCGACGACCAGCGTCCCGTCCGCCCAACGCTACGCCGACTACCGCGACATGCTGGGGCGAACCGCTCTAGACGCCGTCCTCATTGCCACGCCGCACCACCTCCACGCCGAGCAAGTTATTGCTGCGGCTGAAGCTGGTTGTGCCATCATCAGCGAAAAGCCGATGGCTACTTCGCTGGAGGAAGCCGCGGCTGTATTAGACGCTGTCGCGCAACACGGCGTCATTTATACGGTCGTCCACAACGCCGTCTTTACCCCCGGTGCCCTCCAGGCCCTTGAACTCTTACACGAGGGCGAGTTGCCCATCCCGCAAGTTGGCCGCGCCAAATCGCTCTTCCCCATGACCGAGGCCCATCACCGCGCCAATCCGGCCAGAGTTTGGCGGGCCTCCAAAGCGGCGGGCGGCGGCTGTATCGGCGATACGGCGTACCACGAGATCTATTCGCTCGAAACCTTGATGTGCTCGCCGGTGCGCTACGTCGAGGCGCGAGTGCAGACGCGCTTTTTCGACATCAATGTCGATGATGTGGCGCTCTTGCTGCTCGAACACGAAAACGGAGCCATCTCCACGGTCTCCACCTCGTGGGGCATGGTCGGCGGCGGGGCCGGTGAGCTAAGCGGTCTGTGCGAGGTACACACGCGCGGCGACTGTCTGCGCGTGGTTGGTCGCGGCCGGTCGCTGCATCGCTTCTCGCGGCAAACAGGTACTTGGTCCGAGATTCCGCTCGACGTCACAGAGCAAAACCGCACTGGCCACGCTGGCTATCTCACCGCCACGGTTGCCGCCCTAGCTGCGGGGGCTCCTCTGCCGATCACCAGCGCGGGAGCCTATCACACCCTCAGCATCATCGAGGCGGCGCGTCGTGCCAGCCAAGCGCGCCGCGCCATTGACCTGACGGAGCTTTGAATGCGTCCCTATATCGACTGCCACAACCACATTGGCCGCACCATCGACCGCGTGCCGCCGGTTGGCCAAAACACCGCCATGTGCCTCACGCGCTTTGCCGAGACCCACATCCACGCCGCGATCTCCATGCCCACCGCTGTCGGCAGCCCGATCGCGCGCGGCATCGTGGATATTCGCCATCAGAACGAGGTCATTGCCCGCGCCTGCCGCGATTTTCCCGGCGTCTTTCCCATTGGCTTGGCCTTGATTGAGGAGCGCTTTGGCAAGCTGGGTATTGAAGAGGCCGAAAAGGCCATGAGCGAGTTGGGTTTGGTCGGCATCGTCGGCCATCCGCCCATCGCCGAGTGGTGTATCCCCTTCGTCGAGGCCGCGGCCGCCCGCGAGGGTTTGGTCAACCTGCATATGCACAACCCGCTGATGGACCGCATCGCCGCCATGTTCCCGCACTGCACGTTCATCGCCCACGCCAGCACTTGGGCCGCCGAGCATCTGGCCCAGTACGACAATGTGTTTTTCGAGGTCGTCCAGTACCCGGACGGGCCAGGCTCTGAGTGGGATTTCGCCTGGCTGGCCAACAAGGTGGGACGCGAGCGGCTGATTTTTGGGGCCGACTTGCCCTATTACGACTATCGGATATTGCAGCAGGTCATTGAAGAAGCCCCGATTGACGACGATCTCAAGGACTGCATCGCGTACAAAAATCTCACCGCACTAATCGAGCGCTTCAATCCAGCGTGGACACTACCGGCGCACCCGCCAAAGGCCGTGCGCGTTTACAATCCAGCGGAACTGTGGGCCGTCAATCCCGCCAATCCCGCCCGTCTGACGGTCTTTGCCTGAAAGGATGCGCCGATTCCAAGGTCGTCCAGCTCGAATCACGTAGGATTGCTATAGACGCAGAATAGGATGCACGAGACGATCCACCTCAAAATAGGAGCCTATCCATGCAGCGACGTCCATATGGTACCACGGGTGAACACCTCTCTGTAATCGGCTTTGGCGGCATTGTCGTCAGCCAAGTGGCAGTGGCTGAGGCCGCCCGCTTGGTGGGACGGGCCGTTGAGTGCGGCGTCAATTACTTTGACGTGGCCCCGAGCTACGGCAATGCCGAGGAGCGTCTGGGACCGGCCTTGGAACCGTATCGCAGCGATGTGTTTTTGGCTTGCAAGACGACCCAGCGCACGCGGGCTGGGGCTACCGCTGAGCTGCACCAATCGCTCAAAACCATGCACACCGACCACTTCGACCTGTACCAATTGCACGCCATGACCACGGATGAAGATTTTGCCGCGGCCACTGCCCCCGACGGAGCCTTGGCGGCGTTTGTGGAGGCCCGCGATCAAGGCTTGGTGCGCTACATAGGTTTTTCGGCCCACTCGGCTGAAATCGCCTTGCAACTGCTGGACTATTTCCCTTTTGACTCGGTGCTGTTCCCCGTCAACTGGGTCAACTACTTCCGAGCTGACTTTGGCCCCCAAGTTGTGGCCAAGGCTCAAGAGTGCGGCACCGCCTGCTTAGCCCTCAAAGCCATGGCCCGCTCGCGTCTGCCCCAAGGGGCACCCAAACGCTACGCCAAATGCTGGTACGATCCTATTGACGAGCCGGAACTAGCCGAACTAGCGCTGCGCTTTGCCCTATCGCAGCCGATCACGGCCGCCCTGCCGCCCGGCGAGGCCCCTCTCTTTGAAATGGCCTTGGACATGGCCGCCCGTCTCGCGCCGCTGACGGCCGCCGAAGTGGAGGGCTTGCGGGTTTGCGCCGAGGGTAACTCGCCGCTGTTTGAGTTGGCGGCCACCTGAAAGGAGCAAATTGTGATTCCATTGGTCAGCACTCTCTGTCAAGGCCCGCTAGGCGTGGCTCAGCTACCGCGTCTGTGGTGGAAAAACCTCCTGCACCAAGCCGGGCGACTCGACGAAGACTATCCCTTTTGCAGCGGCGGTCTCGACACATACGTGCTGGAGATGCTGCGCATCGACCAAGATCGGGCCTTGCGTTTTTTGTGGGATCAGCGGCCTACCTATCTACAGTTCGAGGAATGGGCGACCGCCGAAGGCACCCACGAAAACGCCCGCATCGCCCGCTGGAACAAGTCCTTGGTGCCGCGCACCCACTATAGGCCGGACAAAATAGACGAGACCTATGGGGATATAGGCTGGTCGCCGGAGGAGACGACCGAGGTATCGGCTGTGCTGCTCAACTGCCTACAGGACTGGCAGCTTTTCCACCGCCGCGTCTTCGCTCCCGCGGCCCCGGGCCTACCTGGGCCGATAGCTCCCACGCTCAGCAGCATTGACCGAGGCCCGTTAGGTATCTGCCAGCTTCCCCGCACTTGGCTCAAGACTTGCCTGCGCGCCAAGGGCTGGCTGCACCCCGACTATCCCGATTGCGCCGAAGGCAGTCTCGACCAGCGCTGCCTACAGACCTTGCAGGTGGATCAGGACGCAGCTTTGATCTTTCTCCGCCAGACGCTGCCGACCTATCTCGATTTTGAGGCTTGGGTGCGGCGGCAGGGCACCGTCGAGGAAGAAGCGGTGGCGGCCTTTAACCAGCGCCTGCTCGAACGCGAGCACCTGGCCGCCAAACAGGCCGAGATCCACGCCACTTTGCAGCGTCCCCCGACGTGGACTTCAGGGGTGCTGCTCAATCACTTGGAGGACTGGCACTACGCCCACGAAGAGTTGGTCGGGGGATGAGGGAGTTTTAGATGGTGAAATACCACCTCTTGCCGACGGATTTGGGGTGATCCACCTCAGTATCCAATCTCTATCGCAGCACATTGCCTTGGATGCCCCTGGGAGTAATACCGTGCCGTTGGTCGCGCAAGCTTGGGAACGTACATCAGCCTTAACGACACCACACCGACAGACGGGCAACTTGTAGTCTTGATATAGCCTTTTGAACAGCAACTGCCTCGTCCTCGATCATCCCCCATAGGCCCGATATAAATGTGCGCGTAGTTCGTCGTGCTCACGACCTTCCTTGGCCTTGTAAAGCAAGACGATCTCGGGGCCGAGGAAGGGAATACCTTCATCGGTGTACAGTTTGTTTGCATTTCGCGGATATTTACGCGGAGTGGGAGACCTAAACCTCACTCAAGCCCCAGCCACTCGACTGCAAAAATCATTGCCGCGCTTAGGTGTTATAAGTCATTGAGACCAAGCGCGATAAGGTGCGGTTTAAGTACGGCAAGCGGCTCAAGTTGCAGGCGACCGCCAACGCAGAAAAACAGATGCTGGCGTTGAGCTACGCCTTCTGAGGTCAGAGCCGAGAGGCCAAATCCCGCAGTTGTGCCGCGGCCAAACGCACGACCTCTTGGTCGTCGCAATCGTTGATGTCTTGGCCTTCAAAGACGACCGAGAGCGGCCCGTTGTATCCGGCCTCGGCGAGGATGGGGACGATGCGCTCGTAGTCGATCCATTCCTCCTTGCCGCGGTCGATTTTGTAGAATTTGGCGCGGACGTGGGTGGCCAGATGGGCGGTCTGCTGCATGTAGGCGTAGATGTCGTGATCGGGGTCGGGGATGCCGCGGTTGCGGGCTGGCGAACCGCACCACTGGCCGGTGTCGAGCAGGAAGCTAAAGTTGGGCCGGTCGGTTTGCTCGATGATGCGTACGATGTCGTCGCCGGTGGAGGGGTGGTTTTGCAAGCCGATGGCGATGCCTATTTCGAGGCCGTAGTCGGCCACCTCTTGAAAACAGCGGATTTCGCGGGTGCGCTCCTCTGGGTCGGTGAGGGGTTGGCCGCAGAACAAGCGGATCATGGGTGCGCCCAAAATCAGCGCGAGGTCCATATCGGCCTTGGCGGTGGCGACCTTGGCGCGCAACTCTTCATCGCTGCCGACAAAGTGCCCACCGGAAGCTAAGTAGCCGATGGCAAGGCCCTTTTCGATGCAGGCGAGTTTGGTCTTGATGAGGTAGGAGGCGTCTTCGGAGCTAAAGCCGCGATCGCGGCGGAAGTCGATTAGGTCGAGACGGAGGTCGTAGGCGTGGTTGATGTAGCTTTCGATGCTTTGCAAAGTGGGCGGATCGTCTTTGCCGAACATAGAGGCGTAGAGGCCGATTTTCACGGTGAGGCTCCTTGGGGAAGGTGGGGCGGGCTAGTTGTGGGGAGTGTACGGAATGGGGGAGGGTGCAGCAAGCGAAGTGCGTCGGCTAGCGAATAAAGAAAAAGTTCTCGGCTGTCTTACCTAGGATGTATTCCTTGTCGCGTTGGCTGAGGAAATCGGCGTGGTCGCAGATTAGGGCGATTGCTGCGGCAAAGTCATTGGCGGGATTTTTCATGCGGACGGGACCGCCGCTGTCGCTTTCCCACATGACGCGCTCGGGGCCAAAGGCATCGACGATGCGCTCAATGAGGGGCAGGAGGTCGAAGTAGGGAGCCTCGCCGTTGCCGAGGGCTTGGAATGGACCGAGCTTGACCATAACGCGCCGGTAGCGGGCCATGTTGCAGAGGGTGCGGATATCGCCTTCGGGCCAGACGCCGTCGCGGATGCGCACCCCGCAGATATGGTCGAGGATGACTGGGGTCTCTGGGAAGCGGCGGCAGAGGCGGATTAGGCCGGGCAGGTCTGCGAGGCCCATGAGGAAGCTGAGAGCTAGGTTGTGCTCGGCTCCGGTGCGGAACATGGATTCGTAACCCGGATAGTCAAGCCAGTGCGTCGAGCGGCCAAAAGCGGTCGGACGACCCGTCTTGCCGCCGCGGACGCGGAAAGCGCGAATACCCCCTTCGGCCAAGGCGAGCATGGTCTTGCCCGGATCGGCCAGCGACACGTCGGAGACCCCGGGGACGATGCCGGTGCCAGTATAAGTCTCAGGATCAGAGGCGATCAGGTCGAGGATGTAGCTATGGTCGAGCCCGTACCAAGTCATTTGCACTAGGTTGAGGCGGACTTTGCCGACCTTGCGGCTATAGGCAAAGTGATCGTCGGGGGTAAAAGAGGGTAGCCACAGGTCGGTGGGGGCAAAGCCGGGGGCCAGCGGATATCGGTCGAAGTCGGAAGACCAGACGTGGATATGGGCATCGACGATGTTCACGAGCGTTGCTGCTGTTGGCTGGCGCGGTAGGTGTGGCGCGCTTGGTCGAGGGCGGCGCGGGCGTCTGAGGGAAGCTGGAGGCTGGTGCCGTGGAGGTTGGCCTCGACGTGCGCGGCGCTTTCGGCACCCGCGAGCACGCAGGTGATACCCTGATGCAGGACCCAAGCGACGCAGACGGCAGCGCGGGAGGTGCCCAAATCAGCGGCCACTTGGTCGATGGCAGCGACTAAGGCGGCGAGGGTCGGGTCATTGGGGCGCGCTAGCAGGCCGGTATCCATCGGGCTAAAGGCGAGGCACCCTAGCCCGGTGCGCCGCAGCAAGGGCAGCATTTCTCGCTCGTAAATTTCCACGCGCGAGCGTCCCGCTTCGTCGCAGTGGCTGCCGGCGATATTGTAGTAGTCCTCGACGCCAGCGATGGGCGCTAGGGCGAGCAAGGCTTCGACTTCAGCGGCCCGATGGTTGGAGACGCCCCAGTAGCGAGTCTTGCCGGCCTGCACCAAATCCTCCATGACCTCGGCAATGGCCTCCGGTGGTGTGCTCTCGTCGCGGTGGTGCAAAAGGTAGAGGTCAACGCGGTCGGTGCGCAGGCGGCGGAGGCTTTCTTCGAGGCGGTCGGCCAGATGGGCGCGGGTGTAGCGGACGCGCTGGCCGGGGTCGCCATCGCGGGTGGGGGGCCGCGACGCGGGAACTTTGGTGCAGATGACGACCTCGTCGCGGCGACCGGCGATGGCCTGTCCCAGCACTTCCTCGGCCCCACCCCAGCCGTAGGCCTGCGCGGTGTCGAAGAAGTTGACGCCTTGGTCCAAGCAGTGGTGGAGCACGGCTAGGGATTGGGGGCTGTCGGCGCGGGGCAGGTGGCGGAAGGCGGTGCCTTGGCACAAGCGCGAGACCTGAAGGTCGGTCTGGCCGAAGAAGACGCGGTCGCTATGGTGCATGTTGTCGTCCGGCTAGCGCCGCGTCAGCAAGGCGACCCAAGGGCCGTCTCGGGGCGGGGCTAGTTGCACGATGGTCTCGCCATTTAAGTCAGCGGTCGAAGTCCAAGTGCTGGCGGCGATGTCGAGCCATTGTACTTGGAAGGTGCCTGCTGCCGCGGTCAGGTCGAGACCGACTGCACCGCCAGCGGTAAAGTAGAGCGCGTACTGGCGGCCGGGGACGCGGCTGAGATAGGCTTGGTTGGCGGCCCGGTCGCGCAGCAGGGTGCTGGCGGAATCCGGTTCGGCGTTGAAAAAGTCGAACACCTCAGACAGCATGCGACCGCTGCGGATGTGGGCTTGGGCTTGGGGGCTTAGCCCTAGGCCGGACGGTGGCCGGTGAAAGCGGCTGGCGGCAAAGCCGCCGATGAGGTTGCGCCAAAAGCACTCGGTGGCGTGGCGGTCGTCGATGCCGCGACTTTGGTTTTTGTGCGTCTGGGCGCCGTAGATCTTGGTCGAATTAATCGGTCGGGGCTGCGCGGCGATGTACTGCCGCACCCACTGGGCGCGATCCCAGTTGGTCTGCTCGCGCTGCCAGCTATTCTGCGAAATGTCGATAAAAGAATACTGCTCTGGGTGGTCGAAGGTGGCGCGATGCGTCTGCCCGCGCACATCCCACTCGTCCCACATTTCAGTAGTTTCAACAGTTTTGCCCGCTTGCTGTGCCCGTTGTTTGATGTAGTCGTTCCAATAGGCACCCCATGCCGGGTCGCCGCTGGTCTCGTTGTCCATGCAGTAGAGTATGTGGTCGTAGGCGAGGGAGTGCCTGAGGACTTGATCGACAAAGGCTTGTTGGTAGGGCAGCACGACTTGGTTGTCGCGCAAGGTGGGGACGGTGTAAAAAAAAGGCTGCCGGTTGCCGCCGGGGTGGGCGGGATAGTCGGTTTCGAGGCCCGATGCTGCGACGGTGTAATTGGTATTGTTAGCCGGATTGAAAGGGTCTTCTTGCCAGTATTGTTGGCTGTGGTCAAAGCGGTCCCACATTTCTATTTGGACGATGATGTCGCGCTCGGCAGTCCAGCGCAACAGATCGGCAAAGCGCTGCCAATAAACCGGATTCCAACGGTTGAGATCGTACTGGCCGTCGGCTGCTTGGTGGAAGGCTTTGGTCTCATAGCCGTAAACGCGGCGGTCGCTCATGGTATTGCGGACGTAGTTGCCGCCGACTGATTGCAGCAGGTCGAGCTGGGCTTCGAGCTCGGGTATTTGGAAGAGGCAGTCTTTGATCGTGCCGCCGAGTAGGAGCACGGGCTGGCCTTGGTACTGCCAGTAGCGCGGATTGGCAGCATAAGGCTGAATGCGGTCAAGGTCGGTTTGGGCGTAAGTCATAGCGGTTATGATAACGCCGAGTAGGGGCGGTTTCAAACCGCCCCCCGGTTTCAACCCGCCCCCCAGTTTCAACCCGCCCCCCAGTTTCAACCCGCCCCCCAGTTTCAACCCGCCCCCCAGTTTCAACCCGCCCCCTATAATCCAGCGCAAAAAGACGCCGATTTTCATAGCACCGTAGCGGCGGTTTCAAACCGCCGCCGCCGCCGCCGCAAGAGGCGCTGAATGCGCTGGTGCCGCTGGTCGGTCAAAGGCAAGCGCCACAGGATGAGTCCAGCCCCGATGAATAGTATGCCGACCAGCGGGCCAAACAGCAACGCTAAGTGCCAACCGGTCTCGGGGGTCTGGGTTGCGGTCCCGGCGGAAAAACCGATCAGCCACAGCGAGACGCCGTTGAGACCTAGCCCCAATGCGCGGGCCAACTTGGTGCCCATGCGCCAGACGCCAAAGTAGAGTCCCTCGCGGTCGAGGCCGGTCTTGAGCTTGTCGTAGTCAATAGTATCGGCGACCAAGGCGTCGAGCAAGACGACGGCCCCGGCCAAGCCCCCGCCCACCAGGGCATAGACTAGGGGCGCAGCCAATTGTCCGACCGGAAAGAGTGGGTAAGCCACGGTCATAGAAATGCCCAAGCCGCAGGAGCCGATGGTCCCGGCCGTTTTTTTACCCCAGCGGCGGGCGGCCCAAATCCAGCCCGGCAAGGAAGCGAGGAAGCTCAAGAAAAAGGGCAATAAGATCCAGCCAATGGTCTCTTGCTCGGTTAGCTGCAAGCGGTATTCGTAGTAGTAGAGCGTGGTGGAGGCATTGAGCGTGCGGCCGATTGTAACGACTAGAAAGGCCAGCAACAGGACGCGGAAAAAGGGATTGGCCCAAGTACTGCGCTGGTCGGCGAATAGACGCCAGAGCTGGAGCGGCTTTTGCGGTTGGGTATGGTCGGCGGGCCGGTCGAGGCCGCGGGTGGCCCGGACTGTGACCCAAGCACCCAGTACGATGGGAGCGGCCAACCACCAACTGGCCAGGCCGCGCGCTTGGGCGGTTGTCGCGTCCATTTGGGCCAAGATGAGTCCGGGCAGCCACAGGCCGGCTAGCGCACCGACGGTGCCGAAAAGCCGCTTGTAGGCGAAAAGTTGAGTGCGCTGATCGCGGTCAAAGCTCAATTCGCTGCCCAGCGCCGAATGCGGTACGCCGACTACGGTCATAGCGGTATTGAGCAGGATAAAAGAGACCAGCAAAAAGGCGAAGCGGGCGGCGTTGTCGTCGAGGACCGGCGGGTTAAAAGTCCAGATTAAGGAGGCGGCCAACAGCCCGGCCCCGGGCAGCAAGTAGGGCCGTCGTCGCCCGCCGGACCAGCGGGAGCGATCGGAGATACCGCCCATGAGGGGGTCAGTGATAGCGTCCCAGACAATGGCTAAGGCCAGGGCTAGGCCGGTGTAGAGCGCGGGCAGACCGACGACGACGTTGTAGAACTTGAACAGGTAGATCTGCACCATTGACTCCACGGCCGCCAAGCCCCAATCGGCGGCTCCGTAGCCCAGTTTGGTGCGGTGGGATAGAGGCAAAGTCACGGGCGGCCGAATCGCTTGCCGCCGCTGTGTGCATAGACTATTAACAAGAGGTGAGCACCTTGGCGTGGTTTATAACAAATATAAGAGACTACAGCGACGAGGAGAATTTGCAACGGCTCTAGTTGAAAATTCGGCTTAATTTGGCTATTATCCATGTAAAATGATAAAGGGAGTTAGCAAATTGCATGGATATTTGCCGAGAAAAGCGGAATCTGAGTTAAAACGAGCCTTGGGACGTGCCCCGGTCGTTGCAATCCTTGGTCCTCGTCAATGCGGTAAATCAACGCTGGCCCGTCAATATCTAAAAGGCCAGTCCGTGGCCTATTTGGATTTGCAGAACCGCATTGATCTCAACAGACTCGCCGAACCCGAACTCTTTCTCGAACGACATCGCCAGGAACTAGTGTGTCTGGATGAGATTCAGTGCCTGCCGGAATTTTTCGCCGTGTTGCGCTCGGAAATTGATCGCGACCGGCGTCCGGGGCGCTTTTTGATTCTAGGGTCGGCATCGCGGGCGTTGATCCAGCAGTCGAGCGAATCGCTGGCTGGTCGCATCGCCTATCTGCGGTTGACGCCGTTTTTGCGCTCGGAGACAAGGCGCGTTGCCGACTGGCAGACCCTGTGGGTACGCGGAGGGTTTCCCAATAGCCTGCTCGCTGGGGATGCAGAGGATAGTTTTGCTTGGCGGCAGGATTTTATTCAGACCTTTTTGGCGCGAGATATTCCCGCGCTCGGCCTGAATCTGCCAGTGCCCGCGGTGCAGCGGCTATGGCAGATGCTGGCGCACTACCACGGTCAAACGATCAACTATAGCAAGCTGGCCGGAGCGGTCGATGTGTCGGTGCCGACTCTAAAGAAGTACCTATCTATTCTCGAGCAAACGTATATGATTCGCCTATTGCCCCCTTGCGAGGCGAATCTGAAGAAACGCTTGGTCAGGTCTGCCAAAGTGTATGTGAGAGATAGCGGCATTTTGCATGCGTTACTCGAAATCGAAAGGTACGACCAATTGCTCGGACACCCGATAGTCGGTGCTTCGTGGGAGGGTTTGGTGCTGGAGCATCTGATTGCTGCGTGGCCTCGCTGGCGACCGTCGTTTATTCGCACGGGCAACGGAGCGGAGATTGACTTGGTAATGGAACGAGGGGACCGGACGGTAGTCTTTGAATGCAAATTCTCAAAAGCCCCTAAGCCATCGCGCGGATTCTTCGAGTTGGTCGGCGATTTGCAGCCGGAAAATGCTTGGGTCATTGCGCCGGTAGATGAGGCGTATGAATACCAGCGGGGCGTTAGGGTGGCTAACCTAGATTTTACCGAGGACGAGAGCGAGCGTTAGCCTTGGTGCGTAAAAATTGAGGATGATGGCTCCCTATCCGGCGCGTTCCACTGCAAACGCCGCTATATTGCGGGTGTCCTTGCTAAACTCGACGGCGATCAGATAAATCGGCTGGCTCAAGGCGCGGTACTTATCCGCGTAGCGCCGCTCCTGCAGCTGCACCATCGCCGCACCCGCAGACGCTAGCTCGACCACCTTGAACTCAAACAGATAGACGTGGCTGTTGAACAAAACTGCCATGTCCAGCCGCCCGTGGCTGCTGCTATCCTCCACGGTGATGTCCAGCCCCAGGCCTGCGAAATAGGAGTAGAACACGCTGGCGTAGTAGCCCTCGTAACGGGCGATGTCATTGTTGTTATACCACTCGTAGGGAATGCTGGCGAAGAATGCGTGGAATAGCGTCTCTAGCCCGGCAAAGTCGTTGGCCTCCAGTAGCCGGTAGAGCCGGACACTATTGGCCATCTGGCGCGTTGAATCCCGCACGAGGTAGCGCAGCAAGCTGCGGTTGAGGCTCTGTCGCACCTCCCGGTTGGGATAGCCCAAGCGATAGACGGACTCGCCGCCAACGTCTTCCTCATCGGTGATAGTTAGGTAGCCAGTCTGGAACAGCAGGGCCTCGGTGGTGATGTGATCGACATCGAAGGTCGATAGCAGTTCATCGCTGCCCTCCATCTCGCCGAGTGTTAGGGAACTGACGCGACGCTTGAACAGGATTTCGATTAGGAACGTGGGGGTGCCAGTCTCAAACCAATAGGCACCAAACTTGCGCTTGTCGAACAGCAGCAGGATGTCGAAGGGGTTGTACACCTTCTCGTCGCCGAGCCAACGGTAGCCGTTGTACCAGTCGCGGATCTGCTCCCGTTCCAAGCCGGGAAGTTCCGGTGCGAATATGGTATCCAAATCTGCGTCGGTGTAGCCGCAGATGGCTGAGTAGCGAGCGTCAAGAGTGATGTCCTTGAGATTATTGAGGCCGGAAAACAGGCTGACCTTGGAAAACTTGCTCACCCCAGTGATGAACGTGAAGCGGACGTGTGCGTCGCTGTCTTTGACCACCGCGTAGAGGCCGCGCAGAAAGTCGCGGTTGGCGCGGGCAATGTCGGGCACCTCCAGTGCATCTAAAATCGGCTTGTCGTACTCGTCGATCAGCACGGCGACCGGCTGCCCGGTCCGGTCGTGTAGGGCCTCTAGCAGGGAGGAAAAACGTCCGGGAGCTGTAACGTACTCAGAGACGACCCCTGCTCGGCGTTCGGCGGCGGCGAGTTGCTCCATAAGCGTGGCTTCGACATAGCCGGGCTCCTTGAAGTTGCCGCTGCCAAAGCTGAGGCGCAGCACTGGATAGCGCACCGACCAATCCCAGCGGTCGTGGATGTAAAGTCCCTCAAACAGCGGCTCGTTGCCCTCAAACACCTCCTTCAATGTGTCCAAGAACAGACTCTTGCCAAAGCGCCGCGGACGCGACAGAAAGTAGTGTTTCCCCTCGTCGAGTAGTCGGCGAATGTAGGCTGTCTTATCGACGTAGTAGCAATTGTCTGCGCGGATCTCGCGGAAGGTCTGAATGCCAATGGGTAGTCTGCGTTTATTCATAGACACACGCTCGGCTGAGTGCTTTCTCTGAGCAGATGAAGGTTTGCGTGCGGGGAGTCTGAATGATACTATATCCGCACTCTTTGTCAAAATTCAAAGGATGCGGCCGTGAAAATTACCGCGACCAAATTTAGCGTTCGCCCCGGCCACGCCCCGGCCGAGTTGACTGTTAACCTCCCCCAACAGAAAGAGGTCCGGTAATGGCTGAATTGCTCTACTTTGCCTACGGGTCCAACTTGCTCCAAAGCCAGATGCAGGCCCGCTGCCCGGGTGCTCGCGTCCACTCTGTGGTGCGCCTAGAAGAGTACGAGCTGTGTTTTCCGATGATCTCCTTCACGCGCAGCGGCATGGGCGTGGCCAGCATTCGCCGCAATGAAAGCGCGTACGTCGAAGGCGTTGTCTATGCGATGACCGAGGACGACTTCAGACGCCTCGACCACTACGAAAGCGAGGGCACCAAGTACCGGCGCGAAGAGATAACCATCCCCGGGCTCGGCCAGGTGTGGACGTATCTGTCCCGCCTCGACGCTGGACATCACTATCCGCCCTCGGAGGAATACCTCAACGCCGTCATTCAGGGGGCGACCGAACACGGACTTTCCGCGGAGTACATCGACACTTTACACGCTTTTTGGGACAAAGAACAGGAGTGATTTAATGGCCCAGCAAACGATGATCAACCTCGAACCTTTCGTCGATTCCACCCCCCTGCTCGACGCGCCCGAGGCTTTGCGCCAGCGCGCCGCCGAGCACGGCTATTTGTTCTTTCGCTCGCTGTTGGATGCCGAGCCTGTGCTCGACCTGCGCCGCCAGATTCTCGAAGTTTGTCAGCAGCACGGCTGGCTCGCCGACGACGCGCCGTTGATGGACGGAGTCGCCCGCGATGGGGAGCTTTTCATCGAAGGCCAATCGCCCGAGTGGGTCGCCTTTTACATCGATGTCCAGCGGCTGCGAGCCTTCAACGCCCTCGCTTTGCACCCGGCGATTTTGGCGATGTTCGCCACGCTCTTCGGCGAAGAGGCTCTGCCGCACAGCCGCAATATCTGCCGCGTAATTTTTCCCAACGCCCTCGCGCACACCACGCCGCCGCACCAAGACAATTTCTACATCGGCGGCACCGACGAGACGTGGACTGCTTGGATTCCGGCTGGCGACTGTCCGGCCTCGCTGGGCAGCCTAGCGGTGGCACCAGGCAGCCACAAGCTGGGCAAGCTAGGCGTTACCAAGGCGACGGGGGCGGGCGGCCACGCTGTTGCACTGCCCGAGGACACGCTGTGGGCGGGTGGCGACTTTGGCGCGGGCGATGTGCTGATATGCCACAGTCTCACCGCGCATCAGGGCCAAGACAATCAAAGCGGTGACCGCCTGCGCATCTCGCTCGACTATCGCTATCAACCCATGAGCCACCCGGTGCGCGAAGATTCGCTGGAGCCGCACATGCACTTTGCGGATTGGGAGGACATTTACGCCCAGTGGGACGCGGACGATCCGCTCAAGTACTACTGGCGGGCGTGGGATTTGCAAGTCAATCCCCGGGTGGGTTAGTGAGCTGATGTCTTTTACCCTAGATGATCTCAAGGCCAATGGGATTTGCGGATTTCCACAGCGTAAAGCCAGCGTACTGTGCGATAACGATTCTCTGCGACTGTCCGTTTGGAACAATCGCGAGTACCTCTTTTTGCAAGCGATTCTGTGGAAGGTGTCAGAGGACATCCTTGGGAAGACGGAGGACAACCGAGACATTGGCAACCGGTCTCAGTTGATGATTGCGGTAGCGGCGCTAGACGGCAAACAGTCTTTTGGTACGGATCGGCGCTATTCCCTCAATCCTTGGCCACATCTACCAGGGCTATACTACCTAGTTCTTTTGAGCCACAATACGACCACTGGCCTAGAGCAAGACTCCAAGGGAAGAGGGTGTATTCGCTACACAGAAGTCCGCGATCACCAGCCGGTACGTGTCGATAGTTACCTCATTCCGTTGTCCGAAATCGCTAGGTCTGCGGGAGATCGGGTAGGGCTTTGTTATAGGGGGTTTTCGCCTGAGCCCGTACAAATAGTGAATTCCGTTGGATATGAACCAGAAGACGAACTCTCCATTCCACTCACCTATTACCACGACTATTGGCTGACCTCTGGGCACGAGATCGATCCGCACGACGTCCCGGACGACCGGTCGGAAGCACCAACGCCCTCAGAACGCAAAATGCAGAAGCCGCAAATTGGTGAAATAGCACCTGAGATTATCGCCGAGGAGTGGCTCAATGCCGATAGTTGTCTAAACTGGGAGTCCCTACGTGGGCAGGTTGTGCTGTTGGATTTTTGGGCTACTTGGTGCTTACCCTGTTTGGCGGGTATCACGCATCTCAACCAGATGCACGAGGCGCACCGCAAAGACGGATTCCAAGTAATCAGCTTGGTGGTTGAGAAAAAGCCATTTATGGAAAAGGTCGTTGAGGAGCATTCTGTCCGCTATCCGGTCGGCACAAATACTTCAAGCGGGGATGCGTACGGAATCGACGAGATTCCATACACTTTCTTAATTGACCGGACTGGCAGAATACGCTGGCATGGACGGCCTGACCCTCAGGTTGTAGAGGAAGAAGTAGCCAAGGCTGTAGCTTTGTGAGCGTTCCATGCTTGCAAATCGTGTAGAATTGCTAGATCACTAACCACTCTTCACACCGCGTTCCTTGCTTGATTGTCGATGCCGACGGCGTCTGCTACTCGGGCAAATCCATCGCGTGCCAACAGGCGGGCCAACCCCGCGTTGATTTGTCGCACGACGCCTGGGCCCCTGAACACTAGTGCTGAGTATAGCTGCACCAGCGAGGCCCCGAGGCGAATTTTGCGGTAGGCGTCTCGGGCCGATGAAACGCCCCCCGCGCCGATGAGCGCGTGCCGCTGGCGGTCGATGCGCCCATACCAGAAGCGCACGGTTTCGTCGATTAGGGCCTGAACGGGCCGGCCGCACAAGGTTCCGGGCAGCGGACCGACAAGATGGGCTGGCGACTTGAGCGGATAGTTGGTGCCCGGCGGCAGGTTGAAGATGAAGCCCTTGACGAAGGCAAACGGATCGACCGTCTCCAGCATCCAGTCCAGCCGCGCCGGGTCGGTGTGCGCGGTGAGCTTGAGAAAGACCGGGGGCAGGTCGGCGATGGCCGCGCATTCGCGCAGCAAGTCGCGCAAGTGCTCCCCGCCGGTGAACGGGCTGACGCCACCGGTGGTGTTCGGACAATTGAGGTTAAACGCGATGTAGGAGGCCCGCCCGACAAAGGGCGTCAGGGCCGCGGCTAGCTCGGCCACGACCGCCTCGGGCGCGATGGCCTGCCCGGTATTGGTTTCGACGAGGTTGATGCCCAAGGGCCCGGCGATTGGCCGCTGCGCCACGCGCTCGGCCACGACCGCAGCCCCGTCATTGGGCACCCCGTAGTTGACCACAATGGCCTCGTCCAACGGCAAGCGGAACAAGCGCGGCCGCGGATTCCCAGCCGAAGGATGCGCCGATACCGACCCCACCTCCACGAACCCAAAGCCCATGGCCGCCAGTGCTTGGATCGCCCGCCCGTTTTTGTCGAATCCGGCCGCCATGCCCAGCGGATTGGCAAAGTGCAAGCCGCCCACTTGGGTAGCAAGCCGCGCGTCTGCATAGGCAAAGAGACTGGCAAGCAGCCGGCGGCCCAAGGCGAAAGAGCCGACCTGCTCGCCCAGCGCGAGGGCCTGCTCGTGGACGCGCTCTGGATCGCAGCGGAACAGCAGGGGGCGGACGAAGCGTTGGTAGGCGTTCATCATTCTATAAGTACATATTTACAGGAGCGGGTTGCAAACGCCCATACACGTCAACGCTATAGGAGCACCTCATGCCGCTCGAATTGATCGCCGACCGACCCGGCCACGCAGTCTTCCGCTCGTACCAAGAACCGCCCTTAGCCCCAGACGAAATCCGCGTCCAAAGCCTCTTCAGCTCGGTCAAGCACGGCACGGAACTGCGCGGTTTCCGCGCCGACACGCCCGACGCCTCCGACCGCTGGGATGGCGAGTTGCGCCTGCACCGTCGCGGCGAAACCGCGGCCAGTGGCTTCCCTCGCCGCCTCGGCAACATGTGCTTGGGCGCGGTCGTTGAAGTGGGTGCCGAGGTGACAACGCTGGGCGAAGGCGACCGGGTGTTCGCGCATTTGCCCATCCGCCAGACCCACACCGTCGCGGCGGCGCGCGTGCAAAAAGCCCCGGACGGAATCTCGCCGCAAGCTATTATGTATTGGGATCCAGCCGACTTTGCCGTGGGGGCGGTGCGCGATGGCGCAGTGCGCCTGGGCGATCGCGTTGCCGTGTTTGGGCTCGGGGCCATTGGGCTGATGGTCGCGCAGGCCGCGCGTTTGTGCGGCGCGCGCTGGGTGGCGGTCGTCGATCCCATCGAGTGCCGCCGCACCGCCGCCCGGCGCCACGGAGCCGATTTGGTGCTCGATCCGGTGGCCATGGACGCCGGATTGGCGATCAAGCAGCACACCGACAAAATCGGCGCGGACATCGCCTTTGAAACGAGCGGTTCCTACCGCGCCTTTGAAGACGCCCTGCGCGCCACCTGCTACGCCGGCACCTTGGTCTCGACTGCGTATTACCACGGGGAACAGGGTTTGCGCTTGGCCGGCGAGTGGCACCGCAACCGCATTCAGGTCATCTCCAGCCGCGCCAACAGCGAGCCATTGCCGCAGGCGAGTTGGGATTTCGCCCGCATCCGCGCGGAGTCGCTGGCCTTGTTGGCCGCCGGCCGTTTGCAAGCCGACGACTTGATTGACCCGGTTGTGCGCTTTGCGCAAGCCGCTGACGCCTACATGGAGATCAATCAGCATCCCGAGCGCTCGATCAAGCTGGGAATTGATCACGAGTTGGCGTAGTTAGCCGATGTTGATCAGTCGGTTGCCCGTCATGCCGGTGAAGGAGTCGATGATGAGCCACAAGCCGGCGGTGCCAAACGCGCCCAGCACTAGTCCCAAAAAAAACGGGCGCAAGCGCGTGTAAAGCCGCGGACCGCCGTATTTGAGGATGAGTGCCTTGAGCAGCCAAGCTAAAAAGACCGACGGCCAGATTAGCTGTACTGGATGCGGCAGCCCGATGGCCAAGCCGATGGGGTGAATGGGAAAGCCGACGAAGCGGTTTTTGATAAAGGTCAATAGACCCATCAAGAGTGCGCCGAGACCGGCAAAGGACAAATGCCAGCCGTAGGTAGGCTGCATGTTGTTGAGGTTGTTGATAATCCAGTTGCCAGTATAGGTCGTCATATAGCCGAATTGCCAACTGCTCAGATTGATGCCGCCATAGGTGTACGCGAGGTAGATGACCGCGGTGATGGAGCCAGCGAGGGTGACGACGATGGCCGCGGCAATGGCCCAGAACACGCGCCGATACTCTAGGCGGGTTACTTCCGCTAGCTTGAGGCCCGTGGCGGCCGAGGCCATGACGAAGGTGCGGATGTCGGCCGACCAAGGGAAGTTGAGGGCCAGTGCCGTCAGGCCTGGGGCCCCCACTGACGACGAGCCGAGCGTGTTGACAGTAAATACGGCCGGAGCCACGGGTGCGCGGCAATAGGCCAGCCCGGCCTGCGAGATGATGCGGGCCAAGCCGACGAAGATCACGAGGGCCGAAAGCTGAAAGACAAAGGCGGTCGGCAGGTTCATGTTGGTGGCGTAGAGCGCGAACAGGCCGAGCAAAAAGCCAATGATAAAGCCAAAGACCGCGACGCGGTACGGGAGCAATTCCCCGCTGTCGTCGATGGCGTCGTCGCCGCGCACGGCCTTGCGCCAGACTTGGCGCAAATGTTGCCGCCCGCTCCACAGGCTGGACAGCACGAGGAAGAACAGGGCCCCGAGGGCGATGTGGGCGATGCTGGGCGGGGAGGGCGAGGAGTAGGGTTGCTCCGGGCCGATGTTCCACCCGGTCATGCGGCACAAGCCGATGGCCAACATGTTGAGCAGCGCAAAGACCCAGATGCCCATGGAGATGTCGAGGTTGAGCAAGTAGGAGAGGCCGACGACCTCGAAGTGCGGGCGAAAGTTGACCCAGATGGAGTTGCGCAAAAAGGGCACCCACAGGTTGAGGTCAATGGCTGGGATAAAGTTGAAATAGCGGTGCAGAGCGTTGATAGAGCCGATGAGCGCGGGAATGGCAAAGCCTACCCAAGTCAGGTAGTTGCGGTAAAAAGGCGCAACTACTTGGTCTTTGGTGCGAGCGCTCATGGCGATGGGCAAGGTGGCCAGCGGGAAGTTGAGCCGCTCGCGTTCGACCCATTGCTTGCGCAGCACGACGAGCACGCACAGGGTGGTGAAGTAGGTGTTGACGACAAACAGGCTCCACGCCATCAGCGGCGTCGCCCAAGCCTCCCAAGGGATGCGTTCGCCTTGGGCTTTGCCTTCAAACAGCTTTTGGATGGCCGCGTTGTCTTCTGGCACGAGCAACCGCGAGATATAGGGCTGGATGATGTTGGCCCAGTCGTTTTCTGGGGTGGCGTAGTAAAAGAACCCGCCGAGCAGTGGGATCAAGTTCATGGTCAGGCCCCAAGAGGGAATGGCGGCCCCCACGATCATCATGATGTACACCGTGGCCAATTCGCCGGTGTGTAGGCTGGTGCCGGTGAGCAATTTGGCGAGTGGATTGATGAGCAAGGTGACGAGAAAAAACAAGAACAGGGCCGCGCCGGTTGAGTAGTCGGCGGCCATGGGCGAGCTGTGCATTACCAAGACGCCGAAAGGCTCGCCCACGGCGATGGCGAGGCAGCCGATGGCTCCGATGGCAATGGCGCGGAGAGAGACGCGGCGCGGGGGTGCTTCTACCAAGAGGTTAGTATCGATTCGCCGCTAGATATGGCGTCCGGCTCAACAGCAAGTCGAGTACGACATTGGTATCGACCATCACTTTCACAGGTATTTTTCCTCGAGATATTCGCGGTATGTATCTTCATCGACCACAGCATCTTTTAAGGCACCGCGCAGAGAACGCGTGATCGGTGGTAGTGTCTCTGGCTGATCGTCCCGGTCCAGCAGCGAGAAATAGTCAGCTACCATTTGCGATACGGACTTGCCCCGCTTTTTGGCATGGGCCTTAGCGCGTTCAATCAATTGCTCCTCTAGGCGCAGCGTGAGCTTGGTTTGCATCAGTCTCTTCCACAGATGACGTATAATTCGGTCATTATCATACGTCATCACAACGCAATTGTCAAAGTATGTCTCAATCGCGCACTACGGCGATGGAGCGCTTGGCCGCGGTGCCGTCGGCTTCGAGCAGCAGGTGATAGATGCCGCTGGCGACGGGCTTGCCGGCGAGATTGCGGCCGTCCCACAGCACGGCGTGGTTTGCGCTCGCCCGGCGCGGACCTAAGTCTTGCTCCCAGACGAGGGTGCCGTTGGCCGTAAAGAGCGCGAGGCGGGTTTTGCTGCTGGGAAAGGCTAGGTCGAAGGCCAGCCGGGTGTGCGGGTGGTGGTTGGGGCGGAAGGGGTTGGGGTAGTTGGGTTTGAGCGAGGTGGCGAGGGCGTCGGGTTGGTCGGGGTCGGTCAGACTGGAATCGAATTGCGCGGCAAAGAAGTGCTGGTGCGCTAGGCCGGTGTGCTCAGCCGCGGTAGCGACGAGGACGATGTCGTCGAACTGGTCCCAGCCGGTGACGCGGATTGGCGATTCGGAAACGAGTTGCACGGAGACGCTGTCGGGACCGACTAAGAGCAAGTGGCGCCGCCAGGCTCCTTGGTTGGCGTCAAAGAACAAATCGACCCCGCCGGTCCGCAGTTGCGGCTTAAGGCGCAGATAGACGCTGCCGGTGGCATTGACTAGGGTGGTGTCGCGGGCGACTGCTTCGGCGACGGCGATGTCGCGGGTGGGGACGATGGGATATTTGTTCCCTTCGGCATAGTACTGGCCGCGGTAGCGGTTGTTGGTGAAATAGTTCCACACGGCAAATTCGCCCATAGCCACGCCGAGTCCGCCCGGCTCGACTTGGCGGATGACGCGGTCGAAATGGTCGAGATGGACGCTTTTGCGCTGCCCCAGTTCTTCCCAGATCAAGCGGTTGAGATGGGTCCGGGCTCGTAGCGCGATGACTTCTGGTGAGTGCTGTTGTAGTTCTTCGCGGAGCAGCGGTTCGAGCGCCGGCCCGTAGCGTTGCTCGAGAAAAAAAGAAAAGATCGCCGAGCCGTAGGTGTGAAGACTGCGATAAACGCCGGAGTTGACGGCGCGTTGGGGTTCGTCGAGGAAGTAGGTCAAGTATTGGAGATAGTCGTCGATATGCGGATAGGCCACTTCCTCCATCCACGTCGCGGTGGATTCCTGCCACCAACTGGCGTCGAATTTGGCGTAGTAGCCGAATTGGATGGCGTGGTGGAACTCGTGGGCGATGGTCACGCGCAGGGCGTCTAGCCCGCGGGTTTGCCGGTAGCCCGGATCGGTAAAGTTGTTGTCGATTTCGAGGTAGCTGTGCGTGGTCTCAGCACCGTTGCTCGCCGGATAGGCATACCCGTAGTATCCGCCGTCTAACTCGATAACGTACGCGTCGTATTCGTCGCCGCCGCCCAAGCCGTTGTCCGCAGGAGGCGGGTTGTAGCCTAATTGTTCGACTTCCAACACCCAAACGCTGTCGAGGACGGCCATGGTGAGGTCGATGTAGTCCGGGATGCCGTTGGCGTCGTCGTCGGTGGGCGAAACCGCGTGGCGCCCCTCGGTATCGTAGTGGACGCGAAAGCGCCCCGATGGCGAGAGGATGTCGTGTTGAACGTCTGGCCGGCGCTGCGCCAGCTTGCCCAAGCGCGCTTGGAAGTCGGTGCTCAGGTTGGGAGCCGCACTCATGGCTTGGACTAGATGTGGAGTCCCGCAAACGGCCCGCTCGCCGGACTCCCGGTAGATGGCCGGCAGTTGGTCGGGGGCCCGTACGCTGAGGACTTGGTAGAGCAGGGCCGTCTCCAAGTCGAGCTCGCCGGCTTCATAGGCGGCTTCGATCTGAGTTTTGGCTTGAATGGGTAGGGCCAACAGGAGGAGGACGGCGAGGATTTTGGCTGTCATAGATGGCTCAAGGCTGCGGGGAATAGGGGCTCAAAAAATAACGGCGCAACGGGCTGAGGCCAAATTGCTCTGCCGAGTGCACGACCAGTGCGGCTGCGAGCGGCACCGCCGTTATCAGGTTGTCTGCTTGCGCGAAAATTGTCGCTGGCCTCCTCGTCGGCGTCGCTGTTAAGCTGCGGTGGCTTTGATCGCTTTTACGACTGTGACCGGTACGACGCGCCACAGGCAGGTCGCGGCAAAACCGGCGTTGGTCAGCGCGGCGAGTTCGTCTTCCACTGGAAAGTACGTGTCTTCGTCGGCCCATTCCGCAAAATGGCGATAGGCGCGCGCTTCGGCGATGCCGCAGGAGACGAGGTGGGCCGCCCAAGTTTTGTATTCGGCTTGGCGCGCGGACGGGTCGGTGGGCATGGTCGCATCCGCATTGACGAATACGCCGCCCGGGCGCAACGCGGCGTGAATGGCGCTGAAGATCGTCCGTTTGTCGGCTAAGGTGGGAACGTGGTGCAATGCGAGCGAGGCAACCACGGCGTCGCAAGCGGGGAGCGGGCCTTGAAACGTGCGCACGGTGTACTGCACTCGGGCAGCAAAAGGGGCGAGCCGTTGGCGGGCTTGGGCGAGCATCTCGGCGTCGGCGTCGATTAGCTCGACCGTCGTTTCCCGACATCGTTGCAATACGGCTTGGGCCAACGCGCCGGTGCCAGCGCCGAGGTCGAGCACTTTTTGGGGCTTGGCCGCGGCAACGGCATCTACGGTTCGCGCCAGCATTTCTTCATATGCGGGAACGAAAGCGCGGATGGTCTTATCGTACGCCTCGATTTCAAGGCGCAGGTGGCGGCGGACGGAATGGATCATTTGGTTTTTGGGCGGACTTGGCTGTTTTGGATAGCGCTGCCGAAGTTTGGGAAGATGCAAAATCAAAAAAGTTAGATCAACTTGCCAGCTAACTGATGGTGCGCAGTTTTTGTCGTGCCTGTGCAAACAGGCGTCCCAGCAAAGCTTGGTTGCTGGACTGGATTCGACGAGAGGGGGCGGCAACCAGCCGCAGACCACGACGACTGCATCGCGTCAGGCATAGGATTGATTTCGCCGAGCGATTTGTTATCATTGCTGATAGCTTGGAGCTAGCCGAATGATTCGCACACAGATTCAGTTGACCGACGAACAAGCGCGGCGCGCCATTCAACGGCAGGTTTCGCTGGCGACGGTGATTGGCGAGGGGGTCGATGACCGCGCTATCTCGGCCGCTGGACAATTCCGATCTGGCGGCGATGGAGCCGCGCAACGCGATCTCCACCTGCCGGACACCGACCGCAGGTGAGCGTCAGCAAGTATGCCAAAACACCGTCCCAATATTCTCTTCATCACCACAGACCAGCAATACGCCGGAGCCATGTCCTGTGCTGGCAACCCCGATGTGTACACGCCCCATATAGACCGCCTCGCCGCAACGGGAGTGCGATTCACCCGCGCCTATTGCACGCACCCCTTATGCGGCCCCCAGCGGGCCAGCTTTATGACGGGCCTGTTTCCGCATCAAAATGGCGCGACCAGCAACAACACACCGATCAACCCCGAATACAAAGGCCGAACGCTTGGCAACCTCCTCGCCGCCGCCGGGTATGATTGCGCCCTGTCGGGCAAATGGCACGTCCCCGGCATCACGCCCGAAGAAAGCGGCCTCGAAGTCATCTGCGACAGCCGCGACGATGAGGTGCCGCTGCGCGCTATCGAATTTATGCAGCGCGACCGCGACAATCCCTTCTTCCTCTTCGCGTCCTTCCTCAACCCCCACGACATCTGCCAAGTCGCCCGCAATCAGCCCCTGCCGCAAGGCCCGGTGCCGCAACCGGCCACGGTGGCAGAATGCCCGAATCTGCCGGCAAACTTTGCCATTCCACCCTATGCACCCGACATCCTGCAGATGCTGCGGCAGGCCAATCGCCGCGTCTATCCCACCATCGAATACACCGCAGACGACTGGCGACGGCTCCGATTTTACTACTACCGCCTGTGCGAAAAAGTCGATGCTGAAATCGGCGTACTGCTCAATGGCCTGCGCGACCTCGGCCTCGAAGAAGACACCTATATCGTCTTCACCTCCGATCACGGCGACGGGCACGGCGCACACCAATGGAATCAAAAGACCAGCCTCTACGAGGAAGTCATCAACGTTCCTTTTATCCTCAGCCACAAAGGGGTCACGCAAGCCGGTGGCCTTGATAACACCCATCTGGTCTCCCTCGGCCTCGATTTGCTGCCCACGCTGTGCGATGTTGGCGGTGTGCGCGTTCCCGATGGCCTCGAAGGGCTGAGCCTGCGATCGCTTGCCGAGGGCAATGCACCCGACCCGTGGCGCCGGGAACTCGTGGTTGAAACCATCCTAGACATTGCCCCCGGCTCAGGCGGTGGCGGAGCTTCGCGCGCCGTGCTTACAGACCGCTACAAATACAGTGCCTACCCCCTGGGCCGCTACCGCGAACAACTCGTCGATTTGCAAACAGACCCGGGCGAAATGGTCAACCTCGCCGTCAACGCGCGGTTTACGGACCAACTCGACGATCATCGCCGTCGTCTGCGAGCATGGTGCGAAAAAACAGAGGACGAGTTTTTGAGCTTTTGCCTGTGAGTGCATTGGCAAGAGATTTTCCATTTGCTAGAAAGTTTGCGTTATAACCCCGGTTTATCTCGTCTGCTTGAAGGGGAATTTGACTAGGAGACTGCTGTGGAATTGACCAAGAGGCCCCGCCGACTCAGACGCTCAGAAGCGGTGCGCAGCTTAGTGCGCGAGACCCACTTGCGCGTCGATGATTTGATCTGTCCGCTCTTTGTCACCGAAGGCGAAAAAACGCGCGCGCCGATCGACGACATGCCCGGCCAATATCGCTTCTCAGTGGACGAGTTGGTCGCTGAGTGCCGCCGGTTGTGGGACTTGGGCATCCCGGCGGTCAACCTCTTTGGCTACTCGACCGCAAAAGACGATCGGGCCACCCAGTCCTACGACCCGCAGGGCTTAGTCCAAAAAGCGATTCGCAGCCTCAAGGCCGCGGTGCCCGAACTCTGCGTGCAGACCGATGTGGCCTTAGACCCCTACACCCACCACGGCCACGATGGCTTGGTGGTAGATGGCGAAGTAGTAAACGACGAGACCATAGAGGTGCTGTGCAAAATGGCCCTGTCGCACGCCGAAGCGGGCGTCGATTGGGTCGCGCCTTCAGACATGATGGATGGCCGAGTCGGCGGCATCCGCCGGGCACTCGACGCGGCTGGCTATAAAAACGTCGGCATCTTGGCGTATTCGGCTAAGTACGCCTCGTGCTTTTACGGCCCGTTCCGCGACGCGCTCCAATCGGCCCCCAAGAAGGGCGACAAGAAGACCTATCAGATGGATCCGGCCAATGGCCGCGAGGCACTCGTGGAGATCGCGCTCGACATTGAGCAAGGGGCCGATGTGGTGATGGTCAAGCCGGCGCTGGCCTATCTCGACGTAATCGCCGCTGCCCGCCAAGCCTTTGACGTGCCGATTGCCGCGTACAATGTCTCGGGTGAGTACGGGATGCTCGTGGCGGCGGCCGAGCGAGGGTGGGTAGAGCGCGAGCAGGCCGTTGTGGAGGTGTTGACCGGGATCAAGCGGGCCGGCGCGGATATGATCTTGACTTATTTCGCCAAAGAGGTCGCCGAGTACTTGCGCGACTAATCTAGCCCAAATACAGATCGCGCCCTTGGGCTAGTGCCGCAATTTTGCGGTCGGCAATGGAGCGTTTGAGCATCCAAAAGCCGCAGTCTGGGTGGATGAAGCGGATGCGGTCGGGTCCGGCGGCGGCGGCGGCGGTTTCTATGCGGCGGGCGACCTCTTCGGCTGTCTCGATGTGGTTGACTTTGATGTCGATTACGCCGATGCCGATGCCGATGCGCGCGTCGATTTGTCGCAGGGCATTCAGGTCGCTCGTCGGGCGGTGGGCGAGTTCGAGCACCAAGTGATCGGCGCGCAGTTCGTTGAGAAAGTCGATCAGCGGGCGCCACTCGCCCTGCTGGATGGTCTGGCCGCCGTAGTTGCCAAAGCAGAAGTGGACGGCCTTTTGGGTGCCGGCGTCGATGCTGTCGAGTACGGCGTTGATGGCGCGGGCCGCGAGGGGGCCGTCGGCTGGATTGCCGGGGATGTTGGCCTCGTCGATTTGGACACAGGCGCAGGGCAAGCCGCGGACTTGGTCGGCGAGGACTTGGGCAACGGCCATCACGAGGGCGGCAAAGTCGCCGTAGTGGTGGTCGAGGAGGGTGCGGGCCAGCATATAGGGGCTGGTGAGGGTGAACTTGAAGGGACCGCCGGCCACGGCCGCGGCGCGGGCGCAGTCGGCGAGCAGGTCGAGGCTGCCGGCCCCGAGCTCGGCTTCCACCACGGCGGCGGGCTTGGCCCGGAAGCCCATGCTTTGTTTGGCGGCAAACTCCTCGGCCTCGCGGCGGCCAAATTCCGTGCGGGTGCCGCCCATGGGCCGGACGAAGTATTCGATCATGCCGTTGGTGTCTGGGTGGTTGATGTCGAAGCGGTACAGCTCGCCGTCGGTGGGCAGGTCAATGCCGGCTTGGCGTTGGGTGTCGAACACCACGCGGGTGGCATCGACGAGGGTCTGCTCAGCGGGCCGGGCTTGGAGCCAGTCCGGGGTGGGATAGGAGCCGACGGTCGTGGTTTGGATGGCAGGGGTGTTGGACATGGTTGGCTTAGGATAAGGGCTTAGCGGCGGCCACGCAATAGGGGCTAGCGCCGCCGAGTTGGCAGCCGAGGTTTTGTTTGGCAACACTCGCTAGGCAATGTCTGGTAAGTGGTAGGTTTGGCGATGTTGAAGTCGCTTAGACGCGCCCTCATGCTTCGCCTTCATCTTGTATAACGTGCATGTACAGCCGTTCGCTCACGTAGAACCCGGCTACGTCGCGCAAGCTGTTTAGGTGTCCTTTTACCGAACCTATATAGCCTTTGCCTTTGGCCTCGATCAGTATTCCGACCAGCCCTGTGTAGCGCAGACCTAGATGTAGGGCCGTTTGTCGGCCTCGATATTCATCGAGCAAAAGTAATTCCGCCTCTGTTTCCAAGGCCAAGGCAATGGCTTCGGCCTCTCCTGCGCCTAAGTTTTCCTGAAGTACGCGAACCAACTGCTTGTTGGAGACGGTCCCCGTTTTAATCCAAGTCGCTTTTCCGACTTGGTCGGCTGCCGGCAATTCTGCGCCTTCTACGACAACTTCATGCTCTACAGCCTCTGGGATGACGAGTTCTCCGTAGAGTTGTCGTAGAAGGCGCAGTTCGCCTATCCGGGCTAGGCCGATGAGTGGAGAAGCGTTGCTCACCACACTCACAGACGACCAAGATCCTTTAAGGTCGCCCGGTCTTCCTCGTAATCCTCCACGTCATAATGAACAGGGATATTTCTGCTGCCTAGCATGAACTGGAAATCCCATGCGCTCATGTCGGCCATTTCTCGCGCTTTGCCGAAAGACAACTTGCCTTGCTGGAACAGATAGACTGCTAGCTCCCGCTTTAATTCCGCTGGGGTCATGTGCGTTATATTGAGTATTTCACGCGGTATTTCTATAGGCACGGTAGAAGACATTATTATTAGGCTCCTAAGCTCGACTGCTTAAAGGGGAATACCTACTTGAATGATATAGGATGGCTATATGTCACATCAAGCCGGCAGCCGGGATTCACACCCGCTCCACTGCAAAAGCCGCCAAGGTGCGGGTCTGCCGACTGAACTCCACTCCAATCAGGTACATCGGCTCGCCGCGACCGCGATACTTGGCTGCGTAGTTCCGCTCCTTCAACTGCCCGATCGCCGTCCCCGACGCCACCTGTTCTACTACCTTGAACTCGAACAGGTACACGTTTTGATTGAACAGGACTGCCATGTCGAGGCGACCTGCTTGGCTGCTGTCCTCGACCGCGATCGCCAGCCCCAGCGACGCGAAGTAAGAATAGAACACGCTGGCGTAGTAGCCTTCGTAGTTGGCGATCTCGTTGTTGGTATGCCACTGATACGGAATGCTGGCAAAGAACGACGCGAACAGCGTTTTCAAGCTATCAAAGTCGTTGACTAGCAGCAGGTCGTACAGCCGGGCGTTGTGCTCGACTTGGCGCGCCGGGCTGCTCGTCAAGTGGTTCAGCAGGCTCTCGTTGAGGCTTTGCTGCACTTCCCGGTTGGGGTAGCCCAGCCGATAGTACATCCGCCTGCCGTGCAGCTCACTACGGCGAATGGTCAGGTAGCCGGTCTGAAACAGTAAGGCCTCGGTTGCAATGTGATCGACGTCAAACGCCGACAGCAACGCATCGCTGCCGAGCATGTCGTCCAGGGCCAAAGAACTGACCTCGCGCTCCACCAACATATCGATCAGAAACGTCGGCGTCCCGGTCTCAAACCAGTAGGCGGCAAAGACGCGGCGACGAAACAGCAGCAACACATCGAAGGGGTTGTACACCGCCTCTTCGCCCAGCCAGTTGTAGCCGTTGTACCAGGTGCGTATTTCCTCTCGGTCTAAGCCGGGCAGTTCTGCGGCGAACACCGCGTCCAAGTCCGCCTCGGTATAGCCACAGATAGCGGAGTAATGCGGGTCCAAGGTGATGTCGATGAGGTTGTTGAGGCCGGAGAATAGGCTGACTTTGGAGAACTTGCTCACCCCGGTGAGGAAGGAGAACGCGATGTGCGCATCGCTGTCCTTGATCGTCGCATACAAGCCGCGCAAGTAGTCGCGGTTAGCACGGGCGACCTCCGGTACCTCCAGCGCGTCGAGAATCGGCTTGTCGTACTCGTCGACTAGCACTGCTACTGGCTGCCCGGCTTGGGCGTGTAGTGCCTCTAGCAAGTGGGCGAATCGCCCCGGTGCGGTGGCGGATTCGGCAACTACTCCTGCCCGGCGTTCAATGGCGTTTAACTGGTCCATCAAGTTCCCGTGCAGGAAGCCCGGCTCCTTGAAGTTGCCGCTGCCAAAGCTCAGCCGCAGCACCGGATGGCGCACCGACCAATCCCACTGGTCGTGAATGGCCAGCCCCTTAAACAGCGGCTCGTTGCCTTCGAATAGTTCATGGAGCGTATCGACAAACAGGCTCTTGCCAAAGCGGCGTGGGCGCGACAGGAAGTAGTGTTTGCCGTCGGCGACCAATCGCCTTATGTAGGCGGTCTTATCGACGTAATAGTAGGGTTCTTGGCGAATCTGGCGAAAAGTCTGAATGCCGATGGGCAGTTTGCGCTTGGCCGGCTGTCCCGCTTCGGGTTTCATCTTTAGCATGGATCGTACTCCACATCCCAGCCAACGGATAGCGTGCCGGGAAAGTATGGGACTTACCGCCGACAAGATAGGCTACCGGGCCAACTTCTGCAAAGAAATGCGATGCGTTTTGTCGATGCTCGGCGGCAGTGCAACAGGTGCTATTGCGCCGCGCCGAAAGGCAGGGGTTTTACAGCGCAAAGGTGGCAGGGTAAACACCTTGACAACTATACGTATGTTCAGTATATTTGCCCCGTTCGCACCTTAGATTTTCTCGTCGGGAAATGCCATGTCTCGGTCGCAGCAAGCCGTCCAAGAGCGCTATCACCGGGCACTCGAGGCCCTGACCCAAAAGCTCCAACAAGACCGCACCGTTTTGGCCGCCATCGTCTATGGCTCCTACTCGTACGATCAAGTTTGGCAGAAGTCCGACATCGACTTGTGGATCGTCATGGTCGATGATCCCAAGGTGCGGCGCTACGAAGACCACTGCCTCACCGAAGAAGGCGTCATCATCCACGCCAATCTCATCCCGCGCAAGCGCTTCCAGTTAAATATCGAAGGCTCGCGCCAGGGCGGTTGGCTCGACTTTACCTTCGCCCACAGCACCCTGCTGTTTGCCAAAGACGAGTCCATTGCCGCGTGGTACCAAGACGCCGAGCGCATTGGCGCGCGCGACCGCGACTATCAGTTGCTAAGGCGCGCCCTGCCGCTGCTGGCCACCTTGGCCAAAGCGCAGAAGTGGTACCAAGTGAAAAAGGACTACAACTACAGCTTCCTGTGGCTGCTCAACGTGGCCGACCAACTCGCCAGTGTCGAGTGCATCCTCAACGGCCAAGCCCCCGGGCGCGAAGTCATTCACCAAGCCCTCGCCTGCAACCCCGAATTCTTCAACGCCATCTACACCGAGCTAATCGCCGCGCCCAAAAACGCCCGCACCCTCAAGGCGGCCCTTCAGCGCGTAGAAACCTACCTCGACGACCACCTCTGGGACCTGTTCCGTCCCCTACTTGACTATTTAACAGAGGCCGAATCCATGCGCACGGTGTCGGAGATAGAGGAGCACTTCAAGATCGAAGGCGCGGACTTCGCCTGTGAGTGGCTAGTTGAAAAAGGCTTGCTGCAAAAGATGTCGGCACCGCTGCGCCTCACCGAAAAGAGCCGCACAGAGCTACAGGAAGCAGCCTATTACTACGACGACGACGGGGCCGATTGGGGGCTACACTAACGCAAGAGGACACGCATTGTGGCAATGAGAGACGCGATAGCCATCAAGGGCGCCCGCGAAAACAACCTGCAAAACATCGACGTCAGCATTCCGCGCGATAAACTGGTCGTCATCACCGGCATCAGCGGCTCGGGCAAATCGTCGCTGGCCTTTGACACCGTGTACGCCGAGGGCCAGCGGCGTTTCATGGAGTCTATGTCCACTTATGCCAAGCGCTTTGTCGATCAGATGAAGAAGCCGGATGTCGATTTTGTCACTGGGCTTTCGCCGGTCATTTCCATCGAGCAGAAGACCATCTTCAACAATCCGCGCTCGACCGTCGGCACTATGACCGATCTATACGAATATCTGCGGATGCTCTTCTCCACGGTCGGCCAAGCGCATTGCCCCTATTGTCGCACCCCCATCGCCTACCGCACGCCCTACCAGATGGCCGAGCACTTGCTGTCTCTGCCGGACGGAGCCGAGGTGGAAATCCGCGCGCCGGTGTTTAAGATCTACGGCGAGGATTATGCCTTTTTGTTTGACGACATTCGCACCAAGGGGTATCGGCGAGTGCGGATAGACGGCGAGCTATGCGACTTGAGCGAAGAGATTGAACTCGACGAGAACGAGGATTTTCACCTCGAGGCGGTCATCGACCGTTTCGTCATCGGCGGCGACCTGCAAAAGCAACTTCTCGCGTCCATTGAGCACGGGTTGGTCGTGGGCGAACACTTTCTCAGCTTCCACTTGCTAAATCCCCAAATCGCTGCCGACCAAGAGGTCGCGGCCTTCTACAAAGGCTTCGGCTGTCCCGAGCATCGCCTCAGCATGGCCGAGCTGACTCAGGGCTACTTCACCTTCAACGAGCCGCTCTCGGCCTGCGTCACCTGTTCGGGCTTAGGCACCTATCTACAGGTCCATCCCGATCTGCTGGTGCCCGACAAGAGCCGGAGTATTCTCGACGGCGCCTTTGTGCGCGAGGCGATTAACTGCGACCGCAATGGGTGGGGCGGCCGCATCTTCTACAGCTTGGCCGAGCACTACGGCTTCGGCTTGGACACGCCCTTTGCCGAGTTGTCCGACCGCATCGTCGATTTGCTGTTCTATGGCACCAAAGGCCAGCGCTTCACCATTGTCTTGCCGCCGGGTGCGACCGAGGGCCGGCGCTACAAAGGGCGCAAGGTTGCTTTCGATGGGGTCATCAACCAAATCGAGCGCCGCTACCGCCGCTATCGCCGCCAAGGGGTGGCGCACTCGGGGATGGAGGACTACCTGCGCAAGGTCATGGTCGAGTACGACTGCCCAGACTGCGGCGGTACGCGGCTCAAAGCCACGCGCATGCTCGTCACGGTGGCCGGTCGCACCATCCACGACCTGTGCGAGATGCACCTGCAGGAGCTGCGCGACTTTCTCAGCGATGTGCCCATGCCGGCACAAAGAAAGCAGGCCGGCGAGCAGATCGTGCGCGAGTTGGTGCTGCGGCTCGATCTCATCACGGGCATCGGCTTGGATTATCTCAGCCTCACGCGCCGGGCGGGGACCCTCTCCGGCGGCGAGGCCCAGCGCATCCGCCTTTCTACGCAGATTGGCTCCGGCCTGATGGGGATGCTCTATGTGCTCGACGAGCCTTCCATTGGCCTCCATCCCAAAGACAACGTCAAGATGATCGAGACGCTGCGCCGCCTGCGCGATATCGGCAACACGGTCATTGTGGTGGAGCACGACGAGGAGACCATTCGGGCGGCCGATCACGTCATCGAGCTGGGCCCCGGCCCGGGCGTACACGGCGGTCGCATCGCCGCTGAGGGCACCATTGGCCAAATATTAAAAAACCCCGACTCCCTGACCGGCCAGTTTCTCACCGGCCGCCAGCGCATCGGCGTACCGGTCGAGCGTCGCCCGCTCAACGGCTGCAACCTGCACGTTCGAGGCGCGCGGGCCAACAACCTCGACGATCTCGACGTCAAAATCCCCTTGGGGGTCTTTGTCTGCGTCAGTGGGGCTTCTGGCTCGGGCAAGAGTACGCTGGTCCACGATATTCTCTACAAAAAGCTCTACTCCATCTTTCACGATAGCCGCGTGCTGTCGGGTGCGCACGACCGCCTCGACGGGGTTGAACACGTAAGCGATGTGATCAACATCGACCAATCCCCCATTGGCCGCTCACCCCGCTCCAACCCGGCCACATACATCGGCTTCTACGACAACATCCGCCGCCTTTTCGCCGCAACGCCCGCGGCCAAAAAGCGCCGCTATACGGCCTCGCGCTTTAGCTTCAATGTCAAAGGCGGCCGCTGCGAGGAATGCGGCGGCGAGGGCACGGTCACCACCAAGCTGCACCTGATGGCCGATGTCGAGGTGCCCTGCCCCACTTGCAAGGGCGCGCGCTACAATCAGGACACGCTCGATGTTACTTTTCGCGACAAAAACATCGCCGAGGTGTTGGCGATGACCATCGAGGATGGGGTGGATTTCTTCGCCGACCAGCGGCTCATCGCCCACAAGCTAGGCGTCCTCAACGATTTGGGGCTGGGTTATTTGCAAATTGGCCATCCGGCCCCGCTGCTGTCGGGCGGCGAGGCCCAGCGCGTCAAGCTAGCCGACGAGTTGGGCAAGCTCAAGCGCGGCAAGAGCAACCTCTACTTGCTCGACGAGCCTACGACCGGGCTGCACTTAGCCGATATTCAGCGCCTGCTCGACAGCCTCAACCGCCTAGTTGAGGCCGGTCATACGGTCTTGGTCATCGAGCACCATCTCGATGTCATTAAGACCGCGGACTACATCATTGACTTGGGACCCGAGGGCGGCCACAACGGCGGCCAGATCGTCGGGCAGGGCACGCCGGAGGAACTGGCCGAAGTGGGCGAGTCGCACACCGGGCAATTCCTCAAAAATTACTTAGCCTGAGCTAGGGGCGGTTTCTCTCGTCTAGATTTCGGACAATCTCGGCATCAGATCGACGAGGTTACAGGGCTGATTGGTGGAATCTAGCTGCGGCCCGATGAGCTTGTCCCAGCCGGTGGCGCACGCTCCCGAGGAGCCAGGCAGGCAGAAGATGTAGGTGCTGTTGGCGACGCCGGCGACGCAGCGCGACTGCAAGGTTGCGGTGCCGATTTCCTCGTAGGAGAGTACGCGAAAGACCTCGCCAAAGCCCTCGATTTCCTTGTCGAACAGCACGCCGACGGCCTCGGGTGTGCCATCGCGGCCGGTGAGGCCGGTGCCGCCGGTGGTGACGATGGCTTGGACGCGCGGATCGGCGATCCACTGCGAGACTTGGGCGCGGAGCTGATAGATGTCGTCGGGCAGGATTTGTTTTTCGTGCAGGACGTGGCCGGCCGCTTCGAGACGCTCGACTAGCAGCTTGCCGGACTTGTCGGTTGCTTCGTCGCGGGTGTCGGACACCGTGAGCACGGCGATGGACACGGGGACGCGATTTGGGGTCATGGTGTACCTTTCGGTGAAGGGGCTACGAGTTCGATTTGGTAGAGCTTGGGCCACCGCTTGCCGGTGACGAAGAGCCGCTCGCCCTCGGGGTCGTAGGCAATGCCATTGAGCACCTCGGCGTTAGAGCCACGGCGGTCTGCGTCGCTTAGCAGCCCGGTCAGGTCAATCCACCCCGCGACTTGGCCGGTCGCCGGGTCAATGCGGGCAATGGTGTCGGTTTGCCAGATATTGGCAAAGACTTCGCCGGCGATCCATTCGAGTTCGTTGAGTTGAGATACGGGGCGGCCTTGAGCTACAACGGCGATTCGGCTCACCTCGGCAAAGGTAAATGGGTCGCGGAAGTACAGGGTCGCGCTGCCATCGCTCATAACGAGTAGTTCGCCATTGTATGTCAGCCCCCAACCCTCGGTGGGATAGGTGAATTCCGCTAGCGGCGCAAAAGAATCGAGCCGATAGGCAAAGCCCTTGTTGGCCCGCCAAGTTAGCTGGAGCAGGCGATTGCCGAAGAGGGCGAGTCCCTCGGCGAAGAAGCGGTCGTCTAGCGGGTGGAGCTGCACGACGGCCCCTGTTTTGAGCTCGACCTTGCGCAGGGACGACTGGCCGTACTGGCCGGTGCTTTCGTAGAGAAAGCCGTCGTCGTAGAGCAGCCCTTGGGTGAAGGCGTCTGGGTCGTGGGGGAAGGAGTGGACGACTCGGTAGGAATACGTGGGGATTTCAGTGGGCTGTGGCGGTGCTGGCTGGGTGCCGACATCAGAGGTAGCCGAGCAGCCGACGTTGGTGGCTAGGAGCAAGACGATGGCCGCGGACAATTCCCTGTTAATCATGTGGCATAAAATACGGGTAGCGGTGCAAGGGGCAAGGCGCGGGAGGGCTGGCTTGTCGAGGTTTGGGGCGTCTGTTAGAATTACACAGCTAAAATACAGGAGGAAAACGATGCAGCACGGCGCACTCAATTGGATCGCCAACTACATCTGGAGCATTGCCGACGACGTACTACGCGACCTATACGTACGGGGCAAGTACCGCGACGTGATTTAAAGAAGACAACGCCAAAGAGGATCGTAAAATGGCCAGAATAGAAGGTATGAGTATCAAAAATTTTAAGGTGCTCAAGGATATTAATTTCCAATCGCTCACCCCTATGACAGCGGTAATCGGCAAAAATGGCGTGGGAAAAAGTGCCCTCATCGATGCCTTTGGATTCCTTTCGGATGCCCTCAAATTGGGCGTTGAGGAGGCCTGCGACGCACGCGGGCGCGGTGGCTTCGAGAAATTGCGGACGCAGGGGCAAATAGGTCCCATTGAGTTTAGCGTGTTTTACAGAGAGCGGGAAAACACCCAGCGTATTGCCCATCAGGTCTTCATTAATACAGACGCGTCCAACCGTCCCTATGTATCGAGAGAAGTTATGATGCAAGGGGACCGATGTTTTCTTCTACTCGGTGAAGGTCGTGGCTTAGTGTGGCGGGGAAGCGAGGCAGTTAGTCACGGCGATCAAACCGCAGAAGGTTTCGATATTTTCAAGCTCCCAAAAATAAGTAGTATTCCTGAAGATGCCGAAGTCGTCGAATTATGAAGACAAGCGCAAGCTGGGTATTGCCACGCTTGGCGCGTTGAAACAAAACCCGAGAATTTCCGATTTTCGCCGCTTTGTTGAGGGATGGTATCTGAGTTACTTCACCCCCGATGCCGCGCGTAGCTTGCCGCTGGCTGGCCCGCAGAACCGTCTCAATACCCATGGCGATAATCTCGGCAATGTCGTGCAATTTATGGCGCGCGAATATCCAGATCGTTTTCAGGCTATTTTAAAAAATATTGCTGGAAAAATTCCGGGTATAGACAAGATTGATACGGAGCGAACCAGTGATGGGCGATTACTGCTCAGGTTCAATGACAAAGGTTTTCAGGATCCTTTTTACGCGCAGCAAGTATCCGATGGGACGCTCAAGGCGTTTGCCTATCTCCTTTTGCTTGAAGACCCGAGCCCGCCTCCTTTGCTCTGTATTGAAGAGCCGGAGAATGGTCTGTATCACAAACTCTTGGAGACCCTGGCCAATGAGTTTCGCGAACACGCCGACGCTCGTGGTGGCTCGCAGGTTTTTATTACCACACACCAGCCATACTTTGTCAATGCGCTCGGTCCGAATGAGGTCTGGATTCTGGAAAAGGGGCCAGATGGTTTTTCTACGATACGTCGGGCAAGCGAGGATCCCATTGTGAATAACATGGTTGCAGAGGGGGTGCCGTTGGGCGGTCTCTGGTACAGCGATTATTTTGACGAGAGGTGATTGGATGCACTTTGAAGTACTCGTCGAAGATCAGTCTGGCAAACACGCACTCGATAGAAGAAGGAGAAGCCTGGCTACTCGGCGATATTCCCGCGATCAAGACTGCTTATCCGAATGCCAAGGACAATATCCTGAACAATTATAAAAATGACGCCATTTGCGACACCTGGGAACTCCTAGCGGATGCAATATCTCAAGGCGGTGCAACGGGGCTGAAAAACAGAGGGGTCGTTGGCAGGGAAAAGTCGATATGGGCAAAACATATCGCCCCACACATGGATGTAAAGAACAACAGATCGCCCAGTTTTCGCTACTTCCAACAGAAGATTCAAGAGCTTATGGGATATTCCGGTGCAAAGACCTGACTGAAGCAATTGACTTTACGGCCATTATATGTTGAGAGAGTTCTCTACTCAGGGTATGTCTCGCAGACTGGGAGATCCCATTTAGTCAAGTCCGAAAAGTTCTGTAAAATAGTCGCCCTGTGGAATAGGGGTCAGCGATTTTTTATTTTAAATCCGTCATATCCAGATAGCATCTGCCAGTGATCCACGCGGCAGTGGGCTGGGCGGGTTGGACTGGCCGGAGGTGCGTACTCGTTTGGAGGCCGCTCTAGAGGAATTCGAGAATGTCAAAATCGTCGTATTCGAGCCAGGAGGTCCGGTGGACAAGCGCGTCAGACGTTTGAGCACCGCACCGGAGATGACAGCCGGACGAGCTGTGTTGGTCGGGTTGATGAATCGCTACCTCCTCGGCTTGCTGGACCCGTTCGTGACGCTGTTGGAAGTACATAAGCTCCTGTATTTCATGCAGGCTGCGGGTGAACCACTGAAGTTGAAGTTCGCCAAAGGCCCTTGCGGTCCGTATGCCGAAAACCTTCGACATGTGTTGAAAAACGTTGAGGGGCATCTGGTGTTGGGCTATGACGATGGGGGCGATGCTCCTGACAAGCAGTTGGAATTGGTGCCGGGCGCACTTGCAGATGCTAGCGCGTTTCTTGAGGACAAAGCCGATACGCAGGCTCGCTTTGAGAGGGTTTGCAATCTCGTAGAAGGGTTTGAGTCGTCATTCGGCTTGGAACTGCTCACAACCGTTCATTGGATTGCTAGCGAAGAAAAGGTCTTGGTCTTAGACGACATCGTGGATCACACTTACGCTTGGAACCCAAGGAAGAATCAGTTTTCGCAACGGCAGATTAAGCTCGCGTTTGATATTTTATTGGAGAAAGGCTGGATTGAACATCTCGCCACGGCGGAGATAGGCAAATAGCGGATAATATGTCCGATGGGGTAAACGCGCCGGAACCGCCGAAAACGTGGGAGAGCCGCACAGAAGAGCGTACCATGACCGTTTCTACAACATAAGCATAGGACAAACGGATGATACAGCGCACGTATATACACCTTATTTGGATCGGCCTGCTGTTGGCCAGCGGCGCCGAGGCCGTGCGCATCCAAGACGCCGTGCCCGAAGAGGTGCCCAAGCGGCAGCGCGACGGCTACTATGCTGCGATAGGCTTAGGTTTTATCAACTTGGATCATCGCGGCTCGGGCGTGCGCGTTCCCTTGGGGTTTAGGGCGGTCTTCAATCGCTTGCGCCTTATCGGCTCGGTCAACGCGCTCGATGTGAGCTTTCACGAAGGCGACGATTACGACCCGCGTTACTTCCGGCCCTATCCCACCCGCAGCTACTGCTTTGATACGCGAACTGGATACCGCGTGGCGGACTACCGCTGCTCGGGCGGCACGGATTGGCTGCGCTCGCTCAGTGCGGATCTGGCCTACATTGTCCTCGACGAGGTGTGGATCGCCGGCCGACCAGGTAAGCTGTTTGCCGGGTTGGGCTACCGCCACCTGGACCCAGCAACGGCGTATGGGACCTTGGGGTTGTTTTTCGATGCCCCGGGCCGGATCGTCGGCGGTTTCAAAATCCTAGTCGGCGAGGGCTACGTCACCTTGGGCCTGCTGTGGGGCTTTGACTTGCGCCGCTTCTTTTAGAGGCCCCATGCTCGCCTTGGCTTTTTGCACCGCCTTGGCTGTGATGCGGGTGGGCGTTGCCGCGCAGACGCTGTCCGCTGAAGTGCATCCGGGCCTGCTTTTTTCTGCCGCAGATATTCCCCTACTCAAAGAGCGCATCCAGCGCCAACCGTATGCCAGGTGGTGGCAGATTGTGTTGCGGCGGGCGCAGAACACCCCGGCGACCTTTGGCGACGAACGCGACGAAGTCCGCTACGCCAAGTCCCTCGCCTTTGCGTGGCTGATGACCGACAATGCCGCGTTCGCCGAGCGGGCGTTGGCCGTGATGCAAGGGGTCGCGTTCCCGCCGCGCGGCGGCGATTTGGGCGAGCCGCACAACGAGGGCGAAGTCGTGGCCCAGTACGCTGTGGCGTACGACATCCTGCACTCCTATGCTGCGGCCAACGACCCCCAAGCTTTGCAAAAGATGCGGTCGATCCTCGGCGAGGAAGCCGATCGCCTGTGGCAGGGCATCGTGATTGGCAAGGTGGGGTTTGGGCTGTTCCCGGTCAAAATTCGCTTGCACGAGACCCCGCATCTCGACAATTGGCACATCCGGGCCTATGGCGGCCTCGGGTTGGCGGCTATGGCCTTGAGTGAGTACACCAGCGGCAAGGGTACTCCACAGGCGTGGGCGGATCGCGCCTTGGAGATGGTCACCCGTAGCCTCGACTTCCAAATCGAAGGACGGGACGGGGGGTACGCGGAGGGGCCGTTCTACAGCCGCTATGCTGCGGATGTCTATTTGCCCTACTTGTTCGCGCTCAAAAACCGCACCGGTGTGGACCTGTTTGCCGATCCCAAAATTGCCAAGATGCACGAGTGGTCCCTAAACCTGCGGCTGCCCAATGGCCGGCGGCCCAACATCGACGACGGCCACCTAGACGATTTCTACGGGCATTACCTAGCGGCCGCCCAAGCCGACGGCGGGGTGTATCGCTGGGATTGGGAAAACAACGAGCGCGGCCTGTACGTGCGCCAGTTTTCCGAGATGGACGCCATCGCCCTGTACGACGACCGCGTGCCGGCGCGCGAGCCGACGCACGGCCCGTCGGTTTTTATGCCAGGGGCCGGAGATGCCGTCTTCCGCAGCGACTGGTCGGCTGCGGCCACGTATATGCTATTGCGCGGCGAAAACGGCATAGCCCGCGAGCACGGGTTCGCGCACGAGCATCCCGATGGGACCAGCTTTGTGCTCTACGCCGGTGGCGAAATGCTGGCGCTAGATGCGGGGTACATCGACTTTGACAACCACGCCAAGGTCAACAAAGGCCGCAATCACAACGTGGTGTTGATCGATGGCCAGGGACCGCCGCGCCGAACCTTGCCGGTGGTGGGGACCATCGGCGACCGCAACGACGCTTTTATCGAGGCGTTCTTTGCCAGTGCGGCTGGCGACTACGCGGAAGTCCGCGCTGCCTACCGGGGTGTCGAGCTAAGGCGGCGGGTCTTTTTTGCCGACCACAGCTACTTCTTCGTGGCCGACGAAATCGACGGTCTGGGCCGTCGCCACGCCTACGAGTGGCGGCTGCACGGCAACGGCGGTGGCACCAGCGGGGGCGCGTATGTTCGCGTGGGCAATTTGGCGCGGTGGACGCGGGGCCAGGCCGAGCTGCTGGCGTTTTTGCCCGACCAGTCCGGTCGGGTCGCGCTGGAAAGCGCGGCGCTCCACTCCTTTGACTATCGCCAAGAGCAGACCCACGCGGTGTTGCGGGTGCAGCAAGAAGGCGTTGATGGGCGGTATCTGGCGGTGCTGTATCCGCGGGCGATTGGCGATGGCGAGCCGGTGTTTGCGACCGCCGCCGCGCAAGGGGCCGAGGCCGCTTTAGTGGCGTTGGACGAGGTGCGGGATTTGGCTTGGCTGCGCGCCGGCAATGCGTCTGAGGTCGTGGTGTCCGGGCCGGATGCGAGCTTGGTCAGCGACGCCCGCTTTGGCTATGTGCGCTATGCCGACGGGCAGCTTACCCGCTTTGTCGCCCAAGACGCGACCTATTTGTTGGCCGATGGAAAAATTGTCTTCCGCGCCAGCGAAGTGATAGACGTGAGCTTGGAGCGCGGCGACTATGCGGGTTTTGTGCGCGGCCCCGACGCGGGCTATCAATTAAAAATGCCCCATTTGGGCAAGGAGTGGACCTTCGGCGGCGCTTGGAGGGGCACAGCCGTCGAAGGCGAGATGATCGCGCTGGAACTGGCGGGCGAGGGGACGCTGGAGTTGGGCGACCAGCACGGCGAAGCGCAAAAGGGCGCGCCGCCGCGCCCCGAGCACTACGCCCTGCACCCCAACGCGCCCAACCCGTTCAATCCGACGACCAAAATCCGCTTTGATTTGCCCACTGCCAGCTTGGTGCAACTGACGGTGTACAACGTCTTGGGGCAAGAAGTCGAGCGGCTGGTGGAGCGGCAGATGCGGCCGGGGCGGCACGAGGTGGAATGGGACGCGGCCGGCTACCGGAGCGGCCTCTACTTCTACGCGCTCAAAGCCGGTTCCTATCGCGCGCAGCACAAGATGATTCTGCTGCGCTGATTGCTTTTTGCCGACCTGGCCACGGCGCGTGCGGCGGCGTTTGCTTCCACTGTTTGGCCATGGGGTTGCTTGCAATTTGTCGCGATAGCGGCTAGCCGCTATCTTTTTTTGCGCTGTTAAGGCGGTTGTCAGGCGATGTCAACACAGGAGAGTTTGCGATGAAATCGGCACTTGAACTGGCCATGGAAAAGGCCAATGAGGCAGTCGGGGGCGCAGAGGGAATTAAGCTGACAGACGAGCAGAAAGAGGCCATAGACCAACTGCGCAAGCAGTACGAGGCCAAGTGGGCCGAGCAAGAGATCGCGTTTAAGGGGCAGCTAGAACAGGCCTCGGGCGCCGACCCACAGGCCCTCGTCGAAGCGCACCGCCAAGTACAGGAGCAAATGAGCAAGGTCCGCAATGATTTGTTTGCCGAGCGCGACGCCAAAATCGAGGCGATTCGCAACCAATAGAGCGCGGCTACCACTCACCCGATCCTCGCGTTAGACGGCCGTCTTTTAGGAGTGATTAAAACGGGGCTGGCAAGGGGTTTAGCGTTGCTGAGCCGCGTCAAATCTGCGATAGATATTTCCTCTAACCTATCTTTGCGGTTTCAGGGCTAGCAAGCCCCTGCAGCAAGCATCGGCGACAATTGACAGTGCAAATTTTAGGGCCTACTATCTGATAAATGGGGGGCGATTCCGCGCCCCAAGTGCCCGAGTTACAGGAGAACAAAGCATGGTGGAAACGGCCCGCTTGCAAGCCGGAGATCAGAGCGTCGAACTGCCCATCGTCGTTGGCAGCGAGGGCGAAAAGGCGGTCGATATTGCCAAATTGCGCACCGAGACCGGATACATCGCCCTAGATCCCGGCTACGGCAATACGGGCTCCTGCCAGAGCGACATCACTTTTATCGACGGCGATGCAGGCATTCTGCGCTACCGGGGCTACGCGATTGAGGATTTGGCCGAACACAGTCGCTTTATCGAAGTCGCCTATCTGCTGATCTGGGGCGAGTTGCCCAACGCCGCCCAGCTAGACGAGTTCAGTGGGCTGCTGACCAAGCACCAGATGCTGCGCGAGGAGCTCAAGCAGCACTTCAGCCTCTTTCCGCCCAACTCGCCGCCGATGGCCGTGTTGTCTTCGGTGCTCAACGCCTTGAGTTGTTACTACCCCGAGCTGTTGGAAATTCAGGACGAAGAGACCTTTACCGAAGCGGCCGCCCGCATCATGTCGAAGGTTCGCACCATTGCCGCCTATTCCTATCGCCAGCAGTTAGGCCACCGCATCGAGTACCCGCATCCTAGCAAGCGGTACGCAGAGAATTTCCTGCACATGATGTTTAGCCAGCCGCACAACGAATTTGAGGCCGACCAAGTGCTGATTGATGCACTGGACTTGATCTTTCTCCTCCATGCCGATCACGAGCAAAATTGCAGCACTTCTACGGTGCGGATGGTCGGCAGCAGCGAGGCCAATCTCTTCGCCTCGGTGGCGGCGGGCGTCTCCGCCCTGTGGGGGCCGCTGCACGGTGGGGCTAATGTGGCGGTGGTGAATATGCTAGAGACCATCCGCGACGAAAACGTCTCGGTTGGCGAGTACGTCGCGCAGGTCAAAAACAAAAAAGCCGGGATCCGCTTGATGGGGTTTGGGCATCGGGTGTACAAAAATTTTGACCCGCGCGCCAAGATCATCAAAAAGAGCTGTGAGAAAGTGTTGGCCAAGCTGCACATCGACGACCCTTTGCTCGATATAGCTAAAGAACTGGAAGCAGTGGCACTGGAAGACGACTATTTCATTGGGCGCAAGCTCTATCCCAACGTGGATTTCTACAGTGGCGTCATTCTCCGCGCCCTCGGCATTCCCAAGGAGATGTTCACTGTGATCTTCGCTATTGGTCGTATGCCGGGCTGGATCGCGCATTGGTACGAGGAGAGCAAGGCCACCAAAATCAGCCGTCCGCGCCAGATTTACACCGGCTCGGTGCAGCGGTCCTATCAGCCGCTGGCCGAGCGGCCCTAAGTGCGGGGCCGGCGAGTGCACTTTGTCAACAGAAAGGATTAGCAGATGCAGCCCAGAATCAGTATGCGCCACGGCAAGATCTCACAAGAAACCAAAGCACACATTGCTAGTTCTTGTGCTAAGCTCGAAAACTACTTCGACCACATCGTCGATTGCGAAGTCGTCCTCGACAAGGAAAAGCACGACGACAAAGTGGAAATTATCGTCAAGGTCCCGCACCGCACGTTCGCGGCCACCGGGGCGGCGGACAATCTTTACAAGGCCCTCGCCGAAGCCGAGTCCAAAATCGAGAGCCAGCTCAAAAAGCACCACGACAAACTGGTGTCCCACCACTAAGCAATGATCGTTGGTATCGCACGAGAGACCTTTCCTGGGGAGCAGCGGGTCGCCTTAGTCCCGGAGGCTGTGGCCGGATTGTCGGCTTGCAATGTGGACATCCTAATCGAGTCGGGGGCGGGTGCTGCCGCTGGCTATGTCGATGCGGCCTATGCTGAGCGCGGCGCGGGAATCGCCGCCGACCGCGACGAGGTGTTTGCCCGCGCCGAGATGCTGCTGCAAGTGCGCACGCTCGGCGCGAACCCAGCCGCCGGCCGCGCCGACTTGACCCGCATCCGCTCAGGTCAAATCCTCATCGGCACCTCAGACCCGCTAACCGCTGGCGCGGAGCTGGATGCGCTGGCCGATGTCGGCGCCACGTTGTTCGCCATGGAATTGATGCCGCGCATTACCCGCGCCCAGAGCATGGATGTGCTCTCGTCGATGGCCACGATCGCCGGTTACAAAGCGGTGCTATTGGCCGCTGCGGCCCTGCCGCGCATGTTCCCGCTCTTAATGACAGCCGCTGGCACGTTGACCCCGTCCCGGGTGCTGGTCATCGGTGCTGGGGTCGCCGGTCTCCAAGCCATTGCCACGGCCCGCCGCCTAGGAGCGGTTATCCGGGCCTACGACGTGCGGCCGGCGGTCAAAGAACAGGTCGAGAGCCTCGGGGCCGAGTTCGTGGAATTAGATATCGACGCTGGTGATTCCGAAGACGCCGGCGGCTACGCGCGGGCCCAAGACGAAGTGTTCTACCGCCGTCAGCGCGAGGAGTTGGCCAAGGTCGCCGGCCAAAGCGACGTAATTATCACCACGGCCGCCATCCCGGGGCAACCAGCCCCTTTGTTGATTACGGCTGAAGCCGTACAGAGCATGGGGCCGGGGTCGGTCATCGTCGATTTGGCCGCTGAGCGCGGTGGCAACTGCGAGTTGACGCGCCCTGGGGAGACGGTCGTCGAAGACGGAGTGCAGATTATGGGGCCGCTCAATCTGCCAGCCACTGTGCCGCACCACGCCAGCCAAATGTACTCGCACAATATCGCAACCTTTCTCCGCCACTTGGCCGGCGAGGGTGAGTTGCAATTCGACTTGGAGGACGAAATCACCCGCGAAACGTTGGTGTTGCGCGATGGTGAGATCGTCCATCCGCGCATTCGCAAAGGAAACTCATAGTGGACGTCCTAGTAGCCGCACTGACGGTATTTGCCCTCGCTGTCTTCGTCGGTTTTGAAATTATCACCAAGATCCCGCCGACCCTGCACACGCCGCTGATGTCCGGCTCCAATGCCATCTCCGGCATCACCTTGATCGGCGCGCTGCTTTCGGCTGGTTCCGAGCACTCGGCCTTGGCGACCTATTTGGGATTGGCGGCTGTGGTTTTCGCCACCATCAACGTGGTGGGTGGATTCATGGTGACGCACCGCATGTTGGGGATGTTTAGGAGGCGGGACTAGCGCATGAGCGCGACCCTGATCAACTTCGCCTACTTAGTCGCTTCGGTGCTCTTCATCCTCGGCCTCAAGGGGCTGACGCATCCGCGCACGGCCGTGCGCGGCAATTTGCTGGGGGCCTTGGGGATGTTGTTGGCCATCGTCGTCACCTTGCTGGACCAGCGGATTCTCTCCGGCGAATACATTTTGCTCGGCGCCGTCATCGGTGCGCTAATTGGCTTGGTCTTGGCGATAAAAATCCCCCTAACCTCCATGCCGGAGTTGGTCGCGGTGTTTAACGGCTTGGGCGGCGGTGCCTCGGCGTTGGTGGCTGGAGCGGCGCTGATTGAGGCGCAAGATCCGACGTATCAATTCACCGCCGCTACGGCGGCCTCTGGAATCATTGGCGCGGTGACCTTCTGGGGTAGTATCGTGGCCTTTCTCAAGTTGATGGAAGTGCTCAAGGGCTTGGTGCGGTTTCCCGGTCAGCAGTTTTTCAACGGGGCCTTCGCCCTCGGCAGCGCGGCCTTGGCCGCTTGGCTGGTGTCGGGCGAGCCGGATGCCTTCTGGGTCATGATCGGCGTGGCCTCGCTGTTGGGTTTGTTGCTCGTGGTGCCCATCGGCGGGGCCGATATGCCGGTGGTGATTGCCTTGCTCAATTCGTGCTCGGGGCTGGCCGCCGCCGCTACCGGCTTTGTCCTCGACAACAACGTGCTGATTATCGCCGGGTCGCTGGTGGGGGCGTCGGGGCTGATTTTGACGCAAATCATGTGTCGGGCCATGAACCGCTCGCTGGGCAATGTGTTCTTTGGCGGCGTCGGTGCTGAGGTCGCAAGCGGAACCAGCGACGACGAGGTCTATGCCGGCAAGATCAAGTCAACTTCGGCCGAGGAAGTCGCGCTGCTGTTTGACACCGCCCGGCGCGTGGTGGTCGTCCCCGGCTATGGCATGGCCGTGGCGCAAGCGCAACACGCCGTGCGGGATTTGGCCAATTTGCTCGAAGAGCGTGGGGTCGGGGTCGAATACGCCATCCATCCAGTGGCCGGCCGGATGCCGGGGCACATGAACGTGTTATTGGCCGAAGCCGAAGTGCCCTACGACAAGTTAGTGGAGATGGATCGGATCAACCCGACCTTCCAGCAGACCGATGTGGCGCTAATCATCGGGGCTAACGACGTGGTCAACCCCCTCGCCCGCGACGCGGATTCCGGTCCTATTGCCGGGATGCCGATTCTCGATGTGGATCACGCGCGCACAGTGGTGGTGATCAAGCGGAGCCTGAGCCCGGGGTTTGCCGGGTTGCCCAACCCGCTTTTTGCCGCGGAAAATGCGCTGATGTTTTTCGGCAGTGCCAAGGAGGCGGTGTTGGATTTGGTGGCCGCAGTCAAGGAGAGCGGCTAGGGGCGGTTGCCAGCACTCACTCGACGAAAATGGCGTCGTCGGGCCACGATTCCACGATAAAACCCGCCTTCGTATTGACCATGGGCAAATAGTTGTGCAGCCGCCTGATGGGAGCCAACAGGCGGATGGTTTGCATTTCTTGGATCGAGTCCTCGCCGTGATTTTTTTGCAGCGAGGGGATGATTTTGCCTTGGACACTTTCGGCCACGTCGCTGTCGGACTCGCCTTCGACGATCATCACCAGCGCGGTGTGGCCATCTACTTCGGCGATATAGCTGTCGCGGATTAGCTCGCTGAATACATTGGCGACATTGGGTTCGGAGTGGATTTCCTGCACGATCTGGCTGCGGGTGATGCCCAATTTGAACTTGACGGTGAGCATGTGCTGGGTCGCAAAGCGGCCCGTGCCTTGGGCCTGCATATCGACCGCCGCGTAGTAGAAGAGGATGCCGTCCTGTTCGAGGCGGGTGCGCTTGCGACTGACGGTGCGCACTGGTACGCCGGTCAAAGTGCTGATGCGGTTGTCCGAGCAGCGGGGGTTGCGGATGAGGGTGCGGACGATTTGCCGCTCTTGTTCATCAAAACGTCTCATGGCCTGAATTATCCATTAAAAAGTGAAAGTTAGCGCAATTTAGGCCATATACGGCAATGCTGTCAAGGGATGTTTCAAGAAATCTGTGCAAATTGGCGCAAGGCCGTTTGACAACACAACCGTAGTTCATATATTAACCCTTCTTTTTTAGAAGATAGAGCAAGGGAAAACTAAAATGACCCGGATACCCGGATACCCGCAAAAACAGGGTCTTTACGATCCAGCCGGCGAAAGCGACGCCTGTGGGATCGGCTTTGTCGTCAACATCAAGGGCCACAAGTCGCACAAATTGGTGCGTCAATCCTTAGAAGTCTTGGAACATCTCAAGCACCGAGGTGCCTGCGGTTGCGAAGCCAACACCGGCGATGGTGCCGGCGTGTTGGTGCAGTTGCCCCACGAATTTTTTAGTGCCGTCTGCGACTTTGCGTTGCCGCCAGCAGGCCAATACGGCGTGGGCATGTTGTTTTTGCCGCCCGACCCAGCCCAGCGTCGTGTCTGCGAGGAGCACTTCGCCCGCATCGTCGAGCAAGAGGGCCAGCACCTGCTCGGCTGGCGGGACGTGCCCACCGACAACGCGGCCCTGGGCCACACCGCCAAGCTGCGCGAGCCGTTTCAACGCCAGGTCTTTATCGGTCGCGGCCCAATGCCAGGCGACGACGCGCTGGCCTTTGAGCGCAAGCTCTACGTCATCCGCAAGCGCGCCGAAAACGAGATTCGCTACAGCGGCCAAGTCCCCGGCGGCGACTTTTTCTACCCGGCTAGTCTGTCTTGCCGCACCATCGTCTATAAGGGCATGCTGATCTCCGATCAGGTTGTGTACTACTTTCCCGATTTGAGCGACGAGCGCTTTGCGGCGGCCATTGCGTTAGTGCATTCGCGCTTTAGCACCAACACCTTTCCGAGTTGGGAGCGGGCGCATCCCTACCGTTACGCCATCCACAACGGCGAGATAAACACCGTGCGCGGCAACGGCAACTGGATGCGCGCCCGCGAGGGCATGCTGGCGTCCGAGCACTTCGGCGATGACATCGACAAGCTCTTTCCCATCATCCACGAAGACGGCTCGGATTCGGCCAAGTTCGACAATGCGCTTGAACTGCTGACTTTGGGGGGGCGCTCGTTGGCCCACGCGGTGATGATGATGATTCCCGAGCCGTGGGAAAATCACGAGACCATGAGCGCCGAGAAACGGGCCTTTTACGAGTACCACAGCTGTCTGATGGAGCCGTGGGACGGGCCGGCCTCGGTGGCCTTTACCGATGGCACGGTCGTCGGCGGCATGCTCGACCGCAACGGCTTTCGGCCCTCGCGCTACTACATTGCCAAAGACGATACGCTGGTGCTGTCTTCGGAGACGGGCGTGTTGAGTATTCCGCCGGAAGACGTGGTAAGCAAAGGCCGGCTGCAACCGGGGCGGATGCTCCTGATCGATACCGCAGAGGGCCGGATCATCAGCGACGAGGAAATAAAGCACCAGATCGCCACCGAGCATCCTTATCAGACGTGGCTCGACGCCAACTTAGTTGCGCTCGAAGACCTGCCCGAAGCCGAAGGGATGCCTCTGTTAGACAGCCACGAGGAAGTGCTCCAATGGCAGCAGGCCTTCGGCTATACATTTGAAGACCTGCGCGTCTTCCTCAAGCCGATGGTGCAGGTGCTCAAAGACCCGGTTGGCTCTATGGGCAACGACGCGGCGTTGGCGGTGCTGTCGGAGCGACCGCAGCTTCTCTACAACTACTTCAAGCAGCATTTCGCCCAAGTTACCAATCCCCCGCTCGACCCGTTGCGCGAGGAATTGATTACTTCGGCTGAGACCAAAATTGGCCCCGAGCGCAATTTGCTGGGGCCCGAGCCAGCAAGCTGCCGCCAGATCACCCTGCAGCGGCCCATTCTCAAAAACGACGAGCTGGAAAAGCTGCGGCAGGTTGATTGCTTTGGCCACAAAGCCGAGACGATTCCGATCTTGTTTGAGCGCAAGACTGGCGAGGCTGGCCTCGCCCAGGCCATGGATGCGCTGTGTGCCAGCGTTGATGCGGCCATTGCCGATGGGTGCAACTTGATCATCCTCTCAGACCGGCAAGCAGATGCCGACCACGTGCCGATCCCAGCGCTGTTGGCCGTATCTGGGGTGCATCACCACTTGGTGCGGCTGGAGACGCGGACGCGCGTTGGCTTGGCGCTTGAGTCGGGCGAGCCGCGCGAGGTGCATCACTTCTGCCTGCTCTTGGGGTACGGTGCGCAGGCGATCAACCCCTACATGGCCTTTGAGAGCCTCAACGACATGATTCGCGAAAACATGCTCGAAGGCTATACCTACGCCGAGGCCGAGGAGCGCTACATCTACGCGGCGATCAAGGGTACGGTTAAGGTGATGGCCAAGATGGGCATCTCGACGATCAAGTCGTACCGGGGTGCGCAGATTTTCGAGACCGTAGGGTTAAACCAAGATGTAGTCGAGCGGTATTTTACTTGGACTACGACCCAAGTTCAAGGCATGAGCATTGAGGACATTGCCCGCGAGGCCCTCGCCCGCCACGCGGCGGCCTTCCCCCAGATCCCGACCAATGGCCGCACGCTCGACGTGGGCGGGCACTATCAATGGCGCAAGGGCGGCGAGCACCACCTGTTCAATCCCAAGACGATCCACTTGTTGCAGCGGGCGTCGCGCACCAACGACTACGCGGTGTACAAGCAGTACGCCGAGTTGATCAACGACCAGTCCGAGCGCTTGGCAACCCTGCGCAGCCTGCTGGCGTTCAAAGGCGACGCCGAGCCGGTGCCCATTGAGGAGGTTGAGCCCGTTGAGGATATCACCCGCCGCTTCAAGAGCGGGGCGATGTCCTACGGCTCGATTAGTAAGGAGGCGCACGAGGGCTTGGCCATCGCCATGAACCGCCTCGGCGGCAAGAGCAATACCGGCGAGGGCGGCGAAGACTCGGCCCGCTACGTAATCGAGCCCAACGGCGACTCCAAAAACAGTGCCATCAAGCAGGTGGCTTCTGGGCGCTTTGGCGTGACCAGTTACTATTTGACTCAGGCCAAAGAGCTGCAAATCAAGATGGCTCAGGGGGCCAAGCCGGGTGAAGGCGGCGAATTGCCCGGTCCCAAGGTCTATCCTTGGATCGCCAAAGTGCGCCACTCAACCCCAGGCGTAGAGCTAATCTCGCCGCCGCCGCACCACGACATCTACTCGATTGAGGACTTGGCGCAGCTAATCCACGACCTCAAAAATTCAAATGTCGATGCGCGGATCAACGTCAAGCTGGTCTCCGAGTTCGGGGTCGGCACGGTTGCCGCCGGGGTGGCCAAAGGCCACGCAGATGTGGTGCTGATTTCGGGCTACGACGGCGGCACTGGAGCCTCGCCGCAGACTTCGATTAAGCACGCCGGTCTGCCGTGGGAGTTGGGGCTGGCCGAGACGCACCAGACGCTGGTGCTCAACGACTTGCGCAGCCGCATCGTCGTCGAGACCGACGGCCAGCTCAAGACCGGGCGCGACGTGGTCATTGCCGCGTTGCTGGGGGCGGAGGAATTCGGCTTCGCCACCACGGCGCTGGTGGCGATGGGCTGCATTATGATGCGGGTCTGCCACCTCGACACCTGTCCGGTGGGCGTGGCGACGCAAAACCCAGACCTGCGCGCCAAATTCATCGGCACCCCCGATCACGTGGTCAACTTTCTGCGCTTTGTCGCCGAGGATATGCGCGAGATCATGGCCGCGCTCGGCTTCCGCACCGTCAATGAGATGATTGGTCGCACCGACCGGCTCGAGCCCAAGAAGGCCATCGCGTTGTGGAAGGCCGCCGGCATCGACCTGACGCCTATCTTGCACCAGCCCGAGGTCGGTCCCGGTGTCGGGCGCTACTGCCAGATTCCGCAAGATCACGGGCTGGACCAGGCGCTCGACAACACCACGTTGCTGGCGTTGTGCAAACCGGCCCTCGAACGTGGCGAGTCGGTCGCGGCGGAGTTGCCGATCGAAAATACCAACCGAGTGGCGGGCACTATTCTCGGCAGCGAGGTGACGCGGCGCTACGGTGCCGAGGGCCTGCCCGAGGACACCATTCACCTCAAGTTCACCGGTGCCGCCGGCCAGAGCTTTGCTGCTTTTACCCCGAAGGGCCTAACCATGGAAGTCGAAGGCGATGCCAACGACTACTTCGGCAAGGGGCTTTCGGGTGCCAAGCTGGTGCTCTATCCGCCCAAAGGTTCTTCCTTTGTGCCGTGGGAGAACATCATTTGCGGCAACGTCGCCTTCTATGGTGCGACCTCCGGCGAGGCGTATATCCACGGTATTGCCGGCGAGCGCTTCTGCGTCCGCAACAGCGGCGTTCACGCCATAGTAGAAGGCGTCGGCGATCACGGCTGCGAGTACATGACCGGCGGGCGGGTCGTGGTGCTGGGCCGCACGGGCCGCAATTTTGGCGCTGGCATGTCGGGCGGCATTGCCTACGTGCTCGACGAAGACAACGACTTTGCGATCCGCTTCAACGACGAGATGGCCGATATGGGGCCGGTAGAGGAGGCCGAGGACATCGCCGAGCTGCGGACCATGATCGAGCGCCACGTGCAGCACACTAGTAGTGCCTTGGGCCAGCGGGTCTTAGACCAATGGGACGCGCTACTGCCGCGGTTTGTCAAGGTCATGCCACGCGATTACCGCAAGATGCTCAACGCCTTCAAGCGCGTCGAGGAACGCGGGCTGACCGGCGACGAGGCCGCGCTAGTCGCCTTCCGCGAGGCCATGGCCGAAGCGTCATAATTAGGAAATAAATCAATGGGTAAACCCACTGGATTCATCGAGTTTGTACGCGAGTTACCACAAGACCGCGATCCGTTGGACCGCGTCGCGGACTGGGACGAGTTTCACGAGCATTTCGCCGACGAGCGCCTGCGCGACCAGGGGGCGCGCTGCATGGATTGCGGCATCCCCTTCTGCCACTTAGGCGACGTCGTCAGTCAGGGCGACAAAGGCTCTGGTTGCCCGATCAACAACCTGATCCCCGAATGGAACGACTTGGTCTATCGCGGGTTGTGGCAGGAAGCATTGGAGCGGCTGCACAAGACTAACAACTTCCCGGAGTTTACCGGCCGGGTCTGCCCGGCACCCTGCGAGGGGGCCTGCGTGTTGGGGATCAACGCCCCGCCAGTGACGATCAAGAGCGTCGAGTGCGCGATTGTCGATAAGGGCTTTGAGATGGGTTGGGTTGTGCCCGAGCCGCCCGATAAGCGCACCGGCAAGAAAGTCGCTGTCGTTGGCTCCGGCCCCGCGGGCTTGGCCTGTGCCGCCCAACTCAATCGCGCCGGCCACCAGGTGACCGTGTACGAACGGGCCGATCGCATCGGCGGCCTGTTGATGTACGGGATACCTAACATGAAGCTCGATAAGAAAAAGGTGGTGCAGCGTCGCGTCGATCTGATGGAGGCCGAGGGCGTCAAGTTTGTCACTCGCACCGAAATCGGGGTGGATCGCCCAGCGACCGAGCTGGTGGCAGAAAACGACGCGGTCGTGCTCTGCGGTGGGGCGACTAAGCCCAACGATCTGCCCATTGAGGGGCGGGAGCTGCCGGGCATCTACTTTGCGATGGATTTTTTGCACGCCAATACCAAGAGCCTACTCGACTCCGATCACGCGGACGGCAACTATATTTCGGCCAAGGACAAGCACGTGATCGTCATCGGTGGTGGCGATACCGGCACCGACTGCGTGGGCACGTCGATGCGCCACGGCTGCAAGACGCTCGCGCAATTCGAGATTATGCCGCGACCGCCGGACGAGCGCGCCCCCGATAACCCTTGGCCGCAGTGGCCCAACGTCTATAAGCTCGACTACGGCCAGGAGGAGGCCAAAGCCCGCTTCGGCGATGATCCGCGCACGTATCTGATTATGACCCAGCGTTTTGTCGGCGACGACGCGGGCCGCGTCAAGGAGCTACACACGGTCAATATCGAGTGGGACAAAGACGACAACGGCCGCTTCACGCCCGTGCCGATCGCCGGCACTGAGAAGGTTTGGCCGGCCGATTTGGTGCTGTTGGCGATGGGGTTTCGCGGGCCAGAGGACGCGATGCTCAGTCAGCTAGGGGTCGAGCGCGATGAACGCTCCAACGCCCGCGCCGAGCACGAAAAATACGCCACCAGCGTCGAAGGCATTTTCGCCGCCGGCGATATGCGGCGCGGCCAGAGTTTGGTCGTGTGGGCGATCAACGAAGGGCGGGGTGCCGCCCGCGAGGTGGACCGCTATCTGATGGGCAGCACACAGTTGCCATAAGCGGCGGTGGGTTGTACGAAACTTTCATTTTATGGAGCCATTCGCCATCCTTCGTGAAGTTACCCGCAGATGAAGCAGATAGCTAACGTAGCAGATGGTATGGAGCACAAATTTTTCAATTCACGTAGGATTGCTATATGACGACGACGGAGCGAATAGTTCACCATCTGCAGTCGCTTTCCGAGACGAGACGGTTGGAAGTACTAGACTTTGTTGAGTTCATCAAATCGCGAAGCCGCGAGGAAAATGCCATCTGGTCCGAATTGTCGCTAGCGTCTGCTATGCGCGGGATGAATGAAGAAGAAAGCCTTTATTCGTTGGAAGATATAAAAGAGCCGTCGTGATGGTGCGGGAGGGCCAGGTCGTTCTATTTGAATTTCCGCAGACAGATCAAGTAGCTAGCAAATTGCGTCCCGCACTCGTTCTGCGTGCTTTACCAGGAACGCATGGCGATTGGCTTATTTGTATGATTTCGTCCCAACTGCATCACGAAGTTACACATATCGACGAAGTAATCCGCGATTCAGACTCTGATTTTACCCAAACAGGTCTTAAAACCACGAGTCTCATTCGCGGTACTCGAATTGCCGTAGTTTCAGCGGATTTACTCAAGGGAAGTATCGGCAAAGTGGATAACAGGCGTCTTGAGCGGATCCAAAATCGTTTAGCCGATTGGTTGCGAGCTTCTAGGCATTGAGCACCATGAACGCTCCAACTTTTACTTTCGCATTAGTGCCGAGAGCAAGGGCCACTTCCCCTACATAATCCCCGAGTGGATCAGCGTTCGGAAGGTTATGGCGCAGCCAACGGCTATGATGACCACTGCACTGGCAATGGGTAGCCGCTGAATCCAGCGGCCGGCGCCCGAAAAGCGCTCTACGAGCGGTCGCGCCTTGACGATGAGGACGCCGATGGCGATGAGGACTGAGGCGAGTCCGACGCTGAAAGTCGCCAAAAGCAGCAAACCAAAGGCAATGCGGTGCAAGGCCACTGCTAGCAACAAGATCACCAACGCCCCGGTACAAGGGACGATACCGCCGGAAATCCCCAGCGTTAGCAAATTGCCGAGGGTCACTTTGTTGGGTGTTGCATGGCTATGGCTGTGGCCGTGGTGGTGTTCCTCTGCGTGGCTATGGCTGTGCCCGGGGCCTCGTCCCTTGAGATAATTGACCAAAAGCCATGTGCCTAGCCCCATGATCAGGAGACCGGACGCCGTGCCGAGATAGGGGAAAATTTGTTCTGGAAGGACGTACTGGGAGGCAAAAAGCGCGACTAGCCCCAACAAAATGACGCTGGAAGTATGGGTGAGGGCGACCACCCCGCCGAGAAAAAGGGCATTGCCCACGGTGCCGCGGGCGCCGACGAGATAGGCGGCGACGATGGTCTTGCCGTGCCCTGGCTCTAGGCCGTGGGCTGCGCCGAGAAAAAGGGCCAGGGCCAACGCCCCCACTATTAGACCTAAGCTCAGCTCTTCCGAGCGCAACATAGCGCTGAGGGCGTCCGTTGCCCCGTCGTCAGCACCGACCTCTGGGCCGATGTCATCTCCCCCAGCCGGAACTGCCAGTGCCATTGCTAGTAGTATTAGCGGTATCGCTCGTTTTACGGCCATGACTTTTCTCCTACATCGTTTCCTGTACAGCGGCCGAGGGCGCTCATCCCTTTGGCACCACGAAGGCGCGGTCGCGGTAGGGGATTGAATCCATTTTAGTGTCGTAAATCCGCTCCAGAAAGTCGCGGTCCCACGGCCGCTCGGCCGCTGACAGCCGCTCTACTGCCCCATCCTTGAGAAAAATGAAGTGATCGCCATACAGGAAGGCGCTGTTGGGATCGTGCAGGACGGCGAGGACGGTGAGGTCGGCATCGACTAATTGGCGGATTAGGCGCAGCAGGTGCGCTTGATTGAGGAAGTCGAGGTGCGAACTGGGTTCGTCGAGGAGGATAAGGCGGGGTTGTTGGGCCAAAACCCGGGCGATGCGGACGAGTTGTTGCTCCCCCCCCGACAGCTCGGTATAGGGGCGGTCCTTCAGGTGGATAATGCCGACCCGCTCTAGCGCCGCGATGCCGATCTGCACATCCTCCTGCTTGGGGACATAGGTGACGTAACTGGCGCGGCCGGTCAGGACTACGTCTTGCACGGAAAAGGGGAAAATTGGCCGATGGTGCTGGGGCAGAAAGCCGAGGACGCGGGCCCGCCGCCGCGACGAGAAGGAGCGGATTTCCTCGCCCATGATCTGCACTGTGCCGCGCTCGAAATCGAGGAAGCCACCGAGAATGCGCATGAGCGTCGATTTGCCGCTGCCGTTCTTGCCGAGGAGGACGGTGAACTGCCCGGTTGGGATCTCCAGCGAGAGCTCGTTGAGAATCGGCCTCTCGTCGTAGGCAAAGGAGAGGTTATCGACCTCGATGGCTGGCGTTAGGTCTCCCATCCGATTCGCGCCTTTTTGAGGAGGAAAATGAAGAACGGTCCGCCGAGCAGGGTGGTGAAGACCCCGACCGGAATTTCAAAGGAGGCCAAGGTGCGCGAGCAGGTATCGACCAGCAGCAGAAAGGCGCCGCCAAAAGCAAAAGAGGCCGGCAGGGTGTGGCGGTTGTCCGGCCCTAGCATCATGCGCACCATGTGCGGCACGGCGAGGCCAATCATGCCGATGACGCCGGCTACGGCAATCGCCGCCGAAGCGGCCAAGGTCGCCGGAATGAGGATTAGCACCCGCTCCCGCTCTGGGTTTAGGCCGACGGCACGCGCTTCTTCGTCGCCTTGGGCCAGCACGTTCATGCGCCAGCGAAAGAGAAAGAGCCAGACCACGCCGATGCCTATCCCCGGCGCGGCCGAGCGCAACTTAGCCCAACTCGAATTGTGCAGGTTGCCCATAGTCCAATGGACGATGGTTTGCAGCTTGTACGGGTCGGTGAGGAATTGGACGATGGTCAGCAGGGCGGTGAAGATCCCGCTGACGATCACGCCCGAGAGAATGAGGGAGACCACCGATACGGTCTTGCGGGTGCGGGCTAAGAAATAAGCCAAGCCGACGGCGAACAGGCCAAAGCCGAAGGCCGTTGGCTGGAGTGGTAGGAACGGCAGAACTAGCGCTATAGCGGCGCCAAAGGCGGCACCGGAGGAAAGCCCGAGGATGTAGGGAGCCACTAGGGGATTGCGAAACAGCGCTTGCAAGGCGTTGCCTGCTGCGGCCAGAGCACCTCCCACTAGAAAGGTGAGGAGAATGCGCGGCAGGCGCACCTCCCACACGATGGTCCCCACCAGTGACTCTTCGCTGCCGGTGGCCGCCCGGTGAAAGAGCAGGCCGTAGAGCCAGACGAGAATTTCCCCGGCCTCGGCGCTGGCCGACGGGCCGAGCAGCAGCGATCCGAACAGGACCGGCAGCGGCAGGATGTATAGGATGCGGCGGCGAAACGCGCTAGTCACGGGCCGTCTCCTGTCCCGTATGAAAGAGGCGGTAGCTTTCCGAGTCGTCCTCCGTATAGCTTGTTGAACAAGTCGGCCCGCAACTGTTCTAGGTCTGTTGCCGAGAAGCGGTCTGGGTGGCACCAGCGGGCGACGAGATCGACGGTGAAGATGTATTTGAGGGTCCAGAAGTCGCACGAGAAGGGATCGGGCAATTCGCGCACCCTGCCGTTGCGCACCGCTGAGAGCGCGCGCCAGCCGGACAACGCCCCGATGTCCTCGGCGTCGAGTCGGTCGTTGCACCACATGACGATTAGCTCTGGGTTCCAGACGAGGACGTTTTCGAGATTGACGACGAGGTGCTCTAGTTCGCTGTCGGCCGCCACGTTGGTTCCACCGGCTAGGTCAATCAGCTCCTGCACGGTGCTGTTGCGGCCGGCTGTTTCCAGCGGTCCTTGGTCCCACATGAAGTAGATGCGCGGCTTGGCTGCTCCTTGGCCGAGGGCGATCGCCCGCTTTACTGCTTCCAACTCATCTCGGGCAATGGCCAACAGCTCGGCCGCTCGTTGCTGGGTGCCGGTCAGTTGGCCGAGGGCGGTGATCGCGCGGTGAATGTCGGCAAAGCGCTCGATGAAGACCCCGAAGACTGGGATGCCCTTTTCTTCGATGGCGGCGATGGACTCCTCCTGACCCGACCAAAGGATGACTAGGTCTGGCTGTAGTGCCACTATGCTCTCGATGTTGACAAAGTCCCAGTTGCCCGGCGTCGGCAGGGTGCGCTCGCGGATGCGTTGGTCCATAGCTGCGTAGTACGGGAAGACGCTCTCTTGGTAGATATTGGTCGAAATGCCGACGAGACGCGCTTCGGCTCCAAGCATGTACAGGCCGCTGAGGGCACTTTCGAGCAGGCAGACGATGCGCTCGGCCGGCTTGTCTAGCTCGATGCGGCGACCGCGAAAGTCGGTGGCGGCCACGCCTGCTGCCAGCGCCGGAGTACCGGCGAGCAGGAGGGCGAGCAAGAGGAAGAAGGATATAGCCATGAGTTGGGCCGTGCGGTAGGGGCAACCGCGCGGGTTGCCCCTACGGTGGTCTTTGTTGCTAGAAAGAGACCATGAGGCCGCCGTTGACCGAGAAGCCCGGGTCCGCGAACTGCCACGGCATCTCGAAGGCTTGGTTGGTGATGTTGTACGGTTCGAGATAGAGACTCAGGTCGTACCCGTCTTGGGTGCGGATGCGCTGCTCAAGGCGGGCGTTGACCAGTGTGTACCCGTCGAGCGGTTCGGCTTCTCTGTTGATGTCTTGGTAAATGCCGCTGTAGGACTGCACGGTGATGGTCGCCCGCAAGCCCGGCGACAAGGTGAGGTGAACCCCGGCACCAATGGCATTTTCCGGCACGAAGTTGATTTTAGCGCCAACTTGGTTGTCGTCGAGGTGCTCTTTTACTTCGGCATTGGTGTAGGTGTAGTTGGCAAACCACTCCACCGTCTCGTTGAGGCGGTGAGCGATTTCTAGCTCGACGCCGGTGGTCGCCGTGTTGCCGGCGTTGATGTCCTGCGACTGCGCGGGGTCGCCTTCTTCCACTGGCACTACCCGCTGCACGATCTGGTCGTTTATTTCGATGTTGAAGCCGCGCAGGCCGATTAGTGCTCCCTCCATGGGCCGGAAGTTGACGCCCACGTCGATATTGGTCCCCGACTCGGGCTTGATGTCTGAATTCGGCAGATGGCCTCCCTTGCCGTCTGGGGGCACGGTGCCGCCGACTGACTTGAGGGAGGGGGCTTTGAAGCTGGTGCCGATGTTGGCGAACACCGACAGCTCGTCGCTTTGGTTGTAGCGCGCCCCGGCGCTGTACAGGACTTTGTTCCAGGAGTTGCTGGTTTCGTTCGGGGGAGCACCCTGCAACAGGTCGATGTCGTGCGATATGATGTTGTAGCGCGCCCCGGCCCGCAGGACGAGAGCGTCTAGGCGAAGCTCTTCTTGGGCGTAGAATCCGAAGGCGGTGGCGGTGGCGTCGTTGCCGGGACTTATTGCGCCGGTCTCGCGCGAGGTCGCGTACGAGGCGAGCTGATAGTCGGCCCCCACGGTGAGCACATCGGCCTCTCGGGTGATGATGGAGACGGATAAATCGGCTGGGATAACCGACTGGTCAACCCCGTCTTCCGAGCGCAGTTCGCGGCTGGGGGGATCTTCCCAGATGCCGTCTTCTTCCCAGCGGCGCACGTAGTCGCGGTAGCCGACCTTGGCCTGCAGGGTGGCTTTGTCGGAGATTGGGTTGGTGTACCCGGCGTTCAGGGTGGTGTAGGTGTGGGCGAAGTCGCGATTGATGCGACCGGCGTCGCCGGTGTGCCAAGTGCGGTGGGCGTAGAGGGAAGCCCGTTGGCCGCGGTCGTCGAGAAAATAGGTGCCCCGCATGTACATCTTGGTTTTTTCGTACTCGGGGTCGTCATCCATATTCAGCCAGGAGTTCCTGTTGCCGTCGCCGTCGAAGGTTCCGTAGTAGGTGTAGTCCGAGTCCTCGTGGTGCCCGCCAAAAAAGAGGTGCAGGTTGCCCGCCGTGCGCTGGTGGAAGAAGCGCCCGCCGATGGTGTTGTAGGAGCCGTAGTAGGCCGAGGCGCTCGTGCGGGTGCTGCCGACGCGCTCCTTGAGGATGAAGTTGGCCGTCCCCGCCAGCGGCGACTGATTGCCGGCGAAGTCCATGGCCAAATACGTCGGATAGAGCACCGAGGCCGAGCCGCGCTGGTCTTCGACCCGCTGGAAAGCCCACGAATCGAGGCTCTGGAGATCGACGAAGGAGTCGATTGGCAGGCCGTCGAGCATGTACCCCTTATAGGTGTGGGCCAAGCCGCCAGACGAGCCCCAGTTGGCGTCGTTGCGGGAGAGGACGTTGGCGAAGTTGCCCGGGGTGTAGGACAAAACCTCGGCTAGGTTGCCGTTGCCGAGGACTAAGGAGCCCATCTCATCGGCGGTGATAATGGATATCTTCTGGGTCACATTCCCCGGCGTCTGCGGCCGCTTGGAGCCGGTGATGATCATTTCTTGCATTTCATAGACATCCCCTTCATCTGCTTCGTCGTCAGCCACCACCGGGACGCCGACGAGCAAGAGGGACAACGCGCTGACAAGTAAGTGCTTCATAGAGCGACTCCTTGAAAAGAAGTGGGTGGAGATATAAAGCTAGGATTAAGTAATAAAAACGCGCTAGCGCAAGCCTTAAAGCCCAAAATGCCGAAGTTGATGTGGTTGCCAGATTGCGAAAAAGTGCTTGCGATTATTATCTTTGTAAATATAGAATTGTTGATTAGGCAAATATCTTGGGGATAGTCGTCAAAAAGCGGGTGCTTGTTGGTGCGCTCAGGCGAGCAAGTGCCCGCTAACTTTTACATAAGGAAAAGGAGAAAATCATGCAGCGTGCGTTGTTGATTCTTGGCTTGTCAGCTCTTTTGGGTACAAGCAGTCTATTTATCGGCGTCCAGACCGCCGGAGCCGACGAACACGAGCCGGTAGTTCTGACGTATGAGGTTGGCACGGCCATTGAGCCGCTGACGTTGCCGGCGGTTACGGGCGGCACGCCGCCGTTGACCTACACCCTCACGCCGGCCCTGCCGACCGGCTTGGCGTTTGACGCCGACACGCGGACTATCTCGGGGACGCCGCTGGAGGCGAGCCCGGTCACCGAGTACACCTACACCGTGACCGACGCTGTCAATGCCAGTAACTCGCTGCCGCTGTTTAGTATTGAGGTGAAGGCGCGGGATGTCCCAGGGCTGGGCACTCTGACGTATGAGGTGGGCACGGCCATTGAGTCGCTGACGCTGCCGGCGATTACGGGCGGCACGCCGCCGCTGGCCTACACCCTCACGCCGGCCCTGCCGGCGGGCTTGACCTATGATGCGGCCACGCGGACCATCTCGGGGACGCCGACGGCGGTAACCGCTGCGGCGGAGTACACCTACACCGTGACCGACGCGGCCAATGCTAGTGTGTCGCTGCCGCCGTTCAGCATTGAGGTGGTGTTGCCGCCGTTGGATGCGCCCGACGCTTTGGAGGCCCAAGACTACAAGGGAGCCGACGGCGCGGGTGATCAGGGCGGCTTTTTGCTGCTGACTTGGGACTTGTCTGAGGATCACGACACGCTGGACGGCTATCGCATCTTCCGCGAACTACCCTCGATGGACAACGAAATGGTTCCTTGGGCCATGATAGACGCCGTGCCGGGCGTGGAGGTTGGCCGCGCGGTCGTGGCCACGCTCGACAATGTGGCCACCCGCTGGGGCATTGCCGCCGAGCGCGACGGTCGCACCACGAGCGTTGTTGAGGCGGCCAAGGCCGCGTTCGTCCGCGCTGAAGATCTAAATCAGTCCTATGAGCTGATGGCCGAGACGCTGATCGATAGCCGGGAAGCGGCGCAAGCTGGTGATGCACCGGTGTTGGCCGCGCTGCTGCCGGCAGCCCTTGCTTACGCCCAAGGCGTGGCTCCGAAGCTGCAGAGCGTCGAGGGCGTGCTGCAACAGTCGGGGATCACCATCACCGAAGAGTCGGTGCGCGCCATCGACGACATTGCGCCGGAAGCGGTGCCGTCGCTGAGCGCCTTGGATGCGCCCAATGACGAGGGCGGTCACGTCGTGCTGACGTGGGCGGTTTCGCCATCCGATCAGGTCTTGCAGGGCGTCGTGGCCGGGGCCATCGGTCCGGCTGCGGTCTCACCGGTTGTGGGCGTTCATGGCTACAGCATTTACTCCCGGGCGGCCGGCGAAGATGAGTTCGCGATAATCGGGCAAGCCGCGCCTGGCGCAACTTCGTTTGTCGATGACGCGGCACTCCACGGCGTGCGCTACGTCTATCAGGTGCGGCCTTTCGACTCGGACAATGAGACGGCTGCCATCGTCGAGCGGACGGCAATGGCCGTGCGCAACATCGCGGTGGATAGCGAAGGTAGCGCGATTTTCGGCCTGTTCGGCGCGGATAACCGCGTAGGCTTTGACGATTTCTTCATTCTGGCGGATCTCTTGGGTCTGACGGCTGAAGACGTAAGCTTTGATCCGGCGTTTGATCTCGCGCCAAACGCGACGATCGACTTTGACGACTTCTTCGTCTTGGCCGACAACTTTGGGCGCAGCACCGCGGCAGCGGGCAAGGTTGTTCCCCTGCAGGCGGGTCTGAATGCGGATGCGCGGCTGTATCTGGACGCGCGGACGGCCCTGCCCGTCGTGGGCGAGGATTTTGTCCTCGATGTGCGCTTGGCCGACTTTGCGGCGCTCAAGGGCTACGGCTTGCAGGTGCAGTACGAAGCCGACAAGCTGGCGTTTGTTGAGGCGCGGGCCGAGCAGCCGCTGGGGGGCAGCGCGTTGGCTGCGCCGCAGGTGCTAAGCGACGAAGCTGGCGTGTTGGCGGTGGCCGCTGTTGGAGATGTCGCTTACGAGGGAGAGGTGGCGCTGAGCTTGGTGTTCCGCCCGACGGCCGAAATTGAAAACACGGTCATCGAGATCACCGACAACCAGACCTACGACAGCGAGTTGGCGTTCAACCGCTTGGCGTTGCCGGCTCCGGTGGCGTTGCAGACGCGGCCGGAAGTGTTCGCGTTGGCCAACAACTATCCGAATCCGTTCAACCCGGCGACGACGATTAAGTATGCGTTGCCGCAGGCGGCGGATGTGGAACTGACCGTGTATAATGTGTTGGGTCAGCCGGTGCGGACGCTGGTGGCTGAGCATCAGAATGCGGGTCGCTACGTCGTCGAGTGGGACGCGACCAACGACAGCGGCCACAGCTTGTCGTCGGGGATGTATTTCTACCGCTTGCAGGCCGGCGGTGAGTTCCTCGAAGTCAAGAAGATGCTGTTGCTCAAGTAATAGCGACACGGGGGAACGATTGTGCAGCAGCAACCCTGAATCCCGTCCGATGGCTGGCGTAGCTAAGCGCTTGGACAGCGTTGAGTGGCGGCTCGATCGCATTGAGACGAACCAGCGCGAGGATACCCAAGTGCTACGCCAGCACATCGACGATGGGCTAAAGAATGTCAATCAGCGCATTGACGTGTTGACTCGTTGGCTTATCGGCATCCAAGTGAGCAGTTTTATTGCGCTAACGGGCTTGCTTGTTGCCATTTTGTTGAAAGGCTGAGTTTTGGCGGGTTGTTAGTTGGGCTTTTGCCCGGTAGGAGATCGGCCATGGGCGAGCAGGGCGATTATTGGCTTGGTGCTTGGCGGTTGGGCCAGCCCTGTCATGCTCGCACAGGCGGGAACTTTTTCGAGGTAGGGCGTGAGGCCCTACCTCCCACTTTCTAAATCATCTGTAATTACTCTTAACTTGGGGAGGTAGAGTAATGACACACACAAATTTACTGATGAGGCGATTGGCGTACGCGCCTTGGTTGCTGGCTGTTGGTTTGGTGCTGGGGTGGAGTGGGGAGGCTGTGGCTAATAGTCCTGATCCTCTGCCAACAGGTCATAGTACTGTGCCTGACCATAGGCATGCTACTGATCCTTATTTAAAGGTAACGCATAAGTTATCAACTGTTGATGCAACCAAAGATACGATTTTTGTGAGTTGGAGTACGTCTTTTTCAAAAAATTTCGGTACGGACACAAAAGACAGGGGAGATGGGACGGAAGTCACAAGCTACGAACTAGCTTTGTATGGAGGGGAAAGTCCTGCCGATCCTTCTACCGCTAGCGATAGCGATCGTTTGGATACTATTGATGGTTCTGCGAATAGGAATAATGCAGAGTCATTACATACATTCTCAGGTGCCCGTATTAACGTCCGTACCGCCACTCTTATTCTCGACCTTGAGCCCAACAAGGGATTCTATTGGGTACGTATGTCGGTACAGGTCCAAGATGGAAATAAGGATAGTGGTGCTTTAAGTGATAAGGAGCATTTCGCCAAGCAGTTCACGGTGAATCCGGAATATATTCTGTCGGTGAATCCCAGTAGTATGCGCGAGGACGCCGGGCCGACCGATATCGCGGTGACAGTCAAAGTTAGCGATGACACAGCGGTGACAGAGGATACGTCCGTGCCCTTGCAACTCGGCCTCAATCAAACGGGGCTCAATGAGCGCTTCCGCATAGAATTTCCCACGCTCACGATTCAAGAAGGTCAGAAAAGTGCCGAGGGGACGATCCGATTCACTCCCATTGATAGCGACACAACTCCGGACGACGATCTGCTGGTCACGATCAAGACTCCCGGTGATAGAGGCGGGTCAACCGATATTCGGCTAATTGACACCGACAAGGAAAGCACGGCGATTGATCTGTCGTTTTCGGATGCCACGCTAACTAAAAACGATGGTGCAACCGATATCGAAGTAACGGCCACCCTGAATGGCAAGACGCTAGCAGATCATGTGAGTTTTGCCTTGACTATTGATTCGGAATTTGCGGGAAGCGCGCTACGCGATGTGGATTATTCTGCGACGCTGAGCACGCTAACCATTAGACGCCGTCAGGTGTCGGGCAAGGCGACGATAACCATTCGTCCCAATAATGAGGGAATCGGCTATATTCGGGTGGCACCTTCTGACGCCACGACGAGCACTGATACCATTCCCGTTAATCCGGGTTCAATCGAGATAACGAGTGGCCCCGAGAAAGCACTTAAGGGGCTGACCGCAGCGCCTTTCTCGGTTCGCGAGGACGCCGGGTCGAAAAACATCACGCTGGAAGTGTCCTTGCAGAACGCGTTGTTGACCGATGAGCGGGTGGTGTTCACTATTGCGGACAACGACTCTGACATAGACGCTCTAAAAGATGATCGTTTCGACGAAGCGGATGATGCAGATCGCGATGTGGATTATCAGGCGCAGGTACAGCCGCTGATCATCCCCAGGGGCGAGATCAAAGGGACGACGACGATGACGGTCACTCCCATTAACAATCGCCGAGAGGATGGGCTGCGAGCTTTTGTGGTGACGGCGACGATTGCCGGTAAATCCTTCTCGACGGGAATTCTGATTACCGACGACGACACGACGAGCGATTCGATCACGCTAGAGGTGAGTCCGGCCGAGATTCGAGAGAGCGATGGCGCAACCGCCGTCGCGGTGACCGGCACCTTGAACGGAAAGGTGTTCAAAGATAACGTGCTCGTGTCCTTGGTCATTGATGAGAATGCGGATATTAATGGCGATGGCAAAGTAGATGCTGACGATAAGTTGGCGACGCGCGACTTAGACTACACAGCCATCCTTAGCCCCTTGGTGATTCCTGGCGGCTCCACCACCGGGACGACGACGATTACCATCGCCCCGACTCCCAACGACGGCAAGGAAGGCGACGAGAATATCCGCGTGGAGAGTTCGGGGGACCCCACTGCCCAGGCTGATGACGGGGTTGACGAGAAGCTAAGTGTGACCGGGGCGACGATAAGCCTGAAAGATGTCCACGAGGACGATACGCAGACAACGCCGCTGGATCCGACGCGCCCGACTTTTGCGGCCGCCGATACGGTTGCCGCTCAATTGTACACCATGGGCACGGAGATTACCCCGCTGGAGCTGCCGGCCGCTTCGGGGGGTGCTACTCCGCTGTTGTATAGCGTCTCGACCCTGCCGGCGGGCTTGGCGTTTGACGCGGCCACGCGGACTATTTCGGGGACGCCGACAGCCGAGACCGATGGCGCCGCCACCATCATTTACACGGTGATTGACAACGCTCGGTCTGCCAGTGTGTTGATCTTTACCATTGCGGTTGAAGAGGGCGAGTTGCCGCCGCCGGTTGCCGAAGGGCAGCTAACGGTGACGCCGGCGGAAATTCGCGAGGACGCGAGTGCCACGCAGGTTTCGCTGACCGTGACCTTGCCGACGGCGAGGACCGCGGCGGAGACCTTGACGTTTACGATTGTACCGCCAAGCGAAGGCGAGCAGGCCATCCGCGATGTGGACTACACAGCGTCCCTATCTAGGGCGATTGTCGCCATCCCGGTCGGTGCTACCGTTGGGACGACGACGCTCACCCTTACTCCGATTAACAACGCTACGGCAGATAGCCTGCGCGCAATCGGGGTACAGGCTCGGTTTTCATCGGGCGCGACGCTGACGACGGACATCAGGATCGTCGATGACGAAACGCCGAGCACGGCCATTTCGCTGTCGGCGAATCCGCACACTATAGTCGAGGGAAGCGGTGAGACCGAGATTACGGTGACCGCCACGTTGAACGGCAAGGCGTTGGCCGAGACCGCCACCGTGATTGTGGCGATTGATGCGACGTCCACAGCAGCGCGCGATGTTGACTACGCCGCGCTACTGAATCCGCTGATTGTAATTCCAGCCGGCTCAAGAGAGGGGTCCACGCAGTTGGTGATTCGCGTAGTCAGCGACGAGCTAGCCGAGGGCAACGAGACGATCAAGCTGATTGGTGCGATTAACGGATTGATGGGGGCCGAGGTGGATATTACCCTGAGCGACCCGGCAACGGTGCCAACCGATCCGGATGAGCCGTCCGAGCCGGATGGTTCGGCGTTGGCCTTTGCCGCCAACACCGCGATCCCCAACCAAGCGTACACGGCTGATAAGGCGATTGAACCGCTCGTGCTGCCGGCGGCTGTGGGCGGTACGCCGCCGCTGTTGTACAGCATCTCGGCTTTGCCGGCGGGTTTGGTGTTTGACGCGGCCACGCGGACGCTTACGGGCACGCCTACGGTCCCGACCGACAGCGCTGCTATTGTCATCTATACGGTGATCGACAGCGGTGGGGGTGTTGCTGCGTTGACTTTCACCATCAAGGTCAACGAGGGATTGAGTTTTGACGATTTCTTCAGCTTCTTCGGCTCCGGCAAGATCGTTCCGACCCACTCGAACGACTTGGCGGCAATCGGCGAGTTTGTCGTTGGCCAGCGCGTGGAGGGTCTGGTGCTGCCGGCGGCGGCTGGCGGCACGGCACCGCTGACGTACCACCTCTCGCCGGCCTTGCCAGCGGGTTTGGTGTTTGACGCGGCCACGCGGACGATTGCGGGTGTGCCGCAGGCGACGGGCGCAACCGCATATACGTACGTGGTTACGGACGCCAACGGCGCGACTGCGTCGCTGGTGTTGCAGACGCTGCCGACGGCATTTTCCTTGGCGGACAATTTCCCGAATCCGTTCAATCCTGCGACGACGATTCAGTATGCCTTGCCGCAGGCGGCGGATGTGGAACTGACCGTATATAATGTGCTGGGGCAGCCGGTGCGGACGCTGGTGGCCGAGCATCAGAGCGCGGGTCGCTACGTGGTTGAGTGGGACGCGACCAACGACAGCGGGCACAGCTTGTCGGCGGGGATGTATTTCTACCGCTTGCAGGCGGGTGAAGAGTTCCGCGAAGTCAAGAAGATGCTGTTGCTCAAGTAGCACTCGTAGCACAGCGCGTTAGGGAAGTGGGGCCTCAGATTTCGGTTTGAGGCCCCACTTTTTGTGTATGGTGGCCGGTGGTCAGCCACCTCAGAGGCTGGAGGGACGAACCACTACTGATGCGTCTGGTTGGTTCTACAGCAAGTTATCCGCCGATAGCCATCGCAGTGCGTTTACAAGAGCACGCGAATCGCACATTTTAGTAGTGGCCAGTGGTTAGTGCCCTACGCCATTCCCCTTTTGTCATTCCCGCCCAGTCTGCGCCGGCATGGCAATAGCGGCGTAACGGCCATTATATTATACAAATCAACAAGCAACTACTCTAGGGAGGTAAAGCAATGAGACATGCGAAGTTGTTGGTGCGGCGGTTGACCTGTGCGCGGTGGCTGTTGGCGGCTGGTTTGGCGTTGGGATGGAGCGGGGCGGCGGCGGCGGATTTTGCGCTGTCGGTAAATCCGGCTAGCATCCGCGAGGACGCAGGTGAAACCGACGTCGAGGTTACAGTCGCAGTTACAGATGATACAGCCGTGGAAACAGACGTCTTCGTGCTCTTGGGGATCTCCGAAACAGGGCTTAATAGTCGCTTCCGCATTAGGCTGACTGTGCTCAGGATTGCGGCCGGCGAGAAACAGGCGACCGGGACTATCCGGTTTTTTCCGATCGACGACGAGATCGTCGATGCCGATTTGCCTATTACGATCAGCGGCAATGCTGGCACTAGGACGGTGAAATCGACGACGCTGACGCTGATTGACGACGACAAAGATAGCCAAAACATCCATCTGTCGGCCGATAGGGTCGAGCTAAGTAGGTTCGCTGGTGCGACCGAGATCGCCGTGACGGCCACCTTGGATGGCAAGGTGCTAAGGCAGGCGACGAGTTTTATCTTGACCATTGGCGACCACCCCGACTTGGGGGCCAATCCCAACGCCGATGTCAATGGAGACGGCCGCATTGACGGGGCCGATGCGACCAAGGACAACCGCGAGGCCCAGCGCGACTTGGACTATGCGGTAACGCTGGCGACGCTGACGATTCCGAGAAATGCAGCGTCCGGCACCGCCACGATTACCATCACTCCCAAGAATCAGTCCCCGGGCACGATCCGCCTAGCGTCTCCCGATGGCGACGCGAACGTCGATGGAATACAAATCAGAGACACCGGGCTGACGCTGAGTCCAGTGGATATAAAAATTAAAAAAGAGGTCGCGGCCACGCCCGATGTGGTCGCGCTTAGCCAAGAGCGGGTCCGCGAAGACGCTGGGGCGACGGCGATTGAGCTGAAAGTTACGCTGACGGCCCCGTTGGTCGAGGACGAAACCGTCAGTCTGGTGATTTTGTCCGATGGCGCGGTTTTGCCATCGGGCGATGTTGTGACGGGGACGCCGAGCCGCGATGTGGATTACACCTTGGTCTTTGGTCGGCCACTCACCATTCCGGCTGGTGCAGCCGAGGGAACCACGACGATTACCCTGACCCCTGTCAACGACAACGTCGCCGCAGCGCGCGGGCCTATATACATCAAGGTTACAGTCGGGGGTATCTCGGTGGTCAAAGCAATAGCTATTGCCGACGACGATGCCAACAGCATGAATATCGCGCTGACGGCGGCGCCGACCACCCTAGGCGAAGGTGCTGGTGCGACCGATATTGCAGTGACTGGAACGTTGGACGGCCGGGTGTTCGACGACGATGTAGTTGTGCGCTTGACTATTGACCCGGATCCGAAGGATACAGCCGCCGACGGCACGGTCATCGACGTTGCTGAGGCGACGCGCGATATAGACTACTCGGCCGTAGTGCGGACGCTGACGATTCCGGCGGGTGCCGTGTCTGGGACGACGACGCTGACGATCACGCCTATTGACGACGGCAGCGCCGAAGGCGACGAGACGATCAGGCTGACTGTGCCAGACGCCAACAATCAAATCACCGCTAATTCCGCCGGCGACGAGATTGAGGTGACCGTCGGCATGGTCGATATAACGCTGCAAGACCCCGGCGAAGGCGGCGAGCCTTACTTTGCCGCCGATGCTGCGATTGCCGACCAGACGTACGCGGTGGGGACGGCGATTGCCGATTTGATGCTGCCGGAAGCGCGGGGCGGCGATGGGACGCTGACGTACCGGGTGTCTGCGCTGCCGGCGGGTTTGGCGTTTGACGCGGCCACGCGGACGCTTTCGGGGACGCCGACGGCAGCGACCGACCGGGCGGTCGCCATTGTGTACACGGCGATCGATCGCGACGACGACGCGGCCGTGCTGACCTTCACCATTACCAGTCTTGCCCAAGGAGCGGCGCTGGCGTTTGCCGCCGATGCTGCGATTGCCGACCAGACGTACACGGTGGGGACGGCGATTGCCGATTTGGTGCTGCCGGAAGCGCGGGGCGGTGCTGGCGACCTGCGGTACCGGGTTTTGCCCCTGCCGGCGGGTTTGGTGTTTGACGCGGCCACGCGGACGCTTTCGGGGACGCCGACCGAAGGGACGGACTGTCCGGTGCAAGTTGTTTACATGGTGACCGACAGCAACCGAGACGTGGCCGAGTTGCCCTTTTTTATTGCGGTGTACACAACCGATTCGCCTCCGGTTATGGCGGCTGGGCTGACGGCTGCGCCGGCGGTGATCCGCGAGGACGCTGCGGCGACGACCATCTCGCTGACCTTTACGTTGCAGGCCGCCTCGGCGGCTGACGAGAGTGTGGGGTTTGCTATTGTGGCTCCCGGCGACGGCACGGCGGCGGTGCGCGATGTGGACTACGCGGCCGTCCTCGAAGGGCTTATCACCATTCCGGCGGGTGCTACCGAGGGCATAGCGACGCTGATTATCACGCCGGTCAACGACGATATTGAAGAAGGTCTGAAGGCTTTGGCCGTGCAGGCGACGCTGGTATCAACCGGCGAAACCTTAGCGACGGATATTGCGATCCGCGACGACGAAACCCCGAGTACGTCTATTGCGCTGTCGGCCGATCCGCGCGCGTTGAGCGAGAATGCTCCTTTGACCACGATTGTGGTGACCGCCACCTTGGACGGCAAGGCATTGGCCGCGGACGCGACGGTGCGCTTGACCATTGACGGTGCTTCGACTGCGACGCGCGATTTGGATTACGCCGCGCTGTTTACGCCTAGCATCGAAATTCCGGCTGGCTCGATAACCGGGACGGTAAATTTTTACGTTGACCCAAGAGCGGACAACTTGGCCGAAGGCGACGAGTTCATCAGGCTGATCGGGGCCATTGACGGGCTAGCCGGGGACGAAGTAGAGATTGTGCTGAGCGACCCAGGGGTGGCCAAGGCCGTAGTTCAAACGCAGCCGGAAGCGTTCGCCTTGGCCGACAACTTCCCGAACCCGTTTAACCCGGCGACGACCATTCACTATGCGTTGCCGCAAGCGGCAGATGTGGAACTGACCGTGTATAATGCCGTCGGTCAGGTGGTGCGGACGCTGGTTGCCCAGTACCAGAGCGCGGGGCATTACGCGGTGGCGTGGGATGCGACCAACGACAGCGGGCACCGCTTGTCGTCGGGGATATATTTGTACCGCTTACAGGCGGGTGGAGAATTTCTCAAAGTCAAGAAGATGCTGCTGCTAAGGTAGCCCAAAGGAGCCATAATTTATGCGCAAAGTAGTTTACCTGTCGATTTTGGCGGCTTTGGTGGTCGCCCGCCCTCTAACAGCTCAAACCGAAGCCAGCCTAAGTGGCGAGGTAATCGACGGGACGACCGGCGAGCCGGTGGTCGGAGCTACTGTTCGCTTGGTGGGTACCGTGCTGGGTGCCTCCACGGACCTGAGCGGTCAGTTTGTATTGCCTATCGTGCCTGCGGGTACCTACCAAGTGGAAGTCAGTCAGCTCGGTTATGCTACCTTCACCGATACTATGCGGGTGGCCTCTGAAGGGAAGGCCCGCTTGGTCGTTGCCCTGACCCCCAGCCCGTTGCATATGGGCGAAATGCTGATTCATGGCGAACGGGCGTTCTCGACGGCTTCCTCGCGGGCGGTGCGCCAATTCGACTTGCAGATCCGGCCCAACCGCACGGCCCATCAGATGTTGCAACTGATGCCAGGGCTGATCATTGCCCAGCACGCCGGAGGGGGTAAAGCCGAACAAATTTTTCTCCGCGGCTTTGACGCCGACCACGGCACGGATGTGGCTATCTCGGTGGATGGGGTGCCGGTGAATATGGTCTCCCACGGCCACGGGCAAGGCTACGCCGACTTGCACTTTCTCATTCCCGAAGTCGTTGAGCAACTAGACGTCAAGAAAGGGCCGTACTTTGCCGAATTCGGCAATCTGGCTACGGCCGGGGCCATTGCCTACCGCACCCGCGATCACCTCGACGGCAACGCTATTCACCTCGAAGGGGGTGGGTTCAATACGGCCGAGTACACCATGCTCTACCAGGTTCCGCTGGCCGATACTAGGCAAAGTGCTTATTTCGCGGGCAAGTACTACCGCACCAACGGCCCGGTTGAGCGGCCTCAGGGCCTGCAACGCCTCAATCTCTTTGGCAAGTACCACAACCACCTCTCCGACCGCTCCACTCTGACCTTGACCACCAGCGGGTTTAGTTCGGCTTGGGACGCCTCTGGGCAGATCCCCCAACGGGCCATAGAGCAGGGCCTGATCGACCGCTGGGGGGCCATTGACGATTTGGAGGGGGGCACCACCGGCCGCCAAGATCTCCAAGTCAACTTCCACGTCCAAGGGACGGACGCCAACACCTTCGACTTACAGGCCTACTTGGTCAATTATCAGTTCAAACTGTTCTCTAATTTTACCTTCTTCCTCGACGACCCGGAGCGCGGCGACACCATCGAACAGACTGATGTTCGCCGAGTCGGCGGGATCAACAGTAGCTATACTTTCCACCACTACTGGGGCTCACGCCTAGCGCATACCACGCTGGGGGGCGGCCTGCGCGCCGATAATGCCGCCGTGGCTTTGTGGAAAAGCCCCGACCGCCAACGCCTCGCACCGCTGGTCGAAGCCGATGTCGTGGAGCGCAATCTGTTTTTGTGGGCCCAAGAGGAGATAGCCCTCACCCCGCGTCTGCAACTGGTGCTTGGGCTGCGCGGCGATTACTTCACCTTCAATGTGGACGACCATCTCGAAGGGAGGCACTCCACCGGCTTGCCGCACGCTTCGGGCTTTGCCCAGGCCTCTATACTCAGCCCGAAAGCGTCCCTAGTGTACAGCCCCATCCACGCTCTGGACCTTTTTGCCAATTTTGGCACTGGGTTTCACTCCAACGACGCCCGCAACAACGTCATCGACGCCCGAGCCTCGCAAATTCGTCGGGTCATGCGGCGCGATGGGCACAGCGAGGCCGACGTTGCCGTCGAGTTAGCTGGACGCTATATCGATCCGGGCCACCTCGAAGAAGGGACCTTGCCGCGGGCGATAGGGGCCGAAACGGGTCTGCGGACTCGGTTGTTTGAGCGGTTGAACGCGGGGGCGGCTCTGTGGTGGCTGGATCTAGAGAGCGAATTCGTTTTTGTCGGCGATGTCGGCACGACCGAAGCCAGCGGAAAGACCCGGCGGGCGGGACTGGATTTGGAAGCCCGGCTGCAACTGCATTCTTGGCTGTGGGCCGATGTGGACTTCAATTTAGCCCGCGGTGAGGCCGTGGACGAACCCGACGACGCCAATGAAATCCCGCTGGCCCCCCAACTGACTTCTACCGGAGGCTTGACTTGGTACCATCCCAGTGGTTTGGAAGGCAGCTTGCGCTACCGCCACATCGGCGACCGGCCGGCCAACGAGGACGGCAGTATCACGGCCGAGGGCTACACGGTCGTCGATTTCAACGGAGCCTATCGCCTAGGGGCTTGGCGGTTTAATTTGGGCGTAGAAAACGTGCTGAATACAACGTGGAACGAGGCGCAATTTGACACTGAATCGCGGCTGCGGGACGAAGTGGAACCTGTTTCGGAGATCCATTTCACGCCGGGGAATCCGGTCAATTTGTGGCTGGGGGTGAGTCTTGCGTTTTAAGAATGCGGTAGTCGGCAAGGCGGCGGCAACCGCTTTTTAACGTCTCCTACCTACCTGATCATTTGGGAGTCAACTCCATTTTTGTATTGATCATTTGGGAGTTCGGGTTCATTTTCTCGGAGTAATTTACCCCAGGTCCCAAAGGATTATCCATGCCTTTCCAACGCCGCTATCTCGAAAGCCATATCGCAGAAGATTTGGAAATTTCGCACGAGCCGGCCGGTTATCGCTGCCCGTTTTGTGCAATAGCCGGCGGCGCGGAATCCGAGTTTACGGCGTGGCGCGACGAGCATGTTCTGGTGCAGATTGCGCTGCACTGGAATCCGGCCAACCCCGGCAAGGCGCTGGTGATTCCGCTGGCGCACTATGAGAATATCTACACGCTGCCCGACGAATTAGCCGGCCGCATCGCCCACGTGGTGCGGCGCGTGGCGGTCGCCATTCGCACCGGGTATCCCGGCGACGGCGTAACGGTGCAGCAAAACAACGAACCAGCCGGCGGCCAAGACGTCTGGCATCTGCACACGCACGTGATTCCGCGGCACATCGGTGATGGGATACACCTGGGAGTGCCCGTGCGGGCCGATGACCGCGACCGGGCGCACTACGCCGACCGCCTGCGCGAGCTTCTCGGGTAGGGCGCTAGTGGAGGCGGTCAGGGTGCGACGACCCGCTTGAGTCGATCTTCAAAGTTGTCGCTCATTCTGTATATCCACTTACGCCCACCCGTGTACTTGACGATTAAGCCCATTTTGTCGAGAGCGCGGAGATCGGTGCGCGCTGTCTCGTATGTGATGTTGTGGGAGCGCCGGTGTCCAGCTATGGTGTACGAAGCATTGGGGTGCTTCAGCATGTGCCCCAATAGGGCCACTTGGCGATGGTTTAGCACCAAGGCCGCATCAGAGCCTTGCAGCATAGCCTGCAATCTGCTCGTCTCTTTGGTCTTGCGCGCCAAGTACGCGTGCAAGAGTCGGATCGAGTCTAAAATTACCCGCAGGTTGTAGTCAAGGAAATACGTGACGTCGTTGTCGTCGATCTCGGAAAACACGTACGCGCGCACGTACTGAGTGGGTGCTTTCTGAATGACCGCTGAAATGGAGAGGAACTCGGTCAGCCAGTACCCCGATCTCGCCATGGACCAGTAAAACAGTGCTCTTGCAGTCCGTCCGTTTCCATCTACAAACGGATGGTCGTAGCCGACCATGAAGTGAAGGAGGATGGCCTTGACGACCGGGTGCAGGAATGGATCGTCTCCGGTGCGTCTGTTGGCGAAATCCAAGAGCAGTTCGACGCGGTCGCTGAGCTGACTAGCGTCCGGAGGTTTGTGTACGACCTCGTTGTCGCGCTGGTCCACCACAGCGACTAAGTCGGTCGGCCGCCGGAGCCGCCCGACCGCATCTGGATCGAGCGTTCCTTCTGTCAATGTCCTTTGCAGGTCCATGAACATGGAGACTGTCAGTTCTTGGTCGATGTTCTCGCGTAGGAACTCCATGCCTTGGTAGTTGTTGACTATCATCTGTTCGCCGTTGTCGCGTGGCGGACGGCCAGATCTGAGCAGCTCTTTGGCAACCCGGCGCGTCGTGACGGCACCTTCTAGCTGGCTCGACGTGATCGCTTCTTCGATCAGAGAGTTCATTATATACCGTTCGAGGGAGCCGCTGTTGACCACATCGCCTTGGGGGACCTCAATTCTTCCGCTCGCGTCTTGGTCCACTTGGTGAAGCTGGCGGTACAGGTTGCCCGTGTCGCTGAACGAGAACGGCCTACCGCCCGTGTCCTTAAATGGCAACTCGTGTCGCGAAACCATGCGCTTGAACTTGACGGCAGTCCACCAGTCAAGGCTCGTAAACCCTTCCGGCGAGGGCAGGTGGCGAAGCTGGTCCCAATGCAGGTACCGGTCTTTGGGCAGGCTGCCGATGTCCGACACCAGCAGCTTGACCAAATCATTTGGTTTGTATGACGAGACCAACTCGTTGAAAGGCTTCGGGTTTTTGGGCATTCTCATGGTTGAAGTCGCGCTTCCAACTGATGGGGATCGGTGGCGAAATGGCGTGCGTTGCTACTTCAGGACAACGAAATACTAATTAATTACTAATTTGGTCAAAATTAGTAATTAGCACAAGCATTTCGGGGTGCTGGGCCCCGTATTCTGTCTCCAGATGCGGCGCGTGGATGTCATGGGTTGTCTGGCTCCATCCAAGCGATCAATTGGCGCACGATGCGAAAGGTTAGCCCCCACAACAGCGGGCGGTCTGGTCCCAGCAGGTCGAGGGCTGGAAATGCCTGCTCTTGGCCGCGTCGCCGCAGCCGGTACTGAGTCCGCTTACTGGGATCGCGCAATGGGTCGGCTCCCGCCCAAAAGGCCGACTCGATCTCGTGGTTGAGGGTCAAGGCCGCTGGTTTTGCTAGGCGATAGACGAAGCCAGATACCACCACTGGCAGCATGTGCCCGGTCATATCATCGACTCGGCCCCAATACTCAGCACCCGACAGATCGAGCCCGACCTCTTCTAAGGTCTCGCGCTCGGCGGCAACTTGCGGTGAGGAGTCGTCTGGCTCAATGCGCCCGCCGGGAAAGGCGATGTGCCCCGACCAAGGATCGTCTGGGTGCTGGGCGCGTTCGATAAACAGCAACTGCAAGCCCTCTGGCGTCGGTCCTAAGATCGCGGCGACGGCGGCTCGCGTCTTGTCCGTAGTGCCTACCAAGCGGGGCCGATGCTGGGCGAGTCCCACCTGCACCGCAGCCCAAGCACCTAGATCCACCGTCGCTGCCAATCGCTAAATGTCATCAAAGGGATAGAGTTTGCGGCCCAACCGCTTAAAGGCGAGGTTGGCATCGGCCGGCGCGTGTACCGACGGTTCGGCGATCACCTCGATTTGGCCGGCCCACGGCTCAAAGCCAGCGCGGAAGTGGGCTGCGGACTTGACGCCGATATAGCGCATCTGCTGCGGGTCCAAACCCAAGGTGCGGGAAAACGCCGTGCAAAACGGTTGCTCGCGCTTGTTTACCAACAGCACGTGGACCCCGCCTTGGCGGATGTGAGCCGAGGGGCCCATGGTGCCATCTAAGCCGGCGTACATCGGCCCGTCGTAGCGAAAAAATCCGTCGCTTAAGGCCACGACCTCGGCCCGCATGGAGCAAGGCTCGCCTTGCAGTGGGGACGCCTTGCCGCCGACCTCTACATCGATCACCGCACCGACACCGGCTTGGTGGCAAGCGGCTACGGCTTCGGGATCGACGATGTACAGCACGCAGGCGTCTTGCAGATCAGCCGTCAAAAAGGTCTGCAATAGCCCGGTGCTGTCGCCGGGCGACCCACCGCCAGTATTGTCGTTGCGATCGGCTAAGACTACGGGGTAGCGGTCGGCCTCTTGCAGGGCTTGTGCCGTAGAGGGCATGGTCGCCTGCCAGTCGGCCCGGCGTTCCCAGATCCAAGCGGCCAGTTCGTCGGCGCAAAGTTGGGCTAGGGCTAGGTCGTCGTCGGTGGCCACGTACACGGAAGCACCCATATCGGGGACATCGGCTAGGGGGAAGCAGGTGGCTATGGAGCCGCAGATTACGCCGGGCCGCGCCTCAATGCGGTGCAGGTGTTCAATAGCTTGGCGCATGGGTGGATGAGCGGTCACTTGGTTCATGCCCCAGACTAGCGGCAGTTGATGTAAGGCCATGGTCGGCCGTACGCCTTCGCGTACTATGCTCGCCAGCACATCGGCGCATTCGCGGCCCCTCGGTGCCATATCGACCTCTGGATAGGTCTCTCGCCCAATTAGGACATCGGCGGTCTCGATCATGGCGTGGGAGACATTGGAGTGGATGTCCAATTGCCCGACGATGGGCCTATCCGGGCCGACCAAATGGCGCACTGCGGCGAGGATATGCCCTTCGGCGTCGTCAATGCCCTCGGCCACCATGGCTCCGTGCAATTCCAATAAAACTCCGTCGATAGCCCCGGCTGCCTCGATGCCGTCGAGTAGTTCGCCTACGAGCCTGTCGAAAATGGGGCGCGGCGTCGGGGCGCTGGGAAAAGCCTCGGCTAACATGGTCGGCACGGCTTCAAAGCCGTGTGCGGCGGCTCCTGCGATGAAACCGCCGATGGGCGTATTGACCCCAGTAAAGCGCTCGACGATGGCCGCGCCGTGGAGGTAGCTGCGCTCGCGGAAACTGTCCAGCGTGGTGGCTACATTTGTGAAGGTGCTGCTCTCGTGAGAAATGCCGCCGATGGCTACGCGCATCTGCTGCTCCTTTCGGTTTTTTGCTTCCAAGTCTATCGGCGTCTTACCATCCCGGGTGGCTTCTCGTTGCGCTTCTTTTGTGAAGCTACCCGTCGTCCATCGCGCCGCGAAAGTCTCTGCTTGCACTAACGCTGCCGCTGTAGCGAGACAGGTAAACTGATAAGATGGCAAATTAGCGGGCAGTAGAGTAGCCTATTATCGCCGATTTTGCGTAATTATCGTTCATGATTACGCTATCCAACATCGGTAAATTCTACGGCGAGCAGACCCTCTTCGCCAAAGTTTCGCTCCAGCTCAACGCCGGCGAGCGCTACGGCTTGGTGGGGGCCAATGGGTCCGGCAAGACCACGCTGCTCAACATGCTGTCCGGCGACATCGAACCCAGCGAGGGGGCGATCACGGTTCCGCAGCGCCTGCGCTTAGGGGTCTTGCAACAGGATCAGTTCCTCTACGAGGACGAGTCAATTCTCCATGTCGCGCTGATGGGCAATGAGGCCCTGTGGGAAGCGATGGTGGCCAAGGAGCGGCTCCTCGCGGCGCCCGCTGAAAAGTTCGACGCCGATAAGTTCGCCCAGCTCGAAGAGACCTTTCTCCACTGCGATGGCTACACCGCGCAAGCCCGAGCCGGTGCAATTTTGGAAGGCCTCGGGCTGCCGGCCCCCATTCACGACGACCCGCTCTCAACGCTGTCCGGCGGCTTCAAGCTGCGGGTCTTGCTCGCGCAGGTGTTGGCCAGCGCCCCGGACGTGCTGCTGCTCGACGAGCCGACCAATCACCTCGACATCCTCTCGATCCGCTGGCTAGAAACCTTCCTGTGCGACTTTGCCGGGCCGGTGGTGATCATCTCGCACGACCACCGCTTCCTCGACAACATTAGCACCTCTATCCTCGACATTGACTACGAGACAGTCCAGCTCTATCGGGGCGATTACACGGCCTTCTTAACAGCCAAGCAGGCCGAGCGCACGCGGCGAGAAAAGGAAATTGCCAACCGCGAACGCGAAATCGCCCATCACCAGCAGTTTGTCGATCGCTTCCGCGCCAAGGCGACCAAGGCCCGCCAAGCCCAGAGCAAGCTGCGGCTGATCGAGAAGCGAGAAGAGGAGATGGTCGAACTGCCGCGCAGCTCGCGCCGCTATCCGGTTTTTCGCTTTGAGCAGCGGCGCGCTAGCGGGCGCGACGTGCTCACACTCAAAGGCGTCAAAAAGGCGTTCGGCGACAACGAAGTGCTGCACGGAGTCGATCTGCTTGTGCAGAAGGGAGACCGCGTGGCGATTATGGGGCCGAATGGCATTGGCAAATCAACGCTGCTCAAGATCGCAATGGGCCAGCTAGCCGCCGATGCCGGCGACGTCGAGTGGGGGTACGAAACCCATCCTGGGTACTTTGCCCAAGACCATCGCGAACAGCTAAGCCCGGCCAACCAAACGGCTGAGGATTGGGTCTGGGCGTGCTGTCAGGACCAGGGCCTCGGTTTTGTGCGCAGTCAGATGGGGCGAATGCTTTTTTCCGGCGACGACGGCAAGAAGCGCTTGGGGGCGCTTTCAGGTGGCGAGGCGGCGCGGCTGGTCTTTTGCCAGCTAGCCATTGCCCAACCCAATGTGCTGGTGTTGGACGAGCCGACCAACCACCTCGACCTCGAATCGATTGAGGCGTTAGTCGAGGGACTGAAGAACTATCCGAGCACGCTGCTGATTGTCTCGCACGATCGCTGGTTCATCAGTCAGCTAGCCACCCGCATTGTCGAGATCAAACCCGAAGAAATCCTCGACTTCCGCGGCACGTACGAGGAGTACGTCCACTTCTGCGGCGACGACCACCTCGACGCCGACCAGGTCATTCTCAAGGCCAAACAGGCGAAAAAGAAAAAAGAGGCACTCACCCGACAACCGCGATCCAACCGCAAGGGCAAAAACAAGCAGCGTCGCATCGCAGCCCAGCAGGAAAAGCGCTTGGCGCGCATCGAGAAAGTAGAAGCCCGGCTGACGCAAATCGACGCCCGGCGCTGCGAGCCAACGTATTACGCAAAGACCCCGCCCGACCAGATCAAGGCCCTCGAATGCGAACACGCAGACGCCGAGCGCGAGTTGGCAACCCTGATGGAGGAATGGGCCGAGGTCGAAGAAACTATGGATAAAGGATCCCCATGAAGCGCAAAAATATACCGACTAGCAGCCCATTTGGCGCGGAATTCGGCTACTCGCGGGCCGTGCGCGTGGATCGGCACGTCCACGTCGCCGGCACCTGTGCCCAGCCGCCGCACGACCAGGGCGATGCCTACGAGCAGGCCAAAGGCGCGTTGCAGATCATCGCCCAAGCGCTCGACGAGACGGGCGCTAGCCTCAAAGACGTGGTGCGAACGGTGGTGTACATTACGGATGTGGCCCATGCTGATGGCGTCACCGATGCTCACCGCGAGGTGTTTGGCGAGATTTTGCCGGCCTCGACCTTGGTGGTGATAGCCGCGCTGCTAAAGCCGCATCTGGTCGTCGAGATCGAAGCCTACGCCATTGTGTCGTGAAAGATAGCCAGCTTTTGTCCATCGGCGTGTTGGGCTGCGGTCCCATTGCCCAATTTGCCCACTTTGAGGCGTGTATCAAGGCCCGCAATACGCGCTTGTACGCGTTGTGCGACCAAGCACCGGACTTAGTCGAGCGCATGGCCGCCGTTCATCAGCCAAAGAAAACGTACGCCGACTTTGCCGACATGCTCGCAGACCCGCAGGTGGAAGCGGTCCTCATTGCCACGGCCGATCAGTTCCACGTCCCACTCAGCTTGCAGGCGCTGGCGGCGGGCAAACACGTGTTGGTGGAAAAGCCGTTGGGCGTAAGCGTGGAGGAGTGCGAGGATTTGCGCCGGGCCGTTGCTGATTCGGGCTGCAGGCTCCAGGTCGGCCACATGAAGCGTTTTGATCCCGGCATTGCTTTTGCCCGGCAGTTCATCGGCCAAGAAATGGGCTCGCTGTTGGCTCTGAGGGCTTGGTATTGCGATTCGACCTATCGCTATACTATGACTGATAACCTCCAGCCGCTGCCGCTGCACAGCGAGCAGGCACGCAAGCCGGCGGGCGATCCCAAAGGCGACAAGCGGCGCTACTTCATGCTGACCCACGGCTCGCATCTGCTCGACCTAGCCCGCTTTTTGGGCGGCCCGCTCGTGGCCGTGCGCGGTCGGCGCAAGGAAATGTTTGGGGCGTATTCTTGGTTTGTCGAAGTGGAGTTTGCCAATGGCGGCCAAGGACATCTCGATCTGACGGTCGCCGTGCGCATGGACTATCACGAGGGCTTTCACATTTACGGCGAGCACGGCAGCGTCGTCGGCAAAACCTACCTGCCGTGGTTTTTGAAATCCAGCGATGTCGAGTGCTTCTCTATGCGCGACGGCCAATATCGCCGGCCGCTAGGAGCCGACGCGCATTTCTACCGGCTGCAACTCGAAGGTTTTGCCGATGTCATCCTCCATGGTGCGCCCCAGATGGGGGCCGATGTGGAGGATGGAACTCAAACGATGCGGGCCATGGCCGCCATTGCCCGCTCGGTCGCCAGCGGCGATTGGGTCCGCTTGGCGACCGTCACCGGCGGCGTATAGTCTATGTCTTCTACTAGTCCTCGCTTATGGCCCCTCTATTTGCTCGGCGGCATCGTCGTCTTAGCGCTTGTGTGGATTTGGTTGCCCGAAGCCCCTCATCGCCAGCGGCAGACGATGAGCACTATGGCCGTCTTCACGCTCGCGACTTTCTTTGCTTTGCTCTGGTTGCTGTTTGCATCGCGGCTAGCGTGGCGGCGGCGTTTGCGCTATTTTGGCGGTATCGTCCTCGTCATTGCGCTTGGCGTCGGGTGTTTTCGCATTAAGGGCATGAGCGGCGATTTTGTACCGATTCTCGAATGGCGGTGGAGCACTGAAGGCCAAGCTACTGCGGTCGAAGGAGGGGGTGCCACCGCGCTCGACGCCGGCGATTGGCCGCAATTTCTCGGCCCCGAGCGCAACAGTCGCCTGCGCGGCGTCCAGCTCGAGCGCGACTGGACCAAGCACCCGCCGCGCGAAGTCTGGCGTCGCCCCGTCGGTGCTGCTTGGTCCTCGTTTGCCATTGTCGGTGGCCGGGCCGTAACGCAGGAGCAACACGGCCCCGAGGAGCAGGTAGTATGCTACGATTTGGCGACGGGCCGCAAGCTCTGGCAACACGCCGATTCGACCCGCTACGAAACCGCCGTAGCCGGCATCGGCCCGCGCGCTACGCCCACCATTGCTGGAGACCGGGTTTTCACGCTGGGCGCTACTGGCATCCTCAACTGCTTAGAATTGGATAGCGGCAAGTTGGTTTGGTCGCGGGACATTATCGCCAGCAACCAAGCGCAGGCCCATATGTGGGGCATTAGCTGTTCGCCGCTGGTGCTCGACAGCTTGGTCGTGGTCAGCGCCGGCGGCCCGGATGACCGCTCGCTAGTGGCCTATGACCGCCAAACCGGCGCATTTGTCTGGGGCGGAGGCCGGGACCAGGCCGGCTTCAGCTCGCCGCGCTTGGTCACGTTAGCTGGCCGCGAGCAGATCTTGATTTTCAACAGCTACAGCGTCACCGCGCACGATCCACAAAGCGGAGTTCCCCTCTGGCGTCAGCCGTGGGATCGGGTCGAATGCGTTGCCAATCCCCTGCCGTTGCCCGGCGATCGAGTTTTGGTCTCGACCGGCTACGGCATTGGTGCCAAGCTGTATCAAGTCAACGCCGCACCCGACGGCAGCTTGACCAGCGGTATGGTCTGGAAGAGCCCCCGGCTCAAGGCCAAATTTGCCAACATGGTCTATCGCGATGGTTTTGTCTATGGCCTCGACGATGGGGTGCTGGTCTGCCTCGACCCGCAAGACGGCAAGCGGCGCTGGAAGCGCGGGCGCTACGGCCACGGCCAACTCATTCTGATCGACGATATCCTGCTGATAACGAGCGAATCGGGCGACGTGGTGCTGGTCGAAGCCCGTCCCGACCGCCACGTCGAGCTAGCGCGCATGACGGCCTTTACTGGCAAAACTTGGAATCCCCCGGCCCTTGCCACGCCCTATCTGTTAGTGCGCACCGACAGCGAGGCCGCTTGCTACGAATTGGCGCTGGCAAATGGTGCCCAAGCGCGGCATTTCTGATAGGAAAAGGAGACAAGTTGTGGAAGACTATTCGCACATTCAGAAGCCGGACTTGGGCTATCGCTACGAGTTTGCCACCGACGAGCTCGACGCGATGGACGAGTGCTTGGAGGCGCATGGCTTCGCGATAATCAAAGACGTGCTGCCACCGGCGATCGTCGCCCGGCTCAAGCAGGCGGTGTGGGACGGCACAGACCCGGAGCGCACGTTGCAGCCGGGCGAGAGCCGGACGCGGCACGCTTGGATTGAGTCGGGTGCTGGTGCTTGGGAGTTGCTCGACTACGAGCCTTTTATGGCCATTCACCGGCACCTGATCGGCACCGATGACCTGACGATCCACCGCTCGGCTGCTATCATCCGCCGGACTGGCTCGGCTCCCGTGGGGTGGCACACCGATTGGTGCGGCTATTCGACCGAGATCAAGAATTCGGGCGATGTCCTCAATCGCGGGCTGTGGCCGTCGGGCAAGTGGTTTTATCTAACCGGGTCGCGGCCCGAGCACGGCGGCCTGTGCGTCATTGAGGATTCCCATGGCGAAAATTGGCCGGGGCCGGAAGGATTCTGCATGACGGCCGATCGGCGTTCTTTTTACCCGGAGGGCACACGAGAACGCGCCTACAACGGCTTTGATATTCCCGGTCTCGTTCCCTTGTTCGCCGCTGGCGGCGATATGATTGTCTTTGCCCATCGCACGTATCACGGCGCGTTTCCCAACCGCACTGAACAGGCGCGCCTCTCCTGCGCCATCGGCTTCCGCGCCCGCGACCATCGCATCGACATCCCGTGGGAAATCCCCGCGTCAGGCCAGTGGTTTTTGGCCAACGTACCCGAGCATTTGCGCCGCTATACGGACGGGTACACGAGCATCGATTTAGAGTGGCAGGGCTGACATTGGCAGCGCTGATTCGCCGGGTTCTACAACATTCCTTCTTGATCATGGTCATTGTTGGGCTTATCTCGGAGAAATTATAGGTACGTTTACCGGCTCCTTGTCTCGATCTTTCCATGATGTCCCGCGCACTTGGTGCGTACCGAAGAGCTGTTCAAGGATCCCATCATGTGCCTGCTTCCAACGTTCCTTCGCCCCCGGGGGCGTTTCGTCCCACACGCGCACATAGAAAATGCACGAGTAGGTCCTGACCTGCGATGCCTTCCCTTTCTCGTATAGACCTTGCATGACGTTGCGCATTTCTAAGTCCGTCAGCGGCACTCCGCACGGGATGGAGGCGAGTTCCAAGCTCTTGGCTTCCTCGTAGTATGGTGCCCCGCCGTCGTCTTCGGCACTGCCCTCGGGAACCGGAAGCCTCTGCACTTCCATATGGTCCTCGCGGATTGCTATGTCAAACAAGTAGTAGGGCTTCTCCCGCCTGTTGGCCTTCGTGACAGGGTTCGTCTCCTCAATCAGTTGGTACCAGCACGGAGGTGTGATACCCTTGCCGATGATTCGGATCTTGTTGTCGAGGGCTTCAATTTCGCGTTTCGCCTCCCGAAGGTTTCTGTTCGCCTCATCGAGTCGCTTGCCAGTCTCCCCCTCCCTGTCCTCCAATATCCGCACTCGTTCCTGGAGCCTTTCCTTCTGCTTTTCCAGCTCCTCGATCTGCTCCTTGAGTTTCTTGATTTCCCCCCGGATATCGTCTGGATGATTCAATGCCTCCTCAACTTCCTCGGGAGTGGCCTTCGCCATGATCTTTTTCCAGGGATTGATCTTGTCACCCCAGTAGCGGTTCACGCCCATGAGGGCAAGTAGCATCAGAAACACCAACAGGATGAATACCTCAGCGATCGTCAGCCCCAGTACCGCACCTCGCCTATATCCCTCCTCCATCTCCATGGGCGCGTCCCGTTCCCTACGTTTTGAACATGCGTTTGAAAACGTTCCGGGTGCTATTATCCTCGTGTTTTGCCTCGTCGAAGGCGACGATGGCCTCCTTCAGTGCCTCGAACGCCTGTCGTTGGATCCCCATCCACTCCTCAGCCTGCCGATTGAGCATCTCGCCCATCTCGACCGCAAGCGCGTGGTGCGTCTTCGCCGCGTCGGTTGCCTCAGCCAAGGCATTCAGCCCCTCGGTAAATGTCTTGCCACTCTCTGCGAAAGCCTGAGTGCTCGCTTTGGCCTGGGCGGCGATAGCCCCCAGGTTTTCGGCCGTCTCGCCGCTTCCAACCCGGATCCGCTCAATGCTGTTGTCCATGCCCTTCACTTGCGCTTCAAGTCTCTCCAGCGCACTCTGAATCCCCTCCTGCTGTGCTTCTGTCCGTTGCCTCGCCTCCTCGGCCTTTTCGGCGACGGACTCGTAAATCGCCTTCAGGCTTTCGAGCTCGGCCTTCGCCTTCTCTTCTAGGACGCCATGAAACGCCTGCATCATCTCGTCCATGTGGGCGCGGATGGTCTTTGCCTGCGAGATGGCTTGGTTGGTGTGCGTTGCGAACGCGTTGGTCGAGTTCTGGAGTTGCCTGCGCAGCTCATAGGCGTAGTGCTCCAGATCGACGGTGACGCCTTTGATGTCCACGCCGTCGCCGCTGGCCGAATGCGGGATACGGATGACCGTCGCCTGCCCTTCCGCCCCCTGACGCTGGAGCGTCATGCGCAAGACGATCCCGGCCATGGTCGTGAGAAGAGCGAGCCCGAAGCTGCCGATCATCTCGTCGGTGCGTTTCTCAAGGGTCTGCTCCCCCTCGAATAGGAGAAACAGGCTCACCAGTGCCGCGCAGAGCGAGGTGAGCGTGTACAGCAACCCGAGATAATAGACTTCGTCGCCCAGGCGTGGCTGCTCGCGCTCGGGGCGAACTTGGCTTTGGTCCTTCCTGTACCAGTACATGATGGCGATCCCGAATGCGGACGCGACCATTCCTGCGAGAATCGGATGCCCTTGCAGGACCAGTTTCGCCAAGACGATCGCGGCGACTCCGCTCCCGAAAGCACACTCGAACGCGTGTTCTGTTTTTAAGACGTGCGCCTTATCTGTCACAGTGCCTGCTGCCATACCACCTTTCCTCCCATGGCCTCTACATAGTCCGTCCACCAGTAGTAGTGCTCCGGCGTCTGATAACTCTCATATTTGTGCCTTTCGAGTCGAAACATGCTCACCTCTGTTCGCGAAAGATCGGTATTCAGCTCGCGAGCGATCTCTTCCGGGTTCGGGTACGGCATGTAATGTGACAGCATCCCGGTGTTTTGCAGCAAATCCGAGATGATAATCAGATGAGTGGGTTTTGAGTTCTTCTCCGCTCGCCGGCTGCTCGCGTGGCGGGCGGTGATAACCGCAATGGTTTCTAGGATGGGAGATGATGGTTGCGCTTCGTGCTCTTCGGCTGGGAACAAGTCCTCGATCACCCTGACGAACTGCTCCCAGCGCCACTCGGTAATCACCGTGCCCTTCGTCAATTCCTCAACTCGCTGCTTCTCCTCGGGATTGCCTCCAGGGTGGCAAATCTGCGCGATCGGTCGCTCGGGGACGCCGGTGCTCTCCAGACGGTAGAGCGTCACCCGTTCTCCCTTTCTCACGGCAAGCGCGTCGTGACGCTCGCTCGCGGCCGGACTCGTCAACTCCCGCAGAATGCGCCTGAGCTCCGCCTTGTGCTTGTCGCCCAGCGGGTCCGACGTATCGAGCAGCACGACCACCTCCCGGCTCGGCCCCGTTTCTTTCGGACACCCTTGGTGGTCGAGGGGCTCTCCCTTCTGTGTCCACAGTCCGCCCATCAATGCGCCCATGGCCAATACAGCACAGATCGCGAAACATCTCGCCCTGCGGTTCTTGCGCTCTTGGCGGGATTCCCTGTTCATCTGGCGGGTTCTTCCCGATCCTGAAGGGCCGGGTATCCGGCCAGCGTCTCCTTGTATACTGCGCGTATCGCCTCCTCGGCTTGCTGAAAGCCCTCCCAATCCTCGTCATGATCCGGGGGCGGAACATCCTCCCATTCCGGCGCGTTCAGCATCTCCTGATCGATACTAAGACTTTCGGCGAAAAATTCCGGGTTCGGCGTCGTGCGGGCCTTCTCGTTCGCCGATCGGTAGGCGGCGATGATGAAGTCCAGATCGTTCTGGTACTGGCGAAGCTGCATGGGGAATTGACGCACGATATCTCTGGCCTCGTCGGTGATCAGCCGGTGGTTCCCCTTCTTGTTCTCCACTTGCTGCCGCTGGTCCCGGATTCTTTCCGTGTACTCCTCGTAGATTTCTGTCAGATTCTTTCGCCTTCGAACGCTCTCCGTCTGGTACTCGCCAAAGTGCTCCGCTTCGGCCCGGTGCACCTTTCCGTAACCAGGGTACACGTCGTCGCGGTTCAGCCACTTGGTGGCGGCGAAGATGCAGCAGCCGGTTCCGATCACGGCGAGCAGCCATGAGAACATTCCTTCGAGTCCGAAAAGATTATTCGAGAACCTCTCTGGCGTGTCGTCGGCCAACAGTTCTCCCAAGGAACTGGTCCCCGACGCGGCCATCGTCGTCACGGCGAGCATGCTGTCACGGAAATGTCCGACGAACAAGTTCCAGAGAACCATGCCCGTCGCTCCCAGCGCAACCATCGCCCAGCCCAGCGATTTCGGCAGCAATTTCACCGAGTTCTTCTGCCGCCACCCTTCGCCGATGAACCCTCCAAGGATGCCGGCGTTCACCACGCCGATGAGCAGCATGATGACGATTGCGCCAAGAAGGCCGTGTTCGTGTACGTCGGCGAGCATCATGGCGTTGGCCAAGGTTTCGATAACCACAATTCCAACCAACCACCAATACCACGTGTCTTTTTCGTCGTACTCTGCTGGCCGTTCGAGGTTGGCCTTGGACTTGAACGCGGCCAGTGCCTTGTCCGCTTCGCGGGCTTCGCGCTGCTTGGACACGAGAATGGATCGATCTTCCTCGGCCTGCGCGGTCAGTTTGTCGATGCCTTCGTCCCTCCAGCCTTTCACTTTGTCCTGGATTGGAGCCATTTCTTCCTTGGTTCCCAGTTCCAGGGCGTGCCGTTGCAGCCTGAGGTACTTGCTCACTTCTCCATAACACGTTTTCCCGCGCTGGTTGACCCAAGCCAGAATCTTCATGTGCATCTCGTCGGGCTGGACCGCTTCCGATCGCGGGAACTCCCGCTCGCCGTCTTCGCGCCCTGTTTCGCGGATTCCGTTTTCTCTGATCCACTGCTCGCAGTCGAGCTCGACGTATTGCTGCGTCGCCCCATTCCAACCAGATACTGTCTTCCAATCTTCTACAACCGCGCTTTTCTTTTTGATATTCACACTCGTCACCCTAATTTTTGCTTTAGTTGGTCCCCTAGAAGGCTTGGACACGAGGGCCTCTTGCCCTGGCTCTCGCAATGGAGGGCGAGACGCCCTCCGTCCGAGCAAGATCAACAGCCCAACGCGAGGTTTCAGACCGCTTCTTAAAGCAGTACTGAGGGAGGTTTCTCCTAAAGACCGAGTCGCTCCGATTCCGAATCCGACTCGCCAGCAATGTATACTATTGCTGAAGGGGAGCGCAAGATTTGTTGATCTTCTCCATTCTTGGGTTGACCCTATCGGTTGGATTACATAAATAATGAATCGTGCTGATCCAATACAGAATCCACGATTGCCTACCCATTGCCCGGCTTGTTCCCTTTTCACTTCTTAGCATCACCTGAAGTGCGAGTCGTCCTTGAACAAGACGGCAAGCTGACGGGCTTGTGGAGCAAGCCTTGGCAGGAGCAGATGCTATGAACGCCTATCGCCACACCCAGTTCGGTACAGTCATCGTCGTCTCCATAGTCACCGTTATACCGCTGACCGTCCTGCCCGTCGTATGGCTGGCTGGAACAGCCGCCATCGCTTGGTTGATCTTAGGTACTCTGGTGGCAGTTCTAGCCCTGTTCGCCAGCCTGACGGTCGAAATCGACGCCGAGCACCTCCGCATCCGCTTTGGCATCGGCCTGATCCGCAAGCGTTTCCCCCTCGATCAGATCGACACCTGCCGGCCAGTGAAAAACTCTTGGATCTACGGCTGGGGCATTCGCCTGACGCCCCATGGCTGGCTCTACAATGTTTCGGGACAGGAAGCGGTGGAGTTGAAGATGAAGAGCGGCAAAACCTGTCGCATCGGCACGGATGAGCCCGAGGTCTTGACCGCCGCTATCCAGAAGGCACTGGACAGCTCGAAGCCAGTGTCGGAGTTAAGCGAACAGCCTGACTGCGACCGCTCCAGAACCCCTTAGCAGTGCCTTTGTAATGCCCCGCGGCATACTCAGCTAGGGCCCAATCGCTTCAATACTCTTTTCCGATAACGTCGTCGATAGCCCTTGCAATCGGCCACGCGCCCGCCGAAGTGTTCGCAAGAACCGTGTAGTCCAACTGCCGCTGACAGTCGGCGGCAGACTTGCAGGAAATACCGGGATCCGCTCCCATGAGTTGGCGCGATCAGCGAACCCTGTAGCTTTTTCGTATATCGGCTGGCCATGTCGCCGAACACAGACGACGCCGGAGAAAGCGCATTCCTCGACGAGTTCGTCTAGGAAATTCCAGTGCATAGGCTGACGAGACTCCCAGGCCGGACAGAGCTACTCCGGCTCCTCGCCAATACTCGCCAGCTTGGCCTTCGCCTCTGCGTAGAGATCGGCAGGCAGTGGACCGGCCAAGGCCGCCGCGACGTTGGCTTGCATGTGTTCGAGGTTTGTCGTGCCGACAATCGTCGTGTGACACGCTGGATGGGCGAGGGTGAAGCGCAGGATGAACTCGTGGCGACTCATCCCGTCGGTGAGTTGGTCGAGCCCAGCCTGCTCCCACTTCGACTGGCGCTCCTCATTGGCGCGGTGGCCCAAGCTAATGCCGCCGCGAATGAGAATGCCGGCCCCAGCGTCAGCCGCTTGCTGAATAATCCTCTCGTGCTGGCGTTCAAGCGCGGAGTAGGGAATCTGAAACACATCAAACGCCCCCGACTCCACGAACGCGGCCAGATGCGGCAGCGTGGAAGACACGCCAATAAAACGGGTCTTTCCCGCCTGGCGAATATCCTCAAGCACTTCGATCAGTCCTCCCAGTTCGACGTCTGCGACAGTGGGATTGTGCATCTGGAGCAGATCTACGCAGTCGGTCTTTAGGCGGCGCAGACTCTGGTTGATGTTGGTGTGCAGCCGCTGGGCTGTCCACAGGTGGCTTGGGTCGAGTCTGTTGCCGTCCTCGTCGATGTTGCAGCCACATTTGGTCGCTAGAAAAAACTCGTCGCGGCGATGGCCGAGGTACTGGCCGACCCGCCCCTCGCTGGCGCCGTAATCCGGGGCTGTATCAACGAGGTTGATTCCCGCATCGAGGGCCGCATTCAAGACGTGGCCAGCCTGAGCGTCGTACTCGGCCGCATCGGGTAGGCCGCGCTCAGCCGCGCCAAAACCGAGTTGGGTGACCTCCAGGCTCGTGCGACCCAAGGTGCGTTTAGTCAAATTGTCCATGGTCTCTCCTTAAATAGCAGATTCACGGTTGTTCTCCCTTAAAGACCGCCGCTATTTCTTCGGGCAGCTCGTCGAAGTCGTCCTCCATCGCAACTTGGCCACGCCACTGTCCCCCCTGACGGGGCTGGACTGGTTGCTCGTACGGAACGAGCTTGGCCACCGGCTTACCAGAGTTAGTCTATTATCAAAGTGAGTCAAGCCTACACAACTTCGCCGCTTTGCCGCGCCCAATCCAACTTTTCTTTTCGCCTGCACCGCGGAGAGGCCGTTTACGAGGAGGGTTGAGCTCAGACTGGATCCCGCTCCCGCACCATCTGGTGCCCCTCAAACAAATCCCGCGCCACCGTCCCCTGCGCCTGTCGCGGCGGCTCGGCGGCCAAGATCTGGCAGAAGGTGGGCACGATGTCTGCCGCGTGGATGTATCCCAGTTTGTCCACCGGCCGCTCGTAGCCCTGCTTTACGCCCGGCCCGGCCAACAACCACGACCCAAAGCTAGACGAGGCCTCGCTTTGGGTCGGCAGAAAACCCCCGTGATGCGCACCGAATACATTGGGTGCTCCAACGCAACCCCCACCCGCAATGCCGCGCCACTGCCCGTAGTACCCGCTCACGTACCCGTGGTCCCAAGCAAAGACTACATCGCCGCACTGGTCTCCCCACTGGCCGAGCAGGTACGCGTCCCGCCGCGGCAGCGCTATGGCCACAGGATTGCGGCCTACTTCCTCGTCAACCCACGTGCGCAAGGCCAGCAGCAGATCAGCCTCAATACGGTCGAACTCCGGCCCGGACTCGGCGTTGATGAAAATGTCGAATCCCTTGTCGTCCTTCATGTAGGCCAAGGTGCGCTCCCAGTCGATATCCTCCTCGCGCACCTGATCGCGCACCAGTGCCTCTTCCCCGCCCCCTTTGAGTGCCAGAAAGCCCTGTTCGTGCAAAAACTGCCGGATATTGGCCACCCGCACATCGGGTGAGCACCCGTGGTCGGACACCACGCCCACGTATGTATGTGCATCGGCGTCCTCCCACAGTCGGCCCAAAATGCGGTCCCCCACCTGATAGGCCCGCCGAAAGTAATCCACGTACTGTTCGGCGCACTCAGCTTTGTACCCTGGGCACACCGGATCTACGTCCCCGAGGTGGATGTGGTTGAGGTAATCGTATAGATGCCAATGGCAAATAAAAAAAGAGCAGCCCCGCTCGCGCAGCATGTAGCGTGCCGCCTCGGCAAACCACATCCCTTGGTACTCGCATTCTTCCAAAGCCGTATCAAAATCGGCCATTCCCGAAGTATAGGGCAACATGGAGGCGTGTTCCTGATACGGCCCAAAGCGCTCTATCAGTTCCCCGGCCAACTCGTCGGGCAGGGTAAAGCCATCGGTATAAGTCACCTGAGTGCGGTAAAGCTTGAGTCGGCTGCCGTCCGCTGCTAGTTCCATCAGCTTGAAGCGCACTGACGCCGGGCGTTTGTTTCCGTTGATGGCAAAGTCTTCCACTGCCCAATCGCTCCATTCCCCCACCCCAACAACGGCCACGCAGTTGGCGCCGTCCCGGTCTCGGCACACCAGCACCCGGTCGTAGCCTCTCCCCGCGCTGTCCACCACCAGCAAGTAGAACGCGGTAACATCTCCGCCCAACCGAGCCACCACCTCAATGCGGCTTTCCAGCGGCGGCGCATGACTTGCGGGCAGATTCTGCCACCCTTGCGCCGATGTTAGCGACGGAATTGGCTCGACGCTGCGCTGTTGCTGCCGCACGGCCGTGCCGTCGTGGTCCATCTCGATAGCTTCCGCTAGCGCAGCCTCTGTGGTATAAGCCTGGCAAATAGCCACTTCAAAATCCGTGCTGCGATGTCCGGGGTGGCCAAAACCATCGACGACAAAGCCCGTCTCCACCCCGGAAGGATGAGCAGCCGGATAGTGAACGGCCACGCTCTGCATACCCGCCCGCTCCAAGGCGTTCCAGATGCGCTCGGCATTGTTGGCCCGCCCGTCGAAACTGTTGACCCGCTGGCCCGGCGCGACTTCCACCCGCCAGCGCGTCACTCCGTGCGTACCGGTGTGCGCCCCGGTCGAAAGGGTGGCCCAGTTGGTCGGAGTCCACACCGGGAAAGAAGGCAGGGTCTGATTGACCGCGCCCTCCCGCAGCAAGCGCTCGAAGTGGGGCAAGACCCCTTCCGCAGCGAATCGCTTCATCATTGGGACGATAAAGCCGTCCATGCCAAAGGCGTATATTTTTCGCTCCATATCTCCTCGTCTGGCAAAAGGTCGTCGGAAGTCTGATAGTTAGCGGCATTTTCCTGCCGTCAGCAACCAGACCGCCGCCATCTCTTGTGGCAGATAAGCCGTTTATTGACGGCTATCTGCGGATCGGCAAGATTATAGCTATTCTGTTGAAGTCAATGCCGGAGACCAAGACATGAGAACAGTCCAAATGACCCTCGATGAGGAACTGATTGAGGCGGTTGATCAAGTCGTGAAAAAAAATTGTAGCTGGTAAGCGGACCATTACGGCGGATACGGATCTGCGCTTGTGTCGCTTTTTCGGTCTCTCTAAAGGCTACTGGCTAAGAGCGCAGATCGCCTACGACACCGAAGTAGCGGAAGAAACGCTCGCCGCCGATCTAGCAAAGATCAAGCCGTGGCAGGGCCTGCAATCGGCCATCCGTCCTTGTTGCGAAGTTCCTCCCACCGCTTAGAGTGACGTCGGTTGGAGTCGTGCATGCTGTTCATAGCCAGTTCACCGCTTCTCAACCTGAGTCGGGAACGGGAAGAACGTCCCGGGTAATCTCCCGGACTTTGCCAGGAAACGTCCGTCCCCTGATCCACATGATCGGCTGGCCCTTGCCGGCTTTGTCCGGCTCGGCCCATTCTGCCTGCGCGCTTAAGTAATGCGACACATAGCTGCGTCTAAATCGCTGGCTGTGGTTGTTGGTGCTTTTGTGCAACAGATGAGAGTGAAACCAGATGACCGCGCCGGGCGGCACTTCCACGGCAATGCCGTCCTCGTCGGCGGTCATGCGGAAAGCATTCATTGGGACAAGCCTCCTAATCGTCCTGCTTTGACACGGTTTGTAAACATGTATAGTCTAAGTAGGGTCGTAGCAGTCCACCAAACAGCGCATGAGTCTCAATCCTTTCAAACCGTTCGCCGCGTACCTCCGTCCCTATCGCTGGGCCTTAGTCATCGGCCTAACCTTTTTGCTAGGCGAACAGCTCGTTTCGGTCTCCATCCCCCTCGTCCTCGAACGCGCCATTGACCAAGCCCAAGCCAGCTTAGACCAAACCGCGCCGGACCGGACCTTCCTAATGCACTACGCCGCGCTCATCGTCGGCTTGGGTCTGGCGCAATGGGGCATGGCCTTTGGTATGCGCTGGCACTTGGCTGCCACCTCGTACCGCGCCGAGCGCGATATTCGCCAGCGCTACTTCGCCCACCTGCTCACCCTGCCTCTGGGCTACTTCCAACAGGCCCGCACCGGCGATTTGATGGCCCGAGCGACCAACGACGTCGAGGCCGTCCAGCGCTACCTCAGCCACGGCTTCCGCATGTTCCTCAGTGCCATCCTCGGCTTTAGCTTCAGCATGGTCGCCATGTGCCTGTACGATTGGGAACTGACTCTCTACGCGCTGTTGCCCATGCCCATTATGACCGCCATTTTGCGCTTGGTGGGCGGCAAAGTGCGCGCGCGCTATCGCCGGGTGCAAGAGCAATTCGCCGCCATTAGCACCTGCTTGCAGGAAAATCTCTCGGGCATGCGCGTGGTCAAGGCATTTGCTCGCCGCCGCGGCGCGATCGACCACTTCACCAGCCTCAACGACGAGTACGTCGAGCGCAACCGCAGCCTGATTTACCTCTACAGCACGTTTTTTCCCTTTACCTTCCTCATCAGCGGCCTGTCGCTGGTATTCATCTTGTGGCTGGGCGGCATTCGCGTCGTCGAGGGGACGCTCACCTTGGGGGCCTTTGTCGCCTTCAACGCCTACTTGATCCGCATGAGCCGGCCGATGATGATGATGGGCCGCATCGTCGATGAATATCAGCGCGCCATGGCCTCCATGCTGCGCATTGAGTCGGTGCTCAAAGAACAGCCCCAGCCCGACCAGTACCAAGACGATGGCGTGGCGGTCAAAGGCGAAATCGAATTCCGCCGCGCCTCCTTTGCATACAATGGCCAAACCGTGCTGCGCGATATAGATGTTCACATTCCGGCCGGCAGCACCCTGGCCATCGTCGGCCGGGTCGGCTCAGGCAAGAGCACCCTGGCCCGGCTCATTCCCCGCCTCATCCAAGCCGGCGAGGGCCAAGTTCTCATCGACGGCAAACCCGTTGAGCAAATGCCGCTGCGCGCCTTCCGCGCCGCCATCGGCTACGTGCCGCAGGATACTTTTCTCTTTTCTGAAAGCATCCGCGACAACATCGCCCTCGACTCTGTGGCGGCAGACGAGGTCGAACGGGCCATTGAAGTGGCCCAACTAGCCGCAGACCTCGAGACCTTTCCCCAAGGGCTGGAAACCATCGTCGGCGAGCGCGGCGTCACTTTGTCGGGTGGGCAAAAGCAGCGCACGGCGCTAGCTCGTTCGGTGGTGCGACAACCGAAAATCCTCATCCTCGACGACGCGTTGGCCAGCGTCGATACCCGCACCGAAGAGCAAATCCTCACGCGCCTGCGCGACATCATGGCCGAGCGCACCACCATCCTCATCGCCCATCGCATCTCCACCGTCATGGCCGCGGATCACATCATCGTACTCGACGAAGGGCGCATTGCCGAAGCAGGCACCCACGACCAATTGCTCGCTTGCGATGGCCTATACGCCGAGATGTACCGCCGCCAGCACCTCAGCGAAGAATTGAGCGACTTCTAATGCCGCCGATCGTCCGCGACGAGCAAGAAATCGACAAAAAATCCATTGACCTCCGCCTAATGGCTAGGCTGTTGGGTTTTTTGCGGCCCTATTGGCCTTGGGCCGCCTCGACGCTGTTGCTCATCCTCGCGGCCTCGCTGGCCCGCCAGGCCGGTCCCGTACTGACGAAAATAGCCGTTGACGAGCACGTCGTGCCCGGCGATCTGGACGGCTTAGGCACGCTCGTCCTGCTGTTCGCCGCGCTATTGGTCGCTCAATTCGCCATTGGCTACGCCCAGAGCTGGATCACCAGCATGGTGGGCCAGTGGACTATGCGCGATGTGCGGCTCGACATTTTCGCCTGCCTCCAGCGCCTACCGCTCAAATTCTTCGACCGCACGCCCATTGGCCGGCTGATGGCGCGCAATACCAGCGATGTCGATGCGCTCAACGAGTTTTTCACCTACGGAGCCGTATCCCTAGTGACCGAAGCCGTCACCATCGCCTCGATTCTGTTTTACATTTTTTACTATCTCGATGTCGAACTCGGCCTGCTCACCTGCGCCTTTTTGCCGGTGGCCTTTGCCGCCACCCTGTGGCTGCAAAATCGCACCTACCAAGCCTTTCGCCAAGCGCGCACCCGCTTTGCCCGCTTCAGTGCCGATTTGCAGGAAACCTTGTCGGGTATAGAAGTGGTAAAACTGTTCAACTGCGAGCCGCGCAGTGGCCGCCGCTTTAATCGCGGCACCGACGAATACCTCGATGCCCGCTTGGTGCGCACTCTGTATCACTCAGCCTACTTCCCCTTTATGGAATTGTGCGGTGCCGCCCTGATGGCGCTGGTGCTATGGTACGGCGTCGGCCAAGTGCTGCGCGCGGAAATCGCCTGGGGCGTTTTGGTGGCCATGCTGCAATACGTGCCTCGCTTCTTCATGCCCATCCGCAATCTCGCCGAGGAATACGCCACCGTGCAGGTGGCCATGGCTTCCTCCGAGCGCATCTTTGAACTGATCGACACCGAGCCAGAGCCGGTCGGCGGTCCTGTGCGCCGGGAGCGCGTCGCCGGGGCCATTGAGTTCCGCCGCGTGTGGTTTGCGTATGAAGGGGAAGAGTGGGTTCTGCGCGATGTCTCTTTTTGCGCCCAGCCAGGCCAAAGCCTAGCGCTAGTCGGAGCGACTGGCTCGGGCAAAACTACCATCATCAGCTTGCTGTGCCGCTTTTACGAGATTCAACGCGGGCAAATTCTAGTGGATGGAATCGACATCCGCGAGTGGAATGTGGAGGCGCTGCGGCGGCGCTTTGGCTTGGTGCAGCAGGACGTCTTTCTCTTTGCCGGCGACATTGCCAGCAACATCCGCTTTGGTGCGCCCGAGCTGTCCGACGCCGCCGTTGCGCAAACGGCCCGCTATGTCAATGCCGACCGCTTTATCGACCGCCTGCCCAGCACCTACCAGCACGAGGTCCAAGAGCGCGGCGCATCCCTGTCTGCCGGTCAGCGCCAGCTTTTGTCCTTTGCCCGCGCTTTAGCCGCCGACCCAGACATTTTGGTGTTGGACGAAGCCACCGCTCACATCGACACCGAGACCGAAGGCTGGATCCAAGAGGCGGTAGAAAAACTGATGCGCGACCGCACTTCCATCGTCATTGCCCACCGCCTGTCCACCATCCGCCGCGCCGACAAAATCCTCGTACTGCACCGAGGCGAGTTGCGCGAAGAGGGCCGCCACGAAGAACTGCTAGCCCAAGACGGCATCTACGCCCGCTTGCATCAACTGCAATACAGCGAAGCACTCGCCTAGCTGCTAAGGAAAGGGAAAAACCTATGGCCACCTACTATCCCTCCATCACCGACGAGCAAGCCGCGCTGATCGGCACCGCGCCGTTGTTTTTTGTCGCCTCGGCTGATCCCGCGCTCGCGCCCGGTCCCGCCGGCATCGGCCCGGTCAACCTCTCGCCCAAGGGTGGTGTGCCTCTATACGTGATTGATCCCAACCGCGTGGCCTTCCTCGACTACCTAGGCAGCGGCAACGAAACAGCGCGGCACGCGACAGCCGGCGGCCCAGTCACTGTCATGGTCTGTTCTTTTGCCGGAGAGGACGCCGGCATCATCCGCCTCTACGGCAACGCCACGGCTACCCCGCTCGAAGAATCGCCCCACGCCGCCTTGCTTTTGCAAACAGAGTCCGAACACCTGAGCACCAAACGCCAAGTAATCGAAGTCGAAGTCGAGCTGACTGGCACTAGCTGCGGCTACGGCGTCCCGGTCATGGAATTGGTGCGCCAGCGCCGCGTCGAAGACCGAGGCCGCCGCTACAAGGAGCGCAAAAAGTAAACCGACGTTCAGTCCATAACCATGCCGCCGCTGACGTGTATGGTCTGGCCGGTGACGTTGCGCGCTTGGTCGGAAGCGAGGAAGGCGACCATATTGCCGATGTCCTCGGGCGTCTGCTCGCGCTGCATCGGCGTCGAGTTGGCGATGAACAGGTCGAACACCTCGCGGGCACTTTTGCCGGCATAGGCCGGGTCTATCTCAGCTATCTTCGGCGCCAGCGTGTGCCAGAAGTTGGTCCACACAAATCCGGGGCATACGGCGTTTACGGTGATATTGTGCGGCCCCAAGTCCTTGGCGGTTAGCCGCGTCAGGCTGAGCATTGCGTTCTTGGCCGCCGCGTAGGTCGGCAGGAAGGTCGGGTCGCGTTTGGCGGCTGCGGAAGAGATGTTGACAATTTTGCCGTAGCGGCGCTCGATCATGTGCGGGGCAATCGCCTTGCAGAGGAAGAAGGGGGCCTTGACGTGTATGGCGTAGTTGCTGTTCCACTCCTCGTCGGTGAAGTTGGTGAACGGGGCGCCGACGATGGTGCCGAAGTGGCCGGCGTTGTTGACGAGGATGTCGATGGTGCCGAAGCGTTCGATCGCCTGCGCGACGAGGTCTTGGCCGGCGGATTCATCGGTTATGTCGGCGGCGATGGCGACTGCAACGGCCCCTTCGCGCTCGAGCTGGTCGGCGGTGGCCTGGGCCCGGTCGCCGTCGATGTCGGTCGCCACGATGGCCGCCCCTTCGCGCGTCAGGCATTGGGCGATGCCGAGGCCCATGCCGCCCCCGGCGCCGGTGACGATGGCCGTCCGGTCTTTGAGTCTCATGTTGGTCTCCTTTGGGTTTTGGGGAACGAGCAGCCTTCGCCGACGACCTATGCCATCGAAGCGACTACCGAGTCATTAAAAAGCATCCTAGATAACGTCCCCGACCGCGCTCCCCTGCCAGAAGATACACTCTGAACTCAGCTTGCGGCCAACTGTATGTAGATGTTTATGAGATTGTTGCTACTCATAGCGCAGTGCCTTGACGGGATTCTCACGTGCGGCGCGGACGCCTATGGACGCCACCGTGCCCAATGCAATTGCAAAAGCAATCGTCCCGCAGAGGAGATAAGTCGTCAGCCCCAACCCGAACTGATACGCGTACTGCGCTAGCCATTGGCCTACTAAGAAGTGAGCCAGTGGAAGTGCTAACAGACAGGCCAAGGCAACCATTTTCGTCAGATCGCACGACAAGAGCGCGAGGAGATCGGCCACTGTAGCACCGAGCACTTTGCGGACGCCGATCTCCTTGGTGCGCCGCTGTAGGACAAGGGTCGCGTGGCCGAACAAACCCATGCAGGCGATGAGAATGGCGACGCCGGAGGCAAGAGTAACGGTGCGGCTGATTTGCTTGTCATTCTCATACTGACGGGCAAAAGTCTGGTCGAGGAACTCGTACTCAAAAGGTTGTTCGGGTGCCACCTTTTCCCAGATCTGCTCCAAGCCCGCAAGCGTGTCGTCAACCTCGCGTGTATTCAGCCGTACCAAAGCCCGCTCAAACGACACTTCCGACCCATAGTGGAACAAGGCGGGCTTGATCAACTCCCTGAAGGAGCGGAAGTGGAAGTCTGGTGCGATGCCGATGATGGTAGGCGTTTTGCTCACGCCGAAGTTCCCGTATTCCGGCAAGAATTCCCCAACGGCGTTTTCCCCCCAGCCGTAAGCGTCCGCGAGGCTCTGGTTGACGACGACACTTTCCGTCCGATCGGCCAACCGGCCAGCCTCAAAAGAGCGGCCCGATACGAGGTCAACGCCGAGGGTCGTAAAGAAATCGGGATCAACGGCAAACTGATGTACTGTAACACGCTCCCCGTCCGGCCGCCTGAGGTAATTGGTGTTGGTGCTAGTCGGAAACTCGCGCTGCAACAGGGCTACGCTGGCGACGCCCGCTTGGGACAGCGCGGCCTCCTTGAAGCGTTCGCCAAGCCGCGTCGGGTCGGCGCCGCGCAGCTTGACAACGACGACCTGCTCAGCCGCGTAGCCGAGATCGCGCGACTGGATGTAGGCCAACTGCTGATGAATCGCGATGGTGCAAAAAATCAGGAGAACCGCCATGCCGTATTGCAAGGTCAGAAGCGCACTCGTCGCCCTACTTTTCCGCCACGGCGACCCCTCGCGGACCACAGACGCAGGCTGCATCTGGGCCACGACTAGGGCCGGGTAGCTTCCCGCCGCGATGCCGATCAGCACCACCAACAAGACGCCGCCACCGACGAGAATTGGCAGGCCTAAATCGCCGAGCGACAGCCCGACCCAGTGGTCAAGTCCACAATGCGCGTTAAAGGCAGGCAACCCCAACTGCACGAGGACTAGTCCGGCGATTAGAGAGCAAAAGGACAGCAGGACGCCCTCGCCTAAAAATTGCAGGACGATTTGTGCCTTGTTAGCACCAAGTGCCTTGCGGACGCCCACTTCCGCTCCCCGGCCGACGGAACCCGCTACGGCGAGGGTGGTGAAGTTGATACAGGCGACAGTTAGGATGACGCCAATCAGGGCGACGAGGGCGAGGATTGACTCAGAGTCCACGGAGTTTTCATAGCCCCAATAAGTCTGGGCCTGTAAGTTGAGGTAGATCGTCTGCGCGTCTTGGAGTTTGAGTTGGAAGGCATTTGGATCGTCCTTCCAGCGCACGCCTTTGTAGCGTTCCCAGATCGGGGCGATGAACACGCGAGAGAACTCCGGGAGCTTCGCTTCGAGTGCCTCCCGCTCGGCAAGGGGCTGAAGCGCAATGTAGGTAGAAGCCGTAGCACCCCAGTAACTGGCCATGCCATACTTCGTCCGGTTCTCAAAGCGGATCGTCGCGTCAAAATCCAAGCTCCGCTTTTTCGGTAGGTCGGCGAAAACGCCGGAGATGGTGTATGCCTCGGGACCCTCGTTGCCGTGCAAGACGATCTGCCGGCCCACGAGTTCCGGGTAGTCCCTGAATTCATCGCCAAACATGCGCTCGGCCAGTCGCTTGGAAATAATGACCTGATCGAGGCCATCCAGTGCCGTGGCCGGATTACCGGCCGCGAGTGGATAGTGAAACATTTGCAGAAATGGGGGATCCACCTCGGCCACCGAGTGTTCGAGATGGCGCTCGCCGACTGTCATTAGGATACTCGTCTTGATGACCCGCGTGGTGCTGGCGATCTCGGGGAACGTCGCCGCGAGTGCCGCAGCGAGATCCTCGCGCTGGTACGCTGGGTGCTGCACGTGACCGGCTGCGCTAATCTCGTGGGTCACCACGCGGAAGAGGCGGTCATCCTCGCGGAGGTTCCAATCCGCGGTCAGAGTGCTGTGCACGCCAATGCCAAGGATGGCACTGACTGCGATGGCGACGGACAAGCCCACGATATTGATACTGGTCACCACTTTGTCGCGCATCAGGTTCCGCAGTGCGACTACAACGTAATTGCGTAGCATCCTGAACCTTCTTCATCGATAGTTGCGTTTGAGCCTACTCGTAACGCAGGGCTTCCACCGGATCGATCCGACTCGTCCTGACGGCATGGTACGCGACACTCACCCAAGCGGCGACCAACGCGGCGACAACCGCTGCGACGAACGGACCAGCACCGACCTCGGTGCGCTCGCTGAACTGCTCCATCCACCCAGCCATGCCAAAGTAAGCCAGCGGACAGGCGAGCAAGCTGGCCACTAGCACCAAGCGAGTGAGCTCTCCGGCGAGGAGGCGGCCAATTTCTATCTCGGTAGCACCCAATACCTTGCGCACGCCAAACTCCATGCGCCGCCGCTGTGCCGCAAAAGACGCCAGACCGAACATCCCCACGCAGGCGACGATTAAGGACAGCCCGCCAAAGCCAGCGAACAGTGCCCCCAATCTTTCATCTTTTCGGTACATAGCGGCAAAGCGGTCGTCGAGCAGGGAATACTCAAAGGGGTGGATGGGGTCTAGCTCGGCCATCACCGCTTCGACGTGTTGCACTACGTGCTGGAGGTCATGGGCGCGGAAGCGAATGAGCAGATAGTTGTGCCATGGCCATAGCTGCATGACAACTGGCTGGATACCGTGCCGCAGCGATCTCGAGTGAAAGTCCTCAACCACGCCGACGACCGTGCCCTCAGAGGAGACGCCCGTGCTCCCAGCTTGCCCAATCGCCAAAGCCTGGCCAATGGCAGCCTCCGCAGACTCCCAGCCCAGTGCCTGCACCGCCGCTTGAGAGAGAACGAAGTACCCATTGCGCGGCTCCATGTTCTCAGTAAACCCCTCTCCCGCTGTCAGGGTCATGCCGAGCGTTTCCGCCGCGCCAGCATCAACCCACAGCAAATCGACGCTCACGGGATCAGCCTCGGCGCCGTGCGACCGGATGCTGCTTTTGCCCACCGGCCCGGCCGGAAACAAAGCGGCCGCGCTCACCGAGGTAACCTCCGGTAGCTGGCCCAACCGCGCCTTCACCGCCTGTGGGTCGCCTCGCATCGGCTGGCTGCGAATCGGCACCACTAAGATCTGCTCAGTCTCAATGCCAAGCTCTGCGTTCTCGATAAAAGCCAATTGCCGCTGAGCAATCGCCGTTGCGCAGAGCAGTCCCACGGAGACGACGAACTGCGCCGTCACCATGCCTAGACGACCCCTTCTGCTGCCGACGGTCCCACTTCCCGCCAAAGCCCGCACCGGTGCCATCCGAGCAAGGCAAAAGGCCGGGTAGCCGCCCGACAGGACCACCGCTAAAAGAAAGATCAACGCCATCAAGGCCAGCACCTGCGGATCGGAGTACGCCACCGCAATCTCCATTCCGCCAAAGCGCGTAACGTATGGAGCCAAGGTGTCCGCCAAGACTACGGCGATAGAAAAGGCCAAAGAGGTCACCGCAGCCGACTCGATCAAGAACTGCCGCGCCAGTTGGCTGCGACCAGCGCCCATCGACAGCCGCAGCCCAATCTCGTGCACCCGCTGTGCGGCCAGCGCGATCCCCAGATTGGCATAGTTGAGGCAGGCGACGAGTAGGACCAAGCCCGCGACCGTCGCCAAGACGATCACCTCGCGGATGTCTCCACCTCCTGAGATGCCCAAATCCTCCCGCGAATAGAGGTGGATCCGGTGGAGTGTCTGTAGCTTCCACTGGCTGCGCTCGTCAACGCCAAAGTGGTCTTGCCGAAGCTGGTTGAGCAGAGCACTCAATGATCGCGGGTCAACGCCGGGGCGCAGGAGCAGATAGGTGCGGTACATGCTGCGCCGCCAGTCGCTCACCGCGCTAGTCCCCAGCCAGCGCTCTACCGTGGCAAAGGAGGCGATAAACTCGATCCGCAAATGCGATTGTTTGGGCAGATCGCGCAGAACCCCGGTCACCTTCAAGTCGAGATGATCCTTAAAGCGGATGACTTGCCCCATGGGATCGGCGTCGCCGAACAGTTTGCGCACCGCAGACTCGGAGAGGAGGACGCTAAAAGGTTCGTCGAGAGCAGTCGCGGCATCGCCAACAACCAAGGGCAGAGTAAAGACCTTGAGAACCTCCGGGTCGGCAAAGAGAAAGGCATCCTCGTAGAAACGCTTCTCCCCGTGGCTGACCAGTGGCAGTGGGTTATCCACGGTCAGCATGCGCACTACGGCTTCTACCGCGGTCGTCTTGCGCTGAAGGCTGGTGCCGAGGATGGCAGGCGTCGTCAGGCGAGCCGCTTTCTCGCTTTGGGTGACGACTCGGTAGATGCGCTCGCCGTGCTCGTGAAAGCGGTCGGTTTCCAATTGGCCGAGAACCCAGATGGCCATGAGCATACAGCCGGCGAGCCCAACGGCCAGACCGCCGACATTGGTCAGCGCGTAGAGCCGGTGGCGGGTTAGATGGCGGGCGGCGATGCGCAGGTAGTTTTTGAGCATGATTTACTCCTAGCGTGGACTCATTCGTAGCGCAGGGCTTCCACCGGATCGGCCTTGGCAGCCTTGTAGGCCTGATGACCAGAGCTGACCAAAACCGCGACGAGCGCAAGCGCAGCACCAACGGCAAAGTGCCACGTTGCCAAGTCGATGCGGAAGGCAAAGCCGTTGAGCCAGTCGCGCATCCACCACCACGACAAAGGCCACGCCACGAGCGAGCCAATCAAGGCGAGACAGGCAAACTCGCGGGTCATCAGCGCGGTGAGACCAAAGACGCTGGCACCGAGGGCCTTGCGGATGCCGATTTCCTTGGTGCGGCGACCGGCCGCCAGCGCGGTGAGCGCAAAGGCGCCGAGGGCCGAGATGAACACCGCGCCGATCGCCGCCCACGTGATGAGCCGCCGCCAGCGCAACTCGTCGCGGTAGGCCGCCGCCAAATCCTGCTGCAGGAAGGAGTAATGGAAGTCGGCGTAATCGACGATGCGGTCCCACGTTTCTTGCATGTGCTGGACGACTTCTTGCACATCTCCTGGCTTTGCGCGGACGAGCATGAGATCGACTTCGTAGTACCTTGGTCCTAAGGCGGGATTCAGCAGCAGCAGGCTTGGCGGGATCGCATCGTACCCGGACTGGAAGGTGAAGTCCTCAACTACACCGATAATGTGCGCCCCGTCCTCACTGGTTCCCCGCCTCTGCTTGAACCCTGAGTCTCTGAACTGCCCTACTTTGATCTTCTTGCCAATCGGGTCGGTCAGTCCGAGTTGTGCTGCCGCACTCTCCGAGATCAGGGCGAGGTCCTGCTTGTCGCCTTGGGCCAACGAGAAGTCCCGCCCCCCTAGCAGCTTCAAGTCCATAGTCTGCAAGAAGTTGTGATCCACAAGGTAAGGGACAATTTTGGTCTCCCGGCCATTCTCGATCACGGCGTGGTAATTGGGCCTATACCAATAAGGTGCTTGCAGAAAGTCTTCGTCCAACATAGTAACCGAGGCGATTCGACTATGACGGAGAAAGGCTTCCACGATTATGGGATGATCGGGCTTCAAGTCTTTGAGAGCGTCCGTATGCACCGCGATGATGCGCCCCTGCTCAAACCCATGCTGGGTCATTAAGTGCTCTAACTGGTGGTACATGACCAGCGTGCAGGTAATCAACCCCACGGAAATGGCCAACTGCACACTGACGAGCACGCGACTGAGCCGAGTAACTCCAGTCATGGACACGTTGCGCCGAATCGCGTTTAGGGGCATCAGCCGGGACAGCACCAGCGCCGGATACCAACCAGCACCCACACCGATCAGCAGCAGCAACGCCCCTAATGCACCCAGCATACTCGGCTCGCTCAGACCGAGTGCCAACTCTTGCGAAAAGGTGGCGTTAAACGCCGGCAATAGCAGGGCCGCCAACGCACATCCGGTACCCAACCCGACAACAGACAGCAATACGGCCTCGCCAACGAACTGGCGCATCAACTGTCCGCGCCCAGCCCCCACTGCCTTGCGCACACCGACCTCGGCTGCCCGCAGTGAGGCCCGACCAATGGCCAGATTGACAAAATTGATGCACCCCATCAACAAGACCGCCAAGGCGATACTGACGAGCACGTACGAGATAAACGGAGCCCTCGGCTCTACCGCGCCGTGTCGGTCCTTAAATGACATCAAGCTGGTATCCGAGCGCAGGTCGGCCAGCGGCTGCAACCGAAACAAAGAAAAATCCGCTAGCAAGCCTTCTGGGATCTCCCATCCATCCCGTTGGGCCATGTCCCGCGTGAGTTGTGCGAAGGCCGGTGTTAGGTCCGCCGGGTTTGCATCGGGCGCGAGCAGGACGTATGCGTTGCACGTGCCTTCCCACTCATTGGCGGAGCGGCGGTAGAGGAACTCCGTGTTGTCGAATGGTAGCAGCATGTTGAACTGAATTGACGAGGTGCGCGGAACCGGCGCGGCCACGCCGGTGATGGTGAAGTCCTCGACAGCGGCTGTAGCCAGCGAGGCTAATCTCAGGCTCTGGCCCAGCGGATCGACGTCGCCAAACAGGCGTTGAGCCATCTCGTAGCTCAGGACGACGGAATTGCGCTCGGCTAGTGCCGTGGCCTCGTCGCCTAGCAGGAGCGGGAAGTCGAAGACCGCGAAAAACGCCGGATCGACGAGCAGGAATTCCTCATTGGTCGAGTTGCCCGCCCAAGTCGTGCGCACGACGCGGTCGTCTCGGTCGTTCCCTCGCGCTGCATTGAGGCGCACTGTGCGCTCCACCTGCGGTGAGAGGGCCTCCAACTCGGGGGCGAAAGCAAAATCGATCGCGTCGGCGTAGCGCACTAACTCCCCTTCTGGGTCTGTGGCCTCGACATAAACGCGATAGATCCGATCCCCTTTGCTGTGGAAGCGATCAAACGACCACTCCTGCGAGGCAAAGCGCCACGCGAGCAGACAAAACGCCAAGCCCAAGCCCAAGCCAGCGAGGTTGATAACTGTATATAGACGGTGGCGCATCAAATTGCGCCAGGCGATGGTTAGGTTATTGCGCAGCATGGCTATTCTCCTTCCCACTTGATTCGGCGATGGCTTTGCCGACGAAGTGCCTCACTTGACGAAAACCAGCACACCCCAATGCGTCGGGTCGTGAAAAGAACCCGAAGCGGGAGATACTCCCCATCCACTGACTATATCTCCTTGTTTGTAGCCTATTCTCCCCCAACTGAGATTAGCGCGTCTGACCTCGCCGCGGCCGTGATCAAAGCGATTGAAGTTGGCCTTCCACCTGTCTCCGACCGTTGGTGGAACCGATAAGCCGCCCAACACATCCCGCTCGTTTACCCTATAGAATCGGCTTAGTTCCAGTGCCTTTTGGCTCATACTGCTCCAAGGAAAAAAGAGTTCCACCGTCCACGACTCGTCCCGGTCAGCTCCATCTTCCAAGCTGCCCGTTACGACGACCGCGCTTTCAGTGCCGGAATCCCAGTTGGGGAAAGAGGGCTTGTTGTCTATATCGGTTTTAAGGACATCCATCTGCGTATTCAGCGCGTTGATGGCTAGTTGGACATAGTGGGTGCCGTCCATGTCCGGGTCGAGAAACAATTCCACGTTATCGTCTTTGTACACCGAGCTGTCCCGCTTGGTAATCGTTGCCAAAATGTTCTGGTCTTGGCACTGGTACAAGACCAAGAGCCCCTGTTGGTTCCACAAGGCTCTCACACTCGTGCTTGCCGGGTGCATCGGCTTTAGGCTTGGGTAAGACCGGTCCGTCAGTTCAATAGGTGGAGCCAAGCTCCAACTCTGCTCATCGGCGCGTCCGTCCAAGGTCATCTCTTCTTCGGTGAAGTGGACCTTGTAGGAGATTTCTGCTGAGTCGGCTGCCGCGGCCGACAGGTAGGCGATTAATAGCAGCGATGCTAAAGTTTTCATATCTCTCGCTCCTTTGTCAGGAATCGAACATGGTCTCGTCAAAAAGCGTCGTACAAATCGTCCAGATTGCCTTTTAGCTCTGGGTTGAGGACGACGCCATCGGGACCGACCCAGACGTACGAGGGGAATCCGCTTATGTGGTATATCTCCGTTGGCTTGGTCTCGTTTTCGACTTCGATTACTTGGGGCCATTCGATCCCGTGCTTCTCGACATAGCGGAGCACTGCCTCGCGGCTCTTATCGACGCTGATGCCGATGATTTCAAGGCCGTGTGGTTGCTTTGCCCTGTATATCTCGACTAGTGTTGGCGTATCCTCTATGCACGGCCCGCAGGTCGTGAACCAGAAGTCGAGCAAGACATGGCGTCCCCGGAAGTCAGCGAGGCGGAGCGTATCGCCGTGGACATCTACAACCGCGAATTCGGGCGCGGGTTCACCTTTTGTTATCTCTTTCTTGGGGGAGACTTCGGCGGCGGCCGGTACCAGTGCGATCTCATCCCCGGACGGGCTGATCATCTTGACCTGAAGGGATTTACCGAGGATGTTGAAGGGATTGTTGGTCCGGTAACATTCGCGAGATTCGGTTTCATTTTCAAAGATCCCATCCTTGTTTAGATCCCAAATGATGCGATTGCGTCTGTAGTGATAGGTGGCCGCGTCGCCGCTGGGTACTACCGCTAGTCCGATTTCCTCGCCGTTTAGTTCGACTGACCCCACCCGCATGTCGAACACCTGTCCCCTGAACTTGGGATTGTCGGGGTGCCTTTTTTTGGCATACTGCTCGAACTTGACCACCGCGACGGGTACAGTCTTCTCTTTTACTTGCTCGCCATCGCCATATTCAAAGTGGACTTCTGACTCTGCGCGAATTCCATAAGGTATCCCGCTGAACGCGTACCCGAGCAATCGCATAAGAAGACTATAGTCCTCGGGATAGACCGGCTCTTCGTCCGCGAAATCTTCGTCGTTGTCAGAGTCAAAGTAGAAGACTTCTTCGCCGTCGGCGTCCAGCGCATTGAGCCAAGAAACGCGCGAGTCGGGGAGTTCGCGTTGTGGAAGCGTCCACAGGAGTTCCTCGGGTTGCTCTGGTCTCCGCGACAAGACGATGGATTCTGCACTGAGGTCGAAGATCCCGTAGAACAGAATCCGGTCTGTTGGCGGCAGGCCCCGGAGACCGGATTCGACAGGCCGCTTGCGGACCCAGCCTCGGCTTTCAAAGTCGAGCCTTGGCCAATCAAAGTCGGCGAGCACCTCCTCACTTGGCCGCACCCACTGCAACGGGACGACGATCGGGCCGTCCTCGGTACTCGTGCCCTGTGCCGCACTAGCGAAGAAAAAAGTTAAAAGCACAAAGAGTACCGCTTTTTGTTTAGAACGGCTGTCGCTAGGCTGCTGGCTGATCATCTTTCGCCTCCTCTGGAGTTATAAAAATCTACCGGTACGATTTGTAGAAAATCCCTCTACTGGCTGCGCAGCGAGTCCACTATACTATCCTCCTGTTATCTTGCCGTCCAACAAATGCACCACCCGGCTGCCGTAAGCGGCGTTTTGCTCCGAGTGCGTCACCTGCACAATCGTCGTGCCCTCGTCGTTTAGCTCCCGCAGCATGTCCATGACCTCTTCGCCCTGCTTGGAGTTGAGGTTGCCGGTCGGCTCGTCGGCGAGAATTAGCGTCGGCTGGCCAATCAAAGCGCGCGCCACGCCGACGCGCTGCTGCTCGCCGCCGGAAAGCTGGTGCGGGAACAGGTCCTTTTTGGCCACCATCTGGAAGCGGTCGAGCAACTCGCTGACCCGCGCCTTGCGTTCAGAGCCTTTCACCTTTTGGTAGAGCAGCGGCATTTCTAAGTTTTCGTACACGGTCTGCTCGTCGAGCAGGTGATAGGCTTGGAACACAAAACCAATGTGCTGCCGATGGATCGCGGTGCGCTCCTTCTCGCCCATGCCACCCACCTCTTGGCCGAGAAACCGATAGGACCCGGCCGTCGGCTCATCGAGCATTCCCGTGATGTGCAACAGCGTCGATTTGCCCGCGCCGCTCGGCCCCATAATCGACACGAACTCGCCCTCGGCGACGTTCAGGTGTACGGAGCGCAACACGTAGGTCTTGCGGGGACCGGATTGGTAGTGCTTTTCGATGTCGTGCATTTCGATCATGAGGTGCCTCCGCGTCTTAGTTATTCTAGGGACCGCTGCGGACCTATTGTCATTGAGCGGTCTAGCCGCAGACGGACGTGGCTGGATGAGGCATGACAAAAGTTGCTATTCCGCGTACAGCGTTTTGATTGGATTGGTTTGGGCCGCTCGCATCGCTTGGTGCCCGACCGTCAGTCCGGCGATGGCGAAGGACAAAGCACCCGACACCAAAAACAGGCCCACGCCGACTTCCACGCGATAGGCAAAGTCTTGCAGCCAGTGAGTGGCCAACCAGTAGGCAATCGGTACGCTGAGTAGGAAGGCGATGGCAACGGGCTTGGCAAAGTCGCGCAGCAGCATGGCGGTGAGGCCACCGGGCGAAGCACCAAACACCTTGCGGATGCCGATCTCCTTGGTGCGCTCTTGGGCGGCGTGCGCCGCCATGCCGAAAAGCCCTACCGAGGCGACGACGATGACTAAGAATAAAGAGACCGTGAGCGCCCGCCCGGTCACCTGTTCCGTGGCGTAGAGCCTAGCAAAGACCTCTGCAAGAGACTGACGGTAGATGGGGCGGTAGGGCGCGATGGCGGCCCACTTGTCGTCAATCACTTTGCGGGCTTCGTCGAGATGGCCGGACTGCGGCCGCACGATAATGACGCCTATCCAGTGATTGACCCGTGCCATGAACGGCGACTTTGTCTTCTGGTGCGGACCCATGAGCAGGGGCTCTATCTTGCTTCGCGGTCCGTCGAAGTGGAAGTCTTTAATCACGCCGACGACGCGGCGGTCTTTGCCTTTGAAGTTAATCCTCCTACCCAGCGGCTCGTTCCACCCCAGCATCTGTACAGCGGCCTCGTTGATGACAATTTCGTCGAGTGCCTCGCCGCTCAGATTGCGTCCCTGGTTCATCTGCAATCCCATGATCTCGACAAAATCGCCATCTACTTCGTACACTCTCATAATTACTTGCTCCTCTACTCCCTCCGGCTTGACCGGATACGCTGCCAGCGAACCCTCGCCCGGTACTGTCATAGAAAGACTCACTGCGGCGATGCGGCTGTCCTGGAGAAGGTCTGTTTTGAAAATTTGGACCTGATCTGCGGTCAGTGCTTTGTTGTGGATCACTACAACCTGTTCTGGCGCAAACCCTAGGGAGGAGCTCTCGCGCAGGAGGTTGTGGATGTGATCAACCTGATGCCATATCAGCAGCGTCAGCGTCAGCAACGCCGCCGTAACCGTGAACTGCGCCACCACCAATCCTTGGCGCAGATGCATCTGGCCTATGCGGCCTGTACGCACTGCGGTTTCTGGCTGAAAGCGCGCCACCACCCATGCCGGATACGCACCCGCGGCCAGTCCGACTCCCACCGCCAGCAGCGCAGTCCCAGCGCAGACCGGGAGTGTCCAGCGCAGAGATGAGAGTTCAAATTCCGCAATCGCAGACAGGAGTTCGGGTCCTGCAATCGCGGGCAGGAGCACAATCACACCTTCCGCCATAGCAACACCCAAAATCGTCGCTACAGTACTAAGCAGCACGGACTCGCTCAGGAGTTGGCGCATGAGTTGGCCGCGGTGAGCACCAAGGGCCTTGCGCACACCGATCTCGTGGGTTCGCCGCCCGGCGCGCGCCGTCGCCAAGTTCACGTAGTTGACCCCGGCGATGGCCAAGACTACCACGGCTAAAATGGCGCACAGCACTAAGTGCATGGGGTTGCCCCGCGGACCGAAGTGGTTGGGCACCTCCATGTCGAAGTAGATAGATCTCAGAGGTTGCAGTGCGTAGGAACCGGCTTCTTGAGGCATTCCCGTGCGTGCCGCGGCGATGCCGGGAATGCGCTCGGCTACCGCAGCCGGGTCGGCACCGGGCGTTAGTTGGACAAAGGTCCTAAAAGCCCTAGCCCCCTTCGACTCCATCACTCCCCGGCTCGGCTCGGACCCGGTGGCAAAAGAGAGTAGTGCCGAAAACTGGAGCAACGAGGTAGCGGGCGGCTGGCCGACGATGCCAGTGACCTCGTAATCGAACTCTTCCCCGACCCGAACGACCTGTCCGATGGGGTCGCTGTCGCCAAAAAGCCGATGGGCCAACGGCTCGGTCAGCACCATAGTATAGGGACGGGTCAGGGCCGTCTTGGAGTCGCCGCGCAGCAGCGGCAAGCTAAACATGTCGAAAACGCCGGCTTCCACAGTCAGCACTTCTTCAGATATCTCGTTCCTTTCCCCGACTCTAAGCAGGTGCGGGAAATTCGGGTTAAAGCGGACCGCCTCCTCGACTTCGGGCAGTTGCTCCTTGAGGGTCGGCGCCAATGACATTGGTACTGACCCTGTGTACCCAGACGACTCCGAACCGTCCAGCAGGCGAAAAACCCGGTCCTTGTTCTGGTGAAAGTCGCCCACCGAAAGCTGATAGGTAGCGAACTGGACGATCAAAAGGCACAGGGCCAAGCCAATCGCCAAGCCGAAGATGTTGATCGCCGCATAGCCGCGCTCCCGCCACAAAAGCCGCAGCGCCGTCGTCAGGTAGTTGCCCAGCATGATAGTGTCCTTTCGTCTAGCTTGGTGCGTCTTGGATTCACAGATGGCGCAGATAGTATGTCCGCTAGGAGCTCTACCATGGCGCGTCTGCGTTTGTTTGCCGATACATGCTCACGATGCTTCCTGATCCCTTTCGATGTTCTCGCTGACGATCCGGCCGTCGAACAAGTGAATGATCCGGTGGGCAAAGTCGGCATAGGCCGGCGAGTGCGTTACCATCACCACAGTCGTGCCGTTTTTATTCATCTCGGTGAGCATTTCCATGACCTCGTCGCCGTGGCGCGAGTCGAGATTGCCGGTCGGCTCATCGGCCAGCACCAGTTTTGGCTCCGAGACCAAGGCCCGCGCCACCGCCACGCGCTGCTGCTGGCCGCCGGAAAGCTGGAGCGGAAAGTGTTTCTCGCGGTGGGTGATCTGCATGTGGTCGAGGATAGACCGCACCCGCTGCTTGCGCTCTGCGACCGGAATGCCCATGTAGAGCAGCGGCAGCTCGACGTTTTCGTGGACGGTCAATTCGTTGATCAGGTTGAACGACTGAAAGACAAAGCCGATCGTGCCCTTGCGCAGGTTCGCCCGCAGGCGCTCCGAGTACGTCGAGACCTCCTCGTCGAGTAGCCAGTACTCCCCCTCGGTTGGGTTGTCGAGCAAGCCGAGCAAATTGAGCAGCGTTGACTTGCCGCAGCCCGATGGCCCCATAATGGCGGCGAATTCGCCTTCGGCGATTTCGAGATTCACGTTGTCTAAGGCGGTCGTCTCGACCTCCTCGGTCGTGTACAGCTTGCGCAGCCCGACGGTGCGAATGACGGGTGCGCGGCCGTTTGTCTGCTCAGTCATAATTTTTTCTCCTTGGTTAGGGCGTTACTAGCGCAACACCAACACATCCATGTCTTGGCCAAAAGTCTCATAGCTCGAAGTAATCACCCGCTCCCCCGGCTCAAGCCCCTCTAGCACTTCGTACACTCGGGGATTCTGGCGTCCCAATGCGATAGCCCGCCGCGTGGCCTGGTCTCCGGCCGCGTTGAGCACATAGGCCCACTGGCCCCCGGTCGCCTGATAGAATCCACCGCGCGCCACTTGCACTGCTTGGTCTAAATCGCCCAACTCCAAGCGGATGTGCAGGGTCTGGCCGCGCCGGATGCCCGCCGGGGCTTCTCCGTCAAACACCAGATCGACCTCAAAGCGGCCCTCCTTTACCTCTGGATAGACCTTGCCGATCACCAAGCTGTATGACTGGTCGCCGCTGTCGAACTGGCCGCGCTGTCCTCGGTCCACCCGGTCGATGTAGTGCTCGTCAATGGCGGTGCGCACCTTAAAGCCGTCGATTCTGTCGATTTGGCCCAAGCGCACCCCGGTCCCCTTGCTCTCGCCGACTTCGGCCGCCAGCGTGGTTAGCTGCCCGGCGACCGGGGCCCGCACGGTTAGATTATCGAGCCGACCGCGGACGATTTTTAGGTTGCGTTCCATGCGTTCTACAGCCGAGATGAGTTGCGCCACCTTGCTCGCCGCCAGCAGCGAGTCTTGGGTCTGGGTCTCCTCGGTCAGGGCCATGCGGCGGACGCTATACTGGTACTCGTCGCGCAGCCGCTCGTATTCCTGCCGCGAGAGGATGGCCGTCAAGTCTGCCGCCGACAGGCTCTGGTAGCGCTCAAAGTTGCGCTTGTTGATGGCTAGCTGGTACTCGATCTCCATCCGTTCTTTCCGCGAGCGCAGCAGGTCCTGCTCCATAGTCAGTCGGCCATTGCGCAACGCCTCCCGACTGCGCTCTAGTTCGGCTTGCTGTTGCAGGACGGTCAGTTCCAGGTCGGGGTTGGCAAGGCGCAGCAGTGGATCGCCCTCGGCCACGGAGGTGCCCTCTTCGACGAACACCTGCTCGACTTGGCCGCGTTCCAAGGCGTCGAGGTACACCGTGTGCAGCGGCAGCACGGTGCCGCGCACTGGGATGTACTCCTGAAACGGGCCGAACTCGACGGTCGAAATAGTCAATCGGTCGCGCTCCACATTCAGTTTGCGCACCCCGAAATCCGCGAGCAGGGCGTATCCGAGTAACCCGGCCAACAGCAAGGCAGCCGTGCCGATCCCGATGCGCTTGGGCGAAAACCGCGGCTGCGCGATTTTGCGGTCCATGCCAACGCCGCCGCCGAGCCGGGTGTTGCCGGGGGTCGGCGCAGCAGGTTGGTCGTTGGCAACGACTTGGATTTTTGCGGGCATAGCTATTGGCGTCCTTATCTCGTCGCAATTGGCAATGTACATCTCTGACATAAGCAAGATGTGTGCCATATTCTACAAAGTGTTTAAAAACAGGGATATATGCTGTATTTGTCCGCGGCACCGAGCCGTCGCTACTGTCCGCTGGTGATACAGGGGTGTCCGCTGGTGATACACGTGCGGTGTCCCTTGGTTGCACCACTCTATTATTGACTTTAGGAAACGGACTAGTTATAAGTCTAGTCAGAATAGACCATAAATGTTTGGAGGATGTATGAGCAAAACATGGCAAGTACAAGACGCCAAGGCACGGTTTAGCGAGCTCCTGGCAACGAGCCTTGCCGAAGGGCCGCAAATCGTGACCAAACGCGGGGTGGCGGCCGCTGTGCTGGTGCCCATTGAGCAATGGCGGCGATTGCAGCAGATGACCAAACCCAATCTTAAAGAACTGCTACTCGCCCCTGAAGCACGGACCGATGCCCTGACGCCTCCGCGCCAGCAATACCGGCACCGCAGCCCCCTGAATTTCGAGTAAAAGGATGTATCTTCTCGATACCAATGTCGTTTCAGAACTGCGCCGTCCCAAGCCGCATCAGCGCGTCCTGACTTGGCTGTCGGGTGTAGCCGCCGATCAACTTTTCCTTGCCGCGGCGACTGTAGGCGAAATCCAAGCAGGTATCGAGATCACCCGCGAGCAGGACTCCACCAAGGCGGAAGAACTGGAAGCTTGGCTCAACCGGGTGGTCGCTTCCTACAACATCCTGCCGATGGACGCGGCTACTTTTCGAGTGTGGGCCCGGCTCAAGCACCGGCGGTCAGACACCTTGGTGGAAGACGCCCTAATCGCGGCAACAGCCGTGGTGCACCGGCTGATCGTCGCGACCCGCAACGTCGGTGACTTTGCCCAACTTGGTGTCGAAGTAGTCAATCCGTTCAAGAGCGAATAAACAACATACATGCCTGCTGAAGCCCCCCGCATCCTCGTCGTGGACGACAATCAAGACGTGCTCGTCGCCGCCCGCTTGCTGCTCAAGCAGCAGGGCTACCAAGTTCGCACCGAGACCGATCCGCAAGCCATTCCGCAAGCCCTCAAACAGGAGCCGCCGGCTGTCGTCCTCCTCGACATGAACTTCACCCAAGAGGCAACCAGCGGCCGGGAGGGCTTCTACTGGCTCCAGCAAATCGGCGACCTAGACCCGACCGCTGTCGTCTTGCTGATCACCGCGTACGGCGATGTCGAGATGGCCGTGCGCGCCGTCAAGGAGGGGGCCGCCGATTTTGTGCTCAAACCCTGGCAGAATGAAAAGCTGCTCGCCACCGTGTCCGCGGCCGTAGAATTGCACCGCTCGCGCCAGGAAACCCACCACCTCCGCTCGCGCCAGCAGCGGCTGTCTGCCGACCTCGACCAACCCTTTGGCGACCTAATCGGCGAGGCTCCCATCCTACAGGAGGTTTTTCAGACGATGGCCAAGGTGGCCGCCACCGACGCCAGCGTCCTCATCCTCGGCGAGAACGGCACGGGCAAGGAACTAGTCGCCCGGGCGATCCACCGCCGCTCGGCGCGCGCCGACGAGGTTTTTATCGCCGTCGATATGGGCTCGCTGAGCGAAACCCTGTTTGAGAGCGAACTCTTCGGCCACGTCAAAGGCGCCTTCACCGATGCCCGCAGCGACCGCGCCGGCCGCTTTGAAATCGCCTCCGGGGGCACTCTGTTCCTCGACGAGATCGGCAATCTAACCCTGCCCTTGCAGGTCAAGCTGCTCGCGGCCCTGCAAAATCAGCAGATCGTCCGCGTCGGCGCCAATCAGCCGGTGTCGGTGGATGTGCGCCTTATATGCGCGACCAACCAGCCGATCCACGAAATGGCCACCGCTGGCACCTTCCGCCAAGACTTGCTCTACCGCATCAACACCGTGGAAATCGACCTGCCGCCCCTGCGCGAGCGCCCGGAGGACATTGCGCTATTGGCCGGCCATTTTCTCGACCTGTACCGCACCAAGTACCGCAAGGGGCTGACCGGCCTGACCGCCGAGGCACTGGCCCACTTGCGCGGGTACGCTTGGCCGGGCAATGTGCGGGAATTGCAGCACGCTGTGGAGCGCGCCGTCATTATGAGTGAAGGGGCTCGCCTGACTGCGGGCGATTTCCCTTTGACTGCGGCGCCGTCTCCTGAAGAATCGGTCGCCTTTGACAGCTACAATCTCGAAGACGTCGAACGCGAGGTCATCGCCCGCGTGCTGCGCAAGCACCAAGGCAACGTCAGCCAAACCGCACGCGAACTCGGCTTGACCCGCACGGCTCTCTATCGCCGCATGGAAAAATATGGCCTTTAAGGGCGTTTTGTACTGCAAGCACTATACTACGCCGCATGAGGTGCGCCAAGATTTTCCTTCTGCCAGTTTCTTGGGAAAGTGGCGCACGGTTTTCAATATCGGCGGCAACAAATACCGGTTGGTTGTGGACATGCGCTACGACCTTGGAAGGGTATATATTCGCCACGTCTTTACCCACGCAGAATACACCCGTCGGACGCTATAAAGGAGTATTCAATGGCTGAAGTACTCGACTTCACCCAACCTCATTTGTTGAGAAACGAAGAAGAATACGCCATCGCCATCGCAGAAATCGATGCCCTTCTCGATGCCGATCCTCCGCCTGGGTCTGAGGCTTATGAGCGGCTGGAGTTTTTATCGGTTCTGGTTCAAGCTTACGAAGACGCTCATATACCTACTTACGAGCAGCCTACGCCCCAAGAGGTGGTTGACTTTATGCTGGAGCAGAAGGGGCTTTCCCGTGCTGGTCTAGCCAAATGGCTAGGCGGCAGAAGTCGCACGTCCGAATTCTTTAGCGGAACTCGACCTCTTTCTATTCGGCAGATTGACGCATTGAGAGGGCATTTGGGACTTCCAGCAGATTTACTGCTAGGTCCAGTAGTAAACGACTGAAATCCCTCTATCGCCGCATGGAAAAATATGGCCTTTAAGGGCGTTTTGCACCGCTTAGTAAAAGGAGCCGGCGCCTTCCGCACGCGAATCGTGCTGCGCGTCGCCTTCTTTGGCACCACCTTGTGGCTGCTGTTCTACGCGATAGCCAAAGGAACCTATCATCTGGCCGTCCCCCTCGCCCTCGCCCTCGTCCTGCTCTACCAGCTCTACGCCCTCGTCCACTACGTCGAGCGCACCAACCGCGACCTAGCGCGCTTTTTGAACGCCATCCGCTACGCCGACTTCGCGCAGACTTTTGTCACCGGCGGCCTTGGCTCTTCTTTTGACGAACTCAAGACCGCGTTCAACGAAGTCCTCGACGCCTTTCGCCAAGCGCGGGCCGAAAAGGAAGAACAGGCCCGCTATCTGCAAACCGTGGTGCAACACATTGGCGTCGGCTTGATCGTCTTCGACAACGCGGGCGAGGTGTCGCTGATCAACAACGCAGCCAAGCGTCTTTTGGGGGTGCCCCGCTTGGGCCATATTGGCGATCTCAAGCGCGTCAATCCCGCTCTAACCACCACGCTGCAAAGCCTCGGCCCCCGCGGCCGCGACCTGGTGAGTTTGGCCGAAGTCCGCCTCGCCCTGTACGCATCGGTGTTCCGCCTGAGCGACCGCATGCACACTTTAGTCGTGTTTCACGACATTGGCCCCGACCTCGACGAAAAGGAAATGGAGGCTTGGCAAAACCTGATCCGCGTGCTCACCCATGAGATCATGAATTCGATCACCCCCATTGCTTCGCTGGCCGCTACGGCCGACGGAATGCTAAAAGACGACGCCCTCGATGCCGAGACCACCGAAGACATCCGCACCGCAGTGAGCACCATCCAACGCCGCAGCGAGGGCCTGCTGCACTTTGTCGAATCCTACCGCGATCTCACCCGGGTACCAGCGCCGTCCTTTGCGATCGTCCCAGTGGCCGGTCTGTTCGCCCGAGTGGAGCAGCTAATGCGGCCCCAATTTGTCGAATCCGCAGTCGAGTTGCACACCGCGGTCAATCCCCCTAGTCTCGAATTGACCGCCGATCCCGAACAAGTCGAGCAGATCCTCATCAACTTACTGCGCAATGCCCGCGAAGCCCTGGCCGGCCGCGCTGGCGGCCGCGTTGACTTGACCGCTCGGCTGGCGCACGACAAGGTCGTCGTCGAGGTCGCCGACAATGGGCCGGGCATTGTCGAGGAAGCACTCGGCAAGGTGTTCATCCCCTTTTTCACGACCAAGCCAGACGGCTCTGGCATTGGGCTGAGCCTGTGCCGCCAGATCATGCGGCTCCACCGGGGCTCTATCTCTGCCCGCTCGGAACCGGGGGTGCGGACGGTGTTTGCGCTGCGGTTTTGAAGGGGATTAGCGGGTGTGGTCGTCAAGCATTTGCAGTTCTACTTCTAAGTCTGTTTCTCTATCAGGCTACCTGCGGCTGATAGCGCTTGACCTTAATCCGGCTTTCACCCCTGCGTACTTGCGCCAGATCGTACGAGGTCTGGCGCCGCAGCCAGAATTCGGCATTAGACCAGCCCGCCTTCTCCAGCCGAATAGCCATCTCCGGCGAAATAGCCGCATGTCCATTCAGTACACGCGAAAGTGTATGCCGAGCCACGCCCAATACCCTTGCCGCGTCAGTGACGCTCAGACCGAGCGGGTCTAGACAATTTTGCTTGATACTACGACCGGGATGTGGTGGATTCTTCATAGCCATGATTTCTGGCTCCTGCTAGTGATAATCGATCAAGTCGACGTCGTACGCATCACCCTCTTCAAAGCGAAAAATAATTCGCCAGTGAGCGGAAATCGAGATGCTCCAAAATGTTTTCAAATCACCTTTTAGTGGGTGAAGCCGATACCCTGGTAAATCGAGCTCTGACGGCTTGCTAACGTCGTCAATGTCTGCCAAAGCGAGTGCGATCCGTTCCGCTTGATCTGCACGAATTTTGCTAGGATCCCCGCGTTCGTACAACCGCTTGAGGCCGCGATGTCGAAACGTCCGAATCATAAAAAAAACGTACCGTGTGCCGGTACATATGTCAACAGCAAGTGAACGAAGAATTGATAAAGAGACAGGTAGCATCCCACTCCCCTCGATACCTCGCTTGACGGAGCATCCGCAATTTATTAAATTGAACATATTAATTAAATTTTATATAAAAAATATATATTTATTTCGCTTGAAACACCTAGCATACCTAGACCTAACCCGCGTCCCCATTTCCCCACTGAGGTGTCTTATGAAGCCGATGATCGCGCTTTTTTCTGTGTTGTTGCTCGCCTATTCACCGCTACTTGCCGCCGAGCTAAAAGGCATTGTGCGCGACGCCGAAACCGGCGAATCACTGCCGGGTGCCAACGTCTATATAGCAGGCGTCGAGCGCGGAGCTACTACAGACCTCGACGGACAGTTTGCCATCGCTGGCGTCGGTGCCGGCAGCCACACGCTGGTCGTGAGTTTTATCGGCTACAAACAACACCGCCGCCCCATTGTGGTAGAAGCGGATGCAGTCGAGCTGGTCGTCGAACTCACGCCCGAAGTATTTCGCGGCAAAGAAATCATCATCGTCGCCGATCGGGCTAAGCTGCGCGAGACCCCCGTTGCCTTCTCCGACGTGTCCAAAGCCGACATGCAGCGCAAGCTCGGCTCGCGCGATCTGCCGCTGATTTTGAATGATACGCCGGGCGTGTACGCGACCGCGCAAGGCGGCGGAGCCGGCGACTCCCGCATCAATGTGCGGGGCTTTGACCAGCGCAACGTCGCCGTTATGATCAACGGCGTACCGGTCAACGATATGGAAAACGGCTGGGTCTATTGGTCCAACTGGGATGGGCTGACCGACGTTGCGTCGTCTATTCAAGTCCAGCGCGGATTGGGGGCCTCCAACCTGGCGATCGCCTCGGTGGGTGGCACCATGAACATCATCACTGATGTCGCCAGTCAACAGCGCGGATTCCAAATTAAACAGGAGGCTGGCAACAATGCCTTTTACAAAACTACGCTCAATTTTTCATCGGGTTTAATCGACAAAAAAACGGCCTTCACGCTTGGCATGACGCGCAAAAGCAGCGCCGGGCTGCCCGCTCAGGCGTGGTCGTCGGCGTGGTCCTACTTTGGTGCGTTGAGCTTTTTGGCATCCGCTACACACAAAATTGATCTGTTCGTCACCGGCGCACCCCAACGCCACGGCCAGCGTCTCTACAAACAACCCATTGCAACTTTTGACGCCGAGTACGCCCGCTCATTGGGCATTGACGTCGAGGGCGCACAAGACTACGGCGTCGATTACAATCCCAACTGGGGACGCTCGCCCTTTGCGTCCTATCGAGAGTATTACAACGGCAGTGTCCACGAGGCACGCGACAGCGAAATCATCATGGAGCGCGAAAATTTTTACCACAAACCCCAAGCTAATTTGAACTGGTACTGGACCCCCAACGCGCAATTGATGTTGTCGAATGTGTTCTATTTTTCGCGTGGCAAAGGCGGCGGCACCGGGCGTTTGGGTGCCAATCCGGGCACCCTCGATGATGGCAGCATCAACTGGCCGCGCGCAGCTTCTGAGTTGAATACCCAACCGGCAGCAGAAGCCAACGCCGATTTGGTAGATGCCGGCCAAGTGGGTGCCGATGAAATTGCGGCCGCAACCATTATCCGCAATTCGGTCAATCAGCACTTTTGGTATGGTTATTTGGGCACGGCCGAATACCGTTTGAGCGACAGCTACAAGCTGGCCTTTGGCGCGGATTTGCGCTACTACAAAGGCCAGCACTGGCGCGAGGTGCGCAATTTGCTCGGAGCTGATTACTACGTCTTCGAGTGGGACCGCAATGCCACTACTTCGGTCAAGCGACTCGGCGACAAAGTGGCCTACCACAACGATGGCCTTACGCGCTGGGGGGGCGGCTTTGCCCAGCTCGAAGGGCAATTTGACAACTTCACCGCCTTTTTGAGCACGTCGGGCTCGGCGACCGGCTACAAGCGCATCGACTATTTCCGCGCCAAGGTCGATGGCGACTGGGATCAGACGGACTGGGAAAACTTTTCGGGCTACACCGTCAAAGTAGGCGGCAACTACAACGCCACGCCCACAGTCAATGTGTATGCCAACATGGGCTGGCTTTCAACGGCGCCTAAATTCGACTCGGTTTACCACTACGACAACAGCCTCTACGACCCCACGTTCAATGAAAAAGTCGCTTCTTTTGAGTTGGGTGCGGGTTATTTCAAACGCGGCATGGTTACTGGCAATGCCAACTTCTATTACACCAGATGGATAGACCGCTCGTGGCCCAAGAGCATTTACAGCGCGGAGCTCGATCGGAGCTTCCGATTTTTGCTAAACGGCATCGACGCCCTGCACACCGGCGTAGAGTTCGACCTGAAGGTGCGTCCGCATGACAAGTTTGAGGTGCGCGGCATGGTGTCCCTGGGCGATTGGCAATGGCTCAACGATGTGAATGCGACATTCTCGCCCGAAGAAGACCCCGAGACCATTGGCGAATTTCAAGTCTATGCCAAAGGGTTAAAGGTGGGCGACGCCGCGCAAAAGACCCTGGCCCTGAGCGGTGCGGTATTCCCCAGGCGCGGCCTCTACGCCTCGCTGGGGCTGCGGCGGTTCATGGACCACTACGCCAAGTTTGACCCCGCCAACCGCACCGATCCCGACGACCGCGCACAGTCTTGGAAACTCCCAGATTACAATCTGGTCGATCTACACGCCAGTTACGCCCTGCCCAGCAGTATGAAACTGCGACTGCACATCTTCAACGTGCTCGACGAACGCTACGTGTCCGATGCCGATGACGGCGATGGGCACGACGCGGCAAGCGCGGACGTATTCCTCGGGCTGGGACGCCGCTGGCATATTTCACTGTCGTACGATTATTAGCCGCCAGCGGACCGACGAATCGTCGGCCAGGCCGCGCTAACGCTCGGCTTGGTGATAGGGCGAGGGGTGGTCGAGGGTGTCGCGGAGGGCGGAGCGAGTGGGGAACAGCAGGGCCGCTTTTTCGGGCGTTATGGTGAATATATGGCCGGTGGTGTGGAGGCGGAGGTAGCGGCCGCGGTCGTCGGTTGCGCCAATGGCGAGGGTGTCTATGGTACCTTCTTCGTCTTCGAGATAGAGATAGCGGGCCTGGGCAAAGAAGGCCGCGGTGCGGTCCGGATCGTGCAAAGCCGACCACGTCAGGCGTTTGACAAAGTCGGCGTAGGCTTCTGCACTGGCGGACAAACAGATCTCCGCGCCGGCCGCAGAGAGGGCGACCCACTGGTAGGTCGGCATCATCGGGCCGGGCTCGGTCATGGCTTTTAGCTGACGGCTGAGGGATTGCACCGGGTAGGAGGGGTCGCCGGCAAAGGCAATGCGCCGAATGCCCTTGCGCTGCAAGGCTTGGGGCCGGACGCGGCGGTCGAGCATTGGCGCGGGTGGCGCGGTGTCGAGGGCCTGGACGGGGTGGGCGTGGAGGTGGAAGATGCTGTCGGCGCCCACGCGCTGGACATACGATTCTCCAGCGCGTGGCCCGGGGGCACCGCGTCCTTGGCGCACTTTTAGCAAGGGATGTCCCTGTGGGTTGAGCAGGTGGATGCGGACGCTGCCCGGGCCGAGGCCATAACGGGCCAAGTCCCCAGGCTCGGCCGATACGAAGGTCGCCGGGGTGGCTAGCAGGCTCTGGAGTAGGTACTCGACGCGGCGGTTGAGGACAAAGGCGCGGTGATAGGCGGGGAAATACCAAGTGTTGCCGCGCCGGACATAGTGCCAACGGCGTCCGGCCGCGTGGACTTCAATCTGCTCGACGGCTGAGGCCAGTTCGGGCGTCAAGAGGCGCAAAGCCCCGGCGGTGCGGCGCCCGTCGCGCTGGTGCTCGCGCAGGAAACTTTCCCCGAAGACGAGCAGGACCAGCAAGGCCGCCAAGGCGCAGAGCAAGCGAATCACCGGTGCCTCGTGCGGCGATAGAGGGCGTAGGCCAAAAAAAGCAGCGGTCCCGCGCCCACTACGAACACGCGCCACAAACGCTTGGCCTCGGTGCTTTGGAAGGGGAAGCCACGCGACGTGGGTTGTCGCGCCTGTAAGGTAGCTAGCGTCTCGCCATACGCGTGGTACGCCACGGCGTTGAGCAAAAATTGATCGTGCTGAAAGCCCGGGGCCAGCAGGTGCTCGTTTTTGAACATTTCCGAAGAGCCGATCAAGAGTAAAGCGCCGACCTGTGGCGGGCGCTCGCCCACGCGCTGGAGTGTGGCGCGGCCGTCCTCACTTTCGGTAAAGACGACCTCGGGAAAAGGCCCGGTAAGCAGCGCGGCTAGGGGCTGGGGGCCGGACAGATAGGTCTGCGGGGCGAAGACCGCCGGCGGCAGCCAACCTCCTTGCCAAGGATAAGCCCAGGCCTGGGGCGAGGTGGCAATCAGGGTTTGGGCCGTTATTCCCGCACTGCTCAGCTTTGCCGAGTTCAGGGCAAAGCGATTTCCCCAAATAAAGAGCTGATCGCCAAGATGTCGGGTGATCGGCGAGGTAGGGTCGTAGTGCTGGCCGACGGCGCGGATCAAAAACGGCAAGGCGACCTTTTGCGGGTCGTACTCGCGCACGGCCGTGCGGTTTATTTGGGTTTCTAAGTCGAGATGTGATTGAGTGCGGTCAAAGAGCACTTCGCGCAGTTGTTCGACGCCAAAGAGCTTCAGGTAGCGGTCGAGGTCTTGGAATTGGGGCTGGGGCCAGTACACGGTCTGAAAACCCGAGCCGCGGTACTGGCGCTGCTGGATGTTGAAGTGCTGCATGGCGACGATGGCCTTGCCTCCCCGCGCCAGATGCTGGCTTAGCAGCAGCAGAATCGGCCCCGAGTCGCGGCGCGGCTGCATCCACAACAGGACATCTACGTCTGCGGGCATGCTCGGCGTGCGCGGGTTGATGTAGTGGACGTCGTAGAGATAGTCGGCGAGCAGGCTCTTTAAGTCGCTGTACACATCGGTGCCGCCCGGGGCGATGAGGCCCTTCTTTTGGTAGTCTTCGAGCGCTTCGGCTGGCGAGAGGCGCGGCAAGTCGGAGATGACGGCCACGCGCATTTTGCGCCCTTGTTGCAAAGTGTGGGCGGCTGCGGCCAAGAGGAATTCGAGGTGGGCGGATTGGTCGAGGCGCGGTACGGCGATGCTGCGTTCGCGGTCCAGCAGGCGCAGGCCGCTCCACACGTATTGGGTGGCGAGGGTGTCGTGGAGGACTCGTTCGGCTGGGAAGGGTGCCAGCCCCGCGGCGGCGAGCGTTTGCCGCTGGTCGGCAGTAAGGGCGTCGGGCCGGATTACGCGCAGGGGAATGTTGCAATCGGCCAGCAAGGTGCGGATGCGGTCTTCGGCGTCTTTGAGCTGCCGGGGCATGGAAGCGCGGTGCGTGGCGATCAGCTCGGCGGACAGGGACGTGCCCTGCAACAAGCGGCCCAAAAGCGGTGAGGGCGTGTTGAGTTGGTCGGCAGTCAGGTCGAGATAGGGGCCGCGCCCGCGCCAGACGAGCGCGCCGATGAGGAGCACCAAGCAGGCGAGGCCGAGCGGGCGGCCCCAACGGCCGGCTGGCCAACTTGGTCGGCTGTAGCGCAAATAGTACCTAACGCCGAGCCCCACAAACGCCAGCGGTAGCAAAAAGACGGCAAAGAACCGCCAGAACAAACGAGCGAGGGCCCCAGGCGGGACAAGCCGCTGCGGCTCCCCCTTTTCGACGCGCCCGCGCAATACGCGTTCTGGTTGGCCGTAGGTGCGGATGAGGTTTTGCAGGAAGACGCGGTGGGCGTAGCCGGGCTGGTTGATGATGCCGTCTTGGAAGGGCGATGCGCTGGCCAAGACCAACAGCTGCCCCTGCCAAGGATCGGCCGGCTTGAGCAGAACCAGCAGATTTTGTTTGGGCACGGGCAGGCCGCCGGCTAAGTCGGCGTCGGTGAAAGGACCGGTGGGCAGGGGCAGGACGCGAGGGCTTTCGGTGGTCGTACCGACGATTTCCGGCTGGAAGCCCTTGGCTTGGACGGCCGACGGATCGACTTCAAGCGCGCTGGCGGCGACGAAGTTGAGCCCGCCGCGACCTGGCGCGGCAAAGCTCTTCATGTTGTAAAAAGCCGGCAGCACCCGCAGGTGGAAGGGCGCTACTACTTCGCCCATGTCGAGGATGACCGGCCCGGTGTTTTTATCGACGAGCAAGTCGGGCACCGGCCGCAGGCCAAAGGGCTGGAGCAGTTGCCCCCAAGCAGGCGGTGCGTGGTGTACCCAATAGGAAATCGCGTCCTCTTGTGGGGCGTAGCCGATTTGGTAGGTGCTGCCGGCGAGCACGGCGCTGCGGCCGGATGCTAGGAAGGCAAGCAACTGCCGCACGTGTTCGGGCGTGGCGACTTCGGGCTGGATCCAGAACAGCACGTCGATTGCTGGCGGGATGGTGGGGTTGCTGTTGAGGTCTAGCTCGACGACTGGCCCGGCTTCGTTGAGAAAGGCTGCCAAAAGCTGGAAGGGCGGCGGTGCCGAGACGCCAAAAGTGGGTTGTGGCGGTGTGCGCCCGGCCTGTAGTTGGGCGATGACGTATTCTTCTAGGTAAGGCAGGTGCTCCGGCTCGATGCTTTGGACGAGCACGGCGGGCGCGTTGGCGCGTGTGATGACCAGCGAGGACCAGATTTTTTGCTCGGAATGCTCGTCGTGCAACACCCGCCGCACGCTGAAGGAGGAAGCCTTTTGGCTAGCGGCGTAGCCGCTGCCAGCGCGCCCGCTTTGGTCCGGGTCGATAACCCGATAGTCGATGTGGGCGGGTGCTTGGTCGCGCAGAGCCGACAGCAGCCGGCGGACTTGGGGCTCGAGTTGTTTGAGGTGGGCCGGCATGTTTTCGCGGGCGGTGGCAAAGTAGGTGATGGCGAGCGGGGTTTCCAAGGAGCGGAGGTAGTGCTCGGTCGCCGGCGCGAGCGTGGCGATGTCGTCGCCGGCTAGATCGAGGGTCCAACTGCCCGTTAGGTTCAGCAGGCGGCCGGCGTAGGCGACGATGCCCAACAGCAGCGCGAAAGCCAGCGCAGTTTGGAGCAAGAAGGGCCGCTTCAATACTTGGACCGCTGGAGGCTGAGATAGTTCATCGCGACAAAAAAGCCGCTCATCAACGCGAAGTACAGCAAATTGGCCAGGGCGATTACGCCGCGGCCAAAAGCCTCGTAGTGGGGCAGGACCGATATAGTCTCGTACAGCCACGTGCCCGGCTGATAGGCTGGTGCTAGTCCGTCGAGGACTTCTACTACTTTGTCGTGCCCGCTGAGCACAAAAAAGAAGCCGAAGAGCGCGGCGAGCACAAAGGCGACGATTTGGTCGCGGGTCAGGCCAGAGGCAAACAGGCCGAAGGACAGGAAGAAAGCACCCAACAGCAGTGCGCCGAGATAGCTGGCGCAGATGCGCCCGAGATCGGGATCGCCGAGGAAGACGAGCATTAGCACGATGGGCAGGCTACCGGCCAGCACGATGGCGTAGAAGCACAGGGCCGCCAGATACTTGCCCAGCACGACCTGCAAGGAGTGCAGCGGCAGGGTCATTAGCAGTTCAAAGGTGTGCTGGGCCCGTTCTTCGGCCCAAGCCCGCATGGTAATGGCTGGGATGAAGGGGATCAGCAAGAAGGGTAGGGTCGTAAAATACGGCCCCATATCGACGACTCCGTCGAGAAAAAAGGAGTTCATAAAGGTGGTGCCGGAAAGCACTAAGAAGACCGCGGCGTACGCATAGGCAATGGGCGAGTCAAAGTACGACTCTAGCTCGCGGTCAAAGACAATGCGCGTGCCGTGTAGGTACTCGGCAGTAGAAAGGCGTTGCGCGTCAGACATGGGCCGGGGTGGTGGTGCGGACTAAGTGGGCGAAAACGGCTTCGAGGCCGGCCCCGGGGATGCCGGCGTCGGCGGCCAACTGTTCGACGCGGCCATCGCCGAGCAAGCGCCCTTGGTGGATGATCAACACGCGGTCGGCAATGGCTTCAACGTCGCCGATGATGTGGGTGCTAAACAGGATCGCGCGGCCTGAACTAAGGGCGCGCAAGGTGTCGCGAAAGGCCAGCACCTGCAAGGGGTCGAAGCCGTGCGTTGGCTCGTCGAGCAGCAAGACCGGCGGATCGTGTACCATGGCAGTGGCTAGGCCGATGCGCTGGCGGAATCCGGTCGAGCACTCCTTGACGCGCTGGCTGAGCACCGCTTCGATCCCGCAGAGTTCGACTGCGCGTTCTAAGCCCTGCTGCAAGGCGTCGCCGGCGAGTCCGCGGGCGCGGGCGATGAAGCGGAGGAACTTATCGACGCGCATCTCTTGGTAGAGCGGGGTGTCGCCCGACAGGTAGCCAATGCGGCGGCGCACGGCGAGCGGATGCTCGACTACATCGAGTCCGTCGATGGCGATTGTGCCGGCCGTGGGGTGGATAAAGGTAGAGAGCATTTTGAGCATAGTGCTCTTGCCGGCCCCATTGGGCCCGACAAAGCCGACGATCTCGCCTTGGTCAACGGCAAAGCTGACTTGGTCAACAGCGGTCAAAACGCCGTAGCGGCGGGTGGCGGATTCTACGCGGATCATGGGCGCGGGCGGCTACTCCTTGAAGACGCCGCAGCGGAGCATGGAAGCGCCGAAGTAGGGATTGGCGATTTGGGGCTGGTCTTTCTGGACCCAGTGCGCTCCCTGGTCGCCGTCGGCCATCGGGCAGTACGCCACGACGTAGCCTGGGGGGATTGGGCCCTGCCGCACTTGTTCGGACAGCGGCTTGAACGCAACGCGCACTGCGGCGAGATCGGCGGCACGGGCGGCTTTTTCCGCCAGCGGCTTGAGCGTTGGGCTGGCGCTTTGGGCCAAGTCTTGCAGTGCTCGGCGCGCTTGCGCTAGGTCGTCGTCGGCCAAGGCTTCTTGGACCGCGACGTAGTGGAGCAGCGCCGGAGGAGCCGGGTCGGACGAACCGCAAGCTGTGATGGCGAGGGTTGCGAGAAAATAGAGTAGGTAGCGCATGGTTCCTCGGGGGTAAAATGTCTCTATGTAACGAGATGCTCGAATTTGATCGGACTTTCGGGTGAATTGGTCTGCCTTATTGTACTGTGTGCGAAGTTGGCCAATGCGATGCGGGGAATTATTTGTCATCGAAGTTGAGGGCCTGGATGCGCTCATAGCGAGCCTGCTCATGTCAAAAGTACGTGCAATAAATATATTAAAATATAAACGAGAACTTCAACCGGTCGCCTATTGCCCGCCGCGCTTTCGACGCAAATAGGAGCCTGCCCATGCCCAACCTCTATCCCGGCCCCAACGAAGAAGTGCTAGCGGCGCAAGCGCGCGTCTGTACTGGGCCGCACCAGAGCCGCCCACTAGGCAAAAAAGAGGGCGATCCAGACCCTAAGCGGATTCTCGAACTGATTTTCGCTTCGCTCAAAGGGGCTTTGCCCCGCGCCGCGCAGGCTTCTCCCGCACAGATGGGCGCGTTTTTCGCGGCGATGTCCATCCGGCGCACCTTCGGCGCACAGACCGGTTGGAGTGCCGCCGAGGTCGAGGCGTTTGAGCGCTATGGGGACGAACTCAGCAAGATGCCCGATGATTTGCGCTTCTTGCTGGGGATGGCGCCTGATGTCGCTGGTTGCAATGGAGGCGAAGCGCGCGTGGTTGCAGCGCTGCGTCCGGTTTTGCAGGGCCAACACTTGCGCTACGAGCAAGTGTGCGGTGCGCTCGGCGCTATGTTAGCGGGCACAGTGCGCCCCGCGCTGATGGCGGCGTTTTTGATCGGCCAGCGGATGAACCTCGAAAACAAAGAAGAAGTGCGCGCTCATCTCGACGCGGTGCGCCGCCCGGACCAAGTGCGGCCGGTCCAAGTTGATTCGCTGCTGCATTTTGGCCAGCCGTTTGACGGTGCCGCACGCTATTTTCGCCCGACGCTGCCGGTCGCGGCCGTGCGTGCGGCCTTGGGCCGGGCGACTGTGCTGCACGGCGTCGCCGAGATGCCGCCCAAGCGCGGAGTTACGGAGGAAGCAGTGCTAGCGGCCTTGGGTGCGCGGGTCGATCTGCCGCTGGCTATAGCGGCCCGTTGCATTGAAGACCCGGCCATTGGGTTCGCGTATGTGAGCCAGCGCGAGTACGCGCCTCGGGCGTATGCTTTGCGCCATTTGCGCGCCCACATCGCCAAACGCCCGCCTTGGGCTACTACCGAGAAGGCGCAGCAGTTGTTTGTTGGCACGGCTTGGAACGGCATGATCGCGGGTTTTTACCACACCGGCTACGAGGACAAGCTGTTGGGGTTGATGCAGGAGCGCGGCTTGGACGCCGGGCTGGCGATCAAGGGCGAGGAGGGGAGCAGCCATTACGGCTTGCGACTGGGCAAGCCCTCAGACACGCGGCGCAAGGCGATCAACTACGTGCAGGGTTTCCGCCGCGTCGGTGGTGCCCTGACGACGGTAGCCGAAGACGTTGACCCGCAAGCCCACGGCTTTTGCTACGCGCAAAGTCCGCGTCCGGTGGAGGTGAGTGCGCGAGCTTTTGCCGACCTGGGGCTGGCCGCACTCAAGGGCGAACGGGGGCCTGTTTACGATCGGATAGTACTCAACGCCGGTCTGACCGACTACTATCTGGGGCTAAGTGCGAGTGCTGAAGAGGGGTTGGCCCAAGCGCGGGAGGCGCTGGATAGCGGCCGGGCGCAGGCGCATTTGGAGCGCTATATCAGCCGGTCGCAGGCGGCCAGATAGTCGCGTTGATTTGCCCGGTGTCGAGATAGGTGCGCGTCGCGCTGGCCGAGCGGCGGATGGCGTCCATGATCGGCTCGGAGTAGGCGGCAAAGGCTGCGGGCGTAATTTCTCGCGGGCTGGTTTCGCTTGGTGCTTTGCGATAGCGGGCTTGGCCTTGAATTGACGCGACTCGCTGGCAAACCAAAGCGTCGAAGTCGTCGAGCCCGACTTCGACGAAAGCATCCACCTCTTCGTTGAACGCGGTTTCCCCCAATGAGATGGGCCGCGTGCAGAGGTAGAAAAACTGCATGGCAGAACGCTCGGCGTCTTGGAGGGGTTGCCGTCCGAGGAAGACCCATTCGGCGGCTGTCAGCGCGATGCCCACTTCTTCGGCAAATTCGCGGCGCGCGGCGGCGGCCGGCGTTTCTCCGGTGCGGATGTGGCCGCCGGCGGGCGCGTCGAGGCTACCAAGATAGGGGTCGCCGGGGCGCGAGCGGATCTGCAAGAGGGTGCGGGCGACGCCGGCGGCTGTGTGCCAAGCCGCCCAGACGAAGACCAAGCCGACGCGGTCGCGGTCGCGGTAGGCGGCGGTGCGTTGTTTGGCGCCGATGGGTTGTCCTTGGCCGTCAAACAGCGCGATGAGTTCGTCGGGCATGAAGCGGCTAGAAAAACACGGCGATAAACTGCAAGGCAAACGCGCCGACTGTGGCCAACAGGCACAAACCACCCACTAGATAAGCCCCCAAGCCCTCGCGCTCCGAGCTGCGACTGAACACATACGCCACCGCATAGCCGCCGACGAAGCCGCCGCCGTGCGCCCAGTTATCGACGCCGGGCATCACAAAGCCCATGATGAAGAGCAAGGCCGCCCACTGGAGAAATTGTCGCGTAAAGAGCTGGGAGCCGGTGCGCCGACCGTAGGCGATGGCGGCGGCCAAGAGGCCGAAAATAGAGCCGGAGGCACCCAGCGTGAGTTCGTGGCCGGCTAGGGTTGAGGCTATAAAGCCGGTGATGCCGGCGACGGTGAAGATCGCCAGCAGGCGGAACGGGCCGAAGAGTTCTTCGACAACCGGACCAAGTTGGCGAACCCACATCATGTTAAAGAAAATGTGCAGCAGGCCGCCGTGCAGGTAGATGGCCGTAATCGGCGTCCACCAGAATTTGTAGGCGAAAATGGGCACCGTACCGGTGACGCCGAGCTTGAAGCTGGCTTGGATGCTAGGCGCGAGAATTTGCATCAGGCCCTGCGTCTGGAAGATCGCCGATGGATCGAGAGCCAATGCGAGCAGGTAGAGCACGCCGCAAAACACGGTGATCAAGTGCGGGAAATTTAGCTGTAGGCCGAGCTTGCGTACGGCGGCCGTCGCGCCCCACAGCCCGGGTTTGCGCTGGCCGCAATGGGGGCAGGTTGCGGCTTCGGCACTGACGATTTTGTGGCAGCGAGGGCAGAGGATGGCGGCCATCGTTTAGAGCCCCAAGTGCTGGTTGATTTCGGCTTGGTAGGCGTTGATGTGGTCGTCGCAGACGGCATCGACTGCCAGCGCCCGCCCGGCGACTTGCGACTCCATCAGGCTGTAGGACAGGCCCACAGAACGCGCACCTTGCCGGGCATCGACTTCGGGTTGTCGTCCCTGTTGGATGCAGGTGCCAAGCTCGTGGTATTCGACGGCGATTAGCTTGCGATCGGTCTCGACAAAGGGCAAGTGGTACTCGAAGAGCCGGTCGCCGCCAAAAAGTGCGGCCGTGACTTCGTCGAGGCGATGATCGGGCACGAGGTCGAGCAGTGCTTGGTCGTCTATGGGGTCGGTGCCGTCGAGGTGGAGTGTGAGGCGGTTGCCCGAGCGATCGCCGGGCAGGTCCAGCGAGCCGCGGCTGCCGTGGATGGAGCGTCGCCGCTGGTGTTGGCCGCGGCCGGCGTGGTCTTCAATGTACTGGGCGACTGCGCCGCTTTTGAAGAGGATGGTGGCATAGGCTGCGTCGTCTGCGGTGGCCGCAAACTCGGCCGGCATGTCTTTTTGCCAGCGTTCGTACACCCCGCCTGGCGAGCCACTGCTGACGTTGCGACCGGCTACGGGGTTTTTGCGCATCGGTTCGTGCAGGCGCGTTTGCGCGTAGGCGGTGTCGGCCGCGCCGAGGAAATACTCCATGATGTCGGCAAAGTGAACGCCCACGTCGAGGAGGACGCCGCTGGCGTTTTTTTGGTGCCGCCACACTGAAATGAGCATGCTGTCGCCGCCGCCTATGGCAATTTGCTGCATCAGGCGCGGACGCCCAATGACACCGGCGTCGAGCAGGGCCTTGGCGAGGCGGTTTACGGGGTCGCGGCGGTAGTTTTCGGCCACTGAGAGGATGCAGCCGGTCTCTTGGGCCTTGGCGATCATCTGCTTACAGGCGCGGGCGGTAAGCCCCATGGGTTTTTCGCACAGCGCGTGCCAGCCGCGCTCCATGGCCTCGGTGGCCACGGTGTGGTGGTGGGCTGGTAGGGTGGTAATACCGACGGCTTGGACCGGGGCGACGGCCGCTAGTTCGGCGAGGTCTTTGACCGGTTGGGGGCGCGTGCCCAGCCGCTCCTCGGCTTGGTCGGCCAGCGAGTGGGCGTTGTCGAGGTTGGGGTCGCAGGCACCGACCAATTCAAAAGGCGACAGGCCGGCGCTTTGCAATTCGGCCAGGCCGTAGAGGTGGCGGTGGCCCATGCCGCCGCAGCCGACGATGGCGAGGGGCAGTTTTGCGGACATATTCATCCTTTCTGTGTGCAGTATCTCAATATAAGGTGCTAGGGCGGTGCTCTCCACCGGCGATTGTTTCGGCAGCAGGGGGTGAGTATACTCTACCACGCCAAGCGTCAAAACGAAAGGAGGGCTATGCGCCCCATCATCATCGGTGCCGGTCGCGGCAGCCGGCTCAACGCCCTGACCGACCAACAGCCCAAATGCTATATGCGCGTCGGTGGACGGCGGATCCTCGACTGGATACTCGAGACGCTGGCTGCGGCCGGGTTGGCAACGCCGGTTTTTATCGGCGGTTATCGCATCGAGCAGATCCGAGCCGACTACCCGCAGCTAATTTACTGCCACAATGCCAACTGGCAGCACAACAATATCTTGGCCTCGCTCTTTTGTGCCGAGGAGTACATGGCCGATGGTTTTATTTGTTCCTATGCCGATATTCTCTATCGTCCCGCGGTTGTGCGTCGAGCGCTAGAGCACGAGGGCGATATCGCGCTCTGCGTTGATACAGATTGGCGTTCGCGCTATGTAAATCGCAGCCAGCACCCCGAAGACGATGCCGAAAAGATCGTGGCCGCTGCCGATCGGGTCGTGGCGATCAACCGCGCTATACCAGGGCCAGCGGCCAGCGGCGAGTATATTGGCGTGGCGCGGTTGGCTGCGGCTGGGGCGCGGTCTTTGCGGGCCCATTATCAGCGGGTGAAGGCACAGTACGCCGGGCAAATTTGGAAAGACGATATGCCATTTGAAAAGGCGTATCTGATTCATCTTTTTGAGGAAATGCTGGACGCCGGAGAGACCTTGCACATGGTGACCACCAATGGCGAGTACATGGAGATTGACACCGCAGAGGACGTCGCGCTAGCCAATGTGCGCTGGTCGGACGAATACGGTGCCTGATATGTCAACGCGTCAATACTACGGGACGCTCTTTCCGGCGGCTGTGGTCGGTTCGCTGCCGCGGCCGGATTTTGTGCGCGCGGCCGTGATGGGTGAGCGGCCAATGGATGCCCAGCGGCTGGAACAGGTGATGGACGCGGCGGTGGCCTATGCGGTGGCATTGCAGGAAGAGGCCGGGTTGGACGTGATCACCGATGGCGAATGGCGGCGCGCCTCGTATATCGGCGTGATCGCCGAATTGGCGCATGGCTTTGCGGTTGGCCGGAGTGCGGACGGCAGGCCGTGGACTATTGTCACGGACAAGTTGGCACCAAAAGACGAAGGGTTTATTGCGCGCGAAGTAGCGTTTCTCAAGCAGATTAGCTCGCGCAAAATCAAGGCCACCTTGCCGGCGCCCGCGCTGTTGGGCGAGCGGCTGTGGGATGCGGAACGATCGCGCCGCGCCTATCCGACCCGCAGTGAATTCGTCGAGGCTTGTGTGCCGATTCTGCGCCGCGAGTTGGCGCTATTGTGCAAGGCCGGTGCCGATATTGTACAGATCGACGATCCGCATCTATGCCTGTTCGTCGATGACCAGGTGCGAGCCGGATATGAAGACCCCGCGGCCGCGGCCGATTTTGCGGTGGCAATGACCAATGCGGTGGTGGAGGGAGCCACCGGGGTGCACTTGGCCGTGCATTTGTGCCGCCGCGCAGGAGCCCGGGTCCGGTGTGAGGCATATCACACCGGCGACTACGGCCCGATCATTCCCTATCTCAATCGCCTGAAGGTACACCATCTGACTATGGAGTTTGCCAGTCCGGGCGCAGGCGATGCGGCGGTTTTTAAGGCACTGCGCGAAGATTTGGAGATCGGCTTGGGCTGCGTGGGGGTGCAGCCGGGCGAGGTGGACGAGCCGGAGACGATCATGGGGCGAGTGGAACAGGCGTTGCAGTACTTGGCGCCCGAGCGGGTGGTGCTCAACCCGGACTGCGGATTCGCTCCCGGATCGGCGGCGAAAGTCGATATCGACGAGGTTTATAGCAAGCTCAAAAACGAGGTGGCGGCGGCGCGGTGGCTGCGAGAAAAATATGGCTAGGGGTTGTCCTCAGCCGCGCAATGGTCCGCGATGGGGATCGGCCAGCGGCACGGGTGCTGAGAGTGCAATCAGGTCGGGGATGTCAAATTCGGCCAGCAGGCCAAAGCAGTAAAGGGATGGGGCGGCGTCATAGGCCAGCGGCCAGTCGATAAGGCGACCGAGGGAGTCGATGAGGGCGTTGGTCGTCAGCGAGGCGAGGGCTTGGGGTTTGAGCGCGGCGGCGATTAGCGCGACGACCGGGCAGCAGCGGCCGTGAGCCGTCAGGTGCAGTACACGGCTTTTTTGGCTTGCTGTCGCCAGCAGCGCGAGTACTTGGCCGACTTGGATGCCGAGCGGGCGCTGGCCAGCGGTGGCGACCAGCATTTGGTGGCGCGGTTCGACGCCGAGTTCGCCGGTGGCAAAGAGGTCGGCGACGAGCACTCGACGGCCTTGCGCCAAGGCGGTGGCTAGCGGGCCAGCTAGCGTACTGCGGCCCCCATCGGCGATGAGCAGCTCAGTGCCTCGGGGGCGCGGCGGTGTGTATTCGGTCAGCGGCAGAGTCCAGGTGTCGTCGAGATGGAATAGGTAATGTTGGATGGTGGCATCTTTGCGCTTTTGCGCGGGGCCGACTTTTTGCCGGGACCGATTCTTCCACTGCGGCAGCTTGAGTAATGAGGCAAGCGTCTGGCGTGCAGTGGCCGGATTGTGCGCTTTTCTTGGCCGCTGCCGGATTTTGCGCAGAGTCGCCTGCGCGATGGAGAGCAAAGTGGCGTTGTCGGGGGGCAGGCCGACGGCGAGGGCTTCTTCGGTTTGCAATTCGTCGCGATAGGGCAGGTCGTCGTCTGGCGTTGCCAGTCCCCAATGTTGGTTGAGAAACTTGTAGAGTTGGCGGCGGTTGTCGCGCTCGTAGTTGTGGGTGCCGGGGTCGGTGTTGTCGTGGAGGGCGATGTTGTTGCTGGCTTCCAAGAGTGCGAAGACCGGGCGGATGGGTTGGTAGATGGATTTGCGCGTCCGCCGCGTCTGGAAGCAGCAATCGTCGTCGCGGTTGTAGATGAGCAAGGTCGGCCGCGGCGCGAAGAGTGCGGAGAGTGCGTCGTAGTCGGCTACCGTGCAGAGGTCGGCCGGGCATTGCTCTTGGTCGCCAATGTCTTCGATGCAGCCCCGGCGCTGCCAGACGGCTGAATGGCCAGCGACTGGGACGATGACTTTGACGCGCTCGTCGAGAGCTGCTAGCAGAGCCGTTTGCCAGCCGCCGCCCGACAGGCCGGTCATCGCTAGGCGCTCGGGATCGGCCTTGGGGTGGGCGAGCAGCACGTCGAGGCCGCGCTTCATCAAAAGGTAGAATACGCCGATGCCGGCCATGCCGCACAGGTCGAGGTGGGCGATGCGGTTGTGTTCGACGTCGGCGCGCAACTCGCCCATCCCGAGGAATTCGGTGTTGAGTGCCAGCATCCCGCGCTTGGCGAGGTTGATGCAGCGGGCCTGTTTGTAGTCCATGGCCTTGCCGCCGGCGTGGTGGCCGTTGGGATTGAGGACGGCGGGGGCCTTTTGCTCAAGCTGGTCCGGCTCGTAGAGCAGGGCCGGGACCCAGAGGCCGGGATAGCCCTCGTAGCGCAGCTTGCGGATGGTGTAGCCGGCGCCGGTTTCGATGCGGTCGCCCCAGTGGACTTGCGGCTGTTCTGCGAGGAGGCCTTTGGGGTGACCGCGGAAGAACAGGTCGAGGACTTGGGTGCGCAGAGTTGGGACTTGTTTGCGCCAAGCTGCGGCCGACGTAGGGGGCGTGAAGTGGGGCAGGTGCTCGCCGAGGAAGGCGAGGAGTTGGCGATGGGCCTTGGGGCCGATGAGCTTTCTGTGCAGGGCGCGTTGCATGGGCGAGTCCTCGTATTTTTATGATGGGCGATAGTATAGGCTGGACGGCTTGACACGCCAAGTGGGGTTTGCTATCACTAGCAGCTATTGAGGGAGGCGGGATATGGAACCCATTGCGGCAACGACGAATCCATTCGGCGGCGTCATTCCCAAACCAGAGGCTCTTGATCCAGACCCGGCGGCGTTTGCCGAGCGGCTGCGCGTTTCGCTGGCGGCTTGGCAGGACGAAGGTTACCGGGTCGTGTGGTTGGAGGTCTCGATTGCCAAGGCGGCGTTGGTTCCGGTGGCAGTGGAAGCCGGGTTTGCGTTCCACCACAGCAGCGATGGCTATCTAATGATGACCTTGCAACTGGAAGAAGGTGCTTATGTGCCGGCGCACGCCTCGCACTACATCGGCGCGGGTGGGGTGGTGCTCAACGAGGCACGCGAGCTGTTGGTGGTCAGTGAAAAGTACCATCGGCGGGCGTCCGGCCCGCCGCGCTATAAGTTGCCCGGCGGTGCGCTGCACGCCGGCGAGCACTTGGCCGAGGCTGTGGTGCGCGAAGTTTTTGAAGAGACCGGAGTCGAGACTGAGTTTGACGCGCTGGTCTGCTTTCGCCACTGGCACGGCTATCGCTTTGGCAAGTCGGATATTTACTTCGTCTGCCGCCTGCATCCGCTGAGCACTGAGATTAGCATCCAAGAGGACGAGATCGCCGAGTGCCTATGGATGCCGGTGGCCGAGTATCTGGCCGATGAAAACGTCAGTGCCTTCAACAAGCGAATCGTCGAGGCGGCACTCAACAGCACCGGGGTGCGGCTGACAGAGATGGAAGGCTACGGGACGCCGGAGCAGTACGAGTTTTTTATGCCGCCGGGGGTGGGGCTAAAGGAGAGTTGACGGAAATCGAAAATGCGCGGAGCCAGCAGGGCGTCGCCGGCGCACCAAGTGATCTAGCGGGCCAAATCGCATTAGTTGTTGCTTCTAGTTCCGACGGCTTCTATTTTCATTACTAAAACCCTTGCAATATGCGGCATGACCGCATTTTTCTGTCCTAAGACTGAGCTACTCCTTTGATGGGGGTGTAGAGGTCGTCAACTATCGCAAGTTGTTTACGGGTGAGCCATTGATTGAACCAAATTCAGTCAAGAAGCTAAAGACAGTAGTAGTTTACGTGGCAGGTGTTCCTACAGAACCGACGTTCGCTGTGCCCGGACTGCTACTTGGGGCCATTGACCCAACGGGCTTGAGTCAATTCATCGATGCTCCAGAGATGCGTCAATCTACTGATGGGGTCATTTTGTCGAGTATGCGCAACCAGTTGACTATTAACGTGAGGCAAAACAGGTTGGATTTTGACGATGGAAGTGCTGAGGTGCCAGTGAGGATGGATTTTCCTGACCGCGTCGCCCGGGTTGCCGAATATATCGGGAAGCAGAGCAACCTAAGCTACGCTGCCGTTGGTCTCAATTTCCATATTGAAGTGGAACCCAAAGACGAGGAGCTACCGAGCAAGGTGCTCCTAAGTCGTACCGTGAAGGAAGATGCGCTTGGGGATACCAGATACGACATCATGGGTGCATCCGCAAGGTTTTGGTATGCCGCACGCGATAGGCGGTGCGGTTTGCGTATTGAACCTCAAGAAAACCAATATGCAGGCCGAAACTACTGGGCGCATCTGAACGTTCACATAGATATCGGAAACGAAGTGCCTTCAACAGAGTGGCTCTTGCAAGCGTTAGACCAAGAATATCGCGATTTCATAAAGGTCTTGACGGAGATTCTCAAACCAAGAAGAGAGCATTAGATATGACTATTTCCTCTATTGTTCCCACTGAATGGTCAGGGATAGACCCAAAGACGAGTTCGCCAGGCTATCTCGCTCAGCCGACTGACTTTCCTCCCTTTTTGTTACGATGGAGTGTGTTCATAAACAGCGGGTCTGACATAGAGGACCCTGTTGCCTTTGGCCAAGGGGATTTCTTGGCATTAGTAAGGTGGGGTGCAGAGGTGCAGAAACTGGAGCGACGGAATCAAGAGCGCTTGGCCGCGGTGTATCTGGACCCGACCGCTCGGCAGTTGCTCAACGCTTTGGACCGCAGGACTTCAATTAGGTGGGAGGATCTGCCGGATGTAATTGAGGGGGAGCCTTCTGATGTCCTCAAGTCCGTAGGAATTTTGGCTGGAGCGAACCTGTGCGAGATAAGTCCCACCCGGCTTAGACTCAGCGAGTATGGAGACAAGTTGCTCGCTGAATCTTCCACGGTCGAGCCACCTGGCTCCGCAGCTTGAATACCGACCCGTACGCTAGACTGCTGCGACGTGAGGACCTCAGGATCGTCGTCCTAGGGCCTGGAGAAGCGCAGCCATGCGATTTGAAGAAACGTCGGCAGATAGCATCTCGCCTTATAAATCATGGTTACGTACAGGCCAAATTAGGTGAAGATGTTCTCGGTAATCCCGAGATGCCGTTGCACGTAGCCCTCCTAAATGCGCTATCTGATATCGATCTGGTCCTCGTTCTCAATACGGGAGTAGCTCCCCTGACAGAGTTGGCGTCTATCAGTTTTGATTTTCGTGCGCGAGAGATAACGAGAGTATGGTCAAAGCGGGAATTTGTGAGAGATCGCCGCTCAACTCCGGGGGATGTCTTGAAGATGTTCGAGAACTATCCGTTCAGTGTGGAAGAGTTTAATAGCTGCGAACTGGTTGAGTCGTTCGTCGATACAGCAGATAGGTTCTGCTTAAGTAAAGCTCAATCGGAAGGCCGGCTGGTGGGATTGGGGCTTCTTCCTTCGGGCTAATCATCACTCCGCTGCTACGCGGCCTTAATTCGCGGAGGAGCATGCGAATCGTCGAGGCGGTGCTCAACAGCACCGGGGTGCGACTGACGGAGATGGAAGGCTACGGGACGCCGGAGCAGTACGAGTTTTTTATGCCGCCGGGGGTGGGGTAGATTCTTAGAAGCGTTTTTAAAACTCCTTTTGTTGTTTGGATTTGACGTTGGCGTACTCACCGAACACCTTCAGGTTTCGGCAAAAAACCCTGAACGAAAGGTCTCCGATGAGTACGCAGTATCAATATCCGACCGATATAACAGACGCGCAATGGCAGCGGCTACTTCCTTTACTGCCCTCGCGTCGGTGGCGTTGTGGTGGTCCGGGTCGCCCACCTCGCGATCTACGTTTAGTCATCAATGGTATTCTCTATCGGGCTAAAACCGGTAGTCAGTGGCCGATGTTGCCGCCGACGTTTGGGCCGTGGCAAACGGTGTATGGATACTTTAATCGCTGGCGTCAAGACGGGCACTGGCAGCGGATTCTGCAAGCCTTGGTTCGCCAACAACGTACCCAGCAAGGGCGCCAACCGGCGCCTTCGGCTGGCGGTATCGACTCGCAGAGCGTTAAGACCGCTACGCAAGGCCATGCCGTAGGCTATGACGCCGGTAAACGGGTCAAAGGACGCAAACGCCATGCGCTGGTCGATAGCCAAGGCTCGATCCTCCAATGCAAGGTCACCGCCGCCAACGACTCCGATGCCGATGGCTTAAAAGCACTGTTGAAAGCCTATTTTTTACCGGGCGTCCAACGGTTGAAAAAAGTGTGGGTCGATGCCGGCTATCGAGGTCAGGCACTCCAAACATGGGTCGCCAACCTAAAACGCACCCATAAAATCGTGTTAGACGTCAGTGAAAAACCACACCATGGCTTTACCTTGCTTAAACGCCGATGGGTGGTTGAACGAACGTTTGCTTGGTTAGGCAACTATCGAATCCACGCCAAAGATTATGAGGTCTTACCTGGCAATAGCGAAGCCTTTATACACATCGTTATGATCCATCTGTTGCTCAAAAGAAAAACTAAAAAAAAAGAGTTTTAAAAACGCTTCTTACGGTTCTTGCAGACAGCTTATTGCGACACTGAGGAGACATGATACCTATGGATTTTATTGGGAACATAAAAAAGTTAGCGGAAAAGGCACGTAGCCAAAAAGACCTGTTGGACACAGAAGAAGCGACCAAGAACGCACTTATTATGCCATTTATCCAAGAATTGGGATATAACGTCTTTGATCCGCAAGAAGTTCGACCCGAATACACCGCCGATATTGGCACAAAAAAGGGCGAAAAGGTTGACTATGCTATTTTCATAGATGATTCCCCGGCCATTCTATTTGAATGCAAGGCCCTGGGAGTTGCTCTCGATAGCAGTCACGGAGGCCAACTTTTCCGTTATTTTTCCGCTATTGTCAAGGTGCGGTTCGGCGTTCTCACCAATGGTCTGATGTATCAATTTTACACTGATATTGATCACAAAAACCGAATGGATGAGAAGCCTTTCCTCGAGTTCGATCTGTCCAATATGCAAGGGCCACTCGTCGAGGAGCTGCAAAAATTCACCAAGGCCAACTTTAATGCCGATGCCATCATCAGTAGGGCTGAAGAACTCAAATACACGCGGGAAATCAAACATTTCTTGGCTAAGGAATACAACGCCCCGACCAAAGAGTTTGTGAGCTTCTTGATAAATAGAGTTGACGGTGGAGCAAAGACTAAAAAAAGAGTTGAGCAATTCACCGGCTTTGCCAAACAGGCTTTCCGCGAATTTGTATGTGAGCACTCGGCACTTGCTGGTACCGCTGAATCGAACAATGAGCCGGCAGCCTCTGATTCTTCAACGCCGCCGGTTGCAGGTGAATGGGAATGGCAGCCGCTATCAGAGTTTAGTCCCCAATCAAGTGATTCAAAGCCGACTAGTATTTTGCTCCCGGACAATTCCCAGGTTTCTATCAAAACATGGAGGGCAATATTGATCGAGGTTGCGCGTTGGCTATTAGATAAAAAACTCTTAGGCGAAGACCATTGTCCCGTACCGGTTAGTGACCATGCCAAGACCTACATCGTATCTACTGATCCAAAGCATCCGAATCGGCCGTTTAAGGCCAAAGAAGAGATAGGACCCCGACCCTTTTATATTGAGACAAATGCTAACAGGTCAGATATCGTCAAGTATGCGAGACGCATCATTGAGTATGTAGGACAGGACCCCGCCCAGTTCAAAGTTCGTTGATAGAATGGCCCGGTGGTGAGACGCCGGAGGCATGGAAGCGGAAAGGAATATCTAATTCGAGTCGCTAAAATTCTTGGGCAGGAGGGTCAACTCGTGCATGTTGGATGAGACCGTTGGCCAAGAGAGCGGAGCACAAAATCGCTTATTCGCTCTTTCGCCGGCAGAATTCTATAACTCATCCTTCCCCCTTCCACGGCGCACCCGGCAGAAGCGTAATGAGATGTGCCGAGACTTTCTGGGCCGCCTCTCCCAGGTCCCAATGATGGCCGGACGCGAGCAAGGGACTAATATCGGTTCTGAACTGTGGGTCTCGTAGTTTGAGCGCCATATTGCGTTCGAACTGGGCGCGGGTTACATGGTTGCCGCTCCGCTCTATGTAGGTGGCAAACGCTGCGACAATGCGGTTAGGATCGGCTTCCGTACTTCCGAGGGCTGTCGCTAGGTCAAATAGGTCACGACCTTTCTTGCGCTGATAGAGCGCACGCAGCTTTGTGGCGAGAAGCTCGTCGAGTGCGTAAGTAACGACTTCGGAGCACCCGTTGAACCAACGCGAATCTACAAAAAACGGAATCCTTTCGAATCCGAATACAGAAAAGTGCTCGCGGGAGTTGATCTCAATTTTCAGGCGCAGGCGTATGGGCGGTGTATCCTCGGACTCGAAGCGATAAACTAACGTGATGCCGTCTGTTGTTTGCTTCCATTGGGGCTTGCCGAGCCAAGGGTCGAGAACTTCGTGTAAAGCGTCTAGCATCGGACCAGCAGGACTAGGGTTGATCTGAACTAAGTCAATGTCTTCGGAATAGCGGGCGGGCGGCTTCAGGTGTAGCTTGTAGAGTGCCGTGCCGCCACGGAACGCAATGCCATCGGTCAGGACTGGATGGGAAAATATTTCGACCAGAGCTCGGCTAATGATCAGATCCTGCTCGACCTGAAAGTCTTGCACCCAAGGTACCTGCGACCGCCATGCCGTGATGTAATCGCGTGGGATCACGCATCCACCTCAATCTCGGCGTTGACGAGCAGCCGCCAGTCCTTGGCCCGCGTCCCGTGGTCACTGGTGCCGGCTGGCAGTAGCATAGCAGGGGTGCGGGCTTGTTGGCGTACGTAAGCCTTCAAAGGCAACGTCTTATCCCCGGCGCCGACGAGTTCGAGAAGGTAGCCGAGACGCTGCGCCCAAGGGACAGGAGCTGTTCGCACCGCTGTTACTAGTAGAGTTGGATCAATGCGCTCGGCGAGTTCGGAGAGGACAGTCGCTGCTTGATTTAGCCCGCCGATACGCTTTTCATAACCGACCAGATCGACCGCTGTTGCCTCAACGCTTGAGGCTAAAATCGTCCCACGCGGCGTATTGAAACTCTGAACCGGTACGTCGGCAATGCGCTTGCGTGCTACAAAGGAAACTTCGACGGTTCCACAGGAGATCGGCCGGCGGTTCCCAGCGAGAGCGACTTGGAATGCCTGCGGGCGGTGGTGTGCCGCGGCATGATACTGAGCGGCGGACAGGAGCGCAGCATAGTACGGGCGTTGCAGACGCTCCATGAGTGCCGGGATGAACTGGTCGGCAGGTAGGCAGCCGATGCGCCGATATTCTGGAGGCACGATGACGTAGAAGCCGCGAGCGGGGCTTGCGACCGCTCCCTTTTTTGCCAATCGATTCAGGGCGAGTCTGGTCGCGGCGGCGGATATCCCAAGTGCTGTACGCAATTCCGCTGTTGCGAAGTGGTATCGGCCATTGGCGGCAAAATCGGTGATGAGATCGCCGGCTCGGGGTTTGGCTGTTTCCATTTTCATGTGCATAAAGTATTATTATTCGATATATTAGGCAACTGATTTTGTTGTAATTTACTAAATAATAGAGGTGATCCATGGACCCAAGTTGCTTGCAGTACTGCATGACCGATGCACAGCGCGACCATTTTGAGCAGCAGGGATACTTGGTCGTCGAGGATGCGCTCGACGACGACATGCTGGGTCGGCTGATAGAGGCTGGCGACCGCGTCGATGCCGAGGAAAGGGCGGCGCGTGGCTTGGCACCCAATGCCTTGCTGTCGAAGTTTAGGACTATTGTCGAGGATGATGTTTTTCTCGAACTGCTCGATTGGCCCAAGACGTTTCCGCTGATTTGGGATATTCTCGGCTGGAATGTCCAGCACTACATCTCGCATTTGATCTACTATCCGCCGGAAGCCAAAAATAGCGTCAAACTGAAGCCGGGAGGATGGCACCAAGACGGCGGCCGGCCAGTCCCCGAAATGGAGCGTCCCCAACCGAGGTTGTCGCTAAAGGTCGGGTTCTGGCTGACCGACATCAGCGAGGCAGATAGAGGGGGGATTAGGATCGTCCCCGAAAGCCATAAGAGCGATCGTCCGCCCGATTTTGCCGATGCGATGCAGGTGCAGGTGCAGGCGGGAACGGCCGTGCTGTTTGACCGACGGATGTGGCACGCACGTGGGATTAATACCTCGAAGATGACCCGGAAAGTGCTGTTTTTGGGGTATAGCTATCGCTGGCTGCGCGGCCTCGACTACAATTTGATGCCCGATGCGCTTCTCGCCAAATGCAGTCCCATACGTCGGCAGTTGCTCGGCGATGGGGTGGATGTCAAAGGGTGGTGGCAGCCGACAGATGAGGACGTTCCGCTCAAAAGCTGGCTACTCGAGCACAAGGGGGAGGAATACGTCGAGCGGATTGGGCAGAAGCAGTGGGAAAGAGAAAAGTGGTTTGTTTAACTCCACCCCGGTCCCCGGCTGGTCGGCATAAGCTGCGAGCGCCGGGTCTCAAAAATAATTTATACCTACGCTAACCTCTTCGCGCCATACTCCGTGAAACCCCCCCCATCTCCTCTCGACCTGCACGTAGGCTCGTGGCGCGATTCCGATATCGTAGCCGTATTGTACTTGAATCGTCCTTTTATCGATGCTCGCACTACCTGGATAGCTCTCCACTAGGACGCGATCTACCTCTTCGGCCATGGCCTGAAAATAGGCTACAGAGGGGGGTGAAAGCCGGCTGGTAATAAGAGAAATGTAGGACATCAGCAGCGGCAGATCAGCAGCGGGGCTAGCGGACGAAAAAGAGGGCGGCAGGTACAGTGCTGTCGAATCTCCTGCAGCGGCTATGGTCTCTTTGGCTTTGCGATCAACAGCCTCTGAGAAACCGTCCAACAGGACTGTGGCCATAAGATAGGTATGTTCCACGGTGGAACCGCCATAAGTCGTGCCTGTCTGCACCGCGACCCCACGCACGCCATCCACTTGATTCAGCTTCTTCTGAACCGCTATCAGATCGAAGGTCGGCGCGTACAGATAGAGCCCAATGTGGTAGCCGATCCCGATAGCGATCAGGATGCCGAAACTAATAAAATGCAGCCTTCTTGGATGTCCCAAAGAGATCGAACCGGCCGCCTCATCCCGCACTACGTAAGTACCCACGACCAAATCGTGCAACGATTGCCGGGTCTCCCAATTGAATACGTACCAATAGATCAATCCCAACCACAGCCCCAGGGCAATCCCATCTCCTATCGGATTCCCGCCAGTGATCGAAGAATCCATCAGCCAAACAGCACCCAGAGGCGCCGTTCGCAGCAAGGACCGTCCCAGCGAAATCAATTCCCCCTTTGCACCCACTACCCGCACGCCCAGCAGGCGTTTACCCCAAGTCTGTCCCTGCCCCATACGGCTGTTGAGCAGCCCGAAGTAGGACACTACCAACGCGAAGCCTACTAGCCGTCCCCAGCTCCCCAGTTGCGCCAGCCGATCCGCGAAAAGTGCTCCCAGCAGAGAGCCGACTACAAAGAGCAAACCGAGGTCCACCGCCAAGGCCAGCAAACGGCTCCAGAAACTGCCGATGGGTGGGGTTTTTGTTGCGGTCGATTTGGTTGTGGAACCAGTATCTGCCATCTTCGCGCTTCCTACCATTTGCGGTTGGACAAAGGCGAGCTAAGCGCGCAGTGCTCGCTCGATGTCGAGGCGACCGGCCGCCAAGGCGGTGCGGAAGACTTCGACTGTATCCCGGACTCCTTGGACCAGCGATCGGTACTGAAGAGGTCCGATGGCTTGGTTGAGGGCGCTGTCATCGGCGCTTGAGGGATGGGGCAGCGGCGTTGGGTCGAAGCCAATTTTGCCCGCTGACTCGGGGATAACCTCCTCAATTGCAGCGACGATTTGGGCCATGGAGACCGTGCTGCCCCCCAGATTGTACGCCGGGCCCCCGGCCAGCCTAGTCCTGGCCGCAGCGATAAAGGCCGCGGCGACATCGTCGGCGTGGTGATAGACGAGGGTGCCGCCGTAGGTTATCTCGTACTCGCGGCCAAGTGCGGCGGCTAGCATGGCCTTGGTCGGGGTCGAAGTCCAGCCTTGATCGCGACCTGGGCCATACACTACGCACGGGCGCAGACCAATGCTGTGTACCGACTGCTCCCGCCAATAGACCTGAGCCGTGCCTTCGTTGCACTGCTTGAACACCCCGTAGAGAGTCGGAGGCCGCAGTGGAGCGTCGTGGCCAAGCGGCCCTGGTGGGTACGCTTCTGGTTCGCCGTACACCCCAAACGAGCTGGCAAAGACCACGTTCTGGAGCTGGTCGCGATGACGAGCAGCCGTCTCGAAGACGACGGTGGTGCCGGCGACGTTTACCTTGGCCCCGCGCACCGGATCGGCCCGCACCAAGGGCACCTGCATGGCGGCCAAGTGCAGGATGTGAGTAATACCGCATTCGACCACCACTCGCTCAAACTGGTCCAGGTCTGCGATGTCGCCCTCGAGCAGTCGCACTTGGCTCAGCTCTTCGTCTGTCATGATCGTCTTCAACCGGTAGGAATCGCCGCCTAGGTCGTAAGTCCACACCGGCACTCCCTGGCGGACTAGGCGACGAACCGCCCAAGCGCCCACGCAACCGAGCGCCCCGGTCACCAGATACCGCTCATTCATAGGGTCCTCAATTTTTTAAAGTCCATTGTTGTGTACTCTCGGGCCATTACCCGCTCAGCCGGTCGAGAACGTTGCGGGTTATTTGGGCGACGGTCGCGTCTCCTTTTAGCCCGTGCGACCAGTCGGTAGTCCCAGCCGTGAACACTGTGCCGCCACGGGTGTAAAGGCCCATGACTGCCGCGCCCTCCCGCCCTTTTTCCCAGCGCTCGTACCATTCGCTGTCGTCTGGATGCCACCGCGCTGGGGCCGTGCACAAGATGGTAAAGTCGGCCGGGGTGCCATAGGTCCCTGTGGGCACTGGCAGCCCGTTTTCCAACGCGAACTCGCAGCCGTCGCACTCGTAGCCGACGATGGTGTGCTCGCCTCCGAAAGCGTCGCCGCGCTGCAAGCCCGTCCCGGCAAAAACCCAGTGCTGTGGGCGGTGGACTGTAAACGCTCCCGACCCGTCCATGTATTGGCCGTGGCTGCGGTGATAGCCTCCGTAGAGGAAGCCGACGCCGGTCAGCTCGTTTTCTGGCCGGCCCACCAGATGGTGACTCCACAAAGTCGAAAGGTCCGCATAGTCGCCGGCGGCGTAGGCGGGGTCCATGTTGAACTGTTGCTTCCAGCAGACTAATGCTCGGCCCTCGTCCTCGCTGCGCACCCGCCAGCACACGGAGTTGCCGCTGAAAAACGCGGCGTTGCCCCCGGCGGCAATGTAGGCTTCAAGGTGATCGCGCATGGGAGCCGACCAGTATTCGTCGTGCCCCACGCTGAGCACGAGTTGGTAGTTGTCCAATAGCTCGGGATGCCATTCGAGGTCGGAATTGGCGCAGTAGGAAAGCGCGTATCCAGCGCCTTCGGCCCACTCGACAAAATCGCGCTCCCAGCGGTCGAACAACCCGGCCAGCGGACGGTCGAAGGAGACGCGATGCCCCTGCAAGCGGCCGCGGCCGTGATAGCTATAGAGGCTGTAACCGCCCCAGTTGTTGTACGCACTGTAGGTATTGGTGGCTAGCTGGAGGAGGATGCGAGCGTCTGTGGGGCCAGTCGGACGGACGATGAAAAAGCCCCGGCTCTCGGCCGTGCGCGGTCCCCGCCGCACGAACTTGCCGCCTTGGTCTTCGACGCGCAGCGCAAACTCGTAATACCCGCTGCGCCAGTCGTCGGGCACTTCCAAGCAGTGGGAAACCGGCCAGTCGCAGCCGTTGGACGAAGCGTCTTCTGGGACCGGATGGGCTGCTCCGGGCAGTTGGTCCTGCCGCCATACAACTTCGCGCTCGGCACCTATGCGCGTTACTTCCAGCGCGTACTGGTCTGCACTGGTGGACACCTGAAAGCGCACCTGTTGGCCGGCTTGGTAGCTGAGTTGGTCGGTGTAGCCTTCGACGAACATTAGGCTGAGTACTCGACTGCTACTACGCGCTGGTCTAACTCGCGTTGCAATGTTTCTACTTGCTCTACTAGGTATTCTACCGCCTGCTCTACCGGCGTCTCACGCCGCTGTTTTTCGCGCCGCAGCTTGACCTCGACAACCCCCCGCTGCAAGCTGCGATCGCCCACTGTCACTCGCACGGGCATCCCCAGCAAATCGGCGTCGTTGAACTTAACTCCTGGGTTTTCGCGGCGGTCGTCGAGGAGCACCTCAATGCCGCGCTCGACGAGGTTGGCGTAGAGTTGTTCGCCCGCGTCTTGCGCGGCGCCGGCGCCCTTGGCGAGCAGGACGATGTGGACTTGATAGGGCGCGACGGCAATGGGCCAGACTAAGCCGTCTTCGTCGTGGTACTCCTCGGCGATACAGGCCAGCAGGCGCCCCACGCCAATCCCGTAAGACCCCATGACGACCGGCTGGGTCTTGCCCTCGGCGTCGAGGAAATTCCCGCCGAGAGCCTCGGTGAATTTGGTGCCGAGCTGGAAGATGTTGCCCACTTCGACGCCGCGCGATTCGCGCAGCGCCGCGCCGCAGTTGGGGCAGCCGTCGCCTTGCCTGGCCGCGGCGATATCGGCAACTACGTCGGCTTTATAGTCGCGGCCGTGATTGGTATTGGTTAGGTGGTAGCCCGGCTGGTTGGCACCGGCTACTAGATTGGGCGAGGACGCCACTGAGTCATCGACGACGACCCGTGCGCCCTCGACGCCAATGGGCGATCCATAGCCTGGCTCGACGCCGAGGGCGCGTATTTCCTCGTCCCGCGCCGGCCACATTTCGAGTGCCCCGACGGCGTTGGCCAGCTTGGTCTCGTTGACTTCGAGGTCGCCGCGTATGACGGCCAGGACCAATACTTGCTGCTTGTCTCGACCGTCGCCGACTTTGGCCATCAAAAAGAGTGCCTTGGCCGTCTTGTGGGCCGGGATGTCGAGCAGCGCGGTCAATTCCTCGATGGTCGTGGTATTGGGCGTGGCGATTTTTTCGGGCGCGGCTGGCTCTTCTTGCGGGTTGGCCTGTTTGGCGAAGGTGGCGATTTGGCGGTTGGCCGAATACCCGCAGCCGTCGCACAACAGCAGGGTGTCTTCGCCGATCGGGGTCAGGTACATGTATTCGTGGGCCAGCTCGCCGCCCATCATCCCGGTGTCCGAGCGCACCGCGAGAACGTCGAGGCCGCAGCGCTGGAAGATGTTGAAATAGCTCTGATAATGGGCGCGGTATTGCCGTTGGAGGCCCTCCCAGTCGGCGTCGAGGCTGTAGGAGTCCTTCATGGTGAACTCGCGCACCCGGATGAGGCCCGAGCGGGGGCGGGGATCGTCGCGCCACTTGGTCTGGATGTGATAGACTAACTGGGGCAGTTGCTTGTAGGATTTGATCTCGCGGCTGGCTAGGTCGGCTACGACTTCTTCATGGGTCATGGCCAGCACCATGTCGCGCTCGTTTTTGTCTTGAAAACGGCCCATCTCGGCGCCGACGGCGTACCAACGGCCAGTGCGCTGCCATAGTTCGGCCGGATGCACCACGGGCATGGTCATCTCCTGACCGCCGATGGCGTCTATCTCGCGGCGGATAATGTCCTCGATCTTGCGCATCGACCGCTGCGCTAGGGGCAAGTAGCTGAAGATGCCGCTGGCCAGCGGGCGGATGAAGCCGGCCTGCAGCAAGAGCCGGTGACTGGCCACTTCCACGTCGGCGGTGACGTCGCGCAAAGTCTGGCTAAAAAGCCGACTCATTCGCATGGTTTTATGCTCCTCTCTGTCGATTCGGTTGCGGGCGCTAGTGGGTAACGTAGCGCATTGGGTTGTCGCACTCAATTGCCATGGTGGTTGCGATAGTTAAAGTCGCCGATTGAGGGCCACCGCCCGCATCGCCCGATACATGCACGACAGCGACACCAGCACCCAAATCGAGGCGATCAGATACGCCAGATAGGGCACCTGCAACGGATCTATTCCCCAATAGGCCGACAGTATTCCAGCGTCGGTCCGCTCTGGATAGTACCACAGGTCGGTGCGAAAGTCGTAGAGGCTATACAGACACAGCATCACGCCCATCCACACCGCGCCGATGCTCGCCAGCCGCCGCGATTTACAAGCCATCAAGCACAAGACCAGTCCACCGCCGATTCCCAAGCCGAAATCAACTCCCCCCGCCGCCAGCGGCGTGTAGATCAGGGTCATTCCCGCGCAGGTCGCGCCAATGCACAGCAATACCAAACGCTGGGCCTGCGGATAAAGCGAGGTGTACATCAGCAATGCCCCCCACAGTGCCGAGCCTACGTAGCCGGCTGCACTAATCAGCGGGAAGAAGCCTCCCTTGGTTAGGGTGTGCCCGGACTCGTCCCAATGGGTGCGGATTTCGACGACTGCGCCGCCGGTGATCAGGGCCGCTGCCGCATGGTTGACCTCGTGTACCAGCACCACGAAGAAGCGAAACGGCTTGATCAACGCGGTATCCCAAAAGACCAGCACCAAGCCGGTGCAAAAGATATAGTAGCGAAACTGCCAGAAGACCCCGGCGACGTAGCGGGTGCGGCGGAAGAGGCCCATGGCTGCTAAGCGCGAATCTCAGTGCCGATTAGCGCGACAGCCTCGGCTAGCGGGAGCGGGTCGAGTTGTGCGCCCGATCGCTGCCGGATCGCCACTTTACCCTCTTCGACTTCGCGGTCCCCGGCGATCAGCATATAGGGCACCTTTTGCGTCTGCGCTTGGCGGATGCGCTTGTTGAGGGTCTCGCTGGCTGCGTCGAGTTCGGCGCGGATTCCGGCGGCGAGCAGCTTTTGGTAGAGCTGGCTTCCGTAGTCGGCGTGGCGCTCGGCAATGGGCAAGACGACCGCTTGCACGGGTGCCAACCACGCTGGGAAGGCCCCGGCGTAGTGTTCGATTAAGAAGCCGATAAAGCGCTCGTGCGTGCCCAGCGGTGCGCGGTGGATGCAGATGGGCGTCTCCTCTTGGCCGGCTGCGTTGGTATAGGTCAAGCCAAAGCGGCCGGGCACGGCAAAATCGACCTGATTGGTGGCGATTGTAAACTGCCGCCCGATGGCACTCCAAACCTCGACGTCGATCTTGGGGCCGTAGAAGGCGGCTTCGTCGGGCACTTCCTCGTAGTTGATCCCGCCCCGCGCCATGGCGCCGCGCACTAGGTCCTCAGTGCGGAGCCACCGCTCGGGGTCATTGACGTACTTTGCCCCCAAGCCCGCTGGCGCGTGGGTACTCAAGCGCATCAGGTAATTCTCTAGGCCAAACAGCTCGAAATAGCGCAGGTACATTTGGCAGACAGCGAGGAATTCTTGCTCGAATTGGTCGAGCGTGCAGTAGATGTGCGCGTCGTTCATCTGCAACGAGCGCACTCGCATCAAGCCAAATAACTCGCCCGATTGCTCGTAGCGATAGCACGTGCCATACTCGGACAAGCGCAGGGGCAAGTCGCGGTACGAGCGCGGGGCGGCGGCGAAAATTTTGTGGTGGTGGGGGCAGTTCATGGGCTTGAGGTAGTACTTGACCCCCTCCAACTCCATCGGCGGGAACATGGACTCGGCGTAGTACGGCAAGTGGCCGCTGCGCAGATAGATGGACTCCTTGCAGATGTGTGGCGTGCGCACGCGCTGATAGCCGGCCTCGCGCTCGGTCTTGCGGGCCAAATCCTCCAGCTCGTCGATGAGCACCGCCCCCTTGGGCAGCCACAGGGGCAATCCCGGCCCCACTTCGTCGTCAAAGGTGAACAGCTCCAGTTGTTTGCCGAGGGTGCGGTGGTCGCGTTTTTTGGCTTCCTCCAGCATCGCCAAGTGGTGGTCGAGCCCCTCGCGGGTGGCAAAGGCCGTGCCGTAGATTCGCTGCAACATCTTGCGGCTCTCGTCGCCGCGCCAATAGGCCCCGGCCACGCTCAACAGCTTGAAGTGCCTGACTTGCCCGGTGCCGAGCATGTGCGGCCCGCGGCACAAGTCGATGAACTCGCCGTCTTGGTAAAAGGACAAGGGCTGGCCTGCTTCCAAGTCGGCGAGGATTTCTCGTTTGTAGGGCGCGTTGGCGACCATTTCTTCCGCTTCTTGGCGCGCCACATCGATCCGCTCGAACTTGTGATTTTGTTTGACGATCCGCTTCATTTCGCGCTCGATCTGTTGCAAGTCAGAAGGCGTAAAAGGCTCGGCCACGTCGAAGTCGTAGTAGAAGCCGTCGTCAATGGCCGGGCCGATGGCTAGTTGCGCGTCTGGGAAGAGGCGCAACACGGCTTGCGCCAGCACGTGCGACATGCTGTGGCGGTAGATCCAGGCCGCCTCGTCGGCATCCCAAGGAATAAGCTCGACTTCCGCCTCGCTGGTTAGCCGAGTGTGGAAATCCACGCGCTCGCCGCCGACGCGGGCGGCAATGTATTGCTTTAACAGGGTCTTGTCCTTTGCGACGAGAATCTCTTTAAGTGTGCCCTCGCCGGGGTATTGGATGGTCTGTCCTTGGGGGGTTTTGATCAGCATGACGCGCTCCTTGGCATAAAAAAACCCGCTGTCATCGCGGCCGACAGCGGGGAGAGTTGCAAAACAAACGTTAGTCCGTCGCTATCCGGCGCACATAGTCGGAGTCGTAGGGGTGCTAGGGGGGAAATCGCCAGGGCACGGCGCGGAAGCGGCTGTAAGCATAGGAGAAATCATGGGGTATAAAATACCGGCCCGGCTCCGATTGTGTCAAGCGTTAGCTACAAATTCAGGTTAGTTCGTAGTGCGTGCGATCGGGCAAGGGCACCGGCCGGCTATCCTCGGTGTTGATGCTCCAATCGGCTAGCCGCAGCCGCAGGGCGGCGAGGACGTCGCGGTGTTGTTGGTCGTCGATCACATTGACTAGCTCGCCCGGATCGGCGACGAGGTCGTAGAGTTCGTCGCGGTCTCCCATGGGGTCGTGGACGTACTTCCAGGCGCGCGTGCGAACCATCTTGCAGCGGCCAGCCGCCTCGCGCCACTGCAAAGTGTCGATCAGGGTTTTGCGGCCCCAGGGTTGAGGCAGCTTGGCCAAGTCGGCCATGGTAAAGAGCGGCCCTCCGCTGCCGTATTCGGAAAAGGTCGCGTCGCGGGGGGCGGCGTTGGTCGCGGTGGGCAGTGGCATTCCGTGCATGGAACGCGGTTGCTCCAGGCCCTGCAAGTGCAACAGCGTCGGCACTACGTCAATTAGATTGGCCATGCTGTGGTCGCGCACTCCGCTGGCGATTTGCCCGGGCCAAGAGACAATGAGTGGCACCCGCGTCAGGCTGTCGTAAAAGACGCCGCCCTTGCACTGCATGGCGTGTTCGCCCATGAAGTCGCCGTGGTCTGAACAAAAGACCACAATGGTTTGCTCCCGCAGCCCTAGTTCGTCGAGCTTGTCGAGAATCTGGCCGAGCGCGTCGTCGATAAAGCGCACCATGCCAAAGTACGAGGCCATGACGCCGTAGAGCTCTTGGGGCGGATCGCGGCGCACTCCCAGCATTTGGTATAGCACTCGGTTGCGCTCAGGGGCGCGCTCATCGTCGAACTCGTCGTCGCGCCAAGGGGGCAGGTCTATGGCCGTGGGTGGGAACAAAGATGCATACTCGGCTGGGCACAGCCACGGCTCGTGCGGGTCGGGAAAGGAAACCCACAGCGCAAAGGGCTGATCTTGGTGTTTTTCGAGAAAGCGCGTCGTCTGCCCGGCGATCAGGCCGGTGGAGTGGTCTTCCAATGGCAGGTCGGAAGTGCCGTAGCTAAAGCGGGGGTTCTGGTGGGCGAGTTGGCGATGCTCGGCGGCGACTTTGCGCCGACCTTCTGGCGGCCGGAACCAGTCCATGCCCCGCGTGTGTGATCCCTCGTCGCGCCCGCCGTGGGTAAAGGCATTCCACACGTCGAAGAGCGCCAAATCTTCCGCTCGCTCAAAGCAGTGGTTTTTGCCGATCAGGCCCGTGGCGTAGCCCGCCTGCTGCCAGAGTTGCCAAGCGTGGGTGGCCCCGGCCGGCATCAAAGTCTGGTTGCGTCGGCCGCCGTGCGAGTGGGGGAATTGCGAGGTCCAAAATGAGATGCGCGCTGGCACGCAAAGCGGGTGCGGGGTGATGGCGTTTTCAAAGAGCACGCCGTCGCCGGCTAGGCGTTCCATGGAGGGGGTTTGGCAGAAGGTGTTGCCGTAGAGGTGGCTGGCGGTGGCGCGCTGTTGGTCGGTCATTATGACGAGGATGTTAGGGCGGTCGGTCATGGGGAATCCTTTGGCGTATGGTCAATATATAGCATGGATATATATCAAACCAGCCTCGACCGTTCCTACGTATTGGGCAAGTCGCGTCAGCGTCCAATTGTCGGTTAAGAGAGCGTCCAATTGTATTAATAACAGTCTAGGAAAAGAGGACGTGGAAGTCGGCTAGGTCGAACAATTGAGCAAGGAGCCGCTACGCCGGACAGACCCACTCCTTTTCGAGGAGGTCTTGATTGACTGCGTAGTTTACCGGCACCTCGATTAGATGGACGCCCGGCGCGGCGAGGCACTCGCGCATGGTCGGCAGCAGATGGTCGGCTGCGCCGACGCGGTGCCCATAGGCTCCATAGCTGGCGGCGTATTGCACGAAATCTGGGTTGCCGTAGTCGAGGCCCCAATCGGCAAAGCCCATGTCGGTCTGCTTCCACTTGATCATGCCGTAGCCATCGTCGCGCAAAATGAGGACCACGAGATTCATGCCGAGGCGTACTGCGGTCTCCAGCTCTTGGGAATTCATCATAAAGCCGCCATCGCCGCAGATGGCCATGACCTGTTTGTCCGGTTCCACCAGCCGCGCCGCCATCGCCGAGGGCAGACCCGCTCCCATCGTCGCCAGCGCATTGTCCAACAGTACCGTATTAGGCTGGTGGGCGCGGTAGTTGAGGGCGAACCAAATTTTATAGACGCCGTTGTCGAGGCATATAATGCCATCGTCGGGCATGACGCGGCGCACGTCAGCGACGAGCCGCTGGGGCGCGATGGGGAAATTGGGGTCGTCGTTGCCGACCGCGCGGATTTCGTCTATCCACTTTTTGACCTTGGCGAAGTAGCCAAAATCCCAGGTCTTTTGTCGGTCGATTCGCAGCAGCAACTGCCAGATGCTGTTGCCGATGTCGCCAATGACCTCTAGCTGGGGGAAATAGACCGGATCAACCGCGGCTGAAGAGAAGTTGACGTGAATGACCTGCAAGCCGTTAGGCTCCATGAAAAACGGCGGCTTTTCGACCACGTCGTGCCCGACATTGATGATGAGGTCGGCGCGGTCGATAGCGCAGTGCAGCGGGTCGTTGGCCGACAGCGCCGCATTGCCCAAAAAGAGTGGGTCGCGTTCGTCGATGACGCCCTTGCCCATCTGGGTGGTGAAGAACGGGATGCCGGTGTCGCGGATGAAGTTGAACAGCATCTTGGAGGTGCGCTTGCGGTTGGATCCGGCCCCAATGAGCAAGAGGGGGCTTTTTGCATCCTCAATCAGGGCGGCGGCTTGAGCGATGGCCTTTTCTTCTGCGATGGGTCGTCGGACGCGGTCCTTGGGAAACAGCGGCGTATCGGTATGTTCGCGGGCAATGTCTTCGGGTAGTTCTAAGTGTACGGCTCCGGGCCGCTCTTCCTCGGATAAGCGAAACGCCTCGCGGACGCGGGAGGGCACGCTGTCGCCGCTGACAATCTGGTGAGTGTACTTGGTTAGGGGCCGCATCATCTCGACGATATCGACGATTTGAAACTGCCCCTGCTTGCTCGACTTGATGGGCTTTTGGCCGGTGATCATCAGCATGGGCATGGCGCCGAGTTGAGCGTAGGCGGCCGAGGTGACGAAGTTAGTCGCCCCCGGTCCTAGGGTCGCTAGGCAAACGCCGGTCTTGCCGGTGAGGCGTCCGTACGTGGCGGCCATGAAGCCCGCGGCCTGCTCGTGGCGGTTGAGGATCAGGCGGATCTGCTCGGAGCCGCGCAGGGATTCGAGCAGATCGAGGTTTTCCTCGCCCGGAATGCCAAAGAGAAATTCCACGCCCTCGTGCTCCAAGGCGCGGACGAAGAGATCGGACGCTTTCATTGAGTGCTCCTTGGGCTAAACAGTTGGTAGGACGGCGCCGACCCGCTGAGCGCAATTGAGGATTTGCCGCCACGTTTCTTCTTCGACCGGCACGCCAGCCTGGCGTCGCTCCCGCTGGCGCTTTTCCAATTCGCCAGGCAGCAGGATGGCATCGACGCCCGCGGCTTTGGGCGACGATCGCAAATAATTGGCGAAGGCCCGCACTTGGGCCGCGTACTCGGCGAGCGGCTGGAAACGGCCAATGTCGATGACCAGCAAGAAGCAGCCGTTGCCGATCCGCGCCTTACGACCCCGCGCACAACCCGCTCCGCTTAGTGCCCCGCCCAACAGCTCTACCACGACTCCGAGTCCGTATCCCCTATGGCCCATGATGCCGCCAAAGGGCAAGAGGCTGCCGTGCGGCTCGTCGTAAAAGTCCGCCGGATCGGTCGATGGCTGGCCAGCCGCGTCGATGATCCATCCTTTGGGAACGGGCTCGCCGCGGTTGCGCTTGACCCGCACCTTGCCCTCGGCTACGACGCTGGTGGTGATGTCCAGCACGAGTGCTCCGCCTGCTCCGTCGGGCCAGCCGCCCGCCAGCGGATTGGTGCCCAAGCGCCCGGCGATGCCACCCCAAGGGGCCACGCTGGCGCCGCCGCCGTGCGAGTTGGCGCAGAGCAGGCCGATCATGTTGGCCTCGGCGATGCGCTCGACATAACTGCCGAGACGGCCGATGTGATTGGCGTTTTTGACGGTTATGGCCGCGACCCCGCAGTTGCCAGCACACGCTAAACCCATCTCCACCGCTTGGTTCATCACCACTTGGCCAAACCCCCAGTGCCCGTCGAGCACGGCCGCGGCCGTGCTCTGGCGCACGACTTCGACCGCGGCGTGGGGAACGATTTCTCCCTTTTCGATGGTGCTTATGTATTGGGGAATGCGGATGACGCCGTGCGAGTCGTGGCCGACGGCATTGGCGTCGGCCAGCAGCTTGGCGACGACCGCGGCGGCCGCGGGTGGTGCGCCGGCGGCCGCGAAGATGGCTGCGCCGACTTGGCGCAAGTGTTCGGTGGAAAATACGGGCATAATTATTGGGTAATTGACGACGCTAGCGCGGCCAACAGGTCTTGCGCTTGTTCCTCGGAGAGGTTGGCCTGTTGCCGCGCCTTGTCAATGAGGGTTGCGGAACTAGCGACCTTGCCCGCGGCGTATATCTTTAGGGCCTCGCGGCACAGCGATTGCACTAAGCGGGAGGCTTGGTCGCTAGCCACGCCGCGGTCGGCAACGGCGGTGGTGAGCTGATCCTGTAGCCGCCCCTGCTCAAGGTCCGCTAGCGTCTTGGTTAGTAGTTTTTGCAAGAAGTGCCGCGCCTGCACCCGCCAAGTCCCGGCGTATTCAGCGATGTCCATGACAATCCCGTCGGTGCGGGCGTTAATGCGGTCCGCAGTTAGCCGCACCAGCGAGTGGGTCAATCTATAGTAGAGCGAATCGACTTGACCCGGCGACACGCCGGTGTCGTCGTTGAGTGCCTGCACCCAATCGGGTGCTGGATGCCGCTTGGCCAACAACGACCGATTCAGCCGCGATCTAATCGTGGGCACCGATTCAGTTTGCCCGGCTTGTTGTGCTCGGCTTGGGCGAGAATCTCCGCTGGCTGCTTGGGCCGGCGTTTCTCGCTGAGCGACTGGACTTTGCTCAACGACAACCGAGTCTTGTTGCTCCCGGATTGCTACTTTAGGCACGGTAATCTGCTGCGTCTTCTTGGCGATCTCGGCCATGACTTGCTGCTTGGGCGGTTGGCGCAATCCTGGAGGCTGCCCCTTGAGCTGGACCTGGCCCTGCCACCAGATCCACTTGTTGCTCTGCCGCACCTTATCGCGCAGTGCCGCGGTGGGCTGGTCGGAATCCGGCAGCAGAAAGAGCGCGTCGAGTACCATGTCGGGCTGGGGATAGAGGCCCAGCCAGCGCCAGGGAATGCCCACTTCAAAGGTATATAGCTGTGCTCGCAGTGCTGCGCCGACCCTTATGGGCACCCGTTCTGTAGGCTGCTGGCGCTGCCGGCCCCCCCACAGATAGGGCGTGCCGTTGGCCGGACTCAGCCAGATGGTATGCCCCAAGGGCTGCTCCGGGCCGCGCAGGAAAATTTTTAGGTGATCGTAGTAAAACATCGCGTCCTTGCGCTCGCCAGATGGGCCGCGCCATTGGCTTTTGTCCGGGGGAATCTGTTGGGCATCTACGGTATCGTCAACTACTGCGGCCGCCACGTATAGGTAGTCGGCGTCCCACATCAGGTAGAGGTCGGCCTCGTGGTCTGCCGAGCCGGTAAAGGCCCCGCGCACGCCCACGCGCTCGCCTCCGGGGACTAGGCCGATGCGCTCGGGTGCTCCCCATTCGACTAATATGCCGTCGAGCGTTGGCTTGGGCGTTGCCGGTACCACGGCGACCGGCTCGGCACCGACGATTCCCACGGCCATCAGGCTCGTCCAAGCAGCCCAGGCAGTGCGCCGCATCGTCACTCGTCTTGGCGCAAGGAGGAGACGGCCCAAGTCGCGTCCGGGTCGTCCATGGCCACGGCCTGCACGCCTCCGGGGACAAACGACAACAATTCATCGTAGCTAGCCTGCCGCTTGGCGTCGGGATAGATCCAATCGTGTAAGTAGTACACCGCGTGTATTTTGGCTTGGAGGATTTCTTTGGCACAGCCAAAACAAGGCCGCATTGTCGAATACATCACTGCTCCTTGGGTGGCGATTCCAAAGCGGGCCGCCGATAACAGGGCGTTTTGCTCGGCGTGGACGCAGATGCACAAATCGTAGTCCTTGCCCGAAGCGTACTGGTCGCGGTGGATGCAGCGATCGCAGCCGCCGTCGAGGCAGTTGACCATGTTGTGTGGAGTGCCGTTGTAGCCGGTTGAAATGATCCGGTCGTTTTGCACCAAGATGGCGCCGATGCGGTTGCCCGTGCAGTTGGCGCGCGCCCGGACGGCCATGGCGATGCGCATGTAGTACTGGTCCCATTCGGGCCGCTCGAACACAGTGTTTCCCTTATTCGACAATAATGGCTCAGTCACTTGGCTATTGCGTGCGAATGGCGCGGAATGCGGGTTGGTGGGGGAATAGTACGCCCGTTGCTGCAACAGGTCAACGGCAACCGAGTCGCAATAGTTCTGGGCATAATCGCGGCGGTCAATAAGCCAACCCCACAGGTACGAGCCTCTCGACGATTGCAGCCTCCCCCTCGAATGCTAACCCGAGCAGGTAGAGGCCGGTCGGCAAAAGTGCCCCGCTGTCGTCGCGGCCGTCCCAACGAATGCGCTGTAGGCCCGACTTCTGGCTGCCTGCCGCTAGGGTGGCGATCTTGCGGCCGTCGAGCGCGTGGATGTTCAGCCGGGTGGCCACAGTCTGGGGCAGCCCTAAGAGGACATACTCGATTTCCAGCAGGTCATTGACGCCGTCGTCGTTGGGTGTGATCACGGTGGTGGAGAGGCGCAGGTCGCGGATTTTCTCGGCTTGAGCAGTCGAGGCAAGGACGCGCAGGGTACTCGTAGCGAGGTCGTCACCGGCGTCGCCATTCTGCACCGGCTGCGGCAGGCTCTGACTCTGAGTGTCGAGGACTTGGCCATCGAAGGTCCAGGCAAAATCGAAAACCTCGGCAGCAAAGACTACGCGGATCAACTCGTTGCGTCCGGCGTTTAAGCGCTCTGGCAAGCGTATCGTCAACTCGTCCTCACCTTCGACGACTTCGCTCGCCGCCACTTGCTGCAAGGGGGTGCCCATTGCGAGGTACTTGAACGCGGGTGGTCCGCCTGTGCGGATGCGCAGGGCGTCGAAGCCGGCGTCGCTGGCGGCAATCTCCGCTTTGACATCATAGACGAACTCGGCCATCTCGCCCAGTTCTACTTCAGCAACGCCGCGCAGGGGCTGCGGGTCATCCGAGCGGGCCACTTCGCCGATGACCGAGGTGGCCAACGTCGGCGAGATTTCGATCCATAGGGAGTCGAGCCGCACGAAGGCGTCGAATTCCTCGCTGTTGAGCAAAATTTTTAGCTGTAGATGGGAGCCGGACCGCAGGCCGAGCGTTTGGCCCGACTCGAACGTTGGCACCGACCAGAAGGTCCAGTTGTCTTGGTCGTATTCGATTCCGGCGCGAATCCCCGGTTTGGGGCGCGTCGTCAGCGTCAGTGTTCCGCCCTGTCCGTCGTTGGTGTTGACTGCCCCGCTCGGATTTTTGAGCACGTCTTGGTAGCGTTGCTGCGGCACCGGGACGCGGGTGCCCATATCGGTGAACTCGTAGTAGATGTCCGGCTTGGGGTCCAGGCCGGTGCGCGCCTCGACTTGGATTGAGACCGGGGCGTCGGCGGCTTCCACCGGCTCGCCATTGACTATCCGCAGCGGTGTCGCCGACCAAGAGAAGCGGCCGAAGTTGACCTTCTGGCCCAAGTTGAATATCCGGGTTTTGTACACCGCGCGTAGGGGGGCCCCTTGGCCGAAGAGTTCGAAATCGCCGATGGTGCCCCGATGGGCTTGGCCCTTGGCCCAAATTACCTGTGACGATCTTTGCAGGGCCTCGATCTGGGCGGCTTCAAGCGAGCGCGAGAGGCGGCGGATATAGCGGGCGAAGCGCACGTACTGACGGGGAAATTGGTGCTGCACGACCGGGCGAAAATTTTCCTGTACGTCGGCGATCTGCTGCCATTGGCTGGTGTTATGGGTGGCGACATACAGCTCGTAGGCGGGCACGACATCTTCGCGCAAGCTCTTGCCGTCCGAGCGGTATCCCTGCGAGGGCGTATAGAACCCGAAGGAAAAAACGGGCACGGGCACGGCTAGGTCAAAGGTGAAGGTGCGGCCGTCGGGACTGCCGCCCGAAGAGGGCGCTAGGTAAGATGTGCTGTCGCCGTCGACTAGGCGCAAGTCGCCAGATACGCGCGGCCTTTCGCCATCCACGTAGCCCAGTTCGCGGGGAGTCCAGCTCCCCCAGTTGGTTAAATAGGAAAAAACGGAGCGGTCAGGCTGTATATAGACGGGTTGTATCGATCCTGGTGTGGTAGTTTCATCGATGAAAATGGCGACCGAGTCGTGCTCGGCCCACTCCAAGCCGCTGCCGCCTAGCTGCCACAAGAAAACGTCGGCCTCCGCGGTGGAGATCCACGACGCGACCAGCCACAGCCAGATACGCACACTGCGGTGGGCCCGGTGTCGGGTGGGTGTCGATTTCATCTTGGGTGCTATCCTAGTTGAGCCGAGTCAATAATTCAATATAGGCCGCGCAAGAGGAGCCTAACAAGTTTTTGCGTCATGCTCGGCTAGACCGCTCGGCTCTATGCGAACTGTACGGCGGGGGGATTGAAGGCTTGGGGCACGATGGCAATCTCCGCAGCCATCGGCAAGTTTGACAGCCAACGGCTCGCTTGTATAATTGAGTCTCCCGCTGTGGAGACCGGCAGTGAGTGGAACATGCGGCCCGCGCAAAATCCCCGCCTATAATTCGATGTGGTTTGGATGGCAGACCCGCTTGTGGAACGGCAAGGTCATCTTGCCGCCCTAATTCTTAGCTAAGGAGCTTGGCTATGCACGAAGTACCCAAAGGAAAAATTACTTGCATCGAAAAATGCGTACTGCGCGGCACCCGGCCGCGCTACATCGGCTTCAACGCCCGCATTCCCGCGCACGGATCGCAAATCTCAGATCCGGTCGTTCGGGTCCGCACCGACGGCGGGGCCTGGGGCCTGGGTTGGTGCCGCATTGGCGAGGACGAGGCGCGTGGGCTGCTTGGCAAGGAAATTGGCGAGCTCTTCCAGCTCCCCGACGGCTGTCTGCCCGCGGGCCGCAAGCTCGACCTGCCGCTGTGGGATTTGGTGGCGCGGATGATGGATTTGCCGCTGTACCGCTTGCTCGGCGCCCGCGGCAAACGCGCAGTCGAAGTGTACGACGGCTCGGTCTATATCGACGACTTGGAAGCCACCGATGAGGAGCAAGTCAAAGACATCTTCCGCAGCGAAGTCGCCACCGGCCACGAGCACGGCTATTTGCACTTCAAGATCAAGGTCGGTCGCGGTGGGCGCTGGATGCCCACGGACGCGGGCCTCAAGCGCGACGAGTTGGTCATTCGCACGGTGCGCGAAGCCGCCGGCTCGCAGGCCAAGGTGCTCATCGACGCCAACATGGGCAATACGCTCAACACGGCTATCGCCCTGCTGGACGCCTGTGCGGATGTGGGCATCTATTGGTTTGAGGAACCTTTTGCCGAAGACGCTCCGCTCAACCAAGCGCTCAAAGAGCACATCGTCGCCAACGACTGGAACACGCTGGTGGCCGACGGGGAGTTTGCGCCGCCGCCGTACTTTTTTGACTTGGTAGAGCAGGGATTTATCGATGTGGTGCAGCACGATTTTCGCGCTATGGGGCTGACGTGGTGGCGGAGCATGGCCGCGCGGCTAGAGCAGTGGAACGCGCTCTGCGCTCCCCACTGCTGGGGGTCGTACATCGAGCGCTTTCACCACGCCCATTTCGCCGCTTCGATCCCCAACTTCTGCCTGCTCGAAGCCGCACCGGCTGCCATGCCTGGGCTAATCACCGACGGCTGGCAACTGGCCGGCTCCATGCTGCACGTACCCGACACGCCCGGCGCCGGTCTCGATATTGATCCGCGCATCTTCGCGTCGGGAGTGAACGATCGCGAGGGATTTAGGGTGGTGCTTTGACCGTTGGATGAGCATTGAAAATTAAAGAATAGGGAGGCAAAAATCGCCGTTATGTCTATCTTTAGGATAATCTCTCCACTCCCCGACCTTTTTTATTTTTATATCGCAAGATGCTGTACGCGAGGAGGAGTGTGCGATGACGGACGACCTTCACACCAACCCATTTGAAAAGATCGACACCAATAAGGCTGCCGAAGATCTGCATATCGTAGAAGATAGCCAGAGGAATGCGCGACGGGGACGGCCCGCGTTAGATAGTGCCGAAGACGACCTCGACCCCACAGAACGCAAGGTCATCGGCATGATTGAGGGGGCTCAAGCGCAGGCGCAAAAGGTGTGCGAGAGCGAGCTAAAGACCTACCGCGAACGCCTCGTCGCACTAGATTTTCGGCAGCAGCTAAGCTCTATTGATATTGAAACGGCCAAGCAGCGAGCGGAGTTCGATCAGCACGTCGATAAGGCGATCGTGGAGTTGAGCAGAGAACAGCAGAGGCTGCGCCGCAAAAAAGAAGACTTGCAGCAGTTTAAGGAACAAAATGGCCTCAACCGCGAGCCGCAGCCGCGCCGTTGGGACGACAAGATATTTAACATCGGCATCATCGCCGTGCTCTTTCTGATTGAGACATTTGGCAATGCTTCCTTTCTGGCCAAGGGCAACGAATTTGGGCTGTTCGGGGCCTACACCGAGGCCGTTGTCATCTCATTTGTCAACCTCGGCATTGCCTTTTTGCTCGGCATCCTCGTCACCAATTTCAACCACGTTCATCGGGTTAGAAGGTCGGTGGGTATGCTCTCTGCGGTGGTGTTTTTGGCCTTTGCGTTGTTTTTCAATTTGATGGTGGCGCACTATCGGGAAACAACCGGCACGGTGCTCGACGAAGGGGGCAAACTGGCCATCGCCGCTTTTGGCGCAAACCCATTGGGGTTGGAGGACTTCCAATCGTGGATCCTGTTCTTTATGGGATTCCTCTTTGCGATTATCAGCTTTATCGATGGCATCCTGTGGGACGATCGCTATCCGGGGTACGCCAAGTGCGCGCGCGTATTTGCCGAGGCCGACGAAGCGTACAACCAATTCTATCAGTCGTACCTAAAGGGATTAAAAGAAACGTCGAATGAGGCGGTGCAAGCACTGGAGAACATCAAGCAAAACATTTTGCTTGCGGGACGACAACGCGATTCTATCGTCGATGACCATCGCCGTCTTGTCAAATCGTTTGACGATCATCTAGCACATCTAGAGCATGCGGGCAACCACTTGCTCAGGCTCTACCGGGATACCAACCGGGCAATGCGCGACGGCGAAGCGCCCGCGCGATTCAAGCAGCCTTGGCACATCGTCAAAACCCCCATCGACATCAGTTTGCCGAAGGCCATGTTGACGCGCGAGGAAATTTTGAAGATCACGAGCGCCGCGGAAATAAAAATTGACAAAGGCGTCGCAGACCTACACAATCAGTACGATATGGGCAGCGAGGAATTGCGCTCGTTGGCTCCGCATCGGAGACAGCCGGATAGACCAAGGGACGACCAGGAAGAGCGTTGATGAGCGCGGGTAAGCTAGCGCATAAAACGATAGCCGGCGGTGCGATGATCGCGGGGGTCATCGTCATCTTGCTCGTTTTTGTGTGGTTAAAGCCGCGGCCAATCGAGCGCGATCCAAAGACTCTTTGCCGGTCGGAAGGGCCCTCGGCGATTACGGCTATTCTGCTCGATCGCACGGATTCGTTTATGCCCACTACCAAGATCGATCTGGAGACGCGCGTGTGGAACTTACTCGACCAGGTTGAGGAAAATCACGAGATCGGCCTTTTTGCGGTGGACCCCGAGCACGGCGGCAGCCTCGACCCGATCATCAAGGTCTGTAGCCCTGGCGACCCGAAAAACGTCGATCATCTCACGCAGTCCGAAGCAATCATTCGGCGCAATTGGCAGCAGAAATTTCGCACGCCGCTAGAAGGCGAACTGAGGAAGCTGCTGACGAATAAAGAGGCCAAATCGTCGCCGATTATGGAGTCGGTGCAGTTGGTTGCCATAACGCATTTTCAGAGTACCCAACGGCGCAATGTGCCGCGACGGCTGATCATCGTTTCAGATCTGCTGCAAAACAGCGACGCGATTTCGTTTTACAAGGACGAGCCAGATTTCCAGCGCTTCCACCAAAGCCCCCAAGCTCGGGGGCTCAACCCAGACCTGCGCGGCGTCGAGATCGAGCTATGGCTCATTCAGCGGCAGCAACGGCAGCAGGGAGATGGCGAGGCCGTGTTGCAATTTTTTCGCTCTTGGCTGGCCGAACACGGAGGCCAAGTGCGCACATCCGTGCGAACGTCGGGCATAAATGACTGATAGCATACAAATAGCCGCTTTCAGCGCTCCAACCACCTCGGCAAGCGAATTTCCGCCGACTGCTGCCAGGCCGTCAGATAAAGCGAGGCCGTAAAGCGCACTGAGGTGCGGGCCAGCTCTAAAGCCAAGGTGCGGACGCGGGCGTCGCTTTCGTCCTGCCAATGGCCCAGCAGCGCGTACACCTCTTCTACTCGCCAGTTGCTTTTTCTGACTTGGTCGGCGATGGCCTTCGGCAGTGAATCAAAGACGACAACGTCCTGCTCGGCCGCCAGTTCCTCGGGTGCAAAGCCGAGCCGCTCTACCGATGAATCCACTTTTTCGTGAATGCCCTTGCCGAGCATCGTGCCGTCTGCTTGCTGCTTGCCGTCGAAGTCCCGGGTCGCGTGTAGGGGCTGGCAGATGTCTTGGGCATAGTGAGCGAGCATACCCGCATAGACGAGGCACTTTTGTTGAATCGCCTCGTTTTCTGGCCACTGGCGATACTCGGCAAAGGCCACGGCTAGCCGCTCGGTCCACTCGGCGATGGCGTAGGGGGCCATGCCGACTCGTGGCGGATCCAGTTGTAGCTGGAAGCACAAGGCGATAAAGTCAAAGCGCTTGGCTGGAATAGCGCGTCCCTCAAGGTACTCCAGATCGAAATAGTGCTCTCCGTGCTCGGCGTGGCTCAGCAAGGGAGCGCGACGATTCTTGAACAGATCGGGGTCGAAGACTGTATGGCTGGGCATGTCGCCGCCTTGGCGGAAGAAAGCCGGCATTTCCTCCGGCAGGGCCAGCACCGCTCCCGCGGTTAGAATCCCGTGTCCATCGCCCCACCAAGCTTGAGCTGGAACGGCCACCAAGCTGGCGACGCCTGCCATCCATATTGCGCGGATCGTTCTCATTGGTTTGCTATCCTTTCTTTGTGCAAATTACACCAAGGTTCCTAAGTAGGCTCCCAACAACCCTCAACCGCGAGGCTCTCATGCAACTCTCGCTCTCGGTCCGCGTGGCCGAAAAATTCCACGCCAAGCGCGAAGCCAATATGACGCTTGAGCAATTAGCCGCCCTCGCCGCCGACTACGGGTACAGTGGGCTTTGTATGCGCGCCTCGCAAGTGGGCGTCCACAGCCGGCCAGAGACGGTGGCCGCTGCTCGCACTCTGCTCGATCGGTACTCATTGGCCGTCTCGATGGTCACCGGCGACTTTGCCATCCCGGAAAACTCCGCTCAAGGGCCGGATGCCCTCCGCAATATAACGCCCTATCTCGATCTAGCCGAACAGCTCGGTGCTCCGCTGCTGCGCATCTGCCTGAAAAAGGACGAAGATATCGCTTGGGCCCGCCGGGCGGCCGATGAAGCGGCCGAGCGCGACCTGCGTCTAGCGCACCAATGCCACACCCGCAGTCTCTTTGAGCAAATCGACCGTTCGCTGCAAGTTTTGGCCAGCGTTGGCCGCGCCAATTTCGGCCTGATCTACGAACCGGCCAACTTGGAGCTATGCGGTCAGCCTTATGGGCTGGATGCCATCCGCCGCTTGGCGCCGCACGTATTCAATGTGTATCTGCAAAATCAGGTCTTGACCGCCGACGGCCCAGACGTGCTTGAGACCTGGTGCGGCGGCCAAGTGCGGTTTCGCCAGATTCCCTTGTGGGAGCAAGGGGGCATTGACTTTCCGCCGCTGCTCGCCGCGCTGCACACGGTCGGCTACGAGGGCTATGTAACGGTCCATCAGGCCTCGGCCAAGCTGGGCACTGAAGCCGCAGTGCGCGAGAGCGCCGGCTATCTCGAAGAGCTTTTGGCGACCAATTGACGATGGCTAGGCGTCTTTTGATATTTAACTGCTCGTTCGCAAACCCTTTCACAAGTAGAAAAAAGGAGAACCATCATGGCTATCCGACTCGGAGACGAAGCCCCTGATTTCAGCGCGGCAACCACCGAAGGCCCGATCAATTTTCACGAGTGGCTCGGCGACTCTTGGGGAGTGCTTTTTTCCCACCCCGCCGACTTTACTCCGGTCTGCACCACCGAGTTAGGTGTCGTGGCCAATATCGCAGAGGAGTTTAAAAAGCGCGGCGTCAAGGTCATTGCCTTGAGCGTCAACTCGGTTGACGACCACGAGGACTGGATCAGCGACATCAACGAGACCCAAAACGCTCGCGTCGCCTTCCCGCTGATCGCCGATCCCGATCGCCAGGTCGCCGATCTCTACGATATGATTCACCCCAATGCGCTCGACAATATGACCGTGCGCTCGGTTTTCGTGATTGGCCCGGACAAAAAGGTCAAGCTGACGCTGACCTACCCGGCATCGACCGGCCGCAATTTCGACGAAATTTTGCGCGTGATTGATTCGCTGCAACTGACGGCCAATTACTCGGTCGCCACGCCAGCCAATTGGCAAGACGGCGACGACTGCATCGTGGTTCCGGCCGTCTCGGACGAGGAAGCCACCGAAAAGTTTCCCCAGGGTTTCACCGCGATTAAGCCCTATCTGCGCGTCACTCCACAGCCTAACAAGTGAGCAATATGAATTTAACTAAGTTGATTGGGTCGGCTGCGTTGGCCGCGCTGATGTGGTGCGCGTTGGCCGACGCGGAATCCCTGACCGTGGTCTCTTGGGGCGGCTCGTATGCGCGCGCCTGCGCAAAAGGCTATCACGAGGCGTTTACGGAAGAGACGGGCATTGAAGTTCGCTTGGAGGACTACAACGGCGGCCTCGCCCAATTGCGCGCCCAAGTGGATGCCGGGGCCGTGCATTGGGACGTGATAGACATGGAACTCGCCGATGCCATGACCGGCTGCGACGAGGGCCTCCTCGAAGTGCTGGAATTTGAGCTGCCGCCCGGAGTGAATGGCGAATTGCCCGAGGACGACTTTTACCCGGAAGCTATGGGCGGCTGCGGCATTGGCACGTTGTTTTACTCAACCGTCTATGCGTACCGCACGGACCATTTTAAGGAGCGCAAACCAGAGACCATCGCCGATTTTTTCGACCTTGAAGCGTTTCCGGGGCGGCGCGGAATGCGGCGCGTACCAGCCGTCAACTTGGAGTTCGCCTTGATGGCCGACGGGGTGCCTCGGGGCGAGGTGTACGCCACCCTCGCCACGCCCGAAGGGGTCAATCGCGCCTTCCGCAAGCTCGACACCATCAAGGAGCAGGTAGTTTGGTGGGAGGCGGGTGCGCAGCCGCCGCAGATGCTCGCCGATGGAGAAGTGGTGATGACCACGGCGTACAACGGGCGCATCTTCAACGCGCAGGTCTTGGAGAAGCAGCCTTTTACTATCGTCTGGGACGGTCAGGTGCTGGACACGGGCCAGCTCGTCATCGCGGCGGGTGCGCCAAACCTGGAGGCTGCCCGCCAGTTCCTCGCCTTTGCGGCGCGGCCGTCTTCGATGGCCGGCGTGGGCCGCCACATCGCCTATGCGCCGGCGCGTCGCTCGGGCATGGAGCTGATCTCAGTACATGCTGAGACCGGCGAGGAAATGGCTCCGCACATGCCGACGTATCCGGCTAACGCGGCGGGCGCACTGCGCAATGACTGGCGCTGGTGGAGCGACAACATGGACGAGATGAACGAGCGCTTTAGCGCTTGGCTGGTGCGCTAGTGTCGCGGGAAAAATTGTTTGATAATGGGCCGGGGCGTTCGCATTGGCCGCGGCCCATTTTTTATAATTCGGCGAAAATAGCCTCTATGTCAGCCGTTTTCTTCCACTTGGCGAATTCTTTGTCCATCTTAGGCGACCACTTGCGATCGACTTCCCCGGGCGTGTAGCGGCCGTCGGCAATGCTCTTTTTGCCCCAATAGTCGCGCAGGCGGGTGTTTTCGGATGACTCCACGACCTCGCGGGCGTATTGCGGCGGCACGAAAATAACGCCGGTGGGGGTCGCCAGCACGATATCACCCGGCATACAGGTTGCCTCACCTACCCGCACCGGGCCGTTGATTTCGGCCATGGTCACCTCGCCGATTGCCGAGGGATGCAGCCCTTTGCAGAGCACGTTGATCGGCAACTGGCGCACGCGGTGATCGTCGCGGATGCCGCCATCGACGACTAGCCCGGTGCCGCCGGTGTTGGCTGCGATAGCCGTGCCGAGGTTGTCGCCGATAAAGGTTCCGCGCAGCACCTTGCCGAACAGATCGACGACCAATACGTCGTTGGCGACTAAGGTGTCGATGACCCAGCTATTCTGGCCGCCGATCCGCCCGTGCCGCTCGCCTTCGGCGTTTACGACATCGTTGAAGTCGGGCCGATGCGGGATGTAGCGGGCGGTTACCGCCCGGCCGACTAATACGCGATTTGGATGCAGGTTGATCCATTCCCCTTCGAACTGAAACGAATGCCCCTTGCCCATCAGCACGCCCCAGGCTTCCTCAATGGTCACCCGCTTCATTCGCTCGACTACATCGTCGTCAACTTTGGGCCGCCCGTTGCGAAAGCGCGGGCCTGAATACGCGCTCGTTATGCTTTTTATTTTGCTCGGCGCGTTGAGTTCAAACGTCATGATCGCTCCTTGGAAAAGAATAAAAAATGGCCGCGCATCCTTTGCGGACCGCGACCAAGCTAATACATCTCGTCCGAGCGTCAACCCGGCGACAGGCGAAATGGCTAAAAGGGCAGATCGTCGTGGTTGGGGCCGCCCGCCGGGACCGCGGCGAGCGCATGGCCGTTGCTTTCGGTGGCCTCGACAGCCTCGGCGGCTCGTTCTGGGCCGAGCATTTTCATGGTGTTGGCGACGATTTCGGTGGTCTGGCGCTTCTGCCCCTGCTGATCTTCCCAAGAGCGCGTTTGCAGCTTGCCCTCGATGTAGATCTTGCTGCCCTTTTTTAAGTACTGACCCGCGATTTCGGCGAGGCGCCTCCACAAGACGATGCGGTGCCATTCGGTGCGCTCTTGGCGCTGCCCGTTTTTGTCGTTCCACGACTCGCTGGTGGCCAAGTTGAAGTTGGCCACCTGAGCGCCGCTGGGGGTAAAGCGGGTCTCGGGATCGGACCCTAAGTTGCCGATGAGTAAGACTTTGTTGAGACTTGACATATTACTGCTCCTCTCGGTTGTGCAGGATGCGGTAATCCCGCTGCCACTCGCTGCGCTGGCGGTGCTTGCGCGCTTGGGGCGTCTCGATGCCGTAGCGGCGACAGAGGCGGCTAAAGCTGCCCGGGGCAATGCCCAAGGCCGAGCCGGCGTCGTGGTTGCTGGCATAGATCCGCGCGGCGCGTTCGATGCGGTCTTTGGCGATAGGCGGCATGATTTTCTCCTTTTGGGCAAGGTTAGGTGAGATAGGGGAAAACGGGTAGGCTCCAGACGACGAAGATCGCTGCTGTGTACAGCGGCCTCAGCCGGCTCGCTTCGCGTAAGGCGTGAAACGCAAAAATCGGGTTCATTGCTCTGCTCTCCTAGTTGAGATTTTCAACGCCTGCAAGGCCCTTTGTCATGTTGATTACCTGCACAAAAAGATAGTAAACATTTGTATATAAGTCAAGAAATTTGCTTCCTTTTTTCGCTCTGTTTTACGGGGATTTTTCCATCTGGAAAAAAAACAATAACTTATTGATATAAAAAAACTTTTTCAGTTTAATAAATTTCCGTTAAAATGCGGCTGAGCCGGAGTTGTTGCGGCCGGCAAACTCGGTCGTGCCCTGCGGTGCTTCGTTTGTTAGATTATGGGCACTAATGGCACTACTACTACCAGCCTACGAGAAAGGAGAAATGCCATGAGTACGGTACTAGTTCACATTGGCGTCCGGGCTACGGACCTCGAAAGAACCATTCGCTTTTGGCGCGACGGCCTCGGCCTGCCCGTGGTCTCGACCCACGGAAGCTGCTACGACCTCAGCGACGGCCACCACAACTTTCGGGTTTTCCAGCACGACGGCCCGGACCGCCCGCCCCACGTCAGCGGAATGCTCGACTATCTGCACATTGGGGTGCGGGTGCCCAACCTCGAACAGGTCGGTCGCCGCCTATTGGACATGGGCTATGAAATTTTTTCCGACGGCTTGGCGGGCAAAGAGCCGATTGATGTCCACAATATCCAAGAAGGAGCCTTCAAGGTCGAAGACCCCGACGGTATTACCGTCGATGTGACGGCCAGCGACGACCAATGGCCCGGTGCGGTCCTCAAATAACCCGACGCCACGCCAATACCTATCCCTAATCGAGAGGATCTAATGCCAACAAAAAAGCCCAACGTCATTCTCTTCGGCATCGACAGCCTGCGCGCCGATCACATGAGCTGTTATGGCTACCACCGCCAGACCACGCCCCACATCGACCGCTTTGCCGAAAGTGCTGTGCTTTTTGAGCGCAACTATTCGGCCCACATACCCACCACTTCGGCCTACGCCTCTATGCTCACTGGCCTCGACTGCTTCAGCACCAGCGTCGTGGCCCTGCGCCACCAAGGGGGGCTGCCCGAGCGCGTTTGCACCCTCCCTGAAATTTTGCGCCACAACGGTTACGATACCTCGTGCGTCGGCTTCAGCGGCAATCCCAGTTCGCGCGGCTTCGACCGCTATTTCGACTATGCTGGCTGGGGTTCATTTGCCGAAGGCCGCAGCCCCAAGGCCGAAAACCTCAACCAGGTTGCCCTGCCCGAGCTGGAACGGCTAGCCCAGGCCGAGCAGCCGTTTTTCCTGTTCTTGCGCCACATGGACCCGCACGCCCCCTATCTGCCGCCGGTCCCTTTTGAGCGGATGTTTTACAGCGGCGACGAATTCGACCCAACAAACGAGAGCATGGAGCCGGTATTTGGCTTCAAGCCGTTTTGCGACTTCTTCGCCGATTGGATGCCGCCCGGAGTGCGCGACCGCCACTACGTCGATGCCCAGTACGATGGTGCGATCGCCTATATGGACGCCTGTATTCAGCGCATCCTCACGCGCGTCGAAGAGTTGGGCTTGAGCGACAATACCCTGATTGTCATCAACGGCGATCACGGCGAGACCCTGTACGAGCACGAGTGCTGGTACGATCATCACGGCATGTACGAAAACACCCTGTACGTGCCGCTGATCATCCGCCTGCCCGGCGCGTTGCCGGCTGGCGAGCGCGTCTCTGGTATCACCTTGCACCAAGACTTGGTGCCGACCATCCTCGAACTGCTCGATATTCGCACCGAGCTCGCCTTCAACGGTCAGTCGCTGCTGCCGCTGGTCGCCGGCGAGCAAGCCTCCAACTACTCGGACTTTTACATCACCGAATGCACTTGGATGCGCAAGCACGGCTGGCGCACCCCGGAGTGGAAACTGATCGTCGCGCTAGAGCCGGACTTTCACTTCAAGCCCGAAGTCGAGCTCTACAACTTGGTCGCCGACCCGCTGGAGCTGAAAAATTTGGCCAAAAAAGAGCCGGGAATCGTCGCCACGCTGAAGGAGCGGATGGAGGCGTGGATCGCCAAGCGCGAGCGCGAAACGGGGGCGATTAACCCGATGTACACCAATTTGCAGTGGCACGGCGCGAAGACGCACGAGGGGCCGTTTGCGACTTCGCAACAGGCGTACGATACCCTGCACATCGGCTCGGTGGGTGCGGCAAACAGATTGCAGGCGGGGAACAAAAAGAAAAAATAGCCGCCCCCTGTGTATCTTGTGTAGGTTGCGCTCGCTCCCGTATTGTCGTAGGAGTGGGCGCAGCGCCTAGAGGAGATTTACTATGACCACACAGCGGCAAAACCGCGCCTTCACGGTCGGCGAATACTACCGCATGGCCGCGGCGAACATCCTAACCGAGGAAGACCGCGTTGAGCTTATCGCCGGGCAGATCGTCGCCATGAGTCCCATTGGCAGCCGCCACGCCGCTTGCGTCGATCGGCTCAACGGCCGAGCGGCTTGCAGGGCGAGACCCTAGTGTTCAGACGGCGTCTTAAGCTGAGCAAACGCCCAATCTAGCCATGGGACTAGTGCTTCGATGTCGCTAGTTTCCACCGTTGCCCCGCCCCAGATCCGCAGACCGGGCGGTGCGGCGCGGTAGCCGTTGATGTCGTAGGCGACGCCCTCGTCCGCTAGCGCGGAGACGAGTGCTTTGACCTTGGCCCGCTGCGCGTCTGCGGTTAAACCGGCAAACCACAAATCGGCGATTCGCAGGCAAATCGACGTACTAGAGCGAATAGCTCGGCGCACGGGTAAAAACGCGATCCATTCGCTGGCGGCCTCCCATTGCTCCAGCACCGCGAGGTTGGCCTGTGTGCGCTGCATCAGCTCGGGCAAGCCGCCGATGCTTTCGGCCCAGCGCAACCCGTCGAGCGCGTCTTCGACGCACAGCAGGGAGGGCGTGTTGATGGTGTCGCCCCTGAACAGGGCCTCGTTGAGTTGGCCGCCTTGAGTCATGCGGAAGAGTTTGGGTACGGGCCAAGGCGGGGTGAAGCTGACGAGCCGCTCAACCGCACGCGGGCTGAGGATGAGCATTCCGTGTGCGGCCTCGCCGCCCATGACCTTTTGCCAAGAGTAGGTTACTACGTCGAGCTTTTCCCACGGCAGGTCCATGGCGAAGACCGCCGAGGTGGCGTCGCAGAGGGTCAGGCCCTGGCGGTCGGCGGCGATCCACGCGCCATCGGGAACCTTTACCCCAGCGGTGGTGCCATTCCACGCAAAGACCACGTCGCGGTCGCAGTCAACTTGCGACAAGTCGGGCAATTGCCCGAAGTCGGCGTCGAAGACGCGCACATCTGCTAGCTGCAAGTGTTGGGTGATATCGGCTGCCCAGCCCTTGCTGAAGCTCTCCCAAGACAGGACATCGACGCCGCGGGCGCCGAGCATGGCCCACAGGCACATCTCTACCGCGCCGGTATCCGAACCCGGCACCACGGCCATGCGGTAATCAGCCGGGACGCCTAGCAGTGCACGCGATCGCTCGATGACTTCTTGCAGCTTGGCCCGCCCGACTGCGGCGCGGTGCGAGCGCCCGACGGCCGCGTCTTTTAGGGCCGCCAGATTCCATCCCGGCCGCTTGGCACAAGGGCCGGAGGAAAAACAGGGATTGCGCGGTTTGACTGCTGGCTTGGTCATCTATTCGGCCCGCGCCAGCATCCCGCCATCCACCGTCAGCGAGGTTCCGGTGATGAAGGACGCTTCGTCCGAGGCGAGAAACAGCACGGCGTTGGCGATGTCTTCGCCCGTGCCCAAGCGCTGCGCCGGGACCATTTTGGCGTAGCGGACGCGCTCTTCCTCTGGCACTTGTAGGTCGTCCCACAGGGGCGTCAATATAGCCCCGGGGAGTACGGCGCAGACGCGGATGTCGGGCCCGTAGTCAATGGCCAGCGTCCGCGTCAGGCCCAACACTCCAGCCTTGGCTGCGTCGTAGGCTGTGGCCGTAGCAAAACTGACCAGCGAATGCACGGAGCCGGTGTTGATGATTACCCCGCCGCCGGTCTTGCGCATGATCGGGATGCCGTATTTGGCGGCGAGGAAAATCGCCTTCAGGCCGATGTTTAAAGTGCCGTCCCAATCCTTTTCGTCGAGCTCGGTCGCTGGGCCATGGCGGAACCAAATCGCGTTGTTGTGGACGATGTCCACGCGGCCAAAGGCTTCTTCGGTGCGCTCAAACATCTCGATGACTTGGGTGGACGCGCCCACGTCGGTGCGGACGAAAATGGCTTCGCCGCCGTGGGCCTTGATGTTATCGACGACCTGCTGGCCGCCGTCGGCGTTGACATCGGCCACGCAGACGGACGCGCCTTCGCGCGCCAGCACTTGCGCGGTGGCTTGCCCAATTCCGGAAGCTGCGCCTGTTACAATGGCCGCTTTACCGGCGACCCGACCTTTGTTCATAGTTGACCTCCTGTGTCAGAAGTTGGCTAGGCTGTGTAAAGCTCTTTGTTATGTAGTGCCCGTAGCTAAACTGCCGGTTGAACCATGCTAGCAGGACTAGACGTTGCTTCAACCTGGAGCGAGAGATTCAGAGCCCATAAATCTCGATGCCTTCCTTTAAGGCGCTTTTATAGATCAAGCCCCTATTATTCTTGTGCTTTTCCAAATCCTGCGGAGTTGCTACTACAATATCAAAAGGTACGCCTAGACCTGTAATTTCTCGATATAGCTTCTGCGCCGTTCGCCGCCGGTGAACACCCTCGGGCACGACTACAAGCAGATCGATGTCGCTATGCTCCCCTGCGTCTCCTCTGGCGGCTGAGCCGAAGAGGATTATTTGTAGAGGGTTTACACTTTTTACAATGTCGCCGACTAATTTATCTATGACCGGGCGAGCCGTTTTATCCTTGCTTCCAGCGAGGCTGCGATGGTCGGGCCCATCCGTCGCTTCTTCAAGGGCTCGGTCATCACGCCTGCTCATACTGCACCTCCGCCGAATTGAGTATCTCCTCTCGGAGCAACCAGTTACGGCTATTTTCGATTCCTCCGAAGGTGTACATATCCACTTGCTGACCGAATATATCAGACAGCTCGTCCTGCATGGTTATGAACTCCAGTCCCGGCGTCTGGCCCGGCTCGAACTCCACGAGTACATCCACATCACTCTCAGGCGTGAAGTCATCGCGTAGCACCGAGCCGAATAGGGCCATGCGCCGGATGTGATTGCGCTGGCAGAAGGCGGCGATCTCTTCTTTGGGGATGTCAATTTTTTCGCTCATGGCGTTATTCCTGCAAACATTGTGTCGCTTGCATTCATATCTCAAAGCCCTCACACGTGCAATTGCAAGTCAAACACGAGTTCCATATTGGCCCACCACTCGCCCTCTTTGGCCTCGGGCACCTGCTGCTGAAAGGTTCGCATCAGTTCGTCCCACTCCTTGGCTTTGGGGTTTTGCTCGACGTAGCGCGGGAAGTCGCGGGCTGGATCGAACTCGTCGGTGGCGGTCATGTACATGAACATCCGTTGGCCCAAGAGAAAAATTTTCATATCGGTGATGCCGACTTCGCCTAGGCCCTGAAGCGGCTCGGGCCAGGGGTCGGCGTGGTAGGCTTTGTACTGGGCGATCAGTGCGGGATCGTCCTTTAGCTCTAGGGTCAGTCCAAAGTGCTGCATTGCGTTCCTCCTTGGTTTTCAGCGCGATAGGCCGCAGCCAAAAGCGACACCGGGTGGACCACAGCCACAGCGGCTTGGGCGCGGCGGACGCCGTATTGAAGTTGGATGGCGCAGCCGGTGTTGCCGGTGGCCACTGCGGTCGCGCCGGTCGCGCATACGTGGGCCATTTTGCGGTCGAGTAACTGCATGGACAGTTCGGGCTGGGTGATGTTGTAGATGCCGGCGCTGCCGCAGCACCAGTCGGCCTCTACTAGTGGCACGAGTTCTAAATTGGGCACGGCTTGGAGCACCTGACGCGGGGCTGCGGAAACCCGCTGTCCGTGCTTGAGGTGGCACGATTCGTGGTAGGCGACCTGTTGTGAGGGCATTGCGGCGCCGGGCGGGCGCAAACCAATATCGACGAGCCACTCGTGGACGTCTTTTACTTTTGCGCTCCACACAGTGGCCCGCTCGGCATAGGCGGAGTCGTCGGCTAGCAAGCGGTCGTAGTGCTTGCAGTGCAAGCCGCAGCCACCGGCGTTGACGACGATTGCGTCTAGGTTTTCAGCGTCAAAGGCGTCGATGTTGAGCCGCGCCTGCTGCCGCGCCTGTGCGACCGCGCCGTTGTGCGCGTGCAGCGAGCCGCAACAGGCCTGTCCTGCTGGCAACAGCACTTGGCAGCCGTTGTGCTGCAAGACGCATATCGTATCGGCGTTTACCTCGGCAAAGGATAGGTCTTGGACGCAGCCAGCCAACAGCGCGACCCGGTAGCGCGGGCTGGGCGGGTTGGCCTGCTGCAAATCTCGGCGGTACAACTGGTCGGTAAAGCGCGGAGAAATCTGCGGTGCCAGCGGCTCTAGGTCTCCTAAACCAAACGGTAGCAGCTTAAGTAAGCCACTGCGGCGGGCCAATGTTTGCAGGCCGCTGCGCTGGAATACGCGCAGCAAGCGCGCCATTGCCCGCAGGCGCGTCTGTTTGGCAAAGAGCCAGCCGAGAACCCAACGGCGGACAAAATTTCGCCCGGTGCCGTCGAGCAAGCCCTGTCGCTCTACTTCGGCGCGGGCGTTTTCAAAGAGTGCGGCGTAATCCACGCCGGCCGGGCAGGCGGTCTGACAGGCGAGGCAGCCGAGGCAGAAGTACATCTCTTCGGCAAAGGTCGCACTCGCCGCTAGCTCGCCATCGGCGATGGCCCGCATCATGGCGATCCGCCCTCGCGGCGACGAGCGCTCGGCCAAGGTCGCGTCGTACGTCGGGCAGGTCGGCAGGCAGAGGCCGCAGTGCATGCACTGCTGGAGGACCGAGTAATCCAAGTTGTGAAGCAAGTTCAGGCCGTCGTCGCTCAATCGAACATGTTCCCTCGGTTTAAGATGCCCTTGGGGTCGAAAGCGGTCTTGACCCGCTTGAGAATGTCCATGCCCACCGGTCCTAGTTGTCCGGGCAAGTAGGGTTTTTTGGCCAAGCCGACCCCGTGCTCGCCGGTGATGGTGCCGCCCAATTCCACAGCGCGGGCAAACACCTCGGCCATGGCCTTTTCGACGCGGGCCATTTCTGCGGCGTCGCGCTCGTCGCACAGGAAGGTGGGGTGGAGGTTGCCGTCGCCGAAGTGGCCGAAGGTCCCCACCTGCACTTGGTGTCGTTGGCCGACTTCCTGCACGTAGGCGACCATGGTCGCTAGTGCGCTGCGCGGCACGGTGATGTCCTCCAACACGACCGTCGGTGCTCGTCGCGCCAGCGCGCTAAAGGCCGTGCGCCGAGCGGCGGCGAGTTGTTGGGCCTCTGCGTCTGAAGCGGCTAGCCGCACCGAGCGGGCACCGCCGGCGCGGGCAATGGCTTCGATCTGGGCGGCTTGCTCGGCAACCTGCGCTGGGTGCCCATCTACTTCCATTAGCAGCACGGCCTCGCAATCGGTCGGCAGGCCAATGCCAGCGTGGGCCTCCACGCACTCGATGGTTGTGCGGTCGAGGAATTCGAGGGTACAGGGGATGATTTTTTGGGCGATAATCGCCGAGACCGTGGCCGCGGCCTGCGTCATCTCGTCGTAGAGGCCGAGCAAGGTCTTCTTACTCGCGGGTGCCGGAACTAGCTTCAGTGAGATTTGGGTAATGACGCCGAGCATCCCCTCGGAGCCGATGAAGAGGTCTTTGAGCGTGAATCCGGCCACGTCTTTGACGCATTTGTTGCCGGTATCTAAAACCTGCCCGTCGGCTAGGACCACCTCTAGCCCCATCACGTAGTCGCGCGTCACGCCGTATTTTAACCCGCGCAGCCCGCCGGAATTGTTGGCCACATTGCCGCCGATGGTCGAAATTTTGATCGAACCAGGATCCGGTGGATAAAACAGGCCGGCGGCTTGGGCTGCATCGGCCACTTGCTGGGTTAAGACGCCCGGCTGGACGACCATGACTAGGTTGGCGTCGTCGATTTCTACAATCTGGTTGAGTCGCACCAAACAGAGCACGACCCCGCCGGGCGCGGGCACCGACCCCCCGGCCAACCCGGTGCCCGAGCCGCGTGTTACCACCGGTACCTCGCGCTGGTTGCACCGAGCCAAGAGTTGGGCGACCTCCGCCCGACTTTCCGGCAACGCCACGCAAGCGGGTCGCTGGTGCAGCAGGGCGGTCCCGTCGAAGGCATAGACGCTGAGGTCTTCGGCTGCGGTCAACAATTGGTCGGGCCGGAGGAGGGAGCCGAGGTCGCTTATTAGGGCGGCGTGATCCATGGCAGTGCCTACAGCCCTTTGGACAGATGCTCAGTGCGGTTGAGATATTTGATGACGGTGGTGCCGGGCGCGAGCGCGATGCGGGTGATGCCCGTGTTGTTGTGCCCGTAATAGGAGCCGCCGTCCATTGCTTGGTTGCCTAAGGCCGCAAGCAACAGGCTCATAAAGTCGCCGTGGGAGACGAATCCGATGCGCGTATTTTCCTCCGCCCGCGCTCGCAAGTCTGCGGCTACGCCCATAGCGCGGTGCTGGGCCTGCTGCTCTGTTTCCTTGCCCGCGTCCCACCATCCGTCTTCGCCGACTTCCGCTGATGCGACGCTGGTGGGGAAACGCACGGCAATTTCCGCCCGCGTCAGGCCGGGATAGCCAACGGCTCCCCGCTCGCCGCCGTGGTCGAGGTAAATGCCACCCAGCTCGTGAATAGCTACCCAGATCTCCGATTTATATCCCATTGCCTGTCCGATCGCTTGCGCCGTGTGCAAGGTGCGGATCATCGGACTGCAATAAAGCCGATCAAAAAAGGGCCGCTCCTCTGGGCGCTCGGTCGGGGCGAGGTGCAACCCTTCTGCTAGATACGCGGCCACTTGCTCGGCCTGAGCTCGACCGAGTTGGGTCAACTCGGGATCGGCGACGCGCTGGCTGCTATCGGTCAGGACGTTGTTGGTGGACTCTCCGTGGCGAATCAGAAACAATTCCATGGCATTCTTGACAGTAGGATGGTTAGTGGTTAGTGGTTAATGCCTGCTTACTTCTCACTCTTAATGTGTCAATGTTATGGATATTAAAGTAATTCAAGGAGCTATTCAAAAACAGGACGCGGACGTCTTGGTGGTCAACCTCTTTGCCGGAGCGCGTCCCAGCGGGGCTACCGGTGCGGTTGACCAAGCCCTGGGCGGCCAAATCTCGGCGGCAATTGACCTAGGCGACTTTGCGGGCAAAGCCGGTCAGACCTTGCTGCTGTACGCGCCCGGCCAGCTTTTAGCACCGCGCGTCCTCGTGGTTGGCTTGGGCGCGCAGGAAGGATTTGACCTCGAAAGAGCGCGCCGCGCTGCGGGCACGGCGATTGGGGCCCTCGGCGGTTTGGGGGCTAGGAGTGCGGCTACTATCCTGCACGGCACGGGCGCGGGCAACCTGCCCGTCGAACCGGCCGCGCAAGCGGTGGCCGAAGCCTCGCTGCTGGCGGCGTATCGCTTTGACGAGTACCGCTCGGGCCCCCAATCTCAGGCTCTGACCAAGCTGCGCATCGTAGAATTTGACGCGACTAAGCTCAAACAAGCGCGGCGCGGTGTGCGCCGAGGTTGCGCACTCGCTGCGGCCACCTGCCTGGCCCGCGACTTGGTCAATCACCCCGGCGGTGAAGTGACACCGGCCTACTTAGCACGCACGGCCCGTCGCCTAGCCAAAACTCACGATCTGCGCTGCCGGGTCTTCAGCGCAAAGGGCTTGGCCGAGCTAGGCATGGGTGCCTTAGTGGCCGTTGGGCAGGGCAGCGCCAATAAGCCGCGTTTTATCGTCCTTGAACACGGCCCCCGCCAAGGGCAACCGCTGGTGTTTGTCGGCAAAGGCATCACGTTCGACAGCGGCGGTCTCTCGCTCAAGACCGTCGAGGGCATCCGCAGGATGAAGACCGACATGTCCGGTGCCGCGGCCGTGTTGGGCGCGATGCAGGCGGTGGCCGCGCTTGGCCTCAAGCGACGAGTCGTCGGCCTTATTGCCGCGGCTGAGAACATGCCTTCTAGCACGGCCTTTCGCCCCGACGATGTGCTGTGTACTCTTGCGGGCAAGACCATTGAAATCGTCAGTACGGACGCCGAAGGCCGCCTCGTGTTGGCTGATGCACTGGCTTACGCCACCCGCTACGATCCGGCCGCGGTCGTCGATTTGGCCACCCTCACCGGTGCTTGCGTAACCGCGCTAGGCCACCACGCTTCGGGCCTGTTTGCCAACGACGACGCCTTGGCCAAGCGGTTGCTGGCCGCCGGGGAGCAGACTGGCGAGCGGCTCTGGCGCTTGCCGCTGTGGCCCGAGTACCGCGACCAGATTGACAGCGACATCGCCGATATGAAAAACTCAGGCGGTCGGCCAGCCGGTGCCAGCACGGCTGCAGCACTTTTGGCCGAGTTTGCCGACTACGCTTGGGCGCACCTCGACATCGCTGGCACCGCTTGGTGCGAAAAGAACCAACCCTACGTGCCCAAAGGCGGCGTCGGCATCGGCGTGCGCTTGTTGACCCAACTTGCCCTCGATTGGAGCTGATTATGACTATTCGCACGATTCACGTAGGAACGGGGGGTCGCGGCCGCTGGCCCCTAAACCGATTCCGCGACCGCGCTGACTTTGCCGCCGTCGCCTTAGTCGATGTTAGTGAAGAAAACCTCGCTACGGCGCGGGAGACTACTGGCCTAGGGGAAGAGGCGTGTTTTGCTACACTCGCCGATGCCCTGCAAGCCGTCGAAGCAGATGCCGTGGTGGTCATTACGCCGCCGGACCTGCACGCTAGTCAGTGCTTGGAGGCGGTCCGCGCTGGCAAGCATGTACTAGTGGAAAAGCCCTTTACCAAAGACCTCGGCCAAGCGCGGCAAATCGTCGCCGCGGCCAGCGAGCGCGGCTGCAAGGTTGCCGTCACGCAAAACGCCCGCTACTACCCGCCGGTCTTAACCATCCGCCGCCTACTGCAAAGCGGCGACTTGGGCCAGCCAGCCTTTGGCCTGATGACCAAATACGGCTGGCGGCCGCGCGTTCACCATTCGGGCGCCGATCGGCACGCCTATTTGTGGGAGCGCGGCATTCACGACTTCGACCAATTGCGCCACCTGCTCGCCTCTGAGCCTAAACGGCTCTTTTGCAACAGCTTCAATCCGCCTTGGAGTCCGTACAGTGGCGGCGCAGCCATCGACGGCTGGATCGAGTTCCACAACGGCACCACGTTCAATTTTCAGTGCACCTTCGCCACGCACAAAGGCGGCTCAAGCTGGCGGCTGGACTGCGAGAAGGGCACGGTCGAAGAGGTCGCTGGTGGCTTGGCGATTCGGCGACCTGGCGCTGCTGAAGACGAGATCATCCCGATGGATGAAAATCCCCATCCCGAAAAAGTCCTATTAGACGGCTTCCGCGACTACGTGCTCAACGACGTGGAGCCGCCTTTTTCCGGCCCGCGCAATTTGGCTACTGTGGGCCTTATCAACGCCTTAGGAGCCTCGTCAGAGCAGGGTATTGTAATCGACTTTGACGAGTACATGGCTAGCTAAAGCTATGGACGAACAGACCGCCCGCCGCCTGCACCAAGACTCCTTGGTCATCGACTCGCACAACGACAGCATCGTCGCGCTGATCCGGCGGGGGATGTCCATCGACGGCACGCAGCGCCCTGGCTTCCACCAGCCTGACTTCCACCGGCGCGATGGGGCTGTGGCTTATTTGCGCCAGTATCAGTCGCCCGACGGCGGCGTTCAGCTCGACTTGCCCAAGGCGCGCCAAGGCGGGCTAGACGCGGCTTTTTTTGCTGTTGATTGCACCCGCCCGTGGGGCAATCACTTGCTCTACTGCATGGACGCCTTGGGCCATTTTTTGCAGGACGTGGCAGAGCACAGCGAGGGCCTGGCCGTGGTGCGCTGTGCGGCTGACATTGAGCGCGCCCGCGCTGAGGGCCGCTTGGCGGCCATACTGGCAGTGGAAAACAGCGATGCGCTAGAGAAAAGCCCCCACGTCCTGCCGCTACTCCACCAGTTGGGCGTCCGCGCCATGACCCTTACTCATAGCACCCGCTCTTGGGCCGGAGACGGCTGCGAGGTCGAGGGGGGTAGCGGCTTGACCGGCTTTGGCCGCCGGCTACTGGCGCAGATGAACGAGTTGGGCGTGGTCGTCGATGTCTCCCATCTCAACGAGCCGGGCTTTTGGGACGTGGTGAAAATGGCCCAAGCTCCGTTTGTGGCCACCCATAGCTGCTGCCGCGCTCTCTGCGACCACCCGCGCAATCTCGGCGACGATCAGTTGCGGGCCCTCGCCGAGCGGGGCGGGGTCGTGGCCATCACGTTTGTTCCAGACTTTATCGACGCGCACCATCCCACCTTCAGCGGCCTGCTGGACCACATTGAACACGCGGTCGCGGTCGCGGGCATCGACCACGTTGGCTTGGGCTCGGATTTTGACGGGGGTGGCTTGCTTTTGGCAGACGCGACCTGCCTGCCGGACATTGCGGTGGGCTTGGCCGCCCGCGGCTATGCCGCGGTCGATGTCGGCAAAATTCTCGGCGCGAACCAACTGCGGCTTTTGCAACAGGTCATCGGCTGAGGCCGTAGAGCGCGCCGAACTTCTCCCACAAGTAGTTGATGAAGTAATCGGCACTTAGCTGCGCGCCCGTCACCTCCTCGACCAATTCGCTAGCCGTTACCCGGGCGCCGCGGGCGTGGATTTTTTTGTTGAGCCAAGTCTTGAGCGGTGCGAGTTCGCCCTGGGCGATTTGCGATTCGAGGTCTGGCAAGTCCTGGCGGGCTTGGTGAAAAAACTGGGCCGCGTACAGGTTGCCCAGTGCGTAGGTCGGGAAATAGCCTAGCAGGCCGCAGGACCAGTGGGTGTCTTGCAGTACGCCGCGGGCGTCGTCGGGCGGGCTAATGCCCAAGTATTGCTCCATCCGTTCGTTCCACGCCGCGGGCAACTCGGCCACGGCAACCTGCCCCTCAATTAGGTCGCACTCCAGCTCAAAACGCAGCAGGATGTGGAGGTTGTACGTCACTTCGTCGGCCTCGACTCGGATCAGGGACGGCTCGACTTGATTGACTGCCGCGTAAAAGGCGTCTAGATCGACGGCACTCAGTTGCGAGGGAAAGAGTTCTCGTAGCTTGGGCAAGTAGTGAGTCCAGAAGGCCTTGCTGCGGCCAATTAGGTTTTCCCACAGCCGCGATTGCGACTCGTGGATGCCCAGGGAGATGCTCGCGCCGGCCGGGGTGCCGACCGCATCGGCGGGCAGACCCTGTTCGTATAGTCCGTGTCCGGCTTCGTGGATGGTGCCAAAAAGCGAGCCTGGTAGCCAATCGGCGCTGTAGCGCGTCGTCAGCCGCACGTCGTCGCGGGACATGCCGGCGCAAAACGGATGTACCGCCAAGTCGAGCCGTCCGGCCGCTAGGTCAAAGCCCATGTCGGCCAGCACTTGCCGTCCCAAAAGCTCCTGTTGTTCGATGGGATATTCTTGGTCGAGTACGCCGCGGGCTGGGTATTTTCCGGTGGCGGCGATTTGTTCAACTAGCGGCACGAGTTGCGCTTTGAGCTGGGCAAAAATTGGGGCGATTTCCTCGGCCCGCGCATAAGGCTCGTACTCGTCGAGCAGTGCGTTGTACATCGCGCCTTGGTAGCCGACATGTTCGGCGACCTTTCTTTTAAGCGCAATTATTTTTTCTAGCCAGGGTTGGAAGAGGGCGAAGTCCGATTTTTTGCGCGCCTCGATCCAAGCCTCGTGCGCCAAGGATTCGGTCTGGATCAGCTCGACGACCAATTCCTTGGGCAGCTTGAGCGACCGGCTCTGCTGGCGGTTGATTTCGCGGACGTTGACGGCTGCGTCGCCTGTTAGCTCGGCGTCGTTGAGCTCGGCTACGAGCGCGACTAGCTCGGGTGCGGTGAGCCGCTCGTGGTGCAGGCCGGCTAAGGTCCCCATCGCGCTGGCCCGCCTAGCTGTGCCGCGTGGCGGCATATAGGTTTCTTGATCCCAGCTCATCAGCCCCAGCGCGTGGTTTATGTCGGCTAGCTCGCGCAGGCGTTTGACAAAGGTTTCATACGCATTGCTCATGACGTTGCCTTTTATTGGTGCAAAAATGTGGCGCTGCCGGTTGGGTTCCCAAGATATCTGCTATGGTCCGTTTTCTTTTGTTGGCGAAACACGCGCTTCCCCTTCATCCAAGCCGAAGGCGTATTTGAAAGGGACTGGGTCGAAGTACTCGCGGAAGAGCACAATTTTTCCCTTTTTGACCAGAAACAGTCCGCCGTAATTCTGATGATACATACGGCCTGTCGGAACGATCTCTACTTGGCCCTTGAACTCGGCAAAAATCCACTCCGGGTCTTGCAACGGGTAGAGGACCAAAGCCGAGGTAAAATCAGCTTTGCCGCTGTTTTCCGGCCAGGCAGCGTAATGTTGGATCAGGGCCGCTTTACCGCTCACGCGGTCTGGGAAGCCCGTTGGCGCGTACGGCATCTCCTGGACGGCATCCTCAGCCCAGAGCCCGGCAAACTTTTCCATGTCTTTCTGCTCTAGGGCCGTGAGGAAATCCCGCACCGCTTTTTCAGTCTGCTGCCGTTTGATATACGACGCCGGGTGAGCGGAGGCATTCTCGCTGGCTGGGCCGAATACATCCCGGGTACCGCTTTCTTCACGCAGAGTAAAAGTATGGCTGGTAACGCGCCATATCCCGGCGGTTTTTTGTAATTCATAGCGGTAGTCGCCTTGGACTTGCCAAAACAGGTCTTTCACATAATGGTCGGCGACCACAGTGGCCGTCGCTACGGCCTGTGTCCCATCGAGTGTGACCGCAATATGCGAGAGGGCATGTCGAGTCCGGTCGAAACCCGGTAAGACAGACGCCCACTGAGTCATCAGTGCTTGCCGGCTTAGGCGTTGGACCTCACCGCCTGTGAGCGACGTATAATCCAGCTCGACTTCATCGGCATACAGTTTTTCGATTGCGGCAAAATTGCCTTGGTCCGCTAAGATACCAATGCTTTCAATGGTTGTTTTAATAGCCGCCTCGTCTTGCGGATTATTCGCCGCAGATACCAAGGAACTCGCCACGGCTAGGAGGCCTGTGAGCACTACTCCAGTGGGTACGCGATTCATGCTTACTCTCGCTCTAGTTTTAGGGCTGTGTTGAAATGGCCCGCAGCCGCATCGCTGGCGGCGGTAATCGGACCTGGAGCGTCGTAAAAGTCAAACTGACTCACATCGTCCAGCCACAGTTGGGTGACGTTGGAACCCATGCGACGGATATATTCGCGCGCTCCTTGCGGAATGGCGGCCGCTGCGGAATGGACGAGCAAGGTTGGTTTTTTTAAATGCTGCGCGGTCTGGAGCGCATCGTAGGTCAGCCAGCCTTCCCACGAGGCCGCGTTAAATTTGTTGTCATAGGCTGGAATCAGGCCGCGGTCTGTTTCGGTGTAATACGGGGCTTGGTACATTACGGCTTGGTCGTTGGTCTGGCTGGCCGCTTCGAGGATAATTGGCTCCGGCGATTGTTCGGCCTCCCGACTCATTTGGATAAGACCTTGGACCCCTTCTTCGCCGCCATAGACGGCTGCGACGATGTCCGCATTGTGCAACCAGGGCGCGATGAGTGCCAAGGCTTTGATGTGGCTGTTGGCCAGCGTCGCATCGCTCATATAGCCGGACGAGGCGCAGATCCCCAAGCCGCCAATCCGGCTTGCATCCACTTCCGGCCGCGTGGCCAAGTAGTGCACAGCGGCGTGAATATCTTCGATTTTCCGCTGCGGACTCTCTAAATACGGAATCGCGTCGGGCGATTGTCCCCAGCCGCGAAAGTCGAACGCCAAGGCGACGTATCCCCGGTCGGCCATTTCAGCGGCATACGTGCCAGCCATTTGTTCTTTTACCGTCGTCCAAGCTCCGGTGACAACCACCCCTGGGAGCTTCTGACTCTCTGTATAGCCATCGGGCAGGTACAAATGCCCAGCCAGGAGCTGCCCTTGGCTGGCAAACGCGACGGGCTTCAGCGTCGCCGCCGGTCCGTTGGTGGCGAGCAGGGGTAAGAGCAGTGAAGTGGTCAAGAGCAGTTTTTTCATCGGGTGCCATCCTTTCTCGTTAGCGTCCAGCCGCCGCTGGATGTCTGCTTGCGCCGATATGGCAAAAGAGGCGCAACGTCAGGGCCATTCTAATAAAAAATGGCGTAGATGCTCAAGTCAATGGAGATTCAAAGCGCGAAAAGCAGTTGGGACGCAAAATTAACGGTTGCTCGCATGTAAATTTTTGCGTGTCTTCTGTCCATCAACCTGTGACCCCAGCATCCGAGGAGGCTGCCATGCAGATCGTCCACGCCGAAGCCATTGCCCTCAACATTCCCTTCTACGCCGAGCACGTCACCCGCGCCATGCAGCGCGCTTCAACCCACGACGAGCGCGTGTGGGTGGTGCGTTTGGAGGCCGACAACGGCCTCGTGGGCTGGGCCGACAACCACGGCCAGCCATCGGTCGATGGCCTCGTCGGGCAAAACCCGGCCAGCCTGATAAACCGCGACGATATTGGCTTTGGCCCGCAAGTGGCCTGCCTCGACTTGGTCGGCCAAGACAATGGGGTGCCCGTCCACGAGCTACTCGGCGTCAAGCTCCGCGACCGCTGTCCCATATCTTGGTGGGATATAGACATGCCGCCCCAAGACTGGGTTGCCGAGGCCGAGGAATCGCTAAGGCGCGGGTACACCACCTTTAAGATGAAGGCCCGCCCCTGGCGCGACATCATTGCCCAAACCGATGCGGTCGCCCAGGTCGTTCCGGCCGACTACAAATTCGACGTCGATTTCAACGGCTTTTTGCTCAACCAAGCCAAGGCCGAAATCATCTTGCAAAAGCTCGACGAAAATCCCAATGTCGGCATGTACGAAAGCCCTTTTTATCTGCACTCGGATGTGGATGGCGCACGGATTTTGCGCGAGCGGGTGCGCAAGCCGATTGTCGAGCACTATCAAGACCAGTATCTGCGCAACGACTGCTGCGACGGCTTCGTCATCGGCGGCGGCGCGACCGATACCCGGCGGGCGGCAACCCTAGCGGCCGCGCACAACAAGCCCTTTTGGCTCCAACTGGTTGGTGCTGGCTTGACCACTGCGTATGCGGCGCACCTCGGCTCGGTGCTCTCGCACGCCCAACTGCCCTATATCACCTGCCACGAGTTGTGGGAAGACGACCTGTTGCAAGAGCCTATTGCGGTCCGCGACGGCTATATGCCGGTTCCAGACGCGCCCGGTTTGGGCGTCGCGGTGGATGAAGAGGCGATTGCAAAATACCGGGTGGATCCCGCCGAGCCGACGCCCAAGCATCGCTATTTGGCGCAAAAGCGCATCCTCCGCGTGTACTGGCCGGGTGGCGGCAAAGCGCGGGAGTGGGAATTTACGGCTGAAGACCGCTATCAGCGGGCCTTTTACGCCGGCAACATCCCCGGCTTTGAGCAAGGCGTCGATTTGGAGGTGATTGAGGACGACAACAGCGCGGCCTTTCAAAAGCGACACCAGGCGCTGTTGGCGCAAGGGCGCTAGTCCCGCTGCCGAGCAACGGCCTCGTAGTCTGTCAGCGCGTAGCCGATGCCCACGTAGTCGAGCAGGTTGAGCAATGCCCGCAGCGCGACCCCGAATCCATCGACGCCGCTGAAGCCGCCAAACTGGCCGCCGCCCTTTAGGTGCGGCTCTAGGTCGAGGAACACGCCGGGGACTCCCTGCTGCTTCAGTTTGCTCGCTAGCGCTGGGATGCGGGTGCGGAAGTCGCGCAATATGGCCTCGTGGGCGGAGTCGCCGCGGTCGGCGGGGACAAAGTTTTTGAGCCGCTCTTCATCGACAACGCCCTCCCATTGGAGAGTTGGGTCGATCTGGTAATCCTTGATGTGCATCCAGCCAATCCCCGCGCGCATCGCGTGATACTCAGCTAAGGTCTCGACCGGGGTGAAGTTTTGGCTCGACAGATTGCCGCCGTCGAAAATCAGACACAGGTTGGGATGGTCAACCATCTGGTAGAGCTTTTGCAGGAGCTGACCGTTCTGGCCGACGAGATTGGCCTCGACTTCTAAGCCAAAAATGGTGCTGCCCCGGCTGCAAACCTCGGCGATTTGCGCCAGCCGCTCGGCTGCTGGCTCCAAGTAATTGGCTGGATTTTCGCCTTGGGGATGGTAAAACGAGAATCCGCGAATCAGCCGCGTCTCAAACTCGCCAGCCAGATCCACGGCCCGCTGCACATCCTGTTGCAAATAGCGGTCGAATGGGATATAGGCATTGGCCGAGCCGTCTTCGACATCGAGCAGCTTGACCTTGCCAATCGGCGAGCCGATCGAGGCCACGGCAATTCCGAATTCGCCGTGCAATTGACGCAGCCGGGCGATTTCGGGCGGCGTTAGCTGCATCGCATTTTTGACGCCCTGTCCCACATCGACAAAGCGCAAGCTGTAGTGCGACATGCCCAGCGCCGCGAGCATGGCTAGCTGGGCTTCGGCTTTTTTGTCGGCTGGTCCTTCGTCGGCAAAGCCGCTGATGATCACTGTGGATGTTTCACTCATAAAACTCCCCTGCGCCTTCCGGCCATACTGGTTGTGGTTGCGATTTTCTAAGTATAGAAGCTCGGACAAACCTTGACAAAAACGCGCCCTCGCCGCTGTCTTTAAAGTGTCCTCCCAACCCAATCGAATTAAAAAAATGAAACCGCTATATCGCCTCAATATCATCCCATCCCTGCCCGAGCAACTGACGCCGCTGTGGGAGCTGGGGTACAACCTCTGGTGGAGTTGGAGCAAGGAAACCATCCGCACCCTCTACCAGATCGCCCCGCAAGCGTGGGTCGAAAGCCGGCGCGATCCCCTGCGCTTTTGGACGCTGCTGCGGCCAGACCAACTCGACGCCCTAATCGCCGACGAGCAACTGCGGAGTCGCATCGAGCGCACTGTCGAGCAATTCGAGGGGTATTTGTCCCAGCCGACGTGGTTTGGCCAGCAGCACGGCGAGCGCCCATTGCAGGTTGCGTACTTCTCGGCGGAATTTGGTCTGACCGAGAGCCTGCGCATCTATTCCGGCGGCTTGGGCGTACTCGCCGGCGATCACCTCAAGGCCGCTAGCGATTTGGGTATTCCGCTCGTCGGGGTCGGCTTGCTCTACCGCGAGGGCTATTTTCGCCAAGCGCTCAACGCCGATGGCTGGCAGATAGAGCGCAACCCGGAAAACGACTTCTACCAGATGCCGGTGCGGCCGGTGCTGGCTGGCGACGGCGCACACCTGACTATTGAGGTTCCCTTTGCCCACGGCATGGTGCAAGCGCGGATTTGGCAGGTAGAGGTGGGCCGAGTGCGGCTCTATTTGCTCGATACCAACCTCGACGAAAACGCCCCGGCGGACCGCGATATTACCGCCCGCCTCTACGGCGGCGACGCCGCCATGCGCATTCGGCAGGAAATCCTTTTGGGTATCGGCGGTTTGGGCGCCCTGCAAGCGGTCGGCGTCGAACCCACTGTCTGCCACATGAACGAGGGGCACTCGGCCTTTTTGGCCCTAGAGCGGATTCGCCGGCTCATGGCCGAGCACGGCTATTCGTTTGCGGCAGCCCGCGAGGCCAGCATCGTCGGCAATGTATTCACCACGCACACGCCGGTTGCGGCGGGCAACGACTGGTTTCCGGCGCATTTGGTCGAGGCTCACTTGAGCCATTTTCGCGAGTGGCTGGGCCTGTCGCACGAGGAATTTATCGGCTTGGGCCGGATTGATCCCCGCGATTGCCAGGCCGACTTTTGCATGACGGTTTTGGCGCTCAGGCTTTCGGGTCAGGCCAATGGCGTCAGTCGCCTACACGGCGCGGTGAGCCGTCGCATGTGGCAGGGCTTGTGGCCCGATTTCGCCGAGCGCGAAATCCCCATCGGCCACGTCACCAACGGCGTCCATCTGCACACGTGGACTTCGCTGGAACTAGCCGAGTTGTTCGACCGCTATCTCGGCGACACTTGGCGGTTGGTATCGGCTGACGAGCGGGACTGGGATGCGGTCTATCGCATCCCCGACCGCGAGCTTTGGGACACGCACCAGCAGCGACGCAAGCGGCTGATTGACGTAACCCGCCATCACCTGCGCCAACAGATGCGGAGCCAGGGGGCGCCGAAAGCCAAAATTGAGCAGACCTTAGCGCGGCTCGACCCCGAGGTGCTGACTATTGGCTTTGCCCGCCGCTTTGCCACCTACAAGCGCGGCAATCTGATCTTTCGCCACATTGAGCAGCTCAAGGCCCTGTTCTCCGACGAGCAGCGACCGGTGCAGCTTCTTTTTGCCGGCAAGGCCCACCCCCACGACGACGCGGGTAAGGAGCTAATCCGCCAGATCGTCCACCTCGCGCGGCAGGCCCCCTTTAATGGGCGGATTTTCTTTTTGCAAGACTACGACATGAACCTCGCCCGCTACTTGGTGCAAGGGTGCGATGTGTGGCTCAACAATCCCCGTCGCCCCTTGGAGGCTTCGGGCACTTCGGGTATGAAGGCCGCGGTCAATGCCGTGCTCAACGTCAGCGTATGCGACGGCTGGTGGGACGAAGCCTGCGACAACCACGCCGGTTGGACTATTGGCCGCGGCGAGGACTACGACGACGAGCACTACCAAGACGAGGTCGAGTCCAACTCGCTCTACGACTTGTTGGAGACCGAAGTGATTCCGCTGTTCTACCAGCGCGATGCCGACGGATTGCCCGGCGGTTGGATCGCCCGCATGAAGGAGACTATTGCCCAACTTGCGCCGCAGTACAACACGCACCGGATGGTACGCGAGTACACCGAGCGGTTCTACTTGCCCGGGCAAGCTCGCTTTGCGGAATTGGCCACCGATCGCGAGCGGGTCCAGCGGCTGACGCATTGGAAGTCGCACGTGCGCTCCAAGTGGGCGCAGGTCCAGGTCGGTGCGGTGGATGCTAAATTTCCGCGGCTGCTCAAGGTGGGGATGAAGGTGCCGTTGCGCGCCGCGGTGACGTTGGGCGAGCTGACGCCGGAGGATGTCCGCGTCGAGATCTACGCCGGTCGTCTCAACGCCCAGCGCGAGTTCGCGCAAACCGAGGTGTATCCGCTCGAATTGGCCGGGCACAACGGCGATGGGACGTACCACTTTGTCGGCACCTTCAGGTGCGCGGCGGCTGGCTCACACGGCTATACCCTGCGCGTGGTGCCCTCGCACCCCGATCTGCAAAATCCCTTGGAGATGGGCTTGGTCCATTGGGCGCGGCAGTAAGAGACGCGCTACGCCAACTCCACCTGCCGCTTGGCCGCCCACACGGTGTTGTAGAGCAACAGCGCGATGGTCATCGGCCCGACTCCGTTGGGCACGGGTGTGATCGCGCGGGCTTTTGGGCGCACTTGTTTGTAGTCCACGTCGCCAACCAGCCGCCAGCCGCGTTCGCGCGAGGGGTCGTCGATTTGGTTGATGCCCACATCGATTACCACCGCTCCCTCTTTGACCATATCCGCCGCAATGCCGCGGGGAAAGCCAGCCGCCACCACTAGGATGTCCGCTTGGCGCGTAAAGTGGCCGAGGTCGCGGGTGCCGGTGTGGCACAGCGTGACCGTGGCATTGGCCCCGGCCGCCTTGTGTCCCAGCAAGATGGCTACCGGCCGCCCCACGAGCGTACTCCGGCCGACTACGACCACGTGCTGACCTGCTACCTCGATTCCGCTGCGGCGGAGAATCTGCAAGACCCCATGCGGCGTACAGGGCCAAAAGCACTCCTCCTGCCGCACGAGGCGGCCCAGATTGACCGGGTGCAAACCATCGACATCCTTGTCTGGGTCTATGGCGTTGAGGACTTGTTGCTCGTCTTGGCCCGGCAGTGGTAGCTGTATTAAGATGCCGTGGATTGCGTCGTCGGCGTTGAGTTGTTCGACCGTCGCTAGCACGTCCTTGGTCGGGGCATTGGCCGGCAGGTCTATTTGCACCGAGTGAATGCCGAGAGCTTGGCAGGCCCGGCCCTTGGCGCGCACGTAGGACTGCGAGGCCGGATCGTCTCCCACCAGCACGACGGCCAAGCCCGGCACCAGACCGTGCTCCTGCTTCAGGCGGGCGATGTCCACCCGCAACTCTTCTTGCACTTGGGCTGCAATCGCCCGGCCATCGAGTCGTTTACCCATCAGGAGCCTTTCGGTTGCAGGACGCTTTGCCGCACGACCCGTTGCAGGGCTTGGGGGACTTGTACTGCGCCATCGGGTTGCTGATAGTTGTCCAAAATGGCGATCAGCAGTCGGCCCATCGCGCAACCGGTGTCGTTGACTAGGTGGCAAAAACCCCGCCCGTGCGCGCCCTTGTAGCGGATGTTCAAGCGCCGGGCCTGATAGTCGGTGGCATTGGTGTCGGTCATCACTTCCATGAACTCGCCCGCCCCGGACATCCACACTTCTAGGTCCCGCTGCCGATGGCTGGCCAAATAGCCGGCGTCGCCGTGGCACTTATCGATGACTCGATAGGGCAGGGCCAACTCTTGCAGGAGCCACTCGTTGATTTGGCCGAATTCTTCGTATAGGGCTTCGGACTGATCGGGCAGGCACACGGCGTTCATTTCGATTTTGTCGAATTGGTGCATGCGCTTGATGCCCTTGACGTCTTGGCCCCACGACCCGGCTTCCGAGCGAAAGCAGGCCGTATAGGCGAAGAGCTTGACGGGCAACTCGGCTGAATCCAAGGTCCGGTCCATGAAATAGCTGAAGTTGGCTGGCTCGGAGGAGCCGATGAGGAAAAGTTCGGCTTCTTCTTCCACGTTGTCGGTCTTGATGGCATAGACTTGGTCGCGGCCTTCGGGAAAGTGCGAGGTGCCGTACAGCGAGCGCTCCCGCACCAAAAGCGGCGGCACGAACATCTCGTACCCACGCGCCAGCAGCTCGTCGATGAGCAGTTGGCTTAGGGCGTATTGCATCCGGGCGACATCGCCGCGCAAATAGGCAAAGCGCGAGCCGGAGACCCGACCGCCTTGTAGGGTGTCGATGCCGCCTAGTTTGACGCCGAGGTCTGCGTGGTGCAGCGGCTCAAAGGTGTCGTCTTGAGCGTGCAGCGGCCGCCTAGGCATGTACTGCGCGCTGGTGTTGCCGCGCCCCAATTGGTCGGCTGCTAGGTAGCCGTGCTGTGGAATCCAGGCCCTCTCCTCGACGTTGTCTTCCTCGCCATCGCCGGCGGGCATGTCGGGATGCGGCCAGTTGGGAAACCAGTCCATGATTTGTTGCCACTCGGCGACGACGGTGCCCAGCTCTTGTTCCAGCACCCGCCCGCGCTCGCGCAACTCCCGCCCCTGTTGCCGCGCTGCATCCGGGTCGGTGCGTCCGATCTGTGCGAGTTGTTTTTTCTCGCTATTGAGCGCGTCGATAGCCCGTTGCAACTTTTGTCGGGCTGCATCGAGGGCCAACCAGCGATCGACATTGGCTTTGGCCGGGTTGACCTTGCGGACTCGTATGGCCGCGCGCATGGCGTCGGGATCGGTGCGCACGGCTTTTGGGTCGATCATAAGTGATTGCTCTCTGTTTGAGGTTAAAAAATTAAGAACGCCGCTGGCGTGAATCGTGGCAATATCGCGGGGTCTCAGCTTTTCGCAGCGGTCTTTGCCAGCCACTCGTCCCGGCCGCCGTAGGCGGCAAACACGGCTTCGAGCAACAGCCGCACGGCTTGGCCAAAGTAGCGACCCCGCCGCCAGGCCACGCCGATTTCGCGCTCAAAGGCCACGCCGCGCACTTTTACTGTTTTGAGCGCACCACTGGCCAGCGATGCCCGGATGGTCAGCCGCGGCAAAAACGAGATACCCACCCCGGCCTCGACCAATTTGCGCATGGCCTCTGGGCTGCGCAGCTCCATTACCGCGCCTGGCGCGAGGCCGGCTTCGGCGAGTTTTTCATCGATCACCTTGCGCGAAATTGAGTCGGCGTGAAAGAGGATCAGAGGCTCTTCCACCACTTCGGCGAGGGCGACAGACGCGCAGCGGGCAAAGCGATGCGCTGGCCCGACGACTAGGGGCATGTCGTCGCGGTAAATTGGCACGGCGTCGATTTTGGGGTGGGTATAGGGCAGGTGGACCAGCGCGAATTCAGCGCGCTGCATCAGCAGGTCGTCAATAAGATAGCGCGATGGTGCCACTTGGGTTTTGAGCGCGACGCCCGGATAGCGGCGCATGTACTCTTTGAGAATGTCCGGCAAAAGATAGATAACAGCCGCATCGACCGCCCCGAACTGAAAGCCGCCCCCTGGCGCTAGGTCGCTCCGCTGCAGCCGCTCGCTGGCCTCCTCTAGCAAGTCCTCGACTTGGACGGCATAGCTCAGCAGCAGGCGGCCTTCGGTCGTCAGGGCCACGTGCCGATTGTCGCGGTTGAAGAGCTGGACTCCCATGCTCTTTTCTAGGGCTAAAACCGCGCTGGAAACGGTCGGCTGGGTCACGTTCATCTGGTGTGCCGCTTGCGTAAAGCCGCCGGTGCGCGCCACGGCGAGGAAGTAGCGCAGGTGTTGCAGGTTCATCGGCGCAGTGCTAGGGGCGCTGGGCGGCTTCTACCGATTTGAAGGTCGAGTGGCGCAGGACGGTCTGGGTAGCGTAGATGGAGCCGCCGACTTTGGCCCCGGGCATTGGCATACTCACCGGCACATCAGCGACGCGGATGTGGCGGCTCGGCTCGCCGCGCACGAAGCTGCGGCAATAGCCCTCCCAATCGGGTGCTGGCACCAAGGGCCACGAGTCGCCAGCGCAATACTGCAAGAGCAGAAGCCGCCGCGGATAGGGCGAGGTGTTGGGCAGGGAGCCGTGCAGGGCGCGGACGTGGTGGATGGAGATGCCACCGGCTTTTAGCTCGATCTTTTCGGCGGTGGAGTCGTCGAAATCCGCCGCGGTCACCGCACCGGCGAAATGGCCGTCGAGGTGGTGGTTGTAAATTGGCCCCTGGTGCGACCCGGGGATGACGAGCAAGCAGCCGTTGGCCTCATTCATGTCGTCGATGCACACGCCCACGGCGAGCAGGTCGTCGTTGGTGTGCGGATAAAAAGCCCAGTCCTGATGCCACTCGACTGGGCTGCCGAACTCGCCGGATTTCATGTTGAGCTTGTCGCCGTTGGTGCGAATGCGCGGGCCGATTAACTGGCCGACGATGGCCAGAATCCGCTCGTGGTGCAGGGTGCTGCGGTAGAGCTCGTGCTGGGCGACCGGGCTTTTGAGCCGCCGCAGCTTGGGGCTGTCGGGCGCATGCCCTGGCTCCAAGTCGAATACGGCATCGCTTGCGGTTGCAGTGCGCGACTGCTCGACGAATTCGTCGGTTACTTGCCGCAGTGCCGCTACTTCTGCGGGGGCCAATACCCCTTCGACGCCGAGGTAGCCCTTTTGGTGGTAGCTGGCGATTTGTTCTTGAGTCAACATGGCCATTTCTCCGTCATTTAGCCTGATTTATGTCGCGCTGTTGCTCGGGCAATGCCGCGTAGATTTTGCGGCTGAAGCCGCCCCCGTAGGGCGTATATCCCGCGTTGGAGCAATAATATAGGGTTCGGCGCAGGCGACCGGAAGTATTGGCCAGCCAAGCGAATTTTTGCGCACCGGCCCTTTCTTGCATACAAACCTGCAATTGTGGAAGTTATTGAGTCTATTGCCAGGAGAATTGAGGTTTACTTTGCCAAACGCGCCGCACCGAACGCTCAGTCTTTTCGGGCTGATTTTTTTAATTTGGCTGCTTTTGTCGGGCATTTATACGGGGCTGCTTTTGGGCTTGGGTGTGCTGTCGTGTCTGGTGGTCGTGGCGGTCTGCCGCCGCATGAAGATCGTCGATCCCGAAGGGCATCCCATCCACTTGGTCCCCGGCCTACTTTGCTATATACCTTGGCTTTTGTGGGCCATAGTCAAAGCCAATATCGCTGTGGTGCGGCGAATTGTGCATCCTCGGCTGCCGCTGTCGCCCCGCGTAATCCGAGTCGCGGCAAGCCAAAAGACCCACTTGGGACAGGTCATTTACGCCAACTCCATCACGCTGACGCCGGGCACGGTCTCGGTTGAGACCGACGAAGGGGCCATTTACGTCCACGCCCTGACTGGCGAAGCGGCCGCGGACGTGCGCTCTGGGGTCATGGACGCCCGCGTGACCCACATGGAGGGGGCGCGTTAGTGTTTGTCGCTGCGATGGTCGGGGTGCTGGCCACCATGCTACTGGCCTTAGTCCGCGCCATGAAGGGACCCACCGTGTACGACCGCGTGCTCGCCGTCAATATGTTTGGCACCAAGACCGTATTGCTGTTGTCGGTCATCGGCTTTTTGACTGGCCGCCCCGATTTTCTCGACTTGGGGCTGGTCTATGCGCTGATCAACTTCATTGGCACCATCGCCATCCTCAAGTACGTTGCGACCATGGGCGAGGAGGAGGCCCAAGCCTGATGGAAGTTCTACTCCAGTGCGCTAGCTGGGTCTGTCTGCTGTTGGGGGCTGGCTTTTGCTTGGTCGGCGGCGTGGGGCTCTTGCGTTTGCCCGACTTCTACAGCCGCATACACGGCGGCGGCGTTACCGATACGTTGGGCGCTGGTTTGGTCCTCTTGGGACTTATGTTCCACAGCGGTCTGTCGCTGGCGACGGTCAAGCTGATGATGATAGGGCTGTTTTTGCTGCTGGCCAGCCCGGTCGCCACCCATGCCATCGCCCGCGCGGCCAGGCACAGTGGGCTTGCCCCGGAGGAATAGTGACTGCGCTAATTGACGTGTTGATGACGTTCCTTGCCATTATTGCCGTGGCCATTATTCAGGTGAGAGATCTCTTTGCCGCGGTAGTGCTCACCGGCATCTTCAGTTTGCTTTCGGCCTGTATCTTTACCTCGCTCGACGCAGTGGATGTGGCGTTCACCGAAGCGGCGGTGGGTGCTGGCTTGGCGACGGTCCTTTTTTTGGCCGCGCTTTCCTTGACCGGCCCTAGAGAAAAGACCCAACACCAGCACTCTTGGAGCGGCCTCGGCGTCTGCTTGCTGACCGGCGGTGCGCTGGTCTATGGCACGCTGGATATGCCGCACTTGGGCGACCCCAACGCTCCGATCCACCAACACGTGGCCCCTCGCTACATCGCCGAGTCGCCCGAGGAAATCGGCATTCCCAACATGGTCACCGCGGTGCTGGCTAGCTACCGCGGCTACGATACCTTGGGCGAGGTGATGGTGATCTTTACCGCCGGGCTAGCCGTGCTCTTGCTGTTGTCAGGCCGTCGTTCCGCGCCGGCCGCCGCCGACGATTCCATGCAGCAGGCGATGATTCTCCGCGTTGCCGCCAAGCTGTTGATCCCGCTGATTCTGCTCTTTGGGCTTTACGTGCAATTTCACGGCGATTTTGGGCCGGGTGGCGGTTTTCAGGCGGGCGTGATCTTTGCCGCGGCCTTTATCCTCTACGCCCTGATCTACGGAGTTGAGGCGCTGCGCCGGGTAGCTCCGCCGGGCCGCGTCCAAGTCTTTTTCGCTTTGGGGGTTCTGCTCTATATTGGCACGGGCGTGGCCTGCCTGTTGGCCGGGGGCAACTTCCTCGAGTACAAAGTGCTGGCCAGCGAGCCTACCCACGGCGAACACTACGGCATTTTGCTGATTGAGCTAGGGGTTGGCATTACTGTGGCCGCGGTCGTAATCAGCATCTTCTGCCACTTTGCCAGCCGGGAGCGGCCATGAGTTTGTTCCTCGGTCTATACAACTACTGGATCGTCATTTTCTTGATGATGGCCGGTTTTTACAACGTCATCGCCCGCGGCAACCTGATCCGCAAGCTGGTCGGTCTCAACATCTTCCAGACCTCGGTTTTTTTACTCTACATTAGCCTGGGCAAAGTCGAAGGGGGAACCGCGCCGATCCGCGCCGAAGGCGCGGCTGCGTACTCCAACCCATTACCGCACGTTCTGATCCTCACCGCCATTGTCGTTGGCATCGCCACTACTGCGGTGGGATTGGCGCTAGTCGTGCGCATCCGCGCAGCCTACGGGACCATCGAAGAAGACGAAATCCAGCGCCGGGAAGAGGGGTCGTGATCGCCGATCATTTACCCGCGTTACAGATCGTCGTACCGCTGGCCGCTGCGCCGGTGTGCCTATTGCTGCGTCCGCCGCGCTTGCTGTGGCCGTTTGTCGTGGCGGTCGGCTGGGCTACGCTGGCACTGGCCGCGCTGCTGTTGCAGCAGATCCTCGCCTCTGGCCCCATCTCTTATGCCTTGGGCGGCTGGAGTGCGCCCTGGGGCATCGAGTTTCGGGTCGATGTCTTCAATGCGTATTTGCTCGTCCTAGTGGCGCTGATCGGGGCTGTGGTCCTGACGTACGCACCGGCGAGTGCAGCGCGTGAAATCGCAGCAGAGCGCCGCCCGTATTGCTGCTCGATCTTGCTGCTTTGTCTGGCTGGCTTGCTGGGCATTGCCATTACCGGCGACGCTTTTAACGTCTTCGTATTTATGGAGATCGCGTCGCTTTCGGCCTATGGGCTGATTAGTCTCGGCCGAGATCGCCGCGCCCTTACGGCTACCTATAGCTACCTGATTTTGGGCACGATCGGCGCGACCTTTATCCTGATTGGCATCGGCTTGATGTACGCGATGACCGGTACGCTCAACATGGCCGATCTCGCCGGGCGGATCGGCGCCGTTGCCGACACCCGCACCATCCACGTGGCCTTTGCCTTTATCAGCGTTGGCTTCACGCTCAAGATGGCGCTTTTTCCGCTGCATATCTGGTTGCCCAATGCGTACGCGTACGCGCCTTCGGTTGTTACCGCCTTCATCTCGGCGACGGCGACAAAGGTCGCCGCGTATGCCTTCTTGCGCTTTGTCTTTGCGATTTTTGGCGCCGACTTTGCGTTTGGGACTATGCACCTTGATGTCCTACTGCTGCCGCTGGTGGTATTGGGCATTTTCATCGCTTCGGCCGTGGCGATTTACCAAACCGATCTCAAGCGGCTGTTGGCCTATTCGAGCGTGGCGCAGATCGGCTATGTGATGCTCGGCGTTAGCCTAGGATCGACTACTGGGCTGACGGCTGGCATCGTCCACTTGTTCAATCACGCGCTAATGAAGGCGGCGCTTTTTCTGGCGGCGGGTTGCATCTTCCTCCGCATCAACTCCGTGCAATTGGCCGACCTCAGCGGGCTGGGTAAGCGCCTGCCGCTGACTTCGGGTGCTTTTGTGTTGGCTGGCTTGGGGCTGGTTGGCGTACCGTTTACGGTGGGCTTTATCAGCAAGTGGTATTTGATCTTGGCCGCGCTGGAGCGCGGGTGGTGGCCGGTGGCCGCGCTGGTGGTGATTAGTTCGCTGCTGGCGCTAGTGTATATATGGCGCTTTGTCGAAATCGCCTATTTTCGCCCCGTGCCTGAAGGGGCCGAATCGGTGGCCGAAGCACCGCTCTCGATGCAGTTACCCGTATGGTTGCTCATCGCGCTTACCCTTGGTTTTGGGATGCAGACTTCGCTGACGGCTGGGGTGGCCGGCAAGGCGGCGCACTGGCTTTTGGGCGCTGCGCCATGAGTGCTGCGACGGCTATTGTCGCGGCGGTGCTCCTGCCTTTGGGCGTCGCGCCATTGATCGCCCTTTTGGGCCATCGTCCCAATCTGCGCGAGGCCGCGACGCTGCTGGCCGGGCTAGGCACTTTTGCCGCGGTTTGCACTGTAGTGGCCAAAGTCGCCGCCGGGGACCGACCCGTGGTGCATCTGGTGGAGGTGTTTCCGGGGGTGCCGCTAGCCTTTGCAGTCGAGCCGCTCGGTGCGCTCTTTGCGCTGATCGCGGCTGGGTTGTGGATGGCGACCTCGGTCTATTCCATCGGCTACCTGCGCGGGCACCACGAGCAAAACCAGACCCGCTTTTTTGCCTTCTTCGCCTTGGCAATCGCCGGAGCCTTGGGCGCGGCATTTGCCGGCAACATGCTGACGCTGTTTTTCTGCTACGAGGCGCTGACGCTATCGACTTATCCGCTGGTCACTCACCACCGCAGCGCGGCAGCCAAAGCGGGGGGCCGCATCTATTTGGGCATCCTGCTGACGACCTCAATCGGCTTGCTGCTGCCGGGCGTGGTTGCGACGTACTACATCGCCGGGACTCTTGACTTCACCCCCGGCGGCATCCTCGCTGGCAAGGCTCCGACCTGGGGCCTCGGCGTCTTGCTTTTGCTCTACGCCTTTGGCACGGGCAAGGCCGCGCTGATGCCCTTGCACCGCTGGCTCCCCGCCGCGATGGTCGCTCCGGCACCCGTCAGCGCACTGCTGCACGCGGTGGCCGTGGTCAAGGCTGGTGTTTTCACCATCCTCAAGGTGGTTGTCTATATCTTCGGCATCGACTTGCTCGCCGATACGGGCTTGGGCACTTATTTGGCCTATGCGGCCGGTGCGACGATTCTCGTTGGCTCGCTGGTGGCCATGACCAAGGACAATCTCAAGGCCCGCTTGGCGTATTCGACGATCAGTCAGCTGTCCTACATCGTGCTCGGCGCGGCCTTGGCCAATAGTTGGGGCGTGCTCGGCGGCAGCCTGCACATTGCCATGCACGCCTTTGGCAAGATCACCCTGTTCTTTTGCGCCGGGGCCATCGCAGTCGCTCTGCACAAGACCGAGATCAGCCAGATGAAAGGAATTGGTCGGCAAATGCCGTGGACGATGGGGGCCTTTCTCATCGGCTCGTTGAGCATCATCGGCTTGCCGCCGCTGGGGGGTGCTTGGAGCAAGTGGTATCTCATCCTCGCCGGATTGGAGGCCGAGCAGTACGGGGCCGTTGGCGTGCTCTTGGTAAGCTCGCTGCTCAACATCGCCTACCTGTTGCCGGTGGCTGTCAACGCTTTCTTCTATCGTGCGCCCGATGGAGCAAGCCGCCTACGGGAAGCGCCGCTGGCTTGCGTCCTGCCGCTGATTTGCACGGCACTGGGCGGCCTGGTGCTCTTTTTTTATTGCGACCCGCTTGTCGATCTCTGCCGGCAGATCGGAGGATAAGGCTATGGCTGAAGAAAAAAAGTATCTATTCGACCAGCCGCGGAACGTCCACCGCTTGATATGGATATTCTTTGCGCTCTGCGCCTTGCTCTTGGGCTTGGAATGGGTCGTCCATCGGCACTTGAATTTTGCCGAGGGCGTCTTCCCGGTTGAAGGATGGTTCGGCTTTTACGCGATATACGGGTTTGTCGCTTGCGTGTTGTTGGTTTTGACGGCCACTCAGCTGCGCAAGGTGCTGATGCGCCGCGAGGATTACTATGACTAGTGTGCATCCGGCGGCCTTCTTGCTGTTGGGCGGGCTGCTGTTGCCGGTCTTGCCGCTGGCCGTGCGGCGGGTGGCGTTGCTGCTTGTGCCGCTGGCCGGATTTTACAATCTCCTCGGCTGCCAAATAGGCGATGGTCAGGTCGGCTGGCTGGCTGGCTACGAGCTGCACTGGGTGCGCGTTGACAAACTCAGCCTGCTGTTTGGCTATCTCTTCCACTTGGCCGCTTTCCTCGCCGCGCTCTTTTCGCTGCACCTGCGCGACCGCTGGCAACAGGGCACTGGCCTCCTGTACGCGGGCGCGGCTGTGGGCGCGGTGTTTGCCGGCGATCTCATGGTACTTTTCATCTTTTGGGAGCTGTTGGCGATTGCTTCGGTTTTCCAGATCTGGGCCAACCAAACCACCAGGGCGATTGACGCGGGTACGCGTTATCTGATTATCCACGTCAGTTCGGGCTTGCTGCTCTTGGTCGGCACGGCGTGGCACTACCAGCAGACTGGCTCGCTGGCGCTGGGGCATCTGGGCATCGACAGCTGGGCCACGCGGCTGATCTTTGTCGGCGTTGGCATTAAATGCGCCTTCCCGTTTTTGCACTCGTGGCTGGTGGATGCCTATCCAGAGGCGACGCCGACGGGCGCGGTCTTTTTGAGTGCCTTTAGCACCAAGACTGCTGTATATGTGTTGGCGCGCAGTTTTGCCGGCACCGAATTTCTGCTCTACATCGGCGCGGCCATGGCGATGTTCCCCATCTTCTATGCGGTTATTGAAAACGATCTGCGCCGCGTGTTGAGCTACAGCATGATCAACCAGATCGGCTTTATGGTGGTTGGCGTCGGCCTGGGGCCAGGGATGGGCGTCAACGGGGCGGTTGCCCACGCCTTTGCCCATATCCTCTACAAGGCGCTCCTGTTCATGTCGATGGGGGCCGTGCTCTACCGCACCGGCCGGATTAACGGCTCGGATCTGGGGGGATTGTACAAATCCATGCCTTGGACTTGTGGCTTCTGTATGGTCGGGGCCGCGTCGATTTCGGCCTTCCCCCTGTTTAGCGGCTTTATTTGTAAGTCCATGATCATGCAGGCCGCGGCCAACCAAGGCCACCTGGTGGTGTGGCTGCTGTTGCTGTTTGCCTCGGCTGGCGTCTTTCATCACGCCGGCATTAAAGTACCTTTCTTTGCTTTCTTCGCCCACGACGCGGGAATTCGCTGCCGCGAAGCACCGCGCAACATGCTCTGGGCGATGGGGATTGGGGCGGCACTGTGCATGGGTATTGGTTTGTTGCCGCACTATCTGTACCGCCTGCTGCCCTACCCGGTTGACTACGAGCCGTACGATGCGCCCCACATCGTGTTACAACTTCAGTTGTTGTTCTTTTCGGCGCTGGCTTTTGTCGCGCTCAAGCTGACCGGCATGTACCCGCCGGAGCTGCGCTCGGCCAATATCGACGTGGACTGGACCTATCGCAAGCTGCTGCCCGGCGCAGTGCGGTGGTGCGTGCAGGTGGGGGGGCCGCTGTGGGAGGGACTGGTTGCTTGGAGCAAGCAGCGGGTGTTCTCTCTAATAGACCAAGTGCGTCAGTACCACGGCCCGACCGGCGTCTTTGCCCGTGCGTGGCCTATTAGTAGCAGTGTGTTGTTGGTGACGATTTTTTTGGCGTTGTACTTGTTTGTGTACTTGGGATGATCAAAGCTGCAAGGCGGTGCGGATGGTCGCGGCAATGGCTGTGGGCGAAGGGCCGATGTCCACGCTCAGCGCGTCGTGCGGCTCTTCGAGGGTTGCAAACTGGCTGTCGAGCAGGCTGGCCGGCATGTAGCGGTGTTGCCGCGTTTTAAGCCGTTGGGCGATGAGTGCTTTCGGGCCTTTGAGATGGATGATCTGGACGCCGGGCCGCCCGCTGACCAAGATGTCGCGATAGCTCTGCTTGAGCGCCGAGCAGCCGAGTATCGCGCCTCGCTCGGCCCGGAGCCATTGGTCAATGGCTTTAGAGAGGGTCTTAAGCCACGGCCAGCGATCCGCGTCGGTAAGCGGTGTGCCGCTGGCCATTTTGTGCACGTTGGCTTGGGGGTGAAAGTCGTCGGCGTCGTGGTAAGCCCATCCGAGCTGTTGGGCGAGCTGTTGGCCTACTGTCGTCTTGCCGCTGCCTGTTACGCCCATTAGTACGATGACCATGCGCTTGGCCTCCCGCGTTATGCGCTGTGGGCCTGAACATATAAGGGCGCGGCGGTTGTAACAAGGTCAGTTGTTTACTAACGCGGCGTGCGGATTGATCGGCAATTGCAAAACTACACAGGCCCCGTGGGCGCAGTTTTCGACGAATAGGCGGCCGTGGTGGTCGCGGGCAATGCCGGCGCAGACGCTCAATCCCAAGCCGCTGTGCTGACCCGCCGCCTTGGTGGTGAAGAACGGCGCGAAAATATCGGCCCGGATTTCTTTGGGGATGCCCGGCCCGTTGTCCTCAACCTTCAACACGACCCAGCCTTGGCGGGTCGATAGCCGCAATGCGACTTGCCCGGCGCGGCGCGTCTGCTTGATGGCGTCGCGGCTGTTTTGGATGAGGTTGAGGACGATCTGTTGGAGTTGCCCGGTGTGCGCCTTGATATAGGGCAGGTCTGGGGCTAGGTCCTCGACGATTTCGATCTGGTCTTGTCGGAGCGTCCGGCGCACCAATCGGACGGTCTCTTGCACGAGGCGGGTGAAGCTGCCCCATTCCTTTTGCGTCTTTTGCTGGCGCACATACCCCAAGAGCCGCTCGCTGGTGCTGTGCGCTTGGCGGCCCGCCTCGTACATAGCTTGTACGCCATCGCTGACGACGGGCGCTAAGTCGCCGGTGCGCAGCAGGCTGGTCTCGTCGATGATCACCGCTAAGTGTTGGTTGATTTCGCCGGCGAACTCGGTCGTCAATTGTCCCATCACCTGCAATTTTTGTGCTTGGCGTAGCTGGGCTTCTTTGGCCTGCAACTGCGCTAGGTCTTGTTGGCGGCAGTATAGTCCGCTGAGCACTTCGCCCAAGCCCTTGAACAAACCGATGTCGGCGTTGCTACAGGCAATGGCTTGTTGGCGATAAACGGCTAGGACGCCTTGGTCAAAGGTCGTTTCGAGGATGGCTTTGACTTGGCAACGCAGCTGCTGGGCCAGCCAAGCGCATTCGCCGTGGCGGCTCGGCGTTCGATAGCAGGTCGCGGCCGATTTCCACGCTCCTAGCACCCACTGCTGTCCTCTGGTTAGCGGGGACCAATGCCCGTTGGCGGTCAGGGGATGGACGCGCATTGTGTACTCGCCGTTGTTGGCTTGAACCCGGTACAATCGGCAACCATCGTAAGGGATTCCGGCGCGGTCCAAGGTCTGACGGATCCGGGCTAAGATCACAAACTCGCCCTCTGGTTCTTGGTGCCGCCAAACCGCGAGCCGCAAGTCTCGCAACAGGTCCTCGTTAGCATTGCCGCCACGGTGTTTGCCCATAGTCAGTTCTCTTTCTCCTCTGACGAGCAGCCATAAAAATTCGGGCCATGATCAGCGAAGACTCATCGGCAAGTCCACAGGGCTAAAATGGGTAGGCTATGTTATCAGGGGAATGTGAATAGACTCGGTGTAGCTAGGAGGTGGCCTATATTGCAAATAAAAGCAATCGTTTGCAAAACGAGGCTATTACCATAGGTCTAATTGAGCAAAAAGTCAATTATTAAAGGACCCGTTAGAAACACAGCGCTGCACCTTGGTGGCCCACTGGAACGATTTTGTCGCAACAGCTGATCTTGGGTATTGGCGGCGCGAAAACGCCTTTGCGGTGTTGACAAAGTGATGCGTTCTGTTTGTGTTTGATCGGCTGTAGCACCCAGTCCAAAGAGAGCCGAATGGAAGTACATCACACGCTGCAACAACAACGCGCCATCCTCGTCGGCGTCGCCCTGCCGACCATGCCAGCTTGGGAGGCCGAACACTCCCTCGACGAGCTGGGTCGCTTGGTCGCCACCGCTGGTTTGGTCGAAGCCGCGCGCCAGCTCCAAGGGCGCGACCGCATCGATCCGGCCCACTACGTCGGCAAGGGCAAGGCCGCTGCCCTCAAGCAACTTGCGGCCCAGTGCCAAGCCGACGTGATCGTCTTTGACAACGAACTATCGCCAGCTCAGATGCGCAACTTGGAGGGCATTACCAAGTGCCGCATTATCGACCGCAGTGCCGTGATATTGGACATCTTCGCCCGACACGCGCACACCCATACGGCTCAAATTCAAGTCGAGTTGGCCCAGCTCAACTACCTGCTGCCGCGTCTGACTCGCTACTGGACCCACCTCTCGCGCCAAGCCGGTGGCGGGGCCATCCGCGGCATGGGAGCAGCCGGCGTCCGCGGCCCGGGCGAAACCCAGTTGGAAATCGACCGCCGCCTGATTCGCCGTCAGATCAACTCCCTAGAGGCCAAGCTCGACAAAATTGACGTGCAGATGGCGACCAATCGCAAAAATCGCGCGGGTGTTTTTAAGGTGGCTCTGGTGGGCTATACCAACGCTGGTAAGTCCACGCTGATGCGGGTGCTCTCTGGCGCGGATGTGCTAGTTGAGGACCAACTTTTTGCCACCTTGGACTCGACCACCCGCGCCGTTGCGCTCGATCGCAACCACAAAATTTTGCTCACCGACACGGTCGGTTTCATCAACCGCCTGCCCCACCATCTGTTTGCCTCCTTCCGCGCCACGCTGGAGGAGGCCGTGGAAGCCGACTTACTGCTCCACGTAATCGACTTGAGTTTTCCGTACTACGAATCGCAAATCGCCACCGTCGAACAAGTCCTCCACGACCTCGGGCTTGCCGACAGCCCCACCCTGAGGGTGTACAACAAAATCGACCAAGCAGCCCCCGGCCAAGAAGAGCAGCTCGCGGCCGCGTATGCAGACCGAGAAGACGCCGTTGCGATCTCGGCTCGTCAAGCCATCAACCTCGACGCGCTGCGCGACAAAATCCGCGCGTCCAGCATCGCTGGGGACATCACCTTGGAGTTGCAGGTTCCCCAAGCCGAAGGGCGGCTCTTGGCCCATTTACATCAGCAGGGTCAGGTGCTGGCAGAGACTTACAAGGGCAACGATGTGTGCTTGTGCGTGCGCTTGGAAAAGACCTGGGCCAAGCGCTGGCGACTGGAGCGCTTTGTTCACGCCTCTACTATCGACGATTGAAAGCTGTTGCAGCCGTTGTATGCCAACTAACCGCGCACCACCGCTTGCCTTCGCTGTAACCACATCTGCGCGTCCCAGCCCTCGGCAACTTGCGCGGGCGCATTGCCTGGCCGACCAAACCGGCTACCGCTATGTGCCTCGTGCGCACTGCTCGCTGGCTGGACTAGCAGCGGCCGCGGGTCTGGCGGGTCTGCTCGTCGTCGAGTGCGGCCAGCTCTCCCTTTGGATCGGCGGACGGTGCCTGCGCTACCATCCCAACATGGCCAAATTGCGGCTGCTGGCCTTAGAACAAGGCAAACGCGACATTTTGGTTGACGCCTTGCAACTCAAATTAGGGGACCGCGTCCTCGACTGTACCTGCGGTCTGGGGGCCGACGCCATCGTGGCCGCGTACAAGGTCGGCGCGACCGGTCGCGTCCGCAGCCTCGAAGCCTCGCCGCTGTTGGCCCTGCTGGCCGCGCACGGCATGGCCTGCTATGCGATGGACGACCCACCGGCTTTGGCCCCGGCTATGCGCCGCGTCGAAGTCCTAAACGCCGATTATGCCGACTACCTGCGCTGCGAAGCCAACGACGCTTGGGATGTGGTTTACTTCGATCCGATGTTTAGCGAAACTATTGCCGACGCGCAGGGTTTAGATTTGGTCCGCTACGTGGCCCGGGGAGGTAGCCCATCTTTTGCGGATTTGGGCGAGGCCCGTCGGGTCGCCCACCGCTGTGTGGTGATGAAGGACCGCCGGCCCGGCCACGCCCTTGCTCGCCTTGGTTTTACCAAAGTCGAGGAGAGTCGCCGCGTGTGCTACGGCGCGCTACCGGCTTGGTAGAGACGTTTTATCGGTTTACTGGAAGGAACCCATCGTGGAGCTATCCTGTTGTGCTTGGGCTTTGACTGGCTCGGAAGAAGACGCCCTTGCTGCGCTAGCCGCTATCGGCTTTCGCTCGATTGACGTGCAGGCAAAGACCTTTGTTAGCTCGGCGTCGCGGGCGCGCATGGACGACCTCGGCCTGTCGGTGTCCTGCCTCGCGCTGTGCTTTAACATGGAAGAGGGCGCGGCCCTCGACGGCGCACCCGCCGCACGACAAGCGGCGCTCGACCACTGCCGGGAGGCCCTGGACCACGCCGCAGACCTTGGTGCTGGGACCGCATATGTAGTTCCGGGCACCGACCCCGCCGCGCTGCCCCAGTTTGGCGCTGCCTTGGGGCAAGTAGCGGACTTGGCGGCCGAGCGGGCGATTCGCGTTGGGGTTGAGCACTTTCCCGGTAAGGCGCTGCCGACGGCTGCCTTGACCTTGGAGTACTTGTCCGGCCTAAACCACCCCAACCTCTACTTGCTGCTCGACATCGGCCACCTACAAATGTCCAAGGAAGACCCGGTTTCGGTTATAGCTGCCGCCGGAGATCGGCTTGGCTACGTGCATTTAGATGACAACGATGGGGAGGCCGACTTACACTGGTCTTTGCTCGCAGGTGTGCTGACTGAGCAGGTACTCACCGCGACGTTTGCCGCCCTCGCCCTAAGCCCGTACGCCGGTCCGGCGAGCATTGAGCTGAGCCCCGAGCTTCCCGACCCAGTGGCCGCGCTGTGGCAAAGCCGCGCAGCCGCCCGACAAGCCGCCAAAAGAGAGTCGTAGATGCTTCTATTGTTTGCCTGCGCTGCCTTGCTGTTGGTCGCCTGTGATGGCGACGAGGTGGGCCTCAAAAAGGTGCCGCGCAACCGGACCTTGATCATGGACTGCGCCGAGGCCAATACGTGCGCCGGCCAGATCCAGGATTACAACTCCTTCAATCCCTTCATCCCAGGCGGCATCTCGCGGATAGGATACAACTTCCTCTACGAGCCGCTCTACTTTTTTAACGCCTACGAGAAAAATTCCGAGTTAATACCTTGGATCGCCCAGAGTCATCATTTTAACGAGGACTACACCGAACTTGTGGTCAAAATTCGTCCGGGCGTCGAGTGGAGCGATGGGCATTCTTGGTCGGCGCACGACTTTGTCTTTACCATCAACATGCTCGTGGAGCACGCCCCGCAACTGATGTACTCGACGGACATGACAACGTGGGTCAAAGAGGCGGTCGCTCTCGACAGCTTGACGGCGCGGGTTGTGCTCAAGGCGCCCAATCCGCGCTTCCTTTTTAGCTACTTCGTCCACAGCGGCGACCAGGGCGTCCCCATTGTGCCCAAGCACATCTGGGAAGGCCAAGACCCGCTGACTTTTTCCAACTTTGATCTGCAAAAAGGCTGGCCGGTTTTGACCGGCCCCTATCGCCTTGTGCGTTCGGAGCCGGCCCAACGGATCTGGGATCTGCGCGCGGGTTGGTGGGCAAAAAAACTTGGCTTTCAGGAGCTACCCGAGGTCGAGCGGTTGATCTACCTGACCTACATGGAAGAGCACAAGCGCGTCCAAAACCTGATCGCCAACAACATCGACACTTGCTTGGAGTTGCGTCCGGCCAACATGGTCTCCCTGTTGGAGCGCAATCGCAACATCACGACTTGGACCGGCCGCGAGCCGCCGTATAGCTACATCACTTGGTGGCCCATATCGCTGGGATTTAACGGGCTAGCAGCGCCTTGGTCCGACCCGGAGATGCGCCGAGCGGTCAACTACGCCATCGACCGCCAACAGCTCGTCGCCATCGGTTGGCAAAACTCGGGTGCTTGGACCCTGCTGCCCTTGCCCGATTTGCCGCAGATGCAGCGGTATTTTACCCTCGCCGAGGACTTGGTAGCCGAGCACCAAGTGGGCGTCTTTGACTTGGAAAAGAGCGCCGAGATACTGGCCGGCAAAGGATATGTGCGCAACGGAACTTTCTGGGAAAAGGACGGGCAGCGCTTGAGCATGGTCATCGACATCTTCTCCCACTTTCAGGACTTGACGCCGGTGCTCATCGCCCAGCTCAAGAAGGCCGGCATCAACGCCTCTTTCCGCATGACTTCGGACTTTACCACGCGCCTGCGCCAGGGCACGGCCCGCGCGTACTTAATCGGCAATTTCAGTTCTATGCGCGATCCCTATTTTGTGCTGCGGCAGTACCACAGCCGCTTTGTCCAGCCCACCGGCGAGCCGGCCGACATGCCTTGGCGCTGGCAAAACTCGGCCTACGACGCGCTGATCGACCAGATGGGCCAGACCCCGACCGATGCCGCGGAAATGGACGAGCTGTACCGCCAAGCCATGGACCTTTGGCTGGCCGAGTTGCCCTCCATTCCCCTCGTCCAATGGCCGCACCGCATCCCGCACAACGAGACCTATTGGACCAACTGGCCCAGCGCGAAAAATCCCTATATCAACAGCGCCTATTGGAGCCGCACTTGGCTTTTGGTGCTGCTGAATTTGCGGCCGCAGGGGTGAGGGGTACCAACGGAGTACTCGCCGCCGTAGCATCAATCCAATGTCTTTACGCGGCGGCAACCAGATCGCCTGGTCTCAAAACGTCCGGCTGAAGCGCAGGGACAGATTGAGGTCGTGCGTCTGGTTGGAGACCGGGCGGGCAATATAGAGGCGAAAGTAGTCTCTGTGCAGCCCTAGGCCGCCGCTGATTTGCAGATCGAAGTCGGTCTCGTCGGCTAGCCAAGCCGAACCAGCATCGGCGAAAAAGCCCACATGTACCCGCTTGCCTTGCATCCAGTGCTCGGCGTTGAACAGTGCCATTCTATCGCCGCTGAACTCCTTGAAACCATAGCCGCGCAGGGAGGAAAAACCGCCTAAGTCAAAGTGGTACTGCCGCGGTACTGAGCCGGTGGCCCGTCCTAGCCGCAGACGCAGATCGAGGCGGCTGCCTTGGCTTACGGGCTGGTAGTGCCGCACATCGAGGATATAGCGCACAAAGTCTCGGTCTCCGCCCCAAATTCCTCCGGCCCGCTCGCCAAAGCCATTGACAAACCAGCCGCGCCGAGGGCTGTGGCGGCTGTCGCGGCTGTCCCAGCGCAGTTCGGCCCGCAGGCTTTGGTAGCGCTCCTCGTCAATGGCCGGATTGGCGCGAAAGCGGTTCCGGCCTAGGCGCCCCAACAAGGCCCACTGGACGCTGTTTGCTAGGGTAGCGAAATCGTCTTGAGTATAGCCGACGGTCAAGCTCAGGTCGGGGCCCAAGCCCTGCACTGCATAGGCGCTGAAACCCGTGCGGCGGTAGTAATCGCGGAAATCGCGCCGGAACAGCACGGCGTCTAGCGAATTTTCCGCAGCCGACAATAGCCAGTGATCTTGGGTATCGGTAAAATCGTGCAACTCGACTCCCAAGCGCGCCGCGTACGGCCCCCGGTTGCGCTCCACCGCTAGCCACTCGACGCCTAGCTGATAATGCCAGTAGTCGCTGCTCAAGCCCCGACCCAACTCGCCGTATTGTACCAAGCGGGAAAATTCGTTGAAAGCAACCTGGGGACGCCAGCCCAGATAGAGGCCATCAACTTTGTTGTACTGGGCGACCCAATCCTCGGGCTGCCACTTCGGCCCCTGTTGGCCTCTGTCCCACTGGCCCTGCCAATCGGCGAAATGGCTGGCCTCTAAGTCGAGGGGGCCTCGCCAGCCGGCGAAATGGCTGGTCTCTAAGTCGCGGGGATATTGCAAAGCCCGGGCTATTAAGCGCTCCAAGCGGCCGTCAAAACGCACTAAAATTAGGTCCGCGTCGCTGAACAAGATGAGGTGCATTTGATCTACTGTCTGACCGCGGATGCGGTAGAGCAGCCAAGCCACGTTCCGGCCTTGGCGTACTTTGAGGGCCGCTTGCCAATTTTTGCGCACCAACAATTCTTGGATCTGGGGCGGCATCCCTAGATTCTGGCGGAAAAAAGTGCGGCGGGCCGCGTAGGCGCCCACTTTGACCGCGTGGATTTCGCTCAGCAAGTCGCGCACTCTCCAACTCGGAGGCACGAAAAAGGTGACCAAGCGAGCAAAACCCACGCTCATGGGGCCAAAACTCATTTCAATTTGCCGCTCGTATTGGACCTCGGGTAGCTCGCGCTCTATTTCTCGGCGCAGCTGGCCCAAGTCCGCAGCGCGGAAACAGCCGATCAGACTCAGCGCCATGAGCGCGGACAAGGTAAATTTGGTCATCGCTAGTCTTTCCGCGCGGCTGCGCCAAAGTCAATTTCGTCCAAAGGCGCTAGGTCGAAATTGCGGCCAATGCGGCCAATCTGAGCCAAGTCGAGGGGGCCGACGATGTTGATGCAGACAAGTTCGTCGGGCTTGCCGACCAATACCAAAAGCCCGACGATGGTCTCATCCGCGGTGCGCACGTAGGCCTGCACTCGCTGGTCTGGTTCGCGCACCTGCACCACCTGCTCCCAGTCGGGCAAGGTCAGGGTGCTAAGCCGTGCGGCGATGCGCTCGTAATCGTGCGATGTGTCTTGCCCTTCCTGCTGGTGGTAAATGTTGACGTGGATGAGGTAGAGGGCCTCCAGCATGTCGGCTAGTTCTTGGTCTTCAAAGCGAGTAACCGCCGCGACCAATTTGAGGAGCGAGTCTTTCAGGTAGATCTCGACATTGGCTTCCGGCTCGGGGCCGTCGAATAAGCCCAAAGAGGCGAAATCGATATAGCCGGGTTGCTGTTCTAGCGGGGTGGCGGCCGATGCGCTAGTGGGACCGATGGCGACGCCAAAGAAAAGGAGAGCGTAAAAAAATAACATGGCAAGGCTCCTCACCTAGTTTGGACGGTTACAAAAAAATGCCGGCTAAAGCCGTCCCTCTTTTTGCAGAATATCCCCGGCAATCGCGTAGGTCGTTCCGTGCATGGCAATGACGACGAGTCCGATTCCGGCTGCCAGATAGCCGCCGAGGTACAAGTTGGGGATGTCAATCGACTCGTAGTTGTGGGCGTGGGTCTGGACTTGATCGACTTGGAAGCGGTAGTTGTCGCGCATGGGCGTCAGAGTCAGCGGCGCAAAGCCTTGTAGAATCGAATAGTCGGCCGTGCCGCCGATTTCCTTAACCACGTGATCGACTTCTACTGTTTGGTTTTGCTCGGAGGTTTGCAGCTTGACCTGTCCGTTCTCGGCAATCTGCGTCACGCGGGTGTGATACAAGGTTTGCAGCCGGGGCGAGTGGCTTTCGAGGATTGCGGCGAGGCGCTGGTAATAGGGCAACCCCTGGCGGCTGTCGTTGATGAGCTGCCAATGGACCGCTGGTCCTTGGCGCATGGCGTAGTACACTTGCTTGCCGGCGTCGTGCAATTCAGTCGCAGCCCAATCGCCCGAACGCCCGCCGCCGACGACCAGTACCCGCTCGCCGGGGAAGTCGGCGGGCTGGTCGTAGAAAGAGGTGACAAAAGGCCAGTCCTCGCCCGCGACGCCGAGAGCGCGCAAGCGCCCGCGCTGGCCGGTGGCGAGGACCAAGTACTTACAGGTGTAGCGCTGCTCGACGCCCGTTTGCACGTGCCGACTGGTGAGTTGGAAGCCCTTTGCGTGTGGCTCAATCCGCCTGATTTCCTCAGCGGTGCGAATGCGCTCTGCTACCCCAAAGCGCTCGGGTATGCGGTGATAGTAGTCGATTAGATCGGTCTTGAGGATTAGGGCATTGACGTCTAAACAACGCCCGGTTTCTGCGGCGTGCTGGGCCAGCGGATAAAAGGCAAATTCCATCCACTGACCCGGGGACAAAGTAAGCAGGTTGTGCGGGGCGCGATTCCACAGTCCGCCAACCGGCTCGCGGCTGATCAGCAGCGCGTCCAGCGGCTCGCCGCGCCGAAAGTCCATGGCGACTTGGTCGAGGTCTTCAAAGAGCTGGCGCGGGTGGTGCAAGGTGCGGAACAGATCGACGGGCTTGATGCCGCTCTGCACGAGATGCTGCATATCCAGCCCCAACAGGGTGCGGTCGAACTGCTGCAAGTATTCGGCTAAGGGCGCGTAGCGCGCGGCAAACATGCGGCTGTTGCGGAAAAAGGGCTGCCAGCCGCCCAATACGACGGCCAACGGCAGGCCGGCCGGCCCACCGCCGACGATGATAACAGTGTGGTGTTCTGCGTTCATTGTTGATCGACGACGATACTTTCTGGTTGGAAGCTAGCGAGGAAACGCACCCCGGGTGTGCGAGAATGAAGTTGGGCGATGGAGCCACAGACCGCAAGCGGCGAGCCTTATGACCGGGTTGATTTGGTTGGCGGCCACAACTTTCCTTAGCCTCTTGACGACCAGACAACAGCAAAACACTTTGATAACAAAATTCAAAGGATAAAAAATATGACCTCGTACAAAGTAGCCATCGTCGGCACCGGCATGGTGGCCAACGTCGGGCACATCCCCGCTTGGCAGGAGTTGGCCCCGGCCGTAGAAGTGGTTGGCGTGTTCAATCACACCTTGGCCAAAGCCCAACAAACCGCCGACCACCATCGCATTGCCCGGGCGTACGACGACTTTGGCCGCATGATGGACCAACTGCGTCCCGATATCGTCTCGGTCTGCACCCCTAATGTCTCGCATCGCGCCTACACCGAAGCCGCCCTCCGAGCCGGTGCCCACGTCTTTTGCGAAAAACCCATCGCCGCCAGCTACGCCGACGCAGTAGTAATGTACGCGGTGGCCGAGGCCGCCGAGCGCCATCTATTTGTCACTCAGACGAGTCGTTTTTCCGGTGCCAATACTGCGGCTAAGCAACTGGCCGACAGCGGTCATTTAGGCGAGATGTACTACGCCGAAACCTCGGCTTTTCGCCGCCGTGGCGTCCCCACTTGGGGCCGCTTCCACATCAAAGAAGCCTCGGGCGGTGGCCCGCTCTACGACCTTGGCGTCCACGCGCTCGACGCCCTGCTGTGGATCATGGGCAATCCCAAAGTGGTGGCCGCCTCGGGCGCGGCGTACACCAAACTGGCCGACCAGCGCGAAGATGTGGTCACGTCGCTGGCCGACAGCGGCGCCCCGGCGGGCGTGTTGGCGCCCCGGGATTACGACAGCGGCGAATACGATGTCGAGGATATGGCCGCGGGCTTTTTGCGCTTAGAAAACGGTGCCACTATCAGCATTCGGGCCAGTTGGGCGGCCAATTTGCCCGATGGCACCGGCGGCACCCTGATCATGGGCACCAAGGGCGGCCTCACGTTTAATCCGCTCACTTTTATCGGCACCTTGGGCCGCTATCAGGCCGACACCCGGCTCAACGTGCCGCCGGACCCACCGGTGCCCTTTTCAGGCCATTGGCAAGCGGCGGCCCACTTCGTCGAGGTGCTCGAAGGCCGGGCCGAGTTGCTCATCAAAAAAGAGGAAGTGCTCAACGTCATAGCCGCCCTCGACGGGCTGTATCGCTCGGCCGCCGAGGGCGCGGAAGTGCCGATAGGCTGATAAAATTTCAACTATTGCAAAACATGTAGGATGGCGATATGACGAACTCGGTTTTTCCCTTTAGCCAAGTCGCTCGGCTGCCGATGCCTGGCGACAACGTGGCGATTGCTACTCGGCGCTTGGCAGCGGGCACGGGCATCGACTATCAGGGGCGGTCGTTTACTTTGTCGCACACGGTGATGGAGGGGCATCGCTTTGCCGTTGAGCCGATTGAACCCGGCCAGTTTTTGCTGTCGTGGCAACTGCCCTTTGGCGTGGCCGAGCGTGCGCTGAATCCGGGCGACTACGCCTGCAATCAGAGTATGCTCGACGCCCTGGGCATCCGGTCGTTGGACTTTGCCCTGCCCGCGCAGGCCAATTTCGCCGATCGCATTGAGCCGTATCAACTAGATCCGGCGAGTTTTCAGCCCGGGGTTGCGCTCGCGCCACATGCGGAGCGGCGGACCTTTTTAGGCTATGGTCGGGCTGGGGGACGGGGCGTGGGGACGCGCAATTACATCGTCGTCTTGGGCACGTCCTCGCGCACGGCCAGTTATGCCCGGCTGTTGGCCGAGCGCTGGGCCGACCGGTCAGCCGGCGATGGCGTGGTGCCGATTGCCCATACCGAGGGGGGGGGCCGATCCGATCCCAATAACTGCGAACTCTTATTGCGCACATTAGCTGGCTTTGTCGTCCATCCCAACGTCGGTGCGGTGCTGGCGGTGGACTACGGCCGCGAAGCGGTGACCAACGACATGCTGCGGCAGTACATGATGGCGCACGGCTATGCCCTCGATCACGTCCGGCATTGCTTTATGAGCTTGGACGGGTCCTTTGCCGAGCGTTTGGCCGCCGGGGATCGGCAAGTGGCGGCTTGGGCTGCGGCAATGGCAGGCGAGGAGCGGAGCGAGCACGATTTGAGCCACCTCAAAATTGCCTTGCAGTGCGGCGGCTCGGACGCTTTTTCGGGGATTTCGGGGAATCCGCTGGCTGCTTGGGTGGCGCGCGAGTTGATCCGCTACGGCGGCGCGGCCAACCTCGCCGAGACCGACGAGCTGATCGGCGCCGAACCGTACGTGCTGCAAAACGTCAAGGATGTGGAGACGGCCCGCACCTTTTTGCACATGGTCGAGCGCTTTAAGGAGCGGGTGTCGTGGCACGGGGCCTCAGCCGAGGGCAATCCCTCTGGGGGCAACAAGTTTCGCGGTCTGTACAATATCGCGCTCAAGTCCATTGGCGCGGCGCGCAAGCGCGATCCAGACGTGCGCTTGGACTATGCTATTGAGTACGGCGAGCCGCTCAAAGGGACTGGGTTTTACTTTATGGATAGCCCGGGCAATGACTTGGAAAGCATTGCCGGACAGGTGGCCAGCGGCTGCAATGCCATTTTCTTCGTCACCGGCAACGGCTCGATCACCAATTTTCCCTTTGTGCCGACCATTAAGATCGTTACGACCTCGGAGCGCTACCAGCTACTGGCCGCCGATCTGGATGTCAATGCCGGGGCCTATCTAGACGGCACGCCGATGGACCAGTTGGGTCAGGCGCTGTTTGAGCGCACCGTACAGGTGGCCTCGGGCGAGCGCTCGCTGGGCGAGCGGGCCGGCCACGCCCAAGTGTCCATCTGGCGCAACTGGCAGCAGACCGACGCCAGCCGCTTAGCCGAACTGTTGGCCGCGCCCACGCCCGAGGCTCGGGCAATGCCGGTGCGGCCTGAAGTCGGGCCAGCTGTGTCGTTTTCTATGTTGGATAGCGGCCGTGGATTGGCCATCGATCAGGTCGGGTTGGTATTGCCCACTAGCTTGTGCGCCGGGCAGATCGCCCGCATGTGCGCCGAGCGGCTCAATGCGCGGCAAGTGGGCCGCCAGCAGGGCCTGTCGCGCTTTGTCGCCTTGGTCCACACCGAGGGCTGTGGGTTGTCGTCGAGCGGTGCCACCGAGCAAATGCACTTGCGCACCATGATGGGGTACGCCGCGCATCCGCTGGCGCGGCGCGTTTTGCTGCTGGAGCACGGCTGCGAAAAGACGCACAACGACTACATGCGCAACGGCCTTGCAGACTGGGGTTTGGACCCGGCTGTTTTTGGCTGGGCCTCGGTGCAGTTGGACGGCGGCATTGTCAAGGCCATGGCCAAAGTCGAGGGGTGGTTCCGCCAAGCGCTGGCCGAAGCGGAAGCACCCGTGGCTGTGGCCGGTGGGTTGGGTGGCTTGCGCTTGGGGATGCAGGCGATCGGCGAGCTGAGCAAGGACGCGGCGCAATGTTTTGCCCAACTGACGCGCTGGGTAGTAACCGCGGGCGGCACTGTGGTCGTGCCGCACAACGCGGCCTTGTTGCGGGAACCGATGTATTTGGCCTCGGTGTTGGTCGAGCCGTCGGATGCGGCGACGTTGCCTTATGGACAAACGGCTGTGGAGCCGGGTTTTTACATCATGGAGACCCCCACGGACCACTGGGTAGAGACGGCTACCGGACTGGGTGCCACGGGCGTGGATCTGATTTTGACGCATACGGGCGAACATCCTGTACAGGGGCATCCCCTGATGCCGGTGGTGCAGGTGAGTGCAGAGCCGACGGTGGCGGCGATCTACGGCGATGATATTGATTTGGCTCTAACGGGTGTGGCCGACGATTGGGCCGAGCAACTGGCCGCTTTGTTGGCTGGGGTGGCACAAGGCGAGCACATCCCTGGTGCTTTGCAGCAGCGCAACGTCGATTTTCAACTGACGCGAGGTTTGTTGGGGGTTTCGACCTGAGTGGGAGGGCGAGTGCTGATATAGGCTCTAAGTTGACCGGATTTTTTTTTAAATTTCTTACTTTATATGGAATCGATCCCATTGCCACTAGGAGGTGTGGAAATGTATGCGCGTATGACTTCCAAAGGCCAAGTGACCATCCCGCGAGAGATCCGCAAGAAACTCAAGCTGAAGAAAGGCTCATTGATCGCCTTTGCCCTCAAGGGCCAGCAGGCCGAATTGACCCAAGTCGAGGACGATGTAATGGCACTCAAGGGTAGTGTTCGGGTGCAAGGCCCCCAAAATTTTGACCGGATCGAGACCGAAGTCGAAGAGAAGATTGCCCAAGATGTATTTCGATCGGGTGGAACAGGTGAAGCGTATTGAGCCCTGAAGAGGGCTAGTGGGAAATCGCCGCCAAGCAGAGAGTAGCCCAGTTCTGAAAGAAAGTTTGTCCGTTGGCGTGGAGGGCGGGCAAGTGCTGGGCCGCGTCGGTTTTGATTTGCTCGCCGTCTAGTCCGGCCTCGCGTACTTCGTCGGCAAAAGCCCAGACCATATCGGCGATAATTTGCGCGGTAACTTCCATATGGAAGAGGACGCCGTAGGCCGCCCGGCCATAAGAAAAGGCTTGATAGGCCGTGTGGGCAGAAGAAGCCAGCGCAGTAGCCCCATCGGGCAGCTCGAAGATGTCGCCGTGCCAGTGATAGCCCATAAAGGATGGTTCGAGTCCGCTCACCAGCGGGTCTTGGTTGGCAGCGGGCTGCAACTCAATGGGATACCAGCCGATTTCTTTGTGTGCACCGCGAGTGACCCGAGCACCAAGAGCCGTGGCCAAAAGTTGGCTGCCTAGGCAAATGCCGAGTATGGGTTTGTCTTGTTTTAGGGCTTGGTCGATAAGGCGCATGGCCGCGTCTATAAACGGGTAGCGGTCGCGTTCGTACACGCCCATCGGGCCGCCCAAGATCACTAGGCCGGCGGCGTCTTCCATATAGCGGGGGACCTCTTCACCGGCAAAGGTGCGGACGTAGGCGGGGGCCAGGCCGTTGCTTTGTAACACCTGATCGGCGATCCCCAAGTTTTCCGGCGGCGCGTTTTGTAGGACCCATATTTTGCTCATTGGCGGGGCTCTTCGGTTATTGCGGCCATGTCACCGCTTCCGCGCCAGCGTCAGCCCGTCGCCAATCGACAGCAGGGACGCCGTTACGCGCTCGTCGGCGCGGATTTTGGCGTTGAGCGTGCGGATTGCCACCGTGCTTTCATCCTGCTCGTTGGCGTCGGCGGGCCGCCCGCCCCACAGCACGTTGTCGATGAGAATCAATCCGCCCGGGCGCACAAGCTGCAGGCAGCGCTCGTAATAGGCGTCGTAATTTTCCTTGTCCGCGTCAATAAAGGCCAAGTCGAAGCAACCAGCTTGCCCGGCTGTGAGCATTTGGTCGAGCGTTGCTACGGCGGGTCCCAATCGCAACTGGATTTTGTCGGCCACGCCCACTTCCTGCCAATAGCGTCGTGCGATGCTGGTAAACTCATCGCTGACATCGCAGGCGATCAGACGCCCGTCCGCCGGCAGCGCTAGTGCCATCGCAATGCTGCTGTAGCCGGTAAAAGTCCCTACTTCGACGATCTGCTTGGCACCGATCAGCTCGACGAGCAGCCCCATGAACTGCCCCTGGTCGGGCGAGATCTGCATGCCGCCCATGGGCATGGCCCGGGTCTCCTGCCGCAACCGCTTGAGTGCGTCTTGGTCGCGCAGTGAGTTGGCGAGGATGTAGTCGTAAATATGCGTTTCGATAAAACCGTTGCGGGCACTCATGGGCCGACCTTTCGCAAAATGAGGATGTGGGAAGTTGTGCCAAAGTAAGTGGATGCACAGCGCAGCACAACCAGCCGGCTGGCTGCTGCATCAAGATTGGAGCTTGGGATTTTCCGCGTGGCGCCGGCGGTCGCGTCGGGTCTTCTTGGCTAGGGTGCGCTGGAAGGATTCCTCTAAGTCAATTCCCGTTTGATTGGCGAGGCAGATGAGGACGAAGAGCACGTCGGCCAGCTCCATGCCGAGGTCGGCCTCCTCGCCTTGCTTAAAGCTCTGCTCGCCATAGGTGCGAGCCATAATTCGCGCTAGCTCGCCGACTTCTTCCATTAGCACAGCCATATTGGTCAACTCGGAGAAGTAGCGCACGCCGACTTCGGCGATCCACGCTTCTACTGCTTGCTGGCAGGCGCGGAGGGTGTGTTCAGGCGCGGGCTGGCTCATAGGGAACAGGCTCTAGACCGTCCTGTTGGCGTTGGGCATTGACCTCGTCTAAGCGCCAGGGCACGGCTTCTTCATGGGTGCGAAAGCGCTTGTAGTAGCCGCCTTTGCAGCGGGCGATGGGCATCAGCGGTGCGGCTGGCCGCAGCTTGGCTAGGGCGGCCTCATTGAGCGTGGCGCCGCTGGCGAGATCGACGACCTCGATTTGCCCAAGGTCTATGGCCCCCAAGCCGCGGGCGTGGGCGAATTGCAGATAGGGGGTGGCCTGCGGCTCAAGGCCCATCAGGTAGGTGGCGACGGCATCGACGTGTACTTCGTTGACGCCAGCCAAAGCCCAGCCGAGGGGGTGGTTGCCTCCTTCGTTGAACGCCGTGCCGTCGCGGCCGACTAGGCCATCTACGACTGAAAGCCGCGGCATGGCCAAGCCGCGCAGTGCGACCAATAGATCGCAGAGCTTGTGATAAAAGCGGTCTTCAAAGAGACTGAAGCCGCTGTCGGTCAACCGCCATAGGTCCGCGGCGTAAGGCTGGTCCACCTCTTGGATTGCGCATAGGTGGCGCTCGGGTTTGGCGATGATGCCCATCAGATTTTTAATCGACAAAGTGGTGCAGCCCAAGTTGTGGCATTTGGTGAGGGGGACGTTGAGAAAGAAGGCGCAGTCGGTTACTTCGCGGTATAGGGGATAGTGCTGGTACACTACGCCATCGGCGACCTCGACGACGCGCGAGTCTTCGTCGGTGTTCATTTCTGCGAGCCGGACGCCCCGCGCCTGGGTCATGGCGCGATAGCCGCATAGTTCCCAAGTGTGTCCGGCTGTGGGGTTTTCCCCGGACTGGCCGTCGGCAACCACCATGCGCTCGGCGGGTACGCCGCGGTCGCGCAGGGCATCGAGCAGGCCGCCGATAAATCCGGGGTGGGTGATGACGCGCTTTTCCGGTGGGTAGAGCACGGTGGCGTTGGGTTTGAGCAGGATGGTGCCGGCGTCGGGTAGCGGCACTTCAAGGGCGGCCAAGGTGCGATAGGCTAGCTCTTGGTAGGTGGCAAAGGGAGCGTCGGCGCGGTCAATGGGTGAACGCGCTAGATATACGGCGTCGGGTTGGACGATCATGGTATTCTCCTGTAGTGGTGATAGGCAAACAAAAAAAAACGGCTGAGAGCCGCAAGTTCCCGACCGCTTATTGGCGTTGGACGCAACGCGCTGTTGAGTTATTTGGCGTGCCCTACAGAAAGGAGCTTTTTCACCGTTCGTTGGGTGCTGAAATCGCCTTATTTTTCTGCTGTTCGTTGTGGTCTTGACACGTAGCTTTGATTATCTTAAATAGATGGTTTAAGCCGATGGTCGTATTGCGCAAACGAATCATTATCGACACCATCCTTGATTAACTCAAAAACATCCCGCCGATCAAACAGACCGTATGCAAAGTGCGTCTAGGCAGTATCGAAGCTATTTTAAGTCAGAATCCATTTTCCATTTACTTTCACAATCAGGGCTGCGTTCCCTGGGGAGCTTTATGATGAAACGGGCGAAGTCGTTAATCCGGCGTTTGGCTTTTGTGCCTTGTTTACTGGCGTTTGGTTTGGTGCTGGCGGCTGGGGAGGCTGCGGCGCAGCCTGAGGTAACTTTTTCGTTTGAGCCAGCGCGTTTAAGCAAGGATGCGGGGGCTACCGATGTTGTCGTGACGGCCACCTTGACTGGTGCTGTTGCAGAGAAAGACCTTTCCATTCCCTTGAGGTATAACAGTAGCTCTAGTGCGGATGCTAGTAAAACTATACTAGTACGCGACACGGACTACACGGGGAGTGAGGCTACGATAACTATTCTCAAGGATGAGTCGTCGGGTCAGGCTACGATTAGCATTGATCCCCAAGGCAAAGCAGGCTTTATCGCGGTAGAGGGGGAGCTATGGCTTGAAGGGATTGATGTAAACCTAGATGGCGATAAGGTGGACGTCTTTAACCTTTTAACGGGGCCTCAGCAATATGGGAGACTAAATGAATCAGAAATAGGCAGAGATACAGACGGCGATGGCAATATGAGTGGCCGTGTTAAGGAACGAGACATAGATATTGACCTGAATAACGACGGTGATAAAATTGATGAATACTTCACTTATCAATCGCGCAATAGTCGTCCACCCTCTGGAAAGATCCCTTTCGACTCCTATGGTACTGCTCCGGATATTATTGAGGAAGCAAAGCTACGATTCTCGGTTAGTGCTCAGGGTTTTGTCGAGATAACGCCCCTTCCTCTTTTTCCTAAAATTGTTCTCTCGGTGGACAAGACCGAGGTTCGCGAGGACGGCGGTGCGGCGACGATCAAGGTGACGGCTAAGACGTACAAAGCCGCTGGGGACCATGCGGCGTTGGGTACGGAGCGGGTTGTGATCTTGACGCAAGCTAGTGAGCCGGCGGGGGGTTTCGGTCGTCGTTTCACGATTACGCTGCCGACTATCGTCATTCCAAAGGACGCCAAAGAGGTGTCGGTGAATGCTGTTCTGACTCCCATACCGACCACTGATGACAATAGGGATATTACGATCAACATCACGGGCGATGATGGCGCGACGACGGTCGAGGGCCCGAAACCGATCACGATGCTCGACACCGATAAGACGAGTACGCAAATCAGGCTTTCGTTGAGTCCGGCCAGCATCAGTAAGGAGGCCGAGAGGACGGCGGTCACGGTGACCGCTTCCTTGAACGGAAAGACGGTCAACGATAAGAACCTGTCTTTTCTGGTGCAGCAACAGGCCGGCGGGTCCGCGACACGCGATGCGGATTACGACATCACGTCGAGTACGCTGACGATTGCGCGGAAGAAGCCGTCGGGCAGCACGACGATTTACATCGAGCCCAAGAATGCTGGCGTTGGCACTATTAGGATTGGGAGTGGTGCCGATGTAGGTCTGACTATCGTCCCCGCGGACTTTGAGATCAAGGCTACGGCGATTGCGGCGACGAAGGGCCTGACGGCTACGCCTAGTGTGCTACGGGAATCCCTTGTCGGTCAGACGGAAGGTTCGCGGGAAGAATCGATTGCGTTGAAGGTTGAGCTGGAAAACGCGCTGACGGAAGACGCGAATGTGCGGTTTTTAGTGCGGGACGACTTGAGCAATCTGGCCGACGATTTCACCGACGACGGCACGGAAAAAGCCACGCGGGGTCAGCACTACGAGGCGACGGTCGATCCGTTGGTTATTCCGGCCGGTGAGACGACGGGCACGACGACGCTGAATCTGACGCTGTTCGACGACGGCGGCAAGAATCCAACTAGGGCGTTCCGGGTGCAGGCTCAGGTGGGCACTGTTATTAAGTACGTGGGTATCAAGATCACCGACGATGAGACGCCGACGACTCATATCGCTTTGGCGGCCAGTCCGGGCGAAATCAAGGCCGGTTCGGGCGAGCAGACGATTGCGATTACGGGCACGGTCAACGGCGATGTCTTTGAAGAGGACCAGAAAATCACGTTGGTCGTCGTTACTGGTGATGAATATGACAAACCGGCGACGCGGGACACCGAGTACACAGCGGTTTTTCGTTCGCTGACGATTCCGGCGGGTCAGATTGAAGGCTCGACGACCGTTTCGATTACGCCGGTGGCTGGTGGCGATAAGAAGGTGTGGATTGGTTCGGTGAAGAACAATCCATTCACCAAGAATATAGAAGACGACGATGTCAATGTTTCTGCGGTAGCGGTCGTGCTCAAGGACGCCGATCCGACGGAAGAAGTGGCCGATCCGGGTGCTCTTCGCTTTGATGTGGACTTGTCGTCAACCGTTTATGAAGGCATGGTGGGTTCGGCGCTGAAGGTTCTCGAGTTGCCGGAAGCGACCGGCGGCGAAGGCGACCGGACTTATACGATCTCGGCGAACTTGCCGGCGGGTCTTTCGTTTGACCCGGACACGCGGACGATTTCCGGTACGCCGACGACGGTGGGCACGGAAGTGGTGACCTACGCGGTAATCGACGACCAAGGCAGCGCGGCGACGCTGTTGACGATTGAGATTGCGGCGGCAGCCCCGCCGACGGTGGAAGTAGCCGAAGTAAGCGTGAGTCAGACGTCGGTGCGTGAGAACGCCGCGACGACCGAAATTGCGGTCAAGGCGACCTTGTCGTCTCCGGCTCCGGCGGCGGAGACGATCCGCTTTACGATTGAAGCGCCTAGTGTTGGCGCAGCGGCCGTCCGCGACGTGGATTACACCGCGTCTATTGGTGGCCGTATTGCCGTAGCAGCCGGTGCGACCCAAGCGAGCACGACGTTGATGCTCACGCCGATTGACAACGGGCGTGAGGATGGCAACCGGGTGTTGGCGGTGGTCGCTTCGGGTTCAGGTGGTTCGGCTTCGACGGACGTTACCATTGCCGACGATGAGACGGCGAGCACGTCGATTTCGCTGTCAGCGGAACCGCACACAGTCAGCGAAAGTGCCGGCGTTACCAGTGTGATGATCACGGCGACGTTGAACGGCAAAGTGCTGGATGCCGATGCACTGGTTACGCTGTCGGTGGCAGAGGATTCGGAAGCGACGCGGGATGCCGATTACTCGGCGCTGTTTAATCCGCTGCTGACGATTCCCGCCGGTGAGGTGTCCGGTTCAACCGAGTTGCTTATCGATCCGACGGCTGATGGCGCGGACGAGGGCAACGAGACGATCACGCTGCTCGGCGCGATTGCAGGGTTGTTGGATGGTTCGGGCACGATTACGCTCGAAGATTATGACGCGCCAGCGGAGTCGGTTACGCCGCCGTTGGCTTTTGCTGCGGAGGCTGGTGATCTCTCCGGTACAGCGGGCACGGCACTTACGGCGGTTGAGTTACCGGCCGCTTCGGGCGGTTCGGGCGATGTGGCCTACAGCGTGTCGGAATTACCGGCAGGTTTGTCGTTTGATGCGGCGACGCGGACGGTTTCGGGTACGCCGGAAGCCGCCGGTGTTACCGAGGTTACTTATACGGCGACGGACAGTGCTGGCGCCACGGCAGAGTTGACCTTCTCCATCACGATCAACGAGCCGTTAGTTTTCCCGCAGGATTTGAGCGACTTGTTCGGTCTTTTCAACGCGGCGGCTGGCAAGCGCGTGCCGATGGAGGCGGGTCTGAATGCGGATGCGCGGCTGTATCTGGCGGCGCCGACGGAGCTGCCGAACGTGGGCGAGGATTTCGTCCTTGACGTTCGGTTGGCTGACGTTGCCGCGCTCAAGGGCTACGGCTTGCAGATAGAGTATGAGGCCAACAAGCTATCGTTCGTCGAGGTGTTGACCGAGCAGCCGTTGGAAGGTATGGCACCGCAGACGCGGGTGGACCAAGCCGGTGTTTTGCTGGTAGCCGCCCTGGGAGATGTGGTCGCCGATGGCGAGGTGATGCTGCGCTTGGTGTTCCGTCCGACGACTGAGATCGAACACACGGTCGTCGAGATCACCGACAACCAGACCTATGACAGCGAATTGGCGTTCAACCGCTTGGCGTTACCGGCTCCGGTGGCGTTGCAGACGCGGCCAGCAGTATTCGCGTTGGCCAACAACTATCCGAACCCGTTCAACCCGGCGACGACGATTCAGTATGCGTTGCCGCAGGCTTCGGACGTGGCCCTGACCGTGTATAATGTATTGGGTCAGCCGGTTCGGACGTTGGTGGCGGAGCATCAGAGCGCGGGGCGCTATGTCGTCGAGTGGGACGCGACGAATGATAGCGGTCAGAGCTTATCTTCGGGAATGTACTTCTACCGCTTGCAGGCGGACGGCGCGTTCCTCGAAGTCAAGAAGATGCTGTTGCTTAGGTAAGCACCACGGCACAGCGAGTTCGTAAAAATGGGACCTCAACGTCAAGTTGGGGTCCCATTTTTAGTTGGTGTTGCGCCGTTTTGTCCTGCCTGCGCTGTCCATGAAAACCCGTTTGTGGCCCCGGCGCAGACTGGATTCCCGCTTGCGCGGGAATGACGACTTTTAACCAGATGTCGGACTGGATTGCCGTTCCGTGTCGGGGCACGAGATGACGTTCTTGTGCGGCAATGACGATTGCTGGGCAACGACAAGAACTATGCCGTAGCGCAGACTGGATTGCCGCCCCGTGTCGGGGCACGGGATGACGTTCTTGCGCGGCGATGACGACTTTTAACCTTCGGGCTGGATTGCCGCCCCGTGTCGGGGCACGGGATGACGTTCTTGCGCGGCAATGACGACTTTTAACCTTCGGACTGGATTTCCGTCCCGTGTCAGGACGCGAGATGACGTTCTTGCGCGGCAATGACAAGAGGGTTTAGCTCAACAGCTTCTTAGTGTCTTTTGATGTCGGCACCCAAAGCCCGCAGGCGGTGCTCGAGGTGGGCGTGCCCGCGGTCGAGTTGGTAGAGGTTGCCGACCTCGGTGCAACCCTCGGCTGCCAGGCCAGCGAGCACGCAGGCGGCTCCGGCGCGAATGTCAAGGGCCTTGACTTTGGCACCGGTGAGTTGAGCCGGCCCGCGCACTAGCACCAAGCGGTCCTTTTCCGGCGCGATGCGAGCGCCAAAAGAGCGCAGGGCCTTGACATGGCCGAGGCGATCTTCAAACACGGTCTCGCGGATGTAGCTATCGCCTTTGGCCATACAGGCTAGGGCCGTCATTCCGGGCTGCAGGTCTGTTGGGAAGCCGGGGTAAAAGGTGGTTACTACGTTGATCGGCGACAGCGTTTCCGGCCCGCGCACCCGCATCCAAGCCCCTTGCTCTGTCATCTCGACGCCCATCTGTTGCAGCTTGGCTTCAAAGACGTGCAGGTGATCGCGCACCACGCCCTTGAGGGCAATGTCGCCGCCGGTGATCGCGCTGGCCATCATCAAGAGACCGGCATCGAGGCGATCGTACATGATGGTGTGCTCGGCACCTACTAACTGGCCGACGCCCTTGATGCGCACTTGCCGCGTACCGACCCCTTCGACTTGGGCGCCCATCTTTTGTAAAAGCGATGCGAAATCGACGATCTCCGGGTCGGAAGCCGCGTTTTCGATCGCGGACTCACCCGCTGCTAAGCAGGACGCCATGACGAGGTTTTCCACCCCGGTATGGCTGGGCAAATCGCAGTACATAAAGGCACCGGATAGCTGCTTGGCCATCACATCGATGCCGCCGCCGTTGACGCCTTCGACCTCGGCACCGAGCCGGGCAAAGCCGCGATAGTGATAGTCGGTTGGTCGCGAGCCAATCGTACAGCCGCCAACCTCTTGGATCCAGGCGCGGCCAAAGCGGGCCAACAGCGGACCGACAAAAAGCAGCGAAGCGCGGAAGCGATTGGTCAAATCCGCGGGCAGCTCGGTTTCTTTGACATCTCGAGTGTCGAGGACGGCCACTTGCTCGGTTGCATCGTAATCGACGTGGGCGCCGAGCCGCCGCAACACTTCTAGGGCCACCAATACGTCGTTGACCGGAGGCACCCGGTGCAGAACGGTTTGCCCTTCAGTGGCCAACAACGAGGCGGCCAACATGGGCAGAGCGGCGTTTTTGGAGCCTTGGACTTCAACCTCACCTTGGAGAGGGCGTCCGCCGCGCACGAAAAGGACTTCTGTAGAGCTCATTGCTAATCCTGAAGTTAAGAGGGCGAGTAAACACACCAAGGAGAGGGGGATAATCCAAATGTAACATTGGGTATTCGGTTCGTCAATCACTCAATGCGCTGCTTGACAGAGAGGAGCGCATCTCTATATTCCACCAAACGCAAAATTGGTTCTATCACATGAGAAAGGATTTCAATCATGGCTGAAGCCCCTCACATCGTCGCCTATCTGAAGCCGGTTTGCGGTTGGAGCAAGAGCGTGCGCGACACCTTCGTCAAATACGGCTTGGCATACGAAGACAAAGACATTATCAACAATCCAGATATTTACGCTGAGATGGTGCAAAAAAGCGGCCAGCCCCTCTCGCCCTGCGTCGAGATCAACGGCCAGATGCTGGCCGATGTCGATGGCGATGAAGTCGAGGCTTGGATGCTTGCAAACGGCGTCGTCGAGCCGGTGTCGGCCTAATCGCCCATCTGGCTCAACACGCGCCGCATCCCCTCGCACAGATTGGGTTGCTCGTGGTTGAGCGGCCCGCTTGCCGCTCGGCGAATTAGGGTCAACGCGCCCCACAGCTGGCCGTCGCTGGCCTTGAGCGGCAACACGTAGCTAAAACCGATAGACCCGTTTTCAGCCCCCTCCAGCAGGAAGCGCACCACCCCTGCTGGCAGGGGGCTTTCTTCGTCGGTGCTGGCCTGTCCCACCAGCAACAACGCCGAGGAACCAACTCCGTCTTGGTCGGCGAAAAAGTGCACTCGGTCTTGTTCTAGCACCCGCTGCAGGACCTCGGCGCCGGCACCGGCGGTGTGGACGACCCCTTGGCCGATGCGCTCATATACGATGGTGTCGGCCGCTTCGATACCCAGCAGCAAGTCCATGCCTTGGATTACGGCGTCGTCTGGAGACATGGCTTCAAGCGATGAGACGATGTGGGGGGGGATTTCAGCAGGTTCGGGCATGTTGAACGGGATGATCGAGACGGGCATGGGCGCATCCTTGACAAGGCAAATGAAGGGGCTTTAATTTTTGTCTTTGCTTCTGGTGGCGCTTTAGCTCAGTAGGTAGAGCAGGAGACTGAAAATCTCTGTGTCCGCGGTTCGATTCCGCGAGGCGCCACCATTATTATAAACAATAAACAGCCCTTTAGCTTACACAAGCTGAGGGGCTGTTTGCATTTTGGTCAAAAAATAAATTGGTCTCTACCTACCGCGAGGCGCTGGCGCTTTTCAACCGCGACGTGCGCTTGGTACTCTTCAGCCAAGCTCTGCTCGGCTTTACGATTTTCGGCGGCGTCTATACCGTCCTGCTCAACCTCTATCTGTTGCGCTTGGGCTACGGCCCTCAATTGGTTGGCCAAGTCAATGCCGTTGGCGCGCTGTCGTTTGCCTTTTTGAGCGTGCCGGCGGGTCTATTGGCCAACCACTGGGGAGCGCGGCGGAGCATGATCGTTGGCATGGTAGTTGCCGCCCTCGGTTTTGGCCTGTTGCCCCTCGGCGAGTTCGCTCCCACCTCGGTGCTGCTCGCTTGGATCATGGGGGCGTATGCCCTCGGCGTCCTCGGCAATACGCTCTTCCTCGTCTGCTCAATTCCCTTCCTGACGCTGATCTGTCCACCGCGCCTGCGCAATCACGTGTTCTCGACGCAGGTGGCGCTGTGGCCGCTGGCGGGTGCTGCCGGCAGTTTGTGCGGCGGCCTGTTGCCCGGCCTGTTTGCCGCGTTGCTCGGCCTGCCCGAAGATCACCCGGCGCCCTACCGTTATCCGCTGCTGCTGGCCGCTGGCGTGCTGTTGATCAGCGCTGGTGCTATCGCCGCCACCCGCTCCCGTCCACACAAAACGCCCGCTAGGGAACGCGGCCAAGCCACGCCTTTTCCCTGGGCTATCATCCTCGCCCTGAGCTTGGTTACTTTCTTGCAGATGGCGGCGGAAAACAGCCTCCGCATTTTCTTCAATGTGTATATGGATGACGGCCTTGGGGTCTCTACCGCGCTGATCGGCGGCTTGACTGCCGGGGGCCAGCTCCTAGCCGCCTGTACTGCGCTGGCCGCCCCGGCACTCAGTCGGCGTTTTGGCCGAGTGCCGGTGATTACCGGGGGGTCTGGGGCGATGGTGCTGTGTCTCATACCGCTGGCCTTGGTCGCCCATTGGACCGTGGCCGGAGCTGCCTGTATAGCCCTGGTCGCTCTCAGTTCGGTTCGCCGCTCGGTCTATATCGTCTTTCAGCAGGAATTGGTCCCCGAGCACTGGCGGGTAACGATGAGCTCGGCCCTGACTATGGCCTACGGCATCAGCACGGCCGGTATTTCGCTCGGCGGCGGCTGGATGATCGATGCGCTGGGGTATCGGGCGTTGTTTTTGAGCAGTGCCGCGATTACGGCTGCCGGCGTACTCTGCTTTCAGCGCTACTTCCGCATCCCGCGCGGCGAATACGCCAAGCAGCCGTCTGAGTGAGGTTTGTTAGAGCCATCCTACATGATTTGCAAGCGCGAACTGTTCACCGCCCCGGTCTTGCCCTGTACGTCATTCCCGCGCAAGCGGGAATCCAGTCTTGAGTGATGTAGGATGACTATAGTGCGGCGCTGTGCGTCTCACAGCACTTTGATCGGCGTCAACCAATGTTCGCGCTCAATCGCATCTGCCGACCCTAGCACGGCGACCCGGCCGGTGGCAGCGACTTGATCTAGCAGGGCGGCAAACTCGGCAAAGTGCTCGGCTTTAGCCCCCAAGACTTGGTCGCGCATTTGCTGGCGATAGGCGTCGTCAATGCCAGTCAGGTAGCGCATCAGCGAGGCGTAGCCTTTGGCGTCGGGGAGCTGATAGGCGTCGATGTCGCCGATGGTGCCGATGATGGCCTTGGTCAGTTCGTCGCTGCTGATTGGATAGTCGCGCAAGAACGCCCCGCTTTGGTCGTACACTTGTAGCGTCTTTAGCAAGTTGGGGTCGCGGTACGACGCGTACGCCAACACCCCGGTAAACGGGTCGAAGGAACAAAAAGCCCCGTAGGCCCCGCCTTGGACTCGCACCCGATCCCACAGCCAAGTCGTGGCCAAGTAGCGCGTGATGACCGACGACGACCCGTCCAATTCGTAGCCGAGCGCGAAGAGGTTGGCCGCCTTGCCCACGTAGTTGACTTGGGCGGGGACGGTCAGGCCCTCGTCGGCTGGGGTTAGGTGCGGCGTCCAAGTTGCGGGCGGCTGGGCCTCTTGCGGCAGTTCGCGCAACAGCGCGGCTAGGCTCTGGTCGCAGGCTGTGCGGTCGCCGCCGGCCACGGTCGCGTTGCACAGCATGCCCGGGCGGTTGACCAGCAGGGCGCGAATTTGCTCCAGCCGCGCCTGCACGGCTGGCCAGTCGCCGCGAATGTCTTCGATGAGCTGGCGCAAGAACAGCAGATAGCTCAAGCCGCGCATCTTTTCTGCCAGCCAGCCGGTCTCGTCGAATTGGGCGCGCAGCCGCGCTAATACCACTCGATGCCCGCCCGGCACGAGCCCGGCCTCGGCGCTGGCCCGCTCTTCTAGGGCCATTTGCAAGAAGCGCTCGCGGTCGTCGAGGCGGCCCTCTAGCAACACGTCGCGCACAATCGCCGTCAGGTCGGCGACCCGTTCGGCCATGGCCTTGCCGCGCAAAAAGAGGTGGGCTACAGTCGGGCCGCCATCGGGCCGCGCCCCGACCAGCGAGTGGGCGCTCAGGCCGCCCGTTTGGCTGCCGATTCGCTGTTGCAACTCGACGAAGCTCATGCGCTTGGTACCCATCTCCAAAAGGGCGCGGCCAAAAAGCGGGACATAGGGCAAAAGCTCCTGGGGCAACACCCGCAAATCGCAGCCCACGTCGAGATAGGCAATGCCATTGGTGAAGAGGTCGTGGTGGAGCACCGGCACCTCGGCGATTTGATCGTGCTGCCGAGGTATGGTCTTGATCGCTTTGTCGAGGTCGATCAGTTGCAGGCGGGGCAATTTGGCCAGCGCCTCGGGTGCGTCGGGTTGTTCTTGTAGTCGCTTGAGCTTTGCGGTGGCCGCGACCAAGTCGGCTAAATCCGCCTCGCTCATGTGCGCCCGGGCCGCTGCTAGGCGTGCGGTCTCTTGCTCTTGCTGGCGCGTCCCCAGCGTGGCATCGGGTTGCAGGACTACGGTCGTGCGGTGTGCGTTGTCTAAGAGATGGCGGTGGATGAGTTGCTCTAAATAGCGGTCGTCGGCCGCCAGTTTGGCCTTGAGCGCGGCGAAGGAGTCGGCAAAGCGCAAAGGCGTGAAGGGGTCGCGCTCGTAGAGCCAGTCGGTCAGCAGCCGCAGCATCAGTCCTAGGCCGCGCGGAAAAGACCCGGTGTTGTTTTCGCGGAAGCGAAACTCCGCCGTGTGCAGCGCGGCTGCGATCATCCCTTGGTCGATGCCGCCGTCGGCCAAGTCGCCGAGGTGCTGCAAGATCAGCGCTTCGACAGCATCCACATCGCCCTGCTGTACGCCCTTGAGGCCCACGCTGAAAAACATTTGCGCCAACTCCACCTCTAGCCCGCTGCCGGTCAAATCCTCGCCCAAGCCGGAGTCGATTAGGGCCTTGCGCAGCGGGGACCCCGGGGTGCCGAGCAAGGCGTATTCGAGCACTTGGAGGGCATGGCGCTCGTCGGCGTCAATCGCGTCTTGCAACAGCCAAGTGAGCGCGACAAAGTATTTCGGCTCTGCGACCGCGCTTGGATCGACCGCATAGGGAAATTGCTGCCGCTTGGGCGCGGCAAAGCGCGCTTGGGTGCCGATGGTCGAGTCAACAGAGTGGGGCTGGTAGTCGCTTAGATAGTCGTGCAACAGCGCGAGGCGTTGTTGGGGGTCGTCGTCGCCGTAGAAGTAGATGCGGGCATTGGACGGGTGGTAAAAGTCGTCGTGGAAGCGCTTGAACTGGTCAAAGGTGAGGGCGGGGATGTGGCGCGGGTCGCCGCCGGAATCCACCCCGTAAGTGATGTCGGGGAAGATGGATTGCTGGATGCGCTCGCCTAGGATTCGTTCGGGATCGGAATAGGCGCCCTTCATTTCGTTAAAGACCACGCCTTTGTAGCGCAGTGGGTCGCCGGGGTTTTCCAGCTCGTAGTGCCAGCCTTCCTGTTGCAGGACTTCCGGCGTCAGCCGCGGGTAGAATACGGCGTCGAGGTACACGTCAATCAGGTTGTAGAAGTCTTGCAGGTTGGTGCTGGCGACTGGGTAGCAGGTTTTGTCTGGATAGGTGAAGGCGTTGAGGAAGGTGTTGAGCGAGCCTTTGATCAGCTCGACAAACGGCTCCTTGACCGGGTACTTGCGCGAACCGCACAGCACCGAGTGTTCGAGGATGTGGGCAATGCCGGTCGAATCGGTCGGCGGGGTGCGGAAGTTGATGCCAAAGACCTTGTTTTCGTCGTCGTTGATCAGCGAGACGATCTCGCAGCCGGTGCGGTGTCGGTAGAGTAGGGCGCGGGTATTGAGCTCGGGGATTTCTTCGTCGCGCAGCAGTTCAAAATCGCGGCGATCCATGGGGTCTCCTTTGTGGTTTGGTAGCAAAAAAACTAGCCGGCAAACATATTGGCGGCGCGGATTGTGGGCAAATTCAGCCGGCTTCTTACCTTCACGGCAGGACTATTTTGCCGAGTACTACTGGGCGCTGGGCGCGGGTGGCGGCCGGGATGTTGCCGGTGTGGCCCATCAGCGTCTCGTTGGCGAGCACCGCAAAGGCGAGGGCCTCGCGGGCGTCTGGATCGATGCCTAGGTCGGCTAGCGAATGGACCGCTATATCTGGCAGCGCCCGTTGCAACCCGGCCATAATGCACCGATTGTGGACGCCGCCGCCGCCGACCCACAGCTTGGCGAACTCGCCGGGGCAGAAGCGGCCAATGCCCGCGGCAATGGATTGCACGGTAAAGGCGGTCAGGGTGGCGATTAGGTCGTCGTCTGTCCACGTGCCGCGCCGGAGAATTTCCGCGAGTAAAGGCTGGCCAAATTCTTCGCGCCCGGTGGATTTGGGCGGCTCGCGCTGCAAGAAGCGGTGGCGCATCAGTTCGGCCAACAGGGTCTCATCAACCCGTCCCCGCATCGCTCGCGCGCCGCCCCGGTCCAAGCGCTCGCGGCCGCTGGTGCAGTGCGCCACCGCCGCGTCGATGAGCATGTTGCCTGGGCCTAGGTCAAAGGCCCGTACTGCGCTGACATCGGCATTGGCTGGCAAGGCAGTGATGTTGGCGATCCCGCCGATATTGAGCAGCAAACGCCCCTCGCGCCGATGGCCAAAGAGCAGGTGATCGACCAAGGGCACCAGCGGCGCCCCCTCGCCGCCAACGGCCAGGTCGGCCGGACGAAAGTCGGCAATGGTCACCGCGCTGGTGCGGGCGGCAATAACGGCTGGTTCGCCAATTTGCAAGGTGGCCCCACTGGCCGGTAGATGGCGCACGGTCTGCCCGTGCGAGCCGATCAGGTCGATGGTTGTGGGAGCTATCTTGACGGCCTCGACTGCGGCTAGGGCCGCGGTGGCAAACGCCTCGCCGAGGGCAACGTTGACCCGACACAGCGCGTCGAGCGACGCATCCTCGGCGAAGAGAGCGAACACCTCGCGCCGCAAGGGGCTGGGCAGCGGCGTGGAGACAAAAGATAATATGTCGTAGCGCGTAGCTGGGCCACTGCCCCACAGATCGACCAGCACGGCGTCGATGCCGTCGGCCGAGGTGCCGGACATCAGGCCGACGACCCGTCGCCGTTGTTTGGCGGCCAATTGCGCCAGTTTCATTAGGCGCGGTCGCGGGCCGAGTGCAGGTAGTAGGCCGCCACCTGTCCGCGCCCGTCAATGACGTGTGCGCCCGGGTAGCGGATCGTCGTCGGGCACACGTGCCAAGGCACGGCGAGGAGGTAGGTGCCGACTTCGGGTTGAGGACCAGACCAAGAGAAGACGCCGTGTTCTTCGTTTTGCCTAGTCAACTCGGCCTTTGGGTTCTGCAAGAGCTTAGCCCGGGTCGGTAAGGGCCCATCGGCGCTGATGGCCTTGGTGCCCAAGTCGGTGGTGATCGTCTGCTGGTCGGGATAGCGATCTACTACTTGGGTGAGAACGAGGGCCGCCCATTTGAAGGGCAAGTCGGCCATTTTGCTGCCGTACCCCGCATCCCAGTACACGCAGGTGCCCGGAGAGCCGTGCATCCCCTCGGTGCGGGCGTAGGACAAAGAGGAAAAGGAGCCGCCGCCGACGACGCGAGGTACGGCCAAGCCGGCGCCTTCGAGGGTTGCTTTGAGGCGTTGGACATCGCGGATGTGCCGCTGGGCTGCTGCTTGGCGTGCCTGAGGCTCGGAGATGGTCTCGTGCCCGTCGTACCAGTGCAGCCCGCCCGGCGTCAGGTGGGGGTGTTGAGCGATTTGGCGGTAGCGGTCAATGGCCGCGTCCAAGGGGATGCCGGTGCGGAACATGCCTACGTTGAGGTCGAGCATCACCCGCAGCGTTTGCTGCCGCTGTTGGGCTACGTCGCCCAAGACCTGGACGTGCGCGGGGGCGCTGGCAATCGCGCTGACGGTCGCTTTTGTTTGCGCTAATTCAGCAAAGCGCTGCACTTTGCTTTTTTGCACTAGCGGATAGGACAAAATGGCTTCTGGTGCGCCGGCGTCGAGGGCCATTTCGAGTTCCTTGAGCGTGGCGCATTTGAATCCAGCGACGCCGCCGGCGAGTTGTTTGCGCGTTACGTCGATGGACTTGTGGGTTTTGACGTGGACGAATAGATGCTCGCTGCCGCCGGCGAGTTCGCCGACTGTTTTTATGTTGTAGTCGAGTTGGTCGGCAAAGACCAGCATGGCGGGCGTCTCAATGCCGTCCGGCTCGGCGACTTTGTATGCTCCTATTTCGATCACAGCTTTGCTTTCGGTTGGGGTGGAGCGCGGAAGATAGCACAAGCGGTGGCGGCGGACAAATTGGCGGCGGCGTTTTGGCTTATTAAGTTACGAATTAGAAAGTTAAAAACTCGCCATTGCCAATTCCCTCATCTAAAGGAAGCCTCACATGCTCAAACTAGGCTGCATGTCCCTTAGCTACAAAGACGAATTTGCCGCCAACCAGCTCGACTTGGAGCAGTTTATTGAACGCGCCTACCTGCTTGGTCTCGACGGCATCGACATTCACACGCGGGCCTTTGCTTCGCTGGACCCGGCGTATTTGCGCCGCATTCGCATGCAGGCGTTCAAACGCGGGATTGCGCTGTCTTATATCGGCGTCAGTTCCAATTTTGGCAAGCCGCAAGACCAGCTCGGTGCCGAGGTCGCCACCGCCAAGGAGTGGATTGACGTGGCCGCGTTTATGGGCATTCCGCTGGTGCGGGTCTTTGCCGCGTGGATTCCCGAAGGAGAGCGCGAAGAGGATGTGTGGGCGCGGATGATGCCCTGCTTGGCGGAAGTGGCGGCGCACGGCGAGGAAAAGGGCGTGGTGGTCGGCTTGCACAACCACAACCACGGCTGCGTCACGCGCACGGGCCAAGATGTGCGCCGCATTATCGAGGGCGTCAACAATCCGTATTTCTCGCACATCCTCGACACCGGGCAGTACGTCGGCTCGCCTGGGGCCTCGGGCCAGCGCGGGCACGAAGATCCGGCCCTCAACTTCTACGGCAGTATCGAGGAGACCGCGCCGTTGGCGGTCCACATCCGCTGCAAGATCTATCGCATCCAAAGCGGCGTCGAAGCGTGGCTCAACTATCCGCGCATCTTCGAGATTTTGCAGCAGGTCAACTACAATGGCTGGCTGTCGGTAGTGTACGAAGGGCAGGACGTGGAAGCAGAGGCGACCGCTGTGCCCAAGGCCGTGCGCTACTTGCGCGGCTTGATGGCCGAATACGACGCAGCATGAGGGAGCAAACGGCGTTTTAGGGAATGCCCAACTCCCGCCGGTACACCTCGTCGGTGTTAGCCTGCAACTGCCAGTAGGGCACCCGGATTGTCTGCATCAACTCGCCGCGCCCCCCATTGCTGTCTTGCCAGCGCAGAATCCGCTGCGGATAGGCTTTTTCGGTCCACAGCGTCCGCTGCCGCTGGCCGATGTGCAGGTCCCACCGCACGCTGGTCAGCGTACCGGCCGCTGTGTCGATTGGCTCCTCGGCGGCCTTGTGGATCTGCCCGGCCACGGTCGCATGGGGTTGGTGGGCTTGGCGAAGCTGCCAAAAACTCGGTAGTATCGCTACCGCTCGCCGCTCGCCCAAGGCCATAAACGGCCCTTGCAGCTCCCGGATGCGGATCAGCAGATGATCTTCGCTGGCGAAGTTTGCTGGTTGCTTTAGCTGATAGGCCCCCCGGCCCTCGCTGGCAAAATAGCTGCTGATGTGTCCGTTGATCTGCCCGTTGCCGAACAGGGCCTCGTCAAAGACCTGCCCGCACCACTCTTGGGCGCTGAACGAAACGCGCCGCAGTTCAAAGGGATGCCGCTGGCCGGCCACTTGGCTAAACACCGAAGTCATTACCGAGTAGTCGTAGATCCCGGTCGTAAAGTTGAGGATGTAGTTGAGCTTGAGGGCGTAGAATTGATCGGCTTGCGGCGTCGGCGGATCGGCCTTGATAAAGGTCTGCCGATGCAGGCTCTCGGTCACGAAAATCATCACTCCATACCCCTGCCGCAGCTCGCCGTAGCGCGGCTGAACCACCTCGTAGCTAGAAATTTCGGCCTTGCCATCGGCCCAGTGCGCGTAAAAGTCTTCCGCGCCTACATACGCGGTGCCGAGCAACAGCCCGCCTAAAATCCACTTTGTCATGGCTACCCTGCTTTCTGTTGACGAAAATCGCGTGGCGTAGAAAGTAGATCGGAGCCTAAAAATGGCTAAGATCGCAGCGCTTGGCGAATTTTAGCCCGTTGATATTTTTTATTTTTGTCTAAAAAACGCATTGACGTATGGCTCCTCGGTTGACTATATTCTACAGAAGTTTGGCGTGTAAAACATCTTGTTGATACCTTAAACACTCATTTTTCAACCAATCTGATTGCCGCCTTATCTAGCCGGAGCTATAGCGTGAAACTTAGCGAAACCCCCTCCACCTCCGACACCCCCCTCGACTTATCGCAACTGCCTCGGCACGCCGAAGCGGTGGTCGCCGAAATTTTGGCCCCGGCGCGCTTGGCCGCCCGCCTGCGCGAATTGGGCTTTTTGCCCGGCGAGCACTTGCGCGTTTTGCGCTCTGGGACTGCGATTATCGTCCAAATAGGACAGACCCGCCTGGCGCTGCGGCGCCGGGATGCTGCCGCCATCCGCCTCGTTCCCTAGTTTTTCCTGCTCAGCAGACGCTCCGTGCGAACCCTCGCACTTATTGGCAACCCCAATACGGGCAAAACCACGCTTTTTAATGCGCTGACCGGCCTGGCGCAGCACGCCGGCAACTATCCGGGCGTCACGGTGGAATACAAAGTGGGGACCCTGACGCTGGATGGAGAAGACGCGCTCGCGCTGATCGATCTACCCGGGGCCTATAGCCTAGCGGCGCACTCGCCCGACGAGATGCTGGCCATTGACGTGCTGTTGGGCCAACAGCAAGGTGCGCCGCCGATAGATGGCATCTTGGCAGTCGTCGATGCCAGTAACCTGCGGCGCAATTTTTACTTGGTTTCTCAACTTGCCGAAATCGGGTTGCCCTTGGTCGTGGCCCTCAACATGGGAGACATAGCCACCCGGAGGGGCATTCAAATCGACGCCAGTGCCTTGTCTGAGATGCTCGGTGCGCCAGTGGTGCCTATCTGTGCCCATCGGCGGCAGGGATTGGACCTGTTGCGGCGCACGTTGGCGGTTTTGCGTGCAGAGCCAGCCGTCGTGCAGCCGCAGCAGGTCGAGCTGCCCGACCCACTAAAGCGCGCCGTTGCCGAGCTGCAGGCGGCAGTGCCCGAGCCGCTCTCTCCAGTAGAGGCCCTGCGCGCCCTAGTCGATGAAGACGGCTATGCCGAGCGCCGCTTGTTGGCATCGGCTGGTGATGGAGCCGCCGACTGCTTGCACCGGCTGCGCACGGCTGGCGCAGATGCTCTATCCGAGTTGGAAAGCAATGCCCGCTATGCTTGGATCGACCGCCTGCTGCTGCGGGCGGTTGACCAGCCTGATCGCCTAAAAGACCGCCGCTCCGATCGAGCAGACCGCGTTCTTGCGCACCGCCTTTTTGGCCTGGCGATTTTTGTGCTAGTCAACGTCTTGGTCTTTGAAGCCATTTACACTTGGTCCGGGCCGCTGATGGATGGCATTGACGCGCTCTTTGCTGCCTGCGGCGACCACGCCGCGGCACTGATTCCCCCAGGGGCGGTGCAAAGTCTGGTCGTCGATGGCCTCATCGCCGGCGTCGGCGGCGTACTCATTTTTTTGCCGCAGATCGCCATCTTGTTCTTTTTTATTGCCCTGCTCGAAGACAGCGGCTACATGGCCCGGGCCGCGCTGTTGATGGATCGGCTGCTCACCCGCGTGGGGCTGTCTGGCACGGCCTTCATGCCCCTGCTGTCGAGCTTTGCCTGCGCCGTCCCGGGCATTATGGCCGCGCGCACCATTGAAGATCGGCGCGACCGCTTTGCGACCATCTTGGTTGCTCCACTGATGAGCTGTTCGGCGCGTCTGCCGGTGTACGTGCTCTTCATCGGGGCCTTTGTCCCGGACCACTCGCTGTTGGGTGGGGCCATTGGCTTGCAGGCGCTGACCCTGCTGGTGTTCTATGGGCTTGGTGCGCTCGTCGCCATCCCCGTGGCTTGGTTGCTCAAGCGGACCTTGCTGCGCGGCGATCCTCCGCCCTTTCTGCTGGAGTTGCCTTCGTACAAGACGCCCGATCTACGCACGGTGCTGCTGCGCGTGTACCACAGCAGTCGGGCCTTTGTCGTCCGCGCTGGCAGCCTCATCTTGGCGACGACGATTGCGATGTGGGCCCTGGCGTACTTCCCGCGCTCGGAAGCCGTGGCCGAGCGCCACCAAGTTGAGCGCCAAGCGGTTGCGCCCGAAGCCCGCGACGCCTTAGAGAAGCGCCAGGCGGCCGAGCTGGTAGCAAACAGCTATCTGGGTCAGGCCGGGCACTGGGTCGCGCCGGCGGTGCGTCCTTTGGGATGGGATTGGCGCATTGGCATGGCGGTCATCGCCTCGTTCCCGGCGCGCGAAGTCATCATCTCGGCCTTGGGCACCATCTACAGCCTCGGGGCGAGCGAGGACGAAGGCTCGGAGACGCTGCGCACAACCTTGGCCGCGGCTAGGTGGCCGGATGGCCGCCCGATTTACACGCTGCCGGTGGCGCTGTCGATTATGGTATTTTTTGCTCTCTGCGCCCAGTGCCTCTCGACGTTAGTCGTCATCCAAAGGGAGACCGGGTCCTATCGCTGGTCTCTGTTGAGCTTTGGCTATATGACGGCTCTGGCCTATCTCGGTGCGCTGGCGACCTATCAAGTCGGCACGGCCTTGGGCTTTTGACATGGACTGGCAAACGCCGGTGGCTGTCGCCGTTGTCGCACTCGCCGCAGCGTACGTGCTGTGGCGAGTGGCTCGGCCTTTTTGGGGCACCAAATCCCAACGCGACGAGTCTTTGCAGATAGAAGACCCGGACGATTAGCGGCGGTGATGTTGGCTTAGCCGGTGCGCCGCAAAAATCGCTTGCCGGCGAGCTGATCGACTAGGCCGTCAAGTTCCAACCTCAGCAGGACGTCGAGCAGGGTTGTGGGCGGTAGGGAGCTGTGTTGGGCCAGTTCGTCGATGTGTCGCGGTTGGCGCGAGAGTAAGGCATAGACGCTTTCGTCCTCCGGGGGCAGCACCGGCGTGGGGGCGCGTTGCGAGCTCGCTACCGCCCACATGGTCAGTTCTTCGAGCACGTCCTCGACCTGCTCGACCAACTTGGCTCCATCTTTGATGAGTTGGTGGCAGCCGGCGTTGCGGCCCGAGCGCACGTCGCCGGGCACGGCAAATACCTCGCGGTTTTGCTCGAGTGCGTGTTGGACTGTAATCAGTGCGCCGCTCTTTTGCGGGGCTTCGACAATGACCACCCCCAAGCTCAGTCCACTGATGATGCGGTTGCGGCGCGGGAAGGCCCCCCGCTCCGGCTGCGCCCCCCAAGCAAACTCGGAGATGATGGCGCCGCGCTCGCGGATCTGGCGGTAGAGCTGGGTGTGGGCACGGGGATAGGGCACGTCGGCCCCGCAGCCCAACACGGCGATGGTGCGTCCCCCGGCTGTGAGCGCGGCTTGGTGGGCGGCTGCGTCGATACCAAAAGCCAAACCGCTGACGATGCAGATGCCTTGGGCGACTAGCCCGCGCGCTAGTTCGGCGGCGATCAGCTTGCCGCTGTCGGATGCCTGGCGCGAGCCAACGATGGCTACAGTGGGAGGGGCCAAGTCGTCCGGCCCCAGGGCAAACAGCACGGGGGGCGGCGCGGCGATTTGGCTCAGCAGTTGGGGATAGTCGGCGTCTGTTGGGGCTAGGCAACGCCCGCCGGCGGCGCCGAGCCGTTGCCATTGCTCGGCGGCCCAAGCAAAGTCGGCCGGTGTGGGGCGCTGCGCGGGGGTGCGGGCACCTACGGCTGCCGTCCAATCGGTGGCGGCGAGGGCTTCTTGCGCCGAGCCAAAGTGGGCGAGCAAGCTGCGCACGTGCTTGGGCCGCTCTGCTCGACTGAGCGCGAGGAGTGCCTGCACTTGGCTTTGAGACTCAGGCATTGTGAAATTTCTCCCGCAGGCGTCGCTCGATACAAGGCGGCACGAATTGGTTTAGCTGCCCGCCCATTTGCGCCACTTGGCGCACGACCGACGAACTGAGATACATGTACTCGGCCTTGGTCATTAAAAAGACCGTATCGAACTCTGGCCATAGCGAGCGGTTGGTCAAGGCCATGGCAAACTCATGCTCGAAGTCAGTCACCGCCCGCAGGCCCCGCACGGCCGTGCGGATGTTGTGCTGCCGTGCGTAGTCAACGGTCAGGCCGTCGTGGAAATCGACCTCGGCTTGGGGCCAGGCACTAATGGCCTCCGAGATCATCGCCCGGCTCTCGGCCAGTGAAAAGAGCGGCTTTTTGTTGGGATTGATCGCCACCAGCAGGGTGACTTGGGAGAAAATGCCCAAGGCCCGCTCTAAGATGTTTAGGTGGCCAAAGGTGATGGGGTCGAAGCTGCCGGGATAGATAGCTGCGTCGGCAAAGCGGTTCATCAGGGCCCATCCGCAATGATGTCCACCGCCGCGTAGAGCCGCGCTTGCAGCCAACCGTTTTCGTCGCCGGTGACGGGCATCAGCAAGACCTCGCCGAGGGTTGCAACCTCTTCGGCCTGTTGCAATTGCTGCAAGAAGGCGTTGATCTGCTGAGGGGAGCCGAGGCCCCGCAGTTTTTGTCGCTGCTGGGTGTGCGTCGGCGACAAGGCCCTATAGGTGGGCTCTTCGATCGCGAGGCTGTCCAGACCGCTGGCGTCGGCCCAGCGGGTCATCTTGCCGAAGAATTGCTCCGCTTGGTCGGACGACAGGACCGCCGCTGGAGGGGTCTCCCGCTCGGCAAAGCGGCCTTGGAATGAAAAGCGCAGCGTGCGTTCCTCCCACCAAGTCGAAAACGATACCCGCGATGGCAACGCCTGCAAGCGCAGCCGAAACTCGCGCAGTGCTTTGTACGAGGGACTAGCCCCTTCTAGCCAGTATTCGCCGATTGAGTTGCAATTGAGCGAGGCCACGCGAATGCCGGCGGGAACCTGCTGGTCAACCCGCATGACTTGGTGGCAGGCGGTGCTGCGCTGGGGCACAGGGGCGGGACGGGGCGGGGCCACGGGGTCTGGCTCGGGACGCGGAGTCGCCTCTTGTTGGACGGCGGCCATGAGAGCGGAACGCGCGCTAGCAATCGGCTCTGTTAGCGGGAAAAAGCGGTGGAGGCCGTATAGTCCGCCACAGACGACGAACACCCAAAGCAGGGCTTTGGCCCAAGGCGACCACCCCGGACGACCGAGCAGTTCGACGCGGATCATCGCACTAGTCCCCGCTGAGCGAGTCCAACGGCAATAGCATACTCGGACCGCTGGGCCGGTGGGGTGCTGTCGAGCAGCTTGGGTTGGACCGCGGCGAGTGGGTCGAGGATTGAATGCGGCACCCCCAAATGCGCGGCTAAGCCTTCGCTCCAATACACGAAGCCGGCTCCCCACAGGCGTTGGAGGTCGTTGCCGCCGGTGGGGAGCAACTTGCGCGCTGAGTCTGCTAAGGCTGCGGGGGCTTCATCCTCTCGTTGCCAAGAGCAACTGGTAACGGCGCACAGCTCGCCTTCTTCTATGAGCAGGAGCCAAGCCTCGCGCTCATCGGCGTAGAGCAGCAGCGAGAAGGTATCTTCGGCGAGCAGATTGGCGCATTGGCTGGCGTTGTATAGGGCAAAGGGCACTAGATCTACGTCGAGCCGACCCACCGCTGTGGCCTTGCCTAAGGCGCGGTAGCCATCGAGGGCGCGGTGGCGCGCTGCCACCACAAAGCCCCACTGGGAGTTGAGCACAAAATCGCAGCTAAACGCCTGCTCGTCTTGGGTCAAAAGCTGCGCGGTTTCCCACCGCAGTTGCTTGCGGTTTTCGCGCTCAGTCCTCGCCACCAAAGGCCGCCGCTGGATGAGACCCAAACGCCGGTCTAGGGCAAAACAGGCCGTGCTATAGTCGAAGTCATACGTGGCCGCGAGCGCGGCTAATTTGGTGGCGAGCTCTTGGCGCTGCTGCTCGTCGCCTAGCGACACCGGATCGAAGGGGCGCTCCAGCGCTTCGGCTGTCAAGACCAGTGGCCGGATGCCAACGCGGCTAGCGTCTAGCGCGGCGATGCGCATGGTCTGGCCGCTGATGTGAATCCCGGTGGCCTTGGTCCTGCCAAATCCAAACAATCCCAACCTCTTGTTCTCCAAATGGGCCTCTACTCTACGGTGAGCAAAGGACGGAGCTTTGCTAGCGTCTTGGCGCCGATGCCATTGACTTTGGTTAGTTGCTCCAGCCGGGCAAAAGGACCGTGCTGGCGGCGAAAGGCGACGATCCGCGCGGCGATCTTAGGGCCGATTGCCGGCAGGGCGACTAACTGTGCTACCGTAGCCGAATTGAGCGACAGCGGCTCCTGCTTGGCTGCTACCACTTGGCGCGGTGGCGGCGGATCGACGGCGCGCGGCACGACGCTGAATTCCTCTGCCTGCGAGGGGAAGTACCAATCGCCGAGGGCGACGAGCATCCCGATGAGCAAGGCCGCTATCAGGCCGATGAGGGCGCGCTGCTCGCGTTGATTAAACAAATAATACCTCCCACAGCCGCGTCGGGCAATATGCCTCAGCGGAGGAAGAATGTGCCCGAAAGCCGCACTTCGCGGATTTTTCGCGTCTTGTCTCTGAGGTGGTCTTTGTTGTTTTCGATGCGAATTCGCCCCTCGCCGCGGAAATTGGTGCTGAAATTGTAGGTCATGGACAACTGAGTGCGCCAGCGATTTTCTTGGCCATTGGGGACGCGCTCTTCGTCGCCGGTGGCGATGGAGCGGGTTTCTCCTTCAAATTTCTGCTCTAAGTTGAGCGTGACGTCGCTTTTGAGCCGGCCGATTAAGGGCAGTCGCCGCGGCTTGAGGTTGTGCGTGATCTTGAAGGTGGTAGTCACTTGCTGTCTGTCGCGGGTGCCGCGCAGGGGCTGTGCGTCGCTGTCTCTAGTGGGTTCAAAATCGCGGCTTTCCGAGGTCGAGAGCACGCGCTCGACGGTCGTGGTTGGTCCCCAGCGCCAACGGCCATTCCACGACGCCCTGAACTCGGTTTTGCCCTCCTCAGAGAGCAGGTAGCCGGGGGCGAGACTGCCCTCGCCCTCGCTGGCCTCCGAAGTCTCGAAACTCGCGTTTACCTGGGCGCTGTTGATCACTCGCTTTACCAGCGGAATCCGGTCGGCTCGTCCCCAACTGAGACTTACGCGCGGGTAGGTTCGCTCGGTGCGCAAGCGCAGCCGTTGCTGCGAAGCGCCGCTGCGCTCGGTGGTCTGCTCTTTGGCGTTGACCTTGACGCTAATGCCAAAGGGCAACCGCATCCCCGAGCCGGTCTCAAACGAGGATGTGTGCGACCAATTGTCTTGGTGGGTCAGCCCTTGGGTGACTTGCCGCACCCGCAGGGTGTCTGCGAGGCCGAGTTGATAGGAAAGCGAGGGCCGATGTAGCAAATTAAAATAGCGCGAGTTGGTGTTGCGCCGCCAACTGGCGTTGACCGGCTCGACGAGCCGACCCGTCCATCCGGCGAGGCGGCGGAAGATATTGGGGCCTTGGGGTTGGGCTTGGTCTTGCTTGGCGGTTGGCTGGTCCTCGTTTGGGTCGCGATTTTGATTTCGGTTGCGGCCGCGGTCGTCGCGCTGTTGCGCCTTGCGGCTTTGTGCTGGGGACTGGCCCAAGTTTTTGAGCAGGGTTGGGATTTTGAAATTGAGGCGGACGGAGAGGTCGTTTTGGTTGCGGATTTCGAGGGTGTTCAACGGCAGGCCGCTGATTGAGTCGATCGGGGCCACTCCGCGCCGTTGGGCCGGGTCGTTTTGCTCTTCGTAATTGGCCTTGAAGGTGTAGTTTTGGTCCAGCCACGAGACCAAGCGCAGCGAAAAGCCCAAGTCGGCTGTTTGTCGGCGCCCGACTTCGCGGCCAAAGCTCCGTTTGTCGAAGACGAATTTTTTCCGCAAATCTCGGTCGATTTTGAGGTTGTAGTTGGCCGATAGACCGGAGAGCGGATTGAGCTTGGAGGCATAGGTTTCGACGAGCGTGAAGTCCTCCTGCGCGGTCGTTTCGTCGTCGCCGCGGCGCAGCAGTCGCGACGTGCGTCGGCTGCCGTTGATCGCGTAGGTCAGGCTCGTCGGCAGCGGGCGCAACTCCATCCGCGTCCAGCCTTTGGGCATGAACGCCGGCAGCCAGCTCATAATGCGCAGTTCTGGTTTGGGCAGGGGCATGCTGTAGTTGAAGCTCATCGTCTGGGCCTCGCGCTGGTTTATTGGGCGCACCGGATCGGAGCTGTGTTCGCGCGAGTGCGACAGCCGCAGGTTCATCTGGTCGAGCGTCCAGCGCAAGAAGAAGTTTTTGCCCTGCCGCCGACTGATGGACACGTCGTAGAACTCTTTGGCGCGAATGGCTTGTTGCTCCAGTTTCTCGTCGTCGGTCAGCTCGACGTCCGAGCCGGGACCGAAGCGCGGCAAGCTAGTCGAGCGACTGATATTTACCTTGACTGGGATCGAAAACCCCCAGCTACCCGGCAGGATCTTGTGCGCGTTGGTCGAGATCGACAGCGCGGCTTCGCGGTCGGTGCTGTTGCCTCCTTGGCCGGTAAAGCTGCGGAAGTTTTCCTGCCGCCACAGCACGTTGCCGCCGAGGTTGGCAACGTCGGCTAGCTTGGTGTTGAGCTGGGCGTAGGCGGCTAGCCCGGGATCGTTGCGCGCTTGGTCGAGGCGCAGTTCGTCTAAGAAGATGCGGCCGCTATAGGCGCGGTTTGTGGCGCGGTTGCGCAGGCCAATGCTCAGTTGTTTGATCGACTGCATTGACGGGTTGCCGCGCACCCGGTAAATGGCTTGCTCGCCGCTGCGCAGGCCCGACCGGGCAAAGACTTGGTCGAGGGAAAAAAGCTCGACTTGCGGGTTGTAGCCCGCCGCGTGTAGCGCCGCCAACTCGCGTTGCGCGATCGAGGTTTTGCCGTCTAGCGGCGCCCCGCGTGGGTCCAGTACCCGATAGGTGTAGTAGAACTCGCCGGCGGTGGTATCGGCCTGCCCGGATTGCAGGAGTGCCTTCAGTTGGGAGATGACCGGTAGATCTACATCTACTTGATTGCCCTTCCAGCCCTTGCGCCCCCCGGTCCAACCCGGGAAAATGGGGCTGATGGTCTCGTAGTAGTTGGTCGAATCGACGCCAAAGCGCACGAAGAGCACCAAGTCGCTTGAATCGCCGTGGGCGTATTCAATGGTTCCGCTCGAATCGCCATAGACGTACATGCGCAGCCGCTGGTAGTTGGTGTAATTGGCAGCGCGGGTCAGGATGCGAGTCGCCGACATCTGGTGGCCAGGCTCCAGGTTTTCGTACGCCAGCACCAGGGACTGCTCGCGCTCGCGGGTGCGCGACTGTAGGTTGCGGCGGATTTTTACGCCAGGCGGCGGTCGGTAGCTTTGGCTTTTGTCGGTGCCGATGACCGTGACGTCGAGGGTCTCGCGGTCGCCGAGCGGGAAGCGGTCATCGAGCCGCACTACGTCGTCTTCCTGCCACTTGTTGCCGACAATTTCCACCAGTGCGATCTCGGCTCGCACGGTGTCGGCTATGCCTGACGGCGGCCCGCTTGAAAGCATCAGGCGGGCGTATTCAATGCGGGTGGAGTCGGGCAAGCCCACGCGCTCGACTTGGGGGCCAAACAGGGGTACGCGCAGTTGCCGCCAGCCCTCGCTTTGGGTTCCGGCGACTTCGTACTGGCTCGACGCTAGGTCAATTTCGTAGTGGTAGTAGTTGTTGCGTCGGTCGAGTACGCCATTGTTGTTGAGGTCTTCGGTGTCTGGGCGGTCGCCGCTTTCGACGTCTTTTTTGTTGTTCTCGGTGCCGTTGATGCGGCTGTAGTCGTTCTGGTTGCGCTGGGCGTCGTATTGCCAGTTGTCGCCCTCGGGGTCGTCGGGCGAGCGGCTGGGGCGCAGGGGGTCGGGGTCGGGGTAGAGCGCGGCAAAGGCCTGCTTGCGCTCGGCTAGAGAGCGGGTGGTGTCAAACGCGGCGTCTTGTAGCCGCAAGTAGAAGTTCAGTTCGGCTTCGTCGTTGCGGCCGTCGATGCCCACGTCTTCCTCCCGCGACACCAATCCATCGCCTGCGGCTTGCCCGGGGAAAGGCTCGTCTTCGGTGTCGAGGCGGCCATTGGCAATGTAGTCCTCGTTGATTTGGTCGCCTATGTTCACATGCAAAGTGCCCTCTTGGCCCCGGACCCAAATTTCTAGGAACTTGGACTCGGATAGGTCGTTGACCGTCGAAAAGGCCAGGGCAATTCCGCCCCAAGACTCGGTCGCGTCAAGGCGCGGTAACAGCTCTAGCGCGAGGATGTCGGTGCGCCGGTTTTGCGCTTCGATTTGCTCTTCTTGGTTGGGCCAAATGTCGGTGCGCAGCACCCCGTTGTAGGGATTGTACCAGGTGAAAGAGGCCCGATTTTCCGCGCTCAAGCGCCCGCCAACTGGTGCGCTGGCCGGGGCCCAGCGCGTGCGGTTGACGACTAGGGAAATGGGCCGCTCGCTGTCTTCAAAATCGTCGATGTAGCCGCGCCCCTTGGTGTTGAGATTAGGGCGGCTTTGCGCGATTTCGGCGTCTAGGGTCACCTCGGAGGGAACCGCGGTCTTGACCAGCGGCAGCATATCGACGACCCGGGTGAGGATTGGCACTTCGCGCCGGGCGCGCAAGTCGAGGTTCCAGATCACCGTGCGCGTTGGCTCATTGCCCACCCGCACCCGCCGGTCGCTCGAACGCTCGTTGTTGTAGATCATGGTGCTGCCGACGCGCCCATCACCGCCCCAGAATTCGTACTCGGTGCGCAGGCCCAACAGGGTCTTTTGCTGGCTGCCGATATTGAAGACATCCTCGGATTCAAAGGAGATTTCCAAGTCCGCACCCGGGTCGGCCACTTCCTGAGCGACCGAGCCGATAAACGTCACGCTGCCGGTGTAATCGACTCGGTAGTCGGTGTCGCGCATCAGGGGCCGGCCGTTGAGTTGGACCTCGACGGTCTCGGGCCGGACGCCGCCGAAGATGCCGCCCAGCCGGATGCGCTGCTGTGAAGAGGCGGCGCGGACGAGGATTTTGTAGCGGCTGGCCTCGATTTGGGCGCGCTGCTGCTGCTCGTCGTAGATGGCCGGAACGGGTTCGTCGAGCAGGCCGCGATATTTGTTGGCGCGCGGGTCAAAGGGCCGCTGGTCGGGAAAAATCAAGTGCCCGCGGATGTCGTCTAGCCCTATGTAGTCGGCGTCGATGACGCGGTCGGGAGCACTACCGGGGTCTTTGCCGCGCTCGTCCAAACCCAAAATCTGCAAGTAGGAGCGGCCTTGTTGCGAAAGTTGGTCTTCTTGGCCGGGCACTTCCTTGGCGATATCGACCTGCAACGTCTTGGGGTCAAAGCGGCGGCCGGTGGAAAAGCCCGAGGCAATGCGATAGACGTTTTTCCACTCTAGATTCCAAGTGGGAAAACCCGGGCGGGGATTGCGGGCTTTGATCAGTTTCAGGTACAAGGAGTCGGATTCGGCACCGGCTTTGAGCTGCGCCGTCTCCTGTTGGAGCGTGCCGTCGAAGTCCGGCGCGTTGGTCTTGAAGTGCACGGCCATCGCATAGGGGTCGGATACGGGTCTGTTGAGAATGATATAACCCGCCTCGGCCACGACCGAGTAGTCGTCGTCCGGGTCGAGCCGGTGCCAGGTCCCCTCCTCAAAGCAGCCGCTGTTGCGCAGGCGATTGCCGCCCGCGTCAAAGCACTCGATGGTGGAGAGGGAATCGGACAAATCGACCCAAGCAACGCCGGGCTTGGCAAACAGTTCGGCGTCATTCCGCGTATTGAAGTCGTTGATATAGACTTCGAGGCGGCTGATATCGACGAAGTTTTCCGGGCCAAACGGCACTCCTTCCAACAGCCGGCGGAAGTCGGAAAGGTGGGCGCGGTAGAATTCGTGCAAAAAGAAATACGTGTTGCGGATGTATTGGTAGTCTCGCAACTGGAGCGTGTCGATGGCCGCTCCGCCTTTGAAGGTCTGGCGGTTGGACTTGCTCTTTTCGTGGCTGGCTACGGTTGTAAAGGCCAGCGGCCCAATGTGCCCTTTAGCGCGGATGCCAAAGAGGCCCTTGTTTCTCTGCCGGAAGCCGACAAAGCGCGTGTTGGGCAGCTCTAGGGTTGTGTTGCCAGCTTGCACCTCTTGGAATATGGAGTCTTCCTCGCCTTCGTAGTCGAGCTTGATCTGGTTGGATAGCTGATCGCCCAAGCCGGAGCCAAAGGCCGAGCCGAGGTTTTGGGTGTCTTGGTCAATGCGGATGTTGATCAGCTCGCCGACTTTGCCTTCCACCGTGAAATCGGACTCTTGTTCGATGCCCAGCGAGGGAAACTTGGAACTGCGGCCAAACGAGGTCTGCACCTCGCCATCGGTCCACTCGCTCCGGCCAGAAACGATGATAGTGCGCGAACCATTGAGCGCGAGGCTGGGACCTTCGTCGCCGATAAAACGCCGCAGGGGCTTGGGCGCGGAAAAGGGCACCGTCCACTCAAAGCGGTTGCCCCGGCGCTGGCGTTGCTCAGAAGCGGTGCTGCGAAAGTCGCGGCGGATTTGCTGGTGCCAAAGCTGTTGGTGCTTGGCTTGGTATTCCAAGCGGAGATAGTCGTCTAGATTCACAGCAACCGTTGGTCCCTCGGTGAATCCGCTGACGCGGCGGCCGTAGTGGGCCATTCCCAAGGAGTCCACTGCGGCTCGATACGAGATGAGCGCGCGGTCGGGGGTGGGCAACAGCGGCTGGCCAGCCCCAAAGGCGGTTTGGCCAGCGACGGCCAAGCGCTGGTCGAGCGGGCCGTATAGCGGCTCGAAGTGCAGACCAGGCTCGGCGCGTACCACTACCGCGAGCAAGCAAACACACAGCCACGAGCAAAACGCTGGGCGGGAAAAGCGGAGCAACACCTCTAAATTCACACCTATCGACGTCTATGGTTTGACGTGCTCGCCAGTCCCTAAGGGCTGGGAACTGGCGGCGTCAAGCTGCTCGGCAGTTTCAATTAAAGAGCAGTCTTTCAATGGAGGTTAGCGGAAACGACGCAGAAGCCTTCAGTGATGATTCGGCCATGCCAAAGCAATGGGCCGAGCGGCTTCTGTATTAACCAAACGCGATAGGCGATCTCCAAACCCAAAACAGGGGGACGCTGCCCAAGACGAAGCGGACAACTACCTGAAAACATAGCACGTGGCTGCAATTATTTCAAGGAAACCCTTGCAAAAACTATTCCTATAGCACGGCATCGGGCGTGCTTTTTTAGTCAACGGCCTAAGTCGTTATATTTGAGGGAACTAGGTCCATAGCCGTCCGGGGGTGCGCCGCTGGCAACCAAGTGCCCTGGGTGCTATGCGCCACAGCCTTGTAACCCTTTCGACCCATGACGACCCTGTCCCGCTATGTGCTCAAAGAGCACGGTTGGCCCTTTGCGCTGGGCTTTGCGCTGGTCCTGTTTAGCCTGCTAATCGATGTCGTATTGCAGACGATGGACCAAGTGCTGAGCAAGGGGCTAACCCTGCTGGCGGCGCTCCAACTGCTGCTCTTTAACTTGGCTTGGATCGTGGCCCTGGCCGTGCCTATGGCCGTGCTCATCGCCGTGCTCATGGCCTTTGCTCGCCTCGCCGCCGACGGGGAAATCACCGCGGCCAAAGCCTGCGGCGTGAGCTTTTGGCTGCTCCTGCGGCCGGTGTTAGGCGGCGCTTTTTTGCTCACTTTGTTGATGATCCTTTTTAACGACCAGGTCCTCCCAGACTGGAACCACCAGGCCAGCGTCTTGTCGTCGAGCTTGCAACGGACGAAAGCCGCCTTGGTGCTGCGGGAAAAGGAAGGGGTCTTTATACCCGACTTGGGCGATTATCACCTGCTGATCCGCCAGATTGAACCGGAGACCAACCAACTGGCCGGCATCGCACTCTACGACGCCTCGCGCCCCGGGCCGCCGGTTATTGTCCACGCCCCTAGGGGCCGCCTGGCGCTGTTGGGCGATGGAAAGTACGTCCGCTTGGAGCTGGAAGAAGGCCATGTCCAGCGCGTCGAAGCTGGCCAAGCGGAGCGCTTTTTCTTTAGCACTTTTGCCCGCCAAGTGCTGCACATCAAAGACGAGCGCCGCCGCTACGAGCACCGCCCCTCGTCCTATCGCAGCGACCGCGAGCTAGACATTGCGGCGATGTACCGCTTGGTGCTAGAGCACCGCCGCGAGCAGCAGCGCGCCTACAGTCGCCTCGATTCGATTGCCGCGCGTTACTTTGAACTGCACCAAAGCCAGTTTGCCGACCCGGCCGCCAGTGCACTAGAGCGAGAGGGGCAACAGGCGACCGAGGCCCTGCGCCGCCAGTGGCAGCATATAGACCGCCGCGCGGGCCGGATCAACGAGTACTTGGTCGAGATTCACAAAAAGCTATCCATTCCGGCCGCTTGCTTGGTTTTCGCGCTGGTCGGCGCCCCATTGGGTGCGCTGATTCGCCGGCGCGGTGCCGCCGTCTCGGTCGGCATCAGCCTATTCTTCTTTTGGATCTATTGGATGTTCCTCATCGGCGGCGAAGAGTTGGCCGACCGCGGCTATATTCCACCGCCGTTGGCGATGTGGGCGCCCAATGGGGTTTTTGCCCTCGTCGGATGGGGGCTGCTGCGGGTGGTCGCCTATGACCGCGCTGGGCGGCGAGGGGCGAACAAGACTTCCGATGCGCACCCTTGACCTCTATCTGACGCGCCGCTTTCTGTTGTGTCTGGGGATCGCCGTGGTCAGCCTGTTGCTCATCGCGGTGATTATCGATCTCACCGAAAACATCGACACGTTTATCGATTATGAGGCTGGGCCCGCGCAGATTTTGCTCTACTACGTCTATCGGCTCCCGTACTGGCTCATCCTGACCCTGCCCATCGCCGCGCTACTGGGCGCACTTTTTGCCTTGACTAGCTTGGCACGCCACAACGAAATCACCGCCATGAAGGCTACTGGCATTAGCCTGTATCGCCTCTTGGCCCCGGTCTTGGCGTGTGCCTTGGCCGTTGCGGTTGCCGCCTTTTGCTTTACCGATTGGGTGGTGCCGTCGGCCACTTATCGGTACAACCAAATCAGCGATGAAATCAAGTCCTATCATCGCAGCGATGGGTCGCGCCGCCAAGTTCTGCTCCAAGATGTGGACGATCAGTTCGTGTACGCCGGCAGCTACGATGCGGGGCGGCAACGCGCCGCCGAAGTGTCTTGGGAGCGGCTGCACGGCAACGCGCCGCTGGAGCGAGCAGTGGCCCGGCGCATGGAGTGGCGGGAGGGCAGGTGGGTGCTTTTTGCAGGCCGCCGCTTTCGCTTTGCCGCGGACGAGGCCGTGGCTACGACTTCTTTCGACACCCTATCCTTGCCGAGTTTGTCGTTGCTGCCCAGCGACTTTGCCCGCCAGCAGAAAGACCCAGAGGAAATGAGCTATGGCGAGTTGGCCGACTACATCGCCCGCGCCACGCTCAACGGGGAGGACGCCACGCGCCAACGGGTCGATTTGCATCTGAAAGTGTCCTTTCCGCTGACCAGCTTCATCATCATCGTCCTCGGCGCGACCCTCGGGGCCAATGCCCGCCGAGCCGATTTGGCCAATAGCTTCGGCTTGGGGGTCTTGATTTGCTTTGTTTACTACAGTTGCGTCAAGGCCGGCCAAGCCCTCGGTTGGAATCAAATTCTCTCGCCTTGGCTAGGCGCGTGGATAGCCAATTTGTTGTTTGCTATCTTGGCCTTGGTGCTACTGTGGCGGGCGCACAAATAAAAAGGCCGTTCGCCCGTCGGCGAACGGCCCTTGGGGAGACTCGAATTGGAATAAATGCTCAGCGGATACCTTGCTCTAGGTGATAGATTTTGAGTTTGAGCGCCGCCGAGCGAGATTTCCAGTTTTCAAGCAAGGCCGCTGCTTGCTGCCTTGCTTGGCCGTCGAGTCTCCCGCTTAACCCGACTAATAGAGGTGCTAGGCGAGCGACCTTGTCTTCGCAGGCCCCGGACGTGAGCCGCTCAAAGTGGCCGATTAAACCGTCGTCCAACGAGGTGTCGGCGCACTGGGCAATTCGGTGCAAGAAGCGGGCGTGGTTGCGGGCGAAAGCCGCATCCTCGCCGCACTTGCTGAGCAGGTGGCGCAGCAGCTTGGCCGATGGGGCCTGTTGGAGAATTTCAGCCGCTATCCGCGTTGCCCGTTGCCAGCCGCGGGGGGTCGCAGCCATGGGCCCGGCCTCGACAAAAAGCGCGAAGAGCGGTACCTGCGGCAAGTGCGCCAAAAACGCGCGCAGCAGGCTCTCATTGGGGTCGCACTTGAGGAGACAATCAACGGCATAGGGCACCATAGATGGATGAGTGCGGCGAATTTTGTCGAGCAATACAGCTGCGATGTCGGCTGGGAGGCCAGTCGCTAGCGCCTCGGTGATCGGCGCGAGAGTTTGGCGGCTGATCGGCACGCCGTGCGCCGCTTGGCGGGCGACTGCTCGCTCTTTGCTGGTCAGAAACTGGCAGACCTCGTCGCACTGACGCAGTGCTTGCACCAAAGCCGCGGCGGGTCGGGAATCGAGTTCCCCGTGCGCCAACCGCACGATCCGGCGCAGCAGGCGCAGCGAAGACAGCCAAGAGCGGTGCGCGCTCAAGAGGTCGATGGCTGCTAGTCGGCGGCTGTCGCCCGAGTCCTCGGCGATGGTCAAGAGCTGCTCCAAATCGTCCGCGCTAAGCACCAGCCCATGTAGTTGGGTCTGTTGGCTGTCGAGCAATTGATCGAGCGATGTTTCGGCGACTGGCGCAGCTTGGGGGCGCAAGTCGCGGATGTCCAACACCATTTTAATCCTCATACCGGTGCCAAAAAGAGCGGCACAACGGCCTAGCGATGCAGGAATTGCTTGGTGGAATTGTGCAAGGGGAAAGTACTGAAATTCGTCGTGGGGCTATCAAACGTAAAACCCACCCCGCGATAAAGCAAGCGGAAATATTGCGCTCTCTTTGCAGCCTATGCAGACGCCCTTGCTACCGCTAGGCTGAAAGGGTCCGATTCGTCCGTCAAGCGCACATTTAAGACCCAGTCGCCGTCAATGGCGACCCGGATCTTGCGCCGCACCCGAATCCCGTCTGCGGCGCGTGGAACGAGTACTAAGTCGAATTCCACGGCTAGACCGGCTGGCAGCACTCCGCCCGAAACCTCCACGCGCTGGCCGGCTGGCACGTGGGTGCGCACAATCTGCGGCGCGTTCGCATCGGTCTCGTTGAGATACGCCACTTCGATAGCGTAGGCCGTGTGGTTGGCGACCGCGACGGTCCCGGGCTGACGGGTGGATTCGGGGGGGGCCGGTGCCAGCGGCGCGGTGGGGTCTTTGCTGCCGCAGCCACACAGCAGCCAAGCGGCCAGCAACAGCGCAGTTTTTACTGCGCGGCAACGTGCGACAGTGCTTGGGCGATCCATTCTAGCTCGTCGTCTTGGACGGTGCGCAGGTCTAGCAGGAGCCGCTCGCGGGTGATGCGACCGACTACGCCTTGCCGCCTAAGTTGGCGACTTAGCTGTTCAACCCGGACCGCGCTGGGCTGGAGGGCCACGGCCCGGCTGGGGAGCTCGGCTAGGGGCAGGGACCCGCTGCCAGCTTGCGCTAGCGATTCGACCACTTTGAGGTGCAGGGCGCGGCCGGTTTGCTCGGGCAAAAGGGACAACAGCTTCCGAGCGCGCTCCTCCAGCGTCTCAACCGTCGTCCGCAGCATGGCCAGGGCTGGCAGGGCTTGGGTTAGCTTGTCCGGCGGCAGGCGATAAAGCGACAGCACCGCTTCGAGCGCAGCGTAGGTCAACTTGTCGCAGCGCAGGGCGCGCATCAGCGGATTTTGGCGCACTTGTTCTACATAAGGACGCTGGCCGGCGATGATACCCGCTTGCGGCCCGCCTAGCACCTTGTCGCCGCTGAAGCTGACTATGGCTGCTCCGGCGGCGAGGCTGGAGCCAACGACCGGCTCGGGCGGCAGCTGCCACTGCTCCAGATCGACCAAGGCGCCACTTCCTAGGTCGTGGACCAGCGGCACTGCCGCACGCTGGCTCAGGGCGGCCAAGTCCTTTAGGGCCACCTCGGCGGTAAAGCCCTGCACCCGGTAATTGCTCGGATGCACCACTAAAATAGCGCCGGTTTCCGGGCCGATGGCGCGCTCGTAGTCGCGCAAGTGCGTGCGGTTGGTCGTGCCGACCTCGCGCAGCTTGGCTCCGCTGGCCGCGATGACTTCGGGCAGGCGGAATGAGCCGCCGATCTCCACTTGTTGCCCCCGCGAGACCACCACTTCCCGCCCCCGCGCCAAAGTGTCTAGCAGCAGCAGTACGGCGGCGGCGTTGTTGTTGACCACGGCGGCAGCTTCCGCAGCGGTCATGGAGCATATCAGGCTCTCAACGCGGTCGCCGCGCTCGCCGCGTTTGCCCGACTCCAACTCGAATTCGAGGTTGCAATAGCCCATCGCCACTCGGGCGACGGCCTCTTGGGCGGCTGGGGGCAGCGGCGCCCGACCCAATCCAGTGTGCAGCACCACGCCGGTGGCGTTGACGACGCGGTACAGCCGGGGTTTGGCCTCTTGTTCGATGCAGCGGCGTACGGCCTGCTCGATCGGCCCTGCCAAGGCCGCTCGCTCTTGATCTACAGTGCCGGCCCGCACTTGGCGACGCACAGCCGCAATACAGTGCCGCACCTGCTCAACGACATAGGCGCGATCGTACTGTTGCAAGAGATCGGCGACCTGCTTGAGCATCTGATCGACCGAAGGCAGCTTAGCTTCATTCATGGAGGCGAAGTATAGGTTGCCCCGGTGTGGCCAGCAAGTAGTCTTTGCGCAATAGCCTTAATAGCCTTATACTTGCAAAACCCCTTCCCCTCCCCTGTTGTCCAATTCCCAATATGAGTCTATGGTGCGCCCGGTTTACATCCTGGTGGCGCTGCTGCTATGTGCTTTTGCACTAGACGCCGCCGAGCGCAGGAGTCCTATTGTCCACGTGGTCAAACGAGGGGATACGCTCTCTGAGATTGCGACGCGCTACCGAGTTTCGCAGGGGCAAATCAAGCAGTGGAACAAGCTCCGCAGCAATAGGATATACGCTGGCCAGAGTCTCAAAGTTCGTCCGCCACTAAAAAACGGCGATTGGTATCGCGTCCGGCGCGGGGACACCCTAGCAAAAATCGCTCGGCAGTTCGCCGTCCCAGTCTATAAGCTCAAGGCGCTCAACCGCCTTGATGGAAATGTCATCCACGTCGGGCAAAAGCTCTACTTGCAACCGGCCGCGTCTGGCTGGAGTGCCTCGATCGACGACCAGGACCAAGAGCCGCACGAATACACCGTTCGGCGGGGCGACACCCTGTCGAAAATCGCTCGGCGCTTTGATGTGGGCTTGGGTTTTTTGCGCCAGCTCAACAAGCTCAACAGCGACCTCATTCGGCCCGGGCAAAAGCTCCGCCTGCGCGCTTCGCGGCTGGAGGAAGCCGTCCACGTGGTGAAAGAGGGCGAAAACCTGACTGAGATTGCCCGGCACTACCGAGTTTCGGTCCGTCAGTTGCAGAACCTCAACGCCCTGGTCGGCGATCGGATTTACATCGGCCAGAAACTCCGCCTCAAAGATGCGGCGAGCACAGTACACATCGTGGAGCGCGGGGACGCGCTGTGGGAAATTGCCCGGGCGTACGGAATTAGCGTGTATCGCCTCAAGGTGCTCAACGGCCTCCGGTCGAACCGCATCTACCCAGGCCAGGAGCTCAAACTCTACTCCGACCAGAAGCTCGCACCCAGTGCCACCTATGTGGTGAAGCAGGGCGATTACCTCGGGCAGATCGCCCGCCTGCACCAGATGAGCGTGGCTGAAATCACCCGCCTCAACGACTTAAAGAAAAATGCCGTCATCCATCCGGGCGACCAGCTCAAGGTGCGGCCAATGCGGTGGGTGGAATTGTCTGAGATCAATTGGGACGACCTGCAGATCCGCCGCGCTGACACGCCGAAAATTGCATCCGCCAACGGCCCGTACTACTTCTCGCGGCCCCGCAATAAGCGCCAGCCGAGCAAAAAATACTACGAGGAACATCCAAGATCGCCGCGGCAGACCTATCGCCAAGCCGCGCGTCTGTGGCGGGAATTCGAGCGCCAGGTCGGGGCGATGGGGCGCTTGAGCTCGCGGTTGGAAGGCTGGCACATCGTCCTCGACCCAGGGCACGGCGGGCTGGACCCGGGCGCGGTGGTCAGCACCCGCGACGGCAACGGCAAAAGGCTCTATATAGTAGAGGACGAGTACGTCTTTGACATCGCACTGCGGGTGTATGTCTTGGTGCGCTTGCACGGAGCCCACGCTACCATGACCCTACTCAGCCCCAACCACCTAATCCGCCAAACCGAGCCGCCGACCCAGACTTTTGTCAACGAAAAGAACGAAGTGTACAACTGGGCTGCTTACAACCAGAGCAATAAGCTGAGTGCTTGGCCGCGCGGCAGCAATCTCGAGACCCGCGTGCGCATTGCCCGACAAGCCTTTGCCAACGCGCCCCGGGGTCGGCGCATCTTTCTCTCCTTCCACGCCGATGTTGAACCCAAGGCTCCAGAAGCGCCGCTGGTCCTATACTACAAAAGCAGCAAAAGTAGGCGGGTAGATCACGCCTCGCGCCGATTTGCCCGCTCTCTGCTGCCGGCATTGGGGGCGGGTGCCCACATCCGCGGGCAGGGGCTAGGGGTTTTGCGCAACAACCCCGCTGACGTCAAGGTGCTCATCGAAGTGCGCAACATGGCCTACCGGGACCACGTCTGGGCCTTGCGCTTTGAGGAGTTGCGCCACCGCGATGCCGAAAAAGTGGTGCGCGGCCTCCTCGACCACGCCGCCAGCACCACGCTGCGCGCTGGCTACTAAACGCAAAAAAGCTCCGGGCGTGTTCGTCCCAGAGCTTTTTTGTTGGTTTGTGCGGTGCGGTGCTAAAAAGGTCGTTCTTCTATTAACCGTTTAGCAGCCTTGCGGACAATTTCAGGTTCGAGGCCAGCCAGCTCGCACCAAGGATCGATCCTAGAGCTTTCGACAAAGGCCATCTCCGGGGTGTCATCTGGGGTTACCACGACCTCGTCCATCTTGGATATTTCGCGTAAAGTACTGAGAATCATAGCGTTAGCAAGGCGTCGATAAGCCAGCGCAATGCGTTCCACTTGGGCAATATCCTGGTCTGTTCTCATAGCACTTCCTGCGGGGTTAAGGGTATATAAGATGCGCAAATAAAGAGTTGAGGTGCCTAACTGCGTCTAAAAGCGTTCCTTCCTTTCTATAGACAAAAGAGTAGTGTTTACTGTTTAGCTATCTATAATGGTAAGAAATTTTTGCGCAAAATTTTCGAAAAAAATAACGCTGGCGAAAAAAAAAAACCGCCGCACTCAATGGGGCGGCGGCTACGCCATTCATAACTCGTTTTTTTTTATATGGTTAAAGGTTCTTCCCGCCGCACCGAGCGTTTTTCGGCAGCCGCCCGGTAGAAACGGTAAATCCACTCAATAGTCTCCAAAGCCTCCCGTCCAAGCGAATAAGGGGTGCCGGTGCCGGCTAGGCCGCGCAAAAAATCGGCCCACTCCAGCTCCCACGAGCGGTCCTCGCCCGGGTAGTCAAAATGCTCGCTGTTCGGCGAGCCGCCTTGGGGGTTGCGCCGCCCTATTACGGCGCGTTCCGGCCCGTAGCTCCTCCCCAAGCCCTCGGCGCAGGCATAGCCCTCGCGCCCGCAGACCTCAAAGCTGAAGAGGTTTTTCCACTGCGTCCAACTCGCGTGCAGCGAGGCGATTTGTCCGGTGGCGGTGCGAAAAAGTCCGTAGGCGTTATCCTCTACCGGCGCGTCCCAAAAAAGGGTCTCGGCATAGCCGATGACTTCGGCAAAGTCCCCCAAGAGCCATTTGGCCAAGTCGATGAGATGCGCTCCTTGGTCTAAAAGCTCGCCGCCCCCTGCTTTTGCGAGACTGGTCCGCCATTCGCGCTGGTAGCCGGGGCGTCCCCCGTGGCCGTAGCGCGCCCGGATGCTCAGCAGCGGGCCGATTGCGCCCGCTGTGCACACCTCGTGTATTTTTTGGATCGCAGGGTGATAGCGGTGGTTGTAGCCGACCTTGAGCACGCACCCACTGCGCTCGGCTGCGGCGACGGCCTGTCGGGCTTCTTGCGGGGTGCGTCCCAGCGGCTTTTCGCACAACACGTGTTTGCCGGCCAAGAGGGCGGCGGTGCTGATAGGAGCCAAGGCGTCGTGCGTGGTCGCGACCACTGCGATGTCGATGTCGGCTGCGATTAGATCGGCCCGCGAAGCGGCGACTGCGGCCCCGCATTCGGCGGCCAATTCGGCGGCGGCGGGCGCGTGCTCGTCGTAGATCAGAGTTACTGTGGACGCGGGATGGGCGTGGGCTGTGGCCGCTCGCCGCCGCCCCATGCGCCCTGCTCCGACGATCCCTACCTTGTACACTTAGCCCTCCTGCGGTGGCACGCGCCGCACGGCAAAGGTTTCCGTGGCCATAATCGCCTCGACATCGAAGGTTTCCCACCGATCCCAAACGGCCGATAGCAGCCGCCCGGTTAGCCCGTCTGAGTGCGCCGAGGCCAGATAGATTGCCAGCGCAGCCGCTCGCTCTGCCGTCGCGTCGCCTTCGCGCAGCAGGCCCTGATCTCGTTGGCGCTCCTCTGCGCTTACAGCCGCGCCGGCCGCCAGCCGCTGTTGGAGCATCCGCGTGTTGACTGCTCCGGGGGCAATGGCGTTGACGTCAATGCCGTGTTCGGCCACTTCCCCAGCCAAGTTCTCGCTAAAGCGCACCACTGCGGCCTTGGAAGCGCTATACGCGCTAAAGAAGGGCCGCGGCCCGACCGCCCCACCGCCGGAGAGGTTGATGATCTTGCCGTAGCGCTGGGCGATCATGGCCGGCAAGACCTTGCGGGTGCAGTAGAAACAGCCGCCGAGGTTGACCTGCACCACCTGCATCCAAGCCTCTGGATCGGTATCTTCGACCCTTCCTATAGGCCCCTGAATCCCGGCGTTGTTGACCAACACATCGACCCCGTCCCAAGTTGCGAGCACGCGCTCGAAGGCCGCATCTACTTCCTCGCGCCGCCCCACATCGACCTGTAGTTGCAGTGCTGCGTGGCCGTGGTCTGCCAAAAGCGCCGCGGTCTCGTCTAGCTCCGATCGGGTGCGGGCCAAAATCGCCACGTGCGCTCCTGCCCGCCCCAAGGCTAGGGCAATAGCCCGGCCAATGCCGCGTCCGCCACCCGTTACTAGGCAACGCCTACCGATAAGTTCCATATTGCGCTCCTTGGTCGCCCGAGCAAATATGCGGTGTTGGCTCGGTCTTGCCAAAGGTCAACAGGCCGGTCGTTGACCTAGCGTACCATTCGCGCTAAATTAATAAGCATCCATCTTAGATAGCCTATCCGATGTCTCTGCCCAGCACCGCATCCGATCTCAAAGCCCTCTGCCTCCACATCAATGCCCACTGTCCCGCTGGCGGCCTTTTTGCAGGCGACCGCACTCATTTACATCCGGACAGTAATCTGCCGTGGCGCATTGCCCCGGAGCCGTTCTGGCTTTCGCCGGCGCAACACCGCTACCTAGACCAACTCGGCGGCGTTCTGCATCAGTTTTACCAGGCATCGAATCAGCTCTACCACCAGAGCGTCAAGGGGGTCGAGCCGCCTTGGATTCACGAGTATTTGGATTTGGGCAAACCCAGTACGGTGCGCGAAATGGGCCTCTGGAATCGCATTAAGTCCCAGTTGCCCTTGGTCATTCGCCCGGATCTCTTGCTCACCGAGGATGGCTTCAAGTTAGTCGAGCTAGACGCCATCCCCGGCGGCATGGGCTTCACCGCCCAAATCTCGGAGGTCTATGCAGGCCTCGGCTACGATATCATCGGTGGTGCCCGCGGCCTGATCGACCCATTCTACGAGGCCATTGCCGCTGCCGCCAAGGTCGATGAACCGCATTTGGCCCTCTTCGTCTCGGACGAGTCCGAGGCCTATCGCCGCGAAATGGAGTGGCTGGTTGAACGCTTGCAGGCGGCGGGTAAACCGGCCCGCAGTGCCCACCCGCGCGAGGCTCGCTTTGACGAAAATGGTCTCTTCCTCCAAGGCGCTGACCAGCCGGCCCCGTGGCGCATTGACGCGGCCTATCGCTTCTTCGAGTTGTTTGACCTCAAAAACATCCCCAAGGCCGAGCTTTTTACCTATTTCACGAAGAAAAACGCCCTGTGCTTGACTCCGCCGCCGAAGGCGTACCTTGAAGAAAAGCTCTGGCTGGCGTTGTACCACCACCCCGCGCTCAGATCCTATTGGCGCGGCACCTTGGGCAAGGAGCCTTTTGCCGCCTTAGATAGCCTGATCCCGCGCTCGTGGATTGTCGATGCCAGGCCGCTGCCGCCCCACGCGATCATTGGCGGCCTCGACATTGGCGGCCAACCCGTCAGCGACTGGCAGCAGTTGAAGCACCTAACGAAGAAGCAGCGCGAGCTCGTGCTCAAGCCCTCGGGTTTTTCCAACATCGCCTACGAGAGCAAGGGCGTGTCCATCGGCCACGACTTGCCCGAAGCCGAATGGGCCGAGCGCGTGCAAGAGGCGCTTGACCGCTTTGCGCACCAGCCCTATATCTTACAGGAATTCCACAAAGCCGCCCGCCGCCCGGTGCGTTACTACGATTTCTATCGCGACGAGGTCGTGCCCATGCGGGGTCGGGTGATGTTGCGTCCTTATTACTACGTCATCGGCGATGCGCCGCGCCTGTGTGGCATCCAAGCGTTAGTGTTTCCGGCGGACAAGAAAATTCTGCACGGCATGGTCGATGCCGCGATCATGCCCTGCGCCGTGTCGGCAGAACAATCCCCCTTCTAAACGCCATGCGATCGCTAGACCAAAAACTAGCCCACCTCGAAGACATTCTGCGGCCGATGAGGCAGGTGCTGGTCGGTTACTCGGGCGGGGTCGATAGTGCCACGCTGGCGGTGGCGGCCCAGCGGGTGTTGGGCAAGGGGGCGATCTGCGTCACGGCGGACTCTGAAAGCTATGCCACCGGTGAGCTGGAGAAAGCTGTTGCGATCACCCGCGAGTTCGGCATTCGCCACGAGGTGGTCAAGACCCGCGAGCTGGACAACCCCGACTACGCCAAAAACGCGCCCAACCGCTGCTACTACTGCAAGCAAGAGCTGTTCAATCACATGGAGGAATTAGCGCACAGCCTCAATATCAATTATATCCTCTACGGCCAAAACGCCGACGACATCGGCGATTTTCGCCCCGGGGCTGCAGCGGCCCGCGAGCGTGGCGTCCACGCGCCCTTAGCCGAGGCGGGCCTGACCAAGGACGACGTGCGCACCCTAGCCAAGCGCTGGGGGCTGACGGTGTGGGACCGCCCGGCCATGGCCTGCCTCTCGTCGCGTTTCCCCTACGGCACCCCTGTTACCGCCGAGGGCCTGCGCCAAATTGACCGCGCCGAGCGCTATCTGCGCGAGGTCTGTGGATTTTTGCAGGTTCGCGCCCGCCACCACGAGACGCTGTCGCGCATTGAGTTGCCGGCTGAGGACTTGACGCGCCTGCTCGGCGACCCGGATGTGCGCCGGTCTTTGCTGGAGCACTTGCGGGAAATTGGCTATCTGCAAGCTACTGTTGATCTGTGCGGCTTTCGCTCCGGCAGCATGAACGAGGCCCTGCTGACCATCGCCGACTCCGCTGCCGACGAGCCGCTCTTTGCGCGCGTCAATCCGCTGCTTGCAGTGCATTCGCTGCTGCCGGCCGCGTATGAGCAGCGCGACCAAATGCTCATTCTGCGCTTGCCCACAGCAGGCATCGCTGGCCTGGCTGAGGCCCGCTTGCGCTCGGCTTTAGTGGCTGCCCTCGCCGATTTGGGCTTGCGCTACATTGCCCTCGACTTAGAGCCCTTGAACGCATGAAACGCGAAATTGCGCTGTTCGGGGCGCAGTGCCTGCGCCAGCAGTGTGCGCCCGTTGCAGAGGTCGATGAAGCCATGCGCGCCCTCGTCGCCGACCTTTTCGATTCCATGCGCGCCGCCGAGGGAGTCGGGCTTGCCGCCCCGCAGATTGGCGTCCTCAAGCGGGTCTGCGTCGTCCATGTGACCGCCCATCAGCCCAACTACCAACCCGTGGCCTTAATCAATCCCAAAATTACGGGCCACGAGGGCGAGCAAATCGGCGAGGAGGGTTGTTTGAGCTTTCCCGACTTATACGGCGATGTCAAGCGCTACGCCTGGGTCGAAGTCGAGGCTACTGATGTCGATGGCCAGCCTTTTAAGACCGCGGGCGAGGGGTTTTACGCCCGCGCCCTGCAGCACGAAATTGACCACCTCGACGGCAAGCTGTTCATCGACCATCTTAGCCCGCTCAAGCGCCAACTCATGCGCGGGGCGCTCCGGCGCTTAAAAAAAGAAAGCGCCGCGCAGGCCAAAGCCTGGCCATCCATTGACAGTATTTAGTCCGGCTCTTACTTTATCAAGCGAAATGGGGGCGTAGTTCAGTTGGTTAGAACGTCGGCCTGTCACGCCGAAGGTCGCGAGTTCGAGTCTCGTCGTCCCCGCCATTTTGTCAAGCTCCTTTAGCGCGCTGCGCTTTGCGCGATTGAGGAGCTTTTCTTTTGTCGATTCCCATTCATTACATGCGAGAAAGGTACAACATGCAAGATCGCATCCGCGAAATTCTAAGCTGGTATGGCAGCGACAACCCCGGCACCTTGACCAACTTGGCGCGCCTGCTCAACCACGGCGCGCTCGGCGGCACCGGTAAACTGGTCATTCTGCCCGTCGATCAGGGCGTCGAGCACGGCCCCGGGCGCAGCTTTGCCCCCAATCCGCCCGCGTACGATCCGCGCTATCACTTTGAACTGGCTCTTGCCGCTGGCCTCAGCGCATATGCCGCCCCGCTCGGGTTTCTCGAAGCGGGTGCGCGCGACTTTGCCGGCGCGCTGCCGCTGATCTTAAAGCTCAACAACCGCGAAAATCTCCACTCCGACGCCGATCCTACCCAGTCGCTTACTGGCTCCATTGCCGCTGCGCTGCGCTTGGGGTGCGTCGGCATTGGCTACACGGTCTATCCAGGGTCGGCCCAGCGGCAGGAGATGTACGAAAAGCTGCAAGCCTTGGCCGAAGAGGCCAAGCGGCACGGTTTGGTGGTGGTGGTCTGGGCCTATCCGCGTGGCACGGACTTGAGCAAGGACGGGGAGACTGCGCTCGACGTCACGGCCTACGCCGCGCAAATCGCCGCCCAGCTAGGGGCCCATATCATCAAGGTCAAGCCGCCGACGGCGTACATTGAACAGGACGAAGCGCGCCAAGCGTATGCGGATGTGCCCGCTAGCACTTTGGCCGAACGCGTCAGCCACGTCGTGCAATCGGCCTTTAATGGGCGGCGCGTGGTGATTTTTTCTGGCGGCCCGGCCAAGGGCGAAGAGGAAATTGTCGCCGAGATCACCGGCATCCGCGATGGCGGCGGCTTTGGCTCGATCATCGGCCGCAACGCCTTCCAACGAGAGCGCGGACAGGCTCTGGACCTGTTGCAGCGCATAGTGGGAATCTACGCCGACGAGCACTAGATGCACATCACCGACGCCCAACTGACTACGTACAAAGAACAAGGCTTCCTGATTGTCGAGAATTTCCTTACCAAAGACGAGCAGCAAGCCGCGCTCGATGGCTTCTTCACCCATTTTGCCCCGCCCTACGACCAGTACTTAGCTAACGGCCAGCGCAACGACACCCCCCAGCAAACACTCTTCCCGTGGGACCACTCTGGCCTCAATCACGTCACCGTCCATCCCGATCTGATCGACGCGGCCGAGCGCGTCTTAGGCACGGCCGAGATTCGGCTCTGCGAGGGGCACCTAGGTATGAAATACGCCGGCGAGGAATACGGGACCAATTTTCACCTAGACTACGGCAACAACACGCTGGGGCCGATTATCGAGCCCGACGATTTTATGAACTTGGTCTGTTTCTACTGCTTCGACGACGTCGAGGAAGGCATGGCACCGATCCGCATGGTGCCCAACGGCCGCTCTGACGCGGAAGCGGTGCCGATGATCGTCCCCGGCGGCTCGGTCTGCCTCTACAGCGTCTTTACCCGCCACGCGGCCTCCGATTTCACGGCACCAGCGGGACACCGACCGGTCATGTGGGTGGGTTTCACTCGCCAGGACCGCCCTTGGGACGGCGGTCGCACCTTTACGTATAAAAGCGGTGCCCAAGGCGCGGCCATGAGTCGCTTCATGGCCGAAGCCACTCCGCGCCAGCGCGAACTGCTGGGCTTCCCGCCGCTGGGCGACCCGTTGTGGACAGAAGAATTTATCGCGGGGATGGCGACGCGGTATCCGGGATTCGATCCGACCCCTTATCGCACGGCGAGGAACGACGCTGCGGGAACGCTTGACCCCCGCTACGTGAATCGCCGCGTCGTCCTTCCCTACGGACTCAAAGTAGAAGAAATAGAACAGGCGGTGGCGGAGACGTACCGACTTTTTCACGGATTGAACGACTTCCTCGAAAACAGCGATTTCCGTCCATTGGAGGAGTTGCTACTGGGCAACTCGCTATCCGGCATGATTTCTGAGTTTCTCGTGAAAAATATCACCCGCGCTGCTGAAACGCTGGAGGCGAATGCGAAGGTGGGAGGACACCCCGATCTGATACCTAAAGGCCATTACGCATCGAATATAGTGTTGAAGGGCGACGAAGGTATCGAAGTTAAGTCGTCCATTCGAAGCGGTGGCTGGCAGGGGCATAACCCGGAGGACTGCTGGCTGATGGTCTTTCGCTATGCGATAGGTGCTCAGGAAGAAGAGGCTCCTGCTTCGCTGACATTTCTCGAAATTCTCTGCGCCGAGCTCGACGAAGCGGATTGGTCGTTTTCAGGCCGCACGGGCACTTCACGCCGGACGCCCACAGCGTCCATAACGGCGGCTGGTGCCGAAAAGCTGCGGAATAATTTTCTCTACCGGCTGCCCAACGTCGGCATTGGTCGCCATCGCGCCATCCTAGCCGAGCCATAAGCGTCTTCAGCCGAACAAGCTTGGCTGCTCCCCGGCTCTCGGTGTTAGCTTGCTTTCTCGGTTGACTGCCAACGTGGCCAATTGCGGAATTGCGCCTTTTGCGATCTCGAAAAACGCGGGATCGTTTTCAATGCCAATACTCTCATAGCCCACTGCACACGCGGCCGCGATGGTCGAACCCCCGCCCATGAAGGGATCGAGCACTACTCCTTCACCTAACGGCAGAGCTGCGCGTACGATCTGGCGCATAAAGCTCTGCGGCTTAAGGGAGGGATGCGGCGCGATGCCGCGTTCCGCTGGCCGAGTGGGAGCACTGCCAATGACGTCGCTGAAAGGACGCTCGGCATTGATTCGCCTCAGTCCGCCCGCCTTCCATACGCGCAGGTTATCCTGTACGCGGCCCTCGCACGGCTTGCGAAATAGACCCCAAGGCTCCCAGCCGGAGCGGGGCATGACGGTAACGTCTGTAAATTCGTCGTGTGCATTCTTGGGACGGTCGCCGCCCCGCAGTGTCTGTACTAAGCGGATGATCTCACCGCGTTTCTCAAATCCGCTTTTGACCAGGGCCGCATAGACTAAATGCGAAAGTAGGGGATTGGCGGCAATAAAAACATGCCCTCCCGGCACGAGTACTCGCAATGCCCGCTCGCCCCATTGCCTAAAAAACGCGGCAAGCTGCTGCTTGTCGCCGCTGCTGAGGACGGTAAACCGAGGCAGGGGCTGGCGCACGCAGCCATCCAAAGCTGGTGGGATACGCCAGACGCCACCTCGTCCGCGTCGGAGTTTGTCCTTTTCTTGCGTGGTGTACTCTTTCAGGCCATAGGGTGGGTCGGTGACGATGGCGTGGACGCTGTTGGGGGGTTGGTGTTCCATCCACGCGAAGCAATCCTCTTGGACGAGTTGATATGAGGCTTCGCTAGGCTGGTAGAGGACTTGGGACTCGGCGACGGCGGGAGGCAAGTTTTGTCGGTGCGTGGTACGCCCAAAGGTGCCGCGAAGCATCGCCGACGTTTCGGCGGGATACTGCGATAGAATTTCTCGAAGGTCGGAGGGTAGGTAATCGGCCGCGATGAGGAGCAGATCAGGATCGGTCTCACAGATTTGGGCTAGCCGCCGGACTGTCGCTTCGGCGGGTCGGGCCTTGCCACTTTCGAGGCGGGAGACGTACCCTTTCGAAACCCCAAGGTGGTTCGCCACATCAGCTTGGGTCAATCCGCTTTCGAGGCGAATTTTCCGCAGGCGATCCCCAAAGTGAACCATGCAGACGTTCTCCTCTATGAGGGTGGATGATTATCGCATAATATAGATTGGTTTACTTATTTGGTCAACCCTGTTCGCGTCGCTACACGCCCTGTAGTTCCAACTCGTCTTTGTGGTGGCAGGCGGCCAGATGCGCTTCGCCTGCCAACGCGGGCATCTGCTGGCTACATAGCTCGCTTTGGTAGCGGCAGCGCGGCGCGAACGCGCATCCTTGGTAGTAGGCCGATGTTGGCTCGCCGGCCTCGCTGGCGTCTTCGTCTTCTTCCATCCACGAGGCGTGGGGGTCGGGTGCGGGCGCGGCCGCTAGCAACATGGCCGTATAGGGGTGCTGCGGTTGGGTAAAGAGGGCTTCGGTTGCCGCCTGTTCGACGATTCGGCCTTGGTACATGACGGCTACTTCATCGCACAGATAGCGCACCACGCTCAGGTCGTGGGCGATAAACAGCAAGGTGAGGTCGAGGTCGGCCTGCAACTGGCGCAGCAAGTTGAGAATCTGCGCTTGGACGCTGACGTCGAGTGCGGAGACGGGCTCGTCGGCGACGATGAGCGACGGACTCAAGGCCAAGGCGCGGGCAATGCCGATGCGCTGCCGCTGGCCGCCGGAGAAGGCGTGCGGATAGCGGCGCGCATATCTGGGATCGAGCCCCACCCGCTCCATCAGCTCGCTCACGCGCGCCTGACTGTCGCGCGCCGACCAGCCATAGGCCCGCAGCGGCTCGGCTATGAGATCGCGCACGGGCATCCGTGGATTTAGCGACGAGTACGGGTCTTGGAAGATCATCTGCATCTGCCGGCGCACTTGGACGACTTCGCGCCGGCCGAGCTGGGCCATGTTGACGACCTGGCCGCTCTGTTGCCGAAAGAGGATCTCCCCTTCAGTTGGGTCTAGGGCGCGGAGAATCATTCGCCCGGTGGTAGTTTTGCCGCATCCACTTTCGCCGACCAACCCCAAAATTTTGCCTTGAGCGAGCGCGAAGTTCACCCCATCGACCGCCTTTACCCAACCGGTCTGTCGTTGTAAAAGACCTCGGCGCACGGGAAAGTACTTTTTTAGTTCTCGCACTTGCAGGAGGGCGTCTGAGCTGTCGTTGGACATTGGGCTAATCCCCTCCTTTGTCGCTGTGGATGAAACAGCGGGCGCGATGGTGCGGCCCTACTTCGGCTGCCGCCGGCATTTGCTGTTGGCAGATGGGGCCGACTTTTTGCGGACAGCGGGTGTGGAAGGGGCAGCCCTCGGGCAGGGCATACGCGCTGGGGACGCTGCCTTCAATCGGCTCAATGCGTCGGCGTTTGCCGGTCAAGCTGGGGATAGATTGCAACAGGGCCGCGGTATAGGGATGCGCCGGGTTGGCAAAAATTGTGGCGACTGGCCCCTCTTCGACGATCCGCCCCATGTACATCACATAGACGTATTCGACGGTGTGGGCGATCACGCCTAAATCGTGGGTGATCAACATGAGTGCCAGTCCTAGCTCGCGCTGGAGCCGTTGGATTAGCTTGAGCACCCGCGCCTGCACGGTCACGTCGAGCGCCGTGGTTGGCTCATCGGCGATCAAGAGCCGCGGATTGCTCGCCAGCGCCATGGCAATCATCGCCCGTTGGCGCATTCCACCCGAAAGCTGGAAGGGATAGTCGTCGGCGCGGTCCTGCGGGTGGGGGATGCCGACTAAGTGCAACAGCTCGATGACTCGTTGCCGCGTCGCTTGTGAAGACAGCGAGTCGTGGAGCTGGATCATCTCGGCGATTTGATTGCCAATGGTGTGTACCGGCGAGAACGCGGTCATGGGCTCTTGGAAGATCATGGAGATGTCGCCGCCTCTGATCTGGTGCATTTCGTCGCTGTGCGCGTCGAGTGCGGCGAGGTCGATCTCGCATTCGTCCAGCTTGCGGCGGTAGCGGATGTGGCCGCTGGTGATCTCGGCTGCTGGCGGCAAAATTTGCAGCAGGGCGTTGGAGGTCATGGTTTTGCCGCAACCGCTTTCGCCGACGATGCCCACGGCTTGGCCGGTGTTGATGCGGAAGCTGACGCCGTTGAGCGGCCGCACCACGCCCTCGTCGCGGGTGATGCGGACGCTTAGGTCGTGGACGTCGAGGAGGGGGGAGGTCATAAAATGTTCGCCAGTGGCAGAATGGTTTGGTGGTTACTCGCTCACAAGTCGATTTGCAACTCCGGTTTTTTTACCGGACCGCAAGGCAATTAATGGCTCGCATACGGATCGGCTGCGTCGCGCATCCCGTCGCCGACCACGTTGAAGGCCAACACCGCGATGACCACAAAAAGCCCGGGCAGCAACAGCCACGGCGCCATGGCCACGGCCTGAAAATTCTGCGCCTTTTGCAGTAGTACGCCCCAACTCACCACGGGTGCTCGCAGCCCAATCCCCAAAAAACTCAGCGCGGTCTCGCCGAGAATCATCCCCGGCACCGCTAGCGTGGCCGAGGTGATGACATGGCTGAGGAACGACGGCAGCAGGTGTTTGAAAATGATCTTCAACTCGTGGGTGCCCGACAGGCGGGCGGCGACGACGAAATCCTCGTCGCGCAGCGACAGGAAACGGCCGCGCACCACCCGAGCCAACCCGGTCCAGCCCATCAGCGAGAGGATGATGGTGACGCCAAAGTAAATATGCAGCGGCGGCCAGTGCGCTGGCAACGCCGCGCTCAACGCCATCCACAGGGGTAGCTGCGGCACGGCCATCAAGACTTCGATGATCCGCTGCACCACCACATCAACCCAGCCGCTGTAATAGCCGGCCAAGCCGCCGAGCAGGATGCCGATGAAGAAGGTCAGGGCCACGCCGATCAGCCCAATGGTGAGCGAAATGCGCGCCCCATGTATGATGCGGCTGAATACATCGCGGCCCAAGTCGTCGGTGCCAAAAAGGAACAACGGCCCGCTGCCGGCGCTGAACAGGTGCCTGTCCGCGTTGAAAAGCCCCCAGAACTGGTAGGCCGGGCCGCGGGCGAAAAAGCGGATCGGATATACGACCGCGGTATCGACGAGATATTCGCGCTGCCACGGACCAGCCGTTGTGTCTTGCCGCACGCCGTGGACAAAGGGCCGCCAGTGCAAGCGCCCCTCGCCGTCGAAAAAGCGAATCGACTGCGGCGGGCAGAGGACGTATTGCGCGTGGCGCTGGTCGGGCCGGTAAGGCGAGATAAATTCGCACAGGGCCGCAAGGCCATAGAGCGCAATCAGCACCGCACTGCCGCCCAGGGCCAGCCGATGGCGGCGAAAGCGCATCCACATCAGCCGCCACTGCGAGGCGTCGGCTAGTTGGGTTGTGGGGCGAGTTTCACTCATAGCGGATGCGCGGGTCGGCAATAGCCAAGAGAATGTCCGACAGCAGGGTGCCTATTACCGTCAGGACGCTGAGCATGAGCAGGAAACTGCCGGCCAAATACATGTCTTGGTTGCGGAGGGAGTCCAGCAACAAGGGGCCGGTCGTCGGTAGGCTCAACACTACGCTGGTGATGGCCGAGCCGGAAATCAGGTGCGGCAGCATCCAGCCGACTGTGCTGATAAAGGGATTGATGGCAATGCGCAACGGGTACTTAATCACCAAGCGCACCGGACCAAGGCCCTTGGCCAGCGCCGTCGTTACGTAGGGCTTGCCTAGCTCGTCGAGGAGATTGGCGCGCATGATGCGCATCAGTCCGGCCATGCCGGCCGTGCCGATGACCACGGCCGGAATCCACAGATGGCCGAGCAGATCGACGAGCTTGGCCAAGCTCCACGGCGCGCTCGCATACTCGGGAGAAAACAACCCACCCACGGCGATGCCAAACCACTCGTAGCCCAAGTACATCAAAACCAGCGCGAGCAGAAAGTTGGGCGTCGCTAGGCCGACAAAGGCCGCCAGGGTTGCTGCGTAGTCGAGTGCCGAGTATTGGCGCAGGGCCGAATAGACGCCCACCGGGAAGGCCACCAGCCAAGTCAACAAGGTCGCGGTTGAGGTAATCAGCAAGGTGTAGCCAAGCCGCTCCCAGAGCAGGTTGTTGACCGACTGGCCGTACATTACCGAATAGCCCATATCGCCTCGTAGGAAGCCGCCCATCCACTTGAAGTATTGGATGACCATCGGGTCGTCGAGGTGGTAGCGGGCGCGCAGGGCGGCGATCTGTTCTTCGGAGATGTCTTGGCCTTCGGCCTGTAGCTCTTGTAAACGCGAGGTGATGATGTCCCCGGGCGGCAACTGGATGACGACGAAGACCAATACCGAGACAGCCAGCAAGGTGGGGATCATAATCAGGATGCGGCGGATGATGTAGTTGATCATTGCAGATACCAAGTCTCTGGATAGTAGGGCCAAGACCAGCGCGAGTCCCACCCCCAATAGCCTTGGCGCGGGACATTGCGCAGCCGATTGCTAACGATGACCGGATGCGGCCCTAAGCCGATGACGCCGAGTGCCCACAGGTTTTCGGCTTGGCTTTGGAGAATTTTCTTGCCCATGGCGATGCGCTCTTGGAGGTTGGAGGTGCGGCGCAGCACCTCCCACCAAGCGATTAGGTCCCGGACCTTGCCGGGCGGCAGCCAGCCGCGCGCTCCGTCCGACCGGTACCACCGCGACCACTCCGGCCACTGGGTCACCTCCTGCCCCACGTGCATGGGCACGTACCAAAAAGGCTCGATGGGAAAGAGGATGTCGGCGTTGCGGTCGGCGTGCCAGATGCTCATGTCCATCACGCCGCCGCGGGTGCGGATGCCCTGTAGCGCACCGCTTATTTGCTTGCGGTTGATGTGCAACCCCACTTCGCGCCAGTGAGCGGTTACTAAGTCCACTGTGACTTGTTTAGGCGTCTCTCCGATGGTGTACTCCAGCGTGATTTCGAGGGGGCGGCCATCGGGATGCTCGCGCCGGCCGTCGCCGTTGCGGTCGAGCAGCCCCATCTCGTCGAGCAGGGCGCGGGCGCGTTGCGGATCGTGCTCGGCCCAAGCTGCGGCAAAAGCAGGCTCAAAGTAGCGACTCGAAGATACGACCGTCAACTGGCGTGGGACCCCCTGCCCGTAATAGGCGATGTTGTTGACCTCCACGCGGTTGATGGCCAGCGAGAGGGCGCGGCGAAAGCGCACGTCTTGAAAAATTTGCCTGAGCCGCTCGTCGGGGTGGGTCATATTGAGCATGAAAGTCACGTCCGAGCCGTAGGGACGAGGCCAGAGGTACGTCGCATAGCCGTTGTCTTGCTCAAAGCGTTTAAACAGCGGGATGTCGGCGGTCTTAAACTGCCGCCCAGCAAAATCGACCTGCCCCGTGGCGGCCTTCGCTGCCATGATCTCGGGGCTATCAACTCGCTGGACTTCGAGGTAGTCGATATAGGGCAGTTGGTTGCCGGCCGGATCGACTTTGGGGTAATAGGGGTTGCGGCGGTAGCGGACCCGGGTCGAGGTTTTGCTGACCACCACGTAAGCGGTTTGCACCGGCTTGTGATATACCATGAGGTCGCGGGTGTTGACAACGGACTGGAAGTAGGTGCGCCAGTCTTGCAGGCCGAGTTCGGCTGCTTCGCTGGCTAGCTGTTCGGCGGCGGTAAAGTCGGGGTGATAGCGGCGCATAAAGTGCGCTGGTGCCGACAGATGCGAGCTGTTGTGGGCGAGGTGCTTGACAAACAGCGGCATCGGCTGGGGAAAGTGATAGCTAAAGTGGTGGGGCCCGTGTTTTTCGATGCGGGCCCCCTTAAAGCGGGGCGACACCACGGGCGTGAGGTTTTTGTTCATGTGGATGCGATCGAACCAAAAGACAAAGTCGTCGGCCGTCACCGGGTGCCCGTCAGACCACTTGTGGCCGGGGCGCAAAAAGACCGTCAGGGTCTTGGCGTCGTTGCGGTACTCGACCCGGGCGGCAAAGTTGGGCAGGGTCAACTGGAGTTGTGGGCCGGGGCGCAGGGTTCCTTCGGGCACGTTGAGGATCTGTTCGCCGGCCAGGAACAGCCGGGCGGTGCCCCCATAGGTCCCAATCTCGTCGATCGGCTCGACGACAATCGGGTCGTCGGGGAGCCGATCGGCGACTGGCGGCAACTGGCCAGCGGCCACCAGTGAGTCGAGCATGGGCGACTGGCGGAAGGTCGTCAAGCCGACTTCCGAGGCTGTGCGCGGTGGGTGGAACCAGCTTGCGGGCCACGCAGTGCGCGGGATGTCGCCCTCGGCTGCCGGGGGTGCTGCGCGACTTTCGCGGCCGGCTAGGGCGAAGAGCACGAAGAGGCCGAAGGCCAGCACGGTCTTTACATTTGTGAGCATCATCATAGCGTAAGGTAGCGCAAAAGGAGAATTATGAAGTCTAAAGCGGTCTTGGTTATTGCGCCAGCGGATGCGGCGGCCTACCTTAGAGCCTGACCATAGCGCGAGGAGATGGCGATATGAAATTGCTAATGTGCGTAGTGCGGCCCAATGCGCTGGACGCGATCAAAGAGGCGTTGAGCAAGATGGGCATTCAAGGCATAACAGTCAGCGAAGTCAAGGGATTTGGCCGCCAGAAGGGCCACAAAGAGATCTATCGCGGTGCTGAGTACGTCGTCGATTTTACGCCCAAGATCAAAGTTGAGGTCGTGGTCAGAGACGACCTCGCCGAGCAGTGCGTGGACGCTGTGTGCGGCGCCGCGCGCACGGGCCAGATCGGCGATGGCAAAATTTTTATGCTGTCGGTCGATGAGGTCGTGCGCATCCGCACCGGCGAGACCGGCGACGCGGCCATTTAATCCCGGCTTTAGCAGTTTGCCGAAGCGGCTACACCCCCAGTGGGTGTGGCCGCTTTTTTTGTTAAAAACGCTTGACAAACCGCTTTTTCACTGTATTATTGAATTAATACAGTGATTCACTGATACAACCCGAGGAGATGCTCATGGCCAAACGCCGAGTCGCAGGCGCAAAAGACGCGCTGCATCTGCGTCTTGATACGGCCGGCGGGATGCCGATTTACCTGCAACTGATCGAGCAGATCAAGTACCACATCGCCACCGGCATTCTCAAGGCCGACGACGAGCTGCCCTCGGTGCGGGCCTTAGCCTGTGCCCAGTTAATCAACCCCAACACGGTCGCCCGCGCCTACCTCGAATTGGAGCGCGAAGGCGTGATTTACAAAAGGCGCGGCATGGGGACCTACGTCGCCGCAAAGGAGGTCTCGATGAGTAATGAAGAGCGGCTGAACATCACCCGCAATCTAATGGAAAAAGCGCTGGTGGAAGGGACGCAGCTTGGGTTGGACGCGGCGAGTCTGCGCCGAGTGTTTGAAGAAACCCTAGCAAAATTCAGCAGCCAATAGGAGATGCAACGATGGCAGCAGCGGCGATTCGCATCGCAGGCTTGGTTAAGACTTTTGGCCAACACCGAGCAGTAGATGGGCTGGACTTGGCGGTGCCTCAAGGCAGCATCTTCGGCTTTTTAGGGCGCAATGGGGCCGGCAAAACCACGACCATCAAAATAGTAATGAATATGCTCAAGCCCACAGCCGGCACAGTGGAGGTGCTGGGCTGCGATTCGCACATCGACGAAAAAAAGCTCAAGGAACGGGTTGGCTACATCTCGGACAATCCGGTGCTCTACGACTGGATGAAGGTTGAGGAGGTGGCGTGGTTTGCCGGGCAGTTGTATCCGCGCTGGGACCAGCAGAAGGTTGCCGCGCTGATTGAGCACTTTGGGCTGGAGCCCAAGCAGAAGGTCAAGCACCTGTCGCGGGGGATGAATGCTCAACTCAATCTGGCGCTGGTGCTGGGCCACGACCCGGAGCTGCTGATCCTCGACGAGCCGGCTGCGGGGCTGGACGTGATCGTGCGCCGCGATGTGCTCGAAAGCATCATCCAAGTCATCAGTGCCGAAGGCCGGACGGTGTTTTTCTCGTCGCATTTGGTCCACGAGGTTGAGCGGGTCGCCGATCAAGTCGCCATTATCGACCAGGGCAAGCTCTTGGTCTGCGGCGAGCTGGACGCGGTGCGGCAGCAGGTCAAGCGGGTGCTGGTACAGGCCGCGGACGCAGTAGATTTTGCCGCGGTGCGCGGCCTGCGCCGAGTACAGGAAGTGGGCCGCCAACGGCTGTTGACCATTTCCGCATACGGCGACGAGGCCCAAGCGCAGATTGAGGCCGCCGGCGGCCGGGTTGTCGAAGTGATTGACTTGAGCTTAGAGGAGAGTTTCGTCGAGTACGTGGGGCCTTCATCGTGAGGGCTTGGCGCGCATTGCTGTGGAAGGAAAGCCGCGAGGAACTGCCGAAGGTGCTGGTGGGGTTGGGGCTGTGTGCAGTGGTGGTGGGGCTGCGGCAGAACGCGGATTTCAACGCGGAATTCGCCCAGGACTTCGCTCGCTGGATTACGAATTTTATCGCGGTCTGCGGCCTCGCGCTGGGCATGGGCTTAGTCGCCAAGGAAAGCAGCAGGGGCACCCTGCCTTTTTTGCTTGGCAAGCCCCTGTCGGCTGTTGAGATGTTGCTGCCCAAGTATGTCGTTGGTGCGGTGGCCTTGGCCGTGGTGGCTGCTGGGGCTTGGGCGACGGTGTATGTGGATTTGGCGGGGCTGACGTCTAGGGGCTACAGCTTCCCCGGCTATACCGGTAATTTTTACCCTCCTCTAAAGCAGTTCGCCGAGGAGGTAGGCTATGTCGATATGTGGCTGGTCCACCTGACGATGGGGTTGGTAGTCTATAGTATGATCTTCGCCAGTTCGACGGTGGCCGATCACCCGCTCAAAGGGGCGGCCTTGGGCATTTTGCTGCTGGTCGTCTTGCTCACGTCGCTCGTCCGCGTACTGCACTACTTGCCTGCGCTCGAGCCAGCCCTCGCGTTTTTTTCAGATCGGGCTGCGATAGTCCGCATGTTGAGCGACCCTTGGCTCTATTTGGTGCGACTGAGCGCGACCGGGGCGGTGATGGCCGCTTGTGCAGTGGCCTCGATCGCGCTGTTGCGCCGCTTGCGAGGGGTTAGCATTGGCTGGAGACCCATTTTTTTCGGCTGGCTGGCCCTGATCGCTTTGATGATTTTCGCCGATCTGACCCATAAGTCCCGGCCGCCAAAACCGGGACCACTGCGTGTGCTGACGCCCGAGGAAGGGGCCTATCTCGACTTGGCGGTGGTCGGAGATCGGGGGTATGTGGCGACGGAAGAGGGCTTGGCGGTCGTGGATTTGAGCGATCCGACTAAGCTCGAGCTACTGGCCGCGGTGGAGGTTCCGCTGTGGTCAATGCGCCGAGTCGCGGTCGTGGATTCGCTGGCTTATCTCCTCGGCCGGCGCAAGGGGTTGCCCGCCGACAGCCTCGGCATTGCCGTGTTCAGCGTCGGCGATCCGGCTGGTCCGATCTTCAAAGGACAGCGGATAATTGGCGGCAAAATAGTGCAATTTTGGGACTGGGACCGCTGCGGCGAAGGGCTGATTCTCAGCGGGCGTTGGGGCGACGAGTTGGGATTGGTGTCGTTTGCGTTGGATGCGGAAGGGCTGCCGGTAAAAGCGGACGAACTAGTCGTCGAGAAACTATCAGCAGGATACAAGGACGCCGCCCCCCTGTTTGGTTGGTGGGACCGTAAACTGTCTATGCACATACACGACGAGCGGATATGGGTAGGGTACGGAGCCGGTTTCCTCGCGGTGGATGCCCAGAATCTGGCGGTGTTGCGGGAGACGGTGCGCGTGGAAATGGGCGACTACAACAGGGAGTACGACGCGCACAAAAGCCGCCTGATAACCCGCGAGGGCAACACGCTCTACGTCCGACGCTACTGGCCTGGCGATCTGGTCGCCTTCGACATTGCCAATCCCAATGCGCCACGCGAGGTAGGAAGCTGGTCTTTTAGTGCTAGAACTACCACAAAAATAGCTGACGGCTGGGTGTACAGCGCAGAACAGGGTGGATTATCCGCCTATCGGCTGACCCCTTATCGCGCCCATGAGCAGGTGTATTATTGGCAAGATCGGCACGCCCTTTCGTCTTCTTTTGCTCGCGATTGGAAACGGCTTCATCTCATCCGCGATCATTTGTATCTGCCGGTCGGGGGTTCGCTGATGGTGTTTTCGCTGGCGCAGATCAAAGGAGGTCAGCCGTGAGTGTGTTGGGGGCGTTGTTGTGGAAAGAGGGCCGCGAAATTTTGCCCAAGGTATTGGTGGCTGTCGCGCTGGCTGTGGTGGTCTGCCTGCTGCGGAACGAGACTGGTTTCAATATTGCCTACACAGCGGAAGCCTCTGGGCTGGTCACAGTTGGTCTGGTGGTGATGGCGATTGTGCTGGCGATGGACGCCGTCGCCCGCGAGCGCAGCACCGGCACCTGGTCTTTTCTCCTAGACAAGCCGGTGGCGGGCGCGACCGTGCTGGTCGTCAAGTTTTTGGTGGGGCTTGGCGGGCTGCTGTTGGTCGCGCTAGCGGCTTGGGGGACGGTGTACGTGGATTATTGGGCCAGTCTTGCAGTGGATCAAGAGTGGTTGACCTACAAATTGGTCTTCTTCCAGCGCATTGACTATGCCTCGATGGTCGCCCTGTCGTTTGCTCAAGTCTCGTTGCTGTACGCCCTAGTTTTTATCGGCTCAATGGTGGCCGACCATCCCTTCAAGGGCGTTGCCGTGGGGGTTGCGCTGGCCGTGGTGTTGGGAATTTTGCTTACAGACCTGGCACCGGCCATCTTTCCAGTTCTCAATCGCTATCCACTCGTCGTGACGTACTTGGATACCGAAGGGCATATGGTGCGCTTGGCAACCGACGCGGCTCGGTTTTGGGTGAAGGTTTTGGCCAATCTGGGATTAGCAGCGGTGGGGCTAGTAGGGGCGGTGGTGCTTTTGCGCCGCTGCCGCGAGGCTGCCCTCTCGTGGCGTGCGGTGGCGATGGGATGGGGTGTGGTACTTGCGGCAGTCTTTGGCGTCGATTATGTCGAGTTCCCCAAGGACAACCAGCGAATGCCGGCTGGGGTGCTGGCGGATCCCGCTAAGCAGTACTATGGGGATATCGCTGTTCGAGGCGGGCTTGCCTATATGACCAACATGACCAACAGTGGTATCGCCACTGCCAACCTGAGCAATCCCCAGCAAATGCGCCTGCTCGGCAACGCAAAGATCGAGTCGTCGTTGGTAAAAGAAAAAATATGTGTAGTTGATTCGCTAGCCTACATCGTCGGATGGCGCAAAGGGCTGCCCAGCGATAGCCTCGGGGTGGTCGTCTGCAACGTCGGCGATCCGACCGCGCCTACGCTCAAGGGCCACTTTATGTTCGCCGCTGTCAAAAGGGCGAATAGGACCCTTTATGTTGGAGCCACAAACGGCGGCTTGCACTATTGGGGGGCTACAGACGGTGGCTTGCTCTTGGTGCGCGAGCGGGGCGACGCCATAATCGCCGAGGCTTTTGCCCTTGACGCCGAGGGAATACCGGTGTTAGGCGATGAGCGGGTGATAATGTCCATTCCCGGCCCTGTGGCTTCCGACGTATGGAAGCACCGATGCCGTGTAAGTGTGCGCGGAAGTCGCGCCTATATTGGAACCGAGCGCGCATTGGTGGTCCTCGATGTGGCCGATGCCCACGCTTTGGCCGAGATTGGGCGGTACACGCTGGAGTCTTTTCAGCCCCGAGCCTACAACGTGCCTAGATTGATGGCTAGCGATGGCGACAGGCTCTATGTCGAACGCTTTTGGCCACACGAGTTGGTCGAGTTTGATATCTCCGACCCAGACCAATTGCGCGAAGTAGGATACTTGCCGTTTTCTCGGAGCGATAGACCGGAGCAGTTACTGGTTGCCGATGGGGTAGCCTATGGTCTAGGAGGGCGAGACGCCAAAGTGAGGACGTGGACGATAGCCGAATATGGGGTGTTGATCGAAGGTTCTTCCTTGGTCGGACTCGATAGGGGGGTAGGTTGGGGTTTTGGTTCCATGGTCGCGGCCGATGGGTATCTTTACGTGATGCCATGGGGCACTCAACTGCTGGCGTACCGTTTGGACGAGGGGCAAGACTGAGAGCCTATACGAAAATTGATTTCCTGTTGCTAAAAAGGTCTTGGCAACTTACGCTTCCCTCACCGATTAACCCTCAACTAAGCCCGAATTGGCGACTGGTTGAGATAATTTTCCGTATAGGGTCTTAGAGAGGTCGTAAGGGCGAGGGATATTGAAGGAAGGCAACGGTCCATGGGCAACCAGATATACGAGCAATACGCAGCGGCGCGTCCCCGGTCGCAGAAATACTTTGCCCGCGCCTGCAAAGTGCTCGGTGGCAAGGCCGGGCACGACTTGCGCTACGCCACGCCGATGCCGCTCTACATTGAGCGGGGGGCCGGCGGCCGCAAGTGGGATGTCGATGGCAACGAGTACATCGACTTTCTGCTCGGCAATGGGGCCCTGCTCCTAGGGCACGCGCCTGCCGAAGTTGTAGCCGCCATCGCCGAGGCGGTGGGGCGCGGGACCCACTTTGGCAACGACCATCCGTTGCACCTTGAGTGGGCCGAGCGGATACAGGCGCTGGTCCCTGCGGCCGAGCGCGTACGCTTGGTCAATTCGGGGACGGAAGCGACCCTGTTGGCGCTGCGGTTGGCGCGGGCGTTTACTGGCCGCCGCAAGATCCTGCGCTTTGCCGGGCACTTCCACGGCTGGCACGACGACGTGATGCGCGGCGTGCAGCCGCCCTTTGACGCGGACGGCTCGTTAGGCATCCCGTCGCAGGTGCGCGAGCAGGTAGTCTGCGTGCCGGCCGGGGATGCAGACCAGGTCGCCGATGTCCTCGACGCCGCCGACGATATTGCCGCGGCGATTATCGAACCGTCGGGAGGGTCGTGGGGACGAGTGCCTTTAGCGCCGGAGTTTTTGCGCGATCTGCAAGCAATAACCAGCGCCCGCGGGGTGATGCTGATTTTCGACGAAGTGGTCACCGGCTTCCGCTTTAGTCCGGGTGGTGCGCAAGTGCTCTACGAGCTGCGGCCGGATCTGTCTTGTTTTGCCAAGGTGGTCGCCGGCGGTATGCCCGGTGGGGCTGTGGTGGGACGGGCGGACATTATGGCGCTTTTTGACGCGACGGACGATGCCCGTCCGCAGGTGGCGCATCAAGGAACTTTTAACGGGGCACCGCTTTCGGCCGCGGCTGGGATTGCCGTGCTCAAGCGCGTGGCCACGGGCGAGCCCATAGACCAAGCCAATGCCCGCGCCGCTGAGCTGCGCGCCGCTTGGGACGACGTGCTGGAGCGCCGAGGTATCGCTGGGTACGTGTACGGAGTGTGTTCGACGTTCCACGTCTATTTTGAAACCGATCGCCAGCGCGTGCAAAAGGCCCACAGCCGGGCGGATTTGCACACGACCGCAGCCGAGCGGCTCAAGGGGATGCCGGGGAAGCTGATTGAAGAATACCAGCGCCATCTGCGCTTTTACGGGGTCGATAACATGAGCTGCACCGGCGGCGTGCTGTCGTCGGCGCACACAGCCCAAGATGTTGAAGAGGCGACCGCGGCATTTGCCCAGACGGTTGATTCGCTGTTGGCGCAAGAGTTGATTCTGACATGGTAGCACTGCGGCCTTGCCGTATAGCGCGGGCACTCGTACTTTTGGTTACAATCCCTTGACATTTTGCCGCGAGGAACGTCTATGGCCGAAGTCGTTCGCCACAATTGTGGTTTGACCGTAGCCCACTCTCTGCACGACGCCTACCGCTTTATTCATTCGCTACAGCATCGGGGCCGGGAAGCGGCCGGTATTGCTGCAGTAGGCGATGGCCGCATCGACGTGATCAAGTGGAAAGGCGGGGTCTCGCGCTTCGACGTAACCGACCTCCACAAAATTTTTCTCAGTCCCAATTACCACACCTACATGGCCCACGTGCGCTATGCCACGCGCGGCTCAAAGGACAAAATTCTCGAAGAGGCGCATCCGCACGTCATCGGCGGTACGGTCGAACACCGCGACAACCACATCCTGATCTGGGACTGCGACATGGCGGCGGTCCACAATGGTCAAGTCGATCGGGCCTTCTTCCAAGACTCGGCTCCTTTGGACCTGTATTCGAGCTGCGATACCGAAGCTCTGCTCTACCTCTACCGCGAGCGCGGCGCCCACAACTTTCTCAAGGAAGTGCCCGGAGCCTATACCTTGGCCATTGCCGACAAGCGCGAGCGCGACGTGATCGCAATCCGCGACCGCACCGGGATCAAACCCGGGGTGCTCGGCTGGAAGGACGGCAAGTACGTGATAGCCTCGGAGGACATCGCCTTCCGCAAAAACGGCGGCGAATACGTCGAAGATTTGGAGCCAGGAGCGATTTATTCTCTCAGGCCCGAAGGCAACTACGACAAGGAAGTAGTAGTCTCGACCAACCTCGCCCATTGCTTTTTTGAGTGGAACTACATCACCGACCTCGACTCTATTATCAACGGCGTCAGCGTGCGCCGCATCCGCGAATCGCTAGGGGAGATGCTCAGCGAAGAATTTCTGCCGCCCGATGTCGATCTGGTTACGTACCTGCCGCGCTGCCCCGAGGTGGCGGCCCGCGCCTACGCCAAGCAGGCGGAACTGCCCTTTGAACCCGTGTTCTACAAAATGCGTGGCGAGCGCTCGTTCCAAGGCTCGACTGCGGGCGAGCGCAAAAATTCGATTGGCCAGAATTTGCACCTTTTGCCCGGGATGGCGCAAAAGCTCAAGGGCAAGACCGTGATCTTGATCGACGACAGCATCGTGCGCGGCAACAACTCCAAGCGCGCCGGCGACCTGCTCTACGAGGAAGCGGGCGTGGAGCAGGCCTACTTGGTCAGTTACACGCCGCCGATTGGCATCATTGGCGACGATGGGGTGCCGCGGGGATGCACCTTTGGCGTGGATATGCCGCCAGACCCGCCGCCGGGCGACGAGTTTATCGCCCGCGGGCGCACCGCCGAGGCCATCGGCGAGGCGATGGGGATGCCGGTGGTTTACTTGTCGCAGCAGGGGATGCTAGCGGCCTTTGGGCGCGCCGGCCTGCTCGAGCGCGACTTGTGTACGTACTGCATTGGCGGGCGCATGCCCTTTGAGGCGGCCGGATCGCTAATCCAAATCGGCGACAGGCCGCAACTCGACTTGTGGCGGGCGTGAATATCTGGTCCTAAAAAGACCCTGCGCTAGGCTTGGGCCGCTATTCTCCCAGCATTTCGACCCAGTTTTCGGGATCGTCGCCGTCGATGCCGCCGATCAATTCCAAGGTTTGTTCCATCCACAAAGTGTCCCCCGGCATCAGCTCGCTCAGCGGGCCGACGTTTTCGATTTCGCCAAAGCGCGGCTTGCCGTCGAATAGTTCAGCTGTGGAGTTAAACATCGTCACCGTGCCGCCGTCTTCGGGATATTCGGCGTCGGCGACGTGGGCGACGGTGGATTTGAGCGCGGTCCCGTTCCAGACGAAGGCGATCCAACCGGCGTCACTGTTAGTGCCGATTTTGTGCCAGCCGTTTTGCGGCTCGATTCGATAGTCGAGCGCCAGTGCTCTAGGCCCTAAGTAGATGCCCGCCTCGTTGGGGTCGGTGCTCGGCCAGAATAGGAAGCTGCGGCGGTCCGTGCTGCGCCAGGGGGCGACGCCGACGCCTGCATCGGGGCGGATGACGTTGAGGGCCCAGCAGGCGATGCGGCGCGGGTGGTCGCGCATGTTTTTGAAGCCATGGCGGATGTGGAGTATGGGTCGCTCGGCGTCGAGTGTGATTTCCATAGTCAAGCGCAAACCCGAACTGTCGTCTGGGGCGGCTGTAAGGCGCACCGAGCGTGGGTCGGTTTGCTCGGCGGTGGCTGGTTGTAGGGCCGGCAGCTCGGATGCGGGAATGTGCGTCGGCTCGAAAAACCACGAGCGCACGCCGATGTATTCGTATTCGCGGGAGACGTGAAGCGGGTTGTCGCCGCCTTGGAGGCGGAAGGCGAGCACCCGCGGATACGGTTCGGCGATGGCAAACGCCTCGGCGCGGTCGTTTTTGAGCCAGAAGCCAGCGAAGCCTTGGTAGGGGTCGGTTTGGGCGGCTAGGGGGAGAGCGGCTAAGAGTAAAAAACAGCAAGCAATGCGCATGGGATTCCTCTGCGTTAAGGATTGGAGACGGCCAAAGGAGTTGTCGGCAGCCAATTAATTGTGCATGATAGGGCCTCCGAATGTACTCGTCAACGCAACAAAGGAGCAAACCAATGATCGTCGAAGAAGTACGGCTGTGGAAATTGACTCGTCGCCACGTGCGCGAGCGGCTGGAACAGGGCCTGATCAAAGGGGCGATTTTGCCCACTGGCAGCACCGAGCAGCACAACGAGCACTTGGCGATGGAGCACGATACCGCCAGTGCGGCGCATGTGGCGCACCAAGCGGCTTTGCAGCTCTATCCGCAAGTGGTGGTGGCCACGCCTTTGTCCGTAGGCATATCCGAGCATTGGATGGAGTTTCCCGGCACCTTGAGCCTGCGGCCCGAGACTTTTTTTGCTGTGGCCTACGATGTGTGCGAGTCGCTCAAGCGGCACGGGATTGAGCGCGTTCTGATATGCAATGGCCACGCCGGCAACGGCCCGTTGGGCGGCCAGGTTGAGGATTTCAGCCAGCGACTGGGCATGGATGTGCAGTTTTATTCGTATTGGGCGGCGTATTCAGAGGAGTTGGTCGCCGACGTGCTGGAGTCGGGGGACTGCCCGGCGCACGCGGCCGAGTTTGAGACCTCGTTTGCCATGGCGGCGTTTCCCGAGAATGTGCAGTGGAAGGGAGTCGATTACGAGGGGGCCAATCTTCAGATCCAGAGCGAGAGCTACGCGCCGCGCGACCCCGTTTACTTTGAAGCGGGCCGCGACTTGGCCACGCCCAAAAAGGGCCGGGTGATGGCCGATGTGGCCATTGACTGGGTGGCCGCTAAGATGGAGGAAATGATCGGCACTTAGAAAAAGACGATGCGCCGATTATGAACCACATCCGTATATTGCTCTCAACACAAACGCCCTGCTCCCCGTAGGAAGCAGGGCGTTTGGCATACCCTGAAAAAGCTGTTGCAGCCTTTAGTGACCGGCTTTGATCTGGCCCCAGCTCACGTCTTCAACCGAGGTTATAGACGCCAGCGAAGGCTCCATCTCGGCCAGTACCACGTCGTTGGTCGCGGTGCAGCACATTTCCGGCGACATGGTCCAGAAGCCCTGATAGCTTTCGAGCACGCACTCAGTGCACGCCTCGTCGAAGTCGCCCACGGTTATAGACGTGTGGATGATCTCGTTTTCCGCGAGGTCGAAGACCACGGCTTGATCGGGGGTAGCCGACGCGTCGTTGGGCAGTGAGGTGATCGGTGTGATGGCTAGTTCGTAGTAATAGGTGCTCTCGCCGAACTGCTCGCCATCGTAACCCCAGCCGAAGTCCACCCATTCGCTGCCGTCCACTAGCCACTCGAGTGCGCTCACCGGGCGGTAGAACTGATAGGCACCTTCAACCGGCGGCACGGCCCACTTGTAGCTAAAGTTGTTGGCTGGCTCGCCTTCGAGGTTGTGCTCCTCGGTCGGCGTGTGGTCGGGGTTGACCTCTACTTCCCAAGCATCGTCCTGCCAGAAGGCCGAGGGGTTTTCGCGGTCCAAGTTGTGGACGTTGTCGAACACCTCGGTCATGTAGTAGAGCTTGTTGGCGCTGTCGTTCCAGCCGATGAGATGGCGGATGTTGATGTCGCTGACATCGATTTCACCGCGGCCTACGGGCTGAATTTCGGCTACCGGCGAATAGAGGCGGTCGTTGCGGATCGTGTACGGATCGATCGGCACGACATCCCAGTCCGACAGGTCGCCATCCATGGTGGGGACGAGATTGTCGGGGAACTGCACGGCGAAGTAGAGTTCGCCAGGAGGCGCGTGGCCAAAGGATGTGCCGGACAAGCCCATGACCAAAGCTGCCGCTAAAACGAATTTGGTCCGCTCTTGCATAGCGAAAACCCTCCTTAGGAGAAGTGGGAAATGCTGTGTAAAAAAACTGAACCAAGGATCTAGGCTCAAATCCAAAGATGACGTAAGTCTAAAAAAAAAAAAACTTACGTGTCAAGCACTTCCTCGCTTTTTGACAAAAAAATGCGGGCGGGGGAACAAATCCCTCGCCCGCTTGCGCTGCGCTCGGTGTCGTTTGTCAATAAGCGACGGAGAGAATGCCAGCGCGTTCCTCTTTTTGTTCTAATTGCAGCCGCCAGATATAGGTGCCCGGCGGCACGAGTTGCTCCGCGGCGTCGCGGCCGTCCCAGCGGTGGGCGAATTCGCCGCTGCGTGCGGCGATGGGGGGCAGTTCGACCACGAGTTGGCCGGCGAGGTTGTAAATCGCTAGTTGTACCGGGCGGCTCGCTGTGACTTCGCGCAGCTTATAGGCGATTTCCACGGTCTCGTTTACTCCGTCGCCATTGGGCGTAAGCGGGTTGGAAGTCACGGCAATATCGACGAGGAGCCGGCCGCCGACCGGAGTGTTGACGGCGAGCCCGTCGCCCGAAAAGCGAAAGGTGGCGTTGCCCGGGCGAATTTGCTGTTTGATCTGGTCGGGGTCGTTGCTGTCGAAGACCCAGCCCGAAAATTCGGTGCCAAAGCGCAAGACCGGCACCACAAAGCTCACTTCGAGTTGTTTAAAGCTGTCCTCTTCGCCTTGCAGGCGGGGGAAGGATACCACGAAGTGGTCGTCTTGGACATCTGGAACAAATGCGTTCAAGTCGAGTTCAGTGCCGTCGCGTTTGACGGCCGAGACGGCTTGGACTTGGGCATGGGTGCGGATTTCCAGCCGGTCAAAGCCGGTGTCGTTGGTGCTGAATTCCGGCCGGATGACGTACGTAAATTCCGTGGGCGCGAAGGAATCGACGGCCATGGGCCATACCTCGCCGAGGATGGTGCGGGCCGCCGGTGCATTGCCGAATTGGAGCGCAAGTGCGCGGATGCGCGGCGCGGTGGTAAAGGTAGAAAACAGGCGAAAGGCGAACTGGATATAGCGGCTCGGCCCGGGCGACAAAAGCGGTGTGCCATCGCGCCACGCTTCAGCCGGTGTGTCGCTGTCGCGCAAGCCGGCGGCAAAGTCGTAGGGCGGCGACCAGAAGCTCCAGTTGTCGGTGTCGTACACGGTGGGCAGGCGGCCGGATGGGTCGAGTTTTTCGTAGGCAGCCAAGGTGATGGGACGGATATCGCCGTTGATATTTTCGTCGAAATAGAGGTTTGGGTCGGGCGAGTTGCCGGTGCGAGTGCGGACTTCAATGCGAGTGCCTTCGGGCACATCGGCGTCCCAGCGGATTTTGCCCCAGTTGATCGGCTGGCCAAAGTCGAGGATCTGGGTGACGAGAACGGTCTCTTCGACAAAGCCCTCGCCGTACACCTCGAATTCGGCGACCTCCCAGTCGCGCAAAGGGAAGGCTTGAGCCGTGATCCAGCGAATTGACTTGGTGGGGAAGCTCAGTTCGACTACGGGATCGAGATTTTCGCGGTTGGATTCGAGCACGGTGAGTTGGGGGTCTTGGTTGCGCACCCAGTTCAGCCCCTTGGTGACGCGGCTGACCTTGTCACAGGGGCTTTGGGCAAAACGCGCATTATTGTCGCCGACGCGGATTTCATACCAAGCGAGAAAGTTGTTGGCAAAGCTATCTACGCCAAAGGCCTCCAAAGAGGGACGAGGCTCGGTAAGTTCGTTGATCAGCAAGAGGTCGTCTTCTTGGCCGAGGCGGGGAAAGAAGCGGATGCGGTTGACCGGGATGGCCGCACGGAAATCTATGACCACGGAGTTTTTCCAGCCTTCGCCGGTAACCCCAGCGATGATCGAGCCACCGCTAAAAATACCTTGGCCTGGAGTGAAGCGACGGAAGTGAGCAGTAGTCACGTCGCCATCGAATTGCTTCTTGACTACGGGAGTATGGTTATCGACAGCCCCACAGCCATCGGTGGTCTGGGCTTCGCCGCCGATATAGGGCAGGGGAATTTTAATGGCCGAGGAATTGGGGTCGGTCAGGGTCAGGTTGATCGCCGGGTCGATCAAGCGCGGCCCGATGGCGTTGTCGGCAAAGTCGATGAGGGTATCGGCCGCCGCGCCGTGGGGCGTGACGCCCACAGGCTCGGTGCTAACGAGTTGGCCCTCGGCATCAAAGAGCCAGTACTCACCAGCTCCTTGTTCAGACAGCAAACTGAGCCAAGGGTTGCCCTCGTCTCCCCCGACGCGAAACTCCCCGCGGCTGTGCGCTGGCCCAATCGACAAAACGAGCAGAAAACACGAACCAATAATGTACTGCATGGCGTCTCTTCCTTGAGATGTGGGTAATATAAAGGAAGAAGCGGGCGGTTTAGCAAGTTCATATAGGCCCACGGCGAATCGCGTTTAATCTTGATTTATAGCTGCACTTTGATTGTTTTATGCAGCAAATGGCACGGAGGATGGATATGAAAGCGCATTGTGCTGCGGTTGGCCTCGTCTTAGTGCTCTGGCTGCCGAGCGGCAGTTGGGCTGTCGATACAGTCTCGATTGGGGAGGGCGGCGAGTTGGACTGGCAGGGTGCCGGCGACGCCGTCGTCACCACCATTGACGCCGAGCACCGCTCGCCCTTAGACCCCAACAACCTGCTAGTGGGCAACGCGCCCGGCGATTTAATCGAATTCGCCCGCGATGATTTTCCCCACAGCATCCTGCCCCTGCGCATTGCCGAGGGGGATAACGTAGCTGTCGATACCATCGAACGCGGCGGCGATATCGATTCGCCCAATGTCTTCGACTTCAGCGGCACGTTCAAGCCGCTCGATTTGGAGATGATGTTAAAGGAACTGCTCTCGGACGAGCCGGGCGGCGAATTGTTGGCCTTTGAGCGCAAAAATCACAATTCCCTCGGCATCCTAGTGCTGCTCAACTTAGGGGCGCGCTTTGGGGTGGATCGGATACGCATCTATCCGCGCAACACGGTTGTGTCCTCGCCTTCGACTCCCTTCCAAAACGACTACCTGCGAGCGTATGAGCTGTTTACCAACGACGGCCTGAATCTGACCAGCGAGAACACGCCTATCTGGGATCCGCTAATCGCCGAAACCGACAATCAGGTCGCGGTTATCGACGTGCCGCTCGACCCGCCGCGCTACGTCCAGCACTTGCGCTTGCGGGCTACTTCGCCGGTGGATTTTGAGATCGACGAGATCGAGATTTTCGGCAAGGGCTTCCTGTCGCGGGCCCAGTACGTGTCGGATATTTTCGACGCCGGGCAACCCGCCGTATGGGGCACCCTGCGCTGGGTGGAAGAGGTGTTGGGCGATCCGCGCTTCTCCAACGCGCAGATTCGCACGCGCACCGGCACGGACACCTCGCCCTTTGTGTACACCCGCCGGCTGCGCGGCAAGCAAGACGCCGCTGACATTCCTTTTTCGCTGGAAAATCCCGGAGAGGAGATGGGCCTAGCCGAGTATCGGAAATTTCCCCAAAAAGCGGGTCAGACGCCCATTACCGATGCGGCGGGTCGCGAGTGGATGGCCGGGGCCGTGACCGACGACCTGATCAATTGGAGTCCTTTCAGTACGCCTTATCCGGCGGCTGCGGCCAACGGCCCGGGTCTGCCCATTGTCTCGCCCAGCCCGCGCCGCTACATGCAGTTCAAGGTGGTTTTTAACAGCAGCGACCTAGAGGCGGCGCGGGTGATCAAGTCGCTGGGCTTCGACTTGTTGACGCCGCCGTTTGCCGATACTTTGGTCGGCGAGGTCTTTCCGCGCGAGGTCCAGGCGTCTGAGGAAGTGTCCTTTACCTTTGCCGTGCGCGCCGCCATGGGCACGGACGGCCTGCGCGGCTTCGACATCATTGAAATCAACACACCGACGCGGGTGTCGAGCATTGATGGGGTGCAGATTATTGATAGCGCCGGCGCAGTCGTGGCCGAGCACCACAACCTCGACGCGGCCGGCGCGGAGTTCGCCATTGTCGAGGTGGCCGACGACCGCTTTGCCGTGCGCTTCCCCGAGGTGGCCGACGACCAGACGCAGGTACACATTCGCTTCCAGACCAACGTGCTGACGTACAGCACCAACTTTACTGCGGCGGCGCGGCTTGCGACCGAGCCGGGTGTCGCCCAAGTCATCGATCCGGGCAATGTGGCCTTTTTGGGCGCCGGGGACGAGGACGCCTTTTCCGGCACCACAGTACTGAGCCCGTCCGTGTTGGCCGAAGGACAGCTATTGGGCCAAGTGCAGGCTGCACCCAGCCTCTTTACGCCCAATGGCGACGGCATCAACGACGAGGCGACCATTCACTACAACCTGCTGGCACTCAGCTCCCCGCGGCCGGTCGAAGTCGCGCTCTACGACTTGAGCGGTCGGCGCGTGCGCGTCCTTTTTGCCGGCGAAGAGGCCAATGGCCGCTACACAGACAAAGTGTGGGATGGTCGCGACGACCAAGGTCAGCTAGTTTCCCCGGGCCTATACGTGGCCCGCGTCTTTATCGCTGGGGATTCGGGCGACGCCGAGCAAAGCCGCGTGGTGGCCGTCGCGTACTAGAAGCGGTCTCTCTGACTGCCCAAGGGATAATACGCGCCACCCGGTACGAGTGGCCGTCCGGTCTTTGATTCGCGTCATTTTCCTAGCTGCTTTCTCATCTGCCGCACTCGCGGGTCGTCGGGTGCCTCTGCTAACACCTGCCGGGCCTTTTCCACCGCCCCAGCCCCACGATAGGCGTCGGCTAGCTTGAGCCATAAGGTCGCGTCCTCGGGCCGCCGCTGTACCGCTCCCGCCAAATAGTGCTGCGCCTCGGCGAATTGTCGCTGCTTTAGAAAGGCCGTGCCGAGGTTATTCCACACGCGGGCGTCGGTGGAATCTATAGCTAGGGCTTGGCGAAAGACGCTCAGTCCCTCGGCAAAGCGGTCCTGCATCAAGAGGGTGGTGCCGAGGTTGTTGAGCAGCCCGAGGTGTTCGGGCAGGGTCGCTAGCCCACTGCGATAGGTCGCAGCGGCTTGGTCAAAGGCGCGGTTGCGGGTGTGGATGGCCCCGAGGCGCAGGTGAGCGGCGACAAAGGTCGGCGCTAGCTCGACTGTGCGTTGGTAGGCCGCCGCCGCCGCTTCCCATTGTCGCAGGTGTTCGTGCAGCTCGCCCTTGCGGTAGTGCCCCACGGAGTGGTCGGGCAGCGCGGCGAGCAGTTCATCGTACAGGCGCACGGCCTGGTGGAAGCGGCCGCGGCGGATGGCGTCTTCGGCTAGTTTGAAGCTCAGCTCGGGAAAGACGCGCCGCACTTCTATGTCTTCGGGCCGCAACTGAGCGGCCTTGCCCATCTGCGCGAGGGCCGCGGAGTATGCGCCGCGCCGCTCGCGTATCAGCCCTGCGAGCGCGAGGTGCCGCGCCGCCCAAGCGCGCGCTAGTTGCGGGGTCGCAGCCGGATGTACAAAGCCCAAATCGGCGCGGCGGACAGCCGCTAGATCGGCGAGGGAAAACAGCCCACGGCCGCGGCTCAGGTCGCGGTACAGGCCCCGTGGAGCTGCAAACTCTAGCCGGGCGTTGTCGTCGGTGTTGAGCGGGGCGTCGCCGGCCAGCTTTTGGATTCCTTGGTCGCCCATGACATAAGAGCAGAGCAAGTCGAGTGCGTCGCCCCCGCCCGTGCGCGCCAAGTCGCGCTGTACGCCGGGCCGCTGCAAGCGCGTTGCGAACCGGTCCAATCCCACTTCCACCGGTGCAGCCGAGCCGACGAGCAGATAGTCAATCCCGGGCATTAGCTCCCACATGGCCACGTGCGGGAAAGCGTCGGCAAACGTGGCGACAACAGTTTGCACGTCCTCCGGCTCTAGCGCGTAGGCTTGGAGCCAAACGCCGACTAGGCCCCCGGGCGCGAGCTTTTGGCGGCAGTCGTGGAAAAATTCGCGCGTGAACAGATCGGCCATGCCGGCAATCCACAAGCTCGAAGGCTGCGAGATGATGACGTCGTAGCGGCCCTCGCCAAGCGAGAGGTGGTTGCGGCCGTCGCCGACGATCATCCGCGTGCGCGGGTCGGCGAGCGCGTCTTGGTTGACCTGGCTAAAAAGTTGGGTCGCTTCCACGACCTCGGGCGACAGCTCGACGCAGTCGATGGCTGCGACCGGATGGCGCTGGGCCGCGCCCAAGCTGATACCGCAGCCAAGGCCGATCAGCAGTACTTGTTGGGGATCCTCGTGCAAAAGTAGCGGTAGGTGCGCCAACAACGAGTGCGAGCGCAAATCCTTGCCCTGCGAGGAGGCTACTACCTTGCCATTGACCCGCATGAAGCGCTCACCGCGCAAATCCCACACAGTCACTGTCGCGGTCATGCCTTCCTCGGCATAGAGCAAACGGCGGTCTTGCCCGATGGCGTGCGCTATGCTTTGCCTGGTGAGGCTCGCCGCGCTCTGGTACTGTCCGGCGTAGAGGTATGGGGCGCTGTTGAGCAGGGCCACATCCCAAGCCGAAAAGCGCGAAACCGCTAGGGGCAAGAGCAGCAGGCCGGGTGCCAACACGCGGAACAGCGGGCGGCTCAACAGGCCGTCGCGCCAGAGGAAGTAGATGCCTAGCCCTATGTTGAGGGTGGTAGCCGCGAGAATGCTCGCCTGCACCCCGATGAGCGGGATCAAGAGAAAACCCCCGGCAAAGGCCCCCAGTACGGCTCCAAGTGTATTGGCGGCGTACGCATCGCCGACGGATTTGCCCACGGTGGCGAGGTGCCGGGTGTAGAGCTTGGCCGCAGCCGGGAAGATGCCGCCGGCCGCAAAAGTCGGTAGCAACATGAGGCCGAAGGCCATGAGAAATTCGCTCAAATGCAGCAGCCCAAAAGAGCCGGCATAGCGATTGACCAGCTCGACGACCGCCAGGGGCAGCAGGCCAAAGAGCGGCTCGACCAGCAGGGCTGTTAGGCCGACAGCCAGCTCCAAGAGGGCGAGCGTGCGAAAGAGTCGCGCCCGGCGATCGATCCAGCCGGCCAGCACCAGGCTGCCCAGCCCCAGCCCGCAGATAAAGGCCACCAGCATCAAGGTAAACGCATATACCGAGGAGCCGATCAGCAGCGAGAGGGTGCGCGTCCAACTCACCTCGTAGATCATGGAGGCAAAGCCCGTCAGCCCCAGTGCCCAGAGCGCGGCCAAGTCGCCACGGCCCGGCGCCGGCTGGTCGGTTGGCGCACTGGCGCGTGCCGCATTGGGGAGGGCAAAGGCCAGCGCACCGATGAGTACATTGGCTCCGGCCGCCGCCCACAGCGTAGTCTGCACCCCGAGGGAGGGCACCAACAAAAACCCGGTCAGCGCCGCCCCCAGTGCTGCCCCGAGGGTATTGAGCGCGTAGAGCCTCCCCAAGTCGCGCCCCATGCTCGCTAGCCGTTGGGTTGTAAAGCGGCTCAAAAGCGGCAGCGTCGCGCCCATTAGCGTAGTAGGCAGGGCCAACAGGGCCGCCGACACCAGGAAGCGCCCCACGCCGAGCCAGATGCCGGTTCCATCTAGCCCACGATAGAGCCAACCATAGACCGGCTCGAGGGCATTGAAGGCCGGCGTCATGGCCAAGCCGCACAGGCCGATGAGCACTTCTAGGTAGGCATACGCGCGCAGGGGGCGGCCGGTGCGGTCGGCGAGGCGTCCGGCCATCCAACTGCCCAGTGCCAGCCCGGCCATAAACGCGGTCAACACCGTAGCTGAGGTGAAGACCGTATTGCCCATCGCGAGCCGGAAGAGCCGCATCCAAGTGATTTGATAGATGAGGGCACAGGCTCCAGAAAAAAAGAACAGTCCAAAAACTGCCCAGCGGCTCGCGTACGGCATAAATAAGTCGCTTTCTGCGGATCAACCGCCGAAAATTTGTTCGATCTGGGCTTCCATTTCCCGCCGCGCCACCTTTTCCATGCGATAGGCGCGCTGGTTGCGACTGAAAGCCGCGAATTGGGCCTCGGCGTCGGCTGGGCGTCCGATGCGTTGGTAGAGGTGCCCGAGAAACAGATGGGCTTGGTAGTCGCGCCGAGCAATCTGGAGCAGATGCTCAAACAGAGGCACGGCTTCTGCATAGCGCCCTTGGCGGGCGTAGAGCATACCCAAGCTCCAGTGGGAATGCGCGGCTTTGGCATCGAGCGCAATGGCGCGGCGCAAGAGTTTTTCGGCCTCGGCTAGTCGGTCGGTTTGCCCCAGAGCCATGCCCTTTTTCTGTTCGAGTTGGATGAGCAAGTCGGCGCGGCGGGTTGGGTATTCGGGCACGTGCGGCTCGCGTTGCATTAGCTGCTCAAACTCGGCGATGGCCTCGCGGTGTTGCCCCTGATCGGCGTATAGACGGGCTAGTTGATAGCGCACGAGCGTCGAGTCTGGGTTCAGTTCGAGCGTGCGGCTATACGCTTGGGCCGCGCGCTGGGGTTGGTCTGCCATCAGGAGGGCGTAGCCGAGGCCGCCGTGCGCGGCAGCCCAGTTGGGGCGCGCTCGTGCGACCTCGGAGTACGCGGCCACGGCTGCGTCGTAGCGCCGAGCCAGCAGGGCGGTGTGGCCGAGGAGAAAGCGCACATCCGCGTCGTGGGGCTGTGTCTTAAGGTAGCGCCGATAGAAGTCGATGGCCTGGTCGTAGCGTTTGGCCTCGCCGTGGAGTGCTGCGAGTGCGAGGAGAGGCTCGGCGAAAGTGGGGTCGCGCGCAATGGCGCGGCGATAGTGGCGGGCAGCGTGGGCTGGCATGTCCCGTTCCTCGTAGGCGTGGCCAAGATAGTAGTGCTCGTGGGCATTGCCTGCTAGGTCCATGGCGCCCGTGGCCACATTGCAAAAAACCAAGAGGGCGGCCACGGCGGCCAGCGCCGGCCACGGCCGCTGCCACAGGGCGTGCGCCCCATACGCCGCAAACAGCAACAGCACGGGCACGGCTGGCAGGCGATAGCGTCCGGTGACGAAAAACAGAACTACGGAAAGCGCATAGCAAGCCACAAAGAGCGCTAGCAAGCGCCCCGCGGCAGACGCAGAAGTCCGCAGAAAGGCGAAAAGTCCCAACAGCGCCAGCGGGGCGACCAAGCCGAAGGGAAACGCCAGCCCCTTTTTCCACAGCAGGACCGACAATAGCGAGGAGTCGTTGCGGGCGAAGTAGAGGTCGCGGTTGCGCGGGATTTCGTCGCCGCGCAGGAACAGATAGCCCTTGTAGGCCAGCAAGCCGGTGAAATCGAGCGGCGCGGAAGTTATGTATTGCCAAGATTGGGCAAAAAAATAGCGCGACTTGGCCGAAGGTTGCTCAATGCCAGCGCGGCGCTCGGGCATTGCTACCAGCTCGGCCCAAGCCCGTCCCGGGCGGATGTGGGTCGTCTGCGCGTAGTCGGGGTTGTTGCCGATGTAAAAGTTGATGCCGGCGTTGTGCGAGATAAGCACTAAGTCGCCGCCGACCGCCCAGTTGCGATACGCGACCGGCGCGATGACCAACGCACAGCCCAAAAGCAGAAAAGCCGGCGGGCGCAGCCGCCGCTGCCGCCAGTAGAGATAGCCCAACAGCACGGGCGCAAAGAGCAGCACGTTGGCCACGGCGAGCGCGGACAGGCCCAGCAGCACACCGCTGGCTAGCCAGCGCGCCCAACCGCCGGTGCCGACTGCGAGCAGCAGCACGAGTACGTTGAGGCCACAGGCCAGCAAGGTGGGCAGCAATTCGCCGCCAAAGTAGATCAGGGGACCGTACAACGCTGCGGCAAAACCCGCGCCGAGTCCGATTCCCGCGCCAAAGACCCGGTGCCCCAACAGGCAGATGAGAACGCAGACGAGCGCACCGATGACGGCTTGGATGAGGCGCGGTAAGTAGAGTTGGTCGCCGGCGAGGGCAAAGAGGATGCCGAGCAGCACGGGGTAGAGCGGCGGTTGCCAGAAGGGCACGGGCCGACCCGCAAAGGAGACCTCGCTGAAGTAGCGAGCCTCCTCGGTATAGGTGCGGGCATCGACGACGGGCGCGGTAAAAAGCGGGCTGGCGCGTATTTCGTGGAGATAGTACAGGCGCACTGAGAGGGCGAGAGCAAAGACGGCTACTACCCCGATGAACATCCAGCGGCTAGCCATATAGCAATCCTACATCCTTCATACGATGATCCGCAGGTGGACGCGGAATCCCTATATCACTGCAAGCCCGCGTAGATCGAAATAAAGATCTGATTGATGATCACCGCGTCCTCGCCGCGGGGCTGGCGGCGGTCGATCTTCATGCCCGCATGGGTCGTGACCTTGTAGCCGAGATAATCGGAGGTATTGGCCAACTGCAAGGCCCAGACTAGGCCGTTGAAGTCGTTGGAGTCGCGCTTCAGGTCGTTGAGGAAGGTCAGCTCTAGTCCGCTGAGTAGGGTCGTGTGGCTGAGCAGGGGAAAGCCGAGGATGAAGCCGCCGATCTCGGCCAGTTGGGTGCGCTCGTCGGCCGCAATCAGGTCGCGGCTCTGGCGGCGGTACTCGCTTTTCCAGCGCGGCTCTAGCCACAAGTGGCCAAAGTCGAAGCGGTAGCTGATTTTGTTGATTAGACCCAAGAAAAAGTCGCGCTCGCGCAGGCCCAACAGGGCCCGCTCATCGGCACTGATCCGCTGGTGGTACAGGTCGTACTTGAGGTAATTGGCCGTCAGCAGGCCGCCCAGCTTGTAGTCGTGGCCGATCCACAGGCTGTTGATCCAAGTGTCGCGGGCGATGAGCGGATCCTCGACTTTGGTTGGTTCGCCGGTGCGGATATTGGCGTTGGGCAGCCACTGCAAGAGGTCGTCGGGAATGTCGTCGGCAGTGGATTTGAGCATCTCAAAGACGCGGAAGCGGCCCCAAGAGGGGGTGTCGCGGTCGAGGGTCAGCAGGACGTAATTGGCGTGGTTTTTTTGATTAGAAGAAATGAGGCCCTCGCGCAAGACGCCGGCCATTAGCCGCAGTTCGGGGGTGAAGTGGACGCCGCCGTAGGCGTTGTACCCGCGGTGATCTTTCTTGTAGGGGTAGTCGGGCAGTTCGTCGTTTTCAAAGCGATCGACCCACAAGTTGTTGTTCAAGTCGATGCCGAAGAGGAATTCGGGCCGATCGACGTTGTGGCGCAGGAATGGCTCCTCGTAGTCTGGGATGAGGTTGCTCAAGAAGCGATTGTCGTTTTGGTTGAAATCCGAGATGAAGTCGTTGTTCTCGTCCCAACCGGGGAAGACGCTTGGGTCGCCGGTCTGCCAGTCTTTGCGCACGGTGTCGGGAAATTCGTCTTGGTCGTCGTTGTCTTCGACTAGTTCGACGACGTGGATGCGTTCGTCCTCGTAGTCGATAAAGCCATCGCCTTGGGCGGTGAACGTGCGAGTGGAATAGCGCGGATCCATGCTGTACGCCTCGCCAAAGAAGAAGAAGGGAAACGCGACTCGCGAGAGGTTCATCATCCACGCCGCCGCGGCGCGATCGCCGCGGGTGCCCGAGAAAGTGGTGTGGGTTTTGGCGACGACATTGGGATATTTGGTGTAGTTGTAGTTGAGGTCGTACTCGCCGTAGAAATCGAAGCCGAGGACCTGTTGCAGTTCTAAGGTCGCGCCCCAGATCTGGGTGGAGGTCGGCAGGCCGTAGTCGAAACTGACGATCTGCAAATTGGTGTTGTCTTGGACGTTGCCCTCGGCTTGGGCGACGAGCAGGAGGACGGACTCGCCGCTGACGTTGAGCTGGCTGTCGGAGGTGACCCAGACTTGATAGTCGTTGCCCAGCACGAGGCGGAACTCGACTTTTTTGATTTCTTCTTTGGTGCCCGAGGCGCGGTTGACAAAGGCTGGGCTGTCAAAGTCGTAGCGCAGGCGGATCTCCTCGGCCCCATCGGCCGAAAGGAAGCCCTCCCCGACGAGGCCGCCTTCAATGATCGGCTCAAAGCGAATGGCCTTGCCGTTGTCTTGGGTGCCGTCGAGATAGGTGATGATGATGTCCGAACCGGCGCTGAAGAAGGCCGCGCCGCCGACGCCGTCTTCGGGGCTGTCGTCGCGCAAGACGATTTCGACGATCGAAACGGTCTGGTTTTGATCGACCGATAGCTCGCCGGTGAAGGGGTTGCCGGTAAAACCGTCAATGAGGGTGTTGGATTGGTGGGCATTGACCATGGTCAGCCCCACGGTGGCGAAATCGCCCACCTGCGCGGTGGCGCGGCTACCGAACATGGAGGTGGCGTTGGTGACCAAGCTCTCTTGGTCGTTGGTTGACGTACCGCCGGGGCGGCTGATGCGGGAGTAAATTAGAGTGCCTTGGTATTTGTCGGCTGCGTAGTCGAATTGAATGCCGTCCCAGCGCGGCTTGGAAAAGGTCATCGGCGTCAGGGTTGAGCGAATTTTGGTTCCAGCCGTCAAGGCATAGTGGTGCTGGCCTTTGGAGTCGGCCGAGATGACCAGACCGCTAAACCAACCGTCGAAATTTCTCGACTTCAGCACTGAAGAGCCAAACTGCCGAGGTTGGGTCTGCGAGTTGTTAAAAACCAACCAGCCCCGGGTGACGAGGTTGCCGTAGAGGTCGTAGTAGTAATCGCCTTCGCGGATGGCGCTGACGTAGCGCTGGTAGTGATCGCGGGCGTAATTGGAGTATTCCCACTGCCGCCACTGGTATTCGTTAAAAAGCTCTTGCGGCACGTACCACCGGCGCTTGGCCGGGTCAAGGGCGCCGAACATAACGCCGGCCCCCTGCGGCTCAAAGGAAACCACCCCACCTCTTTTGACCGTGCCGAGGCGTGCGCCGTATTCTTGGGCGTTAGCAGCAGTGCTGCCGAGCCATAGGACGGCTGTTGCCGTCCAGAATATCCATTTCCGGTTCACTGCAATCCCTCCTCCAATATAGGAACTGAGAATAGTGTTGGACTAGTTGGGCATAGACGGTTTCGGTATCTTCAAGATGGGCGAAAACATCTCGGTCAATTCAGTAGCCGCATAAAGTGCCCTTCCTCTTATGAAATGGTCAAAAGCGCAGCGTGGCAACAGCGAAAAGGCTTCCCTTGGCAGTGGGAGCTAAACCGAAAGAGACGCGGTGCGCTTGAGGAGGATTGCGCGATTGCTCCGATTCATATATTGAACCAACAACAGGACCGACATATATGGCTACAAACCCTAGGACAGAAAGCAATTCAGGACCCGTTTCGTCGCAAAGTTGAGACAGTGCCAATCCCGCTAATCCCCCACCAATCCCACCCCGTAGCGTATTGCGAAAAAAATCATGAGGATCAACCAAAGTCACGCCAACCGGGAATCCGAACATAGTACCGGGCAACAGGCCGAACAAGAAAGCTAGGTCTCCGCCGAAAGTAAGAGGATCTGTACCGGGCTCTGGCCCTAGTCCTGGTGTTGTGTTAAGTGCTCCTGCGATAATGGCGGCGGAAGCGACACTTGCAAGGCTGCCAGCGACTAACTTTTTGGCAATCCGTCGCGTCCTTTCCGTCTTCTCCACAAGGCTGTCGTCGCGGGCCGCTTTTGTCTCCACCTCAGCCGACCCCTCGGCAAGACACAGCATTGTCAACAATGTCGCAGCAAACATTCGGCGCATTATCATGGTTGTCTCCTCATCGGAGGTGCACAATGACAGCCTATCGGTTACTGAATGCTCAATAATCAGCCCTAGGCACTTAGTAGGCCACGGCGATAATACGCGCTTGGGTTGTCGGCTGACCTGTGGCGTCGGCGTCGAGTTGGACTTGGCACAAATACAGCCCCGGGGGTGCTTGGCGGCCGTGGTTATCGACGCCGTCCCAACGCACGGTGGTGCGGCCGCTCAGCACCATTTCCTCGCGCTGCCAAACCTGTCGCCCATTGAGCGTGTAAATCCGCACTTGGAGTCGGCGGCTGGAAGTGAGCTTGAAGATCTCCAGCGAGATCTCCGCCGCGTCGTTGATCCCATCGCCGTTGGGAGTAAAAGGGTTGGGGCCGACTGCGAGACCATGGACGAGATCGCTGTCAATGGGGACGTTGATCGACAGCGTGTTGCTGGCGACGCCTTCGTCGGCATTGCCCGCTTCGACGGCCTGCCACGCTTCTTCGGCGTCGGCACTGGCGGCCTGGCGCACGAACAGGCGCAAGGTCGTGCCGTTGAGAAAGACCGGCGCTGAAAGGCGCAAGCGGAAGCGCTGCCCCGGCCCGGTAACAACGCCGCGCTGGGACGCGGAGAGGCGGTTGTACGCGGCTGAGTCGAGTGAGTCGCCGCGCGCGTCAAACGGAAACTGAGCGCCGTCGCCGCGCAAAATGCGGAAGTAGCGGATGGGGCCTTGCTCTTGGCTGGGCAGGTCTTGGTAGCTGGTTTGGTCGATCTCGCTGAACCGACCGTCGCGATGCCGGAAGTAGCGGATGGCTCCCCGTTCGTCTTTGTCGAGGGTTCCGTACGCGGCAGCGGTAAGGGGCAGGCCGTCTTGGGTCACCGGGACTTCTTCGCCTTCAAGGGTAATGCGGTTGTACGTGCGGCTGGCCGCGGGCAGGATGTTGAGCGGCTCGTTGAGGCGCACCCGGATAGAGTCTCCACCATTGGCCAAAATCGCGACTTGCGCCTGGGCATCAGCCGTGGGCACATCGCGCTCGGCGCCAAGGCGAAAGACCTTTTCGCCGTCTGCACTGCCAATGCCCAATTCCAACAGCTCGAGGTTTTCCGAGGCCGGCATGGTCAGCAGGATTTCGTTGAAACCAGTGCTGCGCGAGGCCGCCGGCGACTCGATGAAGTAGGGCTGCGCAAAGACGTCAAAAGTCTCCCGCGCACCGGAGGTTGCTACCGAGGCCGGCCACAGCTCGGCCGCGATGCGTTCGGCGACGGGATTGAGCAACTCGACCGCGAGCGAGCGGATCGAGGCTGCGGCTTCGCGGTCGGTCGTAATCATCTCGACTTGGAACTGCATGAATTTGCGCAGGCCGGGGGAGGTGACGATGTCGCCGGGCTGCTGGTAGGCGCGGCTCCAAGGGCTCCAGCCGCTGGTGGGTACGAAAGTGGTGTCGGCTGGCCCCTTGAAACTGCCCAAGAGGTTTTTCCAAGCGTCATAGGTGATTTCGTTGCCCGTTTTGTCGAAGTAGCGAATGACCTTGCCCAGCAAGTCGCCGGTGCGAGTGCGGATTGCGACGGTCGTGCCCGGGGGCGTCTCGGCCTCCCAAGTAATGGCCCCGAAGTTGCGCGCTCCAGGCAGCGCGATCAGATCGGAAGTTAGCTCTACTTGGGCTGGGTAGCCAGTGGAAAAAAGCTGGTACTCGGCAATGGTCGGGCCGGTGTTGTACCCACCTCGGCGGCGCGGGTCCGCCGAGATGATGCTTATTTCGAGGAAGCGGAGCTTGGGGCTGGAGGTATAGGTGTCGATGATGTGCTCAAAGCGGTCGGAGCTATTGTCCTCGCGGGAGCGGGGGCTAAGGCGCGCCCACTTGATTTTGCCGCGGGTGTCGCGCGAGCCATCGGAGCCGCGAATCAAGTACCCGTCTATAAAGGGCTGGGGCCGGGTCGAGGAAATGCGCATGGCGTCGAGCCAAAACGACGCGCCCATGTCAACGGTCAACACGCCGCGGTTGATAGTCGGCGACCAAACCAGATGCAGGAAGCTGGTGTTGAAATCGGCGTCAAAAGCTGGCCCCGGCAAAAAGCCATCGCCGGTCAGATTTAGCTGGCCGCCGCCGGCGACCAAGCCGCCGCTGATGTTGTCGCCAAATCCATACACCTCAATTTCGGCCAGCCGCGGTCGCTCGCGCCGATAGTAATCCAAGCGGCCTTGGCGCTGGGCGTCGAGGCTTTCATAGATCGCTTGCTCGACAGGTTCTTCAAACCCCTGTTCGTCGCGGATGAAATAGACGATCGCACCGCGCTCGTCGGCTGGCAGAGCCTGCCATTGTTCTTGGCTGATGCGCTCGCCGCGCTCGCCGCGCGTATCGCTGACCACGATGCGGATGGTCTGCACTAGCTTGCCCTGCCAGTTGGGATCGGCGTCGAGCTGTTCGAGGCCGATGCGGAAGGTGCGCTGATCGCGGTTGGGGGCTTTGGTGTTGGCGACTCGGGCAAAAGTAATTTTGTCGGCGTTTTCCTGTACCGGCTCTTGGTCGGGCGCGGCGAGAACGCGGAACTGGAAAAAGGGATCGCCCAACTCTTGCTCGACAAAGTGGAGGACGAGGGAATCAACCGCCACGACGCGACCTAAGTCTATCTCGATCCACCAGTCGTCGATCGGCGCCTGCGGGTCGGGCTCCCAGAAGGTGGTGGGGTCGTCGTCGAGAATGTTGGCCGCCGCCGCCGCATTGGATCCGACGCGGCTGATGCCCGGGCGAAAGAAATAGGAGTAGATGGGAGCGCCCTTGCGATCGACAATAATCTCGCCTTTTACGTCGCGGGTCTGGGTGCTATCGATGTTGAGGATGGCAGTCTGGTTGCTGCGGCGACGCAGATCGACGATGGGCCGGGTATAGGTTGCTAGATCGTCAATCAAGTTGAAGTGTTCGCGGAAAAAGTGCGGCTCAACAGTGCCGTCCGGCGCTATCTGCACGGCGTGAATAGGAAGCTGCCAATTTTGCCAGTGCGCGGCCGTGTTAACCACTACCGAGCGGCTGGAGACGCGGTGGCCCTGTTGGGCGTCGGCTGCAATCAGCGGTGCCAAACAGAGGGCGAGAAACGCCAAGAGTTTCATGGTGGCCTCCTGAGCATCAGGTAGTCCGCCTCGCGTTGTGCGATGCGGATGCGGCAATCGACGGGCAGGTCCAAGAAGCGCTGTGGAGGCTGGCCGGGCCACAGCACATGCAGGCTATCGACGCGGGTAGCCGACCCTAGCCCGAGGTGCAAGATCGGCTCGTTGCTGCTGCCGAAGCCAAAGCCGCTTTGGCGTTGGGCGCGGACGGTGCGGCCGGCGGCAAAGGCGGCGACCTGTACACCAATGGCACTGCGATTGGTCTGGGTGCCTATGAGTTGGATGGATAGGTAGTGCTGGGCTGGGCCGTCGTTGCGGTAGAGCGCGTTGTCCCAGGTGTCGGCGTCGTAGTGGCCGCCCAAGCCAACGTAAAGGTCCAAGTCGCCGTCTTGATCGAAGTCGGCGAAGGTGGCCCCGTGGCCCTTGCCGAGGCTGCCGGTGCCGGCAGTGGCCGTGATGTCGGTAAAGGTGCCGTCGCCGAGGTTGCGGAAGAGCGCGTTGGGTTCGAGACGGGCCATTTGCGGGCCGCCGTTGGCGAGGTAGATATCGACGAAGCCGTCGTTGTCTAGGTCGCCAAAGCCCGCGCCCATACTGCCGAAAGAGCGCTTGAGCCCCGCAGTGGTAGCGATGTCGGCAAAAGTGCCGTCGCCGAGGTTGCGGTAGAGGAAGGGCCGATTCGGCTCAATGGCCTCACCGGTGACCATGCTGTTGAGGACATCGGGAAAGGCACTCATAGTTGAAGCAAATAGGTCGAGATAACCGTCGTTGTCAAGGTCAAAAAAGAACGCTACGTACCCGCCTTCGACTGGAAAAAGGACTCCAGCGCGTTCGGCCTCATCGGCAAAGGTGCCGTCGCCAAGGTTGCGATAGAGGCGGTTGAACTGGCCGATGTTGACCGCGTATAAGTCGGTCAGGCCATCGCCGTCAAAGTCGCCAGCAGCCGTGCCAATAGTTTTGCCCGAATCGGCGACTGCGGCCGCGGTCGCTACGTCGAGGAAGGCGCCGTTTTGTTGGTTGTGCAGGAGGGCGTTTGGCGCACCCGTACCGGTGACGCCGTTGGCCACGTACAAATCGAGGTATCCGTCGCCGTCGAAGTCGAGCCAAGTGGCCGTAAAGCTATCGCTGGAGTCGGCCATGCCGGCGGCGCGGCCGCTGTCGATGAATGCGCCGGCGTCGTTTCTGTACAGTGAGTTGGGTGCTCGGCCCTCCCAGGCGTCGCGGCTGACAAAGAGGTCGTCGTCGCCGTCGTTGTCAAAGTCCGCGCTCGCCGCGGCCCAACCGCCGCGGGCGTCGGCTAATCCGGCCAGGTGGGCGACATCGCGAAATTGGCCGCCGTCGTTGCGGTAGAGCGCGTGTTCGACTTGGATGCCAACGCTGAAAAGATCGAAGTCCCCATCGCCGTCGAAGTCGAGCCAAGCACTGCCGCGGCCGCGATCTTTTTTGGCCACGCCGACACGTGCGGCCACCTCGGCAAAGCGCAAGTTGGTCGCTGTTGGCACCAAGCTGCGCTGGGGAAAGCGATAGCGCGGCAGCAGTGCCGGTGCATCTGTGCCCTGCCGTTGGTGGGTCAGCTTGAGCAGCCACAGGGCCTCTAGGCGATTTATTGACTCTAATAAATCGACCGCTTTTTCGAGCCAAGGTCGGGCGCGGTCGTCCTCTGCCCAGAAAGCCGCCGTGCCCGCCAAGAGATAGGCCTGGCCGTCGTCTGGATAGGCGTCGAGTAACCGGCGGCTGCGTTCCAAGGCTGCGGGAAACCGGCCGAGGCGCATCGTGGCTTGGAGCAACAGGTAATGCGCGTCGCGGCGCTGGGGTTGGGCGGATAGTGCCTCGCCGCACAGGGCCGTGGCCCGCTCGAGGTTCATGGTGGCAGCGGCCTGCAAGTACAGCTCGGCCAGCAGCAGGCGGCCATCGAGCGAGTTGGGATATTGGTCGAGGATTTCATTGACGGCGAGTTCGGCTTCGCGGACAAAACCGCCGAAGGCAAGAAGCCGCGCTTCGAGCAGGCGAGCCTCTGGGCGCTGGCGCGCTGGTGTTGGCAACTGGTCGAGCAGGCGGCCGGCGCTCTGCCAGCGGCCTTGGCGGAGCAGAGCTTCACCAAGGCGAATCTGGGCAATTGCGCTGTCGGGTGCCAAGCTGACGAGGTACTGGAAGCGGTTCTCGGCCGCGGAGAACCGACCTTGGTGCAGCAGGCTTAGGGCCTCGGCATAGACGCGATCGCTTTCGGCCTCGGGCGGGGCTTGGCAGCCGAGGCAAAGGCCCGCCAAGCACAGGACGCGGAAGGAGCCGCTCATGGCGCTTGGTCCAGTTCGCTTAGCTTAGTCCGGGCGCGTTGGTGATCCGGGGCAAGGGCAAGCACTTTTTGCAGCACTTGCCGCGCTTGTTGCCGCTGTCCTTGCTGCATGAAGATCAGCGCCAGCCCATAGTGCGATTCTGCGTGGTCTGGGTCGAGGGCAACGCTGCGGGCGAAATGGGTGTGGGCATCGCGGTAGTTGGCTTGGCGGACATAGGCCAGCCCGAGGGTGTAGTGGATGTCGCGGTGATCGGGATTGTGGGCGAGGGCTTGGCGCAATGCAGCGCCAGCTCCGGCAAAGTCGCCGCTTTTGAAGCGTGCGCGGCCTAGGCCATAAGCAGCGGCAAAGGAATCGGGATCGATCGCTAGGGCGCGGACGAAGTGCTCGTTGGCTTTTTGGGCCCTTCCCTCGTGCAAGTACAGGTCGCCCAGCATGATGTAGGCGTCGCAGTGGTCGGGGTCGCGGGCCAGGACTTGTGTCAGCGCGGCCCGGGCGTCGGCGAAGTGCCTTTGCTGTGCGTACACGGTGGCGAGGCGCAGGCGAATTTCCACCGAAGTAGTATCGCTGGCGAGGGCGCGCTTTAGGGAGTCAATTGCCTTGTCCCACGCGCCTTGGCGAACGTAGATATTGCCTTGGTTGAGGTGGCGTCCGGCCGCACTCAACTGCTGGAAGCGGCCCTGTGCGCGCCGGGCGTCGGCGGGGCGGTCGCTGTCGATGTAGGCTTGGGCTAGCAGATAGTGGGGAGCGGGGTTGTGTGGGTCGGCGGTGGCGACGCGCTCCAGTACGGGAATGGCTGCTGCGGGTTCTCCGAGGCGGATGAGCAGTCCGCCCAAGCCGAGGCCGCCTTGGACGTGGTTGGGGTCGCGGGCGAGTAGATCGACAAAACCGGTGCGCGCTTGAGATAATTGCTGGTTGCGCACGAGCAGGTCGCTGTGGTAGTAGCGGGCCTCAAGGTGGTCGGGCGCGAGTTCGATGGTGCGTTCAAAGGCGGTGAGTGCGCCGGCAAAATCGCCAGTGGCGCGGCGCACTTCGCCTAGGTAAAAGTGGTATTTGGCTCGTGCGGGTGCGAGGGCGATGGCCTGTTCCAGATGGATTGTGGCCTCTAGATAGCGATGTTGGTCGCGCAGCACGGCGGCGAGGGCAAAGTGCGCGGCGGGCTGGTCGGGCTGTAGGGCTAAGGCGCGTTCAAAGGCCGCGCTGGCCGCAGCGGGCTGGTCGAGCCGCGCATGGGCTAGGCCCTTTTGAAAATGGGCGGTGCTCAACGCAGAATCGAGTGCCACGGCCTCGGTGAGTTCGGCTAGGGCGCGGGCGGGCCGGTCCTGGTGCAAAAAGAGGGTGCCGCGCTGGAGCAAACGGCGAGCTTGGGCGGAGTGCGCCGCGTCTTGCGGCTCGGGTTGGTCGGCGCAGGCGATTGCGCCCAAAATCAGCAACAGGCGCGCGATCATCGCTCAGGTGCCTTGGACCAGCGAATCCGGCAGGGCGGCCTTGAGTGCGTACTCGTCGATTTCGACCCGGCTCTGATAGCGCTGGCGCAGGTCTTGGACGAAGCGGGTGAAGGCCGCGTTTTCCCGCTCGCGGCGCAACAGAGCGCGGGCGCGGTGCTGGACTTGCTCGTATGGTTCGACCCGGCCGGGGTTGCGTCCTTGGACGCGGAAAATGGAGTACCCGTCGCGCACCCGAATCGGCCCGACGAGCTGACCTGGTTCCGCCGCATAGATGGCCGGGACTAGGTGCGGATAGAGCTTTTTGTCGCGCGGATGGAAGTGAAAGCGCGCTTGCGACTGGGCGGCTTGGGCGCGGACGCTGCGCTCGGCGAGATCGGCAAAACTCGCACCGGCTGCGAGTTGGTCGCTCAGCCACTGGGCCTCGGCTGGGCTGGATGCGAGCAGCTCTTCGACCTCGACGGACTCTTCGTGATAAAACAGGTCGGGATTCCTGTCGTAGTAAGACCACACCTCGGCGTCGGAGAGCATTTCGACGGCGGCGAAGCGCGTGCGCACGGCGTTGAGCAGCGCGTCTTGGTAGGCCCTCTTGGCCAGCCGTTGGACTTCCGCGGCGTCGTACAGGTCCTGTTGGCGGGCGGCGCGGCGCTGGAGGAGAGGCCGTAGCACCAGCCGGTCTAGCGCAGTGTGCGCTCGCGTGCTGTCTTTGAGGCTGCGCTGCGCATTGAGCCGCCGCAGGGCCTTATAAGCGGTGGCGACTGTGGTTTGACCCCCGGCAAAGGTGTAGAGTGGGGCAGTGCATGTGTCGAGTAGGGCCGCGTCTTCGCGCTGGGCTGCGCTGAGCATGAGTTGCAGTCCTTCGCGGTCGAGAACCGCCCCGGCGGCGGCGCGAAGCGACTCAAAGTGCTCGGCCTCCACTTGGGCTAGGCGCTCGCTGAATAGCTGCTCTTCAATGAGGGGCCGGTAGCGCTCGTAGGGCGTGTCGCGGTCTTGGGTGAAGCGGACGATGTGCCAACTGCGGCCGGCGCGCAAAGGAGCGGATATTTCTCCCAAAGGCAGCGTATTAAAAACCTCGGCCGGGATGTGCAGGCCGGGCGCGGCCTCGCGGCCAATAAAGCCCAATTCGCCGCCCTGTTGAGCCGAGCGCTGGTCGAGCGAGTGGGTGCGGGCCACTTCGGCAAAGGGCTGACCGGCGTCGAGCGCGGCCACGGCCGCTTCGATTTCGGCGCGGGTGTGGACCAAAATTGCGTTGAGCTTGCGCTCGCGGTGATAGCCTTGTTCGGTAAAGACGCGGCGCACATCTTCTTCGGGCACTTGCACCTGAGCGGTTATGTTGCGCGCCCGGTACAGGGCGATGACGCGCGCATCTACGGCCTCGTTGACGGCGCGTTGCACCGAGTGCAGCGTATCCAGCCGGTGGGCGAGGGCCTCTTTGAGGATGAGTTGGCGGTCGATGAGCGATTGCACGTATTGCCGCCGCGCTGGGTCGCCGCCTTCGGGGTGGCGCAAGCCTGGGGGTAGCTTTTCGACAAAGGACCGCAGGCTCTCTCCTGAGATGGGCACTTCATCGACTCGCGCTACGGGCGCGTTTGTTTCCGGCGAGCAGGCCGCGAGGGCGATAGGGAGCGCGAGGATGTATAGAAGACGCATAGGTTTTTTCCTTCTAATATACAGGGGTTCGGTTGCCAACCATGCCGGTGAAGCCATCGACCACCAGCCACAGGCCAGCGGCGACGAACTGGCCGAGCACGACGCCGACGAAAAAGGGACGGGTGAGCAGGTAGGTGCGGGGGCCGCCGTACTTGAGGACGGTGATCTTGATGAGCCAAGCTAAGAAAATTGAAAACCAGATGCTGTTCATTACCCAGCCGGTGCTGACGGCAAAGCCGAGTGGGTGAAAGGGCCACCAGACAAAAAAGTGGCGGGCGGCCATCAAGCCGCCCATGATTAGGCCACCGAAGCCGGTCCACAGCCACCCGGCGAGGCTTGGCCCGGTGGGATTGGCCAGCTTTTGCGCGGCAAAGTCCGAAGGGTATGCGGCAAAGCCGGTAAAGTACTGGGGATGCAGGTTGAGGGCGCCGTCGCGGTACGCGAGGTAGAGCATGAACCAACAGGAGACCACTAGGCTGATGAGCATGGCCGCGACAATGGCCCAAAAGAGCGGCCGCCGGGTGCCGCTGATCACACTGCCCAAGCGCAGGCTGTTGGCCAGGGGCGCGGTCATAAAGACCAGCAGGTCTCCGGCCCAAACCAAAGAGTAGCCGGTGGCGACCATGCCCGGGGCACCGAGCGCGGGGACTCCAACGCCGGAGACGACAAACCCGGCCGGGACCATTTCCGGGGTTACGGTGGGCAGGCCCGCTTCGGCGATGACGCGCGCCAAGCCGATGAATATGACCAGCGACGAAAACAGGAAGAAGGGCACGATCCACGCCGGGATCCCGCTTTTCCACAGCCAGAAGCCCATCGCGCTAGCACCGCCGACCAAAAGCCAAAACGCGGCCCGGTAGGAGAGAATCTCCTGCGAGTCGTCAATCCGCTCGTCGCCCCACAGGGCCTTGCGCAGGACGTTTTTGAGGTGGGGCCGTGCCGTCCACAGCCCGTAGAATACCAAGACGATGAGTGCGCCCATCATCTGATGACCCATGATCGCACCCACCGGCCCAGAGCCAGTCCAAGGCCCCAGCTCCTCGGGGCTGAAGATGCCGATGTAGCGGAAGATGCTTTCTTGTATTACGTGTAGCAGGTAGAAAAACCACAAGCTGAAGGCGATATTGGAGTTGATAAAGTAGGCAAAGCCGAACATCAGGAAGTTGATGCGGATGTTGAGCGAGGCCGTGCGATTGAACAGCTCGACGCTGGTCTGGAGGGCGAGGGAGGGGACGAAGTTAAAGTAGTGGTGCAGGGCGTTGGTGCTGTTAAACAAGAAGGGCAACAGCAAGCCGCACCACATGATGGGGTTGCGAAAAAAGGGTTTGAGGCTTTGTTGTTTGCCCTCGTCGTCTTGGATCATGGCGAGGGGAACTTGGGCCAGCGGAAAAACGAGTCGCTCGTTGTCAACCCACTGGCGGCGCAAAATGGACATGGCCGCGATAATGGTGGCGTAAAACGCCGCGTAGAATACAAACCAGCGCCCCAGCGGCCTGAGCCAAACGTCGTAGGGGATGGCCGAGCCTTTGGTGCCCTCGTAAAATGCCTTTACCGCGGCCGGATCGTACACCACCAGCCAATCGGAGAGAAATGGGTGGACTACGTCGGCCCATTGGTTTTCGGGGGTGGCGTAGTAGAAGGTGCCGGTGATCATCGGCAGGAGCATCCCCACTACGCCGCGGGTGGGGATGGCGGTGGCGACGGCCATCATCGCGAAGATGACGACCAACTCGCCGCGCCGAAAACCCCAGCGTCCCAACGCGACTTGGACCGTCAGCAGCAGGACGAATAGCAAAAAGAACGCGGCCGGGGTGGCCGAGCTTAGCCCGAGGCGCGAGCCTTGCACGACCATGCTGCCGTAGGGAATGCCGATGGCAATGGTCAAGCTCAGCGCGGTGCCGACGAGGATGCTGCGGCCCGTAATGGCAGCCGATGCCTGGTCAGAAGAGTCGATTTCAGCCATGGTTTTTAGGTGTTGATGGACGCGCAAAACAAAGTAAAAACAATAAATAAGGCAAAAGACCGGGTCGTTGCTCTACTCGTGGGCTTGTCGTTGGTCGCGCTCTTTGAGGCGGGCCTGTGGTTGGTGGGCGTGGGGCCGGACGACGCCCTTTTTGTCGCCAGTGGTTCGTCCTACCGCATCAATCCGCAGGCTGCGCGGCGCTTCTTCCCCCGCCAGTACGTGCGCTTGGCCCCAGGGCAAGATCGCTTTGCCCGCGACAAAGACGAGCGTGCATTTCGCGTGTTCGCGCTGGGTGCCTCGACCCTGCTCGGCTTTCCCAACCCCGCCTATACCTCGTTTCCCAACTTCTTGCAACAGATGCTGGCCGATGCCTACCCCGCGCGCGCGATTGAGGTCGTCAACTGCGGCGTCACGGCCATCAATTCTTTTGTGGTGCGCGAATTTGTCGAAGAGGTGGTTGAGCACGAGCCGGACTTGGTTCTGATCTACGTCGGGCACAACGAGTTCGTAGGGCCGTACGGGGCTGCGACTCCGTTTGTGCGCTTGAGTGGCAACTGGTCTTTCATCCAGTTGCAGATGTTTTTGCAGCGGACCAAGATCTACTACTTGCTCGACAATTTGTTGCACTATGTCGTAGGTGCACTGCGTCCTGCCGCACCTGCCGAGTCTTTTGGCGTCCACTTGGTGCAGCGCGAAATTTACTTGGAGGACGAGGCGCACCGGCAGACCGAGGCCCATTACCAGCGCAATATGGCCGCGATCGTCGAGGTGCTGCGCGAGCGCGAGGTGCCGGTTGCACTCTGTACGCTGGTTGCCAATTTGGCCGGATTTTATCCCCTGCGCTCGCAGGGGCCGGTTCCGCCGCCGGACGCGGTGCCCGCCGAGTATCCGCAGCACGCGGCCCTGCACTTTGATGCGGGCTTGGCGCATCAGGCGGCTGGGGATTCAGCGCAGGCGCTGGCCGCGTTTGTGCGCGCCCGCGATTTAGACGGCATTCACCTGCGGGCCTGTTCGCCCTTCAACCGCGCCATTCGCGCCTTGGCTGCTGAGTCGGGTGCGATTTTGCTCGACGTGGAGCAGGCGTTTGCCGCTCAAGCACCGGCTGGTTTGGTCGGCGACGAGCTAATCACCGAGTATTTGCACCCCACGGTGTGGGGCCACTACCTGATCGCGCAGACTGTAATGACGGGCCTCTTGGCGCGGGAGGATGCGCTGGGTTTGGCCGGGGGTCGCGCGGATGCCTTGGACGATTTTGCCGGGTATTGCCGCCGCTTGGGCTACGGAGTCCGCGAGCGCGTGCTAGCGCGCAACGACCTAATCCTGCTGCTAAAGAACATGCCGTACGCCCAGCGGCCGCCGATATTGGAGCAGCGGCTCGCGCACTTGGTCGGCGAGCAGCTAGCCGATTTGCCCAAGCTGAGCTACGCGCAGATTGCGGACTTTGCCCGGCGCGGCGGCGTGGCCTTTTTGGCGGCTGTCATCGCCGACCTCGCCAAGCCAAAGCCGCTGGCCGCTGCGTTGGACGAGTTGGTGGGGCCGTTGGGGTTCGCTCCCTAGACGAGCAGGGCTTCTCCGTAGGCAAACAAGAGGGGCGTGCCGCCAGTGTGGACAAAGACAACGTTTTCGCTGGCGCGGAAACGCCCTTGGCGCACCTGATCGATAAGGCAGGCCAAGCCCTTGCCCGAGTAGGTGGGATCGACGAAGATGCCTTCGCTTTGGGCGAGCAGGCCAATGCTGTCGAGCGTGGCGCGGTCTAAATGGCCGAAGCCTGGGCCGACGTACTCGTCGGTCACGGCGATGCCCTCTAAGTTGGGTGCACAGTCGAGGCCAAGATGAGCCGCAGCTTCCGCCGCGGCTTGCGCGATGCCCTCAGACACTCCTTGGCGTTGGCCCATCTTGCTTTGGGGGGTGCCGAGGAAGCGGGCCGAGCACCCCAAGAGGGCAAAGCCGGCCACTAGTCCGGCCAAGCTGTTTCCGCCGGACCCGATTACTACATCGTCGGCTTGGATGCCGGCGGTGCGCAGTTGGGTTTCGATTTCCAACGCACATTGGATGTAGGCAACGCGCGACAATAGGCCGGACAGGCCCGAGAAAGGTTTGTACCCTTCTTGTTTGAGTCGCTCTATTTCCTCGGCGATGGTTGCGCCGATGTCCTCGGGCCGAGCAAAGCGGATGCGCACTCCGCATAGCTGGTCTAAAAGGTAGTTGCCTTGGGCTGGCGACTTGCGCCCCATGATGGAATCGTCTTGGCGCAGGACGACGACACCTTTGAGGCCGAGTTGGGCGCAGGCTGCGGCGAATTGGCGGCAGTGATTGGACTGGACGACCGCGCTCAACACGGCCGCATCGCACCCTTGGGCGGTGGCTTCGGCGAGAGTGAATTCGAGGTAGCGGGACTTGTTGCCGCCCAAGGCGAGGCCGGTCAGGTCGTCGCGCTTGATCCAGATCTGCGGCCCCCCGAGCGCCGCCGACAGTCGCGGACAGTGCTGTAAAGGCGTTGGCAAATGCGTCAGGTGGTGGCGAGGCAGTGTGTCGATGGCGCGTTGGATTGCTTGGATGTCCATGTTGTTCGACGAGTTTAGGTTAGCTGCAATCGAGGACGATAGCCTCTCCTGTTCGAGCAGACCGAGTCGAGGGAAACCTGCTTGAGGGGGAAGGCGGCTTCAATGAGGCGTTTGGTGTTGGGGGTCATGTCTGCCAGCCTTGAAAGCTGCTGCGAAGAGCGGTGACGAAACGCCTGAAAGACCTGTCCCGTTGGGCGGTGCGCTCAATGTCCATCTGCTGCACAATGTCCTCGGCGTATTCGATGCCGCCCAATCCGGGTATGGTTCCGGTGGAATGGATGGCCTGGATTAGCTGCTCCTTGTACCGTCTCCGGTCACACTTCTGGTCGGGGGCGTCGCACCCTTTCCCGAAGACAGCCTTGAAGGCGGCACCGTCGAGCAGCAGCCAGCGCTCGATGTGCGGATCGGGCACAGCCAAGATCATCGGCGCGGGTCCATCTTGGCCTCCGATCTCCCGCGTACGCTCGTTCAGCCCCCGGCAGTTCGCGTCGGTGGCAACCACCACTAGATCGGGGAAGGGGCCGCCCTGCCGCTTCAAGTCGCGCAGGTAGTTGCCAAGTTCCGCGATGACTTTGCCGTGACCGCCTACTGCACTGCGCCAGTCGAGCTGTATAGCGACATTGCATTCCTCGGCAATTCGCTGTACCAGTGCGCCGATAACCTGACGATGCGCGTAGTCCTCGACGAAGAGCGCGATCTCACGCATCGAAGTCGCCCCTCAGTATGCGCGCCGAAACCGGCAGGTGCTCCTCTTCATCGGCGAAGGCTTTATGGATATCCTGTCTCCGCTTGAGCGGACCCCAGGTGTCAAACGGGTCTATGTAGGTCTGGCCATTCAGACGACGAACGGCAAACAGAGACTCGTCGTCCAGCAGGTCAGGCAAAATTGGGGAGTGTGTGGTGACGATATGCTGGATCTGGTTCAGACTCTCTTGGGTCCTCAGCAACTCTGCTATTAACTCAATTCGACGAGGGTGGACTCCATTCTCCGGCTCCTCGAACCCGACCAGAGCCGGGCCCTGATCTACTCCGGACAGGGCGAGCAGACCGAGCATCCTCAGAGTGCCCTCCGACAAAACCCGGGCGGGAATGGATACACCCCCTTCTCTGAGGCGGATCTCGACCTCGCCGAGATCGCTGACCTCCACCTCGATCCCATCGATGTCGGGCATCAGGGCATGCAGGGCCTTTTCCACCCCCCGGAACCGCGGGGCATCCGTTGCTTTCATCGTATTGAGAAAGGCGGCCAGGTCTTCGCCCATCAGGCCGATATGCCGGACTTCCTTGACCGGATTGGCCGCGCGCATCCGTTCGCGCGGCTCGAAGTAGAAGAACAACCACCTCTCCAGTTCTTGACGGGCCGCGACCAAATGCGGGTAGTGCGGTGGATAATGCGGCATGGAGAGGATGCTGTGGTCGAGGTACCGGTCGAAGTAGGTGGGATGCGCCTGCCCCTCGTGCCGAAGATGGATCCGCTCCCCTTGCCGCTCAACGAAGGGCTTGCGCTTGCCCGTAGGCTCGCCTTTGCTGTTTAGGGCGGCCAGGTATTCATCGGCCACGCGCAGGACGCCAGACCTGGGCAGCATCTCCACCTCGATGCGGTAGCGAAGATCGCGTTCGCGGACTTGGGCGGGGAGCTTGCGTCGCTCTTTGGATTCGGCCTCGCCGTGGGGACGACGCATTTCCAGTATCTGGCGATTGACGGTCTCGACGACTGCATCCGACAAATTCAGGTCGGCTTCCAGCGAAAACGACAACCGCTCCTGTTCGAGCAGCCCCTTGATGCCTTTTTGTCCGATGGTAAAGGATTCGAGCGGCTTGCCGCGACAGGGAGGATCAAATGCCTCTTTGACCGTCCGGCTCGTCCCTAGCTTCGACAGCAGTTGTAGAGCATCGAGCAAATTGCTCTTGCCGGCGGCATTGGGCCCGAACAAGACTACCAGCCGGGATAGAGATACTTCGACGTTTTCAAGAGACTTGTATCCCTGGATGTGTATGCGTTTCAGCATGTCGGCGTCTCCATAGCGACGATCTTCAGTTCGTCGGGTGCAGTGTTTGGAAATCGCGATTCAACGCCGCCGCTATCCCGGGGTCGGCAATTTAATGTCGCCATCTCAAACTCGCCCTTCTTCAAGCTCATCATCGAATGTTCCATCGGCCTTCTCCCAGACGACTTTCCCATCCTTGAACACAGCCACTGCGCCAACGGTCTCTATAGCCCGGCGGCGGGCGCGTTGTGCTGCTCGGTGCATGGCAATCTCTGCTCCGACAAAGTCCGGATCGCGTTGTTTTTTCGTCGTTTCTCGATGCCCCTGTTTCTGCGTAGTCATAGCTTAATCTCCTCTGCCAACAACATAGGTATGTCCCCCGAGCCATCATATACTGTCCACTCATCTACAAGCTCTCGATAGATTGACTCAAAATTGCGCCAGCCTGCTAGAAACCGACGACGAATAACCGACTCTGGCACGTCGTGTCCGCCCTCCACTACCCGTTGCCTGACGCGGGCGATAGCCATCTCCGGTGTCGGCAATCGCAGGAAGAACAGCTTCACCCGGTAGCCCTGTTTCTGCCAGCGAGGAATCCAACGGGCATAACCATGCCCGCTCAAGGTCGTCTCGAAAGCGAAGCTCTCGCCTCTCCTCGCGTAGTCGTAGATCGTATTCAGCATCAATCTACCTGCGCGAACAGCGACCAAATCCGGTCGAAACGGGCTCAGCCCTGAAGCGATGAGATCGGCATTTATGAAGATGGGGCAATTCGCTTCGTTTGGCAGAAATTCGGTCGCAAACGTCGTCTTGCCCGCACCGTTTGGTCCGGCAATGATCAGGATCCTTTTGGCGGCCGTCATTCGCTCACATGCCCCACACCGCGACCAGCTTGCCGCCTTCGGCTACCAGGCCTAAGTCGCGCACATACTGAAGATCGTCGTCGGCAAACGATTCCACGGCGTCGGCTCCGCGCAGCAGCGGCTCGATCACCCGCTGTACGCGCTCTTCTTGCAGCTTGTCGGTGAGTTGATCCAAGTGCGTCTCGCGGCGCAAGATCAACTGCTCGCAGGCATCTTGGATGGCGGCGGCGGTGATCGAGCGGCGGCGGTCGCGCCCGGCTTTGTTACCCCAACAGGCTTCATAGGCTAAGGCGTTGACTAGCCATGGCTGGCCCTGAGTCAGTTCCCATATCGCCTCCCGCGCCACATCTTCGCGCGCTGGCTGACCGACCTCGACGTTGACGTACGCACAGCGGAACTCGCCGCTGGCGTTGAGTTGGCCTTGCAGTGCCAAGAGAGCCGACGTCTTGCCCGTCTGACGTGGCGCGTGCAGGACGAAGTACTTTTCCTGCCGGATGAGCATCAAGAGACCCTCGGCGTCGAGCCGCGCTAGGGGCGGGACGTGATAGTGAATGGCCGGCTTGATAGGGCCAGCGGTATTGAAAAAACGCATGGTTGTTGTCGTCATGGGGTGCGACTCCTTGCGGGCGCGGGGCCTACGCCAAGACCGCTTACCTCACAATTTCCCCTATGCGTTTGATTTGTGCAATGGTGTAGGCGATAGAGCTTGACACGCGCTATTCCTTCACCGCGCCAGCCGTCAGCCCCTGCGTAAAAAAGCGCTGGGTGAAGAGAAAGAACAGCACGGTCGGCACCAAGGCGATGATCGAGGCCGCTGAGATGTAGCGCCAGTTGACGCCAAAGACGCCTTGCAAGCTGGCCAGCCCCAATTGCAGGGTGTACAGCTCGCGGCTTTTGAGCACCACCAGCGGCCACAGGAAATCGTTCCACTGAGCCACAAATGTGAACGCGGCCTGTGCGGCGAGGGCTGGTTTGACGAGGGGCATCATAATGCGCGCATAGATAGTCCACGGGCCGCAGCCGTCGATACGGGCGGCGTCTTCTAAGTCGGTGGGAATGGTGGTGAAGGCTTGGCGCAACAGGAAGACGCCAAAGGCGTTGACGGCCACTGGCAGGATGACGCCGGCGTACGAATCCACGAGGCCGAGCTTCAAGGTGACGATAAAGAGCGGGATTAAGAGGACTTGGAATGGCACCATGGTCGTGGCCAAGATGCAGTAGAAAATGGCTTGGCGGCCGCGGAAACTCATGCGGGCGAGGGCATAGCCGGCCAGCGAGCAGCACGTCAAGTTGAGCAGGACGGTGGCGATGGCAATGTAGAAGGTATTGAAGAGGTAGCGCATAAACGGGAGGATGTCCCACGCCTTGGCGAAGTTGCCCCAAACGATGGGATCGGGAATCCACTGCGGCGGATGGGCGAACAGATCAGCGGACTCGGCTTTGAGCGCGGTCGATAGCAGCCAAGCGAAAGGGGCCAGCAAGACCGCGCCGACCGCACACAGGATTGCGTAGAGCAGAATGCGTTGAACCATCTTAGTCCCCCCGGCCGGCGAGGCGAAAGTTGAGCAGGGCAAAGATCAATATGACGACCAACAAGCACAGCGAGACGGCTGCGGCGTACCCTACTTCGAGGTATTTGAACCCGAGCGTGTAGATGTAATAGGCCAATAGATTGGTGCGGTGGAAGGGACCGCCGCCGGTCATCACGTACACTTCGCCAAAGGTGCGCAAGGCCGCGATGGTGGCGATGATGGAAACCACGAGCGTGTAGGGCTTGATCGTTGGGATGATGACGTGGCGCACGACTTGCCACCAACCGGCTCCATCGACGCGGGCGGCTTCTTTGAGTTGAGCCGGAATGCCCTGCAAGCCAGCCAGATAGATGATCATGTAGTAGGGCGCGGCCTTCCACACCGTGACCATGGCCACGGCAAACAGGGCAATTGCCGGCTCGGTCAACCACGCAGATTGGATGTCCACGCCCAGCAGGCCCAAGAGGGCCTCGGGGACGCCGCGCACATCGGCCAGCCACGATGGGCCGCTGACGCCCAGCCTTTTGAGGAAGGCGTTGAGCAGGCCGTCGGCATTGTAGAGCCACTTCCAGACGATGCCAGCGACGACGATGGAAGTGACGACCGGAATGTAGTACAGGGTGCGAAACAGCTTGATCAGCCGCAGCGAGTTGTCGAGCAGTAGGGCCATAAAAAACGACAGCACCACGAGCGCGGGCACGACGATGATCGCGTAGAGCAGGGTATTGGCCAAGACCCGCCAAAACAGCTCGTCGCCCCAAGCGCGGCGAAAGTTGTCGAGGCCGACGAAGGTGGGCGGCGAGAAGATGTTGTAGCGGTGCAGGCTGAGATAGAGCGTGTCGAGCAAGGGATAGGCGAAAAACACGACTAGCAGCAACAGCCCGGGGGCGACGAAAAAGTAAGGTGCGTAGCGTCCGTACATGGGGTTGGGTCTCAGTGAAAGCGCGACAAGTGGTTCCACTTGGCTTCGATGCGGCTCAGGGCCGCGGCCGCGCTCTGCTGGCCGGCCATGGCCTTGGCGAATTCCTCGTGGAGGATGTCCTCCATCCGGCTCCAGCCTTTGACATCGGGCGGGGCCATGACAAAAGAATGGGAAATATCAGCCGCGGAAAACTGATTGGCGGCGTCGGCCAGCGTGGTGGGTGGGCGGCGGAAATAGGGGTCAGCGGCCGCATCTACGGTCGAGGGCAAGATGGCGACGCGGCGGCAGAATTCGAGTTGGTTGGCATCGTTGGTGACAAACAGCCCGAAGTCAACAGCTTGCGCGGCATGGGGTGAGGCTTTGGGCACGACCAATACTTGGCTGGTGGCTGGCACTTGGCCGAGCCGGCCACGCGGCATGGGTGCTGGCACGGCCTTTTGGGCAAAGGAGTCGTCGAAGTAGCGGGTGATCCAGCCGCCGGAAAAGGGTAGCATGGCCGCCCGGCCCTCGATGAACCAATTGACCTCGTCGCGGTGGGCGGCGGCGAGGGCCTCGGGTGGAATGATCTGCTGCTGATAGGCGTCGATCCACTGCTGCAAGATGGCCTTGGCTTGGGGGTGGTTGATGCGGGTGCGGTGGGCGTTGGGAACGAATAGCGGCCAAAACCCGTCTAGGCGTAACAGGGCCCAAGGTGGAGCTATGAGCGAGGGGTGCAGCCGCCAAGAGACGCCGTATTTGCCGGTGCGCTCGCGGATTTGGCGGCCCATGGCGAACATCTCGTCGATGGTGGTCGGCGGGCGATCTGGGTCGAGGCCAGCTTGGGCGAAGAGATCTTTGTTGTACCAGAGCATGGTGACGCCGACGTACCAAGGGAGGGCGTAGTTGCTGCCTTGGAAGTAGCCGACGCCGCGCCAGAAGTTGGCGAGCCGTTTGGCCTTTTCGGCGGGCGCGACCGCTTGGTCCATGTTGACGAGGATGTCGTATTGCAAGAAGCGGGGCAGGTCGTAGATGTTGGCCAAGTCTGGCGGCGCGTCTCCTACTAAGGCGGCGAGGAACTTCTCGGCCACTTCGCCGCCGCTGACATCAACCCACTTGACTTTTACGTTGGGATGCGCCTGCTCGTACTCGGCGATCATGCCCAAGATGTAGTCGGCAAATGCGTCGCCGAGGGCAATAGTCCAGAACTCGAGGGTGACGGTGGCGTCTGGGCGCGGCTCAGGGCTGCAGGCCGAAAGGGCGAGGAGGAGTGAAAAAGCTAATGGCATAGAGGAGGTCCAGGGCCTTGTCCATAGAAATAGAATTGGTCATTATCGCACGGCGCGTCCTGTTGACAAACTACGTTTAGGTGCATCTACAATCAATGCGCCAATCGCGAAAGGATATTCTATGCGTCTGTTTTTCTTTTGTTTGCTAAGCGCAGTTTTTTGGGCCTGCGCGGATAATCCGCTCGCCGAGCGAGTGGCTGAACTAGAGCAGCGCCTCGGCGAAGTTGAAGCCGCCCAAGAGGAAGACCGGCTGAGTTTGTTGGTGCGGCTTGATGCTTTGGCAGTGACGGCCGACAATGCCGCGGAAATCGGCGCAGTCCGCGCCAAGCTCAACCAGACGACTATTACGCGGGCGGAATTTGCCGACTTGCAAGAGCGCGTCGAGGAGCTAGAAGGCCAGATTGGCGATTGGAGTGGGATTGTCAGTTCTTTGCAGTACTCGGTGTACGCCGTGCTGCACGGGGTGTACAACGAAAACATAGCCGATTGGACTATTACATTTATCGGCACCAGCTTTGCCGTGGAGAGCAGGACGCTGGTCACCAATGGGCACATCGTAAATGGACTGCTTGGCTTAGACCGCCAAGTAGCGGCATTCAACAGCAGATATGGGATCGATCTGCAGCGTGCGTGGATCGTGGTGCAGAACCTAACGACCGAGCTCGCATATCAGGAGAATTATTTCTTTATTGGTACTTATTGGTTGCACCCGCAATGGGAGGCCGAGAATTTGGGCTCGCCCGATGTGGGTGCGCTGCGCATCTCTGAGGGCTTCATTGGGCGGCGCGCTCGCTTGGCGACGAGCAGGGAGGTTTATCGCTTGAGGATTGGTGCTCCCATAGCGACGTTGGGATTTCCCGGCGAGCTACAGGGCGGCGAGCTGTCTGACCTTTTTCCGATTGGCACCTTTAAGAACGGCACGATTAGTGCCTTGCGCCCGTCCTTCCGCGGCGAGCTGTACACCGCGTCCGACACGTACGTAGTCCAACATAACCTCGACCTGTCCGGTGGCACGAGCGGCAGCCCTATTTTCGACGCTGCGGGTCAGGTGGTGGCCATCAACAACGCGGGTATTGAGAATGTGGTACTCAACATAGGCGGTGCCCCGGCGCGCATCTCACAAGCTGCCTTGGGGTTTGGCATTCGCGCCGACAAAATTCACGAGTTGCTCGACGAAGCGGGCGTAGCGGCCAAGCCGACGACATCCGCCGACCTGAGCGGATTGGCCAGTAGCTTGGATGGACGGGACCTTGGCTCGCTCGACATTGGGACGCCGCAGGATTTGGCCGAGCGGTTGGCTGAGATGGAGTGATATAGCCATCCTCAATGAGTACCAAACGAAAGCGAATACATCATGCGTTTTTTTAATACAGCCGGCCCCATCATCGCGGAAGATCACTATCACATCGCGCCGTTGGAGCGGATTGACCTCAACGAAGTCCTACTGCTGATCGAACAGAAGCGATACTTCGTCATGCATGCGCCGCGGCAGACGGGCAAAACATCCGCGCTGCTGGCCCTGATGGACGAGTTGAATGGCAGTAAACGGTATCGCTGTCTGTACATCAATGTCGAGATCGGCCAGTCGGCGCGGGAGGATGTGGAGGCGGCCATCCGGGCCATTCTCGGTCAGATTGCCTTAGAGGCCGAGTTCGTTTTGAATGACCTGACGCTAAGGGATATAAGTCTCGACACGTTAGAGGCGTTTGGCCCGCATCAAGCGCTCCAAGGGACGTTGAGTCGCTGGGCCGCGGCCGACGAGCGGCCGCTGGTGTTGCTGATCGACGAGATCGACGCGCTGATCGGCGATACGCTCTTAGCGGTGCTCAGGCAACTGCGCGCCGGCTATCCCGACCGGCCACAGCACTACCCGCAGACGGTCGTCTTGTGCGGAGTGCGCGACGTGCGCGACTACCGCATCCGGTCCACCGCTGAAAACGCCATTATCGCCGGCGGCAGCGCATTCAACATCCGCGCCGAGTCTCTGCGCTTGGGCGACTTCACGCCGGACGAAGTGCAGGTGCTGTTGGCGCAACACACTGAGGCGACCGGGCAGGTATTTGCCGCAGACGCGCAAAACGAGGTTTGGCGATTGACGCAGGGCCAGCCGTGGTTGGTCAACGCCTTGGCGTACCAAGCGTGCTTTAGGAACAAGGCCGGGCGGGAGCGCAGCCGTCCTATCACAGCCGCGGCGATAAGCGACGCCCGTGAGCAACTCATCCTGCGACGCGAGACCCACCTCGACCAACTCACCGACAAGCTGCAAGAGGAGCGCGTACGGCGCGTGGTTGAGCCGCTGTTGAGTGGAGCCGAGTCCACCGCGGCCATGCCCCAAGACGATGTGGAATACGTGCGCGATTTGGGGCTGCTGCGCCGGCAAGGCCCGATTGTTATCGCCAACCCGATCTATCAGGAGGTCATTCCCCGCGACTTGACCTACACCACGCAGGAATACCTCGCCCAGGACCCGGCTTGGTACATAGATGCAGACGGACGGCTGCGCCTCGACGATCTATTGCCCGCGTTTCAAGCGTTCTTCCGCGAGCATTCAGAGCATTGGGTTGAGCGATTTCAATACAAGGAAGCGGGGCCGCAATTGCTTTTGCAGGCGTTTCTCCAGCGCATCGTCAACAGCGGCGGGCGGATTGAGCGGGAATATGGCTTGGGGCGGATGCGCACAGATTTGCTGATTGTGTGGCCGGTGCCCGGCGACGCTTCGGTGCAGCGAGTGGTGATCGAATGCAAATTGCTGCACAAGAGCTTAGAGCAGACCATCCTTGCGGGCCTTGAACAGACCCGCGCCTACATGGATCGCTGCGCGGCCAGCGAAGGGCATCTGGTGATTTTTGACCGCACCGCTGGCAAGTTATGGGACGATAAGATATTCCGCCGCGAGGAAGATGTGGGCGATGCGAAGATCACTGTGTGGGGCATGTGAAGGTCCGCGACTTCGGTTTCCGGTCTATGCGTCCTCACTTGAACAGACTCTTGCGGCCTATCCTGCTGCACAACAGGCACTCGGCTGGCTGGTGCCGGCGCGCGGGGCAATGCTCGCGGCCAAAGTAGATGATTTGCAGGTGCAGGTCGTTCCAGCGCTCTTGGGGAAAAAGGCGTTTACAGTCCCGTTCGGTTTGCTCGACGTTCTTGCCGTTAGACAGGCCCCAGCGGTAGATCAGCCGATGGATGTGCGTATCTACGGGAAAGGTCGGCACGCCGAAGTTTTGCGCCAGCACGACTTGCGCGGTTTTGTGCCCCACCCCAGGCAGGCGTTCGAGCGCGGCTAGGTCGGGCGGGACTTGGCCGCCGTGTTCGGCGAGCAGGATTTGCGACAGCGCCCAGATGGCCTTGGACTTGCGCGGGGCCAGCCCGCAAGGCCGGATGATCTGCTCGATCTCTGCTGCATCCAGTTCGACCATGCGCTCGGGGCGGTCGGCGCGGGCAAAAAGCGCGGGCGTTACTTGGTTGACCCGCGCATCCGTACACTGCGCCGAAAGCAACACGGCAATCAAATGCGTGTAGGGGTCCTGACGCTTGAGCGGCACTGAAGGGTTGGGATAGAGCCGCTGGAGGACGTCGAGGACGAGCTGAACTTTGGCCGTAGTTGTTAGCGTCGCACTCACTGGTTTCTAGCGGCCGCCCACTGCGTTTTCATCTGCTCCATTTCCGCGTTGGGGCGAATTTTCCGACTGGTGATTTGATGCTCTGGATTGCATAACCACTGGCCTTGGTCGTCGCGCAGGACGGGCAAGCGCTGGGCGACGGCGGGGGGTGTGGCCACGCGGGTGGGTTCGGCTGCGTACCAGTAGGCGACGCTGCTCATCTCGTTGCAGAGGTGATTGCCGTGGCCGTGTTCGATGGTGGCCTTGATTTCCCGCTGGAAATGGACGGGGTTTTCGAGGTGGTGGACGTACGACGTTTGGTAGCCGTTGGTGTTGTTTTCGTGAATGGAGGAGCCGTTGCGCAAAAAGGCGTTGTCCTGCATGCCCCACGCCTGGTTGAGGTAGTCCTCGCTGCCAGTGCCGTGTAGTTGAGGGGGCCACTTGTAGCCATCGACCCAGATCATGTCGTCGCCCTCGCCCCACCAAGTGCCTTGGAAGTTGGTGACGCTGATGTTGCAGCCAATGTAGTGGCCGCGGCCTTGGGTTGCCAAGATGACGTAGTTGTTGTCCCAAGCTTCCTGTTCCTTGTTGACGACGTTGGCCTCTGGCGCGTTGACGCGGATCTCGTGGCCCCAGCCGCCAAAGGGGTTTTCGCGGCGGAACTCGGCGTGGAAGTACCCGGCCTCGCTCGGCACGTCGCCGGTCTCGTAATCGACATAGAAGTACTGGCGGTGCCGCTCGCTACTTTCGTTGACTAGCTCGACGACAGCGCGCTGGCGGAAGGGCATTTGCGCGTAGGCGTTGAGGGCGCAGCCGGTGTTAAAAACATTGTTGCTGCGCGTCGAGGCCGAAAAGAGCAGGGACTGGTAGGAGTTGACGATGCCGTGGCCGAGGCCGAAGAAATCGCCCAACGGGCAGACCACGCTGGGGTGGTCTGCGTCGTCCCAAGTGATCTTGAGCAAGCATTCTCGGTAGTGGTTGGCCTGGGTCAGCCAGAGGTGAGTGATGCGGCCGGGGCCTTGGATGTCGGCGAGGATTGCGCTCTGGCCGGGTTCGATCCACCAGGCGTCGCTGTTGCGGCCGGTTTCGTCCCAGGACGAGGCGCGCCCGGTTTGGGCGCTGCGGAGGTAGGCGAGTTGGTCGAGCATGGCGTTCTCCTGAATGGACGTACATTGGTGCGTTGTCCGCCGCTGTAAAATGCTTAGGCTTTGACTTTTCCGTCTTGTTGCACCTGTTGGTAAATCCGGGCGAAGTCCTCGGACCCGTCGTCGTTCCAGACCTCGCTGCGCACGCCGCGCACATTGCCCTCGGCAAATCCGGTCAGCCGCTCCACCGCTGGGATGCTCGGGGTGTAGTACGTAGTGCCACCGGGTAGGTGCAAGACGCCGACGTGGCGCGGCAGTTCGCTCTTGGGCCGTGCGGCTAGCTCGGTCAATAGCTGTTCATCTACCTCGACGCCCAGCCCTGGTGCCTCGGGTACTGGTGTGCTGCCTTCACTGACTTCGAGGCGGCCTCCGGTCACATCTTCGGCGTACTGGTCGTCTAAGTTGGTCGAGTGCGAGACGTTGGGAATGACCGCGCCCAAGTGCATGGCCATAGCCTTGCACAGGGTGCCGCCGGTGAGCTGGACTACGGTCGAAAGGCCGGCGGCCGCGGCGGCCCAACCCCGGCGGATGGACTGGCCAAGGCCCATTTCGCCGATCATGTAGAGATCGGCGACATCCCGCTGGATCTCGGGGCCGCCCCCAAGTTGCGGCACGTGCATCAAAAGCGGCAGGGAGGTCTTGGAGCGCAACAGGCGCCAGCCCTCGATATCGTAGGGATAGAGCGGGTCTTCCAAGAAGCCGACGACCGGAAATTTTTCCAACGCATCGACCAGGCGCAGCACGGCTGTGGCGGGCCGATTGTGGTTGAAGTCCCAGTGGACTTTAAAGCCATCGGGCGCGACTTCTTGGGCGGCGCGCGTCTGTTCGATCACGTCGTGGTGGGCGGCCGAGTGCATCTTGAAGATGGTGTAGCCCTCTTGGGCGGCGCGTTGGATTTCGCTGGCAAAATCTTCGGGGGCCGCGGGCCGAGTCCACGCGGCCACGGGTACGCGGTCGCGGACTTTTTGGCCCAACAGTTTGTACGCCGGCTCTTCGATGGCCTTGCCCATGGCGTCGTACAGGGCGCTCATCAGGCCGGTGCTGAGCGCACCTGCGACGTAGTTGAACGGCGACTGGTCGATCATGCCCGCGATTTGCCCTTCGGAGAGCGAGGCGTGGCCGCGCTGGTCGCCGTAGCCGACGACGCCGTTGTCGAGGGTTACGCGGAAGACGGTCTGGGTGTCGATGCCGGAGAAGCGGACCTCGTGGCCTTGATAGCGGTCGCAGAGGCGCGGGTTGAGGTGAAAGAATTCGACGTTGGTGATTTTCATTTTGCAAGTCCTTTCAATAGCGGCGTTATCCTGCAAGTCCGATAAGCCCGCTTTCCGCTTGAGGGTCTATGGGGCTCATGGGCGGGTAATATGATCAACGGTCGGAGGATCGTCAAAAAAGGCAAACCCCGGGTGCTACTTGGCTTGACTGTCGCGCTCAGACCCGCATCCGCAGCATGGGGCGGGCAAAAGACACTTCGAGGAATTGTCCGGTGTGCGCCGAGCGCGTACCGGGGGGCATGAAGTGGATGACAAAGGCGCGGCGCTGGCGATCGGTTTGGTTGGGTGGGGTGTAGTGGAGGGTTTGGCAGTGATGGAAGAGTGCGCCGCCTGCGGGCAGGTCGATGACGGCGGCTTGGGCTGCATCGACTTGGTCGCCGTAGTCGAGCAAGGCACTGGTCTGCTCCGAGCGCTCGTGCCCGACGGGCGTTAGGTGCGACTCGGGCAGCAGGTGCATGGCGCCGTTGGTCGCATCGACGGCGTCGAGCGTCATCCAGCAGCTAACCAAGTTGGCTGGCATACATTTCCAGTAGGCGTTGTCTTGGTGCCAAAAGACCGGGCCGCCGTGGTGAGCGGGTTTGTAGAGGGCTTGGTCGTGGAATAGCTGGATATTGGGGCCGATGAGGTCTTCGGCTATGTCGAGGATGCGGGCGTCGTAGAGCAGTTGACGGAAGAGGATGCTGCGCTCGCACATTTGCATGATCTGCAACATCTGCTCGTCGGCGTTGTTCTTTTGGTCGAGGTCGTCGGTGTCGCTGATAGACAGGTTGCGGAAGCGCCCGTTCTGGCGCGCCTCGGCAAAGAGGCGGTCGTATTCATCGCGCAGCAGGGCGACTAAGTCGGCGTCGAGCAGCTTGCCAATGGCGATGTAGCCGCGGCGGCGGAATTGGTCTATTTGCTCTTGGTCTAGTGCTTTGTGGAGCTGGGTAGCAGATGGGGCGGTGGTCATGTGTATTCTCCTGGTGAGGTGGGCAAATTAACAAGGGCCGCGGTGGATCACAACCTTAGTAGTTCGTGCCCGCCTTCTATCCCAGAAGCCGGGCCGGGACGACCACAAACCACCGGCTGCTGACGATATAGGGGCGCCCACTTCATGCGGCCCCGTCTCGACTCAACGTAAGTACCGCGATTTCGGAAGGGGCACCCAGCCGCAGCGGCGGTCCCCAGTAGCCGGTGCCGCGGTGGACGTAGATCCAGGTGTCGCGAAATTTGTGCAGGCCCGCGACATAGGGCTGTTGCAGGAAAATGACGTACTTCCACGGCACGAACTGGCCGCCGTGGGTGTGGCCCGACAGTTGTAGGTGGCAGTCGGCTTGGCTGGCGGCCTCTATGCTGCGCGGCTGGTGCGCCAGCAGGATGCGCACATCGGCTCCGTCGCTGGTGGCCAGGGCCTTGGCCGGGTCCGAGGCGTGGTCGGGAACCAGCTCGCCGGCACTGAAGTCGGTCGCGCCGGCCAAGGCGATTCGCCCGCCGCGGCAGTCGATCTGGCGCATTTCGTTGATCAGGACATCGAAGCCGAGGCGGCGCGCCTGCTCGGTCCAGCTTTTCACGCCCGAGTAGTATTCGTGGTTGCCGGTGCAAAAATAGACGCCGAGCGGCGCGGTGAGTTCGGCTAGCGCGGCCGTGTGTGGGGCGAGTCGTGCGACCGGCCCGTCGGCGAGGTCGCCGGTGAAGGCGATTAGATCGGGTTGCAGTTGGTTGACGCGGGCGACAACGCGCTCTACAAAAGGGGCTTTGATGGTCGGGCCGACGTGGAGATCGCTGATTTGAACGATGCGCAGTCCAACTAGCGCGGGCGGAAGATTTGCAATAGGGACCTCGACGCGGCGGACCGCTGGCGTCCGGCGGGCTTGGTAGTAGCCGTAGCTGGTCGCGACCCAGGCTAGGGCAAAGGTCGCCAAGTCGATGCGGGCGTTGAGTGCCGCGTCAAGGGGATAGACTAGCCCCGCAAGCAGTCCGCCGATATCGCGTAGGACCAACAGGGTCGAGCAGACGGTGAAGAAGCCCATGCCTAGATAGATAACCCAGGAGAGAAAATCCGTCAGCCAAGCCAGATGTGGGCGGGAGCGCAGGCGAAAAAGCAAAAGGGGCGTCAATAGTAGGAACACCAAGGCCAATGCGGCCCCGAGCTGTATGGACGAAGAAAGATAGGGTATGAGCCGCCAACCCGAATAGCCGTACATCGAGCCGAGTAGCGCTAGGAAAATCAGGACGAACATGCCATGGTCTTTGTTTGAGAAGAAGGGTGGCTTTTATTTTAAGGGCAATCTAAGCCCCTTACAACTGACGTTGCGTTAGTCGCCGGCCTGACGCGCAAGCGGGCGTTGTTTGCGTCTGCGTGATTTTAGCCAACAGGAGAGCAGCCGTGAAAGCGATCGACTTTTTTGAGGCAGAAGGGTACGTCATCATCAAAGGAGGGCTTACCGACGACGATCTGGAGCCGCTGATTGAAGATCACAATATCATCGTCGATGCTATGGCCCGCGACCTGTACGACCAAGGCAAGATCGCCAACCGCTACGAAAACGAGCCTTTTGCGCGGCGCTTGGCCTGCCTAGCCCAAGAGTGCGACGAGGTGGATGGCTGCCCCGACATCGGGGAAACTCGCCGCCGCGGCACCTTTGAGTTTTTGCGCAATCCGAACTTAGTCGATCTGATTGAGCTTTTCATCGGCCCAGAAATCACCTGCAATGCCGTGTCGCATGTCCGACCCAAGATGCCATCAACAGACGTAGTTTTTCATCAGGATGCCGTGTTCACCACCCAACAAGCACAGGGTATTCTACAGGTCACCGTGTGGATTCCGCTCGTCGAGTCAACCGAAGAGAACGGCTGCTTGCAGGTTCAGCCTCGGGTCCACCAGCGGCGCATGGTCTATTGGCGGTACGGGCAAGACCTGCCCCAAACCGAGCGGATTAGCCTGCCCATGCAGAAGGGAGACGTTTTGTTCGTCCACAAACTGACGCCCCACGGCTCGGGGCCGAACAACACCAACGCCGTGCGCTGGAGCATGGATCTGCGCTATCAGAAGACGGGCGAGCCTTCGCCGCGGCCCGAATGGCCCAGTCTCGTCGCCCGCAGCCGGCGCGATCCCGCCTCGGAGACCGTCTATGAGGACTGGCGCGACCAGTGGGCTGTCGCGCTCGCCAAGACGCCTAAACAGATTCACTACCAACGCCCAAACAAGCCGTTGCCCTTCACCGGCGAGATGTTTTTCAGATAGCGTCAAGAAAACGCCGATGCCGACCGACACACCGCAGTTGCCCGAGCGATTCCAGCGATACGCGATCCGAGAATTTGGCAAAAAAGGCGAGGCCTGGCTGGAAAAACTGCCGTCCATTCTCGTGCGGTGCTGCGCTAAGTGGGGCCTGACACTCGGCCGACCGACCGCGGAGATTAAGGTCAACTACATCGCCTATGCCGAGCTCGGCAATGGAGCAGAGGCCGTGCTCAAGGTGGGGGTTCCGCACGGCGATTTCAGCGCGGAGATGGAAGCGTTGGCCATCTACGAGGGCCGTGGGATCAACCGACTCATCGACTGCGACAAAGTGCTCAACGCCATGCTGCTCGAACGACTGCGGCCTGGCAACATGCTAGACTCTGTTGAGAATGTGCGCGAACAAAGCGAGATTGCGGCGCGTATCCTCCGGGAATTACACGCGACTCCGCCGCCGGCCAATCACGGCCTGCCGCACTTTATGGATTGGCTGTGCGGGGCATTCGCCGACGCTAGAAGCTGTCCAGATCTCGAACGGGCGCGGGGCTATATCGAGCAGATTCCGCGCGTGGAGTCTATGATGGGAATTTTGCTGGAACCAGATGAGCCCCAGATACTACTGCACGGCGACCTCCATCACTGGAACATCCTGGCGGATGCAGACCGCGGCTGGATGGCGATTGATCCCAAAGGCGTCATTGGGGCCTCTTGTCTGGACGGCGGCCGGTTTATCAACAACGCGATGGGATTTGGCCAGACTGCTGCGGAGAAGCGGAAGATCTTATTAGAGGCGGTGGCGATTTTTAGCGATGTGCTGGGAGAAAACGAGGAGCGGATATTTGCGGGTGCCTTTTGCGACAAAATCATGGGTTCATCGTGGGGGTTGCAACAAAAGCCCGATGAACGCGAAGCGAGCTCGCAAGAGGCGCTTAACGTGATGGTTGAGGTCGCTAGCGACGTGGATGATCGTCGGCTGCGCCGTCGAGCCGTCTAGACGCTGAGCTAGGCAATAATGCCGCCGCCGAGGCAAATTTCACCGTCGTAGAATACGGCGTGCTGGCCCGGAGCAATGCCGGGGTCGGGCGTGGACAGGGCAATGTGGGCGCGATCGGGTGTGCGCATTTGCACCTGACAGGGTATTAGGGTTGGCCCATGCCGGAGCTTGAGGCTGAGTGCGCCGTGCTCTGGTGCGCCGGCGATCCAATGGATTTGTTCGGCGATCAGCTCGCGGCGCCCGGCTCGCGTTGGTGCGCTGCCGTGGGCGATGTACACGATGTTGTTGGCGATGTCTTTGTCGATAACATACCAAGGGCCACCGCCGAGTTGCAGGCCGTGCCGCTGGCCAATGGTGTAGAACCAATAGCCGGGGTGCTCGCCCTTCTTTTGGCCGCTCGCTTGCTCGACGATGTCGCCTTGGGCCTCGCCCAAGTGAAAGCGGACGAAGTCTCGGTAGTTGATCTTGCCCAAAAAGCACATGCCTTGACTGTCGGGGCGGTCCTTGGCCGGTAGGTCGAATTCTGTGGCGAGGGCCCGCACTTGGTACTTGGGCAGGTGGCCGATGGGCAAGCAGAGCCGAGCGAGTTGTGCTTGGCTTAGGTTGGAGAGGAAATAGGTCTGATCTTTGATCGGATCGGCGGCCCGCCGGAGCCGATAGCCGTCGGCGGCTCGCTCGACGCGGGCGTAGTGCCCGGAGGCAATTTGTTCGCACTCGTTGGCCACTCGCTGATAAAAGGCTCCGAACTTGACGCGCTGATTGCACCAGATGTCTGGGCTGGGCGTGCGGCCCAAGCGCAGTTGGGCCAATGCGCACTCGACGATCTGCTGCCGATACTCGCTTTGCAGCGGCACGATTTCGAGCGGCACCCCGAGTTGTTGGCAGGTAGCGCGAGCGTAGGTCAAATCCGTTTCCCACGGACAGTCGCCAAGCGAAAACAGCTCGTCCTCCAGCCAGATTTTGAGGTAGTAGGCTTTGAGGGTGAGCCGCTTTTCGCGCTGGAGCAGGGCAAGGGCCAACGAGCTATCGACTCCACCGGAGAGCAGGACAGCGACGTTCATGGGATGCTAGTAGCGATAGTGCTCCGGCTTGTAGGGGCCTGCCGCTGGAATTCCCAAATACGCGGCTTGGTCGGCGTCTAGTTCGTCGATTTCGACGCCCAACTTTTGCAGGTGGAGCCGCGCCACCTGCTCGTCGAGGTGCTTGGGCAACATGTACACGCCGACTGGATACTGCTGGTGCCGAGTGTGCAACTCGATCTGCGCTAGGACTTGGTTGGTAAACGAGTTGGACATGACAAAAGAGGGGTGTCCGGTGGCACAGCCTAAATTGACCAAGCGGCCCTCGGCCAACAGGATGACGCTGTGCCCGGCGGGAAAGGTGAACTTATCGACTTGCGGTTTGATCTCAACGCGCTCAATGCCGCGATAGCCGACTAGTTCGGCCACTTGGATTTCGATGTCAAAGTGGCCGATGTTGCAGATGATGGCTCCGTCTTTCATCCGCTCCATTTGGTCGATGCGAATGATGTCGCGGCACCCGGTGGCGGTGACGAAGATATCGCCCTCGGCAATGGCGTCGTCCATCTTCTTGACCTCGTAGCCTTCCATCGCCGCCTGCAACGCGCAGATCGGATCGATCTCGGTGACGATCACCCGGGCGCCCAAACCGCGCATGGCATCGGCGCACCCTTTGCCGACATCGCCGTAACCAGCGACCACCACGACCTTGCCGGCGATCATGATGTCGGTGGCGCGCTTGATGCCGTCGGCCAGCGACTCGCGGCAGCCGTAGAGGTTGTCGAACTTCGACTTGGTGACGCTGTCGTTGACGTTGATCGCCGGCACGGCGAGCGTCCCGGCCTCGAGCATCTGGTAGAGGTGGTGGACGCCGGTAGTCGTCTCCTCGGAGATACCGCGCAGACCCGGCAAAAGTTCTGGGTGCTTTTCGTGGATCCACTTGGTCAGGTCGCCGCCGTCGTCGAGGATTAGGTTGGGGCCGGCGCCGTCGGGCCAGCGCAGGGTTTGCTCGGTACACCACCAGTACTCGTCCTCGGTCTCCCCCTTCCAAGCAAAGATCGGGATGCCGGTAGCAGCGAGGGCCGCGGCCGCGTGGTCTTGGGTCGAGAAGATGTTGCACGAACACCAGCGCACTTGCGCCCCAAGCGCGGTAAGCGTCTCGATGAGTACCGCGGTTTGAATCGTCGCGTGTAAGGAACCCGCAATCCGCGCACCCGCAAGCGGCTGGGCGTCTTTGTATTCTTCGCGCAAGGCCATCAGTCCGGGCATTTCCTGCTCGGCGAGAATGATTTCCTGCCGGCCCCATTCGGCCAGTGCTAGGTCGGCAACCTTGTAGTCTAGGTCGGCGGTCTTTGGTGCCGCGATTTCCATTGAACGCTCCTTTTAGGTTAGGCTGATTAGTTAGGGCCCCGCTTTCGACGCCACCGGTCGGGTTGGGACCAACCACTAACCACGTGTAACATTAGTTATATATTAGGCAATTATCTTTACACGCGCCTGCCGAGTTGACGGTCTGGCCCCCACGCCCTACCTTGCCCCACCCCGAACAATCCCGCCCATCCCGTTATAGCCAACCGATCATGCAATCTCTCGTCTCCCCCTCAATCCTGTACCGGGATAGCTTCCTAGCTGGCGCGACTGAGTTTTTGGCCGAAGGCCGTTTCGACTCGACCTACGCCCGATCCCTCGGCTACGACAGCGACTCTCTCGCCGATCGGTTCCCGCAATTTGTGCGCGATCTCAAGGCTCTCGCTGCGGAGCCGGGTTTGCGGATGCGGTACCCAGATCGAGTGCTATGGCTGGTCCACGACGGCGAGTACATCGGCCAAACCTCCATAAGGCCCAAGCTCAGCACCCCGTATTTGCTCACCTACGGAGGTCACATCGGCTACAGCATCCGACCCTCGCGGCGGTGCCGCGGCTACGGTAAGGCCATCCTCGCCCTGACGCTGGTGGTGTCGCGGGAGATGGGGCTGCGTCGCGTCCTGGTCACTTGCGACTCGGACAACATTGGTTCGCGCAAGATCATCGAGCACAACGGCGGTCAATTCGAGAGCGCGATGGCCATGCCCAGCCAAACATTGCGCGCCGAGGGCCGCAAACCGGCGCGGCTTATTGAGAAGTTGCGCTACTGGATTGACCTGTAATGCGAAAGAAAGCGGCGTCTCTGCAGATGGCCCAGCGCGGAGCTTTTTGTTCTTGACGTTACGCAGTGCCTCTACTCGGTGGCGTTTAATAAGAGCCTAAAGGATTCGAGGCTGGGCACCTGTATAGCCGCCCGAAACAAATGCTTGAGGTGCTGGACATCGTCGATAGACCGTATGCGAGTGGCCAACGGATCCGACGCGGCTAGCCCAAAGCGAATCGCCAGCACGTCAAGCATATCTTCAATGGCGCGCGCACGGCCTCCCTGCTCAATGCCTTGCTCAATGCCTTGCTTAATGCCTTGTTCAATGCCTTGCTTGATACTTTCCTCACGGATAGTTTCGGCGAAGTATTGGGCAAACGAGGATTCGCGGATGAGGTCCATGAGATTCTCCTTGGAAATAGTCGCTAAAATTGTCTGAGGATTATACGCTAAGCCGCTTAGAAATGCCAACCCCGCGATCAGTCGGGCCTTGACCGGCCGATCCAGCGGCAGGGCTGTCGCTTGGGCGACACACTGCTCCAACCACGCCACCTTGGCCTGTCCGGCGGGCGGCTGCATCAACGGTGCAAACGGCAGCAAGCCCACAAACGCACGGTCGAGCACCGTTTGACCGGCGAGTTGGCTCAGACGGATCACCTTGTAGCGGATCGCGATCGGATAGTCGGGATGCTCTTGAATGTAGTACCCCGGGTCGCGTCGTCCGGCGGCCGGGCGCAGGTAGAAGACGTGCGAGTACACTGGTAGGCCGTGGTGATCAATGATGCGGCCGATGTAGCCGGCCATGCGACGGGGCATGGTCGGGTCGTCGCTGGTTTGGAACTCGTGGTGGACTAAGGCATCCTTGCCAGCGATGCGTACTTGGAGGAGGCTGTCCGGTCGGCGAATAGTGGGTTGCTCGCTCTCTATCACTTTGACGTTTTCGATGTCGTCGCGCTGGAGGGTGAAGCGGGCGAAGTCGGCGGGATAGGTTTGGATCAGGTGCTTGGAAACAGTGTCGATTTCGGCCATGGCGATCTGTTGGGAATTGAGAATTAGGAATTAGGGCTTGCCAAACTATCTGAACTGAAGGGGTGGTTGGGTAATTCCCAATTGACAATGCAATATCCGTGCCAAGTCGGTGGTTCAGAGAGAGGGAGAAGGGAGAGGAGGTGTTGGAGTGTAGCCGAAAGGATACAGGGATGGGAGGTTAGGGACAAAAGCCGCGTTAATAATTTTTCCTCGCGTCAGTGAACCAGCTTCTGCGCGCTTCTGAGGTGCGTCAGCAGCGCGTCCTCGACCACTTGCTGACCGAGATTCAAGCCCAGCGCTACCAAGATTTGCAACTGATCAATCGCCAGTTCGAACAGCTCGACCGCGAGTTCTACATCCACTTGCGCCGCAACCAAGCACCCGTGCTGGAAGTGCTGCCAGCGGTGCGCCATACCTCTCCATAGGAGGTTGCCATGACTACGCTCTCCCGCACCATCCTAGTCGCTGGCTTCATGGCCACGGCCAGCTTCGCCGACATCGACGCCCAGCGCATGCAGCGCGACATACGAATCATGGAGGGGGTGCTCTCCAATGAGAACCTGTACTACGATGTGCCCGCTGGTGCCGACTTCCGCGCCCGCGGTCTATACCTCGATGGCTATGGGGTGCTCTTTGTAGCGGCTGGCCCGGCATCCGGGACGGAGAGATGGGACAAATCGCTATCGCAGGAGGAATTACTGGCTACAACCTGCGACCTGCTCGCCGAATTTCTGGGCGACTACGCTGGCACCATTGGCCAACTCGACCAAGACGACCGGATAACGGTCTGCTATCAGCCTAAGTGGCCCCCACATCCCGTCGTTGCAGATACCGTGTCTTTCGACTTTCACAAGCAACTCGAAGCGATAGCTGAGCTTAGGGGCAGCCTCTTCGATTTTAAAAAATTAGTCGTGGCTGTTCCCGACTCCTTAAAGAAGTTCCATTTCTCAATTGACGACGAGCAAATCGCAACGATAGCTAAAGCGCGGGAGTACCTACAGGAGTCCCTAGAGAATCTGGTAGCGTGGGGCCAAATCGACAAGTCGCTAGCCGAGGCAGTCGGAGAAGCAGATTCTCCAGTCAGAGTTCACGTCCACTTCTATAACAAGCACTCTGCTGCAATTGCGGCCACTGTCAAAAAATCTGCTATTGACGCCTTTGGCGAGGGGCGCATCGACTCGACTACCTTTCGCCAGCGCATCGCCTTTGCCGAGTACGAGGACTTGAGGAAAATCGACATCATGGCTGGCATCCTCGACCAAGTCTTTAGGCGCGACTCGTATCCTCCTTGGTCGCGCATCCAACGCACTTTAGGGATGTATCAGCCGGACGTAGGTGCCCTATTTTTTATCAGTGACCCAATCCGCGTTGCCAACCCTTTGCCCCGCGCTTCCGTCAAAGCCAAAATCGTCGAAGCCGTTGCCGACTACGGCGCGACTCTCCGCCAAGTCCAGTCCGACGAGCACGTCATCGTCGAATATCGCTCCCCGTTATCTGCCCGCAGCGCATTGCTCAAAGTGCCTAAGTCCGCCATTGATGCCTATGCCCGCGGGGACTTGGACCTCGACGCCTTCCGCAAAAAGGCGGTGTGGGAAACATGGTAAAGTGATTTTTTGGCATGGCGGCGGCCAATCGCTATATTCGCCGCCATGCCTACCTCAACCGAAGCAGGTCTGCCCGACCAGGATACCTGCTTGGCACTCTATCGCCAGATGCTGGTCATCCGCTGCTGCGAAGAACAGCTCGCCCGGTCGTACCAAGCGGGTCTGATTCCCGGGGCCTGCCACACGTACGTCGGCGAGGAAGCCATTGCCAGCGGCGTTTGCGCTCACCTCAACGACGACGACGCGGTTTTTAGTACGCATCGCGGCCACGGCCACGCCCTTGCCAAAGGCGTCCCGCCCCAGGAACTGATCGCCGAACTGTTCGGCAAAGCCACCGGCTGCTCGCAGGGGCGCGGCGGCTCCATGCACCTTTTCGCGCCGCAAGTGGGGATGATGGGCACCAGCGGCATCGTCGGCCCCTGCATCCTGCAAGCGGCTGGTGCTGGCTACTCCTTTAAGCTCTTGGGCGTCCCCAGCGTTGGCGTGGCGTTTTTTGGCGACGGGGCGGTCGCCAACGGCGCCTTCCACGAGGGCATCAATCTAGCGACCAACTGGCAATTGCCGGTGCTTTTCGTCTGCGAAAACAACCTCTACGCTACGGAAGTGGCCTTTGTCGATACCACGCGCAATCCGCAGGTGGCCAACCGTGCGGCGGCCTACGGACTGCCCGGCATCGCCGTTGATGGCAACGATGTCGCTGCGGTGTACGCGGCGGCTGGCGCAGCGATAACGCGGGCGCGCCAAGGCGGCGGCCCGACCCTCATTGAGTGCAAGACCTACCGCACTCGGCCCCACTCCGAGGGAATGCGCGACGGGGGCTATCGCTCCACCGAGGAAATTGACCAGTGGAAAAAACGCGACCCCATCCCGGCTTTTGCCCACCGGCTGCTAGCGGCCGGCCACGCCCGGCGCGAAGAACTGGACGCGATTGCCGCGGAGGTCACCGCGCTGATTGCCGCGGCCCGGCAATTTGCCCACGACAGCCCGTGGCCCGACCCGGCCACTGTGGCCGACCACGTCTTTAGCCAATAATGCCCGAACTCACGTATGTAGAAGCGGCGCGTCAAGCCCTAGCCGAGGAGATGGCGCGCGACGAGACTATTTTCGTCGTCGGCGAGGGCATTGGGCCGCGCGGCGGCAACTTCAGCACTACGACCGGCCTGTTCGACCTGTACGGCCCCGAGCGCCTGCGCGACACGCCAATATGCGAACGCGGCTTCGTTGGCTTGTGCGCTGGCGCGGCCATGACCGGGACGCGGCCGGTGGTGGATTTCATGTTCTTGGACTTTATCCTCGATGCGTTCGGCGAACTGGTCAACCAGATTGCCAAGATGCAGTACATGAGCAGCGGCCGCCTGAAAATGCCCATCGTCCTGCGCGGCTGCATTGGCGTCGGCGGCGCGGCTGCAACGCATCACTCGGGCAACTACTATTCAATTTTTACGCATCTGCCCGGCTTCAAGGTCGCGGTGCCGTCCAACCCGTACGATGCCAAGGGCCTGCTCAAGACGGCCCTGCGCGGCGACGACCCGGTGCTGTTTCTCGAACACAAGTCCTTACTCCACACGCGCGGCGAAGTGCCGGAAGAGGAATACGCCATTCCCTTTGGCCGAGCGGCCGTGTGTCGCCGCGGCGAGCATCTGACCGTCGTGGCTTTGACGACGATGGTGCCCGAGACGCTCCAGATCGCCGAAGCTCTATCCGACGAGGGTCTCTCGATCGAAGTCATTGACCTCCGCACTACGTCGCCTCTCGACGTGAATGCGGTGCTCGAATCGGTCCGCCGGACGGGCCGCCTGCTGATCGCCGATGAGACTTTTGCTCCCTGCGGTATCGGCGCAGAAATCGCCGCCGCAGTGGTTGACCAGGCCTTCGACGCCCTCGACGCGCCGGTGCGCCGCCTCAACGGTGCGCACGTGCCCACGCCCTATAGCGCCCCCTTAGAGGCGGCGGTCGCGCCCAGCCGGGAGGACCTAGAACGGGCCATCCGCGACCTGATAGCCGAGTAGGGGGAATGGCTCAAAGCCGATGGCGGTACAGGCGCGGCCCAAATTAGGGCCGCAAGGCGCGTCTCTCACTCCAACATCGTCTGCACGACCATGCGGGTACCGTCAATCCGCACTTGCACCGCGCCGGTGTGGTCGGTGCGCAGTACCCGCGCTCCGTGCGCTGCGTAGCGCGCGACGATTTCTGGCGCCGGGTGCTTGAATTTGTTGCCCTCTCCCAGCGACATCACCGCGACTGCGGGGGCGACCGCTGCGACAAAAAGCGGCTGCGACGAGGTGCGCGAGCCGTGGTGGGCCACCTTGAGCAATTGCGCCTGTAGCCGCGGTCCCCAAGCGAGCATGACTGGATCGGTCTCCTGCTCTACGTCGCCGGTAAAGAGCACGCGCACGATTTTGTGCTGCAAGCTAAAGACTACGGAGCCATTGTTGGGGCCGAACGGGAGCTGGCCGTCTGCATCGACAAAGCCCGCAGTCGGATGCAGGACGAGTCCGGCGACCCCGCCTAAGCCGGCTAAGCTGTCGCCCGCCGCGACTCGGTGGTAGTGTACGCCCCGCTCGGCGATTAGTTCCCGCAGCCGCCGTGCCGTCCACGAGTCATAGACTTGCCCACTGTCGAGAAAGTGGCCGACTTCCATCTGCTCCAATAGGGCGACCAGCCCGCCGATGTGGTCGTTGTGCGAATGCGAGGCTACGACGACATCGACTCGCCGGACGCCCATGTAGCGCAAGAAAGGCAACAGCACCTGTTGGCCGCCGTCAAAGTAGGCACTGCGTTGGCCGCCATCGACGACCATAGTCTTGCCGTTGGGGAAGCGCACAAACGCCGAGTCGCCTTGGCCGACGTCCAAAAAGACGACCTCCAAGTCGCGGGCGCGGAGCGCGTAGGACCACACCGCGACGTTGAGCCAGATGAGTACCGCAAAAATGGTGGCTTTGCGCACCCATACCCTATGCGGCAGGAGTGGGACGAGCAGGCAGAGGGCGGCGGCTATGGCGACGAAGAGCACGCCCGGGCGCGGCACGACCACAGACGCAAAGGGCAGCGAGGCCCACCACGAGACTAGTTCGATCAGCCCGACGAGGACTAGGTAATTGGCGGCGTTGAAGGCGGTGGCAACCGAGGGCAAAATCCACCCGGTCAACGCCGCCAGCAGGCCCAAGCCGACGGCGAGGGCCAACAGCGGCATTACCGCGATGTTGGCCACCACGGCCCCCAATGCTAGCTGCTGAAAGGAATAGGCGATCAACGGTCCGGTGCCGAGCTGGGCTGCCAGCGAGACGCACAGGGGAATGACGATCCAGCGGCCAATTCGGCTATCGGCGCGTCGAGAGGCTGCGGGGAAAAGCGCGGCAAGCGGGCCGTGCAAGGCGACGATGGCCCAGGTCGCGCCAAAGGAGAGTTGAAAGCTCAGGCTCCACGGACTCTCCGGCCACAGCACCAAAATCGCCAGCGCCGCCAGCCCAAGGGTGTTGTAGATGTCGCCCTGCCGCCGGAGCACCCGTCCCATCAGCACCACGGCTCCCATCAGCACCGCCCGCACCACTGGAACTTGGGCTCCAGCTGCTAGGGCATAGAGCACCAGCGCGGCGATGGTGGCTGCGGAGCTTGGCCGGTCGGCCAGTCGCAGGAGCCGGAACCCAAAGAAGAAGAACCCGCCCACCAGTCCGACGTGCAGGCCGCTGACCACGAGCGCGTGCGCCAGCCCGGTCGTGCGAAACGCCGTGCGCACGGCCTCGGGAATTCGCTGTTTCTCTCCCAAGAGTACGCCCAACAACAGTCCGGCTGGAGCGCCGGAGAGGTTGCGTTCAATGCTGTGGCGCACGGCGCGTCTGACGGGCAGCACTAGGCCTTCGTACAGCCAATGCCCGGGCCGGGGTTCGACGGACACGACCTGGTCGGATTGGCCGACGAAGAGCGTGCCGTAAATGTCCTGCTGGGCCAAGAAGGCTCGGTAGTCGAAGGCGCCGGGATTCCGCAGCGGGCGGGGCCGTTGCAGCTTGCCGCGCAGCGACACGCGGTCGCCGTAATCGGCTGGCAAGTACGCGTCTTTGACGGTGACTAGTACCTGCCCGCTCAAGTGGTACACCGCGCTGTCGGTGACCACTTGTTCCAGCGCGATGACCAATTGTATTCGCTCGGCGCTGCGCTCCGGCTCTTGGGCGATGCGCCCGGTTATTACGCCGCGCTGCCCAAATACCTCGAGCGCGACTAAGTGGGGCAAAGGGGACAAGGCTGTGTCGATGTGGTAACGCAGGGCGCCTAGCAGAACGACGACTGCCCACAGCAGCCAACGGGTCCAACGCGCCTGGCAATAAAAGCCGATGGCCGCTGCGAGCAAAGCCAGTCCGCTCAGAGTGGCTGCCGCCACTAGATCTATTGCTAGGGACCGCCCGAGGAAAATGCCGATTGCGAATCCGCCGGCCGTCCACAGCGCGGGGCGACGGCGCGTCTTTTTGCTCGCAGACATACCCGTCCAACGGCAAAAATCGTTCCAACTCGACAAGGCGGCCGGTGCGTCTATATTCAAGTAGCGAATATATGTGCTAGGCGACGAGAACGTACCGTCTAAGTTGAGGCGACTTTTATGACAAACTCTCCATCTGGGCTACGCGGCAAAGACCGCCGCTATTTGCGCGGGCTAGGCAATGGGCTGCGCCCGACTGTGTATTTGGGCAAAGAGGGCCTTTCGGCTGCCGTTATCCGTTCGCTCAACCAGGCCTACGCCAACAGCGAGTTGGTCAAGGTGCGCTGCGAGCGCAACAGCGTTGACCGCCGCGAAGCTGGCGAGCGGCTAGCTGCCGCTACCGAGTCGCACCTAGTGCAAGTCTTGGGCAACACCCTGCTGCTCTACCGTCCGGACCCCGACGACCCGCAAATCGCGCTGCCGGCATAGAGGCATCATCCCTTCCACGCCTGGGCAAAAAGGCCGAGTGAGCCGGGCGCGTATCCGGCGTAGTGGTTGTTGAAAAACACGTACACGGCCCGCTCTGGCGCGGCCTGCGCCAACGCTCGCACCTGCCGCGCCCACTGCTGGGTCTCGGCGGCGCGGTCCCAAACGAGACGGTCCCAATGCCGTTGCTGCTCGCCCTTGCGAATTCGCTCTTCGACGTAGGCGTCCATCTTTTTGCGATCGCCCAAAAAGCGCACGTAGAGAAAGTCGGCCGTCCCGGGATTGACCCGTTCGACGGTGTCGGCTAAGCTCGGCATGGTGTAGTAGTTGTTTAGCACCAGTGCCACTCGGTGTTCGCGTAGCAGGTCCAGCAGGTCCGCCCGCAGCCAGCTTTTGTTGCGCACCTCCACCGCAAAGTGAAACTCGCCGGTAGGGAGCTGCGGCAAAAAGGCCGCCAGGCGTTCGGTGAACGCGCTGCCGTATTCGTTTTCGTGCGCGTCTTGTCCTCGCGCAATGTACGGAAACTGCATCAGCAGCGGCCCCAACTGCTCGCCGAGTGGGGCCATCGCGTCGAGGAATTGCTCCATTTCCCCCAGGCAGTCCACGAGCATTTTTTCGTGGCTGATCACGCGGGGAACTTTGGCGGTAAAGCGAAAGTGCGGAGGGGTCCGCCGCAACCATCCTTCGATTGCCTTGGGCGTCGGCACTCGGTACCACGTCGAGTCGATCTCTACACTTTTGAACACCTTGGCATAGTGCTCAATGTAGTCGGCTGAGGCGCAGCCCTCTGGATAGATTAGCCCTTCCCAATCCTCATTCGACCAACTCGTCGTGCCCAAAAATAGCTGCGCTGGCAGCCCCTCTTGCACCTGCTGCATCCGCTCGACGTGCCGCGGCTTGGCCGGCGGCATAATGGCGGAAAAAAGGTCTTGTTGTTCTGCCACGATTTGCTCCACAAAAAAAGAGGGCGCGGCACCTACCGCACCCTCACAATTCCGGCGAATGGCCTGTAGGCGCTATGCTTTCTCCCGCACCATGTTCACCACCTGCTCCTGCCCCACTAGCTGGACAAGCGACCCAAATCGCGGCCCTCGTTGCTGCCCTAGCACCACCTCGTAAAACATCTGAAACAGCGCCTTGGGAGATATACCAGCTTCGCGGGCCAAGTCGAACGGGATGGCCTGCAACTGCTCTTCCGTGGCCCCGTTAGCCGCGCTCAGCCGCTCGGCCAACTGTCCTAAGAGCACCCGCTCCTCGTCGGTGGGGGGCCGAAAATGCTTGTTGGGCAGCACCACGTCTCGGTAGTAGTTGAGCCCTTTCTCGACTAGCGCCTGCGTCACTTGCGGATAAGCAGCCGCCTGCGCGTCGTAGCGCACCAAGTATTCCTCCAGCACTGAGACCGAATCCACTCCGAGGGATGCGATGAGGTTATTTACCGTCGAGAAGTTGACCTGAGATGCGTACTCGGGCACGGCTGAGCCGCAGTCGCCAATGTGCCACAGGGCCTGCTCGGGGCGCTGCTCCTCTGCCACATCGGGATAGTGCCGCAGCGCATCGAGATAGTCGTCAACGCACTTGGGGACGATGTCCCAGTGCAGTCGCTTGGCCCGCTTGGGATTTTGGAACAGAAAAAAGAGCAGGGATTCTATAGGCGCGTACTTTTTCCACGCATCCACCGTCACCCCCATGCGGCCGGTGCTGCTGGCCACCTTGCGCCCCTCCTCGTCGAGAAAAAACTCGTAGCACAAGCCGGCCGGCGGCTGCTTGCCCATCAGGCGCACGATGCGGGAGGACTGGCGCACTGAGTCGATGAGATCTTTGCCGTACATTTCGTAATCGATCTCGTAGGTGTACCAGCGCAGCGCCCAATCGACTTTCCAGCCGACCTTGGCGTTGCCACCGAGCACTGACTGCTCGCCGCTTGCGCCGCAGCCGCAAGTGAAGCTGACGGTGCCTCGGCTGGGGTGGTAGGCGGTGACTTGGGTGGCCATGATCGAGCCACAGTTGGTGCAAATCGGGAAAAACGGCGACCAGTTTTGGCGGTTTTGTTCCCGCAGCGTCGGCACGATGATCTGGCGAACTTCCTCAGCTTTGGCTAGGAGAATCAAAAGCCCGGCGTCGAAGTCGCCGCGCACGTAGGCTTGGCGCGCGCTTTGAAACTCGTAGTCGAAGCCGGAGGCGTCGAAAAACTCGCACAGCTTGGCGTTCATGTGGTCGCCAAAACTGGCGTAGCAACCAAAAGGATCGGGGATGGCGTGTACGGGTTTGCCGAGGTGGGCGGCGAGCATGTCGGGCTGCGGAAAGTTGCTAGGCACCTTGCGCAGGGCGTCCATGTCGTCGCTAAAGCAGAGTAGGCGGGTCTTTAGTCCGTAGAGGTATTCGCAGGCGTTGCGCACCCAAGCGGTGCGGACGCCTTCGGAAAAGTGCCCCAGATGGGGAAAGCCGCTGGGGCCAAAGCCGGTCTCGAATAGTACCGGGCGGTCTCCGCTGGGCTGGCGCTGTTTGACGATCTGTGCCGCCTCTTGGAAGGGCCAAGCCCGATACATACTGGTCTGGTTCCTCTCCATGTGCCTTGGTCGGGTGTGAGGCTCGGGCGAGACGGCGCGTCGTCTCAGCGATTGCGGAAAGTGATGCGTCCGCGGCTCAAATCATAGGGCGAAAGAGCCACGGTGACTTGGTCGCCCGGCGTCACGCGAATGTAGTATTTGCGCATCTTGCCGGAGACGTGGGCCATAATCTCGTGGCTATTCTCCATTTCGCACTTGAAATAGCCGTTGGGCAGGGCCTCCTTGACCACTGCTTGGACTTCGATTGCTTCTTCTTTGGCCATTGCTCTCGCCTAAAGGAGATGGGATAGTGGCGTCGGTTGGTGCGCCACGTACAAAAAAGCAGCCGCCAAAGCGGCTCGCAAAGAATTCCAATTGTACGCGTTAGGCCAATAAAAGTCAAACTCATTCGGTCAGGTAATTGACGTCGTACGAGGCGTGTTTAACGGCATCGATCGTCGATAGATGCGGGGCTAGCCGCTGGACTTTGCCGTAGTATTGAACCGCTTCTGCATAGCGCTCGGTTTTTTCGCAGATCACGCCGAGATTGTGCAGGGCGGGGATGTGATCGCCGGACAATGCGATGACCTGCCGGAAGGCCGCTTCGGCTCCGGTGAAGTCGCCGCTGTCGAGGTGGGCGAGGCCCTTGGCGAAGAACATGCTTTCGTTGTCTTGCTCGTACTCGACGGCCTTGGTCAGCACCGGGAGTGCCAACTCGGGCTGCTGGGCTTGTAACCGCACAATTCCGAGGCTGTAATAAGCGCGGGCCAAGGCGCGGCGCGCACCGCGATAATTGACGTCGACTTTCAGCAAAATTTCGAGGTGTTCGATGGATTTTTTGAAATCGCCGGCTTGGTGATAGGCCACGGCCATGTTGAAGCGAGCGTTGACGTGATCGGGCTGGATTGCGATGACTTTTTCGAGGTATTCAAGGCCCTCGACTTGGTGCTCAGTGCGGCAGAGCAAGGTGCCCAGTCCGGCCATGGCTTCGACCATCAGCGAATCCAGCCGCAGGGCTTGTTGGTAGTGGTGGGTGGCCTCGCGCTGGTATCCTTGGCCGTGGAGCATGACGGCGAGATTGCAGTGCGCCTCGGCGTAGTCGGGGTCGAGCTCTAGGGCTTCAAGCAATAGCTTTTTGGCTTCGTACTTTTGCCCATCGTCAAAATAAGCGTTGGCTAAGAGCACGCGCAGTTGCGGGTTGTAGGGATTGAGGGTGACCTTGGCGTTGAGATAGCGGATCTTCTCTTTGGTCCAGAGGTTGTACGTCCGCTTGCCTTGGCGCTGAGCTTGGCCCTCGCTGCCCAGCAAGGCCAGCAGTAGGAATGCGACCACGGCGTTCATGGTTGGAACTTCTGAATCCGGTCATTGAAGGTATCGGCCACGTAAATGAACCCTTCAGCGTCGCGGGCGATGCCGCCAGCTACCACCTCGCGCTGGTCCTCCTCGCCAGTCGCCATATCGACGACAACCCGGATGCGGCCGGTGAAGCGGAATTGGTCGGCGCCGCCGCCTTGTTCGCCCCATCGCGTCAGATAGGCACCGCGCTGAAATACTTCAATGCGGCTGTGGCCGGCGTTGACTACGAAAGCCCGGTCGGCCGCTTCATCGACGGCAAAGTCGGTGGGCCGCAGCAAAAGCCCATTGCCGCGGTCCTGATGCGATTTGGGATCGCGGCCAATGACGCGGCCGGCCGCGGCGCGCTGTGGGTCGTCATATACGACCAGCCGCGGTGCCTGCCAATCGTCGGCGCGCAGGGCCAACGGCTCGATCAACGCGGCGAAACGCCCTTGCCAAAGCCGCAGACTAGCCACTAGCAGAGCCGGGATGGCGTACTGAATTTGCCGTTCGCCGGCTTGGTTGAATAGCTGCAATTGACTGATGCTCTCGATGTAGATGGCATCGCCGTTGATGACGATGTGGCGGGCAAACAGCCCGGCGAGTGGGCGCGTCCACAGGAGCCGACCGTCTGGGGCGAACTTCGCCCAAAAGGCCGCGGGCTTCTCGCCCGAGCGGTGCAGGTTGTACACTACGTAGAGCTGGTCTTGGTCGTCAAAGGCCAGCGCTGGCCCGTCCAGTGCGCTGGTCTCCATACGGGCCAGCGGCTCAGTGGTATAGACCCAGGCCTCCAAGGCGTGCCCGCTGCGGTCGAAGCGCTCGACGCGCCCGCTGCCGACGCCCACGGCAAAGACTGTGCCGTTGCGGTTGATGGCCAAGCGCGTGGGGGCCGTGCCCTGGTCGAGTGTCCAGCTTGCGACGCGGCGGTAGAATCCGCCGGTAGCGGTCGTGCTGGCCAGTTGGTGGACGGTCTCGTCGGCGCCGAAGAAATTGACAACTCGGTAGCTGTATTCGGTGTTGGCCAACAGACCGCCGTCTGTAAAGGTGGTGTCGGTTGCGGATTCTAGGTGCGCGATGGCGGCAAACTCGCGGCCGGTGGTGCGCTGGATTTCGCCGTAGAGAAAGCCCGCTGAAGACACTGGAGACCACACCAGATGCGCGGCGGCCTCGTCCGCGGAGAAGGTCGCTTTGAGCACCGGAGGAGCCGCAAGCCAGGGCGGGACCTGGTGGCCGGCAAAGGGGCCGACACAGGCGACGAGCACTGTGGCAACAAAAAAGATAAGTCGATTCATAGCGCAAAAGAGATAGGCCCGCCTTGGCGCAATGTCAAGGAAGATGGGATCACCCCAGAATGAAAACGGCGTTGCCGACCTTGCCGGTGAAGTAGTCGATGACCAGCCACAGCCCGTTGCACAGGGCCTCGCCCATGATCAGCCCCATAAAGAAATGCTGGCTCGTCCGATAGTGCGCCGCCCCGCCAAAACGCAAGATCAGCTTCTTGAGTGCCCAAGCCAAGAGTACGCAAGCCCAGATTTTGTCGAGCATGAAGTTTGCGCCAATTGGGAAGCCGATTGGATGGAAGGGCCACCACAAGAGGTGGTGCCGCGCCCAAGTCAAAAGCACCATGACCCCGGCTCCGCCAGCGAAAAACGCGAGTCCCAACCAGTCGGCTCCGGCTGGCTCTAGTGCGCGTTGCGCCGCGTTGTAGATGGTGGATGGGCCGCCGCGAAAGCGCCAGCTGTCGAGGTTGATGCCCCCGTACTTGTAGGCGAGGTGAAAGACCATCCAGCAGGATCCGGCCACGCCGATAAAAATGGCCGCCACCAGGGCCCAGAACACGACTCGCCGACTGCGGCGGTCCATGTTTTGGATCAGCTTCAACCCATTGGCGACCATGGCCAGTAGGAAGATGCGGATGTCGGCTGACCAGATGTACGCAAAGGAGAGGTTGAAGACGCCAACGGCACCAATCGTCTGCGAGCCAATGCCCTGCACGATGAGGTCTGGGGCGATCATCGGCGAGCGCACCGCCGCTAGGCCAGCCTCGCACACGACCCGCGAAATGCCGACAAATATCAATAGGGCTACCACCGCAAAGAGCGCGCCGACCCACAGCGGAGTGCCCATCAGCCACAGCCAACTGACGATGCCGCCGGTGCCCAAGAGTACTCCGGCAGCGGCCGCTCGATAGGACATAATTTCATCGCCGTCGTCGATGTTGGCATTGCGGTTGACGGCCTTGCGCCATACGTCGCGCAAGTGGCCGCGCCCGGTCCACAGCCCCAACAGCACCATGGCGATCAGTGCGCCGCCGCCCTGATAGGCCAACAGCGGCTCGTACGAGACCCCATAGACGAATTTGCTAGTGGATTTGAGGCCGGATAAGGCGAGGAACTCGGCTTCGACTTTGGATAGCAGATAGAAAATCCAGATGCCGGCCGCTATTTGAGTGCTGATGAGGTAGGAAAAGCCGACGAGCGCGAAGCTGATCCAGATTTGCAGGTTCTGCTGGCCGATAAAAGGCGCCGACCAAATTAGACCGAAACTGGGCAGGGACGGGTAGTATTGGTGCAGGGCCTTGAGGCTGCCGTACGCCAGCGGCACGGCTGCGCCCCACCACAGGGCACCGTGCTTGAGAAAGTTGTTGAACAGTCCGGTGCCGCGCTCGCCTTGCACGATGGCCACTCCGAGCTGGGTCAGCGGATAGGCCAGCCGCTCGCGCTCGACCCACTGGCGGCGCAAGATCACGGCCGTCGATACCATCGCCACGTACAGCGAAAGCAGCAGCAGGGCCCACCAGCACAGGGGCTCAACCCAAGCGGCGTAGGGAATGTCGGCCAGCGCACCGCCCTCGTAAAAGCCGCGATTGCCGGTCCCGTCATCGACGAGGATGCGCTGCGCGGGAAAGAGCGGAAAGAGCTTTTCGGCCCATTGGTTGGCCGGATCGGCGTAGTAGAAAATGCCGGTCAGAGCGGGCAAGAGTTGCTGGGTCAGCCCCATGGTGCAGAGGGCGGAGACAACCAGCAGCATCGCGTACACTAGCACGAGTTCGGCGCGGTTGAGCGCGAGGGTGCCGCCGCGCTGAACTACCGGCACGTTCCACAGGGCATAGAGGGCGAGAAAGGCGCCCAACCAAAAGCCAGGTGAGTACCAATCGACCGCACCGCGGCTGAGCCAATAGCCGCAAAAGCCGCCGGTGGCCAGCAGGGCTAGTACTGCTGCTAGGCGAAAATCGCGGGCGGTGAGCTTGAAAAGCGTGTTGAGCAAGCCGACCAGCACCAAAAACAGAAAGATGGCCCCCGGAGTGTTGAAGTCGAAGGCCATGTTGGTCGCCCGCATCGCCATGTTGGCGTAGGGTGCGCCAATGGACAGGAAAAAGCTGAGAAACGCACCGACCCCAAAGCCGCGCAGCGTCAGATGCGAGCGGCCTGTAGCATCGGTGAGTCCCTCGTCTTGGCTGCCTTGGAGGTGCCGGCTATAGGGAGAGGGAAGCGATCTATTCACCGGGCGGCCTGGGGCTTGACGGTGCAGGTAGGACAGACCCGCCGCAGGTGTTGGCGCCGCACTTGCCACAGGTCGTGGGCCTTCACCAAGGCGCATTCGGCCTGCCCGACCTGGCCCCGCCGCTGCAACTTCCGGCGGTCGAGAGTTGAGTCCAGCTTATGGGTTGGCACCGGGCAGGGACCGCTGCGAAAGGCCAGCCCCAAGACCTCTGCGACTGTCCCGTCCTCGCGCACGATGCGGTCTGGAATTGCAAAAGATTCAATGCAGCCGCAGGGCACGGACATCTCGGCCACGTGATAAGCGGTGCTCGTATCGTGGGTGGTGCCCAGCGCGAGAATATAGCCGCCGTCTGCTACCAATTTGCCGATTGGGCTATCCGGGGCCCAGATCCCCGCTTCGAGATGCCCTTGGCAATAGTAGCTAGCGCGCGGCCCAAGCGCCGCTACCGCGTGGGTGGGATGCATGCTGCGCTCGGCCTGGGTGCGCCGCCACAGCGCGTCTGGGATGGCGCCGTTGGTGGTGGGCGTGGTCAGCGGGTTGAAGACCTCGGCCGCGCGGTGATTGAACGAAGGGGCCAACAGGGTGCCGCGCTTGCCGACCGCCTGCAAGAGCGCATCGACGACGGTTTCGGCCCCGCCCTCGACAAAGCCGACCGCCGAGAGTGAGCTGTGGACCATCAGGTCCATGCCCGGGGTGACGCCCAAGCGGCGCAAATCTCGCACTAGTTGCCTGCGGCCGATCATCTCGGCCGGGTCGGTCAACGCGGCATAGCCCAATTCGGCGTGTGCTGCGAAGTACTCGTACACGCGATCGACGGCGACAGCACCTTCCATCCGCGGCCCGGCTGGATAGTCGGCTTCCTCGCAGGCGATGCGCTCGGCAATTGCGCCCAAATCTCGGCGTCCGTCGGCCCAAAACAGCGCCCACTGCGGTAGCTTTGTGGCTGAGATGCGCGCGTTGATTGGGGTGGGCGCGTTTTCGCTGGTCGGTGCGAGCACGGCCGTGCGCCGTGGCACCAGCCGCGCTTGGGCCGACCGCCGCGCTCGCTTGCCCGGTAGCGCGTTTTCGGCGGCTACAGCCGCCACTTGCCGCTCGCTTTCGTCCATGGCCGCCAAAATCTGGCGCCGATGGCCGCCCCAGAGCCAGCGGGCCAGCCGCCGGACGCTGCGGCTGTGGGCCTCGCGCACGTAGTCGGCCTCGGCGCGCGGCCGCTTTTTTTGTTGTAATACCGAGAGAAAATACTGGGTCTCGGTGCGGACCAATTCCCCCACTTGGCGGCTGCCCATATCGGCTAGGTAGTACAGATAGGCCGCCATTGAGGCCGCACAGGTTTCCAGCCCCGGTGGGCTGAGCAGCGCTTCCACGTCGGCCGAAGAGTGGTAGGCGTCGAAGCCGCGCCCGCTCTTGCGGTGATGGGTGGTGATCCACGGGCAGGGAAATCCGTACTGGGGGTCGCCGATTAAGGTGTCAGCTGTCGACATGAATCGGGCTAGATGCACGCGATAGCCCGGCTGGTGTTGCCGCACTGCGGCCCGCAAGATAGCCGCACCGACCCGATCGACAAAACCAGCCGACATCGGGATCGTCGCGTGCCACTCTAGCCGGCCATCGCAGACGGTGGGCTGGGAGCCTATTGTGTCGATACACACACCGGCCAAAGGGGTTTGTAAGCGCCGCACTCGTTCTAGATAGGCGAAAAAACCGTAGCACTCATAGGCGTTGAGCAAGCGAATGGTGCGCTTGGGCCGCGCGAGTTTTCCCGCCCGGATAAGCCCTTCGAGCACGCGGGCGATCTCGAGGGTGGTGGCCACGCCCGAGGCGTTGTCAACGGCCCCTGGCTCGGCGCTGTGCGCGATGGCCCACACTTCGTCCTGCGGATCGCCCGATCCCTCGATAATGCCGCTTACTACATCGTGGCTGCCGACGTATTTGCGGATGTCGGCGCGTACGTGCAGGGTCAAGGGCCCGCGCTGCTGCGCCAACCGCCGCAGCCGCTTGCCTTGCTGCTCAGAGAGCACAAAACCCACCAATCGCGCCGCCGCATGCTCGAGGGGAATGGCGCCCCAGCCGAATTTGGTCCACGCTACTGCGTTGGGCAGGTTGGGCACTGGCCGGTCGGCGATGACCGCGGCGGCCCCCTTGGAAGCGAAGAGACCCAAGTGAGTGCGTGGATCTAGCTGGGTCAGGACGACCGCGCCGGCGAGTCCGTCGGTTGGCTGCCGTTGGATATCTTCGACTTGGTTTAGAATCACCAGCCGCAGGCGCAAGCCATCTGCCGGGGTTGCCGCGCTCCACTGGATGACGTGCCAAGGATTGTCCTGCCAATCCAGTATTCGCTCGGTCAGCGGATGCACCACATCGACCGTCGCGCCGATTACATCCGCGGCCTCGCCGATGATCCATCGGCCCGATCCCAGCCGCCCGCCGGTCTGGATCGATTCGACCTCCACGCGTGCGCCGGCGGCTTGGTAGCGGCTGGTTAGCGTGGCTGTCGTTTCGCCGAAGCGGTCAAATGAATTCCACCGGTCGGTCTGTACTACGTCTCGCACCGCTGCCATCATCTGCTGTCCATCCGCCTGCTGCAACATCAGCGGTAGCGTTTGGCGACAAAGCTTTTGCAACGACTGTGCGCTAGGCATGATCTCCTCCTTATTGCACCTTGGCGTTACGCAGTCGTTGTCGGCGGGACGCAAACGGGCTTGGCCGGAACGTGCCCGACCTCGCCTAGGCCGGGCATGACAAACGCTGCGCAACGGTCCACCTTAATAAAGGTCGGCGCGTGAATTGAAACAAAAAAGCGGAGCGCTAGCGGACGAAAACGTCCACCAACTCTCCGCTGGCCGAGCGCAGTATGCGATGCTTATTTAGTTGAGATCGAGGACGTGCTCTAGCACCTCAAGCTCTTGCAGGTCAATGTCGATGTCCTCTAAGAGATCGCCGTCGCGCTGGCGGCCAAACTCCTCGCGCCGCCGCCGTTTGCGCGCATAGGGGGTCTCGATGTTGTAGAGCCGGCATAGCCGGCTGAAACTGCCCGGGGCAATACCTAGCGCACGGCTGGCCTCCTGATTGCTCGCGTAAATGCGTGCCGCGCGCTTGATGCGTTCTGGCTCGATTTTGCGCATGAATTGTTTTCTCTCCAGATCTTCAATTGGTGCCAAGTTCGACGAAATTCAACAAAAAAGCCGCAGCATTTTTGCGCCACAGCCATTAAAAAAGCCGCTGGAAAGCGGCTGGATCGAATTTGATATATCGCCGGTTTCCGGGACGCAAAAGTGCCCTCATTCTCGAAAGCGCTGTCCCGAAAACCCCGTGGAAAAGCCCTCGCACGTGCGGTCAATCGCCTGAGACGATTACGTTGCGAACGCGAGGTGAATTCCCGATTCGGCTGTGCGTTTTAGCCAGCCGATGCACACAACCTGAAGAGTCGTGCGCGTATCCTAGGGATTGGGACGAACGCGCAATGCTCGGATGCTGTTCGTAGCCCGCATACTGGGTGGGACCGTATGGCCGCTCCCGCACGGGAGCTGGCTACTGAGACTACACGAGGATCGATGTGTGAAGAGAATCATTCTTTGCGACCTCCTCTCCTATGGTGATGTGCAATTTGCGTTGCACGGTTTTTGACTGCCTTTTAGTTTCAGTTTTAAGGTGATATATTGTCAAGGAAAAAATGGCTCAGAATAAAAAAAAACCAACTCTAGGTCATTTTCTGAATATCTCTTAATTAATCTGCATATTTATCAACCCATCTGCGTCAAAAGACGCACATTTCCCAACGACTAAGGAGCGCATTCATGTATTCGATTGGCTTGGCCATGCGGCTGCGTCCCAATGCGTACGCCCAGTACAAACAGGCCCACGACGACCTGTGGCCCGAAATCGCCGACAGCATGACCGACAACGGAGTCAGCATGGCGATCTACCGCTTGGACGAACACCTCATCATCCACGCGGTTGCTCCGACCGAGGAAGACTGGCTCAAGAGTCGCCAAGTGCCCATCCTGGAAGAGTGGTACGACTACATGGCCCAGTTGTTGGAGACCGACGCCGAAGGGGAGATCCTCTTCGAGGAGCTACCCGAAGCCTTTGCCTTTGGGATGTTTAAGGAGGCGTGAAGGCTAGGCGGCGGCGACCGAGTTTTGCAGTCGGCCGATCTGGTCTATTTCCACGATCACTTCGTCGCCGGCGGTAAGCCACACCGGCGGTTGGCGCGCAAAGCCTACGCCCTGCGGAGTGCCGGTGAGGATGACCGTGCCCGGCAGCAAGGTCGTATCTTCGCTGAGAAATTCGATCAGTTCGGCGACCGTAAAGATCATGTCGCCGGTGGTATGGTCTTGCATGGTCGCGCCGTTGAGCAAAGTGCGGATGCCGAGGGTTTGCGGGTCGGGGATTTCGTCGGCGGTGACCAGCACCGGCCCCAATGGGCAAAAGGTGTCAAAGCCCTTGCCGCGGATCCACTGACCGCCGCCGCCGTTTAGCTGCCACTTGCGGGCCGAGACGTCGTTGGCGGCCGTGTATCCGAGCACGTAGCTGAGGGCATCGGTGCGCGCCACATTGCGGGCGGCTTTGCCGATCACCACCGCGAGCTCGCACTCGTAGTCAACTTCCGGGCCGCGGCGACAGCAGGCTGGCAGCAAGATCGCATCGCCCGGGCCGCAGACTGCGCTGGTGGGCTTGGCAAAGACGACGGGCTGCTCGGGTGGCTCGAGGCCGGATTCGGCTGCGTGCTCTCGGTAGTTGAGCCCAATGCAGAAAATGTTGGTCGGGACCAGCGGCGCGAGTAGTCTTTTGACCGCTACTTGTTGGCCGGTGGGTTCGAGTCCGGCGAAGAGATCGCCGGTGAGGACAAAGGCTTGGCCCGCCTCGGCTTCGAGTCCCCAACGGACGGCGTCGCCAGCGTCGATAAAGCGGATGATACGCATGTTTTTCTCCTTTGTTTTTCCAGCACTTGGACAAACCTTAAGGCAGGGCTGGCGGCCCGTCAAATGACCTTGACGCTCGCAGTGGGGCCGCCTATTTTCCCCTTTTTAAAGTTAAATCCAACGCGAGGTAGATAGCGGTGCCGCAAAACGTCAGCGAAGACCACGTACGCAAGATAGTAGAAGAGGTAGTGCAGCGCGTCGTCAGCGGCGGGGGCGACAGCGAGGGGGGCGATACTGGTGTCTTTGCGACGGTTGACGCGGCGGTCCAAAGCGCGACTCGCGCCCAGCAGCAGTTGGTGGCCTTGTCGCTGGAGGAGCGCAAAAAAATCGTCGAGGCCCTCCGCCAGACGGCGCATGTCCACGCCGAAGAATTTTCGCGGCGGGCCTTGGCCGAGACCGGCATGGGGCGGTTGGAAGACAAGATCATCAAGCACCAAGTTGCGGCCGACACGACGCCTGGGGTCGAAGATTTAGCGGCGACTTCGTGGACCGGCGACCACGGGCTGACCGTAGTTGAAATGGCTCCCTACGGGGTTATCGGCGCGGTCACTCCATCGACGCATCCGGTGCCGACGATGGTCAATAACGCCATTTGCCTTGTCGCTGCGGGCAACTCGGTGGTCTTCAACGTACATCCGGCGGGCCGAAAGGTCTCCATGTTTGCGGTGGGCTTGATCAATCAGGCCATCGCCGCAGTTGGCGGGCCGGCCAACTTAGTAACCGCGGTCGAAACGCCGACGATTGAGACCGCCAACCAATTGTTCAACCACCCGGACATCCGCCTGCTGCTGGTCACCGGCGGGCCGGGCGTGGCTAAGGCCGCGCTGCGTAGTCCCAAGAAGGCCATCGTCGCCGGACCGGGCAATCCGCCGGTGGTCGTTGACGAAACGGCCGATTTGGCCAAGGCCGCGCGCGACATCATCGACGGGGCCGGCTTCGACAACAACATTCTCTGTATCGGCGAGAAGCAGGTTTTTGCCGTCGCTTCCATTGCCGACGAGCTGAAGCGGCTGATGGTTCAGTACAATGCCTACGAACTTGATGCGCGGCAAATTGAGGCCCTCGCACAGGTGGCTTTTGCCGAAGGGCCGGACGGGCAACTGGCGGCCAACCGCGAGTTGGTGGGGCGCGACGCGGCCGTACTGGGCGAGCGCATTGGCCTGCGGCTCGACTCGTCGCTGCGCCTGCTCATTGGCGAGACCGATGCCGATCACGTTTTTGTGCGCGAGGAGCAGATGATGCCCTTTTTGCCGATCGTGCGCGTGCCCAATATCGACCAAGCCATCCGCGCCGCCGTCATCTCCGAGCACGGCTACGGGCACACAGCCGTGATTCATTCGCGCAACATCGAAAACATGCACAACATGGCCCGCGCCGTAGATACGACCATTTTTGTCAAGAATGGTCCTTCCTACGCCGGGGTTGGCTTGGGTGGCGAGGGCTTTGGGACGTACTCCATTGCCGGGCCTACGGGCGAGGGCCTGACATCGCCGCGCACCTTTACCCGCCAGCGCCGCTGCGCTCTGGTGGACTACTTCCGCATCACCTGATGCTTTTGGGTCAAGTCAAAGGGCATTTGGTTTCCACGGCCAAGGTCCCGAGCCTGCACGGCAAGAAGCTGTTAGTCGTAGAAATCGCGTCGGTGCGCGAGCATGGCTTGGTGCTGACCGGGCGGGATATGGTCTGCATCGACGCGGTGCAAGCCGGCCAGGGCGAGTTAGTGATTCTGGTGCAGGGCAGCTCGTCGCGGATCGCCCCGAACTTGGGCGATGTGCCAACCGACGCGGTAATCGTCGGGATCGTCGATTCGCTACAGGCTATGGGCCAGGACTTCGACTGTCGGCAACTGAGCCGCGAAGAGTAGGCGATGGAAGCGGCTAGATTGGACCGCAAGCAGATAGAGATGCTGGTGCGCCGGGTCGTGTACGATCACCTGCCCGATGCTCAGCTAAAGCAGGCGCCCCCAGCCCCGAGGTTGGTCGTCAATATGTCGGCCCGCCATGTCCACCTCAAGCAAGAGGCGTTGGATGTGCTGTTTGGCGCGGGCGCCGAGTTGACCGTGCAGAAGGCCCTGTACCAAGAGGGCGCTTTTGCCGCCGCGCAGACCGTGTCGGTTTTCGGCCCGCGCAAGCAGGTAATTCCCAATGTGCGAATCCTCGGCCCGTTGCGCGATTACAACCAAGTGGAGTTGGCCTTTACGGATGCTCGCTTTTTGGGCATTGACGCGCCGGTGCGGCTTAGTGGCAACATCGAGGGAACGCCGGGGTGCTACTTGGTGGGCCCGGCTGGAGGGCTGGAGTTGGAACACGGGGTGATTCGGGCCGCCCGCCACGTACATCTAAACCCGCAAGAGGCCGCGTACTACGGGGTTGGCCCGGGGGACTTGCTGCGGCTGGTAGTAGAAGGCGAGCAGGGTGGGGTGCTCGAAGGGTTGATCTGCCGCGTCAGCGAGCGCGAGCGCTTAGAAGTTCACATCGACACAGACGAGGGCAATGCGATTGATTTGGTACATGCCCGCAAGGTATATTTGGAGTGTTGAAGGCAAAAATCCGCACAATTACTTGAGGAGGTAAGGGATGTCGGATGCAATAGGCATGGTAGAAACCGTGGGGCTGGTCGGGGCTGTCGAGGCCGGCGACGCCATGGCCAAGGCCGCCAGCGTCCAGCTTTTGGGCTGGGACCGAGTCGGCTCTGGCTTGGTGACTGTGTTTTGCTCAGGCGATGTAGCGGCTGTCAAGTCGGCCGTGGATGCTGGCTCTGCGGCGGCGGCCAAGGTCGGGGAGGTGCATTCGGTCCACGTGATTCCCCGCCCGCACAGCGAGCTGACAGCCGTCGTGCCCGAGCACAGCGATAGCGACGACGGCGCTGGCCGGGTCCGCGCCTTGGGTCTCATTGAGACGAAAGGGTCCATCGGCGTGATTGAAGCGGCCGACGCCATGAGCAAGGCCGCGGATGTGGAGGTCGTCAAGTTGCAGGATATCGGCGGCGGGTACATCACCGCCATAGTTAGCGGCGATGTCGGCTCGGTGCAGGCTGCAGTAGGCGCGGGTGCCGAGTCAGCCGAGCGCGTGGGCGAACTCGTATCTCAGCACGTGATTCCCCGCCCGCACGACGATCTCGTCGCGCTGTACTTGTAGGTAGAGGAGACAAACGATGAAAGCATTGGGTATGGTCGAGACGCGCGGTTTGGTCTGCGTCGTCGAAGCCCTTGACGCCATGTTGAAAACCGCGGACGTCAGCTATGCGGGCCAAAAGCGCGTGGGCAGTGGCTTAGTCGCCGTGTTGGTCGAAGGCGACGTAGCAGCGGTCAAAGCGGCCGTAGATGCCGGAGCGCAAGCCGCCCAGCGCCTTGGCGAACTGCGCAGCGTCCACGTGATTCCCCGCCCGACTGAGGGATTGGCCGATCACCTTGGTTAGCGCTAGCGTAAGTGTCTGAGGCTTTGCACATTGACGCTCCGGTGGTCACCGGCGATTTGCTCGGGCGGACGCACCAGGGCGAGCGGACGCTCAACGTGGCTGCCAGCGCCATCTTGACGCCGACGGCTTGGGACTACATCCGCCAACACCGGTTGCAGCTGAGTCGCGGCGCGGCTGTTGCCGCCGACGCGGGGCGCTGCGAGCATCCCGATCGCGCCTGCGGCTGCGAGCACGAGGAATTCGGCTCGGGCTACGTCGAGCCCGCAGATTGCAGTACTTGCGCCGTCCACCAGCGCAAGCAGGCGGGCGATGCCGCGGCCAGTTGCGCGGGGTGCAACCGCTACAAGACGCTGTTGCAGCAAATTGAGCAGGGTCAAGCCTCCGACCCGGAAGCCTTAGTTGAACAAATCACCGAGCTAGTAATGCGCCAACTGGCAGATTGAGCTATGGCGGGCGACCCGGCAGTCGGCATGATCGAGGTGCAGGGCGTGGCCGCTGCCATTGTGGGGGCGGATGCAGCCTGCAAAGCGGCGGATGTGCAACTGGCAGGATGGTCGTCGATCGGCGGTTACACCACGGCCTTTTTCACCGGATCAATCAGCGATGTGGCCGCCGCACTGCAAAGCGGCAAAGCAGCGGCCCGCGGCGTGATCGAACACGTAGTGGCCGTGCCGCTCTTCCAACCGGCTGCCGCCTGTCGCCAATTCGTCGATTTTCCGCTCCGCTGCGAGCGCGACTTTCCCGCTGGTGCTTTGGGGTTGGTCGAGACGCGCGGCTACGGCACCCACATTTACACAAACGATCAGATGGTTAAGACCGCTGCCGTCGAAGTAATCAACGTGCTGACGGTCCACGACCGCGTGGTGTGTTCGCTGGTCTTGGGGGAGGTCGGGGCCACAACCGAAGCCATCGCCGTCGCGCAAAAGCTGCTGGCAGACTACGAGCACTTGCTGGGCACGGCCTTGATTTCCCAGCCGCGCCCCGAGGTTTTGGCTGCATACGCCGCGCCGCTGGGAGGTGGAGGTGTCTAGCGGCGCGATCGGCGTGTTGGAGACGTGCGGCATGGCGTCGCTAATGGCTTCTACCGATGCGATGCTCAAGGCCGCGGACGTGCAACTGTGCGGGCGGCACGGCATTGGCTCGGGTTGGCTCACCGCGGTAATCGCCGGTCGAGTGGCCGACGTGGAGGCGGCCATGGGCGTTGGCGAGGTCGAGGCCAACCGCACCGGCGAATTGATTGGTGCGCGAGTGGTGCCTCGGCCGGAAGCGCGGGCTATGGATGCCATGCCCCACGCAACCGATCGCGGTGCCGAGTCGGTCCAGCCGCGGGCGATTGGCTTGTTGGAGACACAGGGCTTGACGCCGCTGGTGGCCGGTAGCGACGCCATGCTCAAGGCCGCCCAAGTGGCGCTAGGGGGTTGGGCTTTCATCGGCGGTGCCCTGTGCCACGCGCCGATTTTTGGCGATGTGGCGGCCGTGCAGACGGCGCTAGCAGTGGGCCGGCAAGCAGCCGAGCGGATCGGCACTGTGTACGCGACGCTCGTTTTGCCCCAGCCTAGTCAGGGACTGGGTGCTCTACTGCCGCCGGTGCCAGCGGTTGCGCCGCGCGCCACCGGTGCCTTGGGTCTGATAGAGACTGTTGGTTATGCCCCAGTCGTGGGCAGTGCCGACGCCATGCTCAAGGCCGCGGACGTGCAAGTGGAGTGCTTGAGCATAGGCAGCGGCGGGCGGATTACCGCGCTGGTCACCGGCCATCTCGACGACGTGCAGGCCGCCGTGCGGGCCGGGGCCGCAGCAGCCACGGCCTTGGGGCCGCTCGAAGCCTCGGCGGTGGTGTCTAGGCCCGACCCTGAGCTAGTGGCCCGCTTTGCAGGCGCGGGCGCGGGCTCTGGCGCGGGTGCGCGGCAGGCTATGGGGCTGATTGAAACGCGGAGCACCGTGGCCTTAGTGCGGGCCGTCGATCGGATGCTCAAAGCGGCGGCCGTCGAATACGAGGGAGCCTATAAGGTGGGGTACTACTTGACGGCAGCCGTTGTGCGCGGCGATGTCGGGGCCGTGCAGGTCGCCCTAGCGGCGGGTCGGGAGGAGGCTGTTGAACACGGCGAGTTGGTTTCGGCCTATGCAATTCCACAGCCCTATAGCGGCCTCGAAGGTCGCCTGCCGCACGTTTAGCGAGGACGCGAAAAATGATTCGGATTGACGATGCAGTAATTACCGCGCAGACCTTGGAGGGGCGCCTAGCGGGCGAACGGCAGGTCGAGATCGGCCCGGGGGCTAAGCTGACGCCTTCGGCGCGGGATTTTTTGTCCGCCCAAGGGGTTGAGCTTGTGCGCCGAGAAGCCGGAGGCCAAGTGCCGCCACCGCCAACACCAGCACCGACCCCGGCGGTTCCTCGCGCTGCCGGCCGCCGGGCATTGGCTGGCATTTTCTGCCCCAATGTCGTCCTTTTCGATAGCCAAAACGAGATCAACCACGCCGAGATGGAGCGCTACATCAACTGGCTGATCGAGGCTGGCATCCACGGGCTGTACCCCAACGGTAGCACGGGCGAGTTGGCGCGTTTGTCGCAGGTGGAGCGCCAAGACGTGGTGCGACTGGTCTGCGCAGTCAACAACGGGCGCGTACCCGTACTGGCCGGGGCCAGCGAGGCCAATTTGCGCGACGTGCTCAAGATGGCCGAATACTACGCCGCGCTCGGCGTGGATGCCATGGCAGTGATGCCTCCCTATTACTACGAGATTTCCGCCGAGAGTCTCTGCGAGTACTGTGCCGAAGTTGCCGAAGAGTCGCCGCTGGACATCCTGCTGTACCATAGTCCGCGATCTACCCAAGCACTGTCGCTAGATTTGCTGGAGCGGCTGGTGCCCTGCGAGCGGATCTTGGGCATCATGGACTCCAGCCGCGATCTGCCGCGGCTGCTCAACGCCATGCACCGCCTGCGCCAACAGCGCCCCGATTACGTGGTGATAACAGGTTGCGAGGAGATCGTCTTCCCGGCGCTGCTCATGGGGGCCAACGGAGGCACCATCGCCACTGCGGGCATCGTCCCAGAAGTCATCGTCGAGCTGTATGAAAAGGCCAACAGCGGCGATATGGAGCGGGCCCGCCAATTGCAGTACCGCATTCTCGATCTCATCAATTTGATGCTTTGGGGCGTCGATTTCCCAGAGGGCTTTAAGACCGGGGTAGCCGCTCGCGGCTTTGACGTAGGCCCAGCGCGTCCGTCGAACAGCGCGTCCGAGCAGGAGTACCTAATCAAGCTAGAGGCCCAAATCAACTGCGTCCTCGCGGATATGGGCTATCCAGTCCAACCCCCTCGCGCCTGTCCGGCGACCAACCTGCCGCCGATCGTCGGTCGCTAGATGGGCTTGGCGGATGTGCGCGTGTTGGTGGTCGGGGCCGGTATCATCGGCCGCTCGACGGCCTATTTCCTCGCCCGGCAAGGCGCACAAGTGGTCCTGCTCGACGCGGGAATCCCCGCTGGCTCGCCCACCAGTCGGGCCTCGTTGGGCGTTCTCACCCATTGCAACGGCGGCGACAATCCCTACGCCCAGCTTTTCCGCGATGGTCGCGCTTTGCACGCTCGGCTGGCTTGCGACCTAGCCGAAGATGTGGGCTGGCGTCCCCTCGGCGGCATCGAGCTTTTTGCCGACTCAGCACAGCTAGAGCAGGTGTGGCGCTTTAATCGCGAGCGCGGCTGTCGGGTTGAGCGGCTCGACGAGCGGGCCTTGGGCGCGGCTGAGCCGGGGTTGAAAGGCCGCGGCGAGGGGTTGTATTTTGCCGACGACTATCGGGTCGATCCCCTCAAGTTGGGTGCGGCACTTTGGGCGGCGGCCGTCCGCCAGGGCGCATCGGCTGTTTGGGGCGAGCGCGTCTGGCGCATTGCCCAAGCCGGTGAGGCGGTGGAGGCCGCTACTACTGGCGGAATTCACCGCGCCGACTTTGCGGTCTTGGCGGCTGGGGCGTGGACTGGCGACTTGGCCGCCCAGCTTGGCGCCCAGGTTGCGCTGCGCCCGGTGCGCGGCCAACAAGCGCGTTTTGCTGGTGCCCCGCTGCGCCACCTAGTGCGGATAAACGGACGCCACTTCATTCCAGACGGCGGCGAAACAATCGTCGGAGCGACAGCGGAGGAAGTCGGCTTTCGGTTGGAGACGACCCGCACCGCCGCCGCGGAATTCGCCGCTGAGGTGCGTTCTGCACTGGGCAGGTGCTTGCCGCTGGTGCGCCAGCAGGCTGGTTTGCGGCCCAAGCCCCGCGGCGGGCGTCCGCTCATTGGCCCGCTGACGGCTGCGCCGCGCGTTTTTGTGGCTTCTGGGCACTACAAAAACGGCGTCTTACTGGGACCGATTACCGGCCAAATCGTCGCCCGCTGGATCGTCGAGGGAACTCCGGGGCGCGATATGCGCCGCTTCGCCCCCGAGCGTTAAATTCATCTTATCTAACACCGTTGAGGTTAAACATGTCAGTAAAAAAAGAGGACCTACTCGCCGCGTTAAATTCGGTTACTTCCATCCCGGTGGTTCCATTTCGCGGCGGGCAAATCGACTACGAGGCCCACGCTAAGAACATCAACTACTTGATGGAGAACAATCACTTGGACGGCGATCGGCGCCGGGTGATTGGCATCGCCGGCACTAGTTTGATCCACCACATTAGCGCGGACGAGCAAGTGCGGCTGTTGGGCTTTACCGGCCAGCAGATGGGGGGACGCGGGGTGCTGATGGCCGGGATCGCTCCCAATCCGGTGGAGGATGCCGAGCGGTTGATCGAGCGGGAGGCCGCGCTCGAATATCCCCCGGATGTCTATCTCGTCATGCCGCTGACGGGCGTGGCCAGTCCAGCGGGCATTTGCGCCTATTACCTCGACCTCGCCGAGCGGCTGGGGCGTTTGTGCGGGGCTAAGTTGCTCTACTACCTGCGCAATCAAGCTGAGCGCGAAATAGCCGTGCGGCTGATGAACGAGTCCGAGCACTTCGTGGGGTTAAAGATCGGCACTACGGTGGATGATGTTGAGCCGATTGTCGCGGGTGTGGATGAGGGGGCTGCGCTGGTGATTTGGGGCGTGGGCGATCGCTCGACCGGGCCGGCCGAGCGCGGCACCAAAGGGCATACCTCGGGGATCAACGTGGCCTTTGCCCGCGCCTCAGACGAGATCAACAACGCGCAGCGTCGGGGTGATTTTGCGATGTCGCAGCAGATTGAAAACAAGCTCGCGGGCCTAGAGGAAATTCGCTTTCGCAATGGCCGCATGTACAACTATTCGGCTGTGGTTGAGGCCATGCACTTGGGGGGATTCGGCGATGTCGATGGCGGCGAGGGGGGGCCGTTTAATCCGCGCGTGCCGGCGGAAGTGGCGGCGGAAGTGGCGGCGGCCATCGCCGACCTTGTGGACTATCACTAGCCTTTGTCGCGCAGTCGCGCTAGATAGGCTGTCCATTCGACCGGCAGCAGGTGCTGCTTTTGGCTGTTGCAGTGCTTGCAGCAAGGCACCACGTTGGATTGGGTGGTGTAGCCGCCGCGGATGATGGGCACGACGTGATCCATGGTCAGCTCTTGGGGTGGGAATGACTGCTGGCAATAGTGGCATTGACCTGCGGCTCGTCGGCGTTTCCACCACTGGGAGCGGCGCAGTTGTTTGGCCTTGTTTTTTTCGCGGGCGACGTGTTCGGCGTCGGCTGGGACGAAGTAGGTGTTTTCCATGCGAGAGCAAGATAGTGTAGAATGGTTTAATGGCTGTTACCAAATACGTACAACACCATATTGATCGAAGATGGTATCTCGACTCACGAGTGGAAAGTTTTCTACCATTGACTGAGCAACGAGCATTCGATCAAACGGATCTTTGTGGTGAAAGGGCAACGTACTTACTTCGACAGTATGATCGACATCAATCGGTAACACCTTCAAATTGTTAGCGACAATTTCGCGTTTGACGAACGCAGCAAGTGGTTCAGTGAGATTGTATTTGCCAATCGATATTTTTATCGCAACCTCCCAGTAAGATGCAGGGCTAAGATATAGATCATTCTCGGTGTCAGACAGTTCTGCTCGTGCTGTCTCACTGAGTTGTGGATCGTCAAGCGACATCCAAAGAAACGTGTGCGTATCGAGCAACAGGTTCACGGCAAGTAGTCTTGGAAGTGCTCAAGGTGCTCATCGTCATCGGCAAGGATCGTCAATTTACCCTTTCCAAGGCCGAAATGACGGACCTGCTTTTGAGTGCTATTCTTTACTAACCGCGCAACGGTACCGCTGCCGCGTGTCAACTCGATTTCCTCACCTGGCTGTAGTTGATCAATCAACTCACTCAGCCGCGAACTTGCTTCTTCGACCGGAATCGTAGTCATGGCAGATACTCCGAGAGTGTGAATATAGCCATCCTATATCATTCAAGACTGGATTCCCACTTTCGCGGGAATGACTTATAGGGAAAGATAGTGCCAGTGAACATTCCACGCTTGCAAATCATTTAGGACGGCTATAGTAGATACCTACGCGCTGGTCGCCTTTCGCCAACAGTACGGAATCAGCAGCGCTTGCTGATAAATTCGCGGCTCATCCACTGTCCGAGCACGTTCTGCGAGCGGAGCAGCATCTTTTGGTAAGCGCGCTCTAAGTTCTTTTTGTTTTTGGCATTGGGCAAGACGTTAAAACGGCCGCGGATTTGGGTGATGGTGCGGCTGCGCGGATCGACGGCGATGGTGAGGATGCGGTGGCGGTGGCCTTTGCCATCTTCTAGGCCGAGAGACCAAATTGAGGTACTGCCGTTGCGGCAGCTCTTGGCGTAAGTATAGACGCAGTGGCCCATTTCGCGGCCCTCCGCGCCCAGTTCGTGGTTGGAGAGTAGTTCCTTGACGCTCCAGGTGAAGGTCTCGCCAAGCTGCTTGTCCTCTTGTTTCAGCTCGAATTCGCCGATACTCGAAGCACCCCAAGACATGTGCCGGGTGCGCACCTTCTTGCCGCCGGTCGGGTCTGGGTCGTCTTCTGCATTGGGTAGCAGCACCTGCCGCGCCAGTGCTTGGTGCCATTGGTCAACTTGGCGCAACAGCTTGGCAATGCTGCGGCTCTTGAGCGAAAAATTCGGCTGCGCCGGTGCCCTTTGCTCGATGCCACCGCCGGGTCGGGCGATTTGCTGCGGCACGTATTTCTGATCGTGGATGAAATCGACGATCGGGCCGACGTGGGCCGGATCGAGCATGGGATTGTTGGCGAAAAACAAGATCGCGGTGGACCAAAAATCCTCGTTTGCAAACGACTGGCCCAATCGGCTGCCAATCACCGCCTGCGCTAGTGCCGGACTGCCTCCTTGCCCCAAGACTTGGCCCCAGCGCAGGGCGTGGGCAATGGAGAGGTCGTCCGGGGCGGCGAGGAAGCAGTGGGCCGCCTTCTTGCTCAAGGCGACGGGGAGGTCGGCTGTGCGGATGTTATGCCCGGAGCCGATGTGCTTAAACCACGCCTGATGCAAACCAGCCTCTGGCATCGCGGCGGTGAAAAAGGCCGCGTCCATAAAAGTGGGCACGTCGTAGCGGGCCAGCAGGTGGCAGGCGAGGTGGTGGAACTGCTTGCGCGGGTTGTGGCTCGGCGGTACCCACTCGGCCACCGGGCGCACCCAGTCGGGCGAATGACGGGCCAAGCAAGCCAAGCTGTTGATGAAGTTATTATCCGGGTGGGCACCGAATGCAGAGATGACCGGGTCGAGGCGAAAGAGGTCGCCGCGCCGCTCGACTTGCAGCAGAATGTCGAGTAAGGCGCGGCGCACCGGGCCACTGGGAAAGGCGTTGAAAAGACCGCGGATTTTGTAGAGATAGTCGGCCCCCAGCCGCCCCTTGGGGAGGGTGCGGTCGTAGAGTTGGCGGATGGTGTTGGCCGGGCTGCGGGTGCGCTGGCGGGTGCGGGTGAGTGCGGCCTCGCCCTGCTGGCGTAGGGCGAGCTGGCGCTCCTTTTGGATCTGGCGATTGCTCTTGTGGAGGCCGTCGCCCAAACCGCGCTTGCGGCACCAAGCTCGGTACTCGTCCTCGGATTGGAGGCCCAAGGCGCGGATGTGGCTGCGGAGGTTAGCGCGGTTGTGGGCTCGCTCGATCTCGCTGCGGATGTTTTTCTTGCGCCGGCGCGCCATAGTCAAGTCCCGGTCTTGAGGGCACTCCTTAATGAGTTGCGCGGCGAGGGCCATGTCAACCGGGCCACCGCACCGCTGGCTTGCCCTCGCTGGTGTCGGCCGTTTTATTTGCTCTTATCTACCAACCCAACAGACGCGCCCATGCTAGATTGCAATCCGATCCCACTCTTTCCCCTGCCGCTAGTCGTCTTCCCCGACCAAATTGTGCCCCTGCACATATTTGAGCCGCGCTACAAGCAGATGCTCGCCGATGTGCAGGCAGCCGACGAACGCGGCGAGGTCTTGCCCATTGGCGTGATTCTGGGAGAGGACCGCAAGGTGCACGGCAAAGTGGGCTGCGCGATGCTGTTGGCCAAGGTGCTCGATGAGTTTGACGATGGCCGACTCAACATCATCGTCCGCGGCGGGCGGCGCTTTCGCATTGTGCGGATCGCCGAGGACAAACCCTACTTGGAGGCGTGGGTAGAATACGTAGATGACGACGAGGAGCCGACCGATCCAGTGCTGCTCGCCAAGGCCGTTGCGGCCTTAGAGAACTTAGTGAGACAAATTGAGCAAATGAGCGGCGCGTACGCCGAAGTAGGGGAGCTGCAAAACGCCTTTCAAATCGCCCAGGGCCTCGACTTAAAAATCAAGCAGCAACTGCTGGAAATGACGACTGAAAATGGCCGCCTACACGCGCTTTGCGAGTACTTTGAGCGAATAATCCCCCTGCTGGAGGCCGAGGGCAAGCTCTACCGCTTGGCGTCGGCCAATGGGCACACCGGCAGCCATAGCAAAGGGGCTTAGTCGGCTGCGACGAAGTTCCAGCCCCAGCGACACCTTTAGCGGGACAGCGAAATTTTTGTTTTTGCATGTCGATAGATAAGGAAAAGACTATGATCTGGATTTTTATTGTGTTGAGCGCGTTGGGTTGCGCCGCGCCCGAGCGCGACCCAGAGCGAATTGAGGTGGTGTGTACCACCGGCATGGTGGCCGATCTCGCCCGCAATATCGGCGGCGACCGCATCGCGGTTGTGGAGATGATGGGCCCGGGCGTTGATCCGCATTACTACAAGGCGTCGCAAGGCGATTTGGCCAAGCTGACGGCTGCGGATTTGATTCTCTTCAACGGCCTGTTTCTCGAAGGCAAGATGGAAGACATCTTCGCCAAAATGGCCCGCAGCAAAAAAGTGTTGGCCGTAGCCGAGCAAATACCCGCAGAGCGCTTGCTGCGCCCGCTAGAATTTACCGGCAACTTCGATCCCCATATATGGTTCGACGTATCGTTGTGGGCACAGACAATCGCGCCGGTCGTGGCCGGTCTGAGTGCGCTGGACCCGGACGGCGCGTCGGTCTATCGCCACAACGGCGCCCGCTACCGGCAACGCCTCGACGCGCTGCACCAATGGGTCGTCGAGCAGGTCGAACTGCTGCCGGCGGCCAGCCGCGTGCTGATTACAGCCCACGACGCCTTTGGCTACTTTGGTCGGGCCTACGGCGTCGAGGTCGTCGGCTTGCAAGGCATTTCCACGGTGGCCGACTACGGGGTCAACGACGTCACTCAGCTGGTCGATTTAATCGTCGAGCGCCAAATCAAGGCCATCTTCGTCGAGAGCAGCGTGCCCACCCGCTCGATTGAAGCCGTGCGCGAAGGGTGCTTGGACCGCGGCTTCCAAGTGGAAATAGGCGGCACTCTCTACTCGGATGCGATGGGAGCTGTTGGCAGCGGGGCCGACACGTATGTGGGCATGGTTGAAAGCAACGTCAACACCATTGTAGGAGCCTTGCGGTGAGCGCACCTGATCCCATTCAGATCCACGATATGACCATTGCCTACCACAAGAAGCCGGTGCTGTGGGATGTAGATCTCGATGTGCCCGAAGGGCAGCTGGTGGGCATCATCGGTCCCAACGGCTCGGGCAAAAGCACCATGATTAAGGCCATTATGGACCTCGTGCCCAAGGCGTCGGGATGGGTCAAGATCTACGGCGAGGACTACAAAAAAATGCGCAAGATCATCGGCTATGTGCCGCAGCGCGAGTCTGTCGATTGGGACTTTCCGGTCAGTGCGCTCGACGTGGTGCTGATGGGCCGCTACGGCCACGTGGGATGGATGCGGCGGCCGAGCAAGGAAGATCGCCGCTTGGCCTGGGCGGCCCTCGACGAGGTGGGCATGACTCCCTTTGCCGAGCGGCAGATCAGCCAGCTATCGGGCGGCCAGCAGCAGCGGGTCTTTCTCGCTCGGGCCTTGGTCCAACAAGCCCGCATCTACATCATGGACGAGCCGTTTGCCGGGGTGGATGCGGCGACCGAGCGTGCGATTATCGCCAGCTTGGTCGCTCTGCGCGAGCAGGGAAAAACCATCTTGGTCGTTCACCACGACTTGCAGACCGTAACCGAATACTTCGATTGGGTCATTATGCTCAACATGCGGGTCGTGGCGTCGGGCCCAACCGGCGAAGTGTTTACCGACGACAACCTGCAAAAGACCTATGGGGGCCGGCTGACCGTGCTCTCGCAGGCCGCCCAAGCCATGGCCGAGCAGCGGCGCGAGGGCTGACGATGCTAGCCGAAAATGCCCTGCGGTTCTTGAGTCTAGCCGACGCCAACGTGCGCTTTGTGCTCTTTGGCTCTGTGCTGATCGGTGCGACCGGCGGGTTGCTAGGGTCGTTTGCGGTGTTGCGGCAGCGTAGTCTCGTCGGCGATGCGCTGGCGCACGCGGCTCTGCCTGGGGTAGCGCTGGCTTATTTGTGGACCGGGAGCAAGGCCCTGCCGGTGCTGCTGACCGGCGCGGCGATTTCCGCGGTGCTGGGCGTGTTGGTGATGCAGTTTGTTATCAACTATACCCGCGTCAAGGCGGATTCGGCGATTGGCATTGTGCTGTCGGTATTTTTTGGCGTGGGCATCGTGCTGTTGACCCACGTCCAGCGGAGCGGTTCGGGCAATCAGAGCGGTTTGGACAAGTTCCTGTTTGGGCAGGCGGCCTCGCTGGTGGGGGACGACTTGCGCGTTATGAGTGTGCTGGCGGGCCTCATCATCTTCGCGGTGGTCCTGTTTTTTAAAGAGTTCAAGGCCCTGATTTTCGACGCGGACTTTTTGCAGACCCTCGGCTACTCGGCCCGCTCGATCGACGCTTTGCTGATGGGGCTGATCGCCCTGACGGTGATCGTGGGCTTGCAGGCCGTAGGCGTGGTGCTGATTGCGGCGATGCTGATCACGCCGGCGGTGGCGGCGCGCTTTTGGACGGAGCACCTGCACAAGATGGTGCTCGTCGCCGCTTTTTTTGGCGGCTTGTCTGGCGGCGTCGGCACCTTCATCAGTGCCTTGGTGCCGCGGATTCCCACTGGCCCGGTGATGGTGCTCGTCGCCACCTTGTGCTTTGTGGTGTCGGCTCTTTTCGCGCCCCAGCGAGGGGTATTGGCCCGGTGGCGCAGGCAGCGGTACAACAGTCGCCGCGAGAGCCAGCAGCACTTTTTGCGCGCCTGCGTTGAACTGCAAGAGAAGCTGGGGACGGGCCGCTCCTTGGCCGTGGAGGAGCTAGCCATTGAGATGGGCCTGTCGCCGGACCGGGTCAAACGCCTCGGGCGGCGGCTGGCTGACAAGGGACTAGTCTCCCGTCAGGACGGGCGTTTCGCCCTGACGGCTCCGGGAGCCGAGGAAGGACTTTTCGTGGTTAAATCGCACCGTTTGTGGGAGCACTATTTGTACTATCGGGCGATACTGGATACCGATCACGTAGATCGGCCCGCCGACGAAGTTGAGCACTTGCTGACGCCAGAGATCATCGCTCAGCTAGAGGACATCCTCCAACGCGAGCAAGGGCTGGACCCGGCCCGAATCGTCAACATCCACGGCACTGGTAGCCACTACCGCCGGGGAGGCCGCGAATGATCGAAGGTGCTTTTTGGATCGTGCTCACCGGCGCATTGGTCACCGCGTCCTGCGCCCTGTTGGGCACCTTCTTGGTGCTGCGCAAAATGTCGCTGTTGGGCGATGCCCTCAGCCACGCGGTGCTGCCGGGGATCGCCGTGGCCTTCCTGCTGTCGGGCAGCCGTGCGGTGCTGCCGATGTTTTTGGGTGCCGCCGCCTTTGGCTTGATAACTGCGCTGTTGATCGAGGCATTCCACCGGCGGTGGCGCGTGGCTGAGGACGCGGCCATCGGCATTGTGTTTACCGCGCTTTTCGCGCTGGGCGTGGTGATTATAACTGCGTATGCCGGTCAGGTCGATCTCGATCAGGAGTGCGTGCTCTACGGCGAGATCGCCTATACTCCGTGGGACTTGTTGCTGTGGGGAGACCAATCGCTGGGGCCGCGGCCGGTGTGGATATTGGGCGCGATGCTGGCCGTCAACTCGACGGTGATCGCGCTGTTGTACAAAGAATTCAAAATTTCCGCCTTCGATCCGGCTTTGGCCATGTCGGTGGGGATCAACGCCACGCTGATGCACTATCTCTTGATGGGGTTGGTCGCGCTGACGACGGTGGCGTCGTTTGAGTCGGTGGGCGCGATCTTGGTCGTGGCCATGCTAATCGTGCCCGGGGCCGCCGCCTATCTGTGGAGCGACCGGCTCATCGCGGTGCTGGGCTTGGCCGTGTTGTTTGGGGTGGTCTCGGCGGTGGCGGGTTACTTTTTGGCCAGCTTTTGGAATAGCTCCATCGCCGGTGCGATGGTGGTGGTCATCGGCGGGATATTTCTCTTTTCTCTGCTTTTTTCGCCCAATCAGGGCGTGCTGGCGCGAATCTATCAGCGCGTGCGGCTATCGCTGCAAGTGGCGCAAGATCACATGCTGCTCGCGCTGGTGCGGCGCGCCGAGCAAAAAGTCGGGCGCACCCGGCTGCGGCCCGCCGAGTTGGTGGCGATTGCGGCCGTTTGGCAGCCGCTGGCGCAGTTGGCGTTGGGTGGCCTGCGGCGGCGGCAACTGCTGGTACAGGCCAATGGCCTGGTCGGGTTGTCTGGAAAGGGCCAACAAGTCGCGCTGCGCCTGTTGCGCCATCATCGGCTCTGGGAAACGTATATGAGCCATCTGGGCCTGCCCAAAGACCATGTACACGATCCAGCCGACGCAATTGAGCACTTTATCGGCGGCGAATTGGCCGCCGAATTGGGCGCACAAATAAGCGACGAGCAAGACCCGCAAGGCAAGCAGATTCCGCCCTCTAATTGATGCGATCAGCCGCCGCTGCGCTTGGCCTGATAGCCGCGCTTGGCTAGTTCGGCGAGCACGACATCGACTTGGTCCCCCTGAATTTCTATTACGCGATCGACGACTGAGCCGCCGCTGCCGCATTTGCGCTTGAGTTGAGAGGCGAGGGTTTTTAGTTGGGCAGCGGAAAGCCGCAGGCCCGAAATGGTGGTGACGGTCTTGCCGCCGCGGCCTTTTTTTTCGCGCCGCACGCCGGCGATGCCGTCGCCGGTGGGGGCTGCGGCTTGTTTTTTCGGCTGGGGTACGCGGCCTACATCAGAGGAGTAAACGAGACGGCTGTTTTTAGCCATGATTGGGATGGTCCGGGCGATAGGGGGTTTCAGGTGCCTTCTGGTGCTTGCCCCTTAACGTAGCCAACAGTCCCGCGCCTTTCAACCAATGGCGATTTACCATTCGGCCACGCGCTTTTTGGCGAAATAGGCCCAGTCCCACTCGGCTCCCCAGCCAGGACCGGCCGGTGGCGCGATGTGACCGGCGCTGGGTAGTGGGGGATTGAGCAGGCCGATCTCGCGGCCGATTTCGTCGCGGCTGCCACCGGGGAAATACTCGTAATACGCGGTGTTTTGCAGGGCGCAGACTAGATGGGCGTGGACTAAGCCAAAAAGGCCGCCCGGACCGTTGAGTTCGATGGTGGTGCGATGGGCCGCAGCCAGCGCGGCGAGTTTGAGGGTGGCGGTGGTGCCGTGGCGGGCGTTGGCGCGGACCAGATCGGTAGCCCCGGCGCGCAGCCAAGCGGTGCAGAGTTCGCCGTCGTGCATCAGGGTCTCAAGCGCCATGACGGGTATGTCTAGTGCGGCACACAGCGTTTGCAAGCCCTGGAGATCGCGGTCGGAGATGGCTTCTTCGAACCAGCCGTAGTTGAGTTTTTCCAGTGCGCGGCCAACGCGCAAGGCTTCGCGCAGGGTGTAGGGGCTGCCGGCTGCGTCGTGCAACAAATCGATGTCTGGGCCGACGTGATCGCGGATGGCGTGCGACCAGGCGATGTTGGTGTCGGGGGGGCCAGACCAGTGGTCTTTGAGTGCGACAAAGCCCGCTGCGAGTGCTTGGTCTGCTCCTGCTATGGCGGCGTCGAGGCTGCCGGAGGGGAAGTTGTAATAGGCCCGACAGCGCGAACGGGCCTGGCCGATGAGGGCGCAAACGGGGAGGTTGGCGGCTTGCCCGGCGATGTCCCACAGGCAGTTGTCGAAAGCTCCGTGCCAGCCCGGGCGCGAAAACAGCGAGCGGGTCGCCCAGCGCAGTTTGTCGTCGAGCCGCTCGCGGTCGAGCGGGTCTTGGCCGACGGTCATAATGCGCAGGGCCTCTAGTTCCTCGCGCCGCATGGTCTGGTAGCGCGCGTCGCCGACTGTGCAGATGCCCTCCAAGCCTTCGTCGGTCAGCACGTGCAGCACGTGGATGGGAGCTTGGGCACGGCGGTGGCCGCAGGCCTGCCAGCGGGTGCGATGGCCGTACGGGGCTTGCTCTAGATCGAAGAGCAGGGTGGTCGCTGGAAGTTCAAACACCGAGAGTTTGATGGTCGTGATTTTCACTAGGGTTGCTCAGGTTGGGGTGAGAATCGGCTCGGCCGATGGGCCGATGGGGAATAGGTCGGCTTCAATGCGTTGAAATTTCTCGTCAGAACTATAGTTTCTCGTTGCTTATTCCCTTGTTAAGTTTGCAACACTACTGAGGAGAACCAAAGACCATGGTTAAGTTAGCGACTATGAGCAGCGCGTGTCCAGACTGGACCTTGCAAGAGGTTATCGCCGGCATGAAGCGGCACGGCTATCAGGGGTTTGAGCCGCGCGTCGAGTGGGACCACGCCTGCGGCATTGAAGCGGCGCTGGCGGCCAGCAAGCGGCGGGACATTCGTCGGCAGATGGAGGACGCGGGGCTAGAAATTTGTTGTATTGCGACCGGGGTGCGGATGGCTGCGCCCGACGCGGCCGAACGGGCCGGGCATGTGGAAGACGCGAAAAAGTACATTGACCTAGCGGCTGATTTAGGCTGTGGCTTGGTGCGGGTTTTTGGCGGCCAGCGCGACCGCAGCCGCGAGTGGACGGCGGTCGTCGATTACGTGGTAGAGGGGTTTGCACAGGTGTTGCCGGCGGCGGCTGAACGCGGCGTGGCGTTGTTGCTGGAAACGCACGACGATTGGTGCTGCTCGGCCCCGGTGCGGGCGGTCGTCGAGCGGGCCGGACACCCGAATTTGCAGGTGCTGTGGGATTTTATGCACACCCAGCGGGTGCTGGAGCAGCCAGCCGAGAGCTTCGAGCGGCTGGGCCCACACACGCGCCACGTCCACGCCCACGACGGGACGATCGTCGATGGTCGGGTGCAAGTCAGCGATGTGCTGGGCGCGGGTGTGTTCGATCACGCCGAGCCGCTGCGCCTACTGGCGGCGGCTGGATTTGCAGGGTATTGCTCGGTCGAAGTCATCCACCCGCGCGGCAGTGGACAGCGGGCCGATGCCGTGCTTGGGCAATACGCCGAAGGGCTGCGGGAGATTGTAGCTGGTTTTTGCGTGGCCCACGGTTAGGGCCTTTGGCCGGTGTCCCAACAAAACGGAGTGCATGTATGAACAGCGCGCAAAGCAGCATCCGCGAGGCCCCCACTCGTTTTGGTGGCCTCTTACGCAATATCGGTCCCGGCGTCGTGGTCTCGGGGTCGGTGGTCGGCTCGGGCGAGTTGTTGGTCACGACGCGGATGGGAGCCGAGGTCGGCTTTGTCTTTCTTTGGGGCGTGATCTTGGCCTGTTTGGTCAAATTTGCGATCCAGCTCGAATTGGGCCGGCAGTGCCTGTTGCGCAACAGCAGTACTGTGCAAATCCTCGACCAAGTACCGGGTGTGCGCTGGCGCGGCACTTCGTGGATCGCGTGGCTGTGCGTGGTGGGCTACTTCTCGGTGACGGTGGCCGTCATCGGCATTTTAGGGTCGGTGGCCGGGCTGATGGTTGCGGTTTTTCCCTTTGCGTCCGAGCAAGTGTGGGCGGTAGTACTGTTCCTCGCGATGTCGGTTTTGCTGTGGCGGGGGCTATACGGCGACTTGGAGAAAATGGTCTCGGTGCTGGTGGCGACCTTCAGCTTGGTAGTAGTAGGCTCGGTGCTCGCACTACAGGGCACAAGCTACGCAATCAGCAGCGCGCAAATTGCCGCCGGCTTTGGCTTTGCGATGCCAGCCGAAGGTGCTTTTGTGGCTTTGGCGGTGATGGGCTCGGTGGGCGCGACCGCCGTCGAGCTCTTCATGTATCCTTATTGGATCGTGGAAAAAGGCTACCCTGATTTCGTCGGGCCAAAAGACGACAGCCCAGCATGGCAAGCGCGCTACCGGGGCTGGATGCGGGTCTTGATCGCCGATGCGGGCGTGTGTACGGGCATTGCGTTGGTGGTCACGTGCGCGTATTACCTACTGGGCGCGTCCGTGCTCAATCAGCTACAAGTTTTGCCCGAAGGCATGAAAGTAGTTGAGCAAGTCTCGCTGATTTTCACCGAGAGTATTGGCGGCTGGGCGTACTATATTTTTATGTTCGGGGGCTTTTGTACGCTTTTTTCTACCCTGCTGGTATTTGCCGCTTCTTCGGGGCGGATCGGGGCGGACTTTCTGCGGCAACTGAAGGTGCGGGCGCTGGTCGGCGAAGCGGGCTACCGGCGCTGGATCCGCATTTTCCAGATCGCCTTCCCGTTTGGGTGGCTGCTCTTCATATTGTTCGACCCGCGCACCCTCGACTTTGTGCTCAAAGGGGCCAATGCCAACAATCTGTTGCTCATCCCCATGGCCTATGCGGTGCTACATCTGGCGATGCGGGTGCCCAAAGACGAGCGGATGTCGCTGCGGACCGAGCTAGCGTTGCTGTTTACGATATGGGCGATCATTAACTTTACGGCGGTCAATCTGTTTAAGCTGTCGGGGCACTAGCCGCGAATCAATACCATATCTTCGTAGCGCAGCCCGGTGCCCCCAAAAAGGTCTAGCGCCGCGCCCACCGTAAAATCCAGTTTTTCTTGGCCGAGGCGGCGCAGTACTGCGATGTCCTCGGTGCTGCACACGCCGCCGGCATAGGTCGTTGGGATGGGTGCGATCTCGCCCAACAGCGCGATGAGTTCGGCATCGACTCCTTGCTGCTTGCCCTCGACGCGGGTGGCGTGAATGAGGAATTCGCTGCAAGACTCGGCGAGGAGCGCCAAGCTGTCGGCGTTGAGCGCAAAGTCCGTGGCCTGTTGCCAGCGGTCGGTCATCACCACGTAGCGCCCGTCGCGGTGGCTGCAACTGAGGTCTAATACCAGTTTCTCGCGCCCCACCGCCGCGACCATTTGCGCCAGTCGATCGCGGTGGAGTTGGCCGTCGCTGAAAACGTAGGAAGTGACGATCACCTGTGCGGCACCGCGACTGAGCCACGTCGCCGCGTTGTCGGGGCGGATGCCGCCGCCGATCTGCAAGCCGCCGGGGAAAGCGGCCAACGCTTGGGTGGCGGCGTCTTCGTTGCCCGGGCCGAGCATGATGACGTGGCCGCCCAAGAGTTGGTCGCGGCTATAGTGCGCGGCAAAGTACGCCGGCGGCTGCGGGGCGATGAAGTGGGTTTGCGGGGTGCTGCCGTCGCGCAGGCTGGTGCCGACGATCTGCTTGACTTGCCCCTCGTGTAGGTCGATACAGGGTCGGAAGCGCATCAGCGGTCGCAGCGGTATGCTGCGAGTGCGTCCTCGTCGAGCGTGACGCCGAGGCCCGGGCCGGTGGGTGGGAGGATGTATCCGTCGGCGATGGGCAGTTTTTCGCCGATGACGTCGCCGCGGTGATAGACGCAGCCGTTGACGTCGCTGGCGTAGCCCAAGTTGGGCATGGCAAAAGCGAGGTGGGCTTGGGCTGCGGTGCCGATTCCCAGCTCGGGCATACTGCCAATGATACAGGGCAGGTGCGCTGCCTCGGCAATGGCGAAAATACGTGCGGCCGCCCCCAAGCCGCCGGCTTCCGATACGTACACGTTGAACACATCGACGGCCTGGTGGCGGACGCAGTTGAGGGCGTCGGCCGGCGTCCAGACGCTCTCGTCGGCCATGATGGGCAGCGCGACGCGCTCGCGGACAAAGCGCAAGCCCGCTAAGTCGTCGGCTGCCAGGGGCTGCTCGACTAGCTCTAAGTCAAAGTCCGCGATGGCCTCAATGCAGCGCACGGCTTCCTTGGCCGAGGACCAGCCCATGTTGGCATCTACGCGCAGGACAATTTCGCTGCCGACGGCGCGGCGCACGGCTGCGAGTACGGCTAGATCGGCGCGCAGGTCTCGCCCGATTTTGGCCTTGAGGGTCTTGTATCCTTGCGCCACTAGGCTCTGGGCTTGGGCGGCGATGGCCTCGGGGTCGCCCATAGATAGCGAATGACTCAGCAATACGCGGTCGCGGACTAGGCCGCCTAGCAGTTGGTACACCGGTACGCCGCAGGCTTTGCCGACTAGGTCGTAGAGGGCCATTTCAACGCCAGCCTTGGCCGGCAAAAAGCGGTGCAGGAGCTGATTCATGCGGTCGGCGATTGCGCGGATGCGGCGCGGGTCTAGGCCGCAGAGCGCATCGGCGAGCAGCCCGTTGATGGCTTCGCTTTCTCCGCGGCCGCGGCGGTCCCAGATGCTGGAGGCTTCGCCGAGGCCGGTGAGGCCGGCGTCGGTGTGGATCAAGACGACGGCGTTTTCAGAGGCTTGGTGCGTGCCGAGGCTGCTTTGGAATGGCTGCGGCCTGGGTACGCGCACGGGTATGGCTTCGACGTGGGTGATTTTCATGGGATCAGGTGAGCCGATAGATGCTGAGGGTGGTGTTGCCGTAGGCCCGCTGCTGGGTGAGCGCGAGGTGGCCGCTCTGCTCGGGCACGTCCAAGTCGATTTGGTGCTGCACAAAAAGCAGCCCCTCGTCGTTGAAAAGTTCGGATTCGCCGAGGGCTTCGATCAGGCCCAGCAGGAGCGGGGCACCGCAGTAGCGGGCCTGGTAGGGGGGATCGGCGTACACAATGTCGAAGCGGCGTCCGGCCGCGGCCAACTGGGGGATGAGGTGTTGGGCTTTGACCGAGTGCAGGCCGGCGACGCCGGCCTTCCATTGGTAGAGCAGCGAGCGGATTTGCCGCCGCCGCTGGTAATCGGGCTCGTTGAGATCGACGCTCGCGCCGCGGCTTAGTGCTTCGAGGCCCATCTGGCCTGAGCCAGCACACAGATCGAGGAAGGTGCGGCCCTGCAAATTGGGGCCGAGCATGGAGAATACGGCTTCTTTGAGGCGGGTGGAGGTGAGGCGGATCTGGCGCAGGCGTCGCCCGGAGAGAATCTGGCGACCGCGATAAGTGCCAGTGACAATGCGCACGGCTAAGCCTTGAGTTGGAGTTGATTTAGACCAAAAAGTATCGCGTTTGCGACTAGCAGCGTCAAGTTGTGGAAAGAGTGGCTAGTCGGTAGAATAGTGGCTGGTGGGCCAAGCCGACGACTGAGTACTAACCATGACTATAGAACAATACGACGTCATCGTCGCCGGGGCCGGCGGCATGGGCAGTGCCGCGCTGTATCACTTGGCGCGCCGCGGTGTGCGCGTCTGCGCTATCGAGCGCTTTGGCTTAGCTCACGACCGCGGATCTTCGCACGGGGATACCCGCCTCATTCGCAAAGCCTATATGGAGCATCCCGACTACGTGCCCTTGTTGCACCGGGCCTACGAGTTGTGGGAAGAGCTGGAGCAAGAAGCGGCCGGGGAACTTTTTGCCCGCGTCGGATTGCTAGTAGCGGGCGATCCCAACGCAGAGGCGATGCAGGGGCAGGCGGCCTGTTATCGGGCGCACGATCTGCCGCACGAGCAACTCGATGGAACAGCGATTGCCGCACGCTACCCCGGCTTGGCTTTTCCTGAGCAGTGGAGTGGTTTTTACGATCCGCTAGGCGGTTTTCTCCGCGTCGAGGACTGCGTCCGCCGACATGCCGGGTTGGCGCAAAAGCACGGCGCGAAGGTCTATACTGGGGAGGTTGTGCTGTCGTGGCGGCGCGAGGGCGCAGGAGTGGTCGTAACAACCGAGCGACGGCGTTTGCTCGCCACGCGGTTGGTGCTGACGACCGGGGCCTGGGCGGTGCCAGAGCTGTGTCGGCTGGGCGTTGAGACGTGCGTCGTGCGCAAGGTGCTGTTGTGGTACCAGGGGCGCGGCGTAGAGCAGTATGCGCGCGGTGCGTTCCCCTGCTTTTTTATTGCCGATGGCCAACAGTACTTCTATGGTTTTCCCGCCGAAGCGCCGTGGGGCCTCAAGTTGGCCGAGCACAACATATCGCACGATCTGGTGGACGACCCGCTCCGGCTCAATCGCGCATTGACCGACGGCGATCAGCCCTGCGTCCTCGATTTTCTCGCGCGATTTTTTCCCGCGCTGCAACCTAAACTGAGCAAGCACGCCGTCTGCATGTATTCGCTGACGCCGGATAAGAATTTCGTCTTGGACATTCACCCCGAATGTCCGGCCGTGGTATTAGGGGCGGGTTTTTCTGGCCACGGCTTCAAGTTTTCGCCGGTAGTGGGCGAAATTTTGGCTGAATTGGCGCTGGAAGGCCATACTCAGCATCCCATCGAATTCCTGCGCCTTTCCCGTTTTGCCCAGCAGAGGTCATAAAATGGATCTAGGACTGAAAGACAAAATTGCGCTGATAACTGGAGGAAGCCGGGGCATCGGCCGGGCGATTGCATTGGCGCTGGCCAATGAAGGGTGCAAGGTGGCGATTTGCGCCCGCGACCAAGAGGCGCTCGAACGCGCATTGCAGCAGGTGCAGGCAACAGGGGCCGAAGCTATCGCCGAGGTTGCCGATGTGCGCTCGCGGCCGGCGGTGGAGGCCGTTGTCGAGCGCTGCGCCGCCGAGTGGGGCGGCGTCGATATTTTGGTCAACAATGTCGGCGGTGCGGCTGGCGAGCAGAGCTTGATGAAAACAGCAGATGAGGACTGGGAGAAAACGTTTGACCTAAATGTGTTCCACGCCGTGCGCACGACGCGGGCGGCGCTGCCCTACATGCAGCAGCGCGGCGGTGGCGCAGTGGTGATCGTCTCGTCGATCTCGGGGTGGAAGCCCGGGCCTAAGGCCCAATACGGCAGTGCGAAGGCGGCAGAGATTTTTCTCGCCGGGGCACTGGCGCTCGAACTGGCCGAATGCGGGGTGCGGGTCAACACCGTTGCGCCGGGGTCGATATTTTTTTCTGCCGGTGGGTGGGCGCGTTTTCAGGCCGAGCAGCCCGAGCGCTTTGCCGAGTTTGTCGCACGGGAGTTTCCCGCCGGCCGCTTGGGGACGCCAGAAGAGGTGGCGGATGTGGTGGCGTTTGTGGTATCCGAGCGCGCCAGTTGGATCAATGGAGCGATGATTCCGGTGGATGGGGCGCAGGGGCGGCCGACGGCGTTTTGAGTGGTGGGTGATCGGCGGCAATCACCGCAGCAGCATGAGCTTGCGGGTTAAGACGGCTTCGTCGGTTGTCAGCCGGTATAGGTACATGCCGCTGGCGACGCGGTGTCCTGCGTTGTCGCGACCATCCCAGCGGTGGCGGTGATAGCCGGCTTGTTGCGGTCCTTGCTGCAAGAGAGCTACCCGTTGGCCGGTCAAGGCGAACACTTCTAGACGCACCGGACCGGGGGCGGGGAGAAAGTAGGAGAGGACTGTTTGGCTGTTGAATGGATTGGGGGCGTTTTGTTGTAATTGGGAGCTATTGGGTAGGCCGATTTGCACTTGTAAGGATGCGACGTTGTCGGCGGGTTCGATCTCCATCTCATCCGACGAGAATTCGATGGTGAAGTCGAGAAGGCCAGCCTGTAGTGGAGTTACATGTAGAGCAAGTTCCAAATGTATTCCCAATCTGCTAGCAGCTCCTCGTCGCTGGGAATAAGGAGCAAAATCCAGAGCATGTTTCGCCCGCCTATCATAGACCGGGCCACAGGCAAGCGTACCCGTCTGCTCCGTCGTTTTGACGATCTCACATTGATTAGAAAGCCACTTTGGCACAAATACATCTAGATGCACGGGCAAACTGGCAGACCAAGTCAATGTTACATTGGAGGCCGATTCTGTGGAAAACCCTAGCGTTGTCCAAAGGTAGAGAGGTTTTCCCGGAACACTTAATTCGCTATCGCAGCTTCCAATACCACACATACGCAACCTAGATACTAGGGCGTCAGTTGCGTTACCACCTATGTCGCTGGCGCAGCACAGAGCGGTTTTCAAATCTATCCTCGCCCGTGCCAAATCCATGGGCCGCAGGGGCCCTTCACAGTAGAGGTTGGCAACCGGAGGATTGCCGACCGCTTTGGTAAAGTAGCAATTCATGTGTTCGAAGTTGTTGATCTTTCCGTCTTCTACCGCAGCGACGATAAAGCTGTCCAATCGAGCATTTAGGTGTTCGTTGAGTCCGCCTCGATCCACACTGAACTGAGCACCGCGGTCGGCGAAAAGCTGAAAAAGGCTCGATGCGCCCCGATCCACACTAAACTGAGCACCTGCCTGCAGAGAGCCGGTGCATTCAAAGCGAGGATTGATTCCGGTTGTGAGGGCTTGGCAATTGAGGTCTAAGTCGCCATTGATTTGTTGCAAGGCACGTTCGATCTCCGTACTACTGTCGCTATGGAGAACGGCCGGTGGAAGGATGGCTGTTTCTCTTAGAGGGTCGCTTCTGAGGTCGGCATCGGATAGAAAAATAGAGTAGGTGGGATGGTAGGCTAATTGTTCAACGTTGGCTATCTGTTCGTCCACAAAGGCTGAGTAATCGACAGCTAGTTGGCGATCTTCCGCCCAAGTGTCAATCAGGTGCAAGTAGGTCTTTATATCTGAACTGCGGACCAAGCCAATCAGTTCCAATAGCTGAGTACGCCGTTGCTGATATAAAAAGTGAAAAAAGAGGCTGGAGTAATTATAGTCGTGCACCTTGAAGCCGAAGCTACCATAACAAAAGTCAAATATCCTTGCCGGGTCGAATCGCTGTGTACTACCTGCCTCCTGACGGATTATACTTTCTATCCGGTATCGGAGTACAGAAATGCCCTTGGTTTGGGTGCTACCCACAAGAAACTCGGCTAGACCTTCGTGGAACCAAGTTAGCAAGCAGTCAGCTCCCAAGCCCGTAGGAAAGAAAAAATCTGCCAGATAATGCCCGTACTCATGGCGGAAAACTTCCTCGAAGTTTTGGCCATCTGTGGCATAGTAGGTATACACAGTTATATCTTGGGGACTGTACAGGCCTGCAGGAGTAATCCCAAATCCAGACAGATATTTATGAAATTGCCAGTATTCCAACTTAGATCCGTAGATCTTGACGCGGAGTGCCTTTTTGTCTCGTATAGGTTCATTGGTCTCCAATAGTCTATAAAACTGCGCCTCTACTTCCTTCGTCGCACGGTATAAGGACTGCACTACCTCTATGTTCAAGGGAGTCTCGAACACTAATAGGCCATCGTCGAAGCTGTATGTGTTGGGGAAGAGCCGGGTGTGGAGTTCGCGCTTTAGCGTGTCGCTACAGATGTTCAAGCTCGTACAATCAATTCGATCTTCCAAGAGTTCTGCCGCGAGCAAAAAGGAGCTGCTAAAGCGTTCTCGCTCTATGACGACGGAGGTCAGCGCGGCGATGGTGGCTTCCTCTAGGCTGGGTAGCTGACTCAACCGGCCGAGTGCGCCAAGGACTTCTGCAGGTGTAAACGGGTTCTCATAAACAAAGTCATAGCGGGTAGCCTGCAACAAAGCATCAACGATTTCTGGATCTCGTGATAGAGCATCAATGAACCCTTGGTCTTTGAGATCAAGGCCGCGATTTAGTAGCAAAAGGAGAAAGCTGATGACGAATCTTCGCTTGGTATCATCCGCTTTTCCTTTACCTTTAGAAGGTATTTCCAACAGAATCAATTTGATCGTCTCTAGGTGATGCTGGCGTACCCCCTCTCGGTCAGCAACTTGAAGATAAAAGGCCAGCGTTTCAGCGGCTTCGGAGTCATTTAAGCTAAAGAAGTGATCGCTGGCAGCAAAGGCTGCCGACGCGGCGATGTGAGCGCGGTGAGTCGCCTCGTTGAACGGACTTCCGAGCCGGGTGGAATTTTGCTCGTGGTACCAATAGCCGTCTCGGGCGAAAGTCCAAAGTTGTAGCATCCCGGTGCTGTTGGTACCGTCGTATGAGGGCGCTAGCCTTTCAATAGCCTTAAACGCCGATTGCATGTTACGGTCGGTGAAAATCGTAGAAAGGTCATAGGCTTCTTGATAAAGGGAGCGAAAATGTTCGTAACATTCTGTCGAGGTCTTCTGTATATGGTCGATCAGCCGATCCCCTGTGAGGACGGCAGTGTCGATAGCGGGGCAATCCTCTTGCGCCAGTGTTTTAGACGCGGGAAGCGGCGCGATCCTTTCCTGATATAGCAGTTCGGTGCCCCATGATTGAAAGCTTGTAGCTTTACTGCAAAGCGGAGCTAGCGAAGAATAGCTTTGGCCCGCAAAGACTGTGGCTGAATCAATGCTCAGTACCATGAGTATGACCGTCAGGATGCCGACGTATTTGTTGGTCATTTTGTCCATCTCCTGCGTATCCGCGCTGCGCATCGAAGATTTTTCTGTCTTGGCTAAGATAGCGTCTTTCCCGCCCTCAGACAAAATCCGTTATCACTGTCCAAGGAATGCAATCACCGCAGCAGCATGAGCTTGCGGGTTAAGACGGCTTCGTCGGTTATCAGTCTGTATAGGTACATGCCGCTGGCGACGCGGTGTCCTGCGTTGTCGCGACCGTCCCAGCGGTGGCGGTGGTAGCCGGCTTGTTGCGGTCCTTGCTGCAAGAGAGCTACCCGTTGGCCGGTCAAGGCGAACACTTCTAGACGCACCGGACCGGGGGCGGGGAGAAAGTAGGAGAGGACTGTTTGGCTGTTGAATGGATTGGGGGCGTTTTGTTGTAATTGGGAGCTATTGGGTAGGCCGAGCAATTCTTGGGCCATTGTCACTAGCTTGGCCCGCGCCGGTGGGATGAAGTGTTCGGCGAAGAGGAAGAAGTCGGTGAAATCGACGGTACCACTAGCATCGAGGTCGAAGCGGGTGTCGCTGCTGCCAAAGTGTTCGGCGAAGAGGAAGAAGTCAGTGAAATCGGTCGCACCGTCGCCATCGAAGTCGGCCGCAATGGCGGTTGATTCGGTACTCCCGCAGACTGGCAAGTCGTCGGCCCACTTGGCCAATGCTTCCGGTACGCAGGTAAACTGGTTGCCGTCGAGCTCGACCCGTTCAAGTTGGTTTAGTTGGCCTAACTCGGGTGGTATAGGTCCTGTCAACTGATTGTCGCTGAGGTACAAATACCGGAGTTGGTTTAGTTGTCCCAATTCCGGGGGTATGGCTCCTGTTAATTGGTTAGATCCAAGCCTCAAATCCGTCAGTTGGCTCAATTGGCCTAACTCGGGTGGTATAGGTCCTGTCAACTGATTGTCGCTGAGGTACAAATACCGGAGTTGGTTTAGTTGACCCAATTCCGAGGGTATGGCCCCTGTTAATTGGTTAGATCCAAGCCTCAAATCCGTCAGTTGGTTTAGTTGACCCAATTCCGGGGGTATGGCCCCTGTTAATTGGTTAGATCCAAGCCTCAAATCCGTCAGTTGGTTTAGTTGACCCAATTCCGGGGGTATGGCCCCTGTTAATTGGTTAGATCCAAGCCTCAAATCCGTCAGTTGGTTTAGTTGACCCAATTCCGGGGGTATGGCCCCTGTTAATTGGTTAGATCCAAGCCTCAAACCCGTCAGTTGGGTCAGTTGGCCTAACTCGGGTGGTATAGGTCCTGTCAACCGATTGATTATGAGGTCCAAAGCCGTCAGTTGGTTTAGTTGACCCAATTCCGGGGGTATGGCCCCTGTTAATTGGTTAGATCCAAGAATCAAACCCGTCAGTTGGGTCAGTTGGCCTAACTCGGGTGGTATAGGTCCTGTCAACCGATTGATTATGAGGTCCAAATACCGGAGTTGATTTAGTTGACCCAGTTCCGGGGGCATCGGCCCCGTCAGCCCATTCCAGGAGAGATTGAGCATTGTGAGTTGGCTCAGTTGACCCAGTTCCGGGGGCATCGGCCCCGTCAGCCCATTCAGGGAGAGATTGAGCATTGTGAGTTGGCTCAGTTGTCCCAGTTCCGGGGGCATCGGCCCCGTCAGGTTTTGTCCAGGAAGGGATAGGACTTCCAGTGCTGTCAGCCGACTCAGCTCAGGCGACAACGGTCCTGAGATGTAAGGGGGCGGTCTCTGAAGTTTACTAACGACAAAACCTCTGACTCGTGAGTTTTGGACTTTCACACCAGTCCAATAACCAATGAACGTGGCCGCGCTCCACTGCATCCGGTCCCATCGATCCCATGAGTCTCGGAAGGCGAGGAGGGCACGACAGTCCTCCACTAGACCGCGGTTGAATATCGGATTCGACACGGCGATGCCATTGGAGCAGGGGTCTGGATTAGGCTCGCCCAGCCGTCTGACAGCTATAACCCGGACGCCGCCGTCCAGAGTAAGTTCTAGGATCTGGTGCTGACCCTCGTTGAGGAGAATATTGTCCCACCGGCCCACTATCTCCCCCTCTTCGTTGCGAGCTCGGGCTTCGTAGAAACCACTCACTTCGGCTGTGGACCTGCTGTCGATGTTCAGGGCCAAATGGCCAGTGCCGTCGGTGACAGTGCTCCAAGCGTAGTCGGGCTGACCGGCGTGAACGGCACGTGCAAACTCAATAGTCAAGCTCTCGACCGCGCCGCCTTGCACTATAGCCTCCACCACGGTGCGGCTGATCGGTGCCGTAGGGGGAGGTGTGGCCGGCGGTGGCACGTATAGGGCTATCCCCAACGGGCGCGTCAACCCGGTGATTATCTCTTCGACATTGGCACCGTCTAGGTCAGCTCGCCGGATGACGCCAGCTCCCTTGTTGGCCCAGTACATCTTGCCTTCGCCTATGTCTAGGACGATATCCCCAGGACCATTCAATTCGGATTCGGTGGATTCGGTGACGACGACTTCGCTATCGGAGCCATCGAGATTGGCCCGGTACATACTGCTGCGCCAACTACTGTCAATCCAGTAGTACATCTTGCCTGCAACATAATCCAAGGCAATTCCCACTGGATCGCGTAATCCCGTGAGGAGAGTTTCGACATTGGAACCGTCTAGGTTGGACCGCAGGATGATACCCGAATCCAGAAAAAGAGAGGTGCTCCGGCCTGTCCAGTACATCTTCTCCTCGAAGACATCCAGTGCGATGCTCTCCGGGTTTTCTATGCCTGTGAGCAGGGTTTCGACCTTGGAGCCGTCCAGATCGGCCCGCCGGATCGCACCCATGCTCTGCTCTGTCCAGTACATTTTTCCCGCGACCAAGTCCAATGCGATGTCCTTTGCATCTTCTAAGCCTGCAACCAGCTCTTCGACATTGGTCCCGTCTAGGTTAGCACGTCGAATGGATCTCGTCCTCTTGTCCAGCCAGTACAGCATGTCGTCGGTGGTATCTACGGCGATGCTTCCGGGGCCCTCTATTCCTAGGGAGATTGGTTTGTCGTATAAGCGTTGTATTGTGCTTGAGTCCCACTTTGACGAGTAGAGTGCGCGGCCATTTATGAAGGGGTCGACGGCAAGGACTAGCTGTGTCTCTATCTCGGTGATGACTTCGACCTTGGAGCCGTCCACGTCGGCGTAACGGAGGATGGTTGTATTCGACTCCCAGTTCGACTCCGTCCAGTAAATTAGGCCCCAGCTTCCTTGTAGAGCAAAAGCGATTCTTGCTCCTTCTTCTCCGGTGATGACGGTTTCGACATTGGAGCCGTCCAAATTTGCCCGGCGAATGGTGTCTGTATCCCAGTCCGCCCAGTACATCTTTTGATCAACCTCCCAGTGAACATCCTGAAATAGCCCGTACAAGGCGATGCCCATCGGTTTTCCAATTCCCTTGAGCAGGGTTTCGACATTGGAACCGTCCGGATCGGCCCGGCGAATGGTGCCTGTACCGAATTCCGTCCAGTACATCTTGGAGGCAGGCACCCCATCAAAGATCTCTTCCCAAGCCCACACGTACGCGTCCAAGGCGATGCCTGATACATAGGCTTCAATTCCCGCGACAAGGGTTTCGACATTGGAACCGTCTAGGTCTGCACGCAGGATGGTACTCGTATTCGTATTCGTATTCGACTCCGCCCAGTACATCTCGCCTCCAAAGGGGTCAAGGGCCATGGCGGTTATAGTCTCTTCCCCGGTGACGAGAGTCTCGACGTTGCTGCCGTCCTGCCCGGCCCGCCGGATGGTACCCTTTCCGGAATACCAGTTCCGCTCTGTCCAGTATATTTTGTTTTCATACGAATCGACGGCGAGGAGGAATATTGGATCCATCTGAAGTCCGGTCTGAATTTCAGTGGTGAGAACGCTTTCTATGTTCGCACCATCCAGATCGGCGCGCTGAATCCAGCCGAGGTCCTTTTCCTCCGTCCAGTATATCTTGTTTGCTGCGACCGGCGACTGACCATAACTGACGCCTTGGACTCCGATAGTCAATGCTACTGTGGCTAGCAAGGATGTAATGCCTCTTAAACGAGTGACTAGCTTTTTCATTTTTTGCGGCTCCTGCAAAAATGATCGCTTCAAGTCTTCGGTCGGTCAGGCTGACAGCTCCCACAAACAATCACTACAGCAGCATGAGCTTACAAGCCTCACCCCTGAAACAGCGACAGCGCCCCATCGACATACATCTCAGTCCCCGTAATGTAGCTAGCCTCGTCCGATGCCAAAAAGAGAATGGCGTTGGCGACCTCTTCTGAACTAGCGGCGCGTTGTTGTAAGGGAATCATGCCTTGGGGGAACTCGCGGGGGATGCGGATCTTGTCGATGTTGCGGGGGAAGGTGTTCTCGCCGATGCTGGTTTTGGTGGCTCCAGGGCAGACGACGTTGATGCGGATGTCCCACTGCGCTAGTTCGACTGCGGCCATTTTGGCGAAGGTGACTTGGGCGGCCTTGGAGCAGGAATAGGAGGTGAAGCCGAAGTTGGAGAAGATGCGGTTGCCGTTGACCGAGGAGACCACGACGATGCTGCCGCCACCGGCTGCCCGCAAATGGGGGATGGCGTATTTGACGGTGAGGAAGGTGCCGCGCACGTTGATGTTGTGCGTCTGATCCCACTCCTCGGGCGTGATGTCCTCGATGGGGGCGAAGACGCCGTTGATGCCGGCGTTGGGCACTGCGATGTCGAGGCGTCCCCAACGCTCGACGGTGGCGGCTACTAGTTCGGCAACGTGCTCGGCGTTAGCCACATCGCCGGGGAGGGCCAGGGCTTGGCCGCCTAGTCCTTCGATTTCGGCTACGGCTTCCGCACAACGCTCGGCGCGGCGCGCCGTCAGCGCGATCTTGGCTCCTTCGCGGGCCATAGCTACGGCCGCGGCCCGGCCGATGCCGCTGCTGCCGCCAGTGATGAGGGCTACTTTGTCCTTCAGCTTCATGTCGATCTCCTAAGTTATGATGTTGAAGTTGACGAAAAAATCGGGGTGAATATAGGCAGCCTACATGATTTGCAAGCATGAAATGTTCACCGCCACGGTCTTGCCCTATACGTCATTCCCGCGCAGGCGGGAATCCAGTCTTGAATGATGTAGGATGGCTATATCAATATCAAAACACCTAGACGCATCGGTCAACGCAATAGAATCAGCTTGCGCGTCAATACGCCGTCGCCTGTCACCAGCCGATATAGGTACATGCCGCTGGCCACAGGGCGACCTGCGTCGTCGCAGCCATTCCAACGGAGGCGGTGGTAGCCGGCCTGCTGTGGCCCTTGGTGTAAGACCGCCACTTTTTGCCCGGTCAATGCGAACACTTCTAAGTAGGTCGGACCGGGGGTGTTTAAAAAATAGGAAAGAATCGTCTCGCTGTTGAACGGATTGGGTGCGTTTTGCTGCAATTGGGAGCTATCGGGCAGGCCGATCAACTCTTGCGCCAGCATTACTAGCTTGGCTCGCGTTGATGGATCAAAGTGATTGGCGAAAAGAAAAAAGTCGGCGAAATCAACCGCGCCGCTGCTGTCGAAGTCAAAGCGAGCGTTGCTGCTGCCGAAGGCGTTGGCAAAAAGAAAAAAGTCGGCGAAATCAGTCATGCCGTCGCCATCGAGATCGGCTGTGGTGGCGGCCGAACCCGCAGTCTCGCAGAGAGGCAAGTGTTTGGTCCACTTGGCCAACGCCTCCGGTATGCAGGTGAATTGATTGCCGCCGAGATAGAGCCGCTCCAGTTGGGTTAGTTGGCTTAACTCTGGTGGGATTGGCCCGGTCAACTGGTTGCTGCCGAGGCCCAAGTACTCCAGTTGGGTTAGTTGGCCTAACTCTGGTGGAATCGGCCCGGTCAATTGATTGTAGTCGAGGTCCAAGTACTCCAGTTGGGTTAGTTGGCCTAACTCTGGTGGAATCGGCCCGGTCAATTGGTTTTCATAGAAATCGAGCGTCGTAAGTTGAGTCAGTTGACCAAGTTCGGGCGGAATTGAGCCCTTCAGACAATGTTTAGGAAATCTCAGGTCTTCCAATGCCGTCAGTCGGCTCAGCTCAGACGAGAGCGGTCCTGACAAGCAAGGATCTGAACCGTGAATGTCAAGATATCTAATAATGGCAATACCGCTGACTCTTGAGTCGCGGACATCCACACCAGTCCATGAATCAATGGGGATAGCTGCATTCCACCGCGGATAATCTGACCGAGCCCACAGGTCGCGGAGGGATAGGAGGGTGCGACAGTCCTCTACCAGACCGCGGTTGACTGTCGGGTCTGGTACGGCGATGCCGTTGGAGCAGGGGTCCGGGTTGGGTTCGATGGCTACCGTGCGGTTGATCGGGGCTGTATGAGGAGGCGTAGTCGGTGGTGGCACGTCTAGCGCGATACCCACCGGGCGCACCAATCCGGTGACCACCTCCTCGATGTTGGCACCGTCTAGGTCGGATCGCCGGATGACCCCGGCCTCCCTTTCCGCCCAGTACATCTTGCCTGCAACTACGTCTAGGGCGATCTCTGCGGGGCCTTTCAATCGGGGGGCGAGGACTTCGCCGCTGGAGCCGTCGAAGTTGGCCCGATATATACTCCCGCTTCCCAAAGAATAGCAGTATATCTTGCTTGCAACATGGTCCAAGGCAATTTCCACAGGATCGCGCAATCCCGCGACGAGAGTTTCTACCTTGGAGCCGTCTAGATTGGACCGCTGGATAACACCCGAGTCTGAGAAACGAGACGCAACTTGGGCTGTCCAGTACATCTTTCCGGCGAAGATATCTAAGGCGATGCCCTCCGGGTTGCCAATTCCCGTGACGAGGGTTTCGACGTTGGAACCGTCTAAATCGGCCCGCTGGATAGCACCCATGCTCTGTTCGGTCCAGTACATCCTTCTCTCGTCCAAGTCCAAGGCGATGTCCTTTGCATCCTCTACTCCTGTGACCAGCTCTTCGATATCGGCCACGTCTAGGTCGGCCCGCCGAATAGAGCTCGTTCTCTTGTCCAGCCAGTACATCATATCGCCGTCAATGTCTAAGGCGATGCTTCCAGGCCCTTCCACCCCCAGTGAGATTGGACCTTGACTGAAGTTGTCTGGAGATGAGCGATGTATTGTCCTAGAGTCCCACTCCGACCAATAGAGTGTGCGACCTCTGAAGGAATCCAGGGTAAAAGCTATGTCTGTATCTATCTCGGCAATGACTTCGACGTCGTAGCCGTCCCAGTAGGCCCGCCGCAAAATGCCCCTCCATTCTTCCCAGTTCCACTCCGTCCAGTACAAAGTGCCATAGTCCCAGTCGATAGCTAAAGCAGTTCTCGATCGTTCTTTCCCTTCTCCCGTGATGAGGATTTCGGCATTGGAGCCGTCCAGATCAGCCCAGTGAATATTACCGGTATCGTCCGCCCAGTACATCTTTGGTTCGACCCCAACAAAGTGTATGTCCCGAAAAAGCCCGTATAGGTCGATGTCCTCCGGGTTGTCAATTCCCGTGATGAGGGTTTCGACATTGGAACCGTCCGGATCGGCCCAGCGAATGGTGCCTGTCCCGTACTCCGCCCAGTATATCTTGGAGGCCGGCTCCCCCGCTTGGTAATCTGTCCACACGTACGAGTCCAAGGCGATGCCCGGCACATAGGCTTCAATTCCCGTAATGAGGGTTTCGACATTGGAACCGTCTAAATCGGCCCGCTGAATGGTAGCCCGCTGAATGGTAGTACTCCACTCTGCCCAGTACATCTTCCCTCCAAACCAGTCGAGGGCGATGGCGGATATAAGCTCTTGCCTCGGAACAAGAGTTTCGACATTGCCGCCATCTAAATCGGCCCGCCGGATGGTACTCTTGATACTACTTTCGGGTTCCCGGTCCCACTCCGTCCAGTATATCTTGTGTGCGAAACTATCTACAGCGAGAAGGAATATTGGAGCCATCTGGAGTTCGGTCTGAATTTCGGAGGTGAAGACGCTTTCGACGTTAGCTCCATCCAGATCGGCCCGCTGAATCCAGCCTAGGTCTCGCGCCTCCGTCCAGTATATCTTTCCCTCAACCGGGGACTGACCGTAGCTGTCGTCTTGGACTCCGGTAGCCAATACTACTGTTAGCAAGGACGCGATGCCTCTTAGACAGCCGATGCCACTGCTGAGGGCTACTTTGTCCTTTAGCTTCATGTCGATCTCCTAAGTTGACGAAAAAATGTGGGCGGAATATCATTGGAAGTCCCTAAAATAAACCCAACGAAAATGGAGACAAGAATGGAAGAAAACGCGAACACACACTCCCGCCCCTCGGATTTGAAGATCACAGATCTGCGCGTGGCCAATTTGCGCGGGGCGCCGTTCCGGGCAACGCTGATTCGCATCGACACCAATCAGGGGCTTTCGGGCTACGGCGAGGTGCGCGATGGCGGCAGCCCGACGTACGCGCTAATGCTCAAAAGCCGCTTGCTCGGCGAAAACCCCTGCAACGTCGATAAGCTCTTCCGCAAGATCAAACAATTTGGCCACCACGCACGTCAGGCCGGCGGCGTCTGCGGCGTCGAGATGGCGCTGATGGACCTAGCGGGCAAAGCCTATAATGTGCCGGCGTACCAACTGGCCGGCGGCAAGTTCCGCGACCGCATCCTCTGCTATTGCGATACCCCGACGCGGCGCGACGGTCGGGAGATGGGACAATTGCTCAAGGAGCGAATGGAGCGGGGGTTTAAATTCCTCAAAATGGACGTCGGCATTGGGTTGCTGCGGGGCGTCGAAGACGCGCTGATTGCCCCGCCGGGCATGTTGGAAAGCCGCGACACCATGCACCCATTTACGGGAATTCAGATTACCAACAAGGGGATTGATGTCCTCTGCGAATACGTGGCGCAGGTGCGCGAGGTGATCGGCTATGAAGTTCCCTTGGCCGTCGATCACTTCGGCCACATTGGCGTCGAGTCCTGCATCCGCTTGGGCAAGGCGCTGGACCAGTTCAGCCTAGCTTGGTACGAGGACATGATCCCGTGGCAGTTGGCCGACCAGTGGCAGCGACTCGCCGAAGCCGTGGATACGCCGGTATGCACCGGCGAGGATATCTATCTCAAGGAAGACTTCCTGCCGCTTTTTGAACGGCGGGCCATTGCCGTCGCCCACCCGGACTTGGCCTCTTCTGGCGGGATTCTCGAGACTAAAAAAATCGGTGATTTGGCCCAAGAACACGGCATTGCCATGGCGCTGCACATGGCCATGTCGCCGGTCGCGGCGTTGGCTTCGGTGCATTGCGCTGCGGCGACGGAAAACTTCATGGTGCTCGAAAACCACTCGGTCGATCAGCTAGAACAGTGGAGCAGCCTGGTTGAGGGCTTGCCGGTGCCCTTGATCGAGGATGGGCACATTGCAGTGCCGGAGGGGCCGGGGCTGGGCTTTAGCAGCCTCAATGAAGAAGTCCTGCGGTCGTTTGCCGACCCAGACCGGCCGGAAATTTTTGGCCCCACCGACGAGTGGGACGACGAGCGGCCGCACGACCGCTTGTGGAGCTAAAAATGGCCTACGATATAGCCGTCCTCAAAGGCGACGGCATCGGACCGGAGGTTATGGACGAGGCCCTAAAAGTGCTCAGTGCGTTGGGGGCTCCTGCTCTTGCCTACGCTGAGTACCCCTGCGGTGCGGGGTGCTACCTAGAGCAGGGAGATCCACTGCCGGAGGCGACGGTGGAAGGATGTCGCCGGGCAGATGCGGTGCTGTTGGGCGCGATGGGGTTGCCGCAGGTGCGCTGGCCAGACGGGACGGAGATGCGGCCACAAGTCGATTTGCGGTTCCAACTGGATTTGTACGCGGGGGTGCGGCCGATTTACCTCTATGCGGCTGCGCATACCCCGCTCAAAGGGTTGCAGGCCGGCGATATTGACTTGGTTATCCTGCGCGAGAACGTAGAGGGGCTTTTTGCCTCCATGAACGGCGGCGTCCAGTTGCGCGGCGAAGTGGCTGTGGACTCTATGGTGATCACGCGAACCGGAACCGAACGGGTAGTGCGCTACGCCTTTGAGCTGGCGCAGCAGCGCGGCCGGACGCCGATGAAGGTAACGTGCGTTGACAAGGCCAACGTCTTCCGCTCCATGGCCTTCTTCCGCAGCGTGTACGACGAAGTGGCTGCCGACTACCCAGATGTCGAGCGCGACTACGCGTACATCGATGCACTGAGCATGTACTTGGTACAGCAACCGGCGGGATACGACGTGCTGGTTACCGAGAATATGTACGGGGACATTATCTCGGATTTGGCCGCTGGTTTAGTCGGCGGCTTGGGGCTGGCCCCTTCGGCGGACATCGGCGCGGCCGCGGCGGTGTTCCAGCCCTCGCACGGCACGGCGCCCGACATTGCCGGGCAGGGAAAGGCCAATCCGGTGGCGATGATCTTGTCGGCCGCCTTGATGCTGCGCTGGTTGGGCCAGCAGCACGGCGATTCAGAGGCTATGGCGGGTGCTGAGCGGATTGAAAAGGCGGTGCGTATGGTAATCGGCGAACAGGGCGTGGGGACGCCCGATTTAGGTGGTGAGTTGAGTTGCCGCCAGCTAGGGGAGCGGATTGTCCGAGCACTCTGACATAGACCGCCGGACCTTTTTGGGCTTGGGGCTAAGCGCGGCTGTGTGGCCTGCATTGGGCCGCGCTGCGCCCGTGCGGCCGGAGCGGGCACGGCTGCGCGAGTTGGGCCTTGTCATTGGCGAGTTGGCGACCGGTCCCTACAACGCTATCACCGATGTCGAGGGCGTACGGGTTGGCCATGTAACGCTGATTGAAGATGGCGGTCCGGTGTGTACGGGCGTGACGGCGATTGTGCCGCGCACGCCTGCGTTTGCCGCCGACTTCACGCTCAACGGCAACGGCGAGCTAATGGGAGTAGGCTCGATGCGCCGCACCGGCCTGTTGGCTGGCCCCGTCCTTTTTACCAATACGTCCAGCGTCGGCGCGGTGTACGATGGGGCGGTGGAGTGGATGCTGGCGCGCGATCGCGACCTGTTCAAAAGCGACTTGCAGCCCGCGCCCATAGTCGGCGAGACGTGGGCTGCGTTTCTCCACGACGAAGTCGGGCGACACGTGCAGCCCGCCCACGCCGCCGCCGCCCTCGACGCAGCGCGCGGGGGGCCGGTGGCCGAAGGCTGCGTCGGCGGCGGGACCGGGATGCGGGCCTATAGCTTTAAGGCCGGCATTGGCACGGCGTCGCGCAAAATCCCCGCCGGCGATCAGCGCTACACCGTGGGCGTGTTGGTGCAGGCCAATTTTGGCCGTCGGCCTCAGCTGCGCATTGATGGCGTTCCGGTGGGGCGGCAGATCACCGACCTAATGCCTGCGCGTGGCGGCAAGAGCAAGTCCATGATCGCGGCAGTGGCCACGGACGCGCCGTTGATCCCAATTCAACTCCAGCGCGTGTGCAAGCGGGTGGCTTTGGGCATGGCGCGCACGGGCGCGATTTCGACCCACGGCAGCGGCGACCTAGTACTGGCGTTTTCTACGGCTTCTGCCGAGCCGCCGGACGCGCTCGCCATGCTCAGTGACCGCTGGATTTCCGCGGTGTTTCAAGGGGTGGTTGAGGCGACCGAAGAAGCTATTGTCAACTCGCTGACTACGGCCCACACCATGACGGGCCGCGCGGGCAATACCATCTACGCCCTGCCGCTGGATCGCCTAGTCGAAATCATGCGCGCCTACGGCCGGCTCAAATGAATCGCTCGCGTCTAGCGGGCGCTGCGGCGGGACCGCACAACGCCATTGTCGATGTGGCCGGAGTCAGCGTGGGGCACGTGGATATCCGCACACCCGACCTGCACACCGGACTTACGGCCGTTGTCCCGTACCCGGCCGCGGTAGCAGAGCGCAAGCTGTTTATTGGCCGCTTCTCCATCGACGGCGGCGATGGCATGAGCGGCCTTGGGGTCGCCGAAGACTTCGGCACCTTTTCGTCGCCGATTGTCCTTGCTCCGACCCCGGGCGTTGGCCGGGTGTACGAATCCTTAATTCGCCACAGTCTGGGCCGCGACACTGGACTATCGACCGCAACGGGTTGGCCGCCGGTCGTGGTGGGGATTGACGACACGGCGGTCAACGACCCAGTGCTCGTCCGCAAGGTTTTGACCCACGCCCACACCGCCGAGGCATTGGCTAGTGCCGACAGCGCAGTATCCACGGGCAATGCTGGAGTCGGCGGCGGATTACAGGCCTTTGGCTACAAGGGCGGCATTGGCACGGCCTCGCGCCGGGTTGAAGAATACGCGCTGGGGGTGCTGGCAGCCGTCAACGGAGGGAGCCAGTTGCATTGGGCTGGTCGCGTCCTGCCGGTGGGCGAGCGGACTGAGGGGCCGCAGACCTTTGCCGCGGTTGTCGCTACGGATGCGCCCCTGATCCCGCGCCAATTGGAGCGGTTGGCTAGCCGCGCCGCACTGGGGTTGGCGCGGACGGGCTTGTGGAACCCGCAGACGCGCGAGGGAATAGTACTCGCCTTTTCTACTACCGGCATCGTCCAAGAGCCGGACGCACCAGTGCAGATGGTAGGCGAAGAAAAGCTCTATGCGCTTTTTGCCGCTGGCGCTGCGGCTGCCGAGGCTGCGGTCGTCGATGCCCTCTTGGCCGCCGAGACGGTTGGCAATCTCAAAGCCATGCCGCCGGCCAACTGGCCGGAAGCGGGGGACGATTGAGGCCCGGCTTGCTCGACGAGCGGGACGCGCTCGGCGCCTTCCGCGCTCGGCTCTTGGCGTGGTATCGCCAAAACAAGCGGCAGACGAGTTGGCGCGACAGCGACAATCCCTATCACGTCTGGGTATCCGAGGTCATGTTGCAACAGACCCGGGTGGATCAGATGGCCCCGTACTTCGAGCGTTTCATCGGCGCATTTCCCACGCTGCAAGTGCTGGCTGCTGCTTCTGAAGACCAAGTGCTCAAGGTCTGGGAGGGTTTGGGCTACTATGCGCGGGCCCGCAACATGCACAAGGCGGCCAAGCGCATGGCTTTTGAATTGGGGGGCCGCATACCGGATACCTACCAAGAGCTGATCGAGCTGCCGGGGATTGGCCAATACACGGCCGCAGCCGTCAGCAGCATTGCCTTTGACCGCGATCACCCGGTGCTCGATGGCAATGTGACACGCGTACTCTGCCGCTTGTTGCGGATTGAGGAAGAGCCGACCCGCGCTCGAGTCAAAGCGCAGCTAATTGCCGCTGGCGAGACTCTGCTGGCTCGGGGCGAGGCCGGCGACTTCAATCAGGCGATGATGGAGTTGGGGGCGCGGGTTTGCACGCCGCAAAGCCCTTCTTGCCCGAGGTGTCCGGTTGGCGACTGGTGTCGGGCCAAGGAGGAACTGGACGATCCGACCTTGCTGCCGCGCAAGGCTCCTAAAAAACAGAAGCCCCATTATCAAGTGGCGGCCGGCTTGATTTGCAAAGGCGACGAATTGCTAATCGCCCAGCGCCCAGCCGAGGGGATGCTCGGTGGGCTGTGGGAATTTCCCGGGGGCAAGCAGGAACCCGGCGAGAGCTTGCCCGAATGCTTGCTGCGCGAAATCCGCGAGGAATTGGGTATTGAAATCGAGGTCGGTGCGCGCTTGACGAGTGTGAATCACGCCTATTCGCATTTTAGCATCACCTTACATGCGTTTGCCGCTCGCTATGTGAGCGGCACACCTCGGGCTCTCGGTTGCGCTGCTTGGCGTTGGATTGCGCCGGCGGCGTTGGACGACTTCGCCCTGCCGCGGGCCGATCGCCTGATCGTGGAGTTCATGCGCGAACACGGGCAGCAGATGGAGCTATTTAGTGCAAAAAAATGAGCTGCTAACCGAAGGTAAGCGCCGGGCACCCGGACTGGTCTTGCGTGGGTTGTGCATGGGGGCGGCCGATGTGATTCCCGGGGTTTCCGGGGGGACGATCGCCTTGGTCACCGGCATTTACGACGAGTTGGTCGGGACGATTGCCGCGGTCGATCGGCGGCTCGTGCGTGCCTTGGTGCGGGGACGCTTGGTCGAGGTGTTGCACCGCGTCAATGCTCCCTTTCTGGTGCCGCTTTTGTGCGGTGTGGGCTTGGCCATTGCCTCGCTGGCCAAGTTCATAACGTGGCTGTTGGCAGCGCACGCTCAGCCGGTGTGGGGTTTTTTTACCGGGTTGATCTTGGCCAGTGCGCTCGTGGTCGCGCGGCAGGTCGCCGGGTGGGGGCCTGCGCAGTGGGGGCTGACGGCTCTCGGCGCAGTGGCTGGCTATGCTATTACTACGTTGGTGCCGGTCGAGACTGGGGTCGAGGGGTACAAGTTTGCGTTGGCTGGCATGGTGGCTATCTGCGCGATGATTCTGCCGGGGATTAGCGGTTCGTTTTTGCTGGTGGTGATGGGCAAATACCAGCAGGTGCTGGCCGCGGTACACGAGTTCGATTGGGCGATTTTGGCCCTGTTCGGCGTTGGGGCGGTTGGTGGTCTGCTGGGCTTCTCGCGGCTGCTCAAACGCCTATTGACCCACTTTCGCGCTGGCACCATGGCCTTTTTGGTGGGGTTGATGCTGGGTTCTCTGCGCAAGGTGTGGCCGTTCCGCAACCCGCTGGCGGATGGGCGCTACGAATGCGCGTGGCCGCGGGAATTCAGCGGCGAGGTTTGGCTGAGCTTGGGGCTGATTGGGGTGGGCGTTGTGTTGGTTTTGGCGTTGGAGCGGCTGGGTAGCAGGCGGTGAAACGCTTGTGGCTAGTCATCAAATGGTAAAAACTATACCAAACGTTAAAGGAAGAATCGCATGAGACGCACCATCAGCGAACGAGACGTCTGTAAACGATACTTATGCGCCGATCTTCATAAAGCACCGAGTCGCCATGATGCGGCATACGGGAGCTATTTTGGGCAGTATTTGAAGGAGCAGTTTGGTATTAAAAAACTGCCCTACGACATCACTGTCGTAGAGATGCTGGAGAGGAGGAGGATAGAGCCCGACCTGCTAATTAAGTTTCCCGAGAACCCCAATGGGGAAAGGTTTTCGGATTTTTATTATAAAGGTAGGGATTTCTGTTCGTTTTCCCATAGAAATGAAGGATGGGACCATGAGTCATTCCTACACCCCTATGATGTGCTGAACACTAAGGCTTGGAGACGCAAAAGAGTCCCGTCTTCTTTCAAACTTGAGGAGTACCCTGATGGGGGCAAGCGGATACACTACGAAGTCTATTTTAGGTACTGGAGAATATACATATTTGCAGAAGCACTCAGCTACGGGTATGACCGAATTGATCAGTTTCTGCCTTGTGACGAGGGGATAGGGCTGTTGGAAGAACGGTTCCAAAAGACGAGTGACTACTGGGAAAGAAATTATAAAGATGCCTTTGACCGGCTATCGTACTATCAAACCGCCAAGGCGATATTGCGTATTCAAAAGGCACCTAAAGGGTCTATCAGTCAACAAGAAAACGCACAGTATTTGAGTGCACTAGAGTTTATCCAACAAGAGAAGCTAAGTTATACGCCCGACATGATGGAAGATGATATAGAAACACTCCTGTGGTTATTTCGTACATGGGAAGATAGAGCCAAAGAGGAACCCAAGTATTATAAGCAGGGGCTCATCTTACTCAGCCAGGATATATACGATCTAACAGAGTGGCTCGCTATAGCAACAGACTCTACTTGGATCAAGTGTTTCGAAAGACGAAACGGATGGGGAGAATATTCGGGGTCTAACTATCTCAAGCATGTGGTCTGCTTTGAACGCTTTGCCCTAGAAAAAGTATTTGTGGGGTACACCGTCGAGCTCTGTAAAAAGTCGGAGAAGATACTAAAGACAGAGCGAAAAAAGGCAAAGGATCTCTTTGATCGGCTATCGGGGCTACCTGATTACAATAGCAGTTTCGGGTCTTGGGTGCGTATTCTGGCTGACCTACAAGGTCAGCTAAGGGGTACTAGCAAGAAGAATCCTATTAGCTTTAAGGAGACGCGAATCGTTGACTATTTACGCAACTTTGCCATTACGACGGAAGCCCTAATTCGCCAAATAGCTGTCGATATAGATCCCCAAACCAATAAGCTATCCCTATTGAAGATTTTTAAGAGCTTGCAAAACAAGTATGGGCAATGCAAAAATCCAACGTACAGAGATGCCTTTAAAACGGTTATTGAGGAGCTCGGCAAAAACAATAAAGTCAATATTACCAATCTACACGATATAGATGATCTCACTGATAAAAAAGAAAGCATTTTCAGCAAGGTAAACAGCAAATATCAAATAGACCCCGGTAGCGGCGATGTGCAAAAACAATTCGCCGTTTACTCAATTCTTAGTTTTGTAACTGCCCGCAACTACGCCGCTCATCATTTTTGCCGAGACGAAGAGTTGAACAATCCGAGAGACGATCAGTCTTGTCAGATATTCTACTCGTGCATCGCTAGCATCGTCTTCATAGACACTATCGTCCAAGAGATAAGAAAGGCTCCCATAGTTAAATACACCGTCATTAACCCGTAACACGGCGTTCTATGGATGTGGGCTGAGGAATTCCGACCAGCAGGAGGCCGTGGCTGTCCTGCTACAGACACGCCCGTTTAGTTGTTATAGGCGATGTGAGATCGAAAGCATCAATCTGTCTTTTTACTCCATCAAGCGTATCGCGGCTGGCCACTCGCGCAACATCACTAGTGCTTGGACGGCGTTTGAAAATGACCACTGGTCGCCGAGGAACTGAATCCCAAGGTGCCGCTCATCATCGCCTTTCCAAACGGCGCACAGATCTCCATTGTCCACGTTGCTAGGCGATAGCGCAGACCTGTACCGCGTCCCGCCCTCAATTTTGCAAGTGATTACCATCGTCGCGCTTGGGAGCAGGGCCTATTTGTGGGCCGTCCTCGGCATCGCGCAGGGCGTTGCGGGCGTCGTGGAAGCGGCGGATGCGCCGCACGAAGATGAAGATCAGGCCCGCCAGTGCTAGGTAGAGCAAATACTGATAGATCGGCTCAGTCCAGCCTAGCACTACAGGCCAGAGGCTGGCGATGGAGAGCAAAATGAAAATATCTTCGATCAGCTTGTGCCTTTTTTCGCGCGGCTGTTCTGGTTCAGGCGTCATCGGATAGGGCCTTGTAAATGGCGTAGTTTCTGAGGACTTTCTTGACGTAGAGACGGGTCTCCTTGAAGGGGATGCGCTCGATGAAAGCGTCCGGGTCCTCGGAGGGAAAGGTCTGGAGCCACCGGCGGGCGTTTTGCGGGCCGGCGTTGTACGCGGCCAAGCCTAGTTCATAGCCTAAGTCTGAGCCGGCGTCGTGGGTAAATTGGCGCATTTGGTCGCTGAGAAAGTAACTGCCAAAGCGGATGGAGACCGCCGGATCGAAGAGCGCACGCAGTTCAAAGGGGTTTACCTCTAACTTGCGGGCGAGGCTGAGGCCGGTGTGGGGCATGATTTGCATCAGGCCCCTAGCGCCGACCCGCGATACCGCTTTTTCGTTGAATGTGCTCTCTTGGCGAATCACCGACAAGACCAGATAGGGGTCGATTTGAGCCTCGGCTGCGGCTGTGGCAATCTCTTCCCAGTAGTACGTCGGGTAGATGCGCGACCATTCCTCTGGGTCTTGCCCGTTGAATAGGCGCAGCGATAGCCGCAGGGCTTGGTCGCGATAGCCGAGGACTTCGTAGTAGTCGCGGATGGCCTTTAGCGCAGTCCTGTGGCCCCGGTAGTCGCGGACGGCTTGCTGCATCTCGGCTACCGACCAGTCTGTTAGCCCTAATTGATTTAGCAAGCCAGCGCGTTCGAGGTGTGCCCGGTGCGCTAGCGGGGGGACGTCTTGGCGGAGATTGTTTGGGGGTCGCTTGTTGAGCTGAACCTGTTGTCTATGGCCCAATTGGACAGCGCGGGCCGAGTAGTACGAGCGGGGAAATCCGGCGGCGGCGCGGCGATAGAACGCGGTGGCGTCCTTTGTTTGGCCTAGCTGGTCCGCGCTTTTCCCAGCCCAGTACAAGGCTTGGTCGATGATGTGGGGCTGGTGCGCCTGCTGACTGGTGCGCTCAAAAGCGGCGCGGGCTGCGGAGTATTGCTCTTGGCAATAGAGGGCAAAGCCGACGCTCCAACGCGCTTCGTCGCCGTAGTCGGTGTGTGGATAGTGCTCGGCGAGGCGGCGATGGAGCGTCTCGGCGCGGGCAAATTGGCTTTGGCGCTCGGCGGCTTTGGCGGCCTGCCACAGGGCGTCGTCGGCCAAGTCGTGCTGGGGGTAGCGTTTGGCAAAGCTCGCATAGGCCGCAATGGCTTGGTCTTCGCGATTTTTGCGGATGGAGAGACTGGCGATGCGATACAGCGCCGCTGGGCTGCCGTAGCGCTTGTGAACGGTGCGAAAAACCTGCTCGGCCTTGGTATAGTCCCCTGCAGCTAGGTGGGCTCGGCCGAGCAGGTAGTGGGCTTTAGCGGCGCGCGGGTCGCGGCTGTGTTGGCGGATGAAGTTGCGCAAGCTCTTGATGGCTTGGTTGTAGCGTTTGTGGCTGTAATAGGTGTATGCCTTGGCATACGCTGTGCGGGCGTCGAGCTTGTTGGGCAAGTGCGATAGGCTATTGCGGGCGTACTGGGAACCGGGGTGGTTTTCCAACAGCTCTAAACGCCACTTTTGCGCCCGCGCCGAATCGTGCTTTTGGCTGGTGGTTGCGAGCAAGTAGAGCACCCGCGCTGGATCGGTGTCTTGGGGGAGTTGCTCCTCGTACAGGGCGAGGGCTTTGGCGGGTTGACCGTCCGTCCGATAGAGAGAGGCCAAGCGCAGGCGGGCTGGGTTGCGGAGGATCGGGTTGGCCGAGGTGGCCAGAAAGTGTTCGTACTCGGCGATGGCGTCCTGTGTCTGGTCCATGTCCTCTAGAGAGCGGGCTATCCAGAAGCGGCGGTAGTCGTCCAAGGTCGGTAGTTCGAGGGCGCGCAAGCGGTCGTACGCGCGGCTTGGTTGGTTGAGCATGCGCTCGCAAAACGCCCGTTGGAACTCGCGGTGTACTTGAGCGGTCGGCTCGTGTTGAGTTGTATCTAGTGCAGTGAGCTGGGGATAGGCTAGGTCGCAGCGGTCTTTGGCGATCAGTGTGGCGATGGAGCTAGGCGGCTCTGGGGTGGCAACCTCGGAAGGCGGCTTAGCGGGGGCCGAAAAGTAGAAATAGACTCCTGGCAGTAGGACCATTAGACTCAGCAATAGCGTTGTCCAAGCCCATTTGGCTTTGTCGGTCATTGGTCTTATGGCGGTTTGAGGTGGGTGGTGATTGGGGTGCGCTAGGAGCGCGTCCCTTCTTTAAAAATACAATAGTATCGCCGAGGGCCAAGTGGAAAATCGAACAGGGCCAAGGAGGACCAAAGAAAATGAAAAAACGCGATTATGCGAGTTTGCTCAACCGCCTACAGGCGGTGGGGCCGACACAACTAGTAGCTCAATGCGGTGGGTATCCAATTTACGCCATAGAATTAGGCCGTGGTACTGAGGCGCGCATCCTGCTGACGGCCGGATTGCACGGCGACGAGCCGGCTGGGCCAGAAGCCACTCTGCGCTTTGCCGAGGAGTTGAGCCGGCCTCTCGCCCAGCGTTGCCAGTTCCTGATCGTGCCCTGCCTCAATCCACACGGCTATATCTACGATACCCGCGAGAACGAAGCCGGCGTGGATTGCAATCGAGCGTTTGACGGCGATGCCGTCCCGCTGGTCGCGCAGGTCAAGTCATTTCTGAGCGGTCGGCGCTTTGATTGTGCGCTGGATTTTCACGAGGACTGGGAGGCGTCGGGTTTTTATTGCTATGAGGCCAAGCGCGACCAACAGTGGTTCGGACCGGCCATTGTCGAGCAAGTGCGCTCGCTGATGCCGATTGACAGTGAGGTTGGCGAAAGCGACGAGGTGATTGCCGAAGGCGTCTTCCTCATTGACCCCCAGTGGGGCGAGGCTGGCTTAGCTCCCTACTTGTACGCGCACCACACCGAACACGCGCTCATCAGCGAGACGCCTAGCCAATGGCCGCTCGCGGTGCGAGCGGAGGCACATCTTAGGACGCTGGAGGTCGTGCTTCAGCGGCGCTTGGGTGCGTAGAGGTGTGCGCTCTGGCCGTAGTGGCTTTCGGCCGCCTCCATGAGGGTTTCGGAGAGCGTAGGATGGGGGTGAATCGAAAGCTGGACATCTGCGGCGAGCGCGGCCATTTCCACGGCTAAGACGCCCTCGGCGATTAGCTCACCTGCGCCGCTGCCGGCAATGCCCACGCCTAGGATTTGGTCGGTCTGGGAATCGATGAGCAGCTTGGTGAGGCCGTCACTGGCGCCTTGGGTTGCGGCGCGACCGGAAGCCGACCAAGGAAAGCGCGTGATGGAGACCTCGCGGCCTTGCTGCTTGGCCTCTTCCTCGGTGAGGCCGCACCAGGCGATTTCCGGGTCGGTATAGACGACGTTGGGAATGGCGTGGGGCGCGAAGACCTGTTTTGCGTGGCCGGCTACGACCTCGGCGGCTAGGCTGCCTTGGTGGGCGGCCGTGTGGGCGAGGGCCGCGCCTACGAGGTCGCCAATGGCGAAAATCGACGGCTCGGCCGTGCGCAGTTGGTCATCGACTTGGACGTAGCCGCGCCCGTCGAGGCCGACGGCGGTGTGTTCCAAGCCCAAGGCTTCGCTGTTGGGAACCCGGCCCACGGCGAGCAGGATTTTGGCATAGGTCTTGGAAAAGCGCTGGCCATCGCTATTTTGCAATTGCACCGCTAAGCCATCGTCGGTTTCGGCGATCGCGGTTACTTGGGTGCTGAGCATGATCTCGGCGAAGCGCTTTGCCGCCCTGTCGTGCAGCGGTTTGACCAAGTCGCGGTCGGCTGGCGGGATCAGCCCGGCAAGCATTTCGACGACCGAAACTTGGGTTCCCAACGCTGCGTACACTTGCCCTAGCTCCATGCCGATGATGCCGCCGCCGACGACGAGCATGGAGGCGGGTATGTCGGGCAGGGCGACGGCAGCGGTCGAATCCATGATGCGGTCACTGGGCTGGTCAAAGAGCGGCGGCACGGTTGGGCGCGATCCGGTGGCGAGGATGGCGTGCTCAAACGGCAAGGTGTGTTGGCTGCCGTCGGCTTGGTCGATTTGCAGGGTGTGGGGATCGAGCAAGCGAGCGCGTCCTTGCACATAGGTCAGTTTGCGCGCCCTGACGAGTTGGCCTAGACCCTGCGTCATTTTGGCAACTACTTCGTCTTTCCAGGTCCGCAGTTTGTCGAGGTCGATCGCAGGTTCGGCGAATTGGATGCCCCAGCGCTCGGCTTCCTTGGCTTCGTAGAGCAGCTTGGCAATGTGCAGCAGGGCCTTGGAGGGAATGCAGCCTCGGTAGAGGCAAACGCCGCCTGGATAGGCTTCGGGATCGATCAGGGTTACATCCAACCCCAAGTCGGCGGCTTTAAAGGCGGCCACGTAACCACCTGGGCCGCCGCCGATGACCGCTAGCTGGGTTTTGTCCATAGCTGACTCAGCCTTCTAAAAGGGCGATAAAGGGGTCTTCCAATGCCGTGCAGACCCAGCGGAGGAAGCGCGCGCCGTCAGCCCCGTCGATCAGGCGGTGATCGTAGGACAATGACAGGGGTAGGAAGGTGCGTGGCTGAAGCTGGCCGTCGATATAAGTAGGCTCGACTTGCGAGCGCGCCACGCCGAGGATGGCCACTTCGGGGGGATTGACAATGGGCGTAAAGGCCGTGCCGCCCATGGTGCCGACATTGCTGATGGTCATGGAGCCGCCCTGCATGTCGGCTGGCCCGATCTTGCGCTCGCGCGTCTTGTGCGCCAACTCGCTCAGTTCGACCGCTAGCTCGATGATATTCTTTTGGTTTACTTCGCGCACTACGGGCACCAACAGGCCGTGGGGGGTATCGACGGCAATGCCGATGTGGAAGTAGCGTTTGTACACGACTTCTCGCTGGGCTATGTCGATACTGGCATTAAACTGGGGGAAAACCTTGAGGGCGATGCCGAGCACTTTGATCAGGATTGCGGTTGGCGTCAGCTTGCCGCCGGCTGCTTCGGCCTTTTTGCCGTAGGCTGTGCGCCACTTTTCCAAGCCGGTGATGTCGGCTTTGTCAAACTGGGTGACCTGCGGGATGGTGGCCCAAGCCTGCGCGAGGCGCTCGGCGGTTATTTCGCGCACCTTGGTCATGGGCTGACGCTCGACAGGGCCCCACTGGCTGAAGTCGGGCAGTGGGGCGGCTGTGGCTGGGGCCGCACCGCGCGTTGTGTGCAGCTTTTTTGAGTGCGCTTTGACATCGTCAATTGAGATCCGCCCGCCCGGCCCTGTGCCGTGGACTTGCGCGATATCGACGCCGATCTCGCGGGCTAGGCGGCGCGTTGATGGCGCGGCTGGGACGGGGCTGTCGGTAGAGCGAGGCGCTTGTTCGAGGACTGGGGCGGTCGCTGGTTCTTGGGGGCTTGGGGTAGGAGCTGGTTTTTCTACCTGGGCAGGTGCTGGGGGTGCCTCCTCGACGGCTGGGGCTTGGCCGGCCTCGACTTCGAGGATGGGCTGCCCGACGGCGATGGTGTCGCCCTGTTGGACGAGAATTTCAGTAATGGTGCCGTCTATTGAGGAGGGAACCTCAATGACGGCCTTGTCGGTTTCAAGCTCAATGACGGTCTGGTCTTCGGCGAGGTGGTCGCCAACGGCGACGAGGATGCGGATCACATCGCCGCTTTCAATGTTTTCTCCCAAGTCGGGCAGGGCAAATTTTACGGACATAATGTGGTTTGAGCTCACAGGTAAATGGGATTGGGTTTTTTCGGATCAATCGCTAGGTCTTTCATGGCTTGGACGACCGCGGCGCTTTCGAGTTGTCCCTCGCGCGCCAGGGCACTCAAGGCACCTAGGACGATGAAGCGGTAATCGACTTCAAAGTGATCGCGCAGGGCCTCGCGGGTCTCGCTGCGACCGAAGCCATCGGTGCCGAGAGAGACGGGTGGGTTGGGAAACCAGCGGGCAATGGATTCGGGGAGGGCTTTGACGTAATCCGAGGCCATGACGTACACGCCGCGCTCCTTGGCTAGGCATTGTTCGATGTAGCTGAGACGGGGCTTTGCGCTGGGGTGCATGCGGTTCCAACGCTCGGCATCGAGAGCGTCGCGGTGCAGGGCCTTGTAGCTGGTGATGCTCCAGACATCGGCGCTGACTTGGTATTTTTTTTCGAGGATGTCCTGCGCTTTGAGGGCACTGTTGATGATTGCGCCACTGCCGAAAAGGTGGGCCTTGAGGCGGGCGCGTTTTTTGGCCGAGGGCTTGAACTTGTACAGGCCCTTGAGAATGCCTTCTTCGACGCCGGCGGGCATCTCCGGCATGGGATAGATGTCGTTTTCGACCGTCAGGTAGTAGAATATGTCCTCCTGCTCGACGTACATGCGGCGAATGCCCTCGCGGATGATGACGGCGATTTCGTAGCCAAAAGCTGGATCGTAGGCTTCGAGGTTGGGCACTGGATAGGCCAATAGGTGGCTGTGCCCGTCTTCGTGTTGCAGCCCCTCGCCGTTGAGCGTGGTGCGCCCGGCTGTGCCGCCGACCATGAAGCCCTTGACCCGCATGTCGCCGGCTAGCCAGACTAAATCGCCGATGCGCTGCATCCCGAACATCGAGTAATAGATGAAGAAGGGAATGGTGTTGATGCCATGGGTGGCATAGGCCGAGCCAGCCGCGATAAAGGAGGACATAGAGCCGGCCTCGGTGATGCCCTCTTCGAGTATCTGGCCGTCTTTGGCCTCTTTGTAGTAGGTGATGACGTCTTTGTCCACCGGCTCGTATAGCTGGCCTAGGCTCGAATAGATCCCGAACTGGCGGAAGAGCGGCTCCATGCCGAAGGTGCGCGATTCATCGGGAACGATGGGGACGACTAGCTTGCCGATTTGCTTGTCTTGCATGAGTTTGCGCATGACTGCGACGAAGGCCATGGTCGTGGCAAACGCGCGCCGCCCCGAGCTTTTTTTGAATTCTTCCCACAGGGTTTCCGGCGGCATGGCTAGCGGCGGGGCCGTTGTCTGCCGCTGGGGCACGTAGCCGCCGAGGCTTTCCCGTCGCTGGCGGATGTACTGGATTTCCGGGCTGTCGTCCGCGGGCCGGTAGAACGGCGTCTCGGCGACCTCGTCGTCTGAGATGGGGATGCCGAAGCGGGTGCGGAAGAGGCGTATTTCGTCCTCGTTGAGCTTTTTTTGTTGATGGGTGATATTCTTGCCCTCGCCGGCCTCGCCCATGCCGTAGCCCTTGATGGTTTTGGCGAGGATGACGGTGGGGGCGCTCTGGTGGGCGATGGCTTGCTGATAGGCGGCATAGACCTTTTCTGGATCGTGGCCGCCGCGCCGCATTTTCTGGAGTTGTTCGTCTGAGTAGTCCGCGGCCATTGCGGCTAGTTTGGGGTCGGTGCCGAAGAAATCGTCGCGGATGTAGCTGCCGTCGGAGACCGAGTACTTCTGATACTGGCCATCGACGACCTCGTTCATGCGCTGGGCTAAGCTGCCGTCGGCGTCCTGTTCTAAGAGCGGATCCCAGTCGTTGCCCCAGATTACCTTGATGACGTTCCAGCCGGCGCCGCGGAAGACCGCTTCGAGCTCTTGGATTATCTTTCCATTGCCGCGCACCGGGCCGTCGAGGCGCTGTAGGTTGCAATTGACCACCCAGATGAGGTTGTTGAGCTTTTCGCGCGCTGCGAGGGTGAGCGCCCCCAAACTCTCGGGCTCGTCGCACTCGCCGTCGCCCAAAAAGGCCCACACCTTGCTGTCGTCAGCCGACTTGAGGCCGCGGTTTTCGAGGTAGCGGTTGAAGCGCGCCTGATAGATCGAAAGGATGGGCCCCAAGCCCATAGATACGGTTGGGAACTGCCAAAAGTTCGGCATTAGCCAAGGGTGCGGATAGGAGGAGAGGCCACCGCCTTGTTGCAATTCGCGGCGGAAGTTTTCGAGCTGGTGTTCGTTGAGGCGGCCTTCGACAAAGGCGCGGGCGTACATGCCGGGGGAAGCGTGCCCTTGGAAGTATATCTGGTCGCCGGGGTGGCCGTTGTTAGGGGCGCGAAAAAAGTGGTTGTAGCCGACTTCGTAGAGGGTAGCTGAAGAGGCGTAAGTCGAGATGTGGCCGCCGAGGTTGGAGTTGTCGCGATTGGCGCGCACGACCATGGCCATGGCGTTCCAGCGCACGATGCTTTTGATCCGCCGCTCGATCTCGCGGCTGCCCGGATAGGGCGGTTGCTGATCGCGGGGAATGGTGTTGATGTAGGGCGTATTGACGCTGAAGGGCGTGCCGACGCCGGCTTCTGCGGCGTGGGTTTGAAGCTGTTGCAGGAGCTTGAGCACCTGCGCCGGCGTTCTATGGGCCAGCACGTAATCGAGGGATTCTAGCCACTCGCTTATTTCGGCTTGTATTTCTTGGGCATTGCTCATGGCTGAAATAATTCCTTTTTGTAGGCCGTTTTACAAGTCAAAAAAAGATAACAAGCACCTGTTTTCTTGGCAAAAAACCGTTTTGTTACAATCAGTTATATTATAGATACTGCTCGTACGCGCTGATGGGCGGCGCAGAAAGAGAGACTCCCCGTGCGCAGACACCGAACCGCCTACATCTGTTTGCTGGCATCGCTGCTTTTGCATCTGACCGCGCTTTATCTTGGAGATAATCTGTGGCGCGACGAGTTGGACGCCGAGGCCTTTCGCGTACGCCTCGCTCGCATCCCGCAGCAGTTTAAGCCCCCCCGCCCGATTCCCCTGCCCCGCTTGGACGTAGAGGCGTTGAAAGTGGAGATGGAGTATTTGCGGGCCGACCAGCCGGCGGTAGCCGTCCGCGACCCCAATTTAGAAAGTGAAGTGACCCCGCCCGAGATAGAGTCGCCGCTAGCTCCTTTAGCATTGAGCGAGATGGCCGTGGGTGCCAAGGAAGATGCGCCAATTTTGGAGCGCGAAAAGATGATTTCGCCCTCGGCGTTGGGCTTGGCCGATAGCGTGGGGGCCGCGTCGATGGATCTGTTGCGGATAGAGGACATGGCTCGGGCCAACAAAGATCACGCCGCCGTCATCCCCAGTCGAGCGACTCGGCGGGACTTGTCTGGCTACGTGAACTTCACTCAGTTGCGCGTCTATGGGGCTGGTTCGGGCCGGGGCGTGCTCGATGCCCTGAGCCGCTACTTGCGCGACCACACCTACCTGTTGGCGCGGGTGCGCGACATGACCTACGAGTATTTCCTGTCCGAGCAATTGCTCAAAGATCCGATCCACTTCCTTTTTGAAGACTCCTTGTCTGCGTACGATCCCAACATCCTGACCAAGTTCAGTGCGGAGGAGAAGGCGCTTTTGGGCCGTTATCTGCGCGAGGGCGGCTTCCTGTTCATCGAGGGCACCAGCAGCCGCACCAACCACTATTTGCGCGAAATGAAGGAACAACTGCGGGCGATCTTGGGGCCTGGGGCGCGCTTGGCACCGATCCCGGTCTCGCATCCGATATACCACTCCTTTTACGAGTTCGGCGGCGGCTTTCCCGGCGAGGATAAATCGCGCCTTGAGGACGCCGGCGACAATCCCTCTTGGTATTATCCAATCAACAATCGCTATGAGGTTTTGGCCTTGCAGGAACAACAGGAAGCCACCCTTGCTGGAGCCAGTGCTCTAAACACGGCCTTGCCGCCGCCGGAAGGGTTGTGGGGAGTCGAACTGGATGGCGAGTTGGTCGCGGTGTTGAGCGACTTGTGGTTGGGAAGGTATTGGCGGGCCAGTTTCGCCACCGAAGATGCCACCCAGCCAACGACCTACGCACTGATGGCCGGGACCAACATCTTGGTCTATGCACTGACGCGCACAAGCGGCATCACGCCCCAATTGCCGCCGCCAGCTTGGACGCCGGAACAAAGGCCCATAGCCATGGTGCAAGAGACTCCGCTAGCTATGGACAGCGCCGTTGCCGACGAGTTGTTATTCGACGATCTGGATGCTTGGCTAGCCGTGGTGTTAGCACCCATCGGCAGCGAGATCACAGAGGACTTAGCGGTGCGCTTGAATGGTCGCTACTCGCTCGAATTGCTCAAGCGCGACTATCAGGGGCTGCTTTTCCACAATCTACCCGCCGGCAAGCACTGGGTTGAGTTGAGCTATGGCGGGCAGACCCAACAGGTGGAGGTTGAGCTGAGGGGGGGCAAGGTCACCACGCTGACATTCGCGCTCAACCGCTTTGCCTTTGTGGTGCGGCTGCGGATGCAGGAGCAGCAACAACGGGCGGATTGGCAGCGGTGGTCTGCGGCCTTTGCCGACTTGGAGGTCGAAGAGATTTACTTGGCCGCAGACCGCGAGTGGTTGGAAGGTGGAGACGCCCCCTGATTGTTATTTGTAGCGCTTCATCTCGCCGCTTTTCAGCCGGCCCCAGTACTCTTGCAAGCAGGCCTTGATCTGCGGGCTGAGAATGACGCCGCCGATGATGTTGGGAAAGGCCATGCCGAGGATCATCATGTCGGAAAAATCGAGGACGTTTCTGAGTGCGGTGACCGATCCCAAAAACACGAAGCACACGAAGATGATGCGATACACTATGGTCAAGCGGCTGCCGAAGAGGTATTCCCACGCCCGTTCGCCGTAGTACGACCACGAGATCATGGTCGAATAGGCGAAGAGAACGACGCCTATGGCGAGAACGTAGCGGGCACCAGGAAAGAACGAATCAAAGGCCGCCGCCGTCATTTTGGCTCCGACGATGAACCCCCCTTGTGCTTGGAACTGCGGGTCGGCATACACGCCGGTTATCATGCAAACTAGCGCCGTCATCAAGCAGATGATGATCGTGTCGATGAAGGGGCCGATCATGGCAACCATGCCCTCGCGCGCCGCCTCATTGGTGCGGGCTGCGGCGTGGGCAAAGGCCGCCGAGCCGAGGCCGGCCTCGTTGGAAAAGGCCGCTCGCTTGACGCCGGTGATGAGGACAGCCAAAAAGCCGCCGTACAGGGCTTGCGGCGAGAATGCCTCGCGGAAAATGGTCGCGATCATAGCCGGTACTTGGGTGATGTGCGACAGGATGATGATCAGCGAAGCGATCACGTAGAGCAGGCACATGGTCGGCACGATGCGCGACGTGACGCGCCCGATGCGCTTGATGCCGCCGATGATCACCAACCCGACTAATGCGGCGAAGATGATGCCGATGAGCCAGTTGTAGTCGCCCATTGCCGGGGATAGCGTGCTGAGAATTTCGGCCGTCTGGTTGGATTGGAACATGTTGCCGCCGCCGAGCGAGCCCCCGATGGTCAGCAGGGCAAATAGGACGGCCAGCGTGCGGCCTAGGGGCCGCAGCCCTTTGGCACTTAGTCCGTGTTCCAGATAGTACATGGGGCCGCCGGAGACGCGGCCATCGGGGTGGATTTTGCGGTACATGATGGCTAGTGTGCAGGACGCCAGCTTGGAGGCCATGCCGAATAAGGCAGCGAAGAGCATCCAAAAGACTGCGCCCGGACCGCCCATACTCACGGCAATGGCCACGCCAGCGATATTGCCCAAGCCAATGGTGGCCGACAGCGCACTGGTAAGGGCTTGGAAGTGGGAGATTTCGCCCGGGTCGTTGGGATCGTCGTAGCGACCGCGTATGACGTCGATGGAATGGCGAAATCCGCGCAGCGAAAGCCAGCCAAAATAGAACGAATAATAGATACCGCCCAAGACGAGCACCCAGATGATGAGGGGGATGCCCGTACCCAAGTCGGCGAAGAGGAAATCGGCCATCAGCGACACCGTATCGCCAAAGAGGTCGTCTAAGGCCGCTAGCTGCTGTTGGAACTGCGCGGAAGCCGGAGCAGCAAACCAGGTGAGCGGAAGCAGTACAAGGAGTAAGCGACGCAACATTGAAATGTCTCCTCTGCGGATGAGTTGGATGAACTTCTAGGGCCTGCTATTTGAGTAATTCGCCCAATTTGGCGTGCTGTTCGGGCGTCATATGCGCTGCATTTTCGGCCGTGGGGAAGTGGCCTTCCTCAACCTCGCGGCGGTAGGCGACAAACATTTCGCTCCATCCTTGGCGCGTTTGGCCGTAGGCTTTGCTGAGGCTTAAATCTTCTTGGTTGAGGCCGACGAGATCGTGGACGATGAGTATTTGGCCATCGCAATAGCGACCGGCCCCAATGCCGATAACCGGGATTTGCAGGCGTTCGGTTATGGCTTGTGCGGCTTCTTCGGTCACTAGCTCCAAAATGAGGACGCCGGCGCCGGCGTCTTCTAGGCGCCGGGCGTGATCGACGAGGGCCTTGGCTCCTTTGGGGCCTTTGCCGTGAAATTTGGGTACGGTGCCGCGCTGGTCGCTAAATAAGTAGAATTGGCGGGTCTGTGACTGGGGAGTGAACCCGAGGTGGCCGACGACCGGAATACCGGCGTCAACGATGGCTTTTAGCTGGGGTAAGACCGGCAGGCCGCCCTCCAATTTGACGCCTTCGGCCCCGCCTTCCTGCATCAAGCGCCCGGCGTTTTTGACGGCGGTTTCGACCGATGGCTGAAAGGACATAAAGGGTAGATCGGCAAACAGGAAGGCTCGGCATACTGCCCGGCGCACCGCCCGCAGGTGGTGGAGAATGTCGTCCATGGTCACCTGCTGCGGGCCGCGATAGCCCAAGACATTGGTGCCCACCGAATCGCCGACGAGAATTGCGTCGATACCGGCTTGGTCTTGCAACGCGGCCGTGGGATAGTCGTAGGCCGTCAACATGCAGATCTTCTGGCCGCGGTTCTTTTTGGACTGAAGTGAAGAAACAGTGATTTTATCGGTCGTTGCCATGGCAGCCGAAGGATGCGTTCATAGGCGATAGTATAGAGCGGCGGGTCGTGCGCCGCAACCTTAGCAGCCGTCTCAAACCCCCTGTTGGCCACCCCCGGAGTTTGCCGACGGCTGCTTGACCTTGCTAGGACGAACCATTTGCCACAGCTTCATCTTTATGGCGGCGAGATTCGATTTTATGGACGCCGAACTGGCGCGGCGGCAACGAGCCGGACAGCTGCGGACGCTGCGGACTTGGGAGCCGTGCGGCGGTGTGCGCGTTCGCGCCCAAGGCCGGGCGTTGGTCAATTTTAGCTCCAACGACTATCTCGGCTTGGCGTCGCACCCGCTGTTGCAGGCGCGGGCTATTGAGTTTGTCAAGCGCTATGGGGCCGGTGCCACGGCCGCGCGTTTGATCTGTGGCTCGCAGCCGGGCTTTGCTCAGGTGGAGCAGACCTTGGCCCAACTCAAGCAAACCGAGCGGGCCCTGGTGCTCAATTCCGGCTATCAGGCCAACGTTTCGCTGTTGCCGACATTGGTCGATCGGCGGGCGCTCATTCTGCTCGATCGGCTCTGCCACAGCAGTTTGCTACAAGGGGCGGTCTTGGGGCGCTGTGGGATGCGGCGCTACCACCACGGCGACTTAGATCACCTGCGCACCCTGCTGGTGGCAAGCGCGGGGGCCGGCCACTCGCGCCGGGTGATTGTCACCGAATCGGTGTTTAGCATGGACGGCGACGTCAGCGACATTGACGCGCTCGTTGAGTTGGCCGGGGAATTCGACGCGCTGCTGGTGGTTGACGAAGCGCACGCCACGGGCGTTTTGGGCGAGCGGGGGATGGGGTTGACCTGCGGCAAGGCCGTAGATGTATGCGTCGGCACGTTTGGCAAGGCTCTTGGGTCTTTTGGCGCGTATGTGGCCTGCGGCGAGAAGCTGTGGGAGTACTTGGTCAATTGCTGCCCGGGGTTTATTTATACGACGGCTCTGCCACCGGCCGTGGTGGGCGCGGTGGACGCGGCGTTAGAGTTGGTGCCGCAAATGGATGCACAGCGTCGAGCTGTACTCGCCCATGCCGAGTACTTGCGCGGCGCACTCCGGGCCCAGGGCTGGGACACGGGCGCGGCGACCGCGCAGATCGTGCCGCTGATGGTGGGGGCAGAGGACGAAGCGCTGGCGCTGAACGTCTATCTAGAAGAAAATGGGGTTCTCGCGGTCGCTATTCGCCCGCCTACAGTCGAGCCGGAGCGGGCGCGGATTCGCTTGGCGCTCAGCGCCCGGCACCAGCAGAGCGATCTCGATATGCTCATTGAATTGCTCCAGCAGTGGCGCGATGGTCGGCGTTGATGTGGTCGCCCAGCACGGGTGGGGTTTTGGCGCTTGGTGTTGGGATGGCTGGCGCGATGTATTGCCCGCCGGCTTTGTGTTGCACTGCCCAGATCGCGGGTACTTTGGCCCCGCCGTGGCGGTCGCGGCCCGGCCGCGCATCGTCTTGGCGCACTCTCTCGGTTTGCACTTTTTGTCGCCGCAGCTATGGGCGGCGGAGTTGATCGTGGTGGTGAGCGGCTTTCGCAATTTTCACTCTGCGGGTGCTCATCAGGCCCGCCGCTCGCGCCGCACAGTAGCGCGAATGCTGGCGCGCTTGGAGCGCGAGCCAGCGGCCCTGTTGGCCGATTTTTACACTCGTTGTGGCGCACCATCCGACAGCCGCTGGACTGGGGCTATTGAGGTCGATGGTTTGCGTCGCGACTTGCAACTGTTGCAGGAAAGCGTGCTGGAACTAAGCGCGATACCGGCCGCCGCACAGGTGCTCATTTTGCACGGCCGCCGCGACCGCGTGGTGCCCGTAGAGCGGGCCGAGGAACTGCATGAGTTGCTGCCCAATAGTGCGCTGACCATCGTCGCCGAAGCTGGCCACGCGCTGCCCCTGACGCATGTTCGCACGTGTTGGCAGCGGGTTGAACGGGCTTGGCGCGGGATGCACTGAGATATGACAGAAGCGAGTTTCAAAGCGCGGGTCGTCGAAAATTTCTCCCGCAGTGCCGCGACCTACGACTGCCACGCCGAGGAGCAATGGGCGGCGGCTACTACTTTGGCTAAGTGCGCCGCTGAGTGGGCCGAAAACCTAGTGGAAGGCCCAGTGCTCGAAATAGGTTGCGGGACGGGCTTTTTGAGTGCGTCCTTGGCCACGCTCTTCCCCGGTCGGCACTTGGAGTTGACCGACCTGGCACCGGCGATGGTCGCGCATTGTCGGCAAAAAATGGCCACTGAAGTTTCCCACTCAGACCTCTGCTATCGAGTGTTGGACGGGGAGCAGTTGGCAAGCGAGGGACGCTACGCCTTGATCTGCGCCAGCTTTGTGGTGCACTGGTTCGCCGATTTGCGCGCTGGGCTACAGCAGTTGTTGACTGCGCTCAAACCCGGCGGCCGATTGCTCTGCTCCTATCCCGGAGCGGGTTCATACGCCGAATGGCACCGCCAATGTGCGCGGCAAGGCGTTGCTTGTAGTGCCAATGCCTTGCCCGACTTAGCCTCTGTCGCCGGCGCATTTGCTGCCGAGCCGGTCGCCGTGCGCCAATGGAAGCAAGTGGTTGCACTGCGCTTTCCGACCGCCCGCGCTTTTTTGCACCACTTCAAGGGCACGGGTGCCCACACGTCGGCGCGGCTCAGGACCCTCGGCCCAGCGCAATTGCGCCAACTCTTGCGCGGCTGGGATCGCGACTGCCCCGGTGGCGTGGATACTACCTGTATTATTCATTATTTATCTGTCGAAAAAGCGGGGGGCTGTGGTGGCTGAGCTGCCGGCGCGGTTGTTTGTCACCGGCACGGATACGGGCGTCGGCAAGTCCTATGTGGCGGCGCTGCTGACGGTGGGGCTGGAGGCTTTTTATTGGAAGCCCGTGCAAAGCGGAGCCGATGCGGACGCCGATTGGCTGCGGCGGGTTACTGGCCTGTCCGCCGAGCGCGTCCTGCCGGAGACCTATCGCTTGAGCGCACCCCTGTCGCCGCACGAGGCGGCCCGGCGCGAGGGGGTGCAAATTGAGATGAGCCGCTTTGCGCTACCCAAGCAGCAACGCTTGATCGTCGAAGGAGCCGGTGGGGTGATGGTACCGCTTGACGACCGCCATCTGATGGTCGATCTGATGGTTGAGCTGGGATTGCCGGTGCTGGTGGTGGCGCGTAGCCAATTGGGCACTATCAATCACACGCTATTGACGCTAGACCAGTTGCGCCGCCGCGGCTGCTCGCTGTTGGGCGTGGTGATCAACGGTCCCCCCAATCCAGCCAACTGCCAAGCTATCGCCCACTACGGAGCGGTGCCTATACTGGCTGCAATCGACCGCCGGATAGAGTTGGCACCCACCAAGGTGCGGGTGCTTTTTGCCCGCTATTTTGGCCATCATGGCTGAACGTCCTTCCCATGTGTGGTCGCCTTTTACGCAGATGAAGGCGGCGCTGCCGATACCGCAGGTGCGGGCTGGCCGCGGCGCGATGCTAGAACTGGCCGACGGGAGGCAAATCCTCGACTGCATTTCAAGTTGGTGGGTGACTTTGCACGGCCACGGCCAGCCCGAAATCGCCGCCGCAGTGGCCGCGCAGGCCAGTAAATTAGAACAGGTAATAGCGGCCGGGTTTACCCACCGCCCGGCCGAAGAGTTGGCCCGGCGGCTGGTAGATGCTTTGCCCGCGCCGCTAACATGGGTCTTCTACTCGGACGATGGCTCGACGGCTGTAGAGGTGGCGCTCAAGCTGGCCTATCAGTTTTGGCGCAATCAGGGCCAGCCCGATCGCACGCGCTTTTTGCGTTTTGAGGGGGCTTATCACGGCGACACGCTTGGGGCGATGTCCGTGGGGGAACGCTCGCTTTTTACCCGTCCTTTTGCCGACTTGCTGTTTCCGACCGACGCCGTGCCCTTTCCGGCTACTTGGGAAGGCGATGGAGAGGCCGCGGCCAAAGAGGCGCGGGCCCTCGCCCGGCTGGAGGAGTTGCTGGCACGCCATCCGGGTCAGTACGCGGCGATGATACTCGAACCGCTGGTGCAGGGTGCTGGGGGCATGCGGATGTGCCGGCCGCAGTTTCTCACAGCCGTGCAAGTGCTGTTGCGCCAATGCGACGTGTTGGCCATCTACGACGAGGTGCTGACCGGATTTGGCCGCACCGGCGCGCTTTTCGCCTGTGAGAAAGCCGCGACCCAACCGGATATTATCTGCTTGGCCAAGGGGCTAACCGGCGGTTTTTTGCCGATGGCGGCCACCGTTTGCAGCGAGCGGGTTTTTGCGGCCTTCTATCACGACGATCCGGCTAAAGCCTTCTATCACGGGCACTCCTATACGGCCAATCCTTTGGGGTGCGCCGCCGCGCTGGCCTCGCTGGATTTGCTCGCTAGCCAGCCTTTCTGTCGGCTGGCGACTTGGCAGCGCGAGGAAGTAGGGCGCCTGCGCGGCCACCAACGGCTCAAGCGGGTGCGGGTGTGCGGTACGATTGTCGCAGCGGACGTGATAGCCGCAGGCGAGGAGGGATATTTGCACGAAGTGGGGCCGCGGCTGCGGGAGCGATTTTTGGCGCGGGGGTTGCTGCTGCGGCCCTTGGGCAATAGCGTGTACGTACTACCGCCCTACTGCATTGAGCGATCGCAGCTAACTTCGATCTACGACTGCTTCTGCGAGCTGATCGACGCGCTCTGATGCGCTTGGCGACGGCTTTGCTTGTAGGTCGAGCAGCTCGAAGAGGGCTTGGTCGGCGTCGGTGCCGGGGTGAGGGGTAGTCAACAAGCGGTCGCCGGAGAAGATGGAATTGGCGCCAGCCAAAAAGCACAGGGCTTGTTCGGTTGGCGAAAGCTGGTCGCGGCCAGCGGAGAGGCGCACCATAGCTTGGGGAAAGAGGATGCGGGCGCAGGCGATCATGCGGACCAGTTCCCAAGCGGTCAATTTCTCGCGGTCGCCGAGCGGCGTGCCGGCGATGGGTACTAAGGCGTTGACCGGTATGGATTCTGGCGGCGTTGGTAGTTGCAAAAGCGCGCCGAGCAGGTCAATGCGGTCTTCGTCGCTTTCGCCCATACCCAAGATGCCGCCGCAGCAGACCGATATTCCGGCGCGGCCGACGTGGCCTAGGGTTTCGAGGCGATCGCGATAGGTGCGAGTGGAGACGATTTTGGCGTAGTAGTTTTCGCCGGTGTCTAGGTTGTGGTTGTACGCGTGGAGGCCAGCTTCCCGCAACTGGCGGGCTTGGTCGGCGGTGAGCATGCCCAACGTGCAGCAGACTTCCATGCCGGTGGCAGCGACCGTGCGCACCATGTCCAACACGCGGTCGAACTCCGCGCCGTCGCGGATTTGGCGCCAGGCTGCTCCCATGCAGAAGCGCGTACTGCCGGCGGCGGCGGCGCGCTCGGCGGCTGTGCGCACGGCCTCTAGCGACAGCAAGTCTTGCCGTTCGAGGCCCGTATCGAAGTGGGCCGATTGCGAGCAATAGCTGCAATTTTCAGGGCAGCCGCCGGTCTTGATCGACAGCAGGGTGCAGACTTGCACCTGCCGCGGATCGTGGTGGGCGCGGTGAACGGTCGCGGCGCGATATATGAGGTCGAGTATGGGGCTTTTGTAGAGCGCGGCGATTTCCTCGCGCGTTGCGGGCGTATTCAGGCTCATAATTCCTCAATTGGCTTAATAAATGAGCGTCTAAGATCCGAGATTTTACCCAGTTTGGCAAGGTCTGGCCCGCGGCTGCCGGGCAAGCGTCTTGCTCCATCGCGGTTCTTGGCTTTTATTTTTAGGCTGTTTGCAAAGGTACATGGCCAGACGGCGCGCCCGCGCTTTAATATCTGGCCATCTGGCCGATTATGGGACATAAAAACTTTTCAGTGGCGAATTAGTATCCGGTCTTATTTTTTCTCAACAGATTGGGCATAGCTGGCTTGAATTGGCCAGTTTAGTGATATTTTACTTTTGGAAAGGGGATCGCGTAGCACGCATAATGGCCAGTAGTAAAATTACCATAAAAAAAGGATTGAACCTGCCCATTGCTGGTGCGCCGGAGCAAGTAATTGAAGACGGCCCAGCGATTGGCAAGGTGGCCGTCTTGGGGCCGGATTCGATTGATTTGCGGCCGACGATGGCTGTAAACGAGGGCGATGCGGTCAAAAAGGGGCAGTTGCTTTTCGAGGACAAGCGGATCCCGGGTGTGCGCTATACGTCGCCGGCAAGCGGCAAAGTAATCGGCGTCCAGCGCGGTGCCAAGCGCACTTTGCTCTCGGTCGTCATTGAAGTTGGCGGGGACGAGGAAGAGCGCTTTGAGCAGCACGCGCGCACGGCACCCGATCGGCTAAGCCGCGAGCAGGTGCGCGAAGCCTTGGTGGCATCCGGCCTGTGGATTGCACTGCGCACGAGGCCCTACAGCAAAGTGCCCCGGCTCGATAGTGCGCCGCACTCGATTTTCGTCACCGCGATGGATACCAATCCCCTCGCGGCCGATCCGCAGGTTGTGCTGCGAGAATACGCAGACGACTTTGCTCGCGGTCTGACCGTATTGGGCAAGCTCACCGATGGGCCAGTCTATGTTTGCCAGGCTCCCGGGGCGAGCATCCCAGCCGACGGGGCCGAGGTCGTCGAATTTGCCGGCCCGCATCCGGCGGGATTGCCCGGCACTCACATTCACTTTCTCGATCCGGTTGGGGCGGCCAAGACCGTCTGGTACATTGGCTACCAAGACGTGGTGGCCTGCGGCAAGCTCTTTGCCACCGGCTCGTTGTGGACCGAGCGCATCGTGGCCTTGGGCGGTCCCCAAGTGGAGCGGCCGCGCCTGTTGCGCACCCACCAAGGAGCCTGTCTGAGCGAGCTGACGGCGGGCCAGCTCAAGCCGGGCGAGAATCGGGTCATTGCTGGGTCTGTGCTGGCGGGCCGCAGTGCGTCCGGCTCGTTGGATTTCCTCGGCCGTTACCACGCGCAGGTCTCGGTGCTGGCCGAAGGACGCGAGCGCGAGTTTTTAGGGTGGCAGAAACCAGGCGTCAATAAGTTTTCCGTCAAGAATGTCTTTGCCTCTAAGCTGCTGCCTGGCCGGCTTTTTGACTTTACTACCTCGACCGAGGGCAGCGACCGAGCTATGGTGCCAACCGGCTCGTACGAGCAGGTGATGCCGCTGGACATCCTCGCGACGCTGCTGCTGCGCGCCATTATCGTCGAGGATACAGACCGCGCCCAAGCGCTCGGCTGTCTGGAACTGGACGAGGAGGACTTGGGGCTTTGTACTTTTGCGTGTCCCGGCAAGTACGAATACGGACCTATACTGCGGCGAAATTTGGCGCATATTGAAAGAGAAGGATAGAAGCATTCAATGAAGGTTTTGCGAGATCTGCTCGACCAAGCCGAGCCTCTTTTCGACAAGGGGGGGCGGCTGGAAAGACTTTACCCTCTATACGAGGCCGCCGATACGTTTTTGTACACGCCCGGTCGCGTCACCGACGGGCCGACGCATGTGCGCGATGGCATTGACCTCAAGCGCACCATGATCACGGTCGTCGCCGCGCTCGTTCCCTGCATTTTCATGGCTATGTGGAACACGGGCTACCAGGTCAATATGGCCATGCAGCAGATAGGGGCTGCCACGACGGGCGAATGGCGCGGGGTAATCATCGACATCCTCGGCATCGGTTACAATCCCAATAACCCGTTGGCCAATGTATTTCACGGCTTCCTCTATTTTTTCCCCGTTTTTTTAGTGTGCAATATGGTGGGCGGTCTATGGGAAGGGCTTTTCGCGATGGTTCGCCGGCACGAGATCAACGAAGGCTTCTTGGTCACGGGTATGCTCTTTCCCTTGACGCTGCCGCCGACGATCCCGCTGTGGCAGGTGGCCATCGGCATTAGTTTCGGCGTCGTGCTGGGCAAAGAGGTCTTTGGTGGCACCGGTAAGAATTTCCTCAATCCGGCGCTGACGGGGCGGGCCTTCCTCTACTTTGCGTATCCGGTCGAGATCACCGGCGATGCGGTCTGGGTCGCGGTGGATGGCTTTACGTACGCTACTCCGCTGGGAGCCGCGGCGGCCGACGGCATGGCGGCCGTTACCAATACGATAACCTGGATGCAGGCGTTTTTGGGCACGATCCCTGGGTCCATGGGCGAAACATCGACCCTAGCCTGCTTAATCGGCGCAGCCATCCTCATCGCAACGAGGGTCGGCTCTTGGCAAATTATCGTCAGCATGACGGCGGCGACGATCGTCGGTGCCGAATTGCTGTACGCGATTGGCAGCGATACCAACCCAATGTTCGGGATGGACGCGAGTTGGCATTTGGTGCTGGGCGGATATGCCTTTGGCTGCGTCTATATGGCGACGGATCCGGTGTCGGCGTCCATGACCCCGGCTGGCCGTTGGGTGTACGGAGCGCTCATCGGCTTGATGACCGTGCTGATCCGCGTGATCAATCCAGCCTTCCCCGAGGGCGTAATGCTGGCCATTCTTTTTGGCAATGTATTTGCGCCGGTGATCGACCATGTGGTAATGCAAGCCAACATTAAGCGCAGGCTGGTTCGCACTGCCGTCAGCTCTTAGGAGAAATAGACAAAGTGGCTAACGATTCGGTAGGTAGAACATTCGGCGTGGCGCTCGGCGTTTGCCTCGTCTGCTCAGTGCTGGTATCGGCGGCGGCGGTGTCGCTGCGGCCGACTCAGGCGGTCAACAAGACGCTCGACAAGAAACGCAATATTCTGATGGCTGCGGGCCTGCTCAAATCCGGCGAAGTCGCCAGCGGCGACCGCATTGAAGAGTTATACCAAAATATAAATCCCCGCGTCGTCGATTTGGCGACTGGCGAATACGTCGATGGCGTGGACCCGGTTGCCTACGATCAGCGGCGGGCAGCCAAAGATCCAGCGCAAAGCAAGGTGGTACCGGCTGAGGTGGATATCGCCAACGTCAAGCGCCGCGCACTGCACGCCTCGGTGTACTTGGTCTCGCAAAAGGGCCAGATCAAAAAAGTCATCCTGCCCGTCCACGGCTTAGGGCTGTGGTCAACGCTGTATGGCTTTGTCGCCCTCGATGCTAGAGACCTCAATACCATCCGCGGGCTGGTTTACTACGAACACGCCGAGACTCCGGGTTTGGGTGGCGAGGTCGATAACCCGAGTTGGAAGGCCCTGTGGGACGGCAAAGAGGCATTCGACGAAAGCGGGGCTGTGCGCATTGAGGTGGTGCGGGGCAAGGTGGTCCAAGGACGGCCTGAAGCCCGGTATCAGGTTGATGGATTGTCGGGTGCCACCATTACCTCGCGCGGCGTCCGCGACATGCTGCGCTACTGGCTGGGTACAGAGGCCTTTGGGCCCTATCTGGCCAAGCTCAAAGAACGAGGAGTTAGTTAAATGGCTGACAAACCCAGAGACGTCCTCTTCAGGCCGCTCTTTGATTCCAATCCCATTGCCTTGCTGAGCCTCGGCATATGTTCGGCCCTGGCGGTGACGACCAAGTTGGAAACCACCGTCACTATGTGCTTGGCGGTCATTTTCGTGCTCTGTTGCTCCAACATGGCCGTCAGCTTAATTCGCAATTTTATCCCGGCCAACATCCGCATTATCGTGCAGATGACGATCATCGCCTCGCTGGTGATTATCGTCGATCAGTTCCTGCGCGCCTATGCCTTTGATATCAGCAAACAGCTTCGGTCTTCGTTGGCCTTATTATCACCAACTGCATTATCATGGGGCGGGCCGAGGCTTTTGCCTCGCAAAACGGCCCTGGGCTGAGCTTTCTCGACGGATTGGGCAACGCCTTGGGCTACAGCGTCATTCTGCTGGTGGTGGGCGTGTTGCGCGAGCTATTCGGATCGGGCTCGCTTTTTGGGGTGCCAATGTTTGCCTTGGCTGCCGAGGGAGGTTGGTACGCGCCCAACGGCATGATGCTCTTGCCGCCGAGTGCGTTTTTCATCATTGGCTTGTTTATATGGGCGCTCAGGACTTGGAAGAGCGAGCAGGTTGAGAAGGAGTAACCAAACATGGTCGAAGCCTATCTGAGCATATTTATGAAGTCCGTGTTCGTCGAGAACATGGCACTGGCCTTCTTTTTGGGGATGTGTACTTTTCTAGCGGTCTCCAAGGAGGTGCAGACGGCGTTCGGGCTTGGGATTGCCGTAATCGTAGTACAGACGGTTACCGTTCCGGCCAATAACCTAATCTACCAGTATCTGCTCAAGGAAGACGCCTTAGCGTGGGCGGGCTTGAGTGGGGTGGATCTGACCTTTGTGGGCCTGATTAGCTACATCGGCATCATCGCCGCCATGGTGCAGATCCTCGAGATGTTTCTCGACAAATTCGTGCCGGCTCTCTACAATGCGCTGGGCATTTTCTTACCTTTGATTACCGTCAATTGCGCGATTCTGGGCGGCTCGCTGTTCATGGTTGAGCGCGATTACAATTTGGGTGAGAGCGTGGTCTTTGGCTTTGGCTCCGGCTTTGGTTGGGCGCTGGCGATCGTCGCGCTGGCGGGCATCCGCGAGAAGATGAAATACAGCGATGTGCCCCCAGGGCTGCGCGGCCTCGGGATCACCTTCATTACGGTGGGCTTGATGTCGTTGGCCTTTATGTCCTTTTCTGGTATTCAGCTTTAAAAGAAAAGAGCACCTTATGACTGAAGTTATTTCCGGCGTCGGTATGTTCACCGGCGTAGTGCTGACCCTAGTGGCCATAATATTGGTCGCGCGCTCCCGGCTGGTACCCAGCGGCAATGTGCGAATTCTCATCAACGACGACGAGAGCAAGGCTCTTTCCGTCCCAGCAGGGGGCAAGCTGCTCAACGTGCTGGCCGACAACAAGGTATTTGTGTCTTCGGCCTGTGGCGGCGGCGGTACCTGCGCCCAGTGCAAGGTGAATATCTACGAGGGCGGTGGCGATATCTTGCCGACCGAGACCAGCCACATTACCAAGCGCGAGGCGCACGAGGGCGTGCGGCTGTCCTGTCAGGTCAACGTCAAGCAAGACATGAAAATCGAAGTGCCACCCGAAGTGTTCTCGGTCAAAAAGTGGGAGTGCGAAGTAGTATCCAATGACAATGTGGCGACCTTTATAAAGGAATTTATCGTCAAACTCCCCGAGGGCGAAACGCTGGATTTCCAGCCCGGCGGCTTTATCCAGATCGAAGTGCCGCCCTTCCAATGCGACTTCAAGGACTTTGAGGGCATTGACGAGCGTTTCCACCCCGATTGGGATCGCTTCAAGGTCTGGGACTTCAAACTCGACAATACCGAGCCTATTTTCCGCGCCTATTCAATGGCCAATCATCCGGCCGAGGGCAACATTATCATGCTCAACATCCGCATCGCCACCCCGCCGCCCGACCGCGAAAAGGGCGGCTGGGAGGATGTGCCGCCGGGGATTGCCTCTTCCTATGTGTTCAGCCGCAAGCCAGGCGACAAGGTGACGATTTCGGGGCCGTTCGGCGAATTTTTCATCCAGGAAACCGACCGCGAAATGGTCTATATCGGCGGCGGCGCCGGCATGGCACCGTTGCGCTCGCATCTATACCACCTCTTCCACACGCTCAAGACCGGGCGCAAGGTGTCCTATTGGTACGGAGCGCGCAATCCCAACGAGGTCTTCTACGAAGACCACTTCCGCAAAATCGAAGAAGAGTTTCCCAACTTCACCTTTCACATCGCCATGTCCGAGCCGCGGCCCGAGGACAATTGGGACGGCTATGTGGGTTTTATTCACCAAGTGGTGTACGACAACTACCTCAAAGACCACCCAGCACCCGAAGATGTCGAGTACTACATGTGCGGCCCGCCGTTGATGCTCCGAGCTGTGCTGGCGATGCTCGACGATATGGGCATTGAAGAGGAAATGATCCGCTTCGACGAGTTTTAAGTCGGGGAAAGGTAGGATGACTATGAGTACGCTTATTGCCGCGTTTGCGGCGTTTGGGCTGGTCATGGCTGCCATGGCCGTCGGCGTGATCTTCAGCAACCGCCGCCTCCAAGGCTCGTGCGGCGGGCTGGGCACTATGCGCGATGCGTTGGGCGAGCCTATGTGTGAGTGCGGTCAGGTGCCCGGCTCGTGCGGGGATGCCGAGTCGGAGCGAAGCTGAGCCCGGTCGGCCGCTTTGATATAGCAGCGGACGGTGGGCTGCTGCTTTTCTCAAGCTCGCAGAGAATATGGCCGCTGGCAAAAAAAACCGGGCATACGCGCAAATCGGCCCTTACGTTAGTCTGGGGATTCAATTTGCGGCGACGATCTTGGTTTTTGTGTTGCTCGGCTGGTGGCTTGACGACAAGTTGGCAACTACGCCGCTCTTTCTCGTGTCGGGCACCCTAATCGGCGCCGGCGGCGGGTTTTACAAACTCTATCGGACGCTGATAGACTTAGATGAGCGGGGCAAGCGGGAGGACGGACCGTGAATTGGGATAGCATCGCCGCTGGCTTGGCGGTCGCCGGGATCAATGGTGCGCTGGCACTGGCGGTGATTCGCTGGGGGTGGGGCAAGGGTATGCAGACCTTTATGATTGTCTTTTTCGGGGGGATGCTAGCGAGATTGATCGCAGTGGTCGTCTTTTCGGTAGTAATGCTCAAATGGGCTGGGATCGATGCCGAAAGTTACTTTGTCGCGTTAGTGGCTGCGTACGTGTTTTTTCTCGCGGTTGAAACTTTTTACGTCCTCAAGTTACAAGGCCGTTCAAAAAACTAGCAGGGCCCGTGAGGTGTTGACAGAAATTTGCGGTCTAATTAACTTGTTTGGGCTACGACAGATTCTCTCCTATTTTGACGTATTTCACAAGGCAGTAAATGGCTGGCGATACGCAGGCGGCTGACGCCGCAAATGCGCAAGTGGACATCATAGGGCACATTGTAGATAGCCCGTATATCGAATTGCCCTTTGTCGATTTTCATCACCTGCTCGCAGGCAAAGTTTCGCTTCCTTCGCTAGAGCTTTTCGGCATTGACCTCTCCATTACCCGGCACGTAGTGATTATGTGGGTGGCGAGCATCCTGCTCGTCGTGCTCATGCTCAAGGCCTTTCGCAAGCCGCGCACGGTGCCTTCGGGTCTGGCCAATTTCTTCGAAGCTATCGTCGTCTTCCTGCGCGACGAGGTCGTATTGCCGATCATGGGCGCGGACGGCAAAAAGTATCTGCCTTTTCTGCTGACGCTGTTCTTCTTTATTCTCTTTTGCAACCTGATGGGCTTGATCCCCTACAGTGCTACAGCTACTGGCAATATCAGCGTCACGGCCGGCTTGGCCCTATGCTCTTTTGTAGTCATGCTAGGGGCTGGCATTGCCAACAACGGATTGTTCGGCTACTTCAAGAGCCTAATCCCCTCTGGGGTACCGCCGGTGCTACTCATCATTCTGATTCCCGTAGAATTGATAGGTTTGTTGGTCAAGCCCTTTGCCTTGTGCGTGCGTCTTTTCGCCAATATGACCGGCGGCCACGTGGCGATTTTGGTTTTTTTAGGCTTGATTTCCATTTTGCAAAGTGAATGGATCGCCATTGGCTCGGTGCCTTTTGCGATGGCGATTTACATGCTCGAAATTTTCATCGGATTCGTCCAAGCTTTTGTCTTTACCCTGCTATCGACGGTCTTTATTAGCATGGCTGCTCATCCAGACCATTAGCCAGGGTTCACACTGTTCACAAGAGGGAGTATTTGGCTATGGAACTTGCGTATATGGGTGCCGGAATTGGCATGGGGCTTTGCGCTATTGGCGGCGGTCTAGGTATCGGCCTTTTGGCCGGCAAAGCACTGGAAGGCGTCGCCCGCCAGCCCGAAGCCGCAGATGATATCCGCACCAATATGATCCTAACGGCCGCTCTGGTCGAGGGCGTGGCTCTGATCGGCGAGGTGTTTTGCCTGCTGATCGTACTGACTAAGTAGCGCCAGCGCTATGTTGCTCGATCCCCATGGGGGGCTCATAATATGGACGATCGTCACCTTTTTGGTGGTGCTTTTCGTCCTCAAAAAATTCGCTTGGCCTCAGCTATTGGCGGCCCTCGACGAGCGCGAGAAACGCATCAGTGATGCGCTCGCCGCGGCTGAGCAAGCGCGGCAAGAAACCGAAGAGGCCTTGCGCGAGCACCGGCAGAAGCTCGCCGCAGCCGATGAAGAGGCGCGGCAGATCGTCGCCGCGGCCCGCGAGGCTGGGGCGAACGTGCGGCAGACAATAGTGGCTCAAGCGCGGGAAGAGGCCGAGCGAATGCTCGGTCAAGCGCGGACCAGCATCGAAAGCGAGAAGCGCGCCGCCATCGCTGAGTTGCGCCGAGAGACGGCCCAGTTGGCGGTGCAAGCGGCTGGGGTGCTGATCGACGCCAATTTGGACGACGAAAAAAACCGCGGCCTCGTCGATGACTTTATAGCCAGAATTCCCGAATCCAATTGAACGCCATCGTGCGAGCAAGACAATGAACGCACCCGAAGTAGTGCGACGCTATGCGGTTACGCTGCTGGAAGCTGCCGATGAAACGGGCGCGACCCTCGCGGTGCAGCGCGACGTCGAGCGGCTTTTAGCGATCGTGCGCCAATCCGACGAGTTGGCCGAGTTTTTGGCCAGCCCGCTAACCGCTAGCCAAATGCAAGCCAATGTCTTGCGCGAGCTCTTCAGCGGTAAGGTTGAGCTGCTAACCCTGAACTTTCTCCGGCTCATGGCAATTCGGGGCCGCGCCTCTACCATCGGCGCAGCACTCGAGAGTTTTCTCGCTCAGGTCGCCGAGCGCGAGGGCATAATCAATGCTGAAGTGCGCTCGGCCGTGGCGTTGAGTCAGGAGCAATGTCAGCGCCTACGGGAGCGCTTAGAGCGCCGCAGCGGTCGCAGCGTGCGCTTGGATGTCCAAGTCGATGCCAGCTTGCGGGGCGGCGCAATCGTCCGCGTCGGCGACACCGTATTCGACGGCAGCGTGAACACTTATTTAGAGCGCCTGCAAGCGCGTCTAGCCGGTTAGTCAGTAGGAGGATTTATGGCCACCGAAACGATAGTTCAGCCCGATGAGATTTCGCAAATTCTCAAGCAACAACTACTGGGCTTTGAAAAAGAAATAGACGTATATGAGACGGGCACTGTGCTTTACGTCGGCGATGGCACGGCCCGCGTCCACGGTCTGAGCAACGTGCGGGCCACCGAGTTGGTGGAATTTCCCCACGGCATTATGGGCATGGCCCTCAATCTCGAAGAAGACAACGTCGGCTGTGTGCTCTTCGGCGAGGACACCCTAATCAACGAAGGCGACCCAGTAAAGCGCACCGATCGGATCGTCGAAGTGCCCGTCGGCGAGGTGCTCTTGGGTCGGGTTGTCAATCCCTTGGGTATGCCCATTGACGGCAAGGGCCACATCGAGGCTGACAAAAGCGTACCCGTTGAGCGCAAAGCGCCGGGCGTCATTGACCGCCAGCCAGTCTCCGAGGCACTACAGACGGGCATTAAAATCATCGACTCGACCGTCCCGATTGGCCGCGGCCAGCGCGAGTTGATCATCGGCGACCGCCAGACCGGCAAGACGGCTATTGCCGTTGACACCATCATCAACCAGCGCGACCAAGACGTCAAGTGCATCTACGTGGCCATCGGCCAGAAGGCCTCAACCGTGGCCAAGTTGGTGGCCGAACTAGAGGCCAATGGTGCTATGGAGTACACTATCGTGGTTTCGGCCACTGCGTCCGATCCGGCACCTTTGCAGTTTTTGGCACCCTATGCCGGTGCTTCAATGGGCGAGTACTTCCGCGACAATGGTCAGCACGCCCTGATCATCTACGACGATCTGTCCAAACAAGCCTGGGCCTACCGCGAGATGTCGCTGATCTTGCGCCGGCCGCCAGGCCGCGAAGCCTATCCTGGCGATGTGTTCTACTTGCACTCGCGCCTGTTGGAGCGCGCCGCCAAGATGAGCGATGAGCAAGGCGGCGGCTCGCTGACGGCCCTGCCGATTATCGAGATTCTCGAAGGCGACGTATCGACTTTTATACCGACCAACGTCATCTCGATTACCGATGGCCAGATCTTACTCAAGCCCGATTTGTTCTACTCGGGCAACCGGCCGGCGATGGATGTGGGTGCTTCGGTGTCGCGCGTGGGCAGCGATGCCCAGACCAAGGCGATGAAGGCAGTGGCCAAGACCATCAAGGGCGATATTTCGCGCTACAACGAAGTCAAGGCGTTCGCTCAATTCGGCACTTCGGGCTTGGACCAATCCACGCGCAATCTGCTCAACCGCGGCGAGAAGCTGATGGAAATCCTCAAGCAGGATCAGTACTCCCCGCAGTCGCTGGCCGAACTGACGGTTTCGCTGTCGATCATCGACCACGTACTCGATCTGCCCACGGCCGACATAGGCCGCTTTGAAGCCGAGTTGCTGGCCCACATGCGGGATCACCAGTCCGAGCTTATGAAAGAGATCTACGAGAGTCGCGATTTGAGCGACGAAGCGAGGGAAAAGCTCAACGCGGCGATCGCACAGTTCAAGGAGGGCTTCCGCCCCTCTGTGGGAGCGGACTAAGCGGTGGCTACCCTTCGCGAACTCAGGACGCGCGTCGCCAGCATCACCAATATCCAGCGCGTTACCAACGCCATGCAGATGGTGGCCGCGGCCAAGATGCGCCGCGCTCAGGCGGCGATTGTCGCCGCCCGGCCGTACGCTCAGCGACTAGACCAAGTACTAAAAGCACTGCACCAGAGCGTCGATGCCTACGAGCAGCCGCTCTTTGCGGTGCGCCCGGTCCAGCGCGTTGTGCTGGTGGTCATAACTTCCGATCGCGGTCTGTGTGGTGCCTTTAACACCAACCTGTGCCGTCGGGTCCAGGAAGAGTTGGACGAGTATGTGGACGCCGAGCCTGAGCTGATCACCATCGGCAACAAGGGTTGGGACTTCTTCAGCCATCGCGGCTACTCAATCTCCCGCCATCACGCCGATGTGTTCAACCAGCTCGAGTTAGTTCGCGCCGCGGATATAGCTCAGGATCTAACGAGTCGCTTTGTCTCTGGCCAGACCGACCGGGTGTTGCTCTGCTATAGCGAATACTCCTCGGTTACTTCCCAAGTGCCCACCGTCGCCCAGCTTTTGCCCATCGCGCCCGAAGAGCAAGCAGGGGAAAGTGCTAAGTACGCCTTCGAGCCATCGCCCGAGGCCCTGTTGGGCACTTTGGTTGAGCGTCAGATCAACTTTCAGGTATGGCGCGCTCTGCTGGAATCAAATGTGGGTTTTTTTGCCGCCCAGATGATGGCGATGGACAACGCGACCAAGAACGCCAGAGATATGATCGAGGATCTGACCCGCGAAATGAATAAGGAACGGCAGGCCTCGATAACCCTCGAATTGATGGACATTATCGGCGGTGCCGAGGCTGTAGCTCAATAGCACTTGTTTACTACGCGAGGAAAAAATGAAAGAAGGAACGATCAAAGAAATTATCGGCGTCGTTATTGATGTCGATTTCGCCGGGCAGGAATTGCCGCCCATCTACAACGCCCTAGAAGTGGTCGCAGCAGACCGCCCAAGCGAGGAGCGCCTAGTCCTCGAAGTACAGCAGCACTTGGGCGAGCACGCGGTGCGCTGCGTGGCGATGGATTCTACGGACGGCCTGCGGCGCGGTGCGCGGGTTGTCGATAGCGGCGCTCCGATCCAAGTGCCAGTGGGCGAGGAAGTGCTCGGCCGCCTCTTCAACGTCATCGGCGAGCCAATCGACGGCAAGGGTGCGCTCAGCAGCGACGTGTCCCGGATGCCGCTGCACCGTCCAGCCCCGGCCCACCAAGACCAAGTCACCGCAGACGAAATGCTGGAGACCGGCCTGAAGGTCCTCGATTTGATCTGCCCGTTTGCCCGCGGCGGCAAGTTGGGGCTTTTTGGCGGTGCTGGGGTCGGCAAAACGGTCATTCTCACCGAGTTGATCAACAATGTCGCCTCCGGGCACGGGGGGTATTCGGTTTTCGCTGGCGTCGGCGAGCGCACGCGCGAGGGCAATGACTTGCTGGGCGAACTGGAAGAGTCGGGCGTCATCGACAAGACGGCCATGGTCTTTGGGCAGATGAACGAGCCGCCCGGGGCGCGCCAGCGCATCGCCCTCACCGGGCTGACCATTGCCGAGCACTTCCGCGACGAGGCTGGCCAAGACGTGCTGTTTTTTGTCGATAATATCTTTCGCTTCATCCTCGCTGGTGCCGAAGTCTCGGCTCTACTAGGCCGTATGCCGTCGGCCGTAGGGTATCAACCGACGCTGGCGACCGAGATGGGTGCTCTGCAGGAGCGGATTACCACCACCAAGACTGGCTCGATCACGTCGGTGCAAGCCATTTACGTGCCAGCCGACGACTATACCGATCCAGGGGTGGTCTCGGCTTTCGCGCATCTGGACGGCCGCATCGTGCTGGAGCGCTCCTTGGCCGATCAAGGGCTATACCCGGCGGTCGATCCGCTCGCCTCCTCGTCGCGCCTGCTCGATCCGCGTGCGGTCGGCGAAGAGCACTATCAGGTTGCCCAGCGCGTCCAAGAGGTCTTACAGCGCTACCGCGACCTGCGCGAGATCATCGCCATTTTAGGTATTGACGAGCTGTCGGACGAAGACAAGCTGATTGTATCGAGAGCGCGCAAAATTCAATTCTTCCTCACCCAGCCCATGCACGTAGCCGAGGCATTCACTGGCAAGCCGGGCGAATACGTCAAGATCGAAGACACGATCCGCGGCTTCAAGGGGTTAGTTGATGGCGAGTACGACGATGTGCCCGAACTCGCCTTCTTCCTCGTCGGCAATATCGAACAGGCCCTCGAAGCGGCCAAAGACCTTTAGTTTATGCCGGCCTTCGCCTTAGAGGTTGTCACGCCAGAGCGGGTGGCCTACTCAGGTCAGGTAGCCAGCCTGCAAGCCCCCGGTAGCGAGGGGAGTTTCGGCGTCCTCGCCGGACACGTACCGCTTTTGACTTCGTTGCAAATAGGGCGGTTGCGCTTTGTCGAGCAGGAAGGCCATGAGGTCCAAATGGCCATCAGTGGCGGTTTTGTCGAGGTCGGCCGCGAGCAGGTCGCGGTGCTAGCCGAGACGGCTGAACGCATCGAGGAGATCGACATAGCGCGGGCCGAGGCCGCGCGGCAGCGGGCCGAGGAACGGTTGGCGCGGGCGCGGGAGGAGCAAGTTGACGTAGCGCGGGCGCAGGCCGCACTGGCGCGGGCGGTCAATCGCATTCGGGTCGGCAGTTGATTTTTGCCAAGAATATCTAAGAAAGCAAAAGGCACTTGCGATTTCGTTCGCAAGTGCCTTTTGCGTGGGGCTCACCCACGCGGCTGGGGCGGGGCGAACCAGCCCAAGCCCCGACGATGCGCAACGTCAGTAAGCTAGCCCCGCCCATACACCGTGCGAATCACGTCCTCGATGTCGGGATCCTGGACGAACACGTCGCGCACTGGGTAGCGAGCCGACAGTTGCGAGATTAGAGCCGACGCAGATACTTGACTCCGCGCAAAGCGGATGCGGACGACACTATCTCGCCGTTCGAGAATCTCTGCGTGGGCGTGGGTGAAGCCAGCCAGCGGTTGTTCGGTGCCGGGCTCGCACTCGACGATCAGATAGCGGTGCGGGGTGATTGAGTCGATGAGTGCCGCCAGCGGCCCGTCTTCGATGATGCGTCCTTGGTTGATAATGATGAGTCGCTGGCAGAGTTCCTCCACGTCATCTAGGTCGTGCGTGGTGAGCAGCACGGTGGTGCGCCGACGCTGGTTGATGTCTCGGATGAAGGCCCGGATCGCCGCTTTCACCTCGATGTCCATGCCCATTGTGGGCTCGTCGAGAAACAGAATACCGGGCTCGTGCAGCATGGCACCGGCCAACTCCCCGCGCATGCGTTGCCCCAGCGACATCTGCCGCACCGGTGTGTCGAGCAGGTTGCCGATGCCGAGGACCTCGCAGAGCTCGGCCAAGCTCCGCTCGAAGTCGTCATCGGCAATGCGGTAGATCCGCTTGAACAGTTCGTAGGACTCGCCTAGGCGAAGGTCCCAGTTTAGTTGGCTGCGCTGGCCGAACACGGCGCCAATGCGCTGGACGACCGCCCGCCGCTGCCGCTGGGGCGACAGGCCGACGACCGAGACGCGCCCGGATGTGGGATAGAGGATGCCGGAGAGCATCTTGATCGTCGTCGATTTTCCCGCGCCGTTGGGACCGATGAACCCGACTATCTCGCCTGGCTCAATCGCAAAGCTCACGTCGCGCACTGCGTGTACTTGGCGGCGGTCGGGTCGCAACAAGCCCTTTACCGCACCGGTCAGCCCCTTTTGTTTGCGGGTTACGCGGAAAGTCTTGCAAACCTTTTCTAACTCTATATGTGCCATGCCTACGATCCGGCACTCTCGTAGCGGCGAAGGCCAGCGGCAAAGACGGCCAGCGCGAGTGCGAGCATGGCGACACCCACAGCGGGGGTCCACAGGGCTACATCAAGGGGCAGAGAAGTGTTTGCACTCTGGCCGAGGAAGTCGCAGGCGGGGTAGAACCCGATGAAGCCGAGGGGCAGCACAAAGGTCAGTAGTGCCTGTAGAGGCCACGGGTACACGGTCAGTGGATAGAACGTGCCTCGCGCCATCAGTTCGATGCTGGCGTCCACAAGGGGCTGGCTCCGCATGGTCCAGAACGCGACGGAGCTAATGAGCGTGAGGTAAGACCAGTAAATCAAAGTCCCGCCGGCAATGACGAGGAGTACCTCGGCGACGTGCAGCGGCGTCCAGACAAAGCCCGCCAGCCGGGCTCCGTAGAGGAAGTAGCCGGTGCCGATAATCAGATGCACGAGGCCGACCACATTGATTCGATGGCAGGAAAAGTGGAAGGTGATCGCCAGGGGCCTGAGAAGCAGTAAGTCGAACTCGCCGCGGATGACAAAGCGATCGATCAGCCGCGACTGAAATGACAGGATGGACATGACGCCACGGCTGATCAAGCTCAGCCCATAGAGGAAAGCGAGTTGTGGGAAGGTCCATCCCGATAGCGGCTGGAATCGGTCGACCAGTACCTTCAGGGCGACGCCAATCCAGACGTAGTTGAAGCCTAGGCCAAGGCAGATACTCAGCAGCGAGAATGGATATTCCAACGCCCGCTGCACCGACAGGCGGCCGTACAGGGCTGCGACAGACAAGTGATGACGCACGGCGGCGATCACGGGCTACCTACCCTCCCTGCACGAAGACCCGCCGCTGGGCACACGTCCAGACCAGACCAGTCAGCAGAGCGAACACCGCGACCCAGATAGCCTGCACCGAGAGCAGGCCGACGACCTCTGTGGCAGAGACGCGACCGATGTAGATCTCCAGCGGTGCTTGGAACATGTACTGGAAGGGCAACCACCGCGATACATCGGCGATAAAGTCGGGGAATAGCCATATTGGCACCAATCGTCCCGACAGGGCGAAGACGAGGCTGGTCTTGACGGCACTCACATCCCCAAAGTCAGTGACCCAAAAGGCCGTCATACCTACGAGGGCACTAAGCAGCCATAGCAGCAGGAAACTCAGCCCACAGCTCGGCAGAAACAGCAACCACGCTCCTACTCCCGCTGGCAATGGGGGGCTTACAAAGAGCAGCGAGATAGTCAGCAGGGGCAGGGCGAACTGCGTGACTGCCGCCAGTGAACGCCCCACATCTTCGGTCATCCAGTACCAGACGAGGTTTACCGGCCGGATTAGGTCAAGCGCGATCTCACCTGCCCGGATCTTGCCGAAGAGTTCGTTGTCGATGCTGACAGTGAAGCAGGCATTCATCAGCACGGCGACGACGGCGTAGGTGACCATCTGTGCCTCGGTGACACCGGCGACTTGGTCGATTCCGCGATACGCGGTGCGCCAGAGGAAGACGGAGCCAAAAAGAAAAAACAAATTTCGCCCAATAGACGATAGATACTCAAAGCGGTAGGCCAGTGCGTTGAGCAGTTGGAGTTTTAGCAGGTAAGTGTACAGGCGTATGAGTACTCCTCCAGTTGATGTCGCTGCGTTTGCCTCCTCCCGGCTCACGCCGCAAGGACACATAGTGCGCGTAGGTCCGTTTGTCGATCGCAGGTCTGAATGTATCAATTAACAGGTCGCAAAAAAAGCCTTTATCCTATTCCCTGCGATTGGAAGTAGGCCATCGTCAAGGGCCTGCGGGGACGGCATACCAGCCGTGCGCGAGCGAATCTGCGCAGTTGAGCCATTGCCGCACCGACTTGCGCGGTCGCGTAGGCTAGTTTGCCAAGCAGCCCAAATGGCTTTAATTTGGAGGTGGTAACTCCAATTTTGGACTAAAAATGGAGATCATTAGGAGATTTTTCGCGGAACCGGCGGGCAGCTTTTTTCTTTTTGGCCCCCGCGGAACCGGCAAGTCGACTTGGCTGCGCCAGCGATTCCCCAAGGCGCTATGGATAGATATGCTCCAGCCCGATGTCCACCGGGCATTCTTGGCACGCCCCGAGCGGCTGCGAGACTTGGTCTTGGGTAGCGAAAGCCAAATGGTCGTAGTTGACGAGGTACAGAAAGCTCCAGAGTTACTCGATGTCGTCCACAGTCTCATCGACTCAACAGAAACACTATTTGCGTTGACTGGATCGAGTGCGCGCAAGCTCAGAAGAACGGGAGTTGATCTACTCGCTGGCCGAGCGGTATTGCGTACTATGCATCCCTTCATGGCGGCCGAACTCGGCGAAACCTTCGACCTCCAGCGCGCTCTGCGAGATGGGATGTTGCCCTTGGTCTGGGGCTCGCCTGACGGTGCGGATGCGCTGCGGGCATATGCCTCCCTGTACTTGGGTGAGGAGGTCCAAGCTGAAGGGCTGGTGCGCAACATCGGGCACTTTTCGCGCTTTCTCGAGACGATCTCTTTCGCCCACGGTGGGGTGCTGAATATCAGTAACTTGGCCCGGGAATGCGCCGTGGGGAGGAAAACCGCTGAGGGGTATGTCGAGATTCTGGAGGACCTGCTGCTCGCCTTTCGCCTGCCGGTGTTCCGGCGGCGCGCTGGCCGTCAGGTTACAGCCACGCCCAAGCTATATCTGTTTGACACGGGGGTGTTCCGGTCCCTGCGCCCCACCGGCCCCCTCGATCGGCCGGAGGAGATCGACGGCTGTGCCCTAGAGGGGTTGGTGGCGCAACACCTGCGGGCGTGGACCGAACTGACCGCGGCAGCACACGGTTTGTACTTCTGGCGAACACCCTCTGGAACCGAGGTTGATTTCATCATCTACGGCGAGCAGGGTCTGTGGGCCTTTGCAGTCAAGAATACAACTTCTGTACGCGGCTCTGACTTGAAGGGCCTGCGTGCGTTTTGCAAAGACTATCCTGGGGGGGAGCCAATCTATCTGTACCGCGGTGCTGAACGCCTGAAAATTGACGGTATCCTGTGCCTGCCCGTAGAGCAGTTTCTCCGCCAGTTGACGCCCGGCCAATCGCCTTGGTCGGGGTAGCACCCGATAGAGACAAGGAGCAATCAGGCCACACAAGGGCTTGAGAAAAAGCCAGATATGATAAGCCCCCGAGGAGGCGACCCCCGGGGGCTGGTGTTAAACGACAAACCGCCAAAATTAGCGACGGGAAATGTGGTAGCGGCGAAGGGACTCGAACCCCCGACCCATGGATTATGATTCCACTGCTCTAACCAACTGAGCTACGCCGCCAAAACTTGGCTAAAAGCTAGCCGGTGGCGGTGGCTTTGTCAATAGGACTTAGAAGGCAAACAGGTCCGCCAAACCCAGTTCGACGATCTCACCCTGCGCGGCTAACGCCGCGAAGTCCATTTTGCTCTTGTCGCCGATGATCGAAATCAGCTTGGGCCGTCCTTGGACGTGCTGGCGATAGAATGCGAGCACGTCGTCGAGGTCGCTGGCTTGGATTTGCGCAAAGCGCCAAGCGCGTGGATCGCCGATCAGCCCCTTGCGCTCCCAGCCGCGCACAGCCCCCAAAACGGAGCGGAAGCCGAGTCGTTCGGTGCGGTATTTGTTGAGCACTGAAAGCTGGGCGGCGGCAAAGCGCTCGGGCGAGGAGGGCATGTCGTCGAGCAGGCCGACGAAGGCCGCAACCGCTTCGGGCGTCTTGTCGGCTTGCGTACCCAAGCCGCCGACCATGTAGTTGTAGTCGGCCTGCTCGCGGCCGTTTAAGTACCGACCACCCGCCGAGTAGGCCAAAGCTCGCGCTTCGCGAATCTCTTGGAACACGATGCTAGCCATGCCGCCGTAGAAGTAGTCGTTGAACAGTTCTGCGGCTGGCTCGAGTGCGGCTTGGTAGGGCACATCGACGTATTCGAGCCGCACTAGGGCTTGTTTCATTTCCCAGTCAAAGAAGTAGATCTGGGTTTTTTCGGGTTGGGTGAATTCCAACACCTGATAGGCAGGGGGTTCGACTGGAGACTCAGGCAGCGGGTAATGCTGGGTGAGGATGGCCTGTACGTCCTCGATGGTCTGCGACCCGGTGTAGCTGAGGGTCTGGCGATAGGCGAGCAAGCCGCTGAGTAAGTCGATGAGTTCTCGACGCTCTAGGGCGCGAACTTCCTCGTTGGAGGGGACCCGGCGGTAGTACGCCCTATCGCCTAAGCGATGATAGCGGTAGAGTGCTGCGTGGATGGTGCGGTGGTCCTTGAGTGCGTCGTCGCGCCGGGCGATGATGATGGACTGAAGCTCGGCAAGCGTGGCATCGTCGGTGGTCGGGCCCTGCATTAGCTCGGACAAAAGGGCGAGCGATGCGGCAAAGTTTTCATCGAGTCCTGAGATGGAAATCGCGGTCTCTTGGTCGCCGACGCTCATCCTAAAGTCGGTGCCCAATTTGTACCACTCCTTTTTTAGGTCTTCCGCGGTAAAGCGCCGGGTGCCCGACTTGTCGAGCAGTTGGCGGGCCACCGGTAGGCGATTTTCGCTTAGGGAGCCCAGGTCGATGGCGATAGAAAATTCAAAAAGGTCGTTGAGCGGGTTGCGAGCGTAGTAGAGTTTGCTGCCGCCGGCTAGTTCGCGGGTGGTGAAGTCGCGCTCGGGCACGAGGTAGGCTGGCTCAGTTTCCGCAAAAGGCATGGCCATAATCTCGGCGAAAAAGGCCGATTGGCGCGCGGCGTCGATGTCGATTTTGTCGATGGGCGGCTTGGCGATCTCAGGGGTGTCCTGCTTGCCATCGCGGCGATAGCCAGCCACATATGCGCCGTTGAAGTACTTATTGGCGACTTCGACGATGTGGTGTTTGTCGAGTTCGGCCATGCGGTCGAGGGCCCGCACTGCGTGGCTCCATGCTTCGAACCCGAGATACGAATCGCGCATTAAGCCGACCCGAGAATTGTTGTTTTCTAGCCTCTGCTTGACGCTCTTTTTGAAGTCGGTGACAATGGCCGGGATGATCCAGTCCTCGAATTGCCCCTCCTTGACTAGGTCGATCTGCGCCAAGAGCAGGGCCTCGACTTGCTCAAGGGTCTGGTCTTTTTTGGGGGTGCCCCACAAGTACTGTGCGCCGTAGTCGTTGAGTAGATAAGGGTACGAGCCAGCGTCGCGCACTTTCTGCTGCTGGTTGAGGTTGAGGTTGATCAGGCCGGCCGTGGCGTTGTCGAGGATCATGTCGAGAATTTGCAGCGTCTCGGCGTCCTCGTGCGATCGCTCGGCTGTGCGGAAGGCCAACAGTACGTATTCCTCGCCGGGATAATTGACCTCGGTCCGTTCCACTCCGTCGAGCGCCGGTTCTTTGTAGTGGGGGAATTGAGGCAGCGGCCTAGGCTCCCAGCGAGAAAATTCGCGGTCGATGAGTTGGATGGTCTCGTCGATGTCGATGTCGCCGGAGATGAAGATCGCCATGTTGTTGGGTACATAGTACGTGTTGTAAAACTCGTACATGCGCTTTAGCGAGGGGTTTTTCAGGTGCTCTACGGTGCCTAGGGTGGTAACGCGATAAGGGTGGACTTTGTAAAACTGCTCCTGTACGGCTTTGTGGATGACGCGGCGGTTGTTGTCGAGCGAGCGGTTTTTTTCTTCATAGACGGTTTCTAGCTCGGTTTGGAAGAGGCGAAAGACGGGCTCGTGAAAGCGCTCGGCCTCAACCTTGGCCCATTGCGCCAGGCGATTGGCTGGCAGCTCTACTTTATAGACGGTTTCCTCGACCCAGGTGTGGGCGTTGAGGCCGCGCTCGCCCATTGCGGTGTAGAGGCGGTCGAGTTCATTGGGAATGGCGTAAGCGGCGGCGAGTTGGTTTTCGGCGTTGATCTGGGCGTAGATTGCGGCCCTTTGGTCTGGATCGGTCTCGCCAAAGTGCTGCTCGTAGAGTGCCGCGATGCGGTCGAGGTGGACCTGCTCCTTTGCGTAGTCGAGCGTGCCGATTCTTTTGCTGCCCTTAAAGAGCATGTGTTCGAGATAGTGAGCGATGCCGGTGGCGTCTTGGGGGTCGTGTTTGGAACCGGCGCGCACGGCGATTTCGGCGTAGAAGCGCGGCTCTTCTGTGTTCTGGGTCAAATAGACTGTCAGGCCGTTGTCCAACTGGTAGATATGGGCCGCCATGGGGTCTTTGGGGTCTGGGCCGTGGAGTAGGTTATACTCGGCGGGCAGGGCCTCGGCCAAGACCAAAAAGAAGAGTGCGTATAGCAAGGGCATAATCGATCCTTTGCTCGGGGGGTGAGTTGTGCAACGAGGTCATCGGAAATACGAGAAAGGCGCGAATTATGGCAAGTCCACCAGCAAGCGAGTGGCGCATTCGTTGGCGCGTTTTTTTCTTTTATGTGCGCAAGCACTACAGCGCATCCATACTGTGGCCTTTGAGCGACGAGAAGTGAGCAAAATAGAAACACTGCAAACGTGGGGCTGTGCCCTGTTAGACTTTGCCTACCCGCCGTGCTGCGCGGTTTGCGAGGCCGACATCGAAGCGGCCCAACTGCTATGCGGGTCGTGCTGGGCGGAGATTGTGCCGCGCCGCTTCCATCCTCAGACCGAGCACGAAAGCGACGCTTTTGAACAAATTGTCTCTTTGGGGCCGTTCACTGGTGTGCTGCAACAGGCCATTTACGCGCTAAAATTTCGCAATCAGGTGCGGCTGGGGAGGGCGTTGGGCGAGCGCATGGGCCAGTGTTTGACCGAGCAACTTGCGCCGCTGGATTGCTTGTTGCCCGTGCCCTTGCACCCGGCTCGGCAGCGGGAACGCGGGTTCAATCAGAGCGCGGAAATCGCCGCCGGGTTGGGGGCCGCGCTCGGCATACCGGTGTGCTACGGCGTTGTGCGGCGGCAAAAAAATACTCGGCAGCAAGCTCTTTTGTCGGCCGAGGAACGCCGCGCCAATCTCCGCGGTGCCTTTGCGTCTGTGGCCGCGCTACCTGCCAGCATTCGGATCGGGATCGTAGATGACGTGTGGACGACCGGGGAGACCTTGGTCTCCTGCGCCCAAGCCGTGGGCAGCGACCGCCTGTGGGCCGTTGTCTTGGCGCACTCGGGCGCGGACGATCTATTGACCTAATTCTAACAAATTCCTACATTTAGACGTTTTTGAAGTTCCTGTATTTTAAGTTGGCCGCGAGCCAAGGAGTCGGAATATTATGGCCGAAAAGACGATTGGCATCTTGACCGGAGGAGGCGACTGTCCCGGTCTCAATGCCGTCATTCGCGCTGTGGTGCGCAAGGGCATTACCGCATACCGATACCGCTTTCGCGGCATTCTCAAGGGCTGGAAGGGGATGATGGAGTGCGACTGGGAGCCGTTGGGATTGGAGGAAATTTCCGGTATTTTGCCCAAGGGCGGCACCATCCTCGGCACTTCGCGCACCAACCCGTTCAAACAAGAAGACGGCGGCGAAAGCGTCGTCGATAATATGCGGCGAATGAAGTTAGACGCGCTCGTAGCCATCGGGGGCGAGGACACGCTGGGGGTAGCTAACAAGCTGACGAGCATGGACGTGCCGGTCGTCGGTGTGCCCAAGACTATTGACAACGACCTGAATGGCACGGACTACACGTTTGGTTTTGACACGGCGGTCAATATCGTCACCGAAGCTATCGACCGAATTCACACCACGGCCGAATCGCACAACCGAGTGATGGTCATCGAGGTTATGGGACGGCACAGCGGTTGGATCGCCCTTCACGCCGGCTTAGCCGGTGGCGCGGATATGATTCTCATCCCCGAGCAGAAATACACTATCGAGGAAATCGTCAGCACCATCCGCAAGCGACACGAACGCGGCAAGGATTTTTCGATCGTAGTAGTGGCTGAGGGGACGCAACTGGTTTATGAGGAGGGTGAAAAAAAAGAATACGTGGTCTCCGAAGGAGGGCTCGACGAGTTCGGCCACGTCAAGCTGGGCGGCATCGGCCAACTGGTCGCCAATGCGGTTGAGGAGGCCACCAGCTACGAGACGCGAGTTACGGTGCTGGGGCACTTGCAGCGCGGGGGAACGCCCACCGCCTTCGACCGCGTTTTGGGCACGCGCTTTGGTATTGCCGCCATTGACCTAGTACACGCCGGCGACTTCGGCAAGATGGTCAGTCTGCAAGGCAATGAAGTCGTGGCGATACCACTCGCCGATGCGGTCAATCAGCTCAAAGTAGTTGACCAAGAGCTATACGACCTAGCTACGGTATTTTTCGGTTGATAGCATGGCTAAGCGCACCATCAGGGACCTCGATGTAGCGGACAAGCAAATCCTCGTGCGAGTGGATTTCAACGTGCCGCTCGACGAGGCTGGCCGAATTGTCGATGACACGCGGATTCGCGCCGCGCTGCCAACGATCGAGCCCTTGTTGGCAGCGGGTGCGTCCGTCATTCTGATGTCGCACTTGGGTCGCCCCCACGGCCGGTCAGTACCGGCGCTGTCGCTGGCCCCGGTAGCCGAGCGCTTGAGTCAATTGTTGGGCCGTGCGGTGGGCATGGCTCCAGACTGCGTGGGGGCCGAAGTCGCGGCCCAAGCCGCGGCCTTGCAGCCGGGACAGGTCCTGCTGTTGGAAAATGTGCGTTTCCACCCGCAAGAGGAGCAAAACGAACGGGCTTTTGCCCAGCAATTGGCCGCGTTGGGCGATGCGTACGTCAACGACGCCTTTGGGGCGGCGCACCGGGCCCATGCTTCGACCGAGGGCGTGCCGCGCTGTATGGGCGCGGGGGTCAGCGGCCTATTGATGGAGCGGGAAATCGCCTATCTCGACGAGGCCTTGCGCCGCCCGCAGCGGCCATTTACCGCCGTTTTGGGTGGAGCCAAGATCTCGGGCAAGATCGAGCTGATTGAGCACTTACTCGACCGGGTGGATGCCCTGCTTGTCGGCGGCGGCATGGCCTATACCTTTTTCAAGGCCATGGGACTAGAAATCGGGGATTCGCTGCTCGAAGAGGACTGCCTAGACACGGCTGAGCAGCTATTGACCCGAGTCGAAAAGGGGGGATTGAATTTCCAGCTTCCCGTCGATTGCGTCGTCGCCGATCGCTTTGCCGCCACCGCCCAAGCGCAAGTAGTTGCCCGCGACGCCATCCCACTTGGTTGGCAGGGCATGGACATCGGCCCCCAGACCCGGCAGTGCTATGCCGACCAGCTCGCCCGGGGGGGCACCATCGTGTGGAACGGCCCGCTCGGAGTCTGCGAGATGGACGCCTTTGCCCAAGGCACCCAACAGGTTGCTCAAGCCCTAGCGGACGCTACGAGCGCGGGGGCCGTGAGCATTATTGGTGGTGGGGACACGGCCGCGGCTGTAGCCCAGGCTGGATTGGCCCAAGCGATGACTCATGTTTCCACTGGCGGTGGAGCTTCGCTGGAGTGCATGAGCGGACGGGTCTTGCCCGGGGTCGCCGCCTTGACCGACGAGGAAAACTAAGATGCGCCGACCCATTGTCGCTGGCAACTGGAAGATGCACAAGACGGCTGCCGAAGCGGGCGAGTTGGTCAACCAGATCAAGCCGCTCGTCGCCGAGCTCGACGTAGAAGTCGTCGTCTGTCCGCCTTTTACCTGCTTGGAAACCGTGCGTGCGGCCCTGGCCGATAGCTCCATTGGACTGGGGGGCCAGAACATGCACTGGGAGCGGCAGGGCGCTTTCACCGGAGAAATATCCTCGGACATGCTCTTGGCGGCTGGTTGCTCTTATGTGTTGCTAGGGCACTCCGAGCGCAGACAGTTGTGCGGCGAGGACGACTCGCTGATCAACCGCAAACTAGCCTGCGCCCTCCAAGCCGGCTTGTGTCCAATCGTCTGCGTCGGCGAGACGCTGCAAGAGCGCCAAGCTGGCCGAATTGAGGAGGTCGTCCTCGGCCAAGTAGGCGGTGCTATAGCCGAGATTGAGGCGAGTGCCGCTAGGGCGGTGCTGTGGGCGTACGAGCCGGTTTGGGCGATTGGCACCGGCATGACGGCGACAGCCGCGCAAGCCGAAGAGGTGCATGCGATGATGCGCTACTTCCTCGCGGGACGCCTGGGCAAAGCCGCCGCCGCCGAGGTGCGCATCCAGTACGGCGGCAGCGTCAAACCCGAAAACGCCGCCGAACTTTTTGCCCAAGACAACATCGACGGCGGCTTGATCGGTGGGGCCGCGCTGGACGCCGGACAGTTTGGCGCTATTGTGAAGGCCGCCCTTTAACCTTAAATTTATCTCAAGGTAATGACAATATTATGTTTGAGATTCTATTTACGATTTTTCATGTGCTGATTTGCGTGCTCTTAGTCGTGACCGTGCTCTTGCAGGCCGGCAAGGGGGGCGGCTTGGCTGGATCGATCGGCGGTGGCTTGTCCTCTTCCTCGGTGTTGGGCGGCCGGACCGCCGCCACGTTTCTGACCAAGGCCACGACTGTTTTGGCCACCGCTTTTATGCTTAGCTGTTTGGTGCAGTCGGTGGCCTTTCAAACAGCCGAGACCACGCCGACGACAGCGACGCAACGGACCCTGGCCGAGCAACAAACACCAGCGGTGCCCGCCATCCCGGAATCAGAGCACCTGCTAGGCGAGCAAGAAGAGGCCGCTGAGACCTCGACGGCTGAGGCTCAGTAGCAGGACACTAGTTTTTGCCGAAGTGGTGAAATTGGTAGACACGCTGTCTTGAGGGGGCAGTGCCTTACGGCGTCGGGGTTCGAATCCCCGCTTCGGCACCATGACGTACGTTGACCAAGGGACTGTATGAGCGCACAGTCCCTTTTTTATTTGGCACTAGCGCAGTGGAATGGCCTCGTCGAGAAGCAGGATCGGGATTTCGTCTTGGATCGGATAGAGGTACGCGCCATCTGTGCGCACTAGGCCGCCATCGATTTTGTCTTTTACGGTCTTACCGGCCCGATTTTTGACTGCTCCACGCGCAATGCGGCTGTTGAGCGTCGAGATGAGTTCTGCATCCGCGAGCGCGAGCGGCTCTTTAGTTTCGGGGCAGGCGAGAATTGCCAACAACTCTGGGTCGATCATCTGCTGTATCTCCTCACTAAAAAACTAAAGATAGACTGGTCTATTGCTAGCGACAAGTTCGCCGGGCATGGCCAAAAAATGGCTGCGGCGGTGGGACATTGACATCCCCTTTTAAATTGGCTATGATTCACCCGAGGCGACGCCCTTCCCTAGGCAGTCTGGCCCGTTATTTGGCCGCATTCTCTTACGTTCAAAAAGTTTTTCATAGCGCATACAGGTAGCGGAGGTAATCATGGCTTCGGCTGGTTTCGTCCATTTACACGGCCACAGCGAATACAGTCTGCTCGATGGAGGGTGCCGGGTTGGCGAAATGGCCGCGTTAGCAGCCGAGCAGGGCATGCCGGCCTTGGCTATCACAGATCACGGCAACCTCTTCGGCGTCATCGAGCACTACCGAGCCTGTCAAGACGCCGGTATTAAGCCCATTATCGGCTGCGAAGTGTATGTGGCGATTGATAGCCGCCACACGCGCCAAGCCGCCCGCGGCCTAACCCATGCCTCCAACCACCTAGTCTTGCTGGCCAAAGACGCCACTGGCTACCGCAATCTGACCAAGCTCGTCTCCAAGGGCTATCTCGAAGGCTACTACTACAATCCCCGCGTCGATAAGGAGCTTTTGCGCCAACACGCCGAGGGCTTGATTTGTATGTCGGCCTGCATCGGCGGCGAGATTCCGCACCTGATCCAGCGCGAGGGGCTAGCCGCCGCCGAAAAGGTGGCCCGCGAGTTTATGGACATTTTCGGCGATGATTACTACTTGGAAATCCAGCGCCACGACATCGATCCCGAAGCCAAAGTGAACGACGGTCTGCTCAAGCTGCATCGCAAGCTGGGCGTACCGCTGGTGGCCACCAACGACTTCCACTTTCTGCGCGCCGCCGATCACGACGCCCACGACGCCTTGATCTGCATCCAGACCGGCAAGAGTGTTGACGAGAAAAATCGCCTGTGCTATCCCGACGGACTCTACATGAAGAGTCCCGAAGAGATGCGAACGCTGTTTGCGGATTTGCCCGATGCGCTGGAGCGCACGCTCGAAATTGCCGACAAGTGCCAGGTCGAACTCGAGTTCGGAAAAACCTATATGCCGGATTTTCCGATCCCGACTGGCTACGCCTCCAGCGACGACTATCTGACCCAACTGGCGCAGGAGGGTTTGGAGCGGCGCTACCGCACCGTTGATCCGGCCGTGCAGGAGCGGCTCGACTACGAGCTAAGCGTCATCACCAGCCAGGATTTTTCCGGCTACTTCCTCATCGTTTGGGATCTTGTCAACTACGCCCGTAATCAGGGCATTTCCGTCGGGCCGGGGCGCGGCTCGGCCGCTGGCTGCTTGGCCTCGTATTGCCTCGGCATTACCAATGTAGATCCCATCAAGTACGACCTGATATTCGAGCGCTTCCTCAATCCCGAACGGATTGAGCCACCCGATATTGACGTCGATTTTGACGACACCCGGCGCGACGAAGTGCTGCGCTATGTGGTGGATAAGTACGGCAAGGACAACGTCTCGCGGGTCATCACGTTTGGGACGATGGGGGCTAAAGCGGTGGTGCGCGATGTCGGACGAGTTTTGGGCATGCCCTTTGGCGAGGTCGATCGCATCGCCAAGCAGGTGCCGGCCGAACTAAAAATTACCCTCGACAAGGCCATCGAGCGGGTGCCCGAGCTACAGCAGCTAGCCCAAGCACCCGGCAACGAAGGCAAGCTGGTCGAATACGCCCGCAAGCTGGAGGGCATGGCGCGGCATGCTTCGGTCCACGCCTGCGCGGTCATCATCGCTCCTAGCGAACTGACCAACTACGTGCCGCTCTATCGCGCTCCCAAAGACGGGACTATAACTACCCAGTTTGTCGGCGAGACCTGCATGGATATCGGCTTGCTGAAGATGGACATCTTGGGCTTGAAAGAGCTCTCGCTGGTTGAGGAGGCCGTGCGTCTGATCCGACTCAAGGAGCCGGACTTTGATTTGGAAGCCATTCCGTGGGACGATCGGGCCACGTTTGACCTGTTTGGCCGCGGCGAGACGATCGGCGTTTTCCAGTTTGAGTCGGCAGGGATGCGCGAATACTTGAGCAAGCTCAGGCCGGACACCATCGAAGACATTGTTGCCATGAACGCCCTCTATCGCCCGGGGCCGATGGACAATATCCCGACCTTCATCGCCCGCAAGCGCGGCGAAGAGGCCGTCGCCTACGATCACCCCAAGTTGGAGTCGATTTTGGAGCCGACCTATGGGATTATGGTCTATCAGGAGCAGGTCATGCGCATCGCCCAAGAGCTGGCCGGTTTCACCCTTGGCCAAGCCGATATTTTGCGCAAGGCGATGGGCAAGAAAAAGCCCGAGGAAATGGCCAAGGTCAAAAAGGATTTCGTCGGTGGCTGCGTTGCAAACGGAGTGGAAAAGTCGTTGGCCAACAAGCTATTCGGCGAGATCGAAATTTTTGCTGGCTACGCTTTCAACAAGTCGCACTCGGTCTGCTATGCCGAAGGTGCGTACAAAAATGCGTACCTCAAAACCCATTATCCCCAAGAATACATGGCCGCTAGCTTGACTCTTGAGCGCAAAGATACGGACCGGTTGACCGTCTTGCTCGACGACTGCCGCCGCATGGGCATTGCCGCCCTGCCGCCCGATGTCAACCGGAGTACGCTCAATTTTACCCCGACCGACGAGGGCATTCGCTACGGCTTGGCGGCGATCAAGAACGTCGGCGAGGGCGCGGCGCAGAGCATGGTCGATGCGCGGATTGCCGATGGCCCTTTTACTACCCTCTTCGAGTTTTGCGAGCGCATCGACTCGCGGGCAGTCAATCGGCGCGTGGTCGAGAGTTTGATCGCTGCTGGCGCATTGGACGGCCTCGAAGGCCATCGGGCGCAGAAAATGGAGGCACTAGATCGGGCGTTAAAGGCTGCGGGTAAGGCCCAAGAAGACCGCGAAAAGGGGCAGATTAGCCTCTTTGATGGCGGCGGCTCGTCCGAGTTGGTGGTGCAGGAACTGCCCCAAGTTGAGGAGTGGTCCGAGCGCGAGAAGCTGGCCCAGGAACGCGACCTGTTGGGCCTTTATATCTCCAGCCATCCACTCAAGCCCTACGCCCGCGATCTCAAAAACTTCGCGCGCCCCCTAAGCGACATAGATGGACAGCTCGACGGGGCGCGGATGCGAGTCGGCGGCCTCGTCGAGGAGGTGCGCAAGCTCTTTGACCGCCGAGGCAATCCCTTCGCCTTTGTCACGCTCAAAGACCTCAATAGCACGGGCGATATTGCTTTTTTCGCCGAAGTCTTCGCCCGCCACCAACAGCTGCTCGCCGAAGGCGAAACCATCCTCGTCGAGGGCCGAGTTTGCGCGCGCAACGGACGCCTGAGTTTACAGGCCGACAGTGCGCTGCTGCTCAAATCGGTGCGCGCGCAACTGACCGAGTCGGTTACTTTGTCGCTGCCCTACCACAAAGTGGGGGACCCCCTGCTCAGGCAGTTGCGCCAACTGTGCGAGCGCCACACGGGCGATTGCGAGTTGTGGTTCCGACTCCTAAACGGCGGCGAGCAAGACAAGATGGTGCGCTCAAAGACCATTCGCGTCAATCCCTGCGACGACTTGCTGCGCGGTATTGAGGAGCAGATCGGCCCTCAATCCGTCCGGCTGAAGCCCAAAAGGCAAGTAGCCGTGTCGTCCTCGGCTTCGGCTCCGTACAGGACCTAATCGTGCACACAACAGCGCTCAAAGGGCTGGCAATCGGGTTGGCACTGCTAACGTTGGGCTGTGGCTCCCCCGAACCGCAAGGGGACAAGCTCTTTCCGCCGCAGGTCGCTAAGTGGAACGACTATCAGGGCCAGAGCGTGGATTTGCGCGATTACGAGGGCAAGGTCGTCTTGGTCAACTTCTGGGCGACGTGGTGCGGCCCGTGTCGCTACGAGATTCCAGCCTTAGTCGAGATGAACAATGAGTACGATCCCGCACAGGTGGCGATCATTGGCATTTCCCTCGATCAAGGTCCCCCCGAGCACGTTCTACCCCTGATAGGCGAGTTCGTCGAGCGCTTAGCCATCAATTACCCGGTGGTGCACGACGGCCAAGCCGAGTTACTCCGCGCTTTCTACAAAGAAAGTTTGGCCCAGGTAGGCGTGCCGCTCACCTTTATTTTTGATCGCCAAGGTCGCGTGTACAAGAAGCACCTAGGCGTGCCGCGCGACAAAAGCGGTCGGCTCAATCCCCTCGGGGTGTTCAGCGAGGATATCGACACCTTGTTGGCTCGCTCGTAGGGCAGCGGCTCAGAGCAAAAGAAGGGATGGTCCCATGGGAATGGGGCCATCCCTTCTTTTGCCTGTAGGTTGTTGGGGGTTGTTTTAGTAGTTGGAGTAGTGCTCGGCCAAGACTTCCTTACCGTGGCGCTGGACTAGCACTTCTTTGAATTTGGCGATGGAGTCGCCGGCGCGCAGGTGCACCAGCATCTGGCTCTTGGACATGACCATCATCGTGCTATTTTTGTAGTCGGGGAAGCGACAAAAGCTGAACTCAACTGGCTCGCCCGTAACGCAGCAGGTGTCTTCCATTTCCAATTCGATCTGCGTACCCGGATCAAACGGAAATTCAACGTTGTCGTCGTTGCCGTTGGATTGGACTTTTTTTCGCCTTGCCATGTTGTTCTCCTTGTGAGTGAAGTTAAAAAATAATAAAATGCCGCTGCTGAGCAAGTTCAGTACGGCAGATCGGCAAAGCGCGACAGGACGTCCGGCCCGTCGTGGGTGACGGCCACGGTGTGTTCGTATTGGGCCGAGAGCTTGCCGTCGGCGGTGACAGCCGTCCAGTCGTCGTCGAGTACGCGCGTGTCGTGTGCGCCTTCGTTGACCATAGGCTCAATGGTGAAGACCATGCCGTTTTGCAGGCGGCGGCCCGTGCCGGCTTTGCCGTAGTGCAGCAATTGGGGTTCCTCGTGGAAGTTGCGGCCAATGCCGTGGCCGCAATACGTGCGCACGATGGAAAAGCCGTGCGCTTCGACATAGCTTTGGATGGCGTGGCCAATGTCGCCGAGGCGGTGCCCGGGCGTGCAGAAGGCCAACCCTTGCTCCAAGCTCTGGCGCGTGGTGCTGAGCAGGCGTTGGGCCTCGGCGGTCACGCAGCCGACTTTCATGGTGACGTTCATGTCGCCGTGAAAACCATCCTTTTTAACGGCAATGTCAACGGCGAGGATGTCCCCTGCTTGCAAAACGCGGTCTCCGGGAATGCCGTGGACGACTTCGTCGTTGACCGAGACGCAGATACTGCGGGGAAAGCCGCGATAGCCCAAGGCACTGGCGACCGCCCGTTGGCTGCGGATATAGCGATCGGCTATTTGGTCTAGGTGGAGGGTGGTGATCCCGGGTGCGAGGGCCTCTTCGACGCGGAACATGGCTTCGGCGGCGATGCGACAACTAGCGCGGATGCGGTCGATTTCCAAGGGGGATTTGAGATGTATCATATAGGGATTAAAAATCGGGCCTGGAGCGGAAAAATGTCAAGCTCTTATAACGAGCAACCATGAAAGTGCCCCGCGTATCGATCCTCCTGCCGGTGTTCAATGCCGCCGCCACGCTAGCGGAAACTTTGCAGAGTATCGAGGCGCAAAGCTGCGAAGATTTTGAGGTAGTGGCCGTAGATGATGGCTCGGCGGACAGCAGCGGCGACATGCTGTTGGAATGGAGTCGCCGCGACCGCCGCTTTAGGGCGTTGCGGTCCGACCACTGCGGCATTGTCGAGGCTCCCAACCGAGGCTTGGCCTTGTGTCGGGGCGAGTACGTGGCCCGCATGGACGCCGACGACCGGATGCACCCGACTCGCTTGGAAAAACAACTCGCGTGGTTGGAAGGAGACCCTAGCTTAAGTGTCGTGAGTTGCTTAGTGGAAATTTTTCCGCGGGCGGAAACAGGAGAGGGGATGTTGGTGTACGAGGCTTGGTTGAACGGCTTGGTGGATAGCGTGGCGATTGAACGAGAGTTTTTCGTCGAGAGTCCCATCGCCAATCCGTCGGCCATGATGCGGCGCGAGGAGTTGCTGGCCTTGGGAGGCTACCAAGATCGGGGGTGGCCGGAAGACTACGATTTGTGGTTGCGCTATCGGGCGGCGGGCCGGCGCTTTGCCAAGGTGCCGGAGGTCTTGCACTACTGGCGCGAACACACCGACCGAGCGACCCATACCAATAGCCGCTACTCAGTGGAGAATTTTCTCCGCGCCAAAGCGCACTATCTGTGCGCCGGGCCGCTGCAAGAGCGGGATGGATTAGTCGTCTGGGGTGCGGGCAAGACCGGCCGCCGGCTCGCCAAGCACTTGGAACGCGCAGGCCGCGCTGCCGATGTATTTGTCGATATTGCGCCCAAAAAAATCGGCGGCACCTTGCGGCGCAAGCCGGTGATCGGACCGGATGACTTGCCGACCTGGTGGACGGGCTACGACTGCCCGATCCTCTTGGCGGCTGTGGCATCGCGGGGGGCGCGGGCGCTGATTCGGGCGGCGTTGGCTGAACGGGGATTGGTAGAGGGGCATGACTTTTTGTGTGTAGCTTAACAAAAACGAGAAAGGAAACGACATGACGGTGCAATATGCGCTCAACACATCGACGATTCGCCCAGCGCCGCTGATGGAGAAAATCCGCATCGCCGGGCAGGCTGGCTACGAGGGCATCGAGCTGTGGAACGACGACTTGACTGCATACGAGCAGCAGGGCGGTTCGCTGGCGGACGTGCGGCAGGCACTGGCCGACTACGGATTGGCGGTGCCAACGGTCATTGCACTGCACGGCTGGTTGGGGGCTGAGGGCGCGGCGCGGCAGCAGGCATTGGCGGAGGTGCAGCGGCGGATGGCGCAGGCGGTAGCAGTGGGGGCCGAGTTTATCGTCGCCAGCCCGCCGCGGGATCCCTGTGATCTAAGCCGAGGAGGGGCTGATTATCGCGCGCTCCTGGAAATCGGCCAGCAAATTGGCGTGCGCCCGGCGATGGAGTACTTAGGCTTTGTCCAAAGCGTCTATACCATTGACCAGGCTTGGCAGATTGCCGCCGCTGCCGACCATTTAGACGCCAGTTTGATTATGGATCCGTTCCACATTCTACGCGGCGGCTCTCCTATCGAGAGCATTGCCAAGGTCCCTGGCGACAAGGTCGCCGTCTGGCACTGGAACGATGCCCCAAGCGACAAGCCCTTTGCCGAACAAAGCGACGCCGACCGGGTGATGCCCGGGGACGGTGCAGCACCGCTGCGCGCGATCGAGGCACTGGCCCAAGCCCAAGGGTACGAGGGGTTTGTGTCATTGGAGCTGTTTAACCCGGGGCTGTGGGAGCAAAATCCGGTGGACGTCGCTCGGATTGGTCTGGAGAAGATGCGGGCGTATTTTGCTGGCTAAACGCAACCTGTGTCGCGTTACAGCCCCAAAATCTCGCGCGTTTTTTGCGGTAGCGCCCGCCAGTTAGCAATCAGATAGCGGTTGCCATCGACGTCCTCAATGACGGCTCGGCCGCCGGACAGCATGCGCACGTTGGTGCGATAGCTGCGGATTTCGAGTTGGCGGGGGCCACTGGTGGTTTCAATCTCGCCGCGCAGCACCCCAAATTCCTCGTCGAGGCTATTGAAAGCAAGGACTTGGGGTTGAAAGTAGATTTTGTCGAGTTCATCTCGGAGGGCTTGGCGACTTTGGTCGTCGAGTTGCTGCGGATCTTCGATGAGGCCAAGCTCTTGGTCTTCGGCGGCAAAGACGCCGATGTAGTGGTCGAACTCTTCTAATGGAAAGGCGCGGCGGATCTTAATGTCGGTGTGTTCCTCGCCATCGAGTGTGAGGATCAGGCTGCCGCGCTCCGAGCGGCTGAAGCGCACCCTGTGCGGGTCGAGGAGAAAATCCTCGTACGCATAACCGCGTGTCTGGCTCATAGCGCTCGCACTTTCGCCATTTCGGTTTGCATATCGACCAGTCGGCGATAGACGCCGCCTTCCTTGTTGAGCAGCTCTTCGTGGGTGCCGACCTCGGCGACGCGCCCTCTTTCCAACACCAGCAGTCGGTCGGCGTTTTTGAGAGTCGAAAGCCGGTGGGCGATGGCAAAGGTCGTGCGGCCAGCTACCAACCGTTCGAGTGCCTCTTGGATTTCGTATTCGGTCTGCGTATCGACCGAGGCGGTGGCTTCGTCGAGGATCAAGATGCGCGGGTTGCCAATCAGGGCGCGGGCAATGGAAATGCGCTGGCGCTCGCCGCCGGAGAGCCGACCGCCGCGCTCGCCGACTTGGGTGTCGTAGCCATCGGGAAAATTCATGATGAACTTGTGGGCGTTGGCTGCGCGGGCCGCCTCGATGACCTCTTGGCGCGTTGCGCTGGGGTGCCCGTAGGCGATATTGCTGGCTATCGAGCCTTGGAACAGCAGCGGCTCCTGCAAGACCACGCCGATTTGGCCGCGCAGTGCCTGCTGTTTGAGGCGAGTAATGGGCTGGCCGTCGATGCGGACTTGGCCGTCGGTGGCGTCGTAGAACCGCGAGATGAGGTTGACTAAGGTTGACTTGCCGGCACCGCTGGGGCCGACAATGCCGATCATCTCACCGGGCGTAGTTTTAAAGTAGATGCGGTCGAGAATCCTAGCCGAGCCATCATACGTGAAGCTGACGTTGCGAAATTCTACCTCGCCGGTCAGGACGCCCGGGTCAATGGCGTCGGGGTCGTCTTGGACTTCAGGCTCAGTGTCGATGATCTCAAAGACGCGCTCGGCTGTTGTCGCTGCGGTCTCTAGTTGCTCGGTGAGGGTGCACAGCGAGCGCACCGGCGCGTAGAACATGACCATGTACGAGATAAAAGCCTGCAACTCGCCCAAGGTCAGGGTGTTGCCGAGCACTCGGTTGCCGCCAAACCACCACAGGATGATCGAGCCGACTGAGGTGGTAAAGGAGATCGTCGGAATGTAATAGGACCGCATCTTGAACGAGGTCATCTGCGACTCGCGCACGTCGATATTGCGCTCGGTGAAGCGCTCGACCTCGCGGTTTTCTTGGGCAAAGGCCTTTACTACTTTAACGCCGGGGATGGAGTCGGCGAGCATGGCGTTGAGTTCGGCGATGCGGCGCCATATCCGGTGGAAAATCCAGTGGATGCGGTTGCGGTAGATGATGGTGCCGATAATCATGAAGGGGATTGGGATTAGCGACAAAAGCGCCAATTCCCAATTCATTACAAATAGCATTGTGCAAATGCCGACGATGGTCAGGCCGTCGATGATGATGTCTTGGAAACCCGAGGTGATAAAGCTGCGCATGCGCTCAGTGTCGCTGGTGACTCGGGTCATGATCCGACCGGTGCTGAGCTTGTAGTAGAATGTCAGCGACAGCAATTGCAAGTGTTGGAAAATTTGCCTCTGCAAATCGTACAGGATATGCTGACCAAGCCAGCCTAGGGCGTACATCCGCACGCCGCTGATGAGGCCGCGGCCGATATAGACACCGAGCAGGCCGAGCACGACCCACAACAGGAGTTGGATGCTCGCGGCTGGGGCCGCAGTCGCCTCGCCCTCGGCGATGCCGGCAGTCTCGTATGCGACGAGGACCGGAGTGATGACATCGTCGATGAGGATGCGATTGAGCTGGGGCGGCAGCAGGCCGATGACCGTCAGCACAATCGTCAGTGTGAATCCGAGCAGTGCCTGTCTTTTATAGGGCTTGATATAGGAAAACAACCGCCAGAAGGTCTCGGTCTGACGCAGGCAGTTGGGGCAGACTTTGGAGCCGGAGCGCAGGGCGCGGCCGCAGGTGGGGCAGTGTTCTACTACTTCGACCGGATCGACATGCAGCGGCTCGTCGTCTTGTTCGCCTTCTTCCTCGACCAAGCCGGCACCCTCAATGGCTTGGGGGACGCCGGAGAATTTGTAATACGCGCTCTGCGAAAAGCGCAGCAGCTCGACGGTTTCGTCCTCCAACTCGACGACGAGCGCACCGCTGCCGACGTAGTTGCGGGTCTGGATGCCTTGTACTTCGCCCAAGCCGAGGCGCACGGTCTTGGGCTTGTCGGCACCATTGGGGTGAAAGACGAGTATCCGCTCGTCGGTGAGCGCAAACCAAGAGTCGCCGTACTGCCCGTCGGGGCGAATATCGGCGGCGAGGAAGACGATGAGCAGTTCGCCGGGTTGCAATTCGCCGCGGATGTGGGGCAATAGGCGTTCGGGTATAGGTTCGACTAGATCCAAAACGGCCCTATGTATTGGTTAGACAGCGATTTGGGTTGGGAAAGGGTGAGGCTCCAAGGAGGGACAAAAGGTGGTGTGGGTCTCACTGGGTAAAAGTTAAGGGATTTTAGCAAAAGGGCAAACGCGGTGTGCCCGAAGTGAGGGATGGGTTTGCTCGGTGGTTGTTTAATCGTTGTATTGAAAGCAAACAAAAAGAGGAAGGCTATGATTATTAGCCGCGAGGAACTAAAAGATCGGTTGGCTCAATTGCCGCGGTTGCCGCTAGCGGCCTTGCCCACGCCCTTGGAAGAGTTAAAGCGCCTCAGTGCCCACCTAGCCGGCCCGCAGATTTGGGTCAAGCGCGACGATTTGACGGGCTTGGCTTTGGGCGGCAACAAGATCCGCGAGTTTGAATACCAAATCGCCCAAGCCGTAAAGCAAGGCTGCGACGTGCTGGTACACTCAGCCGCGGCCCAGTCGAATCAGTCGCGGCAGACGGCCGCGGTGGCCGCAAAGTTGGGGTTGTCTGCGGTAGTAGTAGGGCGCGCCGACGCTCACGCGCAGACGCAGGGGAACTTGTTATTGACCCGCCTTTTTGGCGCGGAGGTGGACTTGCCGGCACCCGAGGATCAGGCGCGGGCAGTCGCCGCAAAGATGGCCGCGTTGACGGAGGCCGGCCATCGTCCCTTCCACACCAGCTCGGACGCGCGCGTCTTCCGCAGTGTAGCGTACGTCGATGGGGCGTTAGAACTGTTGGCCCAATGCCAACAGCAGGGCGTTGCGCCCGCGGCAATTTACCTGTGCTCGGGGGCGCATACCCACGTGGGGCTGGTGGTGGCATTCAAGGCGCTGGGCATCGACATGCGGGTGGTGGGCATCAGCCCTTCGCCGCGCGACGACCAGCAGGCGGCCGAGGGGCACCTGGCGCTGGCGCGGGAATGCGCCGAGGTGCTAGGGCTGGACCTGTCGTTGCAGGCGGCGGATTTCGAGAGTTATGCCGCGTTTGTCGGCCCGGATTACGGCGTGGTCACGCCAGCAAGTTGTGAGGCCCTGCACCTGTTGGCGCAGCAGGAAGGACTGCTGCTCGATCCATCCTACACCAGCAAGGCCATGGCCGGGCTTTTGGCGCACGTGCGCGCTGGTTGGTGGCATTGTGAGCAGAGCCTTATCTTTGTCCATACCGGCGGGACGCCGGCGCTTTTTGCCTACGCCAAAGACTTGGGATATTGAGCAATGCAGCTTCCTATACCGGACCCCACCCGCTTTAAGCGGCGCAAAGCCCTCATCGGCCTGTTGCGCGAGCACTTGCGCACCGATCAGATCATTGATCGCCGCGAGGACGTAGTCGCCTATGAATGCGACGGCCTGTCGGCGTATCGCCAGCGGCCGATGCTGGTCGCCCTACCAGATAGCACCGAACAGGTCGCGGCCGTACTGCGGTCGTGCTCCCAACTCGACATTCCCATCGTTCCTTGGGGTGCCGGCACCGGGCTTTCGGGCGGTGCTCTGGCGCGGGAAGATGGCGTGGTGTTGAGCACGGCGCGGATGCGAGCGGTCCTCGACATCGACTTGGCAAACCGCGCGGTGACTGTGCAGCCGGGCGTGACCAACCGCGCGGTGACCGAAGCGGTGGAGCGGAGCGGTTTCTACTACGCGCCCGATCCTTCGAGCCAAATCGCCTGCTCGATTGGCGGCAACATCGCCGAAAATTCAGGTGGAGTACACTGCCTCAAATACGGCACGACAACCAACAACTTGCTTGGTTTGGAGGTCGTGTTGGCCGACGGCGAGGTCGTGCGAATCGGCGGCCAAGGCATGGACCAAGCGGGCTACGACTTGCTCGGGCTGCTGACCGGCTCGGAAGGGCTGTTGGCCATCACCACCGAGGCCACGCTGCGCATCTTGCCCAAGCCAGAAGTGGCGCAGGCCGTGATGGCGGTGTACGATTCGGTCGCCGCGGCGGGGCAGGCCGTGGCCGAGATCATGGCCGCGGGCATGGTGCCAGCCGGCATGGAAATCATGGATCAGCTATCCGTTGAAGCGGTAGAAAGTTTTGTCGGTGCGGGCTATCCACTCGGGGTTGCGGCGCTCTTGCTGGTCGAATTGGACGGGCCGCAAAGCGAAGTCGAGTGCCAGAGCCGGGCGCTGGAATCGCTCTTGCGGCAGACCGGCGCAACCGAGCTTGCTCGCGCCACCACCGAGGCCGAGCGGCAAAAGCTGTGGGCCGGCCGCAAAGCGGCCTTCCCCGCGATGGGCCGGATTAGCCCCGATTACTACTGCATGGACGGGACTATTCCGCGCGGTGCGCTGCCGCAGGTGCTAGAAAGAATCGGCGAGCTGTCGGCCGCGTATGGCCTGCGGGTGGCCAACGTTTTCCACGCCGGCGACGGCAACCTGCACCCGCTCGTGCTGTACGACGGCAATGTCGAGGGCGATTTGGCGAAGGCCGAGGCACTAGGGGCCGAGATATTGAAGCTCTGCGTCGAGGTGGGGGGCGTGTTGAGCGGGGAGCACGGGGTTGGCATTGAGAAGCGGGATTTAATGCCGTGCATGTTCAAGGACGCGGATTTGGACGCCCAAGAGCGAGTCAAAGCGGAGTTTGACCCGCAGCAGGTATTGAATCCGGGCAAGGTGTTTCCCACCTTGCGGCGGTGCGCTGAGGGCGGGGCCATGCACGTGCATAGTGGCGAGGAAAAATTTCCAGAATTGGAACGGTTCTAAGGAGGCGATTCATGGCTACGGCCTTTGCCCTGGTGGGCGACCGCTATCACACGTCTGATTACATCCGCACGGCTTTGGGCCGCACTTTGGTGCAAGGCATGGGATTGTCGGTTGACTTCACCGACGAAACCACCCTGCTCAACGCCCAACATCTGGCGAGCTACCGGCTGCTGATCGTCTTCCGCGATGGCATGATCTGGCCCAATGGCTACGGCCTAGAGGCTGCGTCTGTCAGCGAGCCGCCCGTCGAGGCTGAAAAATCCCATCCCGTGCAGTGGATTACCGAGGCTCAAGGCCGCGCCGTGCGGAGCTTTGTCGAGGCGGGTGGGGCCGCTCTTTTTTATCACAATTCCACCTACATCGCCCCGGGCAGCAGCGACTTCCGCCACGTGCTAGGCGCTGCTACGCAAGGACACCCGCCAGTGCGTCCCTACCGCGTACACATCACCCGCACAGACCACCCCATAACGCGCGGCGTGGAGGACTTTGTCGTCGAGGACGAGCAGCACTTCATGCAGTACGACAAGGACCCAGCCGAGGTCTTGGCCGTCAGCGTCAACGACGACGGGCACACTTGGCAAAATTTGGGCACTACCTGCCAAGCGGCTTGGGCGTACGACTACGGCGCGGGCCGCGTGTGCTATTTGGCGCCGGGGCACACCATCGCCGCGCTGTGGAACCCGTCCTACGAGAAGTTGCAGCAAAACGCCGTGCGCTGGCTGCTGCGCGATGACTTGTAGGAATTAATCGCTCGGCAGTGTCAACGCCAATGGAATGGCTTGTCCCGCTTCCATCACCGCGCCGACCTCGCCGCGCAGCCGCTCTTTGAGCGTGGTGTAGCGCTGGGCGACCTTGTCGTTGGCAATGGCTAGTTTGAGGGCCTTGGAGGTGCCGACGATGACGATCATTTGCTTGGCGCGAGTAATCGCCGTGTAGAGCAGGTTGCGTTGGAGCATCACGTAGTGCTGCGTCGTCAGCGGCAGCACTACCACGGGGAATTCCGACCCCTGAGAGCGGTGGATGCTAATGGCGTAGGCGAGAGTTAGCTGGTCCAGATCGGCCTGGTCGTATTCCAAGGTGTGGTCAAAGCGCACGTAGAGCACCTGCTTTTGAGCGTCGAGCCGCTCAATCGTGCCGATGTCGCCGTTAAAAACGCCCTTGTCGTAGTTGTTTTTGACCTGCATGACCTTGTCGCCGACCCGGAACTCGGCGCCGCGATGGCTGTGCGCTGGTCCGTGCGGATTGAGGCGCTGTTGCAGCCGCTGGTTGAGGTTGAGTGCGCCGGTCTCGCCGCGGTACATGGGCGCAAGTACTTGGATGTCATGGCGCTGGTCCCATCCTCGATAGCTGGGCAGCCGCGTGGCGCACAACTCCTCCACTTGCTCGACCACCCGCTCTGGATCGCCTTCTTGGATGAAGTAGAAATCCGCGTCCGCTTGGTTTTCGACGATCGGCATTTCGCCGCTGTTGATGCGGTGCGCGTTGCGGATGATGTGGCTTTTTTGCGCTTGGCGAAAAATCTGCGTCAGACGCACCACCGGTACTTGGGCCGAGTCGATAATGTCGCGGAGCACGTTACCCGGCCCGACCGAAGGTAACTGGTCGATGTCGCCGACTAGCACCAGTCGAGCGTGGTCGGGCAGGGCCCGCAAGAGCGCGTTGATTAGCACCACGTCGATCATGGAAGCCTCATCGACGATCAGCGCGTCGATTTTGAGGCGGTCGTCGTAGCCCTTTTTGAATTGCCGCTCGCCCGGCTGAAATCCGAGCAGTCGATGAATGGTCTTGGCCTCGCGCCCGCTGGCCTCGCTCAGCCGCTTGGCGGCGCGGCCCGTCGGCGAGCACAGTGCGACCTTGAGGCCGCCTTCCTCCAACAGGCGCAAGATGCGCCGCGTGACCGTCGTCTTGCCGGTGCCCGGCCCGCCAGTTAGCACTAGCACCTTGCTGGTGGCGACCAACGCCACGGCCTCTTTTTGTGCCGGGGCCAATTCCAACTCGTCGTCGGCTTCGGCGGGTACGGCCAATTCTTCGGTTGGTGTGCGCAAAAGCCGCTTTAGCGACGATGCGGCACCCACTTCGGCGCGGTGGAGCGGCGGCAGATAGTAGTGTAGGTCTTCGGTGACCACGCCATCGGTGGTGCGCAGGGCCTCTAATGCGGGCGGCAGCAATTGGGCGTTGATGGCCAAAATCTCGACGGCGCGCTCCATCATTTCGACGGCTGGCAGGTACACGTGGCCTTCGTCGGCCGCTTCGGCGAGCAGGTAGCGGATGCCAGCTTGCACGCGCTCAGGCGCGTCGCGGCCCAAGCCCAAGCGCTGGGCAATGCGGTCGGCGATGCGGAAGCCAATTCCATCGACATCGCGCTCTAAGCGATAGGGGTCGCTGCGCACCTTTTGGATGGCCTCCTGGCCGTAGGTCTTGAAAATTTTTACGGCGTAGCCGGTGGTAATACCGTGCGACTGCAAAAAGACCATCACGTCCTTGATTTGTCGCTGCTGGTCCCAAGCCGCGGCAATCAGCTCGACTCTCTTGGTGCCCAGCTTAGGTACTTCGGCTAGCCGCTGGGGATCGGCGTCGATGATGTCGAGCGTTTGCGCGCCAAAGTGATTGACGATGCGCTTGGCCGACTTGGGCCCGACGCCTTTGATCAAACCAGACCCGAGGTACTTTTGTATGCCTTCGAGAGTAGAGGGATAAACGGCTTTATAGTGCTCTACCTTGAGCTGTTTGCCGTATTTGGGATGGTTGGTCCACACGCCTGCGACTTCGACGCTCTCCCCTTCTTGGATGGAGGCCAGGGTCCCGACGATGGCGATCCGCTCGCGCTGGCCTTCTACTACTAAGCGCGCAATGGTATAGCCGTTTTCTGGGTTGTGGTAGGTTAGGCGATCGATAAAGCCTTTGTACGATTGGTTCATGTGCTGTGCTCACCAGGTGCAAGCACTCGACAGCAGGGCGGTACTGCCCGCGCCGAGTGCCCCGCCCGCGCCAAGCTGAAGCGGAGTGTGTGCCCGCAAGTAAAGCCGCGCCCAAGCGACGGCCGGCCAGCTTAGCAAGAAAGGCCAGGCCGCGCTCCCGACGCTGAGCAACAATATATAGGTTGCCCCTCCGACCCCAGCCGCGTGAATGCTGATCTTATAGGAGCGATTGATCGACCAGACCAACAGCGCGTTGACGACACAGGCCGTGGCCGTGACTAGCATGAGCGAAGGAGCGCCAATCCCGTAGAGGGCCGCTCCCCCCAACGTGTAGCAACAAGTGCCCAGCAAGAGCAGGGTAGCGCGTTTGTTGCGGTCGTCGGTATAGGCTTTGTCGAGATAGCCCGAGCGCACCAAATACCAGAGTACCAGGCCGGGTGCCAAGGAGAAGGTGCCGATTGCCACCGATCCGGCGAGCCAGTCGCCCAGCAGGTGGGCTTGGACGCTGAAGATCAAAAGCGCCAAGAGCGCGGGATTGAGCAAGTGAGAGAAAAAGTGTGCGACTGAGTGCAGACCGCAACAGGGATGAGCTAACTGCTCGCTCCTGTTTGTTTCTTTTGCCATTTTTTTCCGCTGGCCGCGCCGCGACCAGGCGGCCTCTCATCGCTTTCTAACACAAAGCCGATAAAGCGCTTCTGCCCAAGAGTTTTCAAGTATTGGAGCAGGGAGACCTCGGCTTCCTTGCGGTTGAGCTGGTACTGGTCGCTGAGCAATTCGATCATCTTGCCGACCGAGTTGCGGCCGTTGCACATCCGCCAGACTTCGCTGCCGACCTCATCGAGGGTGATCTTGCGCTGCCTGGGGATGTAGAAAAACTTGGACAACAGCCGCACTCTCCAGGTCTCTTGGCGCTTTATTAGCACCTGGACTTCGTCGTTGTCGTTGGTCTCCCAGCGCAGGGAATCATTGCGTGCGGGCCGCGACGCCAGCATGGCGGCCCGGCTCAGCTTGGGACCCTTGTTTTTTGTAAAAATGCCCATCTACTACCTTGGTGATTAAATCGTCTTGGGCGTCTTTCTTGCGGTAGAGGTGCTCGACGATGGCGATTTTGTCGATGCTGGTGTCGCGCCAGACGCGCCCGCGCAGATACAGGCGCGGCCGCGGGTTCATAAAGGGCAGGGGCCGCAGTAGCTGACGCCAGCGGCTGCGCGGCCGCCCCTCGACGCGAATACCTTCGTAATCCTGCACGGCTTCGGGCGTAATATCGACTGCGAAGTCGCGCAATTGCTTTTTAAAAAAGACCGGATACCAATCGCGAATGTGCGCGTCTTTGAGCATAATCCGGGCCATGCTCAACCGATGTACCTTTAGAACCTGTTTGCCGAGCGCAAACGCTAGCTCGATGTGGCCTGACTTGAGAGAATGGCTTTGTAGCTTGAGGTCGCTGGGCGCGAAAAACCGCAAGCCGTACACGCTCCACAGATAGGCTGCTGCGGCTTCTTGATCGACCAGCGAGCTGAACACGGCCTCGGCTTGCTCGGGCAAAAACTCGTCTAGCTTGGCCAGCACTCGCAGGAGTACTACGCGCCCGGACTCCAAGGCCAGCGCTAGGTTGTAGGCGCGGAAGTCGGCCTCCCAGATGAAGACCTCGTATTCGCGGCCTTCGAGGAACTTCTTGTTCTTGAGGAATCGGGCGCGGCGCTCAACTGCAAAGGGAGCATCGACCTTTTGGGCCTTTTTTTGCAAATTGGCTAGGTAGCGATCTACCAACTCAGTCAGGCGCAGGGCCTCGCCGCGGCCTTTGAGCCGTCGCCATTCGATTTCGGCGCGCACGATTTCGGCGTCGTCGAGGCGGGCATAGCCCTTTTCAAAGTCCCCGTCAACGCGACCGAGGTTCCAATCGTCGGGCACGGACATCCGCAGCCCTTGCCAAGCGAAATCTACCCAATCGCTCATGCTAGAAGATCAGCACGGAGACCGATTTCTGGATTAGGGCTATGCCCACCGACGCCATCCCCATCAGCGCCATGCCGCAGGCGAAACCCACCGCCAGAATCGGGGCAAACTGCCGCCACTCCTGCCGCCCGTACTTATTCCAAAAGTAGTAGCGCGCCAAGAGCGCACCGATGATCTCGGTGACGACCAAGTGCGGCAGCGTCGTCAGCGAGCGCACGAAGCCAAAGACCAACAGGATTGGCAGCCCGAGGATGGAGAGCAGAATGAAGCTCACTAGCCCGAAGCCGGCACCAAAGGCGATGACCTCTAGCTTGAGTGCCTTAAAGAGCCAAGGCTCGTCGGTGGAGCGCTGAATCCAAGAACTGCTAAAGAGCGGATCGGTATCGACCTCAAAGTAGAAGGACCATCCTGCCGGCACAGCTTGCCCGACCTGCACTTCGAGGGTGGGACGGGGAACGCGGATGACGGCGTCCATTGTTGGCCCCAGGGGCACAATCGCCGGCAGACCCTCGACCACTTCCTCTTCGGTGAGTTGATCGTCGCGCAGATAGCGCTCGGCGACGATGTCGGGGGGCCCCTGATCGAAATGCGAGTAGAAAACTTGGGTCGGCATCCACGGGCCGACTTGGCCGCGCTTGCCGTTGGAGTCCAGCCACTCCTGGTCCACTAGCCGCACCCGCCAGTACCACCACTCGTTTTCGATCAGATTAGCCGGCGTCCATCCCGCCCGATCGTTGTCGATGGCGAGTTCACTGCGCATGGTGCCGGTGATAAAGAGGCATTGCTGGTAAGCGCGCAGACGCCACATGAGCTGGGCATAGGGGTAAGAAGCCGACGGGATCGGGGCCAGTTTCCAGATATAAGAGCCGTAGAGAAAGCTGGTAAAGAGCACGATGGGCACCATGAAAATCTCGGCGCGAATGATGCTGGTAAACTGGGTGCCGGTCAATTCGATTTCGCGGAACTTCTGGGTCTGGGCACCGTAGTTGCCCAAGGGAAAGGGAATGAACCAGATGTCCACACCGCGATACCCCGAGAGAATAATGGTGGCCTCGCGCACAAAGGGAATATCCACCGTCTGTCCTACCATCCCGACTAGGCGAGCGTTGACAAACGACTGAAAGGGCGTGAATACGAAACCAAAGAAGAGGAAAAACCATATAAATTGGGCAATGCCCGGCAGCAGCCAAGCGGCGATGCCGATCAGGCCGGCCGTGGCCAAAACGTATAGTACCAACGCTACCCAGATGGGGAAATCGCCGCGACCGACAGGGGTGGCGAAGCCGCTTTTGGAACTGCTATCATCCCCGTTGTCTTTGTTGGCCCTAGCCTTGCGCACACTCTGAACGATCTGGTAGATGCCGATGGCGGCGATGGCAAAGGTGGTGCCGAGGCCAAAGCTCATCCAGAAATCGACGTAGTTGACAAAGTAGGTCTCGATGGTGCCCATGCCTTGCTGCCACAGATTTAGGTACGGCTCTTCGCGCCACGAAGGCGTCCAGGTATAGAGCAGCGGGTTGGCAATGGAGGCGACGAGTACGCCGATGAAGGTGCCGATTACTCCCCAGAACGGCACCACTAGCCCGGTAAAGATCGGACCCAGGTGCGCGGTAAAGCCCAGCGGAGTAGCCGGGATGAAGTTGCCGGTGACTTGGGTGAAGTCAACGAAGGGAATGGGGATGAGTTGGATCGGCTCGGTCAGCAGGGCGCCCGTAATCGCCGGCAAGGCGACGTAGATTGTGCCAAAGACCAGCCCGATCATGGCCCCGGCCGAAAATACCCGCCAGCGCCACGTCTCGAGCCCTTGGGTGGTTTCGGCCAGCGCCGTAGCGCCTTGGGCGTTTACCGGCGCGAAGGGAAAGGGCAAGCGCTCGTAGTCGGAGGTGAGCCGGAACAGCGCGTACGACATGGTGAACCAGTTGATGCGCCAGATGATCATCCCCAAGACTAGCAGGACGATCGGCATCGCCCAATCCGAGTGCAGGAAGGTCCGTTCGATGATCGCCGAGGAGTCGGGCTGCGGTGCCACCCAGCCGGGGATCAGCTTGGCGATGCCAAACTGCTTGGCCGCTGGCGATTGCACTAAGTACTGGTTGTAGAGCAAGCCTTCAAAAGCACCGGTCTCGGCGGCAATCAGCGAGCCAGCCACGTAGAACAGCACATAGACTTCTTGGCGTCTGAGGGAGGAAAAGGAGCGCTTAGTAATTTCGGCGAAGAGGATGATGGTCACCCACTCGGCCGCCGCTCCCAAAGAGCCGCCGATCATCAGGCTCAAGTACATGTTGCCCGGCACCATGATGAAGGCGACGAAGAGGACGCCGAGGACGGTCTTGATCGTAAAGCCGTTCTCGAAGCGGTCCGGGACCTGCATTAAGTCCCGATATTCTTCGATCTCTTGGTTCGGGTTTCTGTTTTTGCTTCCGAGCACTGGCTATCCTCCCTTACGCCGACACTTCGCTGCGCAGCCCTTGTAGAATTTCCACGCCCTGTTGGCGGTAGCCTTCTTTGGCCTCGGCATCCACCGTGCGCCAGATGAGGAACTGTTTGCGGATGACGTTCATAAAGCGCTGGTTGACCCGCCGCCACGAGGCGTCCTCGCCGCTGAGCCGCTTGATTTGCAGACCGACTGCGTAAATGTTGTGCTCGGCCTCTGGCATGGCCCGCACGGTGACGTGTTGGCTGACGCCCAAGTCGAACGGAGCCAGCCAGATGTTCATGTCGATAATGTATCCTTCGCCGTTGGGCGTTTCTTCGCGGCTTAACTGGGCACCGTCGGTGTAGAAGGTGCCGATGGACTCTTCGCTATAAGAGTCGAAGTAGCCGATGAGGAATACGCTCAAGCCCAACACCTCGTGCCCGCTGACGGTAAAGGGGAACTCGAAGTCCCACTGGTCGCCATCGGGCGGCGGCAGCTTCCACTTGCGGGTTACGTCCGGCACGGCCATTTGCGAAGCCCGGCGCGCCGGATAGATCGTCGAGAGCATGACTACGGCCATCACTAGCATACAGGAAAGCACGGCGGCCACTGAGGAGTAGTTGAGCGTGAAGCCGCCCAGCAGTTCGAATTCGATGAGTACTTTGGCGATTACTTGGCCGCTGAGATAACCGGCGACCACGCCCAGCACCGAATAAACGCAACTCTCGGCGATAAAGAGCCAAGAGATGTGGCCGGGGGCTAGGCCGACCGAAGAGTAGATGCCGATTTCGCGGAAGCGCTCGTACACGCTCCCCATCATGGTGTTGAGCACGATTAGTGAGGCAATGAGCATGGGGATGAACAAGTTGCTCATCCCGGAAAAAGAGGTCATGCCTAGCGATGAGTAGATCGACACCTTGATGTATTCATCGCCGGGCTCTTTGACTCCGGCAAACAGCGTTACCGCCAAGCGCGAGAGGAACTCTTCGACCTCGGCGCGCACATCGCTGCCTGCGGGGAAGCGCACCGCTACCGACTGTAGCGGGTTGCCGCTGCCGACGTTGCGCAGCGTGTGGTAGGGAATAATCAGGGTATTGGCTGGCTCTATGTGGACCAAGGGCTTGATGACGACCTTGGCGTCTTCCAGCCCCTGCTTTTCGCGTTGTTCTTCCTCGGCTATTTCCTGCACCGCCTGACCGCCGGTGACGGCGAAATCGGCTGGTGTCAGGATTTCGTCGTCGAGGTCTTTGAGGTCCTTCATGCGCTTAGAGTCGATGACGCCCACCACGGTGAACAAGTCGCCGAAGACCCGGACTTGCGCTTGGCCGACGTCGGCCAAATCGACATCGAGATGGGCTTCTTTGACCATGTCGATGGGCAAGACGCAGACCTTGTCCTCGCCCGGTTCAAACCAGCGTCCGGCGACTAGGGCTTGGTTGAGCCGAGTGACTTGAGTCTCCTCGGGCGCTAAGCCTAGGACTCCGAGCGCGTTATGGGCCTTTTCTCCGTGTTTTATTTTGATGTGCGCTTTGGCCCTATTGCTGTACCAACTGCGCGGCGCGATTGCGGCGCGATCGCCGAAATTGCTGCGGGCGTATTCGAGGACTGAATCCTCCATTGGATTCCACGCCTTGCTGCGGATGAGGATGCCCTCGTAGAGCCCTTCGTTGTCGCGGCTGATTTGGTTGAATCGCAAGCCCGTGCGGATGGAGGTGAAAGAGAGCACCGTAAAAGTCAGTAGCAAGAGCGTGGTAAAGGTGAGCACTGTGCGCGTCTTGCGCCGTTTCATATTGGAAATACCGAGCTGGAAGGCGGTCAGCGAAGCCGAAGAGCGGCTGACGTCCGTGTCGTGGATCACGGCTACCTCGGTGCGCAGCTTTTTCATCTGTTCGTTAAAGCGGCCGGAGATAATCGACATCACCAGCACGGCCAAGGCGATGATAATAAAGGCCAGCAGAATGACGAAGGGATTGGATAGCTGAAAGGCCGGATGCACCAGCCACAACACGATCCAGATCGCGAGGAAAATCCCGGCAAAGCCGATGATTTGATTGCGAATTGTGGCCGCGGTAAAAATGAGCCGCTCGGTAAAAAAGGCGCAGGGAATGACGAGGGCCATGAAGAAGATAATGCCCTGAATGACGTCATTTTGAGTGGATTTGACATCTGGATAGGCGCGCGACTCCAGCCCGAAGGCCGCCCGGGTGTGGCGCACGAAGTCGCCCCAGCGCTGCTCGGTCTCAGCCGCGGCGGCTTGGGCTAGCTCGGCTTCGGCGCGATAGTGGAGGTCGTTGAGGCGCTGGTTTTCAATGGCAAAGCTCCGCAGCTCGCGCATTCGCGACTCGTCGAGGTTCCACATGTCTTGGGCGGCTTGGAAGGTCGTGCGGACAAAGGAAGTACCGGGGCGAATCTCGAACCCCTCGCCTTCGGCCTGTTCTTTGTCCGTTGCGCTGGTGGCGTTGAGCAGCAGCGAGCGGAACCCCAGCAGGCCAGCTCCAAACCCCATCTTGATGTGCGAACCAGGCCGGGCAAAGAGCACTCCGACCGGCTCGTTTTGGGCCGAGGGGCCTTCGCCGATGGTGTAACCGTACTCCACAGGTGGGCCGTTTGTTTCGTCGAAGACCTGCACGTTGGACAGCTTGGTCAAATAGCGCGGATCTACAATGTCGAAGAAATTGTAGGCCACGCAGGGAAAGAGGATGACCATCCATTGCTTGTCGCGCCAGTCCATGGCGACCCGCATGGGGTAGCTTTCGTCGCCTTGCACGCCGCGGTCGGGGGCGTAGCTGATGCGGCCGGTGATCGGGTCTAGGTAGTAGCCTTCGATCTGCACGTTATTGACCCGCACCCGATTTACGTAGAAGGCTCCCTTATCATCGACGACTTCGTAGTACTCGCCGCGCACCCCTTTGTACGACTTCTTTTTGCCGTTGCGCACCACGGCTACGGCGTCTGCACGCGGCAAGTCGGGAATGATGCTGCGGCGCGGAAAGACCATGGTCCGGCCGCGCAGCGAGCGCAGCGTGTCGCGCAAGCGCATCTTGAAGTCCGGGAAAAGCTCTGGGTCTGCAAAGGCCATCTCGAACATGCCGGCGAGCACCCGGATCTGTTTGGCGAGATTGGCGTAGTTGACGTGCTCGGCCCGATCTAAGGGCGTATCGACGAGAAAGCGCGCGTCGTTGACCGTGACAAAAGCCAACGCCGGCGTCCCGGTCGCCAACACCAATTCGCTGTTGACCGATATTTCGCCCGGGACAAAAGTTTGCCAACTCATCCCGCCTTCGGGGCTGATGCCATTGACCAGGACATCGCGCCGCTGGTAATCCAACTCGCGGCTGATCTTGCGCGCATATCCCATGAAGTTTTTGCCAAAGGGCGCGAAGTAGCGCTTGTAGTAAAAGCTGGTATTGCTATTCCACACTCCGAGTTCGTCGGTCTGCGACGAAAGGTCGAGGCTGATAAACAGCTTGACCGCCAGCGAATCGACTTTGGGATCGACCCAAGTTTTGTAGAGCGCGCGGCGCAAATCGTCGTCCGAGCGCAGTTGATTGACTAGTTGGTCGCGGTTTTTGAATTGCTTGCCGGCTAGGTGCAGTGGGCCTTCTTGGCGACTCAGCAGCCCCTTAATGGCCTCTGTCGTCTTCTTCCACAAACTCCATGAACTGCTGGATTCATCTTCTCCTTGGCTCAGCAGCCCTTCGGCGAGGGCTGCATCGGCAATGCGGGTGGCTAGTTCGGTGCGTCCTTCGGCAACGCTCCGCACGAGGGCTTCCTTGCCGGTAAGCTCCTCCTCGCCGATGGCGTAGTGGATGCCATCTTGGGCGATCAGGTCGTGTGCGAGTGCCGCATCGACGACCCGCCGCACCAGCATGTGCTCGATGAAGGGCTCCTCTTTGCGCAAGTAGCGTTGGATGAAATCGTCAACCCCGCGCAAGCCCAAGTGGTGGGCCGAAGTGGCGAGGAATACGACCGTACGCGCTGGTGGGTTCTCGCGAAAATAGCGCGCCAGCTCCAATAGCGCAGTAATGCCGGAGGCTTGCTCGGCCCCTGGGGCTAGGGCCGGCACGACGGACATGGCGTCGTAGTAGGCTTCCAGCACGATCACGTCCTCTCTTAGCAAGGGATCGTAGCCGGGAATCGTGCCGAGAATATTCCAAGCGGGACGCCGCTCCCAATCCATGCGGTATTGTAGGTGGAGCGTCTGCTCTTTGTCGGTCGCCAACTGGCGACGCAAGCGCTGACCTACTTGGCGCTTGACCCAAAACCTCGGCAGGTCGAGCGGCATGGTGAGGAATTTTTTTTCGCCCTCCAAGTAAACGGTGGAGTCCGGCTCGATAAAGATGATAGCTTGCGCCCCGAGGTAGGCGGCGTTGAGCCAGGCGTCGCCCGAATTGAAGTCCATCAGCGCCACGGACCCTTCGACTTGTTTGCCGTCCATGTCGGCGTACTCGCCGGCGCCGGCGTCGATTAGGCGCTTGGTTATTCCACCTTCGGGCAGCGTCGAGGTTTTGACGAGATTGGGCCACAGGCCGTGGATTGGCACTTGTTCGTCGCTGCCAACTACTTGCAGAAATCCGCCCTTATCGACTGGAATCGAGACATCGTATTCGTGGACTGTGACATCGCTGAGGCCGATGGCGCGGAAGCGCTCCTGCACGATTTGGGCCGCTTGGTCGGCACCTAAATAGCCGGCGACTCTAGAGCCCAAGCCGGCAAAGGTTTCCATCGTCTGCTGCACGCGCTCGACCGGAGCCGTGTGCGCCAACTCGGCAAAATCGACTTCGGGCCAAGCCGGTGCTACGCCGACCAAAATCCAGCCGAAGGCCATCCACCGCATCGCAAACTTAGGCATAGTTGGTGCCTTTCTCAGATCCAGAATACCACATTGTCGGTCATGCCGGTAAAAAAGTCGATAATCAGCCAGAGCCCCGCGATAAAAAACTGGCCTATAATCAGGCCTAAAAAGAAGGGGCGTGCCCGGCGGAAGAGGCTGGGACCTCCGTATTTCATTGCCAACACCTTTAAAAGCCAAGCGATGGCAATGCTAAACCACAACTGGTCCATCAACCATACGGCACCAATCGGGTAGCCGATAGGGTGCAGGGGCCACCACAAGAGCCGCTGGCGCACCCACATGAGCAGGGCCATTATGCCCCCGCCGACAAAAGTGTGAATCCAGCCATCTAGGTTTGGCTGGGTAGGTGCATTTAACTTGGTGGTAATATAATCAAAAGGGGCACGAGTTCCACCTCCAAAAAACCACGTATTGAGGTTGATGCCGCCGTATTCGTAGGCGAGGTACAAAATCGCTACGACCGAGCCGACGATGCTAACGACAATCGCCAGCAGGATGTACCAAAAAAGCGGACGCAGCCGCTGGCCTAGTCCCTCACCCAATTTGAGGCCGTGGGCGCAGGAAGCCATGACAAACGTGCGGATATCTGCCGCCCACACGAATGTATATGCGAGGCCAACCATGCCGGCCGGGCCGATTGCCGAAGAGCCGACCGCCGAAACTAAGACCGTCGGAGCAATCATCGGTCCGACCGCCGCGGCCACGCCTCCTTCTACTACCACTCGAGTTAGGCCGACGAAGATAAGGATGGCCAGCATCAAGGTCAAAAAGGCCGCCCACAGCGGCAAGCCAGACTGCCACAGCCAGATGGTCATCACTGCGACGCCGGCGAGCCAAGTTAAGACCGCCGTCCGATAGGAGAGCATCTCGCCGCTGTCGTCGATGCGGTCGTCGCCGCGGAATGCTTTGCGCAGCACGTCGCGCAGGTGCTCGCGGCCGACCCACAGGCCGAAAAGCACCAAGACGATCATCGCGCCTTGGCCCTGATGGGCGAGAATTGGCTCGCTAGCAGCGCCGTAAACGAGCTTTTCGGTACTGCCAACCCCTAAAACGGCCAACCCCCCGCGGATCAACTTGGAGATGGTGTTGAAAAACCACAGGCCGAAGGCGATGTCGAGGTTGATCAGGTAGGCAAACCCGATCATGGGAAAGCTCAGGCGGAAAATCAGGGAGACGGTGTTGCGCAGGATCGAAATCGAAGAGACGAGTTGGATGGCGGGAACAAAGTTGAAGTACGCGTGTAGGGCGTTGAGACTACTGACGAATACGGGCAAGGCAAAGCCAACCCACATGACTGGGTTTTTGAAGAAAGGGCCTAAGATTTCTCCGCGGCCTCCGCTTTGCACCATGGCCAAGGGCACTTGCACCAGCGGATAGACTAGTCGTTCCCGCTCCATCCACTGGCGGCGCATAATGACCATTGACGAGATCATCACCAAGTACAGGGCTACAATCAGAATAGCCCAATAGCACAGCGGGCCGCTCCAAGCGGCCCAAGGCACCCCAGTGGTGCGCGGTGCCCCTTCGTAAAACCACTTGATCGCTTCGGGATCCTGTGGTGCAATCCACTCGGGCAGGTGCGGCAGGATGAGCAAGGCCCACTCGTTTTCCGGGGTGGCGTAGTACTGGGCACCGGTGATAATCGTCAGCCAGTACTCACTCAGGCCCATCGTGGGGATGGCCGAAGCCGTGAGCATCATAATATATGCGACGATGAGCTCGCAGCGTCCGAGCGCCACAGGAGCGGCAAAGCGCGTCAGCAAGGCGTTGAACAAGCCTGTCAACAAAAAGAAAAGGAACAGGGCCCCCGCGGCACTAAAGTCAATCGACATGTAGGAGCCGCGGATGACCATGTTGCCGTAGGGTGCTCCCACAGCGATGCACAGCGACCCTAGGGTACCCGCCACTAACGCTTTGGCACTAAAGACCGGTTCGGTTTGCAAAGTAGGCTTTGGGGCAAGTCTATTGAGGGGCTCTAAAGTCTATTACATCTATATAGCTAACCAACCTATTTTCTCCAATTGTTCCAAGGTCCACCAAGCCAACAGGCCGATCACCCCGCCGCTGACCAAAGCGCTGACCAAAGCCAGCGGCAAAAGCGCGAACAGACCGCTGTGGCCGATATAGCCAGTGGCGAGAACGAGTTGGCTGAGTTGGTGCGCCAACGCGCCCCAGATGCTCAGACCCACGACGCTGAAAAGGCCGCCCAGGCGGCGCATCGCCACCATGACCAACCAGCTCGCCAAACCAGCCCCGCCGCCAATGACAAAGGCCGGACCGGCAAATCCCCCGCTGAGCAAGCCGCCGACTACTAGCTTGATGGCACTAACGGCCAATGCCGGAGCGCCGCCAAAGCTCACGAGTGCGACCAAGACCGGCAAATTGCCGAGTCCCAACTTCATCCAAGGCAAGGGTTTGGGTACCAGCGATTCAAAGGCGAAGAGCACAATTGCCACACTGGCCATAAGTCCCAAACGAGCCACGTCTCTAGGGTGGGCAAACATCAGTGAACCATCGCATCTATGGGTGCGGCCCCAGCGATCTTCAGCACTAGGCCATTAGGCACGCACGCGGCCACGTCGCCGGCCCGCTGTATCCAGCCTCGCCGCATGCAAATTTTGTGGACGCACGGTGCGGAAAGTACGCGCGCTCCCTTGGGGCCGATCTCGATCTGACTCACGCCCAAGAGTCCTCCAACTGGCAAGACCCCGTAATTGGAGAGATCATGCGTCGCGGGCGCGGCTCCGGCCAACTCGACGGTGAGCGCACCGCCCGCTTCGGCTGTATAGCGGCCGTAGAGTGTCAACCCGATCGCACTCAAGATCACGACTAGCGCGAGGATTTTATCCGCTCGCGTCAGTGCCGGTGCGTTTTCGGTACTTAGCCACCGCATTCTGCGTCCTTTGTTCTTCCTATTCTAATAACTTCTACTGCGCGTGCAAACGAGCGTGGAACTTCTGCTTGTATGTACTTGTTTTTTTTTTATATGCTTGTTTATATTGACGGGCAAGTAAATAGCGAAAAGTCCCATGACCGAAACCACTTTGCCAAATGCCTACCTAGAGAAACTTGTCGAACAAGGGGGCGACGAACTGCGGCTACAGATGCTGCTGGTTGAGGTCTCCTCCTGCAATGACCAAGCCGATTTTGAACTGCTCAGCCGCGCCTATTACTTCGCCAAGGAGCACCACGAGGGCCAGATCCGCAAGTCCGGCGAGCCGTTTCTCGCCCATTGCGTCGAAGTAGCTCGGCTGCTCGCCCAATTGGGCTTAGATCACACCACGGTGGCAGCCGGACTTCTGCACGATGTTGTTGAGGATACACCGGCCACGCATGAGGAGGTTGCCAAGCAATTTGGCGGCAAGATCGCCGAACTGATCGCCGGGGTTACCAAAATTGATCAGATAACCTACGAAAACCGCGAGGTGCGCCAAGCTGAGACCTACCGCAAGATGCTGGTTTCCATGCTCAAGGACATCCGCGTCATGTTCATCAAGCTGGCCGACCGCTTGCACAACATGCGCACGCTCCAACATCTAAGCCCCCAATCCCGCGAGCGCACGGCCAGAGAGACGCTCGAAGTGTACGCGCCGCTGGCTCACCGTTTTGGGTTGGCGCGGATCCGCTGGCAGTTAGAAGACCAAAGCCTCAAGTTTCTCGAACCCAAAATCTACCAAGAGCTGCGCGAAAGCGTGGCCATGACGCGCCGCGAGCGCGAAGACTATATAAAAGAATTCAAGGTGCCAATAGAAGAGTGCCTGCTGGACAATGACATTAAAGCTGAATTTACCAGCCGGGCCAAGAACTTCTACAGCATCTACAATAAGATGCAAGCGCGCGGTAAGCCGTTTGAGGAAATCTACGATCTGCTGGCCATGCGCATCATCACCGGCACTGAGCGCGAATGCTATCAAATTCTCGGTTGGGTCCACCAAATTTACACTCCCATCCCCGGGCGCTTTAAAGACTATATATCGACTCCCAAGAGCAATATGTACCAGTCGCTGCACACATCGGTGATCGGTCCCAAAGGCCAATATGTCGAAGTGCAAATCCGCACCGAGCAGATGAACCACACGGCCGAAATCGGCATTGCCGCTCACTGGCGCTACAAATCTAGCTACACCGATCCCGGCGATCCAAACCAACAAGTAAGTTGGCTGCACCAACTCATCGACTGGCAACTAGAGGTCAGGGACCCGGTCGAGTTCATGGACAACGTCAAGACCGAACTCGCGTCTCAAGACGAGATTTTTGTCTTCACGCCAAAAGGAGACCTACACCCGTTGCCCAAGGGAGCCACGCCGATCGACTTTGCCTTTGCCGTCCACACCGACATTGGCATCCACTGCGCTATGGCCAAAGTAAATGATCAGGTTGTACCACTAAGTGCGACTTTGAGCAGCGGCGAGACTGTAGAGATTGTCACGGCACCGCAGCAAAAGCCCAATATCGCTTGGCTAGACCAAGTCAAGACTGCCAAGGCCCGCCAAGCCATCCGCCACTGGCTGCGGGAAGACCAATACGACCACAATGTACGCCTCGGCAAGGAGGCACTCGCTAGAGATTTGAAGACTTATCGGGGCGACCTTGATGCCGTGGCTGAAGAATTCGGATTCAGGGACGCCGAGCACCTCTATGCAGCCATCGGCAACGGAGACCTGTCCGTAGGCAAGGTCATCAGTAGAATAGCCCCGCCCCCGCCCATGCAGCGTGCGATTCGCAGTCAAGACCGCAGAGACATCCGCATCCAAGGGATTCAAAACTTGATGATCCAATTCGGCAAGTGCTGTGGGCCCATCCCCGGCGACGAGATCGTCGGCCTAGTCACCCGCGGCCGCGGCGTCACGGTCCACCGCACCGATTGTTACAACATCAGCCGGATTTCCGCTGAGCCAGACCGCCTGATCGCGGTTGAGTGGGAGCAGGTGGACGAACCGGCTTTTACCGTTCAGTTGCGCACCCGCAGTTGGGATCGCAAGTCCTTGCTCGCGGACATCGCCCGGGCGATCAGCGTCGTCGGCTGCAACATCTGCGAATCCACTACCCGGACCGACAATCACATCGCCGAACAGGACTTCTGGATCGATGTTGCCGACAACGAGCAGCTACGCCAGGCCATAGACCAAATCGAACACATTGAGGGCGTTTTGGAAGTGCTGCGCGTAGATGAGCCTGCAAACAGTTAGTTAGCGATCACAACCCCGCCGGGGAGAGGTCGCCATCAATTTGCGGTTTCGGGCAGTTGAGACAACTCATGCTTTTGTCATCATGCCCCTCACTCTGATGAAGATAACGCCATGATAACGCGCCGAGTGTTTGTCGCGATGTTGTTGACGGTGCTGTGTCTGGCTGAGGCGGAGGGCGTGTTGACCGGTGATAAGTTAGATCGGCGTCGGGTGCTGGTGGCACGAGAAGGGGAAGAGGCGAAAGCGATGGTAGCGGTCGATCGCATTCAGACGATGACGGTGATAGGCCGCACTGCACTAGTGGATTCCCAAGCCCAAGGCGAACCGAGTGATTCCTTGATCGCGCGCGAGGTCGCTGCACTGGATCGGTGGCCTCATCCTCCTTTTGGCAATATAGAAGACAGGAGGCTACGGGTTCTCGCAAAAGTGGCCTCTGGTACTGCTTCGAGTGTCATTTTTACAGTCATAGCCTTTGGAGGTTTAGGCGAAGTATTACTTGACGGTTCTTACTCCGACGACGGTCTAGAAGGAGTAGGGCTGCTTTTTATTTCTTCATATGTCGGCACGATGGTAGGATTCCCACTTGGTGTGACCGCGGTTGATCCTTATGATTCTCGCCGTAAGACATTTCTCGGTAGCGCTGGGACGGCATTAGGGGGAATAGTTCTTATAGCGGCTGGCGCGATGATGGGATCTGAAACTCTTGCTAATCTAGGGCTCATGGCTTCATTTGTCGCTCCGCCTATTGTTTCAATTGCTGTGTCGGAGCAATCGCGCAAGCCCCCTCAGTCTCGCCGGGTCTCCTTCGGTTTATCCCCCACTCTCAATGGCGGCCTCTCCACCTCTGTCACACTGCGCTTTTGATGCTGTAATAAGAGAAAGTATCTACTTATGTCCATTGTGATCGTAGTACTTACTCTGTCCACTGCTCTCATCGCAGTAGAGTTGATGTAGAGACCGATGCCGAGCGACTTCCGATGAGGAAACCGCCATGATAACGCGCCGAGTGTTTGTCGCGATGTTGTTGACTATGCTGTGTCTGGCCGAGGTGGAGGCAAAAGCCGCCCGCGGCGACAGCCTTGCGAAGAAGACGGAAGAGGTGAAGAAGCAGTATATGAGACCGGAGATACCGCCGATTTGGAAAAAAAAGGAGCAGTTTTTTCGTCAATTTAGACAAATAGGGAAGCCGCCACTAGAATCCCACGCCGCACCGGAAGATTCCCTGACGGTAAAAAAGATGCAGGATCCCCTTTTCGACATAGAAGACAAGGGGCCACGGATTCTTGCAAAGGCTGGTGCTGGTATTGTTACGAGTACCGCTTCCACCGCCGCTTTCATAGGTGTGATTGCATGGGCACGATCGCTAAGCGATGAAAGCAAACGCAGCGACGAGAAAAATGACATAGGATCTGGCGTGGGATTCTTAATTTTCTCGCTTTTCAGCCATACGTTCGGATCCTCGATTGGCGTGACTTTGGTTGATCCTCACGATTCGCCTAACGAGACACTAAGATGGGCACAGATAGGGGGCTGGAGTGGACTAGGGGCTGGAGTGATCGTCTCCCGAATACCTGAACCACTAGGCAAGATAGGCGGACTTGCAGTTATGTATCTAAGTCCTATTGTAACTTCAATATACGGGTCGGAGCAGTCGCGCAAACCCCCTCAAGCCCGCCGCGTCTCCGTCCTTTTAGGACCGGTTCCCAACGGCGGCCTCTCCACCTCTATCACACTACGTTTTTGACCATTCCATGAGAGACCAAGACCTGCGGGCGACGTGGCCCGACGAGGATGGAGGGCTGGACAGGACGAGTACAAGGAGGAATTATCATGCGAAATGTTATGCTTTTGACGTCTTCGTCTTCTCGGTCTCGTCCTTTGGGTGTGGTTCGGTGCTTTTTGACGGCAGTCGTGGTCGGCTTGTTGGGTGGCAGTTGACGGCGCAGGAGCGGCAAGCGACTCTAAATCTCATGGGCCCGTTGAGCATCGTCCTTACGAAGTAGATATATTTTTTGTATATCGACCTTTATGCTGTCATCACGTACCGTAATAGGAGATGTTCCGCTGTGATCCGGTTCATGCGTTGTTTCATCTGGGTATTAGGCATTGTCGTGATGGGATCTGATACCTGTCTAGCAGGCACTTTTTCGCCTCTTCCTTCTGAGTTAAAAGTCGGCCAAAATTGGACATACTTGGTGCTTTCCGAACAGCTCGATACGGGTAGCGAAGCAGTTCTTGACACGAGCATCGATACCTTGGCGATCTCTGTCGTTGGTCTCCGTAAAATAAACGACCAGACTTACTTTGTTTTAAATGACAGCGAAGGACGTAGCGGTCTCTACCGAGTAGATGGATGGAGAAAGACATGGAAGTATAATGTAGAGAAGGGAACCGAAGATATTTGTTGGGATTTATGGAGACCACCATTCCATCCCAGTAATGGAGAATACGTTAGGTACGATCCTAATGATGAGGAAGTCGTGGTTCGAGGAGATCCAATTTTTCCCGATGACGTCGAGAGATTTGGTCCATATGAGCTACATGAATTTGCTTTACTTGGTGGTAGTTACCCTTTTTTTTCTTTATATCCAGATAGCAAATACGGATTTCCTGAACCAAATATGTGGCTGGATAACCTTCTATCTTGGGAGGCGACTCCTTTGTATAGCTTCTCAATGAGAGTATACGAATCTATTCAATTTTTAGTAATTGCCCCTAACTTTGGTGTAATCTTGTACTATATAGGATCATGGGAATTTGACTTTGTATATATTCTGCTATCATACAAACTGGAAGGTATAGAGCAGAACGACACTGGCATTAAGAATATATCTTTTGGCGAGCTTAAAGAACAAATCAAACAACGCATAAAAGAGTGATAAGTCGTTTGTAAGTATCTCTTAGAAGCGTTTTTTAAACCCCTTTTGTTGTTTGGATTTGACGTTGGCGTACTCACCGAACTCCTTCAGATTTCGGCAAAGAACCCTGAACGAAAGGTCTCCGAATACTATTAATATGCCCGCTACGATAGCAACGGCAATGTAACTCCGAGTGCCTGCAGGTAGGGCGCGATGACGAGTCTAGTGCTGTCGTGTAGTTCGCTTTGGAGAACAAGCAAGTACTGAGAGCAATGGCTCGGCGGTTCCACGGCGCTGGATCGCTTGCCGACGCGGTGGACAAAGCAAGCGCGATAACCTTGCCGGCTGAGCTATTGGTCATTTTGGTGGAGTTTTACGATGTCAAGCACTAAAACCCCAAGGACTGGCCGATGTAGAGACCGATGCCGAGCGACTTCCGATGAGGAAACCGCCATGATAACGCGCCGAGTGTTTGTCGCGATGTTGTTGACTATGCTGTGTCTGGCCGAGGGGATAGCTGCACCGCCGTTGGTGGTGTTGACCGGCGATGAATTAGATCGGCGTTCGGTGGCGGTGGGGATGCTGGTGGAGGTTGTCTATGGCCAAGGGGCGCGGCATGGATTTTCGGGAGCGTGGGCGAGGCTAGCGACGGTACGCGGCGTTGTTGAACGGGTGGATTGGGATCGGCGGCAGTTGGTGGTGGCACGAGAAGAGGATGAGACGAAAGCGACGGTAGTTATCGAGCGCATTCAGACGATGACAGTGATAGGCCGCACCCCATTAGCGGATTCCCAAGCCCAAGACGAACCGGATGATTCCTTGATAGTGAAAAATATGCATCCTCCTTCTGATATAGAAAACAAGGGACTACGAGTGCTCGCAAAGTTAGGTGTTGGAACTTTTTCGGGGATCGCTTTTACAGTCCTAGCCATAGGTGCTATGGACGCAACGGATACATCAGAGGAGGACTCTAGTGATAATACTCATAGAGGAGTAGGTTTATTTCTATTAGGATCGCTTATCGGATCTGGTGTCGGAGTCCCATTGGGTGTGACCTCAGTCGATCCTTATGATTCTTCATCCAAGACCCTACTCGCAGGTGTCATACCGGTAGTGGTGGGAATAGGTCTAGGGCGTGGAGGGGCAGAAATGGCATACATTGGCCCTGTTCTTAGTTCACTCATAGCGTCCGAAATATCGCGCAAGCCCCCTCAAGGTAGTCAAAAAAACCGCGTCTCCGTCCGTTTAGGACCGGTTCCCAACGGCGGCCTCTCCACCTCTATCACACTGCGTTTTTGACCATTCCATGAGAGAGGGTCTTTACACCCCTTGTGCTCTGTTCGCTGATTTCATGGCAGCAGATGTCAATGCAGAGACGAATGGCTGGTCGTTTACAACATGGCCGGGCAGCGGGTGCGCACCCTACTGGACAGGCGGCTGCAAGCCGGGTATCATAACTGTTGCCTAGGACGGCCGCGACGCCCTAGGCCGAGCTACTACTTCCGGGGTGTACCTATACCGAGTACACACCCCCACCCAAACCCTCGTCGGTAAAATGGTCCTAATCCGATGAGCAAAGAGGAGGGCCGCATGACCGCCGCACAGATCGGACGAAAGGTGTGCCGTGCCGTCGAAGGCCAAAGGCTCTCGAGCGACAATCGGAATAGGTGGCTGCAAACGGCCCCTTCACCTGGTTAGTTATCGTGTCGAACCTGTTCCGCCCCAATATCGCTCGTCTGCGCGGGTACGTCCCCGGGGAGCAGCCCCGCGAAACGGGCTATATCAAGCTCAATACCAACGAAAATCCCTATCCCCCCTCCCCCTTGGTGCTAGCGCGGCTGCGCGATGCCTGCTCCGCGGATTTGCGCCTCTATCCCGACCCGGACGCCTGGGCCTTGCGCTGCAAGTTGGGCGAGGTGTTGGCCATTGCCCCGCAGCAGATTATGGTCGGCAACGGCTCGGACGAATTGCTCAACGTCATCATCCGCAGCTTCGCCGGCGAGGGCGACAAAATCGCCTATCCCCACCCCACGTATGGCTACTACAAGCCGCTGATCGATATCCAAGGAGCCGAGTCGGTCCCGGTCGAGTTCGGCGCGGACTTCGCCCTGCCCGAGGGCTTGGCCGTACCCGGAGCCCGCATCACCTTTCTCGCCAATCCCAATGCGCCTTCGGGCACCCTCGCGTCGTACGACGAGGTAGCAGCACTCTGTGCACAGGTTGATGGCATCTTGGTGGTAGATGAAGCCTATGTCGATTTTTCGCAGGGTGGCTGCATTCAACTCATAGAAGAACACCCCAACGCCATCGTCGTGCGCACCATGTCCAAATCCTTTTCCCTCGCCGGTATGCGCATTGGTTTTGCCTTTGCCCCGACCGCGCTGATTGAGGGGATGTGGAAGGTCAAAGACCACTACAACCTCAATCGGCTGAGCTTGGTAGCCGCCGAGGCCGCCCTAGACGATATAGAGGCGATGCGCACAAACGCCGCCCGCGTCTGCGCGACGCGGGCGCAGCTGAGTGCTGGGCTGCGGAGGTTGGGTTTTTACGTGTGGGATTCGCAGGCCAACTTCGTGCTCGCCAAGCTCGGCCAGCGTTGGGCCAACTGCGCTGCTGCTGACCTCTACGAGCAACTCAAGGAGCGCCGGATTTTGGTGCGCTACTTTGCCGCGCCGCCGCGCTTGGCCGATTGCCTGCGCATCTCAGTCGGCACGGACGCTGAGATCGCCGCGTTGCTGACGGCCCTGGAAGAGCTAGCGCCCGTTTAAGCGTTCGGCGATGCGCGGGGTGCGCCCGCCGCGCTGGTGCATGCTGGCGATCATATCGCCCAAGAAGCCGATGGAGAAGCACTGAATGCCGACGATAATCAGCAGGATGCCCAGCATGAGCAGAGGATGGCGGTTTTGGATGTTGCCGTGCTCGTAGTGCAGCAAGGCCACGTAGGCGCAGATGATCGATCCGCCCAGCGTAGATCCGAGCCCCAAAGTGCCGAAAATGTGCATGGGCATGGTCATAAAGCGCACCACAAAGGTCACGGTCAGCAGGTCCAAAAATCCGTTTAGCAACCGCTTGGTCCCGAATTTGGAATGGCCGAAGCGGCGGGGATGATGTTGCACCGGAATCTCGCCGACTCGATAGCCCATCCAGTGGGCCACAGCGGGCAAAAACCGATACAATTCTCCGTAGAGGTAAGGCAGTGCATCTTCGGCCACTTCGCGCCGATATGCCTTGAGGCCGCAGTTGAAATCGCGCAGGCGCACCCCAGAGACCAGCGAGGTGATCCGGTTGAACAAGCGGGAGGGGAGGGTTTTGCTCAAAGGGTCACGGCGCTTGGCCTTCCAGCCCGAGACCAAGTCGCAACCGCGGTTTAGCTCGTCCAACAGCCGGGGGATTTCGCGGGGGTCGTCTTGCAAGTCGGCATCCATGGTGACGATGACTTGGCCGCGCGACTGCTTGAAGCCGGCGGCGAGTGCTGCGGCCTTGCGGTAGTTGCGGCGGAAGCGCAAGGCGCACACCTGCGGATGCTGTTTGGCCAACTCGCCCAAGACGGCAAACGAGCCGTCCGTGCTGCCATCATCGACGAAGATGGCCTCCCAGGACCATTCGACCGTCGCCAAAGCGCTTTCGAGCTGGACCCACAGGTGGGGCAAGCTCTCCTCTTCGTTAAAAACGGGAATGACGAGGGATAAAAAAATCTCTGCTGCTGCTGCTTTCTCTTGACCCATGGTTTCCTCTCTTGCAAGCAAGTGCCTCCACAATAAAACAATCGCCGATTACTGAACACAAACCGGCCCGATTGCCTTGACACCTGCGTTCTTCCAACGGTATATACGGACATGCAGCTTCCCTTGGGGTCTCATATTCACTTGATTGCCGCTTGCGGCACGGCCATGGGGTCTTTGGCCGGCATGTTGCAAGAGCGCGGGTATCGCGTGACCGGGTCCGACAGCCGCGTCTATCCGCCAATGAGCACCCTGCTCAAAAGTTTGGGAATCGACGTGCGAGCCGGCTTCTCGGCAGACCACCTAGTGCCAACGCCGGATCTGGTCGTCATTGGCAACGCCATCTCGCGTGGCAACCCAGAGGCCGAGGCCGTACTGGCGCGCCAGATCCCGTACCTGTCGCTGCCGGAAGTGTTGCGCGATTTCTTTATTCGCGGCAAACGCTCGGTGGTAGTAACCGGAACTCACGGCAAGACCACCACTACCGCGCTCATCGCCCACCTCTTCACCGCTTGCGACTTGGACCCGTCTTTTCTCGTCGCCGGGGTGCCGCAAAATTTCGACCGCTCCTACCGGCTTGGGCAAGGTGCTCACTTCATCGTTGAAGGCGACGAATACGATAGTGCCTTTTTTGCCAAATGGGCGAAGTTTTTCTACTACCTACCCGAGGTGCTAATCGTCAACAACATTGAATTCGACCACGCCGATATTTACCGAGATCTGGCCGAAATTGTCAAAACCTTCCGCCAACTCGTCAATATAGTGCCGCAAAACGGTCTGATTCTAGCCAACGGCACCGATCCCAATATCGCCGAACTCCTGCTTGGTGCCCCGGCACCGGTGGAGACCTTTGGCCTCGCAGAGGATGCGTTTTGGCGCGCCACCGACCTCCGGGCTAGTGCCGCGGGTACGCGCTTTACCTTGTGCCGAGCGGGAAGCGAGGTGGGGGTTTTCGACGTACCGCTGAGCGGCGATTACAACGTCTGTAATGCGCTGGCCAGCTTGGCCGCTGGTTTCTCCGCTGGCTTGACTGCCGATGACCTGCGCCCAGCCTTGGCCCGCTTTGCTGGCGTCAAGCGCCGACAAGAGCAGCTTGGCCTCATCGACGACATTCTGGTCATCGACGACTTCGCCCACCATCCCACTGCGGTCGCCCACACCCTAGAGGGCCTGCGTCGTTCGCATCCCGGGCGCAGGATCGTCGCGGTTTTTGAACCGGCTAGCGCGACCAACGCGCGCGCTATCTTTGAAGATCGCTATGTCGCAGCATTCGCCTTGGCCGACGTTGTCGTCGCAACTGCGGTCCCTCGTCCCGAGCGCGCCCGAGACGACGAACCGTTTTCGCCCGAGCGCTTAGTGGCGCGTCTGGGCGCCACCGGCAAAGCGGCGCACTACCGGCCCGACGCCGACGCGATGGCCGCTTGGCTAGCGGCGGAAGCTCGCCCGGGCGACTTGGTCGTGTTTATGAGCAATGGCGGCTTCGGCGGCTTGCAACAGAAGCTGTGCGCGGCACTCACAGCCCGGGCGCCCTGTACCGACTAGGTGTCAGAACTGTTGCCGAATAGACGCACTGAACGCGCATAAGACGCGCAGCGTGAAGTTTATATTTCTATATTTTACAATATATTATAAAAATTCAAAATTTAGGTACGCATATTGCATTAAACGCATGGCAATTCCCATCTCACTTCAACCTGGAGGCTGCCATGCGCCTTTTTATCGCTTTAATGTTGTTTGCTCTCGTCGCCCCCCTCGCGGCTCAACCCAACCGGGTCGTCATCTCCGAACTGATGTGGTCGGGCAGTACGGCATCTACGGCCGACGAATGGGTCGAACTCTACAATCCCAGCGACTCAACAGTTGATCTGGCTGGCTGGACTTTGACCTACCGCAGCGGTGCCGAGGACAAGGTGATGTTCGTGCTCGACGCTGGGGTGGTCCCCGCCGGACAGACCTTTCTGATCGCCAACTACGCTGCCAATCACAAAAACTCCCTCCTCGCCGTTGATCCGCAGCGAGTTGACGCCGCTGTTTCGCTACCCAACACCAAGTTGCTCTTACAGCTATACGATGGCGATCCGCAAGCGGGGGGCCAGCTCATCGATGTGGCCGACGATGGCCGCGGGGCCCCTTTCGCCGGTGACTCAGCCAGCAAAAGTTCCATGGTGCGCATTGCCTTTGACCAGCCCGGCGACCAGTCTGAAAGCTGGGCGACTGCGACCGAACAAAGCGGCTGGGACGCGGGTGCCCGCGAGTTGGGCACGCCGGGATCGATCCCTGTGCGCTTGCTCCCGGAAGGGGAAGAAGCACCCGAGCCGGTCGTGGAAACAAACGTTTTACCGATGTCTTGGGCCTTGGTAAAACAGCATCTATATCCATAAAGCGCGGATTGTAAAACAAAAGGCACCTACTTGCGGGTAGGTGCCTTTTTGCAATAAAAAGGCCGTGGAAGCTTTAGATGCGCTTCGCACGGCCTTTGACGATGGTGGGCAATCGCAGATTTGAACTGCGGACCTCCGGTATGTGAGACCGGCGCTCTAACCAACTGAGCTAATCGCCCAAGGGCGTTTTTAAATTAGCCTCCAATGGCTGCCGAGTCAATGTCGGTTGTGCCCAGCGGCAAAGTGGAATTTTGGTAGATCTACTTCAGGTGCCGAAGGATGGCCCTCGAGCAGGCGGTACGCGCGGTCGAGCTTTAGCCCGGTCCAGCGCTGGGTCTGATGGGTCGCTGGCCAAGTGATTTCCACGAACTCCAATCCGGTGGCATCCCCCAGTCCGAGGTGCGGTGCGAGCGGGTTGGCCCCAAAGCTGCCGCCCGAGCCGATGAGGTGATGGATGTCTTGGGTGCTGCCGTCTGGTCGCCGTACGCGTACGCAGACGCGACCACCAATAGCACCGCGGTTTGATTGCACGCCTTGGGGAAACAGCCGCAGCCAGCGATTGCCGTGCCCGGGGTTTTCGTAGAGCACGTTTTGATAGAGGTCGCCGGCAAAAGCACCGCCCATGACTTCGAAGATGTCTTGGTCTCCATCGTTGTCCAAGTCGGCAAAGGATACGCCGTGTCCTTTCTGCACGTTGCCGAAGCCGCCGGTGGTGGTGACGTCCAAAAACCGCCGGCCACCGTCGTTGCGCAACATGCGATTGGGCGTGAGCGAGCGCAGATCGGGAATCCCAGTGCCGATGTAACAGTCGGGGAACCCATCGTTGTCCAAGTCGCCGTAGTTGGCACCCATAGCTAGAATGACTTGGCCAAAGCTCCCCAGCGCTTCAGTCACTTCGGTGAAAGTGCCGTCGCCGTTGTTGCGGTACACGTGGGCGTGATCGGCGGCAAATTCCTCGCCGAGGTATGCACGCGCCATGTCGCCGAGGTCGTTCATATTGTATCCGCCGGCAAATAAGTCGAGCCAGCCATCGTTGTCGTAGTCCCAAAACCAAGTGGGAAAGCTCTCGTTTGGCCCCGGCGCGACGACGGTCGCGGCAAAGCGCCAGCCCGCTGGTGTGTCGCCGAGATTGCGATAGAGGATGTTTTGTTGGTAGAACTGAGATACGTATAGGTCGATTGAGCCGTCGTTGTCTATGTCGCCCCAGGCAACGCCCTTGACAAAGCCCACGTGATCGACGCCGACTGCGGGGGCTACATCGACAAAACGGCCGTCCCCTTGGTTGCGAAACAACTGGCATGGGTGGGGCTGCTGGCCGGACTCGTTGCCGACGAACAGGTCCAACCAGCCGTCGTTGTCGTAGTCGGCAAAGGCCGCTGCGTGGGTCGGGTGCAAGGAAAACAAGCCCGTGCGCCGCGTCACGTCCGCAAAGGTAGCGTCGCCATTGTTGCGCAACAGAGAATTTGGCATGCGGCCCTCTTGCCCCATCCAGGCACCGCGCAAAACGAGCAGATCGACATCGCTGTCGTTGTCGTAGTCGGCCTGTTCGAGGTTGATCCCCCCGATTTGCCCGGTCAGCCCGGCGGCTGTGGTGGTCTCGGTAAATGTGCCGTCGCCCTCGTTGTGGAAGTAGCGCAGTGGATCGCGCAGCCCCCAGGAGGAAGCGGCGATGTCGAGCAGACCGTCGCCGTTGAAATCCTCGACTGCGCTGCCGCCGGCTAGGCCTATCGCCGCGATTCCAGCCGCTGGTGCCACGTCGTAGAAGCGTTGGAACTGGCCGCTGTGGCCGTCGAATATGTGCGGGGGTATTCGCCAGTTTTCTGGTACCCCTTCCGGGTATTCGCCCAAGGTCATGTACGCCAAGTTCAACAGCCAGCGCGTTCCCAAGTCGCTTGGCCGCTTATTCAGATTTATGGTATAGTGCTCAATGGCGCGGCGGGAGCCTTCCGGCAAGCGGTGGATGCCGTCGCCGCGAATCGGCAGCAAGCAGGAATCTGTGGTGTGGTTAATCAGGCAATTTTCTTGCTCACCAAGGCGCAGATAGGCGATGGCGAGCAGGTCGTGCAGCATATAGACGAACCCCTCGGTCGCCGGTACCTGCCCGGCCTCTACGGCTGCCAACACGTTTTGCATCTCTTCAATGCCCGTGCGCAAATCCCCGGCCCGCACCCGCTCTCGGGCAATGCGCAGGCGCATGTTTAGCCGCTTGCCCGCACTCATCGGTTGCCTCAGCAGAAAACTAAGGCCCTCGACGCGGGCTTTGTTCAGATAGATGTTGACAATGGGATCAGCCCGCTGGGCGAGGCGCGCCAACACCGTCGCCATAAAACGCGAATCCCCGCGATCGACGCCGGTGTCGGCCTGTCCCCAGACGGTTGTGGCCCATAGCAGGACGGCTATAACCCTTGGCATAAGAAAAAACGGCTACAAAAATTGGTATTCCAATCCTCGTAACCGCGCATGTAAAAAGTAATGGTGGGCCCAGTAGGACTCGAACCTACGACCTACGGATTATGAGTCCGCTGCTCTAACCAACTGAGCTATGGGCCCGTAGAGTTGTTGAAAACCTAGGACTTTTCTTGAGGAGGTCAAGGGCTTTGTTGGGCCGCGATTGCTTGGCGCTCTTGGTTGAGTGCGACCAGTTCGGTGCTAATGCGCGCAATTTCGTCGTCGTCGGATGCGGTGGCCAGAGCCTGACGGGCGTTGGCGATGCGCTTTTGCAGCGCATTTTTTTGAAAGTAAAGCAAATAGTCGCGCCATTGTCGCTCGACTTGTTGCTCATCGAAACCTTGGGCAGCGCATTGAGCGACTAAGCGGGCAAGGGCGTCGTCTTGCAACTCACTGATGATCATGCCAAGGTCGATGGTTTTGCCGTCAGCATGGCGGTCGCAGAGGGTGCGACACAGGGTTTGCGTGCGCGCGTCGCTTAGTGAGTCGGGGGCGAATTGCCGGACCGTTTGGGGTATGAACTGCGGGAAGTTGAGCAATAGCCCGATGAATTCGAGCTCGTGGCGCGGTGGGTCGGGCGTGGCTATCGGGGCCGGCTTGTCAACGGCCTGGCGCGGTTGTTGGGGACGGCGCATGGAGGCTTGCAGGTCGTGGCGCAGGGATTGTTCGTCAATCGACAGGCGCTCGGCGACTTCGCGCAACAGCAGGTTGCGGCGGACCGCATCGCGGGGCTTGACTAGGAGGGGTTTGAGCCTTTCGACCGTGTGCGCTTTGCCTTCGATGCTGGAAAAATCGTGCTGCTGGGCGAGTTGTTCGAGGTAGAAATCGAGGACCGATTGGGCGTTTTCGGCTCGTTTGAGCAACGCGTCCGGCCCGTGTTCTTGGACGAAGCTGTCGGGGTCGTGCTCAGCAGGCAGCGAAACGACGCGGGCGTCTAGTCGAGTACCTAAGAGAGCTTCGCAGGCTCGCATGGCGGCGCTGGAGCCGGCCGCATCGCCATCGAACAGCAGCATGACTTGGCGAGCATAGCGGGCTAGCAGGCGGCAGTGGTCTTCGGTCAAGGCCGTGCCAGAAGTGGCAACTACGTGCTGGATACCAGCTTGCGCTAGGCTGATGAGGTCCATGTAGCCTTCGACGACTAGGGCCGCGTCTTGGCGGCGAATGGCGTCGCGAGTGTCGGCTAGGCCGTAGAGTACTCTGCCCTTGTGATAGATGGGCGTTTCGGACGAGTTGAGGTATTTAGGCTCTTGGTCGGGCTGGAGGGCGCGCGCCCCGAAGGCGATGGTCCGATTGGAGAGATTGGCGATGGGGAAGGCGATCCGGTCGCGGAAGCGGTCGTAGTGCCCGCTGCCGGTGGAACGCGGCAGAGCCAACCCGGCCCGCTCCAAGGTCTGGGCATTCAAGCCTCGGCGACCCGCTACTTTGAGCAAGGCGTCCCACTGCGGCGGCGCGTAGCCCAAGCCGAAGCGGGCGATGGTCTCGTCTGTGAGGCGGCGGGTGTGTAGATACGTGCGGGCATTCGTGCCAACATCGTCGTTGAGCAACAGATGGTGAAAGTATTTTTGCGCTAAGTCGTTGGCTCGGTAGAGTTCATCGGCGGCCTCGGTTTCCTGGCGCGATGGCCCCGAACGCTCGGGCAGGGCAATGCCGGTGCGCTCGGCGAGGAATTGGACCGCTTCGACAAAAGTAACGCGGTCAATCTCTTGGATGAACTTGAAAACATCGCCGCCGACGCCACAGCCGAAGCAGTGGTAGAATTGGCGGTCGGGATTGACGCTGAAGGAAGGAGTCTTTTCTTCGTGAAACGGGCAGAGACCCCAAAAATTGCGGCCTTTTCTGGTTAGCTGGACATGTTCGGAGACCAATTCGACGATGTCGGTAGCGGCGCGAATGCGGTCGCGAATGGCTTCAGCTTCATGGTTGCGTGGCATTGCTAGCAGGGGGCTTTTTCTCTATATTAACAGCGCAATCAAGCAAAATATGGCGGCCCATGAACTGGGTCAAGAAAGTCAGTTAGCTAGCGACGCTAATTTGCGTTAATTCCTTGAGTTTACAGCGAACTGTTGGTATTATTGATAAGTTAAACGCTTATTCATGGCCTATGCTGGGGCTAAATCAGAATTTGACCCATTGAGCATTCAGAGGAGGAATCAGATATGTCGAAAGGCATAAAGGGAGCTATCGCGAGTTTGGCCTTGTTGGGACTCGGCGTCTTGCTGGGCGCGAGTCCGGCGGCAGCACAGGTGGCGGTTTCTGGGCCAGCGGCCGATACCGACGACCTGGCACCTAGCCCGGTTAGCGGAGTACAGGCTGAGTTCAACGAAGGTGGCAGGAGCATCACCGTCGCTTGGGGTTTATCCGTTGACGATGCTGTGCGCCAGGTCCCGACGAGCAGCGACTTTACGACCGGCGGCATCTTTGCCAACGTCAACGATGTGGCTGGTTACAATATATGGCGTCGTCTCGCCGATGGTTCCGGCAGCGTGGCAATAGTCGGCACCGTTGGTGCCGGCGTGACGTCTTTAGTCGATGCCTCGATTGATGTGAGCGCGGGCAGCAGGCGGTACTTCTATATGGTCTCAGCCGTCGATGAAAGCGGCAATGAGAGTAATCCCATCGAATCTGCCGAGGTCAGGAACATGTTGCTGCTTGGCGACTTTGACTACGACGGCGATGTGGACCTTTTAGACTACGGCATTTTTCAAACCAACTTCGGCCAAGCCGAATTCGATCCAGCCACCGATGTCGATGGCAATGGCGTGGTTGACCTCGATGACTTTTTCCTTTGGGCTGATAATCTCGGTGCCGATTTGTATTAGTGCCGGTCGCAATATGGCTTTGCATTCCATCTTTTCACAAGGAGTATAGTTCGATGAAAGGGTATATTCGCATCGTCGCGCTGGCTGCTTTTGCTTTTTGCGCTGCTCCCGCGGCCGCTCAGGTGATCACTTCTGAGCCTGTAGCTTCCGTCGATAATATTCCTCCCGCACCTGTGACCGACCTACAAGCCACCGCTAGTGATGCTTCATCGGTGTCGCTTTCTTGGACGCTATCGGCAGATGATGCTCGTTCGTTCACAACTTTTAGGGGCCAAGTGGTACCTACGGGCGACGTCCATGGCTATCGCGTGTACCGCACGGATTATTTTCCACCGGTGGACGATAGCGGGGAGATAGTACTGGGCTGGTTTACGCGCCAGGGGAATAAGGTTGACTTCGACGACTTCTTCCTCTTAGCTGATCGCTTTGGTTCTGCTGACGCCGACGCGGATTTTGAGTTGTTCTTCGACATAGTGCCCAATGGCCAAATTGATGTCGATGATTTTCTGCGCTTCGCCGATGATTTTGGCAAGGCCGTAACTCAGGAGCAAGGCAGCGAAAGGTTGGTTGCCACGCTGGGGTCAGGTGTCTCCGAATTCGTCGATAATGATGTCGCCAGTGGGGCCTCTTATGTCTATGACGTGAGAGCCTTTGACGGCGACAACGAAACCGGCGTTGTCGCACCCTTTGCTTCCAATGAAGATATTGCCCGGATGGCGATGAATGTCGGTGCTGGTCAATAAGAGAACGAGAAGTTGTAAGTTGCCGAGTAGTGCGCCCGCTCTACGAATGGGCGCACTACTTTTTTAGTACGCCTTGACAAGCAAAGATATTATCTATATCTTCATAGTCTCTTTCACACTCTCCTTTTTAAATTAAATACCTCAGCGGTTTGTCCCGCTTGAAATTCCACTCTCCTTTTAGAGATTCTTCGCAATAGACCTCCTGTATCTAGTAAAGAATTTTGCCAAGGTACGGCATCCCTTAGGTTAGGTTTTTAGTGTTTTAGTAGTACTACCGCATGTACTCGAATTCTCGTAATAGCTCTAAGTGCTTACAGTGCCGTAGCGCACCCGAATATTCCCTTTTTGTTCCTGCACTCTAACCGCAAGAAAGGTCGCCAGGAAGAGATGCCTCCTCCCAATAGAACGCAGAAAATGAATATTGTCGAACTCCAGCGTATGAACATCTTGGACCTGCAAGAGCTGGCCAAGAAGTTGGAGGTTGTAGATTGCACCTCTTTGCGCAAGCAGGAACTGATCTTCTCTATCCTCAAGCACCAGACCGAGCGCAGTGGGCTGATCTTTGCTCAAGGTACTTTGGAGGTGCTCGACGAGGGGTTTGGCTTTCTTCGCTCGCCGAGCTATAACTACTTACCTGGTCCCGACGACATTTACGTTTCTCATTCGCAGATTAAGCGGTTTAGTCTGCGCACGGGCGATACGATCTCCGGCCAGATCCGCCCGCCGAAAAACGACGAGAAGTACTTTGCGCTGCTGCGAGTCGAGGCGATCAACTTCGACGATCCAGAAGTTACTAAGAAAAAGACGATTTTTGAAAATCTGACGGCCCTGCATCCCACCGATCGCTTCAAGTTAGAGCACAATCCCAAGGACATGACGACGCGGATTCTCGACTTGCTCTCGCCCATCGGCAAAGGGCAGCGCGGCCTAATCGTCGCGCCGCCCTTCACCGGCAAAACCATGCTGCTGCAAAAGGTCGCCAACGCCATCACGACCAATCATCCCGAAGCGGTTCTCATCGTCTTGCTCATTGACGAGCGCCCCGAGGAAGTTACCGATATGCTGCGTTCGGTACAGGGCGAAGTCGTCAGTTCGACCTTTGATGAGTCGGCCACGCGGCACGTCCAGGTGGCGGATATGGTAATCGAAAAGGCTCGGCGTCTAGTCGAACACAAGCGAGATGTAGTCATCCTGCTCGATAGCATCACGCGCTTGGCCCGGGCCTACAATACAGTGACGCCGCACTCGGGGCGGATCCTCACCGGCGGCGTTGACTCGACCGCTTTGCAGTGGCCGCGCCGCTTTTTCGCCGCCGCCCGCAACCTCGAAGAAGGCGGCAGCCTGACGATTATCGCGACCGCCTTGGTAGAGACCGGCAGCCGCATGGACGAAGTGATCTTTGAAGAGTTCAAAGGCACGGGTAATATGCAGGTCCAGCTAGATCGCCGATTGAGCAACCGCCGCGTCTATCCGGCCATTGATGTGACGGCGACGAGCACCCGCAAAGAAGAGTTGCTGCTGACGGAGTTTGAATTGAACCGCTCGTGGGTCCTGCGTCGCATACTCAATCAGATGGGAGTCGTCGAGGGCATGGAGTTTCTCCAAGAGCGCATGCAGGGCACGGAATCCAACGAAGAATTCCTCAAGGCCATGAATGACTAGCCTGCTTGTCTTTTGATTTTCCAGCCTCTATTTTTATTTTCTCGACAGCCGAATCTCAATCCCAGAAAGCAGAGGAGTGTAAAGGTGCAAAAAGACATCCATCCCGAGTATCAAAAGGTCATATTCCTCGATACTAGCTGCGACTACAAGATACTGTCGCGTTCGACAATGAAGTCCGAAGAAACGATGGAATGGGAAGACGGGAATTCCTATCCCGTAATCCGGGTCGAAATCAGCTCGGCGTCGCATCCCTTCTACACCGGCAAACGCCAGCAGATCATGGATCGCGGCGGGCGCATTGACCAGTTCAATCGCCGCTACGGCAAAAGCGAACAGCAAACCTAGCAATCCATTGCCGTGCGAAAAGGTGGTAGGACGCCCTCCCGAGGGTGATCGTATCGCCTTTTTCGTGTACGCGAGTCCATATGGAGAAATCGAGGCCAAGCCATCGTGTTAGATAAATTGAAAGAATACGAGCAGCGCTACGAGGAACTAAGCGCGCTTATGGTCGATCAGGCCACTGGCCAGAACCCGGCTCAGTACCAGAAGCTGGCGCGGGAAATGGGCGACTTGCAAGAAGTGGTGGATTTAGCGGGCCAGTACCGCGCCGCGCTGGAACAGCTCGCAGAGGCTGAGGAGATCATCGCCGATGGCAGCGATGCCGAGCTAGTCGAATTAGCCGCGGCTGAGCGCGATCAACTGCGCACAAAGGTCGCGCAGCTAGCAGAAACACTCAAAGTGCTGCTGATTCCCAAAGACCCCAACGACAGCCGCAACGCCATCGTCGAAATCCGCGCTGGCACCGGCGGCGACGAAGCCGGGCTCTTCGCCACCGATTTATACCGGATGTATCACCGCTTTGCCGAGCGCAAGGGCTTGAAGACCGAGGAGCTTTCGTCCAGTCAGAATCCAGCCGGCGGCTTTAAGGAAGTGGTGTTCGTGGTTTCGGGCGCGGACGCCTTCGGCCAGCTCAAGTTCGAGAGCGGGGTCCACCGCGTGCAGCGGGTGCCCAAAACCGAGGCTTCGGGCCGGATTCACACATCGGCGGCTTCGGTGGCGGTCCTGCCCGAAGCCGAGGAAGTGGAGGTGGAAATCGCTCCCGACGATTTGAAAATCGAAGTGTACCGCTCCAGCGGGCCGGGCGGCCAGAGCGTCAACACCACGGACTCGGCCGTGAAAATCACCCATACCCCAACGGGTATTGTCGTCTCCTGCCAAGACGAGAAGTCGCAGCTAAAAAACAAGAACAAGGCATTGAAAGTCCTCCGCGCCCGGCTCTACGACAAATTACAGGCCGAGCAAAAGGCCGAGCGCGACGCCGCTCGCGCTGGTCAGATCGGCTCTGGCGACCGCAGTGCAAAAATTCGCACCTACAACTTCCCGCAGGGGCGGGTTACTGACCACCGCATTGGCTTGTCGGTCTATCGCTTGGAGGAAATTCTCGACGGCGATTTTGAAAAATTTATCGAGCAGCTAGCCCTCGCCTCGCAGCAGGACACCTTAGCGGCAGACCAATGAGTGGACGCTCTTGGCGGCTACTCGATATTCTCGAAGACACGAGCCGTTTCTTCGCGTCAAAGGGGTTGGAAAACGCCCGCCTGCAAGCCGAACTGCTGCTCGCCGCCGTACTGGGTGTCAAACGCCTCGATCTCTACCTGCAATTTGAACGCCCTTTGCACCCTAGTGAAGTGGATCGCTATCGGGAATACGTGCGGCAGCGGTTGCGGCGTGTGCCCGTGCAGTACATCACGGGCGTGGCCGCCTTTCGCCACTTAGAATTGGCTGTGACCCCTGCGGTGTTGATCCCGCGCCCCGAAACGGAAGTACTCGTCGATGTGGCCTTGGAGTTTTTGCCCGAGGGGGGCCGGGTTCTCGACTTGTGTTGCGGCTCAGGTGCAGTCGCCCTGTCGCTGGCCCAAGAAGCGGCTGCGGCCGAGGTGGTGGCGGCTGACGTATCGGCGGCTGCTTTAGAAGTAGCCAAGGCCAACGGCCAGCGCTGCGGGCTAGCCGGGCGCGTCGAGTGGTGCTGCGGCGACTTGTTTGCGCCTTTCGGCGGTACCGAGCCTTTTGACCTAGTTGTGGCTAATCCGCCGTATGTGCGCCGCAGCGACCTGGCGCAGCTCGCGCCGGAAGTGCGCGATTGCGAACCGCATCTCGCGCTAGATGGGGGCGAGGACGGATTGGCATACTTCCGCCGCATCGCAGAAGAGGCCGCAGACTTTATTCGCCCCGGAGGCTATCTGCTTTTAGAAGTGGGAAACGGTCAAAGCGCGGCCGTGGAGGCCCTACTTGCGCAGGCTGAACCCGTGACTGAGGTTCAGATAAGACCGGACTTAAACCAAATCCCCCGAGTCGTTATCGCGCGCCTAGCGACGCAGACGAGTTGAGGCATGGCCAAGAAGAACCGTTCCGCTTACGTCTGTCAGTCCTGCGGCCACAGTGCCGTGCGCTGGTTTGGTCGCTGTGTGGCCTGCGGCGAGTGGAACACCTGCGTCGAAGAGCGGTCCCAGGCACCCGACAGTCGGCGCGAACATCTAGCGATTTCGCCGCGCTCCCAATTGCAGCCGATTACCCAAGTCGATGATCAAGACCACGAGCGGCTGCAAATCGGCATTTCCGAGTTCGACCGAGTCTTGGGCGGCGGCATCATGCCCGGTTCGGTCGTCTTAGTCGGCGGTGATCCTGGCATTGGCAAATCGACGCTGCTGTTGCAGATGGCTGGACAGCTAGCGGCGGCTGATTTTCGCATCGCGTACATTTCCGCCGAGGAGTCGGCTGCACAAATCCGCCTGCGCGCCGGGCGCTTGGGGGCGTTGTGCGAGAGCCTACACGTGATGGCCGAGACCAGCCTCACCGCCATTCTCGACCGGTTGCAATCCGCCGGCCCGCTGGCGATCATCATCGACTCGATTCAGACCATTTACATGCCTGAATTAGAGAGCGCACCCGGCAGCGTGACCCAAGTGCGCGAGTGCGCTGCACGACTGGTCTATTTGGCCAAAGAGAGCGGCATTCCCACGTTTTTGGTGGGTCACGTGACCAAAGAGGGCACGGTTGCCGGGCCGCGCGTGTTGGAGCACTTAGTGGATACGGTGCTCTATTTAGAGGGCGAGCGGCACCATCACTTTCGCATCCTCCGCGCCGCCAAAAATCGCTTTGGTTCGACCAATGAGATCGGGATTTTTGAGATGCGGGACCAAGGGCTGATCGAGGTTGCCAATCCCTCCAAAATTCTGCTGGCCGAGCGCGCCGAGGGCGTATCGGGCTCGGCCATCGTCTGTAGCATGGAGGGCACCAGGCCGCTCTTGATTGAAATTCAGGCCCTGGTCTCGCGCTCTAGTTTTGGCTATCCGCAGCGGGTTGCCACTGGAATCGACGCCAAGCGGTTGTCGATTATTATCGCCGTGCTCGAAAAGCGCTGCGGCCACGACCTGTCGAGCGAGGACATTTTCGTCAATGTGGTAGGGGGCATTCGCCTCGACGAGCCGGCGGTGGATATGGGAGTGGGGCTGGCGATTGTGTCGAGCTTCCGCAACAAGCCCATTGACGCCCAGACGGTGGCTATTGGCGAGATTGGGTTGGGAGGGGAGATCCGGCCGGTGAACCAGATTGACCGGCGGGTGGCCGAGGCGCATAGTTTGGGTTTTGAGCGGTGTCTGGTGGCGCGGAGCAACCTCCAGGGGTGGAAGCGGCCGGCGAGCATGGAGGTAGTCGGGGTAGGGGGCATGGAGGCAGTCGAAGCACTCGCATTTGGCCTAGACTAGGCACTTTTCTGCACAGTACTGTTTCGCGCAGTTGCCAATTTTTGCTTTTCGCACTCTTCTGCTTTTTCTCACAACCTATTATTAAACAATAAATTGCGCATTTTTTTGCCGATTGGCACGGCATTTGTTATACATGGTTAAGGCAGTTTAACTTGTTTCAATTAAAAAATGCTTGACACCTGAACATTGATTCACTATTTTTTTGTTCAGGTGGCGGTGCAATAAACATCTCCATAGGACACGCGAGGAGGAAATCATGGTAGCGAGCAAAGGTCGGGGCAGTGCCAACGGCAAGCCTCTCGGCGAAGACAAAGATAAGGCGATCGACTTGGCGCTTGCCCAGATCGAACGGCAGTTTGGCAAAGGAGCTGTCATGCGGTTAGGCGAGTCGGCGGCAATGGACGTCGATGTCATTTCCACCGGGGCCATTTCGCTAGACGCAGCCCTTGGGGTCGGCGGGGTGCCCAGAGGTCGGGTCATCGAGCTTTTCGGGCCTGAATCCGCGGGCAAGACCATGCTGGCTTTGCACATCGTCTCCCAAGCGCAAAAGACCGGCACGGCGGCTTTCATCGACGCCGAGCACGCGCTCGACGTAAGTTTTGCCCGTCGGCTGGGCGTCGATATCGACAACTTGCTCGTCGCGCAGCCGGATTCGGGCGAAGAAGCCCTAGAGATCACCGATACGCTGGTGCGCAGCGGTGCCCTTGATTTGGTGGTGATCGATTCGGTAGCCGCGCTCGTGCCCAAGGCCGAGCTCGAAGGCGATATGGGCGACTCCCACGTAGGGTTACAAGCGCGGCTGATGTCCCAAGCCTTGCGCAAACTTACTGGATCGTCGCAGAAGTCCGGTACTACGGTGATATTTATCAACCAGTTGCGGATGAAGATCGGCGTGATGTTTGGCAGCCCCGAGACCACCACCGGGGGGCGTGCCCTAAACTTCTACTCCTCAGTCCGCCTCGACATCCGCGGCATTGGCGCGATCAAAGACGGCGACGAGGTCATTGGTCGTCGCACCCGCGTCAAGATAGTTAAAAACAAGGTCGCTCCGCCCTTCCGCGAGGCCGAGTTCGACATCATGTTCCGCGGCGACGATGTAGGCATATCGCGCGAAGCGGATCTGCTCGACTTAGGAGTCAACAGCGGTTTTGTCGCCAAAAGCGGCACTTGGTTTTCCTATGGCGACGAGCGGCTAGGCCAAGGGCGCGAGAACGCGCGCGTCTTCCTCCGCGACAACCACGAAGTCCGCACGCGCCTAGAGACCCAAGTGCGCCAAGCACTCAACCTAAAGGTTGCAGAAGTCCCTTTTGGCTTTGATGCAGAGGAGCAAATTAAAACTGAACACCAACAAGCAGAGGCCGAACTAGCCTAAGCTTCTGCACGCTCGCGGGTCGAGGTGCCAAGGCGGCTTTAGTGACCCCACGCCAAGGCGGCCACAGCGCCTCGCACCCGCGCGTACTCCTTAACTCCCCCAAGGAGGTGAATTATGCAGACTCTAAACCCGGCGGCCATTCCCTTGCAGGCCCGCATTAGGCAAGCCCGCTCTTGGGCCGACTTGGATCTGTTGTGCGATCACATTGACGCTGCCTATCAGCGCGGCGAGCTCGACTCGTCTAGCGCCGACCAACTGAGTGCCTTGATTGCCGCTACCGCCTTGAAAGTGCCCGAGCAACCGAGCATCCCCGCCGAGGCACTCTTAGGTCGGGAGCCGGAAATCAACACCCGTCAAGCCGCCTGACCAGGCCGCGACACAACCCGCCTTCAGGGCGGGCCAACATAGGCATCGGAGTTTTTGCTCCGGTGCCTTTTGTTTGCAAAAAACAGTCCATGCCGTATAATCAAAGACATGCCCGACAGTCCGTTGGAAACCCCCGCCTTAAGAGTGCTAATCGAGCACCAGCAAGTAGAGCGGCGCATTGATGAGTTGGCCCAGATGCTAGCCGCCGACTACGCTGGGTCCGCTCCCTTGTTTATTGGCCTCCTCAACGGAGCCGTGCAGTTTATGATGGCCCTGATAGATCGCTTGCCCGCGGAGCTGTTGGCGCGGTTAGACTACGATTTTATCGATGTTGCAAGCTACCAAGGCACGGAGAATACCGGGCAGATTAAACTGACCAAAGACCTGGTAGTTGAGGTGGCCGGACGGGACGTACTAGTCGTTGATGGCATCGTCGATACGGGCCGATCGTTAGATTTTGTAGTGGCCATGCTAAAGTCGCGACAACCCCTTTCGCTTAGCGTATGTACGCTGCTGAACAAGTGCACCCGTCGGGAGTTTCCAGTGCAGATAGAGTACTGTGGTTTTAAAGTTGAAGACGCATTCGTCGTTGGCTACGGCATGGATTGCGACCAGCGTTACCGCGCCCTGCGCCACATTGCCGCCATTGGATGAGACAAAGGAGAAAAGGAGCCATGGCCCCCAAGAAAGTCTTAATTACCGGCGTCTGCGGGTTGATCGCCGGAGCCGTGTATCGGCATTTGCACTCCCAACCCGATCGCTATGATCTCTATGGTCTGGCGCGGCGATCCCAACTTTCGGAGCGGACGGCCAAAAACGCAGAGTTGGGAATTAGCGAAGAGAAATTCATCCTCGCAGATCTGACCGACTACAACGCCGTAGCAAAGGCCGTCGAGGGGATGGACGTGGTCGTGCAACTGGCGGCCGACCCGCGGCCAGACGCTAGTTGGGAGAGCCTGCTCGGCAGCAATATCGTCGGGCCGCGCAATGTGCTGGAGGCTGCGTGTCGCGCTGGCGTCAGGCGCGTGGTCTTTGCCAGTTCGATCATGGTGTCTTGGGGCTACCAGCAGGAAGACCCATACAAGGCCATCTCCGAAGGGGACTTCGACGCGGTGGATGCCGGTCAGGTACAGGTCGTGACGCACGAATGGCCGCATCGGCCCACGGGCCTCTATCCAGCGACCAAAATTTGGGGTGAGGCCCTAGCGCGTTACTACGCCGACGTACACAATATGTCGGTGCCTTGTCTGCGCATTGGCTGGGTCAACTCCGAGGACCATCCGCGCGACGAGCGAGGTGGGGCCATCTGGTGCAGTCAGCGCGATGTGGTTCAGCTCGTACAACGCGCCATCGAAGCACCCGCAGATTTGCGCTTTGATATTTTTTACGGAGTGTCTAACAACCGCTGGCGCTGGGTCGATATCGACCATCCGCGCCAGGTCTTGGGCTATATCCCCGCAGACAGTGCCGAAGAGAAGTTAGGGCTAGCCTGAGCCAAAATGGCCCGAGAGCCTAAGACTAAAACGGATCTATTGTCCGTCAAGCTGTTCTTCGTCGTCCTCGGGGCTATTGTCGCCTACAATGTCGTCCATTGGATGCGCGGCGAGCCGGAATGGGAGGAGCGGATCTATGAGCCGGGGGCTTTCGCCGTGCTGACGGCTGGCCGGCCTAATCTGCGCAAACTGCGCGAGTCGTTGTCTTTTGGCGAAATAGAATTCCAGTATTTGATGTTCGAGCGCACCGACGTGCAATACGCCGTTGCCTACGGGGATGTACCCAAGGCCGTCCAAGCCGATAGCGCGATCGCCGCCCGCCGCGATGCCATTTTGCAGAAGGTGAAGGGGACGATTGTGTCGGAGGCCGCCGTTGAGATGGACGGTCATCCGGCTTGGCAGACGCAAATACAAGCTGAGGACCAAAGCCTGCTGCGATTGCAGAGCCTACAGGTAAACCAGCGGCTCTACAGCTTGATGGCAGTCGGAGCACCCTACGCGTTTGACGACCCTTCGGATATCGAGCGATTTTTCGCGTCCTTTAGGCTGGCCAAGCCCCGATGAAGTTGCTCAAAAAGCTATGCGCAAGCGCGGCGGGAGCTTGCACCCCTGACCGACGAGATGCGGGTCGCGTACTGCTTGTTGGGCGAAAAATGACCTGTGGCTCTAAGAAATTGCAACAAGAAGAAAGCCCCTGAAAAATCAGGGGCTTAGAAGATGGTGGGCGATACTAGACTTGAACTAGTGACCTCCTGCATGTCAAGCAGGCGCTCTAGCCAGCTGAGCTAATCGCCCTCGCGTTGCTTAATTGCAGACGGGCCAATAATATATCCCCGCATACCAACTGCGTCAAGATTGCGCCGAGAGGAGAGCAAAAACGGTGCCTAGCTGTCCTGTGCCGACCTAATGCCAATGCAGATCAGCATTGTCTCTTACGAAAAACGCCGCAACGCAGTACTAGAAGTTGCCGAACAGGAGTACATTAAGCGGCTCGCGCGGCAGGCGCGGGTTGCGCTGTGCCCAAGCAAGGCGCGGGACGGTCTGCCGGACCGGCTGTTGAAAGGAACGCATGTCGTCGGGCTGTACGTAGAAGGAGAACAGTTTACTTCTGAGCAGTTGGCGCAACGGCTTCAGCGGCTGATGAACCAAGGCCACTCGCACCTAGTGCTGGTAATAGGAGAAGCTGAGGGAATGCCGACGGGGGTAGAATCTCAAATACGAGAGCGGTGGTCGCTGTCGCCGCTGACTTTTTCGCATCGGCTAGCGCGTCTGCTGTTGTTGGAAGCCTTGTATCGGTCCTTTGACATTTTAAGCGGTGGGCGGTACCACAAATAACCGCACAGCTTAAAAGTACGTCATCAGTTTGTCCCACAGCCCCATGCGGCCGATGCTCTTTTCAGCGTGGATGGGCACTACGGCGAGTAGGCTGTCGCCCAGCGAAACGCGCAGCTTGCCGATTTCAGTGCCGGCCGCGACCGGTGCTGGAAATTCATTGGGTAGTTCTAGGTGACGGACTATCTGTTCCTTTTGTTCGGAGGTGAGCACGGCGACTACGGTGTCTTGGGCCAAGACGCGCACCTCTGGCTCGATGCCCCAGTTGAGCGAGACCTTGCCCATCAGCTCGCCGGTTTCGACGATGGGTACGCGCGAGAAGTTATTAAAACCCCAAGTTAGCAGGCGGCGGGTCTCCCGATTGCGGACCCTCACCGAAGAAGCGCCCAAGATCACGGAGATTAGGCGCATGTCGTGTCGCATGGCTGTAGAAACGAGGCAGGAGCCGGCGCGGCGCGTATAGCCGGTTTTTAGCCCGTCAAGTCCTTGGAACCGCCCCAGCAGCTTGTTGGTGGCGTAAAGTGTGAATTTGCCGTTGCGGAAGGGTTTGCGGCGCGTAGATGACCAACCCAAGGCCTCCGGGTGGCCCAAGATGAGTTCGCGGGCGACTTTGGCGAGGTCGTGGGCCGTGCTTAAGTTGCCCTTACCGCGTGGCGTGTTGTCGAGGCCGTGGACATTGACAACGCGCGTGTTGTGCATCCCTAGGCTTTGGGCGCGTTCGTTCATCAGTTTGACAAAGCCGGCGGTCGAGCCGCTGATGTGCTCGGCAATGGCCACGCAAGCATCGTTAGCCGAGGCAATGGCCGCAGCCTCCATCAGTTCTCGCAGGGTAAAGACCTCACCTTGCTTCAAGAAAACCTGAGAGCCGCCGGTGCGCGCCGCACGACGGGAGACCAACACCGAGTCGGCTAGCGAAATTTTGCCGGCTTTGGCCAATTCTAAAACCACGAGTTTTAACACCAGCTTTTGGGTGCTGGCTGGCGAGCGTCGTCTATCTGGGTGATGGGCAAAAAGCACGGTACCGCTTTCGGCTTCGAGCAAGAGGGCAGCGGCATAGGGCGGCTTCGGACCGGGATCGAAATCGGCAGCTTGAAGCGGTACATACGACAAGCACAGGGCAGCACAGAGTAAACAAATGTACATTGTTGTCCTATTATAAAAAGGGCTGAACGGGGGTTGCAAAACGCGGGGCGACAAATCAGGGGTGATCTCAAATGTAATGGGTATGCCATTGTAGGTCAATCACTACGGATACTTGCTCGTGCGGCCTAGCGGCGTAATTTCAGTGCCAGAAAGGACCACAGTATGACTACAACAACCCTACCTCAACTCACGTACAGCGGCCAGCCAATCGCCATGGATCAGGTAGGCGAGCTCCGCCGCTCGGATGATATAATTAACGATAGAGACGCGCTCTGGGAGCGGATGGAAGAAGACGGATATTTGTTTTTGCCCGGGTATTTGAACCGGCGCGACGTGTTGGCAGCGCGGGCCGAATTATGCGATCGCCTGTTCAAGTCTGGGGTGCTAGACCCGGCGCGACCGCCCATGGAAGGCGTGGTGGCCACGGGCAAGACGCTCAATCCAGCGGCCACAGGCCCGTTTATGCCGGTTTTAGCGCGCAACAATCCGCCGCTGGACAGGGTCCTGTACGACGGCCCGATGATGGACTTTTACGAATTCTTCTTAGGCGGCCCAGTCCGGCACTACGACTACACTTGGTTCCGCGCCAAGCAGCCGGGCACCAGCACGGCGACGACCCCGCATTGCGACATCGTCTATATGGGTCGAGGCACCAAGGCGCTCTACACATCGTGGACGCCCTTCAGCGACGTGCCCTACGAGATGGGCGGGCTGATGGTGTTGGAGGGGTCGCACAACAACGAAGCCCTCAAACAAGGCTACGGCCAGACCGATGTGGATGCGTTTTGCGAAAACGACGGCCCCGCCGCGCGCCAAATCGTCGAGGCTGCCCAAGCGCAAGGCCGCGAGCTGACCCAACAAGAACGCAGCCAAATTCGCTGGAACTCGTCTGGGGCCTACGCGCACGACGCGATTGCCGTGCGCGATGAGCTACAAGGTCGCTGGCTGACGGCTGAGTACCAGATGGGCGATTTGCTGGTGTTCTGCATGTACCTGTTGCACGCCAGTTCAGACAACCAAACCGACTGCATTCGCCTGTCTGCCGATACGCGCTACCAGCGGTCCCACGAACCAATAGACACGCGCTGGATCGGCGCCGATCCGCCCGCGCACGGCATCCGCGCCAAGCGAGGTATGGTGTGTTGATTAGTTGACGGACGGGTCTTTGGGGAACACGGAGATGGGGCGATATTTGCCCCCCAAGGAATGCAGCACGGTTTGCCACATAGTCTCGGGGGTGGACGCGAGGACTATCTCGGGCGCACCCGGCGCCAAAAACCAAGTGCCGGCACTAATCTCGGCTTGGAGTTGGCCTGGTTGCCAGCCGGCATAGCCCAAGTAGAACCGCAGCCGCGGCGCGTCGGGTCGGAGTACTTCAGCCTCGGCGTACTGGGTGTCGAGGTTGCCACCCAAATAGAGGCCGTCGAGAATTTTCGTTCCCCCTTCGACTAAGCCGTCGAGTCGGTGCAAAAAGAAAAGATAGCGCTGATGCACCGGCCCCCCCTGATAGAATATCCGCCCCAACTCGGCACACGCATCTTCGCCGCCTGCGAGTTGTTGCAAGGGGTCTGACGCATAGTGCCGGATCTGTTCGCCGAGGGGTTGGTTGATCACCAAGCCCATCGTGATGTCTGTTTCGCTATAGTGGGTAATGAGCACGACCGCGCGGTCGAAGGCGAGCGATTCGAGCGCGGGCGTGGCAACCAACAGGGTGCCGGTTTGGAGCGGTGCAGGCATGACAGGTATCAGGCGTGGCGAGTGCCGCTGTGAACGATAACAAAGATCGCACGGCGAGACAACTTCGCTTAGGGATACATCAAATAGCGCTGGCGAATAGCGTCAAAGGCTTGGCGCGCTTCGTCCCAAGCGGCTAGCAACTCGGCGACTGCTGCGCCCGCGTCGAGTGCGCGGCGGATCTGGTCGGTGCCGGCGAGGCGGTCGAAGTTGTGGATGCCACCAGTGGGCACGCGCCAGGAGAATTGGCGCGGATAGAGCCGACGCACCGTCGCGAGTGCCTCAAAGCCAGTTTCGACCGGCTCGAAGGTCGCACGGTCGAGGACGTGGACTTGGACGCCTTGGCAGGTTTCGCCCATGTGCTTGCCAGCCGTCGGCTGGAAAAACACCGGGCGGAAGCTCACCCCAGCAAGCGCCCGACTGTTGAGCGCGTCGGCTAGGTGCGCCCCGTCGATAAACGGCGCACCAAACTGTTCAAAAGGTTTGGCCGTCCCCCGTCCTTCAGACACATTAGTCCCTTCAAAGAAGCAGGTGCCCGGATAGATCACGGCCGTCTCTGGGGTCGGCATGTTGGGCGATGGCGGCACCCACGGCAGGCCGGTGTCCTCCCAGTAAAAAGAGCGTTGCCAGCCCTCCATCGCGACGACGTGGAGGTCTGCGCCGATTGCGTATTCCTCGTTGAAGAATCGGGCGAGTTCGCCGATAGTCAGGCCGTAGCGCACTGGAATTGGATATTGCCCGACGAAAGAGGCAAACGCTGGATCGAGACAATTTCCAGCAATGGCTTGACCGCCAATGGGGTTGGGGCGGTCGAGGACGAGGAAGGGAATGCCGGCTTGGGCGCAGGCGGCCATGCTCAGGCTCATGGTGTAGAGATAGGTGTAAAAGCGCGCACCGACGTCTTGGAGGTCAAAGAGCATCACCTCGACGCCAGCGAGCATGGCTGCGTCTGGCGCTCGCGCTTGGCCGTAGAGGCTATAGGTTGGCACACCGGTGCGCCGATCGGTGGAATGGGCGATGTGCTCGCCGTCCGGCGCGGCACCGCGAATTCCGTGCTCCGGCCCGTACAAGGCAACGAGCGTATAGAGATCGGATTGGTGGAGCCAGTCGGCGGTGGATTGCAGATGCGCGTTGACGCCTGAGTGATTGGTAATCAGGCCGACGCGCCGACCGCCGATCCGGTCGGCCTGTGCGAGCAGGCGTTCGCAACCGAGGACGACGCGGCTCATTGGGCTGTGCCCGGCTCGGGTACGAGCGCGGAGGCGCGGCGGACTCGGCGGGCAAAGTACTGGTAGAGGACGCTGCCCGCATAGACGCCGTCGCGCCCGCCTGCTGCACAGCCGATCGCTTGGCTCTGGCGGCGCCGGCGATAGATGTTGCGCGGATGCACAAGGCACCAAAGCAAAGCCACACAAGGGGCTGGAACACTAGACCACTGGCCGCGGCGCAGGTAGTAGAATGCGGTCGCCACTTCCAGCCATAGGCGCACCGGCAGCAGCCACAGCAAGCGGCGCAACCCTTCGTTTTTGCACAGCGTGATGAGGCTGTTGCGGTGGTTGAAGTACGTCTTGCGGAAGGTGGCTGGGGGCTGGGAAAAACCCGAGTGGTGAAAAACCACCGATTGGGGTACGGCGCGGATCTGGTAGCCGGCCAGTTGGAGACGCCAGCACAAGTCGATTTCTTCAAAGTGCATGAAGTAATCGGGGTCGAAAAACCCGACTTGGCCAGCCGCGGCGACGCGGAGCAAACAGGCTGCGCCGCAAGCCCAAAACAGCGGTACGGACGCATCGTATTGGCCCTCGTCGCGCTCGCAGCGGTCGAAGAGCCGCCCCCGACAAAAAGCGTAGCCCAAGGCGTCGATATAGCCGCCGGCTGCGCCGCCGTAGTCGAAGTGGTCGGGTGCACTAGCCGAGCGCAGCTTGGGCTGGCAGGCGGCGATTCGGGGATCGCTGTCGGCCATGGCGACCAGCGGCGCGAGCCAGTTTGGCTCGACGTGGGTGTCGTCGTTGAGCAGCACAGCGTAGCGGGTGTGGGTAGCTGCCAAGCCGCGATTACAGGCTGCGGCAAACCCGAGATTGCGCTCGTTGGTCAAAACCGCTAGCGCGGGAAAAGCGGCTTTGGCTCGCTGCAAACTGGGCGCGTTGCCGCCGTCGTCAACGACGAGCACACAGACGGGGTAGTTGCTGTTTTTATAGACCGAGGCCACGCAGTCGTAGAGCACGTCTGCGCGGTAGTGCGGGATGACGACGGTGACGGGCTCGGTCATGGAGTGGTGGATTGGCGGAGGATGCCCTCGGCCTCGACCAGCTCTGGCCGCTCGCCGTACTGCTCTTTGTATTGTTGAAGAACGGCCAGTGCCCCGGCGACATCGCCCTTGGCTTGGCGAGCGGCAGCCAGTTCGTAGTAGGCCTCCCAGCGTTGCGGCGCGAGGGCGATGGCTTGGTGATAGAGGGGTTCGGCGCGGTCGTAGGCCGAGTAGGGCTCTTGGAGTAGCACGCCGGTGAGGGCGATGATGTTATCGTAGGTGGCGGCCGGCTCAACGCCGACGCGCTCGATGAGGGACCGCACGGCGTCGTGGATGTGCTCAATGGCGATATCGTGCTGGCCGAGGGTGCTAAAATAATCGGCCGCCGCATAGTGGTTTTCCCAACTTATGTAGATGTTGTCGCGCGCCCACTGCATCAGTTGCGGCAGCTCGGCTGTGCGCCCCTGTTGCTCGTAGCTGCGGGCCAATTGCAAGACGCAGGCCCAGTAGTTGCCCAACAGGCGCTCGGCGTTTTCGTCCTTGTACAAGGATGGATCGTTGAGGCCGCGGAAGCGGTATTTTTCGAGGAGATTGCGCTCGAGGGCCGCGTCATCGACGCCGGCGGTAGGCTCGGGTGAGACTTTTACGCTCATGCCGACCATCGTCAAATAAGGATCGAGGTTGAGCAAGTTGCTGGTGGGAACGGTGATGGCAAAGTGGATAGGTCTTTTCCACTCGTTCCAAGCCAGAATTTTGATGACCATGACGTCTTGGACGCGGAGGATTGGATACTCGGGCGGTGCGCTCACTTCTACGTCAATTCCCAGTTTCTTTAGCTCCGGCGGCACCTTGGGTTCGGGCCAGTAGCGTTTGTAGAAATCGACCATTTGGGTGTCGGTAAGCACCGAGTCGATGAAGTCGTCGGTATAGCGGATGTCGATCTGCGGCTCGCGGTCGCGCAGTTGCTTGATGTACCAGTTGGTGTTCAACAGACTCAAATTGACCACCCGCACATCGCGCCGCACTCCTTCTACTTCCTGCAAGAACCACAGCGGAAAGGTGTCGTTGTCGCCGTTGGTAAATAGGATCGAGCCTTCCTCGCAACTAGCCAGCATGTTGTAGGCGTAGTCATAGGCGATATAGTCCCCGGTGCGGTCTTGCACGTGATAGAGCCGCGCCGCCACTCCAGCCGGCAGCAACAACCCGGCTGCGGCCGCGGCTAGCACGGCTGCTCGGTGCTTTCCCCACTGCTGCCGCACCGCCTCGACTATGCCCAGCCAGCCCAACCCGATCCACAGCGCGAATGCCAAGTACATCCCGCCGAACACGTAGTGCCGCTCGCGCGGCTGCGGGTCTGGCATGTTCAGATAGAGCGACAGTCCGAAGCCCATAATCAAAAACAGCAGCAACACCCCCCCGAACCGTCGCCAGTCTTTCCGTGCGTGCCACCACAGCCCCCACAGCCCCAATCCGTACGGCACCAGCGAAATAGACACCCGATCCGGTAGGTTTACGGTAGCCTTGCGGAATACTACATCCCGCTCCAAAAGCGGAAAGGGAAACTGCTGAAAGAAGTACTTCATCTGCTGATCCCAGAACTGATAGGTGCGGCTCGCCCGCGCCGTCAGCATGGTAGTAAGCATACTCTCGGTGCCGTATTGTTCGCGGTTGAGAAACTTAAGAAAAGCGGACCAGGTCTCGGGATCGTTCTCGTCGATGGCCGGATTCAGGCCAGAGCGAATGTACAACGCGCCATAGGTGGAATAGCCCAGCGCGAACAGCACGAGGACGCCCAATAGGAGGACGAACAGCCGTCGGTCGCGGCCGTACAAGTACACCAGCAGCCCCGCCAGCCCCAGCACCATCACCCCGTTCGAGCCTGTCTCCCACTCCACTGTTACCAGCGCCAGCCCGCTGACTAGGCCCCAGCCGACTAGTAGCAAGATTAGTCGTTGCAACTGGCGGTCGGCAAACCACGCCAGCAGCATAAGCGATGGGATTGTCAACAGGCACAACAGATGGACGCCGCCGCCGAGGCCGAACAAATACGCCAGCGCCAACAGCCAGCGGTCGTTGGCCGCGCCGGCGCCGCTGCCTTCCCAGTAGAAAATTAGCCACAGCCCCAGACAGGTAAACAAGATGGAATAGCCGTACACCTCGGCTTCGGAGGCGTTGTACCACTGAGTATAGGAGAACGCCAACGTCAGCGCGGCCACGGCTCCAGCGGCGAGTACGCCGATGTCGCGGGCGTCGCCCAGCGGTTGCAGGGGCTGGCCGCCCAAGGCCCGCCGCCCCAAGGCGACGGTCGATAGATAGACGCACCAAATCGCCAGCGCCGAGGTCAGCGCGGACATAAAATTGACGCGGATGGCGACTTCGCCGAAGGGGAACAAGGTAAAGACTCGCCCCAACAGCACGTACAAAGGAGCACCCGGAGGATGAGGTACGCCGAGGATATAGGACGTGGCGATGAACTCGCCGCAGTCCCAAAACGACACGGTTGGCGCCAGGGTCTTTACGTACATCCCCAGCGTCAGCACGAAAATCCCCACCCCGAAAACTCGATGAATTACAGTGGAACTAGGCATTGGCAATGGTCTTAGGTGAAAACGCGGATAAACTATTAATATAACTGCTTAACTAACGTTGCGCAGCGTCTTTTAGAGTGAACTTCCAAGACGACGCCTGGCGCGTCAACGGCCCCTTCTTGGCATGAGTAAAAACCTAATCCACCAGTTTGGCTGTGCCCCAAGTGCTCGGATCGCGTTCTACGCCCAGGTCCGAGATTGACGACCAAGACTGGGTGCCGTGCTGTGCGTCGTGCAACAGGTAGGCAAACCCCACCCGGCTGAACTCCCGCGGCGCAAAGCCATTGAGACCTGCGGCCGGCAATTTGATCTCTAGCTGATAGCTCCGCTTAAGGCGGCGCAGGCCGGTCTGAATCGAGTCTTCCGGGCAGGGCGGTGCCTGTTCGCGGGCGTCTTCAATGGAAGTCTGGCGGGCGATGGGTTGCTTGCCGTCCTTGCCGCTGCCGCCGGGCAAGACGTAAAATCGGTGGCAGAAGCGATTGGCGCGGTGCTCCTTGACGTCGCGGGTGTCGATGAAGAGTTCGAGGCTATCGCCGGCCGCCGGCTGGAGCGGGTTGAGCTTGTAGGTCGTCTTGCGCTTGACCTCGCAGGCAAAGTACAGGCCGCTGTCGTCGTAGGCCATATAGACCGAGGCAAAAGGCGGGTGGCCATCGACGGCCATCAAGTCGGGTACGCGCTCGGCGTCGTCCCAATCGCGCAGGTTGCCGTCGATTTTGGGCGGTTGCTGTCGCTGGCGGCAGCAAAAGGAAAACTCGAAAAAGGCGCGTTGGGGCAGGTGCAAATCGCTCATGTCCGCTGGACCTTTTTGTCGCGTTGCAGCACGTCGGCGAGAATGCGCCCGGTGTGCGATTGCCGGCTCTGGGCGACTTTTTCCGGCGCACCGGCGGCGACCAGCGTCCCCCCTTGATCGCCGCCCTCTGGTCCTAGGTCAATGAGGTAATCCGCCGTTTTGATGACATCCATGTTGTGCTCGATGACGACCATGGTGTTGCCGGCTTCGACGAGGCGGTGGAGCACGGCGAGCAGGCACTCAATGTCAGCCAAGTGCAGGCCAGTAGTAGGCTCGTCGAGGATGTAGAGCGTCTGTCCGGTGTCGGGGCGGCACAATTCGGCGGCCAGCTTGAGGCGCTGGGCCTCGCCGCCGGACAGGGTGGTGGAAGACTGCCCCAAGGACATGTAGCCCAAACCGACGTCCTCCATGATTTGCAGGCGTTTGCGAATGCGGGGGATGTTTTCGCAGAGGGCGAGCGCATCGCGCACCCGCATTTGCAACACGTCGGCAATCGAATGCCCCTTGAACTGCACGCGCAGCACTTCGGGCATGTAGCGCTGCCCCCGGCAATGGTCGCATTCGACCCACACATCGGGCAAGAAGTGCATCTCAATGCAGCGCTGCCCTAGCCCCTCGCAGGTCTCGCAGCGGCCGCCGGGCTTGTTGAAACTGAAGTGCCCGGCGGCAAAGCCGGCGACTTTGGCGTCCGGCAGGTCCGCGTAGAGCTGGCGCATTAGGTCGAAGACGCCCATGACCGTAGCTGGGGTGGAGCGCGGGGAGTGGCCGATGGGGGTTTGGTCGATGTGGATGACCTTGTCGATGTGCTCAACGCCGTCAATTTGGTCGTGCTCGCCGACCGGGCGATTGGCTTTGTGCAACTGGTTGGCGAGCGCGTTGAAGAGCACGCTTTCGACGAGCGAGGATTTGCCCGACCCCGAGACGCCGGTGACGCATACAAGGCGGCCGAGCGGGATGGGCACGTCGATGTTTTTGAGATTGTGCTGGCGTGCGCCGCGCACGACTAGCCGGCCGTTGCGGCGCTTGCGGCGGCTGGCCGGAACCGGGATGTGCAATTCGCCGCGCAAATACGCGCTGGTGAGCGACTGCCGACCGTTGCCGAGCTGGCTGGGCACTCCGACCGCGACGAGATTGCCCCCCTCGCTGCCCGCGCCCGGACCGAGATCGACGATGTGGTCGGCTCCCTCCAGGGTGTCGCGGTCGTGTTCGACTAATACGATGGTATTGCCCAAGTCTTTCAGGGAGTTGAGGGCCTCCAACAGCCGGGCGTTGTCGCGTGGGTGCAGGCCAATGGTCGGCTCGTCGAGCAGGTAGAGCACGCCGGTGAGGCCGGAGCCGATCTGGGAGGCGAGGCGGATGCGCTGGGCTTCGCCGCCGGACAGGGTCGCGGCGCGGCGCTCCAAGTCTATGTAGCCGAGACCGACGCGCTCTAAAAAGCCGAGGCGCGTGCGGATTTCTTGCAACAGCTCGCCGGCGATTTCGCGCTCGCGCTCGTGCAGGTGCAGGTCGCGAAAGAAAAGCAGGCTCTCGGCGATGGGCAGGCGGGCGACTTGGACGATGCTTTTGTCGCGCAGGTACACGGCGCGACTGTCGGCATTCAGGCGGCTGCCCTCGCACGCCGAGCACGGGACTTGGCCCAAGAGATGCCGGTGCCGCTTGCTGGTGCTGGCGTACTCGTCGAGGGGCGGCAGGACGCCGGCATAGCGGAAGCCGAGGTTTTCTTCGCTCAACTGCTGCTCGGGTGCGCCGTAGAGCAGGGCGCGCCGGGCCTCGGGCGCGAGCGCGGCATATGGCACGTCCAAGCTGAAGCCCAAGGCATCCCCGGCGATGGAAAGCAGGCGGTCAAACGCCGGATCTTGCACCGGCCCCCAAGCGCGGATGGCTCCCTCGCGTACGCTCAGATGCGGCACTACGACCCGCTCGCGATCGACGCCCAACCCGAGTCCTAGCCCTTCGCAGACTTGGCACATGCCTTGCTGGTGGTTGAAGGAGAAGCACTGCGGCGACAGAGGCGAGAAGGCCCGGCCGCACTCCGGGCAGGAGTAGCGACGGCTGAAGCGTTCCTCGGCTTCATCGTCGGGCGAGGCGACGGCTAGCTCGCCGCCTGCCAACTCTAGCGCGCGTTCGACGGATTCGGTGAGGCGGCCGCGGTCGCTGGCGCCGACGGCGAGGCGATCGACGACCAGCTCGATGCGGTGGCGATGGCGGCGTTCTAGCTGGATTTCTTCGCGCAGGTCGTGGACGGTGCCGTTGATGCGGGCGCGGAGGAAGCCATCGCTGCGGGCGCGCGCCAACAGGGTTTCGTAGCCTTCGTTTTGGCGCGGCTCTATGGGCGCGAGAATGAGGATGCGGCGGCCAGCGGGCATCTGCGTAATGCGCTCGACCATTGCCTGGGCGGTCTGGGTGCCGGCCGGCACGTGGCAGCGCGGGCAGTACTGGGTTGCCAAGGCCGCGTACAGGGCGCGGATGTAATCGTACACTTCGGTGACGGTGCCGACCGTGGAGCGGGGGTTGCGGCTGGGTGCTTTTTGCTCAATGGCAATGGCTGGCGACAGCCCGGAAACGCGCTCGACTTTGGGCTTTTGCATTTGTTCGAGAAACTGCCGAGCATACGCCGACAGCGACTCCACGTAGCGGCGCTGCCCTTCGGCGTACAGGGTGTCAAAGGCCAGCGAAGACTTGCCCGAGCCGGAGACGCCGGAGATGACCGTTAGCTGGTCGCGGGGGATTTTGACGTCGATGTTGCGCAAGTTGTGCTGGCGCGCGCCGAGAATCTCGATTTCGCGGATCCAGCCGTTGCCCTCGTCGTGGCCGTTGGTCGCTGCCGCTGGCAGTGCGGCCGGCTGCGGTTTGAACACCTCTTTGAGCGCCTGGCCGGTGTGCGACTGCTCGTTTTGGGCCACGGCTTCCGGCGGCCCGGCCGCGACGATCGCGCCGCCGTCGTCGCCCCCTTCGGGCCCCAAGTCGAGGATGTAATCCGCCGTTTTGATGACCTCCATGTTGTGCTCGACGACGACGACGCTATTGCCTTGGTCGGCAAAGGTGTGGAGGATGCGCAGCAGCTTATCGACGTCGGCAAAGTGCAGGCCGGTGGTCGGCTCGTCGAGGATGTAGAGGGTGCGCCCCGTACTGCGGCGGCAGAGTTCCTTGGCCAGTTTGATGCGCTGGGCCTCGCCGCCGGACAGCGTGGGAGCGGGCTGGCCGAGCTTGATGTAGCCGAGGCCGACGTCGTACAGGGTCTGCAGTACGCGGCGCACGGGGGCGACGTTGGCAAAGAGGTTGAGCGCTTCCTCGACTTCCATTTCTAGCACATCGGCGATTGAATGGCCTTTGTATTTGATGGTCTGGGTCTGGCGGTTGAAGCGACGACCGGCGCAGGCTTCGCAAGTGACCCAGATATCGGCGAGGAACTCCATTTCCACCAAGTTGGCACCATTGCCGGCGCAGGCTTCGCAGCGCCCGCCTTTGACGTTAAAGGAAAAGCGGCCCGGTTGGTAGCCGCGCAGGCGAGCTTCGGGCAGCTTGGCAAAAAGCTGGCGGATGGGCGTGAAAGCGTCGGTGTACGTGGCCGGGTTGGAGCGGGGCGTGCGGCCGATGGGCTTCTGGTCAATGCGAATGACCTTGTCGAGATGTTCGACGCCTTGAATCGCCGCGTGTGTACCCGGCTCGTGCCGGGCGCGGTGGAGAAGGCAGTCGAGCTGTTTGAAGACGATGTCGTTGATTAGCGAGCTTTTTCCCGAGCCGGACACGCCCGTAACGCAGGTGAACAAGCCGAGGGGGATACGCGCTTCAATGTCTTTGAGGTTGTGCTGGCGCGCCCCTTTGACGACCAGCCATTTGCCGTTGCCGCTGCGGCGCTGGCTGGGGACTGGAATGGCTTCGGCACCGGCGAGATAGCGCCCGGTGAGGGATTGGCGGTTGTGCTCGATGTGGCTGGGTGGGCCGCAGGCGACTAAGGTGCCGCCGCGCTCGCCGGCGCCGGGGCCAAAATCTACGACCACATCGGCTGCGCGCATGGTCTCTTCGTCGTGCTCGACGACGATGACTGTGTTGCCGATATCGCGCAGGCGTTTGAGGGTGGCCAACAGCCGCTGGTTGTCGCGGTGGTGGAGGCCAATGGAAGGTTCGTCGAGGATGTACAACACGCCGACTAAGCCGGAGCCGATCTGGGAGGCGAGGCGGATGCGCTGGGCCTCGCCGCCGGACAGGGTATGGGCGCCGCGATCGAGCGTTAGATAGCCCAAGCCCATGTCGCACATCAGCTGCAAGCGGCCGCGAATTTCCTTGAGCGCCTCTTCGGCGATCAGGGCTTTGGCATCCTCAAAGGCCACGGCGCGGAAAAAGTCATGCGCTTGCTCGATGGGGATAGCGGTTAGCTGCGGGAGGTTGCGCCCGTCGATTTTGACGGCTAGGGACTCTGGCCGCAGGCGGCCGCCGTCGCATCGATCACAGTGCTGTACGCCCATGTATTGCTCTAGTTCGCGGCGCTGTTTTTCCTTGGCCCCGCGAAACTTTTCTTCGAGAAATGGGATGACGCCTTCGTATTTGTCGTTGTGCGACCAGCTCGCGCCGCGGAGGTTGGTGTAGGTAAAGGTGATTTTTTGGTCGCCGAGGCCGTAGAGGAACCCGTGCTTCTGCTCGGCGGCGAGTGTGCCCCACGGCGTATCGAGATCAAAGCCGAGGTGCTCGGCGGCGCCTTCGTATAAGTGCAGACGCCAGCGGTTGCTGCCCAGCGGACCAAGCGGCGCGAGCGCACCGGCGCGCAGGGTCTTAGCTGAGTCGGGCACCATCAGGCGCTCGCTCATCAGCACTTGCGTGCCGAGGCCGTGGCAGTCTGGACACATGCCTTGGGGGTTGTTGAAGGAAAACATCTGCGGCGTTGGCTCCTGATAGGAGATGCCGCAGGCGGTGCAATCGAAGCGGTCGCTGAGCAGGAAGTCGTCGGCTCCTTGGCGGGCGACGATAAAGGTGCCCTGCCCAAGACGCAGGGCGTTGTCAATGGCCTCTTCCAAGCGACGGTCTTCGCGCTCGCGGAGGATTAAGCGATCGACCACGACTTCGATGGTGTGGCGACTGTAGCGGTCGAGCTGGGGGGCTTGGTCGAGGGTAAAAATTTGGCCATCGACGCGCACGCGGATGTAGCCGGCCTTTTGCAGGTCGGCAAAAAGCTCGTGGTATTCGCCTTTGCGCTCTTGGACGACTGGGGCGAGGATGTGCAGGCGCGAGTTGACCGGCAGGGCGCGAATGCGGGCGGCGATTTGCGCTCTGCTCTGGGCGCCGATCGGCTCGCCGCACTCGGTGCAATGCGGGGTGCCGACGCGGGCGAAAAGTACGCGTAAGTAGTCGTAGATTTCGGTGATGGTGCCGACGGTGGAGCGGGGGTTTTGGCCGGCGGTTTTCTGGGCGATGGAGATGGTGGGGGACAGGCCGGTGATTTGATCGACGTCGGGTTTTTCCATTTGGCCCAAAAACTGGCGTGCGTACGCCGACAGCGAGGTGACGTAGCGGCGTTGTCCCTCGGCATACAGGGTGTCAAAGGCCAGCGAGGATTTGCCCGAACCGGAGACACCGGTGAAGCAGATTAGTTTGTTTTTGGGGAGGGTGAGGTGGATGTTTTTGAGGTTGTGGACGCGGGCGCCGCGGACGACGATATCTTGTGTTTCCATGAGTTCGTATAGCGCGAGGGGCGAAAAAAGGAATCCAAAAATATACTATACGGATGTGCAGCGGGCAAGCGTACTAACCGCCAAACCCCGTCAAGCATTCTCCTCATCGCTGCTTGACGCCCCCCTTTTGTCTGCGTATAATGAACGCTCGGTAATCCAGTAAAATCAATTGTTTATCACCCAATAGGAGTTATAAAATGATTCACTTAGGAGCCAATTCGGTTCTCTTTGCCGGATTCGATCTGGAAACGGCGATGCGCCATATCCACCTCGCTGGCTACGACGGCATCGAACTTTCGGCCATCAAGGGGATGTGCGAGCACTTGCAGTTGGACAACTGGCAGGCGCAAGCCAACCAGATCAAAGAGCTAGCGGAACAGTACGAGTTAAAACTGCTGGCTATGGAGGAAGCCGCGCTCGATGAAGAGCGGTTGATGTTGGCGTTTGCGGCGGGCGCTGAAATTGGCATTCCCGTCGTCAACGTCGGCCCGGGGGGCCAAAGCGATGTGGAGGAAGATTTTGACCGGCAGGTTGCGCTGCTAGGCAAGATGGCTGATAAGGCGCACGAACACGGGGTGACGCTGTGCGCTAAGGCCCACGTGGGGCAGTGCATTTACAATACGCCGACCACGTTGCGAGCGATGGAGCGGATCGACTCGCCGGGATTTGGAGTGGATATGGACCCCAGTCACATCCATCGGGCGGGAGAGAATACGGTAGAGGCGCTGGCGGCGGTCATCTCGCGAGTAAAGCACGTCCACATAAGGGATTGCGCCGTGGCCGAAGGCGGGCCGGGTGCGCCGGAGTTGCAGGCGTGTGGGCGGGGCAACATCGATTTGTTCGGGTACGTCCAGGTGCTACACGAATCGGGACTAGACGTGGCGGCCAACTTGGAAGTGATTGGGGCGAAGGAGTACGATTTGGGACAGGTGGCGACGATTGCGGCGGAGAGCCGGGGGTATTTGAACGCCTGCTTGCGGGCTTGCGGTGCCCGTTAGTCGCGCCCAGCGGTGTTGGGCAAGTGGAGGTTGCAGGTTCCGCTGGCGGCGGTGGGGCGGACGGCAAGCATCCTCAAACCGACTGGAGCTGAGTAGCGAACTTTGCACCGAGCGGTGCTTACATCGTAAGAGGTCCTAACAAGATGCCCGGCCGACCCTACATTCTCGCAGAGACCAATTGGCAAGTCGTAGAGCACACCCCATACGAGGTGGCGATCCTGCCGTGGGGGGCTACGGAAGCGCACAACTACCACCTGCCTTATTCGACCGATGTAGTGCAGTGCGACGAGATCGTTGCGGCTGCGGCCCACATCGCTTGGCAGCAGGACGCCAAGGTCATCGTCTTGCCGACTGTGCCCTTTGGCGTCAACACCGGCCAGCTCGACATCAAGTTAGATCTCAATCTCAATCCCTCGACTCAGTTGGCGGTCCTACAAGACTTGGTCGAAGCCCTCGCCCATCAGGGCATCCCCAAACTACTCATTGTGAACGGCCACGGCGGCAACGACTTCAAACAGATGGTGCGGGAGCTGTTGCCGCGCTTTGCGATGTTTATTTGCTGCATGGATTGGTACCGCATCGCCGATCAGGGGCTTTTCGCAGAAGGTGGCGACCACGCCAACGAGATGGAGACCAGCCTCATGCAATACCTGCGGCCGGATTGGGTGCGGCCCTTGTCGGAGGCCGGCAGCGGCCACGAGCACAAGTTTAAGATCGCCGCGCTGCGGCAAGGCTGGGTTTGGACCCAGCGCGATTGGCCGCAGGCAACCGACGACACCGGCATCGGCGATCCGCGCCAAGCCACTGCGGAAAAGGGCCGCCGCTGCTTGGAGCAAGTGGCAGCGCAACTGGCCGAGTTTTTGGTCGAGCTGGCCGCCGCCGATCTAGACGACCTCTACGAATAGAGCCGTGCAGTTTTACGCTTTTGTCGCCCCCGGGCTAGAGGATATCGCCCAACGAGAAATCGCCGCGCGTTTGGGGGGCCGGCAGCAGGGCCAGCAGCGCGGGGTGGTGTTCTTTGCGACGGACGCTTCGCCGCAAGACTTGCTCGGATTGGGGACGACCGAGGATGTGTTTGCGCTGGTAGCGCGCGGCCCGGTGGCTGCCGGGCGCGAGGGCTTGGAAGAGGCTGGCGCACTGGTTGCGGAGTCGCCGCTTTTTGCCGAGGCCGTAGGCGCACAGCGCCGCGCTCGCCCTAAGCGGGTCAAGCGCATCACTTATCGAATTGTAGCCCAGCGTCGCAGTGGGCAGCAGCGCTATGTGCGCCAAGAGATGCGCCGCGCTTTGCAGCGGGCTGTGGCGTGGCGTTTTCCGCGCTGGAAGTACGTAGCCGAGCAAGCGTTGTTGGAGGTGTGGGGTTTGGAGGCTGCAGGCGAGTTACTCTGCGGGGTGCGCCTTTCCGACGCGACCATGCGCCACCGCACCTACAAAGTCTCGCAAGTGGAGGCTTCGCTGCGGCCGACGGTGGCGCGCGCCTTGGTGATGCTATCCGAGCCAGCGGACGGCGACGTTTTTCTCGACCCTATGTGCGGGGCTGGGACCATTCTCATTGAGCGGGGGCTGCACGGCCGCTACGCCCAGCTTTTGGGTGGCGACATTCGTCCGGACGCGGTGGCTGCCACTCGCACAAACGTTGGCCCGCGCTACAAGCCGATCGCCATTCGCCAATGGGATGTGCAGGACTTGCCCTTGGACGACGGCAGCGTCGATCGGGTGGTATGCAACCTGCCCTTTGGCAAAAAGATCGGCCAGTTGCAAGTGCTGCGCCCGCTCTACCAGGGCTTTGCCAGCGAGGTGGCAAGAGTGCTAAAGGCCGGTGGAGTGGCCGTGTGTTTGACCAGCGAGCGCGCCCTGCTGGCCGAGGCATTTGCCGCCTGGCCGGATCTGTACCTGGAGCGCGTGTTGCCGATTGAAGTACTGGGGCAACAGGCGTTTTGTTGTAAATTGAAAAAAACTCGCTGAATGTTAGCTTGGCGAATGAGACATTTACATGAGACATTTACAAAGGAGATTGTCATGGCTGATTTTACCGGGCAAGTAGTAATTGTAACCGGCGGTGCCAAAGGCATTGGCGCGGGGATTTCGCGGGCGTTCGCCGGCGCCGGGGCAAAAGTCGCCGCGTTGGACCTAGATGCCGAGGCCGGCGCGGCCTTGGCCGCAGAAGAGGGGCAGGTCCGCTTTTTTGCAGCCGATGTGGCCAGCGACGAGGTTTGCGCCCAGACTGTGGGAACGATCATCGAAGATTGGGGTCGCGTCGATGTGTTGTGCAACAACGTCGGCATTCAGCCCGTGCCCAGCTATAAGTTGGCTCACGAGTTGCCGGTAGCAATGTGGGATCGGATCATCGATGTCAATCTGAAGAGCTTCTTTTTGATGGCTAGGCATTGCTTGCCACAGATGATGGAGCAGGGCAAGGGGGTCATCATCAACACGGCTAGCGTCCAGGGTTTGCAGTCGGCGGCGATGGTTTCGGCGTATGCCGCGAGCAAGGGGGGGATTATTTCTCTGACGCGGCAGCTTGCACTCGACTACGCCCGGTATGGGATTCGGGTCTTGGCGGTCAACCCCGGGGGTATTCAGACGCCGTTAGTCGATGAAGTAATCGAGGCATTCGGCCACGAGCGCGAGCAATTCTTTGAGGATTACGCCAAGCTGCATCCGCTTGGCCGCTATGGGCAGCCGGAAGACATTGCCAATGCCATGTTGTTCTTGGCTAGCGATAAGGCGTCGTTTATGACTGGCGAGAATGTCTGCGTCGATGGCGGGCTGATGGCTAAGGGGGCGTGGGCTGAGGTGGAGGAGTGAGCGGAGCCGGAAGCAGTTGAGCGGCGATTTTTCCCACCTGCCACTAGCCGCACGACGATCTTGTTCGTGCCCTACTGAACAAAGAACCATCCACTACAAATGCTACGCTGGTCCCTTGTATTTTTTGCTTGACCAAGCTGGCCCCCAAAAGCGGTGCTTTGGGCTTGGAGGCCGTGTCAGCGGTCGATATAGGCTTTGATAATGTCGATGATCAGGGCTATGTCGCAGCGGGCCTCTTCGAGGGGAGTGCGCGGCTGCACACCCTCGGTAACGCAGGCGTGGAAGTGTTTTAACTCGCGCACGAAGGGGCCTTCCCACGCGATGGCTGGGCAGTGGGTGATGGCCTCGCCGGCCTCGTCGAGGGTCTGAATCTCCAAGGTGGAGAGGATCCCCCGCGAAAAGCCGGTGGGATAAGAAAGCAGCACGCGGCGGTCATCGCCGCAGACTTCGAGGGTTTCCTTGAAGTCGCGCACGTCCTTTAGTTCGACCCAGGTTGCTGCACAGCGTGCGCCGTTGGCGTAAACGAGCATGGTGCAGACGCCCCAGCCGTTGTACCAGATCTCGGTGCTGGCGACTTTTTCGGGCACCCCCATGATGGTGCGTAGGCCGTAGAGGTCGTGGATCATGCTGCCGGCGAGGTGGCCAAAGGCGGATTGTACGTCGGCGGAGACCTCGCCGATGGCCTCGCGCACGGCCGCCGCGCGGGCTGCACTTGTTTGCTCAATGGCATCAGCGGGTATGTCGTCGGTGCGATGTAGGCGGAAGTGCGCCAGATGATGGGTGTTGTTGGTGTGCAGATGGTGTATCTGGACGAAGCGGATTGCGGCCATGTCAGCGGCCGCACGGGCCGCGGCCTCAAAGGCTGGGTCGTACACTTTCATGTAACCAGCCAAGCCCACGGTGCCAGCCGCTTGCCGGGCGGCGATGATGCGGTCGGCCTCTTGCAGCGAGAAGCAGATCGGCTTTTCGATGAAGACGTGTTTGCCGGCTGCAAAGGCGGCGACCGCGATCTCGGTCTTGGGATCGGTGTGGCACAAAAGCACGGCGTCGAGATCGGCAGCGAGCAGCGCGTGCCAGTCGTTGGTGTGACGTGGCACGTGAAACTCTTGCGCCACGGTCTGCGCCAAGCTTGGCGAGAGGTCGCAGACCATCTCGACGGAAAACAGGTCCTTGAGTGCGGTGAGGTTGGGTAGGTGCTGGACTTGGGCGACGGCGCCGCAGCCGATGACGCCGATGCGGATGGGGGCTTTCATAAGCAGTATGCTCAAGGTGTGGAAGGGTTATGGGATGCTCAAGAAGGCGAAGATAGCACGACCTCTCTCTGGCCACAAGACCACAGGTGGCTTGCCAGCGATCTTAGACGACGTATCTTTACTATGCTGCCTAGGAGGTGCATGAATTGCAAAAAGAAGATGAATGGGATATGCTTATTGACATCACTCTAGTATCATGGAGGCAGACATGAAGATAGTGGAAATAGAAATTCAATCTCTATTCGGGTATTTTGATCACAAGATACCCCTGAAGACAGATGACCGTATCACTATAATCCACGGGCCGAACGGCGTCGGTAAGACGACGCTCCTCCGTCTTATAAGTGATCTCTTCGCACAGCGGTTTTATTCATTGCTTGAGATACCCTTTGGTCGCATTGTGGTCCGTTTCGGATCCTCAGATAGCCTGATAGTTGAGAAAATTACAAAAGAAAGCGAGGATCCATATCTGAAATTAATATCCTGTATGAATAAAAAGAAGAGGGAACATAAGGTTGAACCTCTACATAAGAACTTCAGACGCAATGCTAATATCTTAGAACATAAGATTGATCACATAAGACGTACTGGCCTATCTGAGTGGTATGATGAGATCGAGGGAGACTTTCTGTCTTTGGAGGAGGTTTTCTGGCGTTATAAGCGATTACTATCACCTGACCTTATCGAACATATTCCTTCATTACCTGATCAAATCGAAAAAGTATTAGAGAAGATTAATATCGTAGTAGTTGAAACTCAGAGGCTCTCTATAGAACGAAAAGATGAAGAATTTGCGCCTCCATATTCGCCATACAGAAGAAGGGAAGCTGCTGTACAGCGAATGACTGTTGAGGAAGACTCGAAGGATATAATCGACAAAATAGAGGAATGTCAGCGAGAATCTGGTGAGATTGGAGCATCTTTAGATAGCACTTTCCCCCAACGTATTTTGGATTCAAAACTTCTTCAAGGAGTGCCAGAAAAGACTATACGGCAGGAGTATGCTAATCAGTTGGAATATAGAGATCGCTTAATGAATTCCGGTCTTATTGCCGCTGAGGAAAAAGTTGTACCTATTGTTACCGAGAATTTGGCAGCCCATGATCGAAAAGTTTTATCGATCTATTTAGAAGATGTAAAAAGCAAACTGGAGGTCTTCGATCGGCTTCTTCGTCAGGTGGAACTGTTCGAGGATATTGTTAACTCGCGCTTTTCATATAAGAAGTTCAAGGTAGATAGAGAGAAAGGTTTTATTTTTAAATCGTCTCATGATGAGTCTGTTGTACCTCCGAGTTCGTTGTCCTCTGGCGAGCAGCATGAAATTGTCTTGGCATATGAACTTTTGTTCAAAGCACAGCCAGGCTCCCTGATTCTTATTGATGAACCTGAGCTATCTCTTCATGTCACATGGCAGAGAAAATTCCTTGAAGATATTGCTAAGATATCCGAGTTAGCAGATCTTGATATTATTGTAGCTACCCACTCTCCATCTATCATTCACAACCGCCGAGATCTCATGGTCGATCTAGCAGGTGGAGAGAAAAACTAATATTATGGAGCAAACAGGCAATGATATAGCTAATGAAATTCTCCTTATACGCGACCAATATGAGGGAGCTGTTCTCCTTCTCGAAGGGGATAATGACGTAAAGTTTTTCCAGCGATTTGTTGAAAATACCGAAACGTCGATTATTCCTGCTTGGGGCAAAGAGAATGTCCTTGACGCCGTTGCGATTCTTGAGAAGTATGATGGTGTACAGGGTTTCATGGGTATCGTTGATGCAGACTTTGGACATGTCGATAGTTTATTACCAGAGTCGCAAAATGTGATTGTCACTGATGAGCATGATGTCGAAATGATGATTATTAGAACCAAAGCATTTGATGCAGTTTTGCATGAATTAGGTTCAACAAAAAAGATTCGTAGATTTCCAAAACAAGAAAATGGAATACGTGATGCTCTGATTCATAAAACTTTGATTATAGGTCATCTTCGGCACTTGTCTATGAAAGATAACCTTCGTCTGCGTTTTGAAGGGCTTCGTTTTAATCGCTTTATTAAGCGCGATTCATTAGAAATGGATGAAAATAAAATGCTAAATAATGTCTTTGCGTTGACTAGCAACCAGTGCTTAGACAAGAAAGACATTAGCGATAGGTTGTTGGAACTTGTAAGAGAGATGAATGACGATCCTTATCAAATCTGCTGCGGACACGATTTTATTGAGATCTTTAGCATTGCCTTGAAAAAGGTTTTAGGAAGTAAGTCATCGAAAACTACGGATCCTAAAGTGCTAGGCACTGCACTCCGTCTTGCGTACGATAGCGAAGATTTCCGCCAGACGCAGCTATATGCAGACGCAAGAAGGTGGTCTAAACGGAACAAAGGCTACGACATGTTTAGATCTTTGACCTCATCGCCGTGAAGTGATCAATTACCTGAGTCGCCATTTCACCTTCCTCTTGCCTAATCATCTGTTGCCACTTTTTCGCCTCCAATCTATCCCACCTTGCCGACGCGCGGCGTCAAGTCGTTCCACACATCGGCCAGTGCGTAGGCCCGCTTAAAGCTCTGATACACGTCTTGCCACATGGCTTCGCGTAGTTCGGTGGCCTGTGCTTGGTCGCCGCCGGCGACGGCTGCTTTGAGTTGGTCGCTCCGCGCTGCTTGGGCGTTTGCTTGGTTGCTGGCGGCGCGGGCCAAGTCGTCGGCCGCAGCCGTGAATTGGTCGATGAGTTCGTCGATGGGCGTATCGGTGTCTGTCTCCACGTCGTATGCGCTAGCGGGCTGGAAGCGGGTTGGGTGGCGGGTGCCGTCGGGGTCGCGGCCGGTGTGGGTCGGCTGGATGTGAGGCGTTACTGAAAGGTACATGACCATCGGCTCGTCGCCGATGGTGCGCACCTGATGGACCTCGTCGGCGAGGGCAACGCAGAGTTGGCCCGCGCATAGCTCTTGTTCGCTGCCGGCGATGTGGAAGACGCAGCGGCCTTGCAGGATGAGGAAAATCTCATGGCCGAGATCGTGGCTGTGTAGGTCGGCCACCTCGCCCGGCTGCATGCGCAGAAAGCGGGAGCGGATGTGCGGGGTGACGAGGAGGTTTTTGATGTGTTCCTCTTGGCGAAAGTCGAAAATTTCAAAGGCCATGGACAGGCTCCTTTAGGGGAATTGACAGGTGGCGAAAACAAATCACCGAGTCCACTGCAATGTTTTGGTGGCAAGCGTTATGTCGCGTAGTGTTTGGTCGATAGTGGCGCGGGCATCTGCATTGAGATGTACCACATCAATCATCCGATCCTTGAATTTTACAAAGAACAATTTCGGGATATGTGGATTATTCAACGTCGAGCCACGCTGATTGATATAAATGGCGCGCAACTTGAGAATTTCGAGCATTTTCGCAGGAGTATAACCATCGGTATCATCCATTTCTGAACGATACTTTTCTTGGTTCCACTGTCGTTTATGGAGAGACTTGGCATCCTCTAAGCTGTATTTGCTCTTTTTTTCGCATATAACGTACAAGTCTTCAAAATCAAGCTTCTCTGCAACGCGGTCTCCTATAGCAAAATCAGGTTTAATATATTGCTCAATGTTCCCTATCCAGCTTTCCATCTCATTCGGCCCAAGTACAAGCAATTTCTGTAGAGAAGTCCCCGAAGAGTTGTAAAAACCGAAAATCCATACTCGGGATCGCCACTTTGCTATGTGGGTAGGTCCTACATCTCTTGCAGTTGAAACAGATCCTGTCGTCGTCGATTTAAGCTCAATTGGTGTAAAATAAAACGTCCCATTTTCCACAAAGTCAAAGAATGCATCTACCTCAGAACGGCCTTCTCCCTCTCGCAAGCCCAATAACTGGCACATTTCCTTTTCTCGGCTATCGTCTTGGACAGCCATTAGGTCCTCAATGCGTTCGCTACAGATTTTGCGATAGCATAGCTGACTGGAGGACAAACGGAATTGCCAATCTGCCCAAGAATTTGGTACACGGCACCTTCAAAGAGCCAATCGGCCGGAAAACCTTGTAGAAGAGCACAGTCTTGGACAGAAAGCCTAAAGTGTCCGTTTTCTGGGGGGAACATAATGGCTTCCTCTCTCGATTTTTGTACACCATTTGGCCAAATTTGTAGCCTCTGCCAAACTTTTTGGCTAGCCTTACTATTTAAAATGCTAGTCGTCTTTCGCGGGCCAGTAAAGCCAGAACGGAGAGTCGGTGCAAAGCAGTCGAATCCGATATCATCTAGACCCAAAGCCGCCCTAGCACCCAACGTACATCTGCCTGATGAAAACAGACTATCGTTGGGGTAATGCGTTGCCTGTGGCACCTCGAATTCATTAGCTGCTTTGGGCGATCTAAATCCGACGAAAATAATCCGCTTGCGTACTTGGGGAACGCCAAGATCGGAGGCAACAGCTTTAAACTTTGCGATGTGATAGCTTGGTTCTAGCGGCTCTATAATTACCTTATGGACATATTTATTAAACTTGGGATCGAGTAAGCCTGGAACGTTTTCGGCTACGAACGCATCGGGCTTGACTGCCATCACGGCGTCAATAAACGCCGGCCACATATCCCTAGTATCCTCACTCCCGCTTCTTCTTCCAGCAACGGAGAAGGGCTGGCATGGAGGTCCGCCGTGGATGAGATCGACGGCACCTTTATAGGCTGTCCAATTGACCTTTGTTACGTCGCCATATTGACCAGAAAAAACGTTCCATTGAGATCGGTTGCGCCGTAGCGTAGCACCGCAAATCTCCAATGCATCAAAACTGGCAATATGTTCAAAACCGGCACGCTCAAAACCGAGGTCTAGACCACCACCTCCCGAAAACAGCGACATAGCCTTCAAGCCCTGTTGTCGCTGTTGGGGCATTAGTTTGTTTGGATCCAAAACTGGCTTGTTTATTCTGCTTGGATCGCGTTGAAACTCACCGCGGATCGCCGCTTTTTTTCTTTGCCTAGATCGCGCCGATACTTCCCGGTACCAGTTTCTTTTTTCTTGTGATATATCGTAGGGCATGGTGGCTTCGAGTGAACCTAAAAGTCCATTTGCAACGTCGTGGTCTCGAATCGAACAGAAGGGCTATCTTTCAATATACCTAAATACAGCGTCTCTACAACCGCCTACATTGAGTTACTCAACGAGGTTAGAAACACATAGGCACAACCGCTAGATCTCGACGAATCCTTTCGGCAATCCCTCCCCCTTGACCAACGCCTCCTTCAACGCCCGCGCATGTTGGCAAATCCCCCGATAGGAAAACCCCTTGCAACTGCAACTTATGTCGTTTCCCTCCACCGCCAATTCGTAGAACATCCCCGGCTTCGACGAACTGTCCACCCGATACAGCGCTCGCTTCGGCCCGGCTAGCACCCGCGCCAACACGCGCACGGCCTCGGCCGACGGCAAGCGCGCCTTGGCCGCCGACTCGACGGTGGGCTGTGTGGCGACAAAAGCCGTCCCGGCCTGGCGCAAGAGTTCCGCCACTTGCTGCTCGTCCATCGCGCCTGTGGGCGGCGCGGGCAACACCTCCATGACCTGCCGCAACTGGTCCATCACGTCGCGCTGGAAATCTTCGGGCAGGGCGTTGCCCTCGACGAGTTGGTCGATCAGCGCCGATTTGGTTTCGAGGACTGTCTTGACGAATTCGTCGATTGTGTTGCGGCCGACCATGTAGGTGACGTTGACCGCTTGCTGTTGCCCGATGCGATAGGCCCGGTCCTCGGCCTGCCAGTGATTGACTGGCACCCAGTCGAGATCGTTGAAGACCACCTGCCGCGCCGCGGTGAGGTTGAGCCCGACGCCTCCGGCAGTAATCTGCGCGGCCAGCACCTGCACCGAATCGTCTTCCTGAAAGCGGTCGGCTAGTTGTTGCCGCTGGCTAGCGGGCACCTCGCCGGTGATGGCTACGGCCTTCGAGCCAAAGTGCTTGCGCAGCGTGTTGACGGGCGCGAGAAAACACGAGAAGACTAGGACTTTTTCGCCCTGTTCCAATGCGTTTTCGACGAAGGGAATGGTGCTGCGGACCTTGGCCATGGCTAGGCGGTTGCGTGCGCTGGTTAGCTGGCCCATGATCCAGGCTTGGTGTGCCCGGCGCTCGGCTTCGGTCTCGCCGGCCAGTTGGGCTTGGCCTCGGCGCGAGATGGTCTGCAATAGCTCCGTTACGGCCTCGCTCATCTGGCGTGCCACCCGGCTGGCGACCTCCACGTCGAGCCAACTGCGGATTTTGGGCGGCAGGTCGAGAACTTCGGCTTTGGTGCGGCGCAGCATAATGCCGTGCAATTGCACAGTCAGCTCTTCGATATTGGAGGCCCCGTCGGCGACCCAGCCGTACTCGCCCTTGTAGGCGTCGCAATAGCGCTTGGCGAATGAGACGAATGAACGTCCGAGGGCGTGGTGGGCTAACTGCAACAGGGGGAAGAGATCGCGTGGCCGGCTCGTCAGCGGCGTACCAGTCAAAAGGTGGACCACCGCTTCGGCGCCGACGGCTTTGACCAAGTCCATTGCCAGGCGGTGCCGCTGGCTGCGGTAGTTTTTGAGATAGTGGGCCTCGTCAAAGACTAGGCCACTCCAAGCGTGTGCCGATAAAGGGTGTTTGGCGAGGATGTCGTAGTTGATGACGACCCAGCCGGTGTAGCCGGGTGCGGGGGCAGGTGCGGGGCCGACGATGGCAACTTCGGCCGCTGGCAGCACCAATTCGATCTCGCGCCCCCAGTTGATTTTGACTGCCGCCGGACAGATGACTAGGTACGGCCCCTCGGGCCGGGCTTGGCGCATCGCGAGCACGGATTGCCGCGTCTTGCCCAGCCCCATGTCGTCGGCGAGAATTGCCCGCTGGCGACCCAACAAAAAGGCGATGCCCTCGACTTGATGGGAGTACAGTCCGGCGGCGATGCCCTCGGCTTGTTGCTGTGCCGTGCTCATAGGTGCTCAGCAGTGTAGATGGCGATGGTCGCTGTCATGCCTTCTGCGCTCCTCGTGGGTTGGGTTGGTCGTAGGATTTAAGGCTATGGGGATGACCAGGGCAAGTCTTTGCGGGCTATCGGTTTTGATAATGCCGTTGACGCCCTATAGTTTACAATGCGCCATGGCGGTCGCGTCTCAAGTCATGGGACCGGCGGCGGAAAGATGGGGGCGACAAAGGTGAATGTGACAGAAATTCAACCACAGCGCGGTGTTTCCAAACGGGCCGTTTTTATCGGCCTGCTCTGCGCTAGTGCGATCTCCTGCGGGGAATCCTATGGCACGCTGGTGGTGCGCGGTTCGGCTATGGCCGCCGATTATTCCACTGGTGCCGCCATCTTCTTGTTCTTGCTGCTCACTTTGCTGCTCAATCCCCTTGCCCAGCTGCTCACTGGTTCGCGGCTGCACAGCGGCGAGTTGGCGACCGTTTACATAATGATGATCGTGGCTTCGGCGATCCCCTCTTGGGGTTTTGTTATGAACTTAATCCCGCTTTTAGGGGGGCTGTTTTACTTTGCCACGCCAGAGAACGACTGGGCCAATATCATCCACCCGCACATCAAACCCTGGCTCGTGTCCCAAGACCGTGCGGCGATCTGGAAGCTCTTTGAGGGGGCGGCGCGCGGCGAGCCCGTGCCTTGGCAGTTGTGGCACAAGCCGTTGTTGGCTTGGGGGTTTTTCATACTCAGCATCTATTTTGTGACGCTCTGTATGTTGGTCATACTGCGCAAGCAGTGGATGGAACACGAGCGCCTGCTTTTCCCGCTCTCGATCTTGCCGCTCGAATTGGCCCGGCAAGAGCAGGGTCGCCGGCTGCCATCGTTGCTGCGCAATTATCTGACTTGGGTCGGCTTTCTGATCCCGTTTCTCATCAATCTCGTCAATGGCCTCCACTCGTACTTCAACTACTTTCCCTTCATCCAGTTGAATACCCCACTGCGCTTGCTGCGCGAATCCGTGCGTCTGAATCTTTACCCGCGCTTCGAGGTCATTGGGCTTTCGTATCTGTTGAGTCTCGATGTCTCGTTTGGCGTGTGGTTCTTCGCCTTTCTCGCCTATGTCCACACCGGGGCCGAGCGTCTGTTTGGCTGGAGCATTGGCCCGTCGCAGCCCTACTCCATGCCCGCTTCGGCCAGCGTCGCCCATCTGGCGCAGGGCGCGATGTTGTTCTTGGTCTGTTCCATCCTGTGGGCTGCGCGCCAACACATCGGCGACGTGCTGCGCAAAGCCTTCAAGCGCGATCCGACGATTGACGATAGTGGCGAGATGCTTTCGTACCGGACGGCCGTACTGGGTTTTATCTTCGGGTCGGTTTTCGCTGTATGGTGGCTGGCGCAAACCGGCCTACAGTTCGGCGTTGCCTTTTTTTATTTTTTACTCTGTCTAGCCACTTTTATCGGTTTGGCCCGCATTGTCTCCCAAGCTGGCCTCGCCTACGGGGTGTCGCCAGTGGCTCCGCCGGTATTTATGGTCACGGCATTCGGGCCGACCGAGCTTGGAGCGAGCGGGTTGACGGCGCTCGGCATGAACTTCCCTTGGACCGCCGATTTGCGCACCTTCGTTATGGCCTCAGCGGCGACCGGCCTCAAGATCGCCGAGGTTATGCGCTTGGAGACCCGACGGCTGTTTTGGGCAATCGCCGCGACCATAGTGGTCACCCTGACTTCTGCGGTGTGGGCGGTTACCACGTTGGCGTATAAATACGGTGGCATCAATCTCGGCGGTTGGGGTTTCGGCGGCTTGACCCAACTGACGGGTAACTGGATTGCACACAATATCAACAACCCGGAGGAAATCTACGGCTGGCACCTCATCTACACCGGCATCGGCAGTGCTGTCATGGCCGTGCTGAGCTTTCTCAAGGCGCGTTTCGTCGGTTTCCCAATCCATCCCATCGGCCTAGTGCTTGGTCTGACCTACCCCATCAGCCAGATTTGGTTTTCGGTCTTTATCGCTTGGGCTTTCAAAGCGGTCATTTTGAAATACGGCGGGGCCAAAGGCTATCGCCTGCTGCGTCCGCTCTTTCTCGGCCTGGTGCTAGGGGCTTTTGGCTCGGCGGGCATGTGGCTGATCATCGACTATTTTGGCGGCATGTCGAACTGGTTTACCATGTAAATTTGGGCGCGGCGCTGTGGCCAGCCTACCGCCCAAGCTCCAGCACTTCCCTAACTCGCGCTGCCAAGAGCTCTTCGTCGCCGTCGGCGACCGTGGGCATCGACAAGTGAAGCTGGCCTGGAGCCGCTGAGAGCCAGATCGAAGGATTGCCATTGCGCAGGGTCGCTGCTAAGTCGGCGGCGGTGCGGCCGAGTGCTTGTTCGTCCAAGGTCAAGGTCAGGGACGGGCCATTGACCAAGCTTTGCACGTGGGGCAGTTCGCCGAGGTGCTGGCGCACTGTCTCGGCGCGGCGGGTGTCGCTTTGGTTGCGGGCATCGTGGTCCATGGCCAGCCAGCGGCGCAGGGCCACGACCACGCCGACGACCTCCTGGCGGTCGATCTTGAGCGGGCGGCCAATTCCTTCTAGGTTGCGGGTTTCAAAGCAGGCGAAGCTGTGCAGGTGGGCCGCGGCGATTAAGTCGGCGCGGCCGCAGAGAATGCCCGAAGAATTGGGTGCGCCCACATACTTGGCACCATAGCCGACTAGGTCGGCCCCGGCCGCGATGTAGCGGGTCAAGCCGTCGAGGGGATAGACGCGGAAGGCTGCATCGACGAAGACCGGGACGTCGCGGGCATGGGCGATGTCAATGGCGGTGTCCAGCGGGACGATGGCGGCTTGGTTGTCGATGGCCGGGTAGAGTAGGGCGGCGGTTTGAGGGCCGATGGCTGCGGCGAGTTCGTCGGCTGTGGTGCCTTGCTCGGTGCCCGCCTCCACTAGGGTGACGCCGGGCAGGCGCACCACGCGGTCGTATTTGTAGCGTTGGGCCTTTTGAATAACCACTTGGTTGGCCATGCTGGTTGTATCGGGCAGGCCGGCCATTTTCTCTGGGTCTGCGCCGGTTACGCAGGCGGCCGTGCCGAGGACCAATGCGGCGGCGCAGCCGGGGGTAATCAGCGCGGCCTCGGCCCCGAGCAGGTCGGCGACTATTCGTCCGGTGCTTGCTAACAAAGCGTCCATGTCAACGTAGTAGCGGCCGGCTAGTTCCATGGCGGCGATGATGTCTGGGTGCGGGGACGAGCCGCCTAACAGGGTGCGCGGGCCAAGAGCGTTGATTACGGGCGTCGCCCCCATATCTGCGTACAGGGCGCGGGCTTGCTCACTCATAGGTTTTTTCTCCATGCTCAGGGCTTGGTACGTGGTTGGCGGGAATCAGCAACAAGGGCAAGCCATTGTGCTGGAGGCGAAATTGCAGGTAGTCGAGTTCGGGGGTCGGCTGCGGGGTATGGCCCAACAGCCGCGGGCGAAAAAGCGCGGATGAAAACAGTTTGGGCCGAGGTCGTTCCAGCAGCTCGACGGTCTCGTCGGCCGACAGCCCGATCTTTTCTTTGGCTAGCGCGATAGCCGTTTCGAGGCCGCCGATCCGGTCGGCGAGGCCGCGCTGGACGGCGCGCTGGCCGCTCCAGACGCGACCTTGGGCGATAACTTCGACGGAGTCTGGTTCGATGTGGCGGCGGCTGGCCACCTTGGCGACAAAGTCCGCGTACAGCGAGCGGATGGTGTGCTCCAAGCGCGCACTTTCGTCTTCAGCAAGGGGGCGGTCGGGCAGGCGCAGGCCGAGCAGGGGCAGGGTCATGCCAAAAGGCAAATCCGCGTGGCGGCCCACCTGTACGTGGCTGGTGCTCAAGCCGAGCTTTTCCTTGAGTCCTTTGTTGTATGCCCAACCGGCGATGACGCCAATCGAGCCGGTGATGGTGTTGGGCGCGGTGACGATTGCATCGCCGGGCAGCGCGATCAGGTAGCCGCCCGAAGCCGCGAGATAGCCCTGTGAGACGATGACTGGTTTGCGCTCGCGGCATTGCAGCACGGCGTTGGCCACCAGGGCCGAGGGCAGAATATCGCCGCCCGGAGAATCCACGCGCAGCACCACAGCGTCGGCGGCCGCGCAGGCGGAGGCGATCTCGCCGACGAGGCGCCGCGCACCCATGCCGGTGTCCATGGCGCAGATGCCGAGCGCATAGACGATGGCAATGCGCTTGCGCTGTCCCCAGCGCCGGGAGACTGGCCGTTTGTACGAATCAGCTTCGACGATGGCGAGATTTTCGACCATGCGGTCGATTTCGCTCCAGCGGCCGAGGCGGTCTACTAGCCCGGCGTCGAGGGCTTCTTGCGGCTGGAAAAACGCGGTGTCTTCCACGAGGCGGTCGAATTGCTCGGGCGCCAGCGAGCGAGCGGCGCTGATGTCGCGGCGGGCGAGGGCGTACCAGTCGTCGAGTAGGGTCGTTAGCTGTTCGCGCTCGCCTGCGGACATGTCGCGGCGGACGTATGGTTCGGTCGCGGACTTGTAGGGAAAAAGCCGCCACTCGTCAAAGCCGATTCCGAGCCTGTCTAACGCATCTTTGAAATACGTGTGTCCCGCTACATAGCCCGGCAAGCCGATTGCGCCAGCCGGGTCTAGTACCAAGTGATCGGCCGCCGAGACCCAGTGATAGCCGTGCATATCCACGCGGTCGATGTACACCACGACTCGCTGTCCTCCAGCGCGAATCTGGCGCAACTTTTCCCGCAGTTCCCAGCCGAGTGCCGGGCTGATTCGCAGCCCCGACGCATTGATGACGAGGCCCTTGATGGCTGGATCGCGGCGCGTGCGCTCCAGCAAGGCAATGAGCTCAAGCAGGCTCTGCGAGTCGTCGAAGAAGGCATAGCGGCGGTGTTGCACTGGCCCGGATAATTCCAGCGACAGGTAGCGCGCTCGCGGCCGGAACAGGTTTCCGCGCTGTGCCCCCAAGCGCGCCGCATACATCTGCCAGGTGCGGCCCCGCGTTTGCGCTTGGAAGTCGGCCGCACCCAATCCGAGGCGCAAGCCAACGCTTAGGGTGCGGTCGGCGAACAGGCGCCCGGTCAGTGCCAGCCCCGGCATCAACTCGACTACGGCCCCAGTGCTCCAGAATTTGGTTGCGGCGGTGCGCGCGTAATCTGCGTACAAGGTGAGCCGCTCGTCGCCCCAAGGACGCAGAGAAAAATCGACGGCTCCTTCGCGGCCTTGGTTGGCAAAGGTCGAAGTGAAGGTGCCGCCTACGGAGAGATACGGCCCGGGCCGCCAAATGCCCCCTAAGACGATATGCCGCACGCTTCCCCACCCCATGCTCACCCCGAGGCTGAAGTCGCGATTGCCGCTGCTGAGGCCAGCCCGGTATTCGCGGTCGCGGCGGCCGTTTATCATCCCAAATCCCAAATGGGGCATGGCTGTAAAAAAGCCCCACGAATGAGCGGAGCTGCTGTCGGTCCAAGCGACTCCTTGCTCGACGCCCTCGACATAGCTAAGCAGCGCGGGATTGGCGTAGCCGTACAGCCCTAGGTCGAGCGCACCGGAAGGGGCGAGGGCCAATTCGGTGCGCTCGGCGTATTCCGCTCGGGCCGTGCTGACGGCGAGGAGGCAGCAGAGCAATTGGAACAAGCGCATAGGCAGTGTAGAAACCGTGCTATCTATTTATAATTATACTTATTTCTATCTATTTATACTGTATTCTACCTATTTATACTACATTATACCGTTAAACGAGTATAATTTGGTATACTTTCTACTAACTAAACCGCATTGAGCTTAGGACGCCTCTTGCGCTTCCTCGGCAAACAAGCTCAAATCCCCTTTGCCTTCGCGCAGTACCGCGGCCTGATCTCCCACCAACGACACCACACTGGAAGCCTCTACGGGCAGCGGCCCGCACTCCAAGATCAAATCTACTTGCGGCCCCAATGCTTCCTCCAAGGCCCACGGCTCGGTCAGCACTTCTTGATCGGCGTAGTTGGCACTGGTGCTGAGGATGGGTTGGCCGAGGGCGCGGACCAAGGCCAGCGGCACGGGGTGATCGGGAATCCGCAAGCCGACGGTTTTCTGTTTGGTTTGCAGGATGCGCGGCGTTTGGCGGGTGGCTGGCAACACAAAGGTGTACGCCCCTGGGAGGCACTGCTTGAGGATGCGGTGGGCGTAGTTGGAGACGCGGGCGTAGTCGCTGATGTGGGTAAGGTCGGCACACACAAAGGACATGGGCTTGTTGCGGTCGCGGCCCTTGATGCGCTGCACGCGCTCAATGGCCTGCTTGTTGGTGATGTCGCAGCCGAGGCCGTAGATGGTATCGGTGGGATAGACAATGACGCCGCCTTGGCGCAGCACGTCGGCGGCGCGCTGGATGTGGCGGCCTTTGAGGCGGTCGGGATGGACGGTTAGTACTTGGGTCATGCTAACGCTCCTGGTCGATTTTGGCGACCCACGCGTTGACGACGGCGGCCACCATGGCTTGGCCGTGCTCGGCGTTGGCTGTCCAACTGTTTTTTTCTTCGTCTTGGCGGCAGTACCAAGGCGCATCGTCGCCGAGGCGGTCTTGCTCTACGAGTTCGGGGCGGACGGCGATCAGGAAAGAGGTCTCGTTGTATCCGGCGTGATCGCCCCCGGCTGGAGGACTCGATTGCGGCAGGATCATCGGCTGCACTTGGATGCGCCCGCCCCAAGAGCCAGCCCGGTCGAGCGCGTCGCGGTCGCCCCACCAGCCGCGGGGGTGCCCCGCGGCGAGCACCTGCTCAAACGCTAGCTCGGCTGCGGCCTTGCTGAAGGCTAAGGCGAGGGGGCCGCCCAGGCCTTGGTGCATGATGATGACGTAGGTCTTGCGGAAGCCCATTTCGACAAAGTTGCGCAGGATGCTCTTGGCCAAGCCGCCAAAGGCGTCGTAGTCCGGGTCGATGGTCCCATCGGCCGGACCGCCTAGGGCATAGCCGGTGGGGCCGTAGTCAAACGACGGGGCAATCACGCAAGGAGTGTGCGCGGCCACGCGATGGCAAATTTCTTCGACGATGAGGGTATCGTGGCCGATGGCCATGTGCGGGCCGTGGGTCTCGATACAGCCGGCCGGCACCAGCAGGGGATGCCCTTGGGCTATGGCCTCGGTGAGTTGGTAGGGACGCAGGTGCTTGAGATACATGCAAAGAAGCTCCTTGTTGAATGCGCAAAATTAGACATAATATAGTCGATAAAGAGCACCGCAATATAGGACTTGAGCAGATGGCGCATACGGTTATTGGTACGGCCGGGCACATTGACCACGGCAAAACCCTGCTGGTCAAGGCGCTGACCGGTATGGACACCGACCAAGCTCCAGAAGAACGGGCGCGGGGCATTACCATTGAACTCGGCTTTGCCTTTTTGGGCGATCAAGCCACGATCATTGACGTGCCCGGGCACGAGCGCTTCGTCAAGACTATGGTAGCTGGCGTCAGCACCATTGACGTGGCCCTGCTGGTCATTGCCGCCGACGACGGGGTGATGCCGCAGTCGCGGGAGCATCTCGATGTGCTGCGGCTGTTGGGGGTCGAGCGCGGAGTGGTGGCAATCAACAAGGCCGACTTGGTGGAAGAGGAGTGGTTGGACTTAGTCGAGGAAGAGGTGCGGGAGTTTGTGCGCGGGAGTTTCTTGGCCCAAGCCGAGATTTTTCGCGTCTCGGCGCTCAGCGGCACGGGCATTGACCCGCTTAGGCAGCGGCTGTTGGCCATGGTTGAAGACACTGCGGCCAAGCGCACGGACGCGCCGTTCCGCCTACCGGTAGATCGGGCCTTTGGGGTCAAGGGCTTTGGCCTGGTCTGTACGGGCACGGTGCAGGCTGGGGCCCTAGCCGAGGGCGACCGGGTGGAGGTCGCGCCCGAGGGGCGGTTGGCGCGTGTGCGTCGCTTGCAGCAGCACGGCGCGACGGCACCAGCGGTGCGGGCTGGCGACCGAGCTGCGCTCAATTTGGCTGGCGTGGAGCAGGGCCAAGCTGAGCGCGGGCACTCGCTGGTCGCGCCCGGGTTTTTTCGCCCGACGCAGATGCTGGATGTGCAAGTGCAACTGCTCGCTTCAAGCCCGACGACCATGGCATCGCGCACCCGGGTGCGCCTGCACTTGGGCACGCGGGAGGTCATGGCGCGGGTCGTGCTCCCCGGTGGCAAGCCCTTGACGCCTGGGCAGGAGCGTTTTGCCCAGCTTCGCTTGGAGGCTCCGGTAGTGGCCGCGTGGGGCGACCGCTTTGTGCTGCGCCGCTACTCGCCGGCACTGACCATTGGCGGCGGTCGGGTGCTCAACCCGCACCCGGCCAAGCACCGGCGTTTTGAGCCCGCACTGCTCGCGCATTTGCAGGCGTTGGCTGGTGCCGGTTTGCCCGAGGTCGTCGAAAGCTGGCTCCGCTACGCAGATGACCGGCTCAAGAGCCAACAGGCATTGGCCGGCGAACTGGGCATTGGTCTGGAGCGGTTGGCGGCCTTGACCGACGCGCTGGTAGCGGCTGGCCGCGCTGTGCGCGTGGTGTCGGAAGGGCAACCACACGTTTTGCATCGGGACGTGTGCGAGCACTGGGGGGCGCAGGTCGAGGCCGCGCTGGTGAGCTTTCACCGCGCCCAGCCGCTCAAGTTGGGTTTGCCGCGCGAGGAATTGCGCAATTTGAGCGCACGCTACATCCAGCCCGAATTGTTCGACTGCGTGTTGCGCTACTTGGAGCAAGCAGGGCGGATCGCGCTGGACGGAGCGGTGGTGAGGGCTGCGTCGCACCGCATTTGCTTCACCCCGGAGCAAAAGGTGCTAAAGGCGGCTGTGGAGGCGCGGCTCAACACTGCGGATTTTGCCGACTTGCCAACGATGGCCGAGCTAGCCCAAGCGCTCGACGCCCCGCTGCCGCAGGTAACAGATGTCGTCCAAGCCCTGCAAGCGTTGGCGGGGGTGATCGCGTTGGAAGGAGGCTTGCTAATTGATGGCGAGTCCCTGGCTCGGGCGCGGACGCTGCTGAGCGATGCGCTCGGGCGTGCCGGCGAGATTACCGTAGCCGAATTCCGCACCCTCATTGGCAGCAACCGCAAAAGCGCACTGGCACTTTTGGGCCACTTCGACGCCGAGGGACTGACGGTGCGGCGGGGAGATGTGCGGGTTTTGGTGGGGTGAGACGACTACAATGGTTTGAGCACTTGCACAAGCTGGGCTGCGGGTAGGGCGCGGATATGCGGTGCCAGCGCATAGCGGTCTGGTCCTGCGTGGACCACATCGAGGTGATCTAACCCCAGCGTCTCGACCGCAGAGTGCATGGAGGGAGTTCGGCGCGGGGCCTCGGTGCGCTTGACCTCAAAGCCGTAGCGGCGGTTGCCAGCGATGACGAGCAAATCGAGTTGGGCACCGGAGTGAGTGGACCAGTGGAAGCACTGCTCGGGGTGAGCGGCGAGCAGGTGGATGATTTGTTGAACGACGAATCCCTCCCAAGAGGCCCCTACTTTGGGATGCGAGACGATTTGCTCGCGGGTGGTCAGGCCCAGTAGGGCGTGTAGGACGCCCGAGTCGCCAATGTATATCTTCGGCGAGCGCACCTGTCGCTTGCCGATATTTTCGTACCAAGGCTGGAGTTGCCGAATTACGAAGACCGAAGTCAAAAGGTCGAGATAATGCCGGACGGTGGTATGGGCAACACCAAACGCCCGTCCGAACTCAGCGCCATTCCACAGTTGGCCATGCCAGTGAGCGAGCATAGTCCAGAAGCGACGCAGGGTCGCCGATGGGATCAAGTTGCCGAACGCCGGGACGTCGCGTTCGAGGAAGGTGAGGATGAAGCTATCGAGCCAACGGCGGCTCGCCGGGTTTGATTGGGCTAGATAGGAACGCGGGAAGCCACCGCGCAGCCAGAGCCGTTCGAGGTCGCTGACCTCGCGCAGACCAAAGCCTTCGAGTTGGTGGAAGGCCACGCGCCCGGCAAGTGTCTCGGAAGTCTGCCGGAGCAGCTCAGGAGACGCGCTGCCCAGCACGAGAAAGCGGGCTGGCGTCCGCGGCCGGTCCGCGAGGACGCGCAACAGCGGGAACACATCGGGGAGCCGGTGAATTTCGTCTAAGACGACGAGACCCCGCAGAGGTCGCAGTTCGAGGCCGGGATCGGCCAAGCGAGCGAGGTCGGCCGGGTTCTCTAGATCAAACCAAGTGGTGGGACCGCGGTGCGCGGCTGCGATTTGGCGAGCGAGGGTGGACTTGCCGACTTGTCGGGCACCCAAGAGAGCGACGACGGGAAACTCTCGTAAGAGTCGCCTCACTCGCCGCAAATGATGTTGACGAGCAATCTGCATACATTGAAATATGAGCGATCACCGCACAGATTTCAAGGTATTCGTTGGCGAGTCTTGCGGCTGGAACTGTTATTCAAGGAAAGATAGCTTTGAATGTTATTTGGTTAGATGACCCAGCAAGTAGTGGTAAGAGCGAACTGGTAGGTGGTAAAGCGGCTAATCTCAACCAGCTATACAGCAGTGGACAAGTGCCGCTTGGTTTTTGTATCACCACCGATGCTACGACGAGAGTGGTTGGTGAAGCATCGCTACCTCCCGATCTTTCTGCTGAGATCGAAGCCGCGTACGCGGAACTGGGTGCTCGCTGCAAAACCCCCGAGCCGGCGGTGGCGGTCCGGTCCTCGGCGGTGGCGGAAGACGGTGTGGTCCATTCCTTTGCCGGCCAATATCAGACCCTGTTGAACGTTGTGGGCGTGGACGCCGTGGCGGCGGCGATAGTTGAGTGCGTGGCGGCGGCCTCCCGGCCCCATGTCGCTGCCTACCGCAAGCACTCAGGGGCCAGTGCCGACGAGGTGAATCTGGCCATTCTCGTGCAGGAGTTCATCGCTGCGGATTCCTCGGTGGTCGCGTTTACCGCCAACCCGGTCACCAATGACGCGAGCGAAATCATCATCAACGCATACTGGGGATTGGGAGAAGGGCTAGTCGATGGTAGTTCGGTTCCCGACACGTACAATGTGGACAAACGGGAATTGCGGATCAAGACGCGGAGCGTGGCCAACAAAGAGCGGATGTGCGCCGCTGGGTCCACGGGCGCGATCGAAATAGACGTGCCAGCAGACAAGCGTTTGTGCCCAACTTTAACCGACGAACAGGTCGGCGAGGTCTGTAGTAGTGCCGTTGACTTGGAGGCCCGAATGGGATGGCCTGTTGACTTGGAATGCGCTTTTAAGGATGGGAAGCTGTATTTGCTCCAGTGCCGCCCGGTGACGACCCTCGCGGGGAGCAAGGAAGATTGGTCGGTGGACTGGGACGATCCCAAAGATGCTGAATTGACTTGGCGCAAGGGGAGTCTGGAAGCACCGCTGGATCAGTCGTTTGAATGGTATTGGATGCAGGGTTGGGCGAAAGCGCGGCGAGAAACGGGCAGCGGCACGTTACCTATGCGGATCTATGTGAACGGCTACGCATACGAGGCGGAAAAACCCTTCAGGGTCGGCAACCGCAAGGCGCAGGAGGACGCTCGAAAAAAAACGGAACGCGAGATACCGGAACTTTGGAAAAGCGAATGGTTGCCCGGGCTCAAGCAGAAGCGAGCTTATTTCCGCAGCTTAGATCTGTCGGCGTTGTCTAACGATGAGTTGGCCAGCGTACTGGTCGAGTCTCTGCCTTGGTATTGCGAATGCGCGAGGATGCACGCGCATCTAGGTGGGACGGCGGTCGAGGCTGTCGGGCACTTAGTGGAGTGGTATCGCAAACAGTTTCCCGATGCCGCGGAAAGTGAGCCCTACCGATTGGTACAGGGGCAGTCAAACTTGAGCGTTGAGAAGGGACATCTTTTGTGGCAGTTGCAACAGCACCTTACTTCCGCCAACCAAGATCTGCTAAGGGCTGCTTTGCGGTCGCGCAAGAAGCAGGGTAAATGGGACGGGCTTGAGGGGGCCTTCAAAGAGATTTTCGACCAATACTTAGAGACTTATTGGAAAGACTCACCGGAACTTCTCGCTTCCTTGGTTCTCAAATACGCCGAGCAGGGCGTGGAAGACCCGCACGTAAAATTGCGCCAGTTGGCGGCCGAGCGAGAGCAATTCACCGCGCATGTGCGTTCGCTGCTGCAAAAGCAGGAACGCGAGGTTTTCGAGGAGCTTTTGCAGGTAGCTCTGGCCAATTATCCGCTGACCGAGGACCACAACTACTGGGTCGATGGCATTGCAGCGCATTACATATTTCCGCTGTTCGACGAACTAGGTCGCCGAATGATCAAAGGCGGCATCCTCAAGCAGAAGCGGAGCGAGATCAAATACCTAGAACTGAACGAGATCATTCTCTGGGGATTCGGCGTGCGCCAGCCGTTGCGGGCGGGCGTCGTCGAACGCCAACGGGAGTTTAATCGCCGGTCGAAATTATCGCCGCCCGAGTTCTTAGGTGCTTGTGAAGAGCCAACGACTGAAGAGAAAGATTACCTGTTTTGGGGCCCCTCGACCCCATTGGAAGCACCAAAGGGAGAGGTGCGCGGCGTAGGGGCTTCGCCGGGGATTGTCAGAGGGCATGCGCGCGTGGCCGTAAATCTGGACAAGGCGTTGGTACTACAACCGGGAGAGATATTGGTCTGTAGTGCGACCGAACCCCATTGGACGCCGCTTTTTGCCATCGGGGCAGGACTAGTGAGCGACAGGGGCGGGTCGTTATGTCATGGGGCAGTCGTCGCCCGGGAATACGGATTGCCGGCAGTGGTGGGAACTTTGATCGGAACTAAAAAAATTAAAACCGGGCAGTTGATCGAAGTCAATGGTCAGAGCGGGGTGATAAGGCTGTTGTGATGTAAGTCTCACCGGAATTGATCGAGGCATTGGCGTACAGCAGTGGTCGTGTTTTGGAGCGAGCGAGGTGAGCTAACTTTTCACTTTTGGTGAATTACCGTCGCTAAATGTGTCTGAATAACTGATGTTACGCAGCCGTTGTCATGCCGGCGCAAGCAGGCATCCAGCAAAGCCCGGTTGAGACTAGGTGGCAGGACTAGATTCCCGCTTGCGCGGGAATGACAATAGGTGGGCAACAAGAAGCCGCAGACCATGACGAATGCGTAACATCAGTGAATAACTCAACAGCTTCTCACTGTGCCAGTCTCCACTCGACGTTGCTGGCGATCTCATCCAATACTGCGTCGATGTCATCTTCCACCGCGCATTGCGCGATTAGGTAGCCGATCTCGAACGACTTGAATTCATCCCGGGGCAGCCGCATTAGGTCGCTTGCGCCCCGCAGCTGGATAAATTCTCTCGTTGCTGGATGGCGCCAGACGTTCTGCTGGCCTGCGACATATTCGATCCGTCCGGTGCTGGTGGGCCGCAGAATCCGCATCGCCGCGGTGCATGTCGCGGCGTCCGTGAAGTCGGTCTTGCGAAACGGATTGCGGCCCTGCACGACCTCAAGTAACGAGCGATAGGGGTTGAGACCGGGCACTGATAAAGGAATGAGATGGGAATTGATACACTCACCGCCAAGTCGTCCTCCCACCTCGAGAATCTTCGGCCCATCGGCGGTCACCATCAGGTCTAGGTGAAATCCAGTCCAATCTAACCCGATGTCCTCGACGACACGTAGCGTAAGATCCACGATTGTTGCCCGCATTTGCTGCGACAGGTTGGTGGGCACGACGTTCTGAAACTGAATCGGAACCTCGCTATCTACTTTCTTGTCTGCGATGGCGAATACCACCACCTGCCCATCGGCGACAACACCGGCGACCGAGTGTTCGGATCCTACGAGTACTTCCTCGAGGAGTGCTACGTTTGAGTAATACCGGAACATGTCATCGCTTTGCCTCTCGTTGTACAGCACAAATTCGCGATAGGCCTTTGGTGCCTCATCCGATGAGTCGATGCGCAGTATTCCCCTGCCGCCCGAATTGCCGGCCGGCTTGAGGAGACAAGGTGTGCCGATGCTTTGCAAGCCACGAAGAAAACTCGCTTCGTCCCGCACAATTTTATATCGAGGATTGTAGTCTCCTAGACCCGAGATGACCTTGCGGGTGCGGCTCTTGTCGCGCACGTTCAGGGCGGCCGACACGGGCGTAGCCGGCAGCCCGAGATGCTCGTTGAGTCGGGCCGCCAACTCCACCTCCCGATCTTTCCAACACAGAATTCCTTGTATCTCGATACCGTGACGTTGTAGATAGTGCAGTATCATGTCCTCGGCAGCGTCGTAGTCTCCGACTGGGACATGCAGGTTGTGCATGAGGCCGAAAGAGTTATACACACTCGGCGTCGGGGATGCCATGACGATGTCATGGCCCTGACCAAGGGCTGCTGCCATCTCCGCGTTGCGCTCAATGGGCAGAGCTCGGGTGTCGAGATACAACAGGGTGCGGCGATTCCGGGCTGTCATTCTTCTCAGCCTTCGTCGTATCCCTTTACGGGCCGCGCCCAAATATTGCGGTAGCGCACCAAGTCGCCGTGATCTTGCAGGCGGAGCGGGCCAGCCGGCGGATGCGCTTCGTAGCGATAGACGCCGCGGTGGCCGGTGGGGCCTAAGACCTCGACGTGGTGGTGGACTAAGACGCCGTTGTGCACCAAGGTGAGATAGGCCGGGCTGCTCAGCTCGGCCCCGTTGAAGCGCGGGGCCGTCCAGAAGATGTCGTAGGTCTGCCACTCGCCGGGTGGGCGGCAGGCGTTGACCAGCGGCGGATACTCGCCATAGACTGCGGCCGTGGTGCCGTCGGCATAGGTGGGGTTGTCGTGGCCGTCGAGGACTTGGATCTCGTAGAGGCTCATGAGGAAGACGCCGCTGTTGCCGCGCCCTTGGCTTTCGCCTTTGACCTCGCTGGGACAGGCGAATTCGAGGTGGTACTGAACGTCGCCAAAGCGCGCCGTGCTGACGATGTCGCCAGAGCGCGGCGCGACCTCCATGTAGCCGTCGGCCAACCGCCAAGGGGCGTCGCCGCCCTTGGTGCTCTGCCAGCCGTCGAGATTGGTTCCGTCGAAGAGGACGACCGCGTCGGAGGGGGGGCTGTGGTCGTGGCCGGGCGTTACGACCGCCGGGGCGGGCCGCCGGAGATCGTGGACGCAATAGGGAGAGTTGGCTAGCATGGGAGTATCGTCGTAGCCTGATTTGCCCATCTGGAAAAGCTCCTTGTTTGAGGTTGGATAGGTTGGCATATAAAGGGAGCAGGACGCGCTCGCGTCAATAGCTTGCCGCGGCGCCTTGCATTATATTGAGTGCCGTTATGGTACGCGCACCAATGGACAGAATCGCATTGCTGGCACTGGCGCTGTGCTCGGCGGCGGAAGCGCAAATATCGCTGTGGCAAATCGGCGGGGCCGGGCTGGCGTGGGACAAAAGCGACACTACGCGGGTCATCATGGATATCAACGCCGAGCGCATCCGGCCGGTGTATTTTGCCGACGGCGACAACATGTTCCTGTCGGTAGCGGGTTGGTCCGAGCTGATCGCGCCGCGCGAACTAGGGTACATTGACGGGCATCAACCGCGGCTGTGGTACACGGACGGGACCAATGTCAACCAGACTTCCTATTACGACAGCCCACTCTACGTGGACGGGCTGCGGAGCACGTACAACACCGCCCGCGACGGCTATTGGACCATCGACATCGGCGTGCCGGTGCCGGCTAGTCGCTTTGGGTTTGCCACGCCGACCGAGGGGGTCCGCTCCGATGGCGTGCCGCTCAACCAAGACCCGGTGCCGGCCTTTGAGGTCAGCATTGCCGCCGAGGCGGGCGACATCCTCGCGCAAAGGGGCTATCACCGCTTGAACGCTCTCATCGCCGACGTGCCGGTCAACTTTGAACCGGAGGTCGAGATTAATTTCCCCCAGCAATACGTGCGCTTTGTGCGCTACCAGCGCAAAGCATCCGTCCTCGACGAGCAGCGCACCACCGACAGCAACACCGTGCGCGGCACCATTGCCGAATTTGTGCTCACCGGTCGCGGCGTGCCCAAGCGAGCGATCTACCGCAGCAAAATCCTCGACTTGGGGACCGAGGTGAATTTTGGCCGCTTGGCGTGGGCTGTGCGCACCATGCGGATGGTCGGCGAAGAGGCCGTAGAGGTGCCAGACGCCGAGGCGTGGGTGGAGGTGGAGGTGCGGGCCGGCCGCGATGGCGATCCCAACATATACCACGAGTACACGGACTCGGGCAAGGAATTTGTGGTGACGCGCGAGCGCTACGAAGGCGAATTGCGCCGGCCTGAGACCGAGGGGGTTTTGCAAATCGACCGCCAGCCCGGCATCCGCGCTTCTATTGGCTACGACAGCGAGAATTGGTCTTTTTGGTCTAGTCCGATCACAAAATCCGACACTTGGCTCGACTTGCGCAACGGCTCGCATTTGCAGTTCCAAATTACCCTGCAAAGCCGGGCTTTTGGCGATTGGGTAGCGCTCGATTCGCTGTGGATTGAGACCTCGCCGCCACTAGCCGCGCAGATCGTAGGCGAAGTCGCACGCGCAGCCGACATGCAGCCTGCTCCGGGTTTTGTCCAAGTCGAGTTGGGGGCGCGGGAGACGTTTGTGTACGACGTGCGCGCCTGGTTTGCCAGCATCGCCGAGGGGGGCTTTGACCGAGTGCGGATCGACACGGGCATTGGGCCCGAGTTTGTGCGCTTGGAAATGGGCGATCCGCTCGCGGTCGTCGAGCCGCTGGCTGTGGTCGAAGACCACGAGCACTTGGAAGTAAGCCTGCCGCGCAAAGTGACGGCTGCGTCCAACGAGCCGCTGCGGGTGGTTTTTGCGACGGAAGTTTTTGCCCGTGCGACGACCTTTACCGGCGAGGTGTTGACCGCCGACAAAAACCGCCTGCCGCAGCCGATTGAGCCAGGCGACGCCAACGCCGCGGTCTCTACCAATAGTCTGCGGGTGCTCGGGACTGCGGACGCGGTTGCGCAGATCGTCCGGCGCGTGCGCTTGTCGAGTGGAGTGGTCACGCCCAACGGCGATGGGGTCAACGACCGCTTGGTGCTAGAATACGCGCTCTTCCTACTGCCCGCGCCCGTGCCGGTGGTGCTCGATGTGTACGACTTGGCGGGCAACCGGCGCGCCCACGTCGAGGTCGGAGTGCAGGGCACGGGTCCGCAGCGGGCCTTTTGGGACGGCCGCGACGAACAGGGCGCATTTTTGCCACCGGGTTTGTACTTATTGGACTTGGCGTTGGTGACCGAGGCCCAGCGCGGGCGGGTGCTCCTGCCGGTTGGCTTGGCCTACTAAGAGAGCAACGCATGGCGATCTTTTTTTTCTCTGCGGCCCTCATGTTAGCCCGCCCCCTCGCGGCCGAGGTTTTTACCTTTGACAGTGCCGAAAAGTGGCAGACTTGGCAACTGCCACAAGGGGTGGTACAACTCGGCCCGTCTGGGCACTTGGAGTTGGTCAAGTTCCGCAAAAACATCGACCCGGTGCGCAATGCGGGCCAGTTTTTCCACGATACAATGGAGCAAAAAGCCGTGCCGGGCGGCATCTTCCGGGCGGGGTCCAACCCCCGGGACGCCGCCCATATCATCGACGGCGATTATAACACCTTCTGGCAGCCCGACCCGGCCGATCCGCTGGCTAAGTGGGAAGTCGAGATCGATCTCGGCCGAGCGGTATTGGCCCAAGAGTTGCGCTTGCGCTTCCCCGACCAACAGGGCGCGCGCCCTTTGCGGCAGTTTACGGTCTATGTGGCCACCGGAGCGACGATTGATCCGCGCCAGGATATTTTCCGCTTTGAGTCGGTTTATCAGACGACCTTGCCCAACGAAGAGACCGAAGTCCGCATCGCGCTCAGCGGGCGCAACGACACCACGCAGGTTATAGACCCCGGCCTAGACGTGGTGTTTGAGGACGCAGCGCGTTTTCGGGTCATCCAATACATTCGCATCGGTGCGGATCAGCAGAGCGCGGACGCGGCGCTGGCCGAAGTTGAGGTCCGTGCTGTCGGCGACAATTTCAGCCTCGGCGTCCTAGCGCGCGGCGGGTCCTTTAAAACCGGCCTAGTCGTCCGCGATGTGATGGGCTTGGTCGATGGCGACATGAATACCTACGCCAACAAGTTCACTACCTATCGAGCCACCTCTGGCTGGCGCAACGAAGGGCTGTGGTGGGAACTCGATCTAGGGGCCCAATTCTGGATTGACGAGATATTCCTGTACTTCAACAACCAAGGCGAGGGGGCTTCTGGCTCTTCGGTGCGCAACGGAGGCACGGGATTTGCCTTCTTGGTCTCGGACGGTCGGCGCACGACCTCGGGCGAGGTGGACTACGAGCGCTTGGTCGGCCACGGCAACGAGCAAAACCCCTTCGCCGGTCCAGAGCGGCACTATCGCTACCTGTTCAAGCCGCGCAAAGTGCGCTACCTGTTCTGGCACGGCTTTCTGTCTTCGTTGGAGTGGCACGCCCGGGCGGCCGAACTGATGTTGTTTTCGCCCGGCTACCCAGCGCAAGTGGTGCTGCGCTCGGGTTTTATCGATTTGGGCCAGATCGTTGGCGATGGCCGCGCCAAGGCCATCAAGCACTTGTCGTGGGATGCGGATTTGCCGGTGGGAACGCGGATGCAGCTGCGCTCTCGCTCGGGCGTCAAGCTCAGCGAGGAGTACGCGTATCACAACAAAATCGGCGAGGTAGTAACCGAAGAGAAGTGGCTCAGTTCGCCCAAAGTGCTGCGCGGCCGGGTGGATACCGCGCTGGTAGTGGGCGAAGATTGGGGCGCGTGGAGCAATGTCTATCAGCGTTCGGGCGAAGCCTTCCAGTCGGACAGCCCGCGTCGCTTCATCCAGCTAGAGGCCCTGCTATCGACCGAAGAGCCGCGGGTTGCACCGGTGTTGCGCTCGCTGTCGATTGAGTTTGAGGACGCCTTGGTGACCGAGGCCAAGGGGCAGGTCTGGCCGCGCCAGGCTCGGCCCAACGAGGACACGCGCTTTACTTATACGCTGTGGCCGACGGCGGCCGAAGACGACAGCGGCTTCGACCGGCTGCGACTGGTCGCTCCCGGCGGCTGGCTGGAAACAGGAGCGGTGGAGGTAGCTCTCGCTGGCGAGCCTATCGCCGTCGAGGAGGTCGCGCAGCGGGGCGACTCTCTTTTCGTGGCCTTGGGTCAGCGCGTTGGCGGCGATTCGCTAGCGGTTCATTTTACTGCGCGTCTGTGGCGCAATGCCACGGTATTTAGTGTCGAGCTTGGTCATGGAGACCGGCCGGGCCTGTGGCAATCGGTGGAGGCCGCGGCGCGGCGCGCCAACGTGGTGCTGCTGCCGGAGCTGACCGGCAGCGACCGACTCATTGGCGACCTAGAGTTGACCCCGGCCACCCTTACGCCCAATGGCGACGGGATCAACGACCAAGTGCATATCCGCTTCGTAGTCTTCAAGGTGGCACCGGCGCGGCCGCGGGTGCGGGTATTTGACTTGGCGGGCCGCGTGGTCGCCGAGTTGGCCGCCGCGGGTGGGAACTTGGCTTCGTACACGTGGTTTGGGCGCGATGCCCAAGGGGTGCTGGTGCCGCCGGGGCTTTACCTCTGCCACATCGATCTGGGGGCCGCGGCGGGGGAAGACGTGGCTGTGCGCCCGGTCGCTGTCATTTACTAACCTTTGCCCAAGGAGTTTTATGTCTCGTCCCAATATCCTCTTCATTATGACCGACGATCACGCGGCCCATGCCATGAGTTGCTACGGCAGCCGCATCAACACCACGCCCAATCTCGACCGCATTGCTCAAGGTGGCATGCGCTTTAACAACTGCTTTTGCACTAACTCGATTTGCGGTCCCTCCCGCGCCACTATCCTCACCGGCACGTACAATCACGTCAATGGCATGACCACGCTAGACTCGCGCCACGACAATCGACAGCTCAACTTTGCCAAGCTCTTGCAGGGCGTTGGCTACCAGACCGCCATCGTCGGCAAATGGCATCTAGGTCAGGGGCCGGCCCACTGGCCCACCGGATTTGACTACTACAATATCCTCCAAGGCCAAGGCCCCTATTTTGATCCGGAAATGGTGTGCAACGGCGACAAGGTTCAATATCAGGGCTACACGACCGATATTATCACCGACTTGTCGCTCGACTGGCTTAGGGCGCGCGACCGGGAGCGGCCCTTTTGCCTGCTGTACCACCACAAGGCCCCGCATCGCCCGTGGCAGCCGGACAAAAAACACGCCCATCTGTACGAAGACGAGGATATCCCCGAGCCAGAGACCTTTGACGACGACTACCAGCATCGCGCGGCCGCCGCCGGAGCCGCCAAAATGCGCGTTGACCGCGACCTCAACGCCACCGATCTCAAGCGGCCCGTACCTTCAGGGCTGACCGCGGAAGAAGAGAAAAAGTGGAAGTACCAGCGCTACATAAAGGACTATTTGCGCTGCGTCGCCTCGGTGGATGACAATGTTGGCCGCGTGCTCGACTATCTCGACGCCGAGGGCATTGCCGACGACACCATCGTCGTTTATACCTCGGACCAGGGCTTTTTTCTCGGCGACCACGGCTGGTACGACAAGCGCTTCATGTATGAGGAATCGCTGCGCATGCCCTTCCTCATCCGCTATCCCCGCGCCATTGCCGCTGGCAGCGTCAGCACCGACATGATTCTCAACGTCGATTTTGCGCCCACTTTGCTCGACTACGCTGGCGTCGCCAGGCCCGACTCGTTCCAGGGGCGCTCCATGCGCCCGGTGTTGGAGGGACGGACGCCGGATGACTGGCAGACGGCGATGTACTATCGCTACTGGATGCACTTGGCGCACCACCATGTGTACGCCCACTACGGAGTTCGCACCCTGCGCTACAAGCTCATCTACTACTATGCCGATGCCCTAGGCCAACCCGGTGCCCTAGACGAGCCTAAAGAGCCGGAGTGGGAATTGTTCGATCTGGAAAAAGACCCGTGCGAACTGGTCAATGTGTATCGCGACCCGGCCTACGCCGAAGTGGTACACCAACTGCGCGGGGAATTGCGCCGCCTCCAGCAAAAGGTGGGCGACCAGCCCTATGCGGGGGAGGATCCGCTGCCTAGCGGTGAAACGCAACGATGAAAGCCCGCCCGATTACGCCCGCATCCCCTGTTGGGTGAACCAAGTGAGGGCGTCGCGGACCGATTCTTTAAGTGGCCGCGGTTGGTATCCCAATTGATTTCTCGCTGAGGATTCATCAATGGATGTCGGACAGTCGCGCAAGAGTTTGAGCGAATGGCCGGAGTAAAAAAATGGTTGGTTCCGCTTGGCGCGATGTTTGATCAAGGGCAATCCTAGCCGCACGAGAGAATAGGGTACGACAGGTCGCATCACGTTATGGCCCAAAACCTGAGAACACAGATTGGCTAGTCCACGGATTTTTGCGTATCGCCCCGCAGTGAAGTAAACCTCGCCCCCGTAGCCGCTCGCCTCTACCGCGTTGGCTATGGCATTTGCCACGTCTCGCACGTCGCTCCACCAACATCCCCCGTCGATGAGACACGGCAGTTGCTTGCGCGCCATGGCGAGCAACATACTGCCGACGGGAGTCGGCTCACTGTCGCCGGGACCTATGAGGTTCGCAGGACAGACGATAGATGCATTGAGCCAACCGCTTCTCGTCGCGTCGAGTACGCTTAGGTGCGCTTCGGCTTTGGTGGCCGTGTAGGGAACCTTGGAGTTCTGGCCCAGCTTTGAACTGACACTTAGAATCGTTTTGCGCAGCGGACTGAATGCGTGTATAGAACTGATGTGGACCAAGCGACGGACGCCGGTGCCAATACATGCTTGAATCACATTGCGGGTGCCGGTTAGGTTGATCGCGTCAGCTAAATTTTGCGGATCTGCGTCAATGGCCATAATCGAAGCACTGTGGACGACAGCGTGAGCCTGTTGGAATGCTTGGTTCAACGACTCGGGATTGCGGACATCGGCTGGCTGCAATTGGACCTGATCGCTTAGGTCAGCGGGAAGTTGGCGATTGCTGCCCTCGTGCGTAACAGCGCGCACTGCATACCCGCAGTGCAACAAGGCGCGGCATATATGGCTGCCGAGAAAGCCGGCAGCACCGGTTACTGCCACTGTGCCACTTGTGTCTCCCATCGCTATTCAGCCTTTGTGGATGTTTGCTCCTACGACCAATTCTTTGGCCAAGAAAAATGCGCGTTGATATCTTCGACGTGCTTCATCGGTTCGTTGGGTTCGATATTAAACAGTGCGTCCAGCGTCTCCAAGCCGTGCTCGTACGATTTGGTCTGTTTGCTTTCGAGGACGCCAAATAGCATCATCGACTTATCACCCGACAAAACCGCTTCGAGGGTGCGCTCCATGTTGAGCCAGTCGGGATAGATGCACTCCAGCATAATTTTCTTGGGCAATGGCGGTACGCGCAAAGGCTGAATGCCCTTCTTATTGACAATCGCCGGGACTTCCACTGCCACGTCGTCGGGAATGCCCGGCAGCGCACCGCAGTTGGGCACATTGACCTGAAACTGACCTTCTACGTTGTTGATCAGTCCATTCATAATGGGAATGTGCTGTTCGTGGGTCATCTGCGCACCAAACAGATCAATCGGCCGGATTTTCTCATCGTAAGCTGCAGCTTTCATCTGCTCGTATTTTTTGGCCTTGCCGGCCAGCACGGCATCGCGTCCGGCTGGCGTATCTTTGCCGCCACTGGAATCGTACCAGTATTGCCGCGTCGCCAAATCCGTGTGATACCACCAACCGCCCCGCCGCGGCGTGTCGCCGATCGGCATTAGGCCATACAGCTTGTATTGGTGAATGGCCGCACGCGACATCTGCGTGGGAATCGCCTTACCCGCTCGGGTCATCTGTTGCCAATACGCCTCGCTCTGCTCGGCGATCCACCGATCGAGCTTTGGATACATGTCTTCGTTTGCATAGATGAAATCCGTCAACCAGATATTGTGATTAAGCCCCGGTGCTTGCCAGGTCACCTGCTCGGGGTCTAGGCCCAATGTGCGCGCTACGCCGGCATAGCCGTAATGCCCGTGACACAATCCACACACCTTAATCCCCGTCTCGCGCGCTATCAATGTCGTTCCGTCAAAGACTGGATTGCCGGCCAACAAAATCCACGCATTGGGACACAGCTTCTCCATGGCTTTTGCAACATTTAACATTAGTTGCAAATTGTGATATTCGGGCATCCCGGTGTGATCGTAAAAATAGCCGAGCTTGGCCGTCATGTTGCGCCGGCGCTGCATGAAGTATTCGTTGTGGGTTATTGTCGCCGTATTGATTACAAAATCGGCCTCTTTTAATGCGGCCTCTTGATTGGTGGTTTTTTCAAATGTCATAGTTGCACCTAAATCCTCGGCATAGCACCGACCGAGTGCATAAATGACGTCGAGTACTTCCTCGTTGATGTCCACAAAACAAACGTGGCTGCCATTCAACTTTTTGGTCAGACACAAGTCCTTGACTAAGCCGAGCGAAAATACCACGCTACCGGCACCAAAAATCGTCACCTTATTGGCCATTTTGTCCCCCGCGAAAGGTTTTAATACAAATGGTTAGGCTAGGCGCTTTTTCCAGCGCTCGCTGTCAAATTGCGGATGATACACTTCGCCAAAAAACCGCCGGTGTGCCGGCGAGAGGTGTGCAGCACCCGCATAACGGCTGGATGGTCGATTAATACCGCCGCTGGGCCGCCGGGCAAGCAACGCGCAGCGGGCGGCAGAGACGCTTTATCGCTGTGCAATTTTTCACATTGCGCTTTGATTGGCGCAAGCTCATCCTCGCGCAAAACAGCCGGAAAGAGGATATACCCTTTCAGATCAAAAAGCGCGATTTCTCGCTCGGTCAGCGTCGGTGTCCATTCTTGGACCGCAGTGCTCATCAAAACCTCCTAAGGCGATTTTTTGTCAGTAATGTAAAACTGTGTTATTAGCTTTTTGCTCAGCTAAAACTGGAATATAGATACATTGAAAAAGCCGCTCAGGCAAGAGCGAGCAAGCGATCGGCCCGCTTAGTTCTTTTTTGGAGCCATCGGTCGCTGATAGATCAAAATGCCGTTCTTGCCATTGATCAAGACGCTTAGGGCGAGTTCGCTATGTATTCTTGCACGTCGATTTCGAGCCGCTCGGCGGTTTTGCGCAGGTCTGCCAGCGTTACGCGATTGAGTGGGATTCCCTGGGCGCGATACTCGGCGCGGCGAATCGCTTCTAGTTCGCCTGGGGCGTACACTCGGTCGCAACCGGGAGCGAGTTGGCAGTCGTGGACCTGCTCAATGGCGGCGTCCACTCTCGACTTAAAGCGTGCGATATTTTCAAAGGAGGCAATGTCAACGGCGGCGACAAAATGGCCGTCGGCGCCGGCAATCGGCCCGTCTTCAATGCTCCCCAGTTCGGTTCCGTAGCTAGCGCCGGAAAGCATGGACGAAAATATGCCCATGATCATCGCCAGCCCGGCTCCTTTGAATCCTCCGATGGGGGCTAGCAGGCCGTCGATCGCGACGGTGGGATCAGTCGTCGGTTGACCTTGCCGGTCTAGTGCCCATTGCTCGGGCAGGCGCATTCCCTGCTGTTGGTAGATGCGAATTTTTCCGTGGGAAGATCCGCTAAACGCGGCGTCGTACACAATGGGAGTCATCTGCCCTGCCGGTATCGAGATCGCAAGCGGATTGATGCCCAAGAGCCGCTCGGTGCCTCCCCAAGGTGCCATCGTTGGCAGCGCATTGGTGGTCGCGATGCCGATCATGTCGTGTGGCAGCGCCATGCGGGCGAAATACGCCAGGGCACCGCAGTGATTGCTGCCGCGAATGGCTCCGGCGGCGATGCCGGTCTGCGCTGCTTTGCCTATCACCTCTTGCATGGCCAAGGCTGCGCCGAGTTGGCCCATTGAATTGCCTCCATCTACTATGACAAACGAAGGGCCTTGGCCGACGACTTCGGGCTTGGCGGTTGGAGACACGCCTTCAACGGTCAACTTTTTCACGTATTCGGGCACTCGGAGGACGCCATGCGAGTGGGTTCCGCACAGGTCGGCTTCCACGAGCGAATCGGCCAGCAGGGTGGCGTCCTCTTGCGACATGCCGCACCGTTTGAAAACGGCGACGACGAGTGTAAGTAGCTTGGCTGCATCAACGCGGGTTGCGTTGTCGAACTCGCTCATGCTATCCGTCCTGTGCGCTCTGCGCAATCGCCGCGATTTTGTCGGCAAAGCGCACTTGGCTGTCGTCTTGAGGTGCGTAGCCGATTGTGCGCCGGGCATTGGCTAGGCTCCAGAAGTTGTGTGCGTTGCCGCTGATGCCGTAGAAAATCTGGAAGGGCACGCCGTTGGCGTCGCGGATATCTTCGGTCTCAATACTCTTGATTACCAATTGCACTTGGTCGCGGATGCTGAGATAGGCTCCCAGACCTCGGTGCATTTTCTGTAGATCGTTGCCGCAGCCGTCGATGTCGGTCTCACGGGGGCCGCCGATGCGCAACTGGACATTTTCCAAGGCTGGTCCTTCCTTGCCGCAGGCGAACATAAAGCCCAGCAGTTCATACGATGCCTTGGCCCAGCCGTAGAAATTGTCCGATAAGGGTAGCATGTCGGGCGTGACAAAATCCATGCGTCCGGACCAGAGCAGATTTTCGTAGTAATCGGCTGCGTGGTTGGAACTGATGATTACGGCTCGCCGCACGCCTTGGTCTTGGCAGACTCGGTACACATTGTGGGCCATGGCGATGTTGTCGGCCTCGTTCCAAAAGCGCTGTTCGCCCTGCCCGGTTCGGACAAAGCCGCAGTGAACTACGGCGTCGGCACCGCGGAAGTGTTGTCGGTATTTACTGCGGTCTTTCTCCAATAAATCGGCGATGTGAATTCCGGCGACTTCTTCACCTTGGCGGTTAGTCGTTTTTACATCCAAGAGGACGGTTTCGTAGCGTTCCTGTAGGGCCGGCAACATGCGGCCGGCGACGTATCCAGCGGCACCGGTGAGGACGATTTTGCGTTTGGACATAAAGGTTTCCTAAGCTATGGGCTTTGTTGGTTGATGGGCGCGATCTTTTCGTCAAATAGGGCGCGGCTACACTTCCAACACGGGACGGTCCAATCGTGCGTGATAGGGCGGCTCGAGGACTTTGCGCTGCTCGTTGGTCATTAGGGCGAGCATTTCTTCGGGCCAGTTGTGGGCTACGTAGGCGAGGTTGCCCGGTGAGAAGCGCAAGAGCGCGGTGCGGCGGTCGTGGTCGGCAGTCCAAGGCAGGGTGCCGTGGGTAGTGGCCTCGGTGAATAGGACGCAGTCGCCGGCGTTGCAGGTGATCTGCTTGATGAATTCGCGGTACGCCTCGCCGCGCCGGAGTGCCATCGGGCAGGGATAGTTGCCCTTGTGGCTGCCGGGGATCAAGCACAAGCCTCCGTCGCCCTCGCGGACGTCCGCGAGTTGATAGGCCGCGACAGTCAGGCCGTTGTGCATTTTGCCGTCTTTGAAGATGTAGTACTGGTGGCGGTCGAAGCCGGGGCCAGACGATCCGTGCAGGAGGTGGCCTTCGGCCCCTTTGCGCATAGTGATGATGCCGAGATTGTGATCGAGGCGGAAGCCCGTGCCCAAAATCTCGTGTAGGTAGGGCACCACCTTGGGATTGACCAGCATGTCGCGGAAGGGGCGGCCATGCGGGTCGGGCCACGCGAGTGCACCGCCGAGGTCGCCGCGGCCCGTGATGCCTTCGAGTGCCTTGGAGCCGGCCGATAGCGACAGCTCGCCCGTGCGCTCGCGGATCTGATCGGCACGGCGGTCAATGGCCTCGTTGGCCAGTGCAATGTCCTCGGCTGACAAAACGTTGGGCACGACGATGTAGCCGTTGAGGTCAAAAAAATACTTTTCGTCTTCGTTCATCTTGACGTTCCTCTGTGGTCGAATTACTCGAGAACATCGCCTCGTTTACCGTCTAGAGTCAGACACCCTCTTTATTTTGCCGGTATCATTACTAATCTGGACAAGCACTACACGATATCCATTGAAAAGGCGAAGTGATCGCAGAAATCGTGGTCGAGGAGTCGGTGGGTACCGTCGTCGTAGAGGCAGCTAAGTGTTATCTGACATGGGGTCCTTTGTCTGTAATTCATTCGATAGTGAAGGTAAGTACTTCGGAGATATCCGCTAGCGGAACCCGATCCCGTCGTGCGCGGTTGTTGAGAACACCCATTTGCCGTCCTTGCTTCTGCTGAGTCCTTCTAGAGGCGTAGGTTACGTCATAGAGTTCGTAACCTGCCTGAGAAGCGTTTTTAAAACTCCTTTTGTTGTTTGGATTTGACGTTGGCGTACTCACCGAACACCTTCAGGTTTCGCCAAAGAACCCTGAACGAAAGGTCTCCGATGAGTACGCAGTATCAATATCCGACCGATATAACAGACGCGCAATGGCAGCGGCTGCTTCCTTTACTGCCCTCGCGTCGGTGGCGTTGTGGTGGACCGGGTCGCCCACCTCGCGATCTACGTTTAATCATCCATGGTATTCTCTATCGGGCTAAAACCGGCCGTCAATGGCCGATGCTGCCGCCGACGTTTGGGCCGTGGCAAACAGTGTATGGATACTTTAACCGCTGGCGTCAAGACGGGCACTGGCAGCGGATTTTGCAAGCCTTGGTTCGCCAACAACGTACCCAGCAAGGGCGCCAACCGGCGCCTTCGGCTGGCGGTATCGACTCACAGAGCGTTAAGACCGCTACGCAAGGCCATGCCGTAGGCTATGACGCCGGTAAACGGGTCAAAGGGCGCAAACGCCATGTGTTCGTCGATAGCCAAGGCTCGATCCTCCAATGCAAGGTCACCGCCGCCAACGACGCCGACGCCGATGGCTTAAAAGCACTGTTGAAAGCCTATTTTTTACCGGGCGTCCAACGGTTGAAAAGAGTGTGGGTCGATGCCGGCTATCGAGGTCAGGCACTCCAAACATGGGTCGCCAACCTAAAACGCACCCATAAAATCGGGTTGGACGTCAGTGAAAAACCACACTATGGCTTTACCTTGCTTAAACGCCGATGGGTGGTTGAACGAACGTTTGCTTGGCTAGGCAACTATCGAATCCACGCTAAAGATTATGAGGTCTTACCTGGCAATAGCGAAGCCTTTATACACATCGTTATGATCCATCTGTTGCTCAAAAGAAAAAATAAAAAAAAAGAGTTTTAAAAACGCTTCTTACGGCGTTGGCGTTAATTGAAGCTGATCTGAGACGACCCAAGCCGCGTATCTTATGGACTGACGAACATCTTCTTCTTCGAGTTCTGGATACGCCTCCAACACCTCTGGGATGGACTTACCCCCGGCCAGCATTTTGAGTATCACGCTTATGGTGATCCTCATGCCCCGAATAGTGGGTTGCCCCAAGCAGACGTTGGGATAGATCGTTATGCGGTCAAGATCTTTCAACGGATGCCTCCTATCCATTTAAAATCGCAGAATCATTCCCTAAACCGATATATCGAGTAGGGCCTTTTCGTCGGCGAGGGCGTAGCCCTGTTCCAGCAGGTCGGCAAGAGTCGTGCGCGATAAAACTTGATCGACGGCCTGCTGCACTTGCCCCCACAGGGCGCGGACCGAACACGCACTAAGCGAGTGCGTGCAGCAGTCCTCACTGCCAGCGAAGTGGTCGCAGAAATCGTCGTCGAAGAGACGGCCGCCCAGCGTGGCGAGCACATCGGCTACGACAATTTGGTCGGAAGGCTGGGCGAGGGTGTAGCCGCCTTGCTGGCCGCGGGCACTTGCGACAAAGCCGCCCTGTCGGAGAATGCGCAAGAGTTTGGCGACGTTGTGGTGGGTGATCCCTTCGGCTTGGCTGATTTCCGGGATGGTCAGGTTGCTAGAGGCTTGGCGGGCCAGTTGTAAGAGGCAGCGCAAGCCGTATTCTTCGCTTGAGCTGAGTTTCATAATTACATCATACCTAGTTCGAGTTTGGCCCCTTCGGTCATCATGTCGATCGTCCACGGCGGATCCCACACGACCTCGACCAAGGCCGTGGCGATACCCGGGACGTGGGACTTAATTTTTTGTTCGATTTCCGGCGGCAGCGTACCGGCTACCGGACAAGCTGGCGAGGTCAAGGTCATGGTCACGTGAACGTCCTGCGCATCGCTGACCTCAATGTCGTAGATCAGGCCGAGGGCAAAGATATCGACTGGAATCTCGGGGTCGTAGCAGGTTTTGAGCACCGCCACCACTTTGGCCTCAGTAGAGTCGGGGGGGAAAGTTTTTTCGTGCAGCAATTCCATGTGAAGGTTCCTTTGTTATTCGGTGGATGCCGGCGACGGGTCCTGTTCTAGGGCCGCTTTGGCGGCGTGCCAAGGGAGGGTCGCGCACTTGATGCGCATGGGAAACTCGCGCACCCCAGCGAAGACGGCCATCTTGCCCAAGGCTTGGTGATCGACGGGTGCGTCCGGATCTGCGGTCACCATCTGCTGAAACTGCTCAAACAGCTCGACCGCCTCGTCGGGATGCTTGCCTTTGAGGGCGGCGGTCATCAGGGAAGCCGAGGCTTTAGAAATGGCGCAACCCGAGCCGTCAAAGCTAATGTCGGCAATCCGCTCGTCGGCCACGTGGAGATAGACCTGCAGGTGGTCGCCGCACAGGGGATTGTAGCCCTCCTGCCGGCGATTGGCTGCGGGTAGCTTGCCGAAGTTGCGCGGGTTTTTGTTGTGATCAAGGATGATTTGCTGGTACAGCTCGCGAAGCTCAGTCATTGTTGCAATGCCTTGTTGATGTTGTATAGCAGTCCTAAATGATTTGCAAGCAGCATGTTTGTTGGCGCCCTCTTTTTACCTATGAGGCGTCATGCCCGCGCAGGCGGGAATCCAGTCTTGAATGATGGAGGATGGCTAGATCTGTTTTTCATTGGCCAAAAACCTTCTTGACCTTGTGTAAGGCCGCGACTAAGGCATCAATTTCCGCACGTGTGTTGTAGAAAGCCAACGAGGCACGCACCGTAGCGGGCACTTGGTAAAACTGCATGATCGGCTGGGCGCAATGGTGGCCAGCGCGTACGGCAATGCCTTCGGTGTCGAGGACGGTGCCGATGTCGTGCGGGTGGATATCGGCGAGAGTAAACGAGATCACAGCCACGCGCTCGCGGGCCGTGCCAATCAGGCGCAGGCCCGGGATGTCGGCGAGGGCCGCGTCGGCGTACGCGAGCAAGTCGGCTTCGTATGCGGCGATCTGCTCGCGGCCCACAGCGTTGACGTAATCAATGGCGGTCTCCAAGCCAATGACGCCGGCAATGTGCGGTGTGCCGGCCTCAAAGCGCGTCGGCGGCGGGGCATACGTAGTGCCGTCAAAGCGGACCTGCTCGATCATAGAGCCGCCGCCTTGATAGGGCGGCATGGCCTGTAAAAGGGCCTGCTTGCCGTAGAGCGCACCGATGCCGGTGGGGCCGAAGAGCTTGTGCCCGGAAAAGGCGTAGAAGTCGCAGTCGAGGTCTTGGACATCTACCGGCAGGTGAGGCACTCCTTGCGCTCCGTCAACTACTACTACTGCGTCGTGCCGATGAGCCGAGGCGGTGATTTCCTTGACCGGCAGGATGGTGCCGAGGGCATTGGAAGCGTGGGCGACGGCGACGATGCGGGTGCGTTCGGACAGCAGCTTTTCGTACTCGTCGAAGAGGAACTCGCCCGTATCGCTGATGGGCACTACCCGCAGGTGCGCGCCCTTTTCCTCACACAGCATTTGCCACGGCACGATGTTGGAGTGGTGCTCTAGCTGCGAGACGATGATCTCGTCATCGGGGCCTAGCTGCGGCCGACCGTAGCTGTGGGCGACGAGATTGAGCGCTTCGGTCGTGCCGCGCACGAATACTACTTCGCTGCTCTCGCGGGCGTTGATAAACTGGCCGACTCGGCCGCGTGCTCGTTCGTAGGCAAAGGTTGCCTGCTGGCTGAGGAAGTGGACGCCGCGATGGATGTTGGCGTTTTCGCGGGCGTAGTAGCGCTGGAGTGCGTAGAGGACCGTCAGTGGCTTTTGGGTGGTCGCGCCATTGTCGAAATAGACCAGGTCTTTGCCGCGGATTTTCTCGCCGAGCACGGGGAAGTCGCGGCGGATCTTGGCGATGTCAAAGGAAGCGGTCACAGAGCAACTCCGGCGGCGGCTTGGTCCAGCCGATCGTCCACTAACTGGGTGAGTTGGTCTTTGAGAGCGGGGACGCGCACGCGGTCGAGGACTTCGCCGGCAAAGGCCCGCGTCAGCACTCGGACCGCCTCGCGGTGGCCGATGCCACGAGAGCGCAAATAAAACAAAGCGTCTTCGTCGAGCTGGCCGATGGTGGCTCCGTGCGAACACTTGACGTCGTCGGCGTAGATTTCGAGTTGGGGCTTGGTGTTGATTTGAGCCGTCTCCGAGAGTAGGAGGTTTTGGTTGGCTTGGTAGGCGTCGGTTTTTTGCGCGGCTTGGTGAACGTGAATTTTGCCGCGAAAGACGCCGGTGGCGCGGCCGCCGAGGATGCCTTTGTAAAACTCGTGGCTCTGACAGTGAGGCTGGACGTGTTCGATAAGCGTGTGGTTATCGACATGTTGCGCCCCGTCTTCGATGTAGAGGCCGTTGAGCGTGGAGTCAACGCCTTCGCCGGCTAGGGTAGTGTGGATGTGGTGGCGGGTCAGGCGTCCGCCCAAGGTGATGGCGGTCGAGCGGAACTGGGCGGCGCGTTCTTCATAGACGTGGGTCGCCGCGATGTGGAAGGCGGCAGCGGACTCGCGCTGGACCCGGTAGTGGTCGAGCACGGCATTGGCACCGACGAAGAGTTCGCTGACGCTATTGGTCAGATACGGCTCCGGCCCTAAGCCGATGTAGCTTTCGACTACGGTTGCTTGGGCGTTGGGCCCGGCGACCACGACGACGCGCGGATGGGAGACGACGTTGGCGCGTTGGCCGGTGGAGACAAACAGCAAGTGGATGGGCTGATCGACAACGGTGCCCGAGGGCAGATAGACGACCGCACCGTCTTGTAGGAAGGCCGTGTTGAGCGCGGTGAAGGCCGCGTCCTTGGTGGCGGCGGCTTGTCCTAAGGACTCAGAGACTGGGTCGCCGTTTGAGGCCATGGCGTCGCCCAAGCTCTCGACGCGCACGCCGGCGGACGGGCCGTTGAGTTGGGAGTGCGCCGGGGCAAAGTGGCCATCGACAAAGACCAGCCCGTTGAGGCCGTAGCGGTAGTCGTCGAGGGCGGCCGGTGCGGTGGTGGCCGCGGCGAGTTCGAAGTGAGTCCGAGTCAGCGGGGCGATGTTGGTAAAAGCCCACTCTTCGTCTTTGGTCGTGGGAAAGCCAGCGTCGGCAAAGTGCTCCATGGCCTGTTGCCGCAGCGGCCGCAGCGCATCCGCGCCGTTGAGGTCGTTAAAGCAGGACTGATAATGGGCGACGCTGTTCATGCCGCTTGCTCCTTGACCCAGTCGTAGCCTTTTTCCTCAAGCGTCAATGCCAATTCCTTGCCGCCCGACTGGACGATGCGGCCCTCATAGAGCACGTGGACGAAGTCCGGCACTATGTAGTTGAGCAGGCGCTGGTAGTGCGTGACGACGACGGCGGCTTTGTCTGGGGTGTGGAGTTGATTGACGCCTTGGGCGACAACTCGCAGCGCGTCGATGTCGAGGCCGGAGTCGGTCTCGTCGAGGATCGACAGCTTGGGTTCCAACACGGCCATCTGCAAAATTTCGTGGCGTTTTTTCTCGCCGCCGGAAAAGCCTTCGTTGACCGACCGCCTGAGGAAGCTCTCGTCCATTTCGACCAAGGCGAGCTTTTGGCGGATCAGGCCGAGGAAGTCGATGGCGTCGAGTTCTTCTTCGCCGCGGTGCTTGCGGAGTTCGTTGTAGCTTTGGCGGAGGAAGTACGTGGAGTTGACGCCGGGGATTTCCACTGGGTACTGAAAGGCGAGGAACAGCCCGGCACACGCCCGCTCTTCCGGCGCGAGTTCGAGCAAGTCTTGGCCGCAGTACGCGACCGACCCGGCGGTGATGTCGTATCCTTCGCGGCCGGCTAAGACTTGCGCGAGGGTGCTTTTGCCCGAGCCGTTGGGGCCCATAATGGCGTGGATTTCGCCGGGTTGTACTGCTAGCGTGACACCGCGCAGAATGGGGGTGTCTTCAACGGCGACGTGGAGGTTTTCGATGTGGAGCATAAGACGCTTTCGGTTAGGGATGTAATAAAATCGGGCATGGTATAGGTTCAGCTAGGATTTCACTCTATATTGGCATCGACAGGCCCTTCCTCATATGGCTTACTGGGTGTTAGCATGAGCAGTCGTTATCACAACTTCTGGGTGTTTGGTTGCCTGACGGTAAGGATCGAGCAGACCTACCTATTGACAGTATTTTCCCGCACTTGGTGAAGCAGTTCATCGCCGCTGTGGGATGTTATGATCCAGCCGCCCACATGTACTAAGTTTTGTTCGGCCACGTCTGCGAGTAATGACGCCAAATCCCTTGCCACATCCTCGCCGAAACGCAATGCCGCTTGATGGCACAAAGCCCGCTTGCCTTCTTGTCGCCCCTCTTCTCGGTGCATTCGCAGGCGCGGCGTACCTTCAGGACCAGTTGTGCCCAAACGCGCCGTTAGCGCCCGCGCCACCCGCAACAGGGCCGCTGTCGTCTCCGGCGACCACCGCAACCGCTCGTTGAGTGCCCGGTGGATTTCCGTCGCCGTCCAACCCGCCAACGCCCGACTCGCTTCTACTGCGCGATATTGCTGGCCTTCCAATACGTAGATCGTCAGTCGAGGTTTGCCGGCCCGTCGACTAGGCGTGTACGCCTCGGGGACTTCGACCCACACTTCGGGAAAGCCCCACAACGCATACTGATGCAGCTTCCCCCGCCGAATGTCGGTCGTGTGATCGACTTCTAACACCACATCGGGCAAGGTATGAGTGCCCAACTTCAACCCCTCTTTGTCCGGCAAGCGCGCCGACTGAGGACGCAAGTAAAGGCACTGATCTGGACGCATAACGACCCGAGGGGCACCTGCGGCATCTGCACTCCAGATGCTGACCGTGCCAAAGGGGACAAAGTGGGCCCCGCACTCGTCGGCGATTTGTTGAACTAGTTGCATCAGGTAAGGCGCGGGCAGTTCGTGGTCCCCGCTGACTCTGGGCTCGTCTGCGACGACGAGGGTTTCGGTGGGACCATACCAATACTCATAGCGGCCTTCGTATTCTTCTAGTTCGGCCCGGGACATTTTGTAGGTGCGACAGCCGGGAAACTCCAATCGCTCGCCGTTGGGCAACACAATGGTGGGCACCGCTTCTTCCGCTAGCTCAACCGATTCAGTGGCGCGATCTTGATATGGGATGGTGCTGGACATGGTTAAACCTCGTACTGTGGCGATAATCTATCCGACGCTGCCCTCTAAGCTGATGCCGAGCAGCTTTTGCGCCTCGACGGCGAACTCCATTGGCAGCTCGGCGAGGACTTCCTTGCAGAAGCCGTTGACGATCATGGAAACTGCGTCTTCAGTGGAAATACCGCGCTGGTTGCAGTAGAAAATTTGGTCCTCGCCGATCTTGGAAGTGGAAGCCTCGTGTTCGACGTGAGCGGTGGGATTGCGGACTTCGATGTAGGGAAAGGTATGGGCGCCGCATTGATCGCCGATGAGCATGGAATCGCACTGGGTGAAGTTGCGGGCGCCCGTCGCGTTTTTGAGCACCTGCACCTTGCCGCGATAGGTATTTTGGCCGCGCTGGGCCGAAATGCCCTTAGAGATAATGGTACTGCGGGTGTTTTTGCCGATGTGGTGCATCTTAGTGCCGGTGTCGGCCTGCTGCCGCTTGGACGTGAGTGCGACCGAATAGAATTCGCCGACCGAGTGATCGCCTTGTAGGATGCAACTGGGGTACTTCCAAGTGATGGCCGAGCCGGTCTCGACTTGGGTCCACGAGATTTTAGAGCGGTCGCCGCGGCACGCGCCGCGCTTGGTGACGAAGTTGTAAATCCCACCTTTGCCGTTTTCGTCGCCGGGGTACCAGTTCTGCACGGTGGAGTACTTGATCTGCGCGTCGCCGAGGGCTACGAGTTCGACGACAGCCGCGTGGAGTTGGTTTTCGTCGCGCATGGGTGCCGTACAGCCTTCTAAATACGACACGTACGCCCCTTCGTCGGCGATGACCAAGGTGCGCTCGAATTGGCCGGTGTTCGCCGCGTTGATGCGGAAGTACGTCGATAGCTCCATGGGGCAGCGCACGCCCGGCGGCACGTACACGAAGGAGCCGTCGGTAAAGACCGCCGAATTGAGGGTGGCGAAGAAATTGTCGGTATAGGGCACGACCGAGCCGAGGTACTTCCGCACGAGCTCGGGGTGGTCTTGGATGGCTTCGGACATGGAGCAGAAGACGATGCCCAACTCGGCTAGCTTGTCCTTGAACGTGGTGGCCACCGAGACACTGTCGAAGACGGCGTCCACAGCCACGCCGGCGAGCATTTTCTGCTCTTCGAGCGGGATGCCCAGCTTCTGGTAAGTGGCCAGAATTTCGGGATCGACCTCGTCGAGGCTGTCGAGTTGTTTCTTCTTGGGGGCCGAGTAGTAAACGATGTCTTGGTAGTTGATGTCGGGATAGTGGACCATGGCCCAGCGCTGGCTCTGTTGGCGGCGCGTTGGATCCTCCATGGTGAGCCAACGGCGATAGGCTTTGAGCCGCCATTCGAGCATGAACTCGGGCTCGTTTTTCTTGGCCGAGATGAAGCGGATGATCTCCTCGTTGAGACCGGGCGGGGCCGAGTCGGCCTCCACGTCGGTGACGAACCCCCACTCGTAATCGCGGTTGGCGAACTGCTCTAAGGTTTGGGTGCTTTCGCTCATCTTAGCTCCTTGTATCTATACGGGATGACGAGAACTTAGAAATCTGTACAAAAAAGTCAAGTTTGAGTGCCGACGGCGGCTAAGCCATTTTTTTGCGCTGCGCCAAGTAGCGCGATAGGGCCACGTCAAAGGGGGTCGCCGTGTCGAGCAGGGCGTAGTCAATGCCGGCCTCGGCGCATCCGAGCCGATAGGTCTGAATCAGCTCGTCCATCAGTGCGCGGTATTCGTGCTGAATGTGCCAAGGTTGGGTGGTGAGGGTCTGGTCTGGGTCTTCGAGGTCGTAGAAGCGAGTCTGGGCGCGAAAGGCGAGATCGCGCTCGCGGGGATCGAGCAGGTGGAAGACGATTACTTCGTGCCGCAGGTGGCGGAAGTGGCGCAGCCCTTCGAGGACTTGGTCGGGCGCGTCGAGCAGGTCGGAGATCACGATGACGAGGCCGCGGCGGCGGATGCGCTCGGCGAGGTCGTGGAAAGACGGGGCCATGTTCGTCTCGCTGTGCGGCTGTGCTTGGTCGATGGCCTTGAGGAGTACTTGGAGGTGGCTTTGCACTGAGCGCGGCGGCAGGTACGCCTCGGCTTGGTGATGGTAGAGCAACAGCCCAACCGCGTCGCGCTGCTTGAGCATGAGGTAAGCCAGCGCAGCGGCCAAAGAGGCCGCATAGCGAAATTTGCTCAGCGGTGCGCCGGCTGCAAAGTCCATAGAGCCGGACACGTCGAGCAGCAGATAGGCTTTGAGGTTGGTTTCCTCTTCGTATTGTTTGACGTACAGGCGGTCGGACTTGGCGTATGCCTTCCAATCAAGGTCGCGCAGGGGGTCGCCCGGCATGTAGGGACGGTGTTCGGAAAATTCCACCGAGAAGCCGTGGTACGGGCTGCGGTGCAGGCCGGTGATAAAGCCTTCGACCACGAGGCGCGCAATCAAATCTAGGCGCGCAAGGCGCGAGATGGTTTCCGGGTGGAGGTAGGAGGCAGCGTCGCTCACGCTAGGATTCTGGCTCCACGTCAGCGAGCAGGCGTTCGATTAGGCCGACCGCGCTGATGTTTTGCGCTTCGGCGTGGAAGTTGACGACCAGGCGGTGTCGCATCACCGGCAGGGCCACGGCGCGGATGTCCTCAATGGCGACCGAGTGCCGGCCGGCGAGGATGGTGCGCGCCTTGGCCGCTAAGACCAAGTACTGGGAGGCGCGCGGCCCGGCGCCCCAACTGACCATTTCGCGGATATAGTCTGGTGCTTGGGCGTCTTTGGGCCGGGAGGCGCGCACTAGTGAGACGGCGTAGCGGACGCAGTGGTCGGCCACCGGCACCCGGCGCACGAGTTGTTGTAGTTCGACGATCTGCTGGGCATCGACGACTTGGCGGACTGTGGCTTGGGCGACGCTAGTGGTGGCGCGGACGATGTCCTCTTCCTCGCGGTCGCTGGGATAGTCGATCCACAGCTCGAAGATAAAGCGGTCGAGTTGGGCTTCGGGTAGGGGGTAGGTACCCTCCTGCTCAATGGGGTTTTGGGTGGCCAAGACGAAAAATGGCTCGCTAAGCTGCATGGTCTCGCCGCCGGCGGTGACGGCGTGTTCCTGCATGGCTTGGAGCAGGGCCGCTTGAGTCTTGGGCGGCGTGCGATTGATTTCGTCGGCGAGGACGACGTTGGCAAACAAGGGGCCGCGGATGAAGCGAAAGGCTTTGCGGCCAGTGTCGATGTCCTCTTCGAGGACCTCAGTGCCGGTGATGTCGGAGGGCATCAGGTCTGGGGTGAATTGGATGCGGCCAAAGGAGAGATCGAGCGTGTGGGCGAGGGTTTGGATGAGTGTCGTTTTGGCTAGGCCGGGTACGCCTACCAGCAGGCAGTGGCCGCCGGCGAGCAAGGCTATGAGTAGTTCCTCGATGATTTGTTTCTGGCCGATGACGACTTGGCCGATCTCGCCGTAGATGCGGTCCCTGATTTGGCCGAGTTGGGCTACGGCCTCGGTGTCTGACATGTACTTCCCTTCTTCAGTGAACAGGTGCGTTAAGAAAAAAGTAGGGGAGGAGGGGCGGCTTGGCCAGAGGCGTGCGAATTAGCTAAGTTATTCCCTATTCGTTTTCTCGGATATGTCGTATTGATTCTTCGTGAGATTTTTGACGAGGATACCAACATTCGCTTCTTCTTTAAGCGCAGGTAGATAAACCAAGTTCGGTGCCACAAGACAACCTAGACCGGGTATTAACGGTAAACGCTTCCAGCGCTGACGCTACGCCGCTTTGAGCGGATTGGTGTATAGATTAGAAACGATTCGACCCATCATCTCGGAGGCGACCATGTATGAATCGTCGGTAGTGCAGTATTTCACGGAGAAGGCGCTGGCGCAAGGCATCAAGCAGGGCATTGAGCAGGGCATTGAGCAGGGAGGCCGAGAAGGTTCCCTTGAAGCGCTGCTCGATGTGCTGGAGATTCGCTTTGGACTGGCCGCGTCCGATCCGTTGGCCGCTCGCCTGGAGGCTATTGACGATGTGCCGCGTCTCAAGCAGTTATTTCGAGCGGCCATCCAAGTGCCCAGCCTCGAAGCCTTTAGACTCCTACTAGACGAAGCCGAGTAGAGGCTGCGTAACGTCGGGTAATACTAGTTTCAATCCGCTCCCTTCGCACGGGGGGCGACAAGACAGATTTGACCTTGCACTCCTAGTGCTCGCAGTTTCAACCTACGCCCGGCGACTCCAATCCTCTCCGTAAATGTGTCTGTGTGGCACGTTTCAATCCACGCCCCGTATGGGGAGCGACCGGCCAAGCAATCGTAGCGAACTAAAGCGTAAACGTTTCAATCCACACCCCCGCACGGGGACGATCCACTTGGGCCGTTCAAGGATATAATCAAATCTGGTTTCAATCCACGCCCCGCACGGGGGGCGACCGACAGGCACGAGAGATGTTAGCCGGATGCACGAAGTTTCAATCCACGCCCCCGCACGGAGGGCGACCAGAGCAATGCGTCGCTTTGTATTTTATGACGGAGTTTCAATCCACGCCCCCGCACGGAGGGCGACCGAAATTGCGGACTTTGCGCTTGAGGCATACGTCGGTTTCAATCCACGCCCCCGCACGGGGGGCGACATCACTGCGAATATAAAGAAAGCGAGATTGATTGGTTTCAATCCACGCCCCCGCACGGGGGGCGACTCAATCTCGCGATCTTCGGCGGCTTGCAACGCGGGTTTCAATCCACGCCCCCGCACGGGGGGCGACTAGAGTAGTGCCAGCCGCTGGCCTTGAGTGCCTTGTTTCAATCCACGCCCCCGCACGGGGGGCGACTGGCCTCGCTACCGGCATCGAGATCAGACAGGAGAGGTTTCAATCCACGCCCCCGCACGGGGGGCGACCTACGTGGGCAGTGTGGCCGATTACTTGAAAGAGTTTCAATCCACGCCCCCGCACGGGGGGCGACGAGCCACGTACCGAAGGTAGCGAGTGTTTGCCAGGTTTCAATCCACGCCCCCGCACGGGGGGCGACTTGCTCAAGCCTGTAAGCCCTTTCCCCTTTGTCTGTTTCAATCCACGCCCCCGCACGGGGGGCGACGGCGCGGCCCCGACCGCCCAGGAGGACACCCATGTTTCAATCCACGCCCCCGCACGGGGGGCGACTGGTCGCATCGACCGTCACCATGTCGCCGCCTTTGTTTCAATCCACGCCCCCGCACGGGGGGCGACCTCCGGCTTGCGCGTCAGTGCCTCGACGCCATCGTTTCAATCCACGCCCCCGCACGGGGGGCGACTTTCGCCTTGCTTGTACTTTTGCCAAGCGAGGACTGTTTCAATCCACGCCCCCGCACGGGGGGCGACTTGACCACGATAGGGAGCCAATAATTGAGCATCTGTTTCAATCCACGCCCCCGCACGGGGGGCGACTATTCGCTCGTCTTCAAAAAAGTGCTTTTGGTAGTTTCAATCCACGCCCCCGCACGGGGGGCGACACATGTGCTATAACATGGGGATGCCGAGACTGAGGTTTCAATCCACGCCCCCGCACGGGGGGCGACCGCTCGTGGACGCGCAAGGCAACCAACGCGATCTGTTTCAATCCACGCCCCCGCACGGGGGGCGACTTAAGACCGCTGAGCGTATCCTACACACCCCCGGTTTCAATCCACGCCCCCGCACGGGGGGCGACCGGACGTGCTGGCCGAGTACCAGCGCGTCTTTGCGTTTCAATCCACGCCCCCGCACGGGGGGCGACGCGAGACCTTTTTCTGTGGAAAATTCCCAATCCAGTTTCAATCCACGCCCCCGCACGGGGGGCGACCTCGCCAGAAATCCGCTTTGTTCAGCGCGGCTATGTTTCAATCCACGCCCCCGCACGGGGGGCGACTACCGCTCCCCTCTGTTGCAAAGTGGGTGTACCAGTTTCAATCCACGCCCCCGCACGGGGGGCGACCTTAACGCAGTTACACGGCGAGATTTTAAACCACGTTTCAATCCACGCCCCCGCACGGGGGGCGACTCGCCAGAAGTCCGCCTTGTTCAGCGCGGCTATGTTTCAATCCACGCCCCCGCACGGGGGGCGACTGTACGTAATTACCCCTCTCTCTTCCTCCTATCGGTTTCAATCCACGCCCCCGCACGGGGGGCGACGCGACCTTGTAGCCGTAGCCTAAGCCAAGGACAGTTTCAATCCACGCCCCCGCACGGGGGGCGACCCAAAATGGGACCGAGCTTGTGCGAGTAATTAGGGTTTCAATCCACGCCCCCGCACGGGGGGCGACTAGACATCCAGGTGCGATTGGGCGAGAGACGAAGGGTTTCAATCCACGCCCCCGCACGGGGGGCGACACGATAGCTCGCCTTCGGCGGCCCACGATCCGGTGTTTCAATCCACGCCCCCGCACGGGGGGCGACGAGAAGCTGGCCATATGCGTCATGCTTAGTGCAATGTTTCAATCCACGCCCCCGCACGGGGGGCGACAGCACGACCCTGGGCTAGGTCGATAGCGGAGAGCAGTTTCAATCCACGCCCCCGCACGGGGGGCGACGATAAGTGGATCAAGTTCATCCTCGACGGCGTAGTTTCAATCCACGCCCCCGCACGGGGGGCGACAGGCGTACCGTCCGACGTGCCGACGTGGGGAAGGAGTTTCAATCCACGCCCCCGCACGGGGGGCGACGCGAAGATTCCAAGACCAACCCGAATGTCGGCTTGTTTCAATCCACGCCCCCGCACGGGGGGCGACGTCGATGAAAACTCAGGAAGTCGCCGCAGGCGTCCGTTTCAATCCACGCCCCCGCACGGGGGGCGACGGGATTACGGCCAAGATTGGGATCTTGAAGCCATGTTTCAATCCACGCCCCCGCACGGGGGGCGACGAGGCGGTGAGCCTATCTGCTTCAAATCCAATCTGTTTCAATCCACGCCCCCGCACGGGGGGCGACTACTGGCAAGGCCGACTGGCTTGTGATCTTGCTGTTTCAATCCACGCCCCCGCACGGGGGGCGACAGGTCTCGCCGCAAAGCGAGACCTTTTTCTGTGGGTTTCAATCCACGCCCCCGCACGGGGGGCGACCTACGCCCTGCCTTGTTATGCCCTTTGTTGGCTGGTTTCAATCCACGCCCCCGCACGGGGGGCGACTCCTGCAAGCTAATACATTGTGTAACAACACGTAAGAGGTAAGATAGCGCGAACCGTATCTGATTTTCTGATCCAGAATAGCGGTAAACACCATTCGCGATCCAAATCTCTTTGATTATTAATGAGTTATACGATGTGCGGACCTCCCCACGTTTACCTGACCGCTTGTGGTTCGCACTATCCTTCTCAGACTATCAATGTTCCGTTCAAATCGACAGCCGGCTTAGCGCCAACATGCTCTATACGCCGCTTCCAATTTGCTCCGAGAAAATAATACCTGAGACTATCGGTTTCTGGATCGATGATCGCCTCAAGGCGCGTCTTCAAGGCAGTCCATTGAGCTGGCTCCACTTCGATCTCAAACACTGAGAATTGGACTCTCTGGCCAAAATCGCGATACGCCTTAGCTACACGTCGTAATCGCCGTGCGCCGCCATCAGATGTCGTCGATACATCATATGTAACGAGAACCATCATAATTGTTTATTTCTTCTCCTACTGCCTTATAGGATTTCACGACCCTTAAGAAGGGACTCTATTTCCACAACCATGGTGGATGGGCGTCTAAGTCGCCTCGAAGGTGCCGAGCTAGCAACTGCGCTTGGAGATATGGAACTAAACCGAGCTGTGCTTGTTCCCCAAGAAAAGGATGACGTCGCTCTACGCGCTTTCGCTCCTGCCAAGCAGTGAGAACTGTCTTGCGAGCATCGTCGTTCATTGAGACACTACCTCCTTCTCGAACTTGGAAGTCTTTAGGGCGAACTTGCCGACGATTGATCAGCGATAGTGCGAGCCGGTCAGCCAAGACCGGCCGCAATTCCTCCATAAGATCTAGCGCGAGACTTGGACGGCCAGGCCGATCTTTATGAAAGAAGCCCACTGCCGGATCCAATCCCACACTTTCGGCTGCCGATCTACAATCGTGAACGAGCAGGGTATAAAGAAACGAGAGCAGGGCATTCACTGGATCGCGCGGTGGTCTCCGGTTGCGGCCAGCGAATGCCATCGCTGGCTCAGATGTGCGGATTAGGTGGCCAAAGACCGAGAAATATATCTGTGCGGCCTCACCTTCAAAACCGCGCAACCTATCAATACTATCTTGGCCATCGCTGATGCGTTGCACAATCTGCCGCAGGCGATTTGTCGCCCTAGACATAGCTTGATTTTCAGAAGGCTCAAACTGATCTCCATAATCGCGCTGGGCTCTTTGTAGGACGCTTCTCTGATTGGCGACCTTGCCGACGAGGACGCTGCGGACGATCTCTTCTGGTTCGTCGCTGGCTCTATACTGTGCGCGGCGCAGTAGTACATTGCCAGAGACTGGTCCCTCAACTCGGGCTTGGAATCGACCGAATCGGTCCAAGAGTACTAAGACGATACCACCAGCGGCACAGGCTTGGATCAGAGGTGGAGATATATAGATGCCACCAAAAACCACTACAGAGCCCAACATATGGAACGGGACCCTCGCCCGTTCCTCGCTTTCTACTTCTGCTACCAGATTCTCACCATCTTTGATCAGACGCGATTCCGGCGTAGTAACATAGAGCGTATTGAGCAATCGCCTCATGGACATTCCTCAGAATCTGCAAGATAAGATGATAGGGTACGCGTTCGCCAAACGAGAACCGAACGCTCCATTGCCTTGGGACGACACTGGTCGAGCAACGAACAGCCTCGACACTTAGCTGCTTCGTATTCGGCTGGAGGTGTCCGGCCTTGTGCAAAGAGTGCGGCGACTTGTTCGACTGTCGTCTCGGTCAAGGTCCGGAGCGGGGTGTCAAAGGATACTTCCTTACGCCGCTTAGTTTGGCCATAGTAAAAAGCTCCCATCGGCACTTTGGCACCGGTCATCTCCTCAAGACACAATGCCTGGGCACAAAGTTGCACCTCGTCGGCGCGATGAGCCTTGGCCTTGCCTCGTTTGAACTCGACCGGGAACGGGGTCGTACCTGTCCGGCTTTTGCGGAACTCGACCATATCGGCAACACCTGTAAGATTGAGCCGAATGCTGTAAATCGGCAGCGACATCACCTGACGTACGCCCGCCTTGCGCCGATACCCTGCTTCGTCAATGACTTGATGTAGCACCCGACCTTCAGCGGTAAACCGATTCTCGTCCCAAAGTCGTTCCAAGTGAATCAGAGCGCATTGCCTCATGCAGTAAACCGCATGTTGCAGTGCCGACACGGGTATCGACTCCATTCCATGATCGGAGCCACGCATCTGCGTAGGAGGAGCTCGGCCAGACTGTGTTTCACTCATAGTCATATCCACTCCGCTTGGTTGGTTTAATGTTCTGCACGAAAGCAGTTAGGTGATCAGCTTAATCACCTCGACATTTTCCGGCATATCGTCTGAATTGAGTTCCACGCGATAATCGGCAAAGCTGCGGGCCGGCGGCAGGATACCTTCACTGCCATTCGCTTCTGTACGCTGCACACTTACCCTATCAAAGAGCCTATGCGCGGGCGCGTTGCCCAAGGCACTCGCGTGCTTAAAGGCAATAAGCCGCCGGGCCACCATTTCGCCACGAGCGGCCGAGTGGTCGTGCTCGAACATTTGCGTCAAGGAATCCCAGAGGACGTCGAGATCGTCTGGAGAAAAGCCGGTGCGTTCGGCGAGCTTGGCGGAGACAAAGCCATGCGCCCGATACAGCCCGTAAGGCACGATGTGTTTGCGACCCATAGTGCGGTGCTCGGTCCGCTCGTCGCCCTCGTTTGCGTCACTAGCCTTTTCGCGGTCCTCCTTTTCCTTTTCGTTAGTCGCCGCCATGCGCGTAATGGACACTTCGAGCGGTACAATCGGCTCAATGGACCGCGCAAAGGTCATCTGTACTGGCCCGCGTACTTGTCCACAGTTGATACCGGTGCTCATTACCGCACCGAAGGTGCGCACATCAAAGAAATTTTTGCACATAAAGCCGCGTAGAGCATCCATTTCTTCATCGCTTTGTGGGCTTAGTTTTTTTTGCGTCTTAACATTCTCGTCGGCGCGCACAACTTGATACGCCTTCCGGTGTTGCTCGTTGAGCAGAGCACCTTCTTGGACATAGATCGCATAGCCGGACTCATCGCCTTTAGCCAATTCGACAAAGTTGCGCACCTTGCGCTTGAGGCAGACATCTGTGACCAATCCTTGATTCGTTTCTGGATCGAGGCGCGGGAGGTTGCCGGCATCCGGGTCGCCGTTGGGGTTGCCGTTGTCGACGTCGAATAGATAGACAAAGTCGTAGCGATGGTTAAGGGTAGTCATTATTCGTTCTCCTTTTCTTTTTTAGTATAGAAAGCGTTTTTCTGGTGGTAGTAACCGATGGCGAAGAGCGCTTGGCGCTCCATCGTCAGTGTCGCCACAAAAAGCTCATCGGGCGTGGCGCACCCGTAAATCTGGGTGACGGCTCGGTCAACGATAATCTCCGCACCCTGATTTTCTTTGCGAAGTTTGGCCAAGTGGTTCATGGCATTGCGTTGCAGCATGGGAAAGACAGAGCGCGGCGTTGCCGAAGCCGCCCCATAGTACTTGTCGCATATAGTGGCGTTGATCTTGCCACCGAGAGCCTGCTTTTGCGCGTACTCAAAGCAGGCAAATAGCCGGCCCAGCAAATAGCCAGAATCGGCATTTGTAGGATCGAGAGACACGAGATCATCCTCCTTTGTTAAGTGTCCAGCCGTGCGCTGCTTGCGGCAGACCACGGCTTTGAGTAAAGCTATGCGCAGGTCCGTTATGGACTTATCCGACCGCAGGCGCATGAGAATTGTAGATAACAATGTCTGCGGATAAGAGCGACCTGTCAGGATAGCGCGTAGCATCTCCCCTGCGAGTTGGGGAGGGATATGTTCGTATCGGTTTTTTACCTTTGTCGTGGCGGTCTCAAGTAGGCAGCGCCGAACGCTTGGCTGCTCTTGGCGTGGGGGCGGCTCAAGGCGCATATCCCGATAGTGCCAGAGGATATGCTCGGCCAGCGTTGCAAAGTCGTCCTCCAGCCAGAAGCGAATCGAGATACGCGCTGCGTTGGGAGCCAACCCCAACACATAAAAGCGCACCCCCTGAGGCAAGTCCGGGTGGATTTCTTCTATGGGACGGCCACTTGCTATTTTTTTTAGGATAGACTTGATAGCCTGCTCGCTTATCTCGTCGTCTGAGTCATTAGTATCATTGCAAAAGGAGGCAAATATGGCCTCGCTTTTTGCCACTTCTTCCTCATTCGATCCATCGGCCCAGAATACGGTCGAGGCATCGCCGAGTTGAACTTTATTCTCGTTAGTGCGGAGAAAGTGGTTGAGCACAGTTGTGTAGGCAGCGGCAGCATCCTCACTTACGGGTGCATTATCGCCCTGTTTGTGCCCATACGACTCAAAAGCGTCGAGATTGAAGGAGACTATGGATGCACCAGACGACTGTGCACCACTCACCCCCTTAATATCGGGGTGCAGCCGAGCAATAGAATCTTCCTTGCCAGTTACCAAGCAAACGGCCCGGTTCGACTGGTCGGATGGCTTTATCTGCGAGACCCAAAGTTCGCGGGCAGCCTTGCGATCGTGAATAAAGTGATGATCTGTATCGAGCCGGAATACTACGTTGCAATCTTTCATTTCACTTGGCCAGCCAAGCGAGTCGAAATACTCTGGCTTCCACCATTGCAAGAAATGATAATACACTACAAGCCCTGCGTCTCTTTCGTGTTGTAAAGTAGTAAAGTGCCGATCCTGAAAAGCCTCGTACTGCTTCGCTGTCCGTTCGGCACGTTGCTGTCTTTTGTCCGGTGCTTCTCCTTCCTCATCTTCCATTGCTCCAAGTGCATACGATGTCTTGTCCCAGAGGAAATTCGGCATAATTTTGACCGTCCGCTTCTCTCGTCGCGGAACCGAAAGCAGTCGTGCTACCGGCTTCCTTCCTGAGTGATCGCGTAAGTCCACAGGCTGACCTACGGGCCGACCATCGTTGCTCAAAACAACGCAATAGCTAATCCGCTCGTTTGAATAGCCAATCGGTGGCACTTTGTATTCTTTTTCGAGTCGGTGATAGGCTCGCTCAAGAGAAGCCAGAATGCTCATCGCAACACCTCCGGTGAATTGGGAGAGGGAATTTCGACAACGCCCTGTTTCATCTCGGCGCGAAAGAAAAGCGGCTGCCGCTCGTTTGCGTGGTCAATATCGTAGAGCATATAGCCCAAGTCGCGGCTTTCTTCGATTGCCGGTGGCAGGTCGTCGTTGTCAACGAGTGCGTAGTCGGCAGCAAATTCTCGCGTTCCGAGACAGGGTTGGTGAAAGCACTGCCCGTTTCTAGCACGGCGATTGAAGATGTCGAGATGTTTGCCTGCGTTGTCGCTTTCGCCTGCGTCATCCGTCATGTCAAAGTGTGCTTCAACCACATACTCTACGTCGACTAGGACAGTAGCAGCGCGTTGCTGGCGATCATCCTCAACCCTAGTGTAGAGGGTCTCAATAGATCCCCTGTTTTTTGCTGTGCGGACAGAGCCCATGGGAATCTTCTTACCCACTTCATTTCGCCGGATCGACTGGAGCCGAATCGGCTTGAGGACGCGAATGCGGTCAATGCGCCAGACAATAGCCGGTTTCCAGTGGATCGCTTCCAAGATGCCGCGTGCTGCCGAAGGCGTCATTACGTCGTAAGACACGCGCTCGACTTTCATTTCTGGCCGCGTGAAACAGGCGTATCGGCCTCCCACGCGCAGGCGTACTCCGAACATGGACAAACTCCTTTCTGAATTTTCTGAAATAACTTTTACTTAATACATATGGAAAAATTAAACAGTGTCAAGGGCAAAAAAACCTGTCGCCACCCCTTCTTCTGGAGTGGCGACAGGCATGCGTCCTTACGTAATACATGTGGTTTCAATCCACGCCCCGTAAGGGAACGACTTTACCATACATTATACTATCATCACCTCATTGTCGAGTGCATCCGCGTCTTCCCAAAGGAGCCCGACATCTTCTCGGTAGAGGTTCTTAGTAAAAAGAACGGCGAATTGATCGCCGAAGCGTCCCCCCTCAGCAAAATATACGTGATTATTATCGATAAGTTGCTTGCGGAAGCGAGGATGAACTTGCACAACGTAAGGCTGGAGCCGCCGCGCTACGCCGCCGGACCGTTCAGTATGAGTAAGCTCCTGCAAAGCCTTACGCGCCTCTTCTTCTTGATCAACGATAACCGGCAAAAGCTCGCTCTGGATCAGGCGAAAGCTCTCGCCGACCTCTCGAAAAGAAAAAGAAGTGCCGTGCTTATTCATCTTGAACTTTTGCAAGAAGCCATCGCCAAGTCCTTCTCCTTTGCGCCAGTACACCTCTTGGAAGTAGGATTCCATAGCCTCCGGCGACAGTAGGTCGTCGTGGCAATCCATGATACGCTCCATATCGCCAGCGAGTTGGCTCAACTCAGGTGGACTGGAATGTTCAGCAGGTTGGAATACAGTAACGATGCTGTCTGCAATATCGCGCTTCCCTTCCCTATTGCACCGACCAGCAGCTTGGGCAATCGAATCAAGCCCGGCCTCGGCTCGCCACACCTTCGGAAAGTCCAGATCAACGCCCGCTTCCACCAACGAGGTCGCAATCAACCGGCAGGGACTACCTTCTGACAAACGCTGCTTCACGTTATCAATAATCCGCAGGCGGTGAGCTGCATACTGCCGTGTCGTCAGATGCACGACACCTTCCATGCTTGCTTCACATTGCCGAAAAAGGTCTAGGGCATGTCTCCGGCTGTTGACAATTACCATGCCCTGCGCCGTTTGCTCAAGAGCGTCGCATAGCTCGTCGTCGCTAAGCGTACCCTCATGGACGATGGTGACGCGAGCAAGCTGTTGGTGCAAGCACGGCGGGTCCGGTGCCAGTTCATGGACTTTCTCAAAGCCGCCTTTGAACTTAGGTGCCTTGAGTGCCGGTTGCGTCGCAGTACATAGCACAATGGATGAGCCATAGTTGCGAGCCAGTTCGTCGAGAACAGCAACCGCTGGCCGCAGCACGTGCAGCGGGATGGTCTGCGCTTCGTCGAGGACAATGACCGCACGAGCCAAATTGTGCAGCTTGCGGCACCGCGATGGGCGATGGGAGAACAGACTTTCAAAGAGCTGGACGTTAGTTGTCGCGACGACGGGAGCCGCCCAGTCTTCCATGGCGAGCCGTAGCTTGTCAGCCCCTTCCCGCTTTGTGAACTCGGTTTCGTCAATGGATGAATGGTGTTCAAGGACGACCCCATCTCCCAGCGCAGCGCGAAAAACCTTGGCTGTCTGGTCGATCACGGAGGTAAAGGGAATGGCATAGACGATGCGCTCAAGCCCGTGAATCTTGGCGTGGTCAAGGGCGAAGGCAAGAGAGGTCAACGTCTTGCCGCCGCCGGTCGGCACGTTGAGCGAAAACAGGCCCGGGGAGTTGTCGGCTTGCGCTCGGACATGCTCCATGACTTCGCGACGCAGGCGGTTGACCTTTCCTTTGGTATCAAATTCTAAGAGACGCTCATCGAGCCTATCGCGTAATTGGTCAACTATTTCCAGAAGCCCTGGCCAGTCGCGGTCAACGGTCTTGCCCTCTGCGGTGGCGTAAAAACGCTCGGTGTCGCGGAAGTCGGCGTCAACCAGACACGAGAAGATCATCCGCGTCAGGAAGGAAAGCTGAAACGCTCTCGTTTCGCCATCTTTCCCCAACCTGAACCCTTGAGGATAAAGACCAGTAGCATCAGGCCGAATTTCTGTCTCCCAAGCCGGATCAAGCGGGTCAAGTGTCTTTTTCAACCGTTCATCAAGCGAACCAGTTTCACGGTGCATATCTGGTAGGCCCCCATGATGCCCAGCGACGGCATAAGCGATGAGTTGCCCCATTGCCCTGTCCTTAGTTGTTTCGGCTAGGATATTGACCATTTTTGCGCCAGCAGTCGCGTGATCAACTCCTAGACCACCTTGCAAGCGCTTCTGGAAGGCTTCTGTGTACTTGCCGAGATCGTGCAAAAGCCCAGCCAATCCAGCGGCTTTGCCCGCACTAAATTTGTTTCCCCGTGCCGCTGCCTCAGCTTGAGCATTGAGCAGGTGGTCTCGTAGGGGCTGCCAGTGGTCCTTCGACTGGCCTTCGAGAGAATGTGCGTAGTAAATCCTGTGTCTCCTTTTTTAAGTTTACACAGTACTCGTCCTTCCCTTAGCCGCACACCTTCAACAAAACAGCCGGCAGCCGCTTCAATTCTTCGCTGCGCGGATCCACCTCGAATCCGCCAGACTCCAAGGCCGTAACGCCAAGCAGAGGCTCGGCCCCTTCGTCCCCATATACGATGGTCCCACCGACCACTTCTCCCTCAAACTCAATCTCAGCAATGGTTATGTCGAAGGCGACAGGCTTGCCGTCCGCGAGTACGTATTCGCGGCGGCCCCTTGGTCTGAGCCCGATCGTTTCGAGATGCGCCCGCGGCACGAGCGAATCGAATGCGCCCGTATCAACGAGGAATTTGCCGGTCCAACTTCGCTGCGGGTCCGCAGGATTGCGGATAGTTACGTCAACATAAGTCGCGCCCACATTAGCTCTCCTTCTGAGTTGACTTCACAGTTATCGCACTCAAATTATAGTGCAAATTTGTTCACTATGCAAGGTGTTTTCTCACCTGTGTGCGATTTTTTATTCGGCCAAAATCCGCACCCCTCATATACCACCCCGCCGCCTGCATCCCAGCGGCAAGTTCAGACAGCCAAGTTGTAGATCAGCCTCACGTTAGCTATAATACGCCCGCCAACTCCATCAGCCCACGCGCCGCAACGCCGCCCAGAAGAATAGGAAACAAAACCCATGTACCAATCAGTAGATGTCGCCGCCATTTCCTTCCGGCCTAAAAAATTCGCCCTAGCCGACAATGCCGACCGCCTGGAAGAAATGTTCCGCGCCGCTGCCAAGGGAGGTGCCCAACTGGCCCTGGCACCCGAAGGGGTGTTGGAAGGCTATGTGGTCATGGAACTGATCGCCGGGGAAGAACCAGCAGAACGGATGCGGGACGTGGCCGTCACCATGCACGACCCCGTCATGGGCCGCTCTGGTTCCCATCCGGCCCATGCCTGTACCCTTTCGGCTACACACCAACGCCTCATAGCCCCTGTTCTCCTCTGAGCCACCGCTTTGGCACGATTCTTGCCTGTCTTGCGGGTATCAGCCCACCCGCAACCCAAGGCAGGACGCATGGCCGAATTCGACACCATCGCCAAACAGCTCATCCAAACCTACCCCCACGACTTCGCCCGCTTCGCCCTCCAACAAGACGACGTCGAGGTCATCGACGTGATTGACACTGAGCAACACACCATCGAAACCCGCCGCACCGACAGCCTCATCCGCGTGCAAATCGGCGACGAAGAGGCCTTGGTCCATCACGAGTTTCAAACCACCGACAGTACCCCCCCATGCCGCGGCGCATGGCCGGCTATATCGGCCGCAGCCTTGAGCAGCACGACCTACCTGTCTATTCCACTGTCATCTATCTGCGCCCCGACGCTGGCCGGCGCGATCCGGGCTGCTACCTCCAAGAGCGAGCCGGCTTTCAGGTGGTGATCCAATACAAAGTGATTCGGTTGAGTGAGCTAGACGGCCAGCGCATCCTCGACGCGGGCGATGTAGGCTTGCTGCCGTTTGCGCCGTTGATGCAGCGGCCGGCGGGCGTGGATGCCGAAGGATGGTTGCGCCGGTGTGTCCAGCAAGCGCAAGCGGTGCCACTGGACGCGACCGGCAAGGCTCATTACTTGGCCGATCTTGCGATTTTGAGCGGATTGGTGTATAGATTAGAAACGATTCGACCCATCATCTCGGAGGCGACCATGTATGAATCGTCGGTAGTGCAGTATTTCACGGAGAAGGCACTGGCGCAGGGCATCAAGCAGGGCATTGAGCAGGGCATTGAGCAAGGCATTGAGCAGGGCATTGAGCAAGGCATTGAGCAGGGCATTGAGCAAGGCATTGAGCAAGGCATTGAGCAAGGCATTGAGCAAGGCATTGAGCAAGGCATTGAGCAAGGCATTGAGCAAGGCATTGAGCAAGGCATTGAGCAAGGCATTGAGCAAGGCATTGAGCAAGGCATTGAGCAAGGAGGCCGAGACGGCGCCCTTGAAGCGCTGCTTGACGTGCTGGCGATTCGCTTTGGACTGGCCGCGTCCGATCCGTTGGCCGCTCGCCTAGGGGCTATTGACGATGTGCCGCGTCTCAAGCAGTTATTTCGAGCGGCCATCCAAGCACCCAGCCTCGAAGCCTTTAGACTCCTATTAGACGAAGCCGAGTAGTGCTGTGCATGGACCGGGTCAAGCGGGGCGCATCCGCAAACTTGCACTCTGCTGAATATCTCTCGGACGGGGAATCCCAATCCCCTCTCCTTATTACACCTAAAATTTTTCAGGGATCAATCAGCACGCACACGTAGCCCATAGCCGCTGCTGAACGTAGCTCGGCATGGTTTCTCAGGCCCTGGTAATCGGCCCTGTCCGCAAGAGCAGTGCTCAGGTCTTGCGCTCCTTTTTCTTGGCTGCTGGAAAGAGGACGTTGTTCAAAATCAGCCGATAGCCGGGCGAGTTGGGATGCAGGGTGAGGTTGGTCGGCGGGTCGTGGACGTGGTGTCTGTGGTCTTCTGGGTCGTGACCGGCGTAGAAGGTGAAAGTGCCCTTGCCGACGCGGCCGTGGATGTACTTGACACTGTCGGTGCCTTCTTCTTGTCCGAGCAAAACGACCGAGTCCTTGATCAGTGCCTGGCGGAAAGCTGTGGTCTGGCCGAGGAAGCCATCGACAATATTGGTGTGGCACTGGGTGAGCATCGTCGGCACGGGGTCGTATTTGGCCGAGAACTCAAACAGCGTGAAATACTCGGCCTCGGCCGTGCGGATTCGGCGCATGTCGTCTGGCGTGGTGTCGATGTTGGAGAATTCGTACACCAGCGGGTTGGTCTCGAGGACGAAGTTTTCAAAGGCCACGGTGCGGCTAAAGTCGAGCTGGGCTTGGGCATTGGGATCGGCTGGGTCGCCGTCGAAGACCGCGTGGCATATATCCACGTCGAGGGCGGCGAGCGCGATGTCAAAGGTGTCGGTGGCCGAGCACATGGCGAAGAGAAAGCCGCCGCCGGCCATGTACTCGTAGATTTTGCCGACTACGGCCTTTTTTAGTTCGGAGACCTTGGCATAGCCGAGGCGGTGCGCCATCTGCTCGTATGCCACTTGCTGTTCGCGGTACCAAGCCTGATTGCTGTAGGAGCCGTAGAACTTGCCGTACTGGCCGGTGAAGTCCTCGTGGTGCAGGTGCAGCCAATCGTAGTCGTCGAGCACCCCTTGGAGCACTTCGTCGTCCCAGATTTTTTCGTAGGAGATTTGGGCGTATTCCAGCGCGAGCGTTACCGCGTCGTCCCAGGGCTGTTTGTTGGGGGGCGTGTACACGGCGATCTTCGGCACCTTTTCCAAGCGCACGATTTCCATGTTGGACGCGTCGATCGCGGCGTGAATCTGGGCGACTTGGGCCGCGGATAGGTGCTCGGTGCTGATGCCTCGCAGGATGGCTTCGCTGGCGATGAGGTCGTGTGCCTCGACGAGGAATGAGCCGCCGCGGTAGTTGAGCAACCACTCGACTGGGATGCCGCGCTCCAAGGTCCAGAACGCGAGGCCGTAGGCCCGGAGGTGGTCTCGCTGGGAGGTGTCCATGGGCACGAGGATTTGCTCGGCTCGGGCCGGCAGGAGGGCGAAAAAGCAAAGAACTAGGGCAATGAGAATGGGCATGGAGTCAGCCTCTTTCGCGCAGGTGGCGGAGCCGCTCAATGTGCAGGCGCGCCTGTGGGGCGCGGGCGTCTTGCGGGTGCTGGAGGAGAGCGGTCTGGTAGGTTTTGCGGGCTTGCTCAATCGCGCCTTGGCGCTCGTAGAGCGCGGCTAGGCCGAAAAGAGCAGCGACGATGTGCTCGCCGTGGGGGAAGCGGGCGATTTGGCGCTGATACAAAGGCATAGCTTCGTCGAGACGGTCTTGTTGGGTGCGCAATTGGGCGCGGATGAGCAAGCTCCACTCGGCGAGATTTGGCTCAGCGCCATCTTCGAGGGCAGCCCAGTGCGCGTTGGCCGCTGCGCTTTGTCCTTGCCGTTCTAGCAGTTGAGCTCGGCTGAGTTGGTCGAGCTTGTTAGATGAGGCGTACTCTTCGCAGACGGTCAACAAGGCGAGGACATCGTTGGCGAAAGCATGGCTTGGATCGGCGGTAGCTAACTCGGCCAAAGCGGTTGTCGCCGCGGCAAAGTCGCCGCGGAAGTAGCGCAACTCAGCGCGGTGGTAGCGCGCCGCGTACGCAGCCGGACCGCCGCTCTTTTCCACGTCTGCCCACAAGCGATCAGCCCGATCTAGGTCGCCGCGGCGCAAGTTGCACTCGGCAAATAGCATCAGGGCCGGTTTGGTCCACGGACCGCGCTGCGGGGCGTCGAGCACGGCTTGCAGCGCGCTGCAAGCGCCTTGGGTGTCGTGCGCTAGCAATAGACGTGCTTGCTCGACTTGCGCTTGCAGGTCGGCTGCTGCGACGGTTGGGCTCGACAGGCCGAGCGCACAGATGAAGGCGGGTAATCTCACGGGGCTCCTTGCAGGTCTTGGTAAATTTGGTCGTAGTAGCGCCGGAGCAAGGCGCGGTACTCCTCGGGATAAGGACCGGCTAGCGCTTGGCGCAGGGCTTGCCGCCACAAGTCGGGTGCCTGCTCGCGAGCGGGGGTTGGACCGGTTGGGCCGGCGTAGGGCTGGTCGGTGGCCGTGATGCTGCGTCGCTTTTCGTCAAAGCCGCGGCTGTGGATGGAGCGGCTGGCGTCGAGCATGCGCTGATAGATGCGCTCTTGGTTTTGCCGCGTGCGCTGGGTGAGCCGCCCGCGTTGCAAGTCGGCGAGCACATCCCGCACCTCGTCTTGGATGGCTTGGACGCGCTGTTGCGCTCCTCGATGACCGCGCAGCGAGCGGGCGATCTCATCGAGCGCACGCATGAGGCCCTGCTGTTGGGTGCTCAGGCGCGCTACTTGCCGCTGGAGACCAGGCCCCGGCATCTGGCCCATGGCCTGCTCGGAGGCTTGGTTGAGTTGGCTTTGTTGTTCGGAGAGGCCGAGTAACTGCTGCATGGCCTCGGCAAAGGCCGAAGGGGTCTGCGCCTTGTCGAGGTTGTCGAGGCTCTCGCGCAGGAGCAGCACGGTCTCATTGAGATAGCGCATGGCCTGGCGCTGGAAATGATGTGCCCCTTGCACGTCGCGCTGGCCGAGGTGCGCGGCTGCGTCGTGCATATGGCGTAAGGCGTAGCCGATGGTTGCGCGTAAATCGGGCGCGAGGGCTAGGGTGCGCCGGCCCACGGCAGCAATGCGCTCGACGACGTGGCCGGTGCCTTGCATGAGCGCGAATTGGTCTTGGGCGCGGGCGTCGGCCAATAGGCTTTCTTGGCGTTGGGATAGCTGGACGAGATCGCGCATGGCGCGGCGCAGTTGGCGACCGAGCTGGTCCTTTGCTGCGGCGAGGTATTCGTCTTGAAGTTGCTGCAAGTCCGCGGCTAGCGCGTCGAGGTCTGCGGCTAGTGCCTGTCCGCTCTGCTGGGCCGCACTGGGGGATTTGGCCCGCATCTGGCGCACCATCTGGCGCATCCGCTCGGCGAGTGCTTTGCGCTCTATGTCTTCGGCGCGGTGGGCTAGCTGGTCGGCGAGTGCGGGATTTTGCTCGGCCGTAGATGCGCTCAAGGCTTGGAGCTGTTCGGCGAGGCGCTCGGTGTCGCGCTGCAAACTGCCTTCCTGTAATTGCTGGCGCAGGCCGCTTTGGCCGTCGGCTAACTCGCGGTTGATTTGACTCTGGCGTCGGGCTAGTTCCGCGGCTTGTTCGACGATGGCGCGAAGCTGTTGTTCGGTCCGCACTTGTTCGAGCAGGGCAATCGTGCGGTCGAGCCGTTGCTGGAAGGCTTGCTGGTCTTGGTTAAAGCGCTTGAGGGCTTCGGCGAGGGCCTGGGGGTCTGCGTCGCTGGCGGCTTTTTGCAGGTCGGCGAGGGCCTGCTGCATTTCCGGGGTGGCGATGTCGCCCATGAGTTCGCGGATGTGGTCGAGTTTGTCGAGCAACTCCTTGCTGCCCGTACCCTCGTCCTGCATGGCAGCGATGGTTTGCTCCAATTCAGCCGCGAGTTGTTCTACGGCTCGGGTGCGCTCGGCTTCAGCGGCGAGTGTTGATTCGAGTTCCTTTTTTTGTTCCCAACTTAGTTTTTCGCTTTTGAGCAACTCGCGGCGCACTCGCTCGATGTACTCCTGATGAGTTTGTCCGGCGGCTGTCAATTCTGCCAAAGAAGATAGTTGTTCCTCTTGGGCTTGGTCGGCTTCTGCGTAGAGTTCGTATAGGGAGGGGAAGCGCAGCATGTACTGGCGGCTGTGACCCTTTTGCGGACCGGCCACTTGATTGTTGTCGAGGGCTTCTAAGTGATAGTAAATGCGGTCTTCGGGCAAGAGGTTGGCGTCTGACAACTCCCAGATGTAGCTGACGAGCACCTCGCGCTGGCGGTTGCAGGGCAAAACTCGGCGCTGTGGGGAGCCGTTGTTGACCCGATAGACCAAGGCGATTTCCGCGACAGAAAAGTCGTCGCTGGCCTCGGCTTTGAGCATCACCTTGAGGGATTCGGGCAGGTCGCTGTCGCGGCCGGGATCGGTGATGGCGACTACTGGCTTTTGGTCTTGGCGCACTTGGATGGCGTAGCGGATGGGGTCGCGGTTTGTCGCGCCCTTGCGATCGACGAGGGCGATGTGGTACGCACCCGGGTGCTCGATTTGGTAGGCGACGCGGGCGGTCGTGCCATCGATCTGGGCGGCGACCGCCAAGGTGTCGTTGAGGACTAAGGTGGCCTTGGACAGGGGGTTGTTGGCCGCGATTTCGAGGGCCACGCGGGTGCCGGGCAGGCCTTGGATATCGCCGCCTTGTTCTTCGATGCGGTCGGGTAGCTGGCTGTAAGCGGGGTACTGGTAATGCAGGCGCAAGTGCTGGACGGCTGGAGGGTCAATGACGCGCACCTCGTATTCGGGCGAGCGGTCGTCGCCAACGGCGATGGCGTAGCGGAAAGATTGCTGGACTTGGGGAAAGGTGTACGCGACCGAGTCGGCGCGATCGACGATAAGTTCTTCGCTCTGATAGGCTGCTTCTGGGCTTGGGCGGCGCACGATGCGAGCGCGGCGCGGCTTGTCGCCAGCAAAATGCACGTGTAGGGTGGCGTCGTCGCCCTTGATGACTTCGAGGTTGCCGGGCTGGACGGTGATCCGGGTGCGCGGGGGCCGCTCGTACGCGGTGAGGGGATGGGCGCAGCGATGGGCGGCTTGGGCCAGGGCGTCGCTAAACAGCGCACCGCAAAGGAGTGCAATGGCCGCTGCGCCGCCCAATAGGCGCAGGTAGGCGTAGAGCGGCTGGCGGTTGAGGATTTGGGCCGAGTCGGCGTTGTGCAACAGGGCGGCGGCTTTCGCTCTCGCAGCCGCAAGCAGCGCCGGCGAGTGCTGGGCTGAGTCGGCATCGGCTAGCTCTAGTGCGCTAATTAGCCGCTGTTGGAGCGGAGGGCAGCGTCTTTCGACGAAGAGGGCGAAGCGGTGCTGCGAGAGGACCACGGGCAGGTGTCGCTTGAGAGCAAATGCCAGCACCCCGCCGGTAGCCAAAAGTGCCAAGATGCCCAAGCCCGTGCGCCAAGGTGGCGAGAGGAATAACAAGGCTTCGAGCAGGACCCACAGCAGGCCGAGGCTCAGTCCGGCGGCTAGGCCCAAGACTGCGCCGGAGCCGAGGGTGAGGACGAAGGCGCGGCGGCGCAGGGCGGTCAGGTATGCGAGAAGGGGGGCGCGTGAGCTATGGTCCATAAGGGTTACTATATAGATGTTGTGGTGTGGAACGTGGTTCCGCGAAAGAAATAAAGTTAGGACCGGGGTGGTGCCGCCGCCAGACAACTAGGTGATTGTCCAGAACCTAACTGAGTGGATCTACCAACTCATTACGGCGTTGCCGCTTTCGCCGGCCCAGTAGTCTATGGCATACCAGATGCCAGCCGTGACGAACTGACCGAGAATCAGGCCCATGAAGAAGGGGCGGGTTTTGAGATAGAGTGCAGGCCCCCCGTAGCGCAGGACGAGCGTCTTGCAGAGCCACGCTAGGAACACACTAAAAAACATCGTGCCAAAGACGGCGCTAATCGGAAAACCCAACGGGTGAAAAGGCCACCACGATACGTGCTGGCGAGCGGCCATCAAAAGCACCATGACTCCAGCACCAATGCCTGTATAGAGCCAGTTCTCCCAGTGCGGGCCATCGAGGGATTGCAGGCGTGCGGCCGCGTTGTCAAAGGGGTAGCGCGCCGCGCTGCCAAAGAAGAAGGAGTCGGTATTGATCCCACCGTAGCGATAGCCTAGATCGAGAATGGCCCAGATCGAGCTAAAGAGAGTAACGAGAATGGCTAAGAGGATGCCCCAAAAGACGATGCGGCGTCCTTTCTTTATGGTCTCCTCGGCCAGTTTGAGGCCATTGGCACAGGAGGCCATAACAAAGGTCAGAATGTCGCTGGCCCAGATGTAGGTAAAGGCCAAAGCCATGACGCCGGAAGAGCCGATGGTGCGGGTGCCAAAGCCGGCGGCGACAAAATCCGAGGCGATCATCGGCGCGAAGATAAAGGCCAAGCCCCCTTCGGCGACCACGCGGGTGATGCCGATAAAGAGCACAAAAGCAAAAAAGAGATAGATGGGGGTAATCCACGCGGGCAGCCCCGACTGCCAGAGCCACACGCCCATAAAGGTCAGACTGCCCACCAGCATCAAGAGTGCGGTCCGGTAGGAGAGAATCTCGCCGGAGTCATCGACTTCGGCGGCCCTAAAGACGGCTTTGCGCCAGACTGTGCGCAGATGGTCGCGGGCATTCCACAGGCCGAAGAGGACCAGCGCGACGATCGCCCCGAATCCCTGGTGGACGACAATCGAACCCGTATAGGTACTGTAGGCTCCGAGCACGGGATCGATCTGCTGGACGCCGAGAACATTGAAGATGCCCTGCTGGACGGTGTTGAGTAGATAAAAGAAGCATAGCCCGAAGGCTATGTCGCGGTTGACGAAGTAGGAAAAGCCCACCATCTGGAAGCTGAGTCGGAGCGGGACTTGGATGCTGTCGCGGAAAAGCGGTACCGAGCTGTCGAGATTGACGCGGGGGAAGTAGGGAAAATAGTGATTGAGACCATTGACGCTCTGGATGAGGGCGGGTATGGCAAAGCCGATCCACATCAGCGGATTTTTGAAAAAGGCGTTGAGTAACCCCGGGCGCTGGTCTTCTTCTTGGAGCATGGCGATGGGTAGCTGGACCAGCGGGAAAATTAGGCGCTCGTTTTCGATCCACTGTTTGCGCAAGACAACCACAATGGAAATCATCGCCACGTAGAGTGCCAGCACGAAAGGTACCCACAACGCCAGCGGGGACAGCCATAACGCCCAAGGGATGCCCTGCCCCTGCGGTGCGCCTTCGTAGAAGTTTTTGATCTGGTCGAAGTCGTGATGGGGGATGATCCAATCGGGAATGAGTGGATGGAGGAGCTCGGCCCAGTTGTTCTCGGGCGTGGCATAGTAGATGACGCTGGTTATATCGGGCAGCAGAAAGGCCGTAAGCCCCCATTCGGGGATTGAGGTGGCGACGATCCACATGATGTAGATGAGTGCCAACTCGGCCCGGCTCAGCATCCACGAGCGGCGCATAAGGCCCAGCAGCGCGTTGCCGACAAAGACCAGAAAGAAGAAGAGGATGATGGCGGCGGGCGTGTTGAAATAGGAGGCAATCCGGGAACCGTGGAGCACCATGTTGCAATACGGGACGCCGGCACCAATGGCCCAAGCACCGGCTGCGCCGACGAGCAGGGCGCGCCGGCCGGGCCGCTGTGGAGTGGGTGAAGTCGCGCTCAAAGGACGGAAGGGTGGCGATGTCAGTATGCGACCCCGATCAAGTGCGTCTCACTAGTGTGGGACGCAGAGGCCGCATCTACGTCGGCGTCTATCTTGCAAAGATATGCCCCTGGCGGCACCAGTTGCCCGTCGTCGCCGCGCCCGTCCCAGGTGAATACCTGCTCCCCAAAGCCCTGCCGCCGCTCGCTCCACACGGAGTGCCCGGCCAAGTCGAAAATGCGCACTTGGATGGTGCGATCGGCATTGAGATTGCCGAGTGCAAAGCGTATGTGGGCTTGATCGTTGGTGCCGTCACCATTGGGGGTAAAAGGATTCGGCGCAACGGCGACGCCCTGGACGACGCGGTTGGACAAGGGCACAGAGATGCTCAGGGCGGTGCCGGGCGTCAGGGCTGTGGCGTCGCCTGGATCGACTTGTTGATAGGTTTCGGGGAAAGCCGAATCGCGGATTGCGGCATCTACGGTAGTGCCGTTGAGCAGCACTGAGCCGTGAAAGCGCACCCGTACCAGTTCGCCAGCGGCGGCGATGGACCCCTGCTGGCTCCGAGGCAGGGCGTTGTACGCAGCTTGGCTCAATGGATTCCCCTGTTGGTCAAATGGAAATTCACCGCCTTTGCCTATCAATCGGCGAAAGTAGCGAATCTCGCCTTGGAGCGAGTCGGCCAGACTCCGGTATGCGAACGCCTCTACGGTTTCGGTAATGGGGTTGCCGTCTGCGTCGAGTCCGCGCAGGGCGAAGTAGAGGATGTCGCCTTGTTCCTCGGGCGGCAGGCCAAGATAGGTCAACTCGTTGAGGATGCGGCCGTCGCCATCTACGGGCACTTGCTCGCCCTCCTCTGTTACGACCCGATAATAGGTGCGGGTGTCGTCGCCTGCGGCCTGCAAGGCCACCTTTTCGGGGAGGAGCAACCGCAGGCCAGTGCCGGTATCGGCCGGGAAGACTTTCAGGGAATCGCCAGTGGCCGAGAAGATGCGAGGTTGGCCGCTGGCAAAATCCTCTTCCCGGCCGAGAGCCACATCGGCGATGGTGAGTGCCTCTATGGGGGTGGCATCTAGCAGAATTTCGTCAAAGCGCCGGCTGGGCGGCCCCCCGGGCTGGTGCTCGACAAAGGTGGGCTTGAGGAACAACGCGAACTCGCTCGGTGCTCGCGGCTCTACCGTATTGGGCCAAATTTCGGCAACGGTCCGATGCGCCACCGGAGGCAGGAATTCCACGGCGATGGAGCGCAGGCTGGCCGCCACGTCGGGCGAGGTGGAGAGCAGCCGCGCTTGGATCTGCAAGAAGCGGCGTGGACTAGGGGAGGTCACGGTCTGGCCCGAGTGGGTATAGCGCTGACTCCAGCTACTCCAGCCGCCCCCGGGTTGCAGCCGATTCACGATTGGCCCCTTAAAGCTAGTCGGGAGATTTGTGTAATCAGTTTCGGTTTTGCGGTCGCCGCCGTTGCCGTAGTGCTCGACGATTTCCACGAGACGATCACCGGTGCGCGTGCGAATCTGGACATCGACCCGTTCGGCGTCCGGCAGGTCGGCTTCCCATTTGATGCGGCCGAGAATGACCGAGCCGGGCAGTTCGATCATCGGCGAGGTGAGGGTGACCTCAGCGGGGTAGCCCTCGCCGAATAGTTGCACCTCGCGGATGCGGTCGCCGGTGTTGTACCCGCCAGCGCGGCCCACTTGGCTGGTGTATATCTGGCTGTTTAGGTAGCGCACCTGCTCGAGTCTTGCGAAACCGCTCTCCGACGTACCTACTGATACCCCGGACCACGGGGTAGAATTTGGTGCAGATCCTGTCTGGCGGTACATCTCGCGCCATTTCAGGCTGCCGTTGGAATCGCGCGATCCGTCTGAGATGCGCACCACCATCTCGTCAACTCCGCTGATGCCGCCAACCATGCGGAAGTAGTTGATCCAGAAACGGGCACCGAGGTCGAGAGTCATAATGCCGCGGTCTTCGAAGCGGGGGTCGGGCGACCAGACGAATTGGAGGAAGTTGGTCTCATAGCGGCCGTCAAACCCAGGCAGGCCGCCGAAGGTACCGGTCAGCTCGACGCTGCCGCCGCCGTCGATGACATCGAGGGCGATGTTGTCGCCTTGAGTCCACACTTCTACGGCCGCTAGGCGGGGCCGCTCGCGTCGGTAGTGGACGAGGCGCCCGCGGCGCTGGGGAGCGACGTCCTCGTATATGCTGCGAGCGACCTTGGTCTCGGTGCCAGCCGCGTTGACGATGTGGTAGTCAATGCCGCCTTGTTCGTCGAGTGGCAGGGCTGCGAACTCGGCTTCTGTGACGACTGCGAATTTGTCCAGTTTGCTGTCGGTGACCGCGATGCGGAGGATGTGGAGTTGCCGATAAAAACCCTCGTCGTTCGGGTCGAGGTCGAACTCCACCGAGGTTTGGTTTTCGACCGGGGCAATGGTGCGGTCTATGAGCGACAGAGCCGCGCCCCGCGCATCCGAAGGCGTTCCGAGCAAGCGCACTTGGCGAAAAGGCTCGCCCGCGCTGGGCTCTAGGAAGTGCAGTACTACCTTAGAGAGTGGAACCAGCCGGCCCAAGTCAATATCGACCGTCCAATTTTCGAGCGAGTGGTTGTGGTATTCGACGCGGCGATCGCCCGGGGCGGCGGCGTCATACGTGGGTTTATCTACTCGCTGTTCTAGACCATCGTCGCCTTTGACGATAAAGTAGATAGGCCCTTTGGCAGCCGGTGGGAGGTCGTTGTATGCGGCGCGGGAGACCAAGGTGCTGGGTTCCCAATAGGTAGTGGGATCACCGTCGAGAATGGCGGCGGCGGTTTCGACGCTAGTGCCAGCGTGGCGGATGCCGCCGTGATAGTAATACCAAATAATAGGATCGCCAACCTCGATGTTCTTATTGGTGTTGGCCTTTAGATAGACGATCGGTACCCCGGCTACCGTGGCTGGAGCCGTGCGGATGTTGAGCGGTACGGGACGGTCGGCGCGGTTTAATTCCTTGACTATCTTTTCGTATGCCTTTTGGTCTCCGATCAAGGTCTGGAAGCGATCGATGTCTAGGATGGCGTCGGTTGATTGGCCGATGCGGCGCGGAGTAAGAGCATGGGTTTGGGAGTTGATGCGTACGGCGTGTTTGGGTCGCGTCCAGTGTTCCCACTGCGCGGCTCGGTTTATGGTCACGCCGTCGGCGGTTAGCTCAAACCCCTCCTGTGCTTCCACTTGGCTTAGAAAAAGGAGCAACGGCAGGCTCCAGCGTAAGGGGATGCGTTGGATGGTCATGGGAATTCGCTCCAAGGTTTTACTCGTACGGTACTAGGCTGGCTAGCAGCGAATCGGGCAGGGCAGCGGCGAGTTGCGCGGCCGAGATGTTGATTTCGTCGCGGTATTTTTCTCGCAGCGACGCAATCCATTGGTCAAAGCGCGCTTGTTCGGCCTGCTGCACGAGGGCCGCTCGCGCCCGTTGTCGGGCCTGCTGTGGCGGCTCTGGGCGGGCGGGCTCGGTGCGGACTACCACGAACAAGGCAAATCCCTCGCGGGTTCGCACGGGGCCGTTGAGGACGCCGACTTTGGCCTGCTGCAGAGCGGGCCAGAGCCGGGGATACGGAATGCTGTTGTAGCGGTGCATGCAGACGAGGCCGTCGGTGCGCCGCGGCCGCAACGGGAAGCCGTGCGCCTTAGCTAGGGCGGCCAAATCCTCTTGACCGGTCAAGGTTTCTTTGAGTTGCTGCGCCTCTTGTGGGCTGGGCGCAATCAGCTCGTCAAAGCAGATAGACTCCGGAATGGTAAATCGCTCGGGATGCGCGGCTATATAGCGCTCGACAGCGGCGGTGTCCACGGCGACCGAATCGCTTATTTGGCGTTGATAGACGGCTTTGAGCAGCAATTCTTCGTCGGCCTTGGCTAACTGCGCGGCGGCTTCTAACTCTTGGTGATAGCCCGCTTTTTCGGCGGCGGCGGCTAAAACGAGCTCTGGCAGGATGGCGCGGCGCGCAAAGGCTGTAATGGTCGCGCTGTCTTGCAGTGCCTCTGGGCGCGTTACCCGATGCTTTTGCAGAACTTCTAGGTATTCTTCGGTGGAGACTTGACCGCTGGTGTATGAGAATAGAGGCGCATTCGTGCGCGACGGCAGGGCGGCTAGGCCCTGTGCGGTCAAGTGCCAGCCCAATTCGTAGGCGAGAAGCTCGACCTGCTTCTTTTCGACCTCTCGCCTCTTGGTTTTGGCTAGCCCTTGGGCGAGCAAGGCTCGCTGGCTATCGACTTCTACTTGGCGATCTTCTATAAAGCGCACCAAGTGAAATCGCCGTCCCAAGGGCAACGGCTCGGATACGACGCCGGTCGGCTGATGGTCGAATACGACCTCTGGCACTCCTAGGCGACTGGCCATGGAGCGATTGACAAAACCAATCCGGCCGCGCTGGGCGGCCGCGCGCGGGTCGAGCGTGTGTTGCGCGGAGAGCTCGGCAAAGGAAGCGCCGGCGGCGAGTTGGCGCTGAATCGCTTGGGCTTCGGCTTTGGTCTGGACCAAAATGGCGGTCATGAGGCGCTCGCGCCCGAGGTTGTGTTCGGCGAAAAAGCGGGCGATGTCCGCATCTGTAACTTGCGCTTGGGGATGTAGGTCGCGCTTCCTATACAGGTTTGCCAGATAGGTGCGCCGCTGGATTAGCTGCTCAACCCACACGGCCGGCTGGCGGTCGATTCCTGTTTCGCGCGCGTGGCGCAGCATGAGTTGGCGGTCGATCAGGGTCTGTAAGTAGGACTGCCGCGCCGCTGGTCCCTGTTGGGCCGGACGCAGCCCCGGTAGTACGTTTGACGCAAATTGGCGCAGCTCGGCACTGGTGATGGGCACGTCGCCGACTAGGGCTACTGGCGGCGCGTCTTGCTGGCTGCAGGCAACCGACAAAACCAACGCCGCCCACGCTGTGACACCTCTGGGCTGCAAAAAATTTCTGCTTAGCGCGTTCATAATTACTTTGCATTATACAAAGAAACATTTGTTTAAGGAAATATCGTGCGCTTTTGCCTGCGGTTTTTGACTTCACATCCCATCGGCATAGCGGCGTTGTCCCTGGCATGTTACGCCAATACTTTGGGCAACGGCTTTGTGTTCGACGACTCGGCGTACCTTGCTAGCGAGGCGGTGCGTACGCTAGCGCTAGGCGAGCTTTTTGGCACTAGCTGGATGGGGCTGGCGCTATACCGACCGATCACGTTGCTCTCGCTCGGCTGCGACTTCCAGCTCTTTGGGGAAGTCCCTTGGGGCTACCATTTGACCAACGTCCTGTTGCACACGGTCAATAGCTTGCTCCTGTACGCATTGGCCCGAGACCTGCTCGGCGAGGATCGAGCCGCACTGTGGGCCGCCTTGCTGTATGCGAGTCATCCCCTCCAGACCGAAGTGGTAGCTTGGATCTCGGCGCGGGGCGACTTGCTGGCTAGCTTGTTGTCGCTGAGCGCTTTGCTAGCGCATCGGCGGCGGCGCGTACTAGCCTATTTGTTGTACGCCGGCGCGTGCCTAGCGAAGGAGACGGCGCTGGTTTTGCCGGTCGCGCTGTTCTTGGCGGACTCGCGAGAGGGGATAGCGGCTTGGAGCAAGCGACACTGGGGATATGGAGTGGCCCTGCTCGGCGTCTTGGGGTTGCGTTGGCTGGCGTTGGCCGACGCCCCTGTTGGGCCGGTCTCTACCAATTTTTTGGCCGACCTTAGTCCGGGGCAGCGGCTCGGCACGGCGGTGGCCATTCTGCCGCGCTATGTGTTGCTGATTGTTGCGCCGCTGCATTTATCGGCCGATTACTCGTATGCGTCGATTCCCCCGGTGGAGTCGCCTTGGGATTTGTGGTTTATCGCCGGCTTGGCCTGTGTGGCTGCGTTGATTGCGCTGCCTTGGGTGGCGCGTTCGCGCTTGCTCGTTTTTGTCAGTGCGTTTTTTGGCGCGTGCCTGCTGCCGGTGGCCAATTTGCTTTTCCTCGCACCCAGCGGCATGGCCGAGCGCTACCTGCACTTGGCCCTGATCCCGGTGGCCCTGACTTGGGGGTGGGTTGGGCAGTGCTGGCTGCGGAAAAGTCCGGGACCGCGACGACTCATTGGGGTGGTTGCGCTGGGCGTGGTCGTGCTGTGCGGTGGGCGCACTATTGTCCGCAACCTAGATTGGCACAGCGACGCCCGCTTGTTTGCCGCAGTCTTAGCGCGCTATCCAGACAACGCTCGCGCTCACGACAATCTCGCGTTTGCCTACTATCAGCGAGGACAATACGCCCGCGCTTTCCACCACTATCAGCGGGCGGTGGCCATCCAGCCGACTCGGCTGCGGGCGCATTTTAATCTCGGAATGCTGCACAGTGCAGCGCGGCACTACGAGGAGGCTATTGCGTCTTTTAAGACCGCCCTGGCTCTGAATTCCACCCACGTTGAAACGCATTTCAATCTCGGCCTGACCTACCAGAAAGTCGGTCGCTACGAGGAAGCCATAAAGCACTATGGTACCGTGCTGAGTTTGGCCCCGCACCATCTGAAAGCTCACTACAATTTAGGCCGCGCCTACGAGCGCGTCGGCCGCACAGAAGACGCTATCCGGCAATACACCGCGCTCGTGGCGCTAGACTCGGAGGCCGTTAAGGCGTATTACCGCTTGGGTGCGCTGTACCGCCGCCAGCAGCGCTTGGCGGAGATGGCCGCTGCTTGGACGACCCTGCTGCGCTTGGACCCGGCGCACCGCGAGGCCGAGCGCATTCGTCAGGCACTGGCCGATAAGTAGATAAAACTTTTAATAACAATAAGTTATATACTTTTATAAAGAAAGCCATGAGAGCGGCAGTACCGGGAAAAAGATGCTTGACTTTGAATGTCGTTGGCAGTACCTTGAGGCGTAATTCCAATAATGATCGTTCTATATCACGCCAATTCCCAAGGAGATGGAGATGCGCAAAACGTTAGTAAGTGCCTTACTCACCGCGGTGGTTGCGCTACCGGCTCTGGCTCACTTTCCGCCTGGCGAACTGCTGTTCGCCGTGCAGTTCCCAGATGAAAACATACCGGTCATCGACGGCAATCACGCCGATTGGGCCGCCGTGCCCCAGATTCCCTACGAAGTCGGCAACGACAAGTACTCGGATTCGGTGTACAGCAAAGCGCGTGGCGAGATCGACGTAAGCGATCTGAGCGTGCGGCAGATTGTCGGCTGGAACGACAATACCAACTTGCTCTACTTTATGGCCGAGGTCTTCGACAACGTCCACACCCGCGACGCCGAAGAGCCGAACGCTTGGTGGTCCGACGACGCTTGGGAAGTCTATGTGTCGCCGACCCACCCCGAGGTTGAGGGCGGCGGTGGCTACGCCCCAGGCCAAGAAGGCGGCATCCTCAAGGTGGGATACAACTGGTCCATGCCGCCGACGGCTGGCGCGTGGGGCGGTTACAATCCCCCGTTTGACTGGGTTCTCGATCCCGACAACAACGATGCTTGGAGATTTGCGTACACGTTTGAGGGAGAAGAGTTCGGCGAGAGCACGTATTTCTACGAGGCTTGGATCCGGCCCTTTGACTTCATTCCCGACGATGGCGACCGGGACGCTGCTGAAGAGACCGACCTCGAAGAAGGTCAGATCATCGCCATTAGTTGGACTTTCGGCGATTTCGATATTGAAGGCGGTGCCGTTCTCGAAGACTATCAGGGTTTCTGGTCGATATCGCCCAATGGCTGCTGCCGGGCCGACAACGACATGGTTATGAGCGAGCTCGACGACGCCATTGATTGGGGGGCCGCTCCCGCCACCTCGGTTGAGTCCAGCACATGGGGCCGCATCAAAACCGAGTTCAATCGCTAGGGCGACCCGGCATTCGGTTTAGATTTACAGGCGATGGGCTTAGCTAGCCCATCGCCTTATTTTTTGCGGAGTCGTCTTAATCAAACATATCGATAACGCCGAGATTAAATTAATATAGCCATTACTATCCATAAATTTGCACCCCGCAGGAAGTTATGGGAGACGGTTGGATGAAAATAGAAGATGCTTTCAAGGAGCCCGGTATGAGATCGTCTCTTTGGGTCGCGTCCTTGTTTTGCCTCCTAGCCGGCGCGGCCAGTGCCCAGGACTACGGCAGTCGGCTGGGCGTCCAGCGCGGCGGCCGGACCACGTTTGAGCCACAGGGTTCGGGCGTTCTTTTTGATGCGATAGACCCGGCCGTAAAAAAGTGGTACATCCCACAGGAGCTCTTCAACGAGTACCGCTGGCGACAGTGGGAGTATTCCAATTACGCCCGCACGCAGTACCAGCGCTACGTCGATGTGGCGTTGGAAGGCAGCTACTTCTACGACTTCTTCGGCAATTTCGTCAATCGCGGCTGGCTTATTTACAACAATAGCCAGAGCCAGCCCTTGCAGCGCGGCAACGAGCTGTTCAAGGACGCCCGTTTTGGCACTTGGTTTAACAGCCTGCTAATCGCTTCGGACTCCATCGGCGAATACCACTACGCCCTCACCATTGGCAACGGCATCCGCACGACCCTGACGCCCATGACTTTTTCCAAGCCCGATTTCGACGGGGTCCAGTTCGACTTAGCTACGGACAAGTACTTGCTCACCTTCCTGTATTCGCGGCTGAGCGAATCGGGCGGCTCGGGCACGAATGTCGAGGGCATCAATCGCACCAACAACACCTCGCTGATGGGGGGACGCACCACCGTTCAAGTGGGCGATTTTACCACGCTAGGATTCAACTTCGTCAACGCCCACCAGTCGAATACGCTCACCGATGGCTTTGGCGGCAATCCCCTCACGGGTGAACTAACCGTGGATCAAAAGAACGAGGCCATCTCTTGGATCGAAATTTTGCTCAGCGACGACTCGCCGGCCGATGGCGAGGGTGGCGCGGCGTTTTTCAGCGCTGGCTCGGATATCATCATTACGTACTTGGATGGCAGCGTGGACCGCGGCAAGGAAATTGGGTTTGAACCGGTCGTCGAAGGCGGCTTCCCGCAGGAGGGCTTTATTTCAGCCGATGGCAACGAGCAAATCCGCCTGCGCTACGACTTTAACAGCGCGGATTTTTTGTTAGTCGCGTCGCAAGACAAATCGCAGATTCGCCAGGTCCAGTTCGACTTGGTATTGGGCAACGATTACAAAGTGCAAGCCACGTCCAACCGCCAAACCGGCCGCAGCAACGATCCCATCTTCTTATTAGTCGCGCGGGCCACGGGCAACGTCAAGGACAACACCAATCTGCGGGTCGTCTCGTTTGAGTACGGCCTGCCCACGGCGACGCAGATATTTGGCTTCACGCTCGCGTTGGAAGACGTCAAGGGCTTCCACTTGTACGGCGAGTGGGACAACAGCCGCACGTATCGCAAGTATCCCTATCCGAGCGCCGACCAAGGCAATACCGATCACAGCACCTCGTCGGGTACGTCTGCAAAGCCCTCGGCGGACGCCTTTATGCTCAATCTGTGGAAGCGCGCCGCGCCGTATTTCTTTTTTGCCGAGGCATTCCGCATGGAGCCGGATTACGCCACTTCGATCTATATCAGCGAGCAGGACGGCTTCATCGATTACAATTCTGGGTATTTTGCCGACCACAACCCGGGCAGCAACGAGCGGTTCTTGGTGGAATTTGTCGAGGACAACGACGATCAAGATCGCACCCCAGATTGGGGCCGCAACGACGCCCTGTCAGTAGATCGTGCGGTCTTTCCGGGTTGGGACGAGAACAACGACTTCATTCCCGATTTCAACCAAAACGACAATGGCCGCGTTATCAACTTGATCCCGGACTACGAGGAGCCTTTTCTTCGCCAACATGTAGATCGGCCCGAGTTTCTCTACGGCATTGACGCCAACAACAACGGCTGGGTCGATCGCTTCGAAAACGACAACGAGCCGGACTTTCCCTACAAGCGCGACCGCAGTGGCTTCAACGTGTACGCTGGCGTCAATATCACCCCGGAAATTCGCGCGACTGTCGGACATATGCGCGAAGAGCGGATTACCTCAAACCAGCGCAATCAAGCCACGTACGGTGTGATGACCGTCGATGTGAATCATCCGAGTTGGGGGCGGCTCAAGGTCATGGAAGTGCTCAAAAGCGTGGAGGACGACATTCCAGACAACCTAATCCAGTGGGACAATCGCAATACTCTGCGCGACTCTCGCAATGTAGAGGTACTAGACCCGCTGTTGGCACGCGACGCGCTCAACAATTCGCTGTACATCGGCCACACGTATGAGCCGCTAGCCGACTTGACGATTAAAAATTCGCTCAAATACGACCTGTGGCACCAGCGCCTTGGCCAAACGGCGCGCACCCAGTTCGGCTTGGACGACGAGGAGTTTTTCTTTGGCGTCATCAACAAGGCCGATTATCTCGTCGAGTTGTCGCGCTTGCGGGTGCTGCCGCGATGGAAAAGCGAATACCGCCGCCAGACCTACGACCTGTTTACCCAGGACGACCGCGAAGAGCTGACCGAGATATTTGGCGTGGTAGTAGAGGTGCCTGTGATGCGTCGCACGACCATCGCAACCGGCGTCGAATACGTGCTGTTTCGGGATCTGGAGGCCGAGATCAACAATTTTCAGTCCTTCATCACAGCGAGCCAAGTTACCAATGTGGCCGAATACCAAGGCTACGTGCTGACCACGCAGGTCGGTCTGAAGTTCGACGCGCGCGACTTTGAAGATCCAGACATCAAAACTCGCACTGTGACGGAGGGCTTTATCACGGTGTACGCCGGCTTGGGTATCTAGGGCGGTGGGAAAACTCGCGCTCGTCTGGGGCGCGGCCTTTGCGCTGCGACTGCTGTACATTTTTCAAAGCCAGCGCAGCCCGTTCTACGATTTTCCCCTCGTTGATGCCAAAACCTATACCCAAGCGGCCGCGGCCTTGGCCCTCGGCCACTTCGGCGATCAGCCCTTTTGGCAACCACCGCTCTACCCGCATTTCCTCGGTGTGCTCTATGCACTTTTTGAGCCGAGTTTTACGCTACCGCGACTGGTGCAAGCCGCGCTAGGGGCTACGCTGTGCCTGCTGATTTTCCGCTTGGGGTGCGTCTTTTCGCCGGCCGTAGGCTATCTGGCCGCCGGGCTCGCTGCTTGCTACGGACCTTTCATTTTTTATGAAGCTGAACTGCTGCCGCCGGCTCTCGCGCTGGTGTTAAACTTGCTCGCGCTATGGGGGCTGTTGTGGGCGGCCGAGGGGCGACCACGGCGGCTTTTGTGGCCCGGGTTTCTCTTTGGCCTGGCCGCGTTGTGCGTGGCGAATGTGCTGGCGTTTGTGCCGGTGGCTGCGCTGTGGTTGGCATGGGTGCGTCGCGGTCGGTTAGTGGGGGTGGCCATGCTGTTGTTGGGAACCGCTTTGGCCGTCGTGCCGGTCGCGCTGCGCAACTACTATGTGAGCGGCGATTGGGTCCTCATTTCTTACAATGCCGGTCTCAACTTTTACATTGGCAACAACGCCCAGTACGACGAGACCGTGGCGATTCAGCCGGGACCGGCGTGGCTGGAATTGACGGCACAGCCGCGCGTGGAGGCCGGCGTTTCTCGGCCTTCGGCCCAGTCCCGCTTTTTCTTTGCCAAAGCGTGGGATTTTATTCGCCAGCAGCCTTTTGCCTACTTGGAGCTGCTGCTATACAAGCTGTATCTGTTCTGGCATGGCGACGAGATTGGCCGCAATCAGGACCTGTACTTTGCCCGCCAGTACGCGCCGTTACTACAGGTCTTGCTTTGGAAATACGGCGTGGCATTCCCCTTTGGGCTGCTGGCACCGCTCGCGCTGGTGGGATTGGGGTTGAGCCATCGGAACGGCTTGCTGCGCCGCCCCGAACCCCTGCTGCTCGCCTTGTTCGCCGGCGCGTACATGCTGACGGTGGTGGCCTTTTTTGTTAGCGCACGCTATCGCTTGCCTGTGGTTCCTATCCTGCTGATTTTTGCCGCGTATGGTGGCCGGGTGCTCTACCTGCTGTGGCGACGGAGGGCCTACCGAGACCTGCTCGTCGGCTGCGGTGCCGCATTGCTGTTGGCGGTCGTGTGCAATTTTCGGGTGGGAACGATGAATATGGAAGGCGACGCTCACACGCACTATCGCTTGGGCTATGTGTACGAGAAAAAGGGGCTGCCCATCCATGCTGTGGCCGCTTATGAGCAAGCGCTGAAGCTCGACCCGGCTCTCAAGTGGGCGCGTTTCAACTTGGCCTCTTTGTATGCTCGGAGCGGCGAGTACAACCGGGCCATTGCTGCCTATGGCGAATTTGTTCGCCGCTTCCCCGAAGTTGCGCGGGCGCGGCTGGCATTGGGAAACGTCTATTTGCGCACTAGCCGCTATGCCGAAGCGGTTGCTGCATACGAGAGCTTGCGAGGTGCCAAGGACACAGACGCGGCCGATCTGTACGGGCGGCTCGGCTATGCTCATGCTCAGTTGGGGCAGTTGGAGCAAGCTGCAGCCGCGTATGAGGAGCTTGTAGCTGCCAAGCCGGATTCGCTGCAGGTGCGCCTTCAGTTGGGCGAGCTATACGAGCAGTTGGAACGCTTGGACGCAGCCCGCGCCGAATACCGGCAGATCCTAGCGGCGGATTCGCTGCAGGCTGTGGCGCGCTACCGCTTGGCCCGCTTGCTCTTCTTCGCTGATCGCGCCGAGGAAGCCAAGGCCCATTTGCAGCAAGTGATTGCCCGCAACCCGGACGCGGTCGATGCCCGCTTGCTATTGGCCACCCAGTATATCGTCGAGCATCGCGCTGTGGCCGCCATCGAACAGGTGCAGGCCATTTTGGCCGTTCAGCCCGATCACTATCAGGGCAACCGCTTAGCCGGCCATTTGTACATGGTCTTGGGGGATACGCTCAAAGGAATGCACCACTTAGAGCAGTTTACCAAGTACTATCGAGAAGGGCGCTCGGCGGAGATTTTTGAGCAGCTCAAAAAGCAGTGGGAGGAGCAGTTACAGGGGACGATTCGCTAACCCGCTTCAATACGCCACACCTACTGTGCGCACCCTGCGCGTCTGACGCGCATCGCCATTGACGGAAAGCGATACCAAGTACAGCCCCGGCGGCACTCGGTTGCCGTCGGCGTCGCGCCCATCCCAAGACAAGTGGTCGTAGTGCCCGCTCAGGTCCGCGCCTGAGTAGAGCGGCTTTACGAGGCGGCCGGATAGATCGAAGACGTGTACTGCTATAGCGGTTGGTCGGGTTACTGCGAGGATGTCGTAGCCGATGGTCGCGGCGTCGTTGATGTCGTCGCCGTTGGGGGTGAACACGCTCGGCTCGATGGTAAAAGAGCCGAACAGGTCGCCCTTGGTGATGTCTGGGCTCAACACGGTGATTCCAGAGGCTGTGGGCAAGTCGCCTTCCCCTAAGAAGTCGGCGTTGCCCGCGGAGATGCGCTGGATGCTGCCAGCCTGCGACGAGAGCACGGCCTGCCCGTGGAACAAAGTGCTGTACAGCAGTACGCGCCCGCGGAATTTGATTTTTAGCAGCATCTGGCCGCCATCGGTTGGCCGGGTGATTTGGGGAAAGCGCACGATCGCGTTGCGCTCGGTTACCGCTTGAATGACAAAGGAGCCGCCGTCTGCGGACTCTACGGTATAAGGCAGGGCGTGTTGGGTGCCGTCGGGCGTCTGGACTGCGGTTTGGCCATTGGGAGTGGTCGCGATGTCGGCGTTCAGAGCCTGCTCAGCGACTAGGCGGTCGGGCAGTTCCCAGATTTCTATTTTGTCGATGCCCAGCACTTGGTTGGCGGTTAGCAATTCAAAGGTGTCGAACCCCTTGACTCCCTCGAATTCCATTTTGGCGCGCACGGCATACGTAAAATCCACCGACTCAAAGACTTCTACCTCGCGCGGGAAGATCTCGGCGACGAGCTCCTCGGCTATCGGCGGCAGCAAGTATTCGATGGCTAGCTGTTCGAGTGCTTTGGTGGCGTTGATTTCGCTGTTGAGAAAATCGACGGAAAATTGGATGTAGCGCCGCGGCCCTGGCGACAAGACCGGCGTACCGCCTTCCCGTTCTCCTCCTTGGTGGGGCGACGACCAAGGACTCCAGTTTTGCAGGTCTTCTTCTATTTCTCCCTTGCCCCAAACCTGCGGCGGTACTGCTTCGAGATTGGGCTCGAGATCGAGATATTCGTCGCGTGTAAGTTGGCCGCCCGGGGCGTCGATGGAGGTGGCGAGTTGGTCGTCGGACATGCGCTGCACATTGCTGCGCTTGTAGAGCACTGGGGTTGGATCGGTGCCCGTGCGGGTGCGGATGATGATTTCGGAGACGTCGCCGGTGCTCCCCAACGGGCGCGAGGATTGGCTAGCCGTTGGCTCTGTGCTTTGCTGACGGCCCGGCAGCACGGTCTCGCCGCAGTGGGTCTGAAAGCACTCGTACACGTTGGTGTAGCCTTGGTCCGCGGTAAAACGCGCTGTTGGTCCGCAGTCGCCGTAGTCGCTTGGGATGGCGTCGGGCGTGGCGAACACTGCGGCTTCGACGCGGCAGGCAGTCGCTTGGGCAGCGAGGTCGGTCCGATCGCTGCGGGTGCGCAAATCTACGGTTTTTTCGCGCCAACTTATGTTCCCCCAAGTGGCGGGTGCGCCCAAGTCGTACACATGGGAGATGTAGCGGCTAGTGCCGATAAAGCCCTCGCCGAAGACCTCAAACTCGTCGATTTCATAGGGAAAGGAGGACGTGGATTTGAGCCGCACAAAGCGTGCGGTCTGGGCGGGGTCAATCACCACTTCGACTATCGACTCTTCGTTGGCTGAAGTCTTCAGTAGCATCTCGAAATCGTCGAGCTGAGGCACGAAGCGTCCGGTACCGTCTAAGACGAGGTTTTGCCCATCGTGGGCGAGCAACTCGAACTGGCGGATAAAATCCGTCTGAAAGGGGTATTGGGGTGCGTTCTGTACGGTGTTGCGCGGATAGAAACGGATGCGGTTGATGCCAATGGGGCTGCCGAGGTCGAGGACGATAAAGGTGCCCAAGGCTCCCAAAGCTCCCTTGCGCACGAATGCGTCTTCGGCCCCGCCCGGTTCGATTAGCTCCAGCAGGGTCGCCTCCAGCGTAGATGCGGGCACGTCCTTGATGGCCGGTGCTGTAACGCCGCCGCCCCACCCGAGGGCGCGTTGGGCCACGTTCTCACCGCGGACGACGTGATCTGGGCTTAACAAGACCGGTAGGATGAGCGGATCGATGTCTGCTGAACGGACCGGCGCTAGTGCGGCGGAGACCTGCGCTACGGCCTGGTCAAGAGGCAGGTCGTCCGCAAAATCAATGCGAATCAGGGAGAGTCCTTGGTGCTGGGAAGGCGCAATCGCCGTCGTTGCCGGCACGGATGAGACTGCGTCTAGCAGCTTTTCTTCGGCTAGGGCTACTGCTCCGGAGAGCAGTTCGGGTGGTGCTTGGATGAGGGTCTTGACCAGCACTTGGGGGCTTACTACCGCTAGGTCGGACAGGTCGATAACGTTGCCCGGTACGTTGCCGATCTCGGTGAAGAACCGGCTGACCTTGTACTCGGTGGGGAGTGGCTGCACGACTGAACCGAAGGTTTGCCCGGTCCAAGAGACATTGCCGTTGTTGCCCACCCGCAGCGTATCGAGTGCCAGCAGGTCGGTGTCGAGTGCCAGCACACCCCAGAGAATGCCCAACGCGATCCGATAAGGCATAAAACCCTGCCTGTTAGGAATGGATGTGATAATATAGAACCTAGCCAAAAGAGTGCATAGCAAGTTTTTTTTTAGTATGTTGCATGTACGTCCTCCACCCTTAAAGTTGTTGAGGTCGGGATATGTTTTTTGTTGGTCTTTTGCTCAGTGCCCTAATCGCCGCGCCGACGCTTGCTTTCAACACCTATAAGCTAGGCGGCGAAGATGGCAATGATTGGATGGCGGCCCTGTCCTTTGAGCCGGGCCACTATGCGGTGCTCGATTCTGCGGGCGTACCAATTGAGATGCAGCCGGTGGCTTCTAATATTGCGTACGCCACTTGGGAAGACACGCTCAACGAGGTCGTCAACGCGGCCGATGGACAGTGGATGCGCCCGTTTTTTGTACCGCCGGACTTGAACTTAGCGCACCCCGAGGTCCGCACTCGCATTGCCCGTGGCATTTCCAACAACATCACCACCAGCGGGAGCTGCAGCGACATCTCTACCCAATTGGTGCAGGTTGCTCCCATGTTCGATGGCGACCCCAATACCGCGGCGTTTTTCAACGTCAGCACCAGCGAAAGTAGCGGGATCCAGAGTCGGTTGTACGTGCAGAATTCGATTGTCGAACTGGGCGTCAACTACCCGATCAATCGGATTCGCTTCTACCCGCGGCTGGGCACTGCCAACCCCAAGATCGACGAATTGCTCGAGGTGATGGGAGAGCCACACTTGGCCAAGGAAGACTTGGCCGAGGAAGATTTCACCGAGAACTTTCTGCCGTGGTACGAGGTATCGGCGGCCAATAGCTTCAACAACTTTGCTTCCCACTGCTATTTGAGCACTTCCTCAAACCGCTGGTTCACCCGGATAAGCAGCCGCCGCGTGGACCCACCCAACGATCCTCGGTTGATCTCCCTGAGCAAAGAAACTGAAAATTTGGACCCAATAGTCGATATTCGCTTTCCAACCCAGCAGTTCCAGTGGGTGGCCGTGCGCCCGCTCAACCCGATTGAAAACTGGGAGATCGCCGAGTTTGAGATTTTTGGCGAAGGCTTCGTCGAACGCGCCGTGTACACCACGGCTGTGCTAGACTTTGGTACGCCTGTGGCGTGGGGCAAGATTCGCTGGGACGGTGCGTTTGAGGAGGGGTCTGGGGTGATTATTCGCACTCGTTCGGGCCGCGACCCAGACCCCAATTTGTACTGGGTGCCGAGCAACATAGAAGGCGAGCCGACGCAGCTAATCCGCAAGGAGTTTGAGCGTGCCGATTTGTCTGTGCGCTTTACGACCCTCGACGAAGAAAACTGGAGCTTCTGGTCGGCTCCCTACGCGCTGACGGCTGGTCAGCGCGATTCTACTTTAGAGGCGGTGGCGTGGGCCGACGGCACTCCCATTCTCTCGCCCGGTCCTCAGCGCTATTTGCAAATTCAGGTCATCTTCCTGTCGAGCCTACAGCAGGCCGGTGCGCTGCGCGAGTTGGAGATTCAGTTCGCGCCGCCGGCTGCCTTAGAGGTCGTCGGAGAGATTTGGCCGCAAGATGTTTCGCGCAGCGAGAGTACGAACTTCACCTACAGCGTCCGTCCGACTTTTGCGCCAGAAGACACGGGCTTTGATCGACTGGAAATTTTCACGCTGACCCGCGCTGAGGCCGTGCACGCCGTGCGCGTTGACGGCGTTGTCTTGGGCCGCGACTTTCCAGTCGAAATCCTCGACGACCGCATCGTCGTGGCCCTGCCCAAGCTGGCGGGCACGAGCGACACATTTAAGCTCATTGAGGTGGAGTTCGCCGCTCACGTGGTGCGCTATGGCACCCAGTTCCAAGGCTGGATCTTCGACAGCGACAGCGACGGCGTCAAGCAGCTCATTGACCCTGGAGATGCGAACATTGATTTCCCGGGCAATTCGCTCGGGGTGCGCACCGACGAGTTGGGTTCAAATCCGCTGGCGCAAGTGCGCGTCGCGCCCAATCCATTCACCCCCAATGGCGATGGCCTCAACGACGCGGCCGAATTTCGCTTTCAGCTACACGACGTGTCGGTGCAGCGCGATCTCATTGTTGGCATCTACGATCTGGCCGGTCAGCTGGTGCGCCAGCTAAAACATTTAAATGCGATTCGCGGCTTGTTCGACCGCGGCGCAGCCGTGCCGGTGTGGGATGGCCGCGACGACGCGGGTCAGCCGGTGCCTCCGGGGCACTACATCTACCGCATCTCACTGGACACAGACGCAGAAACCGCTAGCCGAGTCGGCGCGATTTCGCTCGTCTATTGATTCAGATGCACTGGGGAAAGGATGCACTGGGGTGGATCGTTTGGATCGGCCTGCTGCCGGCGTGTAAGCCGACTAACGCGCCCATCGTCGCCGAGGTTGGCCCGCATCGGATTGAGGCCGCTGCGCTGCGCGCTTACGTTGCGCAGCTTCCAGCCGCAGACCTCGGGCCGTTGGACGCAGTTAAGTCCCAAGATGCGGCGACCGTTAGACGCCAGTACCTCCAGCTAATCGTAGATCGCCATTTGTTGCTGTTGGAGGCCCGTGCTCAGGGCTTGGACAGTACGCAACTAGTCGCAGAGGCGATCCGCGCTTATTACCAAAATCAGTACCCAGACGTCCTGATGGAGGACCAAGGCGGGACTTTGTTGGCGCGTTTGCGAAAACAGCACGAGGTGCGCGTCTATCCCGAGTCGCTAGAACAGGCATTGCCGGATTCATTGCTGGTGCGCAAGGCTCAGCAGTGGGGAGCACTATTGAGCCAGCGTGGAGGGGTGTTACTCAAGCAAGGCCGTCCCCTCAAGGCCCTCGCCGTGCTGGAGCGAGCGGCCAGGCATGATCCAGATTGCGCACAGACGCACTTCTACAAGGGGTTAGCTTATGCCCGCTTGGATGAAAACGAGCGGGCCGTACCCGCGTTTGAACGCGCCCTAGCCCTAGCGCCGCAAGAGGCCGACTTTCACTACGCACTGGGCACCACCTTGCAGATGCAGCATCAATACGAGAGTGCGGCAGCCTGTTTTCAACGGGCTATTGAACGGAGCGCGAACCAACCACACTACCACTTTCGCCTCGGAGAAGTACGTCGAGCTCTGGCGGACTTTGAGGGGGCGTTGGCGGCATACGGCGCGGTGCTTGCATTGCAACCCGACCACGGCCAAGCCCTGTACCGGCGCAGCGACTTACTGGCTCGCAACGGCGATTTGGTCGCGGCTGAGGCTGGGTTTAAAAAGGTCTTGATCTTGGCTCCGGAAAACGCAGCAGTCCTCGTTGATTTGGCCGGCGTCTATACCAAGCAGCAGCGTCATCCTCAAGCAGTCGCAGCCTTGGAACGCGCACTCCAGTTAAATCCGGCCGAACACAGCATCTATTACCTACTGAGCTTGGCATACGCGCAGGTGGGGCAACCAGACCAAGCTGCGGCCGCCGCGGCCGAGTTCCAACGATTGAGTGCCGCGGATCGCCACTACAAGGAGGGGCTGCGCAATGCCAAGCGCGGCTCTTGGGATCGCGCAGCTGCTCTGCTAACTCAAGCCGTGGCGGCTGATTCCTCCCACGTCCTGGCGCACATTCGCTTGGGCATGGTCTATCTGTATCAAGATGTGCCCACGCGAGCGATAGCGGCCCTCAAAAGCGCGAGCGCGTTGGTGCCCAATCATGTGGAGGTTCACTGCCTATTAGGCGAGGCATATGCAACTAGCGGCCAGCCGGACTCTGCGCGCTATTTCTTTAACCGAGCGCTTAACGCGGATTCTACGTCCGTGCGGGCGCATCACGGCTTGGCTAAGGTGGCGTACCAAGCCGGCGACCCGCAGGCCGCGGTGATCGCCAGCCAGCGCACCTTAGCCATTGCCCCCGAGCACCGCGACAGCCACTACTTGCTCGGCTTGGCGTACGTGCAATTGGGGCAGCCGCGCGAGGCTTGGCGCAGCTTGCAGACGTGTGTTGAACTCGATCCCGGCGATGTGGAAGCTCTTTACAGTCAGGGCTTGCTGTTGGTGCGCCACGGCTCAGTGGATGAGGCTCAGCGCGTCTTTGCCAGTGTTTTGCAACGCGACCCCGGTCACGTGGAGGCGCAAAAACAGTGGGCGCGGTTGACGCGGGAGCAATAGGCGGAACTAAGGCTCCGGCTCTTCCACTACTAAAAACTGGTTGACGGCCACATCCTCCAAGCGTTGGACGCGGCCCGAGGGCCAGCGAATCTCGATCCAGTTGGCGGCCTGATTAAATCCCAAACCGAAGTGGACGCGCCCGTCGCTGTGCGCCAGGAAGCTGCCGCCACTGACCACCTCCACGGTCTGCTCGATCCCGCCGCTGGCGATGGTGACTGTCGCGCCTAGGCCACCGCCGACTAAGCGCAGGCTCAGCCAGTTGCGCTGGTTGCCGCCGTCGTTGCGCAAAAGTTGCGGCGGTCCGTCGAGGTTGAAGACCAAAGCATCTACATCCCCATCGTTGTCGTAGTCTCCCTTGGCGGCACCGCGACTGATGGCGGGGCGGCTGACGTCTCCGGCGGTGACTGCTGAGAAGCGGTAGGTGCCGGCTGGCCCCTCGTTGGCAAAAAGCTGGTTGGGTTCGGCGTAGTCATCGGGCGCAAGGTGCCGGATCTGGGGATAGACGTGCCCGTTGGCCACAAACAGGTCTTGGTCTTGGTCGTTGTCGTAGTCGAAAAAGAACGTGCCAAAGGATAAGTGCGGCAGGCTCGGCTCGGCGAGGCCGGTCGCGGTGCTGGCCACGGCAAAGGTGCCGTCGCGGCGATTGCGGTAGAGGGTGTTGTAATCGTCCTCAAAGTGGGTCACTAGAAAATCGCCAAACCCGTCGCGGTCGTAATCCCCATAGGCAATGCCCATGCCGGCCTGAGCTGTCCCTTCGGCGCTGAGGGCCACGCCCGCCGCAACGCCCAGCTCGCGGAAGGTGCCGCCTTCGTTGCGGTAGAGGAAGTTGGGCGCGGAGTCATTGGCCACGTAGAGGTCTGGGTCGCCGTCGCGGTCGTAGTCGCAAAAGAGCGCGGCGAGTCCATAAGTCGGCGCTGCTTGTTCGACCTGGGCTTGGCCGGTGACATGGCGGAAGGTGCCGTCGCCTTCGTTGCGGTAGAGCGCGTCTTGTGCGCCGGTGAGGCCGAGCGGACCGGCGAACACGAGAACCCCCTTCCACATCCCGCCCCGCGGTGGCACGCGCTCGGGTGCAAATTGTAGGTACTGGGCCACGTAGAGGTCTGGGTCGCCGTCGCGGTCGTAGTCGCCGAAAGTCGCGCTGGTGCTCCAGCCCGCCAGATCGACGCCGGCGGACTGGCCGACGTCGCGGAACCGACCGTTGCCCTCGTTCCGATAGAGGATGTTGGGGCCGTAATTGGTTACGTAGAGGTCGAGGTCGCCGTCGAGGTCATAGTCGGCTGCGGCACAGCCCATGCCCCAACCGGCATCGCCGACCCCGGCTGTGAGAGTGTAGTTCGCAAAGGTGCCGTCGCCCATGTTGCGGTAGAGGGCGTTGGTTGGGGCCATAGACGAGTCGGGATAGCCTTCGAGTCGCGAGCCGTTGACCAAGTAGATGTCGAGCCAGCCGTCGCCGTCGTAGTCGAGAAAGGCTCCGCCGCCACCTTTGGCCTCAATGATGTAGTTTTTGACCTGCCCGCCAGATTTCATCTCGAAGTCGAGACCAGCGGCAGCGGCCACTTCGGCAAAGTGTGTGGGCGTTGGTGTGGGCGGGGGTGCGTCGCAGGCTACTAAAAGCGCGACGCAGAGCGCGGTAAACAGGGTCATGGAGAGCGGGCGCAGCGGAAGCCGATATAGGGGCTGCGCTCTATGGGCAAGACCTCGAAGCGATTGATGCTACGCAGCACCGGTACTGGGTTAATCCACGAGCCGCCGCGCAGGACCTTGAAGCGGCCAGTCTCTGGTCCTTGCGGGTCCTTAGTCGGGCCGGTGGCGTAGTAATTAGCGTCATACCAGTCGGCGCACCACTCCCAGACGTTACCGGCCATATCGAGCGCGCCGTACGGGCTGGCTCCCGAGGGAAAAGAGCCGACCGGTGCTAGTTGTGCGTATCCGTCTTCTGCGCCCCAGCGATTGGCTCGGTCTGACGCAAATTCCGGGCCCCAGGGCCAGAGCCGACCATCGCTGCCGCGCGCACTTTTTTCCCACTCGGCTTCGGTGGGCAGCCGCCCGCCGCGCCAAGCGCAATACGCGTAGGCATCTTGCCAACTAACATAGACGACCGGATGGGTTGGGTCGGCTGTCGAACCGGGGCCATGGGGCTGACGCCAGCTAATGCCGTCGGCCTTTTCGGTCCCGCTTTTTTCCGCCTCGGTCTGGTAGCCGGAAGCCGCGACAAAAGCGGCGAAACGGGCGTTGGTGACTTCGTAGCGGTCGATGGAAAAGGCGCTCAGATAAACTTGGCGGCTGGGCTTTTCGTCGGTGGCTCGCGGGTGATCGATGCCCATGACGAAGGGACCGGCTGGCACCATGATCTCTTCGGCGGCAACGGGGGCCGAGAGCAACAGGGCCGATAGGAGGTGCGCGATCCGCATACGCGGCGGTGGGTGTAGCTAGCCCTTCTGCATTCGCGCCCACGTATCGCGCAAGGTGACGGTGCGGTTGAAGACGGGCGCGTCCGGGGCGTGATCCTCGCGGTCGGCACAGAAGTAGCCGAGCCGCTCAAACTGGCAGGAATCCCCCGGGGCCAAGTCGGCGAGGGACGGCTCTAGGTAGCAGGGGTTGAGGACTTTGAGTGAGTCCGCGTTGAGGTTGTCCAGCCAAGTGCCCCCAGGCGGCGCTGCGAGCGGTTTTTCGACCTTGAAGAGGCGGTCGTAGAGCCGCACCTCGGCTGGGACCGCGTGCGGAACCGAGACCCAGTGCAGGGTGGCCTTGACCTTGCGGCCATCGGGCGCATTGCCGCCCCGGGTGGCCGGGTCGTACGTGCAGCGCAGTTCGGTGATTTGGCCGCTGGCGTCTTTGACGACCCCGGTACAGGTGATGAAATAGGCGTAGCGCAGGCGGACTTCGCGGCCTGGGGCGAGGCGAAAAAACTTGCGCGGCGGATCTTCCATAAAATCCTCGCGCTCGATGTAGAGGTGCCGCGAAAAGGGGATGGAGCGGGTGCCAGCGCTGTCGTCTTCTGGATTGTTGATGGCCGTTAGCATCTCGCTTTGGTCCGCTGGGTAGTTTTCGATGACGACCTTGAGCGGGTTGAGCACAGCCAGGCGCCGGGGCGCGGTCTGGTTGAGCTGGTCGCGGATGCAGTATTCGAGGAGGGAGATGTCGATGTTGTTGCCGCGTTTGGCAATGCCAGCTTCGGCCCAGAAGCGGCGAATGGCGGCCGGTGGGTACCCCAAACGGCGCAGGCCGCGCAGGGTGTAGAGCCGAGGATCATCCCAGCCGGAGACGAGATTCTGCTCAATCAGCGACAGGAGGTAGCGCTTGGAGAGCAGGGTGTAGGTGATGTTGCCGCGGGCATACTCGATTTGGCGCGAGGGGAAGATGCCGAGTTTTTCGATGAACCAGTCGTAGAGCGGTCGGTTGTTGGTAAATTCGTCTGAGCACAGCGAATGCGTAACGCCCTCGATGGCGTCGCTCTGGCCGTGGGCCCAGTCGTACATGGGATAAATGCACCAGGCATCGCCGGTGCGGTGATGGGCGGTGTGCATGATGCGGTACATGACGGGGTCGCGCAGGTTGATGTTGGGCGCGGCCATGTCGATTTTGGCGCGCAACACGCGCGAGCCATCGGGGAATGCGCCGTCTTTCATCTGCGCGAAGAGGTCGAGGTTTTCTTCGCTGGAGCGGTCGCGGTACGGGCTGTTTTTGCCCGGCTCGGTGAGCGTGCCGCGATTTTCCCGAATCTCATCGGCAGTCTGGTCATCCACGTACGCCAAGCCCTTTTTGATGAGCGCGACGGCCCATTCGTAGAGCTGGTCAAAATAGTCGGAAGCGTAGTACGGCTGCGGCCCCCAGTCGAAGCCGAGCCAGCGAATGTCCTCCTGCATGGAGTCCACGTATTCCTGCTCTTCGCGGGTGGGGTTGGTGTCGTCGTAGCGGAGATTGCACTGGCCACCGTAGGAGGCGGCAATGCCGAAGTTAATGCAGATCGCCTTGGCGTGGCCGATGTGCAGGTGCGCGTTAGGCTCTGGCGGGAAGCGGGTGATGACGCGGTCGTAGCGGCCGCTTTTGAGGTCGGCGTCGATGGCTTCGCGGATGAAATCGCGGTTTTTGTCTGGGCTCATGAATCCTCGGTGGCTGGTTGCAGCGCAACAAATAAAGGATAGGGCAAATAGTCCTAACGGCAAGCGCGCTGCCACCCGCTCGTCTGCCAAGGCCCTCCTTGCCGCTTAAAGCCGGCCTCCTTGGGCGGCAGCAAGCTGCGCAAGTGTTGGCCGCCAAAGGCAAAGCCGGCTAGGCCGGGGAAGCCGCGGTCTTCGTTTTCGACGCACAGTACGTAGTCGTAGCCCGATTCCCACAGTGCGCCGATGATGGTGCTCCAGTTGAGTTGGCCGCGGCCGGGGACGCGGTATTGCCACCACCAGTTGCCGATAATGCCTTGGCGGTAGAGCATTCGCTGGCTAATCTCGCAGTCCTTGACATCGGCGTAGTACCACTGGCCGGCAAAGTCGCGGATGACGTCTTCGACCGGCAGGATGTGCAGCCACAGCCAGTGCGACGGGTCGCAGGACAGGCCGAGGTGCTGGGAGGGCACGGCGTCGAGGATTTTTTCCCACATCTCGGGGTTGCAGCCGATTTGGCCCATGCGCACGGCCACGTCGAGCGCGAGCCGGACATTGTGGTCTTCAGCCGCTTGTACCACGGGTTCGAACATGGCTTGGAAGCGGTCCACTAATTCGTCGGAGCGGTCGCTGGGGTTGCCAGGCTCGGAGGAGAACATGCCGTAGAACTGGCCGTTGCGCACCGGGGCGCCGCTGCTGGTGACGACGACTGGGCAGTCGAGGGCGCGGGCCGACGCAATGGCTTTGAGCAGCCTGGCTTGGGCGGCGCGGGCCTGTTCGAAGTCGTCGTCGAGCAGGTTGTAGTGCGCGGTGAGGGCGGCCAGGTACAGGCCATGCTGGCGCAAGGTCTCTAGCACCGAGTCCGGCCCGACCGATAAAATGTGGTCCGAGTCGAGTGCGCCAGAGTCGTTTAGGCGCACGCAGTCGAAATCGTTATCTCGCGCCCAGCGGGCGCATTCGTCGAGGCTCCAATTGTCGGCGCCGCCGGCGCTGGTCATAAAGCTTATGTCCACGAGTGAGTCTCCTTTTGAGTGCGGCTGTTACGGCCAGTGGTTGGTGGCCGCCTTTCTATCCCAGAGGCTGGCTCAGGCCGCTGCTTAAGAATTGGGAATTGCGAATTGGGAACTGATGGTTGATAATTCTTACAGGTCTAATTGCCAACTCATTCCAAGAAAGCAAATACCATGGTGCACATCAACGATCACTACCTCAAGCTCAAAGCTGGGTACCTCTTTCCAGAAATCGCCCGGCGGGTCGATGCGTTTGCCGCTGCTCACCCCCAAGCCGACGTGATTCGCCTAGGGATCGGCGACGTGGTCAAGGGCATCCCGCGGCCGATGGTCGATGCAATGAAAGAGGCCGTCGAGGAAATGGCGCACGACGACACTTTACAGGGCTATCCGCCCGACCAGGGTCAGGATTTTTTGCGCGCCGCCATTGTCGAGCACGACTTTGGCGCCCGCGGCATCCAAGTGCACAGCGATGAGATTTTTGTCTCCGACGGGTCCAAGTGCGACTCGGGCGCAGTGCAGGAAATTTTTGCCAGCGATTGCGTGGTCGCGCTGACTGATCCGGTCTATCCGGTGTACTGCGATTCCAATGTCATGGCCGGCCGCACCGGGCCGGCCGACGAGCATGGTTCGTACGCCGGTATGGTTTACATGCCGTGTACGGCCGCCAATGACTTTATCCCAGACCTGCCCGCCGGCCACGTCGATCTGATTTACTTGTGCTCGCCCAACAATCCCACCGGCGCGGTGATGACCTGCGACGCCTTGGCCGGCTGGGTCGCATACGCCCGTCGCGAGCAGGCGATCATTCTCTTTGATGCGGCCTACGAAAGCTACATCACCGATCCGGCGCTCCCGCGCTCCATCTACGAAGTCGAAGGGGCCCGCGAGGTGGCGATCGAGTTTCGCAGTTTTTCCAAAAACGCCGGCTTTACCGGCCTGCGCTGTGGGTACATCGTGATGCCGAAGGAACTCAAGGGCCGCGCTGCCTCAGGCGAGGAAGTGGATTTGCATCCGCTATGGGCGCGGCGACACTCGACTAAGTTCAATGGCGTGGCGTACCCAGTGCAGCGCGCTGCGGAGGCCGCGTATTCGCCGGCTGGCCAGCAGGGCATTGCCGAGCGCGTTGCGTTCTACATGGAAAATGCCGCGATCATGCGCCAGCAGTTGGGGGCGGCTGGGCTTACCGTGTACGGGGGCGAGCACGCTCCCTATTTGTGGGTGGCCACGCCCGACGGGCAGGACAGTTGGTCTTACTTCGACCACTTGCTTGACCAAGCCCACATCGTCGGTACGCCGGGGGCGGGTTTTGGCGCGGCCGGCGAGGGGTACTTGCGCTTGTCGGCGTTCAATCACCGCGAGCGGATCGAAGAGGCCATGGAGCGGATTAGCCGGCTCTAGTGCTTTCTTTTTTGCTGCGACAATTTTGTTAAAGCGCGGTTGCAAATGTATTGACGGATTGCCCACGATTTATTAGATTATGTATATATTAATTAAATTTTATATAAAAAATAAATAATTTATGACACTCAAAGACCAAAGTCGCCGGGCCAAGGTGCGGACTTTTTCGGCGCCCGATCGGGATCACGAGATGCTTGACGCGATTGCCCGCTATCACGGCAGCAGCAAGAGCGCCATGATCGCCGGTCTGATTCGCAAGGAGTTTTGGCGCGTTTTTCCCAACGGCACCGAGACCATTCCTCCCGACGAAGGAGCGCAAGTCAAGCCATGACTCACTCAGAGATGATCGCCCCAACCACATATCACAGCGATCTGCCCGCCGAGGAGCTCATCGCCCAGATCGATTGCTTGCGCCGCGAAAAAAACGCGGTCATCCTCGCGCACAACTACCAGATTCCGCCGATCCAAGACTTGGCCGACTTCACCGGTGATTCGCTTGGGTTGTCTGTGGAAGCGGCTAAGACGGATGCCGAGCGCATCGTCTTTTGCGGCGTGCATTTCATGGCCGAGTCGGCCAAAATTCTCAGCCCTGGCAAGCAGGTGTTTTTGCCCCATCTAGGCGCGGGATGTTCGCTGGCCGACTCCATCACCCCGGAAAGCCTCGACGATTGGAAAGCAGACTATCCCGATCACACGGTGGTGACGTATGTCAACTCCACCGCTGAGGTGAAGGCCGAGTCCGACATCTGCTGCACCTCGGCCAACGCCGTCTCGGTGGTGCGCAGTCTCGCTGGCGATAAGATCCTCTTTACGCCCGACCGCAACTTGGGCCGCTGGGTGGCCGAGCAGGTGCCGGAGAAAGAGATCGTCGTGTACGACGGCGCTTGCCCGACGCACGACGTGCTGCGCGCTGCCAGCGTCGAGCGCACGCGCAGCGAGCTCCCCGAGGCCGTCATCATCGCGCATCCGGAATGCCGCGAGGATGTGGTCGAGATCGCGCACGAAGTGTGCTCTACTACCGGGATGCTCAAAGCCGTCGAAAAGTATCCCGAGGCCAAGAGTTTCATCATCGCCACGGAAAACGGCATGTTGCACCAGCTCCGGCAGCGCTTCCCACACCAGGAATTTGTCGCCGCCGACGGCTGCATTGGCTGCCGGCTACACTGCCCCTACATGAAAATTACCGACTTGCAAGACGTGTACTTTTCGCTGCTGCACGAGCGCTACGAGATTACACTGGACGACGAGGTGATTGTGGGGGCGCGGCGGGCGTTGGAACGGATGATGGCGGTGCCGAGGGACGATTGAGCCAGGGCAATGGCGAAACTTGCGGAATTTTACGGAATTACTATTCGCATGTTCTCGGAAGTAGGTAGCCCTCACCATCGGGTGCATTTTCATGCGAGCTACTCAGGCCATAGGGCTGTCTATGCGATTGCTCAGGATGCGATAGGGAAGATTGAGGGTTCACTTCCGCGGAATAAGCATCGACAAGTAATGAAATGGGCGATCGAGCATAGAACAGAACTTGAAATCGCTTGGGATCTGTTACAAAAAGGCATATCTCCTGAGCCTATCGCACCCTTGGGGTAAAACAAATGGAATCTATCCTTCATAGTGTGATAAATTTTAAAGTTATGGGTCCGTACAAGCTCCGCGTCTTTTTTGAGGACGATACGCACCAAGACATAGACTTTAGTCCGGTCTTAGCAGGTCGGATATTTAGCCCTTTGAAAGATCTTTCCCTATTTAACCAAGTTAGCATAGAGGACGATCTATTGACGTGGCCCAATGGAGCCGAATTTTCTCCGGATACTCTTTATAACTGGACAGAACGGCTACCCGCACTGCGGGAACAAGCAATGGAATGGAAAAGGGGATTCAAAGAAGTTTCCTTTGAAGATCATCAACAGATTATCTTTGATTGGGACGAGATTAATGGAGTGGTGGATGGTGATATAGAGAAGTATAAGAAGAAAATTTCGTATTTTTATAATGCGATAGGGCGGCTTGAGTTAGATGTAGAAGTATCTGAGCGATTGTACGAACTGGAGCCTCATCCGCATATTCGGCGGCGTATAGAGACGTTGCAAGAGACGATACAGAAGATTCGAGAACATTTAAAATCCTGTTTGGATACATTTGGGGATGGAGTAGAAAAAAAGCTCTCCCAGTATTGTAGTACAAAAGCTAAAAAACAAAGCCAAACTCTGTATTGACGATACAAGTCTGTCCTTCTGTATCACAGATAACTATTGACGATATTCTCCAGCATTTCCTCGCGACCGCTGCGTCTTGCCGGTTCGCCGTGTTGGTGGACATATGCCTCTAACTCGGCGAAGTTGGTCGCGCCGCGCATGATCTTGGCGCCGATGCCGCTGCGGTACGAGGCGTAGCGCGCTGCGACAAAGGCGTCGAGTGCGCCGTCGTCGATAATGCGCTGAGCTAGGATTAGCCCGCGGGCAAATGAGTCCATGCCGCCGATATGGGCGTAGAAGAGATCGTCCAAGTCGCAGGAGCCGCGCCGCACCTTGGCGTCGAAATTAATGCCACCGGGGGCAATGCCGCCTTGTTTGAGAATCGCCAACATGGCGTAGGTGGTGGAGTAGAGGTCGGTGGGGAATTGGTCGGTGTCCCAGCCGAGTAGGTAATCGCCGCGATTGGCGTCGATGCTGCCTAGCTTGCCCTCGGCTGCGGCGAGCTGGAGGTCGTGTTCAAAGGTGTGGCCGGCCAAGGTGGCGTGATTGGCTTCGACGTTGAGCTTGAACTCGTCCAATAGGTCGTATTTGCGGAGAAAGCTCAAGACCGTGGCGGCGTCGTAGTCGTACTGGTGCTTGGTCGGCTCTTTGGGCTTGGGCTCGACGAGCAGGGTGCCGGTAAAGCCGAGTGCCTTTTTGTGTTCGACGGCCAGGTGCAACAAGCGCGCGAGCTGGTCTTGCTCGTGGGCCATGTTGGTGTTGAGCAAGCTGGAATATCCCTCGCGCCCACCCCAAAACACGTAGTTGGCTCCTCCGAGTCGGTGAGTGCATTCCATAGCTTTTTTGATCTGCGCCGCAGCCCAAGCGAAGACGTGGGCGTCGGGGTTGGTGGCGGCCCCGTGCGTAAAGCGGGCATGTGAGAAACAGTTCGACGTGCCCCACAGCAAGCGGACGCCGGTGTCGGCTTGCAATTGCTCGGCCAGCCCCACGATGTGGTCGAGGCGGTCGTTGCTCTCTTTGAGGGTTGCGCCTTCGGGCGCGATGTCGCGGTCGTGCCAGCAATAGAACGGTGCGCCGAGCTTGGTGATGAACTCAAAGGCCGCGCGCAAGGTGTCCTCGGCGCGCTGCATGGGATCGGCGGCGCGATCCCAAGGCCGGTCGTACACCGGAGTTGGGCCGAAGGGATCGATGCCTCCGCCCTTGAAGCTGTGCCAAAAAGCCACGGAAAAGCGCAAGTGCTCGGCCATGGTCTGGTCGCCGACTGTGGCCTCGGCGTCGTAGTGCTTGAAGGCGAGGGGGTTTTTAGAATCCGGCCCTTCGTAGGCAATTTTTTCGATGTTTTTAAAAAATTCGCTCATGGTTTACCCTTTCTCAGTTAGGCGGTGGGCTAGGAGCCCAGCGGTGCTGCTGGACGACCTCACTCTGGAGTCACGTAGGCAGCAGTGATGCCGCCATCGACGACGAAGGCCGAGCCGGTGATGAAGGAGGCGTCGTCCGAGGCTAAGAAGACGACCGTGCGGGCGATTTCCTCGGCCTCGCCGAAGCGGCCCATGGGAATGTGGACCAAGCGGCGCTGGCGCTTCTCTTCGCTGTCGAGATACTTCATCAGCAACTCGGTGCGCAACGGGCCGGGGCAGAGTGCGTTGATGCGGATGTTTTCGCGGGCGTGGACAACGGCTAGCTCGCGCGTCAGGGCGAGGACGCCGCCCTTGCTGGCGGTATAGGCCAATTGCGGCGTGGCCGCTCCGAGCAAGGCGACAAAAGAGGCGGTGTTGACGATGGCGCCGCCGCCGGTGCGACGCAGGGCCGGAATGCCGTATTTGCAGCCGAGAAAGACACCTTTGAGATTGACGGCCATAGTCAAGTCCCAGACCTCTTCTTCGGTGTCGATAGCGTCGGCGTCGGCCTGGTGGGAGATACCGGCGTTATTGAACAGCACGTCGAGGCGGCCATACGCGGCTTCGGCTTGCTGGACCATGCGCTCGCAGTCGGCGGCGCGGGACACGTCGGCGGCGATGGCGATGGCCTGCCCGTTGTCGGCGGTGATGGCGTCGGCTGTTTCTTTAGCCGTGGCCGCGTCGATGTCAACGGCTACAATGTGTGCACCTGCCCGGACGCAGTGCAGTGCGGTTTGGCGGCCGATGCCCGAGCCGGCGCCGGTGATGAGGACGACTTTGTCGGCTAGTTTCAAGATGCTACGGCCCGCGCTGCCTCGCCTATGACCTCTGACAGCGCTGGATGCGCGTGGACGGTGCGGGCTACATCCTCGGCACTGGCGCCAAATTCTAGGGCCAAGACGCCTTCGGCAATCAAGTGCGAAGCCTGCGGCCCGAGGATGTGCATTCCCAAAAGCTGGTCGCTATGCGCGTCGGCGACGACCTTGACTAGGCCGTCGATGTCGTCCATGCAGTGTGCACGGGCATTGGCGCGAAATTGGTACTTGCCGACGGCGACCTCGTGGCCGGCCGCGATGGCTGCTTGTTCGCTCGCCCCTACGGAGGCTAATTCTGGGTGGGTGTACACGACCGCGGGTATGGCCTCGTAGTTGACCTGCCCGGCGCACCCGGCGATCCGCTCGGCGACCGCAACTCCTTCGGCCTCGGCTTTGTGGGCCAGCATCGGTCCGGGCACGAGGTCGCCGATAGCCCAGATGCCCTCGACACGGGTGCGCCCCTGTGCGTCAACTAATACTCGTCCCCGCTCGTCGATTTCTACGCCCACATCTTCCAGCCCCAGTCCCGCGCTGCACGGTTTGCGGCCTACGGCCACTAACACCTGATCGCAGGTTTCGACGTGCTCTTGACCGCCGGACTCGATGGTCAGCGTCACTTGGCCTTCTGCGATGGCAGCGGTTTGAGCCTTGGCACCGAGCAGAAACTTCAGTCCCTGGCGCTTGAGCAGCCGCGCTAGCTGCTGGGCCATTTCTTGGTCCAGCTCCGGCAAAATTTGCTCCATGGCCTCTACTACGAGCACTTGGGCACCTAGCCGCGACCACACCGATCCCAACTCCAGCCCAATGGCACCGCCGCCAATGACGATGAGCTTCTCCGGCACCTTTTTTAGCGTTAGGGCTTCGGTCGAACTGATTATGTGTTTTCCGTCAAAAGGCAAGTTCGGCAGCTCTACGGGTGTGCTGCCAGTGGCGAGCAGTACGTGCTTGGCAGACAGCGTCTGCTCGCCACTGGCACCTTGCACGACCACGCTGCCCGGGGCGCGGACTTGGCCCGTGCCGACAAAATGCGCGACCCCTCGGCCCTTAAACAGCCCCTCAATGCCCTTGGTCATAGTCTGGACGATTTTTGCTTTGCGCGCCATCATGGCCTGTAGGTCTAGGCCCACTTCGCCCTGCCCAATTCCGTGGTGTCCCAACCCCTTTTTGGCTCGGTAAAACAAAGCACTCGACTCCAGCAGGGCCTTGCTGGGTATGCAGCCGACGTTGAGGCAGGTGCCGCCGAGGTAGTTTTTGTCGATACAGGCCACCTTCATGCCCAGTTGCGCCGCCTTGCTTGCAGCCACATAGCCGCCTGGCCCGGCGCCGATAACCACTAAGTCAAAAGCAGTCACAGTGTTTCCTTCCCATTCGGCTTTGTTGATATTATACGGGGGATCGGCAAAGACAAGAGGTGTCCTCCACTGCACCAACGGCAGCCTTCCACTACACCTCCAGCATCAACCGCGCTGGATCTTCTACTAGCTCTTTCAGCCGCACCAAAAACGAGACCGACTGCTGGCCGTCCACTAGTCGATGGTCGTAGGACAGTGCTACGTACATCATGGGCCGGACTACCGCTTGACCTGCTACGGCCACGGGCCGCTCCTGGATGGCGTGCATTCCCAAGATGCCGCTTTGCGGGGCGTTTAAAATCGGCGTGGAAAGCAGCGAGCCGAAGACCCCGCCGTTGGTGATAGTAAAGGTGCCGCCGCTTAGCTCGTCCATGGCCAGCTTGTTGTCGCGGGCACTCAGCGCGAGGCGCTTGATGTTGCTTTCGAGTTGGGCGATGGACATCTGATCGGCGCGGTGCAAGACGGGCACGACTAGGCCGCGCTCGGTGCTCACCGCGATCCCCAAATTGACGAAGTCGTGGTACACAATGTGGGTGTCGTCGATCTGTGCGTTGATCGCCGGAAACTCGCCGAGCGCGAGCACCGCGGCCCGAGAGAAAAAGGACATCAGCCCCAGCGATGCGCCGTGGACTTGGGCAAAGCGCTCCTTGTACTTGGCCCGAAGCTGCATCACTGCACTCATGTCGATCTCGTTGAAGGTCGTCAGCATGGCCGCGTTGTGCTGGGCGGCGACCAAGTGCTCGGCAATGCGCTGGCGCAGCCGGCTCATTGGCTCGCGGCGAATGAGATTGGAACTGCTGGGCACAGGGGATGGAATGGGTTCGGGTTCGGGTAAAGAGGACGGTTCAATGGGCTCAGGCGCCGGCGGCTGAGCAGGCTCGGGTGTAACGGGATCGGCCGGTGCCGATAGGGTCTCTAGGTGGGCGAGCACGTCCTTTTTTGTCAGCCGCCCATCCTTGCCGGTGCCCTCAATCGCGGCCGGGTCCAACTCGTGCTCTTCGACTAAGCGGCGCACGGCCGGGCTTAGGGCCGGTTTGGGTTTGGGCACAGTGGGTTCGGGTTTGGGTGCGGCGGCGGCGGCGGATTCATCTATCTCGGCGACTACTGCTCCTATGGCCAGAGTGGTGTCTATAGGTTGCAGGCGTTTGAGTGCGCCGCTGGCTGGGGATGGCAACTCGACGTTGGCCTTGTCGGTCTCTAGCACGCAGAGCGGCTCGTCGCGCTCGACGTGCTCGCCATCGCCCTTGAGCCATTCGAGGAGAATTACTTCGCTGACCGATTCGCCCATGCTCGGTATTTCGACTTGTACTGACATGCAAATGCTCCTAACCAGATTGCCGCCGTTGATGTTGATGTAGCACCACTTCGCGGCTGCGGCCTAGTGCTTGCTCGACGATTTCTCGTTGCTCGGTTTCGTGCAGGTGCCCGGAGCCGGTGGCCGGGCTGGCCGCTTCGTCGCGGCCTACGTAGTTTAGCTCGCAGTGCGCCGGCAGCAGTTGGTCCAAGTAGGGCTGGACAAACGACCAGGCACCCATGTTCTGCGATTCTTCTTGTACCCAATAAAACTGCTTGGCTGCGGGATAGCGGTCGAATGCCGCTTGGAGTTCGGCGGCCGGAAACGGATAGAGTTCCTCGACGCGCAGCAGTGCTACCTCGGCCTTGCTGCCATTTTGCTCGCCGCGGGCAGCCACCAAGTCGTAGTAGATCTTGCCGGTGCACAAGACCAGCCGACTGACGGTGGCTGGATCGGCGATATTGGCGTCGTCGATGACTCGCTGGAACGCCCCCGCAGAAAAATCTGCTAGCGCTGAAACGCATTGCTTGTGCCGCAGGAGGCTCTTGGGAGTCATGAGCACCAGCGGCTTGCGGAAGTTGCGGTGTATCTGGCGCCGCAAAACGTGAAAAAGTTGCGCCGGCGTGGTGGGGTAAACCACCTGCATGTTGTTTTTGGCGCACAGTTGCAAGAAGCGCTCCAGCCGCGCACTCGAATGCTCTGGCCCCATGCCTTCGTACCCGTGTGGCAACAGCAGCACCAAGCCGCTCATCCGCTGCCATTTGGCTTCGCCACTAGAGAGAAATTGGTCGATGATCATTTGCGCGCCGTTGACGAAGTCGCCGAACTGGGCCTCCCACAAGACCAAGCGACGCGGGTCGGCCGAACTGATCCCGTACTCAAAGCCGAGCACGGCCAACTCCGACAGCATGGTGTTGAGCACGACGAAGTCGGCCTGATCGCGCTCCAAGCACTGCAAGGGGATGTGCTCGGCACCCGTTTCGGTGTCGTGCCAGACGGCGTGGCGGTGGGCAAAAGTGCCGCGCTGGGTATCTTGGCCCGTCAGGCGCACCGCCACGCCCTCGCGCAGCAACGAGCCGAAGGCCATCACCTCGCTACAGCCCCAGTCAATGGGTACCTGGCCAGCGGCCATGGCGCGGCGCGCGGCGATCATCCGCTCGATTGTGCGGTGCAGGGAGAACCCTTTGGGGACTTGGGTCGCCCGCTCGACGATTTGCTTGAGGACTTTGGCATCGACGGCCGTGTGTGCGCTCCAGTCATCGGGAGCCCAAGTCAGGCCCTGCCAGACGCCTCCGAAGGACGAAATTTGGGGCTGAACTTGCAGGCGGCGGGCGATTTGCTGGGCTTCTTCGAGCCGGGTGCGAATTCGGGCGCGGCTATCGTCGGCTTCCTCTTGGGAGATTTTGTTTTGCGCCATTAGCTGGAAGGAGTAGAGATGGAGGATCGTCGGATGCTCGGCGATTTTTTTGTACATCAGCGGCTGGGTCAGGGTTGGGTCGTCGGCTTCGTTGTGGCCGTGGCGGCGATAACACCACAGATCGATAAAGACATCCACCTTGAAGCGGTGCCTGAACTCCATCGCCACTTGCGCCGCTTGTACTACGGCTTCGGGATCGTCGGCGTTGACGTGGAAGACGGGTGCTTGAATCTCCTTGGCTATGTCGGTCGGATAGGGGGTAAAGCGCGTCTCGTCGGCTGGGGCGGTGTAGCCGAGTTGGTTGTTGATGATGATGTGAATGGAGCCGCCGGTGCGATAGCCGGGCAGCTCGGAAAGATTGAGGGTCTCCGAGACTATTCCCTGGCCGGTGAAGGCGGCCTCGCCGTGGATGAGCACTGGGACCACCCGATCCCCTTCGGCATCGCGCAAGTAGGCCTGCTTGGCATAGACGATGCCTTCAATGACCGGGTCGACTAGCTCTAGGTGACTGGGATTAAAACTGAGCGAGAGATGGACCTTGCGTCCCTCGTCGGTGACGTGGTCGTGGGAATAGCCCTTGTGGTATTTGACGTCGCCCTCGTCGTCATCGCGGTCGGTGCGGTCGGCGCCCTCAAACTCGGCGAGGATCTCTTCGTAGGGCTTGTGCAAAAGGTGCGCCAGTACGTTGAGCCGGCCGCGGTGGGCCATGCCGATGACCACCTCTTCGACGCCGAGCTTAGAGCCGGTGCTGACCAGTTGGTCCAAGAGCGGCACCATGGACTCGGCTCCTTCGAGCGAGAACCGCTTTTGCCCGATGTAGCGCGTGTGCAGAAACTGCTCGAATTCCTCGGCGGCGATCAGGCGCTCCAGCACCCGGCGCGTGGCTTCTTCGGACAAATTGGGTTTGTTGAAGCAGGGTTCGATCCGCTCTTGTAGCCAGTCGCGTTGCTCTTTGTCTGGGATGTCCATGTATTCGACGCCAATGGAGCGGCAATACGTGGTTTTGAGCTTGCTCAGTAGCCCTTTTAACGTCCCGTCTGTGCGCCCGAGGAAGCCGCCGTTGCCCACGGTCTTGTCGAGGTCTTCTTCGGCGAGCCCAAATTCCGCCAGGTCCAACAGCGGCAAGGTCTGGCGGTCGTACCCCAGGGGGTCGAGCCGGGCGACGAAGTGGCCCATTTGTCGATAGGTCTGCACCAGGGATTGGACCCCTTGGAGGACTAAGATACCCTCCGTGCTGTCGATAGGCGATGGCGCGGCGGCGGCTGGTTGGCTGGTGGTCGCCGCGCGGGCGAAGCCAAATTCAAAGCCGCGGAAGAAGTGTTGCCACTGTTCTGGGATCGAACTGGGATCGCGCTGGTATTGCTCGTAGAGACTTTCAATGTACTCGGCGTTTTCACTGTGCGTAGCAAATGACATAGCTCCTCCGACTGCATAAGATAGATTCTGAAAATATACATTATGGGCATAGGTGCAAAAATAAGCGGATCGAGCCGACCCCATCCTTGAGAGTTTTCACGGCAACTCCTACATTGTTATTTAACCTCTTCCCGTTAGAAAGTATCCCATGCTATTTGCCTTTGTCGGTCCCCCGGCCCTGTCGCCCCGGCGCCGTCGGTCGCTGCTGGTGCGCTGCCGGCGTTGCGCTCCCGACGTCGAAAATTTGACCGCCACGTATTTCTATGCCGTGCAATGTGCGCGCCCTCTAGCGGACGATGAGCTGGCGCGGCTTATGCGCATTCTCGACGTGAGTGCAGTCCTGCCGGCGCGGGCGCACCACGAAGTAGCCATTGGCCCGCGGCCGGGCACTACGTCTGCGTGGTCGAGCAAGGCTACGGACATCCTCAAAAACTGCGGCCTCGAATTCGTGCACCGCGTCGAGCGCGGTACGCTGTATGCCTTTGCCGCCGATACCGTGCCCAGCGCGGCGTTGCCGCTGCTGTACGATCGCATGATCGAGGCTCCGCTCGACTCGTTGGAGACCCTCTTTCGCCGCGTGGACCCCAAGCCGTTGGTCCGCATTCGGGTGCGGGCCGAAGGGCGGCGGGCACTCGTCGATGCCAACCGCGAGTTGGGCTTAGCGTTGTCGGACGAGGAGATCGACTACGCGCTGCACGCTTTTGCCGGGCGCGACCCGACCGATGTGGAGTTGATGATGTTTGCGGTGGTCAATTCCGAGCACTGTCGCCACAAAATTTTCAACGCCGATTGGATCATCGACGGCCAGCGCGAGACGCAGTCGCTTTTCGACATGATTCGCCACACCCATGCAGCCCATCCGCAAGGCACGGTTAAGGCGTATTCCGACAACGCCGGCGTGATTGAAGGATTTGCGGTGCCGGTCTTTGGCCCAGACGAGGATTTTTGCTACGGATACCGCCAGCGGCAGACGCACGTCTTGATCAAGGTCGAGACCCACAATCATCCCACGGCTATCGCGCCCTATCCCGGCGCTTCTACCGGAGTCGGGGGCGAGATCCGCGACGAGGGAGCGGCTGGCACGGGTGGCTGGTCGCAGGCGGGGCTGTGCGCCTTTTTTACTTCGCACTTGCGCTTGCCGGAGTTTGCCCAGCCGTGGGAAAAAGAGCGCCCCGCTTTCCCCGACCGCTTGGCTACTCCCCTCGCTATTATGACCGAAGGGCCGATCGGCGGCGCGGCTTTTGGCAATGAATTCGGCCGGCCCAACATCCTCGGAATGTTTCGCACCTTGGAAGACGACAGCACTGGGGTGTGGCGCGGCTATCACAAGCCGATTATGGTCGCCGGTGGCGTGGGCCTCATTGACGCCGCGCATGTCCAAAAGGAGACGCCGGCCGCGGGCGATTGCGTCGTCCAGCTCGGGGGGCCGGCCATGCTCATTGGCTTAGGCGGCGGCGCGGCCTCTAGCATGGACACGGGCGCCAACAGCGAGGACCTCGACTTTGCTTCGGTGCAGCGCGACAACCCCGAGATGCAGCGCCGCTGCCAAGAGCTAATCAGCCGCTGCATCTCACTTGGGGCGGCAAATCCCATCGTCAGCATTCACGATGTGGGGGCCGGTGGTTTGTCCAACGCTTGCCCGGAGTTGGTCGCCGACGTGGGGGCGCGCTTTGACTTGCGCGCCATTCACAACGACGACCCGGGCATGAGTCCGATGCAGATTTGGAGCAACGAGGCGCAAGAGCGCTACGTGCTGGTGGTGGGCCGCGCTGATTTGGAGCGCTTCGCTGAACTGGCCGTGCGCGAGCGCTGCCTGTTTGCGGTCATCGGCGAGGTCACCGGCGATGGTATGCTGTCGCTTGACGACTCTCTGCTGGGCGACAAGCCCATCGACGACCTCGACCTAGCAGTGATTTTGGGCAAGCCGCCCAAGATGCTGCGCCAGGCCACGCGCAGCCAGCCGGTGCGGCAGCCTCTGGTCTTAGGGGATTCCTCGATAGCCGAGGCCGCCGAGCGCGTGCTCCGCTTCCCGGCGGTGGCGGCCAAGACGTTTCTCATCACCATTGCCGACCGCACGGTCACCGGCTTGGTAGCCCGCGATCAGATGGTCGGTCCCTATCAGGTGCCGGTGGCGGATTTGGCCCTGACTTGCCACTCCTTTCAGGGGTACACTGGGTCGGCTATGGCCATGGGCGAACGCACACCGCTGGCCTTAATAGATGCGCCAGCGTCCGGGCGCATGGCCGTGGCCGAGGCCATTACCAACATAGCCGCGGCCCACATTGGCCCGATTCACCGCATCAAGCTGTCGGGGAATTGGATGTGCGCCTGCGGCGAAGAGGGGGAAGATGCGGCTCTGTACGACACCGTGGGCGCTGTGGGGTTGGAGTTTTGCCCGGCGGTCGGCGTGTCGATTCCGGTGGGCAAAGACTCGTTGTCGATGCGGGCGGTGTGGCAAGACGCCGCGGGCGCGGCGCACAAGGTGGTTGCGCCGTTGAGCTTGGTTGTCTCGGCCTTTGCGCCGGTAGAAGATGTGCGCCGCCACGCCACGCCCGACCTCAAGCGCGGCGACACCCGGTTGCTGCTGGTGGATTTGGGGCGCGGGCAAAACCGCCTCGGCGGCTCTTGCCTGGCCCAAGTGTACAGCCAAATGGGCTGCGAGGCCCCAGATGTAGAGGCCGGCGACGTGCGCGGCTTGTACCAGGCCGTGCAGACCTTGCTCGACCAAGATCTCGTACTCGCGTACCACGATCGCTCCGACGGCGGCCTGTTCGCTGCGGTGGCCGAGATGGCGTTTGCTGGTCGCTGCGGCGTGGGGTTGGAAATTGGCGCGTTAGGTGCCGACCCGCTCGCCGCGCTCTTTTGCGAAGAAGCGGGTGCAGTAATCCAGTATCGCGCTGCAGATGAAGACGCGGTGTACGAGGTCTTTGCCGAGCAAGGCATCGCCGATTTAGTGCACGGCGTCGGACAACCTGTTGACGACGTACATTTGCGCGTCTGCCGTGATGGCCTGCTCGTCTATGACACTCCCCTGCTCGACCTCCACGCGGCGTGGGCTGAGCTGACGTATCGGATGCAGGCTCACCGCGACGACCCAGACTGCGCCCGCGAGGAATACGAAGCCCTAACCGACGGCCAAGATCCGGGCCTGAATTTTCACTTGGCGCACGAAGCCGCGCCGACTATTGGAGGAAAGGCGCGGCCTCGCGTGGCTGTGCTGCGGGAGCAGGGCATCAACGGCCAAGTGGAAATGGCCGCAGCCTTTGATGCAGCCGCCTGCGCGGCGGTTGACGTGACCATGACCGATTTGTTGGCCGGCCGCGTTGAGTTGGATTCGTTTCACGGGCTGGCGGCCTGCGGCGGCTTCAGCTACGGCGATGTGCTCGGGGCCGGGGCTGGTTGGGCGCGTTCGATTCTCTTCCACGACCGCTTGCGCGAGCAGTTTGCCGCCTTTTTTGCGCGGCTAGATACCTTTTCTTTAGGGGTGTGCAATGGTTGCCAAATGTTGTCGCACCTCAAGGAACTGATTCCGGGCGCAGCCAATTGGCCGCAATTTGTGCGCAACCGCTCCGAGCAGTTTGAGGCGCGGCTCGCCACCGTAGAGGTGCTGGAAAGTCAATCAGTGCTCTTGCGCGGCATGGCAGGCTCGCGCCTGCCTATTGCGGTGGCGCACGGCGAAGGCCGCGTCCAATTTGGCGACGAGCAAGCACTAAAACGAGCGCGGACGCACCATCAGCTCTGTCTGCGCTACGTGGATAATTACGGCGATCCGGCCGAACGCTATCCGTCCAATCCCAACGGCTCAGCGGCAGGACTGACCGCTTTGACTAGCGCTGATGGCCGCGCCACCATTATGATGCCGCACCCCGAGCGCGTCTTCCGCAATATCCAGCTATCTTGGCGTCCAGCGCAGTGGACCGGCGAAGAAGGGCCGTGGCTGAAGCTATTTCAGAATGCGCGCGATTTTGCCGACCAAAGCTAGGTTGACGCCTGCGCCGCGCGCGGCCAAACTATAGCCTCACTTATTTTTTTATTAGTCCAAGCGAGGAGTATCCATGACCGCACCCATCCGCTGGGGGATTCTCGGCCCGGGCAGCATTGCCCACAAATTCGCCGTTGGTCTCCAAGCCGTTGCCGCAGGGGAGTTAGTCGCTGTTGGCTCGCGCGATCAGCAGCGCGCCGACGCCTTTGCCGACCAGTACGGGGCCCCCAATCGCCACGCTTCGTACGAGGCCCTCAGTGCCGATCCCGACATTGACGCAGTGTACGTGGCCACCCCCCATCCTTTCCACAAAGATCATTCGATTCTCTGTCTTGCAGCCGGCAAGGCCGTGCTCTGCGAGAAACCCTTTACCATCAATGCCACTGAGGCCGAAGCCGTCGTCGCCTGTGCCCGCGCCCATGGCGTCTTTTTGATGGAGGCCATGTGGTCCCGCTACCTACCCATTATGGTTCAGGTGCGCCAGTGGCTCGACGCTGGGGCCATTGGCGAGCCGCTGATGGTCAGCGCCGACTTTGGTTTTCGCGCCGGTTTCAATCCCGCTGGTCGGCTTTTTAATCCCGCTTTGGGCGGCGGTGCCTTGCTCGACATTGGCATTTACGTCGTCTCTTTTGCGGCGATGGTCCTCGGAGCGCAACCAGCGCAGATCGCCGCCGCCGCGCACCTAGGCGAGACCGGCGTTGACGAGCAAACGGGCATCGTGCTGCACTATAGCGGCGGTGCGATCGCCAACCTCTCCTGTGCCATCCGCGCTTCGACGGCGCACGAAGCGCGGATCGTCGGCAGCGAGGGGACTATTGTCCTTGATCCGTCGTGGTGGAAAGGCGAAAGCGCCACGCTCAAGGCTGGAGGCCGCCAAGATCGCATGGAGTTGCCCTTGACCGGCAATGGCTACAACTACGAAGCGCAAGAAGTCGCGCGCTGCCTCGGCGCAGGTCTGACCGAGAGCGCGGTCATGCCGCTCGACGAAACCGTCGCACTGATGCGGATTCTCGACCAGATCCGCGCTCAGGTCGGCCTAAAATACCCCATGGAATAGAAAGGAAAACACTCGTGCAATACGGCAACGTACAAGGCATCGAAAAGAAAATCTCGCGTATAGTGCAAGGCTCGATTATGCTCAATCGCCGCCACCAGGAAGAAGGCTTTGCCCTGCTCGACGCGGCTTGGCAGGCTGGCATCACCACCTATGACTCGGCGCACGGCTACGGCGGCGGCGAAGTCGATCGCATGCTCGGGTTGTGGATGGAGGAGAGAGGCAACCGCGATGAAATCGTCATCATTGGCAAGGGGGCCCACCTCAACCAAGACCGCAACCGCGTCACCCCGTATGACATTGCCGCGGACATGGCCGACTCGCTCGTGCGACTGCGCTCGGATTACATCGACCTCTACTTGTTGCACCGCGACGACCCGACGGTGCCGGTCGGACCTATCGTCGAGGCACTCAACGAACATCACGCGGCTGGCCGCATCCACGCCTTTGGCGGCTCAAATTGGACGCCGGAACGCTTGGCCGAAGCCCATGAATACGCGGTCCAACGCGGGCTGGTGCCGTTTGCCGCTTCTAGCCCGAACTTTAGCTTGGCCGATCAAATCGCCGAGCCGTGGAAGGACTGCCTGTCGGTTGCCGGGCCAGACCAAGCGGCCGCTCGCCAATGGTACGCCGAACGCGACATGCCGCTTTTTACTTGGTCGAGTGTGGCGCGCGGCTTTTTCTCGGGCAAAGTGACCCGCGCCAACGCCGAACAAGTGCGCGACCAATTCGACGGCACCATGCCCAAATCGTACTACTGCGAAGCCAATTTCAAGCGGCTCGACCGCGCCTGGATATTGGCCGAAGAAAAGGCATTGTCAGTGCCGCAAATCGCGCTGTCGTACGTGCTGAGCTATCCGCTCGACATCTACGCTTTGGTCGGCAGCATGAGCCGCGCTGAGATCGCGGCCAACAAACAGGCCCTCGACAATCCGCTCACCGCGGCGGAGATGGCGTGGCTGGATTTGCGCAGCGAGGAGCGCTAACATGGCTAAGCAACCCAATATCGTCGTCTTGATGTCCGACCAGCAGCGGCTCGATACGGTGAGTTGCTACGGGCTGAACGAAGTCTGTCAGACGCCGCACATCGACGCCTTGGCGGCGCGCGGCATTCGCTTTGATTCGGCGTTCACGCCGACCGCAATCTGCTCGCCGGCCCGCGCTTCCTTTTACACCGGCCTCTATCCGCACAAGCACGGGGTTACGGCCAACGGCCTGTGTTTGCGCGAAGGCGTGCGCGGATTAAATCACTATTTGGCCGAGGTCGGCTATCGCTGCGGGTACGCTGGCAAGTGGCACGTCGATGAGCAGACCGGCCCGACCGGCTACGGATTCGCCGGGCAGGATTTTATGGGTTACGCTTTTCCGGGGTCCGACCTGTTGCCTGGTTTGCAGTTCGGGGCCAAGCCGAGGGGACACAACCCGTATGCCGACTATCTAAAAGAGCGCGGCTTCGACCCGCCGCCGTCGGTCTCGCACCGCTTTGTTGGCACCAATCCTTCGAATCAGGCTCAGGAAATGTTTGCATTGCACGAGGGGCCGGTCGAGTCGTGCATTGAGTATTTTGTCGCCGAGGAAGCCATCGGCGTCCTCGACGAAGTGGCCACCGGTGAGCAGCCTTTCTTTTTGTGGGCCAATTTCTGGGGCCCGCACAGCCCCTCGCTGGTGCCCGAGCCGTACTTTTCCAAGTACGATCCAAAGGCCATTGCCGAACATCCCGGCTACGCTGAGACGTTTGACAAAAAGCCCTATCGCCAGCAGTTAATCGAGAAGCTGTGGGGGTTGGGCGACTACGGTTGGGCTGGATTTCAGGAGATCGCCGCTCGCTACTTTGGGCACTGTACGCTGATTGACGACATGGTGGGTCGGGTGGTGGCTCACTTGGAGCGATTGGGGGTCCTCGACGACACCATCATCGTCTATACTGCCGATCACGGCGACTGCCTCGGCGCCCACAAGCTAATCGAAAAAGGCGAGTTCATGTACGACGAGATCTATCGCATTCCGCTGGTCGTCGCCCATCCCGACTGCCAAGCCCCCGGCACGGCTTGCGACGAGTTTGTTTATTTGCACGAAATCATGCTCTCGTCGCTGGCCGCCGCGGGTATTGAAGTTCCCGCCGACCTCGACGGCGCGTCCTTTCTCGCGGCGATGGAGGGACGACCGTTTGCCAACGGTCGCGAGGAAGTGTACTGCGTGTTCGACCGCCATTTTACGGTCGCCAACCAGCGCATGGTCCGCACCCGCACTCATCAGTTCACCTTTAATTCGGGCGACCCGGGCGAGCTGTACGACTTGCAGCGCGATCCCTATCAGCTCGACAATGTGTACGGCGACCCGGCGTACGAAGACGTCCGCCAAAATTTGCTGGGGCGGATGGGCCGCTACATGGAGGAATTAGGCGACCCATTGCGCGGGTGGTTTGGGCGGATTAAGGGAGCTTATTAAACGGTTGAGGAAACTTTGTAGAGTTCGGCAAAATTTCCGCGATCGTGCAAGGCCGCACCATCGAACTGTTGGCGCGCCGGGCCGATGCTCAAGGCCGGCTCAACCCCGGCGATAAAGTTTTGGTCCTCGAAATCGACGCTGGCGTCGCGGTCGTCGATTCGAGCTAGTCTATTCTACCCCACCAAAGCGGCAGACGATTGCGTAGAGCACCTGAGTTGCAAAGAGCAGTTCTGCCACCGGGGTGCGCTCGTCGTGGCCGTGGATCAGGGCCATCTCCTCTTCGCCTGGCTGCTGGCGATAGGGCATAAAGCCGTAGATCTGGGTTTCGGGGCGGCGCGGCACAATGTGCTTGGCATCGGTGCCAGCCGGCATCAGATAGGGAAGCACCGGGGCGTCTGGCTCGCGCTCCTGCATCACCTCGACGATCGCGCGGAAAAGCGGCGTGTCGGACGATGCTTCCAAAGGCGGTGTGTACTGGTCGATTTCAATCGCCACCTCAGCGCCGACAAATGTGCGCAACTGGCTCGCGAAGCTCTCGGCTGTTTGTCCAGGTACTAAGCGGCCATCAATCCAAGCAGTTGCCTCTCCAGGAATCACGTTGATTTTGGAACCGGCCTGTACCATGGTCGCCGAAGCTGTGTTGCGCAGGACCGCGCCCAACTCGCGGCGCAAGGGGTTGCCGATGGGCAGGTCGCGCAGTGCTGCATCGGCGGTCGCCGGGTCGAGCACTTGTTGCCAGCGGGCGGCTTCGGCGGCTGGCCGGCGGCTGGAAATGCCCTCGACAAAGCGCCGCACGCTGGCGCATACCTGCGCGGGAAATACGGCTCCTTCCAAGCCGGCTAGCGCTTTGGCTAGCTTGACGATGGCGCCGTCGCCGTGCGGCATGGAGCCATGCCCAGGCGTTCCGCGGGCGGTAAGGCGCAGCCGACACAGCCCCTTTTGCCCGGTCTGACAGGTGTAAAACCGCTGCTCGCCGACCGCGAAGTCGCTGCCGCCGCCCTCGGTGATGATCAAGGATGCGTCCCACAGCTCGGATCGATTGTCGATAATCCACCCCGGACCGTGGTTGCCTTTGCCGGCTTCCTCGTCGGCGGTGGCGGCGAAGATGAGGTCGCGGTTGAGCCGGACGCCTTGCCGTTGCAACAGCAGCAATACCATCAAATTGGCTGCGACCATGTTCTTCATATCTAGTGCCCCGCGCCCCCACACGCAGCCGTTGGCCAGGGTGCCGGAGAAAGGCGGGTGGGTCCAGTGTTCCGGCTCGGCGGCGACTACGTCTGTGTGCCCCAATAGCATGAGCGGTGGTTGGTCGCCGCCAGTGAGTCGGGCCAAGACATTGCCCCGCCCAGGCGCGGACTCGACGAAGACGGGATCAAAACCCTCTTGGCGCAATATGCCTGCTAGATAGTGCGCCGCGTCGCTTTCGTTGCCCGGGGGATTGGTGGTGTCGATGCGGATGAGGGCCTGCAAATAGCCGGTTACTTCGGCGCGTACAGCTTTCCAGTTTATCACCATGATTCCTTTCGCTGGCTGGCGCAATAATGGCAGGGACTTCGGTCAATTTTACACGACGCCTGCCAATTTTTCCAGGCCGTGCTGACAATACAGACAGTGCCTCTTTTTGGATTAAAAATGACCCAAATATATGTATAACAATAAGATATGTAAAATTTTAAAATGTTGGCATGGTTTTTGCATACTAACGGGCAAAGGCCATACCAACCAACCACCACTTAACAAGGAGAAAAGATCATGGCCATTAAGACTTTACTACCCAGCACTCGCGTCGGCAATCGCCCGTGGCGCAGCCCGTTTGACCACCTCGTGGATGCTTTTTTTGGCGAGGATTCGCGCTTGCCCGTTTTGACTGGCAACGCGGTTTTTAGCCCGCGCATCGATGTCAGGGAAAACAACGCTTCTTTCGAAATTTCGGCCGAGTTGCCGGGGTTGGAGGAGAAGGACATCGAAGTCTCCATCGACGACGGAACGCTCGTGCTGCGAGGCGAAAAGAGCGCGGCTAGCGAGGAAAGCGAGGCCAAAGAAGGCAAGTACTTCCGCCAGGAGCGCATCTACGGACGCTTCGAGCGCACCTTCTACTTGCCCGATGGCGTGCAGGCCGACGCCATCGAAGCCAAGTTCAAAAACGGCATCCTCACTCTCCACCTGCCCAAAAAAGAGGAGGCGAAAAAGATCGTCCGCCAGGTCGAGGTCAAGACCGGTTAGCCAGCCTCAGACGCGCCAAGGGGAAGGGCCTCGTGCCCTTCCCCTTTTTTTGTTGATAGACCATTAGGCATTCCGCGCATTCTGCAGTTTGCCCATCCAAGCCAGTACTACGATGACTACGGGCCAAAACGTAGTATTGATTAAATCGTGTATGCTTGCCGTTATGGCCTGCAGGCGCAAGTGACCGAGCGAGACGTAATCGTATCTTAGATCGAGAATCTCCATCGAGGATGCTACAATTGCGACCGGGATTAAGCATCGCCCTTCAATGGAGCCTTTTTTCCACAGCACTACAGCTAAAAAAAATGCGATTAATCCTACGTGCATATGGATCGAGTCTTTTGAGAGTTCGAGAATAGAGACGATGATTACCTTAGCTTCTTGATAGGCGGACATTTTCCAGTTTTTACCTCGAGTTTATTGGCACATGGCGTCTTGCTCGCGCCGCAGTTGCAACGCGAGCGAATCAGGCAACGCGACTGTGGCGTAGCCAATGGCCTCGCCTTGCGGCACGTCTTGCTTGAGCACGGCTCCGCCCGACAGCCCTAACGGCAACAGGCCTTCTTGGCGTGCCACGGTTGCCTTTTCGCTTTGGCCCAATACAGTGTAGCCGCCGCCGCCGTCGAGGGTCTCGCCGGCTTTGAGATCGCGCTTGGCCACCGCGATCACATCGGCGCTGGGCCCGGAGCGCGGCGTGCCGGTTGGCAAGCCGTAGAGCGCGACTTTGGCGATGGTGATTGGCGCTTCAACCGCCACCAAGTGATAGGGGCGGTAGAGGAGGAAGTTTTGGCCGTCGCCGCCTGGATGCAGGTTATAGGTGGCTAGATCTTCGACCGTAAAGGGATGCTCGCTGCGGATGACGACAAAGACGCCCATGCCCAGCGGGTTGGCGAGCCGGGTCTTGCCGTCCTCGGCGACGCTGTTGGCTAGCTCGATGACGCCGCGCTGGCTGAGCAACCCTCCTTCTTGGGTCAGGCTAAATTTTTGTGGGATGTCGGCCAAGTTGCACGACGGCTCGTGCATGCCCCTTACATCGGGTACGAGTCCGGCCATGTTGGCGATGGCTGTGGCCTCGACTTGGGCTTTGGTGCCGTCGCGGAAGGAGTTGTACATCTTCAAGCTGATGTTGCGCCGCTGCAAGGTTTCTTCGTCAAAGCCAAAGCGCGCCGCGGTGTTGTCGGGCGTGCCTTGGGGGTCGTCGGCAAAGAGTATGGTACCGCGGCCTGCGGCTACCACTTCTAAGCCCAGCGACCACGCCCATTCGATGATGTTCATGGTCACCCCAGGTTGATCGCCATCGACGAGGGAGTACACCACGCCGGCGCGGTCGGCCTGGCGCTTGAGCAGTGCGCCGATGGTCACGTCTGTTTCGACGTTGACCATTACGAGGTGGTTGCCGCTGGCGATGGCCGCGCTGGCCATGTTGGCACCGACCGAGGTCGAGCCGGTGGCTTCCACTACCACGTCCAAATTCTCGGCCTGCGCGACTAACAACCCGTCTTCAACGGCGGTGAATTTCCCGGCGTCAATGGCCGCAGCCAGTGCCTGCGGGCTATCCGCTGTGCCTACGGCAATGTCTCCGTACCCCGCCTCGTATGCGTAGCGGGCGCGGGCTAGATTGATGTCGGCGATGGCCGCGACGACCATGCCCTGCATCTGGGCGATTTGCGCGACTAATCCGCCGCCGAATTTTCCCGCGCCGATGATGCCGACCCGGATCGGTTTACCTTGCCGCTCGCGCTCGGCGAGCAATGCGCTAAGCATGTATTCCTCCTAGTTTTGTTTAGCAAAAATCTAAATCCGCCCCCAAGTTCGCCTGCAATACGCGCTCGGCGTACAGTTGCCGCCAGCCACGTGCTGGCGCCGCGGGCGCAGTCCATTCGGCCTGTCGGCGGGCGAGGATTTCTTGGGGGACTAACAGATCTAAGCGCCCGGCTTCTACGTCCAACTCGATCAGATCGCCGTCGCGGACGAGTGCCAATGGCCCGCCGATGGCCGCTTCCGGTGCTACGTGCAAAGCGACGGTCCCATAGGCTGTGCCGCTCATCCGTCCATCCGAGATGCGCACCATGTCTTCGACGCCTTGGGCCGCAAGGTGCTTGGGCAAGGGCATGGAGCCGACTTCGGGCATGCCAAGGGCCACTGGCCCGGCCCCGCGCAGCACGAGCACATGTTCTGGCGTAATGCCCAAGGCGGGGTCGTCAACGCGCACCGCGTCGTCTGGCCCATCAAATGCGATGGCTGGTCCGCGGTGCTTGTGCAGGTGCGGGGATGAGGTGGCCTTTTTTAAGACGGCTCCGTCTGGCGCGAGCGAGCCTTTTAGCACCACTAGGGACGACGCTGGCCCCAGCGGCGCGGCCAAGGTGTGGACTGCGGTTTGCCCCGCGCCGGGCGCGGCCACGTTCTGCAAGAGCGCACCGAGGGGTTGGCCGCTGACTCCTACGGCATCGAGATCGAGCATCGGCGCTAGGGCTTTGAGCAGGACGGGTACGCCGCCGGCTTTGTCAAAATCTTCCAGGTACCCGCTGCCGGCTGGCTTGCAATCGACTAGCAGCGGCACTTGTTGGGCTGCGGTGTGGAAGTCGTCTAGCGACAAGTCCACGCCGGCCCGGCGCGCAATGGCCAGCAGGTGCACGACCGCATTCGTCGAGCCGCTCAGCGCGGCTAGTACCTTGAGGGCGTTGGCAAAGGCCGCTGGTGTTAGTACGTCTCGCGCTGGTTGTCCCTTGGTGGCTAAGGCTACGGCCCGCCGGCCAGTGGCGACGCCGAGCCGCAAACGCTGGCTCGAGACTGCGGGTGGAGTGGCCGCGCCCGGCAGCATTAGCCCGAGGGCTTCGGTTACGCAGGCCATAGTTGAGGCCGTGCCCATGACCATGCAGGTTCCGGCGGTTGGGCACAGGCTCTGGCTGACTGCGGCGATTTCTTCGGCGTCGAGGGCTCCGGCCCGGTGCTGCGCCCAGTAGCGGCGGCAATCTGTGCAGGCGCCCAATCGCTGGCCGCGCCAGTTTCCGGCTAGCATTGGTCCGGCGACGAGGTGGATGGCGGGTATGGCCGCGGACGCTGCGGCCATCAGTTGGGCTGGTAGGGTTTTGTCACAGCCGCCGAGCAGCACGACCGCATCCATGGGTTGGGCGGCGATCATTTCCTCGGTCGCCATGGCCATGAGGTTGCGGTAGAGCATGGCCGTGGGGGAGAGGAGGATTTCGCCGAGGGACAGGGTCGGAAAGACGAGGGGTAAGCCGCCTGCTTCGAGCACGCCGCGCTTGACGGCTTCTACGAGTTGGGGCATGGCGCGATGGCAGGTGGTGTAGTCGGACGAGGTATCGGCAATGCCGACGACGGGCCGCTCTAAATCCGCCTCGTCGTAGCCAGCCGAGGCGAGAAAAGCGCGGCGCAAGTAGCGGCTAAAGCCGGGGTCGGCGTAGTGGGTTAGGTTGCGGTCGATGCCGGTGGCGAAGGGATTCATGGGGTTCCTTTGTAGTTTTTAGTATCGCTCAGTTCCTTTGTCTTCTGATCCTCCCAGGTGGCATATTCTCTCGGGTTGTCCCAAAACCGTTGCCAAGCCTCGTTCATAAGCGTATGGATTTCATCGTCGCACTCAGCGTGTGCGATGCGGCATCCGATCGCTTTGACTCCTTCGAGTCCCTGCGTGGCTATTTTCTCAAGAACGTCTTCGGGATAACACGTCCTGAAGTCGGAGGGGGGCTTGTAGCTCGATGAGCCGATCACCGACCGCCATACCTCCGCGATCTTCTTAGCCTCGTTGTAATAGCCGATCTCGCGCAGACCGATGAGGAGCACGGACATCCTCGCAGCGTCGGCCGGATGCTGCTCCATCAGATAGTCATACGGGTTCACTCCTCGCTTGGCACTCAGATGCACGTGTGACCACGCGAAGGCTGGGCCTAGGGTGTAGATGGCGAACAGATCGCAGTAGAATTCTAAGATCCAATATTTGCCCCAACAGGATTCCCACATCCGCAGCCGAGTTCGCTCTTGCTCTGGAGCACGACCACCTTCCCTTTCGCGCACCAGCGTGTGGAAGTGCTCCATGGCCACCGCCGCTGACTCTAACATTCTATCCTGCAGGGGCTCGATAACCGAATCGTCGCGTGCGACTAGGAGCGGATGTGCTAGTTCATGGTAAAGATCCGGCAAGTGGAGAAGGAAATGCCGCTCGGCCAGCGGTACGCTCATGAGGTTGAGGTCCGTGTCAATATAGAAGTAACTCTGCGAGAGCGAGGAGACCGTGGGCAGTACTCCGGGATACTTGATTTCCTTTCGCAGGCGTTCTAGCAGACCGTTGAAGTAATGATCGTCCTCGTTTGCACGACAGAGGGCCGTGATACCACCGGACTCCAGCCTGTCGAGAGCCGTCACGATTCGGCGCAGGCGCCGCTGACGCTCTGGGCGAAGTTTCTCATTCTGCCACTCAGGGTTATCACGTAAGTCGCGGAGAGCAGACAGTAGGTTTTCAAGCCGCTCGTTACACGACTTCACTAGTGTTGCATAATAGGTCGGCAGGTCTCGCGGAATTTTTGCCCGTAGTACGCGCGCCCGTCGTTCCAACTCACCAAGGGTTCCATCGATATACTCCTCGAACACCTAGTACCCTCTCATTTTGCGAAACGCTGATGCTCGCTCTGTGTCCACAATTTCAGCGATCCGCTCCATCGTCTCCACGTCACACTCGTCATATTCTCCCTTCCCAAGTCGTACGCTCAACTCTTGCCAAGTCTGCTGTTGCTCCCCTAGCTCATCTCGAAGGATCAAGCGCAGGAATGCAGTCGAGAGATCACGGCGTTCCTCGCTAGCGGCCGCTTCCAGCATCTTGGCGACCTTTTCGATCTCTGACGAGGGTGCGCTGTCTCGTGCGAGCTTGAGTTGCACCAAGACTTCATCCAAAAGTTCGGCGAGGTAAGTGATTGTGCTGTAGTAGCCCGATTGTAAACTCCGGTCGCTCATGATCTCAACGCTCCTCGACGCCATATGCGAGCGCGTCTTGGTTGTACAACCACCTGTCGGTCAACTTGCTTCACATCGAGGCCGACTGTCACGTCCGCGTGCAGTGGGGTGGCTGGGACGAATGGCCATATTTCCTTGTAGTACCATTGGCGTTGGCAGCGTTGGAACTGCTTTGCCTTTGAGATCGACCATCTCATTGTTTGTTATCGCTTTCTCCTAGTTCGCATGAACTCTAGGTAATCCAGCAGTGCCTCTTTTTCTTCGTTGGAAGTCTCCCCAATCCGTGCGAAGAACCGCTGCTCTTCGTTGCTGTACTGAGTCGAGGGTATGGGGTACCCCGCTGCTTTCATCACTTCAGAGTAGGGCAGCCGATAGAGTTCGCTCAGCTTGTGCAGGTTCATCGGTGATGGACGCCGCACCTGACCGCTCTCAAGCTGGCTAAGGTACCCGTTGGATATCCCAGTCTCCCCTTCAACCGCTCGTAGCGTCAGACCCGCAGTCTTGCGGGCGCGCTTGAGGTAGGTACCGAGTTGCTCATCGTGACTCATACTCACACGACCTCCGGTCTTTTAATTCGATATGCTTAGAATGTAGAGCATTTGCTTTATTTGTCAAGCAAACAACAAGAAAACCTATAAGTATCTGTTTGTTCATCGGCGAGCGCATTCCCCACGACCTCTCGACTGGCGACTTTTCACGATGTATATGCGGCAACTAGTCGATTCAAGTACACATGTCAGAACCCTGTGGTCCATAGGCCCGGCTCTGCGCCGATTAATTGCTGGACTGCCTGTGCTTTTTCGAGCTTGCCTGTCGCGACGAGTACCCACAGCCTGTACAGGTCTGTCGTCAAGACATGAACTGCCCCTATGTTCGCAGCGGCTTCGCCCACATTGCTATCAGGGGTGGGCCGAGATGACGGATCCATGCCCCGGTGCGTATTGACGATCCACAGCGTCAGATCAGGAGGACTGCTCTGCTCCTTGATGTAAAGCTCGCGGTGCTGACGGATCTGGCGCCCGTCGTTCGTTTTGGTACCTCTGGTGTAGCCCTTGACTTCGGCGATTGCCTCCCATTCGGGAGGGTCGGTGAGCGTGAGGCGTAGATCTTCGCGTTTTGGCTTCCCTTGTTCCTGCTCGGCGTCCATGTGGCGCACGACAAACCCGAGTTGCTTGAGAATGTCCCCGACAGCCGCGACCAGATCGTCGCCGCATAGCGATCTTATCGACTCGATCTGGGAAGCGTCTAGTCCAATGGCAGCGACCCTTGGTCGATTGGTCGTGTTTTGCGTCATGCTCTATCTCCGATTTTATAGTCCGTCGATGATTTCCATCTCTCAGCAATCATATTCCAAGCTGCGCCGCAAGGTCGTGGAAATCCTCCGCAATTATGTCAAAATCGCCGTCTTGCGCGGTGTCTGTTTGGCCGTCCGGTCCCCATTCAAATGCCGGTCGAACCGCTCACGGCGATCTCGACTACCCAGATCATGTGCGAAATACATTTTTGAAAACATATGCTATCAAGGGCATGTCTAAAAACTGGTACATATTTAAAGTTTAACTTGAATTCTGTACCAGTTTTCTTATTTTGTCCTTGAAGGGCATCCACGCGAATAGAGATCAGAGCCGTGATTTTACGACAAATCGCTAGAGAATTGGCGGCGACGGCAACCGAATTTCCCGTGGTGACAATCATCGGTCCACGGCAGGCGGGAAAAACCACATTGGCGCGTATGCAGTTTCCCAGCCACGCTTATGCGAACTTGGAAGCACCCGATGTGCGCCGGCTGGCGATAAGCGATCCCCACGCTTTCTTCTCGCAATTTCCGCCCCCGGTTGTCATCGACGAAATCCAACGCGTACCCGAACTGCTCTCAACCATCCAGGTGCTCGCAGACAACAGCCCGCAACGCGGGCAATACATCCTCACTGGTAGTCATCAGTTGCGTCTGCAAGAAGCCGTTGCCCAATCCTTAGCCGGACGCACCGCCCTGTTGCGCCTGCTGCCTTTGGCGATAACAGAGCTCAAGGCAACTGGCATCACCCACACGCGCGACGAATTTATCTACCAAGGCTTTATGCCCCGTCTATACAGCGAACAAGTCGATCCGACGCGCCTATACCGAAACTACTATCAGACCTATATCGAGCGCGACATCAGACAAATGATCAACCTCAGGAATCTGACAGATTTTGAGAACTTCACGCGCCTGTTGGCCGGACGCATCGGTCAGGTTTTGAATCTGAGTTCGCTGGCTAATGACGTAGGGGTGTCGAGTACCACGCTGAAAGAATGGCTCTCGGTTCTCGAAGCCTCGCACGCCATTTTCAGGCTGAACCCCTATTTTGAAAACTTTGGTAAACGCATCATTAAGTCGCCAAAAATCTATTTTACCGATGTCGGGCTTGCGTCCTATTTGCTCGGCATTGAATCGCCCGCACTGGTCGCCCGGGATCCACTGCTCGGCAATCTCTTTGAAAACATGGTCGTCCTCGAAGCGTTGAAAGCCAGACTCAACGCGGGTAAAGAGCCTGAACTCTACTTTTACCGCGACAACAAAGGCAACGAAGTAGATCTGTTGTTTAGGCGCAACAGGCAGCTAATTCCCATTGAAATCAAAGCGGCGATGACGTTCAATCCAGAATTTGCCAAGGGAATCGCCCAGTTCCAAAAAATCGCGTCCTCCACGCAGAAAGGCTACATCATCTACGCGGGCCATCTCACTCCGGAACTGCCCCATGCCCAGGTGCGGCATTTTACTGACGTAGAGCACATCTTGCAACAGAAGACGTAGCCCTTGCCCCATCCCAAGGACTTAGCTATTCTCATCTGCTCCCACTAGTCTTTCAGGAAATAGGGCCTTGATCTGCGACGCCGAGAGCATCGCCGCACACATCCGCTTTCTCAAACGCCGCATCTTAGGCAATGAGGTCGTCCATCACCAGACCTTGCCGGCGCGTCCGGCGCGTCTGGTCGGCGACTTGGCTGGCCTGCCTCCGGCCTTGGCCCGCATCCTCGAAATCGCCCGCATTCCCGCGCTCTATACCCACCAAGCCGAGGGTATCCAAAAAGTGCTAGCGGGTCAGCACGTAGCTATTGCCACGCCCACGGCCTCGGGCAAGACCTTGGTGTACAACGCGCCGGTGCTGACCACGCTACTCGACGATCCGGAGGCGCACGCACTCTACATCTTTCCACTCAAGGCACTAGAGCAAGATCAGTTCGACGAGCTAAACGGCCTGATGCAGGGCTTGGGCGGTGCGCTAAAAGCGGCCATTTACGACGGCGACACCACGGCCCACCGCCGGCGGCAGATCCGCACCAAGCCGCCGCACGCGCTTTTTACTACGCCGGATATGCTGCACTCGGGCATCCTCGCCTTCCACGAGGCTTGGGCTGGTTTTTTCGCTCGCCTGCGCTACGTGGTCATCGACGAGCTGCACGCCTACAGCGGCGTGTTTGGCACGCACGTGTTGCACCTTTTTCGTCGCTTGAACCGCATCTGTGCGCATTACGGGGCCGATCCAGTGTACATCACCAGCTCGGCGACGATGGGCAATCCCCGCGAGTTGGCGGGAAAGCTGCTCAACCGCTCCTTTTACGCGATTGAAGACCACGGCGCACCGGCTGCGGAGCGCCACTTCGTGTTTGTCAACCCGAGCGAAAGCCCCAACACCCTCGCAGCCCACGTGCTGCGCGCCAGCGTGCTCAAGGACTACCGCACGATTGTCTTCACTCGCGCCCGCATTACCACCGAACTAGTGTACCGCTGGGCGACTCAGAGCCGCCCGGATTTGCGCGAGCGGATTTCTTCGTATCGCGCGGGCTATTTGCCCACTGAGCGCCGCCAGATTGAGCACGATCTCAACGGCGGCCAACTCATGGGCGTGGTGGCCACGTCAGCGTTGGAGTTGGGCATTGACATTGGCGGCTTGGATATCTGCGTGTTGGTCGGCTATCCGGGTTCGATTATCAACACTTGGCAGCGCGCTGGCCGCGTGGGCCGCGCTGGCCGCGAGTCGCTGATCCTGCTCATCGCGTCTCCCGACGCGCTAGACCAGTATTTCATGCGGCACCCAGCGGAGTTTTTCTCGCGCGATTTAGAGGACGCAGTGGTCGATCCGACCAATCAGTACATTCTCAAAAACCACCTCACATGCGCGGCGCGCGAGCTGCCCCTTGTCGCTAGCGAGCCGGAGTACGGGCTGCCCAACTATCAAAAGGCGATTGACGCGCTGACCGAGGAGGGGCTGCTGCTGCAAAATGCCGAAGGCGACGCTTGGTTTGCGGCGCGCAAGCAGCCGCACCGCTTGGTCAACATGCGCACCATCGGCGAGTCGTACAACATCGTCGATCGCGGCGACAACCAGATTGGCACGGTCAGCGGTGGCCAGGTGTACGGCGAGTGCTACAAAGGCGCGATTTACTTGCATCGCGGCCGCCAGTACGAGATCGGCGACCGCGACCCGCAGCGAGGCCAGATCTACGCCGAGGAAGTGGATGTGGCGTACTTCACGCGCGCTCGCACCCAAAAAGACACCGAGATATTAGCGGAGTTGCGCTCGCGGCCATTGGAGGGTTTTATGGCGCGGTTGGGCCGACTCAAGGTCAGTTCGCAGGTGGTGGGCTTTGAAAAAATCCGCGTCGGCGACCAAGTCGTGCTCAGCAAACACGAGTTGGAGTCGCCGGTGGAGCACTTTGAGACGATTGGCTTTTGGATCGAGCTCGACGCTCATTTCAAGGCCGACCTCAGCCGCCACCAGCACCACTACATGGGGTCAATTCACGCCATTGAACACGCCATGAAGTCGCTTTTTCCGCTGCTGGCCTTGTGCGACCGCACGGATGTCGGCGGGATCTGCTATCCCCTGCACCCCCAGCTTGGCAAGGGCGCGATTTTCGTGTACGACTATTACCCCGGCGGCATTGGCCTGGCGGAAAAGGGCTTTGCCCAGCTCGACCGCCTGTTGGCGATGACGCTGGCCATGGTCGAGACCTGCGATTGTCTGATCGGCTGCCCGTCTTGCATCCATTTCCCCACGTGCGGTGCCGGCAACGTCCCGCTCGACAAGGAAGGCGCGATTCACTTGCTCGGTGCGCTCACCGGCCGCCGGACCATCGAGCGCACTTTGCCCGCCGCCGAGGGGGCCGAGGACGCGCCGATTTTCGCTGAGTGGGAAGAGGGGGAGGTGGCCGAGGACGCGCCGCCCGAGCAAGGCCCGCACGTGGTTGTATTCGACTTAGAAACCCAGCGCTCGGCTGCCGAAGTCGGCGGCTGGAACAAGGCCCACCTGATGGGCATGTCGGTCGGGGTGGTGTGGGACAGTCGGGCCCAGGCCTGCACGACGTACTTTGAGGAAGACATGGACCCGCTCTTGGAGCACTTGCAGGCCGCCGATTTGGTCGTTGGTTTCAACATCGTCGGCTTTGACTATTCGGTCTTGCGCGGGTACAGCCCATTCGACTTCCGCACGCTCAACACGCTCGACATGCTGCGCGAGATTCACCAGCGGCTGCGCTACCGAGTCAGCCTTGACGCGCTGGGCCGGGCCACGCTTGACGCGCCCAAGAGTGCCGACGGTTTGGACGCGCTGCGGTGGTTCAAAGAGGGGCGGCTGGACTTGATTGCCCAGTACTGCCAAAAGGACGTGGAGCTGACGCGCGATCTGTTCTACTTCGGACTGCGCGAAAACTACCTGCTCTTCGACCGCCGCAACGAGGGGCGGATGCGCATTCCGCTCGACTGGAAGCTGGAGGACTTAGCAAGCCGGGACGGATAAATGGCAGATTGTCAATTTTTACTTTTTAAGGAGTACAGTACGAGATGAAAATCACCGATCTCAAGTGCGCGGTCATCGGCAACAATCCGGTTGTCCGCATCAATACCGACGAGGGCATCTATGGCCTCGGAGAAGTCGAGGCGAGCAAGTCCTATCTCAAGCCCCAGGTGTTGTTTTACAAAGACCGCATCCTCGGCGCGGACCCAACCGATGTCGAGCGGGTGATGCTCAACATCCGGCGCTTGGGTAGCTTCAAGCCCTGGGGCAGCGCGGTCAGTGCGATTGAAATGGCGTTGTGGGACATTGCCGGTAAAGCCGTGGGTGCGCCGGTGTACAAGCTACTCGGCGGCAAAATTCGCGACCGAGTGCGGGTGTACAATGGTGCGGTGCGCTTCCCCATGGCACCCGCTCGCTCGCCCGCCGAGGGTGGCCGCCGGCCCGAGGACTACGCGGACAACATGCAGCGCATGATAGACGCGCCGCAGAAGTTCAGCATCATCAAACAGGGCCTCGCCTTCCACGGCGGGCGGATCAGTGAGTCGCCCGAATATTTTTACGGCACCCACCAAGCTGGCTCATTCCACGCCAATCGCGGCCCTTTGAGCGAGCGCGGCCTCAGTTACATCATCGATTGCATTTGTGCGATGAAGGAAGTCTGCGAGGACAAGGTTGGTTTGGCACTGGACTTAGGCCCGGGTTTTCTCGTGCCGGATGCGCTGCGCTTGGCGCGGGCCGTCGAAAACCTCAACTTGGCTTGGCTGGAGGACATGCTCACCGGCGATTACGTGCCGTACGTTTCGGCCGATCACTACCGCGAAGTTACGCAGAGTACCTCGACGCCGATCCACACCGGCGAGCAGATTTACTTGCGGCACAATTTTCAGGATCTGATCGAAAAGCGCGCCGTGGATATCATCGGCCCAGATCCCTGCGACATCGGCGGCATTGCCGAGCTCAAATGGGTGGCCGAATACGCCGACATGCACGGCATCCTCATGGCCCCCCACGGCGTCCTCGACGGCCTGTTGGGCTTGGCGGCTCTGGTGCAAGTCGCAGCGACGCTGCCGCAAAACTACATTGCGTTTGAATATCCAACCGGCCAGCCGGAGTGGTGGTACGACATTGTCACGGGTTTGCCCGATCCGCTGGTGGTCGATAGCCACATCGCCGTTTGGGACGCGCCCGGGATGGGCGTTGATCTAATCGCCGAAGAAGCGCGGCGCTATCTGCGCGAGGAAGACGCCGACTTTTTTGACCCGTAGGGAGTAGTTATCGCCGCTTGCAATTCACGTAGAACAGAGTAGAAAGGAAAGGTATGCGTGCGGCCCAATTAGTTGCCCCGCGTCAATGGGAAATTATCGAGACCGACAAGCCCGAGCCGGTCGGCGACCAGATGTTGGTGCGGATGGAGCGGGTTGCGGTCTGCGGCAGCGACAAGCCGCCGTTTTGCGGCCCTCATAGGCGCTATCCGCAGCCGCCGGGAGCCACTGGACACGAAGGCTTGGGCGTGGTTGAAGTATGCCCATCGGGGCGCTATCGGGCGGGCGAGCGGGTGCTGTTGTGGGGCTTTGACCGCGGGCTTTTCCAAGAGTACGTCCTGACTAAAGACGATGGCGGCTGCATCCGCCTGCCCAGCGATTTGCCCGAGGAAAAGGTGCTGATGAGCCAGCTTTTGGGCACGGTGATCCACAGCTTCTACAAGCTGGGCAATATCATCGACCAAGACGTAGTAGTGGTCGGGCAAGGGCCGGTGGGTCTGTTGTTTGACGCCGTGCTGCGCAATTTGGGTGCGCGGCGGATCATGGCCATCGATCCACTTGCTTATCGCCTCGAAGTCGCTGGCCAGATGGGGGCCACGCACGCGATTTGCTCGACATCCCAAGACCCGGTTGCCGCCGTCGCCGAGATCACCGGCGGTGCCATGGCCGATCTCGCAGTCGAGGCTACCGGCGTGTCCGAGTCCTTTGGCTTGATTCCCGCGCTCTGCCGCCGCAACGCCCAAGTCATCTGCTTTGGCGTCCCGGACAAGGAACACATTGAGGGCTTGATGACGGTCAAGATGTTGGACTTATTGCGCCGAGAGTTGCGCTTGATTTTTTCGATCGGCCCCAATCCCGACCGCGACTATCGGCCGGCGCTCGACTGGATCGTCCAAGGGCGTATCGACGTGGCGCCGATTGTCAGTCACGTCCTGCCCTTTGCCGAGATTCAGCAAGCCTTTGCCATGGCCTTCGACGATCCCGGGGCGCACCGAGCACTAAAGGTCGTGCTCAAATTTCCCTGATTTTGAGCGGCAAGGCGTCCGACCATGCAAGTTACCCAAATCGAAGTCCACCAGATCGCGCTGGCCTATCGCGATTGGATCGCCTACCCGCTCAACCACTACTACGGCCCGGCGCACCGCACGATCTACATCGCCCACACCGATGACGGCCGGTGTGGCCTCGGCGAGAGCGGGAGGCCCGAGCCGCAGGAGACCATTGACCAATACATTGGCAGCAACCCCTTTGACTGGATCGGCGACGAGACTTCACTAGGGTTGGGCACGGCTATGTACGACTTAATGGGACAGGCCGCCGGCGTCCCTGTCTATAAGCTATTCGGCCAGAAGTATCGGTCGTTTGTGCCGGTGGGTGCTTGGACGGTATCGACCCATCCCGAACGCATGGCCGAGGCTGTAACCCGCTACGCAGAGCAGGGGTACACTTGGCTGAAGTACCACCTTTCGCCTTTTGAAAACGTCTTTGACCAGACCGAGGCCATGCAGGCGGTCGCGCCGCCCGGCTTCAAAATCCACTACGACTTCACCATGCATGGCACGGACGACCACATGCCTGAGTTGGTGGAAAAACTAGCCGAATATCCGCTTGCCGGTTGCTTTGAGGACCCGTTGCCGCCCGGGGACATCGAAGGCTACATCGACCTGCGCAAGCGAGCCAAGCGGCCCATCGTCTTGCACCATTTCCCGCTGGGGGCCACCTATGAGGTGCTGATGGAGCCGGCCGATATCTACATGCTCGGCCATGCAAAAATCGGCGATGCCATGCGCCGCGCTGGCTTGTTTGCCGCGGCGGGCAAGCCCTTTATGCTGCAAAACGTCGGCGGTGCCATCACCCGCGCCATGGTTGTGCATATGATGGCCGCCGCGCCCACGGCCACCTTCCACTGCCACAACGATTGCGAGGTCTGGCAAAGCGATGTGGTAGAAGAGCGGCTGGACCCAATCAACGGCTTTGTGCGGGTGCCGGAAAAACCGGGGTTGGGGCTGACTTTAGACCGGGGAGAACTGGAGCGGCTGAAAGCGCTAGAACTGCCGGCACAAGAAAAGTGGATCATCAAATCGCGCTTCAAAAACGGCACCCGCATGTACAACATTGCCGATCCGGCCAACTCGATTTTCATGGTGCGGCCCGACCGCAATCGCCTGATGCCCATGAGCTATGCCGCGCCCATTGAGACCGAGTATTGGGACGACGATGGGACGGAAGAATACCGGGCGATGTTCAGCAGGATTGCGCGCGAGGGGATCGTGCTGGAGCGGGCGTAGGGGCTTGGCAATGGCTCGCTAAAAAAGCAGATTACTTCCAACGCGCCCTTACATCGAACTCGATTTCATTGCTCATCGCCCTCGAACTTGAGCGCCGCTGAGTTCATGCAGTAGCGCTGGCCAGTCGGCTGAGGGCCGTCGGTGAAGACGTGGCCGAGGTGGGCGTCGCACTGGCTGCACAGCACTTCGGTGCGCACCATGCCGTGGCTGGTGTCGCGCTCCTCGGCGACCCTGTCGGCGGCGATCGGCTGCCAGAAGCTAGGCCAACCCGACCGCGAGTCGTACTTGGTTGCCGAGCTGAACAGCTCGCTGCCGCAGCAGACGCAGCGATAGACGCCCGATTCTTTGTTGTCGCAGAGTTCGCCGGTAAAGGCGCGCTCAGTGCCCTTTTGTCGCGTTACGTAGTATTGCTCGGGGGTGAGCTCCTGCCGCCACTCGGCGTCGCTTTTGACGATTTTTTTGGTCATGGTAGCATTCCTTTCTCTGGGGTCCGTCTAGTCGGCCAGTTCGGCGTATTGCCCGCCGAAAAAGATCAGCGGTGCGCCGCTGCCCACCTCGCCGGTGAGGCACTCGCCGATGAACATGTCGTGGTCGCCTGCGGCGGCGATTTCTACCAGCTTGCAATCGACATAGGCCAAGGCGTCGGCCAAAATCGGCGCACCCGTCTGGGCCACTTTGGTCGCCAAGTCGGCAAAATCCTTGGGGCCGCGTTGGGCAAAGCGCACGGACAGGTCTTCTTGTTCGCGCTTGAGGATGTTGATGGCAAAGCCGGCGGCTTTTTGCAACAGGCCGTGTATGGACGCGCTTTTATCGACTGAGACCACTACCAGCGGCGGCGACAGGGACAGCGACATGACGGCGTTGGCCGTCATGCCCCAAAGTTGGCCGTCGCAGGCGGTAGTTACCACGGTGACGCCGGTGGCAAAGCGGCCCATGATTTGTCGCTGAAGCTGAGAATCAAACGCCATCGCGTTTCCTTTCGCTTTAGTTGAGTGCATTCTGATAGATGCGAGCCGCGTCGTCGGCTTGCACTGCGACCGGATTGGGTTCGAGCAAGCGCTGGACGCTCAGGGCGCTTGCGACCATTTGTGGAATGTCGGCGGCGCTTATCCCGGCGGCACCCAGCGAGCCGTAGGGGGTGTGTTGCCGCCGCAGTCTGTCGATCCATTGCGCCGCTAGCTCGGCTCCTTCTTCGCGGCTTGTGCCGCCCCGTGCCAGCCCGGCTGCCTCCGCGGCAAAGTAGTATTTGTCGGCCACGGCTGGGGCGTTGTGCCGCATCACCCCGGGCAACACCAGGGCCACGGCCGCGCCGTGCGGCACGGGGGTGCCGCGCTCAAAGGAGACTTTCTCAATCCCGTAGCCGAGCGCGTGGCCAGCCCCGGTGTTGATGGGGCTCAGCAGCAGCCCGGCCAGCAGAGCACAGCGCGCCATTTGATAGCGCGCGTCTGGGGTGCCGCCGACTACGGCTTGGACGTACGCGGGGCAGCCGGCGGTCAGGGCCGCTCGCGCCACGGCGTCGCCGATGGCATTGCTCTTGGTCGAAGCCGTGCATTCGAGGGCGTGCCCGAGGGCGTCTAAGCCGGTAATTGCGGTCAAGACCGGCGGCAGGTTTTGGTGCAAACGCGGGTCCACCAGCGCGGCCTGGGGCTGTAAGTACCGGCTGTACACGGCCTTTTTACCGGTTGCGTCGGCGATTACAGCCACCCGACTGACCTCGCTGCCAGTGCCCGCGGTGGTCGGAATGCCGACCAGTGGGGCCAGCGGCGGTTTTTGGTATAGGTCGAAGCCAAAGTAGTCGGCCACCGAGCCGCCATTGGCCGCGGTACAGAGCGCGGCTTTGGCCGTATCGAGGGTGCTGCCCCCGCCCAGGGCCACGGCGACGGCGAAGTTGGCGGCCGCCAGGGCGTGGGCGCAGTCATCGACGCTCTGCACCGAAGGGTTGGGCGCGATCTCGCTGTAGGTGCCCACCACGTCCAAGCCGTCGAGAGCTTGGCGGACTAAATCGACGAGTGGGGCAATGCCCGGATCGTGGATGAGCAGCACCCGGCCGGTGCCGAGGCGGACGCACTCGTCGGCTAGTTGCGACAGGGCACCCGCTCCGAATACGACTCGCCGGTCGCGGAATTCAAACATTTCTGCTAGCGCGGCCCGCCGACTTGCGGCGGCAAAATAGGCACTATCTGCTAGCAGGTCCTCGTTGATCTGCACACTACCCATTGCGACCTTCCTCATATGTGTTGACGCGGTGAATCAAGTCTTGTTTCGCACGGGGGATTTGTGCAATATATACACGAAGCCGCAGCCCTACAAAAACGGAGCCACCATGACCCAAGACGCCGCCCAGACATATGCCGAGCAGGGCTTTCTCACCGGTATTGACCTGTTCAGTGCCAGCGAGATCGATCACTTCCGCTCCTGCTTCGACGAGTTGGAAGCCCGCGAGGGCCGCGCCAAGTGCCAGATCGGCCTGCAAGCCCGCCATCTCGACGAAGAATTCATCTGGCAGATGGCCACCGATCCGCGCATCTTGGACGCCATGCAGGAGGTCATGGGCGAGGACATTATGCTGCTATCGACGCACTTTTTTTGCAAATATCCCGACCCAGAGGCCAAGCACTTTGTGGCCTGGCACCAAGACGTCACCTACTGGGGCCTAGAGCCGCCCGAGGCCCACACTGCTTGGGTGGCCGTGGATGCCAGCGATGTGCAAAACGGCTGTATGCGGGTCATTGCCGGCTCGCACAAAAATGGCATTGCCACCCACGGCGAGTCGGCCAAAGCCGGCAATTTGCTCAGCATTAATCAGGAGATTCCCGACGAGCTCGTCGATGACAGCCAAGCCGTCGATCTAGTGCTTGCCCCAGGCCAGATATCCATTCACGACGGCCAGCTATTCCACGCCAGCAATCCCAACACCTCTAATCGCCGCCGCTGCGGGCTGACGCTGCGCTACGTGGCCCCGCACGTTGCGCAGACCGAGCTCAACTCGCTGGGCAACAAGTATCCGACCGTTTTGGTGCGCGGCGAGGACCACTACGGCAATTTTCCCGAGCAGCACGTGCCCTTTGTCTCTGCTGCTCGATAATTACACATAAGGAGATACAATGGCTCAGTACGACCGGATGGCCGTTCTCAACGCCATCTACGATACCGGGATCGTCCCGGTCTTTTACAACCAAGACCCAGAAACCACCATCCACATCGTCGAAGCCTGCGCCCGCGGCGGTGCTCGCTGCGCTGAATTCACCAATCGCGGCGATTTGGCCTACCATGTCTTCACCCAGACCGTGCGCCACGTGATGGCCGAGAAAATCGACATCATCATGGGCGTCGGCTCGATATGCGACGCGCCCACTGCGGCCCTCTATATTGCCAACGGGGCAAACTTCGTCGTCGGTCCCTTGCTCAACGAAGAAGTCGCCCGCCTGTGCAATCGCCGCAAAATTGCCTATTCGCCTGGCTGCGGCTCGGTCAGCGAGATTGGTCAGGCCGAAGAGCTAGG